>CAWFUH010000008.1:0-838538 GCA_963818855.1 Bryobacterales bacterium | reverse complement strand
CGTTCTCAGACTCTTCTGACGATGGGCGCGCCCGTTGTTCAGTCGCTCCGCCACGTGACCCGCCTGCCGCTGGAGACGCACCTGATGATCACGAATCCGGACTTCTTCTTCGAGGAGTTCGTCAAGGCAGGCTCGGATGCGTTCCTGGTGCACTGGGAGGGCAACTGCAATCTGCACCGGACAGTGCGGCGGATTAAGGAACTCGGCAAGCGTGCGGGCGTGGCGATTAATCCGGCGACGCCGGCTTCGGTGCTCGAGGAGGTCCTGCCGCTGGTGGATCTGGTGCTGGTGATGACCGTGGATCCGGGGTTCGGTCATCAGCATTTCCTCCAGACGACCCTGCCGAAGATCGAGCGCGTGCGGAAGATGATCGATCGCGCGAACCTTCGCTGTTAACTGGAGGTGGATGGCGGCGTGGATGAATCGACAGCGCCGCTGGCAGCGTCGTCCGGCGCGGACGTGTTCGTGGCGGGGTCATCGGTGTTCGGGCATCAAGAGGGGATCACCGCGGCGATGGGCCGGCTGAGAGCCGCGATTCGTTGAGTGGCAGTGCCGCTGTACGCGGCAGACTTTTGTGAGAGGGGAACAGGGATGCAACTGGGAATGATCGGTCTGGGAAGGATGGGCGCCAACATGGCGCGGCGCGTCATCCGAAAGGGGCACCAATGCGTGGTGTTCGACATGTCGCCAAAGTCTATCAGAGAGTTGGCGAGGGAGAAAGCCGTGGAATCGACTTCGCTCGCCGATTTAGTCGCAAAACTCACGCCGCCGCGCGCGGTCTGGTTGATGGTTCCAGCGGCGGTGGTGGACGACACCATTAGTGACCTCGTGCCGCTTCTGCAGCCGGGTGACATCGTGGTCGACGGCGGGAACTCGTACTACGTGGATGACATCCGCCGCGCCAAGGAACTGGCGTCGCACTCGATCCATTACGTAGACGTGGGCACGAGCGGAGGCGTATGGGGACTGGAACGGGGCTACTGCATGATGATTGGCGGCGAGGCGGCGGTGGTGAAGCACCTCGAGCCAATCTTCGCGGCGCTCGCTCCGGGGAAGGGCAGCATTCCGGAAACGCCCGGCCGCGAGAAGATGGGCGGCACGGCCGAGCAGGGTTATCTGCACTGCGGCCCAAACGGCGCCGGCCATTTCGTGAAAAATGATCCACAACGGCATCGAATACGGCGTGATGGCGGCGTACGCCGAGGGCCTGGGCATTCTTCGCCGCGCCAACATCGGCAAGCAGACCGGCGAAGCGCCCGACGCCGAAACCACCCCGCTGCGCAATCCGGAGGAGTATCAGTACGACCTCAAACTTGCCGATATCGCGGAACTCTGGCGCCACGGTAGCGTGATCGCGTCGTGGCTGCTCGACCTCACGGCCGCCGCTTTGCTAGAAGATCCCCAAATGTCGCGATTCTCCGGTCGTGTTTCCGATTCCGGCGAAGGGCGCTGGACCATAAAAGCGGCGATTGACGAAGCGGTTCCCGTCCCGGTGCTCTCCAGCGCGCTTTACCAGCGGTTTTCGTCGCGCGGCGACGCCGATTTTGCGGACAAGCTGCTCTCGGCCATGCGGTATGAATTCGGCGGACATCTGGAGAAGGCCGCGGGAAGGGAACGGGCGGCATAAGCGATGGACAATCACTCGGACGCATTCGTTTTCTTCGGCGCCACCGGCGACCTGGCTTATAAGAAGATCTTCCCGGCACTGCAGGCGATGTTGAAGCGCGGAAGTCTGAACGTGCCGGTGATCGGGGTGGCGAAGGCCGGTTGGAACCTCGATCAGTTTAAAGCCCGCGCGCTGGACAGCCTGGAAAAGCACGGCGGCGCGGATCCAGAGGCTTTCCGGAAACTCTCGTCACTACTGCGGTATGTTGACGGTGATTATGGCGATCCGGCGACCTTCGAAGCGCTCGGCCGGGAGCTCCAGAGTTCGCGCCGACCGGCGCATTACCTGGCCATTCCGCCTGCCATGTTCGAACCGGTGCTCGAAAACCTCATACATTGCCGCTGCATGGCGAACGCGCGGATGATCGTCGAGAAGCCCTTCGGCCACGACCTCGCCTCAGCGCGGCATCTTAACAAGGTATTGCTCCGGAATTTCGAAGAGAAAAACGTCTTCCGGATCGACCACTACTTGGGCAAGCGGCCGGTGAACAACCTGGTGGTCTTCCGCTTTGCCAATACCTTCATGGAGTCCTTCTGGAATCGCAATTACGTAGAGAGCGTGCAGATTACGATGGCCGAAGACTTCGGGGTGCAAGGCCGCGGGGCGTTCTACGACGAGACTGGCACCATCCGCGACGTGATTCAGAATCATCTCTTCCAGGTGCTGTGCAACCTGGCGATGGAGCCTCCGGTTCGCACGGACAGCGAATCGGTTCGCGATGAGAAGGTGAAAGTGCTGAAAGCCATTCCGGATTTGAAAGAGAAGAACGTGGTTCGCGGCCAGTTCCTGGGGTACCGGGAGGAAAAGGGCGTGGCGCCGGACTCGAAAACCGAGACTTTCGCAGCCGTGAAACTCGAAGTGAATTCCTGGCGCTGGCAGGGGGTACCGTTCTATATGCGGGCTGGCAAGCAACTGCCCGTGACCTGCACCGAGATTGTCTGCCGCCTGCGAAAGCCGCCCGCTATTTTCCCAGCGGAAGGTGTAACTTCAAATCATTTGAGGCTGCGAATCAATCCGGATGTAGCGATCGCCATGGGTATGACCGTGATGGTGGGTGGCGAGACGAGAATCATTACCGAGCCGGTCGAGATGGTGGCAAGCACGCAGCCCACCGCCGAGCAGATGGATGCCTACGAGAAGGTCCTGAGCGACGCGTTGGCTGGCGACGCCACCCTTTTTGCACGCGAGGACTATGTGGAAGAGGCATGGCGGATTGTGGATCCACTGCTCGGCAGGGGCACGCCGCTGCATTTCTATGAGCCGCAGACATGGGGTCCGCCGGCAGTGGAGCAACTGGTCCCGCCCGGAGGATGGCGTAATCCGCTGACCGGAGATGGTCCGGCGAAAAGCGCTCTGGCGGTATAGGAGCAGGGGTGGAGACGCTCGTGTTTGCGGACGAGCAGGCCGTGCGCGGACGGCTCGTGCTGGCGCTCATCGGGGCGGGGCCGCCTGGATCAGATGCTTTCGCTGACCACTCAGGATTAAACCCTGGGCTGATTCTCGGCTGTGCCGCCCCCGTGTTTTAGCGATGGCAAGGAGCTGTCCGGGGTTTTTTAATTGCAGCCTTTCCCCAACGGCTCGGGATTGTGCCACTGTTCGAGGAAGTGCCGGCATAACCAGTTCGGAGCGCCCGGCTGGATCCTCCGGAGCAACAGGAACAGCGTGCCGCCCTCGGCCGGCCTCGCTTTGATGTCTCAGTAAAACTCATTCGCTGATGTCCTCTCGGTAAAAACCGACAAGTTGCGGTCTTAGTCGGCTGGACGCACCCGTATTTCCTCTCCGGTATAGACCACGCTGCACGACTTCCGGACGCTTTCGGAAATGAACACGACGTTCAATTGGCGCGACGTCACCATCCCGTCAAAATCGCCGGCCCTGGCAGCAATGATCAGCTCGCCGTCGAGTTCGCTCCAGCGCAGCATCACGATAGAGAATCGACCAGACTCGTAGTTGTAGTTGTCTCCCTCATCCTCGTACAGCGGGAAAACGCCGTCCGCGCCGCGATACACACGGATTTCATAAGGAGCATCGCGCACCTCATCCGCGTACTGCATAACCGGCGACATCGGCACGATTGCGCCGGAGCGCGCGAACACCGGCATCACCTCGAGAGGTGCCGGTGCCTCGACAGCCGCTCCGCCGGGGAACCAGGTCTCGGCCCGAAAGTCATACCATCCGGTCCCCGAGGGCAGGTATACCGGCCTACTCTTCTCCGCTCCGGTGATCGGCTCGGAATTCCGATCATAGTACATGGGCTTCGTGACCGGGCAGGCCATCAGGCCGGGACCAAACAAGTATTGATCGGTAAGATCGTGGGTCCGGAGGTCACGCGGGAAATCCAGTGCAACCGCCCGCATGATCGTCCAACTGTTCCGGCTCACCTGGGCCGCGACGGAGTAGATGTACGGCAACAATCGATAGCGGAGCCGGATGTACTGGACGATCGCATCGTAGAACGGAGTGCCCGGCTCGCCAAACCGCCAGGCTTCCCGCGGCGCGTCCGTTCCATGCGAACGGAACATCGGCAGAAAGACCGCGTACTGCAACCAGCGTGTGTAGAGTTCCCAGTAGCCAAGGTCGGTGCACCCGGTGTCGTCGGGATCGGGCTCCCGAGCCGAGCCATCGGTCAATCCGCGGCATCCGGCGTCGTAGTCGCCGCGCCAGAACCAATATGCGGGATCGTTCTTGATGAAGAAGCCGCCGATATCCAGATTCCAGTAAGGCTCCCCAGCCGCACAGAAGTTCAACCCCTCGGGGATAGAGCGCCGCAGCGTCTCCCAGGTGGCGCTAATGTCGCCGGACCAGGTGGTTGTCCCATAGCGGTGCTGGCCGGCGTAAGATGACCGGGTGACGTTGACCATGCGCTTGCCAGAGGTTGTGCCGCGCTGGCCCTCATACATCCCCCGCGAATGTAGCAGCGAGAATGCGCTGATGTAGCCCGGATCGAGGTATCGCTTCGCTTCTCCGGTATTGACCGGCAGACGTTCATGCGGCTCGGGCTTGACCGCACCATGCCAGTCCGATTCGAACGGCTCGGTACAATCGCACCACCAGGCGTCAATGCCATTTGAGAATAGTCCGCGGTTGGCCTGCTCCCAGTAACACCGCCGCGCCTCCTCCTGAAAGGCATCGTAAGTCGATTGATTCCCCAGCAGCATGCCGCGTTCGAGCAGTTCCTTCCGGTTCGGGCTGTCGCCGGTCATTGCGGGCCAAACCGACACCATCAGCTTCGCGCCCATACCGTGCAGCGTGGCGGTCAGTTCCTTCGGATCGGGAAAGCGCACAGGGTCGAACGATTTCTGTCCCCAGCCCCCGCCATCGGGCCAGTGCTTCCAGTCCAGCACGATCAGATCCAGGGGGATGCCGCGCCGGCGGTATTCGCAGACGATATCCACGAGTTCTTTGGCGTTGACGTAGCGCTCTTTGGATTGCGTGTAGCCGAAGTACCATTTCGGCGGCATTGGAACTCGGCCGGTAAGTGCGTGATACCCCCTGGTAACATCGTCAAATTGCTCACCGCGGATGAAATAATAGTCGAGCTCGTCAACGACGTCCGCCCATATGTAAGACCCGAGAGCGTCGTCGTGAAAAGTCATCAGGGAGTAACAGTCGAACAGCATCCCGTATCCCCTGGTGGAGACGAAATAGGGAATGACCGCTTTCAGGTTGTGCTGGTATAGCTCTCTCGATTTGCCCCGCAGGTTGCCGTAGCCTTCCTCGTGGGATCCCAAGCCGAAAAGCGCTTCGTCCTCCGCGGAAACGAATTCCAGCTTCGCCTGAAAAGCATGCCGATCCAGGACACTCTCCGATTCCTCAGCCGAAACGCGCACACCGTCAACCCCGTCCGTGGACGCCGTCGCGGAGTTGCTGAAGCGGTTCCTGTATACTTCTATCGGTGTCAGCCATTTGCCTCCGCGCTCGGGCTCGCGCGTCAGCAGCCGGCCCTCTGGGTCGAAGTAGGCGATCGCGCCCGTCTTCTTGTTGACGCTTGCGGCTACCGACGCTGTCGCGACTCGGAATTCGATTGCGTCTTCGTCCATCCGGTAATTCAGATACCAGGAGTTGGATACAACCGAGAGACTGGCGCGGTCCCGGAACGGCTGCTTCCCCGTCATCGTCACCCGCACCATGGACTCGCTGACGAAACCGATCCGCAGGCGCGATGTTTCGGAAGTCAGGACTAGAGATTCGCGATTGCTTTCGAGTTGATACATATCATGCCCTATCGAGCGCTGCTACCGCGCGGCGCTGGTCCAACTCCTGACGGATCCGCGGCTCCATGGCCTCGTAGCGGGAATAGAGGAGGGTTGGCAGCAGGCTGAGCGCGAAGAAGACCGCGGGCAGCCAGATGAATCCGATCTCAATGCCCGCCAGTGACGATGCGGTCTGGCGCGCGTTTGGAACGTAGCCGTAGGCGGCCATGGTCCATGCCGGAAGCGCACCGCCGATGCCGCTGCCCGCTTTGAAGCAGAGCGCGGCGCCCATTGCAGTCAACAGACCTGCCGAGCGAATCCCGGTCTTCCACTCGCCGTAGTCGACGCTGTCCGAGAGGATCGAGAACGGCAATGTCATGGCGACTCCGCCGGCAACCGCGGCGAAAATCCAGCCCGCCAGCACCGCCGGCACCGACGGCGCCGCAAAATACATCAGCAACTGACCGGCGATCGACCCAGCCAGTCCCAAGGCCCACAGGTTCCGCTTCGAAGTGTAGCGGCAGAGCGAGGGCAGGAAGACAACGGCGCTGAGCGAGACGATATCCAGGCTATTGACCAGCGGAACCAGGTCCTTGCGACCAAGCTTGTAGGTGAAGTAGTAGATCACCGCCGATACTCTGGACACGTAAGCGATCCAGAAGAGAAACGTGCTGGACGCGATGATCATCCATGGCCAGTTGCCCGCAATCGCGCCAAACGAAGCCAGCATCCGCTCCGGATTCCTGGGCGCCTCTACGACCTCCTCAAGATTGCGAAATGCCAGCAGGAATAATATTGCCGCCCCCGCCGCGAAAATGGGCATCGTCAGCATGAATCCGCGTTTGTCGTTCCCGTGGCCGAGCAGGGCGATGAGGGGAAGCGCCGTGGCATTAACGATCAACACGCCGACCTTGGAGCCGATCATCCGGTACGTTGTCAGCATCACGCGCTGGCTCGGGTCCGGCGTGAGCGCGGAAAGAATTGCAGTGACGGGTGTGTTGATTCCGGTGTATAGGATGCCGCAGACTATATATGTGGAGGCCGAATACCAAACCTTGGCGTGAGTGCTCAGGTCCGGCGTCAGAAAAGTCAGGACCCCGAACACGGCGTAGGGTCCGCAGAGCCAAAGAAACCACGGGCGGTACCTGCCCCACCTGCTGCTAGTCTTATCCAGAATGATCCCCCAGACCGGCGCATCGACTCCGTCGATGCAGCGGGCCACCAGGAGGATCGTGCCGGCGATGCCCACCGGAATCCCGTAAACGTCGGTATAGAAGTACAACAAATAAGTTGAGATCACCGCAAATACGAGCTGCCCCGCGGTATCCGTCGCAGCATAGCTCAGGCGTTTGAGATTCGATATGGTCTGCATATAGTTGCGGACAAGTAGCTGGCTTAGCGCACTGGGTCGAGCGTCAACTGGGCCAGAGCGTCGTACCTGGCACGAATCTGCTTCGATTTTTCGAACGCCGCGGCCGCTGCGGTCGCGTCGCCGGCTTCCTGATAGAGGCGGGCAAGCTGATAGTGCACGCTGCCATCTTCGTCGCTGGCGAGGCCTTGTGTCAGTTCCTTGATCGCCTCCTTCGTTCGGCCGGTTCTCGCGCACACTTGGCCGAGCAGGGCATGAACGTGGGGCAGGAGGTCCGGGCGCGCGTGCAGGCTCCGCTCCAAATGCGGCTCCGCTTCCGCGTACTGGTGTTGCGCCACGAGGATCTCCCCCATTAGAAGATTGATCTCGCTATCCGCCGGACTTCGAGCGAGCGCCTTCTGTGCGCTGCTCCGGGCCTGTTCCAGCCGGCCGTCTGCATAATCGGCTTTGGCCAGCCCAGCCAGGCCAGCCACGCTATCCGGCGAGGCCGCCAGCACCTTTGAATACTCTTCCCGTGCTTCGTCAAACATCCTCCGGCGCTGGTAGGCGTCGCCGAGCAGAGCATGGATTTTCGGTGAAGCGGGTTCCACCTCGCCGGCGCGCGCGAGCGCAGCCACCCCCAGCTTCTGGTTGGCCCGCACCGCCCAATACCAGCCTGCCGGATCGTTCGGGTACTTCTGCCGAAGGCGATCGCTCGCCAGAGCGGCGGTCCGGAAGTGCCCCGAGAAATAGGCATTGCTCGCGAACCTTTGCAGGTCTTCGAGGTTGCCGGATTCCGGGACGGCACTTTCCGGTTCGAGCGGGGTCGAGGGACGGGCCCCCTCGCGCAAACGCGCCGCCACGACGCCGGCCATGTTACCGGCAGACTGCCGCAGTTGTGCCAGCCGCGTCTCGAGTTGTTGCGTATCGAGGCCTTCCCAGAACCGGGGCAGCGACGAATCGAATCCGTCCCGGTCCGAGTTTGCGAAATCGGTCAGCATATCCATGGCCTTCTCTTGCGCGCCGCTCTCGAACAGCAGGCGAGCCATTCCGACGCGCGCGGCGGGACACGACTCCAGGTCGCGCCGGAATTCCTGTTCGGCTTCCGCCGGGTCGCCGTGACTGATCAAGACGAAACCGTAAGAGGTATGCGAACATTGGGGCGGAGTCGCTTTCCATGCCAGCTCAGCCTTGTAGGCTTGGATCGCTGCGGTCAGACTTCCCTCCTCCGCACGCGCGCTGGCGGTGAGTTCGGCAACGTACACGGACTCGCGAAAGGAACTTGTCAGCTTCGCTCCGGCAGCTTCCGCCAAACCAAAATGCGCAAGCCCCAGGCCGTACCATGCCTCGCCATTGCGGGGGACCAGCACGAGCGCCCGCCGATACCATCTTTCGGACTTGTCGGGCTCCCACAGCGCATGGAACGTACGTCCCAACGCCAACGCCGGCTGCGGATCGTCCGGCTTGAGTTTCTCGGCTGCCAGCAAGTACGGAGCCGCTTCCCGCGGGCGGTTGAGTTGCAAAAGATCGAGACCCAGAAACAGGTTGGGAACGAACAGAGCCTGGTTCAAATGCAATGCCGCGCGGAACGATTCCGCCGCCTGGGGGTAGTCGCCGGACTGGTGCTGCATCAGCCCGAGATTGCTTCGGAGCTCGGCGATATCCGAGCGGATCGCCACGGCCTGGCGATAGCTGGCCGCGGCGCCGCGAAAGTCGTTCCTGGCCTGCGCCTCACGGGCTTCGGCCAGGAGCGATTCAAACTTGGCGTCCCGATCCGGCTGTGCCACAGCCAGCGTCGAAGCCGCCAGGCCAATTGTGAATAAGACGCGCACTTACCAGTACAACTTCAGTCCCATCTGGATATCTCGCGGTGGAAGCGTAGCTGAGATTACCCCAAAATTCGAATCCGTGAGATTGCCATCGGGCGCGTAGAAGTTGACGCGATTGAACGCGTTGAACATTTCGGCGCGGAACTGGAACTTCAGCATTTCGCGGAAGTAGAACCACTTCTGAACTCCGATGTCCCAGTCCGCCAGACCCGGCGCGCGGACGTTTCCCATGTACCGCGGCGCATTTCCAAAAGTGAATGGCGCCGGTTGCGCGAATGCGGCGGTGTTGAACCACTCCTGAATGGTCGGATTGCTGACGGTTGGGTTGCCGACCAGGTTCGGCCTCTGGTTGCCACCGAACGAGTTGGTGTTGTTGTCGCCGGTCGTGATAGCGATCGGAAAGCCGCTCTTGAATGTGGTGACTCCCGAAACCTGCCAACCGCCAACAATCGCGTTGGCCACTGGGTTGAGGTTCGCTCCGACCCGCTTGCTTTTTCCGATCGGAAGTTCGTAGATGTAGGTTACAACCAGGCTGTTCGGGGTATCTGCGGCATCCAGCGATTTCTCGGCAGCCAAATTGTAGTTGTCGCGAATGGGTGTCTGGCCCAACCAGGATGTTGTTCCGACCGTGTTGTCGATGAACCTGGAATATGTGTACGAAGCCAGCAGATTCAGCCCCGAGCTCCAGCGGTGAGTGAGGGTCAACTCGAGAGCGTTGTAATGTGAAAAGCTGCCCAGCGGCTGCGCTATACTGACGCTGCAAAACTCCGGAAAGGGAAGCAGCAACTGCCCATACGCGACCGTCGGACTGGAAAGGCCGCAACCACTGCTGGCGATCTTGCCGTAATACGGGTTGGAGACCTGCTGGAGCAGCTGGTTTCCGAGCGCAAGGTCCGCTGTCGGCAACTGGTCGAGGTTCAGTCCGCCCTGAGCCAGTTTGACGCCATGACTCCCCACGTAGCTGACATCGATCAGGTCGTTCTTGGTCAGGGCATACTGGAATCCGAACATCCACTGCTCCATGTACGGGTCGGGCCGGTTGAGCTGCGAACCGCTCGTGCCGTAGCCGACATTGGTCATCGCACCCAGACTGTTGCCGGTTTGCGCAAGCGCGCCGTTGGGAAACGCATTGTCGAGGTTGTTCAACGGCGTGTAACCGTCGGACGTTGTGGTTACCCAAGGCGTGCTTTGCCCATACCCCTGGTCCGCTCCCTGTCCAAAAAAGGAAGGCACGTAGTAGAGGCCGAATCCGGCTCTGACGACGATCTTATCCGCAGCCTGATAGGCGATGCCGAGCCGCGGCGCGAAGTCTTTGTTGGTGGGGTCGTAAAGTCCGCGCCCGACGCCGCCGACGCCACTGTAGACCACGGCGCCTTTGACCGTCGAGCCGAGCGCCGAACTGATCGGATTGGTGGCGTTGAAGTCGAAATAGTTCTGCTGATTGAAGCGCTCCACAGGCGCAGATTGGTATTCCCAGCGGATGCCCAGATTCAGTGTCAGCCTGCGAGTGACTTTCCAGTCGTCCTGAAAGTGGGCGCCCAAGTAGTGCTTGGAGGTGAACGGCAACACGGTGACGCCGGTCGAGCCGCCCGTCCCGACTCCGAGCAACAGCGAGGCGATGGAGTTGCCGCTAACGCTCGGGTCGGCAGTCTCCGGGTTCGGTCCCGCAGTGGAGACGGAACCGAAGTCGAATGTCGTGGGATAAATGCGTCCGCCGCCAGTCTGACTTACGACTTCCATGAAGCCCATCGCGAAGGAATGGGAACCGTGGGTCTTGTTCAAGTCGGCCGACCAGGTCAAATCGTTGCGGGGGAAACCGCCTTGGCCCGCTCCGTTCTGTGGACCCAGCGGCGCATAGCCGCTCACCGACACAACCGGGAACTGGTTCGAGGTTGAGTTGATGAAGGCAGGCAGGCCAAGTTGGGTCATATCGAACGGGTAGCTCTGGAGCACATTGCCTTCGAACCAGTGATTGTAGCCGGCATTGAGGCTGAAAACCGTCGTCGGATTGATCACCCATGTGGTACCGGCGGCGCCATCCAGGCGGTTGTTGGGGTTGAACGATCCCGGTCCGGCCGGATTGCTTGCGCCGTAATACGGCGCCTCTTCCGTCTTAGTCTCGTCCTTATTCGACCAGCGGACGAACATTCGCAGGTTGTCGGTGAAGTTGTGATCGAGCCGGATGCCATATTCGTCGGAGGTCGCCGAAGCACTGGCTGAGGCTGAGAAGTTGTTTGTCAGTGCACTGTTCGTTGGGTCGGGATAGTACGAGAGCAGCTTGGCCCCAACCTTGCTGAACAGGCTTGCCGGGATCTGATTGCCCGGGAACGGCGTACGGGAGAATCCGCTGGCGGTCTGCACCGTGGAGAAGGGGTTGTACAACACCTGAGGGATCGCGGAGAAATCCCCATTCTTCTCGGCCGTTGTTGGCATGGTGCTGGTGAGGGGACCCGGAGTACCCTGGCGCAGTCCTTCGTAATACGCGAAGAAGAAGGTCTTGTTGCGCTGCTTGTAGACGCCTGGGATGTACAGCGGTCCGCCGCCGGCAACGCCGAACTGGTTGCGCCGGAACGCCGTCCTGGGGATGCCGTGGGCGTTATTGAAGAAAAAGTTGGAGTCGAGGTCGGAATTACGAAGGAACTCGAACGCGTCCCCGTGAAGGCTGCTGGAGCCGGACTTGGTGATTACATTGTACATGTTGCCGGTACTCCAGCCGTATTCCGCGGTGAAGGAGTTGGTTTGAATCCTGGCCTCCGCGACCGACTCCATGGAAGGCACATAAATCACCCCGCCCCAGTCGCCGGCGGTGTCCCAATGGCCGTCGAGCAGGTAGGCGCTGGTTCCAAAGTAGCCGCCCCCGAAGTTGAGGAACGAGATATCCTGATCGGCGGTCCCCGACTGTCCTCCGCCATTGACTACCTGGAACTGGGAGGCGTTGTTCACTGACGAGTTCAACAGCACGAGACCAAAAGCGTTGCGGAAATCCACCGGAAGCTGGTCGATCTGCTGCGTCGTCAAGTCTGAGGAAACGTTAGCATTGTCGGCGGCGAGGATGGGCCCCTCACCAGTGACTACCACCTCGGTCTGTACCGCTCCCACTTGCATGGTGACTTCCTGATTTGCGGATTGGCCAGCCTCCAGGACGATCCCTGCCTGCCTGTAGGAGGAAAACCCGCCCGCTTCGACGGTGAGCGTGTAGGTTGCCGGCGGCAGCAAAGCGAATGAGTATCGCCCCTCCGCGTCGGTTGTGAAGGTTCGGGTAAGGCCCTTTTCCGGGCTCGACAAAATGACTTTGGCGCCTGGGACCGCCGCTTGAGAACTATCGTGAACAACACCACTCAGGGAGGCGCTAAATGCCTGTGTCTGGGCGTAGGCGGCAGGCTGGAGCATCGTGAGCGCGGTTGCCAGGCAGATGCCGAAGGCCAGACCTCGCGAAGAGTACTTGCGCAACATGGAAGACCCCTTTCTTTCTTAAAAAGCCATTACGGCGGAGACGCGCACACCACCTCTCGCCGGGGTGACAGTATTTCTTTTCACGGACGTTTGCAAGGTTCTTTACCGTGCCCCACCGGCGCGGGGCAGTGGGCTCCATGGGTTGCAAGTTTAAATGCGGGGGGGTACAGTACCTGGTAAGCCTTGGTGAAGAGCAATCTGGAGATGGGCCAGCACACGAGTTCCGAAGCCATATCGCACGCTGACGCCGTCCGTATCCGGGAAGCGCTCGTCGGCGTCCTTCAGAGCGCGCCGTTTCGGACGACAAACCAGTGCCAGAGCCTGCTGAGGTATATGGTTGAGCACACGCTCGCCGGAGAAAACGATCTGTTGCGCGAGCGGGTCATCGGGACCCAGGTATTCGGCCGCCGCCCTGATTATGAGCCCAGCGACGACCCTGTGGTTCGGGCGCGGGCGGCTGAGGTGCGGAAACGGCTGGCGCAGTACTACCAGGATCGAGCCGACAGCCTCGTTCGGATCGACATACCATCGGGTTCCTACCGGGCGGTTTTTCAGTGGAAGGCGGCCCAGCCGGCCGCACCGGCAATCGCAAGGCGTAGTGTGGGAGGGTTCCGGTGGCGTTGGGTGGCCGCCGCAGTTTTAGCGGCGGTGGCCGGCGCTATACTGATCCAAAGTCTGCGGTTATCGGCGTCTTCTGCGCTGGACAAGTTCTGGGCGCCGGCCTTGACCAGCCTGAAACCGATCTTGGTGCATAACGCCACCACGCCAGTTTTTCAGTCTCCCGACCTTACCAGTTCCGCGCACGACCTCGTCGCCGTCCCCAGCCAGTACACGTGTATCGGTGATGCCTACGCCAGCGTCGTGCTCACCTCCCTCTTCTCTAAAAAGGGAAAGCTCTACCAGATGCGTTATGGCGCCGATCTCACCTTCGGCGACCTGAGATACCAGCCCTCGATCCTGATCGGCGCCTTCAACAACGCCTGGACGCTGCAGACGACGAACGATCTGCGGTTCGTCTTTGACAAGCACCCGACCATTCGCGATCGCTCCAATAACCGGATATACAGATTGCCGAACCTTGCGCCGGACGGACGCACACCCGAGGACTACGCAATCGTGTCGCGCGTGTTTGATTCGAAGACGGGTGAGCTTCTCATTGCGGCCGCTGGAATCACTCAGTATGGCACGCGCGCCGCGGGGGAATTCCTGACATCTCCGCACCTGATGACTGTTCTGGCCGCGAAAGCCCCGAGCGACTGGCCGAAAAAGAACTTGCAGGTGCTGCTATGGACGAAGATCGTCGATGAGACGCCAGGGCCCCCGAGTATCGTCGCTACCTACTTCTGGTAGGTCTCACATGGTGCTCGAAAAGCGCAATCGCGTGCACCTTTCGGATGCCCTGCGACCCTCGGACTGCAAACCGGCGCGCTCAACCGGCACGCAGCGGAAATTTTCGTGTTTCGGCGACAACGAGCGCCAACCTCTTGACATCGAGCAGACTTCATCGTTAAAGTCGGCGATGAAAGATGCCGGGGCGCAGAGGACATGAGTGCCGTAAGTCAATTCCCCCTCGCTGAGGATGGTGTTGATCCCGATCGAGTGCCAAAGCGCGCATCCTGTACACGGGAGCGGCGATGCCGGCTATAGGCTTTGGCACCTTCGGCAGCGGCCAAGCTTCGGCCGAGCAGGTGGCGAAAGCCGTGTGTGGCGCCGCTATGGCCGGGTATCGCCATTTCGACTGTGCCGCCGTGTACCGAAATGAGAACCGAATCGGCGGAGCGTTCGCCGATCTATTTGGCGCGGGACTTCGCCGTGAAGATGTTTGGATCACCTCCAAACTTTGGAACGATAAGCACGGGGAAAACGACGTCATACCCGCGTGCCGGACATCGATCGCCGATCTGCGGGCTGGGTACCTCGACATGTACCTGGTGCACTGGCCTTTTCCGAACTTCCACCCACGCGGGTGCAACGTGGATTCGCGCAGCCCGGACGCGAAACCGTAAGTCCGCGAGAATTTCCTGAGGACCTGGCGGCAGATGGAACGGCTGGTCGACATTGGACTCGCTAAACACATCGGCACATCCAACATGACGGTCGCGAAGCTGCAGCTGTTTCTGCGGGATACCCGGATCAAGCCCGCCGTGAACGAAATGGAGTTGCACCCGCACTTCCAGCAAACTGAACTGTTTGAGTTCGTGCGAGACAACGGCATCGAGCCGATCGGTTATTGTCCTCTTGGCTCGCCTAACCGGCCGGAGCGCGACCGCACTTCCGAAGACAGCTCGCCAATGGACGATCCCGTCATCGTGCGCATTGCCCGGCAACACGGCGTCCATCCTGCCGCCGTGTGTCTGAAACGGGCTGTCGAGAGGGGCCAGACACCCATTCCGTTCTCGAACGAGAAGGTGCAACTACATGGCGAACCTTCAGTCGATCGTGAGCGAACCGCTGTCAGACGAGGAGATGCGCGAGATTGCCCCGATAGATAGGCACTCCTCGGGCATCGAAACTGGATCGTGGTGGCAAACCCTGCTTATCCCGCGCAGTCGGGCGCCGGCATGCACACCGTTCTCGCCCGCGGCTACACATCGGTGTCGTCCGCATTGTCCCGGATGCCTTCGCTAGCTCCGGCCGCGTAAACGCAACCATCTACACAGACGCTGAACTCGGCTTTGTCAACGACGCCGGCGCTGGCGGCGTGACGGAGTACCCAAGCATCTGGAAGATCTGCTGGCCGGCCGATCGTCTTGCCGCACGAACAGATCATCGTGCGGATGGATGCGGTGGCCGCTTGTTTCCGCGCGTTGATCGTCAAGACGCAGATGCGCCCGCCCCACACCTCGGTGTTCCTCGATCTCGGGCCGGACACTGGTCGGCGGATGCGGAGCGCGCCCTGCGGAGCAGGATCGAGACATCCGGGAAATGAACCGTCTCTTAACAGGACAAACCTATATGAAGATGCTTTCGTTTGCCGCCGTCGCCGTTTGCCCTGTTCTGTGCCTGGAGATGGCGATGACCGCGCCCGTGAAGGTCGAAGGCGGTCTTATTGAAGGAATCGTCACGAACAACCTGGAGGCGTAGTCCGGACGGCGCAACCGTCAAGCCGTGACGGTTCATTTCCCTCCCGAGGAAAACACCATGAGAAACGCGCATAGAGCTTCAGCCTGGCTGCGGTCGGAATAGTGTGGACCGCCCCTGCCCAACAGCCTTCCTATCTCGAGATCAGTCTGCAGCCAGAGCAGCGCTGCGAACCTGTGCACCGCATGACGCTCGAAGAAAAGGCCAGTCTCGTCAACCAGGCCTGTGCCATTCCGAGATTGAATGTACCCGCTTACGACTGGGGAGCGAGGCGCTGCACGGCGTTGCGCGTGACGGAACCACAGAGTTTCCCGAACCCATCGGTCTCGCCGCCGCCTTCGATCCAGGCACCATCCCGTACGCGAATTTGATCATCGATTCCGGATGAGCGCAGGGCATGAAAAAGCCGAGGGCGACCAGTTCAACCGAAAGGCAGATGACAAAGCCCCACTCTTCAGGCGCATGACTCCGCTTGGTTCCTGCAAGTCACCGTTGTTGGTGCCCGAGTTCGCGCCGCCGAATACCCTTTGCGCCAAGACGGCCGTTGCCGACGGGAAGGACATGGTCCCCAGATTGGTGCTGGAGACTTATCCCAGAAGATCCCACCCGTCCTCGCGGTGGGCGCCTGCGCACTCACGATGGTTTGTGCCACGAGCACGGAAACCGCAACCAACGCGGCGAATCCTAAGATTCGGATCATCGAACTGAGAGCTTGCAAATCAACCTAAACTTCCACCTATTGCGCGATTGGCAAAAAGAGCTTCGGCGCAAACTCGTTTAGATCGCGGCGCCACGTTTGCCACTCGTGCGAGGTGCCCGGCGACTCGTAAAACACATGCTTGATGTGCGCCTCATCCAGCGATGTGTGTAGCCGCTCGAGACCAGTCTTCATCCTGGCAGGCTCCTCGGTGCCCACGCCAATCCACAGCAGATGTACGCGCTTGGCAAAAGCGGCCGGATCGGCCAGCGCGCCATGGAAAGCGGTCTTCGCGTCTAGCTTCTCGTTGCCGAGCACCATCGCGCCAGCCGCACCGCTGAAACCGCCAATGTACGAGAACAGCTCGAGGTGATCAAATGTCACCTGAAACGTCTGCATGCCACCCATCGACAAACCGGCCATGGCTCGATGATCGCGATCCGTCAAGGTCCGGAAATGCGAATCAACGAAGGGAAGCAGCGCCTGCGTCACGTCGTCTTCAAAGGCAGCCGCCGTCTCTTGCATGGCCTTCATCATCTCGGGTGAGCCGAAGGGCCTTCCGGCGAGGTTGGGAACCGGCACGCCGGCACGCCGGGCATACCCATTCGCCGTCACCACAATCATCGGCTTCGAGCTCCGGCTCGCGATCAGGTTGTCCAGGATGAAGTTGGCATGACCCTGCTTCGTCCAACCGGTCTCATCCTCGCCGGCACCGTGCTGCAGGTAAAGCACTGGATAGCGCACGCTCGTCTGGGTGTCGTAGTCCGGCGGCGTATACACCAGCGCATGGCGCCAGGTCCCGGTCACGTCGGAGTGGTACCAGACTTCGCGAACCTGTCCGTGGGGAACATCCTGGGCCGAGTAGTAGGTCGACCCCGCCTCGGGAATCTCGATTCCGCTTACGTCTCTGCCGCCTCCATAGTACGCGTGGCTGCCCGGATCGGCGACCTCCGCGCCGTCGATGATGAACGTGTAGTAGTGGAATCCGGGAACCAGCGGCTCAGTGGTGACCGTCCAGAAGCCGTCGGGCTGCTTCACCAGGTCGAGCTTCGACCCGCTCCAGAAATTGAGCTTCACTGCCTTGGCATCCAGCGCCTTGACCCGGAATTGCGCCCGCAAGGCGCTGTCGACACGCGGCCACTGCGCATCCAGAACATTGGTGGCGGCTGGTTGGAACTCGCCGGTTTCCTGGGCGCGGCACAAGCTCGCAAGCGCGAGGAGTGTGATGATTCCAATTCTCTTCATTTCGTCCTCTCTCCGATCAGACTCATGGTACCCGGTGGAGATTCTCGAAAAATAGTAGCATTTCTTCACCGGGTACATCGATTAACTGGATGTATTCTCGAACTATGGACAGGACGATGGATGCCTGGGAAATCCTTTGATGGCGTTCGGCGGCGCCTCGGAGCTCAGGCTCTCGGT
The DNA here is from genome assembly GCA_963818855.1 of Bryobacterales bacterium. Classification (GTDB taxonomy): domain Bacteria; phylum Acidobacteriota; class Terriglobia; order Bryobacterales; family Bryobacteraceae; genus Bog-159. The sequence goes on along the minus strand of CAWFUH010000008.1, from coordinate 820,849 downwards.
GGGCAGCATCGGATCCCCTGCAGGAGCGGTTGGTGTCCGGACAGCGAGAAACTCGCTAGGGCCAAGGCGGTCGTCGGCAAAGCCTTCCGGCAAGACGCGCGATGTCCGGCTGAGACGCGAACCGGAAGTGATCTGAGCGGATTTTCGACGCGGACGAGAATCCATCGACGAAATCCTTGCCTAGGCGCGCCACGTCATCGATCACCGGGTAGAATAGCGTGTTTGCCGGGTCACGGTAAAAGGTCGAGTCCAGCAGCTTCCATACCTCCACAGTCTTTAAGAATTGCCCCCTCCGCTGGCGGCGTTCGGGCCAGTGCGCCTGTAGATCATGGAACGCCTCATCGTACGCGCGGTCCAGGCTCTCCGCCCGGCCGGAGGAGCGACGCACCAGCAGGTCCATGCCCCCGAGCGCGAACCATTTAATGCCGTCATTGTCGGCGTAAAGTACGCTGGTTTTTAGCCAGTCCTGGAATACGTGTTCGCGTGGGTCCATTTTCCCCGGGGATGCGACGACATGATCCCACAGGTAGTATCCTGTGTGAGGCTCAAAGAGGACCAGCAGCTCGGCATCGCGGGATGTCCCATCTGGTAAAGGGACGGTCAGCCTAGCATAGCGGTCCTGTAGGTGCGTCTCCCCACTGCTGCTGTAAGCCGGCAAGCTATCGTCCGACCGGCTAAAGGCTATCTCGCTGACATCTGCCGCGTAAGCCCCTCCCGCCAGGAGCATCAACAGGCCCGCTGACCACGCTTTCATCCTCATTCTTTCTTGACGTCGGGGATGCGCTTGGCGTTCACTGCGTTGAAGTCCTCGTCCAGAATCAATTCCGCGGGCCATCGCGCGTGGATTTTGAGGATCCACTGCTTGCCGGACCGCGCCACGTCATCGATCACCGGCTGTGTGAACACGTTCGCCGGATCGCGATCGAAATCGTCGCCGAGCAGCTTCCAGACCTCCACCGTCTTTATGAATTGACCCTTCCGCTGGCGGCGTTCGGGCCAGTGCGCCTGCAGGTCATGGTACACATCGTCGTACGCGCGATCGAGGCTCTCCGCATGCCCGGACGATCGGCGCACCTCTAGCTGCATGCCGCCGAGTGCGTACCACTCGATACCGTCGTCGTCGGCGTAAAGGGCGCTCGTGCTTAGCCAGCCCTGGAATGCGTCTGGGTACACTTTCGACGGGAGACTGACGAGGTGATCCCACAGGTAGTATCCCGTGTGAGGGTCAAAGAGTACGAGCAGCTCAGCGTCGCGGGATGTCCCATCGGGCCAGGGGACGGTCAGCTTCGAATAGCGGGCTTGCAAGTGGACCGTAGCGCCACTGCTGCTGTAAGCCCGCCAACTATCGTCCCTCCGGCTAAAGGCGATCTCGCTGACATCGGCCGCGTAAGCGCCTACGGCCAGCAGCACTGCCGCTGACATCACTCTCATATTCATTTTTTCCTCCCGGCCCTGATCTCAGAGAAAATGGTGCAAGCCGGGTAAGAGCCCGGCGCTGAGCCGATCTGAAAGCAGATGTTCACCGCACCGCCAACCTGCGTCACACCCCAGTCGCTCCAAACCGGTGTGGTACCCGAATTGGCCCTCCACGTCCCGTACCCTGCAACGGCATTCGCTTCAAAGTCGGCCGGGTCCTCATAGGTTACCCCGTAGGAGGGGTCGAAGTATGGCCCGGCACCGCCCGCAAGATCTGCGCTAATTTGAAGGATGTAATGCGAACCAAAGAACTTCTCGGACGGCGTGCCCGAATTCTGCCCGGGCAGGCCGGTACCGCTCGTCATGTAGCCGTACGTCGGGGGCACGTTTGCTGGCACCATTCCGGTGAAAACGCCGTATACCGGGGCCGACTCGAGCTGTAGCTCGCTGGTCAGCCTTAACGTCCATCCATAGCCTGGATAAAGGGGAACACCGGGCGTGCCTGGAGTACTGCTATAAGTCCAGTCGTTCACCATGAACCCACTGCGGTTGACGGTGATTACGCCGATCAACACCGCCTGCCCGGTCGTAGAATACGGCATCCCGATACCGTTCAGTTGAAGCGCGCTGAGCATTAGAAGCTGAAACGCGCCGCATTGACCGCTGCCGCCGCCCGTGACAAGCTGCTGCGCAGTCGTCGCGCACCCGCTGAACGGAACGCCGGCAGGGTAGTACTGCAGCGAGCGGCCGTCCCACGTCTCGACGTCTTGATCGGCGAAAAGGTTCCATGTGTTCGTGAATGCTGCCTTGGGGGGTACTGGCACCCCCGCCGGCCACAGCGAGCGCGATGTAGCTTAATTCCGGAACCCCGAACGAGACGGTCGGCTTCGCAAGAGTGACATACACGGGATTCGTTGACGTGCCGGTATTGGCGCAGCCTGAACCGGGGCAGGCGCTCCCGCTCGGCGAAACATACCAGACCCGGCGACATCGGATTGTAAAGGCTGGTCTGACTTGGAAAAGCAGTGTCCGCATGCACAGTGGCCGAGAAGGTCGCGGCCGCCGGAATGGTGTAGGCCGTCGCCACCAGATTCCCAAGCCCGCTTACCGCTCCTTGAATTGTGACGCCCGGTACCTCCTGCGCCGGCGCAGGGCTAACCGCAAATGTTACCAGGCCGCTCGCGGTCTGCCCCTGCTCGAAGACGGCCGCGTCGCCATTCGTCGAGGGCTCGATCGGGCATGACGAGGTCGCGGGACTCGGCCACGTGGGCAGCGTAATCTTAACGTTTCCCCCGGCACAGTCACGGTAGTAGGCGTAACTGGTTGTGAACTCGAACTGCGTCACAGTGATCGCAACGGTCACGGTGGGCGATCCATTGCTCGTTCCTCTCGGGTTCGTGACGGTCACGCTATACTGGCCGGTGGCCGCGCTCGGGGATGCCTGGAACGAGGCGCTGATCTGCTGGCTGCTATTCACCTGGAAGCTCGAAATCGTGACCCCAGGAGGTGCGTTGACCGAAGTCGTGCCGCTCAGGTACTGGCCGTTAATGAGCAGGTAGCCAGCGGTCCCGGCCACTATGGTGTTCGTCGCCGCGCCGTTCACTTGAATACTGCTGATGACCGGTGGTTGGGGCCTGATGGTCGCCGTGGCCGTTGCGGTCAAGTAGTCGGGCGGTGGATTGTAGACGGTGTTAGACACTGTGACGGTAGCCGTCACCACATTGTTCCCCGCCGCCGGCGTCACCGTGGCGGTGATCTGGGTCGCGCTGACCACGACCACGTTGGAGAGCACCACGTTTTCACTGCCTGCGCTCACCGCCAGACCGCTCGGGATGCACGAGGAGGGGTTGCTTGTAGGGATGAAGCCGGTGCCCGTAATCGTAATGTTGGTAGAGTGCCCCGCAATCCAGGTGTCCGGCTGAATTGACGTGATCGCCGGGGTAACCGGAATGGCGCAGGGTGTAATGTTGACAAACCCGGGATCTCCATACAGAAGATTGCCCCAACACGCTAGCGAGAAGCCGTCGAGCTCAGTCGGGGCGGCCGACGATACCGTTACGGTGAACGTGACCTCGGTCGGGCTCGCGTAGGCAAAGTTTGTCACGGTCACGAACGGGTCCTCTGTGGTGTAGTTCTGCGCCGCCAGAGACGCGGCGGTGAGCACGAAAACACCGGGAACAACGATCGGGGAGACCGGGGGACTGGCGGGCACGAACCATCCCTCGGGAGGCGGATTGGTGAGGACCGCGTTGTAGCTCTGCCCCGGAGCATAATACTCCGGCGTCAGGTCCACTATGGGGCCGTTTCGGACCCTGTGGATCATAGCAAGCTTGGGCACGGCAGCTGCTGGCCGTTAGTGGCACGAGGACCAGGGCGGCCGCAATTGCCTTGTGCACGGGTGAAATCTGCATCGAAATGATGATACGCGCGCAAGCGGCCGCTGGTAAGGATAATCGGACATGCAAGTCCGTAAATAAGTCAGAGTAAAGCAAAAGAAATCTGCTCACCGGGCCCACCGCCGGGAAGCGAACCGGGGTAAGCTACAGTATGAACGGAGGCATCATGAACGATAATCAGAATCCCATGAGCCGGCGCGGGTTTGTCCAAACCGCGGCGCTGGCAGCCGGAACTCTGGCCGCGGCGGATCGCACGCGCGCAGCCAAGACGACGGCCGATGTGAAGATCGGCCTGTACAGCATTACATACGGAGGTGTCTGGTATCGCGGCGATGCCCTGCCCGTCGAGCAGGTGATCGCGCGCGCGCACAAGTTCGGATATCAGGGCGTGGAAATCGACGGCAAACGGCCGCACGGCGATCCGCTCGATATGCCGCAGGCCCGCTGCCGCGAACTGCGCCGCATGGCCGGCGATCAAGGCATCGAGATTTACGCGGTCGCCGCCAACAACGATTTCAGCAGCCCCATTCCGGAACATCGAGAATCTCAGCTGGTTTATACGCGGGAGTTGATGCGCGTGACCGCCGATCTGGGCGCGAAGCTGCTGCGCGTTTTCCTGGCGTGGCCGGGCGTCACGCTGCTTCCCGAAGGCGGCGGCAGCTACGATTTCGCGAAAACGGTGTGGAAGGCGGAGCATCAGGATATTCCCGCCGAACGCACCTGGTCTTGGTGCCGCGACACGCTGGCCGAAGCGGCCCGCATGGCCGGCGATTTCGGCGTGACCCTGGCGTTACAGAATCATCCACCGGTGATCGACAGGGGCTATATCGATTGCCTGCGCATGGTCAACGAAGTGGCCTCGCCGCATCTGAAGATCTGCTTCGATGCCCGCCTGGAGCATATCCTGGATGAGGCAGCCGTGCGTAAAGCCGTCAACGAGGTGGGCGCTTTGCAGACGCTTTGGCATTACGGTGGCGAGTTCGACCGTGGCGCCGAGGGAATCACGGTGAAGGGCGACGAAAAAGCTTTGGCGGAGATGCGCGGGCTATTCGACATCGGATACCAGGGCTACGCGGGCTTTGAATTGTGCCATCCGCTGCCGGTGGTGAACGGGCAAACGGTGGGCCTGGATTTCGTCGATAAGAACGCCCTGCTGGCAGCCGAATATATGCGCGGCATACGGGCGGAGGCGCAGAAGTTGCATTCTGCGCGCGCGTAACCGGCGTCCACGTCGGATTCAGGCGGGGCTAAGCGGCGATGTGCAGAACGCACAGCGGCGCGCCTGGATCGGGATGGTGCTCAGGCATTCCGGACACTGCTTGGTGGTGGGGTCGGGAGGAGCCTGGCCGCGGCGGGCGCGTGCCGTAACTGCGTTGACCGGCACAACTACGAAGAAGTAAATGGCGGCGGCCACCGATACGAACGCGACCACCTGATTCAGAAAGTCCCCTATTAGAAAATTGCCGCCATTGATCGAGAACTTAATGGCGGCGAAATCCGGCTTGCCGGCGACGGCCGCGATGATCTGCATCAGCAAGTCGTTCACCAAGGCCGTGACCACCTTGCCAAATGCGCCGCCAATCACTACCGCGACTGCCAGATCGATGACATTGCCGCGCAGTAGAAACTGCTTGAAGCCTTTTAACATGTTTCCTCCGTGAGGCTTATTCTAGCAGCCTCGGGAGGATGGTGGATTACAGCCTAGTGGTGGCCGCCGCCCGCTCCACCAGCACCGCCCATGCCGCCACCAGCGGCTCCGTGCGATACTCCAGAGGAAACTGAGCTGGACGATGAAAGGGTTGACGAGGCGGACGTTTGCGATCGGCCGGCGAACCCGTTATGCTCTCCGCTGGACCAGTTGTGATAATTGCCACCCGAACCACTCGGCCGCTTCGGTAATGGCATGCTCCGGTAGTTGACGGTGTTATACACATTGCCGTAGCCACCGTAACCGGGGTAGCCGTAATATCCGGGGTAACCGTTGAATCCGTTGTAGCAGGGCGAGGAGAAGAGGCCAGCGGGCATGTAGGCCAGATACAGGTTGAACGGGTTGAGCAACGGGCAACCATACGGGCTGTAGGCCATCCCGCCCATGCCGGGAACATAGCTATACATTCCAAAATAGGGATTCATAAACCAGCCACCCTGGAACATACCGCTGCCCAGCAGCGAACGATTGACGCTGCCGGCCGCGCCCACGTTCGCCATGGAAACAGACTCGGAGCGCCGCTCGCTCCAACGGTTCAGGGCATCGTTCACCGACCGATCGAACGCTTGCACGGCCATTGTATCCAGTGCGATCCGGTGACCTTCCTTCACTTCCACGGTCTTCTCGCCGGAAGTCACCTCAGCCAGTCCGTCGAAAACGCGCAACTCGTTGGCGGCGGAGTCGAACCGGTAAATGCCCCGCTTGAGCGGATGAACGGTGGCATTCCCATAAACCACGCTCACGGAGTTGTCCTTGCCGATATCGTCCGCCTCCACCACGGCAGAGCCCGATTGAAACTCCAGCCGCGTATCGATCAGCCGGTTGGTAATCATGCGGAAAGAACTGTTCTCGCCGACGCGCAGGAAAACGCCCGGGGTCAACAGCACCTCCGCGCGGCCTTCCTCGGTTTTCAGTTGTTCGTTCTCCTTCACTTCCGGGAAAACGCCGAATTTGGTCTCCACCAGTTGCCCGCCGACGTAAACCTGGCCTTCCACATAGTGGATCAGGCCGGAACGTGCCGAGATCACCGCCGATTGGGCAAAAGCGGCCAAACTGCCTGCCGCGAGTGCCAAAATGCCAAAGCCGAGTCTGAAGGCCGGTCCCATAAGCACTCCTTTAACAACTCCTTAATAAAGCATCTGCGTTGTGGGGGACGTTTGTCAATACCCGCGCGTTACTATAATCGCACTATGTGCGAGGAATTCACACCTTTCAACGCATTGCGCGTGTCCACGATCAACCGGCCTTGCGCTACCAGCCGAACATAATCGAACGAGGAATGGTCGGTAATAATCGCGACGCAGTCGGCCTGCGCTGCCAGATCCTCCGGCTGCGCGCACAAACCAACCCCATCTAATTGAAGCTGGGGAACATACGGATCACTGTAGGTGAGCCGGGCGCCGCGCCGCTTCAGCAGCAGCATAACGTCCAAGGCGGGAGATTCGCGCAAGTCCTCGATATCCTTTTTATAAGCGACGCCCATCACGTGGATGTGCGAACCTTTGACCGGCTTGCCCGCGTCATTGAGAGCGTTTTGGATCTTGTCCACCACAAAATGGGGCATCTGCCCGTTGATATAGCCAGCGAGTTCGATAAAACGGGCTTCGATGCCGGCCTGCTTGGTTTTCCAGGAGAGATAAAACGGGTCGATCGGAATGCAATGGCCGCCCAATCCGGGCCCCGGATAAAACGGCATGAATCCAAACGGCTTGGTAGCGGCTGCCTCGATCACTTCCCACACGTTGATACCCATGCGGTCGCACATGAGCGCCATTTCGTTGACCAGTCCGATGTTGATCATACGGAACGTATTTTCGAGCAGTTTGACCATTTCCGCCACCTGCGTGGAACTGACTGGCACGACGGTCTCTAGAGCTTGTGCGTAAAACAGCCGCCCCATTTCCGTACATGCGGCGGTAGTGCCACCGACCACTTTGGGGATATTAGCCGTCTGGTATTTCGGATTGCCGGGATCAACTCGTTCCGGCGAAAAGCATAGAAAAAAGTCCTGGCCCACACGCAGGCCCGATTTTTCGAACATGGGGAGCAGCAGTTCGTCGGTGGTTCCGGGATATGTGGTCGATTCCAGGATAATGAGCATGCCGGTATGGATAAACTTGAGGATGTCCTCGCAGGACGACACGATGTAGCTCATGTCCGGGTCTTTGGTCTTGCGGAGCGGCGTGGGCACGCAGATATTGATCGTGTCCAGGTCGCGCACCTCGCCGAAGTCCGTGGTGGCGCGGAGTTTTCCTTCCCCGACGAGTTTTGATAACGCGGCGCTCGAAATATCGCCCACATAGGATTCGCCCGCATTCACGCGCTCGGTCTTGGCAGCGTTGAGATCGATGCCGGTAACCGTGAATCCGGCCTTGGCAAACTCGACGGCCAGCGGCAAGCCGACGTAGCCGAGCCCCACGATTCCGACGCGGGCGCGGCGCGAAGCGATTTTTTCCTCTAATATGCGGGCGGTTGTTTCCGTGGCGGTCATGGTCATGTTTCCATCATCTTTCCGTCATCGAGGCGTATACGTAGTATCGCATCCATTTTGGAACCGGGTGCGGCAAGGCTGCGTTAACATAGTTGATACGAAAGGGGTGCGCCATGCGCCTACGCCTGCTCGCCGTTGTCGCGGTCCTCAATGGGTATTTGTACGCCGCCGATCCGGAACTTCTCAGTCTGGCTATGCCGGATTCTCAGGCACTCGCCGGAGTCAATGTCGCACCGGTGCGGCTTTCGCCGCTTGGGCAATATCTTCTTTCGGAAAGGGGCCCATTGCCGGCAGCGGGACTCAATCAAATGATGGAGGCCAGCGGGTTCGATCCGCGCCGGGATTTGCAGGAAATTTTGTTCTCGACGAAAGCGCAACAACCGAGCGGTTCGGCGTTGATTCTGGTGCGAGGAACGTTCGACGTTTCGAAGATTCTGGCAGCGGCCCAAGCCAGCGGCGCCACTATCGAGACGTATAAAGGCGTTTCGATTGTGGAACAGTCGAAGCGGCAGGGCGCCGCATTTCCTAATTCCACCCTGGCGATTCTCGGGGACACCCCCGAAGTGCGGGCGGCCATCGACCGCACTACCGCGCCCACCTCTATCAATTCCGCGCTGGCGGTGCTGGTGAACCAAGTGAGCCTGACAGAGGACATCTGGTTCGCTTCGATGTCGCCCATGGACCTGATTCCGCAACCGGCGCAGGGCGCGTCGAATCCCCTGGCGCTCTACAGCAAAGTGCAGCAGGTCAGCGGCGGGATCAAGTTTGGGGCTAATGTCGTGCTGAGCGTACAGGCTGTGTCGCAGACGGCCCAGGATGCCGCGATGCTGGCAGCGTTGCTGAAGGGGTTGGGCATGGGCCTGACAGGCCAATCGAAGGGGGAAATGGAGTGGGCTACCGCTTTGTTGCAGAGCCTCACCGTGACCGCGGACGGGGCGGTTACGACGGTTTCGTTGAGTGCACCGGAAGCGCAACTCGAACAGATGATCCAGGCGGTACATGCCGATCATCCTACGCAGGCGACCGGCATTGACCCCAGATCGCGGGTCGCGCCGGCTCCGCCACCACCTCCGCCGCCGGCCAGCCTGCCAGGCGAAACTCCGCAGCGTATTCGCATCGGGGGCAACGTGCAAAAAGCCAAGCTGGTGCAGCATGTGGAGCCGGTTTATCCGCCGCTGGCGTTGCAGGCGCGCATCAGTGGCGTGGTGCGGATCAATGTCGTCATTGGAAAAGACGGAACTGTGGAGAAGTTGACCCTGGCGAGCGGGCATCCGCTGCTGGTTCCGGCCGCCATGGAGGCGGTGAAGCAATGGGTTTACCAACCGACTTTGCTGAACGGGCAACCTGTGGAAGTCGTTACGCAGGTGGAAGTGAATTTCGATTTGAATCAGTGAGTATCAGTCGGGCTCGCGAACGGGCCGGCGTGGACGCCGGCCGCAGGACTGGAGTCCTGCCCCACTAGCTGGTGATACAACTTATCCGGCGGTGCGGCGCATCATGGCGCGCTTTACTTGTTCGAGCAACGCGTGCGCACGCGGCAGGCTCTCCACGGCTTGCCGTAGTTCCGGATCGCTGGCCAGCAGCAGACGATCGGCCGACCGCTTGTCGAACGCGCGCGAGTAGAATTCGTACTTCAGCCCATCCTCCACCCAGGCTCGATTCTGACTGAACTCGGCGTCCGTGAAAATCACCCCTTGCTGGCGCAGATAGTCGCGGAAGCGCATGACCAGGGCCTCGTCCGGCGACCAGCCCTGCGGCAGTTGCGGTTGGTCCGCGCCAAAATACACCGAGCCGAAGTGGAAGAATACGCCGGGCTGCGGATAGGCCACGTGGCGCTGGAAAGCGTTCATCAATTGCGGCGGAAACTTCTCGTCCGGCGTGATGCCGCCGCCGCCGTAAACGGTACGGCCGCTGTCGGTCATTTTCACATCATTCGGGTTTTGCGCGTCTTCCTGGCGGTTGTGATAGTAATAATCGAAAAATGAGCGGTGCGAATAATCGCGTTGGATGAGCCGGCCGCTGGGCGTGTAATAGCGCGCGATAGTCAGCAGCAGGGCGGCGTCCTCCGACAAAGGAAACTGCGCCTGCACCAGGCCCTTTCCGAAAGTATTCTCGCCCATCACCCAGGCCCGGTCGTGATCCTGCAGCGCGCCTGCCACGATTTCCGAAGCGGAAGCCGTATTGCGGTTCACCAGCACCACCACCGGATATTGCCGGCCATGATTACCGATCTTCGCGCGGAACACCTGCTCCGGTTCCGAACGGCCGCGATGCGATACCACCGTCTGATCCTTGCGCAGAAAATGGCCGGCCACCTCGACGGCTTCGTTCAGCAGTCCGCCGCGGTTCTCGCGCAGGTCCAGGATCAGCCCGTTTACACTATCCTCGCCCAGCCGCCGCAGGTCTTCTTCCATATCGCGGCCGGCGCTCTGCGCTTCGAAGGTTTTGATAGTGACGCACGCGATGCCAGGACGCACCCAGAAGGCGTCCACCACGCTAGGTGAGATTTCGCCGCGCGTGACCATGAAAGAGAACATTTTCGGCGCGCCGGATCTTCGTACGCCGACTTTCACCAGCGTCCCACGAGGTCCTTTCAGCCGGTCTGCTACGGCGCCCGAATCCTCGCCTTCCACGTCATGGTCGTCCACGGCGGCAATCACGTCCCCGCGCCGCAGCCCGGCCCGCGCCGCCGGCGAATCCGGAAACGCCTGCACTACGACCACGTGCGGTCCGTCCATCATCACTTCCATGCCGACGCCGTAGTATTGCCCGCGCTGATTTTGCTGCAACAGACGATACTCTTCGGGATCGAGGAAATTGGAGTGCGGATCGAGCGTGCGCAGCATGCCCGGAATGGCGCCCTGATATATCGCTTTATCCGGCGTGATGGTGTCCGCGAAATTCTCCTCGATGAGGGCGTACGCCGAGGCGAAGGACTTTACATTACCCTTCAGATCGCCTTCGGACTGGCCGGTCGCAGTGCGCGCGATGCCCGGCCCCCACAGGCCGGCCATCCAACCTCCGAGTGCAATTACCAGCGGTACGTATGCCGCCGAACGGTACTTCTTAGGTTTGTTGGATTGTGTGGCCACGCCAGAAAGCCCTCGCTCGTTCTCACCATGATAACACTGCTTGCGGCGGGGGACGAATATACGGTTATGGAAGTTCGTCGGGGTGGAAAACCAGGTCGCGATCGAGCACCATTTCCATATGGGTGCCATCACGGAGTACCACATTCTGATTGCGGGAAAGCAGCACTCCGGCCAGCGCGCCGATACCGCCGCCGACAGCCGCGCCACCCAACCCGCGCGTGATTGCGCCAACCGCGGCGCCCGCTCCGGCACCCTCGATAACGGTACGCCCGTCGGCGGACTTAGTGCCACCTTCCACCTTGCCCTCGTCTCCCATGGGCCGGGCGCGAAAATCGCGGGATACACCATTCGGCAAAATCAGTGAGTCGAACCGGATGTACAGTTCGCCCTTCCCCACGACCTTCCCGGCGGCCTTGGCTTTGGTGATGGTGCCTTGTACATCGCTATTGCGCGGAATGACCACGTGCCCGCCGGCAGCCACTGGAGCGGCCGTACGCAAATAAACATGATCGCCCTCTTTGGCGTATTTCGTATTCAGTTCCCCGATGAGCGAAAGCAGCACGCGCGTTCCGGTGGGGACCGTGATGTCGGCTGCGGCTGGCTCCGGCCTCTTCGCAAGCTCCGGTTGGGATCGATCGGCGGCAGCCGCGGTTTGCCGCCATGCGGCCGAGTGCGCTGGGTCGCCCGCCGGCGGAGTCACAGGGGCAGGCTCGGCTGGGGGTGGGGCCGGGGTGGCCGGATGGGCAGCCGGTGCGGGCGATCCCTCGCGGCGGAAGACCAGGGTGCCTTCCGATTCGCTATTGGCGCGCACTACCTGACGGGTAATGGTGAGCGTGTTGTGCGTGCGCGAGAGCTCCCAGCGGTCCATGATCGTATAGTGCAGCGGGCCGGTAACCTGTGTATTCACGAGCAGCGCCGCGCCTTCCCACTTAGTCACGGAGCTTCTGGTCTCGCCGCCGATCTGCTTGCGGGTTTCGCTGCCATCGAGCGTATAGGACCAATCCGCCGTGCCCGTGGAGCAGAGAATGCCTGCCGGTCCTTCGGAAACGGTAAGATTGGTCTCCACGGATCCCAGAGAAGCGGTATCGCTGGCGCCCTGGTCCAGCAGCCACTTTCCGGTGAAATCGCGGTCGGAACCGCCGGCGCGCAGTGCAAAAGTGCAAGCCCACGCGATCAGCAGGGCCACCAGCGGTGCGAGTAGAGAAGATCGCCCTTGCATGCTCCAAAGCTTACCATAGGCGAGCGTTGCGCGCATGTTTACTGGCTGACTATGGGTCTGTCCCAACAACGTTACAAGGGTTAAAGGTCATAAGTTCAGTAAGTCGACTGCCCGATGTAACCGCCGCATTGCGGGCTACCCCGGGCGAAGGTCCGGCAGGAGGTTTTCGAGGGGTGACCTGAGACGCGGGGCCGAGCTGCAGCGGCGCTGAGGCGCCGCGCCGGCTAAAGGCCGCCCTCAAAGACCCGCGCGCATTGCGAAGATGTAAACTGAAGGAACCGAGTCTCGAAATTTCGTGCCCCACCCACAGGTTTGGAAAGTCCTGTCAGTCTGCTTTCAATTGTCCGCGCTGGGAGGCGCGGTGCCGGGCCCGATCACCTTCGAGGAGATTGCCGGGCGGGCCGGAGTCCACTTCGAAGTCAACAGTTCGCCGACACCCCTGCGGCATCAGCCGGAAACTATGCCGGGCGGCGTGGCCGTGTTCGACTACGACGGGGATGGATACCTCGACATCTATTTCGTGAACGGCGCGCAGATGCCATCGCTCGAGAAGCGTGGCCCGCAGTTCCGGAACCGGCTCTATCACAATAACGGCGATTTGACTTTTACCGACGTGACCGAGAAATCGGGATTGGCCGGCGCCGGGTACGGCATCGGAGTGGCGGTGGGGGACTATGACAATGACGGGCGGCCGGACCTGTTCGTAACCAGCGTCAATAGCAATCAGTTGTTTCACAATAATGGGAACGGCACCTTTACCGATGTAACCAAGAAGGCCGGCGTGGGGGGCGGCTTCTATCACGGCAAAAAGATGTGGTCGATCGCCGGCGCATGGCTGGACTACAACAACGACGGGAGGCTCGACCTGTTCGTCTCGAATTACTGCCGCTGGGACCCGGGCACTGAAAAGGCGTGCTTTGCGAATGGACAGAGTGGCCCGCGCATCATTTGCGATCCGCGCTACTGCGATCCGCTTCCCAACACGCTTTACCGCAACAATGGCGACGGCACCTTCACCGACGTTTCCGCCGAGACCGGTATTGCGGCGCAACTGGGGCGCGGCATGGGAGTGGCGGTTGCCGATTACGACGGCGACGGCTACCCGGATATCTTCGTGGCCAATGATAACGCCGCCAACCAACTCTTCCACAACATCAAGGGGAAGCGCTTCGAGCAAGTCGCCATGGAAGCGGGTGTGGCACTGGGGGAGGACGGGAATGTTCTGTCGGGAATGGGCGCGGATTTCCGGGATGTGCGGAACAAAGGCCTTCCCGACATCTGGATGACAGCCATCGAAAAGCAGACGTTCCCGTTTTTCCTGAATTTAGGGCAAGGGCGATTCGCCGTCAAAACAGCGGCGGCGGGGCTGGGGATGGATACGTTCGAGATGTCCGGGTGGGGCAACGGCATCGCGGATCTGGATAATGATGGTTGGAAGGATCTGTTTGTGGCGCGCGCGAATGTGGACGAAAATGTGCACCTGTGGTCGCCGCGGACGTTCGAGGAGCCCAATGCGGTGTTTCGCAACCTGGGGAACGGCAGATTCCAAAACGTCTGCGCCACCGCCGGGCCCGATTTTCAGATACCCGGCGCGCACCGCGGAGTGGCCTTCGGCGATCTGGATAATGACGGCCGCATGGACGCGGTGGTGGCGGTGCTGAACGGCCAGGCGAAGATCTTTCACAACACCACCCGGAACGGCAATCACTGGATACTGCTGAAGCTTTCCGGCACGCGAAGTAACCGGATGGGGATTGGCGCGAAAATCCGGTTGACCACCGCGGATGGCGCGGCACAGTATAACCACGTCACGACGAGTATGGGTTATGCGTCGTCGAGTGATTCGCGCGTGCATTTCGGACTCGGCGCCAACACTGCGGCCAAGGAGATCGAGATTAGCTGGCCGAGCGGCACCCGGCAGGTGCTGCGCGATGTGGCGGGGGACCGCGTGGTCACGGTGGTCGAGCCCGCGGCCACGCCTAAGACTGCGAACTGAAGTTTGCAGGGCCCAAGGGGCGCCCCTGCTGAAGCGTGCGCCACGGGGGGCTACTTGACGGCGAAGTAGACCAGGCCCACGATCAGGATAGTGAAGAGGAGACCAATTCCGACCAGCGTGAGAAGTTCGCGCGCGAGCGAATCGGCGGCATTCGGATCGGGCAGGTGCAGCCGGGCCAATTCCGCCACCGGCAGTTCGGGTTCGGCATCGGCGGGCTCGCGCGCCAGACCCAGTTCCTGCCGTTTCTCGTTATCGGGATCTCCGTAGCATTTGATGCGGCGTTCTACAATCTCGCGCCAGCGGGCTTCGTCGATTCTTATGCGCCGCGCGAGAAGGGGCGGAAGAGATTGCCGGATTTCATCGGGGGAGCAGGGCTGCAGGGGCTCGACCACCCAGAAGCCCAGGCTATCGGCCAATCGACATCCCAAATGCACCAGGGTGAGAAGGTCCACGGTGGCATTGTTCTGCGGATCGTGATGACGGGCGGCGACGATCTGAAAGTCCGGCGGCAGGTTCCAGTGTTCGGCCAGGGCGCGGCCGGCCTGGCAATGATCCATGCCTAATTCGCGTTGTTCGAGGTCCAGCAGTTCCAAGGCATTTCGTTCGGCGTGGCGCAGCAATGCGGCGTACTCGTCCGGAGAGGCCAGCAGCAAACCCAGGCGGCCGACATCGTGCAGCAAGCCGGCGGTATAAGCGCGATCCTCGAAGGCGGAGCAGGAGCGCGCCAGCTCCTCGGTAAGGAGGGCGGTGGCCAACATGTGCCGCCAGCAGCGCGCCAGTTCCTCGACTTGCAGCACGGCTTTCATGTGATTAGCGGTAGCAACAGTCACGCTGAGAGAGCGGACGCGGCGCAGACCTAGCACCACGAGGGCCGATTGGAGGCTGTCGATTCTGGAACCGAAACCAAATAGCGGAGAGTTGGCGAAGCGCAGAATCTGGGCGGAGAAAGCCGGATCGCTCGAAATCAGCGCGACCAGTTCGCGGACATCTACATCGCGCCGGGCGAGCAAATCCAGCAACCGCAGCGCGATTGGCGGAAAGGCGGGAATTCTGGCCAGCAGCGCCTTGCGGTCCGATTGCTTCATTTGCCCGGGACTCTGGCTCACCTTTATTGATCGGCGGATTGCGAGAAAAACATTAGGGACCGTACGGGTCTTCTCACCGGGAGAGCGTATCTGTCATGCGCCGCACTTCCAGCGGGCGGCCGGCGCCTGTAATGTACGGATTTCCACGAATGGTGCGAGCCTGCTCACGCGATAATGTGTGTGGAGGGATATGGGTATGAAGAAAGCACTTATCATGATCGCGGCGATGGGTTGTTCGTCGGTGTCGATGTTCGCCGTCAACGTGCAGGAGCGGCTGGAGGATGCGGCCAGCGCGATGCACGAGATTATGGACACGCCAGACAAAGGCATTCCGCACGACCTGTTGAATAAAGCGCGCTGCGTAATCATCGTGCCTTCGCTGAAGAAGGGCGCGTTTATAGTGGGCGCGGAGTACGGAAAAGGGTTTGCAGTTTGCCGTTCTGCCGGTGGGGGATGGGGAGCGCCGGCGGCCATCATCACGGAAGGCGGCAGCTTTGGCTTCCAGATCGGCGGTTCGGCCACCGACGTGGTGATGCTGGTGATGAATGAGCATGGCATGCGCGAGCTGGACAAAGACAAATTCACCCTGGGCGCCGACGCCAGTATCGCGGCGGGACCGGTAGGGCGAACGACGACCGCCGATACCGACGCGGCCCTGACCGCGGAGATTCTTTCCTGGTCGCGGACGAAGGGTATTTTCGCCGGGATTGCGCTGAACGGCGCCACGGTGCGTCCGGATCATGCCGCCAATATGGAGCTATACGGCGCGAAGCTGAGCGATCACGAAATCCTGTCGGGCGGCGCGCAACGGCCGCCGGCGGCCCATCAGTTGATCGCAGAGTTGGACAGGTATTCGAGGTAAGCCAGCGTTTCTCAGATAAATTTGTATGTCCCCGGCGCCGGCAGCGGCGCTGGGTCCAGCTTAGTATCGTCCGCGAGCGTCTTCGGCATCAAATCCAACTGCGAACTTACTATCTGGTCCCAGGTGACTTCCTGCCCTGAGTAGGCCGATTCGCGGGCCATCAGGGCGGTGAGAGTACTCTCGGCGATGGGCAGCGAGTAATTCAAATACGGACCGTCGCCGCGGATACTGTGGACCATGTTGATATGTTCCTGGACGTAGGGGTTGATTCCAGGAGCGCCCATGTCCATGCCGTTACTGCGCCCCTTAGTGCCCACAATTGTGTCACTCACATTGGTATAGAGACCTTTGGGATATTGGCGGCAGTGACTGCTGAGGTGCACGCCGTTCGGATAAGTGAAATCGGAACTCATGTGATCGTAGATATTCCCGTAGAGTTCCTCGCGCGGACGCCATGCCGCGCCGCCTGAAGCTACAACCTTCACCGGATGCGCGCCCATGAGCCAATTCATAAAATCGATGTTGTGAAAGTGCTGCTCGACGACCTGGTCGCCGCAGATCCAGATGAAGGAGTACCAGTTGCGGAGCTGCCATTCGAGATCGCTCCACTTGGGGTCGCGATGGTCGGCGTGAAAGACCGGCCCGCTGAGGTAGTTGGCGTATAAGGCGGTGACTTCGCCGATGGCGCCGTCCCGGATCTTCTGCACGGTTTCGACATATTCGCGATGCGCGCGGCGCTGCGCTCCGGAGACGACCGTTAGTTTGCGCTCGGCGGCTAATTTTCCGGCGGCGATGAAGCGGCGGGCGCCTACGGGATCGGTGGCGATGGGCTTTTCGGTGAAGACGTGCTTGCGGGCTTCCACGGCGGCTTCGAAATGCAGCGGCCGGAAGCCGGGCGGAGTGCAGAGCATCACGATATCGATGTCGGAGGCAAGCAGCTTGCGGTAGGCGTCGAAGCCGGTGAAGTGATGATCGGGCGCGACGCGGATGCGAGGCGCGATGGACGCGGCCAGGTCCTCGGCCGTCATCTGGCGTGGCTGGCCATTGCGTTCGACGGTGATGCCGGCGTAGTGAGAGGTGAATTTGGGGTCGCGCAGGCGGCCGAGCGACTGTTCCAGATGGTCTTCGAAGACGTCGGCCATGGCGGCGAGTTCGACTTGTTCGTTGCCGGTGAGGAGGTCAACGACGGCTTGGGTGCCGCGTCCGCCGCATCCTACCAGGCCGGCTTTCAACGGGCCGTCGGCAGCTCGTATGGCCGGCAGTTCGGTGAGAGCGAAAGCCGCCGCGCCGGCGAGAAGGGTGGATTGTTTGATAAGATCCCGGCGGGAGATGGCATTGGGATTTTGCATGTTTCGACGGTATCATGGCGCGGGGTGGTTGGAGAGCTCAACAACGCGTGCACCCATGCACGTTTACAGCGGCAAATAGGAGATCCGGTTTCTGAACTCTTCCGCGTCGGCGCAGGCCAAGCCACGTGAACTTCTTCGATCGCCGAACGCACCCGAGGGTCGCGGCCAAAGACAATCAGGATCTGCTATCCATTCGGGAATGACCCCGCCTTTGAAGACCGCGGAACCGGAAGTCCGCGTCGGCCAGCAAGCGAGCCTTCAAGCGGGTTTCAGATCCTTTTGCTTACAGTACCGGCGAGCCTTTCGTGGTCTGCCGCTCCTGGTGAAGCAGGCAGACGACACAGAACGATCGTCTGCCCCACGCAGCGCGCTATTGGCGCGTGACTTTTTGCCCCGCCCGGCGGTTACTCTTATTTGAGGCAGTTTGCGGAGCAACCGTTGAAGGCCGATCCGGCCGGCGAGGAAGAGCGTTTGCTGATTGAGGCCGCCCAGCGCAATCCGGGCGGTTTCGCCGAGCTATACGAGCGCAACTTCGCGCGTGTCTATGCCTATGTGGCACGCCAGGTGTCGAGCCGCGCCGAGGCCGAAGACGTAACGGCCGAGGTGTTCCAGCAGGCTTTGGCCAATCTGGCGCGGTTTGAATGGCGCGGCGTTCCCTTCGCCGCGTGGCTGCGGCGGATGGCCGCGAACGCCATCGCGGATCGATGGCACGCCGCGCAGCGGGAAACCGGGGAGTTAGACCGCGCCGCTCCCGATCCGGCCGGCGCTGAAGATATCGAGCGCAGTGCCCTGCTTTTTCAGTTGGTGGACGCCCTGCCGGCGGATCAGCGGCGCGTAGTCATCGGACGTTTCGTGGAGCAGAAGAGCATCGCCGAGATGGCGCAGGATTTGGGACGCAGTCGAGGCGCCATCAAGCAGTTGCAATGGCGTGCGCTGCGCAGCTTACGGGAACTGGCGGGGAGGGCGCATGCCTGAATCGAGCGCCAGACGCTCCATGGCGGACCGGCTGGATCAACTGATCGCCGCGCTCCTCCGGGCCGGGCCGGGCGCCGCGCATGGCATCGCCGACCGGCGGCTCGCGCCGCTAGGCAGTCTGGCGGCGGCGTTGCTCGATATGCCCCGCCCGGAATTCCGCGCGCAGTTGAAGAAGGATTTGGAAAGGAGAGCATTGATGAGCACAACGGCAGTAAACCCCATACGCGCCGGCTTTCACACGGTCACGCCCTACGTGACCATCCCCGATGCCGGCGGGTTGATCGATTTCGTAAAGGAAGCGTTCGCGGCAGAAGAGTTGATCCGCGATACAGGATCGGCAGGCGGCATCCACGCAGAAGTGCGGCTCGGCGATTCGATCATGATGATCGGCGGAGGCAGCGCCTTCCGGGGCACACCCACTCCGACCATGCTGCAATACTACGTTCCCAACACGGATGCAGTATTTGCCCGGGCGGTCGCGGCCGGCGCCACCGTGCAGATAGAACTGATGGAGGACCACGGCGACCGGTTTGGCGTGGTCAGAGATCCATTCGGTAACGATTGGATCGTGGCCACTCACTTGGGCGCGCGGTACGTGCCGGAAGGAGTGCGAGACCTGACCATTTACTTGCACCCGGTGGGCGCGGCGCAGTTTATTGCATTTCTAAAAGAGGTTTTTGCCGCCGCGGAGTTCGTGCGTTACGACGGGCCGGATGGCACTGTGCTGCATGCCAAGATGCGCATCGGGGATTCCATCATTGCGCTGGGCGACGCCCGGCGGCACACCTCCGGCGTGGAGTTGCAGCAGATGCCCAGCGGTATGTATCTATATGTGCCGGACGTGGATGCCGTTTATCGCCGGGCCGTGGCGGCCGGCGCGGTGTCGCTATTCGAACCTGCGGATCAGCCGTACGGCGACCGGCTGGCCGGAGTTCAGGACGCTTGGGAAAACCGCTGGTACATCGCCACGCACATGCGTTAGAGGTGCTGGCGGGCGCGGGGCGTTTAAGCCCCGCTGCCGCCAGGTGTTGTTAGTGCTGGCTGCCACCAGAGGTCCGGGTGCGTGCCGTTCCAGTCTCATGCGTACCGTGTGCCGTCATTCCCGGGTGGGTCTGCAACCAGTTGTCCAAGTCCTTCTGGGCCTGCTCGCGCGAAATGCCATAGCGTTCCTGCAGCTTGCCCAAGAACTGGTCTTTTTTACCGCCGATGGTTTGAAGATCGTCGTCGGTAAGCTTGCCGAACTTCTCCCGAATCGATCCCTTCAACTGTTTCCATTGGCCTTCTACTTGATCCCAATTCATATGTAAAAAAACCTCCACGATCCATGAGCAGACCGCGCTCCGTTGTAGACTGGCGTACGATTCACCCCGGGACAAGAACCTCGCCGGCAACAGGTCGCGACGTGCAGATCGGCCGCGCGTTGGTACAATCCAGGCAGGAGTAACATGAACCGATATCTTGCAGTACTCGCTGCCGTGTGCTTGTGCGCGCCAGCCGCCATGCCAGCCGCCGCGAATCCAGCCGGCGTGTGGGAAGGCACGCTGAAGACTCCGAATGGAGACGTGACTTTTCTGTTCAACCTGCATCGCGACGGGGACAAATGGGCGGCGGAAATGGATATTGCAATACAGAGAATCTCAGGATTGCCGCTCGCTAATGTGAAAGTAGATGGCGCAGCCGTCGGCTTCACGCTCCCCGGCCCAGGCGATCCGCAATATGATGGCAAACTCGCCGACGATGGCAAGACCATCGCAGGCAATTTGACGGCGGGCGGCCAACCGCTTCCGCTCGACTTGAAATGGAAGTCCGAGGCGCGCGCCGTCGAAAAACTGCCGGCCAACACAGGCGATGTGCAGGTGCTCGAAGGCGTCTGGGAAGGAGTGTTGGAACCACCCGGCCGCCCGCAGTTGCACGTGCGCTTCAACTTCGTTAAGAACGCTGATGGCAGCATTACGGGCACGTTCGACAGCTTGGATCAAGCCGCCAGCGGCCTGCCCATTTCGAGCATTGCCCGCACGGGCGACACGGTAAAGCTGGATATGAAGGCCATCGGTTGTTCCTACGAAGGGATTTTGAACAAAGAGGCTTCCGCCATCACGGGCAACTTCACTCAGGGCGATAGCATCCCGCTCACCCTGCAGCGAAAGCCGGCCGAGAAGAAAAGCTGAGCACGCAGGATCCAGGCAAGCTTCCGGAACCGTGGCTGCGCGGGCCCTTGGCGCAGGTTGACCCCATTGTCGCGCCGACGCTCTACGTGTTCGAGCAGACGCGCGAGGATCTGGAGCGGCACACGGCGGGTCTGCGCGTCAGCCAGGTGTGGGCGCGTCCGCATGGTTTGGCGCCGCTGGGTTTTCATCTTCGCCACATTGCCGGCAGCGTGGATCGCCTGACCACTTATCTCGAAGGGCGATCGCTCGATCGCACGCAGATGGCCGCGCTGGCGGCGGAGATCGAGCCGGGCGCAAATCTCGCGGAGTTGCTGGCTGACATCGGCCAGGTGCTGCGGCGATCCGAAGAGGTGATTCGCGCCATCCATCCCGACACGTTTGCCGAACCGCGATGGGTCGGACGAAAGCGTTTGCCGTCCACCGTGATCGGACTGGTGGCGCACATAGCCGAACACACCCAGCGGCATGTGGGACAGGCGATCGCGGCGGCCCACCTGACGCGCGCGATGGAAGCCGGCCTTTAGCCCAATGCCACTTAGTTCCCAATAATGGGAATGTTGCATAATTTGTGGGGCAGACCTCCAGATCTGTCAGGATGGGCCTGCGGCCCACGAATAGTGATGAAAACCGGCTTGAATCTCAACTGCATCCAACAAAATGGCGCACTACCGGTTGAGGTCGACCGCGCAGTGGAGAATTTGAGACCGTAGGTCTGTCTGATCCGGAGCATGCCTTTGAACCAATGAGTGTGCGCCGGCGCGGGATCCGCGTCGGTAGCACGTGACCGTGCTTAACCATTTCATCGCGTGCTCTACCGAGGTGCGCTTTACAGAGGTAGAGAACATCGCCCTTCGCGCTTGGAATCAGCCGTTCCAAACGCGAACGAAAAATATCCGGCATTATCCAGCATTGCAATATTGGGATGACTATGTGGAATTGGGCACAACTAACGAACTTCTACGTAGCCGAATTTCAGCGGCGCGGGATTGTTGTTCATCAGCATGACTTCGATCTCGGGATTTCCGAGCAGAGCGGGAGGCAGGTGAACAGCCATCTCCGTCAATTCGCCGTCCCGTTGGGTCACCTGCGGCGGTAGCTGCACGCCGCCGGCGCGCACTGCGAGACGAAAATCCGTCGTGCGAAACACGCCGATATACAAACACTCGCCCGGATTGCGCGGCCCGCCTAGCTTGATCGTGCCCGCGTGGCGGAGCATCCGGTATCCGGCATCGCATTCGTCCCAACCCGCGCCGATGTAGTCCGCGAACACGCTATCGCCGAGATTGATGAAGCGCGGTATTTCGGGTTTCCACAATGCCTCCGCCACGGAAGTGTAGCGCGCAGTGACATTACGAAGCAGAGATCCTTCGGTTTGATAGACCACCGCACGACCGGCCTGCAAATTCCGAAGTGCCAGCCCCTCGGGCAATACATATTTCACCAGCAGATCGAGCGGCGCCTGAATGCGCGCCTCCGCGCCCGGCGCAAGATAAACATGCTGGATCTCCGTCGCGCGGAAGGGCAGATCCACGATGCCGGACCAGAACAGATCCGAATCGATGCCATCGAGCAGGATGATCTTGCCGGGTTGCGCCTGATGTATATCGGTCACTCCCGACACCAGATCTTCGACGCGCGCGCCGCGCTCGTGATGCCAGCGCACGACTCGCCACGCGGCCGGCATCGAGACGCTGAGATAGATTGCTACGCACGCCATGGCGGCGGCTCGCCATATCCATCTCGCGCGCCAGGCGTAGATAATCGCGGCAGCGCCTGCCAGCCCCAAGCCGGCCACGGGAACGGTCAAGTAGTAATCCATCTGGTGATCGGTAAGCGGCAAGTACGGGCCAATCACGATCACGAACCACGCGATGCCGAGCAGCGGGACCCATTGGCGGACATGCACGCTCCACGCGAGCAGTCCGAGTAGCGCGCAAGTGAGTATGGCGACCGGCGGCTGCCAGGTTCCCAGTGCCCACGCCCAGTAGGTCCACAACGTCCCTAGCATCCGCGCGCCGAAATGCAGCGCATATACGCCGCTGCCTGGGGCCGGCGCCACACGAAAGTGGACGAAGATGAATAGCGCGGAAACCGGAAACATGGGCAGGATCTTCTTCAAATAAGTCCGCGCGTACAGCAGCGCGTAGCATGCCGCGATCGCCGGGTACACTACGTTGGCCTCCAGTGCGCCCAGGCCCAGCACAAATGCCGCCCAATGTCCGATGGCGTCGCGCGCGGCGCTGCTCTCGATGTATCGCAACAGGAACCAGAACGCCAGCAGAAAGAAAAAGCCGCTTAGGATCTGGTTGTAGATCGAGGTCCAGCCCATGGCGGGCGCAAGCCCGCGGTTGACGATCCACAGAAGCGGCGCCCACAGTCCCGCGGCGGGCGATTTCGTCAGGCGGTAAGCGATGCTGCCCAATAGCACCAGGCTGCCCATTTGTGTGGCGAACGCGCAAATGCGGAACGGCAGCGCATCCACGCCAAACAGGGAAGAGAGCACCAGGAAATAAGCGTTCTCTCCCAGTGGGCGGATATTGCCGTGCGCTTTGGGACCGAACAACGCCGGGCCTAAATCGCGAAAGGAGTGGACGTCGTGCCGCAGGTTCAGCCAGCCGAAATCGTCCTGGTAGAACCAGCCGGTGAGCCCCGGCCAGTAGAGCGCCAGCAATAGCAGCAACGGCAATACGCGCCAGCCGTAGCGGCGCAGGCTTAGCATAAGACAGATGCTAGCAAGCCGAGCCGCCAGACGCAGACGGAGCCGCTTGCGCCACATTCGCCACATGCGGGAGATCGCGCAACCGGCGTATGGGCGAGCATATCAGCCATAGCGTGGAGAGTAGAAATCCGCACGCGCCCACGAACATGGCGGCGCGCAGTCCGATCACCTGGGCGATCGCGCCCCCTAACAGTGCGCCCACCGGCAGCACACCGCGAAACATGAGGTGCGCGGCGGAATTGACCCGGCCCAATACGTGGCTGGGCGCGACCGCCTGGCGCAGGGTCAATTCATTGATACCGTAAACCGTCCAGCCGATATCACCGGCCTGAGCCACGGCGAGCATGGCCGCGCATAGCGCCACCGAACCGTGCGCCAGGGGAGGCAACAGGCCGGCAACGGCGGGCAGGAGCGCGGCCCCGATCAGGCTCGGGCCGATTCCAAAGCGCCGCACCAGGCGTTCCGCAGCCAGTGCACCAAGTACGCCGCTGCAGCCGCCTACGGCGATGACTACGCCCAACAGGGCAGCGCCGATCTTCAGCTCACGCACCGCGAAGAGGATATACAGGCTGCCTCCGAAACCCACAAACGTAGCGGCAGTGGCGGCCCGCAGCAGCAGCGTGCGCAGAATCGGCTCGTGCCACGAGGCCCGCAGCCCTTCCATGATTTCGCGCCCCATGTGCGGCGCCGCGCTGGGTTCCGGCCGCGGCTCCGGCTTGCGGATGAGCCATACTGAAATGGCCGACCACACGAACGAAATCGCATCGAACAGAATAGCCATCGGCGCAGTGATCGCCGCCACCAGCAAGCCGGTGATGCCAGGCCCCACCACGCCGGCCACGGATTCCGACAGAGCCAGTTTGCTGTTGCCTTCCAAAAGATTTTCCGAGCTCACCAGCGACGGCAAATAGGCCTGGTAGCTCACGTCGAATAGCACCGTGAGCGCCGCGCTGGCCGCCGCGATCAGGTACAGATGGCCCATGGTCAAACGGTGGGACGCCGCGGCTAGTGGGACCGTAGCCAGCACCGCGGCGCGCCCCAGGTCGGTCCAGATCAGAATGGGGCGGCGGTGCAGCCGATCCGCCCAGGCTCCTGCGAAGAGGCCGAATAACAGGATGGCAACTGCTCCCGCCCCGCTTAAGACGCCCATCTGCATCGGCGAGGCATTCAGCAGCTGGGCCGCGATCAGGGGCAATCCCACCAGCGTGATCCACGATCCAACCTGCGAGACCGACTGGCCGGCCCACAGCCTCAGGAAATCGCGTTCGCGCCAAAGGCCCCGCAGTGGCATATCAGGGCTTGTCGAACTTGATGACGGAATCCGCGCCGAAACGCTTGTATTGGCTGTACCGGATGGTCATGCGAACGCGCTGCAGGCCGGTGCTGAACGGCAGGGTATCATCGGCGAAGGTGAATACCGGAAACCGATGCGCGCCATCGACGGGTTTACGGATGGTGGTGAACCGCGGAAACAGATTCTCCGATTCGCGGCTGAACATCTGGGGCACAGCCTGGCCTTCCAGCCGCACGATGGAAAAATCCTTCTTGTCCGCCCACAGCATGCCGTCGAAGAGGCGCTGCCCTTCGAGGATTTGGCGCGGTCGCACTTGCAGTACCCAGCAATCCACGCCATCGATATCTTCGTCGCCGCGGAACTTCGTTTCGTAATTCCAGAGCTGGTCTTCGGTCATCACGAACGGTTGGATGCCGCGGATATCCTGAAAGTCTTCGTCCGTCAGCTTGAGTCGCTTGAGCGTCAGCAGCGGCTGCCCGATCATCTGCTCGGTGCGTTCGTGGCTGGGCGAGAAAGTCACATCGCGTTCCTCGCGATACTCGCCGGTTTGCGCGCCATGCGCGTCCAGCTCCGCGAACACCAGGCTCTGCCGGTAGGTGTAGTCGTTCCGGGCGGCTTGTGTCTCGCTCTCCTGGTGCGCGATGCGGCGCGCCAGGTTCGGCGGTTCTTCCTGCGCGCGCGCGCCGGCCGCTGCGTACCCCAATGCTAAAATGAGGCCGATGAACCAATCGCTCGGCGGTTTCCGGGCGGCTCTGCTCGCCGGATGGACCGCGCTGAGCGCCGCGGGCTGGTTGTATGCTCGTGCGAAGGGCATTCCTGTTTCTGTAGCGGTTCCGGTTCTGGCCGCTTTCCTGGTTGAATACCCATTCTATCTGCTGCCCGCATTCGCCGAGTTGCGCCAGCGATTCGCGCGCTGGCTGCCGCTGTTCCTGGTGCTCTCGTTTATCGCGCCGTATGTGATCTACGCGGCGGACACCGGCCAGTTCCGCTGGCGGGCGCTGGTACAACTCGCCGCGCTGGCCACCGCGCTGGGGCTGTGGTACAGAATCCTGCCGGCCGCACCGCTCGCCGATGTCGCGTTCCTGGTGCTGGTGGCGGCCGTGGTTCTGCGCGGCTATATCGATTCGATCTACACGCCGCCATTTCCAGGATTGCATCTCGAAATACTCGGGCACCTGGCGCTCACGCGGCTATGCGCCATGGTGATGCTGGTGGAGCGGCGGATTCCCGGCGTCGATTACGGATTTTTGCCCAGCTTCGCGGAATGGAAGATCGGCTTGCGGCATTTCGTCTATTTCCTGATCGCCGGTGTTCCGCTGGCCTGGGCGACCCGCCTGGTGCGACTGGGCCCCGGTATGCCGGCATGGAAGATCGCTGCTATCTTTCTGGGCATGCTGTGGGTGGTGGCGCTGTCGGAAGAATTCTTCTTCCGCGGCCTGTTGCAACACTGGATGGTCCAGTCGACCGGCAGTCCCGCGGTAGGGCTGGCCGCCGCGTCGATTCTGTTCGGCGCGGTGCACCTCTGGTTCCGAGCCTTCCCGAATTGGAAATTCGCGCTCGCCGCAACCGTGGCCGGCTGGTTCTACGGCCGGGCTTATCAGCAGGCACAGAGCATCCGCGCCAGCATGGTGACGCACGCGCTGGTGGTCACGGTGTGGCGGGCCTGGTTTGTGTGACGGCGGTAGGCGTGCGGGATAGGCTGGTGCGGAGGGCATTTTGGGCGAGATGGCTTCAGTTGGGAGAGCCAGGATCATGCATCGATTTGGTTGGACGGGTCCCTGCATTTGATTAAGGCGTGACTTGACCGTACTAGGGCGAAGGAGGACCGGATCCACGAGTTGGCGACTTATCCGGCCAATCTCTGCCCGTTATTCGGGCGGGCTGAGTTTGCGGGCTTCCGAGAGGATCTTGGTCAACCGATTGGAGAGCCGGTCGAGGCAGTTTCTCGAAGGGCCCTCCGGCATAGATCGACGGAACATTTCGATTGCGTGTTGAGCAAAGAGCAACGAGTCCACAATGCCATCTAAGCCGGCGCGGGGCGAGAGCGTTGGCGCTTTCGGTTGTGGGGCCAGATGTCGAGGTTGCGAGCGGGCCAGATGGAACTCGCGCTGGAGGTCGTTCCCGGCAACGTAGACGTACCGCATCGTCATCCCTGGATCCTTGTGACCGAGACATTTCATGAGCGCGGGTACGGTGAGGCCCGAACGAATCATTTCACTTGCGTAGGTGTGTCTGAGCTGGTGCGGAACGATGCGGGTGGTAATGCCGGCCGCCGCACGGACTTCGTGCAGGTAGTAGCGCAACTGGCGGATCAAGGCGGTCTTGCCGTGGGGTCGGGCGAGCAGGCGGCCGTCGGGAGGCAGGGGGTCGAAAGAGCGGAAGAAGCGTAGGCGTTGCACGAGCTCACAGACAAACGAGTCTACCGGCACCATGCGTTCCGTTTTCAACTTGCCGAGGGGCACGTGAATTGCCCAACGATCCGGAGCGACGTTGCGCAGGCAATCCCAGGAAAGGTCGACACATTCACCGATGCGCATACCGGTGTGGCGCAGCAGCAAAAAGATGTTGGCCGCCAGATCGTTGCGGCGGAGCAACTCCATTTGGATGGATTGATCCTGCGGCACCGTCAAGGCCCGAGCAAGACGTTGCGGAGGCCGCGGAGAATCCTCGCGACGGATCAAATGGGCCAGATCGGGAAGCTGTGCGGTCCAGGCAAGTTCCTCCAGGATGCACCGCAGGCGCATGAGTCGAGAGATGTAGACCGCCGGCGCCAATGAGCGCAGGTGGGTGAACCAGCCGAGGATGTGCGGGTCGCGGCGCAACTGATTTAACGAAGTAACATCAGGATGGTTTTCACCAAGATAAATCAGGAAGTCGCGCGCGGTGCCACGGTATTGACGAGCTGAATCCCACACTTGGGCGGCAGTGAGGGACTCGACGGCTCGCTGGAACTGGAGAGCCAGTGGATGGTCCACAGGAACATGGCGAGAGAGTTTCACGGCGGGGTCACCGGTACAGGCCTGATGAGCTGGGCGACCGCTCGCGCATATTGCTGATAGACTTCCAGAGGCGTGACCTGCATGTAGACCAGCGTGGTCTGGATTTGCGCATGTCCCATCAACTGCATGAGGGCGGGCAGGCTCACGCCGGCGCGCACCATATCTGAGGCGAAGGTGTGTCTAAAACGGTGCGGGTTGGCAATGTGGACGCCGGTGGTCCGACGATGATAGCGAAACAGTGAGCGTAAACCCGCGGGTGTCATCCGGGCGCCGCGCGCGGGACCCTTGAGAGAAACAAACAAAGGATTCGTCGCGGTAGGCGGCCTCTCCAAGCGCAGATAGTGATCTAGCAACTGAGCCGCTTCCGGAGCTAACGGCAGGAAGCGGGTCTTGTTGCCCTTGCCGCGCACGCGGATCTGCGCTTCCGGCAACAACAGATCGTCCCGATTCAGATCCAGGACCTCTTGGGACCGGAGTCCCTGCAGCAGCATCAAACCCACGATGGCCAGATCGCGTGAGGTACGAAAACTGGACCAAAACCGTGCCACTTCGTCTACCGACAGCGGTACGATGGTTCGTTTGGGGGTCCTTACCCGCAACCGGCTCAATGCCAGCCGCGGCCTGCCGATGCCCATCGGTGCACGCTGCCAGTAAGTCTGCTGGAACCCAGGAGCAATCTGCCCCGGAGCGTCCGGGAATACGATGCGCAAGGCGCGATCGACAATGGCTACGCGCTGGTTGATGGTACCGCCGGTGAGCTCGCGTTGTTGACTGGACTGGATCGCACATAGTCCAGCAGTGTCGATTCGGTGAGTGCATCTTTGTGGATCGCGTCGGTGTGATGAACACTCTCCCACCAACGGAGAAAGTGCAACAACTCGTGCGCATAACTTTTCAGAGTATTATCTGCCAGGCGGCGCAGAGTCTCGTAATCGAGATACTGATTGATCCAGTCAATCTCACGTCCGGTGGCCTGCACGATGACGCGATAAGGGCATCGTGTCTGATTGTTGGAGGGCTGGTGGACCACACGAAACGTCATGGCCGGGCAGCCTCCAGCAGCGATTGGAACTGGCGGGCATCGCCGCCTTGGACGAAGAAGCTGTTCGGGTCGTACCCTTCGGGCAAGGAAACTCGGCAAGCGTTCAATCCTTCTTCCCTGAGTCGGCCTACCAGCACTTGGGCCGCCTGCTGGCCGCTGCCATTGCAGTCGGCATCAAAGGTGACATAGACGGTTCGCGCGCGGCCGTCGCACAGTTGCCGAAACTGGTGTGCATTGAGATGGTTTCCCATCCCACAGGTGACGTTGTGAAAACCGGCCTGCCACAGCGCGGCGTAGTCGAACAGACCCTCGACGAGAATCACTTCTGGAGATTGCCGGACTGGCTCCCACAAATACAGCCCACCCTTGGCCCCTGGCAAAAACCGGTGCGGCGGCGCCGTGGCTGACAGACTGCGGCCATAGAGGTTGCCTTCCAGCGGGAAAACGATGCGATGCATGTAGGTGTCGTATCCCACGGCGGAGACCAGACCGGCTTGATGCAGATGGGGGAGCGTATAACCCAACCGTGTCAGCCAACCGCGCAGGCATCCGCCAGGCGCGTAACCGATGCGCATGTGCTCGATCAGTTCCGGCGAGCGGAGTCCTCGGTGGTGCAGATAAGCAATCGCCTCGGCGTGACGGTGTAACTGCATGCGATAGAAACTCGCGACTTCGTGCAGCAAGGGTGTTCCACCACGCCATTGGTGCAGCAAGGCCAAGGCTTGCGGAAACCGCACCTGATGGTAGAGCTCTGCAAAGCGGATCACATCGCCGCCGCGGCCACAGCCGTAGCAGTAGAACAAGTTCTTGCCGGGATCCATCAGGAGGCTGGGCTGGCGATCGGCGTGAAGCGGGCACAACCCCATCCATCGGCCGCGGCTGAGCCGCCGCATCGGCCGCCAATCGTGTGCTTCCAGGTAGTCCCGCAAGGGAATCTGCTGTTTGAGTTCATCGAGTTCTTTCCGGCTCACGGACTGCTCGCCTCCAACAGCAGAATACGGCGGATCGCGGTCCAATCCCAGGCAAGGATGGTGGGTGAGATCGAAAGGCTCCAGCCGGCGGCCTGCCAGAGCTGGGCTGCCAGCAGGGTTCCCAGATGCAGCAAGCGTCCCGCCCACCGTCTCACCGTAGATGGGTCTGGCGATCGCGACGCGTCTGCGACGTCGGGGATGGATCGCTCCCAGGTGCCATCCGTTTGGTGCAACAGCTCCCACGCTTGATGCCGGCAGTGGAGGGTGTAGTGCCCGGACGGCGGCGACCAGTCGGGCAACACCGTAAATGTCTTGTGGCATGGGCGACAACGGCCCCGGCGAATCCAGATCCGCTGGTGCCGTTCGTCGTGCGCATTTTTGAGGCGCTGTCCGTGACCGATGATGGTCCGCTCGCCGCAAACCGGGCACAGCCGGGGGAGCAGTTCCAGCGGGATCTCGGTCACCCCGGGTCGGTCTTGTTTTCTGGCTCAGGCAGTGCGATAAAGAGAATCACGGCTGGTGTGAAGGCCGGCCCTGACCGTCGCTGCCAAGTCTCGATCTGGTGGCTGGCCTTCACCCTCCAGGTAAAGTCAGTTCCGAACGAAAAAAGAATATCGCGTTCTGCCTATTGCCCGCACGACCTCGTTTCAACATTGGCCGGTTTAAAACGACTATACGCTCATGTCGTTTGCTGCTGCCGCCGAGTCTGCGGGAAGTGGCTGCCGGAGAATCATATGGCGTATGTCGTCAGCGACGTGATCGATCAGCCCGATCTTTCGGCGATGGATGTGGTGCAGTCCCACCCATGCCGCGATGAGGCTGCGTCATGGATGGGGCACCACAATTGCGGTGGTGCTGGCTAAGAAAAAGCTGGGTGGGCCACCCGCCCGAGCGTGTTCTTCATATCGACCACCTGTTTGCGCGCATGCAGCGTCTCAATACATACGACGCAAAGACGAACGCCATGACGAGAATCGGATCAAATTTATCCCAAGTACTGCCACCGCCATTCAGATGTGAATAGAACGCGAGTGAAAGATCGATCGCGAGACCAGCATAAACCCACTCAGTCAATCGAGGCACATTGGGAATCAGAAGGCCCAGCGCCACCAAGGATGTGGGTCACGCCAATCAGTGGAATGATATAGAGCGGGTATCCGAGCTGCTGATTGGCGATCCTCCATTCGTCGGGATCGCGAATTAGATATAACCTTCCGAAGTACACCCAGATGAAGGCGACAAGGCCGGTTATTACCATCGCGGCTATTTGAGTTGCTCGACCTGCCCGCGCGGGTTTATCTATTGTGTGTTCAGCTTTCATATTGCTTGCCCCGGACTTACGCCTTGACGGCGTTCTGTGCAGCCGCAAACACATCGCGTGCGGACGTCGTACCCGCTACGTGCTCCGTACCCGTGATTCCGAGGTCCATCCATCCCGCGTTAACGCTCTCAAACATTTCTTCGGCAGGTCCAGTGTGGCCCTTAGGGATGCCGAACTGCTCGAACGCTTCCGCCCACCCTGCACGTGGGACTGCAAAGGCTTTTACGTCGCGTGTCAGGACTTCACCCAATTGTCCGGCCACTTCATCCGCGCTTACCATCGAACCCAGCTCGATGACGCGATGCCCTGACCACGCCGGCCCGGTCAGAAGCGTTGCCACCTCTGCGCCGATGTCGTCTGACGCGACCATTGTCGATTTCCGGTTTGTAGGACTGTAGAAGACCGGTAGTGTTCCGCCATGGGCGGCCTGTAAGCCGAAAAGAAAGTTTTCGAAAAAGCCTCCTGCGCGCACAAATGCGGCCGGAGATGGCAGGCTGCGAAAACCTTGCTCCAAGAGGGATAAGGCCGTGATAATCCCAACCCCGCTTGTTCTATTCGCGCCCATCGAAGAGAGCGCTACCACCCGCGGTGGCACTACCTTGGTCAGCGCCTCGACATAGTTCGCAATCACGCCCTTTGCTTCTCCGTAATCAGGCGAGGGCGCCCATACAGCCGGCAACATAACAAACGCGCCCTCAACACCTTTGAGCGCCGCCGTTATGGCTGTCGCATCGTTCCAGTCTCCAGCCACCAGCTCGACGCCTTGGTCTGCCCACTTCGCCGCTTTCTCGCGATTGCGCACAAGTGCTCGCACCTGTTTGCCTTGCTTCAGCAGATGCCGCGCGGTGGCGCCCCCGACTTTTCCAGTAATGCCCATGACTAAAAACATGCTCGTTTTCTCCTTTTGCCTCGTATTTGGCCGCCCATCCAAATGAGCGACCTGACTATTAGAGGCCTGGGAAAACCATTGGTTGCAAATTATTCAGTGGTTGAAAAATATTCAGTGGCTGCACAGTTTGGGCGGATGCTGATGCTCGCCGACAAGCAGGAAGACCGTTCCCGGCGCCGACAAGACCTACGATGCGAAGGACTTTGTCGTCGCCGCGCGGGCCTTGAACGTCACCCCGCACGTCACGAAGAACGAAAAGGGCCGCCGCTCGAACATCGATGGCGGGACGACCAGGCACCCGGTTACGGCATCAGCCTGAGCTGTCGCTGGCTGGTCGAGAAGTACGT
This sequence comes from Bryobacterales bacterium, assembly GCA_963818855.1. GTDB lineage: Bacteria > Acidobacteriota > Terriglobia > Bryobacterales > Bryobacteraceae > Bog-159. The sequence goes on along the minus strand of CAWFUH010000008.1, from coordinate 788,510 downwards.
TTCAACCACCAAACCATCGATTGTACTTCAACCAATGGTTATAAGTAAACAAGTGGTCGCAAAATGTCCAAAAGGGGATTAAACTGGTGAAGTGACATCCACATCACCAAGTCGCCGGGTAGAACGTAAGGAGAGGCTGCGGGGCGAAATTCTTGCGGCGGCCAGCAAAATGTTCGCCGATCGCGGTTATGAAGCCGTGACGCTTCGCGCGATCGCTAAAGAGATCGGCTATACGCACGCCGTGATCTACCAGCATTTCCCTGACAAATGGCATATTCTTGCCGAGTTGAGCAGCGAGACGATCGGGCTGCTGATTCAGAACTTCGACGCGATTGCCGCTAAATATCCCGCACCGAAAGAGCGTCTTTTTGCGACTTCACGTGGCTTGATTCAGTTCTGCACTGCCCATCCACAGCAGTTCCGCAACGTCTTCTTCGGGCCGGAGAACCGCAACGGCATCCGCGCTGGACAATATATCAACGACATTGGCACGCCTTTGTTCCAACGTTTCGTACAGCTGTTTTTTGATGTTGCCAAGGATGAAGGATTGCCAAGTAGAGATGACATAGTGGTAGCCCACACCTGGTGGTACACGATCTTCGGCCTCGCCACGCTCATGGTCATACAAGGGGTTGTGCCTGACTTGCCTGACCAGACTCTCGTGGTCGAGCAAACGATCGCTACGCTTTGGGCGGGCGTTCAGGTTGTTCCGCGATTGCCAAAGAAGGCAGTCTCTAAGCGATCCGGCCGATCCAGTGCCGCAAAGCAATAACAGCTCTGTCTACCTAGGAGTCGTCGGAGGTATGCCCGTGGCGTACCAGGTGACAACCGTCTTTCCAAGGCCGTAGCCCTTCTGGTGACACGACAGACCGGTGAAGGTCGAGACTTTGGGAGAAAGCCACCTGGTCGGATAGATCGCGAACCATATCCGCCATGGCAAGGACAAGCGGGGCGACGAACTGCCGGAAGAACTGGGGCACCGCGAGACCCGTCTGAAGAAGATTCCGGGAGGCCAAAGGGCATTGGAGGCCAGAGCGCGGGAGAAAGCGGCGGCCGAACGCGGCGCACCGGATCAGGAGAAACCGAAGGACGAGGATCAGTACAACTTCACCGATCCGCAATCGCGGATCATGCCGGGCGCCGATGGCATCATTCAGGGCTACAACGCGCAGGCCATTCGTTAATACATTGTACGTACGATTGAGGTAAGGCTTCAAGGGGCTTGGAGTACGAGAGCACGACCTAGGCGCACCCGACCGCAAGCCCGCAGGGCCGCGCTAACTTTACGTAGCCTGCAGCGTCTCGGCGATCTCTTTCTCCTCGATGGCCCCCTCGCGGATAATCTTCCAATACGGCTCCGTGATATCCACGGTGGTGGCGCCGGGACCGGAGCACATTCCGCCGTCCAGCACCAGGTCCACGCGCCCGTCCATGGTGCCGAAAACCTGGATGCCGCTGCGGCAGGTGGGCGAGCCGGAGATATTCGCGCTGGTCGAGATGAGCGGCTGGTTCATGGCCGCTATCAGCGCGTTGGCAATCGCGGAGCGGGAATGCCGCAGCGCCAGGCGGCCGGTATTGCCGGTCACTTTCAGAGGCACCCGGGCCGAGGCGGCCACGATAATGGTCAGCGGCCCCGGCCAGAAACGCCGCGCCAGAATGAAAAAGCGGTTGTTCAACTCCGCGGCCAGATCCTCGGCCGCGATCGCGTCAGCCACCAGCAGCGGCAGCGAACGATGGAATTCGCGGCCCTTGGCCCGGAATACGCCGGCCACCGCGCCCAGGTTGAACGGATCGGCCACCAGCGCGTACAGTGCCTCGGTGGGGATGGCCACCACTTCCCCGCGCCGAATGGCTGCTGCGGCGCGCTCGATCGCTTCCGGCTCCGGCTGTTCCGCGTCGACTTCCACGAGATCAGTTGCCATACGCTTCGCAATTTCCTAGCGCGGCCCAAGCGCTTCCGCGACGTCGAGAGCCATCTGGTATCGCCCGAAAGGCGCGCTCAACTGCACGCCCTGCACCATGGTCCGCACCCGCATCACCATCTCGCGCGCGATGGCCACGCCTTCCTGGCGCGCCTTTTCGGCGTTATCCACCTGCCGCATGCGCTCCATGTAACATTCCGGCACGGGCACGCGCAGTTCGTTCACCATGAATTCGGCGTTGCGAAAACTGGTCAGCGGCCAGATGCCGCAGATCACCGGAATCTTCACATGTTCGGTGCGCCGCAGAAACTCCTCCAACAAGGCCAGATCAAAAACCGGCTGCGTCACCACATACTCGGCGCCCGCCTGAACTTTCCACTCGAAGCGGCGGATCTCCTCGTCCATGTTCAAAGCGCCCGGATTCACGCCCACCCCGATCAGCAGCGCGGTCTGCGACCCCATGGCATTGCCGCCGATATCCAGCCCATGGTTCAGGTTGTTGGCGATGTTCACCAGCCCGATGGCGTCCACGTCGAATACCGCCGTGGCATCCGGATAGCTGCCCATGCGCGGCGGATCGCCGGTAATGCAGATCAGGTTGCGCACGCCCGCGCAGTGCGCGCCCAGCAGCTCCGATTGGATGCTCAGAATGTTGCGGTCGCGGCAGCAAAAATGATTCACGGCTTCGATGCCGGCCTGTTGTTGAATGAGCTGGCAAGTGACCTGCGCGCTCATACGCGCGCTGGCGCGGGGCCCATCCGGCACATTGATGCAGTCGATGCCCTGCGCTGCGCACAGCTTCGCGCCCGCGATCTCTTTAGACGCATCCACGCCGCGCGGCGGCAGAATCTCGACGAACGAGACAAACTTTCCCGCGGCCAGCTTGGCGCCCAATCGCGATTTTTCGGCGACGGGCACTTTCGGCAGCGCCTGCGCTTTGGCCTTGGGCTCGTCCACCGTTACGCCCAGCTTTTTCTGCAAGGGCTGCAGCGAACGCGCCTCGGCGTGGATCAGCTTGATGTGTTCCGGAGTCGTACCGCAGCATCCGCCGACGATGCGCACGCCGGCCCACAGCAGCCGCCGCGCGTACTGCGCCATATATTCGGGTGAGCACAGATAAAGGTTGCGGCCCTCCACGCGCACCGGCACGCCCGCGTTGGGCATGGCGCTGATGGGCTTGGCCGAGAACTGCATCATGTGTTCGACGGTTTCGAGGGTGGTCTTCGGGCCTACCGAGCAGTTGACGCCGATCACATCCGCGGGCCACTCATCCAGGCACCGCGTGAACTCCTCCGTCTCCGTACCTTCCGGGAGGTTCCCGTTGTCGTCGATGGTCACCTGCGCCACGATGGTCATGTCCGGGCCGGCCGCCTCGCGCGCGGCGAATAGCGCTTCGCGCATTTCGTCCAGATTGCCGAATGTTTCGAGAATCAGCAGGTCCACGCCGGCATCCAGCAGTTCTGCCACCTGCTCGCGGAAAATCGCGCGCGCTTCGGCGAAGGAAGTCGGGCCCAACGGCTCGATATGCGCGCCCAATGGCCCGATGGCGCCCGCGACATAGGCATGCTCGCGTGCCGCTTCCCGCGCCAGGCGCACACCGGCGTGGTTGATCTCGCGCAGCTTTTCGGCCAGTCCGAACGCCGCCAGGCGCATACGGCTGGCGCCAAAGGTGTTGGTTTCGAGGATCTCCGCGCCGGCCTTGACATATTCCTGATGGATCTGCCGCACCATGTCTGGCGCGGACAGGTTCAGCTCGTCAAAGCAGCGGTTGATAAAGACGCCGCGCGCGTAGAGCATCGTGCCCATGGCGCCGTCGGCCACCATCGCGCGGCGCGTGAGCTGCTCGCGGAACTCTTCGGCGCGATTCGTCATCGTCGGCACGGTCATCGGGATATTCAGACCTGCTAGTCAGTGGCGCAACAGGTCCGGATACCGTGATTCTACCGCATTGGCCCGCTCGTGGGGCAGGCGTCCACGCCTGCGGCGGGTCTCCAGACCCGCCAAAATCGTGCGCCGTATGGACAGAGGAGTGCCCCATGCCCGGACGCCCAGGCTCTGAAGATTCGCGACGTCGTTGGTTCTGTTTGAAAATCGACGACCGGCTATGGGGCCTAAGCGCCAGATCTGCCCGGCTGTGTGGCCACGGGGCGGACGCTCGAGGAAACCCGAGATCGTATGACGAAAGCCTTCGAGATCGACGTGGCCTAACCGCGCGCGACGGGGGGCGGGCTCCCAGCCCAGTACCGCAAATCGCAACAATCGCAGTTCGTCGCCGGCAAACAGTTGTACAATCCTCGGCATTCGGGACTTCGAAAAATGTCCAACATCACCGTGTTTTCCCACTGCCTGCTCCTCGCCACCGCACTATCAGCAATCAGCCTCCCGCCAGCCGGGGGGCAGACTTCGCCTGCCACCGAAACCGTGCTGCACAATTTTGGAGGCTTGCGCGGGGCGAACCCCTATGCCGGGATAATCGCAGACGCGGCCGGCAATTTTTACGGCACCACTTCCGCGGGCGGCACCGCAGACCTGGGCGTCATTTTCAAGTTGGACACAGCGCGGCAGGAGACCGTCCTCCACAACTTTACAGGCGGGGCGGACGGAGCGGTCCCGTATGCGAGCGTGATCTTCGACACGGCCGGCAACCTTTACGGAACCACCTACCAGGGCGGCGCTGCGAACCTGGGCGTGGTATATGAACTGGACGCCGGCGGCCAGGAAACCGTGCTGTACAGCTTCCTGGGAGGGAGTGACGGCGCCAACCCCAAAGCCGGCTTGATCTTCGACGCGGCCGGCAATCTTTACGGGACCACCTCGGCCGGCGGCAGCGCAAACGCGGGCACCGTCTTCAAGCTGGACGCGGCCCACCATGAAACCGTGCTATACACCTTCACGGGCGGCGCCGACGGCTGTACGCCGCTCGCAGGTTTGGTCCTCGATCCGGCCGGCAACCTTTACGGCACGACCCTCAATGGCGGCAACCAGCGCGGCGCCTTTGGCGATGGCGTTGTTTTCAAGCTGGATGCCGCGGGCCACGAAACTGTGCTGCACTGGTTTTCCGGCAAGAACGACGGCGGTTGGCCCGGTGCGGGCTTAGCCCTCGACCCCGGCGGCAATCTTTTTGGAACTACCCAATTGGGAGGCGTGGATGGGGGAGGCGTGGTATTCAGGCTGGATGCGACGGGCCACGAGAACGTGATCTACGACTTCCCCGCTTCCTTCGGATCGGCCGACAGTGGCGTGATCCTGGATTCGTCCGGCAACCTTTACGGAACTTACAGTGATTTAAACAACTATGGCAACGGTTTCGTCTTCAAGCTGGATCCTGCGAGCCATTTGGTTTCGCGGTTCGACTTCACCGGGGGCGCGAACGGTTCCAACCCTTACTCGGGCGTAATCCGCGATGCGGCGGGAAATCTGTACGGAACCACTGTCTACGGAGGGGCCCACCAGGACTTCGGCAACGGCGTTGTGTACAAGTGGGACACAACGGGCCAGGAGACCGTGCTGTGCAGTTTCACCGATGCTACGGACGGGATAGACCCATCCGGCGGTGTAATCCGCGATGAGGCGGGAAACCTGTTCGGAACGGCGACATTCGGCGGCGGGTCCGACCAGGGAGTCATATTCAAAATCGCTGCGAACGGGGTCTATTCCGTGCTGCACCGGTTCACGGGTGGCAACGGCGGCGGCCAGCCCTATTATGGTGTCATCCGGGATGCGGCAGGCAACCTCTACGGGACTGCCGGCGCCCCCCTCAAACCCGGCGGAGTCGTTTTCAAACTCGACGCGGCAGGTACTTATACGGTGCTGCACAGATTCACGGGCACAGGTGACGTATATCCATCGTCAGGTGTGATCCGCGATTCGGCTGGCAATCTTTACGGGACTACCGGGGGCGACAGAAACTGCATTGGCAGTTCGGTGTACAAGCTTGATGCCGCTGGGAATTACACCGTGCTGTACGGTTTCACGGGAGCTTCTGACGGGTGCTATCCCTTTGGCGGGGTGGTCCGCGATGCGGAGGGTAACTTGTACGGTACGACGGACAGCGGCGGCATGGGGGAGGCGGGCACGTTGTTCGAGGTGGACGTCTCTGGCCAGGAGACGGTCTTGTACAGCTTCACAGAGAGCGTACCTTCTACCGGTATAGTCCGCGATTCGGCCGGCAACTTCTACGGGGTTGCCGGCTACTATCTGTACGAATTGGATGCGGCCGGTACGTTGATGGAGCTCTACAATCTCCCGTTCGAGGCGGGATGCAATTGTGGTGTGGTGCGCGACGCGGGAGGCAACCTATACGGCACTGGCGGCAACGGTTCCGGCTCCGTATACGAACTGGACGCCACCGGCAATTTCACAATACTCCACTACTTCACGGGTGGCGCCGATGGAGATTTCCCCTCGTCCGGCTTAAGCCTCGACCCTGCCGGCAACCTCTACGGCACAACCATCGCCGGCGGGAACGGCGGCAACGGGGTAGTATTCAAGATCGAGCTTGCCCCGCCGCCGAACTGACTCGTCCCCGAGGCCGACCGCGCGCGCCGCCGCAAGTCTGGACCGGTGTCCGAAGGGCCTATAAATGGACAGGAAATCGGCGCATCGCCGTCGCTGCGCATCCCGCAGATGGCATCCAGTCCAGTGATGCCAGCCGGCCACGCGCCGCAGCCGAAACGCGCTTAGCCGCTTCACCGATCACTTCCACGTTTCGAATTACGGCATCCTGCAGTTCCTCGGATGCCATGAATGCGTCTCTGCCCGGCCTGATGAACCGGGTGATCCGCTGGCATCGCTCCAGCATGTGATGCAGGTACAGGCGATCGTCTCTCAAAGGGGCGTAGCCTCGCGCAGGATCCTGTCACGAGCGTACCAGTGCAGTGATTTCCCGGTTCCAATATGAACCCGCACCCCTAGCAGGTCCTGCAGATCCTGCACCAGCCCGGCGTGATCCAGCAGGCTCCGGCCTGGCTCCCACTCCACCAGGAGGTCGAGGTCGCTGTTCTCGTTGGCTTCGCCGTGCGCTACCGAGCCGAACACGCGCAGGTGGCGCGCGCCCCGACGTTGCGCCAGACCCAGAATCTCCTTCCGGCGAACCGAGCGTAGCGCGTGCAGCGTGACCATGCCTTCTATTGTGCGACAAATCCGGTTCATCACGCAGCCGGCCGCCGTCCGAACTGCGCGCCCAGCGCCGTGCCTGCGAGTTTGGTACACTGGTTCTTTCACCGGCGGAACGCGGGCAGCAGAGGTGCGTCGCCGCAAATCTGGACGGGTGGCCGAGCGGCTAATGGCAACAGACTGTAAATCTGTCGCCCCTTGCGGGCTACGGAGGTTCGAATCCTCCCCCGTCCACCAGATTCGACGGCGCACGGTGTAAGGTTTTGGGCCGTTGTAGCTCAGTTGGTAGAGCGCGTCCTTGGTAAGGACGAGGTCACCAGTTCAATCCTGGTCAACGGCTCCAGCGTTTTTCTGTTGGAAATCCCTCTTTACAAAAGGGGTGGTGGGTTGTAGGTGCTGGGTTGTGGCAAACCGTCTTCCCGTTTATGGTGAGTTGGCCACGACCTACCCACGACCCACAACCCAGCTCCAAAGGAGGCAATTATGGCTAAAGAGAAATTCGATCGCAGCAAGCCGCACGTCAACATCGGTACGATCGGCCACATCGATCACGGCAAGACCACGTTGACTGCGGCCATCACCAAGGTGCTGGGGAAGAACAACCCCAAGGTGAAGTTCCGCAGTTTCGACTCCATCGACAACGCGCCCGAAGAAAAGGCGCGCGGCATCACCATCGCGGTGGCCCACGTCGAGTACGAAACCCCCAACCGGCACTACGCCCACGTGGATTGCCCCGGCCACGCCGACTACATCAAGAACATGATCACCGGCGCGGCGCAGATGGATGGCGCCATCCTGGTCGTGGCGGCCACCGATGGACCAATGCCGCAAACCCGCGAGCACCTGCTGCTCGCCCGCCAGGTGGGCGTGCCCTACATCGTCGTCTGCCTGAACAAGGTAGACATGGTGGACGACGCCGAACTGCTCGACCTGGTGGAACTGGAGATGCGCGAGCTGCTGAAAACCTACGAATTCCCGGGCGACGATGTGCCGGTGATCCGGGTCTCGGCGTTAGGCGCGCTGAACGGCGAGGCGCAGTGGGAGAAGACGGTATTGGATCTGATGGCCGCGGTAGACAGCTACGTGCCGCTGCCGCAGCGCGAGATCGACAAGCCGTTCATCATGCCGATTGAAGACATCTTCTCGATTCAGGGCCGCGGCACGGTGGTGACGGGCCGCATCGAGCGGGGCATCATCAAGGTGGGCGAAGGGGTGGAAATTGTAGGCTTCCGCGACACGCGCAACACCGTAGTGACGGGCGTCGAAATGTTCAAGAAACTGCTCGACGAAGGGCGCGCCGGAGACAACGTCGGGCTGCTGCTGCGCGGTATAGAAAAGGACGACGTGGAGCGCGGGCAGGTGGTAGCCAAGCCCAAGTCGATCACGCCGCACAAGAAGTTCAAGGGCAGCGTGGTGGTGTTGAGCAAGGAAGAAGGCGGGCGGCACACGCCGTTCTTCAAAGGATACCGGCCGCAGTTCTACTTCCGCACGACGGACGTGACCGGAGTGGCGGAACTGCCGGAAGGCACCGAGATGGTGATGCCGGGCGACCACGTGAACCTGGTGATCGATCTGATCACGCCCATCGCCATGGACAAAGGGCTGCGCTTCGCCATCCGCGAAGGCGGACGCACCGTGGGCGCCGGAACCGTCACCGACATTATCGAGTAAAGGACAACGAAAATGGCGCGCGAGATCATCACTTTTCAATGCACGGAATGTAAGAACCGAAATTATTCCGGCACTAAGAACAAGAAGACCACTACGGAGCGGCTGGAGATGAAGAAATTCTGTCCGTATTGCCGGAAGCACCAGCCGCACAAGGAAATCAAGTAAGATTAAGAAGGAAAGGCCAGGCATGTCCCGCCGGGCAGTGGTCGCTAGGGGCGTAGGTTTAACGGCAGACCAGCGGTCTCCAAAACCGCGAGTGGGGGTTCGAATCCCTCCGCCCCTGCCAATCCAATTTTTACAGAGGCTATAGCGGGGAATCGAGGCAGCATGGAAGATAGCGGCAATTTTCTGGAAAGCGTAACGAGTTTTCCCACGCGCACGCGTGATTATTTCAACGAGCTGAAGCTCGAAATGAAACGCGTGACGTGGCCCAACCGCAAGCAGGTGGAAGGCACCACCGTAGTGGTGATCTTCACTGTGTTCGCGTTTGCGGCCTTCTTCGCGGTGGTCGATGCGCTGTTGAACGACAGCGTGACGCGCATGTATAAGGCATTATCGAAGTAGCTGTATATGGATGAAGAGAAAATATACTCCGTGGATGAAGACGAGCAGGAGAGCGCCGCGCCGGCCGAAAATGTAAGCGAAGTTGCGGGCGAAGACGCCGGCGATGACGAAGCCGTGCCCGCCGCACAGGCCGCGGCCGAGCCTGAGGAAGAGCCGGCCGCTGCGCCGGTGGACGAGCCCGCCCCAGCCGCTTACGATGATTCCTCTCCCAAAAAGTGGTTCATCATTCACACCTATTCCGGGTTTGAGCAGAAGGTGGCCGAATCGCTGCGCAGCCGCTCGGAGGCGTTCGGCTTCGCCGATAAGATCGGGCAGGTGCTGATTCCCACTGAGGAAGTTGTGGAGTTGCGCGGCGGCAAAAAGGTGACCAGCAAGCGACTGGTGTATCCCGGCTACGTGCTGGTGGAAATGGAAATGAACGACGAGTTGTGGCATGCCGTGAAGGCTACGCCGCGCGTCACCGGATTCGTGGGCGGCGGCACGCAGCCGGTTCCGCTCAGCGCCGATGAAGTCAATTCCATCCTGTACCGCCAGACTACGTCGGCCGAGCGGCCGCGGCCCAAGACGACTTACGAGAGGAACGACGGCGTGCGCATCGTGGATGGTCCGTTCGCCAATTTCCGCGGCAAGGTGGACGAGGTGAATACCGATCGCGGCACGTTGCGCGTGATGGTGATGATCTTCGGCCGCGCCACGCCGGTGGAACTGGAATTCCTCCAAGTCGAAAAAGAGTAGAAGAAGAATAACGATCGCAAGGATTCTCAGATGGCAAAGAAAGTTACCGGTTCGGTAAAGCTGCAGATCCCCGCCGGCAAAGCGACGCCGGCCCCGCCCGTGGGCACGGCGCTCGGCCCGCAGGGCGTCAATATCATGGATTTCTGCAAGGCGTTCAACGCCAAGACGTCCAGTAAGGACCAGGAAGGGCTGATCATCCCGGTGGTGATCACCATCTTTTCCGACCGCTCGTTCACCTTCATTACCAAGACGCCGCCCGTGCCGGTGCTGATCAAGCGCGCCGTGAACCTGGCCAAGGGGTCGCCCGAGCCGCACAAGACCAAGGTCGGCGTGATCACCGAGAAGCAGGTGGAAGAGATCGCCAAGATCAAAATGCCGGACCTGAACTGCTTCACGGTGGAAGCCGCCATGAATTCGGTGCGCGGCACCGCGCGCAGCATGGGCGTGGACGTAGTGGCGTAGCCGCGGTGCGCTTTCGAGATCCTCGATGATATATACTAACCGGACAATAAGGAGTATTCGCCACGTCCTCCCGTCCGGCAGTCCTCGATGGTCCCGCTGTCTTGATTCTATCGTTGGCGGCTCTCGCATCCACCCCCGCTAGCGCTCAGGGGCCTGAAGCGCCGACGCCCGGCAACGCGGCCCTGGTCACACTGCAAAGGTTCGACTTGACGGACGGCGCGAACCCCCGTGCAGGGCTCGTCCAGGCCAGTAACGGCAACTTTTACGGGACAACGCGCGCTGGCGGGGCGAGCGGCTATGGGACCGTCTTCGAGATCACCCCGAGCGACGAACTGACCACACTCTTCAACTTTGACGGTACGGACGGCGGACAGCCGTTTGCAGGTCTGGTCCAGGCCAGCAACGGCAGGCTCTACGGCACAACGTACGTTGGTGGGGCGAACGATGGTGGCACGATCTTCGAGATCACCCCGGGTGGCGCGCTGACCACACTATACAGTTTCTGTCATCAAACAGGGTGCCCGGACGGCGCAATCCCCGCTGCCGGGCTCGTCCAGGCGAAGAACGGCGACCTTTACGGGACAGCAGCGGCCGGGGGAGCCACCAACCAGGGGACCGTCTTCAAGATCACCCCGAGCGGCGCGCTGACTGAGCTGTACAGCTTCTGCCACCAGCGCGATTGCCCGGACGGCGCAAAGCCGTATGCTGCGCTGATCCAGGCCAGCGACGGTAATTTCTACGGGACCACCAGTTACGGCGGCTCGAGCGGCGCTGGGACCGTCTTCAGGATCACTCCCGGCGGTGCGCTGACCACGTTGCACAGTTTCTGCTCCCAAATCGGATGTACGGACGGCCTGTACCCTTTTGCTGGGCTCATCCAGGCGAGCGACGGCAACCTTTACGGGACAACGTCCGGCGAAGGCGATGACAGCCTCCACGGGACCGTCTTCAAAATTACCCCAAGCGGCACGCTCACCACGCTGTACAGCTTTTGCCCCAATTATGGCTGCACGGACGGCGCATACCCGTCTGCCGGGCTCATCCAGGCGAGTGACGGCAATCTCTATGGGACCACAAGTTATGGCGGAGCGACTGGCTACGGCGCGATATTCAGAATCACCACGAACGGCTCACTGACCACCTTGTATAGTTTCTGTACACAAGACGGGTGCAGGGATGGTGCGGAGCCGTATGCAGGCCTCATCCAGGCTAGCAACGGCCGCCTCTTCGGGACAACGGAGCTTGGGGGAACTAAGGACGGCGGAACCGTCTTCAGCCTGTCGGTGGGTCTGGGACAGCTTACGGAATCACTGCCTCCTTCCCGATGAAGGTGCTTTCCCTCCTCCTCCCGGACATCCGAGGCCGCGCCGGGAAGTTGGCGCAACAAGTCAACTCCGCGCCAGCCGTTCCGCCACGTGGTGATCGAACAGTTTCTCGACCCCCAGTTTTGAGAGATCTGATCACGCAGTTTCCTCCTATCGAAGCCGGTGGTGGGGCCGCGCGGCGGCAAAAAGGTGACCAGCAAGCGAATGGTGTTTTCCCCGCTAGCTGGTGAAAATGGAAATGAATGACAGGTTGTGGCATGCCGTAAGACGCCGCCCGTGCCGGTGCTGATCAAGCGCGCCGTGAACCTGGCCAAGGGGTCGCCCGAGCCGCACAAGACCAAGGTCGGCGTCATCACCGAGAAGCAAGTGGAAGAGGTCGCCCAAGATCAAAATGCCGGACCTGAATTGCTTCACGGTGGAAGCCGCCATGAATTCGATGCGCGGCACCGCGCGCAGCATGGCCGTGGACCTAGTGGCGTAGCGGCGGCGTCTCACTGTACGCGGTGCGCTACCCACCGCGAGATCCGCAGAGGCGTATACTTCGCGATCGCGTCGAAATCCCGGTCCCGGTGCCAGATCGGAACCTCATTCTCAATCGCGATCGCCGCGATCAGGCAGTCGACCGCGGATCGAATCGTGTGACCCTTGCGGCGCCCCTCGCGATAGATTTCGGCGGCATCCATGAACAAGCCAAGCGTCAACGGATCGCTCAGGCAGGGCAACGCCAACAGGCTTACCTGAAATGCCGCGCTGTCTCGACCGGCACGCAAGCCTTGCATCACTTCCTGCAGGATCGGTCCGCAGGTGACAAACTGCGCCAGTTGATCCGAGGAAGGAGCCGCCACGCGGCCGGCCAGCAGTTCGATCCAGACCGACGTGTCCACCAGCGTCACCGGCGTCCCCGCGCCTGACGCGCGGTACGATCTTCTCGCATTTTGGAAAGATTGCCCCGCCAGAGCTTTTTACCAAAAAACTCTGACAACTGCTCCACCCTCCGCATACGCAACGCCTCCTTCAGCGCATAGTTCACCGTGGCGGAATACGTCTTCATTCCAAGCTCGCGGGTGGCCTCTTCGAGCAGCTGCTCATCTAACACAAGATTCGTGCGTCTCATGTGTATAGCCTACCAGAGCGCGGCCGCCTTGCGCCAACAGACCCTGGAGATAAACTATGGAGGTGCTCCTTCTCCTCCACCCCGATGTCCGCAGCCGTGCCGTCGAATTGGCGCAGCAATTCAGCACAGCGCAGCCCTTCCGTCACATTGTGATCGAGCCCTTCCTCGATCCGCAATTTTGTCGGGAGTTGATCGCGCAATTCCCACCCTTCGAAACCGGCGACGCCCGCAACGAGCACGGCGAAGTGGCCGGAAAATCCGTCACCGGCGACGTCGCCCGTCTGGGTTCCGCCTACGACAGGTTCGACCGCCTGATGCGCGACAGCGAATTCCTCTCCTGGGTAGGCGGCATCACCGGCGTGTCCCGTTTGCTCTACGATCCGGAATATGTGGGCGGCGGCACGCACGAGAACCGCGACGGGCAGGAACTCGATTCGCACGTCGATTTCAATTTTCATCCGCGTTTTGGCTGGCACCGCCGATTGAACCTGATCGTGTTTTTGAATCCGCAGTGGGAGGAAGGCTGGGGCGGCTGCCTGGAGTTGCTGCGGGAGCCGGCGGCGCGGGGCGACGATATGCGGCGGGTGGTGCCGCTCGAAAATCGCGCGGTTATTTTCGAGACCACCGAATCTTCTTGGCACGGATTCCCGGCGATTGCGACGCCGCCGGGCAGCGGAATCACGCGCCGGTCATTGGCGGTTTATTTTTACAGCCATGACCGGCCAGCCGCGGAAATTGCGCCGCCGCACGGCACGTATTATTATCAGCGGCCGCTGCCCGCCCATATCCAGGCAGGCTACACCCTGCGGGAAGAGGACCTAACGGAGATCCGCAAGTTGCTCGCGCGGCGCGACGATCACATCCGGCATCTCTACCACCGGGATCGGGAGTTCACGGTGTTGATGGACAGCATCAACAAGTGGCCCGCCTTGCGGTTGGCACATGCCCTGATTTCGCCGGCCAGGGCACTGAAAAGAGCGGTGGGGAAATAAGCCGGGGGACCGGCCCACGGTCACAGGTTCAGCACTTCGTTCAGGGCGCCCTGACGGTAGCCTTCCAGGTCCAGCGTCACGTACTTGAAACCCAGCGCTTTGAAGATCGCCGTGAATTGCCGCGCCATCTCGGGCGACAAGGCCTTCGGCAGTTCACTGGGAGCGATCTCGAGCCGTACCAATTCGCCGTGGTAGCGGACCCGGAACTGGCGGAATCCGAGCTCCTTCACTTCTTCCTCGCCGCGCTCCACGGTCTTGATGTTCTGGATGGTCACGGGCGTGCCGTACGGGATGCGCGAACTGAGGCAGGCCGACGCGGGCCGGTCCCAGGTGGGCAAACCGGCCATGCGCGACAGCTCCCGGATTTCCGCTTTGCGCAATCCCGCCTCTACCAGCGGCGCTTTCACCTCGTGCAAGGCCGCGGCCTTCTGCCCGGGGCGATAGTCGCCCAGGTCGTCCGCATTCACGCCGTAGATGATATGGCCGATGCCGCGCTCACGGCCCACCTGCAGCAGGCGCGTAAACAACTCGTCTTTGCAGTGGAAGCAGCGGTTCGCATCGTTCTTCAGGTAATCGGGATTCTCGAATTCGTGCGTTTCGATATACTCGTGCGGGATGCCGAACTCGCGCACGAAGGCCTCGGCATCGCGCTTATGCGATTCCGGCATGGACGCCGAATCCGCGGTGACCGCCAGCGCGTTGCCTCCCAGCACCTGGTGCGCGGCCCATGCCAGGTAGGCGGAGTCAGCCCCGCCGGAATAGGCCACCATCACGCGGTCGAAACCGCGCAGCACTGCAAACAGATTTTCTTGCTTCTGCTGAAGTGCTGCCAGATGCGAAACATCGACCAGGCTGGTCATAGATCGATTATAACGTCAATAGGAGATGATCGATGCCTTTTGACCTCCAACCAGATTTGAAGGGCGAACTGGTGGAACTCAGACCACTGCGGGCTGAAGATTTTCCGGATCTTTACGCCGTAGCGTCGGATCCGCTCATCTGGGAACAACACCCGGCGCACGATCGCTATAAGAAAGAAGTTTTCGAGGAGTTCTTTCGCGGTGCTATGGAATCCGGCGGAGCTTTCGTCGCGATTGATGTCAAGGATGGCCGGGTGATCGGGTCGTCGCGATACCACGGGTACGATCCGGAAAAAAGCCGGATCGAAATCGGTTGGACATTTCTGGCCCGGTCGCACTGGGGCGGCATCTACAACCGGGAAATGAAACAGCTTATGCTGCGGCACGCCTTCCGATTTGTGGACCGCGTTGTCTTTCTCATCGGGCTGCACAATCTGCGCTCGCGAAAGGCAGTGGAAAAAATAGGCGGCGTGTTCGTGGGGCCGGGGCCCGACGCCGCAGGACGCGACGGTGTCGTGTACGAGATCACCGCCGCCAGTTTCGTCGCGCGATTTTGAGTCTCACTCAACGCCTTTTGGACGTCCACTTCATGTAAGTCTTATACTCGCTCGACGGCGCGGCAACTTCGAACCGGCCGTTCAGAGAGCCAGCATCGATCCAGTAGGTCAGGCGGAATTTTGGACCCGGCTCGGAGCCGTCGGATTCGAAGACAACACGATTCAGTGAAGGAAAACTCAGTGCGTACCGGATTACGTGGCCCTCAGTGTCGAAATATATCGCACGCGGCGTATCGTTGGGCGCATCCCGGTAGATCACCATCAGGTCGTCGTGCTGGGCGCCGCTATCGTACCGGGCGTTGTTGCGGCGCACAATGATCTTCTGCTTCAATTCCGGCCGGAATGAGAACGCTCCCTGCCCCGCTCCCAGGGGTGTGTCTTTTTCGCCGGCGACACCGGTCCAGTCGCCCAGCAGGAAATCCAGCTGTTTCCAGGGGTCGTTCGTCTGGGCGTGCAAGGCGGAAAAGACTGTCAGGAAAACGATCAGTGTGAGGCGCATTTTATTTCCTTCCTATCAGCGGCCGCGCAGCGCCGACTCTCGCTTATTTCGGACGAACGGCTGTCATCAGCCAAAGATCTGTGGCGCTGGCCCCGGTGTTCCCGACGCCCAGCCTCCATTTCACGAACGGGTCTTCATACCTTACGACCCCGAAGCCCGCCTCGCGGAGCTCCTTGCGCACCAATTCGGGGTCGATTTCGTGAAGTGTGAGCTGGTCCGCGGGAAGCCTTGGATCGTCCGCCGTTCCCTTCACGATTTCCACATTCGCCAGGTCAAAGGCCTTCACGCGCGCGTGCAACCATCGCATTGAGGAGTCCGAGATGTCTTCCGCGATTACTTTTCCCTCCGGGCCCACCAACCCGGCAAGGCGCATGGAGTAATAGCCCGCTCCCGCACCCACGTCCGCGACCCAATCCCCCGCCGAAACCTGCATCGCGGCGATTAACCGGGTGGCGTCTTGAAACGGTTCCCGGTGTGCATCCGCAGCTTTGAAATCGTCCAGCGCTGACGGGTTCCCGGGATTTGCCGGCGGCGTGCCCTGAAAAGCAATAAGCGCTGCGGCCCCGGCTGAAACTAAAGCCAAAACTAAAACTAAACCGATGCCACAGCGCAGAGCCGTCATGACACTCGGACGTTCCAATCGGATTTCGACCCATCATCAGCGGTATCGTATCAGTTCCGGTTCCTGGCCGGTCCCGCGTCACGCGCGCCTGAGCCGCAAGCTGTTGGCGACCACCGTCACGCTGGACAGCGCCATGGCTGCCGAGGCCATCACCGGTGACAACCGCCATCCGGTTAACGGATACAAAACACCCGCCGCGATGGGAATGCCGATGGTGTTGTAAGCGAACGCCCAGAACAGGTTCTGCCGGATCACGCGCATGGTTCGCCGGGCCAAGCTCAGCGCGCCCGCCACGCCCCCCAGATCGCCGCTCATGAGCGTGATCGAAGCGGCTTCCTTGGCGATATCGGTTCCCGTACCGATGGCGATGCCCACATCGGCCTGCGCCAGCGCGGGCGCATCGTTGATGCCGTCGCCCACCATGGCCACCTTCTTTCCGGCGGCTTGCAGTTTCCGCACTTCGGCTGCTTTCGCATCCGGCAGCACTGCGGCGAGCACGTGCGCGATGCCCACCTGGCGCGCGACGCTTTCGGCCGTGCGGCGATTGTCGCCGGTGATCATCCAGACCTCGATGCCCATCTCATCGAGAAGACGCACGGCGGCCGCAGCTTCCGGTTTCACGGTATCGGCGATACCGATGACGCCCGCGAGCCGGCCGTCCACGGAAACAGCCACCGCAGTCTTACCGTCCGCGGCCAGTTGTTCCATTTCGGGCGCCACGCGGGGACCGGCCAAGCCGCCCACCTCCACGTCGTGACTATCCACCCGCGCTTCTACGCCGTGGCCCGCAACCGCCTGGAAACCGGCAGGATCGTCCAGCGCGATAGCCGAAGCGCGCGCGTGTTCCAGGATCGCGCGGCCCAGGGGATGTTCGGAATAGCGCTCCGCCGATGCCGCCCAGCGCAGCACGTCCCTCTCCGCATATCCGTTCACCGGGATCACATCGGTGACCTGAGGCTGGCCACGCGTGATCGTGCCGGTCTTGTCCAAGATGACCGTATCGATTTTATGCGCGGCCTCCAACGCCTCGCCGCCCTTGATCAGAATGCCGCGCTCGGCGCCGCGTCCTGTGCCCACCATGATCGCGGTGGGTGTGGCCAAGCCCAGCGCGCACGGGCAGGCGATGATCAGCACCGCCACGAAGTTTACCAGGGCGAACGAAAGCGGCGCCCTTCCCGACAACCCCAGCGCCAGCCACACCAGGAACGTGACTATAGCGATAACCAGTACGCCTACCGTGAAGTAGCCGCTCACCACATCCGCCAGACGCGCCACCGGCGCACGCGAGCCCTGCGCCTGCCGCACCAGATCGATCATCTGCCGCAATACCGTGGCGCGTCCCACTTTGCGCGCTTCGAAGCGCAGGCTGCCGGAGCGATTGAGGGTGCCCCCGTAAACGGCGTCGCCGGACTTCTTATCCACCGGCATGCTTTCGCCGGTGAGCATGGATTCATCGACCGCCGAAGCGCCTTCGCAGACCGTACCATCCACTGGAATCTTCTCGCCCGGGCGCACTACCACCATATCCCCGACCAGCACCTGCTCTATCGGAATCTCCTGCTCGGCGCCTTCGCGCATCACACGCGCGGTCTTCGGCTGCAGCTCGCGCAAGTGGCGCACGGCCTCCGCCGCCTTGCCGCGGGCGCGCGCCTCCAGCAGCCGCCCCAGCAGAATCAGAGTGACGATTACGGCGGCAGCCTCGTAGTACACTTCGTGCCCGCCCAGCAGGGTGACGGTCAGCGAATACAGGAAGGCGGCGCCAGTGCCCAGCGCGATCAACGTATTCATGTTCGCGGAGCGATGCCGCAGCGCGATCCAGGCCCCCTTATAGAATGGCGCGCCCGCATAGAAAACCACCGGCGTGGTAAGGACCAGCTGGATCCAGTTCGTAGCGGCACGGTGCATCAGTCCGGGCCACATGCCCAGCAGCACCACAGGCGCCGCGAAGGCCGCCGCTAGCCAAAGCCGCCGCTCAAAGGCAGCGTATTCGCGCTGGCGGCTCTGCTCCTCCATATCCGGCCCGTTCTCATCCTCGCTCCCGGCTGGCGGAAGCGCTCCGTAGCCCACTTCCTCGATCGCCTCTACCAGGTTGTGCACCGACGTGTGGGCAGGGTCGAACTCCACCGTAGCCGTGGAGGTAGCGAAGTTGACATGCGCGCGAGCCACCCCCGGCGTGGCGATGAGCTGGTTCTCGATGGTGCGCGCGCAGGCGGCGCAGGACATCCCGGAGACGGTCAGGTCCGCGCGCTCTGGTTTAGCGGCAGTGGCGCCGGCGTTCATTGCTGCACGCTATAGCCGAGCTGCTGGATGGCGCGCACCAGGTCGGACAGCTTAGTGCGGTCGGCGTCAAACTCGACCGTGGCCGTACCGCCCGCCAGATCGACCAGCGCGCGGGATACTCCGGGACTGGTGGAAAGCTTCCGTTCTACCGAACGCGCGCAGTTGCCGCACGTCATGCCGCCCACAGGAATTCTTGCAGATTGCAGGCCCATATTTTCATGATGCACCGAAAGTAGGGAAGGTGGCGCCGCCTTTCCCTCTGTCGCGACAATCAGAACTCGGTCACCGCTGGTCCGCGCGGCCCGTTCTGATGGAAGATTATCTCCTCTTGGAGAAGATAGCTCAGTTCAATCGCGAGCGCATCCCGGAGCGTGTGGTGCATGCCAAGGGCGCCGGCGCGCACGGCACATTCGCCGTTACCGGCGATATCGCGAAATACACAAGCGCGAAGCTCTTTAACCAGGCCGGCAAAAAGACCCGGCGTTCGCGCGCTTCTCCACCGTGGCCCGGCGAAAAGGCTTCGGCCGATACGGCCCGCGACCAACCTGCGCGATCCAACCGTGATGTGGGATTTCTGGTCCCTCTCGCCCGAATCGTCTCGGCGTGAGATTCGAGACGCTGCTGCGGTGAACCGCCCGATTCGCCCGGTGTATAACTACAACCGCGACCGCTTCATGCGCGCCGACGAAAGTGACGGCGAGGCTTCCAACTACGAAGCGAATAGCTTCGGCGACGGAGGCACTAAGTATCGCAGTTGGCGAGCCCGAACTGGCGTCGGTGAAGTAATCGGATTTGAAGAATGGATCACTGGAAGCCCGGCAGGATTTGGCGGGCTTCCAGGATATCTCGATCGAGCGGGCTGAAGCCGGCGTTACACCAAAACCGGCGTACCCAGCTTGGCGTGCCACGGCGTGGCGGATTTGATGGCGTCGTTGACGGCGTTAATATTCTTCACGCCTTCCTTCGACAGCCAGTCTTCGAGCGCTTTCACACCGCTCTTGGCGTACACCGGAATGCCTTCCTTCCAGGTCGCGCGGCCGCACAACACGCCGGAGTAATCCGTGCCGGCTTCGGTGGCCATGTGCAGCGATTCCACAAACTGCGCATTGCTCACGCCGGCGCTGAGATAGATAAACGGCTTCTGGGCGGCGATCTCCGCCGCTTGCCGGAAGTGGTTCAGCGCTTCGCTGTGCGTGTAGGCGGTCTGGCCCTTGTAGACGGCGCTGCCTTCCACGAACTCGGCGTTGATGGGCACTTCCACCTTCAGCACATCCACGAAATATTGCGGCTTGGAAAACTCCTCCATGCTCTTCTTCACGATCTCGGGCTTGGCTTTCGCGTATTCGAAGCCTTTCTCGTCTCCGCCCTTGGGATCGTAGCCGACGAACTCCAGGAAGAACGGGATTTCGTATGGTAGGCACTCGGCGCCGATGCGCTCGATAAAGGCGTGTTTGATGTCGTTGATCTTAGCGTCTTCGAAAGGCGTGTAATAGATCAGGATTTTAACGGCATCCGCGCCCCAATCCACAATGCGTTTCACCGATACGTGCGGCAGCAAGTCGGGCAGACGGCCGGGCTGCGTGTTATCGTACCCGCTCAGTTCATAAGCCAGTAGCAGGCCGGCATTACGGCTGCGCGCCAGGCGCGCGTCGAGGCCGAATTCCGGGTCGAGCAAAATGGCGCTGGCGTGCGGCGTCAGCACCTTGGTGACGGCAGTTTTGAACTCGCTCATCATGTCGGGCGTGATCTCTTTCTTATCCACGCCGCGCGCCGAAGCCAGCGACTTCTGCAGGCTGCCGCGTTGATCCATGGCCGCCGCCGCGATGACGCCGGCTTTATTCGAAAGCGCTTTCAGATGTTTGAGCTTTCCCTCTGACATTTTCATTACGATCTCCTTCTGTAGGAATAAAAGTGGTGACGCACTAGTTGCCGGACGCGGGCAAAAATGAATCGTTAAACCATATTATGTCACATTACTGGGGAAATCGGGCGGATAATCCGACCGGCATGTCCATTTTGTCCGGCGGCGAAAGTAGGCCTGGGCTACCCCGGCGTCGTGCAGAATTTGCCGCTTGAGCGCCTGCGCGTCGGGGAACTGGCGCTCATCGCGGACGTGCCACAAGAATTCCACGCGGATGTCGCGCGGCCTTTCTCCCGGCATCGGCTCCAGCAGAAACGTTTCGATCGAAAGATCGTGGCTCTCGCCGAAGGTCGGGCGGTAACCGATATTTGTGATGGATGGCCGCTTGCGGCCGTCATCAAGCGAGTGCGTGCGCGTCACGTAGACGCCGGTTGCCGGCAGCACCTCGGTAGACGTAGCCAGGTTGAGCGTGGGCACGGTCTGCTTCGATCCGACGCCGCGGCCGGCTACTACTTCGCCGTCGAGTGCATACGGGCGCTCCAGCATCCGGGCAGCCTGCGCGACCAGTCCGGCTTCGATCAACTGCCGCACGGCGGTGCTGCTGACCAAGCGGCCGCGCACGGTCACCGGCTTGATCTCTTCCGTCGAGAAGCCGTATTTCACGCCGAGTTCCCGCATCACCCGCACAGTGCCTGACTTCTTGTTCCCAAAACAGAAATCGTGGCCCAGCACCACCGCGCGCACGTCGAGCTTGCGCACCAACACCTGCTCCACGAACTGTTCGGGAGTGAGGTGCGCCACGCGCTGATCGAACGGCATGATAAACACTTGCTGAATGCCTTCTTCCCCCATGAGCGCGGCGCGTTGTGCGGGCGTACTCATCAGGCGGGGCGCCCGCGTGGGAGCGACAACTTTGCTGGGATGCGGGTGGAAGGTGAGGGCGGAGGGTTTCAATCCGCGCGCGGCGGCGATCTCTTGCACGCGGCGCAGAATCTTGCGATGGCCGGCATGCACGCCATCGAAATTGCCGATGGTCAGCGCCGACGGACCGAAGCCCGGGGGGATTTCGTCGAGGCTGCGAAAGATGCGCGGCGCGGGAGTCATAGAGCCGTGGGGCAGACCTCCAGGTCTGCGCGGGACGTCCACGTCCCGCACGCACGGACTGGCGTGGACGGGTGCCTGCCCCACGCCCTAAGCATGGGCGCCTCCTACCTCGATCTCGAGGCCGTCATAAGCCAGCCGGATATGCGGCGGCAAACGTCCCTCGGTGCGTGCGTGCGCCAGATCGTGGCAGATGTGGGTGAAGAAAACTCGCCGCGCCGCCAGCTGTTCCGCGGTGGCGATGGAACGGTCTACGGTCGAATGCGTGGGGTGTGGCTTGTAGCGCAGAGCATCCAGAAAGAGCACATCCAGGCCCCGCAACTGTGCGAGCGAGGCATCCGGGATCTCGCTGTGATCCGTAAGATAAGCCGCATCGCCAAACCGGAATCCATAGATAGGCGCCTGGCCATGCAGGAGGGCGATGGGCGTGAACTCGATGCCGAACAGATCGATGGAGGCGCCGTTCAACATGTGGGATTCCAACTGCGGCACGGCGGTCTTCTTTTCCTCACCGTCGAACACGTAGCGGAACGCGCGATGAATGGCGGCCATCGTTCGCTCCGACGCGTAGATGGGGATGGGCGCGCGCTGGTGGAAGTTGAAAGGCCGTACGTCATCCAGGCCCATGATGTGGTCGGCATGCTCGTGCGTGAACAGGATCGCGTCGAGGCGCTCGAAGCCCGCTCGCAGCGCCTGCGCGCGGAAGTCCGGGGTGGCGTCGATCAACACGTGATGGCCGCCGTAGCTCACCAGGATGGAGGGGCGCAGGCGCTTATCGCGCGGATCGGTGGATGTACACACATCGCAATGGCAGCCGATAGTTGGCACACCCGTACTGGTGCCGGAGCCGAGCACGGTGATCTTGACGGCGCAACCGGCCATTCAGGCTTTCTGGCTGTCTGCCTGCGCGGTCTCCGGCGGCGGCTGAGTTTCGGCTGCCTTAGCTTTTTTCGCGTCGTCGGCCGCTTGCACGAAACGGAAGCGCAGCAAGGTCAGCGAGTTTTCAAGCAGCCGCTGTTCTTCGAGGCTGAGATTGCCGCGGGTCTTTTCCTGGAGCATGGCCATCAGATCGATGGTGTGGCGCGCCAGATCGAGATCGGCCGGAGGCTGGTCTTCAGGACCGAGACGCATCAATCCCAATTGCATTTCAGCCTGCAGGCGCAGGGATTCGGCAAGGAATTCAAAGGAGGCAGGGGGCAGGGGGAAGGGCCGACCTTCCTGCTGTCCGCGGGTGTCGGTATCTATGTCGATCATCTTGTAATTATTTTACAACGGGCGGGTGACTGGCAGGCGGCGAACTTCCCCCGCTGGGGTAAGATGGATGAGCACCCAGACCCGCTATGCAACAATATGATCTGCTCGTCATCGGTTCCGGCCCGGCCGGCCAGCGTGCGGCCATCCAAGGGGCCAAGTCCGGCAAACGCGTAGCATTGGTTGAAAGGCGCGAGTTGGTGGGCGGCACCTGCATCAACTCGGGCACCATTCCCAGCAAAACCATGCGGGAAGCCGTGCTGCACCTCTCCGGATTCGCCTACCAGGGCATCTATGGCGTCAGCTACCGCGTGAAAGAGAAGATCTCCATGGCGGACCTGGGATTCCGGGTGCAGCACGTCATCAAAACCGAAACCGATATCACGCAGGCGCAACTTTCGCGCAACGGCATCGAAGTGATTTACGGCACGGCGCGTTTCGTGGATGCGACGCATCTCCGCGTGGAAAACAGCCGCGGCGTGTCTGATTATGAAGCCGGGATCATCATCATCGGCACGGGCACGAAGCCGGCAGTGTCGGCTAAGGTGCCATTGAACGGCCGCACCATCATCGATAGCGACCAGATCCTGCAGATGCAGGACGTGCCTAAGATTCTGATTGTGGTAGGCGGCGGTGTGATCGGGGTCGAGTATACCTGCATGTTCGCGGCATTGGGCGTGCGCGTCATCCTGATTGAAAAGAGGCCGCGCCTGCTGGAGTTCGCGGATGCGGAGATTATCGAGGCGCTTTCCTACCACTTGCGCGATAACCGCGTAACCATGCGGCTGAACGAGGAAGTGGAGAGCGTGGAGGATACTCCTACGGGCGTGGTCGCCAACCTGATGAGCAAGAAAAAAGTTTCGGGCGACGCGCTGCTTTACGCGGTAGGACGGCAGGGCAACGTAGAAGAGCTCAATCTTCCCGCGGCGGGACTGGAGGCCGATAACCGCGGCCGCATTCCCGTGAACGCCTGTTATCAAACCAAGCAGCCGAATATCTATGCGGTGGGTGATGTCATCGGATTCCCCAGCCTGGCTTCGGTTTCGATGGAGCAGGGCCGCATCGCCGCGGCCACCGCGCTGGGCATACCCGTGCACTCCAATCCCGCGACTTATCCGTACGGGATCTATACGATTCCGGAGATATCATTCATCGGTAAGACAGAGGAGCAATTGACCGAGGAAGACGTTCCATACGAGGTGGGTGTGGCTTATTACCGTGAGATAGCGCGCGGACAGATCCGCGGCGACACTACGGGCAGATTGAAACTGATCTTTCACCGCGAGAGTAAAGAAATACTGGGAGTGCATATTATCGGGGAGGGAGCCGCGGAGTTGCTGCATATTGGGCAGGCGGTGATGATCCTGAAAGGTACCATCGAGTACTTTGTGGATACGGTTTTCAATTACCCGACACTGGCCGAATGTTACAAGGCCGCCGCGTTCAACGGCCTGAACAAACTGACACGGCTCTAAAGTGGAGAGATAACATGGGACAAACTATCGGCGTCCTGGCGACCAGGCAAGTCGCGGTGGGAGTGGTGGAGGAGTGTGCTGTAGTTGGGCCGATTCGGGTTTTTCCCGAAGCGGCCGACAACCCCGACGCACTGCGCACCATGACCGGCGACGAGATTGCCGAGTTGATCGGACAGCAGGTATCCATCTGCGCGCGCGACCGGCAAATCGACAGCGTGGGGGTGGGATTCCCGGGCGTGATTCGCAATGGGATCGTGGAGGAATCGCCCAATCTGCAACAGATCAAGGGGTACGCATTCTCCTCGGCTTTGTGCGGCGTGCTGGGACGCAGCGGGCTGAAGGCCTCGGTGCTGATCCTGAATGACGCCGATGCCATCGCCGCGGGCGTGGCGGCGACGCGCGGCCATCTGGAAAAGCTGATCCGCATCTGGTACCTGGGAGACGGCGTCGGTTTCGGACGCTATCCGCGGGTGGAGGGCGTGTGGGAGGGCGGGCACATGGTAGTGTCGCTCGATCCCAAGGAACATTATTGCGGCTGCGGCGGGGTGGGTCATCTGGAAGGCATCATGGGACATCGCGCCATGCGCCTGCGATTTCTCGACATGGAGCCGGAAGAAGTGTTCGCCGCGGCGCGCGAAGGCGACACCCGATGCAGCACGTTCGTGAAGCGCTGGCACCGCGCGCTGGCGGCGGCCTCGGCCAGCAGTATTCACCTGGATGGGCCGGGTAAGTTCTTTATCATGGGTCCTAACTCGCAGTATGTGGACTTAGGGCTGGTGGCGCAATATATTCACGAGATGGTGAAGATGACTCCGCTACAGGGGAGTTTATTCGAAATTATCACGAGCAGCCAGGATCTGGCGATTATCGGAGCAGCCGTGAATGCCAAGCAGGCGGTGGGGGCGGAGTAGATGTGGGGCAGGACTCCAGTCCTGCGGCCGGCGTCCACGCCGGCCCACCGCATTACTCATAGCGCAAGGCCACCATGGGATCCACCGACGACGCCCGCCGAGCCGGAATCAAAGTAGCCAAAGCGCACGTAAGCGCCAGCAGTAATGTAACAGCCGCAAAGACCAACGGATTTTGCACGCTGCCCTCCGCCCACTTAGCCAAGACCCGGCTGCACAACAGACTCAGCAAAATCCCGCGAGCCAATCCGCCGGCTGCGTGGCGCGCAGTGGAACCGAACACAATCCGGAGCACGTTGCCGCGGGTGGCGCCCAATGCCATACGAATTCCGAATTCGTTGGTGCGCTGCGCCACGCTGTAGGAAACCACGCTGAAGAGTCCGGCTGCGGCCAGCGCCAGCGCCACCAGCGAGAATCCGCTGAACAATGCGGCCACCAGGCGCCCATAGGCGTATTCATCTTCGCGCTGGATCCACTGTTCCAGGTCGCGGGTCTGCCCGAAGACCTGCTGATCGGGATCGACGGCTTTCACTTCGGCGCGCACGCGATTCAAAATCGACAGGGGCGCGCTGCGAGTGCGCACCAGGATCTGCGTCCACACCTGCATGCGCAGCGTAAACGGCACATAGACGGACGGCTTGATAGGCTTGCGCAGCCCGTCGTTGCGGGCGTCCGCCACCACGCCGATCACCTGCAGCCATCCGTTGCTGTCCGGCACGGCCGGCGAGAAGGGCAGTTCCGCCTTCAGATCCGGTAAACGCACCTGCTTGCCCAGGACATCGCCATTCGGCCAATAGCGCCGCGCCATACTCTGATTGACGACCGCCAGCCGTGCGCCGCGCGCGATCTCAGCGCCGTTCCACAGCCGGCCTTGCAACAGCGGTATGCGCAAGACCGTAAAGTAGCCGGAGCTGATGAAGTTCGCCCGCACTTGCTCCCGCTGCGCGGTGGGATGGCCGAAGATCTCGAAGGACTGATCCCAACCGTTGGAAGGCGGTGTGGCGTTAGTGGAGATGCCGGCCGAAACCACTTCGGGTATGGCCGCCACGCGGCTGAGGAGTTGTTGGAAGTAATTCGCGCGGTCGTCCCAACTCACGTGCGCATTCTGGTGCACGGGAATGCCCACGGACATGGTGTTGTGCGGATCGTAACCGAGATTGGTGCGAATGAGCCGCAGGAAGCCGTTAATAGCGGCCGCGGCGGAGGTGAGCAGCAATAGGGTCAGTGCGATTTGGCCCGCCACCAGCAAGCCGTGCATGCGCTTCCCATGGGCGCTGCCCGTAGTGCGCCGCGAGCCGGCCTGCATCAGCCGGGAAACCTGCGGCCGGGAGAACTGGATGGCCGGAGCGAGACCGGATAAAACTCCCGTGAGAATGGCGATGGTGCTGCTGAATACCAGGACCGGCAGGTTGATGCCGATCGCCACTTCGTGCGGAAACGAGAATTCCGGCAGCCAACTGATCAACAGCGGGAGCAGGCGGTAGGCCAGCGCCACACCGGCCAGCGCGCCCACCAGAGACAAGGCCAGTGCCTCCGTCAAAAGCTGGCGGCAAATGCGCCCGCGGCTGGCCCCAATGGCGCTGCGCACGGCCAGTTCATGCTGCCGGGCGGTGCCCCGCGCCAGCAACAGGATGGACACGTTCGCGCACCCGATCAGAAGAAGCAGCGCTACCGCGCCGAACAGCAGGAAGAGGGATTGTCCCAGATGCCCCACGTACTGGTCATTGAGGCCTTTCACGCGCACGCGGAATTTCTTCGGGAAATGGCCGGGGCTTTCCTTGGCGAACTGCTCGATTAACGGCTGCAGCTCGGCGTTTGCTGCGGCGCGGGTGATGCCGGGCTTCAGTCTGAGCAGTGGGCTGAGAGTAATAGCCGGATCGTTGGTGATCTTGAGCGGAAGGTATACATCCGCGTCGTTCCAGGTGAATCGCGCGGGCAGGACGCCGACGATTGCATAGTTCTTGTGGACCAGTTGCAGTGTGCGTCCGATAACAGATGGATCGGAGTTGAAATGCCGCTGCCAAAACAGGTAACTGAGAACCACGACCGGCTCGGGGTCGCGGCCCTCCGGCGCGTCTGACGGAATCAAGGTGCGGCCCAGCAGTGCGGGGACTCCGAAATGGATGCCGGCGTTGCCCGAGAGTTGAACGGATGGAACATCCTGCGGAAGTTCTTCATCCGTAGTGGTCAGGTTCCACGTCCCCCAGGTCGCCGCCACACTCTCGAGGCAGCGTGCCTGGCGCAGCAACTTGAGTTGCGGCCCGGTGACCGAAAGCCACCAGTCGTCTCCATTTTCATTGACCACCACCAGGTGGATCATGCGGTCGGCGCCGCGATACGGGAAGGGGTTGGCCAACAGTCCGTAGATTACGCTGAACACGGCGGTGGTGGCGCCAATACCCAGCGCCAGCGAAATGATGGCCGTGAGGGCGAGGCCGGGTTTGCGGCGGACTTCCGTAAAGAAATATAGAAGATCTGGACGCACGT
The DNA here is from genome assembly GCA_963818855.1 of Bryobacterales bacterium. Classification (GTDB taxonomy): domain Bacteria; phylum Acidobacteriota; class Terriglobia; order Bryobacterales; family Bryobacteraceae; genus Bog-159. Next base: position 760,709 of record CAWFUH010000008.1, on the reverse strand, counting down.
CTTTTAGACGCCGCCGCGCCGCAACGGTTATTAGCGGAGCTGACTGCCTTAGTTGTCGCGTAAGGTACGCATAGGGTCGAGGCGCGCGGCGCGCCACGCGGGCGCACTGCTGGCCGCCAGCGACACCATAAGCAGGATACCGGCAACTGCCGCAAAGGTTACCGGATCGAAGGGAGCCACACCGAAGAGCATCCCGGCCATCAGGCGCGTCAGTATGGTGGCGGCAACCAATCCGATCGCGGCTCCGGCCAAAGCCAGCAGCATGCCGCGGCGCACGATCATATGCAGCACATCCGCGCGCTGCGCGCCCAGCGCCATACGCACGCCGATTTCGGAGGTGCGCTGCGCCACCATGTACGACAACACGGCGTACAACCCGATGGCCGACAGCAGCAGCGCCATACCTGCAAAGACCGCCAGCAGCACGGTTTGAAAGCGCGGTTGCGCGGCAGCTTTGGATGCCGCTTCTTCCATGGTCTGGACGTTGTACAGCGGGATATCTTTGTCTTCCTCGGCCAGTGCGGCGCGTAGCGGGCCGATGAGCGACCGGGGATCGCCCGCCGTACGGATGGCCACCGCGGGCGATGTAATCATGGCTTGCGGATAAGGCAGGTAATAGATCGCCTCCGGCTCGGCCGTCAGCGACCGGCGCATCACATTGCCCACCACTCCGACAATCTCGCGCATTGCGGCCGGCGTGATCCCGTCGGAGATATCGGCCTTGATATGCTTGCCGAGGGGATTCTCGCCCGGAAAATATTTGCGCGCGAACCGCTCGTTGATGATGATCACCGGCGGCGCTTTGGTATCGTCGCGCGGCGTGAAGGCGCGTCCGGAAAGGACCGGAATGCGCAGCGTGCGGAAAAAGTCCGGCGTGACCAGCGCGAGTTGCTCGCTGGGCGCATCGCCCTCCGCGGTAGGACGCCCTTCGATAGCGAACGAGATGCCGATGCTTCCACCCTCCAGCGGCATCGGCCAACTCGCTCCCACCGACTGCACCTCCGGGCGCGCCGCTAGTTTTCCGAGCAGCCGATCGAACAAGCGCAGCCGTGCAATCGGCGTGTAACGGGAAAGCGGCACAGAAAGCTGGGCGGTGAGCACGTGGTGCGCATCGAAGCCCGGGTTCACATTCAGCACGTGCACAAAACTCCGAATCAGCAGCCCGGAGCCGGCCAGCAGGACCAGGCCGAGTGCGGTCTCGGAGATCACCAGCCAATTATGGAGACGCTGCTGGCCGCGTCCGGCGATCATGCTGCGCCCCCCATCGCGCAGTGCCAGCGCGGGATCCAGGCGCGACGTTCGCCAGGCGGGCGCCAATCCAAACAGCAAACCAGTCAACACCGAAATGGCGGAAACGAATGCCAGCACGGTGCCATCCACCGAAACCTGGCCGGCGCGCGGCAGATCGGACGGCATCAGGCGCAGCAGGGCATCCAGTGTCCAGACTGAGAACAGTACCCCCAGCGCGCCGCCGCATAACGACAGAAATACGGATTCCGCCAGCACGTCGCGCACGATCCGGCCGCGTCCGGCTCCCAGCGCACAGCGCAATGCGATTTCCCCGCGTCGATGCGTGGCGCGCGCCAGCAGCAGGCCGGCCACATTAGCACAAGCGATCAACAGGACCAGCATCACTGCGCCGAACAGCAGCCGCAACGCAGGCCGAAAGTCGCCCGCCACGTGTTCCAGCAGGGGCTGCACGATAGCGGCTGAGTAGGCTTTATTCGTGTCCGGATACTGCGCGGCGAGGTTGCGCGCGATCACGCTCAACTCGGCACGCGCCCTCGCCAGCGTTACGCCGGGCTTGAGCCGGGCGACCACCTCCAGCGAGTCGAAACCGCGCTGTGAGGTGCGCGGCTTGTCCCCTTCGGCATCGTCGGCCAGCGAAATCCAGAGAGCCGGCGCGGGGTTCGTAACGGGAAATGCAAAACCGGGCGGCATGACCCCGACTACCAGGTGGCTTTGACCATCCAGTGTGATGGCGCGGCCGGTGATGTCGCGCGCGCCGCCGAATACGGATTGCCAGAGCGCGTAGCTCAGCATGACTATGCGGGCGCCAGCCCTTTCATCGCCTGCCTGGAAATCGCGGCCCAGCACCGGATGCGCGCCGAGCACGCGAAAGAACTCCGCCGAGACCACCTGCCCGTCAAGTTGTTGCGGCTCCCCGTGGCCGGTAAGCGTAGGCCGACCGCGATGGTAGGCGGCCATGCCGGCGACAGTTTGGCTGCGCGCCCGCCAGTCGAAGAAATCCGGATAGCTTAGCGTCTCGGTGGCACCCGCGGGTACACCGGGTTCGATATCGGCCTGTTGCAGCCACAGCAGGCGCTCCGACTCGGCGAAGGGCAGCGGCCGCAGCAGCACGGCGTTCAACAGGCTGAAGATGGCGGTGGTGGCGCCGATACCCAAAGCCAGGGTCAGGATAGTGGTGACGGCAAATGCCGGACTCTTGCGCAGCTGGCGGATCATGAAACGCATAAAGATGTTGAAGGGCACGCCGCCTGCCGCCGTATATTGTTGAACTTGGGCTTCGATTGTGCAAACCGCTGTCCGAATTCAGGCGGCGCTGTTCACCAGCGGACACCCTCAGTAGCTCGACATCGCATGTCCGATTTACTTGTGGAGGGCGGGCTTTAGCCGGCGCGGGGCTTCAGCCCTGCCGCACCGAACCTGTCCTTTTTCCGGGCACCGTCTCGTTGCTATTGCAAAACCGGGGCTGAAGCCCCGTGCCGGCTAAAGCCCGCCCTCCATGCGATTACTCGTAGCGCAGAGCCACCAGTGGATCGATGCGCGTGGCCCTTCGCGCGGGCACATAACTGGCCAGCACCGAAACGGCGATTAGCAGCAACGGCACTCCTGCGAAGACCAGCGGATCTCGCGGCGTAATGCCGTACAGCATGCCCGCCAGGCCGCGCGTCAAAAGCAGCGCCGCGCCCACCCCCACCGCGGATCCGATCAGCGAAGTGATCAATCCGCGGCCGACCACCAGGCGCAGAATATGCGACTGGCTGGCGCCCAGCGCCACCCGCAATCCGATTTCGTGCGTGCGGCGGCTCACCGCATAAGCGGTCAGTCCGTAGACTCCCACGCTGGCGAGCGTCAGGGCCAGCGAAGCGAAAACCATGAGCAACATCATCGAGACGCGGCGCAGTGTCAGCGAATCGGCGAACACCGTCTGCATGGTGCGCACGTTGGAGACGGGCTGTTCGGGATCGAGTCTCAGGATCTCGCGGCGCACCGCCGCAGTGAGGGCGGCGGGATCGCCTTCGGTCCGCACCACAATGGCCATAGCCGAGCTGCCCGGCGCCTGCGCCTGCGGCAAATAAACAGCCGGTTCCACCGGCGTATCCAGGCCGTACAGTTTGGCATCCGCTACCACGCCCACGATTTCCAGGGGCTTACCCATCACCAGGTGCTGCCCCAACGGGTTCTCGTGCGGGAAGTATTTGCGAACCAACGCCTCGTTCACCAGCACCACGGCCTTGGCGGCCGGGTCATCGTGGTCGTCGATCAAGCGGCCTCGCCGCAGCGCGATCCCCATGGTGCTGAAGTAGCCCGGTGTGGCCGTACGGTAGTCGGCATCTTGTTGCTGATCCGGCCCCAGCGGCGGCCGGCCCTGGATGGTAAAGCCACTTACCGCGACACGAAACGAGAGAATCGAGACGCGCAAAGGGAGGAACATCACGGCCCCCGCGGAACGCACGCCGGTGAGCGTATCCAGCCGCGCGATCAGGTCCTTATAGAAGTTCGCCCGCTTGACGGGCGTGTCGTATTTCGTCACCGGCAGGCTCACGTTCATGGTCAGAATATTCGCCGTGCGGACACCGGGGTTGACTTCCGTCACCAGCACGAAACTGCGCAGCAGAAGCCCGGCGCTGACCGACAGCAGCACCGCCAGGGCCACCTCGCCCCCCAGCAGCAGGCTGCGAATGCGATGCGATCCGCCGGCGCTTTCCGAGCGCCCCGCGGCTTCTTTGAGCGTCGTATTCAGGTCCGTGTGCGAGGCTCTCCAAGCCGGCACCAGGCCGAACAGCAGGCCGGTCAGAATCGAGATGCCGAAAGTGAAGGCCAGCACGGGCGTGTTTACCTGCATGTGCTGCAGCATGGGGAACATGTCCGGTACGATGCTGCGCAGCAGGCGAACGCCCCATACCGCCAGCGCCAGTCCGAGCGCGCCGCCGCCCAGCGCCAGCACCAGGCTTTCGGTCAACAATTGCCGGATGAGGCGGAGACGGCCGGCGCCTAAAGCGCCGCGAATGGCAATTTCTCTTTCGCGCGTGGCGGCGCGCGCTAGGAGCAGGTTGGCGAGGTTGGCGCAGGCAATCAGCAACAGCACCCCGACCGCGCCCAGCAGGATCAGCAGCACCGGACGAATGCGGCCGGCGAACATCTCCGCCATGGGAAACAGGATCGTGCCCGTGCCGGCATTGGTAGCCGGGTACTGCTTTTCGAGGCGCGCCGCAATCACCGCCATCTCGGCGCGCGCCTGGGCCACTGTCACGCCTGGTTTCAAGCGCGCCACCACACCGTAATTATGATTCCCGCGCTGCGGATTGTTTGGATCGATGGCGGTGGGCAGCCACAAGTCCGCCGCCACAATTTCGCCGAGTGCAGGCGGAACCACGCCGACTACGGTGCGCGCAATGCCATCTACGGTCAGCGTGCGCCCGACGGCCGCGGGATCGGAATGAAAGCGCCGCTGCCACAGGGCGTGGCTGATGAGCACGGCAGGCCGGCCCCCGGGGAGGTCTTCGTCCGGCGCGAAATTGCGGCCAACTATGGGCTGGATGCCCAGCGCCGGCAGAAACTCCTTGGATGCCAGTGCGGCTGGTACCCGCTCCGGATCTCCGGCACCGCTCACGTTCAGACCAAATTCGGGAATGGTGAAGGCCGCCGACATCTGGTCGAACGAATGCGCCTCGCGCTGCCAATCCAGAAAATCCGCCGCGCTGACTGGAAACTGATCGAAGCCCGCCTTGACCTGCGTTTCCCAGATCATCACCACCCGTCCGGAGTCGGGAACCGGCAGCGGTTGCAGAAGCACCGCGTTGACCATGGTGAAGATGGCGGTGTTGGGGCCGATTCCCAATGCCAGCGCCAATACGGCGACGGCGCAAAAACCGGGATTCCGCAGCAGTGCGCGGAAACCGTAGCGTAGATCCTGCCAGAAGAATTGCATGGTACAGGCGCTCCTTTCCCTACCCTCAAAGCGGGGCTGAAGCCCCGCGCCGGCTAAAGCCCGCCCTCCAAAGTCCACACGAAGGTTCCGACGGTTGTAATACTAGGTTTCGGCTTTAGCGGGGGCGTCGGTTTGCTCGTCCTCCGCACCGGCCTTGCGCACCGTGACGGTGCCCCGCTCAGTGACGACATGAATGGAAGGACCTTGTCCGACCGTACCTTTCAACGAGGCGGACCGGCCATCGGTTTCCTTCTGGATCGGCGAGCCGAAATCGTTGACTGCCTCGCCGTGATCGGTAGTGGCTACCAATTGGAAGCCGGCCTTGTCCGGCAGCACCAGGTTGATCTGTCCGCTGCGCGACCGTGCGTCGATCTTCGCGAGCGGCATGTGCTTGGGCTGCAGTTCGATGTCGCCGCGCTCGGTCTCCAGATCCAGCGAGTTGCTGAAATCCTCGATTTTTACATCCTTGGATTTGGTGACCAGATGCACCGGCCCCACCAGGTTGTTGCCGGTAAGTTCGCCCAGGTCCATACTGATCTGGCCGGGCAGACCGGCCACCCGCAGGTCGGTATTCGGCGATTCGAAGTGCAGCGGTTTGGCCAGGTTCTTGAATTCCAGGTTGCCGGAATAGGATCCGTTGATAGTGACCTCCCCGGCGATGTTTTCCAGTTCGAGATCCGAGCCCTTGCCTTGCAGATCCAGCTTGCCCTTCAGATCGGCCGCGCGCACCAGGTCGCTGCGCTGCAGTTCGATGCGGGCATCGCCGCCGACCTTGTTCAGGCGCACATCGGCCCGATCGGCTTCGACTTGCACGCCGCCGTTCACTTCGCTGACGTCGTAGTCGCCGTTATTGCCGTGCAGTTCCACGCTGACCCGGTTGGGAACGGTGATTTCCAGATCTTCCGAGATCCGGCCGCTGGTCGGATTATGATCCTGGTTGGTGCGTACCGTGATGGTGTCACCCTGTGCCACGATTTCGAGCGGCGTGCTGTTGTTGGCGCGGTCCGCCTCGCCCTGATTGACGGCCTGGACGGTCTTCCGGCCGGTGACTTTGACATCGGTAGTGTCCGCACCCACGACCTTCAGGTTGCCCCGGGTATTTTCGAACACCACCTTCGTGACGCTACCGGCGGGCTTCTGGTCTTCGACATTGTAATCGTAGTGCTCGCCGAAAGCTTCCCAGGCGGGCCGGAATTGGATGCCATGGGCATGCGCCTCGAAGGCGCCCCAGCCGATGAAACAGATGAAAACGATCAGCACCACTTCGCCGCCGCTAAAGCCGGAGGCGTACTTCAGGTCGCCGCGGAAATAATCGACCAGGATTTCCACCAGGCGCAACGCGCCCCAGGCGATCAGCAGAAACGGCCAGTACGTCGCCATCACGTCGAAGAGCTGTATATCCGGCCGCAGATTATAGATGAGGAACCCGGCGCCGATCAGGATCAACAGGATCGGACCGGTCACCGAGCGGCGTCTCATTGAGGGCCTCCGGGTGGAGTGGAGGGTCCCGGCGGGACCACTCGGGTGGTGCGTCCCAACAGGCTCAGAAGCCCGAACACGATCAGCAGCACGGGCCAGGTCTGATGAAAGCCGTAATCGGTAAAGTTATTCAGGGCGAATAAGGCGCCCAGGGTGATCAGAGTCACGGGCCAGCGCACGGCGCGGAGCAGATTGGCATCGTCAGCGTTCATGGCTCACCTCCCGCGCAGTCCCCGCGCCTTCGATCCGTACATAGAGCATATAGGCGCCCGCCAGGATCAGCAGCACGGGCCAATATCGCAACAGGTAGCGAAGCTGGATGATATCCATGGTGCTGAGCAGCAACAGCACGCCCAGCGCGATCAGCGTGATGGCGCCCACCGGAAACCCGCTGCGGCGGCCGTGCACATCCAGGATGCTTGAAAACTCGTCCACCGGCTCGCCGGCACGGCGCTTTCGCGCGGTGTGATAAGCCTCCAACGCCATGTACACCACCCACACTCCGATCAGGATGCCGAACAGCGGCTCCAGATCGCCGGCCGAGCCGGAACTGGTGATGGAGACCAGCAGTCCGAAAATGATGGCATGCACCAGCCCCTTGGCGTATTGGCCGTTGTAGATCGCGCCTACGCCCGGAATAAAGCCGAGCAGGCAGGCGAGGCTGGGCGAAACGTCGTTGGTGGCGGCGGAGCCTGTCGGCGGTGGGGGATTGATGGCGGCAGCGGTCTCGCGAGCGATACGGTCCACGACGGCCTGCCGTACGGCCCCTTCGATGGCTGCCGCGGGTGCGTGCTCGTCGCAATAAATGGTGCCTTGGGCGGTGCGCTTGCATTCATTGCAGAGCGCCTTACCGCAGGAGCGGCAATAAGCGACGGCGGGTGTTTCAGAATGGTTGAAGCAGTTCATATCGGTATCCCCTAACGTGATTTCGGTTCCTCAGTTCCCTTCACCGGCAGCCGGTGCGTGTCCGGGCCGCGGCTGGATTTCCCATTATCCGCGGCCGGCTTGGATTCTTCGTCCTGCTGCTGCTGCCATTCGCGCAGCTTGGATTGAATCTGGTAAACGACCTTCAGGCTGTCGTAAAACTTTACGGTGCGTTGCCAGCCCCGGTACACATGATCTTCGAGCCCAGCCCAAACCTGGGCCGGCGAAAGATCCGACGCGCGCAACTGGCGCGAAGGCGCCACGAATCGGGCCAGCATGGCGAACGACAGAATGGTCATGGCCATACCCATGGCGAAGCGCGGCTGCAATACGGGGTGCAGTGCTTTCTGGAACCAGCTCTTTACGCCGCTCGAAGCCGTCTTGGTGTGCACCCAGGGCGCGTGGAACAACAGCCGGGTCATCAACTCAGGCGGCGGCTCGACTTCAGCGGCACGCTCCATGAACGCCACGGCGGCGGCCGAATCGCGGGCCAGTTCGGCGCAATTCCGGCAGCCGGCCAGGTGCTCGACGACCGTAGTTCTGGCATCCGGCCCCAACGTGCCGTCAACGTAGTCGCAGATAAGATTTTCAAGTTCCGCGCACGTCATACCAGTACCTTCTGCCTTCGCAAGACGCGGGCCAACTCGGCCCGGCCGCGATTCAACCGCGACTTCACCGTACCCTCCGGGATGCGCAAGATCGCCGCAATTTCCCGGTATTCCAAATCCTGCAGGTCGCGCAGGATCACCGCCTCGCGCAACTCGGGCGACAACTTCTGCAGACCCGCCTGCAATAACTCGCTGGCCTCGCGTCCGGCCACCAGGGCATCTGTCCCGGACACCGGCCGGGACTGCGCCGACACCGACTCCTCGACTCTGGGAAGCTGCTCCTCAATCGAATCTGTAAGACGCTCCTGGCGGGTGCGCCGGTAATGGTCGATCAGCAGATTTCGCGTCAGCCGCGCCAGCCATGTCGTAAATGCGCCTTCCGTCGCCCGAAACGTTTTCAGCGTCCGGTATATGCGCAAGAACACTTCCTGCGTCAGGTCCTGTGCCTCGCCGTCCTTACCCGTAAACCGATAGCAAAGCCCGTAAACGCGGCGGGTGTGGGTTTTGACCAAATCCTCCCAGGCGGCTTCGTCGCCGCTCAGACACCGCTCCACGAGGCTGTGATCGAGGTCCAATCTCTGTTTTATCCAATATTGGACACCGCTGTCCGTTCTTTGTTGAAACGGACTGCCCGGAATCATCGCCTGGGCCGCGGCCGCCATTTCGCCTCGTATCCTCCTCCAGAGCCTCTGGCCGGTGTATCATGTTCATCCGGCTTACATTTATAGAAACGAAGCTTTATCATGATAGGTTCATTTTTTCCGGGAAAGCCAGGGTTTTGGAAGGCGGTTTGCTGGGCGCCCAGGGGCGCTTGGCCGAAGATTGGCGTTCAAACAGAGATAACCACTTTAACTACAATAGGTTATCTCTGGGCGGATGACGGCAGGCGGTAGTGCCTGAAAGGTGCGTTGAAGCAAAAACAGCGAACGCTTGCAACGGGCCGGACGCCGCTTTACGCCGAAAGTATGCCATTCTACCGAAGCTCGCTGCAAGCCCTTCGCAACCTGATTTCCGATACGGACCTAATCCTCGAAACCACTCCCAATCTTCCCCAGAACCGCACGGCCTGTTCCCGTGAGAATGTCAACCACGGATTGCAGGATTTCATATAAGTTTGTATCGTCTTTCTCCTCCGTATGCCGACTGAGATCTCAATAGTCCAGAATGAAGATGGCTTTGCCGTCGCATCGGACAGTCTCCACTACGATATGGGTGCCGGTACGGTTCTACCAGGCCATCTCCAGAAAGTATTCCCCTTCGGCGTAGCCAATTCCTCCCTGCCTACTGTCTGTGCGGGGTTATCACATTCAATGCCATGGACAAGCACGGGAAACAGCCTTTAGTATTCAGTCTATTAACAGAAGTACCTAAGGTTCTAGCCACGATGGACAAGACGGCCACACTACGTCAATTCGCCGAAGTGTTCGGAAGGCGGATCTGTATGAGATTACGCAAAGCCACTAGACTGACGCCGCCACCGACGCCGACGGCCACCTGCATATCGTTGCTTGGGTACTACAACGAAACGCCCGGGATTGCCATTGTAGAAATCAGAAGCGCTAACCGCTTCGAGTACGATGTCGATCCTGAGAATGTGCTTTACAACGTAATTAACGGATGCTTTCCTGGGGAGATTCTAAAGCGCTTCTACGTCGATCCGGTATTTGAACGATTCAGGGCGAGAGACTGTCCACATTCAGGCATTCAAGCAGCATAGAAATTGCGCATCAATCCGTTCTCGCTTGCTATGACGATGCGGTACGGAAAAAGTATCCCGAAGCGAACGTAGTCGGCGGTCCGATTCATATAGCTAAGATTACAAGCACTGGCGGTTTCGAGTGGGTTGAACAATTGCCTTGCAATCATGAAGCGGGCAAAGGTGGTGAAGTAAGGCGGACACAATGACAGGAAAAGCATTTTTCTTCTTATGCTTCGGCTTGTTGATCGGGGTACTTGGCACGCTCGCGGTCTTGCATTCACGCAACCGAACAAATGACCAGATATCCCCTGCCCTTTCCGGGCCAGCAGAACTACCACCGTCCACCAAGCAAACAGCACACAGCGAATCGCCCGCATATAAATGGGTCTACGAAAAGACTAATCACGGCTGGGTGAGCCGCAAAGAACTGGTGCCCGACAAAGAGCGACAACGAGTGCGAGCAGCCGGGCCATCCGTACAACTGCTAGACCATGACCGCCAGGACCGCCGCCTGGTTGATCTGCGCTTACAGCGGGAGCAATTGACGTTTAGCCTACGAGTCGAACAAGAAGATGCTAGGCGCATGGCGCGGGATATGACCGATGTACCGCCAGAGGGCAGGGAGGATCGTTTGGCACATATGGAGCAGACCCTGGAACAATCCCAAAGGCGCATCGCTGAGTTGATGGCGGAAATTGGGCGGATCGATGCCGAGATAATCGCGCGTACTGTTCAGTCCGAGCGTTCCAGTTCCCCAAGGCGCTAACTTCATGCACACCCGCCCTCACCCGTCAAGCCCCGGCCGAAAATCGCCAACGCACTTTTCAGGCACTACCGCCCAGCCGCGCGGTGGGTGGTGCCCACCCGCAGGGGCCGTTTCCACTGCAGCGGCACCCGCAGGATAATACGCACCTCCCAAGCGGCCATTTCTGCTTTGCCTCGACACGCCCTTGGGCCTTGCAATCGGCGTTGCTTCATGATAACGATTGCTCAGAGGCATCTCCATGACTGGTTCCGCTTACCGTTCCTGGGCCTTCTGGGCCCTAATTGCAGTTAATCTCACCCTATTGTCCTGTTCCGGCAACACCGCACCCCAGCCGGGTACGCCTGCGTTCTACTGGGGTGCCGCTAAAGAAAGCTACGCCACGGGCGATTATCAGCAGACCGTCGGACACCTCGGCAACCTTCTCTCCAGCCACAACGAATATGCCGGGCGCGCCCTGCCGTGGATGTTGATTTTAACTTCCGGTATGGCGCAAGGCTATACGGATTTAGCCCAGGCGTACGACGCCGGAGGGCACGCCAATCGCGTGCTGACCACGAACTTTCGCCGCCAGGTGAGCACTTACCTGGGCGCCGCCAATACGTTAGCGCTCCAGTTCGCCGACAACTTCGCCAAATTCCAGAGTAAGGACGACTTCATCACTCTGGATTTCGCTTACCCGACCGGCAGTCCCACCGAAGTCGTCTTGCTGCACAAGGTGTACGGCGGCTCCTGGCCCACGGACACGGAGATCGAAACCGCTCAGAAACATGCCATCGAACGCGCCGTGCTGTTGGCCACCTGCCGGGCCGCGGGCGCCAAGAACGATCCCGCCAAGGCCCAGGACCTGTTCAAAACCGGTGCGGCCAAGGTCGCGCGCGCCGATTTCGTTAGTGCCATGGCGATTACGCTATATGAGGAGTCACAGTTGTACGCGCGCAACAAGCTGGACCAGCCGGACAGGCTGAAGATCTTCTGCGGCCGCGCGCAGGAAGCGTTGAAGACGGCGCCGGCATCCAGCGAGAGCCGGGATCTGGACAAGAAGATCCAGGCGGCCTTGAAGAAGGCTAAAGCTTAGGACCGCGCGCGTTCATTACCGCTTGCCAGGCGGATGCAAATCAGGTGCCCGCTCTCGGCCAGTACCTGGTGAGGGATTTGCCCGCCGATGTATGCGTGGTAACTATCCTTATCGAGCACAAAGACGCGGGCACGGCCGGCGCGGAGCGCTTCTGTCAGATCCGCGCGCGTGAGCAGGCGGATGAGGAAACGGTCGCCATACCACTGCATCTGGTTGTCTTCATCGAAGCGCGGCTGGCCGGCATCGTAGAAGGCCACCCGTTCGCCAGGCTGCGTGGCGGCAGTAGCCGCTTTGGCGATGGGCCGGATCTCGGCAGCTTCGAAATGCGTACGGGGGAACGCCGCTACGGCCGCCACCCCCAGCGCCAAGACCGCTGTTCCCGCGCGCAGGCCCACGCGCACGTACCGGTCAGGAATGTACCGCTTGATCCCCAGGGCCGCCAGTATGGCAAAAGCCGGATACGCCGGCAGCATGTATCGCAGCACCCGGCTGCGCGCTGCCGCGCACAAGAGAAACACGACGGCAATCCATGGGATCAGCAGCCACAGGCGGCGGTCCCGGCCACGTAGGACGACCGCCAGGCCGGCGAGCATGGCCGGCAGCCATGGCCAGTAAGATTTCGCCAGCATCCACAGATACTCTGGGGCGCCGGTGTACTTCCGCCAGGCCGGAGACAATCCTCCGTAGACCTCGTTCCGCAGCCACGTGGAGTGCACCTGCAGGAACCATGCACCGAACAGGTGCACCAGGTACGCATACCAGGCAAGCAGCGGCATGTACGCGATGGCCAGAGAGGGAATCGCGTAGCGCCATGGCAGGCGGCGGCGCGTCAGTAGCAGGTCGAGTACGAAGACGGCCGGAAGCGCCAGGCCCATCATGCTGCGCGTCATCTGGGCGAGGGCCGTGCAGGCGGCGGCGGCGAGGCACCAGCGCGGATCGTCCGCGGTGAGCGACCAGGCGCAAACCGCACAGAGCACGAAGAGTGTGAATGGTACGTCGGTCATGCCACGCGCGGTGTATTTCAGAAAATAGAGGCTGGTGGCCATAACAAACATGGCCAATACGGCCGTGACGGGGTCGCCCGTCAGCTTGCTCGCCAGCCAGTAGGCCAGCAGGATGACGCCCAGTCCGCACAATGCGGAGGGCAGCCTGGCGAGCGAATCCGAGAAGCCGAATGCGGCGAACAAAGAGGCTTCCATCCACTCGTACAGCGGCGGATTCTCGAGTGCAGGCTCGCCATTGCTGTGCAATACCAGCCAGTCTCCAGCTGCGCAAGATGTCCTTGGCCATATGCGCATACTGCGCGTCGTCATACCCGGTGAGATCTCCGGTGCGAAGCGGCGCGAGGACCAGGATGGCGGATAGAACTCGCGAGAATCAGGAAATACCGGCGGGCGTCCAACAAGCCAAGTATATCGCGGGGAATTAAATCTCCGCCGCGGGCGCCAGTTCGGTCAGCACTTCATTGCGCTTCAACTGGCCGCACGCCGCGAAAATATCCAGCCCGCGCGGCTTGCGGATAAAGCACCCCATGGACCGCCGCACGATCGACTGGAAACTCGCGACCCGCTCCGGATCGGGCGTCTCAAATGGAATACCTGGACCCGGATTCAGCGCGATCAGGTTGACCTTGGCATTCATGTTGGCCAACAGCCTGACCACGCGCCGGGCATCCGCATCGCTGTCGTTGACGCCTTTGAGCAGCACGTACTCAAAGGTGAGCTTCTCCCAGGGGCGCAGCGGATAGGCCTGGCAGGCCGCCAACAGCTCCTTCAGATGATACTTGCGCGTGATGGGCATCAACTCCTGCCGCATCTCTTCGGTGGACGCGTTCAACGAGACCGAGAGCCGGGGACGCACCGGTTCGCGTCCCAGTTCTTCAATCTTGGGGGTGACGCCGGCGGTTGAAACCGTGATGCGCCGCTGCGGGATACCCACGCCTTCGGTATCCGTCAGCAGACGCGTGGCTTTCACCACGTTCGTCAGGTTGAGCAGCGGCTCGCCCTGCCCCATCATGACGATGTTGAGCCGCGTGCCGTCCGCCAGCAGCCCGTTATCGCGGGCGGCCAGCAAGACCTGGCCCACGATCTCGCCCGCGCTGAGATTGCGCTCCAGACCCATCAGCGCAGTCATGCAGAACTTGCAGTCCACCGGACAGCCGACCTGGCTCGAGATGCAGACCGTATCGCGTCCGTCTTCGGGCATCAGCACGGTTTCCACTGTGCGGCCGTCTTCGAGACGCAGCAGGTATCGCCGGGTGCCATCGGCCGATTCGTAGCGATGGGCGATCTCCGGCAGACCCACCCGGCCGGGACCGCCCAATTCCTGCCGCAGCGGCGCCGGTAAGGTGGATACCCGCGCCAGATCGCCGACTCTCTGCCGATACAAAGCAGCGTAGATTTGTTTGGCGCGAAAACTTGGATGGCCGGGGCCCAGAGCTTCCTGGATCTCGTGCAGCTCCATGCCCAGCAGAGGCTCTGACATCTTATTTAATTATGGCATGGGCCCGCATTGGCGCCGCGCCGCATGAATTGTGGCGCAGGACTCCGGTGTGTGCCCTAAAGGGGCAGATTGCCCGGCGGGAAGAGCAGTTTCGGGCGCGGAGAGTGAACTATGCGGATGACTTCGTGATTCTCAGTCGCGGCAACGCGAAAGAGGACTGGAGTGGACGGGTAGGGTGCTGGCGCGGTTGGAACTGACTCTGAATGAAACGAAGACGAGCATACGGAATGCCCGGCAGGAGCGCTTCGATTTTGTGGGGTGCGCCGGATCAAGCAGAAGGTGGGGGAACTGCTGGATCGTCGAAACGGGGCACCCTGGGCGGAAGTCCCGTCAAGAGCTGCATCGCAAGTTACAAGGTTGGCGGCGCTACTTCAGCATCGGGAGCACCAGCAAGGCGTATCGGGCGGTGGATGAATATGTTTACGATCGGGTACGGAATTTCCTGAGAAGGCGGCACCAGGTGTCCTCGCAAGGCACGCGCCAGTTCCCTGCGGAACGGGTGTATGGCCCCCTGGGGGTATTTCGACTCCAAGGGCCACGGGTCGCGCGTACGTGAGTCTATGATGAAGCCAGTCGGAAAGCCGGATGCCTGAAATGGGCACGTTCGGATTGATGCGCGGGGATGGGAAACGGGGCGCCCATCCTCGGCGAGCAGGCCGACGTGGACGTCGGCCGCAGGACAGGAGTCCTGCCCCACAGCTTCATCCCACCTACAGACTCCCTGTAGAAAACATGCCAAAGATATGTTATGATCCTACAATCAATCTATGGAACTCCTGCAGGGAACCCTGGACCTCCTGGTCCTCCGCGCACTGGAGCTGGCCCCCATGCACGGCGTGGGCGTCGCCGACCGTATCCATCAGGTAACCCGCGGCGCATTCGTCGTCAAACCGGGATCGCTGTTCCCAGCCCTGCGCCGCCTGGAACAGAAGGGCTGGCTAGAGGGTGAGTGGGCGCCCTCGGAAAATAACCGCCGCGCGCGCTACTACCGGCTGACTCGCGCGGGCCGTGCCCAGCTTGCCCAGGAAAAGCGAAACTGGTATCGCATGACCTCGGCCATGAACTGGATGCTCGAATCCGAGGGATAGGGGGCCGCCATGTTCCGCTGCCTCGCGCATCTGTTCGCCTCCGTCTTCCGGCGCCGCCGTCTGGAACACGATCTGGACGACGAACTGCGCGCCAGCCTCGACATGATTGCCGACCGATTCGCAGCGCAGGGTATGCCTCTCACCGACGCCCGCCGCGCGGCGCGGCTGGAGTTCGACGGCTTGGAGCAGGTCAAGGAGAATGTGCGTGACGGCCTGATCGGCGCCTCCCTGCAAACGCTCCTTCAGGACACGCGCTACGCGCTGCGCAGCCTCCGCCGGCGTCCGTCGTTCACGGTGATCGCGCTGCTCACTCTCGCCCTCGGAATCGGTATCAATACGGCGATATTCAGCGTGTTCTACGCTGTCCTGCTGCGTCCCCTGCCTTACCATCGTCCGGCCCAACTGGCCCTGATCTGGGCCAGTTTTCGCACCGCCGGCCACGCGCGCGCGCCGGTGTCCGGCGCTATCCTCGCCGAGATCGCGCACCGCAACCGGTCACTCGCGGGCATCGCCGGAATCTGGACTATCACACGCACCTTTACCGGCGACCGTCCCGAGCAGGTGAAGTGCGCGCGCGTGACTACCAATTTCTTCGACGTGCTCGGCGTCGATGCCGCCCAGGGCCGCACATTTCGCAAGACTGACAGCGGCGGCGACGCCATCATGCTCACCGATGGCCTGTTCCGTCGCCGGTTCGCGGGCAACGCCGGGCTGATCGGCAAGAGCGTGCCTATGGATTGGGAAGACACGCTGGTCGGCGTTCTCCCGCCCGATTTCCAGCTGCATTTTGCGCCTGACTCCAACGTGCCGCCCGACGTGCAGGTCTTCGATACCTTCGACGACGGCATTTATGCGGACCGCGACCAATATTACATTCGCCTGGTGGGGCGTCTGCGGCCGGGCATGTCGCTGGCGGAAGGGCAGCGCGATCTCGATCGCGTAGCGGCGGAAATCCGCGGCGCCTATACCGGATACAACACCGAAAATCTGCAGTTCACGCTCGCCCGAATGCAGGCCGATGCCGTGCGCGACGTGGCGCCGGCGCTGGCCGCGCTGTTTGCCGGCGCCGGGTTCGTGCTCGCGATCTGCTGCGTCAACATCGCCAGTTTGTTGCTGGCGCGCGCCAACGGCCGCCGCAAAGAAATGGCCTTGCGCCTCAGTCTGGGCGCTTCGCGAGGGCGCATCCTGCGGCAGTTGCTCACCGAAGGCGGCGTGCTCTGCCTGCTGGGAGGAGCTGCCGGCGTCGCCGTAGGCTGGGCCTGTTTTCGCGGATTGCTCGCCATACGCCCCGCGCGCCTGGCTCAAATCGCGGATGCCGGCATCCGTTGGCCGGCACTGGCGTTCGCCGCGGCGTGTTCCCTGGCCGCTGCGCTGGTCCTCGGACTGGTGCCCGCCACCGAAACCTTCCGGCTCGATTTTATGGCCACGCTGCGCACCGGCAGCCGCGGCTGGATGGGCCGCCTGCATCGGCGCACGGGAGCGGTCCTGATCACCGGCGAGATCGCGCTGGGCTTCGTGCTGGTCGCGGGCGCTGCCCTCACCGCGCGGACGCTGTCGAAGATTGAACAAGTGCACCCCGGCTTCGAGCCGCGCGGCCTGCTGGCGTTTCAGGTCTCCAACGGCATACCCCGCAAGGAAGTCGCCGGTTGGGAAGCGCAGCTCACTGCCCTGCCGGGCGTGGAGCGCGTGGGCGCCATCTCGCATTTGCCGCTGGATGCCGACATTCCCAATTGGTATGGCCCCTATAAGCCGGAGGGGATCGATTCAAACCAGGCCGCTACGCTCGTCGCCGATCTGCGCTGCGCCACACCTGGCTACTTCGCCGCCATGGGAGCGCGCCTTCTGGCGGGCCGCTACTTCGACGCGCTCGATCGCGCCGGCTCGCGCGAAGTGCTGATCGTCGATGACCTGCTCGCGCGCACCACCTGGCCGGGCCAATCTGCCATCGGAAAATCAATCGCGGCCGAACACATGACCGCCAAGGGATTCCAATTCATACCGGGCGTGGTCGTCGGCGTGGTGGAGCACCTGTACAATCATTCCCTCACGAAACGGGTCCGCGGGCAGATCTATATGCCATTCGAGCAGAGCCCGCGCGCGCCGCTCAGTTACGTGGTACGCACGCAGGGCCAACCGCTCTCGCTGGTGCCCGCCGTGCGCCGCATGCTGCACGATCGCAGTCCCGCCGCGGCCATGGCTAAGATCCGCCCGATGACCGAATACGTGTCGCGCGAGATTTCGCCCGTAAGCTGTACAGCCGTGCTGGCGGCCATCTTCGGTGCTCTTGCGCTGCTGCTGGCGGCCACCGGCGTTTACGGTGTATTCAATTACCAGGTCTCGCAGCGCCGGCCGGAAATGGGCATCCGCATGGCCCTCGGCGCCGGTACGGGAGATGTGCTGCGCATGGTCTTGCGCGAGGTGGGTGTTCTCGCCGGCGGTGGCGTGCTGCTGGGCGCGGCTGCCACGTGGATTGCCGCGCACTGGCTCGGGACGCTGCTCTATGGCGTCACGCCGCTCGACCCCTTGAGCTACTGCCTGGCACTCCTGTTTCTTCCAGGCGCCGCGCTCATCGGCGGATGGCGTCCCGCCGGACGCGCCGCCGCAGCCAATCCGGCCGAACTCATTCGCGAGGAGTAGATCCATGAAGGCCACCGATATGATCGCCCGTCTTACCGGCCTCTTACTGACAGCCGTGTTACTGGCCGGCGCCGGCGAAGACGACCGCGCCGCCGACCGTGCCGCCATTCGCGCCCACATCGACCGCATCTTTCAGGCATTCATCCACAAGGATCGCGACGAATTGCGCACCACCCACGCCGCCAATTGGCTCGGTTATCTGGAAGGTTCGACGATCATGATTCGCGGCATCGATGAGTACATGAAGACGACTGTCTATTTCGATCCGAAGAGCCCCTACGGCATGACCGGCTATAAGATGCGCGAGTTCGACATGATCTTCAAGGGAGACGCCGCATTCGTCGCCTTCGTGGCCGATGTCGAAGCGAATACACCCAGTGGACCGTTTCAGCGCACTCTGCGCATTACCGACTTTTATACCAGGCAAAACGGAGAATGGATTCAGAACGGATCGGACACGGACCTGCACCCCGAGTCAGTTGCCGCGCGGCACTCGATTTTCCGCCCGCTCGACGATTCCGAAAAAAAGGACCTGCTGGCGGCGCGTGAGGCTGTGTGGCGCGCCTGGTTTGCGGGCGACCGCGCCGCGCTCGAAAAGCTGCTGCCCGCTGAGTTGCTGACCATCGAGCCTGGCGGCAGCGAATGGGGCAATCGCCGGACGACGCTGGAGAACTCGGCGCGCTTCGCCGCTTCTGGCGGAAAGCTGATCCGGCTGGAGTTTCCCAAGACTGAGATACAGGCCTACGGCTACGTGGCCATCGTCTATTCAGATTATACCTTCGAAATCGAACAGGGCGGCAAGTCTTCGGTCAACTCCGGCCGCGCCACGGAAGTGTTCGTCTATCACAACGGCGCGTGGGTGAATCCGAGCTGGCACATGGATAACTGGAAACCATAGCCTTCACGACAGTACAGCCACAAACCACCGCCCCGCATGCAACACGCGCCCACCGCCGATTTCCGCCGTTAACTGTGCCGGTGTGAAATAGCGCTTATAAACCTGGTGCCGCGATCCGTCCGTCAGCACCCGCTCCTGCACCTCCTCCGGCTGCACGCCCTCCCGCCAGGCTGCGTCCACAACCAGAATCCGCTCGGCCACCCGCCGCGCCTCCGTCAGGAAACGCGCGCGCAGGGGCCGGTCTAAGTGTCCGTAGAAATGCGCCGCCAACAGGCAGCCGAACGTGCCCGCCCGGAACGGAAGCTGTAGCGCATCGCCCTGCAGTACGCGCCCGCCCGGCAACCGTGCCCGCGCGACCCGCAGCATGGCCCCGCTCTGGTCCAGCGCCACGACGCGGCCCGTCACATGCCGCGTCAGAAAGCCGGTGCCGCAAGCCACATCCAGCACCGGACCGGGCGAAAGACATCGCAGGCAACCAAGCATTTCCTCCACTTCCGCGTGCCAACCCGGACGCTCGCGCGCCGCGAACAAGCCGGTTCCCAAATACCAGTCGTCGTATTCCGGCGCGCGCCGGTCGTAGTAGATCCGTTCCGCCTGCGTCATCTCCCCCTATCGTACGCCGCGGCCGGGAGGTATCATCAATTGGGCCCTTTTATATAAGAAGACCTGTATGTCTGATTCCAGCTATGACTTCGATTTCATCGTGATCGGCTCCGGTTTCGGCGGCAGCGTCACGGCGCATCGCCTGACGGAAAAAGGCTACCGCGTGGCGGTGATGGAAATGGGGCGCCGCTGGACGCCCGAAAACATGCCATCGACGAACTGGCTGATCTGGCGCTGGTTCTGGCGCCCGCGCCTGGCTCTGCGCGGCTTCTTCAATATGGAATTTTTCAAGCACGTCACCATTCTGCACGGCTGTGCTGTGGGCGGCGGATCCATCACCTACGCCAATACCATGCTGGTCCCGCGGAATTCCGTGTGGGACAGCGGATCGTGGGCCGGTCTGGCCGCCTGGCAAGACGAGATGCCGAGGCATTACGAAACGGCCGTGCGCATGCTCGGCGTCATTGAAAACCGCATCCTCGGCCCTGCCGACCACTTCCTGAAACGGGCCGCCGATGCCGCGGGCGTGGGTCACACTTTCTACCGCACCAATGTCGCCGTGTTCGAACCACCCGAAGGCGAACCCGCCGGCAAGACATATACCGATCCGTATTTTGGCGGCGAAGGCCCCGCGCGCTGCACGTGCATCGCGTGCGGCGGCTGCATGGTGGGCTGCCGCTACAACGCCAAGAACAGCCTCGACAAAAACTATCTCTATCTCGCCGAGAAGCACGGCGCGCGCGTCTTCGACGAAACCAGGGTAGTGGATGTGAAGCCGCTCGCCGGAGCCCCCGACGGCAGTGCCGGATACGAAGTACACACCGTGAATTCCCTGGCGTGGCTGCGCCAACGTCCGCGCCACTTCACCTGCCGCGGCGTTGTCTTTGCCGCCTCCGCGCTGGGCAGCATGGATCTGCTTTTTCGCCTGAAGCTGAAAGGCTCTCTGCCGGCCCTCAGCGATCAGCTCGGCAACCGCGTGCGCACCAACGCCGAATCGCTGATCGGGGTGCGCATTCCCGGCAGCCCCGAGGATTTTTCCAAAGGCATCGCCATCGGCTCGGGCATCTACCTGGACGATTACACGCACATCGAAGCCGTGCGCTATCCCGCCGGCTCCGACGCCATGGGCCCCTTGGCCACGCTGCTTACGGGAGGCCGGCCGGGCCACACGCGCATCTGGTCGTGGCTCGCCACGCTATTCGGTTCGCTGCTGCGGCACCCCATCCGCACGGCGCGCGCGCTGCATCCGTTCGGCTGGGCCCGCGAATCGATCATCTTCCTCTGCATGCAAACACTCGATGGCTACATCGATATGCGCCTCCGCCGCCGCTGGTTCTTTCCGTTCCGTAAAATCCTGGTGAGCCAGGGCAAGAAGATCCCCACCTTCATCCCGCAAGCCAACGAGTTCGCGCGCCAGGCCGCCAGCCTGATCGGGGGCACGCCCATGAGCATGGTTACCGAGATCCTTTTCAACGTTCCTGGCACCGCGCACATCCTGGGCGGCTGTCCCATGGCCGCCTCCGCCGCCGAGGGCGTGGTGGACCATCGCAATCGCGTGTTCGGTTACCGGAATATGTACATCTGCGACGGCTCCGTGCTGGCTGCCAATCTGGGCGTCAATCCGAGCCTGACCATCTGCGCCGTCACTGAGCGCGCCATGACCTTCATCCCACCCGTAGCCGAAATGCACTGGAGCGCGGAGCGCGGGCTTTAGTGGGCAGACCTCCAGGTCGGGGTGCCCTCTGGGCCGGGTCCTCCAGGACCCGCACTTGCCGGCGTGGACGCCGGCCGCAGGACTGGAGTCCTGCCCCACAATTTATGCAGGTGTCCGCAGGCCCTGCCACACTCGCCCGCGGCTGGCGGATCAAACCGGGCTGATAGGACGACCTTATAATGAGTAAGTGCGATTCCTTCCGGCACTCCTGCTCCTCTCCGCCGCCGCGCTCGGCGATGTGCGCGACTGCACCTGCGATCCCTCGAGCGCCGAGAGCATGGCCCAGCGCAACTGTGGGCTGTGCCGGGAAGCTGAGAAGCAGCCGCCGGACACGGCGGTATTCTTCCTGAAGGACATCAGCCCCACCAAGCCGAACCGCTGGCTGGCGCTGCCGCGCGTGCACACTCACGAATTCGCCGATCTGACCGCTGCGCAGCGTCTCGCGCTGTGGTCGGGCGCCATCGCGAAAGCCCGTGAACTATGGGGCGATCAATGGGCGCTGGCTGCCAATGCCGATTCCCGGCGCAGTCAGTGCCACCTGCACGTACACATCGGCAAGCTGCTGGATGGCGCCGAAAACGACAGCTTCGTCGTGATCAGCGACCCTGCCGATATTCCGCTGCCGCGCGAGGACGGCGGCATCTGGATACATCCCGTGGGCGGTAAGCTGCACGTCCACTTGGGTGAGGAAGCGCCCGAAACGCTGCTGATGAGGTAAATCATGCCACTCGAAAGCCTGGTCGAAATTGCCAAGTTGCCGACCGCGGAGAATTCCGTAATCCATCTGCATGCCACCGACAATGTGGCTATTGCGCGCGTGCCGCTTTCCGCCGGGACTGCATTGAAGGTCGATGGCCATCCGCTGGTCGCGCGCGAAGCCATTCCCGCCGGCCACAAGATCTCTCTCGGCGCGATTCAGGCAGGCGAAATCGTGCGGCGCTACGGGCAGATCATCGGCCGCGCCCGCCAGACCATCGAGTCTGGCCATCACGTCCACACGCACAACCTGGCGTTCGAGGAACTGCAATTCAACTACGAGTTTCCAACGGGTGAAACTCCGCTGCCCGCGCGCCGCGATGCGCCCACGTTTCTCGGCTTTCCGCGCGCGGATGGCTCAGTGGGCACGCGCAACTATATCGCCGTGGTGGCGGCCAGCAATTGCGCCGCGCACACCGCCGAGTTGATCGCGCGCAGTTTCGATGGCGAATCGCTGCCGGCCAACGTGGATGGCGTGGTGGCCTTCCCGCATGGCGAAGGTTGCGGCCACACCATCGGCCCGGATACCGAACAGCTTCAACGCACGCTGGCCGGTGTGTTGGCGCATCCCAATGTCTCGGCCGCGGTGATTCTGGGCCTGGGCTGCGAGGTGAACCAGATCGAGCATTATCTGGGTCCCAATGCGCCGCGCACCAGCCGCCTGGTGGGCATGACTCTGCAGTCGAGCGGCGGCACGCGCGGCGCGCTGGCAGCGGCCCGCATCGAGATCGCCCGCCTGATGGAACAGTGCGCCGCCGAACGGCGCGTGGAAGCGCCCGCCTCGCACATTGTGCTGGGCCTGAATTGCGGCGGCTCCGATTCATTTTCCGGCATCACCGCGAACCCTGCGCTGGGCGTCTGTTCGGACATGCTGGCCGCCATCGGCGCCACCGCCGTGCTGGCGGAAACCACCGAGATCTTCGGCGCCGAGCACCTGCTGGTGCGCCGCGCGCGTAACCGGCAGGTGGCGGAGAAGTTGCTCGGCTTCGTCCACGGCTACAAGCAATACCTGACGCGCTTCGCCGGCAGCTTCAACGACAATCCGTCGCCCGGCAATAAAGAAGGCGGATTGACCAACATCCTCGAAAAATCGCTGGGCGCGGTGGCCAAGGCCGGCACATCGCCGCTGACCGACGCGGTGGATTACGCCGAGCCGGTCCGCACGCCCGGTTTCGTTTTCATGAACACGCCGGGTTACGATCCGGTATCGCTTACCGGCCTCGCCGCGGGCGGCTGCAACCTGATCGCCTTCACCACCGGACGCGGCAGCGCCATCGGCTTCCCCTCCGTGCCGGTGCTCAAGATTGCCAGCAACAGCCACACCTACCGGCGCATGCAAGACAACATGGACATCAACGCGGGCGCCATCGCCGACGGAGAAAAGAGCGTCCAGGAAGTAGGCCGCGAGATCTTCGACATGCTGCTGCGGGTGGCCTCGGGCGAGAAGACCTGCGCCGAGCGGCTGGGCCATCAGGAATTCGTCCCGTGGCGGATCGGCCCGGTGTTGTAGGGTATCGAATTCGAAATCCTGCGGCAAAATAACGTGCTATCATCGTTGGACCTTCGCCGATGGGCGAAGCGCCACCTCAGGAGGGGTACCCTATCTTTATCCAGACGAGTTTCCTGAAGAACGCGCTGATCGTGCCGGTCGCAGCATTATTGCTGACGGGCTTGGTCCAGGCGCAAAACGACGAACCCAACACTACACCGAAACCAATGTTCACCGTGCTGCACCCGAAGCCGGACGCGAACCTGGTACAACCAGCCGTCAAGGTGCCGACCTGGACCGGCAGCTATACCTATCAGGGCACGAAATATTCTTACGTGATGGTTGGCAAGGCGCCGGGCAGCAATGCCACCACCACCGTGCCGGTCTATATCATCCCGGTCAAGGTTGTCATCAAGACAAGCACGTACGACCCTTCGACCGTACTTACGAATGGAAAGACCGTGGTCCAAAACACCGTGGATTCTCCGCTTTTCGATTCCACCACAACCTATGTGCAAGGCGGTGTGAATGTGGGCACTACCCAATACATTGATGCTTACCAGCGCGCTAATTTCTGGGGCAAAGGCGCCGCACACCCAAACTTCCATTTGCTCTTGGGGGGACCGACTGTGCTTGCGGAACAGACTCTGACTCCTCCGGCGAGTGAGAGTTCAACAGGGACGGCATTCGGATTTACGGCTGGGTTGGTGAACATTAACTGGTTCGACGGCAAAGTGCAGTCCTTGATTAAAAGCTTGAAGATCCCAGCCAACGTGTTCCCGATTTTCCTAATGTATGACGTGTACCTCAGCAACACTTCGGGCCTATCCGGGTGCTGCATTGGGGGCTACCATAGTTTCACAGGCATACAGGGCTATGCGGCTGCTGGGTACGTGGATCATGTCGGAGCGTTCGCCCAGGACGTGGAAGCTTTGTCGCATGAGATCGCCGAATGGGCCGACGATCCGGAGACGAATAACACCGACGTCCCGGCCTTGTGCGGCGAACAGGGAAACTTTAGCCGAATCCTGGAAGTCGGCGACCCGTTGGAGGATAACCCTAACTACGGAGGCTACCCGTATACTGTAAACGGATTCCAGTATACCCTTCAGGATCTGGTTACTCTGCCGTACTTTGGCGCCCCGCCAAGCACCTCCGTGAACAAGTGGTTTACGTTCCAAGGGGAAACTCTGACTGTCTGCCAGAACGGGGGCTAGTCACAGCAGA
Source organism: Bryobacterales bacterium (assembly GCA_963818855.1). GTDB lineage: Bacteria > Acidobacteriota > Terriglobia > Bryobacterales > Bryobacteraceae > Bog-159. The sequence continues at coordinate 736,068 of CAWFUH010000008.1, read as the reverse complement.
AGCGGCAGTGCCGCGATACCGGACCGGCGGTAGTTGACGCCGGTCCCATCCCAACCAGATTCCTGCGGTTGCGCCACCCCCTCGCAATCCTATATCGTTATGTTTCCTTATGTCCAGCAAAACCCCCATCACGGTCGCGCACGGCGACGGCATCGGTCCCGAAATCATGGCCGCTACTCTCGAAATCCTGGATGCCGCCGGAGCTGCCATCGAGATCGAAACCATCGAAATCGGTGAAAAAGTTTACCTGCGCGGCAACACCGCCGGTATCGAACCGAGCGCTTGGGAATCCTTGCGCCGCACCAAGGTCTTCCTGAAAGCCCCCATCACCACGCCGCAGGGCGGGGGTTTTAAGAGCCTCAATGTCACCGCGCGCAAGACCCTGGGCCTGTACGCCAATGTGCGGCCGTGTGTCTCCTATCACCCGTTCATCGATACGCTGCATCCGGGCATGGACCTGGTCATCGTGCGCGAGAACGAAGAGGATTGCTATGCCGGCATCGAGTACCAGCTCAGTCCCGGCGCCATGCAGTGTTTGAAGCTGATCACCCGGCCGGGCTGCGAAAAGATCGTGCGCTACGCCTTCGAATACGCGCGCCGCCATAGCCGTAAGAAGGTCACCTGCTTCACCAAAGACAACATCATGAAGATGACCGACGGTCTCTTCCACAAAGTCTTTGACGAAATCGCCGCCGACTATCCCGACATACAGAATGAGCATTGGATCGTGGACATAGGCGCCGCCAAGATGGCGGATACCCCCGAGGCATTCGATGTGATCGTAATGCCCAATCTGTATGGCGATATCCTTTCCGATGTGGCCGCGCAGATCGCCGGTTCGGTTGGGATTGCCGGCTCTGCGAACATTGGCGATCACGGCGCCATGTTCGAAGCCATCCACGGCTCCGCGCCGCGGCGCGCCAATCAGAATCTGGCCAATCCTTCCGGCCTGCTGCTGGGGGCCGTGCTGATGCTGGTGCACATCAATCAGCCGGATACCGCCGCGCGCGTACATAACGCGTGGCTGCGCACCATCGAAGATGGCGTGCATACTTACGACATCTTCACCGAAGGCGCCAGCCAGGAGAAAGTGGGCACCAGGGAGTTCGCGCGCGCGGTGGTGGTGCGGCTCGGACAAAAGCCCAACACGCTGAAGGCGGCCAGTTACGCGGCTGCGCCGGAGCGTGTGGCGGTTGCCCGCCAAACCGCGGTCCGGCCCGATCCCAAGGTCGACTTGATAGGTGTGGATGTCTACGTGAACTGGCCGTCGCTCGACAACGACAAACTCGCGGCCGCGCTGCAACAGGCGGCCGGAGCCGATATGCAGCTCACCATGATGTCGAATCGCGGCGTGAAAATCTGGCCGGGCGGGCATCCCGAGACCTTCTGCACGGACAATTACCGTTGCCGCTTTGCCGCCGCGGCTGTGACCCAGTTCCAGATCGTCAGCCTGCTGGGCCGCATTGCCGAAACCGGCATGGAAATAGTCAAAACCGAGAACCTGCGTAACTACGATGGGAAGCCGGGCTACACTCTGGCACAGGGTGAGTAAGAGCAATGAGTGAGCCATTAGTTGCGGTACTGATGGGGAGTAAGTCGGACTGGGACACCATGCGTCACTGCGACGAGACGCTGACGAAATTCGGCGTGCCGCATGAATGCCGGGTGCTTTCCGCGCACCGCACGCCGCACCTCGCGGCGCAATATGCCGCCGAAGCGGAATCGCGCGGGATTGAAGTGATCATTGGGGCAGCCGGCGGCGCCGCGCATCTGGCCGGCGTACTGGCCGCCCAGACCGTGTTGCCGGTGCTGGGGGTGCCCATGGAAAGCCCCGCGCTGAAGGGCCTCGATTCGCTGCTCTCCACAGTGCAGATGCCCGGCGGCATTCCGGTCGGCACGCTGGCGATCGGCTCGGCGGGCGCGCGCAATGCGGCGCTGCTGGCCATCGCGATCCTGGCCAACTCGCGGCCTGAACTGCGCGCGAAGCTGAAGCAATTCCGCGCGGAGCAGGCCGACAAAGTGGCCCGGGAAACGCTGCCTTAAGGACCGGACTAGCGGCGTGCGACGAACGGGTGTACATTACACACTGATGGAGGTGTTCCGCGTGATTCGACTGTCGAAACTCTGGCTGGTCTGCGTTGGGTGTGGCTTGGCGACGCTGCCGGCCCAGGCGCAGCAGCCCTTTCCCAAACGGCTGGTAGCCGACTACGGCTACTGGAGCCGCACTCAAGATCCACCCTACAGCGCAGCCCAGATTCCATTCAATATGATCACGCACATCAACGACTTTGGTCCCCAATTCGATGCGCATGGCACGCTTTTTGTTCCGGGTGGCTTCCTCGAGCCGGAACTTATCAGCAAAGCGCACGCTGCGGGAGTGAAGGTGCTGGTGGGGCTGGGGGGTAAATTCCCGGAACTTGAAGCCACGAGCGGCGGCTTGGAAACGCTGCTTTCTAACTTACAGACGTTCATAACCACGAACGGCTACGACGGGTTGGATATCGATTGGGAATACCCGAGTTCGACGGCCGATGCACAGTTTATGTTCAAATTGATGCACGGACTCCGCAACATCTTTCCCAGCCCTACTTATGTCTTGTCCGTGGACATTCCACCATGGGGTGGATCCGGATACGATATGCCGGGAATCATAACGGTAATCGACTACATCAACATTATGATGTACGACTGCGCCGGGCCGTGGACCGACGACGCGCAGTTCAACTCTCCGGTATTCCAGAATCCAGCTAATCCGCAGCCCTGGGAGGCCGGCCCCGATGTCCAGGGAGCCATCAGAATTTTCGTGGAGGACTATCAAGTGCCGCCCGCCCAGCTCAACATGGGAACGCCTTTTTACGGCTACGTGTACACTGACGTGACGGAGGTATACGGCCCATGCAAGCCATTAGTCGGGGAAAATCACGTATGCGGCAACGACTGGGTGCCCTCCGTCAACTACGGCACATGGGTCAAGAGTCATTTGAACCAACAGGGATGGACGTCGTACTTTGACGAGACATCGATGGTCCCCTATATGTTACGCGATGGTGGATTGCCGGGGTTTGTCACTTACGATGATCCTTACTCCACTTACTTCAAGGTCTGGTATGCGGACTGGCATAGCGGGCTGGGCGGTACGTTCATGTGGTCGCTCGATGCGGACTACGACGGTCAGTCGCAGGATCTACTGAACGCCATGTATGAGGCGACCATGAATCAGCCGTTTACAGGAACGACGCCTTAACTTATACGTAGGCCAAGTGTAGCGCTACGATGCCGCCGGTGAGCCGCTCAAATTCTACGCGGCTAAAACCGGCGGCGCGCAGCATCCCGGCCAATTCCGCGGGCGCCGGAAACTTCCGGACCGACTCCGGTAAGTACGTGTACGCATCGCGCGACCCCGATAAGGCCCCGCCCACCGCCGGCAGCACGCGCCGCGAATAGAAGCGGTACAGTGCGCCGAACACTGGATTGGGCGGCTGCGAGAATTCCAGAATGGCTGCCACACCGCCCGGCCGCAATACGCGCCGCATCTCCCGCAGGCCCGCTTCGTAGTTAGCCAGGTTGCGGAATCCAAACGCCACGGTGATCAGATCGATCGCGGCATCGGCCAGCGGCAAGCGCAGCGCATCGGATTCGAACAATCTCCCGCCGCCTACTTTCGCGCGCGCAGCCACCAGCATGGGATGGCAAAAGTCCGATCCCATCACGGGCGCGCCAGCGGGCCGTCCGCGCTCAAGAGCACGTACCAGATCGCCGGTGCCGCAGCAGATGTCGAGGACGCGCGCTTCGGGACGCGCCAGCACCTCGCGCACGCGCGCCACCGTATGTGCGCGCCAGTAGCGATCGATATTGAACGATAGCAGGTGATTGGCCAGATCATAGCGATGCGCCACCCGGCCGAACATGCCGCGCACCCACTCCGCCGCTTCCTGCTCCGTGCGCGCGCCCTCCGGCGTGGTGCCCTTCATGCCAGAGCGGACCGCAGGGCGGCCAGTGCCACTGCATCGCCGATGCCGGACAGGACTTGCACTTCTCCGATACGCTGGGGCAGCACGAAATGGACCTTGCCCTGGATGGTCTTCTTGTCGCTTGCCAGGCGCGCCAGCAGGCGCTCAGCGTCAACGCCGGAGAGTGAGGGGATCGGGCCGTAAAGCCGGATGGTTTCCAGGATGTCCACGGCGTCTTCCGCCGACAGGTGCCCGGTCATCTGCGCCAGATACGTAGCGGCGCACATGCCGAACGCCACCGCCTCGCCATGCAGAAAGCGTGTGTAGCCGGTTTCGGCTTCGAGCGCGTGCCCGAAAGTGTGTCCGAAATTCAGAATGCGCCGCAAGCCGCCTTCCCGTTCGTCGGCGGACACCACCCGCGCCTTGATCCCTACGGACTCCGCGATGATGCGATCCACCGCCGCCGCTTCGCGCGCCAGTACGGCTGCGCTGTCCTCCGCGAGGAACCGGAACAGCGGCTCGCTCGCGATCACGCCGGCCTTCAGGATCTCGTACATTCCCGCGCGGTATTCGCGATCGGGCAGCGTTTCGAGCAAGCTGGGGTCGATGAGCACCGCGCGCGGCTGGTGAAAGCTGCCGATGAGGTTCTTGCCGATGCGCAAGTTGACCCCGGTCTTGCCGCCGATGGCCGCATCCACCTGTGCCAGCAGCGTGGTGGGAATCTGCACCACCGGGATGCCCCGCATGAAGATGGCCGCCAGAAAGCCGGCCATATCCGTTACGATGCCGCCGCCAAAAGCGACCACCACGCTGGACCGGTCGGCGCCCAACCGGACCATCTCTTCCGCCAGGCTTTCGAGCGGTTCCATGCGCTTCTGATCCTCGCCGCCCGGCAGAAACAGCACCTCGTGCGGCGTCGACTGGAGCCCTTGTTCCAGCCGCGCGCACTGGTGGCGCCAGACGTCGTCGGTGGAAATTACGAAGACCTTGCCGGCCTGTGCGGGAACATATTGCGCGGCGCGTTCCAGAATGCCGCGCTCCACTACGGCGTCATATGGCGCCGGTGCAGTTTCGACGCGGAAGGTAGGCATACTGCCGTTGTAACATGCGGGCTAGCTTCCAAACGCGGCGGCCACCTGCTTCTTCACAAACGCCAGATCGCGCGCGATGGCATTCATATCCACCGGCTGATATTCCAGATGCAGCGACAGCGGGCCGGCGAAATGCCCGGCGGCAAGCATGCCGAATACGTCGGTCCACCGGACCATGCCTTCGCCGATGGGGCACATGCGCATGGCCCACTTGCCATTGGCCTTCTCCCAATAAAAATCTTTCAGCGCGACCATCTTGATGCGCGGCAGGGCCATGCGCATGGCGACGTTCCAGCCGGCTTCGCCGCCCTCTGCGGTGGCGTGGCACGGGTCGAAATAGTAGCCGATCCAGTTAGGGTCCTGGCCGTCGATCACGGCGCGCCCGTCCCACACGGCTTCGCCGACATAGTTGCCGGAGTGATTATGGAATCCCGCCACCATGCCGTAAGCGCGCGCGAGTGATACCAGACCGGCTACGTCGCGGCGCACCTCGGCGATGCGCGTCTCGATGTTATCGGCCGGCCGGTAATTCCAGTAGCCCAGCTTGAAGTACGGCACCTTCATGCGGTCGCGGCCACAGAGCGCCAGCACGTTGGGTAATGTGGGATCGGACGGCGAAGTGAAGGCGGTGGTGATCATAGGGACCTCGACGCCGTCGGCGCGAATCGCTTCTACCGCGCGGTACAGATCGGCCGCCGATTGCGCCGGTTCGACGTGTCCGCCGGGGCGCACGGTGAGATCGCAGCCGGCGAAACCCAGATCGCGGAGCACGCCGCCGAGTTCGGAATAGTGTAGCTGCGGGAGGTGTTTGGAGAACAGGCAGATGATAGGCGCCGGGCGGGGCGACTCTGCCGGGACCTGCAGTGCGGCCCCCAGAGTCGCGCCGCCCAAGGTGAATGCTCGCCGGGTCAGGGGCATGCCCCATAGTCTCATATTGGAGGGCGGGCTTTAGCCGGCATCGGCGCTTCAGCGCCGAACCTCTCGGTTGCGGCTACGCCGCGTTGGGCGCTGGCTTATGACAGGAGTAACTCGAGATCTTCGCGCTTTAGGTCGCGGATCAGACTGTTATCCGCGCTGATAATAGCGGCGGCTAAGTCGCGCTTACTGCTCTGCAGTTGCAGGATCTTTTCTTCGACTGTGTCACGCGCGATCAGGCGATAGGCGAATACCTGATTTGCCTGGCCGATCCGGTGGGCGCGGTCGACGGCTTGCGCTTCCACCGCCGGATTCCACCATGGGTCGAGCAGGAATACATATTCGGCGGCGGTCAGGTTCAGGCCCAGTCCTCCGGCTTTCAGGCTGATCAGGAACAGGCCGCAGTCCGGGTCGTTCTGGAAGCGCTCGACGCGCTGCTGGCGGTCGCGCGTCGAGCCATCCAGATATTCGTAAACCATGGCACTATCATCGAGGCGCTCGCGCACCAGCGCCAGCAGGCTGGTGAATTGCGAGAACACCAGCGCCTTGTGACCTTCCGAGACGACTTCCTGCAGGCGATCGATGAGCACGTCGAGCTTGGCGCTGGCATCGTGGCGGCGTTTGGGGTCGATGAGCGCCGGATGACAAGCGGCCTGACGCAAGCGCAGCAGGGCTTCCAGCACCTGGATCTTGGATTTCGCCAGACCCTTGGCGTCCACCATGCCCAGCAGCGAATTGCGGTAATGCACACGCAACTCGTCGTAGAGTTTGCGCTGCGGGGTTTCCAACTCGCAGAAGATGGTCTGCTCGGATTTAGGCGGCAGCTCGCGCGCCACCTGCTCCTTGGTGCGCCGCAGGATGAACGGGCGCAGCGCCTGAGCCAGCAAAGTGCGCGTTTCCTGGCTGGGATTGCGCGCCGCGCCGCCGGCCAGCTTGAATACACTGGCGGCGCCCAGCATGCCGGGATTGAGAAACTCGAAGATACTCCACAGCTCGCCCAGGTGATTCTCCACCGGCGTGCCGCTCAGCGCCAGGCGATTGCGCCCGCGCAGCAGGCGGGCGGCCTTGGCGGATTCGGTGCCGGGATTCTTGATGGCCTGGGCTTCGTCGAGCACGATGTAATCGAACTCGATGTTCTGGAAATCCGCGGCATCCCGCCGCAGGGTGCCGTAGGTGGTCAGGACCAGATCGTAATTGTCGAAGCCGTTGATGTCGCGCGCGAGGCCGGTATGGTCGAGCACGCGCAAGCGCGGCGTGAAACGGGCGGCCTCCTGTTTCCAGTTGAACACGAGCGAGCGGGGGACCACCACGAGCGACGGTCCGGAGGAATCGGGCAAGGCGCGGCGCGCTTCGAGCAGCGCCAGCACTTGCGCGGTTTTGCCGACGCCCATGTCGTCCGCGAGGCAGCCGCCGAAACCGAAGCGGCGCAGGAAGTCCATCCAGCCGACGCCGTCGCGCTGATAGTCGCGCAACTGGCCCACGAAGCCGGCGGGCTGCTCGCCGCTGCGGATGCCGCCGAAATTGCGCAGCTCGTCGCGCACGCGTGTGAAGACAGCGTCGCAACTGACTTCGGGCTGTGTGGCGAGCAGCGCATCGAGTAAGCCTACCTGATTGCGGCGAAAGCGCAGGTGGTCGGGTTCGGGCGTGCCCAGGCCGGCGATAGGACCGAAGCGCGTGAGCCACTCTTCGGGCAGCAGGCCGTAAGTGCCGTCATCCAGGCGAACCATATTCTCGCCGCGCCGCAGTGCGGCCAGCAACGCGGGGAGCTTGACGGAGGTGCCCTCGTACTCCACCTCGCCATGCAATTCGAACCAATCGACGCCGGACGAGACTCCCACGTGCATGGCGCCGGGACGGCGGAAGATCTTGCCCTCGGCCTCCACGTGCCAGCCGGCCGCCAGACAGGCGTGCGCCACGGAAGGCAGCTTTTTGGGCGCCAGGCGCATACTTGGGGGTTCGCCTGGATACTGCTGCGGAAAATCCTCCAGACCGTGTGCGTAGAGAAATTCCTTGGCCGCGGCCTCGGCTTCCTGGTCGCGCACCACGAACCGCCGCTCATCCGGGTAGTAGATGCCGCGGTTGGCAATTTGCTGAGACACGCGCCGGCCATCGTAATCGAACGCGAGCTCGGCGTGCAGGCGCTGCTGCTCCCACTCGTAGCGTCTCTCGGAGCGGAAGGTGAGGCAGGGGCGTGGCGCGGCGTGAATTTCCTCGAAACGCAGTTCTTCGGGAACCTCGAGGCGCGCGGCCAGCGGATGTTCGAGCAGCGCCGCGATCATCTGGCCGATGTCGCCTTCGGGCGCGTCGATGTGGCGCAGGCGGCGCAGCGCCGCGATCCATTCCATGGGCGCGTTTTCCTCAAGCAGGGCGATGCGGTCGCGGGTGAAGACCAGCCCTTCGCTAATGAGCAGGGGCGCCGTCAGTTCCATCTCCTCGTGCGCTTCAGCGTCGCGGCGCAGGTAACCGGCCAGGGTCCACGCGCGGCCTTCGAAACGCTGCAGGCGGAGCACGACGCGCCAAGGCGGACCATCATCCCAGGCGAGCGGCGAGGACTCTTCGCCGGCGGCGGCCTCCATCAGGCACCGTCCGGTGCGGGCGATTTCCGGCATGATAGAGGCGGCGACGGGATGCCGCAGGCGAAAGCCCGCGAACGATTCGTATGTGCCGTAGGCCATCCAATCGGAGTTCGTGGCGGTTCCGGAAAGCACACCGAGAATGTGGCGATCCGCCGGGTTCGGCAGCTTCGAGATGGTAGCGCGAGTAATCTGCGGAGTCGCGGGTTTCTTCCATCCGCCTTTGAGCTTCGGCTCGCGCGTCTTCAGGTCGAGGATCAGGGCGCCGCGCGTGACGGATGAGGGCACGTCGACAATGTAGACCAGTTCCCGATGCGCGGGCCACGTCTGGTAGGCCAGGGAGCCCGCCGGCACGATTTCGTTCAGACGCTGGCGCCAGATGGGCGGGGCTGCTACCGGCTGCGGCTTCAGCGCGGGAACCGCGCGGCTGAGGGGCGCGTAATACGGAGGATCATCGTAATCGTGATGGCCGTTCGGCACGGGTTCGGGCGCTTCATCGAAAACAACATCGCGGAAATTCAGGCGGGTGATAGACGTGAAATAATTTTGTGCGTCGGCTGCCAGGATGGTGGCCCAAATGTGCTTGCAGGCGCCCACATCTTCGTAATATGGACAATCGCAGAATAAGACCAGGCGATGGCCATTCCAGGAGATATCCACATCGTAGACGCGGGAGCCGCGCACGCCGGCCTGGACTTCGGCGGCATTGCCGCGCTTGATGCGGACCGCGCCTAATCGATAGTAGCTGGCGCCGCGGGCGCGGACGTCGTTATCGAAGTGGCCGGAGAGTGCGGACGCAAGTTTCATCGCACATTACGGGGAGGGATGAAACTATTGTAGCGCAGGCTCGGCTGCGCTGGTGGTGGGTTGTGGGTGGTGGGTTGTGGGTAGCTCCCACAGGTCTTCAGCAGCGGGGGGTGGTGAGGACTACGGGGCGCATGCCGCGGTTGACGGATTCTACTGTCACGGTGAGGGTCACTTCTTTCTTGTCGCGTACGACCACCACGGGGAAAGTGTGCTTATTGCGCGCGGCGCGCACCAGGCTGGAGATTTCGTGTATCTGGCTCACGGATTCGCCATCGACTTTTACGATTACGTCGCCGGCGCGCATGCCGGCTTTTTCGGCGGCGGAATCTTTGCCCACCGAACGCACCAGCACTCCTTCTTTTACTCCGAAGAAGGCGGCCAGTTGGGAGCCGAGCGCCTCGCACTCGATGCCCAGCACGCCCGTTCTCGTAAAGCTGTATCCACGCAGGATCTCAGGCATCGGCGGGACTTCCGGAACAGCCGGGACTTCCGGCATGTCCGGCATGGGCGGCATCGGTGGCATGGGCGGGATCTCAATGGTCAGTTGGCCGTTGTCGCCATCGCCCGTCATGAACGAGTACTGCTCCGCGCGGTGGCCGATGGTAGCGGTGAGCGTCTGGGTACTGCCGTTGCGAGAGACCAGCAGCTTTACCTGCCGGTCGATGGGCGTCTCGCGCACCAGGCGCACGAACTGCTCGGTGCCTTCGATGCGCTGGCCGTTGTACTCGAGTACTACGTCGGATTCTTTCAGGCCGGCCTTGGCCGCGGGACTATCGTGATCGACGCTTTTCACTTCGACGCCACGCACTTCTTTCAGGTTGAGCGCCTTGGCGCGTTCGGCGTCGATTTCGGCCACGCCGATGCCCAGGTAGCTATTGCGGGTGACGTGCAGACCGAAACTCCGGTTGGTGGCAGTGTGCGCGCGCGGGGTGGGGGTGTCCTGCGCAAACGAGCAGGCGGCCGCGGCCAGGCCCACAGCGGCGAAGCATAGCAATTGACGGATAGTGCGATTCATAAGCCCTCTCAATCTTGCCGTTTGATAAAGATGGTGCCGCCGGCGCCGGAGATACGCAAGACGGGTCCGCCGCCGTTCACGGGCCCTTCGGCGATCACCTGGCCGCCTTGTTCGCGTACCGAGATTCCAGGATAATCGCATACGATGCGGCGGATATTGCCGACCAGTTCGTTTTGGGCCCGGATGGTCACCCCCAAATTAGACGGGATGATAACTGTAATGTCACCGCCGCCGGTGGAGAGAAAGGAATCGGACATGCGCTTGCCGGCCAGCAGGCTGGCGATGATATTGCCGATGGCGGTGGACACGCGCACACTGCCGGAGATATTGACCAGATTGACGCCGCCGCCGCCGTTCTCGCAGCGCACTCCCTCCGCCGAGCCGACCTTCACCGGTCCGCCGGAATTGCGCGCAGTCACTACGCCGTGGGCCTGTCCCACATCGATGGGTCCGCCGCCGGTGGAAGCGATCACGGCAGAGCCGGCATTCAGAATACGGATGCTTCCCGCCATGGTCGTGGCATGCACCAGGCCGCGCACTTCCTGCGCGAGGATATCGCCGCCGCCGGTTTCAAAAGAAGCGTCGCCGTGTACCAGGTTGGCGGTGATTTTGCCGCCCGCCGTGGCGCATTTGGCCGTTCCGCCCACGGCGCCCAGCATGATATCGCCGCCGGCCGTGCGCACCATGATGTTACCGTTCACGCGGTCCGCGCTAATGGCTCCGCCGCCGGTTTCGGCTTGGACTGCGCCATCGAGGTCGTAGAAGGCCACGGCACCTTCGGTGGTGACGATGGAGGTCTCGGGCGCGGTGCGCGGCAGTTTCACCTGTAAATCCGCCATGCCGTCGCCGCGCTGGACGACCAGGTACACCGCGTTGCCGCCCTGCCTGGCGACGCGTACGCCAAATTTACCGGTCAGGGCGCGCGCCTGAGCTTCCGTGGCAGCCTTAACGCGAATCTTTAGCGAGTAGGAGATTTCCGTACCGGATATCCCGTTGAGCGTGACGGCACCGCGCGAAGTGATGTGCAGGCGCGCGGAGGATGCCATCGGTTCCGATGCGGAGCGCACCTCGACCCAATACTTGCCCTCGCGGGTGAGCGGCGGCTCGGCGGCCGCGAGGCTGAGCGAAAGGCTCAGCGCGACGCTCAGAGAACCGCAAGCGAATGTGGGCCGGATCAGATGCATGGCCTAAAACGTTCCAACCGAGGCGTTCATATCCTGCAAGGCCTTTACGCAACGGCGGCGCACGTAGGTATTGTCTTCCTTCTCCACCACGCTCTGGAGGAAGCCCACCATATTATCATCCGCGTGCGCGGTGAGGGCATCCACGGCGGCAATGCGCACGCCCGGGCTATCATCGCGCACCAGCACCTGGGCCAGCACCTTGCGCACCTCCGGATCGCCCGTATAGGCCTTCAGGCCGTCGAGCGCCTTCAGCCGCACGCCGGCATTCGGATCTTCCGCCACGCGGTTGAGGAGCAGTTCGCGGACCGGGGAAGAATCCGAATGACTCTTCAGCAGATCGACCGATTCCCAACGCACGCCGGGATTGTTCTCGTCGTGCGCGGCGGCCAGCATCAGACGTTGGATATTGTTATCGCTTAATTGCCCGGAAACGACGCGGCGGCGGGTTTCATCGAGTACGATGCGCACTTCCCCGGATTGCGCGCCCTCGGGCGCGGGCTGTACGGAACGGACGGAGGAGATTACGTCTGGAGCGAGCGTGGCCAGATTGAGGGAGCCGGCGGGGCCGGGAGTGGTTAAGCGGGCAGCCACAAAACCGAGGGCCATCAGGGCACTGGCACCGAGCGGCATACGCCAGGCGCCCAGGGACGGAAGCCAGGCAGTGAAGGCATTGGACAGGCGGGAGGGAGGGGGCTGGGCTGGCCTGGAAATGGGCGCTTCCTGCCGATAGACGGCCCGCATGAGGTCATGCCGGCATTCGGCCAGAAGCGCGGCGGAGGGTTCCATGGAGCGCCGGTCGAGCCCGGCGGAAAGCGCCCGCTGCGACTCCGCCTGGCGGGCACAGGCCGCGCAGGTATCCAAATGCTGTTCGAAGCGGTCTTCATCCTCGGGCGGCAATTCGCCGTAGAAGTACAACGGAATGAGTTTGGTTACCGATTCGCAGTTCATTGAAAATCTCCCAAAACCGCGCGCATTTTTTGGGTGGCGCGAAATAGACAATTCTTGGCGGCTTCCTCGCTCGTGCCCAGGATCTCACCGATGTTCCGCAGGCGCAGACCCTGATAATGGCGCAGTTCGAAAACCATGCGCTCCCGGGGCGTAAGCCCGCCCAGGGCGCCCTCGATACGCTGGCCGAGCTGGCGGTTCCACATGTTCCGCTCCGGATCGGCGTGGGCGGCATCCTCTTCGAAATCGTTCATGCGGTCGAGCGGACCCTCGGGCGTATCCACCACGGCCGGCTCTTCCTTCCGTACTTTACGTTTGCGCAGATAATCGAGACAAATGTTGGTCACGATGCGGTAGAGCCAGGTATGGAAGCTGCAATCGAACCGGAACGAATCGATGCTGCGGAAGACGCGCAAGAACGCCTCCTGGAAGACGTCACGTGCGTCTTCCTGGGAACGCAGCAGGTTCACGGCGAGCCGAAGCACACTTTGGTCGTACGCGCGGACCAGTTGCTCGAAGGCGTCCTGGTCGCCGCGCTGCACAGCCCGAATCAGGCTGGCTTCATCTAATTTTGGGCTCAACCTGACACCCACGGCGCCAGGTCCGTCCTGCGCCATAAGTTCCGGCTCTGCTGAAGCTTCCAATCATTCCTTCGATTAGTTTGACGCAGGAGTGGCAATTTTGTCACGGTGTGCTGTTCAGATTCGGACAGTGTCCGGTTGCGGGCGGGACGGGCGAGGTTGTGGTGGGTGGGTGGTGGGTGGTGGGTTGTCGGCCCCCCTATTTGTTGGGTTCGTATGGTAATTTTCATATTTTTCGGGCTCGGGGACCTGGAATTTGCTTCCTTTGCTATCCGAGGTATAGCACGGCGGCGAAGGAATCCTTTCAGGAGGGTGGGACGGCCGCACATTCGCGGCCAAACTGCACTAAGGCGCAATCTTGAAAACTACTCCGCAGCCGTAAATGCAGTTGCCGGTGCCGCTGCCGGCAGAGTCTCGGATGAGGCCCGATATCGGGTAGACCCCGTCCGAGGCCCCAGCGAAATTGTCCAATACAGTTTCCTTGCCGGACAGACTCAATCTGTATACCACACCACAACCATTACCGATGCAGGTCGTAGTTCCGCCGTTGTAGGTAGTTCCGTAGAGATGGCCGGCTGGATCCCAGGTTAGACCCGCCTTGGGATAGGACCCTTGCGGACCGCCGAAATTGTAGAGCACCGTCTCTTTGCCGGTGGTGCTGAGCTTGAACGCTACGCCTTCGTTGTATTCGCCGCCCAGGACGGTAGTGCCATAGAGATTGCCGGCCGGGTCACGAGTTAGGCCCGCTAGAGGGCTGTGCCCGTCCGCGCCGCCGGTGAAGGTGTACAGGACGGTCTCCGTACCGGCGGTATCCAGCTTGAACACGATACCGGCCTCCGATGCGCCGCCTTCCGAAGTGGTGCCGTAGAGGTAGCCGGAAGAGTCGCGGATCAGATGTGCCCATGGAAATCGCCCGTCCACGCCACCAGCAAAGTTGTGCAGTACCGCGAACGTGCCTGTGCTGTCCAGCCTGAAGACCACACCGAAGCCCGATGCGCCGCCGATCTCCGTCGTGCCGTAAAGACTGCCCGCCGGGTCCAACGTTAACTTGGCGTAGGGGTTGGCGCCATCCACAGAGACGATCCGGTGAACGCGTGCAGCACCTTATATCTTTGCGCCTGCGATGGAAAAGCGCCAATCAGAGCTAATGCTATTATCCATTTGCACATACGAACTCCTGCCGGTGATGTTACACCGCGTGTCAAGTTGGGGGCCGGCCGGTTGCGGCGTTCTGGGCGGTGGGTATCGCAATTTTTCGACTTTTGATGAAACAACTCAGTTTCCCGTGCGTCATATTGTTGTGTCCCATATAATGGGAAGAACAATATGAATACGCCCGACAACGACTGGAAAAAAGGGAGCGCCGAACTCCTGGTCCTGTCGCTTCTCGAAGATCAACCCCGCCACGGGTACGATATCTCAAAATTGATTCAGATCCGCTCCGGCGGTGCCCTGCGATTTCACGTCACCTCGCTTTATCCTCTGCTGCACCGCCTGGAAAAGCAAGGCTGGGTGCAGGGAGTCTGGGTGGAAAAGCCGGACCAGCGCCGGCGGTGCTATTACAAGCTCACCGCCCAAGGGCGAAAGGAGCTTCGTTCGAAGCAGCAGAGCTGGAAAGACTTCGTCGCCATTGTCAGCCAAGTCACAGGAATGGAACATGCCTGATTGGAAAAGCCTGATTCAACAACGCATCGCCGCTTTGCGCCTTCAGGCCGCCGGAGAGGCGCGCCTGACCGAAGAAATCGCACAGCATCTGGAAGATTGTTACCGCGAATTGCGCAGCGCCGGATCGAGCGAAGAAGAGGCGTACCGCAGCACGCTCGCGGAATTGGACGATCTCTATCCGCTGCGGCAGGAGATCGCCATTCAGAAGCAGATGCCGAAACACGATCCCGTACCCGCGGGAGATAACCGTCCGGCGGCGCTCGCCGCGAGCCTTTGGCGCGATCTTCGATACGCGGGCCGCGCCATGCGCAAAAGCCCGGTCTTCGCCCTGTTTGCGATTCTGACGCTGGCCCTGGGCATCGGCGCGAACGCCACCGTCTTTACCCTGATCGATTCGCTGATTCTGAATCCGCTTCCGGTGTCGCATGCCTCCGGGCTTGCCGCGATCCAAACCGCCGAAGCGCGGAGTACTTCGAAATCGAGCGCGCCTCTGCCGGTTTCCTACGCCAATCTGAAGTACTACCAGGCCCGCAATGCGGTTTTCCTTTCGCTGGCGGGCTACACTTCTCCGCGCGTACTCACCTGGCAGCGGCAAGGTGCCGCGCAGCGCGTGTTTGGTGAACTTGTTACCGGCAATTACTTTTCCACCCTGGGTCTGCGGCCCGCCACAGGGCGATTCTTCCTCCCGGAAGAAGATAATGTTCCCGGCGCCCACCCCGTCGCCGTAATGAACTACGGAACATGGCAGACGCTGTTCGGCGGCGCGCCGGATATCATCGGCAAAACACTGCGGATTAACAGCGTGGTCTTCACTGTTATAGGCGTCGCACCGCCCCGTTTCATTGGCGTGAACGCAGTCTTCGGCCCCGACTTCTGGATTCCAGCGACGATGGCCGAGCGCCTGCTGCCCAACGAGATGGGGGCCGCGCTCACCGACCGCGCAAAAGCGATTTTCACGGGTGTCGGCCGCCTGAAACCAGGCATCTCGCGCGCACAGGCGCAAGCCGATCTGGCTGCTATCGCCGCGGACCTGGCGCGCGAAGATCCCGCTGCGAATGAAGGCCGCACCGTCGTGGCCAGATCTTTGCGCGAGGTGTTCTTTGGCAGCAACGGAACCACCTCCCAGCCAATTATCATGGGGAGCGCCGCGCTATTGATCGTGGTGGCGATCGTGCTTCTGATCGCCTGTTCCAACGTGGCGAACCTGCTGCTGGCGCGCGCGGCTGCCCGGCAGCAGGAAATCGCCGTGCGCCTGGCCATGGGCGCCAGCCGCTCCCGGCTGGTGCGTCAACTGCTCACGGAGAGCCTGCTTCTGGGAATCTTGAGCGGCGTGCTCGGATTGTTCGCCGGCTATGCCGGCCTGCACCTTCTTTTATCCGCTCTGCCCGGTTCGGCCAATTTCTTCACGCCCAAGGTGGATCCCACCGTATTGGGTTATACGCTGCTCATCTCACTGGCCACCGGATTCCTGTTCGGCGGCGTGCCGGCTTTCAAGGCCTCCCGCGCGAACGTGGCGGAATCGCTGAAGGAGGAAGCGCACACCATGGGGAGAAGCCGCAGCAGAGTCAGTCTGGCCAACGTGCTGCTGACCGGCCAAGTCGCATTTTCGTTTCTCTTGCTGGTGACTGCGGCGTTGTTCCTGCGCAGCATCGGGCGGGCCTACCAGATCGATCCGGGTTTCCAGACAGACCATCTCGCGATCTTCATGACCAATCCGGGCCAGGCGGGCTATGGTAAGGCGCAGACGAAAGCCTTCTACCAGGACGCCGGTGAGCGGGTGGCGCGCTTGCCCGGCGTGGATTCCGTATCGTGGGCTTCCAACCTGCCGCTTTGGAGCCGCATGGTCAACGGGCTGCAGATAGAAGGGCGGCTGGCGCGCGGCCAAGCCGACAAAATTACCACGGTCGTCAACACCGTAGGGCAGAACTATTTCAAAACGGCGGGTGTGGCCATGGAACGCGGCCGTGAGTTTTCGGATCTGGACCAGGAAAACACCACTCCGGTTGCGATCGTCAACGAGAAACTGGCGCGCGATTATTGGCCCAATGGAGACGCGCTGGGCAAGCGCATCCAATTGCCTGGCGACCGGCAGATGCGGCAGATCGTGGGAATCGCGCGGACGGCCAACTATTCCAACTGGGGCGAGCCGCCGCAGCTCTGCGTCTATGTGCCCCTGGAGCAAAACTATTCGGACGCGATGAACTTATACATACGGAGCCGCGGAAATCCCGCGCAGATCCTGCTTCCGGCGCAGAATGAGATCCGCACTGCCGGCCCGCAGATTTTAATCAGCCAGCGTACCGGCCGCGAAATCGTCGACGGCGGATTGTTTCAGGAAAAAATGGGTGTAACGCTGCTCACGGTCTTCGGGCTGCTGGCGCTAGGCCTGGCGAGCATCGGATTGTACGGCGTCCTGGCGTACGCCGTGAATCAACGTAAGCGGGAAATCGGAATGCGGATCGCCCTGGGTGCGAGCCGGTGGAATGTGCTCGGACTGATTCTCCGGCAGGGCATGTCATTGGTGCTGGGCGGAGTGCTGATCGGCTTCCTGGCGACGCTTTTGACCGGCCGTCTGCTTAGCAGGATGCTCTACGGCGTCAGCGCGGCCGATCCAATCAGCGTTTCGGGCGCGGCCGTGACGTTGCTGGCGGTGGCGCTCGTGGCTTGCTACCTGCCCGCCCGATGGGCTAGCCGCGTCGATCCGCTGACCGCTTTGCGCGAAGGGTGATCGCCTCCGCGGACGGCGCATCTCGGCTTTGCCGCCGGGTGCAGTGGGGCAGACCTCCAGGTCTGCGCGGGTCCTCCAGGACCCGCACTTCGCGCAACGGAATCACTGTAAAGGACTGCGAAGAGGCCGGCGTGGACGCCGGCCGCAGGACTGGAGTCCTGCCCCACGATTAATGCGGATGCGCTCCAAGCCTGCGCCACAACGAGGCGGAGTAGTGGTATCCTAAGCGTCTCACCCCTGGGTCGGTCCTGGATTTTTCCGTAGGAGGTTCCGTATGATCTCTCAAGCGAACGTTTTGGCATCCACACCCATGGGTGCCACATTAGTCGCAGGCGGCGGCGCTACTTTCCGCACTTGGGCGCCGCGGGCAACCGCGGTGTATGTTAACGGTACATTCGGCGGTGCGGCACTTACCGGGCAGACCACCGACTTACTCATGGCGAAAGACGCCAACGGTTACTGGACCGGCTTTATCGCCACCGCGCAGGAGGGCGATCTTTATCGTTTCTGGGTGACTGGCCTGGGATCGAGCGGCTACAAGCGCGATCCATATGCACGAGACCTGGCGACGGACGCTGCATTTCCAAACTGCAGTTGTATCATCCGCGCGGCCGCGGTGTACCCCTGGCACGATGCGGCGTATGTCACGCCCGATTTCACCAATATGATCGTCTACCAGGCGCATCTGGGAACCTACGCGATCACCAAACCTGGAATCGCCTCCACATTTCTGGACCTTATCGGCAAGATTCCTTACCTGGTGGCGTTAGGGATTAACATACTGCAGCCGCTGCCGGTGGATGAAGTGGAGACAGATCCGTCGATGGGTTACGACGGGGCGGATTACTTCTCTCCTGACTTTCCCTATGTAGTTACGGACCCAACGGCGCTGGCGCAGTATCTGGCGACGATCAATGGGCTGCTCGGGGCGAAGGGCTGCACGCCTCTGGCGCCGGCCGATATCAGTTCGGGCCACGGGCAGTTGAAGGCGATGGTGGATCTTTGCCACGTGTATGGCATCGGGGTGGTGTTCGACGTGGTGTATAACCATGCCGGCGGATTCAGCGTGGACGGACTACCGGACGGTGAATGCATTTACTACTACGATCGCGTCCCCAACGTAGGCAATAACAATGACAGCTTGTACTTCACCGATCAGGACCGCGGCACGGGCGGTCTGTCTTTCGCACTGTGGAACAACGACGTCCGTCAGTTCATCATCAATAGCGCCTGTAACTATATTGGCGAGCTTCATGCCGATGGGTTTCGCTACGATGAAATTAGTGACTTGATCTCGATGAATTGCGATTCGGGCTGGAGTTTTTGCTGCGACCTCACCAATACGGTGCGGTTCCTGAAACCTAATCTGCTGCAAAATGCGGAGTTCTGGCCGGGCGAAGTGGGCAACTATCCGAAATCGTCGCAGTCGATTGTGACGCCGGTGGCGGACGGCGGGGCGGGATTCGACGTGCTGCAGCACGATGGCTTGCGCACGGCCGTGCGGGCGGCGATAACGGCAGCATCCTACGGTCAGCAAGCGGCCGTCAACCTCGATGCTATAGCAGGCGCGCTTTATCCCAGCGGCTTCGCGCATGCCTGGCAGACGGTCCCGTGCATAGAGAATCACGACATAGTGAAGGTGGGCACGGACCAGCGCATTCCGGTCTTGGCGGATTCGGCCGATACCCGGTCGTGGTATGCGCGCAGCCGGACGCGGCTGGCGATGGGCATTCTGCTTACGGCGCCCGGAATTCCGCAGCTATTCATGGGCCAGGAATTTCTGGAAGACAAGCAGTGGAGCTGGGATCCGACGTCCTCGAATCTGCTGGATTGGAGCGGATTAACCACGGGAAGCGACCAGGCCATGGTGGATCATCTGCGCTTCACACAGGACCTGATCCAGTTGCGGTGGAACCAGCCGGCGCTGCGGAGGGACAATGTGAATCCGTTTTATGTCCACGATGAGAACCGGGTCCTGGCTTATCACCGGTGGCTGGACGGCGTGGGCGCGGATGTGGTGGTGGTGGCGACTCTGGCGGAGGACACCTGGTACAACTACTCGATTGGTTTTCCCGGTTCAGGCAATTGGGCGGAGGTGTTCAATAGCGACGTTTATGACAACTTTGTGAATCCGATTGTGGCTGGGAATGGCGGCGGGATTACCGCATCGGGTCCGCCGATGCATGGCTTTTCCGCGTCGGCCAGCATTGTGATTCCGGCCAACGGGTTCGTGGTGTTTGCGCGGGGGTGAGCGAATCGTGAGACAATTACCGGGGAAAATGCAGATATCACGACGAAGACTTTTGCAGGGTGCGAGTGCGCTTGTGGCGGGCGCGCGGGCTTTGCCCGGCAATCCGTTGGGTTTGCCGATTGGATGCCAGACGTACCCGGTGCGGAACATGATCGCCAAGGACTTTCCGGGCACCATCCGGCAGCTTACCGCAGCCGGTTTCGAGGCCATCGAACTGTGTTCGCCGGTGGGTTACGCCGACTCGGGTTTCGGCGGTCTCGCCAAATACAAAGGCGCCGAGCTGCGCCGCATGCTGGCCGACCTGGGGGTCAAGTGCGAAAGCTCGCACTTCGACATCGGCGAGTTGCGGAAGGACCAGGCGGGCAGAATCGCCTGGGCACAGGAGGTAGGACTGACGCAGATGCTCGTGCCCAGCCTGGATGGACCGCGGAATCCCACCATGGACGACGTAAAGCGGGCCGCCGACGAATATAACCGGATGGGCGAGCAAGCGGCCAAAGCCGGCATTCAGCAGGGCCTGCATAACGAAGGCTTCGAGCTATCGACGGTGGACGGCAAGCGCACCTACGATGTCTTGTTTGAACTGCTCGACCCGAAGCTGGTGAAGTTTCAGTTTCAGGTTTCCACGATCAGCCAGGGCTACGACGCGGCCGAGTACTTCACGAAGTATCCGGGGCGGTTCATTTCGATGCATGTGCAGGGTTGGTCGGCGCCCACCAAAAAGATTGTGGCGGTGGGCGAGGACTCGCTCGACTGGACCAAGATCTTCACCGCGGCGAAGACGGGTGGGATCAAGAACTACTTTGTGGAGATGAATCTGGATTTGATGAAGGCCAGCGTTCCCTACCTGCGCAAGCTGCAGGTTTGACACCGCCGGTCGGAAAGCCGGAGTACGCGCGCCGATCCAGTGGCCCGGCATGGACCAATATCCGCGTGCGATGATGAGGCTTGAGCCCCGTCATCTTCATCCTGTTGACCCCCTTCATAGCTGACGACATGAGCGCCGCCGCGCACGAGTTGGCGCGGGAAGTGGCCTCCTTGGCCGCGCATGAACCGGTGGCTGTCACAGTGAAGAATCGATCCAGCTTGGGATCCGCCGAAACCGCGGAAGTGCGCCGCGTGTTCGAGTCTGAGTTGAAAACGCCGGCTGGACCATCCACGATGGATGTCCAAATCGCCATCTCTGAGAATTTGACCCAGTTCCTGCTAGTGGCGGAGATCGATCGCCACGGCGATCGCCAGGTCCTGCTTGCATCCTGGCCGCGTGTGCCGGCGCTGCGCGCGGCTTCCCAGCAGGATCAAGCGGCGCGTGTCACGCTCGAGAAGAAGCTGCTGTGGGAGCAGGATCTACCTATTCTGGACGCGGTCCAAACCGGCGGCGCGCTGCTGGTGTTGGACTCCACGCGCGTGCTGCTCGTCCGCGGCGGCGAACAGCTATCCGCACCAATTTCGGCCACGCATCCATGGCCCCGCGATATGCGCGGACGGCTATCGGCCGGCGCTGGCGCATTCACCGCATATCTGCCGGGAACCATTTGCCGGGGCAGCACCACGCCCCAACTATCGCTCGATTGCCGCGACTCGCAGGACCCCTGGCTGCTCGCGCCCGGCGCCCTGGCCTTCTTCGCCCCGGATCGCAACCTGTTCCCAGGGCACATCGACGTGGCGCCCGGGGGCACGCTGGAGCTGCCGCCGTTTTACTCCGCCGCGGCTGCCGGCGATGTCTGGATCCTGGCCGCCGCTGACGGCCGTGCACACATCTTCACACGTTCCTGGGAGGCGGCCGGCGTTATGGAGAAGTGGGGCAGCGACATCGCCGCCATCCAAACACCCTGCGGCCCGCGCGTTCTGGTGGCGCGAGCCTCGGCGCTCACCGAACCGGACGCCATCGAAGCTTATGAGATCGTGGACAGTGCCGCCAATACGGCCGGCCCGGCGCTGGAGTTCTCCGGACCGGTGACCGCGCTGTGGTCCGCAGGCAGTTCCGCCACGGCGGTTTCCCACGATCTCCAAACCGGACGCTATGCGGCTTTCAGCCTGGTTCCCGCCTGCGGTTCTTAGCGCGCTGGCCCTCTGCGGGGCAGCCACCCGCCCGCATTATGGCGGGACTCTGCGCGTCGAGATACGCGCCGCTCCTTCCGCCATCGATCCGGCTGTGGCCGATGCCGCCCCGCTCGCGAGCCTGGTTTTCGAAACGCTGGTGCGGCTGGATGCGGCGGATGCGCCGCAACCTTGTCTGGCCGTATCCTGGCAGCACGACACTTCTGCCAAACGCTGGCAGTTCAACTTGCGGCCGGGAGTTAAATTCCATGACGGCACTCCGCTGACGGCCGCGCCGGTAGTAGAGTCCTTGCAAGCGGCTTTGCCGGATCTGACCGTGGCCGTGGCGGGCGACGGCGTGGTGGTGCGCGCCAATCGACCCGTGCCCGATCTGCTGCTGGCTCTTGCGCACAACGGGGCGGTATTCGCACGCAGCGCCGCAGGCGGCCTGGTGGGCACCGGCGCGTTCCTGGTTACGGCATTCGAGCCCGGCCGCCGCGCCGCCTTCGCGGCGAACGAAAATTATTGGGGGGGCCGTCCGTTTCTGGACTCCATCGAGGTCCAACTGGACCGGGCGGCGCGCGATGAGTTGGCCGACCTGGAACTGGGCAAAGCCGATGTGGTGGAACTCTTGCCCGTGGATCTGCGGCGCGCCGCGGCAGATGGGCGCACCGTCTGGTCATCGGCCGCCGTGGATCTGATGGCCGTGGCATTCGCGCCCGCGGCATCCGGACGCCCGGTGGACGCTCGCTTGCGAGAAGCTTTGGCGCTTTCGATCGATCGCGCGGCGATGCACAACGTACTCCTGCAAAAGCAGGGTGAAATCTCCGCCGCGCTGCTGCCGCAGTGGATATCGGGTTATGCGTTCACGTTTTCGACGGCGGCCGATCTGGCGCGAGCGCGGGAACTCGCCAACGCCCTGCCGCCGGCCCAGCGCACGCTATCGCTGACCTACGATCCGGCTATGCGCGTGGCCCGGCTGCTGGCCGAGCGCGTGGCGGTCAACGCGCGCGACGCTGGAATCACGGTGCAGGTCTCGCCGCAGAATGCGCACGCGGATGCGCGTCTGGTCGACGTGCGGCTGGACTCGCTCGATCCGGCGAAAGCACTGGCCGATCTGGCCGCCGCGCTGGGGCTGGTTGCATCTGCCGCATCAGGGGCGTCCTCGTCATCGCCTGCGGCGTCCGCGGCGGCGCTCTATGAATCCGAGCGCAAGCTGCTGGAGGGCTGGCGTGCCATTCCCCTGTTTCATCTTCCCGTTCTCTTCGGCGCCGGCGGCCGCGTCCGGGTGTATGCGCCGCCGGCGGTCACCCGCCTGGGCGATTGGCGCTTCGACAATGTCTGGCTCTCCGGAACCACGCCATGACCTTCCGCACGCGGCTCCTGATCGCTTTCTCGCTTACGGTCATTGTGGCCGTGGTATTCGTCGGTGCCATCGTCTCCACCACCACCCGGCGCGCCTTCGGACGCCTCGACGACGAGCGCGTCTCGGCACTGGCGGCCCAGTTCCACCAGGAGTTCCTGCGGCGCCAGCGCGAAATAGCGGAGCAGGTGAAGGACATTGCCGACGCCGATAGCACGCGCGAGATGGTGATCGCGCTCAGCCGTCCGGATGCCGATCCCGCGGTCTATGTGGATGCGGCGCCACCGCTGGCCACGGCTCACAATCTGGATTTTCTGGAACTGGTCTCCCAAAACGGCAACATCATTTCATCCGCGCAATGGCCGGCGCGCTTTCTTTACCAGGAGGGCTGGGTGAAGCAGCGGGACGACTGGAACTCCCGGGAGCCGTTCCTAAAAATTGAAGAATTGCCCACCAATACCGCGCTGGCGTTGGTTGCCGTGCGCGTTGCCGGAGTGGGCGGGAACAAGCTCTACGTGGTCGGCGGCGAAGAACTCGACCGCGGGTTTCTGTCGTCTTTCGTCTTGCCCGCGGGCATGCGCGCGCTGCTGTTTCGCGAGCCGCAGTGGATCGCCGGTGTCTCGGGGCCGCTTCCGAACACCGCGCCGCTCAAGCCCCTGATCGACGAACTACGCAAACAGCGCCGCGAACTGACGCGCACCGTGCAATGGACGTCCGATGCCGCCAGCGCCGAAACGTTCCACGCCATTCCGTTGCTTGGCCCGGGCAACGATTTCGGACCCGGGAGCGAATTGATGGGCGCTTTCCTGGTGGGCAGTTCACGGGCGGCGCAGGTGCGGCTGGAGCGCTTCATGCTGCGCGTCGAAATCCTGGTGGCCGTAGGCGGCATCCTGCTGGCGCTGCTGATGGCTTTTTGGACTACCGCGCGCATTACGCGCCCCGTGGAAGCGCTGGCCGCCGGCGCCCGCGCGGTGGCCGGCGGTGATTGGAATACCCAGGTGGAGGTGCATTCCGGCGGCGAAATCGGCGCCCTGGCAGCGGCCTTCAATCAGATGACCCGCGAGCTGATCGAGCAGCGGGACCGCCTGGTGCAGGCCGAGCGCGTGGCCGCCTGGCGCGAACTCGCCCGCCGCCTGGCGCACGAGCTGAAGAATCCATTGTTCCCCCTCCAGATCACCGTGGAGAACCTGCAGCGCGCGCGCGCCGCGCATCCCGCCGAATTTGACGAAGTCTTCCGCGAGAGCACGGCCACGCTGTTGGCCGAACTGGGTAAGCTGCGCGGCATCGTGGGACGATTCAGCGATTTCGCCAAGATGCCGCAACCGCAACTGGAAACCGTGGATCTGAATGGGCTGGTGCGCGAGAACCTGCGGCTTTTCGAGGCCCAGATGCAGGCGGCGGGCGTCACACTTCGCTTGGATCTCGCCGCAGATTTGCGCGCCATTCAAGCGGATCCCAGCCAACTCGGCCGCGCGCTGCAAAACCTGGTGTTAAATGCTATCGATGCCATGCCCTCCGGCGGCACGCTCGCCCTACGCACGGCTCCCCATGAAGGCGGCGTACGCGTGGAGGTTTCTGACACCGGCCAAGGGCTTACGCAAGAGGAATGCGACCGCCTGTTCACGCCGTACTATACGACCAAAACGCATGGCACCGGATTAGGGTTGGCCATCGTGCAATCCGTGATCAGCGACCACGGCGGCAAGATCGGGGTGCGCAGCGAGCCGGGCAAAGGCACCACCTTCGTGATCGATCTGTCTTAGCAGTGGAGGGCGGGCTTCAGCCGGCGCGGCGCTTCAGCCCCGCTCCTGAGTCCCATTGACGCGGCCCATGCCGCACTCGGCATGTACCGCCCGCACGGCCTTCTCCAGCCCATCGCGGCTGACCACAATCGCAATCGTCAGCTCGCTCGATCCCTGCGCGATCGCGATAATGTTCACGCTCTCTCGTGAGATAGCCGTGAAGATGCGACCGGCGATGCCCGGCTTGCCCTGCATGCCTTCGCCCACCACCGCCAGCAGGCCCACCTGCTCATCCACCTGGATGGGATGCACATAGTCGTGCGCCAGTTCGAGCGCCAGCGCGGATTCGAGCGCCTGCCGGCTTTTCTCCAGTTCCTCCGTTCGCACCAGGAAGCAGAAGTTCTGGCGGTAGCTGGAACTGGAGAACACCAGCACCTCTACATTGGCGCGGTCGAGTGCATCGAGCGCACGGGCCATCACATGCGCGCCGCTCAACTCGGGACTGGCCGGTTCGAGCGAGATGAGCGCGACGCGCGCCAGCGAAGTCACCGCGCGCGCGCCCGTCGTGGCGCCGATCGAGGACAGAATGCGCGTCCCCGGTTTTTCGGGAGCGAAGCTGTTCTTGCTCCACACTGGAATCTTCTTTTCGATGAGGGGCGCGAGCGTGCGCGGGTGCAATACCTTGGCGCCGTTGTAGGCCAGTTCAGCCGCTTCGGCGTAAGTTACTTCGGGCAGTACGGCGGCGGAGGGCACCAGTCGCGGGTCGGCGCTCATGATGCCATCCACGTCGGTCCAGATCCATAGCTCGGAAGCATCCAGTGCCGCCGACAGAATGGACGCCGAGAAATCCGAACCGCCGCGGCCCAGCGTGGTGGGACGTCCATCCGCCGTGGCGCCGTTGAAACCGGTAACCACAGGTAGCACGCCATGCTCGAGCAGAGGCAGCAGGCGGGCCTGTGCTTTCGCGCGCGTGGGCTCCATCAGCGGCGACGCATTGCCGAAGACCGCATCGGTGACCACCATCTCCGCCGCGTTGATGGCTTCGGCAGGCGTGCCTTGCGCATTCAGGTATGCGGCCATCAGCAGGGCCGAAAGCCGCTCGCCGATGGCCACGCCTTCATCCACCGAACGCGGCGGCATTTCGTTGAGCATCAGCATGCCGCCGGCAATGCGTTCGAACTCGGCGATGAGATGCGCGATGCCCGCTGCGGCGGCCTCTTGCGTTTCCGGCGGGAGCAATTCGCGGCAGGTGGCCAGGTGCCGCTCGCGCAACCTAGCGATATTGGTCTCCAGTGCGGCCCGGTCTCCAGTTTCGGCGCGGCGCAACGTATCGAGCAGCAGGTCCGTGATCCTGGACATGGCCGAAACCACCATCGCCACCGGCCGGCGCGGCCTCTGTCCGGCGGCGATCGCGGCCGCCGTACGCATGCGTTCGGCTGAGCCCACGCTGGTGCCGCCGAACTTCATCACAAGTAGATCGTTCAACTGAAATCCTTTCCGTTAGTGACTCGTGCCCGCACGAGCCTCAAAATCTCCTCCTCCACTGCTTCGATCGAAAGTCCCGTCGAATCGATGTACACGGCGTCGGGCGCCTGGGTGAGCGGCGCTTCCCCACGGGTACGGTCGCGTTGATCGCGTTCCCGGATCTGCGCGGCGATCGCCTCGGGAGCCGCCGCCTCACCCGCTTTGTGGAAGTCGCGCAGGCGGCGGTTCACCCGCTCCTGCGGATCGGCGTCCAGGAAGATCTTCACATCCGCATCCGGGAAGACCACCGTTCCGATGTCACGGCCTTCCATGATGACGCTGGTGCGGGCTCCCAGCGCGCGCTGTTTCTCCACCAAGGCACGGCGCACGCCCGGAATGGCCGCCACCACCGAGGCCCGTTTCCCAACTTCGGCCGTGCGGATGGCCGATGTGATGTCCTCCCCATTGAGCAGCACGCGCTGGCCTTCCGGCTGGAGCTCGATCTCCGCCGCGCGCGCCAATTGTTCCATGCGATGCATGTCCGCGGGGTCGGCGTTCTGCCGCTTGGCCCACAGGGCCACTGCCCGGTACATGGCGCCGGAATCGATATACAAGAATCCCAGCCGCTCGGCCAAGCGGCGCGCAATGCTGCTCTTGCCGGCCCCGGCCGGGCCGTCTATTGCAATAACCACCCGCCGTGATGATTTAGCCACTATTACTTGTCCGCCACCACCTGCATCACGTTGCGCTTGTTACCGCTGTCGGTGATCTGCAGCGTCAGCGATCTTTGGTCCTTGGTGGCGGTATACATGGTCAGTTGACCGGTATTCATGGTGGTCTCGGTTTTCCAGCCGTTGCTTTCGAGGCCCTTCTTGTAGAAATCGCCGATCTTGTCCGCCCCGTCGCTGGACTCGAGCATCAGGTTGCGGGCATTCTTGTCCGAGGCGGATTGCGACATCACCACCTTGGCCGGGCTGTAGATCGGTACATCCTTCGGATAATCGTCCGGCACCTTGTTCTGGTTGAAGCTGAGCGTGGCGGTCTTGCCGTCTTTGCCGGTCACCGTTACCGTGCCGGCGTCCTTCCCTTTTTCCCGATAGCTGACCTTGCCATTGGACGTAGTGATCGTATGGGTACGGCTACAAGCGGCGCCGGCGCATAGCAGGCTGGCGGCCAGCAGCGCGGCTAGCGGGCGCCGCGGGGACTTCACGATTCGAGAGTACATGGAAGGTAGAATAGCAGGAGGCCATGTCCCCAGATGCATTCGACAAGGTGGTGCGCGAGGCATACGCGCGGATTCCCAGCCGGTTCCGGCAGCGTTTGCAGAATGTCGCGATGTTGGTAGAGGCGGAGCCTTCGCCGGCACAACTGGCGGAAGCGGGCGTGGGACCGGGATCCACTCTGTTGGGCCTGTATCACGGGCGGCCGTTGACCCAGCGCAGTGTCTTCGAGAGCTTCGTCATGCCGGACCGCATCACCATATTCCAGGGTCCGCACGAGCGGCTGGCGCACGGCGAGGCGCACCTCAGGCAATTGGTGGAAGACACGGTCTGGCATGAGGTGGCGCATTATTTCGGTATGGATGAACGGCGTGTGCGCGCGGCCGAGCGGAGACGGTCGCGGCAGCGCCCCTGAGACCTCGTGCATTCTACTCAGGATAAGTCGCCGGAATCACTTGGCTGACTTTGTAGATGTCAAATGACCCGAGTCCGGTAACATAGTCATATCCGGGTAAGTTGGTGTACAACCCGTTCGATCCCAGGATCACATCGTTGAAATCCGGGCTACTCGGCGGAGGGCCGCTCGACGCCAGTTGATAAATCAACGGCCCGGCAAATCCTAATTTGTTCTTGTGAGCGCTCTCAATTCGCGCCCAGGATCCCATTGCCAGCGGCGAAGACAAACTCGTGCCACCGACCAGCGTGGCGGCGCCATCCACAATGATGTTGGCGGCGCAGATCGCCAGTTCGCTTCCACCGGCGCACATGGATACATCCGGCACACCCCGCTGACCAACCTCAGCGCTGGGAACGATCGGCGTACTTCCACCACCCGTATAACTTTGCCAGAATGGCGCCGTTTCAAAGTAACTGATGCCACCACCGCTGGCCTCCCATCCCGTTTCGAAATCATAGGTGTAATCGGCATTGGTGAAGAGATTCGTTCCGCCCACCGCGATCACATACGGCGAGGACGCCGGGTAAGCCGTGTCGGGCGGGCCGGAGAGCGGCACGCCGTTGGTGGCTTCCGCGGGGCAAGCCGAGCCCTGGTCATCAGCTGAGGCAAACGGAGTGATACCGTGCAACGCGGCCTCCGCGAACACTTCATCATCCACCAGCATGGCGCCGTCCAGGTACGGATAGAACTCGCATTCACCGAACGACATGTTGAACGCTTTGACTTTGGTCTGAGACACGGCTTTGCTGATCGCCAGCGCAATGTCGGAGTCGGTCATGGAAGTGGCTACATAAAAATACAGATGTGACACCTGTTGCGCGATTCCCGTGGAAGTCTGCGAATCGAGATCCCACTCATCGGCTCCGCTAGTGTCTGAGCTGGCGATGCCGGCATTCACTACGGTAACTGGCACCTGCGGCAACTTATAGATCGTCTCGTAGGTGCGTAAATCAGTCACTACTTGTGTCAGGTCGCCTTCCGCAATGATTCCGATAGAGGTACTAGATGCTGTCGGGAAGTTCTTCGCCGGGCAGCTCGGATTGTCCGATGGGCATGCAGCGTCATAGGCAATCTGGTATTGCTGCGGCGTGAAGCTTTCATTGCTCGGGTCAGGCACGGGACACTCGGGCGGCGTGCATGGCACGGTCATCGGGCCGTAACTCAGGCGCTCGACATCGGGATGTAACGATGCGATGTTATTCAGCCCGAGCACGGCAATCACAATACCCGAAAGGGAAGCCGGAACTTGAGCCGGCGCGGTGTTCACAAACACTGAAACGCCGTTCACGGAGTATTCCGCGAGCGAAGTACGGAATGCCGACTGTACCGTCGCGGCCGGCGCGTAGGCGTCGATAAGTAGCTGATTGTCCGCGACCGTAATCTGGGTGAATCCCATGCTGGTCAGGTAATTCTCTACCGCCTCGACCTGCGCCGCGGTGGGGCCAAATTGCGACACGAATTGCTGCAACGTGAGCGACGTCCCGTACAGGGAGTTGCCCGGCGTCAGCATAGCCTGCAAGGTTGGTTGCACCTGCTTCGCGTTCTGCTCTTGCAGACCCAGCACTACGTGGATTCGCGTCGAACCCGCCAGCGGGCCTACTAAGTTCGCGTTTGCCAGATATTGAACCGGGAAGGCTTGGGTAGCCGTAGTCGCCCACTCTTGCGCGCCGGCCTTCGGCGCAGCAGAAATCACGAGAAGCGCCGAAAACGCCAGCGCCTCGACACACTTCGGACTATTCATAATCCTACTCCTCGTTTTCAGTCTTGGAAATGGTTAGGGGCCGGGCTTCGCTGGCGAAGGTTCGTGAAGTAGCGCAACCAGCGTTGCACGGAACCGATTCGCCCTAAAGCAAGCGACGTGCCAAACGATTATTTTATTGTAAGTAGGCTTATAAGGGACCTACTCTTTGGAGAAAGGGGCCAGCTACTTAGGTAAGAGTTCTACGATTAGGGCGGCCGCGAGTAAAATTGTGCATGGTCTCCCAACTTAGGCTGGCACAACAGCTTAACGGGTGAGATGCGCGCGCGAGCACGGTTTTGGCCGTGGTACACTACGCCTATCGGGCCCGTAGCTCAGTTGGTTAGAGCGCTACCTTGACACGGTAGAGGTCTGGCGTTCGAGTCGCCACGGGCCCACCACTGTTTTCAAACACGTAGGGTCGATTAATCGCTATTTCTCCTTTCAGTGGAGTCCAAATGGAGTCCAAACTCCTCCTCTCTCCTCTTGCTCGCACTCGACTTGGTGGTCACCTGATGTCCCCTGCCGTCGCGTTAACCGCCGAAAGCCTCGCATCGCACGGCGAGGTGCTCCGCCGCGTTTTGTTTAACGAATACCGATTATCGTATGCAAAATACTCAAGACCGCGTAACCGCTGTGTCCTTCGATAGTTACGGGGCATGACAGACCCAACATCGGCAAATGCAAACTATGCAAAAGCCAGCGAAGCACTCCACCCCAACCGTCGGAAGGGTGCCACAAGGGTTCTGCACAAAACCTAGACCGAGGGTAAGATCATCGGCATGACCTTGTCGCGGACGGAACGGAGCGAGAACTTCTCCGTCGCCTTGAAGACCATGCTTGACACTATTGGCGATGCTGCCGTCGACGAATTTCCGTTCGCTCCGGCGGCTCACCCGGGCATCTTTACAACCACATGGGATGAGTTGCTCTCCAGCGAATTGATCGAGGTACTTTCCTCCGGTGAATACATCCTCACAGGCCGCGGGTGGACTGCCGCAGTGATCTCAACGGGCAAGATCAACGAGAGAGGTTTGCAGCAGCGCATAGGAATACTCTTCGCCCGGTCTCAAGAAACTGGTCAAAGGACGCGCGGGGCCGGCAACGCTATCGTTTCGCAGCCTGCTGACGCTGACCGCGCTTGCCGGAGGGCTTCGTATTCAACGCGATCGAAGGCAGGTACATGGAAGAAATCACCAAACGGCCAAGCCGCGGCCAAATCCGCCAGTTCCTGCTCGCTGGTGAAAGTGTCAAACGGCGTTTGCGTGGCGGCGGATGCCTCTTCCGGCGTCGAAAACGCTACGATTTCGACGACGGAGAAGTACCCGGCGCGGATGGCAAAAATGGCAGGCATTGGCAGCAAATTGACGCCAAAGCAGGAGGAGGCAATCCTGGCGCTCCTTACCAACCAGGGCTGTGGACAACACCGCTCGCGCTGTTTGGAATTGGGCCTCGGACGCTATACCGATGGATGAGCGACCCGCGATTTGACAAGGCCTATCGGAAAGCCCGCAGGGACGCCTTCGGGCAAGGCACTGCGCGGTTACAGCAGGCGGCGGGAGCAGCGGTTTCCTCAGTGCTGAAGATTATGGTGGATCAGGACACGCCGGCGTCCACGAAACTCCGCGCGGCCGACCTAGTGCTGACGCACGGGGCCAAGGCTATCGAGATCGGAGACATTGAGGCCCGCGTGGCCGAGTTGGAGCGCGTCGCGGAAGAGACGAAGAAGACACAATGAGATCGACGGTAATCCGATGAGGCGGCCGGTTTTGATACGACTCGAAAATCTTGAGGCGGGCCTACTGGCGGCTGGTTGCCAACAGAAAGATCGGTATGCTGCCCACCGCCAGTTTATTGAGCGGGAGGCAATTCGTCAGATGTCGGAGGATGAGTTGCAGCTAATGATCGACTTCATCGAAGCCAAGAAGCAAGACCGCGAGTTGACGAACAAGGAATCGGCCGTTGCCGAAGCGTATACCGCCGCGCTCTAAAGGGAATGCCAGAAATTGGGCTACAAGTCACTTGCTATACTCAACAAGTACTGCGCGACGGCGTGAGAAATTCGGCACCCGGAAAAGGAGAACGGAGTATGAATCAAATCGTCGCCTTTCTTGAACGAAAATGGACCAGCGCGCAAACTCTGTACGTGCGGTTCAACTCCGGCTCGTAGCAGCACGGCTTGGGAACAACTCTCGCCGTCACCGCGTACTCTCCTATGAAAAAGGAGGCCTCGATGAGGGTTCTGTTGCCCTGCGCACTGCTGTTATTCGTGGCGCCTGGCGCCCGCGCATCTGATGTTTCGGGTGAGTGGATCGGAACGGTAGAGATGAAATCGCCGGACGGCCAGACGGCCACTGCACCGTTCTGGGCCAAAGTTCGTCAAAGCGGGCAAGAAATCTCGGGAACCGCGGGCGGCGGCGACTCCGATGCGGCTGCGGAAATTCGTAACGGCAGCATTGACCGTGACGGCAAAAAGCTCACGTTTCAACTTATGGACGCGCACGCAGTATCGTATACAGCCACCCTATTGGCGGATGGTCCGAATCGGTTCGAAGGGACACTCGACTTCTCGCTCCCGGACGGTACGTCCATGAAAGGGAAGCTGGTCCTGAACAGGCATGCGCAGCACTGAGCGCTAACCACGCTGATCGAGCCGGAGCAGGCCGAGTCGCGAGCACACTCACCTTCCGATAAGTGGCGATCAAGCCTCTGCGATATCTGGGCGGCTGAGACTTCGTAGAGAGGCCAGGAAGCGCGGCCATCACCACATCGGGGCGCGGTAAGATGATTTCTCATGCAGGCCGACCAGTGGCCGGTGGTCGCGATAGTGGGCGCCGGCGCCGTGGGGTGCTATTTCGGAGGGATGCTGGCGCGTTCGGGTGTCCGCGTGACATTGATCGGCCGGGCGCGGCACATGGAAACGATCGCCCGCGACGGCTTGTTTCTTGATGGGCTGCGCGTTCACGAACGCATCCCGGTGGCGGTGTCCACAAGCATGGAAGAAGGCCTGCGTGATGCCCAGGTGGTCCTGTTCTGCGTCAAGACAGTGGATACAAAAAGGGGCGCCCGCGAAATGCACCCATTTCTTTCTCCGGAAACCGCTGTCCTGAGCTTTCAAAACGGCGTGGATAATGTCGATCGCATCTACGCGGCGATTCACAGGCGCGCGATCCCGGTCGCGGTGTACGTAGCCGCCCAGATGACCGGGCCCGGTCACTTGATCCATACCGGGCGCGGCGACCTGGTAATCGGGCACCATGCCGGATGGCCGCGGCAGCCCAACCTGGAACCGCTGGCGGCTATGTTCGAACACGCCGGCATTTCTTGTAGACTCTCGGAAGACATTGAAGAGGAGTTGTGGACGAAGCTGGCCATGAATTGCGTTTACAACGCCATCTCGGCTCTAACGCGCGCGCGGTACGGCCGCATGGTCCGATTCGAGCCAGTGCGCACGCTGATGCAGTGCGTGATGGCGGAGACCGTGGCGGTAGCTCACGCCGAGGGAGTCTCCTTATCCGAGCCCTCCATAGCGGCAGCCGCGTTTCGGTTGGGTGAGGACATGAGCCGCGCGCTCTCCTCGACCGCGCAGGATGTTGCGCGCGGAAGACCTACGGAAATCGATTCGCTCAACGGCTATGTTGCGCGGCGCGGGGCGGCCCTGGGAATCGCGACGCCGGTAAACGATGCCCTCTATGCCCTCGTCAAGCTTCTGGAGGAGTCCGCGACTCCCCGGCAGGAATGAGAGTCGGTTTTTCCACTAGAAGGTCACATGAAAAACTCGTAGACATTCCAAAACGTGCCTGTCCTCAATGAATGATAGTTTTTCAGTGGCGTACGTGGCCATATCGAATGCCTGGCGGAAAACTCATTGGTTCTTGTCGAGCCGCCGTCGCCAACGATGGTCGCACCGGTCTATGCTGAAACGAAATGCGCATCGACGCGAAAGGGACGATCGGGCGGTACCCCGCGCTGCTGGTACGTACGTCGCTCCGGCATCTACGTTCGCGACAGTGGTGGGGAATGGATGATTTGGACGCAGCAGCCGGGCTGACGGCGGGAGACGGGCGCGCCCTGGTCAAGGCTCTGCTATCTGACGGGTTGATCGAAGCCGCCGGCCGCGGCGAGTGGCAGGTTAACCCAAGCGAGATGGACCATTTCCTCAGCGACGGCGGCCAAGCGGATCACACACGCCACGGCCGAAAAGGCGTTGCAGCAATTCCTTGGTCGAGTGGAACGGGTCAACAACGACCCATATTTCCTCGGCGAAGGTAAAGAAGGTGGTGCTCTTCGGCAGCTTCCTGAAACGCGAGGTCGAGCGATTGAGTGATGTTGAGCTGGCAGTCGAAGTTGCGTCGAAGAAGTCTGATTTCGATCGGGCGCGGGTAAAGAGTTACGAGCGCGTAGAAAAACTGGCCGCGCAGGGACGTCGTTTCCGGAACTTGCTTGAGCAGGAAGGCTGCTGGTATTGGGAGGTCTTCGGATTCTTGAATGGACGCAGTCGTGTGATCGTTTTAGCGGACTACGCCACGGAGAAGACGTTCGTGCTAAACGGTTCCCCACCGCGTGCTCTTTGGCGGTGCGGAATCAACGTCGCCGGTTTCGAGTCCAACACCGGAACGATTGGTGCGGAAAAGGAGCCGTGTGACTGCCCGTTCTGACAACATCCCTTGCGGCACCGTGCCCCACCGTGTGGGTCCAAACCGTTGCGGGCCGTGATTAACGGTAGTATCGCCAGCCATCATAGATACTAGGCGACATGGCGGGACCTATTTCCCAGAACCCCGCGTGGCCGATTTCCTGGTGCCAAGGGCTGTCTCGCCAGCAATCGGTAAACCCATTGCCACTCAGGATCGATCCGCGCGCTTCATAAGGCCGGAGTCCGCGCTAAGCTAATTTGAGCAATGCGTGAAACGGCTGTTCTCCTGATCGACTGTCCAGACCGTAGAGGCTTGGTCGCCTCCGTCGCCGGCCTTCTTTATCGGCACGGTGCCAACATCACACATGCTGATCAACATCAAGACCACGAAGCCGGCCTGTTTTTTATGCGCGTCGAATGGACCCTGGAGGGATTCGACCTGAGCGCCTTCCGGGCAGAGTTCCAAAACACCGCCGCCGAACTACAGATGCACTGGCAGCTCAACTTGATGTCAGACGCTCCGCGGATAGCGATCTTTGTGTCTCAGTACCTTCACTGCCTGGTGGATATACTCCACAGGCATCAGGCCGGAGAGCTTCACTGCTCAATTCCGTTGATCATCAGTAATCACCAAAACGGAGAAGCGCTCGCGCGGTTTTATGGGGTCGAGTTCCGGCACATCCCGCTGAAGCCGGCAGTGAATAGAGAGTCTGAAGACGAGCAGCGCCGGCTGCTATCGGCTGGAGGTATTGACCTGATTGTGTTGGCGCGCTACATGCAGATTCTGTCATCTGAGTTCGTGCAGGAGTATCCCGCACGGATCATCAATGTACATCATTCTTTCTTACCGGCCTTCCAAGGCGCTCGACCCTATCACGCGGCATTCCAACGTGGGGTAAAGCTGATCGGCGCGACGAGTCACTACGTTACGGCAGCACTCGACGACGGCCCGATTATCGAACAGGATGTGGTGCGCATTTCGCATCGGGATCAGGTGGAAGATCTCATCAAGAAGGGCCGGGATATCGAGAAGTCTGTACTATCCCGGGCCATAATGTGGCATCTGGAGCACCGGATTCTCTGCTATGGCAACAAAACGGTCGTGTTCGATTAGCCCGTCGCGCTGGCGGGCCCCACCCGACGAAATTAATGCCCGGAACGATGCGTAACCCGCGATTGCTGTCGCGAAATTCCCACCACCAAAGGCCCGTTAAGTCCCGTTCTGGGAGATCGGCATCGGATGCCTGGC
Organism: Bryobacterales bacterium; assembly: GCA_963818855.1. Taxonomy (GTDB): domain Bacteria; phylum Acidobacteriota; class Terriglobia; order Bryobacterales; family Bryobacteraceae; genus Bog-159. Next base: position 700,454 of record CAWFUH010000008.1, on the reverse strand, counting down.
GGCGGCGTCCCGCGCAATGGACTCGATCGCCGTTGGGCGGAGTTCGACCCGCCGCTATAAGTAACGCTTCAGCCACGCCAGCACCTCTTCCATGTGCAATTTGCTATTTTCGCCTTTCAGAATCCAGTGACCTTCCTCCGGGAAAACGATCAACCGCGAAGGAATGCCTCTTCGCTGCAGGATCTTGAAAGTCGTGATGCTTTCTGTCAGCGGCACCCGGAAATCCTGTTCGCCATCCGTGATCAGCGAGGGAGTTGAAAACTCATTCGCATACCGCAGCGGACTCTCATCATTCCACTGGCCCCCCTTCTCCCAAATCGGGCCACCCATGCGCAGTTCTCGGTCGATGCCGCCATCGTTTGAACCATACTGCGATTCGTTGTTTATTGCGCCGGCGTGAATCACCAGGCACTTGAACTGCTTCGTATGTCCGTTAAACCAATTCATCAAGTAACCCCCGTAGCTCGCGCCGATGGCCGCCTGGCGGCTGGTGTCGATGTAGGGATACCGCTTCGCCGCCTCGTCGATCGCCTCCAAGATCTCCTGGGCCGGGCCACGCAGCACATCACGCTCGATATCATTGGCGAATGCTTCGCCAAAACCCGTGGAGCCGGTGTAGTCGGTTCTGAGAAGCACATAGCCGGGCGACGTAAGCAGATAACTATTCCAGCGGGTCGTAAAGCTATCTTTCGACATCGCGGCCGGCCCTCCGTGCGGAGACACAACCAGGGGATATTTCTTTGCGGGATCGAATTTCGGCGGCAGAGTCATAATGCTGTGGATGCGCTTGCCGTTCTTGGCTACAAACCAGAAATGAATGGGAGCGCGAGCGTCAATATCCGCCACAGCCGCCACGTTGAAGTCCGTCAGCATAGTATGCGAGCCCTTTGCGGGATCAACGCGCACAATCTCCGGCGGCCGCAAGGACGTCTGAAATTCGGCAATCAGGCCTCCTTCCACCGGCTGCACGCTGGTATAGCCGCCCTCTGTCAAATGCGTGATCCGTTCGACCTTTCCGCTTGATACCGGGAGCATGAAGAGTTGATCGAATCCATCGTCTTCCGCCGCAATGTAGACGCCACGCCCGTCGCGCGAAATCGAGAACGCCGCGACGGACCGGTCCCAGTCCTTGGTCAGAATCTTCGGTTTTCCAGTATCGGGCCAGCTAAACTTCGCCAACCGAGTCAGTGAATAGAGCCGTTCGGGCGGTTCCGGACTACGCTCTGTCTGCGCATACAAGGAATCGCCTCCCGGCGAAAAGCGCGGATGCTGATAACTGGCGCCTCTTTCCGTAATCGCGGCCGGTTCGCCACCCGTGACTGGGACGACAAAGAGCTTCGACTCGGTTTCTTCGCCCATCATCCGGTCTCGGTTGGCATATGCGGCAAACACGATGGACTTGCCATCCGGAGCCCATGCCGTCTGCAGGCTCTGCCCGCCCGCTTCGCTGAAGACGCCAGCAAAGCCCGAGCTTTGGGCGAGCTGCGACCCCTTCAGTACATCGAACGGTTGTGCGGCATCACTGAGTTCCTGAACAAAGACATGCGGCCGCCGCTCATCGAGCCAGGCGTTCCAAAAGCGAATCGGCATGGCATCGTAAATGCGAGCATTCCATTTGCGGTCCTTCCGCTGCTCGGCAATGGGGTCCACCTGGCTTAGAAACAGGATCGCCTTACCGTCCGGGCGCCATTGCGGTTCGGATGCGCCACTGGCAATGTTTGTGACGCGTCGCGCTTCACCGCCCCCCATCGGCAAAACGTAGATTTGTGGCGTCTGATCGCTTTCCCGCTTTGTAGAAAAAGCCACTCGGGTCCCGTCTGGCGACCAAGCCGCTCCGCTCTCCGGCTCCTTCGTAAACGTCAGCCGCCGGGGCGGCTCGCTACCGTCGGAACGGAGGAGCCAGAGATCAGAGGTTTGTTTTGCAGGATCGTAATCGGGTTCCGTCAGTGCCAAAACAATCCAACGGCCGTCTGGGCTCACCAGGGGTTCGCTCAAGCGCTTCATCAACCAAATGTCCCGATGGGTAACCGGCCGCTTTTGCGCGAATACCGCAAACGGCGCACCGGCAAACCAGGCGAGAACTAGCAGCAGTCCCGGCAGAAAAAATCTCTGGAGAAGGCGAGTCATTTGCACAGCGTAACAAAGGTGAGGAGACCACGGAGCCGGTTAAGTCGCGTTGTGGGAAGCTTGGCTGCATAGTCCACAAATCGCTGACTTGGCCGTATCGGACTGGCGGCACGTGCGATCGCACGCCCGCGAAGCGGAATAGTGGCCGATATCGCGTCATAACATGCGGCGCACTGCAGTTTTCACTACTGCCGAAGACCTCAAGTTTCGGGCGCCCCCTCAGTAGAGCGCAACGCTACAATTTCGGAATGACACTTAGTTTTTGCTCCTTCGCTCTTCTCGGCATTTTCGCGGCAAGTTGTTTGGCCACGGCACCAGCGCCTCTCGGCCGCAACGTCGATCTCAACCGCGGCGAATCTCAAATGGTGACGCTCGCGGACGGCAAGACCGTCAACGTCCGGCTCATTGCCGCATCCGCGACGAGAGACTCGCTGCGCGACGCGGTGCGTAGCGCGCAGGTCGATGTGGAGATCGACGGCCACCGCGTGACACTAGCGTGCGGGGAATATCATCTGCCGGTCACGGCGGGACGCGTGCAGATCGACTGCCCCGTCACTGGCGCCGTGAATGCGAACACCGATCAGGATGCGTGGGCCCTGGAGAGAGACGCGCGGCTGCGCCTTTGGCCCGCCGGTTCTCCGCTGGCTGCGCCGGGAACCCTCGCCTATCCGATTCGGCAGCGCCTCTTCGCGACCCTCACGCAAGCCACCAACGAGCCGACTTACGTGGACGGAGGTGAATCGGCGCGCCGCCGGAAGATCTACTATCACGCGGGCTTCGATATGGGTGGGGCCGAGGGTCTGGTCGATGTTTTGGCTGCGGCGGACGGCACCGTCATCTGCCGGGGAAAAGAGGTTCTTCCGAAGTTCCGCGACAACCCAGCCGTGGGAACTGAGGACAATGCCCTCTTGATCCTGGACGACCGCGGTTGGATTCACCGCTATTACCACATGCACACCGTGGTGGCCTCGGCGACGGTCGGTTCCCGCATCCGCATGGGCCAGAAAGTCGGCGTGCTCGGCAAGGAAGGGGGCAGCGGCGGCTGGGCGCATCTGCATTACGATCTGAAGGCCGTGCAACCGTCAGGACGGTGGGGCACGGAGGACGCCTTCGCCTATGTATGGGAAGCGTACCGGAACGAGTATCATCCCGAGCTGATCGCACTGGCGCGGCCCCATCATCTTGTGATGCCCGGCGAGCAGGTCGTGCTCGATGGGACGCGATCCTGGAGCGCACACGGGCCGATCGTCCGTTATGAATGGACATTCACGGACGGCGCCAAGGCCGATGGACCGATCGTCAAGCGGACGTACTTGCGGCCCGGCGAATACTGCGAGATGTTGAAGGTAACGGACGCGGCGGGCCGCACCGACTACGACTTTTCCATCGTGCTTGTCAATGAAAAACCCTCGGACGGTCCCGAGCGGCGCCCACCCACCATTCACCCCGCCTACTTCCCGACGATGGATGTGAAGCCGGATGAGTCCATCACATTCCTCGTGCGTTCCTTCGCGACCACCGAAGGTGAGGAGACCTGGGATTTCGGCGACGGCAGCGCCAAGGTCAAGGTGAAGTCCGACGGCAACGTAGAGGCGCACGCCAAAGACGGCTACCAGCGCACCGTGCACAGCTATCAGAAGGCGGGCACCTACATCGTCACGGTCGACCGCACAAACGCGCGCGGCGAGCGCGCCGTGGGGCACTTGAAGGTAGTGATTGGCTCGCGACTGTAACGCGAAATGACGTTTTGTTTCTCCCCGGTTCGACGGCACGCGGCTGGTCAGGTCCTCACATCACCAGAAGTGCGGCCATCAACTCAATGCCATCCCAGAGATTTTGGATCCGAAGATTCTCATCGAAAGTGTGTTGGTGGTCGTCATGATTGGCGATCGGAATGATGATCGTATGGGTATGCAGAGGCCGCTCGACGCTCGTGAGTGGCAGGCCGCCGCCCATATTCGGCAGTTTGACCGCCGGTCCGCGCACGCTCTCCACAATGCGAATCACCTCCTGGGAGATCGGCAGATCCATCGGCGTGCGCGTGGCCGGCTCACCGCCGCTGGTGACGATCCACGCAACTCTTGGATGGGCCATCCGCATTCGCGCATCGGGCTTCTGGTCAGTTACGAAGAAGCCCTGCCGCTGAACGTGCTCCACCACGCACTCGGCCGTCGTTCGCGGATTCATTCCCTTCACCAGCCTAATGTCGAGGGTCGCCGTTGCGGTCGAAGGAATCACGTTCGAGGCTTGTGCGCCAACACGCGAACTGGCCATGCCCCGGATGTTTAATGAGGGAAGCGTGATCAGTTCCGCGAGTTTCTTGGGCGCGCCCTCTGTCGAGCCGAGCTGAAGCTCCCGCATGAGCGCCAGATCGATGTCCGGCGCTTCCGCAATGGCGCGTTTCTCGGTTTCGCCTAAAGGATCGACCTCATCGTAAAAATGATCCACCAACACGTGTCCCTGGTCGTCTTTCATCGAAGCCAGGAGCTTGGCAAGCAAGAGAGCGGGATTCGGCGCCCAGTTTCCGTAGTGGCCACTGTGCAGTTCGTGAACGGGTCCGTAAACCGTGATGTCCACTTGCACCACGGTACGCGCCCCAAAGGCGATCAGCGGACGGCGCGTCTGGTGAACCGGTCCGTCGCACATCAACCAGACATCGCCGCTAAACAGATCCCGGTTTGCGGCCAGGATTTTTTCCAGGTTCGCCGATCCCGCCTCCTCCTCGCCTTCAAAGGCAAATTTGATATTGGATTTCGTGTGCAGGCCCGCCGCTCGAATGGCATCCACTGCGGCCAACATCGCTACGATCGGCGCCTTGTCATCCCCTGCCGAACGCGCGTAGAGCCGCCACTCCGGATCAAATGTCCGGCCGGGGGCCGGGGGCGGGATCACCTGTCCGTCCTGCTCCAGTAACCCGTTGCGCAGCGTGGGCTGGAACGGCGGCGTGGTCCATTCCTTCGGATCGAGCGGCTGGCCGTCGTAGTGAGCGTAGAAAACGATGGTCCGCACCGCTGCTGGTGTTTTCATTTCACCGAACACCACCGGGTTTGCGTCTGCGACGGAGACCAGTCGGGCGGCGATCCCGCGCTTCTCCATCATTCTCTTGATCAGTTCGGCGTTGCGCAGGATGTTCGCGTGATCGGACGCGATATTGGGAATCGAAAGCAACGCGACGAACTCGTCGATGATCGCGCGTTCATGTTGTTGGCGCCATTCGCGCGCCGCTCGCGCCGCCGGATTCGTTTGGGCCGCGGCCGCGCAGGCCAGCAATCCGGCCAGAAGAGCGCCGCCTTTCATATCGCGTAGTATGGCACAAAATCCGCGGCGGCTTATCTCCGAACGGGCTCCAGGCTGCGGTGGCAGGTTACCGCCAGGGCCAAAAGGCGAGGAATTGGTTGGAATGGGAAGAATGCGTTGGCCCTGAACCGCTCTCGACGGCCAGCCCCATCGACGACCCTCGTCGTCCGAGTCTGCTACGTGGGGCGAACTCCGTCCTGAATCCGCGCGCTCGCCTGCCGAAAGCAGCTGCCGATATCGGTACAACGTTCTCCAATGCGAATCATGGCCTCGTGTTTGTTGGCATCGGGGGATTTCGTGTGGCCCGCTCAAATGTCGCATACATATAAGAAAAAATCGAGTCCGGATTAGTAATTGTGGGCGTGTTTCTCGCCTTTATGGGCGAGGTGCAAGAGAAGATGCAGTTGACCTTATGTGAACCGGTACCTTCTCACGCTGTTATTGGCAGCGGATAGCGCCGATGCTCAAGAAATGGAGAATCAATACGATGAAGAATTACCGACTGCTTGCAGTGTGGATGTGCGTCGCGGTGCTGACGCTGACCAGTGTCCTGGGGCAAACCACGTCCAACCCAGCAGGCCACACCGAGACCGCCAACACGGCCACAAACTTTGGAACCATCACCGTGCCGCGCCTGGTACGCTTCGCCGGAGTGGCGCACGAGTTCAGTGGCAAACCGCTGGCCGGTATCGTCGGCGTCACCTTCGCCCTCTACTCCGAACCAACCGGCGGCGCTGCGCTGTGGCTGGAAACGCAGAATGTCCAAGCCGATACGAACGGTCATTACTCTGCTGCTCGGCTCGACCAAGGCCGACGGGCTGCCCGCCGAGATTTTCGCCTCCGGGCAGGCGCGCTGGATCGGCGTGCAAATCGAGCAACAAGTGGAACAGCCGCGCACGCTGCTGGTCAGCGCCCCATACGCGCTCAAGGCGGGAGATGCGGAAACCTTGGGCGGATACCCGCCCTCCGCGTTTGTGCTGGCGGCTCCTCCGACCACCAGCGCCGGGGCGTCGCCGGAGGCCAGCACGACAACGGCTGCGACTGTCCCCACTGAGCAGCCTGCTGCTTCAAAGGACGTAACGACAACAGGCGGCACAGCCAATGCGATTCCGCTGTTTACCGCCGCCACTGACATTCAGGACTCGATCCTGACGCAGATCGGAACGACTACGATAAACGTGAATGGGACGCTGAACCTGCCCGCCCTGGGCACCGCGAGTTCCTGCAATGGATTCGACTCCCAGCCGCACGACTTTGTGGCTTCGGTTTTTAATAGTTCGAGCCAGGCGGCGGTACCGCAGAAATTCCAATTGCAAGCCGAACCGGTCAATAACGATACCGCGACGGCCGCGGGCACACTGAATCTGCCATACGGGAGCGGCACGTCCGTACCGGCCGAGACAGGACTGAGGATCAGCAACAAAGGCGTAATCACGTTTGCCACGGGACAGACCTTCCCGGTGGGCCGGGCACACTCACCGGAGTGACCGCGGGAACGGATCTCACCGGCGGCGGCACCAGCGGTAATGTCACGCTGAATCTGGACACGACCAAGGTGCCGCAACTGAACGCTGCGAATACCTTCGCCGCCAATCAAGACATTAACGGAGGCCTAACTGTCAGCGGGAACGTTTTCGTTTTCGGCGATTCCGGGGTCAGCTCCTTGGCCAATTCCGTAGGCGTGTACGGCCAAGCTCAAGGGGCCGGCGAGACATTCGGTGTGGAGGGCTTTTCGTTCAGCTCAAACGGTGCCGGAGTGATAGGCATGGGTGAATCGGACAGTAACACAGGGCTCAACTTCGGAGGCTGCTGCCCGTTTGGTGTGTGGGGGGATACCGGCTCTAACGCCGACGGGGCTGCGGCTCTGATTGGCACGGCGGACGAAGGCCGCGCGATCTTTCTTCAAAACAATAGCTCCATTTATCCCACCGTCTTCATGTTCCAGGCCACTAGCGGGAACCTTGCTCTGCAGGCAGGGGGCGCGGTCGGGTAGTGCACACTCGACACCAACGGCGATTTGGCTTGCCAGGCTCGCAGAACTGGTTCGAGGATTTTGGGAGCGGGCATCTCGCCAATGGCGTAGCCGCGGTGGCCCTGGAACTCACCTTCGCGCAGACCGTCGATACGGAGTCGGATTACCACGTTTTTCTGACACCGGAGGGTGACTGCCAGGGCCTGTACATCAGCCATAAGACAGCCGCCGGATTCGAGGTACATGAGCTCGGCGGCGGAAACTCGGGCGTTGCCTTCGCGTATCGCATCGTGGCCTTGCGGCGTGGCTACGCAAGCGTGCGCCTGGCGGACAAGACCGAAATGATGAAGAAGCTGAAGGCAAGCATGCCCAACTCGGTGGCAACGCCCCAGCAACGCCGAAAACGGCCGGCGGCAAGCGCGTCGCTTTCGGCGCCGAACCGCCGGGCTGGGGCGCCCGCCGAGTGGGCCGCCCACCGAAACTATCAAGTGAGGCGGCTGCATTTGGCGCACGCTCTTCGGCCAGAAGCTGCGCGCCGGCGTCGAAGAGGCGATCAGCAGCCCGAGCCGGAAGCTGCGGCTGGCCAGTGAGCGCAGTGAGATGCGCGCGCTCGAACGCCGAATGCGCCGACTGCAATCTTCGACGCCTGCAGCTTCCGGCTCGCCGACTACTACGTCTTGCAAGGCCGCCACGCGGAAGCACGTGACCTCTTCGAACGTATCCTCGATATGCGAAATAAGGTTGGTCTGTTCTCAGAGGGAATATGAGGTGCATCTTCAGCGCCAGATCGTCCATGTCTGCTATTTGGAGGCGGAAACAAAGGCCCGAATCTGCGCAGTCGCCGGCCGAACTGCTACCGATATCAAGGGACAACGCCGTCCTTCGTCGATCCGAACTAGGCCGGCTTCGGAGCGCGGTTCATCCGAGTAGCCTTTGTAGGAAACCGGCAGATCCGCCATTGTTCGCGTATAAAGGGCGTGCGATACTTCGTGAAGTACGAACTGGCGGCACGGAGGCAGTGCGGATGGGCCACGCCTGTATTGACGAGGAAGTGTACGGATGACTCCCGAGCGCTGGCAGTGCATCAAGTCCCTGTTTGCGCGGGCGCTCGACCAACCGGCGGCGGCGCGCGACGGATTCCTCGACGCGGCGGGGGAGAGCCCCAGCGTGGTGTCTGAAGTCCGCAAGCTGCTTTCGCGCGATGCGGCAGCCGGGAGTTTCTTGCAGGACGCCGCCTCGCTTGAGTCCTCGGCGGCGGCGTCCTTGTCACCCGGTGAGTTGGTGGGCGGACACTTCCGCATCGTGAGTTTGCTGGGACGCGGCGGCATGGGTGTGGTCTACCGCGCCGATGACCTGGTGTTGTCACGTCCGGTGGCACTGAAGTTTCTCCCCGGCGGCCAGTCCGAAACCCCGCAGGCAATGGAACGTATGAAGCGGGAAGCGCGCGTGGCCGCTGGTCCGAATCATCCGAACATTTGCGTAGTCCACGAGATCGGCGAGCATCAGGGGCAGCCCTTCATCGCCATGGAATTGCTCGAAGGCAAGACGCTGAGGCAGCGCATCGGCGACAAGCCACTGAAGACGGAGGAACTGCTGGAGTGGGCCGTCGAGATCGCCGACGGGCTGGAAGCGGCGCATCACGCGGGCATTGTGCACCGCGATATTAAGCCGGCCAACATCTTCATAACCACGCGAGGGCATCCTAAGATTCTGGACTTCGGATTGGCGAAGCCCGCGCTTTCAGCCAAGCCGGCGGATCGTACCAGCCTGCCAACCGAGGAGTATCTGACGACGCCCGGCGTGGCGGTCGGGACCGTGCCCTACATGTCGCCAGAGCAAGCTCGCGGGGAAGAACTGGATGCGCGGACGGATCTGTTCAGTTTCGGCTCGGTGCTGTACGAGATGGCGACGGGGAAGGCGCCGTTCACTGGCGCGACGACGGCCCTGATTCACGAGGCGATTCTTGGACGGACGCCGCCGCCGGCCAGCGCGCTGAATGCGCGGCTTCCGCGAGAACTGGACGCCATCATCGGCAACGCGCTGGAGAAGGATCACGATCTGCGGTATCAGCATGCGGCGGACATGCGCGCGGACTTGAAGCGGGTGAAGCGGGACACGGAGTCTGGGCGCTCGGGGGCTGTCGTCGCGTCCGCGCCACGATCAAGGCTTCGCCCATGGCTCCTCGGCATCGCCGTGATCCTTCTAGCGGCCGCCGTTTTCTATCTGGCCACGAAGCCCACCGCGCTGTTTCGGGCTTCGTCTCCACCTGTCCAGCCCACGCACAAACAAATCACGTTCGTTGGTGACGCAACCTATCCGGCGCTCTCTCCCGATGGTAAACTCGTCGCCTACGTCACCGGCAAGGAGGACCAAGGGCAAAAGCTGATGCTACAGGATTCAGAGGGTGGGCAAGCCATCGAAATCGCAAATGCCAGGGTGATTGGGCCGCCCAGATGGTCGCCAGACGGCTCGGAGATTGCCGTACGCCGGCAGCTTGACCCCGCGCATGATGGCGTGTTCCTGATCCCTCGTCTCGGCGGGTCGTCCCGATTCATCGGTGGGGGCGGCTACACGTGCTGGTCGCCCGACGGCCGCAAGATCGGCGTAGCCTGGCAAAAACGATGAAGGTTTTTGGATAGTGGATAAAGCGACCGGAATTGGCGCAGGCATACATCTGAGCGGATTTCGGTGGGTCTACGATCTGGACTGGTCGTCGGCCAACCTAATGGCGGTTCTGACGCAGTTGGATAATGGAAGAGAAGCCGTCTGGACTGCCCGTCCCGACGGAAGCCAACAGCGCAAAGTGATCGAAGAAGAGGGAGTTGCTTCACCTCGCTGGTCTCCAGCAGGAGACGCGATTTATCTCCTTCGTGCCGGCCAGGGTGATGCCCAGGATCTCGTGAAGGTTGACATCGATCCCAAATCGGGACGAGCCAACAACTACGCCTCATTGTTATTGAGCGGTTTGCAAGCTGGCGATCACTTTACGATGTCCACCGATGGGACACGCCTCGCGTACCTAAAGGTTCAGGGTTATTCAAACCTATGGCTTGCCCGGTCTCAAAGTACGGAAAACCGCAGGGAGCCGGGGAAAGGAATACAAGGAAGGCCTTTAACTACGGGCACTTCAGTCTTCCTTACACCCACCATTTCGCCCGACGGCGGATGGATCGCATATGTCACGGCCGGGCACATTTATAAGATGCCAATGGAAGGGGGCACGCCAACACAATTGACATTCTCGACTGCCACCGATTTCAGCCCCGCCTGGTCTCCGGATGGCAAGCGTATCGCGTTCGGTTCCAACGAGGGAGGAACATACAAAGTCTGGATGGTCGATGCGGATGGGTCGAACCGGCGGCAGTTTGCCAAAACGCGCATAAGCGAGGACGCCCGAGCTCAGGTCGGATGGTCGCCCGGCCGCTGCATCTTTTACCAGAAGCCGGGGAACCGGACTTTCAATATCCTCGATCCGGATACAGGGGAGGAAAAGCCTTTGATCCGGAACGAGTCCGTTGGGTGGTTATTCAACCCACAATATTCATCCGATGGCAGCAAGGTTGCAGTGCTTTGGAACCGGCCGCTACCACATTCTTCAGGCCCAGTTCACGGGCTGTGGGTAATTTCGCTGATCGATGGTTCGGAAACATTGCTCAGCGAGGGGTGGTATTTATCCCGCCGGATGGTCGCCGGACGGAGGCTCGGTATACGCGTACCGTGGCAGCGACGTGGTGTCGATACGTGCGGTCCCGGCGAGCCGCGGTACTCCCTACACTGTTCTGATAGCTTCGGGAGAGATCAGCGGCGCCAGCGTCAGCGCGGACGGCAAAAAGTTCGTCTACTCCGTGGCGGAGGCGAAGTCGGATGTGTGGATCGTGGATAACTTCGATCCAGCTTATACACGAAAGTGAAATGATGACCAAAACCGGACGTGCGCTCGCACTGCGCGCCATTGGCCCTGCCGAGTTGCCTACCGATATTGACGAATAACGCGCAGCGGACAGCGGCGTGGGTTCAGCATCGCCGTTCGCGGCGACTACGGTTGAACCTCCGCATCGCCAGCCAAACAAGAAGGGCCACTGATCTAGGGGCCACAGCTAAACGGGCGCTTCCCAATCCATTGCTATAAATCTCTCTGCTACCTCCGTCATTGGTGGCAATCAAAGAACCATCTGGAGTCAGGCCGATCCAGTCCGAAACCGGTCTCAGGGCCTTTAAACTAACGACGTGTTCCCGTTTCCGGTCTTTGATCCGCAGACGGCAAGACCCCGTCGGCGGAGTATCTTCGAAATAGACGAATGGGCTGTCTTCTGACCAGATGGGGCGGACTGGGACGTCATTGAGTTCGGTCTGCTCGTGGGTCGCAACGTTGTAGAGCAACATCTGTCTTACTTCCATATCGCATCGCAGCAATGTAGCGGCCGTCGGGTGACCGGCGGGGATACCACAGCCCCTCCGAACCGGGCAGCGTTGAAATGCGACGAGTTCTCAGGTCCACGATTCTTAGTACTCGGTCCTGCCACCGCTCTGCAATAGGGTGTGCAGCTTGGTCTGCAGTCGATCCGCCAAAGACGATCAGAGTGCCGTCGGGCGACCACCCTGGATCCATTCCTCCACCTGTTGCGTTTTCGTCTTTGCCTAACTCCTAGACGGCGCCCCCTGAGGCTGTTACGACGTAGACCCGCTCCGGTTGTCCGGGATAAGTTCCAACGAAGGCAATCTCCACGATTGCCGACCGCCAATGCTACTTCGATTGACTCCGCGCCAGGCATTTCCCGCGACGGATTGGTCATCGCGTTTCGGGGTAAATGCCAATGCGACCGCGTTCAATGAACTAATGTTCAATGAACTAACCTGAGCGGCTGCCGGCGATAGAGTATAATGCCAGCGGGTTGAATTTAGCCGTCAGATTGGCCATTATCAGCGCCATTGCCAGCGCGCTGGCGACCGGCAGTCAATTGCCGATTAAGATCTACACAACCGCCGATGGGCTGGCGAGCAATCTGATTAGCAATATCGTCCAGGACTCGCACGGCTATCTATGGTTCTGCACCGGCGAGGGGATCTCCCGCTTCGACGGCTACAGCTTCACCAACTACGGCACACAGCAAGGGCTTGACGTGGTGAACGACATGCTCGAAATGCGCACGGGGGAATATTGGTTGGCAACCGTCCACGGCCTGGTCCGCTTCGACCCCACCGCGCCCGGCGGCAAATTCAGCGCATTCATTCACGGCGACGATCGGCACTCTCGTTCGATCTATGCAATTGCCGACGATCTGGCCGGCGGACTTTGGGTCGGGGCTTTCACGGGTTTATACCGCTTCGAGCGTGCCGCCGCTGACCATTCGCACTCTCCCGGCGAGTGGCGCTTCAGGCGCATCGAGATCGGCACTCCGCAAACCCACGAGGCAGCGCGGATAAATGCCCTGGTTAGAGACCGGAAAGGCGCGCTGTGGATTGGCACGGAGAGTGGACTTTACCGGCTTTCACCGAACGGCGTGCCAGAACGCTACACGACCAGCAACGGCTTGCCGGCAAATCCGATCAAGAGCCTCCTCGTGGATCGCGAGGGGCGGCTTTGGGCCGGGACCCATGCAGGTTTATGCCGGATCAACCCGGACCGCGCGACCGGCGGCCAGATTGTGGAGCGCATTCACGGCACTGCGGAAGGGTTAGCGAGCAATCGAGTCGAATCACTATCCGAATCCTCGACCGGCAAGCTATGGGCCGGCACATATGGCGGCTTGAGCGAACTGCTGTTCGAGCCGTTCGAAAAGCCGAGACTGTTCCAAACCTACACGATGGCGAATGGATTGATCAGTATCGAGATTAATTCTATAACCGAAGATCGCACTGGCAATCTCTGGATCGGTTCGGCCGAGGGCGTCATGAAGATCACCCGGTCGGATTTTTCGACGTTTACCCCGGCTGATGGGCTGCCGCCACTGTCGTCCTCGTCCGCCGCGGCAACGGCGGGATGGGATCGTGGACACAAATAACCCCTCCAGATAACGGGACTGGCGTATGGACGCAAATCGGGGATTCTCCGTGCATCGTTCTGCCCGATGGCACGTTTGTCCTCGGCAACCACAGCAGCAAACAAATGGCTGCGTTCGATTCCGCAACGTTAACCTACAAGGACCTTAACCCGACCGGCAAGGCTGACTCAAATTCCGAGGAAGGTTGGACCTTGCTACCAGACGGCACCATCCTAACAGTCGATACCCAAGACGGCACAAACTCCGAAATATATGACCCCGCAACGAATGCCTGGTCGTCCGCTGGGAGCACAGGGGTCAAGCTCGCTGGCAATGCCCCTCCTAAATATGTCCCAGAGATGGGACCGGCGGTGTTGCGCGGCGGTAACGGCGGCGTCATTCAGTTCGGCGCCACGCCGAACAACGCCAGTTATGACTATACGGAGGGTCTGTGGGTGACGGGCCCGTCCTTCCCTATCCCATTTTCGTGTGGGGGGAAAAGCTACTCGAACGCCGGGGTGGCGGATGGTCCCGCGTCCATATTGCCCGATGGTAATGTGCTGGTGGGGGCCAGCCCTGTCGATAGTACCGGTAACGAAGTATTTTGCACGGTATTCTTTGAGTTCAACGGTGGCACTCTGACCCCTGTTCCCGGCGACCCCGATGCCCTTGTAAAGCCAACGTTCGGCTTACGCATGCTTGCGCTCCCGTCTGGCGATGTCCTCGTCACCGATGGCTCGGCCGACGTCGAGTTCTACAACAACCATAACCCGGCCAGTGCGGGTTGGCAGCCCACAATAACCAGCGCTCCGCCCAGCTTAACTCCGGGGCAGACCTACCCGATTTTTGGGACGCAGTTTAATGGTCTCTCGCAAGGGGCGTTTTATGGCGACGATGGCGAGTGGGCGACCAACTATCCTCTAGTGCGTATCACAAATAACGCGAGTCAAACGGTCATGTACGCGAGGACTCACGACCACAGCAGTATGGGGGTCGAGACGGGGACACTTCCGGTGTCCACCTATTTCGATGTGCCGGCCACGCTAGAACTGGGCGACAGCACCCTGGAGGTTGTCGCCAACGGCATACCCTCGATTGAACTTCCCATCGATGTGGTAGCAGCGGGGAGCACGCCAGCCATTGCGGTGCGTTCGAGCGGCGAGGCAGACGTGGCCATCCAGGGCCCAAACAATTCGCTCATCTACTACCATGCCACGGTAGGCCAGCCGTGGTCCGCTTTCACGATTGCTGGGGATGGAACGACGTTCTCATCGCCCGCCATCGTCGTGCGGTCTACCGGCGAAGCGGACATCGTCGCGCAGGGTCCGGACGATTCCTTGCTCTACTACCAAGCAACACCCAACAACCCGTGGAGCGTCAGCACCATTGGCAATTCGGGAACCACGTTCTCCGCGCCCGCGATCGCCGTACGCTCAACCGGCGAGGCAGACGTAGTCGCCCAAGGTCCTCGCAGGTCGCTCCTTTACTATTACGCAACTCCCGGCAACCCCTGGACCGTGAACACGATCGCTGGTTTCGGCACCACGTTCTCGGCGCCGGCCATCGCTGTGCGCTCCGCAAACCCTGCCGGCGAAGCAGACGTGGTGGTTCAAGGACCAGGCGATTCCCTGATCTACTACCATGCAGCCCCGGGCAAACCCTGGTACCCGGTCACGGTGGCCGCTTCGAACACGACGTTTTCGGCGCCGGCCATTGCGGTCAGTTCCGCAGGCGAGGCGGAACTGGTCGCGCTAGGTGCAGGCAATTCGTTGCTCTTCTATCATGCTACCCCTGGGCAGCCGTTTAGCAGCGAGACGATCGCAGGTCCCGGCACGACGTTCTCAGCTCCGGCGATTGTGGTGCGAAGTGTGGACCCCGCGGGCGAAACGGACGTCGTCGCTCAAGGCGCCGACAACTCCCTGAACTATTACCATGCAGCTTCTGGTCAGGCGTTCGTTAGCAGCGTAGTAGGTAAGTCTGGAACCACCTTCGCTCCACCGGTGATTGCAGTCCGGAAGGAGAAGCCGGAAGGCGAGGCCGACCTGGTCACATACGGGGCGGGCGATACACTCCTCTACTACCACGCAACCCCCGGCTCCGCGTGGTTCGTGAGCACGATTGCAACGTTTTAACGTGAGGTTCCGGCAGGCGTACGTGACTCGACGTAGCCAGCCATAGTAGTTTTGTAAAACCAACAAGGCGAATGTGGAGGTATCCTGGCAAGCGACGGGCATCCGTCAGGACACCTGGGCCAACGCGCATCGTATCCAGGTGGAAGTGGACAAAGCACCTCAGGAGCAAGGCCACTACATTCATCCGGAATTATTTGGGCACGCGGGTGAACCGAATATTGCCAAGATTCGGCATCCCCGCCCGCAACCGCCGCAGCAATGACAGGCCGCAAATGGAGGATACCAAACATATGCTTACAATTCGCAAATCGGAAGTGGCCATTGCCTGGCTGATCTGCTCGGCAGCTATAGCCCAGGCGCAGACGCCCGCCATCGTGAGCGCCATCGTGAATCCGGCCGTGGGCCAGATCACTCTCGTCGGCTCGAATCTCGCACCGGCTACCGGCGCACCGGTGGTGAAGCTGGACTTAATCACGTTGACCCTCGTGTTGTTTTCCAGCGCGCAAATCGTCGCCGATTTACCAGCCGGGCTGGCGTCCGGCACCTACCGGTTGACGGTGAGCAATGGGTCGGCGTCGGCAGGGGTATTCGACGTGAGCAACGGAGTTGTTGGCCCGCAAGGGCCGGCGCGGCAGCAGCTCAGGAGGTGGCACCGGCGTCTTCGCTTTTGGGGGGAACGGCGGCAATGAGGGTGGCACCGGCGTGGGTGCCTACGGGGGAAATGGTAACGGCGATGGGATATATGCGCAGGCCGGCATCGGCCCCTTGGCGCTTGCCGGCTCCTTTAACGGACCTGTAGAGGTCACGGGCACTCTCAGCAAACCCGCGGGCTCCTTCAAAATCGATCATCCGCTCGATCCCGCCAACAAATACCTCTACCACTCGTTCGTCGAATCGCCGGACATGATGAACATCTACAATAGCAATGTCGTCACCGACGGCAGCGGCACTGCCATCGTGACGATGCCCAGTTGGTTCGAAGCACTCAATACGGATTTCCGCTATCAACTAACGGCCATCGGCCGACCCGCGCAAGCCTGGGTCGCCTCGGAAATCGCCAATCGCAGCTTCCTTATTAAGACCAGCAAGCCGGGCGTGAAGGTTTCCTGGCAGGTGACGGGCATCCGTCAGGACGCCTGGGCCAACGTGCATCGTATCCAGGTGGAAGTGGACAAAGCGCCGCGGGATCAAGGCCATTATATCCATCCGGAACTGTTCGGACACGAGGGCGAGCCGAGTATCGCGGAGATCCATCATCCGCGCCCGCAATAGGTGTGACGGGCATTCAAAATTTCAACTAGACGAGGAAAATGCGAATGAAGAACCGTCGTAATCTTTTCCAGCGGTCAGGATTGGCGCCTGGCGGCAAACCCGAAGCGTACAAACTGCTGATGGCCCTGGCCATTCCGTGGCTGTTCGCTTGCCCGATGGCCTCCGGGCAGACGCCTATAACCGTGGTCACGTTCGACATAACCAACGGCTTACTCCCTTATTTTGGGTCCCTCGTACAGGCGGCCAATGGGACTTGTACGGGACGACCTATGAAGGCGGAGCTAATAGTGCGGGAACGATTTTCAAGCTTACCCCGGCCGGCGCGCTGACCACCCTACACAGCTTTGATACAACCGATGGATCTTTTCCTGCCGGTTCTCTGTTACTGGCCACTAATGGGGACTTATACGGAACAACCTGGGAAGGTGGAACCGGCACCGTTGGGACGGTTTTCAAAATCACGCCCGCCGGCGCCCTGACCAGTCTGCACAGTTTCGACTCGATCGACGGGCCTTGTGCGCCTCCGGGCTGATCCAGGCAACCAATGGCGACCTCTATGGGACAACCTATCAAGGCGGAGCCAATAACTTAGGCACGATTTTTAAAATCACCCCGGCCGGCGTGTTCACAAGCCTGCACAGTTTCGATGCGACTGAGGGCGCCACCCCCTATGCGGGGTTGATCCAGGCTACCGATGGTTATCTCTATGGGACAACCTATCAAGGCGCGGCGAAGAACGTTGGCACAATTTTCAAAATCACCACGGCCGGTGTGCTGACCACCCCTGTACAGCTTCAGCGTGACTGATGGATCCCACCCTTACGCCGGGTTGGTCCAGGCTGGCAATGGGCTCTCTTACGGGTCTACGTCCAGCGGTGGAGGCAGCGGTTATGGCACCATTTTCACCTTACGCCGGAAGGCGCGCTGACGACCCTCCATAGCTTCGCGGTGCTTGACGGAGATAATCCCCAGAGTAGGCTGGTACGAGCCAATGATGGGAACCTGTACAGGACAACCAGCGGTGGGGGAATCACGGGAAACGGCACGATTTTCAAAATCACTCTGGGCCGGCTCGTTGACCTGCCTGTACAGCTTCAACGGAACAAACGGGTCATTTCCTATCGGTGGGCTGGCCCAGGCGTATATTTCCTCCCTCTGCTGGCCTTCGAAATGCACTCCGTCGCTGCCATTCAAAAAAGCCCGGATCTCGTCCAGGCTCATACCCGGCTTGTTGTCCACTTTGATCGTCAATCCCCAGCATGACCGATCCCGGCTCCAGGCTCATCTTGTGTGAGAAACAACCTCCTCCTCCAGGCTCATCCTGTATGAGACAAGACTCGGTTTCGCCCACTCTCCAGCGGCCTGCTAGAATGTGAAGAAGTCTCGTATGGCGGTCGATTCCATCAAAGGCTCTCTGCGGGAAAAGGGTGTGCGCCTAACGCGCCAGCGCCAAATCCTGCTCGAGTTGATCGATCAGACCGGAGAGCATCTGGATGCCGAGCGGCTGTTCCAACTGGCCAAGGAAAAGGACCCCAAGCTCAACCGCGTCACGGTCTACCGCACGCTGAAGATGCTCAAGGCAGGCGGCATGGTGGATGAGCTGGACCTCATGCACCACGAAGGCGACCAGCACTACTACGAGACCCGCCTGAAGCAGGAGCATGCGCACGTCATCTGCCTGCGCTGCGGCAAAGTAGAGGAGTTTTTCGGCGAGCCGCTGCAACGCCTGCGCAAACAGATCGAAAGCCACTTCGGATTTCAGATCCTCCTGGCGCGTACCGAGGTTGGCGGATATTGCGCGCATTGCCAATCGTTGCGCGCGCTGGAGCTGGAACGGGCCCGGCAGCATGGCCTTCCCGACGCGGCGCTGGCGAGCGGGGCCTCCGCGGCGCCCGGTACGGTGCATCGGCCGCGCGCCAAACGCCTGGGCTGATGGAGACGAACACGGCGGACGTCCTACCCCCGGCCACTGTAATTGTCATCGATCCGAGCGGCCATCGCGCGCGTGTGGAACTTACGCCGCTGCCTTTCAAAATTGGGCGCCAAGCCGACAATCACCTGATTCTGCGCGATAGCCGCGCCTCGCGTGAGCATGCGCGCATTGTGAGCGAGGATGGCGAATACAAAGTACAAGACTGCGGCAGCCGCCATGGCGTTTATGTCAACGGCCAGCGCGTGGAAAGCCAGGCGCTGCACAATTCCGATCGCATCGAATTTGGATTTCCGGATTCCTATCAGCTTATCTTCGCCCTGGAAGGAGCCGAACTAAACCGGCTGATCGGCCAATTTGGCGCGCACGAGAAGTCGGGGCCTATCAGCGGCGTCTCGGGCGCTGGCGCGAGCCTGGCCAAACTGCGCGCTATTCTGGATGTGGCGCGTACCCTGCAAACCGGCTTGTCGTTACAGGATGTGCTCAATTCCGTAGTGGATGCGGCCCTGGCCGTCACCGGAGCCGAGCGCGGCTTCCTGTTGCTGCGGAAGAACGGCGACCTGGAGACCCGCGTCGCGCGCAACCGCCAGGGGGCCACTCTCCCCGCCAGCGATCTGCGGGTTCCGCGCCGCGTCATCAAACACGCTCTGGAGCAGCGCCGCGACCTGTTCTCGATGAACTTCGATCCGCAGGGCACCGGCGAATTCCATCCAGGTCGAAGCGTGGTGGACCTGGAGCTGCGCAGCGTGATCTCCGTGCCCCTGGTGCGCATCAGCCAGTTGCGCGGAGATGCCACGAATGTCCTCTCCACGGCCGAGGAGACCGCGGGCATGCTCTACATGGATTCACGCCTGTCGGCGGCGGACCTGGCGGGCGGGAATCGCGAGCTGCTGCAAACCCTGGCCATTGAAGCTTCCACCATCCTGGAGAATGCCCGGCTGCTGGAGGAAGAACGCATCAAGCAGCGCATCGAAGAAGAGTTGAGCATGGCGCGCACTATTCAGCAGGGTTTACTGCCGCGCAGCCTGCCCGCCGCCGGTTGGTTCCGCGCCTGCGGCAGCAGCGTGGCTTCGCACCAGGTGGGCGGCGATTATTACGATGTGATCCCCGCCGGCCCGCACGCCTGGACGATGGTGGTGGCGGATGTTTCGGGCAAAGGAGTCAGTTCGGCCCTGCTGGCTTCCCTGTTACAGGGCGCATTTCTGGCGGTCAGCCATAGCGATGCCGCCTTGCACAAGCGCCTGGAACGCATCAACGTTTTCCTAAACGAGCGCACCGCCGGTGAGAAATACGCCACGGTTTTCTACGGCCTGCTGGAGAGCACCGGCCGCATGCATTATGTGAATGCCGGCCATTGCCCGGCGCTGATCGTGCGGCAGGGTGGAGGCATTGAAGCGCTCGCCGCCACGGCCATGCCGGTAGGTCTGGTCGAATCGGCGGAGTTCGCCACCAGCGAGACGAGGCTGGCTTCCGGCGACAAAATCGTCATCTACACCGATGGCGTCACCGAAGCGCAGAACCTCGAAGGCGAATTCTTTGGCCGCCAGAAACTGCGCCAGGTGGTCACCGAACATCATGCCGATTCCTGCCAGGGAATGCACCAGGCGATTTCAAGCGCCGTCGCCGCATTCACGGAAAGCGCGCCGCAGGCCGATGACATCACGCTGGTGGTGATCGAATTTGCTGAGCCGCAACTGTGAGGGAGCGGTCCCGCGAACTTACAGAATAGACCGCACCGTTCCGCCATCCACATGCAGCGCGGCCCCATTGGTCGCCGACGAAAGGGGGCTGGCCACGAAGACGGCCAGAGCCGCGACCTCGTCCGGCGTAGCGAAGCGCTGGATGATAGACGACGGGCGAATGGTGCGGAAGAACTCCTTTTCGAAATCCGCAGGGCTGATGTTCTTCGCCTTGGCGATATCTTCCACGAATTTCTCCACGCCTTCCGACCGTGTGGGCCCCGGCAGGATGGAGTTCACCGTCACGCCCGTGCCGCTGGTGGTCTCGGCCAGGCCGCGCGACAGCGCTAACTGCATCGTCTTGGTGACGCCGTAGTGAATCATCTCGACCGGAATGTTGATCGCCGATTCGCTGGAGACGAAAATGATCCGGCCCCATCCCCTGGCTTTCATCCGCGGCAGCAATTCGCGGCTGAGCCGCACACCGCTCATGAAATTGGTTTCGATGATGGCGCGCCAATCGGCGTCGGTGATTTGTTCGAAGGGCTTGACTTCGTAGGTGCCCAGATTGTTGACCAGGATGTCGACATTCGGGAAGCGTTCGCACGCCGCGCGCGCTTCTTCGGCCAGCGAGAGATCGGCGACCAGCCCTTCCGGCCGCGTCGCGGCGTGATCGCGCCGGATGGCCTCCAGCGCCGCCTTCACGCGCGCATCGGTGCGTCCGTTGACTACCACACGCGCACCCTCCGCCGCGAGCCGCTTGGCGATCGCGAAACCGATGCCGGCCGTCGAACCGGTCACCAGTGCGAGTTTGTTTTCCAGTTGTAGATTCATAGCGGCGGCAGCGGCTGGCCCCAACGGCCGGCGAAGACAAACTGATCCAACCGGCGGCGCGGCCGGCGCTGGTTGCGCTTCCGCAGTTCTTCCGGCGCGCCCTGTTCATCGCCCGGATAACCCAACGCGATCGCCGCCACCGCCTCGTGCGATTCCGGAATGCCAAATGCCTCGCGGGCTTTGGCTGCGTCGAATCCGGCCATGCCGTGCGCCATCATTCCCAGTGCCGCAGACTGCAGCATCAGGAAGCCGGTGGCAATGCCGGTATCGTGAAAGGCATGCCGGTTGGCATTATCATTATGGTCGAAGCGCAACTTCGTCACCGAGATCATCAGTACAGGTACATGCTGCGCCCATGTGACATTGCCCGGAACCAGGCAACTCAGCATGCGCGCAAACTCCGCCGGCTCTTCCTTGCGGGCCACTAAGAAACTCCAAGGCTGGGCATTGAAGCTGGAGGGCGCCCAGCGCGCCGCCTCCAAAACACTGAGCAGTTTCTCGATCTCGATGCTGCGCGAGGAGTAGATCGCCGGACTCCAGCGGCTGCGGATTACATCCAGAACTGGATGGTCGACTTCCAGGCTTTGTGTAGCAGTGGGTGTCATCTCCTGGTTCGATGCACGCCGCCGTCCGGTGGATGCGAGGGCCTTTCGCTGGGAAACCGCTTGCGATTGAATCGGCTATTGGACCGTGAAGCTGCCTGCGGTTGTGCTTGTGCCGCCGGGTGTGGTGATGGTGATGGGACCGCTGGCCGCGCCCGCCGGCACCGTGGCAATCACGTAGTTGGGGCCGCTCGAATGCGCTGCGCTGGCGGGCGCGCCGTTGAATTGTGCCGAGGCCGCCAGCAGGTTGTAGCCCCAGATCATGACCTGGGTGCCGGCCGGTCCGGAGGACGGCAGGAATTTCAGCGCTTGCGGCGCGGGCTTCGGCAGGCCGGCGTCCAGTGCCCAGACAGTGCCGGCGCCATTAGATCCGCCGCCCACGGCCGTGCCATAGAGAACGCCATCGCTGCCCTGTATCAGCGTGCAGGGACACTGGCCGTCCGGGCCGTTCATGGTGTGCAATGAGGTGTATTGGCCGGTCGAGGTCAGGCGGTAGATCTCGGCCCGGCCCTCGCCGCCGCCGTGGGTGGTGCCGTAAAGATTGCCGTCACTGCCCTGGACGAAGGTGTTGGGCTGGCCGCCCGGCCCTTTGACGTAAGAGTAGATGATCCTCGACTGGCCGGTCAGCGTGATTTGATACATGGCGCCGTAGCCATTTGCGCCGCCGAAGGGTATGGCTAGGTAGAGGTTGCCGTCACTGCCCTCCTGGATCCAGCCCGCGTACGAGGAATTGAAGACGTTGTTGGGGAGCGTCAGCAGAGTACCCATGGCGCCGGAGGGCGTCACCCGGAATACGTAGCTGGAGCCCTGCTGGGGCGGGAAAGCCGTCCAGGAGATACCGTAATAGTTCCCGTCCGTCGCATAGAGTACGTTGGAAAAGATCTCTTCATTCCCGGAGGGAAGCTGCCAGACGACCGAAACCTTACCGCTGAGGTCGACGGTGGCCACGGAGATGAAGCCCGCTGGAGAAGTTGGTGGCTTGGGCCAGGATTCCCCATCCGGCAGCGGCTGGTACATGGCGGGGTTCAGGTCAGTCGCCGAATAGATCACCATGCTGCCAGGCCGGGAGTCGATCTGAAGCGACGTTGAATGGCGTGCTGCTGGTGCCGTTACCAATACCGGAATAGGCGCGCCCGTTCGCCGCGGGAAGCGGAGGTCCCCCGAAGCTTGTGGCGTTGGGCGGTGGCGCCAATTGCTTGGCAACTCCTTTGGTATTGACGGAGAACAAATTGTAGGAGCCACCCGAGGAGTAGAATAAGCCGGGCTCGGCCTCGTGGAGGCCCTCTGGTTGGGAGACACCGCCTAGGGTATGGACCGTGCGGAAGGTCACTTGCGCATGGGCTGCGGAGCCAGCCGCGGCTAAAGCGGCTGGGACGAGCGCACGCAAGAAGATGTTTGGAATGCTCTGGATTGTCATGACTCCCCCTTACCGCACCACTTCCGCTGGATCGTCCATCTTCACCGACGGCTTCGGATCGAGCGGCTCCCGCGCCGCAGCCGGATCGAACAGCCGCGCGTCTTCCTTCCTTACCTTATAACCCTCATAATCCGGCGTATTCGTGAAGCAATCGCTCAGGTCACTGGCCACTGCATCGAACAGGTTGAGCGGCGGCAAACCCAGCAGCCGGAAGATCGTTTTCAGCATCCCCGGAAAACTGGTGTTCACATGCGAAACGTAGTTGCGCTTGAAGTACGGCCCGATGCCCATGAACACGGTGCGATGCGCGTCGATATGATCGCGCCCGCCTTGCGCATCATCCTCGGTCACGAAGATGGCCATCTCGCGCCACCACGGAGTCTGCGACAGAAATTCCACGATGCGCCCCAGCGCGTAGTCGTTGTCGGCCACGTAAGACGCTTCGTACGGATAGCCATCCTGCGGGCGCGGCTCGGTCATATGATCGTTCGGCAGGTGAATATAAATGAAGCGCGGAAACGGCTCGCCGCCTTTCACGTACTTCTCCTCGATCTCGTGAATGAATTGAGTGGCGCGATACTGATCCGGGATGTTCATGTTGAACACGGGATAGTCGCGCGAAGTATTGCTGAACAGCGGCTCCGGCATGGGCACGTTGGTGACGAAGCGGCCGCCGGTAGGCTTGTAGCCCTGCCCTTCATCCACGCCCGCGAGTTCGAATCCCTCCCCGTAATTGCGAAAGGGAATACCGTGGCGCGCCAGGTGATGCCAGATGGTACCGCCTTCGGGCTGCTCCTCGGGATGCACCGACGAGTTGCCTTCCGCGAAGAGCAGCCGGCCCGGCGCGGTAGTCGGGAAACGGAAATTGCGGCCATCGGCGTAAGAGGCGCGGAACGAAGTCTCGGTCCAGGCATCGGGATAGGCGCCCACCAGCCAATGGTGGCCGTCCACGCTGACTTCCGAATCCGCGTAGAAATTGTCGCTGAAGCTCCAGCCGAGCGCCAGCGCATGATGATTGGGCGTCACGTTCACGCGCTGCACGCTGAGGCGATTGCCCTTGCCGGAGGCATGCCCCACCTGGCCGAATCGCGCGATGGCCGGCGCGCCCATCACCGTCGTGCCGCTCGCCAGCCGCATGATATCGCCGAACACTTCGTCGAAGGTGCGGTTCTCTTTTACGATCATCACCACGTACTTTACGCCGCCGGGCAGCGCGGCGCCATCCGTCACCGGCGGCTCATCGCGCGGCTTCAGGCCGTTGTTGTCCATCACGGCAGTGGTGCCGGCGTCCACTTCCGCCGCGTCCGGCAGGGGAAACGATCCGATGCTGCCCCGCCGGAACGTGCTCATCAAACCAGCACCGTCTTCGGCGGTAAATACGGGTTGCCAGACGTTCGGGCCGGTGCCCTGCCCGTTCACGTTGGTGACATACACCGTGTCGCGATCGATCAGCACGCAACTCGGAAACCACGCCGCCGGCAGGTGGCCCAGCATTTTCAATTGGCGGGCATCGATCACTCCTACGGCATTGATGCCCGCTTCGGCCACCAGCAGCCATCCGGTCTCCGCATGGTAAGCCATGCCGATGGGCAGCACGCCGCGCAGGTTTTCGAGGCCGGGAATGCGAATGTCTATCTGCCCTGCGACGGTGTTGGTCTTCCTATCGATCACCGTGACGGAATCGTTGTGCGCGTTCGACACGAAAAGACGATCTGCCGTCGCCACGACGCCGGATGGACTGCTGCCGCCGTCGATGCCCTCACCGAAAGCCAAACCGCTATGGATGAAAGTTTCGACTTTGGGCGCCGCCGGATCGGCCAGATCCACCACGGCGACGGAGTTGGCCTCCCGTACGTTGGGATCGCCTAGGCCGGCCACATCTACTGGGCCTTTGGCGATCTGGGCGCGCACGCCATCGCGCGATTCCGGCGAAGGAAATCCGAAAGCCGGAAACGGCAAGCCGGTCTCGCGCAGATTGTGGACGTCTACCCCCGGCACCGCCTGATACTCGAACATGCCCACGTTGGTGACGTAAGCTTTGCGTTTGTCGGGCGAGAGCGCCAGCGCAAAGGGCAGGCGGCCCAGGCGCACTGACGATAGTACGCGCTGCTTACGGGTGTCGATAGCCACCAGGCGGAAATTGGCCTGATCCAAGACGTAGACCACGCCACGGTCGGCGTCGAATGCCAGGTCGCCGGTGAAGCTGTCCGCAAACCCGTCACGGTTCAGATCATAGATTTTCCGCGCACCGCCGGTTGTCAAATCGACCAGCCGGACACGGCCGGTATTGCCCTCCGACACATAAACAGTATGCTCCGAGGCGAAGGCCAGCCCCATGAAAACGCTGTGCCACTCGTCGTCTTTATCGCCGTCTTTGTCGGCGCCCTTGCCGGCGCCAGGTTTGGGTTTCTTCGGTTTAAGCGCCACCAGTTGGCGTACCTGCCAGCCGCCGCCTTTTTCCCGCTCGAGGATTGTGAGCGAAAAACGGTCCGGCCCGCTGTTGGCGGATACCAGGGTTTTACCGCTCGGGCTGATCGCCAGCCCGAACGGTCCGGGGCCGGTAATATATTGATGGCCAAGGGGAGAAATGATACGACCTCCGGGCAGAATGCTACCCGCGCCTGGGCGGCGTAAGGCTGGGCGAATGCCCGCGGGAGCCGAATATTCGGCACCACAGAGGGGCAGGCCTAGTAGAATCAAGAGGTAGCGCATGAGGCTATTACCATCATAAGGGGCAGCCGGTTGTAGCAGAAATTACCGTATGGAAGCAAGGTTTGCATCCCCCCGTACCGTCAGTTTTGTGCGAAACTGGACGGATAGTAAGATTTCATAGTACTTTATGGTCCCGGGTTTGTACTGTGATATCTGGCACGCGAAGTGCAATAGGCAGGGACCGGATGCGGCACTTGATGGCAACTCTGATGCTTGCTTCTGGCGTGGCAGCCGCCTCGCCACAGGGCAAGGCCCAACCTGCCGCGAAGGCGTCTCTAACCGGCTGTGTAGATGAACGCGACGGCCAGTTCGTGCTGACCGATGACACCGATCTCCATCCCACCGCCAGTCTCAAACCGGCGGCTGGGTCGCCTGAAGACAATTTCGCAAGGCACATGGGACACAAGGTTACAGTACGGGGAGTTCTATCCAAAGGCGATCCCCTCCCGATCATAACCGTCGAGAGCGTGGCGACTGTGTCCAGAACGTGCGCTCCGGCGGCGGAGGGGCCGCAACCATGACACCTAATCAAAATGCACTTGGAGGGACAAGTATGATGGCTACTACCGCGAGAGTGATTGCACCACAAAAAACGTTGGAAGATCCATTGGCCCATTTGCCGTGCTCCACCATTTTGGAGTACAAGAAGGGCCAGAACATTTACAGCCAGGAACAGCCTTCCACCAGCATCTACCTGGTAATCGAGGGCAAGGTAAAGGTTTCCCGGATGGCCGACGACGGTCATCAGGTGATCCTGGACATTTATCAAACCGACGAGTTCTTCGGTGAATCCGCACTGGTAAATCTGCCACAGCGCGCCGAACAGGCCACGGCCATGGAAAACACCCGTTTGATGACCTGGACCAACGCGGAGATCGAAGACATCGTCAGCAAGCGGCCGCGGCTGGCCGTGGCGCTGTTGCAGATCCTGGTGCAGCGCACTATGGAGTTCGGGCATCGCATCGAAAGCTTCTCGCTCGACAACATCGCGCGCCGCCTGGCGCGTTCGCTGATCCGTTTCAGCGAGCGGCTGGGGACGCCGGAAGCGGACGGGTCCGTGCGCCTGGCGCCGTTCACGCATGAGCTGCTTTCACAATATGTGGGCACCTCGCGCGAGATCATCACGCACTACATGAACCAGTTCCGCCGGCAAGGCTACCTGCGCTATTCGCGCAAAGGGATCATTCTGTACCGCGACGCCTTCAAGGAATGGCTGCGGCAGGCGAGCAGTCAATAAGAAGCAATCGGCGATCAGCAGTCAGCTGCTGATCGCTGTTTCACGGCATCTGGAGGAACTGCGCCAAATGTTCCTCCGCTTTGCCGATGGCGCGGGCCAGCGCAACTTTGCTCAGGTTATGCGCAAACACGCTGGTGATGTAGTCCAGGTCGGCCGAAACTACCGATTCCTGCGACTGCGTCACTTCCACCGCGTCGGCAATGCCTGCGTCGAACCGCTGCCGCGTTAACGCCAGCGTGTCGCGCGCCACCTTCTGATTTTCGCGCGCCACGTCCATCTGGCTGGCAGCGGTTTTCAGATCCAGAAATGCATCGCGCACATCCGCCTCGATCCGGCCGTGCACGTCCTCCAGTTCGGCGCGCCGCTGGCCCAGGGCCGCATCGGCTTCCTGCGTTTCACCTTCGACGCGGCCGCCCTGCCAGATGGGGATACGCAGGGTGCCCACGACCGTGAATGTTCCGTGCGATTGCCCCGGATTGACGCCGATCGCGCCGTAATCGGCCGAAAGTGCCAGCGAGGGTGCGTGCTCCCAATGCGTCGCGCTGCGAGCCCGTTCGGCGGCGCGCACCTGGGCCTGCGCGGATTCGAGATCCGCGCGATTCTCATACGCCTGCTTAAGCGCCTGCTCCACCGATAGATCGGGCGCCGGCGAGTATGGGACTTCGTCCGTGATTTCGTAGTTATCGTTGACGGGCAAGCCTACCACGCGCGCCAGGTTGATCTTTTGTTTGGCCAGGTCGTTCTGCAGGGACATCAATCGCTGCTGCTCCGTCCGTAACTGGACTTCGCTGCGGTTTACGTCAATCTGCGGATTCAACCCCGCCGCGCGGCGTTCCTGAGTCTGTTTGAAAAGTGCCTGCGCGGTATCGATCTGCGCCTGGGCGGAGCGCACGCGCGCCCCGGCCGCCTGCACCTGCAGATACGCGCCGCCCGCCGCCAGCACCACCAGGTCGCGCGCGTCGCGCAGGGCGGCTTCGTTGGCCTTCACCAATTCCTGCGCGGAGCGGTAGTTGTTAAGCGCCGTCAAGTCGGCCACGGTCTGGGTCAGCGTGGCGCGCAGATCGTAATAATTGAACGGTCCCACAATGGTGGGGATGGAGATGCCGGGGAAATTGAT
Organism: Bryobacterales bacterium; assembly: GCA_963818855.1. Taxonomy (GTDB): domain Bacteria; phylum Acidobacteriota; class Terriglobia; order Bryobacterales; family Bryobacteraceae; genus Bog-159. The sequence goes on along the minus strand of CAWFUH010000008.1, from coordinate 672,145 downwards.
GTGGAAGCGAAATCCCAAGGCTTCCAGATTCTCCTGCTGGACGGCCTCGCGCAGATATCCGTTCACATTGGGCAGCAGCGAGCTGCGCGCCACATGCGCCTGTCCGCGCGCCTGGCGCATGGCTTGGGTGAGCCCTTCCGTGCCGAGATTGTATTCGAGCGCGCGTCCCACCGCTTCGCGCAGCGAGAGTTTTCCGGAGAACGGCTTCGCTGCACCGGAGATGCTGCCGGCGTAGGGACCTTGAACCTGGACCGTCGTATTGATCGTATTGGTGCTCGAGGTCAAACCCGGCACGGGTGTCTGCACGGTATTCACAGAGCCGCCCTGCGTGCCGCGTCCAGAGAGCGGCAGTTCGACGGCGGGCGTGCCCTGCGGTGGCGGCGCCTGCGCCAGGAGGATCGATCCCAGCGCGAATGGTAGTAGAGCGCAATCACGTTTGGTCATCTGTTTGTCATCCAAGTTGCTTGCGGAAACGCCAGATGCTGAGCGACACCAGCACCACCGCGAATCCGATGAGCGCCAGAAAGTTCGGCCACAGCACGTCGATGCCGCTGCCTTTCATCAACGTGGCGCGCGCAATGATACCGAAATGGCGAATCGGGTTCAACCAGGTGATGGGTTGCAGCCAGGATGGCATAGCCTCCACAGGCGTCAACGACCCGGAAAGCACCGACAGCGGCGGATTGATGAAGAATGCCGTCATCATGGCTTGCTGCGCGGACTTCGTAAACGTCGCCACGAACGTGCCAATGCCAATTCCGCTCAAGATGCAGAGTCCCGCGCTCAGCGCGACCAGCAGCAGGCTGCCGCGCACGGGCACCGCGAAAATCAGCCGCATGACGCCGATCGCCAGCGTTGCCATCACCATCAGCAGCGCGAATAGCGGCACGATCTTGGCGATCACAATATCGGTGGTGCTGGCCGGGGTCATCAGCAATTGCTCCACGGTGCCGCGCTCGCGCTCTTTAACCATAGCGGTCGCGGCCAGCAGCGAGCCGTTCAGGACCAGTAACACGCCGAATGTTCCGGTGACGATAAACCACGCGTTCACCAGGCCGGGATTGTATAAGAACGCGGTCAACGTTTGCACCACGCCGTGCGGGCCCGGCGGAGCACCGCCGGCACTTATAGTGCGAATCCTGGGCCGGATGCCCTCCCCCGCCAGCGTCTGGTCGTAAGACAGGATCACGCCCTCCGCATATCCTTGCGCGATCGTCGCCGTGTTGGCGTTGGCCGCGTTCAGCAGGATCTGCACATCCACGGGCGTGCCGCGCCGGAGATCGCGCGCGAACTCGTACGGCACCACGATGCCGGCATCCAGCTTTCCCCGGCTGATGGCGGCTTCCAGATCGCGCACCGAGGCGTAATCGCCCCCCAATTGGAAGCTCTTGCTCTCGGTAAGCGTGGAGACCATTTCGCGGCTCTCCGGCGTCCGGCTCCAGTCGATGACGCCCAGGCGCAAGTGGGACACCGTGGAGTCGAGCGCGAAGCCGAAGAGCAGAAGCTGCAGCGTGGGCGGAACGATCAGCGACATCGCCATGCGCTTGTCCCGCCGGATCTGGTTGAATTCTTTGCGCACGAGGGCGCGTAACCGAGTCACGCTTTCACCTGCATGCGGCGCATGGTCTGCCAGGCCAGCGTGTAGAACACCGCGCCCAGCGCCGCGATCATCAGCACCGGAAACCACATAGCCGGCCATCCGCCGCCCTGCAACAGAGCGTCGCGCACGATTTCGATGTAGTACCGGCCCCACACGATGTTGGAAACCCAGCGCAGTCCCGCCGGGATATTTTCCACCGGGAAGATCAGCCCGGAGAGCAAGAATACGAGCAGAAAGCCGCCCAACGCCACCGCTTGAATGGCCGCCGCCTGGTTCGGAATGCCGGCGCCCACGAAGGTGCCGAAACTGACCACGCAAAACGCATAGAGCACGCTGCCGACGATCAACGGCGTCGGATCTCCGGCGATGTGCAGACCGAAGACCGTCAGCAGGGTGATCATCCCGAGCAGCCATTCGCAGGCCGCCACCACCATGTAAGCCAGAATCTTACCGAGCACGAATTCGTGCGCCGAAATGCTGGATACGTAAACCTGCAGAATGGTCTTCTGCTCGCCTTCCTTGGCCATGGTCATGGCGGCCAGCAGCGCCGGAAACATAGAGATGCCCATCACGAAGATACCGGGCGCGTAAAATTTTGGGGAATCGCGCCCGGGATTGTACCAAAGCCTCACCTGCGCGCCGACCAGCGTGGCGCCCGCCATGGCGCCGGAGTCGCGATTGAACGCGTGAGTAATCTGGTTGACATAGCCTTGCACGATGCGGGCGGTGTTGGAGTCGGTCGCGTCCACCAGCAATTGCACCTGTGTATTCATGCCGCGGGCGAGGTCGTGTCCGAAGTTTCGGGGCACGATCAGCACACCGCGCGCCGCGTTGGCCGTGAGAGCATCCTCCGGCTTGCGATCCGGAGGCCAGGAGACCACGTGGAAGGAAATTGAAGAGCGGAACACATCCGCGAATCGCCGCGACGCGGACGAATCGTCCAGATCCTGAATCACCAGCGGCAGATTATGCACGGTCAGCGAGATGGCCGTCGAGAGCAGGAACAGCAGGATCAAAGGCAGCACCAGCGCGAGCGCCAAGGCCAGGCGGTCGCGGACCAGCTGCGTTAATTCCTTGCGCGCTTGTGAGAATATCCGTCTCATATTTTTTGAGCGGGGCTAAAGCCCCGCGCCGGCTGAAGCCCGCCCTCCTTAATCCTCCGAGGCAAATTTGCCCTCCCGGCGCGCTTTTTCCACCACCGCGATGAAGACATCTTCGAGCGAGTACTTCTCCTCGTGAATCTCGCGCACAGCCACGCCCGCATCCCGCAGCCTCTCGGTAAGCTGCTTCTCGGCGGCCGCCACTTCGCCGTCCACGATCACGTGCAGCCGGTCGCCGAACAGCGACACGCGCCAGCGGTCCATCTGCTCTTTCAACCGGTCGGCGGCGCGCTGCGGCTGATCCACGCGCAACTCCAGCAAGTGTCCGCTCTGCCGGGCTTTGATCGCGCTGGGCGCACCCTCGGCCACCAACTCTCCGCCCGCCATGAAACCGAGGCGATTGCACTGTTCCGCCTCTTCCAGGTAATGCGTGGTCACCAGGATGGCGGTGCCCATATCGGCCAGCCGGTTGATCATCCGCCAGAACGCGCGCCGTGCCAGCGGGTCCACGCCCGAGGTCGGCTCATCCAGAAACAGGACGCTGGGTTCGTGCATGGTGGCCGCGCCAAACGCCACGCGTTGTTTCCAACCGCCCGGCAAGCTGCCCGTGATCTGCTGCTCTTTGCCGGTCAGCCCGGAAAACTCCAGCACCCACTTTTTCTTATCTGCGATCTCGCCCGCCGGCACGCCATACACGCCCGCGAAGAAATCCAGGTTTTCGTCGATAGTCAAATCGTCGTAGAGCGAGAACTTCTGCGACATATAGCCGACCAGCTCGCGGACCTCCGCGGATCGGATGGCGCCCTGCTTCCCGGCGAGCTGCGGCGTACCCTCGGTGGGATCCAGCAGCCCGCACAGCATCTTGATAGTGGTCGTCTTGCCCGCGCCGTTGGCGCCCAGCAAGCCGTACACCTCGCCATAGCTCACGTTCAGATTCACGTTGTGCACGGCCGTGAACGCACCGTAGCGCTTCGTCAGATTTTGCGCGCCGATGGCGATCTGTCCCTTGAGATCGCGATGCGGGTGCTTGCCGGGGAAAGGCGGCGCATGCAATTCCTGGCCCATGGCCCGCAGTTCCGCCACGAAGGTGTTCTCGAGCGTAGGGTCCGCCACGTGAATGTCCTCGACGGCGATCCCGGCCTTAGCCAGCGCCGCCTCTACCGCCGCACGGCCCGCCTCGGGGTCCTTCACAAGTACGTCCAGCCTGTCGCCGAACCTTTGGACATCTCCAATCGCGCCGCCTTCGGCTTCGGTGAGCTTGTCTTCGGCCTCCGACAGATTGGCGGTGTGGACCTCCAGCCGCCGCATGCCCAGGCTCTCGCGCAATTCCACCGGCGTGCCGGTCTGATGGATCTGGCCGAGATGCATCAGCGCGACCTTGTGGCAGCGCTCGGCTTCATCCAGATACGGCGTGGCGACGACGATGGTGAGGCCGTCCGCGGCCAGGTGCGCCAGCACATCCCAGAATTCGCGGCGGGAGACTGGATCGACGCCCGTGGTCGGCTCATCGAGCAGCAGCACGCGCGGTTGTGCCACCAACGCGCAGACCAGCGACAGCTTCTGCTTCATGCCGCCGCTCAGTTGCCCCGCCAGCCGGCCCGTGAAGCGATGCATATCGAACATCTCGAGATAGCGGTCACCCCGCGCGACGATTTCTTTCTGCGGGACGTGCCGCAGATCGCCCACATACCGGATGTTCTCGTTGACGCTCAGATCCGGATACAGGCTAAACGTTTGCGTCAGGTAGCCGACCACATCGCGCGACTGGCGGGCGGGCTTGCCGAACACTTCGACCATGCCGGAGGTGGCTTCCATGATCCCGGCCAGGATCTGGAAAGTGGTCGTCTTCCCGGCGCCATCGGGACCGATGAGGCCAAAAATCTCGCGCTCGTGGACGTCCACGTGGATGCCTCTGACCGCCTCCAGCGGGCCGTAGTTCTTGCGCAGATCGCGCGTGCGAATGGCCACGCGATCCGGCGCCCGCACCGGGTCCGGCGCGGCCAGCACGGCTGCCCAGCGACCATCGTCAAAATGGCGATCGCCGGTCATTTGCGGTGGCTTTCCGCCGGCCACGTGTCGCCTTCCACCAGGACCTCGCCATCGGCCGGCATGCCTGGCTTGGCATAGCCGATGCCGCTTTTCAATCCCAGCTTCACACCCACCACCTGCTTCACCCGGTCGTCCCGAAAGTATGTGTTTTCGGGGGTGAAAGTGGCTTGCGGATCGATGCGCTGTACGTACGCATCGAGCGGTTGATTGGGATTCGAATCCAGAAAGACACGCGCCGGCTGACCCACCCGGACACGGCCGATCTGGCCTTCCGGGATGTATCCGCGCAGATAAACTCTGCGCAGATCGAGCAGCGTGACGATGGGTGTGCCTGCGGTGAGCACCTCGCCCGGTTCGGCGGTGCGGGTCACCACCGTGCCCTCAAAAGGCGCCAGCACGGTAAGATCCTTGAAGTTGGCTTTGGCCTCCAGCAAGGCCGCGCGCGCGTGCTGCTCATCGGCCACGGCGCTGGCAATATCGGCCTCCTGCTGCGCGATCTGCCGCCGGATCATGCCGGCCTGCACCGTGCGTATGTCCGGGTTGCTGAGCGTCGCTTGGGCCGCGGTCAGTGCGCCGCGGGCTGCCTCCACTTTGCGTTTGGAAGCCTGGACCAGCGCCTCCTGCGTCTCCGCGGTGGTGACGGCTTGCTTCCCCTGGCGTTCGGAGACCGCACCGGATTGCGCCAGCTTCGTATAGGCTTCTTTATCGAACAGAGCCAATTTATAGGCGGCTTCCTGCTGCGCCAGATCGGCTTCGGCCGCGGCCAGTTCCGCTTCCGCCTGGCTGATGCGGCCGCTCGAATCCACCTTGGATTGCCCGGTCTCGACCGAATTTTGGTGCAACTGGTCGTCGAGCACCGCGATCTGCTTGCGTGCCCATTCGAGTTTTGCTTCGGACTGCGCCACAGTGGCCTGCGCCTGGGTCTCGCGATCGCGTAATTGCTGGTCATCCAGCACCGCGATGACGTCTCCCGCTTTCACCAGATCGCCCTCGCGTACCCTGCACTCGAGCAGCCGGCCTGTGGCTTTGGATGACACCGCGGAATCGTCGCCTTCAATCCGTCCGCTGAGCACGATGGTATTGGCGGGGTTGCCCGGCTTGGCCAGCGCCACGCGCCAGACGACGATGGCGCCGGCGGCCAACAGCAGCACGATCAGCACGATCACAGCCCGCGCGCGGCCTGCCTGTCTGTCGGTAAAGGGCGATTGTTTCATGTCTACCTCGCAGCTTGATGTCGTTTCGTTTTGACCGCCGCGTTGCGCCGTCCGATACTCTTCAGCGCGGCGAACGAGAAGGACGCGATATGGCCCGCGATTTCGTGGAGCGTTTCGGGCGTGAAGCGCAGATCCGGCCACAGGCGCTTGAGGACTTCACGTCCGTGCGCATAAACAATGATCTGTCCCATGATGCTCTGCGCGCAGAGACGCGTCTGGCGATCGTCCGCCGGCCGGCCGATCAGGCTGCCGACCAGCTTGCGTATGGCGTCATGCCTGGGACGCATGACCTGATCGACTACGCCATCGAAGGCGGGCGTGGGCTGCGCCAGTTCGTGGGTCATCAGCCGGACGGGCCAGGCGGGCCGGTCTTCCCTATACATCGCTTGCAGCAAGCCCAGCACAAAAGCGTGCAGCTTGGATTCGGCCGTGCGGCCCGGCAATACCGGATTGAAGTTAGCCAGGTCGCCCGTGGTGCAGGCGGCATAGCGCAGGACCTCGTTGTACAGCCCCAGCTTGTCGCCGAAGTGATAATTGATGGCCGCCAGATTCACTCCGGCGCGCGCGCAGATGTCGCGCACCTTGGCGGCCTGGAATCCAGTCTCGGCGAACACGTGGCCGGCGGTTTCGAGGATCCGGGCTTCAGTGGCGTCGCGCGGGGCGCCGCCTGGGGGTTGCTTGCGCATGGACTTTAAACAACATTTTAAAACACGTGTTTTAATTAGTCAAGAAGAATCGTGGGGCGGACCTCCAGGATCCGCTCTTTGCTAAACTACCAACAGTGTCGAGTCAGACGGGTCTTCGCCCGGGCACCCGGGTTTCTGGTATCCAAAAAGCGCATTCGACGGCGTTCGGAGTGCTGTCGGCCATCAGCTTCTGCCACTTTCTGAACGACATGCTGCAGTCCGTCATCCCGGCGGTGTACCCGATTCTGAAGGCCGCCTATCGCCTCGACTTCCGCCAAATAGGCATGATTACCCTCAGTGTGCAGCTCACCGCCTCGCTGCTGCAACCTTTCGTGGGTATGTACACGGACCGCCGGCCCACTCCTTATTCACTGCCGGTGGGCATGGGATTCACCCTTTCGGGCCTGCTCTTGTTGGCGTATGCGCCGCGTTTTCACGTGATTCTGCTGGCGGTGGCGCTGGTCGGAGTGGGATCTTCCGTATTCCATCCGGAATCGTCGCGCGTGGCGCGCCTGGCATCCGGTGGACAGCACGGGCTGGCACAATCTTTGTTTCAGGTAGGCGGGAATGCGGGCTCGGCACTGGGACCCTTGCTGGCGGCGCTGATCGTATTGCCCGGCGGCCAGCGCAGCATCGCCTGGTTTTCCGCCGCGGCCCTCGCGGCCATGCTGGTTCTGACGCGGATCGGCGGCTGGTACAAGCACCACGGCAAGGCGCGTGCGAACGCCGCCGCCGCGGCCCTGCACCAGAATCGCCCACCGCTTTCCCGGCGTAAGACCGGCATGGCGCTCGCGGTGCTGGTGGGGCTGGTCTTCTCGAAGTACTTCTATCTTGCCAGCCTGACCAGCTATTACACTTTCTTCCTCATGAGCCGCTTTCACCTGCCCATCCGCTCCGCGCAGATTCACTTATTCATCTTTCTCGGATCGGTGGCGGCGGGAACCTTCATCGGCGGGCCGGTGGGCGACCGCATCGGACGTAAGTATGTCATTTGGTGTTCGATTCTCGGCATCCTGCCGTTCACATTGGCGCTGCCCTATGCGAATCTGTTCTGGACCACTGTCCTCAGCGTGGTGATTGGAACGATTCTGGCTTCGGCTTTCTCCGCCATCATTGTTTTCGCGCACGACCTGGTGCCCGGCAAGATCGGCATGATTTCCGGCGTCTTCTTCGGCCTGGCGTTCGGCATGGCCGGCATCGGCGCGGCGATCCTGGGATGGCTGGCCGATGCCACCAGTATCTTTTTCGTTTACCGGGTGTGCTCGTTCCTGCCGGCTATCGGCCTGCTGACGGCCTTCCTGCCCAATCTGGACACCGGCTTTAAACGGAGCCGCGCGTAAACGTGGAAGCCATTCGCATCTTCATCACTGGCGGCACCTTCGACAAAAATTACAACGAGCTGACCGGCGAGCTGTTTTTCCAGGACTCGCACCTGCCGGAAATGCTGAAGCTCGGCCGCTGTAATCTGGAAGTGCATGTGCGCACGTTGATGATGATCGATAGCTTGCAAATGCGCGATGAGGACCGGCAGATCATTCTGCAGCAATGCCGCAGCGCGCCCGAGACGCGCATCGTGATCACGCATGGCACCGACACGATGGTGGAGAGCGCCGGCGTGCTGGCGCGCGGCATCACCGATAAAACCGTGGTACTCACGGGCGCGATGATTCCTTATAAGTTCGGCAGCTCGGATGGCCTGTTCAACCTGGGCAGCGCATTGGCGTTCGCGCAGACGCTGCCGCCGGGCGTGTATGTCGCGATGAATGGCCGCTACTTCACCTGGGACCGGGTGCGAAAGAACCGGCAGACGGGCATGTTCGAGAGCGTGTAACATAGTGGGGTGGCGCAGGCGTTGCGAAAACGAACGTGGGCGGCGGTGCTGGTAGCCGCACCCATCTCCATCGTAGCGATAGCCACTTTAGGATATTGTTGCAGTCAGCTCGCCAGTCCCTGCGTCGGTTGGGGCGGCGGCAGCTTCTACAGGCCAGCAGGTGAGCCGGCCCACTGCGCGCAGATCATGGTGGATTCCCGCACCAGGACGCAGGCTGCCCTTGGGTTGGTGGGGGTGCAGGGCGTGATCCTGGTGGCTGCCATATTGGGAATCTGGGGCACGGTACGCGCGCGCCAGACTTTGGTTATTGCCGCGGGCTTGCTGATGCTGGTGGAAATCATTCCGACCATATTCTCGGCGTCGCCGCTGGCTCTATTGGCGGGCGCCGGTTTCTTGTTCGTTGCTTACCGTCTACCTGCGCGCCCTTGACGACAGGACGTCCGCGTGTCATGAGGATGGGCGTGCCACACTATCGGCGCGCATTCGAATGGGCCTCCATGTAGGACCGCAAAATGGCGTTAATGCGGGTTTGATACCCCCTGCCATTCTTCTTGAGCCACTCCACAACGTCGTGATCAAGCCGGATGGTCAGACGGTCTTTCGGCTCCGGCATGATGAGCTTGGCGGTCTTCCAGAACGATGCGTTCAGCTTGGGTATATCGGAATAGTCGATGTCCTGGTCCCGCATCGCGCGCAGATGCTTGAAATCAGTCTTGCCTTTGGTCCGGTCCTGCGACGTGATCCTGATAGTTCTTCCTTTCATTGCGATCTGCCCTCCTGGCCGAGATGATTCGCCGCCGCTCACCGCGCATCGCATAGACCACTACGATTTCGATGCCTTCCATCAGGCCCACGGCAAGCGTCCGGTCCTCCCCGTGGCGGCTTTCCGCCTTCTCAAACACCGGCCCATCGAAAATGCTTATGGCGTCCAAAAAGCATGGCAGAACTCAACCATTCCGTCGCGCCGTCAGCCTCGTTCAATGGTGGATATGTACAGTATGTGCATATAATGACGGCCGCCGTCAAGCTTTCCGTGCGTCTCGGACCTCACGGCCGCAGTCGGTACAGCATCCGCGGAAACGCAATGGTCTCCCGGATGTGCTCCAACCCGCACAGCCACGCCACGCAGCGCTCGATGCCCATGCCGAAGCCGCCGTGCGGCACGGTGCCGTACTTGCGCAGATCGATGTACCAGTCGAAAGCTTCCGCCGGCAGTTTCTGTTCCGCGATGCGCTCGAGCAGCAAATCCGCATCGTGTATACGCTGCCCGCCGCCGATGATCTCGCCGTAGCCCTCCGGCGCGAGCACATCCACGCCCAGCGCCACTTCGGGCCGCGCGGGATCCGGCGCCATGTAAAACGCCTTCACCGCCGCCGGATATCCATCCACCATCAGGGGCCGGTCGAAATCTTCACTGAGCAGCGTCTCGTCGGTGCCGCCGAAATCGCCGCCCCACTGGATCTCACTGCCCTTGGCCTGCAAACGCTTCACAGCTTCGTCATAACTCATGCGCGGGAACGGCGCTTTAATAGCTTCCAACTTAGTAACATCCCGCTCCAGCACCTTTAACTCGGGGCGCCGGTTCTCTAACACCCGCCCCGCTACGGATACCAGCATGTCTTCGGCGAGCTGCTTCACATCTTCCAAGTCGGCATAGGCCATCTCCGGCTCGACCATCCAGAACTCGGTCAGATGGCGCCGCGTCTTGGATTTCTCCGCGCGGAACGTCGGCCCGAACGTGTACACCTTGCCGAACGCCATGGCCGTGGCTTCGTTGTAAAGCTGGCCGGATTGCGTCAGGTACGCCTTGCTGTCTTCGAAGTAATTCACTTCGAATAACGTAGTGGTGCCTTCACAGGCGGCTGGCGTGAAGATGGGCGTATCCACCAGTGTGAAGCCGTGCGAATCGAAGTAATCGCGCACCGCCCGGATCACTTCGTGCCGCACCCGGATGATGGCATGCTGCCGCTGGCTGCGCAACCAGAGGTGCCGGTGGTCCATCAGGAATTCGGTCGCCGTGCTCTTTCGGCGTGATCGGATAGGGATCCGATTCCGGCACGCGCTGCACGACTTCCAGATCTTCCACATCCATTTCGTAGCCGCCGGCGGCGCGCGGCTCGGCGCGGATCTTGCCGGTCACGATGATCGACGATTCCTGGGTCAGGTTCTTGATGGTTTCAAACAACGCTTCCGGCAGCGCGCTCTTTACGGCCACGCACTGTATCAGTGCCCGTGCCGTCGCGCAGGATGGGAAAGACGATCTTGCCGGACTTGCGCAGGTTGTACAGCCAGCCGGCAATCTGCACGGTTTCGCCCGCGTGCTGCGACGCGTCGGCGATGGTGATTCGCGGGCGCTCACAAATCCTCCAGCCGGTCGAATACCTCCGCCGCCGTAGCCAACGTACATTCCGGAGACTCCTTCAACTCCAACAACAACGGATACTGATCCGCGCGCGTGCGCAGCAGGTCCATCGTCTTTTTCCAGTCGATCGTGCCGCCTTCGCCCGCAAGCGGCAACAGGTGCTTGTCCGCCTTGCCGTCGTTGTCGTGGATGTGTGTGGAGCGGATCCGCTCTTTCATCACGTTGAAGGCCGCCTCCACGCCTTCGCCCAAATTAGCGTGACCCACGTCGAAGACGAAGTTCAGATCCAGGTGCGTCAGATCCAGGAAAAGCATCAGGTGCTCGGCTGTCGAGAGGCCGTTCGGGATGTTCTCCAGCAGCACTTCCACGCCTCGCTGGCGCGCAAACAGGCTGATCTGCTCCAGCGCCGAAAAGGCCGCGTCCACGGCCCGTTCGGAAAACTCTTCGCCCGTCACGCCAATGTGCTGCACAAGGTATTTGAACGGAATCGTCTCCGCGATTTCGAGCGCACGCTTGATCTCATCCACCATTTCGAGGCGCCTGCCTTTCACCGGCTCGGTGATTGTGATCACCGACATGCGGTCCCGAGCGGCCCCACATGTCGTCGTTATACATGGGCGCGTGAAGGGAGTGCAGCTTGCAAATCCGCATCGCGAAACCAGTGGCCCAGTTCGGCGATCTGCGCGCGATCGCGATAATCCAGATGCTGGCGCGCGCAGAAGATCTCCACGGCCGGAATCCCCGCACGCTGAATCTTGTCGAGCTGCGCAACCGTCAGCCGATGATTGACGAATAAGTGCGTGGAAAGAACGTGGCGCATACTTAGTATCCTTTGGCGGTGCCTTCGGTGCGCGGATCCGCCGCGCCTTCCAGCCATCCGTCGCGGGCCTCGATGGCGGCCACTTCGCCCATGCCGTGCACCATCTTCACCTGGTGCCCGCGGGCTTTCAGCAGGGCGATGGTGTCGGGAGAAAAGCCGTTCTCCATCACCAGTTGATCCGGCAGCCATTGGTGATGGATGCGCGGAAAGTCGACCGCGTCCTGCACATTCATACCGAAATCCACCACGTTGACGAGCACTTCGAGCACGCTGTTGATGATGGTGGGTCCGCCGGGCGTGCCCACTACCAGCGCAAGCTTGCCGCCGCGCGTGACGATGGTAGGCGTCATCGAAGAGAGCGGCCGTTTGCGCGGCTGAATGGCGTTGGCTTCGCCCTGCACCAATCCGAATCCATTAGGCTAGCCGGGCTTGGCGGCGAAATCGTCCATCTCATCGTTCAGCAGAAACCCGAGTCCCGGCACTGTCACGCCATCGCCGTATCCGAAGTTCAGGGTATAGGTGACGGCCACCGCGTTTCCGTCCGCATCCACGATCGAGTAGTGCGTAGTCTCGCTGCTCTCGGGCCCTGGCCCTTTGCCCGCGCGGATCTGCGAACTGGGGGTGGCATGCTCCAGGTCGATCGATTTGCGCAACTGCGCGATGTAAGCCGGATCGAGCAGGCTGGCCAATGGCATCTTCACGAAATCCGGATCTCCCATCCACGTCGCGCGATCCGCGAAATAGCGGCGCATGGTCTCCGCCAGGAAGTGTAATTCGGCGGCCGATCCCGCGCCCGATTTCTCGTAGCCGGAGCCTTCCAGCACCCCCAGCATCTGCAGGATGCCGGCACCGCCTGAGCTGGGCGGCGGCGACGTGATAATGTCGTAGCCGCGATAGCTGCCAGTCAGCGGCGTGCGCTCGACCACGGCATAATCCTTCAGATCGGCCAGCGTAATCAGGCCGCCGTGCTTCTCCATGTCCGCGGCCAACAAGCGCGCCGTTTCACCTTCATAGAAATCGCGCGCGCCTTGCTCCTCGGATGCGCCGCAGCGTCCGCGCTAAGTCGGGCTGCACGAACGTCTCGCCGGCTTCGTACAACTTGCCATCGCGCAGAAAAATGCGCTTCGTTTCCGGGAATCTTCCCAGGCGTTCGGCAGACCCATCAAGCGATCTCGCGAACCCGTAGGAAACCGGGAATCCTGTTTGGGCCAAGGCTACTGCGGGCGCTACCACATCCGCCCACGCCTTCCGCCCGTATTTCTTCGATGCGTACTCGAAGCCGCGCACCGATCCGGGCACCCCGGCTGCGCGATATCCAACTGACGCTGTCCTCGGTGGGTTTGCCCGAAGCGTCCAGATACATGTCCCGCGAAGCTCTCTCGGGCGCACGCTCGCGAAAGTCGATGAAGGTAGAGCGGCCGTCGGCGAATCGCACCAGCATAAATCCGCCGCCGCCGATATTTCCGGCCGAGGGATGCGTGACGGCCAACGCGAAGCCCACCGCTACGGCCGCATCCACCGCGTTGCCGCCCGACTGCAGCACGGCGACTCCCGCGTCCGTGGCGTGCTGCTCCACGGTTACCACCATGGCGTGCCGCGCGTGCACCGGCTGTGCGGCCCATGCGGGCAGTGCGACAGCCAGCCAGAACACCCACATGAGTTTTCGCATAGACACTTGATTCTACTATGTGGCGCCTGCGGCGACGAGCCGTTCTCGATCAGTCAGCGGGCACGAAGCAACCGTGCGATGCAAGCGGGTTATTATTTATAATGCCATGTGCAAATCTGTTGCGCTGCTCCTTACCGCTATGACCGCTATGACATTGATATCCGCCGGCGATCTCCCCACCAAGAAATACTTGAATCTGGCAGCCATCAAGACCATGGTGGCAGCCGCCGAAGCCGAGGCGCAGAAGCGAACCGTGCAGGTTACGATCTGTATCGTGGATGAGAGCGGCAACCTGCTGTTCCTGCAGAAGGCTGACGAAGCGAGCCTCAATACGATCCAATTCGCCCAGAAGAAGGCCCGGCAAGCGGCGTTTTACGGCCGTCCGTCCAAGGACGCCGCCGACCAACTCAAGCGCGGCGATCTCCAGGTCCTCGCGTTTCCGGACTCCTTCCCGAACCAGGGTGGGCTGCCAATAAAAGTCGACGGTAAGACCATCGGGGGCGTGGCTGCCAGTGGGGCTCCGTCCGAGGTCGACGAGGCCATCGCGCAAGCTGCTATCGATGCGCTGACGAAGAAGTGAACGAACGGCCACGCCGGGTGTAGCGCCGGCGCGTGCACTTCTAGTCCGGGTGCGGCGTCTGTTTGCATCGGACAGCCTGGGGAGATCCCATGCGATTCTCGAAGATCATTTTAAGCATTCTGAGCATCCCTGGCTTTTGTACTCCGGCACAACAGTTTCCGCACAGTTGCCCGCGCCGAGCCAGCGCATCGTGATTGGTCCCAGCACGATGCTCGATGGCAAGGGGCACGTGCTGCACAAGACCCGCGTCGTGATCGAAGGCTCGCGGATTGTGGCGATTGATCCGACAGCCGGGCCGGTAAACTACGACTTGCGCGGCCTGACGGTGTTGCCTGGCTGGATTGACGCGCACGTGCACATTACCTGGAGTTTTGGCCCGGATGGAAAAAACTCAGGCCAGGGAGGCACGACTCAGGAGGCCGCGTATGCTGCGGCCTCGAATGCCTGGCTGACACTGATGGCAGGATTCACCACCATCCAAAGCGTCGGTTCGCCCACCGACGTTCCGTTGCGCGATGCCATCGCGAAAGGCTTGCTCCCCGGCCCGCGCATCCTGACGGCCGGCGAGGCGCTCTCAGGGCGAGGCGAGCTGACTGGGACACCGAATGAAATCCGCGCCTTTGTGCGGAAACAAAAGGAAGCAAGCGCGGATTTGATCAAAATCTACGCGTCGGGGGGCATGACCCGAGGCGCGATGACGATGTCGCAGGAGCAATTGAACGCGGCTTGTGATGAAGCGAAGAAACAGGGCCTGCGCACGCTGGTGCACGCTTTTAGAGAGGCGGTCCGCGCCGCAACTCTGGCCGGATGTACGGAAGTCGAGCATGGCTTGGGGGCGTCGGACGATGATCTGAGATTGATGGCTGAACGCGGGACGTACCTTGATCCGCAAGCCGGGCTGCTGCTGGAGACGTATCTCCAGTACAAGGACAGGTATCTCGCTGCACCCTACTACACGGAGGAGGGCTTTGCAGCGATGAAGGGGCTGATCCCCGCACACCGCGACTTCATTAAACGTGCCGTGCGCATTCCGGGGCTGAAGATTGTTTACGGCACGGACGCCGTGGCGGGCGTACATGGCCGCAACGCGGAAGATTTCGTTAACCGCGTGCGCGACAGCGGAGTGGATCCATGGCTGCCATGGTGTCCGCTAACTCACTCGGGGCGGAAGCACTTAACATGGCAGATCAGATCGGCTCGATCGGGCCCGGCCTGCAGGCGGACATCATTGCGCTCGATGGCGATCCGCTGAAAGACATTACCGCCGTCCGGCGCGTCGTATTTGTTATGCGGGGCGGCGTGGTTTACAAGAACGTCACGCGCGGCGCGATCCCTGTTTACGGAGGCGTCCAGCCTTGATTCGACAGTTCGCAAGCGCATTCGCAGCAGAAAGACTATGTCTAAAGGCTCCCGCACAAGGCGATCAGCCTCAGGCCGGACTTACTGCTCCTTTATTCCAAACGCGTACACATTCGAATCGTAAGTCGTCACAAACACCTTGCCCCCGGAAATGGAAATGCCGCTGAAATGCGTCCATCCCGGCATGGTCTCGCCGCTCGAATACAGTTCCTTGCCCGTGGTCGCGTCGAAGGCGTACAGTATGGCGTGGCCCGTATGCTTGGCGATGCGCTCGGCGGAGCTGTACAGCCCGCCCTCGGTTCCCTTCGACTGCCGGGCAAACTCGCCATTCGAAATGGCGAACACCAGCCCGCCCGCTACTATGGGAGGCTCGGGCAAATTCATGTCGCGCGAAATCCATGCGGGCTCCGCCTCGAATTTGCCCTCTTTCTCCGTCACGCGGAAGGCCATGATGCTGCCGTTGGGCGCTTCTCCGTTGGTCAGCGGAAACTTCACTCCGCTGGCTGCCGCGCCCGATACGGGGACGTAGAGCCACCGGTTTTTCTGCTCGTCTTCGGCGGTGGCGAAGGCGCCCCAGAATCCGCGGCCCGCGAAATCGGCGTCTTCGTTCGCGAGCAGCGGGCTGCGGTAGAGCGGCGTCTTATGATCTCCGCCGCCGATGTGCTCCGCATCGAGCAGATAGATCACGCCTTCTTTGCCGCCGGCCGCCACAATCTCGCGGCCGCCCATGGTGAAGACCGTGGGTGACATGGACCCCATATCCAGATCCTTGCGCGTCAGGTAGTTGTGGTTGATGGGCGTGAAGTAATCGACCAGCTTCAGATCCTTCACCGAAAGCTGCAGGATAGTATCGGGAAACTGGCCGCGGGCGGCGTCATAGGATCCGTCGCCGGTCTGCGCGAAGACCATGCCGTGCTGGCCGATAGCCACGCCGGCGCGTCCCCAAATGCCGGCGGCGCCGTTGGCCGACTGGAAAAATTGAGGGGGCTGATCCGGCGCGCCGAGATTCATGGCATACACGCCGGAGCGCGCGCCGTTGCAGCCTTGCGAGGTGTTCGTGTAGAGGACGTTGTCCACCAGGTTCAGGCTCCAGTTCTTCGAAAACGGCGGCACGAACTTGCGCGGCGGCGTGCGATCTTCACCGTTGATGGCGTTCAGCGTATGTAGCTTGCCGTCGCCCGAGATGACGAAGACGGTGGCCCGCAAACCATCTTTGCGAACCAGCGGCGTATCGTTTAGCGCATTGGGACACAGCCAGAAAGGCTGTTGGCGCGGCTTGCTCTCGGCCTCGAACGATTTTTTCCAAAGCGGTTTGCCATCATCAGCGTTCAGCGCGAAAAGATTGTCGGAGGCGCCGCCCACGATCACGATTTCCGCCATGCCTTTGTCGGTGGTTACCCATTCCACGTTCACCGGCGCGGTCAGCGAGTTGAGTTCGCGCGGTTGATTATCCAGGTGCGCCTTCCAAAGCAGCGTGATGGACTTGGCATTGTCGCGGTTAATGTCGGTTTCGTCCGGACTCCAGCCGGTGCGCTGCGGATCGTGCCCGTAGGATAGCCAGTTGGCGGCGATCGAATGCGACAACCAAATGAACGGCACGCAAAGTGCCAGTGCGATTTTCGTTTTCATAATCAACGGCTCACTGCTGCTGCTGCCCCAACTTCTGCTTCTTATAATCTTCGTATTCTTTCTTCAAAGCCGGGTCGTGCGGACTGGGATAAATGTCGCTGGATTTGTATTTCCCGCTTTTGAACTTCATCTGGGTCCATTCGTCATGAATGTGCGTCTCGTCGGCCCTATCCACCACCTGTTTCACCATTTGCGGCGGAATAAAGTATACGCCTTCGCTGTCGCCGAACACTACGTCGCCGGGCATGACGGTGGCGTCTCCGATGCGGATAGGGATATTGACGCCGGTCAACATAACATCGCCGATCGGCGTAGGATGCACGCCGCGGCAGTAGACCGACATGTCGATGGGATCGATGCCGTCCAGATCGCGAATCGATCCATCCACAACAAGACCAGTGCCGGTAGCGGCGTAAATATAGGTGGCCAGATTATCGCCGACGATGGTTCCTCCCTCGATTTTGCCGAACAGATCTACTACGAGCACATCGCCGGGCTGCAGCATATCGATGACGCGTTGATTGCGGTTGTCGCGCAGCCCTTTGGCTTTGGCGTCGGCGGTCATGACATCGGAGATATCGGGCCGCGCGGGCATGAACTGGGCGGTGACCGCGCGTCCCACCAGTCTGCGGTTGGGATGCAGAATGCGCCAGTTGCCTTCATATTGGTTGTGGAAGCCGCCGCCGGGCAGCACCGCCCAGACTTCTTCGGCGGACAGGCCTTTCACTTTTTCCAGGATGGCATCGGGCACTTTTGGCCGGCCGTCCTCAAAACGGTCGAATGGATTGTGCGCGGTGTACTTCAACATGTCGTCATGCGTGAGGGTAAAAATCTGGGCGTGTGCCGGCAATAGAAGCAGCGGCACGGCAAGCAAATTGGCGAAGTACTTCATGCGGTGAAATGTAGCACGACGCAGGCCGTGGGGCAGGACTGGAGCCTGCCCCACGCCGCTCAGCATGGCTCACGGTTTGGTGGCTGGCCGGATGCGAATACCGAAACTTTGACAGGGCGGCAGTTCGTCCCGCTGCCGGTCCGGTTCGTCAAATTGCACTTTCGCGCCGGCACACCATCCGGCAAACTGCAATTAGGAGGGCTCTGAAAGACGTGCGATTTTCACAGAGGAGTGCAATTGCTCGAGTGGGCGCCTGGGCAATGCTGGTTGCCACAGGCGTCACGTTCGCCGGCGACGATGTCGCGGCGGTACCGTTCCCGGCGGAATACCGCGAATGGGCGGTCGCGAGAAGTGTAGTGGTGGGACCGGAAAACAAGAGTTTCGCGTTTAATGGCGGGTTCCACCACTACTATGCAAACGAGAAGGCGATGGAGGGCTTTCGCACCGGCCATTTCCCGGACGGCTCCGTGGTGGTCGACGAACGCCTGGACCTTCGCCAGGAAGCCGGGGCCACCTTCGAAGGTGCGAGGAAAAGCGTGGCAGTGATGGATAAGTCTGTCTCGCGCTACCCGAGCACTGGCGGCTGGGGATTCGACGTGTTTGCCGCCGAGAACCGGACTGAGGGTGCCTCCGGCTCAGTTCGGGCGGCATGCTTCTCGTGCCACAGCCAGCGCAAAGAGCATGACTTCGTGTTCAGCGAATTCAGGAAGTGAAACCACGAGACCTGCTATAGATTGTTCGAACCGCAGCAGGTGATGGAACTCTTCTCCAGACGGAAACTCCATCGGCCGCATGCCTGTGGTTGCCTGTTAACATTTCGACCGTGGTTCAGATTGCAGGGATCGCACCCAACGCATTCCTGGCAGCCCTTCTATTATTCAGACCCGACCGGCAGCCTGGGGCGATGATCCGCCGCCTACGACACTACGGCGAGCGGGACGATGTGCCTTCTTCTGTTACGCAAATTACATCAGGGAGTTCGCTGCTTACGACGGTGTATCCGGTGTCGGACGATCTGGGAGTCGTGCTGGCCGCTCTCGCACCGATTTCGCTTGGCTACGCCTGTTCCAGGCGCTCAGACTACCGGCCCCATTGTTTCTAGGAGGGGCAAGATGTGTAAAGTGCTCATCGGGGCGTCGCCGGATATCCATACGTACGCCGCCCGATTCGACGCCAAGCAGGATTCCGCGGTCAAACTCGCAGCCGAAGTACGCGCTTGACGCCGTTGGCCAGCAACGATCTGCGGAACGGTTCGCGATTCAGTGAACGGCTTAGCCTTGGCGGACGATCCTCACGCTGAGGACGATTGGTACTCATCGGAAGAGCAGCCGACGGATCGATTTTGTTTCGCGCGCATCGATGGCCGGTTCGCGCAACATTTCGATCAAAGAGAGCAATCGCCCCGCGATCGTCATCACGATCCAACGAGGGGCGGCACCCGCTGCATGAGGCGGCGCGGATCAGGTAGCCGGATGCATCTAAAGGGAGGCGAGAGATGATCCAACTCGCGCTTGCAGATTGCACGGACATTGACAATCCGCAGATCGTAAACAGACGTTACGTCATAACATCCAAGCGGTAATCACGTCCCGGCCACGTCGAGCACGGAGAGTCTGTTTGGCGTGGCAGGAACGGGCCCACTTCGTGGCCGTGTCCGCGGGCACGCTGGCGCTGATGGCTCTGAAGACCCACGATGTGCTGGGACCGCTGCACGGTTATGGCGTCGCCCGGCGCCGGGCTGTCTCAACACGCTTGATAGTCGTTTGAATGAAGGTGGACGTGACTTCGCACTGGTCAATAGCACATGACCCGCCGATGTGTGTATTTCAACCGCGCGGAAGCTTCCGCAGCCGCTTGTGCGCCGCGTAGATCGTCCTGGCCTGGGCCGTCAGCGCAGACGCCCGATCCGCGTGGCCCAATTCCGCATGACAGTTGGCCAACGCGATGTAAGCCTCGCCGAGCGCCGGACTCACCGCATCCAGAAACCCTGCTCTCAGCTCGACCGCGCGGCTGAGTAACGGCAAAGCTTTGTCCGGCTGATGTAACTGTAAGTATCCCTCGCCTTCGAGGAGAGCCGCAGTAGCTTCCGTCTCCTTAAGATAAGTCCGCACCGGACTCCCCGTTACTTGCTCCCGCAGTTTGGCCGCGATGGCCACCGCGGCGCCCGCATTCCGCCGCGCCACCGCCACTTCAGCCCGCAGGGACGCATCCCGCAGCGATGCCGGTGAAAGCGGGCCTGGCGCCGCGCCCGACGCCGATGCAGGTACCATCCAGCGCGCGGCATCCTCCGCTTTACCCATCGCCAGCAGCAGCTTCGCCCGGTAATACGAGTTTCTCCAATCGGTCGTGTCCTTGGTTTGGCGTAAGATCCCGGCGGCCTCATCCAGCAGCTTCTGCGCCTCGAGATATTCTCCGGTCTCGATCAGCATCCTGGCCTGATACTCCAGCATCACGGCCAAAAAGCGCGTGCCGGGCCGGTTCTTGCGCCGGTTGGCGACGGCTTGCGCAATCGAGTCGAGTCCCTCCTCGAGGCGCCCGCTGCGCGCCAATGCCCAGCCGTATTCGAGCAATACCTGGGGCGTGTGAAAGGCGTCCTCCGGACCGCGGATCTTGAGCACCGTGTCGCGCGCCGCCTGAAGATTCTGGATCGCCTCCCGGTAGCGCGCCGTATTGCCGAGGAACATCCCCAGCCGCATGGTGGCTTGCACGGTATCCACATGATTCTCGCCATTCACGGCGCGGGCCTCCGCTTGTGCGCTGCGCAAGCTCTGTTCCGCATCCGCGAACAGCAAGAGCGCTTCCTGGGATTGAGCCGCCACCGCGTACAGCCGCGCGAGTGCCGGGTTCGGATCACCATCCAGTTTCTTGGATTGTTGAATCGCCTCCTGCAATGACGCCGCCGACTCGCTGTAACTTGCCAGCTGATTTCGTAATGTGCCTTCTTCGTACAGCGCTTCCACAAGCTCATAGGACGCGGGATGCGCACGGAAAATCTGGACGGCCTCGTACGCCTCGCCGGCGGCCCGCGATGGGTCAGTCCCGTAATGCAATTCAGCCAGCTTCGTGAACAACCGGGCGCGCGTTATCGAAGTCAGGTCGTGCCGGCTATCCAACAATTGCCTGGCTTCATTGAGCACGCTCTCTTCCTCGTTGACGGACTGGGACGAATGCATGGCGCCGCCGAGCCCGACCAACGCCGTCGCCACCTCCGGCGCGCGGCTGCCGTACACGGACTTCGCCAGCTCCACGTGCTTGCGCGCGAGCTTCACCGCCGCGTCGTCCAGACCCAAATCCAGGTACAGGCCGCCCAGCGTCCGGAGCAGGCGCAGCTTGGCTGCGGGCGAGTCCGCCAATTCCGTGTCGATTTTGGCGGCGCCGATGTCCAGCAGCTCGCGCGCGGTGGTCTGGCGCGCCTGCGCGGGGTTCGGCTGATCGGAGCTGTTGGCGTGAAAGATGTCGGTAAGAAATTTTTCCACCGCCGCCGATGTGCGCGCCTCCCGATTGGCGGCGCGGGCTTCCCACAACGCGGCGCCCAGTCCCGCCGCGAGCGCCAGCATCACGGCTGCACAAGCGGCCACCGGAAGCTTGTGCCGCAGCACGAATTTTCGAAAACGGTAGGATGCTTTCTCCGGTTGGGCGAGCACCGCCTCGCCTTTCAGGTAGCGGCGCAGATCCTGCGCGAAGGCATCGGCCGTAGCATAGCGCCGCACCGGCTCCTTCTGCAGAGCCTTCGCCACGATCGTATCCAGATCGCCTTTAAGCGCACCAGCCAGCCGCTTGGGCGCCGCCTGGCTGACGCGCGGCGGATTCCCGGCCAAAATGGCTTCTTCCAGCGCGCCCCTGGACTCGCGTTTCAGCGCGTACGGCCGCTTGCTGGAAAGCAGTTCGTAGAGCACCACACCCATAGAGTAGACATCCGATGCCGTGCTCATGGGCTCGCCCGAGATCTGTTCGGGGGAGGCGTAATCGAGCGTGAGGGCGCGGCCGGCCGCTTCGGTCAGTTGAGTTTCCCTGGCTTCGCCTTCGGTGAGCATCTTGGCGATGCCGAAGTCCAGCAACTTCACCTCGCCGTTGGCCGTCACCAGGATGTTGGAAGGTTTGAGATCCCGGTGCAGAACCAGGTGCGCATGGGCATACTGCACCGCCGCCAGCACATCCAGAAAAAGCGCCAAGCGCTCGTCGATCCGCAAATGGTGGCGCTCGCAATAGCCGGTCAGCGGCAGCCCGTCGATATATTCGAGCGCGATGTAGGGCCGTCCGCTGTCCGCCACGCCGGCATCGTAGAGCCTGGCGATGTGCGGATGCGTGAGGCTGGCCAGTATGTCGCGCTCGCGATCGAAGCGTTCCAGGAACCGGGCATGGCGCACGTGGGCGTGCGGAAGCTTGAGCGCAATCCGGCGCTTCAAGATGCCGTCGGCGCGCTCCGCGAGCCAGACCGACCCCATGCCTCCATGCCCCAACTCGCGCAGCAAACGGTACGGGCCGATCTCCTCCGGCTCGGTTTCCGTTGCCGGGATGGGCAGCATCGGCAGCGTATTCAGGAATTCACCCTCCGCCGGGCTAGCCAGCAATCCGCGGAGAGCCCGCTGCAATGATGGGTCGAGATCGCCGCGGCTGTCCGCCCAGTTCAGCCGCGCATCCGCCGGCAGCTCCAGTGCCTCATCGAGCAACCTGGAAAGCGCCCGCCATTCGTCCTCGGTGAGCTTCATGTCGCTACTCCATGGCCAACAGCAGCAGCATGCGGGCCTTCTCCCAATCCCGCCGGACCGTCCGGTCAGTCACGCCCAGCACACCGGCAATCTCCCGCTCTTCCAGGCCGCCGAAATACCGCATCTCCACCACCTGCACCAGACGGCCGTCCACCTTGGCCAACTCATCTAGTGCGTCATTCACGCGCAGGATTTCGTCTGCCGCCGTGCGGGACTCCGCGATCTCCGGGTGTAGTGTGACCCGCAGTTCGTCGCCGCCGCGCCGCTCCGCACGGTGGCTGCGTACGAAATCCACGATGATGGATCGCATCACGCGCGCCGCGAAAGCCAGGAACTGAGAGCGGCCGCCCAGCTCGATATGCCTGGCCCGCAGCAGCCGCAGATAGGATTCATGGACTAGCGCCGTGGTGTCGAGAAGCGTGATCTTCTCATTACGCCGCAGCCGTTGGTGTGCGATCTGACGGAGCTCTTCGTAGTGCGCGGCGAAGAACTCATCGAGGACTGCGGTCTCTTCCGGGTCTGTGGTCAACTGCGGCTCCGCAAGTTTTCCTTTGTAGCACAAATTTTGCGTCGGAGCATGTCCGCTTCGGGCCGGCGGATACGGTTAACGAACTGAGAGTCGATATGAGAAAGACCAGAAAATCATTTTCCGCAGTCACGGCAGCCACACTGCTCGCGCCCTGCCTGGCGGCCTCCGGATGGGCGCAGACAACCTCTGCCTGGACCGAACTGTTCTCAAATGCGGGCGGTATTGGCGGCGTTACAGACACCGGCCTATCGGGACATTCAGCCGTTTACGATGCGGCCACCAACACCATGATTGCGTTCGGCGGAAACGACGCCAGTCTCAACTTCGCCACCACCAACGCAGTGATTTTGCTCAGCTCGGCGAACGGCTTGGGCGGGACGAGCAGCTTCAGTACGCTGGTGCCCAACGGCGCGGCCGGGGCGCCTCCGTCCAGAACGTTCCATAGCGGCGTTTATGACGCCGTCAACAACCGCATGATCATTTTCGGCGGCGCCACTTATGCGAATGGTCACTCCGACCCGGCCGCGTATTTGAATGACGTCTGGGTGCTGGCCAATGCCAATGGCCAGGGTGGCCTGCCGGCTTGGACTCAACTGAGCCCGGCCGGTTCGCCGCCGAGTGCGCGCTACGGCCAGACCGCTGTTTACGATGCCGCCGGCAACCACCTGATCATGTATGGCGGCAGCTTTGGCCCGACTATTTTTACCGACGTCTGGGTCTTGACGAATGCCAATGGGTTGGGCGGGACACCCGCCTGGCGCCAGCTTTCACCCGGCGGAGCGCCTCCAGCGGGCGGCTACGGCGCGTCGGCCGTCTACGATGCGGCCAACAACCTGATGGTGCTCTTTGGCGGGTACAATCTCTCGTCACAATCGCCACTCGGGTTCGTGCTGTTCAACGGCGTGTGGACGCTCTCGCATGCCAACGGCACCGGAGACGCGCCGCATTGGACCAACATCGTGGCCAACGGCGCGCCCGGATCGCCCGGCAAGCGCGATGTGCAAACCACCGTCTACGACAGCGCCCACAATCGCCTGATCGTGTGCGGCGGCGGCAGTTTCACCCCTGAGGGGGCGCCTTCTTATAACGATGTCTGGGTCCTCAGCGGGGCCAACGGGCTGGCAGGCACGCCGCAGTGGACTCAGTTGCATCCCTCTGGCACGGCGCCCGGCCGCCGCGGCGGCCACACGGCCGTGTACGACTCCGTGAACAACCGCATGATCGTGTTCGCCGGTGCGAGCGATGATGCCCAATTTTACTCAGCTTGGATTCTAACAGGAGCAAATGGACTATGAAAACGACGACAAAACAATTCCCGGCCTTCGCTACAGCGATGCTGTTTGCGTCGAGCCTACTAACTTGCCTGACCTTGCGGCCGGCACTGGCGCAGACACCTGATGCCACCGTACCGCGCGCCGTAAACTACGCCGGCACGGCGAAGGATATTGACGGCAAACCACTGGCTGGCGTGGTCGGCGCGACCTTCGCCGTCTATGCCGAACAGTCCGGCGGCGCACCCGTCTGGATGGAAACGCAAAATATCGCCGCCAGCGCGAGCGGCAAATTCGCCGTGGTGCTCGGCGCCACGCAATCGAGCGGGATACCGATGGAGGTATTCAGCAACGGACAGGGGCGCTGGCTGGGCGTGAGTTACAACGGAGGCCCGGAACAGCCGCGCGTGGCCCTGTTGAGCGTGCCCTATGCGCTGAAGGCAGGAGATGCGCAGACCATCGGCGGGCTGCCGCCGTCGGCATTCGTGTTGGCGACGTCCGTGGTCGGCAACACACCGCAGTCGAGCCGAGCCGACGCCGACAACGCCACTGCGACGACAGCCGTCCAACCTGCCGCCGGATCGAATGTCACCACCACGGGTGGGAATCTGAATACGCTTCCATTGTTCACCTCATCCACCAACATTCAAAGCTCCGCTATCACCCAGACGGGGAGCGGCACAACTGCTAAAATCGGTATCAACACGAGCACGCCGGCCACGGCACTCGACGTCAAGGGCGGCGCCACCATTCGCGGTGCGCTTTCGCTACCCGCTACGGGCACTGCGACCGCCGCGGCAGGCGCGAACTCGCAGCCGGAGAAGCTGACCGCGTCGGCATTCAACAGCACCAACGGCACGGCCGCCAGCCAGACCTTCGAGTGGCAGGCCGAGCCGGCCGGCAACAATACGGCGGGCCCGTCCGGGACCATGAACCTGTTGTTCGGGTCGAATGGAGCAACGCCCACCGAGACCGGACTGAGGATCAGCAGCCAGGGCCTGTTCACTTTTGCCAGCGGGCAGGTCTTTCCAGGAACCAGCACGATCACGGGAGTGACAGCGGGTACAGACCTGACTGGCGGCGGCTCCAGCGGCAACATCACGCTGAACCTCAACATCTCCGCGACCGACGCACGCTATGCGCAACTCGGCGGTGCGAATTCGTTCACTGGGAACCAAACCGTGACGGGCAATGTGACTTCGAGCGCGGTGGTCCAGGGCGTCCAGGGCTTTTTTACGAACGCTACGGGCGCCGTGCCGGTGGAGGCCGTCGAGAACGACACAACCCGTGTAGACGATGCCATCGCAGGCATTATTTACAGCGCGCAGGCCGGCTCCGCGGGCGTTGAAGGCACGGCCTTGGCTAGATCTGGACAGGTATTCGGCGTTGAGGGCACGGCACAGAGCACCAGCGCATTCGGGGTCTACGGTGTCGACAGCGCACGCAGCACTGAAGGTACCAACAACGGCGGAAGCGGCGGGGTGTGGGGCGACGCTGGATCCATCGGTGCGGAGGGAATTTTAGCCACTGCCGACAATGCGTACGGCGTGGTGGCCATCAACAACTCCGGGCCTTTTGTGGCCGTTGAGGCAGAAAATGTTTCCCAAACCGGCCAGGCAACCGGAATCTATGGTGCATCGCTTTCGGTAACCGGCACCGGAATACTGGGCCAATCCGTGAGAGAGAGCAACACTTATATGGCTAGCGCCGGCACCGTTCCAATGGGCGTATACGGCGACACCGGCGCGGCAGGCGGAGTTGGTGTTCTGGGTACAGCCGACTCCGGGTACGCCGTTTACGGCTTGAATAACGGCTCTTATGTAACGGGCCTTTTCATCAACCAGAGCAGCGCGGCAAGTTATGCTCTGGAGGCTGGCACGTTCAGCCGTCATTGCACTATCGATACCAGCGGCGACTTGCAATGCACCGGCAGCACTTCAGCGGTGGCGGCTCTTCCCGATCAACGGCAGGTGCGGCTCTACGCCGTCCAATCGCCCGAGAACTGGTTTGAAGATTTCGGCTCCGGGCAATTATCGAACGGCCGCGCCGTGATCACGCTCGATCCGACGTTTGCTCAGACCGTGAATACGGGCGCGGAGTATCACGTGTTCCTGACGCCGAATGGCGACTCGCGCGGCCTTTACGTGACTGGGAAGAACGCTACGTCGTTTGAGGTGCATGAGCAGGGCGGCGGCACTTCCAGCGTCACTTTTGATTACCGCATCGTGGCGAAGCGCACGGGCTACGAAAACGTCCGCCTGGCGGATGTGACCGAGAGCCAGAACCGGCTGAACGCCGCCGCGAAACAATTGACCGACCGGCACGACAACGCCCAGTCGCGGACCGTACAGACGCACACTATCGGGTCGCGGCTCGCGGCCAAGTAGGTGGTCTGGTGGTGGGCCTCTGACCACATCGCCCTGCTGAATCTGATTTTCGCGCAAACAAAGCCCAAGTCAAACCAATGCCAGGGGTTTGTCACCGTCTCGGCACGGTCAGTTCTTAGTTCCAATCCGGGAACAACTGGCGGTCGCGTCGCGCTGAGGTATCGCAGGTTGCTTTCTCCGACATTCTGACTGCCCGAGGCGCTCGTGGTGTTAGCCTTGAATGAGCCCAGCCATGGTTGTTCTTATCAAGTTGACCAACGGCGCTGGATAGACTCCAAACCAGATCAACAGAATCGCGAGGACGGCGAGGATGAACGCACCGCCCCGAGATAACATGTGAACCGGGGCAGCATGCTCCGATGGGGCTGAGTATAGCGCCACGACGATGCGCAGGTAGTAGAAAAGCCCGGCGACGCTGGTGACGACGAGAATGATGACCAGCGGCCAGGCAGTGGCAGCCGCTCCGGCGGCGAGCACATAGAACTTGCCCAGAAAACCGATGGTAGCTGGAATACCGGCGAGGGAGAGCAGCGCGGCGGTGAAGACGCCGGCGATCACCGGCCGCCGCCAGAAGAGGCCGCGGTAATCCTCCAGATCATCGGCATCGCGCTCGGACCCGGAGAGAACTGTCACAATTCCGAAAGCCGCAAGTATGGTCACGGTGTACGCCACGAGATAAAAACTTACCGCCTCGATCGCCATCGTTGAACCCGCCAGAAATGCCACCAGTATGTATCCGAAGTGGGCGATCGAAGAGTAGGCAAGAATGCGCTTTACATTCGTCTGCCGCAGTGCCAGGAGATTGCCGGCGCACATCGAGGCAACCGCGATGATGGCGAACACTGCGTACACAGCACTGTACTGCAACGCGCCAGACAGGTAGACATAGCGCAGTAACAGAGCAACTATCGCGCTCTTCGAGGTGGTGGCGACGAACGCCGTTACCGGCGCGGGTGCCCCCTGATAAACATCCGGCGTCCACAAATGGAATGGCACCACACCCAGCTTGAAGCCTATGCCCGTGACCGTGAGCACGATTCCGGACAGTAAGAGTGGGAATCCAGACCGGTTTAGAGAGAGCTCCCGGATGTGCGAAAACTCCATGGTGCCGGCGTCGGCATAAATGAGCGCCATCCCGAAGAGAAGGAAAGCGGCGGAAGCCGAAGCCAGAATGAGATATTTGATTCCGGCTTCGAGAGCCTGCTTGCTGTCTTTCAAATACGCGACCATGCCATAGAGGGAGACGCTCAGTATCTCAAGTCCAAGAAGGAACGAAGCAAAATGACTACTCGCTACCAGGACCGCGCAACCCAGAGTCGCAAGGAGAAGCAGGAGATACAGCTCTTCGCGATGTCCCTCACGATTCTCGAAGTACTGGTAGGAAAGCACTGTCACAGCCGCGGCAGAGGCGACGATCAGACCCATGTAGAATAGGGCATATCGGTCTACAAGCAGAAGCGGCGTCACTTGCCGGGGAACGCGCGCCGCGGCTATACCGATACAAACGAAAGCGGCTGTCAGTCCGGCGAGGGTCAGTTGCGCCGTAAGCACATGATTACGCCTGAAGGCGATACCAAGCATCACAGCGACGGCTGTAACCGCGATCAGGAGCAACGGAGACAAGGCGAGCAGGTCGGAAGCGTTCATCACTTATCTCCACACGGTGGTGATGGGCATCTGCGCCGAATCCTGTAAGTTAAACAGAGCCGGCCCAAAGGTGTTGAACACCGGCTGGGGATACAGTCCCAGCCACAGCAGGCCTATGATCATCGTCGCCATCATGAGCGCTTCCCGCGGAGTCAGGTCGGGAAAGCGCCATGCGTGCGTGTTGGGACCCTGGAAGGCAGACTGCACCATGCGCAACGCGTAAAAGGTGGAAGCGAGAATGCCAAGGCTCGCCACCACCGTAATCGGGACGCTGATTCTATAAGATCCCAGCAAGACGAGAATCTCTCCGACGAAATCGCCCATGCCCGGCAGGCCCAGCGAGGCCAGGCTGAAGAACAGTGCGGCTCCGCTCAGGCGCGGCGCCACGGCCCACAGGCCACCCATTTTTCCCAAGTCGCGCGTGTGGATGCGTTCCTGTAAGCCGCCAACCAGGACAAAAAGTCCACCCGTACTTAGCCCGTGGCAGAGCATGGTCAGGATTGCACCCTGGAGCGCGAGTTGGTTCCAGGAGAAAATTCCGAGCAGCGCAAACCCCATGTGACTCACGCTGGTGTAAGCCACCAGGCGCTTGAGATCGGTTTGGGAGAAAGCCATCACGGCGCCGTAAATGATCCCGATCACAGCCAACACCATTGCTACCGGAGTGAACTCATGAGCCGCGTGCGGAAACAGAGGGATGACGAACCGCAGCAAACCGTACGCGCCCGTCTTCAACAACAACCCGGCCAGAATCACGCTCCCAGCGGTGGGAGCTTCGGTGTGAGCATCCGGCAGCCAGGTATGCAGCGGCACAACTGGTAACTTCACCGCGAAAGCCACAAAGAAACCGAGCATGATCCAAAGCTCGACGCCGGAACCGATCTGGGTACCGAGCAGTTCCGAATATTCGAACGTGTAAACACCGGTCGTCTGGTGGTGGATAAAGTAGAGCGCCAGGATCGCGACGAGCATCAGCAGTCCGCTGCACTGTGTAAAGAGGAAAAACTTCACGGCCGCGTAGACGCGCCGCTCGTGACCCCAAATCACGATCAGAAAATACATGGGGATCAGCATCAGCTCCCAGGCGAAATAGAACAGGAACAAGTCAACCGCCAGGAAAACGCCCGCGATTCCCGCCAACACCCACATCAGGTTGAAGTGGAAAAAGCCGACCTTTTCGCGAATTTCCGTCCAGGAGCACAGCACGGCTATGATGCCCAGGAACAACGTCAGCATCAGCATCAACAAGCTCAGGCCATCCACGGCAAGATGAAAGTGGATGCCAAAACCCGGTACCCAATTCCAGTCCACTTCGTTTAGCCACAGCTTCGTGGCGCTTGAGGCCCTGGTGGCCCAGATGCACACTGCCAGGACCAAATCCACGCCAATTGCAAAAAGTGAGATCCATCGCGGCGCCTGCAAGCTCCACCGAGCCGATAGCCAGGCGAGAATACCGGCCGCGAGCAGAAGGCCAATCATGCAGATCAGGATCATAAAAACAACACCATCGCGATAAAGAGCGCCGACCCGGCCGCCATCGCCGCGACGTACCAGCGGACATGGCCTGTCTCGGTATGGCTCAACCCGCGATAAAACAGTTCACTCAGCCGTGCCACACCGGTATAGAAGGCATCGACGAAATCACTCTTGTTGATCTGTGACACCCAAATGAACGGCTGTACGAAGGCCTTGTCGTATATCCAGTCGAAGCCCCAGTCTGCAAACCACCATTGATGCAGAGTCTGTCCCGCTGGGTTCGCAACCAGCGCGTCCGCCAGGCTCCGCCTCCGGAGGTGGAACAGATACGCAAAGTAGAGACCGATCAGAAAGAGAAGCGCGGCGATGGCCTCCGAGCCGATCTCTGTCAAGGCGCCGGTATGGGCTTCAATGGCCGGTGGCAGAGCAGAATGCAGGAAACCAAGCAATGGCTGTTTCAGATATCCGCCCACGATGGAAAGAAAAGCCA
Organism: Bryobacterales bacterium; assembly: GCA_963818855.1. Lineage (GTDB taxonomy): Bacteria > Acidobacteriota > Terriglobia > Bryobacterales > Bryobacteraceae > Bog-159. The sequence continues at coordinate 641,845 of CAWFUH010000008.1, read as the reverse complement.
GCACCAAGAGAGGGACTGTCATCGCATAGCCCGGCCGCTTGGTCACGGGTGTGCCCAACGGGCCGAAGAAGACCCGGAAGATGACCCGGAATGTGTACAGCGAAGTCAGAAGCGCGCCGGCTATCCCGGCAATCCAGAATGCCGGGTGTCCCTGTGGCGCCGACCACGCACTCCAGATGATCAAGTCCTTACTGAAGAAGCCGGCGGTGATGAACGGCAGACCCGCCAGCGAGCAACCGGCAATGAGGAATGTCCAAAAAGCCACGGGCAACTCTTTGCGCAACCCACCCATACGAAAGATGCTGTGTTCGTCGTGGACCGCATCGATGATCACGCCGGCGCCAAGAAACAGGAGGGCCTTGAAAAAGGCATGAGTCATGAAATGGAACATGGCCGCCTGCCATGCGCCGACGCCCAACGCGAGAAACATGTAACCGATCTGGCTCATGGTGGAATAAGCCAGCACGCGCTTGATGTCGTGCTGCGTAAGCGCGCTGAATCCGGCGAGCAGCAGCGTAGCTGCGCCCACAATTGCCACGGCAAATTGCGCTGTGGGTGCCAGCGTGAACAGGACGTGCGTCCGCGCGATCAGATAAACGCCGGCCGTAACCATCGTGGCTGCGTGGAGGAGCGCGCTCACCGGTGTCGGGCCCGCCATCGCATCCGGTAACCAGACCTGCAGCGGCAACTGCGCGGACTTGCCCACGGCACCTCCTAACAGCAAAAACGCCGCTGTAACCGCCAACGCAGACCCCGCTTGCCATTGGCCCGAAGCACGCTGCATCAAATCCTGAATCTGCAGCGTACCCAGGCGCGTGAACAGCAGGTACAAACCGACCAAGAGCGCGGTGTCGCCCACGCGAGTCACGATGAATGCCTTGCGCGCCGCCCGCCCGTTTGCGGGATCGCGGTACCAGAAGCCGATCAGCAGATAACTGCACAAGCCCACGCCTTCCCAGCCGAGAGTGAGAAGCAGAAGATTATTCGCCAGCAGCAACGTAATCATGGAGGCCACAAACAAGTTCATGTAAGCGAAGAAACGGCTGAAGCCCTCATCCTCCCTCATAAACTCGGCCGAGTAAATGTGAATGAGGAAGCCCACGAAAGTGACGACGAGCAGCATCACCAGCGACAACGCGTCCAAATAGAAGCCGATCTGCGGTTGAAATCCCGCTACGTTGATCCAGGTCCAAAGAACCTGCGTGTAAGAGTTGCTGGAGGGAGGCGTACTCACGAAACTCACTGCCACCAGAATCGTGATCAGTGCCGAAAGCCCGACCGATCCGACACCCACGACTGTTGCCGCCTTGCGCGACAGACGCGAGCCTACCAGCGCGAGCACCAGAGCACTCGCAAAAGGTAACGCGGGAATGAGCCATAACAGACTGAACACGGTTATCCTCTCATCTCGCCCAGCGTATCCACGTCGAGGGATTTAAAGCGGTGATAGATCCGCAGCACCAGTGCCAGTCCCACAGCTACTTCAGCCGCTGCCATGGCCAAAATGAACAAAAACATAATCTGACCGTCGACCTGATGCCATCGAGACCCGGCGACCACGAATGCCAGACCCGCTGAGTTCAGCATCACCTCAAGCGACATCAGGACAAAAATCAAATCACGGCGTACGAGCAGGCTGATCAGTCCCAGCGAGAACAAGATCCCCGCTAGCATCAGCCCGTCTCTCATGGGTATTTGCGTCATGTTCAACCTCCGGTCTTTTGGCTGTATGGGAGCCCAGGTGATAGGCGCCCACCAAGCCGGCCAGCAAAAGCATGGAAGCTAACTCCACGCCAATCAGGTAAGGACCGTACAGGGCGATACCAACCTCCTGCGGTCCTATCGCGGCGGTGCCCAATGCTGCGGTCGCGCCTCGTGCCAGGTAGATAACCTCGATAATCAGAACGCCGGCCAGAACCACAGGGCCGGTCCAGATCCCTGGTGTCAGCCATTGTCTTTCGACTCCGGCGGCATGTCCCCCCAGATTGAGCATCATAACCACAAATACAAAGAGCACCATGATGGCGCCTGCATAAACGATGACTTCGAGCGCCGCCAAAAACGGCGCACCCAGTAGGTAGAAGACCACCGCCACGCTAAGCAGCGACACGATCAAGTAAAGGAGGGCGTGCACCACGTTTAAGCGAGTCAGCATCAGGACCGTCGATATAACGGCCACCGCGCCCCCAATATAAAAAGCCAGTCCCATAATCGTCTCACGGCAACAAGGAGCGGACGTCGACCGGCGGCGCTTCGTGTGCCGCCTGCCCCTTGTCCTTGCCGCCTATCTGCACTCCCGCTACCCGCCAGAAGTTATAACCCGGGTACTTGCCCGGGCCGTCTATCATCAAGTCTTCCTTTTCATAGACGAGGTTCTTTCGGTGAAACTCCCCCATTTCGAAATCAGGAGTGAGTTGGATGGCATAAGTGGGGCAGGCTTCTTCGCAGAAACCACAAAAGATGCAACGCGAGAAGTTGATGCGGAAGAACTCCGGAAAACGCCGCCCGTGTTCATCCTCGGTTGCCTGAAGCGCTATGCAATCGACCGGGCAGGCTACCGCGCAAAGGTTGCACGCCACACAGCGCTCGCCTCCATCGGGATCGCGCGACAGAATGATCCGGCCTCGCCAGCGGGGCGCGAGATAGGGTTTCTGTTCCGGATACAGAACCGTAATCCTCTTCTGAAAGGAATGGAGAAAAACCAACCAGACCGTCCTGAGTATGCTGATCATCTGTGGCTCCATATAAGCACGGCTGCGCCCGTTAATAGTATGTTGGCCAAGGCCAGTGGCAGCATAACCTTCCAGCCCCAGGACATGACCTGATCGAATCGCGGACGCGGAAGGGCCGCCCGCAACAAAACGAACAACGAGATGAAGAAAAAAATCTTGATGAGAAACCAGAGCACTCCGGGGAGCACGGGCCCCAGCCAGCCGCCGAAAAAAAGAACGGCTATCATGCTGGAGATCAAAGTGATCCCCATGTATTCTCCAACGAAGAACATGCCAAACTTCATCCCCGAGTATTCCGAGTGATACCCGGCGACGAGTTCGCTCTCGGCTTCAGGCAGATCGAATGGGATGCGGCGCGTTTCGGCCAAGCCGGCAATCAGAAATAAGACAAAGCCGGGGAACTGCGGAATCACGAACCACATGTTTTTCTGCGCGGCGACGATGGCAGGGAGGCTGAACGATCCCGCCAGCAGCACCACGCCCATCAGCGAGAGGCCCATGAAGACCTCGTAGCTCAACATCTGCGCCGCCGCGCGTAAACCACCAATCAGCGCATATTTGTTGTCGGAGGACCATCCGGCCAGCACGATACTATAGACTCCCAGGGAAGACATGCCCAGAAAGAACAAGAGGCCGATATTCAGGTCGCTCACGATAATCCCGGGCGCCACCGGCACGACTGCGAAAGACATCAACACGGTGACGAAGACGATGGCAGGAGCCACAATGAAAACGGGCTTATCAGCGAAGGGGGGAATCCAGTCCTCCTTCATGAACATCTTGATCGCGTCAGCCGCTACCTGGAGCAAACCGAAGGGACCGGCGCGGTTCGGTCCGTAGCGATCCTGCCAGAGGGCCAGCAGCCGGCGCTCGACCCAGATCAGGAAGGCTGCGATGGTAAGCGCCCCGATGACAATCCCGAGGATGGAAAGGATCGGATATGGGCTGGTCATTGCGACCTCGCGATTCTTCCCCACGCGGGCAGTGTGATTCCGGTCAAAGGAGGCACTCCCGCGGTAAGTGCGGCGACCCCGATTGGGACATCGGAACGGATGCGCACGGGCAGCCGGAACGTGCCGCCTGCACAACTCACTTCAACTTCCGCACTGTCTGTGAAATCGGCACTGTTCATAGCTATATGTGGCCTGGCGGCAAGTTCCGCGATACCCGGCGCGGAAAGGCTCAGTTCATCGGAGCCAAAAATGTGATACATCGGCACCAACAGCCACTCGCCCTCGCGCGGTTCAAATGCGGGAGGGATGCCGCTGAAATAGGACTGGCCGTTGGCCGGTGCGGGCTCCAAGATACGCACGCCCGCATCGCCGCCGCGCAAGGGTCCGCCAATCTCTTCCTGATAGGTATTGGTCGCCTGAATGGAGTTCCAACTCGGCGACCAGAAGAACGGAATGAGGGCTCCCGGCGGTTTGTCGGGCGTGCCTTCCATGGAATACGAGAGCGGCGAATCCGGATCGTCGGGTGGCTTGGGCTCGGACACGTCGATGTTCACGAGCACGGCCGTCCGCCCGCTTTCCCGGTGGGACGAACGTGGAATCTTGGCCCCCGCAATGCGAAACGCGGCCGATGGCGCGGCATCGCGTGCGGCCGCAAGATCGGGGAATATCCTGGCCATTGCGGCAAGCACGTCGTCCAGGTTGCGCCAGTGATCCGGCTTCAACCAGCGCCAGCTTGCCGAAACATCGTTCTTCGGGACGAATACCTGGAAGAATCTTTGGGCGCGTCCTTCGCTGCTGACGAAAGTGCCGTCGGATTCGGCAAAGGTTCCGGCCGGCAGGACCAGCTCGGCCTTCTCAGTCGTCGGATTGGCCAGGTGATCGAGGACGACCACGTGCGCCGCGGCCTTCAGGAACACGTCGACTTCGGCCGCGGGCGCGCGCCGGTAGAGATCGTTCTCGAGGATGATCACCGTGTCGGCGTGCCCATCCCTGACTGCTTCAAACGCCGCGCTCAAGGGGTTTCCACCCAGGAGTGCCGCGCCCACGGTATTGCATTCCGGAGCCGTAAAGCTGAGCGCGGCCTGCGCCGCCATCGCCACATTCGCGGCCGCTTCGATGACAGCCTCGCTGGCGCAGCTCGTGCCCGAAATCACCAGCGGTTTCTTAGCCGCCTTAAGTGCGTGGGCGATCTCATCCGCCAGCGGAAAATCTCCCCCCGAGGGCGCCCCTGAGTCGAGTGCATGAGCTACGGCGAATCCCAGGCGCGCCAGGTCGTCGGGCGCCGCGTGGAACGTGGCGGTAGCGGCGTCGTCCAGGCGCGTGGCATACGGTGTCGCGATGTAGAGCGGACCCTTCGCACTCTGTAGCGCGTCGCGTACGCCATGATCCATCCACAACGGGATTTTCAGCTTCCGGGCAATCTCCATGGGCTGCTGGCGCACCGACTGGCGCACCGCCAGCGCCATTCTGGGGGCGACATTGGTTATGTCCTCGCCCAGGATGAACACAGCATCGCACTCCTCGATCTCGCGTAACGTGGGTGTCCGCGCCAGACCGCGCCGCAGAATCTCGACCATGCGTCCAACCAGCCTGGCTTCGTCATCGGCCATGCCTGAGTGGAAGCGGTCCAGGCCCACCAGCGTGCGCAGGGCAAAGTTGGCTTCCAAGGACGCGCGCGGCGAGCCAATTCCGATCGCTCTGCCGTTTGCAACGCTCTCGCGCAAATGGCTTTGGGCCAATGCGGCGGAAGTGGGCTGTCCCTTGAGGACGGGCTGCCGGAAGCGCCGTTCGCTGTTTACGAACTCATAGCCAAACCTTCCACGGTCACACAAGAAATAGCCATTCACTTCATGGTTGAAGCGGTTGACGACACGGCGCAGTGTTCCATAGCGCTCGCCGGCATCCGTGTTGCAGCCGAGCGCGCAGTGCACGCAAACCGAAGGAGCAAACTGCTGGTCCCACTTGCGGACGTAATGATGCTTCAGGGTCTTATCGGTGAACACGCCGGTGGGACAGATTTCTACCAGGTTACCGCTGAATTCATTCTCCAGAACGCCATCTTCGTGACGGCCGAAGAAGACCGTATCCCGCGTCGCAAACGCGTTCAAATCGCTGCCGCCCGCGTAGTCGCGATAGTAGCGCACGCAACGATAGCACTGGATGCACCGGTTCATCTCTTGATTCACCAGCGGGCCCAGGTTCTGATTGCGAAACGTGCGTTTCTCGAATTCGTAACGACGGTAGTCGTGACCCGTCATCACCGTCATATCCTGCAAATGGCACTCGCCCCCCTCATCGCACACCGGGCAGTCGTGCGGATGATTCAGCATGAGTCCCTCGATGATGCCGGCGCGGAACGCAGCTACCTCCGGATCGTCGATGGAGATGCGCGTGCCTTCCGTGGCCGGCGTCATACAAGCCATCACGATCTTGCCGTGCGCATCGTGCTCGTCCTTGAACTGCTTGACGGCGCACTGGCGGCAGGCGCCCACCGACCCCAGCGCTGGATGCCAGCAGAAGTACGGCAACTTCAGATCGTGCGAAAGGCAGCCGTGGAGCAGATTCTGATCCGGATTCATCTGGTACGGTTTGTTGTCGACGTAAACGGTCGCCATACCTATGTCACCTATGTCCACGGGCAGCGGTGCTCGCTGATGTGGCGTTCGAAATCATCGCGAAAGTATTTCAACGCGGTTTCCAGGGGGTCCGCGGCGCCGGGCGCCAGGGCACAGAAGGTATTGCCGGGAGCCCACATTTTGGCTTGAAATGCCAGCTTTTCGAGATCGCCGGGCTGCCCCCGTCCTTCTTCCATCGATTTCAGAATGCGCTCCGCCCATCCGAGGCCGCTCCAGCAGGGAGTGCACCAGCCGCAGGATTCCCGAGCGAAAAAGCGCATCATGTTCCAGGTCATGCCGACCGGACAGGTCTGGTCATCGAGCACGATCATGGTGCCGGTGCCCAGGCGGCTGCCGGCTTTGGGCATTTCGGTGAAATCCATGGGCGTGTCCAGGTGCTCTTCCACGATGAATGGGGTAGACGACCCGCCCGGCAGCAATCCGCGAAATTTCAATCCATCGCGCATTCCTCCCGCATGTTCCTCGAGAATTTCGCGTATCGGGGTTCCTATGGGAAGTTCCCACAGGCCCGGACGCTTCACTTTTCCGCTTACGCCGAACAGCTTGGTGCCGGCATCCTTCGTCCGGCCCAAACCGCGGAACCACGCGGCGCCGTTGTTGATGATGTGGGGAACGCAACTGATGGTCTCGACGTTATTGACCACGGTAGGTTTGCCGAAGAGGCCGACCACCGGTGGAAACGGCGGCTTCGATCTCGGGTTAGCGCGCTTGCCTTCCAGCGCATTCAGCAGGCCCGTCTCATCCCCGCAAATGTAACGGCCGCCGCTGACATGCAGATGGAGCTCCAGGCTGTAGCCGGAACCGAAGATGTTCTTTCCCAGGTAATGACGGTCGTAGGCCTCCGCGATAGCTCGCGAAAGCCGTTCAGCGGCCAGCGTGTACTCGCCCCGTAGAAAGATGTAGGCGACGTCGGCTTCGATGGCGAATCCGGCAATCATCGCGCCTTCGATGAGCTGGTGCGGATCCCGCTCCATCAACATCCGGTCTTTGAACGTGCCGGGCTCCATCTCATCGGCGTTGACCACCAGGTAAGTGGGGTTGGGAGCGTCTTCACCAAGCGGTACAAAAGACCATTTCAAACCGGTTGAAAAGCCGGCGCCGCCCCGACCGCGCAGGCCTGCTTCTTTCACTTCCTCCGCGACCGCCTTCGGTGTCATGCCGCCACTCAGGACCTTGCGGATGGCCTGGTAACCGCCGGCCTGCTCGTAGGCCCGCACGTCCAGGAAAGACCCATCCGGGCGCATCCTGCCAGTCAGCGGCGTTTCGGGAGTGGCTGTCATTTATACTCCTCGAGTGCCGCGTCGATTCTCTGCGGATTCAAGTCGCTGTGCAGATCACCGCCCACCAGCATGGCCGGCGCATGGTCGCAGCATCCCAGACACACGATCGGGAGCAGTGTAAAGCGGTTGTCCGGCGTCGTCTCGCCCAACTTGATTCCCAACCTGTCGTGGAGCTGCTTTCGCACGCCATCGCAGCCCATGATCCAGCAGCTCACGCTGTCGCAGACCATGATGACGTGGCGCCCTACTGGCCTACGAAATATAAGGTTATAGAACGTGGCTACGCTATCCAGGTCAGTAACAGACATGCCGAGGTGGCCGGCGATGTCGCGCAGGCTCTCATCGGAGACCCAGCCACGATGCCGCTGCACGATCCTTAGCGCGTCAATCGATACCGCTTCGCGCGTGGGATAGTGCGCTGCCTCCGCCTCAATCTCGTGGATTTCTTCCGCAGTCAGCATCCTGTCTGTTCCTCACCGGTCGACATCCGCCAATACGAAATCCAGGCTGCCAAGGTTGACGACCAAATCCGGAATCATCAGTCCCCGGCTCAGCAACGGCAGCGTCTGTACATGCGGGAACGATGGCGTCCGTATGCGTGTCCGGTACGAAACCGTGCTGCCATCGCTGATCAGGTAGTAGCCGTTGTTACCTTTGGTACCTTCAATGGCGCCGAGTACTTCACCCACAGGCATCACCGGTCCCCAGCTCACGCTCAAGAAGTGCGTGATCAAGGTTTCGATGTCGTGCATCGTGTGATCCTTCACCGGAGGAGTTGCCAAATGGTGGTCCGATTTGTACGGCCCATCGGGCATACTCTTCATGCATTGTTCGATGATGCGCAGGCTCTGCCGCATCTCCTCGACACGCACCACCGCACGGCTATAGCAATCGCCGCTCTGGGCTGTCGGAATGTCGAACTGAAACTGGTCGTACCCGGAGTAGGGCTGGCGCTTGCGAAAGTCCCATTCAAGCCCGCAAGCACGCAGGTTGGGACCGGTCATGCCCCACTCGATGGCTTCATTGACAGTTAGTGCACCGATGCCTTTCGTGCGCGCTTTGAAGATCCCGTTTCGCAACACGGTGCGATCGTACTCGACCAGGCGGGGCGGCAGATATTTTATAAAATCGCGAAACATGTTCTCCCAGCCCTTGGGTAAGTCCGCGGCCACGCCACCGATGCGAAACCAGCCTGGATGCATGCGCGCGCCCGTGATGGCCTCGACGATGCCGAACGCGCGCTCGCGGTCGTTGAACGTGAAGAAGACCGGCGACATCTGTCCCAAGTCCTGGGCAAAAGTGCCGTACCAGACCAGGTGGCTGATAATGCGGAACAACTCTGCCAGCATCACACGAATGACCTGGGCGCGGGGCGGCACCTTAATGCCGGCCAGCATCTCCACCGCCGTCAGATAGGCCAGGTTGTTCATTACGCCGCCCAGGTAGTCCACGCGATCGGTGTAGGGAATGTAAGTGTGCCAGGACTGGCGCTCTCCCATCTTCTCCGCGCCGCGATGATGAAAGCCGATTTCCGGGATAGCGTCGACAATCTCTTCGCCATCGAGCTGCACAGCCACGCGTAAGATCCCGTGCGTACCCGGGTGCTGCGGACCCAGGTTCAGAAAGATGAAATCCGAGCCGTCGCGCTCGCGGCGCATACCCCACTCCTCGGGGCGGAAGCGCAACGCTTCCTGCTCGGCCAGCTCTTTGGCAGGAGGCAATTGATACGGCCCCATCTCCGTGGCACGTGCCGGGTGCTCCTTGCGCAGCGGATGACCCACCCAGCTCTTCGGCATAAGGATGCGCGCAAGATGCGGGTGGCCGTCAAAGACGATCCCGAACATATCCCACACTTCGCGCTCATACCAATTCGCGGCGGGCCAGATGTCTGTGATACTCGGCACCGAAAGCCGGTCTTCCACCAGGGCCACCTTGATGCGCACATATTCGTTCCGGTCAAAGGAAAGAAGATGATAGACTACCGTGAAATCGCTGGCAGGCTGGCCATCGCGATGTACCCTCATGCGCTCATCGATGGCAGAGAGATCGTACAGCATCTTGTAGGGTCGATTGACTTCTTCTTTGAGAAAGCGGAGCAGGCCGTGCACGCGATCTTTCGGCACCCAAACAGTGGGTATGTGATCGTGCGTCTCCTGAGGCACGGCGGCGGCGCCAAGCCAGTCGCCAATTTCTTGCGCAACAGTAAGGGTGGCGATCATACCTCGTCAGGCTCCCTCAGCACAGTAGCTTTCTGTCGCGTGGGCCGCATCAGGTCGCGGACGGATGGCAGAGGTGCGCGAACAGTCTCCTGCGAGCCGACCACCCAGCTCAGCGGACGCTGTTCCGTTCCAATCGCTTTCTGCAACAACAGCAAGCCTTCGAGGAAAGCTTCGGGACGAGGCGGGCAACCGGGCACATAGACATCCACGGGGAGAAACTTATCAACGCCTTGAACTACGCTGTATATGTCATACATGCCCCCGGAGTTCGCGCAGGAGCCCATGGAAATCACCCAGCGCGGCTCCATCATTTGCTCGTAAAGCCGCTGAACGATCGGGGCCATCTTGAGGAAGACGGTGCCGGCGACTACCATAAGGTCCGCTTCGCGAGGCGTGCCGCGAATCACTTCTGCGCCGAAGCGTGAGACGTCAAACTTGCTGGTGATGCTGGTGGCCATCTCCACGTAACAGCATGAGAGCCCGAAGTTGAAGGGCCACACGGAGTTCTTGCGGCCCCACTTGACCAGATCCTCCAGCCGCGACAAGACTATGCTGCGGCGAACTGTCTGTTCAAATGGCTCCGTGTCTGGAGTTGCGACGAGCCCCGTAACGTCCGGCTTGGTTAGAGACCACTGCATCGAATCCTCACCTCGAACGGCGCGGTTCCCGCGCCCAATCCAGCGCGCCGACTCGCCAAAGATAAACCAGGGCCGCGACTAGTACTCCGACGAACAATAGAACCTCGCAATAGCCGGCCCAGCCTACCTCGCGAGCGGCTCCTGCCCAGGCGAACAGGAAGACCGCTTCCAGGTCAAAAACGACAAAAAACACGGCAACGAGGTAGTAACGTACCGAAACACGCACGCGCGCCGAGCCTTCCGAAAGGATTCCGCCTTCGTAAGGCTCACCAGTAGCAGGTTCCGAGTGTTTTTGGCCCAACAGGTAAGAAAGAATCAGAACTGCCGCGACCAGAATAATCACGAGCGCGAAGTGTGCAACCAGTGGCCACATCATAAAAGCGCACGCCCTTTCGACACCCCAGGAGTCCAAACCCCCAGGCGATCCGCAAAGCCGGCCGAAGCGGACGGTCGTTGCACGCCGCCTATCTGCCCGGTAGGCCTGGAAAAACGTAGACGTACCCCAGATCACGCAACCGTTCCGCGTTCGACGAAGAAGCAATTGCGATGCCAGAACAGTTGCTGGATCCGCCACCTCGCGTGGCCAAAGGAGTTCGCTAATTATTGGCGCGGTTACGCGTCAAGATCGGTTGGTCCGGAGTATCCCGGTGTCGGTCAAACGTGTCGGCCCAGCGACAATCCGACTTCGACAAGACGGCCATACAAGCCCAGTGCCGATGACGCGGCTCCGGCATTGTCAGCTTTCGCACTAGACGAAGACCGAACGGCACGCCGTCGGATCCGCGTGTAATTACTGGTGCCGATGCCTCGTATTTATTTGGTTCGCCGTAACTGTTTCCGTTGTAAGTCGCAACGGGAACCCCGCGACGCGCTTTCTCACCGGCGTACGCATCGCCTTGGAATAACAGATGCTTGGTAAATCGGCTGCTGGTGAAAGCAAGAACGCGGATCGAACATCTCGGCCTCGGGGCTCGGGCTAGCCGAACGGCAGAACTTGGCAAGGCGCGTGCAGCCATAAGCGCGCGGATTCAATCCAGGCATGAGCCCCAACACTTTCCAGCACCATAGCAGTGTTCCGAGGTAGATAGCTGCTGCAAGCGGGCGTGTTGTGCTCGTCGGCTACCGGGTTAAGGGACCATGAACCTTTTATATAGCGTCTATTTGGTACGCCAGACGGAAAGCGTGTCGAGCGTGACAGTTCAGCATACTGGGTTGACCGACTTTGGGCAAAACGCCCTCGCACTGGGAGAGCAACTAAGCAGACCGAATTTTGATCGGGTGTTTGGCGGCCCGTTGCAGAGCGCACGCCGGCCTTGTGAGCTAACTGGCTTTGGCGCCGAAGCCGATTTCGACCGCGACCTTCTCGAATGGAACTATGGCGAATATGAAGGTCCCACACTTCAGAAATTCATAACAGAGCCGTCTCCGGAGTTGAGCGAGCGCGGTTAACGTGAACGAGCCTAGATCAGGAATAACACCATGGGAACAAGAACAGCAATGGAACCCCCGAAACCCGTCGAGGCCGGTATCGCAATGCCGGATCGCGGGCGTCAATACAAACACGACACATATGAATTCGCGGGGAGCGACAACGCGCTATACGAACGCCACCTCGCCTTCGACAACATCGTTGATCGGACGGCAATCGATGCGCGCGAATGTTTCGAAGCTTTCGCCCGCGCAGTGCGCGATGTCTTGTCGCAACGTTGGCTAAAGACCAAGGATGCCTACGCGCGGCAAAACCCGAAACGCGTCTACTACCTATCGATGGAGTTTCTCATTGGCCGGTCCCTCGCCAATAACGTCACGAATCTGTTGCTCGATCCGGTCGTGAAGCAGGCAATCAAGGATGACGGCATCGACTGGATCAGCCTGCTCGAGCAGGAACCCGACGCGGGTCTGGGTAACGGCGGGCTCGGGCGTCTGGCGGCTTGTTTCCTTGACTCAATGGCCACCATGCAACTGCCCGCCATGGGATACGGCCTCAGGTACGAATACGGCATTTTCAAGCAGACCATCCAGGATGGCTGGCAACAGGAACATCCGGACAACTGGTTAAGTCGTCCGGACCCGTGGGAAGTTGCACGCCCGCACGAGAAGGTTGAAGTGAAGTTTAACTGCACCCTCGAAGTACGCGAAGGGCGGCTGCATGCGATCGCCGGGCGGCCTTCCACTCTGATCGGCGTGCCGTATGATCGGCCCGTGGTTGGCTATGGCGGGAAAACGATCAATACTCTCCGTCTTTGGGCCGCCAGTGCGCCTGATTACTTCGATTTTCAGATCTTCAGCCATGGCGATTTTGTTGCCGCCGTGGCGGAGACCCTGGTGGCCGAATCGATCACCCGAGTGCTCTACCCCGATGACTCCACCAACAGCGGGCAGGAGCTGCGTTTCGTCCAGGAATATTTTCTCGTAACGTGTTCGCTGGCCGATCTCGTACGGCGCTTCCGCCGCGCCGATGACGACTGGAACATGCTTCCCGAGAAGGCTGCCATCCAGCTAAACGATACGCATCCGTCCATGGCTGTGCCCGAGTTGATGCGTATTCTGCTCGACGACGCCAAACTTGGATGGGACCAAGCGTGGGACCTGACACAACGAACATTAGGTTATACAAACCACACACTGCTGCCTGAAGCATTAGAGAAGTGGCCGGTCGCGTGGTTCGAGAAGCTCCTCCCGCGTCACCTGGAAATCATATATGAGATCAACCGGCGCCTGCTCGATGTAGTCAGGAACCGCTTTCTGGGAGATGAGGGAAAGGCTGAGCGCGTGAGTTTGATCGAGGAAGGTGAGGTCCGACACGTGCGCATGGCCAACCTGGCAATCGTCGGCTCGCACAGTACGAACGGAGTGGCCGCAATTCACACGGAGCTGCTGCGCAAGACCACGGTCAAGGATTTGGCCGAGATGTTTCCGGAGCGGTTCAGCAACAAAACGAACGGTGTTACACCCCGCCGATGGTTGTTGCTGGCGAACCCGATTCTCGCCGGCACGATTACCGATGCCATCGGCCAAAACTGGGTGACGGACCTCAGCCAACTGACCAAACTGGCGCCGCTCGCCGCCGATAAGGGTTTCCGCGACCGCTTCAAGAAGGCCAAACAGCAAGCCAAATCTCAGTTTGCTGATTGGCTCCAGTCTTCCCTCGGCCAGACTGTTGATCCGGAGACCATCTTCGATTGCCAGATCAAGCGCATTCACGAGTACAAGCGGCAACTGCTGAATGCCCTACGCATCGTGGTGCTTTACAACCGCCTGCGCGAGAATCCAAGTCTCAAGATGGCCCGCCGAACATTCTTTTTCGGTGGCAAGGCGGCGCCGGCCTACCACTTAGCCAAGCTCATCATCAAGTTCATCGAGAACCTTGCCGGCACTATCGACGGCGATCCGGCCATGCAAGGGCGGCTGAAAGTATTGTTCCTGCCCGAATACGACGTCTCGCTCGCCGAGCGGCTGATCCCCGCGAGTGACGTCTCCAACCAGATCTCAACCGCGGGCTACGAAGCCAGCGGCACGAGCAACATGAAGTTCATGATGAATGGCGCTTTGACGATCGGCACACGCGACGGAGCAACTGTCGAGATGGCGCAAGAAGCAGGCGAGGAGAACTTCTTCCTCTTCGGCCTGACCGCGGACCAGGTGACTGGAAGCCGGGGATGGTATAACCCGCATTGGCACTATGACCACGAGCCTGAAACGCGCGCTGCCTTGGACCTGATTTTCTCCGATCATTTCAGCCGCTATGAGCCTGGGATTTTCGGGGAGCTGCGGAACACGCTCTTGACGCACGGCGATTACTACATGCACCTGGCGGACCTGAAGTCCTATCTCGATGCGGATCAGCGGCTGCTCGATTTGTATGCGAACCCGGACGAATGGGCGCGCAAAGCCATCTTGAATGTGGCACACTCCGGGAAGTTTTCGAGCGACCGGACTATCGCCGAATATGCAGCCGATATCTGGCAGGTGAAACCATGTCCAGTGCTGTAAACACGCCCTCCATTCCGAAAGTCTCGCCTCTGGCCGGACTGCCCGCTCCAAAGGAGATGCTGGTCGATCTCGCGCGGCTCGAGCGCGACTATTTCGACCGTCGTCCCGACGTGAATGATCCGAACCAGATGGTCATCTTCGGTACGAGTGGTCATCGCGGCTCTCCGCTCGATGGCACGTTCACCGAAGCGCACATTCTCGCCATCACGCAGGCGATCTGCGATTACCGGCGCGCAAACGGTCCGGACGGCCCCCTATACCTGGGCAAGGATACGCACGCAATTTCCGACCCGGCGCAGCGGACCGCGCTCGAGGTATTGGCGGCGAACAACGTGGATACGATCATTCAACGAGACAACGGCTTCACGCCAGTGCCGGTGGTCTCACGGGCCATCCTCGCCTATAATCGCGGCCGCCAGGCACACCTCGCGGACGGAATCGCGGTCACACCATCACACAATCCGCCGGAGGACGGAGGATTCAAGTACAATCCGGCGAACGGTGGTCCCGCCGACACCGATGTAACGCAGTGGGTGGAGAACCGCGCCAACGAGTTGCTGCGGAAAAAAAACGCGGGCGTGAAGCGCGTGCCATTCGCCTCGGCCATCGGGTCGCCAACGACGCACCAGGACGACTTCGTCCTGCCCTACGTCCGCGATCTGCGGAACGTCGTTGATATGGACGCTATTCGTGACGCCCGGCTCAAGCTGGCAGTTGATCCGCTGGGGGGCGCTGCCGAACCGTACTGGGGCCCGATCAATGCCGAATATCAACTGGACATCGCTGTCGTAAACGAGAAGATCGACCCGACCTTCTCATTCATGACCGTCGACCACGATGGCGTGATCCGAATGGACTGCTCCAGCCCTTATGCTATGGCACGGCTCGTTGGATTAAAAGACAAATATCGCGTCGCATTCGGCAATGACCCAGACGCGGACCGGCACGGCATCGTAACACCATCGGCGGGCTTGATGAACCCCAATCACTACCTCGCTGTGGCGATCCGCTATCTGCTGACGCATCGGCCTCTGTGGCCGGAACGCGCCGCAGTCGGGAAGACGCTGGTGAGCAGCAGCATGATCGACAAGGTTGTGCAGAGTCTGGGACGGCGCCTGTACGAGGTTCCGGTGGGGTTCAAGTGGTTCGTTTCGGGTCTGTTCGACGGCTCCTGCTGTTTCGGCGGCGAGGAAAGCGCCGGAGCCAGTTTCCTGCGTCGCGATGGCACGGTGTGGACGACCGATAAAGACGGCCTGATCATGGACCTGTTGGCGGCGGAGGTTACCGCTCGAACCGGCAAAGATCCCGGCGAGCATTACACCGAGCTGACAGCACGCTTCGGCACGCCGTTATACACGCGCGTCGACGCGCCCGCCACGCCCGAGCAGAAAGACCGGCTGCGGGACTTACGGCCGGAGGCGGTTAGCGCATCGATTTTGGCAGGCGAGCCGATCGTCGCCAAACTGACGCGAGCTCCCGGCGATAGCGCCCCGATGGGTGGTTTGAAAGTGGTGACCGCGAACGGCTGGTTCGCGGCGCGGCCCTCGGGCACCGAGAACATTTACAAAATATACGCGGAAACCTTCAAGGACCAGGCACACCTCAATGCCATCCTGAACGAAGCCGAGGGAATTGTGAATAGCGCCCTGAATTCGAAAGGGCGAGTGTGACCGCCGACAGCATCAGTATCCCGCCGTTTCCGCCGGTATACCGCGCTTCAGGCTTGCTGCTGCACGTAACGTCGCTTCCCTCGTCTTATGGGATTGGCGATTTCGGACCCGCTGCAGTCGCGTGGATCGACCGCCTTCAACAAGCCGGTCAAAGTTGGTGGCAGGCGCTGCCGCTGGGGCCCACCGGCTACGGCAATTCACCCTATCAATCCTTGTCCTCTTTCGCTGGTAACGCGATGGTGATCAGTCCCGACTGGCTGATCGAAGATGGATTGCTGCGGGCGAGCGATTGTCAGTCCGGGGCGTTCCCGGAACACGAAGTCGATTACAGTGCTGTGATTCCCTTCAAGCACCGGCTCCTCGACACTGCCTGGGTCAACTTCAAGGGGGGCGCCCGCTCAGATCTGCGCCCAGCTTATCAGCAGTTCTGCCATGACCGGGTGCATTGGCTCGACGACTACGCGCTTTTCTCGGCGCTGAAGGCCCGCTTTGGCGGCGCGTACTACCTCGAATGGCCGGCGGAGTTGGTCCAGCGCGAGCCGGCGGCGCTCGACCGTGCGCGCCGCGAACTAGCGGATGGCATCGGGCTGGCGTGCTTTGTTCAGTTCCTGCTCTTCCGCCAGGCCGAGCGGCTTAAGGCACACGCCCATAGCAAAGGTCTGAAGTTGATAGGCGACTTGCCCTTTTTCGTCTCTCCGGACTCGAGCGACGTGTGGGCCAACCCGGAACTGTTTCTCCTGGACGAACGACGCCGGCCGCGTTTCGTCGCCGGCGTGCCACCAGACTATTTCAGCGCGAAAGGACAGCTCTGGGGTAATCCCGTTTACAATTGGGACGCTCTTCGCCAGGCCGGCTATCGTTGGTGGATAGATCGTTTGCGCTCTCTGCTGGGCCATGTCGACGTCATCAGGCTGGACCATTTCCGCGGCTTCACGGCGGCCTGGCATATTCCCGCCGGCGCACCCACCGCGGAATCGGGAAATTGGAAACCAGGTCCAGGTGCTGAGTTCTTTAGCGCTGTTCAGAGTCAGCTAGGTTCGCTAACGTTCATCGCGGAAGATTTGGGGCTGGTTACGCCAGACGTGTATGCGCTCCGCGACCAGTTCCACCTGCCGGGGATGCGGATCTTGCAGTTCGCTTTCGACGGCCATTCCGACAACCCGCACCTGCCCCACAACTATATCGGCAACACGGTGGTGTTCACCGGGACCCATGACAATCCCACGACTCGCGGCTGGTTTGAAGATCTGCCGGCTGACCAGCGACAGAACATGTGGAGTTACCTGAAACGTCCCGAGGGCAGCACTGGCGAGGCCGCACCCGCCTTGATCGGCCTGGCATGGTCCTCAGTGGCTGCGCTGGCAATGGCTCCACTTCAGGACCTGCTCAATCTCGGCAACGAAGCCCGCATGAATGTTCCCGGACGCGCCGATGGGAATTGGCGCTGGCGTTGCACGGAAGAAATGCTCAACAGTCCGGCTTTCGAATGGGTGCGAAACTTAACAGTATCCTCGCGCCGTTTTCCGGCGATGGGCACTCCAAAGGATACAGGAGCTATGGAGGTTGTATCACGATGAAGGCGACACAAGCGCTCCACAATTTGGGGCAGAGCATCTGGGTCGATAACATTACACGCGACCTGCTGGATAGCGGCACACTGAAACGTTACATCAATGAACTCTCGGTAACCGGGCTCACCTCGAATCCCACGATCTTCGACCACGCGATCAAAAACAGTGCTTCCTATGACACCGCGATCCGTGAGAAGGTGAGCAGGGGCAAATCGGGCGAAACGCTCTTCTTCGAGTTGGCGCTGGAAGATCTTACCCGGGCCGCAACCCTGTTTCGACCGATCCACGACAGTTCTGAAGGCGTGGATGGATGGGTGTCTTTGGAGGTTTCGCCGTTGCTGGCGTACGACACGCCCAGCACCTTGGCCGCCGCCAAAGATCTACACACCCGTGCCGCCCAGCCTAACCTGTTCATCAAGATTCCCGGCACTAAGGAAGGTCTGCCCGCCATCGAGGAAGCAATCTTTGCCGGAGTCCCGATCAACGTCACCTTGCTGTTTTCCCGCGAGCAGTACCTGGCGGCGGCCGAGGCCTTTCTGCGCGGCGTAGAGCGGCGCATCGAGGCCGGGCTTCCGCCGGTTGTCGGCTCGGTGGCCTCGATGTTTATCAGCCGCTGGGACGTCGCGGTGATGGAGAAGGCACCCGACTCACTGCGTGACCAGCTGGGCATCGCTATCGCGAAGCGCACTTACAAAGCCTACCGTATGTTGCTGGACTCTCCGCGCTGGCAGCGTGCTTTCAATGCCGGCGCGCGTCCCCAAAGGCTCCTGTGGGCGAGCACGGGAACAAAGGACCCCAAGGCTTCCGACGTTCTTTACATCAAGGCCCTGGCCGCACCTTTCACGGTGAATACCATGCCGGAGGAAACCTTGAAGGCGCTGGCCGACCATGGCGAAGTGAGTACGATTCTACCGGCAGATGGCGGCGACTGCGAGGAGGTGCTCGCCCAGTTCGCACGCGCCGGCATCGATGTCGATGCTTTGGCCGCCCAACTTCAGGATGAAGGGGCGAAGTCGTTTGATAAGTCCTGGAACGAACTGATGGCGGTGATAGCCGCCAAGAGTGCCGCGCTTAAGACGGCGGTAGCTCACTGAAGGAAGAACGAAAGGAGTACGAAATGGCAATCGCGGACGCGACTAGCGAGGTTGTCGAACCGTTGACGGAACGGCGAGCTTGGAGGGTTCTCCAAAACCACTATAAGAATATTCGGGACTTGCATCTTCGAAATCTCTTCGCCGAAGACCCCAATCGGGGTGAACGGATGACGGTGGAGGCCGCCGGCATCTTCCTGGATTACTCGAAAAACCGCATCACGGACGAAACGGTCAAGCTCCTCGTCAGGCTCGCCGAAGAATCGGGGTTGCGGGCGCGAATCGACGCAATGTTCCGCGGCGATAAGATCAACGTCACGGAGAAGCGCGCGGTGCTGCACGTGGCCCTGCGAGCGCCGCAAGATGCCTCCATCGTGGTCGACGGCGAGAATGTAGTTCCGCAGGTCCATGCGGTGCTTGGGAAGATGACCGACTTCTCCAACCGCATCCGCCAAGGAGAGTGGAAAGGACACACCGGCAAGCGCATTCGCAATGTCATTAACATCGGAATTGGCGGCTCGGACCTCGGACCGGTGATGGCTTACGAGGCGCTGAAACATTTCAGCGAGCGGAGTATGACATTCCGTTTCGTTTCCAACGTCGATGGGACTGACCTGACTGAAGCTGTCCGCGACCTGGACCCTTCGGAGACGCTCTTCATAGTGTCATCCAAGACCTTTACCACGCTCGAGACCATGACGAACGCCCACTCGGCTCGCGACTGGTTGCTGGCGGCTCTGGGTGGCGACGAAAAGTCGGTGGCCAAACACTTTGTAGCGGTGTCGACGAACGCAGCGGAAGTCGCGAAGTTCGGCATCGATACTGCCAACATGTTCGTCTTCTGGGACTGGGTTGGCGGCCGTTACTCCATGGACTCGGCTATTGGGCTGTCGACCATGCTAGCGATCGGCCCGGATAACTTCCGGGCAATGTTAGACGGATTTCACGAGATAGACGAGCACTTCCGCACCACGCCGTTCGAACGAAACCTCCCGGTCCTGATGGGCCTGCTGGCAGTCTGGTATACGGACTTTTTCGGCGCCGAAACGGTTGCCGTTCTGCCTTACGAGCAGTACCTGAAGCGATTTCCAGCTTATCTGCAGCAGTTGACGATGGAGAGCAACGGAAAACACGTTACACTCGACGGGAACGAAGTTACCTATCCGACCGGCCCGATCTACTGGGGTGAGCCCGGAACCAACGGCCAACACTCTTTCTATCAGCTGATCCATCAGGGGACCCGGCTGATCCCTTGTGACTTCATCGCATTTGGCGAGCCGCTCAATCCGCTTGGCCGCCACCATGACATGCTTCTGGCGAACGTTTTCGCCCAAAGCGAGGCGCTCGCGTTTGGAAAGACGGCTGAGCAGGTCAAAGCCGAGGGTACGCCGGAGTGGCTCGTACCCCACCGCGTCTTCGAGGGAAACCGCCCGTCGAATACTATCCTCGCTCAACGGCTAACTCCGAAGACCCTCGGCAAGCTCGTAGCACTGTATGAGCACAGCGTCTTCACTCAGGGCACGATCTGGCAGATCAACTCGTTCGACCAGTGGGGCGTGGAACTTGGTAAGGTGCTGGCTCAGCGGATCATCCCGGAACTGGTGAACCAGGAAGAACCACCACTCGGGCACGACAGTTCCACCAACAACCTGATCGGCCGCTATCGGAAGCTCAAGGGGACCTCATGAATCTCGGGTTCGACCAACCTCTTTACATCCTGCCGTTCGATCACCGCGGATCGTTCCAGACGAAGATGTTCGGTTGGACCGGCACGCTGACCCTGGAGCAGACAGCGCAGATCGCTGCCGCTAAAAAGGTGATCTACGACGCTTTCGACGCTGCCGTCGCGGCCCGAGTGCCCAAGGAAAAAGCGGGGATCCTGGTAGACGAGCAATTTGGTTCCCTCATTCTGCGAGACGCTACGAAGCAAGGTTTTTGGACCGCCTGCCCCGCCGAAAAGAGCGGGCAGGAGGAGTTCGACTTCGAATATGGCGAGGACTTCAGCAGGCATATCGAGGCCTTTCAGCCGACCTTCTGCAAGGTTTTGGTGCGCTACAACCCTGAGGGCGATCGGGCTTTGAACAAGCGGCAGGCAGATCGCTTGCAACGATTATCCGATTATCTGCACGAAAAGAGCCGGAGCCTTTTCATGTTCGAACTGTTGGTGCCGGCCGACAAGGCGCAACTTGCCGGGTTCAACGGCGAGAGGGAGCATGACACTCAACTGCGCCCGGCGCTGATGGTTCAGGCCATCGAGCAACTTCAGGAAGCGAACGTCGAGCCGGACATATGGAAGATCGAGGGACTGGACCGCCGCGAGGACTGCCAGATGATCGTAGCAGCCGCCCGCCGGGGCGGACGGGATCACATCGGCTGTATCGTCCTGGGCCGCGGCGAGGACGACGAAAGGGTGCGCAAATGGTTGTCGACAGCATCCAGGGTCCCGGGCTTCATCGGTTTCGCCGTAGGCCGGACTAGTTTCTGGAATCCGCTTGTCGCCTGGCGCGCGAAGAAGGTCACACGTGAGGAGGCGGTGAAGGACATCGCCCGCCGCTATCAGGAGTTCGTAGACATCTTCGAGGAGAGGGCGCGTGCCGCGTGATGGAAGCGGCCGAGGTTTTGCAAATGGACAGCGATGCCGTCGAGGCGGTGCTGACGTTCTGGTGGCCGGAACGGCCGTTTTCGGACAGGCGGATGGTGTGGCCGCAGGCATCGATAGTCTGCGAGCGAGCCTTCGTCCGGTAAAGCGATAGAGTTCGGGAAAGGAGTCAGGTGTGCAACTGGGAATGATTGGTCTTGGAAGAATGGGCGCCAATATGGTGCGGCGCCTTCTAAAAGGAGGTCATCAATGTGTGGTCTTCGACAGGTCGCAAAAAGCCGTGGAGGAATTGGCCGGCGAGAAAGCGACCGGAGCCGCCGACCTGCGGGATCTGGTGAAGAAATTGGAGAAGCCGCGGGCAGTGTGGCTGATGGTCCCGGCGGCCGCCGTCGACGAGACAATAGCGGACCTCGTACCGTATCTTGGAGCCGGAGATATCCTTATCGACGGCGGCAATTCCTACTATGTTGACGACATTCGGCGTGCCAAGGAACTCAAGCATAAACAGATCCACTATGTGGACGTGGGAACAAGCGGCGGTGTCTGGGGCCTGGAGCGAGGTTACTGCATGATGATTGGGGGCGAGACGGAAGTGGTGCAGCATCTCGATCCAATCTTCAGGATGTTGGCCCCTGGCCGCGGCGACATTCCGCGGACCCCGGGGCGCGAAAAGATAGACGGCACAGCCGAACTGGGCTATCTGCACTGCGGTCCGAACGGCGCCGGCCATTTCGTCAAGATGGTTCACAACGGAATCGAGTACGGTCTTATGGCCGCATACGCCGAGGGGCTGGGTGTTCTCCGCGACGCCAATATTGGCCATCAAAGCAACGCCATCGACGCGGAGACGACTCCCTTGCGCGACCCCGAACACTACCAATTCGATCTCAATCTCGGTGACATTGCCGAGGTGTGGCGGCGCGGCAGCGTGGTGGCCTCCTGGCTGCTCGACCTGACCGCGGCCAGCCTGGTCAAAGATCCGGCGCTCTCGGAATTCGCGGGGCGGGTCTCAGATTCAGGTGAGGGCCGGTGGACGATCAAGGCTGCGATAGACGAAGGCGTGCCGGTGCCGGTTCTCTCCGTCGCGCTTTACCAGCGTTTCAGCTCGCGCGGCGAGGCGGACTATCAGGACAAGCTGCTGTCAGCGATGCGTTATCAGTTTGGCGGACACCTGGAAAAGCCGGCCGGCAAGCAGGCTGCTTGAAGGAGGCAATCATGAATTATTCCAAATCGGATGCCTTAGTCTTCTACGCGGCCACCGGAGATCCCGGTATAGAAGAACATACTTCCGTCGCTGACGCTTCGTAACCGTGCCAGGACCTCGGTGCAAGTCACCGGCAACTGACGCGTACGAATACGACAAGGGTGGCTTCGCTATGTTGACGAGCGGGGCCGCCTGACAGGCGCCGTATGGAACTGGAGATTTCGATGAAGCTCGAAATGTTTGATGATCCCGATTCGGTCGCGCGAGCGGCTTCGGCCACGATTGCCGCCGACGCTCGTACGGCGATCGCCGCCCGTAGCCGCTTTACCCTGGCCGTCAGTGGGGGTCACACTCCCTGGATCATGCTGCGCGCGCTCGCCAACGAAGACATCCCATGGGCTGGTGTGCACCTCTTTCAAGTCGATGAGCGAGTGGCCCCTGACGGAGATCCGGATCGCAATCTCACTCACTTGCGCGAAAGCTTGCTTCAGCATGCCCCGCTGCGACCGGAGCAGATCCATGCCATGCCCGTTGACTCCGACGACCTGGAGTCCGCAGCTGCGCAGTACGCCGTGACTCTCAAAGAAATCGCCGGATCGCCGGCGGTTCTCGATCTCGTCCACCTCGGTCTCGGCCCGGATGGACACACTGCTTCGCTGGTGCCTGGAGACCCAGTGCTCGACGTCACCAGCGCAGACGTAGCAATAACCGGAGTCTATCAAGGCAGGCGCCGCATGACGTTGACGTATCCGACACTCAATCGAGCGCGGAGCGTACTTTGGGTTGTGACCGGGGGCGAAAAAACGGAAATGCTCCAGCGGCTGCTTGACGGAGATGTCTCGATTCCCGCCGGAAGGGTGGGCCGCGAACAGGCTCTGATGCTGGCCGACCGCTCCGCGGCGGGGCGGCTGACGGCTAAACGAAAAGGAGGGCGATAAAGATGCGCGTGGGAGTTGCCACCGATCATGGCGGCTTTGGCTTAAAAGAGGATTTGGTTGCCCGAAGAATCTGCACTGCGGCGTCCGCGAGCACGCGATGGCGGCTATTGCGTCGGCGCCGCTGATGGAACTCCAAGAAACTTTGGCCTTGAACCTGAACGGGTGGTCCCAGCGAAAGAGCCCATGGGCCGCGCGTGAGCCACGAAGATGACCGCTCAACTGAGGCGTGTTACGAGGTTTGGGAGGAGTTCCCCTCTCGGCGCTACCGTTGTTCCAGGCGGCGTCAATTTCAGTATCTTTTCGCGAAGCGCTTCAGGCGTAGAGTTGGTGTTCTTTGACCGGGAAGACGACGCACGGCCCGAGCGCATCATCACGATCGATCCCGCGACAAACCGGACCTACCACTACTGGCACGCATTTGTGCAGGGCGTGAAACCAGGGCAGCTTTATGGCTACCGCGTCCAGGGACCCTTCGATCCTGCAAGCGGCATGCGGTTTGATCCCGCCAAGGTTCTCCTGGACCCATATGGGCGTGGAGTGGTTGTCCCAAAGAATTACAGCCGCGAGGCGGCGCGCCTGGAAGGCGACAATTGCGCGACGGCAATGAAGAGTGTTTTCGTCGATCCACTTGCGTACGATTGGGAAGGCGATACTCCCCTCCAACGGCCGGCCTCTCAAACTATTATTTACGAGATGCACGTAGAAGGATTCACCCGCCATCCTAGCTCTGGCCTTTCGGAAAAAACACGCGGCACGTATGCCGGCTTGATCGAGAAGATTCCTTATCTTCAGGAACTCGGCATCACGGCGGTCGAGCTCCTGCCCGTGTTTCAGTTTGATGTGCATGATGCCCCCTCTGGGCGTATTAACTACTGGGGCTATGCGCCGGTCTCATTCTTCGCGCCCCACCAGGGCTACAGTTCGCGTAAAGAACCCCTTGACCCAGTGAACGAATTTCGCGACATGGTGAAGGCGCTGCACCGCGCGGGCCTTGAGGTTATTCTCGATGTCGTTTTCAATCACACTGCCGAAGGCAACCACGACGGGCCGACGCTGAGCTTCCGGGGTTTGGAGAACAGCGCCTACTACATTCTTGAAAAGGATCGTTCGCGTTACGCGAATTACAGCGGCACCGGCAACACACTCAACGGAAATCATCCGATCGTCCGCCGGATGATCGTCGATAGTCTCCGGTATTGGGTCGAGGAGATGCACGTCGACGGTTTTCGTTTTGACCTGGCGTCGATCCTGGATCGAGACGAGTTGGGTAATTTGATGCCGAACCCGCCCGTGCTGTGGGACATCGACACGGAACCGGCCTTGGCCGCCACAAAGCTGATCGCGGAGGCCTGGGATGCCGCCGGCTTGTACCAGGTCGGCAGTTTCATTGGGGACAGCTGGAGAGAGTTGAATGGGCGGTTTCGTGATGACGTGCGGAGTTTTTTTCGGGGTGACGAAGGTTTCGTGGGGCGCCTTGCTGACCGGATGCTCGGCAGCCCCCAAATCTATGGCCACAAGGAACGCGAGGCTGAGGCGAGCGTCAACTTCGTGACCAGCCACGACGGCTTCACG
Source organism: Bryobacterales bacterium (assembly GCA_963818855.1). Classification (GTDB taxonomy): domain Bacteria; phylum Acidobacteriota; class Terriglobia; order Bryobacterales; family Bryobacteraceae; genus Bog-159. The sequence continues at coordinate 616,749 of CAWFUH010000008.1, read as the reverse complement.
CTCAACGACCTGGTCTCCTACAACGAGAAGCACAATGAGGCGAACGGCGAAAATAACCGCGATGGCGCTAACGACAACCGAAGCTACAACTGGGGTGTCGAGGGTCCAACCGATGATCCTGGGGTGGAGACACTGCGAAATCGCCAGATGAAGAACCTGCTGGCGGTGACTATGCTTTCGCTGGGCCTGCCCATGATTCTGATGGGCGACGAGGTCCGGCGCACCCAGTACGGTAACAATAACGCCTACTGTCAGGACAACGAAACCAGCTGGTTTGACTGGACACTGGTCGCAAAGCACTCCGATATGCATCGGTTCGTAAAATTTATCAGCGCACGCTGCCTGATGCGAGATCTCCGGTCAGAGCTTCAGGGCCTCAGTCTGAACCAACTGTTGCGGACGGCGGATAGAACCTGGCATGGCGTGAGACTCGGAAAGCCCGATTGGAGCGTCAGTTCGCACAGCCTGGCCTGCAGCGTGTCGTGCGGAGGTCAGAATCTAGTCTTCTACCTGATCCTGAATGCTTACTGGGAACCACTAGAATTCGAGCTGCCCAATACCGATGGGGATGTATGGCATCGATGGATCGACACAAGCCTCGATTCGCCTCACGACGTTACCGAATGGTCGAGTGCACCACCGGTTGCGAGCCGCAGTTATCGTGCCGGACCGCGCTCGGTGGTGGCCCTTTATGCCATTGCACGTTGCTGACCGGCAGTCCCAGGCTGGTAGTCACAAAGAACGCGAGGGCACGGGTGAGGAGATCCTCAAGAACCGGCGCCCCTTTTTCCAGGCCCACCGTGGAAGCGCTGACGGCGGCCACCTCCGCCAATGTGCGGGTCCTCTAGCGAGTGGTATTGGCGGGCGCCTGGCGGGCGGTCAGGGACACGATCTCATCGATCTTGTTCGCTGCAATGAGGCGGGACGTCCGGAACGCGGAGCGTCTTTCTCAATCCTGCGATCCCGCGATCTAGGAACCGCCGTCGCCAGAGACCGGCCGTTTGATGGGTGATGTGCATTAGCCTGGGCGATCTCGACGTCGGCCTTGCCGCGGCACCCTGCAAGACGATTTGGGCCCGCTGGACCAAGCGGGCCGCCAGGATTCTGCTACGCGCGAAGCGCTCGAAGTCGTCCTGCTGTTCCGCCGTTAGCCAGACTTTGGGCGCTTTCGGCATACTGCTCTCAATTCGCAGAGCGCTGCGGGCTGTTCTTAGGCCATTGCTGTGTCCGTTCGAGGCCAGGAGTTCGGCGTTCAAGACCAACAGTTCCGCCAAGGTCTGCTTGCACTGTCGGCCCTGGTCCACACGTTGGCGAACCGCATCGGTCCACTGTTGGGAATATGCTCGACCAGTTTTTTGCCCTGAACCATGAAGGTGAGCGACCAAAGGGGATGACCCTGGCCGTCGGCACAGTGACAGGACGGCTTGCCGCACCGGCGGTGAGTAAGGGCGAGCGAGCCGTGTTTTCGGACTGGAAGCCAAAAATCTTTTACGGGTGGGAAGGAGCAGGCTCCTCGCCTCGGTCAATCCGTATCGGAGTCCGGGAGGTGGCTGGAACAACCGCTACGCGGCCCGGAGCGGTGCGTTAAAGAACTTCTGACGCACTACACTAGCTATCGCGCCCCCAAGCTTGGCGCACCAGTTTCTTATCCAGGAGCGTTGCACTTCACCCGGATGCGGACGATCCGGGCTGTGTCAAACCCGGAGACTCCTCACGCAACCAGGCAGCTTGATTGTCGCACCAGAAAGGAACCACAAGCCGATAAGGCTTATCGCTCCTGGACCGTCATCCCTTTCTCAATCTCTGGCGCCCTGACGTCGCGGATGACTTCCCGTAACTCATTCGGACTGGGGCTTGCGAATCTCTTCAAGCACTTTTTCCGCCGTGGCCACCTGACCGGCTGTCCCCCGCACAGCCAGCGCATTCAACGTGTTGTATATGAAGGACCGGTAAGTACCCGCCGTAGAGCGGACAAGTGTGATCGCCTTTTGCAGGTCCTCTGGCGACTGGGGCGGCAAATAGAATACCCGGACAACATTCTGGGCATCGTTCGGCAGTCTGTACTCGTGCGAGGCCACGCTCTCCGTGCCGGGTTGCGCCGGCCGATCCAACTCACTCACCAGCCAGGACGCCAGAGAGACTCTGTCTGCAGGTCCACGCAAGACCAAAGATTTCCTGGCGTTGTAAACGAATATCCTCTGCATATCCGCCACCGCACGGATCAGCGTAGTAATCTCCTGCAGCGCTTGCGGATTCGGAGAATTCGCCAGTTCAAAGACGCGCGCCACGTCGTTCTCGGAAACCCTGAACTCGTGAGGTTCCGGCGCGGGCACGTTCTCGGGCTGATTGAGTTGATCCATAATCCAGGCGGCCAGGGCGACCTTCCGCTCCGTGTCGCGCACGGCCACGGCATTCAGCGCGTTGTAGACAACGATACGCTGGATATCGGCCACCGAGCGAATGGCTGTGATGATCTCCTGCAAGGCCGGCCGCGACGCGGCATGCGTCGCATAAAACATGCGCACGACGTCGTCGCCCGTGGCTGGTATTCGGTATTCGTGCACGCCGGCGAGCGTTGTGTTCGACGGCAGATCCAGTTGCTGCACGAGCCAACCGGACATGGCCACCTGTCCGTCGGATGCATTCAGTGTCAGGGTCCGGATGCCGTCGTCCACCGATAACTGCCGCACATCCGCTATGTTGCGCACTACGACCGTCATCTCCTGGAGATCCTGTGCACTCTGATTATGATTGAGTTGGAAAACCTTAGTGGTTTGCCCAAAGGCTACTGAGGTAGCCAGTGCAATGACCGCGAATCGCATGCTTGCCTCCTCTGTTACCCTATGACGTAACCGACCGGCAAGGCGTGCAGGAAGTCTTACCCGTGCCGGATCACCAGCACATCGCCATCCTTGACAATATACTCCTTGCCTTCGAGGCGCAGCAAACCTTTTTCGCGCACTCCCGGATATCCGCCCAACTCCACCAGCGATTTCCAGTTCACCACTTCGGCCCGGATGAACTTCTTTTCAAAATCCGAATGAATCGCCCCGGCCGCTTTCACCGCCGTGCTGTGGAACGGAATGGTCCACGCGCGTACTTCGTCTTCGCCGGCAGTCAGAAACGACATCAATCCCAGCAGCGAGTAAGTCGCCGAAATCAAGCGCTCCAACCCGGACTCACTCAGACCGTAACTCTCCAGATACTCTTTCTGTTCCGCAGCGGGTAACTCGGCTAACTCGGCTTCCACCTTGCCGCAAATCGCTGCGGCGGCGGTGTGTTTGCGGCCGGCCAGCGGACCCTGGCGGAATTCCCGTTCTTTATCGTGCAGACGGGAAGCGTCTGCCTCGCCCAGATTCATTACATAGAGCATGGGCTTTTGCGAGAGAAACTGGAAACCCCGAAGGCGTTTTTCGTCTTCCGCATCCAGTTCCAGTTCGCGCAGCGGGCGATTCGCATCCACGGCCGCCTTGCACTTTTCGAGCAAATCGAACTCCCGGTCCAGCTCCGGATTCTTAATCTTCTTGCGATCTTTATCCAGCCGTTCCAGCCGCTTTTCGATCACCACCAGGTCGCTCAGAATCAGCTCTGTCTCCACGTCTTCCAGGTCGCGCAGCGGATCCAGGCTGCCTCTCTCATGTGGAATGGTATCGTCTTCGAACAGGCGCAGCACCTGGGCGAAGGCATCCACCACGCGCAGGCTGGCGACGTAACTCGCATCGCGCAGGCTCTCCTTCGAGATGGCCGGCATATCCACGTATTCCACGGCGGCGTGCGTCACTTTTTTGGGCTCGAACAGCTTGGCAAGCTCCTCCAGGCGCGCGTCGGGCACCTTGGCCACACCCACGTGTACAGCGGTCGAGCCGATGCGCGTCTCCTGGTGGGCGCCGGTGAGGATCGTAAACAGCGAGGTCTTGCCTACCATGGGCAGGCCGATAATGGCAGTTCTCATAAGGGGCAGCGGGGCCGGCTAGAGAGGCACGTCCGTCAGGCTGAGTATCTCTTCGATGATGCGATCGCCCAAGTCGGAGCGCCGCTGGGCCAGCGCCGTACGCGTGTTCACCAGGACGCGATGACCGAACACCGGCGCCGCCAGACGTTTCACGTCATCGGGGATGGCGTATTCGCGGCCTTCCAGCAGCGCCAGCGCCTGCACGGCGCGGAACAGCGCTTGCGAGCCGCGCGGGCTCACGCCCAAGGTGAGCGACTCATGCGCGCGTGTCTTGGCCACGATCGCGAGCATGTAATCCACCAGCGACTCGTCCACTACCACCCGCTGCACGGAAGCCTGCAACCGGATGATATCGTCGCCGGAAAGCACGGGGCGAACACTATCGCCGATGGCCATTTCGAAATTGCGCAGAATCTCGCGCTCGCTCGCCGAATCGGGATAGCCGATGCGCAGGCGCATGAGAAAGCGATCCATCTGCGATTCCGGCAGCGGATAGGTTCCGTGATGCTCCACCGGGTTCTGCGTGGCGATTACCATGAAAGGACGCGGCAGCAGGTGCGGACGGCCGTCAATGGTCACCTGGCTCTCGTTCATGGCTTCCAGCAGGGCTGATTGCGTCTTGGGCGTGGTGCGATTGATTTCGTCGGCCAGCAGGAAGTTAGTGAACACAGGCCCCGGCTTGAATTCGAAAGCTTCGGCATGCGCGTTGTAGACGGTGACGCCCAACACATCGCTGGGCAGCATGTCGCTGGTGAACTGCAAGCGATGAAAACCGCAGGCCACCGCCCGCGCCAGCGACTGCGCCAAAGTGGTTTTGCCCACGCCCGGCACGTCTTCAATCAGCAGGTGGCCGCGCGCCAGCAGACAGACCAGCGAAAGCCGCACGACTTCGGGCTTCCCCCGAATTGCCGATTGCACAGCCCGGTCCAGTTCGCCCAACCTGGAGAGCAACTGGGGCGCAAACGGAACCGGCGGGACGAGCATGGTTTCCCGTTGCGGCATTCAACGCTATTGTAACGCAGCCTGTGGCGGCGGTTCGGTGAGCTATCCTGGAAACAAATATGCCCGTAATCGTCTCTCTGCTCCGCGGCGTGAATTTGGGTGGCCACCGCAAGGTCAAGATGGAGGATCTGCGGGCTCTCTACGAATCCCTCGGCTTCACTGACGTGCGCACCTACATCAACTCCGGCAATGTGCTGTTCCGGACCGGCGGCCGCGACCTGCTGCGCCTCGGCAGACGGATCGAAGACACCATCGAGAGCGCCTGTAGCTTTCGTTCCGACGTAGTCCTCCGCACGCCGGCGGACCTCCGACAGGTGATCGCAGTGAATCCGTTCGCGGCGCGCCCGGGCTTGGATGCCAGTAGGCTCGCCATCCACTTTCTGGCAGCCGATCCGGGCGCCGCTGCCCGGCGGCAGGTCCTCGCCCTCGAGACCGCTCCTGAGGAGTTGCACATCGACGGCCGCGAGCTGTACATCTACTACACCAACGGCATGGCGCGTCCGAAACTGTCGCTGGCGCTTGTCGAGAAGACGCTGCAGACCTGCGGCACCAGCCGCAACTGGAATACGGTGAGAAAACTGTTGGAGATGGCCGAAAACATGGAATCGGCCGCCCGGCAGTGATTCGGCCCGTGGGGCGGACCTCCAGGTCTGCGCGGGTCCTCCAGGACCCGCCCGCTCCGGCGCTGTGCGAGAACACAAGAAACGCAAGCCATCGATGCGTGGGCGCAGCCGGTCACGGCCGCACTCGCGCGGATCTGCCGGAGGCCGCCCGCCTATTCGAAAGATACGCAAGCCGGACATCTGGAAGCACGATAAACGTCTACATCGATACTCCGGTGTACTTACCATTATCCGCCGCTATTAAATCCAGTTCCTGCGCACTTACGCCCAGAATAAGGTTCTCTTCGAAACTGACTTTTCGCAGTTACCACTCGATAAGTGCATGGAACAAGTCCGCGCATTGGGCACTGCGGCCAGATATCGAAAAACAGTTTCTGTCCGCCAATGCCCGCGCCGTGTTCCGCTTGTGAGGCGGATTTTATCTGGCCAAAGCATACCGGCGTTTCGGATCGTGAGGGCCGGTACCGATCTCTACCAGCAGGCCGCGGGACTTCATCGCCTGCAGCCGTGTCAAAGTTGCGCGCTCGGAAAGTCCGATGCGCTTCGCCACGGCCGCCGTGGTTAGCCCGCCTCTCCCCAACATGGCCAGAATCCGTTGATCGGTGCGATCTGCAATCGGTTGTTTCACACGCACGGTGGGAATCGTGACGCGAAAATGCATGCCGATTTCTTCCAATCTGGGCGCCCCTAAGCCGGCTTCCTGGCAGGCGGCGGTCATCCGCTGAATGCCGCTGCCCCATTGTTCGATCAAGTGGAGTTCGTGGAATACGCGTCCAATCACCCGGTTGCGTAGCTTGGAAACACCCTGCTGGATATCCTCCACGGTCAAGCCGAACGGCAGCAGGCCCGGATTCTCGATCTCGATACGATCGTCGTATATCCCCAGCCGGATGGGCGCTCCCTGTTGGGCGTAATCCGCATGGACCACCGCATTCATGACCGCCTCGCGAATTGCCACTAGTGGAACAGACCAGCGCTCTTCCCGGCGAACGCCTTCGATCACGGATGCGCGTACCAGATGTTTCTGCGCGAAAGCGACCGCCTCTTCCGCCGCGCGGGGAAGAACGGAACGGATCTCCGCCGAATCCGCCGCATGCACGCGGGTGGTGCCGGCGAAACGGGCCGCCTGGATCCAGGCATCCGGGAACCTGGATAACCGGTCCCGGCCAAACAGAAGCACTCCGCCGATCGTGGGGACCTGCCGGCCCTGGTATTCGGTGGTGATCCGCAGCGTCTTCAAATCCTGAGTCTTGAATTTTCTAAACTGCGCAAACAACTCGGAAGCAACTCGGAAGTCAATGGCTTCCGAGTTCAAATCCGGCAGCGCCTGTTCATCGAAAGTATCCATGCGCTTGAAGCGCTTGAGTTCGTCGATCTGAATCGCTTCGGCGCGCCGGTTGGTCGATCCCACGCGGAGGTACACGCCATCGCTGGGTCCCAGCTTCGCCACATAATGCGGGCGCGTGTTGCTCGGATGCACCTGCACAGTCAGTACGTTCAGCCGGCGCCAGGGGACCACTTCGATGTCCACCATCAAGTGCGGGCGAATCGAATCTGTAATGATATTGGCGAGCCGTTCTTCGGCTTCCAGTACATCCGGCACGCCGCGCACTCTTTTCGATTTATCCTCGACGCCAATCACCACGGTGCCGCCCGCGGTATTGGCAAAAGCGACCAGAGACTTGAGCACGCCCTCCGGCGAGGACAGGTCGCGCTTGAACTCGAGGGTCTTCCCTTCATGGCGCTGCAGCAATTCTACCAGTCCCACAACTCTGCATTTTACTCGGAAGCGGACCTCGCCGCAACACTTCCGAGTTCGCAAAGTCCGCCGCCGGCGCCCCGATCAACGGCAGCGCCGCGCGTTACCATAAGCGCATGGCCCCAGTCATCCGCGCCCCGCGCGGCACATCCCTGCGCTGCCGGGGGTGGAAACAGGAAGCCGCCCTGCGCATGCTCATGAACAACCTCGACCCGGACGTCGCCGAGCGCCCGGCGGACCTGGTGGTCTACGGCGGCGCCGGCAAAGCCGCCCGAGATTGGCCCTCGTTCCATGCCATCGTGCGCGAACTCGAATCGCTCGCCTCAGATGAAACCCTGCTCGTGCAATCCGGCCGTCCCGTAGGCGTCTTCCGCACCCACGAAGAGGCCCCCCGCGTCCTGATCGCTAACGCGAACCTGGTCGGCCACTGGTCCAATTGGGAGCAGTTCCGCGCGCTCGAAAAGCTCGGGCTCATCATGTATGGCCAGATGACCGCCGGCAGCTGGATCTACATCGGCACGCAAGGCATCCTGCAAGGCACTTACGAAACGTTTGCCGCCGCCGCCCGCAAGCACTTCGGCGGATCGCTCGCCGGACGCCTGGTGGTCACCGGCGGACTCGGCGGCATGGGCGGAGCCCAGCCCCTGGCTGCCACTATGAACGGCGCCGCTTTTCTGGGCATTGAAGTAGACCCGGCGCGCATCCGAAAGCGCATTGAAACCGGCTATTGCGATGTGATGGCCCATTCGCTCGATGAAGCCCTCGCCGTGCTGCGCGAGGCGATGGACGCCGGTCAACCGAAGTCCGTCGGCTTGGCCGCCAACTGCGCCGAGGCGCTGCCCGAACTCGCGCGGCGCGGCGTGGTCCCCGACCTGCTCACCGACCAGACCAGCGCCCACGATCCCCTGAATGGCTACATACCCGCGGGCCACACCGTGGAGCAGGCCGCCGCACTCCGCGCGCGCGATCCCGAAGGCTACCTCGATCGCGCACTCGATTCCATCGCCACGCACGTGCGCGCCATGCTCGACCTGCAGCGCGCCGGCGCGGTGACTTTCGACTACGGCAACAACATCCGGCGCTTCGCGGCCGATCGCGGCGTCACCGATGCCTTCCGCATTCCCGGTTTCGTCCCCGAGTACATTCGCCCGCTGTTCTGCGAAGGCCGCGGGCCCTTTCGCTGGGTCGCGCTCTCTGGCGAACCGTCGGACATCGCCGTCACGGATCAACTCATCTGCCGCCTTTTCCCCGCGAGCCCCGCGCTGACGCGCTGGATTTCACTGGCGCAGCAGAAGGTCCACTTCCAGGGCCTGCCGGCGCGCATTTGCTGGCTGGGCTACGGCGAGCGTGCCCGTTTCGCGCTGGAGATGAACCGCATGGTGGCTACCGGCAAGCTGAAAGCCCCCATCGTGATCGGCCGCGACCATCTGGATTGCGGCTCGGTGGCGTCGCCCTATCGCGAAACCGAAAGCATGTGCGATGGCAGCGACGCGATCGCCGACTGGCCGATCTTGAACGCGCTGCTCAACACGGCTTCCGGCGCGAGTTGGGTTTCGGTGCACAATGGCGGCGGCGTGGGCATCGGGTATTCGCAGCACTCTGGACAGGTCACCGTGGCCGATGGCACCGACCAATCCGCGCGCTGTCTCGAACGCGTTATGACCTGCGATCCCGGCATCGGCGTGCTGCGTCACGTGGATGCCGGATACCAGGAAGCCGTCGATTTCGCCGCCGGCGCGGGACTGCGCGCCCCCATGCGGAGCCTTGAGTAGCGCCCGCATGACGACGCTGGTTCGTGGTGCGCGCCAGTTGCTCACTCTGCGCGGCAGTAGCGGGCCGCGGCGCGGTGCAGCGCTACGCGAACTCGGAATCGTCGCGAACGGCGCGGTATTGATAAAGGACGGTGTGATCGTGGATGCCGGTCCCGCGCGCCGTGTTGAGAAGCTGCCCGAAGCCCGGCGTGTGCGTGAGATCGATGCCACCGGCCGCGTGGTCATGCCCGGATTTGTCGACAGCCACACGCACCTCATCTTCGGCCGTCCGCGCCTGGTGGATTACGAAATGCGCCTCGCGGGAGCCAGCTATGCGGAAATCGCGGCGGCGGGCGGCGGCATTCAATCGAGCGTCGCAGCCGTCCGGTCCATGTCCGCCGCGCGGCTCGAAGATCAGGCCCGCTCGTCGCTGGCCCTGATGGCGCTGCACGGCACCACCACGCTGGAGGCTAAGTCCGGTTATGCGCTGGATGAAGCCGGTGAACTCAAAACCCTGCGCTTACTGGCAAGGCTCAACGGCTTTCCGCTGGATATCGTGCCGACGTATTTGGGCGCGCACATCGTGCCGCCCGAATATCGCGGCAGACCGGACGCCTACATCGATTGGATGACGGCGAAAATGATGCCCCAAATCAGCCGCCGTAAGCTGGCGCGCTTCGTGGACGTCTATTGCGACGAAGGCGCATTCACGCTCGATCAATCGCGGCGCTACCTGGAACACGCTCGCCGTCTGGGCTTCGCCCTGAAGATTCACGCCGAACAATTCACGCGCACTGGCGCCGCGCGGCTGGCCGTTGAGATGGGAGCTGCCAGCGCCGATCACCTGGAGCAGGCCGATGACACCGACATCGCCGCGCTTGCGCAATCGGATACCATTGCCACGCTGCTGCCGGGGTCCGTGTTTCACTTGGGCCTGCGCACCTACGCACCCGCCCGCGCCCTCATCGATGCCGGCGCCGCCGTGGCCCTGGCCACCGATTTCAATCCCGGCACCAGCCCGACTTACAACATGCAGATGGTGCTCTCGCTCGCCTGTACCGAAATGCGCATGTTGCCGGCGGAGGCCATTGTGGCCGCCACCATCAACGGCGCGCACGCCCTCGGCCGTGCCGATCGCATAGGCTCCCTGGAGCCCGGCAAGAAAGGTGACGTGCTGGTGCTCAAGGTGTCCGACTACCGCGAGCTACCCTATTACTTCGGCGCCAATAACGTGCATCTAACCATTAAGTCACCATGCCCCAAACAATCGTAGAATCTGTCCCTAACTTCTCCGAAGGCCGCGATGCCGCCAAAGTAGATGCCATCATCGAAGCCATCCGCTCGGTGCGCGGCATCGCCATCCTCGACCGCGAGCTGGACGCCGATCACAACCGCTCGGTCATCACCTTCGCCGGACCCGCCACATCCGTAGTCGAAGCCGCCTACCGGGGCGTCGAGCGCGCCATCGGCCTCATCGATCTCCGCGAACACAAAGGCGTGCACCCGCGCATTGGAGCGGCCGACGTGGTGCCCTTCATCCCGGTCGAAGGCGTCACGCTGGATGATTGTGTGCGGCTCTCGAACGAACTTGGCGCGCGCCTCTGGGAACGGCTGCACGTGCCTGTCTACCTGTACGAAGCCGCCGCGCGCCGCCCCGATCGCGTCAACCTGGAGAATATCCGCCGCGGCCAGTTCGAAGGGCTGCGCGAAGAAGTCCGAACCAATCCGGACCGCCGCCCCGATTTCGGTGAAGCCGAATTGCACCCCAGCGCCGGCGCCACCGTGGTGGGCGCGCGCAAATTCCTGATCGCGTATAACATCAACCTGAACACCGCGGATGTGGAGATCGCCAAGCGCATCGCTAAGGCTATCCGGTTTTCGTCCGGCGGATTCCGCTACGTGAAGTCGATGGGGGTGCCGCTGGCGTCGCGCAATCTGGCGCAGGTCTCTATGAATCTCACCGATTTCGAACAAACTCCCATCCATCGCGTCTTCGAAGCCGTGCGCGCGGAGGCGGCCCGCTACGGCGCTTCCATTGTGGGCAGTGAGATCGTGGGGCTCATCCCCAAACGCGCCCTCGAAATGACCGCCGAATGGTATTTGCAGGTGGAGAATTTTCATCCTAGTCTGGTATTAGAGAACCGGCTGGCCGAGGCCACTACAGTGGATGGTTTGAACGAATTCCTGGATGAACTGGCGGCGCCCACAGCCACACCCGGCGGCGGCAGCGCGGCGGCAGCGGCGGCAGCCATGGCGGCAGCACTTGGCGCCATGGTCTCCGGCTTGGCCAAGCTGCCTGCGGACGCCTTCGAGGCGGATCGCAAATTCTTCGCCGATGCCGTAAGAATCGATGCGGCGTCCTACGAGGCCGTGCGGGCCGCGTATAAGCGTCCCAAGGAGGAACGCGCTCCCTTCGTCGAACAAGCCTTGCACGAAGCTGCCAAGGTCCCGCTCGAAGTTGCCGAGGAAGGCGCCGGCCTGCGCGAACGCCTGCGCGCACTGGCTGCCGCGGCGCCCGCGAAATTCGGCTCGGATATCCAAACCGCGCTCGCCCTGGTCGAGGCCGGTATCGGCGGAGCACTGGCGAACGTGCGCATCAATATCGAATCCATGAAGGATGCATCGCTGATCGGCGATCTCCGCGCGCGGCTCGATAAGTTATCATGAGCACCACGTTGGTCTCCATCTCGCCGACCCCGCCGCCCCGCCCGGCTTGGCTGCGCGCGCCCGCGCCCGTGGGCCGGAATTATCGTGAGCTGAAACAACTCATCGCAGACCTCGGCCTCCACACGGTCTGTGAAAGCGCGGCCTGCCCCAACGTCGGCGAATGCTGGAACCATCGCACCGCCACATTCATGATCCTCGGCAACGTTTGTACGCGCCGCTGCGGTTTCTGCGCGGTGCAGAAAGGCGCGCCGCTCGCAGTCGATTACGACGAGCCGCGCCGCGTGGCCGAAGCCGTCGCCGCCCTGGGCTTGCGCTTCGCCGTGATTACCAGCGTGAACCGCGACGACCGCGCCGATGGTGGCGCCGAACTGTTCGCCCTCACGATTCGCGCCCTTCGCGAACGCGTCCCCGGCTGCGGCGTCGAAGTGCTGGTGCCGGATTTCCAGGGCAGCCGCGCCGCCATGGACGTCGTGATGGCCGCCGCGCCCGACGTGCTCAATCACAACACCGAAACCGTACCGCGCCTCTACCGCCAGGTGCGGCTGGGCGCGCGCTACGACCGCTCGCTCGATATGCTGGCCTACGCCAAAAGCGTCTCGCCTGAAACGCCGGTCAAGTCCGGCTTGATGCTGGGACTCGGCGAAACCATCGACGAGGTGCTCGCCGTGATGCGCGATCTGCGCGCGCACAGTGTGGATATTCTCACGCTGGGACAATACCTGCGCCCCTCTCCGAAGCACTTGCCCATCGTGCGCTACGTGCCTCCGGCCGAGTTCGAAGACCTGCGCCGCGCCGGTCATGAGATGGGCTTCAGCCATGTGGAATCCGGCCCGCTGGTGCGCAGCTCCTACCACGCCGCCGACTCCCTGACGCACGCTTGATTCAGTCGCGACGATCGAGAGACGCCGCATGCCGCCGCAATTCGTCCCGCAAGCGGCTGCCGCGGCGTACCAGCGTGAGCACGTAGACGAACACAATCAGCCACGCCATCGTGAAACCGTAAAACATGAATTGAAAGTTCCGCCTGTCCATGGCCGCTAATTCCGGTACGCAAGCTGCGCGAGATGCCGCAGCGATTGAACTTTGCGGTCCATTTCTTCCTGATCGAGTCGGATCAATGTTAACGCCGCGGTCAGCAGGGCCATCCCCAGCCAGTTCCACAGCAGCGTATGCCACATCTCCGGCGGCAGTTGCATCGGTTGGGGGTGCTGGGTGCGCCACCAGCGAATCGAATACCAGACGATGGGCACGTCCACGAAGGCGAACAGCGAGAAGACCGCCGCCACGCGCGCCCGTTGACTGGGTTCCTCGATCGAACGGCGGAGCATCAGATAGCCGGCGTATAGCAGGACGCAGATCAACGCCGAGGTGAGTCGCGCGTCCCAAACCCACCAGACTCCCCAGATGATGCGGCCCCAGATGGATCCTAACGTGATGCCCATAGTCAGGAAAACCAGCGCCACTTCTGTAACTGATACCGCTATGGCATCGTAAAGCAGGTTTTTCCTGGCGAGATAGAGACCGCTGAAGATGGCGGAGAGACCGACGGCGAGGAAGGCCGTCCACCAGGCCGGCACGTGGAAATAAAGGAGGCGATAGATCATGCCCTGGTTCGCTTCATCGGGCATTACCATGAATATCAGATATAAGTTGCGGACCAGCACCACCGCCCCGATAGCGGCGAGCGCGTAGGCAAACTTATCCCGCATTTTAGGACCATTATAGCGCGCTACTCACAGCGCAGCGCAGTGGTAGGATCCACGCGCAGGCTGCGACGCGCGGGTATGTAGCAAGCGGCCAGGCCCACCACGATCCACAGGACCGATACCGCGGCGTAGGTTGCGGGGTCGGCCGGACCCACATGAAACAGCATGCCGGCGATTACCCGGTGCAACGCCAGCGCGGCTGCCAGTCCGGCTGCCTCGCCTGCCGAAACCAACAGCAGACCGCGTCCGACGATCATGGTGAGGATGTCGCCCCGGCCCGCTCCCAGCGCCACGCGCACGCCAATCTCGTGCGTGCGCCGGCTGACCGCATGCGACATGACACCGTAAATGCCCGCCGATCCCAACAGCAGAGCCAATAGCGCAAACGAGAACAGCATCATCATGTAGACGCGCCGCGGCGCGATAGACTCCGCCATCCATTGCTCCAACGTCTGGATTCTGCTGGGCACCTGCATGCGATCGAGGGCGGCCAACCGGCTGCGCAGGGTCGCGGCCAGCCGCGTGGGTTGGTCCGCCGTGCGGGCCAATAAACGCATGACGACTTCGTTGCCGGATGCGGCGCCCGCCCGCCCTTGCTGCAAATAGAAAGTGTAGATGGCTGGGCCGGGGTCCGTTTCCAGATCGGGCCGGATGTCGCCCACCGTGCCGACGATGGTCATCCACGCATCTTTGCGGAACAAGCTTCCCAGGCGGTGTCCAATCGCATCATCATGCGGGAAGTAGCGGCGTGCGAACGACTGGCTGACGATCACCACCTCGGGCGCGCTTCCGGTATCGGAGTCCGAGAAATTCCGTCCTTTGAGAAACGGGATGCCCATGGTCCGGAAATATTCGGCGCTGACTACGTCCCACGCGGCGGACGCCTCCGCATCGGTGCGTCCTTCGATCCCGGTGCTAGCGCTACCGTCGCCACCGAACGTGATGGCTACGGATTCGACGCCCGGGACGCCGCGCAGGCTTTCCGACGCCTGCTGGAGGAAAGCGGCGCGGTTCTGCGGGGCGGCGTAACGCGCGCCTTTCAGTGGCAGATCTATGGCCAGGATGCGGTCCGCCCGCAGACCGGAATCCATGCCGCGCAGCAACAGGAAACTGCGGAACAGCAGCCCCGCGCCAATCAGCAGGGCCGTAGCCAGGCAGACTTCCGCCACCACCAGCAGGTCGCGCAGACGGGTGCGGCCGGCGCCTTCGCCGGCGGATCGATCGGTGGCCTTCAGGCTTTCATTCACCGGGATGCGCGCGCCCTGGAGCGCCGGCGCCAGACCGAATGCGATGCCGCAGGCCAGTGCGAGTCCGATATTGAACGCCATCACGCGCAGATCCACGGGAATCGGCGGGACCATGGGAAGGTTCTGGGCGAGGAACGCGATCAATAGATCCTTTATCCAAACGGCCAGCGCCAGCCCCGCCAATCCGCCGCATAGCGCAAGTAGGACGCTCTCCGTCAACAATTGACGCAGGATGCGCGAGGGCGCCGCACCCAGCGCGCGCCGCACCGCGATCTCTCTTTCTCGACCCGTGGCGCGCGAGAGCAGAATGTTGGCCACATTCACGCAGGCGATCAGCAAAACCAATCCAACGGCGGCCAGGAGGACAAACAGCGTGGATCGCACCCGTCCGGTAATGCGCCCCTGCCACGGGGTGAGAACAATGCGTCCCGCCATTCTCCCCTGGCGCGTGGCGCGGTAGAGGGTATCCAGTTCAGCGCGCGCAGTCGCGATGGGCACACCGGGACGCAGGCGGCCGATGGCCCACACCAGCTTGAAATGCGCGCGGCCTTCTTCAAGTTGAAATGGCAGCCAGAGATCCTGTTTTTCCCGGAACTCGCCAGGTATCTGGAAATCTTCCGGCATCACCCCGACTATCGTGTAACTCCGGTCATCGAGCGTCACCGCTTTGCCCACTATGGAATGGTCCCCCGCGAAGCGCCGCCGCCAAAGAGCGTGGCTCAGGATCACCGCCGGCGGACCACCCAGCCGGTCTTCCGCAGGCACGAAGTTCCGGCCCAGCTTAGGCCGTACTCCCAACGCCGGAAATAGCGATTCGGTCACACTGCCGCACTCCAGCCGTTCCGCGCTTTGCCCTCCCACCAGATTCACCGAGCAGTTGAAATAGGCGGCTACCTGGCTCAACGTGCGGCTCTGCTTCTGCCAGGCGAGCAATTCCATCGACGCGATGAAAACGTTGGGGCCCGGGCCATAGTCTTCCTGGATCGCGACCAGGCGTTCCGGTTCGGGAAATGGCAGCGGGCGCAGCAACACTCCGCTGACCACCGTAAAGATAGCTGTGGTGGCTCCAATGCCGAGTCCCAGGGTCAGCACCACAGTGACCGCAAAACCGGGGTTTTTGCGCATTGACCGCAGGCTGTAACGCAGGTCCTGGCGAAGGCTGGCTAATGGCATAATCGCGCCTCGCACAAATTGTAACTGAACGCGCGGCGGTTTTCAGAGTAAGTAGACTGAATATCCGGAAGCGATCCTGCCCTCAGGACTGCAGCGCGGGTGCTTCGACAGGTTGGAGTTTCAATGCGGACATCTTCTCCATCGCCAGCGCCTTGACCTTCCGCACGCTGGCCAGCTTGATATTTTCATATCCGCGGATCTGCCCGGGCAACGCGGCGATCTCTTGCGCAAGCGGCAGATTGGCGGGCGTGGCGCGATCCAGGCAATCGCGCACGAGTTCTTCGTACCAGGCGACCAGGGCGCGTTCCTCGCGGCGCACGGCGGCGTATCCGAAGATATCGAACGGCGTGCCGCGCAAACCTTTCGCCGACGCGAGCAGATGCAGCGGTGTGCGAAACCATGCGCCGAGCTTCAACTTCTTCCGCATGCCCATGGCGCGCAGGAGCGGCGGATGCAGGTTGTAGCCGATGGATTCCACATGGTCCCACATGCCTCGGATTTGCGCCTCGCGCGCGGGATCGGCGAGCAGGCGCGCGACTTCATATTCATCCTTGTACGCCATCAGCTTATAAAGATTGCGGGCGACAGTTTCGGCCAGCGCGGGCTGGCGGGCTTCCACTTCGCGCATGAACGCGGAATAGCGGGCGGCGTAGGCGGCGTTCTGGTAGCGTGTGAGATCGGCCATACGGCGTTCCACCAGGCTGCGCTCATCGGCACGCACGGCCGGTGGAGCGAGCAGCGCCTCGACAGCCTGCGCGTCGTGATAATACTGGCGGCCCCACAGAAATGCCTGCACGTTGCGCTCGGCATCCACTTTGTTCAAGCGAATGGCTTCTTCGATGGCGGCTTCCGAAATCGGAATCAAGCCGCCCTGGTAGGCTGCGCCCAGCAGGAAGATATTCACGGCCATATGACTGGCAAACAGTCCTTCGGCGAGGCGCGAGGCATCCAGAAACAAGTTGCGATCCTTGCGCGTATAGGCATTGATCACATCGACCACCGCGCCAGGGCCGGCCAGGCGCGCCCCGCCGCGTACGGCATCGCCGGTGGGCACTTCAGCGGTGTTCACCACGGCCACAGTCCGCGAGGGATGCGCGCACTTCAGGTTGGCGGCACTGCCCGCACCGAGCAGATCGAATCCCAGCAGCAGGTCGGCATTGCCGTAGCCGACCTTGGCCGAAGCGTCGATGGGTTGCGGGCTGAGGATCACGCTGGATACGACCGCACCGCCCTTCTGCGCCAGGCCGGTCTGATCGAGGGTGATGACCGAAAGCCCGTCGATCCACGCGGCGGTAGCCAGCAGCGCGTTCACCGTAACGACACCCGTGCCACCGATGCCCGGCATCAGGATGGAGTAGCGCTCGCCGATCGCGACGCGTTCGCGCGGCGGCGGCACTTCGGTTTCCGGCAGGTTCGGCAGCGGCCGGCGGCGCTGTCCCGTGCCGGGCTTCAGATTCACGGTGACAAACGACGGACAATCGCCCAGCACGCACGAGTAATCCTTGTTGCAGGACGACTGATGGATGCGGGTCTTCGGTCCGTATTCCGTCTCGACGGGATGCAGGCTGAGACAGTTGGATTGCGTTACGCAATCCCCGCAGCCTTCGCACACTTCTTCGTGGATCACCAGGCGCAGCGTAGGTTCAGCAAGTTTGCCGCGCGAGCGCAGGCGGCGCTTTTCGGCGGCGCACTGCTGATCGTAAATAATGACGGTGACGCCCGGCAGTTTTTCAAATTCGCGCAGCACTTCGGGCAGTTCGTCGCGATCGTGCAGTTGTGCATTGGCGGCCAGTTTGGCCCCCTGGTACTTCGAAAGGTCGTCGGTGAGCACCGCGATGCGGCGCACACCATCCGCCGCAAGTTTGTGAGTCAGCTCCGGGACGGGTACTGCGCCCGCGGCTTGCTGGCCTCCAGTCATGGCCACGGCGCTGTTATACAGAATCTTGTAAGTGATATTGACGCCCGCCGCTACACAGGCTTCCACGGCCAGCGAGGCGGAGTGAAAGTAAGTACCGTCGCCGACATTTTGGAAGATATGTTGGCGCTCGACAAACGGGGCCATGCCGATCCAGGGGGCGCCCTCGCCTCCCATGTGGGTCAGGAATGTGTACGCATGATGCGAGTGCTCGAGTTGAGCGGCCATGGCATGGCAGCCGATGCCGCCGCCCGCCATCTGGCCTTCGAGCAGCAGCGTGGAGCGATTGTGCGGGCAGCCGGAGCAGAAGTTGGGGAAGCGTCCGGGGACCAGGCGGCGCTCGCGGGCGTCGATTTCGTCGAGGAGGGCCAAGCGGTGGTTTGGATGGTCGATGAGTTGGGCCAGGACGCGCGTGATAGTTTCGGGATCCAGTTCGCCAGCTGCGGAGAACAGCGGCGCGGCGTTCTGATCGCCCTTGCCGAGGATGGCGGGGTGGCCTGGGGAGTTATAGAGTGACTCGCGTAGCTGCAATTCCAGGAAGCTGCGCTTCTCTTCCACGACGAGGATGGTCCGAAGGCCCCGCGCAAATTCGGCAGTGAAGCGCGGCTCAAGCGGGTAAGTCATGCCGAACTTGGCGATGCGTATCCCGGCGCCGGCCAGATCCGCGCGCGCAAGGCCCAGGTCGCTGAGCGCCTGCATCAGATCGTAATAGGCCTTGCCCGCGCTGGCGATGCCCAACCAGGCGCCGGCGTCACCAGGCGGCGCGCCGAAACTTTGGTTCACCTGATTCAGACGGGCGAATTCGCGCGCGGCTTCCAGACGCCGGTAGAGCACCTCCGGCTCAAGCAGCAGCGTCATGGGGATGAGCAGGCGCGCATCGATTTTCTTTTCGTAGCCTTCGGGAATGCGTATGGTGAGCCGCGCGGGATCGACATCTACGGTGCCGCCGGCGTCGCACACGTTGGTCACCATCTTCATGGCCACCCAGGCGCCCGAGAAGCGCGACATCGCGATGGCCAGCAGCCCGTAATCGAGCGTCTCCTGCGTGTTACCCGGATAGAAAACGGGCATGGCGTGATTGTAGAAGCTGAGATCGCTCTGGTGCGGGATGGTGGAGCTTTTGGAAACGTGATCGTCGCCGCCCAGCACCAGCGCCGCGCAGTTGCGGCCCGTGCCCGCGATGTTGGCGTGACGGAAGATGTCGCCGGAGCGGTCGACGCCCGGCCCCTTACCGTACCAGATGCCTACCACGCCGTCATAGCGCGACGCGCCCAGCGCGTGATGAATCTGGCTGCCGAAGACGGAGGTGGCGGCGAGGTCCTCGTTCACGCCCGGCACGAAGTGTATGCGGTGCTGGTCCAGCAGAGGCTTCACGCGCGCCAAGGCCAGATCGTAGCCACCCAGCGGAGAGCCTTCGTACCCGGAGATGAAGGCGGCGGTGCTCAGACCGGCGCGGCGGTCGCGGCGCATCTGGTCCATGGGGAGGCGCACCAGCGCCTGGATTCCCGTGAGATAGACCGCGCCGTGTTCCTGCTCGTATTTGGAATCGAGCTTCATTTGACAGCGGAGAGTGCTACCGCATTATATAATGCTTGGCGGTGAGAGCGGGTCTGGAGACCCGGACCCAAGGGGTACCCCGGCGTGGACGCCTGCCCCACGAGAGGCGACACGAAGTTATGTCGAGAACATCTAACAAGACCGCGCGGCAGCGGCCCAAGAATCCGCCGCAGGCAGGGTGCCTGCCCCACGAATAGCAGTACTCCATGTCACACTATCTGGCTTTCGACCTCGGCGCGGAGAGCGGACGCGCCATGCTGGGCACGCTTGATTCCGGCGGGCTCGAAATTGAAGAACTGCACCGCTTTCCGAATACGCCGGTGCGCGTGTTCGATGCGCTCTATTGGAACACGCTGGGCCTTTGGCAAGAGATCCAGCGCGGCCTGGCCATCGCAGGGCGAGACCGGCGGGTGCCGCTCGACGGCATCGGCATCGATACCTGGGGCGTGGATTTTGCCCTGCTCGGCGCGGATGGAGCGCTGGCCGATAACCCGCGGCATTATCGCGACGCGCGCACCAACGGCGTGATGGAGAAAGTCTTCAGCATCGTGCCGCGCGCGGAGGTGTTCGCGCAGACCGGCATCCAGTTCATGCAGCTCAATTCGCTGTACCAATACTATGCGCTGCAGCTGGCCGGTTCGCCGGCGTTGGCGGCCGCGCGCACGCTACTGTTCATGCCCGATCTGCTGAACTACTGGCTGACGGGTGTGGCGCGCGCGGAACTGACCATCGCCAGCACGTCGCAATTCTACGATCCCCGAAAGAAGACGTGGGCGCGCGATCTGCTGGAACGGCTGGGACTGCCCACGGATATTCTGCCCCAAATTGTCGCGCCGGGAACGCGCCTGGGGCCGCTGCTCAAATCGGTGGCGGAGGCGGCTGGACTGGGAGCCGTTCCGGTATACGCGACCGGATGTCACGATACGGCATCGGCGGTGGCGGCGGTGCCGGCGGAGGGCACGAACTGGTGTTACATCAGCTCGGGCACGTGGTCGCTGATGGGCGCGGAACTGGACGAGCCGGTGATCAACGACCGTGTGCTGGCGGAGAATCTGACCAACGAGATGGGCGCGGGCGGCAAGGTGCGGTTCCTTAAAAATATCGCGGGGCTGTGGCTGCTGCAGGAGTGCCGACGCGCATGGGCGCTGGAGGGGGCTTCGTACACCTACGATGAGTTGGTGCGACTGGCGGGCGAGGCGGGACCGGCGCGGGCGCGCATCGATGTGGACGCGTTTTTGGAGCCTGGCGGGATGCCACGTAAGATCGCGGAGCATTGCCGCGCGCGAGGAGGCCGGCCGCCGGAAACGCCCGCCGAGTTCACGCGCACGATTCTGGAAAGCCTGGCGGAGCGGTACCGGCAGGTGCTGGCCAGTCTGGAGACGCTGGCCGGGCGTCGCTTCGATGTGATCCACATAGTGGGCGGCGGGTCGCGCAACCGGCTGCTGAACCAATTAGTCGCGGATGCCACGGGACGCACGGTGATCGCGGGACCGAGCGAGGCGACGGCCATCGGGAATGTGCTGATACAGGCGATTGGGGCGGGAGAGTTGAGTGGATTGGAAGAAGCGCGGGCGGTGGTGCGGCGATCGTGTGGCGTGGAGACGTTCCGCCCTGAAAAGCCCATGTAAAATGGTTGCATCATGAAACACGAACTGAATCGCCGCAGCTTTCTGGCGGCGGCCGGTCTGGCAGGCGTCGGCGCAGCGGGACACGGCAGCGGCGCGACTGAGGACACACCCGGCGGAATCAAGCTGGGCGTGGCCAGTTACTCGCTGCGCGATTACAATCGCGCGCTGGCCATCCAGTGCATCAAGGAATTGCGCACGCCGTATGTGAGTGTGAAGGAGTTTCACCTGCCGTACCGCAGCAGTCCGGAAGAGCTGGAAAGCGGGCGCAAGGAATTCGAGCGCAGCGGGCTGACCATCGTCAGCGGCGGGAACATCACGCTAGCCAAGGACGATCCGGACGATATCCGGCGCTATTTTGAATACGCCAAAATGTGCGGTATGCCGATGATGGTATGCGCGCCTACGCACACCAACCTGAGCATGATCGAGCGATTCGTGAAAGAGTACAACATCCGCATCGCGATTCATAATCACGGCCCGGAAGACAAGCAGTATCCGACGCCGCAATCGGTGCTGGAGGTGGTGCGGAACATGGACCCGCGATGCGGGCTGTGCATGGATGTGGGGCACTCGGCGCGCGCGGGCGCCAACGTGGTGGAGTCCATCGCGGAGGCCGGCAGCCGGTTGTTCGATATGCACATCAAGGATCTGCGCACGTTCGAACCGCACGCCGTCCAATGCGATGTGGGCGAGGGGATCATGCCGATTGTGGGCATCTTCAAGCAGCTTCAGAAAATCGGGTATCAGGGTTGCGTGAACCTGGAGTACGAGATCAATGCGGACAATCCACTGCCTGGCATGAAGATTTCATTTAGCTACATGCGCGGCGCGTTGGCGGGAATGAAAGGGTGAGGCGGAAGGCAGAATGGACATCGCGATCGGAACGAAGCTCGAGAAGAAGCTGCTGGTGGATGACGAAGTGGCCATCAATTTCCTGGGCATGGATGGCGCGCGGGTGCTGGCCACGCCGTGGATGATCGGCTGGATGGAGCGCACCTGCCGCGACGCCGTGCTGCCATTGCTTGAAGCGGGGCACGACACGGTCGGCACGCACGTGAACGTTTACCATCTGGCCGGCACGCCCATGGGTATGATGGTGACGTTCACCGCCGAGGTGATCGGGGTGGAAGGGCGGCGGATCAACTTCAAAGTGGAAGCTTGGGATGAGAAGGAGAAGTGCGGGGAGGGCACCCACGAACGTACGATCATCAACGTCGCCAGGTTCACGGCCAAGATGCAGGGCAAACTGGCGGCGGAGGGCGGAGTCTAGTGCCGTTTAACGTGGCTTCGTCGCTGGAGCTTTTGTTGAAAACAAAGGATCTATTGGGTTCGTATGGTAATTTGGCGTTTGTTCGCCGTTATTCAGATTTCAAAGAGCACGGGCGGCGCCTTCAACCCGGGGTGAGCATAGCATGCCTGCCAAGCAATTCCGTTTGACGGATTCGCTCGTGAGGTTTGTTTTCAGCGCCGGTTGGGGGGGCACGGTAGTTGTGACCGCCAAACGTAAAGCCGCACCCCTGGTGCGATACTGAAAACTTGCCATTACGCCTGCCATTGCTCGTCCGGCGAGCCTTGTATAACCTGCGTGGCGGGTTTCTGGTCCGCCCGCTCTCCATCGCCTTGTTGCTCGGCTGCCTGGGCGCCGCGCTGTCCGAATTGGAGGCGTCCTTCCCCTCCGTTAGCGCCTGGACGCCTGGTGTGCTGTTCCCCTCCCGCGCCGATCCGCAAGTCGTCCAGATCATCCTCGGAACCATAGCCGCCTCCATCATGACGGTGGTCTCCATCGTCTTCGCCATCATGCTCATGACCTTGACGCTGGCTTCCATGCAATTCTCGCCGCGCATCATCGTCAGCTTCGTCCAGGACCGGGTCACCCAATGGACCCTCGGCATTTTCCTCGGCACGTTCCTCTACTGCCTGGCCGCCCTTCCCGCGGCGCACTCGCAGCCTTATCCCTTCGCGCCGGTCTTCACCGTTATGGGAGCCATGCTGCTGGCGGTGGCCTGCGTAGGATGGCTGCTCTTTTTCATCCACCACATTTCGCGCGCCATCAGCGCCAACCATATTGTCGCCCGCATCGCCGCCGATACCCTCGCCATGATCGACGAGATGATGCCATGGCCGCACCGGCTCGATCGTCTCGACGCGCCGCCGGCCGCCGCGTCCCATTGGGAAACCACCATCCCGACCCAGGCCTCCGGCTACATTCGCTTTGTCGACCGCAGGCGCCTGGTGCAATTGGCCAAGACCTACCACGTCAAGATCAACGTGCTGCGCCGCGTCGGCCACTTCACGCCGGCCGGCGCACCGCTGCTGGAGGTCTCCAAAAGCGGGCGTGTGCCGCCCGAAGCCATCGCGGACCTGTGTGGCGCGTTCGATCTCGGTCCTACCCGCACCTTGCAGCAGGATATCGAATTCGGCGTCCTGCAAATTGTGGATATCGCCCTGAGAGCTATTTCGCCCGCCGTCAACGACCCCTCGACGGCCATCAATTGCGTGGATTGGCTCAGCGCCATCATGATCCGCTTCGCCGCGCGCGAGCCGCCCGAATCAGTGCTCTACGATCCGCCCGGCACTGTGCGCGTCGTCATTCCCTGGGTCGGCTTCCGCCGTCTGCTGGAAGCGGCCTTCGAGCAGATACGCATGTACTCCAAATCCGATGTGGCCGTCAGCCTGCGGCTGCTGCGCGCGCTGATGGACATCGCCGCCACTACGCCCGATCCGGCCTACCGCCGCGCATTGATTGAACGGGGCACGCAAATCCTCGCCGGATGCGCCGGCAGGCTTGAACCCGAAGAGATGGAGGCCCTCCGCGCCCGCCAGGACGCCCTCCACCAACTCACCTAAATTCCCGCACACGGGACGTGATGGGACTTACCGGTTGATGCGGTACACTTCCCCGAAGGACGTATTGGGCTTGACGAATTCTTACGGAACTGTCAATGATCCTGTGATTCGAGCGCGGCGGGTGCGGCCCGATCAGGCGAACCCTGTTTTGCGCGAATGGAATAGAGCCTGGTCTCGGTTCGAAGCAGCAGCCGGTCGCCGGCGATCGCCGGCGTGGCCAGCGCCATTTCGTCCAGAGAATTGACTCGCAATACCGCAAACTCCTCGCCAGCCTTGACGACGTACGTTGTGCCTTCTTCGTCGAGGCAGAAGATCGTTCCGTTGTAGGCCCACGGCGATGCCGTAAACGCCCCGCTTCCGCCATCGCTCGCCAGCCTGCTCTTGTAACTCTGTTTGCCCGTCTTCGCGTCGAATCGGGTCAGGATGCCCACTTCGTTGAGTACGTACACCCCGCCGTCGTATGCCACCGGCGTGGGGAGGTAAGCCCCGCCCTTCGCGTCCGACCACGCTACGAATTTGTTGGAGCGCTCGCCATCGTCCTTCTTGAGCGAAATATCGCCGGATGCACCCGGTTTCACGGCGAACATGGTGCTCTTGTGACCGCCGTTTACATATAGCCATCCCTCATAAGCAAAGGGAGTCGGTACGGCGATGGAGGACAGTCCCGAAAGGCGCCACAACTCTTTCCCTTTGAGGTCGTAGCTGATCGCGATCCCCGGACCAACCGTAACGATCTCCGTCCGGAGCGCGTTTCTCCAAACGAACGGCGTGCTCCAGCCGGTTCTTCGGACAGGGTTCCCCACCTCCCGATCCGTGCGCCACAGCCGCTTACCCGTCCGCCTGTCATAAGATGCGATGAATGGCTGTTTCTCGTTGTCATCGAGAATAATAATCTGGTCCCCGGCCAGCGTCGGCGATGCACCGCTGCCACAGTCCCCGTACATCGGGTACACTTGCAGCTTCTCGGCCCACAGTATCCTGCCTTTCAGGTCAAACGCCCACAACCCGAGATTCGCGATGTATACGTAAACGGCCCTGCCATCAGTGACGGGTGTCTCGGAGGCAAAGCTGGCCTTGCGATGCCGCCCGCCCGGTGGCCGCCCGCTATGCAACTCATACTTCCAGTCAACCGCGCCGGACTTAAGATCCATGCAATAGACCCAGTAATGCAGCATGACTTCATCCGGCATCTCGATATCTCGCTCGATCAGTTTGGCTTCCGCCTCTTCATCCTTGAGGCCTTTGTTTTTCAACTCGGCGAGATAGTCATTACTGTATGTCGTGCCGATCTGAGGCGGCTTGGACTTGCCCTCGGTCACCGCGCTCGTCACGAATACCTTGCCGCCCGTAACGATCGGTGACGACCACCCGCGCCCGGGAATGTTCGCCACCCACTCCACATTCTCGGTCTTTGACCAGCGGTCGACAAGCGCCTCGTTCAGCCCGACCGGATTCAGATCCGGCCCACGGAACTGCGGCCAATCCGGCCCGGCCGCACCGACGGCAATGCTCAACCACAGAAACGCGGCCAACCCTTTCATTCCGGGCAATGTTATGATTTGACGCTTTGCCAGAATCATACAATCATTTTGCGATGAACGCTTGGACTGGACAAGATCCATTTGTTGCGGTTTTATCAGGTCCATTCGCGCCCCGTCCATGCATCCTATCGCGGACAGAGTTTTGTGACAAAATAGGGCCATCGTGCTGCAGCTTGACGGAACGGGGCGACTCTATCAACAGCTCTACCGGGCGTTGCGCGGCGAGATCCTCAGCGGGCTGCTAGCCTCGGGTGAGCGGGTTCCATCCACCCGCGAGATCGCCAAGCTTTTGAATATCTCGCGCAACACCGCGGTAATGGCCTATGAGCAGTTGCTGGCGGAGGGCTATATTAAGGCACGCATAGGCGCGGCGGGAACGGTGATAGCGCCCGTCCTGCCACCTGATGGCTATGTGTCGCGGCCGCCGCTGCCGGGCCCGGCGAGCCTGGTCTCCTCCCGCCAGCCTGTCCCGAAGATCGCTGCTGCGGGAAAAAGATTTCTGAGGTCCGCGCGAGCTTGTAGCAAGACCCTGGGGTTGGCCAACTTGACCTGGGAACTGACGCCTCCGCACTTACGGTACGATTTCCGTCCCGGCCGCGCCTGTTTCGCCGATCTGCCGTATGCCCTCTGGTGCAGGCTGCTCGGAGCGCGGGCGCGCCATGCCAGCATGTCCGATTTAGAGTACGGCCCACCCGCGGGACGCCGGGAACTGAGAGAGGCCATCTCCACTCGACTGCGCCGACTGCGCGGGCTCAATGCAGATCCGGACAGGATTGTGATCGTGAATGGCACTCAGCAGGCGCTGGACTTGATCAGCCGCGTTTTGTTGAACCCCGGCGACCGTGTGCTGATGGAGGAGCCTCACTACACCGGGGCGCGATGTGCGTTCATGGCCGCGGGAGCCGAATTGGTCTTCTCGCCGGTCGATCACCAAGGGATACGGATCCCAAGGCCAGTATCAGGGAAACGTGCCTGCCGGCTGGCGTACGTCACGCCGTCTCATCAGTTCCCGACTGGTGCAGTCCTTTCGATTGAGCGGCGTCTGGAGCTACTTGCCTGGGCGTCCCGCCTCGGCGCATTCATCGTGGAGGATGACTACGACGGCGAATATCGATATGACGGGCAACCCCTCGAAGCGCTAGGCGGCCTGGATCGCGAAGGTTGTACGATCTATGTGGGAACGTTCTCGAAGATCTTGTTTCCGGCCTTAAGGTTGGGCTACCTAGTTCTGCCCAAGTTATTGGTGGAGCCTTTCGTCGCGACTAAAGCAATTGAAGACTCCGGAACGGCATCGCTGGAGCAACTGGCTCTAGCAGATTTCATTGACGCCGGACATTTCGATCGCTATCTCAGGCGAACCACTGCCTCAAATGCCGCGCGGCGAAAGGCGCTAGTGGCAGCCTTGCGCGAGCAGTTCGGAGACCGCGCCGAGGTCTGCGGCGCCAATGCCGGGCTCCATGTTTTTGCCTGGTTGAAAGGGAAGAGCGGCGGCCCGATCAGAGATGCCTCAGGCAGGGCCGAAAAAGCCGGTATTGGATTGTACACGGCCGATCCATTCTTTGCGAGACCTCCGGACCGCAGCGCCATCTTACTGGGATATGCACCCTTACGCGAACGAGATATTCGAGAGGGCATCCGCAGGCTGGCCACGGTGCTAACCTGACAGACCAACGAAGAAGAGTGCGTCGAAACCACAGCCTCCTCTCTCGGAGCAGGTCAAGTGATCCGACTCAATTCGTCGCCATCCGAGGTCGATTGTCGGGCCGGCTCAACGAGAGTCCCGAACGCTCAGCCGCGCTTCCTGACGGCGCTGATGGCCTTTAGATATACGGCGTTATTCGGGATGACGGGGCCTAAGCCGTTGATAAAGTCGGCATCGCCGCCGCGGAAACCGGTGGTGCCCTTGAGTCGTACGCTTGCGATGGTCTGGCCCAGGCGTGGGTTTGTCCATTCGTACGCAAAGAAGGTCACGGCCTTATCGCCGGCGCCACCCAGCGCAACAGGGTCGGCGGCGTAGCAGTAGTCCTTGGCCGAGGTTCGTGCAGCCCAGTTCCACTCCTGAATATTCACGCCGTAGCGGATGGGAATGGTCGTGACGAATCCGTCGGCATAGACCACCTCATACCACCCGAGCAGGTCGGCGGTGTCCTCCGGGTCGTAGATCAGGCGGAAGGATTCCTTGTTGGTCGCCGGGCGCGCAGCGGCGTGGAGGAAAATCAGGCTGGTGGCGTCGATGCCGATGGCCATGTCACCAGACTCCTTCGGCAGTCCGGTCTTCCCGGTGCCGTCTGTGCCCACGACGACGACCGACTTGTTCGCGCTGCCTGAGAGATCGAACGGAATATTGCGGAGCCGGACCATGCCGTTGTTCATCGCGGTCAGATCCACGCCGAGGATCTTTTCCGCCAAATCGGAGTTGAAGCTGCTCGCGATGGAGACGGGCTCGATGGTGTGCTCGGTCCGGCTGGGCGGCGGCTGTCCGCGGAAATGGATGCGAATGTCCGGCACCATCTGCTGGACGAGCGCGGAGAGATCCCGCCCATCGATAGCGTCTCCGCGCCAGAGGCCTTGGGCGCAGCTGAGCAGGTCGGCCAGCAGGTCTTTGCCGAAGCCGGATTCGTTGGTCGCAAACCACGCCGACGGCGCGCCACCGAGAATTGAATTGCGGCGGATGCGGGCGGCGAAGTTCTCCATTCCCGGCGTGAAGTTGCCGTAGACCTCTCGAAACCCCATTTCTTCGAGTTGCGCCTCGAAGCCCTCGGCCTGTTTCGCATTCCACTCCGGTGGCGAGGCGGACCAGAACCAGTTGAAGATCAGGATATCTTTCGGGATCAGGCGCGCGACCTGTTCGCGAGTCATACCGCCGGGGGCGTCGTAGGCGAACCCATCCGGGGCCTTCTTTTTCTGGAGCCCCACGCCGCGTACGCCTTCAAGCAGCATGTCTCCCCAGATAGCCATCTTGACGCCTTTGCCGGCGAGGTAATCGTGGATCTTGCGCACGTCTTCTCCGTATCGTTCGCGAATGTCCTTATCGCGGCAGCGGGGGCAGAGGCCGACCGGCTGGAACAGCTCATCGTGCCCGGCATGCACCATGCGCGGCTTCAACAGGTCGATGTACTCGTCGTAGACGTCGAACAGGAGCTTGTAGCTCTCGGGATTTGAGGGGCAGTAAGTGTCGGGCCAGAGTTCGCCCGGCACTTCGGACAGTTCAGGGTGCGCCGACAAGAGGTAGTAGCTGTGCGTGAATGATGGCAGCTCTGGAACAAGCTCCATATGGAACTGCCGGACATAGCGGGCGAGATCGGCGACTTCGTCCTTCTCCAGAAAACCGCCATCGGCAGTGTCCTGGTGCGAGGAGTTGATTTCGAAGTCGTGGGGCGCGCCTGGCGGATAGTTGCGGCGCCAGTAGTTGGTCTCGCGGGAAAAGCGGACCCATCCGCTGTTGAGTTCGGGGTGCCGCTCGAGCCGCATAGAGGCGTTCATTTCCACGATCAGCGTGTTGTATTTGTAGAGCGCCAGCGTGTCACGGACGAAGCGCTTGAAGAAGGGGATATTGTTACGCCCCGGCAGGTAGAGCTTGAAGCCGCGGAAGGATTTTGTGGGCCAGTCGCGAATTTCGTAGCCTGCGAATTGTAGGACGCCGGAGCGCTCCATGGCCAACTGGCGCAGCGACTGCAGCCCGTAAAAAGCTCCACGGTCATCGCTGCCCGCGACCACGGCGATCCCGGGACCCGTACGCAGGATATAGCCCTCCGGCCCCGGATTGCCGGCATCCACTTTCAAAGCATGGCCGGCGCAATACTCGGCAACCAGGGGGTTGGAGAAGATACCCATTACGATTAGCTTCCTGGCGGGCGCTAGATGCTCCATACGCTCGATCTTCAGTTGCAGGTCGAAACGATCGCCAAGTTCTTCGGCCAGCATCCGCGCCAGGAACAAGTCCTGCTCGGACGGAGAGGACGGGATCGCGATAACGGTGGTTTGGTCCAAGACGAAATCGCCAGCCGCGGTAGACAATTCGCGCGGCGCCGGGAAGATCGGCCCCGTACCGGTGGCCAATGCCGGGACAGCCAAGCCAGCCATTGCGATACCGGCGCCAAGCCAGAGCACTGTCGAACGTTTCTTCACACTCGCTCCTTTCGAATCGCGCTTTGGATGGCCAGGTTCACGCGAGAGCCATCATGCGCGTATCATATCTTCTGTCGCGTCGTGTCAGGCCCCTGTTTAACGGGAAGGCGGCCACATTTCCCACATCGTACAGGGCGCGCACGCTGCTCTATCCGAGATCTCACGTGGATGGCCCCCGGCGACCTTGCCCCTCGGTACCGGTAACGCTCACGAAGAGCTGCTGGCCGACTGGAGTTTCACGGGAGAAGTAGCGCTTCGCCATGGTCGCATTGATCACGACCGTCTGGCGCCTGGTCCGTCAAGCTGGTAGACTCCCCTCGATGGGCTCAGTCTCTCTTGCTCCAACTCTGTCTCCGCAGGGCCGCCTCGCGCTGGTTGAAGCTCCGGACGCGCCGCCCCTCGATCCCGAGACAGCGCGGCACCTGGTGGGTGCCTTCGCGCGCGGGCCGGGCCATGGCCTTCTACAGCTCGGAGCGGCTGAATCCGGAGCCACCCTTCCTCCGGTCTTCTCCTATTGGAGAGACTTCGGCGCATGCTACGTGACCGCCCTTTGCGCGCACCCGGATACCGATGCCGCGGCGCGGGAAGTGCCAGTCGAAGCCCCGCCCGTTAAGGAGTTCGACCGGCTGGTTCTGGCGGCGCCTCCTATGACTGGCGCGGAGTATCTGAGTACGGAGGTCCTTGGTGCCCTCTGGCAGGAACTGGATACCGCATTCCGCATCGAACTGGCGGAGTCGAAGTGCGGGATACAGGAATTCCTGAAGCGCCGGAACCCGGCGTGGAACCTGGTCGGCCGCGTGCACTTCAATCTAGCCGAGAACCGCAAAGACCCGGATGCGCCTTTCGCTTTCCTGGCCACCTACACCACGCGGTTGATGTCCAATGCCAAGGCGCAACACCTTCCGCTGGGGAAGGCACTTGGCGAGTACGCCGGAGCCGCCAACAAGAACCGTTTGCTGTCTCTGCTGCTTCCCGTACAGAGAGCGTCGGAGACCTGTCCATGGCTGAAGAACCTGATCGATGCGGGTGAGATCTATCACCCCCTCCGCTGGACGCCCCAGGAAGCCATGCAGCTCTTGAGAGACGTCCCGCAACTGGAAAGCGCAGGAGTAGTGGTTCGAATGCCGGCCACCTGGCGGGCCAACCGGCCGTCACGCCCGCTGGTGTCCGCGAAGATCGGCGGCAAAGCGCCGGCAGGACTTGGCCAGGACGCGCTGCTCGATTTCCGGATGGAAGTCACTCTCGATGGCGAACGCCTAACCGCCGCCGAGATCCGGGCGCTATTGGAGAAATCCGATGGGCTGGCGCTGGTCCGCGGCCGTTGGGTCGAAGTGGACCGTGAGCGACTGAGCCACATGTTGGAGCACTTCCGAGAAATAGAGCGCACGGCTGCGGAGAATGGGCTTGGTTTTCGGGAGGCCGTTCGTTTGCTCGCCGGCGCCGATACCGTAGCTGACGATGCCGCGGCGGATGTCCGCGCCGAGTGGTCTCAGGTGGTCGCCGGCCCCTGGCTCGCCGAGACGCTAAAAGGGCTCCGCAGCCCGGAAGGATTGGCCCGCATCGACCCCGGCGCTGCCCTGCACGCGACGCTGCGGCCGTACCAGCAGGTGGGAGTGCGCTGGCTTTATCTCCTCGCGAAGCTCGGCCTGGGGGCATGCCTGGCCGACGATATGGGACTTGGCAAGACTATTCAGGTTCTTTGCTTGCTCCTCATCCTGAAGCGCCAAACGGTGGGTCAACCGCAGCCCAGCCTGCTGGTAGCTCCAGCTTCGCTGCTGGCGAACTGGGCAGCGGAGATCGAACGCTTTGCGCCTGGTTTAAAGGTCCTCATCGCCCATCCGTCCGCCCTGCCGGCCGCCGAACTCAAGAGCCCTTCCCCCGGAAGACTGAGTGGCGTGGACCTGGCGATCACCAGCTACGGCTCGCTCCTGCGCATGCCATGGATCTCGGAAACCGCCTGGCACCTGGTGGTGGTGGACGAGGCGCAGGCCATCAAGAACCCCGATGCCAGGCAGACGCGGATGGTCAAAGGGCTAAAGGCACATGCACGATTTGCGCTGACCGGCACCCCCATCGAGAACCGACTCGGCGATCTCTGGTCCATTTTCGACTTCGTCAATCCAGGGCTACTGGGATCGTCGAAGGAGTTTACTCAGTTCATCAAAGGGCTGGCGAACCGGCCGCATAATCCCTATGGCCCATTGCGCGAACTCGTGCGGCCATACATTCTGCGGCGCCTGAAGACCGATAAAACGGTGATCGCGGACCTTCCGGACAAGACCGAAGTAAAAGCGTTTTGCCAACTCAGCCGGAAGCAGGCTGCCCTTTATGAGCAGTCGGTCCAGGAGCTGGCTAAGCAACTTCAGGAAGCCGAGGGGATTCAGCGTAAGGGCCTGGTGTTGTCGTACCTGATGCGGTTCAAGCAGATCTGCAACCACCCGTCGCAGTGGCTGGGAGATGGCACTTGGAATGAAGACGACAGCGGCAAATGGGCCCGATTACGGGATATCGCGGAGGTGATTGCGGCCAAGCAGGAGAAGATGCTGGTCTTCACGCAGTTCCGGGAGATAATCGCTCCGCTGGCGGCGTTCCTCGGATCCGTTTTCGGGCGCCCCGGCCTGGTTCTTCACGGCGAGACCGCGGTGAAGCAGCGCCAGCAAATCGTGCGCCGGTTTCAGGAAGACGAAGCGGCGGGTTTTTTCGTTCTTTCGCTCAAGGCCGGCGGCGCGGGCCTCAACCTGACCGCCGCCTCGCATGTGGTGCACTTCGACCGCTGGTGGAACCCGGCGGTGGAGAACCAGGCCACCGACCGCGCCTTTCGCATCGGCCAAACCAAAAATATACTGGTGCACAAGTTCGTGTGCCGCGGTACCGTAGAAGATAAAATCGATCAGCTTATTGAATCGAAGCGGCAGTTGTCGACGGATTTGCTGGAAGGCGGTGCCGACCTGCTGCTGACCGAAATGAAAGACGAGGAGTTGCTCAAGCTGGTGGCGCTCGACATCAATAAAGCGCTAAAGGAGACTTGACTCGATGGGATTTTACGGATGGAGGCCCTATGTTTCCGCGGCGCAGCGACACCGGCAGGCTGCCAGCGAGATGGCCAAGCTCAAGAAAACGGGCCATCCGGTCTCGCCGGTGGTGGTGGAAGGCCGCGCCATCGTCACGACCTTCTGGGGCAAGGCCTGGTGCGAGAATCTCGAGCGCTACAGCGACTTTGAAAATCGCTTGCCACGCGGGCGGACCTATGTGCGCAACGGCTCCGTGATCGATCTTCAGATTGCGCCTGGCGAAATTAAAGCACTGGTCAGCGGGTCGAAGATTTATAAAGTTAAGGTGAAGGTAGCTCCGGTGGCGAAGGCGCGCTGGCGATCCATCTGCAAGGACTGCGCCGGAGCAATCGAGTCCCTCATCGAACTTCTCCAGGGCCGATTCTCCAAGGGTGTCATGGAACGCGTCTGCCGGCAGAAAACCGGCCTTTTCCCATCGCCTCACGAGATTCAGCTCTCGTGCAGTTGTCCCGATTGGGCCGATATGTGCAAGCACGTCGCCGCCGTGCTCTACGGCATCGGCGCGAGGCTGGACCAACAGCCCGACCTCATCTTCCGGTTGCACAACGTTGACGAAAAGGAGCTCATCGCGGGGGCTGGAAAGGCTCTTCCGCAGGCCAGGAAGGCGCCGGCCGGCAGCAAGGTCCTGGACGGTGAGGACCTTTCCGCTCTCTTCGGACTGGACATTGCGCAAGGCACCGGCACGGATACTGGGTTGCGTAGCAGTACAAAGGTGAAATCGAAGCGTGTGGAGGCACAAACTGGGAAGAGGGTCGCGGCAGTGCCGGCTGGAAAGGGCAAGGTTCGCGCCGAGGGCGGCGCCGGAAAACGCCGGCAACAGGCGAGTGCGGCCCCGGGACCCCGCGGCTCGAAAAAGAAATGATGCCGTTGCTTCAAGTGACGTTACCGGGTTCAGCCGACAGAACCGCGAACTGAAGTTCGCTGCGGCACGCTCTCCAAAAACCCACTGCCGCGACTATGTCGCTTCAGTGATTGCAGGCCAAGCTCCGCAGCCTTCCCCTGCAGCATCCGTAACTGAATCTGTCGATACTTCTGTTCGCAGAATTCTTGCCTGTCTACGTATGCCTCCTTGAACTTCAGCATGCGATCCCAGGTAGCTGTCGCTGCGCAGCAAGCTGGTGGCGGCTTGTTGCGGCGCCACGCCGGATCAGCCGGCATGCTTGAAATACTGAACCGCACGCTCGTGCTTTTCGGCCTCCTCGCGAGTTGGAAAGGTACCGAGGTTCTTGCGCTTCCCGGTCTTGGCATCCAGCTTTCTGGAGTAAAGCCGATAACCGCCGTTTTTGAGTTTTCGTATCATATGTGACCTCCATCTGACCTCCATCTGACCTCTAAGATGGGTCCCTATTACGCGTGCGAGAGACACCGCGCGCCACTCCCAAGCCGGCGAAGATTAATACGACCACAGTGATCCAGCGCGCGGGGACATGCAAGTAATGCGCGCCCAGCCCTATGCCGATGATGAATATTACAAAGCCGGTGACGTACAGTGCGTAGGACATGCTTCCTCCGTCTTTTGCGTGCTCCTGGTGAGCAGTCGGAGCAAATGAGCGTCCAATCCTGTGCCTGGCTGGTTCGGAATCACACGAAGTTGCGCGATCCGCTTTAGCGCAGGTTGAATTTCTTCATTTTGTAGCGCAGGGTGTCGCGCGTCACGCGCAGCAGGCGGGCGGCTTGAGTTTGATTGCCGCCGGTCTTTTCGAGCGCACGGGCCACTAGCATGCGCTCGTTGTCTTCGAGCGAGAGACCCTCCGCGGGGATGTCGGCGCGCGGCGCGGCAGTGTCAACGTGCGCGTCGGGACCGGTAATGGCGATGGGCAGGCTGGGTGGGCGGATATAGGCAGAATCTTCCAGAATCATGGCGCGCTCGATGGCATTGCGCAGCTCGCGCACATTGCCGGGCCAGTCGTGCGAAAGAAGCAACTGCTCGGCCGCGGGCGAGATGCCTTCAATGGCGCGGCGGAACTTGCGGTTGTAGTGCTCGATGAAGAAGCGGGCCAGCGGCAGGATGTCTTCGGGGCGTTCGCGAACGGGGGGCAGCTCGATCTGAATAACATTCAGCCGGAAATAGAGATCCTGGCGGAAAGCGCCCTCCTTGACGGCCTCGCGCAAATTCTTGTTGGTGGCGGCGACCACGCGCAGGTCCAGCTGAATATCCTTGAGGCCGCCGAGGCGGCGGAAGCATTGGTCTTCGAGAACGCGCAGGAGCTTGGCCTGCAGCATCATGGGGATTTCGCCGACTTCATCGAGGAACAGCGTGCCTTTGTCGGCCAACTCAAAGATGCCGCGTTTCTGCTGGCGCGCATCGGTGAAGGCGCCTTTTTCGTAGCCGAACAATTCACTTTCGAGCAGGGTTTCCGGAATGGCGGCGCAGTTGATGGCAATGAATGGTTCGGCCTGGCGGATACTCTGGTAGTGCAGGGTCTTGGCGATCAGGTCCTTACCCGTGCCGTTCTCCCCTTCGAGCAGGATGGTGGTAGCTTCGCTGGCGGCTACGCGGCGCACGAAGTTGAGCAGTTCGCGCATGGCAGGCGATTCGGCGATAACTTCGCGCTTCTGGGGCGCGGCCTCTTCGGTGACGTCCTTGATGGTGGCCACCACCCCTTCCAGGCGGCCTTCGGCATCGAACATCTGCGCGGTGCGCATGACCACCAGTCGTTCCATGCCGTGATCGGTGTGCAGGCGGATGGTGGAGTGTGGCGCGGAAACCGACTGGTTAAGCCCCGCCGGAATACCGCAGCCAGGTTCGCAAACACCGCAGCGGAAGACCTCCTGGCAGTGGCGTCCGACCATGTCCGCGGAGGCCATGTTGAAGAGTTTTTCGGCGGCGCGATTGACTCCGGTTATAGTGAAATCCGGCGAATATAGGATTAAGGCATCCGATAATTGGTCGAAGACGGCTTCGAGGATGCGGCTCTGTTGCCACTCGGGCGTCAGCTTGGACATCGTTGGGATAACACTTGATTATAGCGCCGTGCTATGCGCTAATTCGCCCAAGCATTTGAACGGATCGGGGGCAATTCACCCGTCTCCGAGGAGACGCACGCGCGAAAAGGGCGGATAATCGGGGTGCGCGTGCATGGTGATCCGATTGCACGTCGGCCGGGTGGGGTTTCATGTCGAAGATCAAGTATGTCGTTCCCGCCGCGATTTTGCTGGCAGGCTGCCTGGTGAGTTCGACGATATCTTTCGCCAAGCCAGAGTACGTGAAGACTACCAGGAAGGCGTGCTCGTTCTGCCACGTAGATTCCAAGGCGAAGCCCAAGGAACTGACCGAGGCCGGGAAGTACTTCAAAGAGCATAACTCGTTGGACGGTTACACCGAGAAGAAGTAGATTGACGGCTCCTAGGCGGAGCGGGCATCATGCAAACCATTCAGTTCGCGATCAATGACGCGGCGTTTGAGATGGGCCTGCGCGAAGCGCTGGTCCGCAGCTACCCGTGGCGCGTGGAAAGTATCGCCCGACCGAACCCGGGCGAAAGAAGCGTCCTGGTGGGCGAGAGGTGCGTGCTGGTGATGGATGAGGAAACCTTCAATTCCCTGTCTCTTCCGTTGCCCTATCCGGAGCGGATCGTGCTGGTCACGCGCCCCGATCCCGCGACCCTATCGCATGCCTGGGAAGCGGGGATCGTGTCGGTAGTGTCCCCGGACGATCCCCCCAGCACGATTCTGCTCGCCATCATGGCGGCGGCGCTGCGGGTTCCCAAACCGCAAACGGCCTCGACGCCTGGTGGAATTTCCCCCAGCAAGCCTGCCGAAGCTGCGCCTATATCCCCAGAAATTTCCCTCGCCGGCGCAAGACGCTACAAACACAACAGTTACTAAGTTTGAATGTTGGTCTCCGGCGTGCACTGCTGTGCGCTTCCAGGAGGCATTCAATATGGACCGCACGCTGGTCGAGCTTGAGGAATTAGTCCGTGACCGGATTTGTGCCGTGTGCTCAGACCGTAAGATGGATGGCACGTGTGGACTGGAGGAACCCGGAAAATGTGCGTTATTCCGATTATTCCCGCAGGTCGCCGAAGCTATCCAATCAACCCACAGCGACCGTATTGACGATTACCTCGACGCCATTCGCCGAAACGTGTGCACGGTGTGCAACCAGATGGAGAGCGACGGCAGTTGCGGTCTGCGCCAGGAAGTGCAGTGCGCACTGGATGCGTATCTGCTGCTGGTGGTGGAAGCTATCGAGGAAGCCACCGGCAAGGATTTCGGACGGCCGTTGCCCGGCCGGCCGGGTGATTCACCCATTTCAGTTCAGTTGTAAGAGGAGACGCTATGAATATCAACTTACTGCCATACGCCATTTTCTGGGGCGTTTTGGCCATTGTCGTATTATTCCTGATTGTATATCGGAAGTCGGTTTCCAGCCAGGAGGACGATTCGATCCACCTGGAGGGCAATGTAGCCGTGCAACAGACGTCGTTGGCGCACAAGCTGGCGTTGATCGACCGGTGGGGCAAATCGTTGACCATCGTGGTGGCTTTGTATGGCATTGCATTGGCGGCGATTTATCTGTACCAGATCTGGAACACGGTGCCTAACTACTGAAGAAGAAGACGGAAGTCAGAAGACAGAAGTCAGAAGCCGAGTCGGGAGCGAGAATGACGCGTGCAGGCAGATGCGCTTGGGGAATCGGTGTGGCTGTCGCCGCTCTCGTCATATTGGCGGCTATGGCCGCTCCGCTATTGGCGGCGGACAACTCGGTATGCCTGGCCTGCCATGACGAGCAGGGCGCCAAGCTGGCGAAGAGCGCGCATGCCGACATGGCTTGCGCTTCCTGCCATGTACAACACGACGAGTACCCGCATCCCGCGAACGTTCCCAAGCCGGCCTGCAGCCAGTGTCATCAAGGGCAGCAGGCCGATTACGATCGCGGAATCCACGGACAGACCGCCCGCAATGGTGGCGCCGCGCCGGATTGCGGCGTATGCCACGGGACGGCGCACGAGCTGCTGCGGCCCAAGGCGACGGAGTTCCGGGAAAAAGTTCCGGAGACTTGCGGGATGTGCCACAGCGAAGTGGCGGACCAGTTTAGAAAGAGCGTTCACGGACAGGCGTTGGCCAAGGGCATCACGCAAGCGCCCATCTGCACGGATTGCCATGGCGAACACTTCATTCTGCCGCCTGGCAATGCAGCCTCGATGGTACATGGCTCTAATATCCGGGACACCTGCGGCAATTGCCACGGCAACGTACAGTTGTCGCGGCGTTTTGGCATACCCGCCGATCGCGTGGTGAGCTTCGACGCTTCCTTTCACGGCCTGGCGGCCAAGGAGGGCAGTGAGACGGTGGCCAACTGCGCCAGTTGTCACGGAGTGCATAACATTCTGCCCTCGCGCGATCCGCGTTCCACGATCAACCCGAAGAACCTGGCGGCGACCTGCGGCAAATGCCACCAGGGCGCGGGCAGGCGGTTTGCGATCAGCCAGGTGCATGTAGCCGAGGGCCAAAAAGAGGCGCCGGCGATGCGCTGGGTCAGGCAGTTTTACGCGCTGATGATTCCGCTGACCATTGGGCTGATGCTGCTGCACAATGGCGGCGATTGGGTGCGCAAGCTGCTAAGGCTGCGTCGCGATGGCGGCCCTCGGCGGCCGGCGGGCGATGGGTTGCCGGGGCGGCCCAAAGTGCGGATGCTGGCGTTCGAGCGCGTGCAGCACGTGCTGCTGGTGATCTCGTTCGTCACGCTGGCCTGGACCGGGTTTGCCTTGAGATATTCCGGCGAATGGTGGGCGCGCCCCTCCATGTACGGAGCCGGCAACCTGCGCAGCGTTCTGCATCGCATAGCGGCCGTGGTATTCGTAGCGGTCACCCTGACCCACGTAATTTCACTGATCGCCAACCGGCGCCTGCGGCGGCATTGGATGGAACTTTTCCCCAAGGCACAGGACGCACGCGAGGCGCTGGCCAACTTCGCGTATAATGTCGGCGTGCGATCGGCCAAGCCGGGACGTTCCGCGCACAGTTACATCGAGAAGGCGGAATATTGGGCCGTGGTTTGGGGCGCGATCGTCATGATGGTGACCGGACTGATGCTTTGGGGCAACAATCTGATGCTGGCGCTATTCCCCAAGCTGTGGCTGGACGTGGCCACGTCGGTGCACTTCTACGAAGCACTGCTGGCCACCCTGGCGATTGTGGTCTGGCACTTCTATACGGTCATCTTCGACCCGGATGTTTACCCGATGGATACTGCGTGGCTGACGGGTGTGAGCGTTAAGCCGGAGCCGGATGCAAATGCGGCGTGGCCGAAGGAGCCAGCGACGCAAGAAAATGGAGAGATGGCTGCCGCCCGCGAGACCATATCCAAATGAACCCATCGCCCAAGCTCAAACTGCCCCGTCAACTTTCGCCGCTGGTACATCTTTCGAATAATTGGGTAAGCCTGATCGGAGTGGTGGTGGTCACCACCGCCACGGTGTTCTGGCTGTTCCTGCTGCCCACCACGATGCGTGGGGAGGTCCACAATCCCTATAACGGGATTCTCGCGTTTCTGTTGCTGCCGGTGCTGTTTTTCGCGGGGCTGATCCTGATTCCGCTGGGGATTTACTGGCGTAACCGAAGAGAGAAACTACACGGGTTGTATCCCGCCGAGTTCCCGCCGTTGAACTTGCGCAATGTGGAATTCCGGCGGCTGCTGATCTTCGTAGGCGTCACCACGTTTGCGAATATCGTGATTGCCAGCCAGTTGGCCTACGGCGCGGTGTCCTATATGGAGACGGTTTCGTTTTGCGGGCAGACCTGCCACACGGTGATGCAGCCGGAGTTCACCGCGTACCAGAGCTCGCCGCATTCGCGCGTGGAATGTGTGCAGTGCCATATTGGGCCGGGCGAATCGTGGTTTGTGCGCAGCAAGTTGTCCGGCATCCGGCAGGTTTTCGCGGTGATGTTCCACACTTACGAGACGCCCATCCCGACGCCGGTGCGCAACCTGCGTCCCGCGCGCGAGACGTGCGAGGCCTGCCACTGGCCGCAAAAGTACGGTGAAGACCGGCTGCGGGTGATCAACAAATTCGGCGACGACGAAAATAACTCGCCGGTGAAGACCGTTCTGTTGATGAAAATCGGCGGCGGCAATCACGGGATCGGCATTCACGGCACGCACCTGGGGCCGGGAGTGAACATCCGCTATGGGCATTCCGACGTGCAGCGCCAGGTCATCCCCTGGATCGAGTACAGCGGCCCGGGCGGTAAGACCGTGTACCGCGCGGAGGGCGCGCCGGTGGACGGCAAGGGATTGTCGATACGGGAGATGGATTGCATCGACTGCCATAACCGGCCGTCGCACGCTTATAAGCTGCCGGAACGGGCCGTGGACGAGTCCATGTCTACGGGCGAGCTTTCGGCCAGCCTGCCCTTCGTGCACAAGAAGAGCATCGAGATTCTGAAGAAAGCTTATGCCAGCCGGGAGACGGCGGCGACCCAGATACCGGCGGCGCTGGCGGCTTTCTATCGCGACACTTACCCCGCGATTTACAAAGAACGCCAGGCGGAAGTGGTGAAGACGGCGACCAGTTTACTCGCTATCTATAACCGGAATGTATTTCCGGCGATGAAAGTCACCTGGGGCGCTTATCCGAACAACATTGGGCACACGGATTTTCCGGGGTGCTTCCGATGTCACGACGACAGCCATGCCAGCCAGGATGGCCGGAAGGTCACGCAGGATTGCGGAGCCTGCCATAGCCTGCTGGCGATGGAAGAGGCGGCGCCCAAGATCCTCACGGAGCTAGGCGTCGTGGAAAGCAAGGAACAGAAGTAGGACGACGAGGCGAGACGGCAACGCGGCCATGACGCGAAGCCGGGGAGGTTGTGATGAGGTCGTTAAGCAAAATCTTATTGCCAGTGGATTTTTCGGAGCGGTCGCTGGGCGCGGCCCGGTACGCCAAGGTGCTGGCGGATCGCTTTCATTCCGAGCTGACACTACTGCACATTCTGACTCCGCCGCACTACGAATTCGGCGCGCTGGAGATCGGCGGTTCGATGTTGACGGAGTTGTACAGCAATCGCACCGAGCAGGTGGAGAAGGAGCTGAAAACATTCCTGGCCGGCGAACTGGCGGGACTGGATGTCAGCCGGGTGGTCCTGGAGGGCGATCCGGCGCGGCAGATCGTGGAGTATGCACGGGCGGAGAACGTGGGCCTGATCGTGATGCCGACGCACGGGTACGGGCCTTTCCGGCAGTTCATTCTGGGATCGATCACCGCCAAGGTACTGCATGATGCGGACTGTCCGGTGTGGACCGGCGTGCATATGGAAGAGGCTCCGCAGACCCGGCAGACGTCATTTCAGGAGATCGTATGCGCCATCGATCTGGGTCCGCAAAGCTGCAAGACCTTGGAGTGGGCCACCATGATGCAGAAGGAGTTTAAAGCGCGGCTGACGGTGGTGCACGCGATGGCCAACGCTCCGGCTGCCGGGCAGGCTGACGAGCGCGCCTGGGAGATGGAACTGGCGGTGCGGGATGATATGGCGCGTCTGCAGCAACGCTTCGGCACGCAGGCGGAACTGGCGATTGAGCCCGGCGACCCGCCGCACGTCGTTTGCGAAATTGCCAAGAAGCGGCAGGCGGGATTGCTGGTGATCGGGCGCGGATCAGCGGCAGGAGTTTTCGGCAGGCTGCGCACGAACGCTTACGGCATCATCCGGCAATCGCCGTGTCCGGTGGTCAGCGTCTAAACGCTGCCGCGCGGCGCAAGTGTAGTAATCTGATCGAGTGACAGCTAGTCCAACGCGGAGGCGGCGAGCCGAACGCGCGAAGCCCGGGAATTCTACAAGGTTTATCAGCCTGCTATTGGTGTCGGCGGCGGCCGCCGGCATCGCAGCCGTGGCGTTGCAGGCTCGATATACCGTCACACTGCGATCGCCGTTACGCGTGGGATTGCAGTGGCCCGTAGTCATCGCACCGAAAGCCTCGGCGGAAAACACCGCGGAAGCGCAAGCTGACCAGCTGGGACACAGACTGACGGCGTTCCAGCAATATGCGTGTAACAAGTTCGGATCGGCATGCCGCATTGCACTGGCTGTGCAGCGGGCCGAGAATCCACGCGGCGAATGCGAGATCTATCACTACAACACGGACGGCACGCTCGATTGGGGTTACTTCCAGATCAATACCGTCCACTTGAAGCGCGCTGGAGTGAATCTGCGTGATCTGCTGAGTTGCAAAGCGAACATTGATTTCGCATATCAACTGTATACCGAGCGTGGCTTTGCGCCGTGGAGCACATATAATAGCGGCGCATACCAGCGATTCCTCCGCAACTTTTGACCGAGTATCAGCTGGCTTTCAGTGAAGATATCTCAAATGGCCGGTCAGAGAGACCGCGGCGAAAACCTTTGCGCCAGGTCGGGTAAAAAGGCTGCCATCCCAGCAAGCGCTTCGCCTTGGCATTCGACGATCCACGCACCTGCGTCATGATCGAGACACCCACCTCGCCGGCGAGAAGCTTGCCCAACCACAGGGGCAGACGATAGGGCGGCTTCGCTCCCAGTATCTGCGACAGGCCGGGCAGCCAGGCGGCGACTTCGACCGGCTCGTCGTCTACGACGTTGTATACGCCGGCGGGACCCTGTTCGATGGCGCGCCAGGTGGCATTGGCGGCATCGTCAATGTGCACGAACGACCAGACACCCGCGCCGTTGCCGAAGATGGGGAGCTTGCGCTTCCGGATCATCTCGAGAAAATCGCCGCCCTCCCCGAGCGATGTCCCGGGCCCATAGAAGGAGCCATAACGCAGTACGATGCCGGTCAGATTCCCGGCGCCGGCAACCATCTGTTCCAACTGGCGGATGGCATCGATCGTCTGCCGCATCTCCCGGGGCGGGTTGGGATCCAGCGGATCCTGCTCGGTCTTCACGCGGCCGCCTGTGCGCACATTGGGCCAGCCTGAATAACTCTGGGCTATGAACCGGTGCGCCCCCGCTGCTTTCGCCGCGGCCAGCAGATTCCGCGTACCCTCCGTGCGCAGGCGATTGGTAAGGGCGAATTCGCGATCGAAATGTTTCAGATCGCGCAAACCGGAAATCGCTGTGAGCTCGTGCACAACCACATCGGGCCGGGCCTTAATCACCGCTTGCATGACGGCAGCCGCATCCAAAGCATCCGCGACTACGGGCACAGCGCCGGCGGCTGTCAATTGATCCACGTGGGCTGGCAGCCGGGTCATTCCGAACACCTGGTGACCGGCCGACGCGAGCAATGGCACCAGGCGCTTACCAATCGCGCCCGTGGCTCCTGCAACAAAGATCTTCATCAACTATTTGGATGGCGCAGCCGGGCGAATTGTTGCTCAATACAGCAGGAATGCCCACATCTGATCTCCCGTCGCAGCGATGAGATACTGATGGCCATCCAATATGAAAGTCTGCGGCGCATTCGTAACATCGCCGATCCGCGTGTGCCAGAGTGGCTTCCCGGTAGATACATCGTGCGCCACCAGGCTCCCGGCGCCGTCGCCCGCGAACAGCAGCTTACCAGCGGTGGTCAAGAGTCCGCCTCCGCCTCCATCGCCATAATATGGACGATTCCACACGATCTTACCGGTCTGGTAGTCGATGGCCGTCAGGAAGCTGCCGCCCGATCCCACCTGCGCTTCTTCCTTGCCGCCCAAGCCCATGGATCCGCGCGGATCGAGGTCAGTTAAGTAAAACATCGAGTAACCATTGTGCTGCGCGACATATAACAGGTTTGTATCAGGCGAGTAAGACGCCGGCTCCCAGTTCGTTACTCCGTCGGAGGTGGGAGATACAAGCGACCCTGCCACCGTGGCATTCTTTTCCGGGTCATAGACCGGCGCGCCTTTCTGGTTCAGCCCGTTGGCCCAGTTCGTGTACTTGCCATACCTGCTGGTGACCAGATGCTCGCCGGTAACGCGATCCAATGTGAAATAGTATCCATTGCGCGCCGCGGTCAATAACAGCTTCCGCATTTTCCCATTGAACATGGCGTCAACCAACACCGGCGTTTGCGCGGAATCATAGTCGTGCATGTCATGCGGTGAGGTCGAATAATACCAGGCCATCTTGCCAGTGTCCACGTTGACGGCAATGATCGCGCAGGTGAACAGGTTATCGCCTGGGCCGCGCGTGCCGGTGGTAAACGCCGGAGTAGGATTGCCCGTGCTGAAGATATAGAGGTTCGTTTCCGGATCGTAGACGCCGGGAACCCAGGCCTGCCCGCCGCCGTGCCTGGCCGCATCCAGACTACCCCACGTCTCCAGGCCGGGATCTCCCTTCTTCATGGGCACGGTGAAGAACTTCCATTGCACGTCGCCGGTTTCGGGGTCGAATGACTGTATGAATCCGGGCGCGTCAATGTCGTCGCCCGTACCAACCAGGACGTGGTTCCCGATCACCACGGGCGCCGGCGTAGAGAAGTAACCCTGCGACAGATCGGCGATCTGTTTGTGCCAGAGTTCCTTGCCTGTGGCCGCGTCCAGCGCGACCAGGTAATCGTCCGGTGTCTCCATGAAGAGAGTCTTGTGCCACATTCCCAGGCCGCGGTTTCCGATGTGCGTACCGCCCTTGGTTTTCCAGAAGTAGTGCCACAACTCGCTGCCATCCCGCGCGTCCAGCGCCCAGGCATTGTCCGGCATGGTGAAATACAGGACGCCATTCACTTCGAGCGCGGATGCCTTGATCGTCCCGCCACCCACGTTGATGTCGCCGGGACCTTCTCCGCCGACGATGGGACGCGGCCGGCCGAAGCCGCTGCGCTGGCCGGGAGTCACTTGGGACATCCAGGCCAGCGTCAGATGCGTGACCGTGGATTGGTTGATCTGATCCAATGCGCTGTAACGCTTCCCGGTGTAGTCACCGCTGTAAGTGGGCCATGAGTCCTTCAGCGGCTTCAGAAGATCGGCGGGGTCCAACCCAGCCTGCCCCATCAGAAGTGTCGCAGACAATGTGAGCGGCACGGCCAGCAGCAATTTGCGGAGTGTCATTTCAAGGTCACCAGATAGGCAGTCACGTCGTGGATGTCTTTATCGGTGTAAACGGCCATTAAATCGCGATGGGCTTGCATAGGGTCGTGGATCTCCACCCGCGGCGTGTCCCCCTCGCGGCGGAAGGTCCGCACGGTTCCATCATCCAGGCCCACGGTGACCAGGAAGTCGTCGATGCGCACCAGCCGGCCTTCGACCCGTTCGGCGGGCAGAGTCACCGTCACCGTAATAGTGCGGCGGCCGGGTGTACTCGATGTCGTGAAGCGTCTGCGCATGCCCGCGGCCACCCACCGGGTCTGCAGCGACTTGGGATCGGTGATGCGTGAGGCGATGCCCTGCAGATCGCCGGTGGCGGA
Source organism: Bryobacterales bacterium (assembly GCA_963818855.1). Taxonomy (GTDB): domain Bacteria; phylum Acidobacteriota; class Terriglobia; order Bryobacterales; family Bryobacteraceae; genus Bog-159. The sequence goes on along the minus strand of CAWFUH010000008.1, from coordinate 571,880 downwards.
ATGGCAACTCGCGCACTTAGCGGCGAAGTAAGCCTGCCCGGCAACCGCATCGCCGACCAGGACGCTCGGCGCCGCCTTCCCCACCGATGGCGGGCGGCCTTGCATACCGATGGTTTCGACGACGCTGCGGATATATGCCGCGACGGTCAAACCATCCTCCTGGCTGAGCGGGATGGCGGGCATGCCGGCATCCTGGCGGCCTCCCTGTATGATGGGAACAATCAGTTCGCCGTTCAGATCGGTGAGTGCCACATTCGACCGCAATAGATTCGGCCCGCCCAGATCGCCGCCGCGCAGGTCTACGCCGTGGCAGCCCGCGCAGTTCACGCCGTAGAGCGCTTTGCCGCGGGCAATCTGCGCGGGGTCGCCTGGCGCCCGGCGATGAAAGGGGACAAAACCGCCGAATCGCTGCGCGGGGGGCGCAGGCGTGCTTTGTGGGGTGGGTGTAGAACTCTGCGCAGCGACGCGGCTGGTGACTCCAGTGGCCAGGCCCGCTAGAGCGGCGGCGGCAATTAAGACCCTATTGTGCATTTTGTCCAAGTCAACGTATAGACGCTAGAGTATCCGAATTGACAGGCTCCTAGCGAATCAATCATTGCGGCAATCGTCCCCAAAGCGCTGTGGAAGATGCGCGAAATCTCAACTGCGTGTTGCGTGACCTGGTAGACCACAATGTAGGGGAGCGATGAAAAGACCAACTCGCGCCGTCCGGTCATGCGGCCGCTGAGTCTTCCAAGGTGGGGGAAGTCCTTCAAGCGTGCACGACCGTCATAGATGGTTCGGGCGACACGGCGGGCAACTTCCGGATGGTCCCGCTCTATGTGTTCGCAAATGCGCTCCAGGTCATCCGCCGCGGGCATCGACCAACGAACCTGCATCAAGTTTTCAGAAACCGCTGAAGGCGCTGGCCGACTTGCTCATGGGTGAGGTATTGGCCCCGCTCGAAGGCTTCTTCGCCGCGCTTTACGGCCTCGACGAAGCGGGCCTCTTCCTCGAAATAGTGCGTCAGCACGTCCTGCACCAACGCGTCAGGCTGGCGGCCCTGCTTGGCGGCGGAGTGCGTCAGCTTAGCTTCCAGTTCTCCGGTGACGTGCAATTCCATAGGTGGCGCCTCCTCTTCTCAAGAATACATCGTTAAACTACCCGCCTGGACCTCCGCGGCCGCTACTCCATTCTTAACGCCTGAGTGGGTGAAATCGATGCTGCGCGCAGCGCGGGAATAATGGCGGCCGCAAATGCGCAAGACGCCAGCGCCACAGTGGCCACGGTCAACGCCAGCGGATCCCAACTGGAAACGCCGTACAGTTCCGCGGAGAGCAGACGGCCCGCGCCAATTGCCAGCGGCACTCCCAGTAGCAGCCCCAGGAACACGCGATGCGTGGCCCCGCGCAATACCATTTGCACAATCATGGCGCGGCCGGCGCCCAGGGCCATCCGAATACCAATTTCATTCGTCCGCTGCGCCACGGCATAAGCTGTCACGCCATACAGGCCGATAGCGGCCAGCAGTAGTGCCACCATCCCGAACAGACCTGCCAGGCCCGCTACGGCGCGCTCCTGATCGAAGGAGAGAGCCACTTGTTCCTGCATGGTCCGGACGCCGGTCACGGTCAGGTTCGGATCTATTCCCGCCAACATCTTACTAAGCAGCGGTTCCAGGGTGCCCGGCGCGGCGTTGGTGACCAGCATAATCCCGCTGATGAAATGCGAGCGCAGCTCAAGCTTTTTCATTAAATCGTCGTGGTAATTCACCGTCTGCGCCAGCGGCACGAAAAACATGGGACGCGCCGGCTGGTTCAATGCGAAGCCCGCAAACTTCGCATCGCGCACCACGCCGACGATGCGGAATGTGCCGGCGTACTCCGGCAGGTCCAGACCGAAGTGCTGATCCAGCGGGTTTTCATCGCTCTTGAAAAAGCGCTTCACGAAGGACTGGTTCACGATCGCCACCGGCGCCGTGGTTTCATTATCGGCCGTGGAAAAGCCGCGCCCGCGCAAGATCGGCATACCGAAGTTCTGTTGATAATTCGCACTGATGCGGTCCCACGACGCATTGCTATCCTCGCTGAGCTTGGCCCCTGGATGGCCGCTGACGAAAATCAACTCACCCCAATTATCCGTGAGCGGGTTGTACAGCGCGAGGCCGGAGCCGCGCACTCCGGGCAGACGGTTCAGGCGCTCTTCAATCGAGCGGTAGAGCGCGGCCAACTGGGGCTGGGTATAGGTAGCCGGCGGACTGTGCAGTGAAACCACGACGCGTCCGTCCACCCGATAGCCAAAATCCTGATGTTCGAGCTTGTTCAGGCTGCGTCCCAGCATGGTGGCGCCCGCCACCAGAACCACCGACAGCGTAGCCTGCACCACCACCAGCGCTTTGGTGGCGATGGAAGAGCGATCCGTGGTGCCGCGGCCCGATCCGCGCAGTGCTTCCGCCGGGTCGGTGCGCGTGGCGAACCACGCGGGCGCGGCTCCAAAAATAAGGCCGGTCACCAACGCTAGTGCGAACGCGAAACCTAAGATGCGCAGCGATGGCGCGGTGCTGATCGGCAGGAAATGGGAACTGTGAAAGGCCAGGGCCAGCAGCAGCCGGGCGGCCGCGCCTGCCACCACCAGTCCCGCGATGCCGCCGCCTATAGCGAGCAGCGCGCTTTCGGTGAGCGCTTGCTTCACAATGTGCCATCGTGTGGCTCCCACGGCCAGGCGCACCGCCGTCTGCCCGCGACGCGCCACCGAACGCGCCAGCAGCAGGTTGGCGACATTGGCGCAGGCGATCAGCAGCACCAGCCCGCATACCGACAGGAGGATCCGCAGGCTGCGCCCATAGTCCTCTTTCATCTCCGCCACGCCGGCGCCTGCCGGCACTACGTTGATGAACTGCTTGGGCAGCATGCGGATCACATCGGGCATCCAGTTGGAGGGATATCCGGAATCGTTCCTGATCCATTGCCGCAGCACTCCGGTCAGGCGCGGATTCATGCCGGTAGTGGAAGCCCCCGGCCGCAAACGACCCAGCATGCGCAGCCAGGCGGAGACCGATTGATTCAGCAGCGCGCCCTCGCCATCGATCAAGGGTTCCTGCGCGAGGGGTATCCAGATATCGGGAGGATCGCTGCGCAGCGTCTCGCCGAAAAAGCCCGGCGGCGCCACGCCGATCACGGTGAACGGATGGCTTTCGATAACGACGTTCGCGCCTACCACCGTAGGGTCGCCCCCGTAAATGGTCTGCCAGGCATGATGGCTGAGCACGGCCACCGGCGGCGCGGATGGCTTATCGTCTTCCGGCGTAAATACGCGTCCGCCAAAAGCACCGACGCCTAGCGTGGAGAAATAATTTCCGGTGACGTACTCGGAAAGCAACGGCCTGGGTGCCGATGCGACACCGGCGCGGCGCACGCTCAGTCCACCGCGGCCCGCCTGGAAAGCGGCCACCTCTTCGAATTCCGGCGACTCGGCTTTCAGGCGCTGAAATAAGGGAAAGGAATACATTCCCCAGCGGTCCTGCGGGCCGCCTTCTACGCAACAATCGTCGCCTTCGCCGACCCGGTAAAGTCTTCCTGGATCGGAAACCGGCAGCGAGCGCAGCATCACGGCATCGATCAACGTGAATATCGCGGTGGTGCCGCCGATTCCCAGAGCCAGGGTTACGACGGCCGCGGTGGTGAAAACGGGTGACAGCCGGAACTGCCGCGCGGCATAACGAAGATGGCCGAGCAAGTTTCGCAAATGGTTGCCTCTTTATGGATTACGAACTGGGAGGTATACCAGTTCCGGAAAGACTGAAGGCTGAAGGCCTGCCCCGCGGGGCAGCGCTGCAACCAAAAGGTACGGTGCAGGCGGCGCTGAAGAGCCGCGCGGGCTAATGCCTAATGCCACTTGGTCATCCCAATATTGGGAATGCTGCATAATTTGTGGGGCAGACCTCCAGGTCTGCGCGGGTCCTCCAGGACCCGCCACGGCCGACGTGGACGTCGGCCGCAGGACTGGAGTCCTGCCCCACAATTTATGCAGGTGCTCGGTCGCGCGAAAACTAAGTGACATTGATGTACCCGGCGCAGCGCTTGACACGCTTGCGTAGCGCCAATATACTCGGCCTTGAAATGCACCGGCGAACTTTCTGCGCGCTTCCTTTCGCGGCTCTGCCCGCGTGGGCGCAAGCCGATCCAGGCGCCCCCAAAGCCGCACTCGAACGCTGGAAAGATCTGCGCTTCGGGATGTTCATTCACTGGGGGCCGGTGAGCATCGTGGGCACGGAGATCAGTTGGTCGCGCGGCGGTGAGCGGCGCGGCCGGCACGACGCCCGTACCGGGAACGTCCCGGTGGAAATCTACGATAACCTTTACCGCATCTTCAACCCGGTGAAGTTCGACCCCGATCAATGGGTGCAACTGGCGAAGGACGACGGCATGCAGTATCTCGTATTCACCACCAAGCACCACGACGGATTCTGCAACTTCGATTCCAGGCTGACGGATTACAAGATCACCAGCCCGCGGTCGCCTTACGGCAAGGACATCGTCAGGCAACTTGCGGATGCCTGCCACCGCGGTGGCTTGGACTGGGGCGTGTACTACTCGCAGCCTGACTGGCACCATCCCGACTATCGCAACGGCGCCGCGCATGCGCAGTACATCGAGTACCTGCACGGGCAGGTGCGCGAACTACTGACCAGCTACGGCAAGACCAGCATGTGGTTCTTCGACGGGCTCGACGGTACGTCAGCGGATTGGGACGCGCCGCGCCTGATCCGAATGATGCGCCAGTTGCAGCCCGATCTGGTAATCAACGATCGTGCGGGCATTCCGGCGGATTACGATACGCCCGAGCAGACCATCGGCACGTTCCAGAACAAGCGGCCGTGGGAAACCTGCGCCACCGTCGGCCAACAGTGGGCGTATAACCCGGACGACATTTTGCGGCCCATTGAGGAATGCCTGCGCGGCTTGGTGTGCTGCGCCATCGGCGACGGCAACCTGCTGTTCAACGCCGGACCGCGGCCGGATGGGCGGTTCGAAGAATCTCACGCGGCGCGTCTGCGCGAGATGGGCGAGTTCCTGCGCAGGTACGGCGATAGCATCTACGGTACCCGCGGCGGCCCTTTCATCGCACCGGATGAGACGATGCGGAAGAAGGACGAGCCGAGTTTCGCCATGCCGGAAGGAAATTGGTGGGGCGGCAGCACCAACAAGCAAAACGCCATCTATCTGCACATCCTGCGTTGGCCGGTGGAGACGATCAGGTTACCGTCGATCGCCCGCCGCATGGTACGGCACAGCGTGCTCACTGGCGGTAGCGGGTGGGCGAAGCAGTCCGATTCCGGAATTGAAGTGAAGGTAGCGAGCGCCGCGCGGCATGCCGTCGATACCATCGTAAAACTGGAGTTCGACGGCCCTGTGCGGGACATTCCCGCCGTGCGCACCGGCTGACTATTGGGGGAGTGGGCGGCCTGTGAGGCCGCCCGCAGGCAGGGTGCCTGCCCCACTTTACTGCACCGCTACGGTGACCGTCTGGCTGACGTTGTCGCCGACCGTTACCGTTAGCGGTATGTTGCCGGATGGTGTACCGCTGGGGATCGTCACGTTGATCTGGATGATGCCAGCGAGCAGGCCGGGAGCGGGTCCCGAGTAATCCACGGTGGCCGTTGCGCCGTTCACCGTGGCGGTGACGGGTGTGGCGACCAGCGCGCCTAATGGCACGGTGGGTCCCGGTATCGGATTGAGCGTGCCATCGATCGAGGCTGGATTGGTCAATCCACCCCCGGTGCCGAAGATCTGGATGACAGATCCCGCGGCAGCCGGCAGAGTCGAACTGTTGATGGTGCCGTCCTGGTTCAGGATGGCACCCTGGCCCGTGCCCTTCTCGTTGGCGGTGAAGATGCCGGGCTGAGCGGGCGTAATGGTCAGGATCGCGGCAGCGGATTGTACGCCGTTGTATATGACCGTCATCGATGTGCTGGTCTCGGTGGACACTTCGAACGGCACCAGGACGTTAATCTGGGTGGCCGAAGTGTAGAGTACGGGTGCGGGTGTAGTGCCGAACATCACCTGCGTTCCCGAGAGAGTAGTGGCGAGGGCGCCACCGGCTGCCGGCGCGGCGAACTCCACGCCGGTTTGCGGTCCGAGCGCCGTACCGAAGATCGAAATCGCCATGCCGGGAGCTATGGTTCCGGAGGCGCCGCTGGCCGCGTCGATCACACTCGTTATGGTGGGAGTGGTTAACGTGCCGGACTGCAAAGTGACCGGAATCATCTGCGGTGTGGTAGAGCCGGCAGTCGTGATAATTACCGAGCCGCTGTAAATTCCGCTCTGGAGACCCGACGGGTTGACGGAGACCGACAGAGTAGCGGGCGTAGTGCCGCTGGTAGGCGTCACGCTGATCCAGGCGGCGCTGCCGGCAGCGGTGAACCCGATGGCGCCGGACTGGTTAGTGACCGACAGGGTCTGCGGAGCCGGCGCTGTTCCACTGGTAGACGTAAAGCTCAGCATACTGGGGGTGACGGTTACTTCCGGCGGCCCCGTGATCGTGAGCGTCACCGCCACACTGCCGGAGTTGGACGCGCCGGCAGCTTTTACGCCGATCGTACCCGTAAATGTGCCGGTGCCCAGACCAGCAGGATTGACTGTTACCAGCACGCTGCCGGGCGTGGTGCCGGTCGTGGGACTTAGCTGCAGCCAACTACCAGGGGAGGTCGCGGTGAAGGTAAGAGGCGTGCCGCCTGTCGAAATGGCGAAGCTCTGCGGGGCCGGTGCCGTACCCCCGGGCTGGTAAGTGAAGGCAAGCGCCGCCGGGGTCACAGTCAACGTGGCGGCAGCGGACACCGTGAGGCTGACTGAGATTTCGAGCGATGGAGTCGGCGAACCTGTGCCCGTTATGAACACGGACCCGAGATAGGTCCCCGGAACTAACAGGCCCGGATTAATGGACACTTTCAAGGTGGCCGGAGCGCTCAGAGCCTGGCTGACCACGATCCAAGTGACGTTGCTGGTGATGCTGGATATCGGCACTGTGCCGGTACCGGATGCGGGGGTCAGGGCCACGTTTTGCGCGGGCGGAAGCGCGGCGCCGGTCTGGTAGCTGAAGCTCAAGGTATTGGGCGACGCAACCAGGTTCGAGCCGGTAATGGTCAAGGTAACCTGGATGGTCTTAGTCGGAATGGGCAACGCCGGCATGGTCACGGTAACCGTGTCCTGGTAAGAGCCGGGGACCAATCCGGACGGATTGACAACCAGATTGACATTCGCAGGCGTCGTGCCGCTGGCGGCGCTGAGCGTAAGCCAGGTCTGGCCGGGGGCCGCGCTTATAGTGAAGGCTTGCGCGGAACCGTCGGAAGAAGAGATGGCCAGCAGGCTGCTGACCGGAGCGGCGGTGTTAGCGAGAGAGAAGCCGGTCGTGCCGGTCACCTGGATAGTGGCCTTCGGCTGCGTGACGACGATGGTAACTGCTACGCTGGTGGCGGTGTAACCGGTGGCGGTGACATTAACGGTTGCAGTGTAAGTACCGGTGGTTAAGCCCGTGGGCGAGATATTCACCACGAAGCTCGACGGCGCCGTACCGCCCGCCGGGACTACCAGCCAGTTACTGCCGCTATTGTAGGTCGTACTCAGCGTGAATGGCGTACTGGAGTTATTGGAGGTGGAGAGAGCCACACTCTGCCCGGTCGGTATGGTGCTGCCGGTCAGATAATTGAACGTGATAGTAGCGGGCACTACGGACAGCACCGGCATGGCATTGACCGTAAGTTTCACGGGCACGTTGAGCGGACTGTTGCCGGCGCCGGCGGAGCTCAGCGCGATATTGGTGTTGTAAGTGCCCGGTGTGAGGCCGGCGGTCACTATAGATACATTGAGCGTTTGGGGTGTGGTGCCGCCGCCCGGAACAATGCTCAACCAACTCGCGGCTGGATTGGCCGCGGCGGTGAAGCTCAAACCGGGAACGGTGCTGCCGACACTGATGGTCTGCAGGGCGGGAACGCTGCCACCGATGGTATAGGTGAAGTTGAGTTGACTCTGGTTGGAGGTCAACTGGTTGGCGGCGACCGCGAAAGTGACCGGAATGACATACTTCGGATTCAAGACACCGGAAGTGGTGGCTTGCACTGTGATGGTTCCGGCGTAGCTGCCGGCCGCCAGCGAACCGGTAGCCGCGGTGACCTGCAGGGTGGTCGAGGAGTTGGTGCTGCCGCTGATGGGCGTGACGGAGAGCCAGTTGCCTCCGGAAGGACTGGTCACGGCCGCCACCGCGGTAAAAGCGATGGTGCCATTGGCGGCGGACACCGTAAGAGCTTGCGCGCTGGGGCTGGGCCCACCCGTCGTGGCACTGAAATTGAGCGCCGAAGGCGCGACGCTAAGGGCCGGCTGCGGCGCCACGTTCAATGTAACGGTGTAAGTGAGCGGAGCGGCGGCGCCAGTGGCGTTGATCACGACGGAGCCGGTATAGGGTCCCGGCGTGGTTGGCAACTGCGCGGTCACCAAAGATACAGCGAGAGTAACAGGTGTGGTCGACCCGCTGGGCGTGGCAGTGAACCACGGTACGTTGGGGGTCCCCACGGTTACGCCCGTGAGTGGCGTATTGCCGTTGGTCCCGATGGTGACATTCTGTCCGCCAGGGACGGTGCCGCCAATTGTGTAAGCAAAAGTCAGCGAAGATGGCGAGGCGGTCAAGCTGGGAAGCGCGTTGATGGTAAGACTTACATTGACCGTAACCGGGCTATTTCCCGCCTGGGCGCACGTCAAAGTAATAGTGCCGTTGTAAGTGCCGGCTGCGAGCGATCCGGGCGTGGCGGTAACTGTGAGGGCTTGCGGCGTGGCTCCGGTAGGTGAAGACACGGACAGCCAGGTAAATCCGCCAGAGACACCATTGGCGACGGCTGTGAAAGTCAAGGGCGGACCGCTATTGGTGACATTGAGGGTCTGGGTGGGAGGAGCGGTGCCGTTCAGTTGGTAGACAAATGCCAACGGATTAGGCGTCGCGCTAAGACTCGGTGCTTGCCCCACGACCAGCGTCACGTTGATGGTTTGCGGGCTATTGGACGCCTGCGTCGAACTGATCTGCAAAGCGCCGTTGTAAGTGCCCGGCGTGAGACTGTTCGCCAGAATGGCAACGCTGACGGTGCCCGGCGTATTCGAGCCGGAGGGTGTCGCGGACAGCCAGGCATTACCTAGTGTCACAGCGACGGTGTACGGAATAGCACTGCTATTGGAGGCGGCCACGTTCAGGGTTTGCGCGGCGGGTAGCGATCCCAGATCCGTCATGTTGAAGGTGAGCGTGTTACTCGAAAGCGTGGATCCGGTGATGGTGAGGGTGGGTTCCGGATTGACCACCAGGCTGGCGCTGACCTGCAATCCGTTATTGGTGGCGAAGGGCGAGCTGAGTGTGATGGTGCCGGGATAAGTGCCGGGTTGGATGCCGGTCAAAACCGCCGGATTCACAGACGCCGTCAGACCTGTAGGCGTGGTGGCGCCCGCGGGCGCAGCCGCGAGCCAGCTAATGGCGCTGGCGGCGACGTCGGTATAGGGGATGGCTCCCCCAGTGCTGCCGACCGCAACCGGCTGCGCGGCGGGCGCGCTGCCCCCGATGGTGTAGGTGAAGGTCAAAGAGGGAGTCGCCGTAAGGGCGGCGTCCACCGTCAGATTGACCGACACGGTCAATTGGCCATTGGTGTTGCCGCAGGTGCCGGCGGTGCAGCTGAAGATAAGGGTGCCTTGGTAATTGCCGGTGGCCAGGGCCGCCGCGGCGGTGGTGTTGATCGAGACCGTCTCGCTCGTGCCGGTCGCGCCGCTGGTAGGCGATACCTGCAGCCAGTTTCCAGCGCTCGACGAGGCGGCGGTATAGTTAATGGCGGTGCCGGTGGATCCGATGGTGACCGATTGATTGGCGGGCGTGGAGCCTGGAGTATAGGTGAAAGACGGGGCCGCGCCGGAGAACGTCATGGAGGGTAGCGGCAGGGTGACCGTCAGGGTCACGGGGACACTGGTGGGAGAATTGGAGGCCGCGGAGTAGACCGAGACGGAACCGTGGTAAGTGCCTGTGGCGAGCGATCCGGGGCTTACAGCTACGGTGACCGTGCTGCCGATCTGTCCGCCCGCTGCACCGCCCACGTTCGCACTAAGCCAGCCGGTGCCGCTGCTCATATTGGTGACCAAGGCGAACGCTTCATTCTCGGTGGGAGAACTGCCGACCGTGAAGGTTTGGCTTGGGGCGCTGCCGCCCTGCTGGGCGGTGAAGGTAAGCCCGCCGGTGGGAACGCCGGTCAGTGACGGGCAACTGGAGCACACCGCCGTAACGGGACCGCTCCCGGTGATGCCGAGAACGGTTGTGTCGCTGGCGGCCGTATAGGTGGCCGTACTGCTCGGCTCATTCAGGAGGCTGGCCGAGAAGGCCAGCGGTATGGGCGATACGAGCGAACCCGCCGGGAGCGCGATCGTCGTGGAAAAGGTACCGCTTTCACCCAGGAGGCTCACGCTGCAGCCCGACACGGTGATGGTATCCTGGCTGGCACCGATGGAACTGGTGGCGGTGGCGGAGCAAGGGAGCGAGAACCCGCCTTCCTTGAGCGTCAGGGTTACGGGAGCGCTGACCGAGCTTGGATTGTAGACAGCCCCGACAGGGTTAACCGCGGCGGTCGCGGTAAAGGTGACTCCGCTCAGGCCGAGCGGATCGTCCAGCTTCGTAGTGACCGCGGCCGTACCGCTGCAGGTCGCGGTTCCGCCCGAGAGTGTCGCACTCGTGGGCGGCGAACTGTACCCGTTACCACCGTTGCCGCCGTCCGCGGTGTCGAACTTGATCGGGGTCCCCGCCGTGGGTGCGCTTCCAGTAAGAGTAAGGACTCCTGTGGCGCCGGTTCCCGCCGCAGGAGCCGCGAACGTAAAGATACAGGTGCCTGTCCCGCTGAACGTTCCACCCGATTCGTAGGTTCCGCTGGTGACCCTGCCGCTGCTGCCAGGCAGGATCGGCCCTAGCTTGCCATTGATGGTCACGGTCAGCGTCTGCGCGAACAGCCCGGGGGCCCACAGGCCTACGCTTAATATTGCGAACGATTTGATGAAAACAGACTTTATTCTCTGCACGAACATGCTCCTTGCCGGTCCCCGCGCCCCGGTATTTTCCGATGATAAATCAGATTTCTGCTTAAATGACTGAACTACGCTAGTGTAAAAGATTCGGCCGCACTTTGGGAGGTACGGTTTGGGACGTAGTTCTAGTACTCTATGAAGCGCGCGGATTCGAAAAACACGGGCAAGGCCCGCGCGCGGTTGCCACCACCCGGGCTAGAGTGGTGATAGACTTGAAACCTACGGGAAAGGAGCATTACACACACGTGAAGACTTTATTTGCAATCGTTTTGGTGATGGGACTGCTGGCAGGCTCCGGATTAGCGCAGCCCACCATCACACAGATACAAAACTCAGCCAGCAACGCTGTTAATCCCATAGCGGGTACTGCGACGGGCAGTTGCAACTGTTCCGCGCTGCCGAACGCCGCCATCGCGCAGGGATCGTTTTTCTCGATTTACGGCACCGGTATCGGGCCAAGCGCGTTTCAGTTCTGGAATCCCTACCCGCTGCCAACATCGCTCGGGGGAGTTACCATCAATGTTGCGGTTCCGGCGGGCGCGACACCGGTGGCGGCATATCCGGAATTTGTCTCCTCCGGCCAGATCAACGCGGTTTTGGCTTCAACCACGCCCGTGGGCACCGGAACGGTCACGGTGACTTACAACGGCGCGACCAGTGCCGCGTTTCCCATCACTGTGGTGGCGATGTCGTTCGGGACATTCTCGCAAAACGAAGCGGGCACAGGTCCGGGGAGTATGACCAACGCGGTCAGCAACGTGTTGGTGACACCATTTTCGACGATCGCGCCTGGGGATTACGTAACGATTTGGGGCACCGGTTTGGGTCCGGCCCCTAACCTTTCTACCGAGGGTAGCGCGCCGCCGCCGCAGACCAACTTGTGCACCAGCCAGGCCAGTTGTCCGGTCACGGTTTGGGTTGGCGGAGTGCAAGCTACGGTCACTTATGCAGGGCGCTCGGGCTACACGGCCGAGGATCAGATCGATTTCATCGTGCCGAATTCGGCCGTGGTGCAGGGTTGTTATGTGCAGGTGGCCGTGCAAACCGGCTCCATCATCGGCAACTTCACCAGCCTGGCCGTGGATCCCACCGGGCCGACTTGCCAGGACGACGATGGCGTTAATTATGGCGATCTGGCGTCGGTGGTGACGAGCAAGGGACAGGCCAACGTGGGCTCCATCAGCTTGCTCAGCAATTATTTGAACCTGTCTATTGCGGCATTGGACGCCACCTTGCAGTGGGACAATGACACGGTGTCCGGGGAGATCGGCACCCTTTCGCAGGGAGTGCTGAGTGAATCGCAGGGCTTCACGCTGGTGCCGTCGGTGAACAACTGCACGGTCGACCCGTTCCTGAGATATCCGCCGCCGCTAGATCCGAGCCTGGGAGCGGTGACTTACCTGGACGCGGGAGCGCAATTGAGTATTCAGGGACCCACGGGAACCATAGCGGTGCCCAAGACGAATGGCAAGGGATACGGCCCCACGCTGGTGGGCGGCTCTACAATCGAGGAACTGATCACGGAGACCACCCCGCCGCCCCCCTTCTTCCTGACCTCTTCGAATGCCATCACGCCTACCACATTTACGGTGACGGGGCCCGGCGGTGCGAACGTGGGAATATTCTCCGCGCCCATTACGGTAACATCGGCGGCGGCGGCGTTCAAGTGGACCAATCAGGCCGCCGTTACCGCCAGTGCGATCCCTCGCAATGCGCCGTTGACGATCACCTGGACCGGCGGCGACCCCAACGGGTTCGTGGATATAACGGCGGTCTCTTCGACGTTGCTGTCGGGCGAGGCCCCGTCAGCCAATACGCCGGGCGTGCTGGTGGAGTGTATCGCGCCGGCCAGCGCCGGGACGTTTACTATTCCGACGTATGTTCTCGAATCGCTGCCTTCGACTGTGAACAGCACCGCGCTGGTTCCGCCGGGCGAGTTGCTGGTGGGGCCTGCCAGTGTGGCTTGCAGCAGCACGATTGCGACAAGCACCACGTGTCCCGCTGATTTGACTCTGCCCAGCGGCTTGGATGCCCTTTACATTTTCTACCATTTCATCCAAGGGCAGAATGTGAGCTGGCAGTAGAACCGGCAGTAAAACATGTGGGGCAAGCTCCCAGCCTGCCCCACTCACTTATTTCCCCCAGAAGATATCGTAGTCCTCTACTTCGGCGCAGTGCGTGTACAGCTTGGCCAGTCCCAAGTCGTCGATGCGCGTATCGTCGTCCGAGATCTCAATCACATCGAAAACGCGGGCTTTCAGTTGCCGGTCCAGATCGGCTTCCGGCACTACGTGCAACTCGCGCGCAACCGCCGGCGGGAAACTCAGCTTATGCGAATCGACCAGTTCCAGGCCGGGTGGAGGGGCGTGGCGCAGCACGAAGTATACGGGCTCGTCAGCAAACAGCACGGCATTGGGCGGAGTGACGGCTTTCACCTTGGCGGCGATGCGTTCGACGGTGTACCAGGAGAAGTCGCCCGAGGCTTCGATCAGGCGCTTGGTGAGGCACGTACCGGTGAGCAGACACACAATCAGCACCGGCGTCCAGGGACGGCCGGGGGAACCCAGCCGCGATCCCAGGTCATAAAGTCCGGCGCAGGACAGGATCGCGAGAAACGGCACGGCAAACAGGTAGTAGCGCCGGAACGTGGGGACGGCAGTCGAGATGTGGGCCAGCAGGGCGATGGCTAGCCAGCCGCACAGATAGAATTCCCGGCGTGCGGCGCGCTCCCAACCGCTGCGTTTGCGGACGAACAGCAGGCCGGCCACGGAGAGGAATGCCAGCGTCAATGCCTGTGGGGAACCGATCCAGGCAAACCATTCGCCGAAGTTATGCGACCATGCGCCCTTCCAATCGCGCTGGCGGTAGAGCAGATTGTAATGGAGGACGTTGAAAATCGCCTGGCGGGGGCCTTGGACGAACAGCCAGGCGAGCGGAATCGAGGGGATCGTGCAGCCGGCGGCGAAAGCGCCCAGCTTCGCCCATCGGCTGCCGGCCTGGTTACAAATTAAGAGCCAGAGCAGCAACACGGGCACCTCAGGCGCGGTCAGCAAGGAACAATTCGCGGCGGCCGAGGACAACAATCCAGCGGCGCCCGCCAGCCACAGCGTCTCGCGCTGGACGGCCTCAACCGTGGCCAGGAAAGCTCCGGCGATGAAGAACAGGCACAGTGCATAGGCTTGCGCGATGGTGCCGAATTCAACCACCATGACGTCCAGGCCGAAGAGGGACACTGCGGTGATGGCCGCCTGGACGCGCCAATCCGGCACGGGGAAGCGGCGCAAAGCATAGCCGGCGATCATCAGCACGGCCAGCGTGGTCATCAATGCGGCCACGGCATGCGGCGTGCGCCAGGTATCGCCTGCGACGCGCAGCCAGCCCGCGTTCCAAAAAGCATTCAAGGGCGTCTGTGAATAAACGAAATTCAAATAAGGCAGCAAGCCGCGATTGATGTTCTGGGCGGCCACCAGGTGCCAGCCTTCGTCCCAGGCGAATGCGCGCGTCTGCGCATAAACGGCGTAAAGGGCCGCGATCAGGACCAGCAGTGCCCAGAGAACCCGTGTGGGCCGCGCCGCGTTTGCCGTGGTCATCCGGCCGTCCTGAAACGGCGAACGTATTCTTCGCGGGTGCAAAGGCTGTGGCGATCGAGGGCCCGGTCGACGGCCAGGATGCCATCCAGGTGGTCGATTTCGTGCTGCAACAGTTCGGAAAGGGGGCCGGCTGCTTCGATGTGGCGGACATTTTCCTGGGGGTCTTCGTAGCGCACGCGCACGCTTTCGCTGCGCTCCAGATATACAAGCAGATCGGGGAAAGAGAAGCAGTCGTCCCAGAGACGGAACTTGGCTTCGCTTTGAAACTCGAACTCCGGATTGCGGATGGTGTAGGCCATCCCTTCGAATTCGATATAGATCAGGCGCAGGGGCTCGCCGATCTGGACGGCGCTGATGCCGCGACCGAATCCGTGCGTGCGTTGGAACTCATGCAGGGTGGCGCGCAGGTCGTCGAAGACGGGGGCGGCGGCAGGTGCGTCCACGGCGGCGGAGACCGCGCGCAGCATAGGATCGCCGAGCTGAAGAATACGGCGGAGCATAACGTATGAAGATATCACGTCAAGTTGTATCACAACCCTGGCTTTCGCGGGTCCTCCAGGACCCCGCCACGGCCGACGTGGACGTCGGCCGCAGGACTGGAGTCCTGCCCCACAATTATGCAGGAGTTCGGTGGCGCGAAAACTAAGTGGCATTGGGCTTCGGCCCCGCTGCAGCATTCCGCTATCCTGATGGAACATGCCGCTCTACATCTTCGCCCGCCTGGATCCCGTCCCCGGGAAAGAGCACCAACTCCTCGACGAGCTGCAGCAAGTCCTCGAGCCCACCCGTCGAGAGCCCGGCTGCTTGCGCATCCATTTCTATGAATCGACGCGCGGTCCTTTAACCTACTTCATTCACAGCGAGTGGAGCGACGAAGCCGCCTTCGACCGGCACGCGGAACTGCCGCATACCAGGCACTTCGCCGGTGCCATCGCAGATCTGATTACCCATCCTCTGCAGGCGGTCCGCACCAGGCAGGCAGGCTGACCGCCTGTGCATCTCCTTTGGGCTATCGGTGCGGCACGGGCGGCGGCGGCGCTTTCCGATGCAGGAATCCATTCGCAAAAAACTTCTGGTGAATGTCGGGCCAGAATTCCGCCGCCACATTACCGATCGCCCAACCGGCCAGGCTGGTGCCCACGCGCGTCGCCATCACCGTCCCGGTGCGGCTGGCGGACGGGTAGTAGAGATTCGACGCGCCGATTCCCAGCGCCATGCCCAAAACTCCCGACGCGTTGAATGCCGCGTGGCCCGAATCCATGCGGGCCACCGCAATGCGGCTCAATGAATACGCCACGCGCGGCAGAATCCGCGAGCTGGGACCTCTGCGAAAATAGCGCGGATCCTGATGCAGCAGGCAGGCGAGCACGGCATCGCTGAAGAGGTTCTGCGACGTGAAATCGCCCAATGCCGCTCCGAATCGTTTGGCGTAAGCGGCGCCGCCTTCGCCATATTTGGGCGTCTGGTTGTCGGCTTGCGAAAGCCCGGCGCTGAGCGCGGCGGCAGCGATGTTGAACGGATCGCGCGTCTCGTCCAGGAAGAACGTCCACTTTTGGTTCTGCGTAAGCGGGGGCGTGGCCGGAGTGGCATTGTTCACCGTCTGATAGTCAGGTATGACGCCTAGAATCCGGTCGTGATTGAGCCCGTCCGGCGATTGGGCGAAGACGCACCAGGGCACTAAGCCAGCCAACGCAGCCGGCACGCCCCTGCGCGCGAGGATCCCCACAGCCGGATGGCGCGCCCATTGCGAAGAAGGTTACTGGCTGTTTACACGTAATCCGTGCTCACGTATTATGTGTATATGAACGTCACGTTGTCCATCGACGAAGATCTTATGCGCGAAGCCAGGCGCCGCGCGGAGAGTATGGGCACGAGCGTGAACCAACTGGTGCGCGAATATCTCGAACAGTTTGCCGGCAATACCGATCGGGAGGCCGATGCCGCTGAATTCGAACGCCTATCGCGCGCGTCTCATGGCAACTCTCGCGGATGGAAGTTTAGCCGCGACGAACTGCATGAGCGGCCATGAACGGGCTGGCTTTCTTTGACACCAACGTAATTGTCTACACGGACGATGCCGCTTCGCCGGCGAAGCGCGCGCGAGCCATCGAGCTGTTTGGTGAACACCTTCGCCGCGGGACCGCCGTCGTGTCGCTCCAAGTCATGCAGGAGTACTTCGTGGTCGCCACACGCAAGTTGCGAGTCGCTCCGGAACTGGCCCAGCGAAAAGTTGCGGTTCTGGCGCGCGCCAGAGTCTTGCGCTTCGCCGCGAAGGATGTCGTCTCCGCCATTGAATTGCACCGCTTGACGCAGATCTCGTTCTGGGATGTACTGATCGTGCATGCGGCGAGAATGGCGGGCGCCGGAACATTGTATAGCGAAGACCTGCAGACCGGAGCTTACTAGGCGTTGTAAAGGTGATGAATCCGTTCACGGCGGGTTGATGCAATAGCGGTCGTTACCGCGCCGCCCGGTATGCCTCGTCCAACAGCTCCACCACGTGCACCACACGCTGTCCCGTGCCATGCAGCCGGGCGCCGGCCCGCAATTGCAGGATGCATCCCGGGTTCGCGGTAGCAATCACCTCCGCGCCGGTACGGTTGACGCACTCCATCTTGCGCGCCAGAATCTGCATGGACATCCCGGTCTGGACCACATTGTAGATGCCGGCGCTGCCGCAGCACAGGTCCGCCAGCGGCATCTCGCGAAACATTAAGCCGGGCACCGCTTCCAGCAGTTTCCGGGGCGCGCTGCGAATGCGTTGGCCGTGCGCCAGGTGGCAGGAATCCTGGTAGGTGACCGTCACCGGCAGCGGGCGCATGCTGCGATTCAGATCGATCGAAGCCAGAAACTCGGTGACGTCCTGCATAAGTCCGGCAAATTCCCGCGCCCGCGCGGCGTACTGCGGGTCGCCTTCCAACAACTCGCCGTACTCCTTCAACGTCGAGCCGCAGCCTGCCGCGTTGGTCAGGATCGCGTCATAGCCGCCCTCCGCCAGCGCATCGATATTGCGCCGTGCCAGCGCGCGCGCTTTTTGGCGCAAACCCGCATGCACGTGCAGCGCCCCGCAGCAACCCTGCCCCCCCGGGACCACCACCTCGCAGCCATTCTTCTGCAGCACGCGCACGGTGGCCTCGTTCAAGCGCGCGAAGCACACGTTGGCAATACATCCCGCCATCAGCGCCACCCGGTAGCGCCGCGCGCCTTCGACCGGAAAGGTCTTGCCGATTTTACTAAAGAAGAACGGCGGCTCAACGGCCGGCGCAAGTTGCTCCACGTCGCCCAGTTTGCCCAGCAGCTTCAGGAAGCCCACGCCCCGCACCAGCCTCTGCATGCCGCTGCCCTGGTAAAGGTAGAGCAGTGCGCCCAGCGCGGTCATGAGCGCCGGCGACACCAGCAGGTGTTCGAAGACGAACCTGTGAATCCGTTGTGCCGCACCGGGTGGCTGCACTGCCACCCCGGCGATCTCCGCGCGCGCCGCCTCCACCAACCTGCCGTACTGGACGCCCGAAGGGCAGGCGCTCTCGCACCCGCGGCAGGCCAGGCACAGCTCAATGTGCTCGATGTACGAAGGGGTGATGGGCGCGCCCGCCGCTACCTGCGCCATCTGGTAGATGCGGCCGCGCGGCGAATCCATCTCCAGGCCTAACACGCGATAGGTCGGGCACGCATTCAGGCACAGCCCGCAATGCACGCACCGGTCCAGATCCACCTGGCGGGGCTTGTCGCTCGCGATCTCAAATACGGCCGTACAGTCGCCCACGGTTCAATAGCATTTGCGGATCGAACATCAGCTTGATCCGTTTCATGATCTCCAGATCCTGCCCTGGCGCAGGCCATAGGGTCAAGGCTTCTTTGCGGTTCTCCGGCGCGAATTCCACCACTGTCTCGCTGTACTGCCGCGCGGTTTCGCCGGCGAATGCCGCCGCGTCGCCGGAGTTGCCGAAGTAGGCGTAGCAAACCCCCGTACCCGCGCGTGCGATAGCCGGCCCCGGTATCGACTGCATCACCGGCATCACTTCTTTCAGCGTACAGGACACGCGCACCACGGCGCCATCCGGGTGTCCATTGAGATAGTGAGGCGTGAAGTCCTCAATAGTCCGCCAGAAGGGGCCTTCATCAACGGCGGGCACAGGCTGCGCTCCCATAGCCGCCAGATCCCGCTCGTACCGCGCGATGGCGGCGGAATTGCCCCCGGCCCGCACCGCCAGCACATACGCCGGCTTGGCCGTCTCCGCCGCACCGGGATTCAGCAGATCGATGGCCGCCGGATCGAGCGGGCTTTTCAGGATGGCATCCCGCGCCGCCATCGCTTCATCCAGGCACGCAAACGAAAACCGGAACGTGCGTTCGCCGGGCGGCTGCGGAATCACTTTGAAGTTCACCACCGCGATGGCCGCCAGCGTGCCGAATGAGCCGATCATCAGCTTGCTCATGTCCAGCCCGGCCACGTTTTTCACCACCATGCCGCCGGATTCCACCAGCTTGCCTTCGAGCGTGGCGAAGTGCATCCCGATCACCATATCGCGCGCCGTGCCATACAGCCGGCGGCGCGGACCGCTCCCATTCGTCGCCACAATCCCGCCGATGGTGGCGCTGCCGGCAAACGGCGGATCGAGCGGAATCATCTGGCGGTGCGCGGACAGCAGGCGGCTCAACTCAAAATATGAGACTCCGGCTTCCACGCTGATGGTCAGGTCGCGCGGTTCGTATTGACGCACGCGGCGCATGGCGGAGGTCGAAATCGTCATCTCCGCCGCCGCTACCGCCCCGGCCATCCGCCGCTTGGAGAAACACCCTCCCAATTCGATGGCTTGCCGCCGGCTCCCCGCCCGGCCCATGGCGTCGGCCAGTTCCTCCGGACTCCCCGGCCGCAATGTATCAGCGAAATAATCCTGCATTCGGGTAGAAAAATAAATGGTGCAGAATGAAATGCAGCACAGTGAACACAATCGAGCCGAGAAACGCCGGCAGAAAACCGTAAATCGAAAATCCGGGCACGAATGCGGAAGCCAGCTTCAGCAGGAACGCGTTCAAGATCAGCCAGAACAAGCCCAGCGTCACGATGGTCAGGGGCAGCGTGATGATTCTGAGCGGCCATCCCACCACTGTGTTCACGATGACAATCACCACCGTGGCAATCAGTGCGGTGCCGTAATTGCGGACTTCGATGCCCCGGATAATCCGCGGTAACAGCCACAAGGCCAGCGCGCTGAGCATCCAGTTGATGAGCAGGTTCACAAATCGGACTCCGGAGATCCATAATAAGCCAATGGCCCGACTCTTTGCCGGAACCTCCGGATTTGCCTATGCCCAGTGGAAGCCGCAATTCTATCCGGCGAAACTCCCCGCCAAGAAATTTCTGGAGCATTACGCGCAGCGCCTGAACTCGGTGGAGATCAACTATACGTTCCGCCGTATGCCATCCGCCGCCACGCTCGAAAGCTGGGTGGCCGCCACGCCGTCCGGATTTGTGTTCGCGTTGAAAGGCCACATGCGCATTACGCATATCCTGCGGCTGAAGAACGCGGCGGAAGCTACCGGCGTTTTCCTACGCGCTATCGATCCGTTGCGCGCCGCCCGCCGGCTAGGGCCGGTTCTGTTTCAGCTCCCGCCGCAATTGCGCTGCGACCTCGAGTTGCTGCGCGCATTCCTCGAAATCCTGCCGGAGGATTTGCGCTTCGCCTTCGAGTTCCGGCACACCTCGTGGCTGGTGGACGAGGTCTACCGCCTGCTCGAGCAGCGCCATATCTCGCTGTGTGTGGCCGAAAGCGAAAAGCTGGAAGTGCCCGAAGTCATCACGGCGGATTTCGTCTATTACCGCCTGCGAAAGCCTGAATATACGGCGGACGATATCGAATCCATCGCCGCGCGAGCGCGGGAGTTGCTCGCGCAGGGTAAGGATCTTTTCCTGATGTTCAAGCACGAAGAGACGCCGGATGGCGCGCTGCACGCCGAAGAAGTGTTGCGGAAAGTGGCCGGATAAACGCACTTTTTACAAGTCATTTACTTATTCGTGACACCCATCCGCGCGCGGGCCGTTACCATCGCATCATGAATCTTCGAAAGCCAAAACTAACGTGCGCGTTGCTGGGTATCGCTGCGATTTTGCCGGCCGCGGCGCAAGGTCAGTCCATCTTTACGGTGGTCCATACCCCGAACGAGAATTTCAACAACGGACTATACGCCGCTTCCGCATCTTCACCGAGTGACATCTGGGCCGTGGGCCAGTCGACCATCCATTACGATGGAACCAAGTGGACCGCATTTCCCGCGCCCATGATCAAGGGCGACAACACCAGCGACCTGGAAGGCGTGGCGGATTTCTCGCCGACGGAAGCCTGGGCGGTGGGCACGGTGGGTATCGGAGATGGACAGCTTGGACAGGTGATTGAGCGCTGGGACGGCGCCCAGTGGAGCATTTTTCCGGGTCCGAACTTCCCCTCCGGCGACCAGCCCAGCTTGAAAGCCATGGCTGCCATTTCGGCGAACGATATCTGGGCGGTGGGCAGCTTGCTGAGCGACAATACGGAACGGCTGAATTTTTTGTTCGAACACTGGGACGGCACATCCTGGACGGCGTCGGCCATCCCGACTGGAGGTGCCTTTTTGTTCGGCGCGTCCGCGGATGCCACCAACGACGTGTGGGCGGTGGGCTTTACAGGCCCCGAGAATGACAGTAGCCGCACGCTGGTGATGCACTTTGACGGCACAAACTGGAAAAAGGCGGCCAGCCCCAGTGTCGGGTCGGGCGCCAGCCAGTTGAATGGCGTGGTGGCGCTGGCTCCGAACGACGTGTGGGCCGTAGGTTTCTCGACGCCCCTAGCACCACCCAAGGAGGCCGCCACGCTGACCTTGATCGAGCATTGGGACGGGACCAGTTGGACCGTGGTCCCCAGCCCCAACGTGGGGCCTGCGAACGTGAACCAGTCCAACCGCCTGGAGGGTATCACCGCCGTCTCGCCTACGGATATCTGGGCATTCGGATCGTTTTTCCAGGCGAACGGCTCCGGCCATCAACAGACGCTGCTGTTGCATTGGGATGGCACGGCGTGGACCATTGCACCTAGCCCGAACCCTACCAAAAACGGCTTCTTATCAGACCTGCTGTTCGCCGGCGTCGTGGTGTCGCCGGACGATGTGTGGATCGTCGGCGCGGAGGATGAAGCGCCGCACGATGGCACGCTGGCGATTCACAGTACGACTGCGGCAAGCGGAACGTCGAACTGATCGCTGAACGTGGCAGATGCACCTTCGGACTCTGGGCACGTGCACGCCACATCGGATATAATCGCAACGATAGGAGATCAACATGGAATTACGTCCTCTTCACGATCGGGTCGTCATCAAGCGCCTGGACGAAGGCGAAACCAAGCGCGGCGGCATTATCATTCCAGACACCGCCAAAGAGAAGCCCCAGCAGGGTTCGGTGATCGCCGTAGGTAACGGCAAACTGCTCGAAACGGGCGAGCGCATGGCGCCGGAAGTGAAAGCCGGGGACCGCATCCTCTTCGGAAAATACTCCGGGGCGGAAGTCAAGCTCGGCGGTGAAGAATACCTGATCCTCAAGGAAGACGAGATCCTGGGAGTCGTCGAGTAAAACCTGTGGGGCAGCCGCTCTGCCTGCGGCGGCCTCTCGGGGCGCCAAACCATAACCTAATCCAATACTCCAATCAGTAATACAATTGGCTTTGTTCGGTGGACGTTCCCCCCGAGAAGCCAATTCGCCCCACAGGTGCCCTGAGAAAAACTCGCGGCCAAGCCCACCCATTAGGGAATATGCATGTCAGGCTCGAAGGCATATCCCTGGCTCTGGCATGCCTCGGCAGCTTCCCGGCCCTTCCCGCCTCCCCTCCGGTCTATCAATTGACCACCGTGGCCGGCAGCGATCTGGTCGGCGACGGCGGGCCTGCCATATCGGCCCAATTGGCCCAGCCCGAAGGTCTCATCATCGATCCCGCCGGCAATCTCTACATCGCCGACGCGGCCAATCACCGCGTCCGAAAAGTCACACCCACAGGCACCATCAGCACCGTCGCCGGCAACGGCCATCCCGGTTTCAGCGGCGACAACGGACCCGCGTCCGCCGCGCAATTGAATCAACCCTACGATCTGGCCATGGATGCGGCCGGTAATCTGTACATCGCGGATTACGGCAACCAGCGCGTCCGGGCCATCGCCGCCAACGGAAACATCACCACCGTCGCCGGAAACGGGTCGAGTGGCAGCACTGGAGACGGCGGTCCGGCGACTGCCGCCATGCTGCTGGGGCCGCGCGACATTGCCACCGACAAATCCGGGAACTTGTACATCTCGGAGTTTGACGGACACCGCGTGCGCCAGGTATCGCCGGCCGGAACCATCACTACATTTGCCGGAACCGGTGTCGCGGGTTTCAGCGGTGACGGCGGCCCGGCCTCTGCCGCGCAACTGGCCTTCCCAGCCGGCCTGGCGCTCGACGGGGCGGGCAACCTCTATCTAGTGGATAGCGGCAACACCCGTATCCGCAAGGTGCTGGCCGGCGCGGCCACCATCACCACCGTTTGCACCGCGCAGAATTTCGGCATGCCGAATATCCAGCTCTCCGGTTTGGCTGCCAATCCAGCCGGCAATCTTTATATCCCGGAAAGCGGCAATGCCTTCGTCTGGCAGTTGACTCCCACCGGAGCGCTCACCATCGTGGCCGGAACGCCCGGCAGCGGCGCATACACCGGCGATGGGCAACCCGCCACTATGACCGCGCTGAACACTCCCGTGGAGGTCACCCTGGACGCCGCCGGCGATCTCTACATCTCCGAGGCGCGCCGCGTACGCGAGGTGACCGCCGCTACCGGCATCATCAACACGGTGGCCGGCGACGGCACGTTCGGTTACAGCGGCGATGGCGGCAGCGCATTGATGGCGGTCCTCAACACTCCTACCGGCCTGGTGCTCAACAACGGATCGCTGTATATCGCCGATAGGGGCAATGACCGCGTACGCGCGGTAGCCTCCAGCGGAACGATCGCAACGGTGGCCGGCAATGGCACTGCATCCTATGCGGGCGATGGACTGCCAGCCGCGAGTGCCAGCCTCAATAGCCCAACCGGGCTGGCGTTTGATCCCTCCGGCAATCTCTACATCGCAGATACACTGAACAGCCGGGTGCGCATCGTGCCCCTCACCGGAATCATCGCCACCTTTGCCGGCGATGGGATCACCACAGGATATGGCGGCGAGGGCGATCCTGCCACGCTCACGCCGCTGAATCAGCCGGCGGGTGTTGCCGCCGACACTTCCGGCAACGTCTATATTGCCGATACCGGACACAATCGCGTAATCCAGGTGGATACCGCCGGCAATATACATACGCTGGCGGGCAACGGCACAGCGGGCGCGATGAGCGGCGAGCTCTATAATCCTTCGGGACTGGCCGTTGATCCTGGGGGCAACCTGTTCATCGCCGACACCCAGAATCATCGCATCGAGATGCTCGCCGCGGCCGGTACGATTTCTACCGTCGCCGGTACCGGAAGCAGCGGATTCAGTGGCGACGGCGGACCCGCTCTGTCCGCGGAGCTGAGCTACCCGTCGGCCGTCGCAGTGGACGGGGACGAGAATATCTATATCGCGGACACCGGTAATAACCGCGTCCGCTTAGTGACGCCGGACGGTAACATCGCGACCATTGCCGGTACCGGCGTGGCGGCCTACACCGGCGATACCGGACCCGCGCTCGAAGTTGCTCTTTTCAACCCGAACGGCATCGCCGTGGACGGCCAGGGCAACCTATGGGTCGCGGATACCGGCAACAACCGCGTGCGCATGCTGGCTGCTTCGCAAGCAGTGGTAACTCCGCCGCCGCAACTTACTCCCATAACACTTGCCAATTCGGCCAGCCTGCTACCCGGCCCGCTCGCGCCAGGCGAAATCTTTTCCATCTTCGGTTCGGGCATCGGTCCGCAGATGGCGGTCGCCGGTGCGTATGATTCATCCGGGATGTTGTCCACCATGCTGGGCACGGTGCAGGTACTGTTCAACAGCACACCCGCGCCGCTCTACTACGCTCAATTCCAGCAGATCAACGCACAGGTGCCCTACGAGATGGCCGGCCAGACGTCAGCGCAGTTGCAGGTCATGTATCAGGGCGCCACGGTGTCGCAAATGCAAGTGTCGCTGGCGGCCGCCAGCCCCGCGCTGTTCACGCTGAACTATGGCGGTGGCAATGCCGTAGTGGTGAATCAGGATGGCACTATCAATTCCGATCAGAACCCCGCGCCGCGCGGCTCCATCGTGGTGTTGTATGCCACCGGCGGCGGCCAGACTTCGCCTGCCGGCGTGACGGGCCAACCCGCCACAAAACCGTACCCGCTGCCGGCGCTGCCTGTCTCGTTGACCATGGCCGATATCCCAGCCAACATCCTGTTCGCCGGAGATGCCCCCGGATTCGTGGGGCTGATGCAGATCAACGCACAGGTCCCCAGCGGCTTCGTGCCGGCCGGAGACTTGCCAGTGGTGCTATACGTAGGAACCTACCAAAGCCCCACTGGAGTGACCATAGCCGTCGACTAGACCTCGAATCCCGCTGCCGCCCTAATCACATGCAGTCTGCGCCGCTCATGGAGGGCGGGCTTTAGCCAGGCTTTAGCCGGCGCGGGGCTTCAGCCCCGCAGCTAGTCACTTAAGTAAAGACCACCAAAACGCGCCTGACCATCGGACTGGCTGGACGGGATGCTGTCTGGAGTCCAGACGGACAGTTCATCGTGTTCCCGGCCCCTGGTGGCATGTTCTCGACTCGCGCGGACGGCGCTGGCACGCCCCAGCCGCTACTCTCGTCCAAGAATTATACGCGGCCAGGTTCCTTTTCTCCCGACGGGCGGCTGCTGGCGTATGCCGAGCCCTTACCCAGCGGAGGCGGTGCCATCAAGACTCTGCCCGTCGAAATCGCTTCTGGCCAGTTCCGGGTGGGACAGCCGGCGGTTTTCTTGCAATCTGCCGCCACATCCAACCTCTACCCCAGATTCTCGCACGATGGACGTTGGCCCGCGTGCAACGATGCTGAGTCGGGAACTTTCGAAGTCCACGTCCGCGTTCCCAAATCGAGAGGCCAAATGGCAGATTTCCAATAGCGGCGGGGCCTTTCCTGTCTGGTCGCCTGATGGCCATGAACTATTCTACCGGAGCCCGGACAATCGCATCATGGTGGTGACCTATAGCATTCGAGGCACCGATTTTCTCTGCGATAAACCTCGGATCTGGAGCGACCGGCGGCTGTTCAATCTCGGGATCGCACCGACCTTCGACTTGGCCCCCGATGGCAAACCCTTCGCGGTTCTGATGCGACCCGGTGGGGACCAACCTCGCCCCGCTCAAAACCATGTCACGCTGATGCTGAACTTCCTCGATGAAGTGCGTCGGCGCGTGCCGGTGGGGAAACAACACTAGTTACCGGTAGCGGTAGGGATGCCCGATACCAGCCTCGAAAAGGCGAGTTGGCGGGACTGTGCACGAGTCGTCAGGCACTCGGAAGTTATCGCCCGGCGCAACCTGCGCGACGGTGAAGTGGGCTGCCTTGGGCGCGCTCGGGCCGCTTTGGCTGGACGATAATGGCAATTAAGGCGGTTGTCCGCCGGCCCGGAATGGCCGGCGCTTCGGAACCCAATTTGAAGTGTTTTCCCCGGTGTCCGACGATACGGCCAGTGGCCGCCCGCCCTGAACCATTACTCCTGGACTTTCCGCAGGTGCAGCGTGCAGTTCCACTTGGGGCACATGGCATGAGGTTCGATCTTGAGTTGTTCGAGATCTTCACTTTTCACCTTCTGCCCTCTCTTATAAAGGCCTCGATCCAAGAATGCTCTTACTTTCAATCCGGTAGTCGTGCTCGTTCCCCGAATGATGCCAACATGATTTCCAGAGTCTTGAGGGGCTTTCCCTGCCAATTCGTGCTGATATAGCTGAACAGGCGATGCTCGACAGGGTTCCACTTTTGAGCATCCCGCCGGATAGTGACAGACCGTCGCTGTCAGACCGAACGTATCGCACGGCTTCTCCTGGAGGTTATCTTCCAGGCTGGCGCCCGACAACCGTTAACAGCCTCCACTATCTGCCAGGATTAGCAACTCACTCCCAGTTGGGTAAACGCGGCACCCTTCGTCCTTCCACCACTGGGCGATCGAGCAGACCGCAAATTCCGGAGTATCGCTCGATATACCAACGTAGACATAACCCTCGTTTTTCGCGACATCGTAGATGGCAAAAAGGAACGGCCCGCCATTTGGCCACCCCCGGAAAGTCATGCTCATTGACCTCTTCCGCTTGCCTGCGCCACGTGCGCCCGTTGTTCGGAAACTTTCCGATCAGCTTTTTCTTCTTCGTATCAATACTGATGATGGGCCACGCGGCCGTAATAAACCGTTGCTTCTCGCTAGCGATGTAATTAAACTGCTGGTCTCTTTCAGGGCATTCGATCCTGGCCTTTCTTCCTCTTGTTGGTTCATGAACTGCGGTAGCCGGTTCTTGCGGCCCACCATCGATTTGATCGCGCCCAAGGCGGTGGCAACGCTTGGCGAATGGGCCTACAGAACGATTTTGGAAGCTTACGGCGTGCCGCGCTTTGCCTTCAAGAGCGCCGTGGAGAGACCGGACGGGTTCAAGTTGGCGAGCGGTAGCTCATACTCTCCGATGTACCATTGCGAAGCTCGAATACTGAATACCCACCGTCGCGATGGGCAGCAACGAAAGGATTGGGAGCGAGTGAAGAAGTTTTTGGTTTCTTGAGACTGTTTAAGCCCAAGGCCGAAAATGGCGGAGGCCTCAATAGCGCAGAACGTCGACCTAAGCCGTGGTCTCATGCAGAAGCTAATCGCCTACACGCGCCTTCGCCACGGCTGCCAGGCGAATCCCGCCGGCCACCCCGCCCGAGTGCCAGAGGTTAGGATTTTAGCGTGCACTTATCCGGTGCGCCGATAGTTTACTGGGTGACGATGCTGGCTACGGGAAACGCGTTGATCTGCGGGTAGTACATGTACAGTATGAGCGGGCCTGGGGCAGCTCCGCACTGCAGGGTTACCGCGGTCGAGCCGGTCAAGGTTGCGACCGTCTCTATCGGAATCGTGGATTCCCAAGCGCCTACAGTCACGTTATCCGGCAGCAAGTCCACCTGCCCGTAGGTCGCGGTCACGTTGGTGCCCCCGAGCTGGCACACCACCTCGACATCGGCCGTTCCATCGTTGGCTGCGACGACCCTGGACGAAATCCAATAGTTGCCGGCGGGTAGGGTGAGCGTTGCCATCGTGTAAAAGGTATTGTTGGACGTGATCTCGATGGGTGTTCCATTCGAGTTAGGCGCCGTGTGATAAATGTTCGCCAGTCCCGAGCCGCCACCTGTACTCACGGCGCCGCTTACGCTCAGGTTTCCGTTGATCGACACATTACTGACCGTGATCTTCGGCCGACGGATCACCAAGCAATACCCGGACAAACTGCAGACCGAGATCGAGGATATGCATCTGGGAAACCCAGTGATGCGGAGCTATTACAACAACGGCGTCGTCAAACACTATGTGCGCGATCACGACGTGCTGCGCTTTGAAGCCGCCACGAACCATGTCGCCCAGGACTACAACATCCCCAAAGCAGTCGAAAACCTGGATGCACTGCGCGAGAAGATGCCGGGCATCACCCACCGATACCAAGTGCAGCAAGACATTTTGGAAACATTTCTGGATCGCGGTGAACTAACAAAGCTGGCGGAGCCGACTGTGCTTGCCAACGGCAAACGCATTCCCGGGCTGCAGCTCGATCACCCTCGGCAGCTTGCGTTGATGAGTTCCCTGGTGCGCTTCTCCTACGTGGCCGCCGGGGGTACCTTCACCACTGCAGAATTACGAGCGGGGGTGGCCGAAGCCCTCGGCATCGCCGAAGACGCGTGTGCTCTGGGGTCGCTACGTTATGAGCTCTGGAAACTGCGCGCCAAAGACCTGATTGAAAGCTTCCACGCTCGCGCCGTTATCGACTCTTACCAAACGGCTACCGTATCTGCCTCGTATTTCTCAAGCTGTTCGACCAGGTCTATGCGGCCCCTCAACGCTGGCCTGCTCCATCCGCGAAGGTGACCGGGAGACTGGATGCGGCGGTGGCGCTGAGCGCGATCTGCGCTACCCACTACCTGCGAGTTAATCGTCGGAAAGGTGATGATCTGGGATTGCAAAACCGTCAGCGCCAAAGGCGGAATTGCCGTTTTACGCCCGCGGTGGTCGAGCTCACGCGCTCGCCTACCCGGCGATTCTGAGGCCCGTTCGCGGATAAGCGACCGGAAGGTACGACGGGGCGGCCGGTACCGGCCGCGACGTGGGCCAAGTGTGCACGCAGGGCGGCCATTTCTGGTACCCCTGGCGTCGGGTGGGCAACGTTGGTCGCTGACGGCGCGACCGGCGCAACCTGGGATGAGAGCGGAACCCGCTCCGCGGCTGACCTAACCTGAGGCTGGAAAATGCAGCCTAATTTAACCTTCGGCTTAGGTAAAGCGAGCAATGGCCTGATTCCCTGGCCGGACGACCGTCGCGCTAGGCAATCAGGACACCGGATCCGCGCGGTTCTTTGATCGCGGAAAGCAACCTACCGGTTCTCCCCGTTCGGTATGGAGACCTGCCGCTCAGATAGGATGGCACGAGATAGGAGCCCCGCATTCCGACCGAACTCTTTGAAAAACACCCCACGTCCCTTCGCCTGGCGATCTTTACGGTCATGAACGAGGGCTTCCAGCGGGTCGGCTTGAGCCTGAGTGGGCTACGGGACATGTAGAAGAATGGAATCCTGCACGCCGCGGAACCTACGGAGAAACAACGGGCGATTGTCAATGGTTGTCTTGAGAATGCGTCACAGGCAATGGTGAATCGGCTTGCTGAGAGGTTCGATCCGTTTCTGCGGACTAAGGGGCCGGTTCAATAGGTCCGCCCGGCGTCACCGCACAGCATTCAGGGTCGTCCCGCAGAGCCAGGCTCCCTGATTAGCCGCGTAGCAAGAGAGGCTGGGCGCGTTCCAGATCCGCCGCGATTTGTATCCGGATTTCCAGGTCTCCGGTTCCGGCATAACCGATCTGACTCACGTCGCGCGTGAATCCCTCTTCCAGCCGTACCGAGGATTATCGCTCAATCGGACCGCGCCCGCTTCAGTTATCTCTTGGGCAAGAACAAATTGATCGCGATCCGGGCTCAGATTGAAGCGACTACTGCGTGGAGCAGGAGTTCATGAGACCGTAACTGGCACTGCCCGATATCGCCAGCGCGCAAACAACGCCTGCGTGCCAAGGTTGGCTAGAGTAGGCAGTATGCACATCGAGACTTTGGCCGTCCACGCAGGACGCCACACCGATCCTGCCACGGGCGCCATCGTGCCGCCCATCTCGCTCTCCACGACCTTCGAAAGGGCGCGGGACGGCGAATATCCGCTGGGATTCAGTTATTCGCGGGAGGGCAATCCCAATCGCCGGTGCCTGGAAGAGTGCCTCGCGGCGCTGGAAGGCGGTACGGAGGCGCTGACGTTTCCGTCCGGCATGGCTGCTGTTAACGCCATCGTTCAAGGGCTGGAACCGGGCGACCACATCATCGCTCCCGACGATGTGTACTACGGAATGAGGAAGCTCATCGGTGAAGTGTTCGGCAAGTGGCGGCTGGAAGTGACTTATCTAGATATGACCGATCTGAATGCCGTCAACGCCGCCGTTCGCCCGAACACCCGCCTGGTTTGGGTGGAGACGCCGTCTAACCCGTTGCTCAAGATCTCTGACCTGCCCGCGATTGCAGCCATAGCGCACCGCGCCAATGCCGTCAGCGTGTGCGACGGAACCTTCGCGACGCCAGTCCTCCAGCGGCCGCTGGAGTGGGGTATCGATATGGCGGTACACTCCACGACAAAATATATCGGAGGGCACAGCGATGCGGTGGGTGGCGCGCTGATCACCAAATTCCAGAACTATCTGTTTGAGCGGGCGCGCAAGTCGCAGCAGTTCGGCGGTGCGGTGCCTTCGCCCTTCGATTGCTGGTTGATCCTGCGCGGCGTGGAGACCCTTCCATGTCGTGTGCGAGCACAGGCTGAAAGCGCCGGCAGGATTGCGGCATTCCTGAACTCACACGAGGCCGTAGAGGCGGTATTCTACCCGGCCTCGCCGACCATCCGGGTCATCGAGTTGCGGCCCGTCAAATGACCGGAAGTGGGTATCCCCTTGACTCAGCTGACCCCAACCTGTAGATTTGGGCGGTGGAGGATTACCCGCGAACCATCCAGGAGTTCGAGGAGCGCTTTTCGACCGAGGAGGGCTGCCGGGCATACCTGGTGAGTCTGCGGTGGCCAGATGGCTTTCGATGCCCGCGTTGTCAGGGATCGAGGGCCGTCATGGTTCGGGCCACTTTGTTCCAGTGCTGCGCGTGTGGGCGACAGACCTCGGCGACGGCAGGCACCATTTTCCAGGACACCCGGAAGCCGCTGGTGATGTGGTTCCGCGCGATGTGGTACGTGACGAGTCAGAAGAACGGCACCAGCGCGCTAGGGTTGCAGCGGGTCTTGGGGTTGGGGAGTTATGAGACTGCCTGGACGTGGCTGCATAAGTTGAGGCGCGCCATGGTGCGGCCGGATCGTGATCGGTTGAAGGGCTGGGTCGAGGTGGACGAAACCATGGTTGGTGGATTGGAAGAGGGCGTCGCAGGCAGGCAAACCGAAAGTAAAGTCTTGGTCGTCATAGCCGCCGAGGCCGATGGTCCGGGCATTGGACGGATTCGGATGCGGGTGATTGAAGACGCCTCTGCCGCCAGCCTGCACACCTTCGTCACTGATTGCGTTGAGCCGGGAAGTACGCTCCACACGGACGGCTGGCAAGGCTACTCGGGCTTGGACAAGAAGGGATATCAGCGGGAGATCACGGTACTGCGGGGACGGAGGAAGGAGGCCTCCACGCTGATGCCGCGCGTGCACCGGATCGCAGGCTTGCTGAAGCGGTGGCTGCTCGGTACCCACCAAGGCGCAGTGGCACCCCAACATCTGTCCTACTACCTGGATGAATACACCTTTCGGTTCAACCGCCGGAAGTCGAAAAGCCGCGCGGCAAGCTCTTTTTCCGGCTCATGCAACAGGCAGCCACCACCTCGCCGAAGACCTACGATACCTTAATCGGCGGTTTCAAATTCGCACAGCAGGCGGCACAACAGGTTGGGGGCAACTGAGTCAAGGGGATACCCACTTGACCGGATTTGGCGGCATGCTCTCCGTGCAGGTGCGTGGCACTCGCGAACGAGCGATGCAAGTTGGCGCGAATGTCCGGATCTTCACGCGCGCAACCAGCCTCGGTGGCACCCACAGCTTGATTGAACATCGCGCATCAATAGAAGGCCCGAACACGCGCACGCCGCAGAACTTGCTGCGCATTTCCGTAGGGCTGGAGCATACCGAAGACCTCATCGGCGACTTGGAGCAGGCGCTGAAATGAGTTTCTGAGGCTGGGGGCGAAGTAGGGGCTTTCGTTTCTGTGTTGCGCCCGACCATCCGAGAGCTGCATTCACGCGTGTCATCCTTTGAATTGTGCCGAACGCAGACCGAACAGCCCGCTTCATCGAGCCTATGCTGCTGTTGCGCATCGAGAAATTGCCAGAGGGCGATGGCTGGCGTTACGAGGTGAAATTTGATGGCTATCGGGCGTTTCACCAAACGATATCCCCGCGTTGTGGCAGCGCTCTCCAAGTTGCCGGATGAAACCGTAATCGATGGAGAGGTGGTGGCCCTCGACGCTGCCGGGAAGCCAGTCTTTAGCCCGCTCCAGAATGGCGGCACGAATGTCCGTTTCTACGCTTCGACGTGCTTATGCTGTTCCGGTAAAGACCTTATGGGCGAGCCGTTGGTCAAGCGGCGCGAGTTACTTGAACATGACGTTCCGCCGAAGCTACCCGAGCCGGTGCGGACCTGATTCAGTCCATTAGGGCGCAGGGCCTTGAGGGAATGGTGGCCAAACGCGCGCCTTACCGAATTCACTTTGTCCATCCGTCACTACCCGCCACCAGATTATTTTCCCCGATCCAGGGTGTCGGAAAACGCTTCAAATAATTTCCTCTGCACCGCATCCCGCCGCGCCTGATCTTCCGGATGCCATTGCACGGCCAGCGCGAAGCGGCGGTCGCCGCGTTCCAGCGCCTCGATCACACCGTCCGCTGCGCATCTCGCTGAAACCCGCAGCCCAGCCCCCACCCGGCCGACGCCCTGATGATGCCGCGAGTTGACCGGATGCATTCCTTTCCCCAGGACGGCCTCCAGTTGCGTGCCCGGCTCGACCAGAATCTCGTGCGCTGGAAGGGCCGGATCCGGGCTGCGCACCTGATGCACCGCGAGGTTATCCAGATGCTGGATCAGCGTGCCCCCGTGCGCCACGTTGAATAGCTGCATCCCGCGGCAGATCGCCAGCACCGGCAGATCCGCGTCGAGTGCCGCGGTCAAGAGGCTGCTTTCCAATTCGTCCCGCGCATCGTCAGCGGCTTCGTTTTCCGGATGCGGCGCCGCGCCGAATAGCGCTGGATTGAGGTCCGTTCCGCCGCTCAACAACAAGCCTTGCAATCCCGCCAGGTTCCGGCTTTGATCCGGAGAAATCAAGACCGGTTCGATACCTGCCTGCCGCAACGCGTCGGCGTAAGGTTCGGCCTTGTGCAGATCGCGAAACGTCAATCCAGCCTGCGGATTCATTCTGGCATTATCGCGCATAATGTCTAAAGAACACTTAAGGCTTATGAAAATCCGCAAGGCGGTCATCACGGCCGCGGGACCCAGGCAGCGCAACCTGCCGCTACAGACCCTCATCGATCGCGACGGCGTGGAGAAGCCCGTGCTGCGCATCATCGTAGAGGAAGCCCTTCGCGCGGGCGTCGAAGAGATCGCGCTGGTGGTTTCGCCGGGTGACGAAATCCCCTACGCGCGCGTGGCCGGCGATCATGCCGGACGGCTGCGTTTTATCCCGCAGCCCGAACCGCTGGGTTATGGACACGCCGTTCTCTGCGCCCGCGAGTTCGTAGGCCAGGAAGCCTTTCTGCACCTGGTCGGCGATCATCTATATATCAGCCGCACGGACCAGGGCTGCGCGCAACAGTTGGTGGAGGTGGCTGAAAATCAGGCATGCGCCGTCTCGGCCGTGCAGGCCACCCGCGAAAACCTGCTTCCGCGTTTCGGCGCCGTCGGCGGCCAACGCGTGGCCGGCAGCCCGGATCTTTATCGCATCGACATGGTCATCGAAAAGCCCACGCCCACCGAAGCCGAACAGCGGCTGGCCGTGCCGGGTCTGCGCGCCGGCCATTACCTTTGCTTCTTCGGCCTGCACGTCCTGACGCCCACAGTGATGGATTTCCTGGGGCCCGGCATCACTCTTTCGGCGGCGCTTGCTGAACTGGCGCGCCGCGAGCAATACCTGGCGCTCGAGCGCGCCAACCGTCGTTACGATATCGGCGTGCGCTACGGCCTGCTTACGGCGCAACTGGCGCTGGCGCTGAGCGGGCGCGACCGCGACGAAGTGCTGTCCCAATTAGTCGAGTTGCTGGCCATGCGGGAGATGCCGGCAGCCGGGAGATAGGGCATGCGCCGACTCACCGGCATCATCACCGCGGCCGATCCAGCCCTCCGCAATCTCGCGCTCGACGTGCTTTGCCGCGAGGCCACGCTGGCGGAGTTGCAGGACGAAGCCGCCGCCCTCGACCGCTTCCGCCGCGCCAGCAACAATCTTTATGAACGTGTCCGCGCGCTCTTCTTCCTCTACGCCATCCACCGCTTCCACCTGCCGTTCAAACCGGGCATTCGCGCACAGGCGTTGATTCCATTCCGCGGTTACGAGCACTTGCTGCAGCGCCGTTTTGAAGAAGCCATCGAAATCTTTTTGGGAGCGCAAACCGGCAGCGGGCCAACCGCGGCGATTTCCAGCGCTTTGGCCGCCGCGTATCATGGCCTCGGTTTTCAAACCCTGGCAGGACAAGTCCGGCACAGTGTGCGCGCTGTGCGCGGCAATCAGTGGATGTTCCGCACGGGGCATCCGGCGGACTATCCGATACGCCTGCGCCCCGAACTGCTCCGCCAGACGGACGGCCTTTTCCCCATCCTGCGTGAAACTACGCCGGTCCGCATGGACCTGACGCACAGCGGCTGGAGCGATATTTTCTTCCTGGGCATGGACTTCCCCGAAGGCGCGCGCGTGCTGAACGTTTCCATCGACCTCTGCGTGCGCGGTGCAGGTGCGCCCAAGCCGCCCGTGGAGGCCTGGTTCCGCGTGATCGACGAGCCGGTGCTGCGCCTCGCCAGCGTCGATCTCCAGGCTTCCGCGGAAATCACCACGCTGGCCGAGGTCTTCGATTTCGCGCGCGACTATCTCGGCCTGTTGAAAGCGGCGGTGATCGCTTCCGGCATCATCCCGCCGGGAATGGAGGGCGCCGGGCAGCCGCTGGCAGACGTGCTCGCGGTGCTCACGGGCCGCCCTGGCCACGGCATCGAAATCGTCAGCCGGGTGAACGATATTCCCAAAGGCTCGCGTCTGGCCGTGTCGACAAACCTGCTGGCGTCGTTGATTTCCGTTTGCATGCGTGCCACCAGCCAGGCCAGCACGCTCACGGGGCAATTGGCCGAGCGCGACCGCCGCCTGGTGGCCGCGCGCGCCATTCTGGGCGAATGGTTGGGCGGCTCCGGCGGTGGTTGGCAGGATTCCGGCGGCTTGTGGCCGGCTATTAAGCTGATCGAGGGCGTTCCGTCCAAGGAGGGCGATTCGGAATTCGGCATCAGCCGCGGCTGCCTGCTGCCCCGGCATCGCATCCTGGGCGATGACGAGGTCTCCGCCGAAACGCGCCAAAAACTGCAATCGAGCCTGGTGCTGGTGCATGGCGGGATGGCGCAGGACGTCGGCCCCATCCTCGAGATGGTTACGGAGAAGTACCTGCTGCGCTCGGAAGCGGAATGGGAGGGCCGCCAGGTGGCCATGGGCACGCTCGACGAGATTCTGGGCCACCTGCGCGCAGGCGACGTCGCCGCCATCGGCGGGGCCACCCAACGCAACTTCGAAGGGCCGATTCAGACCATCATCCCGTGGGCCTCGAACCTTTACACCGAGACGCTGATTCGCCGCGCGCGCGAGGAGATGGGCGCCGCGTTTTGGGGCTTCTGGATGCTGGGCGGCATGTCCGGCGGCGGCATGGGTTTCATTTTCGATCCGGTGGTGAAGCCCCGCGCGCAGGAGCGGTTGGACGCCATCATGCGCGAAACTAAGAGCCGCCTGGAGCGCGCCGTGCCGTTCGCCATGGAGCCGGTGGTATACGATTTCGCTATCAACGAGCGCGGCACGCACGCCGATTTTTTGCGCGGACCCGCTGCGTTGATGCCTCCCAGCTATTACACGCTGGCTGTGCCGGCCCTGCTGCGTACCGAGACGCGCCTGCTCTCCGCCGCGCGACGCGCCGAACTGGACCGCTTTGCAGCCGCATGCCGTACCGCGCCGGAACTATCCGGCATGGTGCAGAACCTGTTCGATCACATGCTGCCGCGCGCCGCGGAAGATGACGGACCCGCGCAGAGCCTCGCCGCGCTACTCGAGCGGCACGGCTTCGACCGCGTGCAGCACGAGCAGATTCAGGCCGACCTGCGCAGCGGTCGCATCGGTCTGCGGCAGAATCGCCTTCCGGCCACCAGCCGCATCGAAGATGTCACGCCGCTTGACGTGATCGATGCCACGGCTCCGCTGCCGCCGCATTATCGCGACGCAGGCATGCAGGCGCTGGCCGACGGCATGGTGGGCGTGATCACGCTGGCGGGCGGCGCGGGCAGCCGCTGGACCAAAGGCGCCGGTGTGGTGAAGGCCCTGCACCCGTTCGCGAAGGTCGCCGGACGGCACCGCAACTTCATCGAAGCGCACCTGGCGAAGAGCCGCCGCGCGAGCCGCCTGGGCGGCGTGCCGGTGCCGCATGTTATTACCACCAGCTATCTGACGCATGAAGCCGTTGCGGACTGGTTGGCGGCTGCCGGAAACTACGGCTACCCCGGTCCGCTGCTGCTTTCGCCCGGTCGCAACATCGGCCTGCGTCTCGTCCCCATGGTGCGCGATCTGCGCTTCGCCTGGGAAGAGATGCCGCAGCAGCTTCTCGATGAACAGTCCCAAAAAGTTCGCGAGAGCCTGCATGCCAGCCTCATCGGCTGGGCGCAGCGGGCGGGCGAGGCCGGCAATTATACAGACAACCTGCCTATGCAGTGCCTGCATCCTGTCGGACATTGGTACGAACTACCGAACCTGTTCCGCAACGGCGTGCTGGCGCAATTGCTGGATACGTACCCGCGCGTGCGTTACCTGCTGCTGCATAACATCGACACGCTGGGCGCGGATCTCGCGCCGGATCTGTTGGGGCAGCATATCGAGTCCGGCGCCGCCTTGACTACCGAAGTCATCTCCCGCCAGCTCGAGGATCGCGGCGGCGGTCTGGCCCGCGTGGATGGGCGCGTGCGGCTGGTGGAGGGCCTGGCGCTGCCCGACGAGCGCATCGAATTCGACTTGAGTTACTATAACTCGGCGACTTACTGGATTGACCTGGATCGCTTACTGCCTGCGTTCTCACTTACCCGCGCGGATCTGGCGGACGAGGAAAAAGTAGCTGCGGCCGTGCGCAGCCTGGCCGCCCGCATGCCGTCTTATATCACGCTGAAAGACGTTAAGAAACGCTGGGGGAAAGGACAGGAGGATATCTTCCCCGTCGCACAGTTCGAGAAGTTGTGGGGCGATATGACCGCGCTGCCGGAACTCTACTGCCGCTTTGTGGCCGTATCACGCCGGCGCGGGCAGCAGTTGAAAGAGCCCGCGCAGTTGGATGGCTGGCTCCGTGACGGATCGGCGGCGTATCTGGAATCGCTGGGAGACTGGTAAAATTGATCTGGGAGCTAGTCGTGGCCGAAGCCGACGTAATCAGATTAATCATTGAAGTTAAGGAGAGCTTGGAGCGCGAGATCCGGGATGGTTTCGCCCAGGTCAACACGCGGCTGGACACACAAGCAGCTCGCCTGGAACGGCACGCCGCCATGTGGCAAACGGGGCGGCGCTGGAGTTCCCGCATGGACGATTGGGCAGAGAACGTGGACGCGGCGTTCGAAACCAAGGACCGCGAAATCGCAGAACTGCGCTCCCGGCTCGAAAAGCTGGAACGGCGTAACTCGTCCTGAGGCCTGCGCCTACTTCAGATACTTTATAAATAAGACTTCGTTCCCCTTCTCGTTATAAATCAACTCATCCACTAAGTTGCGCGTCAGCAGAATCCCAAATCCGCCCGGCCGCACGCCCTGCTCGGCGCGGATCTCCAGGTGTCGCGCCGGCTCGTCCGGCGGATTGGCGATGGCGGCGTGCGCGATGTCGTCGAACGAAAATCCCTTGCCCGGATCCTGAATCAGGTATATGATAGCCCGCGTGGTGCGCACATAGGTCACCTGCACGCGCTTGGCCGGATCCGATCCACCGCCGTGCTCTATGGCGTTCATCAGCAGCTCGCGAAACGCCGCGGCGATGTTCTCGCGCTCGCGCGGGGGGAAGTCCATCTCCATTTCGCGCACGAACTGCATCAGCCGGTCGGCCGTTTCCATTTTGCAGCGCAGCCGCAGGCTCACCCATCCCGGACTCGCCGACAGCACCTCGATATCGTCCTGCCAATGACCCGTGTTTACGGCCTGCGCGATCATCTCGGCCACCGCGCTGGGTGAGAACGGTTTGCTGAAATAGCAAAACGCCTGCTCGCGTATGGCGCGCACGATGTTGGCGGGCGTGCTGTCCGCGGTCATCACCATCACCTTCGTCTCCGGACTGATCTCGTGGATCTGGTGCAGCAGTTCCAGGCCGTCCATGCCCGGCATGCGCACATCGGTCAGCACTACGTCGTAAGGATTTGCTTTCACCAGCGATAACCCATCCAGCCCGTTGTAGGCGCTGTCGATCAGCCATTCCGGCCGGCGCAGCACGGCGGCCAGCAGTTCGTGCACGGCGGGATCGTCGTCAACCAGCAGCAGCCGGTGCGCGCTCATGCCAGCTCCAGCCTCAAAGTGAAAGTGCTGCCGTGGCCGTAGTCGCTT
Source organism: Bryobacterales bacterium (assembly GCA_963818855.1). GTDB lineage: Bacteria > Acidobacteriota > Terriglobia > Bryobacterales > Bryobacteraceae > Bog-159. The sequence continues at coordinate 533,140 of CAWFUH010000008.1, read as the reverse complement.
TCGACCTCGATATCGCCGCCCATCAGGCGCGCCAGCTTCCGGCTGATGGCGAGGCCCAGCCCCGTACCCAGGTTCTGGTAAGGCGACGGCAACTGCTGAAACTCCTGGAACAGCAGCGGCAACTGGTCGGCGCGCAGGCCGATGCCGGTGTCCGATACGGCGATGCGCACATGCGGGGGATCGGCTCGATCGCGAGCCCCGCTCACCTGCACGTGGCCGTGCGCCGTGAACTTAATGGCGTTGGAAACCAGATTGACCAGGATTTGTTTCGAGCGCTGCCGGTCGCAGCGCGCCATCAGGGGTTCGGGCGGCTCTTTCAGATCCAGGCTCAGGTGCTTGGCGCGCGCCAGCGGCGCCAGCATGTCGGTCACCTCGCCGATGACTTCGTTGGCGTTCACCGGTTCGATCAGGCACTCGAGTTGGCCGGCCTCGATGCGCGCCACGTCCAGCGCGTCGTTCAACACTGCCATGATATGCTGCGCGCTCGCCGAAATCATGCGCACCTGGCGCATCTGCTCAGCATTGAGCGAGCCGGGAATCTGCTCGCGCAGCAGATCGGCGAAGCCCACAATGGCCGTCATAGGCGAGCGTAACTCGTGCGTCATGGTTGCCAGGAAGCGGCTCTTGTGCTCACTGGCGGCCAGCGCGGCCGCATGCTGCTGCTTCAGACGCTCGTACAGCCGGGCGCGTTCGATGGCGAGTGAAACCTGCTGCGCCACTACCTGCAGCAGGCGGACTTCCTGCGCGCGGAAGCGGTGCGGCTCGGCCAAGTACTGATTCAAGGTTCCGGCCGGTTCGCCGTCGACCACCAGCGGCACACAGATGAGCGCACGCACCCCCTCGCCCAGGCTGATATGTTTCCAGCTAGTGCACAGCGGATGGTGGGTGATATCGGATACGAGGTACGGTTTCCCCGTCGAGACCGCGCACCCCGAAGGCGACGTGCAGTCCGCCCGCAGCAGCCCGATTTCGCGAAACCTTTCGCCGTAATCGGCGGACAGCCCGTGGACCGCCGCGAACTCCAGTCGGGTCTTGTCGGCGGTGAGCAGGGTGATCGAGCCAAACGGCGCGCCTAGGGCGTGGCTGGCCTTCTGGAGCGCCACATCGAGCACCTGGTTCAATTCCAGAGGCGACAGCATGGCCGAGGCGATGTCGGCCACCACCGTCAGTTCCTCTACGCGCTGTCGCAGGTTTCTGGCTGCCATTGCCCTCTGCTTGCGTGTTCCCAGTCTAGCGCGACTGGATCGGCTTTGGCAGCGCGCGTCGAGCAGACCTCCAGGTTTGCGGCGGGTCCCCAGAGCCGCCTGGACCCGCGTGGACCCCGGTCCGCGCGCATTTTTCTTCATTACTTTCGGTGCCCGCGCCGCGATGGGGCACTCCCTCACGTGAGTTGTATAGGCGTTAAATAGGGCGCTCGGCTGCGAATTTACCTGTAGGGCAGCTTCAGGCTCGCGCTGCGCGGCGACCCGTGTTCGGTCACGGTCGCCGCGAGCGCTGGGCCAGATAGTGTTGGTCAAGAGCCTGCCGAACCAGCGTCTTGATGACCGCCTGGCGACTCACGTTGAGGTCCTGGGCAGCCCTGTCCAGTTCTTCCAGCATGCCGGCAGTGACGTCCACATTGACTCGTTGTATCGGTTGCATCATGCGGCCTTGGCCCTTGAAAAACCGCGAGATGTCTTTGCCTCGATCGGCCAACCGAGCGATCGCATCGGCGGAAACCGGTCTTGCAGGTTTATGAGTTTTCTTCATAGGATGGGATCTCCTCCTTGGTTGATCTCCAGAGGGTTACGAGGTGTAGAATCTCACCTTCTTCGTCTTTGCGTATTTCAAAAATGACAGAGTACAGGCGGTCGTGCACCCAGCCGACGGCGACATACTGCTCGGGAACATCTGACCGCTAGTCTAGCCAATATGGTCGAGAGAACAACTCCTCTGCCTCTTCGAATCCGATTCCACGCCGTGGATTTGTCCGGAGGCGTTGGCTTCTGGGATCGAAGCTGAACCGCCTCTGATATGACTGTTATACCACTTCGAAGCGGTCGCGGCCACGATCCCGGATATGTCGCCATCCGGACGCGCCCGCTTGAAGTATCAGCGTCGGGCGTTCTCGGAAACTTGACTGCCCCTCACGTTCCTGTCAGCTCCAACCAGCTTTGTGAGCATCTCGCTCACGTTTCGTTATTCTGGAAGATGATCGGGAGTCCAAGGAGCCATGGAAACCGCAATCGCGAGGGCTGTCGTCCTGTTTCGAAGCTCGACGGAGATGGACGACGAGCAAATCCATCGAGCGCTTGTCGACGCTGGCATCGACCGGAGGCTCTCTGCTCGTTAGTAGAACTGGTTCCGATGGCGTATTGTCGTGTGCTCCTGGCGGACATGGGCACGCGCTTCCCTGAAACGTTCCAACGATATCGGGGTGATGGCACGACCACGCCGGCGAGGCCGCTGGCCTCTGAGCCGGTCTGGGTGGCCGCTATGGATTTTGCCAAGCGAGAAATTGAGAGCGGTCTTAGTCGTAACGACAAGCTCAGAGTCGCCGGGCGAAGCGCCGAATTCAGAGCGGCCAATGAGCTACTGTATAAAGGTTCGAAGCTGGAGGACCTCGGTTTCACGCCCCCGGTATTTATGTGGCCCGAGGAGGGCCCTGACTCGGACCCGCCGGTGCCCAGGAAACCGTGGTGGCGGGTTTGGCGTTGAGACCCGCGAAGGCGGCGACGGACATCAGGGCGCAACGCCAATCCGAATCGGTTTTATTTTAATGCTTTAAACTGACGGGAGCGGTGTCGCCCTACTGCTCGTCCTTCAACTCTTTTTTCATGTGCTTCAAGCCGGATTTCAAATCGTCGGTGGCATCGGCGAGCGACGCCGTGTCATAAATGACGTGCGGCGTGAAGAACACGATCAACTCATCGCGGATGGTGCTGCGGCTCTTGGCGCCGAAAGCTGCACCCAAGATCGGAATCCGCGACAGGAAAGGGATGCCGCCGGAATTGTCGGTGACGCTTTCCGAAATAAACCCGCCAATCGCGAATGTATCGCCATCCTGCACCGTGATCTGTGTCTGGAAACTTTTGTTCGAAAAAGAGGGGGACGCACTGCTGGCGGTGTCCGTGATCCCGGAAGGCGAAGCGGTGGGCGCACTGACCTGCTGATTGATGAGCATGGTGATAATGCCACTCGAATTGACGCGCGCATTGACCACCAAGGTGGTGCCCGTGCTGACATTCGAAATACTTTGGGCAAATTGCGTGTTGCCGTTCGTCTCCACTCCCGAAGCCACCGTCGCGCTCACGGTGGGCACGGTGGTACCTACGTTCATCACCGCCGGGATGCTGTCGGTGGCGATCAGCGAGGGTTCATTGATGGTCTTCACCTTGCCGGTGCTCTCCATGGCCGTCAATTGCGCCAACAGTTCACGGCTGTGGCCTATGAGAATGCCGCCGGTCAGGGTCAACGGACCGCTGTTGACCAGACTGCCGAGAAAGCCGCCGGCCTGGGGCAGTGCGCCGGTACCGCTGGGAGGAGCCGTTCCTTTGTTTTGCAGATAGGACTGCACGCCGTACTGTAAGTCACCGGTCAGCGTCACCTCCATGACCTTCGCTTCCACCAGAATCTGACGCGGCGGCACATCTAATTGCTGCACGAGCCGCGAAATCTGCTCCCATTCCTCGGGAGTGGACTGCACCAGAATGGTATTGTCGAACGGGTTTGGAATGATGTGGGGGCCGCGGTAATTTGTGCCTGCTGCCACGCCGGGCGTACCAAGATATGTGCCGGTCTGGTCCGCGGAACCGCCGGCCGCCGCGCCTCCCGGCTGGGTCCCTGTCTGCGCCGCACTAGCGGCTCCGAAGGTACTCGCGAAAGGATTGAGGGTATTTTGGAATGCCCCCAAGCTGCCATAACCGGCGCCTCCAAGCCCCGCTCCACCATAACCGCCGCCACCAAAACCGGCCCCGCCATATCCGCCATATCCGCCGCCTCCATACCCTCCTCCGCCATAACCGCCTCCGCCATAGCCGCCGCCACCATAGCCGCCGCCACCATAGCCACCGCCGCCATAACCGCCCCCGCCATATCCTCCGCCCACGCCGGGCGCCATATTGGACATCATGCCGGACAGCATGTTGTTACTCATCTGGCTCAGCGCCATCAGCGCCATCGGATTGCCGCTATACAGTGCCATAATCGCCATCGCCACGGCATCGGCGCGCCCAAACTTCAACCGGTAGACGTAATTGTCCACCGCCCCGGCGGGCGACTTTACCGGAATGTCCAGCCTCTTCAGCCATTGTCCGATCTGGTCAAAAACCCCAGGATTCGGGGCTACCGCGACGATCGTGTTGATGCGGTCGATCGGCACGAACTTCACCACGTTGGACTTGTCCGAAAGTGACACGGCTTTGAAAATCGACTCTAACTGTTTCACCAGGTCAGAAGGCCGTCCGTTTGTTACATCGAACAGGCGGACGCGCTGGCTCACAAACGAGTCGCTATCGAACACGCCCAGCAGGTCCATGGTGCGTTTCAAATTGCGATTATTGTCCTGGATGATCAGCAGATTGGCAGGGTCGTAAGTAGCCGCCGTGGCCCCCTCGCCCAGAAAGGGCTGGACCAGCTTCAAAATCTCACTGGCGGTGGCATACTTCAGGAAGACCAGGTTCAGCGCCATCTGTTCATCGTCGGGAAAGTTCTTGCCATTGATGACGGCCGGCAGCGGCGCCTGCGCCACCCGGTCCACCGGCACCACCCGGTAAAGGTCGCCCACCTTGACAATGGCTGCACCGTTCACCCGCAGAATGGTTTCAAGCATCGGGAGCAGGTCGGTGAACTTGACTTCACCGTAGGTGTGGATAGTGACGCTGCCATTCTTGAAGCGCGGATCGAGCAGGTAATTGATTTTCAGCCGCCGCGCCACGATGTCGATAAATTGCGATAGCGACACATTTTCCAGGGTGAAGCCACCGGCTTCCACACCCGCAGGCCGGCGCGCAGCAGCCGGCGGAGCAGCCGGCGCACCCGCCGCGGGAGGAGTCTGCGGCGGCGCGGAAGCCGGAGGGGCATTCGGCTGCTGTGCCGGGACGACGCCCATTCCGCACCATGCGATCAACATCGACGCCAGCACTAGTCTGCCGAATCTCACCATTCACTCCTTTTCCGCTGCGTGAGCGGCCGCGCTATTCTTCTGTTGCTCTGCCCAAATGCGCTGCTCGCTCTCGTTCAATTCGTTTTTCTTCCGGACCCACGTATGTTTTCCGAAGGGTGTCACCTGCTCGAAGCGAATCGAATCACCCTGTTCCACAGCAGATATCTGTGCGGCCCCCGCGCGGTCCTTGCGCGCCTGCTCGTGCGCCACATCCACCGACTCCGCGGGCCACCTCGTCACACCGAAGGGCGATAAGCGATACGTCCAGGCTTTGCCTGCTTTATCGGTCCAGCGGTAAAAGCCCGGTGTAGTTTCGACCGCATCCTTCGGCACGCCGGGCGGAAGCGCGGTCGCTTTCTTGGTCTGCCGGGCCTCGGCCGCAGCCTTGGGCGGCGTGGTTTTAGATGCGGAATCATCCTGCGCCGTGGCCGCCAGGCCGCCGCACAACATACACGTGCATACTAGAAGAATTTTCATTTCGCGATTGCTCCTTATGATTGCCAGATTGCGAACGGGCAGCCTTATTTCTCCGACTCCCAAAAGCACCTCGCACCGAATGGGGTGACCTTCAGCACTTTGCGCATGCCATCCGCGACGGTCCCGGCCGGCGAGTTATCCCCCGGCTGGCATGCCTTGATACCGGCGCCGAGATCTCCGCCCGGCTCGGCAGACGCTTTCTGTACGGGCGGCGGGGGAGCCGCTGAATTAGCCGCAGCCGGTCCCGCTGCCGCTGCCGCAGCGGCGCTGCGATCCAGGAACTCATCCACTTTCTTCTTGATCGTCTGCCCTTGCCACTCCAACACCAGTTCCTCGTTGTTCACCGCCACCAGTTTGAACGGCCCCACTTCATCGCCGGGCTGATAATCGCGGTGCGGTCCCTTGGGACCTAAGCTCATGATCGCGATCGGACCATCACCCACATCCAACACGCCGTGGAACAGCGGCAGCGGCGGCATGGGAACTGGCTTCGGAGGCGGCGGCGGCGCAACCACCACCACCGGATTGCGATCCTTCGAGAACAGCATCTTTTGCGCGATATCGCTGTAGCCGGCCGCCTTCACCGGTTCGGCCGCAGGCGGGGTATAGACAGGCGGCGCCGGCACGGGCCGGATGCGCTTCCGCAGCACGGCCTGCTCGCGGGCGCGGGCGTCGATCCATGCGCGGCGCAGGTGCACCCCTCCCGCCACGCTCAGTGCGGCCAGCGCCAGGTTCACTAGGAGCAGTTTGCGCTTCATAGCAAGCCCGGCCCTTTTTTCACCGGTATGAGCTTACGCGGCGTCACGCCCGATAATTCCAGCCGGACGGCCACCGTCTTCTCTTTCGCATCGGCCAGCGTTACGCGGATGTTGTGGGTGGCGATCAACTCCGGGCGATTGGCTAAATCCGTCAGGAAATTAACGAATTGCTCGATGCGGCAGGTAAACGATACGGCCACCTCCACCTCGCCGTAATCGTCCGCCAGCGGACTGATTTTCATCTCTTCGGCGCCCCGCACATCGATGCCGTTGTCTTTGCCCGCCCGGCGCATGATCTCGAGCAACTGGACCTGGGCCTGCGCGGCGGTGTCTGCCAGGATCATGCCCTTCTCCGAGACCGCCAGCGCGGCGCCCGCCTGCTTGGCGGCCTTCTCTTTGCCCGGCACGGTGGCCCACGTCGCGCGCAGCTTTGCCAGACGGCTCTCCGCCAGCGGGACTGAATCATAGGCGGCCGCCGCCGCCGGTTGCCGGTCCCCCATCAAGCCAAAGCGCAGCACCAGCACCACCGCCACTCCCGCGGCCAAAACCAGAAGCGTGCGCCGGTCCAGCCTGCCCGTGGTCATTTGCCGGACCTCCGCTGCGTGTGCAACCGGAAGATCTCTACGCTTTGCGTTTTGCTGATGCCGTTAAACTCGGAATTGTGGAACAGCGGCGACCCATCCAGCACTTTCACCAGCGGGGCGGCATGCTCCGCTTCTCCCATAATCAGGGCCGCGTCGCGCGATAGCTCGATCGTGTTGGCCCAGGCCGGCGGGGGTAAGAGCCGGCTCAACTCGTTGAAAGCATCCAGGTCCGCACGCGTTCGCGACCGGAATTCGTTCAGCAAACGCGCGCGTGCGCGTATCGCGTCAATCTGATGATCGAGGGCGGCGGCGCGCGCCGCTTGCGGCCTTATTTGCGCGATCTGGGCGTCCAGTTGTTTCAGGTATTGGCTCTCTTCATAACTCGGCCAGGCCAGCGTAGCCCCGGCTATGATGAGCACTACGGCAGCCGCGACCGCCGTGGGAATAAAGATGCCGCGGGAAGCCGACGCGCGCCGGTCGGCGGGTAGCAGATTCGCCGGCGGCGCAAGGCGCGGGCAGGCGCTTTCAATAGCCGCCGCGTAAGGCAGCGGGTTGCGCGCCACATCGTTCTCTACCGGATTCACGCGCGGCGCAGGCAGCAGGCTTTCGATGGTTAACGGCGCCGTCTCGGGCGGCAGCCGCAACTCGCTGATGGCCACCGCCGCGGCTTTCGCCATGGGCAAATCGAACTCAGCGGAAAAAACCGGGCGCGCCTGGCTTTCGCCATAAACCGCAACGGCAGAGTCCGTAGTGTGGCCCAGCGCCACGAAATCGCGAGGCGGCGGTCCGGCCAGCCGGATCGCCCCATGAATTGCCGCCGCCACGAAAGTGAAGCACCCGGTCGTAATTCCGGCCGCCGCGAAGAGCTCCAGGTACCGGTCGACGATCTCGCGCCGCACGATGCCCACCAGCACGCTGCCTTCGCCCAATGGCGTCCAGCCGAACAGCACCTCCTGGTCGCCGTACGGGTTGATGCCCTCCAACTGGAAAGCGATGGCCGCCTCTATGTCTTTGGCTTCGACGCCGCGCAGCACAACCTGGCGCACGATCACTTCCTGCCGCGGCAATAGCACAGTGGCACTCAGGTGCGGCGTGCCCAACTTGGCCAGCAGCGCGCTGTACTCCGCGCCCCACTCGGCTGCGGGTCGTTCGCGAAAGCGCGGGATACTGGTGCGCGCCAGAACCTGCACGCCGGTGGGGCGCACGCGCGCTACAGCGACTTCCAGGTCAGGTCCCGCGATCTGAATTCCCGCACCCGTACCGAAGGCGAGCAGTTGCCGGACCTGTGAGTAATTCCCCAAATCGTTCAGACGCGGCGCGATAGGGAAAAGACGAAGCGAGCCTGTGGCGCCGCTGCCGCGTGCGCCATCGAAATGGCCGCCACTACTTCTTCGGCGCGGCTTTGTGGACGGCGGCGGCGGGCGGCGGCCCTTCGCGCTTGATCGTGATACTGACGATCTTCACGGGTGTCAGCGGTTTGTCGGCCGCCGTCTTCACCGTCACGATCTTATCCACTACATCCTGACCTTCCACCACCTGCCCGAAGATCGTGTGCTTCCCATTCAGCCACGGCGTGGGCGCGACGGTGATAAAGAACTGGCTGCCGCCGGTGTGCGGCTGTCCAATGTTCGCCATGGCCAGCCGTCCGGGCACATCGAATTTCAAAGCCGGAACGAACTCGTCCGCAATCGTGAATCCCGGATCGCCCATGCCGGTCCCCAACGGGTCTCCGCCCTGGATCATAAAATTGGGAATGACCCGATGGAAAACCGTACCCGTATATAGCGGACGGCCATGCACCATCTGGCCCGTCTTCGGATCCTTCCAGTCCTTTGTACCGCGCGCCAGCCCCACGAAATTCCGCACGGTGATGGGGGCTTCCTTTTCAAAGAGTCTCACCGTGATGTTGCCCATAGAGGTGTGAATCGTGGCATACTCTCCCGGCTCCCGCGCGGGCGGGGCGGCGGGCGCGGCCGCGGGAGGCGTCTGGGCGAAGGCCGCAGCCAGCAATGCAAACAGACTGATCGTTAGTTTCATATAAATCATTTTCCTTTCACCGGCGGGCAGCGCAAGCTTCCGCCTGAATGGACAATAGCCCCTTATTCTATCCTGTTTCGGCGCATGCTAAGCTAGCCATGAAAACGACGGGAAAACGACGGAAAGGCGGAACAAAGCGGGAGCGCCAATGAAAATACGCTGGCTGTTGCTGCCGTCGCTCGCCGCCACGCTCATGGCGGCGGACGTATCCGGCAAGTGGGCAGGAAATGTGGAGGTGGAGGACCCTAGCGGTGGTCCCGCCATCAACACCGAGGTGCATGCCGAACTGCACCAGAAAGCGGACGCCATCACCGGCGCCATCGGCCGGCAAGAGGACCAGGAAGCCGAATCCATTCGGAATGCCAGGCTGGATGGCAATCGGCTGACATTCGAAGTTTCATCGGCGGAAACCGGTAGTCTGGTCAAGTTCACGCTCACCATGAGTGGCGATCACCTGGACGGCGACATGAACGGCAATATGGATGGCACACCACTCACCGGCAAGGTCCACCTGACCCGCCAGGCCGCACCCGGCGGCTCCAAGCCATCTTAGATCTAAGGCTCGCCCCCCACTGCTGATGTCTTGAGTTCGGGCGATTCCACAACCGCGCGCTTCTGCGATTCATCCACTAGCAAGCGAAAAACATCCGGACGAGCGTAGTGTCCGGTCACATCCAGGTCATACTTGCCGCGCGCCAGGTCACCGCGATCCAACTGGGCCGTCAGAATCGCCTCGCCTTCGCGATGCGGTCCGGCCAACACCTGCCCCAGCGGGCTGACGATCACGCTTCCGCCGCCGATCAGCGCGGCATCCGTGTCCGCCGGCCGCGCCAGATCATACCCGGGCGGACAATCGGCACATCGTAAATACTGGCACGCGGAAAGCACGAAACAGCGGCCTTCGAGCGCAATGTGCCGCATTGTCGGAAGCCACGTTTCCCGGTCGTCTACGGTAGGCGCGCAGTATAGTTCGATTCCCTTGCCATACATGGCCATGCGCAGCAGCGGCATATAATTCTCCCAGCAGATCACCGCGCCTACGCGCCCTGCCGCCGTCTCGAACACCGGCATCGTGGAACCGTCGCCAAATCCCCATACCAGCCTTTCCGCGGCCGTGGGCATCAGCTTGCGATGTTTGCCGCGCAGGCTCCCATCCGGCGCAAAGAACAGAACCGTGCAATAGAGCGTGCCGCCCTCGCGTTCCACAACGCCCACAACCAAGTCCACCGCATGCGCGCGTGCCATGGCGCCGAGCGCATCGCAGCACGGACCAGGAACTTCGATGGCGCTTTCGTAATAAACGCGAAACTGTTCCCGGCCCGCCGCGGTCCGGGAGCCCACCCGCGCTCCGAAATCCAACCCTTTCGGATATCCGCCCACGAACGCTTCCGGAAATAGGATGAGCCGCGCGCCGCGTGCGGCGGCGTTCCGCGTCAGATCGGCGGCCTTTTGCAGCGTTTTTTCCCGATCGAACAAGACGGACCCGGCCTGCACCACCGCGACCGATACATGACTGTCAGTCAAAATGTACACTCCTCGATCTTCCAGTCTGCCACCAGTTGTTGTTTGGTGGGGCAGCGATCTGCCAGCGCATGGGCGTCAAAATTGGCGGTTCTCAGCCGGCCGAGTGCAGCGCTGACCGCCTGCATACCTCTTCGGGTATCGCGGGTGCTCCACCTCGCGCGCAACATCCCGCAACGAGTGTCGCAAGTTTAGGCTGAATTACGAAAGCGCACACCCCTCGCTGAGAGAAGGAGGCGCGCGCGCTGGGGCGAAAAACGTCCTACTGGATCGATGTAACGTCCTACTGGATCGATGTGACGATCAGCTTATCGCCGTTGAGCACACCGCTGGCTTTGACGCGAATCGGCTTGTTCGCGCTCATGTCCTTGCTCCACCGCTTGTCGTCCTTCAGCGCATTCTGCGCGCGCTGATTTCCCACCAGATCGAAACGTACCGTCTTGCCTTCCTCTAGCCTCATTCCTAGTTCGCTGCTGTTGGCCGACACTGCACAGCTCGGCCCGGGGTCGCCAGCGGATCGATCTGCTGAATTAGATTGGCCGGAAGCTGGAGCTTTCGATGGATCGGAAGGCTGCACTGGCGTAGCTCCGGCGCTAGCGGATTTACCTGAAGAGCAGGCCAAATCCACCAGGACACCCTTATAAGTTGACGTCTTCATCTCGGCAGGTGTTGTGCTTGCCGAGCCGGTTGCCACATTCGTCTTGGCGTCGGATTGGGTGTTTGTTTGCGGCTTTGTCGGCGATGTGCTCTGTGGAGTGTCTTGGGGCGGGGGATTTGGTGGCGTGGTTTGGGCAGAGACTACTCCCAACGCAATCGACAAAACGAGCATTGATAATCGAGCTTTCATACAAAGATCTCCTAGTCTGGTTCTGTTGGAAAATTGTCCGGGAACGAACCTTTCCCAGAGTGAATCACGGCTGGGGTAACCGCCGGATCGTGTTCGCACGGGCGGCTGCAAGCACGTTAACTTCCACTGGAATTGTGCGGAGTTTTCCATCCTCATTTTGGGTTCCGACCGCGTATGACCTATCACCTACAGGTTCCCGTCGCGATCACGGTGTTGCTCTGGGTACAGCCCGCGCCAAACTTTGGCTCCAGAACGGCGGATCGCTTATGGGATCCGTCCCACAGGGCGGGTCCGAATTGGACGCTTTTACCATGCCAGGGTTGTAGAAGCTACGCAGTCCCCATTTAGTCGATAGTTGACACGATTTCGAAGTTGTGGCTTCGGGTACGTTTTCGGGCTTCCATTTTAAAGCGGCGGCCATCTGATCCGCGTTGCCTTAGCGCAAGCCTTAGCGCAACCTGGTAGATCCTCCCGGACGCCAGCGAAATCTCCTTCTGAGTAGAATACTTGCGATAGCGCTCTGTTGCCGGTGGCAGTCCACGTCGGATCATGTTCCCGTCATGAGAGGCGGCCTCCGACGCCGCCGTTAAGCCATTCCATCGAATTCTGGGACCAACGGCATGTGAACAAAGTCTCTTCCGCGGCATAATCGATTCGACGATCCCGTCGCCGGAGATCAGCGAGGAGGGCCCTGGGAATCCGCGCTCCGCCCATTCGGATCACTCTTGCGCCGCGCGCGCCGCTTCTTCCAACGCCCTCATCGCAATGAGGTAAGGGCGAGGGCCGTAGCTCACCCTGGCGACACCATGCTGTGCCAAGGCGGCCACCGGCGGTGTGGCATCGCCAATCATGATGTTGAGCGGGAGCAGTGACGCCTCAGCGAGGCGTGCGATCAGAGAGATGTCTGCCAGGCCGGGCGCAAAGATGCCGTCCGCGCCGGCGTCGGCATAGGCGCGTGCTCGCTCAATCGCCTCAACCACCATGGCATCGTTGTGATGTCCGGTCGGTCGCTGGAAGAAGATATCTGTCCGAGCATTAATGAAGAAGTGGACATTGGTGGCATCGGCCGCCTGCCGAGCGCTTCGGATGCGAGCCACTTGATCGGCTGTCTCCCGCAGCCTTCCGTTTGCCGGAAAACTATCCTCCAAGTTGCAGCCAACTGCTTTCGCGTCGATTGCGAGACCGATGGTCTCGGCGACCACTTCCGGCAGGTCGCCGTAGCCGCTTTCCAGATCGACTGTCACCGGCAGGTCTGTCGCGTCCACAATCCGACGCAGGTTGTCGATCGCCAAGCGGAGTGGGAGCAGTTCGCCATCGGCGAAGCCGTTTGCATTAGCCACTGACCAGCTGCCCGTGGCGATCGCCTTGGCACCTCCGCTGGCCACAGCCTTTGCGCCGCCTGCATCCCAGATATTAAAGAGGATGAGCGGCCTTCCGGGTACATGCAATCCTCGGAATTGCTCAGCCTTGCGTGTTTGATCTGTCACTTCCTTATCCTCCTCTCTCCAGCTGTATGTCCTGCCAGTGTGTGCGTACTTCCTGGTTGAATTCCGCCGGGCGCTCCTCGGGAAAGAAGATCCTGGCGTCTTTAAGCTCGATGCGGCGCCGTGTCCCTGGGATGTTATCAGCGAGCCAATGCGACCATTTCACGTCGAAATACACGTCATCGGTTCCCCACACGATCAGCGTGGGCGCCTGCAGCGTCTTCAGACGTGCCTCAACGGCAAGCGTGTGCCGATTGTCGAAAGCCGCGAGGAAGCGTCGCAAATCGCTGGTGCGCTGCTCCGTTCTGACCAGCGGACGCAGGTAGGTTTCGATGCTATCGTCACTCAGCCGCTCGGGGTGTTCATACGCCGGTCCGAGGGCCTGTGCCGATCGATAGACGTTCTTGTCCGACAACAGCGCGTCTATTGTTCCGCGCAGACCCCCGGCGGCGGCCATCGCCAGGAAAGGTTTGAAGGCCTCGGGCGGCCAGTTGTCGTGGGCGTCGCAGTCAGTGAGCGTGAGGCTGCGAACGCGTTCCGGATTCAGCGCGGCGAAAATCTGTGCAATACCGCCACCGCTGTCGTTGCCGACCAGATCTACTTGGTCGATGTTCAAGGCATCGAGAAATTCCTTGAGCATCTTCGCATTGGCAGTCACAGATACGTCCTGGTCCGGCGTTATCTCGGTGTCGCCATGTGCAAGCAGATCCACAGCTATACATCGCCGGATGTCGCACAAATCCTCTAACTGATGACGCCACAGATGCCCGTTCAGAAGCACGCCATGCACGAACAACGCGACTGGTCCTGTGCCTTGTTCCGTGTAGCTGATACGCCCCGACGTGGTCTCGACGCTATCCCGGGTCGCTGATATTTTGCTTTCAGTCATAACTCAGCCCTTCCTCGCGCTGTGGCGGATACGTGGGCTTCCTTCAGCTTCTGTGAGCACTCATCACAGCAAACCTCCACCGTCTTGCCGCCGATTTTGACCTTGATGGCGTTTTCATCGAGCTTGCAGTCGCAAGCCGCACAAGTTTTTTCAACCATTACGTCGCTCTCCTATACCCGAAGTCCGGGTACCTCCAGTAGGCCACGCCGGAGGAGAAAAGCGCTGTCATAATCTTTAGCGATTTGTTCGGACCAGCGATTTGTTCGGACCGAGTGCTAGCGATTCAAAGCCAACTGCCTGAATTCGGAGGGCGATCGGCCGTAAACCTGACGGAACGCGGCGCTGAAGTGACTGTGGCTGGAGAAGCCAAGGTCCAGGCTCAAAGCTGTGAGGTCGTCGCACTGCGCGAGAAGATCCAGCGCGCGCGCTAGCCGCAGTCGCAACTGATAGCGATACAGGGGCAGTCCCTCCACCTGTTGGAAAACCTGCGTGAGATAAACTGGTGAGCCACGCACTTCTGCGGCGATCTCAGCCAAAGTCCAGCGTCGCGCCGGATCGCTCGCCAGTACGAGTTTGACTCGATCCACAAGCCGCTGTCGTCCGAGGCTGGCTCCCGCCGCGTGAGTGGTGCGCGGCCCCAGCGCCCGCTGTGCAAGTGTCAAAGCCAGGCTCTCTGCTTCCAACGGTCCCGCGATGTTCTGGCGCAGGCTATGCCGCAGCACCGCCACGAGCGCTTGCGCGCGTGCATCAATTCGAAGGCGCTGCGGACGAAATGCCAGTCTTCGGTTGTCGCCCCGAAAAGTAAGTGGTGCCAGTTCCCGCAGCAATGGTTCGCTGATGGCCAGCGACAAACACGCGTCGCCGCCGGAGACAGGATGGCTCACCCGATAACCTTCGCTCGCGTTGAAAAACAGCACTTGGTTTGCCTCGGCTACGGCTTGGTCGTTCCCAACATGACGCACGTAGACGCCGCGATACGGAAAAACAAGTTCTGTCGCGGCGGTCCACTCTTCCGCACTCTTGTCTCGGCACCTGCCCCCGCAGCACACGTCCCGAATCGTAACAGTGGGCGATTTCAGCAGAAATTGAACGGAAACTTCGGGCACGCTGTCTCGCTCAGTCCCTTCCATATGCTAAGGTTCTCATGGATTGGCGGTGAGCTTAGAATCGGAGCCCACTTGGCTGCCTGACGCCGTTGCCGAGATGTGCCGGGCGCCAGAATAGTTGCTCCTGTAGCCAACCCAGGAGTTCAGCTTAAAGCGCCTACAAAAGCCCATCACTCGCTTGGTAAAATAGAACTTTCCCCCACCAAGGAGACGATTTGCCCGAACAGGAAAATCCGCCGCAAGGTCCGCCCCCGCCTCCCACCGGCCCACAGTTGCCGCTGGGCGCCGGCGGTGGCGGAGGCGACCGGAACCAGGTTCCCATCAACATCGAAGACGAGATGAAGCGGTCGTATCTCGATTACGCCATGAGCGTAATCGTGGGCCGCGCCCTGCCCGATGTGCGCGACGGCCTGAAGCCCGTGCATCGCCGCATTCTCTTCGGTATGCACGAGATGGGCCTAGCGCCCAACCGCCCCACGCGCAAGTGCGCCAAGATCATCGGCGAGGTCATGGGTAAGTACCACCCGCACGGCGACGTGCCCATCTACGATGCCTTGGTGCGCATGGCGCAGCCCTTCAATATGCGCTACACGCTGGTGGAAGGCCAGGGCAACTTCGGTTCGGTCGATGGCGATTCCCCGGCGGCCATGCGGTACACCGAAGCCCGCCTGGCGCGCATCACTACCTCGCTGCTGGAAGACATCGACAAGGAGACCGTCGACTTCCGCCCCAACTACGACGAGAGCGAGCGCGAGCCCGAAGTCCTGCCCACGCGCGTGCCGAATCTGCTCATCAACGGTTCCGCCGGCATCGCCGTAGGCATGGCCACCAACATCCCGCCCCACAACCTCACTGAGATTGTCAACGCCACCATCGCGCTCATCCAGAATCCGCAAACGCCCCTAGCCAAAATCCTGGAGATGGTGCCCGGCCCCGATTTTCCGACCGGCGGCTTCATCCTCGGCCGGCAGGGCATCATCGACGCCTTCACCAAAGGCCGCGGGCAACTCAAGCTGCGGGCCAAGGCGGCCATCGAAAGCCGGGGCAAGGATCGCGAACACATTATAGTCACCGAGATTCCCTACCAGGTGAATAAATCGCGGCTCATCGAAAATGCCGCCGCGATGGTCAACGAGAAGAAGATCGAAGGCATTTCCGAAATCCGCGATGAAAGCGACCGCGACGGCCTGCGCATCGTCTTCGAATTGAAGCGCGGCGAGCAGGCCGAAGTCGTCCTCAACAATCTCTATAAGCACACGCAGTTGCAAATCGGCTTCGGCGTGATTATGCTCTCCATTGTCAACGGGCAGCCGCGCGAGCTGGGCCTGGTCGATTGCATCAAGTGCTTCATCGAGCACCGCGTGGAAGTGGTCCGCCGCCGCACCGACTATGAATTGCGCAAGGCCCGCGAACGCGAGCATCTCCTGCTCGGATTCAGGAAAGCGCTGGAAAATCTGGATGAAGTGATCCGCATCATCCGCGCGGCGCGCGCGCCTCGCGAAGCCCGCGATTCGCTGATCGCCGCTTTCCAGTTCACCGAGCGGCAGGCGCAGGCCATCATCGAACTGCAGTTGCAGCGACTGACCGGCATGGAGCAGCAGAAGATCGCCGACGAGTTGGCCGAAATCCAGCGCCGCATCGCCGAATACCTGGAACTGTTGGGCTCCGAGACGCTCGTGCGCGAAACCATCGTCGACGAATTAAAGGAAATCCGCAAGGCTTATGGCGACGAGCGCCGCACACAGATCATCGAAGACACCGGCGAGATCCGCCTGGAAGACCTGGTGGCCGTCGAGGACGTGGCCGTTACCGTCACCCACGGCGGATATCTCAAACGCACGTCCGTGGATACCTACCGCCGGCAATCGCGGGGCGGCAAGGGCCGCATCGGCATGGGCACGCGCACGGAGGATTTCCTCGAACACCTGATCGTGGCCTCCACACACAGCTATCTGCTGGTCTTCACCGACAAGGGCCGCGTCTATTGGCTTAAGATTTACGAGATTCCGGACGCCGCCACGGCGGGCAAGGGCAAGCACGTTTCGAACCTGATCAACCTGCAGCCGGACGACACCGTGAAAGCGTTCCTGGCCGTGCGCGAGTTCGTGCCCGACCAGTTCATCGTGATGGCCACGAAGCATGGCGTGATCAAAAAGTGCGAGCTGACTGAGTTCGACAATCCCATGTCGCGCGGCATCATCGCGGTGACACTGGATGAAGGGGACGAGTTGATCTCTGTCCACCTCACCAATGGCAAGAACTATATCTTCCTGGGGTCGCACAACGGGCAGGCCATCCGCTTCGCCGAGAGCCAGGTGCGTCACATGGGGCGACCCGCGCGCGGCGTGCGCGGCATGGACCTGGACGCCGGCGATTACCTGGTCGGCATGGAGATTGTGGAGGACGAAGGACTCATTCTTTCGATCTCCGAAAACGGCTTCGGCAAGCGTACCAACCTGACCGATTACCGCCTGCAATCGCGCGGCGGCAAGGGCGTCATCAACATGAAGACCTCGGCGCGCAACGGCAAGGTGGTGGCCATTTTGTCGGTGCGGGAAGATACCGACCTGATGATCGTGACCAAGAACGGAAAGATCATCCGGCTGGAATCGGCCGAGATCCGTCAGGCGGGCCGCTCCACGCAAGGCGTGCGGCTGGTACGCATGGAGGACGACGACCAGGTGGCGGCGGCATCGGTGATTCCCGAGGCGGAGAACGGCGAGGGCAAGAACGGCGACGGGCAGCCGGATCTGCCGCTGCAATAGCATCCGCCCGTATAGTAGTGAATGCAGACCGGTGCGAGGACCAACCGCTCCAACTCTGCTACCTTATGCTGCATGACTAAGTCGCCACACCCAGCGAAGGTCGTCGTCGCCGCCTCGTTGACTTTGGCTATAACTTCCCTCCGCGGCCAGGACCCCCTTCCCAAGGTATCCTACCCGCCCACGCCAAAAGGCAGTATCGTTAACGACTATTTCGGGATCAAAGTTCCCGCCCCGTACCAATGGATGGAAGACCTCAACACCAAAGCCGTAACGGACTGGGTGGCCGCAGAGGACCGTGCAACCTTCGACTATCTTGCCAAGCTTCCCTTACGTAAGCATTTTGAGCGGCGGATTACGCAGCTTTGGGACTATCCGAAAGCGTCCATCCCGGTCCGTGAAGGGGGCCGTTATTTCTACTCGAAAAACAGCGGGCTCGAGCGGCAGTCGCCCGTCTATCTGCGCTCCACACTCGACGGACCGGCCAAACTGGTGCTCGATCCGAACATGTTGTCGCCCGACGGCTCTATTGCGCTGGGCGGCTGGACACCTTCGCGCGATGGCCGACTGTTGGCCTATGCCCTCTCGGAAGGCGGCGCGGATTGGGAGACTCTGCACGTGCGCGATGTCGACTCGGGTAAGGATCTGTCCGACGAGGTTCACTGGGTGCGCTTCTCCGGCACATCCTGGACCGCCGACAACAAAGGATTCTTTTACTCGCGATATCCGGAGCCCCCCAAGGGCAAAGTGCTGGAGGCGGCGCTCTCCGGCCACGCCTGTTACTACCATCGGGTGGGCACTCCACAATCTCAAGACCAGTTGATTTACGCGCGGCCCGATCTGCCCACGTGGTTCGTTGGCGGAGGAGTGACTGAGGACGGCCGTTACCTGCTGGTCGTGACCAGTAAGGGCGCCGATAATAATAATCGGCTTTACTACGCGGATCTACGCGATCCGCTGCAGCCGGTCTTGGGCGCCCCCGTGCATCCAGTGATTGAGCAGGATGGCGCCGAATTCGCCCCCATAGGCAATTCCGGCTCCACGCTTTATTTGCGCACGGATTTGGACTCGCCTAATCGTAAGGTAATCGCTGTCGATGTGACCCGCCCCACGCCCAGCCAGTGGAAGACGATCATTCCGGAAGGAAAGCTCGCCATCCAGGATGTGAGACTGGTCGGCGGCCGCTTTGTAGCGCAATACCTGGTCGACGCGCAGAGCCGGGTATCGCTGTTCAGCCTGGCGGGCGCTCCGCAGGGCGACTTGCCCCTCCCCGGTACCGGAACGCTGGGCGGACTGGGCGGACGGGAAGATGAGCCGGACATATTCTACTCGTTCAGCTCGCCTTTGTTTCCATCTACGAAATTCGTTTACGATCCGCGATCCCGACGGCGAACTTCGTTCGAGGCCGCCAAGCCGCCAGTGGATGTGACGCAATACGAAACGAAGGCGCTTTTCGCGACTTCCAAGGATGGCACGCGCGTCCCATTCTTCCTCACCTGGCGGAAAGGAATGGCGCTCGACTCCAATCACCCCACGATGATCTACGGCTACGGCGGGTTTTCGATCAGCACGCTGCCGGATTACTGGCCCGACGTACCTGCGTGGCTCGAGTTAGGCGGAATTTGGGTGACGGCCAGCACGCGCGGTGGCAGCGAGTATGGCGAGGCATGGCACAAGGCGGGGTATCTGAGCAAGAAACAGAATGTCTTCGACGATTTTATTGCGGTCGCCGAATACCTGGTGAAAGAGAAGTACTCATCGCCGGCCAGGCTGGGAATCATGGGCGGGTCGAACGGCGGTTTGCTGGTGGGCGCGGTTGAAGTCGAGCGCCCGGATCTGTATGCCGTGGCGCTTCCCGCCGTGGGCGTGATGGACATGCTGCGGTACGACCGGTTCACCGGCGGCCATGCCTGGGTAACCGAATACGGCTCGTCGTCGAACGCCACGGACTTCGCCTATCTTATTAAGTACTCGCCCGTGCAGAATATTAAGCCGGGAGTCTGTTATCCCGCTACGCTGGTAACCACCGCGGATCATGACGACCGCGTGGTGCCCAGCCATTCCTTCAAGTTCACGGCGGGCATGCAAGCCGATCAGGCATGCAATCATCCCGTGCTGATCCGCGTGGAAACTGAAGCCTCGCATGGTTACCGGCCCACTGACAAACTGATTGCCGAGATCGCCGACGAATGGGCCTTCGCTGCGGCCGCCATGGGCATGCACGCGCCATAGGCACAAGTTGTGATGTCCGGTTGCGCGACGCTACCGTCCCAGGATCGGGCAGACGTTTCGTCTGAACCAAGTAGTAATCCGGTGAATATAGCGGTCGACTTTGGGCAGTGATGTGCTACAGGCTCCCGATTATGGGCGCGCTTTGGCAGGACCTGCGCTTCGCAAGCCGGAGCCTCCGCAAAGATCATGGATTTGTCCTCGCCTGTGTGGCCGCTCTCGGACTGGGAATCGGTTCGACGACGGCCATCTTCAGCGTCATCGATAACGTTCTGCTGCACCCTTTCCCTTATACCGACAGCGATCGCATCTACGGATTCCGGATCGTCGAAACGAACAGCAAAGGAGCACAGGACCGGAACTACTTCTCTGTTCCGGAGTTTCTGGATTATCAGCAGCAGAACCGGATCTTCACTGACACGATGGGCGTGTGGGAGACGACGACGCTTATGGGTTCGGGCGATCGGCTGGCGCCCCTCGACACAGACACGGTGACCGACAACGCATTCCAATTTCTTGGCGTCGCGCCTTTGCTCGGCCGCGGTATTGTTCCCGGCGACGCGAAGCCCGGCGCGCCGCCCGTCTTCGTTCTAAGTTACAAAGTGTGGCTCAGCCGATTCGGGCACGCCCCGAACATCGTAGGCCAAACCTTCCTCCTGAATGACAAGCCCACCACGCTGGTTGGCATCATGCCTAAACGTTTTGCATTCTGGGGCGGGGACATTTGGATGCCGGCTGCCGCCGATCCCGCCGAACCTGGCGCCGAGAGACGTAACTTCGTCCTCTACGGCCACCTCAGGCCGGGGCTGGACCTCAGAGGCGCGGAAACCGAGTTGGGCGGCCTGGCGAAGCGGTTGTCGGCCATTTATCCGCGTAGCTATCCCGCGCAGTTCTTGGTTCGGCTGGATCGGCTCGGCTACATCGCCGTGGGCCAGTTCCGCGTCGCGCTGCTGACGCTTCTCGGCGCCGTCGGCCTGCTGCTGCTCATCGCCTGCGCTAATGTGGCAAATCTGCTCCTGGCCAGGGCCACGGTCCGCCAAAAAGAACTGGCTCTTCGGATGACGCTGGGCGCGGGACGGTGGCGAATCGTCCGCCAACTCATGACCGAAAGCATCCTGCTCTCGCTGGCTGGGGCGGCCGCCGGATATTTCTTCGCCTCGGCAGCGCTGCAGGGCTTGATCGCGCTGATTCCCCTGTACACATTTCCCGATGAAGCGATTATCTCTATAAACCGGGAGGTGCTTCTGGCAACGGCTGGGCTGGCCATCGCCACGGCCTTCGTCTTCGGGCTGGCGCCCGCACTCGCATCCACCCGGGGCGATCTGAACGAACCGCTCCGGAACGCCACGCGCGGCAACACCGGGTTTCGCCGTGGCCGGCTGCGGCACGCTTTGGTCGCCGGCGAAGTCACGCTTTCCATGCTCCTGCTGACCGGCTCCGGCCTCCTGATGCGCAGCTTCTTCCTGGAACGGCAGATCGACGTAGGCATTCGCACCAGCCATATTTTAACCACCGGCCTGACCCTTCCTCCCGCCCGCTACCGGACCACGGATTCGCAGGCGCGCTTCCTGCGCGAACTGCTTCCACGGCTGGAATCGCTGCGGGGCGTGATCTCCGCCGGTGCAGCTCTCGACTATCCTCCGAACGGCGGCAGCGGCACCGAATTCGACGTGCCGGGCGTGGCCCACTTCGAGCGCTGGAAGGGCACCTTTGTGCCATGCAGCCGCCAATACTTCCAGACCATCGGTCTGCGCCTGATGGCCGGCCGGCTGCCCACGGCGGATGACGAGAACGGCAAACGGAAAGTCGCGGTCATCAATCAGGGCATGGCGCGGAAATACTTCGGGCGGCAGGACCCCCTCGGGCAGCCCCTGACGATCTCCGCCCTGAAGTACGCGCCGGAGCCCATCGCCAATCCGCGTTTCGAGGTGATCGGCGTGGTATCGGACATGAAGAACCAGGGAATGCTTGAGGGAGTTGCACCCGAGGCCTTCATCCCCTATTCGGTGGCCGGGTACGGCCAGGCCGTGATCTTCATGCACACCGTGGGCGACCCAGGGGAGTTGAGTCGTAGTCTCACAGCAGAGATTCTGCGCCTGGACAGGAGCGTTATTCCGCAGCAGACCATGACCATGGACGACATTCTGAACATCGGCCAGTACGCCCGCCCGCGCTTCGGACTGGTGCTGTTTTCCGTGTTCGCGGGCGTCGGACTGGTGCTGGTGACCATCGGCGTTTACAGCGTCGTCTCCTGGACGGTCACACAGCAGCGGCATGAAATCGGCATTCGCATGGCTCTGGGCGCGAACGCGGGCGATGTCCGCTCGATGGTCCTCACCAGCACTCTGCGGTTCGTGCTGATGGGCGTGGCGGCCGGGATCGTGCTGGCATGGGTGGTCGGCCGGGTTCTGGCAAGCCAGCTTTGGGGAGTGTCGGGATACGATCCGGTAACGCTCTGCGGGGTCGCCGCGGTTCTGATCGCCGTGGGGCTGGCGGCAGCGTACGCGCCATCGGTGCGCGCGACACGCGTGGATCCGGCGGTCTGCCTGCACTGGGAATGAACCGGTCAATCAGCCGCAACTTGCGCGCATCCGCATCCCCGGGAATTCCGCTCGCGTGCTTATACTGGTGACA
This sequence comes from Bryobacterales bacterium, assembly GCA_963818855.1. Taxonomy (GTDB): domain Bacteria; phylum Acidobacteriota; class Terriglobia; order Bryobacterales; family Bryobacteraceae; genus Bog-159. The sequence goes on along the minus strand of CAWFUH010000008.1, from coordinate 510,669 downwards.
ACGGGCCAATGCGAACCGCTGTTATCCCAGCATTGCTACTGATCACGAGGAGCCTGCCTGCGTGGGGCGAGCCTCCCGCTTTCTACAAGAACATCGCCCCCATCATCTATCACTCTTGCGCACCGTGTCATCGCCCCGGCGAAGCTGGACCTTTTTCGTTGCTCACTTACGCCGATGTGCGCAAGCGCGGCGCACAAATCGTTTCCGTCGTGAAGCGGCGCTACATGCCGCCGTGGCTGCCCGAGGCCGGTCACGGAGAGTTTCAAGATGAGCGGCGTCTCACGGACGATCAGATCCGGGAAATTGAAGACTGGGTGCGCGCGGACTGTCCGGCCGGTTCCCCCCGCGATGCTCCCCGGCTTCCAACTTTCGTTCCGGGCTGGCAGCTTGGCAAACCGGACCTGGTGATCGACGCGCCGGCCCCCTATCATCTGCCCGCCGGTGGACCGGATCAATATTGGAATTTCGTGTTGCCGCTGCAGGTTGCGGGCACGCGCTGGGTCCAAGCTATCGAGATACGCCCCGGCAATGCACGTGCCGTCCATCATGCGAATGTACTGATTGACCGCAGCCGTTCCGCGCGCACGCAGGAGAAAACACCGGGTGCCGGGTTCGCGGGCATGGATCTGAGCGTTGAATCGGATACCTTCGACCCCGACAGCCACTTTCTATTTTGGAAACCCGGCGGCACTCCGTGGGTTGAACCGGAAGGCATGGCCTGGCGCGCGGATCCGGGCTCCGATCTCGTTCTGAACGTCCACATGCAGCCCACCGGCAAACCCGAACTGGTCGAGCCCTCGATCGGATTGTATTTCACCAATCAACCCGGAACGAAGTATCCGATGCTGCTGCAACTGGAGCACGACGGCGGGCTGGACATTCTCGCGGGCAACCCGGACTTCCCGGTTAGCGACGACTTCGTAGTGCCGATGGATATGGACGTTCTCGCGGTCTATCCGCACGCCCATTACCTGGGACATCTGCTCGAAGGCTACGCGACGCTGCCCGGCGGTTCGCGCCAATGGCTGATCCGCATTCCGGACTGGGACCCGAATTGGCAGTCCGTGTATCGCTACAAGGAACCCGTTTTCCTGCCCAAGGGAACCGTGATCTCCATGCGCTACCATTACGATAATTCCGCGGCGAATCCGCGCAATCCGAATCAGCCGCCGCGGCGCGTCACCGGTGGGAATCAAGCCACGGATGAAATGGCGCACCTCTGGCTGCAGGTCCTGCCGCGCGGCCCAGCGGACCTCCGGGGGGAACTGCAGGAAGCCATCATGCTGCGCCGCCTGGAGAAGTATCCGGGCGACTTTACCGCCCAGTTCAACCTCGGCGCGCTCCTGCTGTCGCGGGGCGACCATGCCGGCGCCATTCGTTACTTGCGTGCCGCGGTCACCGCGCGGCCGGCTCACCCCGTGGCGTTAAACACCCTCGGCGCGGCGCTGGTGTCGGCCGGCAATGAGAACGAAGCCACGGGTTTCTTCGAACGTGCGCTTACAGCCAATCCGCGCTATACGAATGCACGTTACAATCTCGCTAACGCCCTCGCCGTAGAAGAGCTCTGGCCGCAGGCCGCATCCGAGTTCCGCCAGGTGCTCGCGGATAATCCGGACGACTCCGGAGCCCGGCGGCACCTGGGCGAAGTGCTGCGGTTATGGGGAGATCAGAGTGCCAGGCTGGGCAGCCTCGAAGACGCGGCCGCGCACTTGCGCGAGGCATTGCGCTTCGGCCAGAACGACGCCGTGTTGCATAGTGACCTGGGCACGTTGCTTGCCCGCCTGGGCCGCATGCAGGAAGCCGTGCCCGAGTTTGAAACCGCGCTGCGCCTCGATCCGAAACTGGAAACGGCCCGGCACAATCTGCAGGCCGCACGTGCCCACTTGGCGGAACGGAGCCACTGACGCGGCCAGGCGCGCTATAACGGCTGCATGGCTGTCGAAATTCCGCCGAATCTCGCGCCAGGCCCCGGTGTACGACACCTTCCCGGTGTACAACACCTTTTCGAAAAGTTATCCACGGCAGGGTGCGGCCAACTATCGGAAAATCCTATCGGTTTTAAACTATAGGAATCTGTACCAAGGTGACCGTGCTTTGCGTACGTGCCTTGCGTACCAAAAATGACCGTGGAGGCGGCGGTTTAAGGTGGTGGGGGTGTTTCAGCGTGGAAAGGGCTGGGGGATCCACAGGCTTGTGCATACGAGAGCGGTTGGAATCGTAAGGGGATTAGCGGGCGTGTTGCCGGTCGATCAGAAAGCGGCGTGTCCGCAACATAAGGAGAACATCGTGGCTGCAAGAATGCTCATGGTTCTAAGTGCAGGCATCATCTTCATGCTCGGGGTCATCCACCTCGGCTATACGTTCTGGGGGACAAACCTCACGCCCCGTGACCATGCGCTTGAAATCAGCATGAGCCAGATTTCACCTGTCATTACGAAGGAAACGACAATTTGGCGGTGTTGGGTGGGCTTCAATGCCAGCCACAGTATGGGGCTTATTCTGTTCGGCCTAGTTTTCGGTTTTCTCGCATTGGCTCACAGCCAACTCCTTTTTCAGTCATCGTTCCTGCTCGTTGTTGGGCTGGCAATGCTCGTCGGTCTTGCTGCGCTCTGCAAGATCTATTTTTTCAGCGCTCCTCTAACCGGCGTCAGCATTGCTTTGGCCTGCTATGTTGGTAGTATTGCGCTTTCGCGGGGCTAACTATAATGTCCTGGATCTTAACAGGAACACGGTATTTCGGACATACTTTTCAGCACAAGTTGTGAGACACTGTGGGGCAGCTTAACAGGCCGTTTTCGGCCACGTCGGATTCGTCCTGAAAAGCCTCGTTTTCGCTACACGCCGCAACCATCCCCCGCCGAGAGATATTGACCGCCGCAGAGCGCTTGGAGTAGGCGTTCCCCGCAAGACGCAGGTGTCGTGCGGGCACCTCTTTTGCCCCGGTGACGACGCTCCGGAGTACGGCTTTCTGGTGTCGATGTGGTACGTCGCTATGGACACCGTAGAGCACCACATTGAGCGAGTCAAGCGGCGCGCCCGCCTCGAGGGCCATGCGGCGACCGAAAGAAGTGTTGCGAATCATCGACGCGATCGAGACCATTCGCATCTATGACAATTCTCGATTGGAAAGCCGCCCCAGTCTTTGTTTTGGAGGTCCGTCAGCGCCGTATCGTTCGGCTTTGCAGAGAGAGCTTTCCCGGTTGCAAGCGCGCTGGCCTGGACGCCAGACGACTTTAGAACGCCGTCGAAGGGAGTTGGCACGCCATCGCGAAATGGATCGATGAGCCGCGAGGCGAGCGTCAAGCCAGTTCCGTGATTTTTTCCAAATCAGCGGTCGCCATTCACCGTTCGTGCACAGTTGGGCAGAATGATGTTCGGGGGATTTGGGTTTAAGGCAACATAAAGGACGCTATGTAAGTAATGATTCATCGTCTGCCTGCACTTAGCTGAGAACGCAGCGGGAAGGGCATAAATTTCCCGCTGCCAAGTCAGAGAAGAGGAAAACCAAGAGATGAAGCGACTTTGCAGTATCATTGCGGCAGCAGGCTGGTTTGTGCTGGGGACCGCGGCATACGCGATCTCCAGCACGCCAACCACCATCACGTATCTGGACCCGTCGGGAAACCAGAGAATCTACAGTTTTGCGTCGGGCAACAATAGCCACCTGGTAGTGAACTACTGGGATGGCTTCAACTGGCATTGGGCGGACCAGGGTCTGCCGGCAGGCACGACGGCGATCTATAACCCCAACGCCATTACGTACCTGGACGGATCGGGCAATCAACGCATCTATGTGTTCGCTAGGGCCAGCAACAGCCACCTGGTGGTGAACTACTGGGATGGCTCGGCATGGCACTGGGCCGACCAGGGAGTGGTCGCGGGCGCAACTAACGTTTTCGTTCCGTCAGCCGTGACGTACGTGGATGGCGCTGGCAACCACCGTATCTATGTTTTCGCGGTCGGGAGCAACAATCACCTGGTGGTGAACTACTGGGATGGCTTCGCCTGGCACTGGGCCGACCAGGGTTTGCCGTCAGGCGATACTTACGTGTTCGATCCGAGTGCGGTCACCTACTTCGACGGCTCAACGCAGCGGCTGTACGTGTTCGCAATAGGGGACAACAACCATCTGGTGGTCAATTACTGGGACGGTGCGGCGTGGCATTGGACGGACCAAGGGCTGCCGGCGGGCATGTCCGGCATAGCGGCGCCTCCAATGGCTATCACGTACATGGATGGCTCGGGCCATCAGCGCATCTACGCTTTTTGTGTGGGGAGCAATCTCCACTTGGTAGTGAATTATTGGGATGGCTTTAGCTGGCATTGGGCCGACCAGGGTCTGCCGGCGGGGGCGAGTTGGGTGGGTGGTCCGAACGCGATTACGTACGTGGATACCACGGGGAATCAACGGATCTATGTCTTTGCCGAAGGCAGCAACCATCACCTGGTCGTGAACTATTGGGACGGTTTCGCTTGGCATTGGGCCGACCAAGGCCTACCTGCTGGAGCCACAGCGCTGTATTACCCCAACTCGATAACCTACGTAGATGCTACAGGTAATCGACGGATCTATGCCTTCGCCGAAGCGAACACCGATCACCTGGTAGTCAACTATTGGAACGGATTCACCTGGGCATGGGCCAATCAAGGTACCCGGTAAGGCGGCCTTCCTTTTGGGATGATCCAAAAAGTGTGATAACCGTGTCATTATCACACGTATGCCCTACCCCAGTGAGTGTCACCGGTGCGAGGCTGTCATGGGAGTTGAGACTAGGTTGAGGTGTTAGAAGACCCTGACGACCCGTTGGACGAAGATGCGCCACCTTTGCCGGCGAAGGTGGCGCACGTGGCATGTCCCGAAATGCGGGTTGGCCCTAGCACCACGCAGCTATACGACCGGCGCGGGGACACGGCATCCTAGGATGGTAGGAAAAGTGGGGATTTGAACGGCGATGGGTTGTTGAGAGAGGATTTGCGACACAGGTTCACGCGTTTCCCACACCGAGCCGAAAAACTGTACCTTAATGGATGTACCGCATGGATGTACCGCGCCTTCGTGTCGGGCACACACTCCCGACCCAGACTGTCATAACCCGGGCGCCCACTGCGCCGTCCCGACAGTCAGCAGAAACGGAACCGATTGGGTGAGTTGTACGCCCGTAACGAATCAAGAAGCCCAAATCACTGTCTACTACACCTTGCCGAAGTAGCCGCTTCGCGGGTCAGCGGGTTGGGCGCGGTGCTAAAACGACCAGCCTAAAATTGGACTGCTGCGGGTAAACGGGTCACCGATGAAACTGCGGCGGTAGCAAACACTGCATACAATGCCGCTCGATCGCATGCTTGCGCTTCACTTTTCGCCAGAACTGTCTTTTTTCTGCAGCATTCGACCCAACTCCGCCTCTTTGGTCTGCTTCACCTGGGCGCCTTGGGCAAATGCCGCGCGGCTGCCTTGCAGATCGCCTTTCTGCCGTAGTAGCTGACCCAACGTATTGTACGGCCCCGGGTCCTCCGGGTCCAGTCGAATCGCGGTACGCAGCGCGGTCTCCGCGCCTTCGCGATCTCCCTTCTGCTTCAGCGCGGTTCCCAGCATAGAGTAGGCCTGGCCGTAATCCGGGCGCGAGCGAATGGCGGCCTGCATCTCCTTGGCGGCCTCGTCGAAGTCACCCATCTGCCAATGCGTGATGCCCAGCGTGTAGTGCGCTTCCGCCATGCTGGGATCCAATTCCAGCGTACGTGCGAACTCGACCTTGGCGGCATCCAGGTCATCCTTGTTTTTGAGCGCGACACCCAGGTCGTAGTGCGCTACGGCCAGATCCGGCTCCCGCCGGATAGCCTCCCGCAACTGCTCCGCCGCTTTATCCGGATCGCCTTTTTGGATGTACGCGAACCCGAGATTGACGCGCGCCATGTTGTAGGCCGGGTCCGCGTCCAGGATCTTCTGGAATTGGGCAATCCCCGCATCCGCGCGGCGTGTCTTCACCAGTGTGGCGCCGAAGTTGTTCCGTGCGTCCGGATCGCTAGGATTGACGTCCACTGCGTGCTCGAAAGCATCCACGGCGGCGGCCAGATCGCCGGTATCCTCGAGCGCCATCCCCAAACTGTTCCAGGCATCCCAATGCCTGCTGTCCGCCGCCACGGCTGCCCGCAGATGCGGCAGCGCCGCCGCGTCTTCGCCCTGCAATTTGAGGGTCTCCCCGAGCTTGTACTGGTATTCGAAATTGCCAGGATCAAGGGCTGCGGCGCTCTGTAAATGGGGAATGCTGAGCCCCGGATTCTTATCGAGCCAATAGACGGCGCCCAGATGGTACTGCGCCGGCGCGAACTTGGGATCCAGTTCGATCGCGTGCTGAAAGCTTTGTATGGCCTCCGCGCGGCGGCCGAGAACCGCCAGCAGAAAGCCCACTTCGTCTTGCAGGTGCGCGGATCTGGGATCCAGTTCAGCCGCCTGACGATAGACCTCAAGGGCACCGGCGGCGTCGCCCTTGGCCTTCAGCGCCGCGCCGCGTTCCGCCAGATCCTGGACCGGATCGGCGGCTTCAGAGAGCGCACCCAGCAGCAGAAATAATGCGACCAATCGCACTTGGCTCCATTATACTGTTACTTGACTCTGTTCGCCGTTTTGCATAGACTTGGCGATGTTGTTACTCTTGCGTTAAATGAAAGATACCGGGGCCACGATCGCCGAACGGGAAGCGGTTCACGCTCAAATTGAAAAGTTGAACCGGAGTCCCGTACTACACGGGGCCGAATCTCTGTGTAAACTCCTGAAGTATTTGGCCGAGCATGCGCTCGATTCACCCGGCACGCCGTTAAAGGAATACCAGATCGCCACCGAGGTATTCGGCCGGCCAGCCGATTTTGACTCTCGTGTGGATTCCACCGTACGGGTGCAAACCGGGCGGCTCCGCTCGAAGCTCGCCGAGTATTATGCTGGCGAGGGGGCGGCTGATCGCCTCTTGATCGAAATTCCCAAGGGAGCATACTCCTTCGCGTATCACCTGCGGCCGCCAGTGGAGGTGTCCGCGCCCGCGGCCACTCTTCCGCCGCCGCCCCCGATACCAAAAACACGCCCTTTTCCAGTTTCCTGGTTCGTGCTTTCACTAGCCGCCTGCGCGGTCATGGCCGTGTCGGCCGCCCTCGTGTTGACGCGATTCATGGCGCCGCTGCCGGCCGCTACGGCCGATCCTCCGGCACCCGCGTTGAAGGCCTTCTGGAGCGCCTTCGCCAGTGGTCCGGAGGCGCCCATGGTGGTTTACAGCAATGCCGAATTCGTTGGAAGACCAGAGACTGGTCTCCGTTATTTCCAGCCCACGCTGGACTCCGGCAAAACGATTATGGACCATTACACCGGCGTCGGCGAAGTGATGGCCGTCCACGATCTGGACCAGGTGTTTGCCGGGTTGCACCATGCGATTCACATCAAGCGCGGACGGCTGCTGACCTGGGATGATGCCAAGACCAGCGATCTGATCTTCATCGGTTCGCCGTCGGAGAATCTCTCGCTGCGGGAATTACCCGGCACGCAGGACTTCGTATTCAGCCGTAACCCATCCGCGCCGCGCAAAGGCGATCTGATGATTTCCAACCGGCACCCCGCCGCCTCGGAACAGGCCGCATATTTCGCGTCGGATCCGCCGCCCATCACCGAGGATTATGCGATGATTGCGCTGACCTCCGGTCTAAACCCCAGCCGCCGCGTGCTGATTCTGGCCGGGATCACCACCTTCGGCACACAGGCCGCTGTGGAGTTCGTTTGCCGCCCTCCCACCCTGGACGAGTTGATCGCGAAGTTAGGCCCCTCGGCGCGGCGGCGCGTTCCACCGTTTGAAGCCTTGCTCCGCGTGAAGGTGAATGGCGGTGTCCCGGTCCAGTCGGAGCTGTTGAGCTTGCACACGCACGCCTGGGGCGCCGAGAACTGAGAGAAAGAAGACAGGAGCCAGGAGACAGAAGACAGAACGCTAATGCACCGCTATCCTTAGGTGCATGACTCCCGTATATTGATCGGCTGCGCCATAGTATCCGGTCATGTCGAGGGGATCCTTGGTGTGCGTGGTTACGCCTTCCAGGAAGATCACGTTCGGCACGGTCCCCACGCGTTCCCATACCAGGCTCGGCATCAGGAACGCCTTTTCGCAGCGCGCCACCACCTTGCCCGGATCGCTTTTGTCAAACAAGACCCAGCCGGGGCCGTACACTAAGCGGTCGTTGGCGCCGTTATAGAGCAGCAGGATACCGGCACTGGTCACGATGGGCGGCGGCCCGGGTTCCATAACGCGCTCGTCGAAGGCGCCCGGCCGGCGGGCAAGCACCGGCTCCTTCGTGGCGTCGCGCCAGTGCAACAGGTCGTCCGAACTGGCCAGACCCATGTAGTCGCGATCCTTGCCATCGGCATCGCGGCGCGTGCCCAGATAATACATCCACCATTTGCCGCTGATGCGCTCCGGCACGATGGCCCCTGACTTCGTCCATCCGGTGGCCCACGCGCCGTGGTAGGCGGGCAGAACTACTCCAAGGCGGTCCCAGTGCCGCAGGTCCGATGAGGTTGCGAGACATAACTGCGCGTCATGCCGGTTATAACCGGTGTACGTCATGTAATAAATCGTACCGATGCGCACCACGCGTGGATCCTCCACCCCTCCCCCCAGCTCATATGGCGCGGCAGGCTCCAGCACCGGGCGGGAGTCGATCTTGAATTGCAAGCCGTCGGCGGATTCCGCATAGCCGATGCGTGAGGTGCCATGCGCGTCGCGCGCGCGGAACAACAGGACGGTCTTGCCGTCTGCGATAACCGCTGCCGGGTTGAACGCGCCGGCCATCATCCAAGCGGGCGTGCCGGGCCGCAGCACCGGCTGTGCGCTCAGGTGCTCCGCCTGGATGGCGACGGCAGGAGGCGCGGACCAAAACGGGACGAAAAGACCCAGAATAATTCCGATATACATGGCTTTAAGTAATATACTGTCATCTTGCGCCCACGTATACATCATTACGTTTGCGGCTTTGCCGCGGCCGGCCTGTTGGTGGCCTTCGCCGCACAGACCGTCCCCCAAAAGCAGCCCGAGCCGATCCAGGAATACATCCGCAAAATGTGGGCCGTGCTGACGCGGTCGAACCGCAACCTGGCGATAGCCGCCGTCGATCCGAAGTTCAAACCGCTACCCAATGGCCGCTGGCCCGTTTATGTGCCCGCGAATGGAGATGCACGCTCCATCGAGGGCGAACTGCGGCGTGATATGGCGGCGGGCGACTTCGAGAAGATTGCACTGCGCAAGCTGCCAACGGATTCCGCGAACATCACGGAGCACATCACGGAGCAGGGCTTGCTTTACCTGCCGCGGCCCTACGTCGTTCCCGGCGGGCGTTTCAATGAGATGTACGGGTGGGACAGCTATTTCATCCAGCTCGGCCTGTTGCGCGACAACGATGTAGCACTGGCCAAGGATATGGCGGATAACTTCCTGTTTGAGATTCGTAATTACGGAAAGATCCTGAATGCTAACCGTACTTACTACCTGACGCGCTCGCAGCCGCCCTTCCTGACGCAGATGTTACTCGGTGTTTTCGAGCGAAACAAAGATCGTAAGTGGCTGTCGGATGCCATGCCCGCGGTCGAATCGTATTATCGCTTCTGGACTAGCGCGCCCCACCACACGCCGGAAACAGGCTTGTCCCGCTACTATGACCTGGGTGAAGGTCCCGCGCCGGAATCAGTTTCCGCCGAGCGCGATGCCCAGGGACTGACTCACTATGACCGGGTAAAAGAGTATTACCTTACAAACAAGGTGGACGCGTACGATGTAAGTGAATTCTTCGACGCAAAGAGGAATATACTCACAGATCTTTTTTACAAAGGCGACCGGTCGATGCGCGAGTCCGGTTTCGACCCGTCCAATCGCTTCGGCCCGTTCAGCGTCGATATCATCCATTACGATCCTGTGTGCCTGAACTCGCTGCTGTACGTCATGGAGTTGCAGACCGCTGAAATCCTCAAGATTCTGGACAAGGACGGGGAAGCGGCCGTCTGGCGGGACCGCGCCGGCAAGCGGGCCGGGGCCATCGAAGGGCTCATGTGGGACGCGCAGGATGGTCTCTACTACGATTACAACTTCACGCACAAGGTAGTGCGGCGCTACGCGTTTCTAACCACGTTTTACCCGTTATGGGTCGGCCTGGCGAGCCAGGCGCAGGCGGCTGCCGTGGAGAAGAACCTACCGAAGTTCGAGCGGCCGGGCGGCTTGACCACCAGCACTTACGAAAGCGGCAATCAATGGGACCTGCCCTTTGGATGGGCGCCGCTGGAAATGATCGCGGTAGAAGGATTGCGCCGCTACGGGTTCAACGCCGACGCGGACCGCATTTCCGAAGAATTCCTGTCGCTGGTACGGGACGAATATCGCAAAGTGGGTTTCATTGTGGAGAAATATGACGTGGTGCGCCGCAGCGTCGATAGCGGCAGCATTCGCTTCGGCTACCAGTCGAACCAGGCCGGTTTTGGCTGGACCAATGCGGTCTACACCCGGCTACTCGACGAATTGCCCGCGGCCAAGCAACTGGCGTTGCGCCAGTGAGCTTCCTTCACGATGCCTTCCCCCTCCCGGATGATCACCAACCGGTCGGCAGCCACATTCTTTACCTGCTCTTTACCGCCGTTCGGCCAGCGTATCTCCAGGTCGGCGGTGGCCGCCGCGCCCAAACCGAAATGCAGCCGCGGATCGTTGCTGGAGTAAAAGCTTGACTGGCTGACTACCTCCTGCGCCTGCACTTTCCCACCGTAATGCGCGGTCACGCGGGCGCCGATCGCGCCACGGTTCGACCGCACTCCTTCGAGCTTCACCTTCAGCCAGTGCCCGCCGCCCGACACATCGTTACGCAGCAACGAGGGCGATTCGTTCAGGTTCACGATAGCCATATCGATATCGCCGTCGTTATCGAAATCGCCGAACGCACAGCCGCGGCTGGCATGCGGCGCCGCGATCGCGGGTCCCGCCTGATCCAGCAATTCTTCGAATTTGCCATTGCCCAGATTCCGGAAAATCACGCGCGGCGTCTTGAACGGATAGCCCGGCAGCTTGGCTTCCACCTCCGGGTAGACGCTGCCGGTTACGAAGAACAGGTCCGGATTTCCGTCGTTGTCCAGGTCCACAATTCCAGCGCCCCAACCGATGAACCGCGTCTCCACCGCCAGGCCGGCGCCGATGGTCACGTCTTCGAAGCTGCCGCTGCCGTCGTTCCTGTAGAGAATGTTCGTATCGTCGGCGAAGTGAGTCTTGAAGATATCCAGGTTGCCGTCCAGGTTGTAATCGCCGATTCCCACCCCCATGCCGGCCTGCTCCATGCCGTCCTCGTTCACCGCCACGCCGCTCTCCAGGCCGACATCCGTGAACGTGCCGTTCCGATTGTTGCGCAGCAGGAAACAGGGAGTGGAGTCGCACGCCACGTAGATGTCCGGCCAGCCATCGTTATCGAAGTCCGCGGCCACGGCGGTCATGGCGTAACCTTTCAGCTTCAGCAACCCCGCCTGCGCGCTCACGTTCGTGAATGTGCCGTCGCCGTTGTTGTGATAAAGAGCCACCGAACCGGGAGGCAGGCCGCGAGGCCCGCAGTTCACCGGAATGCCTTTCCAGTTACAGTTGGTATTCTCTCCCGGCTTGGGCACAGAGGAAAAATCGAATTGCAGGTAATGGGCTACGAACAGGTCCAGCTTGCCATCGCGGTCATAGTCTACAAATGTGCAGCCCGATCCCCAAAGAGTGCCCGCGGATTCCAATCCGGCTTTCGCAGTTACGTCAGTGAAGGTTCCGTTGCCGTTGTTATGGTACAGGACGTTTTGGCCCCAGTAAGTGACGAAGAGATCGTCGAAGCCGTCATTATCGTAATCGCCGACGCAAACCGCCGATGCCCAACCGGAACGCATCAGGCCGGCTTGTTCGGTAACTTCGGTGAAGGTGCCATTCCGGTTATTTTTATACAGCCGGTTATGCGCGCCAGCGGGTGGGCTGTCCAAGCGTGTGCCACTTAGAATGAAAATGTCCAGCCAGCCGTCGTTGTCGTAGTCGATGAACGCGATTCCGCAGCCCACTGTCTCCAGGATGTATTCTTTATGAGACGCGCCGCCGTAGATCACCGGCGCGTGCAGGCCAGCCTGCGCGGCGACATCGACGAATCTGGATTTCCAGGGCAACCCGGATGGTTTCCCACGCGGCATCGCCTTTACACCGCGCGAAGATACTCCCTGGGCCCAACCGCGGACCATGGGAGCAGCCATCAAGCCCATCAGAGCCCGTCGGGTCAACCCTTCTTTCATTCATTCCAGTATAGTGGCGCAAGCTTTTAGCTTGCAGCGCGAACGCCACAGGGGTCTAGGTCACAGCACTTCTTCCGACCAATCCTCGAGCACCTGCTTCACCTTGGCCGTGAACTGGTCGGCCAGCGCGCCGTCCACCAGGCGGTGATCGAAGCTCAGCGACAGGTACATGACGGAGCGAATGGCGATGGCATCCCCGACCACCACCGGCACCTTCTCCACCGCACCGACGCCCAGGATGCCTACCTGCGGCTGGTTGATGATGGGGGTCGCGATGACACTGCCGAAGCTGCCGAAGTTGGTGATCGAAAATGTGCCGCCCTGCACTTCATCGGGCTTGAGCTGCCGCGAGCGGGCGCGCGTGGCCAGGTCCACGATGGAGCGCTGCAGGCCCAGGACGTTCTTCTCGTCCGCCTGGCGGATCACCGGCACGATCAGGCCGTTCTCCAGCGCCACCGCGATGCCGATGTTGATCTCGTTGTGGTAGATGATGTTGTTGCCTTCGATGGAGGCGTTCAGCAACGGATAGGTGCGCAAGCCGACCACGGTGGCGCGCACTACGAACGGCAGATAGGTAAGTGACAGGCCATAGTTCGATTGGAAATCAGCCTTGTGGCGAGTCCGCATGTGCGCCACTTTGGTCATATCCACCTTATGTATGGTGGTGACGTGCGCGGAGGTGCGGCGGCTGGCGAGCATGTGTTCGGCGATGCGGCTGCGCATCGTGCTCAGCGGCTCGATCCGGGTTTTGGCTTGCCCGGCGGCGGGCAGCGGCGGCATTTGCGGCGCCGGGGCCGAAGGTTCGGCGGTTGGGGCAACGCGCGGCGCGGGCGCGGCTTCTACTACTGGCGGCGGAGGCGGCGTTGGCGGCGGAAGCGTGGGTGCCTGCGGCTGGCGGCCGATATAACCTTCCAGATCCTGTTTCGTAATGCGTCCGCCTGCGCCGGTACCCTTTACTTTGCTCAGGTCGATGGAGTATTCCCGCGCCATGCGGCGCACGAGCGGCGAAAGCGGTCCGGCCGGTTCAGCGGGCTGGGCTGGTTCTTCCTCTGCTTGGGCTGGCGGAGCGGCTTCCTCGGCCGGCGCGGCCGGTGCTTGTTCGGCCGGCAGCGGCGTTGGGGGGCCGGCGTGGACGCCGGCCGCAGGACTGGAGTCCTGCCCCACGGCTTCGTCGATGCGCGCCACCACCGTACTGATGCCGACCGTCTTTCCCTCCTCGACCATCACCTCGCTAAGCGTACCCGCGGCGGGAGATGGAATTTCGGTATCCACCTTATCTGTCGAGATCTCAAACAGCGGCTCGTCGCGTTCCACGTGGTCGCCGGGCTTCTTCAGCCACCTAGTCAGCGTTCCTTCCACGATGCTCTCGCCCATCTGGGGCATCACTACGTCTGTCATTTCTATTCCTCTCTATGCGCAGGCGGCCACGCCCGTGCGCATCATCTCGCGTTCAAATACGCGGCCGAAATGCCCGGCTAAGCGCCCGGCAACCTCGGCCCAGGAAGCCCGGCATCCCAATTCCGACATGGACGTGACCGGCTTCGTAAGCCCGCAAGGAACAATGTACTGGAAATAGCGCAGGTCGGTGGAGACGTTGAGCGCGAAACCGTGCGAAGTAACCCATCGGCTGATATGCACCCCGATGGCGCCGATCTTGCGTTCACCCACCCAGACGCCCGTCAACTTTGGAAGGCGGCCGGCCTGGATGCCGAAGTCCGCCAGGGTATCGATCATGGTTTGCTCGATGGCGCGGACATAGGCGCCCACGTCGCGTTTCCACTCGCGGAGATCCAGGATAGGGTAGCCGACGATCTGCCCCGGTCCATGGTAAGTGACGTCGCCGCCGCGGTCTGTGTGATGGAAGGCGATACCGGCGCGGGTCAATACGTCTTCTTCGGCCAGCAGGTTTTCCAGATGGCCGTTACGGCCGAGCGTGATGGTGTGGGGGTGCTCCAGCAGGATCAACTGATCGGGGATCGTGCCGGCCTTACGCTCGGCTACCAGCCGTTGCTGCCATGCGAACGCTTCCGCATACTCGACGCGTCCCGGTTGCTGCCACACGCACTTAAGCATTGATGGCCAGACCGTAAACCGCGTTGAAGCCTTCGCCCACGACCTCGGAAAGCGTGGGATGCGGATGGATGGTGTGCATGATGGTCTCCACGGTGGCCTCCGATTCCATAGCCGCCACGACTTCGGCGATCAGCTCAAAGGCTTCCGGCCCGATGATGTGCACGCCCAGGATTTCGCCCACCTTCTCGTCGGCCACCACTTTGATGAATCCGCCGTGGCTATCGAGAATCGACGCGCGGCTGTTGCCGGCGAACGGAAACCTGCCAATCTTCACCTGGTGGCCTTGTGCGCGGGCCTGCGCTTCGGTCAGTCCCACACTGCCGATGCCCGGTTCGGTATAGGTACACGCCGGGATGCGGTTGCGGTGGATGGGCGTGGCCACCTTGCCTGCGGCGTGCGCCACCGCCACCATCCCTTGCATGGTCGCCACGTGCGCCAGTTGCGGCGTGCCGGCCACCACGTCGCCGATGGCGTAAACGCCCGGCTCGCCGGTTTGCTGATACGGATTCACCTTGATAAAGCCGCGGTCGAGTTCCACGCGTGTGTTTTCCAGGCCGCTGTTCTCCGTGTTCGGCTTGCGGCCCACGGCTACGAGCAGTTTCTCAGCCTCGACTTCTTCGGTCTTGCCGCCGGCCAGCGTGACCGTCATCTGCACGCCCTGGCCGCCCTTGCGGACATTTTCCACCTTGGCGCCGGTCTCGACGCGGATACCCGCTTTGCGAAAGGCGCGGTCCAATTCTTTGGAGATTTCCTCGTCCTCCACCGGCACGATGCGCGGCAGCATCTCGAAGACGGATACGTCGGTGCCGAAGCGGTTGAAAATGGAAGCGAACTCCACGCCCACCGCACCCGCACCGATTATGGTCAGCGTCTTGGGCACCGCGGTCAGGTTCAGAATCTCGATATTGGTCAGGATCACGTCCGCATCCGGCTGTAATCCAGGTAGCATGCGGGCTTCCGAACCGGTGGCAATGATAATGTTGCGGGCTTCAAGCGTACGGGGGCCGTCCGCGCTCTCGACTTCGATCAGACCTGCGCCCTTGAGCCGGGCGTAACCCTTGATCCATTCGACTTTGTTCTTGCGCAGCAGGAATTCGACGCCCTTGGAATGCTTGTTAACGATGCGGTTCTTCTTGTCGATGACCTTCGGGTAATCGAGCACCGGGTTCTGGCACTGAATACCGTCGCCTTCGGGATTGAGGAAGTGCTCCCAGATGTCGGCGGTATGCAGCAGGGCCTTGGTTGGGATGCACCCTACCAGCAGGCAGGTCCCACCCAAGCGGGGTTGCTTCTCGATGAGCGCGGTCTTCAGGCCGTATTGGCCGGCGCGAACAGCAGCCGAATAACCGCCTGGACCGCTGCCGATAACGATCAGATCGTAGGACACTTTTTCCATTCTACATCGCCCGTACAACAAAGAAATAATTTGGCTTTTGGTAATATTGATGTACGGATCGGGGGCCTGGATTCCGGCGTCTCAAGCTTCGAAAATTGCAGACGACAGCCGGCAATCCACTCGGCCGGGCCTTCGGCGCATCCTGGCCGGGTCAAACAGTTTGAAGCCTCACAGAATCAGCAGAAATCCGTGACTAGCGTAGGTTTCATCCTGATAAGATCCCACGATCGTACCACTGTCGTTGATGCCGACCGCAAAGGTTCCGATCGCGCCGGGGATGCTGAACGTATATACGACTCCGGCGGGAGTCCGCAGAAAGCCATGGTACGTGGAGCTGGCATCCTGGTAAGATCCCACCACGGTTCCCTTAGAGTTAATGTTACCCGGCTGCGTGCCGGCAGCGCCGGCGACATCGAAAGGGCTCAACGAGCCGCGCAGATGCCAAAGAAAACCTTGGGTGTTCCCCTGAAAATACGAGCCTACCACTACGCCGCTATTGTTGATGCTCAGGGTTGGAGGGAAAAAGCCGAAGTTGCTGCCCGGCACGTCGAAACTATCCCACGTGCCATCGGTTCCGCGCAGGAAACCGTGCGCATTGAAATTGGCATCGTCGTATATGCCCGTGACCATGCCGGCCGCGTTGATGCCCGATGCGTAGGTGTAGGTGGATCCAGGAGCATCGATCGTGATGAGCGAGCCATCGGCGGTCCATAGGAAGCCGTGCGTGTTCTTCCCATCAAAATAAGGACCGGCGATTGTGCCGGAATCGTTAATGCAGATCGGATTTTGCGAGGAGGACGGAAACGTTCCGGGCACCTCGAAGGGGATCCAAGTACCGTCCGGCAGTCCGCAAAAAGCCGTGCTGGCTGGTGTCGCGTGTAGTTGCCGGCCACTGCGCCAGCCGGAGTTGATGCTGCTGGGGTAAATGTTTTGCGACCCCGGAGCGTCGAACGTGACAAAATGGCCGTCCATGTCTCGAAGAAAGCCATGGCCTCCATTTGCGTCGGCGTAGAATCCAGTAACCGTCCGCTATTGTTGATGCTACTCGGATACGTTTGAGTAGCGCCCGGAGCGTCGAAGAGGACAAACCGACCGAACTTGCGCGCAAGCCGTCCAGCCGAAGCCTTGCTAGGGCGAGCGAGCTTGTCGAGAGGTTGCGCGGCTACCACGGTGACACACGCGACAAGACAGAAGATTGCGTCGGACCATCGAATTACCTTCTGAATCGACAGAAGCGCGATCTGTTCTCGAAACCCGATTTGCAGCTAGTATACACCTGAAGGATTCGGGGCGCCCTCGTGATCCTATGGCGCGGGCTCCACGTGCACCAGCACATCGGCCACCCAGGGCAGCGTCTCTTTGATGACGATGCGCACTTGCGTGGCAATCTCGTGCGATTGCCGCACGGTGATCTCGGGATCCACTTCCAGGTGCAGATCGACGTGATACTGCAGACCCGTCTTGCGCGCATAGCACTTCTCCACTCCAAGCACGCCCGGCACAGTCAATGCCGCGCCGCGCACGTGCGCCATGCTTTCCCGGTCGGGCATGGTATCCATCAATTGCATGGTGGTGTCGCGCGTTACGCGCAGCCCCGTGAAGACCACGATCAGCCCCACGACGAAGGCGCCCCAGTGGTCCGCGGCGACAAACTGATGCGGCGCCACAATAGTGAACGATACGGCCACCAGCGCCGCCAGGGCCGAGAGGATGTCCACGAAATCGTTCCAGGCGTCGGCTACCAGCGCGGCACTGCGAATCTTCTTCCCGTAATGGAATTTGATGCCGGAGAGCAGGCTCTTCGCCGCGGCCGAACCGATGAGGGGCCAGATCACGAACGTGGCGGGCGGCGGCCTGACAGCGCGAATGGTGCGCAGGGCATTGGTGGCGATGGCCACGCCGGCGAAGGCCAGCATGAAAGCGACGAACAGCCCCATTACGGTCTCGATGCGGCCGTGCCCGTATGGGTGATTCCAGTCGGCGGGCCGGGCCGCCAACGTCAGCCCGAGCAGCACGATGCCGGACGAAAATACGTCGCCCACCGACTCGAATCCATCCGCCACCACCGCGTGGGAATGCCCCATCAACCCAACCGTGATCTTGATCGCCGCCAGGGCGCCGCTGACGGCCATGCCGGCAAGCGCCACGCGTTGACCTGTCTGCAAGATCTCACCAACTCACTTGTGCCGGGAAATATTCCGCGATCAACTCTTCGTAATACGGGCGGAGCGACGGCGCATCGGGGCGCGTGGCGCTCTTCGAGTACAGGTCGTAGGGGTTGAAGGCGCGCACCCACTGAAACATGTCCCGGTCATGATCGTTCATCAGGTATTCGTAGGCGCGCTCCCGGTGGCATGGATAGAACGAATGATAGCGGATCATGTAGAGCGCTTCGTCGGGCAGGTAATCTTTCGCCACGTGATAGAGATATTCGTCGTGTCCCCAGGAAAGATCTACCTGGTCCAGCCCGCATCCCTCTTCATAAACGCCTGTGCGCGTCTGGTAAGCGGGGACGGCCGAGTCGGGGTTGGCGGCGAACAATTCCGGATAGACGATCTGGTCCGACCAGGCGCAGCCCACCGGAAAAGTGTCGCCCACCACCGCCCACTGCGGTTCGCCATAGAGGCAGAGGACCTTCCCCAGATCGTGGATCAAACCCGTCAGGATGAACCACCGCGGATGCCCGTCGGTCCGGATGGCTTCGGCGGTTTGCAGGCAATGTTCGATCTGCGAGAGGCCGGTGTCCGGGTCGCTATCGTCAACCAGGGTGTTCAGATACTCGAGCGCCTCCCAAATGCCCATGGGACGGCGGTCGAGCGAGAGGTATTGCCGTTTTTTCTGCAGCACGAAATCGCGCGTTTGGTGCGCGTGGTTGAGGCGATAGAACTCACGCACCACAGGCGGCGCTTCCGGGGTGAATTGGCGGAATCCATCCTGGGTGCGGTTTGGGTCGTAGCGATCCTTGACGAAATCGTCCCATTGTTCCAGGCTCTCCAGCGGACCTTGCATGCCATCCCTCCTGGAGCCATTATACTGGCAGTATCGATGCGGAGAACGATTGTCGCAATATTCTTGCTGGCGCCCGGTCAGGCTTGGTGCTGGGGAGATGAAGGACATCAGACAGTGGCGCGGATCGCCGCCGCACACCTGACGGAGAGGGCGCGCGCGGCGGTGGCGAATCTCCTACGGCAGGATGCCGCTTTCGCAGCGCCGGCGGGCGCCGCCGATACGCTGGCCGACGCCATGGCGCGCGCGGCCATCTGGCCCGACCACATGCCGGGCGGCAAAGGCGCGACGGCCTCCTGGCACTACATCGATATCGGGCTGTTCGAAGGCCCGTCCCATATAGCCGAGCGATGCCCACAGGGAAACTGCATCGTCGCCAAAATGAACGAATATCTGGTGAACCTGAAACAGCATCGCGCCGACGGACAATGGCCTGAACCGAAGGAACTGGCCTTCCTGATGCACTTCGCCGGCGATATTCATCAGCCGCTGCACTGCGTGAGCGATGCCGATGCGGGCGGGAATTGCGTCAACGTAGTGGGCTTCGAGCCCATCACGAATCTGCACGCGGTGTGGGACATCACGCTGGTGCGCAACCTGATGGCGCACGATGGGTCCGGTATGATGGCCGGCATGGAATCCCGCTTCCACGGGAAGATGGCTCGCTGGCAGGATTATGGGAGCATCGACCGGATCGCCACGGAATCGTTCGACCTCGCGAAGTCGCAGGTTTATGGAAAGGCGCGCCCGCCGCTGCCGGTAATTCCCAAGTTTATCGACGTGCAGCCGCGTAATTGCGCTACCGACGCGCCGGAGAGCCTGCGCGCGGTGAAAGTGGACGGGCCGCACTCCTATGGCGGCGGTTCTCTGAATGTCGTGCGCATGCAGTTGTACAAAGGCGGCGTGCGCCTGGCGGCCATGCTGAACGCGATTTATTCAGACTGACCGAATATTCCCGCGAGTGGCAGTGTGGATCCAGGCGCGCCGCCTGTATGGATTGGCTGCATAAAATGAAAAGCCCGGCTGGGCGGACCAAGCCGGGCTTTGTAGAACCTAAACTGCGCGCACCTGATGTCAAGCGACTTGCTGAGCCCGGTACTGGCTCACGATCGCTTCCATCTGGTCTTTCAAACGGAGCTTCAGCTTTTTCAGCCGAGCTTCTTCCTGTTGCTCCTGGTCGGTCAGGTGCGGCAGGGCTTCCAGTTCGTCCAGCCTTTTCGCATAATCGCAATGCGTCGCGGCCAAGTGGCGAAACTCCGCGTTTGTCTCCATCAGGTGCGCTCTGAATTGTTCCTGTGCGTTCCGTTCCATATTGGGGCAGTTCCTCCCAGTGAGGTTGCCACGCCGAGTCGGGGGTTCGGAAACGAGGCTCGGTGGGTCATCTTCACTTCATCATTTTGAGAAGTGCGGCAGGCCTAATCGAGCCAGCCGTCTACTGTGACGGTATCATGAATGGAACTTCATGACAATAGCTCCTTCGTCCGATCCAGCATAATAGCCAAGACGGCTCCCGGCATCCGTAAACCCCAATGAGGTGTATAGCTTACGTGCATTTGCATTGGATTCCCGCACTTCCAGCCAAACAACACCGGGACGACCGGATGTGATGGCGGCGACCAGCCGGCGGGCGATACCGCGGCGCCGGAATGCCGGATCTACGGCCAGGTTCAGCAACTCGCTTTCGCCTTCGGCCAGGCACCGGGCCACCGCGAATCCCGCGACCCGACCGTCCGAAACCGCGACGGTCAGCTCGTACTCGAGGTACTCGAGTACGTCCCATTGGGAGGCCTCCGGAGATGCCTTTTGAATTTGACCGATTAAAGCCAAATCGCCGCTGGCGCCAGCCCGCAGTTCAATATTCAAACCGGACCTCGCCGCTGGGCGTCCTCACCAGCCCGGCCGGGCAACTGCCGAGAGCGCCCTGGATCAACGCTCCATACCGCACCTCAACGCGGGTGCGCGCCGGGATCCACCGGAATGCGGGTACGCCGA
Organism: Bryobacterales bacterium; assembly: GCA_963818855.1. GTDB lineage: Bacteria > Acidobacteriota > Terriglobia > Bryobacterales > Bryobacteraceae > Bog-159. Next base: position 489,898 of record CAWFUH010000008.1, on the reverse strand, counting down.
ACAGGCTGCCGCGTTCGATCATTTGGCGGCGGGTCTCAGCCACCGGTGAGGCGCCGAACTCCATGCCGCGCGTGAGGGTTCGCCCATTCCAGGGCGGGCCGGTGCGGCTGTAATTTTCTTCCCAGACGCCCAGCCAGGGAAAGTCCGCGCGGCGCCAGAGGTAACCCAGAGCCACCCGGCTGGCCGGGGACCATGCGACAAAGAAGACGGCATCGCGCGTGGGATCCATCAGGTAGCTGGCGAACCCTCCGGAGACCGGCGTATCCGTGAACCGCTCGAAATCGCCCAGACCCGCTTCGAGAACCCGACACTTCGTAACTGGCGCCCGGAACTCGGTAGCGCCCTTTTCGAGAAACGGCGGTCCCAGGGTGACGTGCTCGGTCCAGGCGATGGGCCGGTCGGTGGCGCTCTCGTTTTCCACGGTTTCGACCACCTCGATGACCCGGCCAGCCAGCCGGATTTGCCGCTCCACCTGCAGCTGCGCTTCGGGCATGCGGGCCCGTGCGGTCAATGCAGTCTCGCTGCCAGTGATGCTGTAGGCGGCAACGGAGGCTTCGCCATGGACGGTCAGGCCGGCGGCGGCTTCTTCCTCAGAGGGCGGACCAAAAATGTCCATGCAAAGGTTGTGGCCCATGATGCCGCTCAACAGCTTGCTCTCCGAGTCGGCGCCGTACTCCGGATGCTTCCGCAGATCGTAGGTGGAAGGCTCGATGGATTCCCACGGCGGCGTCCAAAGCGGATTGACGCCGCTCTCTAAATCGCGAACCTCCGCGATGTGCCCGCCTTCGTGGAGCACTGTGACGCGTACCAGGTCATTCTCGATCAAGGTGGCTAGCCGGCCGCGATACCGCATTTCTGACATATTGGAACTATTATGCATCTGCTGTGTATGTGGCTGGCTCTGCTGGCCGCGCCTTTCTGGGAAACAAAAGCGGCCCGCGATTGGAGCGACGCTCAAATCGACCGGCTGCTCCATGACAGCCCCTGGGCGCAGATGTCCGGCCCTGCGCCTTACGTGCAAGTCTATCTGGCTACGGCAGAGCCTATGCGGGAGGCGGAAGCCGAGTTGGCACGCCGCAGCCCGAAACCGCCCAACGGCGAGGTGAACGAGGATTATGTGGACTTCCTGCGCCGCGAGGGCGCGCAGAAGCTGGTGCTCGCCATCGCCTTTAAAGACCTGAAGGCGCTGGCGGACGCGCATGAAGAACACGCAATGGAAGAGGAATCCATCATGAAAGTGGGTCGCCACGAGTACAAGATGGAAGGACATTTTCCGCCGGTTCCCTCGGACCCGTTTCTGCGGCTGGTCTACCCCCGCGCGGCGACGGAGCGGGACAAAACGATCGTGTTCGAGCTATACCTGCCGGGTTACGGGCCATATCACGACGCGGAATTCCGGCTCAGGGACATGCTGTATAAGGGAAAACTCGAAATGTGACAACGGGCGAAACGCGGCGCGCGCGACTATACTATGGTTGGAGGAACAGATGATCTGGTTATCGGTTTTGCTCTTCATGCAGGCGGCTGCGCCAACGCCGCAGATCGGGCGCGGCGAAACGCTTTTCTATGCGGATAACGGCTGCGGTACCTGTCACGCATTGAAGGGCCGCGGCACAGCCGTGGGGCCGGACCTCAAGGTGCTGGGCCGCGTAGGCGTACGCGCCTTGGTCACCGCCATTCGCGCCTCGCGCACGGAGTACGTCGAGACGATCAAATTGAAATCGGGCAATCAGTTCCCCGGCATGAAAGTCTCCGCGGAGGGCGCGGAATGGCAATACTACGATCTGTCCAAGACTCCGCCGGCTCTGATCAAGTTCGCCGCCAGCGATGTGGAATCGAAGGCGGACAACTCGGTTTGGAAACATCCGCCATCCACCGGCGGCTACACGGACCAACAGATGGCGGATATCGTCGCGTATGTCCGTTGGGCAGCGGCGGGAGACCGGAAGGCCGTGGACCCGTCGGATGTGCAGTAGGGCGTGCGCGCCGCCGCCGAATCGACAGCTGCGGGGCTGAAGCCCCGCGCCGGCTAAAGCCCGCCCTCCATTAGTTCGCTGTGGCTGCGACCTGAAAGCTGCGGATAGCGGACGCCTCGTTATCGTAGGTCTCGAACACCGTGATCAGCTTGGTAATCTGCATCAACTCCTGCAGCTTTTTCTGGAGGTTCAGCAGCTTGAGTTGGCCGCCCCGGCTGGTCACCGTAGCAAAGCTGCCTACAAACTGACCTAAGCCCGTGCTATCCATGTAGCTCACATCAGCGAGGTTGAGCAAAATGTTTTTTTGTCCGCTGTCGAGATGTTCCTTGATGGCATCCCGCAACGAGGACACCTCTTCGCCGATGGTGATCCGGCCGTTGAGGTCGAGAATCAGAACGTTGCCGCTTTCACGGAGATTGATCTTCAGACTCATGGGAGCAGATATCCTTTTGGGCCCGCCGTTACACCCCGGCGTGCACATCCAAGCATAGCGCGATTCAGGGCGGCGTGAGGACTACTTGACCGCGCCGGTTTCCCGCGCCAGGCGCACTTTGGCGTCTTCCAGTTTCTTATTGATATTCGCCAGTTCGCCAGCCTCCATGTCCGATTGCGTGTCCGTCTCGGCTTCCTTCACAGAGGCCTGCCATTGAGTGATGGCGTCCTTGGTCCGGCCCAGCTTCAGATAGACGTCTCCCAAATGGTCGTGGACCGTGGGATCCTGGCCAATGCCGCTCTTGGCCAGAGCGCGCACCAGGGCATGTTCGGCGTCTTCCAGGCGATTCAGGCGATAGTAGACCCAGCCGAGACTGTCCAGGTACGCGCCGTTCTCGGGATCCAGTTCGAGCGCGCGCGAAATGAGCTTCTGGGCCTCATCCAAGCGGACGTTGCGATCGGCCAACATGTAACCGAGATAGTTCAACGCGCCGGCACTGTCCGGATCCAATTCGAGTACTTTGCGAAACTCGGCTTCCGAGGCATCAAACTTCTTCAAGTGCTCGTACATATCGCCGCGGGCGAAGTACACGGCCTCTTTTTCGGGCTTGGTCTCGGACAGTTTTTCGGCCGCATCCAAAGGCTTGGCCATATCTTCGTAACGCTTGGCCTTCTCGTAGAGCTGCGCGATGTCCAATTGCGTTTCGCGCTCGTGTTCGCCCTTTAGCATGGCACGCAATTCGGAGACTCCCTGATCGACTTTGCCCATATCGGCCAGCACGTATGCGTGCGCGCGCTGCAATGAACGATCGTCGGGAAATTTCTTGAGGGCGGCTTCGGCTTCGGCGCGCGCGCTCTTGAAATCCTTGGCTGCGCGATAGACATCCAGGATGTCGAGTTCCGCATGGACGGCGGAATCCGGATCGAGGTCGGCCATCTGGCGGAACGTATCGACGGCGGCCTGCGTTTGATTGGATTCGCGGTAAAGTTCGCCCAGGCTTTCGACCAGTTTCAGGCGTACACTCTTCTGCTGGTCCGAGTAGTTCTTTTGCTCAGTATCCTTTAAGATCGCTTTCAGCGCGGTGATGGCCTGATCGGTGTGGCCCTCCTTGTCCAGCAGATTCACCTCGTCGTAGCGCACCTCGAGGTTTTCCGGTTCCGCGGCTTTGGCTTTATCCAGAGCTTCCCGCGCCTTGGCGAAATCGCGCCGCTCGCCATAGATGCGCGCGATGCTCAACCACGCGTCGGTATCGTGCGGATCGTCGCCGGCGAATTCCTGGTAGTATTTGAGAGCTTCGTCCACGTTGGCGTTGGTGCCGTTGTACAGCAGATCCTGCGCCAAAGCGCGCTTGATGCGGCTGTTATCCGGTTCGAGGTCGAGCGCTTTGCGGTACACCTCGGTAGCGCTCTGATAATCCTTGAGCTGTTCGTAGGCACTGGCCAACGCTCCCAGCGTGCGGGGGTTAGGATCCTTGTTGGTAACCGCCTGCAATTTCTCGATGGCCTTCTTGGTGTCGCCGACATCCGAATAGACTATGGCCAAGCCGGTGAGGGCATCCTCATTATTCGGATCGAGCGCCAGCGCCTTCGCATACGCCTTCTCGGCATCCACGGAGCTGCGTGACTTGCGATATAAGCCACCGAGGGTCAGCCAGCTCTCGACGTCCTTGGGGTCCTGGGTGGTGATCTTCTCATACTGCTCGATGGCGGCGCGCAGCATGTCCTCGTTGACCTTGCCCTGTTGCGCGTCGCCGCTCATGCGCGCATAAATGCGGCCCAGGATGCGGCGCGCGTCCAGATTGTTGGGATCGTGCTTCAGCACGTCTTCGGCCTGCGTCACGGCGTCCTTCAGCCGGCCGCTTTGAATGTATAGGTCGGTCAGTTCCTCGAACAGAAAGCTCGCTCCGGGATCCAGTTTGAGTGCTTGCTTGTAGAAGTCGATGGCCTTGGTTACGTATTCGCTGCGATTACCGTAAACGCCAGCCAGTTCGGCGTATAGGTGGCCCATGGAGAAGTTATAGTAAGCAGCGGCTTTATCGACCGGCTGTGAGATTGGCGCACTGGTCTGGCCGGATAAAATGCAAGCCACGGGGATTACCAAAAGCGCTCTGACGGGAAAATTCATCGTGATGTGGTTCCTTTCGACCTAGATGCCTGGGAGGGTCGAATCGTTCCCTTTCATTGTATAACGGCGATGGCTGGGCGAGATGTGTTACCAATCGGAGGGGTTCTTTTGAAACCTGTCGTGGCGATTGCCGGCCCCACCGGATCGGGCAAAAGCGAATTGGCTCTGCGCATTGCGGGGGAATTTGACGGGGAAGTAGTAAACTGCGATTCCTTACAGATTTACCGGTACTTCGACATCGGCACCGCCAAGTTGGCCGCGGCGGAGATGCGTGGCATTACGCACCACCTGATCGATATTCTGGAGCCGAACCAGATTTTCACGGCGGGCGAATACGCCCGTATGGCGCGCGCGGTGCTGGCCGAGATTTCGAGGCGCGGCAGGTTGCCCGTGGTGGCCGGCGGCACGGGTTTCTATCTGCGGGCGCTCTTTGAAGGTTTGTTCCGGGGGCCGTCCCGCGATGCCGCGATGCGCGAGCGGCTGGCTGCTCGGGAGCGCCGGAATCCCGGGTCTTTGCATCGCCTGCTCGGCCGCTTCGATGCGGAGGCGGCGCGGCGGATTCATCCCAACGACGTGCCTAAGGTTATGCGTGCGCTGGAGGTATGCCTGATCGCGCGCCGGCCGGTAACCGAGATGTTTCGCGAGGGGCGCGATCGGCTGGTGGGGTTTCGTACCTTGAAGATAGGCCTGGCGCCGGATCGCGACGAGTTGTATCGCCGCTTGGACGAGCGCACGCGCGGCATGTTCGAATCGGGCCTCGCGGAGGAAGTCGCCCACATCCGCGATCGGGGATTTTCCTTGGAAGCGAAGCCGTTCGAATCGCATGGCTATCGCCAGGCAGTCCAGATGTTACGCGGCGAATTGAACGCCAAGGAGGCGCTTTTCTATGCGCAGCGTAACACCCGGAATTACGCCAAGCGGCAGATGACCTGGTTCCGCAAAGAGCCGGAAATGGAATGGCTGAAAGGCTTCGGTGACGAGGCGCATATTCAGAGTGCGGCAGCGGCGCGAGTGCGCGAATTCCTTACAAACTGCTGATACGCCGCCGCACAACGCTTTCCGTTTTTGTTCGTCGTGACTGTAGGAGAAACTTCCACGATGAAGAAAGCAATTTTGAGCGTGTGTCTACTGGCTGGACTGGCCCTGGCCAGCGTAAAGTCATACACCGTAACGTTCCTGGTGCCGACTACGATCGGCGGCACGCAACTGCAGGCGGGCGATTATAAGGTCGAAGTGCAGGACCAGAAGATTGTGATCAAGCACGGCCGCCAGACAACCGAGGCGGGCGTCAAGGTAGAGACGGGAGAATCCAAGTATAAAACAACCACGGTTCGCTATGACATGGCAGATGGGAAGAACAAGGTGTCCGAGATCCAGGTCGGCGGCACGAACATGAAGCTGGTGTTGAATTAAAAGCTCGCTTTTGGATCAGCCCCGCCGGTTGCGCGGGGCTGAGCAATTGCCCTCGCGAGTGTGCCATTTGCGGAAGCCAGCCCGGGAATGGGTTAACTACTTCGCGATGGTGCGCCTTGGCCATGAATGGAGAGATGGCAGGCAACGCCGGGCTTGACGCGCGCGCCCGCCTGGGATCACCCGGTAGCGCATGATGAGCGCGTAGGCTTGGATAATCGGTCCTAGGCAAACGTCCCGCACCCGATCAGAAGGTCCGTCGCCGCGCGTCTCGCCGATTCCCGCAGCCAGCCTCGAATGTCAACCCGCGTCGTACTTTTGCCTCTTTCCACGAAACAGAAAACATTGGGCCAAAAGTGGGAACTTCCAGTCTCCGACCGTACTGCCACTGACGTGACCACGGTGACCATCGCGATTGGCTCTTCGCAGGTGCTGCTGCGCCCATGAATGGAGAGCTGGGGGGGACGCCGGACGTGTCGCGTGCGTCCGCCTGGCATCCCGGTTTGTTCGCCGCGTCGGGGTAGGCTTGGATGATCGTCCCAGTCAAACGTCTCGCACCGGGCCAGAAGATGCGTCGCGTCTCATTCGGCATCGCCGCCGCGACAGCAATTTTCCCAATGGAACCAATCGGACCCGCCGATGTAAAATCTGTCGCAAAGCAGGGAGCACAAAATCCATTAAATTAACAGAGGACATTTCATCGCGTTGAGACCGATCATATGCTGTTGCGAACCACTGCCGGAAGTCGCAGGCGAAAGTCTCAGCGCCCCACCGCCTCCGGAGCCATGCTCTCGACACGATTGCGGCCAAGCGTTTTCGCCCTATATAGCGCCTGGTCGGCGAGCCGGATCAGATCTTCTGAGCCGGGAAGTCCGCTATCCGTCCAGGCCACCCCGAAGCTGCAAGTTATAGACAATTCTCGGCCCGGAGCGCCGAAGGGCAAATCCGTAATCGCCGCGCGCAGTTCGTCGATGCGCGACGTATCGCGGGAACCTGCCCAGCCGGGCAGCACCAGGAGGAATTCTTCGCCGCCATACCGGCCCAGGCTGTCATAAGGCCGAATCGCCGCCGACAGGCGGCGCGCGGCTTCGCGTAGGACCGCATCCCCGGCCTGGTGGCCGTACGTGTCATTGATGCTCTTGAAATAATCAATATCGGCCATCACGATTGCGACGCGGTTTCGATCGCGGGCGCAGCGCTCGATTTCGCGTTCGAGAATCTCGAGAATCGAGGTCCGGTTCCACAGCCTTGTCAAGCCGTCATGGGTAGCCTGCTCCCGCAGCGCCTCGCGTGCCTGCATCAGTTCATGCTTCTCGCGCTCAAGTTCGCCGGTGCGCTCGCGCACGAGTTGTTCGAGATGCTCGTTCAATTCCAGGATTCGATTTTCGGCGGCCTTTCTCGCCGTGACGTCGTGGGCATTAATGACGAATCCACGCACGGCCTGATCGTCCCGATGATCGGTGATAATCGCCGACAAGACCCGTTGAGACTGGCCCGCAGCCTGCCAGCAGAGCTCCGTCGAAACCGCCGGATGGGAAGCGGCGGCCCCCCTGCGCAGGATGCAGGGAATGACCGCGCGGCCCTCCGCATTGAGGAACTCGCCGACGTTAAGTCCGGACAACGCGGAATTTCCGCCGCTTAGCTTGGCGTTCGCGGCCGGACTGGCGTAGAGCAAAGTGCCGGATTCATCCACCACCAGGATCGGGTCACCCACGTTTTCGATCAGCGATCGGAAGTGCGCCTCGCTGCGGCGCAGCGCCGCATAGAGGTCGCGTAAGTGGGCGGTTGCGACGTTGAAGGCCCGGGCCAATGTAGCGAGCTCATGTTCGCCGCGAACAGACACCCGATGGTCGAAGTTTCCCGCTGCCAGCGCGCGGGCCGCGGTGTCCAGTTTTCGCAGCGGATCGGCGATACTGCGCGTCACCAGGAAGGCCATCACAGCCGACACGGCCCCGATGAATAGGGCCAGCGATACCAGCGCGACATAAGTCCAGGTTTCCCGCAGGCGTATCCTCGACAGCGAACGGCTTCGTTCCGCGGCTACCTGTTCGTCCAACTCGCCAACGGCGACGCTGAAGGCGCGCTCCATCCCGCCAAGCTGTGTGCCCACCCGGAGATTGATTGCGCTCCAATCTCCCTTTTCCGATAGCCGCGACATATCGTGCAACTGCTCTTCGATCGCGCGCTGGCAATAGACCAGGGTGCTCCAGGCGTCCGCCGTAATCCCGGAGCTCTGGGGAGACGCCCGCGAGGCGTTATCAACCGCATCCATGAACTGGTGGAGTTTCCGTTCAACGGTCTGGGCCTGATCCTGGAATCGGCGGGCGTCCCGTGCGGACGCGGCGCTACGCTCCAGCTCCGCAAAGCGCAAGATCGTGTTGTCGGCGCGCAGGACTGAGAGAGTCTGGTGGTCCAAGTCGTCGATACGCTGCATCTGGCCATGGAGCATGTGCACCTGCCAGATGGCAAAGGCCCCCACCATGGTAAACAGGGCGACTATGCTGAAGAAGCAGACACCCAGCCGTTGTCCGATGCGCAACCGCGCCATGCGATAGATGGCGCGCTCAATCCGGGGCCGGAACACTGTTTCACCGATTGACTCCGAGCCGGTCACACTCTATCCATCGGCCACAGGAGAGGAAAGTCTTAACCTATCGTTGCGCGATAGTCCTGCCGATTCATTTCTAAGAAGGCGCGATGTAGCATGCCGTTCCAATCACCATGGCTTAACAGGCGCGACAACCGCCGCAGCTTCATACTGCGGTCCATTCTGGGCGGCTGCGCGAGCTGGATGTCAGGCTGCGGGCAGCGCGTCAGCACGGGGGACGGCCAGGTTCTGACCATGATGTCTGCTTCCGCGGAGATTGATACCGATTTCACCCAGCGCGCCCTGGATGCCGCGCTTCCCGGTCACGCCCGCCGGGTGCGGGCCATGCCGGGTCTCAACTCGATTGCCATCCAGTTGCCTCTCTACCGCGACCTGTTCCAGAAACATCTTCCGCGGCCGGACATCTGCGAGATCGATGTGACCTGGCCGGCCATGCTCGCGCGCCATCTGGTGGACCTGGCGCCATACGTGCGCGGGGATGTGAAGGAATTCGATCCTATGCTGATCGAAAACTATACGATTGAAGGCCGGCTCGTGGCCCTTCCGTTGTATATTGACTCGGGCCTGCTCTATTACCGGAAGGATCTGCTACAGCGGTACGGATTTGCGGGAGTTCCCCAGACCTGGACCGAACTGGAACATATGGCGCGAAAGATCCAGGCGGGCGAGCGGAAGAAGGGAAAGTCTAATTTCTGGGGTTATCTTTGGCAGGGTTCGGCCGGGGAAGCACTGACCTGCAACAGCCTGGAGTGGCAGGCGTCCGAAGGCGGTGGCGCAATCGTGGACGCGAATCGGAATGTGCAGGTCGGCAACGAAGGATTCCAGCATGCCCTGGAACGCGCCCGGGATTGGGTGGGGACCATCTCTCCACCGGGGATCGTGGAGTACGACGAAGACGATTGCCTGGGCCTGTGGTTGGCGGGGAATGCGGCTTTCATGAGAAATTGGGTCTACTGTTGCGGCTCAACCAGGAATTCGAGTTCTCCGGTCCGGGATTGCTTCGGCGTCGCGCTGCTGCCTGCCGGCTCGAGCGGAAGGGCGCGCACACTTGGGGGAATGGCATTGTCCGTGTCCCAGTATTCGCGCTATCGAGAGGAAGCGGCCGCCGCGGTTTGTTGTCTCACGTCGGAATCCGTGGAGAGAAACCGGGCCCACTTTACCGGCGCTGTTCCCACGCGGCTGGCCCTGAATCGCGATCCGGCCGTGTTGTCGCAAACCCCGCTCTCGGGTTTGGCGGGCCATGTTATGGAGGGCTTGGTTGCGCGTCCGTCTCGCGCCGCGGGGCCTAATTACGATGCGGTTTCAAGCGCTTACGCCAAGTCGATTCATGGCGCTCTCAGCGGGCTGTGCACCGTAGAGGCGGCCCTGGCTCAATTGGAACGAGATCTGACCTGCATTCTACGCAAAGGCTAGGTTCCGCAACTGCCGTCGCCCTGGTATAACCCGCCACGCTCCCTTCGTCATTCACGTGGAACAGGGAGCGCACGGGACTTCCGTCAACGGCCCTTGGTCGCCTTTTTACCTCCCAGGGCGGCGTATGACGCGAATGTCGAGTGCTCGTTGGACGCCACCTCTGCGAAAGCGATCTTGACTCAGGCGGCACTGAATTATCAATGGTCGTGTAGGTATGGGTTAAATCCTGCGACGCCGCCGAAATATGAGTTTGCTCCCACCTCACCCTCGTTACTAACATCGAAGGCTTCGGTCGGATTTTCCAGAACACAGTCTAAGCTCGTGTATGTGCCCTTGTCGCTGGCTGTATTTGATCCTGTCCGGCGCCAGAAGTCTGCCCACATGCGTGCGCTACGGCCGCCATAAGAGCGAACGCTTCGAGGCCCGCACGTTCCCGGGCCACGACGAATTTATGCTGAATTCTGTTGCGATTCATAGTTTCTCTCCTTTTCCTGTGTTTACTTCCAAGATTTGGCGCGAAAACGCTCCCCCGTTTGGGCGCTCTATACATGAATATGCGCAAAAACATGCACATTATGCTCATGATTTATTTAAGAAAAGAATATGATTTTTCGTGAACGAAGATCCCAGGCGGAGTCGAGCCCGCCTCACAGCGCCACCATGGTAGAATTCGTAGAGTCCTCCCTGACATGGACTTTCTTAAGGGTCTCAACCCTCAACAACGTGAAGCCGTCGCCTGCACCGAAGGGCCCCTGCTGATTCTGGCCGGCGCGGGCAGCGGCAAAACCCGGGTTATCACTCACCGCATCGCGCATATCATCACGGAGCGGCACGTGCCTCCGTCCGCCATTTTGGCTGTCACCTTCACGAACAAGGCGGCGCAAGAGATGCGCGCGCGCGTGGCGGCCCTGCTGAGCGGCGTAGAACTCGATTCCGCGCCGAACCTCTCCACCTTTCATTCCTTCTGCGTGCGGCTGCTGCGGCGCGATGGCGAGCCGCTGGCGCAGCTTCGTCCAGGCTTCACGCGCCGTTTCAGTATCTACGACGATGAAGACCAACTGGCGCTCATCAAAGCCGCCTTTCGCCATCTGGGCCTGGATGAGAAGTTCATGCAATACCGCGCGGCGTTGTCGCGCATCAGCCATGCCAAAAATCTGAAAGAGACCCCGCAGGATTTTTATCGCAAGGCGAACGATCCAACGGCGAGCAAGCTGGCCGTGATCTGGGACGAGTACGAGAAGGCTCTGCTCACCGCCAACGCCCTGGCTTTCGACGATCTGCTGCTTGAAACCGTGCGCCTGCTCCATCACGATGAAGCCACTCGTGGGCTGTACAACCGCCGGTTGAGCTACATCATGATCGATGAGTACCAGGACACCAACCGCAGCCAGTACGAGCTGATGCAGCTGCTCTCCCAGACGCACGGCAACGTCTGCGTGGTGGGCGATGAAGACCAATCCATATATAGCTGGCGCGGCGCGGACATCCAGAACATTCTGGATTTCGAGCACGATTTTCCGCGGGCGCGCGTGATCCGGCTGGAACAGAATACCGCTCAACGAAGACCATTCTGGCGGCCGCCAGCAAGGTGTGGCCAACAACAAGGCGCGCAAAGGCAAGACGCTCTGGACCGAAGCGGGGCAGGGCGAAATGGTGGGCATGTACTGGCAGCCCTCCCGTCACTGCATCTGCAGCTCGAACAACACGCCCGCGCTGCCGGCCCCACCGGCGTGTGTCGTGCCATACAGGTTGCCGGCTTTATCAAGCACCACGCCCGTCAGTGGCTGATCGCCATCCGCGCCACCCGTGAAGCTATACAGCACGGTTTCCTGCCCGGCGGTGCTCAATTTGAACACTACGCCGCAGCCTGTATAGCAGCTCGAATATTCACCGGAGGTCACATCCCCACCGAACTCGGTGGTCCCGTAGATATTGCCAGCGGAGTCACGGGTCAGATTTCCCTGCGGGATTCCTCCGTCGGGGCCTGCAGTGAAAGTGTACAGCACGGTATAGTTTCCCGCGGTGTCCAGCTTAAATACCAAGCCAGAGCCCTGCCGTCCCTCGCAGCAGACGCCGCCGCCGGCAGCTGTGCCGTAAAGGTTGCCGGCGGAATCGCGAATTACTCCTCCTCCGGGAATGCCTCCTTCAGCGCCAAAACCCGTGAAGCTGTAGAGCACGGTTTCATTGCCGGCGGCATCCAGCTTGTATACCACGCCCACATTGGCGGGACCGCCCCCGGACGTTGTGCCATAAAGGTTGCCGGCCGGGTCCATGATGACGCCCGCTTCCGGCCATCCGCCATCGGGGCCGCCGGTGAATGAATACAGCACCGTTTCCTGGCCAGCGGGATCGATCTTGAACACCAAGCCGGCGTTCATTCCCCCGCCTTCGAAGGTGGTCCCGTAGAGATTTCCCGCCGAATCGCGGAGCACGCCTCTATCTGGGTTCCACCCGTCTTGGCCGGTGAAGCTGTGCAGCACCATCTCTTCGCCCGAGGGATTCAAACGGTAGACCGCGCCCAAATCGGCTGAACCGCCTTTGTCCGTTGTGCCATACAGGTTTCCCGCAGAATCGAGAGCCAGCGTGCCGCTCGGCTCCGCGCCGTCGGCGCCGCCGCTGAAGGTATGGAGCACAGTCTCCTGCCCGGTAGCGCTGATCTTGAATACCACGCCCGCGTTCGCCTTGCCGCCCCAGTACGTCGTCCCGTAGAAGTTGCCAGCCGCATCCCGGACCACGCCGCCCCAAGGCGTGGTGCCGCCCAAGGCCGGTGCGAAGTTGAATAGCGTAGTCTCATCGCCAGAGGCCGTTATCTCGTAGATTACCCCCCCGCTGGCCGCTCCGTCGCCGGAGGCTCCCCCGTATAGGTTTCCCGCCGCGTCGAGAGTCACTCCCCCGTACGGGTACGCGCCCGCCGTCGTCCGCGTGAACGACTGCAAGATCGTCAGCGTGCCGGAGTTATCCAGTTTGAACACCGAGCCCAGCCGGCTCGGTTCCGCCCCGCTCGCAATCGCGGTCCCATACAGATTTCCCGCCGCGTCGCGCGCCAAGGTCGAGACAGAGTTTCCGCCGGTAGGCGGCACGGGCAGCGTCTTCAGCAGCTTGTATGTGCCGCCCGCCTCTATCTCGTAGATCGTGGCGGCAGTCGCGCCATAGAGATTCCCGGAGTCGTCGAGAATCACCCCGCCTTCCGGAAAACCGGGAATCTGCCCACCGAAGCTGAATAACACCGTTTCCTGTCCGGAGGGCGCCAGCTTGTACACCGTCCCGGCCCCGCGGCTGCCGCCGTTGAACGTCGTTCCGTAAAGATTTCCGGCCGCGTCCGCGACGACACCCGCCCATGGGTTGGCGCCGTCAGGCGGCGTTCCCGCAAAACTGTGCAATACCGTTTCATGGCCGGAAGGATCCAACTTGAAAACCACACCCAGCTTATACGCGCCGCCGTTGTACGCCGTGCCGTACAGGTTCCCGGCCGAATCCACAATCAGCTCGCCGTAGGGGTTGCCTCCGTCTACGCCGCCAGTGAAGCTGTAGACTATCGATTCCTGGCCGGACGGGCTAAGCTTATACACTATACCGGCGTTCGCGGGGCCACCGGAATAGGTTGTTCCGCAGATATTGCCGGCCGAATCCAGGATTGGCCCCGCGAATGGCTGGGCACCGTCCGTCCCTCCCTGGAAGCTGTGCAGCACCGTCATTCCGGAGCTCGTTAGTTTGAAAACCACGCCGTCATTGGCCGCGCCACCACCGCTGGCTGTGCCGTACAGGTTGCCGCTGGCGTCACGGACCAGTCTTCCGTGGGGGCCCGCGCCCTGCGGATACTCGCCGAAGGCGTGGATGACGCGCTCAACGGCGGTCTGTGCAGGCGCGGCACCTGCAGCCAGCAGGAAAGCGGCCAACACCCACGCTGGATTGTTCCCGATCTTCATGTGCTCCTCCTTTGTAGAGGGCGCACGCCTTGCGACGGTTTGCCCTCGGACCCATCGTATCGGGCGCTCCCGCGCCCGATCAAATCCTAAGCGGGCGCACCGCCCGGTGCGTGCGCCCGCAAACCGTCCTGGCTAGTTGGGTGCAGTGTTCGTGTACGAGCTGACCGTGAACGGCGGGAACGGGACCGCGGTAAGCGGGCTCGACTGCGGGTTGGCGATGGTGAAGGTGAGATGGTCGTTCGCCTGAACCGGGCATGGCAGCGGCGCGTTGGGATAGGGCAGCGGGAACATGAAGGTTTGGAAGCTGATGTCCTCGGGTGCCGAGAGCGGCAATAACCCGGTTGAATTGTACACGCCAGCGGGTATGCCGAGGACCAGAGATATGCTGCTATCCGTCCAGTTCGCAATGTAAATCTGGCACGTGCCGGTCGCCGTGTCGGCGGGTTCCCAGAATGGGATGTGGCTGCTGTCCCAAGGTTGCCCTGAGCCGGCCCCGTCGCTGCTAACCTCGAGGTAGGGCGAACTCCCGGCCGCCATGGGTAGCATCGTCTGCGGGAGGAAGCCGAAACCGGTCCCCACGATCTTCAGCGGCAGAGCCGGCTTCCATTGGCCCTGGTCTTCGGACGCCTGCGTGATGATCTGCGTGCACGCGTTGGTGACCGGCGGGTTGCTGCCGGGCGTGCAAACGGTGGGCGTGGCAAGCGTGGTGCGCTGCGTGGCCACGAAGGTGATATTCGGTGTTCGGACGCCCGCCGGCGTGCAATTCAGCGCGCCCGTGCCCGTCCAGTACTGGACCGGGTAATTTACGCTCACCCCTGATGCAGTCATACCAGGGACGGCCTGGGCGGCAGACGGCAGTATCCCGCAGTAACTCGCCGATGCCAGTCCGCCCGTGCCAGCCGTGAGCGGCAGGTAGTACTGGTGAGCGGGATTCTGGTCCGACGGATTACGATAGTCGACCGCTGGCACGAAGGGACCCATCAGCGTGGCGCCGTTGCCGTCTATGTTGGTAAACACCGCCGTATTGTAGGGAACCGCAGCCCCGGAGCAACCGAACGTGGCTGCGGGCAGCGTGTTGCGGACGTTGATCAGCAGGGGCAGGCTGCACTGTTGGCCGGGCGGACAGACGTTCTGGAAGGCAGAGAGCTTGCTGAGGTCGAGCACAGTGTAGCCGTTAATCCACCAGAGGGAGTAGTTGCCTGCGACTGTCGCTGGAGTTACTCCCTGCTGCGGCGCCGTAACGGCGTATGCGGTCGAGTTTTGCGCGAGTGTCTGTGGAAGCGTCCCTCCCAGGTTCACCAGCAGCGTAGCGTAGTTGTTGCCGGATGCATCCGTGGTGGGCTTGAAAGCCACGTCCGCGATGCTAACGATCGAGGTCGGAGGGCTGGGCAAGTTGCTGGCGTTGAGGCCGTCCGGATCGGAGATGTACTGCTGATTCGGATCGTTGCTGTTTGGCTCGTACTCAAGTGTCACACTTATGTAACGCAATTGCTCATTGCCCTGAAGCTTGCAGGTGTAAGGGGACGGGCAAGGCGTCTGCGCAGTGTTCGGCGGAAGCTGAAAACGGAACCGGAGCACGCAGGGCCCGCTGGAGCCGTAGGCGCTTCCCGTCAGCACGTCGTTCAGGTGGGCGGCCGAAATGGCGCCGCCGATATAGCTATCGTCTGGTCCGGGGCTCCCCAGCCATTCGGGCGAGCGCGCAAAGGCCACGGCGCTCGCGTTGTTGCCGGTATTCCCGTAAGCGTAGCAGGCCTGGGGGATGAGATTCGTGTTTACCGTGTGGTTGTAGTGCTGCGGTTCGTCGTTCCACCCCGCGTATCCGCCGTTGTTGGTGTTCGCACGATCCACGGTCGAAACAACGGCGGTGGTGGGGTGGCTGATGGGCTGCTGTGCGGTCGGGTCGTCCACCCAGCCGTTGGATATCGCGGTGGCGATCGGGTAAGCGCAGCCGAAGGCGGTGTCGCGAAAAATGATATATGGCGTCGACGGCGGATCGCTTGGGTTACAGTGAACGGTGCCCGAGCCTGGCTGGCCATTGCACGTGGATGGGGAAAGATAGCTGCGCACGGTGATGCTTCCCGCCGTATTTGGACCATTGTTGGTGGGTGGGGGCGGGCCGGTGCTGGCGCCGTGTGACGGCACATCGACGTAGTGAGCCGCTCCGTTGTTGGGGTCCGTCAGATCCGTGTTCCAATCCATGGAAGGATGCCGTTGCGTGGCGTCGAGCAGGTTATCCTCCTCATAGGGCGAGATCCCGCAGCCTTGCGTGGCCGAAGCCGGGATCGTTCCCAGGCCGATAGGGACCATGTAGATCTGTGACTGGGCGTAAGATGTCAGCTTCTCGAACGGATTCGGGATCTGCTGCGTGGCTGGATCCATCCCGAAGTCCGCGAGGTGCTGGGTGGCGGAGTAGTGCATATCGTTGTCGGTTACGGAGAAGTAGCGGGCGTCGGAGAAGGCGCCCACGAGGACAAGCTCCAAGCCACAGCCGGACGCAGTGGCATGGCTGATGCTGTAAAACATCTGGGAATAGGTGGAGTTCAGATCGCCCCCGACGTTGTTGGCACCGCCCACGCTGGGGAGCGGATAACCGTATGTCTGGATGTTCGCAGGGTCGGCGAAGTTCTGGTAGAAGCTTGTGCCTTGCGCATAGGGGCCTGTGCTCGGGGTACAGTTGCTTTGGGCCCAAGCCGTTACGGTGGTAAGCAGGCAGACGGCTAGAGCAGATAATTGGGGTAGGTTCCGGCCGCACTTCGACGGTGGGACGGAACGGGATTTAGTATGTGCAGTAACTTCGTTGTGCCTCATACGCATTTCCTGCTTCCCATTTTAGGAGATTAGGTTCCTAAAATCTACTGTCATGTTGTGACAATCGAGTTACACCTCAGGCCGCCGGGAGCGCCGCTGAGGCGAATTGCAGCCGCGCATGCGTTTGCGATGGTGGAACTGAGAGTTTCGCCGGCATGGTAGAATTCTTAGAGTCCTCCCTGACATGGACTTTCTTAAGGGCCTCAACCCTCAACAACGTGAAGCCGTCGCTTGCACCGAAGGGCCCCTGCTGATTCTGGCCGGCGCGGGCAGCGGTAAAACCCGGGTTATCACTCACCGCATCGCTTACATCATCACGGAGCGGCACGTGCCTCCGTCCGCCATTTTGGCGGTCACCTTCACGAACAAGGCGGCGCAAGAGATGCGCGCGCGGGTGGCGGCGCTGCTGAGCAGAGTAGAACTCGATTCCGCACCGAACCTCTCCACCTTTCATTCCTTCTGCGTGCGGCTGCTGCGGCGCGATGGCGAGCCGCTGGCGCAGCTTCGTCCAGGCTTCACGCGCCGTTTCAGTATCTACGACGATGAAGACCAGCTGGCGCTCATCAAAGCCGCCTTTCGCCATCTGGGCCTGGATGAGAAGTTCATGCAATACCGCGCGGCGTTGTCGCGCATCAGCCATGCCAAAAATCTAAAGGAGACTCCCCAGGATTTTTATCGCAAAGCGAACGATCCGACAGCGAGCAAGCTGGCGGTGATCTGGGACGAGTACGAGAAGGCGCTGCTCACGGCCAACGCGCTCGATTTCGACGATCTGCTGCTTGAAACCGTGCGCCTGCTGCATCACGATGAAGCCACTCGCGGGCTGTACAACCGCCGGCTGAGCTACATCATGATCGATGAATACCAGGACACCAACCGCAGCCAGTACGAGCTGATGCGGCTGCTCTCCCAGACGCACGGCAACGTCTGCGTGGTGGGCGATGAAGACCAATCCATATATAGCTGGCGCGGCGCGGATATCCAGAATATTCTGGATTTCGAGCACGATTTTCCGCGGGCGCGCGTGATCCGGCTGGAACAGAATTACCGCTCGACGAAGACCATCCTGGCAGCCGCGGGCGCGGTAGTGGCGAAGAACAAGGCACGCAAAGGCAAGACTCTGTGGACCGAGGCGGATCGCGGCGAGATGTTGGGCGTGTACGGCGGATGGGACGCGGAAAACGAAGGCATGTTCATTGCCAAGACTATTGAGCGGCTGCTGGCGGAGAGCCCCAAAGCGCGCGTGGCCGTTTTGTACCGGACCAACTCGCAATCACGGCAAATCGAAGAAGCGCTACGGCGGCATGGCCGGCAGTACCTGGTGGTGGGCGGCTTCAGTTTTTATCAGCGCGCCGAAATTAAAGATGCCGTCGCCTATCTGAAGCTGGCGATGTCGAATCAGGATTCGGTGAGCCTGATGCGCGTGATCAACACACCGGCGCGCGGCATCGGCCGCACCACGATAGAGCAGGTGGACGCGTTCGCGCGCGAACATGGCCTGAGCCTTTGGGACGGCGTGTCGCGCATGATCGACCAGCAGTTGTTCCCGGCGCGCGCGCAATCGGCGCTGGTGGCTTTCCGCACCATGGTTCAAGAGCTGTCGCTGCGGGTAATAAGCGAGCCGCTGCCGGACGCCATACGGTGCATGCTGGACCGCACCGGCTACGGCAAAATGCTCGAACAGGAAGGCACTCCCGAATCCGAAGGCCGCCTGGATAATCTGCGCGAACTGGTGAATGCGGCCGCGGAATCTGCCGAGCGCGGCGAGACTCTGGGCGATTTTCTGGATCATGCGGCGCTGGTGGCCGACGCCGACGCGGTGGATGAGCAGGCGCAAGTGAGCCTGCTGACGCTGCACAATGCCAAGGGCCTGGAATTCCCGATCGTGTTTCTGGCGGGCATGGAAGAGGGCCTGTTCCCGCATCAACGTTCAATGGACTCGGTGGCGGCGCTCGAAGAAGAACGCCGCTTGTGTTACGTGGGCATGACGCGCGCGGAAAAGCGGCTCTACCTGACCTGGGCCAAGTACCGGCGCCGGTTTGGCGGCGGCGAGCAAGAGCGCACCGTACCCTCGCGCTTTCTGAGCGAGGCGCCCGAGGACTTGCTGGTGAATCTGGGAGACGACGATCGCATACCGCAAGTGGATCTGCATAGCGAACGATACCAGGTGCGGCAGAGCGCAGAGCGCAACACTTTCACTGGGAAGACTTATAATTCTCTGGAGAATATCTCGCAGTTCTTTGCCGAGCGGGGCGTGCCTTTTCCGGTGCAGAAGCCGCCGAACGCCGGCAGTCCCGCGGGTATTCCGCAAGCACGGCCGCCTGCTGCTCCGGTGAAGGCGCCCCCGCCGGCGGCGCCGCGCAGGTCGGCACGCACTGGTATGACGGTGGAGCATCCGAAGTATGGCACGGGAACGGTGGTGCGGCGCGAGGGCGACGGAGAAGATGCCAAGATTACAGTCAGCTTTCCGCGCTATGGGCTGAAGAAGCTGGTGGAAAAATACGCGGGGCTGAAGAGAGGTTAAGCATGGACACTACAGCAATTACCGATAGAATGGAACGGAAGAAATTGAAGAGAGCGGCGCGGAAGAAAGCGGCTCCCAAGGCCAAGCGCGCAGCGGGTGTGGCGCGCGGGTCGATGAAGAAGAAGGTAAAGAAGATGGTGCAGGGCCAGCGGAAACGGTAAAAGAGGAGTCAGAAGTCAGAAGTCAGAAGTCAGGAGACAGAAGTCAGAAGGCAGAAGGCGGGAGCCAGGACAGGCCGTTGAGCCAACTATTCCGTACCAAGAGCATCGACGCTCTAATTGAAGCTTCCCAGGAGCCGGAAAAGCGGCTGCGCCGCACGCTGGGCCCCTGGAGCCTGACGGCGTTCGGTGTCGGTGCGGTCATTGGCTCCGGCATCTTCACGCTCACCGGAACCGCCGCGGCGGGCACGATCATCCCCACCAAGTCGATCCTGGAGGCGACGGTGATCGATCTGGTGCTCAACGGCTCGCATGCCGCGTCCCAATTAGGCCGCCCCGGCGCAGGTCCGGCGATCACCGTTTCCTTCGCCCTGGTTGCGCTCGCCTGCCTGTTCGCCGGCCTGTGTTATGCGGAGCTCTCGTCGATGATCCCCATCGCCGGCAGCGCTTACACTTATGCGTACGCCATTCTCGGCGAGATTGTAGCCTGGATCATTGGCTGGGACCTCATCCTGGAGTACGCGGTCTCTAATATGTCGGTGGCGGTCGGTTTTTCGGCGTATATACAAGATCTGTGCGACAACCTGTTCGGGGCGCATCTGCCGCAGGCATTAGCATATCCGCCTATACCCGCGCCGGGCGGGCCGGCGGGCATTTTCAATATCCCGGCTCTGCTGATTACCCTGCTGGTGACGGTGGTGCTGGTGCGCGGCGTCCGGGAAAGCGCTGAGGCGAACACCACCATGGTGCTGATCAAGATCGGCGCGATTCTGCTCTTTTGCCTGGGCTCAGCCCGGGCCATCAACAGCGCCAACTGGCATCCGTTCGCACCGCACGGCTTTCCGGGAATTCTTACGGGCGCGTCGATCGTGTTCTTCACTTATATCGGATTCGATTCGGTTTCGACGGCGGCGGAGGAGTGCCGCAACCCGCAAAAGGACCTGCCGTTCGGTATCATCACCACCCTGATCGTCTGCACGATTCTGTATGGTTCGGTATCGCTGGTGCTTACGGGCATCGCCAAGTATTCGACGCTGACCTCGGCTTCGCCGGTGGCGGATGCTTTGAAAGCGCTGGGCTTCAACCGGCTACGCGTGGTTGTCACGGCGGGCGCGCTGGCGGGAATGATGTCTTCGCTGCTGGTCTACCAATACGGCCAGGCGCGCATCTGGTTCGCCATGTCGCGCGACCGGCTGCTGCCGTCTTTTTTCTCGGCCGTGCATCCGCGGTTCCAGACGCCGCATGTATCCACGTGGATTGCGGGTTTTCTGGTCGGCATCCCCGCAGGGATCTGGGACATCGACACGTTCGCGGAGCTTTCAAACATCGGCACCTTATTTGCGTTTGCGCTGGTTTCGGCGGGGGTGATCGTGCTTCGAAAAAAGCAGCCCGACCGGCCGCGCGCCTTCCGGGTGCCCATGGTTCCGCTGTTTCCGCTGATCTCGATTGCCTGTTGCGTGGTGCTGATGATGGGCCTGCCGCTGCGCACCTGGATTCGTTTTTTCCTCTGGCTGTTCATTGGATTTGCCATCTACTTCCCATTCGGACGGAAGCGTAGCACTTTGGCGCAGCCTGAAGCTTCCGTTTGAGCGGCCGCGCGGTGAATCGGCGATTGTTTAAGATGAGGGTGATGATGCGAAGGTGACAGTAAGATGCGGAGCAATGCGTAATTTGGGGCGGTTAGGGCACTAATTGTTCATCCAATTGTTCATCCGGTTTGTTCGGTCGCGTTAGATCCCATTTGCTGCCCCATAGCGGCGCCTTGGTGCCTCCTGATCGCGGGCTCCACGTGACTTACTTCCCCTGGGCACGTAGTTCCATTAATACGAAACTGCCACGCGCCGCCGTTCATCATCGTTTTTTCCACTGGTATTTGCAGTGTAAGAAGAAACTCAGGATTGTATAGATACGTCATGCCCAATTGTGTACCGGTGGACCCGTCGCTCGATTCAATCTTGAAATCTTCCCAATGGAAGTATTTAGTCTTCTGCACTACCTCATTGATTTGCACCAGCGTTCTTGTTCGCAGCACAGCTCGCGCCCTCCTCTTGTGGATTTCAATCGCATTGTAACAACGTTTGAATGGGAGGCGCTCGGGATGCCTAAGAGGACCGCGGCATTGGGGGGCCGCCTGGCCGTGGGAAGCTGCTATCAAAATTGCGTAGGTCCTGTTGACGGCCTCAGAACATGATACCTTGCCCCGAGATATCCCACTGCCGGCCGGATGCGCTCCTTTTTCAGACGGTGAACGGTACACCGATCAGTCCGCACAATTTCGAACGTGATATGATCGTACCGGCCGCGGTCCGGGCTGGAATCATGAAACCGCGGCCTAAGAAGCTGCCCAAGGGTACGCCGTGGCGCGAGAAGGCCACGGCGGTAAACTTCCAAGCGTTCCGCCGCTCGTTCGGCACCTGGCTGCAGAAAACCGGGGGCAGCGCGAAAGACTACCAGGGCGCCATGCGCCACGCTTCACCCGAGGTGACGCTCGGTGTCTACATGAAAGAGATTCCGGCGAGTGTTGCGGCAGCCGTGGACGCGCTGGATTCGATGCTGAATTCAGTAGGAACTAAGAGTGTTCAATAGAGCTATTCAAGCTTTGCGGGACAGGCATATGTTGCTTGGATTGCTCGCAATCGCATTCTACTTTGCAATTAGCGTCCTACCACTTACTTTTGCAATAATATTCCTAGCCCATCGTGAGTACCTTACTTTTTCTGTTGCGCTACTCTACGGGTTACCCGGTTGCATCTCCCTTGGCATGGTATCAGGACCGCTTATCCAGCAAATTAGGGATGAGAGAGCTAACCGTTCGGATCAAACGAATGAACGACTGAAGTCATGGGGGGAGAGAGTACAGCACGAAGTCAAGTCAGCTGAAGCCGAAGTACTACTGGAAAATAGACCAACCTTTTGGCGATATCTTTCGAAGCTCTTGATGGCGGTGTACGCCGTCTTCATGCTCCCATTATTGCTTCTGAAGCTTGTCATCGCCATGCGAATCAGCATGCGGATTTTCTTGTGGTCCGGTTTTTTCGAAGTTTGCTGGTTGGTTTCATTTATACTATTGGCCTATTCCGGGGCAGTCTCGCATCCATTCGTCTCGATCATTCTTAGTGTCGTTATATTTGTGGGGAAGTTATACGAAGTGATATCTCGGTTCGAGGTCCGTCAGGGCGTCCTGAGGATGCTATCGTACAAGAAACATCAAGTCCGTCTCTTTGACATTGTTCTTGCGGCTGTGATGATGGTGGCTGCGTTTGGTTGCATTCACTACTGCATCTCGCTTCTGAATGACCGAGCGTATTCCGTTCCCCTGACGGCTTTCGACGGTTTCTATTTCAGTGTCGTAACTTTCGCTACTGTTGGGTATGGCGACATTGTTCCAAAGTCGTTTGCGGCAAAACTGGCATGCATTGGGGAAATTTTTAGCGGGTGTTTGGTACTTCTGTTTGGTGTCAACCTCGCAATGATGGTTTGGTTCCAGAAGTTCTCAAGCGGCCCGACGGATTCAGGGGCGGCCGCCATCCAAGCCGGCGGGAACGCGGTTCCGCAAAATGCGAAAGAACCTGAATCATAACCCACCAATTGTTCAGCTTTTGTTCAACCGATTATAAATCGGGCCCTCACTGGTGATCCCCAAACTATTGAATTAAAGTGATTAGTTGGTACGCCCGAGTGGATTCGAACCACCGACCTTTTGCTCCGGAGGCAAATACTTAAATACTATGTCCCTGTGTTTTCAATACGCCAAATAGAGGTCAACCGGGTGGAGTTGGCGCACTCTGTTAAAGGGGCAGCGGGCGCTACTTGGTTCCGTGCCGACAGCCGCTTCTCCGGTTCCAGCGATGCGGATGTGTGGTCGAGTTCCGGCCGGGTGCGCCACATGCTGGATGCGGCGCGATAGGCAGGGTTCTTCACGTCAGGCCACGTCCGGCGTGGTTACGAATACTCTCGCGGGCAGCCGGGTCTTGATGCCGGCCGCGGTGCGGTGCATTTGAGGTCATCGGCGGGCGGCAAAGACAGTTCAGCGGACTCGTCCCATCTGATCCAGCGGCCAGTAAACAAACACGGCTTTGCCATAAATATTCTGGCGCGGCACCGTTCCCCAGGCACGGCTGTCATTCGACGAACTGCGGTGATCTCCGAGTACGAAATACTGATCCCGCCCGATGCGCTCCCGCGGACGCGATTGATAATCGCGATATTTCTCCGGCACGTAATTCTCGGACAAAGGCTTGCCGTTCACCATGACCACGCCGCGATCGATTTCTACGACATCGCCGGGCAGCCCAATCACGCGCTTGATATAGGACTTCGAGATATCCATGGGGAACCAGAAAACCACCGTGTCGCCGCGCTCGATGCGGCCGATGCCGAAGCGGTAAGTGAATTTGTTGATGAAGATCCGTTCCTGATCCTGCAGACCCGGCATCATGCTGGTGCCCTCCACTTTCACCGGCTGATAGATGAAAACGATGAGCACAATGGCGATCAAAACGGATAAGGCCAGATCGCGTATCCAGATGATCGGGCTGAAACCGCCCGTGCGGCTGGTTTGATTTTCCTCGGATAAGGAATTGTCCAAAACCGGGGGCTGACTGTCTGGCATCCCGCGTTAACGTCCCTTGTAACCTCATTATAAAACGAAGCGCGGGGATGGATCAGCCTAGTTCAGCCCGCAACTTGCGATGCGGGCGGCGCGGGGGCGTTGCGGCAGGCATGCGGCGGATCTTGGTCCGAAGGTCGCGCATGGCGTCAACGGCCTCTGCGGCGCGAGCATTGGCGCGCCAGAGGATAACTCGCTCGCTGACTACGCAGGTCCAAAGGAGAGCCACCAGAACCGCGATGGACGTTAGCCCCTGTCCGGTAATTTTCGCGACTGGCAATCGAAAGCCGCTCTGTGGAACCTGCACGGAGCGGGGAAGTGCAAGTGACCTTCCAGGAACGAGCGGGTTTATTATCACCGACTTCGTCCCAAATCGGTGTGACGGACCGGCACATGCGGGCAGAAGTTGCACGCTTGCGGCACATGCTTGTAAAAGTTGCTTGTGGCGGGGGACATTAGCATTTTCCAGTCGAAGAATTGATCCGGAAATCTGAGGATCCGCGGATGACGAACAATTTCGATTGCGTCACCGCGTCACCGAGTTGATGTGATACACGCCCTCGTGTCCATCCCAGTCTCGTGATGCATTATGTCCAGGCGCAGGTATCCCGTACGGCCTTGCGGGTACGGCGGGGCGACTGCGGTGCGAATTCGGATACAATGAAGTGCAGCTCTTGGAATGTGCGCCCGTAGCTCAGCTGGATAGAGCGTTTGCCTCCGGATTATACAGGTCTTCCCAAGCTATTCATTCTTTTCGTGTCGCTGTGCGGCGTACACGTCTGAATCCGGGGTGTTGGGCGGCAATAGGGCACGATTTTGGGCAACAACCCACTCAGACGCTTGCCAAGGCTTTGCTGGCCCTTCGACTGGACACAGGCCAACCTCCCTCACCGCCGTTGTGACACTAAAATCAAGTCGAGTCTTGCAAGCTGGTAAAATCGCTGCGTGGCACATCCCGACCTTGACCGCCTTGTGGACTTCTGTGTGAAGTTCGCTCAAGACCAACTGAAAAAACGTGGGGCCTTCTACCCGTTCGCTGCGACGGTACGGCCTAGTGGCGAGTTGACGCCGCTTGCAATTCACTCAGGCGACGATAGCCCGAAGCCCCAAGCCCTAATTGACGAATTCACGGAACTGTTGAAGAACCTTGCCCAAAGCGGCGAGGCCCACGCCACAGCCCTGTGTTATGACAGCCGGGTGTCTACCGCAGGAAATCAATCGGAAAAGAAGGATGCAATAGCGGTTTCTCTTGAACACTCCAATGGTGAAGCGGTGATAGTCTATTTGCCTTACCGGAAGAAATTATTCGGTGGCTACAATTATGATTCCATCATCGGGGTCGCCGGGGGACGGAAGTTCTTCACCTGACGAATCCAAGGAATCGAAGAGATGATGCGTTCCTCTCTCAGCTACATAGTTGATGAGGAACATCATGGAAAACTACGAACGGTATTTCGGGAAAATTTTTGCGGACCTGATCCAACGGTTGGTTGAGGAAGATGAATCCAACTCACCCCAGGCGGACAGTCAAGCCCTTTTTACCAAAATGGCGTCACGGATGGAGCGGCCCTTGCCCCAACAGCCGAAATCGGAGAGGACGATGCAATCAAGCTATGCCGCAAACGTCCGCAACAGCCGTTGAACGGTCATGGGGCTTTTCTCAACCGCTTCGGCAATCTCCCGAATGGACATTCCACGCTGGCGCATCTCAAAGAGCTGGTCACGGTCCACAATGGCCTTGGGACGGCCCAAACGCTTGCCTTGGCTCCTGGCACGGTTCAGCCCTGCCTTTACACGTTGGGAGATTCGGCGTGCCTCAAACGCACCAATGGTCGCCAACAATCCGACGATGGCATCACTGAACTCGCCCAAGCTGTTCAACCAGATTTCCTGAAGTGAGAAAAATTTTACGCCATGCTCAGAAAGTTGATTGAGGATCATCAATACCGGCAGTGCGCCTTGGCGGGAAAGTCGATCTAAGGACCAAAAGGCAATGCAATCGAAATCCCTGTTTGGATTCTTCGCTGCTTCCATCATTTCAATGAAACCGGGCCGGTTCGCCTTCGTACCAGACATCGTATCGCTGAAGTGGCAGACGATTTTCCATCCAACCTTCTCACAATGAGCTTTCAAAGCAATTGTTTGATTCGCTGATTCTTGGCGTGAATCAGAAGTGGAGATCCTGGTATAGATTGCAACCTTCATCACCGATAATGTACCAGAAAACAGATGTTTTTGATAGATGAACTGGTACTGGAATCATGATCCGATTCTGATTCAGTTTTCGCTGTGTTTTCAGTTTCTACGGACCGTCCAATCAGCGCCGGATTTTGATACGCAAGTTTTTTCCCAAAAGCTCCCGATCACAACGAGTGGGGCCGGTCTAATAGACAGAAGAACAAAGGATGGTTAATCCGATTTCTACTGTCGAAATCATCAACGGCTCCCTCACGCACAACGGTCTCGTATCCCTCAGACCGCTCACTACGAATAGCGTTTTTCATTAATTTTTCGTCTTGCACTTTGATATGCCGCAAGCCCCATCTGACCCGTCTATCGCATATACAAGTCCGGTAGATACCGGATGCTAGCGTCGAATTTGACAGAATCCACTTCCATGGGAAAATAACATTATTGATTCAGTGTTTCTATCGTCCTACCGATATAAATACTGGTGTTTGGAATCCAGACCCTTCATGGCGATCCTCTGAGGGAAGAACGGCTGGTATAAGAGCAGAGCTTTTCCGTTCGAGACAGCCACCATGCTGTTACAGTTGGTTTGCAAGATGGGACTCATCGTCTGGAATTCACCCCGCCAGAGCGTCACCTGATCCAAAGCAATCAGGTCAAAGAGCGTCGGTTACCGTAGAAGTGGGAATATCCTGCGGTGTACAGGTAGAGGAACATGACTGCATCCCTTTTGGAACCTTGACGGGTCTACTGGTTCTTCTTATAGTTCTTGAAAGACTTAAAGATTTCTCCACACCCACCCTGGAGGAAGTGTGTCCAGAAACCATTCCAGGCCCTCATTTGCTGGACGGCATGTTCTGTGTCCGGTACTTCTGTCCCGAAGTGTTGATGCCATCCTTGTAATTTTCTACATAAAATTTTTTCGCCAGTGGTTCTTCCTTCTTCCAAAGCTCTTCCTTCTTGGCCTCTGCCGTCTTACCCCACTTGCGAAACGATGCAGCCTTCATCTTCGCAAGGAAAGCCTGTTCTGACGTGAGACGCTTCTTTCCTTCGCCTCCACGCTTCGTGGTGCCAGCTTCCGGCCTTTCAACCAGCCGGTAGTGAAATCCAGCGGCGTTTAGAAGATCAAGTTTCTCCTTGATCTCCTGAAGGACGCCACCGATCAGGGCCTTTTTCTGCTCTTCCAGCTTTTGCAGTTGTTCAATCAGTGAAGACATCGCACGAAAAGGATACCAGATTCAGCTAAAAATTGAAAGTTGCGGCACCAGGAACCAGCTGAATAGATGTATGTGTTCTTGGACAATAGATGTATCAAAATCAGGTAGTTAGCCCGTTTTTCGTGCGCTTGCCAAATCAAGAAATCGTGGTATTCTTCTGGTATGGAACGACGCAATCGGACGCAAGTACCGAAATAAGCTGCGCTGATCCAGATTACGGTACGAAGATATGAATACAGTTGAAGTTGGTTCGTTTACGACAGATCAGGCAGTCAGTCCTTATCAGAAAAAGTTTTTCGCATCAGCCACCCACCCGGAAATTTGTCTTTTGACGGTGGATCAGGTGGCAACGATTCTTGGCGTTTCTCCAGCGTGGGTCCGGGATCATGCAACCCGGAAGCAGCCCCGGCTGAAGTGCGTGAAAGTCGGAAAGCTGTTACGGTTCCGCATGGAAGATGTGAGAGCGTTCATTGGGGAATGGTGCCAGTAAGGAAGTCGCCGGTTGGAATTGGAAGATTTATGGGAAGAAGCAGATACCAAGAAGGCACCGTGAAGCTGGTGGGTAAGAAGCTCAAGAAGTGGCGTGGAAGCTGGCACTCCTATTCTGTGGACACGAACGGTGTTGAACTTCGCCACCATCACTCAAAGACACTTGGCCTGAAGTCGGAAATGACGAAAGATGAGGCCAAGCGCAAGCTCCGTGAACATGTTGACCGGCAAACCCTACAAGCCGGTAACGTCAAACCCAATCCCGATGTAACGTTCAGTTGGTTCTGGACGAACAATTATCTGGAACTCAAGAAAGGGAAATGGTCTGAAGCGACTCGTTCCGCTGTGGAATCGGTTATTAAGCAGCATTTTATGTTCGTTTTTGGCGAGAGAAAAATTGGTGAACTGAATCGACTGGAATTGCAGAAGCACTTGTACGACGTTGCGGCGAACTGGTCTGAATCGGTAGCGAAGAAGGTTCGGGTTTATGTGAAAGCAGCCTTGGATGAGGCCGTCGAGCAGGACTTCATTCCCAAGAATCCCGCAAGGAAGCTGGAAGTTGGCGAGACAAGGGAACCGAATAAGCGCAGTCTCACAGGCGACGAACTCTGCAAAATTTTCAACGCACTGACCGGCGAAGATCACCTGATTTTGAAAACTTTTGTGATGACGGCTTTGCGGCCCGGTGAAGAATTCGCCCTCCGGTGGAAAGACTTCGACGGTGATAGCCTACGGATCGAGCGTGCAGTGAAACGTGTCAAGAAGGGCAAAGAAAAAATCGGCAAGCCCAAGACGAAGAAAAGCATCGCTAAGGTTTACGTGCCACAATCGCTTCAGGTTGAGCTTGCCCACTGGAAGGAGATCGTCCAGCCGAAAAGCGATGAAGATTACATCTTCCCTTCTCGCAAGGGCACGCCGAAGGACGCCCACAATTATTTGCGCCGTCATCTGAAACCACTTGCCGAAAAACTTCAAGTGCCGGGGTTGACTTTCCAGTCGCTACGCCGCAGTTTTGCTACACTGAGTCAGGGCAAGGGCACTCCAAAAGATGTCCAAACCCAAATGCGGCACAAGGATGTCTTGATGACTCTGAACGTCTACACGCAGCCAATACCGCAGAGCGTCAAGAACTCCGTCGAGTCGTTGGACACGGAACTCCAAAAGATTTTGGACACAATTGGGCAAGAGTCGAAGACTTCGGTTCAATAAGTTCTTTGTTTTCATGTGCGCCCGTAGCTCAGCTGGATAGAGCGTTTGCCTCCGGAGCAAAAGGTCGGTGGTTCGAATCCACTCGGGCGTACCAGTCTAAACCTTTTCCATTCAAACTATTACGGTCTTCCGAGAGCTTCTCGTCCGGAGTCTTCAGTTTTGCCACTGCGCCCAGCACTGTGCCAATTCTGCGCCTCGCGCGCCCGTTCCATGGCTTGCCGGCCAGTTTCTAGGTTCGGGTGAACGTAACGGCGGGTCGTTGCAAAATCGCTGTGCCCTGCGAAATACGCCAGCGTGTACGGGGCCATGTACGCGGACCCTAGCGTTAGGCATGTGTGCGGAACATGTAAAGTGGGAAATATTCGATGCCCGCAATTCTACACGCCTTCGCATGCGGCTTCTTGAGTGACGAGTGCTCGATGTGGCCGCTCCCGGTGGGAGCGGGAAAGACCCACCATTGTCGGTTTTTCCAAATGGAATATGCATCGCGCCGTTGTGGATCTGCTCCCATTCCAGGCGGTGTCACTCCTCGGGCCGCAGACCGCAATCGAGCAGGATGCTGGCCACGTCACGCATTCGGAACGGGTCTTCGGTTTTTACTTGGACGCTGCCCACGCTGTATGGCTCGGATCCCTTTCAGGGCGCGCGTGTATGCCACCGGTTTCTTCTCGCCGATTGCATGCGCCGCATCAATCGTGCTTTGCAGGTGCTGCGCCGGATGCGCCGGCTGGCTGAGGAATGGGAAACCTCGAATTCAGCCGCGCGGCACTTGTCCACGAGGCCGGAGCTGATTTCAATTGTGACGGCATCGACTGGCGCACTTGCCAGCAGTGGGTAGCCGGCGAGATGCAGTATGCTAACGTGCTGCGCTTGTCTGCAAAGCGGCTGCGGACGTGCGGGTACCAGAGGATTCAGTTGCCAAACGGCACTGGTTCCGGCTACTCCTCGATTTTTTTATTTTCTGTTAATGTGCCCCTGTGGCTGTAACATATCTTCAAATGGCCGCTGTCCTATAAGAATCCGCGGTTTGGAGATAAGCGTGGCTAACGAGTGCGTCTGTTATCTTAATAACGATACGGCTTCATAATGCTGACAGACATCGAAGGGGCCGGCCGCCAGCCTAAAACCCCACCGGAGCCTTCGCCGGGACGCGTCTACTGGATTACCGGGCTATCTGGCGCCGGCAAGACCACCTTGGGGCGGGAATTGTGGTGCCGGCTGCGTGCCGCCGGTCGTCCGGCAACCTTCCTTGATGGCGACGTTCTCCGGACCGCGATCGCCGAAGATTTGGACCACAGCGCAGGCCATCGGCGGCAATCGGCAATGCGCAACGCACGGCTCTGCCGGCTGCTCGCGGAACAGGGCGCCGATGTCGTCTGCGCGACCATCTCGCTGTTTCACGAGGTGCAGCGTTGGAATCGCGCGAACATCCCTGGTTATCGCGAGATCTACCTTCGCGTTCCCATGGACGAGCTGCGGCGCCGGGACAGCAAGGGCATCTACGCGAGTGCCCAGCGCGGCGATACGCGCGACGTAGTTGGCCTGCATGTGCCGGCAGAGGCTCCCGAGGCGCCAGACCTGGTTCTCGACAACTACGGGACGCTCGACGTGGCGACGGCGGTGGACCGCATTCTAGCGGTGTGCGGCAGCCGGAATGGTGCGGTTGCTACGCAGCCGGCCCGCCTCGCCGCCTTTAAGACGAAAGCGGAAACCCTGGAAGTGCTGGCGCCCCTGCTCCGCAATGGGCGCGTCCTGCCACAGGTCCGGTTCTCGGTGGGCGATTGGCGATCGGATGCAACTCGCGTGCTCGCGGCCGTTACCGCCGCACCGTGGGGTTCTGATCGGGTCATCGTACGCAGCAGCGCACGAAGCGAGGACGGCGCGGCGGGGCAATCCCAGGCCGGCAGGTACGATTCGGTTCCCGGCGTCTCCGGCGCCGCGGCCATAGCCCAGGCAATCGAACGGGTGATTGACTCGTTCGGCGATGACCGCAGGGACGACGACCAGATCTTCGTGCAGCCCATGCTGGAGCGGTTGGCAATGGCCGGGGTGCTCTTCTCGCGCAGTCCCAGCGGTGGCCCGTATTTCATCGTCAATTACGACGACCGTTCCGGCCGGTGCGATCGCGTGACCGCCGGTGCCGGCGACAATCTCAAGACTTTTCTTTGCCTCAGATCGCGGCCCGATGCCTGCCCACCCGCGCTGGCGCCAGTCCTGGCTCTTGCGAGCGAACTCGAAGCCCTTCTGGCGTGTGATGCCATCGACGTGGAATTTGCCATTGGGGACGACGGGCAGATCTACCTCCTGCAAGTCCGCCCGCTCGCCGTCGACCGGCATGGGCCGGCGGCGGACGCGAAGGTCGACGAGGCACTCGCGGATGTGGCGCGCAAGGTTGAGTTGCTCAGCCGCCCGCATCCCTATCTGCACGGCAGCCGGGCAATATTCGGCGTTATGCCGGACTGGAATCCTGCCGAGATGATCGGGGTGCGGCCGCGGCCGCTTTCGTTATCGCTCTACCGCGAACTGATCACCGACGCGATCTGGGCTTATCAGCGGGACAATTACGGTTACGAGAATCTTCGCAGTTTTCCGCTTCTGGTCAGCTTTCACGGCTTGCCCTACATCGACGTGCGTGTCAGCTTTAATTCCTTCGTACCCCGCGACGTACCCGGCGATCTCGCCGGGCGTCTCGTGAATTACTACATCGATCGGCTGCTCTCGGAGCCGTACCTCCATGACAAGGTCGAATTCGAGATCATCTTCTCCTGCTACACCCTCGATTTACCGAAGCGCCTGGGCCGGCTCGCCGAGCTCGGGTTTGCTCCAGAAGATCTAGCCGAACTTTCGAGCGCTTTACGCCGCCTCACCAATCGCATCATGTATGGCGAGACCGCGCTGTGGCGGCGGGACCGCGCCAAGATCGATCTGCTGGCACAAC
The DNA here is from genome assembly GCA_963818855.1 of Bryobacterales bacterium. Lineage (GTDB taxonomy): Bacteria > Acidobacteriota > Terriglobia > Bryobacterales > Bryobacteraceae > Bog-159. Next base: position 457,866 of record CAWFUH010000008.1, on the reverse strand, counting down.
GGTTTCCGGCCATCTGCAACGCGCGGATCGACAAGATCAGCCGTATTTACTGGCTGATCGAGGACTGCAAGCGATACGGCACGCTGCCGTTCGCCGGTCTCGCGCGAGCGGGCTTCATAGCAGTTCAGATGCTCCAGTCCCTGGTTGAGGTCGGCGTTCTCACTGCCGAAGAGCGCGCGACATTCATGGCCAGCGTCGATACCGTCGGGTCACGTATCGGGCGGGATTTCGCGCGGCTTCCGAAGGCAGACTTCCTGGCGCGCTACGGCCACCTCCGGCCGGGAACCTACGACATCCTGTCGCCGCGTTACGATGAAGCGCCCGATCTCTATTTCGACTGGTCGAGTACTCCCCCGGCGGTGGCCGCTCCGCCGCGCTTCGCGCTCTCGATCGAGCAGTGGCGTCAAATCGAGCAACTGCTGAAGGAACATGAGCTTTCGGTCGACGTCTTGAGTTTGATCGAGTTCATCAAGGCCGGCATAGAGGGCCGGGAATACGCGAAGTTCCTGTTCACGCAAAGCCTGAGCTACGCTCTGTCGCTGGTCAGGCAGCTGGGCGAGGAGCATGGTCTTTCGGCGGAGGATTGCGCGTTTCTCGACTACGGTGTCATCCGCACGCTCTATAGCGAAAGCGGCTCGGTGCGGGAGGCGCTGCGGCAGAGTGTCGCGCAGGGCAAAGAGCGTCACGCCCTCACGCGCAATCTCGTGCTTCCGCCGATCATCGCGTCGCCCGAAGAAGTGTTCGCATTTCACCTTCCTGCCAGCCACCCTAATTTCATTACGCGAAAGAGTGTCACCGCACCGATCGCTTCAGTCGGCGACCCGTCGGAGAGCTTGGCCGGGCGGATTCTGTTCGTGCCCAGCGCGGACCCCGGCTTCGATTGGATCTTCACGCGCGGTATCAGCGGCTTCGTCACCCAGTTCGGCGGCGCCAATTCGCACATGGCCATTCGCGCCAGCGAACTCGGCATACCCGCTGTAATCGGCGCGGGTGAAGCGCTGTTCGAGCGGTGGCAGTCGGCGCGCACCCTGTGCCTCGATTGCACGAACCAGCAGGTTTTGGTCATCGCATGAAAGTGGTGGCCATCACCCAACGGGTTTCGGTCGATCCGGCGTACGGCGAGCGCCGTGATTGCCTTGATCAAGCCTGGACGAGGTTCCTGGCGGCCTGCGGGCTGCTTCCTCTGCTGCTCCCCAATGTCAGCGAGCCGGCTCTTGCCTTGTGCGACGCGGCCGGCATCAGCGGATTGGTGTTGACCGGCGGCAACGATCTGGCGGTGTTGGGCGGGGATGCCCCAGAGCGCGACGCCGTCGAAAATGCTTTGCTCGATTGGGCGGAGCCGCGCAGACTGCCGGTCCTCGGAGTTTGCCGCGGCATGCAGGTGATTCAGCAGCGTTTCGCGATTCCGTTACGCCGCGTGGAAGGCCATGTAGCCAAACGTCAGGTTATACGGATCGAAGGCGAGCCAAAACAGGTCAACAGCTATCATCGCTATGCCTCCTTCGACTCGCGGCCGCCGCTGGATGTCTGGGCGGTCGCCGACGATGGCGTGGTCAAAGCGATTCGCCATTCGGCCCAGCCCATCACAGCGATTATGTGGCACCCTGAGCGGTGCATCCCCTTCGCGCCTGCCGACGTGGCATTGTTCCGCCTGGTTTTTGGGGTGGCATGATTGGGGGCCAATTGATGCGCGCGGTGATTCTGGCAGCCGGTCGCGGCAGCCGCATGGGGCATCTCGGGGACCGTCCCAAATGCCTGGTCGAGCTCGCGGGCAGGCCGTTGATCGAGCGCCAGATCGCGGCGCTTCGTCGCGGCGGCGTGGACGAAATCGGCGTTGTTCGCGGCTATCGCGCCGAGATGATCGATTTTCCCGGCCTCTTCTATTTCGCCAACGAACGATGGGCCGAAACCAATATGGTGATGTCGCTCGCCGCGGCGGCTGCGTGGCTGCGCGCGGGGCCGGTTATCGTCAGCTATGCCGATATCTTCTACCGCAATGAATTGGTCCGCGGTTTGGCCGCTGCGCCGGGAGCGTTGGTCATCAGTTACGACCGGGACTGGCGCCGCCTGTGGACCCAGCGTTTCGCCGATCCTTTGGCTGACGCGGAAACTTTCCGCATCGATGCCGCGGGCCAATTACTCGAAATCGGCGGCAGGACGGCTAGGATAGAAGACATTGAGGGGCAGTATATGGGCCTGTTCAAGTTCACGCCCCCGGCATGGAGTGCCGTCGAAGTCTTACTCAGTACACTCGACCCACACCTCCGCAATCGCCTCGATGTGACCGGATTGCTGCGCCGCCTGCTGGCCGGCGACCATCTCTCGATAAGCACTTTTGGCAACGATGGCCAATGGGGCGAAATCGACAGCCCGGAAGACGTGGCGCTTTACCAGAATATGGTCCGGGAGGGGAATCTCTTGCTTGAGGATGCGGGACCTGAGGGCTGTCAGTCACGATGAAACACGGAGATTATACGGGACTGGCTGGCGACTACGCCAGGTTCCGCCCGGGCTATGCGCCGCAGGTCGCGAGCGCGGTCCTGAGCTATGTCGGTCGGGCCGCAGCCAGCATCCATGCCGCCGACATCGGCGCCGGCACTGGCGTCTGGACACGCATGCTGGCGGCCCGCGGCCTGCATACCGTTATCGCCGTGGAACCTAATGACGAGATGCGCGAGCAAGGAATCGCGACCTCGCGCGGCATGGACATTGTCTGGCGCAAGGGTTCGGCGGAAGACACTGGATTGCCGGATGCCTCTGCCGATCTTGTCAGCATGGCCTCTTCGCTCCACTGGGCCGATTTCGACAAAGCGTGCGACGAGTTCCACCGCATCCTGCGGCCGGGTGGCGTTTTCGCCGCCTTGTGGAATCCGCGCTTCGTCGAGGCGAACCCCCTGCTCGTCGAAATCGAGGCGCAGATCAGCCGGCTCAAGCCTGACATCCGGCGCGTATCGTCCGGCCGCTCCGGTATCACCGAGCGGCTGACCGATATGCTGGGCGCCAAACCGCAATTCACCGAAGTGCTGTACCTCGAAGGCAGGCATTCCGTGTGCCAGACGCCGGAGCAGTATATCGGCGCGTGGCGCTCGGTGAACGATCTGCAGGTGCAATTAGGTCCGGACCTTTTCCGAAAGTTCCTGGATCTCACGAAGGAGCGCATTCGAGATCTGCCTGTAATCGAGACCACTTATGTGACTCGCGCCTGGGCGGCTCGCCGGCTATAAGCGGTCAGCCCTTCAGCGCATAGCCGATTTTCCCGATCCGTAGTTTCGTATCGGTATTCAGCCCATCGATAAAATCTCCAAATCGAGGAACTTTGTCTTTAATAGCCAAGTGGCCATAAGGCTTGGTTTTCGGAGGGGCTACAGATAAACGGCCCAAATCAAGATCCACTGACATGACTGCAGCGATCTTAGAAAACTCCTTCGTCGGATCGACCGTGAAATCCTCAAGCCGCAACACCTGATTGGCGCATTGGAGATGAAGTTCTGTTTCTTCGACGAATTCGGCGAAGGATAGAAAGGGCGGCCCTGGTACGCGCGCGAAGAAGTCCGGATCACCTGCTGCAAAGGCCTCGAATTCCTCGAAATGTTGCTCCAGGTCGGCGCATAGATCGTCAGTGTTTTTATAAATCTGTGAGATGCCGGCAATCGCCCGGTTGTCGCGAATGAATGTGCGCCACCAAATCCAGTTTGTCAGCAGCGAATCGAGAGGATGACGATAGACAAAAATCAGCCTTGCATATCCCGATCCGACGGCCTCCAATATACGACCCATTACCGCGGGCGTCTCCTGACCCCGACAGACATACCTCATGGTGGCATGGCCGCTATAGATCATAGGTGTCGGACCCGGATGCAGGCGGATCGTATCCCTAAAGTATCTCGCCCTTTCCCCAATATTCTGCTGTATCAGCTCATTGATATATCGGCGTCCAGTGCCGAATAGGCCAATAACATAAGCTGTTCTGTCCCTCATAGGGAACCCGGAATTATTGCTGGCTCGCTTAGGCCAGTCTGTATCCGTGGCGCCGGCCAGGGCTTGCGGATTTGTGGCCTTTTGTAAATCGACTAAAGCCTTTACCCGCGCGTACAAAACTTCCAGCCGCTGTTCGTTAGACTCCGCGAGGGTGGCGTTCCGCTTCTCCGACTGTGCCAGTCGCGCTTCAAGAGCAGTAATGTCCATGGAAAGCCGGTCGAGCGAAACCATGTTCGTGGCCAGGTTGGCAACCATGGTCGAGGAATGCTGGTCGAGGGCCCAGACGATCTCGTCGATCGATCGACTTACCGTGGCATTGAATTGCTGCAAGGGCCTCGTATACCAGGCCAACCCCCGAAGAAGCAATTTCTTAATAAGTTGAATCAGGTCGTTGTGGCACCCAGGAAGCCGGGGATTAACGGCGCCCACGGCGTTCTCAAGCCCCGCTACGGCGTCCGGCGCGCGGCGCAGTTCATCGAAGTCATAGAGCTTCCAGCCGTATTCAGTCCAGCGCACAAACAGCGCCTGCTGCATGTGATAGAGGATCGCGGCAACCGCGAGTGTGGGCGGGGCTTCGGTTACACGTTGGACCAGCAGAGCGGCGATGTTGTTCGTCGTACGTGGCAGGTCCGTTCTGGCAAACTCCATGAGGCAGAGTGCCTTCGCCACCCGCGTCGCGATTCCCGGGTAGTCTTTGTCGTCGTCGAAGCGCTGGCAAATGTCCAGTATGTCCTTCCGCTTCTGTGGCGGAATACTCTCTTCCACCAGTTGATAAATTTTGTCGATGCTGACCTGACTGCCGACAGGCTGATCGGCGAGCCCGGTCCCGTGCGACACGAGCATTTCAAAACATTGCTTGACGACGCTGCGATTGCCGCCGCGGGGCCGTTTTGGCGCGTTGGGATGCAACCGGATGCCGGCCACGATGTCAATGGAGAGGTCGATCAGATGCGGAAGATAAGGATAAAAGTGGACAAACTCATCTTCGTTGAACTCCGTGCGGCGGGTCGACCGCTCCAGTTTGACATTCTGCATCAGTGAGGCCCCGCTGTCCCGGAACAGCTTTCTGAGTACAGGCTCCTGGCTTTCCCTCTTGCGTAGCACACCGCGGGCAAGGACTTCGCGGATGCTGGCGGGAGACAGGCGGATCTGGCACTTAAAACAGTCCTGTATCTTAGGCCAGTCGACGCTGCCGGCTACAAGGCCGGTGAAAACCTCTGGCAGATCTTGCTCGGCCGTGACCACGATCGCGGCTGGACCTGGCATCGTTCCCGCCCTCATCCGCTTGAGGCTTTCTTTGCCAAACTGCTCGACAATGGCGCGCAGGCACTCCAGGCGTTCGCCGCTAAGGGCGGCGTATTGGCCCACGTCGTCCAATATGAAAGCCAGGGCCTTCCCGGGACACCGGATTTCGCATAGATTGAACGATTTTTCGACCAAATCCCTGACCGCGGGCCTCTTGGAAGGCCGGGCCTCAACCATCTTCAGCCACGCGTCCACCGCAGCATAAGTCCTGGGATCGAGCCGGTGCAGCAACACGCTCGCAAGCCCGAAATTCCCTCTGCCGTTACGAATCTTTCGCCACTCCTCCTTATATTCCGCACGGCAGAGCTCTTGGAACGCCGCAAACTTGCCCCCTTTTTCCAGTTCGATCTCAAGCTCTGAGACATCGAAATCCTCTGCGTAGCCCATTTCGCGCAGCAAACCCTGGTACATGACCTGGACAATCTGTTCCGCGCCGGTTTCGGCTGGCGAGTCCAAATCCGCCGGGATGTCGCAAATGCAGACCGCGTATGGGACCGATCGATTGAGGCATTCGACGGACTCGGTAACCCGCTTGGATTCAACCTGCTTCAGGAAAAGTGAACTTGCGGGGATGCCATGCACTTCACGGTTGGCCAGAACATATCCGAGGTTTTTCGCAAAGTAAGATTTGCCTGAGCCGAAGAAGCCCGAAATCCAGACTCCAACGCCTTTGTTCGGCGATTCGAGTGCTGCCGCCATCGCGGAGAACAGGTCTTCGTACGCGGCCTTGATACGATCCGTGACGACATATTCGGTCAGTTCCGTGAAGACAGTATCGGGATCGTGGTCGTCGACTTTGACTATCTCCTCGATAGGTCTGGAGAAATGGCTCTCCAGCAGATCGGCAATTCTGGTCATAATTTTCTCCCGTCGATCTCGATGCGATAGCCTTCCAGTGTCTGCCCATCCAGGCGCGAGCCCATGTAGTTGAGCATGTGGCTCCGAGTATCTGTATCGTAGCGCGCGGATGAGCATGGACCGGCGCCGGGGTGGAAGACCGCGTACTTAAGGCCACCGTTGGAGAGGCGGAGGAGCAGCGGAGGAAAGGCACGATGGCCGCGTTCCAAACCGAGTGGCGCCGCTGTCGGAAACGATGGCGGTAGTCTATGGCGGTGTAATGCCGAACTCGCTCCAAACCGCCGGTTCGTTGCGACATCAAGTTGAGGCGCCTGGCTGTTGGACATCGTGGTGCTGGCACACACCGCTTCCATTCCAACGAAGAGCCCCGTGGGGCGCGATCAGGCATCTTTGATCGGTGGAATGCTACATAGATTTTGGGATTTGCAAGTAGGCCTAACGCGAGTCTTGTAAGTCCTGCGTTGGCGGAGGTCCCGATATGCAACCGCGGCGCGCAAAACCCTGACTCATCACTCTCGGGCGCCGACCTCGCGACTTCTATTGGCGTACTACACTGTCAATTGTGACGCGACGTCAATTATTTCTATTACCGGCATCGATGGCGCTGGCGAGAAGAACCGCCTACTCCCAATCCGGCTTCCCGGGCGTGATGTATCGCGAGTACCCGCGCGCGCTGCCGGATTACCTGCGTGACTTGGCGGCACGAGCGTATGCGGCGCGCAACCGCGAGATTGCCAGAATCACATCGGCGGAGGCGATTCGCGCCCGGCAGCGGTGGGTGCGCGACACGTTTTGGAAACTGGCGGGCGGAATGCCGCGGCGGACGCCGCTGAATACGCGCACGGTGGGCGGGTTCGAGCGCGATGGATATCGCGTCGAGAAGATGGTCTACGAAAGCGTGCCTGACTTTCAGGTCGCGGCGAATCTGTACATACCTACTTCCGGGCGAGCGCCCTTTCCGGGTGTGCTGTTTCAGATGGGTCACACGCGCAACGGAAAAGCCGGCGATACCTATCAACGCTGCTGCCAGGGGCTGGCGAAGTTGGGCTACCTGGTGCTGGGGTTCGACCCCATGGGGCAAGGCGAACGCGTGTATTATCCGGACGCGAGTGGGCAGCGCAGCCGCTTGGAATCGCCCGACAGCGAGCATACGATGCCGGGCAAGCAGATGCTTCTCAACGGCGATACCGCGACGCGCATGCAGGTGTGGGACGCGGTGCGCAGCCTGGACGTGCTGGCTGCGCATCCATCGGTAGACGCTGGGCGGCTGGCAGCTACGGGGCAGTCGGGTGGCGGCACGCTGACCATGCTGCTGGCGGCGGTGGACGACCGGCTGGCGGCGGCCGCGGTGTGCAGCGGCAATACCGAGAATGTGGCCTGCGCAAATTTCAATCCGCCGGGCGCGACGGACGATGCGGAGCAGAACCTGATCGGCTCGGGGCCGTTGGGCTTCGACCGGTGGGACCTGCTGTATCCGCTGGCGCCGAAGCCCCTGCTGATCTCGGTGAGCGATCTGGATTCCCTCCGCACATACTCGCCGGAATATATTCACAACGGCTGGGAGGAGTTCCGGAAGCTGCGCGCGGTGTACGCGATGCTGGGAGCGGAGGACAGACTGGCGTGGGTGGATACGCCGCTGCCGCACGGATTGGCTTACGATTCGCGCATGCAGGTCTACAACTGGTTTGCGCGGTGGCTCAAGCACGAGACGGCGCCGGTCGCCGAAGAGCCCCCGACCGAGCCGGAGAAGGAACAGACGTTATGGGTATCCGAAAGTGGCAGCATGGTGCGATCGTTTCACAGCGAGACGCCATTCACGTTGAACCGCGCGCGGCAGGTTGCGGCGCGGCCCACGGGGCATGATGCGTGGGGCGAATGGATCGGAGCGGAACGTCCGCCGCAGGGCCAAAAGCCGGTAGTGCTGCGGCGCGCGGCATGGCGGAACATCACCGTGGAGGCGCTGGAGGTCGCCAGCGCTCCGCACGTGTGGCTGCCTGCGTGGTTGTATCTGCCGGCGGCGCGCGACGCCGCGAAGCCGGTGGTGCTGTTATTGGAACCCGCTGGGCGCGACATTCGATGGCAGGAGGGCGGGTTGTATCAAACGCTGGCGCAACGCGGCTACGCTGTGTGTGCGGCGGATGTGCGCGGCGTAGGAGAACTGGCGCCGGAGATCGGGCGCGGCGCGGCAGACTATGCGCGATCACACGCGGATGAGGAGAACTATGCGTGGGCTTCGCTGATTCTGGGGACGCCGCTACTGGGGCAGCGCGTAACCGATATTCTTGCGCTGGCAGCCGCGTTGCGGGCGCATCCGGCGCTCGGCGGGCTGACGTTAAAAGTCGCGGCGTTAAACCGGTTGACTTCCGCGGCGCTGTTCGCGGCGGCGATAGATCCGGCGATCCGCGAAATATATCTCGCGGGCGGGTTGATTTCTTACCGGAGTGTTGTGGAGACGGAGCGATATAGCGGGCCGTTCGGCAGTTTCGTGTTCGGCATATTGCAGCATACGGACCTGCCGGAAGTGGCGGCGGCGCTGGCTCCAAGGCGTGTATGCCTGGCGGGGGCGGTGGATGGCGCCGGCGGCGCGCTGGAGGTTGCGGCCGTGCGGGCCGTCTACGGTGGCGATCACATAGCCGTCCGACCGGAAGCCAGGTGGGACGCGGAGGCGTTCGAATGAGGCCCCACACATTAGTCGTACGGCTGGCTCAGAGTGCCCTGATTCATCGTAGGTTCCTCACGGGAGCTTGCGAGGGAGCGACGGATCGCAACATTTGCTCGCGCATTCACAACCGCGTTTGGCCCGGCATCTTTGTTGCTTCGAGCAGCGTGCGCGCCATGTACGATGGTGGGAAATGTGGCCGCCTTCTGCGGCGCATCGCGAGGTCTCGTCTCCCTGTTTCGACGCGACAGACGATATGATACGCACATGATGGCTCTCGCGTGAACCGGCCATCCACAGCGCGATTTAGAGCGAGTGTAAAGAAACGTTCGACAGTGCTCCGGCTTGGCGCCGCTATCGCAATGGCGGGCTTGGCCGAGCCGGCGTCGCCGGTACAGGGCCGATCTTCCCCTGCGCGGATGCTGGCCCTGATTGCCGAGTATTGCGCCGGCCATGCTTTGAAAGTGGATACCGGCAATCCCGGGCCGGAGGGCTATATCCTGCGTACGGATCCCGGGATCGCCGTGGTCGCGGGCAGCGATGACCGTGGAGCATTCTACGGGCTGCAGTCGCTGCGCCAGTGGGCCATGGAGCGTTCCGGGCCCTACAATTCGCAGGCTACGAGATTCGCGACTCCCTGTTGCTTTCCCAAATGAACGGTGCTACCATTCCTGTAGGAAACCCAATGGTCCCATGAAAGAAAAAACCGATGTCCTGCAAGGCACCCTTGCCCTGATGGTCCTCAAAACCCTCGACGTGCTGGGCCCCCTACACGGCTACGGCATCGCCCGCCGTATCGAGCAGATCAGCGGCGATCTTCTCACCGTAAATCAGGGCACGCTCTACCCCGTCCTGCTGAAACTCGAACAGGATGGGTCGGTCGCCTCCGCCTGGGGCGCCTCCGAAAATAACCGCCGCGCGCGCTTCTACAGGCTCACCCGCGATGGACGCAAACAATTGCAGGCCGAGGCCCGCGGTTGGGAACAGACCGCCTCCATCATGGAGCGCTTCTTTTCCGTGAAAGCGCATGATCTGAAATAAGATACAAAATGAGAGCACTGAAGCGATTCTGGAAACGGCTCATCTCCCCCGCCACCGGCCGCCGAAGCGAAGCGCGGTTGCGTGCGGAAATTGAAGAACATCTCGCGCTGCAAACCGCCGACAATATCCACGCCGGTCTATCGCCCATCGAAGCCCGCCGTCAAGCCGTGCTGAAGTTCGGAGCCGTCGAAGCCATGAAGGAAACCTATCGCGATCGCCGGGGCATCCCCTTCCTCGAAACTCTGTTCAAGGATACCCGCTACACGCTGCGCCGCTTGCGCAAGGCCCCGGCGTTCACCATTACCACCGTCCTCACCCTGGCGCTGGGCATCGGTGCAACTACTTCTATCTTTACCTTGGCGTACGCCGTAATTTTAAGATCCCTGGCCGTGGCGAATCCCGGCGAATTGTACCGCCTGGGGAAACACAGCCGCTGCTGCTTCTACAGCGGCTACAGTCAGGATAATGAGTTCTCCCTGGTCTCATATGATTTGTACAAATACCTCAGAGATAACACCCGAGGTCTTTCCGAATTAGCAGCCTTCGAGTCGATAGCGCCAACGTTTGGTGTCCGGCGGCAGGGTGCCCCGGAGGCAGCCCGAAGCTATCCGGGCGAGTTCGTTTCAGGCAATTACTTCACTATGTTCGGTATCCACGCATCCGCCGGACGGGTGTTTGCCGCACGGGATGATCAACCCAATGCGCCGCCGGTCGCGGTGATGAGCTACCGCTTATGGCAGCAAATGTATGGATCGGATCCAGCCGTCATCGGCAGTGTCTTCGATATCGATGAGAAGCCGTTTACGGTGGTGGGAATCACTCCGCCGGGTTTCTTCGGTGACACGCTGCGCAATGCACCGCCCGATTTCTTTCTGCCGCTGAACACTGAACCTTTTGTAGAAGCCGACGCCGATCTAAGTAAATACGACACCCACTGGCTGGACCTGATCGGCCGCATCCAGCCTGCCGCGAAGCCCGCGGTCATAGAGGCGCAAATGCGCGTCGAGCTCAAACAGTGGCTGCTCTCGCACTGGGCTGAGATGAGCGCCAACGATCGCGCGAAATTCCCCGCCCAAACCCTGTTCCTTACTGCGGGCGGCGCCGGCATCACCAGCATGCGCGAGGAATATGAGCATTGGCTTCAGATCCTCATAATCGTATCGGGATTCGTGCTGCTCATCGTCTGCGCCAACGTCGCCAACCTCATGTTGGTTCGCGGCATCGAGCTGCGGCGCCAGACATCCTTGATCATGGCGCTGGGTGCGCCAGTATCGCGGCTGGTCAGGCAGGCCCTCACCGAAAGCACTTTACTCTCGCTCGCGGGCGGCGTGGCGGGCTTGGCCGTCGCATTTGCCGGCGCGCAACTGATTCTGCATTTCGCATTCCCCCAAATCAGCGGCATGGCTGCCATACCCATTAACGCCGCGCCTTCCATGCCGGTGCTGCTGTTCGCGTTCGGCATTTCCGTGCTGACGGGTATTGCCTTCGGTATCGCGCCCGCTTGCGTAGCCACGCATGTTGATCCTATGGAGGCCCTGCGCGGAGCCAGCCGCTCCACAGCCCGCACCGGTTCGTTTTATCGAAGCATGCTGGTGGTGTTTCAGGCGGCGCTCTCCCTGGTCTTACTGTCAGCCGCCGGATTGCTTACAGCGGCGCTCCACCATCTGGAGAATCAGAATTTCGGATTCGACCCGGAGCGGCGCCTGGTGGCCAACATGAATCCCCGGCTGGCCGGTTACCGGCCGGAACAACTAACCCTGCTTTACAGTCGCATCCATGATTCTTTCTCCGGCATTCCCGGCGCGTCCGCCGTGGCTCTCTGCTCATACTCGCCGCTCAGCGGCGGCGGTTGGGGCGCCGCCGTTTGGATAGATGGACGCCCGGCTCCCGGACCCAATGACGACTACTTTGCCGCCCGCGATCGAGTCACCGCAGGATACTTCGACGTTATCGGGAATCCCATCGTCAGAGGACGAGGCATCACCGAGCGGGATACGGCAACTTCCCCGCACGTGGCAGTCATCAACGAAGCTTTCGCGCGCAAGTTTTTCAAGAATGACGATCCCATCGGAAAGCGCTTCGGCCAGCACGGTATTGCATCCGTGCGCGAATACCGGATTGTCGGCATTGCCAAAGACGCCCGCTATTTGACTTTCAACCTGGGCCAGCCGATGGCTCCGTTCTTTTTTCTTCCGGAAACGCAGCACGACATGGATCCGCAAACTAATTTGCCGGTAATCGATAGCTCTCATTTCCTGAGCGATCTTCTCATCGTGACCAAACCGGGAGCCAGTATCTCGATCCCGCAGGTGCGCCAGGCCATGGCTGCGGTGGATCCCAACCTGCCGGTCACTATGATTCGCAGTCTGAAAGAACAGGTAGAAGGCCAATTCACCCAGCAGCGTCTGATTGCCCGCCTCACGTCGCTCTTCGGGCTTCTTGCGCTGGTTCTCGCCTCGATCGGACTGTACGGCGTTACCGCCTATAACGCGGGACGCCGCGTCAATGAGATCGGCGTGCGCATAGCTTTGGGAGCTGACCGAGGCCAGGTTATCGCCCTAATACTCCGCGGCGCATTTGCCCTGATTACCCTTGGGTTACTAATCGGGCTGCCGCTCACGTTCGCCGCCGGCCGTTTCCTGGGAAGTCAACTTTACGGCTTGAATCCTTACGATCCAACCGTGATGCTGCTAGCCGTCGTAGCGCTGGGGTTGTCCGCCTTGGCTGCATCCGTAATCCCGGCCTACCGGGCAAGCCTGATCTCGCCCCAGGAAGCGTTGCGCGCCGAATGATGCGGGTCTGTCCTACCGGAATCCGGCTGCGCGGTGGTCCTAATCGTAGCGCAGCGCCACCATCGGATCCACGCGCGCCGCAGTGAATGCCGGGCGCAGCGTCGCTGCAACAGCCACCAGCATCACAAGGCCGCTGGCCGCGGCAAACACCCAGGGGTCCGTGGCTTTCACGCCGAACAACGTGCTGGCGAGCACATGGCGGGCGGCGAAGGCCATCGCCCATCCCGCTGGGACACCGATAGCAGCTTCGATAGCTGCGCGCTTGAGCACCTGGCGGCGCAAATCCGTACCGGTGGCACCCAACGCCACGCGCAAGCCAAATTCGCGCATGCGCCGGCTGACTGCATAGGAGGTGACCCCGAACAGGCCGGCCGCGGCCAGCACCAGCCCCAGCAGCGCCAGACCGCCCGAGGCCATGACCGTCTCCGATTTGCGCGCGGCAAACATGTGCTGCCGCATCGTCATCATGCCGGTCACGGTGAATGCGGCATCCGCCCGCCGCGCCTCGGCGCGCACTTCTGCCGCCAGCGTATCCGGATTCTCCGCAAAGGGGAAGTAAAAATACCGCTCGATGCGCTCGCGGAGATGATTGGTGGGGCCGTCCTCCACCACCCCGACAATCTGCCGGTTCTTACCATCTACGCGCACCCATGCGCCGAGCGGATTCGTCCACTGAAATAACGGCGCACGAAAGCCTCATTCACCATGGTCACAAGCGTCGTGTCGTGCCCGTCCGATGAACTGAAACCATGGCCCATCACGATTCGTGCGCCGGTGGCGGCGAAATAGCCGGGGCTGACCTGATCGTATGCAAAGGAGACTTTGGGTTGGCCGGCGATTTCCAGTTCCACCGCATTGCCCCCGTCCGAGCCGCTCAGCAGCGCGCGCCGCGCCTAGGCCACGCGACGTGCCCGGCAGGCCGGACAGTTGTGCGGCCAGCGCATCGTCACGTACCGCGAAGGGCGGCTGGGCGTCCCAATAACCGCGTACCAACAGCAGTTCGCGCGAGGGGTCCATAGCAGGCCGAATGGCGGACAGGTTCTGCAAGCTGCGCCATAGCAACCCGGCCGCGCAGGTGACGGCGGTGACGAAGGCCATTTGTCCGATCACCAGCGCCGTCAGCCATCGCGACGGCCTGCCGCCCACCGCGGACTGTATCGCCGGCATGATCTTGTGTTTCCAGGCATTGCCCAGCGGGATCAGCGTGCCCAGCAGCGTGACCAGCGCCAACGCGATAGCGCTGAATGCGAAGGTGTCCCCGGCGGGCGCCCAAAGCCAGGCGGATGGCGGTTTCCCGCCGCCGCGCCTCGTTATCAACCAGGCGCAGGTTGGCCAGGTTGGCCGCGGCAACCAGCAGCACCAGGAAGAGCGGGGAGAGCAACAGCGCGGCCGTGGAGATCTTAAAATCCACGTAGGGAAAGACTGCGGCTATGCGTCCCGGTTCAGGCTCCAAACCGCTCGCCTGGAGTTGGCGCAGAATGACATCTTCTTCGCGGCGGGCCTGCTCGGGCGTGACGCCGGGCCGCAACCGCGCGGACACTTCGAAATCGGCCAACGTCGGATCGAGGTGGTCTTTGAAGCCCAAAGCGCCGAAGAATGTTTGAGGCGGCACGAACAGATCCACCAGCAACCCGCGCTGCGTTCCGGAAAATGCAGACGGCAGTACGCCCACAACGCGAAGGGCGGCGCAGCCCACGTTGAGCGAACGGCCCACTATACCAAAATCGCCATGCAGATCGCCGCCCAACGCGGTGCGCCATAGTGATCGGTGATTACAACTATGCCATCGCTTCCCCCGCCGGCGTGGAAGACATCGCCCGCCGCGGCCTTCACGCCGAGCAGATCGGAATAATTTGCCGATACTCCCGCGGTGATGGGGAAATCGTCGCGATCCGGCAGCCGGACTTTGGGGCCCTCGCGGCATTCGGCCAATACACCTCCCACACGCGCCCGCGGCTGGCCAGCGCCTGGTACTCTATCCAGGTCAGATTGGCGATGCGCTGCTCGCGGTCGCGAGCCACCAGCCAGTGCATTTGCGCGGGCTGGCGCAGCGGCAAGTCGCGCAGCCAACCGGCATCCAGCAGGCTGAAGCCAACCGTGCAAAATCCGATCGCGAACCCCAGAGACAGGATCGCCAACGCGGTCACTCCGGGCCGGCGGTCAGCACCCGCGCGGCCATACGCAAATCGCGGAAAAGGGCTTCCAATAACCCGAATCTTCCTCCGAGCATGAAAATCGCTGTGCGTCCCTGGCCGGTTGGCTGCCGGCAAGCTATACTTTGGCGGCGGCCGCGGCGGCGCCTTTTTCTACAGGTGCACCGACCAGGTTGCCCCATTCGGTCCAGGAGCCGTCGTAGTTGGTGACATTGCCGTAGCCCAGCAGGTATTTCAGCACGAACCAGCTATGGCTGGAGCGCTCGCCAATGCGGCAGTAGGCGATGACCGGCCGTGACCCGTCGATGCCTTCGGCGGCGTAGAGCGCGCGCAACTCATCGGCGGTCTTGAAAGTGCCGTCGTCGTTGCAAGCCTTGCCCCACGGAATGCTGCGGGCGCCGGGGATATGCCCGCCGCGCTGGCAGGTTTCCGGCAGCCCCGGAGGCGCCAGGATCTCGCCCGAGAATTCCTGCGGGCTGCGCACATCCACCAGTCCCGCGGCGTGCGCCGCGACGGCCTGCTGCACTTGGGGCAAGAAGGCGCGCAGCGATAGGTCGGGCTCGGCGGCCTGGTAGTGCGCGCGGGCCACATGGGGCGTGCCTGTAGCGAGTTCGCGGCCTTCGGCCAGCCACTTTTTGCGTCCACCGTTCATCAGGCGCACATCCCGATGGCCGTAGATCTTAGCCTGCCAGAACGCCCAGGCGGCGAACCAATTATTGTTGTCGCCATAGATGACCAGCGTGGTGGCCGGGGTGATGCCGGACGCGGACATCAATTCTTCAAATTGCTTTTTAGATAGAATGTCACGCCGCACGGTGTCGCAAAGCTGCGAATTCCAAGCCCAGGCGATGGCGCCGGGGACGTGGCCTTCGTCGTAGGCTTTGGTGTCTACGTCGACTTCGACAATGCGGACATTGTCGTCGGTGGCGTGGGCGGCGGCCCAGTCGGTGCTGACGAGGGTTTCGGGGTGTGCATACGTTGCCATCTTCGGTCTCCTGTAATGATCTACTGATTATATCGATTGGTCGCAGATTCGCGCAGCGCTTATGCCAGGTCGAATTTCTCCTGATGCAGCAGCGGGTCGCTCTTCACCAGCACGGTGCGGCCGAGGATCTCCTCGATCTCCTGCAGGTACGAGTTTTGATTCGACTTCAGCACCTTGGCCACCTCCGGATTGACGCGCAGCATCACCTCGTTACCTTCCACCGCGCGTGCGATCTTTTGGGCTTCCACCAGAATTTCGCCAATGATGGTGGGTACGGTCTTTACATAACCCGAGCCGTCGCAATAGGGGCAGGGCAGACACAGCGTGCGTTCCAGGCTTTGCTTGACGCGCTTGCGGGTGATGGCCACCAATCCGAAGTCGTTGAACTGCAGAATCTTGTACGGGGCGCGATCGGCGCGCATGGCTTCTTCCAGGGCCTGCATCACCTTCTGGCGATTCTTGCGCTCGTCCATGTCGATGAAATCGACCACGATGATGCCGCCCAAATCGCGCAGGCGGATCTGGCGCACGATTTCCTTGATGGCGTCGGTATTGGTCTTGACGATGGTATCTTCGAGGCGGTTGGACTTTCCCACGTACTTGCCGGTGTTGACGTCGATGGCCACCAGCGCTTCGGTCTGGTTGATGACGATATGGCCGCCGGTCTTGAGCCACACCTTGGGGCGCAGCGCTTTTTCGAGTTCAGCGGTGATGCCGTACTCGTCGAAGATAGGGTTCGTGCGGGTGTACAGCTTCACGCGACTGACCAGCGCGGGCTGGAAGCGCTGCACGAAGCCGAGGACGTTTTCGTAGACCTCTTCATTGTCGACCCAGATGCTCTTGAACGTCGCGGTGAGTTGGTCGCGCAGGATGCGCTCGACGACATCCAGGTCGTGGTGGATGAGCGCGGGAGCGGGCCGCTTTTCGGCCTTCTGGCGCATGTCCAGCCAAAGGTTGTAGAGGAACAGCATGTCGGCCCGGAGTTCTTCCTCCGTGCGGCCATCGCCGGCGGTGCGTACGATGTAGCCGCCGGGAATGCCGGTGCGGTTGGACTGCAGGATGCGCTTCAGGCGGAGGCGCTCTTCGTCGGAAGGGATCTTGCGCGAAACGCCAATATGGTCGACGGTCGGCATGTAGACCAGGAAGCGGCCCGGCAGGGCAATGTGGGAAGTGATGCGGGCACCTTTTTGCCCGAGCGGCTCCTTGGCGATCTGGACGATGATTTCCTGACCTTCGCGCAGGAGGTCACTGATGGATGGTGCGCCCGACTTTTCGGCCCGAGGGGGCTCCGGCCGGGCGGCTTGCCTGAACTCCGGCCGCGGCTCGGGGCGTGTTTCCTGCGTGCGGGGCTCGCGGTTTTGTTCGCCGCGTGGTGGAAGATCGGTGCTGTCGCCGCGGCCCCGGCGGCGCATGCGGCGAGACAGGCGGTGCGGATAACGTCCGCCCTGTTCGCGCAGGGTAGCGGTGAGGCTGGTGGGGATGCGGGCAGGCTCGGGTCCAAGTTGCTCTTCGCCGGCTTCGGCCGGTTCGGATGTGACTGACTCGGCCGCTGTGGCTTCGGGTTCGGCGTTTTCGGACGATTCGGCAGGTTCGGCAGGTGCTACAACATCGACAGGTTCGGCTGCGATGGATTCGGCGGCGATGGATTCGGCTGCGATAGGTTCGGCTGCAGCAGGCTCGGCCTCGGACAACGCGGTCGCGGGTAGTTCGGCTGGGGCGGGCTCGGCGGCGGGCGGCACCTCGGCTGCGAGCGGCTCGGCCGGTTCGGGCTCACGGGGCGCTTCCCCGCGATACTTGGCCATCGATTCGCCGGGCAGCACGACCACATCTTCCACCGTCGCCCTATCCGTCTCTCGATCCGCCGCCGTCTCCGGCTCGGCTTCGTCTGCCTCTTCCGGTGCCGTGGACGGGGTGGGGGTAGCCGCGCTATGCTGGCCCGGCGAGAAAAATTTGGATTCGGGCAGGCCGCGGCCTCGCGGACGGCGGCGGCGGCCACGGCGGCCACGGCGGTCGCGTTCGTCGTTGCGCCGGGCGAACTGCTCGGGCGCAGCCAGCTGCGCCGGCGCGGCTGGCGCGACGGCCGCCGGAGCGGCAGTTAATTCAGCTAGGAGTTCGGACGGCGGCGCATCGGCGGATGGAACCTCTACGAGCGCTGGGACGGCTGCGGGCGGCGGAGTAACTGCCGGGCCCGTTTCCATCTTGAGGATCTTCTCTTCGACGCTGGTTACGATTTTGTCGTATTCGTCGTTGTCCTCGAAGAAATCCGAGACGTAGAGGAACGCGTCGCGGTCGAGTCCGATATCCACGAAAGCGGACTGCATTCCCGGGAGCACCCGCGTCACGCGGCCCTTATGAATGCTTCCGGCCAGGGAATATTCTTTTTCACGCTGATAATAAACTTCGACGACCTGATCTTCTTCGAGGACCGCCACCCGGGTTTCGTGGCGATTCGCCGAAACAATTAACTCTTTTGACATGCATTCTCCTCCGTTGGGAAACCGCCATGGACGGTAGAGGAGGAAGGGGGCTACCCTGCGTGGGTCTTCAGCGGCGCTCAAGCGAACAGGGCAGCAAGCGCCTGGAACATTTATAGAAGCTCACGCTGGCCGGGGCGCAACTTCCAAAGCACCCTCCCCTCCGGGGACGGCTCTCAGCCGCTTCTCAACCCCAAAGAGGCGTCCCTTTAAGAGACGCTGGCCGGGGAACCACTCCTCATCGCTTAAGGACCACTTACTGTCGCTCGCGGCCCGGCGCCGGAGGGTGCGCATACGGCGCGTTTGCCCTCCGGGAGTCTCTAACGGCTCCCAACAAGTCCTTTTTGTAAACTTTTGGCCATCGGCACACAGGCCGGCAGCCGAACTTAATTCACGAACCTTCTGAGCCGGACATTATTGACCAGCCCCAACATCAAGAAATTTGACAACACACTCGAACCGCCGGCGCTCATCAGGGGTAACGGAATTCCAGTGACAGGCATACGGCCCACCACCATCCCGACGTTCACCAGCACGTGAAACAAGAGTAACGCGGCTACTCCCATGCAGATATACATGCCGGCCTTATCCGAGGCCGTTTGGGCGTTCTGCACGATCTGCATGATCAGCACGAAATACAACGCCAAAACCACGATGACGCCCACGAATCCATGCTCTTCGGCGAACGCCGAGAAGATGAAATCCGTGTGCGGCACAGGGAGGAATCGAAGCTGTGTCTGGGTGCCCTTGGTGACTCCTTTACCCCACATGGCGCCGGCGCCAACTGCAATCTTGGATTGGATCAACTGGTACCCGGTACCGCGCGGATCGCGGTCGGGATCCAAAAAACTGACCAATCGCGCCTTTTGATAATCCTTTAAAACAGTCCAGCCCACAGGTAGCACCAGCAAAACAACCACGCCAATCGCAATCAAATACTTGCGGCGCATGCCGGCCAGAAACATCCCCACCAACAGTACCGGCAAGTAAGTCAGAGCCGTTCCCAAATCCGGCTGCTTGATAACCAGAGCCATGGGAACCAGCACCAAGCCCGCGATCTTAGCCATATCGCGGCCTTCCAGATCTTCGGTCTTCAACTCCGTCAGGAAGCGGGCTACCAATAATATTATCACCAGTTTTACGAATTCCGACACCTGCAAATGAAAGCCGCCGGCTACCGGGATCCAGCGCCGCGAACCGAATGCCTGTTTGCCGATAATTAAAACGCCGAACAAAGCCAATACGGATAAACCGTACAAGACGAACACGTGGTTCATCATGGTGTGGTAATCAATGGCTGCGCTCAGCCAGAGCAACAGGCAGCCCGCTGCGATGTAGACGATCTGTTTCCACCAGGCGTCCTGCCAGACGGTACCGCGCGTCGCGCTATAGATCTGCAATACACCCACTCCACAGATGATCAGGGAAATGACGAGCAAGGTCCAGTCGAGATCGCGGGTGCGGAGATAGGGTGTCATGGCAGCCTCGCGGGGGAGGCGGCAACCATTAAGGTTCGGTGCGGCGGGGCTGAAGCCCCGCGCCGGCTAAAGCCCGCCCTCCTGAGATTTGAGGCGGTGGTGTTAGTGAAGAATGCCCCTTCAATTAGAGGCGACTTTGTTTGGGCCGCCTCCGTATCGTTAGGGAACGAGCCGGGAAGGCCGAATCGCATCAGGCGGCCGACCTTCTCCGGTTCCGCGTGCCGGTGACTCTCGGCCTCGGCGGCCAGGCGGGCCTTCTTATCGAAATAGGATTTCATTACGTCGCGCGCGATGGGGGCGGCGAACTGACCGTGCCCGCCGTGATCGAAAAGGGCCACCACTACGATCTCGGGCGCCTCGCGCGGCGCGAACCCCACGAACCAGGAATTGTCTTCGAATTCTTTCCCCGTTTTGCCGCTCAGGAACTTGTTGGAAGCAAGCTGGGCGGTGCCGGTCTTGCCGCATACGTTGAGGCCAGGGAGTTGCGCCCGGACGCCCGTGCCGCCGGGCTCGTTCACCACGCCCCAGGTGCCGTAAATCACTTTGGCGACGTTGTCCGGGTTCAGGGGCCAACTATGCTCCTGATATTGGCCGCCCTTGACCAGATGGGGCTGATGCCAGAGACCGCCGTTAGCCAGCCAGCAATAAGCGCGGGCTAATTGCACGGGCGTCACTGTGAGAGCGCCCTGGCCGATGGCCACCGAGATGGTTTCTCCGGCATACCATTTCTCGCGGAAGTTGCGGATCTTCCACTCCGACGAGGGCACTATACCTTCGGCTTCGTGCGGGAGGTCGATGCCGGTCTTTTGTCCGAGTCCGGCCTGGTGGGCGTAGAAGGCAATCTTGTCGATGCCCGTGCGGTCGCCCACATTGTAGAAATACACGTCGCAAGACTGCTGTATACCCCGATGTAACGAGACGGCGCCGTGGCCGGGCTTCCACCAACACTTGTGATAGCTCCCATAGAACGACGCCCCACCCGAACAGTGCACGGTAAATTGATCGTCAATGGCGCCGGATTCCAGACCGGCGATTGCCACAAAAGGCTTGAAGGTGGAACCCGGCGCATCCTGCGCTTGAATGGCGCGATTCAGCAGCGGGTGGTCGGGATTATCGGCAATTTCCCGCCAGTCCGACGACTTGATGCGCACGGCGAATTTGTTGGGATCGAAGGTCGGGCGGCTGACCATGGCCAACACTTCCCCGGTGCGCGGATCCATGGCGACGACCGCCCCGTTCTTGCCTTCCATGGCGAGCTCGGCGACAGCCTGCAGATCCAGATCGAGGGTGAGCTGCAGATCTTTGCCCGGAATGGCTTCTTTGTTCTTCAGGACGTCGCGGGTTTTGCCGCGATTATCCACCACCACCTGGCGCTCGCCATCCACGCCCATCAGCAGATCGTTGTATTGACGCTCGATGCCGAACTTACCGATCACCGCGCCCTGGTTGTAGTTCGCAAAATCGGGCGAATCCAATTCCTGCTCGCTGATTTCACCGGTGTAGCCGATGACGTGCGCGGCGAATCCGTTTTGCGGGTAAAGGCGGCGCTGCGCGGGAATCAGCTCCATTTCCGGAAAGAAATCGCGGTGGGAATCGACGAAGGACAGGTCGGCGGGGGTGAGTTCTTCTTTGATGATGATGGGGTCGTACTTGGGCCGCGAAGTATAGCGCCGAACGCGCGCGGCGAGGTCGTCGTAATCCAGATTCAAGCCGCCGGCGATCGTGCGCAGGTGCTCGGGTTTCAGGGTTTCGCGCGTCAGGATCAGGCTGTAGGAGGGATGGTTGTCGACGATGACACGGCCGTCGCGATCGAGAATTTTGCCGCGCGGAGCGGGGATGGGTAATTGCTTAATGCGATTTCGTTCGGCCTGCTCGTTATAGATCTGGGGGTTTTGGATTTGCAGGTTCCAGAAGCCGGTGATGAGAAAAAGGAAGATGAGTACGCCGGCGTATTGGAATACGGCGATCTTGCCAGCGGCGAACTTGACGTCTTCGCGGCGGGACTGTTTGCCGGGCGGCGTTGGCTGTTGATCGAGCTCAGGACCGATGGAGGGAGGGTTCACGGGTCGGGGGGCTTAGGCCCTGGCTTCATTTTACCAGAGCGTTGTGGCGCAAGCTTCAGCTTGCAGCGGCGAACTTTAGTTCGCCGGAGGCGGGACTGAAGAGGTACTTGCAAAAAAAAGTCGGGCAAGACCGGGTACTCTGCTAGGTAGAGTACTTGTTATTGCAGAGTCTGGTTTCCCGCCTCCCCCGCTCCCTTTTGGTGCACACCTCTCCTGTTCACCCCCGCACTTGAATTGTCGGGCCGCCCCGGTGGCTAGCTCGGGGCCAGTCGGAGCAGTTGGTCAACGGTCAATGCCAGAATGCCAAACATTAGGTGCGCCATCACTTTGGCTGCCCCTCGCACCCGCACCGAGTTGCCTCCAAATTCGTCTTTCAGTCGTCCGTACACCCGTTCCACAGCCGTCCGCTCGCGAAAGCGGACGGCTCGGTGCGGCTCCATTTGGTAGTCCTGCTCACCGCGCTTCTGCCGGTCCATGATCGGCACATGCCCCAGCTTTTGGCTGTGCTCTTCAATCAGACAACTTTCATAACCTTTGTCCATCAGATCGTATAGACTCTGCACTCGTTGCGCGCTGATCTCCGCCATCGGTACTGCGGTTTGGGTGTCGTGCAGCGAAGCCGAGGTGAGTAAACAAGTGATGGGAATCTGTCCATCGGCCACATCCAGGTGGAGCTTATATCCGATCCAGTGATACCGGTGCCCACTACTGCTGGTCTTGGTCCCAATATCACAGACCCGCGGCAGTTCGGCGATCATCTGGGCCGGGGTCATGGTTCCCGAGCATTGGCGTTCCAGCCGGGTCATCTGTTCGGGCGGCTTGGGTTTTCCCTGCTGCCGGCGCCGATAGCGTGGTTTCGGTTGGGGAGTGGTCTGCGCCGGTTTGGGATTAGCTTTTTCGCGTACCGCAATCGCGGTGGAGTCCCGAATCATATGCCCCACCAATCGCTCCCCCTGCGTGCGCGCGATCAAGGCCGTATGCACCCGCTGCGGCAACTCGCTGTGCGCCAATTCCGCGAAGGCCCGCGAAAAGATGGTTTCATCGGGAACATCCGCCGCCCGGTTCCAACCGCAGATCCGCCGCAGCGCGCTGTCGATTTGCAGTCGCTCCAACAAGGCCCGGGTGTGCGGAATATGAAACACGGCCTTCGCCACGAAGGCCCGCGCGATGGCCGCCCGCGAATGGGCCGGCCGTCCCCGTCCATGGCGGACGCTGAGGAACCCATCCAATCTCAGCATCGCCAAGGTGGCCACCAACTTTCGGTGCAAATCGCCCATGCCACCCAGTTCCTCCTGCAAGGGAGGAAATAGGTGAGTTTTGCAGTATGTTGGCGAATTGGCCCAGAAACTGAAGTAAGCTATTCCTAGGGCTGCTGCTTTTGGTAGGCTTTTGTTTCGTCACAAAAACATTTTACGGGATGGCAGCCCCATCCAGAACATTTCCGAACTAAAATGTTTTGAAAATCCGAGGTATGAGGCGCGATTTTTGCAAGTACCTCTGGAAGTCCCGCCCGGCACGCTCAAGCGTGCGCCACGGGCCCATCTAATGCAAGTTGCTCCTGAGGAAACGGGATGAGAGCCTGACTCGCGGCCTCTTATGCCCGCCCACCCGTCATGTTGCGCGCTTTGGCGTATTTCAGAAAAGTGTAGAGCGCCGCCATATAGGCGATGGTTAAGCCTTCAATACCGTCCAGGAATCCGGCTTGTATAAAGTAGGTCTTTACGAACGTCCACGTGGGATCGAGGATCAGATGACTCCAGCCCAGGGACGTCTTGCGGGACACCAGTTCTTCGGCTGCCAGAGTGGTGTAGCGATCCATGGTCTTCAGATGTTCGGAAAGCGAATCGCAGGTGTAATGCAGCAGGTTCGATTCCAGGTGCCCCAGGCGCCCGCGGACCTGCACGGTTTCGTGGACGAACTCGCCGACCCACTCAGCCTTGTGGCGATTGTAGAGGCGGACTTTGCGGTCGGGATACCAGCCGCTGTGCAGAATCCAGCGGCCCAGGTATTGGGCCATGCGCGGCATGGTATAGGCGTCGCATTTCGGACCGTTCTTCTTCAGATTCCAGATTTCGCCTTCGAGCGCTTCGCTCAAGGCTTCGTCGGCATCGAGCGAAAGAATCCAATCGTAGGTAGCTTGCCCGGCGGCCCAGTTCTTTTGGCCGGCATAGCCGCGCCACGGGCCTTCGACGATGCGCGCGCCGAGCTTCTCGGCCAGTTCGGTGGTGCGGTCGATCGATCCGCTATCGAGTACCAGAATCTCTTCGCAGCAACGCAGGCTTTCGATGGCGCGGGCGATGTGGCGTTCTTCGTTGAGGGTGATGATCGTGGCGGTGATCTTCATGGCGGAGCGGTCAGGGGCCGATCGCGACCACCGGCTCTACGGTGAAGCAGAGCACGAAAGCGATCAGCGCCGCCAGCGCCAGCCACTTCCGGCCGGTGGAGAGACTGGACGGATCGACGATCACCGGGTGACGCCGCGCCAGAAAGAACAGCACCGCGGCCCATAGCCACCAAACCGAAACGGGCACGCCCAAAATCCGGGCAAAGAGCCACCAGCGGAAACCCAGCGGGATGAGTGCGGCGATGAAGATCTTCGAAAGCAGCTTGTGACGATCGCCGACCAGCGCGTAAAGGATGTGCCCGCCATCGAGTTGGCCGATGGGCAACAGGTTCAGGGCGGTGGCCAGGATGCCGATCCAGGCGGCGCGCGCGACCGGATGCAGATAGATATCCGCGGCAGGAACTCCGGGGAAGATGGCTTTCTGCAGAATCCAGAGCAGGCCGGGGGTTCCGAACTGGATATCGCCCTGGTGCGCGATGCCGGGGATGACCTTGGAGAACGCCACGCCCACGGCCAACGCGGGTAGCAGGAATACGAAGCCGGCCAACGGCCCCGCCACGCCGATGTCGAAAAGCACGCGCTTCGAATAGATCGCCGAGCGAATGCGGATGAATGCGCCAAAGGTTCCCATGAGGGTGGGAGCCGGGATGAAATACGGCAAGCTGGCATCCACACCGTAGTACAGGCAAGCGAAGTAATGGCCGCACTCGTGGGCGAGCAGAATGGTGAGCAGCGTCAGGGAGAAGGGCAGCCCTTGCCAGATCAGCCCGGGATGGCTCCAGACGTTGACGAAGGCGTAGAGATAGTGCTCGACATCGAAGGGCAGGTTGCGGTCGAAATCGGCTTGCAGGCTGGATCCCACCAGCGTGGTGGTGAACAGGGTGATCAGGAACAGCAGGCCATGCAGCCAATAGCGTTCGCGCAGCCTGGGCAGCGCGCGCGGGAACCCGCGGCCATTTCCGTTATCCGCGAAGGCGGGGTAAGCGGCCGCCGAATAATCCTGAGGAGACACAATTCGATTTATGGATCCGCGCGCCTACTGCAGCGTCTGCAGTTCCTTACCCGGCTTGAAGCGCACCGCTTTGCCGGGTGGAATGGAGACCTCGGCGCCGGTCCGCGGATTGCGTCCGATGCCGGTCTTGCGCGGCTTGACGTTAAAGACCCCGAAGCCGCGCAGTTCGATACGATCTCCCTGTTCCAAGGCTTTTTTCATGGACTCGAAGACGGTCTCGACGGCCATTTCGGCCTTGGTCTTGGTAATGCCGGTTTTGTTGACGACTTCGTTGATGATATCCAGCTTGATCAAAGTGAGCCTCCCGGAGATCGCCGGAGCGCTGTTCCGCGCTTAGGGTTCAACCACATGATAGGATTAGATTTATCCGAAAGTCAAGCTGATAACGAATTCCACAGGCAACGGGAACCATACGCGGCGGCTGGTGTCTGCACCCATATGCTCGATTTCGTTTCGGACCTGTCTCACTCGCTCCGGCTGGCACGTAAGGCTCCCGGGTTTACTCTATTGGCGGTGCTGTGCCTGGGCTTGGGCATCGGCGTGAACGCGGCTGTATTCAGCATGCTCAACTACCTGTTCTTCAGGCCATTGCCGGTGGCCACGCCGGATCGCCTGGTAGTGCTGGGCCGCGCCGCCAACCAACTTCTCTGCTGGCCGGAATATCGCGATTTGCGAGATCGCGCGCGCCTGTTTACCGGCTTGGCTGCATCCAATCCCACCGAATCGAGCCTGGAGTTTGACGGTGAAACGCACTCGGCCGCCGCGGAGGCCGTCTCGCCGAACTATGCGCAAGTGATCGGCGTGCGGCCATTCCTGGGCCGATGGTTTCAGCGTGACGACGAACCGGCCGCGGTGATCGGTTATCGCACCTGGCAACGGCTTTTCCATGCGGATCCGCATATTCTCGGCAAGCGCGTGCGATCCGAAACGCAGTGGTACACCATTGTGGGCGTTGCGCCGCCGGAATTCGCCGGCATCTACCTGCCCCTGAACATGGACATTTGGGTGCCGTTCCGGACGTGGGCCGCGCAATATCCGGGCCTGGCCGCGCAACTGGAGGATCGCGCCCGGCCGCGCGTGTTCGTATTCGGGCGGATGCAGCCCGGCATCGCGCCGGCGCAGGCCGCCGCCGAGTTGAACAGCATTGCGGCGCAAATCGAGGCGCAAGCGAAGGCTGGGCCACTGACCGTAGAGCACGTGCGCGGTATCCCCAACGCGCGCAGCCGGAGCACGTCAGTGCCAGTGGCAGCGGTGTTGATGGCCGTGGTGGGTGTGGTGTTGTTGATTGCCTGCGTGAACGTGGGCAATCTGCTGCTGGCGCGCGGAGCCGCCCGCGCTCGCGAAATCTCGTTACGGCTGGCGCTGGGCGCGCGGCGTACGCGTATTGTGCGCCAGTTGGTGACCGAAAATCTGGCGCTGGCAGCCGGCGGCGGCTTAGTGGGGATGCTGCTGGGCGCCTGGACCGCCCGCTTCCTCGAAGTGCTCATGCCCACCACGGCATTCGGCGAATCTCTGCGGCTGGACCTCACGCCGGATGCGCGCGTGATGATCTGCACCATGCTGCTGGCGCTCGCGACAACGCTTGTCTTCGGCCTGGCGCCGGCCTGGCGCGCCAGCAGTAGCGATGTTTTGCCGGCGCTCAAAGGCGAAACGCCGACCGCGCGATTTGGTCTGCGGCGCGTCTCCCTGGTGGCGCAGGTTTCTCTATCGCTGATGCTGCTGCTCACCGCCGGATTGTTTCTGCGCGTGCTGCTCAGATTCCGCAATACCGACCCCGGCTTCGCCGTAAACAACCGCACCTACATCACGACGCTGGCCTCCGCCCCCGAGTTCACGCCCGAAACGGCACGCCAGTGGTACGCGCGCACCGTCGATAGTCTGCGGGCGCTGCCGGGAGTTTCGAGCGCCGCCACCACGAACTTATTGCCGTTGACGCCCATCAACCCGGATTGCGTCTCGGAACCGGGGCGCGATTCCCAACCCGCGACCACCAGCACCGTCAGTCCCGGTTACCTGCGGACGATGCGCATTCCGCTGATGATGGGGCGCGACTTCAGTGCCGCCGACCGGCCCGGCGGCCCGCCTGTCACGATCGTCAACCAGACGCTGGCTACGGGCTTGTGGCCCGGTCAACCGGCCATTGGCAAACGTTTGTTGCTGGGCTGCCACGATCCTGTTTCGCTCGAAGTTGTGGGTGTGGCCAGGGATGCGCGAGTGGTCTCGCTTGGGCAAGCGCCGCAGCCGCATATCTACCGCGCCTTCGCACAAGACTCCGACGGGATCGAGAACGTCCTGGTGGAGACCGCATCGAGCGCCGGCCCGCTGCCGGAACTTCTGCGCAAGACGGTTTCCGCGGGCGCACCCAGAGCGCGTATCTATGGCGTGCGGCCGTTGCGCGAATGGATCGACCGCTCCTACTGGCAGGTGCGCTGGGAAGCAAGTCTCTTGGGCGCATTCGGCGGTCTGGCGCTGCTGCTGGCGGCCGTCGGCCTATATGGAGCGATCGCGTACCACGTAAGTCTGCGCACGCGGGAGATCGGCATACGTATGGCGATCGGCGCGCAGGCGGCCGATGTGCGGCGCATGGTTTTGCGCCAGGGATTGGCGCTGACGGTGGTGGGAGTGGGTTTCGGCCTGGCGCTCTCCGTGATTGTAGCGCGCGCTTTGGCCCGGCTGCTATACGGCGTCAGCCCAACGGATCTGTCCACCTACCTGTCGGTATCGCTGGTGTGGCTCGCGGTAGCGGCCGCGGCCTGTTATCTGCCGGCGCGCCGTGCGGCGCGGGTGGACCCGGCGGTGGCGCTGCGATACGAATGAAGGGGCATCTGAAGCCAGTCTGAAGCCCGCCCTCCTCGCACACGCCGGTCCCTCCGCCAGATATGCGCGATTTCGTTTTCGGACCTGCACAGGCAGCGTAGCCGCAAATTTCGTGCAAATTCGTGCACTGCGAAGATGCGGACTAGTACCTACTTGCATAAATTAGAGTAAATACGTTGGGGCTTGGTCTGGTGGACGACAGCCTTGGTCCACTCGAAGGGCGAAGCTTTCGGATTGTAAACCTCGACAAAGGCGTCGATGGCATCCCTGAGCTGGCGGGGAGAGGTGAAGCTGGCGCCGCGCAGCGCCGCGCGACTCATAATACTGAACCAGCACTCCACCTGGTTGAGCCAGGAGCTGTAGGTGGGGATGAAGTGCAAGTGGACGTTGGGATGCGCTTGCAGCCATCTGTCCCGCTTGGGCTTGTGGGTATTCAAGTTGTCCAGCACCACGTGAATCATCCGGTCCGGATGGTCCGCTACGATGCCATTCATAAAGTCCAGAAACTCGCGGCGGCGGCGCCGCGGGTAATGGCCAGTCTGCACTTGGCCGGTCAGGATGTTCAGGGCGGCAAAAAGGGTCGTGGTACCGTGTCGCTTATAGCAGTGACTGAAACCGTTCACCGCTTTGCCATCTGGGAGGCGGAGAAAGCCCTGCGCGCGTTCCAGCGCCTGAATATGCGGTTTCTCGTCGACCGACAGCACCACCGCGTGTTCCGGAGGATTCAGATAGATCCCCACCACATCGGCGGCTTTGGGCCCAAACTCGGGATCGGTGCTGATACACCAGCTCCGTCGCCGCTGTAACTGGATTTTGTACTTGCGCAAAATCCGCCACGTGTGCGCCGCACTGACATCGCCCAAAGCCTCCGCCAACAAGCGGCCGTTCCATTGCGCATAGCCGCGCGGCGGGTCCTGATCGAGCAGCGCCAGCACGCGCCGGTCGGTTTCCCGGTCGTACCGCCGAGGCTTGCCGGTGCGGGGGGCGTCCGACAGCGCATTCAAACGGTCCCGCACGAAGCGCTGCCGCCATTTAGAAACACGCGCCAGTCGTGTGTGCAACCTTTTGGCAATTTCCACAACCGCAACGCCTTGGTGCGACATTAGAATGATCCGGGCGCGATCCGCCAGCCGTTGCTCTCCGCTGCCCTTGCGTGTCCAGGCGCGCAACACCTGCTCTTCCTGCTCGGTCAGGCGTATTTCAGCCGTCTTTGATCGGGACATACCCGATTATCTCTATTAACTGCTATTTATGCAAGTTAATACTAGGTGGTATTACTATCTCGGATAGTAGTTTCGCGCCAATTGGCCGAAGCTATCAACCTGACGAGATTGCCAGGCGGCATCGCGGTCCAACTCGCGGGCGATCAACGCGGCCACGCGCGGCGCCATGCGTACGGCTGCCCTGGCATTTAGAAACAATGCCCGCGTGCGGCGGGCCAGGATGTCTTCGACCGTGCGCGCCATTTCCTCCCGCACAGCCCACACCACTTCGGCACCCGTATACGGAAGCGCCGGATCGAGCAGTTCAGCGAGCGCCGGTTCAGCGCGCATCTGTTCCTGGATGAGCGGCGCATCCGAGCCGTACACGCGCAAGGCACCGAACGTATCGGCGTGCGCATGGAATCCATGCAACTTCAGATGTTCGGTAACACAAGGCCTCTCCGGCAGGCGCGCCAGCATGGCAGCCTGATCCACACAATCCTCCGCCATGTGCCGGTAGGTGGTCCATTTGCCGCCACAAATGGTGAGCAGTCCGGATCTCTCGATGTGTATGGTGTGGTCGCGGGACAGCGCCGCGGTGCCTGCGCCGCTCCCGGACTTAACCAGCGGGCGAATGCCCGCAAACATGCTGAGGATATCGCCGCGCGTGGGTTTCCGTGCAAAATAAAGCGAGGCGGTTTCCAGAATAAAAACGATCTCCTGCTCCAGGGCCACCGGTTCGAGCGGGACGCTGTCAACTGGGGTGTCCGTAGTGCCGATGAGTGTGTGGCCGTGCCACGGGATGGCGAACAGCACGCGGCCATCGCTGGTGTGCGGCACCATGATGGCGCTCTCGCCGGGAAGAAAGGAGCGTTCGAAAACCAGGTGCACGCCCTGGCTGGGCGCCACGATCGGCGTGATGGAGGCGTCGGCTTGCCGGCGGAGGTCGTCCGCGAAAGGCCCGGTCGCATTGATCACCACTTCGGCCGCCGCATGGAGCTCTTCCCCGCTCTCGGCATCGCGCGCGATCACGCCGTCGATGAAGCCGTCCGCATCCTTGGTCAAGCCCGTCACACGCACGTAGTTGAGCAAAGTCGCGCCCAACTCATCGGCGGTGGCGGCCATGTTGATGAGCAAGCGCGAATCGTCGAACTGCCCGTCGAAGTAAACAACGCCTCCGCGCAGGCCCTGGGTCTCGATGGTGGGCAAGCGTGCAAGAGTCTCCTCCTTCGAGAGAATCCGCGAAGCGCCGAAGCCGTACTTGCCGGCCAGCAGGTTATAAACCTTCAGGCCCAGGCCGTAGAAGGGGGCTTCCCACCAATCGTAGTTCGGCACTACGAAGGCACGGTCGTGGACCAGGTGCGGCGCATTGGCGAGCAACAGTCCCCGCTCGCGCAGCGCTTCCATGACCAGCGAGATGTTGCCTTGTTCGAGGTAACGGACGCCGCCATGGACGAGTTTGGTGCTGCGGCTGGAAGTGCCCTTGCTGAAATCGTGCTGCTCGAGAAGCAGCACACCGTAGCCGCGCGCGGCCGCATCGATGGCCACGCCGGTACCCGTCGCCCCGCCGCCCACCACGATGATGTCCCAGCGCCCGGAGTGGGCGCGAAGGCGGTCGTACATTTCGGCGCGGCGCATGCGAGATGGTGAGCCAATCGTATCAGGCGTGACAGCGGCCTGGAAGCTCCCGGCCCAGCCCTCGCAGGCCGCACCTATCCCTCTTCGGTTGCGGTCGGAACGCGGCGGGCAACAGCTATCAACCCTGCGCGCAGGCGAGTCCCTGGCCGGGACGGCAGTATTTCCGCGTCGAAACCGCTCGCAGATGTCGAGGAAAGACTCCAGCAACGCGCCGTCCTTCGAAACGCCGATTATTGTCTCCCGGTCACACAATCCAGCGGGAGATCCAAGGCCACGCTCGACCATCGTCAGTCCCTCAGTGCCATTAGGGGTGTTAGACCGACGTTAAGCTCACTGCAGTTCTAAAGAAACAAGCTACCATTCAAATTCGAAACCATACGGGAGGTTGGAACGAAATGAAACGTGTAGCGAGCCGCGCGGCTCTTGCGCTGATCCTCTTCTCAGGTGCCTTCTGCGTGTTGCGCTCGCAACAGCCTGCAATCCAGACGCAGCGAATTCCGCAATTTGAGAACGACGACGTGAAGGTTTGGAAATCGGTAGTCGTCCCGAACGCCCCTCTAACGATGCATCGGCACGAGCATGGGCGAGTGATCATTGCCCTGCAGGGAGGGACCATGAAGATCGTCGAGCAGAACGGTGCCAGCGAGCAACATGTGTGGGAAACCGGGAAAGCTTATTGGTTACCCGCGAATGCTCCGGGCACCATGCACGCCGATGTCAATGCCGGCGACAAGCCCATAGAGGTGATGGTAGTGGAGCTCAAGAAAGACGGGTAATCGAAGCCTTTGAACGCTGCGCCCCAGCCACGCCGCGCCGCCTTTTCACACTGCGCTATAGTCTCTTCAATGACGAAATTGCTCGTGGCTTCCGTCCTTCTTGCCCTTCCCCTGTGCGCTCAGCCGGTCCCCACGCGTGACCCCAACCAGCCCATCGACGAAGCGTACACCAAGAAAATTCGCGAGTACACCACCGAGCCGTTCTTCAACTCGCCGCTCACCGATTATCTGCCCGCATCAAAGACCGTGCCCGCGCCCAACGCCGTGCTGGGCGATATCGCCGGCGCGCCACGCATCCTGCCATATGCGCGCGATGTCTATCGCTACATGCGCATGCTGGAATCTGCCAGCCCGCGGGTAAAAATCTTCAGCATCGGCCACACCGAAGAAGGCCGCGAGATGATCGCCGTGGCCGTGGCCGACGCGTCGCTGCTGGCCAACCTCGACGAGAACCGCGCGCGCCTGGCGAAGCTGGCCGACCCGCGCACCACGCGCACTACGCAGATGGACGATGCCGAAGCCGAAAAACTGGTGGCCTCATCCACGCCAATCTATTACATCACCGGAACCATCCACTCGCCCGAGACCGGCGCACCCACCGCCCTGATGGAACTCGCCTACCGACTGGCCGTGGACGAGAGCGCCTATATCAAGTTCATCCGCGAACACACCATCACCCTGATCACGCCCATCGTGGAAGTGGACGGGCGCGACCGCATGGTGGATATTTACCGCTGGCATCTGGCGAATCCCGGCAAGCAATGGCCGCCGCTGATTTATTGGGGCCACTACGTGGGCCACGACAACAATCGCGACGCCATGGGACTCACCCTGGCGCTGACCCGCAACGTGCTGCACACCTTCGTCGATTGGAAGGCGCAGGTGCTGCACGATCTGCACGAATCCGTGCCGTACCTGTACGACAACACGGTGGGCGATGGCCCCTACAACGCCTGGATCGATCCGCTACTGGCCGGCGAATGGCAGATGATGGGCTGGGACAACGTCGCGGAGATGACCAAATTCGGCATGCCGGGCGTGTTTACGCACGGCACGTTCGACACCTGGTCGCCCAGCTACCTGATGTTCATTGCCGCCATGCACAACGGCATCAGCCGTCTATACGAAACATTCGGCAACGGCGGCGCCGATACCGAAGAGCGCACGCTCGATCCGGATGAATTCGCGCGCACCTGGTATAAGCAGAATCCGCCGCTGCCGAAAGCGAAATGGTCGCAGCGCGATAACAACAACTACGAGGAAACCGGCCTGCTGACCGCTCTGGCTTATTTCAGCGCCAACAACAAGCTGTTCCTGCACAACTTCTATTTGAAGGCCAAACGCTCCATTGCCAAGGCGCGCACGGAAGGTCCGGCCGCTTACGTTTTCCCGGCGGACGATCCACGCCCTGGCGCGCAGGCCGATTTGCTGCGCATGCTGCAGGAGCAGGGCTGCGAGGTCTCGCGTGCTACTGCGCCGTTCACCGTGATGATGCTGCCCAAGAAGGCGCCGCCCAAGCGCGGGCAGGATCAGGAAAAGGATCAGGAAAAGGATGCGGGCGGCGGGGATCACAAGCCGAAGGAAAAACCGAAGCCGGAGCCGCGCACCTTCCCGGCCGGCAGCTACGTTCTGCGCATGGATCAGCCCTACAGCCGCATCGCGGATGCGCTGCTCGACTACCAATACTGGGCGCCCAACGACCCGCAAAAAGACATCTATGACGATACCGGCTGGACTTTCGGCGAGCTCGGCAACGTGCAGGTGGCGCGCGTCACCGACGCAAAAGTGCTCGATGCCGAGATGCATGCGGTCGAGGGAGCCGTGGCTGCGCCGGGCGGCGTAGAAGGCGCCGGCGGTATTTTTCTGATCAATCATAATGCGGATAGCGGGCTGATCACCTTGCGCTACCGTTTTCCGGACGCATCATTCGAAGCGGCCGAGGAACCCTTCGAAGCTACCGGGCACAAATTCAACCGTGGATCGTTCATGGTGCGCGGCGTGGCGGCCGGCGACTTGAGCAAAGCGGCCGCCGAGCTGGGAGTCGCGGTGTACGCCACAGCCGCCGCGCCCGAAGTAAAGACGCATGCGCTGCGGGCCGCGCGCATCGCCGTGATGCATACGTGGTACAGCGCGCAGAGCGATGGCTGGTGGCGCCTGGAGTTCGATCGCCTGAAGATTCCGTTCAATTACATCAGCACGCAGACCGTCGCCGCGTCTGCTTCCGGTGCGGGCGGCTTGCGCGCCAAGTATGACGTGATTGTATTTCCGCCGGGCGCGCGCAGTCCTCAGGCGATAATCCAGGGCCTGCCCATGTTCGGCAATCCCCTGCCGTGGCAGACCACCGAACTCACGCCCAATCTGGGAAAGCTCGATGAGACTAGCGACATGCGTCCGGGACTTGGATGGACGGGCCTGGCGCGGCTGCAGGAGTTCGTGCACGACGGCGGACTGCTGATCACCGCCGGCGACACCGCCAATTTCGCGGTCACCTTCGGATTCGCGACGGGCGTGGGCATGGCCCCGGCACAGCGCCTGAAGGTTACCGGGTCCGCGCTGCGCTCGAAGATGGTGGATGCGGCGAGTCCCATCGTGTACGGCTACGCCGACAACCTGGCCATCTTCGCATCGAATCCGCCGGTTTTCAGTTTGTCGAATATGGT
Source organism: Bryobacterales bacterium (assembly GCA_963818855.1). Taxonomy (GTDB): domain Bacteria; phylum Acidobacteriota; class Terriglobia; order Bryobacterales; family Bryobacteraceae; genus Bog-159. The sequence continues at coordinate 423,631 of CAWFUH010000008.1, read as the reverse complement.
GGGCGGTGGCGGGCGCCGGCGGAACGCGGCCGAGGAGCACCAGAGGCCCACCGGCCGTGGCACCGCCGATGATCCGGATGTGCCGCAGGGACGCCTACCGGCCGAGATCCCAGATGAGCCGCACGCCGAAGTATGGGAACCTCTGCCGCTGACTGACGAACAGCTGCGCAATCCAGTAAACGTCATCCCGCCGGCCGCGCGGCCGCGTGTAGTGCTGCGTTACGGTAACGCGAATGAGCTGCTGGTTTCCGGACTGCTCGACAACGGCGGCGAGTTGGCGCAGCACGCCGCAGTCATTGATGCGCCGTACGGCCAGGGGCATGTGGTGCTGTTTTCCAATAACCCGTTCTGGCGCGCCGAGACCAAGGGGAGTTACTTTCTGGTGTTTAACGCCATCATGAACTTCGATAGCTTGGGCGCGGGCCGCAAGCTGGCCGACCGATAATCTAGCCAACTACCACGACATGAATCTCGCCAGGTCCGTGCACGCCGCGCACCAGGATCTGCTCGATATCCGCGGTACGGCTGGGGCCGGTAATCAGCACCATGGAACTGGTATCGGCAGCGGGATCGGGCAGGATTGTGAGCAACTCATCCAACCCCGACAACAAGCGCTCCTTCGGCACCACCGCAATGTGCATCGGAGGCAGCAACGAGATCAGGCGGGCCTCTGCCGGACTGGCCAGCATCACCAGCGATCCGGTGTCCGCAAGCGTATAGTCCGCGCTGGTGATGCCCACATCCGCCGTGGCGCATACCGCCCGCAGTGCGGCCGCATCCGTGAAGTCCGACTGCACGCCCGGCAGGTCGACAATGCCGCAGTCCCGCAGGTATGGCGCGTTGGAGGCCACCGCGGTTCTGCCATCGATCACCGCGGCGACGTAGGCGCGCGCGTCCGCCCGGGTGGCCGCGCGATGCGTCTTGCCGGCCAACGCCTCCACTGCACGCAGCATGCTTGCTACGCGCACTTCGGAATCCATGCCAGCCGCGCGCAGACGCACCGCCGGCGGCTCCGCGATTCCCTGTCCAGGGCTGCGCCCTAACGCGGTGCGCACTTTGTTCAGCACGGCATCGCGCGACATCAGCGCTTCCTCCACAGCTGGCGGAAACTTTTTCCCGGCGCGGGCGGTAGATCGCGCTGGCTCAACCAGGCGCGCACGGGCGGTACGTTCATGAATGCAGGCGCACTGCGCAGCCATCGGCCATTCTCCGCCGGCGCCATGCCCGCGGCAACCATCGCCGCCATCTCATAAATCCGCGGATGGCACATTACCCACGCCCAGATCTTGAATGCCAACCGCTCCAGACGATTGCGGCCGCCGCGCTCCTCCGCCTGCTTGACTTCCGCGCGCAGCTCCAGCAGTATTTTGGGGATGTCGATTTTTACCGGGCACACTTCGGCGCACGCGCCGCACAGGCTGGACGCGAACGGCAGGCTGGGTTCATGCTCGATGCCCATGAACTGGGGCGTGATGATCGCGCCGATGGGCCCCGAGTAGACCCACGGAAAGCTGTGCCCGCCGATCTTGCGGTACACCGGGCAATGATTCAGACAGGCGCCGCATCGGATGCAATAGAGCGATTGCCGCTTCTCGCGGTCCGCCAGGAGCTTGCTGCGGCCGTTATCGAGCAGCACCACGTAGAACTCTTCGGGGCCGTCGATCTCGCCCGCGCGCCGCGGCCCCGAGAGAAACGACGTGTAAACCGTCAGCGCCTGGCCCGTGGCGCTGCGCCCCAGCAGCTTCAGGAACACAGCCAGATCCTGCGCGCGCGGAATCAGCTTCTCGATGCCGGCCACCGCGATGTGAATCTTAGGGGCGGAAGTTGTCAGGCGGGCGTTGCCTTCGTTTTCGACCAGCACCACGGCGCCTGAATCGGCCACCAGGAAATTCGCGCCGCTGATGCCGATATCCGCCGCCAGGAATTTCTGCCTTAACACCGCGCGCGCGATCAGTGCCTGTTTTTCGGGCGCGGTCTCGTTGGCCACTCCCAGCGTGCGCGTAAATAGATCGCCCACGTCATACCGCGTCAGGTGCAAGGCCGGCGCCACGATATGATACGGCCGCTGGTGCGCGAGTTGCAGGATGTACTCACCCAAATCCGTCTCGACAGACTGCAGGTGGTGGTGCTCCAGCCGCTCGTTTAAGTCCACCTCCTCGGTGGTCATGGATTTCGATTTGACGATCAACTGCGCGCCGCGTTGCTTGGCCAGGCCGAGCACAAAGTCCGCCACCTCGGCGGCATCCTGGCAATAAATCACCTGGCCGCCATGCGCCGTCACGTTGGTTTCGAACTGCTCCAGATAGTGGTCCAGGTGATCGACGGTGTGACGTTTGACGGCATGGGCCTGCGTGCGGAGTTCCTGGTAATCCGGCAGCGCGGCGGCCTCCACGGCATGCTTGCGATGATCGATCAGCCGCCCTGTGGCGCGATAGATGGCCAATTGCAGGTTGGCATCCGCCAGCGTGTTATGGACCTTTTCATCGAATACGGCCGACATGGTTTGTGCGGCAGCTTAACGGCTCGCCAACACCTCCGCCAGGTGCAGGGTACGCACCGGCAACTGCGCGCGCGAGAGGGCACCTTGGATCTGCATCAGGCAACTGGAGTCCGCGCTGACTACCGTCCGGGCGCCCGTGCGCATGATGGAATCGAGCTTGGTGCGCGCCATGCCGCCGGAAATTTCGGGCAGCTTCACTGAAAACGTTCCGCCGAAACCGCAGCATTCCTCGGCGGCGTCCATCTCGCGCAGCTCCAGTCCGCGCACATTTTTCAGGAGGCGGCGGGGACCTTCTTTGATGCCGAATTCGCGCAGCGCGTGGCAACTGTCGTGATACGTGACCACGTCTTCCAGACGCGCGCCCACGTCTTCTACGCCCGCGATTTCCAGCAGAAATTTCGAGAACTCCCACACCCGCGGTGCCAGCGCTTCGGCGGCGTGCCGGGGTTCCGCGTCTTCGGGGAACAGATCGTGGAAATGATGCGCGATCATCGAAGTGCATGAGCCGGAGGGCACCACGACGTATTCGGCATCGCGAAAGACCTTCAGAAAGTGCCGCGCCACCTGGCGGGCTTCGTCGCGGTAGCCCGTATTAAAGGCGGGCTGCCCGCAGCATGTCTGGTCTTCCGGAAAGTCAATCTGGTAGCCGAGGCGCTCCAGGACATCCGTCATCGCCAGGCCAACTGCCGGGAAAAGCTGGTCTACGACGCAGGTGACGAATATCGAGACCCGCTTTGCCATGAACAAGAATTGTAGCAGGGGAGATCAGTCAGGGATGCCGCATGCCCGCTACCGGCAGTCCGGCCTGTTGCCATGCCTTCCACCCGCCGTCGAGCGAGATGGCATCGGTATAGCCCATCTTACGCAGGTTATCGGCAGCCAGGGCGGAGCGAAATCCGCCGCCGCAATAAAGCACCAGCCGGGTGTGCTTGTCGGGCACCCGCGCCTCGATATCGCGTTCGATGATGCCTCTGCCCAGGTGCACCGCGCCGGCCGCGTGCCCGTCGGCCCACTCGTTGTCCTCGCGGACATCCACCAGCAGGTGCGGCTCACCCGCCGCCTGCATGCGCCGGTATCCCCCGATATCGATCTGCTTCACGCGCGTTTTCGCATCATCCACGATCGCCAGGAAGCCTGCACTGTGAACCATGGTTACTCCACTCTGCGGATTTGCCCGCCCACGCGAGCCAGTTTCGCTTCGATTTTCTCATAGCCGCGGTCGATGTGGTATACGCGGTCGATGACGGTCTCACCGCGCCCGGCGAGTGCGGCCAAAACCAGCGAAGCACTGGCGCGCAGGTCGGACGCGATCACGCCCGCGCCGGTCAGCTCGGAGGGGCCGGCCACGATAGCCTGGCGGCCTTCCAGCCGGATATTGGCGCCCATACGGGCCAGTTCCTGCGCGTGCATGAAACGGTTTTCGAAGATGGTCTCGACCACAATGGCGATGCCTTGCGCCTGGGTCATCAGCGCCATGTACTGCGCCTGGAGATCGGTGGCAAATCCGGGATACTCTTCGGTGGTCACGTCGACCGATCGCAGCCGTCTGGGCGCGCAGATCTGCATCGTTGTGGCATCCAGTTGGGTGATTTCAGCTCCGGCCTGCTGCAGCTTGGCTGCCAGCGCGCCGACGTGTTCGGGCACGCAATCCGTGATCTTCAAATCGCCGCCGGTGATGGCGCCCGCGATGAGAAAAGTACCCGCCTCAATGCGGTCGCTGATGATGGTGTGTTCGGCTCCGGCGAGCTTTTCGACGCCGTGAATGTGAATGGTGGACGTGCCGGCGCCCTCGATCTGCGCGCCCATCTTCACCAGCAGCGCGCATAGATCCGTAACTTCGGGCTCGCGCGCGGCATTGCGCAGCAGGGTCTCGCCGCGCGCCAGCACTGCCGCCATGATCAGGTCTTCAGTGCCGGTGACCGTGATGCGGTCGAAGTGGATCGCGGCGCCGCGCAAACCCTCCGGCGCTTCTGCTTCGATATAGCCGTGGGCTTGCTGGATGCGCGCGCCCAACTGCTCCAGGCCAAACAAGTGCAGATTGATGGGACGCGCGCCGATGGCGCATCCGCCCGGCAGTGAGACGCGCGCGCGGCCGGTCCGCGCCACCAGCGGGCCCAGCACCAGGCTGGAGGCGCGCATGGTTTTCACCAACTCATATGGAGCTTCCGATGAGACGATGCGCGGCGTGTGCAGGCGGAGGGTCTCGCCGTCGACTTCCGCCTGGCTGCCGATATCTATCAGCAGCCGCTGCATGGTGCGGATGTCGCGCACGCGAGGGACGCGCCGCAGCGTGACCGGCTGATCGGTAAGCAGCGCCGCCGCCAGCGCCGGAAGCGCCGAATTCTTCGATCCGCTGATGGGGATTTCGCCCTGCAGTCGCGCTCCGCCGTTGATTACGAATTTATCCATGAAAGTTTTCCGCTTACTCTACCGCAAGCCGCACTATCTATGGTAACTCTCAGGCGGCCCCAAGTAACTGGGCTTGAGGCCTCCTAAATCGACGACTATCTTCTCCAAAATCACGCCCGGATCAACCATCCAGTACTTCAGTACATGATAGCCAGAACCCCTCACCGAGTGAGTGGACGTGATCGTGCGTACACTGTCTTTTACAGACTCTTCCCAATCCTTCAGCGTATTGTGCGCCAAAGCGTCGATGATCTGCGGCGGCTGGTCATCGAGCGCCACGGCGAATCGCAAACCACGCCCTGGCACAAAATCGAGCGTCGGGGCAATAATCGTATGCACCTGCACGGAAGCCGGATCGAACAGATACATGCGATACTCGAGCGACGGGGAGTCTCGCGGCGGAGTAACACTGGCGGCAGTGCAGGGAAGGATCGTCAGGCCGGACAAAGTGCGGCCATAGTCCTTGATCTCTTCCCAGCGAACCGGGCCGGCGTCCGTCTTGGTAGCGTAATGGGCGGCCTCGATTGAGACATAGCCATCCGCTTCCACGAAGCCGTGGAGATTTTCGCGTGTCACTTCCAGGGGACGAAACGATGCCACCTTTACTGTGACCGGGTCAGTAGCGGCGCCTGACACTTTCACAAAACCTTCCGCGGTGCCCCACGGAGCTTTGCTCCAATCCACACTCACCCATAGGCGCGTATCCTTCTGCACGGTGCCGTGCGGTTGGCTCAATACGATCCAGGGGCTGCTCGCGGTAGCCGTGAATTCAAACGGCGCACGGCCCCGATTGAACACGTCAATGAAACGGCGCGGCTGATTTAAGGCATCGAACTGCAATGAGGACGGCAAGACCCCCATTTTCGCCGCATCGCCAACTTGGATCTCACTGACTGCCGGCATGTTATTGGTGCGCGGCTCTTGCCAATAGGTGTAGCCTATATGTGTCTGATCCATCATATGGTCCCACTTACCATCGGCCAGCTTGTTATTGTAAGTGGCGGACCAATCCGCATCGGCCCGAAATAGCTCGCGTGCGCGCGCGGCGTAATCGTTCGTGCTGGAACGCCCCTGGCTGGCATACAACTGGCTCCTCGCGGCTGCAATATAAAGCTCGTTCACCAGCGCACACGCCTTGGTGGGATACAGGACCAGCTCGAAGAACGCATCTTTGGCATTTTCCGGCAGTTGCTTATAGATTTGTTCGGCCCGTTCCGTAAGAGCTTGCCAATCGGCAAGCACGGAGTCTGCCTCCTGATAGTTTTCCAGGCTGAAGGTTCCGGGCTCCAGCAGCTCAGGCTTGCGCCTGCCGTTGTACTTTGTGTACTTAGCTATGATGTCAGCGATATCAGCAGCATGGGACTGGCCGAACTCGCGCTCCGCCCACAGTCGGCCAAACTCGGCGATTTTATCATGCGGCCAGCGCTCCGGATTCCAGGCCAGGCTCAGGAAGTACTCGATAGGAAATTCCATGGGCTTCAGATCGCCTACATTGACGATCCAGATGCGCCTGGCATCGTACTGATGGGCCAGATTCATCTGTTCCCAGACCTTGGCGATAGGATTGGTGTTCAGCCACTTATAATTGCGCGGACCGCCAACATAGTCGAAATGATAATAGATACCCGCGCCGCCGGTTCTCTTTCGCTCTTCGGGGGTGGGAAGCCGGCGGATGTTACCCCAGTTATCGTCGCACCAGAGCAGCGTGACGTCATCCGGCACGCGCATGCCGGCATCGTAATACTCTTGCACCTCTTTATACAGCGCCCAATCTTGCGGCACGGCGGATAAGTCAGGGTTAACACGCTGGGCGATGATGGCGCGCTGGTCCGCGACGATCTTCTCCAGCAATGCCTTATTGGCCTCGATGCCGCCAGTGGCTGCCATGGGAAGATCGCCATCGCCGCGCATACCCAGCGTGATGATACTCTCGTAAGACTTATTGCGCTCGATGCCTTCGTTCCAGAAAGCGCGCAGCACGTCAGGGTTCGTGGCATAGTTCCAGGGACCTTCACCGTGGCGCTTCCATTCCTGTTGCGCGCGCAGCATCGGCTCGTGATGGGAGGTACCCATCACGACGCCATATTCGTCAGCCAGTTTAGGATTGAGCGGATCGTCTTCATTGAACGCGCTGCCCCACATAGCGGGCCACAGATAGTTGCCCTTCAGGCGCAGCAGCAGCTCGAATACTTTGACATAGAACTGGTGATTGAAGCCGCCAAACTTTTCGCGGGTCCAGCCGGAGAGAGCGGGCGCTTCGTCGTTAAGGAAAATGCCTCGATACTTGACGGCCGGCTCGCCTTCGACGAATTTGCCGGGTTTCACGAAAAGGGCGTCTTTGTGCGCGACGGGAACGTCCGCCCACCAATACCACGGAGAGACGCCGATCTGTTCGGAGAGGTCGTAAATGCCGTAAATGGTTCCGCGCTTGTCACTGCCCGCTATGATTAAGGCGCTGTTGATGCCGGACCGAGGCTTCGGTTCTGGCGTTATCAAAAAAGACTCCCACTTACCCGTGATCGTCGAGGTGTCAGTAAGACGTTTTACTACCGGGCTCTTTTCCAGCGAGCCGATGATGATGGCATACTTAGACAAGGCAGCGATTTCGTGTGTGACTACCGGCGTACAGCCAGTGACACGGGCGATGTCGGCTTGTAAGTCGCCGGCGGCACGGATAACCCCCGGATAATCGGCGGCATCGACATAGATTGCGGCACACACGTGGGCTTGGGCGATGGGAAAGCTGCCAGGACGGGCCGCGGTTTCCACGTAGCGGGTCTGGCCCAACGGGAAGGCGCTGTGAGACAACAGGAACAGACTGGATGCCAGAACCAGCGGCTTCATTTCTCTTACTTCAAGTTATCCAGAAACTCGTAGCGCGCACGATGCTCGTCAGGAGCAGCTTGCGAAGAGGCATCCAGATGCATCACGGGGTAGCTGGCTTCGGGGTTGTGTGCCTGCCAATGCGGCAGACTAGGACCGTTGGGATCGCCGGTCTTGGCGAAATTCGACCAGTAGGTAGACATCAGGTCCGACAAAGCTTTGTCTTCCGGCCGCCAGGGCAGGTTCTTGGAAGCCAGGGCGCCAAACACGAACTCGATCTCGGCAGAATGGTAAGCGCCGTGAGCCTCGCCATTCGCGGGCGCCGGCGGAGCATCGTCAAACTCGTACTGGTAGACCGTGGCTTGGCCGGTGGCGCCCTGCATCTCGATCCACTTCCAGGTGGAATACGCGATGAATTGATCGCCTGCCAGATCCTGCGCCGAACGCTTGGCCTGTTCGTCACTGTCAGCCGGATACAGTTTCAGGAACTCATCGGCCCGGTCGCCGAAACGCTTATGCGCGAACGCCACGAAATTGGCCGTCGTGGGCGCATCCTTGCCGAAAATACTTTCGTAGCCGCCCTCATCGTGGTTCCATCCGGCCAGCAACGGCACGTGGCTCTGGTGGCCGCTCGCGTAAATTTCCGGCACGCTTTGTGGGAGGAAATATCCATCGATGTTCGGCGCGAACCGGATGCCGTTCTGCTTGCCGGCGGCCGCCATGAGATCCGCGGCCGGCATAGCGCGCAGTTCCGCCAGCGAATGGGCGCCAATGGATTCCGCGAATTTGGCGTCCGCTTCCTCGCTCTGAGCCAGCGTCTTCTGCTTGAGCACGGTGCCGAAGAACGCTCCGCTCTCGCCGATAGCGCGTTGAAACAGACCTTGCGCCAGCGGCGATGCCATTTGCGCACTGACGGAAAAAGAACCGGCGGATTCGCCGAAGATGGTCACGTTGCCGGGGTCGCCGCCAAAGCCCGCGATGTTGGTGTGGACCCACTGCAGCGCTGCCAACTGATCGAGCAAGCCGTAGTTGCCGGAAGAATTGCGGTCCGACTCTTGGGCCAGTTCAGCGTTCGAGAAGAATCCGAATACGTTGAGGCGGTAATTCATGCTGACGACCACGACGCCTTTGCGCGCGAGGTTTTCGCCGTCCTGGCGCGGCTCGGAAGGGGCGCCTGCCGCGAATCCGCCGCCATAGATCCAAACCATCACCGGAAGGTGCTCCTTCGCAGAGGCGGCAGGCGTCCACACGTTAAGGTAGAGGCAGTCTTCGCTGGGACCCTTGTCACGAAAAATCATGTCGTCGTAGATGTTCCCCTGCATACAGCGGGGACCGAATTCGAGCGCATTGCGCACGCCCGGCCAGTGCGCCGCAGGCCGCGGAGCTTTCCAGCGGAGCGCGCCTACGGGCGGCGCGGCGAAAGGTATGCCTTTGAATGCAGCGATGCCGTTGGCGAGCGTGCCCTTCACGCGCCCGGAATCCACCTTCACAACCGTGGGCACGGCGGCCGGCGAAACGGACGCCGCCATGGCCGCCGCACAGATCAGGATGAGCTTGCGATGCATGCCCATACTGTAACGCGACCCACAGCGGCACGGGCGGCCGGAAAACCACCAGATTAGTTGAGCAGCCGTCCCTGCCGCATGTACGCGGGGGTATCCAGGTCATCCGGATCGAACGGAGGCTCTGGCTCGCCATTCACGACCGGCTCGGGTTCGGGCTCGGTCGGCGCGGCGGCCACCTCTTCGGGCCAAGCCTGCGGCGGCGCGACGATCACGGGTGCTTTCACCGGCGCATCCGCGATGGGCGCGTATTGCGGCTGGAATCCAGTGGCAATCACGGTGATCTTCACCGCATCGGCCATGGATTCGTCCATGGTCACGCCAAAGTTGATCTGCACGTCGTCGCAATCGGCGGCTTCACGGATGATGGTGCAGGCCTCGTTCACCTCGTGCAGACCCAGGCGGCTGGACCCGGTAATATTGATCAGCACGCCGCGGGCGCCACTGATGCGCGAATCTTCGAGCAGCGGCGAATTGATCGCCTGGCGGGCGGCGTCCACGGCGGCGTTCTCGCCGCGTCCTACGGCGGTGCCCATCATTGCGTAGCCCATGCCAAGCATGGTGGCCTTCACGTCGGCGAAATCGCGGTTGATGATGCCTGGCGTATTGATAATGTCGCTGATGCCCTGCACCGCCTGCCGCAGCAGATCGTCAGCCAGCTTGAAAGCCTCGAAGAAGCTGGTGCCGCGCGGCACCAATTTCAGCAGCCGGTCGTTCGGAATGGCGATGACGGTGTCCACCGTGGACGCCAGCTTGGTGAGGCCCTGATCGGCCAGCCGCATGCGGCGCGCGCCCTCGAAGGCGAACGGCTTGGTGACTACGGCGATGGTGAGCGCCTCCAGTTCCTTGGCCAGCGACGCGATGACGGGCACCGCACCGGTGGCGGTGCCTCCGCCCAGCCCGGCGCTGATGAAGACCATGTCCGCGCCTTGCAGCAGCTCGACGATCTTGTCTGTGTTCTCGAGTGCGGCCTGGCGGCCGATCTCCGGGTTATTGCCCGCGCCGAGCCCGTTGGTGATCTTGGCGCCAAGCTGCAGCTTGACCGGCACCTCGCAAGCGGCCAACGCTTGCGCGTCCGTGTTCATGGCGCAGAACTCCACGCCTGCCATGCCTTCGTGAAAGAGGCGCGCCACGGCGTTGCAGCCGCCGCCGCCTACGCCAATGACTTTGATGCGCGCGCCACCCGCCGCTTCGTCTTGAATCTCGTATTTCAAATCGTCGTTTTCAGAATCAATCAGCCCCATGCCAGCCTCCTTTGGAAAAAGAAGTCAGGAGACAGGAGTCAGAAGACAGAAGGCAGCCGGAATCCCGACCCCGGCATTCTGTCTCCTGACTTCTGTCTCCTTTCTTCTGCACCTCAATTCAAAACCTTGCTCAGCAGCCCATAGGACTGCTTCTGCATCTCGCGCTGCGATTTCAGTTTTGCCGAGTACATGGCCAGACCCGCGGTGGTAGTCCAGGCGGGGTCGCAGATCTCGTCCGGCCAATCCTGGATCCCTACTGGCAGCGCTTTGGCCACTCCGCATTTCAGCACTTCCTCGGCGATTTCGCACATGCCTTCCAGCTTGGCGCCGCCGCCGCACAGGAACATGCCGCCCATCAGGGCGCCATCCATGCTCACGCGCGCCAACTCCTGCTCGACCATCCGGAACAGTTCCAGCGCGCGCGCTTCCAGGATGCAATTCAGCGTACGGAGCGACGCTTCGCGATTGTCGCGCGACGGTAGTTCGACGAAACAATTCTCGGCCGTGGCATTGGGCTGGGCACATCCGAATTCGTGCTTGATGGTCAGCGCATCTTCGAAGCTGATGCATAATCCACGTGCTACGTCGCGCGTGAAGTGGTCACCCGATATGGGCAGACTTTCGGCCAATTGCAGCGCGTCGCCGTGATAAACAATCAGTTCGGAAGATTGTGCGCCGATATTCAGCAGCGCAGCGCCTTCCCGGCGATCCTCCGGCAGCATCGCGGCGTAGCTGGCGGCCAACGCTTCGAAGACGGTCTCCTCCACGGCCCAATGCGCCTGGTTCACGGCCGTGACCAGACAATCGTGCTCGCGCTGAGAGCTCATTACCAGGTGCACGTTCGCTTCGATCTGGCCGGCAATCATTTTGCGCGGATCGCGGTGGCCGGGATGGCCGTCCACGATGAAATCCTGCGGCGAGAGGTGCAGGATCATGGCGCCTTCCGGCAGACGCACGCGGCGGGCGCGCTCCATCGCGCGGTTTACGTCGCGCTGTTCGACGGTGCGCGTGCGGCCCAGATCGCGCATGCCGCGGCAGTTGGCACCGCGGACCGCCGCGCCCACTCCCACGACGGCGCCTTCCACGGAGACCTGCGCGCATCGTTCGGCCTCCCGCAAAACAGCCAGCATACATTCCGAAACTGCGTTTTGATCGGCGATCAGGCCTTTCAGCCAGCCTTGCGAGGGCCCTTCCGCACTTCCCAAAAAGCGCAGCCGGTGGTCTTCCAGGCGGCAGATGACGCAGCGCGTCCAGGCGCTCCCGGCGTCCAGACCGACGGCATCGAATGTGTGCGGCATATTCATGGTTGGTTCGTTTGATCCTTCGCGGTAATGCGGTCGTCCAGACGCAAATCGAAGGTCGAGACGTTGGCCGCGTGTTTGCGAATCTCCGGGTAATGCAGCAGGAAGTTCTGCAAACGTGTTGCGTAGTTCCCGTCGCCGAGCTTGAGCTCAAGCGGGCGGCCCTCTACTTGGGCCACCACGGTGAGGTCGTCGGGGGCGGCGGCATTGATTTCGGAAATGTTCTGTCCGGCGGGCCCCAGCTCGTCCATCAGGCTCTGCATGGCGCGCACGCGTACGCGGCGCTCGGCATCGGTCTGGTCGTCCGTCAGGCCGGTCAGAACCGGAAAAGCGAATTGCGCGCGCACCGGCGGATCCAGCAGAACACCCTGTGCATCCACCAGCAGGAACCGGGCAGCCGCGCCGCCGTGCAATGGCAGGCTGACGAAGGCCACAGGCTCGCGCTCGGTGATACGTACCAGCAGCCGGTTGGGCCAGATGCGCGCCACCGTGGCGTCTTCCACCCAATCGACGGCCAGCAGACGCCGGCGGCGCTCGTCCAGCGGAACTGCGAAGATGCTACCGCCCCAGTCGGCGGCGAAAACGCGCAGCAGCTTGGCGCGCGACGCGTAGTTGACGCCCTGGAGGATGAGGGCGCTGCGATCTTCGATGGAGAGCACAAACCGCGGATCCTGAAGCACGAAATGATGCACCTTGCGTGCGGCCATGGCGCTCGAGACGAAGATGGCGCACCAGGCAAAAATGCTCAGCCACAATCGCCAGCGAAATGCGGGACGTGCTTTCTCGCGCGCCATCAGGGTTGCCCGCCTTCCTGCTTCAGGCGTGTCAGCAGCAGATCGCCGGCCTGCCAGACATTGCCGGCGCCCAGCGTGAGAACGAGGTCGCCTTCCTGCGCCGTGCCCAGCAGCGCCTCAACGCCGCGGTCGATGGTGCCCACGTATTCCACGCCGCGGTGTCCGAACTGCCGGATACGCTCGGCCACGGCTTCGGCGTTGATGCCTTCGATGGGACGCTCGGAGGCGGCGTAGATATCCAGGATCAGGACGGTATCGGCCTGATGAAACGCGCGCCCGAAATCGTCGAGCAGATGCAGCGTGCGCGTGTAACGATGCGGTTGAAACAGCACGTGGATGCGCCGGAAGCCACATAGCCGCGCAGCCGCCAGGGTAGCGCGAATCTCGGTGGGGTGATGTCCGTAATCGTCGATAACGGTGATGCCGCGCTCCTGTCCGCGCGTCTGGAAACGGCGGTCCACACCGCTGAAACTGGCCAGGGCTTCGCGAATCCGGTCTGGCGCCACTTCCAGTTCGAGCGCGACGGCCGCGGCCGCGGTGGCATTCAGCACGTTGTGGCGGCCCGGAATGCGCAGGTGGAAACGGCCCAACGCAGTGTCCCGATAAAGCAGGCTGAAGTCGCTCGCAAACGCACCGCAGCAGATCTCGGCGGCTTCCAGATCGGCCTGGGAACTCGCGCCATAGGTAATGGTGCGGCGGCGGATGGAGGGCAGAATGGTCTTCACATTATCGTCATCCACGCAGACGATGGCCGCGCCGTAAAACGGAACCTTGTTGACGAATTCGATGAAGGCGGCGCGGATCTCGTTGAGCGAAGCGTAGTGATCCAGGTGCTCGCGATCGATGTTGGTGACGACGGCCAGAATGGGCGCCAGCTTGAGGAACGAGCCGTCGCTTTCGTCCGATTCGACCACCAGAAAATCGCTGTGCCCCACGCGCGCGTTGGAGCCGCCCATGGTGGCGACCCGGCCGCCGACCATGACCGTCGGGTCCAGGCCGGCATGATTCAGAATCGTGGCCGTGAGCGAGGTAGTCGTAGTCTTGCCATGACTGCCGGCCACCGCGATGCCATATTTCAGGCGCATCAGCTCGGCCAGCAGCTCGCCGCGCGGGATCACCGGGATCTGCAGGCGGCGGGCCTCCTGTACTTCGGGATTCTGCTCATCGATGGCGGAACTGACCACCAGGACGCGCGCGCCGGCCACGTTGGATGCGGCATGGCCTTCGTGAATGATGGCGCCCATAGCCGACAGGCGCTCGGTGATGGGGCTCAATTTCAGATCCGACCCGCTGATGGTGTAGCCGAGATTCAGCAGCACTTCAGCGATGCCGCTCATCCCGATTCCACCAATCCCCGCGAAGTGGAGGTGCTGCCGTCTAAAAAACATTATCTCCTCGTATTGTTTCGGGTTTGCGCGCCTGTGTCAACGAAAATCGTATGGGTTCAGACACGCGCCACCTCCTCCAAAACCTCGGCGGCGCGGCGGGCGGCGCCGGGATGCGCCAGGCTGCGCGCGGCGGCTCCCATGCTCGCCAATTCGGCGGGATTGGCAGCCAGTCCGGCGACGGTGTCGAATAGCTTTTGCCCAGTCATTTCGCGATCCTCAATCAGGCGCGCCGCCCCCGCGCGCGCGAACGCTTCCGCATTGCGCAACTGGTGCTGATCGGCGGCGAACGGAAACGGCGAAAGAATGGCGGGCTTCCCGGCCGCGGCCAGTTCGGCCACCGCGCCCGCGCCCGAACGGCACACCACCAGGTCGGCCGTGGCGAAGGCGGCCGGCATGTCCGCGATGAATGGCAGCACCTCGCCCTCCAGACCGGACTCGTGGAAGGCCACGCGCAATTCGTCGCAAGCGGCGGATCCTGCCTGATGGATGATGCGGACGGGCAATCCCGCCGTGCAGAACAGCGGCCAACTTTCGCGGGTGGCGCGGTTCAGCGTGCGCGATCCTTGGCTGCCGCCGGTGATCAACAGAGTGAATCGGTCGCTGGCCGGCTTCGGCGGGATGGAGAAGAACTCCTCGCGCACCGGCACTCCCGTCAACTCCGTGCGGCCGGCAGGGAAATAGCGGGCGGTCTCGGGGAAACTGATGAGCGCGCGCCGCACAAACATGGCGATGCGGCGGTTGGTAAACCCCGGGACCGCATTCGGCTCCATCACGACCACGGGCACCTGGCGCACCAGCGCGGCGATTACCGCGGGTCCGGCCACGTAGCCGCCCATGCTGAAGACCGCCGCCACGTGCCGGCTGGCCAGAAGGTGTGCGGCATGCATAGTGCTAAGCGGCAACTGGAGCAATGTGGATATCGTCTGGCGCAAACCGACGCGCTTTAGGCCGCCGATCCGAATCAGCTCCAAAGGGAAGCCCTCGCGCGGGACAAGCTGGCACTCCAGGCCGCGCTCGGTACCTAGGAAGACGGCGGCGTGCCCGCGCCTCTGCATTTCACGGGCGACTGCCAGGCTAGGTATGACATGGCCGCCGGTGCCTCCTCCCGCGAAGAGGAAGGCGCGGGCAGCGCCACCTTCGGGGCCAGGGGCCGGGGGCCGGGGGTCGGGGATTTGTCTCTCGCTTCGCTCGATCATCGGCGTGCCTGTAAGGCGTTACGCAATGCGTAGAGCTGCTTTCCCAAACGCTGTATGGCGTCGGACAGGACGGTTACATCTTCGGCTTGCAGATATTTGAGTCGGACCGAGATCTCCAGTTGCGTCTCAACTTCGGCCAAAGACGCCTGGGCCATCGAAAGATGGTTGAGATACTCTTTCGTCGAGGAACGGGTATGCCCTTCGGCGATGTTCGAAGCTATGGAGACCGATGCCCGACGTATCTGCGACCTCAGCCCGTACGCCTCCTCGGCTGGAAATAGAGCGGAAACACGGTAGATATCTTGGACCAGATCCATAGCGCCTTGCCAAACCCGAAGATCTCTAAAACCCCGTACTTGTTCGTTCACAAACTAAACCCCGGCCCCTGGCCCCCGCCCCCCGGACCCGGCGCGCAAAGCGCGCCTCAGCCCGCGTGCTCCGACACGTTCATCAGAATCCCCAAAGACGCCAGCGTGGACAGCAGCGAACTGCCTCCCGAGCTGATCATGGGCAACGGGATGCCCTTCGTCGGCATCATTCCCAACACCACGCTGATGTTCATCAAGCCTTGCACCACCACCACGGTCGTTATGCCCAGTGCCAGATAGCGGCCGAAATCGTCGGACAAGCGGAAGGCCGCGCGCAAGCCGCGCCAGAGAATCAGGAGAAAAGCCAGCAGCAGCGCGACGGATCCCATCAGGCCCAGTTCCTCGCTCACCACCGCGTAGATGAAATCGGTGTGGGCTTCGGGCAGATACAACAGCTTCTGCTTGCCCTGTCCCAGGCCGGCGCCCACGACGCCGCCCGCGCCGACGGCGATCTGGGATTGTTCCAACTGATAGCTGGTGTCGCGCGAGGTCAGCGATTGATGCATGTATTGTTCGATATGGCCGCCGGGATCGATGCGCGAGATGATTTTCGCGCTGGGGTCGACGTAACCAACAAGGCGGGCCAGCCGGTAAGGTTTGAGGGCTATGAATACCACAATGCCGGCCAGCGCGAACCCGCCGACAATCGCACAAAAGCGCCAGCGTAAACCCGCCACAAAGAAGACCACCGTCGCCGTGACACCGAGCACCACAGCCGTGCCGAGATCCGCCACCACTACCGCCAGAATCACCAGGCCTACGACCAGCGCGGCCGGGTACAGCGTATAGCGCGTATTGATAGCTTGCGCGCGCCAGGCAACGAAGTAGGCGAGAAACACAACCATGGCGGGCTTGGCCAGTTCCGACGGCTGCAAGCCGAGAGGTCCCATGCGCAGCCATCGGTGATGCGCCGAATCGATGAAGAACACCAGGATGAGGAGCATCAGCACCAACCCGATGGCCGCGAACGCTACCGTTGAATTCTGCAGCTTGCGGTAGTCTGTGCGCTTCAGGAACATCATCAGCAGGAGCGAGGGGACCAGCCACAAAGCCTGCCGCAGCACGAAGTGCCATGACGAGCCGAACTTCAGCTCGGCAATCACGGAAGATGCGCTGTAAAGGATGACCACGCCAAAGGCGGCCATGCCAATGGTAGTGCCGAAGAGGGTCCAGTCGGTTTTGAGTCGTTGCGCCATATTAATTTTCTGGCTCCAGTTGCCGGACGAGGCTTTTGAAAACTTCTCCGCGGTGCTCGTAGCTTTTGAATTGATCGAAGCTGGCGCAGGCCGGGGCCAGCAGCACGGTATCGCCGGGCCGCGCGTGGGCATGCGCGAACTGGACCGCGTTCTCCAGCGTGCCGGCGCGTTCCAGCGGGACCGCGCCGCTCAGTTGTTCGGCAATCTTGGCAGAGGCCGCGCCAATCAGCAGAACCGCGTGCGCTTTTTGGGCGAGCGGCGCCCGCAGCACAGTGTAGTCGAGGCCCTTGTCCTTCCCGCCCAGGATCACCCAAATTCCGCCAGAAAAAGCGTCCAGAGCTTTTAGCGTGGCATCCACGCTTGTGGCCTTCGAGTCGTTGTAGAAGTCCACGCCGTTTAGATTGCGCACGAATTCGAGGCGGTGTTCGACGGCCTTGAAGGTGCGGACAGCGGCCGCGATGGATGCGAGTGGCACGCCGGCTAGGCGTGCGGCAGCGGCGGCGGCCATGGTGTCTTCGATATTGTGGCGGCCGCGTATGGGAATTTCACGCGCATCCATCAGCAACTCGCCGTCGAACCAGACTTTGCCGTCCGCCAGCCAGATGCCCGGCGTCACCGCGCGCGTGCTACTGAACCAGAGGGGCGATGCGGCGGTAAGCGCAGCGTAGCTCACACAAGTGGCGTCATCCGCATTGAGAACGGCGAACGCGCCCGCGCGCTGCGTTTCGAAAAGGCGTCCCTTGGCGGCGGCATAGTTGGCGAAGGTATGATGCCGGTCCAGGTGATTTTGGGTGACATTCAGCGCCACGGCGATGTCGGCATGAAACTCTGCAGTGGTTTCGAGCTGGAAGCTAGACAACTCCAGCACATTCCACTGATCCGGCCGGGAGGTTTCGACCATGGCGGTCACCGGCGTGCCGATGTTGCCGCCCACCTGGACGGCCATGCCGGACTCATGCAGGATATGCCCGGTGAGCGCCGTGGTGGTGGTCTTGCCGTTGGTGCCGGTGATGCCGATGGTGCGGCCTTTAAGAAAGGGAGCGGCCAGTTCGACCTCGCCGATGACGCGCACGCCGCGCCGGCGGGCCTCTTCGATGGCGGGCAGGTCGGCGGGCACTCCGGGGGAGAGGACGATCAGGGAGGGGTTGTGGGTGGTGGGTGGTGGGTGGTGGGTGAAAGCATCCGCTTGTTGGACAAATGGCACGTGCCAGCGCTCCAGTTCGAGCGCGGCTTCGGGCAGATCCGAGAGGGGTTTAAGGTCGGCTGCGGTTACAATGGCGCCTTGGGACAGGAGCAGCCGGATGGAGGCCAGACCCGATTTTTCGAGACCCACTACAAGCACGCGCGTACCAGGGGAGAGGTGGTGGGTGGTGGGTGGTGGGTGGTGGGCTTGGCCGGGCATTTTCAGGGTTTGCTCCTTGCCAGCGCGGCCCGCAATGCGCGCATTTGCTTTGCCAGCGTGCTCAGTTCTGCCAGGAGCGCGGTCAGCGGCTCAGGCGCAATATATTTCAAACGTCCGGCAATTTCGAGTTCGGTTTCGAGTTCAGCTATCGAGCCCTGCGCGATTGACAAAAAGTTCAGATACTCCTTGATGTGTTCACGGCAGTGACCCTCCGCGATGTTGGCGGGAATGGAAACGGCCGCACGTCGCAATTGGCTTGCCAGGCCGTACAGTTCGCGGTTCGGAAACGAACCCGTCACCTGATATACCGTCTCAACAATCCGCATGCCGCTCTGCCAGACGCGAAGATCCCGAAAATTCCGAATCGTTTCACCCACCACCCACCACCTACAACCCACCACCCTGCGCTCACCGTAGCTTCAGCGTGGTGAGCGCAAAAAGCGCCAACACCAGCCCCGCGATCCAGAACCGCGCTATGATTTTCGATTCCGTCCATCCCAGCGCCTCAAAATGATGATGCAGCGGCGCCATTTTGAAAATTCGTTTTCCGCGCAGCTTGAAGCTGCCTACTTGCAGGATTACTGATAGCGTCTCCAGCACGAAGATCCCGCCGATGAACAGCAGCAGAATCTCCTGCTTGATCAGAATGGCCACGATTGCCAGAGCCGCGCCCAGTCCGAGCGAGCCGACATCGCCCATGAAGATTTCAGCCGGGTGGGCGTTGTACCAGAGAAAGCCCAGGCTGGCGCCGGTCATGGAGCCGCAGAAGATGGTCAGCTCGGAGGTGCGCGCGTTGCGGGCGATCTGCAAATACTCGGCCAGCGTGGCGTGTCCGCCGGCGTAGGTCAGCACGGTCAGTGCGCCTGAGGCGACCACCATCAGGCCGATCGCCAAGCCATCCAGACCATCGGTTAGATTCACGCCATTTGAAGAACCCACGATCACCACCGCGACAAAGATGAAGAATGGCAGCACACCGAACAAGTACGTCCAGGGATTCGCCAGCAGACTGGAGATCAGCAGCGTGGGTTTGAAACGCTTCAAGAATGGAACGTTCATCACCGTGGAGTAGCCGCCGAATGTGCGCATGAACATCAGCACCGCCGCCACGAGGAATGCAGTGCCAACCTGGTACAGCATCTTGCGGCGCGCCGTCAGCCCCAGATTGCGTTGCCTGGCGAGCTTGGAATAATCGTCCACGAAGCCAATCGCGCCATAGGCCAGTAGCGTCAGAACCGCGATCCATACATACAAGTTGCGCAGATCCGCCCAGAGCAGCGTCGGGATAATGATCGACACGATGATCAGCACGCCGCCCATGGTGGGGGTCCCGGCTTTCTTCTGGTGCGATTTGGGGCCTTCTTCGCGGATGTATTGGCCGATCTGAAAATGGCGCAGCTTGCCGATCAACCATGGACCCAGCGCGATGCAGAGGAACAGAGCGGTCAGGCTGGCGAATGCCGTACGGGAGGTGACGTAACGAAATACCCGGAATCCGGACACCAGCGGCGACAGCTTTTCGTACAGCAGGAAGTACAGCATGTTTACGCCACGACTTTCTCCAGCGCTTGCTCGATGCGCACGCCGCGCGAGCCCTTAAAGAGGATGGCGTCGCCGGATTGGATTATTAGCCGAGCGAACCCACCCGCCTCCTCGGACTGTTCAAAAAAATGCACGGATTGTGGTGGCATACCCGCACGCACTGCCTCTTCGGCCATGAGCCGGGCCATCCCGTGCACCGCGATCAGCTCATCGACGCCGCTTTCCGCCGCGGTGCGTCCTGCCTGGCGGTGCAGCATTTCGGCGGCGTGCCCCAGTTCGAGCATCTCGCCCAGCACCGCGATGTGCCGGCGCGCGGGGGTCGCGCGCAGCACGTCCAGCATCGCGCCGACCGCCTCCGGATTCGAATTGTAGCAGTCGTTCCAAATGATGACGCCGTTGTGCTCCAGCCGTTCGCCGCGCATTCTGCCGATGGTGAACGACGCCACGGCGTCCGGCAGGCGCGCCAACGGAATTTCGAAAACGCGCGCCACAGCTATGGCGGCGAGCAGGTTCGCTACGCCATGCCGGCCCGCGAGAGTCGTACAGAAATCGATGCCGGCGACGCGGAAGCGTGTGCCCGCGGTGGTAAAGACGAGGTCCGTTGCACGCACATCCGCCGCATCGGAGAAGCCAAACGTGATCGCACACCCCGGATGGATCTCGCGGAAGCGCAAGACGCGCGGGTCGTCGGCGTTGAGCACGGCGATGCCTGCCTGCGGATCGAGCGATTCGATCAGTTCTCGCTTGGCAAGCGCCACGCCGTCGATGGAATCGAAGGCTTCTACGTGCGCATATCCCACGTTCGTGACCACGCCGATATCGGGCTTGGCAATAGCGGCCAGCGCGCGGATTTCACCAGCATGGTTCATGCCCATTTCGAGCACCCCCACGCGCGATTCATCTGGCAGGCGCAGGATGGAGAGCGGCACGCCTACGTGGTTATTTAGATTGCCCACGGTTTTACCAACTGGCAATTCGGTCGCCAACAGGTGGGCGATGGCGTCCTTGGCGGTGGTTTTGCCTGCGCTTCCCGTTACTCCTACCACACGGCCGCCCCACTGTTCGCGGGCCCAGGCGCCTAAATTTTGCAAGGCGGCGAGCGAGTCTGGCACCGCGATCACGCGCGCGCCGCGAGCCTGCCCCACGACTGCTACGGCTCCTTTTTCAAGTGCTACGTCGATGTAGGCGTGTCCATCGTGATTGGGACCGCGCAGCGCGAAGAACAGATCGCCCGGCTGCAGCGTGCGCGTGTCCACCGACCAGCCGGTCACCACTTCCGCTCCCTCACGGTCGCGGCTCAGCAGTCCGGCTACGGCGCTCAATGCCAGAATCATTTCGGCTCCAAATGATAGCCGAAACCACGCAGCACCCCGCGGGCCACTTCCCGGTCATCGAAAGCGATGGTCCTGTCTTTCAGCACCTGGTAAGTTTCGTGACCCTTGCCGGCCAGAATTACAATGTCGCCGGAGCGGGCTTCCTTTATAGCGCGGGCGATGGCGGTGGCGCGGTCCGGCTCAACCACCAGCGGCACATCGGTGCGCCGGATGCCCACCAGCGCATCATTCATAATGGCCAGCGGATCTTCCGAGCGTGGATTGTCGCTGGTGAGAATCACGAAATCGCTGTTCTCGGCTGCCGCCTTCCCCATCAGCGGACGCTTGGCCCGGTCGCGGTCACCGCCGCATCCGAATAAAGTAATGATGCGTTTGGGCGACAGGCCGCGCGCCACCGCGATGGTATTTTTCAAAGCGTCGTCGGTGTGCGCGTAGTCCACCACCACGCCAAACGGCTGTCCCTCATCCACGCGCTCGAAGCGTCCCGGCACGGCGCGGCATTGCGCAATACCGGCCGCGATGATATTTGGTTCGAAGCCGTAGCTGACTCCGGTGCAGCACGCCGCCAGGATGTTATACACGTTAATCCTGCCCAGCAGCGGCGATTCCACCATGAACCGCACTTTGCGGCTCTGCAATTCGAAGCGCAGCCCCTGCAGGTTCGAGGAAATGTGACGAGCGCGGACCGTCGCGCCCTGCCCCAGTCCGAACCACAGCACTTCGCTCTGGCGCGGGATCTCCACGCGCCGGCACCACTCGTCGTCGCGGTTCAGCACGGCCCAGACCGGAGGCGGCGCGCCGGCGCCTGAGAACAGCATTTGTTTAGCGGCGAAATAATTCTCCATCGTCTGATGGAAATCCAGGTGGTCGCGGGTCAGGTTGGTGAAGATAGCCGTGTGAAAATTCAGGCCGTAGACGCGGCCCAGCGCCAGCGCGTGCGAAGACACTTCCATAGTGGCATGTGTGCCGCCCGCCGCTTCCAGTTCGGCGAAGAGCCGGTTCAGATCGAGCGACTCCGGTGTGGTGTTGACGGCCGGCAGTACGCGCCCGGCCAGATGATATTCGATGGTGCCGATCAGCGCGGTAGTTTTGCCGGCAGCGCGCAGAATGGAATCGATTAAATACGATGTAGTGGTTTTGCCGTTGGTCCCGGTGATGCCGGTCAGCGCGATGCGTTCGTCGGGGTGATGATAATAGTTGCGCGCAGCCAGCGCCAGCGCCTGCCGGCCGTGTTCCACTTCAATCCAGGGCGCGGGAAAATTATCCGGTGCGGCGGATTCGCAGGCCACCGCCACCGCGCCGCGGGCCACCGCATCGCGCGCGAATTCCCGCCCGTCGGTGCGGCTGCCGGGAAAAGCGAAGAATAAGGAGCCGGGCTGCACGCGGCGCGAGTCGTATTCGAGGCCCTGTATGTCCAGTTGGGAAAGAAGCGGCGAGAGTGGCGCTTTCAGCCCTACCCCCGCCATGATCTCTCCCAGGGTCATCTGGCAAGATCGACTCGAATCCTTTCTCCGCCATGCAAAATAGCGCCAGGGGGCGGCTCCTGCCGGCGGACAATTCCGGTACCTGCCAATACCACATCCAAACCCTGCGCCTGCGCCAGTGTGACCACGGATCGCATCGACAATCCGATCAGGTTCGGCGCCTTGGGGCCACTGGCCTGCTTGGCCTGCTTCACGGGGGCTTGCTCAGCCGGATCCGCCGGCTTTGGTTGCGGACCGTACACCGGAGCGGGCGGCTGAGACGCAGCCACCTGGGCCTCCGATTCTCCCAATTCCGGCGGATCGATGTGCCCCGAAATGATGGGCACTTCATCCAGATCGGCCACTTGAGTTTTGCCCGTATCCGGAACCGTGTCCGGCAAGTCTTTCGGCACGTCCAGCACCCGCAGCGTTTCCGAGGCGACGGCACGAAACACGGGGCCGGCTACCGGGCCGCCGTATCCGGCGGATCCGCCGTGCGTGGCGTTCACCGTTACTACTACCACAATAGCCGGATTTGTAACGGGCGCGAACCCCATGAAAGAGGCGTTGTAAATGTGCGTGTAGTGTCCCGTGGCGTAATCGAAGATTTGCGCGGACCCGGTCTTGCCGGCGCTCGAATAACCCTGCAGGTTGGCGTAGCGGTGTCCGGTGCCAAACAGCACCACACCTTCCATCATTTTGCGCATCTGGATGGCGGTTTCCGGCTTCAGGATGCGCTTCGGAGGAACCACGGGCACGGCTTCATTTCCCTTTTTCAGAATCAAGCGCGGCCGCACCAGCAGACCACCGTTGGCCACCGCCGAGCAGACCTGCGCGAGTTGCAGAGTGGTGACGCCCACTTCATGACCCATCGATACCGACATCAGCGAAGTGGTGCGCCATTTCGAAAGTTTGCGCACCATCCCGGGCGATTCAGCCGGCAGCGGAATACCCGTACGCGCGCCCAGGCCAAACCGGCGCACATATTCATACAGCTTGTTCGAACCGACCTTCAACCCGATTTGTATGGCGCCGATATTGCTGGATTTCGCCAGCACCATCTCCATGGGCATGGTGCCATAGCCATGATGGGCTTCGTGCACCGTACGGCCGGCCATGGTGAGGGTGCCGTTTCCGCAGTTGATCATGCTGGAGGGCTTCAGGCTGGTGGTTTCGAGCGCGGCCGAGAGTGTGACCACCTTGAACACGGAGCCCGGTTCGAATGGCACGGAGACCGCGTGATTGAAGCGTGCCGTGGGGCTTTCACCGCGCCCGGGCGGCTTGTTCGGATCGAACGGCGGATAGCTGGCGATGGCCAGAATATCGCCATGATATGGATCCATGACCACTACGCTGCCGCTCTCGGCATGCGACGCCTGGACCGCGCGCGCGATGGCGTCCTGCGCCGGCAACTGGATCCGTTCATCAATGGTGAGCGTCAAATCTACGCCCGGCTGCGGCGCCGTTTCCACGTGGGAATCTATGCTGCGCCCCTTGGCGTCGGTGAGCATGCGCATGCTGCCCGGCGAGCCGCGCAAGGCCGGCTCCAGGCTCTTCTCCAGCCCCCACTGCCCCGCCTCTTCTTTATCCACGGCGCCGATCACATGCGCGGCCAGCGTGTTCCGCGGATAATTGCGCCAGCTTTCTTTTTCGAAGCGGATCCAATCCAGGTGCAGGCTGCGCAGCCGGTCGTACTGCTCCGGATCGATAGCCTTGGCCACCCACATGAAACCGCGCTGGTTGGCGGCATACCACTGCATGCGGCTATAGAGCGACGCCCGGTCGATGCGCAGGACGCCCGATAGAAGGCCGGCGGCCAACTGCAAATCGGGGACTTGCAAAGGATCGATGTACACCGAATCTCGCTTGACGCTACCCGCCAGCAGTTCTCCGGTCCTATCGAAGATATAGCCGCGCGGCGCCGAGATCTCCACGGTCTCTTCCTGCTGCCGGTGGGCTGCGCGCAGGTAATCGCCGTGCCGGATTACTTGCAGGCGAAACAACTGCATTAGGATCAGGAAGCCCCAAAGCAGAACCAGGCCGCCGAAACCTATCACACGTCTGCCGGCTTTATTTCGGGCGTCGGATTCCATATCGAAGAACCTGTGGGGCCCGGGATCAGTGGCGGTTCAACGCCAGCTTGCTGTCAGACTTGGGATCGAGGTGGACGACTTGGCCGGGCGCGGGTGTGCTCAAATCGTGACGCTTGGCCAGAACTTCGAGGTTTTCCTGGCGGGACAACCGCGCTTCTACGACATTTAGATCGCGCTGTTCGTCGAGCAGCCGCTGTTGCTCCTGTTTCAACGACTGCAGTTGGTAGCCCGCGAAAATGTTCGCCACCCGCGGCGTCGATAGCCCCATGAACAGAATCGCCAGCAAACAAGCCGTACCGATCATGGACCATTCGCCGTGCGCCGAGGGATCGGGCTCGCGCACTACGCGCGAATTATCGATGGACTTTGAATACAGAAAAATATCTTCATTGGGTAGCGCCCGCAAAATGTAACGGTCGTCCACCGGTTGGGAAACGGATTGCGCGGCGCCGCTGCGGGCGGCAGGCGCGGCCAGGGGTTTGCGAAAAAACATTGCCAGCGTTGCCATGAGTCCTTACCTCACTACTTCATCAGCCAATCATCTGGAGCGCACGCAGCTTGGCGCTGCGCGACGGCGGATTTAAACCCGTTTCCTCTACCGAGGGTGTCACCGGATGCCTGGTCAGGATCGTGCCGCGTCCCTCCTCCGCCAGACCGCGGAAGCGCTGCTTCACCTTGCGATCTTCGAGCGACATAAAGGAAATCACCACCATGCGGCCGCCGCTCGCGATCAGCTCCGGTCCGATTTCGAGCAAGCGATCGAGTTCGCCCTGCTCGTCGTTCACAAACATGCGTAAGGCCATAAAGGTTCGGGTCGCGGGATGCAGACGGCTCGTCCGATGCACGGCCCGCTCCACTACCCCGGCCAGGTGTAGTGTGCTCCGTAAGGGCCGTGCTCGAACGATGGCTCTGGCTATCTTCCGCGCCCTCCTTTCTTCGCCAAGCTGGTAGATCAGGTCGGCGATCGCCTCTTCGGCGTACTGATTGACCACATCGGCCGCCGTTATGCGCACAGAACGATCCATGCGCATATCCAAAGGCCCGTCGGTCATAAACGAAAAACCCCTGTCCGGTTCGGTCAATTGATACCGGCTGACTCCCAGGTCCGCCAGCAATCCATTCACCTGCCCCGCTCCGCATGCCGGCAACGCTTCGGCTATGCGCGCGAATGTCCCCTGGTGGTAACAAATCCGATCGGTCCATGCGGCCGTATTGCGCCGCGCCATTTCTAGCGACTCCAGGTCGCGATCGTTGGCAATCACTTTGCCGGTGGTTATGCGCCGCGCGATCGCGCCCGTATGCCCGCCCAGTCCGGCTGTGGCGTCCAAGTACACGCCCTCCCCACGGACGGCCAACCAGTCGATCGCTTCGGCCGCCATCACGGCAAAGTGCATATGCCATTACTTGAGCCCAGCCCGCTGCAGCATCTCCACATCGTCCTCTGGCGACTGCACGGCTTCCGCCTTCCGTGCGTTAAACATCGGTTCGCTCATCACCTGGATGGCTCCGTTGTCCACCAGCACCTTCACCGGTTGATTCTCTATGCCCAACTCCCGCCTTAACTCGGGCGAGAACTGAATACGTCCCTGCCCGTCCATTTCCGCTTCCGATCCCAATTCCTGCGCCGTGAACCAGACCCGCTTCGCCACCTTGGGATTTTCGCGGTGCTGGGCGAATAAGATTTCGTTTTCCTTCCAGATCGCGATCGGATATACTGTGGCCATGCGCCGATCCAGACTGGTCACGAACAGTTTCTTGTCCGTGAGTCCTCCCAGGTACCGTTGGAACTTTTCGGGCAGCTTGAGGCGGCCTTTTTCGTCCAGGCGCGCCGGGTACATCCCACGGGGTGGTTCGACCAGTACCGCGCCTTGAGGTTCTTCAGCCACCTTTAAACCACTTTTTGACTACTTTTGGACCACAACAAATTGTGGCACGAACGCTTCGCCCAATGCAAGAGGAATCTTTAAGAAAACATTGAGAGCATTTGGGTTAGTTAGATACTAACCGTTCGATAGGCAATCTCAGCGACCCCAACATATTGTTTTTAAGGCGAACGCCAGGCGAAGATCGCCGTGGTCCACTGTTTACGGCCGTTCGCCCGACACCATCGGGGTGCAGGCCAGATCCGGCGTCCTTTGGTTAGCACCCGTTCTCCCTGTTAGGTCCATAAGTACTGGTGGATAAAGGCGTTAGTTAACATTGCCTATCCAAAGAGATACTTGAGGAACCGGAACCCGTGGTGCTAATTCTTAAGATCGACAGGGCAAAAGGGGAGCACCACCAATGGCAAAACGGAGAAAGCAGGACGAGCAGGTTGACCGGCGAACCAAGCGCCGATTCAATATTCAGCAGGGGCTGCGGTACAAGCTGCTCTATGGGAGCCGCGTAGCCGAAGCCGGCAATGGACGAACGCTCAACATCAGCAGCAGCGGTGTCTGGTTCACGACGGAAAACCTCCTGAGCACCGGCCTGCCGGTGGAGATATCGATGAGCTGGCCGGCGCGGCTCAACGACGTCTGTCCGATGAAACTGATGATTTACGGATGTGTCGTACGCAGCGATAAGGACGGCGCGGCCCTGTCCATCGAACGCTACGAATTTCGCACGCAAGGCACCGCTCCGGTGCCGCTATATGAAGATACCGGCGTCCGGCTGCCGACGTAAGGTTCCGCGAAGCGTCACTTCGGCTCGATCAGCCGCCCTTCGAAAAGAATCACACCGCTCGCGGTATCACGAATAAAAAACGTAAAAGGATGGTCGGCGCGAAAGACCACTGGTTCCTCGGGCCGCCGCGCCAGCATAGGACGCACCGTGATGCCGGTGGCCGCCGCCGCCTCGGTCCCTTCCTCGGATACCTCCACGAACGCCTGGTGGAAGACATCGCCTACGCATAGATCGCGGCGTCCATCAATGCCGGAGAAATCGGCAGTTTTCAAAAACGCGTCGGCCATACCCATGTGCGAGAGCATGTCGCGCAACGAGAACGCCGATGTGGCCCGGAATTTTGGGATGGCGGTTTCGACTTTGCGGATCCGGAGCGTGCCGAACCATGCGTCGAGGATCTCCGCCTTGAGCGACTGTTCGAGCGCGGGAAGACGGCCGGTTGCCTTCGGCAGCAGAATATCGAATGCCAACTGGGTACCCGCGTATTTCATCTCCAGTATCTGTGCGTCGGGGGTTTCGCCATAGAGGAAATTGGCGTCGCGATGCATGAACTTCGCTTCCACCGTGCGCCCGCCGCCGACTTGGAACGGCTCCGGGCGCGTGTTCTGACGGTCGAAGGGGACGAGCCATTTTCCATAAAAGTAAATGGCGCTGGTGAGGACCAGGCGCAGGGTAGCCTCGATGGAACCGCGCGGGAACAGCTCCTGAATTTTGTCGTTGGTCTCGTGCGCGGTCCAGGCATTGATCTCCTGACGTGCCTGCTCCGGCATGTGAAAATCGACCGGGGTGAGCGGTGCATGGTAGATCGTGCGGAGGGTCTGCTCGAAGTCGGGCTGAAGCGGAAAGCCTTTTTGTACCCAGAGTCCATTCGCCACGGCCAGTCGATTAGAACTCACGTTGGCCTGCTTCGTCAGCTCCGTGGCCAGCGAAGCGATGGCTGCATGGTAGCCCGAACCGGGATTGACTTGGTTCAGTGCGGCGGCGATGCCGGCGGCCGTTTGCCCGCGGGCGCCCTCCAGCAGCATTGAGAGCGCCGTCGCGATGCTGAAGGGCGACAGAATCAGGTTATCCTGTCCGCCGGCCATCTGCCGGTACGCCGCTGCGGCGAAGCGATTCATGCCTTGGGGAATGCCGGGGGAGGCCAGGAGCGCACCCGCCAACAAAAACGAAAGCGCCAGGGGCAGGTGATGTGTCATGGGGATGCCTTACCTTCATAATGCCGCATAATGCCGCATAATGCCGCCTGCAGGGATTTCCTGAAGTATGATTGACTCAATAGGAGGGCAATATGCCTCTGCGCGACCTTGCCGGATCAGGCATCGACCGGCGATCATTCATCGGGCTGCTGGCCGCCGCCAATTCCGCTTTTCTGACCTCCGCCAAGGCTGCCGGCAAGTCTTACCAGGTCGGCGTCGGCTATTCGAGCGACCCGTATACCGCGGCATCGGCGGCGCTGTCCAGTTGTGGACAGTTTCCCACCAACCTTGCCGGGCAGACGGTCATCATCAAACCCAACCTGGTGGCGCCCAAGCCGGCTGACTCCGGCGCCACGACCGATCCGCGCGTCGTGCAAGCGATCGTGGACCTATGCCTGTCCGCGGGAGCGACCCAGATACTCATCGTGGAAGCCGCGCCTCCTGGAAAGCCTTCTAACTTCACTCCGTGTGGCTATACATCTCTTTTCGCCACTTATCCGGAGGTGCAACTGGTGGACCTGCGAACCGGGACCTATGTTCTGACGGCGGTGCCCAGTGGGAAATATGCTTATCAGTCCATGTGGATTCCCTCGGTTGTAGTCCAGCCTCAAACTTACTTCATCAGTGCGGCCAAGCTGAAGACGCATGTTGACGCGGTAGTTACACTGTCTATGAAGAACCTGGTCGGTCTGGCTTCAGAGACGGCCTACGCTCTGCCGGTGGATCGGAATTTACCGCGCCACGACTTGCATTTGCGCGGGATCGACCTGTCCATTATGGATTTGAACCTGGTTCGGCCGGTCGATTTCGCTGTGATCGACGGCGTTTGGGGCATGCAAGGCGAAGGTCCCACCAATGGAACTCCGGTGGCTACCAATGTTGTCCTGGCCGGCTTGAATCACGTGGCGGTCGACCGCGTGGGACTGAACGTGATGGAGATTTCTCAAAACGCCGTGACCTATTTGAATTACGCGGCCGAAGCAGGTTTGGGGCCGGCGAATACCAGTAACGTCACGCTACTGGGCGATACTTACACCCCTTATAAGTTCAAACTGCCCATAACGCCGCCAGTCTTGATTCAACCTATAGCTACGCCAGGTACGATCTCGATATCCGCGGGCCAGTCAACGGCTATCACTTATAAGATCAGGGCTTCCTGTTATACAAGCGCGGCGATAATACGGGATAGCGACTCCGATCCCGGCATAGTTCCGGTGCGGACGTTGCATGAGTCAATGCTGGTGCCGGCACCCGGAGAGACGATAACCTGGAACGGGCAGAATGACGCTGGAGAGGCGGTCGCACCGGGCACCTATCTGGCTCAGATCCAGGCGGCGGCTACGCCGACCAGCCATTTGCTCAACTACGCCGTGGGACGGGTGGTGGTGACGGCGTAGGTAGATCATGTAGCATGCGGTTGAGCGCTGTGACAATTCTCCCTGGGTTTGGCTTCCACGCGCTCGGTCAGCGCTTCCAAAGCCAGCGTGTCTTTGGCGGCGGCTACGGCCATGTCATGATTCGCCTGGCTCACGGGGACCAGGTAGATTAGCTGCACGTGCCGCAGACCCCGCGGCAACCCGTGGGGATGACTACGCGCGAGCGTCAGCCAGGTTGCATATCAATGTAACCGCACTCGATTGGCTGGACCGCGGGTGGCAGGCGCGAGAAAGTGGCGGGCGCCGCAGCCCGTCGCCAGGGCGCCTAACGCCAGCCAAACACAACGAGACCAAGTCCTCACAGTTGGATCATTGGCCACTTCATTGGCCACTGGTCACGCACCCGGGGCAGGCCGGAGCGTTCTTGTTCTTTGCGTTACTTGCCGGGAGAGAGAAAGCGTAGAAAGTGTTGCTGGCGGTGCCAGGAGCGAAGGGGAAATTATGATAACCGGTGCCCCAGTACAGCGTACCGTTGACCACTGCTGGCGCCGCGTTAACCGAACCGGGCGCCAGGAACGACCACAGTGTCGCGCCAGAGGCTGCGTCGAACGCGTACATATAGCCCGACATCGAAGCGGCGTACACCACTCCATTCGCCACCGTCACAGCGCCGAGCGGGAAGGCGTGCTGACTCGGTTGGATCGGGCTGAAACCCGGGTCCCGCACCTGCCAAAGGATCGTTCCAGTGGCAGTGTCCAGAGCAGCCCACGAACCTCCGTTCCAGGGCAGGCCCGACGGCTTTAGGCGGTAGGTCGCGTGGTGCTTGTTGCTGATCGCGACGTAGATGCGCTGGTTGTCGGAGGCCGTACCCCACTCCATCCCGCTTGGGCCGACCACGGTGGACCACAGCAATGCCCCGCTGCCAGGCGACACAGCCCAATATATACCGCTTTTCTGGCCGGCCCCGAGCACCGTGGTGGGAACGTCATCAATATTAACTGTGAAGAGATTTGCGCCGGCGCCGAAATCATAATCTGTTCCAGCGGGATCCGGACATCCTGTTCCGTTTGAAGTGCAGGCAACTATCCAGGCATCATCGGCGGAGCAGTGACGCGCCCACTTCTCCTTTCCAGTGGCGAGATCCAACGCGACAATCGAGTCTTCAAAATTATCCGCCGCCTGGCATAGCACAATCGCTTTTTTATCCCCCTGTGCGGCCTGCTCACACGCCTGGACCGATTGCGGAACCAAATAATTATTACCCGTCGTCACATAAATCTGACTTCGCCCGGCATCGATCACCGGCGTGCTGGACCAGACGGACGCGCCGGTATATCCGCTTGGCGCGAAATATGTCCTCCAGATGACATGACCGTTGGCTAGCGACACAGCGACAAGACTCCCTCGGAACGTCGGGTTGGTGATATTCTCTTCGCTCGAGGACACGCCGATGTAAGCGATTCCGTTGTAGACGATCGGGGATCCCGTCGAGAGAGAATACTGGTCGGGATCTAGCGCGGTACTCCATATCAGACTGCCGTCGCTCGCGTTCAACCCCAACACATAAGAGCCGCTCGGGTCTGGATTCGCCCACGACGCGCTGGCGCCGATGATTACCATGGTGCCATAGAGCGTTGGCGTAGTGCGCGACATCACCGCCGAACTTAAGCCGTAGTCTGTCATCTTGTGTGTCCAGACAACCGCGCCGCTGGCCGCACTTAATTTGTACAGGTTTCCGGACCAATCGGGGAAATAGACATAGCCTCCCGTGGCATCCACCGACGGGGTTGCGGAAACGTCGTTTTGCGTTGTGAACTGCCATTGTACGGCGAGTCCGCCCACGCTTTGGTTATTTAGTATTGTTTCCGCGGAAGCCCAACGGCTATTATTCAGATCGTTGCCGGCGAATGGCCAGCCGCCGGGTGCTTGTGAAAAGCAGGGCGCGGTCAGAAACAACATGAGGCTCATGGTAGCTGTTGGAAACTGAAGGCCGAGCATACTGCGGTCAACTCCACGCTTAATCATACTCGATATTGTGCCGGAATCAGTAGAAAATACCAAAATTGTTTTTGTTATGCCCGGTAATTCTGTGGCGCAGTAATCCCTGGGGAAACTACGGTCCCCGGCGGCGGTGAATAGGTGCCTCTGAACGCGATGGAGACGGCTCAAAACGCCGTGACTGATTTGACCTGTGCGGGCGAAGAAGGTCTGGAACGGCGAAGACCGCTAACTAACGTCACTTTGTTGGACGACAGTTATAGCTCCTATAGGTTCACGCTGCCCCAATACACCGCCAGTCTTGATTCAACCTATAGCTTCTCCAGGCACGATCTCGATATCGGCGTGCCAGGCAACGGCTATCACTTATAAGATCAAGGCTTCCTGTTACACCAACGCGGCGATAATACAGGGTAGCGACTCCAATCCTGGCATAGTTCCAGTGATCCAGGCGGCGGCTACGCCGGCCAGCTCTTTGCCAAACTAAGCCGTGGGACGGGTGGTGGTGACGGCGTAAGAGGTGCAGTGGCGCACACTTCAGCGCGCGGGGACCCATTCAACACCACCGTCAATCGTTCGCGACGACTGCGGCACAACGGCGATCCCGGACGGAATCCAAGCACAGAACACGCCCGATCCACTGTGACAATTCTCTGTGGGGTTGGCTTCCACGCGCTCGGTCAGCACCTCCAAAGCCGGTGTGTCTTTGGCGGCGGCTACGGCCATGTCATGGTCCGCCTGGCTCACGCGGACCAGGTAGATTAGCCGCACGTGCCGCATACCACGCGGCAACTCGAACAAGCGCACCAGCGGCCGGGGATGTGCTGTGGTGCGGCCGTCTCTGTGTCGTTTCCGCCGATACGAAATCCACTCCGTGCGGCTTCACCGCATAATAGGCTGTCTCGTAGCCCAAGAAATCGTCTCCTACGGTAAGTGTGATGGTGTTGCCGACCGTGGTTTCTCCGAATGTAGTTAGACGATAACCGCCGGATTTAAGTATAGGGGTCACTACACGCAAGCGCCACCCAGGTTGCAGGTTAATGTAACCACGGCCTATCGGCTGCGGCGCGGCGGCGGGCGCGGGCGCATGGCGCGCGGCGCACCCCGTCGCCAGGACGGCTGACGCCAGCCAAACGTACCCAGACCGGGCCCTAACAGTCTGATGGATCATTAGTCACTCATTGGTCACTCATTGGTCACTCATTGGCCACTCATTGGCCGCTGGTCACGCACCCGGGGCAAGCTGGAGGCCGGTTCTCTCGATCTGACGGCGCCACTTTGTTCTTTGCGTTACTTGCCGGGAGAGAAAAAGCGTAGAAAGTGTTGCTGGCGGTGCCGGGAGCGAAGGGGAAGTTATGATAACCGGTGCCCCAGTACAGCGTGCCGTTGACCACGGCTGGCGCCGCATTGACCGAACCGGGCGCCTGGAACGACCACAGCGTCGCGCCGGTGGCGGCGTCCAGGGCGTACATGTAGCCCGACATCGAAGCGGCGTAGACCACTCCATTTGCTACCGTCACAGCGCCGAGCGAGAGGGCATGCTGATTCGGCTGAATGGGGCTGAATCCCGGGTCCGGCACTTGCCAAAGGATCGTTCCAGTGGCAGCGTCCAGGGCGGCCCACGAACCTCCGTTCCAAGAGAGCCCCGACGGCTTTAGGGTATAGGTCGCCCGGCGGGTGTTGCTGATCGCGACATAGATGCGCTGGTTGTCGGACGCCGTACCCCACTCCATCCCGCCGAGGCGGCCGCCTGGACCGACGACGGTGGACCACAGCAATGCTCCGCTGCCCGGCGAGACAGCCCAATATACACCGCTCTTTTGGCCCGCGCCAACCACCGTGGTGGGAACGCCATCGATATTAACCGTGAAAAGGTTTGCGCCGGCGCCGAAATCATAATCTGTTCCAGCGGGATCCGGACAGCCTGTTCCGTGCCAGCTGCAGGCCTTGATCCACTCATCGTCCGTGGAACAGCGGTGCGCCCACTTCGCCTTCCCAGTGGCGAGATCGAGCGCCACAATCGAGTCTTCAGAATTGTCCGGTGCCTGGCATAGAATGATCGCCCTTTTGTTCCCTTGCGCGGCCTGCTCACACGCCTGGACGGATTGAGGAACCAGATAATTATTACCCGTAGTCACGTAAATCTGACTTTGCGCGACGTCGATCACCGGCGTGCCGGACCATACGGGCGCGCCGGTATACCCATTTGGCACGAAATATGTCCGCCACAGCACCTGCCCGTCAGCTAGCGACACGGCCACGAGACTCCCGCGGAACGTCGGGTTGCTGATATTTTCTTCGCTGGAGGACACCCCGATGTAAGCGATTCCGTTGTAAACGATCGGGGATCCGGTGGAGAGAGAATACCGGTCGGGATCGAGCGGGGTACTCCATATCAGACTGCCATCGCTCGCGTTCAACGCCAGGACATAAGAGCCGCTCGGATTTGGATTCGCCCACGACGCACTGGCGCCGAGGATCAACATCGTGCCATAGAGTGTTGGTGTAGTGCGCGACATCACCGCCGAACCTAAGCCGTAGTCTGTCATCTTGTGTGTCCAGACAACCGCGCCGCTAGCCGCACTTAATTTGTACAGGTTTCCGGACCAATCGGGGAAATAGACATAGCCTCCCGCGGCATCCACCGACGGCGTCGCGGAAACATCGTTTTGCGTTGTGAACTGCCATTGTACGGCGAGCGCGCCCACGTTTTGGTTATTTAATATTGTTTCGGCGGAAGCCCAACGGCTGTTATTCAGATCGTTGCCGGCGAATGGCCAGCCGCCAGGTCCGCCAGGTGCTTGTGAAAAGCAGGGCGCCCCGAGAAACAGCACGAGACTGATAATAGCTGTTGCGAACCGAAGGCTAAGCATACTAAGGTCAACTCCACGCTTAATCATACTCGACATTCGGCCAAAATCAGCAGAAAATACCCCAATTGTTTTTTGTTATTCCAGGTAAATCCGCGTGCGGTAATTCCTTGGTAAATGCTTACTAAATTGGTGGATTTGCGAACTGGGAGCTATCTAACTACGGTCCCCGGCGGTGGCGACTTGGTTGGTAGGAGCGCGATGGAGATTTATCAAGACGCCGTGATTTATTGGACCTATGCGGCCGAAGCGGGCTTGGGGTCGGCGGCGCTGAAGCGCCACGTCGGCTAAAGCCTACCTCCAAAATCCGCGCGCGCTGCGACTACACCATAGGCGAGGCCGGCCGCCGTGTCACAATAAAACCTAGTGGTCCTGGTTCAGAACGTATCTAAGCTCTACAAGCTCTACCGGCGGCCCGCGGACCGCTTGCGCGAAGCGCTCCCCTTCAATAAACGGAAGTTCCACAGCGACTTTTGGGCGCTGCGCGATATTGGTTTCCAGGTGGAGAAGGGCGAAACTCTGGCGTTGGTCGGGCCGAACGGCTCCGGCAAGAGTACGCTACTGCAAATCGTGGCGGGCATATTGCCGCCCACCAAGGGTCGCGTGGTTACACGGGGGCGCATCGCCGCCCTGCTGGAGCTGGGTGCGGGCTTCAACCCCGAGTTCACGGGCCGCGAGAACGTGTTCCTGAACGGGGAGATCATGGGCCTGAGCCGCGCTGAAATCGAGCGCGCCATGCCCTCAATTGAAGCCTTCGCTGAGATCGGCGAGTTCATCGCGCGGCCGGTAAAAGAATATTCGAGCGGCATGTACGTGCGTCTGGCGTTCGCCACCGCCATTCACGTGGATCCCGAGATTCTCATTGTGGATGAAGCCTTGGCGGTGGGTGACGCCGTTTTCGCCAACCGGTGCGTGCGCAAATTTGAAGAGTTGCGCGAGCGAAAAATTACGGTGTTGTTCGTCTCGCATGACCTGGGCCTGGTGAAGCAGCTTTCGAATCGCGCCATGCTGCTGCTGCACGGCCGTATGGAGGCGGAAGGCGCTCCCAGCGACGTGATCAACCGGTACATCGGGCTGGTGCTCGAAAAGCAGCAGGCCACGCAGGAAAAACGGCAGCGCTTCGAGGCCACTTTCCGCCACGGCGACGGCGTGAGCGAAATTCTGGGGGTGGATCTGCTGAACGCCGCAGGTGAGCCGGTGGCAACGGTGGCCGGCGGCGAGACCGTGACGGTGCGTGTGCGCAGCCGATTTCATCACGCGGCGTGCGATCCGATGGTGGGTATCCTGATTCGCAACCGGATCGGCATGGATGTATATGGCACCAACACGCGCATCGAGAAAAAGCACTTGGGCAGCTATCAGCCGGGCGACGAACTGGAGGTGGATTTCCAGTTCGACTGCTGGCTTACGCCGCAGCAATACACGCTGACGGTGGCCACGCAGAGCCCGGACGGGTCGAGCCACGACTGGCTGGACGATGTAATTCCATTCGAGGTGGTGGATGCACGCGTGGCGGCGGGCGTGGCGAATCTGAGGGCCGAGATCGAATGGCGCGTATCACGGTAAAGGTGCATGCGCGCGCCAGGCGCACGCGCGTAGCCGGCCGCGTGGGGGACGCGTGGAAGTTGGATCTGGCCGCGGCGCCTGTCGATGGCAAGGCTAACGAGGCTTGCGTGCGCTTCTTTGCCGGGCTGGCCGGAGTGCCGCAATCGCGGGTGCGGATCGTGTTAGGCTTGACCAACCGGACCAAAGTAATCGAGATAGACGGAGCTTCCCAAGAGTTGCTGGAGAGCAGGCTGGAACGAGCTTTGTAGCCAGCTTAGTGCCTACCAATGATCTATGCCATAGTGTTGTCGCTAATCGTAGCGGTGCTGCTGGGCACCGCAGTGGTCCGTTCGTTCACCGTCAAGAACCAGGCTGATTTCCTGGTAGCGGGCCGCACGCTGACGTGGCCGGTACTGGTGTTCACGCTGCTTTCTTCGTGGATCGGCGCGGGCAGCCTGTTCGCCGGCGGAGAGAATGCCTATCGCAATGGCTTCTCCGCATTGTGGCAGCCCGCTGGGGGTTGGGTCGGCTTGGCCC
Organism: Bryobacterales bacterium; assembly: GCA_963818855.1. Lineage (GTDB taxonomy): Bacteria > Acidobacteriota > Terriglobia > Bryobacterales > Bryobacteraceae > Bog-159. The sequence continues at coordinate 386,830 of CAWFUH010000008.1, read as the reverse complement.
TGATCGCGGTCATCGCGGGCCGGGCGCGGCGCTTCGCGCAATTCACGGTACCGGATCTGCTGGAGACGCGCTACAACACCACCGCGCGCGTACTGGCCACGGTTGCCATCGTCATCTCGTACACCGTGATTACCAGCTACCAGTTCAAGGGCGGCGGCGACATCCTGCACCTGATTTTCCCGTCGCTCGATCAGAAAACCGGGATGGATATCATCGCCGCGTTCGTCATCACGTTCACGGCGCTGGCGGGCATGGCTTCGGTGGCTTATCTGGACCTGATCATCGGCCTGTTGGTCACCATCATCGCGCTGATCTCACTGCCGCTGCTGCTCGAGCGCACGGGCGGGTGGCCGGCCGTCCACGCGGCGCTGCCCGCAGATCATTTCACCTTGTTCGGGCAGCTCGGGTGGGTGCACTGCCTCGGATATCTGCTGCCGACCATGCTGCTGCTGATCGGCAATCAGGGCATGTACCAGAAGTTCTTCTCGGCACGCTCGGAGCGCGATGCCCGCTGGGCGGTATTTGGATGGATCGCCGGTACTCTGGTGCTCGAAACCGTGATCATCACCATCGCCGTAATTGGCAGCGCGTCGCTGCACACGGACCGGCCGCGCGAGATCATCCCGCTTACCGCGCGCATGCGTTTGCCGGAGGTGGTGGGCGCCATCCTGTTGGGTGGTGTGTTCGCCAAAGTGATTTCGACGGCGAACAATTATCTGTTCTCGCCGGCCAGCAACCTGATTCACGATGTCTACAAGCGCTTCATCGATCCGCGGGCGAGCGAGCGGCGCACCCTGATCGTGTCGCGCGTGCTGGTGATTGCGCTGGGCGCGTTCGCGCTTTTGCAGGCCGCCTACTTCGAGTCGGTGCTGAAGGCCGCGCTGTATGCTTACACGGTTTACGGCGCGGCGGTCACGCCCTCCGTGATGGCGGTATTCTTTTGGAAGCGGGCCAATAAGGCGGGCGCCATCAGCTCCATCGTGTTGGGGACTGTGATCACGGTGGCCTGGCAAATTCTGGACATACAATGGCTGGACGCGGTGTATCCGGCGCTGGGTGTTTCGGTGCTCGCGCTGATCGTGGTCAGCCTGGCAACGGCGCCGCCCTCGCGCGCCAATCTGGAGCCTTTTGAAACATGAACCTTGCTGCCATACAAGAAGAGCTAAAGAAGCAAAAGCTGGACGGGTGGTTGTTTTACGATCACCATAAGCGCGATCCGCTGGCGTATCGCGTGTTGGGATTTCAGCCGGCATCGCACGTGACGCGGCGCTGGTATTATTGGATTCCGGCGGCGGGCGAGCCGCGTGGCTTGGTGCATCGCATCGAGTCGGGTCGGTTGGACTCGCTGCCGGGTGATAAGGTCGGCTACTCGAGTTGGAGCGAGCAGACCGGCGGGTTACGCACATTGCTCGGCGGGGCGCGCCGGGTGGCCATGCAATATTCGCCGATGTGCGCCATTCCCTATGTAGCCATGGTGGATGCCGGCACGGTGGAACTGGTGCGCAGCCTGGGCGTGGAGGTGGTCAGCTCCGCAGAACTGATCCAGCATTTCGAGGCGCGCTGGACGCCGCAAGCGCTGGAATCGCACTTGGAGGCGGGCCGCCGCGTGGATCGCGTGCGGGCGCAGGCCTTCGAGATGATCCGCGAGATCACGCGCGGCGGCGGCGCGGTGGAGGAGTTTGCGGTGGCGCAGTTCGTGCGCGATGGATTCGCCAAAGCCGGCCTGTTCGCCGAGGATGGGCCAATTGTGGGCGTGAACGCCAACGCCGCGAATCCGCATTACGAACCGACGGCGGAGATCACATCCAAGATTCGGTCAGGCGACCTGGTGCTGCTGGACATGTGGGCCAAGCTTGACCAGCCCGGCGCGGTGTACTACGACATCACCTGGACCGGCTTTTGCGGCGATCAGCCGAACGAAGAAATGCGCAAGGTGTACGGCGTGGTGAGCGGCGCGCGCGACGCAGCCATCACGCGAGTACGGGATGCGCTGGCGGCGGGGCAGGATCTGCGCGGGTTCGAGGTGGACGATGCCGCGCGCGGGTATATCGCCAGCCGTGGTTACGGCGATTACTTCGTGCACCGGACCGGCCACTCCATCGGGGAAGACATACACGGCAATGGCGCCAACATGGATAATCTCGAGACGCACGACGAGCGCCGGGTGGTGCCCTGGACGTGCTTTTCGATTGAGCCGGGAGTTTACCTGAAGGACTTCGGAATTCGGTCGGAAGTGAATATGTTTGTGGGGGAGACGGAGGCGCGGGTCACGGGAGAGATACAGCAGGAGTTGGTAATTCTGTGAAGCGTTTCTTGACTGGTCGTACCAAAAATGGTACACTGACCCATGGATGCCGGATCAAAACGGCATGCCGCTGGTTCGTTCGCTCGGCCGGGAATTGTGGGAGGTGCGCAGCAGCCTGCCGCGCGGCCGGATTGCGCGGGTCCTTTTCTGTGTACACGAGGGACGCATGATCTACTGCACGGCTTCATCAAGAAAACTCAGAAGACGCCCCATCGCGACATCGACCTGGCGCTGAAACGCAAGAAGGGAGGGGGCGTATGAAGAAGAACAACATTGGATCGTCGTTCGATGGGTGGCTCCGCGAGGAAGGTATTTACGAAGAAGTCACGGCGACCGCCATAAAACGTGTTCTCGCCCGGCAGGTGGAGGCCGCCATGAAAGAGAAAAACCTTTCCAAGGCGGAGATGGCGCGGAGGATGCGCACCAGCCGCGCCGCTCTGGATCGCCTGCTGGATCCAGAGTATGATGCGGTCACGTTGAGCACGCTGCGGAAGGCAGCTGCGGCGGTCGGGCGGGAACTTCGGCTAGAGCTTCGCTGAGAGGATCAGTTTCAGCGTCTAGAATCTCTATGGCGCTGCAGGGGCAATCCCGTCGCGAAGGCCGAGAAAGGCTGCAAGCCCCTCATCAATGGCAGTTATCTCTTCCAGCGCAAGTTCACCGAAAACGCGCCGGATTCTCCGCTTGTCGATCGACCGCAGCTGGTCAATCAGTGCACATGAACGCTTGGTGAGACCGCTGCGGCCGGGCGCCAGAGACGGATAAAGGAGTCCCTCTCCTGGAGTGCCCGTCACCGGCACCACGCACACGAGACTAAAGCGTTGGTCGCGGATGATATCCGGGTCGCTCACGATTATGCAAGGCCGCACGCCGCGCTGTTCGTGGCCGATGGCCGGGGCAAGATCCGCTACGACAATCGCCCCGCGGCGAAGCGTCACTTGCGGCTCTCCACCCAGCCCTTGCCGGAGACCCACCGAACGGGCTTGCCGGCGCGGCTGTCGACGAGCGCCGCGGTGTCTTCTTCAGGCAAGCCACGCGCCCATTCCGCAAGTCCCTGTGAGGCGAGTTCGGCGCTTTCGGGGTGGGGATTCAGCAGCGAGCGGCGCAACTCCGCGCGACGGCGGCGATCCAGTTCGCGGCGGACGGCATCCGCGACGAACTTGCTGCGGTTCTTCTCGTGGCGGTCAATGTCCTTCACGAGGTCATCGGGGAGGGTGACAGTCACGCGTTCGAAGGTGGTGGGCATTTCATACTCTGAGTATGATCATACTATGGGGAGGAGCCGGCCGCGCTCAATAAGCCAGGACGCGATCCATCTCGGCCACCAGATCCTCCACCTGCGGCAGAATTGCGTTTTCCACCTGCGGCTGATATGCCACCCAGGTGTCCAGCGCGGCGACGCGCCGCACGGGCGCATCCAGGCGGTCGAACAGCTCGTCGGCGATGCGGGCGGCGATTTCCGCGGCGTAGCCGAACGACAAGCAGTCCTCGTGCGCGATGATTACACGGTTGGTCTTCTCCACCGATGTGCGGATGGCGTTCCAATCGTAGGGCGCGAGCGAGCGCAGATCGATCACTTCCACGCTGATCTCCGGATTCTTGCGCTCCACCAGCAGCGCGGCCTGCTGCGATTTCTGCACGAGAGCACCGTAGGTGACCACCGTGAGATCATGCCCCGGCTTCACGATACGCGCGCTGCCGAACGGGATGGTGTAGTCGGCGCCGGGATGGGGTGACCGGTTGTACGGCTCGCGATACAGCCGCTTGTGTTCCAGGAACATCACCGGATCGTCGCAGCGGATGGCCGTGCGCAGTAGGCCGCAAGCGTCCAGGGCGTTCGACGGCATGATCACCCGCAAGCCAGGCAGATGCGTGAACTCCACTTCGCCGCACTGGCTGTGATAAATCGCGCCGCCGTTCAGATACCCGCCGATGGGGACGCGCAACACGAACGGGCAGGCGAACGCGCCGTTGGAACGCCAGCGCATGGTAGCCACCTCGTTGCGAATTTGCATCATAGCCGGCCAGATGTAGTCGAAGAACTGAATCTCGGCCACGGGTTTCAGACCGCGGAGGGACATGCCGATGGCGCGTCCCACAATGGCGGCCTCGGCCAGCGGCGCGTTGAAGGCGCGCTGCCCGCCGAACTCGGTCTGCAAGCCGTAGGTGACCTTGAAAACGCCGCCCTTGCCCTTCACCACGGCCAGATTCTGCTCGCGGCTGCAATCCGCCACATCCTCGCCGAAGGCTACCACGCGCGGATCGCGGCGCATCTCTTCATGCAGCGTGGCGTTCAGCAGATCGACCATGGTTTTCGGCTCGCCGTGAAATTCAGCGGGCGTGCTGAAGACTTCGGCGGTGGGATCGATTTTGTCGGAGTATAAGTGCCGCATGGCAGATTCGCGCGGGGCCGGATCGGCATGCAGCGCCTCTTGCGCGGCATCATGCACTTCGCGGTCGACCTCCAGCGTGATGCGCCGCAGCGCATTCTGATCAAGCACGCCTTCTTCCAGCAGCAGCTTGGGAAAGCGCACCAGCGGATCACGGGCTTGCTCGGCCTGGCGCTCGGCGGGCGTCTTGTAGAGCCGCTCATCGTCGGAAAGCGAGTGCGAGTAAGGCCGGATCACGTGCGCGTGCACCAGGGCCGGTCCGCGTCCGGCCCGGCAATACGCGACAGCTGCCTGGACGGCTTCATACGATGCCAGAAAATCGCAGCCATCCACTTCCCGCTGAAACAGGCCGGGGAAACCGGACACCAGCGCCGATATATTAGCGCCGGCGGTCTGGAATTCGACCGGCACGGAGATGGCGTAGCCGTTATCTTCGATCAGAAACAGAACCGGCAATCGATTCAGGCAGGCGGCATTCAACGATTCCCAGAACTCGCCTTCGCTGGTGGCGCCATCGCCGCCGGCGGTCAAGGTGATGGCGTCGCCATCGGGAAAGAGGTAGCGATTCGCCTCGGCGCAACCGACCGCTTGCACAAATTGCGTGCCGGTGCACGAAGAAGAGGAGACGATATTGAGGCGGGTGTCGCCCCAGTGGGAAGGCATCTGGCGGCCGCCGGAAGCGGGATCGTCGGCCGCGCCCACGGCCTGCAGCAACATGTCGAGCGGCGTCACGCCCAGCGTGAGGCATAACGCGCGGTCGCGATAGTAAGGAAAGATCCAGTCGTGGCCGGCGCGCAAACACATTCCGGCGGCCACTTCCACGGCCTCATGGCCGGCGCCGCTGATCTGGAAAAAGATCCGGTTCTGGCGCTTGAGGGCGACTTCGCGATCATCCAGACGGCGGGAGGTCTGCATGATGCGGAATGCCTGGATGAGTTGGTCGGGATCGAGGCCGTGCCACTTGGTTATAGCGACTGGCTCAGTGGTAGTGATGGTTGCCAAGACAACGTCCCTCCCACCATTAGTGTAGCCGAGCTTGTGCAACCGGAACAGCGCTGACCGCGGAATTATCTCGACCTCTGGGTGTGGCGGCGGCTATCGCCAGGGCGGCCAGATACAGCAGCCCGCCGACAAGCAAAGTTTGGACCAAACCCAGATAAATCGCACACACCAGCGACCCGACCGAACCGAGCACGCTGGCCGCGGCATTCAGCGACCAGGCCCACCGCACGGAGGGTTTGTGCCATTCCTCCAGGCGTTTCAACGCGGTGGGGAAGGGCATCCCCATCACGAAGCCGGCGGGCGCGATCAAGGCCACAGTGATAGCGCATTTCAACGCCAGCGGCAGACCTACGCCGGCCGTAAGCAACGGCGTAACCACGGCCGCCAGCAGGCCCACGAGTGCGGCGATCAGCACCAAGGCAAGGTACAGGCGGCGGTCGTCGTCTCCCAGAATTCGACGGCTGAAATAGCTGCCCAGCCCGCTCGAAACCAGCAGCGAAAAGATCACCACGGTAAGGGCATAAGTAGGGTGACCCAGGAAGAGTACGAATTTTTGGATGAGCGCCATCTCGATCAGGATGTAACCCGCGCCGATCGACAGGAAGTAAAGCAAAAAACCGAGCACGCCCTTCTGACGTGGCAATCGCGCACCGAGCACTAGCGGCGGCAGCGCCAGGATGATGGCGGTGGCGAGTACGCTGATAGCCATCAACCCGTACAGCAATGGCACCGCTTTATTGATCTTGAAATCGGCCGAGCGGCGCGATGCATTCGCCACGAACGCCCGGATGTCGCGCGGTTGCACGGTGTAGAAGAAGAAAGGCTGGTTATCGGTGACCGGCGAGATATCGTAACGGTAATTGCGTTCGTATGATGCCGGGTCGGAACTGCGCAGCAGATCGGTGAACTGGCCGGGAATGCGTTCGCCCGGCAAGTAGATCGCCTGCATATTGGCAGCTGCCATAGCCGCCCGCGCGCGCGCCAGATCGGCCGGATCGAAGGGTTGGCGCGAGATCAGCATGGTATCCTTGGCTCCCCAATCGTTCGTGGAGCCTTCGCGCCCCACGATCACATGCCGCCAGGGTTCCGGCTCGCCCAGTTGGTTTAGAGCGGTCATCGCCAGCGAAACCAGGCGTAGGGATTCCCGCGGCGGGTCGAAACCCCAGCGGGTGAAGGCGATCATTCCGTCGCCGGTCAGATGCAGCAGGTAATCGCGCAGCGCGTCGGTGGTGTAGAGATTGTTCTCCGAAAGGGCAAAAGCGCCGGCTGCGGTGGAGGCCCACGTATCTACCAGGGTTGCTTGCACCACCTGGTACCGTTCCGGGCTGCGGCGCACGAAGCCGCGGCCGTCTTCCACGAAGATGTGCACGTCGGGACGCAAATAGATGCCGTGGCTCAGCGCGGCGTATTTTTCGCGCATCACGGTGTTGGCGATGATGGGGTTGATCTCGACGCCGGTGACATCACGACTGCCGGAAGCCAGTGCGCGGGCGATATCCCAGCCGCCGCCTGGACCGATGATCAGGGCCTTAGCACCGGGGCGCACGGCATAAGGCAGCGCCGGTCCCTGTTCGAGCAACTCGTGGCGCTGTCGATCAGTGAGATGCGCAAAATCGAAGCTGGCGATGCCGGTGGAAGCGTCCTCATCGATGTAAATTGAGTAGTCGTGCACGTCGATGCGCGAGAAGCTGTTCCACTGGACGAAGTCCTCCTTCCCTAATTTTTGGCCTTTGGCGTAGCGGATCGTGAGGACGTTGTGGGCGCCGTTGTAGAAGACGAACGCGAACAGCGCCAGCGCCAGCGCTACAGCAGTGGCGCGCAGCTTCACCGATCCCGCTATGGTGTGCCAGATGGCGCCGCTGGCAGCGTACAGCACGGCCACGAACATCACGGTGCTGATGCCTCCAAAATGATTCAAGAACGGGATCAGCAGCAGGCATCCCGCAGAGGCACCCACGAGGTCGAAGAAGTAAACCCGCTCGATGCGCGCGACGGTTTCGGCGATGGCCAGCGAAACGATGATTCCGGAAACGAAGAAAGGCAGCGAGGTGGTGAAGTAGACCAGGGTGAGGCGCCAAACGCCGGGCTCTTCTTTCTGCGCCAGGATCACGGCCAACGCCACCATGACCAGCAGGCCGTTGAGCATGCTCAGATGGCCGAGCTTGCGGAATAGGGGCGTGCGCCAGCCGGCCACGATGTACGAAAAAACGCCGCCTACGCCCAGGCCGAACAGCGCGATGGAGATCGCCAGGAAGGCGAAATGATAATAGAAAACCACCGAAAAGATGCGGGTTAGCGAGAGCTCGAGCAGCAGGGTCGCCAGGGTGGTCAACGCTACACCGAGATAGAGTTGGGGCCAGGAAATGGAGGAATGCGCCGAAGAGGTCAACCCTTATATTAGAATGGTTCGCCAGTGGCTGGCGGGACCATCAACCTTTCCAGTTCCACCACTTCAGCAACTCGGGGTCGGGCTTCGCTTCCGAGGCGAAATACACGGCGCAGCGGAATACGTAGAGTACGCAGCGCTCCACTGAATGGCCCACTTCGCGGCAAAGGCCGGCGTAGAGGGTCTCCGGGCTGCGGCCTCTGAGATCCGCCACTTCGCGGATTCCCAGACGGCGTAGATCCGCCGCGATGGACGGCCCGACGCCTGGGATCGACTGCAGACGATCGATTACGCGCCCCATACGGCCAGCTCATTTCCGCTGGGGTCCGCAAAGTGAAAGCGCCGCCCGCCGGGAAACGAAAAGATCGGCTTGACGATGGCGCCACCGGCCGCCTGCACCTTCGTCTGCATGCTTTCCAGATCGGCTGTGTAGATGACCACCAGCGGCCCGCCAGCCGTGACCGCCTCTTTCCGGTAGAAGCCTCCGGCGATGCGGCCGTCTTCGAAGCTGGTGTAGTCGGGGCCGTAGTCGGTGAATTTCCAGTTGAACAGGCCGGCATAGAAACCTTTCGTTTGGGCGATGTCGGTGGCCGGGAACTCGATGTAGTCCACGCGGCCTTCGTTCGATTGAGTATCCATGAGGCGAGTATGACGCGGGCATCCTGACAGCGTTGTGTCAGGATGGTTTGAGATGCGGCGCGCCGATCGTCTGTTTCAAATCGTCCAACATTTGCGAGGACGGCGACTGACCACGGCCGCGCAGCTAGCGGGCTGGCTGCAGGTTTCCGAACGAACGGTCTACCGGGACATACGCGACTTGACGATTTCCGGCATTCCGGTGGAAGGCGAGGCGGGCGTCGGGTACCGGTTGAAGGCGGGTTTCGATCTGCCTGCGATTATGTTCACCATGGATGAAGTGGAAGCGTTGGTGGCCGGCGCGCGGGTGATCGAGACGTGGGGAGGCCCCGCGCTGGGAAGGCACGCGCGGTCGGCGCTGGCGAAAATCGCACTGGCGCTGCCGGCGGCGCGGCGGGAGGAGATCGAGCGCACCCGGCTTTTTGCTCCTGCGTTTCTGGTGCCGGCGGGTGCCGCGGAAGGTCTGGACACGATTCGACAGGCGATCCTCAAACGGCGCAAAGTCTACCTCGAGTATGTGAATAAGGAGAACCGCGCATCGGCTCGCACGATCGAACCCCTGGCGATCAACTTTTGGGGCACGACTTGGTCCGTGGCGGCCTGGTGCGAGTCTCGCGCAGACTTCCGGGTCTTCCGGCTGGACCGCATACGCAAGCTGGAAATGCAGCCTGAGACGTTCGAGGAGATTCCGGGACGGACGCTGGCGGATTTCGTGGAGAGTGTGAACCGGGAGCGGGACTGAGGGCGCGCCGGCCGTGGTGCGGCTGCGAGCCGGGCACGGGCCGCCTGGCTATCACGGAGCAAAGCTGGTAGGCGCGGAGCGAATCGAATGTTCGAAGTTCGCCGATCCCCCAAACCCCTACGCGATAAGTGAAACACGTCGGCAGATAAACGAACGCCGCCAGGTTATCTGGTACCACTAACACTGGGTTGACCGGAGAGAATCGATCTCGTTAGAGAGTCAACATAACTGGCGGCGATCACTTAGACAAACACTTGGAGCCAGCGCCAGGAATTAGGTAGGCTCCCGCGCCGCCTGGAGTTCTGGCCGGATTGGGCTTCCGCGACAACAGCAGTGATTGCCCCGGTCCAGCCAGCATAATCGCGAAGACTCATCGGAGCCTGGCTATCGCCATGCCCTGCCGCTTTATAGGCGACTGACAGCCCGATCTGCAGCACTACTGCTGGTGTGTTTCCGTCCAATGGTATTAACTATAACATTTTCAGTACTATAGGCAGGGTAACGGCTCTATTCGTGAAAATCCTCCATTCAACACCCCAACTTGCCATTACAACCAAGGAAATCAACAGTTTGATGGCCATCCGTGGTCTTAGTTAACTCTCCATAACTATAATGGGGTAATCGAGCGCGCGGCCGACGTGCGCGACCGCGTTATTTTAAACCAGGTGGTTGCAGGGCGTAGTGCTGGCAGCCCCATGAGGAGTTCAAAACGGATGCACAAGCCGATTAAGTACGTGGAGAAAGCCCTGACCTACGCCGCACAAGCCGCGTGGACCGTTTTCGACAAAGCCAATCAAATCAAGCAGAATCCATCGTTTACGCCGAAGTGGTCGGAAAAACCGCTGCTCAAGTCGTATCAGAAAACCAAGCCGCCCCTGGGATGGCCGCGCGAGACCGACTCGCTGTGCCCCCGCTGCGTCCCCGAAGCGCGGCAGGAGATCCTGAGCGGCCAGAAGCCGGTTTCGGTGCTGCTCAACGAAAAAGTGGGCGAGATCAAGGCCAAGATCATCGAGCGCGACGGCAAGATTCTGATGGTAAAGGATTGTTCCATTCACGGCCATTTTGAGGACGTGATGTCCATCGATTTGGCCTTCTTCAAGCACCTGGAAGAATGCTTTCCGGGCCGCGACATCCGTGCGCACAACGATGCCCATCTGCATCATCACGGTACCAGCACCATCACCCACGGGCGCGGCTCCGTGCTCACCATCGATCTCACCAACCGGTGTAACATGATGTGCGATCCATGTTTTATGGATGCCAACCAGGTCGGATTCGTACACGAACTGAGCTGGGAAGACATCCAGACCATGCTGGATAACGCCATTTCCATCAAGCCCAAGCGCCAGATGTCGGTGCAGTTCTCCGGCGGCGAACCAACCATTTCGCCTTACTTTTTGGACGCGGTGTCCTATTCGCGCAAGGTCGGTTACACCAGCGTGCAAGCGGCCACCAATGGCATCGAGTTTGCGAAGAGTCCGGAATTCTGCCGCAAGGCTGCCGATGCGGGCCTGCGCTACGCCTACCTGCAGTTCGACGGTATCGGCAACGCCGCCAATTCCCACCGCAAAGTCGGCAACCTGTTCGACGTCAAGCTGCGGGCGATTGAGAACCTGTATACCAACGGTGTGGATATCGTGCCCGTGATCACTCTGATCAACGGCATTAACAATGAGCAGGTCGGGCGCGTCATCCAGTTCGCGCTGGACAATCCCAAGCGCATCCCGTTCCTTTCGTTCCAGCCGGTTTCGTTCACGGGCCGCGACGAAGCCGTTACGGACGAGCGCCGCATGGCGCAGCGGTACACGCTGGCGCACCTGGCGCACGACGTGAAGAATCAGACCGGACTGGGCGAGCCCGCGCGCGACTGGTTTCCGTTGTCATTCATCAGCACTTTCTCGGATTGGTCCGACTTGGTGCACGGCCCGGATTACACATGGGGACAATTGAGTTGCGGATGCCATCCGAACTGCGGCGTGGGCATGGCGGTGATGGTGGATAAGCTGACGGGCGAATCGGCGGCGGTTACCTCGTTCTGGAACGCTGACCAGCTGGCCAAAGACGTAGCGCGGGTCAACGATGCCGCCCGCGGCAAGTGGCTGTCGATTATCGGCATGGCGCTGGCCACCGCGCGCAACTACGATCCGTTCAAATCGCCCACGCATTTCAAGCTGACCGACCTGATGAAGAAGCTGGACAAGACCTTCGGCGCCACCGGCAAGAGTTACGGCAAAGTGGGATCGGACCGCACCATGGCGGATATCGAGAAGCGCCGCCAGGACCGCTGGAATTTTCTGCTGATCGCCGGCATGTGGTTCCAGGATCTGTTCAACTACGATTTCCGCCGCACCGAGCAATGCATCATCCCGTATGCCACGCAGGAGGGGGAGATTTCTTTCTGCGCCTACAACACCGGGATCGGCTGGCGCAACATCATAGAGAAGATGCATATGACCGCGTCGCTCACCAAGTGGTACGAAGAGCACGGGCGGCATGAAATTTTCGCCGGCGGCAAGAAGGTTGCGCTGCAGAGCGCTGATCACTCGATGGTGCTGCGCGATGGCATCGTGACAACCGAGGTGCAGCACGATCTCGACAAGCTGGGCATCGCCAAGAATTCAGGCGAGGAGAAACTGCGCGCGCGAGCGGCGAAGATCAAGCAGGACGAAGAGAATGCCCGCATGGCAAAGCTGTACCGCCAGCACGTGTTGAAAGAGCAGCCCATGCCGGAACTGGTTACGCTGGATGCGATCAAGCCGGCGTCCAAACCGGTTGTGCACGAGGAAGAGCGGGAAGAAGTCGGCTCGTTCGGGGATTAACCGGTTTCAAGGAAAGCCCCTGCCACCACAATCACTGCGGCGGGCATCGTCGGCGATCTGGGCTGGCCGTTGTTTGGGCAGCGGCCGACTGGTGAGCTGACCGAAAGCGCTATTGGCAGCAGGACGCCTGGCGGATGATTCAGCGCAGGGCGGGCAGCGCCGGCATCAATGGGGCCGGCCTCACTGGCCCGCGGGCTTGCCGAAATCAAAAAAAATTTGGATCTACTCTGCAATGATCCGCCCTTTCGCACCACTTTACCCATGGAGGAATTATGAAACTTGCCGGCTTCACGCTTGCTTTGGCAGGCATTTTCGCAAGCAACGCATTCGGGCAGACGCCCACCGTCACACAACTGGCGAACATCTACAGTTGGACTTTGCCGGGACTTCCAAACTACGGCACCGCGCGCGGTTCGATCTTCGCCATTTTCGGTACAAATCTATCGTCTACGACCGTTCCGCTGCAGCCCGCTCCGCTCCAAACCACATTGAGCGGCGTGAGCCTTAGCGTCACCGTAAACGGCGTCGCTACGCAGCCGTTGCTGTATTATTTAAGCCCCACGCAGGTCAACGCGGTTCTTCCTTCGTCCACACCGGTGGGAACGGGCACCATTACGGTAACCAATAGCTCCGGCACCAGCGACGCCTTTCCCATACAGGTGGTGGAGAGTGCCTTCGGATTGCTGACGTTTAACTACGGTTCCGGACAGATAGCCGGTTTCGACGCGAATAATAATTACGCTTATCTGGGCTTCTCGTCGGCCGCCAACCCGGGGGACATCCTGGAGTTATGGGGAACAGGCTTGGGGCCGGTGGCGGACGACAACACAGGCGGGCCCGTGAGCGACCCGGCCGAGGTCGATATCGGCGGCGTTTCAGCCACCGTGATGTATCACGGACGATCGTCATACACCGGGCTGGACCAGATTAACGTCCAGGTACCCGCCGGGGTTTCCGGCTGCAATGTTTCGGTAGTGGTAATGACCGGCAGCTACGTGAGTAACTTCGCTACAATTCCGGTGAGTGCCACCGGCCGCACCTGCTCCGACGCATCGAGTCCGATTTCCACCTCTATTCTGGAGGGGGCGGCGCAATCGGGCAGTCTCAAGATCGGCGTCATCGGGCTGAACGAGATTACCCAACCATCGACGACGGTTGCAGGGCAAACCTTTGGCGGCGGCACGACCGAAGCCGGTTTTGCGGGGTTCCTCGAAATTACCTACTCGGAGCTCACGGGGGGCGCCAGCCCTTCGGGAGGAGCCGCGGCCTCACCCGGCAGTTGCGTAGTCACTTTCTACAATGCCACCGGCACAACCACTACCCCGCCTCAAATTCAATTGACCTACTTGAACGCGGGGCCGGATATCAATATCAACGGACCGGAAGGCGCCATCGCAATGCCCCTGACGAGCGAAGGGAGCATCAACATCTACGCCACTCCGGCGGCGGACATGTCGTTCATCCCGGCTACCGGCGGCACTTTCACATTCAATAACGGCAACGGCGGGCCGGATGTAGGCGCCTTCACCGCGCAACTGCAGATGGCCGCACCCCTGGTGTGGACGAATATGGGCAGCCTCGCCACGGTCATCCGGTCGCAAGGAGTCACCATCAATTGGACCGGCGGCGATCCGAACAGCTATGTCAACATCAGCGGTCTATCAATCGGATCGGTAAACGGCAGCGACACCAGTTTTGTGGTGGGCAGCTTTACGTGCCAGGCGCCTACCGCGCCGGGTACGTTTACCGTACCGCCTGCGGTTATGGAATCGCTTCCCCCGAGCTTCCTGGGCCTAACTACTTCGAACCTGTCGGTTTCCAATGTTTCGACACCGGCGACCTTTACCGCGACAGGCATAGATATTGGCTATGTGGCGTCGAGCGTCGAGAATACCATTTTGGCAACTTACCAGTAGGGGAGGCGCTTCACGCCGGTGGTGGGTTGTGGGTCGTGGGTCGCGGCAAACCGATCTCCCGTCTGCGGAGCGTAGGCCACCACCCACCACCTACCACCCGCCGCCTTTGCTTTACCATTAACGGGTGCGGGTGATTATATATGTTGTAGCTGTTTTGTCATACAGCAGCGGTCTGGCGGCGCAGTCGCAGGATGGCGCCGCTTTTGAGAATTGGAATCTGTACTATCAGGCCACTTCAATCGGCCAGACGCATGGCACCTTCAATGCGCCTTATACCGGTCCGCTGAGTTTGCAGGATTACCGTGAAAACGATGTATCCCTGACCACCACGCTCTTCTTCGATACGCGGCTTACGCAGAATCTGCAGCTCGTTTTCAACCCGGAGATCGCCGGCGGCCGCGGATTCAGCGGCGTCAATGGGCTGGCCAATCCCTCCAACGGCGAGTTGCCGCGGGTAGCCTCGGCCACGCCCAAACCATATATCGCGCGCCTGTATCTTACTTATGATTTCGGCTTCGGCGCGGAGAAAGAGCACGTCGAGAGCGACGCCAACCAGTTAGCCGGCGATCGTCCGCTGGTGCGCTATACCATCACCGCGGGCCGCTTCTCTCTCACCGATTTCTTCGACAACAATGACTACACGCACGATCCGAGATCGCAGTTCATGGCGTGGGCCGTCATGTACAACGGCGCCTGGGACTATCCGGCAGATACGCGCGGTTACACCTGGGGCTGGGTGCACGAGTTTCATACGCGCAACTGGTCTGTGCGTTACGCCAACGCCGCCGAACCCACCGTGGCCAACGGAGGCCGCTTTGACCGGCGGCTGCTGGTGGATCTAGGCACCGTCTTTGAAGGCGAGCGCCGCTACGCTTTGGGCAAGCATCCGGGGACCCTACGGGTGCTGGAGTATTTCAACCACACACACTCGGGCAGCTATGCGGCTGCCATCAAGCTGGGAGAAGAGACCGGAACGACTCCCAATATAAATGACGTGAAGCAATTCGGCGCTCTGAAATACGGGACCGGCGTGAACCTGCAGCAGGAAGCTGCTAAGGATATCGGATTCTTTATGCGTTTGGGCTGGAACGATGGCAAGACCCAGGATTTCGCGTTCACCGCGATCGACCGCCTGGCTAGCGGCGGCATATCCGTGAAAGGCACGAAGTGGAAGCGGAAGGACGATGTATTCGGTACTTCCTTCACTGCCAGCGGCGCTTCGGGAGTGCACGCAGTCTACCTGGCGCAAGGCGGCCTCGATTTTCTGATCGGAGATGGCAAGCTCAACTATGCGCCTGAGTATGTTTGGGAGACATACTACAGCGCCCGTCTGTTTCCGGGCTTCTTCGCTACAGTGGATGTACAGCACGACAACAATCTCGCATTTAATCATGACCGCGGTCCGGTCTGGATCGAGAGTCTGCGCCTGCACATGGAGTTTGGGCTGCGGCCCTGGTCAGCGAAATAAGATCGGCGAAGTAAGATCAGAGAATATTAACGGCGCGCGCCGCCAACAATGCCAGCGTGCTTAGCGATATGGCGGACTGCACCATCATCATCGCTTTCGCCCAGCGCGACAGAACCGGGACATCGGTGGGAGAGAAGGCCGTGCTGGTATTGAACGCCAGGAACAGATAGTCCATAAAGCCGGGTTTCCAGTCGCGATCGCCCAGGGTCATCTGCGGGAAGAGGAACGCGCCTTCGGTATGCTCGCCGCGCAAGTCGCGTTGGTTGGGTCCGCCGGCATCCAGGCGCCAGTACCAGGAGGCGAACACCAGGATATTCGAGAACCACAGCGCGACCGCGGAGCGCAGCAAGTCGCGCGGATTTTGTTTGCGATCGGGCAGAGCCGCAACCAGCAATACCAGCGCGGTGATGGTAGCCAGCGTGATCACAATCAACACCGCATAACCTACAATCTGGTTGAGGCTAAACTTGGCTTGCCGGTAGGAAATGAAGGCGGCCAAGGAAAGCGGGCCCGCCAGGGCCAGCGCCAGCCACCCCGGTCCGGGCACCAGCGATTCGGGCAGCGCCCAATACAGGCCGCCGACCGAGAGGACCGCTATCATGGCCGGCCAGCGCGGTTCGCTGCGTCTCTTACTCACTGCGCAGCACCGCCATCGGATCCACGGCGCCCGCCTTCCGGGCAGGCACGTAACAGGCGGCCAGGCTGACCGCGGTCAGCAAAGCCGCCGCGCATATCAGTGCTGGCGCATCGAGCGCCTTTACCCCGTACAACACACTTTGCAGTGCGCGCGTGAGCAGCCATGCGCCCGCCACGCCGAGCAGCAGTCCACTGGCGATCATCGCCGCGCCGCGCCGCAGCACCAGCGCGACTACATCGTGCACGGTTGCGCCGACTGCCAGACGGATGCCAAACTCCCGGATCCGTTGCTTCACGACATACGCGATCAGCCCGTACATGCCGACCGATGCCAACACCAGGCCGAATCCGGCGAACCAGCCTAAGCCGATGGCGCTCAGACGCTCCCGAAAGCCCTGATCGTCCAAATCGCTTTCGAGCGTGCCCATATAGGTAATAGGCTGACCTGGAGCGATCTGCCATACAGCCTTCTCAATCGCGGGCGCCACTGTGAGCGGCGTGCCCGCGGTGCGGACGACGAAGCCGATCGCGCCGGGCGGGTCTTGCGCGAACGGGCGATAGATCGTGGGCACAGCGCTTTCGGACAACATGGGGCGCACATCGCCCACCACCCCGGCCACGTTGAGCCAGCGCTCCGCCGGCTGTTCCCCGATGCGCACCCGCCTGCCGATCGGATCGGTGCGGCCGAACAGTTTGCGCGCCAGTGAAGCGCTCAAAATCGCGGTATCCGGCGAGCCTGCGCCATCGCGCGGCGAAAATGTGCCCCCCGCCAACAGTGGAATGTCGAGTGCGCCGAAGAACTCGCCGCTCACCAGGTTGACGGAGGACTCGACAGCATCTTTCGGGTCCGTGCTTCGTCCTTCGGCAAAGACCGCGATCGCGCCGCCCGCACCGCCGCCGGGCATAGCGTAAGCAGCCGCCGCGGCCAGGACGCCTGGAAGCCGTTGCACGCGGTCCAGTACATCCCGATAGAAGCGGACCAGCTGGGGCGCGGGTACATTTCGGCCCACTGGTGTACGAAACGTGAGCACGTGATCCGCGCGAAACCCCGTGCCGTGATATAGCCTGTACACGCTGCGCTGGGTGACGCCTGCACCTGTGAGAAGCAGCATGGATACGGCCAGTTCAGCGATCACGATACCATCCAAAAACCGCCGGTGTGAGACGCCGGGCGATGCCGCCCGCGCAGTGAGCGCTGCCGTCGCGGAACGCACTGCCGGCCCCAACCCAAAGAGCAGCACGGTGCCCATCGATACCGCGGTGGAAAAGAGCAGCACCGGGCTGTTGATCGCGATTTGTTCGACTCCGGGCAGCGGAATCGGCAGACCCATGGGCAGCAGCGTGCGTGCCAGAGGGATCAGAAATAGCGCAATCGCCAAGCTGGCCGCGCCCGCGGCCAGCCCCAACGCCAGGCTCGCAGCCAGCAACTGGCGGACAAGGTCGAGACGCGTGGCGCCCAGCGCGACGCGTATGGCGATCTCCCTTTCGCGCTCTGAGGCGCGGGCGAGCAGCAGACTCGCCACGTTGGCACAGGCGATCAGCAGCAGAAAACCGACCGATGCCAGAAGCACGCCGAGCGCCGGGCGGAAGAAGCGCGAATATTGGTCCCGCAAGCCGATCACGCGCACCCCGCGGTCCTTGTTCGCCCCTGGCGATTCCGGGTTGAGCCGGGCGGCGATAGTGTCAAATTCCGCCTGCGCAGTGGACGGCGTGGCGCCGGGCCGCAACAGCCCGACCCCCATCACGGGCCGCGCACGGCGGTCGTTCGCGCGCAGATCGAGCGGCGTCCATAACGCGAAGTCGCGCATGTAAAAGAAGAACTGCGGCGGCAGCACGCCCAACACCGTATACTTGCCATCGCCCAGCGTTACCTGGCGGCCCACGATGGAACGTTCACCGCCGTACTGCGTCCGCCACAGGCCGTATCCCAGCACCACGACATCGCTGGGATCGCCCGGCGCGAACGCACGCCCGAGGAGCGGCCGGACGCCGATGGTTGAGAAGAACCCGGGAGTAGCGCGCCCGCCAATGACTTCGGTGGGGCTGGCGCCCTGCCGGATTGAATAGAATCCGAAGGTCAGCGCATCCAAATGTTCCAGCGCGTGGGACTGGCCCTGCCACGCCGCCAGGTCCGCCGGCGGAACCGTGGTAATAGGACCGAAGTTCGCGCCGGGATCCGCGTGCGAGGCACGATCGAATTTCCACAGCAGCACCAGACGACTGGCGTTCGCATACGGAAGAGGGCTGAGCAACACCCCGTAAATAAGGCTGAAGACCACCGTCACGGCAGCGATTCCCAAGGCCAACGTGGCGATCGCGAGGAGCGAAAAGCCGGGCCTGCGGGACAGAAATCGCACGGTGAAACGCATACTCTGCATTAGACACCATACGTCTTATGTGACGCAATCGTTGTGGGGCAGGCACTCTGCCTGCGGCGGCCTCCTTGCCTCACATCTACTGGGTAGGTTACCGTCGAGTTGGTTATATTCGCTTCCGTCGCATAACCTAGACTGAGACCGGTTGCGGTAAACGGAACTGGCGTACCAAGCTGCGCCGAGATCCTGCTGGCCTTGCCGGCGAGCGCAAATTTCAGCGGCAGTCTTTTGCCGGTCGCGACGGGATCTCTGCGGCGCGAGTGAATCCAGCGCCGGCAGCGCCCGACGTCGCAGCGCCTCCCACCGAAAATCCCGACCAGGTTACAGTCACTCCACCAGACCTGGTAATCGAAGAGATAGAACTCTCATTGGTCCAACTCAAATTCTGAGCACTGACAGGCAATGCTACTAGGGCCAATAAGTTCGGGTAAGACGTGCCTACGATCATCCGTTCGATCAAGTAGGCGTGATACGGGGCCAAATACCGTCAACTGAGGAATCCGGCTCTAGTGGGGCAGGCTTTCAGCCTGCGGACCGGCGTCTATGCCGGTCCGGCGGGTCTGGAGACCCGCCGCAGACCTGGAGGTCTGCCCCACGGCCCCGGGGCTGATTATACGTCGTAGTAGAGCGCAAACTCGTACGGATGCGGCCGCAGACGGATCGCATCCGCTTCATTCTTGCGCTTGTAATCGATAAACGTCTCGATCAACTCCTCGGTGAAGACATCGCCCTTCATAAGGAAGGCGTGGTCGTCTTCGAGGCAACTGAGAGCTTCTTCAAGCGAGGCGGGCATGGAAGGAACGTTGCGCATCTCTTCCGGTGACAGATCGTAAATGTCCTTATCCAGCGGTTCACCGGGATCCATCTTGCCGGCGACGCCGTCCAGTCCGGCCATCAGCATGGCGGCAAAGGCCAGGTAAGGATTGGCGGCCGGATCGGGCGGGCGGAACTCGACGCGCTTGGCTTTGGGGCTGGCGGAGTACATGGGGATGCGGCAAGCTGCCGATCGATTGCGCCGCGAGTAAGCCAGATTCACAGGCGCTTCGTAGCCCGGCACCAGCCGCTTGTAACTATTCGTAGTGGGCGCGATGATGGCCGAAAGCGCGCGCGCGTGTTTCAGCAAACCGCCGATATACCATAGCGCCAACTGGCTCAGGCCGGCGTAGCAATCGCCTGCAAACAGCGGCTTTCCCTCTTTCCAAATGCTTTGATGCGTGTGCATACCGTTGCCATTGTCCGCGAATAGAGGCTTCGGCATGAAGGTCACGGTCTTGCCATACTGATTGGCCGTGTTGCGAATGATGTATTTGTACAACATCATGTTGTCGGCCGACTTCACCAATGTGTCGAAGCGCTGGTCGATCTCGCACTGGCCACCGGTGGCGACTTCGTGGTGGTGGCACTCGATCTGCAGCCCGCACTTGAGCATGGTCTGCACCATTTCGCTGCGCAGATCCTGATAATGATCGGTAGGCGGAACCGGGAAGTAGCCTTCTTTATAGCGCGGCCGGTAACCGAGATTGTCCTTTTCGCGGCCGGAATTCCAGCGGCCCTCGTCGGCGTCTATGAAGTAGAAGCCAAAATTGTGGTTCTGGTCGAAACGGATATTGTCGAAAATGAAGAATTCAGCTTCGGCGCCGAAAAAAGCGGTATCGCCCGCGCCGGTATTTTTCAGATACAATTCGGCTTTCTTGGCGATCCAGCGGGGGTCGCGCTCGTAGTGCTGCTTGGTGATGGGATCGATCACGTCGCCAATCATCACTAAGGTGGCCGTTTCAGCGAACGGATCCATGAACGCTGTGGCGGGATCGGGAACCAGCAGCATGTCGCTCTCGTTGATGGCGGCCCAACCGCGAATGCTTGAGCCGTCCATCCCGAAGCCTTCTTCGAAGCTACTTTCGCTCAGTTCATTGATGGGATAAGAGACGTGATGTTGAAGGCTCGGGATGTCGGTAAAACGGAGGTCCAACTGCCGGGCTTCATTCTTCTTAGCGTAATCCAGAACTTCTTGGGGATTCATTTGTCCTCCAACGGGAAATGGGTATGTGGGGGCGCCTTAGGTAGCGTAGATGGAGTCTAGCATAACGAAGAGCACGGGCCCCGGTCAAGGGCTACCCGCTGTTTTGGGGAAACCAGACATCCAGGCCGCGGTGCAATGTTCTACTTAAGATCCGAGGATGGCAACCAATGCGCTCGCGATCGGGGAGCCCAGGCCGGTAACAAAGTCATACCCGGGACCGGCGGTGCAATTGGCGCCACAGGCCCCGTTAGATCCAGAAGTAATATCGTGGAAATCGGTCTCGCCGGCCGGATACAACAGGGTCTGCGGTTGTGTCAGCGGGGTCTTGCCACCCATTACGCGGAGCGAATTCGCGCGCGCAAACAGGGCCGCCCACTGCGGCGTGCCTATCGAGGTGCCCCCCCACTGGGTCCAACCGGTATAGCATTCCAGGCAGGCAAAGCTGTTGTAGGCCGGCACTCCTGTATTCGGATCCCCCACATAGGACACATCCGGCACACTGCGCTTACCGGTAGTCTGCACGCCGGCCTGGTAGGATGGTTCGGGTTCGTACTTGCTGAGTCCGCCCCCCGAAAACGACCAGGCAGTCTCACTTCCCCACGTGCCGTTACTATTGAGGCTCAACGTAGTGCCGCCGACGCCAACCACAAACGGCGATGCAGCCGGATAATAAGCGCCGTGTCCCGCGTCGCCCGCGGCTGCCACGAACGTGACGCCCGGAACGTTGAAGTGGGTGTCCGACTGAATCTCGTTAGCAGTTTCTCCTCCCGTCCAACTCATGGAAACTACAGTGGCGCCATTCTGAATCGCCGCATCCACCGCCGCTAGCAGGTTGGCGAAGGAATTACTCTGGGCTTCCACAAGCATGAGGGTCGCTGCCGGTGCGATGGCATGCGCCCACTGCGTATCGATGGCAACTTCGTTGGACCACCCGGTGGTGTCGCCAGACGGCTTCTTGCCGCCCTGGTAGACCAGCTTGAAACAGCCGTTCGCGGTAGTGCAAGCCGGCAACCCGAATTTTGCGCTGAAGGTCCCCAAGTCGGCTTCGGCTGTGGGATCGTCAAAAGCGTCTACCAGCGCGATGGTCTGGCCTTGGCCCTGGTTGTTTAGACCGCGGAAACTATAGGCCGTCAGCAGATGCACCGGGCCGAAACCGGTGGGCCCGGAGGCGGGCGTCACCACATGGTGGAGAGGAGGATTCGCAAATTCGTTAAGCAAATCCGTGGATTGAGCTGCGCACGAAAGCGCGCCCATGAATATGGTTGCCAAGCCGGCGGAGAGGGTGCGGCGGATGTCTTTCATCGATATACCTCTGGTGTAAGAATTTCCCCAAGAATTACTGCGTACAGATGTGGCGAGGATAACACCTGCGCGGCGCAGACGCAATACGGTATTTTCCGCCGATTTTGGGCCCGATGTCGGCTGCAGCAGGCGCCGAGGCGGGACCTCCTGAAAAGTTCGACTGCGCAATGCTTCGAAGGCCGGATAAGTACCTGTAAGAGCAATCGAGCAGTAATCTACTTGCACATACTCTCGAACTTAGTAAGTTCGCTGACATTGAGATCGGACACGGCCCACCACGTCATTCCTCCGCTGTTCCAATGGAGGATGTGATAACCGTTGGTGAAAAAGTTCATGCGGCCGTCCGCAAGTGAAGGCCAGGTAAACAGGTTGATGATATGTTTGCCGTGTTGGTACACCAGAGCCGCTACCGGGCGATCGCCCACGTAATCGATGCGCCCGCCGATCAGCGGAAAGCCCTGTGCGGTGAAATCCCGCACATCCGGCGAGAAATCGAGCTTGCCGTTGAACCAGGGTTTCACGGTGTGCTGGTCCGCGGAGGGCACGTCCAGCAGGTGCGTTCCCATCAGCGACCGAACGTGACTCGACAGGACGTTTTGTGCGATCAAGTCAGTCGAATCCGAACGCGACCGCAACAGCGCGATGTTCCATGCGGCCGAGAAGACCAACAAAACCGCGGCGGCGATGGCCAGCCAGCGCCACGGCTGCGGAGCCGGGCGGGCGGAATGGCGCAAACCGGTGCGAACGCGATCTCCGAGACCGGCGGGCGCGCAGTAATATGGCGCTTGGGAGCGCACGGCGCCGCGGAGTTCCCAGAGCCGCGCATGTGTCTCCGCGCAGGAGGGGCAAGCCGCTAAGTGTCCGGCCACCTGGGCTTTTTGGGTGGCATCCAATTCGTCGTCGATATATGCCTCCAGCAGGCTCCTGGCGGGCGCACACGTCATTTCGAGACCTCCTGCGAGCGCGCCGCCAGGCAATCCTGGAGGCGCTGGCGCGCGCGCGACAGGCGGGACATGACGGTGCCGATCGGCGCGCTGGATGCTTCCGCGATATCCCGGTACGACATTTGCTCCAACTCGCGCATGACTACTATCTCGCGGAACTCCAAGGGGAGTGATTCCAGGCAATCGCGCACTGGCGCGAACTTAGCGGTGTCCAGTAACTTACTTTCTACGGTGGCGGTTTCCGATTCGCGCCCATGAATAGCTTCGTCGAAAGACACGTGGGCCAGGTCGTGGGAGCGGCGGCGCCACGAGAGAGCGGTGTTACGGACGATGGTGAGAAGCCAGGGACGGGCGTCACCTCCGCGGAAGCCGTCGAAAAAACGCAGAGCGCGCAGGTAGGCCTCTTGCACGATATCTTGCGCATCGTCCTCGTTGCGGGTCAGCCAGCGCGCCAGATTGTGAGCTGCGTCCAAATGCGGAAGCATGATTTGTTCAAAGAGAAGCAGTTTAGACGCGGATTCCATTCTATTCCCTTATCGTAACCCGCAGTGCCCGCACGCTCGGCACCCCAGTAGTTAGTACTCCAAGGAGTCGGATTTTATTCCCGGCGACGATTTTCACTTGTAAAAAACGGGCGGGCGGGAATCACCGGCGCTTCACCGGAGTACACAGCTGGAGCGACCAACAATATCCAAATTCATCCTTCACGATCGCAATGACGACGGAATCAACCCAGGGGATTCCTGGAATGCCTGGCCTGGGCCGGAACCGGCGTAGTCTGGAGCGTTGGCGCCGGGGTTCTGAACTCGCGCGCCTACGGCAAACCGGCGCACCAGGGCGAGGCCAAAGGCGAACTGACTTTCGTGCAGATCAGGCGCCGGAATTTATCATTCACGCCGGCGACCTGAGCCACACGTCGCAGGCCGCGGAATTCGAGACGCCCGACCAAGTGCTGAAGTCCGCTAAAACCACCGAGGTTTTTTACGTACCCGGCGAGCACGACACGTCCGTGGAGGAAGCAAGCAGTATCTGGAACGCTACGCAAAGGTACGCAGGGCAGCGGTTGGAATGGAGGGCCTGGGGAAACTGGGGCAGGATCAACTCGCATGGCTGAAAGCGGACCTGAAAGCGCGATCCGGCAGCACCCCCATCGTGGTCTTCGCGCACATTCCACTGTGGGCGGTCTATCCGGAGTGGGGATGGGGGACCGAGGACAGCGCCGAGGCGCTCGCTTATCTAAAGCGCTTCGGATCGGTCACGGTGTTGAACGGTCACATCCACCAAGTGATGCAAAAGGTGAAAGGCAACGTTACCTTTTCATAAAGCGATGTCCACGGCGTTTCCGCAACCAGTGTTAGGAAGCGCACCGGCAGCCGGCCCCATGAACCTGCCGGCAGAACGATTGCGCAGCGCGCTGGGTATTACTAACGTGAAATATGTCACCCGCCAACACAGTCTGGCCGTAGTGGATTCGCCGCTGGCGATGGGGACTGATTGGATGCATCGCCTATGCGCGGGCTTGGCGGCGGCATTCGTGGTCTCTGGTGGCCACGGCGCGTACGGAAACCGGCCCCAGCGGCAAAGACCTGTTTGAAAGGCGCTGTTCCGGTTGCCATTCCCTGGATCACGACAAAGAGGGCCCGCGGCTGGGCGGCGTCTACGGCAGAGCTGCGGGATCCGTAGCATCGTTCAACTAATCGGATGCGCTTAAGAATTCGCACATCATCTGGGACGCGGATCCGCTCGACAAATGGCTGAGCGGTCCGGAGAAACTGGTTCCGGTGACTGACATGGCGTTCCACGTGGAGAACGCCAGCGAGCCGCCATCATCAGTTACCTGAAGGGAGCGCCCTAAAAGATCTGGCCCGGTGCAAAGCGGAGCGTAAATGCGAGAGAATATAAACATGCGTACGTGCGACGGCGGGACACGTCCATCGTTTGGACAGCCGATATTTTCTGGAGTTCACTTCCCGATGCCTTTGGGCATCCGTCCCCTCATCTATTTACTTGTTTTGACATCTTCTGCCTGGGCCGCTTCCCCTTCCGTGCCTGGAATCAAAAACTTCCGCGAAGTAGACGAAAGGATCTACCGCGGCGGCCAGCCGACCGATGATGGGTTCCGGTACCTGGCCAACCTTGGCATTAAGGTCGTCTTGGATCTACGCGAACCGGGTGCGCGGTCGGCTGCCGAAGAACAGGTTGTAACGGCGGCAGGCATGCGATACATAAATGTCCCCATGTCGGGCCTGGTTCCGCCGACCGCGGCCGAAACCAACACGATTCTGAGATTGCTGGAAGACCCGACGGCTGGTCCGGTATTCGTGCACTGCTGGCGCGGAGCCGACCGTACCGGATCCGTGATTGCGGCCTATCGGATCGATCATGATGGGTGGGACAATGCGCGGGCGCTCAAGGAAGCGATGGACAGCGGCATGAGTTGGACGCAATTCCCGCGCCGCAGATACATCAATACCTTCCACGCTCGTACCAGCGCGGCTAGTGCCGAAAAGGCTGCGCGGGCTTCCGCTGATTCCGCTAACGTACTAATCGCAGCGCCCGCCGGCGCGCGAAACTGACCGGCCTGGTATCGTGCAGACGGCGCGTTAAGCGGCACCCATGGCGAGTCCGGTATGCTGCGCTATGGCGCGTGCCAGTTCGTCCGGCTGCTGGGAGCCGAGCAGTACGCGTTCGCCGCTCGCCAGCACCAGGCGAACGCCGCGGTTGCCGCGCGTGTGGTAGACAATCCCACGCGCATCCCAGCGCACTCCCCACCCCCCGAAATCGCGAATGGGGCGATACGTGCGAGTCTCGACGCTGCGGATCTGGTCCCACGGGATGATGCGCCGGGGCCACAGCCAGACGAAGTCGATCAACAGACCATCGTCGCGGACGTCAGTTTCGAGCTTCAGGCGCAGAAACCAGATGGCCACGACGGCACACACGATAAACGCCGGCCACAATAATGCTCCAGATATCAAGGGCTGCTTAAGCCATGCCTCCCGGTACAAACCGTAACCGACGATGAACGCCGGGACGCAAAACATCGCGGTCCAAAACCACTTGAAGCGCTGTTCCTCGTGAAATTGTGGCATGCGGGCTTGAGCCCAATGTAGCACTGGACTCAACGGGTCTGACTGCGGCCGCTTCTTAAAACCTGTCGTCGAACGTCCGGCGGCCGCCCAGCGCGCCATCGATCACATGCGTCGAGAAACCCGGAGGCGCCGCGCCGGCGGTGGCGTAGCGATAGAGCGCCACCGTAAAGATTCCCCGCACCGCGGAGAACACAGTGGCGAGGATCAAGATATAAACGGCGGCCAGAATAATTCCCGCGACAGGGTCGACGCGCCAGAAGGCGAACGCCAGAAAAATAGCTGGAATCGAAAGCAGCGGGCTCACCAGTCCGAAGCCAAAGCCGCCCGCCACTTGTTCGCCCCAATGGCTGCGGAACAACTGCTCCGAGCGATGTAGCGATCCAAAAACGCCGCGCTCCTCGAATAGCAGCACCGGCACAATCAAATAGGTGATGAGCGACCATGCCAGATTCAGCCCCGCCGCCGCGATGCTCAGCAGCTTGTTGCTCCGGTCGCGCAGAAAGCTCAGCGCCACGCCGACGGTCGCGGCCACCAATGCCCATAGAGCGATGCGTCCGAGCCGCCTCGACGCTATGTGGAAGCCTGCGCCGACAGTGGGTTGTTTCCCCGAGAGCCGCATGTTCGCGCAGCCCATCAGCGCGCTGTTGAAGAAGATCCCCACGAAGTAGCTCAAGTAATACCAGGCGAACAGGACGGCATAATCGTCCCAGGTGCCTTTGTGCCGCGCGACTTCGCGGAGAGTGCCGTCGCGATAGAGTGGGATGAAGAAGCTGGCGCCCAGCAGCAGCAAGGAAATGCCGCTGCACACCGGGAACACCAGAATTTCCGCGTCGCCCGCCAGCACGGCGAAGCTTTCCTTGAATAGCTGCCAGCCTCTGCTAAATCGAGTCATCGTGGCCAGTCTCCACGATTATTGTACGGCCAACAGCAGCTGATTCTGTCATTCTACGCTTATGAGTCCGCTAACCTTTGGCTACTCCCAGCGCAGTGCAGTCACCGGATCGATGGCGGTGGCGCGGCGAGCGGGGAAGTAGCCGGCCAGCGCCGCGACAGCCACTATGCCCAGCGCGGCCGCGGCCATGGTGGCCAGGTCCGTCGCCTGGATACCGAACAGTTGCGCTTGCAGGAGGCGGGTGCCGCCCCACGCAGCGGCCGTGCCCACCGCCACACCGATGCCGGCCAGCAGCAGCACCTCCCGCATCACCATCCAGACCACCGATCCGGTATCGGCGCCCAGCGCCATGCGGATGCCGATTTCGCGCGTGCGGCGCGCCACCATGAAGGCCATGACACCGTAGAGTCCTAGTGCTGCCAAAAGCGTAGCCACGCTGCCGAACACGCTCGAGAGCGTCGCCAGCAGCTTTTGGGTGAACAGCGAGATCTCCAGTTGCTCGTCGAGTGTGCGCAGGTCGTACATCGGCACCGCCGGATCCACCTCGCGCACCATGCGGCGTAGCGTGTTGAAGGTGTTGACGGGATCGCCCTGCGCGCGCAGGTACACGGTCATGCCGGTTACGAAATCGAGTTGCGTGTATGGGATATAGAGTTCGTAGGGCATTTCCTGGCTCAAGTCTTCGTACTTGGTGTCGCCGGCCACGCCCACGATCTCGATATCCATCTTAGTGCCCGGATCGATCCCCATGCCGATGTGACGGCCCAGAGGACTCTCGTTGCCGAAATATCGGTGTGCAAACTTCTGGTTGATGATGCCCACTTTGGGCGCGCCATCGGTATCTTTGAGCGTGAAATCGCGACCGAGCATAATGGGTATTTTCAATGTACGGAAAAAATCGGTGGCGCAGTATTGCATGTGCGGATCGGGATACTCACCCTGCTTGGGTGTGTAGCCTTCAATGGTCACCCAGTTGTCCCACTCGTTGTCCTGCAGGACGGGAACCACGGCCAGCGTTTGGGCCTGGATGCCGGGGACGGCCTGCAGGCGATCGCGCAAACGGCGGTAGTAGTCGAATGTCCAGGGCTTGTCGTAGCGATTCAAGGTGGGCTCGACCGCGAACGAGAGCAGCCCCTGCACATCGAAGCCGGGATTGGTGTATTTGAGATTGCGCAGACTCTGCAGGAACAGCCCGGCGCCGATCAGCAGCAGCAGGGATAGTGCCACCTGTGCCACCACCAGACTTTTGCGCAGTTTGACGGAGCCGCCGTGCACTACCGCAGCCGCCTGGTCTTTCAGCGTATCGGCCAGCCGCGGCCGCGTCGATTGCAGCGCCGGCACAAGTCCGAAAGCGATGCCGGCCAGCACCGCAACAGCCGCGGTAAAGCCGAAGACGGCGAAATCCGGCGTGCTCGAAAGCGATAAGGGCGTGCTGCCGGAGGGCAGGAACGCGATCAGCATGCGGTCGATCAAAACAGCTAACGCCGCGCCCAGCGCGCCTCCGACGACAGATAGCATCAGGCTTTCCGTGAGCAATTGGCCGATCAGCCGCCCGCGGCTGGCGCCCAAAGCTAACCGCACCGCGATCTCCTTCTGCCGCGCCGATGCGCGCGCGATCAGCAGGTTGGCCAGGTTCGAACAGGCGATCAGCAGAACCAATGCCACGATCGCCATTAGGGCCAGCAGCGGCTTGGAATACGAATCGCGCAGGCTGGAACGGCCGGTCGCTCCCGGCATCAGTTCCAGGTGCATTTTCAGAAATTCACGCTTCACGAAGGGCGACGCTTTGGCGAATTCCTTCTGCTGTACCTCCATTTCGAGAATCTGATGGAACAGCGGCTGCAAACCGGCCTGAGCTTTTTCGCGCGTCATGCCTGGTTTGAGCCGGCCAAAGACTTCGGTCCACCGGAACCTGCGCTCGTTCAGGCGGTTGAAGGTGCTGCCCGGAGGTAAGCTGCCAGCCATCGTCATAGGGAGGCGGATCTGCGGCGCATATCCGGGTTCGGCGCCGTCGAAGCCTGCCTGGCTCACCCCAATCACGGTGAGCGGATAGCCGTTCACCATGATTTTCTTGCCCAGGACGGCAGGGTCGCCGCCGAAGCGTGCTTTCCAATAGCCGTAGCTGAGAATAGCCAACGGATGGCCTCCCTGGTAAAGATCGTCGCTGGCGGTGAAGACGCGGCCCATCGCCGCGCCGATGCCCAACACGCGGAAGTAATTGCCGGAGACCAGTTCACCCGAAATCAGTTCTGTGCGTCCTTCGAAAGAGGCACTCATGGTCTCACGATGTGTTGAGAACATCCCGCTAAAGACCGGGTTCTTGTCGCGGATATCCTGGTACATCGGGTATGAGATCTTGTCGCGCCCGTTGTTGCCGCCGTAGTGGCGGCCTCGGCCGGCCAACATGACCAATTGCTGGGGATCTTTCACGGGCAGCCGCTGCAGGATGAGCTGATGGATGAGCGTAAAGATGGCCGTATTGGCGCCGATGCCGAAAGCCAGCGAAAGCACGGCCACCGTACTGTAGAGCGGTGCCTTGCGGAGCGCGCGCAGGGCGTAACGCAGATCGTGCGGCAGATTGCGCATGTGTGTGGTACTGCGCTGGGGTAAAAAAGTTACTGTGCAAGTTGTGGGGACAGGCACCGTGCCGCGGCGGCCCCTCAACATACACGCTTCTGTGCCCAAACGCGATTAAACCAACAGTAAGTGGTGCTAAGTGGCTGTGCTATTTGTTACACTCAAATTCGGCCCGGTTGATGGAGTTTCAGATGCAAAGACGCCTTCTTTTATCAGTACTTGTGGGCGCCGCAGCGGGGGCGCAGGGACCGGTCAAGCTGGCGCCTTATTATCCAACGCCGGCCAGCGTGGTGGTGAAAATGCTCGCTCTGGGGGATCTCAAACCAGGTGAAAAGATGTTCGACCTGGGCAGCGGCGACGGTCGCATCGTCATCGCTGCGGCACAGAAGTTTCGCGCGGAAGCTATTGGCGTGGAGTTGGATAAAGATCTATGCAAGCAAAGCCTGGAACGTATCCGCAAGCTCGGCTTGGAAAAAACCGCGCAGATCGTCAACGGCGATATTCTGAGGCAGGATTACAGTTCCGCTGATTTGATCACGGTATATCTGTTGCCAAACTCCAATGATAAAGTGCAGCCGCTGCTCGAAAGGCAATTGAAGAAAGGAGCCCGGGTGGTCGCGCACGATTTCGAATTCAGGGGTTGGACGCCGGTAAAGGTGGAAGATATTGAAGATGATGGCGAGGGCCGCAGCCACACCCTTTTTCTCTACCGGCGCTAACCGGATGATGAGCGCAAGTGCCGGGTGAAATTTTTCGGTTTCCCAGCGCCTGGAGACACGTTCTGGTGTGGGCGCGGGTGGGGTTCGCCGCCGCCGGGTTGGCCAGTGGGTTGCTGCTGGCGCCCAAAGCCACGCCTGGGATCCTGGGCGCGGCCGGCGCTTACCTGCTCATCAGCCTCCTGGTTCCGTTGAAAAAGCACATGGGCGGGCCTTTCGCCTTGCTGGTGCTTTTTACCGACGTGGTCTATTTTCTGGTGCTGGTCAGCGTCGGCATCGGATCGATCATCTGGCTTCCCGCCTTCTTCTATCTGGGTATGATGGCGGAAGCGGTTTTCGCCTATCGCGCGCCGGAGGTTTTGATTGTAGCGGCGGTGAGCGCCACCTTCTGCGTCGTGGTGCAGTCGGTGGCGGTGTTCCCGATCCGGCGTACCACCGTGGTGATGGGCATGCTGGCATACGCCTTCGCCCTATATAGGAAACGAGCGGACTCGCGGCAGGAGGAATTGGAGCGGGTCGCGGCGGAAACCAGGGAGGAGGCCCGCCGCGCGGGGGAAGCGGAACGGCTGCGCATCGCCTCCGACTTCCATGACGGTGCAATGCAAAGCTTCATCAGCCTGCAGATGCGGTTGGAGATCCTGCGCAAAATTCTGGCACGCGATTTCGGCGCGGGCATGGACGATCTGCGGGATCTGCAGGATCTCGCGCAGCAGCAGGTGAAGGAGTTGCGCGCCTTCGTGCGCAGTATGCGCCCGCCGGAACTGCAAGGATCAAACCTGTACGCTTCGGCGCGGCGGATTTGCGAGAATTTTCAAAAGGAGAGCGGTATTCCGGTGTCCTTCGTGGGCGGCGAGGGACCCCTGAAATTCACTGAGGAAATGGCTTCGGAGCTGATCCAGATGTTGCGCGAGGCGCTGCACAACGTGTTGAAACACGCCAATGCCACGCGCGTGGCCGTCTCGCTCGAGCGGGTCGCTAAAACGCTGGAGCTATCGGTGGATGATAATGGAGCCGGTTTTCATTTTAGCGGCGTATACTCACTGGACGAATTGGAACTGCTGCGTTTGGGACCCGCCAGTCTGAAAAGGCGGGCGCGCGCATTGAATGCGGAAATGACGCTGGAATCGCGGCCGGGCAAAGGCGCGGGCCTGAAGCTGCGCGTTCCGATACCATGAGAACTGCATACGCCCTGGGCGGCGCGCTTTGCCTCATTTCCTTCGGTTGCGGCTACTCCGATTTCCGCTTGCCGGAATTGGCGCCGCCTGAGCCCCAGGTGCATTACGCCTGGGAACCGCGCGATTTTCCAGTTTTGCCCCATGGCTCCGCCGGCGATGCCGACGGGCGAGACGCCTTGAATCCTTCCGTGGTGCATCGCGGCCCGGCCTACTACAACTTCTACTCAGGTTTCGATGGCCAGACATGGCGGACGCTGCTGGCCACTTCCGCCGACGGGCTTTCCTGGAAGAAAGAAGGCATAGTGCTGGCGCCTGAGCCGGAGCGCGGCGAAGCCGGGTACATCGCAGCGAACGGCTCCGCTATGTTCCGCGATGGCGAATTCCGTTATTGGTATCAGGCCGGGCCCAAGGGAAAATCGCGCCTGGGATTCGCGCGCTCGAGCGATGGCAGGAATTGGCGCAAAGCGCACTTTCCGGTGATGGATTATGGCCCGCGCGGCAGTTGGGACGAGCGGGCGCTGGGTGATCCTTATGCCATCCAAGTGGGCCGGTATTCTTATCTGTTTTATCTGGGCGAAGATCGCGCGCGCCGGCAACGCCTGGGAGTGGCCCGCTCGCTCGACGGAGAACACTGGCAGAAGCTGCGGTCGAATCCGATTCTGGAGCTTGGCAAATACGGCAGCTTCGACGAGATGGGATTGGGCGAGCCGGCCGTCTGGATCGCGCACGGATACTATTGGATGCTGTATACCGGCCGCGATGTACGCGAGAGCCGCCGGCTGGGAATGGCGCGTTCCACCGATGGCGTGCATTGGGAAAAAATGCCGGCCGTCTTCCAGGGGAGCCAGCCTTGGGACAGCCAGGTGGTCTGCGACCCAACCATCGAACTGCTTTCGGACGGCCGCCTGGGGGTGTGGTTCGGCGGCGGCGATCGGCCATCGCCGGACGAAAATCTCGACGGACAGATCGGTGTGGCCGCACTGCATGCCATCGGCAAATGACAAAATGAATTAGTGAGTGCGAATCGCATACCGGAAGATGTGGCCGCCGCTATCGAGGAGTGCTGGCCGGATGGCGTCATCGAAGAGTTCGATACAGATGAATCCTACTTCCACGATATCCACGCGCGCCTGGAGCGTGATCTGGGGAAGATTCCGGGCGCCTCGCTGCGCTGGCAGACCGAGGAGAAGCACGAATCAGACACCTGGCGCGATGATGACGACGACGAGGACGACTGGCCAAACGTGAATGAGTTCCCACAGTGGCGGTCGTATCACATTTTCTTCCTGTCGCCGCAGGGCAGTGAGTTTGAATTCGAAACTGAAACAGAGAGCTATGAGGAGATACCCGAAGACGAAGACGAAGAGGACGAGATCGCTCCCGTCACTTATCCGGGGACGGGGTGGCGCGGTTGCAGCGCGATAGTTTCGTTGGCCAGTCCATTCGCGGCTATCCGCTTTGTTGAGTACTCTGAATTCAAAGACGGCAGCAAATCGGCACCTGATCCGTACGACGTTTGTTATTTAGATGAGGAGACTGGCGAGTCTATCATACTTTCGGATCAATACCGCAAGATCCTAAGCGCGGAAGCTTATGCCACGCTGGAAAAGCTGCGCGCCAGGATCGCCGCCGTGCTGGAGAAGCATCGCATCCGCGTGCTGGACGATGCCGTTTTGGACCTCCCGGCGCCCGGCCTTAAAGGGGATAAAGATATATTCCCGAGCGGCCAGCCGAAGGTGTGGGATGCGTTTTTCTTTCGCGGACTTGAATGACCGGACCTGTGCAATTGCTTCGTCGCGCGCTGCCGTTGATCGGCGTTGCGGTGCTGGCGGCGGTAGCGTACGATCTTTGGATCTTTTACTCGCGCTGGCACAGCGCACGCGAGGGCGAACGGGCGCGTCAGGCCGAACAAGCGCGTCGCGACCGCGAGACGATCGATCTGCTGGGCGGCACCGATTTCCGGATCATCAATTTCTATGCCGTGCCAAAGACCATCCAGCAGGGGAGCCATGCCAGGATGTGCTTTGGGGTGTACGGCGCGAAGCGCGTCCGCATCGAGCCCGAGGTGGGCGATGTGCATCCGGCCGTGACCGAATGTCTGGATGTCGCGCCGCAGAAAGACACCGAGTACAAGCTCACTGCCGAGGACGGGGCGGGGCATACGGCAACAGCAAACCTGTCGATCAAAGTGGTGCGGACCGCTCCCTAACGGTCGCGGCTCAGTATAGTAGAGTACTAACTTCCGCCGCTGTACCGAGCCGCGACCGTGAGGGAGCGGTCTCTGGCAAAAACGTTCATGCCGGGTCGATGCGATACACCCACTCTGCCGCCGGGACATTCGCCGCGTTGATCCGCTCGATGACCGCATCCACAAGCTTGCGATCGGGCGCCAACGAACATACCGGATCGGTAGCGCTGGCGTTCCCCGTCAGCAGCAAAGCCTGGCAGCGGCAGCCGCCGAAATCCTCGTAGCGGCGGTCGCAGCTCCGGCATGGCTCGGGCATCCACTCCTCGCCGCGGAAGCGCTGGAAGGCGGCGGACTCTTCCCAGATCCAGCGCAACGGGCGCGATTGCGCATTCTCGAACGTCAGCTCGGGAATCACGCCAGCAGCGTGGCACGGCAGCACCCAGCCCGCCGGATCGATCACCATCAGCGAGCGTCCCCACCCCCCCATGCAGGCTTTCGGATAGCGCGCGTAATAATCCGGCGGCACGAAATCGATCCGCATGCGACCGGCCAGACGCTGCTGGTGCGCGCGTACGGCGGCTATGCAATCGTCCAATTGCCGGCGCGTGGGCATCAGCTTGTCGCGATTCTCGATCGCCCAGCCGTAATACTGAACGTTCGCGATTTCCAGACGATCCACGCCCAGCCGCTCCGCCATCGCGATAATGGCATCCAGCCGCTCCAGGTTCTGCCGGTGGACTACGGCGTTCAGGGTGAAGCCGATTTGCCGCGCGTGCACGATTTCCGCCAGCGCCAGTTTGCGCGCATGCGCCCGCGCGCCGGCGAACTCATTGGCGGGCCCTTCTTCGGCGTCCTGAAAGCTGAGCTGCAGATGGTCGAGTCCGGCATCGATCAGCGCGTCCAGTTTCCGCTCGCCGAGGCCGATGCCCGAAGTGATCAGGTTCACGTAAAGATTCGCCGCGCGGCCCGCCCGGACCAGTTCTTCCAGGTCGGGCCGCGCCACCGGCTCGCCACCCGTCAGATGGACGTGCAGCACACCCAGTTCGGCTGCTTCGCGAAAGATGCGCGCCCAAACGTCGCCTGCCATCTCGTCGCCGCGCGGCCGCATGGCCAGGGGATTCGAGCAGTACACGCAATGCAGCGGACAGCGATGCGTGACTTCGGCAATTAACGCTTGCGGCCGTGGATTCACGATCTACTCCAGCACCACGATGCGCCGCGCAGCCAGGCGCTCCAGAAACGAGGCTGTTTCGGCTTCCACGCGCGCAGCATCTGCCGCGGCGAACTGGCTCCCCAACTCGCGCACGATATCCGCGAACGTGTGCGCGCCGTCGCAGCGCCGCAAAATCTCCGGACCCGGGCCGCTCAAACGCAAAACACCTTCGGGGATCAGCAGCACCCATCCCTGCGCCGGGTCCTCAAAGAGCCGGCACCCGCGGGCCAGGCGCGGAGTGTCGGTGGCGGTCACCGCGCTCCGTCCTCCGGTTGGAACGCTCCGGGCGGCGGCCAGCCGGGTTGGACATACGCATAGTAGAGTGCGTCAAGCTGCGCCCAGAGGATGTCGCATTTCGCGCGCAATGCCCCGATCGCCAACTCCTGTTGCGCGCGCGTGCCCGCCTGGCGGGTGACCCAATCGAGCGTGAACGAAGCGTCTTCGGGCGCCTGCGTGAGACGCGCCTGGAAGTACGACAAGCCCGGCTCCAGCCACGCATAATACTTCCGCAGGGCGTCCATGCGCAGCGCGATCAAACGGCCCGAAAACAGTTCCGTCAACGACGAGGCCGCCGCTTCGAGCAACGTGCCGCGCGATACCAGGTTGAGATAGGCATCCACCGCAAACCGCGTGCCCGGCAGGATTTCGCGGGCAGCGGTCACACGCGCACGGTCCAGGCCGGTGGCCTCGGCTAACTGCAGCCAGCGCTCTATGCCGCCTTCACCCGCGCGGTTGCCATCGTGATCCACCACGCGCTTGCGCCAGGCACGGCGGAACTCCGGATCGTCGGAGCGCGACAGAATGATGGAATCCTTGATCGGAATGCGGCTCTGGTAGTAGTAGCGGTTCAAGGTCCACGCCTGCAACTGGCCGCGCGTAAGCTGGCCTTCGTGCATGCGCAGGTGAAACGGGTGCTTGTGGTGATAGAACTGATCACCGACGGATTGCAGGCGGGCATGCAGTTCGCCGGCCGTCAACAGTGGCGCATCAGCGCTCATAGATCTATTGTCATCCCGTCGCAGGCCACTTCCCAACCCGCCTCCCGCACGGCATGGTGCGCGTCGCTTTGCTCGTCCAGAATCGGATTGGTGTTGTTGATATGGACGAATACTTTGCGCGGATGCTGAAGTCCAGCGAGGCGTTCCAGGCTGCCGCCGGGACCGGAAATCGGCAGGTGCCCCATGGCCCTGGCGGTACGCGCCTCGGGCCACACCGAGCGAAACTCGTCATCCGACCAGAAGGTTCCGTCCAACAGCAAAAGGTCGCTCTGTTCCATGCGGGCGAGCAGCGTGTCGCCGATTGCGGGCACGCCCGACAGAAACAACAGCGTGCGCCCGCCGCAATCGACGGACAACCCCATCACGGCTTCGTCCGGACGGCAGCGCGCCAGCCGATCGGCGCCTACATAACTCGGATACCCGCCGCCCATTGGGATGGGCTCGACGCGCATGCCTGGTTCGATTTCGAAAGCGACGCCGGGCACCACGGTCCGCCACTGAACCTGATCCGCGGCGCGATGGAGCATCCGGAACATGCTGTTGTCTTCGCACAGGATGTCGCGCACCGCAGCCGTGGCATACACAGTGAACGGGTGCATCTCGCGCAGCAGGAGCAGTCCCAAAGACTGGTCGACCTCCGCGCAGGTGAGGACTACAGATACTATCGGGGAATCGCGCAGACCTTGCCGCGGATGGAGACAGGGGTTTGCTTCGATTTGACGGGCGAGATCGGGGGAGGCACCCAGCAAGTGCCACTGGCGGCCATCGGCACTGACCGCCAACTGAATTTGACTGCGGGGTTTGGCACGCAAAGTTCCCTGGCGCAACCGGCGGCATTGATTACAATTGCAATTCCACTGCGGAAATCCGCCGCCGGCCGCTGCGCCGAGAACACTCACCAGCACGTTAGATTTCAGCCGGTGCGTAGGAATTGATTTCGCAGCTGACGGATACTTCTTGAAAATCCGGTGTTGTCCAGTTCACGCTTCCCTCCTGTTGGGGATTATACCATTTATGGTGAACTGATAGAAACATGCAGTTTGCGTCGCTGCGCGCCCTTCGTCACCGTGATTTCCGGTTGCTGTGGATCGGGCTGTTCGTCTCGGCCGTGGGCACCTGGATGCAAATCGTGGCCCAGGCGCTGCTGGTTCTGCACCTGACCGGAGGATCGGCGTTCGCCCTGGGCGCCGTTTCACTGGCGCAAGCCGCGGCCTTTTTCCTGTTCGCCCCGGCCGGCGGCGCCCTCGCCGACCGGCTTGATAAAAGGCAGCTGCTGATTGTCACGCAGAGCATCCTGCTCCTGTTGGCCGCCGGATTGGGTGCGCTCACCCTCGCCGGGCTGGTCCGCTTATGGATCATCGTGGTGGCGGCATTTTGCGGGGGCGCGGCGTTGAGCTTCGATCAGCCTGCGCGCAACTCGCTGATTCCGTCGCTGGTGCCTGCGGGCGACCTGATGAACGCGGTGTCGCTGCAATCCATCATCTTCAGTGGCGCGTCCACGTTCGGACCGGCGTTGGCCGGCGTAATGGTGGCCGTGATCGGCTACGGCGGCAACTTCTTTCTGAACGCGGCCAGCTACCTGGCAGTGATCGTGGCATTGGTGCGGCTGCGCCCGGTCGACGCCCCCCCGCACGCCATGCGGGAACCGTTGTGGCGATCGGTGCGCGCCACGCTGCTCACCGCCGCGCGCGACCGGGTGCTGCCGGCAGTCATCACCGGTTATGGCGCACTCCTGTTTCTGGGGCCGTCACCGGCGGTGATGCTGCCGATATTCGCGTTGCGGGTTCTGCACCTCACGGCCGCGCAAATGGGCTTTCTGTTCTCGGCCGTCGGGGTGGGCACCATCCTCGGCGGGTTGGCAGTTGCTTCGTTGGGTGATTTCCAGCACAAGGTCGGATTGTTTCTGGCGGCGGTTTTGATCTGGAGCGCCGCGCTGGGGGCCTTCGCGGCCAGCACGGCAGTATGGCTGTCGGTAGTGGCGCTGCTGGTACTGGGCGCGGCGCAGAATGCCGCCGGCGCGACGGCCGTCACACTGATGCAGACGCGCGTGCCGCCGCAGATGCGCGGGCGCATCATGAGTCTGAATACGTTGCTGGTGATGGGCGTGCGCCCGCTGGGCGACTTTCCGGCCGGAGCGTTGATCGGTGCGATGGGGGGCCCATTGACGGCGGGGCTGAGCGCCGCACTCACTGGCGCATATGGAGTTTTTCTGGTGCTGTGGGGCAGGCACTGGGCAAAATAACGAGTTGCTTCCTTAATCCGGGCCGCGCGCACGCGCGATGCGGAAAATGTCGATCACATTCCGCAGATTCCCGCTCACCAGTTCGAGGCGGCTATCGCCATCGTCGTGCCAGCGGATGGGCACCTGCCGGATGGCAAAGCCCAGCCGCCGCGCCAGCACCAGGATCTCCACGTCGAACATATATCCATCGATTTGTTGCCGGTCGAAAATCTCCCGTGCCGCCGCACGCGTGAAGAACTTGAATCCGCATTGCGTGTCGGTGATTCCCCGCAGCCCAACCACTGCGTGCATAAACAGACCAAAACCCTTGCCGCCTAATTGCCGGTAGAACGGCTGGCGCCTTTCGATTTGCGAGTCCCGCATGCTGCGCGAGCCGATCGCCACGTCGTAACCCTGCGTCAGCCAGGGCCGCAGCTTATCGAACTCCTCGATGGGGACTTTGTTATCGGCATCCGCGTAACCGGCGATGTCGCCGCGCGCCAGCGACATGGCCTCGCGTACAGCACGGCCCTTGCCGCTGCGCGGTTGGTTACCGATCACGCGCACGGGCTCGCCTTGCGCGGCGGTCTCGCGGGCCAACTCGCGGGTGCCGTCATCGCCATCGGCAGCCACAATGATCTCATGGCGCAGACCGCGCGACCGGAAATAGCAGCCTGTTTCGCGAATGGTGGAGGCAATAGTAGCCGCCTCATTATATGCGGGCAGGACTAAAGAGACGTCGCACAAGTCAGCTATTCTAACAGGTGGACCGCGTATGCCTCGCAACGTTGCCATCGTCGGATGTGGCCTGATCGGGACCAAACGCGCGCAATCGCTGGCGGGCGCCCGGCTCACGCTGTGCTGCGACGTCGATCGCGCGCGCGCCCAGGCATTGGTCGCGGCACATCCCGGTGCGCAGGCGGCCTCCGACTGGCGCGCTGCCGCGGTTGCACCCAATGTCGATATCTTAATCGCCGCCACCACCCACGACATGCTGGCGATTATCGCCGCCGAAGCCGCCGCCGCCGGAAAGCATGTCTTTATCGAAAAACCGGGCGCGCGTCGTGCCTGCGAGCTGGATGCCGTGGCAGAAGCCGCGCGCCAAACGGGCGTGCGGGTGCGGGTGGGATTCAATCATCGCTATCACCGGGCATTCCAAAAGGCGCGCGCTCTGTTCGATTCCGGCGCCATCGGGCCGCTGCTGTTCATCCGCGGCCGTTACGGCCACGGCGCCCGGCTTGGTTACGAGCGCGAATGGCGCGCCGATCCGGCCCTTTCAGGCGGCGGCGAACTGCTCGACCAGGGCGTCCACCTGATCGACCTGGCACGCTGGTTCCTGGGCGATTTCGCGCGCGTCACCGGCCGCACACCCGCGTTCTTCTGGAAAATGCCCGTGGAAGACAACGCCTTCCTGCTGCTTGAAACCGCCGCCGGCCAGGTCGCTTTCCTGCATGCGAGCTGGACCGAATGGAAGAACTTGTTCTCATTCGAAATCTGCGGGCGCGACGGCAAGCTGGCGATCTCCGGTCTGGGCGGCAGCTACGGAACCGAGCGTCTGGCGCTGTACGCGATGAGGCCTGAAATGGGACCGCCGGATACTACCACGTGGGAGTTCCCGGCTGCCGATAATTCCTGGGAAACCGAATTCGCGGAATTTCTGGAAGATATCCGCCTGGGCCGCGAGCCACAGCCGGGCATCGCCGACGCGCAAGCCGCACTGCGCATCGTCGAGTGCGTCTATCAGGACAACGGCCGATGATCATCACCCGCGCTCCATTGCGCATCTCGCTCGGCGGCGGCGGCACGGACCTGCCATCGTACTACCGCGAACACACCGGCTTCGTCATCTCCGCGGCCATCGACAAATACGTCTACATCACGCTGCACGAGACGTTCAGCCAGGAACTGCTGGTGAAGTATTCGCAAATGGAACTGGTCGAGACCGTGGACCAGGTAAAGCACCCCATCGTACGCGAAGCCTTGCGCATGGTCGACGTTGGCCCGCAGCCCTACCTGGAAATCGTGAGTATGTCGGACATTCCGGCGGGCACCGGACTGGGTTCGTCCGGCAGTTTCACGGTGGCCCTGCTGCGCGCGCTGCACGCCTGGAAGAAAAACCTGATTCCTCGGCAGGAACTCGCCGAACAAGCCTGCCGCATCGAGATCGATCTGCTGCACGAGCCGGTAGGAAAGCAGGATCAATACATCGCGTCGTGCGGCGGCATTACCTGCTTCCAATTCCTTCCCGACGGCCGGGTGGAAGTCGCGCCCCTGCAACTCGCCAACGAAACGCTGGCCAACCTGGAAGACAACCTGCTGCTGTTTTTCACCGGCTTCACGCGCTCCGCGTCGGCGATCCTCGAAGAGCAGGACACGCGGACGCGCCAGCGGGATGCCGATATGATCGCGCAGCTACACGTCGTGAAGCAGCTTGGCTGCGAGAGCAAAGCGGCGCTGGAGCGCGGCGATCTGCGCCGTTTTGCCGAACTGATGCACGTGCATTGGGAGCACAAGAAGGCGCGTTCGCGCTCCATGACCAATTCGCACATCGACGAATATTACGAATTAGCGCGGCGCAATGGCGCGCTGGGCGGCAAACTGATCGGCGCGGGCGGCGGCGGCTTCCTGATGTTTTACACCGAGGACAAAACCCGCCTGCGCCACGCCATGCGCGCCGCCGGACTGCGCGAAGTGCGCGTGCGCTTCGATTTTCAGGGCACGCTGGTGCTCGTGCAATCGTGAGTGGCATGCCGCCGGCCGCGATCCTGGCGGGTGGTTTGGGCACGCGCCTCTATCCGCTGACCGAGCGCCTTCCGAAGGCGCTGGTAGAAATCAACGGCGAGCCGTTCCTGGCGCACCAGTTGCGTCTGCTGCGTGCGCGCGGCATCGAACGCGTGGTGCTGTTGATCGGGCAGCACGGCGAGCGCATCCGCGAATACGCGGGCGATGGGGCGCGCTTCGGCCTGGCGATCGATTACTCCGCGGACGGGCCGGTGCTGCTGGGTACTGCCGGCGCCGTACGTCAGGCGCTGCCGCTGTTGGGCGAACCGTTCTTCGTGTTGTACGGCGATTCGTATTTACCCTGTTCGTATCGGGATGTAGCGGACGCGTTCCACGCCGCTGGCCAGCCTGGCCTGATGACCGTTTATCGCAACGAGGGCCGCTGGGACACGAGTAAT
Organism: Bryobacterales bacterium; assembly: GCA_963818855.1. GTDB lineage: Bacteria > Acidobacteriota > Terriglobia > Bryobacterales > Bryobacteraceae > Bog-159. The sequence continues at coordinate 345,641 of CAWFUH010000008.1, read as the reverse complement.
GTGGAGTTCGCCCAAGGGCGCGTCGTAGCATACAGCAAAAAGAACCGGACGCCCCGCATGCAATACATCGATTACGGCTTGGGCGTGTTCAGCCGCGCGGCATTCGAGGGTACGTCGCAGGCCGATCTCGCCGACTTGTACGGCAGCTTGCTGCACGCCCGTCAGCTGGCGGCTTTCGAAGTGCACGAGCGCTTTTACGAGATCGGTTCGTTCGACGGTGTGCGGGAACTGTCGCAATACTTGGAGACCCGGCACCTGCCCGAGGGCCTGCCCCACAAACCACAGCTATAATAAGATCGTGCCGAAGGCCAAGGAACTTGAGTCGCGCCTGCAACGCACCGAACAACAGTTGCAGCTTTTTCAGAGGGTCAGCCGCCTTATGGTGCGCGATTTGAGCTTGCAGGAAGTTCTACAAGGCATCGTCTCCCTGACCGTGGAGTTTACCCAATGCGATTCCTGCCTCGTATATCTGTTGGATAACGAAGAATTGGTGCTCTGCGCTTCGAACACGCCACATCCTTCGACCATTGGCAAGATCCGGCTGAAGCTGAACGAAGGCTTGACCGGCTGGGTCGCCCGCGAGCGCCGCTTGCTCTCCATCTCGCGGGAAGCGTACAAGGACCCCCGCTTCAAGACCTTTGGCGAGTTGCCGGAAGACTCCTACGATGCCTTTCTCTCCGCGCCGGTGATTGCGCGCAACCGGGTGGTAGGAGTCATCAACGTGCAGCATCGGATGCCGCATCAACATAGCGGCAGCGAACTGGAGGTGGTCAGCACGCTGGGGGAACAGGTGGGCTGTGTGCTGGTGCTGGCGCGCATGGCGCCTACGGCGGTGGAATCGGCCAATCACGTCGAATTGGTGTTGTCTTCCGGTCCGGTCCGGCCGCGCTGACTATGAAATCTCTCCTGCTTCTGTTCCTGGCGACGATGGCCGTACCGGCCACGTGTGCCGAAAAATGGAGCATCGCCTACTTTTACGATAAAGACAAGTCGTCGCTGGTGATCAACGATTTGCAATTTCCGTCCGCCGGACGGGGCATCGCGGCCGGATATCTGGACGAGGAAAGCACTTCGAAACCAGTCGCGGTGACCACTGACGATGGCGGCGCGCATTGGGCCATCTCCAAACTCAAGCAAGTCCCGATTTCGCTGTTTTTCCTGAACGGCAGCATGGGCTGGATGGTCACACCGGAGGGTATCTGGAAAACTACGGACGCCGGCCGCGAGTGGCGCGAGCTGCCCAAAACGCCAAAAATGCTGATGAGGGTTCTTTTCCTCGATGCATTCCGCGGCTTCGCCGTTGGTGCCCAGAAACTGGCATTCGCGACTGCCGATGGCGGCAAGACGTGGGAACCGATCGCCGCTGCCGCGGAACCGCACACCAATCCCGCGTACACGGTTTACAACAGCATCACCTTCGTGAATGCAACAACAGGTCTGATAGAAGGCTTCAGCGCGCCGCCCCGCCCGGGCGATTCTGATAAGCCAGATGCTTTGGAGGGCAAAGACCCCACGGCCCGGAGGGAATGGCCGCACCTTTCGATCATGCTGGACACCCGGGATGGCGGCAAAACCTGGACGTCTTCCACGGCTTCCATGTTCGGCCGCATCACGCGTTCCTGCTTCCTGCCGGATGGGCGGGGACTCGGCCTGATCGAATTCACCGACACATTCAAGTGGCCTTCCGAGGTGCATCTGCTGGACGGCACTACGGGCAAGAGCAGCATCGTATACAACTCCCCGGACCGGGCCATTTCGGATGTCTTGCTGCTGCCCTCCGGAACCGGGTACCTGGCCGGGGTGGAGGTGACGGGCAAGCTGCAACACTCGCCCATCCCGCTGGCGCTGAAGATCCTGAAGAGCGAGAATCTGACAGACTGGCACGAGATGAGTGTCGATTACCGCGCTACCGCCGTGCGCACCATGTTGCGCGCGGCCGGCGACGGATCGCTGTGGGTGGCCACGGATACGGGCATGATCTTGAAGTTGACCGGCGCGCACTGATTGCCGCCCGCCAGATCTTTTCGCTATTCAGTTGAGCGCGGTAGTAATATCAGTGTCTTGACAGGAGGTACTCATGATCGTGCCGCTGACTCCGGTGCGCTGCTTATACCGGGGTGTTGATCTTTATGGAAAGAAAGTAGGCGTGGTTTCAGGATCCACGCGTCTGACGTACGCGCAGTTCGGCGAGCGCTGCGAGCGGCTGGCCGCGGGGCTCGAGGCCGAAGGCATACGGCCCGGTGATCGGGTAGCTTACCTGAGCTTCAACAACAACGCACTGCTCGAAGGCTATTACGGCGTGGTGCTGGCGCGGGCCGTGGTCATGCCGCTCAACGTAAGGTTGACACCGGCGGAACTGGTGGCCATACTGAACCACGCCGAAGCCCGGGTGCTGATCTTCGAGAACGATTTTGCGCCGCTAGTGAGTCACATTCGCAAGGCCTGTCCCGCCATCGGGCGGTACGTGACCGTGAACGAAGCGGGTCCGCCCGCCGATCTCACGTACGAGGAACTGTTGTCTCGCGGGCGGATGGAGCGGCCGGACATTTTTTCGTTCGACGAGAACGCCATCGCCGAGCTATTCTACACCAGCGGCAGCACCGGGACCCCTAAGGGAGTGATGCTGGCGCACCGCACACTTTACCTGCACGCGCTGTCCGTGGCCGGCACGTTCTATCACGATGACACGGCGGTAGAGTTGCACACCATCCCATTGTTCCACGCCAACGGGTGGGGCCGGCCGCAGTCATCCACCATGATGGGCCTGAAACAGGTGATGGTGCGCCGGTTCGAGCCGACGGCGGTCTTCCGCCTCATCCAGCAGGAGCAAGCCACGGCCATGTCCCTGGTGCCGACCATGGCGAATGCGCTGTTGAACGCGCCGGATTTAGGTCAGTTCGATCTGTCGAGCATGCGGGAGATTTTTGTTGGTGGCGCGGCGGCCTCTCCCGAGCTGATCGGGCGTCTGGAGCAGGCCTTCGGCTGCACCGCCATGGCCGGCTATGGGCTGACGGAGACTTGTCCCGTGGCCAGCTCGCCGCGCCACAAGGCAACCGTGGAGTATGCGGATGAAGCTGACCGTTTGGGCCGCCAGGCGATGGCGGGGTGGCCTATCCCCGGGGTTGAGATCAGGGTGGTGGACCCCCATATGAAAGATGTGCCGCGCGACATGCAAACCGTGGGTGAGGTGGTGATTCGCGGGGACGAGGTGATGGAGGGTTATTACAAAGATCCACAAGGCACGGCCGCGGTCATGACCGGAGGATGGTTTCACTCTGGCGACATGGCGGTGTGGGACGACGAGAACTACATCCACATCGTGGACCGCAAGAAGGACATCATCATCAGCGGCGGGGAGAATATTTCTTCGATAGAGGTCGAGAAAGCTATTTTTGCGCACTTGGCCGTGCTGGAGTGCGCGGTGGTGGCGGCGCCCGACGACAAATGGGGCGAGATTCCCGCGGCTTTCGTGGTTCTGAAACCCGGACAGACGCTAACGGCAGCCGAACTGTGCGAGTTTCTAAGCACACGTATCGCCAGATTTAAAATTCCCCGTACGTTCGAGTTTCTGGAGACAGCGCTGCCCAAGACCGGCACGGGGAAGATTGTGAAGCGCGAGTTGCGGGAGATGTTCTGGGCGGGGCGGGCCAAGCGGGTGCAGGGATAGGCGGAACACCTGCTACCGGCGCTACCCAAGGTAGCTGAACAAGCTTTGCGGTTTGAGCATGGCTTCCGCGGACATGGCCGCCTGCTCATCTGTGTTGGCTTGGGTCAAATTCAGCGAAGCTTGGGCTGCGTTCGCGTCCTGCTCGTTACTGAGCTGCTGTTGGAGTGATAAGAGCGACTGGCTGGCCGTGTTGCCGGCCGCCGTCAGGTTGTTCTGATCCGCGCCATAGACACTGCTTTCATCGTTCAGATGGGCAGAAGCGCTCTGCAAGTTCGCCAGCGCGGTCTGGATGCCGGCGGTGTCGTTGTTCTGCAGCGCGGTCGCCAAACCGCTTACAGTGGCGAAAACATTATCCGGCGCGGGATTGCCAGTCCCCGCTCCGCCGCCTACCTGATCATCGAAGATTTGCTGGGCAGTCAATCCGGTTGAGATCATCATCCCGTTGGAATCGGCGATTTGGGGCGGGGCGCCAGCCTCAAACATCTGCTGGACGAAGTTGCCCCCGGCGGGCAGGGTATACTGCGGCTGCCCGCTCTGGTTGCCGCTGAAGATATACTGCCCGTTCATGGAGGTCTGGCTCAAGCTAACCAGCTGCTGAAGTATGCCTTGCACCTCGGTAGCGATATTCGAACGGGTGCTGGCGGTGGTGCTGCTGCCGGCCGCTTCGGTGGCCAGTGAGGTAGCCGTGTCCAGAACCTGTATGGCCTGCTGGATGGCGTTCTCACCGCTGTTGACCTGGGACGTAACGGTGGTTATATTTTGTTGAGTTTGCTGCACGCCGGCGATTTGGGCGCGCAACTGCAAGATGCTGGAGATCTCGTCCGGGTCGTCGGAAGCCACCGAGACACGTAGGCCGCTGGAGAGTTGCTGTTCGGCAGTGCTGGCGCGATTTTCGATCTGCTGCAGGTTGCTCAGGAAGGTCGCGATGCTTGGATTGATGCTTGAAGTCATAGGGTTAGCTTGCGGCCGGGATCATGTCAATCACGGATTGCGCGAGAGTTTGGAGGGTGCTGACCATTTTGGCCACCGCCTGGTATGATTCCTGGTATTGCAACAAGGTGGTGGCTTGGGCGTCCAGCGAGACGCCTGACACGCTCTGGCGCATACTTTGCGCCTGGGCCAGGGTTTGCGTGGTCAGCGTCTGATTACTCTGGGCCTCGTTTAGCTGCGTTCCCACCGTAGCCGCGGTGTCTCCGTAGAACGAGGTAAAGCTCGTCGAACCAAGGGCCGCCTCCGTGGAGTTGGCCAACGCCCCGAGCGCCAAGGGCACTCCATTAGGCACTCCGTTCTGGTCGATGGCCGGCAATTGACTGGCGGTCATGTTCGGATCGATTGCCAGGGTGGAAGCGGCCGACGAGGCGCTGGCCGCATCGTAGGTGAACAGTCCGCTGGGCGACTTGACCACCGGGGGACCCTGGGAGACAATGCCTTGGCTCACGATCGAGTTCACGGTGGTGGCCACCGTGGTGGCCAACGTATTGAGCGCGCCGGGCTGGCTGGCGTCGCCAATCAACCCGGGGATGGTCACGTTACGCACTTGCAGCAAGCCGGCTAAAGTGCCGGAGGTAATCTGACTGTTCACTACAGAGCCGTCGGACGCCTGGATGTCGATATCGGGCGGTGCCTGCGGATCAGTGGAACCCGCCGGGGGCGGCGCATTGCCGGCCGTCAGCGCGTAGGACTGGCTACCCATAACCAATGCGGCGCCGCTCGATAGGGTGACGTTGACGCCGCCATCGGGCTGCTGCAGGACATTGATATTCACCAGTCCGGACAGGGTCTCGAGCGAACTGTAGAGCTGCGCTTGGGCGCCTGCGTCGCGCCCGTCGCCTTTTTGCACAGCCCCGTTCAGAGTGGCTATCTGGCTGGTCAATCCATTGATCTGGCTCACAGTGCTGTTAATACTCTGGCTGACGGATGTTGACGCGCCGGCCACCGCCGCAGCCGTGCTCTGAAAACTCTGGGCCAGGGAATTGGCGTCCACCATGACCTGCCGCTGGGCGCTACTGCTGGTGGGGTCGGCGCTCCACGCCGAGATGTCGCTGAAAAAGGTGTTCAACGCATTCGGGATGCCCGAGCCCTGGGATACCGGCAGGCCGTTCTGGACGTCGGTCAGGGCGCTCGACTGCGCACTGGAGTCGCCCTGCAGCCCGGCTTGTTGCCACACATCACTCTCCGCCAGCAGATCGCGGCTGTCGATCATGGTACCGTCGGCCACACCTCCGCTGAGCCCCCCGGCCGGGTCGAACGGATCGGCCTGCAGTTGCACGATTTGGCTGGCGTAATCCGGCGTAGTGGCGTTGTCGATATTGTTCTGAGTGACGTTCAGCGCGTATTGAAACGCGCCCAGGGCGCTGGACGCCCCCACCAATGCAGAGCTTATGGAACTAGCCATGATGTTTCATCCTAAGTACGAGATACGCCCGCGGATGGGCTGCGGCAAGTGGTCGCCGGAGGCGGTGTATTCCGGGGATATCGACCGCAGACGCTCCAACCAGCGGCGGCCATAATGCGCGGCTTGTGCCAGCAGTACGCCGGCTTGCCGAATCTCAGCGGCCAGCTCGACGGCCTGAGCGCGCAAGTCCGAGCTGACCGGCGAGGCCTGGGCCAGGCGGTCGCGCAGCCACTCCATATATCCTTGCGCCTCGCGGAAGAGCGTGATGCACTCGTCGGGATTGCATGTGCGCGGCCGCGCGAGCAAGGCGCGGGCACCTTGGATACGGGTTTGGGCGGCCGCTAATAAATCGCGCAGATCTGGCTTCCGCATGTTGTTCAAGACCGCGCCAGGGCGCTGGCGATCTGCGGCGCGTCTGGCTGGTAGGCGCCCGCCTGGTACTGTTTCTGCAACTGGCTGACCCGTTGCGCGGACTGGTTCGTGAGGGACTGCAGGGCTTGCGCCATGCGTCCCGCGAGGCTCGAAAGATCCACGCGATCCGCGCCGGAGGCGTTGGCAGAGCCGGCCGTCGAGGCCGTGTCTATCTGGATACGCTGGGATTCCGCCGCCCGGCTGGCGGTGGAGGAAACCTGATCGGTGAGGCTGTGTTCATCGACTCGCATATAGCGGAGACTTTATTGCTCCTGATAGCTTATCGGCGCAAGCGCGGGTAACTTTAGCGCCCGTGGCACGCTTTATTGCAATGCTGCATACTTTCCAGGAATCCCCGCCTCACGGGGTACCGCGATCACTATCCTCTCCGCCCGTTAGCCGCCCTTCCCGGTTGCATCGCGGTCCTCGACCGTAATCGGCCCCTTCAAGGCACACCCTGGAGTCCTGCTCCACATAGAAAATTTCAATCACACCCATAGAAATGTTGCGCTTGGGATGGTTCCCGGCCCCGATGCACAATGTAACAATAGGTTTTGTGAGCCGATATCTCCCGTGGAGATTTCCCGTTGTGAAATATCTGTCCCTGTTGACAGTCCTGCCCGCCGCGGCATGGGCGCAAAATACTCCCGACCTGCAGGCTAAACTGGCGGCCCTCGAGGCGCACACCCGGTCGGCCCAAAGCGCGGGCGACAATGCCTGGATGCTGATGAGCGCAGCCCTGGTGCTGATGATGACGGGACCGGGCCTGGCGCTGTTTTACGGCGGCCTGGTGCGCCGCAAGAACGTGCTGTCCACTATGATGCAGAGCTTCATCCTGATGGCGCTGGTCACGGTATTGTGGGCCGTGGTGGGTTACAGTCTGGCCTTCGGCGAGGGTCTTCCGTTCATCGGAGACCTGCGCTACGCGCTGCTGCAGGGCGTGGGAGCCGCGCCCAATCCAGATTACGCCGCGACTATCCCGCATCAGACGTTCATGATTTACCAATTGATGTTCGCCATGATCACCCCCGCGCTGATCTCCGGCGCGTTTGCCGAGCGCATGAAGTTCAGCGCCATGCTGCTCTTCATGACGCTTTGGATGCTGCTGGTCTACTTCCCGATGGCGCATATGGTTTGGGGTAAGGGCGGCTTCCTGAACGCCGCTCTGGGCGGTAAGATCCCCTGCTTCGATTTCGCCGGCGGCACGGTGGTGCATATTACATCCGGTGTGTCCGCACTGGTTACCGCGCTGTATCTCGGCAAACGGCTGGGTTATCCGCATGACGATATGAAGCCGCATAACCTGGTGATCAGCTTCATCGGCGCGTGCCTGTTGTGGGTGGGCTGGTTCGGATTTAATGCCGGCAGCGCGCTGGCCGCTTCCAGTCTGGCCACCAGCGCTTTTGTGGCGACACACTTCGCGGCGGCAGCTGCGACGCTCGGCTGGGTGGTGGCCGAATGGATACGATCGGGCAAGCCCAGCGTGCTGGGCGGCATCTCGGGATGCGTAGCCGGGCTGGTCGCCATCACGCCGGCTTCCGGATTCGTGAAGCCGTTCCCGGCCCTGCTGATCGGCTTTCTGGCCGGCATCGTGTGTTACTTCATGGTGGCCAAGGTGAAACAGAAGTTGGGATATGACGACTCGCTGGATGCCTTCGGCGTGCATGGTTGCGGCGGCACGCTGGGCGCGCTGCTCACGGGCGTGTTCGCCACCGGCGCCGTGAATGACGGCTTCAAAGGACCGCTGGGTCTGGTGGACGGCCATCCCGGCCAGATCTGGAACCAGGCGATCGGATGTATCATCGCCTGGGTGCTGGCCATCGTGGGAACATTAGTCATCCTGAAAATCTGTGACGCGCTGATCGGTCTGCGAGTCACTCAGTCGCAAGAGGTCGAAGGGTTGGATCTGAGCATGCACGGCGAAGAAGGCTACATTCTGGAAGCGTGAATATGAAAAAAATCGAGGCCATAATCCAGCCATTCAAGCTGGATGAAGTAAAAGAAGCGCTGGCGGCGATCGGCGTGGATGGCATGACCATCAGCGAAGTCCGCGGACATGGCCGGCAGAAGGGCCATAAGGAAGTTTACCGGGGCCGTGAATACAAGGTGGATCTGCTGCCCAAGCTAAAAATCGAAGTTGTCATCAGCGATGCCCGCTGTGACGAGTTACTCAAGACCTTGGCTGCCGCCGCGCGCACCGGCAAGATCGGCGACGGTAAAATCTTCGTATACGACGTGGCGGAGGCTATCCGGATCCGGAACGATGACCGCGGAGAAGCCGCCCTGTAACTGCGGGGCAGGCTCTTAGGCCGCCCAAGCCGCATTTCTAAAACGGAAAACTAAGTGACGCTGCCTTGCCAGGACCCCATCCGAGCCCTTGCGGAGCGCACTGCGCTGGTGGACGGCATGGTGGAGCGCTCCTCCGGCGAGCGGTTGTGGCCGGTCTTCCCCGCCGGACTCGCCCTGCTCGCGGTAGGCGGCTATGGCCGCCGTCACCTGTTTCCCTACTCCGACGTGGATCTACTGCTGCTGGTGGATAACGGCCGCCGGGCACAGGACGCTCCCGAAGCCATATCCGCGTTCATCCAGTCCCTTTGGGATGCCGGCCTGCGGCTGAGCCATTCGGTTCGTACGCCGGAAGAATGCGCCGAAATTCACGACCAGAACATCGAGCTGAACGTGAGCCTGCTGGATCAGCGTTATCTGGCCGGCGACCGCGCCCTCTATGCGCGATTCTCCGAAAGGCTGCCGCGCTTTCTGCACGCCCAGCGCGACCCTTTGATGCGCAACCTTACGCGTCTCACCCGCGAGCGCCATCAGAAATATCAGAACACTTACTATCACCTGGAACCGAACATCAAGGATACCCCGGGCGGCCTGCGCGATTACCAACTGGTGCGCTGGCTGGCCCACATTCGCGCCGTGGAGGTCCCGCCCATCGAGCCGGCCTTTCTCTTCCTGGCGCGCTTGCGCTGTTACCTGCATTCGCTCTCCGGGCGCGATAACAACGCACTCACGTTCGACGCGCAGGAGCAGGCCGCGGAATACTTTGGTTCCCCCGGCGCGGCTCAGTGGATGCGCGATTATTTCCTGCATGCGCGCGACCTGTATCGCGCCGCGGTGCGCGAACTGGAATCCAGTGAGGCGCAATCGAGCTCGCTGTTTACGCAATTCAAAGACTGGCGCACGCGGCTTTCGAATGCCGATTTCAGCGTATCGCGCGAGCGCGTACACTTGCGCGCACCGCACGCGCTGGCGGCCGACCCGGAATTGGCGCTGCGCCTGTTTCAATTCGTCGCGCGGCACGGCATCCGCCCCTCCAGCGAGGCCGAGCAGCGCCTGGCTGCGCTGGCGCCGCAGTTGGAAGAATGGTTTGCCACGCCGCGCCCGATCTGGCCGCAGATCAAAGAGATCCTTTCGCTGCCCTACGCCGCCGAAGCCGTCCGCGGCATGCACGAAACGGGCGTGCTGCGCGCCGTCTTCCCCGAAATGGCGCAAATCGAATGCCTGGTCATTCGCGATTTCTACCACCGCTACACCGTGGACGAGCACACCCTGGTCACATTGCAGATTCTGGCAGGCTTGCGCGGCGCACGCGATCCGGGCGTGAAGCGATACACCGACCTGCTGTCGGAGATGGAAGATCCCGCACTGCTGCTCTCCGCGCTGCTTTTTCACGATGTGGGCAAAGGCGCTGCCAATGGGCTGCATGCGGAGGCCTCGGCCAAAGCGGCCGCCCCGGCGCTGGAGCGTATCGGCATGCCGCGGCCCGAGCGCGAGCTGGCGGGCTTTCTGATCGCGCGGCACCTGGAGATGTCCGCGGTAATGAACGCACGCGATCTGCAGGACCCGGCCACGGCCCGCCTCATGGCCGAGCGCGTGGAAACCGTGGAACGCCTCAAGGCGCTCACATTGATGACTTACGCCGATATCAGCGCCGTCAATCCGTCCGCCATGACACCCTGGCGCGCCGAGGTGCTCTGGCAGCTTTACCTGATCACGTATAACGAACTCACGCGCGAGCTGGCCAGCGACCGCATCCCCGGCCCGGCTGCGGGAGCGCCCGAAAAACGCGCGTTCCTGGCCGGTCTGCCCATGCGCTACGCGCGCACCCACACGGCCGAGGAGATCGAGGCGCACTTGCGGCTGGACGGAGTGTTCCGGGAGCGCGGGGTGGCCGTGGCGCTGGAAAAAGTGGAAGCTGCCTGGCGGTTGACGCTGGTAACCGGCGACAAGCCATTCCTGTTCGCTTCGGTAGCCGGCACGCTCTCCAGCTTCGGCATGAACATCCTGAAGGCGGAGGCATTTTCCAATAGCCAGGGAACCGTGCTGGATACCTTCACGTTTGCCGATCCGCTGCGCGCGCTGGAGCTGAACCCCACCGAGATCGACCGCCTGCGCATAACTGTGGAGCGGGTGGTGCTGGGGCGGGTGGACGTGCGGCAGCTTTTGCAGAACCGTGCGAAGCCCGCGCCGCCCAGCCGCGATTCGCAGGTGCACCCGACTGTGTCGTTCAATCCGGATGCTTCGGATACCGCCACGCTGATCGAGATCGTGGCCCAGGACCGGCCGGGCCTGCTCTACGATCTGGCGGCCGCCATATCGGCCGAAGGCTGCAATATCGAAGTGGTGCTGATCGATACCGAGGCGCACAAAGCGATCGATGTATTTTACGTTACTGCGGGCGGGCGTAAGCCCGAGAGCGCGCAATTGGAGAAGTTGGGCGGCCGCTTGCGAAGGGCCTGCGGTGGATGAAGTTGTGGGGAGGCTCCATTGTGTGCCCTAAAAGGGGCAGATCACCAGTGGAGGAAGGACCATTTCGAATAGTTGATGGTTAGATCCGATAGCTGGCGAGCGGCTCGGTTGGGAAACTGGCCGGGTCGGAATCTCGCGACAAAGTCCATGGAAAGGTGGGCGAGCAACTGCGGAGGCCATAACGCGTGTGAAGCTCGAGCAGGCCTCGAAAGACCCAATGTGGACGCCGACCCGGCGCTAGAGCGGGGAAGGCCGCGTCCATCCGGAGAAGCCGGCGCCGGAACGCGCAAACCGAAAACCATCGGTGCGGATGGGGCCAGGGTAGTGAGCACAGCATGCCGAGAAGGTAGTCTGCGATCCGTAGGGAGGCCCGGGGTGGCGGCACCAGGTGTCCTCGCAAGGCAAGCCCCCGGCGGAACGGGTGTATGGCCCCTTGGGGTACTTCGGCTCCAAGGGCCACGGGTCGCGCGTACGTGAGTCTACGATGAGCCAGTCGGAAAGCCGGATGCCTGAAATGGGCACGTCCGGTTTGAGCGGGGATGGAAAACGGGGCGACCGGTTGGGTCAGTACCCGCCCCCATCCTCGACTCTACCCTGCGCGAGTTCTCCAGGACCCGCCCTTCGCCTGCCGGTCAACTGGAGTCCTGCCCGACGCCCGGCTTTCATCGTAAGCTAATGTTTTGGCCACTCTCTTCTCCCCCGCGACCCCCAGCCGCTGGTCCCGCGCCGTAGACGCCTGGCGTCCCACGCTGCGGTACTGCATGCAGACGGAGGTGCATGTCTATGCGCTGGCCGTGGCCGCCAGCCTCCTGCTTTCGTTCTATCCCTTCCTGAACGTGATGCTCTCCTTCTGCCGCGACGTGCTGCGCTGGCCGGCCGCCGTGGACACTATCTACCTGGCCATGAACGACTACCTGCCGGGCGATCTGGGTGCTTTTCTGAAGCGCAATCTGCCCTTGCGCGGCACGTTTCAACCCGTCGCCATGTTGCTGCTGCTGGTTAGCGCCAACGGGATCTTCGAACCGCTGGAGGTCGCTCTCAACCGCGCATGGGGAGTCACCACCAACCGCTCGTACCTCCGCAACCAACTGGTCAGCCTCGGCATGATCTTCCTTTGCGGCGGCCTGGCCCTCCTGTCGCTGATGCTGACCGGCATGGACGTCCCGTGGGTGCGTGGCCTCAGCGCTACGCACGGGCAGCTGGAGTTGTGGATCAAACTGCTGATCTTCAAAGCCGCGGCCATTCCCATCAGCATCGTGATATTGTTCCTGATCTATTGGATCTTGCCGAATCGCCGCATTCCGGCCGGCCGCGTGGCCCCCGTAGCGATTCTGGCGGGCCTGGTCCTCGAAGGCATGAAATATATATTCCTGCTGATCTGGCCGCTGCTGCACCTGAAGCTGGAGCGCGAGTACGGGGTCTTTCGCAACTCCGTTACCATCCTCCTATGGGGCTTCGCCTCCGCCATGATCGTTCTGGCCGCCGCGCAATGGGCGGCCCACCTGGAGAGTCAAAATGAGCGCCGTTTCGAAAAAGGATTGGAAGAAGCTGGCACGCGCTAACGGATTGGCTATTCTCGACACCGAATTGGAGCGCATCGCGCAATCGCTCGAAGTTCTGGAAGCGAACTTCCGGCCGCTGGTGCGCGCCTTGCCACCCGAGACCGAGCCGGCTCTTATTTTCCACGCTGCCCTGACAGCCGAGGGGGAGGATGCCGGGTGACCATACTTGAAACCGCCGCCGCCTTGCGCCGGCGCGAAATATCTTCCGCGGAGCTGACAGCCGCCGCGCTCGAGCGTATCGAGCGGCTCAATCCCGCAACCAACGCCATGCAAACCGTGATGACCGATGCCGCGCGCGAACGAGCCAGGCAGGCTGACGAAGAACTGGCGCGCGGCGAAGGCCGCGGGCCGCTGCACGGCATCCCCATCGCGGTCAAGGATCTGTTTTTCACCAAGGGCGTGCGCACCACGGGCGGCTCCAGGTTGTTCGAGGATCATGTGCCCGATCACGATGCCGCCGTCGTCGAATCGTTGCGCGCGGGCGGGGCCGTGCTCATCGGCAAGACCGGGATGCACGAACTGGCCTACGGCATCACCTCCAGCAATCCGCACTTCGGCGCCGTCCGCAATCCGTGGGACCGCGACCGTATTCCCGGCGGCTCCAGCGGCGGATCGGGCGCGGCCGTGGCCAGCGGTATGGTCGCGATGGCCATGGGCAGCGACACCGGCGGTTCGATTCGCATCCCCGCATCCTATTGCGGAGTCGTGGGATTGAAGCCAACCTACGGCCGCGTCAGCCGGTATGGCGCTATGCCGCTCGGTTACTCGCTCGATCACATGGGACCGCTCACCAACTCCGTCCGCGATGCGGGCGCTGTACTCAATGTGATCGCCGGCTACGATCCGCGCGACGAAAGCTCTTCCCATCGCCCGGTTGAAAACTACGTGCCGAATATCGAGCCTTCGCTCGACGGCCTGCGCATCGGTATGCCCGAGAATTACTATTTCGAGCGCCTGGATGCCGAAGTGGATACCGCCGTGCGCGCCGCTTTCCACACGGCTGCGGAGCGCGGTGCAAAGATCGTCCCCCTGCGCATGCCGGATATCGACGCCATCAATACCGTGGCGCGCCTCATCCTGCTGGCGGAGGCTTCCGCCGTGCTCGAACCGTACCTCCACCAGCGCGATCGATTCGGCGCCGACGTGCTCGCTTTACTCGATCAAGGCCGCCTGGTCCCGGCCACCGATTACATCAACGCGCAGCGCCTGCGCCGCAGTATGCAGCGCGAGTTCGCCGCCCTGTGGTCGCGCGTGGATTGTCTGTTCACGCCCACCACCCCGATCACAGCGCCGCGCATCGGCGAAACCACAGTTACGGTTGGCGGCGAGAGTCAGGACGTGCGCCTCGCGTCCACCCGGCTGGTGCGCGCTATCAACCTGTTGGGCCTGCCGGCTCTTTCGATTCCCTGCGGCGCAGACCACCACGGCCTGCCCATCGGCCTGCAGATCGTGGGCCCTCCCTTCGGCGAAGCCCTCATCTTGCGCGTGGCGCAGGCGCTGGTCCCGGCGGAGGTACCTGTACCCCGTATTTGATCGAAGTTAATCGAAGTTATAATCCTCCTGGAGACCCTCACCATATGCAAATCACCCGCCGGACATTATTGCAAGCCGGCGCCCTGCTTGCGGCAACGCCCGCCGCGCGTCCCGCTCCCAGCGACCGCATCACCGTCGGCGTGATCGGCACCGGCGCGCGCGGGCAGGAGCTGATGGACGCGCTCCAGCAGCATCCACAGGCCCAGATCGTGGCGCTGGTGGACGCCTATAAGGGCCGCCTCGAACGCGCCCAAACCCGGGTCAAGGGCGGACCAGCCAAAATTTACCCTACGCATCATGAGCTGCTGGAGGAAAAATCCATCGACGCGGTGGTGGTGGCCGTTCCCGACCATCTGCACAAGCTGGTGGTCGTGGACGCCCTGCGCGCCGGCAAGGACGTCTACTGCGAAAAACCGCTGACCTACACCGCACCCGAAGGTCTGGAGATCATGGCCGCGGCCGCTGCCGGCCAGCGCATCGTGCAGGTGGGCAGCCAGGGCCCCAGTTCCGACCCGGAACGTAAAGCCAAAGAAATGATTCGGGCCGGAAAACTCGGACGCATCACCATGATCCACGCGGCCATCAACCGCAATACCGCATCCGGCGCGTGGATTTATCCGATTCCGCCGGACGCCTCACCGGAGACCGTAAATTGGGAAATGTTCCGCGGGCCGCAGTCGCAGCGCCCCTTCAGTCCGGAGCGTTTCTTCCGCTGGCGCTGCTACCAGGAATACTCGGGCGGCATCGCTACCGATCTTTTCGTGCACCTGTGCACTGCCATCCACTTCCTGATGGATGCCAAGATGCCTGCGCGCGTGGTGGCTATGGGCGAGTTGTACCGGTGGAAGGAGAGCCGCGATGTCCCCGATACGCTCAACGCCATTCTGGAGTACCCCGAAGGGTTCACCGTGAATCTGAGTTCGTCGTTCAACAATGAGCTGAACGCCGAAGCATCGTTCAAGATGCTGGGCACGGAAGGCAGCATCACCATCGGCGCCGACGGCCTGGCGTTCTATCCGGAAAACGCGATTGAGGATAACCGCTGGATCGTGGACGCGTGGGCGCAGCCGCTCGAGGACTCCTATTACAAGGATGCCAAGGTGATAGCCACCGAGGTGGAACCGGCTAAACGCCCCCGCAAAGAGCCGGAGCATTTCAAGGATGAAGGCCCCGAGCCGACCGTGGCGCATTTTGGCCATTTCTTCGATTCTGTTCGTTCGCGCCAGCCCTACTGGGAAAATGAAGTGGCCGGCCACCACGCCGCCGCCTGCGCCCACATGATCAATCTCTCCGCCAGTGAGCGCCGTGTGGTGGCTTGGGATTTCGCCAAAGACCTCATCGCATAAGGTAGGGGCAGGCTCGCAGGCTACGCACGGCCTCGCAGGCGCCCTGTCGCCAATGCGGCGCCGCGGCCCGAATGCATACTTACCAGAACGCCGTGTTGCAGAGTCTCGAGCGCGGGAACTTTCAGCGACATGAATCGCCAAACGGATGGCATGGACCGTGGCCATGGGCTAGCCATGACAAGCGCCAAGAGGCAGGCTAGGTAGGACCATGTAGTGAATCTCACCGGCCTTCAGAAGCTGCGCAATAGAAAGTCGCGTGCGCTCGCGAGCACTTTCGCTCGTGCCGCCTGATCTGGTAGTATTCGGGCGATTGCAATTGCCCCGATCATCGTTGAAAATATCGCAAAGAATGCGCGCTCTTTGTCGGCGGCCCGTCGGCCCGGCATCAACGGAAGCATTCGACTCTTGTATTTGATCAGTTCCCCAAGAATCGGGACCTTCATCGCCTTGTCGGCCCGCGCCAACTCGGGCGCAAGTGCCGCCATCGGGCACCCGCACTCGGGTTGATCACAATGTTCCGGGCTCAGGTAGGCCTTCACAATCGCTTTCCACGCCGTCCCCGGTTGGGACTGTTCTCCAGCGTCAGCCAGACGGTCGCCCATTTGGCGGAAAGCCTCGCTCAGGGACTCCATGAGCAGCTGGTCCTTGTTTCCGAAATGTTTGTAAAAGCCTCCGTGAGTCAGGCCGGCGTCCCGCATAACGGCTGAAACCGCGGCGCCGGTGATGCCTTCGGCGCGAACGCGCCGCGCGGCGTCTTCCACAATCTTCTGATGGATTTCACCTTTGTGCTCTGGCCGGTATCGCATGGCTCATTATAGGATGCTGGCGATCATCTCACGGTGCAACCGTCCGGTGGTCCCCGTTCGGAAAAATTCTGAATCCGTAGGATGATGCGTATAATCCTATACGCGCAGGAGATCATATGTCGCCGGAGACTCTCTTCCCAATACATCTCGCTTTAGGTTATGTCGCGTGGCTGCTTTGCTTCAGCGTGTACATCCTACCCAGACTCAGGTCGATGGACAGGTTCGAAGCGCACCGCGCCATCGCGACTCTGCATAGCTTCCGCTTCTTCGGGCTCGTCTTTATCCTTTCAGGCGTCGTAGGCCCTCATTTGCCCGCTGGCTTTGCCACCTTCGCCGCCTACGGCGACTTTGCGACTGGAGTGCTGGCCATGCTGGCGCTGCTCACGGTAAGGTCGCGTCCACTCTTTTGGTTGTTCGTTGTCGCCTTCAATCTCGTAGGGGCAGGCGATATCATCCTCGACTATTACCACGCCATCCGGGCCGGCCTTCCTGCGATGGCTGGGCAGCTGGGTTCCACCTATGCGATCGTGATCATCTACGTGCCTGTGCTGATGATCACGCACTCCGTCGCTTTATATTGGCTGGTGCGTCCTCGGCCCAAGGCGGATCGGGCCCTCGCCACCGATGCCGCGGCAACTTAGATCAGACCAGCCACCCGTAGTCAACGACATTGCCTGGAGAACCGTTATGACCGATATCGCAAGCAAGGTGCGCGTTCACTATAGCGCCACCGGCCCTCACCAACCGGATCAAGTCGGCGCTCGCGACGATCACGCCCGAAAGGCAGACGTAGACCGTCGCTCAACTCGCTCCACTCGGCCAGTTCCATACCCGAGGCATCCTCGCCACCGCCGAATTAGCCAACTCCGCTGGGCGCGCGCCATCTCGCCGCCACCTTCGTGTAAGGTGACTGGAGTCGACCTCAGCCCCGGCTTCATCTGGAACTTGACGCTATCAGAGAGCCCGCAGCGGGCCGTCAGGTAGCTGGCCGCATGCGATTTCAGCGACCTCAGCGGCGTGCACTTCGAGGCACCGCACCAGCTTCAGCAGTCCACGGTTGAGCACCATGACAGTTCAGTCACCCGCCAATTCCCGACCCCTGCCGCATAAAAAAATCTTCGCGACAGGAAACGAAATCGAGGGGTTGTAATACAAGGGATCTCATCGATAGATCAGATACTTCTCGCGCACCTTCAGAAACGCCGCCACACCATCCGCCATCTTCTGCTGGATCTCGCGCGGATCGTCCCCCGCGGCCAATTCGCGGATCACCTCCGCACTGCCGATCAGTTTCTTGCCGGCCTCGAAGTCCATCTTGCCTGGATATACCTTCTGCAGCGCCCCGGCGATCTCCAGCCCCAGGCGCGTGGAATCCAGATCGTCCCGGCTGATGATCACGAAGCGCACGCCTTCGAGTCCATTGAACTTCGTGGCGTAAACCCGCACGCCCGGGATGCGCCGCCGGTTCAGGTACGCCGCCAGTTCGGGTCCACGAATGAAGTCCGCGCCGATCTGTTCGAAGGGTGCGTCGGTGCCGCGCCCCACCGAATAGTTCTTCGAATATTCGAGCATCGCCACGCCGGGATACAGCAGCGCCGCGTTCAAGCTCCGCATGTTCGGCGAGGGATCGATCCATGGCAGGCCGCTCGCGTCGAACCAGTCGCCGCGCTCCCAATCCTTCATCTGGACCACCGTCAGCTTGGCGCCCAAATGTTTCTCTCCATTGAACAGCATTGCCAGTTCGCCCATGGTCATCCCGTGGCGCACAGGCAGCGGGAAGTAGCCCACGAAGGACAGTTCGTCGCTATCGAGCAGCGGGCCTTCCACGTGCACACCCGTGATCGGGTTGGGACGGTCCAAAACATAATAGGGTATTTGCGCTTTAGCAGCAGCCTCCATGCAGTAGGCCATGGTGGTTTCGTAGGTATAGAAGCGCGCGCCCACGTCCTCGATATCGAACACCAGCGCCTGCAGGCCGAGTTCATTGCCGAGCAACTCCGGCGTGGGCCGCTGGGTTTTGCCATAAAGACTGAGAACTTTGATCCCGGTGGCCGGATCGGTGGTGTCGCCCACGTCCGGACGGTCTTCCTTCCCCGCGAATCCGTGCTCGGGCGAGAACAACGCCACCAGGTTCACGCCGGCAGCCCGCATCAGGTCGACGTTGCGCTTGCCGGTACGGTCGACACCTGTCTGGTTCGTGATCAGCCCGACGCGTTTGCCTTTGAGCGCCGCGAAGCCATCGGCGGCCAGCACGTCCAGGCCAGTCATGGTGGGGGCGTTGCGCTCCACCACACGGTGCAGCCCCGGACCGTTGATCGTCTCGCTGTAGCCGGTAAGAGCCACACCGGGCGTGGCGATGCCCAGCGCCGCCGCGGTAATGGTCGCGACCTTGCCGCGCAGGCCAGTGATGGACGGCCGGCGGAACGGGTGCACGCCGTTGGCCAGCAGGATCACATACGTGTCGCTGACTGGATCGATCCAGATGGAAGTGCCGGTAAAGCCGGTGTGGCCGTAAGAACCGATGGGGAACAACTCGCCGCGGTTGCCCGAAAATGGCGAATCGATATCCCAGCCGAGGCCGCGCAGGATAGGCTGATCGGCCGGGCTTTCCGGGGTGGTAAACTTTTCCACCGTAAGCGGACTGAACAGGCGCGTGCCGTTGCGTTCGCCTTTGCGGAGCATCATCTCGCAGAAGCGCGCCAGATCATCGGCGGTGGAGAACAGACCGGCATCGCCCGCCACGCCGCCCATGAAGCGCGCGGTTTCATCATGCACTACGCCGCGCCAGGGCGCACCGTTGGGGCCGTCGCGTTCGGTGGGCGCGATGCGCGGCGCGAGCGATGGCGGCGGCTGAAACATGGTTTCCTGCATACCCAGCGGCAGGAAGATATGCTCGCGGGAATAGTCGGAGAGCATCTGCCCGCTCAGCCGGTGGACCAACTCGCCCAGCAGAATGAAATTGATGTCGCTATAGACGAGGCGCGCACCCGGCGGCCCGTCGGGCTTGACGTGCATGGCCATGTGGATTCCGGTCTGGTAGCCGCTCCACGTTGGGGTCAGCGGCAGATCGGGAGGCAGGCCGGAAAAGTGGGTGAAGAGGTTGCGCAGGGTGATGTCGCTTTTGCCATCCTGGAATTCGGGAAAGTATTGGGTGACGCGATCGTTCAGGCGGAACTTGCCTTGCTCGAAAAGCTGCATCAGCGATGACGTGGTGGCCACCACTTTGGTCAGCGAAGCGAGGTCGAAGATAGTGTCGACGGTCATCGGCTCGACGGCCGGCACCAGCGCGCGCTTGCCGTAGGCCTTGCGATGAACAATCTGGCCCTGGTGCCCGATCAGCAGCACGGCGCCGGGGATGCGTCCGTCCTGGATGGCCTGTTCGATAGTCTGATCGAGCAGCGGTGACGCGGAGAACGTTTGCGCGCCCGCGGCGGCCGCCGCCAGCAATGCGCACAGGAGAAGCTTCATAAAGCCATGATACATGTGGGGCAGGCCCGTGGCCTGCGGCGGCCTCACAGGCCGCGTCTGTCCCCGCAAGGCAGTTTAAACTATACTGATGCTCAAGCGCACGGCAAAGGAGGGGCTTGGTTGACGACACTCATTCGCAACGGCACGGTGGTCACTTCGGAGCGGTCGTTTCCGGCTGACATCCTGATCGACGGCGAGCGCATTCGCGAGATCGCCGGCAACATCCCGATCGACACAGTGGATCGCGTGATCGACGCATCCGGCATGCTGCTGCTGCCCGGCGGCATCGATGTGCATACGCATCTTGATATGCCGTTCGGCGGCACCACTTCGAGCGACGATTTCGAAACCGGCACGCGCGCGGCGGCCTTTGGCGGCACCACCACCCTGATCGATTTCGCCATACAGGCGCGCGGCATGAAGATGCGCGAGGCGCTCGATATCTGGTGGAAAAAGGCGGAAAACCGGGCCTCCATCGATTACGGCCTGCACATGATCGTGACCGATCTCTACGAAGCCGGCCTGGAAGATATGGACGCCATGGTGGAAGAAGGCGTCGCCAGCTTCAAACTGTTCATGGCCTATCCGGGCGTGCTGATGGTGGACGACGCGACCATCTTCAAGGCGCTCTCGCAATCGGCGCGTAACGGCGCGCTCATCTGCATGCATGCCGAAAACGGCGGCGTGATCGACGTGATCGTGCGGCGCGCGCTGGCGGAAGGCAAGACCGCGCCCATCTATCACGCGCTCACGCGGCCTGCTACGGCCGAGGCGGAAGCCGTGCACCGCGCCATTGCCCTGGCAGAGATGGCCGGCGCGCCCGTTTACATCGTGCATCTTTCGAGTGAAGACGCGCTGAACCAGGTGCGCGAAGCACGCGATCGCGGCCTGCCGGCTTTCGCGGAAACCTGCCCACAATACCTGTTGCTCTCGACGGACGAACTGGCCCGGCCCGGATTCGAGGGCGCCAAGTACGTGTTCACGCCGCCCCTCCGCGAAAAGCGGCATCAGCCGAAGCTGTGGGATGGGCTCGCCCACGATCATCTGCAAGTGGTCTCCACCGACCATTGCCCGTTCTGCTTTGCAGATCAGAAGGCGCTGGGAAAGAACGATTTCACCAAGATCCCTAACGGCGGACCCGGCATCGAGAATCGCCTGCAGCTTCTCTATCATTACGGTGTGAATGAGGGCCGCCTGAGCTTGAACCGTTTCGTGGAACTGGTCTCGACAACTCCGGCGCGGCTGTTCGGCCTGTATCCGCGCAAAGGTGAACTGGCGCCCGCGAGCGATGCCGATATCGTGGTCTGGGATCCCGCACAAGAGTACACCATCAGCGCGGCCACCCATCACATGCGCGTGGATTATTCGATGTTCGAAGGCTTCCGCGTGAAGGGCAATGCGCGCATGGTGCTATCGCGCGGCGAGGTGATCGTGGATGGCGGGCGACACCTGGGGCGCGCCGGCCGCGGACAGTTTCTCAAACGCGCCGCGCACGGCGGAGCCTTTAAGTGAGCATGGGCACGGCCGACATCCGCGAAAGCTCGCTCTACAACGAAGATCTCGCACCTGTCCCGCAATCCCGCCGCGATTGGGGCATCTATAACTACGCTTCGCTGTGGGTGGGGATGAGTGTCTGCATTCCCACCTACATGCTGGCTTCCGGCTTGATCGCCGGCGGCATGAACTGGTGGGAGGCGATCGGCACCATCCTGCTGGGCAACCTGATCGTGCTCGTGCCGATGCTGCTCAACGCGCACGCCGGCGCGAAGTACGGCATTCCATTTCCGGTGCTGGTGCGCGCGCCGTTCGGCGTGCTGGGCGCCAACGTGCCGGCGATCCTGCGCGCGCTGGTGGCCTGCGGATGGTTCGGCATCCAGACCTGGATCGGCGGCCAGGCCATCAACGCTATGCTGCGCATCCTGTGGCCGGCCTGGGGTGCTTTCGCGGCTGGTTCGGCGGTCTGCTTCGTGTGCTTCTGGGCGCTCAACATCGTGGTGATCTGGCGTGGCATCGAGACTATCAAGTTCCTGGAAGGGATCGGCGCGCCCTTCATGCTGGCCGTGGGCGTGCTGCTGTTGTGGTGGGTCACGCGCAAAGCGGGCGGCTTCGGCCCGGTGCTGAGTGCGCCCAGCCACTTTCGCAACCCCGCCGCATTCTGGCGGTTCTTCGTTCCGGCGCTCACCGGTATGGTGGGATTCTGGGCGACGGTGGCATTGAATATTCCGGATTTCTCGCGCTATGCCCGTTCGCAGCGGGCGCAGATGTTAGGGCAGGCGCTGGGGCTGCCCACCGCCATGACTCTGTATTCGTTCATCGGCGTGGCGGTGACTTCCGCTTCGGTGGTCATCTTCGGCGAAGCGATCTGGGATCCGGTGGTGCTGCTGGGCCGGTTCCATCAACCCGCCGTGGCGTTTGTGGCGTTGATCGCATTGTTGCTGGCGACGCTCAACACCAACGTGGCAGCCAACGTGGTGTCGCCGTCGAACGATTTTTCGAACCTAAATCCGCGGCGTATTTCCTTTCGCACCGGCGGCCTGATCACTGGCTGCCTCGGACTCGCCATGATGCCGTGGAAACTGCTTGGGGACTACAGCGCGTATATCTTCGGCTGGCTGGTGGGCTATTCGGCGCTGCTGGGGCCGGTGGCCGGCATCATGATCGTGGACTACTTCGTAGTGCGGCGGCGGGAACTGGCGGTCGAGGATCTATATCTGCGCGGCCGCAGCTATGAGTATTCGGGCGGATTCAACTATCGCGCGCTGGTGGCCCTGGTATGCGGTATTGCGATCGCGTTGTCAGGCCTGATAGTCCAGCCGCTGCGCCCGCTGTACGATTATGCCTGGTTCGTCGGATTCCTGGTTGCCGGCGGCGTTTACCTGGCAGGCGCGCGGCATCGACCGCGACATTAATAAGGCGGCGGCAGGCGGCTGAACTCGAAGCGGAGCGGATCGAGGCCCCGCGCCGTCAATTGCCGCGCGCACTCCGCGACGTTGTCGCCAATGGCTTCGATGCGCCGCAACGGCAGATCCTCAGGAGTGTAGATTTCGAGCGCGATGTACTTGCCTGTGAGGGCGAAGCGCTCGTCGAGCGAAAGACGGTCCGGCGAGCGGCCGATGGCGCGTTGCGGATCTTTGGCGGCGGATAAGGTCATGTGCTGACGCTCTCTCTATTGCGGCTTCACTGGTTGAAAATTCATAACCGATATAGGCGGACGAGTGGCCAAGAATGCCGGGAATGTCAATCGGTTAGCCGATCAGGTTCACTTCCCATCCAGCGCAGCAGGTCCTTCGGTTTGGCGGTGTGGAACGCGATGGGCTTTGAAAGAAAGGCCGAGCCCGCCTGCTCCTTGATGGGGGACCCGTTAAGTGTCCTAACGCGCGTGGGGCAGGCTTTCAGCCTGCGGACCGGCGTCCACGCCGGTCCCGGCGGGTCTGGAGACCCGCCGCAGACCTGGAGGTCTGCCCCACGGCCTGGCTTCTTCCGCATGCTGCTAGAACATCAAGTGTAGCGCGACTTGTAAGATGCGCGGCGAAGCCGTGCTGGTGATCTGGCCGAAGGTCAGATCCGAAATACTCGTATCCGGGTTCGAAAACTGCGTGTGGTTGAAAACATTGAACGCGTCACCGCGCAGTTCGAGCGTGGCGCTCTCGCGGATCTTGAATTTCTTGGTAATGGCGATGTCCACGTTGGTCGCGCCGGGACCCCGGAAAGAGTTGCGCCCCAGCGTGCCGTAGGTATATCCAGGAAGCTGGGAGGCGTCCTGCTGCGCAATCGAATCCAGGTTCAGCAGGCGCGTGTTCGAGAAATTGTTCGGATTGAAATAGTAGTTTCCGGAATTGCCGTTGATGCTCTGGTACGTCTGGGGATTCATGATGCCCGCCGAGCCGCCGACCAGGTCGGCATGCACCGAGCCGGCATCGCCCGCGCCCGAGGGTCCGGGGTCGCTGGGCGTGGTTTCGAGGCCGGCAAAGACATCCAAAGGAAACCCAGTGTGCCAGGTGACGATGGGATAGAGACTCCATCCGGAAGTGAGCACCTTAGGGCCGCTTCTCCATAGGTCATCGAAAGGCAGATCCCAGCCGCCCGACAAGACCAGCGCGTTGCGCACGTCGGTATCGCCGGAGCCGTAGAACTCGTCGTGGTTGTAATAGGGAACGCCGCTGTTGCGCTCGCGGAATCCGGAAACGTTGTCCAACTCGTGCGCCCAGGTGTAGCCCAACGTGAAGAAGCTGGATCCCCAGCCGTGCATGTTGCTGAAGGTTCTCCGCAGGTTAACCGTCATGCCGTTATAGTTGGCATGCGTCACGTTCTGAAATTCTTCCAGGAAGCTGAAATCGGTGTTCAGGCGAGTGTTGGTGCCCAGCGGAAACGGGTTGACGTCCACCAGTCCGGTCAGGCCATGTGCCTGGTAGCCCAGGTAGGAAACTTCCAGGAACATGCTTCCGGCGAGCTGTTGCTGGAGCGAAGTATTGTACTGAAGGACGTAGGGAGTGCGCAGGTGCGGATCGACGAAGTATACGCCGGCGCCGCCGAACGGTATATACCCGGCGTTAGCAAAATTGAGATCGCTCGCGGGCGGTTTGGAGGGAAACGGGTTGGGAGCGCCCGAGTCCCCATAGGGGTCCGCCAGGCCCGTCCCCGGGCTGGTGCCATTCGTTCCCGGAGGGAAAAGATAGGCGTAGCCGAAGAAGGGCGGCTGCCCGTTGAATTGCAGATTGTCTTCGCCCTTCAGGATGTCGTAGAAGACGCCAAAGCCGCCGCGCAGGCTGGTCTTGCCATTTCCGAAAACGTCCCAGGCCACACCGGCGCGCGGCCCCCAGTCCCGGCGATCGGGGAAATTAGAGCCCCGCGGTGCACCGGCATCGCCGGGAAACACCAGTCCCTCTGGCGCATTCGGGAAACGCGTCGACTGCAAGCCTGGAACGTAGGAGAACGAGCGCCCTTGCGTGTCGTACTTCGGTTGTGAGTACTCATAGCGCATGCCCAGCGTTAGCGTCAGGTGCCGGGATGCCTTCCAGGTATCCTGCGCGTAACCGGCGTATTGGTCCGAGCGAATGTTGGAGGGCGCCTTGCCGTACTCGAGGAAATCGTCCGGCAAACCGAGCAGGAAATCCGCCAGATCGAACCCGGAACCGACGCCCGTACTCGGTCCGTAGAAATCGAACGCGCCGTTTATAAAGAAATCGTACACGGTGTTGTTCTGATAGGGCGAAAAGTAGAAACCGAATTTCAAGTTATGCCGGCCCCTGGTCCACGACAGGTTGTCATACAAGGCATAAGTGTCGTCGACTTCCCTGGTAGGACCCTGATAACTGTAGCCCACCGTCATCCCGGTTCCGTCGAAGAATAGAATAGGCGGCCCGGTATTCTGGTCGGGCGTAATATTGATGCCAAGCTGGCTGGCATCGGGCTGCTTGTTCGCGGGGACAGCCTGTGTGTGGTCCAGCCGTTGCGCGGTTACCCGCAGTTCGTTCAACAGGGCGGGCGTGAAGGTATGCGTGTAAGCCAGCGTGCCGGAGAATGTGTCGTTTCCGCTGGTGACCGGGAAGCCGGGCACGTTGTTTGCCGTGAACGGAGAGTATTGCGGATAGAGCTGGTGCGTGAAGGTAAAGGTGAACAGGTCGCGGGAGGTGATGTTGTAGTCCAGTTTGCCGAGATATTCGTTGTAGTTGGCGATGGCCGGCGCCTGCGGAAACAGGAATCCGGAGGACGTAATAGGGATCAGGTTGTTGGCGAAATAAGCCTTGGCTACCGAAGAGATGCTGTTCGGGTCGATGATGCCTTGCCCGGCCAGATTCGGATCGGGTTGGTAATATGGGTTGGCGGCCAGAAATGCGGCTACTTGCGCCTGCCCCGGACTGCCGGAGAAGTTACCCTGCGCTTCGAGCGGCGTGTAGACGGTGGTCTCGCTCAGGGCCTCTAAAGATGTCTGCCGCTGGCCCTCGTACGAAAAGAAGAAGAAGACCTTGTTGCGGCCGTTCACGATTTTAGGAATCACGATCGGACCGCCGATGGTGCCGCCGAACTGGTTGCGCTTCAGGACGCCGACCGGCAGGCCTTGCTCGTTGTTGAAGAAGCTGTTGGCGTCGAAATCCGTGTTGCGCACGTAGTCGTACAGGGTGCCGTGCAGCGAGTTGGTGCCGCTTTTCGTCACGATGCTGACGATGCCGCCCGCGTTGCGCCCGTATTCCGCCGTGTAGTTGTTCTCGATCACTTTGAACTCCGCCACCGCGTCCGGATTCGGGTTGGCGACTACGGCATTGCCGAGCAAGCTGTTGTTGTTGCCGCCGTCGAGCAGATAAGTGACCGAATCCGTGCGCTGCCCGCCAATGCTGTACGACCCCTGGGCGCCTGAGTCGGGGTTCGTGGGGGTGATGCCGGGCTGCGTCTTCAACAGGTCCAGGGTGTTCCGCCCGTTCAGCGGCAGCTCCTGAATGGCCATGCCGGTTACCGTGGCGGAAATGGTGGCGCTTTCGGTGTCGACCAGGCTGGCGGTGCTTTCCACTACCACCGTGTCGGTCAACTTCCCGACCTGAAGCTGGATATCCACACGCATGTTCTGATTGATTTCCAGGGCATTCTGCGGCACCATCTCCACGTTTTCGAATCCGCCGGCGGTGGCTCTGATTTTGTACTTACCGATCGGCAGCAGGAGGGCCTGGTAGATGCCCGACGAATCCGTTCTGGTTTCCTTGGTGAAGTTGGTCCCCAGGTTGGTGACGGTCACATTGGCATTCGCCACGACCGCCCCGGAGGGGTCCGTAACCACCCCGGTAATCTTGCCCGTGGCATCTTGCGCCAGCAGGCCCGCCGGGAGCAGAATGGCCCCCAGTATGGATGCACGTATAGCTCGAACGGCGTTAATCATGTATCCCCCCGAACTGCATCTGCAAAATTTGAGGTAGCTTAGCACGGCTCAGGATGAAGTCGCAAGCCCCCAGAATTTGTCCTCAGAATTTGTCAGAATTTGTCTGTCAAGCCCTGTTAGAAATGTCCCCTTTTCCCCCAGGGCTCTACAGGGCACGTGTTAAGCTCGGGTTACTCTTCAGGCTCATACGGCGCCGGCGCTAGCTCGCAAATTTTACAAAGGAGATCGGAGTAGTACACCCCCGCATCGTGCAAGGCTGGGTAAATCGCCCACCGCGGTCAAAGATTCCGCGCAGCAGGGGCGCACTCGAAGCGGAGGGGCTACGTCCCTCTGCACGCCCACTAGAAATACGGCGGGGCTGTTGTTACTTTGGTTGCACGCCCTGACGCTGGATTTCTGCTGCAATGAACGGGTACTTGGCCTGTAGATAGGCTAAAGTGAGTTCCCTGTTCATATAAAAATCCAGGAGGTCAAAGCGCATTTGAACCCACTGGTCATCATTCAAGCGCAATCTGTCGATAGTTCTTTGTACTGGCCCTTTTACCTTCGGCTGCAACGTCGGCTCCGGCTTAACCCAGAGTGTGGCAATATCCAAAATAAACCAGCCAGTCTGAATATGAAACGGGTCAAGGACATCCGTGCTATCGCCCTTGTTCGAGTTTAATGCGGTCGTGCGCTAGACGGTAGTTGGTCCATTCATAGGCCAAATCCGGGCGATAGGCCTTTGGCTGGAAGTGGTCCACGCTGTAATTGTTGGGAATCCAGATGCAGGAATAGGCGCAAATGCTGCTGTAGGCGGTCTTAAGGTCCTGAAGCGCTTCTTTCCAGAACTGCTTATTACTGAACTGCTTCCTATTGGGATTCGGCACCCTCGCCAAGAATGCGCGGCCAGGAACCCGAACCTTTGCGTCGAATCCTGCCGGCTCGGGCCGCGGAGTAACCTGGATCAAACCTTGACCCCCTTCATTTCCACGAAATGCAACCAGCGGGGCCAGAACTTATCTTCCGGTGGAAGCACTTCGGCCAAGTCGCGGTGAACAGCAAGTATCTGCGCGCGGTCAGAAACCGACTGCGCCAGGAGTTGCTTGGCCCTTTCCAAGGCGCTCTCTCCCTCGCCTGATCTCGCCTGCTTCAGCTCGAACACATCTGAGGTAAGCCAAGCATCAACCGTGCCATATTTAATGAATTTAGTTTCCTCAAAGCGCACATTTCTGCGGTTCTCAAGGTAGAGGTGGTACAGCCTGTCGGAGTCGTCTTTGAAGATGTTTTCCATCGAAGCTAGGATCAACGGTGAGTGTGTCGCCACGATCATCTGCGGCGACACTTCCTTACCAAGCACGTTCGTTACGTCAAGCAACGCCGGCAGGACGACGCGCTGCCATTTTGGGTGAAGGTGAGCCTCAATCTCGTCAATCATGATCACAATGTTGTTCTGCGGAGCTCGTTTTGCCAGGCTAGAATAAACGCGATGCTCGTTCCACGCCCAAACCAGCAGGTAAGCGATGGTGACAATCCGCTTTACGCCGGCGGATTCATTTATGAACGGCACACGCGCGTAGTCGTGAACAAGGGTGGGGATGTCGCGGGCATCGCCCGGTACGCGGACCGGCTCGCCGGGCTTCAACGGCATCATATCGGGAGGGGAAAGCCGCTCAAGGACGGAGCAGAACATCTCAAACTGAAATTGATTCTTGGCATTCTGCCATCGCACCCAATCACGGATCAATCCCTCTATTTTCCCGCCCAGGACGTTGAGAACCTGATCGCGCGTAAAGAGCAGAAGGCTCTCTCCGAGGCCCTCGGCGGGGGCTTCGATGCCGTGACGGATCGGGTCCCATACCGCGAAAGAGCCGTCTACCCGTGCATACACAATCAACCCCGGAATTGTGGGTCTTCCCTTGGGCACCGGCCATCGATACGTGCTCCAGTCGTAGGCTATTGTCGTTTTCTGCGGCGTGTCGCCCCCTCCCCTTCCCGATATAGCAAAGGCAATGCTCGGCGTTGCTTTCCGCTCCTGAAGGTTCGGTATTGCCTCACGCTGCTCTGCCCATTGTCCGGTAAGGCTCCACCAAGCGCATTCAAGGATGAAGGTCTTGCCCAAGCCGTTGTCCCCGGTGATGATCGACAGTCGCTCTGCTGGGCTGAAATCGAGTTGCTTGGATGGGCCGATGTTGCGCAATTGCAAGAATCGCAGCGTACCGCCCTCTTTCGGCGCTGCATCGGGCGCGGGCTCCACAGATTGCAGAAGCGCTTCGTCATCGAACCTCGTCGATGTAAGGAGCGGGTCAGGCAGCTCAGGCAGCGATATCTCAAACAGCTTGTCCGCTTCCCGGTTGTTGATCGAAAACTCGCGCAGCAGCGCGTCCACGATGGCGGAGGCGGAGGTCTTCCCCGGCCAATCCCTGCTGCGAAAAAGCCAGGCGGCCAGCCAAAAGGCTGGCACGCGTCCGCTCTTGGCCTGGTCCAGCTTCGCGCGAAGCACGTCAATATAATATAAGTCTGCGACCATCCCCATCGGTCAGTTCCTCTATCGTGAAGAAATGCGGCAGCAAAGTGTCCGGCCGTTCGTGTCTTCTGCGATCCCGAGTAGGGATATTTCGGCGCGAGCCATCTGCCCGCCGATGTCCTGAACGGCTGAAAATAGTATTTTGATCTCAGGTCGGGGTGGTAGTGCTCCCGCAGGAATTGTTCCTCGGCGTTGTTTATGGGGAACGCCACCATTTTTCCGACCGGAAGCTTCCCCTGCTTGCACACGAGAAATGTGATGCCGAAGAAGGGATGCAGCGCGCCAAGGCGCTCAATCGCACGCATCACAATGTCCTGGCGAATATACATCAGAACAAGGTCCTCAGTTGGTCAAGCATGTAGCTGCAGAATTCCGGGTTGAGGTCGATCCCCGTTGCAGATCGCTTTGTCTTGAGAGCTACTCTTAGCGTGGTTCCTGCACCGGCGAATGGGTCCAGAACATTGCCCGACTCAGGGCACTTCTACAGTACGGAACTTGTTTTTGGGCCGTCGGAACCGGGGCAGAACCAGCGGCACATCGATATGATGTGGCCGCTGTGGAACTTACTCGATCTTACGCCGGAAGGCCGCGGGGCGAATTGGTTTCCGCGGCTCAGTTACTAACTCGCCGGCTCAACGGTGGAAAACTCCACCCGCGGTTGGGCCGATCGGACCGATTTCGCCGCCACTTACGAGAAGGTGCGTGACACCGCTCGAAGTATCGAATGTTTCAAACGACGACAACAGGCCGCAGGGGGCATTCGAAGCGCTGGGCAGGGTTACCTGCACCTTTGCACGGATTTCCACACGAGAGCTGGAGCCGCCCGCGGCGGAGTAGGGCAGGCTGGCCGAGAAGATCTGCCCGGAAGCGATGGTGAACGGTGTGGCCGAGGCGATGGCCGCGCCGCTTGAATCCAGAAATGAAAGATTGCCGGTGCAGGATGCCGCAGTGCCGCTCGAGGAGTTCGCAGCCAGGTTGACTACGTTGATCTGAGCCGTTTCGGTGGAAGCTAATCCCACCGGCGGGAAGGTGAACTGCCGTGCGGGAGCCGCGGCTGTGGTGGTGGGCTGCGCCAACCCGGCGGTGACAGCGCCGCAAGTTAATAGCAGAAACACCGAAAGTGAGCAACGAATGGTCATATGCCTTCTCCAACCTTCCGTTGCATTTAGACGAAGCGGGTCCGGAAGTCGTTACATGTAGCACGCCCGTGCCCGCGGACCGGGCGCGGGTATCCTGGAGAGAGCCCATGTCCTGGGCTGATCGGGAGGGATATGCCAGTAGAAGAGCTGACTCCGGGCGTAGCGCGGTTGCGCACGTTGATTGCGAACATTTACCTGGTGGGCACGCCGGGCGGGACGTGGGTGCTGGTGGATACCGGCACACCTGGCAATGCGGCGCGCATCCTCGAGGCTGCGGCGCAGCGCTTCGGACCGGATGCGCACCCCAGCGCTATTCTGCTCACGCACGGGCACCGGGATCACGCCGGCTCCGCTCTGGAGCTGGCCGAGCACTGGGGTGTCGATATCTATGCGCATCCGCTGGAGCGCCCGTTTCTCACCGGCAAATCGGCTTATCCGCCGAAGGATCCGATGGCCGGCGGCGCGTTCTCGTTTATGAGCCGGTGCTTTCCAGGCGCGACAGTGAATTTGGGAGAGCGTCTACGGGATCTGCCGAAAGAAGGTGAAGTACCCGACCTGGTGGGTTGGCGCTGGTATTTTACGCCGGGACATGCGCCCGGGCACGTGGCCTTCTTCCAGCCATGCGAATCGGTGCTGCTGGCCGGAGATGCATGCACGACGATGGATCTCGACTCGGCGATGGGGATTGCCATACAGGAGCCGCGCATCTCGCGTCCGCCGGCGCCGTTCACCTAC
This sequence comes from Bryobacterales bacterium, assembly GCA_963818855.1. Lineage (GTDB taxonomy): Bacteria > Acidobacteriota > Terriglobia > Bryobacterales > Bryobacteraceae > Bog-159. Next base: position 314,450 of record CAWFUH010000008.1, on the reverse strand, counting down.
GATTGGGTGGAGGCGCGGCGGTCGGTGGAAACACTGGCCGCACTGGAGCCGTTGGTGATCGCCGCGGGGCACGGCGAACCGATGAGCGGTCCGCAGGTAGCCGACGGACTGGTGCACCTGGCGCGGCATTTCCCGGAACCGCGGGGGCGTTATGCCAGAGTACCGGCGCGCACCGATGAGTATGGCGTTACGTTCGTGCCGCCGGCGGTTACCGATCCGGTGCCTGCGATTGCGGCGGCGGTGGGGCTGGGTGTGATCGCCATAGGCGCGGCGATTGCTTGGTCACAGCGGCGGAAACATTAGTGGCTTCAGCAGCGCGTAACGAATCAGCGTATAAGAGCGCGAAGAGGCCGGCGTGGACGGCGGCCGCAGGACTGGAGTCCTGCCCCACTGCTGATGTATTAAAACCAGCGGCTCATGATGACCTTCTGCTCCGTGTAAAACGCCACCGCATCGCGGCCGTGCGCGTGCAGATCGCCAAAGAACGAATTCTTCCATCCGGAGAACGGGAAAAACGCCATGGGCGCAGCGACGCCTACGTTCACCCCCACCATCCCCACTTCCACGCGGGACGCGTATTCGCGCGCGCTCTTGCCATCCGAGGTGAAGATTGACGTGGTGTTGCCAAACGCGGAGCCGTTCACTAACGCGATGGCTTCATCCAGGTCCTTCACGCGGATCACGCTCAACACCGGCCCGAAGATCTCCTCGCGCGCGATCGTCATTTCCGGCGTCACGCCGTCAAATACCGTCGGACCCAGGAAACAGCCGCCGGCATTGCCGTCCATGCGCGCGCGGCCATCCACCAGCAGCCGCGCGCCTTCCGCCACACCTTTCTCGATATAGCCCAGCACACGCGTCCGGTGATCCGCCGTGACCAGCGGCCCCATCTCCGTGCCGGGCGCGACGCCGTCCCCCATGCGCAGATCGCGCACTTTTGCGAGCAGCGTATCCAGCAGGCGCGATTCGCCCACCAGCACGAGCACGCTGCCCGCCAGACAGCGCTCCCCGGCCGCACCGAAGGCCGACCCCATGATGGCTTCCACACTCTTCTCGATATGGGCGTCGGGCATGGCTACCAGGTGGTTCTTCGCGCCACCCAACGCCTGCACGCGCTTGCCGTGCGCGGCGGCGGTTTGGTACACGTGCTTCGCCACGGGGCTCGATCCAACAAACGAAATCGCGCGTACCAGCGGATGGGCCAGCAATGCGTCCACCGCTTCGCGTGCGCCGTGCAGCAGGTTGAAGACACCCGCCGGAAGGCCGGCATCGTGCAGCAGTTCGGCGGTGCGGGTGGGGGTCAGCGGGACTTTCTCCGAGGGCTTCAGGATGAACGTGTTGCCGCAAGCGATGGCGAAAGGAAACATCCACATGGGACCATGGCGGGAAAGTTGAACGGCGTGATGCCGGCGCAGACGCCCAGCGGCTGGCGGATGCTCTGGCAGTCGATGCCCTTCGAGACATTTTCAAGCGAATGGCCCATCATCAGGCTGGGCATTCCGCAAACGACTTCCACCATTTGGATAGCGCGGCGCACGCTGCCGGCGGCGTCGTCGAGCGTTTTGCCGTTCTCGGTGGAAAGGATGCGGGCGACTTCGGCGGCGTGCTTCTCCAGCAGGTCTTTGTAGCGATAGAAGACTTGCACGCGCTCGACTACCGGGATCTCGCGCCATTTGAGGAAGGCTGCGTGCGCGGCTTGGGCGGCGCGGTCCACGTCGTCCGCGTTGGCGTAGGGGACCTGCGCGATCGGTTCGCCGGTGGCCGGGTTTACGATGGGATGCAGCGTGCGTCCCGGCGCGTCTTGCCAGGTTCCGTTGGTGTAGAATTTTACTTTACGCAGCGTGGTTTCTGTTGCGATCATGGATTTCTAGCCGTGTTTGGCGCGGATAACTTCCACCAGTTCTTTCACCGCCGCGGCGCTTTTCTGTAGCATGGCTTGCTCGTCCGGCTGCAGCTTCACCTGATAGATGTGCTCGATACCGCGCGCTCCCAGCTTCACGGGCACTCCCACGAACAGGCCGTTGATCCCGTATTCGCCTTCCAGATAGGCGGCGCAGGGCAGCACTTTCTTCTTGTCCTTCAGGATCGATTCGGCCATCTCGACAGCGGCCGCCGAAGGGGCGTAATAGGCGCTGCCGGTCTTCAGATACTTGACGATTTCGGCGCCACCATTGCGCGTGCGGTCCACGATGCGGTCGATGGTGGCCTGGTCCATCAACTCGGTGAGCGGAATGCCAGCTACATTCGACAGGCGCACGACCGGCACCATAGTGTCGCCGTGGCCGCCCATGACCACCGCCGTCACGTTATCCACCGCGACCTTCAGCTCCTGCGCGATGAAAGTGCGGAAGCGGGCGCTATCCAGCACGCCGGCCATGCCGATCACGCGATTCTTGCTGAATTTCGAAATCATATACGCGGTCTGACACATGGCGTCCAACGGATTCGTGACCACGATCAGGATGGAATTCGGCGAATACTTCACGATCTGCTCGGTGGCCGCGCGGACTACATCGTAGTTCGCCAGCAGCAGGTCGTCGCGGCTCATGCCCGGCTTGCGCGGGAAGCCGGCGGTAAGGATCACGATATCGGAATTGGCGGTGGGCTCGTAATCATTCGCGCCCGTCACCATCACGTCATAGCCCTGAACAGGGCCGGATTGCAGCAGGTCGAGCGCCTTTCCTTGGGGGACGCCCTCAATCACATCCACCAGCACCACGTCCGCCAGTTCTTTGTCGGCAATACGGAGGGCGCAGTTAGCGCCGACGTTGCCGGCGCCCACGACAGTAATCTTCTTTCGCACAGAAAACTCCTTTGAAATTGAAACCGAATTATATCGTCATTCGCCGGCAGCCTATAATGGTCTTTCCCGCAGATGTTTCACTTACTCGAAAAACAGGTTCAACGCGCGTTCCACGATCACATCCAGGCGCGTTACGGCGTAGATCTGACGGTGGCCATCGAGCAGCCGAAGCAGAGCGATTTCGGCGAACTGGCCGTGCCCGCGGCGTTTCAATTGGCCAAGCAATTGAAACAGCCGCCGCGCAAGATTGCCGCGGAACTGGTCGCCGATCTGGGCGCGATTCCGGGTGTGGCGGCGCTCGAGGTGGCCGGCGGCGGGTACATCAACGTCCGCTTTGACCGCACCGCTTATGGGCATGGTCTGCTCGCGCCCGCGGCGGAGCAGGCCGCCGCCACGGATGGCAAGATTATCGTCGAGCATACGAATATCAACCCCAACAAGGCGGCGCATATCGGACATTTGCGCAACGCCGCGCTGGGCGACACCTTCGTGCGCATGCTGCGCGCGCGCGGGGAACGCGTGGAGGTGCAGAACTACATCGATAACACCGGCGTGCAGGTGGCCGATGTGGTGGTGGGATTTCATTACCTGGAGCATAAAACGCCGGCCGAGGTGCGGCAGCTTATTGAAGATCCCGCGGTGCGCTTCGATTATCTCTGCTGGGATTTATATGCGCGCACTTCGGCGTACTACGCGGAAGATCCTGCATCGCGCGCGTGGCGCAGCGAGACGCTGCATGCGATCGAGGCCGCGAGTGGTCCGCAGGCGGAGATGGCGCACATCGTGGCGGATGCGATTGTGGAGCGGCATCTGGCGACCATGCTGCGGCTCGGCGTGGAATACGACGTTCTGCCGCGCGAAAGTGAGATCCTGCATCTGCGGTTTTGGGCGTCGGCATTCGAACTGCTGAAACAGCGCGGCGCGATTTATTTAGAGACCGAGGGTAAGAACGCGGGGTGCTGGGTGATGCCGGCCGCAGCGTTCGCGGGCGAATCCGGCGCGGAAGATAACAAGGTGATCGTGCGTTCGGACGGGACGGTCACGTATGTCGGCAAGGACATCGCGTATCAGCTTTGGAAATTCGGCTTGCTCGGCAAGGATTTCTACTATCGCCCGTTTATGCGGTACGCGGATGGACGCGAACTGTGGGTCTCGACGGACGAGCCGCAGCCTGGTTCCGCGGCGCCGGCGTTCGGCCACGGCACGCGCGTCTATAACGTGATCGACGCGCGGCAATCGTATCTGCAAGACGTGGTGGTGGCGGGGCTGAAGGCGCTGGGCTATGCGGAGCAGGCCGCGAATTCCGTGCATTTCTCGTATGCGATGGTGGCGCTCTCGCCGCGGTGCTGCGCGGAGTTAGGCATCCAACTATCCGAAGAGGATCGCCAGCGGCCGTACGTGGAGGTTTCGGGCCGCAAAGGGTTGGGCGTGAAGGCGGACGATTTGATCGACACGCTGATTGCGAAGGCGCTGGAAGAGGTGGCCGCGCGCCACGCCGAAGCGACGCCCGAGGAACAGAGCGGCATTGCCACGCAGATCGCCATCGGCGCGCTGCGCTATTTCCTGCTGAAGTACACGCGCAATTCGGTGATCGCGTTCGATTTTCAGGAAGCGCTCAGTTTCGAAGGCGAGACTGGCCCGTACGTGCAGTATGCGGCCGTGCGCGCGCGCAATATTCTGCGCAAGCTGGAAGAGAAAGGCGAACGCCTGCCCGATTTCGGCGCGGAGCTGACGCGCGGCGCGTTGGGCCGGCAACTGGCCAGCGAGGATTTTTGGCAGGTGCTGCTGGCGGCATCGAAAGCGGATGCAGCTGTGGAGCGCGCCGTCGCGGCGGGAGAGCCTGCGCACGTGGCCAAGTACGCATTTCAGATCGCACAGACGTTCAATAATTTCTACCATCTGTACCCCATCATTCACGAGGCGGATCGGGAGAAGAAGGTGTTCCTGCTGTGGGTGACCGATTTCTTCCGGCGGCAATTGGAATGGACGCTGGATGTTTTGGGGATTCAGGTACCGGACTATATGTAGATCGCGGCCGGATTACTCCGACCTGAGGGCCGCCAGCAACGGGGACCGGAGTGCCGCGCGCGTGGCTGCCAGCGATGCGGCGATGCCGGTTACCAGCACGGCCGCTAACAGCAGGCTGAGCGAGGCGATTGGGAGCCGGCCGCCACGAAGCGATATCGCAGGCATGATGGCGAGCAGCGCGCACAACGTGCCGGTGGCCAGACCGAGCAGTAGCAGGACCAGATTTTCCCCCAAGACTATAGCCGCCAGATGCGACGGGCGATATCCGACGGCACGTAGCAGGGCCAGTTCGCGGCGGCGCTCCAGTACGTTACGCAGCAGGATGGCCGCAAGACCAACGGTGCCCAACACCAGTCCCAGCGCGCCGAGGCTGCGGAATGTGGAGAGGTAGGTGTTCTCCACTTTGTGAAAGCCGGCGAGCCGGGCGGCGGTGGATTGAATGTCGAATCCGTAATCGGAGAGAGCTTCTTCCAGGGTTCCGGTTACTTGCGGCGCTCTTTCGGGCGAGGCGTTGAGGAGGAAGAAGCGGTAGCCTTCAACGTCCGGGAAAAGGCGCAGGAAATTGGCCTCTGAGATCAGCAACTCACTCTGGAAGAGGCTGTCTTGGAGGGCGGCGACGATGCGAAAGCGGGTCTGGTTCAGCATGAAATCTTCACCGAGCTTGAGGTGCAGGACGTACGTCATGGAGTTGGCGTCGGCGACGGCGGGGATGACGCCGCCGGGCAGCGGCGCTTCGAGCAGCAGCCACGGTTTCGCGGTGTGGGGAACGGAATCCTGAAATTCGAAATGCGCGCTGCGCAGGAAGGCGGCGGGCGCGCCCAGAATGCGCGGGTTGCGCGGCTGGTAGAGATTCAGGCAACTGGTGTCGTCGCCCGGCCGCAGGCGGAACGGGACGAATTGAACGCCGGGGAGCGGCGGGAGGTTGAGCGCGTCGCGGCCGGCGGCTGTGTTGGGATCGTAGATGAGTGGCAGCGCGGACTCGGCCATGAGCGGATACCCGCCTGTGCCGGTGGAGTCACCAGTTTGGCGGAAGGCATCCACGGAAACGACCAGGAAGGTGGCGCAGGCGATCTGCGCGATGCACAAGATGCTGCGGCCTGGGCGATAGGCGGCGTTGCGCAGGGCGAGCGTGGTTAAGCCGCCGATGCTGGCCGAGCCGCGCCGATTTAGGAATGCGGATTGGAGGGCTAGCGCGGCGATCAGGAAGAGGGTTCCGGCACCGAAGAAGGCCGCGGTCTGATCCATCGCGCGCACCAGTGCAGCTGCGAGCAGGACACACGCCAGCACGCCCGCCGCGATTCCGATGAGCATGGGGCGCCTGGCGGGGCCGTGCTTCGTTTCACCGGTCAGCAGTCCACGCGGCGTGACCGGCGCCAGTTTGCGCAGCGTCCAGGCGATGACACCCAGGCCCGTGACGATGCCAGCCGCGGCCCCGGCGGCCAGTGACGCGATGGATGGATGCAGCGTGATCAGCCGCGTGCCGACGGCGCCGATCCACCAGGTGCGCAGACCAAACACGATGAGCTCGCCGTAAGCCAACGCGCCCGCCAGTCCCAGCAGCGCACCAGCAGCGGCCAGCACCGCGCCTTCGAGCAGGAACACGGAGCGGATCCGCGGGATGGAAAATCCTAGCGCACGCAGCACGCCGATTTCATGCAAGCGCTGCTCCACGCCGAGCTTGAAGAAAAGGCCGGTGAGCAGGAGGGCGGACACCATCAGGAAGAAGCTGAAGTAGACGAAGTACTCGCCGAAATCGGTGGCGCCTTGCGAGGCTTGGAGGTTGCGCGCGCGCACGGGGATGACGGTGAGCCCCATCTGGGCGGGATCGAGCTTGGCGCGCAAAGCTTCGGCGAAGGCCGGCGACGGAGGCGAGATGCGGATCGACGTCAGCTTGCCGAAGCGCGTGCCCCAGAGCTGCTGGCCGCGCGCCAGGGCGATGAAAGCTTTCGGCGTGGTGCGGTACTGCTTCCAATACTGCTCGTCAGCGGGGCGCACGCGGTGCAGATCGAGCGGGAAGGGCGGATCCCAATCGCGCAGGCTGTTCGATTCGGTGATGCCCGGATATTCGGGCGCGTAATCGCGATCGGCGGCCGCGCCTGCGATGGGGACGATTTGTGCGAGGCGGAACTGCGCCGTTTCGGTGTGCAGGCGGCCGTCGGATTTCCAGGCGTAATATTCAAGCGTCACGGAGTCGCCGGGCTTGGCTTGGAGGTCGCTCGCGGCCCAGGCGTTGAGCGTGATGCTATCGTCGGCCGCTGGTGCTGGCGGCGCGGTAAGTGCGGTGACGACTGAATACGGGATTTCGCGGCCGTTGGCGCGGATGCTGTTGGCCAGGTAGGTGAACACGGGCTCAGTGGTCAAGCCGAGGGCTCTTGCGGTGGAAGTAACGCTGTCGGCCAGCGCATCCGGAATGTAGGTCGTATCGGTTTCCACCGCCGAATTTCGCAGCTTAATGCCAAGGTCGTCCAGCGTGACGAAGCTGAGATCGCGCGGAGGCGGCGCCGCCAGGAGCAGCGTATTCACTTTGCCCGCTTCACCCAACTCGCGCTGCAACCGCGCCACGGGGACATATGCGGCCCGCACGTCGCCTTGTTGCGGACTGAGGGAAAAATCCGGCGCGGCGTCGGCGCTGAGTGTCAAACGGATGGTTTTGCCGACGTCCTCCTTACGCCCGTGCAACGACTCGAGGGGAATCGCCGACGGCTTCTCCACGCGAATCAACAGTGCGTCTCCTGGTTTCGCGCCGAGCTCGCGTGCCAGAGCGGAACTGAGGCGGGCGGATCCGGAGAGATTTTCCATCCCGTAGATTTCGACGCTCATCGCGCGCCGCCCGCTGGGCTGGTGCGCGACCATGCCGTTCATCACGATGGCCGGCGAGGCGGAAGGAAACGAGCGCGCCAACTGGTCGCGGAAAAATCCGTTGCGCGAGACGACATATTGCGTGTCGCCGAGCCGTGCCAGCACCAGGTCGCGCAGGCTGGCGCGCACGGAATCGCCGACCAGCAGCGCGCCTCCCAGCACGGCTGCGGCGGTGGCGACGCCCAGCAGCACGGCCAGGTTGGTGCGCCAATACCACTTGAGATTACGCGCCAGCAGTGTGGAGATTCGCATTTCGCAATTCGTATCGCACAGGGAAGCGGGCGGCCAGTTCGGCGCTGTGCGTGACTACGATGAGGATGGTCTCCTGCCGGCGGTGCAGTTCGAGCAGCAGGGAAGCCACCACATCCGCGGAGGCCTGGTCGAGATTGCCGGTAGGTTCGTCACACAGGAGCAGCAGCGGGTTGCGGATGAGGGCCCGCGCGAGGGCCACGCGCTGTTTCTCGCCACCGGAAAGTTCGGAAGGCCGATGATCGAGGCGATCGCTCAGCCCGACCTGGGCGAGCAAGTCGCGCGCGCGTGCGGAGGCGGTGGCGCCGTCATTTGAAACGAGCGTCGGCACCAGGACATTTTCCAGCACGGAACATTGCGGCAGCAGGCAGTGATCTTGGAAGATGAAGCCGATGGACTGGTTGCGGAAGGCAGCCAGTTCCTTCTCGGTCAGCTTGAATGGGTCGCGTCCGTCGAGTGTTATGGCGCCTGAAGTGGGCTGTTCGAGGCCACCGAGGATGTAGAGTAGCGTGCTTTTGCCGGCGCCGGATGGTCCCATGATGGCGGCTGCTTCGCCGCGTTGGAGGGTGAAGGACACGCCGGAGAGGATGGAGAGCGGCCCGCGTGGGGTGGGGTATTCTTTGGCGACGTTCGAAACTTCAAGCATGCGCGCTTGCGGCGGCGACAGATCCGTATACTTCCAGCGCTCGTGCGGCCATGCGAGCGGCGCTGTAATGCTCGCGGACACCCTCCACGGCGTGCTTCCCGAGACTCTCCAGGAGCACGGGGTCCTTCCACAGCGACAAGATCGCCCGGCCTATGGCGACGGTGTCGTCCGGCTCCACCAGGATACCACCGCCGGTCTTCTCGACGATCTCGGTGAGTCCGCCCCGGCGCGGTTCAATTACGGGCACCCCGTTGGCCATAGCTTCCAACAGGAACATGCCCTTCGGCTCGTCGTAAGTAGCGGGAACGCACAGCACGTCGAGATTGCGCAGAAAATCGATCTTGTGCGGGCGGTCGAGCGTGCCGCGGTAGCGAAATTCGTGATCGAGTCCCGCGTCCTTCACGCGCCGCTCGATGCCATGCAGATAGGTGCGGTGCTCCGGCGCCAAGTAGCCGGCCACTTCCAGGGCGCTGCCGCCGAAATCGGTTTCGCGCCGCAGTTTGATGTAAGCATCCGCGAGCAGATGCAGTCCCTTCTCCGGGGCGACGCGGGCAAAATATCCCACCGTGAAGCAGTTGCTGTGCAGCTTCAATGTGGCATCATATCCCTTCAGATTCACCCCCAGCGGCACCACGTGCATTTTGCTTTCGGGGATCTCGAGATAGCGGCACATGAAACCCGCGTAATATTCGCTCACCGGGGCGAAGGCGTCCACATGCGGAATGTTGGCGCGGATCAGATCGAGCGACTGCGTGCGGTACGGCTCGGGAAGCTGGCTCAGGAACAGGTCCTCGCCTTGCAGGGTGCAACAGATCGGGCGGCCGACGGCTTCGCGGATGGGCTGCGCAAGGCCGATCAGCAGCGAATTCGGCAAGGTGACCAGATCCGGCGCCGGTTCGCTGCGCAGCCAGGCCGCCAGCTTGTGAATCTCTTTGCGCTGGCGTCCGTCTTCGCCGCGCAGCATGGAGACGGTCATCTCGCCCAACAGGCGCGGGTTCACCGGAATCGAGCGGCGGGCGGCGAGTTTCAGCGCCCATTGGGAATCCCACAGCCGGTCGAGCAGCGCGGGCGTGTTGCGGAACAGGCCCGAATGCTGCTCCAGGTAAACACTGATGCCTCCGAAGAGCACCTTGTGCGCGGATACGTTGGTTTCGTCGGTGAGGGTGGGGGTGTAGATGGGCAACAGGATAACGTCGTGTCCCTGGCTCTTCAACTCTGCGGCGAGCGCGTTGTCGCGGATGCAGCTTCCGCAGTACATTTGCGCGGCGCCGGCGGTGAAGGCCAGGATCTTCATGGGGCGCACTCCGCGCGCGGGTGCTGGGTGCTGGTTGCCGGGTGCTGGGATTGGAACGCTCGGCGCGCGTATAGATGATCGAACAGATTCCCTTCGTGGGGCTGATCCCAACTGATGCGCTGTGTGGGAATTGCGCCCAGGTTCAAGCGCCCGACATGCGGCGAGGCCAACAGACGCGCGATCAGCTTGCGGTCATGCGTGATGGCGGTGACCACCAGGCTGGGTCCGAGCGCGCGCGGGATGGCATCCTGGCTCACCGTGACCACGCTGGCGAACGGGAACAGAAACTCGCGATTGGCGAGCGGATGCGCGGGCGAATCGCACTGCACGATGGTCGGCAACAGGTACGCGCAGCCCTGAAATGAAACCAGGCGCGGACCGGCCGTGACGTCGCGCGCGCCTTCGAGTTCGCCGTCGATGGTCTGCGAAATACGCTCCGCCAGCGCGGCATTCGCAAAGGGCGCGATTTGTGCCTGCTCATCGGCCGCATCGCGCGGGGCAACGGCTGCCAGGCGCGCGGCCAGTGCCTCAGCGATCTCGGCCGCATGCGACGGCACCCAGACGCCCGATGCGTTAATGCACGACCGGCCGGAGTTTTCCAGAATCGACGAAACCATCACGTCCAGGTATTGCTCCCAATCGCCGGCGCAATCCTCGCCGATCACAATTTTGCTATAGCCGGGCCCGTGCACCTCGATGCGCGAATCGTTCTGCCACTGGCGCGTGGAGCCGACATCGCCGAAGACCATACCGCGCCCGCAGCGGCGCAGAATTTCGGCGGCGCCCGCATGATCGGCCGGGTAATAGCCGAAAACCTCGGGCGGCGCGCCCGCGTGGATCAACGCCTGGATCATGCGGTAGGGGGTCCAAGGCTCGGCTGCCCCAGGCTTCAGCACCAGCGGGGTCTTCAGCGCGAAGGCGGGCGCCCACAGCGAATGCACGCCCGGCGAATTGCTGGGCAGCACCACACCGAGCGATTCGCCGCGCGGGAAATAGCTCAAACCCTCGGCGTAGCCCGCATCGAGCACACCGAGATCCAGCCCGCGCGTGAGACCGTTGACTACCGCTTCCATCTCCGCCAGGACGGTGCGGATCTTGTGCATGTTCCGGCGCACCATAACGTGCGGCAGGCCGGTGGTCGCGGAGACCTGCCGGACGTAGTCATCCGGCGATTGCGTGGTGTCGCCGAGAGGTAGCGCGGCATCGGCAAACAGGTCCGCCGCGCGCACGCACATGCGAAACAGTTCCTGCGTGGCGAACCCGGCAAGCAGGGCGCGGGCCATCTCCTGATCGAGCAGATCGCGGCGGATCAGGCCCACGTTCGCCTGGCTGATTTCGACAAACGGCTCGCCGGTACGGTAATGCGGCGTGCGGACCGTATCGAGGCTGCGGTACGGCTGGCCGCGCCGCAATATCGGTATGTGCACCACCGGATCCATCAGTAAACGCCCTCGACCACGGTTTTCTGGAAACGGGAAAACGGACGCACGTTGCGCACGCCGTCCCAAGGGTACTCCTTATATGACGGCTCTCGCTCGGCCTCGTCACGCTCCAAAAAACGCGGCATGAAGAATTCACGTGTGAGTGTGGTCAGGCGCACGCGGCCGGTTTCGCCGTAGCCGACCACATGTGTGGGATTATCCGGATCGACCACTTCGATCATGGCGCGGGGGGCGGGCGGGTAATAGATGATGGCATACTTGTCTTCGGCGAGGCGCGGCTTGTGGACCGCCAGGCCCATCAGCGTGTTGCCGTAGGTGGGCGCGAAGTAGACGCCGTCCAGCAACTCTTCGACGGCGAAGCGATGGAACTGGGGCGTCATCTCTGTGCCGCCGCAGAACACACCGCGGATCCCCATTTTCTTCAGTGAGACCTTCTCGCAGAGGGCTTCGAGCAGTTTGGGAGTGGTGAACATGCAGCGGATATTGTCGTGCGCGCGCAGCAAAGTGAGGCCCTGCTCGACGACGTGCTGCTTGTAGGCTTCGGCTTCCTCGATCTTGCCGCGCTTGAGCAGTTTGATGACCCAGCGCGGGTCGAGATCCGTCATAAAGCAGATGCCGCCGCGATATTGCGCCAGGTGCTCGACGGCAAGACGCAGGCGGCGCGGTCCGCTGGGCCCGAGCATCAGCCAGTCGGAGCCGGGCGGAAAGGACTCATCGGGCAGGGTGGCGCTGAAGGCCTCATAGTCGATGCGGAAGTCGTCGATCGAGATACGAGATTTCGGTACGCCGGTGCTGCCGCCGGTTTCGAAGACGTAGACGGGCCGGCTGGCATACGCTTTGGGCACCCAGCGACGCACGGGGCCGCCGCGGAGCCACTCGTCCTGGAAGAAACCGAAGCGATCGAGATCGTTGTAAGCGCGAATCTCTTGGCGCGGATCCCAATCGAGTTTGGCGGCGAAGTCGAGCCAGAACGGGCAACCCGTTTCCGGATTGAAGTGCCATTCGACCATTTCACGGGTCCAGGCGTCCAGGGTTTCGCTTGCGGCTTTGATCTTGGGGGCTAGGGCGGTGTCGGTAATAATGGCCACGGTTTCTTTTAGTTTAGTATGAGTGGAGATGGGGCCTAACGGAGCTGCATGTAGTGGGCGCGGCCGTCGTCGGGGAACTGTACCGGCGCGGTGCCGGGCAGCGACGGGTGAACCTCGAACACGAACTGGCGCGCGCCCGGTTGATAGCTCCCGGCGGGCGCCGAGACATTGATTTGAGACGATTGATAGGTCACAACCGTTCTGCGCCAGGCGCCATCGCGATACTCCGGGCTGACTCCGTCGTCTTCGTATAGCGAGACCTGGGCCTTGGCTTGGGAGTCGGGATAGATCTCGAAAGTGACCGGATCGGTAGCCTTTTCGCCCACGTAGTTCATTTCGGGTCCCTTCGGTATTATCGCTCCGCCGCGCACATAGAGAGGCACGGTTTCGAGCGGGGCTTCGGCCTCGATCATATGTCCGCCGGGGAATTGGCGGCCGGTCCAATAGTCATACCAGTTTCCCTCGGGCAGATAAACGTGGCGGCTGGTCGTGCCCGGCTGCAGAATGGGAGCTACTAACAAGCTATCGCCAATCATAAATTCATCGTCGATGTCGAGCGTATTGGCGTCGTTCTGATAGTTGAGTAACAGCGGGCGGAGGATCGGCACTCCGGTGCGGTGCGCCTCTTCGAGCGTAGTGTACAGAAACGGCAGCAGCCGGTATCTCAATTTCAGATATTTGCGGATGATGTCTTCGTAGTAAGTACCGAATCGCCATGGTTCGTGATCGTAAGCGTCGCGCTGCGCGTGGTTTCGGCAGAAGGGCGTCAAAAACGCGACTTCGTACCAGCGGGTGAGCAGTTCGGCGTCCGTGCGCCCGATAAAGCCGCCGGCATCGGCGCCTACAAACGGCTCGCCGGAAAGGCCCAGCGTCTCAAACATCGGGATACTGAGTGCCATGGCGTCCCAGGTAGCGGTGTTGTCACCGGTCCACATGGTGGAATAGCGTTGGATGCCCGCATAAGCCGCGCGCGTAATCACGTAGGGCCGGTCGTGGGGCCGCAAACGCGTGAGACCTTCGTAAGTGGCGCGCGCCTCGTTGAGGGCGAAAACGTTGCGGTTCGCGGCGTAAGCGGAATGCGCGCCCTCGTCGTAAGTGATCACGTCCATTTGCGTCTTGCCGGTCTGGTCCAGAAAATCGGACGGCTCGTTCATGTCATTCCAGATGCCGGCTACGCCATGGTCGAGATAGGCGCGGTGCAGATCTCCCCACCAGCGGGCCGCGTCGCGGATGGTATAGTCAGTGTAGACAGCCTTACCCGGCCACACCGCTCCGATCCAGAGCTTACCATCGTCACGTTTGAGAAAGTAGTTCTTCGCCAGTCCCTCATTGAAGACGTAATAACTGTTGTCCTGTGCGGTTAGTTCCGGGTTAGTGGCGGCATCCTTCGTGCCGGGCGGAGGCGGTTGGTACTTGATGCCTGGATCGACGATCACCACGACTTTAACGCCTTGCTTGCGCAGCTTGTCAGTGAAGGTCGAGGGATCGGGGAAGCCGGGACGATCCCAAGTAAACACTCTATAGCCCTGCATGTAATCGATATCCAGATAGAGCACATCGAGCGGCAGGTCGTCGGCACGGTAACGGTTGACTACACCTTCCGCCATGGTATCCGGATAGTAAGTCCATCGGCTCTGCTGATTACCGAGTGCCCACTTAGGCGGCATGGGTAAGTATCCCGTAAGATCGGCATAGCGGCCCAGAATCTTCTTCATAGAGGGGCCCCAGAAGAAATAGTAATTCATCTCTCCGCCTTCGGCGGCGAAAGTAACATGATCCGGCGAATTGGCGGCGAGGTCAAAATGCGTCCGGTAACTGTTGTCGAAAAAGATGCCGTACGCCTCACCGCGCTGCCAGCCTAGATAGAAAGGAATGTCCTGATAGATCGGATCGGTCCCTTCCTTGTAGGCAGGGGTATCGGAGTTCCACATGGTGAACTCACCGCGGCGTTTATCGAGGTGCGCGGCCTTCTCGCCCAGACCGTAGAAGTGCTCATCGAAGCCGAGCTTCTTGGTGGCGGCGATAGTGTGCAGGTGCTGCGTGTTCGGACTGGGGTCCCACATCATGGGGACGGCATCGGCATTGATCGGGCGATGTGTCCCGGCATCGCGAAATTCGATGAGGAGCGGGGAACGGTGCACGAACGCCTCGAGCTGTTCGGTCGAGATCAGCAATCCGTCCGTGCTCTCGTGGACACTCCATTTCGGAACGTCCCAAGCGGTTTTGGCAATGGCCCAGGAGTGATCACGGTCCGGAATCGGAGCGCGGAAGGCGGCACGAACCCGGATGAGGTCCGGCGCCAGAAGATATAAGCGGACCTGCGACCCATCCCGGCAAGTAATGGTGACGGTATCAGGTGTTGCCGAGTAGCTGGCGAAAGAATCGATGGCTGCAAAGTTACTGAGATCGATGGCGCGAACGCTGCCGGCCAGGATGACTGCGGAAAGAAGGCATCGTACGAACGTTGTCATAAGCACCTGCCGAAGGCCATTTTAGTACTCGGCCGCACGCTAAACACGACCACCCAAGAAGTGCTTCGGGCGGCTGTCGTTGAAAACAAAGGGCTAGTTGGGTTCGAATGGAAATCCGCATATAGATTTTCAACGCGCGCCGGCTGCGACCGCACTACCCGGTTAAAGGGTAGCATGCCGGGGATGAGGGCCCGCCCCACCAGAAGTGCGCGTTATAGTGGACTCTGTGACGCTCTCACGGACCGAGACCAAAGCGCTCTACGACAAAATCAGCAAGGTCTACGATTTGCTTTCGGAGCACACCGAAGGGCCGGTGTGCGAGGCCGGACTTCGCATGCTTGCGCCGGTGGCGGGCGAGACGATGCTCGAGATCGGGTTCGGCACCGGACATGCGCTGGTGTGGCTGGCGCGGGCGGTGGGACTTTCCGGCATGGTATATGGCATTGATCTTTCGGACGGCATGAAGGCCGTTGCGGAAGACCGGCTGCGGCGTGAGGGGGTCGCAGACCGTGTCGAGTTGCAGACGGGGGACGCGACCGCGTTGCCCTATCCAGCCGAATTCATGGACGGCGTCTTCATGAGCTTCACGCTGGAATTGTTCGACGAGCCCGAAATTCCCGTGGTGCTGGCGGAGTGCCGGCGGGTGCTCAAGGCCGGCGCACGGATCGTGGTCGTCGGCATGTCTAAAGAAGGCGAGCACGGGGTGGTTTACGAGGCATATGAATGGTCGCACCGGCATTTTCCGAATTTTGTCGATTGCCGTCCGATCTTAGTAAGTCAGGTGATCGCCGCGGCGGGTTTTGACGTGACCGGGAAGGAGAATCGACAGATCTGGGTGCCCATGGAAATCGTACGCGCGTCGAAGCTTACTGAGCCAGAAAGCCGGTAACGGTGCTGGTAAACAGTCCGGGTTGATCCACGAAAGTCATGTGGCCACTCTGCGGAAAAATCACGAGTTTTGAGCCGCCGATCAGTTGATGCATCTCCTCGGCGAGGGATGGCGCGCATTCGTCATGATCGCCGGCAGTGATCAGGGTGGGGACCCTAATGGTTTTCAGGCGGTCGGCATATTCTACCGATTTCAGGTTTCCATCGATGATGTATTCGCCGTGCGAACCCCACATCTCACGGTAGAGGTCCCAGGCCATGTTGCCGTTGGCGATGGGATCATAATTTGCATCGGGCCGCCGCTGGTAGAGGTAAGGGAAATAACCTTCGGCCCAAGCGGCGATCATATAGTCGTTCGGATAACGATTCTTCTCGTAATCCTTACCTTTGCCGAAGAGACCGGACTTTTCCTGCGAGAGGATGCGATCACGCAGCTCAGGACTCATGCCGGCTAATATACGATGCAAGACTTCGTTCATCTTAGTGGTGCTGTGGAAAGTACTGCACAGGAGTAAGTGGGTGAGATTAGCCTGGTATTTAAGGGCGTAGGCCTCCGCCAGCACGCCGCCATAAGAGTGGCCCAGCAGACTGATGCGGCCCAGCCGGAGAGCTTGCCGCACGGCTTCGGTATCTTCCACCATGTTTTCGACGGTGTAGCCGGAAGGGTCTTCAAGCTTTTCCGACTTTCCCGAGCCGCGTTCATCAATGAAGATCAGCTTGTGATGGCGGGCCAAAGGCAATAAGTAAGGCAGAAAATAATCGTGGGATGCGCCTGGGCCGCCGTGGACAATCAGCAGCGGCGTACCCTGCCCGAGGGTCTGGTAATAGATCAGAACGCCGTGCGCATCCACGAATCCGTCTTCCAGAGGATAAACTGTGGGAGTTTGGGTGTGCGCGACGGCGAGAGGGACAAGCAGGAGAAGCATTCTGCGAAGCGTTCGTTTCATGGAAAGAGGATAACGCATTGGTGGGTGAGGCGGGCTCTCCGCCTGCGCGGGACGACTGGTGGGGGCCTGGCGAGGACACCTTGTGTCGCCTGCGCCGGGTCGGCACCACATGGGTCTTTCGAGGTCTGGTCAAAGCTTCACATGCGTTACGGCCTGCCAAGTTGCTCGCCCACCTATCTGTGGACTTCGTCGCGAGGTTCCGGTCCGGCCAGTTTCCCAAACCGACCGCGCCGGCTATCGAATCTAACCATCAATGCGCGTGGGTCCTTCCCCCCATAAGCGCTATCTTAGGGCTTACAGAGTCACCGGACTTGGCAACACCTCGGGTTGAACCGGCCATGTTCAACGTAGTGGCGACCTATTTCCAGAGGCCAATTCGGCGATTCGCTTGAAATCTCGGTCGAAAGGTTTGGCGCTATACGCTCTTGTCGTTTCGGTGGGCGGTTTCACGGCAGGAATTCGCTCTGGACTTTCAAGCTTCGCAGATCGGGACTTCACGGGCCTTTGGTGCTGGGAAGGGATTTCGCGACAGCAATCGCGGGTTACGCATCGCTCCGGCATTAACTCCGCCGGATCGGGCCCGCCAAAGTTACGGGCTAATCGAACACGACTGTTTTGTTGCCATAGCAGAGAATCCGGTGCTCCAGATGCCACATTATGGCCCGAGATAGTACAGACTGCTCGATATCCCGGCCCTTCTTGATGAGATCTTCCACCTGATCCCGATGCGAAATGCGCACCACATCCTGTTCGATGATCGGGCCGTCGTCGAGTGCTGCCGTAACGTAGTGACTCGTCGCGCCGATCAGCTTTACCCCACGTTGGAATGCCGCGTGATAAGGTCGAGCGCCTTTGAAGGCCGGTAAGAAAGAATGATGTACATTGATGATCCGTGCGGGATACTCCTCGACGAACTCAGATGACAGAATCTGCATGTAGCGCGCTAGCACAATCAGGTCAATACCTCCAGCCGATAACAGCCGGCGCTGCTCGTCTTCAGACTCTCTATTCAAAGCGGGCTTCACCGGGATGTGCCGGAACTCGACCCCATAAAATCGCGCGAGCGCTTCTCCGTTATGGTGATTGCTGATGATCAACGGAATTGAGCAGTGAAGCTCTCCGGCCTGATGCCTGTGGAGTATATCCACCAGGCAGTGAAGGTACTGAGACACAAAGATCGCTATCCGCGGGGCGTCCGACATCAAGTTGAGCTGCCAGTGCATATGTAGTTCGGCGGCGGTGTTTTGGAACTCTGCCCGGAAGGCGCCCAGGTCGAACCCCTCCAGGGTCCATTCGACGCGCATAAAAAACAGGCCGGCTTCGTGGTCTTGATGTTGATCAGCATGTGTGATGTTGGCACCGTGCCGATAAAGAAGGCTGGCGACGGAGGCGACCAAGCCTTTACGGTCTGGACAGTCGATCAGGAGAACAGCCGTCTCAGGCATTGCTCAAATCAGCTTAGCGCGGACTCCGGCCTTTTGAAGGGCGCGGATCGATCCTGAGTGGCCAATGGGTTCAGCGATTGCTGGCGAGGACAGCCCTTGGCACCAGGAAATCGCGCACGCGAGCGGGATACGGCGTTGTGGGAGGTTGATCTGGGGCCGGTGACTGGTGCCGCGGCGCGCAAGAACGGCTCTCGCGTGGTGAGCGAAGCGTGCGTTTCTTCGTAGGTCGGCAATTATTGGCCAGATTGGGCTCCTCTGGCTTAAGTTAGCGCTTATAGGCCTTCCCCCAAACTGGTAATCGGCCCATTTTAGGGCACACGCTGGAGCCCGCCCGCACGATACAATAGTCACCGTGAACGCGTTCGCGCCCATCGTGCTGCTAGGTGCGGCGGCCGCAGCGTCGGCAAGCAGCCGGCTGGTATCGACTGTCGTCACGATCTGTCGTGAGCACTAACGCTCCTGTAGCCGTCACTGGCTCAGCTCCCGCATTAGCCAGGATTTGGCGAACTCCCAATCGCGCCTGACTGTTCGCGGGGAGATCTTCAGGACTTCTACAATCTCGTTTTCGCTCAGCCCGCCAAAATAGCGCAGCTCGACAAGCTTGGCCTGGCGGGGAGCTACCGCCGCGAAGGCCTCCAGGGCCTCATCCAAGGCCACCAGGGACGCATCAGGTTCCGGGGACATAACCGGCACCTCGTCCACGTTCACCTTAACCGCTCCGGCGCCCCGCTTGTGCGAACCGCGGGCCCGCGCCGCGTCCACCAGAATGCGGCGCATCATCTGGGCGGTTATGGCAAAGAACTGAGCACGCTGCTGCCAATCGACATTTTTCACGTCTACCAGGCGGAGATAGACTTCGTTCACCAAGGCCGTTGTCTGCAGCGTGTTCGCGGCGCGCTCGTCTCGCATGTAACGCCGCGCCATGCGGCGGAGCTCGTCGTACACCAGGGACGCCAGCCGGTCTAAGGCCGCCTGGTCGCCGCCGCTCCAGGCTCTCAATAAACCGGTGATTTCCGCCGATCGGGGCAGCGCCATCTCAATTTCTAAAAAAATAGCACGACCTTGGCCGATTTTCCCGCCCCCTTCCGCCCGTAGCGGTGGAGGTGGAACCGGAGATGAAGACCCAACGTTTAGCTGCCATGTTGGCAATGGCGGCAATGGCGGCAGCCAGCCTTTGTGCTGGACAAAGCGCGGTGACGCAAAAGGCGACCGTGATGGTCTGTATGGAATCCGACCCGCACGCACTGGAGGGTGTCCGGCCTCTCACTGCGGCGATGTTCGCGCGTATCGGTGTGAGAATCGCCTGGTACCCGCTGGATGCCTGCCCGGTTGGAGTCGACGCCATCCAGGTACGGCTATCGCGCGGCTCGACCAGTTTTCGCAATGCCAGTTCCAAAGCTTTGGCCGTTACACAGCCGTATGCCCGGACAGTCACTGTGTTTCTCGAACGGGTGAAGGAGTTGAATCGCAACCGGGGAATTTCCGTGATGGCTGTTGTGCTGGCTCACGAGATTACGCACGTGCTGGAAGGTATCGACCGGCATTCGGCTACCGGCATCATGAAGGCTCGCTGGGACGATCACGATACCCTCGAAATAGGCTGCCAGACCCTTGCTTTTGCCGAGGAAGATATCGATCTGATTTACGCCGGGTTGAAGATACCGCGCGCCACCGAAGCGGTAGTTGCCGCTCAGTGAAGTACAGCGTATCGTTAAGAAGATCGCCAGGAGGAGGCTGTGACACCGGAACGCCTGAGCCAGATTGAAGAGCTTTATCATGCGGTTCGCGAGTGCGAGCCGGGAGAGCGCACAGCCTTCCTGGCGGCTGCCTGCAATGGCGATGAAGACCTTCGGCGCGAAGTGGAATCGCTGCTCGCCGCAAACCAGTCTGGTGCTTGTTTCCTGGACGAGCCGGTGATGCGGCAGGCTGCCGGGATCTTTGCCTCACAGCCAAGCCAGAATGAGCAGCGGCTCGCGCCCGGTCTGGAACTGGGACCCTACGTGATCGAGACCCATTTGGGCGCCGGCGGCATGGGCGAAGTATATCGCGCCAAGGACAAGCGCCTGCACCGCACAGTGGCCTTGAAAGTCCTGCCGCGGCAGTCGGCCGATACGCCGAGTTTGCGCCAACGCCTGGAGCGCGAAGCGAAGGTGATCTCATCGCTGAACCATCCCCACATCTGCACGCTGTTCGACATTGGCCGCCAGGGCGATGTCGATTACCTGGTGATGGAATTCCTGGAGGGGGACACCCTGGCGCGGCGCCTGGAGAAGGGAGCACTGCCCTTGCCCGAACTGCTGGAGTTAGCAGTGCAGATCGCGAGCGCGCTGGCCGCCGCGCACGCCGCCGGTATAGTGCATCGCGATCTGAAGCCGGGCAACATCATGCTGACGAAGTCCGGAGCAAAGCTGCTGGATTTCGGGCTGGCGAAGGCGCGTTCCGCGGAACCGGCGGCCGGAAGCGCTGCACCGATTACGACTACGGGCATGCTGGTGGGCACCGTGCAGTACATGAGTCCGGAGCAGATTCAAGGGCACGAGGCGGACACCCGCAGCGACTTGTTCGCTTTTGGCGCGACGCTGTACGAGATGCTGACGGGTGAGCGAGCCTTCGCGGGGCCGAGCCAGTTCGCGATCGTAAACGCCATCCTGGAAAAGGATCCCGTTTCCATCCGGGATCTGGAGCCGTTAACGCCGCCTGCGCTCGAAAGGGTAGTGAGAAGGTGTTTGACCAAGGACCCGGAGAAGCGGTGGCAGAACACCAGCGATCTGGCGAGCGAGCTGAAGTGGATTGCGGAAACCGCTCGAAAACCAGCGACGGCGGAGCATGGCGAAGTCGTCGCCAAAGGACGAAGGCGCGAGCGGCTGTACGCCGCGCTGGCCGTTATTTTCCTTCTCGCAGCCGTGGTGAGCGCGGTTTCGTACGGGCGCCTGGCACGCACCCCGGCACGTGTCATCACCGCTGAGATCACGCCACCGGATAAAGTCCGGCTCTCTTCAGCCACGTTTGATTTAGAGCTGGCACTCTCCCCCGATGGGCGTGCCCTGGCTTTCTGTGCGGTGGACGAGGGCGGTAAGACCATGCTCTGGATCCGCTCCCTGGACTCGCTTACGGCGCGTCCCTTGGCCGGAACAGAAGGAGCGGCTCATCCATTCTGGTCGGCGGACAGCCGGAAGCTCGGGTTCTTCGCCGGTAGCGAGCTGAAATCTATTGACGCAGAGGGCGGACCGGCAGTTGTCGTGGCTGGCAGCAGCCCCACTAACGCACATGGTGGAAGCTGGAACCGCGACGGAACGATCCTGTTTGTACCGGATCATACCAAGGGTGTGTACCAGGTGGCGGGCGCCGGCGGGAATCCGCTCCCGGTGATCGCGGCGGATCCTCACGAGTCCAGATTCTTCATTCATCCGAGATTCCTGCCGGATGGAAAGCATTTCCTCTATGTGTCTGGCAGCGGCGTTACTGCGTCTGGAGGAACGTATTTTGCCTCGCTGGACGGCAGGGAAAAGCGGTTGTTAGTTGGGGGGAACACGTTCGCTATGTATGCGTCCGGGTTCCTGCTCTATCTTCGCGAAAATACCCTGTTTGCACAGGCCTTCGACCCGGAGCGGGGCCGGCTGAAGGGTGATCGGCTCCATCGGGTCGCGGAACAGGTCGCACGCACCGGAGGCTTTATTCACAATAGTTTCGATGCATCCGAAAACGGCACCCTGATCTATAGGACGAAGGGTGGCGCAAACGAAAAGCGATTAGAGTGGCTTGACCGCACCGGCAAACCTCAGGGTGCTACCGGCGAAGCAGGGGAGTATTGGGACGTGCGGCTTTCACCCGATGGGCAGAAGCTTGCGTCGAGTGCCGGTGTTCCGAACGGCGAAATCTGGGTGGAGGACCTGGCGCGTGCCGTGCGCATGCGGCTCACAATTGAGCCAGGAGCCGACCATACAGCTCCGGTGTGGTCGCCTGACGGCCATCGGATCGCATATGCCGTGGAACTCGGCGAGATCAGCAAGGGCATTTATCAAAAGCATTCCAACGGTACAGGCAGCCAAGAGCAGCTGCTGTCTAGCGACTCCGATGCTTCGATTTGGCCCACAAGCTGGTCCCGTGATGGCAGATTCATTCTTTATTCGCGTGAGGCTAGCACCGCACAACAAGACAGTATCGAGATCCGGGTCCTGCCACTGGTTGGGGGCCACGGTCCTCGCCGGTTTATCGAAGCCCAGCCGCGCGTATATGACGGCCAGTTCTCTCCCAACGGCCGGTGGGTGGCCTACACTTCCGAGGAATCCGGCAGAGGCGAAGTCTACGTGGTGCCATTCGAGGCCGGCAGTGTTTTAAACACGGAGTCCGGGCCTGCCAGCGGCAGGGAGGACCGTAGATGGCTGGTTTCGGCCAACGGTGGCCGTTCCCCCAGGTGGCGCGGGGACGGCAAGGAAATCTTCTACCTGTCAATGGCAAACCAGATGATGGCCGCGGAAATCGAAGAGAAGGACAAAGGCATGGTAGTGCGGACGGCGCAGGCTCTGTTCAACTGCACACCAGCGCTTTCAGCACGTCAGGATGCCCCTTACGATGTGTCGCCGGACGGAAAGAAGTTCGTGATCAGTAGCTCTGGCTACGACAATGCACCGCTTATCCTGCTGGTAAACTGGACCGCAAATCTGAAGTAGCCAGGGGGATCACCGGCACAACTCAAGATGAAGTCTCTACCCCGGTGGCATTCTGCCGGCTGCTTCTGGGTCACGCACATCCGGAAGTTGGCCATCGTTAACGCGGAAGTGCGGAGCGCCGGAAGGATCGCGGGCGACAAAAGATTCCATCCAACAACCGGATCGATCCCGTGACACGCCGCTCACGTCAGTCTGGAGTATTCCCGCCGGTTTATATTGACGGGAAGTCGCCATGTCGGAGTTTCTGGACTGGGGTCCACAAACGGCATTGTGGGAGACCAGTCCCGTGAAACGTCCGGCTCACGTCAACTGGCCGAATAAACGCGCTACTCGGGGATGTGAGCCCACGCGCGGCCCGGGTCGTCATCTGGGAGGTTGATCTGGGCCGGTGACTGGTGCCGCGGCGCGCAAGAACGGCTCTCGCGTGGTGAGCAAAGCGTGCGTTTCTTCGTAGGTTGGCAACTGGCAGGACACACGCTAGAAGCTCGCCCCGCACGATACAATAGTCACCGTGAAAGCGTTCGCGCCCATCGTGCTGCTAGGTGTGGCGGCCGCAGCGTCGGCCCAGCAGCCTGCCGAACATCGCCCGCTCGAGTTATTGTGGCCCGCAGGCGCGCCCGGTGCAACAGGCACAGAGGATGCCGACAAGCCCAGCCTCACGATCTACGCGGCACCCGAGAAATCCGCGGTCGCGACGGGCGTGATCGTCTTCCCCGGCGGCGGATACGGATATCTGGCCAAAGACCATGAAGGCGACCAGATCGCGCGCTGGCTCAATTCCCTGGGCATACAGGCGTTCCTGTTGCAGTACCGCATCGCACCCCGCTATCACTATCCGGCGCCGGTACTCGATGCGCAGCGCGCCATTCGCTTCGTACGCGCGCATGCGAGCGACTACAAAATCATGCTGAACCGCATCGGCATTTGGGGATTCTCCGCCGGTGGGCACCTGGCCTCCACCACCGGAACGCACTTCGATGCGGGCGACGCGCACGCGGCCGATCCCATCGACCGCCTGAGTTGCCGTCCGGATTTCATGATTCTGGCGTATCCGGTCATCTCCTTTACGACGCCGTACGCGCACACCGGCTCGATGCACAATCTGCTGGGCGAGCATCCCGACCCCCAACTGGCGGCCAGCCTGTCGAATGAAACGCAAGTGACGCCGCAAACGCCGCCTACCTTTCTGTTTCATACCAACGAAGACGACGGCGTGCCCGCCGAAAACAGCGTGCTGTTCTACCTGGCACTGCGCAAGGCCGGCGTGCCCGCCGAGTTGCATATTTACGAGCGCGGTCCGCACGGCGTGGGCCTCGCTGCGACGGACGCCGTCTTGTCCACCTGGGCCGGACGGCTAAAGGATTGGCTTGAAATTCGCGGCCTACTCCAATAGTCGAGCGGCGGCCCTGATCTCGCTGCCCATCGTGACTCCCGCCAGCATCGTGGACATCCTGGTGGTGGCGTGCCTGATCTATCAGGCCTTGATGATCGTCAGAGGCACGCGCGCCGGCCACATTTTGATCGGCATCCTGATGATGGTGGCGCTGTATGTGATCGCGCTATACACTGGCCTCGAAGCGCTGCGCTGGATGCTGTCGCTGATCGTGCCGTACCTAGCGCTGGCGGTGATCATTCTGTTCCAGTCCGAGATCCGCCGCACGCTGGCGCGCCTGGGACGCAAACGCCTGTTTGCCCGCGGCTACCAGCGGCCGGAATTCACCGAAGATATACTGATCGCGGTGCGCCGCATGGCCGCCGAGCGGGTAGGCGCGCTGATCGTGGTGGAGCGGGACATCGGATTGCGCACGTTCATCGAAAGCGGCGTGCGGTTGGACGCGCAGCTTTCGAGCGATCTGCTGCTGTCCATCTTCCATCCAGGCGGCGCGCTGCACGATGGCGCGGTGATCGTGCAGAAGGACCGCGTCGCGGCGGCGGCCTGTTTTCTGCCGCTGGCGGTCAATCCCGCGGTATCCTCGAGCATCGGCACGCGGCACCGCGCGGCCATCGGCATTACCGAAGAGACGGACTGCCTCTCCCTGGTGGTATCCGAGGAGACCGGCCGCATCTCGCTGGCGGCCGGCGGAGAACTCGCAACCGGCTTGAACCTGCGCGAAGTGGATGAACGGATCTGCACGCATTTCGGAGTGCAGCGCACGTCGCCGCACCTCATCGAGGAATTCGCGGCCGACATTCCCATGGAAAATCATCCAGCCGAAAAGGCCGAACCGAAATGAAGAAGTTCTTCACGCAAAACATCGGCTGGAAACTGCTGTCGCTGGCGGCGGCGGTGCTCCTCTGGATATCAGTGGCCAGCGAGCCGGAACTGGCGACCTTCATATCCGTGCCGGTGCAGTACAAGAATCTGGCGCCGGATGTGGAAATCAATTCCGACGTGGTGGAGAGCGTGTCTCTGGAAGTGCGCGGGCCGACTGAGGCACTGCACATGCCGGAAGCCTCGCGGCGCTCGGCGGTGATCCTGGATATGGCGGGCATCGAGCCGGGGCGGTACACCTTTACGGTCAACGGCAGCGATGTGCGGCTGCCGCGCGGCGTGCAGTTGGTGCGCGCCATTCCAGCCCAGATCCGCATGAACTTCGAACAGAGCGCCACGCGCAGTGTGCCGGTGGAGGTGCAGTTTGCGGACTGCCTGCCGCCCGATCTGCGCGTGGTGGAGACGGCTGCGGAGCCCTCCGCGCTGGCCATTACCGGTCCGGCCAGCCGCGTGGCGCGCGTGACATCGGTGGAGACGGATCCGATGATGCTGAAACCGGAAGCGGGAACCAGCAGTTATCGTTCGCAAGCTTATGTGCACGATCCGCGGGTGCGCTTTCAAGATTCGCCGCAGGTTACAGTCAAAGTTACCGTCGGTAAGAAATAGATGGCCAAGGAACTGTTCGGAACGGACGGCATACGGGGCGTTGCGGGAGAGTATCCGCTGGATCGAGCGACGGTGCATGCCTTCGGCGTGGCGCTGGGCGTCGATTTGCGCCGCGCGTCGTCCGATGCCGCGGTGCTGATCGGCATGGACACGCGCGAATCCGGGCCATGGATCGCGGCACAAGTGGCGGCGGGCCTGGCGCAGCAGGGCGTACCCGCGGTTTCCGCCGGCGTGATTACCACGCCGGGCGTGGCATACCTGACGCGCACAGACACATTCACCGCGGGGGTGATGATCTCCGCGTCGCACAATCCGTATCGCGATAACGGCATCAAGGTGTTCGGCCATTCCGGTTATAAGCTGCCGGATGAAGAAGAACATACAGTGGAGCAGGAGATATTTCGCCACGCCGGGGAAGCGCCCGGCCCGCCACTGGCGCTCGCGCCGGACCCGCTGCTGGCGGAGCTCTACCTGGACTACCTGGCATCCACGGTGGCCGGATCTTTGGATGGCATGCGCATCGTGGTGGACTGCGGCAACGGCGCGGCGTATCGACTCGCGCCGGCGCTACTCGCGCGGCTGGGTGCGGAGGTGGACGCCATCTGCTGCGCGCCCGATGGGCGCAACATTAATCTGAATTGCGGCTCGCTGCACGTGGAATTGCTGCGCGCGTCCGTACTGGAATCTAAAGCCGGCCTGGGTGTGGCGTTTGACGGCGACGCCGACCGGGCCATCTTCGTTTCGGGCAGCGGGCAGATCGTGGATGGCGATGCGGTGCTGCTGATCGCGGCGCGTGCGCTCAAAGCGGCCGGAAAGCTGGATGGCGGCCTGGTGGTGGCCACGGTGATGTCTAACCTGGGGCTGGAACGCGCGCTGGAGCGCGCCGGGATACAGTTGCTGCGCACGCCGGTGGGCGATAAGTATGTGCTGGAGGAAATGGTGCAGGTGGGCGCGGTGCTGGGCGGAGAACAATCCGGTCACGTGATTTTCCGCCAGTTCGCGACCACCGGCGATGGCCTGCTGACCGCACTTCGCGTGCTGGAGATTGTGCACCAGCAGGGCGCCGGGCTCGACCAGTTGACGGCGGGCCTGGAAATTTATCCGCAGCGCTTGCTGAGCGTACGCGTACGCGAACGGCGGAGCTTCGACGAACTGGATGCGGTGGCGCGCGAGATCGAAGCCTGCCAGCAGGCTTTTGGCTCTTCCGGACGCGTGCTGGTGCGTTTCTCGGGCACCGAGCCACTGGCGCGGGTAATGGTGGAAGGTCCGGACCTGGCGCGCGTGGATGAATTCACCAATCGCATTGCCGCGGCGATTCGAAATGAGATTGGCGAGCGCTGATGAGTGGGCGCCGAGTATCTCTTGAAGAGCAGCTCGACCGGCTGGCTGACCTGCGGCGCCAATCGCCCTCGCCGGAAGGACGCGCCGAAGTCGCCAGACACCTCAACGGCAAGTTGAACCTGGTGGCGGCCAAAGCCGCGCGCATCGCCGGCGAGTGGCTGGTTGTGGAGATGACCCCGGAGCTGGTGGCGGCCTTCGACCGCTTCATGGTAAAGCCGGAAACCACGGACAAGCGCTGCGAGGCGAAGATCGAAATCCTCAAAGCGCTTTGCAAATTTGAGTACGCCTCTCCGATGATTTTCCGCCGCGCGCTGCGGCATGTCCAAATGGAACCCACGTGGGGCGGCACCGTGGACACGGCCGCGCCGGTGCGCGCACTGGGGGCGATTGGACTGGCGCAGACTGGCGATCCGGACGCGCTCGAAGAGATTCTGCCGCTGCTGCTCGATTCCGAACGGGATGCCCGCATCGGCGCGGTGCGGGCGGTTGCCGGCACGGGCCTGCCGGGGGGTGAACTGCTGCTGCGATTCAAGGCGTTGAGCGGCGACGATCCGGAAGTGTTGGGGGAATGCTTCGCGGCCTTGCTGCGTGCGTCGCCGGGGCCGTCGCTCGAATTCGTGGCGAAGTTTCTGGATCATCACGACGCGGCTATTGCCGAAGCTGCCGCGCTGGCGCTGGGCGATTCACGGCTGGAGAGCGCTTTTGCGGTACTGCGCGGAGCGCTGGAGCGGGTTGGTATGGGGCCGCTGCGCCGCACATTATTGCTCGCCATCGCGCTACTGCGAAGGGAAGAGGCGATCGATTATCTGCTGGACCTGGTGCAGTCCGGCGAAGGCCAGGCACGGGATGATGCGGTGGCCGCGCTGGCTATGTATGAGAACGATCCGAACGTGCAAGCGGGGCTAAAGCCCCGCGCCGGCTAAAGCCCGCCCTCCAGCCGGCTAAGGGCCGCCCTTCAGATAGATGAAGCGGGCGATGAACAATAGCGTCAGCGCATATACCAGCCAGTTCACTTCGCGATACTTGCCGCACGCAATCTTGAGCACAGTGTAGGCAATGAACCCAAATGCCAGCCCGTTGGCAATGCTGAAGGTGAGCGGGATAGCCAGCATGGTGAGGAAGCTGGGAACCGACACCTCCGGATTCTTCCAGTCCACTTCGCCGATGGCGGTCATCATCAGGCTGCCCACCACAATCAGGGCCGGTGCGGTGGCGGCAGCCGGAATCGCGCCCACCACCGGCGCCACGAACAGGGCCACCACGAACATCGCGCCCGCCACGATAGCGGTGACACCGCTGCGCCCTCCCGCGGCCACTCCGGCCGCGCTCTCGATATAGCTCACGACCGTCGACGTGCCGGTGAGCGAGCCGACGATGGTCGCCGAAGCATCCGCGTAAAGGATGCGATCCACCCGCGGAATCACGTGCGCATGGTTGAAAAGGCCCGCACGCTTGCCGACGGCCACCAGCGTCCCGATGTTATCGAACATATCCACGAACAGAAAGACGAAGATGATTTCGAAGAAGCCTAGCCGAAGCGTGGCGGCGACATCCAGTTTCAGCGCGGTCGCAGAGAGCGCGCGAAAGCTGTACGATTGTGGATTCCACGGCACCAGGCCGGCCGCGATCCCAACGGCGGCAGTAACGAGAATGCCAATCAGCATGGCTGCCGGCACGCGCCGGGCCAGCAGTGCGGAGGTCGCCAGCAAACCAAATACAGCCAGCAGCGTATGCGGATCATGCAGGTTTCCCAAGGTCACCAAAGTGGCGGGATGCGGCAGGATCAAGCCGGCGTTGCGGAATCCGACGAAGGCGATAAACAGGCCCACGCCCGCTGCCACGGCCGCATACAAATCGAATGGAATCGCGGCCACAATCAACTGACGGATACCGGCGGCGGTCAGGACCAGAAAGGCCACGCCCGACACAAAGACGGCGCCCAAAGCTGCTTGCCAGGGTATTCCCATGCCCTTGACCACGGTATAAGTGAAGTACGCGTTCAAGCCCATGCCGGGCGCGAGCGCGATCGGATAACGCGCCAGAATGCCCATCATGAAACTGCCGAAGGCTGCCGAGATGCAGGTGGCCGCGGTGGCCGCCGCCAGCGGTATGCCCGCGTCGTGCAGGATTTGAGGATTCACCAGGACGATATAAGCCATGGTGACGAAGGTTGTGAGGCCCGCGACGACTTCCGTCTTCCAATTCGTGCCCAAACGCTGGAATTCGAAGTACGCTTCCAGCCGGGAGAGGATAGGCATCTCGGGAATATAGCACGCGCCGGCTTTGGATCAGGCGCGCGCTGGAGCGGCCAACGCCGGTCGGTGCGCTGGCTGCGCCGCACCATGTCAATGAGCGTCTATCGGTTAGTTCTGAGCGCCGGCAAGGACCATTTCAGCCCCGCGACGAAGTTCAGCTTGGGCGCGGGATAGCCCAACACTTCTTCGTAGGATTCGTTCAACGCGTTGCGCAGATTGCCGTAGGCTGTCAGTCCCTCGCCCAGGCGGACGTTTAGGTTGACGCCCATGTCGAAGAAGCCGCGACACGGGTAGAGTCCCGCTGTCGCGCCGTAAGTGGGGTCTACATCCAGGTCGGAACCGCGAAAGTAACCAGTTACGTTGGCGGTAACTCTTCCCCGGTTGAAGGTCGATACAAACGAGCCGGAGTTTGCCGGGCGGCGGATCAGTTCCTGCCCCACGGTAAAAGGAATCGGCGCCAGGCCGGTGGATCCGTTGAGCGACAGGACCTCGGAATCCAGGTAAGTATAAGAGGCCCTGATCGAGATCCAACGCACCGGGTGGTAACTTGCGGCGGTCTCCGCGCCTTGTGCCCGCGCATTCGACAGGTTATCGGTCTGATAGGCGCTGAGCACGGCCAGGTTACCGCCCAGCGAGACAATCAGATCGTAGAACCGGTTATAGAAGTAAGTCGCGTCGAGCGATAGCTTATCGTGGAAGGCGCGCTGCTCGACGCCGAAATCGAAGCTGGCCGTGCGCTCAGGTTTAAGCGCGGGGTTG
Organism: Bryobacterales bacterium; assembly: GCA_963818855.1. Lineage (GTDB taxonomy): Bacteria > Acidobacteriota > Terriglobia > Bryobacterales > Bryobacteraceae > Bog-159. The sequence continues at coordinate 284,387 of CAWFUH010000008.1, read as the reverse complement.
TTGGTGAATGCCAGTTCCAGCCCGGCCGGCGGCCGGATACCGGTGCCGAACGAGGTGTGCAGGCGCGTGCCGGCGCGCAATATGTAAGTGGCCGCGAGCTTGGGATTGATCTTAGTAACTGTGTTAGCGGGAAATGGCGGCCGGTCATCTGAGGTGTTCTGGGGGATGAACGGCGTGCCGATAATCTCTCCGCGCACGCCGGCATTGAAGAAGAAGCGGCTGCCAATCTGAAAGCGATTCTCCCAGTAGATACCGGCATCGTCGCGCTTGATTGTATACGGATTGAAGTCATCGCCGCTGATGTAAGTGTTCTTGACTTCCTCGCGCGCCAGGCTGACACCGAATGCCGCCGTATACCAGGGCTTTACGCTGACTATACTGCGCGTCTCAAACTGCCCGCGCAGATCCTTTTCGAAGCTGAATCCGTAGGGGCTGGTGTAGCCGCTGTTTTCGAGGAAGAAGCTGGCGAAGGTCTCCTGCCGGAAACGCGGCGAGAAATCGATCTGGTGATGCAAGAAGTAGTCGGAGAAGTCGTTCTTATCGCGGCTAATGGCATCGATGCCGGTGAAATCGTGCCCAGGATCGGATCCGTAAGGGCCGGGATCTCCGACGTCATTCGCATTATAGTTTCCGCCGAACGACAAGCTCTGTCTGTCGAACGAGCGCGTGACGTGCAGCGAGACGTTGTCATTGCGATAGTTGCTGTTCGCGACCGGTCCGTTGTCGCCGAACTGGGAAACAAAGGCCGCCACGCCGAAACCGGCCACTATGCCGGAAGCATCGATGGCAAAGCGGTGCTCCTGATAAGTTCCCCCTTCGGCGAGCACCTCGATCTGCGGCGTATCGCTTGCCGCGCGGGTGACGAAGTTGACCACGCCGCTATTCGCATATGCGCCGTAGACCGCGGATTGCGCCCCTTCGATCACCTCCACGCGTTCCAGGAAATCGGTAGGGATGTGGGCGAAGTCGAAGGCGCCGCCGACCGAATTTACAGGCACGCCGTCGATCTGCACCAGGTTGAAATTGTAATCGCCGCCGCGAATGAACATGTCCGCCACGCCGCCGGGACTGCCGGTCTGGCCGATGGTGATGCCGGGCATATAGCGGAGCAGATCCACAGCCAGGCCTTCGTTGCGTTCGGCGATCTCCGCGCGGGGCACAATACTGACACTGCTTCCCTGTTCGCTGAGCGGCACGTCAATGACGGACCCCGCCACGCGCACCGCGTCCACTTGCGGCGCGAGATTCAAACGGACGGTGAGCGGCTCCCCAGGCGGCATCTCCGGCAGCGGGATCGTTTTGGTTTCGAAACCAGGCGCGGTTATGGCGAGATGCACATCGCGGCTTTCAGCAAGCTTCAGCGTGAAGCCGCCGGCCTGGTCGGTAGTGGTTTGTTGAGCGACGCCCAACCGGTTGACCGCGGATACCTGTGCCCCCGGAATGGCGGCGCTGGACGGGTCCAGCACAGTTCCATGAATGGTGAACGACGCGGCGGTGGCGGCGGGCAATAGCCCGAGCCATAAGACCAGAAAGCGCATTGGAGGCTCCTCCCTCGAGAGCCGCAACGCTCGAGGTAGCGCAACGCAGGCCGGATCAGTTCCAGGCTTGGCGGCCGGAATCGCCAAGTCCAGTTGCCCTTGGCCGCAAGCCTGAGTTCCGATTCCAGCGATTCAATCAGCGGATTGATGACGGTGTCGAACCACGCACGAACGATCCGAGGCCCGATTCTGGCCTTCAGCGGGACTGACGCGCTGCCTTCTTCATCCACCTTTTGGAGGAGCTTGTGGATCTCGGCTTGCGGAACGCCCTCCCGCGCAAGCAACTGACCGGCTTCCTCACGGCTCGGCAGTCGTGTCGGTTGAGCGAAACCTGATTCCGCGTCTCCGCGTGGGTTCGCATCATAAACGACGTACTGCGACCGTGCGCCAGGGCCCAGGCTACTCTTCGCGATAAGGAGAAACCTGGGGAACACAAGTCCATCGTAGCAGACTCGGATCGAGGGCAGGTCGCACAGTACGTTTCACTGCCCCGCTACCAGATATACTCCTTCGCCGCCTTCCGCTTGTCATGCCCATCCAGCACATGCACCGCATGAAGCCCAGCGTCGGCCGAGCAGCAGCGGGATTCTTGCACGCACTCGATCGGCGATCGAGGGGATCCCGTCAGCGCTTTCCGTAAATGGTTGTCTTCCGCGAGACGGCCGTATGCGCCGGATTAGTCGACCGGCAGGCAGAAAGTCTCAGCCCAGCCGGTAACCAAACTCGTCGTGCGCGGTGCGACCCGAAGCCACGGGCGTCCTGATTAATGTAACTGCTTCAGCAGGTCCGCCAGTTCTACCGCGCTCTTGGATTCCGTACCGCGCCCGAGGGACGGCGCAATCGCCACCGCTTCGTTGCCGTCCTCGTGCCAGGCCAGGAACGCGGCTCGCTCCGCTCCCGGCAGGCGCTGCTGATTCAACCAAGTGTAGTAAGCACCCATGTCAGCGTCCACCAGCGACCCCTGCGGGTCGAGTTCCGGTTTGCGCTGCGCCTCGGCCAGCAATTCGTTCATAGGACGAAATCGTTGGCGGGGCGCGAAGCGCAGCACCAAAGTCAGCGGCTCGGCGCGGCGCCATGCCTCCCGCGCCGACCATTGTGCGAAGGTCGTACTGAAAATCTGCGTCCCCGCGCCCTCGGTCAGCAGGCTCACCTGGAAGCGGCTCAGTACCGCGTCGCCGGCCGTGCCGTACCCCAGTTCCTCAGGCCGCAGCTTGGCCAGCATGGTGCGAAATGCCTCCGGTCCCATGCCGGAAGCATAGGCCTGTTGCATCTTCTCGTCGATCGTGGCTCTCACTGCCGCCAGAGAAGAGTACGAGACCAAGGTCAGGCCGGCCGCCGCCGTTTCCCCGTTTCCTCCGTCGATATACCAGTGCCCGTATGGAACGGAATGCGCCTGCGCCCTGGCGGCTGCGAAGTCCAGCAGCAGGCGGACGCCGTTATTCTGTCTCACATTGCTGAAATAGACCCCGTGCGGCCGCAGCTTGCGAAACAGCGGGTATTTCGTTTGAGCTACTCCCTGCCCCATCACCACCAGCCCTAACCGCTCGGTGGGAAGCGGCGCATGGGGAGCGGCCGCATGGACAGTGTGAATGTAATCCGTGGCCGCCGTGCGAAACGCATCAATCTGATGAGTGGCCCAAAGCTGGGTAGCCAGGTCCTCGGAAAACTGGACCGGTGTGTTCACCCAGTCCGATTTCTCGAGCTCCGGTGTGACGCGCAGCTTGGCGAAACCTTCCATCGATTGGCGGCGCCCCTGCACCGACTGCGATTCCAGGTAAGCGAACTGCAGATCCAGTTCCTTGCGTTCGGCGGGAAATTTCCAATCGTAGGCTATCAGTTCGCGCAGCAGCAGCGGCACGAAGCTGATGGGCAACTCTCGCAACAGCGCCACCCGGTCCGCGGCGATTTGGCGCGCCTGCGGTGGATAGCCGCGAAATGAATCGGTAGTCAAATCGGCCGGAAGCATGGCGGCTAGGTGACCTCCGGCGCCGGCTTGCCTGCCACCAGCGGCGTTTCGAATCCAAGCCGCGCCCCCAGTGTGGGCACCAGGTCGGTCGACTCGAGTTGCCTGTCCACCACCACGTTCTCGCGGATTCCCGGCCCCATGGCGATCATCCAGGTGGTGCGCGACAGCGGATCGCCTGTGCGGTGGTGTTGGAATCCGTTTCCGCCCGCGTCGGTGTCGGAGTCCCGCCCGAAATCCGGCAAAATGAACATCGCGGTTTTGCCGCTGTACTCCGGTTCGCTTTCGATGGCGTGCCAGAGTTCCGCGCACAGCCGATCCGTGCGTTGGATCGCCTCCAGGTAGAGCGAGTAAGTGCCGGAGTGCGCCACATCGATGTCGTGGAGCGTGATCCAAAGTAAGCTGGGCGCGAGTTGGCGCATCAAATGCCGCGCGATGTAGACGGATAGTTCATCCGGGCTGGCCAAGGTGCGCGCGTGCGCGGCAAAGTCGGTGACCGAGAGGCGCATGACTTCCGCCATCTCGTGCAACTGCATCTCATTGCCGCCCAGTTGCGGCGCATACATGGGAGTCTCGTAATTGTCCCGCAAAAGATGGTCGTACGCCTGGCTGGTGCCGGAAAGAGCCGCTGCTAGAAGGCGCTTCGGCAGTATTACGCCCGCGCCCGATCCGCGCGCATAACCGCGGTGGCCGCTTTCGCCGATCCGGTTAAAGCCGTTGCTGGGCGCGACCACCCACGCATCCGATGCCGGCCGCTTGAGATCCCTGCGGAAATATTCAAAAACGGTCGGATGGTCGGGAGGGACGGCCGCAAAGTTGTTGAAGGTTTCGTATACTCCGGTCGCCAGGCTGGCAGTCGCCACGTAATGCCCCAGAATGCCGCGGTTCACGACCTGGCTAAAGAACGTGGCCCGCGGAATTAACTCGGTCAGCAGATGCGGAATATTCTCCTGGCCTTCGGGCATGAAGGTTTCCTCGTCCCGTGCGCCGCCGCCGAATGTTACCACGATGGCTTTGCGCCCCTGCGCCGCGGCTCTTAAACGGCGTGGCAGCAGGCCGGCGGCGGTGGCCCCGGTAACGGTGCGCAGGAAGTCGCGGCGGCTACAGGAAACAGCTCGAGCTACCTCTCGCGGACTGGCGCCGGTGACTATGCGGCGAGGAATAATTCCACCTCTCTCGATCTGGTAAGGCATTCTACCACGACTAGAGGGCGGGCTTTAGCCGGCGCGGCGCTTCCGCGCCGCCTCGTGGGGGGCAGGACTCCAGTCCTGCAGCGGGTCTCCAGACCCGCAGCCGCCGTGACTATAATCGGATGCGGAGGAGACCGGAGGGATATATGCTACGAAGCTTACGAAAGCTCACGTGTGCGTGGGTTTTGACTGCAGCGGGCTTGCTTGCAGGCTCCCACCCCTCGTTCGACGCACCGAAGGCATTCGCAGTCGCACCGGATCCGGAGGGCCTGGCCACGGGCGACTTTAATGGAGACGGAAATCCGGATGTGGTGGTCGCAGGCTCCGGCGGCCTTACCGTGCTGCTGGGCCGCGGCGATGGAACATTCGTCGAGAGCGCAAACTATGCGGGCGCCTACGATGCGGTAGCAGTGGGCGATTTCAATGGCGATGGGAAGCTGGATCTGGCGATTGTCGCCAATTCGGGTATTCCCGTGATCAACATCGCGCTAGGAAAGGGCGACGGCACTTTCGAGCCGCCGGTGAGCTACACCGTGGGTGACGCCCCCGCGTTTGTAGCCGTGGGGGCTTCAACGGGGATGGCAAGCTGGACCTGGCAGTCGCCAATCAAGGTTTTACACCGGGTGAAAGCGGCATCTCCATCCTGCTGGGCAATGGGGACGGCACATTTCAGGATGCCCGGAATTACGCCCTGGGATACGGGCCGGATGCGATTGCCGTGGGCGACTTCAACCACGATGGTCACCTGGACCTGGCGCTGGCTAATTCGAAGGAGCCGAGCGTCGCTATTTTGCTGGGAAAAGGCAACGGCACGTTTGACGAGCCAGTAAGTTACCCGGTGGTGGCCGCGGCCGTCTATGTCGCCGCAGCCGATTTCAGCGGCGATGGCAACCTGGATTTGGCGGTGATCACCACCAGCCCGCCGCCAGGCACCACCAAGGTCGATAATACGGCGTCGATTCTGCTCGGAAACGGGGATGGCACTTTTCAGCCGGCAGTGGTCTACTACGTGGGAGAGGAGCCTGAATACGCGGCCGTGGGCGACTTCAATGGCGACGGCCATCTCGACTTGGCGGTCGCCAGCAGCAACTTCGGCACGGTATCGGTTTTGTTGGGCGTGGGCGATGGTACGTTTGACAATGCGCGCAGGTTCGCCGCCGGCGGGTGTCCCTGGGGCTTGGCCACGGCAGACTTCAATCACGATGGCAAGGCCGACCTGGCAGTGGCTGATTACTGCAGCGGCGCGGTTGCCATACTGCTAGGCACGGGCAAGGGTAGCTTTGGGCCGGAGCCGCAGCCTTACACCGTCGGCAACGGCGAACACACAATGGCCGTGGGGGATTTCAACGGGGATGGGAAGCCGGACCTGGTGGTGTCAAACGCCGGTTCCGACACGGTTTCAATTCTCCTGAACGCAGGGCGCGGTGCGTTCTCGCAGGCGAAAGAGTATTCTGTCATGGCCGTGCCGCAGGCCGTGGCAGTCGGCGATTTCGACCACGATGGGAAACTCGACTTGGTGGTGGCCGGAGGACTTTTCCCGCAGGTCCAGATCCTGAAGGGAGATGGCAGTGGGGGCTTCCATCCGGCAGGCCTCTTCTCTGCGGGCGGGTACGCAATAGACATTGCGGTGGCGGACCTCAATGGCGACGGAAAACTGGACCTGGCGCTGGCGAATCCCGCTGGTACGGCCGCAATCCTGTTGGGCAACGGCGACGGCACGTTTCAGCCGGCAAAGAATTATCCCGTGGGTCCGGAGCCGGTCAGCATAGGCGTGGGCGATTTCAATGGCGACGGGAAGCCGGATTTAGTGGTGGTCGGGCGAATTTCCCAGGGTCGTTCGGACAATAATGTGTTCATTCTTCTGGGGAATGGTGACGGCAGTTTTCAGGCTCCGGTCGCCTACACCGTCGGCATTCGCGCTCACACTGTGGCGATCGGCGATTTCAACGGCGACGGAAAGCTGGATCTGGCAGTGGCCGACTACTCATCGAACGCTGTGTCGGTGTTGCTCGGAAATGGCGACGGCACTTTCCAGGCCAGCGTTTTTTACCCGGTCGGACTACAGCCGGAATCGGTGGTGGCGGCCGATTTTGATGGCGATGGAAAGCTGGATCTGGCGGTGGCCAACAATCTATCGAATACGATTTCGATTCTTCTGGGACAGGGCGACGGGACATTTCAGGCGGCGCCGTGGCAGTTTGCTCTGATAGTGCCGCAGGCCATGGCCGTTGGGGATTTCAATGGCGACGGGAGGCCGGACTTGGCGGTGGCCCAGAGCAGTGGCATTGGTGCCAGCACGGTGGCCGGCGCCGTGTCAGTCCTCCTCAACACCAGCATGAAGCCGTAGCGGCCGCGGGCTATGGCTGCGAATCAGTTGAATCAAGTGGCCGCGCAGAAAACCCACGAAGGGACGCTTCCGGCGATTCGACGGATCGCTCAAAGTGGGATGTTATTCCCGTGTTTCGCGGGCTGAGCGCCAAACTGCGCATCGACATGGTCGCCGGTTTCCGATCCGCAGTGTTTGTATTTCAACCATGGCGTCGCCCACGGGGACGGCGCCGGCGCGACTCGTCGGTAGGCGGTAAGAGACGAGGGAAGACGCGCATGGCTGATTGGACTACACCACAAGAGACAGAGAAGGGGGGCAGAACACCCGCCCCCGAAAGATCTCGAAAACACGGCAGAATTTGAGCGCTTCAAGCAAATCATGAAAGCTGTCCTTGGCGTGCTAAAGACTGAATTAGATAAACCGGTAGAGAGAGCGGAGAAACATTCACCACGAGGCGGTAATCCGAGTGCAGCGTGGCGCAAGCCAAGATCGATGTAAAATTCTCTTTTCATGTCAAAACGCCGTAGTGCTCCAAGGAAGAATAATACGCCGAGCCAAAAACCACAAGACACACCAAAAGACAAATCCGTAAGAACTCCCGGGCATCCTCTTATCGTTCCTCTATCCCCAGGCAATACCGCTGATGCCAAGAATGGCAAGGACACATTCAAGCCATGGTGGAGATCTACCGAATGGAAGACTGGATTGAAGATAATCGGAATCCTCGCTGGGATTGGATATGCTGCTATAACTTATTTTCAACGGCAAGATATCCGAGATAACTTCCGGACCGACCAGCGTGCTTGGGTTGGCATCAAAGAATTCACTCTCTCCGAACCACCTACTATTGGAAAACCCATGGCGGTGAACATTGATGCCGTCAACACGGGAAAGACCCCAGCTTTGGATATTATGTTCACAAATTGCGGGACTGGAGATAAGGAACAAACCACAATCGCTTGGAATTGCCCACAAGCTGATGGAGTTATCGCTCCTGGCGCGGAAGCTGTTTTCGTGAATGTCAGCGGCCCTGTTTCGCAGGGGTATGTAGATCGACTTAAAGCTGGAATTCAGAGAACGTACTACCGATTCACAATCCAGTATCGGGACATCTTTGGGATCAAGCGCACTACTGGCGTGTTATGGGTGGACGACCGTCCCACGCGCGCCGCAAATCAGCAACGCGGCGCCCCCTCGCGTACCCGGCATGTACTTTCCCGGACCACCAGGTGCGTCTCCATCTTGCGATCGGACTTACCGCTGGATGGTTCCCCACCGTCGGGCAGCAGTGCGTGAAAGGCATGTTCGGCCAGTTCGCTTCTGGATAAGCGTACGGTAGTCAGCGGCGGTTCCGTAAATTCGGCCAGGCGAATATCGTCGAATCCCACCACCGAAATGTCCTGCGGCACCGACAGGCCGGCGCGTCGCACAGCCCGCATCATACCAATGGCGGTCAGATCGTTCGAAGCCAGCACGGCGGTCGGCGCGCACCTGGATTCCAGCATGCGAGCCATAGCTTCAAAGCCCCCGTCAACGGTGTGATTGGCCTCTTCCACCAGCCGTTCGTCTTCGTCGATTCCGTAGCGGCTCAGTGACCTGAGAAATGCAGATCGCCGGATGCGCGCGGATTTCAAGCCCAGCGGCCCGCTGATGAACCCGATCCGGCGGTGGCCCAACGAGAGCAAGTGTTCCACAGCCTCGTTTACGCCCATCGCATAATCCACCACCACGTGGCTGATACCTTTCCCTGTGGGTCCCACGTCTAGAAACACCATGGGTACATTGCGGTGCGCAAGTTGCTCCACCAGGTGATTGTCCATCTCCGAAGTCATGATCGCTACACCTTCCACTTTGCGCTCCAGCATGCGGCGCACACATAGAGCCATGCGCCCCGAGTCGTAGTTGGTTGAGCTGACCAGGATCTCGTAACTATGTTGAATGGCTACATCCTCGAAGCCTTTTATCAGTTCCGGGAAGAATGGATTTGTAATGTCCGATACAATCAGGCCGAGAATGCGGCTGCGGCCGGAGACCAGCGAGCGCGCCAGTGAGTTCGGATAGTACCCTAACTCTTCCACAGCCTTCCAGACGCGCTTCGCCGTTTTTGGATCAACCATCGAAGGGTTGTTGATTGTGCGGGATACCGTGGCTGTGGAAACCCCGGCGCGGCGCGCAACCTCCTGGATCTTCATGGCTGGGTCGCTTCCCCCCATGCGTAGCTATACCGCGTTGCAGCGTTCCAAGACAAGACGTTACCCGAAAAGAATTAGAAAATTTTTCATCCCACCTCTTGACTTGGATTCTGCACCTCGCGTACCATCGATTGCAAACGTTTGCATTTCGGTCCAAGAGGGGGCTGGAGTGCCGTTGGGGTTCCAAGTTAGACCTATAAGCACTAAGAGCGCCGTGCCAATTGCTGCGGCGAAACAGGGGGTTAGTTATGCGCCTAGTTGCGTGCAAACGAGCAGTGTTTCTCGGCCTGCTCCTGGCAACCATCGTTTTTGCCCAAAGAGATTTGGGCACCATCACCGGCATTGTCAGCGACCCAACCGGGGCTGCCGTGCCCAATGCCAAGATCATCATCACCGAAGTGGCCACGAACGAGAGTACTACGGTGTTCACCAATAACGCCGGTGAGTATGTTCGTCCGGCGTTGAAAGCCGGCACTTATACAGTCACTGCCGAGGCGCAAGGCTTCCGCCGCGTCGCGCAGGAAAATGTGGAAGTCACCGCCGGCGATCGTATCGGCGTGAATCTGACTCTGTCCGTGGGCCAAATCAGCGAGTCCATCGAAGTCTCCGCGTCCGCGCCCTTATTGCAGACGGAAAACACGTCCCAAGGCGCCGATCTGAACACTGCCGAGGTGAGTCAATTGCCGCTGGGCGGCCAGCGCGTGTTCGCCTATCTGGCGCGGCTCTCGCCCGGTGTGCTGGTGGCGGAACCGGGCGCCCGCGACGCGCAGAACGGCGGTTTTTCGGCTAACGGCGTGCGATCCACCGGTGAAAACAATTTCCTCCTGAATGGCGTCGACAACAACGTCAATGACATCGACTTCATCAATCAGACATCCTACGTGATCGGTCCGTCAGTGGATGCCATTGGCGAAATGCGTATCCTCACCAACGGCTATAACGCTGAATACGGCCGGGCGGCGGGCGGCGTGATCGATGTCACGCTGAAAGCGGGTACCAACCAACTCCACGGCGACCTGTTTGAGTACCTGCAGAATACCAAGCTGGACGCCAACCGCTGGGAAAACAACGTGGCCGGTGTGGGGCGCCCGTCTTTGCAGCAGAACCAATTCGGTGCCACGGCCGGCGGACCGATTATCAAGAACAGGTTGTTTATGTTCGGCGATTATCAGGGCACTAAGATCGCTACGGCAGGTGGTGTAATTCAGAACCTCGGTTACGGCGGATTCTATACAATTCCTACACCGGCGGAAATCGCGGGCAACTTTAACAATGTGGCCACCATTTACGACCCGACGACCACATCGTGCAATGCCGCCGGCAATTGCACGCGCACGCCTTACCCCGGTAATCAGATCCCGGTGGGTCAGTTGGATCCCGCTGCGGCCAAAATCGCCGCTCTTTATCCAGCGCCGAATCAGGCCATTGTCCCCGGAAATTATCCCCAGAACGACTACTACGCAGTCACCCCTGGCGGGTTGCGCACGGACCAGGGCGACGGGCGCGTGGATTACAAGATTAGCGATAAGGACAGCCTCTTCGGCAGTATCAGTTGGTCGGATAGCTCCAAATACAACACGCCGCCATTTCAGGGCGCGCTCGATGGCGGCAATTTCTACGGTGCCAGCGAAATCGACCTCGGCCGTAATGCGCAGATCGGCTATACGCGCATCTGGACTCCGTCGATCATTTCGGAAACGCGCATCGCTTACAGCCGCCTGGTTACTGCGCGCACTCAGGCCAACGCCGCTACGGACGAGTTCAAGGCGTACGGTATCGGCGGTTACGACCCTACTACCAGTCTGAACGGCGGCCTTCCGCAGTTTGGAATGGGCCAATACAGTCAGGTCGGCGCCAACGACTGGCTGCCGACCAAGGAATACAGCAACGTCTATGACTTTATCCAGAACGTTGCCATCAACAGGGGCACCCATGCGTTCAAGTTTGGCGCTGAAGTCAAGCCCATCGGATTCCCCTTCTTCCAGGTGCCCTTCCCGCACGGCGAGATGAACTTCTCCCGCGTCGAAACCGCCGAGCCGATACCTGGGACGCCATCTGCCACTACGGGCGACTCCTTTGCGTCGTTCCTGCTGGGCGCACTCGATAATGGGCAAATTTCAACAACCAACTTCGTGTCGTCGACGCGGCAGTCCTACGACTTCTATGCCCAGGACGACTGGAAGGTCACACCCAAGTTGACCGTCAACTATGGCTTGCGCTACGAACTGTGGTCGCCCATTGGCGAGCAGTGGGGACGCCAGTCCAATTTCGACATCAATACCCTGACTCTGCAAATTCCGAACGGACCCAGTTCCAACGCGCCGCTGCCTCCGAATTTCAACACATCCTACACGTTCGGCGGCGTCACTTACCCGGCCGATTTCCCGAACGTCAAGGTATGTCGCGGCTGTGTTTCGCAGTACCTGATCCCGTGGGACAAGCACGATTTTGGCCCGCGCCTCGGCTTCGCCTATAACCTGCGGCAGAAGACCGTGATCCGCGCAGCTTACGGCATCTTCTACGGCGGCGAGGAACAGCAGGGTGGAAATCCCAGTCGCGGCGAGTCCGCGCCATTCAACGAGTCGCCGCAATTGAACCGGCCCTCGGGCGTCAGCCAGTTCTTGCCCGATCCGCTGTTCGCTAATGGCGCCGCCGTCGGCGGAATCAGCATTGGTTATCCGGCCACGGTGTTCACCACCTATCCCGTCAGTTCTCTCCAGTTCCGCGAAGTGGCCGAGAACTTCCGGAACCCCATGGTGCAGAAGTGGAACATTGCTGTTCAGCAGGAATTAGGGCACCAGATGGCTTTTGAGCTCGGTTACCAGGGCAATCACTCGTCGCACCAGCTTCTTCAGCCCGACGACAATCCGTGCCCCAACCTCGCGACCACAGATACAAACATCAACTGTAATTCCCTCCGCCCCTATCCCGATATCGGGGGTATTTCCGGAACGGCTTCGTTCGGTTTCGGCAATTACGACGCCTTGACCGCCAAACTGGAGAAACACTTATCAGCCGGGCTGCAGTTCATCAGTTCCTACACTTATGGCCATGCCTTGGCCACCTCGGGCACGACGCTTAGCGGTTCGCAGAATTTTCAGACCATAAACAACACCAACTTAAGCCTGAGTTATGCCAACGCGGCCTGGGACATCCAACAGAACTTCACCACCGGGTTTACCTACGATATCCCCTTTGGCCGCGGCAGGCAGTTTGGTGGCAATATCAATAGGGCTGCGGACTTCGTGCTGGGCGGCTGGCAGGTCAATGGGATTCTCACGCTGCACAGCGGCCAACCGTACACCGTCAGCGCCAACGGTTCCTATTGCGTGGGCGTGTGGGCGGGTTGCTTCCCCGATATAGTATCCGGCAGTGCCAATGCCGCACCTCCCGGTGGCCGCACACCCTCGGAATGGTTCAATACGGCGAACTTTGCCGCGCCCGCGTCCCTGACGGAGGGTAATGTCGGAGACAACACTAACTTTGGACCGCCCCTTCGCAATCTGGACGCGTCCGTATTCAAGGGCTTCGCGTTCACGGAGCGCTATAGCCTGCAATTCCGGGCTGAGGTATTCAACCTTGCCAATACACCGCAGTTCAATTTCCCGGATAGCACTTTCGGCGATGCCACTTTCGGCAGGGTATCCAGCACGTTGCCCGGCACCGAACGGCACTTCCAGTTCTCGCTGAAGTTCCTGTTCTGACGGGGGGGCGGGCTTTAGCCGGCGCGGGGCTTCAGCCCCGCTCTGCTCTGCGCATTCAAAACGGGCGCCGCGAGTTTTCTCGCGGCGCTCGCTGCTTTAGGCCTATCTCTTCCGAACCGTATGCCTAGCCTAAGTTACCTGGATGTAACAACTTGCGCTCTGTTCGTAAATTTTTGCCACTGCGCGCTAATGTCCCGCCCACCTGCCATGTGAAGCGGCCTGCTGCGCGGCTAGCAGCAGAAAAAAAACGCCGTTGTAGGCCGCGTGCATCATTGCGGCAGCCTTGGTCGACCCGGTACGCTGGCGCATCCAACCGAACGACGCCCCTGCGGCGGCAATCAGCAGCGCATGCCGCCAGGAGTAGCCATACTCCTGCAAATGCATCAGGCCGAAGGCCGCGGCCGTGAGCAGTATGCCGGGCGCCGCGCCCAGCGAGCGTACCAGCAGCGGTTGCAGGAACCCGCGAAACACGACCTCCTCACATAGCGGCGCCAGAGTGGTGCCGATGACCGCGAGCATTACCACCGAGACTGGGTCCTGCAGCAGGGCTTTCATGGGATTGTCGGTGTCCGGAGTGTGTATCAATACGCTGGCGATCATCACGGCGAAGGCCGCCGCCACACCGCATGCTCCCACCAGCGGAGCATTGAGCGGGCTTGGCGACCAACGCAGGGATTGCCAGAACGGCCGTCCGTAATAACGTCGAAAAATCACCGCCAGTGTTCCCAGCAGCAGACCATACAGCACCACCTGTGCCGGCATCAGTACGTAGATCTGCTTGACGTGCGTGACCGCAATCAGGGCGGCGGCCAGCAGCGACTCCACTACCGCTCCGAGCAAAGCGATTAGCAAAAAGCCGAACAGATCCAGATAACCCCAGAAAGGATAGCTCTCCGGCGGCGACGGCCCCGGCCCAGGCAGGGTGATGAACTCCGGCGGTGGTGGTTCCGGCGTCACGGTTCCTTCTCGATGAGACAGGCAGCCAGCAGCGGCACCAGAATCTCATGATGTCCCGTCAGAGCGTAGCCCGCGCCTCCGGATTTGGCGTGCGGCCGCTCCACCACATTCACGCGCGGCCTGTAGTGCTGCAGGAAGTCCAGGTTCACCGTGGTGAAATCCGCCAGTGGATTTCCCAGGTTGCGCACCGCGGAAACGGCCTTCAAAAATACTTCCGGCAGAACCACCGCGGAGCCCACATTTAGATAGACGCCACCGTCGTGAAGCCCGTCCATCAACGCGCATAGCAGCCGGAAATCGGTGTGTGTGGCGCGGCCGATGGAGGCCGGGTCCGCGGCGGGATGCGTATGCGGCGTATCCGTGCCGATCGCCACGTGTACGGTAACCGGCACCGCGCCGCGCCAGGCTTCGAGCAGCAGGCTGGCCGCCGCGAATTCGGTAGCGGCGATCTGGTTGAGCCGCTGGCCGAGGGCCTCGCCCATGCCGAGCGATTCGCGCGCACCGGCGGCGATGGCGTCGTTCATTTCGCGGCCCGTTTCCTCTGCGGCGCCAAAACTGCCATCCGGCAGCACGGCTTCCACATCTTCGCTGGTATGGCCGGCCAGGGCGATCTCGAAATCGTGTATGGCCGCCGCGCCATTCATGGCGAACGCGGTGGCATAACCGCGGTGCATCAAGTCGATCAGCACGGGTGCGAGGCCGCACTTGATCACGTGTCCGCCCAGGCCCCAGATGATCGCCCGCCCATGCGCGCGTGCCGCGGCGATGGCGTTGACCACGGCCCGTAGCGAGGCGGCCGCGAGAATATGCGGCAGGGACTCGAGCCATCCGCCTATGCCGCTGCCCTTGCGGTAGGGCGTCGCGAAGTCCGCCACGCGGACCTTGCCGCCGCGAGCATCCAAGGGAATTGTCTTTAGGCCCGTGAGGTCGATAGGCGGGACTGCGTACTTACTCATGTCCAACTCTTTGTGGGGCGGCCACCCCGCTCATATGACCTTTCGCAGCGCGTCGGCAGTGTAGCTCTTCTTCGAACGCGCCACCTGCTCGGGCGTCCCCGCGGCCACCAGACGCCCCCCATATTCGCCGCCATCCGGCCCCAGATCGATGATCCAATCCGCCGTCTTGATCACGTCCAGGTTGTGTTCGATCACGACCACCGTATTACCCAGGTCCACCAGGCGTTGCAACACATCCAGCAGCTTACGCACATCGTCGAAGTGCAGTCCGGTGGTCGGTTCATCGAGCACGTAAAACGTGCGGCCCGTCTGGCGCCGGCTCAGTTCCTTGGCCAGCTTGATGCGTTGCGCTTCGCCGCCCGAAAGCGTAGTGGACGATTGTCCCAAGTGGATGTAACCCAACCCCACGTCATTCAGCGTTTGCAGTTTGGGACGGATATGCGGAAGATTTTCCATCAGCGGCAGAGCTTCTTCCACGGTAGTGTCCAGCAGATCGGCGATGGAACGGCCTTTATACTTCACTTGCAGCGTCTCGTGATTGTACCTCCGGCCGCGGCAAACGTCACACGTTACGTAGACATCGGGCAGGAAATTCATCTCGATGCGCTTCAGCCCGTCGCCCTGGCAGGCCTCGCAACGCCCACCTTTCACATTGAAGCTGAACCGCCCGGGTTTGTAGCCGCGCTCGCGCGATTCGGGGAGCATGGCGTACAGATCGCGAATGGGCGTGAACAATCCGGTATACGTGGCGGGATTGGAGCGCGGCGTGCGCCCGATGGGCGACTGATCGATGCGAATCACCTTGTCGATGTTGTCCATGCCCCGGATCGCTGTAAACTTGCCGGGGTTTTCGCGCGACCCGTAAATCTGCTGGGCCAGCGCGCGATATAAGATCTCGTTCACCAGCGTGGATTTTCCGCTGCCCGAAACGCCCGTGACCACGGTCAGCAGTCCCAGCGGAATGTCCACATCGATATCTTTCAGGTTGTGCTCCGACGCCCCGATGACCGCAATCTTTTTGCCGTTCTGCCGCCGACGCGCGGCCGGTACCGCAATCTGCAGCGTGCCGGAAAGATACTGGCCGGTCAATGAGTCTTGGTTCGCGGCGATGCCCTGCGGCGTTCCGGATGCCACCAGGCTGCCGCCCAGCCGTCCCGCTCCCGGGCCCAGATCGATGACATAATCGGCCCGCTCGATGGTCTCGGCGTCGTGCTCCACTACCAGCACCGTATTGCCCATGTCGCGCAGGTGTGTGAGCGTGTCCAGCAGGCGGCCGTTATCGCGCGGATGCAGGCCGATCGAAGGCTCGTCCAGCACGTAGAGTACGCCGCGCAGCTTGGAGCCGATCTGGGTGGCCAGGCGGATGCGCTGCGCCTCGCCGCCGGAAAGCGTGGCCGCGGACCGTTCCAGGCTGAGATAATCGAGACCTACCGCGGTCAGAAACTCGAGGCGGCGGCGGATTTCATCCACAATGCGGCCGGCGATCTGCGTTTCACGCTCACCGAATTCCCAGTTGCGCACCGTCATCAGCGCGCGCGCAATCGGCATCTCGGTGAATTCGGCAATCGAGAAATTCTTCACGCGCACTGCCAAGCTGGCGGGGCGCAGCCGCTTGCCGTGGCAGGCGGAGCACTCGGCCGGCGACATGTACTCGGTGAGCCATTCGCGATAACCCTCGGACGATTCTTCGTAGGTCTGCGCCAGGATCTTCAGGATGCCTGGAAATCCATTGGTACCGTCGAGCAGGGCGCTTTGCACCTTCTTCGGGAACTGATCGAACGGCGTGGCCAGATCGATACGCAGCGTTTTGGCGGCTTCGGAGAGCCAGTGCCGCATATATGCCGAACCGGCGCCGGGCCCCAGACCGCCCTCCAACAGCGGTTTCGAAAAGTCCACGATGGCTTTGCCGGGATCGAATGTCCACTTGCTGCCCAAGCCCGTGCATTCTTCGCAAGCGCCATAGGGGCTGTTGAACGAAAACGAGCGCGGCTCGAGCTGCGGTATGCTGGTGCCGCACTCGGTGCAGGCCAGTTTCTGCGAGTACAACCGTTCTTCGCCGTTGACCACCGTGATCAGGACCAGGCCGTCGGCCAGCTTGGTGGCGGTTTCAATCGAGGCTTCGAGGCGCTTCTCGATGCCCGGCTTTACCGTCAGCCGGTCTACGACCACTTCGATGGTGTGATTGCGGCGCTTGTCGAGCGGGATATCGTCTTCGAGCGAGCGCAGCACGCCATCGATGCGCGCGCGCACGAATCCCCGGCGGGCCAGTTTCTCCAGGTCCTTTTTATATTCGCCCTTGCGTCCGCGGACCACGGGCGCCAGTACCATGATACGTTCATCCGGACGCAGGGCGAGCACGTGCTGCAGGATCTGCTCCGTGGTCTGGCGCGAAATGGGGTTGCCGCAAAGCGGGCAGTGGGGGGTGCCGATGGAGGAGTAGAGCAGCCGCAGGTAATCGTAGATCTCGGTGATGGTTCCCACCGTAGAACGGGGACTGCGGCTGGTAGTTTTCTGCTCAATCGAGATGGCCGGGCTCAGACCGTCGATGGAATCGACATCCGGGCGCTCCATCTGGTCGAGGAACTGGCGCGCGTAAGTGGAGAGCGTTTCCACATAGCGGCGCTGGCCTTCCGCGTATATAGTATCGAAGGCCAGCGACGATTTGCCGGAGCCGCTGAGGCCGGTGATGACCGTCAGGCTGTTGCGCGGAATGGATACATCGATGTTTTTCAAGTTGTGCTGGCGCGCACCGTGGACGGAGATTCTTTCGAGCATTGTGCTTGTTTCGGGAGAAGAGAAGATTACATACCATTGTGTCAAGGTTGAGTTAGCAGCGCAATTGGTGTATAAAAGAGACGACGTGCTACATTGCCCTAGTTGCCGCGGAAGATTGCAGCGTGTGCATCGAACTTTTGCCGAAAAGTTCCTATACACGGCGACATATGAGTGCCTGCAATGCCGTGCGCGCAAGCCGGAGCCGCGCTGGTACGCGCTTTACCTGGGCGATTATCCGCGCTGTCCGCGCTGCGGGACGTATCGCCTGACGCGTCTTTCCGAGCGTGACAAGATCGACAAGATGAAAAAGGGGCTGATTAACTTCGCGCAGTTCTTATTGCGGGCCGACCTGTATCACTGCCGTTACTGCCGCGTGCAATTTTACGATGTCCGTAAGCCGGTGGCTCCCGAGATGCGGAGCCGGATGCCGGTAGCGCCACCGGTCACGGCGGCCGTGAATCTTGAGCCTAAGCCGTAGCTCAGTTTGTATTACAACCTCTCAGAATCTTCGCAGCGTGCGCAGATTTTGGAGGGCGGGCTTTAGCCGGCGCGGGGCTTCAGCCCCGCTGCACCGAACCTTTTGGTAGCGGCTATGCTGCTCTACGAGGCAGGACTCCAGTCCCGCGGGCCGGCGTCCACGCCGGCCGGGTGCGGGTCCTGGAGGACCCGCGCAGACCTGGAGGTCTGCCCCACACCTGCATTTCACATCTTCGATATCACCGTCTTTACTTCGGTGTACTGCTGCAATCCGTATTCGCCCAGTTCGCGTCCAATGCCGGATTGCTTGAATCCGCCAAATGGAGCACGGGGATCCAGGACGTTGTAGCAGTTCACCCACACCGTGCCGGCGCGCACGTTATTAGCAATGGCGTGCGCCTTTTTAATGTCGCGCGTCCATACCGCGGCGGCCAGGCCATAAGTCGTGCGGTTGGCCCGCTCGACCACTTCGTCGACACTCTTGAACGGGATGATGCTCATCACCGGGCCGAAAATCTCTTCGCGGGCAATCTTCATCTCATCCTGCACATCCGCAAACACGGTCGGCTGAATGAAGTAGCCGCGATCCCCGACGCGCTCGCCGCCGCAAACCATGTTAGCGCCCTCGGACTTGCCCGATTCGATGTATCCCATGACCTTGTCGAACTGCGCTTCATCCACTTGGGGACCCTGTTCCGTCTTGGGATCGAAGGGATCGCCGACGGTGCGATTCTTGGCGCGGTGGCTGCTCTTCTCTACGAATTGATCGTAGATTTTTTGTTCCACGAACACCCGCGAACCGGCGCAGCAGCACTGGCCGTGATTGAAGAACAATCCGAAGTGCGCGCCCTCCACGGCTTCATCCACGTCCGTATCGGCAAACACAATGTTGGGGCTCTTACCGCCCAACTCCAGCGTGACTCGCTTCAAATTAGACCGGGCCGCCGCCTCCATCACCAGGTGCCCGACTTCGGTTGAACCGGTAAAAGCCACCTTGTCCACATCCATGTGATTGGCGATAGCCGCGCCGGCCGTAGGCCCGTAGCCCGGCAGCAGGTTCACCACGCCTTCCGGGAATCCGGCTTCCACGATCAATTCGCCGATGCGCAATGCAGTGAGCGGTGTTTGTTCGGCCGGCTTCATCACCACGGTATTGCCGGTCGCCAATGCCGGAGCCAGTTTCCAGGCCTGCATCAGCATCGGGAAATTCCACGGAATGATCTGGCCCACCACGCCCACCGGCTCATGCCGCGTGTAGCAAAAATAGTCGCCGTCGACAGGGATGGTCCGTCCTTGAATTTTGTCGGCCCAGCCCGCGAAATAGCGGTAGCAGGACACCGTGGCGGCCACATCCACCGCGCGCGCTATGGAGAGAGGCTTGCCGTTATCCAGCGATTCCAGGCGCGCAAGTTCGTCCGCATGCGCCTCGATTAGATCGGCTAAACGGTTGAGCAAACGTCCGCGTTCGGATGCCGGCGTCTTGCGCCAGGGCCCGTGTTCAAAGGCCGCCCGCGCGGCGCTGACTGCCCGGCCCACATCCGCGGCGTCTGCCTCGGCGATCTGGCAGATCTCTTCGCCGGTGGCGGGATTGATGGTTGCAAAAGTCCGGCCGGATTGACTTGCGATCCAGCGGTTGTTGATGAGGAGCTTGGTAGCTCGAATCGGAACTTCGTGTTTCTGAGGCTGTGTCATTACAGAGGCCATCGGGGACTCCTTCTTCTGAGTGTCTGCCTACAACGCTGTAAGCTATCCCTAGAAAGTACCACGAATTTTTCCCCGATTTGAACAGCTAAGCCGCTCCCAGAACGTGGAGTTAACTTCGCGTTCCCGCCTGGTCCTGCATGGCAGGTTGCCGCACGCGCAGAAAGCAGGTAAGATTGAGTTTCCCGCCCGATCGCTTTCGACAGCGAAATTTAGTTCAATTTATGCCGCAACATAAGAAGGTTCTTGCAGTAGTGAGCGATTTGTTTTTTTCCGTAAAGATCACAGATGCCGCTAAACGCGCCGGCATGGCCATAGAATTGGTCAAGGACCCACACGAGGTTCTGATCAAAGCAAAGGCCAAGCCGAACGTCATCATCTTCGACCTGAATTTCGAGAATGCGCAGCCGTTGGAGTTAATCGCCAAGATTAAAGGCAACCCCGAGTGCAAGGGTGTGAGCTTGATCGGTTACCTCTCCCACGTGCAAGGAGAACTGAAACAGGCCGCGCAGGAGGCTGGCTGTGACATGGTGATGGCACGGTCGGCGTTTTCGCAGAACCTGCAGCAGATTTTAAAGCGGCACTCCGGCGTGGTATAGCTGGCGTGGGGCAGAGCTAAGTTGTCTGCTGCGTGAAGTGGGCCAATGCCTCCGCCTTGGCGCGCGCCGCGCCGGAATCGATGGCAGCGCCTGCCAGTCCCACCCCTTCGCGAAAATCGTGCGCGCGCCCCACGGCCACTAATGCCGCCGCGGCATTCACCAGCACGATGTCGCGTTGTGGACCTTCCGCGCCGTGCAGAATCTCACGGGCAATGGCCAGGTTCCGCTCCCGATCGCCGCCCGCCAGATCCTCCGCCCGCGCTGCCCGCACGCCGAAATCGTCCGGCGTGACCGTCCGCCGGGCAACCTCTCCGTGCGCGATTTCGAAAGCCAGTGTGGGACCGGTGGTGGTGATCTCATCCAGACCATCGGAGCCGTGCACCACGAACCCGCGCGCCAATCCCAATGCGGTCAGCGCGCCCGCCATCAGCTCCGCGAACCGCGCGCTGGGCGCGCCCACCAGTTGCGCGGTGGCGCCCGCCGGATTCGTCAGCGGTCCGAGCAGATTGAAGACCGTGCGCATCTTCAGGTCGACGCGTACGGGATGCGCGTGCCTGGCGGCGGTGTGAATCGCCGGCGCGAAGAGAAAGCCGATGCCGATCTCGCGGATAGCGCGCGCGCACTCGGCGGGCGGCATGGGGATGCGTACGCCCATGGCTTCCAGCAAATCCGCGCTGCCGCATTGGCTCGAAATCGAGCGGTTGCCGTGCTTGGCCACGCGCACGCCCGCGCCCGCCACCACGAACGCCACCACGGTGGAAATGTTGAAGGTGGAGAGACCATCGCCGCCGGTGCCGCAAGTATCCAGCAGCGGCTCGCCGGCGAGCCCGGCGTCTATCGGTTCGGCCATCTCGCGCAGCGCGCGGGCGAACCCCACCAGTTCATCGACCGTCTCGCCTTTCATGCGCAACGCCACCAAAAAACCGGCGATTTGCGGATCACTCGCGGCGCCCTTCAGGATGATGTGCATGGCCTCCCGCGCGTCGGCCGAGGACAGGTCTTGGCCATCGGCGACACGGTGCAGGTAGGGCAGAAGCGACATGCTATAGTGAGGATTCTCAGTCCACGTTATCATAAGTCCATGAAAATTCACGAGTATCAGGCCAAGGGAATCCTGGGCCAATACAACGTCCCTGTGCCGCGCGGCGAGGTCGCGTTCACGGCGGACGAAGCCGAGGTGGCGGCTAAGAGTATCGGCGGCAGCGTGGTGGTGAAGGCGCAGATCCATGCCGGCGGACGCGGCAAAGGCGGCGGCGTGAAAATCGCGAAGGACGCGGCGCAGGCGGCGGAGATTGCGCGCCAGATGCTGGGCATGAAACTGGTGACGCACCAGACCGGGCCGGAAGGCCGCATCGTGCAGCGCCTGCTGATCGAAGAGACGCTGCCCATCGAACGCGAATTGTACCTGGGCATCGTGCTCGATCGCGCGCAGGGCCAGCCGGTATTCATGGCATCCGCGGCGGGCGGCGTGGAAATTGAAGAGGTCGCCGCCAAAACTCCGGAGCTGATTCTGAAGGAAGCCTTCGATCCGGGGCTGGGCCTGCTGCCGTTTCAGGCGCGCAACCTGGCGTTCGGCATCGGCGTGCCCGCGGCCAGCGTGAATGCGGCAGCGGCGGCCATGGCGTCGCTCGCCCGCGCCTATCTGGCGAAGGATTGCTCGCTCGCCGAGATCAATCCATTCATTCTCACCAGGGACGGCAAGGTTTATGCGCTCGACGCCAAGATCAATTTCGACGATAGCGCGCTTTACCGCCACAAGGAATTGCTCGATCTGCGCGATCTGAACGAGGAGGATCCGCTCGAAGTGGAGGCCTCCCGCTTCGGCATCAACTACATCAAGCTGGACGGCACGGTGGGTTGCATGGTGAACGGCGCGGGCCTGGCGATGGCCACCATGGACATTATCAAATACGCCGGCGGAAGCCCCGCGAACTTTTTGGATGTGGGCGGCGGCGCCAGCGCCGAACAGGTGAAGAACGCATTCCGCATCCTGCTTTCGGACCCGCATGTGAAGGCGGTGCTGATCAACATTTTCGGCGGTATCCTGCGCTGCGACACGCTGGCTACCGGGGTGGTGGCGGCGGCGCGCGATTTGCATATTGCGGCGCCCATCGTGGTGCGCATGGAGGGAACCAACGTGGAACTGGGCCGCCAGATTCTGCGGGAGTCCGGATTTAACTTCACGGTTGCCGAGGGCATGCGCGACGCCGCGGAGAAAGTCGTGCGGCTCGCCGCGCAGTAACCAGATTACCGTTATAGAGGAGAGGATGAGCGTACTCGTAGACGAAAATACCCGCCTGATCGTGCAGGGGTTCACCGGCAAAGAAGGCACATTCCATGCGCAGCAGGCCATCGCCTACGGCACTAAGGTGGTGGGCGGTGTGGTGCCCGGGCGGGGCGGCGCGACCCATCTGGATCTGCCGGTGTTCGATACGGTGGAGCGGGCGGTGCGCGCCACGGGCGCAAATGCTTCAGTGATCTTCGTGCCGCCGCCCTTCGCCGCCGATGCCATCATGGAAGCCGCCGCCGCCGGCGTGCCGCTGGTGGTGGCGATCACGGAAGGTATCCCGGCGCTCGATATGGTGAAGGTGTGGGCCTTTTTGCGCGGCCGCGGCACGCGATTGATCGGTCCGAATTGCCCGGGCATCATCTCGCCGGGCAAATGCAAGATCGGTATCATGCCGGGGCACATCCACCTGCCCGGCCACGTAGGCGTAGTCTCGCGCTCGGGCACTTTGACGTATGAAGCGGTGGGGCAGTTGACCGGCCTCGGTATCGGCCAATCCACTTGCATCGGCATCGGGGGCGATCCTATTATCGGCACCACATTCCTGGATGCGCTGACGCTGTTCAACGAAGATCCAGGCACGCACACGATTGTGATGATCGGCGAGATTGGGGGAAACGCCGAGGAGACCGCGGCGCGCTACGTGAAAGATTACGTGCGCAAGCCCGTAGTGGGATTTATCGCGGGACAAACGGCGCCGCCGGGCCGCCGCATGGGCCACGCGGGCGCCATTATTTCGGGCGGCTCGGGTGCCGCCGCGGATAAGATCGAAGCGATGAAAGAGGCAGGCATCTCGGTGTGTTCGTCGCCCGCCGAAATCGGGGAAAAGGTAAAGAGCCGCTTATGACTGTGGAACGCACGTTTTCGATTATCAAGCCGGATGCGGTGGCCTCAGGGCACAGCGGGGAAATCCTCTCCACACTGGAGATGGAAGGTTTCAGAATCGTGGCGTTGCGCATGACGCGTTTGAGCCGGCCGCAGGCGGAAGGCTTCTACGCCGTGCATCGCGAGCGCCCGTTTTTCAATAGCCTGGTGAAGTTCATGTCGGAGGGCCCGGTCATCGTCATGGCGCTCGAGCGGGAGGACGCTATTGCGAAGCTGCGCGAAGTGATGGGCGCGACCAATCCGGCAACTGCCGCCGAAGGCACCATACGCAAGCGCTACGCGGAATCGATTGAGCGCAACTGCATCCATGGTTCCGATGGGCCGGAGACGGCGCAGGCCGAGCTGGCTTATTTTTTCAACGCATTGGATCTGGCTGCTCACTGAGTTTGTGGCGCAAGCGAAAAAACCATGGCTAAGAATGACAGGAAGCCTAAAGCTCCAAAAGCGCTAGGTCAGTCATTCAGCGCTGACTTACGAAAGAGCCCGGCAAAAAGCGGCTGGACTTATGTCGTATGGCCCCAATCCGTAGCATTCTTCGGAACGCGTGGTCTGGTTAAGGTCCGGGGCACAATCGATGGCCATCGTTTTCAAAGCTCCTTCATGGCTATGGGTGACGGCACCCACAAGCTGCCCGTCAAAAGTGACATTCGCCAGGCAATCGGGAAGGACGTGGGCGACACCGTGAGCGTGGTGTTGGAGGAGCGGATCGACCAACGGTGACGGGGCGCCGCAGCCCGGCAGTTGTCATGCGATCATAGGACAGCGTCCTCTGCACGCAAGAACAACTGGCCATGCACAGCCTGCTCCAGGACCTCCGCTACTGCCAGCGGCAGCTCATCAAGAGTCCCGGATTCACGCTGACTGCGGTAATCTCGCTAGCGCTCGGCATCGGCGCCACCACCGCGGTCTTCAGCGTAATCTACGCCGCCCTGCTGAACCCCTACCCCTACCGCGCGGTGGACCGCATCGTCCGTCTCACAGTCGAAAGCAAGGCTGGCCCTGGCGAGTGGATCAACCTGAATGGACCGCAGATCCGCCAGGTGCAGCAGTTGCACGCCGTAGAGAGCGTGCTGGCGATGGATTTTCACGCTCTCACCCTAACCGGCCAGGATCTCCCAACCAACGTAAACGCCATCTCCCTGATCTCGACCGGCTTCCAGGATCTGGGCGTACCTCCGGTGCTCGGGCGCGCGCTGTCACCCTCCGATGCCATCGATGGCCAGGACCCGCAACCAGTGGCCGTGCTGTCCTACAAATTTTGGCAGAAGCAGTATCTTTCAAGTCCGGACGTACTCGGCAAGACCCTGCAGCTTGACCGCCAGAATTACGCGATCGTAGGCGTGGCCGCACCGCGGTTCACCTGGTACGTTGCCGATGTCTACCTGCCGCTGAAGCTCATACAAGATCCCAGCCGGATGTTCGTCATCGATCTGCGTCTAAGGCCGGGCGTGACCCATCAAGCCGCCAACGCGGAACTGCAGCCGCTCCTGGAACAGTTCGCCAAAAACATGCCGAAGCACTTTCCCGAGCACTTCAAGGTGCGTGTGGAGGGGCTGAACGAGTGGGTGGTCAGAGACATGCGCGTAACCTTGTTCCTGCTCCTGGGTGCGGTGGCACTGCTCCTCGCTATCGGCTGCGCGAACGTTTCGATTCTGCTGCTGGCGCGGGGCACCGCGCGCCAGGCTGAGTTGACCCTGCGTGTGGCCCTGGGGGCGCAACGCCGCCGCATCGTGCGCCAGTTGCTTACCGAGGCGTTGCTCCTCTCCGCCATCGGCGTGCTCTTCGGCGTGTGGATGTCTTACGGAATTCTGGCGGGAATCCGGACGGTGCTGCCGCCGTATGCCTTCGCACCCGAGGTCGTGATCCGGATCAATCTCCCGGTGCTGCTGGTGAGCGGCGCCGTGGCGCTGGTTACCGGGCTGCTATTCGGGATGTGGCCGGCGCTGCATCTATCCCGGACCGACGTCAGCCGGATCATACAGTCGAACGGCCGCCGTGCGGCGGGAAGCGTCCACGGACGCAGAACGCATAATGCCCTGATCGCCGGCCAGATCGCGCTGACGTTGCTGCTGCTGGCCGCCGCCGGTTCGGCCATGAAGAGCTTCATCCGGCTCATGCATACGCCGTTGGGCTACGATCCGCACAACGTGCTGTCGCTGGGAATTCCGCTGCATGAGAACTCCTACAACACCTGGGCCGCGCGCGGAGCCTATTTTGAACAGCTCCGCGCAAGAGTCGCGGAGACGCCCGGCGTGACCATGACGGCCATTTCCAGCAACGCTACGCCGCCGCACAACGGCTGGGATTCGCGCTTCGAGATTCTGGGCAAGCCCGCACTGGAAGAGCAACTTGGATCCATCAACCTGGTGAACCCCGCGTACTTTGCCACGCTGCGCATCCCGCTGGTTGCGGGACGACTGTGGAGCGAAACGGAGAATCGCAATGGGGCGCACGTTGCGTTGATCAATCGCACACTCGCGCAACGCTACTTTCCGAATGGCGATGCGATCGGACACTCCATGAAGTTGCCCGGCGTCGAGGAGCGCCCGCCGGTAGTCCTGACCGCGCCGAACATTGCGGACGCCTGGTTGCAGATCGTGGGAATTGTGGGCGACGCCCGCAACCATGGGCTGAACGACCCTGTCAAGCCGGCCATCTTTGTGCCTTACACGCTGAGCATGTCGATGGGTACCCAGATTCTGGTGAGGGCCACCGTACCACCATTGGCTCTGTTGCACGCCATGCGGGCACAGTTGCGCGCGGTGAACCCCGAGCAGCAAACCTACAGCACGGTCGAAGACCTGGACTCCTGGATCTCCGATGAGCCGGCGTGGCAGCAGGAGCACCTGGCCGCGTGGATCTTTGGCGTATTCGCGGGATTAGCGCTGGCTCTTGCCGCCGTGGGACTTTCCAGCGTGGTCGCCTACACGGTAGCGCAGCGCACCAGCGAGTTTGGGATTCGCGTGGCCCTGGGCGCGCGCCCCTGGGATGTGATGCGCATTGTTTTTGCGTCGACGACGGTGAGCCTGAGCAGTGGCATTCTGGCTGGTATCGGGTTCGCGCTGGCCCTGAACAGCGTTCTCCAGCGGTGGGCCAATGGCAATTCAGGCGATCCTTTCATTCTCTTTGCAGGAGTGCTCTTGCTCAGCTTCGTGTCCATGGTTGCGTGTGCCATACCAGCCTGGCGCGCATGCCAAACCGATCCTATGATGGCGCTCCGTAGCGAGTAGGTACCGCTGTCCACCAGGTGTAACTCAGCAACCGTGATACTCTCAATGGCTATGAAGAGACCGGGAACCGCCGCGTTCATTACTGCGCTGTTCGGCGCCCTAAGCCTGATGAATATGGCGCTCAATCGGCGGTTGGAATCCGTTCGCACCGTGGATGTGGTCCAGTTGATTGGCACCGGCATGTGTTTCGGTGTAGCCCTTGTCGCCATCGTCTACGTTCTGCGTAAGCGCCGAATCGACTGATTTCCGCAGTACGACTTTGCGCCTCGGACCGGTCGCGCACCAGGCATTGCGCGTGACTCACGCGCAATGGAGCAACTCGCGAATCTCGTCGTGCCGGCCCTCGGCGGCCCACCCCTCCGGTCTTGAATCGAACTTGGCATCCCGGATGGTGAGATCGGCGTCGTGCGCCACCAGAAACTCGACCGTTTCTTTATGACCATTGATCGCCGCCCAGTGCAGGCCCGTCCCGCCGAAGACCCCCTTTGCATTGACGTCGGCGCCGCGCTCGAGCAACAATGCTGCGACCGACGTGTGGCCATTTCGGCAGGCGCAGTAAAACACGTGTGAGATCACGTCGCCCTTCAAGCGGGCGGAATCGGCGACCCAGTGATCGTCGGGTTCCGCGGGAGCCGGCTTGGCGAGCGACTCGAGGGGCGCACCTGAATCGAGAAACTCGCGAACCAAATCCAGCCTCCCGAGACTCGCCGCTACCACGAGGTTCATCCCTTTCGCACCGCGCGCCAGCAGCAGATCGGCAACCTTGGTGCTGCCCATGGTCGCCGCCCAGTCGAGCGCCGTGGCGCCCCAGGATGTGGTCGCCTCCAGGTCCGCGCCGAAGTCTAATAGCGCTTGGGCGATGTCGCGGCGATCATGTTCAGCGGCCCAATGGAGCGGTGTCTTGAGGTACTCGTCGCGCGCCCGCACGAGACGAGGATCGGCGGTCAAAAGGCGCTCGACTACCGGCATGTCGCCGTCCCTGGCGGCTTGGAGGATCGCGGCTGTGTCATTCATGGTGACCCTCGACAGAGTTATTATAGATTGCCCGGGTCTGGAACGGCATTGCCGGTAGAGCGGATGACGCGATACGCCAAGCTACGAGTCCTGTTCTCCCTGCTAACATTCCGGCTGATGGTTGGTTTAGTCGTTGCCGTATGGAGCCCTTACTCCATCCTGTCAGCGCACCCCGGAAGATCCTTTACAGAACTTACTCCGCTCGGTCTGGCTGGGGCGTTTCTGATCGGTGCGGGGGCGTTTGGCTATGTCTGGTGCGCGTGGGATTTTGCCTCTATCGGCGCCTCTTTCAGCCCTCCCGTGCCTGTGGCGCGGGGAATCTACGGAATCCTGAGGCATCCTATGTACTTCAGTTTGACACTAGTCCTATTAGGCGAGAGTCTTTTCTTCAAATCCTGGAGGCTGTTGGGATATGCGTCCGTGCTCGCGCTGCTCGTTCACATATTCGTGATCCTATACGAAGAACCGAGTATGGTGAAGAAGTGGGGTCCTGCCTATGTGCAGTATGCTGAACGTGTGCCTCGCTGGATCCCACGGATTAGCCGGGCTCAGCTTCGGTAGAGCCAGACGGGCGGTGGACACAGACGCATCACGATTCCGGCAAATTGATCTTCTGCATCAAGCCCGCCCAGCGCGCAGTAGTGCGCAGTTCCCTTCCGTACCAGACCCGCAGATAGATGGCGCCGTAAGGATCGTGCTGGTCGGTGGCCTTCGCGAGCCAATCCGCCGCCGCGTCGAATTTGCGTAGCACCCAGTGGTAAATCACCAGACCTCGGGGAGCGCCGACGGCATCGGGATCGAGCCTCGCGATCATTTCTTCGGCCCGGCGTGTTTCTCCGGTGCGCCGCAGCAGCCCGGCGAGCAATCCGATCGCTTGTGGAACAGGCGCCAGGGCGTACGCCTTTTCGCAATGTGCCAATGCCTGGTCCAACTCTCCACGCGACGCATGATAAGCGGCCAGCGCACCTTGCGCGGCCGGCACGGCCGGATTGAAGTCCAGAACCTGGCGATATCCGGCGACTGCTTCCGCGTCGCGATCCGCTGCGGCGAGACCGAGCGCCCGGTAAACTCGCAGCGTAAGGTTCAGCGGATCTGCGTCCACTGCGAGATCCAACTGCTGAACGGCTTGGGCAGCCCGGCCGGTTGGCAGCAGGTAACCCATCACATAATAGAGACGCACAAATACCGGAATAGGATCGCGCGCCATTGCCAGGCGAAAGCGCCTCTCCCCCTCTTTCCAGTCGTAGTCGAGGCAGGCCGCCACATAGCCGAGCATCGCGTGCCCTTCGGGCAGGGAGGGATCCAGTTCCAACGCCGTTTGCGCGAGGGATCGCATCATGGGCAAGGCGTGATTGGCCGGCAGCGTTCCCACCAACGCCATGGCCCCGAAATAACCTCCGTACTCGCAGTGGGCCAGCGCGAATTTCGGATCGAGCGCGATGGCCTGTTCGAAGTATTCCTTAATACGCGGCAGCAAGTCCGGACGAAAGCTTCCGAGATAATGTCGCGCTTTCAAAAGCGCCTCGTAAGCGGGCAGATTCGGCTTGTACTGCTCGAACGGCGCAGGCGCTCCGGAAAGCTTTACCTGCAGCGCGGACGCGATGGCCTGCGCGATTTCGTCCTGTAAGTCAAACAGGTCCGCCATCTCCCGGTCATAGCGCTGCGACCAGAGATGGTACCCGTCCGCGGCGTTGATGAGCTGGGCAGTTACGCGGATGCGGTTCCCGAACCGCCGCACGCTGCCTTCCAGAATGCTTGCCACGCCCAGCGCGCTCGCGATTTTGCGTATATCCTGTTCCTTGCCGCGGAACGCGAACGCCGAGGTACGCGCGGTCACCTTCAGCCCCGGAATCTGCGCCAGGAAATTGATAATCTCCTCGGCCAGCCCGTCGCTGAAGTATTCGTTTTCGTTGTCCGCCCCGATGTTGGCGAAAGGCAGAACCGCGATGGAGGGCTGCTGTTGCGCGGGCATTTCCGTCTGCACAGCCTTTCGGAATGCTTCCCGCAGCGACTCCAGCAACTCGGCCATGGTCTGATAGCGCTCGGCCGGCGGCTTCGCCAAACAGCGCTTCAGGATCTGTTGGAGCGCGGCCGGCGCATCCAGCGGTCGGGGCTCGGTGTGCAGAATCGCCGCCATGGTGGAGATGGCGTTCTCCCCGCGAAACGCCTGCCGCCCGCTGAGCAGCTCATACAATACCGCGCCGAAACTGAATACATCGGACCGCGCATCCAGAGGCTTGCCCGCGGCTTGCTCCGGAGCCATGTACGCGACCGTGCCCATCACCGTGCCTTCTATCGTTCCAGTTTCGTCGGTCGCGGTTTCGCCCGAAAGGGCCGCCTGCTTGGCCAGTCCAAAGTCGAGCAGCTTCACCGAACCTTCCGCTGTCACCAGGATGTTGGCGGGTTTCAAATCCCGATGCACCACGCCCTTGCGGTGCGCAGCATCCAGTGCTTCCGCGATCTGCCTCGCCAGGCGCACGGCCTCTTCCACCTCGAGCGGCCCCGGGTTTGCCTGAGAAAGGAGCGGCTGCCCGTCGATGTATTCAAGCACCAGGTAGTCCGGCCCGATATCGAAGATCTGACAGATGTGCGGATGATTCAGCGCGGCAATCGCGCGCGCCTCCTGCTCGAACCGGGCGGTATGTGGGCCCTTCAACCGCTTCACCGCGACGATGCGATTGAGGCGCGTATCCCGCGCCTTCCACACTTCGCCCATGCCGCCCGCGCCAATCGGCGCAAGAAGTTCGTAGGGTCCAAGTTTTGTACCGGCACAAAGCGACATGCGCGGAATTCAGCTCAGTTTACCAACCAGGCGGGCCAGGATTTCCTGAGGGGTGGCGCGCGCCCAGGTTTCGTTGACCAGGACGGTGAAACGGTCGTTGTGCGGGGTCCCGAGGATGAAGCCGGCGTCTAGCGCCTGTCGCTGAAAGGCCTCGGCCTGGACACCTTTCACGCGGAGATAAAAGATGTTGGTGCCGTTGGGGACGCGGGCCACTTCGAAGCGGGAGTCGGATTGCAGCCCGGCGATGACTTTCTCGGATGTAGTCACAGCTTGGGCATAGCGCTCGGGAAAGCCTTCGAAGAAGTTTAACGCGACGGCCGCGAAAGGCCACACGTGGCAAAGTCCATTGCCAAACATACGGCGCGGATGGAAGAGATTTTCAAGGAGGCTTTTGGGGCCGGCCAGGACCGCGCCGCTGGCGGCGTTGAAGTACTTGTACATGGAGATGTAAACCGTGTCGAATAGAGCGGCGTAATCGCGCACGGGTACGCCGCTGTAGGCCGCGGCAAGATAGATCCGGGCGCCATCGAGGTGCAGACCGATCTTGCGCTCGCGGGCCCATTGGGAGACGCGCTTCATTTCAGCGAGGTCGAAGGTCTCGCCAAACTTGCGGCGGACAGGGGTTTCGATCTGGATGGCGCCGATGGGGACGGAGACGCGCCCGGATGCGGCGCGGTCCGCTTCGCGCTCCAGGTCGTCAACCGTGAAGGTGGCGCTGCCGGGGGCAAGCGGGACCAGGTGGAGGCCGCTGAGTGTCTGGCAGCAATCGCCGCAGTCGTTGAACAAGTGGCTCTCCTCTTGCACCAACACGCGGCGCTTGTCGCCGGCCAGCAGGCGGACGGCGAGATGATTGGCAAGGGTGCCGGTGGAGATCCAGACGGCGGTTTCCTTGCCGAGGGCAGCGGCCACGGCCTGTTCGAGTTTGGCGACCACCCCGCCAATCGAGTATTCGTCGGCTTCGATGGTGGTTGAGAGTTTTTGGAGGAGCGCGGCATACTCCGCCGGAGTGTGGTGGATGCCGTCACCGTTGGCCTGGACGCGGGGGGCGTCAGCGGCGGCGGATGAGGCGAAGGCCGCGCGCGATACGGCGGCGGCCAAGGGGGCGGCGAGGAATGTGCGGCGATGCATATGATGCCGAGGGTATCATGTCAGCCGGCCGGCCCGTCTCATTTTCAGTGGTCCTTATTTGGCTTCGATGGTCGCCCTGAGGGCTTTCGTTACTTTCCCGGCGATGTCGTCCTGAATCATCAGGATGTCACCCGTTGGCTGGTCGTAGGTTTCAGACCAGACCACGTACCCATTGGCCGCGCGAATCAAGCGCGCATCGACCCGCACCCAGGTGCCTGACTTGCGCACGCTCCCATCGAGCACATAAGCCACGCCTAGCGTCCTGGCGATATCGGCGACCGGTATTCGTTTGCCCTTGAAATAGAACGAAGACGTGGGAGCGGGTACCCGCAGGCCGGGGATCTTGCTGAGTTTGTCGATCAATTCCTCGGTCATTCCGTCTGCGAAGGGCTCCTGGTTCATCTGTTGGGTCAGATCCAGAAACGGCAGTACGGCAATGGACTTTTGCTGCGGCGAAGCTATGTCGGGCGCCGCCGGGTGATTGTTGCCCGTACCCTGGCCGCGAAACTGAAAAGCGAACAGGAAAGCAACCGCAACTACCAGCGTCAAGCCAAGCGCCGCCCCGGCGGCCCACGGGAAGCCGGCTCTGCGGCGCGCAATGGGCGGATCTGGGCGTTGATCGGGCCAGGGGCTGACCGTCGCCACCATCCGGTACCCGAGTCGCGGCACGGTCTCGATGTAAGCGGGCTGCTTGGGGTCGTCTCCCAGCAGACGGCGGAGCGATGCCACCGCCTGGTAGACCGAGTCCGGAGACACGATAACCTCAGACCAAACCTGGTTGAGCAACTCGTCGATGCTCACCACCTCGCCGGCGTGCTCGGCCAGGCAGACCAGCAGCCGCATCGTCCGCACCTCTACCCGGGCGGTCTCTCCATCTCGTGAAATTTGGCCGGACGCCGGATTGACGCACCAGGAGCCGATGCGCAGTATTGTCGGGGTCGGGCGTTCCATGCGGTCCCCCTCGATTGTATCAACACCGTGTTACAAGGCCCATCGCGGCGCCATTTCAGAACTATTCAGGGTGTTTCAGACCAGCTTCAGGACTTCTTGGGCCTCACCCGGGTATCTTACAACTGCATTGCAGATCCGAGAATAACTGGAGGGAACCTATGTGCACTCTTGCCGGAATTGGGGCGCTGCTTTTTGCGGCTTTCGCGTCGCTCCCCGCTCCCGGGACATACAAAATCGACCCGGATCACAGTTTCGCGTATTTCGGCGCCCGTCACCATGTGGTGGGCCTGGTACGCGGCAGGTTTGACAAGGTAACGGGAATGATCACCGTATCGCAGGACCTGGCCGCCAGCGGTGTCGACGTCACCATCGACACCCGCAGCGTCAGCACGCAGAACAGCGAGCGCGACGAGGACCTGCGCAGCCCCGACTTCTTTGATGTGAAGAAATTCCCGGCCATGACGTACCGCGGCCGCGGCATTCGCCGCGTTTCTCGAAACTCCTGGCGGATGGACGGCGCCCTGGCCATTCGCGGCAGGACCAAGGTCGTGCCGCTGACATTCACCTTCAACGGGTTGTTTCCCGATACGAAGCCTGGAAAACCGGTGCGCGCGGCGTTCCATGGATTCGCGGCGGCGAAGCGCGCGGATTTCGGCATGACCCGCGATAATCTCATGGAACTCGGGGCCTCCCCCACAGGGACAGACGTGGAGATCGAAATCGACCTGGAAGCGGATGCAAACTTCCTGGCGCAGTGAACGGGGAAAAGAGAGGATCAGCGATGGAAAGCTCTATTTCTGCGCAAACGAAGAAAAGCAACGCGCTGCTGGCGATCGCCGCGGGTGGCCTGATAGCCGGGGCTCTGGATCTTACCCAAGCTTGCATTCTGTTCGGCGCGGACATCCCGCTGTCGATCGCCGCTGGCCTTCTGGGACCTCAGGCCGTCAACGGAGGCGCCGGCACTTATCTTCTTGGCGTCTTCCTGCACTTCTTTATAGCTTGTTCAGCGGCGGCGGTTTACTATGCGGCCAGCCGCGGGCTTCCTTTCATGACGGAGTACCCGCTGGTGTGCGGCTTGTGCTTCGGCGCCTGGGTTGAGCTGGTGATGAGGCTGGTTGTTTTGCCGCTCTCCGCGCTGCACGCCAGTGGACCTTTCCAACTCCGTAGCGTGATTCAAGGGCTCCTGGTGCACATGATCGTGGTCGGACTGCCGATTTCCTACAGCGTTCGGCGCTTCGCGAACCCTAGCCCTGCTCATCCGCCGACGGGCCATAAATCGCCGGCACCGGAACATCGTTGAGCCGCAGATACACGGTCAGTTGCGCGCGGTGATGGATACAGTGGTTCATTACAAAGCTCCGTATGCAGACCATGCGCGGCATGCTGAACAGCGTTTGTCCCCCTTGCAGCAGCGACCACGTCTTTGCCAGATCCTCATCAGTGGCGCCGGCCAGGGCGGCTCGCGCGGCGCTGGC
The DNA here is from genome assembly GCA_963818855.1 of Bryobacterales bacterium. Classification (GTDB taxonomy): domain Bacteria; phylum Acidobacteriota; class Terriglobia; order Bryobacterales; family Bryobacteraceae; genus Bog-159. Next base: position 250,254 of record CAWFUH010000008.1, on the reverse strand, counting down.
GCTCTTGTCGAACTTCGCCAGCAACTCCTCCCGCGAGGCTGCGGGATCCTCTTTATACGGCGGTGCGCCCGGCGGCGCGATGTCAAACGAGTCCTTCTCAATCACATCAACGGCCCAACCCGTCATATTCGCAATGTGCGTGGCTAGTGACCCCATGCTGAACGACTTCGCATGCGGCTTCCAGCCGTACTTGTCTTCCGGGCAGCGCTCCAAAGTCTTGCGCGTGCTGGCCATCTCCTGATCGAATTCCGGCAATAAGGCGTCACGAATCATAGCTGTTTCCTCCAACGCTTAGTTTCGCCTTTTATTCGCTATCTTGTCAAGGCTTGAATTGTAAAGTTTCAATCCGCAAATCTCTTACGGGGCGGCACGCCTTTAGTGTGGCAATCCCCGCATTTCACCCAATGCACGTTATGTTTGCTCTTTCCCGAAAGGAAAGTCGTATCCATCTTTTCCACGTCCAACCCGCAGTTGGACATCTTGGGATGGCACGTCGCACACGATGCCCGCGTCTGCTGCCCGTGCTGCGCATGGCAGGCCAGGCAACTAATGCCTTCGTGGACGCCGATGCCGGTGCGATCGTCGCCGGTGCCCACTTGCATATTCGCCACGGGAGCGTGGCACTGGTAGCACAGCGTCTGGCGCTGGTCCTGGCTCATGCGCACCGGCCGCACACCGTCCCTCATCGCGGGCAAAGGCAAATCCGCCACGGAGACATATTGCTGCGTGCGGCGGTCGTAGAGCGCTAAAGACGGGCGCACGACCTCCTGCGATGGCCCGGGCGCGCTTCCCGCTACGCTCGTCTTTTCGAGCGGCCTGCCCTCGCGATGTATCTCGTGGCAGGCCAGGCAAGGCATGGAAGGCGCCTGCGCCAACTCCGGACGCAGCATGCGCCACGGCCCGCGCCGGTCGATGGGCGCCACCAAATCGCGCAGGCCGCCTTCGAATTGCATACCGTGGCAGCGCAGACAATCGTCCATCAGCCGGTTCTTCGCGTTGTAGTCCTTGTCGAGAAAGATGCGCGCATACGTGGCACTGTGCGGGCCGGATTGCCACGCCGCATACTCCTGCCGATGGCAGCTTTCACAGCGCCCGTTCATCTCCTGCACATACCGGTTTGCAAATGGAATCTGTTCGGGAAGCTCGCCGCGCAGGTGTTCGATGGCGCGGTGCGCATTGTTCATGTGGAAGGATGCATCCGTGGTGAGCGCACTGCCGTGGCACTTGTCACAAGCGATGCCGCGATGGCTCGAACTATGCCAGCGATCATAAACCGCCTGCATTTCATGGCAGGAAGTGCAGCGTGTGCCCTTCCCCGTTTCATAGTAAAGGCTCGCGCCCGGAACCAGCAGGGCAACGGCGCCCGCAAGCAGACCCACGCTCAACACCAGCTTCTTGATGAGCGCATTCACGACCGCACCCGCGTACCTTTCCATGCCTGGAGCAGGTTGGCCGAGGTGCGATACGCATTAGCCAGGATCGTCAGCGCGGGGTTAAAGCCGCCATTCGTCACGTGGACACTCGCGTCGATCACATACACGTTGTCGACATCGTGGATGCGGCAATCGCGATCGACCACCGAAGTCCGCGCATCGGCACCCATACGGCACGTGCCCGCCTGGTGTTGTCCGCCGCTCAAGCCCTGGCCCGGAACGCGCTGCCAGGTGCTGACTGCCCCGGCTTCCTGCAGCCACGCCTCCGCCTTGCCAGCCATAAAGCGCGCGATCTCGAGCGTGTGCGGATGCTTCCGTCCCGAGAGGCGCGCCACCGGAATGCCCCACCGGTCCTTGATCCGGGGATCCACCTGCACGCGCGAATCGAACAGCGGCATCTCCTGCACCGGGCCCATCACCGAGACGGTGCGCTTGTATGCTGTGCGAACGAAGTCCTTGTGCGCGGCGCCCCAGCGCGGGATCCACGGCGGCACGATTCCCATGAACTGATAAGGCAGGCGGATGAATTCGTTGGCCAGCATGCCGCCGCCGGCCAGTCCGGTGTTGCCGTGATTGTAATCGCAGATGGCGATGGAAGCGCCCGGCCCCAAGTCGTCAAAAGTATCGAAATCAAACAGCCCGACCGCGCCCGGATACGTATGCGATTGCAGATTCCGCCCCACCCAGTCGTATCGGTTGCCGAGTCCCGCGGGGAACAACCGGTGCCGCGTGTTCAGCAGCAGCCGCGCGGATTCCACCGCTCCGCCGCATACGATCACCAGGTCGGCGGTCTGCTCTTCCAGTCGCCCGTCGGCGTCAAAATAAGCCACGCCGCGTGCGCGCCCGCGATCGTCGAGCAGGATGTCCCTGGTCATGCACCCGGTGCGCAATTCACAGTTTCCGGTGGCCAGAGCCGTAGGGATGACGGTGTTGTGCGTGCCGGTGCGCGCGTCCACTTCGCAGGCGAACCCCACACACCAGCGGCAGCGCATGCACGATCGGCGTCCATTGTACGGCACCGAGTTGCGCAGCATGGGAATGTCGAACGGATGCAGGCCCAGCCGTTGCGCCGCCGGACGGAGCAACTGGTACTCCTTGTTCGGCGCGAGCGGCGGCATCGGCAGCGGCCGGTTACGCTGCCCCCTGAAAATGTTGTTGGTGTCGTCGCCCGAGACGCCCATTTCCCACTCAGCCTTCTCGTAATAGGGCGCCAGGTCCGCGTAGCTGATGGGCCAGTCTTCGAGCGTGCTGCCCGCCACCGCGCCGTAGGTCGAGCGCATGCGAAAGTCTTTTTCCAGGTAGCGCCAGGCCATGGCGCCATAGCTGAATGTTCCGCCGCCTACGCACGCCGCATTGTTCGAATAGCCGCCGTCACTGGGAGCGACGATGTGCTCGCCGCGCTCGTCCACCAGCACGCGCGGATTGCCTTCTTCCTCGGGGCCAAAGCCGTTGCCCAGCACCGTGGTGCGCTGATTCCGCAGATCGTCTTTGCGGCAGTCGGCCGCCGAATACCACTTGCCGCGCTCCAGCAACACCACGCGCAGGCCCGCCGTCGCAAGTTCTTTAGCCACCACGCCGCCGCCGGCGCCCGCGCCTACAATTACTGCCTGCACGTGTGCCAGCCCCATTAGCTTCCTCTAGCCAGCTCTAACCAGCCGCGGCCCTTCGTCGTAATGCATGCGGCCGCGCACCTGCGGGTAGGGCAGGTCCAACATTTTCCAGCTCGCCATGTGGCGATTGCCGCCGTGCCGCGGATCTCCGTAGAAACCCTGGCGCGCGTGGGCCAGAATCAGCTCGAAAAATTCCTTGGATTCCGTCGCCACACCAGCCAATACAGCGCCTTGTTGTTCCGGTTGAATCTCTGTGAAGCGCTTGCCGAACCTGGCCCGGCTCGCCCGATCGACGGCCGCGAGGCCATCGCGATAGATTCGCTGGTATCGCTTGAAATGCCGCGTGAGTTGAATGTCGATGTAGTTGACCACGCCCGCCGCGCGCGCGCCCGGATCGCGGTCCGATGGAATCAGCGCTTCGCAAATCGCATCCGCGGTGGCGCCTTCTTCGGCGGTGAAGAAGCGGTAAGGCGAAGCGGACCGGGTACGCCCGCAGCCGATCGCCGCCGCGCCGGCAGTCGCCAGGCCGGCGCCCAGAAATGTCCGCCGCCGGATGGAATGCTTCTTGGTCATGGCTCAGCCGCGCGACAGCACGCGGTCGGCGCGCTCGACGTTCTCCCGGATCTCATCCTTCACGCGCGGGAAGATCCCCACGATCACGCCGTCGGTCGGTTTAATGGACTCGAATGCAGTCTGGTAAGCCTGGTCCATCTCGGTCTCGCTGAGGCGGCCGGCCGCCAGGATCTTGAACGCGAAGCAGGGCTTCCTGGTCTGCCGCATCACGCGATACATCCGGGGTGGATCGCTGCGCAGATAAATCTCTTGCGGCATCTCGAGCAGTTCGCCATTCAGCACTTGCTTCCACTCCTCGGCCGTACGCGTGCGATTGTAGACGCAGCCGGCATAGAAATCGACATCCCAGCCGTGTTCTTCCACGTAGGCGATCACCTCCGGCTTGTGCGTGCCCACGCCTACCACGACGCCCAGATCGCGGGCCCTTTTACACCACTGTTTGATATCGTCCATCGCGCCGCGCTGGTAAGCCTTGTCGACCTCTTCGCCCTGCTTGTACATGGCCAGCGGCTTCACCGCGCGGAAGACCGTTGCCGCATCGCCGAGGCATTGCGCCACCAGGTGCATCTTGCCTCCTTCCGCCAGGAAGCGGGCCCAGTCTTCGGGCGCGCGGCCCAGTTGCACGTAGTTGAATGCGTTGATGCCGAAGCGGCTCGCCTGGTGCATGACGTCGCATACCTTGTCCGGCGTGTAGTATTCCCGCATGGTCACCGAGTAATTATTGTTGTAGTGGGAAAAGCCGTAAAACGGATTCGTGCCCAGCACCAGGCGGCCGATCTCGGCGCCGAAAAACTTCATCCGGGGGACCTGCAAATCAGCGGCCGGCTTCGGCATAGCCGCGGAGTGCTTAGTCTGCCCGGCGGCCGCCGCGCCGGTCAATCCGGCAGCAATAGCGGACTGGAAGAACGATCTGCGGGTATTGGACATTATAAGGTCTATTTATCATAAATATATGCCGCGGTCAACGCGGCCTGCCCCATCGCGAAATCGAATACAATTGAGACGATTCCAGGACAATCGGAAATGCGATTCTATTTGCCCATCTGCCTTGCCGTTTCATGCGCTGTTTTGACCGCCGCCGAACCGGTGCGCATCATTTTCGATACCGATCTGGGCAACGACGTGGACGATGCCCTGGCGCTCGCTGAACTGCACGCGTTCGAAAGCCGGGGCGAGTCTCAGTTGCTCGCCGTCACCATCACCAAAGACAATCCGTGGGCTGCCGTTTTCATAGATCTGTTAAATACATTCTATGGACGGCCGGACGTCCCCATCGGCATCGTGAAGCACGGCAAAACGCCGGACGATGGAAACTACACGCGCCTCGTCGCCAGCCTGACCGGTGCGGACGGCGTACCTTTGTATAAGCACCGCATCACAGCCAAGAGCGAGCTTCCGGATGCCGTCCAGCTGCTGCGAAAAACCCTGGCGGCGCAGCCGGACCGCAGCGTAGTGATCGTGCAGGTGGGGTTCAGCACCAACCTGGCGCGGCTACTCGATTCCGGGCCTGATGATTCCAGCCCGCTGAACGGCCGCGATCTCGCGGAGCGCAAGGTGCGCTTGTTGTCCATGATGGCCGGCGACTTCCGCGGTGCGGGGCATCACACCGAGTACAACGTCATTTGCGATATTCCCGCCGCGCAAAAACTGTTTCGCGAATGGCCCGGACCCATCGTGACCAGCGCGTTCGACATCGGTGAGAGCATTGCATATCCCGCGCAAAATATCGGCACGGATTTTGCCTATCGCGCGCACCATCCGCTGGTGGACGCCTATCGCGCGTATAAGCCTATGCCGTATGACGAGCCGCTATGGGATCCGACCGCGGTGTTATATGCCGTGCGTCCGGATGCCGGATACTTCGGTATTTCACCCGGCGGCCGGATTTCCGTGGACGACCAGGGAGTAACCACCTTTGCGCCGGGCAACGGGCAGCAGAGCTATCTGACGGCAGACGACGCGCAGCGAGCCCGGATTCGCGAAGCCATCTCGATGTTGGTCAGCGAGCCGCCCGCCCAGTGATCTAATAGTGGGGCAGGCGTCCACGCCTGCGCGGGACGTCCACGTCCCGCCATCTCCCCCACAATGCCAAAATATAATCGAAACCATGCGCCTGTTCACCGCCCTCGATCTTCCCCCCGCCGTGGTCCGTGCGCTCGAAGCGCTCCTCGTTCGCCTCCGCCCGGCAGCCCGCCTCAAATGGAGCCCGCCCGCCAATCTCCACATCACCACCCGTTTCATCGGCGAATGGCCCAGCGAGCGCCTCCCGGAACTGCACGCCGCGCTCGCCACGATTCCCAGCCATCCGCCCATTCCGATCAGTGTCGGCAAGCTGGGCTTCTTCCCCAACCCGCACTCGCCGCGCGTCTTCTGGGCGGGCATCGAAGCCTCGCCGGATCTCGCCGCCCTGGCCGCGGAAACCGATCGCGTCCTCGAACCGCTCGGCCTGCAACCCGAAGGCCGCCCCTTCAGCCCGCACCTTACCTTGGCTCGCCTCAAAGAACCAGTGCCCCTCGTCGCACTGCGCGAGACCATCGCCGCGCTCCCCTCCCTCGACTTCGGCAGCTTCACCGCCGATCGTTTCTTCCTCTATCAGAGCCGCCTGCATCCCACCGGCTCCGTCTATATCAAGCTCGCGGAGTTCCCCTTTGCGCCTGCGCTATCCTGAGCGGAGGAGCACCCTTGCCAGCATCCACGCCATTTCCCTACGAAACCCGTCTCAATATCCTCCACCAGCCGCTCGAAGTGATCGACGAGAAAGCGCTCGCCGATGCGTGCGCATACCGCTGGTACAACCAGACCCTGTGTCAGGTGAACGATTCCGTAGTCCGCATCGGAGTCGTCGAGGGAGAGTATCACTGGCACAAGCACGACGCCGACGACGAGTTCTTTTACGTCGTCGAAGGACATCTCCTGATCGACCTCGAAGGCCGCACCGTCGATCTCGCGCCGCGCCAGGGATTCGTAGTTCCCAAAAGAACCCTCCATCGCACGCGAGCTCTCTCGCGCACCGTAATTCTAATGGTCGAAAACGCAGGAATCATCCCCACCGGCGACCCTGCGAGCGAAGCGAGCCTCACTCCACCGCGTTAGCCACCGCAATCGCCAAGTCGCGGCTCAACGTGCCAGTCAGCAAATACACCCGATCCGGCACGCTCCAAAACACCGTGGTCCGCGCCGGCGTACCCCGCTGCTGAACCAGCGTAGCCGGCCCGCTATTCAGCTCGATCTCCTCGATGGCGGCCATCATGCGCCAACTCCGGTGTGATCGGCGCCAGCGGAGCCGTGCCCATACGCTGTGCGAGCCGCTCCGCATCCTCTGCCCCCACCCCCATCACGCGCAGCAGCAGTGCCGAAAATGCCGCATAGTCGAATCCTGCCGGCGCGCTCAGCGTCAGCGGCAGGCTCTGCGCCAACATCGCATCGGGCCACTCGGCCATCGCGATGGCGCTGGTGTGCAGCGCCAGTTGCGCGCCATCCCACGCGGGCGGTACGCTCAGTCCCGCCACCCCCGCTTGGCGCAGTGCCAGTTGCAGGTCGGCCGCGTGCACCACCGTGCCCGCCGACAGGCTGAAGGTCGTTAAAAACTGCGGACCGCCCGAAAGCACACCCGCGTGCGGCAAGCGCGGAGCATAACCCACCCGCTGGCGCACCTCATCCACATCGCGTGCCGGCAGCGGAGGAATCGGCGTCCCCATCAGCTTCACCTGCGGCGACGGCACCCCCTCGGGCCATGGATTCACCCGTATCAACGTCACCCGCCGCACCGTCAGCAACTGCCACAATTGCTGCGCCGTAACCCGTCCCACCGGCAGCAGCCAAACCAGCGCCAACGCCAGCATCGCCGCCGCAGCCCAAACCGTCCAGCGCCGCCACGCCGCCCGCCGACGATCCGCCGTGACCCGCGCGCGAAACCGTACCCGTGCCGCGCCCGCATCAGGCCGCCAATCAGCCGGAGCGTCCAGGTCCGCCATCTGCTTCCGTACCCACGCGCGCAACACTTCGCTATCGTTCTCCATATCGACTCACATACTCCTTCCGAAAAGCCGCGTCCGCGCGCGCCAGAAAAGTCCCACCGAATTCGGATTCAAATATAAAATGGAGGCAATCTCCCCCAAGCTGTACCCTTCGCTCCGCAATAGCAGCAACGTCGCCTGCTCGGGCTTCAGACCCGCCAGCACGCGCCGCACGCGCACCTGCCGTTCGCGCTGTTCCAGCACTTCCTCCGGATTCTCCACCGTCACCGGCACCGCCGCCATAGCCTCATAATGCGCGCGCCGCTTCCGCCGCCAATTCCCCCGCCCATTCCATATCGCCCACCACCCGGTAGATCAAGCGCGTCAGCGCGGGGTATTGCGCGCAAAAAGGGCATCGAAATCGCCCGCGCTCTCGCTTTTTCTGCATCATGACCGAAACGTCGGAATGGGCCGCCACACTGTTTTAACGACGCCCGCCGCCGGAATTTGACATGCCCCCATCCCGCCGCTTGCGTGTACACTAAATCTTGTCATGGAGGGCGGGCTTTAGCCGGCGCGGCGCTTCAGCGCAGCCCTCTCCAGCTTGCACCTGCCAACAATACCGATGACCCCCATCCTCGGACTCGCCATCGCCTACCTGCTCGGTGACATCCCCTTCGGCTACTTGCTCGTCAAACTCACCACCGGCCGCGACGTGCGCGCTTCCGGCAGCGGCAATATCGGAGCCACCAACGTCCTACGCACTACCGGACGCGCCGCCGGAGTCGCCACCCTCCTGCTCGATATCGGCAAAGGCTACCTCGCCGTCTGGATCGAAGGCCGCCTCACCGGCGCCGATCTCTCCTGGATGAGCGCCGCCGCCATCGCCGTCATGATCGGCCATTCCTATCCCGCGCTCCTGCGCTTCCACGGCGGCAAAGCCGTAGCCGCCTTCGTGGGCGCATACCTCTGCCTGACGCCTCTGCCCCTCATCGCGTCGCTGGTCGTCTTCCTCGTCATCACCGCCTGGACCCGCCATATCTCCCTCGGCTCCATCGTCGCCGCCGCCACCTTCCCGCTGGCTGTCTGGCTGATCGCCCATCCGCCGCTCACCGTCATCGCCGCCGCCATCCTCAGCGGCGCGCTCATCATCTACCGCCACCGCGAAAACATCGCTCGCCTTCGCGAGGGCACCGAGTCCGTATTCTCCTTTTCGAGCCGTGCGAGCCGCAAATGAACCAGCCCCTCCTCGACGACCTCGCTATCGTCGGCGCCGGCAGTTGGGGCACCGCGCTGGCTATCGTCCTAGCGCCGCGCTTTGCCCGCCTGCGTCTCTGGGTGTACGAAAAAGACCTCGCCGAACGCATGCGCGCCAGCCGCATCAACGACGTCTACTTGCCCGGATTTCACCTCCCGCCGAAAATCGCCATTGAAACCGATTTCTCCGCCGCGCTTCCCACCGCCCAAATCGTGCTCAGCGTGACGCCCTCCCACCTGGTGCGTCCCATCTACACGCAGATGCTGCCCTACCTCCATCCGTCCATGGTCTTCGTCAGCGCTACCAAGGGCCTTGAAAACGGCACCCTCCTGCGCGCCTCCGAAGTCGTACGCGAGTGCATATCCGCTAGCTTCGAGCCCCGCGTAGCCGTAATCTCCGGCCCAACTTTCGCCCGCGAAGTCGCCCGCGGCGATCCCACCGCGCTGGTCGTCGCATCCGCCGACCGATCTCTGGCCGCCACCATCCAATCCAGCTTCTCCGGCCCCTCCTTCCGCCTCTACACCAGCCCCGATCCCGCCGGCGTCGAAATCGGCGGCGCCGTCAAGAACGTCGTCGCCATCGGCGCCGGTGTATGTCACGGCTTGGGTCTGGGCAGCAACACCCAGGCCGCCCTCATCACCCGCGGTCTGGCCGAGATGACCCGCCTGGCCATCGCGCTCGGCGGACGTCCCCAAACCCTCGCCGGTCTGGCCGGACTGGGCGATCTCGTACTCACCTGCACCGGAGAACTCAGCCGCAACCGCACCGTCGGCCTCGAACTGGCCCGCGGGCGTAAACTGGAAGAGATCGTCAGCTCTATGAAGATGGTGGCCGAAGGAATCAAGACAACCCAGGCCACGGTCGATTTGGCCGGCCGCCATGCCGTGGATCTGCCCATTTCCGCGCAGATGTTTGAAATGTTGAATTTCGGGCTGCCGCCGCGCGAGGCCATCCGCCGGCTTATGGAGCGCACCCTCAAGGGCGAGTAGTTTTAGTACTTTTTAGCGCAACCTTGTATGGAACCTGGGGTTACTACCAATATGGGCGTAGCTGCGGCAGCCACCCTGGATTACGATGCCGAGCTGATGCTCCGCGTCAAGCAGGGGGATGGCACCAGTTTCGGTGTGCTGCTCGAAAAGCATCGCGCCTCCGTCACCCACTTCGTGTACCGGCTGGTACAGGAGCAGGCAGTCGCCGAGGAGTTAGCCCAGGAAGTGTTCCTGCGCGTGTATCGCTCCCGCGCCAGCTACGAACCGACGGCCAAGTTCAAAACGTGGTTGTTCCGCATAGCCACCCACTTGGCGTTGAACTGGATTCGCGATGAACGGCACGAACGCGGGACGGAGCGTCTCGACGATGTGCCGGCAGACGTCCCGGCCCGCCAGGTTTCCGACCGGCGGCCGTCGGTGGAAGACCAGCTCGTTTACCAGGTGAAACTGGCCGAGATCCGCAGAGCCGTTGCCGCCCTGCCTGACAAGCAACGTGCGGCCGTACTGATGCACAAGTATGAGGAGATGGAATACGCCCAGATCGCGAAAGTGCTGGGTTGCTCCGAATCGGCGGTGAAGTCGCTGCTCTTTCGGGCTTATGAAACACTACGCGCCCGTTTGGCGCATATGGGAAGAACATGAACTGCCCAATCGAAACCCGCCATACCGAAATGCTGGTGTCCTACACCGCCGGCGAACTCGACCAGGAGACGGCCCTCATGCTCGAACAGCACTTCGCCGTCTGCCCCGCTTGCCAGTCCACGGCGATGGAACAGAGTGCCGTCTGGAAAGCCCTGGACGCTTGGGAAATTCCTCCGGTCTCACTCGATTTCGACCGGCGCCTGTATAGCCGGATCGATGCCGGAACGCGGCCCTCCTGGTGGGAGCGCCTCACGCTTTCTTTCCGCCCCATGCCCCTGCGCCAGACTGTGCCCCTGGCCGCTACCGCCGGCCTGCTGCTGATGGCGGGCCTGCTGCTGCATCAGCCGGGACCCGTAGGGTCCTCCACCGCGCCGCCCAGCCATATTGTGCGCGCCGATCAGGTGGAAACCACACTCGACGATCTCGAACTGTTGCGCCAGTTCGGCCCGCCCAATTCCGCGGAAAGCGTGCATCCCGATGCCATGTGAGTCCAGGCGGTCTATAGTTATTCAATTCGGATTGTGCCTGCTGCTGGCGCCCGCGGTCGTGCTCCCGGCCCGCGCCCAGCAGGAGGCCGACAGGCCCCCCGCGCCATTTGTGGAAAACTCCATCGACCGCTGGAACCGTATGTCCCCCGAGGAGCGCGAACGCGAACTCGCCAAGCTGCCCCCCGCCCGCGCGCGCCTCATCCGCCAGCGCATCAAACGCTACAACCAGATGAATCCCCAAGCGCAGCAGGCCCTTCGCCAGCGTTATCAGACTTTCAGCCAACTTTCCCCCGATATTCAACAGACCATCCGCAAACGCCTGCGCGAATTCCGGCAGCTACCCTCCGCCCGTCATCCGGCGGTGCACCAGGAAGTCGAACAACTTCGCCTGCTGCCCGAGCCGCAGCGCCAGGCCCGCATGAACAGCGACGATTTCCGCACTAGCTTCTCACCCCAGGAACAGCAGATCATCCGCGACCTCTCCGCCTATCTCCCCAATTGAGGTGGGCATCACGTTTCATCGCCTTTTGTGGGCCGCAGAACCATGGGTACCGAAGCGTACGCCGCTACCCACACACGCCGATCCTCCAAGTTGTATCCTGTAAAAGAGGGGTAACAGCCGTTCAGCCCCAATCCACATGGCCATCACCACAACCCCCGCGCGCGACATTGAAATGACCAGCCTGCCGAATGGCGTGCGGGTGATCACCGAAGCCATGCCCCACGTGCGCTCCATCTCCGTAGGCCTCTGGATCGGCACCGGCTCGCGGCGCGAAAACTCCGAACAGAACGGCATCTCGCATTTTATCGAGCACATGCTGTTTAAGGGCACCACTAACCGCTCCGCCGAAGATATTGCCCGCTCGGTCGACTCGGTGGGCGGCAATCTGGACGCCTTTACGGCCAAGGAGCTGGTCTGCTTCAACACCAAGGTGCTCGACCAGCATTTGCCGCTGGCCTTCGATGTGCTTGCCGACCTGGTGCTCAATCCGCTATTCCGCGATGAAGACATCGACAAGGAAAAGGGCGTCATCCTGGAAGAAATCAAGATGGAGGCGGACAGCCCGGATTACCTGGTCCACGAAATCTTCTCGTCCAACTTCTGGAAGGATCATCCGCTCGGCAAACCCATCCTGGGCACGCGCGAGACGGTGAAGCGCTTCGACCGCCAGATGATCGGCGATTATTACCGGGCCGTGTACGCGCCCGCCAATCTGCTGATCACCGCGGCGGGGAACCTGACGCACGATGCGCTGGTGAAGCTGGTGAGCCAGCATTTCGAGTCGCTGTCGCCCAACGGCTCGGCCCCTGGCGACCAGGCCCCCGCCACGCACGCGCGCATCGCCTTGCGCAACAAGAAATCGCTCGAACAGGTGCACATGTGCCTGGGCGTGCCTTCGTATCCTTTGCCGCACGAGGAGCGCTTCGCCTGTTACGTGCTGAATACGGTGCTGGGCGGCGGCATGAGCTCGCGCTTGTTTCAGAACATCCGCGAGCGGCAGGGTCTGGCCTACGCCGTTTACTCCGAGTTGAGCCCTTACCGCGATACCGGCTGCCTGTCGATCTATGCCGGCACATCCATCGAGTCGGCCGGCAAAGTGGTGGAGTCAATCATTAAGGAATTCCGGCAGCTGAAACAGGACGGCGTGAGCGCCGAGGAGTTGCGGCGCGCCAAGGATCACCTGAAGGGTTCGCTGATGCTGAGCCTGGAATCCACCTCCAGCCGCATGTCCAACCTGGCGCGCCAGGAGATGTATTTTGCCCGCTTCTTCACCCTCGATGAACTAGTGGAAAGCATCGAGCAGGTCAGCGCGGATGACGTGCGGCGCATCGCGCAGGCGTTCTTCGATCCAAAACAGATTGCCTTGACCATCCTGGGCAACCTGGACGGATTCAAGATCGGCCGCGAAGACCTGGTGTGCTAGGCCATGAAGCCCCTGGTGGTGGCGTTGGTGCTGGCTGGGGTGGCTGTGATCGTGGGTGCGCGGTGCGTGACCGTCCGTAAGGATCTGGTTTCGGAGCGCCAGGCCATCAGCGCCGACTGGGCCCGGGTGGATGCCGCTCTGGCGCACCGCTCCGGCATTGTGCCCGAACTGGCGGAGACCCTCCAGGCAGAAGCGCCCCCCGATGCGCGTCCGGCCCTGGTGCGCGCCATCGCCGCGGCCGGCGCGGCGCGCGATGCGCTGGCTGCCGCGCGGAACCGGCCGCAGGAGATCCGGGCCAACGCGCGGTTGGACGATGCCCTGGCGCGCCTGATGCTGGTGGTGGAAAATTATCCGAAGCTGGCACGTTCGAAAAAATACGGCGATCTGCTGGAGGCGTTGAAGAACGCCGAATACCAGATTGCGCTGGCCCGCCGCAAGTACAATGAAGCGGTGGAGCACTATAACGCGGGCATCGATCTGTTTCCGCATAATATCGTGGCTTCGCTCACCGGGCTGGGGAAGATCGACGCCTATTTTCAAACGCCCGCAATCTAAATGCAGACAACGGTCTATCAGAATTACATCGATGGTGAGTGGCGTCGCGCCGAGGGACAACAGTTCGAAGACCTCAACCCGGCTACCGGAGAAGTGGTCTGCCGGTTCGTGAAAGGCTCCGCGGGCGATATCGCGGCGGCCGTTGCTGCCGCCGGCGGCGCTTTTTCGGCCTGGTCCGCGCTGAACGCCCCGGCGCGGGGGGCCATTCTGTTCAAAGCCGCCGAAATTCTCGAGAGGCGCTTCGATGAGGTCGCGGCCGACATGACCCGCGAGGAAGGCAAGACGCTCCCTGAGGCCAAAGGAGAAGTGCGTCGCGCCATCAACATCTTTCGTTATTTCGGCGGCGAAGGCTCGCGCCTGAATGGCATGCTGGTTCCTTCCGAGCGCGATCGCGTGCACATGTTCGCGCTGCGCAAGCCCGTCGGGGTAGTGGGCCTGATCACGCCATGGAATTTCCCCAGCGCAATTCCCGCCTGGAAACTGGCGCCGGCTCTCGTCTGCGGCAACACGGTGGTGCTGAAACCCGCGTCAGCCGCGCCGCTCAGCGCCTGGCACCTGGTAAACGCGTTGCACGATGCCGGCACTCCGAAAGGCGTGGTCAATTTCGTAGCCGGACCCGGCGGAGAACTCGGCCGGGCGCTGGTGGAAGCGGCCCCGCTCAAGGCGATTTCGTTCACCGGCTCTTGCCAGATCGGCAACTGGCTGCATGCGGAAGCTTCCAAACGCCGTTTGCGCATTCAACTGGAGATGGGCGGCAAAAATCCCACCATCGTGCTGGCGGATGCCGACTTCAACGCCGCAGTCGAGAACACGGTGAACGCGGCGTTCTTTTCCACGGGCCAGAAATGCACCGCCACCAGCCGGGCGATCGTGGAGGATTCCGTTTACGATCGCTTCCTCGAAGCCGTGGTGGAGCGAACCCGGCGGCTCAAGATCGGCGATGGAATGCAGCCCGGTATCGACATAGGGCCGTGCGTGGATCGAGCGCAAATGGAAACCGTGCTGCACTATATCGATATTGGCCGGAAAGAGGCTGGCGAGCCTAAGATCGGCGGCCGCCGGCTCACGGATGGCGATCTGGCCAAGGGATATTTCGTCGAGCCCACCGTGTTTGCCGATGTGACACGTGAAATGACCATCGCCCGCGAAGAGATCTTCGGCCCCGTACTGGCGGTGATGCGCGCGCGCGATTTCGAAGATGCCATGCGCATCGCTAACGATATCCCATTCGGGCTTTCCGCTTCCATTCAGACGACGAACCTTTCGCGCGTTTTCGAATTCGTTTACCGCATGGAAGCGGGCCTGCTGACCGTGAACCTTCCCAGCGCCGGGGTGGAGTACCAGTTGCCTTTCGGCGGAACCAAGGAATCCAGCTTCGGGCCAAAGGAACAAGGGCCCGCCGCGCTCGATTTTTATAGCGACTACAAGACCGTTTATCTGAAATACTAATGCGTCTCGGACAAATTAAAGCTGATGGCGGCTACCTGGCCGCCGTATTCGAAGGGGACCTGGCACGCGCGGTACCCAGCTACACGGTGGCCGACCTGATCCGGCGCTCGGAGGCGGAGGGTGTTTCGCTCAGCCGGACCACCGCGCGCCTGGCCAGCCATCATGCGCAAGCCCAGGCCCCGGCGCTGCCGATTGTACCGGCGGAGGTGTGGGCGTGCGGCTGCACTTACGAAATGAGTGCGGCATTTCGCGATGCCGAGCACGGCACGCGCGAGGGCATGTACGCGTACGTTTATAAGGAGGCGCGTCCGGAGGTCTTCTTCAAGGGGACGGCGCGCGTGTGCGTGGGGCCGGGCCAGGCGATCGGCATCCGCGCGGATTCGAGCTTCACCGCGCCGGAGCCCGAACTGGCGCTGGTGCTGGGCAGCAAAGGGGACATTGTCGGATACACGCTGGCCAACGATGTTTCGGCCTGGGACATCGAGCGCGAAAACGCGTTATATCTGCCGCAATCGAAAATCTACACGGCATGCTGCGCGTTGGGTCCGGTAATCGTGACGGCGGAAGACCTGCCCGACCCGTATAACCTGGAGATGACTTGCACCGTCGCGCGCAACGGCCGGCAGATCTTCTCGGGCAGCGTATCTACGGCCAAGCTGCACCGCAAGTTCGAAACTCTGGTCGGGTACCTGCGGCGCGCCAACCAAACACCGGCGGGAACCGTGCTCCTCACGGGCACTGGGATTATCGTGCCGGAAGACGCCGCGCTCGCGCCCGGCGATGTGGTGACCGTGCGTATCCCGGAGATCGGACTGTTGACCAATCATGCCCAAACCGTCGGCTGCATTTGAGTGCAAGCGGTCCCTTTTGGAGTCCTATGCGGTCAACGAGCGCATCAATCAATACCTGATCGAGAACCTCGACGATGCCGCATGGAATGCCGATGCGCCCGGCGGGAAAGGCCGCACCATCGCCGCGATTGCCGCGCACATGCACAACGTGCGGCATATGTGGCTGGTGGCCGCCGTCAGGGACAAGCCGCTGCCGGATAAGCTGGACCGCGCGACCGTGACCAAGAAAGAAGCTATGCGGGCGCTCGCCGAAAGCGCGAAGTGCTGCACAGCGCTTCTGGCCGGGGCGCTTGATCATCCCGAAGGCAAAGTGAAAGGTTTTAAGCCGGACGTGGTGGGCATGTTCGCCTACCTGATTTCACATGACGCGCACCATCGCGGGCAGATCGCCGCGCTGGCACGCCAGTTGGGGTACTCGCTGCCGAAGCAGGCGACGTTCGGCATGTGGGAATGGGGCGCGCGCTGGAAAGACTGCGGCTTCGGAAGTTAGTGAGTCTGCGATGTGAGCCGCGTGTGTACCTTTCGCGGCCTTCCGCCCAGCCTTCCATTCGTTCTGGACGCCGCCTTCTTAGCCCGGCTCCTGGATTGCCCGCCAATCTGGCCCAGCCGCGACGCCATCCATCTCTTGGAACCGAGAAAGCCCTCTAAGATCCCCGGCACGTACACGTCTGCATCCAGGGCTGGAAAGTGGATGCCGAAACCGGAGGGGCTAATCTCTATAGCGTCAAGCTGTGAAGGCTTGGCGTGTTCCAGCCCTTCTGCGTCGCGAGGCGAGAAGCTTATGAATCACTTTGGAACTCAGCTCAATCACGATCCGCCCACTCTTGCGGTCATAATGCGCGGCAACTACTCGCGGGACATTGTTTTCCATCTCCCGAGCACGCTGGTTTGCCAATTCGAAATCGTCACGCGATGCCATGAGCTTCCCCCAAGTCGAAGCTAATCCTAGCAAATTCCTAAGCGCTTGGGTTTACAGCAGCCGTTCGCCCCCTGGCATGACAACGAGACTATACAGGTACAATAACCTGTAAGAGCAATCCAAAATGCCTACGCCTTTCGAGAGCGCCCAACTCAACCTGCAACTCTTCGATCTCCGCCGCGAGCCGGTATTGCGCGAGGCGCGCGCCTGGTTCACCTTCGATTTCAATCCGGAGACGTTCGACGAAGTGGTCTCCGTCGTCAGCGGCGAGCGCAACGCGTCTTTCCGGATGGTCGTCGGCTATTGGGATATGGCGGCTTCGCTGGTCACTACCGGCGCCATCGACGGCGATGCGTTCCGCGCCGCACATGGCGAGATCTTCGCTGCATTTGCCAAGATCCATCCGTTCCTGGACGAGTTGCGCGCGCTCACTCACGAGCCCGAAATCTGTAAGCACATGGAGGCGGTGGTAATGGCCGCGCCGGATGCGGAGGCGATTCTGACCCGCCGCCGCAATCGATTACGCGCCGCGGCCAAAGCCAGCCTGGCTGCAAAGGCGCAGCCCGCTAATTGAATCGACGAATCACGGTGCCAGCCGGTTGTATTTCTTCAGCACCAGTTTAAGCCGGTCGTGCGGCAGCGCCATCACCGTGTGGCCTTCGAAACCGGTCATCGTCTCCGCACCCACCATGGCATTGACGATGGCTTCTTCGGTGGCCTGCACGGTGGCGTCGAACAGCGGATTCATATCGTCGTTGGGCAGCATGGTTACCTGCGCCAGGCCCGATGTGCGCCCGGCATCCGCATTGGCCGTCGAAAAGGCGATGAAGATATCGCCCGACCCGTTGCCCGAAACCGATCCGGTGCGCGCCACGCCCAGCGACGCGCGGCGCGCCAGCCGTTTCATCTGGTGCGGCAGCAGCGGCGCATCGGTAGCCACCACGATGATGATCGAGCCCACGTCTTCGCCTGAGTGGCGGAAGTTGGCGGCATATGGAACGTTCTCCGTGATCTCCTGCCCCACCGGCGCACCCCCGATGCGTAGCTGGGCGCGTCTTCCGCAGTTGCACTGCACCAGCACTCCTACCGTGTAGGGGCCGGCCTTGCGCGAACTGGTGCCGATACCGCCTTTGAATCCGTAGCACACCATGCCCGTGCCGCCGCCCACGTTACCCTCGGCGACCGGGCCCGCCTGGGCGGACTCCAACGCGGCGAACACATCGGCCTCGTGCACGTGGAACCCGTTAATGTCGTTCAGGAATCCGTCCCAGGTTTCCGCCACCACCGGCAACGACCACTGATCCTCGATATCGATGCCGGCCTTCCGTGCTTTCGCCACGGCCCACTTGATGTAAGAATCGCGCACATTCCCCACGCTGTGCGTGTTCGTAATCATCACCGGTCCATCCAACAGCCCCGACTCTTCGAGCCATGTGGTGCCAGTCATCTCGCCGTTGCCGTTGAGCGAAAACCAGCCGCCAAAAACCGGCGTGACGGACTGCTTGCCTCGCGGCCAGACGACCGTTACGCCCGTACGCACCGCCTGCTTCCCCTCGCTCGCGATGATCGTCCGGTGTCCCACCTCAATGCTCGCGACATCGGTGATGGAATTCAACGGCCCAGGCGTACCTTCGAACGGAACTCCCAGGTCGCGGGCGCGCGCCGCGACGAGCGCCGCGGCGGCGGCTAGTGTCAGAATCGTGCGCATCCATATCGGCATGACTCCGCAGTATAATGCACCAGTGGCCCTCGATCCAACCCCACTCATCCAATCGCGGCGCTTGTACCGTATGCATTATTGTGTGCCCTGTTGCGGGCCGTGGCAGCCTGTCTTAATCGCATCCGGAACCTGCGGGCGATAATGCTGCTGCCCCTGTTGCTCGCGGTCGAATTCGCGGAAAATGACGCAGACCTGGTCAGGCGTCTGCAAAAGCGCGATGCGCGCGCCATGGCCGACTTGTACGATCGCTATGGCCGGCTGGTCTACGCGCTCATCTTGCGTATCGTACGCGACGGCGGCATCGCCGAGGACCTGGTGCAGGAAACCTTCCTGCGGGTTTGGAATCGAGTGCAGGGTTTCGATGCCGGTCGCGGCGGCCTGGGTCCGTGGCTGCTCGCGGTGGCCCGCAATCGGGCCATCGATTATCTGCGCTCGGTGGCGGGCCGTACACGCAGCAGCCTGGAGGTGACCGAAACGGAACACCCCGCGCTTTTTGCGGACCTGGAAAGGGAACTGCTGAATTCGGATAGGGTCCGCCGCGTGCGCGTCGCGCTGGACAAGCTTACGGAAAACCAGCGTGCGGTTATCGAGCTGGCCTACTTCGAAGGCCTTTCGCAATCCGAAATGGCGGAACGCATGCGCCAGCCGCTGGGCACCGTGAAGACCTGGGTGCGCTCGGCATTAAAGAGCCTGCGCGATGAGCTCGGAACGGCGGTGACCGCATGACTTGCGACGAACTGCGCGACCAGTACGAGCTATACACGCTGGGTCTGGCGGAGGATCCGGAACGGGACGAGATCCACGCGCATCTGGAGCGCAATTGTCCCATTTGCGTACCCGGCGTGCGCGGCGCGCGGGAACTGGTAACTCTGATCGGCGCGGCGGCGCCGCCACTCCCGCCGCCTGACCGGCTGCGAAAGCGGGTGTTGGCCGCCGTCGGCGCGCCTACGGGCCCGCGCTTGAACTGGGCGCCGGTGTGGGCTGCCGTGGCAGCGGGCGCCATCATCGCGGCGGTCGTCTTTAATACGCGTGTACATCGGGCATCGGCGGAATTGGCGCAGGCTGCCGCGGAACTGGAGCATATGCAGGCACAGTCGGCGGCGCAGACGCGCGAGTTGACGCGGCTCAACACGGCGTTTGCCATTCTGAACCAGCCGAACGTGAGGCAGGTCATCTTCGGCGGTGGCGCACCGCAGCCCCCGCGGGGCCGCGTATTCCTCGATCCAGCGCGCGGCGTGGTGCTGCTGGCTTCCAACCTGCCGCCCGTTCCCGCCGGTAAGACATACGAGATGTGGGTCATCCCCAAAGCTAAGGGAGGCAAACCGGTTCCGGCGGGATTGTTCCAGTCCACCCCGGGCGGGACTGCCGTGCACGTGCTCCCAGGTGCCTTGGATGTGGCGGGCACAGCCGCCCTGGCGGTGACCGTAGAACGAGCCGAGGGTGCCGAGACGCCCAACTTGCCGCCTGTCTTCGTGGCCGCCCTGTAATACCGGGACCCATCCGCCCATTGTCCGTCAAGTAGAATAGAAGCACATGATCAGAACCGCAAACATGGACAAATTCTACGAAGCGGGCTACGGGCGCACGTACGTCCTGCGGCGTATCGAAGTGGACATCAAGGAAGGCGATTTCGTAACCATCATGGGCCCGTCGGGCGCCGGGAAATCCACCCTGCTGAGCATTATTGGCATGCTCGACGGCGCCTGGACCGGCGAGTTCTATTTCCTGGACCATGCCGTTCACAAGATGAAGCCCAAGGATCGCGTGGAGCTCAACAAGAAGTACATCGGCTTCGTGTTTCAGAGTTACCACCTGATCGACAACCTGACGGTTTACGAGAACCTGGACATTCCGCTGTCATACCGGAACATCAAGTCTTCCGAACGCGCCAGCCTGGTGTGCGATGCGCTGGACCGCTTCCACATCGTGGGCAAGCGCGACCTGTATCCCAATCAGCTATCGGGCGGCCAGCAGCAGCTGGTGGCGGTGGCGCGCGCGGTGATCGCCAGTCCGAAATTGATTCTGGCCGATGAGCCCACAGGCAATCTGCATTCCAGCCAGGGCAAGGAAATCATGGAGCTGTTCAAGCGCTTGAACGATGAGGGCACCACCATAATACAGGTGACGCACTCGGAGGCGAACGCCGCTTACGGGCACCGGATTATCAATTTGCAGGATGGCTGGGTGGTGAAGCCGGCGGCAGGCTAGTCTAGTGCGGTTGGGAAACTGGCCGGATCGGAACCTCGCGACAAAGTCCACGGAAAGGTGGCGAGCATCTGGGCAGGCGCATGCCCAGAAGGTAGTCTGCGATCAGAGACGGGCTGCTGAAGCAACTGACGAAGG
This sequence comes from Bryobacterales bacterium, assembly GCA_963818855.1. GTDB lineage: Bacteria > Acidobacteriota > Terriglobia > Bryobacterales > Bryobacteraceae > Bog-159. Next base: position 229,543 of record CAWFUH010000008.1, on the reverse strand, counting down.
TCCATTTCCGGTCGGGCCACGCCCCCCTTGCGCACGACTTTCCTTTCCGGCATAATGAACAACACCGATGCGATCGCGCGCCCAGCGAACAGGAGTTCGGGCTTGAGAACGGCCCTGATTTCTGCCCTCACGGCGTCCGCCCCGCGGCGCTTTCAAAAGAGCGCGGGCAAATTCCTGCTGGGCTTGTCCACCGATGAATTACAGTACATCGCGGACTATCTGGGTGCCTGCGTCCTGGAGTCCCTGGGGAGCTCATCTCTCAGCCGGCGTGAGCTGGCCGGTGGCATCGCGCACTTCGAACAGTGTCGCTACGCTCCTGCCGGCCGCCCTACCGATCATGAGCACAAGATGATTCTCTTGCTCGAGTACCTATGCCGCAGCCGGCTCACACACTGCGCGTTGGCGGTGCGCGCCGGAGCGGACGTAACCTAGCTCAAACCTGGCTCCCGTCTGGAGCGCGGCCCGACCAGCTACTCCGCGGTTCCGTGCAACTCCCGAATCCAGATGTTGCGATAGCGCACAGGCTGCCCGTGGTCCTGCAACAGGAGTGGCAGTTTTTCCGGACTCACTTTGTAGGGCGGCCGCTTCATATAATCCGTAGGACCCGTCGGCATGACGTGATCCTGAGCCAAGACGCCGTTGAAGAGCAGCGTAATGGTCGCCGGCTCCTGCAGCTTCGAATCCGCCGAGAACCGCGGGCCATGGAAGATAATGTCGTACGTCTGCCATTCGCCCGGCGGGCGCGCCGGATTCACCAGCGGCGGATACTGGCAATAGATCGCACCCGCCTGGCCATCGGCATAAGTCTTGTTCCGATTGGATTCGAGCACTTGAATTTCATATAACGAGTGCAGGTACACGCCGCTGTTGCCCGGCTCCTGATCCGAGCCGTGCGGCGCACTGGGAGTGGCCCATTCCACGTGCAACTGGCAGTCTCCAAAAGCTTGCCTGGTGACCAGGTCGCCGGTGCCGGGCGCCACTTCGAAATAGCCATCGCGCACCTTCCACGCGGCTGGCTTGCCGTTGTGCTGCTGCCACCCGGAGAGATCCTTTCCGTTGAAGAGCTGCACGGCATCGGACGGAGCCGTGCCGGCGTGTTCCTGTGTGCTGGGTTCGCCGGGTGTCACCATCGGGGGCAAAGCCCGGCTGCGGTCGCCGGTCTTCCACTTGATCACGGGAACCGACGCGGCGAATGCCGTGAGGGCTATTGGCAGGAAATATCGGATTCGCATTTCGCCCGATTTTAACACCGTGGGACCCGTCCGGAACGGCAGGGTAGTGTCCTAACGTTGAGCCGCCCATTAAGCCGCCACGTGGCCAGCCCATCGCGCTACAACCGGGCGGTCCGCGAGTTCCGTGCGGATGCCGAATTGGCTCTACCACCTCTTAAGTGTATGCAAATAAAGCTCTAATTGGCTTTCGTCGTTATTGCGGCGCGCCAAACGAGAATTTTGTTCTCGTTGTGTTTGGAAGCCCTGTGAATTCAGCACGATGCCGGTCGTTCTGAACTCCTGGCTCCTGACTCCTGACTCCCGACTTCCGCCTCGATTGCGCCAGCTCCGTGACTGAAAGATAGCTTTGCCGCAGCCGAAAGATAGATCCGGCGCACCGCGGGAGCGCTTTCGACGTCATGATATGATGAAGGTGCCTGTGGAGTGCCCGTTCGCCCTATCGGATCCCCGAATCTTTCCCGTCGGCAGATGGTAACGTTCTTCCTGAAGAAAGACACCTGTTATGGAGCTGGAATGCGCAGGCTGGTACGGCGGATCTCAACGGGTTTTCTGCTCGCGGGCTGCTTGAGCGAGACCCTTCTCGCGCAGCAAAAGACACTTACCTGGCAGCAAGCGCGGGAAGAATTCGAAAGGACCAACCCCACTTTGCTGGCCGCCCGCATCGGTATCGAGGAATCCCGCGACGAAGAGATCACCGCCAATTTGCGCCCCAACCCGGACCTCACCGTCAGCCTGGACCAGATCAACCCGTTTACCGACAACCCCGTTAACAAATACGCCCCTTTTTCCGAAGCCCTGCCGTTCGTCTCGGCCAGCTATTTATACGAGCGCAGGCACAAGCGCGAGTTGCGTTTGGAGAGCGCCCGGAAGGCCACTGCCATCGCGCAATCGCAATTGTCCGACCAGGAGCGGACTCTGCTGTTCAATTTGCGCAACGCCTTCGTGCAAGCCTTGCAAGCCAAAGCAGTGCGCGATCTGGCGAAAGACGACCTGGCTTACTTCGATCACGAATTTTCCATCAGCCAGGAACGCTTCAAGGCCGGCGATATCGCGCGCGTGGATCTGGACCGCCTGGAGCTGCAGCGCGTGACGTACGAGTCCGACTTGCAGACTGCGGAGGTCAACCTACGGACCGCCCGGATCCAGCTCCTGCAGTTATTGAACGACAAAACGCCGGTCGAACAGTTCGATGTGCGGGGCTCCTTCGATTTCGCGGCCCAGAGCCCGCCGCTCGACGAGTTGCGCCGCATCGCCATGGAACAGCGGCCGGATTTGAAAGCCGCCGAGCAATCTGTCGATAAAGCGCACACCGATTACAAACTGGAGGTGGCCAACGGATCCACCGATCCCACCTTCGGTGTGGACTTCGGGCGCAACCCTCCCATTCCCGTATACATGGGTGTCAGTGTCAGTATTCCGCTGCGTATCTTCGATAGAAACCAGGGCGAAAAGGCGCGCACGCTGGTGGACATCCAGCGCAACGAGAGACTGTTGGACGCGGCCCAGGCGCAGGTGTCGAGCGATGTCGAATCCGCCTATGCCACTCTGCGCAGTACCGTGACTCGGCTCCAGCCGTACAAAACGAGATATCTGGAAACCGCCGGCAGAGTACGCGACACCATCGCGTTTTCCTACCAGCACGGGCAGGCGGCCTTAGTCGACTACCTGGACGCCCAAAGAGACTACCGGGCGGTACAGGTGAGTTATCTGAACTTAGTAGGTTCGTACTTATCGGCTGCGAGTCAGCTGAATCTCGCGGTGGGCCGGGAGGTTATTCCATGAAACGGCGCGAACTGACTCTTCTCGCCCTGGCGGTATGTCTGGCTTTTGTTCTGGCTGGTTGCAGCGCGCAGGGTAAGGGCGATCCGAAGGCCGAGGCGCCGCCGCCGGCCGAGGTCGAGCACGTTCAGGGCGCGGGCTTGTTTAAGGTGGACGACCCCGGCAAGTTCCCGCTGGCTGTCGCGGGTAAGATCGACGCGGCTCCCGAACTGAACGTGACAGGCGTGGTCAGCGCGGATGTCTCCCGCACCATTCCCGTGATTACCCTGGCCTCCGGACGGGTGATCGAGGTGCTCGCCCGGTTGGGAGACACCGTGAGCAAGGGCCAGCTTCTGATGAAGGTGCAGAGCGCGGACATCGCCGGGGCGTACTCCGACTACGAGCAGGCCTTAGCCGATGAAACCCTGGCGCATGCCCAACTCGACCGCGCCAAGCTCCTCTTCGATAAGGGGGCCATCGCGCAAAAGGACCTGGAAGTCGCCCAGGATACCGAGACCAAGGCTCAAGTCACGGTGAAGACCACCCTCGATCGCTTGCACGTTTTGGGCGCCGATCCGGATCACCCCTCGGCCATCGTGGAGGTACACGCTCCGGTTAGCGGCGTGATTACCGATCAGCAGGTCACCAGCGCCGCCGGCGTGCAGGGATTATCGTCTCCCAATCCTTTCACCATCTCGGATCTCTCACATATCTGGATCATGTGCGACGTGTATGAAAATGACCTGCAGGAAATCCACCTCGACGAGTTCGCGGACGTGCGGCTGAACGCTTATCCCAACCGCGTCCTTAAAGGGCATATAGGGAACATCAGCCCGGTTCTCGATGCCAACCTCCGTACGGCCAAGGTGCGCCTGGAAATGGCGAATCCGGGCGAGATGCGGTTGGGCATGTTTGTCACCGCGACGTTTCACGGCTTGAAGAAAGAGGCGCATGCCACGGTGCCCGCGGCGGCAGTGTTGCATTTGCACGATCGCGACTGGGTATATGTTCCCGCGGAGGGCTCGCAGTTCCGGCGCCTGGAAGTGACCGGAGGGAAAATGCTGCCCGGTAACCTGCAGGAGATCGTCACCGGTCTCGAACCCGGCCAGAAGGTAGTATCGAATGCTCTCGTTTTGCAAGCCACGGCGGAACAGTAATACAGTGGAACGGTGATGACCAAAGCCGACGTTCGCGCGCGAATTGAAGAGATTGGGATCATTCCCGCCATCCGCCTTTCCTCCATTGAAGATGCGCGCTTTGCCGCCGAGTCGGTGTTTCGTGCCGGCCTGCCCATCGCGGAAATACCGCTGACCGTTCCCGGGGCGCTGGGCCTGATTTCGGACCTGGTGCGGGACTTTCCCGACATGGTGGTCGGCGCCGGAACCGTGCTGGACGCGGATACGGCGCGCCGTGCCATCGAAGCCGGCGCGCGTTTCATCACCAGCACCGGCATGGATATCGCCGTGGTGGGGCTGGCCGTTGAAGAAGACGTGCTGGTGCTGCCAGGCGCCCTCACGCCCACCGAAATTATCAACGCCTGGAAGGCCGGTTCCGATTTCGTAAAAGTATTTCCCTGTGCGTCGTTGGGCGGAGACACCTATATCCGGGCACTCAAAACGGCCTTGCCCCAGATCCGGCTGATCGCGGGCGGGGGCGTGCAGCAGCATACGGCCGGCCACTATATTTCCGCGGGCGCCAGCGCCATTGGCGTCGGCAAAGAGCTGATCACCTACGAGGCGGTTCGCCTCCGCAAACCGGAATGGATTCTGGAACTGGCCCACCGGTTCATGGGTGCGGTGAAGAACGCGCGCTCGCATACCGCGTCGGCCGCGGTGGTCAGGTTCAAGTAGTGCGGTATTCGGATGATCCGGCGCCTCGTTGATTTTTCGCTCAATAATCGCCTTTTGGTAGTCGCCCTCGCCATACTCCTGTTTGCGTGGGGCATCATTTCATTCAAAAACCTTCCCATCGAAGCTTATCCCGACATTGCCAACAATTACGTGCAAGTGATCACGCAATGGCCGGGCCGCGCCGCCGAAGAGGTCGAACAGCAGGTCACGATTCCGGTGGAAATCGTCATGAACGGGCTGCCGCACCTGCAGCACCTGCGCTCCACTTCGCTCTTCGGACTCTCCAGCGTGATGCTGATCTTCGACGATGAATCCGCCAACGATTGGAACCGGCAGAAAGTGCTGGAACGCCTGGCCGAGCTGAACCTGCCGCAAAACCTGCAGCCGCAGATCGGCACGGACTACAGTCCCGTGGGCCAGATCTACTGGTACACCCTCACCAGCACGAATCCCGCCTACGACCTGATGGAATTGAAGGCGCTCGAAGACTGGGTTCTGGAGAAGCAGTTCAAGTCGGTGCCGAACGTGGTGGACGTAGTCAGTTTTGGCGGACTCACCAAAGAGTATCAGGTGGCCATCGATCCGAATAAGCTCGTGTCTTACGGCCTGAGTATCGCCCAGATCGAGCAGCCTCTGGCGAACAACAATGTGAACGCCGGCGGGAGCTTTATCGAGGCCGGTCTGCAACAGATCAACGTGCGCTCCCTGGGCCTGTTCGAAAACGTGCGGGACATCGGCAAGACCGTGATCAAAACGCAGAATGGTACGCCCATCCGCATCAGCGATGTCGCGTCAGTGATGCAAGGTCCGCGCATCCGCCTGGGCCGCATCGGCAAGGCCCTTCACCGCAGCGACGGCAAGATTCTGGACGACAACGATGTGGTCGAGGGGATCGTGCTGCTGCGTAAGGGCGCGGAGGCCGACGCCACCTTGCGCGCAATTCACGAAAAGGTCGACGAATTGAATCTGCATGTGCTGCCCAAGGGCGTGCAGATCGTGCCTTTTCTGGACCGCAGCCAGTTGGTCCACTACACCACGCATACGGTGCTGCACAATCTGACCGAAGGTATCATCCTGGTCGTCATTATTCTGTTTCTGTTTCTGGGCAACGCGCGCGGCGCCCTGATTGTGGCCCTTACCATTCCGTTCGCCCTCCTGTTCGCCGCCATCTGTCTGGACCTAAGCCATATTCCGGCGAATCTGTTGTCGCTGGGCGCGCTGGATTTCGGCATGGTGGTGGACGGCACGGTGGTGATCGTGGAAAACATCGTCCGCCACCTGGGGCTGCAATCGCGGGAGCCCAAGCCGCTGATCGCGCGCATTCGCGAAGCGACCCATGAAGTGCAGCGGCCGGTATTCTACGCGCGCGGCATCATTATCACGGCCTATTTGCCGATCTTCACGTTGCAGAGCGTGGAGGGGCGGCTCTTCAAACCCATGGCGTGGACCGTCGCCCTGGCGTTGCTGGGCGCTCTGATCTTCTCCCTGGTGGCGGCGCCCGTGGTCGCCAGCCTGATCTTCACCGCCAGGACCCGCGAGTGGCGCAATCCGGCGCTGGCCTGGATGACGGCCCGTTACCGGGCATTGGTGCGATGGTCGATCCGGGCCCGTTGGGTGACTGTAGGTATCGCCGCGGCTTGCCTGGCGCTGACAGTCTGGCTGGCGTCCAGCGGCTGGATCGGTTCCGAGTTCCTGCCCCATCTGGACGAAGGCGCCATCTGGGCGCGCGGCACCTTGGCCCCCAGCACCGGACCAGCCGAGGGCACGCGGCTCATGAACCAGGCGCGCATCATCCTGGCGGCGTTTCCGGAGGTCACGCAGGTGGTTTCGCAAGTCGGCCGTCCGGACGACGGCACCGATACCACCGGCTTCTTCAACACCGAGTATTTCGTTGACTTGAAGCCCAAGGACCAGTGGCGGCCAGTGTTTCGCCAGGACAAAGTGGAACTGATTGCGGCCATGGACCGGGAACTCGAAAAAATTCCGGGCGTGCTCTGGAATTTTTCGCAACCGATTGCCGACAACATGGAAGAGGCCGTCAGCGGCGTGAAAGGCGAGCTCGCCATCAAAATCTACGGCAGCGACCTGAAAACACTCGAACAGAAGGGCGATGAAATCGTCAACGTGATGCGTCACATCCGCGGCATCGAAGATCTTGGGCTCTTCCGTGTGATAGGCCAGCCGAATCTCAACCTGACCGTAGACCGCGACCGCGCGTCGCGCTATGGCATCAATGTGTCGGACGTGCAGGATGCCGTCCAGACGGCTGTGGGCGGCAATGCCGTCAGCCAGGTCTTGCAGGGCGAGCGGCGTTTCGATGTGGTGCCGCGCTATACCGCTCCGTATCGCGACACCGAGGAGGCCATCGAGAAAATTCGCCTGCTGGCGCCTACCGGCGAACGGGTGTCGCTGGCGCAACTATGCAATGTACAGGTGCGCGATGGGGCTTCGGAAATCTACCGCGAAGAGAACTCCCGCTACGTGGCTATCAAGTACGGCGTGCGCGGGCGCGACCTGGGCAGCACGGTGGAGGAGGCTATTAAAGCGGTCGACCGCCAGGTGAAGCTTCCCGAAGGTTACACCATCAGTTGGGCCGGCGAATATGCCAGCCAGCAGCGTTCGCAGCGGCGGTTGATGGTGGTGCTCCCGGTGACCATCCTGGTGATCTACATCATCCTTTATACGATGTTCAGCTCCTTCAAATGGGCGAATCTGATGCTGGCCAGCATTGCCATGGCGCCCCTCGGCGGCCTGCTGGGACTGCTCGTCACGCGCACACACTTCAGCGTGTCCTCCGGCGTCGGTTTCCTGGCTTTGTTCGGCGTCTGCGTGGAAACCGGCGTGATCATGCTCGAATACATCAACCAATTGCGCGCGCGCGGCCATTCGGTGATGGATGCCGCCGTCGAAGGGGCCGTGCTCCGGCTCCGGCCGATCATGATGACCACCCTCGTGGCGACCCTGGGATTGCTGCCCGCGGCCATGTCGCGCGCCATCGGTTCCGATTCGCAGCGCCCCTTCGCCATCGTCATCGTAGGCGGCTTGATGGTCGCAATGTTGATGAATATCTTCCTGCTGCCCACCCTGTACGTCTGGATCGCCGGCGACCAGGATGTGCTGCCCACCCCGGAAACCGATTTCGAAGAATCCGGCTGATCCTATTTACTTTAGGAAAACACGAGAACTTGACTTTAGCTAATCGATTAGCTAAATTGACAGGGGTATGGAATGCGACGTTCATTACGCGAAGACTAACCTCTCGAAACTCCTCAAGAAAGCCGAATCAGGTGAGGAGGTTATCATCACCCGGAGCGGCCAGCGGTTCCAACTCCAGGTGGTGGCGGCGATCAAACCGAAACCCAGATTCGGAACGCTGCGGGGCAAGGTCAAGCCGGTGAAGGAATCGCTACTTTTCTCTATGCCTGATGACGAGGCTGACGCATTCATCGAGGGCAGGTGGTAAAGATGCGGCTCCTGCTTGACACACACATCGTCATCTGGTTATCGACGGAGCCAAGCCGGGTGCCGGATCACCTGCAAAAGTTGGTGCTCGAAGCGGACCAGCGTTTCATCAGTGTTGTTTCGTTTTTCGAGGTCGCCTTGAAGCATCGCAAAGACCCGGACAGTTTCCCGTTCACCTTCGAATTTCTAATCGGCGCAATGGGCGATCTCCAGGCGACGGAACTGCCATTGCGGAGGGATCACATCAGTCACGTCGGCACTATTCCGGTGCTGCACCAAGACCCATTCGACCACCTGCTCATTGCACAGGCTATCGAGGAAGAACTGGTGTTTGTGACGATGGATGCCGCTATCGAGAACTACGTGTTAGATGGTCTGACGTTGCGCAACTGAGACATATTTTGGAGGGCGGACTCTGGCCGGCGCGGAGCTTCAGCCCTGCCAGACTTGAATCTTTCCCGCGTTCATGTTAATCTCTATAGGAAATAGGGAGATTGTACATGGCCGCCCTAATCGAAGACACACTCAGCGTTCGTCAGGAATTTGAACTCCAGCACGATCACCTGATCCGCGAAGAGATTGAAACCTTCCGCCGCAAAGCCAGCGCCTTCCTGGCCGGCGAGATTCCGGAGGACGATTTTCGTCCCTTTCGCCTCAAACACGGCATCTATGGCCAGCGTCAGGCCGGCGTCCAAATGGTGCGCTGCAAAATTCCCAGTGGGCTTCTCACCGCCCCTCAGATGGAGCAAATGGCGCGCATCGCGGAAACCTTCGCCGGCGGCAAGGGCCATATCACCACCCGCCAAAACATGCAGTATCACTTCGTGGCGTTAGCCCAGACTGCCGATGTCATGCACTGGCTGGCCGATGTGGGCCTCACCAATCGCGAAGCCTGCTACAACACCGTCCGCAATGTCACCACCTGCCCGTTGGCCGGCCTCAGTCGCGACGAGGTCTTCGACGTACGGCCCTACGCACAAAAAATCGCCTACGCTTTTCTGCGCAAGGATCTCACCGGCAACCTGCCGCGCAAATTCAAGATCGCGTTCGACGGCTGCGGCAATCATGACTGCATCGCCGGCGCCATCAACGATATCGGCCTGCGCGCCGTATTACGCGATGGCCGGCGTGGTTTCCGCGTAGTAATTGGCGGCGGCCTCGGCCCCCTGCCCACTGAAGCGCAACTGCTCGACGAATTCCTACCAGAAGAGCGCCTGATGAACCGCTGCGAAGCGGTCGTACGCGTATTCAATCAGTACGGCAACCGGCAGAACCGCAACAAGGCCCGCATGAAGTTCGTTATGCGGGAGCGCGGCATCGACTGGCTGCGCGAACAGATCGAGCGCGCCTACGACGATATCCTCGAAAATGGCGGTATCGCCTGGCCCGAACTCGTGCCGGAAGGTTTCGGCGGATACCAATCCCGCCCGCAGCCGCTGGGAACAGGCGCGCTGCTCCCCGTCATCCACAGCAATGGCACAGGCGATCCGGAGTACGACCGGTGGCTCGAGACCAACGTCATCCAGCAGAAACAGGTTGGCTACGCCACGGCCATCGCGCGCGTGGATCAGGGTAATCTGACCAGCGCCCAAATGCACGGCCTGGCGCGTCTCGCGGCGGATTCGGGCGATGGCCTGCTGCGTCTCGGTATCGACCAGAACATGCTGCTCGGATTCATCCCGCTCGGCCGGTTGCGCGGTCTGCACGCGGAACTGCGGCGGCTGGGCTTGGGCGAGGCCGGCGCGCGCGAAATCGCCGACGTCATTACGTGCCCCGGCGCTTATTCCTGCAATCTCGCGCTTACCAAATCCATGAATCTGGGCGCGGCCCTGCAGGAAGTCGTGCGCCGTTACGACGATCCCCTGGCGCGCCGTCTATCCATTAAGGTGAGCGGCTGCCCCAACTCTTGCGGCCATCACTGGACCGCCGACTTCGGCTTCTACGGCAACGCGCGCAAAATCGACGGCAAAGAAGTTCCGTATTACCAGATGCTGCTGGGCGGCGGTTTCGATCCGGAAGGCATCATGCGCTTCGGGATGGCCGTACAGAGTGTGCCTGCCCGCCTGGCGCCCGAAGCCGTCTCCCGGGTGCTCGATCACTACCTCGCCCGGCGCGCGCCCGGTGAGACCTTTCGCCAGTACGTGATGCGCCACAAAGTCGAGACATTCCGCGCTCTCACCGATGACCTCGCCAAGCCCGCCGAGCTGTACCCCGAGATCTATCAGGACTGGGGCGACGACTCCGCCTACTCGCTGCAACTTGGCCGCGGCGAATGCGCCGTGTGATCTACTGGCAGTATGCGTTCTCTGGCTCCACTATTCGTGCTAACCGTCCTGGCGATTTCAGCGCAAGAGCGCCCAAAAATCGTGGGAGTCGCGCACATCGGACTCAAGACTAGCGACATCGCCGCCGCGCGCCTGTTCTACGGCCACATACTCGGCTTTCAGGAGCCCTTCAGCCTCGATAATGGATCCGGCGGCGGTTTAATGCTGACGTATTTCAAGGTCAACGACCATCAGTACATCGAGGTCTTCCCTGAGTTGAAGAGCGATACCGAAGACCGCCTTTCGCACATCGCCTTCGAGACCACCAACATCCAGCAACTGCGCGATTATCTGGCCGGCAAGGGCGTCGCGGTGCCGGATACGGTGCATACCGGCCAGGATGGCAATCTGAATATGATGCTGAAAGATCCGGACGGCCATAACGTGGAGTTCGTCGAATACCGTCCCGGTTCGCTGCACACGAAGAATTTCGGCAAGTTTCTGCCGGACACGCGCGTCTCCACGCACATCATCCACGTAGGCGTCACCGTTACGGATCGTGCGGCCGCCGACCGCTTCTACAAAGACGTCCTCGGGTTCCAGGAGTTTTGGCACGGCGGCATGCAGGATGACCGCACCGATTGGATCGATATGCGCGTGCCCGACGGAACGGACTGGCTGGAGTATATGCTGAACGTGCACAACCCCAGTCCGCGCACGCTGGGCGTGATGCATCACCTGGCGCTGGGCGTGCCGGATATTCAGGCGGGATACCGGCTGGTGACCTCACGCGGACTGACTCCCGAGAAGCCCAAGATCGGGCGCGACGGCAAGTGGCAGCTCAATCTTTACGATCCGAATGGCACGCGCGCCGAGTTGATGGAACCGAAGCCGGTCCAGACGCCCTGCTGCTCGCCCATGCTGGACAAATAGGATTGGCTCCTGTCATTCGTGCCGCAGCGCGGCGAGCGGGTCGGCACTGGCGGCGCGCACTGCTGGCGGAAGAACCGCGGCCAGTGCGGCAATGAGGATGCACACCACGGGCGCGGCGATGCTCGCGAAATCGGCCGGACGGACGCCGAACAATTGCGCGGCGAGGTACCGGGCCAGCCCAAGGCCTCCGGCCACCCCCAGAACAATACCGGCTATAACAGGCATGGCCGCGCCGGAGACAACCGAACGTACCACTTCCTTGCGGCGCGCGCCGAGCGCGATCCGGATGCCGATCTCACGGGTCCGGCGGATCACCGCGTAGTTCACCACTCCATAAAGCCCCACACCCGCCAGCAGCAGCGCGACTATCGAAAAGAATCCTGCCAGCAGCGCCAGCAAGCGCTCGCCGATCAGCGTGTTGTCGATTTGGTCCGCGAGCAGGATCGTCCCTCTGACCTCCAACGCCGGCGCTGCGGTTTCGATTTCTTTGCGCAGCCATGGGATCAGGGAAGCGGGCCGGGAAACAGTTCGAATGTTCAGCGTGGCGCCCGCCGCGTCGCGCAGCGGACTATAGATGGATGGCCCTTCCAACTCCCGCAGGTTGTTGAAGCGGGTGTTGGCAACTACTCCGATGATCTGCTGCGGGACCGGCTCGGGATCGTCGGTAAGCTTGTCGAATGTCTGACCGATCGGGTTCTGGCCGCGCAAAAACTTATCGACGAACGCCTGGTTCACGATCACCGCCGTTGAATTCCGTGCAATGTCTTCGAGGACAAAGTCGCGGCCGGCGATCCAGCGGATTCGCATGGCGCTGAAGAATCCTTCGGAAACCGGTATCTCCACCGGGCGCACTGTCTCGGCGGCCCGGCCCGGCAGGCGAATAATAGGCGTCATAATCCAAACCATGGCGCCACCTATGGGCCTCTGTTGCGACAGGCTCGCGCTTTCCACCGCGGGCAGATGGCGGATGGCGGCCAGCAGTTGGGCGCCGGAATCATGAAGATGCGTCTCGGGATTACGCGGCCGCAGATCGAACAGGACCACGTTGTCGCGCGCGAAGCCCAAATCGACTGCGGTCAGCCTGCGGAAGGAAACGAGCAGGAGGCCCGAAAGAAACAGCACCGCCACACTAAAGCCCACCTGGGCAGCCAGAACCCAGCGCAGCGGTCTCTCGCGGCCGGCGCTAGGAGAGCCTCCGGTCTTAAGAGCCGCGCCGGGTGCAACTGCTGACGCGCGTAGCGCAGGCACGGCGCCGAACAGCAACGCCGTCAGCAGGCTCAGGCTCAGCGCAAACAGCAGCGTCCGGGAGCCCAGGCCGACATCCAGCCAGGCCGGAAACTCGGTCGTTCCCAGGTACGCGACGATGGACGGAGCCGCGAGCGCGGCGAACAGAAGCCCCAACCCACAGGCCGCCGCGGCGAGTTGCGCGCTCTCGATCAGCATCTGCTGGATCAGCCTGGAGCGGGCTGCTCCAAGCGAAATGCGCAGCGCCATTTCGGCGGCACGCGCCGAAGCGCGGGCGATCATCAGGTTCGCAACGTTCGAACAGGCCACCAGCAGCAGCAGCGCGCAGATCAATGCAAGTATCTGGAGCGGCCGGCGGAACTGGGAACGAAACAGCGAATCGCGGCCGCTGGACGCATCACGGATGCCCAGCGGCGCATCGGTGAACTGCCGCAATTGTTCGCCGTGAAGACTGCGCGGCGGGTTGATGCGAACGCGTTCGCGGCGGAAGTTCGTCATCACGGCTTGCAGTTGCGCGCGCATCCGCGACGGTTCCACTCCCGGATGCAGCCGTCCCCATACGTTGCAGCAGCCACCATCGGGATCGGCAAGTTGCCGCGCATCGGCTGCCGCGGAAAGCGGCAGCCACAGATCGGTAAGGTAACCGGGTTGTACGCCGCTGAAAGGGCCGGTGGCGATGCCGACGATCTGAAATTGCCTGCGTCCGATGGTCACCCAGCGTCCGATGGCGGCGGGACTGGCGCCGAAGCGGCGCTTCCAGAAGGCAGCGCTGAGGACGGCGACGGGATGCCCACCCGTAAGCGAATCGTCGGCTGGTTGGATGAGACGGCCCAGCGCCGGCTTAACGCCAAGGATTTCAAATCCTCGGCCGGAGATGGATTCGGCGCGGATATTCTCGCCGGCGCCTCCGGCGTCATCGAACAGCGCCTCCTGAAAGCCGGGATGCAGGCTCATGGCGAAGAGATCGGCGTCCTCGCGGGCGGCATCGCGGAGAAGTCCATACAGCGGGTAGCTGAAAGAATCCGATTCGCGCGGCTGGTTATCGGGGCTGAAGAAAGCTGGGAACACGTGGACGATGCTAATGAGTTGGTGGGGCGCGGGAACCGGCAGTGGCCGGAACACCAGAGAGTCGATCAGGGTGAACGCGGCCGTGCAGGCACCGATAGCCAAGGCCAGCGAGGCGATGGCCGCCAGGCTCGCGATACGATACTTGGCAAGCATGCGCAAACCGAAACGGAAGTCCCGCAGCAGGGAATCGAGCCAGGCGGCGGACTTCACCTCGTAGCTCGACTCGCGCAGGCCGAGCCGGTTGCCTAGTTGCCGGCGCGCTTGCAGCTCGGCTTCGCGGCGGAGCATGCCGCCGCGAATGAGATCGGCGATGCGCTGGTCCAGGTGGAACTGAAGCTCTTCATCGAGTCCGGCGGCTGTTCTTCCGGGCCGTAAGGCATTGGCGATGCGTGAAAACCAGGACATAGGGAGTCCTTCATTCAGGCCTGTTCGAGGACTTGGCCGATGGCCGCGGCGATGGAGGTCCAGCGGCGTTCCTCGTCAGCCAGTTGTTTGCGCCCGTCCGGTGTGAGCTTGTACACACGGGCGCGGCGATTGTTTTCGGTGGTGGTCCACTGGGCGTGAATCCAACCGGACTCTTCCAGGCGGTGGAGAGCCGGATAGAGGGAACCCTCCTCGACCCGCAACTGGTCCGATATGGCTTCGATCTGCGCGGTAATGCCGTAGCCGTGGAGCGGACCGCGGCGGTCGAGGATCTTGAGAACCAGCAGCGGAAGGGATCCCTGGAGTGCGTCCTGGTTGGCCATAGATAGACAACTCACTAAGCAGTCTAAGTATGCGCCAGGTGGGGAAAAATGTCAAGAGGGCCGGAATTATTTGTTTACCAAGAAGAAGCGACCGTCCTTCCAGTCCAGGAGGTAATCGTAGTTTTTTAGAACCGCCTCCTCGTGATGATCCCGGAACACCCTCATCCGGTCCACCTGTAAGGTGGGGTCGCCGTAATAGAGACGGATCACGAAGAATACGTCGTAATTGTCGATTCCTGCCGCGTCGGTGAGCAGGAGAATGTGCGCACCTCTGCGGGGACTGGGAATCAACGCGCGGATCTGATCGATATTCTGCCGTTGCGTCCCTTGCATGTCGAGCGCCGCATGGGCATGCATGCCAATCCATTTTTCCTGCCAGGGCGCCAGCACCGCGAACAGAGCGATGAGCAAGCCTGCTTGCGCCGCTTTGCGCAGCCACACGCGCCTGCCCGCCAGGGTTTCGACCAGCCAGTCGAGAAAGCCGGCGGAATACACGGCCCAGCCCACCGCGGGCACCATATACGAGAAACCGCCCCGCACGGGAATGAATGCCAGCGGTAGCACCCCAACGAATATAAATCCGAGGCCCCAGAAAAGGCACCGCCGCCGCGTAGCAACAGCCACCGTCACCATGGCGGCCAGCAGCGTCGAGAACTCCACCGAGTTGACGTGCACGGGCCGGTATATCAGCTCGCGAAAATATGTGGATAACGACCGGAAGTAAGCAGCCGCCGAATAATGCGGCTGGTAGGAGGAGACCAGCCACAACGAATCCGGGCCATACCTTTTGCCTAGGAAGTAAGCGATCGCGGCAATCGAAGCGATCAATGCAAACCGGCCCTCCTGCCAGATCCAGCGTCTCAATTCAGATAGCTTCCAAGTCAGCGGCGGATGCCAGGCCAGTTCGTACACGCCTACGGCGACGGGAAAAGTCACTGCGATCTCTTTGGATTCTAGCGCGGCGGCGTACAGCACAAACACTAGCGCGAGCGCGCTCCAGCTTAGGGACCACCCACTTTGGCGGAAGCGCACATACAAAGCAAACGCACCCCAAAAAAAGGTAAAGGCCAGGATGTCGTAGATAGTTCCAGTATCGAAGTAAGCCGCCGAAAAAGTTGGATTTATGCCAATTAAAAGTAAGGCGATCAGCACACTCCAGCGTGACTTAGTAAGCTGCCACACTACCACGGCTAACAACGCAAAGTTCACTGAGAGCAATACCAGCACCGCAATGCGAAACGGCAGCGGATGAAACCCCCAGGCAGCATAGATCAACCGGTAAAACAAACCGCCTCCCGGGCGGTAATAGCTCGACCAGAACTCCAGGTTCGCCTTCAGCAATGCAAACCATGGGCGGCTCCAATAATAGTGGAGATTCATCAGATCGTCGGTGTCAAACCAGGCCGCCAGGCCCACGCGAACCAAAACCATGAACCAGGCAAACAGGCCCAAACCGGCGGCAATCCCCGCCGCGCGATACCAGGTATCCGGACTGATTGTCCGCGTTGCCGGCGCTGTGGCTTCCAACTTATTCGCTGGCACGTTACTGCACCTCAAAGCTATCCAAGTCTATAAACCGATCGGAGGATTCGGGGTTCTTATCCGGCAGCACGGTAATGACGGCCAGGTGCGGACCGGCGTTCAGCTTAAAGCCGCTTCGGCTTTGCCATTGGGGTTTGCGGGAATACAGATCGAGTGTGGCCTTGTGCGCGCCGTCTATAGTTACATCCGCCTTGCCGCGGTTGCCTGCCTTGGTATAAACATAAGTCAGCGAATTCCCCTGGAACGCAAAACGGACTGAGGAACCGGGTAAGTTGGTATAAGTTACGGTATGTGACCAGGTCCTAGGCCAGACCCGGTCCTGCAGCCAGGGACCATCGAACACGATAGCCGGATCGAAGTCGTCGTATATGCCGGGGGGGACCAGCAGCGGATCGCGCTGCGCCGTGACTCCTACTCCACACTGGTCAATGAGCCGCGCCAGGTAAAGATCCCGTGTCTGATATTCCGGCGTGCCGCAGTCTCTCAGGAGATCCTGCAGGGTCCGCGGATTGATGATGACCGTAAAGCCGGGCTTGGGTGCGGCTATGTAATGAACGTTCCACTGATTGAACAAGCGGTGTAACTCCTCCGGGCTGCGCGCCAGGCGTACGCGCGACCACACGCCAAATTGGTGCCAGCCGTTAGCGTAGACATCCGCGTTGAATGCCGCGAGATCGCTGCCGTCCGCCAGGAATACCGGCGCGCCGGGGTGTTGCCGGTTCATATACGCGCCGATCTCACGCATGGGTGCGGCCCTATGGATATAAGCCTGGCGCATCGCGGGCGAGAAAGGCGACCGCTCGTAGAAATCCCCATGATAGTAGTTCGAAGCCGTCAGGAACCAGGTGTTGAGGAACACACAGAGTACTGCCAGGGTAATTAACGCGCGTCTTAAACTGCCCGGCGCCAGCCAACCGAAAAGCGCCGCCAGCGGAATCAGCAGCAGCGGCAGTGACGGGTATAGATAGCGGGCGTTAGGCAGGAACTTGAGAATAACCATCGCACCCGCAATCGAGATCAGCGCCGCGCTGCCCGCGGGGCGCCGCGCGATGAAAGCCACGGCGATCAAACCAAGCGGCGCCAGTAACAGATATTGGAAACCCAACGAGCCGGGTCGTCCTTCAAAATAGCGGTCGCTGTGAAAGACTAGATCGAATGGCGTGTGCCAGGTGATCGGTTGGAGGAATCGTGGGTCACTGAAGTTCGCGGCATGATCCAGAAGGGGCGACGGAAACGTTTGGTTGAGGAAAGGAAATAGCGGGTCGCCGGTCATCCGCCACGCGATCGCATACGTCGGCAAAGCCGCGGCCAGCAGCAAGACTACAGCTACGCAGGCGGCCAATGCCGGCCGGGCACCCAAGCGTCTCCAATGGCGGCGAATTTCGATCACCGCGAAGGGCACTATCAGCAGTACATACGCCAGGCCGCCCAGTTTCACCGCCAGCGCCGTTCCGGCCAATGCCGAGGCAGCAAAGAGGAACGGTCTTTCCCCCGTGTCGCCAAAACGCCAGAGCGCCACCAACGCTCCCAGGATCATGGCGGCCAAAAAGTTCTCTACGAACATGGAGCCGGTAACCAACTGCACCATCGAAGTACTCGCGAACAGTGCCAGAATCAGGAAAGCCACCGTAGGCCGAACCCAACGGCGCACGACCGTATAAAGGAGTGCCTCGATCAAGAGCAGCATGGCGAAGTTCAGCAGCCGCGCGGCATATTCGCCGCCCAGCAGGTAGACCATCGTGTAACACCAGTCCGCGCCCATGGGCATCACCGACCACAGAATGCGGCTGGGCAGATAGGTGAACGTGTGATGCAGCGAGATATTGACGGGGATCGCGAGGTGCATGGCTAGTCCATCGGCGCTGGACTCGGGTTGGGAAACGATCAACCAGTGCATACCCAGCACGAACACCAGCAACGCCAAGGCGGCTCCCTGCTGCCACGGGCGCGTGCGCGTAGGCGCCAGGGCATGCCACCAGGAGGCGAAGCGCAGCCCCACGCCGCGCATATCGATCAGAATCGGAATGGCTAACACCAACCCATAAATTCCCGGAGTATTCCAGGGCAGGCGCGCCAGAAACGTCATCAGAAATATGTAGCAGGCCACGCCCAGCAGCGTTCCGCAAAGCTGGGTTTCCGCGGACGTGTCGCCGGTGGCGCCCAGTAACTTCGAGCCCAACGCGCACGCGGAGATTAGAAACGCCGCGGTCGCCAGCAACGCCCACGGTCCGATGGCGATGGCGGTTGCCACGAGGGTAAGAATGGCTACGATGGCAGGATAGAACCGCGGCACGGCGAGCAAAATCGCCGAACTTACTAAGCCGAACACCCAGGTATAGTGCAGTAACCGATAGCGGCCGGTCTTTGTCCAACCCGTCTCCCGAAGGCCTTTGAGGCCGATACCGTGCCAGACTATACCTATCATTACAACTGTCAGGACCGCCAGCACGGCGCGTGGAATCCAGGGCGAGATCCTGTAGATCCAAGGCGGCTGGAGGGCTTGCCGGCGAGGTTCCGCCGGGCTCTTGCCAAAGATAAAGTCACGCTGAATCGCGAAATTGGCGAAAAACAGAAGCGTTTCGACCAACACCTTCGCGATCATCGGCTGCATATGCAAACGCGAGTTCAGCAGTTGGATGCCGGCGTAGGACGCGGTGCCGCTGAAGCACACCAGCAGGAGATACTTGGGCAGGACCGCGGCGTGCCGCAACTTAGAAAAGAATACCGCTCGCCGTACCATCGAGTAATTGAACGCCACCGCTAATATCCTGCCGATGACTTGCGACGCGGCGATGTTACCCAGTCGGCGGTAGGCCAGGTAAAAGACCAGCATGTCGAGCGCGGCACTCATCAGCGAAACCGAGCTGAAGCGCAGCAGCACGAAGTAAATCTTCATCGAATCGATGAGCGGATTGAAATGCGAGGTGCGGTTACCCGGCTCATAGATGGTGCGGATGGGAACTTCAGTAATGCGCAGGGCTTGCTGCCGCACGGCAATCAGCATGTCCAGCTCGAAGTCGTAGCCATTGGCCTCCAGCCGCAGCAGCCGGGGCAGCAGCGCGGTGGGGATGCCGCGCAAGCCGGTCTGGGTGTCCGAGACATGCTGGCCCACCAGCGCGCCCATCACAGTGCGCGTGACGATGTTGCCAACGCGGCTGCGCAAGGGAACATCGCTGCTGAAAGTACGGCTGCCCAGAACCATCAGATCCGGCTCCGCGGCCAGTTTTTCGGCGACCTGCTCGATATCGTCAGGGTGGTGCTGCCCATCGGCGTCCGCGGTGACCACTCCCTGCAGTTCAGGAAACGCGCACAGCGCGTAGTTGATACCGGACTTCAGGGCGGCGCCCTTGCCCAGATTGATCGCATGGCGCACCAGGCGGACTTTCTCGAACTCTTGCGCGCGGCAGAAGATCTCGCGGTAATCGGGGCCGCTGCCATCATCCACCAGAACTATCGCGGGGATGGATTTCTCCGCCAGTGCGGCGATAAGTTCGAGCAATGTCTGCTCGGGGCGATAAGCGGGTATGATGACGGCTAAGTGGACCGTATCCGCGCGCATCGCGGCTGGCCGGGCAAGGTCCTCCGCCTGCAGTTCGTCAGTGCGCTTCACGTATCTTACAGGGTATCGCGTCCGGGTCCGGCTATGGCGGGCGGGCTCTGGCACGGGTGCTTCACCGTTGTGGGGAAACCGCTTCCTGACGGTCGCGGCTCAGTAACGGTCGCGGCTCAGTAAACCGTGCGAATTCAACGCGGCTGTTACCGAGCCGCGACCGTGAGGGAGCGGTTTCTGCCACTCGAGAAATTCCCAAAACGGTTAAGCACCCCTTTGGCAGGCCGCCGGCTGCGGTGCCCTCTGGACCAGGCGCTGCAGCGCCGCTGCCGCGATGCTGCCATAATACTAGATCAGAGGCAGTGGAACAAACCACCCGCAGGCCTCGTCTTGATATTGAATGAGAACCAACGCTTCATTCGGTGAGGCTGTCACGGGCGCGGTGCTCTCGTTGCGCGGCAGCAAGCTGCGCAGCTTCCTCACGCTGCTGGGCATCATCCTGGCCACTACCACGCTGATCGCCGTTATGTCGGTCATCGACGGCATGAACGTCTATGTGAGCCAGCAAGTCTCCACCATGGGAGCCGATGGCTTCAAGGTGGCGCGCCTGGTCATGATGGGCGTCTGGGACCCTAAGAAATTCCTCGAAATGCAGCGGCGCAATCCGGAGCTTTCCAAGGAAGAGTACGAGTTCTTGCGCTCGCACAGCAAGCTGCTGGACGAAATCGGCATGTCGGTGAGCCGCACCGTCTCGGTGCATTATGGAAAGGAACACCGCGACAACATCCAACTCACCGGCGCCACGGCGAACGAAGGCGTGCTATCGGATATCGAGCCCGCCGAGGGCCGCTTCATCAGCGACCTGGAAGACGGGCAGCGCGCCATGGTCACCGTGATCGGCAACGACCTGAAGGATCAGTTCTTCGCCGGCGCCGACCCGATCGGCAAGTCCATCATGGTGGAAGGCCGCCCGTTTGAAGTCATCGGCGTGGCCAAAACCAAGGGTTCCGTGTTCGGCAACTCGCGCGATAACTTTCTCATGATTCCGGCAGAGACCTACTTCAAGATTTATGGCGCGCGCAGCGGCATCACGTACGATTTGAAAGCCGCGGACCAGACGGTCTTGCAGCAGTCGGAAGATGAAATTCGCGTGCTGCTGCGCGCTTACCGGCATCTGCATCCCAAAGATGAGGACACCTTCGGCATGGTCAGTTCGGATTCGCTCGTGGGCGTATGGAACCAGTTGACCGGCGCCATTGCCGCCACCGCCGTCGGTGTAGTCTCGGTCTTCATGGTGGTCGGCGGCGTGGTGATCATGAACATCATGCTGGCGGTAGTCACTGAACGCACCCGCGAAATCGGCATTCGCAAGTCGGTAGGCGCGCGGCGCAGCGACATCCTGAATCAGTTTCTGGTCGAATCGTCTATTCTGTCCGCCACGGGCGGGCTGATCGGCATCATGGTCGCCTGGATAGTCGCGCTGCTGGTGAAGGCACTCACTCCAGTGCCCATGCATATCCCGATTTCCGCGGTCATCGTGGGCGTGACGCTTTCGGCAGCGGTAGGATTATTCTTTGGCATCTATCCGGCGCGGCGGGCTGCAGGTTTAGATCCCATCGAAGCATTGAGAGTAGAACGATGACTATAGGATCGTTAGCTTCAGGAGTAGGCCTGGCGTTGGCCACCGTGCGCGAGCACAAGATGCGCTCCTTCCTCACGGTGTTGGGAGTCATCATCGGCACTGGGGCCGTGATCGGCGTGGGCTCCATCATCGCCGGCCTGGATGGCGCCATCACCAAGATCCTGAAGAGCTTCGGGCCGAACACCATCGTGGTCCTGCGCGGCAGCGGTTTTGTCCCGCGCACGCTCGAAGAGATGAAGCGCAAGCCCCTGACGCACGATGACGCTTTGGCCATCGAGGAGCGCTGCCCCTCGGTGGAACATGTCAGCCCCTATCTGTTTTCAAACTGGAACCAGGTTCACAAAGCCCGCTACAAGGGAAACGATAACTACCAACTGGATATTGGCGGGACCGAGGAAGGCTACGCCGCGGGCGGAACCGTGATGCTGCAGGGCCGTTTCTTCAGCGATACCGAGAACCGCCATCACATGCCGGTGGCGGTGCTCGGCGAAGATCTCGGCAAGTCCTGGTTTCAAGGCATGGACGCCGTGGGCAAGTGGATCGACTTGGACGGCCATTCGCTCGAAGTGATCGGCATAATGGAGCGGCCCGCGGCCTCTTTTCCGGGTCAGGACGATAATCGCATTCTGATTCCTTACTTCACCATGCGCAAGCTGTATCCCAGCGCCAACGAGAACATGCTGATCGTGATTGCCAGAGAAGGCCTGCTTGCCAAGGCCGAGGACGAGGTGCGCACCATTATGCGCATCCAGCGCAAAGTGCCCAACGATAAGCCGGACAACTTCTCGCTGACTACCGCCGAACAGATGATCGAAGATTTCCATCGCATCACCGGGACCGTGGCAATAGTGATGGTCATTCTCAGTTCCATCGGCCTGCTGGTGGGCGGCATTGGGGTGATGAACATCATGCTGGTGTCCGTCACCGAGCGCACGCGCGAAATCGGCATCCGTAAAGCCGTGGGCGCGCGCAAGGCGGATATCATCGTCCAATTTCTGACCGAGGCCGTGGTGCTCACCGGCATCGGCGGTGTGATCGGCCTGTTCCTGGGTTGGTGCGTTTCGCTGCTGACAGGGCTGATCTTCAAGAGCCTGCCCACGGCCGTGCCGCTGTGGGCCGCTGTCGCCGGCATTATGGTGTCCGTGGGCGTGGGACTGTTCTTCGGCATCTGGCCGGCGGGCCGCGCCGCCAATCTGGATCCGGTAGTCGCGCTGCGCTACGAATAAGCGACGTCTCTCCCACCGTTCTCAGCTCATCAAGCTCCGTCCGATTGCGCTATTTTAGAAAGAGCACTTCTTCAAAGATGCCATTTCGTATCCAGCCTGTCCATGAATTTCTGGTTCGTCCCGCTGTTCCGGAGCAGCTTTCCCGCATGCAGGAATTGGCCTACAACATCCTGTGGGCCTGGGAACCGCTCATTCGCGCCCTGTTCCGCAGGCTGGATGCGAATCTCTGGCGCGAGTGCAACTACAATCCCGTGCTCATGCTGGGGCGCGTTTCCCGCACCATCCTGCAGCGCGCGGCAGCCGACCCCCGGTATATGGCGCTTTATAACATGGCTTGCCAGCGCTACGACGTGCAGGTGCAGGCCAAACCGCGCGCGGACGACAAATTGATCGCCTACTTTTCCGCCGAGTACGGGCTCTCGGAGTGCCTTCCCATCTATTCCGGCGGCTTGGGCGTGCTGTCCGGCGACCACCTGAAATCGGCCAGCGACTGCGACCTGCCCCTGGTCGGCGTGGGCTTGCTCTATCAGCAAGGCTACTTCCGCCAGATACTCAATCCCGACGGCTGGCAGCAGGAGCGCTACCCCACCAACGACTTCTACACCCTGCCGGCGCTGCCGGTGCGGGATGCGCAGGGCGAAAACGTAAAGGTCTTTGTCCGGCTGCCCACCGGCAAGGTCATGATTCAGGTCTGGAAGATGGAGATCGGCCGGGTCAAGTTATATCTTCTGGATACTAATATTCCCGAGAATGAATTGCCGCAGGATCGCAGCATCACCGACTCGCTCTATGGCGGCGATACCGACACGCGCATCCGTCAGGAGTTCGTGCTCGGCGTGGGCGGACTGCGGGCGCTCAAGGCTGTGGGCCTCGAACCCACCGTTTATCACATGAACGAAGGGCACTCGGCATTTCTGGCTCTGGAGCGCGTGCGCGTGCTGAAGCGCGAACACGGTTTGAGCTTCGAAGAGGCCCTGCAGGCGACCCGCGCCAGCAACATCTTCACAACCCACACGCCCGTGCCGGCCGGAATCGACCTCTTCGATCCCGGCCTCATGTATCACTATTTCAACGCCTATTGCGTGGACACTGGCATCGACTTCGACCAATTGATGGCCCTCGGTCGCCGCAATCCGGCCAATCGGGAAGAGCGCTTCTCCATGGCTATCCTGGCGCTGAAAACCTCCGCGCACCGCAATGCCGTCAGTAAGCTGCATCACGAAGTTTCGCAGGAAATGTGGCACGACCTCTGGCCGCAATTACCCGTTTGGGAAGTGCCCGTCAGTTCTGTGACCAACGGTGTGCATCTGCCCAGTTGGCTCAACGGGGACCTGGCCGCACTCTACGATCAGTACCTCCAGCCGGACTGGCGCGACCGCTTTGCCGATCCTTCCATCTGGGATCAGATCAAGGAGATCCCAGATGAAGAACTGCTGGAGGTGCATCGCCGCCGCAAACGCCGCCTGGTGAATTTCGTGCGCGAACGGCAGCGCTCCTCCGCCTTGCGCCGCCAGGCATCCGCGGCCGAAATCCGGCATACCGAGGAGGCGCTCGATCCCAACGCGCTGACCATCGGCTTCGCGCGGCGCTTCGCCACCTACAAACGCGCCACTCTCCTGTTCCGCGATGTCGACCGCATCAAGCGTATCCTCTCCAATAAGGAGATGCCGGTGCAGATCGTGATCGCCGGCAAAGCCCATCCGCGCGATAATGAGGGCAAAAACTTCATCCGCGATATCGTGCAGCTTTCGCGCGATCGCGACCTTTGGAAGCACGTGGTCTTCATCGAAGATTACGACATGAAGGTGGCGCGCGAAATGGTGCAGGGCGTGGACCTGTGGTTGAATACGCCCAAGCGCGGCCAGGAGGCCTGCGGCACCAGCGGTATGAAGGCCGGCATGAACGGCGTGCTCAACCTGAGTATTCTGGATGGCTGGTTCGACGAAGCCTACGAGGTTTCCGGCGGCTGGGCCATCGGCGATCGCGAGCGCTACTCCGACGAGCAGGACGGGCTGCATGCCAGCGAGATCTATTATCTGCTCGAGAACGAGATTGTGCCCCTGTTCTACGAACGCCGCGATCAGATCCCGCGCGATTGGCTGAAGCGTGTCAAGCAATCCCTGATCGGCTTGACGCCGCTCTTCGATTCCCGCCGCATGGTGCAGGAGTACGCGCGTGAATTCTATGATCCGGCGCACGCCGATGCCGTGCGCTTGAGCGCCGGCGATTATCAGGAGGCCCGCGCCGAAGCCGCCTGGAACGAGCGTGTCAGGCAGGTCTGGGATCGCGTACATTTCGTCGAGACCGGCAGCGCCCCGGTAGGCACCATCATGAGCGAACGGCCCGTGCCGGTGCGCGCGGCCATCGACCTGGCCGGATTGCAGCCCGCCGAGGTGCGCGTGGAAGTGGTGATGGGACGCGTGGGCGCCGATGGCGGTCTGGAAGATACCGAAGTGATGGTGCTGCCGCCCACCGAGCAGCTAGGATCGGTGGCCATTTTCGAAAAGGAGATCGTGCCGGAGCGCACCGGCCGTCTGGGATACGCACTGCGCGTCAGCCCCAACCACTGCGACGATCCCCTCACCCGGCCCTGCACCAGCTTGCTGAAGTGGAGCGGCATGTAAAGGAGGGCGGGCTTTAGCCGGCGCGGCGCTTCAGCGCCGCTGCAGCTAGAACTTGACAGCGCATGCCGAAGGTCTTCCCCTGTTACGCATCAACGGATCGAGAACTGGTCAACGAACTCGCCGCATTCCTGGAGCGCGGCGCCGGCGGAGAGGTGCTGCTGGAAGAAGGTGAGATGGCGCCTGGCGCCGACCTCATCGCTAAAGTCGAAGAAGGCCTCGCAGCCGATGTAGTGCTGGTGCTGCTTTCGCCCGAAGCCTCCCCGCCGCGCTGGGTGCTCGAGCGCTGGAAATCGGTCTTCTGGGATCAGGCCGCCGAAGTCGGCACCGCTCTGGCCACCGTACTGTGCCGCGATACTAAGTTCCCGGAACTCCTGCGCCGCAAGAATTTCTTCGATCTGCGCCCGAACCGGCTGGCCGGATTGCGTGCCATCAAGCGCTGGTTGATGGCCCTCTCGCCTGCGCCGCGGGAGGCGCCCTTCTTGCCCGCGCGCCAGCCGTCATTTTCCGCGCGCGACGACGAATTGGAAACGCTGTGCGCGCTGTTGGCGGACGCGCCCGGCATCGCCGTTCTGGAGGGCGCCGCGGGCTCCGGCAAGACGGCGCTGGCGCTCGAATTCGCCCGCCGTCACCGTGAGGATTTCGATGCCGTCTTGTGGCTCACGTGCGGCTCCCGTTCAGCCGCCGCGCTGGCCGGCGACTTGGCCGCGCAACTGGGCGTGCGTTTCGATCGCGACCTGGAGTCCAACCTGCATGAGCTTCGCCATCTCTGCGCCCGGCACCGCTGCCTGCTGGTGCTCGACAACGCGACGCCCCAAGCTGCCGCGCTATTCGCGCCACGCGGCCGCACCTCGCTACTGATTACCACGCGCAGCAGCGGTCTGGCCGGCGCGCTCTCTGCCGTGGCGGTGCCCAGCGCCGCGCACAGCCACGATACTGCTCACATCGCCGATGCCATCCGCGCACTCGATGGCCCCGCGCAGCGCCTGCTCGCGGCCGCCTGCGCTTGTGCGCCGGCGGGATTTCCCCTCGATATGGCCGTGCGCACCGCCGATGCGGAAGTCGAGGAAGCGCGCGATATCGTGGCCGGGTTTGTGCAGCAGGGTGTGCTGGCGCCGCTCGACGAAATTGGTCCGCGCTTTCTCGTTCCGGCGGCCGTCCGCGAGCGTGCCGCTCTACGCGGTGATGGCGGCCGCTGGGCGCGCTATCACGCCCTGGCCGTCGCCAGTCTGTTCGGCGAACAAACCGGCGCGCAGGATCTCACCGCTCACTGGCCGGAGCTCCAGCATGCCTTCGCGGGGGCGCTCGATACCGATTGGCCGCTGGCCTCGAAACTGGCGCGCCGCGGGCTCACCTGGGCCAAAGCGCAGGACCGCTTGGCCGAAGCCTTCGAAATTCTGCAGGACTGGCAGCGCACCGCCGAGCGCCACGGCGACCGGCGCGTGCTGGAGGATTGCGCCTGGGAACAGATCTGGATCCTGGAACATTGGGGCCGCGACAGCGAAGCGCAGCAACTGGACATAATCCGGCGCGAACAATATGCGGATCAGATGACGTTGGCGTTCGATGAATCGTAGACCAATTACTTTCGCAGCGCCACCACGTGCAGCTTCTCCAGCATCCGCACCGAGCGGGCGGGGCGTTTGTCCGTGGTGACCACCAGCCGGATCGGTCCCTGTTGCGCCGACAACGGCTTTCCATCGCGCTGATCGGACACGATCACGCGTGTGCCGCCCACCCCCGGGTCGAGCTCCCCCAGACTGAAGACCACCTGGTAACCATCGCGCGCCTCCGCCAGCACATACCCGGCCAGCGCTTTGCCACGCATCTCTTTTCCAAAGGCGATCCCCGCTTTCGCCAGAAGTTCGACCAACGGAACGCCGTCGTAAACGGTCTTAGATCCGTCCATCTCCGTGAGCGTCGCGGTTTCCCGCGGCATCTTCGCCAGGTCCGCCAGCGAGAGCGTGAGCGGCGCAGCGATGTCGCCGTCCACAACTAATTTGTTTGATGTATCCGGAGCTGTCTGTGCCGCCAGCGCCGCGCCGCACAGCACGGCAAAAAGTATTCGTGGGGCAGGACTCCAGTCCTGCGGCCGGCGTCCACGCCGGCCCGTTGCGTTCAGTGGCTGCATTGAGATTCCTGGGATGGCATCTACGCTGCCATAGTCCAGTGTACAAGACAGGTGTCTTCGTTGAAGGTCAGTGCGGCCGAACGGCCGGGTGAGTCGCTTACAATGGTTCCTTGATCGTCACTCTTACAGTTAATCCGGCGCTCGACCGCACCCTATCGGTCGACCGGCTGGCCTTCGAGGATCGCGCCTACATCGAGGCCCGCCACGAATCGCCCGGCGGGCGAGGCGTGAATGCCGCCTGCGTGATTCATTCCTTCGGCGGAAAGCCGCTGGCCATCTTCCCCAGCGGCGGAAAAAACGGGAAATGCTTCGCGGAGCTGCTCTCCGGCTTCGGATATGACACCGTCGCCGTCCCCACCGGTCACGAGATTCGCACCAATCTCACCATTACCGATCGCCAGGGCCTCACGGTGAGCGTCAACGAGCGCGGACCGCAACTGGGCCGGGTGGACGCCGATCGCCTGGAGAAAGCCGTACAAAAGAATCTGGATGGCGCCGCCTGGCTGATGTTGTGCGGCAGTTTGCCTCCCGGTGTGCCGGCGAATTTCTACGCCCGCCTGATCGAAATGGCGCGGCGCAAGAACGTGCGCACCCTGCTCGACACCGATGGCCCGGCGCTGCGCGAAGGCATCGAGGCCGCCCCCACCGCCGTCGCGCCCAATCAGCATGAAGCCGAGCGCCTGCTGAATCGCGCCCTTTTCACGCGCAATCATTTTCTGGAGGCGGTCGCCGCCATCCGCGCCATGGGCGCCGAGACGGTAGTGCTCTCGCTCGGCAGCCGCGGTGCCCTGGGCGCCATCAACGGTTCGATTGTGGAGGCCGTCCCGCCGCGCGTGGAAGTGCTATGTCCCATAGGCGCCGGCGATGCCCTGGCGGCGGCCTTCGTGTGGTCCATGGAAAAGAACGGCGATTTTGAGGACGCGCTCCGCTGGGGCGTGGCTACCGGTACCGCCTCGGCCAAGCTTCCCGGCCTACGTCTGGCCTCGCTCGAACAGGCCACGGAAGTCTACCGCCAGGTGGAACTACGCCGTATCGAATAGGAAACCGTGGCCTACACTTCTTCGCGGGGCGCTTCCCGTAGCGGCGCGCCCTCCAAAACCGACAGTGTGATGCGCTCGGCCGGCGTGGTTTCCGCCGCCGTTTTTTTGAGCCGCATTACCGGGCTGGTGCGCGAGATGATCATGGCCCGCCTGTTCGGCGCGGGCCAGGCTTACGACGCGTTCCTGCTCGGGTTTCGCATCCCCAATCTGGCACGCGACCTTTTTGCCGAGGGCGCCCTCTCCTCCGCCTTCGTGCCGGTCTTCACGCAGTATCTCTCCACCAAGGGCAAGCGGGAAGCGGCCGATCTTTCCAGCCTGGTAGCCACCGCGCTGGCGCTGGTGGTGGGCGGCTGCTGCGTGCTCGGCATCATTTTCAGCCCGCAACTGGTGTGGCTGCTGGCCTCCGGATTCGCGCGCGTACCCGGCAAGTTCGAGTTGGCCGTCACGCTCACCCGCATCATGTTCCCCTTTCTGCTGCTGGTGGCGCTGAGCGCGCAAGCTATGGGAATGCTGAATTCCCTGAATCAGTTCGGCATCCCGGCGCTTTCCTCGACATTCTTCAACATCGGCTCGGTGGGTTTCGGCCTCGGCTTCGGATACACCGTGGGCCGCTGGATGGGCCTGAGCCTGATTATGTCAATGGCTTGGGGCGTAGTATTCGGCGGGGCCGTGCAGTGGCTCTTTCAAGCGCCCAGTCTCTATCGCGCCGGCCTGGCCTATCGGCCGCGCTTCGATTTCGCGCATCCCGGCTTGCGCAACATCCTGCGACTGATGGCGCCGGCCATTCTGGGCAACGCCGCGGTGCAGATCAATGTCCTGGTGAATACCAATTTCGCCTCCAGCATTACTGATGCCGCCGGCCATGTGATCAACGGTCCGGTGAGCTGGCTCAGCTACGCCTTCCGCTTCATGCAATTGCCGCTGGGTTTGTTCGGCGTGTCGATCGGGGCGGCCACCCTGCCGTCGATTTCTCAAAGCGCCGCGCTGGGGCGTATGGATGAATTCCGCACCACGCTTTCACGTTCGCTGGGTATGGTCTTGCTCCTGACGATTCCGTCGTCTGTGGGATTGGCAGTGCTGGGCTCCAGCATGATCGGCGCGGTCTACCAATGGGGGCGGTTTCGGGCTTCCGATACCCACCAGACCGCGCTGGCGTTGGCTTGTTACGCCGTGGGGCTGGCCGGCTATGCATCGATCAAGATCCTGGCACCCGCTTTTTATGCGCTCAACGATGCGCGTACGCCCATGCTCGTCAGCCTGGCCTCCATTCTGGTGAATCTGGCGGCCGCTTCCACCATGGTGAAATTGGCTGGCCTGGGACATCTCGGGCTGGCGTTGTCCACTTCCGCCGTGGCTCTTTTTGGGTCCGCGGCGCTGTTCCTGCTGCTCCGGAAACGCATCCACGGTATACATGGCCGCGCGCTGGGTTCGAGCGTGGCGAAGATTCTCTGCGCATCGGCAGCCATGGGATGCGCCTGCTACTTTTCCAGCCGCGGCGTCGCGCATTGGCTGGGTGCCCGCAAACTGGCGCAGCTTGCGGACGTCGCCATTTCCATCCCGCTCGGCGCGCTGGTGTACTACGGCGTTTGCCGGACCCTGCGCGTAGCCGAACTGGAAGCCGCCTGGAAGGCCGTCTCCGGGCCGTTAGCGCGCCGTTTGGGACGAACCCGGCGTCCGTAGCCGCCAACGTGGAGCGGCCGCATGGCTACTCCGGTGATACGCAGCGGAATCTGACGACCTTCTCTGTAATTATCCACTGCGGACGCGCACCCGTGCTAAACTGCGTTCAAGAATGCTTCCCGATCTGGAGCTGGCGGTCCGGTTGCAGGAGCTTGACAATCGGGTGACTGAGTTAACCCGGGAAATCTCCGCGCTACCCAAGCACATCGCCGAAATCGAAAAAAAACTGGAAAGCCACGCGCGCAAGCTGGAAGCTGATCGCGGTGCGCTCAATGCCAACCAGAAGGACCGCAAGAGCGCGGAGAGCGAGATCCAGCTACAGGAACAGAAGATCTCCAAATTGCGCGGCCAGATGCTGGAGGCCAAGACCAACGACCAGTACCGCGCCTTTCAGCATGAGATCGAGTTCTGCGAAAAGGAAATACGCAGCGCCGAAGACCGCATTCTGGAGCTGATGGGCGAATCCGAGCCGCTGGATAAAAATGTGAGGGCAGCCGAACTCGCCCTCAAAGACGAGAAAGCTCAGGTGGACACCGAGAAGCAGCAGGCCATGGCCCGCACGACCGAGGACAAGAAGGCGCTCGACCAGATTCACCAGGAACGCGCCCTGGCGGTTACCCGGCTGAACCCGAATGTCTACCGCCAGTACGAGCGGATCCGCAAGGGCCGCCGCGGCATAGCCATCGCCGAAGCCATCGACGGCCGTTGCAGCGCCTGCCAAATCGCTCTGCGGCTGCAATTCTTCCAGGATCTGAAAAAGGGCGATCAGGTGATGTATTGCGAAAGCTGCTCGCGCATCATTTACTACAATCCTCCGGTCGCATTCGAAGACGTTTCCGGCGCCTCCGCCCCCGCCATTCCCGGCTGATCGGAGGGCGGGCTTTAGCCGGCGCGGGGCTTCAGCCCCGCACTGCTGCGATCATCCGGAACCCCGCCGCCGCGCATTGCATTTCCGTACGGCTGGCCATCTCCAGCGCATTAGCTGCAGATCCACCAGTCGAGATTGGTCCCGCACTTACATAATCAGCGTCGCTCCCTCCGCCAGCGCCCGCTGGGCCGACGCGTCGGCATCGTCCCCTACAGGAACATGTTCATAGTCGATCTGCCGAAGGCTTTCACGCTGCGCATTTCGGGAACTTCGGGGTCTCATCCACGATCGTGTGGTAGCCCACCGGCTTGCTCACGACTGGCCCCCCGCGCTGAACGTCGCCATGCGCCTCTGCATCTCCTCGCTAGATACGTCTTCTTTATGCGTGGCGAAATTCCAGACGTGTCCGAAAGGATCTTCGAAACTGCCGGAACGGTCGCCGTAGAATTGATCCGCCACCGCCCGCAGCACCTTGGCGCCCGCCGCTTCCGCTTGCGCGGCCAATTGATCCACATCCGCCACATACATGTGGATGCTGACCGGCGAACCGCCCAGCGTTCGCGGACTCAGGAAATTGATCTCCGGATGTTCGTCCGCCAGCATGATACGCGCTTTGCCGATCAGGATCTCGGCATGGCCGATGCGTCCATCGGGACCCGCCATGCGCGTCGCTTCCGTAGCGCCAAATGCCTTTTTGTAAAACTCGATAGCGGCTGCCGCACCTTTGATGGAAAGGTACGGAATCGCGCTCTCGTAGCCCTCTGGGATTGGTTTGACTGTGTTTGCCATGTCCCTATTTTCCATGAACGCAGCGCGGCCCGTATTGTAAAAAAATGACCTGCGATTTTCGATCCGCTTCCAACTGTCACTCGCCGAAACCTGATAAGGCGTTTCTCTTACGCCTAGGCTAGTTCGCCTTGATCGAGATGCCTCCGAATGCCGCCGGCTTAGCCCGCAGCGGAGACGATTTGGAGGCCGCCGAGGTGGTGGTAGTCTTTGGGATTATTTGTGACCAGTGACGCGCACAGAACCAGCGCGCTGGAGGCGATCCACGCATCGGCTGCGCTCATTTGACGCCCCCTACGCAAGCTCTCGTTCCGGACCTGCGCCCACGTGGAGCATAACAGGTCGTCCGAGTTCAGGACTGAGAAGTCCGTCAGATATGCCTCCAGCAGATCGCACTTGCGCGGTCCCCAATTTGCGTCTAACGCGCCTTGGCGCATTTCCGCCAGCGTCATAAACGAGATAATCAACCCAGCACCACGAACGATGCTCACGTACCGCGGGGCAAACTGGGGGTGACACTTGAAAATGAAAAACTGGCAACGTCTGTGTCAACGACCAGTCTTGTTGCTGCGTTCGGAGGAGACGTCAGTACGGCGCTGCGCATAGATGAGGCGTACGTAGGCTTCAGATTCTTCGGCAGGCCCAGGATCGATGTGGCTCAATAGCCTTTCGAGATCGAACGGCCGGACCCGAACGAGGTTGGTCGGATCCTTAACGGGCTGTGAGGGTGCGCGATCCATCTTCACAACCATTCTAGCGCTGCCGAAGATCCCCGGCTCTCGGGGCGGCTCGCGGGGCTCCCGGATTACGGGTACGGCGACAGAAGCGCGCCACTACGATGTATAGTAATTCTTCCATCCATGAAAATCACAGCCAAGGCTCCCTGCCGCGTAGACATGGCCGGCGGCACCCTCGACATCTGGCCGCTCTACCTGTTCCACGCCTGCCCGGTCACCGTGAACTTCGCCGTGGATCGCTACGCCAGTTGTGAAATCGCCACCCGTACGGATGCGCGCATCACCCTACGGTCGCGCGATCTCGACTGCGCCGAGGAGTTTGCCTCGCTCGCTGCATTACGTGCCGCCCGGCGTTACAAACTGCCGCTGGCCGCCTATGTGCTGCGCTACTTTGCACCGCAAACCGGCCTCGACCTGGTCATCCATTCCGAAGCCCCTGCCGGCGCCGGCATTTCCGGATCGTCCACCCTGATCATTGCGCTGTCCGCCGCGCTCAACCGGCTCACCGGCGCGGGGCACAAGCTGGAAAAGCTGCGCGAGATCGCCCAGAATATCGAAGCCCAGATCATTCGCGTGCCCACCGGCTGCCAGGATTATTACCCGGCCATGTACGGCGGCGTCAGCGCCATCGAGTTGACCGAGGCGGGCGTGGCGCGGCGGCCCGTGGCCGTGGACCTGGAGGATCTCAACGAGCGCGTGGTGCTGGCCTACACGGGCGAGCCGCGTAATTCAGGCATCAACAATTGGGAAGTGATGAAAGCGCACATCGATGGCGACCGCGCCGTGCATCGCAATTTCGACCGCATCGCGCAAATCGCGCGCGCCATGCGCCAGGCGTTAGAGAAGCCCGACTGGAACGACGTCGCGCGCTTGCTGCGGCAGGAATGGGCGAACCGTAAAAAGAATGCTCCCGGCATCAGCACGCCTCTCATCGACCGGCTGGTGGAGGTGACGCGGCCGGCCGGCGCGGTGGGCGCCAAGGTTTGCGGAGCGGGCGGCGGCGGCTGCGTCTTCTTCCTGGTCAAACGCGGCGCCAAAACGCGCGCGTCGGAAGCCATCGAGCGGGAAGGGGCTACTGTGTTGCCTGTGCGGGTAGCGCCGCGTGGGGTGGCGCTAAAGCTGCTTTAAGCCGCCCGTACATCCACGATGCACGACGTCATAATCGTGCGATGCTCCGGGTGCCGGAACTCCAGGTGCATGCCGCGTCCGATAAAAGACGCCTTCAGCATCGACCCGCCCCAGTTGGACCCCTCGATATGCACCAGCACCGGCTCGGGGCAAAACGTGGGATGCCCGGAAATCAGCGCCTTGCCGTTGCCGCGATTCACCAGCGTGTACTCGCGGTTCTGCGTCTCGACGCGCAGCACGGCGCCTTCCGGCAGCCGGTCGAGGAAAACGCCGCCCTCGACTTCCGACGCGATGAAATTGTTGTTCACGGCATCGCCCAGATTCGGGTGCGGCCGGAACAGGTTCGGCACCGGAACACCGATTTCGGTATCCATATAGGGTCCGATTTCATTTTAATGCATAAACCAGCAGAATTTTTAGGCAAGAGTTTTAGGGAACGATAGTTAACTGTTCGTACTGGTGCGCGGCGTTACACTCTGGGGTAGGAGCGTTTATGCCAAATCCAGACGGCACGCAGTCTCCGGTGCGTCCGCGCACGGCGGTATTGACGGCCGGCTTCGATCCACACCTCTCATTCGGATCGGCGCGGCCCGCCGTGTTTCGCAGTTCCACATATGTCTTTGCCACCCCGGAGGCGGCCGAGCGCGCCTTCTCCATCATGGCCGGCCGTGTGCAGGCCGAGGAGGGCGAGCGCGCCGACCTGATCTATTCGCGCTTCTCCCATCCGAATTCCGAAATTTTAGAAGACCAGATCGTTCACCTGGAACCGGGCGCGCAAGCCGCGGGCGCCTTCAATTCGGGCATGGCGGCGATCATGACCGCTTTCGTCGCCGTGGCGCGGCCGGGCACCACCATCGTTTACACCACGCCGCTCTATGGCGGCACCACCGGCCTGATCCACAGCTTCCTGGAGCCTTTCGGCGTGCAGGGCATCCCGGTGCCGGGCGGCGACACCGCAGGCATTAGCCGCGCCATCCAATCGGCCCGCAATTTGAGCATCGTGTGTCTGGAAACGCCCGCCAATCCCACCATGGTGATGACGGACATCCGGCACGCGTCGGAGGCCGCCCGGAATCATCCGGACCGGCCCGTGGTGATGGTGGACAATACCTTCCTGGGACCCACGTTCCAGCATCCGTTGATGCTGGGCGCCGACCTGGTGCTCTATTCCGGCACGAAGTATCTTTCCGGTTTCAGCGACATGGTGGCCGGCGTGGCGCTATCCAAGGACCCGCAGTTGATGCGTCAGATTCTGCTGAAGCGCGGCATGTTCGGCAACATCCTGCAGCCCGATGAATGCTGGATGCTGGATGGCCGCCTGCCTACTGTGGCGCTGCGCATGAACCGCCAGAGCAAGAATGCGCAGCGGCTCGCGGAAGCCTTGCACGGCCATCCGAAGATCAAGCGGGTGCTCTACCCCACGTTGTTTGAGGACGCGGAACAGCGCCGGATTTACGAGGAGCAGTGCGCCTATCCGGGCGGAATCTTCTCGCTCGATTTCGAAGGCCGCCCCGCGGCTTTCGATTTTCTGCGCAATCTGAAGATCGGACGCAACGCCGTTTCGCTCGGCGGCGTAGAGACGCTGGTGTGCCATCCGAAATCCACCACGCATTCCGGTATGTCCGCGAAGGAACTGGACGAGGCTGGTATCGGCGACGGGCTCGTGCGCGTTTCGGTGGGTATCGAGGATTGGCGCGACGTGCTGGCTGATTTCGAACAGGCGCTCGAACGCGTGCAGTGAGGCGCCACAAACCCAATCATTCGTAGCGCAGCGCCACCATCGGGTCCAGGCGCGCCGCACGCCGCGCCGGAATATAACAGGCCAGCAGCGCCACCAGCGCCAGAAATCCAGCCGTCGCGGCGAAGATCGCCGGATCGCCCGGCTGCACCTCATGCAGCAAACTGGCCAGTACGCGCCCCGCGGCCACTGCGCCCACCATGCCGATCGCGAATCCCACCACCGCAAGGCGCATGCCCTCCAGGATCACCTGGCTCAAAACGCGGCTGCGCCCGGCGCCCAGCGACATGCGGATGCCGATCTCGCGCGTACGCTCCGTCACGCCATAAGAGAGCACGCCGTAAATCCCAATCGCGGCCAATAGCACGGCCAGCCCGGCAAACGATCCGACCAGCAGGCTGAGGAACTGTTCGCCCTGGGCATTTTCGCCGATCACCTGATCCATGCTGCGCACGGAAAACAGCGGCAGGCTCGCATCGGTCTGGGCGAGCGCGCGCCGCACGTCCGCCGTCAGGCTCAACGGCTGGCGCGACGTATGCAGCACGAGGAACATGCGCCCGTCGCCGGTGAATGCCTCGTACGCCTCCGGCACAGGCTTATGTGCGAGGCCCCATTGCCGTACATCGTTCACCACGCCGATCACTTGCTTCCAGGGGCCGTGATCGCTGCCGTCCGAGAAGGTCTGGCCCAGCGGACTCCGGCCCTGCCAGAAACTCCGCGCCATAGCCTCGTTGATGACCACCGGGTACACGATGGCATCGGTTTCGCTCTCCTGCATGTGGCTGCCCTCGGGCTGATTCTCGAAACGCGCGGCGAGAGCCTGCATGCGCTCGACATCGGCGGCATCGAACGTGCGCCCACCGATCAGCCGCACACCCAGGACGCGAAAATACTGCGGGCTCACCGCGTGATATTCCACCAGCAAATTGCTTCTCTGGGACGTCTGCCCGCGCAGCTTCACAAAATAATTGCTGCCGCCTCCGAGCGGCAGAACGGTGCTAACCGCCGCTGCGTCTACGCCCGCAATATGCGAACATTTTTCGAGCAGCGCCTGCGAGAATCGCATCGTTTGCGCGTTGGTCTTGTATTGGGTTTCGGGCAGACGCATAGCCGCCGTGAACACGCCTTCGGTCCGTACGCCGATATCCAGGTTTCGCAAGCGCGCGAAGTCCTTCAGCAACAGCCCGGCTGCCACCAGCAACAGCAGCGAAAGCGCCATCTCGCCGGTGACCAGCACGTTGCTGGTGAACCGGCGATGTTTCCCCGGACTGATCAAACTGCCGGCGCCGCCTTTCAATTCTTCGTGCAGATCGGGCCGCGATGTGCGCAGCGCCGGCGCCAGGCCGAACAGCACGCCCGTAAGTACCGATAGCCCGAACGTGAAGGCCAGTACCTCCGCGTTGAGTTGAATGACCGCGAATTGCGGCAGGGCCACGCTCTTGGCATTTGACACCCACGCGATCAAGAGCCACGCCAACAGCAATCCCAGCGCGCCGCCCGATAGAGACAGCAGCAGGCTCTCCGTCAGCAATTGGCGCAAGAGGCGTCCGCGACCCGCGCCCAGCGCGCTGCGCACGGCCATCTCTTTCTGCCGTGCGACGGCCCGCGAAAGCAGCAGATTCGCCACGTTCGCGCAGGCGATCAGCAGGACCAGGCCCACGGCCGAGAGCATCATCAGGAGCGAGGCGCGGGAGTCGCCAGTCAACGATTCGCGCAGCGAGACCACCGCCGATCCCACCTTATCGTTGGAATCTGGATAAGTCTTTTCCAGACGCTCGGAGATGAGCTTGAGGTCGGCACGCGCCGCCGTCAGCGAGACACCGGGTTTCAATCGGCCTAGCGCATTGAACGAGTGGCTGCCGCGGTGCCCCACCACGTTGTTGTCGTGCATATCCATCGGCACCCACATCTGCGCCTGCGCCGGATAGCGGAAGCCGGCCGGCATCACGCCCACGATGGTGTACTTCTTGGAGTTCAAGGCGATGTTACGCCTCAAGATTCCCGGATCCCCCGCGAAGTGCTCGCGCCACAGGCCGTAGCTCAACACGGCTACCTGGTCCTTGCCCGCCTGGTCCTCACCCGGCAGCCAGGTCCGCCCAAGCAGAGGCTGGACTCCCAGCAGGTTGAAAAAGTTCGCCTGCGTGGGCACGGCCAGCACATGATCCGGCCGCCCTTCGCCGCTCAGGTTCATGTCGCCCGGCCAGCCGAACAGGCCCATGTCCTGAAATGTCTTGTTCTGTGCGCGCCAGTCCAGGAAATCGGGACCGGCGAACGGATAAGTGCCGGGCGCGGCTTCGGTTTCATACAACCGCACCAGCCGGCCAGGGTCGCGATAGGGCAGCGGCCGTAGCAAAATGGTATCGATTATACTGAATATAGCTGTGTTGGCACCGATACCGACGGCGAGGGTAATCGCGGCGACCGCGGCAAATCCGCGGGAGCGCATCAAAGTGCGGGTAGCGTAACGCAAGTCCCGCAGACACGTATGTATCGAACCCATTTTTTCCCGATCCTCCCCAAACAGTAGAATGGCTTTATCCGGTTACGCAGTATTGGGTTTAGACGTTTGGGCGGGCGGGTGGTTGGCTTTGGCTATCGTCCAGATCCTTTGTGGAGGGACTTGCCGGAATCGAGCGGCACCGGTATACTTGTCATTTTCAGACCGTGTTTTATGACGGTACGAGACGAATACGATCCTTTGGCCCCCCAACGCGAGGCGGCTTTCTTTTACGGCCTTTTCTTGCGCGGCCATTCCGTCGAAGCGCTCCGGCAGGATATCGACGTGCCCCGCCCGTTGCTCGATAAATGGATGAGAGCGCACGACTTCGAGGTCAGCTTCCGGCAGGATTTGAAGCGCGTTTACACCTACCGCAAGCAGGTGCTGGCGATATTCGATGGCCTCGTGCTGAACGAGCAGAACCGTCCCCGCGTTCAGTAGCGGACTCTTTCACGCTGAGGATCCTATGCCAAACCGCAATCGCTGGGCAGGCTCGCAGGCATCCCTCGTCCAGGACAGCGACGGCAACTTCTATGGGACTGGTGCCCTTCTGGATTTACCGCGTCACGCCCGAGGGTTCTGTCACGGTCCTGCACACGTTTCCCCACGTTCAGTATCTGGCTAACTGCCGCTCGTGCAGGCTGTGGACGGGGTCTTCTACGGAACGAATTCCGAGTACGACATCAACGGTGGCACCTTCTTCAGAATCTCCCAGCACGGCAAACTGACGACCTTCAGCTTCTGCACCGCTCGACTGGTTTGCCAAAATTCGTCGCAAGTTGTTAAAATCGAGCAACAGGCCACCCTAGCTCAGTTGGTAGAGCGGCTGATTCGTAATCAGCAGGTCGCCGGTTCGACCCCGGCGGGTGGCTCCATACTTTTCAAGAACTTCCAGCGCGATCGCCCAATTCTGACCTGTTCAGAACCTGTTCAAATTGATTCCTCGGAGTGCAAATCAGTTCTTCCTCCAGAGCAAGAGCTGCCGCTCTCACGTTCGCAGGAATCGACTTTTGATAATGCCGTAAGGTGACCGTAGGATCTGCGTGCCGGAGTTGCGCTTGCGTGTCTCTCGGGTCTTTCGCCTTAGCGCCGAATAGCGTGGCGCATGTCCTACGCAGGACCTGAAAGTTTACATCGGTTGTCTCAACTTCCGTACCTTTTCCAGTTCGCCTTTTGGAGATTCCGACACGGGCGCGAACTGCGGCAGGCTTCAACACGCGATTAAGATAATTTTGCGAGAGCCAAGGTCCACCCTTGGGAGCGGGCAGGAGCCATCCACGAGGGTCTTGGGCCAAGCATTCAAGCCAACCCCTCATTTCGATTTGGAGGTCCGGCGGGATGTAGACGCTCGCGTCAGATGCATCCGTTTTCACGGGTGCCGGGGAACCGTCAATGATGG
This sequence comes from Bryobacterales bacterium, assembly GCA_963818855.1. Taxonomy (GTDB): domain Bacteria; phylum Acidobacteriota; class Terriglobia; order Bryobacterales; family Bryobacteraceae; genus Bog-159. The sequence goes on along the minus strand of CAWFUH010000008.1, from coordinate 190,400 downwards.
CCTCGTCTATTCGCAGCACGTCGCCAATCACGTCATTCCGGCGCAGCGCGAACAGTTCTTCGGACCGCAGGCCCAGTTGGATTAGGATGCGAATTGCGAGATGATCCTCGCCAACAACCGCAGCACAGCAAGCGTTGGCACTCGTCCATGGTCAGGTATCGCTCGGAAACGGCCTTGCGCGATTTCGCCTTCAGCCGATACCCCGGATTCCGTGCTGGGTTGGCCAAGATGATCTTCTTCATTACCGCGTGGTCGAGAATGTTCCGCAGGTAGAGGAGCACCTTCGCCAACTTCGATCGACTGGCTCCTGCGGATACATGCTCGTTCAGGAATTGCTGGAGTTCGATCTCGGTAAGCTCGACCACAGGACGCGAACCGAGCTTTCCGCCGATTAATGCGGCTTCGATGAGACCTTTGGAGGTCCGAACCGTGTGGGGACCCCAGCCCGGTTCGACGACGACCAGGTATTCGCGTGCCACTTGTCCGAAGGTTGCCGCGGCGTCCGGTGGGGTGTAGGTTCCAGCGTCCCTCGCGATCAGCAAATCAAGAACACGCTGCGCATCTGCTTTAGTCAACGGCCCTTTATATTCGGTGCCAATCCGCAAGCTGCGCGCCAGTTCCATCGTGATGATTTTTTCCCGAGGGCTTCGCTTTTCCCGACCGTCCGCCTGTCTGACATATCGGTACCACCTCGCCCAGTACGATCCGCGCGGCAACTGCCGCTTCGGTTTTCCCTTCGCTGCGGGCACGAACGTTTTCAGCCTTCCGCGCTGGTAACGCTGACGTGACATATGTCTTCCTATCTTTTTAACATCGAAATCTATCGGGTGGTCGCTCATGCCGACCTTCCAGAACGACGGAGCGCATCGAGCCAGTCTGCGACTCGCTTTTCATCGAATCGTAGCGACTTCCCCAACTTGATGTGCGGCATAGCAGGGCGTCGTCGCCCGGTTGCATGATCCCGAACCCATGACGGTGAGACCGCAAGCCAGTTCGAAACTTCCTCTACCGTTAGAAGCCTCGTTATTGTCCTTGGTTCCATTGGGCGGCATTGCTTACATGAGCATTCCCTTGGGTTGCGGCGAGCCCTCACTTGAGAATTGAAGGTCCATCGCCTGGCCCGCGGCCCGCTCCGCGTAGTCCGCGATCGTCAACCAAAGATCACCGACCGGGATTGAGATCTTTTTCATTGCGGTATTCAACGTAATCCCTTGTTGTTGAGCCACGAATGCGGCACACATTTTCCGCCCGAGTTCCTGATGGTACGGTGAGTGACGCAACTCTTCTAACGTTCTTGACATATCAATCCTCCCGAATTGTGGTTTGAGCTTACTCCGCCTCCGTGCTTCGATGTGATCGATTCAGATATGCCTGACGACAGTGAATGCCCGCTTCCCAAGCTGGACGTCGCGGGTTCGATTCCCGTCTCCCGCTCCATAAAATCAACAAGTTAGAACGACCTAAATTTACCCGGTTCACCCTGTGCTCCGTTCGTGCTCCGTTTACATCATTTGCAAGCTTTTCTCTAATTGGTTCACAATCGTCAACCGGCTTTCGACCGGCGATTGCGTATACACGTTTTGGTTGACATCGAGGCTGTGGCCGAGTTGATCGGCGACCAACTTCCCATCGGCCCCTAGTCTAGTACTAAGAGCCTGTCGTATAATGGTCGGAATGGATGCGGCGACTCCTCAGGGTGATGGCGATTTTGTGGTCGGAGACGGCGATTGCATGGCGAGCATTGCCTTCGAACACGGGTTTCTTCCGGACACGCTCTGGAACCTTCCGCAGAATGCGAAGCTCAAGTCGGGAAGAACAGACCAGAGGGTATTGCTGCCGGGCGATCGGGTTCATGTTCCCAAGATCCGGCTGAGGAACGAGGCTTGCCAGACCGACGAGAAGCACGTATTTGTCAAAAAGGGCGTGACAGAGACCCTCAGAATTGTGCTGTTGGACGAGGACGGCAATCCGAGGTCGGATCTGAAGTACATCCTCACGATCGACAAGAAGATCGTGAAGTCGGATGTGACGTCGGAGAAGGGTCTGATCGAGGCGAAAATCGCTCCCAATGCGCGGTCGGGGAAGCTAACGGTGAAGGGCGAAGAGGCTGAAGAAGTGTATTCCTTGCAGCTGGGCGGGATGGACCCGATCTCGTCGGCGACGGGCGTACAGGGGCGATTAAATAATCTGGGATTCTATTGCGGGGCGGTGGATGGGATTATCGGGCCCCAGACGCGTGGCGCAATCAGCGAATTTCAGGCGAGTCAGAATCTGACGGTCACGGGCCAGATGGACGACGATACCCGGAAAGCTCTCGCGCGCGGGCACGGATTCTGAGGCGTAAGGAGGAATAGATGGGCAATGGAACCGCGGGGGAACCGCATCGCCAGCGACGCGGGGCGGACAAGGTCAACCCTATCCAGAAATCAAACCGCGAGCTGCGAATTCGACTGGTTTATCCGCCGTTCTTGCCGACGAGTTCAGCGGACCAGCCGTTCCAGATCACGGAGCGGCCGGCGAAGAATATGGACTATTCGCTGAAGGCGGGCGGCAAGGAGTACAAGGGCACGACGGATGGAAATGGCGTGCTGCGGGAGGTTCTTCCGGTAGGTGTAGAATCGGCGAGCCTGACGCTGTTTGTGAATGTGAAGGGGCAGCAGCAGACCTTCTGGCAACTGGACCTGGTGATCGTCGATCTGGATGGATCCGAGGGGATAGTCGGGGCGAAGGCACGGTTGAATAATCTCGGGCTGTTCGCCACCGAAAAGGTGGACCTCACCGTGGATCCCTTCAACCGGAACTACGAAGAAGACAATTCGTACCTGCGGGCGCGGGACCGCTTCATGAACCTGTTTGGGCCGGTACAAAACCCGAACAGCGAGTTTGACGAGAAGGACGCGTGGGCGCGGATCAAGGAGATTCATGGGGGTTGACGAAGCCAAACTGCAGCCGTCCGATCCTCCGGAGATGCTGACCAAACGGAAGGCCTGGGTGCATCTGAATAAGCTGAATACGATCGTGATTCCGCACGATCCGAAGGACGACAATGCGCTGCAGTGGGCATGCAAGGAGAATTTTCCGGCCGACCAGGCAGTTCCGCAGCAGCACAGTGGAAACGAGGTCGTGTACTTGATCGACGGGAAGGAGACGCTGCCACAGTTTCAGTGCGAGATCGAGAAAACGGCGGGGCCGGGGGATTTCATTTATCTCTTGGGGTGGTTCTGCGATGTCGACATGCCGTTTCCGAGCGGGCGAACGTTGCGGCAGATGTGGACGGAAAAGGCGAAGGCAGGAGTAAAGATCCGGATGATGCTGTGCGCCCAGTTTCACGAGGGGAATGGGGTTTTCAAGAAAGAGCCCAACACGAGAGCGATCGACTTTGTAAATAGCCTGTCGCCGGGGTTCGAGCGACGCCCACTCCGACCGGAATTTGAACAATGGTGGGTGGGTCCCATTGCAGCCGCAACAGGCGACAGTCATTACGCGGACTTAGGCTGTCATCATCAGAAGATACTCATCGTCAAGGCAGGGGACCAGCTCACCGCATTCTGCGGGGGCGTCGATGTCAATCCGGACCGCATAACGGCGGATACCGACGGAGCGCCTTTACACGATGTCCATTGCCGCATCCGGGGACCGGCGGCGCTGGGCTTATTGCAAATTTTTTACGATCGCTGGAACGATTTGGTGACGCAATTCGTCTACCCTTACCAAGTATGGGGCAGAAAGGTTTCTCCCCGGAGGGGCTGTTAGGCCTGGATGTCGTGAGGACGCGACCGGCCGGCACTTTCCAGGTGCAGGTTTGCCGGACGTTCGGCACTGCGGGGTTTGGGCCGTACGCGTTTGCAAAGAACGGGGACCAGTCGATCCGGAAGACGATTGAGAACGCGATTCAGCAGGCGCAGCGATTCATCTATATCGAGGACCAATACCTTATTGAACTGGATATCGCCAAGCTGATCGCCAAACAACTGCCGAAGCTGCGGCACGTGACGATTCTGATCCCGCCCCCTTTTTTCAACACCTATATGAAAGTTGCCCGCGGGCAGTTTCTGGACATCCTGTATGCCGCTGGACCGGGAAAGGTGCACGTGTACTGCCCTTTGGTAGCCATACTGGGTGGTAGCTGCGGCATTTACGTCCACGCCAAGACGTGGGTGTTCGACGACAAGTTTGCCATGATCGGCTCGGCGAACTGTAATTACCGGGGTCTTACACACGATAGCGAAGTTTCGGCGGGAATTTACGATGCTTCGAAGGACAGCGCCCTTACGTACACTTTCGCGCACCGGCTGCGCATTAAACTATGGGCTCACCACCTGGACATGGATGACAAGCAGGGTTGGGCGGAACTGGCGGACGGCGTAGCCAGCGTCGACGCTTGGGAGTTTGGAAGACGGGTCACGAAATTCTATAACTATGTTCACAGCGGCGATAATAGGGCGTACCGGTTCGAGGATGAGATTGATCCGAAAGGGGCTACATAGAGTGGTATTGGATCTATGAAAGATGACAGGGCAAAGGGCGCCAACAGGCGCCAAGCGGGAATTCCGCTTAGCTCGGCGGGCGACAAGCCGGATTCCCTGTCCGTGTTGGAAATCTGTGACGATAGCTATCAACGCCAACAGCAATCTCGACCGCCTGACTCACAACGCCAACCGGGCTTTAATCCAGCGACGGACGATTTTTCGGCAAAGCAGCGGTCGCTGGCTGGCCTAAGATACTTGAGCGGAGCCCGAAACCTTGGGTTTCCGGCTGACGGGATTCGTCGTCGTGTTTCCCGGTCAACAACTGTCGCTACATGTTCGGACTAATGGCGCGACCTGTTCACAAACCTGTTCAACTCGCGCCGAGCAACGGTCTTAAGGCGTTGGAGATGGCTTGGTGAAGACCGCATTCTCAGCTATTTACGATCCGGGGATTGTTTCGTAATCAGCAGGTCTCCGGTTCAAGCCCGGAGGGTGGCTCCATAATTCCCACTAAACACAAGACTTCAGAATTGCTGCCCGGTGGTGCGTGCCGGGGTCAAGTCACGGGTCAAGTCACCGGCCAGAATCCAAGATCAACGTAGCCAGATAGAATCGCCAGATGGCCGACAACTCCTGAGAGCAGACCATCGAGGCGGCGTTCCATTTATGCGAGCGATGGTGGCACGATCTCAAACCGAATGGATGCACTCTACGCGCGAAACCATGTTTCCAGGCCCGCAAGAGCCCTGGCTGATTTCGGCCTCGCGAGACAAGACCCTGAAGGTTTGAGATCTCGAGTCCGGCCGCGAGCTCCGCACACTCCGCCGCCACTCGGACTTTGTCTACGGCGTGGCAGTAAGCCCCGATTGGCCGGCACGCTGTGTCCGCTTCCCGGGACAGGACCTTGAAAGTCTGGGACCTGGACCCTCCAACCCGGCGCCAAAATCGAAGCCGCCTACCATAAGGCAGACGAGGCCACTCAACACGTACTGAACCTGCTCGCCGCCGCCAGAGACTAAAGAGCAAACTGTTGTCATCCCACCAGCGAGCGGGCAGTGCAGATTCAGACAGTTACTGAAATACGACACGGAGAGTGTTTGCCGGCGAACCGTCTACGTTTACTGAAACGGTGACCGCTCCCCTCCCGGCCAACGACCGAGGGATGGGCCCGACGATAAGCTGGTCTAAACCCGCGTATTGGCTTTGGGGTCCAGCATAAAGCGTGGCAACTGGAATACCGCCCAGACTCACCAGAACGTCGGCAATGCTGCTCCGAAAGCGGAAGCCTGTGCCGTAGAAATCGAGATACACGAGCGTACCCGCAGACCCCAGACTGATCGGTTCCGGCACGAACTGGTCCTGGCCTGGATCGTAGACGGCCATGGGAAGGATGAGACTGGAACTTCCGTTGACGGCCTGCACGTTGCCCGCGGCCAAGCCCTGGCCGCTTCCGTTCGCGGAAAATAACCCGGGGGAAACACCGCTGACGAGCAAGAGACCCGATGCCACCACTTGACCCGCGATGCTCACGGAAATGACGGCGGGACCGGCATTCGTGGCCGGATCCAACACGAGATTGATTTGCCCTGGCGAGACGAACAGCAACGACGACGCCAGATCGACACCACCGTAGTCCACGACGTCGACAGTCGTACCGGCGAGCGAGGTCTGAGCGCTTGCCCCGGAGGCGGCTTCGGCGTAAGGCGCCAGCCCCGTGCCGAAGACCGAGACGATTGACCCGGGCGCGACGGCGCCGCCGCCGTAGCTAGCGGCGTTGACTGCCCCTAGCGACGCCGTTGTCGCGTTCGCCACAATGGCGAATGCGGGCGTGGGGTTGCTGCTGGCCAGGAAATGCGGGACAGGAGGAATAAGGTCTCCGCGATCGTCGTCCGTCGGACCCAACTCACCGGAGGCCGTGGCGACGCCAATCGCGGTAGGAGCGGTGCCTTGCGGGTTGAGCGTCAAAGCCACGTTGAAGCTATAATCCTCGGCCTGACCGGGATCGACAGTCAGCACCTCCCAGATCGCCTCGGCCGTACCCTCGGTAGGAGTGAGTTCGAAGAAACCGTCCGTGATGTCCGCAATGACCGGATCGAAGTACCCGGCATCGGAGAATTCCAAGATCGCCCTGGGTGTTGTGCTGGAGAAATTCGTGGTGCCGGGTTGCACGTCCCGCACGCTGACCCATACGCCTACGCCGGCCGGAATATTTTGGAAGGTCACTTTCAAACGAGTGCCGCAATCCGCGAGTCCCGGCGAAGGAAAGACTGTTGGACGTGGGAAATGCGCTATTGAAAAAGCCGCTCTCCGTACCGTAGTTGACACCCGGAACGTCCTGGTCGGCGAGATAAAGTGGATCGAAGCTGTTGGTACCGGTGTTGCGGCGGCGGAACGATCCCGCGAAGCCTTCGGTGAACTTCACGTTGAAGACTTCGAGCGAACTGGCTGGGGTGGACGTAACGGGTGGAAGCATCGCCGGCGTAATCGACAAGCGCGGGGAGAAGATGCTGGCGCGGGCGCATCGTTGGCGGTGCGCACTGAAAATACTAGAGCCGGCTGCGCGGCGCCTGAGGATTGAGAGGCATTGGCGATCGGAACGGCAGTACCTGCGGTTGAAAATATTGAATCGATAGCAGCGGCCCCGGCGGGGCTGGCGTCGAGCGGCAATTGTGTCATATCCACCCGTAGATTGGTCACGCGGACGATCTGTTGGACGCCGGGCCCCGGCGCGTCGATAGGAACGCCTTGAAACGAGATGGCATTGCTTTGCAGCAACTCGCCTTGAAACACGTTGTACCCGGCCGAGGCTCCAGCCAGGGCGCGCGCAGGATGAAGATGGTGAGGCTTGCACGCAGACGACCTGTTGTTCCGGTGGGGCTCGCCGATCAGCAGCAGGGCGTCGGTCCAGTTCCAGGATTGTCCCGCGACGGGCTCGAGCACCCGCGAAGCAAACACGGTGTTGGCGGAGATCAGAACCTGGTATTGAGGGACGGCGCTACCCTGACTTGCCGGAACACCGCCGGTACAACTGAGAACAATATCGGGCAATAACTCCGCCAGCGACTGGGCTCGCAGCGGTTCCGGGCAGGTCGGTTCGCTGGCACGTCATCTGGGCATGGAGCGCGCACACGGAGATTGCCGCGACGCCTGCCGCCAAGAGCCTCTTCATGGCAGGGTGAAAGGCTGAACCCCCTTCCAGTCTGGAATAGAAGGCAGCGTCATGTCCTGGAGCAGCGGGCGGGGCTGAAGAAGATATTTCACATATACACCGACGGCGGCCATGTTATAGTCGCGAGTGTTGTTGGCGCTCGCGTACATACCGACCAGCCAGTTCGGCGATAGCTGGTAAGCGACTTTGACATCGACGTTGTAGTTTGCGCCTGTGCTGGTCTGGCCGGAATAATACGAGCCGGACGGCCCCTGCAGCACAGGAAGCGAGGGAAAATAAGGAGAGTCGTCTTCCACGAAGTGCTGATATCCCAGGCTGGCGGAAATCGAATACTGAATCTGGCGCCGCCACGTGCCGCTCCACCGGACGGGAATGCTAAACAGGAAATATTCCTGCGGGCTGAAGTATCCGCCCTGCCCGAACGTGAAGTAACGAAGGTTCAGATTATAGTGCATCGCCGAAAAATTAAGCCCGGCGGTAAGCGAGCCTTGCGGCTTGGTGTACAACTTCCAGTATGTGCCCGCCGTTCCATCGATGCGCCAGTTGGCGGCCACGTTGTCTCCGGTAATGGATTGATAGCTGAAGTTGGTGTAGAAGCCTGAATTTCCGTCGCCCCAGTTACCGATTAGCCTGATAAGCGTTCGCGATCACACCACCCCAGATCTGGTTGGTGAGCGGCTCGCGGCTACCGCTGTAAGACAGCATGGTGTCCTTGACGTTGTCCCGGTTGAAAAGAAACGTCAAGTGACCATTGGCTGGGCGGTAACGGATGCCTCCAATCCAGTTTGGGACGAGAAATTCCCGCGGGCTGGAACCGAGGCGCAGACCGAAGTCCGGCGTGGACAGTTGCACATCGGCGGCAATACCATTTGCCGACGCGGACGGCGGGGCGACACCCACCGGAAGCAGACCGAAGCGCAACGTGCTGGTGCCGTCGGCAGTGCCGGGATCCAGAAAAACCGGCCGGGCGATGAGGGTCAGACGGACTTGATTGTTAATGGCCCCGCTCACCTCCAAATCCTCTTCCTCCGCGATGAGCTTGTCGTAGCCGGACTGACCACTGCGGCTCTGCACCATGGATTCCCCGCCGAAGTAGGGGCTGTTGCGGCCCTCGATCGTGGCGATCTGGTCGTCGATTTCCTCACGCTCGGTCTTCGGCTGGACTTCCTCGCCGGAAGGGAAGAGCGACTCCGGCTGCGGTTGGGGTTGCCTGGCTCCAGGAGAGTACATAGAGTCCGGGCTCGCCGGGACGGCTGGCAGCGGGCTGGCGGTGGGCGCAAGAGCCCGGTTGGATGCCGGTGGTCCCGGAGCCTGTATTAGCGAGCGAAAGAATTCAGCGTCCGAGTCCTCCGGCGCCAGGCCGTTTTGCGCGGGTGGCGTAGCGGTTCGAGGCGCCGGGCGCCCGGTAGGCACTTGCCAGGCGGCCTCCGTGATCATCTGGCCGGACCACGCCGATCTTGCATGGTCTCCGGCGGTCTGGGCCTCCGTTCTGCCGAACGAAGGCGACTCCGCGGGCTGGAAGTCGATCGGTGAAGCCGGCACCGACGCGGCTGGCGCGACTGGAGACAAAGAGTCCCCCGCCGGCAGATCTTCGTTCAGCAGAAGTTGGCCAAGGCTCCGCGTAAGCGGCTGACTGTCGGAGTTGCCGAGGCCTGGGGAGCGGTCCGCGGACGAGCGGCTCTCCTGTTTGGGCAAAGCGGCCAGCGCGGCGCGCAGATAGACTTCAGCCTTCTTGTAATCGCCATTTAAGGCGGCCTGCTTCCCCGCCAGCGTGAGCAATTTAGAGTCTCGCGGGAATCGCCGCAGGCCTTTAGCGAGCCACTGATTCGCGAGCGCGCTATCGCGCACGGACAAGGCGGCTCCCACGGCACCGAGGTAGTCCGATGCTTCCGCATCAGCCAGTCCCCAGTTGCGATACACATCAAAGGCCGCGCGGTTCTGGCCCGCCTTTAGAAGATTTCCGGCCAGATTACCGCGGATGCTGTTGTCGTTCGGCAGCAGGCGCCCGCCGGCTTGCAGGATCGCAATTCCTTTTTCGAGATTGCCGGCGGCGATGTCCGCCTGCGCGCGGCGCCTGATCCAGATCGACCAGATCTTGGCAAAATCCTGTTGCTGCGCGAGAGTGAGGTCCCGGCGGTTGGCGGATTGCTCGAGTACGGAATAGAGTTCCTGTGCGCCGTCCTCGCGCCCCAACAAGAGCCAGGCAAGCTGGGTTTCGAGCGCTGCCGGAATAGGCTGCTTGTCCATTTCAAGGTGCGCGATTTCCGCGCGAACGCCTTCGAGAGCTTCGTCGGAACGGCCCGTGCGGCTGAAAACGCCCGCCTGGAGAATTACATAACCCGGGTCGGTTTGCAGTTCCGTCAACAGATCCGGGGGGATGCGCTGAATCTCGACCAGCGCCTCGGTATCGCGTTCCGCGGCGTGCAGCATCGATATCCACGCCTTCCATACATCCGCGGCTCCCGAATACTTCTCTGCTAGCCGCCGCAGCAAGATCTCCGCCTTTCCGGATTGCGAAGCCCGTACCCACACGTCGGCCAGTTGGAGTTGCGCGGCCAGGCTGACTTCGTGCCCCCCCTGGCTCTCGATGTTCACCGATTTTTCGAGAAATGCCTCAGCCAGGTCGAGGCGCTTCAAGGTTACATACAGCGAAGCTAAGGATCGAAGAAAAGCCGGCTGGCGCAACGCCGTACTGTACGCCTCTTTCGGCATGCGCCGCAGAGCGGACAGGGCGCGCACTTCGTAGTTCGGGGTCCGGATCAGCGCGCTCAGCAGGCCTTCCCATGCGTCAACATTGTTGGGGTGGGCATCCGCGACCCGCTGGAAGGCAACCGCGGCCTGCTCCGCTTTGCCGGAGCGGAGAAAGAGGCCCGCAAATTCGAGCTGAAGACCAAACGGCAGTTCGGTGTTTTGCGCGCGGGCCGCTTCGAGGGCTTCCTGCAGGTAAATGGAAGATTCCCGTTCATCGCCAGCCTCGCCGTGAATGAAGGCGAGAAGAGCCAGGTATTCGGCGTCTTTCCCGAGAAGCGTCCGTGGTCCGTCAGGCATCTGCTTGGCGGTGGCCAGAGCGTCTGCATAGTTGCCTGTACGGTATCTGGCGGTCACCAGACCGCGCCAGGCCTGGGCGTTCTGCGGTTGTTTGATGGACGATCTCCTGATAAAGAGGAATGGCCGGGGCTGCCTTTCCCTGCTGCATGTAAGCGCCCGCCAGTCCCGCGGCCGCGTCCACGTTGCCGGGGCGCATCGCCAAGGCCTGCCGGAAGAGTTCAGTAGCCGCGTCCAGCCTGTTATCATTCTGCGCGCCGCCGGCGGCTTTCATGTTTTTCCAGAACCGGGCCGTGTCTAGCGCCTCCGCGATCTGCTTGCTGGCCGGCGCGGCGGATTTCGCCCGCTCGAAATAGTCCACGGCGGAATCGAAATCCTCTTTCTTCATGGAAATGAATCCGAGACCGGATAGCCCGCCCGCGCTCCCGGACGATTCTTTCAGCGCCGCTTGAAAATGGCCTTCGGCTTCCGGAAGACGATCGGCGTTCAGCGCCGCGTAGCCGAGTTTTTCCTCGCGCCCCCGCGAAAGATCCGCCTTGTTTTCCACCGTCGCCGCCGCCGGAACCTTCATCTCGCTGAGCATCTGCTGCAGTTCCGGGTCTTTGTAGCGCGCCAGAAACGACCGGTAGAATGGCGCCGAAGCCGGATGTGCTCCGTCCCAAACCAGCGCTTGCCGCCATGCCTGCCGGGCCTGATTCGCCAACGCGCTGCTTTCCGGAATCGACTCCAAAAGCTGTATCCCTCTGTCGCGCGTTTGCGGACGATAGGTGTACAACCGCCCGAGCGCAAGCCGGTATTCCTGATCCTCGGGGTAACGTGTGGAACTGAATATGGAGAACGCAATGAGGGCCAATGTCATTCGGCGCTTCGACGAAATGCGGCCGAGCACCATCGATAAGGCAACGAGAACCAATCCCAATTCAGCTTGGCCCTTCCAATCGAGCGGAACGATGGCAAGCAACGCCAAGATCACCGCGGATGCGAGCCAGAATAGAACAATCATAGTCGTCTGTTAATGAGCCACTTCACGGACCTGCAGACGCCCACCGCGCGGCTTGGGTGTCCGGCCGCAGCAAAAACGGAACACCCTTAGGCGGGGTTCCGGAAGCCTTCTTATTGGCTATTACGCTTCGATGGGGCAGAAGCCAAGGTTTAGGAGGATGTTCCAGGGGACAATGAGCGGCAACGGTTAGTTGAAGCCTCCGGGGAGTGCGCCGGAGGCGTTTGCCCGCGCCACGGTAGTGACAAAGGCGTTCCTGTTGAAGGTCCGGTCCCTGCGGGCATTTCCCAGGCACCATGTACACTGCCCACATTGGCAGTTCGGGTGTCGCTGGATGCGGGAAATACCATCCCTCACCTCGACCGCATGACGAAGGCCGGAAGTCCTGGTGGCTTTACTAGGCGCGGTCGGTGGCGGGGCCTGCGCCGAGGGGCTTGGGGAACCCCGAGGGGCGGTGGTGGCAGTTGGCAATGTGGTTCCATGCTATGACCAACGAGTGCGCAGTGCCGCGAATTCCTCTCAGGAATCTTTGCCAATCTGCGTCTTTCGCTTACTGCCCCCGCCCGATCCGGAGTTTTTGATTGAAGAGGCTTAGAATGAATGTGTTAAACAGTAATTGACAAAGCGAACGAATGGCGGCGGATGAAGAGCCTGGTGCTGGATTCTGTTTCGGCGCTGACCAAGAAGAGGGTTATAACACGGCTGTGCTCACTGGTATGGTTAGCGCCACGCTCCACAAACAACGCGATTTCGCCCTGTAGATTTGGCAAGATACAGCGCAGCATCAACCTCTTTCAAAAGGGGTTCAATCGGCAGGTCCGTGTTCCAGTTATCCACAGCCAGAGTTCCCACGCTTAGTGATATGGAGAGAGCCCCGTTTTCCACAGGGAATGACCCGCAAGCCACCGCTTCCCGCACTCGTTCCGCACGGTCTCTGACCTGGGCGCTAGCGCAACCATTCAACAAAATCAAGAATTCTTCTCCTCCATAGCGTCCCACCGCGTCCTGCGCCCTAACCGAATCCTGAAGCCGGACGGCCACTTGTCGCAACATTTCGTCGCCGACCAAATGACCATGCACGTCGTTAACGTGCTTAAAATGGTCAACATCACAAAGCAGTAGCGATACTGGAGCATGTTCCTGCGCGGACCGGTTGAGTTCAGTTCTGAGAAGCGCAAGAATAGCTCCACGGTTCAACAAACCGGTCAGAGCGTCATGTGTCGCCTTGAAGCGCATCTCTTCGCGCGCTTCTACAAGCGTATCTTCTAGATGCAAAACACGTTGCCCTGTGCGCAGGCGCGCTTTCAATTCTTCGGGATAACACGGCTTGGTGAGATAGTCATCCGACCCGGCTTCGAGACCCGCGACGACATCGTTATTGGACATCTTCGAGGTCAACAGCGTGATATGGATATACGGCCGTCCACGTCTGTTACGGACCTGACGGCAAACTTCCAGGCCATCCATCTCCGGCATCATCCAATCCAACAATGCCAGCCGGGGACCATGCTCCCTTGACAGTTCTTCCAAAGCCTGGGCTCCATTTTCAGCCGTAATCACCTCATACCCGCTCTTTTGCAGGATCCTCCCCATGAAGCACCGGGAGACTGGATCGTCGTCAGCGATGAGAATCTTCATTCGATGCCTCCCGGCAAGCAGAATCAAGCGCCGGCGCAGTGACCAGGATCAGTCCGCCCTCCAATCGTCCCATAGGAACACCTCGCCAGCGCTGAACGCACCTCCCCTCCGTTGGACTACAACGCGGTGGCCTCGTTTTTCGAGTAAACGAGTTGCCACCTTCTGGTTCACCGAATTCTTCTTCCCCGAGCAGGATGTCCGGAGACTTCGCTGGGCCGGTCGCCCTGCGAAGAGTAGTAAGACCGAACCTCGCGAACGTTGTATAACGATATAAAGAGGCCATAAACTCCGTTTACGTAAAGTACTGTGGGTAGAAGCACACAAAAATCTTATGGCCAACGCGAGAGAGCTACGCGAACTGTAAAACAGGGGGATTTCATGCCGGATCTTTACCAAAGCCTATCCACTCCAAGTGGGACTTGCAAGTACCACGTGGTATTCATGCCCAAGCGGCGGCGCAGGGCGATCTTCGGCCAAAGGCGGCCGCAGTTGGGGCGATTTTCCATGCCTTGGCAAGCAGAAGGAATGCCAGAATCTTGAAGGGCACCTCATGCCCTCGTCGGCCGGTTTTGAGGTGATCATGTATGGCCGGTTTTGAGGTGATCACCGAGGCTCATGCCAGACCATGTGCACATGTGCATCGCGATTCCGCCCAAACACTTGGAGGCTTTGGTGTTTGGGTTTCTGAAGGGTAAGAGCGCTATCGCGAGCAGGTCCGCTAATACCTCCGCGAACAAGAGAGCGCGAACTCGTCGAGCAAGAGAAAAGAATGTCGTTGCCGATTTAGATTTTAGATTTAGAAAATTTTCACCTGGGTCGCGACTGTGCGGGCGTGACGCCTGCAGCACATGCCTGCGGTTGCGGCCGCGCTAGAGAAATAGAAGCATGGCCGGCGTTCCGATCGGTGTATATTCACCGGTAAACGTCAAAGCACCCGTTTGTTGGTTGATGCGGAAGCAGGCAATCGCGTCGCTGCGTTGATTGCATGAATAGAGATACCGGCCGGTCGGATCAATGGTGAAGCTGCGTGGATAATCCCCGCGGGTCCATTCCTCGCCGATGCGTGTCAACGTCCCGCTCGATGCGATTGAAAACCAGGCAATGCTGTCGTGCAAGCGGTTCGAAACGTAGACGAAGCGATGGTCGGGCGAGATTACAACCTCGGAGGCGAAGTCTGTGCCGGCAAACTGCCGCGGGAGAGTCGAGAGGGTCTGCTTCGAGGCCAGCGTGCCGGCTTTGTAGTCGAAGACAACCAGCGTGGAAGCCTCCTCGGTCAGGCAATAGAGCCAGCGGCCGGACGGATGGAATGCAAAATGACGCGGTCCGTCACCAGACGGCAGCTTCACGAGCGGTGGATCGTGCGGCCTCAGCGTGCCCTTAGCGCTGTCGAATTCCCAAACGAGAATCTGGTCAAGTCCCAGGTCCGTGGATAGCACGAAGCGCCCGGAAGGGTCCGCCTGAACCATGTGCGCATGCGGACGGTCGTGCCCGCTGATTGCGAAACTACCCTGCGGTCGAGTGGCCGCATGTAGCGAGCCCGTCTGGCCGCTATCGCTCTTCACATCCGTCGCGGATCCCAATTCGCCATTGGCGAGTATGGGAAGCACGGCCACCGTTCCGCCGGCGTAATTCGCTACGAAGACATGCTTGCCGGCGGCGTGAACGCTCAGATGGCACGGTCCGGCGCCCTCCGAGCTTTGCGTATTCAGCAGCGTCAGGCTTCCGCTGGGTTGTGCGATCCGGTAGGCGCTCAACGAACCTGATGCGGCGCCCTGATAGGTAGCCGTTTCATTCGCCGAATAGAGATGAGTGCGGGAGGGATCAAAGGCCAGCCACGATGGGTTTCCGGCATTTTGGAGCACGCCGCGGCGTGAGAGGCGGCCGTTCGCCGGATTCATTTCGAGCAGGTAGATCCCCTCGCCATATCCCTTACTTCCTTCCGGCCCCTGCGGCGAAGTGTAGGTTGCAGCGTAGGCGAGCGGCAGTTTTCGCGCCGCGCTCCGGCGAGTGGGTTGCGCCGCCAATCCTTGCATCGTTCCGAGCACCGCGGTGCTCTTGAGGAATGCGCGTCGGGATTGAACCAGCCCGCCGGCCTCGGGCGCAGTCAGATGCACACACGAATTATTATCGCGGGTCACGTCTCCTCATCATGCCATGAACCGGGAGGCTGGCTCGATTGCGACCCCGAAATTCCTGGCAGCTTTCGCGCGAGCCAACGATTGAGCTCCACCAGGGAAAGCGAGTTCTTCAGGAACTCGCTGGTTCTGCGTAACGCCTCCATGACACTTGCGCGGCTCCCCTTGGCTCCGGCCACGATGCGCGAAGGCCTGCGAACGGACGCTACGCTATAAGCGGCGGCCGCCGCGATTGTAGTGCGTCAGACGCAACATCGCGGAACTCGTTGCTGGCCCGCGTGCCCACGACTCTCCAGCCATCCGCGTGTGGCGGTTCCTGGGACGGTTGGTTCATCAGCCTCTTCAGAAACGAGGCGCGGAATTCACGCAGTTCGATCCAAAGCCGCCACTGCAGCCGAGGGTGATCGTATCAAGACTGGAGACGATCTCGATATTTGGGAGCACCGGCTGGAGAAGAGGGTGGCCGCCGACGCCTCAATCGGCGACACCGATCGGGAGGCCATCATCAGGGCACGGCGCGGGCAGGGCCTAGTCAAGCAGCGTTGTGATGGAAATCGACGGGATTTGTCGAACGACGAGCGGCTCGATGGGGAGAATGGACTGTTGTTGACGCCCAGCATCGACCACCTGTTCGACCGAGTCTTCATCGGCTTCGAGGATTCCGGCAACCTTAGCGTGTCGCCGGTCCCATCGTTTAGGAATCCGTGGAACTCCTTGCCTGAAACATTCGGCAGGGCGGCGGCACCCGCCTGGCGCGCATCGTTGAAGAAATCTCCACCTACGACCCGATGTGATTGCCGTGACTGAATTGCGCGCCAAGCCCGGTGTGGGGCTGTGCGCGGCGATGAAGGAGAGAAGATGGCCACACGTCGAAGCGACACACCCGGCCGAAAACCAGAATGGAATCGCGGTCTTCTCGCGCACCCCTTTGCGCCGTACGAGGCCCTGTCCGGCACCGTCCGCAGGTCTCGTCCGCTGGCTGGACATTGATCTGCCGGAATTCGGCTTGGCATCGGCGTACACCACGTCATGGCGGCAGGGTCCAGCAAAAAGCAGCGGCGGAAGCCCGATTGCACGAGCCGTTTCTGTTCGTTGGCGACTGGAATACGGGCGCGCAACGGTTGGACGAAACCGGAAGGACATTCGTATGCGCGGAGCACTTCGACAGGTCGTCGACGTTGGGCTGGATGGATATGTGGGGAATTCGAAGCTGAAGGGCAGTGCTCGCGGAAATGGATTCCGACTCGATCATGCGTTTGCAACCCCTTCGTTGGTGGAGCGGGGATCTCGGATCACTCGATGGTGATCGTGGAAATTGCGTAGCTGCTGTCCCGGTCGCAAGGGCCCACGCGCAGTTTCTTCCCTCCCGCCCCAACTTAATGAGTCGCTCGATGCCCGCGTAACGTTTTCAGATATGGACGGTATTAAACTTATGGGCAATCTCGCGCACGATCTACGCTTCACCAACCGAACCTTCAAGAAATCTCCTGTCTTCGTTGCCGTAGCCGTCCTGTCGCTGGCGCTAGGCATTGGCGCCAACACCGCCATTTTCACCCTGGTAGACCAAATCCTTTTGCGCCTGCTGCCCGTCAAAGACCCCCAACAGCTCGTCCTGTTGTGGGGCCGTGGTCCGCATTACGGCAGCAACAACGGCCAATACAAGCTCTCCTATCCCATGTACGAGGACTTCCGCGACCACAACCAGGCCTTCAGCGGAATGTTCTGCCTCTGGGAAACCTCCATGAGCGTCAGCTCCGAAGGGAAAACCGAGCGCATCGACGGCGAACTCGTCTCCGGCTCCTATTTTCAGGTCCTCGGCGTGGGCGCGGCCCTGGGACGCGTCATCACGCCCGATGACGACAGGACCCCTGGCGGCCACCCCATCGCGGTCATCAGCTACCGTTACTGGCGGACCCGGTTCGGCGGCAGCCGCGACGTCATCGGCAAGAAGCTGCTGGTCGATGGCTATCCGCTCACCATCGTGGGCGTTAGCGAGGAAGGGTTTGACGGCACCAGCCCCGGCTCGTCGCCCCAGATTCGCGTCCCCATCATGATGGAAGCCCAGATCAGCCCGCAGTTCGCGGAGTTTTACAGTCTGAAGAATCGCCGCGGCCGCTGGGTGAACGTGTTCGGCCGCCTGAGACCGGGCGTGACCATAAAGCTAGCCAAGGCGTCTGTGCAACCGTTCTTTCACCAGATCCTCGAAATGGAGGTGCAGGAGAAGGACTTCGCCCAAGCCGCGCCCGAAACCAAGAAAAGCTTCCTCACCATGTGGATGGAGGTGCTTCCCGCCGCCAAAGGGGAATCCAACTTGCGCAGTCAATTCGCCAGTCCGCTGCTGGTCCTCACGGCACTGGTCGGCCTGGTCCTGCTGATTGCTTGCGCCAATGTCGCGAATCTGCAAATCGCGCGTGCCACCGCGCGCCAGAAGGAGGTTGCCGTCCGCCTCGCCCTGGGCGCCGGCCGGTCGCGCATCGTGTCTCAATTGCTGGTGGAGAGCCTGACCCTGTCACTCGCCGGTGGCGCCTTCGGGCTGGCACTGGCCGTTTGGATGGATCGCACTCTGCTGAATTTCCTGCCCACCGGAGACTCGTCCTTGACGATTTCCACCACGCCCGACTGGCGGATTCTGGCGTTCACGCTTGGCATATCGCTGCTCACGGGAATCCTGTTCGGCCTCGCGCCCGCACTGCAATCGACGCGCCCCTCACTCGCCTCTACGCTGAAGGATCAGGTTGGCTCTATTGCCGGCGGAACCTCGGTCGGCCTGCGCAAAACTTTGGTGGCCGCCCAGGTATCGCTGTCGCTACTCCTCCTGATCGGGGCCGGCTTGTTCATCCGCAGCCTGAGCAACCTCAAAGATCTCGATCCCGGATTCCGCACCGGCAACCTGATCGGCTTCGCCATAGATCCTCCCATGAATGGCTACAAACCGGACCGCAGCCTGGATTTCTACCGCCGGTTGCGCGATAGCCTTGACGCGATCCCCGGCGTGGAATCTGCCAGCCTGGCCGTCATGCCGGTGCTCTCCGGCGACGAATGGGACAGCAGCATGGCCGTGGAAGGCTTCCAGCACAAGCCCACCGAAGCGCCCGACCCGCACATGCAGTTCATTTCGCCGGATTACTTCCAGACCATGAACGTTCCCATCCTGCTCGGCCGCGACTTCCGCATGAGCGATGGCCGCGAGGCGCCCAAAGTCTGCATCGTCAACGAAAAGTTCGCCCGGCGGTTCTTCAAGGACGGCATAGCCATCGGACGGCACATCGGCATGGGAGGCGACCCGGGGACCAAACTGGATATCGAGATCGTGGGAGTCGTGCGGGACACCAAGTATGAGAGCATGCGCGACGAGGTCCCGCTCGAGGTCTACCGTCCATATCACCAGATGGAGTTTGTGATAGGAATGTACGCCTATGTGCGCACCGCGCGCCACCCTGAGCAAGCCTTTTCGAGCATCCGCCGGGTCGTGAACAACCTCGATCCAGACCTCCCGATCTTCCAGATGAAGACCATCGAAACCCAGATGGAAGAATCGTTGATCACCGAACGGCTGGTGGCGACATTATCCTCCGGATTCGGCATGCTGGCGACTCTGCTGGCTGCGATCGGCCTCTACGGGGTGATGGCCTACGTCGTGGCACAGCGGACGCGCGAAATCGGCGTCCGGATAGCGCTGGGGGCTGTCGCGCGCGATGTAATCATGCTGGTGATGCGGGATGTGTTCATTTTGACCGGAATCGGAATCGCCATTGGCCTGCCTGCCGCCTGGGGCTTGGCGCGCATAGTGAGATCGCAACTATACGGCATCCAGCCCAACGACACGCTCACCATTGCCGCAGCCACGCTGGGCATCGCCTTCGTCGCCCTCTTGGCTGGTTACGTCCCCGCGCTACGCGCCACGCGTGTCGACCCTATGCGGGCACTGCGTTGGGAGTAACACCTCCACTGTGTGACGAGACGCACGCATTCTATGGCAGCACGCGAAAGCACGTTGGTCGAAAGCGTGCAGTTGGGCGTCACCACGTGGACCGTCCCGGTGGTTGCGCCGGCGGGTACGGTGGCGGCGACAAACGAACTGGATTCCACCGTGAACGCAGCCTGCGTGCAGTTAAGCCTGACACTGGTCGCGCGATCAGTTCAGTTCCCAGGATTTGACGCCCGCTAGCCCGCGTAAATGGATCAGTCACGCCCGTCCCCACGGAGTGGTCGACTCCGTCGCTGATGGTGGGCCAGGCTTCTGTCACTGGGTAGGAATGCGCTCAAGCCTGGCTCGCTGCACGGATGACGTAATAGGGCTGACCGGCAAGATCAGGCGGGAAGCCGGGGAACATCCAAGCGCGATCCGGGGCTGATTTCAGCTCGAAGTAATATTGGAGCGGGTACGGCGAGTCGGTGTATGAGGCCGGGATGGCGGCAACGTAGGCCGGCCCCTTACGTTCCATGGCGGCGGACTGCCAATGCTCGGCCTGGTTGACGTGCCGGTAGTAGAAACGCGCCAAAGCGAGCACCGGGCCTGTGAGTTCGACCGCGAGCGGCTGCTTACGCCGAAAGCGATCGGGTGCGCGATGGCGCACCGCGGCCGATGGACGCTGCGGGCGGCCCGTGGCTTCGGCGATGGCGGCCTGCACCCTCGGATCATCGGTGGTCTTGGCGGAGGAGAGTCGCTGCTCCAGAAGGGCGATGTCGGCATCAATCGCGGGGAGGCGGTCTAGCCAGTGTCCCCGGAGCCACGGGAGTTCGCCGACAGTGATATCCGTGACGTAGACCCCGCGGGCCTTATCGGCCAATCCGGCCCAGGCGGCATGCGCGGCGCGATAATACCGGAGAGCCTCCTCAAGCGCGGCACGGTCTCCGGTACGCTCGTGAATCGCGTACAGGACGCCGGCGCGAAACTTGGCGGCGAAGAATCTGCCCAAGCCGGCCTGAATCGAAACATCAATTTCAACGCGGCGGGCCTTTACAGGGTGCGTGGCGCCGGCCAGATCTTCCAGCCATTGCGCGATTTCGATAGGGGAATACTTGCCGCTCCGCTCTCCTCTGAGCAGTTCGTCGGCGAAGTCGTTGATGCGGGAGAAGAGTTGCGGGTCGAGTGGGCTGGTGTTGCCAAAGGTCCTCGGTGACGGGGTGTCGGTATACTCGGTCTTCGACGGCTCCACGAGCGACTGGTTGGTGTAGATCTCAGGCCAGTAGTTGTTGTTCGCGGCCGAGGGCAGGTGGGCGGCGGTGACGATCGGCAGAATGCGGCTGGCGGCGGCGAGGGCAGGCTCGACATCGACCTGGGCGTCCGGGTTGTAGAGCTTCCGACCCCAGACGCGGTAGGTATCAAGATACTTCTCCCAATCCCACCGTGGGCGCAGCGATGCGTCGGCGTAGGCGCAGCGCCCGCTTCCCGGACCTTCGGGAGGCGCGCCCGATCCGCGCCGCCCTTTGAAAGAAAGCGGCTCCATAATCTCGACGCCGCTCGATCCGCAGAATTGGAAGGCCCGCGCGTAGCCGGCGGCGAAGACCGGGTCGGCCCATAGCAGCAAGCGCTGCGTGCCGGGCCAGATGCGCCAGAGGATATCGAAGCGCCGGTCTTCGCGCAACAGGTCGGCGTAGCCGTACCGGGTAAAGCTGCGGGAGCCGGCGCTCAACGCCATGAGGCCACTGTCGCGGTGGTCGGCCTTTGGCACCTCCTGGTCCCGGATGTCGGCCTGGTGGTAAGGCATTCCCAGGTGTTCGGCCCAGAACTTCGGCGACACTTTGACGGGCATGCCTGTGGCCAGCGCCAAGTCGATCATGCCCTGGTCAATGCCCTTGGCGTGCATATCGATTTCGACCCGGCGGCCGGAGCGCTTCACACCGTCGAAGACGGCGCTCCAGAACGGATAGCTGCCTTCGGCGACGCCGCTTTCGCCGTGGATGCGGAAGGTGACTCCGGTGATGGCGGGGCAGGCGCGGAGGAGAGCGGCAAGTGCGTCGCGGCAATACGGGCCGTGGTTGTCGGCATTCAGCCCTTCAATGATGTAGTTCGGATGCGGGCTGCTCTCCCACTGGTAGCCATGCATCCAGAGGCCCAATTGGAATTGCAGGCCGTGGCCGGCGGTCTGCTCGCTGATGAAGCGCAGCGTTTCGAGATTGTGGTCGCGCTCGGCGTCCGGCAGGTTGGCGGCGCGGACGTGGTAGCCGGGCACGGAGAGGAAGAAGGGGTAAGCAAAGAGTAAGTAGGCGTCGGTGACGGCACGCAGGAAGTCGTAGCCTATGCCGAAGCTGAGGTTGAAGCGGTTGAAGCGGTTTTCCGCGAGCATGGCGAGGTAATGCGGCCACATCTCCCGGTCGTAGAACCAGGGCTTGTCTTCGACCTCGCTGGTGAACAGGCGCTGGACGCTGCGGACGGCGTTGGCGGGCCGGTCCACGGTAGATTGCGGCAGGGCTGGGGCGGCGACCAGAGCGCCAGCGGTTAGGAGGAAGTGGCGGCGTTCCACAACCGGATTGTACTGCTTATTCAGAACAAGCCACTCGACAACCGAAAGGGCGTGCGTATCCTGTTGGGTAGCAACCATCCGCGATCGCGTTAGCGCCATGGCGGGGCTCGGCGAGGATACGCGAATGATCCAGTTCACAGCGCCAGTTCAGCCTGGCAACAGCGGGGGCCACTGCTCGATCAGGGCGGCCACGTGGACGCGGACTGGCTGTTGGAGGTGAAGTGCGATAGCTTCCGCCCGGTGGCATATCTGGAACGCGGCGCACTCTCGCGTACAAGCTACCTATGCTCCGATCGCCTGTCGGTTGCTATCAAGGCTGCTGCGGTTAGGGAACTGGCGAGCGCCAGCCCAACCGCCATCCACATCACCCTCCGATAGCCGGCAACAAATGCTTCGTCAATGACTTGCCGCCCGCGCGGGTCCCCTGTTTCGGCAGCGGCCAGCTTGGATCGCTGGGCCTCGATTTCTTGCCGCACCGCGGGCGCCAGGGCGGCACGATCCAGACGCCGCTCCAGAGTGCTCTGGAAAACGCCGGTGAGCACCGCTCCGAAAACTGCCACTGCCAGCAGACTGGCGACACGCGAGACAGCATTGTTGATCCCCGAGGCCGCTCCCGCGAAGCTTTGTTCCACAGCGTTCATGATGGTCGTGGTCAGCGGCGCAACGCTAATCGCCATGCCGAACCCCAGCACCATTACCGCGGGGAAGAAGGTTGTCCAGTAGGGACCGCCGATACCCGACCGCGCAAACAACGCGAATCCGGCGGCTGCGATTAACGGACCTACCACGAGCGGAGTCTTGGCGCCGTATCGATCGAGAAGGCCCCCAGACCAGCGCGACAGCAAGAACATCAACAAAATGAAAGGAAGCAGGGCGGCCCCCGCTTCTGTTGGCGAATAGCCTTGCACCTGTATCAAATCGAGCGGGAAAAAGAATAGAACGCCGCTCAAAGCAAAGTAGAGGAAGAGTGTGAGCAGATTGGCTCCGCTGAAATTCCTGGATCGGAACAGACGGAGCGGAACCATCGGCGACGATGACCGCGCCTCCCAATACAGCAGGGTAATCATGACGATTGCACCCATTGCACCTGCGGCCGGCGCCGCTTCGATCAGGCCAAACACGATTCCGCCGAATCCGAGCGCAGCCAGCAGGCCGCCCGGCCAGTCGAACTGCTGACCCTGGTTACCGGCTCTGCTTTCCGGGACCTTCCACAGACATAGCCACAAGACGGCAAACCCAAGCGGAAGATTGATGAAGAACACCCATCTCCACGAACCGTGCTCTGTGAACCATCCGCCTAGAACGGGACCGATTGCGGCGGTGATCGACGTGAAACCGGACCACGTCCCGATTGCGCGACCGCGCTCCTTCTGTGAAAAGTTGGCACTGATCAGAGCCAGGCTGCCGGGGACCAGCAGCGCCCCACCTATTCCTTGGATGGCCCTTGCAACAATAAGATGCCGGATGTTGGGCGCCAACCCGCACCAAGCCGAGGAAACGGAGAAGAGCACGACGCCGGCAGCAAAGACTTTGCGGCGGCCGTACCGATCTCCCACAGATCCACCAATGAGGAGCAGTGCCGCCAGGAACAGCGCGTACGACTCCACGACCCATTGAACGTCCGCGAGCGTCGCACGCAGGGCCAATTGCAGCGCCGGCAGCGCGACGTTCACGACCGTGCCGTCGATGAAGGCCATGCTCGAACCGAGGATAGTAGCGGCCAGAATCCAGGGGCCGTTCTTTGTTGCTGGCTGCTCGCACAAACCGGCAAGAATCGCGGCTTCGTCGCAAGGAGGTCTGGCGATGCTGCCCATAGTCCATTCTCCACCGGAACCTGGACGGAGCAAATAGATTTGTTAGGTTGATTGGCAACCGCCCGGATGTCACTTGGCGAAAGGCGCGTCGCCCGTGGATGGTATTGAGCGGACCACACGTCTCTGGAGCTGGAACACAGCGGCACCAGGTGTCAGGTCGGACCTGGCCTGTCGCGCCACGCCGAGGGCCAGGCCGGCATTTGACGGCGAGAAGCCCTGGGGCAGGGAAGGTGGTCGGCGCGGGCTTCCAGGTGAAGCAGTCCAAGACAGTATCATGGTTCATTGGAAAGATTCAAAGCATGACCCCTTTTTCCGTCCTGGATCTTTCGCCTATCTTGGAAGGCAGTGACGCTGCGCAGTCCTTTCGCAACACAGTTGATCTCGCCCAGCACGCCGAGAGACTGCGCTACCGCCGTTACTGGCTGGCCGAGCACCACAACATGCCCGGTATCGCCAGCGCTGCCACCGCTGTCTTGATCGCGCGCGTCGCGGCCGCCACGTCTACTATCCGCGTCGGCGCGGGCGGTATCATGCTACCGAATCACGCCCCGCTCGTGATCGCGGAACAATTTGGCACCCTGGAGTCGCTATTCCCTGGCCGGATCGATTTGGGTTTGGGACGCGCCCCCGGCACCGATCAGGTGACCGCCCGAGCGCTCCGGCGAAACCTGTCGTCCGATGTCGATCAATTTCCCCAAGATGTCATTGAGTTGATGCACTACTTTCAACCCGCAGATACCGGACAGAGAGTTCATGCAGTGCCGGGTGAGGGATTGGGGGTGCCTGTTTGGATTCTGGGGTCCAGCCTCTTTGGGGCCACCCTCGCCGCGGAATTAGGTTTGCCATTCGCATTCGCCTCTCATTTCGCCCCGTCCCAGATGTTAGCGGCGCTGGCGATCTACCGGGAACGCTTCCAGCCATCCGCGCAGTTAGATCGCCCTTATGTCATGTTGGGGTTCAACGTTATCGCCGCTGACGCCGAGGACGAAGCGCGCTTCCTGGCTTCGTCTGTCCAGCAGGCGTTCGTGAACTCGCGCACCGGTCGGCCATCGCGCCTTCAGCCCCCGATACAGGACTACGAGCAGGGGCTTATGCCATATGAGCGCGCGATCATCGAGCAAGTGCTCGATTGCTCTGCGATTGGTTCTCCTGGAGCAGTCCGCGAGGGGCTGGAGGCTTTTATCGCTCGGACGGGAGCGGATGAACTGATGATTACATCGCACATATTCAGCCACTCGGCGCGGTTGCGGTCCTATGCGATCACTGCCGAAATCCGCGATGCCATGAGTTGAGCCTCGCGTATTCCGGCGTCAACCCATGTCCAAGAATATTTTCAGGGGACGGGCGCCTGGTTGTCCCGGTCAATCATGATGGGAATCACGGCGTGTCTTGCCCGTCGGCACACGCGCTCAGGGCAAGGGCGCGTTCCGGATCGAGGCCCGAACAGTGAAGATTGCGACCTTCAACATCAACAACATCAACAAGCGGCTGGAAAATCTCTTGGCTTGGCTCGCCCAAGTTGCGCCGGATGTCGTTTGCCTCCAGGAACTAAAGGCCGCGCAGGAGACATTTCCCGTGGATTCCGTTCGCGCCCTCGGTTACGAAGCCGTCTGGCAGGGCCAGCGTTCCTGGAACGGCGTGGCCATCCTGGCGCGAGATCACGCTCCAGTGCTGGTCCGCTCCAGCCTGCCCGGTAACCCAGAGGATTCCCAGGCGCGGTACATCGAGGCGGCCGTGAACGGAGTTTTGATCGCTTCCATCTATCTGCCGAATGGCAATCCTCAGCCTGGTCCGAAGTTCCAATACAAGCTTGCGTGGTTTGAACGCCTCATCGCCCACGCCGCCGGACTTATTGCGGCCCGCGTGCCGGTCGTTTTGGCGGGCGATTACAATGTAGTGCCGGCGCCGCAGGACATCTATCCAACGCGATCCTTAGACGACAACGCGTTGATCCAACCGGAAAGCCGGGAGGCTTTTGCTCGAATGCTGGCTCAAGGCTGGACAGACGCTCTGCGGCGCTTGCACCCAGATGGGCCGCTCTGGACATTCTGGGATTACAAGCGCGAGCGGTGGCCGGCCGACAAGGGCATGCGGCTCGATCATTTCCTGCTCTCGCCGGTGGCAGCGGAGCGGTTGGTAGACGGCGGTGTAGATCGATGTGTACGGGGCGAAGAAAATGCTAGTGACCATGCTCCCGCGTGGATCGTGCTGGATGTTTGATATGGCAATTCCTCCTTTACTGGTGTGGGCGCCGTCCAAAAGCGGCAGTCTGATTGAGCGGATAGAACTGGAGGACCACGAACGGAACTGCCCGGAAGGAGCGTTCTTCGCGTGTTAGGCATATTCGATTCGGCAATTATCGTCATCAGTCTGGCGCTGGTCGTGGGCGCGGTACTGCGGGCGGCGGGCAAGAAGCAAACGGACGCCGAATACTTCCTGGCCGGGCGCGACCTGCGGTGGCCATTTATCGGCATGTCGCTGCTGGCCTCCAATATCTCAGCCGAGCATGTGGTCGGCCTAGCGGGTGACGGATACCGGGTTGGCATGGTAACTGGCGGGTTTGAATGGATGGCCGCCTGGTGCCTCATTATTCTCGCCTCTATGTTTGTGCCGCTCTATCTGCGCAGCAGGATTTACACCATCCCCGAGTTCCTCGAGCGCCGCTTCGGATGGGGACTGCGTGCCTTTCTCTCCGGCAATCTGCTGGTGATGAACGTGCTGACCAAGAACGCCATCGATCTTTGGGCGGGCTCGCTGCTCTTGGTCCTGCTATTCGGTTGGAACCAACTGGCGGTTATGATCGGCCTCTCCATTTTCACCGCCCTCTACACGATGAAGGGCGGCCTGCGCGCCGTGGTCTACGCGGACATGGTGCAGGGCACGTGGCTTATCGTCAGCAGCATTGTCCTCACCATCGTCGCCTTTGTCGCCGTTGGCGGATGGCATGGCCTGACCGCGCGTGTCGATCCCGGGCTCCTTCATATGGTGAAGCCGCTCGATTCCGAACTTCCTATCACCGGCTTCCTGATCGGGAATCTGTTTGGCGGAATGTTCTATTGGTGCATGGACCAGACCAACGTGCAGCGTGTCCTAGGCGCGCGCTCTGTGGATCAGGGCCAGAAGGGCGCCATCTTCGCCGGGTTCCTCAAGCTGCTCATCCCCTTCGTCCTGGTGCTGCCTGGTGTCATCGCCCGAGCCCTCTATCCGCACCTTCCAAAGGCGGACATGGCCTATCCGCGTCTGGTCAGTGATTTGCTTCCCGTCGGGCTTCGCGGGCTGGTGCTGGCCGGACTCATCGCCATCCTGATGTCATCGATGAGCGCCTGTTACAATGCCAGCGCCACGCTGGTGGTCCGCGACTTTTTCATGCGCTGGAAGCCGGGGCTTTCGGATCGGGAGCAGGTTGCCATCGGGCGCAGAGTCACTGTTCTGATGGCCGCGCTTGGTGTACTGGCGGCTCCTTTAGTGGGACTCTCGGTCACCATCTGGCATTATCTGCAGATGCTCTCGGCATACCTGAGCGTACCTCTCGGTGCGGTGATTTTCGTCGGCTTGCTGTGGAAACGCGGGAACACGGCTGGGGCAATTGCCGGAGGCGCGGCAGGGTTCGGCCTCGGCGTGTTCCTGTTCCTCGATCAAACCCTCGGCTGGGCGCTGGTGTCGCGACCCTATCTGACCTCATTCCTCCACCGTTCGATCCTGGTGTGGTTCTTCGCCGCAATCACCATGATCGTGGTCAGCCTCCTGACCGCGCCGGCTCCCGAGTACAAAACCGAGGGCAACGTGTTCGCTTCTGCCGCGGGGCAGAGTCCGGGAGGAACGGATTACCGAATCTGGGCGGGGGTGCTGTTCGTCTGCACTCTAGTTCTATGGTGGACCTTCCGCTGAGCATTCTGAAGAGATAAGCTTGACACTGCTCACGTCGCGTTCACAAGGAGCCGTTCGCGGTGCGCCGGGGCGACAGCTTGTCCCCACGGATTGGCCTCGCCGGAGTTGCGGCCGCCACTGCCTCTGCTGCCTTGATCGAGGCTGAAAACCCAGGCTCTCCCCAGATTAGTTAGCGTTATCCACTCGTGCGCCGCGGCGACCACACCCCTCGCCAGACAGCCTCCACCGGGACCTCGTCAATGTCCGCGAGTTCGGCAGGCGTGACGAAATTAGAACTCGTTGGAGTGATACATCCTGATCCGCTGCTTGAGCGGGCGCTCCGGTTGCGTCGCCGCGTGCATTCTTTGAATGTGCCCAACGGAGAACGAACAACCCGGTTCATCGAACCGATGCCCTTGTTGCGGACCGACAAGTTGCCCGGGGGCGACGGCCGGCGTTACGAGGTCTTAATTAAATTCGACGCCTCTCGGGGCGATGGCGATCACGAGAGCTAGCCGCTTTAATGATATTCTGCCCCTAAACAGAGGATCACTCCACTGCCTCTTCGTAGCGGTGGCGCAAGGTGATTTCCCCAGCCGATTGAAACACTTTCAGCGCCTGTCCATAGAGATCGCGCGGGATTTCGGTGTCGCCTTTCCCGGAACCCAGTTCGGCCGCCGGCGACCTCCCCGGTGGACGCGCCGCCTTTGGCATTACATATTTCTATCGATTCGACTGTAGCCGCGTTGCCGTCGGATGAAACTGTCATCTTCGAAGTCCTTACGATCCTTCCGTTCCTCTTGTCGGTTTCCTCGACAGTTCGACCGTCGATCACTTTGACACTGACGGTGTCATAGCACGCCGCGGTGATCTTGTGGCCCTCGCCATCAGTCCCAATCGCGAGCGGGGGGATCTAACCGAAGCAACATTAAATCCGAACCTTCATTGAGTCTTAGTCTTAATCCTCGATGCGCTGGTTCGTATCCGTCTTCCCGACGGCTATGCGATCTCGCTCGTCCTGGCGGCGGGCAGCGCTAGAGCTTTTATAGCTACGGCAGCCCATTAGTCACAGCGGCATTATGCGGTGATATCGGCCTCTGTCTTTCTTGTGCGGGGCTACCACCGGCACGGTAGGCCTGAGCGAGGTCGGCGAGATGCCTTCGGACTACGGTGCTCGATCAGCTCTGCAGGAAACTTGAGTGGCGGTGAACTTTACAGCGCTTGCCTTTGTCCGCTATGCGATTAAGGCAATCTGCCGTCCAGCCAGCCGCCGCGCTGGGCCACGCGTTGCGAGCCAGCCAGGGAACGTTCGCGGATGACTTCACGCTCGTGGGCGGCAAAGCCGGACAACAGGATGAACCTGAGGCGGCTGGCGGCGGTATCGAAGTCCTCGGTGAGGCTCTTGACGCGCAGCGCCGCATTGTTCCAATTCAGCGACGGCTTGCAGGTGAGGAGGGCGCCGCGGCCGACACGGTCCAGCCGGTAGACCAGCAGTTGATCGAAGCGGTGCGGCCTGACGTTCTATACTTCGCTATGCGCTGCCTTCGCTTTTGTTTTCTGCTGGCCACCGGGTTCGTATGGATTGCGGTGGTTTCCGCTCAGACGATCACGGTTCGTTTTCCGGCACGCTCGCTCGTCGAGGCCGCTCGACGGGCGTTTGCTGTTCCTGCTCTCCAATGATCCGAGCGCTGAGCCACGGATGCAGATCGACGATACGCCGAAATCGCAGATGGTTTTCGGCGTAACGGTGGACGGCTGAAAACCCAACTCGCCCCTGACTGTCGGCGATAACGCCCAGGGCTATCCGCGTAGGTCGCTGAAGGAAGTGCCGCCGGGCGAGTATACGGTCCAGGCTGTGCTGAACATCTACGAGACCTTTCTCCGCGCCGACGGCAAGACGATCAAGTTGGCGCCGGATCGCGGTGAAGGGCAGCACTGGATGATGCGATCCCTCCGATCAAGCCCGAGCCGGACACCAAATACATTCGCCACATCCGCCTTCAATCTGCTCTGCTGACCAAGTTCTGGGGGCGGCCGATGTATCTTTCTGCGATCGTGCTGGTTCCGGAGGGCTTCGACTCCCATCCCGATGCCCACTACCCGCTTATCATTTTTCACGATCATTTTGTTTCGGATTTCAGCGATTTTCCGCGAAACGGCGCCGGATCTCAATTTGAAGCCGGATTACTCCGATCGTTTCCACCTAGCCGGATACAACCGCATCATGCAGCAAGAGGCATACAAAAACTACAGGTCTGGATCGCGCCCGGCACGCCGCGCACCTTGATCGTCAAGCTGCAGCACGCCAATCCTTTCTACGACGATTCGTATGCGGTGAACTCGGCCAACGTCGGGCCCTACGGCAATCGAGAGACAATTTCGCGCGATCGGCCAAGGCTGGGCCCGGTTTGTATACGGCGGCTCGACGGGCGGGTGGGAGTCGCTGGCGGTGCAGATGTTTTACCCGGATCACTACAACGGGGCCTTCGTGGCCTGCCCGGATCCGGTGGATTTTCACGCCTACATGACGGCGGATTTGTACCGGCAGGACAACATGTTCTTTCTGCCCGGCGTGAACAAGCAGGTTGAACAGCCGGCTATGCGCGACTATCTGGGCCACACTCTTATATCGATGCGGGACAACATCGCATATGAGGCGGCGCTGGCTCTGGCAGGCGGTTTATTCGCCAGTGGGAGAGGACGGGTATCCGCAGCCGATCCTCGACAAAACAAGCGGCGTGATCGACCACAAAACGGCCGAATACTGGCGTGCGCACTACGACCTGAATGCGATCCTTCAGCGCGATTGGGAGACCCTCGGGCTATCGAGGGCTAGTGTGCAGCGTAACATTGAAGCCTCTCCGGCCCATCGTGCCTGGAGGACGGGGCCCGCAGCGAAGCGCCCTGGAGATTTCGTCTCTTTATCGACGCCGGTCACGTACTTGCGTTTCGAGAATCAACTTCTGTACGCGCCAATTCAGTAATTCTGCGACGTAGAGTTCGGTCTCAGACGGGCAGGCGATTTCGTGAACCCACCCGAACTGTTTGAGTTGTTTGCCTGATTTCCCGAGCACGCCGACAACCTTCCCCTCCAACGTGAGCTTGTAGATTCGACCGGGGTAACCGTCCGAGCTAAACAGCATTTGATCCTTCCCTGGTGTAATGCAGATCGCCCATGGAGCGCCGGGCGCCATCGTGCCTGTCGTCGCGCTAGGCTTGTTGCCGATGGCGGGACGGGCGTCCGGATCAACTGGCACGTCGATAGTGATCTGGCGCAAGAACTTGCCGTCGCCGTTGAATACCTGGATGCGACGGTTGCCACGGTCAGCCACGTAGACACGCCCCTGCGCGTCCACCGCAATGCTATGCGGAGTGTTGAATTGTCCGGGGCCGTCGCCGGGCTCCCCCCACGACTTGAGCCAGTTGCCGTCTTTATCGATCTTTGCTACGCGAGAGTTGATATAGCCGTCGCTGATGTAAGTATTTCCGGCTGCATCCCAGGCCATGTCGGTCACTTGCCTAAACATTCCGTCCACCGGAGGCAGCGGCGGCTTGGGATGGCGCAGCGGTTCGGTGCCCTCGTCCGAGGCTTCCTGTTTGCGTCCAAACACCATCAAGACCCGGCCTTCTGGGTTGAACTTGATCACCATGTCCGAACCCTTGTCCGCGACCCAGATGTTGTCGGCCCGGTCGACTTTCACTGAGTGCGCAAACGACCACGCATACAGATGATGACCGATCTCGCGAATGAATTTGCCGTCGGCACCAAACTCCAGAAGTTGCGCGGCTCCCGCCCCATAAGCCGGGCCGGAGCTATCGCCCCGAGAAAAGACGAACACGTGGCCATTAGAGTTCACGGCGACGCCCGCGACCTCGCCTAAATAGATGTCCTTCGGGAGTTTCAGGAAATCAGAGACGGATTGGTACGGGATCTGCGGCACCTGTTGAGGGAAAAGGGAACCACTGAGGAGAAACAATAAAACAAGCACTGAGCATCTCATCGTAACCTCGTTCTTACCTCGCCGATAATGTAGCATCCGTTGCCGCCAAATTGACTGTGACCACAGCGGCGATGTTATCTAGTTCTCCGGTTGATCGTCTCAGCCGGTAGTCGCTGCCGATGTGCGAGGCGCCGAAATTGTTTCGGCGCAATGCCTTCCTCGGGCAATACGATGCCATCCGGCGAGCCCGGTTCCCAGCTACCATAATGAAGATGTTCGCAAAGTCAACTCTTCCCGCTTTGGTCCTTTCACTGGCCGGCGCGACGGCGCAAACGATTCCAGCCCCCGAATCCGTCCTGGGGCACAAGCCCGGCGACGATTTCTACCTTGCCAACTACGACGAATCGCGCGACTACTTCCACAGACTGGCGGCAGTTTCCAATCGCATCAAAATGATCTCGGTCGGCAAGACCACCCGCGGCTTGGACTGGGAGATTGCCATCATTTCGTCTCCGCAGAATTTGGCGCAGCTTGACAAATATAAGGACATCGCGCGCCGCCTGGCCCAAGGCCGGGGGCTCACCGACGAACAAGCCAAGGCGTTGGCGCGCGAAGGCAAGGCCATCGTCCACATCGACGGCGGGCTGCACTCCACCGAAGTTGCCGGTGCGCAGCAGTCCATCCTGCTCGGTTACAAGCTGGTTGCGACCCAGGCCGATCCGGAAATAGACGCGATTCTCGACAACGTCATCCTGATGTTGTGGCCGACGCTCAATCCGGACGGCCAAAATGAAGTGGTCGCGTGGTATCGGAAGAATGTCGGTACGCCCTACGAGGTCAGCCCGCTGCCGGATCTCTACCAGGAATACGTCGGTCATGACAACAATCGCGACGGCTATATGAACAATATGCTCGAGTCGCGCGACGTCACCCGGGCCGAACTCGATTGGAATCCCATAATTTTCTATTGCCACCACCAGACGGCGCCGTTTCCCACACGCATCTTCATTCCCCCGTTCACCGAGCCGATCTCTTCGAACATCAATCCCTTGATGGCGCGCTGGCTGAATGTGCTGGGCATCAACATGGCCGCTTACCTGGACGAACACCAGATGCCGGGAGCCGTGCATCGTGTGGGCTTCGACAACTGGTACCCCGGATTCCTCGATTTCACGCACATTTTTCGCAATACCATTTCGTTTTTCACCGAAACCGCGCTGTATCGCTACGCGACGCCACACTTCTATACTGTGGACGAGTTTCCGAAAGACCGCCAGCAATTGACCGCGGAAGTGTTCTACAGCAGTCCGTGGAAAGGTGGCTGGTGGCGGCTGGCGGACGCCGTACGCTACATGGACGGCGCGTCCATGGCGGTGCTGGACACGGCAGCGAAGTATCGCGAAACGCTACTCTACAATCGCTATCAGGCGGCGCGCGACAACATCGAGCGGTTCCGCAAAGAGCCGCCCTTCGCCTACGTGATCCCGCAGGAACAGCGCGACCTTCCCACCGCCGCGACACTTGTGGAAAAGCTGCTCATAAATGGCATCGAGGTGCATCAGGCAGAGCAGCCTTTCGTCGCCAACAGCCGCGAGTACAAGGGTGCCTGGGTAATCCTCATGGATCAGCCGTTCTCCCCGCTGGTGAAGGAGTTGTTCGAGCCGCAGCAATATCCCGATCTGCGTCAGTCGCCAAACGGGCCGCCCATCCGCCCCTACGACGTGGCCGGTTGGACGCTTCCGATGCAGATGGGCGTGGAGGTCGCGGTGGTATCGGAGCCCTTATCGGATAGGCAGCGTGCCAGTCTCAAGCGAATTGATCAGGTGACGCCCCCGCAGGGAGGCGTACAGGGGACAGGTACGACATACGTGTTGAGCCACCAGCCGAATGCTACTTTCGCTGCCGTCAACGAGATTCTCTCGAGTGGCGGCCAGGTCAGCTTTTCCAAACCTGAGATGGCAACACCTGGTGGGTCCGAGCCGGGCGCAATCATCGTCTCTGGCATGGATCGCGAGCGACTGGAGGCAATCATTCATAAACATTCGGTCCAAGCGCTGGCAATTGCGAAGCCGCCGCAAGATGTCGTTGCCAGCAGGAAACCGCGCGTGGGTCTGTACCGCTCCTGGACCGGGAACATCGACGAAGGATGGACGCGCTGGATTCTCGAAAGCTACGGATTCGCGCCCGTGACGCTACGCAACGGGGACATTCAGGCCGGGCACCTGCACGACCGCCTGGACGCCATCATCATCCCGGATGCCGGGCCCAAGCAGATCATGGATGGCTTTGCTCCCGGCACCATCTCCGGGGAGTACGCCGGTGGCATCGGCGAAACGGGCGTGGATGCGTTACGTGTCTTCGTGCGTGCCGGCGGAACATTGATCGCCTTCAATAATGCATCCCTCATGGCGATCGCCAGCCTGGGGCTACCTGTGACGAATGTCCTTCAGGGGCTGAACGACGACCAATTCTATTGCTCTGGATCGCTCTTGCGCGTGGAACTGCGCGACATGCATCATCCCGCTGTGTGGGGAATGCCGCGCGAGCCGATCGTGATGTTTGAACGCGGGCCGGCCTTCGACACCAAGAGCGGTTTCCGGGGTGCGATTCTGGCGGCATACTCAAAGGAACGAAACCCGCTGGCGAGCGGATATCTATTGCATCCGGAACGCATCCAGGGAAAGGCCGCGGCGGTGGAGGTTTTCGATGGCGACGGGCGCGTGTACCTTTTCGGTTTTCGCCCGCAATGGCGTGGACAATCGCACGGCACTTACAAGCTGGTGTTCAACGCGATCTACGATTCGCCGAGTATGGCCAAGCCAACCGCGTACCAGCGTCCAGCGGAGCCGCCGAATGCGCCGCTTGAAAGCTGGCGCACAGCCACCGCCAAGGTTCGTGACGATTTCGCGCTGCTGCTGGCGGACAATCGGGCGTTCTTCGCAGCCCGCGGTCCGGCCGCCGTGGAGGCGCGTAACAAGCTGTCGGCGACGGTGGATCAATTCGAGAAATACCGGATCGCGGAAGTGGATGATGCCGGCGCTGGACTGGACGATGCCGCCCGTAGAAAGGCCGCCGAGTACGTCCGCCAGTTGCGCAGGCTGGCGGCGGACCTCCGCAGCAAAGAGTTCGAGGCGTCCATGGATGCCGATGGTCTTGCGGAGCGGTATCGGTTAGCGGCGATCGAGCAGGAGATCAACGCGCCTGCCGCCAAACCCAAGTGAAGCTACGTACTCAAAGACAACGCATCCCGATGTCCGGCGGCCGGTTCCAGCGCCAGAACCACGTCGTCCGTCGCCGCGACGGTTCGCGCTTTGCGGAAGGCGATGCGCGCCCAAGCGCGGAAGGCGCCGGCCGCCGTGCGGATGGGCGGCGGGAACTGCCAGATTGAGAGGCCTTCCCGGCCAGGCAGGGCGAGCGTCGACAAGCGGGTTTATCATTTAATTCAGTGGCCAATCGTCAACACGTCAGCTCTGAACCGCCAAATACGCAGGTTCCCGAACCTTCCCTTGCCGAGCGCGCCCGTACGCTCGCCTCAATCGCGCGCATTGGCAGTCTCTCGACGCATTCCCGCAATTTTCCCGGTTTTCCTTTCGGCTCCATGATGCCTTACGCGATCGATGACTTCGGGCGACCCGTTCTCCTCATCAGCAGCATGGCGATGCATACACAGAATCTGCTCCAAAATGAACGATCCAGTCTTCTGATTACCCAACCGGACGTCACCGGCGATCCGCTCGGATCCGCGCGCCTCACTCTGATCGGCTCCGCCAAAACGGTTCCCGCCGCCGAGGTGCGCGAACTCTATCTCTCCTGGCACCAGAGCGCTCGCTACTGGCAGGATTTCACGGATTTCGCTTATTATCGATTGGAGGTCGAAGGCGTTTATTTCATCGGCGGCTTCGGCGTGATGGGCTGGGTCGCGGCGGGGGACTATACTGCGGCGGCGCCTGATCCACTGGCGGCCGACGCGCCCGGCATCATCCAGCACATGAATATGGACCATGGCGACGCCCTACGCCGCATCGCCCGAAACGACACGGGCGAAACCCCGGACGAAG
The DNA here is from genome assembly GCA_963818855.1 of Bryobacterales bacterium. GTDB lineage: Bacteria > Acidobacteriota > Terriglobia > Bryobacterales > Bryobacteraceae > Bog-159. The sequence continues at coordinate 154,797 of CAWFUH010000008.1, read as the reverse complement.
CATCCATCACCGCCGTCGATCGCCTGGGCTTCCATCTCCGCCTGCGAAGTGGTGACCGGGTGCACGGGCGCCGCATCGCGTTTCCGCGGGGCGTAAAAAACCCCAACGAAGTCCGAGCCGTTTTCATTGAGATGCTCCGGGCTTGCGCGTGATCGCGGGCCGCGGCCGCACGCCTCGCGGAAGTTCCCATGCGTGCGGCTACATTAAAATAGATTGTTGCCTCCATGTCCGAACTTCAGCCCCTGTCTCCCGATCTTCTGACTCACGTTGCCCGCACGCTCCAGGTGCCCATGAAGGGCCTCCTCGCCACCGTCGAACTGCTCGACGAAGGCTCCACCGTCCCGTTTATCGCTCGCTACCGCAAGGAGTCGACCGGCAACCTTGACGAGGTCCAGATTCGCGCGATCGAAGAAAAGCTCCTCTATTTCCGCGAGCTGAATTCCCGCAAAGAGACCATTCTCGCTTCCATTCAGGAACAGGGCAAGCTGACCGATGAGTTGAAGGCCCAGATCGGCCACACACTCGACAAAAGCGAACTCGAAGATCTCTACCTCCCGTTCAAGCCCAAGCGCCGCACTAAGGCAATGATCGCGCGGGAAAAAGGGCTTCAACCACTCGCCGACTATCTGTGCGGTCAAGAGCCTACGGGTACGCCGCTCGAAACATTCGCTGCGTCTTTCGTGAACGCCGAAAAAGGCGTAGACAGCGTGGAAGACGCACTCGAAGGAGCGCGCCACATCGTTGCCGAAACCATCAGCGATAATGCCGATATTCGCAAGCTACTGCGCCGCGCCATGTTCGAGGAAGGCGTCATTGTTAGTAAGAAAGCGGTGGATGCGGTCGACGAACAGCAGAAGTTCAAGATGTATTACGACTACCGCGAGCCGGTCAAGCAGATCCCCTCGCACCGCATGCTCGCCATCCGCCGGGGCGAGACCGAAAACGTCCTCTACTTCCTCATCGAACTCGATCCGCAGCGCCCGCTCGACATCATCAAGAGCAAGATCCACAAACAGCCCGGCGACTGGACTCCCCATTTGAACCTCGCGGCGGAAGACGCGTGGAAGCGCCTGCTCAGTAGTTCCATCACCGGGGAAGTCCGCCTGGAACTCAAGCACCGCGCCGACACCGATGCCATCCAGGTTTTCCGTGAGAATCTGCAGAACCTGCTGCTCGCCGCTCCCGCCGGCCAACTCACCGTGCTTGGACTGGACCCCGGCATCCGCACCGGCTGCAAGATTGCGGTCGTCAACGACACCGGCAAATTTCTCGGTCACGATGTCATTTACCCGTTCCAGCCCAAGAACGACATGGCCGGCGCGGAGCGGACCTTGCGCGCCCTGATCGATAAATTTGGCGTCCGGGCTATCGCGATTGGCAACGGTACCGCTTCGCGCGAAACCGATGCGTTCGTCCGCGACTTTCTCAAGAAAGAAGGCCTCTCGTCGGTGTTCTGCGTGATGGTCAACGAGTCTGGCGCCTCCATCTATTCCGCCTCCGAAATCGCGCGCCAGGAGTTCCCCGACCTCGACCTCACCGTCCGCGGCGCCATTTCCATAGCGCGCCGCTTACAGGACCCCCTGGCCGAACTGGTCAAGCTCGACCCCAAGTCCATCGGCATCGGCCAGTATCAGCATGACGTCGATCAGAAGCAGCTGCACAAATCGCTTGAGGCAGTAATTGAAAGCTGCGTCAACCGCGTCGGCGTGGACCTCAACAGCGCTTCCTGGGCCCTGCTGCGCTATGTCGCCGGCATCAATGAACGCACCGCCCAGAAAATCGTCGAGTTCCGCAACGAACATGGCCGTTTTCGCTCCCGCGTCCAATTGACCGCCGTACCCGGCATCGGTCCCAAGACCTTCGAGCAGGCCGCCGGATTCCTGCGAATCCGTCATGGCGATCATCCCCTCGACATCACTGCGGTCCACCCGGAGTCTTACCCTTTGGTCGAACAAATCGCCAAGAGCCTGAACGTTACGATCGAGCAGCTCATCGCACAGCCCGCGCTGCTGGAGAAGATCGACAAGGGCAGGCTGGCCGCCGGCGTGTACACCCTGAACGACATTCTGGAAGAGCTTCGAAAACCCGGCCGCGACCCGCGCGACACCTTTCTCGCGCCCAGCTTTAACGACAATGTGAAGGAAATCGGAGACCTGCAGGTGGGAATGACGCTCGAAGGCATCGCGACCAACGTTACCAAGTTCGGAGTCTTCGTCGATGTCGGCGTTCATCAGGACGGACTGGTACACATCAGTGAACTAGCGGATCGTTACGTCAAGGAACCGAGCGATGTGGTCAAGGTTGGCCAGATCGTGACGGTGCATGTGCTCAGCGCCGACGCGAAAACCAAGCGGATCTCCCTGTCGATGAAGACGCCTGGTGTGAAGCCGGCGCAAGGCGCGGCCCCAAAGCAACAGCCCACGATGGACGACAAGTTGGCCGCCCTGGCGGATCGTTGGAAAAAACGATGAGGCAAGGCTGCCTGGCGACGGATCGAAAGTGTAAATCCGTACACGCGCTCGCCCGGTTTTGAATTATAAGCCTGCTGGGCGCCCAGAGCGCGCTAAGCTCAGATGGAGAGCGTTTCTTAGGGTAAGGAGAGACTATGAGCGATACAAGTGCAGGAGACCGAGCGGCATTCTTCCTGGTGGGGGCCGCGATCGGCGCGGCGGCAGCACTGCTGCTGGCACCAGAGTCAGGCGCACGAACTCGCCGGAAATTGGTCCGCAAAGGAGAAGAAGTCGCCGATTATCTGATCGACGCGGGCAAGGAACTGGTAGAGAAATGCGAGGATCTGTACGAGCGCAGCGGAGAACTGGCGGAAGATGCGAGGCGCGAGTTGTCCGGGAAGTATCGCGCACTACATGATCAGAGCAAGCAACTGCTGGAGGAGACCGAAGCGATCGTCCGGCGTGCAAAACGCGCCGCCGCGGGCAAATAATTTGCGAGGGAGCGCCGGCACCGCCAACTTGCGGATCGCCCTCGCCCATCCCCATGCCGCTGCGGTGCGTCAGCAGATCGCGGATAGTGATCTATATCGTCACGTAAGGATCGTACATCTGGAACCACCGGCATCGCCAGCCGCCGCGGTGGTGAAGGCTTTCGTGTTGCGCAATTTTAGCGGCCACTTTGCTACACATCCAGACCTACCGATCGCATCAACTCCAGCGCATTACTTTTCTCCACCACTCCCGGATGCAGCCGGTAATCGAAAGTCATGCGCCCGTTCTCAAACTGATCTTCGAAGTGCACGTTTGCGGCCCGCTGCCCGAGCGCTCCGACCACTTGCGCCAGCGCCAGGTCGTGCGTGGTCACCAGGCCCATGGCTCCGCGTTCCACGAGGCCGCGCACGATGGCCTCGGCGCCGATGCGGCGGTCGTGCGAGTTAGTGCCGTGCAGCAGTTCATCCAGCAGGAACAGCACCGGCAGCGGGCCGGCGGTCAGTTCCATCACCTGGTGTAGCCGCGTGATCTCGGCATAGAAGCGCGAGGTGCCGTCCTGCAGCGAATCCAAAGTGCGTATGGACGCTCCCAGGGCGATCCGCGACATCCGCAGCACCCGCGCACAGACGGGCGCGCCAGCCTGCGCCATTACGGCGTTGATGCCCACTGTGCGCAGCAGCGTGCTCTTGCCGGACATATTCGATCCGCTCACAATCAATACGCGCAAATCGCCGCCCAGCCGCACACTGTTGCGCACCACGCGCGTCTGATCGATCAGCGGATGCGCAAGTTCCTCGCCATCAAAGCCGGCCTCGCCGGATATGAACTCCGGAAACACGTCCGCGGGATGCTCGAACGCATAGGCTGCCAGCGCGCATAGCGCTTCGATCTCGCCCACCGCGTCCAGCCAGCGCCGCATTGCGGGACCGGACACTCGGCGCCACGATTCGATGGCGAAGGCCAGTTGCTCGGTCCACAGCATGAGCGGCCCCACGGCGCGCATGAACGGATTCTCGCGCGAGTCCAACATCTCGATCAGCCGGTCCAGCTTCGCCATGCGGACCGAGGGCGGCAAGCCGGCTATATCCAGCGCGGCGCGCAGCGCCACCAGCCGCACGGATGTGAAGCGCTCCCGCTCCAGCCGGGCCAGCACCTTCGCCAGCAGCGCCAGATCGTGCGCCGGTTGTTCCACCGCCTCCACCACTCGCGCCACCTCGCGCCGGTAGCGCGCGATGAAGATCGCCACCGCGGCCAGCATCGCAAAAAACGGATCGCGCCATCCCCGTACGGCCCATAACACGGCAGAGCCGGCCACCAGGCACGGGATCACGAAGGCGATCGCCCGCGCGCGGCGCGATTCGAGCAGGTGCGGCATTTCGCCCCAGGCGGCCAGTTCCGCTGGATGCACGCCTGTCCGGAAGTCTTCGCCCACCACCGCGAGGTCCTCGCGCAAATCCAGCATTGGGCGCAATTCGTTTATAGCTTCGTGTCGTGCCCGCAATACCGCTGGCTCGCCGCCTCCGAGCAGCCACAGCGCCAGTGTATCCTCGCCCATGCGTGTGCGGGCGGTCGATAGAAGTTCGAATAGCGAACCTCGGCCGAAGAGATCCAGATCCGCCGCGTACGGATGGGCATGATCCAGGAACCGCTCGCCGGTTTCGCCATGACCCACCCACTGCCCATCCAACCTCGCCAGCGCCCGTTCGTAGTGCGCCACGGCCCGCGCTTCCACGCGGCGCGCGCGCAGCACCCGCTCATGCGCCACGATCAGGTACACGAATACCGCTGCCGGCAACCCCAGCCAAAACGGGCTGAGCGCTTCTCGTCCCCAAGCCAGCCACGCCAAAACAGCCGCGCTCAAAAAGACCAGCAGCCGCAAGTTGCCGATGGTGCGGTGCCGTTGATCGTGCCGCGCCACGGCCGCGCGGCGCGCTTCCAGTCTCTCGGTATATGCGGTGCGTGGATCGGTGGGCATGCGCTTGAACCATGATATATTTATGGCCATGCCGAGCGGCTACATCCCGATTTTTATCTTCCTGGCAATCGCGATTGCATTCCCCGTAGTGACGATCATCGCCGCCAAACTCATCCGGCCCTCTTCCCCCTTCACCACCAAGCTGGAAGCCTACGAATGCGGCATCAAGGCCGCCTCGGACTCGCGCGGACGCTACACCGTGCGCTTCTACATCATCGCGATTCTGTTCGTGATCTTCGATGTGGAAACCATCTTCCTGTTCCCGTGGGCGGTCCGGTATAAGACGCTGGGCTGGTTCGGCGTGGCCGAGGTGGTGGTGTTCCTGGCGATACTGGTAGTGGGTTACATCTGGGCATACAAAAAGGGCGCGCTGGAGTGGGTGTAAGGGATAAGACGCACAGACGCTTGCGATCGCGCTAAGTAACGGCTGGCGAGAATTAAGAAACACGCATTCTTGCAAGGCCACGCAAGGTCATGGTTCATGATCGCGCGCCGGTGGCTGCGGTGCGCAAAGCGACTATGTGATTGGGCCGAGGATTACGGCGTGCCACCGAGGCTTGCGGCTACCAGCGGTGTGTATGAAATCGTAGCTCCGGAGGGGTCGCTGAATGCCAGCTTTACGACTACGGTGGTATTGGGCGCCAACGCAGATCCTTCGGGAAGCGGGACGGTATACCGGCTGCCAATAGGCGCGAAGCATGCCGTTGCCTCCCATTTGTTCACGAGGGTGACCGCGGACGGGAGGTCTTGCAGAACAAAGAACAGGGGACCGTTCACGCCCGCTGTGCCTGCGTTGGTCAGAGCGACGTTCTGGCGATACATACGATTGGTGGGATCGTAGAAGATCTTGCTGCTGGAAATAGTGATGCCTTCCGCGACATGAGCGCTACACGTGCTGACAGTAAGAGCGGAAAGCATCGCGCGGCTGAGGTCATAGCTGCCTGTATCGGTAATAATCACGCTGGTCAGCACCTGGCTGGCAAATGCGGCCGGCAGAACGTACTCCTGGCGGTCCAGCCGCTGACCCTCTCCATCTGTCCAGACTTGGATGGTGCTGGTGTTATCGATGGTGCTTGTATATCCGCCGCTGTTGTAATTGCGGACATTTACGCCGCCCACCAGCGGCCGCGTAGCAGTCGCGCCGCCGCTCCCGGTGAAAGTGACATACAGATAGGGATCTGGGCCCGCCTCGCCCCGGAATGTGTTGAGCAAAGTGAAGACCGAGGTGACGCCCGACACACCAACGGGAAGGTCAGGCTGACGGTGCCCGATCCACAATTTCCCGCTACGGAGCCGCTCCAATAATTATTGGGACTGGTCGGAATGTCGAAGGGGACGCCTCCGTAATTCTGGCTCCCGGATGGAAATGTGCTTCCGTTGACGATCGAGTTATCGCAAAAGGGAGATGTCCACAGCACATTCACCAAGGCGCTGATATCGATGGGAATCTCGCCTGCTCGAGATGACGCGGCAGTGAACGCAATGGCCAGGATCAAGTAGGAGACGCTGAAGTCGGCTTTCATCCGACAAATCCTCCTCCGCCCGAGCCGCACGGTTTTGACTAATACCCCAAGAGCGGCGCTAACCTGGCTCCCACTTCGTCAACTGTACCCACGGGGCACTGGCCGAGATTGTCCGCCAGGCGGGCCTTCCAATCGACACTTTTTATATGATCGGCGAGGATCACACCCGTGGCGCCACAGCCACTCGGAACGATCACTTCAAAGGGCTATCCTTTGCGCTGGTTCGTAACCGGGCAAACCAGCGCCAAACGGACGCCGGCCTGCCTGCCTGCTCGCGACCCGCCTGAGGATCGAACGTCAGCCAGACGAAATCACCCGCCTCGGGCTGATAGCCGGTCTTCACCAGGATTCCTCGCCGGAAGGGGGTCCCCAGTACGTCTCCCGATGCCGGTTTCTGGACGTGATCCGCGAGACCAGTTCCGATAAATCGTGGCGCCGGCGTGTGGAGCGCAGCACGATGGTTCCGTCACGTTCGAGATTCAGTGTCTCGCTTCGCATCTTGGATCTACGTTGAATATACAACAGCAATGTCGCGACCAGGAACTTTCGCCCTCCACTATCGGTCTAAGCTTCCGATGCTGGAAGTGCGTGCTCTAACCAAACGATACCCCGGTACCCTCGCCGTCGACCAGGTCTCGTTCACCGCTTTGCCGGGCGAAGTGACCGGCTACCTCGGACCGAACGGCTCCGGCAAATCCACCACGGTTAAAATGATTACCGGGCTGCTCGATCCCACTGCGGGCGAAATCCTATATCGCGGCCAGTCGGTGCGCGACCACTTCGTCGAGTTTAAGCGAATTCTAGGCTACGTGCCGGAGGAGCCGTACCTCTACACGCACCTGACCGGTGCGGAGTACCTGGAACTGACCGGCGAATTGCGCGATCTGCCCGCCGCCACGCTGTCTGGAAAAATCAACGCGCTACTGGAACTGTTCTCGCTGGCTCGAGACCGGCACGCGCCGATTTCGTCCTACTCGAAAGGCATGCGCCAGAAGATCCTGATTGCGGCCGCGATTCTCCACGATCCCGAAGTGATTATTTTAGACGAGCCCTTTTCCGGGCTGGACGTCCATGCCGCCATGGTCCTGCGCAGCCTGATACGGTCGTTGGCCGCCTCCGGGAAGATTGTGCTGTTCAGCTCGCATGTGCTCGAAATCGTGGAGAAGGTCTGCCACCGCGTGGTGATCCTGCACAAAGGGCGCGTGGTAGCAAACGACTCCATCGACAGGCTGCGCGATCTGATGGCGCTGCCCACACTGGAGGATATCTTCGCGCAGTTGGTGACCGATACCGATCCCGACGCCACCGCGCGCCAGATCGCGGAAGTCGTCCGCCGATGACCGCGCCACGCACCGGCGAGCGGCGCCAATTCCGTGCGCTGGTGCGCCTGTTTGCTTACCGGTTCTTCGATACCGACATTATTTCTGTGCGCGGCGATCTCTCGTCGCTGCTCTCGCAGTTCGCCGCATTGCTGGCGGCGCTGAGCCTGGTGCTGGTGATGGTGACCGGACCGAAGTACGGGGGTCTATACCAGCACCCCACCCGATCGCAACTCGCCGCCGCCGCTGGGCCGATCAGGAATTCCTGATCTCCACGTCGATGGCCATCGTCGGCGTGTTCACACTACTGCTTTGGGATGCGCTCTTTCCGGATCGGCGCGATTGCATGATCCTGGGGACCCTGCCGGTGCGCGGTCGAATCGTGTTTCGCGCCAAGGTCGCCGCACTGGGAACAGCGCTGGGGCTGACCGTGGTCACCGTCAATGCCTTTACCGGGTTGGTCTGCCCGTTTCTGATCGTACGCGGTGCCGGTATGTGGGGCGCGGTGCGCAGCTTTGCGGCTTACTGGCTGGTCATTTCGCTGGCTTCGGTTTTTGTCTTTCTGCTGCTGCTCGGCCTGCAAGGCGTGGCGCTGCACCTGCTTTCGCACGGGCGTTTCCTGCGATGGTCCAGTTGGATTCAGATGGCCGCGTTTTTCGCTGTGCTCACGTTGTACTTCCTCACTCCGCCGCTGGCTAATCCGCAGGCGCTGGCCGATCCTCGAAACCGGCTGTGGTATGCGTTGATTCCGTCGTACTGGTTCTTCGGGTTGTTTCAGATTCTTACAGGATCAGTCAGCGCCGCCATGCATGCATTGGCCCGGCGGGCCCTGATCGCGTGCGGATCGGCTGTGCTGGTGGCGGGCGCGGCATACGCGCTGGCCTATGCGCGCCAGATGCGCCGCACGGTGGAGCAGTCGGGCATTGTGCCCGGCGCCTCTCGTCGCTGGCGCGGTGTCTCGCCGTGGAGAGCCATCGCGCGTTTGATCGCGCAACACGCGCCGGAGCGGGCCATCCTGGTCTTCATCGGACGCGCGGTGGCCCGCAGCCGGCAGCATCGCCTGCTATTGGCGATTTACACCGGCATGGGAATGGCGTACGTGTTCAGCCAGGTGGCCTATGTGCTGTATCGATCGCGGGCGACCGATTTCGGCGCATCGGAAGGACGCATCCAGACGGCCATGGGCATTCCGTTCATCATGCTGTTCTTCCTGGTGGCGGGGCTGCGCGTCTCGTTCTCGATTCCAGTGGAAGTGCGGGCAAACTGGATTTTTCGCCTGACCGATACATTCAGCCGCGGTGCCTATTTGAGCGCCACGCGTAAGGCCATGCTGTGTCTGGCGCTGGCGCCGGTGGTGGCGATGGCAGCGCCGATTTACTTGTACTTGTGGCCGTGGCCGAGAGCGCTTGGGCACATCGTGTTCGTGACCGCGCTGGGTCTGCTGCTTATCGAACTGGCCCTCACCGGATTCGTCAAAGTGCCCTTCACTTGCTCGTATCTGCCGGGCAAAGCCAATCTCAAGATCATGTTTGGCGTATATTGGGGGCTGCTCATGATCGTGCCGGAGCTGGTCACCGATGCCGAACTGGCCGGGCTGCGCAGCCCGGCGAGGTACGCCTGGCTGCTCGGGCTCACACTGCTCGCGTGGCTGGCGGCGGCACAGCGCGGACGATGGGCCCGCGCGCGTGTGCCCACGCTCAGTTTTGAGGAGCATCCGGAGCCGGCCGTCGTGGAATTGGGTCTGGGTGGGGCAGACCTCCAGGTCTGCGGCGGGTCTCCAGGCCCGCCTTGGATCACGATTGAAGCAGATGTGCGTCCCGTCAGTGAAACAACTGCGGCGCGAATTCATCCAGGTAATTGCGCCAGTTGATCCAGGTATGTCCGCCGGCGCTTTCGTGAAACTCCGGCGCGAAGCCGTGCTTCTTCAGCATTTCAATGGTGGCCTTGGTGGTGGGGATCAGGCGGTCCTCGCTACCGGTGCCGAACCACAGAAGCTTCAGCCCCGGCTTCAAAGCGGCGTCATCCAGCATGGCGGCGCGCTGCTGCTCCCACTCGGGTGGAGGCGCGGGAGCCGACCCTCCGGCCCGGCCGAAAGAGAAGACCCCGGCGCTGAACACGCCGATGTAGGCGAACCGATCCAGATGCGACATGGAGATGTTCAGGGTTTGTCCGCCGCCCATGGAAAGTCCCGCGATGGCCATGTGCGGGCGGTCCGTCAGCACGCGATAATGCGACTCGACGAAAGGCATGATGTCGTTGACAAAATCCTCAGCGAACTCGTCGCGTGTGGGACGCGGGCCCCCGGGCCCGGGGAAAGTCGCCGTCGTATGTCCGGCCGGCATCACCACCACCATCGGCTGCGCTTTCTTCGCTGCGATCAGGTTATCCAAAATGAATCCCGCACGGCCTACCGACGTCCACGAATCGTCACAGTCGCCCGCGCCATGCAGCAGATAAAAGATCGGATACTTGCCGTTTCCCAGCTCATACCCTGGCGGCGTGTAGACGTGCATGCGCCGGAACCGCTCCAGCGCGGTCGAATAATACGTCACGGATGCAACCGCGCCATGCGGCACCCTGGCCGTGTCCATGAATTCGGCGCCGGGCACATAGACCAGGCTCCACGAATTGGTATTCGATTCGCTGACCGCCGGATTGCGCGGGTCCATGGTAGGCACGCCGTCTACCATGAAAGTGTAGCGGTACGCGCCGGGATCGACCGGCCCGACAGTGGCCGACCACACGCCGTCGTCATCTTTCGCAAACGCCGGGCCTTCGCGTGGCAGCCCCTGGATATCGCTGGCGCGCAGTCCGACGGCCTTGGCCTGGGTCGCCAGGATGCGGAAGACAATGCGGTGGTCAGGCGAGACCTCCGGCGACACAATCCGCATCGCCAGTGGCATCGCCTGCGCTGCTGCGGGTGGTGCGGGTGGCGGCGCGGGCGGACGAGCGTCCTGCGCGCGTGCCGTCGTGGCGATAAAAGGAGCGGCCAAAACAATGGCTATAACAAAGCCCGCGATGTATGAAGTGTATTTCATCTGATTCCTCCTTACGGCGTTTCCCACCGTCCCGATTCCGCCGAGCGGAACAGCGCATCGATGACGGCCATGTTGTGGACAGCATCCTCGATGGGCACGGGTACCTCGCCCTCGCCGCGTATGGCACGCGAAAATAAGTCGCCCTGAATCGTGTATTGATCGCAGACCGGGAAGGTCTCGGTCTCAATGCCCGCGCCAAACAGGTCGGAACCGTCGTCGATAAAAATGCGGCAAGCGCGGTCCGGCGGCGCGTTGAACGGAATTTCAATTTCGATTCGGCCGCGCGTTCCGCACAAATGCATGCGCTGGTAAGGGACCAGTTGGGTGGAGCAGGTGAAGACCGCCTGGCCGGAAGGATAATCGAGCATACCCGAGGTGAGGCGATCCGTTTGCATCTCCGGGTCGCGCTCGATCAGGGCCATCACCCGGCGGGGTTCCTGGCCGAAGATGAACCGCGAGGTGTTGACGGGGTAGGATCCGATATCGTACAGCCCTCCGCCGCCCCACGCGCGCACATTGCGGATATTGGCCGGGTCGCGATTGAAGTAACTGAATGCACCCATGATGGCGCGCAGCTCGCCGATACGACCGCCGCGCACCAGCTCGCGGGCGCGCAGCCATTGCGGATGCGTGCGCACCATGAAAGCCTCACCCATCTTGACGCCGGTGCGCTTTTGGATTGCGATCAACTGGCGGGCCTCGGCGGCATCGAGCGATAGCGGCTTCTCGCAAAGGACGTGCTTGCCGGCCTCGGCTGCGCGCACCGACCAGGGTACATGCATGTGATTGGGCAGGGGGTTGTAAATGGCCTCGACTTCGGGATCGGCTAGCAGCTCTTCGTAAGAGCCGTAGGCTTTCGGGATGTCCAGCTCCTCGGCTGCCTGCTGGGCCTTCGGCAACTCGCGCGAAGCGATGGCAACGATCTGGCAAAATTCGCCGCGCTGCATGGCGGGTATGACTTTCTTCAAAGCGATACGGGCGGCGCCCAGGACGCCCCAACGGACTTTGCGCATAATGAACCCCTAACGTCTCACCATACAGCATTTCGGAGCGCCTCATGCGATATTGGTCGTGATTGGCGGAAGCGCGACAACGCATCGTGGTGCTGGTGGGCCTGCCGGGATCCGGCAAATCGACATGGCTGAAGCGGCAGGGGCTCACGGCGATATCGTCGGACTGGATCCGCCAGGTGCTGGTGGACGACGCCACCGATCAGACGATCCACGCACGCGTCTTCCTGACCATGCGATATCTGCTGCGGCACCGGTTAGCGATCGGGCGGCCGGTTTCCTACGTGGATGCCACGCACCTGACGCCGGAGGAGCGGCGGCCATACATACTGATCGGGCAATGGTACGGCTGCGCTGTGGAAGCGTTGTTCTTCGATGTGCCCCTGGAAGTCTGCCGGGAGCGAAATCTGCGCCGCGCGCGCGTCGTTCCCGATGAAGCACTGGTGCGGTTGTCGGCGAAACTCGTGGCGCCGGACATGGCGGAGGGGTTCGCGAATGTGCGCAATATCACAGACCGCTAAAATCTGCCGGGACCGCGCCGTAAAAAAATTATAAAATTTCCGTTCGTAGTGACAGGGTGAGCGCGGTAGTGCTGTCGCGACAGTGCGGGAAATCCACTCCAACTGTGGAAACGGTTTTGACGATTTACAACTGAATCCGCTCAAAACAGGAAATTCTTTACGAAATCTTGACACCTGGAGGTATTATGCGACGAATCAGCTTGCTCGTTACAACGCTTTTGTGTTCGACCGTTATCGCTTGGACGCAACAAAGGGAAAGCACCGCCGGAGTCATCGCGGTTCCCCGGCTCGTGCATTTCGCCGGAACATTCCGCTCTTCGCTGAATCAGCCGGCCGGACCGGTAGGGGCTATCTTCGCGATTTACAGCGAACAGGAAGGCGGCACAGCTCTGTGGAGCGAAGACCAGAACGTCAAACTGGAGGCCAATGGCAATTACACCGTGTTGCTTGGCTCGACGAAGAACGAAGGAGTGCCGGTGCAACTTTTCGCCGCAGGCGAACCACGCTGGCTGGAGGCGAAATTCTATCTGCCGGCGGAAGTTACCTTGCCCCGCGTATTGCTGGTGAGCGTGCCCTACGCGCTGAAAGCGGCGGATGCGGAGACCATTGGAGGATTACCGCCGTCGGCTTTTGTGCTCGCCGCGCCGCCCGCCAATGGCGTGGCAGGCGTGACCAGCGACACCAGAGGCATAGCTTCGGTAGCGCCCGCGCTCAGCGGCAGCGGCGCCACCGATTTCCTGCCGCTCTGGCTGGATAACAGCGCCACGCTGGGCAACTCGGCGTTGTTCCAGACCGGTACCGGAAGCACGGCGCGCATCGGGATCAATACCACCACGCCGGCTTCTACGTTGGATATCAAAGGGCCAACCACCGTGCGGGGCAAGCTGAACCTGCCCGCCACGGCTGCGGCAACGGCTTCCCGAGGGACGGATTCCGAGCCGTTCAACATGACGGCTTCCGCCTTCAACAGCAGCACGGCCACCGCACAGGCCCAGACTTTCACTCTCCAGGCGGAGTCGCTCGGCAACAACACCAGCGGGGCAACCGGCACGCTCAATTTGTTGTTCGCTTCGGGCACCGGCACGCCGGTGGAAACGGGACTCAGTATTTCGAGCAACGGGCAGATTACGTTTGCGCCGGGCCAGCCATTCCCCGGAGGCGGGGGCAGCGGCGGCGGCACGGTGACCAGTGTGGGAAGCGGGCTTGGCCTCACCGGCGGACCGATCACCGGCAGTGGAACACTCGCGGTGGACCCGACCAAGGTGCCTCTGCTGATTGCCGCCAACACTTTCACGGGCAATCAGACGGTTAACGGCAACCTGAGTGCAACCGGAGCCGTGACCGGCAGCAGCTATCAGATCGGCACCAGCCTGTTCGCCTACGGTTCCTTAGCGAATGCGAACGCATTCATGGGCTTCTCGGGGAACGCCGCAATGAGCGGCACGGGCAATACCGGCAATGGCGTGTCCGCTCTGAGTAGAAACGAAACTGGCTGCTGCAATACTGCCGATGGCGAACTGGCCCTCAACGCCACCACCGAGGGCAGCTTTAATACCGCCAGCGGCTTCAAAGCGCTTTTCATGAATCAGACGGGCAGCTACAACAACGCCTTCGGCTCGGGCGCGCTGTTCGGCAACACCAACGGCACCGGCAATACCGCCGTCGGCCAAGGGGCCATCGGGGCTAACACTACCGGGAGCTATAACACAGCGGTGGGTTATGTGGCCGGTCAATCATCACCCATCAACTATCAACTTTCGGGGAACTACAACACATACATCGGCTATGATTCGGGCCCTACCAGCCAGTCGCCGATCTCTAATGCCACATCCATCGGCGCGAACGCAGCCGTGGGCGAATCCAATGCCCTCATACTCGGCGGCAATGGGCCGAATGCGGTGTCGGTGGGGATCGGCACGACGGCACCCTACAACGATTATGCACTGGATGTGGAGGCTACCCCAGGCGGCGGAATCAATGGCGGAGTAGTGTCGGACTCCACGGGCGGCAACATCTACTTAGGAATGACCAACCGCGTGCATGAGTTCCGCGTGGATACGAATGGGGTGGTCTACGCCAATGGCGGATTTCAATCCAGCGGCGCGGATTTTGCCGAGTCGTTCGCGGTGCGCGGCCCGCGTTCTCTATATGAACCGGGTGATGTCCTGGTGATCGATCAGAAAGCCGACCGCCACCTGACAAAGTCGCAGCACGCCTACGCGCCGCTGGTGGCCGGAATCTATTCCACCAAGCCGGGAGTGCTGGCCACGCCGCACAACATAGACGATTCCGCCACCCGCGAAAACGAAGTGCCGCTCGCCGTGGTTGGGATCGTGCCCTGCAAAGTCACCGCCGAAAACGGAGCGATCGCGCGGGGGGATCTGCTGGTGACTTCGTCGCTTGCCGGCTATGCCATGAAGGGAACCAAGCGGCGCCGGATGTTGGGCGCGGTGGTAGGCAAAGCGCTCGAGCCGCTGCCCAAAGGGACCGGGGTTATCCAGGTGCTGGTGACGCTGCAGTAACTGAAATCCGAGGGGCCACGGAACCGCCGGCGCCCCTCGGAACCAATTAAGGCCGGACCTGCTCGTCCTTCTCCACCTTGCCGTCGCGGATGTGGATCACGCGGTGCGCGTGCAGGGCGATGTCGTTTTCGTGGGTGACCAGCACGATCGTGTTTCCCTGCTGGTGCAGGCGTTCAAACAGCGCCATGATATCGTTGCCGGTGACGGAATCCAGGTTGCCCGTCGGTTCGTCGGCGAGCAGAATGGAGGGATCGTTCACCAGGGCACGGGCGACCGCCACACGCTGCCGCTGTCCGCCGGAGAGCTCGTTGGGCTTGTGCATCATGCGGCTTTCCAAATCCACGTTGCGCAAGGCGGCTTTGGCGCGCTCGGTACGCTGGTCCGAGGGCGTGCCGCTATAGATCAGCGGCAACTCCACGTTGTGCAGCGAAGTGGCGCGCGGCAGCAGGTTGAATGTCTGGAAAACAAAACCGATCTCTTTATTGCGGATGCGCGCGAGTTCGTCATCCGTCATCTCGCTGACCAGCCTGCCATTGATGTAATACTGTCCCTTGCTCGGTGTGTCGAGACATCCGATGAGGTTCATCAGCGTGGATTTACCAGAGCCGGACGGGCCCATGATGGCCACGTACTCGCCGCGCTTAATGGTGATATCCACGCCCGATACCGCGTGAATCTCCTGGTCGCCCATGATATACGTCTTCCAGAGATCGTAGGTGCGGATCACGATGCCATCGCGCTTCAGTTGCTCGCCGCGTTCGATCAGTTCTTTTTCTTCGAGTGCTTGTGGCATGGCTAAGGCTCGCTATCTGGTGGAATCCGCGGCCTAGGCTTTCTGCGGGACGGGCGATTTGTTGTCCACCTTCACTTGTGCTTCGTTACGCAGCGTGCGAATCACCTGGTAACTGCCGGTAACAATCTCGTCGCCGTCTTTCAGGCCGGTGAGAACTTCGATATCGGTGGCGCCCGTTATGCCGGTGTCGACTTTGCGGAACTCAGCCTTGCCGTTGGCGATCACGAAGACGCCCTGGACTTCTTCTTTACGGGCCTTCTCCTCGGCAGGACTCAACTTGACGGCGGTCACCGCACCAGCGCCCGTTTTGGGCTTCACTTCCAGGTCGCCTTTTTGGCGAATGGTGAGCGCCTGTATGGGAATAGTCAGCGCACTCTTACGAGTTGCTGTGATGATTTTGGCCGTACAAGACAGGCCCGGACGGATCTCGTCCGGTGGATCGTCCATGGCTACCACAACCTTGAAGTCCTTGGCCTCCTGGCTGGAAGTAGCGCTCTGCGAAGCGGCTTGGCCGGTGGAGCGGAGGATGGCGGTGTCCCCGATCTCGATTACGTGCCCTTTAAAGGTCTTGTTGGGAATCGCGTCGATGGTGATGTCGGCCTTCTGATTGAGCGCCACGCTCACGATATCGGTTTCGTCCACCTTGACCTCCGCCGTGATCAGAGACATATCGGCGATGGTCATGATGTTGCTGCCCGCCAGATTAGTCACGCCGGGAACCACACTCTCGCCTTCGCGCACGGGCAGATTTGTCACCACGCCGTCGAGCGGGGCATAGGAATCGTATTTATGCAGCATGTCGTCGTACTGCGCTAGCACGGCGTTAGCCTGCGCCACACGCCGCTGCGCGGCAGCCAGTTGCGCCGCTGTCTGCTCGCGCGACGACAGGGCCTGCGCCATACGCGTCTGCTGTTCGTTCAGCGAGGCCGCGGCCGCATCGTACGTCGCCTTCTTGGCGTCGAAATCCTGTTTGGCCAGAAGCTGGTCCTTGAACAGTTCCTTGGCACGGTCGTAATCCAGCTTGGCGTGTTCCAGATCGGCCTGGGAATGGTCGATCAAAGCCTGTTGGGTCCGCAAGGCTTCATCGGACGTCTTGAGCCCGGCTTCGGCCGCGTTCGAATCCGCTTCGGCCGAGCTCACCTGGGCTCGTTGGGACGCGACCTGCGCCTCCGGCTGGATATTTTCAATGCGCGCCACCAGTTGTCCCTTTTTGACGTGGTCGCCCTCTTTGACCAGGATCTTGGTGAGGATGCCGACGGCGTTCGCGCCAATATTGATATAGTTCTTGGGTTTGACCTCGCCGGATGCAGTCACCAGGCTGGTGAGGTCCTGTCGTACGACCTTTCCGGTCTGGACGGCGACAACGCCGCGCTTACTGAGGACCGTGCTCGCATAGACGCCGATGCAGAGCGCCAGCACCACCACGACAACGATGACAATCTTCCATTTGCTCTTCACGAATGCGGACTCCTACTTTCCCGACGATAATTAGACGCTATTCTTAATGGGAGAGTTCAATACATATCTTATCATCCGGTAGACCGAATCTGGCTTGCCGGACAAGGCGGCCGCGCAGGTTACCCGGATGGAGTCATACAGCCTTTAGTTTCAGCCAGATAGCAATGTGTGGGGCAGACCTCCAGGTCTGCGGCGGGTCTCCAGACCCGCCGAGGCATCCGTTCAGACCTTAAGGCCAGCGGACGCTATCCGGCTGCGTATTATTGCATTGATTGGAGTCGGTGACCCCGGAAGCGATCTGCGCACACGCGTTCTCGGTAGCGGTTCGCAGCGCAAGTTCCCGAGAAGGAGCCGAGACCGTGCGGCAGGCCTGCCGGCCCTGGAACGTGATGCAGACTTCGCAGCGGATGCGCCCGGTGTTCATGGTCGAATAGATCACGAAGCCGACCACGATCGCCACGAACAGAATGCCGATCCAAACGCTTTTTTTCACACGAAAAAATTGCCCATGTGGCGGAACTTGGTGTACCGCTGTTCCACGAGTTGATCGGACGACAGCTTCGTGAGACTGTCGAGCGCCTGGATCAGGCTGCAGCTCAGCAGGCCCGCCGCCGCAGCGGCGTCCTCGTGCGCTCCGCCGGGCGGTTCGCTGACCACTCCGTCGATCAGGCCCAGCTTCAGTAGTTCCTCGGCGGTGAGCCTCAAGGCTGCTGCGGCGAGTTCGGCCTTGGTGGAATCGCGCCAGATGATGGCCGCACAGCTTTCCGGCGAAATCACGCTGTAGATGGCGTTTTCGAGCATCATCACCTGGTTGCCGACCCCTAGCGCAAGGGCGCCGCCGCTGCCGCCTTCGCCGATACAGATGGTGATTACGGGGACCGCCAGGCGGGCCATTTCGCGCAGATTGCGGGCGATGGCCTCCGCCTGGCCGCGCTCTTCGGCGTCGATTCCAGGATAAGCTCCAGGCGTATCCAGCAGGGTCACCACTGGCCGGCCGAACTTGGAAGCCAGTTGCATCACGCGCAAGGCCTTGCGATACCCTTCCGGTTTGGGCATTCCGAAATTCCGATAGAGCTTCTGCTTGGTATCGCGGCCCTTCTGTTCGCCTACGACCATTACCGGGTGGCCGCCCAGAAAAGCAGCGCCGCAAACGATGGCCGGATCATCCCCGAACAGCCGGTCGCCGTGGAACTCGCGAAAGTCGGTGAATATGCGCTCGATATAGTCGAGCGCATGCGGGCGCTTGGGATGCCGCGCCAGTTGCACCCGCCGCCACGCGTCGGCCCGCGCTTGCTCAGATGCCGGTATGTGTGATTCGGACAAGCTAGTAGGTTCCGGAAACACTTGCAATCATATTAGCAGACAGCGCCTTATCGGAGATGCTCCGCCGCCGGACATCATTTCCAGGCATTCTCGCATACTTTCAGGTTTTCAATTCGTTGGAGGGCGGGCATTAGCCGGCGGGGCGGTTCACCCTCTGTGCTATACTCCAAAGAACTTCTACGGCCGCGTGCGCCGTCGTTTGCTCTTCCACGTCGAATTCTCTGCCCCGTCCGCAAGACACTAGCACTGGGGGAAATTCGTACTTGCAACGCTGGCTCGGATTGTTGATGGCCGGCTCGGCACTCGCACAAGCGCCGCAACCGGACGGCGGCCGCGTGCGACCTGGAACTTTGCCGCGGCGCTGGCTCACCGGCGGGCCTAACTGCATGGAAGTTCCCAACTGGCAAGTCCACGAGTACAATCGCGATCTCTATATCCTGCGCGAGTCCGGCTGCACCAATTACGAGAAGCCGTTCCTCTATCTGATCTTCGGCACCGCCAAAGCGATGCTGCTGGATACGGGTGCCGGCCAAACCGATGTCGCGCACGAAGTGGACGGCGTGATTTCGAACTGGCTGGCGCGCGAGCGCCGTAAATCCATTCCGCTGATCGTGGCTCACTCGCACTCGCATGCCGACCATGTGGCCGGTGACAGCCAGTTCCGCGACCGGCCTGACACCACCCTCGTTCCCCTGACCATCGAAGGAACACAGAAATTTTTCACAATCGACCGCTGGCCAGAGGGCGCGGGGCAAATCGATCTGGGCGAACGGGTGATCGACGTGCTTCCCATCCCCGGACACGACAAGCTCAGCCTGGCTTATTACGACCGCCAGACCGGCATTCTGTTCGCAGGTGACAGCCTATATCCGGGCCGGTTGTATGTCAGCGATTTTCCGGCCTTCGCGGCCAGCACCGCGCGCCTGGTGGAGTTCACCCGCGGCAGGATCGTCACTCATGTTCTGGGATGCCATATCGAAGAGACTGCCACGCCCTACCTGGATTATCCGATCGGCTCGATGTATCAGCCCGATGAGCATTCGCTCGAACTGGGCCGCGGCGAACTCCTGGAACTCGACGCGGTCCTGCGCACCATGGATCAGCCCCGCCGCGTCGCCCTGCGCGATTTCACCGTCTGGCCGGTGGACGCCAAGGGCTGGCAAGAATTGGAAGCTATCGAAAAAGCGACCATCGAGAAACAACGGGAAAGCATGTGGGGACAAGCAAGATGAGAGCCATTGCGCTGATCGGTATGGCGCTGACCCTGGCAGGCACGGCTCTGGGCGATAAGCCGGCCTTCACCGTGGGGTGGTCTATTTACGTGGGTTGGAATCCTTATTACTACATGAATAAGTCGGGGATTCTGAAAAAATGGGCGGATAAGTACGGAGTCACTATTAAGGTACAGAGGTTTGACTACGCTCCGTCTCTCGACGCCTATGTGGCCAAGAGCATCGACGCCTGCACCATGACGAACATGGAGGCGCTCGACATGCCGGCCGCGGCGGGAGTGGATACCACGGCTATTATTTTAGGCGATTACTCCAACGGTAACGACGCCGTGCTCGTCCGCAATGGCCTGACTTTCGACAAGCTCGCCGGGAAAAAGGTCATGCTCGTGCAGAAGACCGTGTCTGAGTATCTGTTCGAGCGCGGCGTGACTCTCAGCGGGTCGAAAGATGTCCTGAAGCGTGTCAAGTTAGTGAATACCTCCGATTCGGATATCGCCGCCGCCTTTCTGAATAATCCGAGCGAAGAAGCCGTGGTCACGTGGAAGCCGCTGGTGTCGCAGATTCGCAAGGGGAAGGGCATCACCACCATATTCACTTCGGCGCAGATTCCCGGTGAGATCCTGGACCTGCTGGTAGTCCGCACAGACATACTGCGGCATCCTGAAGGACAGAACTTCGCCAAGGCCATGACCGGCGCATGGTATGAAACCATGAACCAGATGTCTCAGCCGGGACCGGCTGCCGATAAAGCGTTGCGCGTCGTGGCGGAGGCGTCCGAGGATACGCTCGACTCATTGAAGGAACAGCTCAGCACCACGCACCTGTTCTTCACGCCTCAATCCGCGGCCCAGTTCCTGGCATCGGCCGAGTTGAAACAGAAGATGGACCTGGTGCGGCAGTTTTGTTTCAATCACGGGCTGCTGGGCGAGGGAACCGGGGCGGCCGACGACGTAGCTATCCTCTATCCGGATGGCGCCATACAAGGCAAGAAAGATCGCGTGAGGTTCCGCTTCGACCCGGCATATACACAACTGGCCGCGCAGGGGAAGTTATGATACCGAGTGTCTGGAAAATTAACACACTGCCTGGCAGGACCTCGACGCTGGTGCTCTCCTGGTTTCTATTCGCTTCGGGCATTAGTCTGTATATCTTCACTGCGCACAAGCGCCATATAGAGAACCCGGACGACAAAGTTGTACCCACCATCACACAACTTACCCAGGGTTTTCTGAATGCCGCGCTGAAGCCGGCGGAGGAAGACGACGCCGGCGCGGACGCCAGTCCCAGCTTGTGGCGGCGTATCCGGCACAGTATGTTGTGGCACGATACGGCAGCCAGTTCGCGGCGCTTTCTCATCAGCCTGGCGCTGTTGTTTCCGGCAGCCGTGCTGGGACTGCACATCGGCGTTTTCCCATATATAGGCGCGTTCTTTCTGCGGTTCATACTGTTCTTCGACAAGATCATTGCCCTGTCCGTCTTGCCCATTCTCTTTATTGCATTCGGCATCGATGAGTTATCGAAAATCATGTTGATGGTGATCGGTGTAACTCCTACTATTATTCTGGACTCGTTCAATCTCAGCCGCGGCGTACCCAAAGAACAGATCGTCAAAGGGTTTACGCTGGGAGCCGGTAATTTCGATATCGCCTATCTGGTGGTGCTTAAACAGGTGTTCCCGAGGGTTCTGAACAGCATCCGGATCAATCTCAAATCGGTGGCCCTGTTCCTGTTCGCGGGCGAGATGATCGCCTCCGACGACGGCTTGGCCTACCGCATCGCGCTGCTGCGCCGTCACATGGGTATGGACACGATCATTCCGTATGTGCTCTGGGTGGCGCTGCTGTTATTCCTCGTCGATCAAGCTATGCGCCTGGTGAACCATTGGCTGCATCCATGGTTTCGGGAAGGATAACCGCGCCCACGCCGGAAAGAGTTCTGACGTATGCTGCGTTTCGAACATGTCGCGGTAAGTTATCCCGCCGGGAAGTCGTTCCGGAAAATCCTGGACGATATCCACCTGGATATCGCACCGGGCCAATTCGTCACGCTGATCGGCCAGACTGGCTCGGGTAAGACGACCATGCTGCGCCTCGCGCTGGGACAGGAAATGCCCACCAGCGGGCGGGTCACCATGGATGGCGAAGAGATACGCGAGCCGGACCGCCATCGCGGTTATGTGCCCCAGAAATACTCGCTCTTCCCGGACAAAACGGTATTAGACAATGTGACCTTCGGCCTTGAGGTGCAGCAGTTCTCGCTGCTAGGCCGCGTCACTCCGGCGTTCTTCCGGGCCAGGCGCCGCTTCCGGCGCGACGCTATCGCGCAATTAGCCGGCATGGGTCTGCGCCAGGCGGACGCCGCGAAGTATCCGGACGAACTATCCGGCGGCATGCAGCAGCGCGTGGCCATCGCGCAGGCCCTCATCGCCCGTCCGCGCATTCTACTGATGGATGAGGCTTTCAGCGCGCTCGATCCCAACACGCGGGCCGGCATGCAGGATCTCCTGCTGGACCTCTGGCGCGCCACGGGCACGACTATATTGTTCGTCACGCACAATATTTCCGAAGCGGTATATCTGGGCAGCCGGGTGATCGCATTATCGCGCGAGTATGACGGTAGCGACCAGGATCACGCCGGATCGCGCGTGGTGCTCGATATCGAACTGCCGCCTGCGGACGGCCGCGGTTTCAAGCATAGCGCGGAGTTCTCCGATCTCGTGCGCATGGTGGAGTCCGCCATGGAGCCCGCTAGATGCGGTCCCCAACCAGCTTTGCTGCGGACAGGTACTTCTGCATGACACCCTGCTTAGCGTGCGCTTCGCTGCCGCTCAGAATGTGGAAGAGTTCGTGTGCCAGCACACGTCCCAGCGCGCGCCCGAATAACACGTCGCGCTGATCGCCGGCTGCTGCCAGGCGGGCTGCTCCCAATGTTCCGCGAATCTGATCGCATTCCACTTCACCAAACGGAGTCATCCGGCCGTCTACGCGATAAGTGAAACCGAGAGGAGCGCCGTTTTGGGGAGCGGCAGGCATGAACGGAGTAAGCTCACACTGGCCCTTGAATTTAACCACCGCAATTTTGGGGAAGGACTCGCCTTGCCGGAAGGTGTCGACCGTACGCCAGCCGACACTCATACCCGAAGCCGTGAGGAGTTTCTCGGTTTCGATCTTCATCTCGGCGACTGACTGCGCCGAGTGTACCGTCTCGAAATCCAGAACCACCGTCAGATCGGCTGCAAACAACGCCGGGAAAACGCACAACACTGTGCTTAATGCGCGGATCACGTGGCGCACATTGCCTCGAACGTGGAAGACAATACTCAGGATCATTATACTCCTTGATTCCCCGTGGGGCAGGCCCGCGGCCTGCGGCGGCCGCCATCTACCCGCCGGGAAGCAGACTTTCCCACTGCCTTCTCTTGGCTTGAAAGAAGAAAAAACAAAAGCCACCGACTGCGTCGCCGCCAAAAAAGGGGACACTTCTATCGAGGTAACGAAGGGGACATTTCTAACGAGGCTTGACACCTCTGACCCTGCGCCGCAGCGCATCGGCCGCTTTGAATCTTCCCGCCGAAATCAGCCAGGCGCGGGGACCGGACCAGTGTCGCGAATACACAACGCGATTCGACGCGGTAAACAGCTTCTATCTTTTCATCTTGCGGCGGATCAGCCACAACTATCGCCGCACGCTGTTGTGCGCCAACTCCTTGATTGGCCGCACCTCCACGGCTCCGAAGCGGATTGCTGGAATTTGCGAGGCCAGTCGGATCGCCTTATTGCGCCGCCAGGAAGTGACCTTTCCCCCGTTGCGCATCGTCGTATTCGAGACTCTCGTTATCGAGCGCCTGTGCCTCGCTGTCTGGCAATGCCTGCAGCCTCTCCTCGTCTAATGCGACCCGCCGTCGCTAGAGTCCGCCGATCCGTCCGACCATTTACGGACCGGTATAAAAAACACCGACACACGGTCGGTGTGATCTGAGGACCCGAAAATCGGAGATCCGGCTAGATTGGCTCCCCACCCTAGCGGTTCCTCCAGGGGAACGTAAATCATAATGTGTGGATGCCAGTGTCCGACCGGGTCGCCCAAGTAACCCTGCTTTGACAGCATGAAACCCATCGCGTCTGGTTCAATCGCTGGGATCTCTCTCGCTTCGAACGCGGCTCTCATCTCGTCGGGCAGTTGCTCTTTGGTTTTTCCGGCGAGGACCAGCTTGGTCCTCTTGACGATCCGCGGCAGATAGGATCTCGCAGCGGGCGCGTTGAGGCAGATCGGCGCTCTCAACTTCGGATTCCAGAAGTCCGGATCGTCCAGGCCCGCGGTCCAGGAACGTTGCACAGCGCAAACGAACCCATTGCGACCCTTGATTGCGATCCGGTAGCCGTGCCGGTCTAACACCAAAACATCCGCGTCCCTCGAGACGGACTCAGGCGCCGCACTCCTTGCCAGCGCGACTTCTGCGTCTTGCGCCATCAGATATTGATCTATCGCAGCCATGTTGGGGTATGGGACAGCGGCGCTTTGCGCGCAGGCCTGTTTTGCCACCGCCAGAACGATGATTGGCGCGACGATCGCTAATACCATCCCCGCCAGCAATCTTGTGTTGGCCAGAAAACACCAGTTCCTTCTCTCGAATACAATCATTTTCAAATCTCCTCGTACGCTGGTGTAGCGCTCGGCTTCCCAGCGTACCCTGTAGTCGTTCGGGAAGAGGCAAAATGGACAGCCGTGCGGCTAGAACACCGATCGGGTCACTGGAACAACTAACTTTATCATTATCAGTGTCTTACCGATGGTGCTCCAGAATATCGTAACGCGTAGTCGCGCCAGCGTTTGCTGACGCGACGGAATGCGGCCGGGCTCCGAGCGTGTACAGCGCGCGTCTCTGCAGTAGACTTGGCACATGGTCCGTCAGATTGCGCCTCTGTTCTTCACCGTGGACATTCCCGCCACGCTCGCTTATTACAAAGAGAAGCTTGCCTTCGAATGTCTGGGGACGTGGCTGGATCCGCCGGTCTATGCAATCGTGGCCCGCGACCAGCAGGTGATTCACTTCCGCTGCGCCGCGCCGCCCACGGCCAATCCAAACAAGTACCGGGACGAACTGCTCGACGCGTACGTGTTCGTCGAGGACGCCGACGCACTTTATGCCGAGTACGCGGCCAAAGGCGTCGAATTCACCCGGGAAGTTGCCAACATGCCATGGCACTCGCGCGAGTTCGTGGTGAAGGATTGCGATGGCCGTCTGCTGGCTTTCGGCGCGAACCTGTAGTCTTCTCCTGGCGTCCCTTGCAGAGGATCGACCATGCAGGTGAGTCCGCCATGCTGCGCTTTCTACGAGTCGCCGATGCGGGAGTTGACGTCCTCCAGTCTACTGCGCCGTTTTGTCTTTGCTCCAGCGGACGGTAATCGGACCGTTGAGGCCCGGCAGCGGCAGTGAGATCGCCTCGGCCTCAACCGCCTCCCGTTCCGCCGTGGAAAGGCGGCGCCAGACGTCGAGTGAAACGTCGGCCGCCGATCGCCGCCACACTCCGACGATTTCTCCGCCCACCAGTAGCGCCCCGGGCCATACGCGCGACGTCCTTAGCTCCGACCGCCGCTTGGCCTCTGGGACGAGGATCTCTCGATCGGTTCCCCATACTAGATAGAGGGCATCGCCGCTTGGCAGCAGCCGTGCCGGCGCAGGAGGTCGGAGCCGGCCCGGAACGCTGTCTCATCCTCGGCAAGGATCCATGCGTCACCGCCCGGCGTACGCACCGGCGTAAGCGTACCGATGAGTTCCTGGAAAACGGTGCTCGCCGCCGCAGGCCGAATCCCGGCCCAGCGAGCGAAAGACGCAGCCGTAGCCGGACCAAATACGCTAAGGTACCGCCGCGCGAGTTCGAGACGCGCGCGCTGCGGATCCACGTCGGGCGGAGGCGCGGTCCAGACGACAGGCTGGTGCGAGCCATCCCAGCGCAGGAGGACTCTACCCGTCGCAGCGGCGTATCGGAGACTGTTTGGCTGCGTTCCCATGGCGTGACCTGCCTGGCCGAAGGGCATCCGCCGACCATTGAGGAAGGCGTGGAGCCGGTCCGCGGTGTCGTGCGCTCTCCGGCATCTACCGGCGTCCGCCGGCAGGCGCCCGAGCGAGAATATCGCAAGGTCCTTCGACGCCACGACGTAGTCGTTGAAACGCGGGCCCCAAAGCTGGATAAGGCACGGATGCTCCCAAGTGATCGAACTGGTCCCCTCGACTCGCGCATGGATCGACAACAGCGCGGCGCGCGGCACGGAGTCCTGCAACCCGGCCCTGGCAGCTCTTCGGAGTGATTTCGCTCCCGCTGGGAGGCGTTCGTCAAGCCGATACCTCGCCTGCAGCCAGCGAATTCAATCGGCGGTGAATGATCGGATCGGCATCGAGCCCACGGACTAATCCGGCGCCGACGACGATCCGTCGCTCGTCGTCATTTCGGCAGCTCTTCGCCGGCCTGCTCGCGCACCATGTACTCGGCGTACCAGTCCGGCCAGTTGGGGTCGGCTTGCCCCGTCCGCGCCTCGTGCTGTCCGTGCGCGGCCGCAGCGCGGCGCAGCGCCTGCGACAGGTCGCCCGCCGACGCGTACGTCGTGCCGCCGGCGACACGCCCAGGCAACCGCGTCGTGACCTCCTGCAGCAGCCAGCCGTTGCCGTCGGGATCGCTGAAGGAGACGAACGAGCGGTAGCTGCGATGCTCGGGATCCCTACCGCTGACCCGGAGCCGCCCAAACAGGTAGGGCTGGCCCGTGCCGGCGCACACGCCGCCGGCGTCGTGGAACACCTCGGTCGCGTCGACGCCGTGCGCGACGAGTTCGTCGCGCGCAGCTTCGATACCGGAGACGATCAGATACAGGCCCTGGGCGGAGCCGGGTGCAGCCGCGGTAACGTTCTTGCCGAAGATGACCGAGCACCCGGAGCCCGGCGGCGTGAACTGGATCACGCGGAAGTCGTCACCGTTGTCGTAGTCGGCGTCGAGCCGCCACCCGAGCCTTCCGTAGAACTCCTTCGCACGGTCTACATCCGAGACGGGGATGACGACCACCTCGAACTTCATGTCGACTCTCGCCACTGTCGCCTCGCTATTACGAACTTCGTTGGTGCTCATGGCTGCCTCCTGGATCGTCCTTGATCTTGTGTCGAGTGCTCACTAGTGCATTATGCCTTGAAACAGGGTGGATCCGAGAGTGGACATGTGAGTAATCGCTGGACTTGTCCCCAGTTTTGAGACAAATGGTTAAGACTCATTTTTCAATGAATGGAGAATTGAGTTATGGGATTGTCTCGAAGGCGCGGCGGCTGGAACAAGGAAGTATCGATCGGGAAAGCGGCGCGGGCGTTGGATGTGAACGCCAACGTATTGACACCGCTGGCGGCGGGAGTTTCCCAGGCCTGACCTGGTCCAGGCAGAGCGTTCTCAGCCAAACGGTGTGCGAATGCTGCCACCCCGGCGTTACCTCTCTGCCGATGGCACGTTGCACATCTTGTTCCGGAACTCGGTCGAAGGCAACCGCGATTATTATCTGGCGACCGCGCGGGAGACGGGAGCGACCTCTTCCTGGCGCGCTTGGATGGGCAGCCGGAAGAGCGCCTGGCTACTCGAAAGAGCCCGGCTGTGGCGCTGCGCGGCAACGGTATCTACGCCGTGTGGTCAGGGTCCGAAGGGATCATGGCAAAGTGCCCGGTACGGGCCGCGGTCCCGTAATCGCAGCTTGGGAGGAGAAAGGCAAGATCCGCCATGGAGGCAAAGTCTGGGCAGAAAGCGAGGCCGCAAAGGCACGCGCGTCAGCTTATCCCTGCTGCCTCATACTCCTGACGATCACCTGCGTCACAGCCGTTTTGTTGGGCTCCGGGAGGACAAGAAGGCCAAAGATGTAGTCCCGGAGTTCGGCCCGGAAACTCGGGAACCGTGACCTTCCCGGGGGTGTCAGAAGGCGTCAGCTTTCGCCTCTGATTTCCTTTCAAGGATCGTGCGTATCGTGTCAATTTCCGGCGTGAAAAACGACATTTGATCGGGGTCCGCAAAAACCGTCTCGTAATCAGCCGGTGTAAACGCGCATGCGAGGCGAGAAGCGAATGTCTGACGGAGCTGGCGGGCATAATGATCGACGTCGTAATCCCGATCATCGACATTGCTCGTGCCGATCCCACCGTCGTCCGATTCCGCCAACAAGCCGCACCCGCCGTTCCTTTTTCGATACACGCGAACGCGATCACCGACACTCCAAGCTGTACGCCCACTGGCCAGCATCGCCTCATACGGTAGCGCTCGCCGGCTTTCCCGGACCGCAAGGTACTCGGCGGGTGTTTTCGTAAGCCTTACGCGGGATGATACATCTCGCGTCGGCAACTCGCCGCGCCGCAGGCGATCCAGAGCGGTCAGGTACGCCTCTCGGACGCCGTCCAAATCGCCCACCAGCAAATGCGTGATGGCTTCGCGCAGGAATGCTTCGCCCAAAGGCTCAGCCCGACTGGAACGGAAAGCAACACCGTGGAGGATGAGCGCGCCGTCGTACCGCAACAGAGCGTAATTCTTCGGCTCGTGGGACAGCATTGCGGCGTACCGACCCTCGAATTCCAGTTGCACACGCGGAGGGAGCATCGCGGCGACTCCCGTCACCACGCGACGCTCGTCTGCTTCGGTCCATCCTTCAGGCACGGCAAAGTAGACTCCGTCGGTGTCCGCTTCGAGGAGTGTCACCCCGCGATTCGCCAATTCGCGACACATCAATTTCAGGGTCTCCCGCCCACGCCGCGTGACCTCATTAGCCGCATGGACGTCCGCGAACCGCGTCAGCCCGCCCGCCGCAAGGTAACCGTAAGCCGAATTCACCACGAGCTTCATGGCGGCCGACATCGCCTCGTGTCCGTAGCGTTCCGCCGATTCCGGCGGCGCTTGGCGCGCGTTTGCCTTTGCGGCCAGCCGCAGTTCCACCAACCGGTCCACCAAGGCAAGCATCGCCCCAAGATGATCGCGCGATGGGCCGATGCGGTACGCCCGCATCAAGGACGGATACAGACTCGCAACATCAGCTTTTACGACCCGGTACGCTACTCCCGCGGCAAACAGATGTAGCGCAGCTCCACTATGAGGCGTTCCGTCACCGGCCTTGTGTGCCGGCAATGCCATTCCGGCGCGTAGATACGCGCGTACGAGAAGCGGGTCGATTACTCCCGTGGCTGCTCCCGCATCTGCAAGCCTCTCATATCGCCGTGGCGCTATTTGCGCCAATGCGAATGCGGCGCCTCCGAGCATCCGGGCAATGCCGGCAACTTCGTTGACGTCCGCGGTTGCGTAGCGACGCACTCGTTCCGGATCGCGCCGATACACGGCGTAGATCTGGTCGCCCGGGATCTGCTCGCGATCCGGCCCGGCGATCCCCAGGTGCCTTGCGACGGCCTTGAGCCCGTGATTCGGCAGCTCCCTAGTCGCGAAGTCGTAGCGCAGTACAGCATCCAGAGTGTCGATCAGTTCGCGGCCAGGCGCGAAATACCGTACGCGCCGGCCCTCCGGATCTTCCGTGCGCCCCCGGCGAGCCGCACGGACCCGCAGGCCCGGCGGTCCGATGCGCCCCAGCGCAAGTGGCACTCCCAGGATTTGGGCTCGTCTGGCAAGAAACGGCAGGTCGAAGCCGTGAAGGTTGTGGTTTTCAATGATGTCCGGATCAGCCACTTGTACGGTCGTGACCAGTTCGCGAATCAACGCGGCTTCGCCGGCGTTACCGTCGGAGTGTGACTCCAAGGTGTCCGTTGCACCCGATGGATACCGGACTGCAATCATGAAAATCCGGTCCCGGTCGGGATTAAGACCAGTCGTTTCCAGATCGAATTGCAATCTGCACAAGTCGTCGAACGAAAGATCCCGGAAGTAGGTGCGCCCTGTCGCAACCAGGTACTGCTCCTCTGGCGCAAGCGCGAGCACGGCCTCTTTCCCCAGATCGCGGAGGTGGGATAGGCGCCGTCCAAGCCGACAACTTGCTCCCTGCAACACCGCCGACATCAAGGCCCTTCCGTCCTGGGCGCTGACGAGGTAGCGCAGCGAACCCGGACCGGCCAGCTCACGGTATGTGATCAGCGCCTCTGGGCAGGCTTCCGAGCCAAGTCGGTCGCCAAGGTGGCGTACGTCATCCAGCCGATCGAGCACCAACCAGGGCCGGAAGCGGGTCTCCTCCCGCACCAGTTTCCGCGTATTCGGGATTCGGCGCCAAACGACGGCGCGGCCGTCGATGTCGGCCCAGACGGAGACAATACCAGGCGTGGAATCCCAGCCCCAGACCCATTCATCCTCTCGCCGCGCGATTAACAAATCCCACTGTGCCATAATCAGCCCGCTATGTGTACGGTTGCGATGAACCTGAAGCGCGTCGGCTATGAAGTGAATACATTGCGCCGGATTTTCTGTTCGAACCGGTCGCCGCGACGGTGCGACCGTCTTAAGATCTCGGCGGGAAAGCGCCATGCAGTCCCTCGCGCTCATTCCGGCGAATCACTGGGGGGCGACGGCAGCCGGCAATCGCTACCAGTACAGTCCGCAGACGCAGCCGATTTGCAGCCAACCGACGAGCCGCGTGCCTACGCGCGGACGTGCCTGAATAACCTTCGTCAGCCTGTCATTCTGTCCACGTCAGTGTTAAATTTGCGATAACCGAGGCACGGCTACAATGAGTCTCCACGTCCGCACACTCCTGTCAATGGATCTGATGTGTTCGCGGGGCGGGCGGGGAAGAAACGCGCTGCGCTACCTATTCGTTTTTTGCCTGATTATGCAGGCGCGCGTGCTTTATGCACAGACCTTGCTCGAAGACAATTTCACGCAGGACTCATCGTTAAATCAAACACTATGGAGCACCGGGACCAGTTTCCTGAAGGCTCTTGCGCAAACCCAAGGGACCTGGGAAACCCCGCAGATCAGCTTTTCAGGCTCCGGCATGACCATGTCGGGGGTCGCCGGGAATGCTCAATTTACCGGTGTGCAGTCGAACCAGAGCTTCGCTCCACCGTTCGCCATCGAGGTGACCGTGATGGGCGTGGTTGCCAACGGCAATGACTTCTGGTTCCGCATCGTCAGCCCCGACCTGAGCCACCACCTGACGGTCTACGGTAATCTCAATCCGCAAAACACGCCCTTTTACGAACTCGGAGCCGAATCCAACTCCGCCAGCAAAACGCTGGATGCGAGTCCTTCAGTGAATATCTGGTATACCATCGGCATCGCGGTCGATGCGACGGGGAATACAACCGTAAACGTTCTGGATCCGACCGGCGCGTTATTGGGGTCGACGGGCGTTGGTGCCATCGGCACGGGGCCGTTTTATCTGGTCCTCGGTCAGTTCGAAGGTTATCCGACAACTGTTGGTCCAAACTCGTGCATATGGCAGCAGGTGGTGGTCTCCGCAGGCGTCACTGGTTGGCAACTGGTGTGGAGCGATGAGTTCAACGGCGCGGCCGGCACTTTGCCCGACCCCAAGAATTGGAATTACGACTTGGGCGGCGGTGGCTGGAGCGACGGGGAGCTGGAAACCTACACCAACTCAACGGACAACGTCTTTCAGGATGGCAACGGCAACCTGGTGATTCAGGCGATTCGCGACTCGAGCGGCGACTTCACTTCGGCGCGCTTGCAGACCGGTAATCCGAAAGCTTCGACACGGACCACGGATTTGAGCTGGCAATACGGCCTGATCGAAGCGCGCATTAAGGTTCCCTTTGGCCTGGGCATATGGCCGCATTTCTGGATGGAGGGCGAAAATCTGGTATTTGCCGGCTGGCCCGCATCCGGCGAGCTCGACATCATGGACAACTTCGGGACGTTTGACAGTAACGCCTCGATCAGTAACGGCGAGGCGCAGGGACCGGGATACTCAACTAACAGCGGTATCGCGGCGGCCTACACCTTGCCGCTGGGCGAGACCGTCTACGACGACTACCATGTCTACGCGCTCCAGTGGTCGCAGGACTCACTCGGATGGTTCGTGGACGGTGTGCCGTATCAAACGGTAACGCCCTCCGATTTACCGGCGGGAGATCAGTGGGTCTTCAACGCCCCTTTCTTCATCCTGCTGAACCTGGCGATCGGCGGCTCGGGCACGTCTCTGGGAACGCCCGATCCAAACCAGCCTTTTCCCAACCAGGACATGCTGGTGGATTACGTCCGTGTTTATCAGTCTATCGCCACTACCGGGGCGAACCCGGTGATCACAGCCGGAAGCGTGCTGAACGGGGCGTCTTATCTGGGCGCTCTGGCGCCGGGCGGGCTCGCGCTGCTCTATGGCACGAACCTGGCTGACAACGTCTACACGAATGTGATCGATGCAAATGGCAATTTCGTCAAGATGGTTGGGAATGTTACGGTCACGGTGGGAGGAACGCCGGCCGCGCTGGTGTATGTCTCCCCGACGCAGATCAATTTTCAGGTGCCGTGGGAGGTTGCTCCGGGACCGGCCGTAAATGTGCATGTGACGCGAGCCGGCGTTCCCAGCCCGGTGGAGACGGTTACGGTCGCCGCGACCGCGGCCCCGTCGATGTTTCTCGAGGACTTCACGAACGGAGTCGCATGGATGACCGGCCCCGGCTGCGAAACGTCGGAATGCGGCGCAGAGGCCGGCGGCGTGTACCAACTCTGGGCTAACGCACTCGGTCCGAAAGGGGCTGGCGAGAAGGACGGCGTGCCCGTGCAGTACAGCGGGTCCCTGACGCCGCTCGAGGTAGCCGGCGGCAACGCCAGTTGCCAGCTCACGATCGGCGGCCAGGCCGCTTTGGTGGATTATTGCGGCGCGGCGCCCGGCTTGATCATCGATCAGGTAAATTTCACCTATCCCGCCGGCGTAACGTCCAGTACGTCTTATGTGGATGCCACTCTTACGATCAACGGCGTCACCGGGCACTTCCGTGTCCCCGCGCCCGCACAGTAAAGCACTCTAGTCATCAAGGTTTCGGATGCTACCGCCGCCGCGCGGCGCTTGGATAATCTCTGGGCGCTCGCCGACGTAACTCAACTGATCTATCTTGGGTTGCCCGATCCGCAAGCGCACGGGCGCAAGATTAAGCACGGTCACGTGCTGCCGACGATCCCGCGCCGGCGCACACTCATCGGTTCAAATGCACGCTCCCGATTAGACAGACCTACGGTCTCAAATTCTCCACTGCGGATGCAGTTGAGATTCAAGCCGGTTCTCATCACTATTCGTGGGGCGCAAGCCCATCCTGACAGACCTGGAGGTCTGCCTCACTGCGTCTGCAACAGCGCGCCCCACGATATAATGGCGGCGCGTATGAAGAACGCCGTCCTTTATCTCAACGCTCTCCTTCTCCTCAGTTCCACTGCCACGCCGGCCGCCACGCTGGCGCTGATTCCGCAGCCGGTATCGGTCGAGATGCGCGCCGGTGTATTCCGCCTGCATCCCGGCATCGCCATCGTCGCTCCCGCCGGTGCGCCCGAAGCACGGCAGACCGCCCAATACCTTGCTGACGCGCTCGCGCCGCCCACCGGTTGGCAATGGAAGATCTCCGAATCGGCACGCCCCACCGCCCGCCGCGATGCCATAGTTCTGGCAATCGCCACAAACTCTGCCCCGGCCCATGCCGACGGTTACGACCTGACTGTCACGCCGCGCGGCGTGTTGATTGAATCGGCGACACCAGCGGGCTTATTCTACGGCGTGCAAACATTGCTTCAGCTCCTACCGCCGGAAATCGAGGGCCGTACCCGCCGCGATGCTGCCTGGACTGCCCCTGCGGTCCACATCGTGGATTACCCGCGCTACGCCTGGCGCGGTCTGATGCTGGACGTATGCCGGCATTTCTTCACCAAGGAGTTCGTCGAGGGATATATCGATCACATGGCCCGCTACAAGATGAATGTATTCCATTGGCACCTTACCGACGACAACGGCTGGCGCATCGAGATCAAGAGCCTGCCGCAACTGACCAAGATCGGCGCCTGGCGCGTCCCGCGGCTGGCCAGATGGGGCACCAGCGAACCGCCGCGCGCAGATGAAGCTGCCACTGACGGAGGCTTCTACACACAGGACGATATCCGCGAGGTGGTGGCCTACGCCAAGCGGCGGTTCGTCACCGTCCTCCCCGAAATTGAGATGCCCGGCCATTCCCTGGCGGCGCTGGCTGCGTATCCGGAGCTCTCCTGCACCGGCGGTCCGTTTTATGTGGATCCGGGCACGCAATTCTACACGAAGGTAGATAACGCCTTCTGCCCTGGCAATGACAAGACCTTCGAGTTGATTGACAAGGTGTTCACCGAAGTCGCGGCTTTATTC
The DNA here is from genome assembly GCA_963818855.1 of Bryobacterales bacterium. Lineage (GTDB taxonomy): Bacteria > Acidobacteriota > Terriglobia > Bryobacterales > Bryobacteraceae > Bog-159. Next base: position 120,858 of record CAWFUH010000008.1, on the reverse strand, counting down.
CCATCCGAGTATGTGCACATCGGCGGAGACGAGTGTTTCAAGGGCTTTTGGAAGACTTGCCCGAAGTGCCAGCGGCGCATGGCCGACGAGCATCTGGCCAGCGTGGAGGAACTGCAGAGCTACCTGGTGCGCCGCGCCGAAAAGATCCTGGGATCGAAGGGTAAGAAGCTGATCGGGTGGGACGAAATCCTGGAAGGTGGCCTCGCGCCGAATGCGGCGGTAATGTCCTGGCGCGGGATGGAAGGCGGAATCGCCGCGGCAAAGATGAACCACCAGGTGGTCATGACGCCCACGGATTCCGTTTACCTGGATTATTACCAGGGCGATCCAACGCTCGAACCCTCCACTTTCGCCCGCCTGCTGCTCAGCACGTGCTATCGATTTAATCCCACGCCAGAGGGGGTCGACCCGCAGTACATTCTGGGAGGGCAGGGCAACCTGTGGACCGAATCCGTGCCCAACGCCCGGCATGCCGAATACATGACGTGGCCGCGGTCTTTCGCGCTGGCCGAGGTCTTCTGGTCGCCCAAAGACACGCGTAACTGGGACGATTTCGTGAGCCGTGTCGAGTCGCAATTCACGCGGCTGGACAACGCGCAAGTGAACTACGCGCGCACCATGTACGATGTGGCCATAACGCCCGAGCGCGATACCGCAAGTAAACTGGCCGTGCGTATGAGTACGGAATTGAGCGGTTGCGATATCTATTACACGTTTGATGGGACTAATCCGGACCCGTTCATGCTGAAATACGCCGGCCGGCCGGTGCCGATCCCCGGTGACGCCTGGGTGGTGAAAGCTATCGCGTACCGCGGCGGCCATCCGTCCGGGCGGGAGTTGACCCTGACAGTGACCGATCTGACGGAGCGCCTTCGGAAGTGAGTAGGTTCTGCCGGCGACCTGTTCAGTTTCCAGCGCGTTTCAAAATTCTATTCCGGGACACCCGCCCTCGTAGACATTTCGCTGGATCTCGCGCGGCGAGTTCGTGGCGCTGGCCCGGGTGAAGCGGCTGCGGCAAATCCACGCTGCTCAACCTTGCGAGTGCCCTGGACTCTCCGACCTCCGGCGACGTCATACTGGACGGCGTGATCACGTCGTCGCTTGGTTCGGCCGCGCTCACCCACTTGCGCCGCGAGAAGGTCGGCTTCGCTCCAGTCGTTCCAGTTGCTGCCTTCCCTGTCCGTGGTCGAGAATGTGGAACTGCCATTACTGCAAGTCGCTGGACAAGATTCACTGCCGCGATTCCGTCACTACCACCCTGCTTACGTTGGCTGTTGCCCTGGCAAGCATATTAGCATTCCGAATTCTGCCCACATCACCCTTGCCGCAGGTTGACTTTCCCACCATTTCCGTGGGGGCGAACGGCCGGAGAATAGCAACTGCGACTCGAGCTACGCTACGGCTTCGTTATTATGGAGGTTCTCGCTTCGGCTTGCACACCATCCGAGGGTTCGTGGCCGGCACGGTGAACAAGGCCGGGTACGCGGTCGAGTCATTCAAGCCGGAGGGCGGCGAGCGTAGCTATCAGATCAAAAAGTAGCACCTGCCCCAAACTAATCCGTCCGCCCGGCTTCGGCTTGACGGGCTTTTTTGCTAATGGCCGAGACGCCCGCCCTAACCTTCCAACCCGCCTTACCGCGCATCAAGCAGCAGCACCCAGTCGCCTTCGCCGTCGCGGTTCTTTCCTGTAGGCGTGAATCGATGGTTGCCGCTGTTTACGAAGGGATTACCAGGAACGTCCTGATATGCGCCGCTTGTCGGATCGAACCAGCGCGCTCGCGTCGAGCCTCGCAAGACTCCCATGTTGATGGTGATGGTTCGAGCAGTTGGCATGTAAACTACGGCCAGGCTGCCATCAGGCGCTTTTGCCGCCGTGGAATAGTCGCTTTGGCTAACGCGGGTCTGAAGGGTCCCGTAGGTCCCGTATCCGGCAGTGAGAACCGAATGGTCCTGGTCCGGGACTAGATCCTGCCAAGGCAAGGCGGCAAAGAAGTCCTTCCAAAGTTTGAGTTGTGCGACTCCGGGCGTATCAAGATGGTCTTGCCAGCCGGCTTTGAACGACCATGTGTAAGCATTGCCGTAAAACTGCCCCGTTCCGCCGGCTAACATGGTCCAATACTCCTCGCGTCGTAACACTACTGGACTTCCGAAGTCAGGTGGCTTTCCGACGTCCTCCAGATCGTAATGCGCTTCCACGAGGTAGGTCGGGGCAGCGGGTTTCTGGTTGTAACTGTGAATCATCTGAATGTATGTCGGCGAATACGTGTAGGTGCTATTGAGAGCGGCCAGCGGGACCCAGGTTGGATCGTCAAATGAAGAACTTGTAAATACGTTCAGTTCAACTGTTTGAAGTTGGTTGGGATCGACAGAATAGATACCCTTCGCCACCGCTTGAACCAGCGTATCATCAGTCGAATTCCGCCAGTTATTAAAGTCATTGCCATTGAGCCAAAGAACACTGGCAAAGTGCTTGTAACGTCGGCCTAGGTACTGCCCATAAGCATAGGCCGCCTTCGGACCGTTATTGTGCAGTATCGGTAGCCATCCAATCGTTTCCACTGGATTCAAGAAGACGGCCTGATGGTGATGAGCCGCGATCTGCACGATATGGTCGAGGCGAGAGAAGTAGGCTTCATTGGGTTTGCTGAGGTCGTAGTGCTGGTAATCTGTTCCGCCCGGAACAAATCCCAAGAAGGGCCGCATGCCATCGGGTGTGGCGGCGTTGACATTATCGGGATAGTCATGACCGGCACACATTACATCGATCCAACCCGCTGTATTGAACCCGTGAGCCTCCCGGTCAGCAAAATAGATCTCCGCATTTTGCTCGCTCAATCTCCCCATCAGTCCCTGGGGAGAATCGCCGGCGATCAGAAATGGTACGTTCTTCTGGTCTACCAGATATCGCCTGTTGGCGCTCACTTTGAGAGGAAAGACCGGGACGGTGATGCCAGATGAAGCACTCGTCTGCGGATTCGCTGCGTCGGCTCCAACCATCGTTGTGAGGAACATGACGAACGTCCGACTAATGCGGCGACGCTTCGGAATCATCGGTTATTCACCACCCTGACTTCTTTTCAAGTCACGCCGACCTCTCCCGCGTTTAGAGGCTTGCCGTGTGGGAGTGGTTCGGGCACGGCCGCAAATTTGGCTACGGCATCGAACAGGGGTTTGAAATCGCGGGAAAGATTGCCCATCAGGCAATCCGTCAGGTCGCCCTTGAGGCTCGGGAACTCGGTGATGAACTCCCGGAAGCTGAACTCCTGATTGTAGAAGGCGTAGACCAGCTTGCGCATAGCCTCAATGCTCTGGCAAAACTGAGCGCCATAATCCGCGAAACGGGATGCGGAAAAGTCCCCGGCCGAGATCGCGGCGTCTACGGCATCGCCTGCGAGTTCGCCGCTGCGCAGCGCCAGCATTACGCCTGACGAGAATACCGGGTCCAGAAAGCCGAACGCATCGCCCGCCAGCACCAGCCCATCGGCAGCGCAGTGGCGCGAGCGGTATGAGTATTCTCCGGTCACGCGATAAGGTCCGAACTGCTGGCCGGGGGCCAGATGGTTTCTGATCCAGTTGTTCTTCTCCACTTCGCGGTGAAAGATGGTGGCCGGATCGCGCGTGTCCTGGTACAGATACTCCTTTTCAGCCACAATTCCAACGCTCATGACGTCATTGGCCAGCGGAATGTACCAGAACCAGCCCTTGTCCGGCAGATAGGCAACCGTGGTAGCCCCTTCGTCGATGCCGGGGTCGCGCTGCGCGCCTTTGTAGTAGGTCCACAGCGCGATCTTATTCAGGACCTTATCGCGCACCTTCCACCCATTGCGGGCCACCGCGAAGGCCTCGCGGCCCGTGGCGTCGATGGTGACAGGCGCGTTGAATTCGCGTGTCTCGCCCTCTTTGTCCACCGCCCTGACCCCGGTCACCGCATCATCGTGCTGAATCAGTTCGCGAACCGTGATCTCTTCGATCACCTCCGCGCCTTTCTCCCGCGAGTTGTCCAGCAAAAGTTGATCAAACTCGCTGCGCAGCACCTGCCAGGTGGTGGAGGCTTCATGCGCGAGCTGCTGTGAAAAATAGAAAGGCACGGAAGCCCGCCCGCTCATGCCCACGAACTGCACGCTATGCTTACGGACGAAATGCGACGTCTTCATGCGGTCCAGCACGCCGATGCGTTCGAGCGTGTAGTAGCCGTAGGGCAGCAGAGACTCGCCGATGTGATAGCGCGGAAACTTCTCCTTCTCGAGGACCACCACGCGCCGGCCTTTGGCGGCCAGCACGGCAGCGGCCGTCGAACCGGCAGGGCCACCTCCAATCACGATGACATCATGCGTTTGCATAATTCTAATAGGAATCCTCACATCGGAACCAGCGTCGTTTCAGATGTTATCTTGGCTCGGCGTCATCGAACGGTAAGCTCATCTAAGCCGCGACAACATCAGTTTCCAGTCTACCAATCGCCGGGTAATGGCTGCGCACCCAAGCCAGGCCGGCGAACGCGCACACCATCGCGATTGCCAGGACAGACCAGTAAGTCTTGGCTCCGGACTGAATGACCAACGCGCCGAACAGCGAACTTAGCAAGCCTCCTACTCGGCCGATAGTCGCCGCGTACGCCACTCCGGTGGCGCGTACACTGGTTGGGTACACGTGCGCGGCCAGCGCGTACATGGATGTCTGTACGGCGTTGGCCAGCAGGCCGTTGATCCCGAGGCATGCGATCAGCAGGACGTGATCGCCATGCGCCTGAATCGGGACCACCAGCAGCGCCAACGCGCTCCCGGCACAAGCCAGCGCGCCAGAGAGCAGCGGCCCGCGCGACCCAAGTACTGTCACCAGCGCAGCCCACAGCAACACACCCACTACGCCGCCGAAATTGTAGACGGCCAGCCCGGTGCTGGCCGTTGCGATATTTAGTCCCTGCGCGGATAGCATCGCCGGCAGCCAACCGAAGATCAGGTAAACGGATCCGAGGCTGGAGAAAAAGGCGATCCAAAGGCCCGTGGTATCGCGGGCCAGGCCGGAACTGAATAACCTCCGCACCGAAGCGTGTTCCGTGACACCGTGTTCGGCGCTATCTTCAAACGAAGCTCCCTCCGGTACGGCGTGCCCCATCCTGCCCAGCAGAATGACAAGCCGCGGCCACATCGCGGAACGGCGCGCCAGAAATCGCGGCGATTCCGGCAGAAGCGCCATCAGGACCAGCCCCAAGAGGAGCGGCAAAACGCCGCCGATCGAATACAGCCCGCGCCACCCGAATCGAGGCAGCACCCAGGCGGCCAGCAGACCGCCCAGCATTCCACCCAGCGGAAAGCAAACCAGCGTGAGCTTCACCGCCATCGCACGCCGGCGCAGTGGCGCAAACTCTGCCGTCAGGGCGCTGGCGTTCGGCAGGGCGCCGCCGGTGCCCATACCGGTTACGAAACGCAGGATCGTAAGTCCCGCTAACCCGTGGACCATCGCGGTGGCAATGGTGGCCAGGCCGAAAGTCACCACGCAACCGATCAGCGCCATCCGCCTGCCGAAACGATCGCCAACGTAGCCCGCCAGGGGACCGCCCACTGCCATCCCCGCCAGTCCGACCGCCAGCACCGGACCGAAATCGCCGCGGCGTACGTGCCACTCCCGGATCAGCGAGGGGATGGCAAAGCCGAGGATCTGAATGTCGAAGCCATCGAAGATGACCGCCAGCGCCGCGAGCGCGGTCAGCAGTTTCTGATAGGTCGACCAGGAACTGCGATCAAGCAGTGCCGCGACATCGAAGGTCTGGCTTATTCGCATCACCGTTGGTGCAGTCTCAATGGGCGCCCCTGGGCATTAGGGCATTGTACACGATATCGGTACGAATCCGCACGAAAAATGCCGACGCCACCCGATGTTGTGCATTCAAGTGTCGAACTCAACCTCACGGACATCAAACGCAACGGCTGAAATCATCGGCCAAGTTTCCAGGGGTCCGAACTGAACGCTCCCTTGGTGCATTTGCGACAACCCCCACGACCCTGGCACAACGCACAGAAACACACCTCACGGAGGGACTTCAAACGAGCCCGCGACTAGTCCGTCCGGGCGGGTCGCCGGACCCTGGCGCCTTTCTGGGTCCTAATTCGACATAATCCGTGCAGCCTATTGATATAGTGGATCTTTCCGCAAGATCAGGATGTACCAGGAAGCATCAAGCGTTACGCGTCAAACTGGACTACGTCGCACTCCCAGTGTCCGGATAGCGTGTAATCCGACCGAAGATCCGTACGCGCGCTCCCCAGCAAAGAAGACCCTTGTGACGGAGCGGGCAGACGGCGCTCAGGTCGAAGACTTCCAAGGCTGGAACCATGGGCGCACGCCGTTTTCCAGCTCGGCGACTGTGCACGCCCGTGACGCGTTCGTAATCCGAGTGTGCAGCGGCGACACCGTCCGGGAGACTATGAGATGCGGAAGTACATTGCACCTGTCGAGTCCCAGGCCTGCCGTCTTGGCGTTTGCGTCGGCCGATCGACTCAAACTGCAGACACACGAGTATCGACCGGCCTTCTGAGACTGGAATTTGAGCGATTTAGAGAGGGCTATTCAATTGCACCCGTGGAACGTCAGAGGAAGAACGGTTAGGACATGCCTGAAGCGACTTGGGAACCTCACGAGAAACACGGACGGCTCACGGCGGAGAGTGACCTGCCAGCTAGCGTTTATGCATTTCCCAAACAGCGCAAAGAACCGCTGACCGACGCAGAGCACGTGCGTAACGCCGTCGCCCGGTTCGATCAAGTCATCGACGTCTCCGATGAAGATCGTGATTTGGCGTTCGCGAACATCCAGAAAGCTGCACGGCACTATGGTGTCAACCTCTCGGAAGGGTCGTGGCACGATCTGGGCATCCACCGGCGGAAGAGAAGAAAAGCGCCACCAGACGCGTTGTTTACGTGAACCGCGGAGGCATGAAATGAAGGCAGTCGTCGTCCACAAGTATGGCGGTCCGGAGGTTCTGAAGTTCGAGGACTATCCGGATCCGGTGCCAGGTGCAGGCGAGGTGCTCGTGCGAGTCGCCGCCGCGAGCGTGAACCCGCTCGACTACAAGCGGCGTGCGGGGTTAACGGACGATTATTATCCGATTCATTTCCCGGGCCTCATAGGGGTCGATATGGCGGGAACCGTCGTGAAGATCGGGCCGGAGGTGGAAGGGTTTTCCGTCGGCGATCAGGTCTTCTCTATGGCAGACAATACTTACGCTGAACTTTGTGTCGTCGGTGCGGCGATCCTGGCGAAGGTCCCCAAGGGGCTCGATTTGATCCAAGCGGCGGCGCTGCCGCTGGTAACGATAACGGGCAACCAGCTCCTTTCGGCTACGGGAATCAAGGCGGGCCAGACGGTTTTGGTCGCAGGCGCTGTGGGAAATGTCGGGCGTTCGGCGGTATTCACCGCCAAGGAACGCGGGGCGACTGTGATCGCGGGGGTCCTGAAGAGGCAGGTGGATGAGGCGAGGGCTGCCGGCGCGGACCAGGCGGTCGCAACCGACGACGACACAGCGATTGCGAATCTTCCGCCGCTCGACGCAGTGGCGGATACGGTCGACGGAAGAACCGCCGAGAAGCTGATCGCCAAGGTCAAGCCCGGAGGAGTGTTTGCCACGGTTCTCAGGGCGCCGCAGAACGCCGCGAAGTACCCAGCTGTGAAGGTGGCACCGGTATTCTCGAAATTCGACAGGAAAACGCTCGAGTTCATGGCCGAAGCCGTGCGAGATGGCAAGCTGGTGATCCCGATTAGCGAGACCCTGCCACTCAGGCAAGCGGCCGAGGCTCAAGCAGCGGCAGAAAAAGGTGTCGCCGGGAAGATCCTGCTAGTCGCTTGACATTACTTTGCGAACAGAGGACACGAAAGGAAAATCGGAAATGAGCAAAGATTCGCAGTTATCAACGAGCAGCGTACAAATCGAACAGAAAAGCTACGAGATGCCCCCGCGAGAGGGGATCAGCATCGCGCAGTTTCTCACCGTCGCCGACATCGAGCGATCGGCTCGCTACTACGAAAAGGTCTTCGGTGCTCGCATCCTGAGCCTGGGGGATGGCAACGCGCCTGGGTACCTTCAGCTTGCGAATATCTGGATGATTCTGAACGTTGGAGGCGGCCCGACCGCGGATAAGCCGACCGTAACGCTGAGCGTCCCCGACCCGAATCACATCAACAGCTTTATGAATTTCCGCGTTGCGGATATTCAAGCGTGCTATGAATTATGGACAAGTCGCGGAGCGGAGTTCATCACAAAGCCGATACCCAAGTACGGCGAGATTCGCTGCTACATCCGCGATCCCGACGGTTACATTATCGAGGTGGGGCAGAGCACCGACCTGAAGTACGGTTAACGCTCGGCCCCGCACAAGCCTCTGAATTGGCACGCGTCCTACTTTCAGGCATAGAAAGGAGCACGAGATGAAACTAAGGAGACCCCGCGGGTGAGTGCAGCCATCACGTCGAGCACGCTCGGTGTCAACGTATTTACCGCCCCGGGAAAGGTAATGGTAGGCGAGCGGCCAAAGCCTTTCGGCGAACCGCTCGGCTTTGACCCGATGACGTCGACCTTAATCTTCGGCGAGTACGATGCGGTGCTGGTAGACGCAATGACGACTGTGGCTGAAGCAGAGGCACTCGCGGATTGGATTGCGCTGCACAATCGCAACCTGGAGACCATCTATATAACGCACGCCCATTTCGACCACTTCTACGGTTTGAGCATTCTGCTCGACCGTTTCCCGAGCGCTCGGGCGATCGCAACACCCAAGACGGTGAACGCCATGCAGATGTCTTTCACTCCCGCAGTAGAGCGGTTAGCCCGCCGGTTGTTTCCTGGGCAAATGGCCGCTAAATTCGCTGCGCCTGAGCCCTATGAGCACAACACGTTCACTCTCGAGGGCCGGGAATTACGCATCATCGAGCAGGGCCACACCGATAGTGCTGATACGACGTCTCTGTACGTTCCATCGATCGGCCTGGTCGTCGCAGGCGACGTAGTGTATAACCAGTGCCACATGTACGTCGGCGACACCACCCCAGAGAGCCGGGAGAACTGGGTCGGGGCGTTGGACCGGTTGGCGGCGCTCGAGCCCTCGATTGTTGTTGCCGGTCACAAGAAGCCCGGCGCGCCCGACTCGCCGTCGGCGATCGAGGATACGAAGCGCTATCTGCTCGACTTTGATCGGCTGCAGAAAACCGCGACGTCCGACGAAGAGCTGTTCAACAAGATGACGGAGCTTTACCCCCATTGGGTAGCGAATCAGTCGTGGTTGATGTTCGGATTCCCGGGCGCCTGAGGGGAACGCTCGCTCGCGTATTTAAAGATGGCCGCAACCGACCCCGAGGCGGCGATCCCACTCCGTCCGAATGGGTCGGCCACTCGGAGAAAGCGCTGGACCGTTAGCCGGATCGGGAACGATAGGTCGGCTTGGGTTCAACCAACGTGTTCCAGCCCGTCGCGCTGACCGGAGACCTGAGCATACATCGCGTCCGGTGCCAGATCGATCTCGCCGGGCCACGCAACCGCACCGTAATCAATGAACACCTGACTGAAGAATTGCTCATCCCGTAGCGGGGCAAGTGCGCCGGTCAATTCTTCCGGCCGCAACTGCAGGCGTCCAGCCACCCCGTCCTTAAATCGTACAAAGAGGCAGTAGTGGGGCTCCGGTTTGACTTCGATCACGTCCCAGTGCATGGATTAGACTCCGTTCATGCGAGCGGCTCAATTCTCGTCGGGACTGTGTTTTCGCGGCAGAAACGCCAGTCCTCCAATAATGCCTCTCTATGGATCATCGCCCATTCGCGGACCAGATTCAAAGCCCGGCGTGGCAGTTGGCCTTCGAGGATCTCGAGGGTGCCGATTTCAACCGTGGCTTCGAATTCGCCGTATCGGGCGTGAAAATGTGGTGGCGGGTGATCATTGAAAAACATACGGATCAAGATCCCGTAGAAGTGCTGATTCTCGGCATCCCGAGAGACAGATTCTACCACCCGTCGGATTACCCCCCACCAGTCGGCCTGTCAACGCGGAACCGGGCGTTATGGCACTTGGCTGTCTCCCGGACGTTACCAAGATTTGGGAGTTGCCGACCGCGGACGAAATGGGGCCTCCAACTCAAGTTGGGCTTCCGGGAAAGTGCGCCCTGGCTGGACTCTAACCGTCGCGAGTGCATCGGACAGGGCGATATGCAAGGTCAAGTCCGGACTTTCACAACTTAAAACGAATCGAGGTCGCGGCCGCTGACGACTTTCCCGGAGTAACCCCGCCGGATTTCCTTTTCCAGATCGACTCCTTCCTTGGATCCGAAATACATCTGATGGTACAGAACCAGTAGTTTAGGCTTTGATCGCGCTGCAAGGGCCGCCAGTTCCGCAGTGGACGTGTGAAAGCTCGAGTGATATTTCTGCACTTCCGGTGCCAGCCGGGCGAAGCGCGCGGTCGAGTAGACCTCATGCACCAGGACGTCGCAGCCCCGGCAGGCTTCTTCGATCGCGGCGCACGGAGCCGTGTCCCCCGACAGTACAATCGTGCGGCCCTCAGCCTCGATTGCATAGCCGAAAGCCTGGGGCCACGAGCCGTGCTGAACAGGGATGGCGCGCACCGAAATGTGCCCATCGCGATATACGGGCCCGGCGGAGATTTCGTGCACATTGACGCGCAGGCCCGCCGGGTCCAAATGCTCCAGCCCGTGGGTCCGTATGTCGATATCATCGCTATAGGCCAGCTTGAGATGCTCCGCCATGGCTGCTGTGCCTTGCGGGCCGAAAACCTCCAAAGCCTCCCGGCGGCCGGTCACCCACGGAGTCAGGATTACGTCGGCGAAGCCCAGCGTGTGGTCGGAATGCAAGTGCGTCAGAAAAAGTCTGGTCAAATTCGGCGCGACCAGACCCGGAATGCGATACCGCGCGGCGGCTTCGTCGGCGCGGCGAACGACTCCCGCCCCCGCATCAAAAAGGTAAGCTTGCCCGCCGGCCACAATGGCAACTGCCGGGCCGGAACTCAGCGCGTCCGGGATCGGCGTTCCGGAACCGAGAATGATAACACTGGCCGATTCGGAAGGAAACACGAGACGCGGGAGGGCGGCGAGCGCCCACAAGGCGAGAGATCCCCGGCGGAGCGCCGATCGGCGAGTGATGAGTCGCAAGGTGTAGAATATCCTATTTACCATCCGGGTGGCGATCTGCAGGAGACTTCCTAAATTGGCGACTTCCATCGCGCCCACGGTTTCCACGGGCAGTCTCGATCCGGGCCGCTGGCGTTCTCTGGCCGTGGTCTTGTCGGCCGCGTTCCTGGTCACCCTCGACTTTTTTGTCGTGAATGTCTCGATCCCCTCGATTCGTGCGAGCCTGCACGCCTCGTTTGCCGACCTGCAACTGGTCATCGCCAGCTACGGGCTTACCTATTCCGTTCTTCTGATCACCGGCGGCCGGCTGGGCGATATCTACGGCCGCAAGCGCATGTTCCTTTGCGGAATCGCCGGGTTTACGTCGGCTTCGCTTCTCTGCGGGATTGCGCCCAGTCCGGGTTTCCTCATCGCGAGCCGCGCCATGCAGGGAAGCATGGCCGCCATGTTGTTGCCGCAAGTGCTCTCGTTGATCCAAGTGACCTTCCCCGTACATGAGCGGGCCAAGGCGTTCGGCTTTTTCGGCATGGTTGTGGGCACCGCGTCCTTCTCCGGAAATGTGTTGGGCGGATTGCTCGTCAGTGCCAATGTTTTCGGATCGGGCTGGCGGCCCATATTTCTGATTAATCTGCCTATCGGAGTGATCGCCATACTGGCGGCCAGGCGGACGGTCCGGGAATCGCGTTCGCCGAAGGCGCGCCGCCTGGACCTGGGAGGCGTCGCACTGATGACCGCGTCGCTGTCTCTGCTGCTCTATCCGCTGGTGAAGGGGCGCGAAACCGGGTGGCCCGCGTGGACGTATGAATGCGCGGCGGCATCCGTGCTGCTGATGGCGCTATTTGTGCGCTATGAACAACGCGTCACCGGACGTGGCGGCTCGCCGTTGGTGGAGCTTTCGCTATTCCACGATCGAGCCTTCGTGATCGGCCTTTCGAGCGCAGTATGTTTCTTTAGCACCACGGCGTCCTTTTTCTTGATCTCCACGATCTTCCTGCAGAACGGCCTCGGCTATAGCGCGCGGGACGCGGGGCTGACGTTTGGTTCTTTTGCGATTGCCTTTCTGTGCAGTTCCCTGGCGTCGGTTCGCGTGCAGACGAAGCTCGGCAGCCGGATCATCAATGTGGGCGCCGCACTCATGATATGCGGCCTGGTTACATTGCTGTGGATGGCGCGCTCGCGCGGCGCCGCGTTGACGGGCCTCCAACTCGCGCCAGCCCTTATGATCTACGGCACGGGGCAGGGCTTCGTGATGCCCACGCTGATCAGCACTATCCTCATCAACATCAAAGGCCATGACGCTGGGTCGGCCTCCGGCGTGTTAACTACCGTGCAACAATGTTCCTTCGCTACAGGAGTGGCCGCCATCGGCACTATCTTCTTCAGCGCCTTAGGCGGCCGGACCGGCGCCGATGTGTTTGTCCACGCTCTTTCCAGAGCCTTTTCGGTGAATATCTGCCTGTTGGGCGTCACCTTCCTGCTCATCCTGCAAATCCCCCGCAACGCTGTCAGAACCAGTTGAAATCTCCGCGAAGTGTGACATAATACACAGATTGTGCGTCAACTGATCTATGCCCTCGCCCTGAGTTGTGCCGCGTTCGCGGCGGAACCTGAGTCCCTGAAGGTCACTCTCCTCTCGAATCTCCCGTCGCCGCAGCCGGTCGGAACTATGATTACTCTGGTGCCTCGGCTGGCGAATTCGACCCACGCCACTTATGTCGCCCAGTACAGCGTAAGCGTCGACGGCGGCGCGTTCCACGTGATTCGGGATTTCAGCCAGGATATGATGTTCACCTGGTCGCCGGAGCTCTACGAACACGAAGCGCGCGTGCGGGTCACCGTGCGGGACAACGACACCATGAAAACGGCCGCGGCTGAATTGCCCTTCCAGGTTGTTTCGCGCATTAAGGCCGGCCGGCCGGTGGTTACGCCCACGGCGCATCCGCTGGTGGCCCTGCTGAGCGCGCCGCCTTGCCCCGAGGGGAACCAGTTCCGCGTGGAGTTTCGCAGGGCGGGAGATTCTTTTTCGAGCCACACCTCGGCCGAATCTTGCCGCGCCGGCCGCAGCAGCAACGTCTACGTGGCCGGAATGCGGGCCGATACCGATTATGAAATGCGGCCAGAGACGCTCGGCGGGGCCATGGAATCGGGCGCCTGGATCAATTTCCATACCGGCCTTCTAGATGGTCGTTTCCCGCCGGTGAACATTCCCACGCCGCGCGCCGGCGGCGCGCGTAGCGCCGACCAATTGCTGGTGACCAGCATGGCAACGGAGCCTTTTCATAATCAAGCTACCGATCTGGAGGGAAATGTAATTTGGACCCTGGCCTCGGCGGGCTTCCTGACGCGTGTCCTCCCTGGCGGCCGGTTTCTGGTGTTGGCCGAGGCCGCGAATTCACAGAATGACATTAAGCGCTGGCAGGCAGTCCGGGAACTGGATTTGCTTGGCAATACCATCCGCGAAACGAATGCCAGCCGCGTGGCGGAACAGTTGGCGAGCCGCGGTATCCGCTCTAAATGCATGAAGGACGGCGAGCAGTGCGTTTCGGGATTCCATCACGAGGCTATCAGGCTGCCGAACGATCATACGTTGGTCATTGCGGGTCTGGAGCGTATGTTTCCCGATGGCGCCCAAGGATCCAAGGACCCGGTGGATGTGATGGGAGACCTGGTAATCGACCTGGACCCGGATTTTCAGGTTGCCTGGGTCTGGAACGCTTTCGACCACATGGATGTGACCCGCAAGTCCCTGGGCGATGAGAAATGCAAGCTGGGGCCGGGCACTGACGGCTGTGCCTCGGTTTTCCTCGCCGCTGAGGCCAATGGCTGGCTGCACAGCAACGCCTTGAATTACATTCCCGGCAGCGGCGATTTTCTGATCTCGATTCCGGAGCAGGACTGGGTGGTGAAGATCGATTACAAGGACGGCAAGGGAACCGGCAAAGTGCTTTGGCGTCTCGGATTGGATGGGGACTTCAAGGCAAAGTCGGACGACCCATACCCGTGGTTCTCTTACCAGCATGACGTAGGCTTCGATCCCCCCGGATCGAATCGGCTGATCGTTTTCGACGACGGGGACCGGCGGAAGAAGAAGTTTCCGAAAGCCGACAACCGCGGCCAGGTTTGGGAGTTGGATGAGCAAGCCATGACCGCCACCCTGGTAGTGAACTCCGACTTGGGGGTGTATTCGCCGGCCGTCGGGTCCGCACAATCGCTCTCCGGCGGCGGATATAGTTTTCAATCCGGCATGATCAATCTGCCCGTTGTTTCAACCCGCGAGACCGAGGTTGGAGCGGACGGCAAGATCGTCTACGCGCAGCAGTTTGAGGCCGCCGTCGCGTATCGCAGTTTCCGGGTGCCGGATCTTTACACCCCTCCACGCAAGTGAGGCACAGGCGGCGATGCGGAGGCTTGCCATTGCGGCTCTCATAATTACCGGACTCACGGCGGCGCCGGGAGAGGTTTCGTTCCCAACCGCGGACGGGGGCTTAATCCGGGCCGATGTGTACGGCAGCGGAGACCGTGGTGTGGTGCTGGCCCACGGCGCTCGCTTCGACAAAGCCAGTTGGGGGAAGCAGGCGGAGGTTCTGGCAATTTCCGGCTTCCGCGTCCTCGCCATTGATTTTCGCGGTTATGGACAGTCGCGCGGCGGAGATAAGTCCGCACCCGGCAGCGGAGAGAAGTACGAAGATATTCTGGCGGCGGTACGATACCTTCGGGAAAACGGCGCCAAGACCGTCAGTTTGATTGGCGCCAGCATGGGAGGCGGCGCGGCGGCCACCGCGTCGATCCACGCGCGCCCCGGCGAAATCGATCGCCTCATACTGTTGGCTCCCGTACCGGTGGCGGAGCCCGAGCGGCTTACCGGCCCGAAGCTATACCTCACCAGCAAAGGCGATGGGCTCGCGGCCAACGTCAGGGAGCAATTCGAAAAGGCGCCGGAGCCCAAAGAGCTGATGATCCTGGAGGGCTCAGCTCACGCGCAGCTCCTCTTCCAGACCGATCAAGGGGAGCGCCTGATGAAGAAGATTTTGGAGTTTTTGTCAGAGAGCAAGACAGAGGCGGAAAAGAAATGACTTCGACGGAAGTGATCTGGCCTAAGAAGACCCGAGAGCTACAGACCCTGCACCTTGATTCCACGATTTGGAACGAGTTTAAGTTTCGGGATGGCGATATGATCATCTCGACTTATGGCAAGTCCGGCACAACCTGGATGCAGCAGATCATTTCACAGATGCTCTTCGCAGGCGATACCGAGATGGACACACAGGCGATGTCTCCGTGGGTCGACTATGTGATTCCTCCGAAAGAGGTGAAACTCGCCGCCCTGGAAGCGCAGACCCACCGCCGCTTCGTGAAGACGCATCTGCCGGTGGACGCCCTGGTGTACTCGCCGAAGGCTAAATACATTTACATCGGACGCGACGGCCGCGATGTCTTGTGGAGTCTCTACAACCACCATTCGTCGGGCACCGAGGCCATGTACAACGGGCTGAATAACAGGCCCGGCCGGGTTGGCCCTCCACTGGAGCCTCCGTCGGCTGACATTCGCGAATACTGGCGCGCCTGGTTCGAACGGGAAGGATACCCGTATTGGCCGTTCTGGGAGAACATCCGCAGTTGGTGGGCGATCCGCCATCTCCCGAATATGCTGATGGTGCACTTCGACGTTCTGCGCAGGCAGTTGCCGGGACAGATGCGGCGCATCGCCCGATTTCTGGATATCCCGATCGAAGAGGCTAAGTGGGACACCATCGTCGAGCACTGCACTTTCGAATGGATGCGGGAGCACGGCGAAAAAATCGTTCCCTTGCGCGGCGCGCTGTGGGTGGGCGGAACGAAAACCTTCATTAACAAGGGTACCAGCGGACGGTGGCGAGATACCCTGACTGCGGAGGAATCGGCGGAATACGAGGCCAGAGCCGTGGCCGAACTAGGGCCCGAATGCGCTCGCTGGCTAGCCACCGGCGAAGGCATGGAGATCGGGCGAGGATCTCCTGTAGCTGCCTGATTTGCCGAGAACCAGGTCAGCCTGCCGCTGATTTTACGAAAAAATGCGGCGCGCCAAATCGTATATGCGACGGCGAGGTTCAACGTCGACGCTTCAGCGAGTACTCCGCCGGAGGCGTCGGAGCCCCAAAATTACTTTGCTTCCTGCTGGCACCAGGTTCTCAATTGTGCTGACTTGGTGCGCGCGAAAGCGGCGACCCGTGGCTACGTTTCCGGTTACTGCTTGTCCCAAACCATCGTTGCCGTGTATGCCTTACCATCAGCGTTCATACCTTTGATGCTGTTGGTCATTGTCTTGCCATCCTTTGAGACGACGCTCCGCCCTGTGACGCTGTACTTTCCATCCTTCTTCTTCGCGCTGTAAGTGAAAGTATTTGCATTTACCTGTTTGATGGAGATGGTGTCATAGGGCGCACCGGTTACTGGTGATTCGCTACCATCATACTTTGCGACGTAGCTGGAATTAATCGCCGTGCCGCCAGCCTGCTCTCCGGTAGTGGTCACCTTAATTCCGCCGTCAGATGCCTCCCGTGTGGTACTGAGACTCTTGACCGGCGTGGATGGGCTGAACTTGGACTTCTCCATATTCAGCTTCCACGTCCCAAGCGAGTTGTCAGCCGCAAACGCTCCGACTGCTGTAACCAAGACACCGATGGTAATTTGGGTCAATACGTTTCGCATGAGTGTATCCTTTCAACCCGGGATCCTATCTTCGGAATCAAGCTGGTATTGTACATCCAACCGCCTCCCTTTTGTGGCGTTCTAATTATAGCCGAGGATTGCGCCCTTGAATCCCAAGGAGAGGCAGCCCGGCGCTCACAGACGCCGACGCTTGGTTCCACCGGCCGCCGCGATCGATGATGTTGGTATCCGGCCAAACATCTGAGGAGGCGACCGATGGAAATCTTCGCAAGGCTCTTTGCACGCTTCCTGGTCTTTGTATAAGCCGAAGCGCGGAGCCGCCGGCCGCATGCGATCCGCGCGTTGGATGTACGCTCTTGACGGCACCGATCTACCCTTCTACCCTTTTCTTCAAGAACGGTTCGGCCGATTCGTGACTGCCACCGACCGGTTGCCACGGAAAGTGAAACGGCGAGCAGCCATCGAACCGTTCATCGACAAGGAATCTATTCGCGGCTAAACTGCAAGGCGCTTTCGTGGCCTACCGCACTAGCCTGGCCGTCTGGCCGGCAAGAACGCATTTCTCGGGCGCTAGGGTATAATCGGCAAAGCCGTGCTGCCAGCGATGAATCGCGATTCCTCCTCGTCCATGGCCGTATCGCCATCGCCGTCGGTCAATCTGGTTGCCAAGTTGAAGGCGATACGCTGCGCGTCCACATCGATACCGCACGTTGAAGTCACTCGTCAGGGCGGCCTGGAGCCGTTTTGCGTCGGGGTATTTTCTGGAGAACAATGAAATGAAGACTGGTCCAAAAGCGGACAAACCCGCAGCATCGCGCGTTACGAAAATCGAAGGGAAAAAGCTTCACTACCTCACAGCGGGACAGGGCCCTGCCCTAATTCTTCTGCACGGCTACACGCAGACCTCGCGAATGTGGCGCCCTCTGATTGACAAACTTAAGGACAAATTCACTGTCATCGCCCCCGACCTACCCGGCATCGGCGACTCCGATATCCCGAAAGACGGCTGCGACATGAAAACAGCGGCCATTCGCATTCATGCGCTCGCGAAATCGATTGGCGTTACGAAGGTCCGTGTTGCCGGCCACGACATCGGCCTAATGGTTGCATACGCCTATGCCGCGCAGTTCTCCGCAGAAGTCGAGAAGCTCGTCGTTATGGACGCTTTCCTTCCCGGTGTTGCCGGATGGGAGCTCGCGTATAACAACGACAATCTGTGGCACTTTAGGTTTCACGGTCCGACGCCGGAAGCGCTCGTCAAAGGACGCGAAAAAATCTATTTCGCCTACTTCTGGAACGATCTGGCCGCTGACAAAAGACGCTCGCTTAAGCCAGCCGACCGTAACGCGTACGTCGCAGCCTATTCGCGTCCGGGCCGCATGCGTGCCGGCTGGGCCTACTTTGCCGCCTGGCCGGATACGGCAAATGACTTCGCACAAATGGCCAAAACGAAGTTAGCGATGCCCGTTCTGTCCATCGCTGGCGAAAAAGCCAGCGCCGCAATTCTAGGCCCGCAGATGAAGCTTGTGTCGACCACGGTCACCGAGGTTGACATGAAAGATACTGGGCATTGGCTCATGGAAGAGCGGCCTGAGGAGACAATGGAGGCACTGATCGCTTTCTTGTGAAGAGATATGCGCATCGCCCTCGCTCTGGATTGATTACTGCCTACGGCTGGCCGCGATCAAATCGAGGCCGGCGATCGTTTCAGGAGGTAGCCGCAATGTTGCAGCGTCGAGATTTTCGCGGAGATGTTTAAGCGAAGACGCGCCGGGAATCAGCAGAATGTTGGGCGCGCGGTGAAGCAGCCACGCAAGCGCAATCTGCATTGGCGGCATCTTTAAAGATGCCGCGGCCGCGTCGAGCGCCAATGACTGCAACGGAGTAAAGCCCCCGAGCGGAAAGAACGGCACGTAGGCTATGTTTTGCCCCGAGAGTTCGTCAATGAAACCGTCATCCTCCCGGTGCGCAACATTATATAAATTCTGCACGCAGACGATTTTTGAAATTCTTTGTCCCTCCGAGAATTGCCGCGGAGTAACATTGCTTAGACCGAGGTGGCGGATCAGGCCCTGCTGCTTAAGTTCGGCGAGAACGGTGAGCGGTTCCTCGATCGATCCCTCCGACGGTCCCACCACCGCGCCAACCCGCAAATTGACCACGTCGAGCTGTTCCAGGCCCAGGTTTCGAAGGTTGTCATGCACTGCATCGATCAGTTCCTGGCGCGAAAGGGCGTGCATCCAGGACTTGTCGGCTCCCCGACGGGCACCCACTTTCGTGACAATGACCAGCCCATCCGGATAAGGATGGAGCGCCTGCTTGATGATCTGATTGGTCACATGCGGGCCGTAGAAGTCGCTCGTATCGATGTGATTCACACCGACTTCAACGGCTTGTCGCAAAACCCTGACAGCCTCGCCGGGATCGCGCGGAGGTCCCCACACTTCCGGACCCGCCAGTTGCATCGCGCCATAGCCCATGCGAGTAACCGTCATCGTCGTATTCGCGAACGTGAAAATTCCGCCGAGATTGGCCTGTGTCATCACTTGCTCGCTCCTCCTCTCTGGTAAAACGTTTTCTGGTTCGTTTCAAAATAGCTTGGCTGGTCGATATCGGGGATGAGCGAAGCCTTCATCGGATGCCATCCCACTTGTTCCTGCGTCCGTGCGTTGGAAGCAGGACAGTCGAGACCCGCGAAATGTGCGAACCAGCCAAAATGATCGGCCGCCTCTGCGGGTGATTTACTGACGACCGGGACATTCAGGCGCCGGCCAATCACTTCGGCGATCTCGCGGAACGCCACACCCTCATCCGCGACTGCATGATAGCGCGCCGGCACGGGGCGCTTCTCAATCACAAGCCTGTAAAGGTGAGCGGCATCGAGCCGGTGCACCGCAGGCCAGCGGTTGAGGCCTTCCCCTACGTACGCCGAAACACCCTTTTCGCGCGCGATGCGGATGAGCAGCGGGACGAATCCATGATCGCCGAGGCCGTGAACTGAAGGAGGAAGGCGCAGCACCGACACGCGCGCGCCTCCCGCCGCGGCCGAAGCTGCGGCCTCTTCTGACTTGCGCGGGAAGTTGGAATTGGCTACATCCGTTTCCGTTGCGACCCGGCCGGGCGTAGCCAGCGCTGTCCCGGAGGTGACGATGAACGGCCGCTCCGAGTCGGCCAGCACAGCGCCAATCGTCTCGATGGCGCGCCTGTCTGTTTCCGCAGCCGCCGCGTAGTTCGCGAAATCATGAATGAAGCCAGCGTGGATCACAGCGTCCGCGGCGGACGCCCCATTGCGCAGACTCTCAAGATCATCGAGCGATCCACGCCGCACATCGGCGCCCGCCGTAGTAAGCGACGAGGCGGCGGCATCCGAACGGGCCAGCCCGAGGACTTGATGACCGGCGCCGATGAGTTCTGGAACGATTGCGGAGCCAACGAAGCCAGTAGCCCCCGTGACAAAGATACGCATTGTCTTCTCCTTCTGACGGCCTGCATTTGACGAGCCGTCGTGAATTTGTTAAAACGGAGTTAGTCTCCGTATCGCTAGATTACCGGAGACACTCTCCGGTTGCAAGTTTTTTGCGGATGGCTACAAAACGTTCCAAATCTCACACCCGAAAGCCGCGCGCTGACGCGGAACGGAATCGCGACCGTGTTCTGGAAGCGGCGAAGGAGGCGTTCACGCGATCCGGCGCAGATGCAAGCCTGGATGACATTGCCAAACAGGCGGGCGTCGGGCCGGGAACGTTATATCGACATTTTCCTTCGCGCGGGGCGCTGGTTGAGGCGGTTTATCGGACGGAGGTCGAAAAGCTGGCCGCTGCGCAGCGGAACTTTGCCGAGACGCTGCCTCCGATTGAAGCCTTGCGCGCCTGGATGTTGTTGTTCGTGGACTACATCGCGGCGAAGAAGATCATCGCGCCGGCGCTGAATACCCTGATTGGAGATCCCAAGAAGGTGTTTGAAGCTTCTTACACCCAGGTGTGGGAAGCGATCCGCGCCCTGGTGAAACGCGCCGTCAAAAGCGGCGACATACGTAAAGACCTTGACCCCGTCGATCTCCTTCGCGCTCTGATCGGCGTTGCCAATGTGTCGTCGAGCCCTGACTGGCAACAAAGTGCGAGGAGGCTGGTCGATATCCTCATCACCGGTGCACGGCCGGTCAAATAGACCTGGGGCGCTCCGCTGGCCCCGATCCGATCGACCCGGCAAGAGCCAAAAACCGACTAACGAGCCGACCTCGGGTACTAATCTCGACGACCGAGAATCCTGCCATAGTTTTAGCTGGACCGCGGATTGAACTGGGAACAGAGCGCGAAAGTCGTCTCCAGGTGCTCGATAAAGATGCGAACCTTGGCGGAGATCCGGCGGCTTGCAGGCCGAACGGCCAGGATTGGAACTATTCTCTCAAAAGGGTCAACAGAGGAAGAACAGTACCTTCTCTGAGTTCTGCAGCGAAGAGCCATGCTGGCGCCGGGGCAATCCCGAGATTTTCAAGGCCGCCCATCGTCATCTGTTCGATATCGCTGGTTCTAAGACGCCTGTGGGGATAACACGCTTTGCATTTTGTCCCGACCCGATACGCTACGGCTGTACGGACCCACGCTCGACAAAAACAACCCCTCGAAAACGGTGGAGATCTTCCCCTCCGCCCGTACTCTCCGGGGTTATCAGATGCAGAACCGTGTGGCGGAGTCCAAACAGTCTCGCGGTCAGCTCGGCGGTAACCAGAATGCCTGCGACCCCAGCCTCCACCAGCCCGCATTCCGCCGGATCCCGACGGTGTCCACGAGGTCTGCCGGAGTGACGGAATAGGAACTCGTTGAATAGCGCATCCCGATCCGACGGTTGAGTGGGTGCTTCAGCTCCGCCCGGAAGTCCGACCGGGAAGCCTCGACCTCGTGGCAGACTCGCTTCGTGCCGGTGCGGGTGGCGGCTTTCTAAGGCCGAATTCGACGTGCGATCTTTCGCTCTTCTTCGCTCTTTTTCAGTCGGCGAAATTGGCGCGATGGCCGAGCGAGTGTTCTAAGATGACGAGAGGGGACTCGTGTTATGTTGAGGGCGCTCGGCATCGTTTTTCTTCTCCTGGAAACGGCTTTGAGCCAAACCACCAATCTGCCGTCGTCATCTAAGGCGGCGGCGACCCAAATGGCAGAGTCTCCGCATGCAAGCAGGCCAGATGCGCCCGGAACTATCGACGGGGTAGTGACGGACGTTAGCGGATCGGTTGTGGTGGGCGCGCTGGTCACGCTGGGGAGTACTGCTTCTACGGACAAACGTACGACGGTGACGAACGAAACCGGATCTTTTCACTTTGCCGCGGTAACGCCAGGAAACTACACGATCACGATCGTTGCCGATGGTTTTGCGCCGCTGACAGCGGCAAGCGTTGTGGTCCGTGAGGGCGAGAATCCAGCGGTGACCTCGGCGGTATTACAGGTTGCTTCCGCATCCACCAAGTTCGATGTCGGCCTATCGCCGAAGGAACTCGCGGTGGAGCAACTGAAAACGGAGGAGAAGCAGCGTCTGTTCGGCGTTTTACCGAACTACTTCGTTACCTATGACCCGAATGCGGCGCCGCTGAATGCCGCGCAGAAATTTCAGCTCGGCTGGAAGACCATCCTCGATCCGACCACTATCCTGTTCAGCGCGGCTGCCGCCGGAATCGAGCAGGCGCGGAACAGTTACCACGAGTTCGGTCAGGGCATGGAGGGCTATGGGAAGCGTTTCGGGGCGCAGTACGCCGATTCAGTCAACGGCGTCATCATTGGCGGCGTCATCATGCAGACGGTCTTTCATCAGGATCCCCGCTACTTTTATAAGGGCACCGGCAGCTTTCGTTCGCGAGCCCTGTATGCCATTGCGACCGCCTTCGTTCGCAAGGGTGATAATGGGCGCTGGCAGCCCGATTATTCTGATGTTCTGGGGAGTCTGGCGGCCGGCGAGATCTCGACCTTGTATTATCCAGCCAGTTCGCGAACCGGACTGCGGCTTTTTCATGATGTTCTATTCGGTATCGGCGGGAATGCGGCAGGCAACCTGTTCGAAGAGTTCTTGTCCCGCAAGATAACCACCCACGTGCCGAAAGCGGCGATGGGGCTGTCCAAACCGATTTTGCGCGAAGGCACGCCGGTATCCCTGATTTCCGTCGAAGAGCTAAGTCCCAAAACGGCGAAAGGTGCCGGACCGATTGATTTTGTGCTTGCCGACGATATTCGGGTGGGCGGGGTGCTCGTGGCCAAAGCCGGTTTCAAAGCCGGGGGCCAAGTGAGTTACTCCGGCGGACCAAATGCCGGGGGCGAGGCGACGCACGTTGAGCTGGAGCGAGTGCATCTCAAAGTGGGCAGCGCGGAGGTTCCACTCAGGAGCACCCCGCTACGAAAGGGTGGCGCCGCACTAGAGTATCATCGGCTCGAAGACTCGGAGCGGATCGCCATCGTGCTGTATGTGGCCGAGAATACCGCGCTCCCGGCCGCACAGTGAGCCAGATTCGATTTGTTCCCCCAACCCTCGAAATGGATTTCGCGGAAGAAGAGCCACTCGGGCCGCGAGCCGTGCACAGAGCGTTCCACGATGTCGAGCCGAACGACGGTGGCGGCACACGTGGACCTGAAGCTGTTCGTGGCGAGGTTGGGGAATGCGTTGGAGCCGCGCGCTGATAAGCGGAGACAATGAGAGTGTGAATTGCGAAACGGGCTGCGGACCGCTTTAATGAAATTCTGCCCCTGACTAACGGAGGATCATCCCACTACCTCTTCGTAGCGGTGGCGCTACGTGATTTCCCCAGCCGATTGAAACACGTTCAGCGCCTGTTCATAGAGGTCGCTCGGGATTCCGGTGTCACCTTCCTAACAACCCAGTTCCTGATAGCTTCTAACGGCGGCGGTCAGAGTCTCGGGCGCGACGAGAGGAAAGAAGGACGCTTCGGCCGCGGGCGACCTCCCCGGCGGACGCGCTACGGACCCACGTTCTGGCCCGTTCGTACACCTGGAGGACGGCTCGATAAGTCTCAGTCTTTTGGTATGCGCGGCCACAGCAGAGGCTACTGAACGCTACTGCCGGCATCGCCCCCCCGACCGAGACTACCTTCTCGCCGCAAACTGCCGGGGCCTGCAGGTGCACGTAGTCCGCCGTGCCCGCACTGAACGCCGCTTCCATCTTTTCGGGCGTCCCGGCATTAATAACCCGGATCTTCGTCCAGTCGGCTCCGTTGTGTCGCACCGCGTATTTCAACATGACCAACGGCTGAAGTCCGTGATCGGCCATTAGAGTGTGGCCCTCAAGCTGTTTCCAGTCGAACGTGGCCGCCGGTTGGCGGCCGAACAGGAAGAAACCGTCTCGCTGGTTGATCTGCGCAAAATGCACGGGAAGCGGTTCGAACTCCGCGTTCCCTCGGCTTCCAATTTGAGGACACGGCCGATTGCACAATATCGATCGCGCCATCGCGGATCAGAGCGTAGGTACGCTGATCGGCTCCAAGCACGCTGTAGGTGACTTCGCGGCCCTCGTCTCGGAGGAATCGAATACAGCAGCGAAGCGGGCTGTAGGAATGCGGAGTGGGTTACTCCGGTGAGGATCAGCGACGCCGCCAGGTTGGGATAGACCTTCCGCCCGTGCGCCGAGTCGGTCGTCACCACGAACTTCCGCTTCACCACGCACAGCGGGTTGTCCTCCCGCATCAGCCGTTGCACCCGCTTGCGACTGACCTCCCAACCGCGGGTCTTCAGTTCCCGCTTGATCCACCGGCTTCCATAGCTGGGCCACCCCAAGGCTGTCTTCTGCAACTCGCCGCGCAGATCCATGTCTTCCGCCGCGGGCTTGGCCGGGTCCAGAAAACGGTAGTAGCCCGCGCGGCTGAACCCGCCACCTCGCACATCCGAACCAGCAGGCGCCGCTCCTCGACAGGCTGCAAGGCTCGCTTTAAAAAATCGATCTCCATGGCCTGTTGGCCGACCTTACGTTCCAACACAGCCACCGGGCCCTCTTCGGCGCGCTTTTTCCCACACCGGCGAACGCACGCGCACCGTGCTCCTGCAACTCCCGCTGCCAGCGGTGCAGTTCACTGTGATGCACCTCCAAGGCGCGGGCTACCTCTGCCACTTCTGGCCACCGTTCAGGCGCGTCACCGCCTCCTGCTCGAACTCTTTGCTGAATTTCTTTCGAGACTTTATCTTCCAGCTTTCCCCCTTCAATGATTTTCAGGGGTTAACTGGCTGTCTCAAGAATGGGGTCCGCTCCATGGTCACTTACAGTGCCTTTCCATGAGAGTGCACAGTATCTACATCGAACCACACGATCCCGCGATGAGTGCTTTGTCAGGTGAGATCTCGACGGCTGAATCCCAGGGCGGACGCGAAATGCTCTCAGTGCTAGTCGTGCATAAATACGGCGATAAACCAACCGAGGCGCTAGCCGTCTGATGTAAGTGAGTTCCTTGTAGTGTTGGTGCGCGCTAATGACGGCGTTGTGCGGTGATATCGGTAGGAGAATGTGTTCCGGATTCTGCTCCGCGCCGCTTTAGGGTGAGCCATTGATACCGCGCCGAGAGCAGGGCAGCTACGCGGCGTATCAAGTGTTGCGCGCCGCCATAATCGCGGCGAATAGTCGCTCGCTGTGCCCTTCGAACTTGTTGTATTCTCCTGCAAGTATAGTGATCACCAGCCGCTCTTTAGCCACAATGAAGATGCGTTGGTTACCATTGCCAACCGCCGCTGCAACGTCGTAGCCGGAGGGGCGCCCGATCCACCACTGGTAGCCATACCCCCATCCTTCGCGTCCGTGCCACGCGCCAATGTCCTGCACCTGCCGCCGCGTCGACTGCTCTACCCAGCCGGCAGGCACAATCTGCCTCCCCTGCCACCGTCCGCGATTCAAGTAGACCGATCCAAAACGGGCCAAGTCCGGTGCCCTCATGCGCAGACCGGACGCCGCCGCCGGCATCTGTGGATTCCATTTCGGCTCGCCCAGCCATTCGAACTGCGTAATGCCAAGCGGCTCGAACAGCACCTCTTTCGCGTAAGCATCCGGTGCCTTGCCGGTGATTTGCCGAACCACTCCGCCCAGCACCTGCGCCAGCCCGCCGCTGTAGTACCAGGCCGTGCCCGGCTTGTGGCTGAGCGGGCGTGACAGCACCATTTTCACCGGGTCCTCCACCGTCGCCATCTGCAGTTCGTCATTCTTTGGATCTGTGTACGGAACCGTCATTTCGTTCCATTCCAGACCCGCTGTCATCGTCAACACATCCCGCAATGTTACAGTGTCGAGTTCCGGCCGCAGTTTCAACTGCGGGAAGAAAAAGCCGATCGGTTTTCCCAGCGACTTTTCAAAATCCGCGCCCAACGCGATCCCCACCAGCGCCGAAGTCACGCTCTTGGAAACCGAGCGCAGGTCGTGCAAGCTGTCCCGGTTGAAGGTCCGCTCCCCCAACGGATGTCCCCACCGCTCATCGCGACCCGCGAAATACTGCTCGTAAACGAGGCGTCCGTCCTGTTCGACCAGCACCGCGTGCGTATTGGGGAACGTGCCCGCCTTGAGATCGGTGGTCACTTTATCGAGTGCCTCCGGCCGGAACCCGCTCCGCGATTCCTCGGCGCGTGCGGCGCTGGGATAAGCGCCAAACGCCGTAACCAATAAAGATGTAAACTCACGCCGTCGAAGCATGGCCAGAAGGATACCACAAGCGCGTGTCCGTAAACACCAACTCCACGCTTGGTGTGATTCAGAATCGGCGTGAAACAACTCACGGTCGATGGTGTGAAGGTGCGCGTGGTGAGCATGCCGAGTTGGGACCTGTTCGAGCGGCAGCCACTTGAGTATCGCGACACGTTGTTGCCACCGTCCGTGACGGCTCGGGTTTCGGTCGAGCAGGCATCTATCTTGGGATGGGACAGATACGTTGGTCCACGCGGGCGCATGATCGGCATGCACACTTTCAGTGCGTCCGCGCCGTTAAAGGAAGTGCAGAAGAAATTCGGATTTCTGCCGGCCGCCGTGGTGGCCGCCGCGCGCGAAGTACTGGCGAAGAAAAAGTGCGCCGGCGTTAGCCCACGACGATGGTGCCCCCGCTCGACTCATTGCCGGGCGTCCGATATGCCCCCAACACCTGCTGCAACATGTTATTGACCAGTGCACTGGCCGCCGTGCCGCTGTTGATGCCATCGGCGGGCTGCAAGAGAGCAGCCGCCACCGAATTGTTGAAAAAGCCTTTCAGGCCGCCCTGTTTCTGCAACGCTTGCAACTCTGCGGTGGCACTGACGCCGGTGTTCGTACTGGCGGCGCTGGCACTGGACGACGACGGCAGGCTTTGGTAGACGCTATTCAAGTAACTCACCGGACTGATCGAACTCGCCATAATGCGCCTCTTTACCGCACTTATCGGCAGCTTCAGGCGAAATTTGCGTCAATGCGCCGAGTACTGCTCCTGCGGCGAGTTCAATTTCACGTCGATGGTCCGCTCGGGTTCATTCACTTCAAACGTGTGCCCGAAGGTCTGATATCCCTGCGCGATCACCTGAATGAGGATAGTTCCCTGTGGCACCTCGGCAGGCACCTTCGCCACACCCTCCTGATTCGTGCGCATCTCCCAACTGGTGCTGATGGCCTTGCCCAGCAAAATAATGGAGCGGCCCTTTATGAACTTCACCACCACGTCGGCGTGCTCCACGGGTTTGCCGCTCAACGAGGTCACACGTACGTTCAGCTTGGCCATCGCCGAGACCATCTTCACTTCCAGGTTCTGGCGTATGTCGTGCACCTCGTACTGCTGGCTGAAGGGCTGGAAGCCGGGCGCCACCACCTCGATCAGGTAGGTGCCCTGCGGAGAATCGTCCGGCGCGTCCACGGTTCCTTCCTCATGCGTACGCAGCTTCCATCGTGGCCTGGGTTTGCCGTCTTTTAGGATACTGACCTGCACGTCGGCATGCTCGACGGGCTTACCCTCCGCATCGATGACCGCCACGCGGATCCGGGTCTCAGGCGTGCGCGCCGCGGCGGCCCACGCGCACACCAGCACGGCCGCTAAAAGTGCAAAACGGGAACGCATTCCTCGATTATCCCACGCCGCTTCAAGCGATATCCGGGAGCAGGAACCGGGCGGGCCGGCCGCTCGCGCGCGCCACCCGTTCGGCCGCCAGGTAGCCGCTGCGCACCGCGCCTTCCATGGTGGCGGGCCAGCCGGAGCGCGTCCAATCACCGGCCAGAAACAGATCGGGACGGTCCGTCTCGGGCGGCGGCCGGAGCGCTTCGGTCCCCGGCGCGGCCGAAAATGTCGCGCGCAATTCTTTAATGACATGCGCCTTTTCGAGGCGGGCCGCGCGGGCGCGCGGAAAGAATTCGCACAGCTCGGCAACGGCCAATGCCACAATATCCGCGCGGGTTCGGCCCACCAAATCACGCGCGGCGCTGACCACCAACTGCACATAGCGGCCTTCGGATTTGTTGAACATCCATTGCACGGTGCGGTCAAGCAGCGTGGCGTGGGGCAGGTCCGTCACCGGCCGATCGAACCACAGGTGAATACCGACGATCGGCGAATGCTCGAATGCCGGCGCGTTGAGACCCAGCGCAGGCAGGCGCTCGAAGGGCAGCGCGCAGATATAGTAATCGGCCGCGTGCCGCTGGCCGCCCGCGGTAATTCCGTCTGGGTCCACTATCTCCACGGGGGCGCGCAGCCGCAGAGAGATATCGCCGGCGGCCTGCCACAGATCCGCGCGATAAAGCTCGCCCAAGGGGATGGCCGGCACACCCATTTCGTATCCCTCGGCTCGCGCCAGAAAGCCCAGCCAGAAGGTCTGAAAACCATGCCGCGCGGCCATGCGGTCCAGATCTTCATTGATGGCGCTCACCAGCACCTGGCGCCAGAAGCGCTCGATGGCGCGGGGCGTCTGGCGCTTCTCGCGCAGCCAGTCGAGCATGGTGATGCGATCCAGATCGTCCCGCGCGGAGTACTCGCGGCGCAATGCCCACATGCCGCGCGCGACGGCCAGCTTGTCGGCGGGTTCCAGGAAGCGCATGCGCAGAAAGGACCCCGTGAAATGCAGCGGTGCAGGCAGGACGCCGCGGTGCAGTGTAGAGACGCGGCCGCCCGGTTCGATGAAGTAAAACTCGCGGTAGAAGCGAATGCGGTCGCGCACACCCAGGCGGGTATAGAAATCCAGGAGATTGACGCAGCAGCGCAGCAGGACGTGCTGGCAATTATCGATCAGTTCGGAGTCGTCCGTGGCAGGCGCGAGCGGAAACGAAGTGGCGCGGCCACCCAGGAACGGACGTGCTTCGAACACCTGGACGCGAAACCCGGTGCTTCCCAGCGCCGCCGCCGCCGAGAGACCGGCCAGGCCGCCGCCGATAATGATCACGCTGGGCATCCTTCGATTGTATTTTAGCCTCACAATTGCCCCGCACTACTGTCTGATTATGGGACGACCTGTCGCGCCAGCGGAACGTGCCCGCCCCGGCGAAAGTCACTATGCGCTTGAACATACGATACTTACTTCAGCCGCACGAATGGTACGCTAACTGTTCTATAGTGACTCCGTCATAGCTTATTGAGAGACTTATGCTCCGCCACGCATCCAGCCCTCCGCGCACCTTGATCGCCGACGACCAGCCCGATGTGCTGGAAGCGCTGCACCTGCTTCTGAAGCGCGAAGGCTATCAGATTGAAGCCGTCAATTCCCCTAAAGCGGTTTTGGATCGCCTGCACACCCGCGAGTATGACGTGTTGCTGATGGACTTGAACTACGCCCTGGATACGACCTCGGGACAAGAGGGTTTGGACCTGTTGGCGAATGTACGCAAACTCGACCGTAACCTGCCGATCATCGTGATGACGGCGTGGGGTAGTGTGCGCCTGGCGGTCGAAGCCATGCAGCGCGGCGCGGCCGACTTCGTCGAGAAACCTTGGGATAATTCCAGGCTGCTTTCCACTTTGCGCGCGCAAGTGGAGGCCGGCAATGAACGGCGCAACGGCGCGGTGCGTGAATCGCACGAAATCGAAGCGGCCAGTGCAACGCAGCGCGGCCTGCTGCCGCAATCCATCCCGCAGTTTCCCGGCTACGGAATCTCGGCAGCATGGCGTCCAGCCGGCGCGGTCAGCGGCGATTATCTGGATCTGCTGCGCCTGGATGAAAATCACCTGGCGCTCTGCGTGGCCGATGTGATCGGCAAGGGCGTAGCCGCGGGGATGCTGATGTCCAACGTGCAGGCGGCGGTACATGCCCTGGCCGGCGACATGCTTTCCACCGGGGCACTGTGCGGCCGCATTAACCGGATCGTGGCGTCGAACGTGGTCAGCGGCAAGTTCATCACGTTTTTCTACGGCGTGCTGGATGGCGCGCGCCGCCGCTTCAGCTACACCAATGCCGGACACTGCGAGCCGATCCTGGTGCGGGCGAACGGCGAGTGCGTGCGCGTGAATCATGGGGGCGTGGTTCTGGGCGTCTTTCCCGATTGGACATATCACGAACAGCATGTGGACCTGGAGCCGGGCGACCGGCTGGTGTTGTTCACCGACGGCATCACCGAGATCGCCAACGCGGATAACGACGAGTTTGGCGAGGAACGGCTCATGGAAGTGCTGCGCGCCAATCGTGGCCTTGATGCGGAGGCGATGCAGAAGCTGGTCATGGCGGCCGTCGCCGAATTCAGCGGCGGAAACTTCCAGGACGACGCCACGCTGATCGTCGCGGCGGTCGAATAGCCGCAAGTGGTCAGCTACAGCGGCGCTGAAGCGCCGCGCCGGCTAAAGCCCGCCCTCCACACTTCGTGCCGCGGCGCGGCGCCGGGCCTTCAGCACTTCTATACCGGCGGGCAGCAGCGACAGGGCGATAATCCCTAGAACCACCTTCTCGAAATTGTGCCGCACGAATCCGACGCTGCCGAACTCGTAGCCCGCCAGCGTCATGAAGACCACCCATCCGGTCACGCCGAACACATCGAAACAGAGAAATCGCACCAGGTTCATGCGGCCTACACCGGCTACAAACGCCGCGAAGGTGCGGATGATGGGGATGAAGTGCGCGTAGATCATGGTCCGGCCGCCGTGCTTCTCGTAAAACTCGTGCGTGCGAAGCAGATACTCGCGGCGAAAAATGCGCGAATCGGGACGGTTAAACATATGCGGCCCGGTGCCGCGGCCGAGCAGGTAGCCGGCCGTATCGCCCAGCAGGGCGGCACAGATGAACAGCAGAATGACCAGCGCAATATTCAGCTGTCCCGCGCCGCAAACCACGCCCACCGTGAATAGCAGCGAGTCGCCGGGCAGGAAGAAGCCCACCAGCATGCCGGTTTCGGCGAACACCAGCCCGAAGAGCACGGCGTAGCCAAACCAACCCGTCAGCAGGGTGGTAAGGAGCTGAATCAGCCGCTCCGGGTCGGTGAGCGACTGTAAGAAACCCAGCAGGGAATGGATCATGACATTTAGCCGCAGTTAGCCGTGCTTGGCGATGGTTAGCCCTGCGTAGCCCGGCTCAGCCCTGCTTTACCCATGGTAACTGGCGACCAGCCGGTCGATCACGTCCTGATGAACATTGATCTTGCCTTCCTTGGTGAGCGCCTCGCGCACGCCTTCTTCGAACAGGGAATTGCGGACTGACGCCTTTTGGCCCCTCAGCTGGGCACGAATCGCGTCGCACGCCAGCGCGGCGCCGGGCGAAACGTTGTCGGCCTTGTCGACCGCTCGTTCTCGATACTCTTCGGCTTTCATCCGCGCCTCCGGAATCGTCTAATATTAGCCGCTCCTGCAGGTGAGGGATTCCCGCTGCCAGCGAGGGCCGGCCATCGAATCAGACTATAGAGTACGTTTATCCTAAAATAGTAACAACACTAACGTGCAACGGGTATATAATCTTAGCCAGGTAATAGGATTCGCAGAAGGAAAGCACCATGTTACTCGCTAAGTCTTCTCGACACCGCGCTGCAAATGCATTTCTCTTTATGGGAGCCGCTGTGGTATTGTGGTTCGCGACTGCCGAGTCGCGTCTCAGTGCGCAGACAACATCCTGCGCTTCGCCTACTGCCGGCAATCCGTGCGTGCTGACCTCCCAATACGATAATGCAAGGGACGCCTGGAATTATAACGAAACCACGCTCACGCCCTCCAACGTGAGCGGCCTATCCGTTGCGTCTTTCTCGCCGCTGGCCGTGGACACCAACGACCTGCCTAGCACCGCGCCGTCCAATCCAATATACGCTCAGCCGCTTTACGTAGCGGGGATACAGACCAGCCTGAGCAACTGCACGCCCACCTGTAACATGCTGCTCGCGGCCACGCTCAACGGCACGGTTTTCGCGTTCAACACATCCAACGGGAGCACCGTGTGGAGCAGGCGAGGAAAGACCGGCACCGCAGGCACGAACGCCCTATGGTACGACGACTGCAAGGCCGAAAGCGGCCCGGGACCGGGGGGCACGGCCTTGCCGTTCGTGGGGATCGTCGCCACGCCGGTGATCGACTACACGCTGTCTACACCCACTATGTTCCTAACCAGTATGTGCCAGGACCAGTTTCAGAACCAGCACTGGTACCTCCATGGCCTCTCGCTGCAGACCGGCGCCGACATATCCTCCTCGCCGGTTGAGATCACTGGCTCAGTGAGCGGCTCGAATAATGCGGACGACCTCACAGACGGAGAAATCCCCTTTGAACCTCAGCGCCAGCACCAGCGCGCCGGCCTGCTAGAGGCGCCCGTGCCAGCAATCTCTGGCGTGAGCCCGCTAATCTACATCGCCTTCGGCGTCGGGATTGCGGAGACGACAACCGCCTACCACGGTTGGGTCTTCGGTTACAACACCTCTCTCTCCCAGCAATTTGCGTTCGCAACCACGAACAACGGCTACAACACCAGCGGGAGCCCGCCCTGCTGCACGAGTTGCACGCCGTGCAGTTCGCAGGCGGGCTGCTGCACCGGCACGGGCTGCACGCTTGGAACGCAGTGCTGCCCCACCAATTGCGTACCTCAGAACGGCTCCGGAACGTATTTTCAGAACTCGCCAAACTGGTGCGGCCATGGCGGGGGCATATGGATGTCGGGCCGCGCGCCGGCCGCCCAAAACGACCCATCTAGCGTATCCCACGCGTTCTTCGCCAGTGGAAACGGCGGTTTCCAGCAGAACAACGGGGACTGGAGCGAAAGCGTTCTGCATTTCGCGCTGTCCTCAACTAGCATGGAGACCTCCCCGTCCAGGTCATTCACCCCATACGGCGGCGTAGGGATGTCGCCGCCGACGGCTGGAAGCGTCTGCCCCAACGAAACCGGCGGCGCCTGCGTTTCCACGGCCGAGATCCTCAACGAAAACGACTGGGATTTCGGGGTTTCGGGCGTAACTTTGTTCACCGACAGCGAGGGCGAGAGCTGGCTGGTGACTACGGACAAAGCCGGCTATGGTTATCTGCTCCGGCAGAACCAGTCCTGGGGCTACGCGTTTGGCTCAGGCGACTCTTACAATTGGTTCCCCTTCGGCGCGGCGCAGAACCTGTGCCCCTATATGGAGGACCCGATCGCCGGAAACTGCGACAGGATCGTCAGCCTCGCCTTCTTCAATCCTAGCGGAGGCACTCCCTATCTCTACTTCTACCCGTGGAACGAGAGCTTGGCTGGGTATCAGTTCTCCACTAACAGCGCGCAATCGCTCAGTGGCTATACGGTAACGACCTCTGGCAATACCGTTACCACCGCCAGCGGCGCCACTCACTTCACCGAGTGGCTCGTCCCCGGCGACCAGATCACCGTCAGCACGACTCCGACGGCAACCGTCCTCACGGTCACCGCGGTCAATAGCGACGCATCTCTTACCGTTTATCAGACTTCAAGCATCAGCTCACCGACGGCCCTGGCGAGTTACAACGGGTACTTCATCAACCCCATCTACGATTCTCACCCGCTTCCCACAACCGTCGGGTACCCTGGGGGACTGCTTGCAGGTACTTCCAACGGCAACAGCGCCAGCAGCGCCCTGCTGTGGACGCTCGTTACTGAATCCAGCAGCGGGAGATCCAATGAAGCCGTCCGTACCCCGGGCATTCTATATGCGTACAACAGCAGCTTGAGCGGCTTGTGGAACACTAACAGCAGTTCCAGCTTTTGCGCATCGTCTCTGGTGCTGCCTATGGTTGTCCATGGTCAGGTCTTCATTCCGACTTATGCAACGAGCTCTCCGTGTCCGACCTCAGGCTCGGCAGCAGCATCCGGCATAATCGTATACCACTAACCTCGTAGGTAACCTGGAGTGACCAAATGAACATCCGCAGGTTCCGTGTAGCTATCTTATCCGCACTCTGCGCAGCCGGGGCAGCATTACCCGCCGGGGGCCAAGTGACCTTTCGCATCGTCTCTAACATGGGGAAGTGGGGCCCGCCGGGCGGTCTGGTCGAAGGGACTCCCGGCGTATTTTACTCCACCGGGGGTGTGGCCCAGCAGGTGGCCTTCTCCATCACCACTCAAGGCGCAAAGACATTCCTGGCGAGCTTCCCAGTGAGCACGTATGTTGAAGTTCCATTGGTCAGCGCGTCGAACCAACGGTTTTACTCATCCATCGTCAACCGCGACAATACACAAAATGTTTTCTCGGTTTCATCGAGTATAGGCAAGATGCTTTACGGGGACGAAACGATCCTGCCGCTTTTCACGCAGAATCTGCCCGACGGGCTGCTGCTGGGAGTGGGCATCGGCCCCGCCGATAACCCCTTGTACCTGATTCGGGCAACAATCGCCGGCGCGGTCACACCGATCTATAGCTTCCCAACCGGAGAAGTTCTTCCGCATACAGCCCTTTACGCGAACGACGGTAACTACTACGGTGTTTCATACCTGAACGACGGGTCGGGTTATGTTTACCGCGTGACGCCGTCCGGCTCGTTCTCCCAATTGCTCTCTTTTCCCAAGGGCGCATTTGTCGGAAATCCGCACTTTGTTCCGCTTCTCCAAGCCACTGATGGCAACCTCTATGGGGCCACGCCTAACGGTGGCACCAACCGAACGGGCGTCATCTATAAGCTCACGCTGGCCGGTGAATACACGCTGCTTCACACGTTTCCTAAGGGCCCTGACAACAACCCGACGACCTTGATTCAGGCCAGCGATGGCAATCTTTACGGCGCCACGTTGGGCCTGAATGGCTTCGCTCAGCTCTTCAAGATCACGACCTCCGGCCAATACACGCTCCTGGTGCAACTGACTAGCCTGGGATGCCTCTGCCTGCTCACGCAAGGTAGCGACGGAATTATCTACGGGACAGCCCAGGCCGGCGGCGCCGTGGGTGCGGGCGCGGTGTTCGCGCTGGACGCCGGGTTGCCCAGGCCCGCGCCGCAGCCGCTCAAGTTCCTGCCGCCGAACGGTCCGGTGGGTACGCGCGTGCGTATTTGGGGCAACAGTATGCTGGGCGCGTCCGCCGAGTTCGGCGGCGTGGCGGCGCACGATGTCGTCACCAGCGGCCCGAACTACGTCTGGGCCACCGTTCCGCCGGGCGCCCTCAGCGGTCCAATTATGATTACCACTCCGGGCGGGACCGCGAGCACGCAGGCCAACTTCACGGTCGAGTGAGCGGCGTGAGTGGCTGCTATTCTCGGGAATCAGGCGTTCGAGGCGGCGCGGCGCCGGGCCTTCAGCACTTCAATAGCGGCGGGCAGCAGCGACAGGGCGATGATGCCTAGAACCACCTTCTCAAAATTGTGCCGCACGAATCCGACGCTGCCGAACTCGTAGCCCGCCAGCGTCATGAAGACCACCCATCCGGTCACGCCGAACACATCGAAACAGAGGAATCGCACCAGGTTCATGCGGCCTACACCGGCCACAAACGCCGCGAAGGTGCGGATGATGGGGATGAAGTGTGCGTAGATCATGGTCCGGCCGCCGTGCTTCTCGTAAAACTCGTGCGTGCGAAGCAGATACTCGCGGCGAAAAATGCGCGAATCGGGACGGTTAAACATATGCGGGCCGGTGCCGCGGCCGAGCAGGTAGCCGGCCGTATCGCCTAGCAGGGCGGCACAGATGAACAGCAGAATGACCAGCGCGATATTCAGCTGTCCGGCGCCGCAAACCACGCCCACCGTGAATAGCAGCGAGTCGCCGGGCAGGAAGAAGCCCACCAGCATACCGGTTTCGGCAAAGACCAGCCCGAATAGCACGGCATAGCCAAACCAACCCGTCAGCAGGGTGGTAAGGAGCTGAATCAGCCGCTCTGGGTCGGTGAGCGACTGTAAGAAATTCAGCAGGGAATGGATCATGACGTTTAGCCGCAGTTAGCCGTGCTTTGCGATGGTTAGCCCTGCTTAGCCCCGCTTAACCCTGCTTTAGCCATGCTTTTAGCCATGGTAACTCGCGACCAGCCGGTCGATCACATCCTGATGAACTTTGATCTTGCCTTCCTTGGTGAGCGCCTCGCGCACACCTTCTTCGAACAGGGAACTGCGGACTGACGCCTTTTGGCCCCTGAGCTGGGCGCGAATCGCGTCGCGCTGGGTGGCCAAACCGGATGGATCAGCCGGCACCTTTTCCACCACCTTGCATACAACCTTCGTATCGAGGCCGAGCGCGTTGGGACCGATAATGGAGCCGGCCGGCTTGGAGAAAGCGTCCGGAAGCATGCCGGCGGAACCCAGCCCTTCGATGGCGCCCGCGCGATCGACGGGATCGGATGTCTTCGCTTCCAGCCCCATGGACTTAGCCGCAGCCTCCAGATCGCCGCCGTCCGCCTTGGCGTTATCGACCAGTTGGGTGGCCTTCTGATCGAGCAGTTTATTCAGCTTGTTCTTAACCAGCGCGTCGCGAACCTTGTTTTCCACTTCGTCGAATCCCGCCGGATGCGGCGGAGTATCGGCCGTGCAGACCGCCAGGACGATCTTATTGCCCGGTATCACGACCGGCTGCGATACTTCACCCTTCTTCAACGACGAGATGGAATCCTGAAAATCCTTATTCACACCCACCTGCGGCAGCGGATCTCCAGCTCCCACGTTGTTGGCGCTTACATACTGTACACCCATACCGGCGGCCACTTGTTCGGGATGCAGCGGGTCTTTGGTCAGCGCGGCCTGCACCTTGTCCGAAAGTTGTTGCATGAGGTCGTTGACCCGCTGTTTCTTGTATTGATCCTCCAACTGCGCCTTCACGTCGTTGAACGGCTTCAGTTGCGCCTGCTCGTGCGACAGCACGGTAATTATGTGGTAACCATATGTGGTTTTCACCGGATCGCTGATTTCGCCTACCTTGAGCGAGAACGCCGCCTTCTCGAATTCCGCCACCATCTGCCCGCGCACCACGCCGTCGTACTCGCCGCCCTTATCTTTCGAACCAGGGTCTTCGGAGAATTTCTTGGCCATGTCGGCGAAATTCGCTCCTGCGCGCAGCTTCTTCACCAGATCGTCGGCCTGTGCCTTCACTGCCGCTGCCTGTTTGGGATCTTTGTCCGAGGCCTTCAGCAGGATGTGGCGCACGTTGATCCGCTCCGGCAGGCGGTAGGTATCCTTGTTTTCGTTGTAGACGCGCAGCAGATCCGCTTCGGTGGGTTGAATGGTTTGCTCGAGCTTGGCCTGCTCGATGATCAGGATACCGAGATCGCGCTTCTCGGGGTCCTGATATAAGGGCTTGGTCTGCTCGTAATATTTGCGCACTTCGTCCGGAGTCACTTGAATTTCGGAGCGGAATTTGTCTCCGGCAATCTTCACATATTGGATCTTGACCTTATCGGTGCGGCGCTTGTATTCCTGCTCGATTTCCTGGGGAGTTACCACGATGCCTTCGGTGGCGACCTGGCGCAATTTAGTGACCAGTAACTGGCGGGCCACATCGTCCTCGAACTGCGGGATGGTCAGATTCTGCTGGGCCAATACCTGGGCGTAGGCCTCGTTGCCGGCGTACTTGCCATCCTGCCACAACTGGGGAATGGTTTGCCGGATCATACCAGCCAGGTCCTGATCGGAGACCTTAAAGCCCAACCGCTTGGCCTCGAAAACCATAGCCCGCTCGGTGACCATGGAGTTGATGAACTGCGGAACATAATTCGGCATCAGTTCGGCGGGGATCTGGCGGCCGCGCATATTCATCTGGACAATCTGCTGGACCTCGGGCACGGTGATGGCATCCTTGCCGACTTCGGCGATCACCTGATCGGACGCCCCGCCGCTGCCTATGTTGTAGCTGGGTACCAGGTAGGTCAACATGGACAAGGCCACCAGAAGCAGCAATCCGCCGAGCATAATGCGCACGACTTTATCTCGGCTACGGAAAAGGTCAAACATGAAGCTTCGTCTCCTGAGGGGAACTATCAGTATAGCAGGACCGATTGGCGGGACTGGAGTCGTGCCCCACGGCCTACTCTCGCCGCAGCGACTGCATGGGATCCACGCGCGCCGCGCGCCCGGCCGGCAACCAGGCCGCCAGCATGCCGATCGCGCACAAAGCCGCCGCCGCGACCGCTATCATCCAAGGGTCCCGCGCCGATACATGGAACAGCATGGCTTCGAGCAGGCGCGCCGCGAACCACGCGCCGATCACTCCGAGCGCCGCGCCTGCTAAGGTCCAGCGCGCGGCGTGTCCTAAGACTAGGCGGGCGACGGCGCCGGGCGTGGCACCCAATGCCATGCGCACGCCGATTTCCTGGGTACGCTGCGCCACCAGGAACGAGATCACACCGTAGAGACCGATGGCCGACAACAACAGTCCCATGCCGGCGAACAGGCCCAGCAGCCAGGCGTTGAAGCGCGGCCGCTCGGCAAGCTTGCCGACGCGCTGGTCCAGGGTTTCGACGTTTACGGGCAACGCCGGATCGAGCGCCGCCACCTCGGTGCGGACCCATCGCGCCAGAACCGCGGGGTCCAGCGGCCCGCGAAGAATGGCGGTCGCAGTACGCCCTAAAGGTTCCGGCGTATGCTTGCGCACCACATAGAACTCGGGGTCGTCCGGCTCCGTCAGGCCGCTGTTCTTAACGTTTCCGGCGACGCCGATGACGGTCATCCAACCCGAGGGGCGAAACGGGCTGGGCTGGATCTGTTTCCCTAACGGGTTTTCGCCGGGAAACATGCGCCGCGCCAGCGCATCGCTCAGGATGATCGTATTGCGCTGCGGATCGCGGTCCGATTCCGCGAATCCGCGGCCGCGTAGGATAGGAATGCCCAATGCCGAAAAGTAGCCGGGGGTAACCGCGCGCCAGGTGACCATGCCGCCGGTGCCTTCGGCATCGCGTGGACGCCCCGCGACATCGATCACCGAATAGATGGTCGAACGCGCCGTACCGCTTAAGGGCGTTGAGTCGCTGAGCGCCAGTTCGGTCACGCCGGGTATGCGGCGCAAGCGGCTTTCCAGCTCTTCAAAGAATGCGAGCTGGCGGGCGGGTTCGGTATACGAGTTCTCCCCCAGCGTGACCGTGGCCGCGAGCACGCGGGTAGTGTGCATACCGAGGGGTTGATTCTGCAGATTCCAGAGGCTGCGCAGCAGGAGGCCGGCGCCGGTCAGCAGGATCAGCGACACGCAGATCTGGGCGGCCACCAGGCTATGCCGGAAGAGGTACCGACCTGCCCCTAACGTTCGCCATCTGGCCAGCGTTTCGGCGCGCGGCTGCTCCAGCGCAGGAGCCATTCCAAACAGGATGCCCGAAACCAGCGAGACGGCCAGCGTGAAGAGCAGGACACGCGGATCGACCGTGGCCTGCTGCAAGCGCGGGATGCCTTCAGGCGCGATGGCGACGAACACCCGCAGCAGTCCCGCGGCGAGCACCACTCCGGCCAAGCCACCGGTCACGGCCAGCAGCACGCTTTCAGTCAAAGCCTGGCGCACCAGGCGGCTCCGCCGGGCGCCCAGAGCAAGGCGCACGGCCAGTTCGCGCTGGCGTCCGGCTGCCCGCGCGAGCAACAGGTTCGCCACATTGGCGCACGCGATCAGCAGCACGGCGAGCACTGCTCCGAGCAGGATCCAGGAGGCCAGGCGCGCATCGTGAATCTGGCGGTCGCGCAACGGGCGCACGCGCAGTTTCACCTCCTTGCGGAACGGCCCCGGCACGAATTCGAGCGACCTTTCAAAGAGCGGCGCGAGCGCGGCCGTGGCCTGCGCCGGCTTCACTCCGGGTTTGAGCCGCCCGATAGACCACAACACGCGGCCGGTGTTTGGCCTTCGCTGCTGTGCTTCATCCAGGGCTTGCGGCACGATCACGTCGGCGTGCTCCAGCGTGGGCATCTCGAAATCGGACGGCAGGATGCCCACGATGGTGGCGGTGCGCCCGTCCAGGGGAATGGTTTTGCCCACTACTTCAAGGTTGCCGCCGAAGCGGCTCCGCCACAGACCGTACGACAGCAGCGCCACCGGTGGCGCATTAGGCCGGTCCTCATCGCGCGTGAAGTTGCGGCCGGCGAGCGGCGAGATACCCAGCGTGGGCAGGAAATTCGCCTCCACTTGCGCGCAGGCAAGACGGATCGGGTTCGCGCTGGTCAGGTCGCAATCGGCGACGCCGGTCCAGGAGGTGAGAGAGGCGAAGGGTTGCTGCTGCGCGCGCCATTCCAGGTAGTCCGTTCCCAGCATGAACTCCTGCGGGATGATA
Organism: Bryobacterales bacterium; assembly: GCA_963818855.1. Lineage (GTDB taxonomy): Bacteria > Acidobacteriota > Terriglobia > Bryobacterales > Bryobacteraceae > Bog-159. Next base: position 80,560 of record CAWFUH010000008.1, on the reverse strand, counting down.
GGCGCTACGAAACCCAACGACACCAGACGCTCGGCCTGCGAATAGGGCAGGCTGCGAAACAGAATTCGATCGACCACGCTGAACACGGCCGCGCCGGCGCCCATGCCGATGGCGATGGCTAGCACGGCGGTGATCGTAAATGTGGGCGATCGCACGAAGCCGCGGGCGGCGTAGCGCACATCCTGCACCAGGATCTCAAGATGATGGCGGAAGGTCATTCCGATTTAGAACCCATGCGAGGGCGGAAGTTCCCATGTTGGTAGCATGCCGCGCCGCAACGGCAAACCTGATATGATGCTGATAGCGGGACCGGCCGGCGAGCCGATCCCGCCACGGCGCTTACCGCCGGCCCTTACGGGTCCAAACGATCAACGCCGAGATTCGACCAACAAACGTCAGCCGAATGATCAGCATAAGGATCATATAGGATCCTCCTTTCCGCTTCCAGCGAAGGCCCGGGCCTAATCCCCGGGCTTTCCTGTTTGAAGCCCCAGTGCTTCGCGCAGGAACCCGCCTTCTTCACCTTTACCGGAAAGCTAATGGATGAGTGGCTCGACTCCGGCAATTGTCGCCTGAATCGGCACCAAAGATGGACACAGATGCACACAGATAAAACCAAACCGCTGCCCCTGGTTTTTTATCGGCGTGCATCTGCGTGCATCGGCGGTTAGATTTTTGTTCTTGCTTTTATCTGTGTCTATCTGTGTTCATCTGTGGTTGCTCACGCGTTTACAATGGATACTGACACGAAAGAATCCATCATGACCGCAACTGAAGAGATCAAACCACAGCTCGACCCCGGCAAGCTGTTCATCAACGGCCAGCGGCAGGATGCCGCCAGCGGCCGTACCATTGACATCATTAATCCCGCCACGGGCGAACTGCTGAACACCGTTCCGGACGGCGCCGCGTGCGACATCGATAGCGCGGTAGCCGCCGCGCGCGCCAGCTTCGAACACAAAAGCTGGCGCGGCATGGACCCATCCAAAAAAGAAAAGATCCTCTGGGACATTTCCGAGATCCTGCTGAAGCATCGCGACGAGCTGGCCCGGCTGGAATCCATGGAGAACGGTAAGACTGTGCGCGAGGCAGGCGGCGCGGATGTGGATCCGGCAATTGACGCGTTTCGCTACTACGCCGGCTGGGTGCGGAAGATCTATGGCGAAACCATTCCGGTGGACGGTCCGTTTCTGAATTACACGCTGCGCGAACCGGTGGGTGTGGTGGGCGGCATCGTGCCGTGGAATTATCCGTTGCAGATCGCCGCGTGGAAGGTGGCGCCCGCGCTAGCCTGCGGCTGTTCGGTGGTGCTGAAGCCTTCGGAGTGGACCCCGCTCACCGCGCTGAAGCTTGCCGGGTACTGCCAGGAAGCGGGGTTGCCCGACGGGGTGCTCAACGTGGTAACCGGCTACGGCCAAACGGCCGGCGAAGCGCTGGCGCTGCACATGGACGTGGATAAGATCAGCTTCACGGGCAGCATCCGCACGGCGCGCCGGCTGCTGCAGGCTTCGGGCGAATCGAACCTGAAGCGGCTCAGCCTGGAACTGGGCGGCAAATCGCCGAACATTATTTTCCCGGATTGCGACTTCGAAGCGGCACTCAAGTCGGCGTTCTGGGGTATCTTCGCTAATAAGGGCGAGATCTGCAGCGCGGCATCGCGACTGCTGGTGCATGAAGATATCCACGACCGGTTCGTGGGCGAACTGGTCGCGCGCGCGCGAAAGCTGAAGGTAGGCGATCCGCTCGACAAGAGCACGCAGATGGGATCGCAGATTTCCGCGCGGCAGATGGAGCGCATCCTGGACTACATCAAGTCCGGAAAAGAAGAGGGCGCCAAGCTGTGCTGTGGCGGCGAACGCGATACCGAGGGGGCCAAAGCCAAAGGCTTCTTCGTCAAACCCACCATCTTTACGGAGGTGACGCGGGATATGAAGATTGCGCAGGAGGAGATTTTCGGTCCGGTCTTATGCGCGCTGAAATTCCACGACGCCGATGAGGCTGTGGCGATCGCTAACTGCACCATTTACGGACTGGTATCGGCGGTCTGGACGCGCGACATCAAGCTGGCGCATCGCATGGCGGCCGACATCAAGGCCGGCTCTGTGTGGATCAATACCTACAACGGATTCGACACGGCGTCGCCGTTCGGCGGCTATAAACAAAGCGGCTTCGGACGCGACCTGGGCGCTTACGCGCTCGAGCAATATACCAACGTGAAGTCCGTGTGGGTGGCGCTTTGATGGACCGCGAGTCGATCCGGCGGCGATTCGAAGACAACCACATACGGCGCGTGAAATTGGGCGCGTTCGATATCGACGGCACGCTGCGGGGCAAGTACATCAGCGTGGAAAAATTCTGGTCGGCGGCCGAATCGGGTTTGGGCTTCTGCGACGTGATCTTCGGCTGGGACATCGGCGATGTGCTCTACGACAATGTCAAGTTCACGGGATGGCACACAGGCTATCCCGATGCGCATTGCCGCATCGACCTGGCGAGTTTTCGTCTGGTGCCTTGGGAGCCGGGCACGGCATTCTTCCTGCTGGATTTCTGCGATGCGGAAGGACGGCCGCTCGAAATCGCGCCGCGCCAGGTATACGAGCGGGTGCTGCGCCGCGCCGCCGAGCGCGGGTACGCGGCCCATTTTGCGGCGGAATATGAGTTCTTCATCTTCCGCGAGACGGCCCAAAGCTTGCGCGACAAGCATTTCACCGGACTGACGCCGCTGACGCCGGGCATGTTCGGCTATAGCGTGTTGCGCGCCTCGGCGAACGCGGAACTGGTGCTGGAGCTAATGGAGGCGCTGGCGGCATTCGACGTACCATTGGAGGGCTTCCACACCGAGACCGGACCCGGCGTATACGAAGCGGCTATCGCGGTCGAGATGGGACTGGCGGCGGCCGATCGGGCGGCGCTGTTCAAGACAGCGGTGAAAGAGATCGCCGCGCGGCACGGCCTGACGCCGACGTTTATGGCGAAGTGGAATGCAGCGCTGCCGGGGTCAAGCGGGCACCTGCATCAGAGCCTCAGCCGGGTGGGGGAGCGCGAGAACCTGTTTTCCGCCGAGGCCGCGGACGGGGGAATGTCCACCCTGATGCAGCAATACATCGCCGGGCTGGTGACGAATCTGCCCGAATTGACAGCGATCTTTTGCCCGACCGTCAATTCCTATAAGCGGACGGTGCCGGGCGCGTGGGCGCCGGTGAATGCCACGTGGGGCGTGGATAATCGGACCACTGCCGTGCGGGCGATCCCGGCGCGGCAAAGCGGGGATAAATCTACGCGCGTCGAGCTACGACTGACCGGCGCGGACATCAACCCTTACTTAGCTATGGCGGCTTCGCTGGCCGCGGGTTTGGATGGGATCGAGCGCAAGTTGGAGCTTGCGCCGCCAGTCGTGAATGCGTATTCGGGGGGGGCGGCTCCCCTTCCACGGACACTATCCGATGCGGCTAAGCTGTTCGGCGAGAGCCACGTGGCGCGAGATTCGTTGGGTGCGGAGTTTGTCGAACACTACACGCGCACGCGGGAGTGGGAGGTGCGCCAATACGAGAAAGCGGTTACCGACTGGGAACTCGCCCGCTATTTCGAGTCAGTCTGACGAACAGCGTGTGTCAGATTTAGACAGATGTCCGTCAGCGTCCGATCGAAGGAGGGCCGGAGACCATCGATAACAACAGGCTAAATAGCACTAAAATCGCGAGTCCGCCGGCAATCCACATATAATCCCCGTTACTCCCAACAGGCTATAGTGCAATTTGGATGCCGAACATTACATGTGGCAGAGTGCCGGCCCCACAACTCCCACGCGCCTTTGCGGGCTGGCTAGCCTCGGATCAGCCGCACCGCATTCGACAGCGGATTTCCGCCGCTCGCCGGCGCTCCGGCCGCCGCGGCTTCTTCCGGCGCAGCGGGCTGCTCCTGCCCTTCCCCCGGCGCCAGGAACAGGTTCGTTTGCACGCCGTGTTGGCGCGTGTACAGATCGTAGTACCTGCCTTGCAATTCATAGAGCGATTCGTGCCGGCCACGCTCCACGATGCGACCGCCTTCGACCACCAGAATCTGGTCGGCGCGCCGGATGGTGGACAGCCGGTGCGCGATCACGAATGTGGTACGGCCGCGCATCAGGTATGACAGACCCTCCTGGATCAGCGCCTCCGATTCGGAGTCCAGGCTGGAGGTAGCTTCATCCAGGATGAGAATCGCCGGATCGGCCAAGATGGCGCGCGCGATCGAAACCCGCTGCTTCTGGCCGCCCGATAGCTTCACACCGCGCTCGCCCACCATCGTGTCGTAGCCCTTCGCGAACGCCTCGGCGAATTCGTCGACGCGCGCGATGCGGCAGGCTTCCCGGATCTGCGCTTCGCTGGCGGCGGGACGGGAAAAGGCTACGTTTTCTCGAATCGTGCCATCGAACAGGAAGGTGTCTTGCAGCACTACTCCCAACTGCGTGCGGTAGGAATCCAGGCGGATGGTCGATAGGTCCACACCGTCCACATAAACGGCGCCTTCGCGCGGCGTGTAGAACGCGGCGATGAGTCCGATGATGGTGGACTTCCCCGAGCCGCTGGGGCCGACCAGCGCCGTGACCGTGTCCGGCGCCGAACGAAAGGAAACATCGTGCAGCACGGGCCGGCCTTCGTCGTACGAAAAGGTGACGTGCTCGAAAACCACCTCGCCCTGGATGGCGCCGGCATTGACGCGCCGGCGCGGGTCTTCGTCTTCCGGACGTTCGCGCAGCACCTCGCGCGTGCGCTCCAAACCGGCCAGCGCTTCGCTGATCTGCGTGCCGATGCCCACAATCTGGAAGACCGGCCCAATCAGGAACGCGAGAAACATAGTGAAGGTGAAGAACTGGCCCAGGGTGAGGGTATGGGCGATCATCTGACGCGCGCCCAGGTACATCACCAGCGCGCCCAGCACGCCCATCATCACGGTGGCGCCTAAGCTCATCAGCGATGTGGATGTGAGGCTCTTCATCACGTTGTCGAGCAGGCGCTGGACCCCGCCGGAGAATACTTCCGCCTCCGCGGATTCGGCATGATAGCCTTTCACTACACGCACGCCGCCCAGCGATTCGGTAAGGCGTCCGGTGACTTCGGCGTTGATCTGGCCGCGCTCGCGGAAAATGGGGCGCATCACACCGAACGCTTTGCGCAGGGCCAATCCGAAAGCGAGGATGGCCCCCAGGGCCACGCCGGTCATCGACGGACTGAGCCGCACCAGCACGGCAAACGCCAGTACGGCGGTGAGCAGGCCGCCGACGAATTCCACCAGGCCGGTGCCGATCAGGTTGCGCACGCCTTCCACATCGCTCATGATGCGCGAGACCAGCATGCCGCTCTTGTTGACATCGTAGTAGGACACCGGCAGGCGGCCCGACATGCATTTGCACCTTGCGGCGCAACTCGGCGATCAGCCGCTGGGCGGCTTTCGAAAGCAGTTGCGTTAAGCCGTAGGACGTTACGCCTTGAATGAGAGTGGCGCCCATCACCGCCAGGATCAGCGGGCGCAGCAGGTAATATTCGCGTTTGCCGATAATGTCATCCACCAGGTACTTGGTGGACGCGGGCAGCACCAGTCCCGAGACGCGGTTGATGGCCATGAGGACCATGCCGAAAGCCAGCAGGCCGCGGCGCGGACGCACCAACGCCCAGACATCGGGCAGCAGCGCGCGCAGGCGTTCGGACCTGGGGAGCTTGGAGCGGTCTGCGGGCACTGACTACAGTTTCGCACGGGGCAGCAGGGCGCCGCACCCGGTAATCAGGCTAGGGCGTCAGAACCCCTGCGCGCACGCGTGTGCTACCGAAGATGGCAAATGCCCGATTGACCAATGGGTTGCGGATCGGACATAATCCCGGAATGACCGGCAGTCGGGTCTCCCATTACCGCGTGCTCGAGAAGCTGGGCAGCGGGGGCATGGGAATCGTGTACAAAGCTGAAGACACGCGTCTGGGCCGGGTGGTGGCGCTCAAGTTCCTGTCCGAAGAACTGCCGCAGGAAGAGCCAGCGCGTGAGCGGTTCCACCGGGAAGCGCGGGCGGCGGCGACGCTGAGCCATCCCCACATCTGTACCATTTACGACGTCGGCGAGCACCAGGGCAGGCCCTTCATCGCCATGGAGTTGCTGGAGGGCCAGACACTGGGGGAGCGCATCGGCGGCCGGCCGATGGCTATGGACGATCTGCTGGATCTGGCGATTCAGGTGACCGATGGGCTGGACGCCGCGCACGCCAAAGGAATCGTCCACCGTGATATCAAGCCGGCCAATATTTTCGTGACCATGAGCGGGCAGACGAAAATTTTGGACTTCGGACTCGCCAAACTGGTGCATGGGCGGGCCGACGACGCTACGGAAACCTTACTGACGGACCCTGGCCGGACTATCGGAACGTTGGCGTACATGTCGCCGGAACAGGCGCGCGGCGAAGAGTTGGATGCCCGTAGCGACTTGTTCAGCTTCGGCGCCGTGCTTTACGAAATGGCGACGGGCCAGAGGGCGTTCGCAGGGAAGACGCCGGCCATTGTTTTTACGGCTTTGCTGACCACGTCGCCTCCATCGGTCACGGGCCCGCTGGGTCCGGTGATCGCGCGGGCGCTCCAGAAGAATCGTGAGGACCGGTGGGCCAGCGCGCGCGAGATGCAGTCCGCGCTTGAGGAACTCCGGCAGAAGCCCACGGACCGCTCCCCCACGGTCGCGGCTCGGTCCTGGCGCTGGATCGCGATTGTGATACTGACCGCGGCAGTGGGAAGCGCCGGGTTGTGGTTTGCCCGGGTACGGCGGCGCAGTCCCGCGCCTGTTCCGGCGTCCGTCGCGGCGGTCGCCCCAGTGCGGCGCTCGGTAGCGGTGCTGGGCTTCAAGAACCTGGCCGGCAGGGCGGACGCGGCGTGGCTTTCGCCTGCCCTGTCAGAAATGTTTTCGAGCGAGTTGGCGGCAGGGGAAAAGCTGCGCACCATTCCGGGCGAGAACGTGGCACGGGCCAGGATCGATCTTTCGCTGCCTGAGGCGGATGGCTATGCCCGCGACACGCTGACCAGAATCCGCAAGAACCTGGGGGCGGACCTGGTAGTGCTGGGATCGTATTACTACGCTGGAAAAGACGCGGGTGGGCAAGTGCGGCTCGACTTGCGGCTGCAGGACGCCGCAGCCGGCGAGACCGTGGCCACCGTTTCGCAGACCGGAACCGATACCCAGCTTCTGGACCTGGTGGCGCGCACCGGCGCCCAAGTCCGCGAGAAGTTGGGCGTAGAGGAAGTCACGCCGGCGGAGGCGACCGCCGTGCGCGCCGAACTCCCGGCCAAGCCGGAAGCGTATCGCTTATATGCGGAAGGACTGGCGCGCCTGCGCGTCTATGACGCCCAGGAAGCCCGCGATCTGCTGGTGGAGGCGGCCCACGTGGAGCCGGCCAACGCTATGGTCCACTCCGCGCTGGCGCAGGCTTGGAAGGCGCTGGGCTACGACGAAAGAGCGAAGCAGGAAGCCAAGCAAGCGCTGGACCTCTCGGCCGGCCTGTCACGGGAGAGGCGGCTGCTAATCGAGGCCCGCTACCGTGAGACCATCGGCGAGCGCGACCGAGCGGTGGAGATTTACGGCGCCCTGTTTCGATTCTTCCCCGATAATCTGGATTACGGACTGCGGCTGTCCATTGCCCAGACGGCCGCGGGAAAGGGCCAGGATGCCCTCAGTACACTGGCGACGCTGCGCAAGCTGCCGCCGCCGACGCGAGATGATCCACGCATCGATCTGCAGGAATCCATGGCCGCGGAGTCTCTGGGAGACTTCCACAAGACGGAGCAGTTTGCCGCGGCGGCGGTGGAAAAAGGAGAACGGCAAGGAGCGTCCCTGCTGGCGGCGCGGGCCCGTTTCCAGCGGGGCTGGGCGTTGGAACGCCTCGGGCAACTGCAGCAGGCCACGGCCGTCCTGAGCCAGGCGGAGCACGAGTTCACTCGTGCGGGCGATAATCAAGGCGCGGCCCAGACGTTACATGCGATCGCGGAATCACTCTACGATCAAGGCGATCTGCCGGGTGCGCGCAAATTTCACGGCGACAGTCTGCGGGTTTTCCGCAAGATCGGAGAGCTGCGCGGTGTGGCCAATTCTCTGAATTCCATCGCCAACATTCTCTACGAACAGGGAAATCTGGCGGAGGCCAAGAAGGTGTATCAGGAGGCCCTGCCGATCCAACGAGAAATTGGCGCCAAGGGCGATATCGCCGGAACTTTGGGGAACGTCGCGAATGTGTTGGACGGCCAGGGCGACCTGGCAGGCGCCAGAAAGATGCAGGACGAAGCTCTGCGCAACTTCACAGAGGTGGCCGACAAGAGGGGCATGGCTTCCACTCTCTCCAATCTGGGAAGGCTGCTCATTGAGCAGGGCGATCTGGCGGGGGCCAGATCATTCTACGAGCGGGATCTCCAGATTTGCCAGGAGACCGGCCACCGCAGAGGGCGCGGATACGCGCTGGAGGGGTTGGGCGAGATTGCGCTGCAACGGGGTGATATGGCCGAGGCGCGCCGGAATATGCAGGAGGCGCTGGCCATCCGCAGCGAGATGGGTGATGAATTCAACGAGGCGGTCACGAGGGTGAATCTCGCCTACGCGGCGATGGAGGAAGGCCGGCCGGCGGAGGCTGAGCCACCGTTGCGCCAGGCCATTGAAGTTTTCCATAAAGCCAAAGCGACGGACGATGAATCGGTCGTTAATGCCCTATTGGCGCGCGCGCTGGCGGCGGAGGGGAAGGCGTCCGAGGCAGGCGCCGCCGTCGCGCGCGGCAAGGCTCTGCTGGTGCCCGGCAGCGGGCTGCCGCTTCGCTTTGAAATCGCCCTGGCCGAAGAGCGCGTTGCTGCAGGGCGCGGGCAGTCAGCCGTGGAGGATCGCCGGAAGCAATTAACGGCAGCGCTGCGCGAGGCTGTCGCGCACGGTTACGTGGGCTACGGCTACCAGATCCGCCTGGCTCTCGGGGAACTTGAGGTCCGGTCCGGCAATGCGGCGGAGGGGCGCCGAGCCATGGCGGCGTTGAGCAATGAAGCGATCGCTAAAGGATTCGGCTTGATCGCGCGCAAGGCCCGGGCAGCGATGCAGGCGCCCGGATGATGATCGCCGGTTACGAGCAGCCCAAAGCCCGCGCATAACTGCGCCGGATGCTGCCAGCAGTTGGTAGCGGTCGAATTCCGCGACGGAACACCACGTCACATCACGCACCTCGGCGGAGGCCTGGCACACGTCCGATGCGGCCTGGAAGCGGAAGATCAGGTCGTGGTGCAAGTGGAACGGCTCGTCGCGCCGCGGCGGGATGCCGTGCACGTCCACGCCGGCCAGAAGCGGCGGCACTGGGTCGGCGCGAAGAATGGCGCCGGTCTCTTCGACGACTTCGCGGCTCCCGGCATCTCCGACGAACAGATCGTTCGGTTCCACATGGCCGCCGGGAAGCAGCCAGCGCTGCAGCCGCCGGTGGAGCACCAGCAGGATACGGTCGTGCCCGGGGCTCAGCACCAGGCCCGTGCAGGTGATGTGACCTGGATTGAATTGACGGCGCGAGAAGGGCTCCGGGGAGCGGGCCAGCAAAGCCAGGACGAGTTCCCGGCTCTTGGCGGTTTCGCCGTCTTCGGCAGGATCGAAGCGCTCGACCAGGGCGGCGACGGACTCCGGATCGATCATTCTCTAATTATGGCGCGCGCCGCCAGCGGAGTGAGCCGCAATGACAACAGTGCGGCAGCAGGGCTTACGCATCACGCCGGACAACCGCCCCCTTCTGGCCAGGCACCGCCCGCAAGCATGCTATCCTGACTGAAGGCTCCCGTCCCACGGAGAGATGGCCGAGTGGTTGAAGGCGCACGCTTGGAAAGCGTGTATAGGGGAAACTCTATCCAGGGTTCGAATCCCTGTCTCTCCGCCATATTATAATAAATAACTTACAGCGATCCAGGCAAAACGGTGGGCAATGGTGGGCAATAAATGCTACGATAAGGCCGAGGCCCTATGCCCCTCAACCTCTATCGCAGGCACTTCCGCACCCCCGGAAAATGCCTCGGCGGCTTCGACCCGGACTCCCGAAACTACGAGACCGATGAGCTGCGGCGCGGCTGGAAAAGGTGCCACTGCCCGATCTATGCCGATGGCACCCTGGGCGGACAATTCAAGCGGAAGAATACCAAGCAGACCTCCTGGCCCGACGCCAAGGCTGTAGCGACCGCCTGGGAAGCAGCAGGCCGCTGGCAGGACGATGATACAGCTCCACCGGCGCCGTCCCAGCCCTCTCCGGAACCAATCGCGCCCACCCCAGAAGGCGTAACCATCGAACGCGCCGCGGCGGCATTCCTGGGTGAGCACGCCGAATCCTCCGCCTGGAACACTCAGCGGAATTACGGCTTCCTGATGAAGAAGTTCAAGGCGTACTCGGCCGAGAAGGGATACGTCATGCTTGACCAGTGGGGGCCAATCGACGTGCGGGAGTTCCGCCAATCATGGCAGGTGAGTCCGGTCACCGCCGCGAAGAACATGAGCACCGTGAAGGCGTTCTTCGAATTCGCGGTGAGCAACGAATGGATCGTCCGCAACCCCGCGCGGTTGGTGAAAAATCCACGCGGGCGCGCGGGCGCCGATTCACGTTCCAAGGAACGGCTCCCGTTCAGCGATGAAGAGCTGAAGCGGATGTTTGAGGCGTGCGATACGCAGTATGGTAAGCGCCCGGTCCGCTGGTCACGGAAAGTTCATCATCGGCCGGCGGAACCGGGCGTGACGGTGAACTACAAGTACAAGTGGACGGGGCAGGATCTCGCCGATTTCATATCGGTCTCGGTTTATACCGGTCTGCGCATCTCGGACGTATGCACGTTCGATATCGACCGACTGCGACCAACCGGCGAGTGCCACATTCGGACCACCAAGAACGGCCGGAAGGTCTTCACGTGGGTGCCCGAGTGGTTGCAGCAGCGGATGCGCGCCCGTGCAGCGCAATACGGTCCGCTCATTTTCGGAGAGCACTCGACGAGAGACATGAACGTCGTCACGGACGTTTGGCGGCGAAAGCTGAAACGGCTCTGGAAACTTTGCGGCCCTTGGCCGGAGAAACCGACACCGCATCGGTTCCGTCACACATTCGCGCGAATCCTCCTGCAACGGCCCAACGTGACCGTACGCGACGTTGCCGAGCTGCTCGGCGATACCGAGGACATGGTTCGTCGCCATTACGCCGCCTGGGTCACCGAGCGGCAGGAGCGCTTGACTACCGTGCTCAAAGAAGCGTTCGCCGAGAAGCCGACTCCGAAGTTGGTTGTCATCCCTACCAAGAACTGAGATTCGAGCTCCACTTGACGTTCGATGTTTTCACTGAAATAATGGTTTTCAACGAATGCTGAAAAGCGTAGCTGAGGTGAAAGGCGCCGGGATTGAGGTCGGCGCCAAACGCGTCCTCGCGGAAACACTCCGAGACGTACCCTTTTTCAAGGATTTGGATTTCAGACACAACGTACAAGTCGGACGGACGGAAATCGATCTTTTGGCGACGCTTCGCGTTCGCGAAAAGCGTCAACGGCTCGTCTGCGAGGTGAAGGCTATTGGTCAGCCGAGATTGGCCCGGGAGTCCTGCCTACGGCTCCTGCACTTGGTGAAAGGTAGTGATGACTACCCGGTGTTCATCGCGCCTTATGTATCGCCTGGGGCCAGCGCTATCTGCATCGAGATGGGAGTCGGATTCATCGACTTAGCTGGCAACTGTCGCCTTACCTTCGATGGAGTCTACATCCAGCGCTCTGCGTATCCGAATCCGGCGGTGATGCGACGGGACCTCCGTTCACTTTACTCCCCTAAGGCAGAGCGGGTGTTACGAGTTTTGGTGACCGGAGGCCCGCGCCGATGGAAAACGCAGGAGTTGGCCAACGAAACACGAGTAAGCCTGGGGCAGATCGCAAACGTCAAGAAGCTGCTCGCCGATCGCGAGTGGATTGATTCGGATGATAGTGGCTTTGGATTGCGCTCGTTCGATCGCGCCGTAATGCCACTGACTAAAGAATGGAGTGAGATCTACCGGCTGAGCCGGAGCGCATCGGCAGATTTCTACTCGATGAAGCCGGTCCCAGAAACAGAGTCGATGTTGGTTGTGAACGCCAACGAGCTTGGGGGCGACCTGGCATTCACGGCCTTCTCCGGCGCCGCTCGACTTCAACCGGTCGTCCGCTACCAAAGGGTAGCGGCGTACTACCTCGGCGATCCTGAACAACTGGCCGAACGCGCTGGCCTGAAACGGGTCAACAGCGGCGCGAATGTGACGCTACTCTCGCCATACGACGAAGGCGTCCTGTATGGCGTCCGGCAGATCGATCACGCACCGATCATCTCGCCTGTGCAGCTCTATTTGGATCTGCGCCAAACGAAGGGACGCGGCGAGGAGGCCGCCAAAGCACTTCTCGACGAGGTGATCGCTCCCCAATGGCGTTGACGTTCCGTGATTATTCCGAAGATCAGGTTTCCGCCGCCAAGTCGGTTCTTCTGGAACTCGTACGCCTCCTCGGCGAATACCGCGATGACATCGTGGTCGTCGGCGGATGGGTCCCCGAACTCATCCTTCCTGCCTATCCGAACCGACATGTGGGCACCATCGATGTTGATCTGGCGTTAAACCACGGGAGCCTGCAGGACGCGGGCTACGAAACGATCCGACGGCTGCTGGTGAAGCGTGGATATGAGCCCCATGAGCAGCAACCGTTCATATTCTTTCGGACCATCTCGATCGAGGGAAAGCCGATCAGAGTGGAAGTTGACTTCTTGGCCGGCGAGTACGGCGGAACCGGAAGAAGCCATCGCACTCAGCGGATCCAGGATACGAGAGCGAGGAAGGCCCGCGGTTGTGATCTTGCATTCGAAATGCACACGGAGGTCAGGGTTGAAGGAACCCTTCCGGAGGGAGGTAGAGATTCCGCAACTGTTCTCGTAGCATCGATCGTTCCCTTTCTGGTGATGAAGGGCATGGCCCTGCACGAACGGCTCAAAGAGAAGGATGCATGGGATATCTACTTCGCGATGACGAACTATCCCGGCGGCGTTGATGCGCTTGTCGCCGAAACCCTGCCTCATGTGGGTGATAGTCTCGTGCGCGAAGGGCTTGAGAAGATTGGTGAGAAATTCGCTTCCCCTGAACACGCCGGTCCAACGTTCGTCGCGGACTTCGAAGACGTTCACGATCCCGACCAGCGACCCCTGTTGATGCGGGACGCCTATGAACGCATCAATTACTTTCTCCGAATGCTTGGCTTCAGGTCGGGCGGTAGTGCGTGAATTTGCTAGGCTCGCCAACGAAAGTGGACCCCAAAGTCAAGACCATTTCTTGCCAGTGCCACGTCCGCATTGATTTCATTCAATCGCTCAAATCTGGGCATCCCGCGCACATCTTCGTAACCGCGAGATTCTGCCCCGCCATGGAAAGAAGAAGGTTGGCGGTTGCGCGGGACGATGCGGGTGACGCACCGCGGGCCCAGCCTAACAGCCCTACCGTGTGGTACGAAATGAAAGATGCTCCCCACTGCGAAGTGTCGGATCGATATCAACCGCACGCCCCACGAGAATCCGATTGTCGTCTGTCCGGATCATGAACGCATCCCCATCGCGGCCGACCAGTTTGCCGCTATATTCCTCGCCCGGCGCTGTGGTCGCGATATACATCTCGTTCCAATTGATCTTTTCGCGGGAAAGGAAAGCAATCGCCCGCCGCAATGGTTGAATGCGGCTGGCGTCGGTGATCTCCTCAAACATCCGTTTCATCATGCCGGGCCTTCCGTGATTCGCAGCGATGCTCGCCTGAACCATTCGTTCTCGGCTGACCACATCGAAATGGACATCGTGCCCAGCGTGCTGCGCAACCGCGGCGACGAACAACCTCTGAGTTCTTCCGTTTCCTTCCCGGAATGGATGTAGTGCATTGATATCTGCCAGCAACCTGGCAGCCTGGCGCGCAAACTCAACTCTGGCGAGCCCACGGAAGAGATTTGCCCGGTCTAGCGAGTCAAAGATCCGCTCCGCTTCGTGTTCGAGCAGATGCGGCGGCGTAAACCAACTCGGCGGCTGCCCAACGTATTCCGCTTTTCCCAACAGAGTTGTGCGAAATTGCCCTGCCCAGGTGAACACGTCTTGAAAGACGCGTTTATGAAGGGCCTTTAGGTGGGCCGCGTCGAAAGCTCCCTGAATTGGGTTTTGCAGGATCTCGTAGATGCGGGCAGCGGTATTGACGCTCTCGAAAGCGGCTAATTGCCCAGCTTCACGAAGGCCGGGAACGTTCTTAAGAACGTCCGTTCCGGGATACAGATAGGGGTCCGAACCGTCGCTCATTCAGTTCGTCTATTGCGGCGCGGAATTCCTCCAAGCCGATCTCACCATCCACATGCCGTTGAAAGATGCGTCGCGATTCGTCGTCCAAATGCAGATTCTCGATTCGAAGATTCGCAATGGTGTCGCCGAGCGCTCGCTCCCGTCTTGCACGCTCTTTCTCACCGATTGAGATCATCGTCGCCACGACTTCAAACCCTTCTGCTTCAATCATTTTAGCACAACCTCTTCTCCGCGTAGACTCGGTTGGTGTTGACCAAAAGCCCACTACGTCGCGCCCGCAAAGCCGTCGACATTCTATGCCGCTGGATTGAACAGTCTCGTGTGCACGCGCCGGGCAACCGACTCTGGAATACTGTATCGCGTCATTGCCTTGCTTCGCCCCATACGGATTCTCACGACTCCAGGCTCGTTCTTCACCAGCAAGCGGACGGTTTCCCGCCCGAGTTTCCATTGCCGGGCCAGTTCGCCAATGCTGTAATGCGGCTCGAAGGTTGTGTCGAGAATTGGAACCGACAGGGCACTTCGACCGGGGTATCCGCTCATAACAGGCATCCCGAACCCGCAGAGGGTCCGTCTGGGTTCATTATGCCATCTATCTTGTATCGATGCAACATCTTTTGTAAACTTGCATACAATAATAGTTGTATATCGTACCAGAGTGTGGTAATATGCTGATTTAATGGAGCGAAAGCCGCAACAGCAGACTCTGTCCATCCGAATCTCCGATACTCTCCGCGAGTTCCTGGAGCGATCCAAGCAGGTTCTTTCGAGTGGACGGGGAGAGTCTGTTTCTACGTCGGACGTCGCCAAGATTCTCCTGGAATCGGCCAAGGACGACCAGTTAGACTCTCGACTCGAAGTCGCCGACCTTCAGCAATCGCCCACCGAATCGTTGTGGGCCATGCGTAAGAAGTGGGAGGCCAAGCAAGCCCTATCACGCGCGGAGTGGATCTTCTCGGGACAATACATCCAAATCGCCAGCGAGGCGATCACGGAGAATCCCGCCATGCCAGGGCCGCAATCGTTCATCGTGCTGCTCCAGGCGCTACTCGCCGTCCGCAGTCTCCGCACCCACCAGGACGATGGACTGGACCTCTACTATCTCGAAAATCTGGGCATGCCGGAGGGCGCGGCCTCGAATGAAGGCCAGCTTAGTCCCGACGTTGTTCCCCAGGTGGTGGAACGTCTGATCGAGCGACTACGTGAGGCATCCAACACGCCGAAGCCGGTGTTCGCCGGACGAAACTTCTTGGCAGCGATTCGCGATGAGACTCTGCCCGACACTGTGGCCCTCAGCCGTGTTCTCGAACCCCACACAGCCGCATTGTTTCGGCTTGCCGCGCGCGGCCACTGGATTCGCGAGCGCCGGCCAGTACGCTTCCGGCAGGACAGGGGGTACGTATCGGACTACTTTCCCCCGGTCCAGGCCGCTGGATTCCGCTTGACGTTTTCAGTGGGCTCGGAGGGCGAACTCTATATGCTGCTCAGCATGGACGCGAAAGACGTCGCGTATCCACTGGGACCTTATCCGCAAATTCAAGAGTTTGCCACCATGCTTCGACAGCTCCAATCAGTCGGCACCTGGAACGGCATCCACTTCCTCGGTACCGCGGAACCAACCGTGTCGGATCGGCCCGCGCGATTTCAGTTTCGGCGCCGCAATGACGGCGTGGCTTTTGGGTTTTCTCTCAACGAATGGCAGACCTTGATCGGCTTGTTTACGACAGCACTGACCTCGCCCAAGCTGCAGGCGATCCTGGCAGAGCTTTCCCTGGTCTACGGCGAGTTATAGATATGCCCGTGCGAGGTTCAGATGGATAGGAGTTGAATGTATGACTACAGCGAAACGAAGCGGCGTTGAACCCGCTGGCGACGCGCCGACAGCGGTTCTGGCGGAGAAGCGCGTCATTCTGTCCATGGGTGGGAAGGGCGGCGTGGGGAAAACCAGCGTCATGACGGGTCTCGCCGAATGGTTCGAAGCGAACCAGATACCGGCAAAACTGCTGGACCTCGACACGGAAAACAAAGCGCGCGGATCGCTGACGCACTTCTTCGGCGGGAGCGTGCCGAAGGTGAACATCCATACGCCGGCGGGGCTTCATTCTTTCGTCGATCAACTGGCCGATGGCCCGCCGGAGATCCTCGCAGACATGGGCGCCGGTTCCGGGCAGGTCACCTACGACTGGTTCGACAAGATGTACCCCGATGTGAGCGAAGCCGGAATTGTCTTCACGGCGATTGGCGTTGTGACGTCCGATCCGGCCAGCGTCGAGAGCGTGCTCGCCTGGGCCGCCCGGTTGCAAAGGCGAACCGCGTATCTGATCGTTGAGAACTCCATTTCCGTGCACGCCGACTTCACCTATTGGCGCGAGAGCGAGCAGGCGATGCAGTTCCAGAAGATGTTCGCGCCGGCCGTCATTTGCATGGACTATCGGTTGCCCGATCTCGAAAATGCCGTGCGCAACTATGGCGTAACACTCGGGCAGGTGGCGGCGAGAGAAACGACGGTGCCGGAGCTGCAAAAAGCCTCGCTGGTGATGCGGGCGCAAAGTTACCGGCGTCGCATGTTTGCCGAGTTCGACAGAGTGAAGGACTTGCTCTTGCCATGATTGAACCCGATCCGCCGGACAGCACCCTTTCGGACCTCATCGATTCCACCGCCGAACTACTGCCCGCCGGAATGCGCGTCGGCTACTACCGCGAGATGCAGCATCTGCACTCGCTTCCAGAGAATGACGAGATGCTCCGGATCTTGAAGATAACGATTTACAACAATCGGATCGCGCTGAGTGTGCCGGAACGCCTGGCGGCGGAGCGAGAGAAGCTGGATCGCGCTCTTCGCGACAGCATCGAGGCCTCGCAGCAAGTGCACCTGCGCCTGGAGCGCCTATCTGACGAACTGGTTGGCAGGGTTTCGGCGGAGGCTATTGCCAACAAGTTGTACGAGAGTCTGCGGCAACAATTCGTGAAATCGGCGATTCCGCAGACCGGTCAGGCACTGGCAGTAGTGGCCGGACAAATCAAGGGAGCAGTGATCGCCTTGGATCAGACCAGCCCCAAAATCGTAGCGGCACACAAGCATGCAGCACTCGAAGCGCTGGACGCAATTCGCGAAATGAAGTCCGCGATTTCCGAAGTCACCGCAACGGCTCGCGGGGCGACGGCGGAACTGTCCAGCACGTTCCTGCACGAGTACCGCTGGGCACTCGGGGTATTGCTTGTGCTGGCACTGGTCCTAGGATTATTGTTCGGCATCTTCCTTGAACGCGCGGGGTATTTGTCTGTGTTCGAACCAACTCACGAAGCAGCGCCCGCGCCGAGCCCGAGGACGACACGGTAGGACATCCCGTGCTCACGATTCGCGCGATGTCGGACGGAAAAGGATACGCAGCCCGTTATCTGGCACAGAGCGACTACTACGCCGAAGACGAGCGCGTGGTAGGGCATTGGAAGGGTCGCGGCGCGGAACTGCTGGGACTGCGCGGCCCCGTGCAAACTGAAGACTTCGAAGCTGTCCGTCAAGGGATCGACCCGGCAACGGGCGACTTCCTCCGGCAACGCCACAGCGCAGACCGCGTCAACGCGGAAGGGACGACCCTTGCCCGAGGCCGCCACCTTTACGACTTCACGATCTCCGCACCCAAGTCGGTCTCCATCATGGCGATGTTGGGTGGTGACCAACGGCTACTCGCGGCGCACGAGAAGGCGGTCGCGGAGGCCGTCGAAGAACTCGAAAGCTGCGCGGCGGCGCGCGTCCGGCAAGATTGGGCGAATGGGGATCGCACGACTGGAAATCTCGTCCTGGCGATCTATCGTCACGACACCAGCCGGGAACTCGATCCCCAAATTCACACGCATGCTGTCGCCGCCAATCTCACCTACGACGGCGCGGAAGGCCGCTGGAAGGCGCTACAGGCCTCCGGCATCTACGAACGGCGGGCCTACCTGACCGAGGTGTATCGTAATGCGCTGGCCCGCGAGGTGCAGTCGCTCGGTTACTATGTCGAAAACCGGCGAGAGGCCAAGGGACGCGATTGCGGATTTGAGATCCGGGGCATCTCCGACGGACTGTTAACGAAGTACAGCCAGCGCAGCCGGCAGCGTGAGCAGGCGGTCCGGGAATTCGTGGAGCGGCATGGACGCCCGCCGACTGACAACGAAGTGGCGGTGCTAGTGCGTGAGTCCCGCGCGGACAAACTGATCGAGATTTCAACCCAGGAAGTTTGCATCTGACTCCGGAAGAAGCGGGCCAACTGGTGCAGCTGCACGAGCGAAGCCGCGCGTGCCCCGTGGCCCTGGCGCCGGCGGAGCCGTCGCTTCGGCACGCGCAGGCGCACGTATTCGAGCGCGTATCGGTGGCGCGCGAGCACGAGGTGCTGACCGAGGCTCTCCGCCACGGCCGCGGCCAAATCAGCCAAGGTGAGCTCAAAGGCGTTCTCGCTTTGCAGGAGTCGTCCGGGGCGATCTTGCGAGACGGAGATGAGATCGCCACCGCGGAGAGCTTGCAGCGCGAACGGGAGATGATCGCTTGGGTAAATCACGGCATTGGTGGTTGTGAGCCCTTCGGAGGTAACAATCAGTTCGTGACGTCCGATCGGTTGCGGCCCGAGCAAAAGCGGGCGGTGGCGTTCGTCCTCAATTCGCGCGACCAGGCCGTGAATATACGTGGAGCGGCCGGCACCGGCAAGACGGCGACCCTGCAGGAGCTCCGCCGGGGACTGACAGAGGCGAGCTGCGAGGTGATGGCCATCGCGCCAACGATGAGTGCGGTAGAGGAACTGCAAAAGGTTGGCTTCGCGGACGCGATCACGGTAGAGAGGCTGCTCCAGGACCAGCGGACGCAACCAGCGATGCGGGGCAAGGTCTTGATTCTCGACGAAGCTGGGATGGTCTCGGGACGGCAAATGTGGGAGTTGCTGCGGTTGGTCGCGCAGCACTCGGCGCGCCTGGTGTTTAGCGGCGACACGAAGCAGATCCAGAGCGTCGAGGCGGGGGATGCCATGCGCGTGCTGGAGCGGGAATCGCGGCTGAAGAGCGTCGCGCTAACACAGGTGCAGCGGCAAACGAAAAAGGACTACCGAGAGGCGATCCAGGAGTTGCGCCGGAATCCGGAGCGCGGCTTCGCGAAGTTGGACGCGATCGGCGCCGTCCGTGAGATTGACTGGCGGGATCGTGCGGAAGCCGTGGCACGAGCCTTTGGAGAGGCACCAAGCCGGAGCGGCCTGGTGGTCTGTGCCACTCACGACGAGATCGAGCGCGTGACCGAAGCAATCCGGACAGCACGAAAGAAGAAGGGCGAGCTGGGGAAGGGCGTTCCTTTGACGCGGCAAGTCTCCCTGAATTGGACCACGGCCCAGAAGAGCGATCTAAAGAGCTTTCGTGCGGGCCAGATACTAGGTTTCCATCGCGCAGTCAAGGGAACCGCGAAGTATGAAGCGTTGGAGGTGGTGCGGGTCGAGGGAGGGCAGATCGTCGTTCACACTGCATCGGGCGCAGAGCGGACGATCACCAGCAAGCACGCCAAGAGCTTTGACGTGGTGGAGCCGCAGGCCATTGAGATCGCCGCTGGCGACCGGCTACTCCTGATGGCCAACCGTCGCGATCCTGGTTTCCGCGCCACGAACGGCGAGATCGTGACCGTCGCACAGGTTGATGCAGCCGGGCTGATTCGGCTGGAAGATGGACGGAGGTTGCCGGCGAACTACCGGCAATTCGCGCACGGTTACGCCGTTACGGCTCATCGGAGTCAGGGAAAGTCTGTCGACTCCGTCATCATTTCGGGCGATGGAATGCAGAAGGAACTGTTCTACGTGGCGGCTTCACGCGGGCGGCAGAGCGTCATCGTGATTACCAGCGACAAGGGTCGGCTGCGCGAAACCGTAGCCCACTCAACGGCGCGGAAGTCGGCCTCTGAGTTGGCTCGAAGGGCCCGGCCTGGGTTGCTCGCGGGAGAACAGCGGGGCTTGGCGGCGGCAAGGGCGCTGGTGCGCCGCGCGGCGCAGTTTGTCGCGTCGCTCCCTAAACGAGTCTGGCAGGAGTCGAGGATGGAGAAAACGCATGAATGCGGTCTCAGCCGATAGCCGGAAGGGCTGGAGCGTCAACTCAGAGGATCGGCCGGCCGCTTTGGAGATCACATTGTTGAAGCGGACGTACGTTCTGCCCTGGAACCAGTTTTTGTACGCGGAAGGTGGCGACGATGAGATACGAGCCGTCTTTGCGACGCACGACGTGATCGTCAGAGGCGCGGGACTGACGGCGTTGTTGGCGGACTTGGCCGCTCAAAACGTAACCGTCGTCCAAGAACCGTCACGGCCCGATCGCTTCCAAACCGGCGCGGATCGGTTGATCCGTGAGGTGATTGTCCAGAAGGTCGAGGCGGGCTAAGGCTGGCTGAAGTAAACTGGAGGTGGAGTCTCGATCCCATGATGCCGACCAACGAATACGTGGAAGTTCGGAACGGCGGATACTACGTCGCCGGAACCCGCATTGGACTTGACGTGGTCACGTGCGATTTTCGGAATGGGCGGTCGGCGGAAGCGATCTTCGAAGCCTATCCGTCGATCGGTTCGCTGGCGAAGGTTTACGGCGCGATCACGTTTATCCTGGAGCACCCCAAAGAAGTCGAGGCTTATTTGAAGGACCAGGATCGGATTTTCGAGGAGTTCAAGGCCCAACATCCGATGCCTGCGGATATGGTCGAGCGATTTGAGCGGGCCAAGAGCGAAAGGTCCGCCAAACTCGCTTGAGAATTCGGTTTCAGGCGGACGCGAATATCGACCCGGACATCGGGAGGGGCTTGCTGCGCAGAGAGCCAGCCATCGACTTTCGAGGGGCGGCCGGTGTGATCCCAGACGGCACTTCCGACCCAATAGTTCTGCAAGGCGCCGCCGACGCTGGCCGCGTGCTGGTCACGGGGGACCTCCGGACGATGCGAGTTCATTTCCAAGATTTCGTCGCCCGGCCGCGATTCTCCGGGTGTGCTGCTGGTCCCTTCCACGCGTTCCATTCGATTGAAGGGCTGCTGATGGTTTGGTTGAATTGGACGCCGGAAGATCTGCGCAATCAGTTGTGGTGGCTTCCGTAGGGGTTGGGGGCTGGCGTTTACCGGGGGCGGAAGCAACGATGAAGTAAGAGAGACACCATCCCTAAGCCTTCGGCTTAGGGACGCGCGGACTCGCGCGACCGGCGACCTGTTCGGTATCTGTACAGTGTTTGTCAAGCTTCCGTCCAGTGTTTGTCAAGCTTTTGTCCGGTGTCCTTCTGAAGGGACTCGAAGCGGCTTCCAGCGGGGGTTGGTAACGCTTTATGAACGACGGTTTGAAGGACATACTCGACGCGCTGCCGGCGAAACCGCCGCGGTCGCGCCTGGAGCCGTACCGCGAATTCATCGAGGAACTCCGGCACCGGGGTCGCACTTACCGGGACATCGCGAGCATTCTCGCGGAAAAATGCCGAGTCCAAGTGTCGTAAGCGTCCGATGAACCGCTCTTCCCAAAGGTCTGGCCCGGCTGGATAGTGGTCATATGGCCGAAGCCATCGTCGATGAGAACGCTGTCGCCAAGAACCACCAATGGTGTGAGTTGATCGCGGACCACGCTCGCAGCGGGATGTCCGTGCGAAAGTTCTGCAAAGAACGGGGTGTAGCGGAGCACCTGTTCTTCTATTGGCGCAAGCGACTGCGGAGCCAGAAACAGCCGGTGCGTTTCGCCTTGATCGAAAGAGGCGCCGCGTCGGCGGACAGTACGGCGACGGCCACACTGGAACTGGTGTTGACCACCGGGGAACGGCTGCGGATCAGCGCGGGTGTGGATGCCAGTACCCTACGCACCGCGCTGCAAGTCCTTCGGGCATGATCCATCTGCCGGCCAGCGTGCGGGTATATCTGTGCCTGACGCCATGCGATATGCGCAAGAGCTTCGACAGTCTGCAAGCGCTGGTTCGTGAGCATCTGGAGTTGGACGCTTTTGCCGGACACCTCTTCGTATTTACTAGCCGACGGAAGGAGCGGATCAAGATTTTGTATTGGGGTGTGTCACGAATGTGAGTGAAAACTTGCAATGCTGTGCTGAAGATGGGAGATGGCCTCCCGAAGTCGGCTTTCAGGAGTCGGCTTCAAACCACCCGGAGCCGCTGCGTCCAAAAGGCGTGGTGGTGAACGTCCGAGGAAAAGGCGTCCGAAGAGGGCGTCAGGTGAGCGTTGAGAAGATGAGCGAAAGCGAACCGTCCGATGACGCATCGTCAAGGATTCAAGGCACTGTCGAAACTGGAGCCGCCCAATAGCTCCAGGATGAGCCGGGAAGAAACCTGCATACTGGCCCGGCGGCAGTCGGTGTTTAGGCGGCATGAGCTCAACGTAGGCTTTGGTGGGGAACGTGAGAACCTCGCCCTGGATGGCAAGGGAAATGACAATTGGCAGACACCATGAGGAAGAATACCGATGCCAGAGCGAGGGGCGGAGCTGCCCATAGTAGCGAGGAAGCTCTTGTAATGAGAGGGGAGCGAAGCGGCAGCGTTGTCCAGTCGAGCGAGGTTGCCAACCTGGAAGCGGGGATGAGCAACCGGACCTCGGCAAAACCTTATGTAATTGCGAAACGCGCAGTATGGGAGGCATACCAGCAAGTAAAGGCCAACCGGGGTGCGGCCGGCATCGATGAAGAAACTATCGCGATGTTCGAGCAGAACCTGTCGAAGAATTTGTACAAGCTGTGGAACCGGATGTCGTCGGGTTCGTATTTCCCGCCGCCGGTGAAGCAGGTAGAAATTCCGAAGGCAAAGGGCGGCACGAGAAAGCTGGGAATTCCCACTGTGTCGGACCGGATTGCGCAGACCGTGGTCAAGCAGATCATCGAGCCGAAACTGGACCCGATGTTCCATGCGGATTCGTATGGATATCGGCCCGGCAGGTCGGCCAAACAGGCGATAGCCGTCACCCGAAAACGGTGCTGGCAATTCGATTGGGTGGTTGAGTTTGACATCAAGGGAGCGTTTGATCAAATTGATCATGTTCTCTTGATGAAAGCGGTTCGCAGCCACATCAAGGAAGACTGGATCCTGCTGTACATCGAGCGGTGGCTTACTGCGCCGTTCGAGACGACAGAAGGCACTCGAGTGCCACGGGAGCGTGGCACGCCGCAAGGCGGGGTGGTCAGTCCGATTCTGATGAACCTGTTCATGCACTATGCGTTCGACGTCTGGATGAAGCGCACCAATCCATCTTGTCCGTTTGCCCGGTACGCGGATGACGCGGTTGTCCACTGCAGCAGTAGACCGCAGGCGGAGCAAGTCATGCGGGCCATCGCGGAACGGTTAGCGGAATGTGGATTGACGATGCATCCCGAAAAATCGAAGATCGTGTATTGCCAGGACAGCAATCGCACCGAGTACTTTCCAAATGTGCAGTTCACCTTTCTTGGTTTCACCTTTCGGCCAAGGAAGGCCATGAGCAAGCAGCGCCGGTTATTTACCAGTTTCTTGCCGGGTGTGAGCTCTGATGCAGTGAAGCGCATGCGGAAAGTAGTGCGAGGGTGGCGCATTCCACGCCAGACGCCGGCGACGTTGGCCGAACTGGCGCAGCAATACAACTCGGTGATACGCGGGTGGTGGGAATACTACGGAACCTTCTATTCTATCAAACTGCGATGCGAGAGCCCTTTCGATATATCGATCGCAAGCTCGAGCAGTGGGCCAGACGCAAGTACAAGACGCTGTCGCGGCATAAGCGGCGCAGCCTAGACTGGCTCTCCAGGGTGAAGGAGGACGATCCGGGGTTGTTCGCCCACTGGCGGGCATTCGAGAACCAGGTTGGATAACAAGAGCCGTGTAAATCGAGAGATTTATGCACGGTTCCGTGAGGGGCTCGGGGTGAAATTCCCTGGGCCTACTCGACACCGGATGGATTCGCGGTGTGGAGCAAGCGTCTGGAGGAAGGCACCTACGTCATGCCGTTGGGTGAGGACGACCAGGAGCACCGGAAGGAGATCACGGTACAAGAATTAGGCGCCCTGTTGAGCGGGATCGACCTGCAGCAAGCCACCGCACGCAAGCGTTATCGACGCGCCACATAAAAAGCTGAGTTATGTGCGTTTTTCACTTGGCAGAGAGCAAGTAAGTGAGTACACTAATTACTTACTCGTGGCCATCGATCCAAAACACCTTCCCGCAGATCCTCAGGTCTTACAGCAGATGGTGCTGGACCTGATGGCCCAGTTGGATCGGGAGTGTAGCGAAAGAAATAAGATCGAGACCTTATTACGTGACTTGCTGGACGCTCGGCGCAACCGCAAAAGCGAGCAGCTCTCCGCCGATCAACTGGCGCTGTTCGCAGCCGCCTGGCAGGCCCGGCAGGAATCAGAGGGGACGGAAAAGTCCAGTGATTCCGATGATGATGATCCCGCCACCCCTGGCGCCGGTGAAGCCGCACCGCAGAAAAGGTCTGGTGGCAGACAGCCTCTGGCCAAGCATCTCAAGCGCGAACGCATCGTGCACGATCTGGCGGATGCGGAGAAGCACTGTGCGACTTGTCAACAAGACCTGCGGCCCATCGGAGAAGAGTCCAGTGAGCGTTACGAATTCATTCCCGCGCAATTGGGTATCCCCTTGACTCAGCCGACCACAATCTGTAGATTTGGGCAGTGGAGGATTACCCGCGAACGATCCAGGAGTTCGAGGAGAGGTTTTCGACCGAGGACGGTTGCCGAGCATACCTGGTGAGCCTTCGGTGGCCAGATGGCTTTCGGTGCCCGCATTGTCAGGGATCGAGGGCTGTCATAGTTCGTACCACTTTGTTCCAGTGTTGTGGGTGCCGGCGACAGACCTCGGCGACGGCGGGCACAATTTTCCAGGACACGCGGAAGCCCCTGGTGATGTGGTTCCGCGCGATGTGGTATGTGACGAGTCAGAAGCACGGAGCCAGCGCGCTAGGGTTGCAGCGTGTCCTGGGACTGGGTAGTTATGAGACTGCCTGGACGTGGCTGCATAAGTTGAGACGCGCCATGGTGCGGCCGGATCGGGATCGGCTGAAGGGCTGGGTCGAGGTGGATGAAACCATGATCGGTGGATTGGAAGAGGGTGTCTCCGGCAGGCAGACCGAAAGCAAGGCCTTGGTGGTCATCGCCGCCGAGGCCGATGGTCCGGGCATTGGGCGGATTCGCATGCGGGTGATTGAAGACGCTTCTGCCGCCAGCCTGCACCCCTTCGTCCAGGATTGCGTCGAGCCGGGAAGCATGCTCCACACCGACGCCTGGCAAGGCTACTCGGGCTTGGACAAGAAGGAGTATCAGCGGGAGATCACGGTGCTGCGGGGACGGAGGAAGGAAGCCTCCAGGCTGATGCCGCGCGTTCACCGGATCGCAGGATTGTTGAAGCGGTGGTTGCTCGGTACCCACCAAGGCGCGGTGGCACCTCAACAGCTGTCCTACTACCTGGATGAGTATACTTTTCGGTTCAACCGTCGGAAGTCGAAAAGCCGCGGCAAGCTCTTCTTCCGCCTCATGCAACAAGCAGCCAGCACCTCTCCGAAGACCTACAACACCTTAGTCGGCCGCATCAAACCTCCACAGCAGGCGGCACAACAGGTTGGGGTCGGCTGAGTGAAAGGGATACCCAGTCCCGCGCAATTGACCGTGATCGAAGATGTCTGCAAGAAATACGCTTGCGACTGCACGGTAAAGACCGCTACTAAGCCGCCGCAGCCTATTGAAAAGAGCACTGCCGGCGCGAGCCTGCTGGCACAAGTGATCGTGGCGAAATGGGCCGATCACCAGCCCCTGCACCGGCAGGAGAAAATGTTCGCCCGGCATGACATCGAGATCTCGCGCAAAACCATGGGTGGCTGGATGTCGCAGTGCGCGGAACTGCTCGATCCTTTGTATCAGTTGCTGAAAAAGGAGCTGTTGAGTTCCAAGGTGATCGGCACCGACGATACCAGTGTGAAGGTGTTGGACCGAAAACTACCATTTGCCAGGATCGGACGGATCTGGCCATATGTCGGAGATGCGCACCATCCGGTGATCGTGTACGACTACACGCCCACGCGATCACGCGCTGGTCCGGCGAAGTTTCTGGAAGGGTACAAAGGGTATCTGCAGGCGGACGCCTACTCCGTCTATGACGCGTTTTTCAAGCCCGCCCGCGGCATGACTGAGGTCGGGTGTTGGATGCACGCCCGGAGGTATCTATTCAAGGCGTTGGAAACCGACGAGTCACATATGGGACCGGCGCTGCATCTGATCGCGCGGCTGTATGCTGTGGAGGAGCGCGCCAAAGCGCTGTCGCTTTCGGCGGAGCAAAGGTGGGCGTTGCGCCAGCGGGTATCGGCGCGGGTGCTGAACAGGCTCCACCAGTATCTGCTGGAGCTGCAGCCGGAGGTTCTGCCGAAGAGTCCGTCGGGCGCCGCGGTGCGTTATGCACTGAATCAGTGGGAGGCGCTCACACGCTTTCTCGAAGACGGCGAGTTGGAGATTGACAACGGCGCTACGGAACGGGCCAACCGCGATATCGCCGTGGGCCGCGGCAACTGGACGTTCTTTGGCAGCGACGGCGGAGGCAGAACGGCGGCCGTATTGCGGAGCTTCATCGCCTCCTGCAAACGTGTCGGGGTAGAACCGTTCGCCTGGTTCAAAGACGTGCTGTTGCGGATCGCATCCTATCCCATTCATCGCATCGCAGAACTGCTCCCGCACAACTGGGCGGCCGCCCAGACTTAACTTCCAGCTTGATCATCGGATCGGGCCCACAGTCCTGGTGATTCTCAGCCGCTTACGAATATCGACCGTGGCGTTGTCACGATACTCGAAGGGAACATCGTTATTAGCCCACCCGTGGTTTCGCACACCGAGGGCAACGGCTCAGGAAGACGAACGACCATTACACAGGAACAGTACTTCGAACGGTTGGAGAAGGGGTTCCCCGGGATTTCGCAAAACCTGAATGCGTTTCTTGATTCGATCCCCCCCTACAATGTGTCGCCGGAATTCGGCGCCGAGACCATGATTCCCGACAATGGCAAAAGCTGGAATCTAGGGACTATAGCGAAGCACGCAGAGGTATGGATGGACTACCTAGGCCAACAGGCGAAGAGCGCCGGCTTACCAGACCTGCATAAGCAGTACATCAATCGGCTTGCAGACCTCGTCCCGGGCGCGTACATCTACAAGACACGAAAAGAGACCGCTTGGAATATCGCACGGGACGGGAGGTCCATCACCGCTGACGCCCTGGTGGCGGATCAGGCGCGCCGGGATGGGTGGGCTCGGGCAATCAGGGAATTTGACTGTCACAAGCATCGCCGAACTTGCGGCCCGCAGCCCGAGCATTCCAACTTGCGGTTGCCGCGTTTGCGGCGCACCCACAACTCCAGGATCTTGTTCTTCTCGTGATGTTTTGGCGATAGACCCGATAACCAGGCCATTGCAGGATACGGGTGAATTCATTGTCGCTTGGCAACCCCTGAGTTTAACCAGAAACGCCCAGCTTTTCGGAACGTCCGTCAATCACGCACTTCCACGAATTCCTGCGGAGAGCCGGAAAAACGGGGGCAGGTCACCGGGAACGATGACGTTGCTTAGGCTAAAAGTTCTCGATCAGCCACGCGTTCCGCGCCTCGGCCCGGTTGGCGAAGGCCAGGTGCCGTCCGTCGGGAGATGGCACGCCCCAAGGGGGCTGCGTGCTTTCGGGCGATTCGAGCACCGTGGCCCGGCCCTCCAGATCGACATAAAGAAAACTGCAACCCGCACAGGAGCCGGCAGACACCGACGAGGCGAAGGCGCCGGGAGCCATCTGATTGGCCACGTACCACCCTTTTCCGTCCGCCGCCCAATTCAAGGTGTAGAGGTTCGCCCAGCCCTTCACGAGCACATCCCGCGTCGTCACAGTTCCAGGGTGAGCGGTGTTCCCGAATGAAAGGACACGGATGCGGCCCTCGCGGGCATCCGGATGGACCATGGCAATGCTCTCGCCGTCGGGTGAGAGCCCCCAGTCGGTCGGATGGTAGTCTGTCCGTGCCACCTCCCGCAGCCGGCTCAGTGGAAACCCGCCGGCCGGCAGTTCCCCGGTGGGGTCGAAGCGATAAAACACCAGTTGCTTCGGCTCCTTTTCTCCCGCCGCCTCTCCCACCACGCAAACGTTCGCCGGAGAACGAGCGCAGTAATAGTCGAACCCGGCGAAGGGGCCGCGCAACACGAGTTCCGGCACACCCCCGCGGGCGGGTATCCGCATCAGATTTTTTTCCGGATGTTTGCGAAGCATGTAGAAAAGCCATTGGCCATCCGGGCTGAAGCGGCCCGCCACTACTTCGTCCCTGCCCGTGACCAACGGTTCGGGCGTTCGCTGATCGAGGCGCTGCTTGAAGATGTTCCAGGCTCCATTGCGGTCCGATTCAAACACCACCGCCTGGCTGTCGGGAGTCCAGGCGTGAACGTAATCGTTCGCGCCCAGGCTCCCGCGTCGTACGTTGTCGAGACGCCTTCCCCTGTCCTTCAAGTCGGCTACAAAAAAGCCGAACTGCGCGGTTTGCCGCAAGAGAACCATCCGCCTGCCGTCCGCGGAAACGCTTCGATGGGCCGAGAAGTATGAGCCATTCGATGATTGTGGATCTGCAGACAATCGGCTTAGGCGATGCGGCGTGCCGGTGGCCCGTCCGCTATGCGGGTCGGTCATCAGTTCCCAGGTCCTGGCCGAGCCGTAGAGCACACGCCCGCTCGCCAGCACGCAGAATTCGCCCTCGTCGTCGGCGGATTCGGGAAGAAGCGTCAGGGACCGGCCGTTTTCAAGGTCGAACGACTTGAGGGCGCTGGCCCACGTGGCGCGGGAATGCGAGACGTAAAGGATTCTGCGGTGCATCGGATACCAGGCGGGCTCGGACAGGAAGGACCCTTCTGGGACGACAATTCTCCGCGCCTGTTCGCCATTGGCTTCCATCACCCAAATCGCGTCTCCCGACCCGGTGATGAAGGCGATCTCGGAACCGTCCGAGGAGACGGCTGCCTCCCGCACGTCGCTCCGCAGCAGGCGGGGCGGATCGCCGAAGACAGACAGCTCCCACAGTTGGCTGTTGGCGTCCCGGCTGGAGACCGCCGTCACCAGCAGGCGCCGGCTATCGGGAAACCAGGCAATGTGGGAAATGCGGGCGTTGGCGGGCGCCGTCAGGCGGTGCAGTTCGCCTGAGGCGATCACCTTCAGATAAAGGCCGGAGATGTCGGCGTAAGCCACCGAATTTCCATCAGGAGAAATAGCGGCATCCGCCACGGGCGCATCGAAGGAGTTGGCGGTTATCTGGCGCTCGGTTGTGGTGATCGGGGCGGGGGTGGATCGCCACACGGACCAGGAGATTGCCACAGCTCCCAGGGCTAACGCCGGCACTGCGACGGCCCATAGCCAACGCCGCCCGCGGGAAGGATGGGTGAGCGCGAGTGCGGGCTCCGATGACGACTGGCCTGAATCCGTGTCGCGCTTCAGCCGCTTCAGGTCTGTGCAAATCTCTGAGGCGTGCTGGTAGCGCAGATCACGATCCTTTTCGAGAGCCTTGTGTATGATCTCGGCGAGCTTGGGAGGCCATTCGGGGCCCAGCGGGTCCGCTGGCTGGTGTAGAATGGCTCCGAATACTTCCGCCGATGTGTTGCCTTTGAACGCGCGCGTCCCGGTGGCCATCTCGTAAAGCACCGCGCCGAAGCTGAACAGGTCCGTGCGGGAATCCAGTTCCTCTCCCCGCGCCTGCTCGGGCGACATGTACGCCATGGTGCCCATCGCCACGCCGGGGGTGGTGACCGTCGCTGGGACGGTGGCGCCCTCCGTTTCCGCCGCCTGCGGGGTGAGCTTTGCCAGGCCGAAATCCAGAATCTTCACCTGCTCGTGCGTGGTGATAAAAATGTTGGCCGGCTTGATGTCGCGGTGCGTGACGCCCCGGCGATGCGCGGCATCCAGCGCATTGGCAGCCTGAATCGCGAAGTCGAGCAGTTCTTCTATCTTCAATGGTTGCTCCGCGATGCGCTCGCGCAGCGTCTGCCCCTCCAGCAGTTCCATAGCGATGAATGGCTGCCCGGCGAATTCGTCCACCTCGTAGATCGTGCAGATGTTCGGATGATTCAAAGCCGAAGCGGCCCGCGCTTCCCGCTGGAACCGTTCCAATGCCTCGGGGTGCTCCGCCATCTCCTCCGGCAGGAACTTCAGCGCCAGAAACCGGCCCAGCCGCGTATCTTCGGCGCGATAGACCACCCCCATGCCGCCGCCTCCCAACCGTTCCAGAATCCGGTAACGGGAGATCGTGATCCCTTCGCGCGGTGAAACCGGTCCGGCGGCCGGCTCCGGGGCCGGCTCCGGGGCTGGCTCCGCATCCGGCGGCGAAACCGCGGGTGCGGCCGCTTTGACGACCGGCGCGATGAACCGATAACCGCGCCTGGCGAGCGTTTCGATGTACCGGGGCGCGCGGGCCGAGTCGCTCAGGGCCGCCCGCAGCCGGGTGACCGAGCTGTTGATGCCGAACTCGAAGTCGACGGCGGTATCGTTGGGCCAGAGCCTGCCCTGGATCTCTTCCCGGGTAACCAATTCGCCGGGACTCTCTACGAGCATGGCCAGAATCTTCAGCGACTGATCCGGGAGCCGGAGCCTCACGCCATTCTTGCGTAGTTCGCTCGAGCGCAGATTCAATTCAAATGCGCCAAAGCAGACGATATCAGGATGTTTTCCTGTGGGCCTATTCGGATTGGACAACGTCAACCAGTCATTTTAGCAGGTTGGGCATGCGCCCTGCAGGTACTAAACGTACTGTTTTCATAGGCATACCTTGTTTTAAGAATTTTATATGCATTTTATATCCGTCCCCTGGACCCGACCGGCATTCCCGCCGTAACCTTCGATCCTGATGATCACAAGGAGGAAAGATGAGGTCTCAATTCAAATCTTACGGGAAATGTTTGGCGATAATTTTAGCGGCGGGGGTGCTGATGTTGCTCGCGCCGATGGCGGCGTGGGCGCAGGCGCAGGGCAGCTGCACCGTGAACGCCACCACGGACACCGGCGCGGGAAGCAGCAGCAGCGGCGACATACTTTATTGTGTGAATCAGGCGAATGCGTATATTCCGCCGCCACAAGCGCCATCGCCCGGCGGGCCGGTCATCCCCAGTTACACGATCAGTTTTGACCCGTCTCTGTCCGGGCAGACGATCACGCTGAGCTCGACTCTGACTCTGACGAACACGAATGGCGGCCTCGTCACCAACGTCGCGGGCCCCGGCGCCAACCTGCTGACCATTTCGGGGAATAACGCCGTGGGTATCTTCGTCCTCAATCCCGGAACCAATGTGAACGTCTACAACCTGACCCTCGCCAACGGGAACGGCGCCAGTGTCGTAGGCGGCGGCGCCATTTACAGCAACGCGACGCTGAACGTCGCCAACACTGCTTTCACCGGCAACACCACGACCTCCAGTGGCGGCGCCATTTACAGTTCCGGCCTTCTGACCGTAAACGGCAGCACTTTTTCGGGCAACTCGGCAGGCTCTTCCGGCGGCGCAATCAACCAGGTGGGTCCCGGCAGCGGCGCGATTACCATAGTCAATTGCACCTTTTACGGGAACAGCGCACCGGTCGGCGCGGCAATATCCATTCCATCGACGCAGACTACCGGGAGCCTCAGTGTGGGCGTGACAAACAGTACCTTCACCGGCAACACCGGCGGAGCCGCCATCGATTGGGAGAACGCCCAGGGAGGTCAGCTCACGGTAGCCGATAGCCTGCTGACGGCCGACGCGAGCGAATGCAACGCCAGCGGCCAGTCCGGGTGCCCCGCCAATGGCTCGAACGGCAACGTGGTGGGAGTGGCCGCCAACCTCGCCCCGCTCGGCTGGTATGGCGGGCCGACGCAGACGATGATCCCGCTGCCGGGCAGCCCGGCTATCTGCGCGGGCATTTCGGGGAGCGTCAGCACCGACCAGCGCGGCTTTGCCCTGGATTCCTCCTGCTCGGGGCAGATTGACGCGGGCGCGGTCCAGACCAACTATCTGATCGTAACCACCACGAACGACACAGACGACGGGGCGTGCACCACCTCGCTCTGCACCCTGCGCGACGCCCTGACCGTCGCCAACTCCAACGCCACCGGGGCGGACATCGCCTTCGCTCCGGGGCTGACCGGGACCATTACCCTGGCATGCCTGGGCGGACCGCTTCCATGGATCACCGGCAACCTGAACCTGATGGGCCCCGGCGCCGGTGTCCTGAGCGTTGCCGGGAACGGCTTCAACGCTCCTTGTAATGGGGCGCAGGACGGCCTCTTAAACATTGGCAATTATAATCCGGTCGCGAGCCCGACCGTGGCCATCTCCGGCTTGACCTTCGCCAATGGCGGTACCCTCACAGGCTACGAAGGGGGCGGCGGAATCACTCAATGGTATGGCAACGCGACCATCAGCGGCGTGACCATCACCGGGTGTGTGCCGGGAACAATTAATGTGAATGGGAAGTATGGCGGCGCGGGCGGCGGTATCTACCTCAATGCCGGAACCCTGGTCGTTAACAGCAGCACCATCTCCGGAAACTACGCCGGGCAAGTCTTTTCCGATTATGGCAACTCTGGCGGCGGGATGGCCGTCGTCGGCGGGGCGGCCGTCGTGAACGACAGCACCTTCTATGGCAACCAGGCAGGGCTTTTTGGAGGGGCCATCGGGGTATGGCAGGGCTACCTGGCGGTGAACAACAGCACTTTTTCGGGCAACAGTAACCTCTCCCCCCCATCCGGCGCGATATCGAGCCAGGGTGCGCTCACGGTGTCGAACAGTCTGTTCACCGGCGACAACGGATTCGAGTGCCTCAGCTCGGGCCTCACCACACCCTGCGCCGTGAACGGCAGCAACGGTAACGTGGTCATCCCGAGTCCGGCGCAGCCCATCCTGGCGGCGCTGGCCAATAATGGCGGACCCACCCAAACCATGCTGCCGCTGCCCGGCAGCGCGGCCATCTGCGCAGGGGCGCCGGCGCTCGTTCCGGGCGGTCTCAGCACCGATCAGCGCGGCTTCCCGCGGCTGAACACCACTTACAGCGGCTATAGCGCCGGCAGCCCGTGCCTCGACGCGGGCGCGGTCCAAACCAATTACCAGTCCGTGCAGTTCACCAATGCCGGGAACAGCGGCTACAGCGGCTCGGTCTCGACGGCCGTCAGCACTCCCGCGGCTCCCATCGTCTCGGTGACCGAGAGCGGGCAGAACATCGGCGGCGTGCCGGTGACGCTTAGCTTCAGCGGGACTGGGACAGCCAGCGGATTGGGTCCGGTTACGACCGTGGCCGGCGCCGGCGCGACATTCAACGGCATCACCGTAGATCAGACGGGCGACGATACCCTCTCGGCTGCGCTCAATATCACGAACTCGGTTTCCATCACCACCGGCAACGTGGCGCTGGATATCAGCTCGCCTGCCACCAGTACGACAGTCAGTTCGTCGCAGAATCCCTCCACTTATGGGCAATCGGTGACCTTCACCGCGATCGTTTCGCCTGCGAGCCCCGGCTCGACGCCCACCGGCAGCATCAGCTTTTCGATTGATGGCGGCGCGGCCGTGGCCGGCACCGCGGCAGGCTGTCCGGGAGGTTCTCCCGCGAACAGCTTCTGCGCCAACTACACCACTTCCACGCTGACGGGCGGCGGCCACGGCGTGTCGGCCACTTACACGCCCACCAACAGCTTTACCGGAAGCAGCGGCAGCCTGTCGCCTCAACAGACCGTGAACCAGGCCAACGAAGCAGCACTGACGGTGACCGGGCCGGGCAGTGTCACCTACGGGACCACCGGGACAGCTACATATTCCGGCGGCAGCGGAACGGGTACGGTGACGTTCAGCGCGGGCAGTTCGACTGGCTGCACCGTGAGCAGCACGACCGTCACGGTCACCAACGCCAGCGGCACCTGTGTGCTCACCGCAACGGATCCAGGGGATGGCAACTACAACCCCACCACCAGCGCTCCGTTCAGCGTGACGCTGGTGAAAGCCAACGAAGCAATGCTTTCGGTCACCGGGCCGGGCAGCGTCACCTACGGTTCGACCGGGACAGCTACATATTCCGGCGGCAGCGGAACGGGCACGGTGAGCTTCAGTGCCGGAAGTTCCACCGGATGTTCGGTCAGCTCCACCACCGTTTCAGTGACCAATGCCAGCGGGACGTGCTCGCTCACGGCGACGAACACCGGAGACAACAACTACAACCCAGCCACCAGCGTTCCATTCAATGTGAGTTTACTGAAAGCCAACGAGGCAACCCTCACCGTGACCGGACCGGCCAGCGTCAACTACGGCTCGACCGGGACAGCTACATATTCCGGCGGCAGCGGAACGGGTACGGTGACTTTCAGCGCGGGTAGTTCCACCGGATGCTCGGTCAGCAGCACGACCGTTTCAGTGACCAATGCCAGCGGGACCTGCTCGCTCACGGCGACGGAAGCCGGGAACAACGATTACAACTCCGCCACCAGCGTTCCATTCAACGTGACGCTGGTGAAAGCCAACACCTCCACGGCTATCACTGCCCACTCACCAAACCCCGCCGCAATCGGGCAGCCGGTGACGGTCAGCTTCACGGTTTCGCCCGTGGCTCCGGCCACCGTTGCGCCCTCCGGGAACGTGACGGTCAGTGACGGCGTGGGCGATTCGTGCACGACCACCGTCGCCGCCGGCAAATGCAGCCTGACCCTAAGCACGGCCGGCTCCGTTACTCTTACGGCGGCATATGCGGGCAACGGCAACTACAACAGCAGCAATTCGCCGGGCGTGGCGCAGTCCACTTCCAAGGCGTTTACCGTCACGACCATCACGGCTCACACGCCCAATCCTTCTGTCGCGGGCCAGCCGGTGACCATCAGCTATACGGTTAAGCCCGTGGCGCCGGCCAGCGGAACCCCTTCCGGCAACGTTCTGGTCACGGACCTGCTGGGCGACTCCTGCACCGGTACGGTAGCAGCCGGCAGTTGTACGATTGCTTTTGCCTACGCCGGGCCCAAGCTGCTGATCGCCACGTATCTCGGGAACAGCAACTATGACGGCAGCATCACCGCGCAGATTCCGCAGAACGTAGTTGACTTTACCATTGCGGCGTCTCCGGCGACGCAGAAAGTTTCGCCGGGAGGCGTGACCACTTACAGCATCACCCTGACTCCGCTCAATGGTTTCTCCGGCACCGTCTCGCTGGGCTGCAGCGGAGCACCGGCCAATACCACATGCGCAGTTTCGCCGAATTCTGTCGCGCTGAGCGGCTTTTCGTCGAAGAGCAGCACCGCCACCATTACAACGACCAAGAATACGCCGGCCGGGTCGTTCAGCTTGACGCTGACCGGGACGTATGGGAGCGGCAATCCATCCAGCGGTGGATTGTCGCATACCGCCAAGGTGACCCTCACGGTGCCCTAGCGGATCGCCTCGCAAGCACCGCTGGCTCAAGCGCCCGCGGCTCTGAACGGCGCCTCGATTTCGCGTCGCTTACGGAGCCGCGCTGCAACGCCTTTTTGTATGGATTTTGGTAAGCGTCTCGTAAACCGCCCTTTGGGGACGGTCCTGGAATGCGCTGGAGCGGATTGGTTAAGCGTGGGCCGGAGAAGTCGCTGGCTTCCAGTTGTGGGGAAGCAATTCGTGCAGCCGGGCGATGGAGTGCGCCGGGATACGCGAGAGGACGTCGCGGAACCAGGCAAACGGTTCGACGCCGCAACGTTTGCAGGAGGCGATGAAGCTCCGCAATACGGCCGCCGTTCTGCCTCCGCCGTCGCTGCCAAAGAACGTCCAGTTGCCGCGGCCCACGGCGATATCGCGGTTGGCCCGTTCCGTAGCGCCGTTGTCAATCTCCAACTCGCCGTCTTCGAGAAAGCGTGTGAGCGCCTCCCACTGATTCAGTGCATAACGCACCGCGGCGCCCGACGGACTCTTCGGCAGAACCTCCGGCTGCAGCTCCAGCAGATACTGGTGGAGCCTGTTCAGCACCCGCGCCGATACCCGCTGGCGCAACGCCCACCTTTGCTCCGCCGAAAGCGACAGCGCTTTGGCGCGCTCCTCCACAGCATACAGCCGCGCGATCAGATGCAGCGCCGGTCCCATATGTGACTCGTCGGTTTCCAACGCCTTGAATAGATACCTCCGGGCGTGCATCCAACACCCGACCTCAGTCATGCCGCGGGCGGGCTTGAAAAACGCGTCATAGACGGAGTAGGCGTCCGCCTGCAGATACCCTTTGTACCCTTCCAGAAACTTCGCCGGACCAGCGCGTGATCGCGTGGGCGTGTAGTCGTACACGATCACCGGATGGTGCGCATCTCCGACATATGGCCAGATCCGTCCGATCCTGGCAAATGGTAGTTTTCGGTCCAACACCTTCACACTGGTATCGTCGGTGCCGATCACCTTGGAACTCAACAGCTCCTTTTTCAGCAACTGATACAAAGGATCGAGCAGTTCCGCGCACTGCGACATCCAGCCACCCATGGTTTTGCGCGAGATCTCGATGTCATGCCGGGCGAACATTTTCTCCTGCCGGTGCAGGGGCTGGTGATCGGCCCATTTCGCCACGATAACTTGCGCCAATAAGCTCGCCCCCGCCGTGCTCTTCTCGATCGGTTGCGGCGGCTTGGTGGCCGTTCTTACCGTGCAGTCGCAGGCGTACTTCAGACAGACGTCCTGAATCACCTTCATCGACGCGGGAATGTATTCGTAGCGTTCGCTGGTCTCCTCGGCTATCAGCCGCAGGTCCTTGCCGCAACCGGCACAGTGCTTCTCAGCCTCGGCCAGATCGTGAACGATTCTTTCCCGCTTCAAATGCCGAGCCAGTGGTTGCCGCCCGCCACGTTTCTGTTTGGGAGTTTCGTCTGGTTTCGGCCCGGCTCCGGCATCCCCATCGAGGTCGTCTTCTTCGCCGGCGGCGGACTCGGCATCCGCACTCCGTGTCTGCCAGGCCGCTTCGAACAGCGCCAGTCGCTCTTTCGACAACTGCTCACTCTTGCGGT
This sequence comes from Bryobacterales bacterium, assembly GCA_963818855.1. Taxonomy (GTDB): domain Bacteria; phylum Acidobacteriota; class Terriglobia; order Bryobacterales; family Bryobacteraceae; genus Bog-159. The sequence continues at coordinate 43,278 of CAWFUH010000008.1, read as the reverse complement.
TGCGCTGCGCTTCCAGCAGTTCCCGCAACAGACTCTGATACTTGTTCTGCTCGGCCAGAGAACGATCCAGTTGTTCGGCCAGATCCACCACGATTTTCCGCAGCGTCTCTGCATCCCGCGGCAAACTCTTCGGATCGATGGGCACCGTGTATATAGCTTAAGCGGAAATCGGCACGTTTCCAAGTAAAAACAATGATAAGTCGAAATGTTTTTATGTGCCCGCGCGCTGGTACCGCTTTCGCCGTTTCGCGGTGCTCAGATCCATGCCGCTCAGCAACGCTGCTAACTCCGGCGCCGTGATCTCGCGCCGCCGTTCTGCGTCGTCGTCGCCAAACGGAATGGCGTACGTCCCCTCCTCCAACCGCTTGCTCCATACAGCAAAACCGTCGCGGTGTCGAGTAGGCCCAGGGAATTTCACCCCGAGCCCCTCACGGAACCGTGCATAAATCTCTCGATTTACACGGCTCTTGTTATCCAACCTGGTTCTCGAATGCCCGCCAGTGGGCGAACAACCCCGGATCGTCCTCCTTCACCCTGGAGAGCCAGTCTAGGCTGCGCCGCTTATGCCGCGACAGCGTCTTGTACTTGCGTCTGGCCCACTGCTCGAGCTTGCGATCGATATATCGAAAGGGCTCTCGCATCGCAGTTTGATAGAATAGAAGGTTCCGTAGTATTCCCACCACCCGCGTATCACCGAGTTGTATTGCTGCGCCAGTTCGGCCAACGTCGCCGGCGTCTGGCGTGGAATGCGCCACCCTCGCACTACTTTCCGCATGCGCTTCACTGCATCAGAGCTCACACCCGGCAAGAAACTGGTAAATAACCGGCGCTGCTTGCTCATGGCCTTCCTTGGCCGAAAGGTGAAACCAAGAAAGGTGAACTGCACATTTGGAAAGTACTCGGTGCGATTGCTGTCCTGGCAATACACGATCTTCGATTTTTCGGGATGCATCGTCAATCCACATTCCGCTAACCGTTCCGCGATGGCCCGCATGACTTGCTCCGCCTGCGGTCTACTGCTGCAGTGGACAACCGCGTCATCCGCGTACCGGGCAAACGGACAAGATGGATTGGTGCGCTTCATCCAGACGTCGAACGCATAGTGCATGAACAGGTTCATCAGAATCGGACTGACCACCCCGCCTTGCGGCGTGCCACGCTCCCGTGGCACTCGAGTGCCTTCTGTCGTCTCGAACGGCGCAGTAAGCCACCGCTCGATGTACAGCAGGATCCAGTCTTCCTTGATGTGGCTGCGAACCGCTTTCATCAAGAGAACATGATCAATTTGATCAAACGCTCCCTTGATGTCAAACTCAACCACCCAATCGAATTGCCAGCACCGTTTTCGGGTGACGGCTATCGCCTGTTTGGCCGACTTGCCGGGCCGATATCCATACGAATCCGCATGGAACATCGGGTCCAGTTTCGGCTCGATGATCTGCTTGACCACGGTCTGCGCAATCCGGTCCGACACAGTGGGAATTCCCAGCTTTCTCGTGCCGCCCTTTGCCTTCGGAATTTCTACCTGCTTCACCGGCGGCGGGAAATACGAACCCGACGACATCCGGTTCCACAGCTTGTACAAATTCTTCGACAGGTTCTGCTCGAACATCGCGATAGTTTCTTCATCGATGCCGGCCGCACCCCGGTTGGCCTTTACTTGCTGGTATGCCTCCCATACTGCGCGTTTCGCAATTACATAAGGTTTTGCCGAGGTCCGGTTGCTCATCCCCGCTTCCAGGTTGGCAACCTCGCTCGACTGGACAACGCTGCCGCTTCGCTCCCCTCTCATTACAAGAGCTTCCTCGCTACTATGGGCAGCTCCGCCCCTCGCTCTGGCATCGGTATTCTTCCTCATGGTGTCTGCCAATTGTCATTTCCCTTGCCATCCAGGGCGAGGTTCTCACGTTCCCCACCAAAGCCTACGTTGAGCTCATGCCGCCTAAACACCGACTGCCGCCGGGCCAGTATGCAGGTTTCTTCCCGGCTCATCCTGGAGCTATTGGGCGGCTCCAGTTTCGACAGTGCCTTGAATCCTTGACGATGCGTCATCGGACGGTTCGCTTTCGCTCATCTTCTCAACGCTCACCTGACGCCCTCTTCGGACGCCTTTTCCTCGGACGTTCACCACCACGCCTTTTGGACGCAGCGGCTCCGGGTGGTTTGAAGCCGACTCCTGAAAGCCGACTTCGGGAGGCCATCTCCCATCTTCAGCACAGCATTGCAAGTTTTCACTCACATTCGTGACACACCCCAATACAGAATCTTCACCCGGTCGCGCCGCCGGCTGGCGAACACGAACAGGTGTCCGGCGAACGCATCCAACTCCAGGTGTTCCCGCACCAGGGCGTGCAGCCCGTCGAAGCTCTTGCGCATATCGCAGGCCGTCAGGCACACATACACCCGCACGCTGGCCGGTAAGTGGATCATGCGCGCAGGGCTTCCAGCACTGCCCGCAGGGTCGTGACATCCACCCCCGTGCCGATGCGCAGCCGCTCGCCCGATACCAGCATCAGCTCCAGTTCCGCCTTCGCCGCAGCCGCCGACAGCGTTGCGCCTCTCTCGACTAAAGCAAAACGCACCGGCTCCTGTCGGCTTCGGAGCCGCTTGCGCCAGTAGTAAAACTGATTCTCTGCAAAACGTCGTTCGCTGCAGAACTTCTTCACGGAAATCCCGCTACGCTCTTGCTCGGCTATTCGTTCCCGCCACAGATCATCTTTGGAAGCGGCCTTCTCGCCGATGGTATCGCTCATGAAACAACTATGCGGCCCTAGCCAGCCCATTGGGAAGATGGGTTTATCGGACGCTTACAAGTGTCAGCCAGCGGCGTTCATGACTTCGTTCGTACTCGGTCGCGGCGAGATCAAGAGGGGCGCAGACGCTCCTCGGCGGTTGCGGCCAAATCGACCACGGCACGGACGCCTCAAACAATTGAAAAGCAACCGCCCGCGACCACGGCCGCCGTGCCAGTGGATGAAGTCCGGCGCAAAATTGCGGCGCTCAAAGTTAGGACATCCGTGATCGAACCGGCGCCAGAAGGTTTCCGATTCGATCCGAGTGAGCCGCTGAGGCTGAAGAAGCCGGACAAGAAATGAGCTAACACCAACAAACTCTGGCGCTCGGTTCGTTGGGACATCGAACAACGCCCGCTCTCCGCTGCCACCCGGCGTGCGAGACGGCGCCCGATGAAGCCTCCGGGCGCAGCCTGACCAGCCTGCCTCGGGACTGAACGTCGACCTTTACGAGCGGAGGGCCGCCGATTGGCCAGAGCAGTCGGCCCAAAGTCAGCACACACTTGCATTGGCGAAAACGAGCTCTGCAGGCGGATACCGATTTCGAAGCTGACCACCAAGAGGCCAACAAGAACGCTATGTTCTTTATCGTCAATTGACAGCCGTTTTCGCTGGACGTCGAGTGTGCAGACTGACTTTGCTGGCATTGAGTTTAGCCAGTTTTCATTCTGAACCTCCGGTTGACGCTTAATGGCGTTCAGCATTCGCCCAAGAATCGGCTAACCATTCGCGCTTCGATCCTCAGATCTGGAAGTCACTGCCGGGTCCTCGCGGTCGCGTCTTTTACCACCGTGACCTCATAGCCGAGTTCGGCGGCATAGCGAACGGTGGCCTCCACACAGGTGTGCGCGATCAGTCCCATGACGATGACTTTGTGAAGGCCGTGCTTCTTGAGCTGCATATCCAGATCCGTGTTGGCAAAGCCGCTGGAACACCAATGCTCCGCGGTGACGACATCGCCTGGCTGAGGTTCGAACCCGGCCCGGATTTCGCCGCCCCAGGTACCGTATTCGAACGACTTCCGAGACCACGCTGCTTTCAGAATGGGCGCGATGTACTTCCAGGCCTCGTAGTCGCCACTACGATATCGCCGATGCATCGCGTAGAAAACCCGGATACCGGTTTTTCGAGCCGCTTTGAGAACCTCCTGCATATGAGGAACACACTGGTCCCTTCGGCGACGCCCTTTATGCGATCCCAGATCTTGCCGCCCTCGGAAATGAAGTCGTTATACGGATCGATCAGGACAAGTCCGGTGATCTCTTTCTCATAAGTCAGTTGCGCCATGTTCCCTCCGGTCAATCTCGACCTCGTTGTAAGGCATGACGTTCGATGCTTTTTGCGAACATCGGTGTTTCCTGCCGGTTGTGGGCCTCCGAGATTGGTTTGCGGGCACCCCGGAAGACGTCCAGCGGTATCCCCTGGCTGCCGAGGAAGTCTAACAATTCCGGCGTGGCACAGGTTTGAACCGTATTTGTAAACTCGCACGTTTTGTCGTCGACCTTCCTGACTACCAGGTCCCAGATAACGCCGATTTTCGTGCGGCCTGTGGGCGTGAATACGTCTGACGTGGAAACCAGTCTTAGATGATCGGGTCGCGCGACCTCTTCGAGGTAGTGCTGTACGATCAGGCTTCCGCCGAGTATCTCGACGTTGATCGTCATGCGCCGACCGTCAAGCGACGTAGTTGCGCCGGCGGAGCAGTGAGCTGGCGAGCACGACTGATATTCCGCCTCGGGCAGCGTAAAGCACCAACCGGAATGTCGACCTTCTCAATCGGGGCATTGATCGTCGCCGAGAAACTCGATTCGACTAAGGTGTTGTCTTCCATTGTCATACTCCTTTTGAATCATCAGCTCGCAACCGCTTCCATCCCCGCCAGGCCAGCCGATGATTCGTCTTTCAAACGCGAAGAAAGCCCGCCCATCACTCGCACGAAACGTTCAATCGACCGCCCAGATCGTCTTCGGGATAAATTGGAAATTCCAAGCCGCTGCATTCTGGACAGCAAGGTTGTTCTCGGCAACCCCAGTTGCGCTGCTGCTCCATTTGGTCCAGCGACAACCCAATTGGTCGCCCGAAGTGCTGCGGTGATATGCTCACGCTCGGCATCGGCCATCGTCGTCCTGATGCTTGTCGCCTCGATCGGTGCTGGAAAACGGGCCGGTACAGCTTCGGCGGTCGTCAGAAGCTCCGTGGTCTGCCGGCTCAACACAGAGCCGGTCGTCATGATGACCCCGCGCTCGATGACATTCTGCAGCTCCCGGATATTACCCGGCCAATCGTAGTGATCCAGAGCTGCCATGACATCCCGCGGAATCGTCGCGACTACTTTGCCCTGCTGTCCTGCAAACTTCCTGACAAAATATTCCGTCAGTAGCGCGATATCGTCCCGCCGTTCCCGCAAGGGCGGAAGCGTCATCGGAAATACATTCAGTCTGTAATAGAGATCAGCGCGGAACCGCCGTTCACGAACCATCTGCCCCAGGTCCTGATTCGTCGCAGCAATTACTCGCACATCGATCTGAAGTGTCTGATTGCCGCCAAGGCGCTCAAATTGCTTCTCTTGAAGAGCCCGCAGAAGTTTTGGTTGGAGCTCGAGCGGGAGGTCTCCAATCTCGTCAAGAAAAAGCGTTCCGCGATCTGCAACCTGGAACCGCCCGATGGTCTGATTCGCAGCGCCGGTGAAAGCTCCTTTTTCGTAACCGAAGAGCTCGCTCTCCAGCAGACCACTCGGAATGGCCGCACAGTTGAGCGCTACAAAGCGGTTCCTGCGCCGAGGGCTCGCCTCGTGAATCGCACGGGCAATCACTTCCTTGCCGGTGCCAGTTTCTCCCTGAATGAGGACGGCGGAGTCCACGGGCGCGATCAGATCGACGTTATCGAGCAGAGCGCGGAATTTCGCGCTGGATCCAACCAAATTCAATGTAGCCATCGTTATGTCTCCTTTGCCTGAATCGGAAGGGGTGTTGACTCCTTCCAAGTCTTGGTCGCTGCGCGGTTATCACCCAACTTGCGCTACGCTCCAGTCCTCTTTTGTCGCGTGATCCACTCACGGATGTAGGGTACGCAATTCAGCAGCACAATGTCAGCCGCCTCGCACTGAGCGAGAAAATTGACTCCGTCCTGACCTATCAAAGTCATATCCGTAAGGTCAAGGGTGATGCGCCGGAGCCTCCCTTCTGCGGCGATTAGCGTTTCCAACTCGACAATGTTCTCTTTGTCGATCCGCCCGCTCAGTGTAAAGACCACATCGCCATTCGCCTTTTTTTGAATTCGAAGCACTGTCAATCCCGTTTAAATCTCGTTTGCGAAGAGTGATGCAAGCCAATCGCCAATCACATGTATTGAAAACAAGAATGTTATTTATTTTTCTGCAGTTACGAAATCTTGCATCGTTACGAGATTTCGTAACGATGCGCTTCGTGAGGGTCGTGTTCAGGGCAAGAACTAAGGGCGCGTCGACGTCCTGAAGCGATTCTTGTCGATCCCAAGCGACTTTATCTTCGACTCCAGGGTGGTCCCGGGCATTCCCAGTCGTGCGGCGGCACCCGTCGCTCCGGACACCTGTCCGCCGCATTCCCGCAGTGCCGCCTCAATGATCTCTCTCTCCTGCGCAGCGAGTTTTCGAGACAGATCCGGAGGTTTCTTCGGCTCGTGTGTGCGGGGTTGCCGCGAAAGCCAACTCTCATCAACGGAGAAAATCGCTCCGTCACTAACTATCACGGAGCGCTCAATCACGTTCTGCAATTCACGAATATTGCCTGGCCAGGCGTACGACTGAAGCAAGTCGAGGCTCTGTTTGTTCACCGCCCGAAAACTCTTTCCGGCTTTCCTTCCGTAACGTTCGAGAAAGTACCCAACGAGCAATGGAATGTCTTCGTTTCGCTCCCGCAAAGTGGGCATCTCGATGGGGAAGACGTTGAGCCGGTAAAACAGGTCGCTTCGGAACGTGCCCGCAGCGATCGCAGCCTCCAAGTCGCGATTGGTGGCGGCGATCACTCGAACATCGGCCGGAAGGGTCCCCGTTCCCCCGATTCGCTCAAATTCGTGCTCCTGCAGAACCCGCAAAAGAGCAATCTGGGTTTCCGCCGGAAGCTCTCCAATCTCGTCAAGGAAAATCGTGCCTTTCTCGGCCAGCTCAAAGCGTCCTAAACGACGCTGAGTTGCTCCCGTGAAGGCGCCTTTCTCGTGGCCAAATAATTCCGACGCGATGAGCTCGCGCGGGATCACGGCACAATTCACACTCACAAATGCAGATGAAGAGCGCTCTGACCGTCGGTGAATCGCGCGCGCCACAAGTTCCTTGCCGGTGCCAGTCTCGCCGGTGATCAGAACGGTTGAGTCGGTTGGAGCGACCTTGGAGATGCGGGAAAGCACCTGATTCAGGGGCACCGAAGTTCCCACGATCTCCTCGAACATCGACGCCTTATCGATTTCTTCACGCAATGAAACATTCTCATCCTGGAGCCTTTGCTCAGCCGCCTTGCGGTCCTCGATATCGGTGGCGGCGACGTACCAACGCGTGAGGCGTCCGTGTTCATCCCGCAACGGGTTCCGGCGGGAAAGAAACCAGCGATATTTCCCGTCCTTTCCCCGTAAACGTATTTCGACTTCGTGGGGGAGGCCTGCCGCGATTGGGCTTTGGGCCTCGCTCATCGTCCGCTCCCAATCGTCGGGATGAAAAAGCTTACGGAGGTCGCAGGTCCGCCACTCCTCAAAAGTCAAACCGTGATAATCGAGCGCGGCCTGATTCACAAAAAGCCGCATGCTGCTGGGATCAGGCCCCAACACATAAACGTGCTGCGGAGCGAAATCGAAGATCTGTCGAAGCTCGCTTTCGTTTTGGCGCAGGTCGGAATAAAGGCCGGCGTTCTCCAGCGAAATTGCGGCCTGCGAACCCAGCAGTTCCAGCACGGTAACCCGGTCCGGTGTAAAGGCGCCCGGAGTGAGGTTGTTCTCCAGATAAAGTGCGCCGACAAGCTTCGCCTGCTTGACGATGGGCAGACACAGGACGGACTTGGAGCGATTCTGCCGTACATACTCGTCCTGAGAGTAAACCTTTTCGGCGGAAGCATCGTCGAGGAGCACGCGCTCCTCGGTCCGGATGACGTAATGAAGCACGGATTGCGGGAGGTCGGACGGCGTGATGGCTGCCTGCCGAACCGCAACCTCCACCTTGCTCGGGCCAGTGGTGGCTTCGGCCTCCATCCGCGGCTCGCCCCCCCGAATCAGGATCAGCAGACCCCGCTCGGCGCCGGCATTCTCCACTGCGATACGCAGGAGCTTCTCGATCAGCCTGGGAAGGACCATCTCACTCGAAATTGCCTGCGATGCTCTCGCTACTGTCTCGACGTCCAACTGCACCACCGGCGGGCCGGCGGCGGCCGAAGCGGCGGGAGTTCGTTCTTCGCGCAGGCGCGGGTAGCGTTCTTCGAGTTGCTTTACCTTTCCTTGAGCGCCCCAACGGTGGTAGCAGTTGCGCGCGTTGCGGAGATAGGCATAGCCCGCGGTTTCGATACCGCGCGCCAGATAGTATAGCGCAGCCAGTTCGTGGGCCAAGGCTTCGTTCTGAACGAAGCCGTGCTCACGCGCCGAATGGATAGCCTCTTCGTACAAACGCAGCACATCGGCGTCTCGCTTTTCGAGGCGGGCGATCTCGGCCAATACCAGAGTGTACTTGTCAGCGAAGGTGGGTGGATTGTTTTCGGCCCACTCGCGCAATTGTTCCCGGTGCGCCGTCAGGAGTTCACGCCACGCTTGCTGCTGATCGGCCGATGTCGTCTCGTAGAGCGCCGCCACCGTTAACGCAGTGTAGTAGACGTAGTCGAAATGCTGCGTTTGCCCGACAGCGACGTCAAGCAACGGCTTCACCTTGTCGACTGCTACCAGCGCCTCGGCGTAGTCGCCTGACAGGAAGCGAGTCTTCAGTTTGAGGATCCAATACATGCAGATCAAAAGAGGCATTCGACCCGTTGTGAGCCGAGCCTCGAACGCTGCTTCGTCGAACTGCGCATCGCTGAAGGTGGAAAAGGTTGTGGTGCGGCCCTGCATCGTCGCGATGAAGCGTTGCTGGGTTACGATAATGTCCGCGGCTTCACCGAATTTGACTTTTCGGGCAAAGTCCAGCGCCATTTCCGATTCGCGCCACACCACGTCGAGGGGATCGTTCCGCAGGATAAGGTATGCGATCGATGTGAACATACCGATGCCAGCGAAGGCAGGATCACCCGTCTCAATCGCGGTACGAAAGCCATGCCGCACGAAATCGATCGCGCTGCCGATCGGCCGCGTCCAGACGGCAGCTGTTCCCGTCGACGCGTAAACTTTCGCCTGGCTGGCGATGAAGGCGTGCTTCTCGACCAGGTCACACGCAAGCCTGGAGAAACGATAGGCCTCATCGTAACGGTGAAGGATCCCGGCAAGAACCACATTCCCCCATATGGTGTAGCCGTATGCCGAAGCGCCGCTCACCCCATGCTCCAGGCTAATGTTTACAAGCCGGCAGGTCTGTAAGCACGCCAAATTGAGATCGGTAAGGTACGCGGGGGCCGTCAGGAGCAAGAACACCCGCATGGCGGCCTGCAGTGCCGGATCGGTGAGCAGTGGAAGGTCGATCAGGCTCTCGATCGAGCGCGTGCCGAGCGCCTGCCCGAGCGTCTCGTATTCGGCCTGGACCTGCTCCTGGGTGGGGTGCGCGGGCATGTCGATACCAAAGCCGCGCAGGCATGTGAGCGCGGTGGTCACAGCCTGCTGGTTTTCGGACTTCATGATCTGGAGCTGGACCTTCAGACAATAGACCGCGGCCCCGTCGATTTTCGACGCGGCCCTCTGCAATAACTGCTCGATCAGTTGCCCAGCTTTGTCGGAGTTGCCGCACAAAAGCTCGCATTCCGCACGTTCCAGCCACAGGCTGAACGTCAACTGATACTCATTGCTCCAGTCCCATTCGTCCAAGAGTGCCATACCGGTCGAAAAATAAACAAGCGCCGACGTATACGCCGCAGACGCTTTAGCCTTACGCCCCGCTCTCAGGTCAATTGCGGCCACCCGCACTTTCTCGTCGTGATCGATCAGGAGTTCGGCGCCCCGATTCAGTTGGTTGGCGACATCAAACAGATGCTCGGCCAGGCCGTCCGCTGTCAAGCTCGCCAACAACTCCCGACCAATCCGAAGGTGTGCCGCTGCGAGCTCACTGCCGGGGATGAGCGCATAGGCCGCCTCCTGAATCCGGTCGTGGAGGAAGGCATAAGAACCTTCCAAACGAAGGATCAACCCGGTGCGGACGGCTTCCAGGAGTGAAGTCTCGATCTCGCCTTCCGTTTGTCCGAAGACCACACTCAGGGTCGCGATCTCGGCCACGTTCCCGAGACACGCGAGTTGCTGGAGGGCGGTCTGCGCCCTGCCGGACAGTCGCCGGATCTTCCCCACCATGAGATCCACCACGCTCGCGGAGTAGCCTTTGGCGCGAATCCCGTCCAAGTCCCAGATCCATGCCGCCGCACCCCGATCGAACCGGAGCAAGCCTTCCTCAGCCAGCGAAGCGAGAAACTGAATGGCAAAGAACGGATTGCCGCCGGTCTTCTCGTGGACCAACAGCGCCAGAGGACCAGCGGCGTTCGGCCCACAGTGCAGGGCGTCGGCGATGAACCGCTCGACGTCATCGAGCCCCAGTGGCGCCAGCACCATTTCCTGCGTCTTTGCTCCCGCGTCGCGGATTGTGGCGAGCGTCCGCATCAGCGGATGAGACGAACCGACTTCGTTATCGCGGTAGGCTCCGATCAGTAACACGTGCCGCACGTCCGGATCAGTAGCCAGGCGCTCCAGCAGTTCCAGAGTCGCCGTATCCAGCCATTGCAGATCGTCGAGGAACAACGCGAGCGGATGCTCCGGGCGGGCGAAAGCGCCGAGGAAACGCCGCAACACCAACTGAAAACGATTGCGCGCTTCTTGCGGTGGCAGGTCGGCCACGGGTGTTTGCTTGCCGATGACGAATTCGACCTCGGGAATGAGGTCGACTATCAGTTGGCCATTCGTTCCCAACGCCTCCAGAAGGGCGTGCCGCCAATGGTTCACCTCGGCTTCGTTCTTGACCAGGATCTGTCGCACCAGCATCTGAAATGCCTGGGCCAGCGTCGCGTACGGTACGTCGCGTTTGTACTGGTCGAACTTGCCTGCGGCGAAGATCCCGCGCGGCGGGACCAGCACCTTGTGCAACTCGTTCACTACCGAAGATTTGCCGACACCGGAATACCCGGATACCAGCACAAGTTCGGCGGTGCCCTGCGCTACAACCCGGTCGAATGCCGTGACCAGCGCACCGACTTCGCGCTCCCTCCCGTACAGCTTCTCGGGTATCAGCAATCGGTCCGACCAGTCGCCGGTGCCCAGAGGGAATGGATCGATGCGGCCATGCGACTGCCATTCCGACAGGCACCTCCGAAGATCGGCTTCCAGACCCGCAGCAGTCTGATAGCGCTCCTCCGCATTCTTGGCGAGGAGCCTCATGGTGATGGCGGATAACGGCTCCGGGACCGCGCGGCGATCCGCCGGCCCTACCGGCTGACGTGCGATGTGGCAGTGGACCCACTCCAAAGGGTCTGCGGCAGCAAATGGGAGCACACCGGTAAACATTTCGTACAAGGTGACGCCCAAAGAGTAGACATCGCTGCGCGTATCTATCGATCGATTCATGCGCCCGGTCTGTTCCGGGGACATGTAGGCAAGCGTGCCGTCAATGATCTCTGGCGGAGCGGGCGCCTGGCGCTCGCGCGGCAGCCGGGACGCGATGCCAAAGCCGGTGAGCCAGACGTTGCCGGCGTCGTCGACGAGCACGTTCTCGGGCTTGACGTCTTTGTGGATCAGACCGCGCTGGTGGGCATGGCCGAGCGCTGTTGCCAAGTTAATGGCAAGGCGTAGAAGACGCACCAGATCGAGAGGCTGCTCCCTGGCCCGCTCAAGAACGCGGTCGAGAGGCTCACCGCCCGGGTCGGCGAGAACAAGCATTGTCCGGCCTTCGTGACGGGTCAGCGCGAGCGGCTTCGCCGCCCACGCGGGCTCAAGTTCGGCTGCGAGCGAGTATTCGTGCTCAAGGCGTCGCAGACTCTGGGGCAATGGTTGTTCTTCGGTAGGAGCGACCACCAGAAGGGGCGATGGGCTGCCGCGCTGGCGGCCGCGGTAAAGCGTGAATTCCGCACCATCGCGAATGATTTCCAAAACATACTCGGAAGCGTCTGCCATTGAGAACATCCACGCTGCCACGGCTCAACGAAGCCAGATATTTATTCTGACGAGGGACTACACAAGCACATCCTCTGATCCACCTGCGACTACTGGGCAAAGCCGAGTTCCGCAACCGACTCTCCGAAGGATATCATTGTGCCGCGGCGACGTGCGCCGGCTTCCCTAAACGCCTCGACCGTTCGAAAAATGAATCCGGTCCGACGGGTTTCCGGCGCCCTTCAGAACGTAAATCGGCCGGCCAGTTGAATCTGGCGCGCGGTGCCGACGGTGGTTAGGATTTGGCCCACGTCATCGGCGAAATGTCCCGCCGCATCCTTGAAGACGGCATCCCCGTTGCCGCCGAGGGAAAGCGCGCTCTGGGTATTACTCGGAACACCAAAATTTGGATGGTTGAACAGGTTGTAAGCTTCCACTCCAACCGTAATCTTATCTCGCTCAGTGATCGGAAAATCTTTGTGCAGCGCCAGGTCAAATTGCGCGAACGCCGGGCCCAGCAGGCTATTTCGTCCGGCATTGCCAAACTCCCCGACCGGCGGTACCGCATAAGCACTGGGATTAAACCAGCATTGCACTCTGCCCACTCGCGCTCCATTCGGACAGACGCCGGCGTAAGGGTTGCCAACCAGGTTCGGACGTTCCGCGGTCAGCAGCGATTGCACATCGGCATTGTCGAAGTCGAGCATTGGGGTAAATGGGGAGCCGCTGTGAGCGTTGGCAACTGCCGAGGCCTGCCAGCCACCCAGGAGACGTCCGCGTCCAGGCAGGGAATAAACGGCATTGGCCACGAAATTGTTCCGAAGGTCAAAATCTGACGGGCCACGGCTTCCCTTTCGATCGAAAATGTTTTGAGAATCGGGAGGATCATTCACCGATTCCACGGAAAAATCCACCGAAGCATCGTCCACGGAATGAGCCCATGTATACGACGCCTGCCAGAAGAAGCGATGAGCGTAGCGTTTCGAAACGGACACCTGAAAGGAATTATAGAAGGATTGCGCGTCCGTCAGCACCGTTAACAGAGGTGATGGCAAGTTCGGATTGTAGCGCTGGCCTGTCGCCAGCTCAAACGGGTTCTCCTCGGCTTCGCGAGTGAGGTGATTGCCGCGCGCGCCAAAGTATCCCACGGTCAGGATCATGCCCGCTGAGAGTTCCCGTTCCACGTTAAGGTTATACTCCAGCGCGTAGGGGAACTTCGGGTGGTAGGTTGTGGCGAAAGGGTCGAGCGGCTGGGTCACGGCAGCATTCAGTGGGCTTAGAAACTGTGGGAAAACGAATTCCTCCACACTGAAGAAAGGCGGTAAAAACCGGTCAACACCCCACAGAAATGCCGGGAGCTGGTCGCGATAGATGCCGAATCCGCTCCGCACCACAGTTTTGCCGTCGCCGAAGACGTTCCATGCAAAGCCCGCCTGGGGTGACAGAAGATCTAGCGGTGTCCCGGCAAATAGCTTGCCGACCGTTGGCGCGGAATCCGTCGCCGGGTTTGGAAAAGCTGAAAGCCGGCCGAATGCCTCGGTCGGATTGGAGTAGAAATCGTAGCGCAACCCGACATTCACGGTTAAGCGACTATTCACGCGCATGAAGTCCTGGGCAAAACCAGACGCGATAGTTTCACGGTATCCGCGGTCAGAATCGGCGTTGGAGGGATTGACCCCCACGTACGACAGAGGCAAACCTTGAAGGAAAAATTCGAGAGCAGGGTTGTTGCTGGATGCCTGCAACCCGAAGGGAGTCAGGTCCTGGAAGGAATACAATCCGTTCACACCGAAATCCAGCGGCCCGTTGTCTTGGAGCCTGCGAAGATCCACGCCAAACTTCAAGCTGTGACGGCCAATGGTACGCGACACCTGGTCCTGAACCTGGTAAACGGTCGAAAAATCGCCCAAAGGAAATGCCGCAAAGTTACCTATCAGGCTCTCGCCCGCGATATCGATCATTCCAAACGGCCGGCCAGGAACCAAAGAAATAGACAGACCCGGATGCGTATTATCGACCGAAGAAGATGCCGTTGTTCGGTTCACACCGAACCGCAACTCATTGATCCATTCGGGTCCGAATATCGTGCGGTCCTGGACAGTGGCATACTGATTCCGCGCCACGTGAAAAGCCGGGAATCCCGGTGCATAGGTGCCCGGCGGTGTCCCGACGTATGGAACCAGAGAAGAACTGTCATCTACGGTATAGCGCACGAATAGCGAATGCGTGTTGGAGAAGTTGTGGTCGATGCGAACCATGCCGTGGTCCTCACGGGTGGCGCCTTTGTTAGCGGTGATTAGTTCGCCGGTTCCATCCCCATTTTCGGGTCCGTTTGAAGGAGGCAGCAGATTAAGAAACGGTTGTATCAGGGGATTCATCGGAATGGCGACACATCCGCTGGGGGTGGCGTTGCTGCAGCCGGACGGATTACCAGCGGACGGCAGCAATCCTTGATGGGCGAGGGCATCGGGTACCGTGGAAATTGCCGTGGTTGCCTGTACTTGACGGAATCCCTCATAGTTGGCGAAGAAGAACGTGTGATCACGCTTCAGTGGCCCTCCGATTCCAGCACCGAACTGATTGCGGACGAACGGCGGGATCGGGCTGGCGCCCAAATCGAAGTAGTTCTTAGCGTCGAGTGAGGCGTCGCGATGCAATTCCCACAAAGATCCGTGAAATTGGTTACTGCCTGACTTGGTTGTCATGTCGATGACGGCGCCCCCATGTCCGCCGTACTCCGCGTTGAAGGTTTGGGTCAGAACGCGGACCTCCGCGAACTCATTCAGACCGAGAAAAAACCCGGAAGCTCCCCCGGGCGAATATCCCCACACCGGATCGGTCGCATCTATACCGTCAATCAGAACGTTGGTCATATTTGAACGGATGCCATTGATTGCCACTTGTCCAGACTTGCCGTTCGAAAGAAACGAAGGAGCACTGCTGGGGTTAGGAGCGACTCCAGGCTCCAGCGTAACCGCGCTAAAAAGATCGCGGTTGTTGAGGGGCAGTTCTGTCAGGCTCTGCTCTGGAAATAGTCCAGTGACAGTCGACGTCGTGCTGTCGATCCCGGCAACGTTCGCGCTCACCGTCGTCTGCTGCGCCACGCCGCCGATCGCGAGTTTCGCATTGATCATCACTTCCGCAGCCGAGGTAAGTTCAACCAAATCGCGAATCTGCGACTCGAATCCTGCTTTCTCGATGCGAAGAGAGTAGCCTCCGGTTGGTAAGCCAGCCAGATGATACTCACCCGCCGTGTCCGTAACGGTGTCCCGCTTCCATCCCGTGCTTTGGTTCGCGATGGTAATTTGCGCGCCGGGAATAGCCGCGCCACTGGGGTCGGTAACGGTACCAAAAACAGTCGCAAGCTGCGTTTGGGCGCGAAGAACGCCGGCAAAAGAAGCAAGAAATACAATGGCAAGTATGGCCAAGCACCGGAAGGGAGCGAGGAGGTTTCGGGGGCCGGGTCGTTTCTTCAAGAGGCCTCGCATTGCTCGGACCACCTCCGGGCGGTATCAACATACGCATTCCTCGGAGTAACCCGGAAAGCTCCGACAGTTTATTTAGTGTTGCATTTTACCATGGATATGAAATGCAAGTCGCGTCCCAACTCGGTGTAGAACTGGTTCGATCGGGCGAGGTCAGTCGACCGAAGTGCAATGTAGTGGATAACTGGAGGACGCGGAACGTCCTTCCTACGATTTCCTGTGCCACTGCGTTCCTCTCCTTGAGCAGCCCCAGTACTGCGAGCTCGTAAATCGGCCCGCGCTTTGAGCTGCCCCCGGGTGCGAAAGCGCCCTTTCGGTCATTCCTTCGGTTCCGCCCAGCGGTTATTCCCGCTGGTCCGGACTGAAGTCTGCGGCGAATCTGACAACCCGTCGAGACGGCTTTGGAAGGACTTCCGCGGGACCCTCTCCGACCTCCTGGTTGCAGGAGGTGAGCAGGAGGGTCTTCGCCTGGTCTTCGTCGATGTTGGGCCAACGTCTGGTGTTCCGCAAAACCCACGTTTTTGGAACAGCAAACTCTGTTCCGCAAACGTAGGGTTTCGGAACAGCAAAGTTAGCCCCTGTTCCATAAACTTCAGGCTTTGTCACAGGCCGTTTCCAGTCGGCGGCGCTTTCATGCGGCGCACATATCAGCACGATGCAGCGCGCCCGCGAAGCCTTTGTCAATGGGCTCCTGGACTCGATCAGCGACGACTACCGGGGTCTTTCGCCGCAGTGGGTGGCCTTGCTCGACCGTGTACTCGCCCCCCTTCCATATCCCGGGCACGGTTTGCAAATGGTCGCAGCCTACATCGGGAACATGGCCCCGAGTTCCACGTATAACCATCGCCGCCACCTTCCAGGCTGCGGACGAAATGCGGCGCGTCCGGCGGCTCGCATACCGGATGGGTCAGTTGCAGGTAACCCATCCCGAGTTCGGGAGTACGGCCCGACAAACCTGGCAGAACGACCCGATCTGGCAACCGCTTCGCGAAGTCATCGAAACGCTCCTCGTTACGTGGACTGGGGCGAAGCCTTCGTCGCGCTCCAGTTCGTGCTGAAGCCGGCCTTCGACGAGCTGTTCATGACGCAGTTCGGGCGATTGGCTCGCGCAGACTGGCGACGACGCGTTGGAGCGAATGTTCTTTTCTCTCAACGAGGACTGCGCATGGCATCGCGTTTGGAGTGGGTCGCTCCTGCGGACGGCCATTGGGGATACGCCAGAGTCAATCCCCGCGGTCGAGCGTTGGATCGAGACCTGGGTGCCACGCGTCAGCCGCGCCATCGCCGCGTTCTACCCGATTTTCGATGAGATGCTGCCAGGCGGCGGCGTGCGCTTCGCTCCAATGCTCAGCGAGATCGAGCAATTCTGCCAAGGCTACCAAGAATCCCTTTTCGGCCTTCGCGATCTACTGCCCGGAGAGTCGAAGTGATGGCCGATGCGTTCCCTGGTATTCCCTAATCAGATTTCGTCGACAACGACGAGTGACATCAGCCACGAGCCTCTGGGACCTCGGCGAGGTCTCTAGCCAGCTCGGCGCGGGTACAGTAGTGCGGCTGATTATTCCAAGGCACATCGCATTTCTGGCCCCCCAACTTCGTCTCTATCGCTGCGGGCGCTATTTCGAATCATGTCTCTGCGTTCCCGGCCGCGTGCCTGAAAGAATCCTTCGTAGGACTGGGTGCCGGTCCTGTTCCACTCGGCAAATCGTTACGCGATCCTGTGACGCCCCAACGTCACTTCGAGGCGTAACTGCCTCGTCGAGCCCAAACTTCGACATATCGTCGACACCTCAGACACCGAGAGCCCGCAAACACTTTCGCGTCAATCGCATAACGCGAGAAGCGGGGATGGCGCACTGCATGCAGTCATAGGAGTTGACCGAAAGGAGTAAGACCATATGACCCAAACCGCTGTTGCAGAACGAGGCAGCAAGCAAGCTGCCGATAACACCGCCATTCGCCCATTCCAGGTGAGTGTTCCGGAAACTGAACTGACCGAATTGCGCAGGCGCATCAACGCGACAAAGTGGCCGGAACGAGAGACGGTTACAGATGCGACGCAGGGAGTACAGCTCGCAACGGTTCAGGCATTGGCGCGCTATTGGGCGACAGAGTATGACTGGCGCAAAATCGAGGCAAGGTTGAACGCCTTGCCGCAGTTCATCACCGAGATCGACGGGCTGGACATTCACTTCATTCACGTCCGTTCCAAACACGGAAATGCTCTGCCGCTGATCGTGACACACGGGTGGCCCGGTTCGATCACCGAACAGATGAAGATCATCGATCCGCTGACAAATCCCACCGCTCACGGCGGAAGTGCATCCGACGCGTTCCATGTCGTGATTCCGTCCATGCCAGGCTATGGTTTTTCCGGCCGGCCGGCTGCGACCGGGTGGGACCCGGCCCACATTGCACGAGCTTGGACCGTGCTGATGAAGCGACTGGGATACACGAAATTTGTGGCGCAGGGCGGCGATTGGGGTGCGATCATCACCGAACAAATGGGTGTGCAGGCGCCTCCCGAACTGCTCGGCATTCACATCAACATGCCAGGCGCGGTTCCGGCCGAAATTGACAAGGCGGCATTTACCGGTGCGCCAATGCCAGGCGGTCTCTCACCTGAGGAAAAACTCGCTTTCGAGCGGCTGCAATTCGTCTACAGCAAAGGCGTCGCCTACGGCTACCAGATGGGGTTGCGCCCGCAGACGTTGTACGGAATTGCGGATTCCCCCGTCGGCCTGGCCGCCTATTTTCTGGACCACGATGCGTGGAGCTACGCGCTGATCTCACGTGTCTTTCAGGGAGAATCCGAAGGCCTCACGCGTGACGACATCCTCGATAACGTCACGATCGCCTGGTTGACGAACACGGGGATCTCCGGAGCCCGCCTCTACTGGGAAAACAAACTCGGGTACTTCAGTGTCAAAGGCGTTTCAATCCCGGTTGCCGTAAGCTCCTTTCCGGACGAGATCGATCTGTGCCCGCGCAGTTGGGCGGAGCGGGCGTATCCCAAACTGATCCATTACAACAAGCTCCCCAAGGGTGGGCACTTTGCGGCCTGGGAACAGCCGAAGCTCTTTTCAGAAGAGGTTCGCGCAGGCTTCAGATCGCTGCGGTAGGGTTCTTCACAAGCGCAAAGGGTGCGGCGCGAACCACCGAACCAGTCAGCGACTGTTTCGCGGGGCATTCCGTTTTGCGCGAATTTCTTGGAAGAGAGGAGAAAATACGCCATGCCTAACACTTCGCAGTTCAACATCGACCGTACCTATCCGGGCCTGTGGACGATCACCTTCAGCAACCCGCCGATCAACATATTTGTTCCCGCAACGATCATCGAATTGGGTGCGCTAATGACCGACCTCGAGGCGGACCCGTCCGTGAAGGTCGTCGTGTTCCAGTCGGCGAATCCCGATTTTTTCATCGCCCATCTCGATGTATTCAAGGCAGCTGAACGGCCAGAGGCGCTGGGCCTTTGGCGCGAGTTTGTCCTTCGCCTCGCGTCCTCGGCAGTGGTGAGCATCGCCAAGATTCGCGGGCGCACGCGCGGGATCGGCAACGAGTTCGTGCTGGCCTGCGACATGCGCTTCGCCAGCCGCCAAAACGCGCTGTTCGGCCAACCCGAGGTCGGCGTCGGACTGGTCCCGGGCGGCGGGGCGCTGGAATGGCTACCGCGCTTGGTGGGCCGTTCGCGCGCACTTGAGTTCGTGCTCAGCGCCGACGATTTTAATGCTGACATCGCCGAGGCCTATGGCTGGGTGAACCGCACGCTGGACGATAGCGACCTCGACGCGTTTGTCGATACGCTGGTCCGGCGTCTGGCCTCATTCGAGCGTGAAACGCTAGGCGCGGCGAAGGCCCAGATCAATCGGTTCGGGATGCCGACGGCTGCGGAACTCCAGTCGAGTAACGAGATGATCTTCCCAATGCTGGCCTTGCCAGATGCGCAGGCGCGCGGTCCCAAGCAGCGTGGTATCGGTTATGGTATTCCGAGCGACTTCGAATTGAACTTCGGCCGGTACCTCCCTGCGTTCGGGCGGGCGGACGTCGATCACACGGATACGCAGCCCGGTTCGGGACAGGAGAGGTAGACATGAGACCGTGGAAAATAGCTTTGGTGATTCTGTTTGCTCTTGCGGTTGCAGCCGCGGGATACGGGCTGACTCTCGTGCGACGAGGCTTCAGCGCACTTGCGACACCATCAGCGATTGAGGAGTTCGCGGCCACAACGGCACGCAAATTGGCGGTGCCGTCTAGGTATCGCGAACTTCACAATCCCCTCGTGCCTTCAACGGAGAACATCCGGGGAGGCATGGAGCATTTCTCCTATCATTGCTCCGAGTGCCATTCGAATGACGGAGGGGGCCAGACGGTATTCGGCAGGGGCCTCTATCCGAAACCGCCCGACTTGCGTGCAGCCGGGACGCAGAACAAGAGCGATGGTGAGCTCTACTACACAATTGAAAATGGAGTTCGTTTGAGCGGCATGCCCGCTTTCCACGGAACGCACACTGTCCCG
This sequence comes from Bryobacterales bacterium, assembly GCA_963818855.1. GTDB lineage: Bacteria > Acidobacteriota > Terriglobia > Bryobacterales > Bryobacteraceae > Bog-159. Next base: position 23,263 of record CAWFUH010000008.1, on the reverse strand, counting down.
CAAACCTGGCGCCTGGTTTTGTTCATCCGGCACTTGCCTCAGATCACGCCCGAGGAACTCAATGAAATGAAGGGGTGGGACCCGAAGAATGAGGCGAATCCAGCGCATTTCTGAAGGGCGGGAACCGCCCTGGAATCTTGCGGGCGAAACACACCACCAGTGGAAGAAAGGAGCACGCGATGGAAGAGCCACAGGACAGATCGCGCCGTTGGTTGCTCAAAGCGAGCTCGACGTTGGGCCTGGCAGTCGCGCTCAGACGAGTAACGATCGGCGAGGCATTTGCAGACTCGCAATCCATGGCCCGAACCAGTGCTACACAGGCAGCTGACAAGACACCTATTCGTCCGTTTCGGGTGAATGTTCCAGAAGCGGAACTTGCCGAATTGCGCAGGCGCATCAACTCGACAAGGTGGCCTGATCGGGAAACGGTAACGGATGAATCGCAAGGCGTGCCGCTGGCTACGATTCAGAAACTTGCCCACTATTGGGCGACAGACTACGATTGGCGCAAGATCGAGGCGAAACTGAATGCCCTGCCGCAGTTCATCACCGAGATCGATGGGCTGGACATTCATTTCATTCATGTTCGTTCGAAACATGAAAATGCGTTACCGCTGATCGTCACGCACGGCTGGCCCGGCTCAGTTATCGAGCAGCTAAAGATTATCGATCCACTTACCAGTCCCACGGCACATGGCGGGAGCGCATCGGACGCCTTCCATCTGGTGATTCCGTCGCTACCCGGGTTCGGGTTTTCAGCAAGGCCGATGACTGCCGGCTGGGGTGCCGAGCGCACTGCGCGCGCCTGGGTCGTGTTGATGCAGCGTCTTGGTTACACGCAATTCGTGGCACAAGGCGGCGACCTGGGTGCGGGCGTTTGCACGGCGATGGCCAAAGAGGCGCCTCCGGAGTTGCTGGCCATTCACACCAACTTTCCGGGAACAATTCCATCCGACATCGCGAAGTCGCTTCAGGCCGGCGACCCACCGCCGTCCGGTCTCTCCGCCGACGAAAGCCGCGCTTACCAGCAGCTCACGGTACTGTTTGCGAAGCGACGCGCCTACGCACAGATGATGGCAACGCGCCCGCAGGCATTGTATGGATTGGCGGATTCGCCGGTCGGCCTCGCCGCCTGGATGTTTGACCACGGCGATGGTTATGACCAACCGGCGGCGGCGATGACCTCGGCCGTGCTCGGGCGTACCATCAACGGCTACCCCGCAGGCGACCTGACACGAGGCGATGTGCTCGATGACTTTACGCTGTACTGGTTGACGAATACGGCGATTTCCGCGGCTCGCTTCTATTGGGAACTGCACTTCAGCCTTTACAACGCCGCTAATGTCTCCGTCCCTGCCGCCGTGAGCGTCTTTCCTGGTGAGAACTACCAGGCCCCGCGCAGCTGGACAGAGCGGGCCTATCACAAGCTCATCTATTTCAACGCGCTCGACAAAGGTGGACACTATGCCGCCTGGGAACAGCCGCGACTGTTTTCAGAAGAGCTTCGCGCGGGCTTCAGATCACTGCGGTAGTGCGAGGCAGGGATTGGCCAAAGGTTGTCATGCTTGAAAAGCGGAAAATGTTAATGGATGCGGAAACCGACCGCTGCATTGAACTCGCTAGTAGCTTTCTCATCCTGGCTGAAAAAGAGCTATCGGCCTTCATCCGCGCGGTAGATCAGTTGTTCGGCGCTGAGCAGGCGCGCCAATCGGCGCTGGACTGGATCGAGGAACTGGAACGTATGGATTGGCCGTCTGGGGAATCGATTCCAGATTGGCGTCGGGCTACGGTGGGCGCAAGTGCTCGGCTTGGCGCTTTGTTGTCTGGCAGTGGACATCGCGACACTCTAAATTTCAGACCAGTGTGTTCGTCACGTCCAGGAGCAGCTTCAATCGATCGCGAGATTGAGTGAGTGGTCCAGCATCATCGAAGAGGTGCTCATCCATGGCTCAGGAATCACCGAGCGCAAGGCCGGAATTGCGAGTTTGGAGCAACACCAGACTTTGCGAAGGTTGGTCTCTGACCTTTTCACTCGAGACCACATAGACACGTTAGCGAGGAGATTCGTTACATGAACGCGATAGCTTCCACACCGAGAGATGCAGCGGCGAAAAACGCACCCAAGTCCGGCAAGCTCTTCTTCCTGGACCTCAGCGGCGGCCGCATACTGTCCGCAAACCCTGATGGCTCCGATTTGAAGACCATCATCAACGAAGGCCGGAGGTTGCCCGATGGCTTGGTGCTCGATGTCGCCGCTGGGCACATCTACTGGACGAATATGGGTGATCCCGAGAGGAACGATGGCTCGATCATGCGGTCGGATCTCAATGGCAAGAACATGATCACCATCGTTCCGCCTGGTGGCACGTTCACGCCGAAGCAACTCCAGTTGGAGAAGAGGAGCGGCAAGCTTTACTGGTCGGACCGGGAAGGCATGCGGGTGATGCGGGCAAACCTGGACGGGTCGGAAATCGAAACTCTGGTGGATACGAGCTCGGGCGATTCGCGGCCGGGATCGGATCCGTGGAAATGGTGTGTCGGCATTGCGGTGGACACTGACGGCGGCAAGTTCTATTGGACGCAGAAGGGTGGTCACGATGCGGGTTTCGGTCGAATTTTTCGGGCCAACATCCGAGTTCCGCAAGGTCAGTCGGCCGAGAACCGCAGGGACATTGAGCTTCTTTATGACAATCTTCCGGAGCCGATCGATCTGGACCTCGATCCGGTTCATCGGACGCTGTATTGGACCGACCGCGGGGACCCGCCGCGTGGCAACACGGTGAACCGTGCACCCATGGACCCGGAGGCCGAAAATGGCAAGGAGCCTGAGATCCTTTTCACCCATTTGATGGAAGGCATCGGCCTGGCTTTGGACCTGAAGGGCGGTCGAATGTTCATTACCGACTTCGGCGGCTCGGTCTACAGCGCCAATCTCGATGGGTCGAACCGGAGGACGTTGCTGGTTGCTGAAGGAAACCTCACCGGCATTGCATACGCGGAGGTGCCGTCCGGATATTGAGCGACAACGCCGGGAAGGGCGGTCACTATGCAGCCTGTGAGCAGCCCGAGCTGCGTTGAACGAAAATGTTGAAGGAAATAAATCACAAAAGCGGTACACAGCAAGCGCTCGACCGCGTTGCTCAAGCCGTGCGCGCAGGCAAGCGGCCTGACGATGCGCAAGAATTTATGACGCCGCTTATGGCTCGGCTCAGCAACCCGGCATGGACCGGCGTGGAGGCTATGGCAGTTGGCCGCTTCCTCGCGGATTGAATGCTGTGAAGTGCAACTCGAAATGAGGGAGAAAGGAAAGGCGATGAGCGCACCTGCGCGCAAACAGGTTCTGATTCTCGGTGGTGGGTTCGGGGGACTCTATGCTGCGCTCGGGCTGGAAAGAACGCTCGCCCGTAAACGCGACGTGCAGGTGACCCTGGTTAATCGGGAGAACTTCTCCCTCTTCACCCCGATGCTGCATGAGGTCGCGGCTAGCGATCTCGACATGACACACATCGTCAACCCGCTTCGGAAGCTGCTGAGCCACGGTCAGTTTTTTCATGGGGAAGTCGAGCGCATTGACCTCATCTCGAAAACCGTGACCGTCGTCCACGGTGCGAAGCGCCATGGTCATGAGCTTAAATACGACTATCTCATCCTCGCTTTGGGATCGATGACGAATTTCTTCGGCCTGCCCGAGCTTGAGCACAAGGCCATGACAATGAAATCGCTGAGCGATGCAATTCATTTGAGAAATCAACTCATCGATCTTTTGGAGGAGGCCGATTTTGAGTGTGCGGCCGGCTCTCGGCCCAATTTATTGACGATCGTTGTTGCGGGCGGCGGGTTTGCAGGTGCGGAGACCGTGGCTGCGGTTAACGATTTCTTGCGCGAATCGCTCCGCTTTTACCCACACCTTGAAGAGGACATGATTCGGGTGCTTCTGGTTCATCCCGGCGATGTAATCCTGCCCGAGCTAGGCCCAAAACTGGGCGCATACGCTCAAAAGAAATTGGCGGAACGAAAAGTCGAGATTAGAGTTGGCACAAGAGTGGTCCGTGTGTTCGAGGATGCTGTCGAACTGAGCGACGGGTCTCGTATTCCGGCGAATACCGTGATTTGGACCGCCGGAACCTCACCGAATCCTCTGATTGCCACGTTGCCATGCAAATTGGACCGCGGCCGTATCGTAACAGACGACTACCTAGAAGTGCTGGGTTGGCCGGGCGTATGGGCGCTGGGGGACTGCGCTTGCATTACGGATCGCAGGACCGGACGGCCGTACCCGCCGACGGCTCAGCACGCCCTGCGGCAGGGTAAAACAGTAGCCAAGAACGTGACTGCGGCCCTTTGTGGCGGCTCGAAGCAGCCGTTCTCATTTTCCACCCTGGGTTTGCTCGCATCCATCGGCCGGAGGACGGGTGTAGCGAACATTCTTGGGATTAACTTCTCTGGCTTCCTTGCCTGGTTTCTGTGGCGCACGATTTATCTGAGCAAGTTGCCTCGTTTGGAGAAAAAGGTCCGTGTGGCCCTGGATTGGACGTTTGATCTGCTCTTCAGCAAGGATCTCGTCCACATCCATGACCTCCGCGCTCCAACTGTATCCCGCGTCGAGGAAGAGCCAGACACTGTTGTTCTGGCGTCAGAGGAGTAATCAAATGCTATGTCAGCCGGGCGCCCGATTCACTCTCCGCGTCGGCGGCGGGCCCACCAGAATTAAGACAGTCTGGCAAGGAGCCTGAGATCGTCTTCACCCATTTGATGGAAGGTATCGGCCTGGCTTTGGACCTGAAAGGCGGTCGAATGTTCATTACTGACTTCGGCGGCTCGGTCTACAGCGCCAATCTCGATGGGTCGAACCGGAGGACGTTGCTGTTTGCGGAAGGAAACCTCACCGGCATTGCATACGCGGAGGTGCCGTCCGGATATTGAGCCGCTCGACACCTTCTATGTAAAGGACGGCGGCCCTCATCAAGCAGTTCCTCGCTGCTTAAGGCGGCCACCTAAAGGAGATGAATCTTATGAATGCACCGGAAAACTTCGATACGCTCGTGCTAGGTGGGGGAACAGCCGGCAAATTGGCGGCTCCAGATTGAGGTTTGATGGGCAAGCTTGCGCACAAAGTCGCGGCCGTAAGGATTGGATACGGGTCCTGTTCCTTACGGCAAATTATTACGCGATATCTGACGCCCAAACGGCACTTTGCGGCCCGACCGCCCCTGGTCGAGCCCAAACTTCGACAGGTCGTCGACACCGCAGACACCCAAAGCCGGCAAATACTTTCGCGTCAGTCACATAACGCCAGAAGTCGGGCTGGCGCACTGAATGCAGTCATAACACCGTTAAAGGAGCAAGACCATATGACCCAAACCTTGTTCAAAGAATAAACAAGAGCAAATGTCTAGGGCATCATGCCGCGGGAGGCCTTCCAAGAGGCGTGCAAGCCTGTTTCAGAGGCGCACAACCGGTAGGAGACGCCTCTCTGCGCCAAGAGTATTGAGCGTCATGCCTTGAGGAACAAGCAGCTCCGCCCGTGTCGCGAGTGCAGCCTAAGTCATACGCGATTGCGGCCTAAGCCATACAGGAGAACCAATATGTTGCAGGACATCGATCATGAAAATGGAACCCAGCAAGAAGGTCTTGAAATGATCTCTGCGCATAAAATGAGTGATCACAGCATGAAACGCACGTATTTTCCCGGTTGGAGCCACTGTCCCGCCGAAAAGTGGGTGCGTGCGCTATTGGAAGGCGTGTGGACGCTTGTCTCAGCTGGAATCGGCCTCCAGGTCCAGATATAAGGTTTCACCAGGCGAAAATATGACGGCCGAATCCGATCTAAACGCTGTCGATCGTAACCTCGCAACATCGCTTTCTCGATCGTATTTTACGGCCCTAACTTTGCTGGGCGACGCGACTGAGGCCGAAGCACTCGTAATCGAAGCCGTCCAGAGCCTGGACCCTGGGAACGTAATAAGCGATACCATTCGGGACGCGGTGATTGTACGCCTTGTGCAAGCGCAACTGATGATCATGAGCGGATCGACACTTAGTGCGATCGACTCCCTCGAATGAGGTATCTGGGTGGGCCACGTAGTGGGAGGAAATCAATCTTTCTGTCGAGTCAAGGTCGCATCATGATCTTCGCGGGTGGAATTCCTCCAAAAGAGGCGGGAAGGTGGTTGGGGCAATCGGCGTCAGCGGTGGATCGGGAGAGCAGGATCAAGCCGTGGCCGAGGCGGGCACCGCGGCATTTGTGTAGACAAGAGGGGATGCAATGATTCGACGCATTGTGGTTGCAATTCTCGCGTTAGGTTTATTGGGGCTGGCTGGCTTCTTGCTCTTGTCGCTGGCGGCCGGCGATTGCTCCTGTAGAGCGGCCCGTCCCAGAAAGTTTCTCTGCCGAGTCCAGTTGCGCAAGGAGAAGCTCTCGCCGCGGCGGGACATTGTGCGTCGTGCCACACCGCGTCCCGGCGGACAACCGTTCGCGGGCGGGTATGGAGTGAACACGCCGTTCGGGATCATTTACGGAACGCAATCTCACTCCGGATCCGAAGACCGGGATCGGGACGTGGTCGTTGCGAGGCTTTTGCCCGCGCCATGCGTGAGGGCGTCTCCCGCGATGGGTCTCATCTGTTCCCTGCGTTCCCGTACTACGCTTTCACAAAGCTGTCGGACGATGACATCGAGGCGCTGTACGCCTATTTCATGACCCGCCCGCCGGTCGAGCGCCACAGAGCCGGCAAACACACTTCCGTTCCCTCTGAAGCGTCCGCGCCCTCCAGGAAGGTTGGAAGATTCTGTTTTTCAGAAGCGGACGGTACCGAACCGATCCCGTCAAAGAGCGACGAATGGAATCGCGGAGCATATCTGGCGGAGGCGTCTTGCGGATTGCTGCAGGCTGTCATACGCCGCGCAATTCTCTCGGTGCCGAAAAGACACGCAACGCTTACGCCGGCGCCGTGGTCGACGGGTGGATTGCGCCTGCGCTTGACCGCTGCCAATCCCTCGCCCATTCCGTGGACTGAAGAAGAGTTGTTCACATACCTGCGGACCGGCGCCAGCCCGCTGCACGGCGCGACCGCCGGCACGATGACTCCGGTCATTCGCGGCAGTCTGGCGCTTCCTATCGTCCCGGACTCCGATGTTCGCGCCATCGCCGTTTACTTCACCGATATGGATCATGCAAGCGAGCGCGCATCGGACCATCGAAGCGAATACACGTAAGGCGCTCGCGACTTCCGCTCTCGGCAGCGGCCAAGAGTACGACTCCGATGCCGACCTTTATGCCTCCGCATGCATTTCCTGCCATTACAATGCCGGGCCAGTTCCTCTTTCCGCGCGGCCTGAACTTGCGCTCAACAGTGCACTTACTTTGCCCGAGCCGACGAACTTTATTCAGGCTGTGCTGAAAGGTGTCGGCGACACCGAAGGTGCGCCGGGAATGGTAATGCCCGAATACGCATCGTCACTCAGCGATGAGCGAGATCGCACAGCTCGCGGCCTATCTGCGCCGCACGCGCACAAAATCTGCGCCCTGGACCGGCCTTAGAAAACAAGGTCGCTGCTATTCGCCGGGCGTTCGGCGAAATCACGATGACGGATGTGGACAACAAAGGAGCTATAGCGATCATGACCACCTTTCGAACTCAACGGGCGCACGCGTTTCGGTCCACAGCCCGGATGACACGCCATTGCTCTGGGTTATCCGCGACGAACTCGGTCTCACAGGAACCAAATTCGGCTGCGGGATCGGTTTTTGCGGCGCCTGCACGGTGCATGTGGAAGGACGTGCGACGAGATCCTGCATCACCCCGCTTGGCGCGGTTGCCGCCGCGAAGATCACGACGATCGAAGGACTCGATCCGCAGGGCAGGCATCCGCTGCAAACCGCGTGGCTTGAGCTGCAGGTTCCGCAGTGCGGGTACTGTCAGTCGGGACAAATCATGCAGGCAGCCACGCTGCTGAAGGATTATCCCGAATCCCACTGACCGCGACATCAACGCCGTGATGGCCGGGAATGTCTGCCGCTGCATGACCTATGTTCGAATTCGCAAAGCCATCAAGCTTGCAGCATCGAGGATGCGGAGGAGGAGCGACATCATGGTTAGTTTGTCTGCTCACGGACTGAGAGGTTCGACCCGACCCTTCGCGCCGCGGTTTCCTTATCGGAATGGTGGGAGCCGGCGTCATGCTGGGATACGCGCGCTCTGGCCTCGCCGCGCGTCTCAACGGGTAGCGCGAGCGATCTCTTCGAGCCGACGATCTGGTACGGAATTGATCCCAGCGGTACGGTGACCGTCAACATTATTCGCGCCGAGATGGGCCAACATGTCGGAACCGCCCTGGCCCGCATCGTAGCTGAGGAATTGGAGGCCGATTGGAACAAAGTCAGGACTCGTTACTGTCGACTCGGATCCGAAATGGGGCCTGATGATCACGGGCGGTAGTTGGTCTGTGTGGCAGAGTTTCCCGCTGCTCAGCCGGGCCGGCGCGGCTGGCCGCATCGCTTTGGTCGAAGAAGGGGCCAAACTTCTCGGCGTCAGTCCACAAGCTTGTACGGCGCGCCATGGCGCTGTGCACGCCGAAGGAAAATCGATTTCCTACGGCGACATCGTGGCGCGCGGAGATCTGCGCCGGACTTTCACGCCTGAGCAGTTGCAAAAAATGCCCATCAAACCGCCGGCCGAGCGCCGCCTGATCGGAAAGGATGTCGTTGCGCTCGATGTTCCGTCGAAAGTCAACGGCAAAGCGCGCTACGGTCTCGACGCAGCAGTCGACGGGATGATCTACGCGCGTCCGATCATTCCCCCGACGCGCTACGGCTCCAAGGTGATCTCAATCGACGATTCGGCGGCCAGACGGCTGCCTGGCTATATTCGAGAGCCTCGCTTTGGATGATCCGTCAGGTACGGTTCCAGGCTGGGTTATGGCTTTCGCTACCAGCTTCACAGCCGCCAATCGCGCGGCCGACCACGTCAAGGTGAAATGGCAATCGGGCGAAACGGCAAATGTTTCTGAGCAGGACATCCAGCAGCGCGCAGCCGAACTGATCGCCGATACAAAGGGCGGTTCCCTGTTTGTCGATGATCCTGATGTTGACACAGTGCTTGCCTCGGCAAAGAGGAAGATCGAGAGAACCTACACGACGGCCACGGTGATGCATTTTGCCCTGGAGCCGGTCAACGCCCTGGCCTTCGAAAAGGACGGCATTCTGGAAATTCACACCGGGAATCAATGGCAGTCGTCGATCCTGCCGGTGCTCGCGAAAGCTTTGCGCCGCAGCCAGGACAAGATCGTGATGCGCAGCTATCTGCTCGGTGGAGCATTCGGCCGCCGCCTCGATGGCGATTATGCCGTGCCAGCCGCGCTAGCCAGCGATGGCAATAGGCAAGCCGGTGAAGATGGTTTGCACGCGAGCCGATGACATGCGCTTCGACTGTCCGCGATCCGCGTCGCGGCAGGTCCTGCGTTTGGCCTGGGGCGACGGACACAGGGTGGCGGCTATGGATCACCACGCGGCGGCGGGTTGGCCCACCCCCACGATCGCACCTTATTTCTTAGGCAAAGACGCTAAGGGTGCTCCGTACGATCCATTCGCCATCTCGGGAGCCGACCACTGGTACAACGTAGGCGCACATCGAGTACGCGCGCTGCACAACGATCTGGCCGACCGGACATTCCGGTCCGGCTATCTCCGATCCGTGAGCGCGGGCTGGACCAGTTGGGCTATCGAGAGTTTCATGGACGAGGCGGCCCACGAGGCCGGCAGTCGATCCGGTGCGGTTTCGGCTAAGCTTACTCGACGGCGCGGGCCGTAATGCCGGGTCGGCGCCGAACTCCGTGGGCGGCGCGCACCGGCAAGCGGCAGTGCTTGCCCGCTGTGCTCAGAAGGCAGGCTGGGGCAACACGATGCCGAAAGATGTCGGCCTCGGCATCGCGTCGACGTTCGGGCAGGAACGCACTATGCCGACGTGGATCGCCTGCGTGGCCCGCGTGCGGGTGGATCGCACGAGCGGCCACGTGGCAGTAGAGAAGCTGACCATTGTTGTCGACGCGGGAACGCATCATTCATCCGGATAGCGCCGCAGCCCAGGTGGAGGGCGCGACTTTGTGGGGGCTTTCGACGGCCCTGTATGAAGGAACCGAGTTCACCAAAGGGCAACCGAAGGATACGAATCTCGATAGTTACAGAGTGCTCCGTATGGGAGAAATGCCGGAAATCGATATTGAGTTTATTCCCAGCACGGAAACACCGGTCGGGCTCGGCGAACCGGCCACGACCGCCGTTGCGCCAGCGATCGGGAATGCGATCTTCGCTGCCACAGGCGCGCGTGTCCGGCATTTGCCAATCCGGCCGCAAGCTGTGCTCGTGGCGCTCGCGCGTGGAAGTTAACCGGTCCAGGCGACCTCCGCAATCGATTTGAACGTTAGATGTATTCAATTAGCTCGAAAGAAAAGGAGAATCAAATGCCAACGTTTGAATGTTTTACCGCTCCAGAAAAACTGACGGTGGCCCGAAAAAGCGGAGATCGCGAACTTTCCAACTTCTGGTACAAAATCGGTGCAAAGCTTCTCGAAGACATGAGCGGCATCTGATCGCGTCTCCAAAGACTCTCAGCTTGGTTGCATGAGTCTTAAAAACACGTCGCGGCCTTCATTGATCAATTCCTGACCGTGGGTCCGCGCATGCCTGCCTCTGGCGGGGTAATTGCGGAATCTACAGCCACGATGAGATCGGCGACATAGCGGCCTCGCGATGCTTGAGCCCAAGGGTTCCAGTTTGGCGGTGTACTCCCGTCCGTGCTGGTGCTGGAAAAAATAACGATCGACGTCGAACACGATAGCGTCGATAAGGAAGCCGGCAAGCGAATCGAATGCCCAATGTTGCTTCTGTTGGCCCAGTGTGGCCCGCTTGACATTTTCTACGGAAAGGACGGCGGCCCGGGGAATTTGGCGGCAATGGGCTCCGCACGCGCACGGACAGGCGATGAAGGGCGGACACTTTTTCCCGGAAGAGAATCCAGATGACACGGCGGCCCTCATCAAGCAGTTCCTCGCTGCTTAAGGCGGCCACCTAAAGGAGATGAATCTTATGAATGCACCGGAAAACTTCGATACCCTCGTGCTGGGTGGGGGCACAGCCGGCAAATTGGCGGCCTGGACGATGGCCAAAGAAGGAAGGCGAACCGCCGTGGTCGATCGGAAGTATATCGGCGGATCGTGCCCGAACATTGCCTGCCTGCCGAGCAAGAATGTCATTTATTCCGCCAAGGTCGCCTCGCTCGTTGGGAGGCAGCGGGAGTTCGGGATCGAGACCGGGCCGATCGCCATCGACATGGCGGGAGTTTACGCGCGCAAGCGCGATATGGTGGACGGCATCATCCAGGTTCATCTCGACAAATATCGCGCGGCACTGGACAAGGATCGCGGTGATGAGCTCATCTTCGGCGAAGGCACATTCGTCGCGCCTCGCACCGTTCACGTCGCATTGCGCGATGGGGGCGAACGTACGCTAACCGCGGAACGCGTGTTCGTGAACCTCGGAAGCCGCGCAACAACACCCGACACGCCCGGCTTGCGCGAAGCCAAGCCGCTGACCCATATCGAAGCACTGGACTTGCAGCGGCGTCCCGAGCACCTGATCGTCTTGGGAGGCGGCTACGTCGGCCTGGAACTCAGCCAGGCTCTGCGCAGACTGGGAAGCCGCGTAACGCTGATCTCCCGCGACTCGCAACTTGCCTCCAACGAAGATGGCGACATTTCGCTAGCGATTCTGCAGCTGTTCCGGGACGAAGGCATCGATGTGATGTTAGACACCGACGTGCTCGGTGTCAGTGGCCTTTCGGGCCGACACGTGAGTCTTCAGCTCCAAAGCGGCGAGGGCCCGCGAACCGTGGAGGGAAGCGACATTCTCATCGCGCTTGGACGCACGCCTAACACGAGCGGCATCGGGCTCGAGAAGGCGGGAATCGAGGTCACCGAAAAGGGACACATCCGCGTGAACGATCGGCTGGAAACAACCGCCGCGGACGTCTGGGCGATGGGAGATTGCGCGGGCAGCCCATACTTCACGCACGTATCGGAGGACGACTTTGCCATCATTCATGAAAACCTGAACGGAGGCCGGCGCAGCACGCGGGACCGCCTGGTTCCGTCCTGCGTCTTCATCGATCCGGAACTGGCGCGTGTCGGCCTCAACGAGTCGCAGGCGCGGGAACGTGGCTTAGCCTACCGTGTGGCGTCCGTGCCAGTCGCTTCCGGCTGGCGGCCCTGGACCATTTCTGAGAAACGCGGGTTCATGAAGACGCTCATCGACGCACGCAGTGACCGCATTCTCGGATTCACGGCGTTCGGGCCGGAGGCCGGCGAACTTATGGGTACGGTTCAACTCGCGATGCTGGCAGGCCTGCCGTATACGACTTTGCGGGACGCAATGTTTGCGCATCCGACGATGACGGAAGGGCTGAAGGCCTTGTTCATGAGCGTGCCCGAACGTCTGGAGAACCATGCCGAGCAGCTCCAACACGCGCGAACGCCCGCGGATTGAGCCGAAGACCGACAAAGGTACGCTGAGCGCTGCCGATAGCCTGCGTCTTCACTGGCCGGAGTACCTGATGGAAGCAGGAGAGGCGGGCCTGTACCTGTTCTCTGCGTGCACAGTTGCGACCTTGTTATGGCACCCCGCTTCGCCAGTCCAGCAATCCCTCCCAAGCGACGCTGTTCGCCGGATGCTGATGGGCTTGGCGATGGGAGCGACGATCATCGCTATCGTGCGCTCACCGTGGGGCAAGCAGTCAGGAGCGCACTTCAATCCCGCTGTCACAATCACGTTTTATCGATTGGGAAAAGCGGCGTTGTGGGATGCGGTGTTCTACTGCGCCGCGCAATTGCTGGGCGCGGTGGCCGGGGTGGCGCTCGCCTCGCTTGTGCTGCAAGGCGCGCCGGCTCACAAAGCGGTCCGTTACGCCGCCACCGTACCGGGTATTTACGGCGACACCATCGCGTTGGTTGCCGAGCTGGCGATCTCGTTTATCTTGATGTACGCGATCCTGTTCGCGTCCGATCACGAGGTCCTGGCGCCTTATACACATTACTTTGCCGCCATCTTGGCTGCGATATACATCGCCTTCGAATCTCCCCTATCCGGTATGAGTACGAATCCCGCCAGGACGTTCGGCCCCGCACTGTTTGCCAGTTACTGGCACGCTCTTTGGATCTATTTCATTGGGCCACCCTTAGGCATGCTGGCGGCGGCTGAGGTTTTTCTTCTGGCCCGTGAAGGCAACGGTCCGTATTGCGCGAAGCTGCATCACCACAACGACAAACGCTGCATCTTCCGCCACTCGGGACCGGACCCGACGACGTCGGCAAGATGATGGCAGCTTACTTGAGACGAATGTGCTTCTCATAAAACCTTTGGAGTGGAGGATGGGATAACCAAAGCCTGCCCAAGCTGTGAAATGCCGCGCAGACATATAAGTCGCAACATCACGCCGCGCGGAGGAGGTTCGGAAGACGATGATTGGCTTGAGAAACTCGCCAGTAACCTCGCCAGGATGCAGGGTTGGACAAACGGCTCGCGAACGTCGCCACGGGCCCCTTGGACATTGGAAGTCCCTTGCTGTCTTTTTCCAAATCGAGCGTCCCCGAGTCATCGCCGTCTCGCCCTTAGAATCAATAAGGCGATGTGTGGTCCTAGAATCTGGGATTCTACCCAGCGCCTTTCATTTTGTGTCGATTAAGTTAGTTTGCTGTCTTTCCTGCTGTCCGCTAAGATGCGGCCCGCAGGAGAGAAATTGTGTTCCCGATGGCGCTCTACTACGGCGAGGTGGTAAATCGGCGTCGCTCGCGACGCCTGCAGCCAACGCCGGCGCACGCGGCAAACGTGCTTGGTTCTCTCTTCGCAGGTATCCGGGCAGCCAGTCATCGGCTACCTTCCCAGGGGGCTTTCGCCCGCACGTGATCGATCAGGAAGCGCACGCCCTGGTTGTCGGACGGATTCAGCCAGAGCATACGATCGAAAACGCGCCCAGCCTCGTCGAAACGGCCGAGGCGCCAAAGGCATAGCCCGAAGCCATTCATGCATCGTAGGAACGGCCGGTTGTCGATCCAACCCCACGGCAGTACGCCGTGGAACCCTGCGCCGAGAGATAATTCGCCGATTCGAAGCCCCGCCTCGTAGTGGCGAACGGCGTCTTGGGGTCGGTGGTCGAAGACGAAATTGCCAAGGTGCGAGTGGGCGTCCAGGCAACGAAGATCAGTGTGGCAAAGATCCATCAGCAACTTGTATGCGCCCTCTTGATCACCGGAGTCCTTGCGGTCATTGGATTCCCCGATCGGGTCGGAAAACGGATCATCAGAGTCCGCCCCCGGCAGCACCTGCTCCATCTCAAACTCCGGTCGCGGACCGCGGGCGATGATTGGCTTCGCCCAGTCCTCGATCGGTTCACCCTCCTCGCCCCAATAGTGTTCCGCGGGATTCCAAAGGCCCCGCTCCTCCAGTCGCAGCGGGACCAAGCTCAATGCACGGGCATCAAGCCGAGTCGACTCGATTACGCCGGAGAGATAGGGATTGCCCGCATAGACCCACTGCTTCGCGGGCCGTACGACCGCGATCTCTCCGGGCACTAAGTCCCAGAGCCGGCCAGCGCGGAACGTGAAGGTTCGGTCGCCGCCCAACAAGCGGCAGCGCGCAGACTTCTGTTTGACCGACAGGACCACCAATTCGATGGGACCCTCGAGATCTGGGGGCGCAACGGCGGTCCGCTGCACGGTTCTGCCGCGAGTACCGCGCGGGAATGGTGAAAGCCCCATCCATTTGCGATACGCAGCCAGGTAACGCCCGCCTGACGCGCTCAGTGGAATCACCAGATCGGAAGCCGCCACTATGTAGTTTGTGCCATCCGCCCGGCGGCACATCGCAGTGAGCCCGCGTCGATTGTTCCCGTCATAATCGAACTTCATCACTTTAACCGATTCGCCAATGACGGTCGCCTCGCAAGGCACTGAGATGTTGTCCTCGAAGGCTTGGCGGAAGGCCCAAAGCTGCTCGTCTTCCCCGTTGGCGTCAACCGTGATCTCCTCGACCAGTTCGTCCAAACTTGCCGCGTCGAGGCTGGCCTGGTCTCGTTTCCTCATGAAGGGTCGGTTCCGGCGAGACCTTCGATCTTGGCCGCGGCCTCTTCAAACCCGCTCGCCAATGAGAAGCAAGCGCAGTCGCTGATGAATTCCCCCGATCTGAGGGGCAGTTCGATCTCCTTCTCGAGAGGGTCTCCCGCCATCATCCGTCTGGTCATCAGGTACTCTCAGGCCAGAATATACTGGCGCTTCGGGTCGTGCGGACCGGTACCGATTTCGACAAGAAGGCCGCGTGATGTCATCGACTTCAACCGTGTCAGAGTGGCTCGCTGGGAAAGTCCAACGTGCTTCGCCACAGCCGCCGTCGACCGGGCAACTCCATCGCTAAACAAAGCGAGGATGCGCTGGTCCGTCTCGTCCGTATGGGGTTGCCTCACCCGCGCGCTGGAAATGGTCACGCGAAAATGCATCCCGATTTCTTCCAGTCTGGGAGCCTCCAGGCCAGCCTCTTGGCAAGCTGCGGTCATGCGCTGAATCCCACTGCCCCATTGTTCAATCAGGTGTAGTTCGTGGAAGACCCGCCCGATCACGCGATTCCGCAACTTGGAGACACCTTGCATAATGTCCTCGATCGTCAGGCCGAACGGCAGAAGGCCGGGATTCTCGATCTCGATCCGGTCATCAAACAGAGCGATACGGATGGGCGCCCCTTGCTGGGCGTAGTCCGCATGGACGATGGCATTCATGAGCGCCTCCCGGATTGCTACGAGAGGAACCGACCAACGATCCTCCCTGCGGACGCCCTCGATGATCGATTCGCGCGTCAGGTGCTTATGTGAAAATGTAATCGCTTCTTCCGCGGCGCGAGGCAGGAACGAGCGGATCTCTGCTGAATCCAGTAGACGTGTTCGATTCGTTCCGGCAAAGCGCCCCGCCTGGATCCAGGCATCCGGGAACCGGGCGAACCTGTCCTTGCCGAAAAGAAGCAGTCCGCCGATAGTCGGCACCTGACGGCCTTGGTGCTCCGTGACGATGCGCAGAGTGGTCCATGCCTGGGCGGTCATTTGCCTGTAAGGCGCAAACGACTCGGAAGCAGCTCGGAAGTCGATGGCTTCCGACTTGAGGTCCGGGATGGCCTGCTCGTCGAAAGAGTTCATCCAGTTTAGGCGTTTCAGTTCGTCGATCTGCAGCGCGTCCGCCTTTCGATTGGTTGAGCCCACCCGGATGAAGACGCCGTCTTGGGGTCCCAGCCGTTCCAGGTAATGGGGACGCGTGTTGCTGGGGTAGACCTGAACAGCCAACACGTTCAGATTTCGCCAAGGCATCACCTCGATATCCGGAACAAGGCGTGGGCGGATCGAGTCGGAGACCAGGTTTGCGAGTTTCTCTTCCGCTGCAAGCACGTCGGGAACGCCACGGACGTTCTTTGACCCGTCCTCAACACCGATGACGACGATACCGCCGCCAGTGTTCGCGAACGCAACCAGGCATTTGAGAATGCTCTCTGGGGATGACAAATCCCGCTTGTATTCGAGGGTCTTTCCTTCGTGGCGCTTCAGCAGTTCGACGAGACTCACAACTCCGCATTTTACTCGGAAGCAATCCTCACTGCAAGGCTTCCGAGCTGCGCTGACCGCGTCAACGGCAAAATCACGAACTCCAGGCGCCGTGGTGCTTTTTCCGCCTCATCGCACCGTGGCAAAACCGTGTCAAAACTCTTCTCATTGGAGCCATTGGGGTTAGCTTTGAGCGAAAAGCAGATTCCCCAAATTGTTGAAACCATTAGAAGTGTGGAGAATTAAAAGAAGCTTTGGAAGCCGCTGGTCTGCGCCCAAGGCAGGTGCGCTACCAGGCTGCGCTACGCCCCGACATTTGACGGACTCTTTATTCTAGAACACTCCCGGGCTCGTCGCACACCACAGAACCGTCCAATACGAGATGATCTTGAAAACAGGCTCGATTCCAATACAAGGCTGATCCTGAAAATGGGGAGAGGCTGAGCGATCTGCGGCCGGATGCAAAATGAGCATGCAGAACGCGGAAGGGCCAGATCTTTCCCGCAGAACCTAACCCGGCCATTTGAGTCCCGCGAGCGCGAGCCGCAAGGAGCGCGGCAGTCCGGGGTATTATGTAGCGAGAGGAAGAATATGGCACCCACCGCCGCGGCCGTGCCCTTTGGGCTGGCCACCATCGGACAGATCGCCCTGACCGTCACCGACGTCGCGCAGGCAATTGCATTTTACCGCGACACCCTGGGAATGAAATTGCTTTTTGAGGTTCCCAACATGGGCTTTTTCGACTGCGATGGAGTGCGCCTGATGATCAGCGGGTCGGAGAAACCGGACGAACACTACGGTTCCGTGATTTACTTCAAAGTGCCGGACATCCAGCAGGCCTATGCCACCCTCTCCGAGCGCGGCGTGCCCTTCGAAGGCAACCCGCACCTGCTGGCGCGCATGCCCGATCACGAGCTGTGGATGGCCTTCTTTCGCGATCCGGACCACAATTTGCTGGCTCTGATGAGCGAAGTGCGTCCCGTCTGAAGCCCTACGGCCTCTTGGGCCGCCGTTCCAGCTCGTCCAATAGCGCCGACATCCGGGGCGCCGCTTCCGGACGGCCGCCGAAGCGCACGGCATTATAAGCGGCGGTAAATTCGCCCACCGCGCGCCCCATGGGAGTGGCCGGCAATGAACGGGCGAATTCCACCGGAGTGAACCAGACCGGCTTTTGATACCCTCGCCGCTGGAGCACGTGCAGCATGCGCTCGTAGAGCAGAGTGGCATCGGCGCCGCTCGCTTCTCCGCGGCGGACGCGCTGCACCCGGCGGCGAATCCTTAGCGCGCGCCACAGACGCGGGCCGCTCGACCACGCCCATAACACCACCATCAGCCCAACCAGAGCTCCCATCCCGAACCGCCGCGTCCAGGCCTTGGCCTGCGCGGCCCACCGCGACTTCGCTCCGGACAGCGAGTCGAACCAGCCGATCCCCAGGCGCCGGGCCGCCCGTTCGATGCGATCCGCCAGGGTGCCCTGGTGGTTGGGATCGTAACCCACCACCCACTGCTGCCAGAACGTCTCCGCGGCATCGAGATATAAGGCGGCCTTCGAGAGCAGCGTGAACCGCGGGGACGACAAATCGGGCGGTGTCGGGTCGAAAGTGGTCCAGCCGCGGCCGGGAATCCAGGCTTCCACCCAACTGTGGGCGTCGGAAGCGCGCACCAGCCAGAGGTCGGAGATGGGGTTATAAACACCCGTTTGGAATCCCGTGGCCAGGCGGGAGGGGATGTTTAGCGTGCGCAGCATCACCGCCATCGCCGAGGCGAAATATTCGCAGTGGCCTTTGCGGCGCACAAACAGGAAGTCCGCCAGGGGATCCTCCACTTCCCGTTGCGGCAGATCCAGAGTGTATCCGTAACCGGTGCGCAAGTGCTGTTCGAGTGCGCGAGCGCGTGCCAGGTCGCTTTCGGCGCCGGCGGCGAAGGACTGTGCGAGTGGCGGTATGCGCGGGTCCGTTGCGGGAAGCGCAGATAGCGTTCACGATGTTGCAGGTCGAGAAGCGGAGCGGGATAGAGCGGCGCGGCAGTCTCCGGCGGCTCCTCGAGGACGCTGAGGACGTTATAGCGGAATCCCGGAGCCGCGGCTGAGGCATCCGAAAGACGCCGGTCTCGGGATCCACCCGAGTGGCATCCGGAAGGCCATCGACCGACTCCGGCGTCCCGGCAAAGAACAGGGTGCGGGATTCCAGATCGGTAAACTCCACGCGGTAACTGCGCTGTGGACCGGAGTGAGCGCCGATCGAGATGTGCCCGCCGACTGGCTACCGCGCCCCGGTCGGCGGATCGAGGGCGGCGGACCACGGCGGCCGTCGAAATCCGTGAGCACATCGCCGCGCCACTTGGCCGAGCCCATCGGCCGGTTGCCGTAAATAGCCACGTGCATGACGGCGCGCGAGCTGATCTTGAACTCGCCGATTTCGCCCAGGGTCACGTGTTCGGAGTACCCGGGGACGTGGATGTGGTGCGAGGTCAGAGTGGAAAGAGCCGCGTCGGCGGTCCGCGGCAGGATGAAAAACATGCCCGCGGTGAGGGTGAGGATTCCGAGGGCGATCCAGGCGGCGAGCATCGCCAGGCGCGGATGGAAGTGTTTCAAGCCGGCGCGCGCGGTGGCCGGGGATTTACGCATGGAGCGGCGGATTTCTCCGCTGGTGAGGGCCGCGATGGCAAACAGGAGAAATAGCGCCAGGCACAAAAAGAAATTCAAATTGATGGAGAGAATGGCCGCGGTGAGGAGCTCCAGAAAAGCGATCACCGCGATGTAGAGATTGTCGCGGTTAGTGCTGGCGGTGAGGATCTTGACCACGGCCAGAAAAAAGACGAGGTGCACCGTGGAGGAGAGAAAGTCGTGCGAGAGCAGAAAGTAATCGATGGGAAAGAAGCCGGCATAAACCAGGGCGGCGATGGTGGCGGTGCGTTCCGACAGGTCCAGGCGCAGCAGACCGCCGAGCAGCAGTCCGCGCAGGAGAATCCCGCCGCCGGTGAGTACCATGGTCGGAATATCGAGGTAGGCCGACCCAGCGACTGCCAGATAGCCGCTGGCCACCAGCCCGAGCAGCGAGAATTGGAAGAAGCGCTCCACCGGGAGAGGGTGCCGGAGCGTGGCGTCGGGACGCACGGTTCTATTATACGGAGAAGAAACCAAGTGCTGAAATGAAATGACTCTGCATTACATGCGGAAGGCTTTATTGCCGGGCCACCCTGCGTTTGGTTTTGCCTTCCGCCTGGCGGACCTTCGCGGCAGCCGCGCGCATGGCTGCAACGTAAGCGTCGGAGGCGCTCACGGCCTTCCGGCAGGGATCGCACAGGAGGAGATGCTTTTCGATTTCCGCTCTTCTCCTGGCGGACAAGGCGCCTAATGAATACTTCTCGATGGCTTCCTTGTCGAGGTGCCGATCGGGTGACTGGGCCATAATCAACCACCATTGTGCACCAAGCGTCATCGAACGTAAAGGCGCCCGCGGCGCAGCCTGGCCTAGCGGTTGAAAGGCAATTCGCTCACCCAGTGAAATCCCCGGCCAAGCAGATTAGTCTTGGTCTCATCCATTCGCTTCATGCGCACCGCCAATTGATGACCCTCAAACGTGCCTGTCAAAGTGAGGTGGCCGGAGTCCGGTCGCGACCAGATCAACGACAGCACGCCCGCTTTCCCGGAGCTAACAATCGTCGAATTGGCCGTATCGAATTTAACCGGGACGGCCTGCGCGGAATCGTCCATCTTTCGCAGCGATACTGCCGTGGGATACTGCGTTACGAATCTTCGCCAGCGCGTCTTGTCGGTCAGCAACGGCGGGACGGTCTGCCCGTCGCGCGTGAATTCCTCCACATCCCAGATCCCATATAGCGGCGATTTCGGCGCGCCCGATCCGTACTGCGGAACAGCCTGCCTGATTTCCAGCACGCTCGCGATCAGCAGATACCCGAGAAAGAGAGCTTTGGCCACTCCGGCCGTGATGCGCATCCGCCGGCTGGCAAAATGCGGCCGCACCGGGGCAGGCGCCGCCCGGCTTGTTCCGAATGAAGAAATCGAACATGCCTCGGATATCCGGGATCAACAGGTATACGCACATCAGGATTACATGCGCGGAAAGCAGTTTCACCGGAACGTCATACGCGAAATTCAGCATCAATACATTGGCCATCACCGCGGCCGTCGCCAGCGCGCCCAACATGGTGGTGCGCCGGAAGAAAAGCAGTAAGCCTCCCAGCAGTTCGCACGCCCCCGCGAAAAAAGTATACGGCGTGGAGTAGCCCATAAAGGTCCACAGCAGCCCCATGGGCGAAAAGTCGCCCAGAGGTTCGAGCAATCGACCCAGCGATGGATCGGCGAACTGCAGCTTGACCACCTTGGCCGATCCGTAGGCCACCATCGTCCAGGCCACCGAGTAGCGCAGCAACACCCGCAGCCAGTCGTTCAGTTTCGCGTACTCCCTGCGCCGGTCGAAAATGCTCCAGATCGTGGTCGCCGCGATGGCGATTGTCAGGTGGCACAGCAGCATCACCCAATCCGATGTCTTATCGCCGCTGCCGCTCACAAAGTAGGTGATTGGCTTACTCAGGTGTAGGATGTGCTGGCCCACCCTGGGACCATCTGCCGCCACAGTTTCTCGTACGGCAGATGCTCTTCCACGTTGCTCACGGTAATCAGGCTGTACAAGCCCAAATAACAGAAGGCGAAGCGAAACGCCACCCGGGTCAGCGGATGCCACGCCACCAAAGCTGCGGGCGTTGGCGCGGGCATGGGCATGGGCTGAAGGGAAGTGGCAGCCATTCTCGAAATGATAATACAGCGGCAGCACGACTGAGGGGAGCTTCAATTAACAGCCGGTGTTCGGCGCTGCACCGCGGCTGCGGTCTCTTGAACCCCTACGAATGATTTGCTGGAAACGCTGACCACGCCGCGGAAAGGGTAATCCAGGGCGATAATGAGGACGAAGACCAGTGCGATCGTCGTCGCGATAAGCCCCGTGAGCGCCACGTGCATTCCGAAAGTTCGCGCGCCGAAGAGGTAGGTGAAGCCCACCGAGACCACGCCGCCCAGCACGAGCATCTTCCACACTACCGCCGGCAGATGCTCCCCGGCCGCGATGATACGGCCGCGGCGCGCCTTAATCAGGTCGTTCAAGGCGTGCAGCATTTCAGCCTTGTCGGAGTTCTGCCCCATGGTCGCCGGCTCGAACACCGCCAGCTCGGTGGTGAGGTGCGCCAGCAGTACCCAGCCCGGCTCGAACGCCGCGTCGCTCAGTTTGCCCGCCCGCTGGCTAGGCCATTCGGAATTCACCACGATGTCGATGTACTTGTTGAGATCGGCGCGAACCTCCGCGGCCATCCGCGGCGGCAGCCCGGACGAATCGAACATCAGGTTGCTCAACTTGTTCGCCTCGTCGGTAGTGATCGACTCGCTCTTTGAGAAGTTTTGGAAAACCTCCAGCACGATGAGAGCCAAGAGTACGCCGTAAACCGCCGCCACAATCGCAAAAGTCAGGCCGACTGTCTCTGTGTCCTTGTGCCGGACTTGGACATTCACGCGGCGGTGCCAAACACGCAAGCCGAGCAGTGACAGTCCGGTCCAGAGACCGACCACCAAAAATCCGATCACCCAAGTCGGGTACGAATAGAGAAAGTTAGCCAGCAAGCGTTCCCCCACCAGTCCGTAAGTAGAGATTATCAGCCATGAAGCGCGAACGGCTGTATTTTTGGCTTTGATCTTTCGATAGCGGCTGTTTTGGAGAAGTAACGAAGCTGCGCCGTGAACGAACCCAAGGCGGCGAGTCGCGTACCTTCGCGGACGCGTGGGGAAGCGCTGGTTACCTCCGCCTCCTCTGCGCGCCAATCCAGGGAAGACGAGGCCTGTTCTACCGCCGCAGGCGCCTCCATCACCCAGTGTTCCTCAGCGTCTCAGCGCCTCCGCGGTGAACCCGCATTCCGGAATGCTACCATGGAATTTCCGGCATTTCGATTCCTTTCTGCCTTTCCGTCTCCAATGAATATGTATAGGCCTGTACCGAGAGTTCCCGATTTCCCGGCTATGGAGCGCGATCTCCTGCGCTTCTGGGAAGAGCGCCAGATCTTCCGGAAACTGCGCGCCCAGACGGCTGCCGGACCGCACTGGTCGTTCCTCGATGGCCCCATCACCGCCAACAATCCCATGGGTGTACATCACGCATGGGGCCGTTCGCTCAAGGATATGTACCAGCGCTACCACGCCATGAACGGCCAGGCGCTGCGCTATCAAAATGGCTTCGATTGCCAGGGCCTCTGGGTCGAAGTCGAGGTGGAAAAGAGCCTGGGGCTCGGCACCAAGCGCGACATCCGCGATTTCGGCATCGAGAATTTCGTACGCGCCTGCAAAGAGCGTGTGCTCACCTTCGCGGCGCGCCAGACCGAGCAATCCATCCGCCTGGGATACTGGTCCGATTGGGACGACCCCAAGCTCCTCCTCGCCCTCCGCGATGCCCTCGCCGATGGCGACCGCGTGCTTACCGCCAAGCTCCCCAGCGGGCTCGAAGTGACCGCGCGAGCCAGCGAGATCGTCCGCAATCTCGGGTCCCTCGAATACGGGGGCAGCTATTTCACCTTCTCCGACGAGAACAACTACACCATCTGGGCCTTCCTCAAAAGTGCCACGCCGAAGGCTTCCT
>CAWFUH010000007.1:0-576331 GCA_963818855.1 Bryobacterales bacterium | reverse complement strand
GCAATCCAACGGCCTCCATAGAGGATTCTGTCCGTCTCGCCAGAACGTGGGCGCAATACGATCCGCATTTCGACGTGCGTTTCGCCAAAAAGCTGCTCGAAGACGATCAGATGGCCGAAGCCACGCGCCAGCGCGGCCTGGCAGTGCTGGAGAAGTTGAACAGTCGCGGAAGGCTAGCCCCCATCCTGATTCAGTTTCTGCGCAATCCTGACAGTCGCATTCGGTCCAAGGCGGCCCTGATGCTCGGTCAGACCATGCCTAGCCCGGGCATTATGGACCGTTTGATGGGCGACGGGAACGCGCGCGTGCGCGCTAACTTCATCGAAGGTCTTCTGGAACTACTCCGCCATCGACTTTCGGCCGTTGTTCCGCATGGCATTGCGAGATCCGGACCACCGCGTGGCCGGAAATGCGCTGGTCGGTTTGTATCTTCTGGGAGAAACCCATGACGTCGGCACCCCACTGGAACAGATATGGCTCGCCATTCCGAAGCGCCATTTAGAGCAGCCGCTGCGTGGGTTATGGGACAAACCCGTGACGAGCGCTTGATCGGACTGCTGCGGGACATGGCCGGCGATCCCTATCGGGGGGTCCGCAATAGTGCGCTGCGTGCCCTCGGGCGCATTTCCCGGTCGCCCCAGGCTGCTGGTCCGCCCGGAGACGTAGCGGTCGCAATCCCCCCGGAAGTCAATCAGGGCGTCCCATACCGGGCGTGAAACGCCATACCACCACGCCGCACTCTGAAGCGGCCGTCGCTCAGGGCCCAACGGCGCGAATGACCTCCGGCCCCAGACAGTCCTTCGATTCCAGAAACACTCTTCGAATTCGCGGTTGGCGGGCTCTCAGCCTGCGGCGGCCTCTCAGGCGGCCTGTCGCGAAGCTCTACTCCAGTTGTTAGTAGCTGGCTTCGTGCCGAAGATCGATCGAAGCCAGGGGTCGCGAAGGTGAACTAATCGAAGCGAAGAATTGACTCGCCGCGGCCGGAAACCCGGAGGATTTCGTGCCCGAATCTAGCGCTGGCCACTCTAACCAGTGAGAAGCGCGGTCGCGCTTATGGTTTCGACTGTACCGCCGCGGCCTGCCCGGCCGGCGCGAGCTTGCTCAATATCCGGTCGTGAATCCAGTGCGCGTCGAACCATTCCACGGGGTTCACCTGCACGCCATCCACCTGCATGCTGAAATGCAGATGATCGCCGCCAGCCAGACCTGTCGAGCCGCTGTGGCCCATAGCCTGGCCTTTCTTCAGCATGTCGCCCACCTTCACATCGATACGGCTGAGATGGCCGTAGATCGATTGCAGCCCGTACCCATGATCCAGCACAATGCAATTCCCATAAATGCCCAGATCCGATGCCCACACCACGCGCCCGTCGTTCGCCGCCACCACCGGAACATGCGCGGTCACCGCCAGATCGAAACCGAGGTGCACCTGCTGATCCACTTTCTTGGCCTTGTAAATGTAGCTGCGCACATCGGCGAAGTGCGCCTCCACCTGCGAATTGGCAAGCTGCAGGAACGGGCCGTTCCATAATACGCGCTCTTCGGTCTTCAGCCGCAGGTCCGCCAACTGCTGATTATTCTTCTTGCGCAGGTCGCGATTGATGCGCAGGAAGCGGGTGAGCAGATCGCCCGCGCCACCCGGATCGATCTGGTTCACCACCTTATCGAGAAACGCATCGTTGATTTCCAAATCCCGCGTGCGGAATGGCTTGGGGAAAACCTTGTACCAGAACCGGCCGGTCACCTCGGTGCCGGCGGCGTTGCGCGCATAGACGTGCGGAACCGTGTCCACCGGCAGGTCCCAGGAGAAGGCGAACAGGGAAAATCGCTCGTTCTTGGGCCGGCCCGGCAGGGGGAAGCTGCGGAACGTATTCGGCCCCAATTTGACGCCCGCTTCGCTCCAATCGCCCGAGACGGTGAAGGTCACCAGCTCGCTGCCTCCCTGGTTGATGTAATGCTGCTCTTCATCCACCACCAGGCGCGGCGGCTCCAACACCACGTCCACATCGGAGCTGGCGGTGGTGGTGCGGCCTAGAAAATCGTTCGATTGCGCCTCGACGATCAGCGTGGCCTTGCCCGCGCGCAGGGCCGCCGCCTGCTGCTTGCCGGCTGGAAAACTGATGGCGTGGGGCGCCTCCCGCCGCCGCAGGAACAGCAGCCGGTGCGCGGGATGGTGTTGATCGAAAATGGTGTAACGCGCGCCGTTCTGCTCGACCACCGCAGTAAACCGGCGCAATCCGTAAGCGCTGGTCACGTCGATGTTGACCGGCGTCGCCGCGCCGATAGCTTTCACCGGCGGATTCATGGTGAGCACCGGAGTGGCGGAGAGCGCGGCCAGCACCACGATCACCGCCACAATTAACGCGGCTGCCACTGCCCCAATGATTTTCACTTTTTAGTCCAGGAATCGATCCAATCGATAAATGTCTTGTACCAAAGCAGGCTGTTCTGCGGCTTTAGCACCCAATGTCCTTCATCGGGAAATAGCAGCAGCTTCGCGGGTACTTTCTGCAATTGCAATGCCGTGAACAGTTGCAGCCCTTGGCCCACGGGCACGCGATAATCCAGCTCGCCGTGAATCACCAGCGTGGGGGTATGAAACTCCTTTACGAATAAACTGGGCGACCAGCGGTTGTAAGTTTCGGGATTGTCCCAGGGCGCGCCGCCGTATTCCCAAAGCGGGAACCACAACTCCTCGGTCTCGCCGAATTCGCTGCGCAGATCGTAGACGCCGTCATGCGAGATCAGCGCCTTAAAACGCTGCGTGTGGCCCAGAATCCAATCGATCATGTAGCCGCCATAGGACCCGCCGGCGGCCGCCATGCGGCTGCCATCCGCATAGGGCAAGCTGGTTACCACATGATCGGTGACCGCCATGATATCGTCGAAGGCACGACCGCCCCAGTCGCCATTGATCTGGTCGATGAACTTCTGGCCATATCCCGTGGAGCCGCGCGGATTGGGCATCACCACCACGTAACCTGCCGCGGCAAACACCTGCGCGTTCCAGCGATAGGTCCAGCTATGTCCCCAGGCGCCTTGGGGGCCGCCGTGAATAGCCATCAGCACGGGGTATTTGCGGTCCTCGCGAAAATCGGGCGGCTTCACCACGAAGCTCTGCACGCGCGCGCCATCCGCGGTATCCACCCAGAACTCCTCGAGCGGGGTCATCTGGTGAGAGTTGAGCACGGCATCGTTCAAGTGCGTCAAGGCTACCGCCGCGCCGCCCGTGGACGAAGCACGGTAGATGCCGGAAGGCTGCGTGCCGCTCTGCTGGGTGTAGATGAGCGTCTTGCCGTCGGGCGTAAACTGCATCTCGTCGAGGTGGTTGTCGCCGCTGATGGCCACCCGCGCCTCGCCGCCTCTGACTGACTCGAACTGGATGGACTGGCGCCCGCGGTCCTCCACGGTGAAGAACAGAGTGGCGGAATCCGGCGACCAGGCAAAGCTCTCCACCCACCGGTCCATGTTCTCGGTCAGATCCGTGACCTTGCCGGTAGCGCGCTCGAGCACCCACAGCCGCCAGCGGTCGCTTTCGTAGCCTGGCCGCACCTGCGCGCGCCACGCCAGAAACTTGCCGTCGGGAGAGTATTGCGGATTGTTGTCCGCAGCGGGATTACTGGTAATCTTGCGTGTGGGCCCGCCGGCGATTGAGACCACGAACAGATCCGCATTGGTGCTGATGGCCGGCACGGCATCGGTGTTCTCGGCGTAACAGACTTCAGTGCCGTCGGGTGAAATGGCGTAATCGTCGCTGCCGCCCAGTGAGAACGGCGGCACATCGCGGTCGCCGGGAGTCAGATCCTGGGCTGTGCCGCCCGCCACCGGAACCACCAGCAAATGACTGCGCCGCGCGCCCTGCCATTGGTTCCAGTGGCGGTAGAGCAGGCTCGAGTAAATGCGCGCCTTCACTTTGTCGTTTTTTTCGGCGTCCATAGCGCGCCGGTTACAGCCATCGTCCGCGCCGCAGGCCGGATAAACCTCGCTCGAGAAAACCAGGTTCTTCGCATCGGGTGAAAACAGCACGCCGCCGGCTTCGGTGGAGATATTGGTGACCTGGTTCGCGTTGGACCCGTCCGCATTCATGAGCCAGATCTGCGCCGAGCCGGCGCGATCGGATACGTAAGCGATGCGCCGGGAATCGGGCGACCAGCGCGGCCGTTCGTTATCCTGCCCGGCTTCGGTGATCTGGCGCGCGGCGCCGCCGGTGATCGGCATCACGTAAATCTGGGTGATCTTCTTGTTGTTCGGTACGTCGACGGTCTGGACCTGGAAAGCCACCAACCGGCCGTCCGGTGAAACCTGCGGATCGGCGATGCGCGCCAGTTGGAGTAGTGCCTGCGCGTCGAAAGGCTGTTTCTGCGCGAACAGGGCGCCGGCTGCCAGAAGCGCCAGAGAGACTCGATGCATAAACGAATTGTAGCGCCGCGTCCCTGTTTGTACTTGGCTTGTACTTGTGGAGGGCCTGCGTCGCTACTGCCCGGTAGCTGCCGGCGGGGCCAACACCCGTGCGGCCATGGCATAGCGCAGCTCATCCAGGCCTTGTCCGGTGACGCTGGAGATTTCGAAGAACGCCAACCCGCGTTCCTCCGCAATCCCGCGCAGCGATTCCACGCGCGATTGGTCCTGCGCGGCGTCCATCTTGGTAGCGACGACGATCATCGGCTTGGCGGCCAACTCCTCGCTGAAGCTGGCTAATTCGGCCATCACCGTGACAAAGTCCTGCGCGGGATCGCGCCCGCTCGCCTCCGACACATCCACCAGGTGCGCCAACAGCCGCGTGCGTTCGATATGGCGCAGAAACTGCGTGCCCAGGCCGTGGCCCAGGTGTGCGCCTTCGATCAAACCTGGAATATCCGCCACTACAAAGCTGCGGTAATCGTCGAGCGAGACCACGCCCAACTGCGGTTCGAGCGTGGTGAAAGGATAATCGGCGATCTTGGGGCGGGCCGCGGAAATGCGGGAGATCAGCGTGGATTTGCCGGCATTCGGGAACCCGACCAAACCGACGTCGGCTAACAGCTTAAGTTCCAGGCGCAGACGGAACTCCTCGCCGGGCTGGCCGGGCGTGTGCTCGGTAGGCGCCTGGTGCGTGGCGGTAGCGAACCTCGCGTTGCCCTTGCCGCCGCGGCCGCCGCGCGCCACCAGGAAGCGTTCGTCCGGCGCCGTGAAATCGTGCAGCCGCTCGCCAGTGGAGTCGTTGTAGACCACCGTGCCAACCGGCACCAGGAGATCGATCGAATGGCCCTCGGCGCCGGTGCAATTACTGCCTTCGCCATGCCTTCCGCGCTGCGCCTTGTGCTCGGGATTAAAACGGAATTGGATGAGCGTGTTTTGGTGTACGGTGGAGACCAGGAAGACGTCGCCGCCGCGGCCGCCGTCACCACCGCTGGGACCACCTCGCGGTACGTACTTCTCGCGGCGAAAAGCCAGACAGCCGTTGCCGCCATCGCCGGCTTTCACCAGGATTCGCGCTTCATCGATAAACATGGATAAACATGGCGTGGGGCAGACCTCCTGTCTACGGCAGGTCTGCGGCGGGTCTCCAGACCCGCCTCTGGAGTAGCCCCGAGCCGGCTAGGCGACGGCCTTGATGCTGACGAACCGGCCCTGGCGTCCCCGGTCTCGGTATTCGACCACGCCGGTCACCTTGGCGAACAGCGTATCGTCTTTGCCCCAGCCTACATTGTCACCAGGCTTGATCTTAGTGCCGCGCTGGCGAACGATGATTGATCCGCCGGGCACTAATTGCCCGCCGAATACCTTCACGCCCAGCCGCTGCGCGTTGGAATCGCGGCCATTCTTGGAACTGCCTAATCCTTTTTTATGCGCCATACTTCACCTAAACGAGAATGTCGCCTACCTTCACTTCCGTGAAGTCCTGGCGATGCCCTATGGTGCGCTTGTACTGCTTCTTGCGCTTGAACTTGAAAACCACCACTTTCTTTCCGCGGCCGTTGCCCACGATGGTGCCCTTGACGGTGGCGGCTCCCAGGTCCGCGCCGGCCAGCAGTTGACCCTCTTCCTTGAACACGGCGCGCAAGGGCAGGTCGATCTCGGAGCCGACCTCGCCTTCCAACTTCTCCACGCGGACTACGTCGCCAGGGGCAACCCGGTACTGTTTTCCGCCGGTCTCAATAATTGCATGCATGGATTAACCTCAGAATTTCGCGCCAGGACACACTGAGTGCGTCGGAGCTTGTGGACTAATTTCCCAGTTTACAACAAAACGGGCCGGTTGTTCAATCGCCTGGGCGCCTCGCCCGGAACCGGCGAACCTTGGCCCGATTGCCGCAATCCTGCATATCGCACCATTGGCGGCGATGATTGCGGCTGGTGTCGACGAAGAGCCATCCACATTCGGCGCCGGCGCATTGCCGCAACCAGTCCAGATCGCTCGAGGTCAGCAACTCGGCCGCCGAGAGCGCCACCGGCCATAAAATAGAGTCGAGCGCACCCGGTTGTTCCGCAAATACCCAGACAAACCCACCGCGGCGCGCGGCCAGAAGTTGATGCTCCCGGGCGATAGTGAGTTCGCCACGCAATCCGTCGGCATCGGCTTTCCGCGGGGGCCAACTTTCGACCGCACTCTTGAAAATGCGGTACAGCGCCTCGCGCAGGCCGATGGCACGGTGGAGGACTGTCGCGGCGGTCTGCGGCTCGAGTGCGGCTGCCCGCGCCAGCCCGGCCGCCCGGTGGCGGTCCACAGTTCCGGCCCGCACGCCCCAGGCCAGCAAATCTTCGTAGGCGGTGATTTTGTCGCGGATTACGCGGTCCGCGTAATCCCGCGCGCGGGCGCCGCGGCTAACCCGGCCTCCGGCCGTGTTGACAAAATCCAGGCAGAGCCGTCCGCCCACGAATTTTACAGGTAACTGCCGTATTAGCTTTGACAGGTTACCGGGCCCATGATACGCTGTAACCGCTATGCCGATATTAGCAGGTTACAGAATGCGCGCGGCGGGGGCCGTGATCCTGGCACTGGCCGCGGCCGCAGCGTACGCGGAACAGCCGAAGACGCCGGCCGAGGAGCTCGCCGCGGCCTTTGCGGACGTCAACCATAAGGTGCTGGATATGGCCAAAGACTTCCCAGCGGACAAATACGATTACAAGCTGCGGCCCGAGATGCGGTCCTTCAGCGCGGTCATCGTACACATCGCGTCCGGGAACGTTTTTGCCGCCAAGGCCGGACGCGGCGAGAAGGTCAAGTGGGACGAACTCGATCCGGCGAATTACAAGACGAAGGCGCAGGCCGTCGCGTTGCTGGAGAAATCCATCGCGGACGCCACGGCCACGTTGAAGTCGCGGCTGGCGGACAGCTTCCATAATTCAGTTGAACCTTGGCTCGACGTCATCGAGCATGCCGGCGAGCATTACGGGTTGTTGGTGGCGTATTACCGGGCAAATGCGATGGTCCCCCCGGCGTCGCGCTAGCAGTAAGATTGTACATGCCAGCCTCGGGGTTTTGGATTCGGTGCGTAATGGTCGCCGCGTTCGGCGTAAGCGCGTCTATGGTCGTGCAGGCGGCGGATCTGAAGGAATTCACCGGAACATGGGTGATGCGGTGCGGCGCGCGGAACCTCTTGGTACTCAGCCTGACGGCCGAATCGAGCGATGTGCGGGGCACGTTCGAGCGGCCCGCGGCACTATCCCGATTCAACGGAATCTTCTTCGGCATGCGGGGCGTGCGGGATGACCGCGTCGTGCGGAGCCGCTTTGCGGACGGCGTATTGCACCTGACCACTCAAAATGCCAACGACGCACACGACGAAGACAGCTACGTCATGATCGTAAGCGGAAGCCGCGCGGAGCTGATTGCCGACGACTTGCCGCCCGGAATGGTCATGCAGCCGGACGTTTTCGATCGCGCTGCGGCTGGGGCCACGGTAGCGAAGGACTGGGAGCCGAATCGCGCGTACGTGCCGGGCGATTCGGATGTGCCGAGCGCGGAAATGAAGGTGATCTACGACGAAGACCAGAGCGTGCGCGCCGGTGGGCATATCGATTGGCAGGTGGTGGGCCGCAGCGATGCGGGGCGGCGCGACCAGACGCGAAAGCTGCTGTCCGCTGGCGCATTGCACACCGGCAAGGATTTCGAGGAGGCGGCCTTCGTCTTCCAGCATGGCGATTCCGCACCGGATTTTCTGCTGGCACACACATTGGCAATGGTGGCGGTAACCAAGGGCGACCCGCCCGCGATTTGGATTGCGGCCGCGACGCTCGACCGGTACCTGGAGCACGTCGCGCAGAAGCAGATATTCGGCACGCAGTTCAATATTGATCCAAGCAAGAAATGGACGCAGGAACCTTACGACCGCGAGATGGTCTCCGATGCGCTGCGGCTGCAGTTAGGGGTGCCGTCGCTGGCCGTGCAGGCGGAGCAATTAAAGGCGTATGCGGCGCAGAAGTGATCTGGATCCCCATCGATAGATCAAAACGCCCGCGCCATTAGCCACCAGGACTACCGTGCAGATTTTGGCCGCATACCCGATACGGCTGGTCACATCCACGATCGGGTAGACTGCGATGGCGAGTGAGATAAGGCTCGAGCCGAGGCCCGCCAGCGATGCCAGCTTTACCCACCCAGGCAAGGCCGCGCGTAACACCTTGCGGCCCAAGAGCGGCAGCGCGAACAAACCGACATATGCCAGCGCATAAAGGGCGATGGAAGCATTCGCGAGTAACTGGCTGGCTTCCTGTTCGCGCACGCCCAGCATGCTCAGCAGAATCAGGGCCATCACCAGGACCGCGACGAACAGGATGGAGTTGACGGGGGTGCCGCGGCGCGGATCGAGACGCGCGAACCAGGCGGGCGTGAGGTGGTCCCAGCCGGCGGTCATGGGTAGCCGCGTCAACCCGGTGAAGATCAGGCTGGCGGCCGCAATGGCGCGCGCCAGCACCATGCCGATGGCGACCGGCGCGGCCCAGGCGCCCACCCCGGTGCTGCCCAGCGCGGCCCGCATCGTCTGGGGAATCGGGCCGATCACGTTGATGGGCCGTCCGTCCACGAACGCCAGCACGGAACTGGTGCCCAGAATAAACATCAGGCAGATGACCGGCGCGGAGATAGTCACGGATTGGCCAATGGTGCGCGCCGGGCTGCGGCACTCGCCGGCCAGGATGGCGACGTACTCAAAGCCGCTCAGCGCGCCGACGGTCATCTGGCCGAAGATGGCGATGCTGAACCAATCGAGCTGGGGCGGCGCCCAGGCGAGTTGGTAGCGCGCGGCGGGGTGGACTGGCGACCACAGCGGCAGGGTCAGCAGAATGGCGTATGCCAGCAGGATCAGAATGCTGCCGATATTGTGCACCCATTTGCTGATTTCGAGACCACGCACAGCGGCCAGCGCGATGGCCGCCATCACCGAGCCGGTGAGCAGTAACGTGGCCAGTTTGCTGGCCGGCAGCCAGGCCGCCGGCGGACCGATCATGTAGGCGAGATCGGTGGGCACCACGAAGATAATGGCGCCTGCCACGATCACGGCATACAGCCACAGGTTCCAGGCCGTAAGGAAGCCCGCCATCTCGCCGAAGCCGGCTTTGGCCCATTGATACAGGCCGCCTTCGAGCGGCATCATGCGATTGAGCCAGATCACCACGACCGCCAGCGGCACATAGAAGAGCAGCATCGCTCCCAGCCAGAAAGCCACGTGCGCCCGGCCGAGCTTCGCCGCGATCCCTACCCAGGACGAACCCACCACGCACAGCACCTGCGCCAGTACCAGGTCGGGCAAGCCCAGCGGCCTGCGCAGGCCGGAGTGCGGGCCACCTTCACTCGGCCGATCCATGCCGCCCCGCGCCATCCGTGAACCTCTGCGCACCCGCTACACTTTCGCCGCTCGCGAGCACCGTCAGGCCGCGCCGGAATTCATTGCGCATCGCCTCGCCGGCGGGGAGATCCCATTGCTCATAGCACGAGAGCCGGTCCGACCGCATGCACGTTTGCGGAAAGTTGGCGATGAGGCGCGCGAGTTCCATAGCGCCTTCCAAAGCGCCGCCGGATTCCACCAGCCGGTTGGCCAGGCCCATGGCCAGCGCTTCTTCGCCCGAGACGCCGCGGCCGGTGAGGATCAAGTCCAGCGCGCGGCTTTGGCCGATCAGGCGCGGCAACCGGATGGTTCCCATATCGATCAGCGGCACGCCGAATCTCCGGCAGTAGACGCCCAGTGTGGCATCCCGCGCCACCACGCGCAAATCGCACCAGAGCGCAAACTCCAGGCCGCCAGCCACGGCGTGGCCTTCAATGGCGGCGATCACTGGTTTCGAAAGCTGCATGCGCGTCGGCCCCATGGGACCGTCGCCAGTTTCGCTCAGCGCGTTGGGCTGCCCCGCGGCGATGGCCTTCAGATCGGCACCGGCGCAAAAGGTGCCGCCCGCGCCGGTTAGGACCGCCACGTCGAGCGTGCTGTCGGCATTGAACGACCGGAACGCTTCTGCAAGCGCAGCAGCGGTTTCGGCATCCACCGCGTTGCGGACCTCGGGCCGGTTGAGGGTGACGACGAGAATGCGGTCGCTACGGCGAATTTCGACGGACGGCATGGCGTTATTATATGCTCGACATGCTTACCCGCCGGGAAGGAATTCAAGCGGCCGCGCTGACGGCCCTCTCGTATTCTCGAATTCTGGGTGCGAACGAACGCATCCAGCTCGGACTCATCGGATGCGGCGAACGCGGCCTCTACGTCGCTGGTATCTTTCAGAAGACCGGCGACATTGACCTGCATTGGGTGTGCGATGTATTCGGCGACCATGCAGAGAAAGCCGTGGCGCAGTCGCCCGGGGCGCAAGCTTTCACAGATCACCGCCGTCTGCTCGAATCCAAGGGCCTGGATGCCGTCCTGATCGCCACGCCGGATCACTGGCATAAGGATATCGCCATCGATGCACTGAATGCCGGCAAGGATGTGTATGTCGAGAAGCCGCTCACGCGCCTGCGCACCGATGGCCCGGATATTGTGCGCGCGGCGCGCGTGAACAACCGCATCTGCCAGGTCGGTATGCAGCAGCGCTCGGGCGACGTTTACCTGGAGGCGCGCGAACGGTACGTGCGCTCCGGTTTGCTGGGCAAGATCTCGCATGTCGATTGCGTTTGGCATGGCGGCGCGAACCAGCACCTGCCTATGGAACCGGCGCAAAAGCCCGCCAATCTGGACTGGGTGCGGTACCTTGGCCCGCTCAATTACCGCGACTGGAATCCCGCGCAGTATCTCGATTTCCGCGCATTCCTGGATTTCGGCGGGGGCAAACTCACCGACTTCGGCGCCCACTGGATCGACGTCGCGCACATGTTCATGGATCAGGATGGGCCGCTTTCGGCAGTGGCGGCCGGCGGCGTGTACTACGATCATCACGACGGCCGCACGGCACCCGATACCATCAGCGCGCTGTTCGAATATCCAGGCGGTTTCACGGTGAGCTTTATATCGCTCGCGGTGGACAACGGACCCGAATACCACGTGGAGTTTCTCGGCTCGGGCGGCCGGCTGTTCATCAATCGCAACCGCTACGAGTTTCGCGCCGCGGAGAAGAATGCCCAGCCGGTGATCCAGCGCTTTCCGGGCGACATCACGGCGCAACATGTGCGCAATTTTCTGGATTGCTGCCGCTCGCGCAAGTCGCCCAACGCGGATGTATACATCGGGCATCGCGCTGCGCAGGCCGCGCTGCTGGCGAATCAAAGCTATGTGGAGAAGCGGCGCATACGGTTCGACCCGCAGCGTGAGGAAGTGCTGCCCTTCTCGGCGTGAGAATCAACTTCCATTTGCCTTGGGACGGAACGTCGCCAGCCGGGTCTCATCGCCGTCGATCTTCTGCGGTCAACCGCCGATTCCGGTGCTGGCACGCCGTATCACGCGTAAAAGCATTATTCTATTATCTGGAACTTACCAATGCCTTATTTGCCGCGAGGAGTCGCACAACCGACCGAACTCATCAAAAACCTCAACTCCCTCGCTCCATTCCCGCCAGGAGTTGTGAACTTGCGGTACACGGTCGACAACGACTGGAGCGGAGAGCCCGCGATTTTTTTTTGGATCACCCTCTCGGATGAGGCGGCTCAGCGGACGATCCTCCCCGAGACCACCCGACGCGTTACGAACTTCATCACGCAACGAGTTGACCCGGCTGGTCAATGGGGTCTGATACCATACTTCAATTTTCGAAGTCAATCCGAGCAGGCAAAGCTTAAGGAAGAGGTTTTTGGCTAACCGATGGCGTACCACGACGAGTTGATTGAGCACGCCATTTTCCTGTCTCAACTCAATTCGCCGGACGATCCGAAGCAGGTTGATCTTCGCCGCGCGGTTTCCGCGGCATACTACGCTCTTTTCCATTTGCTCACCACAGAAGCCGCCCAGAACTGGAGGCACCAAAGCCAGCGGAATCGATTTGCCAGAATGTTTGACCATGGCCGCATGAAGACATGCTCTTCGAAGATCTCATCGCGCCCCCTTCCCACCGACCCTGCCGCGATTCCGATCGCCACGGATCTGAAAACCGTAGCCGATTCATTCGTAACACTTCAACAGGCTCGACACACTGCCGACTACGACAACTCCAAGGTGTGGTCGCGAACGCAGGTTTTCGAGGTAATTGTTCAAACCCAAAATGCAATGACCGCCTGGTTGTTGATTCGGGAAACAGAAATTGCTCAGGATTATTTATTCGACTTGATGGGGACCAGATAGACGGCGAGTGGCCCTCGCACCTACACGTTGAACTCGATGCCCTGCGCCAGCGGCAGTTGCGACGACCAATTGATCGTATTGGTCTGACGCCGCATGTAGGCCTTCCACGAGTCGCTGCCGGATTCGCGTCCGCCGCCGGTGTCCTTCTCGCCGCCAAACGCGCCGCCGATTTCCGCGCCGCTGGTGCCGATGTTGATGTTGGCGATACCGCA
Source organism: Bryobacterales bacterium (assembly GCA_963818855.1). Taxonomy (GTDB): domain Bacteria; phylum Acidobacteriota; class Terriglobia; order Bryobacterales; family Bryobacteraceae; genus Bog-159. The sequence continues at coordinate 563,436 of CAWFUH010000007.1, read as the reverse complement.
ATCGCTGCCCCCGTGACTCAGGAAGCGCTCGGCTGAGATTAAGTTAGTCGTGAACATGGCCGACGAGAGACCCTGCGGCACATCGTTATGCCACTGGATCGCATCGTCGAGCGCATCGAACTCCACCAGATACAAAATCGGCGCGAAGATTTCCTCGCGCAGAATCGGCATGTCGGGCTTGGCCCGCACCAGCGCCGGTTCCACGAAGCAGCCGCCCCGCCGTCCGCCGCCGTAGATCACGTCTCCGCCCTGCCGGCGGATGGCGTCGATCCCTTCCATCATGTCTTCGACGGCGCGCTGGTTCACCAGCGGGCCCATGAGCGTGCGCGCATCGAGCGGGTTGCCGATGGCCACCTGTTTGTATGCGGCGACCAAGGCATCCGTCATCTTGCCGGCGATGCCCTTTTGCAGGAACAGCCGACGGGTGGTGGTGCACCTTTGTCCGGCAGTTCCCACCGCCCCGAAAAGCACGGCGCGCAACGCCAGATCGAAATTCGCATCGTCCATGACGATGATGCCATTGTTGCCGCCCAGTTCCAGGATCGTCCGGCCCATTCTTTGCGACACGGTCTGCGCCACGCGGCGGCCCACTTGGGTGGATCCCGTAAAGCTGATCAGCGGGATGCGCGGGTCGTTCAGCATGGCCTCGCCCACGGGATCGCCGCGTCCGATGACCAGGTTGAAAATACTTTTCAATCCGTGACGGCCCAGCACCCGGTTCGCAATCTTCTGCACGGCGATGGCGGTCAGCGGCGTATCCGAAGACGGTTTCCATAGCACGCAGTCGCCGCACACCGCCGCGATCATGGCGTTCCACGCCCACACCGCGACCGGGAAATTGAAGGCGCTGATGACGCCGGCCACGCCCAGGGGATGCCATTGCTCGTACATACGGTGGCCGGGGCGTTCGCTGTGCATGGTCAAGCCGTACAACTGGCGCGAGAGACCCACGGCGAAATCCGCCACGTCGATCATCTCCTGCACTTCGCCCTGGCCTTCGGCGCGGATCTTCCCCATCTCCATGGTGACCAGCGCGCCCAGATCGGCCTTCGCGCGGCGCAACTCGTCGGCGAACTCGCGCACGACCTCGCCGCGTTTGGGCGCCGGGATCACGCGCCACTCGACGAATGCTTCCGCCGCACGCGCCGCCACGCGCTCATAATCCTGGCGGCCGGCCATGCGCACGCGCGCGATCACCGAGCCATCCGCCGGGTTGATGGAGTCCAACTCGCCGCCGGAAGGATTCGCGATCCAATCGCCGTCGCACGCGCCGGAATTGACCGGCTCAATTTCCAATCGTTCCAGAACTTCGTTTGAGGCTACTGTTGCTGTCATCGTTTGTCTCCATCGGTGCAAGCCAGGGATGCAAGCCAGGCGAAAGCTTCCGGGCCAGTGGCGAATCGCCTGCCGGCGGCGGCCGCCTTCTGCCGCATCCTTTCTATCACTGCCGCTTGAAAAGCGGGTTCGTGCCAATCCGCAAATCCTTGCGCGCGGCTGATGCGCACGCCCGCCTCACGCGTGGTCGCGCCGCATTTTTTCACCGCGCGCACATGAAACGCATCGGCGATGATATCGCCATCCGTAATTTCCAGCGCCATCGCGATGAGCGCTTCCGGATCGCAAGGCAGCAGCGGCGCGAGCGTGACGTACACCGCGATGCCCGCAGCGCGCAATCGCCGCACAGTTTCGATCCGCTCGGCGATGGGTGCGCAGTGCGGCTCGTAGAGGCGGCGCACGCGGTCGTTATCGGTGGTGATCGAAAAGCTGACACGTAAAGTGGTACGTGCAGCGAGGCATTCAAGGCGTGCCAGATCGCGCAGGATCAGCGGGCCGCGCGTCTGAATTGCGAACACCCGCGGCGGACGCGCGATCAGTTCATCGAGCAGCCGCGGCATCATGCCTTCGGTTTCCTCGGCCGGCTGATATGGATCTACCAGCGGCGAGCAGTAGATGGTTTGCCGGGGCCGCAGCGCGGCGCGCAGCAGATCGGGCGCGTTGCTCTTGAAAGTGGTGAAGCGGCCCCAATGGTTCCAGTCGTCCGGTTTCAATCCACCGTAGATACGCATGGTGGGGACGTAGCAATACGTGCAAGCAAAGGTGCAATTGCGCGCGGGTGTCAGCGAGTGCGTAAAGCCTGCCTGGGCGATGAAACCCGAGGTGGCCGAGAGAATGCCGGCGGACTCAGCGCGGTAGATCTCGAAGCGCACAGCTACCATTGTAAAGCGTGTGTAAAGCGTGGCGCAGGGTAGGTTATCATGGGCCATTGATCTATACCTGCTACGAAATGATTCGGGATTGCCGCGCGGACGTTCCCGCCGGCTGGTCCTATTTTGTGACTCAGTATGTTCCGGTGATCCGCGGATTCCTGGCACATTATTATCCCGATCGCGCCGAGGGGCCGGCCATGATGGAGCACGGGCTGGCCAAGCTGCGGGAGCCAGGGTCGAACCTTTTCCAGTCGCTCGATCCGGCGCCCGAACGCGCCTTCGTCGCCGAGCTACGGCAACATGTGCTGCGGGCCGTGGAGGCCGACCGCGCTACTCGCGCCCGAGGTAACCATCGAAATCGAGGCGCTGGGCGAAGCGCTGGAGCCGTTGACCGTCACCGAGAGACTGGCGGTTTGGTTCGAGACCATGCGCTACAGCGATGCGGATACCGGCCGCATGCTGCGCATGTCTCCGCAGACGACGCAGCAGATCCGCACGCGCGGCGCCGAGTTGATCCGGGGCCACGTGGATGCGTGGCGCAGTACGTTGCTGGCCGACAACGGCAGGCTGTTGGGCCAGGCGGCCGGCGCGCTATCCAACAAGGACTGCCTGCCCCCCAAGGCCTTTTTTGATGTGATCGACGGACGTGCCACCTGGGGCTGGCGCGAAGAAATGGAACGGCATGTGAAGGGCTGCTGGCATTGCCTGGATCACTATTGCCGGCTGCTCGAAGCGGTGGACATACTGCGCGCTGCGCAACCTCTGAGCGAGACGGAGTCCGGCCCGTATCTGCAATTGTTGGGTATCGAGACGCGCAAGCGCTACTTCTGGAATAAATAAAAGGGCTAATGGAACTCCACCTGGGGTGGGCGTCCGTCCGTCTGCACCACGCGCACCGGCCGCGGCGACTGGCTGCAATCCGGGAGCGGCGTCACGGAATAATAATTCAATCCGTAGCGCCAGCTTCGGCGCATGCTCTCGATGCACACGTGTTCGCGCTGCGCGGCGATTTCGCGCCACAAAGGCCGGGCCGAATAAGTGCGGTCAATCGCCGGCAGGCCGGCCAGTTTCATCATCGTCAGGCCGGCGGTTAGCGCGACTGCCATAGCACAGAGCGCAGCGGTGTGCCGGCCTCGCGAGTCCAGCCAATAGATGCCCAGGGCGAGCGCTACGGGGAGAAGCCAGGTCCAATTGAACGCAGGGAGGGGAGCGCGCGAGATTCCCGCGGCCAGGGCCTGCGGCAGTACGGGCAGCGCTGCCGGTATGGATATCAGGCAGAGCGCCACCGCGGGCAGGACCCAGATTGCGCGCTTGCTTTCCGCGAAGGCGATTCCCACCAGAGCCGCCGCCGCCGGGGTCAGGGGCAGCAAGTATCCCGGCAGTTTGTTCCTGGAAAATGAGAAGAATAAAATTACAAATAGAGCCCAAGTTATTAAAAACAAACATCGTATATCACGGTAGAGGACCCGGCGAGCGAGCAAAGCCAATGCCGGCGTCCAGGGCATGAGCGCGGCCGCCAGCACCGGAATATAGAACCAGAAAGGCTGCGGGTGCGCCAGCGACCCCGAGACGAATCGTGCGAAATGCTGCTCCCAGAAGAAGGTTCGCAAGAAGACGGTACCGTTGCGCAGATAGCACAGCAGGTACCAGGGCAACGCGACGACGAGGAAGACGCCGGCCACGGATGGGTGCAGCAGATCGCGCCAGCGCCGGCTGCCGTACCATGCGAGGGGCAGTGCGAGCACCAGTGGTACGAGGCCTTTGGCCAACACGGCCACACCGAGCAGCGCGGCAGCTATGGGTAATCTACCTCGGCGACCCGTCGCGATCCAATCGAGCGACAGCAGCATGGCCGCGGAGAACGCCGCCGCCATGGGCAGATCGGTCGTGCCGATGAAACTGCACCCCACCCATGCGGCGGACGTGCCCAGTATGAGGGTAGCGATCCACGCCGCTCGCGCGCCGAATTCGCGGCTGAGGATGCATTGAAAGAAGAGCAGGAACGCCACTGAGACCAGCGCCACCGGGACCCGGGGCGCCAGTTCCTCGCCAAACCCCAGGCGGAATGCGGCGCCCGTCATCCAGTACAGAAGCGCGGGTTTTTCGAACCACGGCTGGCCCCAGAGGCGGGGCGTGATCCAGTCGCCGGAACGCGCCATTTCGCGGCCGATGGAGGCATAGCGGGGCTCGTCGGGTCCGAGCATTCCGGCGGCCGAGAGTCCAGAGAAGTATAGGATGGCGAGGAGGGGAATCGCGAGCAGCCAGGCGCGCGGAATGCGCGAGAAAAAGTTGGGCACTGATGCACACAGGTTAACGCACTTGTTTGCGTAGGGCTGACGTTTCAGAGTATGCTTGGCAGACAAGCCGGCATACCGGGTTGAACGGGCCAAATGGAATCTGTGAAATGTTCCAGACCTCTCAGGCGGCTAAAGCGCGATTCGACCTGCAGGCGGCGACGCTTGCTCAGCTTCTTCCCCTTCCCCAACAAAGCCGATACGCCAGCATCCTGCACTCCGGCCGGAGCGACCTGACCGCGACCCTGGGCAGGCTTCGCGACGAAGGCGTCCCGCTTCCATCCGGCTTTGACGCCGAGCGGCTGGCATGGGCGGTGGCATTCAACATTGAGGGGCCGCCGGCCAGCGGCCAAAGCGCGAACTCCGGCTCGCGCCGGGGCGCACAGGGATATGCGGATCGTTGGCCTTTGGACACGGCGTGGCACCGGATCTGGTCGGCGTTGATTGCGCCGATCGAACCCAAATCGGCGGGGGTTGGAAAGCCGACTGCCAGTACGCTTCTGGCCGAACTGGCATTATCGATCGCCTGCGAACAGCGAGACGATTGGCAGAATCCGGGAAGCAGTCCGATCGAAATGGCCGACGTCAACCGGGCGTTCGACTTCGTGTGGGCCAGAGACAATTCAAAAGTGATGGGCGATATTTACCGCGGCTTCGGGGCCCGCACGGGCGACCCCGAATCCATCGCCCAGGAAGCATGGGCCAGGGTATTTTGCAATTTTGAGCGCCACCGCCCAGCGCCGGTTTCTGGGCACGTCGCGCATCTCGACGCTGGTTTGCCAGGTGGCTCATCACGGGGCGTACGATGCGACTCGCGGCGAAGCGGCGCAGGCTGGGCCTAAGATCGAAAGCCTGACCGAGGTGCTGGGTATCGACATCAACCCCTGGAATACGTGAAATTAGCAATATTCCTCCGGCAAATACGTGACCTTGCCGCTGGCGTTGCTGTTTTTTGCCTGCACAGTGCTTTGCGACGATATGTACTCGAGTTTGAGTCGTCGTGAGGGGCCAATGCCCTTCCGTTCTCCTGGCAATTTGTTAACGCCGATGCCTCGAACTCGGGGTGAATCGGCGAATCCCGACTCAACTCTGCCATGATCCGGACTGGGCGCCCGTCTATGCCGCGGCGCCGCGTCTAAAATTTCCTTGAAGGTCGGATCACCTCTTAAAAACCGCGGATTCTGCAGAAAATTGCAGTGCCGCCCGCCGAGGGCATATTCCTGCAATCACCGCGGCCGGTCAGGTCTCGGCGGGGCCAACTAGGTATCCCCTTGACTCAGCCGACCACAACCTGTAGATTATGGCAGTGGAGGATTACCCCCGAACCATCCGGGAGTTTGAGATGGCCTTCGTGGCAGGGTCCCACCGCATGAGCCGCGCAGCGTCCAAAGCGCCCTGCACCGAGGCCCCAGATGCGGCCCTTCGAATCCTCGAATATCCGGAACACGAGCGCCGAAGATCAAGCTCTTGTCTAGCAACAAGCTGCTTCGTCGATCGATCACCTCAGTAGCTTGCCGGCGAGCCAGTAATCGACACTGAGCTTTCCCGGACCGGAGCAGATCAGCCAGGTAAAGAAGAGCACGTACAAGACTTCCGGAAGGTAGAGGAAATCGTCGAGCCAGTTAAGCGGCGAAAGTCCTTTAGGCATGGTGGAAAGCGTGTTGGTCAGGACGGCGCCAATCATATCGATCAATAAAGCCACGCAGGCCGGGCTCGAAAGAAACCCCACAGTCAGCAAGGATCCGCCAACGAACTCGACACCGGACACGAAATAAGCCATCTGGTGGGGAAACGGGATTTTGGCCTTAACGAGCGTTTCGTAAATAGTTTTCCTGCCGCCGGCGACGAACAATTTGTTTGCCCCGGAGATGGCGAAGAACAGCCCGAGCGAAACGCGTACCAGCAGGATGGCATATTGTTCCAAATCACTGCTACCCAGCAGCGCAAACTGGACCAACCGTTTCCAATCCATCTCTTGTCCCTCCATCGGAGGATGTGCGGTACCGATACCACATATCATACAACTCGACTTCTCCGCTAACCGCGTCAATCAGGACTTAGCGGGTCTCTGGCGTTGATCTCTGTTCTTGACAATTATGCTGCAAACCGCAAATGGCGGTGTCGTTAGCGAATCCTCGCGCCTCGAGATTATGTGTCCATCCGTTCGACCCATTGAGCGCGCCATGCAGGAGCCACGAACGGATCCGCAAAGTACTGTGTTTCGCGCGCAACCTTGTCGTCCCTGAACTCCATGATGCTCACGGTGTAGGACGGCTTGCCGTCATACGTTATGATCAATTCGGTGATCCAAAGATCACCGCCGCCGATGATTCGTCGGACAGTAAACCCCTTTTTGCTCGGCTGACTAGCGCGTTGGTTCTGTATGTTAAGTCGACCGCGGGTTCGCTCGCCTGACTGCGGGTATTCAAGCACCGCGTCCTCGTGATAGATGCGGTGCTCCGTTTCAAAATCGTTGGCATCGGACGCCACCCAATGCTGATCCAGTGCCGCACGGATCTCTTGATCTCGCACTCCAGAATACTGCTCCTTCTTCTGTTGATCGTTCATCTTGAGCCTCCAATTTAACAAGAAGCCAAATGCTTTCGCGCAACGGAGTCGAAGCGTCTAACTCCAGATTAGTCGGATTATCGGACAAATGCCAGGCTAGTCTTTCCCCCCAAGTGGGATCGATTCTGCCCGAAAATCGTGATAATGGAAAATAACAACGTCCATTACATCGTCGGAGAGTCCCCGACTGTTGACCGGGTAGGCCGCCAGCTGCGGGTTTGCGCCAGTTACTTTTGCCTACGTGCGCACCGCCATCCACGTGCAGCACCTCCCCGGTCACTTGACTGGCCTCTGTCAGATAAACGATCGCGTCCACGCGTCTTTCACCCCGGAAATCTGACCCATCGGTTGCCGCGTCTTGAGGAAATCCTTCGACTGCCCTTCATGCATGGGCGTATCGACGACCCCCGGCGCAACGGCGTTGACGCGCATGCCCTGCTTGGCATATTCCATCGCCAGGCTTCGCGTAACGGCTTCCAGGCCTCCCTTGATCATCATCGCAACGGACGAATTGATCCCCGCGATCGGATGTTCACCTGGGCCGAGGTGACATTGACGATGCTACCGCCGGTGTTCTGAGCCAGCATCTGCTTAACCGCCATCTGGGTGATCAGGAGAAAACCTTCGAGGTTGACCGATGCGAGAGCACGAAGATCGTCAACCGTGTAATCCGCGAAGTGTTTCGCGAAATAGATGCCGGCGTTGTTAACCAGGGGCATCAATCGATTTGAATTGGTTCTTCGCAACTTCGGCGATCTTCGCCGCGGTGGCCGGTTCGGCGAGGCTTCCATCGACCAATCCAAGCTTGTCTGACGCTTCGAGCGCGCTCGACGTCGAGATTTCCAGAGCGTTGGCCACTACGTTGTAACCGCGATCCAGAAAGGCCTTCACAAGACCTTCTCCAATTCCCTGGGAACCACCGGTCACGATTACTGTTTTCCGCGTACTCGTCATTTGACTGAGTGATGCATTCTGTTTCTATATGGCACCCGCTCTTCCCCATCGAAGGCCACGCCACCGTCTGCCATTCGCCGTTGAGCTGACACGGGTTAGTTAGAATTTTGCAGGTATGACGAGATGTTCCTGTCTGTCGAACTGTCGTAGGGCCGTCCCAGATCTCGGTGCCGCGACGCGCGATCCGGCGTATTTACATGGCTTCGGAGAGTGTTGCGATGTAATTTCAGATGAGAGCGGTGGTGCTTACCTAGCCTGTAAAACAGGAGGATTTCAGGCTAACAAGTTAAACTACTTCAATGATTTGCGCAGGCTTCGGTATCAGTTCATCAGTCTTTTTGTCAGGGCGGGAACAGGAATAGAACTGTCCAAACAAACGCTCACACAGCGGTCAGAGACGTTTTCGTGCCGCTACCTGTGCGCTTGCTCTAAGCGCACCGTTTCGCTGCTAATTCGCCTTGCCGTATCTCCGCTGCGGGATCACCGTGATCGCTCTGTTCTTGGTCGCCCGTCTGTCGGTCGCACCCCGGGCGTCCCCGCCGTGGCGGCGATACTATCCGGCATGCCTTACCAGCGCGGTCAGTTCTGGATTCGCCGCTCGCTCAGGAGGGCGCGTTAGGCCGCCCCCGCGCGTCACACTCGGCGACGCTTTCAGCGCATCCAGACGGGCCTTCCACGCATGTCGCGACGTGATCCAAAAGGATCAGGTGCGACATCAAACCACGGGTTCGAAAGGGTCAGATTCTGCGTCTGCGTGCCTGGCCGAGCGTCCGGCGACCACTTCACGAAATCTCTAGCCGTCTAATGTAAGTGATTTGTATCTAAAAGTGTCAAGTCTTCAGCTGGCTTTCGGAAAGGGAAAAGCGTCGTAAATTAGCAGGTCAAGTTGTGTGTCGACGCGATCCAAGACTTGCCGTAGTGGGAACGGTAGAACGGCATCGTTGGCGGTGAACATGGCCAAGGCGGGCCGGAACGCGCGGGCCTCCAACCGCGAAAACAACCGGGCGACCTTCCAACCATAGGGGGTGACGAAATAGCGATTGGTCTTGGGTGGCCGGTAGATCAGACCCTTCAGCCGGAGCCGGCGCAAGTCACAGGTCATCTGGTGCGGAGTGTACTCGGCCAGCGTCACCCCCAACAGATCCGCCACCAGCTGCTGTAGATGGAGCTTGCGAAAACTGCCGATGAAAGGATGAAACATAGTGAGCGACAGCAGTAGTGCCATCACCCGCGGTTGGCCGAACCTCAATCCGGGCGTCTTTTAGCCGTCTTCTGTGACGGCAGGTTGCACCACTCTTCGGATGCGGTCGCCGCTCAGGCCACCATTGTGGCTGACGCGTTCGATTTCCAGTAAGCGCCGGTTGATCTGTCGGCGCTCCGGCCCCAAACTGTCGCAGATCTGCTGTAGTTTCTCCGGCTCGGCGCACGACAGGAATCCGTTATGCAAAGCCTCGTAAGCGATCTGGTCGAAGTCGGGTGTGGTCGTGTCGAAGCTTTGATCTACCCGGACGGACAGTCGGCCTTTCAGAAAGGCTGGCGATGTGCCAGCGGGAGGGAGATTGCCATGACGCATTTTCCATGCTGCAATCTACACCCGGAATGCGGCGACATGGTCCTGACGGTTGTGCTTGTCCACAATTCCGATGAAGCGGCCTTTGAAGCGTACCAATGCCGTCGCATGAGTTGCACAAGACATTACACCGTCGAGAGAGGATATTTCGACATAACAAACCAGCTTGCGAGTACGTTGAGGACTCAACAGCGCGGAACCACTGCTGTCCGCGTTCGCGGTGAAACCCTGTTCGTCAGGTGGTCCGATGGCGGTTCCGGCCACGTCTATGAGCGTCCCGTGGCCGGTTGCGATTTCACGCAGCTCCTTCGTCCTTACGGCTACGGGAACAACGGCCTATGGCCTGCGTGCGAGGGTAATAAACTGGCCAACGCGTCTGGCACATTCGCGAGCACCACCGGCTGGTGAACTGCGCGCCGCGGCCTCGGACCGTCGCAGCCCGTAGCGCAGGAGCATAGCTCCCGACGAGAGCGCCCAAGCCGCCAAACATGAGAATGAAAACGGCTCCCGCGAGCAGGCACTAAGCGTCGCTCAACCCAGTTCACCTCTTGCCGTACGCCGTGAAAATGTAATCCTTGGCCGCCACTCTCGTATGGCACGCGAAGCCGCAATTGACGACGCCGGTCGCATCGGGCTTGAACGTGTCCGACGCGGGATCATAGTCAAACACGGCGTATGCCCATCCCTTCGTGCCCGGGAATCTCTTGGTGTTCTTCTCGATGAGGAAAATGTCTTGTAAGGTGTCCGGTACCCTCACTGAAAAAGGGGCTTCCGTGTTCTTTTTCGGTTTCCACTCGATTTTTGCAATCTTGGAGCCGTCGGGGAAAGGCTTGCCGTTGCCGGGAACGCCGGCGCGGTAGGCGTCGATCATCGTGGGATTGGCTACCATCACCTTCAGCAGATCTTCAGTCTGACTGACGGCGACAACCTGCCAGTTCTCGTACCCCCTGAAGTCAGAGAATGCGAGCCCATTGGGAACGCGCAGTGTGTACTTGTCCTGCGCGGAGAAGGCCCTGCCGCCCAGAACCGCGAGCGCTATGCCAAGTGCCGCTGCTGAAACGACTCGTAAACCGCGTGAAGGCAAAAAAGGTTTGTCAAACATGACTTCCTCCTGCTCGATGAGCTTTGGAACGATGTGCGTTTTGTTGATCAAGGCTGGATCTCCGCCCAGCCGCGGCGGATCGAAACAACATAATGTTATACCACGTCAGGGACCCCGGGGAGCCAACGCTAATGCAGTCAAACCGCAGCCTATGCCCGCGTCCGCGATACATCGTCCAAATGTTCGGCGGAGGTGCGGGACCGCATGCTGGATCAGTTAGTCCAGGCCATGCGGGCCGGGGCGCAGAAGCAAGCCGCGAAGTCAAGCTTGGTGCTGGAATACAACCGAAGTAGAACCCTGCCGAGCGACCGGCATGTTTGCTCTGCTCGAGAGTCCGGGCATTTTCCTCGCAGGGCGCGAGCAGGGCATATTGCCTGTAGCAGGGATGCGCCGCTTAAAGCGAAGTCTCGCTCCCGTTTCAGGATGGCCTTAATGCAACGTCGCTAAAGTCTGGGCCGCGCGGTTTTGGATAGCAGCAATTGAGCGGCGATGCCACAGGCGACCGCGCTTCCGAGTGTGGCGAGGAACGCATGCGCGGGCCAGATTATATACGCCAGCTCAAACTGCCAGAAAGCAAGAGACACAACAGTCGAAACCAGAAGTGTCATTAGCCATCTTCGCATTATCGGACCTCTACGTTAAATGGTACGAGAAGTCAGCGCATAAATTTCGAGTGCCCGTTGTTCGTTCCCCTCCGTTTCCACTGCTGATCACAGCGCCGGCCATCGCGCTGGATCTGATGCGCGCGAAGATCCAAAACTGGAGCCGCTGGTGCGCTCTCTGGCGTTCGGGGGTGTTCCTGGGGAGTGTTCCTGGCCGTCCAATGGTCGTTCGCAGATTTTCTGCACTCGCCGGCTTCGCGCCACTGGGTATTCGGAACGCAGTACTTCCCTGCGCCAGGGCCGGTCTGTGGCTGACTGACTGGATGGGACGTCTACGGCGATAAGCCTGCGCTGGTTTAGTTTCGGCATAAGGACGCGCATCCAGCATGGTCCGGCGGCCGGTTGCGGTGCCAGCGGCGCGTGACACGTCGCCCAGCTCAATGGCGGGCGCTTCTCGCAGGTTAGTGTCACCGTCGTCCGTTGCGGCGACCGCCAGCGTGCGGATGGGCGACGCGATCGGCGACGAGAGAGCGGAATTCGCGTTTTCCGTCCACTGGACGTGATCGGGACTTACCCGGAGTAATCTCCCAGAAAGCCGTTTAACCGGCCAAAGTCTGCCAATTATCCGGGTGGGTCAATACGACGGAGTTCCGCCAGCATCTTCGTGAGGCGATTGCCGATACGGTCGAGGACTCGACGAGCGTGGCCTTCGGATAGCGTGCGGCGGAACATCTCGAGGACATAGCGCGCCGTGTCTAGGGAATTCACCAGGCTGGGCAAGTCGGCGCGAAACGAGGCGGGCGAGCGCAGTGCTTGCGGGCATGGGACCTGATGGCGGGGATGCTCGCGCGCCAGATGATATTCGCGCTGCAGATCGGGTTGAGTGATTTCGAGATACAGCAAAGTCATCTCAGGACTGGTGTGTCCGAGCAACTCCATCACTCCGGTGAGAGTGACGCCTGAGCGCAGCATCTCCGTCGCATAGGTATGTCGACTTTGATGGGGCACCAGCCGGGTATTGATTCCAGCCGCAGCCACGACCTGTTGGAATGAGGCGCGCAGATTGCGGATTAATGTTTGGCGGGCGCGATTCCGCGGTAACAGGAAGGAACCGGGATTTACCTTACCTTGCGAACGCAAGTTGAGCAGACGTTCGATGATCTGGCGTACGAATGAATCCACCGGGACCAAGCGTTCTTTTTTGAGTTTGCCGAGCGGCACATGGATAGCCCACTGGTCCGGCCCAACGGGACGTAGACAGTCGGCGGCCAGGTCGACACACTCACCAATCCGCATACCGGTGTGGCGTTGCAGCAGCAAAAGGTTGCTGGCGAGATCGTTACGGCGCAGGAGTTCCTGCTGAATCATCTCATCCTGTTCCGGCAGCAACGGGCGGGGCAATCTTTTCTCGCGGCGCGGAATATCCTCCCGCCTGAGCAGATGAGACAAGGCGAGGATTTGTTCACTCCAAGCCAGTTCTTCCAACAGACCACGCAAAAAGACAATGCGCAGGATGAGCGTGGATTTGGCGAGTGTTGGGCTGTGCGAGCGCAATTCGGTCAGCCAGCCGAGAATATGCGGATCGCGTCGCAATTGTTCCAGGCGGCAGACCTCGCGGTGCTGCGCGCCCAAGTAACGCAGAAAACTGCGGAGGGCAGTGCGATAGGCTTCGAGGGATGCGGGGCTGAGCGCGGTGGTGAGGGATTCGGCCGCACGCTCGAACAGCGGTTCCAGCGGATGGCCGACAGGGTATCTCATGACTGAGCAGCAGGAAAACGCCGGATCTGCTGCGCGACGGCCCGGGCGTACTGCTGAAAGACATCCTGTGAAGAGATCTGAACGTATGCCAGCGTGGTTTGAATCTTGGCATGCCCCATGAGTTGCATCAGCGCCGGCAAACTGACGCCGCCACTGAGCATGTCGGTCGCGAAGGTGTGTCGAAACCGGTGGGGATTCGCCTTCGACACGTTGGTGATGCGGCGGTGATGGCGGAACAGCGAACGCATTCCGGCGGCGGTCAGCCGCCTTCCGCGTGCATGCCCTTTGAGACCGACGAATAAGGGTTGGCCGCAATTCGGTGGGCGTTCCAGAAGCAGGTAATGATCCAACAGTTGGAGCGTTTCCGCAGCTAGTGGCACGCAGCGGGGTTTGCCGCCCTTGCCGCGCACGCGCAACTGTGATTCGGAGAGCACCAGATCGTCGCGGTTGAGCGCGCGTACTTCGCACGAGCGCAGACCGTCGAACAGCATCAGACCCACGATGGCCAGATCCCGCTTAGCTGGCCCAGAACTGCTCGACTTCTTCCTCTGATAGTGGCAGGATGACGCGCTTGGGTGTCCTCACGCGTAACCGGCTCAAGGCCGGAAGCGGCCGTCCGATGCCAAGCGGGAGCGGGCGCCAATAGCCGTACTGAAAGCCAGGGACGAAGGAAGTTTGTGTGCGGGGAAACGCGAGCCGCAAAGCCCGTTCTGCAATACCCACGCGGCGATTGACGGTGGCGGCGGCGGGTTGCGGTTGGCGATTGGTCTGGAAGCGAATATAGTCGAGCAGCGTGGATTCTGCCTTCTCCGTGATAGCCGTGGTTTGGTTTACCTCCACCCACCAGCGTAGGAAATCGAGTAAATCGTAGGCATAGCTGCGCAGCGTAGTTTCTGCCACGCTACGGACTCTCTCTTGATCCAAGAAGCGATTGACCCATTCCACTTCTTGGCCGCTGTCTTCTACGACACGAAAAGGGCTGCGCGCATTCTCCAGGCCGCGTTGTTCAACCACGCGAAAGTTCATGGTGTTGCCTCTTCCAACAGGTGCTGAAACTGTCTGCCATCTCCGCCGCGGGCGAAGAAGCTATTGGGATCGTGACCGCCGGGCAATTCCACCCGTAGCGCTGTCACTCCTTCTTGCCACAAGCGCCGCGATAACTGTTGCGCGGCTTGTTGGCCGCTGCCATTGACATCGGAATCGAATGCCAGGTAAACGGTTCGGGAAACGCCGTCACAAAGTTGTTGGAACTGCCGTGCGTTCAAATGACTGCCTATCGCGCAGGTAACGTTGCGGAATCCGGCTTGCCAGAGTATAGCCAGATCAAAGAGTCCCTCCACCACAATGACTTCCGGTGATTGTTTCACTCGCTCCCAGCCATAGAGTCCACCTTTGGCGCCCGGCAGAAAACGATGCGCCGCGGCGTTCACAATGCTGCGCCCATATAAGTTCGACTCCAAAGGAAAAACCAGACGCTGGCTGAAGGTGTCGTAGCCTGCGGCGTTCACCAGTCCGACTTGCTGAAGGTAGGAGAGCGAGTAACCCAATGTCATCAGCCAAGGCCGTAGGCAGCGGCCCGGAGCATAACCGATGGCTAGCTCCTCGACAATTTGCGGCTGTTGTATCCCGCGTAGCTGTAAGTAATGGGCGGCCTCGGGGTGACGATGAAGTTGTATCTGGTAGAAACTCACCACATCTTTCAATAGGGATTCGCGATCGGGGGAGCGAAGAAGTGTCATCGCATCACGAAATCCCACGGCGAAGTAGAGTTCGACGAAGCGAATGAGGTCGCCGCCGCGTCCGCAGCCATAGCAGTAGAAAAGATTCTTGGCAGGGTCCACCAGGAAGCTGGACTGGTGATCATCGTGCAGCGGACACAATCCCATCAGTCGCCCGTGGGAGATGCGGCGGACGGGTTTCCAATTTTGCGATTGCAGGTAGTCCAGCAAGGGAATCTGCTGTTTGAGTGTGTCGACGGCCGGCCACGTCACGGCGAGTTTGCCTCTAACTGCAGATTACGCTCGACCGCAGCCCAATCCCAGGCAAGGATGGTGGGCGCGCGCCAAAAAGTCTGCCAGCTAGGCCAGCGGAACCAGAAGGCCTTCACGCTACAACATAGACTCAGCAATCTGCGACAGGCCCAACGCCGCAACGTGGCTGGATCTGGTAATCGATTGGAATCCTTGCACTGCGGAGCAGTTTGTTCCCAAGCGCCGCCACGATTGCAACTCGATTCCCAAGCCTCTCGCCGGCAATTCAAACTGTACTGTCCGTACGGCGGCGACCAAGCAGGAAGGATGGTGAAGGTTTCGCCACACGGGCGGCAGAGACCGCGCCGTACCCAGATCCAGTCGTGGTGTTCGTCGTGGGCCTGTTTGCGCCGTTGGCCGTGGCCGATGATGGTGTTGCATCCGCAGCGCGGGCAGCGTCGTGGAAGCAGCGCCAACGGGAACGCGTGCAGCTCGAATGCGGACTTGTTTTGCGGATCGGGCAGTGCGATAAAGAGAATCAAGGCTGGCGTGAAGGCCCGCCGCTGACCGTCTCCCGCCAGGTTCCGATCCGTGGAGGGCCTTCACCCTCCCGGCATATCCGTTTCAAACGAAAGAAGAATACTGCGTTCTGAGGCTAACCGCAAACCCTACCACTTTAAACTTTGGCCGGTATAAAGCCGTATCTTGGGAACTGGAGACCCGCGGCAGTTTGGCGGAATGGCGACAACTGTCAAGATTGACCAGTTCCGGGATTGACCTCGCCGCTTCCTGGTGAAAAACAGCTTTGGAAACCCCACAAGTGCCGAATGGCGTTTCGGGGTGTGATCACAGGGTTGAGAGCTCGAGAGAAATGCCTGCAGGGCTGACTGGTTCGAGGTTTTATCGTTCGGCGCTGACCGCATCGTGGCCCTGTGTCGTAGGCCCTGTCGCGGTTTCCCGCGCCTGTGTTAGACTGATCTCCCGTTGACGTCACACGTGTAACTGTGTCCGGTGCCACGCTGCGCCGGCGGGATTCTGGCTCGATGAGGGAACTCTTGAGGGGCGTAGCATGGATTTCCTGGCTCTTGATGGCGAAGGCAATCGCCGCACAGTCGGCCCAACCGATTGCGTATTCGCACAAGCAGCATATAGCGCTTGGGTTGCAGTGCCTCGATTGCCACAGCTCCGCCGATACGAGCGCGGCGGCGACGCTTCCTTCGATTCACAAGTGCATGCTTTGCCACGCCAAGGTGGCGGTCGCTAAGCCCGAGATCAAGAAACTGGCTGGCTTTGCCGAAAGTAAGCGTGAGGTCCCCTGGCGGCGCGTGTACGGCTTCCCGCCGGAATCGCTGGTGAAGTTCCAACACGCTCCGCATGCCCGCGCCGGCATTTCCTGCGCGACGTGCCACGGTGACATGACCCAGGCCTCCACCGCCGAGCTTCTGGTCAAACACAATATGGGCACGTGCCTGACCTGCCACAGGCAATATAAGGCCACGGAGGACTGCGCCGCATGCCATTACTGAAACGCCGACGGCCACTGGCCTCGAAGGAACGCTGAACCTATGGATCGCCGGAACTTCTTCAAGATTATCTCGGCCTCCTCGGCCGCGCTCGGCGCCTGCGGCGGCAAGGGGGGCAAAGCCATTCCTCTCCTGGCCCCCGAGCATGAAATCGTACCCGGTGAGGAGCAGTGGCATCCCGCGGTCTGCGCCGGGTGCGGTGCGGGGTGCGCCACCGTGGTGCGAATCATGGAGAGCATTCGTACCGTCGAGCGCAACGGCGAAGAGTTTCGCGAGCGCATCGCCGCGATCAAGAAGATTGAGGGAAATCCTCTCGATCCGATCTCCGGCGGTCACCTCTGTGCGCGCGGTCAAGCTTCGGTACAATCGCTGTACCACCCCGATCGCCTGCGCGGCCCCATGAAACGCACCGGCCCGCGCGGCCAGGCACGGTTTGCGGCGGTCTCCTGGAACGACGCCGTTGCTCAAGTTGCCGAAAAGCTCGCACGAGTGCGATCCGCCGATCCCGCCGGAATCGTTTTCCTCGCGAGGGGGCAAGCCGGCACACGCTCTCTTGCCATCACCCGCTTCACACAGGCGCTGGGCTCCCCCGCCCCCGTATTTTGCTCTATCGCCGATCACGCGGCCGAGCGCAAAGCCGCCGAGATGGTCTTCGGGTGGAAGGGCTTGCCGGTCTACGATCTCTCTCACGCTTATTACACGCTAGGCGTGGGCGCCGACTTCCTGGGCGGCTGGGCCTCGCCGGTCTACTATGCGCGGCAGTTCGGCGAATTTCGCCAAGGCCGGCGGCAGATCCGAGGCCAGTTGGTGCAGGCCGAGTCGCGCCTCTCGATCACGGCCGCGGCCGCCGATCGGTGGCTGCCCCTCCGTCCCGGCACGGAGCCGCAGTTCCTGGCCGCCGTTGGGCGCCTGCTGCTGGATGGTCGGCTCGCGCGGAATGCCGAAGCGCTTCCTAAGCCAGTGGCCCGGGCTTTTCAGGAAGCCGACCCAGCCCGACTGCTGGCTGCCTGTGGGCTCGACGAGAAGCGCGTGCGTCAGATTGTCCAGGAACTCGGCGAATCGGAAGCCCCGCTGGTGCTCGCTGGCGCATCCATCCCCCAAACGAATTCCGTAGAAGCGATCGTGGCTTCTCACTGCGTCAACCTGATGTTGGGCAATGTAGGCAAACCCGGCGGCGTGCTCGCTCCCGCGGCCACTGCGCAGCCCCCCGGGAATCGAGCGATCGTGCAGGCACTCTCGCAGGCGCGGGTCGTGTTCATCGATGGCGGTAACCCGGTCTACGCGATGCCGCGCTCCGCTGGCGTGACGGACGCACTGGCAGGCGCCGAGTTGGTGGTCTCCTTCGGGACCTTTCAGGACGACTCCTCCGCCTGGGCCGACATCGTAATGCCGGACCACCATGAACTCGAATCCGGGATGGCGCTGTTGCCGGCGGTCTCCGCGCAACAGGCGGTCGCAGTATCCACGCCATTCGTCGAGCCACTGTACGACACGCGCGCCGTGGAAACTACGCTGGCCGAACTATCCACCATAATCGGCGTCGAGTGCCGGCCCGTGACTCCCAAAGACATCGTCCAGCCTTTGCTCGCCGGCAGCATAACCTATGATGATGTAGCGCGCGAAGGCGGCATCTGGCTCGACCCGCCACCGGCCACGCCCGCGCGGCCCAACGCGTTTACCCTGGACTTCGCGCCGGCCCGCTTCGAAGGTGATCCAACCCAATATCCGTACCATTTCCAGCCCTACCTGTCATTGCAATTTCACGATGGCAGCGGCGCGCACCTCCCGTGGCTCCAAGAGCTGCCCGACCCAACCTCAAGCTCCATCTGGGGCTTACCTGTTGAGATCGATCCGGGGACTGCGGGAAAGTTACGGGTCGCGAACGGCGACATGGTGCGGGTGGAGTCTCCCCACGGGTCGTTCGAAGCACCGGCGTATATCCACCCCGGTGCTATCCCGGGGGTTGTCAGCATGGCGATAGGCGATGGGCATGCGCACTTTACACGCTACGCGTCCGGCCGTGGCGCTAACCCGCTTTCGATCCTGGCGGCGGTTTGGGATACTTCGACCAGCGCCCTCGTCTCAGGCGCTACTCGGGTTCGCCTGGCGCGCACCGGCGGCAGGCGCGGCTGGACCCAGTTCTCGACCGAGGACCGGCAGGAAAGAGGGTTCGATGCAAGGTAAAGCAAGCGCAAAGGGGCGCGTGCCCGCGCCGCCAGGAAAGATAGGAACTCGCGGGATAGTGGCGGCGCGGCCGTGGCCCCGTTTTGCGCGGTTCCTCAAAAGGTAAACAGGAGGCACGTATGGAACACCGTTGGGGAATGGCCATCGATTTGGACCGTTGTACCGGCTGCGACGCTTGCGTGGCCGCATGCCACGCCGAAAATAACCTGCCGGTTTCGACTCCCGAGCAGGCTGCTCAAGGACGCACCGCTCACTGGATCCGGGTCGACCGCTACTATGAGGGCGAGTTCCCGGACATCAAGGTTCGCTACATGCCGGTGCTGTGCCAGCACTGTGACAACGCGCCTTGCGAGCCCGTTTGCCCCACTTACGCGACCTATCATAATCCGGAGGGGCTCAACGTTCAGGTCTACAACCGCTGTGTCGGCACCTTCTACTGCGCCAACAACTGCCCTTATACGGTGCGGTACTTCAACTGGTTCGCCCCGGATTGGCCCGAGCCGCTCGCGTTGCAGCACAATCCGGATGTCGCCGTACGCCCTGCTGGCGTGATGGAGAAATGCACGTTCTGTATTCAGCGGATCAAGCGGGCCAAACAGGACGCAGCTGGGGAGGGCCGTCCGCTCAAAGACGGCGATGTGCAGCCGGCGTGCGTGCAATCGTGTCCTGCCGAAGCTATGGCATTCGGCGACCTCAACGACCCCGGCAGCAAAGTTTCGCGCCTCGCCGGGAACGGCCGCGCCACCCGGCTGCTCGAGGAATTGGGGACTAAGCCCAAGGTGTTTTATCTACAAAAAGGTTAGCCCGTATGTCGCCCGCGCCTGAACTTCTCCCCTATCATCAAATTCGAGAAGATCTGTTCCGGCCGCTCTCGCGCGTCAGCGGCCGGTACGTGTTCGCGACCGTAATCGCCTTCCTGGTGGGCGCCGCCGGCCTCGCCGCATGGGGTCTTCAGCTTCATTCGGGGATGGGCGTCACAGGCCTCCAGCGGCCGGTGTTCTGGGGAATCTACATTGTCGATTTCGTTTTCTGGATCGGCATCTCACACGCCGGCACGCTGATCTCCGCGATTCTGCGCCTCACCGGCGCGGCCTGGCGCAAGCCGGTCACGCGCGCGGCCGAGGCCATCACGGTCTTCGCGCTCATGATCGGCGGCATGTTCCCCATCATCCACTTAGGCCGCGCCTGGCTGTTTTACTGGCTACTGCCCTATCCCAGCTCGCGGATGCTTTGGCCCAACTTCCGCTCTCCGCTACTTTGGGATCTCACTGCCATCGTCACCTACGTCACCGGCAGCGTCATCTATCTGTACCTGCCGCTGATCCCCGATCTGGCGCAGCTTGCCGAGCACAATACGCCGTGGCGGCAGCGACTCTACCGTGCGCTGTCCCTCGGCTGGACGGGCAGCGACCGCGAGTGGCACGCCCTGGAGCGCGCCATGAAGCTGATGGCCTGCATCATCCTGGCAGTGGCGGTTTCGGTGCACACCGTGGTGGCCTGGGATTTCGCGATGGCGATTGCGCCAATGTGGCACAGCACCATCTTCGGGCCGTATTTTGTCACCGGCGCCATCTTCAGCGGGATCGCGGCCCTGATCCTGGTCATGGCGATCATCCGCAAGTTGCTCCACCTCGAGGTCTATCTCACGAAGCACCACTTCGACCGTCTGGGTAAGCTATTGCTTCTCATGAGCCTGCTGTGGTTCTACTTCACGCTCGCCGAGAACCTGACCGTCTGGTACGGCAATGATCCCAAGGAGATGGCAGTTTTCGGCGCCCGTACGCGCGGGCATTACGCGCCTTATTTCTGGACCATGATGTTCCTGAACTTCGCGGTCCCGTTCGTGCTGCTCGGGATCCGCCGCCTGCGCTCCATCGCCGGCGCCACCGTGGCATCCGTCTCGGTGCTGATCGGCATGTGGATCGAGCGGTTCGTAATCGTCGTTCCGACGCTGGCGAACCCGCGTCTCCCGTCGGCATCCGCTTTCTACACGCCCACGTGGGTCGAAGCCGCGATCACCGCCGCCACCTTTGCCGCCATGGTTATGCTGTACATGATTTTCGCGAAGCTGTTCCCGATGATCGCCGTGTGGGAGTTTAAACCACATCCGCAGGAGGATAACTGACTTCCTACCTGGTTGCCGAATTCCCTGAGAAGGACGCGAGCTGCCGCGGCCATCCGGTCGCTGCGCGCGAGCGGCATTGCCCCAGCGGATCTGGACGTTTTCTCCGAGGAACCGGTGGAGTTTCCCCGCGGCGTGCTGGACCGGCCCAGCCGCATGTCTGTGGTGTCGGTTTTGGGCGCGATCCTGTTCGGCGCGCTGGCGACCGCTTTCATCCGCTGGACGCAACACAACTATCCCCTGGTCACTGGCGGCATGCCGATTTTTTCGTTCTGGGCGACAGGTGTGATCACGTTCGAAATGACGATGTTGGGCGCAATCGTGTCCACGTTCGGCTGGTTCCTCTGGGAAAGTGGCCTCATCCGCCGGCACAAGCTAAGAGCGCCAATGCCGGATCTAAAACCCGGCGCGGTGTGCCTGAGGGTCCGCTGCCGCGGCCACGAAGCCGGCCAGGCCGCTGAAGCGATGCGCAGCGCCGGCGCCGTCGAGGTCCAAGGATGGGAAGCGTGATCCGGAAAGCTGCACTCGCTCTGGCTTTCGCCGCCGCGCTGGCGGGCGACGGCCGTCCAGCGCTCCCCTGGGAGAGAAACCACCTGCGGATCGGCCAGGCGTTGTACCGCGAAAACTGTGCGGTTTGCCACGACATCGACCGGCCGCAGTCGAAGAAGTTCGGCCCGAGCTTCTACCAGCTCTTCCGGCGCAGCCAAATGCCGATTGCCAGAGTCAAACCCAACCGCGAATATATCAAGGTGCGGGTTAAATTCGGCGGCGCTCTGATGCCGGCATTCCGCGGCTGGCTGACCGACCGAGACATCGACAGCCTGATCGATTACATCGCCTCCAAGTGAGTCCCGGATCGGGGCACGACCAGTAAACGGGTGCGCTCTGCGGCTAGTTGAACGGGATTGGTTGCCAGCAGTTTGAAGAGTCCTTCTTTGAGATTAGCGCGATGGATGTTTACTGGTTCCGTGCGGCAGCGGGCGAAGGTCAGGTTCATTTTCTCCACCAGCGCGCGAGTCACCAGGTTGCACACAAATTCGCCGGTCGCCTTGACATTGGAACATTATTCCTTCGATCCCGACGAGCGCGGCTCACTGAGTTCAGTTGTTTGGAGGCGGCAAAGTCCTCACGATGGGGAAGCTCTGACTCAGCACGGCGATGCGAACGATCTCACCGTCCGCTCCAACTCGATTAGTTGGAAATCTCCTGCCTGCTACTAAGGGCCCAAGAAGTTTTATTCCAGTCCATGACCGATCGGCCGATTGGTGTTGCCGCTCCGGATCTCCTCGATCATCGTATCCGGACCTCCTGAGCCGGCAGAAGTCCAACATGACATTTCGCGCATGTGGATTCCTTCCGGATAGGCGACCAACTGGACGCAAAAGCGCCAACTGCTTAGCGACCGTCAGATCCAGCGCCGTCACTTCCCAGCCGGCACCCGCCGCCGGAGTTCGTCGAAAAAGTTGAAGAGGAACACCACTTCGCGCTCCTGCTTGGGCGCTTCCGCGGATTCCACAATCGGCAGCGCCAGCCAGCGTCTGCCCTCCGGGGCCAAGTCCGCATCTAAGATTTTTCCGGGCAGGTTGATCGATACCCAGGCTTATCCGTCCACGAACGTGTCGCCCTTTATCGGGTAACTGACTGTCATGAACGTGTCGTCTGACCAGTAGACCAACTCGTGTCCGTTCCGCAGCCAGAACGGCCTCACGCCGCCGCTGTTCGAGATCTGCCATTTGGCATGATCTTTCTTTTCCGAAGCATCCCGTGAACGAAAGACATGGGTCCTGACTCTGTATTCGAAGTGCGTCCTTCGCTTAGCATCTCTTTCACAGCTTGCCCCACTTCGGCGAGAAACTCCTCCAGCTGCGACTGCTTGTGAATGTACGGGCTGCCCTGGAGGACCGGTACGTTGCTTGTCGCTCATCACGTACGAAGACGTGAGGACAGCATTGGGCACGCCTGCCGGCCGCGGGCAGCGCTTCAGCTTGCCACGCACAGTAGAGCCGTCGCCCTTCGGAGTGTTCAAGCCCAGGAGATTCGCGTCCGGAACGAATTCGTTTTCCTGCGCGGGCGCACGGAGAACCCGCACGCCCTCCTCGCCGCTGGTGAATTTCGTCAGTTCGTGAGCAACGCCGCTATCCTGCTCTTCGATTAGCACGATCCTTGCGGCTTTCATTCATCGCCACCCCTAGCACTAACTTGCATCAATAACAGTTAATAGAAATAATCGGGCATGTCCCGATCAAAGGCGGCTGAAATACGCCTGACCGAGCAGGAAGGGGTAGGCGCCGGTCCTGGCCGCCCCGTAGATGGCGCAAAACGCCCGCGCTGCCCGTGTGGCGCCGATTGACCGGTAAGTGCGCGAAGAAACGACGGCACGTCTGGTAGCCCTGAGATCCGGCTCGGGCCGGATCAGTCCGTTGTTTCTGCGCGCCGTTTGGGCTTCCCCGCCATCAGGCGCGGCGTCTGGCTCGCGTGCTTCCAGCGCCAGTCGCTCGGGTGCGCCAATAGCCTGGGAGCGGTTTTCCAAATCGATCCTGCGGGGAACGTCCCGCTAGAGGGTAAAATGCCTCAATGCGATGCTCGTCCTTCCGCCTGGTCGGGGCGTGCTTTTGCACGCTCTCAGCCGGCGCACAGGTCAATGTCCTGACGTATAAATATGACAACGCCCGCACGGGGCAGAATCTCAGTGAGCCGCTGCTGTCCCCGGCGAACCTCAATTCGGCACTTTTTGGCAGGCGCTTCTCGCACAGCGTGGACGGTTACCTGTACGGGCAGCCGCTGTACGTAGCCGCCGTGCCGATGGCCAATGGAACCGTACATGATATCGTCGTGGTAGCCACGGCGCACGATAGCGTCTACGCCTTCGATGCCGACGACAATCTGGGAGCAAATGCCGCCCCCCTCTGGCAAATGAGCGTCATCGATCCGAGCCAGGGGGTCACCACGGTGCCCTGGGAGGACGTGAACTGTTCGGTAATCTCCCCGGAGATAGGAATCACCGGCACTCCGGTCATCGATCTGGCCACTTATACGGTATATTTCGTGGCATCTACCAAGGAGGTATCGGGCGGCGGCGCCGCGCGTTACGTGCATAGGCTGCACGCTGTGGACGTCCGCAGCGGTCAGGAGTTGTCCGCCAGCCCCGTGGCAATTCAGGCGGCGGTTCCCGGCACCGGAGACGGTGGCGCAACTGTGACCTTCGTTCCCGAAAGCTACAAGCAACGAGCCGCTCTGCTGCTGGCCAATGGCGTGGTGTACACGGCTTGGTCGTCCCACTGCGATCACGAGCCTTACCATGGCTGGCTCATCGGCTACCGCGCGGATACCCTGCAACAGACCGCTGTTTATAACACGACACCGAACAGCTCGGGGGCGTCGTTCTGGGGCGGCGGGGCCGGACCGGCTTCCGACACGAACGGGAACCTGTTCGCAGTCTCCGCCAATGGCGAATTCGATGAACTCTATTCCCCCCCGGATCTGGCGGACAGCATCATTCGCCTTCGCTTCTCGCCCTCGGCCGGGCTGACCGTCGCCGATTACTTCACCCCATACAACCAGGCCTTTCTGGAGAACTTGGATCTGGACTTGGGCTCGTCGGGCGCTCTGCTGCTGCCACCCGAAGTGGGCAGCAACGCGCATCGCAACTTATTGGTCGTGGCCGGCAAGGAGGGCCGCATCTATCTGGTCGATCGGGACAAGATGGGAGGATTCAACGGCACTAACGATGCTGGCGCGCTGCAGACTGTGGCCCTGGGAGGCCAGGGCGTGTACGGATCGGCTGCTTATTTTTCCGGCAATGTCTACTTTTCGGCCGCGGGCGATCAACTGAGAGCCTTCGGAATTGCCAATGCCAGTTTGACGGCCGCTCCCGTTTCCAGTTCCTCGATGGCTATTGCGAATCCAGGATCATCACCCATCGTGTCCGCTAATGGGTCGTCGAATGGTATCGTCTGGGCATATGAATTGGGCGATGACAATACCCTGCTGCACGCCTTTGACGCCGCGAATCTATCGACTGAGCTCTATCGCGATGTGGTTGGCGCATACACCGAGTTCGGCGTACCCACGGAGGCGGATGGCAAAGTGTACGTGGGTGCGCTGAACACCCTGCTGGTCTATGGTCTGCTTCCTCCCGGCGCGGGCAACATCTCAACGGTAGTTAATGCCGCGTCATTCAACTCGTCGGTCGCGCCCGGTTCGCTGATCTCGATATTTGGGACCAACCTGGCGCGTGCCACGGCCTTCGCGGGACAGATTCCATTGCCCATTTCCCTGGCGGACACGTCGCTCTCCATCAACGGAGTTCGTGCGCCTCTGCTCTACGTCAGTCCCGGGCAGATCAATGCCCAAGTGCCGCCTCAGTCTGTGACGGGCGCGGCGACCGCGACCGTGACCACTTCCGGCTCGGCAACTACCGCATCGTTCCCGATAGTGACAGTTGCCCCTGAGATTTTCACTTCCAGCGCCACGCGCATACTGGCACTGAATCAGGATGGGACCTTGAACGGCGCCGGAAATCCAGCCAAGTCCGGTAGCATTGTGACGATCTTCCTGACCGGCCAGGGCTCCATGACAGCGCCCGCCGCTTCGATCGGAAATCTTCCGGCACAGTTGCTATATGCCGGGCCGGCGCCGGGGACGGTCGGTGTGGCCCAGATGAACATGCGGGTGCCCACCCTGCTGCCCGGGGACTATCAGTTGCAAGTCACGCTCGGTAGCGTAGCGAGTAACAGCGGACTGGTCTCCGTAGATTGACCGGAGCAGGAACTGGAGAGCTAAGTGCATAGCCCAGAAACTAGGGTTCATACAAGAACCCCGGGTACCGTGTAACAGCCCGCGTTGACCGTTTCCGCGCCAGACAGTAACTCTGTTCTCCCCGGTTGGCCGGATTATAGCCGTTGTCCTCCAAAAACTGAAGCAGCGGCTGATAGAACTTGTATTCCCCAATTGGCTCCGCAAACAACTGGTCGATTTCGAAGCCCGCGCATGCGACGGCTTCGCCCAACTCGGCCAGCGTGTACTCGCGCACGTGCTGGACGGCGGCGGGCACGGCGGCCCCCGGTATCTTATATTTGGAGTGTATCTGCGGATTGTCGTGGCCGTGCAGTACCCGCGCCACGCTGGTCAAACTGGCAATATTTGGCGTTGTGACCAGAATATGGCCCCCTTCTTCCAGAACCCGGCGGACCTCCAGAAGAAGGTGCATGGGATCGAACAGCATGTGTTCAATCACTTCGCAGACAAGTACCAGTTCGAAGTGACCCGCAGGATACGGATAGGCGTCCCGTTCGGCGTCAAAGAGATCGACATCCAAATCGAATCGAGCGTGCCCATATTGCACGGATTTATGCTGGGCTGGGCCGACGCCGTAGTCCGCTCCATACACTTCGCGGAAGCCGCAGTGGTACTTCAGCGCGGGCGTGAACTGCATGTAACAGCCAAGCTCGAGGGCGCGTCCGGAGCCATGCGGCGGCGGAACCAGGGATAAGGTCCTCTTCAATCGGGGCAGGTGTTTGTCGAAATAAGCTTGCGCGCTTGGATCGTCCAATCGCAGCTTTCTTAGAGCCGCCTCCGCCGCGGGAAGAGGGTCCCCTGGCGCGGCCGCTCGCCAATTGCGTCGCTCGCGCCGACGGCTCAAGCGGATGTTGAGCCGGCGCAATGCGGCGCGGATCAATCTTAAGTGCAGAGGTAGATCGGAGGCGCCGCCACGGCCCACTTCTATCTCCCGTTGCCTGTTAAAGTATGGTTCCTGGTAGACATCAGTCTCTTCTAATATTGTCCGGAACAGGCCCTGTTATTCCCTTGCTTAAAATCGCTTGCTCCCAGGCTGGAGAGAAGTCGTTCAAAGGAATCCACAACGTCCCGCGTTTGGGCAGCATCGACATTCGCTCGCTTAAACTGCTGCCGCTGGCGGTACGACAAGACCACAACAGCCATTAGAACCAAAGCGGCCACTCGAACAAGGCCCGATTCGGGCGTCGACTGTTTGAGCGATTCGTTCCTTTCCACCGTTGAACTCCTCATCCGCTTGGGCTTTCCCTATTCTAGGCATAGGATGGCCGTGCGGAAAACCAGAGCTCCCGCGCTGCCTCCTCAGCGTCGTCCGGCTGACGGGCGACTTCGGCCCTCCTGACGCGGCAGTGAGGATTGGCAGCGGGTTGCGGCATTCGCACGCTGTCCAAAACGCTAACCTTCGACCGTGTTTTTTCATTTTGCGCGCGCGGCCGGCGTTTGGGGGGTGCTTTTCGACCGGCCTGGAGCATTTTTCGACGGCCGCGCCATTGCGTGAAACGGGCGCCATGAGCAGGCTACCTTACGGACTACCCGCCGCGCAGGCCCGCGAGGTGGCGCGCCGCATCGGCGACGTCAAGGCTATTCCGGGCGCAACGCGACGAGCTAATGCCCCGGCGGCGGGAAGCCGATCCTGGGGCAGCCACCGAACCTCGCGGCGTTTGACCCGCTCATCATGTGCTACGTGGATCCCAGGCGGACTCGCGCGGCATGTGCGAAGCGCGAACTGCGGCGGTCACGGTATGTCACGTCAGTGGCCCGCGCGATCGCTTTGCCTTGTTCTGAATTCCCCGAAGCCGCCGCTGGTCGCATCAAATTAGCTGTGACAGGCGCCGATGGCCGCCCGCGCAAATCCATCGTCCCGCCCATGTTGAACGCATGGGCAGTGTATAGTAGTCGCGCAGAAGACGCGTCCCAGGAAGCAAGCGGTGGTCGAGAATGGTGCGAGCATCTCTTCGTAGAGCCGATGCGTCAGGTGATATGCCGGGGGCGTTTGATAAGCGCGAGTTCCGGAGGGAATTTCTAAGTCTTGGCTTGGCCAGTTTTGCGGCGATGGCCATGTTCAAGCAGGATACGCTTGAGCCATTGAGGATCAACACCCTATCCACAGGGGAGCCGCCGGCGGTAAACCTGAATCGCTGGCAGACGTGGAGGCCCTGATGGAAAACCATTTGCAGTTGTTGGCGGAGGAGTAGCGGGACTCACATCGGCAATAGCGCTCGCGAGCAAGGGTTGCAGGGTCGCATTGTACGAGAGATCTTCTCGCCTCGGGGGCCGTGCAGGTACTCTGCGGCAAAAAGGGGGTTGCTTTGAATTTTGACCGCTATGCACTGTATTCAGGAGGTGCTGCAGAATCAACATTCCGTCAATGGGGCATTCACTTTTCCCGAAATCGTCTCCCCCTGACTGATTCATCCTACTTTGTCGCGGCGGGGGAGAAGCTGCCGTTTATCGGTACGCTCGCCAGCAGCGGGGTTCATAAGCTCCTGACAGCCGTGAACGCAGACAGCATTGAGGGGAGACTGAAGGTTGGCTCGGAATTGAGTCCTTGCCACCAGATGCCCAAACACTCATCTGTGCTCTGGTTCGCCTTACATCTTTTTGCGCCGAACCGGAACCAATCAGCGCCAGAGCGGCGATCCCCGGCGGCTTCAGAACGGCGAGCAGGTCTGAATAATCCTGGAACCATTCCGGTACCCGAGAATCCTCCGAGCGCCAGCCGTGTCGCCTGGGCTGCGGCGGCCTGCGCCGGTCCGAGACCGCGACGCGCACGATGCCCTCAGGTGTCGAACCTGCGTCGAATACCTTGGCGATGGCGGGGTGGCCCATGAGCGCCAAGGCCTGCCGCTCGGATTCGAAGCGTGCGATAATCTCGCGCGTACTTCTTCGTTCCACCTGCATGTAGCGAGGAGGTACTCGGCGATCGTCAATACTTTCGAATGATCGGGTCTCCGATCTTTGAGTTGCCCGCCGCAGTACTATATCAGTAATGGCATGGTTCCCTTTGGGGCTGAACACTTACTCCATTCGCGCGATGCGATGGAATGATGTGCCGTTGCTGGAGTATGCCGCGAGCCTGAAGCTGGACGCGGTCTTTCTGCAGGATTCCATCGACCCGCGAAATGACGATCCGGCGCATTGGAGAGAACTGAAAGACGCCGCCGCGCGGCTCGGGCTGGAACTCGAAGGCGGCGATGCCGGTGCGCTGCCCCGGACCCCGGACGGAATGGATGCTACCTTCGCGCGTTTGCGCCGAGGGATACAGCACGCGGTGGGGATTGGATCGAAGCTGGTGCGTTTCCGCGTGGCGGGCGATCGCGCCAGTATGCCGCCGGGACCGGTGGAGAGCGTGATGGAAACCGCGATCAGGGTATTGCGCACCGTGCGCGCGGAGGCCATGGATGCGGGCGTGAAGTTTGCGATCGAGAACCACAAAGATCTGTTCTGCCGGCAGACGAGGCAGGTGATCGATGGCGCGGGTAAGGAATTTGTAGGCTCGTATCTCGACACGGGCAACCCGGTCTTCGTCATGGAAGATCCCCTGGCGACGGTGGAGACACTGGGGCCGGTGGCGGTGATGCTGCATCTGCGCGACTCGGTCGTGTACGAATCGCGCAACGGAATTGCGGTTCAGTGGGTGCCGCTGGGCGAGGGCGTGATCGATTTCAAGAAGATTATCGCCAAAGCGCGCGAGGTATGCCCGCCTATTACGGTCTATAACAAGCCGATCACCGGTCGCCCGCCCGATCATTTGGCGATCTACGACCCGGCGTTCATGAATAATTGGAAGGACATGAAAGCCGCCGACCTGGCACGATTCATCGCGCTCGCCAAGCAGGGACATCCTTACGAGAACCCCATGGTGATTGAAGACGTACCCGGCAAAACGCCTGCGCCCATCGCCGCCGCCCTCGAATACCAGCAGCGCGACCACATGGAACGAGGTGTGGAGTACGCGCGCAAGGCACTGGATCTGGGGGTGAAGTGGCGTACTTGAGTTTCGCCATGTCGGTTGGCCTGCTGGGGCTGCTGACTATCCTGCGCGCGGACGATTACGAGGATCTTTTCCGGCAAGCCGCAGATTTCAGCACGCACGGCAAGTATGACCAGGCGATTGAATCGTACCGGGCGGCGCTGGGTCTTCGGCCCGGCGCGGCCGAGGCGCTGAACAATATAGCGGCGATGTATTATGCGGCGGGCCGCTTCGCGGAGGCTTTCAACGCCGCGGCGGGTATCTGGAAGCTCCATCCGGAGATGCAGTCCGCGGCGCTGATTACCGGGATGGCGGCGGTGCAGTGTAACCGGCCGCAGGACGCGCTTGAGCCGTTAGAAGAGCTGCTGAAGAAGGATCCCGGAAATCGCGACGCAGTTCTGGCGCTGGCGAGCGCCCACGTCGGCCTGAATCAGCTTGACGAGGCGGTGCGCCTCTACGAACGGCAGACCGCGCGTTCGGCGAGCGATGCGGATGCCTGGTACGGACTGGCGATCTGCTACGAAAAAATGGCGGAAGAAGCTTCGCACAAACTCGCGCGCATGCCAGGCGGCGCGAGCTACTCGAAACGGCTGCTGGGCGAGTTTCTTTTGAGCATGGGAGATACACGGCTGGCGCGTGAGGCTTTCGGAGACTCACTGGCCGCGCCCGCAGCCGAGACTTCAGAATCGGCCAGCCAGTATGCCCAGGCGTCGAACTTAGCGGGCAAGTCGCGCGAGGCTTTCGAGCACTTCGTTACCCTGTCGCCGGATTCGTGGCAGGCCGATGTGTTTCGCGGCGACGTGGAGCGCCAGCATGCCGCGCTGCCCGCGGCATTGGAATTGTACCGGAAAGCCGCCGCGCTGGCGCCTCTAAATCCGGCTCCGCGGCTGGGCATGGGAACGGTGTATTGGGAACTGGGCCAATTCGACGATGCCGAGAAGTGTCTCCGGGACACTCTGCGGTTGAACCCGCGATCGGAGCAGGCATCGTTTGAGCTGGCCAACATCGCGGTAAGGCGTCATCGTTACGAAGAGGCCATCCCGTTGCTGCAGAAATACCTCTCAGCCCGGCCCGATGCATTGGCGGCCCGCGCGGATCTGGGGCTGGCCTACGTTCACACCGGCCGGTTTCAAAACGCCGCCGAGGAACTGGGAAAGGCCCTTGATAGCGATGAAAAAGGCGATATCCATTACCAGTTCTCTGTCGCGCTGCGCAAACTGGGTCGCAAGGCGGAAGCGGATGCGGCGCTGCGGAAGTCTGTCGAGATCCGCGAGGCGGCGCTCAAACGCGAGCAACGCCTGCTTACGGATCACTGACCCTTGTGGCGTAACCGTTCATACTCGGCCAGCGCGGCGCGGGCGGCTTCTTCATTGCCCGCCTGTTTATAAGCCCGGAACAACAGAAAGTGATAGCTGCCGTCCGGATCGGCCCCGGCTACCTGGCGCAGTTCCGCAATGGCGGGCTCAAGTTGTCCTCTCGCCAGGTAAATGCGTCCCAAAACCACGCGGGCCTGAAGAAGGTCGGGGTTGCCGGCCAGCGCCATCCTGGCATGCATGCCGGCAGCGTCCTGGTCTCCATCATGCTCCAGGATATCGGCCAGCATGGCATTTGCCTCTGGGTCCCTGGGGGATGCGGCCAACACTCGCTTCAGTAGCGGCAGGGCATCCGGAAACTGCCGCTGTCTCCAATATGCAGTCGCCAACCCCAGGCATGCCGCTTCCGATGTGGAGTCCAGTTGGATGGCGGCCTGGAATTCCGGGATGGCGTCCACTAATCTGCCGGCCTCGGAGAACGATTCCGCCAGAATCAAGTGCCGCCGGGCGGAGGACGGATCCAGTTCTACGGCACGGGTGAGTGCCTGAAGGGCGCGGTCGAGCAGTTGCTTGGCTTCACTTTCGAGTGACTGCTTGTCGACAGACGATCCCCCGCGCGCGACCTTGTTCAGGCGTTGCTCGGCCAGCGACCGGTCTGTAATTCCCACGCCATACCAAGCCTCTGCCAGCTTCGGATTGAGCTGGGCCGCTTTGAAATAGTTTTCATTGGCGGAACCGTAGTCGCGCAATGCGACGTATGCTTTGCCCAGCGCCAAAAGCGGTGCGGGACTCTGCGGGTCCAACTGCAGCGCTTTTTTCAGCAAAGACAGCGCCTGCTCGGGCTCGCCCAAATCGACTTCGGTCAACCCGGCGAAAAGGTTGGCGCTAATGAGCGCCGGATTTTGGCGCAAGGCGATCTTGAACTGCTCCATGGCATCTTGGTTATTGCCCGCCAAGTGCAGCACGAGACCGAGATTGCTACGCACTTCAGGGCTGTCGGTACCTTCCGCGATCAACTGCCGATAGAGTTGCGCCGCCTTCTGGTAATCGCCACCCGATTGTGCGGCGCGAATTGCGCCGGTAAGATCTTCGGCCAAAAGACCGGAGATGTTCAGGGACAGCGCCGCCAATGCGATACCAGGAGCCCTCCTCAGCATCTGGTACCAGTATGTGCGTAAGTAACATCACCTGGCGCACGGCTGTTAGTCCACGATTGTAACGTTTACCACGCAGTCTTGTTGACGCAAGCGAGGCCTTTGCATATACTGATCGCACGCGACAGTACGGGAAATACTGTCCTTCCTAAAACTAGGCCGTACTGCTCGCATCGTGCACAGGAGGATGGATGAGAACCCTGTCTGTATCTCTTCTGGCGCTTCTAATGTGCGTTCCCGTATGGGGGCAAACGCAAGCAGTCAACGCGCAACTGGCGGGCACGATAACCGACCCGAATAGGGGTCCAGTGCCTGGAGCGGTTGTCACGCTATCGAACTTCGCAACCGGATTCAAGCGCGAGTTTACGACAAGCGACACGGGCCAATACACTTTCACATTGATTCCTCCGGGCCGCTACGAGCTGACGGTCGAAAAGCAGGGCTTCGCGATCACCCGCGTTCCGAGCGTCGTGCTGGAGGTGGGCCAGTCGTCCACTCTGGACGCCCAACTACAAATTGGCACGGTGTCGCAAACGGTGGATGTGGAAGCTAGCGCCCCCGTTCTGGTGACAGGCAGCGCCGACGTCGGCTCGGACGTGAGCACCAAGCAGGCCCTCGAACTTCCTTTGAACATACGGAATGTTTTTGGCCTGGTTGAGCTGGACTCCAGTGTAAACAATAGCCAGCAGTATCAGGCGTTGAATCCACCGGGTTCGCAGGGTAACGTGGACCAGGACATCTCCTTCTTCAATTTCGGAGGAGGCCGCATGGGCACTACCGTCTTCCTGTTCGACGGCCACTGGGATGGGCCGGCGACTGGGATGGCATCATTTACGTGCCCTCGGTCGATGAGCTGCAAGAGTTCAAGATTCAGACCAACACTTACTCGCCGCAGTACGGGTGGGGCATGGGCAACGTGGTCAACGCCATCGAGAAATCCGGCACGCGCGATTTCCACGGCAGCGCGTTCGAGTTTTTGCGCAACGACGCGTTCGATGCCAATAACTTTTTTAACAATCTGGAAGGCCTGGCCCGGCCCGCGTTCCATCGCGACCAGTTCGGCTTTACAGCCGGCGGTCCGCTGTACCTGCCCCACATTTACAGCCAGCGCGACAAAACGTTTATCTTCGGCACTTATGAGGGCTTGCGCCAACAGACTCCCACGACACTTTTGACCACGGTCCCCACGGTGCTGCAGAAGCAAGGCAATTTTTCCCAGACATTCAATGAGGACGGTTCTCAGGCGGTGATCTACAATCCCTTCACCACCGTGTTTTCGGGAGGCGTGTACTCGCGCCAACCGTTTCCCGGAAACATCATCCCGACGAATTTGCTGAATCCGGTGTCGCTGAAACTGCTGGCTTACTATCCCAATCCAAATGAGGCTGGCAATGCCGTCACGGGCGCCAATAACTATGCGGGCACCGCGGGACTTCCGACCGATAGCGACCAATATACAGTGAGGGTGGATCACAACATCAGCGATACGCAACACTTCTTCGCGCGGTGGTCTCAGAAGCGCCAGTTCAAGCAACTGAGCGGCGACTTCCTGGGCGCGAGCGATCCTGGGGGCGAGGGCACGCTGGCGCCGGACAATCGATGGGACGCCGGCGTGGGATTTACCGACGCGTTCTCGCCGACGTTCGTTATGGTCGCCAACTTCGGTTGGGGCCGCTGGGCAGAAGGCCGCAAACCGCAAGGTGTGCCCTTTGACCCTTCGACCGTGGGTTTGCCGACCGAACTGGATTCCTTCGGCGGACCGGGCGCGCCTTTCCATCCATTAACATTACGGGCGAATACGGCCTGGGTTCCGGCGTGTTGAATGCGACGCCGCGAGAGGCGCGCACCTTCTCCACGGACTTCACCAAGATCCACGGCTCGCATACGTTTTCGATGGGCTTTATGGCGATCGATTTTGTTCTCTATACCTTCAACTCGTCGCAGGCCAGCTTTAACTTCTCGCCCGATTTTACACAGGGACCGAATCCCACGTCGGCGAATCCATCCACCGGCTACGGCCTTGCTTCCTTCCTGCTGGGCACCGGAGACAATAGCAGCGGCGGCGTTACCCTAAGCGCGGATGCGGCATTCACAAAGAAATTCTTCGGCTGGTATATCAACGACGATTGGAAAGTTAACCACAACTTGACGCTGAACCTGGGCATACGCTACGACTTTCAAACCGCACCCGTGGATCGCTTCAATCGCCTGTCTTACTTCGACGCGCAGGCCACCAATCCTATCAGCGCCCAGGTCGGGATGACCCTGCCCGGCGCACTCGTATATACCGGCGGCGGCAACCCCAGCGGTGTCTACAATCCGCAATACACGAATTTCGCCCCACGCCTGGGATTGAGCTATACGCCGACAAAGAAGCTCGTATTCCGGGCAGGTTTCGGCCTATTCTACACGCCCGCTATGGAATTCGGCGATTACCAGGGATTAAATCTGAACGGGTTTTCGCAAACCACGCCATACGTGGGCACGCTCGATGGGGTCACACCAGCGAGCCTGCTGAGCAATCCTTTTCCCACGGGCTTACTGCAGCCACCGGGAAAAGCGGATGGCGGCGCGACCAATGTCGGCCAGACCGTGGATGCCGTCTTCCGCAACCGGCCGGCACCTTATGTGGAGATGTGGTCGGCGAACCTGCAGTACGAGGTGGCGCCTAATACGATTCTGCAGGCCGGCTACGCGGGGAATCATGGGCTGAAACTGTTGTTCGGGACCACGTCCGAGTTGAATGCGCTACCGCCGCAGGACCTGTCGATGGGCAACGCGCTACTCGCTCCGGTGAAAAACCCGTTTTATGGCGTCATCACTAGCGGAGCTCTTTCCGGCCCGACGATTCCTTACGGCCAACTCCTGCGGCCCTACCCTGAATATACGGGCGTTGAAGACGTACAGTCCCCCGCCGCCTCCAGCTATTTTGATGCCCTGACGCTGTCCGCTAACCGGCGATTCAGCAGCGGCCTCCAGTTCCTGGTGTCGTTCACCTGGTCGAAGTATCTGGACAATAGCGAAGGGCCCGAGGGATGGACGCAAGGCCAGGCGCAATCCGTACAAAATTGGTACGACACGGCACTGGAGAAGTCCTTGATGATCGACGACATTCCGCGGAGCTTCGTGGCCAGTTACATTTACGAGCTTCCCGTGGGCAAAGGCAAGGCGCTGCAGCCGCAAAGCAAGTTCCTGAATGCAGTTGTGGGGGGCTGGCAGGTGTCCGGCATCACATCGCTGAAAGACGGCTTTCCGCTGGCTTTCGGAAATGCCACCAACAACACCAATTCATTCGGCGGCGGCCAACGCCCCGACTTGGTGGGCAATCCCGGTCTTTCGAATTCGAGCATCTACGAGTGGTTCAACACGGCGGCATTCGGACACCCGGCGCCGTTCACTTTCGGCGATGTTCCCCGCACCACCGGCTACGTGCGATCACAGGGGACCCTCAACACCGACGCCAGCCTGCAGAAGTATTGGCAATTGTGGAATGAGACGTCGAGGCTGCAGTTTCGCGCGGAGGCTTTCAATCTCTTTAACCGGGCGCAGTTCTTTGCGCCGAATACAACATTCGGTACCTCAAGCTTCGGGACCGTGCCGGGCGCCTTGCCGGCGCGCTCTATTCAGCTTGCGTTGAAGCTGTATTGGTGACGACGCTCAGTGCACTCCGCGCGCGACCTGCTGCCGAACCGTGCGGAACATGATGCTTTGCGGATTCCACGCCAGGTATCGATCGATGGTGGCGATGACACTGGTTATCTCACCCTGAGCCTGATATAGCTTGGCGAGATCGATCCAGGGCTGTATCGAGGAGGGGTCGATCTCCGTAGCCCGCTGGTACTGGCGTTCCGCGCCTTTGAGGTCGCCCGACTGGCGGAGGATCATGGCCAGGATGGATGCGGCCAGACCATTGTCGGGGGCACGCTCGACGGCGCGGCGTGCCAGAGCGAGGGCACGTTCCAAGTCTCCCTTTTCCAGGGCATCGCCGCCGAGCGCCGCCAGCAGCTTCGCGTCCTTCTCATCGGGAGCGACGGGTAACTGCCCGAGCAGCCGCGTGCCACTTTCGCGCAGCGCTGCCGAATGATGTCTATCGCCCACAATGATTTCCGCGAGGGCCAGGTCGCGATCGCGAAACGGCGCGGGCGGTTCCCTCCATGGGACCAACCGATCCGGCGCGGCAGAGGCGGTATCTTCGAGTGGATGGGGACGCCGCGGAATGCTGTGATCCGTGTTTGCCGCGTGCGGAATGTCCACGGGCATCAACCGCGGCATGTGGCAGCTCACGCAATCAGACTGGGCAGCCGGATGGGCCGCCTGAGACAGAGCCGGATGGCAGGATCGACAGACCTGGCGGATTTCAGCCGCGGTAGTCTTCTGCTTATGCGGGTTGTGACACGTCGCGCACCACAGCCGGCCACCGCTCGCCTGCAAGCACTTGCTGCGCGCCAGTTGCTCCGACTGACTTACGGCGTGGCTAGCCCCGCCTTGCTGCGCTGCCAGATAGGTTACAGCGACTTGCTCGAACGGCTCACCCGGACGAAAGTCGAGCCATCGCTTGCCGGGATTGAGCATGCGTGTTTCTCCCTCCAGGTGACATTGCTCGCAGATACTGTCGCGCGCCGCAGCCGGCAGTTTCGCGGGATTCACGATATTCCCGGCGGAGGGCCGGCGGGCGTGGTCCTCGCCGAGGCCGTGGCAACGGTCGCATCGGATGCCATTCAGTGGCTGTCCCGAAAAGCGGTGGCCCTCGGTGCCAATAAACTCCGGCTGATCTGAGTGACAGAACAGGCATCTGGCATCCACCAACCGATCAAAGTCCAATGCGGGCTGGAACGCATATCCAGGCGACAGATCCCATCCATGCGCGCGATACCAGGAAGCCGGCGATTCAAACAGGTAGGTGCCGATTTGCACCAGGTATGTGTATCCCACGCGGTTCGCTCCTATTTGGTAACCGACCGGATACTCAGCCGTGAAGCCTTGAGACAGCCGATGGACCATCTGCCCTTCGCGCTGCTCGACCGTGATGACGCTGCCGCTCCGCCCGTGTGTGATCCGCCCAACCGGCTGGGCCGCTGGTGGACCTATAGAGTTGCCCATAGGGGACGCACGGAAAGCGTCGCTCTCCGCGCGATGACAGCGGGCGCATGGCGCCACGTCCTGGTACGCATGCGCACACGTAAGCCTGAGAACGACGATGACTACCCCGTTCAGATCACCTAAAGCACTGCTCATGGGTTCTCCGCGAATTGCCACCTTCGAACAATTCTAGGGCTCTGAGCAGGAATCTGTAAGCCCCCCGGTTTTGCTGGGGTTCGATGAAACACAGGTCCCGGCTCCGTGACCAACAGAATTCGGCTGAACGCCTTGGAGCCAATGCTGACAGGCTCTTCACAGGGATTTCAGACTCCTCGGGACGGCCTGACCGCCAACGGTAGTTGCCCTTCCAATCAACGCTCAAAGTCCAGTCTCGGCCCGCGCCGCACCCCTATTGGGCAACCCGCAGATCCTGCGAATCGCCCGGAGTTCCACTCGCCCACTGGGACGCTGCCGGCACCCAGCGAGCCTTATCAACCTTCATAGAATGAGAAACTTCCGGTGCACTCAGGCACTGTCCACACCCCGCAGAGCGTCCTCGGCGGGCACGCATTCAACATTCCGCTGTGCTCACGGAGCCGGCGGTCCGCAGTCGCCTACAGCTGCCAACCTCCGTCGGCGGCCCGAGCTCCTGAAACCGCGCCAATCGGGCACTCTATCGAATTCTCGCTCAGAGCCGTACTTTCATTGCTGTTTGGCTTCGGTAACATGCTCATCTCCTTTTTTCCAAGTGATACTTCCAGTCAATCCGCGGGCCGCACACGTCGAGCGACTCGGTCCGTTGTAACCAACACCATGCGGAATCTTGCTTTGCCCTGCATCATGTCGAGCGTAAGCATCAGCCGCCTGTTCCAGCGGGGCTGTCTCGATCATCGGACGGATATTCTCCAGCACGCTGAAGGAAAGGGTGTCCTCCTGATCGATCGCTGTGCCTGTGAGTGAGCCGTAGACCGAGCGCCCTCCAAAGACCAGCGGAAACTCACTCAGTTGGATCTGATCCGGCGGTACGCCTACCACGATGAGCTTGCCGCGGGCCGCAAGACCGGACACAAGCGGCCCCATGCCCTCACCACTCGTCCGTGTTGCAAGAATCGCTCTGGCACCACCCATACCCTGAAGTGCATCTGCGGGATCATCTACGGTCGAGTCGATATAGAGATGCGCACCCAACTCTTTGGCAAGTTTCTCCTTCTCGCGTCCACGTCCGATAGCGACGGTACGGACCCCAGGTGCCTCGCGAACTGGATACCGAGATGCCCCAGACCACCAACGCCCTGCACACCCACCAGATCTCCGCCGCGCAGGCCGGCGTTGCGGAGCGCGTTGTATGTTGTGATGCCCGCGCGAAGAAGGGGGGCGGCATCCGCGGAATCGAGTTCATCAGGAATAGACGCGATGCCCCGCGCTTCCGCGATCATCACCTCCGCGTATCCTCCGTCGACAGTCACACCGGATACCACTTCCGGGCTTGAAATCAGAGGTAGTCTTCAATCTCACCCACGCAGGTATGAGGTCGCAGGCTTCGCGGGGGAGTCCGCGTCTGAGCCGTGCCGGGTGTCGTCACGGCGAGCGTGACGACTACTACAGCCATTTGCCCGGAAGGACGCGACGCTGATTCGCTTCTACTGCGCCGGCGTGTCGAACTCCTGGTCCATCCATTTCTTCAATGCATCGACGGTTTGAGGCCGCCCCAGGAAATCACGCACCAGGTCTGCTGCCGGCTTGGAACTCCCGGGTTCAAGGATGGTCTTTCGGTATCGTAGAGCCGTTGGCCCGTCGAGGAGCCTCTTCTGGTCGAATTGCGCGAAGAAGTCCAAAGCAATCACTTGATCGAGCAGGTAGGATAGTAATTGGAGCTATAACCGGTCACATGAATGAAAGACGCGTAGAACCTGTCGCCTTCCAGGAACGGCACCGAATTAAACCGGGCGAAGTCAACTTTGCACAGGGCGTCGAGGTCCAGATCTTCCGGTCTGCGGTTATGCAAGTCGAGGGCGAACGTTGAGCCGAACAATTGCCCCTGCACCCAGCTGGCCCGTTGAAAGTAGCCGGCGCGGTTCATCTTAAAATAGAACTCGAGCAGCGTCATACACGTGGCAAAATCGTTCTTGAGCCCTAGTATATAAAGGACGGAGCAATAATAGACCACAAACCGCCGCCTCACGCGTTGTTGTGTGCTCCGCCCTCAACATATAAGTGGGAGGCGCGTTTTGCGTGTCCCGTCGGGCTTGCGGTGGACGGCTCAAGCAGCGGGGTAGCGTTGCTCAATCGCCCACTCGGTCGCACAATGGCCGACTCGTATATATGCGCGGCCGAGTGCATAACTGCACAGGTTGCCGAGATGCTAACCGACTTTCTGCAGCTCGACTGTGGCCTGCAGGCCCTTCCCGCGCTCATATAATCCTACCCAGCCTGGGCGGGATTCGGCGACATAATAACGTCCGAGGACGTCGAGTGCAGGAGTCTGGCTAACGATCAGCTCCCCTGTGTGTAACTCGGCAGCGGCGGTCCGTTGCGGATGGTCAATGGTGGTCTGACCGGCTGGCCGAACAATCACAAAATCCGGGTCCGTGGCGGGGAACAGCGCTCCTGCCGGAATGACCGGACTCGACAGTAACCTTCCCGAGGGAAATTCTATCAGCATCGCGGGCGCATGCCCATTCTTGGCGTAGATCAGATCCGAAACCAAGAGGCGGTCCGGCGCCACAAAGGTGAAGAAGCGCCTTCGATCTGGGCTTTCGTCTAATGCAGGAGCGATGGCGCTGTCGGTTAGAACACTCAAGTGGTTCTTTAGCGCTACCGGCTTCTGCAAGCGCAGATCCCACACGACCGCTCTGCCTCTCCACCATTCCCTTTCCTGCCGGTCGAGGCCCTTTGGTGCGGCGGTGACGTGCTCTTGCAGAGCGATGATAACGTACCGAGCGTCTGGCGAGAAGGCGATCCTTACATCGGGCGAGGAGAGGGCGTCCACAAATCCCGGATCTGGGGGCACAATGGTCTGTGCCGATTGTGATCGTAGGTCCGTTCCGTTCCAACCGAAGCGGTCCTTCCGGAAGATCGTGCTCCCCGAGACCGTGTCAATCAGCCAGAGGGCGCCGAATAAGTCGTAGCACGCCAGGATACGGCCATCCGGGGACAGCTGTCCCGTTTCACACGCGTGACCTGGTAGCTGGTGCGGGTCCATATGGGTACCGTTGGCGATGCTCCAATACTCCAGGCGAGCGTCGGACTTCGCTAACTTGATATGCGCCGCATCCGCGCGGGGGCCTCCACTGAGAAATATGACCTGCAGCGAATCAGGCGTGAATTGAGCATAGGTGGCATCTGTCACCGGAATACGGAACAGAACGGCTAGCGGCTTCACGGTGAGCACCATGATCTCGGAAGCGTCCTGCGCCAAAATGTAGCGGCTATCGGGGCTAAAGCGAAGTTTGCGGAGAACGTCGCCTGTCAACGACTGAGCTCCTCCGCCAGCCGAGGCTGTGGCCAGGAGCGCGAGCACGGCTATCTCACGCCGAGCGACGCAGGCCTTCTGCATGACTTCAGCATGCCACCGCCGAATGGCCCGGCGCCAGGGGACCGAAACCTTGGGACCGTAGTATTTCAGTACCTGTCCCAGCCCCATCTGCGCGCCACGCCACCCGAGCCAGGAGTCCGCTTCTGGGAGATGTGCCGGCGGGTGCTTGAGCTCCTCGGTCACAAAAGGCGGTTAACGACCGTTGATCGATACGGAACTCAAGGGGCCGCGAAATCAAGCGATGGCCACGTCAGGCCGGATTAGTAATGGGAAACGCTAGATCTTATCGGAGTGCGCCGGCTGGAATGGTTCGGGCGAGGACAGATGTTCGGGCCGGCCCGGATAGAGGGATCGATTGGCGGTCTGGAAACGGAAGGACACCTTGTGCGGGTTTTCTCTCCAAGTGGAAAGGCTGAGTTCCGCAACCCGCGCGGCTTGCGTTTTGCTCCCAATGGACACCTCTACTGCGTTGCCCGCAATGAGGTTGTTGCCTTTGAGTTCGCAAGTGGCGAATGCCTGGGGGCTATGGCGCGATTGCCGCGGTTAAATGGACAAGCCCTCGCGTTTTTCCCGTAATACACGACCCCGGAGCCACTTGAGTGTGTAGTCGTTTTAAACCGGCCAATGTTGAAACGAGGTCGTGCGGGCAATAGGCAGAACGCGATATTCTTTTTTCGTTCGGAACTGACTTTACCTGGAGGGTGAAGGCCAGCCACCAGATCGAGACTTGGCAGCGACGGTCAGGGCCGGCCTTCACACCAGCCGTGATTCTCTTTATCGCACTGCCTGAGCCAGAAAACAAGACCGACCCGGGGTGACCGAGATCCCGCTGGAACTGCTCCCCCGGCTGTGCCCGGTTTGCGGCGAGCGGACCATCATCGGTCACGGACAGCGCCTCAAAAATGCGCACGACGAACGGCACCAGCGGATCTGGATTCGCCGGGGCCGTTGTCGCCCATGCCACAAGACATTTACGGTGTTGCCCGACTGGTCGCCGCCGTCCGGGCACTACACCCTCCACTGCCGGCATCAAGCGTGGGAGCTGTTGCACCAAACGGATGGCACCTGGGAGCGATCCATCCCCGACGTCGCAGACGCGTCGCGATCGCCAGACCCATCTACGGTGAGACGGTGGGCGGGACGCTTGCTGCATCTGGGAACCCTGCTGGCAGCCCAGCTCTGGCAGGCCGCCGGCTGGAGCCTTTCGATCTCACCCACCATCCTTGCCTGGGATTGGACCGCGATCCGCCGTATTCTGCTGTTGGAGGCGAGCAGTCCGTGAGCCGGAAAGAACTCGATGAACTCAAACAGCAGATTCCCTTGCGGGACTACCTGGAAGCACACGATTGGCGGCCGATGCGGCGGCTCAGCCGCGGCCGATGGATGGGGTTGTGCCCGCTTCACGCCGATCGCCAGCCCAGCCTCCTGATGGATCCCGGCAAGAACTTGTTCTACTGCTACGGCTGTGGCCGCGGCGGCGATGTGATCCGCTTTGCAGAGCTCTACCATCAGGTGCGGTTTCCGCAAGCCTTGGCCTTGCTGCACCAATGGCGTGGTGGAACACCCTTGCTGCACGAAGTCGCGAGTTTCTATCGCATGCAGTTACACCGTCACGCCGAGGCGATTGCTTATCTGCACCACCGAGGACTCCGCTCGCCGGAACTGATCGAGCACATGCGCATCGGTTACGCGCCTGGCGGATGCCTGCGCGGTTGGCTGACACGGTTGGGTTATACGCTCCCCCATCTGCATCAAGCCGGTCTGGTCTCCGCCGTGGGATACGACACCTACATGCATCGCATCGTTTTCCCGCTGGAAGGCAACCTCTATGGCCGCAGTCTGTCAGCCACGGCGCCGCCGCACCGGTTTTTGCCAGGGGCCAAGGGTGGGCTGTATTTGTGGGAGCCAGTCCGGCAATCTCCAGAAGTGATTCTCGTCGAGGGTCTGTTCGACTACGCCGCGCTGTGGCAGGCCGGTTTTCACAACGTCACCTGTGGGATGGGAAACCATCTCAATGCACACCAGTTTCGGCAACTGTGCGACGGCCGCGCGCGAACCGTCTATGTCACCTTTGATGCCGACTGCAATGGCAGCGGCCAGCAGGCGGCCCAAGTGCTGGTAGGCCGACTCAGGGAAGAAGGATTGAACGCTTGCCGAGTTTCCTTGCCCGAAGGGTACGACCCGAACAGCTTCTTCGTCCAAGGCGGCGATGCCCGCCAGTTCCAATCGCTGCTGGAGGCTGCCCGGCCATGACGTTTCGTGTGGTCCACCAGCCCTCCAACAATCAGACACGATGCCCTTATCGCGTCATCGTGCAGGCCACCGGACGTGAGATTGACTGGATCAATCAGTATCTCGATTACGAGACTCTGCGCCGCCTGGCAGATAATACTCTGAAAAGTTATGCGCACGAGTTGTTGCACTTTCTCCGTTGGTGGGAGAGTGTTCATCACACCGACGCGATCCACAAAGATGCACTCACCGAATCGACACTGCTGGACTATGTGCGATTCCAGTCCAGTCAACAACGCGAGCTCACCGGCGGTACCATCAACCAGCGCGTAGCCATTGTCGATCGCGCCTTGCGCATCGTATTCCCGGACGCTCCGGGGCAGATTGCTCCTGGGTTCCAGCAGACTTACTGGCAGCGTGCACCGATGGGCATCGGCAGGCCGCGGCTGGCATTGAGCCGGTTGCGGGTAAGGACCCCCAAACGAACCATCGTACCGCTGTCGGTAGACGAAGTGGCACGGTTTTGGTCCAGTTTTCGTACCTCACGCGATCTGGCCATCGTGGGTTTGATGCTGCTGCAGGGACTCCGGTCCCAAGAGGTCCTGGATCTGAATCGGGACGATCTGTTGTTGCCGGAAGCGCAGATCCGCGTGCGCGGCAAGGGCAACAAGACCCGCTTCCTGCCGTTAGCTCCGGAAGCGGCTCAGTTGCTAGATCACTATCTGCGCTTGGAGAGGCCGCCTACCGCGACGAATCCTTTGTTTGTTTCTCTCAAGGGTCCCGCGCGCGGCGCCCGGATGACACCCGCGGGTTTACGCTCACTGTTTCGCTATCATCGTCGGACCACCGGCGTCCACATTGCCAACCCGCACCGTTTTAGACACACCTTCGCCTCAGATATGGTGCGCGCCGGCGTGAGCCTGCCCGCCCTCATGCAGTTGATGGGACATGCGCAAATCCAGACCACGCTGGTCTACATGCAGGTCACGCCTCTGGAAGTCTATCAGCAATATGCGCGAGCGGTCGCCCAGCTCATCAGGCCTGTACCGGTGACCCCGCCGTGAAACTCTCTCGCCATGTTCCTGTGGACCATCCACTGGCTCTCCAGTTCCAGCGAGCCGTCGAGTCCCTCACTGCCGCCCAAGTGTGGGATTCAGCTCGTCAATACCGTGGCACCGCGCGCGACTTCCTGATTTATCTTGGTGAAAACCATCCTGATGTTACTTCGTTAAATCAGTTGCGCCGCGACCCGCACATCCTCGGCTGGTTCACCCACCTGCGCTCATTGGCGCCGGCGGTCTACATCTCTCGACTCATGCGCCTGCGGTGCATCCTGGAGGAACTTGCCTGGACCGCACAGCTTCCCGATCTGGCCCATTTGATCCGTCGCGAGGATTCTCCGCGGCCTCCGCAACGTCTTGCTCGGGCCTTGACGGTGCCGCAGGATCAATCCATCCAAATGGAGTTGCTCCGCCGCAACGATCTGGCGGCCAACATCTTTTTGCTGCTGCGCCACACCGGTATGCGCATCGGTGAATGT
Organism: Bryobacterales bacterium; assembly: GCA_963818855.1. Lineage (GTDB taxonomy): Bacteria > Acidobacteriota > Terriglobia > Bryobacterales > Bryobacteraceae > Bog-159. Next base: position 518,962 of record CAWFUH010000007.1, on the reverse strand, counting down.
GTCGACCTTTCCTGGGATTGCCTGCGCAACGTCGCTCCGGATCGTTGGGCAATTCACGTGCCCCTCGGCAAGTTGAAAACGGAACGCATGGTGCCGGTAGACTCGTTTGTCTGTGAGCTCGTGCAACGCCTACGCTTCTTCCGCTCTTTCGACCCCCTGCCTCCCGACGGCCACCTGCTCGCCCGACCCCACGGCAAGACCGCCTTGATCCGCCAGTTGCGCTACTACCTGCACGAAGTCCGTGCGGCGGCCGGCATTACCACCCGCATCGTTCCGCACCAGCTCAGACACACCTACGCAAGTGAAATGATTCGTTCGGGCCTCACCGTACCCGCGCTCATGAAATGTCTCGGTCACAAGGATCCAGGGATGACGATGCGGTACGTCTACGTTGCCGGGAACGACCTCCAGCGCGAGTTCCATCTGGCCCGCTCGCAACCTCGACATCTGGCCCCACAACCGAAAGCGCCAACGCTCTCGCCCCGCGCCGGCTTAGATGGCATTGTGGACTCGTTGCTCTTTGCTCAACACGCAATCGAAATGTTCCGTCGATCTATGCCGGAGGGCCCTTCGAGAAACTGCCTCGACCGGCTCTCCAATCGGTTGACCAAGATCCTCTCGGAAGCCCGCAAACTCAGCCCGCCCGAATAACGGGCAGAGATTGGCCGGATAAGTCGGCGACTCGGAGAAAGCACTAGCGTAGTTTCCGGCCATAGATCCCGTAACGTCGGATCACGTCCAGCGGACGGAAAACGCGCATTCCACTCTCTCATTGCGGATTCGTGCCGGCCATCCGCACGCTGACGGTCGTGGCGACGGCCTGCCGGCCGCTGGTGCTGCCCGCAGCCACTAAGCTCGCGAAGGGCACGCCATGCTGCGGGGCTGCGCGGCGCCGGTCTGCGGCGCTCGCTAAGGACCACGTCGAGCAGCCGGCCGCTGGTACATCGTGTGAGGGGCACGGCCGCCGGCGCGGGCGGCCTATCGCATGCACTCTCCCCCGCCAGTCCGCTTCGGGCGTAGTCCTTGCTGTGACCAGCGTGCGCGCCGGAACGATGGAAGATGCGGGCGCTTTTGGCTCCGGCGTGAGTTGCACCCGCACGCTCGCCGTCGTGGCCACGAACTACAGCGCCGGTCTCTCAATCCGCCGGCTCCGCCACGAGCCGTAACCAAGTTGCAGCACTAGCCCGATCAGGAACCCAACCGCCGCACCGGCAAACACTATCAGCAGTGCGGCCCCGGCGACCATCGCGGCGAGGAACAGGGCGGCTCCCAAACTTGAGGTTGGGCCTCGGAGATTGTCGCGAACCACGAAAATGAAACGCGTCAGACCAAAGGCCAAACCGATGGCTGCGAAAAGCAGAATCGGGATGCGCATGAGGAGGTGTTGCGTGCGGGAAGCATCCCCATAGCGCGCTGCGCGAAAGGATTGATCGCGTGAGCGCCGGATCTCGTTCCTTCGTTCCATACCAGAGCTCCTTTGATATTCGGACTATAGGACTCCTTAATATGGAAGTCAAGCCCTGACTTCCAGTTCTTGCGCTAATTCGCACACAATCACATCGGTGGGGATACGATTTCTCTGGTCGTGCGCCGCTGGCCGCGATTTGTTTTGGCGTGTTCTTGCCGCTCAAAGAGCTAAGTGGAACAAAACTGAATCGCGGAGCACACGCCCGTCTAGCTGAGAAATATGTCCCGGCAGCTCACCACCCGCCAAGCGCGCAGGATGTGGCGCCATGACCCGCCAGCGCGCTAAGAAACGAGGGCGCGTCTGCTCTGGCATCCGGCGCAAGACGGGTTGAGCCGGTTGGCTCCGCGCGGCGGTGGGCCTGAACGGCGGTCGCTTCCCGCATCACGCGGCCTATACCTCGCACACCTCCAGCGCCGGTCTCTTGCGTGGTCTTCGCATCGAGAGCGGTGTGCGCCCTCGCGACGCACGAAGCACTCTGGCCTTGTAGCGGGCCTCGCTCGCGGATCGCGCCGGCCATCCGCATACTGGCGATCGCGGCGACGGGCGACGGAATTGCAGGCGCCCGAACCGGCTGCCAGGCGTGGTGCCGCGCATCCCGATAGGCGCAGTCGCGGTCGCGGCTATGGACAACGGGTGACGCCGGGATTGGCGGCGGGTAACAGGCTGCGCGAAGCGCCAGTCGGGGAACATCGCCGAATTTCAGAGAACGGCGTTTTTACGGAATCGATCCGAATTGGGCTGGCCAGAGCGGGATCTCAGCAAAGGATGCTAGCCGACTTACCGGTACTGATCCCGAATTGGCACTTCTCACGGTAGGACTACACGTCCAAGTGGATGGCGTCGACATTTCTTGAGGCGCCCGGGGCGGGAGCTTGCTTGTTCCGGACCAAACGGACCAATCAGCGAAACTAATCAGGCAGCATAAGCCTGCAATCCATAGCCCGCCCAGATATCCCGCATTTGCGACGCCGTGAATCCACGCAGGCAGGAGAATAGACCGCGATTTGTAGTAAATGCATCCCAAGATCAACGAACTGATGAAGATACCCAGAAGTTCGGCGGGGGATTTAGATGGTATATGAGGGACCGAAAAGAGTGCGGAACTCCCCAGTATTGCCCAGAAAGCCTTACTATGTATTCCGTCCATAAGCAGTGTCAACTTGTCAATTGCGATCACTCGGAAGACCAGTTCCTCCATGGAAGCAGACGATCAACGGGAAAAAGCTTCCGGGTACCGGATAGGACGAATTTGCCGCTGATCACGAGATAAACGTGAATGCCCACGAGCACGGCCAGCGACGCAACGCCTCCGCGCTTGAATGAAAAACGATAGTCTGCCGGCCTGCGCTGCTGCCGGATCACGGAATAGGCAATCACCCCAACGATGGCCGGAGCGTCCACAGGATCATCGCCAGCAGGGCCCAGAATTGCCTAGCTCCGTCCTTGAGGCCGTGCACACCAAAATAGTTGCCCGGGATGCCGAGGATGGTCAAGCAGACAGTGAGGAGGAGCAGTAGTCTGTCACAACGTCCCAGTCTTCGGATGCAATTATCGATGCCGGAGCTCATACCTACATTATCGGCGGCGTCTCGTATAATATAACAGATATTAAGAGCTTTCTATATGTTATGACCTAACCGCGTCATCTGGACCAGCGCTTTTCCGGGCCGTCGCGGGCCGGGCGGTCTTTCTCTTCTCGGGGTGACGGCACTCTACTTCCCGTCCCGGTAGCCGGGGCCGGCATCACCTGCATGGAATTGGCCATGAGCGGGGCTCGTCGAATCCCGCGCCCGCATGCGCAACTACTCGTTGCAGTTTACCAGCGAAGACATCCGGGCCATCGGGCTGACCGTGTTCATCCAGGCCATGTACGAGCGAGGTGTGACATGGGATCAGCGCTGACCCTGGAACGCCATCCGGAACAGGCCACCTTCCCTGCCCTGCAGGATCCGCCGCTTCTGACGCCTGGCTCGCCGAGTACTTCAACGGAACTGATCGTGGCGCCGGAGGTGGCGCTGACCAAGGTTCCCGCGACTGACCGGACCGCCGTCGCCAAGGAGAGAACCGCGGCCGTCCTCTCGCCCAGCCAGGTCCGCACCTTTCTCGACTGCCAAGCCCGCTGGTGGTTCAAGTACATGCTCCTGCTGCCGGAAACCAAGAGCAGTTCGCTGGCGCTGGGCCTCGCCGTCCATCGCGCCCTGGAGCTCAACTTTCGGGAGAAGCTCGAAAGCCACGAAGACCCTGGAGACCGCCGGTGTTGTGCGCTGTTCCGGGATGCCTGGATGGAACAGGCCGGGCAGACGCAGTTCACCAAAGACGAAAACCAGCATGACATCCGCCGGGTCGGCGAGCGGCTGGTTGCCAAGTACATAGACGAAGTCGCCCCGACCGTTGAACCCGCGGCCGTCGAGATGGACGTCCACGGCGAAATCTCCGGCGTTCCCGTTCGAGGACGCGTGGACCTGCTCGACATCGATGGCCGACTGATCGACATCAAGACGGCCTCCCCCTGGCCGTCCTGGGTCTCACCCGATTACGCTTTCCAACTCGCCACTTACTGCCAGCTCGCGCCAGGCCCCAGCGGCGAAGTGCGGATCGACTCGCTGGTGAAGACGACAGCGCTGCAGACCGTGCAGCAAGGCTATAAGGTCGGCGAGTCGGACATTCGTGCCACCTAGTACCTACTTGCATAAATTAGAGTAAATACGTTGGGGCTTGGTCTGGTGGACGACAGTCTTGGTCCACTCGAAGGGCGAAGCTTTCGGATTGTAAACCTCGACAAAGGCGTCGATGGCATCCCTGAGCTGGCGGGGAGAGGTGAAGCTGGCGCCGCGCAGCGCCGCGCGACTCATAATACTGAACCAGCACTCCACCTGGTTGAGCCAGGAGCTGTAGGTGGGGATGAAGTGCAAGTGGACATTGGGATGCGCTTGCAGCCATCGGTCCCGCTTGGGCTTGTGGGTATTCAAGTTGTCCAGCACCACGTGAATCATCCGGTCCGGATGGTCCGCTACGATGCCATTCATAAAGTCCAGAAACTCGCGGCGGCGGCGCCGCGGGTAATGGCCAGTCTGCACTTGGCCGGTCAGGATGTTCAGGGCGGCAAAAAGGGTCGTGGTACCGTGTCGCTTATAGCAGTGACTGAAACCGTTCACCGCTTTGCCATCTGGGAGGCGGAGAAAGCCCTGCGCGCGTTCCAGCGCCTGAATATGCGGTTTCTCGTCGACCGACAGCACCACCGCGTGTTCCGGAGGATTCAGATAGATCCCCACCACATCGGCGGCTTTGGGCCCAAACTCGGGATCGGTGCTGATACACCAGCTCCGTCGCCGCTGTAACTGGATTTTGTACTTGCGCAAAATCCGCCACGTGTGCGCCGCACTGACATCGCCCAAAGCCTCCGCCAACAAGCGGCCGTTCCATTGCGCATAGCCGCGCGGCGGGTCCTGATCGAGCAGCGCCAGCACGCGCCGGTCGGTTTCCCGGTCGTACCGCCGAGGCTTGCCGGTGCGGGGGGCGTCCGACAGCGCATTCAAACGGTCCCGCACGAAGCGCTGCCGCCATTTAGAAACACGCGCCAGTCGTGTGTGCAACCTTCTGGCAATTTCCACAACCGCAACGCCTTGGTGCGACATTAGAATGATCCGGGCGCGATCCACCAGCCGTTGCTCTCCGCTGCCCTTGCGTGTCCAGGCGCGCAACACCTGCTCTTCCTGCTCGGTCAGGCGTATTTCAGCCGTCTTTGATCGGGACATACCCGATTATCTCTATTAACTGCTATTTATGCAAGTTAATACTAGGTCATGTTCCCGCTGGTGAAGGAGGCCGTGCACTCGGGGACGTACTGTCCGAACCGCCAGTCAATGCTCTGTAGCCACAAGCATTGCGCGTTCGCTACGCAATGCGAACAGGAATTCGGCGGCCGGGTTCGTCCGACGCGTCCTGAAACGCAAAACGCCCGGCGCAGGATGCCACTAAGGCGTCCTGGGCCGGGCGCTTGTCTTCCCATTCAAAACCGATCGAGGTGCTTGTGCTCGCTAGACGTGTGCCTTTACGCCGGAATGTGCCCTCACGGCGGGGCGAGCCGCCGAAGCGATTCGTGGGAGTGCAGAAAAAACGTTCGCGTCCACGACGCGGACCGGAACGCTGTGCCGATTATCTCGCCTGGATTCGGACGCTGCCGTGTATCCTGTGCGGAACTTCAGCCGGCGTTGAGGCTGGCCACACGAATGCTCTGGGGCCGCGGGGGTTAGGCCAGAAAGCATCCGATTTCTCAGCTATCCCATTGTGTGCCGATCACCACCGCAAGCTTCCGAGCTCCTACCATCGTCTCGGCGAAGAGCGATTCTCGGGGGCGCACCGGATCTACCTCAGTGAAGTGGTCGCGGCCCTAAACTTCGGGTATTTTCAGCACGCGCGGATGCCCTCTCAGATGGGGGATTGCCCAACTTGAATATACAATAGTGAATATATGGAAACGAGATTCGTGTGGGATCCGGCGAAGGCTGAGCGCAACCGCCGAAACCATGGAGTGTCGTTTTGAGATGGCTCGGGAAGTGTTTGCCGATCCCCGTCACACGTTACCGAGAATTACCGATATGAGGACGAAGGGGAGCAACGCTATCTGGCCATAGGGATGACATGCAGGCTGGTGCTGGTCGTAGTCGTATTCGTGGACCGCAGCGAGCCAGCAGTCGAGGCATTCACATCATCTCCGCAAGAAAGGCGGTGGCATATGAGCAAGCCCTCTACGAAGACCAGAACCGTTAAGATCAGCCGGCGGACGCGCGCACTTTACGCGCTGCGGAATCAGAGCCTCGATCATGCCGAGGTGCCGCAATTATCGCCCGCGCAATGGGCGAAAGGGACAGTGGGAAAGTACTATCGTCCGCTGAAGTCCCAGATCTCGTTCCGCATCGACAACGACGTTCTGGCGTGGCTCAAGTCGAAGGGCCAGGGACATCTCAGCCGGATTAATGCGATTTTGCGCGAGCGCATGGAGAGCGAGTTGAACCCAACACCAGCCGGCAGGGTGTGAGCCGCCCTTCGAAGAAGGGGTGTGGGGGAGAACCTTTGGAAGGTTTCGCTCCTGCTGGTTCGATAAAGAACGAAAACCTGATTCGTCCTAGAAAATCTCGCTCCAATAACAAAAACACCCGGATCAGGATGCCCTAAATCACATCCTTTCCGGGTGCTGGTTCCTCCGTCTGTGACTACTAGAATTGTACACGCCACCCTAAGGCACCTTCGAAATGCAAACGGAGACCTATTGGGCGGCGGCTCTGATCGGGAGTACTGAGAGAATCAGGTACCCTTATATCTTGAGCAATCCGCTCAAATAAACTCTGTTTGGAGCCTGCTTTCCCAAAGATCTACGCGATGCGGTCGTCGACATTCGGGCACTCAAAACCGTCAATGCGGCAGATCCATTTCGTTGTTGTGATGCGTGGCCTCCTGGCTCTGGGTGCCGGATGCCCGAGCTGTAGATCGCCGCATATCCGCCGTTCGCAGCGACGCAGTCATTGGGAACGAGCCCTGGGAGTGCTGGTTCTGCCGCATCGCTGCAGCAAGTGCGAGCTCCGTTTTTTCCGGCCCAAGTGGGTCAGCCGGCCAGTGCCGGGTACGGCATCGGATGCCGATGCTTGAATCGCTCGCTCTGTGCCGGGTTAATCGCTGGCTTCGCGCCGGCGCGAGGGGTCCGTCACCCAGAAAGATTGGAAATTCAGCCAGAAGGATCGGCGCCAGGCCAGCGCCAGTTCTCGATCGCCGCTCGCACCCGCTCGGTGACCTCGGCCGCGGTTGCATTCCATGCAAACAACACAGAAATATCCACCGATGGGTATGCAGTGATCCGCACAGCGAACTTCCGGGAGTCTGGGCTTGCCACGATCCAACTCTCGAAGCTCTTCTGCAGATGCCGGCCGGCAGCCACCACGGCCGCCTCGAGTTCAGGCCTGCGATCCTGCGGGACACTGTCGGAATTAAAGATCGTGATGGGCATGACTAGGATGGGTGCCGTGCGAGTCCATCCACCGCTGCTAGGCCGCATGGCTCGCCGCGACCGCATTGTCATTCCACGATGCACGCTGCGGTCGCCCGATGCCGCAATAATCGAACCCCGCCTGCCTCGCAGCTTCCGGATCGAACAAGTTGCGGCCGTCTACCAGAATGGCACGCGTCATGCACTTTGCCAGCCTACCCAAATCAAGATGTGCGAACTGTTGCCATTCCGTCACCAGCACCAACGCGTCGGCGTCCTGGGCCGCATCCTTCCGCCGATCCGCAGTATTGGATGCGCAGCGCGGGGTAATTCTCGCGGCACGCCTCGATGGCAATCGGGTCGTACGCCTTGACCCGTGCACCCATTTGCATCAGCCGCTCGGCAATCTGCAGGCTGGGCGCATCACGGAGGTCGTCGGTCTCTGGCTTGAATGCCAGGCCCAGCAGCGCAATGGTGCGGCCCTTCAGGATGAACAGCTTCTCCTGCAGCTTCTGAATCACCAACTGCCGCTGGGCCCGGTTCACCTCCAGGGCTACTTCCAACAACCTGCTCTGGTATCCGTACTCGCGCGCCGTGTGCAGCAGCGATTGGATGTCCCTGCCGAAACAACTGCCGCCCCAGCCCAAGCCGGGACTGAGGAAGCGTGCGCCGATGCCGGCGTCCAGGCCGATACCGGCCATCACTTCCGGCGCCTCGGCGCCCACCCGTTCGCAAATGTTGGCCACCTCGTTCGCGAAACCAATCTTCACCGCCAGGAACGCATTGGCGGCGTACTTGATCATTTCCGCGCTGGTGAGTGTGGTGGTGACCACGGGCACCTGTGTGAGGGCGGCCGGACGCGGCAGAAAGACAGGCGCCTCAAAGCTTTGCGCGACCAGCGGTTGATAGAGTTCGCGCAGCACCTGGAGCGTGCGCTCCGCCTCTGTGCCCAGCACGATACGGTCCGGATACAGCGAATCGGCGATCGCGCTGCCCTCCCGTAAGAACTCCGGATTGCTGGCCACAGCGAAGTGGATGCGCGTCCCCGTGCGCGGATGCCTCTCTCGAATGCCCTCCCGGATCAGGGTCCCCACCAGGTTGCCGCTACCTACCGGTACCGTGGATTTGTTGACTACCACTCGGAACATGCGATCGTCCATGGCCGCTCCAATGCTGCGCGCCGCGGACTCCAGATGGCAGAGGTTGGCTTCGCCCGTCGGGAGTGGCGGTGTCCCCACCGCGATGAAAATCACCTCGCTCTCCGGGCCGGCCCGGCCAGTTCGGTGGTAAAGTCAATGCCTCCACGCGCGGTTGCCAGGCGCAATAGATCGTCGAGCCAAGGCTCGTAGATGGGTATTTCGCCCCGGCGCAGCTTCTCGATCTTATTCGCGTCGGTGTCCACGCATGTTACGCGATGGCCGAAGTGGGCGAGGCAAGCGCCCGTTACCGTTCCGACGTACCCTGTTCCAATGACCGTGACCCGCATATGATTCGTATCCTCTGAATTATGACTCGTCAGAAGAAATCGTGGGTAGACTCGGGCTCGGGCAGCTTGCCAAGTGAGTGATAGAGCGCTAGTTCAAGGACCCGGAAGGTGCGGAAGCCGTACGACTTTCTCATGGTGACTTTGGCTTTGTTGTTCAGGCCCTCGACGACCCCACTGGAAAGAAGCTTTTGAGCGCGGAAATAGTTGAGGATCAGCTCGCGGTGTTGGCGCAGTGAGCGAGCGATCTTCTTCATGGGTTCGATGCGGGAACGCATCGTCTGCCGGCACCACTCATCGAGGAATTTCCCGGCCCAGGCTGGCGAGTTGTAATCCCAGAGTTGCTGAAAAGCTTCCTTGAGAAGGTAAGCGCGCACGGTTTTCAAGTTATACCGGAGCAGGTCGCGGAGGCGGAACCGCTGTTCGGTCTTCAGATTCTCTTCACGTTTGAGCAGGAGCCAGCGCGACTTCTTCAGTAGCGGTGTTTGGCCTTCGCTCGCCATGCGGCGCGATTCTCCGGAGCGGACCTCGTCGAGGGCCTTGTTCATTTTGGCCACGATATGGAAACGGTCGAGGATATGCAGGGCCTGGGAGCATTTCTCGCGGATGACTTTCAGATAGGGTTCCCACATGTCCGAGCAGACGAACACGATCTTGGAGGTGATTTCTTCACCCATGGTAGTGAAGAATCCTTGAAAAGACTCGATGGTTCTCTCCTTGCCGACCCAAAGTAAACGGGTGACGCTATCGATCTGATAAACCAGGGTCAGGTACTTGTGCCCTTTGGCGTACTGGATTTCATCCACCCCGATGGCATCGATTTGGCCGAGCATGCGGTGTTCCAGTCCGAAGGCGACCACATGTTCGACGGAGTCGCAGACCTTGTCCCAGGAGGTGCGGAACGCCTCGGCCGTTTCTTTCCACGAAAGCCGCCGCGCCCAGCGGGCCAGAAACAGCATGTAGGCATTCGTCAACTGGTGCTTGCCGTTGCCCCAGGGAACTTCCTCGACAACCACCGCTTGGCAGCGGCGGCAATCCACGCGCCGCATGGCGTACAGCAGGAAGACCAGAAACCCCCAGAAAGGGATGAAGTCGTAACGCCTTTCCGCGAGTTGATCATAACCGGGCGCTGGCTGGTGGCAGCGGGAACAAACCGCCGCCGAACCCTTGCGCGGACGCACGGCGATCTCGATGCTTTTGTGATCGGAACTGAAGCCAGCATGCTGGTAGACGAAACCCCGGAAATGATGGCAGCGGTTTAAAATCGTGATGAGTTGTAGCATGGCGGAAAAGGCAGCGGCGAGAACTCCCAGGATAAACCGCGCCACTCCTGTGCCGGCTGCCGACCTGGAGCGTTACTGTCGTGGCCTGAACGATTGGCCGCGCTCGTGGATGGGATTGGAAAAGGACCTACCGCCGGGCGAGAAACTCGTGGCCTGCTTCCGGCCATTCCTCGAATACCTGGTGACGTCTGCGGATCTATCGCCGAAGACCATCCAGAAGCACGTTGATAATCTCTGGGCGCTGGGGGGAGAGATCATCCGGAATCTGAACGACAACCCTCCTCTGAGAAGGAAACAGATCCAACAGATTCTCTTCGATGTGATCGATGACGATGGCGGCCCGCTGATCTACGGCGTCAGTTCAGAGCAACAACAGCGGTCCTTTGATACCACCTGCCGTAAATTCCTCCGATTCCTCGGACACCCACTCCGCTAAACCCGTCAAATCACCCACAAATTCTCCTGACGAGGCTGAATTATTGAGTTATCTCGCAATTGACGCGTTGCAATGCCTTGTTCGCTGGCGCAGTGTCTCCTCGTGATTTCGGTTGATTTCGGTGGAGAGCCTGCTCCGGTGATCTGCCGCGAGGATGTACGGAAATCCAAAATCGCTGTTGGTAGAATTCGCGACCGGCGGGATGTAAAGAAGCTGGCTAGCGACAAATCGTGATTCTCCCCAGAGACAACAACACCCGGTTTGGGATGCTTTAGCAGCATCCTGACCGGGTGCTGGTCCCCCGATAACGTTTGGAACTTCGTGAGCTGTGTACCCTTATGCCGGATTACGCCGTTTCCTCGACGGCCAGTCAAAGCTCCTCAACGGCCGTGCGCCGATGCTTCTCGATTTCATACATGCCCCCCGCCGGAACGAACTCCACCGTGACGAGACATTTTTCGGCCATGACCTTGTTTACCATTTCCAAAAAGGGCACCACACCCACGGGAAGCACCGCCGAATCCTGGGGCCGCGTGAAATTGATGTAATCTCCGCCCGGGAGCGGTATTCGAATACCCCACCCTCCATCAGGGCCCAGACTTCCGAACCGTTGGTGCAGAACCTGATCCGCAACCCGGAGCCGGGCTTCGGTAAACCCGAAAACGTGGCAACCTTCGCACAGCGCCGTCCAGCATTGCTCTACAGAACTCGGCCGTCCGCAGTGAATTCTCGGCCGTGCGCAGGTTGAGGTGTGCATCGACCGAGTGTTGTATGGTCCCGGAGAGCATCAGCCGCGCTGCTAACGGAAACTCGGCATATCCGAGGCTTTGAATCCCCAGCCAGGCCGCTACACAAAACAGAACGATCACCGACACTCCGACTTGGTGGGATGCCATGGTTTGTGCTACGCAAAAGACGGTCGCCAAAAAGCAGGCTCCATAGAGCACGAACGCCGCCCGACGCGGTGAGTATCCCAGATCCAGGAGCCGATGATGAATATGACCGCGATCCGCCCCGAAAATCGGCTTACCACGCAGAAACCGGCGGGCAACCGAGAGAATCACATCGAGTAAAGGGATCGCCAGCGCCATTACCGGCGCAGTCATACCCAACAATGTGTATGATCTCTGCCTCAACAGAATGCTCGAAGTTCCCAGCAAAAAACCGATCATGAGGCTTCCCGAGTCTCCCAGAAAGATGGAAGCAGGGTTGAAATTGTAGGGCAGGAATCCCAGCAGCGCGCCCGCCGCCTTTGTCTGTTTGGAGCGGAAGGGGTCAGAGTCGTATCCTTCCGCAGTTAAGACCGTCTTGTTCTTCGAAGTAGCCGACCTTGAGCGCACTATCGACGCGATTGGCCGCGACCGCTTCGTTCATAACGGCTCCGGATGGGCGGTGCTGCATGACCCCGAAGGCCACAACTTACTGCTCATTCAACATCCGAGTTCAACGAAGCCGAAGGGTTGAGGTCTTCGGGTGTGAGTACACCGTTGCGTAACGACCGGCGCGGAAGATTTCGCTTGCTTCGCTCCCGCCCGCGGAACGCAGAGTGGCATTGTGCTGCACTTACTATGTGATGGGGGCTGTACAAATTCGGCGGCTGGGTATCGAGTTGATGAAGCACGGCTCGCGGACTGCACCCGCGAACGCCGGCGCGGCGACCACTCCATCGAGGATTTACGGATGTATAATCTACAGCCATGGCATGTGAAGTGGCGTTCGTGCAGAACGGCTCCGGACTGATCTTCATTGCTTCCGGGTTGCTGACAAGGGACGATCTCATGGAATCCAAAGGCCGTGTTTTGGAGTTTCCGGCGCGTATCAAGCAGTGTATGTACTGTATCGTCGATCTGTTTGCTGTATCTTCAACGCAACTCTCCGCGTCTGACGTCGAGGAAATCGCCAGGCACGATAAACGTGTTGCCGCCGTGATCCGGCCTGGAGCAATCGTAGCGATCATGGCGCCGAGAGAATCTGATTATGGACTCGGTCGTATGTGGGAGACCCTAGCCGAGAGTACCGGTTGGGAGACAATGGTTTTTCGCTCGCGAGAAGAGGGAGAGGCCTGGCTTCGGGCTAGAGTGAAAGAGAAATTTGACTTTGATGCGATCTAATTCTGCCAATTCACGTTGACGGACGCGGTCCCGCTGGCAGGCACGGTGTTTCTGGAAGAGGAGGGAGTAGAGCCGACCAACAACGTAGCGGAGCGGATCTTGCGCACTGCTGTCCAATGGCGCAAGATCAGTTTCGGCAACCGCAGCAGCAACGGGGAAATCGCCACGGCCCGCCTACTCACCGTCACGCAGACGTGCAAGAGGCAGCAGCGGCACGTGTTGGGCTACCTCACTGACGCCGTACGCTGCCATCGCTGTCAGGCCGCCCCACCATCGCTGGTCCCGTCACGGCACTGACCACCTGAACTGTTACGCCGCTGGCAGTGCGCGCGAAGCCGTGCAGTGCAGTGCTCGCGTCGAAGTAGTATCCTGCGATGGCCCCAGCGTTGTTGATGCTCCAGCATTTGGTGCCCTGGCCGGCGGCTGTGCCTGCGCCCGGAGTTTCGAAGCTGGTTATCGTGGCACTGGCAACGCGCACGAAGCCGTGAAACAAATCGCTCGAGTCCTCGTAGCCTCCCCCGATGGTCCCCGCCCCGTTTGATGCTTGCGCCGTAGGTGCGTGTGCCCGCGCCCGGAGCATCGAACGTGGTTATGGCACCATTAGCAGCGCGTAGGAAGCCATGATACACGTTGCTCGCATCAAAGTAATATCCCGTGATAGTTGCCGCTGTATTGATGCCGTAGACGAAAGTGCCCTTGCCGGCGCCTATGCCTAATTCCCATTTGCAACACTGCCATTCATATCACGAAACTGAAAGACCCGAGCTTCGCCGGTCTCGCGGGTTTCGACCGGAATGCCTTCAAGGGAGGTCGGCGCAGATCGACGAGCAATCTCCGTCGCCTTTCGCAAATACAACTGAATAACGACTTTGCCGGAACCGGTCCTCGAATATCCCACGCCGTGGCCCACTACCTCCGGAAGAGTAAGCAAATAGTCATCGTACCGATCCTTAACTCTCGACGCCGATTCGATTTCAGGATTGATCGGTTCAAGAGTTGCGTTCAGCAGTTCCTCAACGGTCGGACTGTTACCCACAAACGTAAGGCCGAGATTTGCGAAGACTCTTGCACCTCCAAATGCTTCGCCAGAAAGTACGGCCCTAATGGGACACGCAAGTCCGGTCCCATCGTCGAGTCCCCCGACCACCAATCCGACTGGATTAGGAAGGCCTGATGGTACAATCTTCACGACTAGGGAACCAGAATCACCAGATCTAACGAAGAATGGTACGATTGAGAATTGATGGGCCGCTTTCGCTTTATCAGTTCCAGAAGACCCATAGCCTGTATAAACAACAGTGACGTCAGCGTTGTCAATGCTTCCGGTAGTCTTACCGGTAGCCTCCCCAGCTTTCATAACTTGCATTTCCACAGCAGGTCTTGTTGTTGCCATGCTTACGGCTCCGATTTCCAAGATTGTGCCACCCGGATCCACCTGTCCGTTTGTCTTCGCTATCGCCGCGTCCACAAAATTGGTCCCCCCTTGGAAGTTAAGGGGCACAAATGCGGACAGGGTCGCTACCTGAATGGTTCCATAGAAAGAGCAGGCAGGAACACTATCTCCTCCACCCCTGCTTACAATCGCCTGGGGCGGTGCGTCATTGGAGCGCGCCAATACGTGATAGCTGCCAAGTATGTAAGTATTTCCAGACATGTCTTGGACAAGCGAACCTAACGTACCGGTGTTGCAGCTTAGTGCGCTACTGCCGCTTGCACCTAGCTTGATAGGTGGCTGTTGTTGGGCTTGGTTCGATGCTGCCGGATTACTGGCTAGCACAGCCTTACCAATCTTGTTGGAGTATTCAGTAAACCATAGAGCACCATCCGGGCCGACAGTAATTTCCTCAGAGGTGCCTCCAAGATCAAACCGGGAGATAACTCCAGCGGTGCTGATTCTACCAAGATAGCCAAACGCAGGAAACCACATAGCACCGTCCGGGCCGGCTGTAATACCAATTCCTGGGCTTACCGGCACTGTGTATTCGGTGACCACTCCAGTAGTGGTAATGCGTCCGATCTTATTAAAATCCCTTTCAACAAACCATAGGGCGCCGTCCGGTCCCGTGGTAATTGAGTACACGATGGCGTCCGAGGTTGGCAAGAAGTATTCGCCGTTTGAACAATTGATCGAGTTAGCGTGGCAACTGAAGGTCCCTGCCGTGGTGATTCGCCAAATGCTACCCATTGAGCCAACCCACAGAGCTCCGTCTGGACCTGCAGCGATGCCAGCTCCGTATAGGAATGGATCGCCGTGGCTCGGCGGCACCGGGTACTCGCTGATAATTCCTGACGTAGTAATCCGACCGATTTTGGCAGCCTCGGTAAACCACAGAGCCTCGTCTGCCCCTGCTGTGATTCCCCCGATCGCAGCGCTAGCCGTCGGAACGAGGAATTCTTTATAGACCCCGGCCGGCGTAAATCGCCCAATCGCGTTTCGAAAAGACTCGGTAAACCAGACCGCTCCGTCTCCTCCAGATGTGATCTGCTGTAGGCCTGCGTTAGGCGTTGGGACAGAGTATTCGCCGTCTGAGCAATTTACAGATCCCATTGGGCAACTGAACAAGCCATCGGTAGTAATGCGGCCGATTTTATTACCAACGTACTCGACAAACCAGAGGCACCGTCCGGACCGGCCGTGATCGAGTTGAGAAAGGCATTTGTTGTTGGCACCGGATACTCGGTGACGCGCGGTGGCTGGGGCGCCGTGTCGAAAGGCACACCCAAAAGCAATACCGCCGCGATGATCAATAACACTAAGAATTCAAAGTACTTTATTCCGACCCGCACGTATTGCTGCATGGCGAAGACTCCGATTTACTAAGCACATCGCTCATCAAGGCACGCATTTTATCGGATTCGAGAACAACCTGTCAATTGTCTTAACGGTCATTTGGGAAGTGGCGGGCAACCTCGGGCGGCACGTCCCATCCCAAGTTCATAGGAATACAAGAGATGCCTGATCATCAAAGACCTCAACATTGTTCGTTACAAAGGTCGGGCAGTCGAGCGCACGACGCGCCGTCTTAGGTGTCCTCAGATGTCCGGATTTTCGATATTTAAGTAGGCGAAGAAACAGCGAATACGGCTGCATTCCTGCGTGCCCCTGTCGTGCTTCAGAGGCTACTACCTATCCTGCGCGGAGAGGTCGGGATGAAGAGGAATCCTGCCTGGAACTGCAGCAGGTGCACCGCCGCGCCACGGTCCACGAGGCGCGCAAGTTGGTCGATATCCGTGGGGAGGTGATAGTCCACGCACAAGAAACCATCAGACCCGGACAACCGTTTGGCCAGCAGTTCGTCGACAAAATCCGGCGCCACCGTCCAGTATGCGACGCAAGCGCGCACGGCCTTGGCGCGCTTTACGGCATCAGCGAGCCGCGTGGTCACCCGCGGGTGGTACCACTCCGGCGTAAATTCCAGGTTCCGCACAGTGCAGCGTGTTGATTTGAATCCGAGACTTTCACATCTGAAAATGAGATAATGATAAGAGATGCGTATTATAGTTTGTGCAACGCTCTGTGCGCTACTCAGCGCGACTCTGTTTGCGGGTGTGCCCGATCCAGTGAAATCACGCTTCGTTGTTGGCGAAGCGGTGTGGCGTGAAATCCCGATCCGGGACGACTTGCAGGGCCAATATGAGAAATGCTGGCAAACGGCAATCAACGCCATCCTGGAAAGCAATTTTGCTATTGCCACGATGGACAAGGAGTCCGGTTACGTCCGCACCACCGAAAACTCGGGCGTTGTCACTCTTAAGGGTGACTGGGCTTACAGCGTGCAGGTCAGCATCAAATTCACCTATGTACCGGCGGCGTTGGGCCAGCAAGCAACGGTCCAGAAGATCCGTATCCAGGCCTCTGGCCATCTCGCCAAGATCAGCAACGGCAGGTTGAAAGAGGCGTTCCAGGGCTACGACTCGGTTGTGCTGCAGAACGTCTTCCAGGACTTGCAGGCGAAGTTGGGGCCGCGGTAACGTCCGAGCGCCCACTGGCGCGCACGCCGCGAAGAGTGCAGCAACGTTCGGTTGGTCCCGTATGGCTTGCTTTCAGGTTGGCACTCGCGGTTCATATTCAGTAGCAGTTGTTATCTGCACGGGTGACCGTGCAGACATTAACTGAACATTGGTTGAAGCGGGAGTGCCGGGCGGGTCAAGCAAGCCAAACAAAAGGACTCCGGACATTCTCTCTCTGAGTAGCGCGTCTTGATCCGACCGGAGCGGCTCAGCCACAAGTCGGAACGCGAACTGGTGCAAAAGGGATTTTCGCCAACAGTCGACCAGGCGGGGGGCGCCGGTCAAAACGGTCGGTGCCGAGCGAACCGCGGCACGGATTGTTTCAAGGAAAGCTTCCGTGTTAACGGCGCTGTCCTGGGAGGCCTCAATTCTGCCAATTCACGTTGACGGACGCGGTCCCGCTGGCAGGCACGGTGTACTGATGGTTCATACCGTTTTCCCAGGTGACAGTGCCATCAGCCGCCACCTTGATGAACTTGAACTGGATCTGCGCGCCGGCAGGCACGGAAACATTCAGGAACCAGTTGGGATAATTTGGGGCCAGCATGGGACCAATCGCCGAATCGAACGTAGTGCCCCAATTACCGAGTTCAACCGTGCTTCCCGTCAGGAAAATATAGTCGCCGAAGTTGGTTGGCGCCGCGTTAGCTACCGTAAAGGTCACCGGGATCAAAGGCGCCGTCAGCACAGTGAACTGAATCGCATTCGCCGCCGTTCCCGCATTGTTTTTCACATGCACCTGGTAAATCCCATTGGCGACACCCGGTACCTGAAAGGCGATCGATGTGTCGGACCAGGACTGAATGGATGCCGCGGTGGAACCGAACAAAACCTGGCCGCCGGAAGCTCCGAATCCCTTACCGGCAATCGTCACCCGCACACCTGGCTGCGCTACTGTCGGCCCGATAGAGCCAACCTCAGGCGCGCTGGGTTTGCCTACAAACTGCCACACCGCGACCGTGTGCGGCGGCAGCGTGAAGTTGGCCGCCGGGTTGCTCAGGCCGTTACCCGCTTGCACGGCCAAACTCACTCCAGAAAGCAGCCCGTTCAGATTATCGCTATAGGTACCGGCAGGGAGCGCTGTGTAAAGGCCGGAGATCGGATAACTGGCTGAGTCGTTCTTGTTGATGGCCACGAGCACCACATCGTTGAAGAACCGGCGCTCGTAAACATACACGTCGTTGTTGATCCAGCGTTGTTGAAACAGGCCGTATCCCAGCGCGTCGTTGTTCTGCCGCAGCGTTGCCAGCTTGTTGATCAGTTGATACGCCGTTGTGGTGGTGCTGAAGGACGTCATCTCAACGCGATTATATGGGTCGTTGCCGAAGTTGGTATCGTTGTGCAGATACTGCTCGTCGCCATACAGGATGACGGGAATACCCCTGCAAGTGAGAAGAAACGCCATCGCCTCGTGCAGGCGATTCTGGTTTGACTTCATGGTGAGAAGACGAGGCTCATCGTGGCTATCGAAGAAAGTAACCTGATCGTTGGGCCAAAGAAAACCCGCGTCTTCCGCCGATAGCGTGGTGTCGATCTCGGAGAAGTCGTGGTCGTTCGCGAACACGTCCCGCACTGCGCCATTGACACCGAAATCCAGCTCGCTGATGCCGCTCTTGTTGGCAAATTTGGAGGCATCGTGAAAGAGAGTGTCATACGGATTGTTGTTATACCATTCGCCGTAAATGAAGCTTGGAGCGGTGTTGAAAACCGAGTTGGCGAGCGAGTACTCCCAGCCCCATGTAACATGCTTTAACGCGTCCAGCCGGAAGCCGTCGGCGCCGTGCTGCTGGAACTGGTGGATGGCTGTCTTCAGATAATTGTCGATGGTGGAGTTCTCCTGATTCAGATCCTCCAGGCCTTCGAGCGTCAGATATTGGAGCTGATAACGGTCGTTGAAGTCGCTGATCGCGGGATTGTGATGGAAATAGCCGTTTGGATCGTTGCTATCCGAGGCCATGAAGACGCCGTTGTTATAGAGCGCGCCGCGCTCACCGTCGCCCTGGTCATTGGAGTCGTTTTCGGCCCAGTCAACGATGACCTTGATGCCATTCGAATGAGCCGCTGCTACCAGGTTGTCGAACGCCTTCCAGGAATTCTGCGCATCGCCCGAATGCTCCTCCACGCGCATAAAATCGCGTGCGGCGTATCCATGGTACGGCGCCGATATCGGAGTTCCGGAACTCGTATTCAGGTTTTCGTTATCCACTACGGGCGAAATCCAGATTGCCGTGACCCCCATGCCCTTGATATACGCCATTTTCTGCTGAATGCCGGCCAGATCGCCGCCCCAATAGGCATGCCAGTTCGTTTGCGTGGCGTCGAACAAGCCAGAGCTTTGCGGAGGATTGTCGTTGCTTGTGTCGCCGTTGAAGAACCTGTCGGTGACAATCTGATAGATTATTTGCTTCTTGAAGTCCTGGGCGAACACCACGGCGTGTAACATCAGCAACACTGACATAAACAACAACGCCACGGTTTGAGATCGTAGACGTTTCGTAGGTGACCTCGCTATTCCTGCAACGGATGCGCCCCCTTCAAAGCCCGTCACCCTTCAATCCCCCCTGGGGCCCAGATAGTCTGCCCCGTAAATAGCGGCCCGTATGTCGCGATGCAAAGTGCCGTCAAACGGCATGGTCTGGACGAAGAAAACTGACGCCAGATGGTTGGCTGGATCCACCCAAAACAAGGTGGAGGCGGCACCGTCCCAGAAGAATTCACCCACCGCTCCCCGGTTTTCTTCCGGCTTTTGCGGTTGCAGACGGCGAACGGCGAAGTCCAGGCCGAAGCCCACGGAGCCCTTGCCAGGCAGGAACTGCCGCTCGGTGACGCGCGGATCCAGTTGGTCGGTTGACATCAATCGCACGGTCGACGCTTTCAGGATCCTGGTCCCATCCAGTTCGCCGCTTCCCAGCAACATGCGGGCGAACCGCATGTAGTCGTCGATCGTGGAAGCCAGGCCGAACCCGCCGCCCGTCAGTCGGTTGTTTTGAAAATTGAGCCTTCGCGTAGACGCATCCGGGTCGCGAACCAGCTTGCCGTCAGTCTTCCGGTATAGCGCGGCCAGGCGAGGCAGCCGTTCATCGGGCTGCCGCCAGGCTGTATCGTGCATGCCGAGCGGCCGAAGCACGTGCTCGCGGACATAGTCGGCAAATGGCTGACCTGACAGTTTTTCCACCAATAGCGCCTGAACGTCTACGGCGATGCTGTAGCTCCATTGCGTACCGGGGTCGAACAACAAGGGCACCCTGGCGAGCCGCCTCCCCATCTCGGTCAAGTCGATATCGAGGGCCAGCGGGTCGGCTTTCACAAAAGCTTCGTGCACGGGCGTTTGCCCCGGTCCATAAGCAAACCCGGCAGTGTGGCGCATCAGGTCGCGGATAATGATCGGACGCGACGGCGATCGATAGATGGGTGAGCCCGCAGCGTCCTTGCCCGCATAGACCTGGATGGATGCGAAGTCGGGCAGATAGTACGAAAGCGGATCGTCGAGTCTGAACTTGCCCTGCTCCCACAATTGCATCATGGCCACGCCGGTCACCGGCTTGGTCATCGAGTAGATTTGCACAATTGCGTCGCGGGTCATCGGCCGGCGAGCTTCCCGGTCGGCAAACCCGGCTGTCCCGAAATACGCTTCGCGGCCATCTTTCCAGACCAGCACGGAGGCACCCGCGGCGCGCCCGTCGGCGACCATGCTTGCCAGGACATCCTCAATGCGCTTGGAGTCCAGACGCAGTGTTGGGGCACCGCCGTCCGCCGTCGGTCCGGTCTTCTCCTGGGACGTAGCCGGAAAAGCCGAACAAAGCAGAGCCAGCGGCAGCGACGACACCGCCAGTCGGCGCGTGACGAAATGGAACCGTTGTTTGACATTTGCGATCTTTGTTTTCCAGGCCTTCATGGGCGCTCAGCATAACATGGTGCGATTCGCACAGGCCCCGGACGGAGAGCGAAAGTACTGTCACAAGGATTGAATGGTGTGCGGCATGCGGCATTAGTGGTTCACGCCAGACCAGAAGGATCACGAGCCGGCGAAAGTGAAGACCGGCTTCAGTCGCTGAACGAAAATCTCAGCCCTCGATTGAAGCATGCCGCTGGATAGCTTGAGATTTGCCGGTAACGTGGGCGGTAAACAGGCCGAAGCTGAGGAAACCAATCACGTCCACCCTCCCCGCGACGCCGCTGAGGAGAGCAGAAAGACGTTTGTGAATTGGCACAATTTCAGCAACTTCGTGGTTTGATGTGTACGGCCCGGAGTGAGGCGTGCCTTGCTGCGCGGATGTCGTCATCTCTTACCTCTTACGGCACCTCTTACGGCTTCGCCCTGGTTGTGAGGAGCCAATCGACAGCGATCTTCGGAACGATAGCGCCGAAGCTCATCGCTAGAATAATGGTGACGGCGGTCAGGCCGTCGGCGATCGTGGCGCCTAACAAATCCAGGGTCGTGTTCGAGTGGTCTGCAAGTTGTAGCAGGCCGCTGGCCATCCTGAACAGATACACGCCGGGGATCATCGAGACAATCGAGGCAAAGCCGATGGCCGCAAATGGCATGTGTGAGCGGCGCGCGATTGGAGTCAGAATCAGCCCGACTACCAGGCAGGCGACAAATGCCCCAGTTGCAACCCCTGCGCCGGCCGACAGCGTCAACCATCGCAGAGCATGCGCCAGCATGCCGACTGCGACCGGCCATCCCAACATACGTAGCGGGGTCGAGAAGAAGATGCTATAGGCGGCAACCGCTACTCCGGCGGCAAGGACGTCTAGCCCTAGAGGCACGGCTCGACCGGGCTCGCCGACGGGCAAGGATACGCCCAGGAGGCCCAACCCGAGCAGCAGCCCCGCTGAGATGGCAAGAGTCACCAGGCCGGCGAACACCAGGCGGGCCGCGCCCAGGCTGACCCGCGCTGCGCCGACGTCCATCATGCCGTTGAGCACATGCGGTCCTGGCACCAGAATCATGCACGGACAAACCGCGACCAGCCGCAGCGACGAGCTGAGGTGGTAGCGCACGGCCAACGCGCCGATAATACCGGCCAGCAGCGCGGCGCTGAAGGGTTGGAGGAGCGCGTTCGTGCTGTACCGCGAGATGGCGCGGCGAAGTACGGCGCCGGCCGCCGAACTGGCGGCGATCAGCGCCACCGGGGCGAGGTGCCGGATGCCGAAGATCACCGACAGCGCAGCCGCACCCGCGGCGGCGGCTACGGCGAACAGCCAGGTTGGCGCCGCCGGCGCTTTTGCAATCGCGTCGATCGTCGCTGCAGCATCGGACAGTGGAAGGCAGCCGGCGTCGATATTCTCGATTGCCCGCATGGCTTCTGCAACACGATCCATGTTCACGCCGGTGGGATTGGCGGTCGCCAGGGAGACCCATCGATCGGCGCCGTCGGTAGCCTGAATCTGCAGGTCCCCCCACTGGGGAATGATCGTGGCGGTCAGACCAAGACTCCTGCTGAGCCGTCCGGCTGCCGACAAGGTTTGGTGCGTCGACTGCCCGTTGACCTGCAATACGCGCGCGAAGGCCAGCACCAGGTCGGACCGTTCCGGGACGGTGCGGCCTTGAAACGCACCGATTCCGAAGTGCCTGGAGATCCCGGTCGCGGAGGTCTCAGGCCGTCGTTGCGACATAGGGTTTCACCATCTTACTTGGATCGACGATGCGATCGAATTCCTCGTCGGTTACAAGCCCTAGCTTTAAGGCGGCGGCCTTGAGCGTCAGATCGTTGTCCAGGGCGTAGTGAGCGATCCTGGATGCCTTGTCATAGCCGATGACGGGGGAGAGAGCCGTCACCAGCATCAACGAACGCTCGACATCCTCGTTAATCTTCTTCAGATTGGGCTTGGTCCCTTCGACGAGAAACTTACGGAAGTTAGTGACGCCGTCGCTTATGATCGTGATTGCGTGGGTAATGTTGAAGATGATCAGGGGCTTGTAAACGTTCATTTCCAGGTATCCGCCTGCACCGCCAAAGCCCACCGCTACGTCGTCCGCCATCACCTGCACAGCAATCATGGTGAGAGCTTCGCATTGGGTCGGGTTGACTTTCCCGGGCATGATAGAGGAGCCCGGCTCATTGGCCGGGATCGTCAACTCCGCGAAACCCGCGCGCGGGCCGCACGACATCAGGCGAATATCATTGGCAATCTTGTACAACGAAACCGCCAGGGTTCGCAAGGTGCCGGAAAGCTGCACCAGCGCATCGTGGGCGCCCTGCACAGTGAATTTATTAGAAGCTGTTACAAACGGCAGGCCCGTGAGCTTCGCGATTTCGGCCGCCGCTGCTTCGGCGAAACCTGGGGCTGAGTTGAGGCCAGTTCCCACAGCCGTGCCGCCCAGCGCCAAACGGTACACCCCTGGAAGCGCCGACTCGATCCGGTCCAGGCCGTCCGCCAACATACCCACGTAGCCCGACCATTCCTGGCCCAACGTCAGCGGGGTCGCATCCTGCATGTGGGTACGGCCGATCTTCACGATGTCGTTCCACGCTTCCGCCTTGTCATTGACAGCATCGCGCAGGGCTGTCACCGCGGGAATCAAGCGCTGCTTCACGTTCATGGCGGCCGCGATGTACATGGCCGACGGAAACGAATCATTCGAGGACTGGGCCATGTTCACGTGATCGTTCGGGTGCACCGGTGTCTTGCTTCCGAGTGGCGTGCCGGCGAGTTGGCAACAGCGGTTCGAGATCACCTCGTTCACGTTCATGTTGAACTGGGTGCCGCTACCGGTCATCCACACATGCAGCGGGAACATATCGTGATGCTGGCCGGCGAGAATTTCGTCGCAAGTTTCAACGATCAATTTGTAACGCTGATCGTCCAGTCGCTGGCTGTCGTGGTTAGCTATCGCCGCGGCCTTCTTCAAAATGGCGTAGGAGGTGATCATCTCACGGGGAATCAGATCCTTGCCGATGCTGAAATGATCGAGCGAACGCTGGGTCTCGGCACCCCAGAGCTTGTCGGCGGGGACTTCGACCACGCCGAGGCTGTCAGTTTCTTTACGAAAGCCGTGCTCCTTGACTTCTTCAGCAGACGTTTTACCCATGAGTTCTTCCTTTCCGGCTCTCGCGATAGGCATAGGAATGCCCAGTCCGTTAATGCAAGCAAGTCGCCATTTCCGGCATCTGCTGGGGGGTCTTCGTGTAGTCCGGCAAGGATTTGATCACATGCTTGGGAGATTAAACCCATATGGGGCGTGCGCCGAAATCTCGCCGGGGCTGTCGGTCCTGTTACGGAGCTTTGCGGAGCAATCAATAGCACGGTGGAGGCCCACTCGGTAAGAAAACGAGCTTTTGGCGTGCCGAACAGGATCGGCACTGCCGCCTGAGCTTGCCCCACGAGCCGCACGGCGCGTGTCGATCATTAGTGGATTACTGTCGAAACGTCGACACAAACTCACGCGCACGCATTGCGTCATACCCGTTTATCATCGCGGGATATGTCGTTCTGAACTCGGAAAACGCGACATTAAGCTCGATCTTAATAGATCAACTTCAGCGCGAACTGGATCTGCCGCGACGGCTGCGCCGCGCTGAATTCCCCCGCCCCAGGCGAATCGAAATAATTATTCAAACTGTTGGCGCGGAAATTCGGGTGGTTCACCATGTTGAACACCTCTGCCCGGAATTGCATCCGGGCGCGCTCCGTGAGCGCGAAATCCTTGAACAGGGAGGTATCCACGCCCACTTGAGGCGAGGTGTAAATGATATTGCGCCCGGAATTGCCGTAAGTGCCGAAAGCTGCCGCGGTAAAAGCGGCAGGGTTGTACCATAGGCTGGCATTCTGGTTAGCAGGATAAACAGGCACGCCCAGCACGCGATTGGGGCGCTCCTCGGCGTCGCCATCAGTATTGGATTCCCCGATGGACGCGAGAATCGTGTATGGCAGGCCGCTGGTGTAGGATTGAATTCCCTGCAACTCCCAGCCGCCCAACAGAGCGTCGCCCACGCCGTGCAGGTCTCCCCCGAAGCGTTTGCCCTTGCCGATAGGCAGCGTGTAACTCAGGCTGTTCACGAAGCGGTTCTTGGCGTCGAAATCAGAGGGACCTTTCTCCCACTGCGGGGCATAGTTATTGCGGAAACCACCGCCGCTGTGGAAGCCCAGAGAAGCATTGGATTGCTCGTCGATGGATCGGCCAAAGGTGTATGCCGTAAGGAAACTCAGGCCGCTCGAGAGGCGATGCTCCAGTTTGGTCTGCATCGAGTGGTAGGTGGAGCTGTTACAAGCGCACCAGTAGGGCAGATCGCCCAAATAGGGGCGTACGCGCAGGTCGGCATAATCGGCATTGGGATTCGAGGATGGCGCCACCTGGTTGTCGTTGCGGAATTCGTATAGTTTGGTGCCCTTGGAGCCGGCGTATGCGACTTCCCAAACGGTGTTCCACCCCAGTTCCTGTTGCACGCTCATCTGCCAGTGCTGGACGTACGGGTTGCGGAAGTTGGGATCGACTGAGAATAGAGACGGCAGGGAGGGATTCTGGAGAGCATTGGTTGGAAATCCCTGGGAAAGATAGCTCACGGTCGGGTTGAGCTGCAGGAAGCTGGGAGTGACGTAATTGGTTTGTTCAAAGAAGGGCGGGTTGTTCCCCGGATTGGGAATGCTCAAAGGTCCCGCCTCATAGGACGAATAGAAGATGCCGTAGCCGCCGCGCACTACGGTGTTCTTGTGAAGGTTATAAGCGAAGCCGACGCGCGGGCCGAAGTCCAGCTTGGGATTGGGAACCAGGTTGCGCGGCGCGTTGCGATTGACCGCGATTTCGGGATAAAAGTTCGGCGGTAGGGGATCCTGGCGGCCGGGTGCAATATCCAGCGTATTGGTATCCACATTGAAATTGGCTTCCGCATTGTATTTCTCGAGCACGTGGGTAACGAACTCGTAGCGCAGGCCCAAGTTCAGCGTAAGCCGCGGACTCACTTTGAAATCGTCCTGGAAATAATAGAACATGCCCGGCTGCTGGAATTCGTCGTTGATGAACGAGGAAAGCTGGGCGCTTTCGACGGTGCCCAGCAGAAAGTCGGCGGTGCCTAGACCGGTATTGGACACGTTATTGGGGTCGGCTGTGAACTGGCCGGTGAAGCTAAATGCGCCGCGCGGCACCGGCGGCTGCAGAATGGAGAAATTGACTCGGGGCTTCAGCTCAGTGCCAATCTTCATGGTGTGGCGGCCGCGCACCAGCGTGACGCTGTCGATAATCTGGTAGACCTCCTGGGATTCGACCGTAGGCTGGTATTCCGAGCTGCCGAATGTATTCAGGCCCGTCACCGAGAATTGCGGCAAGCCGCCGTTGTTGGTGCTGTAGGGGATTCCCGGAATGCCCACCTGCGCCGAGAGGTCTTCGTTGGCGTCGAATTGCAAACGCTCAGAGCGGTTGCGGGAATAGCCCAGGCGCAGTTCGTTAACGGTGCGCGGAGTGAAGATGTGGGTCTCGCTGAGCACCAGATTGCGCGGCTGGTTGATGAAGTTTCCCGAAGAAAACGAGGCGGCGTCCAACGGGGGCGGAATCGCGCCGGGAGGGTTGTCGGTGTTGTTGGAGAAGCTGAAGCGTCCGAAGATGGAGTCGGAAGCTGAAATCTGTTCGTCAATTCGCAGATCGAACTGGTTGGTATCGTTGGGCTCCACGGGGTTGCTCAGGTAATTATTAGAGATGCCGAAGGAACTGGCCTGTCCCGCTACGTTGGGCGCCGGGAACATACTGAGCAACTTCGCCGCAACCGGATCCCAGCGCGTCTGCGGAATCAGGTTTCCGGCGAAAGGCACGCGCGTGGCGCTGCCGTCGGCATTGATGACGGTGCTCGCCGGATCGAAAATCTGGTTGTAGCCGGCGAAATTGCCCGTGCCCCACGCCGGCGGCGGCACGGATGCCAGGTACGTCTGGCCGGTGCGAATGCGCGTCCCCTGGTAATCGAAGAAAAAGAACGTGCGGTTCTTGCCGTTGTAGATCTTTGGGAGCCATACCGGCCCGCCCACGCTAAAGCCGAACTGGTTCTGCTTGAACGGTGGGATCGCGCTGGTCGGTGAGTCGAAATAATTCTTGGCGTCCAGATCGCTGTTGCGCAGGAATTCGTAAGCCGTGCCGTGCAGTGCGTTGGTGCCCGATTTAATGGTCACATTCAACACCGCGCCGCCGGATCGCCCGAACTCGGCGCTCATCGAGTTGGTCTGCACCTTGAACTCGGCGATGGCGTCGGGAGGAGGGCCGATCACGAAGCTCTGCTGGCTCACCAGGTCCTCCGACAGGCTGTTATTGTCCACGCCGTCCAGAATGTAGTTATTCTGATAGGGCCGCACGCCGTTGGCGCTGAAACCGCCGGTGTTCTCGTCACGCGCGCCGGCCGGCGTGGGCGCCGTGCCCGCCGTAAGCACCGCCAGACGCGTAAAGAACCGCCCGTTCAGCGGCAGATCTACAATCCGCTGGCTGTCCACCACCTCGCCCAGGTAAGAGGTGTCGGTTTCGAGCAGCGGAGCGGCCGCAGCCACCTCCACCGTATCTGTGACGGCGCCGACTTCGAGCGCGGCATCCACGCGAATGCGGTCTTGCACATTTACCGTTATGTCCGGGCGCACAGACTTCTTAAAGCCGGCCGCTTCCACCATCACGGAATATCGGCCGATGTGCAAGGGCGTTACCACGTAAGCGCCCGATGCATCCGTGGTAGCCTTCACGGCGATCCCAGTATCCATGTTGGTCACCACTACTGCCGCACCCGCAATCACACTACCGCTCGGATCGGTAACGGTGCCCAAGATCGAACCTTCGGTCGTTTGCGCCCGCAGAGAAACCAAGCAAACGGTGAAGCACAACATTAGCCCGATGTGAAACGTACGCATAGCCTGCCTCCGGTTCCGGTTATTGTATCCCCAAATGCGGCGATCGGAGCGAAAATTTTTTGAATGGGTTCTATTCTCCGAGCTCCCGCAGGGCCTTCGAAGCGGCGGTGCTGCCTGGCTTGACTTTGAGCAACTGCTGCAGGATGTCCCGCGCTTTGCCCCGGTCGCCGGCGCGCGCATACACACGTGCCAGGTTCATGTAGGATGTTTCCTCATCCGGCGCCACCTGCATGCCGTAACGGAACGCGGCCACCGCATCGTCTACCTTTCCCATCTGCATGTACAGCACGCCGAGGTTGTTAATGGCCCAGACATTGTCCCGCTGCGCGGCGATAGCCTGCTCGAAACACGCGCGGGCCTCCTCCAGGCGCTTCTGGCGCACCAGCAGTAACCCCAACTGGTTCGCCGCGTCGGCGTCCCGGCTGTCGCTCGCCAGCGCACGACGGAACAGTGGCTCCGCCGCGACATCATCCGCCAGGGCTGCATGCGCCTGGCCGGCGCTCATCAAGGCGTAGGACGAATTCGGATTGAGCGCCAGCGCCTGCTCGAAGTCCCGCAGCGCCTCGCGGTAGTGCCTGGCCTCCATCTCCAAACGGCCCAGATAGGTCCAGGCATCCGGGGATTTGGGCAGAAGTTGCAGCGCGCGCTCCAGGTTTTGGCGAGCCGGGCCGTCCCGACCGGCTTCCATGTGAATGAATCCTACCGCCAGATGTGCTTTGCCGTTATCGGGCTGTTCGCGAATCGTCTCATTCAGATAGACGAGCGCCTGTTCCGGATAGCCCGCCCAGAAGAATGCGGACCCCAGGCGAAAATAGTTACGCCTTGGCTGAGCGTAATACCGCCCGGGAAAAGGCAGCGCCCACCGCAGGCGATCGGGATCGCGCATTCGCTCCAAATCCGCGCGCAAACGCTGTGCATTGGGTATGTTCGGATAAATCTTATGCGCGCGCCCGAGTTCGTCCAGGAGAATCAACATAGGCAGGCGCAAATCGGTCCGGTAATCAAACAAGTATCGCCGGAACAAAGCGTAACCCGCCGCCACGTCCGGCGATTCCCGGCTCAAGTCCAGCACTTCACCGGGGATTCCACCGGGAAGTGCCAAGCCTCCGCCCGCCGTGAGCAGGAGGAAACCGGGGCCGCGCCGGGGCTCGGGAATCGGGACCGGCAAAATCAGCCAGGTCTCTTCAAATTCCGGACGGTTGTCCGCCAAAACCGGCGGCGCGGTGGAGAACGGTCCCTGCCGCGCAAACGCTTCCCGGCGCGGTTGATTGTCACCCTCCGCGATGTCGTACCGAAAGCCTGCCTCCACGTCCCGGAACTCCTGCCGCGTCCCCGAAGGCCAGCGGATTGCAATCCGCTCGGCCTTAATCGCGTCGCCCAATCCGAAATGCAGCGTCTTCGTATGTTGGGATATATAGCCCGACCCGGCCTGCACGAATGCGATGGTTTGCTTGCCCGCCCACTCCACCTCCACCGCAGCGCCGATCGCGTCGCGATTCGAAGGCCCGCCCGTAAGCCGGATGGCGATCGCGCGGCGGCCGGTTCCCCACTCGTTTCGCAGCACGCGCACTTGCGGCCCCAGGCGGCTCTTCAGCAGCACATCCAGATTGCCGTCACCATCGAAATCGGTCACCGCGAAGGCGCGGCTGTCGGCGGCAAAATCCATGCCCGATACGCCCGAATAATCGTAATACCGGCCTCCTCGACGCGCATAGAGCACATTCGGCTCGCGCCCGTTCCAACTGTAATCCTCGCGAATAAACTGATTGATCGCGTTCCAGCCGTTCTCATATGCGGGGGCCGCCGATTGCGCGGCCGGCGATTCGCGCCACCACCTGGCGCCAGAAGAAGCTCATTACATCGGCGTCCTCGGCCTGCGCGGCTGGCGCGGCTTGCGAGCTACTGGTCAGCATGCCGCAAGCGACGTAGATCTCCGGCGCGCCGTCGTTATCGAAATCGAACCCGTCGGCCGACCACGCCCAGCGGCCCATCCCGACTCCCTCCCGCTCCTCGGTCTCTTCAAACGTGCCATCGCCGCGATTGCGATACAGCGAATTGCCCTTGGTATGCCGGCGGTAGGCTTCCGCAAGCCCGTCCTTCGCCACCGGCGCGAAGTGGGCATCGGCGGCCACCCGCTGGCCCGCGGCAGTCCACATATTGCTTACGTAAAGGTCGGGCCGGCCATCGCCATCATAGTCGAACCAGGCCGCACTCATTCCGGGCCCCATGTCCTCCACGCCGGCGGCCGCGGCCACATCGCGAAAACGACCGCCGTCATTCTTATAAAGATTTTTGCGCCCGAAGTCGTTGGCTACGTAAAGATCGGGCCAGCCGTCGCCGTTATAATCGCACCAGGCTGGCGCGAAGCTGTAACGGTTGTTGTTTTCGTCCAGACCGGCGGCCGCGGTGACGTCTTCAAAAAAACCTTTGCCATCGGCGGTGAGCCGATTGTGAAAGAGAAAATTGGGCGGGCCGTTTTGCGCATCGTGGTACGGCTCCGGATAGCGGTACTGATCCTCGCTCTGGAAGTAGACGTATGTACAGAGGTAGAGGTCGATGCGCCCATCGCGATCGTAATCGGCGGCAGACATGCCGGTGAAGGTTCCCTGGGGCGGCGCGGCGAACCGGAACGCATCCGGCCGATAGCGCAAGGGAGCGCCGTCATTCAGAAAAAGGAGCGGCCCCGAGGTGGTGAGCACCACGAGGTCCTGGCGGCCCACGTTGCGCAGATCGAGAAACAAGGCCGCCGTCGAATCGTCCAGGACCGCCGCGCCCCAACGCTCCGTGACGTCTTCCGCGCGACCGCCCACGCCGAGCTTGTAGAGCCGGTTGGGAAGCCCACCCGGCTGGCAGATGTAGACTTCGTCCCGGCCGTCCCCGTCGATGTCACCCACGGCGATTCCATTGTTTCCGTATACGTCGATGCCGCAGGCCGAGTCCAGCCGCGCCCGCCAGTACGGCACGCCGCGCCGCAATTGGTTCTGGAACGACGCGAGCGGTCCAAACACGCCGCCGGTAACATCGCGGAAGAGCGGCCGCGGAGAAGTCACCAGCGTCTCCTCCAGTGGCTCGAATTCGGAGAGGAATTCGCCGCGCCAGGTTTGCTTCCAGACGCCCACGCGATAATTCAGCGGCCCGCCCTCGGTGCCGGCAACTTCGTACCGCAGGTGTCCGCCGCCGAGCACGAAGAAGCGCGCGCTGCGGATGTCGCCCAGCTTAGCTATCCAATTTTGCAGGCCTCTTTCAAAGGCGCGATCGGTACGGTCGTACTCGGCTGTGAAAGTCCCCTTGGCAATCTCTTTGTATCGCGCCGGCATGGGCGTCGCGCCGCGAAAGTCATCCGCCAACGGGATCGCCCGCGTGACCAGGATCCGGCTCCAGCGAGCCGCGATGGCGGCAGCTTCTTTCTCGATCGTGAATTCGTCGTGCCCCGGTTCCACCAGGGCGCGCAGAGCTTCGTAAGGATTCGGCTTGCGGAAACGCACCGGAAACACAGCAGGGGCGGGTCCGGCGCGCGACGGCCACGACCATGTGCAGGCGGCCATACCCGCGGCAGCCCCGCTGCGCAAGAGGTTGCGGCGCGTCCAGCTTTGACCCAAACGCATAGGGGCAGTATACTAGTTCCAACTGTGAAGGCATCTGTCAAAATCGTGCTGCTCAGCGTGGCGGCCGTTGCGCTTTTCGCGGCTGAAACGGACCCGACTGACAAGGAAGCGAAATTCATCGGTTCGCGCGGGAAGTATTGGGCCTTCCAGCGCGTGGTCCGGCCGTCGGTCCCGGCCGCCTCCAGTACCTGGGTGCGGACGCCCATCGACGCATTTATTCTGGCTGCGCTGACGGCCAAAAAGCTTAGCCCGTCCCCGCCGCTCGACCGTATCCGGCTCATCCGGCGGGTCACGTTCGACCTGCTGGGCCTGCCGCCCACGCCCGCCGAAGTGGACGCATTCGTCGAAGACCGATCTCCGAACGCCTATGAGAAGGTAGTGGACCGCTTGCTCGCGTCCCCACACTACGGCGAACGGTGGGCGCTGAAATGGCTGGACGTGGTGCGATATGCCGATTCCAACGGCTTCGAACTGGACGCCGACCGGCCCCACGCCTGGCGCTATCGCGACTACGTCATCGACTCGTTCAACCGCGACAAACCTTATGATCGTTTCATCAAGGAGCAAATCGCCGGAGACGAGGTCTTTCCCGACAGCAAAGAGGCGCTGATCGCCACCGGTTACCTGCGCGCCGGACAGGAGCACCTGGTCGCGGGAAATATCGATCCCGAAGTGAGCCGGGAGGAAGTGCTGACCGAGATCGCCACGTCGGTGGGGCAAACGTTCCTGGGGCTTACGGTGAATTGTGCACGCTGTCACAATCACAAATTCGATCCGATCCTGCAGGCCGACTACTACCGGATGCAAGCGGTGTTCGCCGGCGCCGCGGGCAAGGAAGTGGAGATCGCCACTCCGGAAGAAAAGGCGGCATGGGAAACAGCAGACAAAGCTTACAAGGAACGCTTAAAGCCGGTTAAGGATGCCCTGGAGCAGCTCGCCAAGCCGTACGAAGATCGCGTCATGGCTGAGCGACTGGCGAAGCTCGACCCCAAGTTACAAGAAGCCTGGAAGACGCCGAAAGACAAGCGCACGGCAGGGCAAAAGGTGCTGGCGGAAAATGCCAACGATCAGATAGAACCCACCTGGGATGTGGTGGTGGCCGCCATGACGCCGGAGGATCGCGAGAAGCGCGCGCAACTTCGCGTGCGCCTGCATGCAGTAGAGGCGACCGAGCCCGATCCGCTGCCGACGGCCTATGTTTACGTGAACGGCAAAGACGCGGCGCCACAGGCGTACGTGCTGCGGATGGGCGATCCGAAGAATCGTCTCGACCCTGTCGATCCATCCGTGCCGCGCGTGCTGAAGGCTTCCTACGAGATTCCGAAGGCCTCCGTGGGGAGGCGCGCGGCGCTGGCCACCTGGCTGGCATCCGCCGGGAATCCGCTGACGGCGCGGGTGATGGTGAACCGCATCTGGCAGTTTCGCATGGGGACGGGCATTGTGCGCACGCCGAACGATTTCGGCGTGATGGGCGATCGTCCGTCGAACCAGGCGCTGCTCGACTGGCTGGCGTCCCAATTCGTCGCGCAGGGCTGGAGCGTGAAAGCTATCGACCGCCTGATTGTCACCTCGAACGTGTACCTGGAAAGCGCGCTGCCGGACAAGGATCGCGAGGCGATCGATCCCGACAATCGATTGTACTGGCGGATGAATCGGAAGCGCATGGAAGGCGAAACGTTGCGGGATACGATTCTGTCGGTTACTGGAAGCTTGAATCCGCAGTTGGGCGGACGGCCGGTGCGGGTGCCGATCGAGCCGGAAGTCTATAACCTGATCTTCACGGAGCACGAGCGGGACGGATTGTGGCCGGTCAGTCCCGACAAGCGCGTGCAGAACCGGCGCAGCATTTATCTGTACGATAAACGCAGCGTGCGCCTGCCGCTGTTGACGGCCTTCGACCAGCCGGATGCGATCACGTCCTGCCCGGTGCGGCCGGTGAGCACGCATCCGCTACAGGCACTTTCGATGCTGAACAGCGACTTCATGCAGGAGCAGTCCCGCGCGTTTGCAGAACGCCTGGTAAAGGAGTGCAGAAAAAACAACCGCGCGTGCGAGGTGAAAACCGCGTGGAAGCTGGCTTTGGCGCGGACGCCTTCGCCGGCGGAGCGGAACCTGGCGGCGAAATTTTTCGCGCAGGGCGGAAACCTGGCTGACATGTGCCTGGCGTTGTTGAACCGGAACGAGTTCGTTTATGTCCCATAAATGCCCGCAGTGCGACGATTCACACTTCCGTCCGGCAGTGACCCGGCGGGACGTTTTGGTGCGCGCCGCGCATGGTTTCGGAGCCATCGCGCTAGCATCGTTGCTGGATCCGCCAGCGCAGGCTCGCGAGCGGGTGAATGCGCTGGCTGCGAAACCTCCGCACTTTCAGCCGAAGGCGAAGTCGGTCATCTTCCTGTTTATGGTGGGAGCGCCCAGCCATATCGACACGTTCGACCCCAAGCCGGCGCTGGAGAAATACGATGGCCAGTTATTGCCTGCGAGTTACGGCACGATAGTCAGCGAGTTCACCAAGGGCGACACGCCGCTGCTGAAGAGTCCCTGGAAATTCAATAAATACGGGCAGTGCGGCCGGGAAGTCTCCACACTGTTCCCGCATCTTTCCCAGCGCGTGGACGACTTGTGCTTCGTGCGGTCGTTTTATACCGAAAGCACCGTGCATGCGCCGGCGATGTATCAAGTGAATACCGGCCGCATCCTGATGGGATATCCGAGCATGGGCTCGTGGATCACCTATGGCCTGGGTAGCGAAAGCGAGAACCTGCCTGCGTACGTGGTGATGCCCCAGCCGGAGGGGACGCCCGAAGGCGGCACGCCGTGCTGGGGAGCGGGCTTCCTGCCGGCCGTCTACCAGGGAACGGTGTTCCGCCCCGGACCGAATCCCATTATCAATCTCCGCCCGCCGGAGGGCGTCACGCCCGAGAGGCAGCGGCGCACGCTGGACTTCCTGCAGAGCATGAACGAGATGGACACGCTGGATACCGACACGGAGATGGCTGCCCGCA
This sequence comes from Bryobacterales bacterium, assembly GCA_963818855.1. Lineage (GTDB taxonomy): Bacteria > Acidobacteriota > Terriglobia > Bryobacterales > Bryobacteraceae > Bog-159. The sequence continues at coordinate 484,762 of CAWFUH010000007.1, read as the reverse complement.
TCAGCTCTTATGAGCTGGCGTTCCGCATGCAGAGCCACGCGCCGGAAGCGGTAGACATCTCCAAGGAAACCGAGGCGACGCGCAAGCTATACGGCCTCGATCAGACGCGCACCGCGGAGTTCGGAACCCGCTGCCTGCTGGCCCGGCGGCTAGTGGAGCGGGGAGTGCGCTTTGTGCAGATCTATTCCGGCGGCGGACCAGTCTCGATGCAGTGGGACGCGCACAGCAACCTGGTGGAGAACCACGAAAAGATGTGCGGCATGACGGACCTGCCGGTTGCCGGTCTGCTCGCGGACCTGAAGCAGCGCGGGTTGCTGGAAAACACTCTGGTGATCTGGGGAGCCGAGTTCGGGCGGCTGCCGATGTCGCAAGGCGGCAACGGACGCGATCACAATCCGCACGGCTTCACCATGTGGTTCGCCGGCGGCGGCGTGAAGCCGGGCACTTCGATCGGTGAGACCGACGAGATGGGCTTGCGCGGGGTGGGACAGCGCTATCACATGCGCGACTTCCACGCCACGATTTTGCAGTTGCTGGGCCTCGACCAGAACCGCCTCTGGTTCCTGCACAACGGCAGAAACGAGAAACTCACCGATTTTGGCGGCAACGTGATTCAAGAGATGTTGGCGTAATGCGGCGCGTCTGGCCGGCATGACACCCGAGAGCCCTATCAAGAATTATGTATGCCGCCGGACTACGCGGCCCCCGGCGTTGAATGGACGGCTGGACTCGCCGGCGTGGCAGAAGGCCGAGCGGTCTCCCCGATTCGTGGACATGGTCACGGGAGAGTCCGCGTTCTTCGGCACGCAGGCGGCAGCGCTGTGGGACGACGAGTATCTCTATGCCGGCTTTTGGATCGAAGAGCCGTTCGTGCGCGCCAGGTTGACCGAGCGCGACTCGCTTATTTTCCAGGAGAGCGATGTCGAGGTGTTCATCGACGGCGGCGATTGCTACTACGAGTTCGAGATCAACGCGCTCGGAACCATCTACGAGGTCTTCTTCATCTGGAAGGACGCATTCGCGCGGTTCGACCCGGCGGAATGGGATGTGCTGCGGCGCGATGCGCTGACTTTCGGAGGCGACTACGACCGGCAGCCGGAATCGTTTTGGCGCGGCACAAATCCACGGGGGACGCGGTGGGCATTTCTCGATTACGACATGCCGGGGCTGCGGTGGGCCACGCACGTCGACGGTGTCATTAACGACGACTCGGTGGTGGACAAAGGTTGGACGGTGGAGATCGCTTTTCCCTGGTCCGGGATGAAGTGGCTGGCGAACGGACGGTCTCTGCCGCCGAAGGACGGCGACGAGTGGCGAATATTCTTCGGGCGGTTCGAGGCGCTGCGCGCCGGAGGCCAGGAAGTCTCGCCGCACCCCGCATGGGTCTGGAACGCGCACGGAGTTTACGACACGCACCGGCCCGATCGATTTACGCGCATCCGCTTCTCCGAAGAAGAGTTGGTGCTCTGAGCGGGATCGCTCCCGGATCGCGGGCCGGACTGGAAAGACTGCGGGATTTCGTTCGCGTCTGTTTACACATCCTACATCGCCGCCGCCAATCCACGTTGCTAAGCTACAAGCCAGGAGGCATCTCCAATGGACTTTGCAACGCTGCCAATCGCAAAGGCCTGGCGGTACTCATTTCTGGCATCCGCTGTATTGCTCGCGAGGGGCGCGTTGGCCTTCAGCCAAACCGAAACCGTGATCCACACCTTTCAAGGCCAGGCGGGGAAGGACGGATACTATCCGGAAAACTCAGCTTTGGTTCTCGACAGCGCCGGCAATCTGTACGGCACAACCACGAACGGCGGCGGCGGGCCCTGCTACAACAAGCCATATGCGGGCTGCGGCATGATCTTCCAATTGGTTCCATCCAGTCCGCGCAGCCAATGGACGGAGAACGCGATCTAGCGGTTCCGCGGCGGCACGGACGGCGGTTACCCCGGCGGACTCATCGCGTCGGGCGGGCATTTTTGGGGCGTGGCCGGCGCCGGAGGCATCGGTGCGTGCACCGGCGGATGCGGATATCTATTCAGGCTCGACCCACCCGCGTCGGCGGGCGGTTCCTGGACCAAGAAAGATCTATTCGATTTTCCGTCGGTGGATTACAAGTGCGGCATCACTGCAGCGGATCACGAAGGAAATCTCTATGGAGCGTTTTCCACCGACGACCGTCCCAACGGATATATCTGCAAATTGACAAAGCCCAAGACGTCAGCCGATTCCTGGACGACCACCGATTTGTACGACTTGACGGGCGTTCCCAGCGGCGACAAATTTGGCGATGGGGCCAATCCGATTGGCGTTACGTTCGATGCGCACGGGAAGTTGTGGGGCGCCACGGTAAATGGCGGATTCTGCCAGCGCTACGAAGGCGGGAACTGCTTCGGCGCGATCTTCGAGCTGACGCCTCCGGCGACGCCACCCGGCGAGTGGAGCGAAGCCGTAGCCTATCGCTTCAGTAATAGGGATGAGAATCCGATTTCTGGCGTTACGATCGACAGCGAAGGCGCGGTTTACGGAGTGACTTATGTGGAAACCTACAATTTTCTCAACAGCGTCTTCTCAGTGATCGGTTCCTTTTCGGATATACCGCCCAATGGCTACGCTCCTACCGGAGGCGCAGTCGTAGACAGCACCGGCAATGTATACGGCACTACTGCCGCCGGCGGACAGTACGGTGATGGAACGGTATACGAACTTATCGCGCCAACTTACACGCAAGTAACTCTTCACAGTTTGGCCGGCGGTATGGACGGATGGAATCCGGAGGGCCCAATGACCCTCAGACCCGGCGGAGTATTGTATGGCACGGTACAGATTGGCGGTAATGACGGCTGCAGGTTAGGATTCGGCGGGACGGGTTGCGGGATTGTGTTCCAGTTAGTTCCATAAGGGCAATCTAGTCTTCCGCTGTGACCAGGCCAGCGCTCCGTGAACGGTCCGCCCGACACCCCGGTCATCGACAGTATACCGATCCAAGCATGTTGCAGACCAGTTTTTGTTTCAAAACCTGTTTGTCCGGTTGTCGAGGATACGACGTGTGCTCCGACTGTCCTCTGAACGCGCAGAAAACTGGCGCGACAATGAAAGGACTGAAAAGACATGAAATACATTTTGATGATGAACACCATGAGGGCCGGAGCAGGCGTTCCTGACTGGCCCAAAAACGATTTACAGGCGCACGTTGGGTTTATGAGGAGGTTCAACAAAGAGCTCCGTGAATCCGGCGAGTTATTATCGGCCGAAGGGTTGGCCTTTCCGGACCAAGCGAAGCTCGTGCGGGCCGGCAAGGATGGGATCCCAATCACTGACGGCGTATTTCCGGAGGGCAAGGAATTTCTTGCCGGCTATTGGATTGTCGATGTGGAAAACTCCGAGCGAGCCTACGCAATTGCCGCGAAAGCATCAGCGGCGCCGGGACCGGGTGGAGCACCATTGAACATGCCCATCGAGGTTCGGCAGGTGATGAGCGGGCCGCCGCCTGAAATGTTGTGACGAGGCCGGCCATGACACCCACACCAGGGGAGTTCACATCGGCACGCTGGTCGTTAGTGCGGCGGCTCTTGCGGACAGCACCGGCGTTGAACCCTTCCGGTATTTCCGGTGTGCGCTGCATCGGTCCAGCTTTACACAGGCGTGTGGTTCATGGATTGGCGGCGCATGGCATTCACCATGCGGCGGAAACCGCGATCCCAATCGGGGAACAAATCGATGTACTGGGTCTCACGCTGGATGCGCAAAGGCACGGGGCATGGATCCAGGCGCGCTGGAATCAGGAAAATCTGGTCTAGCGGGATGCGCTGCGTGCAGTCCAGGGCGTAGCGAATTTCGGCCTGAAAGCCACCCTTTTTCTTCACCGACCGGTGCGAGAAACAGGCCAGGAAGAAGTCTGAGGTGTCTATGGCCTCCTCTATGGAACGAGGCCAGTTCTGGCCGGGCAGCAGCTTGCGGCGATCCAGCCATGGATCGAAGCCGGCAGCTTCCAGATCCTCGAAGAGCCGCTCGGCGGCGGGGGCGTCTTCCTGGACATACGCCACGAACACCTTGGGCCGGTTGCGCGCCTGGAAGCGGAAGCCGCGCTCCGCGTCGGGGATGAAGCTGCCCAATCCATCGATCTCCACGATGGCGCCCTCGGCCAGGCATTGCCGGACCAGGCGGGCCACTTGCCCGCTCGAATGGCTATTTTCGCTCATGGCGTGCAGGCTTCTCCTTCTTGAACTGATAGGAACCTTTGGGACCTGGGGTGAACAGGCCCAATCCGGGGAGCGGCGCCTGCTGGCCTTTGCGCAGCTTGGAGAGGATCTGGTGGATGACGCGATCCAACTGATCGGCGGCCTCGGCATTGGAGACTCCCGACTGCCGGGCCAGGCGTTTGGCGATTTCCGCTTTCTTCATGCCGGTTCTATACTAGCAAGGCGGACTTGAGGGCTTTGACCAGAACTTGCGCTGGACTCCGCCAACCTATTGCAGATAAATGAAATATCGGCTAAGCGAAAAGTTGTGACTGCGGGCGTTGGGGCGTAGAGTGATTCATTCGCTGCGCAGGCAGTTGATGGGGTCGATGCGCGATGCGCGCCACGCCGGGAACATGGCCGCGGCCATGGCAACCGCCAGCACCAGAACCGTGACGGCGGCGAACGTCATCGGATCGGTAGCACCCACTCCGTAAAGCAGGCTGGCCAGATAGCGCGTGGCGATGACCGCCGCCAGAACGCCCGCCGCGACGCCATACAGGGCCACGCGCAGCCCTTGTGCCAGGATCATGGACACGATGCGGCGGCGTGTGGCACCGATGGCTACGCGCAAACCGATCTCATAAGTTCGCTGGGATACCCAATAAGAGACCAGGCCATAAATGCCGATGGCGGCCAGCAGAATGGCAGCCGCGGCAAAACTGATGAACACGCGGATGGTGGCGCGAAAATTGGCGATCGAACCGGCCACCACTTCATCCAACGGCTGCACCTGGCCGACGGGCACGCTCGGATCCTGATCCTGCGCCAGGGTTCGCATCTCACGCGCGGTCCCCTCCTGGCTGCCCCGGGTCTTCACCAGCAGCGTCATGGCTGCCGGGATTTGCCCATCCTGGCGCACGGCCTGCGCGTAAGGCATGTAGACGGCGCCGGCGATCCAGTCCGGCATGGCTTTGCTGAGGCTGTATTGGCGCACATCGCCCACCACGCCGACGACGGCGCGCCATTGCTGTTCGTCGGCCGCCTTGATGTGCTTGCCAATGGGATTCTGGCCGGGCCAGAAACGCTGGGCCGTGGACGCGGAAATCAAAATAACGGCGGCGGACCTGGCGCCATCCGCCGGGGAGAGATCGCGCCCGCGCAGCAGCGGAATGCGCATCATACGAATGTAGCCGGGGCTGACGGCGCCCGACCACAGCATGGGGGCGGGATAATCCACAGACTTAGGATGGCCTTCCACATCGACGGCCAGATCGGGCTGCTCGGCATCCAGGGGTACGCCGCTCGAGACGGCAGCATCGGCCACACCCGCAACGCCTTGCGCGCCCTCCAGCAGTCGGTCGTAGAGCGCGATACACGCGGGCCGCTGCAGGCAAGAAGAGGCATTCGGGCTGATGCATACAGTCAGGATCCGATCGGCCGAGAAGCCGGGCCGCACGTCAGAGAGCGTGTACAGGCTCTTGATCAGGAGGCCAGCGCTCACTACCAACACTACCGTGAGCGCGACCTCCACGCCGATGAGACTGCCGCGCAGGCGCGTCCAGAATCGAGCGGTGGAGCGCTGGCTGCCGGTGCGAATGGATTGCGCCAGATCGACCTGGGAAGCGCTCAGCGCGGGCGCGATCCCGAAGGCCAAGCCGGTGATTAGCGCCAGACCCGCTACAGCAGCGGCAATCGGCCAGTCGATGGCGGCCTGCGCCAAGCCCGGCGTGGAGGACGGTAACAGAGCCTTGAATACGGAAAGTGCGCCGGTGCCGATGAGAATTCCCAAGCCGGCCCCCACCAGCGCCAGCAGCACGCTTTCGGTGAGCAGTTGGCGAATGATGCGCATCCGTTGCGCCCCCAGCGCGACGCGCAGCGCAATCTCCTTGCGGCGGGTAGTCGCCCGCGAGAGCAGCAAGCTCGCCACATTGGCGCAGGCGATCAACAGCACCAGTCCGACCGCACACAGCAGGATGATCAGCTTGCCGCGGATATCGCCGGTGAGATCGCGCTGCAGCGGGATGGCCGTGGAATCGCGGTTCCAATCGCGGGCCATGGGATAGGGGAACGTCTGGCGGAATCGATCGACCAGCGGCTGGATCTCGCGCTGCGCGTCGGCCGGCGTGAATCCGGGGCGCAGACGGGCCACCAAGGGCACAAACGCGCCGCCCCAGAATTCGAGAAAATTCGAGGAATCGAGGCGCAACGGGATCCATGCCTGCACCTGCGCGGCCGGATAGCTGAATGCCGGCGGCATGATGCCGATAATCTGCCGATTAAAGCCGTTTAGCGCAATCACGCGGCCCACGATGTCGGGATCGCCGTCGAATTTCGTCCGCCATAAGGAATTGCTCAGAATGACGACGGCATCGCGGCCTGGGGAATCTTCTCCGGATGTGAAGCTGCGTCCGCGGGCCACGGCGGCGCCCAGGATGGAAAACGCGTTGGCCGAAATCGCGCTGCCGGCGATGCGGATGGCTTCGCCCGCGCCGGTGAGGTTGTATTCGGCCGCAGGGCTGACGGCGGCAATCTCCATGGTGCGGGTCTGTTGCTCAAAAAAGGGCACGGCGGCGCGCGGAAAGATACCCGTGACGCGCACCAGCCGGTCCGGCGCGCGGTACGGCAGCGGGCGCACCAGCAGCGTGTTCACCAGGGTGAACATGGCGGCATTCCCACCGATACCCACGGCCAGCGAGAGCACCGCAATCGCCGTAAAACCAGGGGTGCGGCGGAACATACGCGCGGCGTAGCGGATGTCCTGCCACAGCCTTTCGAGTCTCAGAAAACTCCACATATCGCGGCACTCCTCGGCGGCCAGCGTCATGTTGCCCATTTGGATATGACTGAGCTCGCCGGCGGCTTGTTGTTTCAACTCAAAATGAAAATTCAGTTCCTCGGCGAGATCGCGCTCTAATGATGTGCGCCGGCGGTGATAGACTATTCTGCGCCAGGCGCGCGGCAACCAGGTCTGGAGGTGCAGGCTCATGCCATGTTGAGAACCTTTTCAATGGCACCGATGACACGGGCGAATTCGGCGCGCTCCGCGGCGAGCTGCTTGCGGCCGGTGGCGGTCAAGGTGTAGTAGCGCGCGCGCCGGTTATTTTCGGAAGCGCCCCATTCCGCTTTCACCCAGGCATTCAGCAGCAGACGCTGCAGCGCGGGGTAAAGCGAGCTTTCGCCCACCTGCAGCACATCGCCCGAAACCTGGCGGAGCCTTTGCGCGATGCCGTAGCCGTGCATGGGACCGGCCAGCAGAGTGCGCAGAATCAGGAGATCGAGGGTGCCAGGCAATAGCTCGGGCGCTTCGGGCTTTCCCATCGTCTATCGATGGAAGTATCTCACGACGCGGCCGGTAGTGTCAATGCCGGAGTGACGGCGAACTGAAATTCGCCGCAGCACATGTCCAATTTCATGAGCCATCGCGCGCCCAAGCAATGCGCGCACTCTGATCACCGGAGAAGCGACAGAATGCTTCGCCGCCGTCAACAACTCTTGATCATCGCGCGCGACGCCGGAACCGACGAGATCTACGCCCTCGATTGGGAAGCGCCCTGAGGCGTGGGGTTCAGGCGGACAGGCCCGGAGGCCTGTCCTACCGCGACTGCAGGTGGCGCAGGATGGCGGCTTGCTCTGCTTCATTGAACTTCAGGTGGCGCCGATTGAGCGCTTCCAATTCCTTTTTGTTTAAAGCCGCACGCATCAGGCCATTAGGCCGGTGACCGGCGCCGATCAACAGGTGGCCTAGCTCGTGCGCCATGGTGTAGCCCATCAACTGATCGGCACTGGTGATGGGATCAAGAAGCGTCAGTTCGCGGATGGCGCCGAAGTAAACGTCCGCCATATTGCCCGTGCCATCGACGTTCATAAACGCACGGCCCATGGCTTCGAGAGAAGTGTCGCCCGCCTTGAGGAGATGTCCACCCATGCGCACCCGCACGATGAAGTCCGGACGCATCCGGGCGTCCACCGCGTTCACTTCCGCGCCGCAGTTCGTCCAGCGGATCTCGACGCCCATGGACTGGAATACGTAGGCGGCCTCGGCCTCGGCATGCTCCACCACCAGGACCGGCAGTTCGCCAACATTGCAAACCGCTACGGTCATGTGTTCGCCGGCGAATGCCGCAACGACAGAGAACAATCCGGAGATCAATAATCGGCTCTTCATTTCCCCTCCTCTCAGCGGGCCCTGCGATTGACTTCAAATCCCGCTGTGGCACCCTCCAGAGGCGATATAATTTCTGAACAGGGACAGTCGCCAGGAAAAAACTTTTGGGGCAGACCGGAGCCGAGCCAGTTACCGAACTACTGCTGCGCTGGAGGGCGGGAGACCAGGAGTGCCTGAACCGGCTATTGCCGCAGGTGGAAGGGGAACTGCGGCGCATCGCCCGGCATTACATGCGGATGGAGCGCGAGGGCCACACCCTGCAGACCACCGCTCTGGTGAACGAGGCGTACCTGAAGCTGGTGGATCAGGCAAAGGTGGACTGGCAAAGCCGGGCTCAATTTCTGAGCGTGGCGGCCCATATGATGCGGCATATCCTGGTGGATCACGCGCGCGCGGGAAGCGGGGCGGCGGAGCGCGAGTACTGCCGCTTGACGAGGGCCTGGTCTTCTCGCCCGCGAAATCGATGGCCCTGGTGGCGCTGGATGACGCACTCAAGGAACTGGCGGTTTTCGATCCGCGCAAGGCGCAGGTGGTGGAGATGCGTTACTTCGGGGGGATGAGCGTGGAAGAGACGGCGGAAGCGCTCGCTGTGCATCCAACCACGGTGAAGAACGACTGGCGCATGGCCAAGATGTGGCTGAAGTCCGAGATCAGTCCTAAGGGCGCCGATGGAAGCTGAGCGCTGGAGGAGGATCGAAGCACTCTGCCAGGCTGCCTTGGAGCAGCCTCCGGAGAAGCGCGCGGTGTTTCTGACGCAGGCCTGCCCGGACGATGCACAGCTTCGCGCAGAGGTCCAGGCTCTACTCGATCAGCCAGCCGATTCTTTCCTGGAAAGTGCTCCGCTTTCGGCGATCAAGGCACTGAACGCAGGCGCGAAGCTGGGCAACTTCGAGATTGTGGAGCTGCTGGGCCGGGGCGGCATGGGCGAGGTTTACCGGGCGCGTGATTCGCGGCTGAAGCGCGACGTGGCGATCAAGGTCCTGCCCGCCGCCTTGGCGCACGACCCGGATCGTATCGCCCGCTTCGAGCGCGAAGCCCGCGCGGCCAGCGCGCTCAACCACCCCAACATCGTCGCCGTTCACGACATCGGCTGCGACAACGGTATCTACTGGATCGCTTCCGAGTTGGTGCGCGGGGACACGCTGCGGCGCGTGATTGAGGCTGGTCCGCTTCCCGCGCCTAGGACAATCGAGATTGCGGTGCAGGTGGCCGCCGGCCTCGCGGCGGCGCACGCGGCCGGTTTGGTGCATCGCGATCTGAAGCCGGACAACATCATGGTCACGCGCGGCGGCCAGGTGAAGATTCTGGATTTCGGGCTGGCCAAGCAGCGGTACCCGGCGCAGGATTCGACCACTTCCTATTTAACGGATGAAGGCACGGTGCTGGGCACGGCCGGGTATATGGCGCCGGAACAGGTGCGCGGCGAGGCTGTCGACCATCGCGCGGACCTGTTCAGCTTCGGCGTCATACTTTATGAGATGCTGACCGGCAAGCGGGCCTTTGCCGGCGACTCGTCAGTCGAGGTAATGAACGCCATCCTCAAAGACGATCCGCCCGAGTTGCCGGCCTCGGTTCCGCCCGCGCTCAATCGTATCGTGCGCCGTTGCCTGGAGAAAGAGCCGGCTCGCCGATTCCAGTCCGCCGCCGACCTTGCATTCGCGCTGCAGCCATCATCGCCGTCCTTGCCGCGGGTGCCAGCGCCCCCACACCGGCTCAGCCTGAAATGGGCCGCATTGGCGGCGTCCGTCGCGGCCTTGGGATCGGCGTATGCCTGGGTCAGCCGTCCGCTGCCCCCGCCGCGAATCACCGGCATTGTCCAACTCACAAGCACCGGCCGGGCAAGCGGCCCGCCCATGCTCACCGACGGCGCCCGCCTATTCTTCAACCTGGCGTCATTTGATTTCCAGGGCGGCACAGGGTCCTCTGAGATCTTGCTGAAGGGCGGCGAACCGGTGCCTTTATCCGTTCCCCTGAACGGCTTCTCCTGGGTCGAGGACATCTCGCCGGACCGGACGGAGTTCCTGCTGTCGCGCAAAGTGCCTGGCACGCCGACGTTCCGGGACGACGGGCGGCAGGTTTGGTCCGCTGAGCTTTGGGCGGCCCCGTTGCTCGGAGGGTCCCCGCGACGCCTGGGCAATCTTATCGCCCAAAGCGGCGATCTTGCAACTGGATTCGGGCAACCAGTACCGAGGCGCCTGGGCGTACCGATATTGCACCAGAGTGCGGCTACATGGTCCCCAGACGGGCAACGACTGGTTTACGCCCGAGAGAACGAGTTGCATCTGGCGGCCAGCGATGGGACCGAACTACGCAAGCTGGCCAGCGTCGCCGGAACCCCCTTTTTCGTTCGCTGGTCGCCTGATGGCCGCAAACTGCGCTTCTCCGTGTCGGGCTCGGGAACTAACGATACGGCCTCCACCCTCTGGGAAGTATCGGTTGACGACGGCCGGATGCGACCCCTGCTCCCCGGCTGGGACCCGTCGTGGTACACGTGTTGCGGCGCCTGGACTCCGGACGGCAGATACTTCGTCTTCCAGTCGAGAGGAAACCTTTGGGCGATGCGCGAGAAAGCCGGCTTCCTCCAGCGGGCCGGCCGCCAGCCGGTGCAGTTGACCACCACCGGTTCCCTGTCCCCTTATTGGCCTCTTCCCAGCCTGGACGGTAAACGCCTGTTCGTTTCCAGCTATCAGGGGCATGCCGAATTTCTCCGTTATGACCTGAAGTCGAAGCAGTACGTTCCGGAGCTCACCGGGATATCGGGAACTGAACTCGAATTCTCCAAGGATCGAAAATCGATCGTATATGTCTCCTATCCCGGAGGAGTACTCTTGAGAAGCGCGGTGGACGGCCCTGAAAAAGTCCAACTGACTTCGCCTCCGTTCCAGGTCGCTATGCCTCATTGGTCGCCTGACGGCACACGGATTGCGTTTATGGGAAGGCCCGCTGGCAAGCCATGGCGGATTTACGTCGTGCCATCCGGTGGGGGCACGCTCCGGCAAGTGACTAACGGCGAGGGCGGACCGCCCGGTGACTGTGATCCATCCTGGTCGCCCGACGGGGCTTCGCTGGTATTCGCAGGATATTTTGAAAAGGGGGCCATGCACGTCGCGGACCCGGGAACGAATCGTGTGTCGCCCCTGCCGGGGTCGGAGGGCATGTGGCACCCCCGATGGTCGCCGGATGGGCGATCCATCGCGGGTCTTAACCACGAACAAGTGCTGGTGCTGTACGATATCGGGACGCGGGTGCAGACCACACTCTTCAATCATTCGGCCGACTATCCAAGCTGGTCCCCGGATGGCCAATACCTGTTTCTTACGTCCGATGGTTGGTTTTTCCGTCTGCGCGTAGGGGACCGGAAGGTGGAACGTCTGGCAACCTATAATGGCATTCCGCGCGTCGGTCAGGGCTGGCTAGCGGCTACCTCGAATGATTCTCTGATGATAGCGCGCGACGCCTCTGTCGAGGCGATCTACGCCCTGGATTGGGAATTGCCGTGATGCAGGCTGAGCGCTGGAAACAGATCGAGGCCCTGTATCAAGCCGCGCTGGCCCAACCGCCGGAGAAGCGCGCCGCGTTCCTGGCGCAGGCGTGCGCGGGCGATGCCGCACTTCGCGTCGAAGTGCAGGCGCTGCTCGATCAACAGGCCGATTCGTTTCTCGAAAGCGCTCCGGTGTCTGCGATCAAAGCGCTGAGCGCCGGCGCGAAGCTGGGAAACTTCGAGATTGTGGAACTGCTCGGCCGCGGCGGCATGGGCGAGGTTTGGCGCGCCCGCGACGCACGCTTGAAGCGCGACGTGGCCATCAAGGTGCTGCCCGCCGGCTTGGCCCGCGACCCGGATCGCATCGCCCGCTTCGAGCGCGAAGCCCGTGCGGCCAGCGCGCTCAACCACCCGAATATCGTCGCTGTTTACGACGTCGGCCGCGACAATGACACCTACTGGATCGCCACCGAACTAGTGAGCGGGGACACCTTGCGGCGCGTGATCGAGCGCCGCCCGCTCCCCGCTCCGAAAGCCATCGAGATCGCAGTGCAGGTGGCCGCTGGCCTCGCGGCGGCGCATGCGGCCGATCTCGTGCACCGCGATCTGAAGCCGGACAACATCATGGTCGCCCGCGGCGGCCAGGTGAAGATCCTGGATTTCGGGCTGGCCAAGCAGCGGCGCACGGCGCCGGATTCGGCCACTGCCGATCTGACGGATGAAGGCGTGGTGCTGGGCACTTCCGGATACATGTCGCCGGAGCAGGTGCGGGGCGAGCCCGCCGACCACCGCGCGGACCTGTTCAGCTTCGGTGTAGTGCTCTACGAAATGCTCTGCGGCAAGCGGGCCTTTGCCGGCGGTTCCTCGGTCGAAGTGATGAACGCCATCTTAAAGGACGATCCGCCGGACTTGCCAGCCTCGGTGCCGCCGGCGCTCGCGCGCATCGTGCAAAGCTGCCTGGCTAAGGAACCGGCCCGCAGATTCCAGTCCGCCGCCGACCTTGCATTCGCCCTTCAGTCATCGCGCCATCTTTGCCGCCGGTGGCAGCGCCCCAACGCCGGACCGGGCTGAAATGGGCGCGCTGGCGGCCGCGTTCATCGCGGCCCTGGCGATCAGCCTACGTCTGGCTCAGCCGTCCGCTGCCCCCGCCGCGAATCACCGGCACGGTCCAGATCACCAACGACGGCCGGGAAACGGCGCGCCCATGCTCACCGACGGCACGCGGCTGCTCTTCAACCTCGCGTCCGGCCAGCCGCGTCAGGTATCGGTGAAAGGCGGAGAATCCGTCCCTCTCGCCTTACCGATGCAGAACGCCTTGCTGGCGGATATTTCCCCGGACCGGTCGGAATTCCTGATGTACCGTTATCACGATTGGGAGGCGGAACGTTTCAGATACGAGCTTTGGCTGGCACCGCTGCTGGGCGGCTCCCCGCGGCGCCTGGGCAGTCTTCTCCTGACTACACAGTTTGGTTTGGAAAACGGCACTGGAGCTCCCACCCCGCGGCGTATGGGCGCCGGGCTCCGCTTGTACCTCCTGCACGAAAGCGCAGCCGCCTGGTCCCCGGACGGTCAACAACTGGTTTACACCCAGGATGTGGAGTTGCACCTGGCGCGCAGCGACGGGACAGAGGTCCGCAAGCTGGCCACATTTGCGGGCCATCCTTTTTTCGTTCGCTGGTCGCCCGACGGCCGCTTCGTGCGTCTCTCCGTTTCCAATGCAGGTTCTACGACCCAGGATACGGCGGCATCCTTGTGGGAGGTTTCCGTCGACGACGGTCGCGCGCGGCGCCTGCTGCCCGGCTGGGATCCGTCCTGGTATAACTGTTGTGGCAACTGGACTGCGAATGGGAAGTACTACGTCTTCCAGTCCCGATCGAATATCTGGGCGCTGCGTGAGAAAACGGGCTTCTTCCAGCGGACCAGCCCCGAGCCCGTTCAATTGACCACGGGCCCGATGGCTATGTACTGGCCCCTGCCCAGCCTGGATGGAAAGCGCTTGTTCATCGCGGGCTATCAGCCCCGCAACGAATTTCTCCGTTATGATCCGCAGTCGCGCCAGTTAGTTTCCACACTCGCCGGGCTGTCCGGGACCGATCTCGAATTTTCGAAGGACGGAAAATGGGTGGCTTACGTCTCCATCCCGGACGGGTCGCTCTTTAGAGCCGCCGCGGACGGCAGCCAGCGTCTCCAGATTACCTCCCTTCCTTTCGTCGGCTCGCCTCACTGGTCTCCCGACGGGAAGCAAATTGCCTTCGCAGCGGGCAATCCCACTCGGATCTACGTAGCGCCCTTTGACGGCGGCGCGGTTCGGCGCGTGACTGACGGAGAGAGCGGAAAGAACGGTGACATTGACCCGTCCTGGTCGCCAGACGGGGCCTCGCTTGCTTTCGGCGCCCACTATGGCATCGACGCCGCCGTCGTCCATGTTGTGGATCTGAGAACTAGGCATGTCTCGGCTCTGCCAGGATCCGAACGGATGTGGTCTCCTCGCTGGTCGCCTGACGGGCGCCTTATTGCCGGCCTTTCTGCGGGCGGAGCCGACAAGCTCATGATGTATGATCTCCGCACGCGGAAGCAGACTGTGCTGTTCGAACAGGAGAGTGGCTGGCCAAGCTGGTCCTGGGACGGAAAATTTCTCTTCTTTCTCTTCTTTGCATCCGATTCCAATCTGTGGATCAGCCGGGTACGGATGCGTGACAGAGAAGTAGAACGTGTGACGAGGAGCCTGAGTAAAGGCCGGGCAGACGCGGAATGGTTCGCGGCCGCACCGGACAACTCTTTGATCACAGCGCGCGACGCCGGAACCGACGAGATCTACGCCCTCGATTGGGAAGCGCCCTGAGGCGTGCGGTTCAGGCGGACAGGCCCGGATGCGTGTCCTACCTCGACTGCAGGTGGCGCAGGATGGCGGCTTGCTCCGCTGCATTGAACTTCAGGTGGCCGATCAACAGGTGCCCCAACTTGTGCGCCATGGTGTAGCCCATTACCTGATCGGCTCCCGCGATGGGACACAGAAGGTCAGTTCGCGGATTGCGCCGAAGTAAACGTCGGCCGTGTTGCCCGGTGCCGTCAACATTCATGAACGCCCGGCCCATGGCTTCAAGGGAAGTGTCGCCCGCCTTGGGAAGATGCCCGCCGATGCGCACTCGCACGATGAAATCCGGACGTACCCGCGCATCTGCCGCGTCCACTTCCGCGCCGCAACCGGTCCAGCGGATCTCGACACCCATGGACTGGAATACGTACGCGGCCTCGGCCTCGGCACGCTCGATCACCTGCGCCGGCAATTCGCCCACATTGCAAACCGCTACGGTCATGTGTTCGCCGGCGAATGCCGCGACGGTGGAACATAGTGCCGAGATCAAAAGGTTGCGTTTCATATCCCCTCCTCTCAGCGGGCCCTGCGATTGACTTCAAATCCCGCTGTGGCACCCTCCAGAGGCGATATAATTTCTGGACAGGGACAGTCACCGGAGAAAAAACTTTTGGGGCAGACCGGATCCGAGCCAGTTACGGAATTACTGCTGCGGTGGAGGGCGGGAGACCAGGAGTGCCTGAACCAGCTATTGCCGCAGGTGGAAGGGGAACTGCGGCGTATCGCCCGCCATTACATGCGGATGGAGCGCGAGGGCCACACCCTACAGACCACCGCTCTGGTGAACGAGGCGTACCTGAAGCTGGTGGATCAGGCCCATGTGAACTGGCAAAACCGGGCCCAGTTCCTGGCGGTGGCGGCGCAACTGATGCGCCACATCCTGGTGGACCATGCCCGCGGGCTGTGCCGGGGGAAACGAGGCGGAGGAGCGCACCTGCTCCCGCTGGACGAGGGCCTGATCTTCTCGCCCTCGAAATCGACGGCCCTGGTGGCGCTGGATGACGCACTCAAGGAACTGGCGGTTTTCGATCCGCGCAAGGCGCAGGTGGTGGAGATGCGTTACTTCGGGGGGATGAGCGTGGAAGAGACGGCGGAAGCGCTCGGTGTGCATCCAACCACGGTGAAGAACGACTGGCGCATGGCCAAGATGTGGCTGAAGTCCGAGATCGGTCCTAAGGGCGGCGATGGAGGCTGAGCGCTGGAGGAGGATCGAAGCACTCTGCCAGGCTGCCTTGGAGCAGCCGCCGGAGAAGCGCGCGGTGTTTCTGAAGCAAGCCTGTTCGGAGGATGCACAGCTTCGCGCAGAGGTGCAGGCGCTGCTCGATCAGCAAGCCGATTCTTTCCTGGAGAGTGCTCCGCTTTCGGCGATCAAGGCACTGAACGCAGGCGCGAAGCTGGGCAACTTCGAGATTGTGGAGCTGCTGGGCCGGGGCGGCATGGGCGAGGTTTACCGGGCGCGCGATTCGCGGCTGAAACGCGACGTGGCGATTAAGGTCCTGCCCGCCGCCTTGGCACACGACCCCGATCGCATCGCCCGTTTCGAGCGCGAAGCCCGCGCGGCCAGCGCGCTCAACCACCCCAATATCGTCGCCGTTTACGATATCGGCTGCGACAACGGCATGTATTGGATCGCTTCCGAACTGGTCCGCGGCGACACCCTGCGGCGCGCGATCGAGGCTGGTCCGCTTCCCGCTCCTAGGACAATCGAGATTGCGGTGCAGGTGGCCGCCGGCCTCGCGGCGGCGCACGCGGCCGGTTTGGTGCATCGCGATCTGAAGCCGGACAACATCATGGTCACGCGCGACGGCCAGGTGAAGATCCTGGATTTCGGGCTGGCCAAGCAGCGGCGCACGGCGCCGGATTCGGCCAGTGCCGATCTGACGGACGAAGGCGTGGTGCTGGGCACTGCCGGATACATGTCGCCGGAGCAGGTACGCGGCGAGAACGTGGACCAGCGCTCGGACCTGTTCAGCTTTGGAGTGATTCTGTATGAGATGCTTGGTGGCAAGCGTGCGTTCGCCGGCGATTCTTCGGTGGAGGTGATGAACGCCATCCTCAAGGACGATCCACCCCATCTACCGGCCTCGGTTCCACCAGCGCTCGGCCGAATCGTGCGCCGGTGTCTAGAAAAGGATCGCGAGCGCAGGTTCCAGTCCGCCGCGGATCTCGGATTCGCCCTGCAGCCATCGTCGCCCTCTTTGGCGCCGGTGGCTGCGCCGAAACGCCGGACCGGGCCGAAGTGGGCCCTGGCGGGCGCGTGCCTTGCCGCCGTGGGTGCCGCCTACCTCTGGCTGAGCCGTCCGCTGGCGCCACCGCGTATCACCGGCACGGTCCAGATCACCAACGACGGCCGGGGAAACGGCGCGCCCCTGCTCACCGACGGCTCGCGGCTGCTTTTCAACCTAACGGTCGAGCCGCGCCAGGTATCGGTAAAAGGCGGACAACCGGTGCCTCTTTCTTTGCCGATGCAGAACGCGATCCTGGCGGACGTCTCTCCGGACCGGACGGAATTTCTGATGTACCGCCGTTTCGATTCCGAAGGCGCCTTGAACTTACGCTACGATTTTAGCTTGGAAAGACTCGAGTTTTGGGTGGCGCCGCTGCTGGGCGGCTCGCCGCGCCGGCTGGGCGACCTGATCGCGACCCAGCGGGCTTGGTTAACCAACGGCACCGGATCTTCCACCCCGCGGCGCTTTAGGCATTGGACCGAACAGCAAAGTGCCGCCGCCTGGTCCCCGGATGGTC
The DNA here is from genome assembly GCA_963818855.1 of Bryobacterales bacterium. GTDB lineage: Bacteria > Acidobacteriota > Terriglobia > Bryobacterales > Bryobacteraceae > Bog-159. Next base: position 467,318 of record CAWFUH010000007.1, on the reverse strand, counting down.
AACAACTGGTTTACGCCCGGGACATGGAGTTGCACCTGGCGCGCAGCGACGGGACCGAGATCCGCAAACTGGCTACTTTTGCGGGTTACCCTTTTTTCGTTCGCTGGTCGCCCGATGGCCACCGCCTGCGTCTCTCCGTTTCAGGCTTTGGTGACACGGCCGCGTCCCTGTGGGAGGTTTCCGTTGACGACGGCCAGGTGAGGCCCGTGTTTCCGGAATGGGATCCGTCGTGGTACAACTGCTGCGGCAACTGGACCGCGGATGGGAGGTACTTCGTCTTTCAGTCCCGATCGAATATCTGGGCCCTGCGCGAGAAGGCGGGCTTCCTCCGGCGGGCCGCCCGCCAGCCGTTTCAATTGACCAGCGGCCCGATGGCTGCGTATTGGCCGCTTCCCAGCCGCGATGGCAAGCGTTTGTTCATCGCGGGCTACCTGGCCCGCAACGAGTTCCTCCGTTACGACCCGCAATCGCGCCGGTTCGTTCCCGAACTCGCCGGGGTGTCGGGAGACGAACTCGAATTCTCGCGGGATGGGAATTGGGTTGCTTACGTTTCCATTCCGGGAGGACTACTGGTGAGGGCCGCCACGGATGGGAGCCAGCGCCTCCAGCTCACCTCGTCTCCCCTGGCGGCTGACATGCCGCACTGGTCTCCCGACGGCAAACAGATTGCATTCTACGGTGGAACTCCGGGTAAGCCCGCGCGGATCTACGTAGTGTCTTCTGACGGCGGTGCGGTCCGCCAAGTGACCAACGGGGAAAGCGGAAAGTACGGCGACTGGGACCCGTCCTGGTCGCCGGACGGGGCGTCGCTGGCCTTCGGCGGCCCTGATAGAGACGCGGGCGGCGCGGAATCCATCTACGTCGTCGACCTGAAGACGAATCATGTCTCGGCGCTGCCGGGCGCGGAGGGGATGTGGTCTCCCCGCTGGTCGGCCGACGGACGCTTCATCGCCGGGCTTTCACGGTATCAGGTCAATAAGCTCATGCTTTATGATTTCCAGACGCGCAAGCAGACCGTGCTCTACGATTTGCGGAGCGGCTGTCCAACCTGGTCCCGGGACGGCGAATCCCTCTTCTTTCTTGGCGATCACGGGTGGGTTTGCCGGATTTGGATGCGCGACCGGAAAGTGGAACGGGTCACGGACAGGGAAGGCATCCGGGTGGCCGGCTGGGGCTGGTTCGCGATCGCACCGAACAATTCTCTGATCACCGCGCGCGACGCCGGAACCGACGAGATCTACGCTCTCGATTGGGAAGCGCCCTGAGGCGTGCTGTTCAGGCGGACAGGCCCGGAGGCCTATCCTATCTCGACTTCAGGTGGCGCAGGATGGCGGCCTGCTCCGCGTCGTTGAATTTCAGATGGCGGCGGTTGAGCGCTTCCAATTCCTTCTTATTTAAAGCCGCCCGCATCAGCCCATTCGGCCGGTGACCGGCGCCGATCAACAGGTGGCCTAGCTCGTGCGCCATCGTGTAGCCCATCAATTGATCGGCACTGGTGATGGGATCGAGAAGCGTCAGTTCGCGGATTGCGCCGAAGTAAACGTCCGCCATTTTACCCGTGCCGTCAACATTCATGAACGCCTGGCCCATGGCTTAGAGCGAAGTGTCGCCCGCCTTGGGAAGATGCCCGCCCATGCGCACCCGCACGATGAAATCCGGACGCATCCGGGCGTCCGCCACGTCCACTTCCGCGCCGCATTTCGTCCAGCGGATCTCGACACCCATGGACTGGAATACGTAGGCGGCCTCGGCCTCGGCATGCTCAACCACCAGGGCCGGTAATTCGCCAACATTGCAAACCGCTACGGTCATGTGTTCGCCGGCGAATGCCGCGGTGGAACATAGTGCCGAGATCAAAAGGTTGCGTTTCATATCCCCTCCTCTCAGCGGGCCCTGCGATTGACTTCAAATCCCGCTGTGGCACCCTCCAGAGGCGATATAATTTCTGGACAGGGACAATCACCGGAGAAAAAAATATTTGGGGACGACGGGATCCGAGCCAGTTACGGAATTACTGCTGCGGTGGAGGGCGGGAGACCAGGAGTGCCTGAACCAGCTATTGCCGCAGGTGGAAGGGGAACTGCGGCGTATCGCCCGCCATTACATGCGGATGGAGCGCGAGGGCCACACCCTACAGACCACCGCTCTGGTGAACGAGGCGTACCTGAAGCTGGTGGATCAGGCCCATGTGAACTGGCAAAACCGGGCCCAGTTCCTGGCGGTGGCGGCGCAACTGATGCGCCACATCCTGGTGGACCATGCCCGCGGGCTGTGCCGGGGGAAACGAGGCGGAGGAGCGCACCTGCTCCCGCTGGACGAGGGCCTGATCTTCTCGCCCTCGAAATCGACGGCCCTGGTGGCGCTGGATGACGCACTCAAGGAACTGGCGGTTTTCGATCCGCGCAAGGCGCAGGTGGTGGAGATGCGTTACTTCGGGGGGATGAGCGTGGAAGAGACGGCGGAAGCGCTCGGTGTGCATCCAACCACGGTGAAGAACGACTGGCGCATGGCCAAGATGTGGCTGAAGTCCGAGATCGGTCCTAAGGGCGGCGATGGAGGCTGAGCGCTGGAGGAGGATCGAAGCACTCTGCCAGGCTGCCTTGGAGCAGCCGCCGGAGAAGCGCGCGGTGTTTCTGAAGCAAGCCTGTTCGGAGGATGCACAGCTTCGCGCAGAGGTGCAGGCGCTGCTCGATCAGCAAGCCGATTCTTTCCTGGAGAGTGCTCCGCTTTCGGCGATCAAGGCACTGAACGCAGGCGCGAAGCTGGGCAACTTCGAGATTGTGGAGCTGCTGGGCCGGGGCGGCATGGGCGAGGTTTACCGGGCGCGCGATTCGCGGCTGAAACGCGACGTGGCGATTAAGGTCCTGCCCGCCGCCTTGGCACACGACCCCGATCGCATCGCCCGTTTCGAGCGCGAAGCCCGCGCGGCCAGCGCGCTCAACCACCCCAATATCGTCGCCGTTTACGATATCGGCTGCGACAACGGCATGTATTGGATCGCTTCCGAACTGGTCCGCGGCGACACCCTGCGGCGCGCGATCGAGGCTGGTCCGCTTCCCGCTCCTAGGACAATCGAGATTGCGGTGCAGGTGGCCGCCGGCCTCGCGGCGGCGCACGCGGCCGGTTTGGTGCATCGCGATCTGAAGCCGGACAACATCATGGTGACCCGCGGCGGCCAGGTGAAGATCTTGGACTTCGGCTTGGTGAAGCGCGCCCATTCCGGCCCTGGGAATACGACCCTGACCGACACGGGGGTGACGCTCGGAACAGCCGGCTACATGGCCCCGGAGCAGGTACGCGGGGAGGCTGTCGATCATCGCGCGGACCTGTTCAGTTTCGGCGTCGTGCTCTATGAAATGTTGAGCGGTCAGCGGGCCTTTGCTGGGGCTTCCTCGGTGGAAGTAATGAACGCCATCCTCAAGGACAATCCGCCGGACTTGCCGGCTTCGGTGCCGCCCGCGCTCCATCGCATCGTGCGCCGCTGCCTGGAGAAGGAACCGGCTCGTCGATTCCAGTCCGCCGCCGACCTCGGATTCGCCCTGCAGCCATCGTCGCCCTCTTTGCCGCCGGTGGTTGCGCCGCAACGCCGGACCGGGCCGAAATGGGCGATGGCGGCCGCGTGCATCGCGACCCTGGGCGCAGCCTGGTTCTGGCTGAGCCGTCCGCTGCCGCCGCCGCGAATCACCGGCACGGTCCAGATCACTAACGACGGCCGCGGAAACGGCGCGCCGTTGCTCACCGACGGCACGCGGCTGCTATTCAACCTTACAGACGAGCCGCGCCAGGTATCGGTGAAGGGTGGACAACCCGTGCCTCTCACGTTGCCCATGCCGAACGCCACGCTGGCGGACATCTCTCCGGACCGGACGGAGTTCCTGATGTACCGGCATCTCGATTCTGTGCCGACAAACTCACGCACTGTTTTCACGCTTGAAAGGCTCGGGTTTTGGGTGGCGCCGCTGCTGGGCGGCTCCCCGCGGCGCTTGGGCAGCCTGATCGCGACCCAAAGGGATTGGTTGCTCAGCGGTGCCGGGTTTCCCACCCCGCGGCGCTATGGGTATTCCGTCGAACACCAAAGTGCAGCCGCCTGGTCCCCGGATGGTCAGCAACTGGTTTACGCCCGGGACATGGAGTTGCACCTGGCGCGCAGTGACGGCACCGAGGTCCGCAAGCTGGCCACGTTTGCGGGTTACCCTTTTTTCGTGCGCTGGTCGCCCGATGGCCGCCGCCTGCGTCTCTCCGTCTCCGGCACCGGCGATACGGCAGCGTCCCTGTGGGAAGTCTCGGTTGACGACGGCCATGTGAGCCCCGTGCTACCGGGCTGGGATCCGTCGTGGTACAACTGCTGCGGCAGTTGGACGGCCGACGGAAATTACTTCGTCTTTCAATCCAGGTCGAATGTCTGGGCCCTGCGCGAGAAAGCGGGCTTCCTCCGGCGCGCCGCCCAACAACCGGTTCAATTGACGACTGGACCGATGGCCGCATATTGGCCGCTTCCCAGCCGGGACGGCAAGCGCTTGTTCATCGCGGGCTACCTCGCACGCAATGAATTCGTGCGGTATGATCTGCAATCGCGCCGGTTCGTTCCCGAACTCGCTGGGGTGTCAGGGGACGAACTCGAATACTCGAGGGATGGAAGATGGGTGGCTTACGTCTCCATCCCCGGGGAATCGCTTGTTAGAGCCGCCGCGGATGGCAGTCAGCGGCTCCAGCTCACCTCGTCTCCCCTCACAGCTCACATGCCTCATTGGTCTCCCGATGGGAAACAGATTGCATTCTCTGGAGGACCTCCGGGTAAGCCCCGGCGGATCTATGTAGTGTCTTCCGACGGCGGCGCGGTCGGTCAAGTGACCAACGGGGAGGGCGGCAAATACGGTGACGGCGACCCGTCCTGGTCGCCGGACGGGGCGTCGCTGGCCTTTGGTGCCAACAATAACGACGCGGCCGATGAGGAATCCATCCATGCCGTTGACCTGAGAACGAATCATGTCTCGGCGCTGCTGGGATCGGAGGGAATCTGGTCTCCCCGCTGGTCGCCCGACGGACGCTTCATCGCCGCTCTTTCAGGGTCTGGCGTCAATAAGCTCATTCTTTATGATCTCCAGACGCGGAAGCAGACCCTGCTTTTCGGTCCGTCGAGCGGATGTCCGACCTGGTCGCGGGATGGTGATTTCCTATTCTTTTTACCCGAATCTGGTGGGGTTTCGCGGATTTGGATGCGTGACCGCAAAGTGGAACGAGTTACGAACTGGGGGAATATCCGGGTGGCCGGCTGGGGTTGGTTCGCGATCGCACCGAACAATTCTCTCATCACTGCGCGCGACGCTGGAACCGACGAGATCTACGCCCTCGATTGGGAAGCCCCGTAAACCCTCTACTCCTGGTGCTATCGAGGATTCTTGCCAGCAACTCGGAGTCCCTGCGGGATACCGTAGCGCGCCATGATGCAGTGTTATCAAATTTGTGGCGCTAGTGAACTGGTGGGGTGCGAGCCTGTCAGATGCCCGCGTACCAGGCGTAACCGCCTTCTGGCGCCGCCGAGCCCAAGCCCTGGCCGAAGCGTTTCAGATTATCGGTCACCGTCAGGCGCGTGATATATTTCACGCTCTTGTAGCCGAGTTGGCGGGGAACCCGAAGACGCAGAGGCCCGCCGTGGCCCACGGGAAGCTCACCGCCATTCATCCCGTAAGCGACAAGAGTCTGTGGATGCCACGCATCGGCCATGTCAAGGCTGTCCCACCAGTCGCGTTCTATCGAGAAGTAGACGACATATCTGGCTTGCGGGAGAATTCCCACCTTGTGCAAGATGTGGGAGAGAGGCACGCCGGTCCATTCCGCAATATAAGACCAGCCTTCTTCACAGGCCAGATGCGTGATCTGGCTGCGGGAAGGATAGCTTTTCAGGTCGGCCAGCGAAAACGATGCGGGGCGGGCGACCATGCCGTCAACGCCGAGCCGCCAGTCCGCGAACGCTCCTTGCTGAAGACGCAGGAAGGCTTCCTCCTTGGGGGCAGCGCCATTGGCGAATGGAGTTTTCGAAATCTCGCTGCGAGGGAACTCCCGGGCCAACGAGTGGCGCGTGAGTATGCGCTGTGCGGCATAGGTCAGCGTTTCGCCCACGCCGTAGATGCCGCCATGATCGGGCGGGATCAGTCCATAACGCCGCGCAACACCGCCGGCCACGGCCAAGCCGGATGCGCCCGCCGTTGCGGCCAGCCCAGCGGTAATCAATTTGCGGCGGGAGATCTTGTTCATATGCGCTCCATCGGTGTAACTGCGCGGCCCGTGATCATCGCGCGCATGCGGTTCCGGAATCCGGCCAGACAAATCATGAGCACGTGAACCAGAAGGAAAAGTACCAGGAACACGGAAACGAAGAAATGAATGGTGCGTGCAGACTGCTGGCCGCCGAGCACACTGACGGCGGACGGAAACGCGGAAGCGATGGCGGGGGACATCGCCAGGCCCGTCCAGATTACCAGGGGGAACAGAACGAAGATCACGAAAAGGTAGGAGAGCCGCTGCAGCACGTTATACGACCAGGCTTCTGCTTCGCTGGGCCGCTTGAATCGCAGATGGTTGCGGATGGAGGTGGAGAACGCCCGCCACGACAGATCGGACTGAACCGGCAGCAAGTTCTTTCGCAGATGGCCTGAGAACAAGATGGAGATGGTGTACAGCAAGCCGGTCAATACCGCCACCCAGGCAGCTTGAAAATGCAGGTACCGGCTCCAGCCATTCTGGTCAGGCAGCACGTAACCGTAGCCGGTGGGCACGGATGACCTGGAGGCCGGGATGGGCAGTTTGAACAGCGGAGGAGTTAGTACGTTGCCGGCTTCGCCCCAATAGAAGCGAGGATGAGAGGTGACAATCTCGACTCCTGTGACCAGCAGCGCGAGAAAGCACAGCGTGGTGATCCAGTGAGTGACGCGGACCAGGGCAGAATGCCGCGCAGTAACCGCGGTGGCTTGGACGGCCGGGGCATAACTTGGGACACAAGCGGAATCACCCACTCGGGAATCATATCATGCGCGTGGCGATGGCGCACTCGCGACGGTCGAGACGGCGCGCCAGGACGAATCGAGATAAAGCCAACGCGATGCGGCGAACCAACTGGTGGGGTTCTCCGGAATGTAGAGCATACCGTGTCCGCGCAAGCAGATCAGTTCGGTGCAGTTCCACTCGAGGAACCAACTGGCGCGCTGCCCGACTGTTACGGGGCTGGTCAACAGGCGCAGGCACACGGGACAGCGTTGCCGCTGATCGCGCAGGGCCCAGCGAAACGCCAGGACGGACCCTAACAGGAGGCTATCCACCAGGACGGCTGCCGCCCGCGTTTTCTCACCGAGGGAAGCCGCCAGAAGCAAGCCCGCAAACATACCGGCCAGGATCAAAGCAATTTTCGCCGCGAGGAAAAGCCAGCGCCGCATTCTGGTGGCCAGCGAGGGAGCGTAACGGCTAGCCGGGTAGTGGCCCAGGGATAACCGGGTCGTCGCCAGCAGAATCAGGCAAGCCATACCTATGAGCAGAAGGATGGCGCGCAGCGGAATTGGCTCGGAGGGACGGGGGACGGGGAGGATCGCAAGTAAGGCCACTGCGTCCAGACCCGCCAGGAATAGCAGGCAGCGCGATGGGGAAGCCAGCCACGAGGCCGTGCCTGGTCCACACTCGGATGCGAGGCGCCGCAGCCCAAGCGCATCCCGGAAAGCGCCCAGGCAGAACCGGTTGACATCCACAGCGCACGACTGTCGTGCGTACCACAGCTCCGCGATCCACTCCGCCAGCCATTCGGCGCGTTCCCGGCGGGGGACCAGGCGGGCGGCGGCCCACAACATCGCCTGACGCAGGAAGTGCATCACTCTTTGATCTCCGCGGCGAGTGTCAGCCCAACCAGCAGCGGGTAGCGCTTCAGCGTGGCGATGACGGCGGCTTTGCCGGCGCGCGTGAGCCGGTAGTATTTCCGCGCCGGCCGCTGCCCGGCATCGGCGACCGACTGCGCCTCCCATTGGGACTTGATCAGGCCGTCGCGCTCCAGGCGCCGCATGGCCGGATAGACCGTCCCGCTGGGAAGCCCCGTCTTTTCCATGACCCGCAGGCCGTAACCATGGCCTGCGCCGATGGTGTGGAGGATGATTGCCGCGGTGTGCGAGAGCGTGGGGTCGCCGGCCATGGGAGCTATTGTACCTATGTAGCATGCTACTTGACAAGATGATAGTAGCATGCTACATAGGGTCATGCTGGAGCTGCGCCATGTGACCAAGCGTTTCCTGGGCCTCGCCGCGGTGGATGGAGTCAGTTTTCAGGCCCGCGCCGGCGAAGTGACCGGCTATCTGGGACCCAACGGCTCCGGCAAGTCCACCACCATGAAGATGATCACCGGGCTCATGGAGGCGACTGCCGGGGAAATCCTGTTCGACGGCCAGCGCATCCAGCGCGACCTGATCGCGTACAAGCGGCGCATGGGATACGTACCCGAAGAGCCGCAACTGTATGCGCACCTGACCGGCCTCGAGTACCTGACCATGATCGGTCAGTTGCGCGGCCTGCCCGCCAAACCAACCGCCGAACGAATCGACGGTCTGCTGCGCCTGTTCGCCCTGCATGGCGACCGGCACGTGCCCGTCTCGTCTTATTCAAAAGGCATGCGGCAAAAGGTGCTGCTCTCGGCGGCGCTGCTGCACAATCCGGATCTGATTCTGCTGGACGAGCCTTTTTCCGGACTGGACGTGGCCTCCACGCTGGTGATGCGCAGCTTGATCGGCGAGTTGGCCGCGCGCGGCAAAGTGGTGTTGTTCAGCTCGCATGAGCTCGAAACTGTGGAACGCGTTTGCACGCACGTGGTGATTCTGCACCGGGCGAAAGTCGTGGCGGACGATTCCATTGCCAGCCTGCGCACGCTGATGGCGCTACCCACACTCGAAGATATCTTCGCGCAGCTTGCGGTGGACCAGGATACCGTGGCGGTCTCGCGCGCGATCGCGGACCTGATTCTGGCTTGATATGCGAGACCTGACGACAGTGCAATTCCGGGTGCTGTATCGCGAGTTTCTATTCCGCATGGTGGATCTGGAGCTGCTTGCGCGGCAGGGTGATATGCGCCAACTGTTAGGCCAGTTGGCCGCACTATTGATTTTCGTGAGCGTGATGTTCACGATTCCGGCGCTGGCGGCGGGTAGCGTGAGCGGCGTGCCGGCGCAGATCAGCCTGGGAATCAACCTGACTGCCGAGCACTTCATGATCGCCACGACGATGCTGGTGGTAGGACTGTTTGCCGTGTTGAGTTGGGAGTCCACATTCCCCAACCGACGCGACGTCTTTGTGCTGGCCCCGTTGCCCCTGCGCGCCCGCACGCTGTTCCTGGCGAAAATCGCCGCCGTTGGCACGACACTCAGCCTGACTGTGTGCGCCCTCCACTTGATCGCCGGAATGGTGTGGCCCATCGTCCTGCAGGAACAGACGGTAGCGCAGACGGTGCCGGCCCTAACCTATGACGCCGCGTTGCCGCCGGTTGATTTGACCGCACTGGGTCCGGTGCTGGCTCGCGACCTGGCGTCCGCGCGCGCGCCGGGAGCACGCATCGGCGCGGTAGCCGGAGTACTGCGCCACGGCGAACGGCGGATTTTCGCATATGGCGCGGCCAGGCCGGATGCGATCTTTGAAATCGGCTCCATCAGCAAAACGTTCACATCCCTGCTGCTGGCGCAGATGGTCGTCGAGGGCAGAGCAGAGTTAGACGAACCGCTGCGCAACCTTCTGCCGCCGGGAACCGTAGCGCGGCCCATGGGACGAGAGATCAGCCTGCTCGATCTGGCGACGCACCACTCCGGTCTGCCTGCCTTGCCCGCGGAACCGGCCGTCCGCGCGAATTCCGCGCCTTACGGAGCCGCCGATCTTTACGCCTCTCTGTCGAAACTAGGAGTTGGCCGGCCCCCCAATACCTCATTCGCATACAGCAATTTTGGCTATTGCCTGCTCGGGGAAGCGCTGGCCTATCGCGCAGGGACAACCTATCCGGATTTGTTGAAGCAGGAGATCGCGGGCCCGTTGGGATTGCCGGATACCGTGGAGGTGCTCTCGCCCGAACTGCGCAGCCGCCTGATTCAGGGTTATGACAGGCACAACCAGCCCACTGTTGCAAGGGACATAGATCCGGTGCCCGGTTCCGGCGGCATTCGTTCCACCGCTGCCGACCTGCTCACGTACCTTGCGGCGCAACTGCACCCGGAGAAGATCGCGGACGGCGGCGGGTTGCCTGAGGCCATCGCCCAATCGCATCGACTTCGGGCAGAGGTCGTCCATGGATTACGAATCGCGCTGGCGTGGCTTTACCGCGTCGATAACGGGATTTACTTTCACGGAGGTCGCACCGAAGGCTATTCCAGTTGGGCAATCTTCGATCCCAAGAACGACTACGCCGCGGTCGTTCTGGTCAATCATTACGAGGGCGCTCCCGGCTTGGAGGAACTGCTGAGTGAGCATATCCGCGCCAGGCTGGCCGGCGAGCCGGCTGTGTCGCTCGACAACGTGGCGATTCCTGCGGCCGGCGGGTTTTTCGGTCTGATGCGCTGTTTCGCCGTGTACTGGACTACCATGTTCGCTTCCGGCGCGTTCGTTTTCTGTTTTATTCTTGGCGTGCAGGGCCTCGCGGCGCAACTTCTGCCCAGGCGGTGGTTCCTGCGCGCATCGTCGTTCCTGCAACTGGCGGCATTTTGTTTGCTCGTGTGCGGTTACGTATTCGAGCCCATGGCGGTGGACTCGGCGACGATCCTGGCCGCGCACCATCACGGGCCGTTCTATTGGTCGCCGGCGTATTGGTTTCTGGGTCTGTTCCAGCAGTTGAGCGGATCGCGCGCGCTGGCGCCGCAGGCGCACCGGGCTTGGGTGGGCCTGGGAATTTGTGTTGCAGGCACGGCCGGCGCATACGCGCTGTCGTACTGGCGAACCCTCCGCCGCATCGTCGAGGAGCCGGACATCGTGCCTACATCACGCCGCGTACATTGGCTGCCGCAATTCGGAAATCCGCTGGCCACCGCGCTGGTGCAATTCAGCATCCGGACGCTCGCACGCAGCCGCCAACACCGCATGATGCTCGCATTCTACTGGGGTCTGGCGTGCGCGGTGGTGGTGATGCTGCTGAAGAATAGCGGAGGAGAAACGGGCGTGCGCCAGGACATATGGCATCAGCCCAGCGTGCCGCTGCTGGTGTCGAGCGGGCTCGTGCTGGGCGCGGTGATCCTGGCAGTTCGCGTGGTGGCATGCATGCCCCTGGAATTGCGCGCCAACTGGGTTTTCCAGGTCACACCGGTCGAGGGCGGGGCCCAAACCGCCGCGGCGGTACGCAGAGCATTCTACGTATTGGGATTGACCCCGGCCTGGGCCGCATCGGCCTGTGTGTTTCTGTGTCTCTGGCCGTGGCGCGCGGCTGTGGGACATCTGGCCGTGCTGGGGTTGTTGGGAATCGCGGCTACCGAACTGTGCCTGTCCAGCTTTCATAAGATTCCGTTCACCTGTTCGTACCTGCCGGGCAAATCGCGGGCGAACATGGCTTTCCTGGCGTTTGTGTTGTTGCTGTTTGCCATGATCGCGGGTGCCAGATTCGAACGGCAGGCACTCGGGGATGCTGGGAGTTTCACCAGAATGGCGGCGTTGCTGGCGATTGTGGCGATCGCGATGCGATGGTGGACTGGAAGGCTGGCGAAATCGGCGGAAGCCGGACTGCGCTTCGAGGAGGAACCCGCGCCGGCGATTTTTGCTTTGGATCTGCATCGCGACGGCGCGCCACCCGCTTGAGCATACACACGCCGCTATCATCTAACAAGGTGACCCTTCCCGACTCCGCTGGTGGCTGGCGGCGATCTGGCTCTGTTTCTTGTTTCGCGGCTGGTTTTTACGCCGCCATGTTTCCGCTCTGGGAGGGTTTCGACGAATTCGCGCACTTCGAAGTGATTCGCGCGATGGCTGCAAAGGGCGCGTGGTTGCCGCCGCGCAATCAGCCGGAGCCGCGCGATGTGGTGGAGTCTTGCAGCTCGCGCCGGTGCCTTGGCGAGTGCGGGGGTGGCACGAGTTCTGGTCATCGCTCGCTGAGGAGCAGTACCGGGCGCTGCCGGCTGGCGAGAGACACCAGCGGGAATCCGCATTGCGCAACCTGCCCGCAAGCTGGTCGCGAGAGGACTCTGCTGGCCCAGCGGCTTACAAGGCGCTGCAACCGCCGCTATATTACTGGCTGATGGCGCCGGTGCTTTATGTATCAAAGGACTCTGGTCTGCTGCCGCAGGTGCTGTGGCTCGGGATGTCGAGCGTCGCGATTGCCTCCTTGGCCGTGCCGCTCACCTTCGCCATCGCTTTGACCGTGGCCGGGCGGGAGCCTATCGCACTCGGATGCGCGGCCGTGCTGGCGGTAATACCAGGATTCGCCACCGACGTGGCGCGCGTCGCCAATGAGTCACTCTCCATTCTGCTGTTCACCGTCTTGACCTGGGTAGGTCTTAGAGTTCTGACCCGCGCGGCGGATATGCGCGGCCCAGTCGCGCTCGGCGTGTGTCTGGGGCTCGGCCTGCTGACCAAAGCCTGTTTCCTGACTGCTGTGCCGACTGCGTTTCTGCTGGTCATCTGTAAATATCGCAGGGCCTCCATCGCCGGGGCAACATCAGGCGTCGTGACTTTGGTCATCGCGGGTTGGTGGTATACTTGCGAAACATCCTGACCACCGGTACGTTCGCGGGGCTCGCCGAGTCTGTTGTATTGCTTAATCAGAATCTGCCCGCCATCTTGTCTGTTATCCCGCACGTTCGGTGGCTGCGGACGCTGGACATCATACTAGTCACGCATCTGTATTTCTGCGAATGGAGTTTCCTGGGAGTGCGGAGTTGGATGTATCACATCTTCTTCGCGATCGCATTGGTGGCGGCGCTTAGCCTGGTAGTCGAGTTACGCCGGGTGGAAGTCTGGCTGGCCGCGATCTACGGCTTCTTCTGGCTCGGCCAACTTTAACTGAAGTCCTGCAATTTATGCACGTGCGCGGGCGGGGCTAAAGCCCGCCCTCCACAAAGCAATCAACTTAGTGGGAGACTTGTCCGGTGAGACCTTCATCCAGCGTGATGTTATTCTTCTCCAGCGTCTCACCGAGTACCTGGTCGAGCGAAACTCTGGCGTGCGCATAGGTCGCCAAGGCGCTGAGTTCGGCTAGTTGCGCGCTAACCAGGGTACGCTGATCGGCAATGATGTCGTTGAAAGTGGAGATACCGTACGAAAACTTCTTGCGCTCACTGGCTAGCAACTCCTCTTGCAGAGTGCGGGTCTGCTTGGCTGCCAGGTACTTGGCGCGAGACTGCCGGAGCGCACTGAGTTGGTTGGACACATCTACCACGATCTGATTGGTGTCTCTCTGGGTGCTCACTTGCGATTGGCGAAATTGTAACTGGTCGATGCCGTAGTCGCCTTGCGACTGCCGGTTGCCCAAGGGGATCGAAAGGCCGATAGATCCAGCCTCATTTGGGAAGTCGCGCCGAAAGATCTGCGCCAGGGCCGTTCCGTAACCGCCCACGAAATATGGATTGGGTTGGTATTGGGGCGAACCTGAGGCGCCCCGGTTATATGTTTGCGCTTGCAGGATCAGGTTCGGCAAAAGCGGATTCTCCGTTCCGGAGAGGGCCATTTCCTGCGTCTGCTCCCGGAAATTCGCTACCGCCACGTCGGGCCTCTGTTTCATGGCGCTGGTGACTAATTGACGTAATGGCGGCAAGTCGTCAGTTTCGGGGACCTCAAAACGGTCGAGAGTGACGATATCGGCGGCCTGAATCTCGGGATCCATCGTACGGGTTATGGCATCTTTCACCGCTCCTTCCCGTTGCCGGACGTTGAACTGCGCGACCACCACATCGTGCTCGCGGCTGGCGGCTTCGGCTTCGGCGCGCGGCAACTCCACGCGCGGCAGCGAACCCGCGGCGATCTCCTTTTGCGTATCGTCGAGAAACTTCTGGGTCATCTGTAGGGCACTCTGCCTGATCTTTAACTCGTCGTTAGCACTAACCAGGTCCCAATACAGGTTCAGCACACTGGCGGTCAAGTCAAGTAACTGAGAACGAAAGTTCTCCCGTGCCGCGACAATATTAATCTGCGCGATGCGGATAAACCGGTCGTTGAGTTTGACGCCAAAGCCCTGCAAGAGGTTATGCCGGATCGCGAGGCTCATGTACGGACCTCTCTGCGGGTTGAGCGCGTCGCTGGGCGCATTTTCGTTGAGATACTCTTCGAAATCCGTGAATCGTACGTAGCCGCCGCTCAAAAGCCCCTCCTGGACGAAGGTGCTGTAACTGCGGATACTCTGGATCAGGGCGGTCGTCTGGCTGACGACGGCATTAGACTGCGGTTGGCTCAGGTGCTCGAAAATCGTGCTGTTTTGAAGGACGGGATCCAAATTGGGAGTGACCACGCCGACCTGTTGAATCGACGCGCCGCCCGCGTTGCCGCCGCTGGATCCGCCGCTGCCCCCGGACAGACCGGCCGCCTGGATGCTGCCGTTCACGCCCAATCCGCTGTCCACGCTGGCCACCTGTGCGGCGGCGTTGGGCACGCCGCGCAACGGGCCGCCGGCCTTTTGCCGCTCCAATGCGGACTGCGCCAAAAGCGGTCCATAACGATCTATTTCGAGGTTGAGATTGTTCTCGATGGCCAGCGCTAACGTATCTTGCACCGTCAGGTATAACTTGCCGGCGCGCAGTAGAGCATGTAACCGGCTGGAGTTACTCAGTTTGACGGCCGGTACATCGGGCGCCGCATAAGACCGTAGCGGAACCGGTATTTGCGCCTTCTGGATGGCATACTGCGAGTCCTGCGCGGAACATACCGCCAAGGCGCAGACACAGGCCAGCAGGCGGGTGTTGCTCATCGGGGCGCCTCCTGAGGTATGGCTGACTCTCTTGCGACGCGCCCGTTGACAGCCTCCTGCATGGAAATACGGTTCACATCGAGCGTCCGTCCCATGGCCATGTCGAACGCGATCTTGGCGTGCGTGTAGTTAGCCATGGCCTGGACTTCGGCATCTTCATCGTTCGCCAGGTCACGCTGGGCCTGAATCACCAGAGTGACGCTCGAGACGCCATGCTGAAACCGGTTCTCCTCGTCCTTCAGGCTCTGTTCCGCCAACTTGCGCGTATCCACCGCCGTCTCGTACCGGGCGCGCGCCTGCTGCACTCCAATTACCGCGGTTTTCACGTCCACAGTCACCTGGTTGGCAGCGCGCTGCAGCCTGAGTTCCGCCTGCCGCAGTTGCAGTTGATCGGTCACATAGTCAGCCTGCGCCTGGCGGTTACGGAATGGAATGTTCAGTGTGAGTCCGGCGGAGTAGTTCGGGAAATCACGGCGGAAGACTTGCCCCAGGGCAGTGCCCGTTCCGCCGATGAAATACGGGTCGGGAACGCCGCAACAACCGTTATACAGGGGATTCACCGGTCCGCTCAGCCCATTGTTGGTCAGTTCCACAAAGGCCTGTAAAACGGGCAGCAACCCGTTACGGGAACCGCGAATGGAGATTTTTTCGCTGTCGATATTGATCTTGTCCTGCTCGATCTCCACGCGGTTAGACATGGCTTCTGGAAGCAACCCGGCCAGTGTTTTCAGATCATCGGTCTTGGGAACCTGGATGCGATTCAGCGGCACGATGTGAACCTCATCGAGCCAGGCATTGGCCATGGCATTCCGGCTCAACGCATTCTTTAAGACAATTTCCTGTTGCTGTACGTTGGTCTGTGCGATCAGGAGATCCTGTTTACTCACCGAGACCTGGGCGGCGGCGCGCGTCACTTCCACCGCAGGCAGCGAGCCGATCTTGACCATCTTCTGATCGTCTTCATAGAGCTTCTGCGACGTCGCCAGGGCTCGTTCCTTGATGCGCACGGAGTCCACGAAGCTTACCAGGTCCCAATAGAGATTCAAGGCAGCGGAGACCGTGGTGGCCACCTGCAGCTTCAGTTGCAGGTTACTCACTTTCATGTTGTTCTTAGCGATGCGGATGTCGCGATTGTTGGCGCCGATCCTGAATCCTTGCAGCAGGGGCTGATAGATCTGCAGATCGAGATACCCGGTGATCGACGGGTTGAAGAGGTTTACGGGAGTGTTCTGCACACTGTGGTAATCGAAAAAAGTAAGTTGCGCCAATGTGCCGGTAATAAACTGCTGAGAGTATTGAAAGACAATCTGGTGATAGTCGGTTGTTAAAGCGGATGTCTGGTCGAGCAGAAGATTGGTTTCCGGAGTGGTGTTGTGCCCGGCGAACTCGCCCACATAGAATTGGGGATCCAGATTGGGAGGGACCGGACCGATCTGAGTTACAATGCCGCCGCCCGAACTTAAACCGGCGCCTCCCGCCAGTCCGTTGGCGTTGACACTGATTCCGGCCGTACTGACGCTGGTGGGCCCAGCGGTGATGGGCGTATCCACCGACCGTAGATAGCCGCCGCCTTCGGTGCGGCGCAACACCTCGCGCGCCAGGAACGGACTGTACCGCTGCACGGCGATATCGAGATTGTTCTCTAATACCAGAGCGATGACGTCATCCACCGATAGATACAGACTGCCCGCGCGCACCAACGATTCCAAACGCGGCGAGTTGCTCAGCCGGGCGGGCGGCACCTGGCGTTTTTCCAGGTGAAACGGAGCCAGCACGTGCCCGATTACTGGAGGAGGTTTGGGTGACTCGATGGCGACCTCGGAGGTTTGAGCGAAGCCTAGCGAACTCGAAACAATCCACGCCAGGAGTATTACTATTCTGAATGAGTTCATTGCGTAGGTGTGGCAGTGGCAATTACTCTTCCATCAGCTTTTGGAGAGAGAATGGAGTTTGCGCCGAGGGCGGTGTCCGGTTATGGGACCCGATGTTCGATTTCACTACTGGAGAGACCGCTCCGTCACGGTCGCGGCTCTGTACCGGTCGCGGAGGTGTACCCGTCGCGGCTCCGTAACCAACCGCTCGCCAGCGCCGCGCGGTATGCTGGCGCTTATGCATACTCCTCTCTCCCGCCGCGCGTTCCTACAGGCCGGCGCCGCCGGTAGCGGAAGCCTCTTCGCTGCTAAAACTGTCCTGCTCGCTCCGCAGGCCGTGGCCGCACCCCCGGGCGATCGCATCCGATTCGGCATGATCGGCATCGGCATGCAGGGCTCCGGCCTGTTGGGCACGGCCATCACCCTACCCGGTGTGGAGTGCGTAGGCGCTGCCGACTTATACGATGGCCGCCATACGCTGGCGCGCGAAATCACCGGCAACCCGAACCTGCCTGCTACCCGCCGCTACCGCGAGTTGCTCGACCGCAAGGATATCGACTGCATCGTGGCGGCCGTGCCCGATCATTGGCACATGCGCGTGGTGGTGGATGCCTGCAATGCGGGAAAGGACATCTACTGCGAAAAGCCCATGTCGCACGCCGCCGAACAGGGATTCTCCATGGTGGAAGCGGCCGCGAAAAATAATCGCATCGTGCAGATCGGATCGCAGCGCGTCAGTTCCGTGCTGTGCGCCAAGGCGCGCGAACTATACCGCGAGGGCGCCATCGGCGATGTAGAGATGGTCGAACTCACCCTGGGACGCAACGACCCTACCGGCGCCTGGGAATACCCGCCGCCGTTCGATCTTTCGCCCGCCAACCTCGACTGGGATACCTGGCTGAACGATGCGCCGAAGATTCCTTTCGACAAATACCGCTTCGCGCGCTGGCGCTGTTGGAAGGAGTATGGCACCGGCGTGGGCGGCGACCTGATGGTGCACTTAATCAGCGGCATGCTATTTACGCTGGGGTGGAACGAAGCGCCCCGCTCGGCGCAGGCATTGGGCGGCATCTTCCGCTGGAAGGACGGCCGCAACATGCCCGATCTGCACGCGGTGCTCTTCGACTACCACGGCGTGCCCGTCTACGTCCGCCTGGGCCTTGGCACCGAAACACCCGAACTGGCGCGCTTCATGGGTCCGAAAGGCATTCTGGACGCCAACGGCGGCGAGTTGCGGCACTCGCCGCAACGGGGCGTGGATACTTCACCCAGTTACTACTCGAGCGGATTCCCGGGGAAAATGCGCGCGGAATATGTCAGGCAGTGGGAAGCCGAGCACGCTATTATGCCCGGGCGCGAGCCGATGATGGAAGACGTTGTCTATAAGGGCAACGATTGGGATGATGTTCGTCCGCACCTTTGGAACTTTTTCCAGGCTGTCAAGAGCCGCAGGCCGGTAACCGAAGATGCCGTGTTCGGCAATCACGCCGCGATTGCCTGCCACATGGCGAACGAGTCTTACTTCCGGAAGAAACCTGTTTATTGGGACGAGAGCGCGCGTCAGCTAACCAGTGCCTAGTAATCGGTGGCTAAGTGGTTGATGTCCGGTTACGTACAGCTGGTCCCGAAATCGCGCACCGGGCTTAACACGCCCGCCTTTCGCGGAAAGCTAAACCACCAGCCACCAGCCACTAACCACCAGCCACCGCGCGGCGCTTGAATTGCACAATCCTCGCTCTCAGGAGCCGCGCCGTGTCCACTTTATTGAAAGACCTTCAGTACGGATTCAGGACTTTGCGGAAGAGCAAGGGCTTCACCGCAGTCGCGGTGTTAACTACGGCTGTCGGAATCGCCGCCAATACCACCGTTTTCAGTTGGATTAATGCAGTGCTTCTCCACCCGGTTCCCGGAGCCGGCGATCCCGGAAGGCTGGTGGCGCTCGAAACGGTGGCGCCATCTGGAGAGCACATTACGACGTCGTATCCTGATTTTCGCGACCTGCGCGACCGCGCCAAGTTGCTCGACGGGGTAGTGGCGACGCAGCCGCGGGCGTTCAACGTGGGCGATGGCGTCCGCGCCAGCCGCGTGTGGGGCGAAATGGTCTCCGGCGGTTTCTTCGATGTGCTGCGGGTGAAGCCCGCGCTTGGCCGTTTTTTTGCGGGCCAGGAGCAGGACGACACTCCCGGCGGGCACCTGGTGGCGGTGATCAGCTATTCATTCTGGAAGAACCGGTTCCACTCCAGCCCGAAAGCGTTGGGTTCGGTCATACGCGTGAACCGCTATCCTGTCACGATTATTGGCGTGACGCCTGCAGGCTTCGGCGGATCGATGAGCAGCCTCGCCTACGATATCTGGATGCCGGCCATGGCATTCGGCGAACTCAGCGGGCAGGGGAATGCTCCTCTGGAAAACCGCAAGAATCGCATGTTTCTTTCCTTGGCGCGCCTGAAGCCAGGCGCTACGATCGCGCAGGCGCAGTCGGAAATACAGTCGCTGGCTCAGCGGCTGGCCGAAACGTACACCGGTAGTAACCGCGGCATCAGCGCGGCTGTAGTTCCGGTCTGGCGCGCGGCTTACGGCGCCCAGAAAATTATGCTCGGCCCGCTCAGTATTCTGATGGGGATCTGCGCGGTGGTGCTGCTGATTGCGTGCGCGAACGTGACCAACCTGTTGCTGGCGCGGGCCACCGCGCGCACCAAGGAGTTCAGCGTGCGCGTCGCGCTGGGTGCGACCCGCGGACGAATAGTCCGCCAGCTTCTGGTGGAGACGCTCCTGCTGGCTTTGGGAGGATCGCTCCTGGGTCTCGCTTTGGCGGATCAGATGCGTGCCTGCCTCACGTGGATGGTCCCGGTGACCTCGGCGCCAAACATACAAGACGTGCCACTCGATTGGCGGGTCCTACTGTTCGCGGAGATGTTGGCAGTAACAGTCACGTTGTTAGCGGGCTTGATCCCAGCGTTGCACGCCGCGCATCTGACCCTGAACGATACGCTGAAGGAGAGTGGCCGCGGGGGCTCGGGCAGCGCGCGTTCCCATCGCCTGCGCGGCGCCCTGGTCGTTGCCGAAGTCGCCCTGGCGGTGGTGGCGCTGGCCGGCGCCGGCCTGTTCCTGAAGAGCTTCGCGATGGCCAAAACCATCAGCCCCGGCTTCGATCCGCGGCACGTGGCGATAGCGGAAGTGGATCTGTCGTCGTCGGGTTATACCTCGTCACAAGCGGCGGCCTTCTGTCGGCGCCTGCGTCAGGATTTGGAGTCCAAGCACGGCGTACAGGCAGTAAGTTTTGCCGATACTGTGCCTCTGGGTTTCGCGGGAATGTCATGGGAAGACCTGCGGATCGAGGGTTATGTGGCGGGGCCCAGCGAGAACATGAAAATTTATCGCAGTCTGGTAGCGCCAGGCTACTTCGACCTGATGCGGATTCCGCTCGCCGAGGGCCGCGACTTTACCGAACACGACGACGAAGAAACGCTGCCGGTCATGATCGTCAACCAGGAGTTTGTGCGCCGCTTCCTGCCGCACCAGAGTCCCATCGGACACAAGGTGAATGGCTTCGGCCGATGGTTCACCATCGTCGGTGTCGTAGGAACAGGCAAGTACATCACGTTTACCGAAAGCCCGCGGCCGTACTTCTACATTCCGATTCGGCAGTATTACATGCCGGAGATTAAATTCTACGTGCGCATGGGCGGCGCTCCGGAAAGAGCCGTTGGCATCGTGCGGCAGGCGGTGGCAGCCATCGACCCGAACGTAGCCATGTTCGGCGGAGAGGCGCTCACTGAGCATATCGGCGCGGCGCTCTTTGGGCAGAAGCTGGCGGCCAGTCTGATGAGCGGCATGGGCGCGATCGCAATGTTGTTGGCCGCCATTGGCCTATACAGCGTGATGGCCTATTCGGTGATACAGCGCACCCATGAGATCGGCATTCGCATCGCGTTAGGCGCGCGTCCATTGGATATGACGTGGCTTGCGCTGCGCCGGGGCATGATGCTGACCATGGCGGGTTTGGCGATCGGCTTAGCAGCCGCGATCGCCATGGCGCGCTTGGCATCGTCCGTGTTAGTCCACGTGAGTCCGGCGGACCCTGCGGTTTACGGCGCAGTGGCTGCTTTCCTGGGAGTCATCGCCGCGCTGGCGAACTGGATCCCGGCGCGCCGGGCCGCGAAGGTGGACCCCATGGAATGTCTACGCGTGGAGTAGCGGCGCCCGCAGCAGCGCCTACAAGAGCGCCTTCCCCTCCATCCACGCCGGCTGCTCCACGCCGAAGAGGCTGAGCGCCGTAGGCGCGAGGTCTTCCATCCCGGGATCCGCGGCCTCGATCTTACGATTGCTGAACAGCACGCCCGGCACCAGCACCGGGTCTACGCAATGATCGCCGCTCCAGGCTTTATGGTTGTCCTCGATCACCCGCGCCGCGACCTGGCCCACCGCGCCTTCCCAGGAGCAGCGGTAACCTTCGTTGTAGCCCACGATGAAATCCGGCGCGGCATCCAGGTATGGCCCGCGATAGAGCGAGTCCGTCGCGTAGACATTCCGGATGGGCACCGCGTCATCATCGTCGCGCAGAGCGCTCAGCTTGCCGATAATCTCGGCTTTCAGGCGCGCCGCATCGCGCGCCTCCACGATGCCTAGCGTCTCCCGGCCCTTCAAGTTCAGATAGAAACCACCCAGCCCGAGGGCGTAGGCGCGCGTTCGGCTCCAATCCACACCGTCGAAAAAAGATCCGCCCTCGCGGCTGCCGTTCTTCAGACCCAGGTAGCCGTTGTCGCGCAGCCATGCGTTGATATTCACGCCGCGGCGGAACGCGCAGAAGCCGTGATCCGACAGGACGAACAGCGCGGTGCCGTCGCGAGCGTTCGCCATGGCTTTCGCCACCAGTGTATCCATGCGAAGGTACATCTCTTCGATGGTACCGGCGTGCGGGTCGGCGGTGCCCAACCGCCGGTAGAACATGTGCTGGACGCGGTCGCTGGTATCGAACACGCAGGCCACCACGCCGCGGCGCGTCTTATCCAGGGCGTCCAGGAACATGGCTTCGCGTTCCGTGAAAATGTCCCAGGCCTGACGTAGAAAGGCATCCTCACCGATCACGCCCTCGTTGAGCGCCCAGGTATCTTCGGCCATGCCCACAGTAGCGTAAGTACCAAAAAGGTTGGCCAGATACGCCGCGTAGTAGGGCGGATGACTGATGGGCAGCGCCGGCCGCTCCGGATCGAGGTTGAGCGGCGTCATGTAGAGACTGAACTCCGGCTCGGTCTCGGTGGCGAGAAAGCGTGCCATACCTATGGCCGTCGCTCCCAGCACCGTCCGGAAACGGAGGCGCTGCCAGTCCGTGTATTCTCCGGGCGGGAGGGCGCAGTGATGTCCCTGGATGTGCAATTCGAATGTGCCCTGGCGCCGCACGACGCGGAAAGGGATACACAGCTTGGGGCTGCCTTCGAGAAATGTATCCTGCGGACCTTCGATTTCGCCGGCGAAGCCGTTCCGCTCGCGCCGCAACGGATAACGGCTGCCGTTTTCATAAGTCGCCCGTGCAATGCGCGTGGTGAACTGCGAGAAGCTCCCCTGCGTGCCCTTCAGATCGGGCGTGCACATGGCGGAGAGCAGCCGGCCGTCGAACTTCTCGGGCGGGAAGGTGATGGGAACGCGCAGGATGGTGCAGGCGATTCCCTGCCCTCCGAGGATTTTCCAGAATGTCTGGCTCTTGCGCAGTAACTCGACCGGCGTGCGCGAAAGCGGGATGCGCAGGCGGCCCAGGCGGAGGGTCCGCCGCGGCTTCCCCACGCGTGCCGACGATAGCTCCGGCAAATAGGATTTCAGGCTGCGGTCGAGAAAATCGAAAATGTTATGCTTCGCCGGACTGACACCGGTGGCGAACGTGGACCAAGCCACCGGCGATAACGCGGGGTACGTGGTGCGCAGACGAGTGTAACTTCCCTCGGCGGCCAGGCGCGCCAGATTGGGCAGCTTGCCTGCGGCCATCAGTCGCTCGGTCAGTCGCGGATCGAGGCCGTCGAGCCCTAGAAACACAATCCTGGCGACGCGCGCACGGCGGTAGCCCTTGCGGCGCCTCAGAGCGCGCCAGGCCATCCGAAACGGCCAGGACAATAGCGAGAAAACACTGAGGAAAAAACCGGCGGCCAGACTGAGAAACGATCCCAGAAAGGCGAACCCGGCACCTGGACCGACATAAGCCAGTTGCATCCCGTGAGGCCCGTGAGGCCCCTTCAGATGGTAGTGGAATTGTGCCAGCAGGAGAAGCGCCAGGGCGATCTGAAACGCGCGGCCGGCTGAGAAATTTCGTCGCACCAGGTTCAAGGTCGATTATACCGGTTGGGTGGCGCCCCCGGCACACGGCGGGAAAACTCACGTTTCGTGTACACTGGTCCAATAGTCGCCATCGCGCCAACGTAGGCAGATCAGAAAAGAGAGGATGAAATTTGTGGCGCAGACTGGAAACGAAACAGCCAGCATCGGGAAAGCTGTCACCATCAAGGGCGAGGTGTTCAGCGATGAAGATCTGTATGTGGACGGCACACTGGAAGGAAAGATTGAGCTGCCTACCCACAAGCTCACCGTAGGTCCGAACGGGACAATCAAGACCGCCATGATCAAGGCAGGCTCGGTGGACGTACACGGTTCCGTGCAGGGCGACGTGAACGCCCAGGACCGAGTCGAGATCCGCAAAAACGCCAACCTCACGGGCAACATCAAGACTGCCCGCATTGTGATTGAGGACGGCGCCTATTTCAAAGGAGGAGTCGACATCACCCGGCCGCAGAGTGTCGCAGCAACTGCAGGGCAGCCCGGCCCCGCGCGCCGCGATTGAAGGTAAGTTCCTGAGGCGCACGCTTCAGTGTACTGCTGTCGGTTTCAGCCGAATTCGCAGCTGTACGCTAAAGGGTGCGCCATAAACCTACCTGATGTGGATAGCGGCCTTGCCTGTAATCGTCTTGCCGCCCACCGTAGTAGTTACCGTTACCGTAGCGGCACCCTTCGTGGTTTTGCTCAACGTTGCGCCAGACACGTAGGCGTACCATAGTCCATTCGCCGTAACCGAATCACTGAAGCTGTAGGTGAAGATGGTCGTCTTGCCCTGCGTGACTGTCAATTTGAAGTCGGCCTTCCCGGTGGCAGTAGTGGTTGTGAACGTCCAATAGACCTGGCCGTTGCCGTCCGTCGAGATGAGCTGATACGGAAACCCGACGACGAAGCCGCCTGCCGCGATAGAGGAGCACTCGGGGTCCCCGGTGCCTCCCACGCAGGGCCAACTCGGGGTTGCGCCGCCGGTTGGCGGGTTGTTCGTTACGCCCAATATCCCCATATACATGGTGGCAGCGGTCGCGTCGGGAGTATCCGCCGGGTCAACAGGGATTTGTCCAACCTGACCGAGATGTCCCACCGGGCCTGCGGTCGCGTCCTGGGCATTGAGTGTCTTCGGTCCGCAAATGCCAAACGCAACGGCGACGGCGAGTGCGGCGTAGAGAATGTTACACTTTTTTGTCATTTATTTCGATCCTCGATTTCGATTAGAGTTCCAGATACGCGACGATTATACTAGCTTGCTTATCAGCCGAAAATACTAGGACACTTACTATGACTTATAGAACCGTGACTTATAGAACTCGTGATCCTGGAGCCACATTCAGGAGAAAGTATCGGCATTACGAGAAGCCGGCCGCCGCCTTCTCGTCGTGTGCCAGCAACAAACGCCGCGCCAACTACCAGCCAGAAAACAGCTTTCTTGCGATAATGCTCTGAAGGACGATGTCCAGGAAGACTTGAGCGATGCCCCAGACCAGGCTTTATGACGCGCTCGTAATCGGTTCCGGCGCCAGTGGCGGCTGGGTCGCCAAAATCCTGACCCAGCAGGGCATGGAAGTGCTGTTGCTGGAAGCTGGACCGCCGCGCAGTCCCGCGCGCGATTTCACTGAGCACGTCTGGCCTTACCGCATGCGTTATCGCGGCTTCGGCGATCAGAAGTCGCTCCTTCAGGATCAGCCGGTGCAGCGGCTTTGCTACGCATGCGACGAATATAGTCACCAATTCTTCATCAACGACCGGGAACTCCCTTACAGCTTCCCACCGGACAAACCATTCATGTGGATACGCGGCCGGCAGGTGGGCGGTAAGACCTTCTGTTGGGCGCGTGTCAGTTATCGTTACAGTGACTTCGAATTTCAGGGGGCCGCGCGGGACGGTTATGGCGAGAACTGGCCAGTCACTTACAAAGACCTGGAACCATATTATGACCGGGTGGAGCAATATATCGGCGTCAGCGGGTCGGTGGAAGGGCTGCCGCAGTTTCCGGACGGGAGATTCCTGCCCGCCATGCGTCTGTCCTGCGGCGAGGCGCATGCCGGCAAAATCGTGGAGCGCCGCTTCGGCTGGCGAGTTATACCCGATCGCACCGCCAATCTGACTGTGCCGCACAATGGCCGGCCCGCCTGCCACTACTGCGATCAGTGCCAGCGCGGCTGCTACACCGCCTCATACTTCAACAGTCCGTCGACGACCCTTCCGGACGCCGCACGCACTGGACGACTCACGCTGGTGAACGGCGCGATTGTGAGTCATTTAGTCATGAACGACGGCGGCAAAGCGAACGGCGTAATTTTCCTCGATCGCCAGACGCGGGCCGAGCGGGAAGCGCGTGCACGCGTGGTGGTTCTGGCGGCCGGCGCTCTGGAATCCACACGCATTCTGCTTAACTCGCGCTCGCCGCGCTACCCGGATGGCGTGGGAGCTTCGTCGGGAGTGCTGGGGCATTACCTGATGGACCATTTCACGTTGGAAGACGGCGGCGGCATTCTGCCCGCGCTGAAATCGTCGCACCGGGAGCCGGTGGGGCGTCCGGCGGGTTACATCATCCCGAAGTATGTCAATGCCGATCCGCGCTTCACTAACAAAGATTTCCTGCGGGGTTACTATCTCGCCGGGGATAGCCAGCAGGAGCTCTACGGACATGCATTCGGCATTCGGGGATTCGGCCGCGAGTTTCGGCGCAAAGTGAGCCAGGAGATTCCCTATCACTTCGGCATTTATGCGCAGGGCGAGTGTCTGCCGCGATTCGACAACTACGTGAAGCTGGATGCGTCGCAAACGGACGCATGGGGAATTCCGGTGCTGCACATCAACGCGAGTTACGGCGAGAACGAGCATGCTATGGCGCGCGCCATGCACACACGCTTGAACGAGATTCTGGACGAGCTGCATGTGGCCGAGCGGCAGCGCCCTTCGGACAGGCTGAGCGTTTTCGGCAAGAACATCCACGAGTGTGGCACCGCGCGCATGGGCAACGATCCGAAGAAGAGCGTAGTAAACCAGTTCAACCAGGTGCACGATGCCCGTAACGTATTCGTCACTGACGGCGCTTGCTTCGTCACTCAGGGTTGCTACGAGCCCACCTTGACGATCATGGCGATCTCCGTGCGCGCCGCGGATTACATCGCTTCCGAATCGAGGAAAGGGAACTTATGACGGATCCGGACGAACTTACCCGGCGTGATTGGCTGCTGCAGGTATCTAGCGGGATGGCGCTCAGCGGGTTGACTTCTCAGGACCTGTCTGCGGCCAACGACGCGCCGTTGCCACCAGGGCTTTTCGAGCCTTCAGCCGATCATCTGGCGCATGTTTTGAAACCGATGGCCGCCGGCGAATCCTGGCCCTCTCCATTGTTTTTTGCCGTGAAGGAATACCAACAACTTGCCGGTCTCGTCGCTATGATTCTTGGCGAAGATCCCGGAACACCGCCGGTACCGGAAATCACGGCGTGGATCGACCTGCTGGTGCACGACGGGGCAGCCGTCCGCGAGGCCGCGCGGTCGCTCTCTCCGGCGCACCGTACGCTGGCGATTGCTTATTACGGTGCAGAGGCCGTACATGAGTTGGAGACGTTCGATGCCCAGCAGATCTGCCGCGCCGGGCTCGCACGTTTCGGTGCGGAAAGCCGGGTCACATTAGAATCGAGCGAAGATGATCCATTTGTTGCGTGGCTCAAACGCCGGGTGATCGAAGGCTTTTATACGTCTCAGGCAGGACTGAGAGAGCTCGACTATAAAGGCAATTCTTTTTACAGTATCTCGCCCGGCTGCGACCGTTAGCCACGGGCGGCGGAGACCGCTGGCTCACGCGCGCGGCTCGGAAATCTCGCTCGTCAGGCGGGCCATTTCGCGCGCCATCTGATTCGGGGCGAAGTGCACCCGCTCGCCATGTCCTGGCAGAATCCACTCGAACGTATAGCTCTCCAGCAGGCGAACCGAGGCAATCTGCTCGCGCCAGGAGTACCAGCAGTAGTCGCGCGAAGCGGTGAGCCGCCGGCGATGGCGGCTCCACCAGATGTGATCTCCGGTAAACAAGAATCGCTCCTGCGCCAGCAGTACGCAGTTCAAGCGGCTCAAAACCATCGAGGACGCGCTCGGCATCCGGCTCCGCCGAAAGCTCCAGCCGGTGGATGATTCGCTGGGCTCCAAGGCGCGCCGCATACCGAGCGGCATCGGCGACATCGTCGCGGTGCGTCAGGAAAATGTAGCGGAGGCCGCCTCTCTCTTCGAACCGGTGGGCCAGGTGTTCGACAAAGCGAGGCGCATCGATGAGCCAGTTGCCCGCGCGATGCTCAAAAAAGTAGCTGTTACCGCCGAACGATTTGCGCGAATTGAAGCCGCAATAAACAATCCCGGCGCCAGTGGAAATGGGAACTCGCTGACCGCGGCGGCTACGCCTGATTTGTCGGCTGTGCCGATCGACGCTGTGGGGCAAGCCACTAATGCCCGGTAAGCCGTGCGCTGTTCCTCTGCCGACTGCGGCTGGAGTTTGACGAAAGCGTAATCACCGGTCTCGCCGAATGTGGCGGGTGCAATCTGCCGGCAGGTGTCGCAGTCGATGCAGGTGGAATCGACGAAAAATGGGCCCGCGGCATTCTCAGGCAGGCGACGCGACGGATCGGCCATACTTTCAGTACGGTACGCCCGCGTGCGTCACGACGCTAACAGCCGACCGGTTCGCAATCGCCGGCTAGCAGGCTTTCGATTTTACGCGCGATCTCTCCTGGCGTGCCGGTGGCATCCACACGGCAGCATCCGCCATTCCGGTAATAGGCGATCATCGGGCCGGTGGCATCGTGGTAAGCCTTCAGCCGCGCCAGAATGACTTTCTCGGTATCGTCCTCGCGGCGGATCAGCGGCGCTTCATCGTCATCGCAGATCTCGCCCACTTTAGGCGGCTGCGAGAGCATATTGTAAATGCGCCCGCATTTGCCGCACTGACGGCGTGCGGTGATGCGCGAGACCAGCACTTCGGCAGGCACGTCCAGGAGAATGGCCATGGGTTTGGACAGGCCCAACGTCCGCACCAGGCCATCCAGGAACGCGGCCTGTTCCAGCGTGCGCGGGTAGCCATCCAGCAGGAAGCCGGCGGCGCAGTCCGGCTGCCGGATCCTGCCGGCCACGATCCGGTCCACGATCTCATCGCCGACCAAGCCTCCGGATTTCAGAATCGAGCATGCCCGCCGGCCCAATTCGGTGCCTGCCTTGCACTCGGCGCGGAACATTTCGCCGGTCGAAATTGCGGGAATCTGGAAACGGCGGGCAATCGACGTAGCCTGCGTGCCTTTGCCGCAACCGGGCGGTCCGAACAACAGAACGATCACGCTGACCTCCACGACCCGTTTATAAGAATTACAGGTCTGATAGTATTATACCGTCGCGCGAGAGCCGCATGCGCGTGCCTCTCCACTCGACGGTATTGCCGGATAGCGCGCTCACCCAAACGGCGAATCCCCAGAGGTCGCGAAAGGGGATCCAGAATGCGCGGCGTAGCGCGGAAACATCCCGCAGCACGCCCCAGCCCACCCAGATTCCGCCCGCCAGGCGGATGGCCAGCGCCGCCACGCCGATCGGCCACGCCCCCGCGGCGATGGCCACCAGCGACCAGAACGTGGCGTGCGTCACCAGGTAGCCGAAATAGCCCCCCGGCCGCGAAACACGGATGGCGCGAGACCAGCGCAGTTGGTGGCGCCAGACTTCACTCCAACCGGCGCCTCCCAGGTGCGTTTCCACAATGGTTGGAGCGAACGCCACGCGCAGGCCCAACCGGCGGACGTGGCGCCCGAGTTGATAATCGTCGGCCAGATACCGGCCGATCGCCGCGAAGCCGCCGATCCGCCGCAGATCTTCCGCGCGCAGGAGCATAGTGGATCCCAGCGCGAATTCCACCGAGCCGAGCATGCGGGCCACCAGCACGCTCGGCGCGAATTCGGTGGCCACACCGAGAGCTTCCGCACGCCCGGGCCAGCTATCTGACTGCGCGCGATAGAGACAGGTGACCAGGCCGGTACGGGGCTGGTCCAGGAGCGCGGTCACCTGCCGGAGATAATCTGGCGCCACCGTTATATCGCTATCGTTGATCAGCAGGAGCGGGTAGCAGGCTGCGGCAGCCAGATCGGCGAGTACTCCCACTTTGGCGTTCGGCATCTTCGTGGACGTGACGATCAGTCGGATGTGGCGCGCGGGAAATTCGGCGATGAGGCGGCGGATATCGCCGGCCGCGGGATCATCGGCGCGGCTCATGCCGAACAGGATTTCGTATTGCGGGTAATCCTGCACCGCGTGCGAGCGTATGGCCTCGTAGAAGTGCGGATCACGGCCGTGTACCGGCTTCAGGATCGAGACAGCGGTGCCGGGGCCTATTGCACGCGCCGCCGATCTGCGCCATTGAATCGCCGCTATGATCGCCAGCAGCCAATACGCCGCCGAGGCGAGCGCGGGAACCGCCAGCCACCTCACCGCGCGAGGAGCGCTACGCCGCAGGCCACCAGCGATGCGCCTGCCCAGCGCCCCCAGCTTACACGCTCTTTCAGCAAGTACTTGGCGAAGATGGTTTCGAGCACGTAGCTGACGGCCGTGGCGGGCACCGCGAAACTGAAATCGGCTACCGAAAGCAGGGCGATGAACGCGAAGAAGGAAATGGCCATAGCGACCACCGAGATCACGATCATCTTATTGCGCGCCAATATGGCCAGCAGGCGCCGCAACGCTCCCGGGTGGAAGTCGCGGATTTCGCCCTGACGCTTCATCGCCGCGGCCTGCAGCACGTCGGAGAGAGTTGTGGCCGATGCGATCACCGCCACCAGCAGCCACTTCATGACGTCGCTCCGGAACGATGGGGGCCGGTGCGCGCCACCAGCACCACACCGGCCACGATCAGCAGGATTCCCGTCCAGCGCCAGACGGTAATGGCCTCGTGCAGAAACAGCTTACCCGCCAGGGCCGACAGCACGTAGCCAATGGAAGTCACCGGCAGCACATAACTCAGATCCGCCCAGCTCAGCAAGGTCATGTGTGAGAAAAGCCAGAGTACCAGCAGCGAGATTCCCAGAGCCACCCAGGGATTGAAAACCGCCCGCAAATACGCCAGCGGGGAAAAGGTGAGCAGCTGTCCGACCTGGCGCATTCCCCAACTCAATGAGAAATTCCCGCAGACGCTGCTGAGCACCACCAGTAGTGTGAAGAAGCGGGTCTTCAGGCGCAGATGCGTCGCGTATAAGTCCATCTCAATTTTGGTGGGGCAGACCTCCAGGTCTGCGGCGGGTCTCCAGACCCGCTTCAGCGCCGCGATCAGTCACCGGAATTTGCCGTGGCCAGAGCCTTCCGCTCGGAAGCTACGAATTTCTTGCGCTTGGAGCGCAGCGCCAGGTATTCCCGCGCTTCCTTCGCCAGGCGCTTACGCTCACTGGTGTCGAAGATAGCCTTGCGCACCACACGCCATATGACGCGCGGACGGAAATAATATTCGCCGTAGAACCGCTCCACGAATTCCACCAATTCGCCCCGATCAAGCCCCGGATAAATGACGTTGGGAAGCTGGTGTCCGCCCTCGTCGGTCATGGTCTCGATGGTGACCAGGCCGTTCTGCTTGGCGTGCTCGTAGAACTCGGTGCCGGGATAAGCATGGGCTAGCGAAACCTGGATCGTCTCCGTATCCAGCCGCTTGGCGAAATCGATCGTCTTGCGAATGCTCTCGCGGGTCTCCCCGGGCAGGCCGATGATAAAATCGCCGTGCACGATCAAACCCAGCTTCTTGCAATTATCGGTAAACCGCAGCGCCATGTCGATTGTGGCGCCCTTCTTGATGTTCTTCAAGATCTGCTGGTCGCCCGATTCATAGCCCACAATCAGCAGCCGGCAGCCGGAATCCTTCATGGCCTTCAACGTCTCGTAATCCGTCGTCACGCGCGAGGTGCACGACCACGTGAAATTCAACGGTTTCAGTTTACGGCACAGTTCCAGGGTGCGCGCTTTCTGATAATTGAAGGTGTCGTCGTCAAAAAATATTTCCTTCACATAAGGAAACGCATCTTTGGCGAACGCTACTTCGCGGGCGATATCATCGGTCGAGCGTAAACGCCAGCGGTGCCCCGAATGCGTCTGGGGCCACAGGCAGAAGGTACACATCGCCGGACACCCGCGCGAGGTATACAAAGAGATGAACGGGTTCAGTAGAAATGGGACGTTGTACCGCCTGACATCCAGATCGCGCTGGTAGACCTTAGTTACCCATGGCAGATCGTCGAGATTCTCGATCGGTGGCCGCTCCGGATTGTTTACGATATGGCCGTTTTTGCGGAAACTGACGCCTGGGAGGTCCTCCACCGGTGTGCCCTTGGCGTAATCCGCTATCTGATAATCGAATTCGCGGCGCACCACAAAATCGATGGCCGGCGAGGTACGCAGGGATTTCTCGGGTTCGACGGTGACGGGCGGTCCGACGAAAGCCACCTTCAGCTTAGGATTCGCATCCTTCATCATCTCGGCCATCTTCACGTCCACGTGAAATCCCGGAGTGGACGTAAAGAGCACCAGCAGCTCGAAGTCGTTGGCCATCGCCACTGTCTGGTCGATGGAAATCTTGTGCGGCGGGGCATCCACTACCTTGCTGTCGGGCAGCATGCCGGCGGGATAGCACAACCACACGGGATACCAATAGGATTCAATCTCGCGCGTGGCCGGCCAACGCGAACTGGCGCCGCCATCGAAGCCTTCGAAGGAAGGAGGATTCAGAAACAGTGTTCGCATTAAGTCACTCGCCGCAACATATCATTCATAGCTTATTCACAGCACGTCTCAATCAGACTCGCCCGTTTGGGATTTTCGGCCAGCGATATATTCCGGAAATCAACAGTCAGCTCCGCTGGGCCCACCAGGCGGGTCTCGACGGTGCTGTGAATCTGGCGCGGCACCGACACGCCGCCTTGAATCTCAAACTCCTTTACAAATTCTACCCTTTTTATGAATAGCGAAGGAACTTTCACCAGGCGGCCGGACTGGCGAACACAGAGGAACGTGGCGGCATCGATCCAGATTTCGCCTTTAAACAAACCCACCATTTTGCGGCGCGGCGTCACTCTAAATACCTCTACCTTCCGGTCGCCATCCTGCTGTGGTCCGTTGTATTTGAATTTGTAATTCGCCGGCGTCACCGCCAGGGACGGTGCGCCGTCTGCCTGCGCTTCGGCTTCGGCAGCGAGATACCTGGCGATCACGTGTTTCTTGACGGAACTGTCGCCCTCAAACCGGAGAGCTTCATACGTGACGCGGCCCAGGCGCGAGATGCGGCGCAATGCTTGCAAACGGCCCTGCTTCTTCAGTTTGGGCAAGGAAGCTTGAATATCCACTTCCATAGACGCGCCGTGCAAAGCACGTTCCTGCCCGGCCGAAGCGGCCCAGTAGTTCTGCACCACGGCGTCCGGCCCGTCTGCAGCAGTTGCGTGCAACGTACTAAGACACACAATTAACACACTCGGAAAGAACCGATTAAAATAGGATCTCAATGTATAAATCCAGAATAGCAAAATGTAACACTCTGTAGATGTTCACAACAAGCTGAGGGTTGCGGACAAGGCCCAACTTCTGCGGCGTTACCCGACCCGCGACCGGGAGCGGGCGGTTTGGTAGTATGATGGTGAACCAGAACACGACGCAGGGCTGCTGGCCTGGTGCGCCGGGGTTTGCATTGCCACACGCCATTGTTGCAACGCGCCACTTATGCTAGCCGCTGCTTCTCGCCTCGACAATCGCTATGACGTCAGAGAGCTGCTCGGCGTTGGCGGCGTCGGAGTTGTCTATAAGGCATGGGACTCCCAAAGTAACGTATATGTCGCGCTCAAAATTATGAAGTGCGCGGCTGACCCGCCCACCTTAAGCCTTTTTGAGCAACAGTGGAAAACCCTCGCCAGCCTTAGCCATCCGAACATTGCCGCTGTAATCGGTTCCGGTGCATGCGAACAAGAGGGGCGCCGCACCACATACGTCGTCATGCCGCTGCTGCCTGGCACGTCACTGGACCGGCTGATTCGGGAATCCAGTCACCGGCTCACCACCGCGCGTGTGGTGGATATCCTCGTCCAGGCCTGCCGCGGATTGCAGGCAGCCCACGCGCAAAATCTCGTTCATCGCGATCTGCGGCCCAGCAACCTTTTTGTGTTGCCTGACGATTCCGTGAAAATTGTGGACTTTGGTATGATCCTCCCGGTCGAGTCGGGAAAAACCGGCGCCGCCGGGCGAGGTGCGCTGCCGTACATGGCACCCGAGCAGATCGAGATGAAAGATGTCACGGCTGCCACCGACATCTATACGCTCGGCGTGGTGGCCTATGAAGCCTTCACTGGGGTTCAGCCGTTCGAACGCGGAACCGCGAGTGCAACCGTACAAGCTATTCGGGACGAATTTCCGTCACCGGTCTCGGAGATCAACCCCGCCGTCAACAGTGCGCTTGGGCAGGTGGTCGCCAAGGCCATGGCTAAGGGTCCCCGAAATCGCTTTAGCAGCGCCCGGGAATTCGCGGAGTATCTGCAGAAAGCGCTTCAAGATGGAGCCGCGCCGCTCTTCGGCAATGTCAGGATCCAGCCGAGACTGGAACGTGCGCGGCGCGCTCTGCGCGATGGAGATCTCGAATTTGCTCACGAAATACTAAGCGATCTGCAGACGGAAACTCCGACGGACTCCGAGATCGGACGCCTGTTGGGTGAAGTGAAACAAGCGGCTGGCCGCAAAGCCGTGCGGGAGTTGCTGTCGAGCGCCCGCATGCGGCTGGAAGAGTCGGAATTCGCCCTGGCCTGGCAGAAAGTGCAGGAGGTGATCCAAAAAGACCCTGGAGATAGGGAAGCGCAGGCCCTGCTCGCGGAGATTGAGACCCGCCGCAGTGAGCAGCAGAGTGAGAGACTGCGCGGCCTGGTGCGAGATTATCTTCACGATTACGCGTTCACTGAGGCGCGCCAGACCATTGAAGAGATCCGAAAGGTCCAGCGCGACGAGCTCGCAGTGGCGGACCTGATAGCCGAGGCTGACCGATTGGAGGATGAGTTTCGCCGGTTTTGCGAGGAAGAGGAGAAACGCTATCAGTCGGCCATGCGCGCCTACGATAATGGCGACATCGGTGCGTCACTCAGTAAGTTGGTGAAACTTCTCGGGATCGACAGCCGCACTCCCGTCTTCCCCTTGCCCGGGCGCGATGCAGTATATCGCGAGACTTACAACCGTATTCGCACCGAACTGGAAGCTGCCCAGCGGGCCATCACGGAAATTGAACAGGTAATGGCTGCCGGAAATCTAGCGCGCGCTGCCGAAATGGCAAGGGAACAATCGGAAAAATATCCCTATGACTTCGGGTTGCAGGCATTCAAGCTCAAGATTGACGATCAGCTGCGGCAGGAGAAGTGGGCCTACATCGCCGAGGCCGGACGGCGGGTGGAGGCCGAGCCGGATCTCAACCAAAAATTAGCCTTGCTGGACGAAGCGCTGGAGAGATATCCGAAAGAGCCACACTTGCGGGAGTTGGCGAATAGTCTGCGCATGCGATTGGACATGGTGGGGTCGATGGCCGTCCGGGCGCGCCAATACGAGGACGAAAATCTCCTCGACGAGGCGTTAGGACAATGGAATTCATTGCGCAGCATCTACTCCCACTATCCTGAACTCGACGCCGGGATTCAGCGGGTCCAATTGCGGCTGGAGCAACAGAGACGCGAAGAGAGGAGACTGAACAGGCGGGATCAGATCGATGGCTGTCTCAAAACAGGCGACTACGAGCGCGCTCAGACGACGGCTGCGGACGCTTTGGCGGAGTTCTCCGGCGACGAGGAATTGCTGAGCCTCCAGCGCCAGGCAGTCGCAGCGCAACAACGCAGCCGCGAAGGTCAAGAGCTAACGCAACAGGCACGGGCGCTATGCGCGGAAGGCAGCTTTGCGCAGGGAATCGAGTTGCTCCGCCGGGCGTCCGGGCTCGATCCGAACAATTCCATCATCCGCGATGAACTCGCCAGCGTCCTGGCCGGGCGGGCGCAGGCGCTCCTGACCGATGACTGGCGGGCAGCCGACCTGCTGATTCAGGAAGCATTGCATGCCGCGCCGGCAAACGCTCTGGCTAAGAGTTTACGTCCATCTGTTCTGCTCGCCAAACGACTGGATTTTGTGGATCGGTCCGTGGCTCAGGCGCGCGATCTGCAAGCGGCAGGGGACCTGAGCGGCGCTTTGGCCGCCGTCCATGAAGCACTGGCCGCTTACCCGCATGACAGCCGGCTCATCCAGCTCCAGAACACATTGCGCAGTGCGCTGGCCAAGGAAGCATCGTTGCGCCGGCGCCGCAAGCTGGAAGAACGGAGACAGCTCACGCCGCAGCCTGAGCGCGGCCGCGCGGAAACCCAGGTGACCGGCATAATAGGCAATAAGCCGGCCGCCGCAGCGGCCCCCCGTGTGGCGGAGTCCGAACTCCCCACGGTGATCGCCGATACGCATCGTGAAGTACATCGAGCGCCGCCACAAGCCGCAAGGGAGTTTCCGCTGCGGCCGGGATTGTATCGTTCATCCGAAAATGGGTTCACCAAGCTGGAGTTGGCGACGCTTTCGGGGGCGCACGAGGGCGCCGGACTGGGAAAGATCCTCGTAAAACGATCGAAAAACTTCGGCTACCTGGTGGGACTAGCGTCGAAGATGAGGATGCCGGATCCGCAACCGGTTTTCTACCTGCGCCTGGCGGAAGGCGAAAGCATGCCGGAATTTGTTCTGGCGGCCTTCGAGACGAAGGGCGATCGCCGCAGGATCGAGTTTGGATCCGGCCCGCGGCCGCTATTCAAACCCGCCGCGATCAGGCCATTCGCATCGCATGAAATAAGCCCGCATTTATTCGCCCTGAGCATTAGTAAACTAATACCAGGTGAATATGTGCTTTTTCTCACGAGCTCGGCCGACATGCCCCATGAAAATTACGGCAAAGGGTACGACTTTGGAATTGACGAACCGCACTCATAGCCGGCCAGACTCACATCCTTGCACCGCGCCCGTTACGTAATTCTTTTGTGCTATAAGAGATTGCAATGCCGCCGGTCCCCCAACCCGGAGCTGATCCCAAGTACATCGGCCGCTACCTTTTGAAGGAGGTTATCGGCCGGGGCGGCATGGGATTAGTGTATAGGGCGCACGATCCGGTAGTTCGCCGCGACGTAGCGCTGAAAACCATACGCGGCATGCCGGATAAAACAGCGCTCGAGCTTTTTCGAAAGGAATGCAGCGTTCTGGCATCCCTCAGTCACCCCAATATCGTGGAAATATTCGATATCGGCGAATTTGAGGAAGAAGGCGAGAGTAAACCGTACTTCGTCATGCCACTCCTGCCCGGAACCAATCTGGCCGACCTCATCCGCAATGCCGGCCAACGCCTGACCGTCGAGCGCACCGTCGAAATAGCCTTGCAAACATGCCGTGGGCTGCATATTGCACATGAAAACGGGGTCGTGCATCGCGACCTCAAACCCAGCAACATTTTCGTCATGCAGGATGATTCGGTCAAGATCATCGATTTCGGCATGGTCCACATGGTCGATACCCAGACCAGCATGACGATCATGGGAGGCACGCTCCCGTATATGGCGCCGGAGCAGGTTCAGATGCAGCCGGCGTCTGCGCTTTCTGACATCTTTTCCATGGGTGTGGTGCTGTATGAAACCTTGACGCGGCGCCGCCCCTTTGAAGGAAACAGCGAAACCGAGGTGGTGCAGGCAATTCTGACGCGTATTCCACCGCCGGCTTCTGAATTGAACCCGGCAGTCAGCCAGCCCGTAAGCCGGGTGATCCACAAAGCCATGGCCAAGCAGCCGTGGTACCGTTTCTCGAGCGCCCGGGAGTTGGCGGACACGCTGCAGAGAGCCATTCGCAACGAGCACATAGAGATCTTCGACGCCATCCGGATTCAGCCCCGCATTCAGCGCGCGACCAAGGCCACCGAGCAGGGAGACTACCAGTTCGCCGACGAGATCCTCACCGAACTGGAAGCCGAGGGGCACCTGGACCCCGCGCTGCCGTTTCTACGGAGCCAGATCGAAAAGGGCAAGCGGCAGAAGACTATCGTGCAATTGCTCGAGAGCGCGCGCACCCGGATCGAAGAGGAAGAGTACCTGTTGGCGCTGCAGAAGGTGCAGGAGGTTCTGCAGTTGGATCCCGCGAATCCTTCGGCGTTGTCGCTGCGCAACACGATCGAAAGCCGTCGTAGCGAGCAGAAGATCAACGAATGGTTCCGGCTGGCGCGGCAGCACCTGGATAACTTCGCTTTTACTCACGCCCGCAGCGCCGTGCAGAATGTCCTGCAGATCACGCCCAAAGATACCCGCGCCCAGCAAATGATAACGGAGGTCGATCGCCGCGAACAGGAATACCTGCGGATGCGTTCCGAAAAGGAGCAGCTTTATCAATCCGCGGTTAAAGCCTGGCAGGGCGGCGACGTCAGCGTCGCCATGACCAAACTGGAACGCCTGGTGGACCTCGATCGACAGGCGCCGGACACCTCCACTCCCGAACGGGGCGTCTCGATGCAGGCTTTTTACAATCAGGTTCGCTCCGAATACGACGCTGTGCGTGGCGCTTATGAGGAAGCCCGAAAGCACCTGGCGGGTAGCAATTTTGACCAGGCGCTGGCATTATGCGATCAGTACCTGAATAAGCATCCGGGTCATGCGCTGTTTCAGGCGATGCGGTACGACATCGAAGAACGTCAGCGGCAAGACTGGTCTGCCCGGATCGCCGGCATCGACCGCAGCGTGGAAGCCGAGCCCGACTTAGAGCGCCGCGTGAATATCTTAAAGGAAGCCCTGGGTCTGCATCCGGGCGAAAGTCATTTCGAGCGGTCGCTGCGGCTGATCGAGGAGAAGCGCGATCTGGTCGAATCGATCGTGGGCAAGGCGCGCAGCGCCGAGGCAGCTAATCAGTTTTATGACGCGCTGGGGCAGTGGGAGATCCTGCGCAGCGTCTACCCTCAGTATCCGGGTCTGGAGTTCGAGGTTGAAAGAGTCAAGAAGCGGCGCGACCAGCAGTCCCGCACCGAGGCCAAGTCCCGCTGGGTAGAACAGATCGACCGGTTACTGGGCGAGGGCGAGCATGCCCGTGCGCTGGAACTGTTGCGCGATGCGCTGGCCGAATTTCCCGACGACGCCGAATTATCGGATTTAAGACAGTTTGCGCAGCAGGAAAGCGAGCGGATTCAGCAGGCGCATGCGTTGCTTGAGGAAGGCCGCGGCTTATGCGAAAAGCGCAGTTTTGAGGAGGGTGTCGCGAAACTGCGCGCCGCGTGCCGGTTGGATGAACGAAATCCTGCGTTCCGCGCCAAAGCCATCGAGACCATGCTGGAGTTCGCCCGTATGGGCCTTGACTCGGACTGGAATTCCACCGAGTACCTGATTCAGCAGATCCTGGCGTTTGACCCCGGCAATGCACAGGCAAACAGCCTCCGCATGCTGGCGCTCGATCGCCAGCGGGAGGAGATCGTTACCAAATTCGTGCGGCAGGCTCGCCAGATGCAGGCCGGCGGCAATATTGAGGCTGCGCTGCAGCAGGTGGCGCAGGGTCTCTCTGCGTTTCCAGACGAACCCCGCCTGGTGCAACTGTCCGCCACTTTGCAAAAGGTTCGGCAGGAAGTCCGGCGGAAGCGCGATGAGTTTGTGAATAACTGCCTCTCTCGCGTCGCGGAGCTTCAGGCTGCCAATGATCCAGGCAGCGCCATCAAACTCCTGCGCCAGGGCTTAACGTCTTATCCGGACGAAGCCAGGCTGGCGCAAGCGCTGGCGGGTTTAGAAACCGCCATCCAGGAGGCGCAGCGCCGGCAGCGGGAAAATGTGACTCAATGCCTCTCCGAATCTGACAAGGCAAAAGATGCCGGAGACCTCGCCGCGGCGTTGGCTGAAATTGAGAGAGGCCTGGCCGCATATCCGCAAGAACCCCTGTTGAAAGATGCCCAAGCCGCTTTGCAGCAGGATCTGGCAAAATCGCGCCAGGAGTTCGTCAACGCGGTGACGGCGGAGGCGCAACAACTCGAATCGGCGGGTAATTTTCCAGCCGCGCTCGCCAGAGTGAAGCAGGCTCTGGCAAAATACCCGGCCGAAGAGGAACTTAAGAAGCTGGCCGCGCGCTTGCAAGCGGGCGTAGAGAGAGTACAGCGGGAACTGGAACAATCCGTGGCACGATACCTGGCTGCGGCCCGAAAGAAGCAGCAGTCCGGCGACTTGCAGGATGCTTTGGCCGAGATGGACCATGGTTTAGCCGCGCATCCTGACGAGCCCAGGCTTCTGCAGTTTCGGGCGGCGCTGCGGAAAGCCATTGAGGATCTCGCGCGCCAACAGGACGAGTTGATTGCTGCCTGTCTTGTCCAGGCGGAAAAGCTCGAAAACGCCGGTAATCTGGATGCGGCGCTGGCGCAGATTGAACAGGGGCTTGCCTCTTATCCCGGATCCGCCAAGCTGCGCGAAATGGAAGCGCACCTGCGAGAGGCTTTGGCCGCCTCGCTCCGTAAAAAGGCTGAAGACGTTCGGGAATGCCTGGCGCAGGCGCACGAATTGGAGAACGCCCGGAAGTATGATGCAGCTTGCCAACGGGTAGCGCAAACACTGTCACTGTATCCGGCCCACCGGGATCTGGTGCAGCTGCAAAAAAGATTGCAGCAGCTCGCGCAAGACGCCCGGCGTAAGAGTGGCGAATCGGTGGTCCAGGTGCGGGAACTGCAGACGGCGGGCGACCTGGAAGGCGCTCTGCGCTACGCGCAGCAGGCCATGGATGCGTATCCGGAAGAGCCCCGGCTGGTACAGTTGTCTACGGAAGCCAGGAATGCTTTTCAGCAGAGAGAGCGCGCCCGGAAAGAGGCCATCGATTGGTGCATAAAGCAAGCCACCAGACTGCGCGAAAGCGGAGATCTGCAGGGTGCCTTGGACCAGATCGCCCAGGGCCTCGAATCCTATCCGCAAGAAGCCCGTCTGAAGGAATTCGAGGGGCATCTCCTCAAGGACATCGAAGCCGCGCGCCGCGAAAGAGACGAACTGGTTTCGATCTGTACGGCGGACGTCCGAAAATTGCAGGATGCGGGGGACCTTCCGGCTGCGTTGGCTAGGGTCCAGGAAGGTCTCGCGGCTTATCCGAACGAAGCGCGCTTACTTCCTATTGCCGCCAATTTGCGGAAAGCCTTGCATGAATTGCAGCGCAAGCAGGAGGAGTTCATCACCCGCTGCGCCGCGCGGGCGCGCGAGTTGCAGGAAAGCGGCAATCTTCAGGATGCGCTCACCGAAGTCGAGCGCGGGCTCAAATCTTTTCCGGATGACACCCGGCTCGTTCAGTTACGTGGCGCGCTCTCGAAGGCGCTCGCGGAAGCTCTGCGCCGGAAGGAGGAGGTCGTTGCCGACGTCCTGAAACAAGCAAAGGCGTTGCAGCAGACCGGCAATCTAAAAGGGGCTTTAGCGCAAATTGGGCAGGGCCTGGCAGCGTATCCGAACGAGCCCAGGCTGCGCCAGATGGAATCGGCCTTAAACGAAGCGCTCGCGGAATCCAGCCGTCAGCGAGACGAAGTAGTGCTAGGCTGTCTCGCGCAAGCGCGCGAGGTCGAGGCGGCCGGTGATCTGACCAATGCCCTGGCGCGAGTCCGCGACGGATTGTCGGCGTATGCCGGTGAACCCAGACTCGTCGAGTCCGCCGCGCGCTTGCAGTGGCTGATCGGCGATGAAGCGCGTAAGCGCGAGGAACTGGTTGCCGCATGCCTTGCCGAAGCCCGGAAATTGCAAGCCGTCGGCAACCTTACGGGCGCCATAGAACTCGCCCAGCAAGGGCTCGGTTCCTGCCCCGATGACGAACGGCTGCGCACGCTGCACGATGCGTTGCAAGCTGCGATTCAGAATTCGCGCGAACGCCAGGAAGAATTTGTGTCGCGATGCATCGGCGAAATCCGCCAGTTGGAATCCTCCGGCGACCTCAAGGGCGCGTTGGGCCAAATCGACCAGGCGCTCTCGTTCTATCCTGGCGATCCAAGACTGGTAGAACTGCACGCCGAACTGGTACGGGCTTATGAAGCTTACCGGCACGACCAGGACAATCTGATCCTCCAGTCTCTAATGCGCGCCCGCCAAATGGAATCCAGAGCTGACTGGAAGGGCGCGTTGGCGGAGATCGAACAGTCGCTATCGGCTCATCCGGAAGAGCCCAGGTTAGTGGAAGCGCGCGCCGCCTTGCAAGGCCGGATCCAAAAGAGCTGGTATCTGCGGCCGATCGCCTATACTCCTGCCGCGGTGATGCTCGTCGCCGCCATTGCTTTGATATCCCGCCCCGCGAGGCCCATAGAAGTTACGCATTCCCCCGCGGAGTTGGCCTTCCCCCCTTATCAAACCGGATCGGCGCCTCCGGCTCCGATGGATATTCATTGGAACGTTCGCAACCGGTTCACGGCCACCGCCAGCGACGCATGGATTATCGTTGCGCCGGAAAAAGGAGAGTACCTGAATCAACAGCAGGTGCGAGTCAATCCTGACGGGCTGACGCCCGGCCACCGGTCCGGGACGATTACCATCAAGCTGGAAACCGGCTCCAAAGTGTCCGGCAGCCTGGTTGTCCCTGTCAGCATCGACATCCTTGCGGCGTCCGCACCTGTTGTCCAGCAGCGGGCAGGGTCGGCCCCGGGTGACCAGCCACTTCGGGTTGACCGATCGAATCTCACTTTCCAAGCGCAGGCGAACGGGCCGCCCGCCGATCATCAGCTGATTCGCGCGCTGCAGGGCCGGATTATTCGCTGCCCACCCTCGGAAGACTGGCTCAAGATCAAGCAAAACGGCGGAGGATGCGAGGTCTGGGCCGAGCCCGGCAACCTGCCGCCGGCGCCCTACGCCAAGGCCTTCTCATTGCTGGGCTCAGCCGGCAACGAGGCGCCCGTCTCAGTCAGCTTTAATATTGCGGCTCCGGCCGCAAAACCCACACCGCCGCCTACGGACTGTCCGCCGCGAATCCCGGCAAACAGCTTTTATGCGACCCCGGAAGGGTACACCACATGGGATGGAACATTGGCTCCGGATGAAGAGTTCCGGCTGAACGCGACCGGGTCGAAAGTAACCACCCCGCCGGCCGCGGGCTCGGGCGTAACGGGCGAAAGACCCATTCCCCTGGTTGACCTGGCTTCCATGACGATTGTGTCTGTCACTCCCGGCGTCACCGTCAACGCGAGCGAATGCGGCATCGTGATCCGGAACACCGGCAAGGTACCGGTGAATTCGATCCGCATACACTGGACCGTAAAGCAGTAGAAACAAAAGCCTGACACGCCGATTCTGCCTCCATTGGCTACTTTCCGGGTATGGTAGAATTCATCTCGCATGCTTCGCGCGCCGCTCAGCCCGGCCTGTACCCGCCGGGCAGTCAGATCCGCCCGACTGCTGATTCCTGGCCTGGCGGCGTTAGCCCTGTTTGCACAACCGGAATCAGCGCCGCGCAGAGAGGCGCTGGTGATCGGAAACGCGCAGTATGCCGCTCTGGCTCCCATCCCCGCCGCCCACGACGGAGCTGATGCCATGGCCAAAGCGCTGCGGTCCGTGAACTTCACCGTCACTGAAGCGCATGATCTCACGCTGACCGCGCTAAGGAATGTGATCGAAGAAAAATTCGTTGCCGGACTGCAGCCCGGCGATGTTTGCCTGGTCTACTATTCCG
The DNA here is from genome assembly GCA_963818855.1 of Bryobacterales bacterium. Lineage (GTDB taxonomy): Bacteria > Acidobacteriota > Terriglobia > Bryobacterales > Bryobacteraceae > Bog-159. The sequence goes on along the minus strand of CAWFUH010000007.1, from coordinate 424,572 downwards.
GCTACGGCATGCAGCGCCTGGGGGTGAATTACTTCGCTCCCGTGGATTTCGATCCGCACGCCACTCGTGATGTGGAACAGGTGGCTTACGAAATGGGGCGCCTTCACTATAAGCTGAAGGCCGCGCATGTAAGTTTCCAGATCCTGCTGATCGAAGCGAGTTGGCAGAACGCACAACTGGCGAAATGGGCAGGCGGGACCGGTCTGAATAGCCCCGAAGGCTATCCAGACACAGTTTGGTTTTTGAGTGACGGCCGAAATACTACGACGGCGGTTCCGGCCGGAGGCCCGGGTTTGTTCACCACCGCCCTCCTCGATGCCATTCCCCGCGCTGGTCTCACTTTGACCGAAGTAATCGAGACTGTGGAAAAAGGCGTCGCCGCCAAGTCGGAGCAACAGCAGCAGCGCCCTTACCCGGTAGGCGCAGGCGATTTTTATTTTACTGCGCCTCCCCCACCAAAAGAGACGGTAGTCACCAAGACCGTCGAAGTTCCGACGGACATGTGGCCGGTGAAGGGTTCGGTGGCCTGGAATAAGGATCATCAGAATTACGTGTACATCCCCAAAGGCAACTTCAAGATGGGATGCGTGCCTTCCGCGGCCGGCCAGTGCCAGGAAGACGAAAATCCCCAGCATCCGGTCGAAATCTCGCAGTCCTTCTGGCTCGGGGAAACCGAAACGCAAGTGGCGGCTTACAAATACTTCATCACCCAGGTAAAACACCGCAAAATGCCGGAATCACCGGATTGGGACCGAGGCTGGAAATCGGCCGAGTTTCCGATTACTTATGTAACTTGGCAGGACGCCCAGGACTACTGTACCTGGGCGGGCGGCCGATTACCGACGGAAGCGGAGTGGGAGTATGCCGCCCGGGCCGGCACCGAGGATCAAGTCCTGCCCTTTTCCGACCTGAAAAAGAGCCGGGATACGGCCAATTTTCTCGGTAAAGCCGGTTATGACCAGTATGTCGGCGCCGCGCCATCCAAGCAGTTTGAGCCGAACGGGTATGGTCTCTACGATATGGCAGGCAATGTGTGGGAATGGGTTAAGGATTTTTACGATCCGCTGTACTATCAACATTCGCCCAAAACCGACCCCCAGGGCCCCGCCTCGGGCAAAGCCCACGTGGCGCGTGGCGGATCGTACGATAGCGCACCGGAAAAACATTTGCGTCTGTCTTTTCGGGGACACTTCGACGGCAAGGAAAATCACGTAGGTTTCCGCTGTCTGCTGCCGGATACGCCTGAAACCAAAGCGCAGCTGAAACGAGGCGGAAGATAATGTGCGATTACACGCTAATATTCCGCCCGCCTATATTACTAAATCTTTATTTTTTCCTTTCCATTCGCTGCTCGAATGAATTAGTATTGTTTGATACCCCGCATTCGCGGGTAGAGAGCACGCGGTATGCTCGTTCGCGCCCAACAATGTAATTTCCCGCCCGCGCTCCGCGTTGGTGAATCCGTGCAATTCAATGCTTTAGCCGTTATGGCCGCGGCGGGCAGCTTTCGGGTTCAGGGCGGCCAAACAAAGGGGCGCTGTTACGGCCGGGCATGTCCCTATTTTGGTAGGAACCGCGTTTTACAGTCTGAGGGCATCATCGGGTTTTCATATTTCGCGGGGCGGCCAGTTCATCAGCGTAGAAGGGACATATGTTGAACCAGGATAGACAAGCCGCAACCCGGGTGCAGCACGCGGCCATAGGCTTCCGTGGAGCAAGTAGAAAACATCTCTGGGCGATTCTGGTGGCGGCCGGTGCCGTCTTGCTCGCACCGTCAGCCAAGGCGCAGACTGTTCAAGTTTCGGCAACCACGCTTTGGACCGACACGGGGATAGCGTTGGTGGCTGGCGAGACGGTCCAGGTGACCGCATCCGGCACTGTCAGTACCGGTGGCCAGATTCCCGCCTGGGCAACCAATACGCCAGATGGGCAGCCTCTATCCTCGCAATGTGAGGTAGGAGAAACGGGTACATTCCCCGCACCTGGGCTGCCGTGCTTTTCGTTAATGGGCGAGATCACCCAAACGGGCACACCGTTCGAAGTGGGCAGCAGTGTTACATTCGCCGTCGAGACCTCCGGCGAATTCTACCTGGGTATAAACGACAATGATCTGCCGGACAACTCCGGCGATTGGACTGCTGTGGTAACCGTGTACCCGTCAACGCAACTGGTGCTGGGTTGCCAGCCGTCCCAAGCTCTCACTACCCTGACTGCGGGCCTGTCTTTTTCGGCCGCTTGCAATGCATACGGTGGCACTGCGCCCTACACCTGGACCACCCCTATTACAAATCTACCCCCCGGCTTGACCCCCACCCCCAATAACTCCGCGCTGACAATAGCCGGGACGCCCACCACCGGCGGGCAGTATAGCTACGCGATAGCAGTTAGCGACAGCAGCAGTACCCCGCAAAACGCAAGCGTGCCATACGCAGTGACGGTTGGCACCTTGATCGTAAGCTGCGGCAACCCCGCGGGACCGGCGCAGGTAGGTGGTTCCTATAGTGATTCGTGTACCGCTTCGGGCGGCACCGCGCCGTATACCTGGTCTTTCGGCGGAGCTCCGCCGGCGGGCACCGCCCTAAGTTCCACCAGCGGCTCCTCCGTGATGGTCACCGACGCACCTACCGCAACCGGGGGCTACAGCTACACTGTGCAGGTGACGGACAGCAACAGCCCGGCGCAGACGAACTCCGTAAGCTTCAACGGCCTCGTTGGCGACATGACGCTCAGCTGCACTCCGGCCACGGGTCCGACGCAGGCGGGCGTTTCCTATTCGGCCACATGTACGGCTGCCAATGGCACGTCGCCGTACAACTGGTCGATCTCGAATGGGATCTTGCCGGCTGGCCTGGTCCTGACCCCAAGCTCGGACAGTACCTCGGCGACCATCGCCGGGCCCCCCGCCGCCGGCGCGTATAGCTACACAGTCCAGCTTACCGATAGCAACAATCCGACTGAAACACAGATACTACCCTTCAGCGGGACTGCACAGGCGCCGGCACTATCGGTATCGCCGATTTCCTTGAACTTCACCTACGAGATTGGTACAGCCCAGCCCGCGTCTCAAATGCTGGCTATCTCCAGTTCTCCGGTCCCGGTCACTTTTACCGCCGCCGCCGGCAGCAGCAGTCCCTGGCTTTCCGTCACACCCACCAGCGGCACGACCCCGGCCAGTCTGACGGTCTCGGTAAACACCACAGGCTTGGCGGCCGGCCCTTACAGCGGGACGGTCACCGTGACGGCCGCGGGAACTACCAATAGTCCGTACCAGGTGCCGGTGACGCTCACGGTAATTCCTGGTGCAGCCACTACTGCCCTTAACGTTCCAGCGAACACACTCTGGACCCAAACAGGCATCATCTTGACGGCCGGCGAAACTGTCAGTGTTACTGCGACCGGAACAGTCACTACGGGCGGTATGATCCCGGGTTGGGCCCAAAATTCGCCTGATGGCCAGCCATTGCCTCAGTGCGCCGTGGGACAAACCACTCCATTCCCGGCCCCTCAACTGAGCTGTTTCTCGTTGATGGGAGAGATTACCGCAAGCGGCACGCCATTCGAAGTGGGCAGCAGTCTCGTATTCCCTGTAATCACCTCCGGCGAACTCTACCTGGGTATCAACGACAATGTGCTCGCAGATAATTCAGGTTCCTGGACGGCAATGGTTACCGTGTACCCTGCACAGCAACTGGTGCTTGGCTGCCAGCCGTCGCAAGCTCTCACCACCCTCACAACCAGCCTGTCGTTCACGGCTGCTTGCAATGCATACGGTGGCACGCAGCCGTATACCTGGTCTCCGGTAGCCCTGCCCAGCAGCTTGACCGCGACTCCCAATGGCTCCACTGAGACGATTGCCGGAACACTCAATGCCGGCGGACCGTATAGCTACACGATCGGTGTAAGTGATAACAGTAGCCCCACTCAGAGTCAGATGCTAACCTACCAAGGTACCATCGGCGCGCTGCTGATTTCCTGTAATACGACCGCCGGCACTCCCATCCCGGGTTACCCGAACACCGGCCCCGCGCAGGTGGGTGGTCAGTATTCCGCCACCTGCACGGCTTCCGGCGGGACGCAGCCGTATACCTGGTCCTTCGGTGGCACTCCGCCGGGCGGCACTGTGTTGAGCGCCAACACCGGCTCCTCCGTTACGGTCACCGACACTCCCGCCGCGACTGGAGGGTATAGCTACTCGGTGCAGGTGACGGACACCAGCACTCCGCCTCAAACAAACTCCGTGAGTTATGACGGCATCGTGGGCGATCTGTCGATCACCTGCACATCCACTACCGGCCCGACGCAGGTGAATCTCTACTATCAGGCCACGTGCACGGCGGCCAATGGCATAACGCCCTATAACTGGACAATTGGGAATGCCACCCTGCCTCTCGGCCTTTCTCTGAGTATAAGCGAAGATACAACCACGGCGACCATCAGCGGAACCCCGTCGGTCATAGGTCCATATAGTTACAGCCTGCAGCTCACCGACAGCAATAATCCTACGGAGATGCAGGTGCAGAGCTACAACGGAAACATCCAGCCACAGGTGGTTACTCTGTCTGCATCGCCCTCGCCGCTGAGCTTCAGCTACCAGATCAACGGCCCGGCCGCGCCATCCCAAACGCTGACTGTCTCCAGTTCTCCCGTCTCCGCCAGCTTTACCGCAGCAACTAGCGGCGGCGGTTGGCTTTCGGTTACCCCTACCAGCGGCTCAACTGGCTCAACTTCGGCCACGCTGACGGTATCGGTAATCACCACTGGGCTATCAGCCGGCACTTACAACGGCATGGTGACGATAACCGCCCCTGGTGTTACTAATAGTCCCTTCCAAGTGCCAGTGAATCTGACAGTCACCAATCCTGGTGCACAGGTCTCAACCGCGCCGGTGCCGGTAACCCAGCTCTGGACTGACACGGGAATTATGGTCGCGGCGGGTGAGACTGTTTACATCACTGCATCGGGGACGGTCCAAACCGGCGGCCAGATTCCCGCATGGGCAAGTAACACGCCCGATGGCCAGCCCTTGTCGTCGCAGTGTGCCACGGGGACTCCGTTCCCATTCCCCAGCCTCGCGTGCTTTTCGTTAATAGGCGAGATCACACAAAGTGGGCCGCCGCCCTCAACGGGGGGGTCGCCATTCCAAGTCGGTAGCAATGCCACATTCCCTGCGTCCAGCGGCGAACTTTACCTGGGAATAAACGATAACGTACTCACAGATAACAGCGGTACTTGGACGGCGCAGATCACCGTCTACCCGCCACAGCAGCTAGTGCTCGGCTGCCAGCCGGCCCCCAGCCTCACTACCCTGACGGCCGGCGTGTCCTACACGGCCACTTGCAACGCCTATGGTGGAACCCCACCCTATGCGTGGGCCCTTGTGACGCTGCCGAACGGCTTGGTCCCGACTCCCAATGGCTCTACTGAGACGATCGCCGGGACTCCCTCGGCGGGCGGAGCTTACAACTTCTCGATCGGCGTCAGCGACAGCAGCACCACCGTGCAAACCCAGATGTTGACCTATCAAGGTACCGTCGGCACCCTGACCATATCTTGTAATCCCACGACGGGGCCGGCGCAAGTCAACGGTCCATACTCGTCCACCTGCACGGCTGCGGGCGGGACCGCCCCGTATACCTGGTCTTTCGGTGGCAACCCACCGGCCGGCACTGCTCTGAGCGGCTCTACAGGATCGTCCGTGACCGTAACTGACACTCCCACGGCAACCGGGGGGTACAGTTATACGGCGCAGGTGACGGACAGCAGCACCCCGGCTCAGACTAACTCCGCAAGCTTCAACGGCATTGTGGGGGATCTGGCTCTGACCTGCAGCCCCGCTGCGGGTCCGGTGCAATCGGGCCTCTTCTATTCAGCTACCTGCACAGCGGCCGGGGGTATTGAGCCCTATAACTGGTCCATCGTCAACGGGACCCTGCCTCCAGGGCTTTCTCAGAACATCGACGGCGCCACCTTTACCATCAGCGGAACACTCACCCCCGGCACGTACATGTACACCGTCCAACTTACCGACAGCAACGACCCCACCGAGACGCAGACCTATCCTTACACTCTGGCTGTGCAATCGCCGGTCACCCTGACATCATCGCAGTCGCTACTGACCTTCGCTTATCAAATGGGAAGCGCCGCTCCATCCAGTCAAACGCTGACTATCTCCACTTCGCCTTCAGCAAGCCTGGCATTTACCGCCACTCCCAGCACCAGCAACGGCGGAGATTGGCTTTCCGTCAGCCCCGCCAGCGGCACAACTCAGACGAATTTGACGGTTTCGGTCGCCAGCGGACTGGCAGCCGGAACCTATAGCGGCGCCGTTACTATCTCCAGTTCCGTCGCCGGCAACAGCCCGCTGATCGTGCCCGTGAACGTTACAGTCACCCCCGCGGCGACCATCACGGTCAGCCCGGCAACACTTACCTTCGGCTACCAAATCGGCGGGCCTGCGCCGCCCATGCAGACCGTCTCTGTTGCCAGCAATCCATCGAGTACCATCCTGAATTTCAGTGTACTTTCGGGAACCGGCTGTTCCTGGCTCACGTTGACGCCCAGCGGCACCGTCACACCCGCCACCATAACGGCTCTGGTGAATACCGCCAGCCTGACCGCCACCACTTACAATTGCGCCTTCACGGTAGCCGGCGGCAACGGTTCCCCAGTGCCTGTGAACGCCACGTTGACTGTCACACCTGCCGTATTCTCCGTGAATCCTCTGTCTCTGTCTTTCAACTATCAGGCCACGTCCACCATGTCGGTAGGTCTGTCCCAGACGATCGCCCTGACTACCAGCCAGCCCTTCACGGCCACGGCATCCACCAACACCACAGCCGGTCAATGGCTTGCGGTAAGCCCGGCTTCAGGAACCGGAACCACCACGCTCACGGTCTCCCTCAGCCCAACAGTGCTCGCGAGCTTCGCGGTGGGTACCTACAATGGCATGATCAATATCGCTTCGGGCGGCAGCACCCAAGGCGTGTTCGTCGCCCTCACGGTGACCGGACCGACCCTGACGATCTGTGACGTAACCATACAAACCGCGAGTAACCCATGCCCCACACTGCCGAGTTTTACCTTCGTGGCGCCAAACTCCACGTCGGCGGCCCAGACCCTCGCGGTCACTGCCTCCAATTCGCAGGCGGTCACGTTTACTGCTTCATCCGCATGCCCCTGGCTCAACTCTTTACCGGCGGGCACTTTGCAGACGGGCACATCAACCGTTACACTGACGCCGAATACCACCGTGCTCACAGCGCCAGGCAGCTATCCGCCCGGTACCTATAACTGCACACTGACGATCAACTCTTCGCAGGCCTCGAACAGCCCGCTTTCCGTGCCGCTTACCTTGCTCGTAAGTCCCAATACTCTAACTGCAATCCCTGGTGCCGTAGCTTTCAACGCCCAGCAAGGCAGCACCACTCCTTTGCTGAACACCGTGGCAGTAAACGCACAGGCACCGGTAGGTTTCACCGCGGCGGTCTCCGGCTGCCTATCGGCGAATTGGCTTAGTGTCAATCCTGCTTCGGGAACCACTCCCGCAAATTTGACATTGCAGGCCAATCCAACCGGGCTGAACGCATCTCCCCCGTCGTGCCAGCTTACTGTGAGTTCATCCCTGGGACAGTCCCAAACTATTAATGCATCCTTGAGTATCAGTACGCTGCCCACGCTCATCATAGCCCCGAACCAACTGTCCTTCACGTATACCCAGAGCGCCGCCGCGCCGCCGCAAACGCAGGTGTTCTCCGTGCTGGCCAGCGGCAATGCGCCCATCACTTTCCAGGATTCCGTCGCTACCGCCAACGGCGGATCCTGGCTGCATGTCTCCACCAGCCCCGGCACCCAAAACGTCGTTGTTTCGGTGGATTCCACCCTCACCGCGGGATTCTACTCCGGAACGATCACCATCAATTCGACCGGGACCAATCCCAACAAGCAGACACTGCCGGTCTCTGTTTTGGTGAACCCCCCGCCGCCCGCCGCGTCGATTCTGGCGGCGGTACCGGAAAGCTTGACCTTCTCTTTCAGTGCTTCTGCCAGCGGCGGCGGGGCATCTCAACTGTTAAGCGTGGTCAATCAGGGCGGCGGCGCCCCAACCATCAGCGCCTCGGCCACCACCGACAACGGTGGACCGTGGCTTACTGTGCCATCCGTCACGGCCGCAGGCACTACGGTAACCTCGCCGGCGTCGGTCACTGTCAACGCCAATCCGGCAGCCGTCATCCCCGGTATGTCCGGACAGATAGCCGGCACCTACAGCGGTACGGTGGTGCTGACCTCGGCTAACTTATCGCCGATCATTGTCCCGGTTACCATGACGGTCACAGCCCTGCCGATCATACAGCTCTCGCGAACCGCTTTGAGCTATACAGCGGTGCTCGGCGGAAACCAAGTTCCGTCGCAGGATGTCGACATTCTGAATCCTGGCTCCGGTACTTTGCAGTGGTCGGCCCAGGCAAGCCAGAGCGGCTGCGGCGACTGGCTCACATTCCCGGGAGGCGCCCAAGGCACCGTCACTGCCGGGACTCCCTCAAAGTTATACGTGGCGCTCAACGACGCTGCCATTCAGTCGCAGGCTGCCAACATCTATTACTGCGCGTTACAAGTGACTGCGCAGGATGTCGCCACCGGCCAGGCAGCGGCGAATTCTCCGCAAACCGTCGTCGTGGCGCTGAACCTGCTGCCGGCCGGGTCGTATGTCAGCCCGTTTGTGCAGCCGGGCGGTTACGTTTTCACCGGAGCGGCCGGAGGAACTGTGCCTCCCGCTCAGATCACGATTTTCAGCCCCGCCCTGCAATCGGTAAGCTACAGTTCGGCTGCAGTCACCAATACCGGGGGCACTTGGTGTACGGTGTCGCCGGACCATGCTACCGTGACTAACGGTGCCGAGGTGTTTATTACCGCCGATTATACAAATCTGACGGCCAACACCCAGTATGTTTGTACGGTACAGCTATCATTCTCCGATGGTAGTTTACAAACGATTACTTTGCCGGCCATAGTGTCGGCTTCTGGTGTCACCGCAGCCAACACCTCAGCCGCCCAGGGTAGTGGTGGACAAGCCCGGCCCAGAACTTCAGGCCAGGGTTGTTCGCCTGAGCCGCCCGCCTTCATCAATCCGAGCGCGGGCTTCAATGCCGTCGCATTTCAGGCGATGGAGGTCGATATCCAGATCCAGGATAGTTGTGGAAATGCTATCGATACCCAGAACCAGTACTTGATCTCAACTTATAGCGGCAATAACTCCGATCCCTCGGGAGATTTCATTGGCCCTACCCAGATCGGCCCAGGCCTGTACAAGTACCAGTGGACGCCGACCAGCCTGCCCCAAAACGTCAGCCAGTCCGCGGTCACGCTATCCGCTTTTTACTTCCCGAACGCTGCGAGTCTCACGCCTGCAACAACTGTCCTTCCCGGCATGGTCTCGCTAACTTCGAATCCCGCGCGTGTCAGCCCCGGAGGGATTTACAACGCGGCGAGCTACACCGGTCAGATGTCGGTTGGCGCGATCATCGCTATCTTTGGTCAGAACCTGGCAAATGGAACGGCGGGTGCAATCCAGATACCTCTGCCAGTGGAACTCCAGGGAACCACGGTATACATTGACAATCAGGAACTGCCACTGTTCTACACCTCCAGCGGGCAAATCAACGCGCAAATTCCATATAATCTCCAAACGAATTCACCTCACCAGTTGATCGTAGAGCGGGACGGCGCCAGCACCATACCGCAAACGTTCACCCTGGCTGACGAGCAGCCCGCCATCTTCACCACTAATGCGGGGGGCTACGGGCAAGGTGTCATTTTCGGCCCCGGACCGGATGGCAAGTACGATGCCAACACCCTGGCGGATTCCAACAACCCGGTAAGCATTGGCGATTACCTGGTCATCTACTGCAGCGGACTTGGTGCAGTCACTCCCTCAGTAACGGCTGGGCAGATACCGCTGCCCTATCCCACTAATACAAAGGTGATGGGTCAACTGACAGTAACTATAGGAAATGTTCCAGCCACGAACATTACATATGAGGGATTAAACGCGCAGTACGTAGGATTGTACCAAGTGAACGTACAGGTACCGGAGGGCGTTCAGGCCGGTAACGAAGTGCCCGTAGTAATTGCGGTGGGAAATCTGCAGAGCCAGCCAGGTGTGACCGTGGCCGTGAAAGAGCAGTAAGAAGGGGCATGGCTTTGAAGGTGTCGAAGAACATAGTGCCGCACCGTGGTTATGGCCTCTTTATGGCCTTCGCGTTTCTGGCGTCGTGGGTCATTCCGCGGCCCGCCGCGGGACAGAGTGTTCCTAGCGTGGCCACGGGAAACGTAGAAGTCGGACTCTTTGGCGGGGAAAGCTACGGACTGGATCGCTTTCGGCCCATGGCCGGCGCGAATGTCGCCTATGGTTTGTCGCCCAGGTTTTTTCCTTTTTTGGAGGGAAGCTATCTGCCCGGCATCCTGCGCCAGGCGGTTTCATCCACCGGCGAAGTTACCGCGTCCGAGAAAGGCAAGTTCAACATGACCGATTTCAACGGAGGCGTACACTTTCGATTACTCAGGCCGGAGTCGCGCGTGGTTCCATACCTGGTGGCGGGCGTCGGCCTGATTCACGAATCCGCGGGCACGCTGCCTCTATGCGTGACGGCTGGTGACTATAGCAGATGCACGCCGGGTTTTACGGTCCCGGCCAGCAACCTTTTCGCGGTTAACTTCGGCGGAGGCTTGCGGTTTTTCTTCACTGAGCATCTGGCGTTACGTCTGGAATTCAAAGCCTACCAGCCCACCGGTGAGACCGCCGCGGTTTCCACTCTGAACCAGGCGAGCGGTGAATCGGTAAGTGCGCACCTCTTTTACAGATTCGCGATCGGGCCCGTATTTCAGTTTCGTTGATCGGCTATACTTACCCGATGGAGTATGCACCATGCTACGTCGGCTTCTTGGACTGCTAATCGCCTTTGCCGCACTCCCCGGGGCTCGCAGCCAGGTCAGTGTGACGACCGGACAGTTTAACCAGGAGCGCACCAGCGCTAACCTGCATGAGACCGTCCTTTCTCCCTCCAACGTCAACACCAGCCAGTTTGGTCTGCTCTTTACGCGCGCGGTAGACGACTACGTCTACGCGCAGCCGCTCTATCTCCCGCATGTGACTATCGGTGGAACAGGCCATAACGTCGTCTACGCCGCCACTATTAACAACAGCGTATATGCCTTCGATGCCGACACTCCATCCCTGTCCGCGCCTCTCTGGCAGGTAAATCTCGGACCGGCTGCGGCAGTTCCCCCGCATAACAATCTGCCCCACTGCGGCATCCTGTCCACCCCGGTGATTGACACAACTACCGGAACGATGTATGTCGTCGCCCTGACGGAGGCGGACAGTGTCATGTCTTTCAGCCTCCATGCGCTCGACGTCTCGAGCGGCAGCGAGAAATTCGGCGGACCGGTAACTATCCAGGCCAGCGTGAGTGGCACGGGCTCGGGATCCTCCGGAGGCCGGATTGCGTTCAATAGCTCGCTCGAGTTACAGCGGCCTGCCCTGCTCTTGCTGAATGGAATCTTGTACATGGGGTTCGCTCGTCAGAAAACGGAAGGCGTCTTTCCATTCCACGGCTGGGAGTTGGGATACAACGCCACCACTCTAAAACAGACCTTCGTCCTGAACACCACGCCGAACGGGAACGAAGGCGGCATCTGGATGTCCGGCAGAGGGCCCGTGGCCGATAGCAGCGGTTTCATTTTCATAACGGCTAACGGCGACGTCGGCAACGGCGACATTGGCGAGAGCTTCGTTCGATATGGCCTCAACTACACCCAGACTGGTCTCTACACTGCACCGAATTGGGCGAGCCTCAATACCAATGACTTCGATTTGGGAGCCGGCGGCCCCTTGCTGATTCCAGGGACCCACCTGGTGCTGGGCGGGGGTAAGACCGGCCTTATTTACATGCTCGATGTCTCGAGCGCCGGCGCGCTGCAGTTAGTCCAACGCCTGCAAGCTACACCCGGCTGTCCGTCCAGTGACGATTCCACCTGCGCCCAAATTCACAGCCCCGCGTTTTGGAGTTTGGCAGGTAGCAATCCGCCGTCACCGTCGCTCCTTTATTTATGGGCGTCGAACGATACGGTGAAGGCATACAGCTTCAGCAGCGAAAGGCTGAGTACGGCTCCTGTTTACCAGAACGCGCAGATTGCCGGAAAGCCGGGCGGCGGCGCCCTGGCCGTTTCGGCCGACGGAGTCAACACCAGCACCGGCATCCTATGGGCCACTATCTCCACGCAGAATGCTTCTATCGCGGCCGTGCCCGGAGTCCTGCACGCCTTCAATGCTACGAACGTGGGCACCGAGTTATGGAACAGCGCCATGAATCCCGCCGATCAATTCGGCAATCTGGCTAAATTCGTGGTTCCCGTGATAGCCAACGGCAAGGTGTATGTGGCCACCTTCTCGAATCAACTGGCAGTCTACGGGTTGAAATAGTTTCAGGACGAGGGAATTGCCGGCAGGTGCGCGGCAGTTATACGGGGCCCAGACTACTGACGGTCGAATGGCGGCCCTCAAAACCATCCCCGCTGATGATGGTCACACGCGAAAAGCGCGAGCGCTTCCTGCATGAGGCGCAGATCTCCGCGGGCCTCGACCATCCGAACCTCTTGCGAGTCCACGACTCAGGCGAAGCCGGCGGAATCCTGTACCAGGCCATGGATCTACTGGAAGGTTCCGACCTGGCCAGAACGTTCGCCGAGGGCCCAGCAGTTCTCACGGGAGCAGAAACTCTCCATCATGGAGCAGGTCTGTGCCGCCCGGGATTACGCGCATAAGCTCAGCCTCGTACATAGGGATATCAAGCCCGCTAATACCTTCCTCGAAACCTCCCGCCATATCCGCATCCTGGATTTTGGCATGGTCAAAACCAGTTCATTCTTCATGGCTCCCGATCAAATCCGCGGCGAAGTCTGTACTGCCGCTGCCGATATCTTCTCCTGCGGGATCGTTTTCTATCAATTGTCGAGCAGCCGGCATCCCTTCTCCAAACCAGGAGTCGGTTTGCCACAGATCGTCAGTGCGATCCTGTTCGATGCGCCGCCGCACCCGACTCAGCCAGATTGCGGCGTCCGCACCGGAAGGGCTCGAATTCATTCTCAAGAAGTTCTGAGGCAGCATCGGCAACTGTCACATGATCGAAGAACCCCCGGCGGTCGCTATGGAGACTGCGAGCCTCACGACCCGCGAGATCCTGTCCAGCGACCCGAGATGTTGCCTCGCCACGGCGCGCACGTTCAGAGCGGCGGCTTACGCGGCCGTTCGGCCTTGTTCAACGTTCAACTCTTTTCCGGCGGCCCAGGAATTTGGCTTGATGACCCACCGTGGGGAACCCCGTGAGGAACAGGAGATTGCCAGTTTGGGCCGCCGGTACGTAGGCGCCAAACGGCGCAGGCGCTGGAGGCAGTTCGAGACCCGCCGCCACAAGCCTGGTCTCTGCGCTGCTTACCATTTTCCGTTGTGCGCACCTGCGTCCACATGCAGCACCTCCCCGGTCACATGACGAGCTTCGGCCAGATAGACGATCGCCTCGACAATGTCGTCCACGTCCGAGATCATTCCCATGGGTGACAGGCCTTTCAAGAACTCGTCAGGGTCATTTGCATGCATCGGTGTATCAACAATGCCGGGAGCGACCGGTTGAAGCGGAAGCCGTCTTCCGCGTACTCCATCGCCAGGCTGCGAGTGATCGCCTCCAGGCCGCCCTTCGTGATCATCGAACGGAAGCGTTGACTCCGGCGATGGGATGCTCCACCATCGCCGTCGTGATTCCGGTGATGCCCACCGGCCTTTTGCGCCAGCATCTGCTTCACGGCAAGCTGGGTCATATAAATGTAGCCCTGCAGATTGGTTTCGGAGAGCCGTTCGAAATCGCGGACCGTGTAGTCCGTAAACCGCTTCGAGAAGAAGATGCCGGCGTTGTTGACGACCCCATCGATCGAGCCGAAAGTACTCCTGGCCGTCGCGGTAATCTTCGCGGCAGTTGCAGCCTCGCCGATGTTTCCATCGACCAGGACAAGGCCTGTCCGTCGGCGCAAACTCGGACTCTGTAATCTTCCGGGAATTGGCGACAACGTTGTAGCCGCGCTTGATAAACGCCTTCGTGACGCCGCTGCCGATTTCCTGAGATGCGCCCGTCACGATCATGGTCTTCCGCTTAACTAGTTCGGTCATAGTGGATTCCTTATCTGAGTTGAAGTGCCGTCGCAATCTGTACTTGCAGGACGGCGTACGTGCCGAGTGTGCTGATGGAAACGCGTTGATCTTCCACATCGTGCTGCCATCTCAGCAAGATGATGAGCTTTCAGCAGAACAATCACTGAATGCCAGGGTGTGTTAGATCAGCCTGCTTCGGAGATCCTGATCGGCGAAGGGTTCGCTCAGCCATTGAAATTTCTCCACAGTTCAGTCCCATGACATAGGATTGCCCAGCCCTCCTTCGTGGCCCGGTTGTTCGTTCATGAAATTAGATTCCGTCGTAGGCGGAATATCCACGCTCGGCCCAGTAGTCTCTTGGCTCTCTCGCAACATACGTGAGCTTGGTAATGGCCTTCACATTCTTCAAGCCGAGCATTACGGGCACCAGTAGGCGGAGCGGCGTTCCATGCTCCACAGTCAGGGACTGACCGTTGAAGTGGGTGGCGAGTAGCGTTTGTGGATGACGCGCCGTCGCAAGATCGAGCGAGACATAATAAGGATCTGGATTTCCGGAGGAATCGAGATTGACCGACGACTCGACCCGTACCCATTTAGCCTGCGAGATAGGTGAATACGCACGAAGCAGATCATCGAATCTCAGACCAGCCCACCACGCGATCGCACTCCAGCCTTCGACGCAAACCAGCTGCGTAATCTGCTCATGCACCGGGAAGCGACTCTGGAGGTTCCGAATATCGAGAGAGTTACTCAAGCCGGAGGCGAGCCCGTCCTGAGTCAGATGCCATCCGGAAATATAGCGGGGATCGGGCGTGGCTCCGTTATGGTTGTTCTTGATCGGGGTGATCTGCGATTTAGTATAGGTGGGCACCGAACGAGTTCCCGAGTAGAGTGACTCTGCCACGTCATCGTCGATTCGAATTGCTTTGTTCAGTAGCCACTCCTTCCCGGGAGAGTCCATATTTCGACGCACCCAAGCGACTGAGGGTGTTTTGTGGCAGGAGCGACCCGCCGCCCACCAGAGCCGCCACCGCGCCAGTCCCAAACAACAGAAGGTCGCGCCGGGTCCGGAAATGCAACACCTGAGAAGCCACCTCAATTGCAGGGAGAGGTCGCTCTCCGAAGAAGCCGCGCGGATTCCTTTCCCTTTTGTTCATTTGCCATGACCTCCGGTCGCGTTACTCTCGTTGACCAACCTGCGATCATGCTGCGCAGCGTATCCCACCCATCGGCGAAAACCAGAATCACGTGGGGCACAACGAAAAGGATGAAGAGCCACATGAGCCAGAAATGCCAGACACGCGCTGCGTGATAGCCACCAAAAGGGCAGCCAGCCAACGGAGCTGCATCGGTTTGTGAATCGCCTAGCGCGCAGCTACCGAAAGGAGCCCGGCCATCGGAACAGAGAAATATGCCGCGCGCTGCAGTGCGTTGTACTTGGTGTTGAAACGGGGATGCAGCCATTTGCCGGCGCGTGAGTTTCACGAAGGGAATGCCGAGGTAGTACGGGAGCATCCGGAACGTGTCAAGCAGGTCGCTTCGGCGAGGCAGCAACCCGCGACAGCCCCGTCCCATGACCAAGCCCACAAGGTAACCACGCCGTTCAGCATGAATAAGTGCGCGCATAACCAATGTAGTCGCAGAGCCAGGCCTAACATCCACGGCCCCAGGCTCATGTGGTTGTAGATCCAGTCGGGTGGACTGCTGTAGTGGCGCAGGCCGGGCACATACCTGCGCTGAATAATCCTCACATCAAAGCGATCTTCCCGGCCGTCTCAGGTTGCGACGATTATCGCGATCGCTTCTATTCGCCGGGTGGGGCTATGAAGTTGGGCCAGCGCCTGTTGTGGATGTCCGAGTACCTGCGTGCGCCCGGCTTCCATCCGGATTTTTCCAGGTTTATTCTGCACCTGCCTCTGCGCACGGCGGATGTGGCGGCTACCGGCCAGACTTCCAGCATGTTCCAGGAAGCTGTTGCGCATCCTGCCTATGATGATTTCTGGAAATCCATCAGCGTGCGCGAGCAATTGGACAAGATCCGTGTGCCCGTATTTTCGGTGGGAGGATGGTTCGATAACTTCGTCGAGAGTGATCTGGAGGCGTTCGCGCGCTTGCGCCGGAACTCGGGCGTTCATCGCATCCTGATCGGCCCGTGGCCGCACGATAAATCAGCCAGGCTGGCAGGCGTGGATTTCGGACCGGCTGCGGACGCCCGCTGCAGATGGAGTGGTTCGACCAGTTTCTGAAAGGCAAAGACACAACCGCTGGCTGGAGGCGCGGGAATGGCCGCTTCCGGCGCACCTGCGCCGCTTGTACTTCGAAAGCCGCGGACACGCCAACACGTTCGCGGGTAATGGACGGCTGGAATTGCGTGCGCCTGCGCGCACCGGGGCGCGCGCCAGTGCGGCCGACAGGTTCGTCTTCGACCCACAGGATCCCGTACCCACTACCGGCGGCGCGGTTCGTTGCAATCCGAAAGTGTTTCCGTGGGGGCCCCAGGACCAGCGCGCGGTGGAACAGCGGCGCGACGTACTGGTCTATGCGACCGCACCCTTGCGCAAAGATCTCGAAGTTGTCGGTTCCGTGGGCGTCGTGCTCTACGCCGCCACCTCCGCGCGCGACACGGCCTTCACCGCCAAACTCGTGGATGTGTTTCCGGACGGGCGCGCGCAAAACCTGACCGACGGCATTCTAAGGATGCGTTACCGCAATTCGGCGGAGAAGCCGGAACTGGCGCAACCGGGCGAGATTTGTAAGCTGACCATCGACGCGGGTGTGACCGGCAACGTGTTTCAGAAAGGGCATAGCATCCGGGTGAAGATATCCAGCAGCAACTTTCCGCGCTTTGACCGCAACCCGAATACGGGTGATCCGGTGGCTGATGCCACTGGGCTGCGCAGGGCTTCGCAGACGGTTTATCATGATGCGCGCCGGCTGTCTTACGTGCTCCTGCCCGTTCTCGATAATTGACTTTGAACCGCCCGGCGCGGTACTTTTCAGTTATGGCCCGTCAGGCGCGGTAGCCAAGTGGTAAGGCCAGGGTCTGCAAAACCCTTATCCGTCGGTTCAATTCCGACCCGCGCCTCCATCAAATTAGCCGTAACCGGCTGATTTCAATCGTCATTTTCGTCACCACTGATCGCCGCGATTCTTCCTCCTTATCGCAGTTTCCCTGTGGGAAATGTCCAGAACTGGACAGACAAAACAAGTATCGCCACCGCTCCGTCGCCTGTCTTTGTTGCGGCTGATCCGGATGGACTACCGCATGATCGTTCGCAGGTTCGCATGACCCATGACCGCGGCTAACGTAAAAGGGTCCGTTTTTGAGTTCCGTCTCCTGCCTGGTTCCGAAGGTATGCCGCAGATCGTAAAGCACGAAGGAAACGCCTGCCTCCCGACACGCGCGGTCATGGCTGTTGTTCAGCTTGGTATGTGGTTGCCGGGTACCGCGCTCTCGGGAACAGCCACGGCCCTTTGTTTTCAGGCCTCGCGGAGAGGATCGCCCGGACCTCCGGCGTTACGTGGAGCGTACGTTTTGCCGCGCGACCCTTGCCGCCGCGGTGGCCGGCGTGCCCGATTCCGGGTCAAAATCGCACTTCGCGGCAGACATGATCTCTTCTGGACGGCAGCCTCGATTTAATCAGAACCTTCGACACGTCATAAAGATTGCGGCGCCCGGCCCGATCTATTACTCGAACACGCTCTTGAAATATGACTTTTCCTCTTCGGCTGACAGTGGATGCATACGAACGGCGTCCGCATTCACCAGCCGACGAATTCACCCGCCGCCGCCGCAAAATCCCTTGGGGTTTCAGCTTCACGGCTCTGTTTAGCCAACTCCCGTTGGATCTTCTCGTAGCGCTGGGCGCGCTTTCGGGTTGTCTTCGGACAATTGGCTGCGATGCTCGCTCTTCAAGGCATCGACCCTTTGAGTTGAGGGAACTTGGACGCCATGTGATATCACCACTTTGATTGGCCCTCGCCGCTTAGCCCGAAAACAGGTTGGTGTTCAGGAAATCGTTCCGAAACTTCCCTTTCGGATCGTACTTCGTGGCTATTTGGACGAAATCGGCCAGCTTCTCGTACTGTAATCGGAGTTGAGCCGGTGGCATCGTGAACAGCTTGCCCCAGTGCGGGCGTGGCTGAAACGGCGCCAGTTCCCTTTCGATAATCGGCAACAGACGCCGCACTGCAGGCCAGTCCTGTTTCCAGGTGAAATGAATCGTCACGCTTGGCCGACGGTAGCACGTGCT
The DNA here is from genome assembly GCA_963818855.1 of Bryobacterales bacterium. GTDB lineage: Bacteria > Acidobacteriota > Terriglobia > Bryobacterales > Bryobacteraceae > Bog-159. The sequence continues at coordinate 406,122 of CAWFUH010000007.1, read as the reverse complement.
CATCCAGAGGTCATCGGCTGCGATGGCGCGGATCTCCGAGATCAGCAGGTGTGGAGTGATCTCGTCGCGCAACCGTTCTACCGCCAGAATAGCGTCAACGGCATTGCGCCGCGGCACGAAGTATTCCGATTGAAGTTCCTTGCCGGCACTCGGCGTGAAGCCCATGCGGAAATGCGGAAGCCGCTCGTACCAGGGGCCGGGCACACCCATCTGCTCGGTGCAGTTCTCGGCAGACAGCTCGGCAATCGGGTGAAGGTTTCGGGTCGCCAGTTTCGCGCCGAAGAACTCTGGGGGCGCCGTAGCCCGTGCGAAGGCCTGCCCGTCTCCGACGCGAGTCTTGATCCAGACCTCGTTCATCCGCTGGCCCTGCCAGTCCGTAAACAGACTGACGCTATACCCGCTCGACTGGATTTCGTCGAAGTGCTCCTTTATCTGGGCCAGTGGCAGATTCTCATATACGTACTGCCGCATGGCGTAAGTGGGCTGGACATCGAGCGTGATCCGGGTAATCACGCCGAGTGCACCGAGCGAAACCACGGCTCCCCGGAACAGTTCGCCGTCGGATTTACGGGAGAGTTTCACCAAGTCGCCGGCTGCGGTAACGATTTCCAGACCGGAGACGGCGGTGGCGAGATTGCCGTTCTTCTCGCCGGAGCCGTGTGTGGCGGTACTACACGCTCCGGCGGCTGAAATATGGGGGAGCGAGGCGAGGTTGTGAAGCGCGAAGCCCTTGCCATCGAGGTAGGGGCAGAGCTGACCGTAGGTGGTTCCCGCCTCGACTGTCACCGTGCGGGCCGCTGGGTCGAGCGCGACTACCTCGTGCATAGGCTTGACGGACAGGAAATTGTACCGGCTGTCGGCAATGGAGTTGAAGCAGTGGCGGGTACCGAGCACTTTCATTTTGTCCTGTGACCGCACGAAGAACCGGATCTGGTCGAGAGACGCGGCGTCGGTTATGCGATCCGTGCTGTAGACGAGATTGCCCGCCCAGTTGGTGAGCTTCTGCTTCAACATCCAGGCGGAAAGGGGCGCGCGGATGGGGCCGGCAATGACGCCCGAGAGCAGGTTGAGGAAGGTGCGTTTGTTCATGGTCGCTATGGATCATAGCACCGGAACGCTCTTTGTTGGTCGATGACGCATTAGCCTACTGAAGATCGACAAAGCGAACAAATTTATCCGGCGGTTCGCGCTTCAGGTTGCCAGTTGGAATTGAGCCAATGATCGAACGTAGTCAGCCTCGGGTATTCCTGCCTGACGGCGGAGATATCGACATGATAGCCGGTGTCCTCGAACCAGCGGAACATTTGCGTAGTTTCCTTACCGGTTTGACCCTCGAATTCATCCCACGGTGTTTGCCTGTAGCGAACTTCGCGGCCGAGGCGCCGCGCGAATACTTCGGTCAGTTCGGCCATCGACAGTTCGTCGCCGGCCAATTCGTATGAGCGATCCTGCCACTTGCCGGGGTGCTCGAATGCCATGGCCACCCAGCCGCCAATATCATCCACCGCGACCATTTGCAGGTGCGTTTCGGGAGTCAGGGGAAGGGAAAATACCCCGTCTTGGATTCCCTGACGCATACCAAGCCAGTTTTCCATGAAGAACACTGGCCGCACGATGGTGAAGCGCATCCCGGTATCGCGAATATGTTCCTCGACGCGGAACTTGCTGTCGAAGTGCGGAATGCCGGTGCGCTGGTCCGCGGCGGCCACCGAACTGTAGACGAAATGGGAGATACGCGACCGTTTGGCCGCGTCCGCTAAGTGAATGCCCTGCCGTATCTCGCCCTCGATGTCCGAAGCCCGCCAATTCTGCACGGAAAATACCCCGTACGTTCCATCCAAAGCGCGCACCAGAGAAGCCTGGTCTTCGAGATCGCCGCGAACGACCTCAACGCCCTGGCCGAAAAGAAGACGTGCTTTCGGATCATCGGGATTGCGGATTAACGCGCGCACCGGAAAGCCACGGTCCCGTAGGTGTCGCATGGATGCCCCACCTTGGCGACCGGTTGCCCCAGTGACCAGGATCAACTTATCCTTGTGCTTCTTATCCGTTGGCATATGGCATAGACGAGCACCTGAAATGCCAGTGTCCCGGAACGGACAATGAGCAGCGTTGAACTTCCGATGATGGCGAAAAACCGTGTGCGTCCATTCGGTCGGGCCGGCATGCCGGAAGTTGTACAGCTGGCGAGTGTATGATCGGGTGATAAGCAATGCCCGATCTTCAAGAGCAATTCGGCCAGATCGACATCTACCTTTTCGATCAACTGCTCCGGGGCTCGATCAGGCCGGGGATGCGGGTGCTCGATACGGGCTGCGGTTCCGGGCGCAACCTGGTCTACTTTTTCATGGAAGGATACGAGGTATTCGGAGTGGACAAGGACCCGAACGCGGTTGAGTCTACGCGCCGCCTCGCCGCATCCCTCGCACCGGCTCTTTCCGCGAACAACTTTCGGCTGGAGGCCATCGACCAGATGACCTTTCCAGACGCTTCCGTCGACCTCGTCATCAGCAGCGCCGTGCTCCACTTTGCGCGCGACGACGACCATTTTGAAGCGATGCTGCGCGCGACATGGCGCGCATTGAAGCCGGGAGGACTTTTCTTCTGCCGGCTGGCATCTTCGATTGGGATGGAACAGCAAGTCCAGCGCGTGTCGGGACGCCGCTTCCGGTTGCCTGATGGATCGGAGCGCTATCTGGTGGACGAGGCGCTGTTGCTACGCTTCACTGCAGAGTTGGGTGGCCAATTGGCTGACCCGCTGAAGACCACCATCGTACAGAATCAACGTTGCATGACCACGTGGATCATGCGGAAGAAGGCCTGACCGCCGGGCCGCGTGCTCGGCACACGGTGCAGGCTCGCATAAAAGCAGGATGCGCAGTTCCGTTTTTCGGTAACGCCGGCAGCGACACGACCACGCAGGAACCGAGGGCCATGCGAGTTCGTTTTGTCAGGGCTGACGGACCTTTTCCGCCGAAAGCTGATTGCGAAAATCTGCTTCGGCGGCATCGACGAAGGCGCGATAACCCGCAGGGTCGATGAATGGATTAGGTTGTGCACCTTTTTCCATGCGTTTGTACTTCTCGATCATTCCGTAATAGCCACCGTGTGCACCCAGGAACACATCGCATTTTAGCGAACGGAGCGTCTGGAACGTCCTCTGGTAGTCCTCCGCGATGCCTGGATACGTCGGCTCATGGACAAAGTGGACACCGGGATTAATGGAGGTGCCACCCACAAAAACCACATCGTAGATCTTGCCGGCGTCCCTGACCTGCATGGTCCACGTCGTGCATCCGATGCTGTGGCCCGGCGTCAGGTGCGCCGTCAACGTTACTCCCCCGAGCGTCACGCGCTCGCCATCGGCGATGGCGTGGTCCACGTGAACCGGCGGATACGTGACCTCCCGTCCCCATCGCGGATCGGTTTTTCCACCACTTTGGAGCACGCCGACTTCTGCTTCGCTCGAATAGATCCTCGCTCCGGTCAGTTTCTGTAGCGCAGCTTGACCCGCAACGTGGTCGAAGTGTGCCTGACTGTTGAGCAGGATCTTCACGTCGGTGATCTTGAACCCAAGCCTCTCCACACTTGCGCGAATCAAGATCGGAGTTTCTTCATACCCGCTGTTCAAAAGGAAGTGGCCATTGGGCGTTACAATCAGGTACGAGGTGATGTCCTCCGTCCCAACGTAGTAGAGGTTGTCCATAATGCGGTACGCCGGGAAGGGATGGTTTCCCTCGTGGGTCGTTTGCGCGAAGGCGGCGGATGTCACCGCGAGAGCGAGAAGGAGACGGAAGGAATTCACGATCCATTATAGGGGGACGGCCGCTAGACTAGTGCGGGCAGGACGTGTTGCGCGGCACCAGCGAAGGGGCCGCAAACGCATGATCCAGTCGGAACCCATTACCGCGCGCGCCCTCAGCACGGCAACAACTTGCTCAGTCTCAGGCAATTCACACCGCATTCGCTCGAATAGGCAGTCTCATCCATCATTTCGTGTATGATTTGGAGGCCCATCCCGCTCTAGGGCAGGGCCGCAATCTCGGACGGGTCGAAGTCGAGCACGTTGGAGCCGTTACGCAAGCGTTCCGCGTATTGCGGTGCCATGGCATTCCCGCAGTCGCGAATCTCCAGATCCATGCGCTGGTCACTAAATTCGATCAGAATCGTAACTTCATTCCCAGCCTCGCCCTGGTACGCGTGACGGATGGCGTTAGTTACCCCCTCCACGGCGCAGAGTTCAATCTGGTAGGCCAGCACCTCATCGAGGCCAATGTGGTTACACACCTGGTTGATTACCAGCGAGACGAGGAAGATCTCGTCCAGGCGGCTCTCGAAGCTGAAGCGAAGCCAACTCACGAGTCGCCTCCCTCGTCGCGGCTCGTAAAGTGAAGCGCTTCGGTGAGTAGCGTCTCTAATGCCCCAAACCGTTCGTTGTAATCGGCAAGGCTACGGGAAATTACTTCGAAGGCTTCGGCCTGGTCATACACGTGAGTGATCGTCGAGGTACTCGCGGTTACATCCGGCGGCTGTTTGTAGGTCAGGAAGTAATGCCGCAGCCGGTCCAAAGTGGCCGTCGAGACATCGGCCACGGAGCGGTACTCCCCATAAGCGGCGTCACCCTTCAGGACGGCGATGATCTTGTCGTCGGCTTCGCCGTGATCCAGCATTCGTAATCCGCCGATCGGAATGCAATCCACCAGGATATTGCCGTGGGAGATGGGCCGTTCCGTAAGAATGCAGATGTCTAATGGGTCGCCGTCGCCCTTTAGGTCGCCGCCGACCCGCTCCGAGGAAAATGCCGCCACTCGGGTTCCGCAAAACGTTTGCGGCACGAATCCGTACAAAGCCGGGCAAACGTTGGAGTAGTTCTGGGGACGATCCAGGCGCAGATAGCCGGTCAGTTTGTCCATCTCGTATTTCACGGTATCCGACGGCACCACTTCGACGAAGCAAAGCAGTTCCGCGGGGACCTTTTCCCCTGGGGACACGCCATGCCACGGATGCGCCTTGTACAGCGTGCCAAGCAGCTTCCAGAGGGGCTCCGGGTGCGGATGGGCGTCGCCGGACGGGTTGTCGTGCACAGGCTTAGGCACAGATCAGGAAATAGCGGCGACCGCTTCCTCGGTAGTGCCGAAAACGCGCAGGATTTTATCCATGCGGGTCAGCTTGAACATGGTGGCAACGGTGCCGGACGCGCCCGAGATGACCAGGTGTCCATCACTGCCGATGGCCTTCAGGCTTGATATCAAAGCGCCCAAGCCGCTCGAGTCGATGAACGAAACGGCGGCCAGGTCGAGCACAATGGAGTGCTCCCCATTTTTCAGATAGCCCGCAATGTGCGCCTTGAATTGCGGCGCCACATCGGCGGCGATACGATTGTCGAGCACCTTTGCTACAAGTATGCTTCCTATTTTGTTTTCTTCAAATCGCATGAATCTTTCCTTTGTGTAATATCACTTACCGAGGGCCTGCGCCAATTCCAGCAGTTCGAGCTGCTCGCCGGTAAGATCCTGCCTCTTCCGCGCATCGTCCACTACCCACCCAACCCCGGCCTGTTCGATATTGAGATGCTCGCCCGTGGGCTCGATGCAGTGGTTTCCGTAGACCAGTACCCGATCGAGCCGTGCCACCGAACTGACCCGCGTGTAATCGCCCAGGATGCATTGCCGCACCTCCGCTCCCGGCTCGATGACGCAGCCGGCTCCAATCAAGGCGGGGCCCTCGATCAGGCATCCGTCACCTATGGAAGTGCTCCCGCCAATCACCACGGGCCCACGAATAGTCACGTTCTCTGGCTTCCATTTCATATTGATGCCGATCCGAACACCTGGCAAGATTTCCCGGCCAGGCAGATGGTAGCCCCGAAGGCGCTCCGTCAACGCCATCCGGGTGGCCTCCCAGTAGTCGGCTACCGATCCGATATCGATCCATTCGAAGGGGAGGTCCACCCCGAAAATGGGCGCACCCGCGGCAACCAACGCCGGGAAGAGTTCGCTGCCAATGTCGAATGGGCGGCCCGGCGGAATGAAATCGAAAACCTCCGGCTCGAAGACATAGATTCCCGTGTTGATCCGGTTGGAAACGGCCTCTTCGACGGATGGCTTCTCTTGAAACTGGATGACGCGACCGTCGGGAGCGGTGGCGACCACGCCATAGCGAAAAACTTCTTCCGGAGCGACTTCCCGAAGGATGACAGTCGCCAGAGAGCGCCGCGCGCGGTGGAACCGGACCGCCTCACGCAAATCCGCGTCGATCAGCGCGTCGCCGCAAAGGACCACAAACGTGCCGTCGAAGAATCCAGAAAATCCTGTATCCGCCGCATGCCGCCGGCGGAGCCAATCGCCATTCCCTCCAGACGGCCCTCGCAGAGCAAGCCTTCAAAGGAGTAGGCAATCCGCACACCCAGACGGGATCCGTCGCGGAAGTACTCCTCGATGACCGGCGCCAGGTGGCTCGTGTTGATCACAATCTCATCGAAGCCGTTGTCCCGCAGATGTTCGAGGATCGACTCCAGCACCGGCTTCCCCAGCAAGGGATCATCGGCTTGGGCACTATATAGGTGATCGGACGGACGCGCGTGCCCTTTCCCGCGGCCAGAACCATGGCTTTCATAGTGTCTCCTATGCGCCCACTTCGAGCGCCAGCAGCGAGATATCGTCGTCGAATTCCCGTTTGCCGCGCCACACTTCGATCTCCGTTTCAAGACCGCCCAACATCTCGCCGAGCGGTTTCGCTCCGGCCTGCGTCAAATAACGGCGTAGCCGCTGTTCGCCGAACAGGTCCCCCGTCGGATTGGCGCACTCGGTGACGCCGTCGGAGTACAAAACCAGGCGGTCGCCCGGGTCGAGTTGAACCTGGATGGAGTCATATTCAGCCTGCGGCAGGATCCCCACCGGCGACCCTCCGCTACCGAGCACCCGCATGTGACATCCCTTCTGAATAAGCAGGGGATTCGGATGACCGGCTTGGCTGAAACGCAGCATGAGACTCCGGGTCTCCAGGAGGCCGTAAATCATGGTGAAGTACTGATCGTCCCTGCTCTGGAAGCGCCGGTTCAGTTCGGCAATGGCCTCCTCCGGCGGCACTGTCAGATAGGTCTGAGAAGCCGCGTCGAAGCGTTTTAGCGGACTTCCGGGCGCGTTGTCCGGAGTGAGCAGCATGCTTAAAGTTACTGAGAGCATCGCCGCCGGTACCCCATGGCCCGATACATCCAGCAGGTAAAAGGCTACCTGATTCTGGTCGATGGGGAAAATGTTCAGCGTGTCTCCGGCCACGTACCGGGATGGCCGGAACCGCCATTCCGACTTGACCCCCAGCGCCTTGGGAGAGGCAGCGGGCAGCAGGCTCGCCTGCATCCAGGCAGCCGCTTTGAGGTCGTCCTCGATCCGGCCATAGGCCTGCTGCAGTTTGGCGTTCAGCGCTTCCAGTTCGCGGTTCTTCAGCGCCAGTCCCCGCTCGAGGTTGACCACTCTCTCGCCGGCGCGGAGCCGCACGCGAAGTTCTTCCGTACTGAAGGGCTTCACCAGAAAGTCATCGGCACCGGCTTCCATGCCCTCGATGAAGTCCCTCTTATCGCCCTTAGAAGTACACAGAATGATGTAAGTGTAGTGATCGGCCTGCGCTAACCGGATCTTCCGGCACAGTTCCAGTCCGGTGAGATTGGGCATCAGCCAATCGCTGATCACGAAGGGAATCGCCTGCCGGCTAAGGATCTCCAACGCCACGAGTCCGTCTTCAGCTTCCACGATGTCGCAGCCCCAGTTTCGCAACAGGCGGCCGTACAGCGCGCGGGTGACCGGATCGTCGTCCACGAGAAGAACCTTCATACGATAGTTATCGGCTCCGGGTTGGCACGCAGCCAGACATTTGAGATTGGTTTAGCATCATTCTTCCGGGGGCACCGACTGGATACCCCATATGTCGCCGGCGTATTCGCGAATGGTCCGGTCGCTCGAAAATCGCCCCGTGCGGGCGACGTTGAGGATCGCCTTCGAACTCCATGTTGCAGGGTCCCGATAACAAGCCGCGACCCGCTCCTGAGTTTCGAGGTATGCCGGGAGATCGGCCAGGTTCAGATAATGATCGCCCCACCGCAGCAGAGAGTCGAGAATCGGCTCGAAAATGCCAGGTTCATCCGGGGAAAAGCGGTTTTGAGCGATGGCGTCGATTATCCGCCGGATGCGGGGATTGCCGTCGTACCATTCTTGGGGCCGATACCCGCCCGACTGCAACTGCCGGACACTCTCCACGGTATGGCCGAAGATGAACATATTGTCCGCGCCGATTTCCGCCAGCATCTCCACGTTTGCACCGTCCAGCGTCCCGATAGTCAACGCTCCATTCATCGCGAACTTCATGTTGCTGGTGCCGGAGGCTTCCATCCCGGCGGTTGAGATCTGTTCGCTTAAGTCGGCGGCGGGGACGATCACTTCCGCGAGCGAGACCTTATAATCGGGCCTGAAGACAACCTTCAGGCTTTCCGCGCTCCGGGGATCGCGGTTCACGGCGTGCGAAACGTTGTTGATCAGTTTAACGATCAATTTGGCCATGTGGTAGCCGGGCGCGGCCTTGCCGGCGAAGATGTGAACGCGCGGCGCCGCCGGCTTGACGCCGTCGTCTGCGATGCACAGGTACTGGTCGATCGCGCCCAGAACGTGAAGCAATTGGCGCTTGTATTCGTGGATTCTCTTCACTTGCACGTCAAATAGGGCCTCGGCGCCGGCTTTCACACCGGTGGCGGCGAATATGGCACGCGCCAGGCGGAGTTTGTTCTCACGTTTCACGGCCAGGAAGGTTCTCTGCGACTGCTCGTCCGCGGCAAAGGGCTCCAGGTCGCGCAGGCGGTTCAGATCCTCCTGCCAGCCGGAACCAATGCGCGCGGTGATCCAGGAGCTGAGCGCCGGATTCGCGTGCGCCAGCCACCGCCGCGGGGTCACGCCATTGGTCTTGTTGTTGAATCTTCCCGGAAAGAATGCGTGAAAATCCGGTACCAGTTCCGTCTTTACCAGTTCGGAATGCAACTCAGCGACGCCGTTCACCGAGTGACTGCCGACGATGGCCAGATTGGCCATGCGGACCATGCGCTGCGGCTCCTCCTCGATCAGAGACATCCGCTTGACCCTGCCGCCATCGCCGGGCCAACGAGCCGCTACGTCGCGCAGCAGCCGATGGTTGATCTCCAGAATGATCTGGAGGTGCCGCGGCAAGACCCGCTCAAGAAGATCGACCGGCCACTTTTCCAGCGCTTCGGGCATCAGCGTGTGATTGGTATAACCGCAAGTGTTTTGCGTGACATCCCAAGCTTCCTCCCAGCGAAGATCGTGTTCGTCGATCAATGTCCGCATCACTTCGGCCACGGCGAGAGCGGGATGCGTGTCGTTCAACTGTATGGCCGTCTTCGCGGCCAGCAGCCGCGGGTCGGAATACTTTGAGAGGTAGTTCCGGAAGATGTCCCGCACGGCACATGCCACCAGAAAGTACTCCTGGACGAGGCGCAATTCGCGCCCGGCAGGTACAGCGTCGGAGGGGTACAGAACCTTGCTGACCGTCTCCGACTGTATCTTCTGCCCGACGGCGCGGTCGTAATCGCCTGCATTGAAGATTCCGATATCGAACTCGTCGGATGCGCGCGCTGAAAACAGACGCAGCAGGTTAACCGTCTTTCCGTCCCCACCCACGACCGGCATGTCGTGGGGAACGCCGATGAGAACCTGCCAGTCCAGCCACATCGGGTTGTAACGCCCGCGCAGGTCCACGCCGTGCTCGATACGCCCGTAGAGCGGGATGACCAGCGCCTGGTCCAGATGCTCAATCAGCCACGGCGAGTGTTGACTTGCCCAGAAATCGGGTTTCTCTTTCTGGTGGCCGTTTTCAATCTCTTGCCGGAAGAGCCCGTACTCGTAATTGATACCGTAGCTGTACCCCGGCATATGCAGGCTCGCCAGGGAGTCCAGAAAGCAGGACGCGAGCCTCCCCAGCCCTCCATTGCCGAGCGCCGCATCCGGTTCTACCTCCAGGACATCCGACAGACTCAATCCCAGGCCTGAAAAGGCCTCGTCCATCGCTTGATAAAGGCCCAGGTTTGTGTAGGTTGTTCGACAACAGCCTTCCCAGCAGGAACTCCATAGAAAGGTAGTACAAAGACTTGCTTTCAGCCGCCCGGAAACGTGCGGCCGTTCGTAATAATCCGTTGACAATCTGTGGGCGGAGGGCACCCGCCGCGGCACGGAATAGCTCGTCGGGGGTGGCGCGACTCACGGCTTTGGCAAACTGGTTGCGAAGTTGCTCCTGGATCAGAACGGCGCAAACGCGCTCGTCATATCGCATGATTTCTGTAGTTGGCATAGTGTCTCGTTCCTTTGATCTCACTTCAGAGCGTGGCGCCTTGCTGTTCGATTCTAGCCGCGATTAGCTCCATAACCTCGCGAAAAAGCCTGTTGACAGGGGCCATATCGTCATCGGCTTTCCGCCAGTGCTGTTGTTTGCAGTCGTCTTCGACTACCGCGACCGCCCGGGCCAAATCGGACAATCCGATGGTCGCGAAGGTTCCCTTCAGGTTGTGCGCGGCAAAACAAGCGGGCTGCTCTTCCCGTCGCTCGACCGATTTGACGAGGCGTTTGAGCACCGGCGGCGTGCTCTCGAGTACCACCAGCAGAAGGGAATCGATGTCCTCGCGGGAGGTTTGGGAATCTCTCATTTCGTCGACAAAAGCATCGAGTTGATCGCCCAATTTGCTAACCGCCGGACCTGGCAGGGGCTGTGACAGCGGATCCGCCAGGGCTCCCAGCCATTGCTTTAGCTTGTCAACAAGATCTTCCGGACGGACGGGCTTCGCCAGATAGTCGTCCATTCCGGCGTCGAGACATTTTTCCCGTTCCCCTTCCATGGCATTGGCGGTAAGAGCAATAATGGGCACCCGGCGAGAGCCCTGCTCGCGGATTGCGCGGGTCGCCTGGAACCCATCCATGACGGGCATCTGGCAGTCCATCAGGATCAGGTCGTACGAGTTGGAAGAGCATGCATCGACCGCCTCCAACCCGTCGTTGGCCACATCCACGACGCAGCCGAGCCGCGTCAAGCGCATCACTATAACTTTCTGATTCGTAGGATTGTCTTCCGCCACCAGCACGCGTCCGCGGAGCTTGAGCTGCCCAGCTTCGACCGCTTGCGCAGGCGTGACGCCTTCGCCGAACATCTGGGTTATAGCCTTGAGAAGGGTCGCCTGGCGCACCGGCTTTACCAGGAAAGCGCTCACACCCATCTGGCTGGCGAGCGCTGCCTCCTCGCGGTCGCGATCCGAAGCCAGGATCACCAGGGTCATGTCGCGGAGGGCTAGCCGGGCACGGATCTCGCTGGTGAGCATCAATCCGTTCATGCTCGGCATGTGCAAATCGAGCACGCCGAGATCGAAGGGCAATCCGCGGCCAGCGGCTTCCTCGAGCCGGGCGATCGCGTCCGCTCCGCTTGCCGAAACAGTCACGCTCATGCCGGCATGGCCAAGCTGCTTCTCGAGGATGCTGCGGCTCGTCCGATTGTCGTCCACCACCAGGACGCGCTTGCCGCGCAGGCTTTCGAGCGATGCTGCAGCGGGCACGTTCTCCACCCGCTTTAGAGGAATCGTAAACCAGAAGGTGGAACCCGCCCCCGCCGCACTTTCCACGCCGATCTCACCGCCCATCAGGTTGACCAGCCGCTTGGAAATCACCAGTCCCAGTCCGGTGCCGCCGTAGCGCCGCGTCGTCGAACTGTCGGCCTGGCTGAAGCTCTGAAACAGCCTCGCCTGGATTTCTTCCGTCATGCCGATACCGGTGTCACGCACCGCAAACCGGACCAGGCAGGTTTCCCCGCTCTGCTCTTCCTGCTGCGCGCTCAGGATGACTTCGCCCGCCTCCGTAAACTTGATGGCATTGCTCAGCAAATTGAGCAGGATCTGCCGCAGGCGCGTGGGGTCGCCGAAGACGCACGGAGACACTCCGTCTTCCACCACCGCGCAGATCTCCAGCTTTTTCCGGTGGGCCATGCCGGCCACCAGGTCGAGAGACTCCTCCAGCAGGGAACGCAATTCGAACGGGTGCGATTCCAGGTCCAGCTTGCCGGCCTCGATCTTGGAGAAGTCCAAGACGTCGTTTATGATGCACAGCAGCGCGTCTCCGGAGCTGCGAATGGTCTCGGCCAACTCTCTCTGCTCCTCCGAAAGCGGCGTTTCCAGCAGCAGACCGGTCATGCCGATGACGCCGTTCATGGGTGTCCGAATCTCGTGACTCATGGTGGCCAGGAATTCGGACTTGGCCTTGGCCGCCGTCTCCGCCCGCTCCGCGGTGACTGCCAGTTCCTCCGCATACCTGGCCAGCTTGATCTCCGCCTCTTTGACTGCGGTGACGTCCATGATGACGCCGTTCCATACCAGATCTCCGGACTCCTGCACCTGGGGCACGGCCGTCGTCGAAAGCCACCGCAGTGCGGTTCCCTGTTGCACGCGATAAATGCAGGAGAACGTGGTATCGGTCTGCAACGAGCGGCGCAACTCGCCCTTCACGGCGCGCGCGTCTTCCAGATGGACCGACTCCAGGAGAAGCTGGGCGTTTTCCATGACCTCCTGAGCTGTCCTGCCGCACAGGCTTTCGAGACCATCGCTGATAAAAAGGAATTTACCGATCGGTACGGCACGGCTCGCGTCGTCAGGCTGCGATATCATCTTCTGGAACTGGAAGACCGCGCCGGGCAGGTTCGCGGTAAGGTCCAGGAGTTGCGTGCGGCTCCGATGCTCCGCTTCCCTGCGCTGCAGGACGACAACCCAAGCTAGCGCGCCAAGTATTGCGAGGGCCAGCGCGCTGAAAACAACCAAAGTTCTGGGGATCGTCCACCAGGGCGGCTGCTGCACCACCGACACGTCACCGGCGGACTGAAGAAGCACGCGGAAAGCCAGTTGGTGTTCGTTAATATCCTTATAGGTATTGTCCCTATCGATCTCGCAGATTCCGGCCACCCGCAATACGCTGCCAACCGGAGCCGCCAGCTTGTTTGCGCCGCGCGGTTGGCGGATAAAGGCGGCAAAAACGGTGCGCCCGTTTTTCAACACCAGGGTCTGGCTATCCGCAAGTTCCGATCTTCCCAGCAGCTGTCCTTCGATCGAGACAGGCAGGGAATCGTAATCGCCGCTGAGGATCTGTTCGGCCGTGACCGGTATGGGCGTCAGGCGGGCATGGCTCCCAAGGCGCCGGCATACGGCGTCCTCGATGGTAAGAGCGTAGTCTGAAACACGCGGGAACCCGGACACGTCCAGGCGATCGCCAGGCTTGACTGCAACCGGCTCAGCGGATTCGATGCGAAGTCCGGTGCTTCCGTCGGATACATAAACTACCCGGGCGGATTCTTGCAGGGTGACGATACCCTGGATGCGGATGCGGTGCCCCAGGGATCCTTCCGGGGCAAAGCGCGCCACCTGGCCGATGGGCTGCGTATCCTGGGCGAAGGGAGCCTGGGGTGCCTTCAATACCTCGATTTGGCTCAGGTTGGGAACATAAAGCAGGATGCCCAACAGTTGAAGCTTCTTGTTATACGCGGCGCCGCATGCCCCGCGAACCCGGACCTCCGCATCGACAAGCTGCCGGGGAACGCTGCCGGGGATGCCGGGAAGAATCGCTTTCAAACTTCCCCCCGCGACCGCTATATCGATGGCGAGCATCCCTTCCACGTTTCTGACCTGCCGGATTATGCCCCGTGTCTCAACCCATTGACTATCTTCGGCAGTCGAGAGCATCCTTTCGAGGGAAGGCCGCCCCGGTTGTGGAAGGGCCGCCTCGCCGATCACGCGATAACGGGGTTTGCCTATCTGGGGGGCGAAGTCCGGAGCCTCCGCGACGCCTTCAAGGTCCACAAGCTGTCCAAGCCGTAGCGGTGGGGCGCCTCTCGGGAGGTTCACAAATATACCGGCCGTGGAGTCCTGCACAAACAGGCCGGGAATATCGGAGCCCATGAACGAATCCCGCCCTAGAAAGTTGAGACCGGACGGACTGAAGAATGTTACGACCGCTCGGACCCGGACGGGGTAGCCGAGCGCGGATTGATCGCGCGTGAGCCGGCGGATCTCCGCAATGTGCGTCAGGACTGGCAGATTCACACCGGTTTTCGCCGGCTGGCCATATGCGGCCGCAGCCGCACAAATGATCGACGTCAGACGTATCGCGACAATCGGCAGGGCGCGACCTGATCGAGGCCCCGGTAATGGCACCGAACTTCTCATCGCTTCCCTTTATGGATGTAAGACAATCCGCGCGTTTTTCATTACGCGCCGATCAGTTCGCATGATTTCCGTATTTGGCATGGTGCTTTTGTCCCTGTCGATCAAACCTGAGCGGCCGCGACCTGCTGGTCGATTCTGGCCGCGATTAGCTCCTTAACTTCTCCAAATGGTCCTCGGCTTCCCGCCAGCGCCCCTCCTTGCAGTTTTTTCCACGAATGCGACCGCCTGGGCCAAATCGGATAACCTGATGGTCGCGAAGGACCCTTCAAGCTGTGGGCGGCAAAACAGGCGGGCTGGATCGTCCATTCCGGCATCGAGGCAGCGTTCGCTTTCCCCCTCCATGGCGTTCGCGGTGAGCGCCACCACGGCACGCGGCGTCCCCCGCGCCCGCGGATCGCGCGAGTTGCCTCGAATCCGTCCATGACCGGCATCTGGCACTCCATCAGGATCAGATCGTATGCCGTGGTACTCGCCGCCTCGACCGCCTCCAGACCGTCGTTGGCAACATCCACCACGAGCCACCAGTTGGAGAAGTAAAGGAGCTAATTTCTGCGCATCCTGCCACATCCCCGGGCTGAGTGGTCTTCACAATTTTCAATCGTATTCACTCAATGCATCGGCCTTTCCCGTTTGTACGGTCAAGAAAATAACAAAGCTAATTCTAAAGATGTTTAAAGCATAAAAACACATAACTTTAGACGTGAATTCCGCACAAAACCGTCTTATTTAGCATATATTCTGCTAATCTTTGGTTTAATGATACAAGTGCAAGTCGGGGGGCTGGAGGCCGCGAGTCTACCCGACCGCCGGCGTTGGCCACGGCGATGCATCCCGAGGTATCCTGTCCGGCTCTACCGGACCTGCGCAACGACCTCGTTCTCGAGCATTTGCCCCTGGTGAAAGCGATAGCCGCACGCTGCCGCGTCAAGCTGCCTTCCCACCTTGAATTCAGCGATCTGGCGCAAGCGGGCATCCTCGGTCTCCTCGACGCCGCCCAGAAATACACCACCGGTACCGAAGCGTCTTTTTCAACTTACGCGACACACCGGATCAGAGGCGCCATCCTGGACAGCTTGCGCAGACAGGACCCGGCGGCCCGGAAACTGAGAAGACGCCACAGACAATTGGAGAGCGTGCGGACCGCTCTTTCACAGGAACTCCAACGGTGTCCGACCGAAGCAGAGGTTTCCGAACGGTCCGGCATCCATTTGGACAACTTGCGCGCGACTGCCCGGGACATTCACGTCGTGAATCAGATGTCCGAGCAGGATTCTCCCTCGGTGGCCGGCGAGTTCGAGCACAGCAAAGCGTCGGTGGCTCAACCGGAATCCATCCATCAAAGTAACGAGCGCGTTTCGCTTGTCAAGGAACTGATCGGGAAGCTCCCCAAGTGCTACCGCATGGTGATTACCATGCACTACTTGACCGACCTCTCATTGAAAGAGATCAGCGGATCGTTTGGTGTTCCCGAGCGCCAGGTATCGCGGATCCACGCGCAGGCTTTGCACCGGATCCACGCCATGCTCCGAACCAAGGGTATTACCGCAGGGACGGAACTGTAGCCGTATTCGCTGCGGCGGGTCCAAGGGAAGAGGCTGTTTCCGCGTTTGCGTCTAGCCGTCCTACCGCGGCGCGATGTAGTCGGTTAGCAACTTCTCGCTGAGCTGATGCCGGTCGCGTACGCCGAAGTTCGTGGCCGTGATGACGACCACCATCTCCCGGTCTGCCAACCGGTTTAAAAACCCGCCAAGGACTGGCACCCAACGCTAACAAGCGGCAGTTTCACCCAGGCTCCTATGACTTCAACGTTCCGTTGCCTTTTGCCACTGGGATTAGGGTCGGATAACATCGCCGGCAGACAAAACGCCCTGGCGGGAGAGGCCGCTCTGCACCGACTGTTGCCCAAAGCTGGCCTGGACGGGGGAATAGGCTACCGCAGAATTTGGTACCTTAGCCGAGCCTTCCCTCCCAGAAGGTGGCCAGCCCGGCCCCGTGGCATCGACCTTGGACCCACATCGCATGGTAGGCGAAACCTTTAGTCTATTCTGCTCATCATCTATTACAAGAGGAAACGCATATGTCACAGCAGCAGAACCTTCCTGTAGTCCCGATCAAGAATGCAGTACTCTTCCCTAACTTGTTGATGCCATTGTCCGTTGGCCGTCCTCAGTCCGTGGCAGCCATCCAGGCAGCCTTGGCGAGCGAGGCAAAGGAGATTCTGGTTGTGACCCAGCGCGATTCGTCCGTCGAAGTTCCAGGCCCGACCGATCTTTTCCCCACCGGCACCAAAGCCGTTATCAAGCGGTCACGGCGCAGTGAGGATAACTACGACATCCTTGTGTTGGGCGTGGAGCGGGTGGCGCTCGCCGATTTCACCGGTGAAGACTTCCTTCGCGCGAGCTTCCGCCCTATTCCGATTCCCGATCAGCCCGACGACGCGAACCCCGAGATCGAAGCCCTCCACCGCGAAGTTATTGACCTTGCCACCAATGTTTTGAAACACGCAGGTTTGGAGTTGCCGGTCGAGTTCGCCCGCGCGATCACGGCTCAGGCGGATCCCCTGCAAATGACGTGGATGCTCGCCAGCGTGCTCAGCATGGACGTTTCGCTCGAACACGGGCTGCTTGCCGTCGAGACCCGCACCGAAGCCTTGCGTCTGATCCATGCACACCTTTCGCACGAACTCCAGATCCTCGAAATCCGGGGTAAGATCGCGACCAAAGCCCAGAACGAAATGGGAAAGGAACAGCGGGAGTATGTTCTTCGGCAGCAACTCCGCGCCATCCAGCAGGAATTGGGTGGAAAGGAGGGCGAATCCGAGCTGGAGCTACTCCGGGAGCGCCTGAAGGCAGCCGACCTGCCGGACGAAATCCGCAAGGAAGCCGACCGGGAAATGTCGCGTCTGGATCGTCTTTCGACGCAAGCTCCGGACTACAACGTAGGCCGCACCTGGCTCGAACTGATTCTGGAACTGCCGTGGAGAAAAGCCGGCGATTCGCCCATCGATATTGCGGGCGCTCGCCAGATACTGGCGGAAGACCACTACGGCCTCAAAGACGTCAAAGAACGCATTCTCGAACACTTGGGCGTGCTCAAGCTGAACCCGGGCGCCAAAGCGCCAATCCTCTGCTTCGTCGGACCTCCGGGAGTTGGCAAAACGTCGCTCGGCCAGTCGATCGCCCGTGCGCTGGGCCGCAAGTTCGAGCGCCTGAGCCTGGGCGGCATGCACGACGAAGCTGAGTTGCGCGGGCATCGCCGCACCTACATTGGCGCCATGGCTGGCCGGATCATCCAGAGTATCCGCAAAGCCGGTGTCAACAATCCGGTACTGATGCTGGACGAAGTGGATAAACTCGGGCGCGATTTCCGGGGGGACCCGGCCGCCGCGCTGCTCGAAATCCTCGATCCCGAGCAGAACAAGACGTTTCGCGACAATTACCTCGACCTGCCGTTCGATATCTCGAAGGTCTTCTTCGTGATGACGGCCAACACGCTCGATACCATTCCTCAGCCTTTACTCGACCGCATGGAAGTAGTGCGGCTGGCGGGCTACAGCGAAGAGGAAAAGCTCGAAATCGCTCGCCGCTACCAGGTTCCCAAACAACTGAAGGAAGCGGGTCTTTCAACCGACGTCTGCGTCCTGAGCGATGAGGCGCTGCGCCTGGTGATTTCGCGCTACACCCGTGAGGCCGGCGTGCGGCAACTGGAACGAGCCATCAGTCGCGTGATGCGCAAAGTGGCGTTAAAGGTGGCCGAGGGCACCCCGGGGCCGGTCGAAATACAAAAGGAAGAACTGACGGACCTCTTAGGACCGGAGCGTTTCTCGCCCGAACAGGCTCGCAAGGACGTGCCCGCCGGCGTCGCGACCGGCCTGGCTTGGACCGAGGCCGGCGGCGACGTTCTCTACATCGAGGCGGCGCTGCTGAAGGACGGCAAAGGACTGTCGCTCACCGGCCAGTTGGGCGAGGTGATGCAGGAATCCGCCAAGACCGCGCAAAGCTATATCTGGTCGCACGCCAGCGAGTTTTCGATCGATCAATCGATGTTCCGCCGCTATGGCGCGCATGTTCACGTCCCGGCGGGAGCGATTCCGAAAGACGGCCCCTCGGCGGGCGTCACCATGACTACGGCGCTGACGTCCCTCTACACTGGATTGCCGGTCCGCAGCGACACCGCCATGACCGGTGAAGTCACGCTTTCCGGCCTGGTACTGCCGGTCGGCGGAATCAAAGAGAAGATGCTGGCCGCGCGCCGGCTCGGCATCCGCCGCGTCATCATTCCGAAGCAAAACGAGAAGGATTTGCGGGATATGCCGCCCGATGCCCGCAACGAGATGGAGTTCATCCTGGCCGAACACGTGCATGATGTCCTGCGAGCAGCCATTCCAGGTATCAGCGAGCGCGGCCGTTTGCGCTTGGCGGCGTAACTCGTTAACTTAGCTAAGCTAGGTCAGAATCGGGCGGGTGCGCTCAGGCGTGTGGCGCAAGCTGCCTTGCGGCGCGGCTCGATCACGGCGCGGATTCATCGCGCGGTGGATGGGAGTAGTCCGGCTGCCGCAATGATCTACCTTAAACCTGCTCCACTTTCAGAGGGCCTTTTGATTACGCTATATTATGCGAAGGTCAATAGAAGCTCCGCCGCAACTGCGGCGTGATACTTCATTCACAAGAGGCAGTGATTTCCCGCCGAAGTGCATGCGGCGATCAACTCCCGGAAGCCTTCGCTCAGCGGCGATTCGCCGCGCATGACCTCGCGCGTGAAGCGGGTCAGGTGCGCCGTCATGGCGGGCTGGTACGCGAATAGGTAGAGAGTCTGCGGATATTCCGCGCCTTTGGCCTGCAATTGCCGAATCGTATCGGCCTGGAAGCTCGGCTGTGGATGGTTCTCCACATCCGGCAAATACATTGGCTGCATTTCGGGATTCATGGGTTCGCAATGCGTTCGCGCTTTAGATTGAGGTAACCTTCCTCGCCTACCACCGCGCCCCGCCACCTGTAGAACTCCGGATCGCGCGGTTGCCAGGTAGCCAGGCCGTCGACGTAACGATTGTACATGCAGAACGCCGCGGCGATCAGAACGGTATCGTGGATGTCCAGATCGTTGGCGCCATATTGCCGCGCCCGCTCGATGTCATCGGCCGTGACATGCTTCCCGCCCTGCCACACCTTGCGGGCGATCGCCAGCAGCGCCCGGAGCTTGTCCGAAATCGCCGCGATCTCGTAATTCTGTTTCATATCCAAAACTAGCTGCTCGTCGCCCTTCAGGTGATAGGCGGCGATCGCGTCGTGGATGTTCTGGCAGTAGTAACAGTCGTTCAGGGAAGACACATAAGTGGCGATCAGTTCACAGTCGGCGGCCGGAAGCGTGTCGTGACCGCGCAGCAGCGCCTGTGCGAGCTGGTTGAGCGGCTGCGCCGTCTCGGGGCGATACACCATCGGCGCACTAATGCCTGGGAACCCCTCAGGAAGAGCAATGTGCGGCATGCGTTGTTTCTCCGTATTTCGGAATATGGTGGCGCGGCAACAGAAGCATCAGTACGGCCGCGAGCGCACAGGCGAACGCCAGCATGGTCAGCATGGAAGTATACGAACCAGTCTGGTCGAACGCGTGCCCCAGAAGAACGGGCCCAGCGGCGCCGGCGATCGCATAGAAGGTCCAGGTGAGGCCGTACAGCGTGGAGAAGGACCGAAGACCAAAATAGCGAGTTAACAGGTACGGAGTGATGCTGGAGGTTCCTCCCGCTCCGAGTCCTAGCAGTACGGCCGCCACCGAGGCTTGCGGTGAAGACGGCGCGCGGGCCAGCAGAAAGATGCCGGCCGAAGCCGACATGAGAAGCACGAACGCAACCCACGGTCCTGGGAAGCGGTCGAGCAGCCAACCCGTCGAGAGCCGGCCCAAGAGGCTGGCTCCGCCCAACACGGAAACGGTGGATGCGGCGCTGCCGGCCGCTATTCCCCGATCCGTCAGCAACGGCACCTGATGGGTCATGGCTAGTTTGATGCTGATCGAGTCCAAAAACAGCACGGCCACGATGATCCAGAAACTATAGGAAAGCAAGCCTTGCCGTAAGCTCTTACCGGAATGCTCCGCGGCTTCGGACGCGAGTTCACCCTCCTGGTTTCCGCGGGTCCAGAGCAAAGCCGGCGGCAGACCGATTACCAGAATCAGCGTCCCCAGCACGGCATAGGCGTTGCGTCAGCCGGCCTGCGCGATCAGCAATTGGGCCAACGCGGGGAAGATCATCAGGCCGATTCCTTCACCCGCCAGCACAAAGCCAAGGGCCCTCCCGCGATAGGCCGAGAACCAGGTTGAGATCGCGTGCGCATAGCCCATCTGGATGACGTTGCCTACGGCCCCGATCATGAAGCATGTCAAATAGAACTGCCAGCTGCCGGCCTGCAACAGAGCGAGGGTCAGGAAGGCCCCTCCGAACAGCGCGATCGAGGCCAGCAGCAGACGCCGCGGCCCATGGCGGTCGAGGAAGCGCCCCGCCAGCGGCGAGCAGACTGCCGCTGTTAGCGCACTGATCGCGAAACCCTGGGCGATGGCCTCCCGTTTCCATCCAAACTGCGCCGCCAGCGGCTTCATGAAAATGCTGAACGTATATGCGTAAAGCGAGAATCCCACCATGACGCCGAGGTTGGCCGCCAGCGCGACTCGCCACCCGTAATGACGTAAGCTTCGCTCGGTCTCCACGGAGATCAAAACCGGAGCTTCAATGCGAATTGAATCTCTCGCGGGGCTAGCGCACTTTGGACTTGACCGAAGGTGGGCGAACTGATGTCGTTTTCGGGCAGACCGAAATTCACCCGATTGAAGATGTTAAAAAATTCCGCCCGGAATTGCAGCGCCGAGGACTCGGTGAGCTGGAAGTTCTTGAACACCGAGAAGTCATACTGTCCGATTCCGGCAGCCTGGGTCACATTGCGGCCCGCGTCGCCGAACTGGCCGGCTTGGGTGATCGGATTGAGCCTCTGGAAGGCGGCGACGTTGAACCACTCCTGCGCGGTCTTCGGGCCGTCGTTCGGATTTCCAACCACATTGGGGCGGTTCGCCGAGAAACCCGAGATCTCCGAAGCGCTCCCCAGCAGCGCCACATCGGTGGAATCGAACACGGTAAAAGGCGTGCCGGTGGCCAGCGTGAGGCTGCCGTTGAGCTGCCAGTCGCCGAAAGGCCCGCCTGGACCACGCCCGCTGCCGGCCCAACGACGGAAGCTGCCACTCATGGCTAAAGACGAACCGCTGGCGCTGATCGAACAAAGAACGGCCGTGTTCCGCCCGCAGGTCGAACGGATTCTGCGCCAGGTCGTTCTCGCCGGCCACGTCCTGCGAAGAACCGCCGGTCATGTTAAACGAGGAATTGTCGTCCAGGCTCTTAGAATAAACATAGGATGCCAGGAACGAGACCCCGTATCCAAAGCGCTTGCGCAGGCTGGTCTGGAGCCCGTTGTACTCGGAGTTGACTATTCCGGCAAGGTACGCCATCGAAGTGTAACGGCAATCCGATTCCGGTTGGTCCAGCGTGCAGCCCGAATAAGGCCGCCGCTGATCGACGTTGGCTTCCGTGGAGCATGGCTGGCCGCCGCAGGTGCCCGGAACAAAGACGGCCGGATTTGCTTCAATGAAGCGCGGCAGCTTGGTGCCCTTGGTCCCCCACGTAGCCCA
Source organism: Bryobacterales bacterium (assembly GCA_963818855.1). Taxonomy (GTDB): domain Bacteria; phylum Acidobacteriota; class Terriglobia; order Bryobacterales; family Bryobacteraceae; genus Bog-159. The sequence goes on along the minus strand of CAWFUH010000007.1, from coordinate 384,212 downwards.
CCTCCAGCAGCCAGCTATTGCCGAAGGCGCGCTGCACCGTAAGGTTCCAGTCTCGAGCGTAAGGCAGGCGCATACTCGGATCTAGCGAATCGAGAGTGATCGGGTAGTTGTAGCCGGGGGCGTTGGGATTGATACCCGCGGTCGGGTCGGCAAAATTCGGCTGGCCGATCTGGATGATTTTAAACCACGGGGCGGCGGCGATGATGTCCTGCAAAGGGCCTCCCTGACCGTTGTAGTAAGGTTCGTAGAAGATGCCATAGGCCGAGCGGATAGACCATTTGCCGTTCCCGGTGGGGTCCCAGGCCAAGCCCACGCGTGGTGCAAATCCGCGATAGTCCGTGTGTATCAGGCTAGCGGGCACTCCCTTGTCACCAGGGTAAAGAGGGCCGGCGGGTGCATCTGGCATTACCAGGGACTGCGCTCCGGGCACAAATACGGTCTGCTGATTGTGGATCTCGGTAAAGGGGTAGTCAGTTCATAGCGCAGGCCAATATTGACGGTCAGCCGCGATGTGGCTCGCCAGGTGTCCTGCACATATCCGTTCAGGCCGTTGCCTCGCAGGCCCCGGTTCAGGTAGCCGCCGCCCTGCAGAAACACTTCAGGCGCGCCCTCCAGGTAACTGGCGAAGGCATTACTGATGGGATACGGAGCGAATACGAAGTATCCGTTCGAAGCGATTCCTTGCAGAGCGTTGATCTGATCGTGCCGGAATCCGCCACCGAACTGTATCTCGTGTTTGCCGCGAATCCAGGTAAGCGAATCCGTCACGGCATAGATAGTCTGCCAGGTATCGCGCGGGCCGGTCAGCGGGTCGCCGATGTTTCCATAACCCGAGATATCGATATAGGGCAGACCGCTCTGAGCTGGGAGAGTGGTAGGAAAGTCAAAGCCGGCGGTGGGCGAGTCCGTGTGATTCAGACCCTGCACGTCGAGAAACTTGCGCCGCAAAAAAGAAATGCGGACGATGTTCACCAGCGTTGGCGAAAAGGATCGCGTTTCCTCGATGGCCGCATTCTGCGTGCGATCGTTCTCCTACCGGGAATCCAGGTACCGTGGCGCCGGAGACGGCGAGCGGATCGAACTCCGATCCGTTCGACAGGTTATAGCGGCCGAAAATGCGGTCCCGGGTTGAAAGGTAATGGTCGATGCGCACACCGAACTGGCCACGAGTCTCGCTGATAGTCTGCGTCGTGGTGAACAGATTAGTGCCTGAGTTGGGCAATGGGTAGTAGGCCAGCGAAGGCAACTTGTCGCCCGGGTAGGGATCTCCGGTGATCTCGTTGATCAAGGGCGGCACTTTGCCCGAGCTGGGATCGATCGTTTGGGAGAAATCGCCTTGGCGTTCAAGTATCGACGGTACAGTAGAAGTGTAAGTCTGTCCCTGCCGGTTCCGAAAGCCCTCGTAATATCCGAAGAAAAAGGTTTTCTCCCGGCGGATGGGTCCCCCGATGGTCGCGCCAAATTGATTTTGTTTCAACGGCGCAACGTGCTGCGCAAAGAAGTTTCGGGCATCGAAATCGTCATTCCGCAGAAAGTCATAGACGCTGCCGTGTAACTGGTTGGAGCCTGAACGGGTGACGATATTGGTGGCCGAACCGGCGCTGTGGCCGAATCCCGCCGAGGCCGTACTGGTGAGAATGCGGAACTCGCTGATGGCGTCGATGGGCGGCTCGGGGCGTATCCGGCATAAACTTCGTCACAGTTCTCCACACCGTCGATCAGGAACTCGTTGGACTCCGGGCGCAATCCGTTCACTGCATATGCCTGATTGGCAAGCAGTGGGCCGCCGGCGTCCTTGAGGCCCTGGGTGAGCGGAGGCACGCCAGGCTGCAGCAGACCGAGCTGTGAAAAATTACGTCCGTTGAGTGGCAGATCCAGAATCTCTTGCTCGTGTACGGTCTCGCCGAGATCGTTGGTGGTCTCGACCAGGGCTGCATCGGCCTCCACGGTGGCCGTCTGCTGCTGTGACCCCACGGCGAGTTGTACCGGCACCACGGCAACTTCGTTTACACTGAGCATGATGCCGTCCTGAACGTACTTTTGAAACCCGGTTGCGGCGGCTTCCAGCTGGTAACGGCCCACAGGCAATAGCACCAGCAGATAGTTTCCTTCGCTGTCACTTACAACCTGTCGCGCGAGTTCCGTTTCGACCTTGATGGCCGATACCACGGCATGCTGGAAGCGGGCGCCGCTAGAATCTGTCACGCTGCCGCGAATATTGCCGGTAACTTCTTGGGCTTGGATTGCCGGCGCTGCCAGTAGCGCCAGCGGCCGCGTACTTGAACCGATAGGCCATCTATTCTCCAGTTTCGACGCATGGTTGCCTGAGGCGTGGACAAGACGGGCGTTACCAATCGACACGCTTGTCCACCCACCCTGACTTTTTGTGTTCACTGGATTATATGTTCGAACGCGGAGTTCGGGCAATAGTTCGAAAGCGTTAAGCAGATGTATCTAGGCGGCGCAGCGACTATCCGACTTAGCGGACTGCCGAAAGACCGGACTGCGGTGTCTCTCCCAACACTTTGCGCAAATAGGTTTCCATGATTTTCGGCTTGAATCCAAAAGGGCCGGGCTCCGACTTGTATACGATGCCCCCGCCGGGCGCTATAACGTAGAGCCGCTCAGGCCAGCCCGTATAGGCCATCTCGATTTGATCGTCGATGCCGTCGATGAGCGCCGGAATACGGATTCCCAGTTTGCGTACGCACTGGCCGGCATTTTCAAATCGCTCCGCGTCCGTGCGAGGTGAGTATAACAACACATGGTCTCGCTCGTTCGAGGGCATCTGCCACAGATCCACGGGATGCGCCTCCTTGATGTAGACAATGTAAAAGGATGCGCAATCCTTGTATTTGTCGTACATGGTATTGAGGTCGGGAACCTCCCGACGAAATGGCGGTCAACTGTAGCTGCCGAAAATTAAAACTACGGGCTTGTTGCGGTACTCATCCGACAGTTTGATGCGCCGTGTGTGATCGACAGTGGGCAAGGTGAAATCGGGGACCGCGTCGCCTGGTCGAAGGCTGCCGGCGCGCGCGGACATCCACATGGGTTCGAATGGCAGAATCGCCATCGCCACGTTCGGTACGTGGCGCATTATTGCTCCGAAACGATCCAGCGGCTGCCGCATCAGCCAGTACAGACCAGCCGTCGACGCAGCGTAGAGCGCTATACACCCGCCACCCACATAACAAGCTGCCCGCAAGAACGTCATCAGCTCACACAAACGTACACCAGACACACACGCGCTAACAATAATCTAAAACTACTATGTCGGATTCCCGTGTGCGCGGCCGGGCACGGGCCGCGCACAAACTACACAAAGTTCTGTGTGTGAGGACTTGAGAGCTCAGCCGCCTCCTGCTCACTGAAGCCCAGCCTCAGCAGCCTCTCTTGACTTCCCTCATCCATGTCGCACGTAAGCAGGGCGTCGAACACCTCGGAATTCAATCCCGCGGTGTGACGCAGCCGGTCATGGCGGCGGCGCAGACTGTTGGCGCGACGCGCGCACATAGCGGGATCGGAATGGATATGCTCACGCAGGTGCGCCAGGCCGAAAGCGAACTGCCGCGCGTCATCCTGAGCGGCGAGGCGTGCGATGGCCGCGGTTACCGGATCGGGCGGCCATCGCTGCGCCGGTAGTCCTTCAGCTTCTCCGTGGTCAACGAGGAAGCTCTTAGATGTCCGAAAGAGGGCCGGGTGTTTGCTTCAATGCACCAACTGAAATTCGCGCGGTTGACGGTTTCAAGTTCGCCCGTGTGTGCTCCAGGAGGTCATCAAGCAATCTCCGCATGTGACGCACTCACCGTCTTGTTGCCGGGTCGCGCACCGCTTCGCGACTTGAATGTTGGTCGAGTGCGACGACTTCTGCACTTGGCGGCCGTCGACCCGGTAGGAAACGTAGCAGATCTGGCCGCGTTTGAAGAGCGTGCCGGAGCCATATGAGTTTCGCAACATGGCCCGATACTACCACGAGAAAGTTAACAAAACCGTTGCATTGGCTCCGTTTCTCGTTCCCCCCCCGAGGCGATGATTCTGTAAACTATTGATTTAATTTGGTGCGGATGAGAGGACTTGAACCTCCACTCCCTTGCGAGAACTAGAACCTGAATCTAGCGCGTCTGCCAATTCCGCCACATCCGCACAGTCTGGTGGGCTCCTCTCATTTTTCCAGGCGGGCCGCCAGAAGTCAAATTACACGTCCGCCTCTCGGCGCGTCCGTTTTAGGATAAACTGTAGGGAAGGCTGCCCCGCCCTCGAACCTTCATAGTTTTCCGGCGGCGCGGCCGCGAGCCGCTACAAGACATTCCAGCCCCGTGCCAGTTGCGCGGTGGCTGACGCGATTGCCACCCGGCAACTCCGGAGTCGAGCGCCTCAGAAGGAAAGTAAATGGAAGATAAATTGAAACTGGCCGTGTTTATCGACTTCGATAACATCGAGATCGGCGTCAAATCCACGCTGCACCGGGAATTTGACGTGGCCGCCGTGCTGGATGCCCTGAAGGAGCGCGGTGAAATCGTCACCTGCGTCGCCTATGCCAACTGGGGACGGCAAGAAGCCGCCACCCGCGCCATGACCGAACACGCTGTGCAAATGGTGCAGCGCGATCCATCGCCGCGCGGCGATAAGAACGGCGCGGATATCAACCTCGCGCTGGATGCGCTGGAAATGGCGTTCACGCACGATCACATCAACGCCTTCGCCATTGTCAGCGGTGATAGCGATTTCATCGCCCTGCTCAACAAGTTGAAGCAGTACGATAAGCGCGTCTTCGTGCTCGGGGGGAAAGCCTTCACCAGCACCATCCTGCAAAAAAATTGTCACGAGTTCATCAGCTACGAATCCCTGCTGGATGAGCCCAAGCCGTCCTCACCGCCGCCGCCGCGCGCTATCCAGCCGTCCAGTGGACCGCCGCCGCAACAGCAGCCCCGCGGACAGCAGCCCCACCGGCGTCCCGCGCCCCTCGATCTGGCCCAAGCCATGCCGCTGGTCGAGCGTGCGCTGCAAGCGCTCGAGCGCCGCAGCGTCCGCCCGCAGCTTGGGCTGCTCAAATCCACCATGCTGCAGCTCGATTCGGCTTTTAGCGAAAAAGCATATGGATCGGGATCGTTCACCGATTTCGTGGAGAAACTGCAGAAGGCCAATTACGTCCACGTCACCGGCGGCGAAGGCCGCTACATGATCAAACGCATCGGCGCGGTGGGTCCCGAAAAATCCACAGTGCGCCCTGAGGCTGCCCTGCCCGTCCTGCGCGATGTGCTGGAAACGCATCGCATGGAGGTGGACGAGGGCGTGCCGTCCGAAACGCTCGCCGAATGGGTGAAGCTGGAGCATCCCGATTACGACTGGAAGCAGTACGGTTTCCAGGAGTTCGGTGAGCTGCTGAATTACGCGCAGGACAAGCTGGTGGTGCGCATCAATCCGGATGAAGAGAAAGGACTGACGGTGTACCTGGGTCCGGAGTTCCATCCACCCGCTCCGCCCGAGCCTCCGCCCGAGCCGGTCGTCGAAGAGGAAGTGGAAGAACCGCAGCCGATCGTGGCGGGACAGCCCACTGCTGTCGAGATCCTGGAGCCGCCGACGCGCGGCCGCACTTCGCGCAAATCCGCACAACCCAGACCCGCGGGGCCGCCCAAGAAGCGTGCGCCCCGCCGTAAGAAGACCCCGGAACCGATGCCCGAGTAGTTGGCATTACCATTGGAGGGCGGGCTTTAGCCGGCGCGGGGCTTCAGCCCCGCCGCGTTTCGGCCGTCAAGGCGTGGAGACCCTTCCGTGCAGCCGAGCCATCGCCGCGTTGCACATGTCGATCTGTTTTTGAATGGCGTTCGCCTTGCGGCAGACAAACCCGAGCGGACTAAAAGGACCTGGATTCGGGATCCGTTGCCAGGCGTCCAGGCTCCGTTCCTGCCACGATTTGGCTTCCTGCCAGCGTTCCAGCCTGGCAGATAATTCGCCCAAGCCAAAATATCCGTCCGCCAGCACGTAGCGGGCGGGTGCCTCATCGGGATGCTCACGCACCAGGGGCTCCATCAGGGCCAGGGACTTATGGTAGACGACGGATGCATCTTGCGCTTGTCCGGCCTTCGTCAGAGCGCCGCCCAGCTTGACGTAACCAGCCGCCAACAAGCATCGTGTCAAGGCGTCTGCGTTTTCGGCCGAGGCGCTCTGCAGCGTCGCGGCGCCCTTACCGTAATTATCCAGCGCGCCGCGCAGGTTGCCCGTAGCAGTGAGGACGTCTCCTCGGTAAATGTAGCCGTTAGCCAATGACACCGCAGTCTCCATCGTTCCAGCAGGCGCGTGCGCGGCGCCCTGCTCCAAAGCCCAAATCGCCTGATTCAATGCGGGCATCGCTTGGGCATATCGGTGTTCATTCGCCAAAACGCAGCCAGTGGAGAGCCGGTACTGCACCGCGTCGAGGCGCAGCCTGGCATTCTGTGGGTCGTCCTTGGCCAGTGCTTCGACGATCGCTAAGGCCCGGCCGTAGCCATCCAGTGCGCCCGCTCCATCGCCATTCATCATTAGAATTCCCGCGCGCCTGATCCAGGCAGCCGCCAGGTCGCGCCGCGCCCGCCCGCCTGCGGGGTTCCTGGCGAATTCCTCGACGATGCCCATTCCCGAACGGATCGACTCCAAACCTTTCTGGCGCTGTCCGAGCTGGCCCAGTTTCTCGCCAACCTGCACCAGGTTGAGGGCCAGACCGTATCGTGCGTTCGGATAGTCCGGAGTATCCCGCACCAGAGCCTCCCGCAGGGCGACCGCGCCCTCAAATGACTCCAAGGCGCCCACCAAATCGCCAGTCGACTCCTGCAGCCCAGCCAGCGCGGTGTACTCAAGCGAGCGCTCGCTGCGCACCTTGGGATTGGCGCCGTCCGTTTTGATTAGCCGCATCGTAATGGCCATGGCGCGGTCGATCTCCTGCCGGCCCTCCGTGTCACTCGACGCCACCATGGCCAGGAGCCGATGGCCGAAGGCGCAATTCAGTTGGTCCATGGTGACCGTCGGATGGACTTTGGCCGCAGCCTCCCACAGGGCGGCAGCTTTGTGCATGCTGGCGACCATGCCGTTGGAATCTCCCAGGTTTCCCTGGTTCGAGTCGCCCTGCACCTGGCCCAGATGATGATAGGCATACGCCAGTTCGCTCTGCAATGCCGGATCGTTGGCCGACTCTTTCGACAGGCTATCCAGATATTGCAACGCCCGATCCACGATCAGCTTGCGTGCCGGAGTGGCGCCCGGCAGGTTCTGGATCGAGGCGTACACTTCAAATAACAGCGAGTTCGCCAGCTTGTGTACGTCTTCGAACCTGCGCTCGGCGCGGGCCTTCTGTGCACGAGCGATCTCCGCCTGTTGACGTGCTACCCGGGCCTCTCGCAGTGCAATCCCCAGCCCGGTCGCCAGGCTGACGACTATTAACGCCGCCGCCGCCACTGCGGTCTTGTGCCGCCTCAGAAACTTGCCGCTGCGATATGTAAGCGTGTCGCCGCGCGCCGCCACGGGAAGGCCCTTGAGGTGCCGCTGGATGTCGTCCGCCAACTGTTCTACGGAGCGATAACGCCGCTGCGGCTCCTTCTCCAAGGCCATCATGATGATGTTGTCCAGGTCGCCCCTCAAGCTTTTGGCCGGTACCGGCTTTTTCTGGCTCGTCAGCGCGACGCTGGGCGGCCGCGGTTCAGTTTCGCAGACGACGCGCGCGATCTCATGTGGAGTGCGCGCCGTTAAGATATACGGCGAACACCCCGCTAGCAGTTCGTACAACAGTACGCCGAGTGAATAAATGTCGCTGGCCGTGGTTATAGCCTCGCCTTTAATCTGCTCCGGGCTGGCATATTCCGGAGTCAGCGGCCGGTAAACTGCAAGGGTGGTTCCAACAGCACCAGGCACTTCCGCGGGAACCAGGATCTTGGCGATGCCGAAGTCCAGCAGCTTGGAAACTCCGTCGGCGGTGACCAGGATGTTGGCGGGTTTCAAGTCGCGATGGATAATCAGGCGTTGATGCGCGTACTGTACGGCTGAACATACCTGAAGGAATAATTTGAGCCGTTCAAACAAAGACAGGTTACGCCGCTCCGCGTAGGCCACGATGGGTTCGCCCTCGATCAGTTCCATCACGAAGTACGGCACTCCATCGGGTGTAGCGCCGCCATCCAGCAGGCGCGCGATATTTGGATGATCGAGGCTGGCGAGGACCTGCCGCTCCTGCTTGAAGCGGGCCAGCAGAAAACTTGGGCTGTGCCCCGCCCGCAGCAATTTCACCGCGACCTGTTTCTGATATTGATCGTCGGCGCGGTAAGCGCGGTACACCTCGCCCATTCCGCCCGCGCCGATCCTTTCCACGATCTGGTAGGCGCCGGCGCGGCGTCCGATCCACGCGCCGGCATCCTCCGCCAGTGCTTCCTCCGCCCAGTCGGCCACGGGAGGCTCATCGAAATAGCTCGCTCCAGCCTCTTCGCCGGCCGCCATGAGCAGTTCTACCTCGCCGCGAAGTTGGGTGTCGCCTGCGCACGCCTGGTCGAGGAACCGGGAGCGCTCGCCCGCCTCTGTCTCCCATGCTTCGGCGAGCACGCTCTTGACTTGCCGCCATCTCTCCGGAGTCATAAGCTGGAGGCCCCGTACATTTCCTGGTACAGCCACGCACGGGCCGTGGACCATTCGCGCTTGACCGTGGCCGGCGAGATTCCCAGGGCCAGCGACGTCTCTTCGATGGATAACCCGCCGAAGAAGCGCAGTTCCACCATCTGCGACTGCCGGGCGTCCAGCGACGCCAGGCGGTTCAACGCATCGTCCAGAGAAATCAGGTCCATCTCACGCTGTTTCGGCAGCGCGACCGCCTCATCCAGCAGCAGCGTGACACAGTCGCCACCGCGCTTGGCCGCCCGCCGCATGCGCACGTGATCCACCAAAATGCGCCTCATCATCTGCGCAGCGACTGCAAAAAAGTGGACACGATCATTCCAATTCACGGATGGGTCGTCTACCAGCCGCAAATAAGCTTCGTGAACCAGCTCGGTGCTTTGCAGCGTCTGCCCAGGCGGCTGCCCCGCCAGGCATCTCCGCGCCAAGCGCCGCAATTCGTCGTAGACCAACGGCACGAGCTCTTCGCGCGCGGCCTCTTCCCCGCCCCGCCATCGCAATAGGAGAACCGTGATCGGACCAGGTTTTCCAGGAATCATGACGTCTTCCTCATCCGGATTCACCCGATTATCGATAAAGTGTCGGGCCGATGGCAACTGATTACCAAAAAGGGCTCCGTGTACGAATTCGTACGTCGGATGATTTCGGCCGCGAGTTTATTTTTAGAAGTTGAGCCAGATGGGGGTGCGTTTTCCGATTACCTGGCAGGAACGCAATAGCGCTCTTTAAAACAACTCACTGAGGAGAACGACAATGAACAAACCTTCTATGATTTCAAACCGTAAACTGGCGCGGCTGGCTTATTTGGCCGTGCTTTCCATGACTGCAATCGCCGCGCATGCCCAGAACAGCGTGCAGCCGGCGGTAGTAGTTTCACAACTGGCCGGATCCTGGCAGATAGCGTTGGTCGGCAACACGGGCTGCGGCTTCACTTCCATGCTCGTCAACGTCACGTTGAACAGTGTGGGCACGGGCACGGCGACCAACAGCGGGAACAGCGCGGGGTGCGCTCCCAGTATCAGCAGTGACGAGCCATTTGCAATTAACAGTCTCAATCCAAATGGCAGCGGCACGGCGAATTTGAGTTGCGGGCCGGACTGCGGATGGGAATTCAACATCCAAGTGGCGCCTAACCGGCAGATCTTCAATCTGGTCGACGTCATAAACGGCGGCAACTACCTGGCAGGAACAGCCGTTCGCCAATGAACCGGCGTACCACCGCTGTCTCCACGCGCGCGGCTCGGAAGCAAACCTGAGCCGCGCGCCGCAAATTCATCGCAGTGCGCGCGGAGGCTTGGAGGGCGGGCTTTAGCCGGCGCGGGGCTCAGCCCCGCCCTAAAGGGGGTTCCAATGTTAGCAAACCACTACTTCATAGTTACGATGGTCCTAACCTGGCTATTCAACTGGTCCACGCCGGCGTCAGCGCAGACCACCTCAACATGGGTGGGCGGCGCGGGCGATTGGACACCTTGCCCCCAACAGGGCGGCAACGCGCTATGGAACACCTGTCCGATATACCCCGATGGCAACTACAACGCCGTGATTGCCGGTGGTCCAGTGACCCTGAGCCAGGTGAACGGGGACGACGAAGCAGTGGTCAATCTGACGATCGATTCCGGCGATACTCTCTCGTTCCTCGGCGGGTCCTTACACGTTACCGGTAGCATTGTGAACGATGGCTCAATGGCTATTTCCACCGGGGGGTTTCTCAGCATCGACGGATCCAGTGTGACCATAAGCGGAACCGGAAGCGTAAGCTTGCAGAGCCCCACGGCGGCAATCTCACCGCCCTCCGGTTTCAACAATACATTCGTTAATCAGCAGCTCATCTCCGGCCAAGGAGTTATAAATGGCGCCACCTTGACGAATCAAGGCACTATCACCGCCAGCGGCGGCACTCTTCAACTTTGGCCCAACACTGTAACCGGACTTACTAACACAGGCACGCTTCAGGCGGCTAGCGGGGCGACGCTTTACTTCTCCGGCGATCTGTCCACACCATTTAACAACACCAATGGGACGATTAAGGCGTTCAGCGGGGGCACCGTAACTCTGTATGGTGGTACTTACACCGGCGGAAAGCTCATTACCAGCGGCACGGGCACTTTCCAGACCGTCGACGGCGCCATTACGCCCACTTTGAACGACCTTTCCGCCGCCGCCGATTTCGTGGTTCCGTCCGGCGGCTCGGTGGCGTTCGCAGGCGCCATCACGAACACCGGTACCTTCAACGTGACTCAGGGAGTCGTCTATGTAAGCGGCAACGCCAAGTTGCAGGGCGCCGGGACGATCACAATGTCCGACGTTTGCTGCAATATCCTGGTGGGCCTCACCGGCGCGGGCAGTGCACTGATCAATGAGAGCACGATTCGAGGAGCCGGCTCGATCGGTTCAGCGGGCCTGACGATTACAAATCAAAAGCTGATCAATGCTGCGGCGCTGACGAATCACCTGATCCTTGCAGGCGATCCGCTGATAAACAACGCCACGCTCGAAGCCAGCGGCGGGGGTACGTTGGAGATCCGAAGCCTAGTCGACAATACCGGCGGGTCAATCCAGGCGCTGACTGGTTCAGTGGTGCTGGTCAATTCCGGAACCATTCAGGGCGGCACCCTGAAGACCAGCGGTACCGGCGTCTTCCAAAGCACGGGAGGCACGCTGGACGGCACAACGAACATTACGACTAACACCGGCACTTTCCAGGTGAACGGAGGCTCCCTGGCGCTGGCCGGAACCGTCAAAAACAACGGTACGATCTCACTAACCGATAGCTCTCTCGAGATCAACAGCGCCGCCACGCTCGAAGGAAAAGGGACCATGACATTCTCCAGCGGCGCATTTATGTACGGCAGCGGTACCCTAACCAATGAAAGCACGATTGAAGGCAGCGGGAATTTGGGTGATTCCGGAACTAACTTAGTAAATGAAGGAACGCTCATCGCCAACCAGCCAGCCACCCTTTATATCGACCCCGGCACTAGTTTCTCGAATCCCGGTGCACTCGTCGTCAACGCTGGAAGCACGCTTCAAGCCACCTCCGGCTTCCAGAATCTCTCCAACGGCACTCTCTCGGGAGGAAAGTATCAGATCGCCGGGACCCTTGAGATCGGAGGCGATATCAGGACCAACGCCGCCGCCCTCACGCTCACCGGGCCTTCGGCGCAGATTCTCGACCCGAATAATAACGCGCTCAAGCATTTCGCCTCCAATACGTCAAAAGGTGTGCTTTCACTCACGCTCGGCAAGAATCTGGCGATCGCGGGCAGCTTTAGCAGCGCCGGCAGCGTGACTATCGATTCCACCAGCGGTCTCAGTGTGGGCGGCAGTTTCACCCAGACTGGCGGAACCACCACAATTGACGGGACCTTGACTGCACCCTCGGGCCTGATCCTGCAGCAAGGCGCGATCTTTGGACAGGGCAAGATCACGGCCGGGCTCTCCTCAACCGGCAGCGGAGTCGTGACCGCGGGCGATTCGGCCACTTCCCCTGGAATCCTATCTGTCGCCGGTTATTCGCAGGGGGCAAATGGCGTCCTGGACTTGGCCATTGGAGGACCCAGCGTCGGAACGCAATATAGTCAACTGGACGTAACGGGCGGCGCCGGCCTGAGTGGCACGCTGAATATCGGCCTGATTGATAGCTTCATCCCCGCCGTTGGCAGCACCTTCACGATCCTGACCGGCAGCGCTGTGACCGGCCAATTTGCCACAGTGAACGGGTTAAGTATCAACTCCGGGGAACACTTTGAGATCAACTACAATACAACTTCGGTTACCCTGCAGGTAGTGTCGGGAACCTAGACCACTCCCTACCTGTCACTCATCCATCACGCAGCGGAAACCCAGCGTTCCGGCGCGATCTTTGGATGGCGCCATCAGCAGATACTTCCCGTGCTCGTTCAGTTTGTAAGCCTGGGGGAAATACCACATGGAGCCTTGGGGCCGGTAGTAACTACCGCCGCGCACGATCGCCGCGCGCGTGTGCTCATCCACGAACTCATCGGTCCACTGCCACACGTTGCCCGTCATGTCCATTACGCCGAACGGGCTGGCGCCCGCCGGATGCGCATTCACATCCGCGGGACCGGGCAGGTCGCGCCCTTTGTACGGCGCCGGTACCGCGTGCTCATCCCATGCATTGCCCCAAGGATACAGCCGTCCATCCGTGCCTTGCGCCGCATATTGCCATTCCCATTCATGCGGCAGGCGCTTGCCGGCCCAGGCTGCATAAGCCCGGGCATCTTCCAGTGACACCCACGTCGACCGGCTTGTTGGCCCACCCGTCCGGATACGTTCCATTGCGCCAGTCGCGCAGAAAATTATGATCGTCTCGCGGGTGGTATTGCGTTGCGTCCACAAACTTCTTGAACTCCGCATTCGTCACCGGATAGCGATCGATGTAAAACGATTTCATGATGAGCAAGTGGTGATGGCCCCGGCGCGGCGCGTCTTCCCAGGGATATTGCACGTCCAACCCGATCCAGTTGAATCCCTCGATCTCGACGCCGCTCACCTGGAAATCAAATTCCCCAGCCGGTACACGCACCATCCCCGGTGTACCGCTTGCGGGCCGCTTGCGCGGGCGCTATCTCGACCATCCGCTGCGGCAGGAATTTCCATTCGCGCGAGAGGCTGGCAAGCGGCGTCTGCGCCCACCGGCGCGCCTGGGATAGCAGCAGTTTCGAGAGCCGGTGGTCCCCCCTCCGGCATCACCGCCAGGATCGCGCCGAAACCCTGCGCCTCCATCGGCAAGCTCAGCACATTGTTGGCGCCAGCGACCCGGGGCTTCAGTTCCTCGCCGTTCCACACATCGTAATAGCGCGCTCCATCCACATGCCGCACCGAGATCTGGTCGCCCTTGACGCCGTATTCATTGCGATTCACCAACGTCCACAGCGTGCGTCCCTCGCCCGGAAAACGAGTTGCAAACACGCCATATTGTAAAGTGGGCGCGTAAGGCTCCCATCCGGGCGCCACCAGCAAATCCGCGAACTGGCGCTCTATGAACGCTACGCGGCGCAGCGCTTCGGCATCCCGCGGAGTGATCTGGTTCCAGATGCCCCAGATGTTCTCCCAGCTTTCATAGCCCACGCCGTTGAAAAAAGCGGCTTGCAGGTTGTCCGTCTTATCGCGCGCCCAGCGGTCGCAGACATTAATCATGTGACGGGATTCCAGCCATTTCAGCTTGCTCACCAGCGGTGCGAACGGATACTTCCAATAGCCCCAGCTCTGGTTATTCCACATCAACTGCTCGTCAGCATGCGGCGAGCCTTCCGGCTCCAGCGCCACCGGATGGCCGGTCTGGTCGGAAGCCGTGCGGTAAGCGCGCGGCATCCCGTCGAAGGTGTCGCCGTTTACGCCATCGGCGCCGATTTCGGACATGAGCTCGGCCGTCGCCTTCCAGTACGGCACACCGACGTCGCGCGTACCGGTATCCCAGGGCATGCTCGGAAAGAAGACCCGCACGCCGCGGCGATGGAAATCTGCGACCATCTGGCGCAGGCCCGCTACGCCGCCCGGCAGGTCGCGCGCCAGGTCCCACTGGTTGCGGTTGTCGATGCCTATGTTAGGATACACGGGCCAGATAAGTACGCTATCCATGCCGCCGTAGCGTTTCTCCAGGTCGTCCAGGTAGCGGTCCACCGTGTACTTTCCGGCCGCCGGATCGTAGAAGTAACGCTCCTCTGCCATCATCTGCGGCTGAATGAAATTCCGCTGTGTCCACAAAAGTTCAGGCCGCCGGTATTCGGCATCGTCGTAGCCCATGCGGATCAGGCGCTCGTGCCGCCACTGGCGCAGATCTTCGAGCCAAGCCGCATGCTGGGCGCTTCCGGCGACCTGCCACTCGCTCAGCTCCGCTACCCAGTCGGGCGTAGATTGCCGGCCGGGACCAGGTAATTGGCTTCCGTCGGCCGGATACCGGGTATCCTGAGCCGCTAATCCGATGGTGGCTGCGAAGAAGATGGCGATCAGCCGGTTCATCACGAAGAACATATCACGCCGGCCCGGCCCGTTGTGTGGATTTTTACTCTGGAAGCTCTCGGCCAGCGTGGCGGCGGACGTTTATATCCACTATATGCGCCGCGACCCGGTAAATTTTACCATGGCCGTGAAGATATGGGCGAAAACCAAGCAAAGTTCGGTCGACAAGTCCTTAGCTATCAATCCATCAACCATCGGCGGGTAAATTGCTATTACGCGGTGCGAGGGAGATTATGACACGCATTGCTTTAAGCTCAGGTCTTCTGGCGGCGACGCTGCTGATTGGCGGTTGCGCGACCAAGAAGTACGTGCAAGAGACAACGGCGCCGGTCCAGGCCAAGGTAGACCAGGTCGGCGACCAAACTACTAAGAATGGCCAGCAGATCCAGCAAACCAATACGGACCTGACGGCGAAAATCAACGGAGTGAATGATCAAGCCCAGAATGGTATCAGCGCCGCGAAAGAACAGGCCATGACTGCCCAGAACAGCGCGCAGGGCGCTATGAGCAAGGCCAACGACGCGTCCAGTCTGGCTACCAAGGATTCCGAGGAGATCAAGACTCTGCGGCAGCAGGTTTCCAATCTGGATGATTACAAGCAGGTCGCCGACCTGACGATTCCCTTCGCGTTCAACAAGGCCGTGTTGACTGCCAAGGATCGCGAGGACCTGGACAATCTGGTCGCGAACGCCTCCAAAAACAAACGGTACTTCATCGCCGTGGAAGGCTTCACGGACAGCATCGGCGCGCGCCAGTACAACGAAGTTTTGAGCCGCAAACGGGCGGACGCCGTGACGGAATACCTGGTGGCCAAACACGATATACCCATTTATCGCATCCACATGATCGGGCTCGGGGAAGAGAAACCGCTCGATGATGGACGCACCCGCGCCGCGCGTGCCAAGAACCGCCGCGTAGAAGTGAAGATTTTCAGCGCTGACGAGAGCTATTCCCTCTCGGGCTCATCCCAGCAGCAGCCAGTACCGCAACAGGCGCAAGCTCAAGAAGCCCAGCCTCAACAGCCGCCGTCTCAACCGCAGCAGTAGAATCGCCGGCCGCGCAATGCCGTCGTTCAGCACCGGGTGGGCTCCTCAAGGGGGCCCGCCCTTTTTTGTTTTATACGGGCACGGTTTTGGGAACAGGCGCCGGGCGCAGCGCGCGCCACCAGATGTACAGGCCCAGAAAGCCGCTGAGTATTTCGAGCAGAGTTCCTGGAACGAGAAGCGTGTGGGAAAAGTGCCGCAACTGTTCTCCCATGATGGCCCCGGTAAGCTGCAGGCCTAACCCGCCGCTGAGCAGCAGCAGGCGGCGGTTGGGGCGGCGCGCGGTGACCAGCAGGGACCACAGCATCAGGTCCAGGATCACCGCGCAGATGTTCAAGTCGCGGCTGATCAAAGTCATCTGCTGATTCAATTTCTCATTATGGTGAACCGCGACCGAAGCGGCGAAGATCGTCGCCGCCCCCAACACCAGCCAGCGGCGCTCAAGAATTTTTAGTTTCGATTGCCGGGCAGCCTCATCGATGAAAGCGATCACCACGCAAAAAACCAGGATATCCAGGATGAGTTCGTTGGCCCAATAGAAAGAGTAATAGCCCTTGTGCGCCGGAGCAAACACTCTGACTCCCATCTCCAGAACCGTGGAAACCAGCAGAGTCAACGTATAAGTGAAAACGAATGGATATTGCCGGTAACCTCCGCGCATCAATGCAGTGATAACCAGCAGATTGAGGCACAGGCCGATCGCGTCGGCGCTATATTGAAGGGCGTCCTTCATTCCTCCCCACCGAGAGGCCCTTTCAAGCGCCTGAGGTCAGTTGGCGGAGTCGTTCAAGCTTTACCGTCCCAAGGATCAGGCGGGAAATTGGGGCCATGCGCTACTTTACCATCCCACGGATCGGGCGGGAAGTTGGGGCCATGCGCCGTCTTTCCATCCCACGGATCGGGCGGGAAGTTGGGGCCATGCGCTGTCTTCCCATCCCACGGATCGGGCGGAAAGTTGGGGCCATGCGCTGTCTTTCCATCCCACGGATCGGGCGGGAAGTTGGGGCCATGCGCCGTCTTTCCATCCCACGGATCGGGCGGAAAGTTGGGGCCATGCGCTGTCTTTCCATCCCACGGATCGGGCGGGAAGTTGGGGCCGTGCGCCACGTGGGCAGCAGCGTGGGTGGCTGTGACCGCTGCGAATCCGTATGTTGCCATCGATGTCAAAAGTGCCGCGCAAACTATCAAGCGAATAGCCAGGCTCTTCGAACGTTCGTTCATGTACCGCTCCTATATAGCGAAATCCAGCACACATTGGGCCATCGACCGACATCATCCAGCACTGTCTAAATGCAGGATGAAGTGTAGTGCGGAATTCCAGTGTTCTTTCACCAGAAGTTTAGCTCAGATTGGAGCGATGCGGCAGGTAATCACTTGATTTTATGACCAAATACTAACGAAAAGTGCTTGAAAGATTAACTAAAGGTAGCAGAAGTTAACCTAGGGAAGTTCCCTCAGTTACCTGGTGTGTATTGTCGTTGTTCCCGCATGGCCCGTTCCGCATAGTTACCATCCGGACGGAAAGGCCTCTGGCCGGGCAACTGGAGGCGCATATCGCCCGCTACCTCATCGACCATAGCCGGCGTGAGGATCTTGGTCTCCAAAGCGAATGCGGTGAGCAGCAGATTGTCGCACATGGCATTGATCAATCGGGGGATTCCTTGGGTCCGATAGTGGATCTCGCGCAGAATCTCCGCCGGGAAGATGGTCTGCTGCTTCAGGCCCGCGCGGATCAAGCGGGACTGAATATAGCTCACAGTCTCCTCCAGTTGAAAAGGCTGCAGCACGCAGCGGAGAGCCACGCGCTGCTTTAACTGGCGGAAATCGGGATTCTCCAGCTTGCGGTCCAGCTCAGGCTGGCCGGCCAGCAGAATCTGTAGCATCTTTCCGCGACGGTTCTCCAGATTGCCCAGCAACCGGATCTCCTCGAGCACTTCCCAATCCAGGTTGTGCGCCTCATCTACGATGAGCACGGTCGTGCGTCCAAGGTTGGCGCGCTCGATGATCATCTCATTCAATGCGAACAGCACTTCGGTTTTCGATGTGCGCGTGCATCGCAAGCCGAAATCGTAGGCCATCATCTCGAAGAATTGCTGGACGTTCAGGCGGGAATTGAACAGTGACGCATACGTGATTTGCTGGGAAGCCAAATAGTCCCGCAGGCATTCCAGCATGGTGGTCTTGCCGGTTCCCACTTCACCGGTGAGCACCACAAAACCCTTGCGGCTCTGGACGCCGTAAATCAGGTTGGCGAGAGCTTCCTCATGCTGCGCGCTCCGGAACAGGAACGACGGATCGGGGCTCATGTTGAAGGGATTCTCGGCGAAACCAAAGAAGGCTTTATACATTTAGAGTGTGCTCGCGACCGCCGGCTGGGTTCTGTTGCATTTTAACATGCGGTCGTGGCAAGCCGCCGTTAAACCGCAATAATCAAAACAGCCTGTCGCGTAAACCCCGCCTGCCGGGTCTTAGTATATGCCATGCTGGTTTTCGAACGCGGCTGCGCGGCGCCCGCCAAGGCCGTGCCATGACGGCCGGTCTCGCATATGCAGATTTACACTCGATGGCAGGCTCGGGGGAGCGGCAGCGTTTGACTCCCGAGGAAGCGGTCGCGGAACTGTTCGAAGCCGCGCGCGAGGATGTGTACCGCTATCTGCTGACCCTGGGGCTGGTTCCCGCCGAGGCGCAGGAAGCCACGCAGGAGGTGTTTTTGCGCCTATACGCGGCGCTGCGCAAGGGGCAGCGCATCGCGAACATGCGCGCCTGGATCTTCCGCGTAGCCCACAACCATGGGCTCACGCGCCGCAGTCAGGAGCAGCGCTGGCGTCCCTTCGACCCCGAACTGGAAAACAGCATTCCGGTCGAGGCCGGCAATCCTGAACAGCGGATCCTCGAGCATGAGCGGCGCGAGAGTCTGGGGCAAGCGGTGGCCGCGCTCTCGCCGCAGCAGCGGCAATGCCTCTATCTACGCAGTGAGGGCTTCCGTTATCGCGAAATCGCCGGCATCCTGGGCATCAGCGATTCGAGCGTGAGCGAGTTTCTGCGGCGCGCCATCACGCGGCTGAGGAAGGTGCTCCATGCTTAACTGCGGGCTTAACTGGCGGATGCACCCGGAGGAAGACGAACTGCTGCGCTACTGCGACGGCGAGTTGCGGGCCAGGCACACCCGGCGTGTGGCGCGCCATCTGGAAGCCTGCTGGGATTGCCGCACGCGCGTGGACGACCTGCGTCAAACCATCGCCGCGTATGTGCGCTACCGGCGGGACGTTCTGGAGCCCACGCTGCCCTCCCCGCCGCAGCCATGGCGGAATCTGCGCGCCGAGTTCTCCCGCATGCCGGCCTCCGGTGAATCAGGCTGGAAATGGAGCCGCATCCTCGCGCACCGCACTGTGTGGCTGGCCGCCTGCACGTTAACCGCGGGCACTGGGATCGTCTTCTACGCCAGCCGCACGCGTCCGCTCGAACATCCGGCGCCGCCCGCCGCGCGCGCGCCTGCGCCGGTACGGTTGCAGTCCGAGCCGCCCGCCAGGCGAGCAGCCGCAACGCTGATTCCCAAGAGCGCCGCCCCGCTAGGGCCGGACGACGAGCTCGGCGTGATCGCGGCCCTCCACCGGATCGGCGCCGATCTGGGCGATCCGATTGAAGTGGTGCGCGCGCACGATCGCATCGTAGTCACCTGTTGGGGCGTGGATGCCGGGCGCATGCGCGAAATCCGCGCGGCGCTGGCTGGCCTACCGCGCGTCGCCGTCGAGCTTTCGCCGAATCCGAAGCCGCCGGCGGCCGGTGCTCCGCTCGAAGTGGCTGGTGTGCCGCATTCCGCGGCGGGCGCGGGGCCGGAACGTCAGTTCGACAGTCCCGCGGCCTATGACAGATTCGTGGATGGATTGCTGAAGAATAGTGAAGCGCTCATGGCCAGGGCGCATGCGTTGCGCCGTTTGGCCACCCGCTTCCCGCCCGGCGTGGAAGCGGTCATGAGTCCGCATAGCCAGGCGGTGCTGGAGTCCATCCGCCGTCAGCACGAGACGGCCTTTGGGCACGAGGTTGCCGCGCTGGACCGCGCCACCCAGCCGTATCTCGGCCCGCCCACGCCGCCGCCCGCCAGTGCCGTCGCCGCGGAGGACTGGCAGACGCACGCCATTCGACTGTTCACTGAAGCGGAGCAGGTGGATCGTCTGTTGAGCGCGGTCACCGCCGGCGCGCAAGGAGCGGCCGTGGCTGAAGCGACTCCGGCGTCGCTATCGTCGGCTTTGGCTAAGCTGAAAGCTGATGCGGAGACCCGATAGCAGGCAGATTCTCGCCCTCACCGTGTGCTGCGGCTGCCTGCCGCTCGCCGCGCAGGAGACCGGCGGACTATCCGGGTTTGTCTGGGACCCCGCAGGCGCACTCGTGGCCGGCGCCAGCATCACCGCCGTGAACGAAGAAACCGGCTTCCGGCGCGTCTCCGAAACGGATGCCGCCGGCGTCTGGCAAGCGCCCTACCTCTATCCCGGCCGCTATAAGCTGACGGTGCGCAAGGAGGGGTTTCGCACCATGGTGCAGTTTGGCGTCGAGCTGGATGCCCGCGCAGCGGTGCGCGTGGATTTTCACCTGCAGATCGGCGACGTGCTCGAAGTGGTGACCGTGCCGGGCGCGCCCAGGCTTACCCGCTCGGACAGCCTC
Organism: Bryobacterales bacterium; assembly: GCA_963818855.1. Lineage (GTDB taxonomy): Bacteria > Acidobacteriota > Terriglobia > Bryobacterales > Bryobacteraceae > Bog-159. The sequence goes on along the minus strand of CAWFUH010000007.1, from coordinate 363,894 downwards.
TCGCCCTCCACCCTGGTGGACCGCAACTGGATTGACCATCTTCCACTGGATGGACGCGGCATACTCACTCTCTTAGAATTGGCGCCGGGGTCCATCATCACGCCGGCCACCGGAGGCGAAGCCGGCCAATTCACCGTGAACGGGCAGCGGCCCAACGCCAACTATTTCACGGTGGATGGCGTGAGCGCCAACACCGGGGCTAATGGCGGCGGACTACCCGCGCAACTCGCAGGTGGCTCGCTGCCGGCCATGACGGCCTTCGGCAGCCTGCAGGCGCTGGCTTCCGTAGAAGCCCTCGACGAATTCCAATTGCGCAGTTCCACATTCACCGGCCAGTACGGCCCGCTGCCGGGAGGTCAGGTGGCGCTGAGCACCCGTTCCGGATCGAATGAGTTCCACGGCGTAGCTTTCGGCGTGTTTCGGAACGAAGTGCTGGACGCCAACGATTGGTTCGCCAACAGCACCGGCCAGCCGCGGCAGGCGCTGCGCTTCGCGGACTTCGGCGGCGCGCTGGGCGGACCGCTGCGCCGCAACCGGACCTTCTTCTTTGTATCCTACGAAGGCCTGCGGCTACGCCAGCCTTATACCTGGCAATCAACAGTTCCGTCGCTTGCCACGCGCGCCGGGGCGGCGCCCATCTTTCAGCCCATCCTCAACGCGTTTCCCGTGCCCAACGGACCGTATCTGGGCGGCGGCATCGCCGAATGGAACGGTTTCAGCTCGCGTCCATCCGGCTTCGACGGCGTGAGCGCGCGCATCGATCACGCTCTGACCACGCGGCTGCTCATTTTCGGCCGTTTCAGCGACACCCCTTCCTCCACCACACTCGGCCTGTCCGAAGCCGAAGCCGTGAATTTGCAGGATCGCGCCGCCACTGTCGGACTGAACGCCGCCATCTCGCCATCCGCCACTAACGAATTCCGGGTAAACTGGACGGGCGCCAGCGGCGTCTCGACCTGGCAGAGCCTGGGCGTGCCGGGCACCGGCGGCTGCTATACCAATACGCTGCTGTTTGGTCCCGCGTCCCCTTGCGTCTCGTTCTTTCGCTTTGCCATCGGCGGCCTCGAGCCGCTCATCACCGGCGCCGACACGGGCAACGCCCAGCGCCAATGGAACGTGGTGGACTCGACGGAGCTCCACCGCGGCGCGCATGAGATCCGCGCTGGCGTGGACTACCTGCGCCTCGGCCTCAGCCGGAGCGGGCCGCCGGCCGGCGTATCGGTAACGGCCGCCAGCCTGCAGGCTCTGCTCGATTCCAGCTTCTCGGTGGGCCTGTTCGATTCTGTTCAAAACACCACGTCCATTGCGCAGGTGGCGGCGTTTGGCGAGGATACCTGGCACGTGAATCCGCGGCTGACCGTCTCCTATGGCTTACGTTGGGATCTGGATCCGTCGCCGGTCGCGCCCGCGCCGCCGCTGGTGTCCCCGGCGTCCGCGCTGCCGGTTGCCGCCACCAGTGTGGAGAGCGCGATTTGGAAGATGCGCTACGCGGACCTTTCGCCGCGCTTCGGCGCCGCGTACCGGTTGACCGCCGACGGGCGCGCGGTGCTGCGCGCCGGCGCGGGACGTTACTTCGACGCGGACTTCGGCGCCGCGGTCGAAGGCATCAACGGAGCACCGTATAATTCCTGGCAGTTCAACACCGGCGCCGCGAGTTCTGTGACGCCCGCCACTACCGCCACGCTGATCGCTTACAACTTTGCGCCGGACCTGCGCGTACCGTCCGTCTGGGAATGGAATATTACTCTCGAGCGGAGTCTCGGGCGCGACGGCCTCTTGTCGATTGCCTGGGCCGGTGCCGCTGCCAACGATTTGCTGCGGCAGGAGGCCGGGGCGGTGAGTGGGCTCACCCAGACCGTAGAGGCTACCAATCATGGCTGGTCCCGCTATGAGGCGCTGCAGGCGCAGTATCGCCGGCAACTGTCGCGGCGCTGGCAGGCACAGGTTTCCTATAGTTGGGCGCACTCCATCGATAACAGCTCGTCGGATTCCGCGATCTACTTCGTGCCTGCGCCGGGCGTGGCCGCGAGCAACGCAGGTTCCTCGGATTTCGATGTGCGTCACTCGCTGGCGGCAGCCTTCTCGGTAGAGTTGCCGCGCGGGTGGTCTCTCGACGGCATGTTTCGCGCGCGCACCGGTTTTCCGATCACCGTGCTCGACAGCGAAACCGCTCTCGGCTTAAACTTCGCCGACGTCTTCCAGCCGGACCTGTCGCCCGGTGCGCCGCTGTGGATTGCCGACCCCGAGGCGCCCGGCGGGCGGCGATTGAACCCCGCCGCCTTCGCTGCAGCCGGCGGACAAGGCAATCTCGGCCGCAACGCGATTTACGGTTTTGGCATGTCGCAGATTGACGTGGCCCTGCGCCGCACCTTCCGCATCGCCGAGAAAACCTCGCTGGAATTGCGGGCAGAAGCTTTTAATGCGCTCAACCGTCCGGCCTTCGCCGATCCGGTTCGCTTTCTGGACGATCCGTTATTTGGGCGCTCGCCCTCCATGCAGAACCTGATGTTGGGCAGCGGTACGCCGTCGAGCGGCCTGACGCCGGCGTTTCAAACCGGCGGCCCGCGATCGATGCAACTCGTGTTGCGCTGGCGTTTTTGAGCGGCGGGAGTTTACATGAAGTATGTCGGGAAATCCCGCGCGAAAGTGTCTTAGGATTATGAAGTATCTACTTACTATCTTGTGTCTGTCGTTATCCTCCAGCATGTACGGCCAGAGTTCTTCGATGGGGTACCTGTTTCCCCAGCCTGTCCGCGTAGCCCCCGGACAGTTGATTTCCGTCTTTCTGGCGGGCAACATTCAGGGCACCGTCAGCGCCGCCGTCGATCAGGCCGCGCAGTACCCGGCGCCGGTATTGGAAGTGCGCGCGACTTGCGGCATCAGCCTGGCCAACGGGCCCTGCATGCCCTACACCGCGGTTACCATCCAGATTCCCTACGAAATGGCACCCACTTGTTTCGTTTGCGCCATTGTCAATAGTTACAATACGCAGCTATCAGTGACCGTCGATGGCGCGACGGCAGCCACCGTGATGCTGATACCGCTCGGCGATCAGGTTCACATTCTGACGGCTTGCGATACGGTGGTTCCCAGCGGCAACGGATATGCGCCCTACTTCGGACTGCCTTGCACGCCGCTGGTGACGCACGCCGACGGATCGGCGGTATCGCAAACGAGCCCGGCAACTGGCGGAGAAATCGTGGTGGCCTACGCGGTTGGGCTGGGAGCCACCAATCCCGTGACCGCCACCGGCCAGCCTGCTACTGCCGCCACGCCTGCCTTTGAGACTTTCGCCCTCGATTTCAATTTCCGGCCGAACGCATTGGCCACCCAACCGATGCTTGCCGCGGCTGAGCCTGGGTTAGCCCCTTTGTATGCGGGCCTGGCGCCCGGCTACATTGGCCTGTACCAAGTCAACTTTCAGGTGCCCCCGCCGCCCGCGGGGACACCGGCATGTAACGGCACTATACAATCGAACCTGACGGTGAGCGTGGGCGGGCCGTACTCGTTTGACGGTGCGGGAATTTGTGTGGCGCCGTAGACAGGCGCAAATTCGATAAAGGATCTTACAACTATGAAATATCTAGTTACTATCTTGGGTCTGTCATTATACTCTAACGCATTCAGTCAGAGTACTTCTACAGCTACGGTCGCCACCATGGGCTATGTGTATCCGGAGCCGGTCTACGTGGCTCCAGGGCAGCTGATTACCGTCTTTCTGGCAGGTAATATCCAGGGCACCATCAGCGCTACGGTGCAGAACCTTACGGCGCCCGTATTGGAAGTACAGCCGCCGCAGAATTGCCCGTCTGCCGGCGCATGCTTCAGTACGACTGCGGTAACCATCCAGATTCCCTACGACGTCGGCCCGTCCTGCATATTCACCAACCCGGCATGCGACCTTTCGGCATTGACGCAGCTTGTCATAACAGTCAACAGCATTGCGGGAACGCCGTTCGATCTGACTCCACAAGCGGACCAGGTGCACATGCTGACGTCCTGTGACACCGTGGTGCCGGGCGGCTCCGGACTCGCCCCGTTGAGCGGATTACCTTGTGCCCCGCTGGTGACGCACGCCGATGGAACGCTGGTGGCCGCCGGGAACCCGGCACAAGGCGGCGAAGTGTTAATCGCTTATGCCGTGGGGCTGGGACTAACCACGCCGGCAGTGGCGACTGGCCAGCCTGCGGCAGCCGCCACCCCCACCACCGAAATCTTCGACCTGGACTTCAATTTCCGGCCGAACGCTCTGGCCACCAAACCAGGTGCGCCCGGCCTCTTCCCTGCCCCGCCCGGCAGCATCCTGATTCCGCAATACACCGGCCTCGCACCGGGATATGTGGGACTGTACCAGGTCAACTTCCTCGTGCCCACGGTGCCCCTAGGTTTGCCGGGCTGCTCCGGCACGATCGTATCGAACCTGACCGTGAGCCTGGGTGGACTCGCGTCGTTCGACGGCGCCGGGATTTGCGTTTTGGAGGGCGGGCTTTAGCCGGCGCGGGGCTTCAGCCCCGCTCCCGCGCGCCTCCCGAGCTTTCCGCACTTCCTCCAACCGCTCGGCGATACGCTTCTCCGCCCCGCGATCGGTCGGATGATAATATCGCCGTCCCGCCAGCGTGGGCGGCAGGCATTCCATGCCGGTGATGGCATCCTCGAATTTGTGCGCATGCTCGTAGCCCGGCGCCATATCCCCATTGCTGCATCGACCGGGTGACCGCATTGCGCAGATGCAACGGAACCGGTTCGGCCATGGTCTCCTGCACATCCGCCTGCACCGCGCTCAGCGCCCGATACGACGCATCCGACTTAGGCGCCACCGACAGGTAAATGGCCGTCTGCGCCAGCGCCAGGTCGCCTTCGCCGATTCCTAGAAAGTGGACGGCCTGCATGGCGGCCACGGCCTGCTCCAGCGCGCGCGGGTCCGCCAGGCCAATGTCCTCGATCGACATGCGCATCAGCCGCCGCGCGATATACAGACGGTCCTCGCCGGCTTCCAGCATACGCGCCAGCCAATATAGCGCGGCATCCGCGTCGCTCGAGCGCACGGATTTGTGCAGCGCCGAAATCAGGTTGTAATGCTCTTCGCCGGCTTTGTCGTATAGCAGCACTTTGCGCTGGATGGCATCCTGCACCGCGGCTTCGGCCAATTCGTGCGGGGGCGAAGCCGCTACCGCCGCTTCCAGCGTATTGTAGGCGGCGCGCGCGTCCCCATTCGCGTAGATGGCAATTTGCTCCAACAGCGCGGCTGGCGCGGCGATCTCCAGCTCTCCCAGCCCGCGCGTGCGATCTGCCAGCGCGCGTGTGAGCAGCCCCACGATCTCCTCGGCCGTCAGCGCGCGCAAGGCATACACGCGCGAACGCGAGAGCAGCGCCGCGATCACCTCGAACGAAGGGTTCTCCGTGGTGGCGCCGATCAGTACAATGTCGCCGTGTTCCACGTACGGCAGAAAGGCATCTTGCTGTGCCTTGTTAAAGCGGTGAATCTCATCGATGAAGACGATGGTGCGGCGTCCCATGCGGCGCAGCCGCTCGGCATCCACCATCACCGCCTTGATCTCCTTGATGCCGCTTAACACCGCGCTGAACGGGATGAACTCGCAGCGGGTCAGGCGCGCAATCAGCCGCGCCAGGCTGGTCTTGCCCACGCCCGGCGGCCCCCACAGGATCACCGAGCTCAGTTCGTCGCGCTCGATCTGCTGGCGCAGCGGCTTGCCCGGTCCCAGCACGTGATCCTGCCCGGCGAATTCGTCGAGCGTCACTGGCCGCATGCGGTCGGCCAGCGGCCGTTTTTTATCCACCTTCTCCGGCTGGGCGGGAGGCGTTGTATCGAACAAGCTCATGTGTCGAGCGACCTCTGCCGCCGCGCTTCGTACAGCAGGACTCCCGCCGCCATGGCTGCGTTGAGTGAATCTACACCCGACGTGGGGATCGAAATATCCATGGCGGCGGAGCGCAGTTGCGGGCTCACGCCGCGCGCCTCATTGCCGATCACGATGGCGCATCGGCGCGTGAAGTCCACCTCGCCCAAAGGCTTCGACGGCAGGCGCGAGTTCGCCGGCACACCGGCGTAGACGTCCAGCTTGTTCTGTTGCAGCGCGGCGCGTGCCAGCGGCGAATCGAGACCATAAGCGAAGGGCACGCGGAACAGCGATCCCGCCGCCGCCCGCAGGGCTTTCGGATTGAACGGACTCACGGTGCCCTTCAAGAACATGATTCCCGTGGCACCGAACGCCTCTGCGGCGCGCGCGATGGTGCCCGCGTTGCCGGGGTCCTGCAAGCCGTCCAGCACCACCACCAGGCTGCGCCCGCGAAATAATTGCGGCAGGTTCCAGATTGGCGGCTCGACCAGCGCAATCACTCCCTGGCTGGCCTCGGTGCCGGAAATCGACGGAAAGAGCTGATCGGCAACTACCGCCACGCGCAGGCCGGCCAGGCGCTTCACGTGGCTTTCCACCGCAGACTGCACCGATTCCGAGCACAGCACCACCTTCACCGCGCAGCCGCTGCGCAGCGCTTCCTCCAGCAGGTGGAAGGTTTCCGCCACCAGAAATCCTTCCTGCGTGAGGCCGCCGCGGGCGGTGGCGCGGCGCACATCTTTGAGCAACGGATTGGCCGCGCTCGAGATTGTCTCGGACCTGGGCATCTTAGAATGCGTCTGGGATCAGAATAGCGCAGGACTGTGTGGGCTTGGAGGGCAGGCTTTAAGCCGGCGCGGCGCTTCAGCGCCGCTGTATCGAACTTTTGGTTGCGCGGCGGCTTCCCTACTCCTCGCGCAGGGCCACCATGGGATCGACTTGCATGGCCCGCCGCGCGGGAATCAGGCAAGCCATCAACACCACCGCTATCATCAACAGAACCACCGCCGCGAGCGTGGCGGGATCGTTGGGCGTAACACCGAAGAGCAACCCCTTCATTAAACGGGTGAGCGCCAATGCTCCCAGCGTGCCGACGCTCAGGCCCACTACCGCCAGCCCGACACCCTGCTTCATCACCAACGTCAGCACGTCGCCGCGCCGGGCGCCCACGGCCATGCGGATGCCGATCTCGTGCGTCCGCTGGCTCACGCTGTAGGACATGACTCCGTAGAGGCCCACGGCAGACAAAATCATCGCCAGCCCGGCGAACAGTCCCAGCAGAAACATGTTGAACCTGCGCTCGGCAAACGAACGATTGACCAGTTCGTCCATGCTGCGAATCCGGTTCAACGGAATGTCCGCGTCGAGCGACCAAATCTGACGTTTCACGGTACGGATCAATCCCGCGGAATTATCGGGCATGCGAACCACGACAGACATCCAACGCCGCCACGCTTCACTGGATTGGGCGAAGGGAGTGAAGACAGCCGGGTAGGCTGGCTGCGCCAGTGAGTACTGCTTGACGTTGGCGGCTACGCCGACGACCGTCATCCATCTCGGAGGTCCCGTGTCGCGGCCCCACCGGATACGCTGCCCGATCGGATCCTGGTGGGGGAAATACTGGCGCGCGAGAGCCTCGTTAATCACGGCGGCCAGCGGCTGACCCTCGCGGTCTATATCCGTAACGGTGCGGCCCGCGCGCAGCGGAATCTGCATCACGCGGAAGTAATCGCCCATCACACAAAAGGTGTCGACCTCAGGTTCGTCACCCACCGCGACTGGCGGCCGGCCCTCGAACGCCAGGCTGTGCGTTAGCTGGTTGCCATTCAGAGGCGCGTCGCCCACTATAGCGGCCTGCACTCCGGAGAACGCGTTCAGCTTCGACAGCAGTTCCCGCCGGAACACGATCTGTTTGGGGATTTCGGCGTAACGCGCGGCGGGCAATTGAATGTCAAACTCGACCACGCGCGCGGGGTTGAAACCGGGATCGACCGCGCGCAAGCGCGCGAAACCTTTGATAAGCAGTCCGGCGCCCGCCAGCAGCACCAGAGCCAAGGCAATCTCGGCCACCACCAGCAGTCTGCGCAACCGGCTTCCGGAGGGCCCCGCGGTCGCGGTGCGGCCCTGCTGCTTCAAACTATCGGCCACGCCCGGCTGCGACGCGCTCCAGGCCGGAACCAAGCCGAAGATCAGGCCCGTCAGCGCTGCCGATACGAGACCGAATCCCAAAACGGTGAAGTTCACAGAGATAGCATTCCATTGGGCCAGCGCCGCTGGTTTGGCGGCCATCAGCAGCCGCGTCCCCAGAGCGGCCAGCACCAATCCCGTGGCGCCGCCTAGTAGCGCGAGCAGAACACTTTCCGTCAAGGCCTGGCGTATCAGCCGGCTTCGTCCTCCACCCAGCGCGGCCCGGATCACCATCTCATGGCGCCGCGTCTCCGCGCGCGCCAGCAGCAGGCCCGCGAAGTTCGCACAAGCGATCAGCAGCACCAGGCATACGGCTCCGAACAGCACCTGCAAAGCCGGCCTGACTTCGCCCGTCACCCACTGCTGCAGCGGCACCGGCATCGTGCGGCGGCCCTTGTCCTGCGCCGGATAGGCGGCCGACAGGCGGGCGTCGATAGCCGCCATGCCGGACGCGGCCCGTGCCACGGTCACGCCCGGCTTGAGCCGCCAGTACGTTTGCATGAAGTGCACACCGCGATACATAGCCGCCTCGGGATAAGCCACCCGCAGCGGCACGAACACATCGATATTAAATTCCGGCAGGCGAAAATCCGGCGGCATCACCCCGATCACTGTATAGCGGTTGCCGTTGAGCGGTAGGGTCTTTCCCACGATCTCCGGATCGCCCGACAGATACTGCCGCCAGAATGGATATGCCAGGACCGCGGTGCGCGGCCCGCCCGAGCGGTCTTCGTCGCTCGACAGCGTGCGGCCCAATATCGCCGGTACGCCTAGAGTCTCGAACAGCCCGCGATCCACATATCCGGCTTGGACGGCGAGCGGCTCGGCCCCGCCGGTGTAGTCCATAACTGTGGGGTTCACGCCGCCGCCCGCCGCGAAAAATTGGGCCTGCTTGCGGATATCGTCCAGATCGAGCAGGGACTCGTTCTGCCGCCAGGTCACCAACTCCTGCGGACGGGCATACGGCAGACGCCGCAGCAGGACGGCGTTGATCACCGTGAAGATGGCTGTGTTGGCGCCTATTCCCAGGGCTAGCGTGAGAATCGCGGCCGCCGCGAAGCCGGGATTCCCACGCAGTGTGCGCAGCGTGTACCGGATGTCCTGCGACATCGTTTCGAGCCAAGGCAGCCCGCGCAGTTCTCGCTGCGTCTCGCGCAGTTGGGTTACTCCGCCCAGGCAGAGGCGCGCAGCCCGCGCGGCGTCTTCCGGTGCGAGCCCCTGCCGGATGTGCTCCTCGGTCAGCAGCGCCAGGTGCGCATCCAGCTCGTCTCCGAAATCCTGGTCGAGGCGTCCCGCGGCAAACCGCGCACGAAATCGGGAGATCAGTACCTTAAACCGTTTGAACATCCTTCCGCCGCTCCTCCTATGGGCTACACATAGGAGTATGGCAAAACTCCTGTAGGATGTCAACATGGAAAAGAGCAGTATCGCTTGTCGTGGGGCAGGACTCCAGTCCTGCGCGGGTCCTCCAGGACCCGCCCTTCGCATACCGGGCACGCACTGGCCGGCGCGGATACCGGAAGGTTGGCGCCGGTCACACACGGCCTGTGGATCCGCGGCCATATCATACTAATCCGCTTACAATGTGTCTGGGATCAGAAAAGCGCCATGAAACGCGCCATATCGAATGTGGTGGTAGTCGTGCTGTGCGTGGCCTTGCTCGCGACGGCCTGGACCGCCATTAGAATCGAGCGGCAGGCCACGCACGACGAAGCCCACCGGGCGGATATCATCCTGGTTCTGGGCGCGGCGGAGTATCGCGGCCGGCCATCGCCCGTGCTGAAGGCGCGCCTGGATCATGCGCTGGAGTTGTATCGCAAAGGCCTGGCGCAGCGCCTCATGACCACCGGCGGCGCAGGCGGCGACCCGGTGTTCACGGAGGGCGAGGTGGGCCGCGACTATCTCGCCAGCCAGGGCGTTCCCCCCGAGGACATCGCGGTGGAAGGGGAAGGGAGCAGCACGGTGGCCTCCACGGCCCTGGCAGGCGAGATCATGCGCCGCATGGGCCTGCAGTCCGTCATTGTCGTCAGCGACGGGTATCACATTTATCGCGTCAAGAAGATGCTGGAAGGCCGCGGCCTCACTGTATACGGATCGCCGCGGCCCGAGCGGGCGCGCGAAAGTCTTGCGTATCGCCTGAACTATGTGAAGCAGGCGGTCGGCTATCTGCTGTGGTCTTGCGGCGTGCCTGTCTGAGCGGGCGGTCTGCGATTGACCTACTCGTCTCGCAGCGCCAGCATCGGATCGATGCGCGTAGCCCGCCAGGCCGGCACCGCGCAGGCCGCCAATGCCGTCATCAACAGGATCGCCACCACCACGCCCAGAGTCAGCGGATCGCGCGCGGTAACCCCAAACAGCAGGGTCTTGAGCACGCCCGCAATCGTGGTGGCCACCACTAAGCCCAGCGCCAATCCCCAGAGCACCAGGACCATGCCCTCAGCCAGGACCTGCCGTAACACCGTGCCGGGCTGCGCGCCTAGAGCCATTCGAATTCCAAGCTCGCGGGTGCGGTGTCCCACCGAGTACGATATGACTCCATAAAGGCCGACTACGGTCAGCAGCCCGGCCAGCACTCCGAACGCGGTGAAGAGTATGGCGCCCAAGCGCTGGGCCCACAGCGCCTCGTGACTCACCTGCATGGCGGTCTGAAGATCCGAAAGCAACACATCGCGGTCGAGACTCTGCACTTCGCGCCGCAGGGACCCCAGCATAGCTTCCGGGTCGCTGGTCGTGCGTACCCATAACGTAATGGCGGGCACATAGATTTGCCGCAAGCACAGATACACCATCAGGCGGGGCGCCTCACCCAGACTGCCGTAGGTGCTATCCTTTGCGACGCCCACAATCTCCACCGGCGCATCGTCACCGAAGAAGTGCAGCCGTGCGCCGATCGGATTCTTCCCGCTCCAGAAGCGCCGCGCCATGGTCTCGTTTATCACGGCTACACGGGGCGCGCCCAGCGAGTCGTCGCCGGCAAAGGTGCGGCCGCGCAACAGCGGGATGCGCAGTGTCCTGAAATAGTCCGGCTCGACCAGGTCGATGAGCGCCACCACGCCGGGACCCGGTCCGGCATCCTGCCCCACGACGGAAACGCTCCGCGCCCGGTACACGCGAAACGGAGCGTTGAAGGCCAGGGTGGCGGCGCCAACTCCCGGCAAGTTCCGCATGCGTTCGAGTACGCGACTATAAAACTGCTGCCCTTCGGCCGGCGTGAACCCCCGAGTCTTAGCGTTCATGGTGACGGTTGCGATGTGTGCGGCATCGAATCCGGGATCCACGGCCTGCGCGTTATGCAGGCTGCGCAGGAACAATCCGGCGCCGGTAAGCGCCACCACCGCCAGCGCCACTTGCACCGTCACCAGCAAAATACGCGCGTTCACGCGATGTCCCGCGCGCGTCCAGGGGCTGCGGCGCTCCCGCAACTCGGCTGCCAGGTTGGTGCGGGTGGCAATCATGGCCGGAGCCAATCCGAAAACCAGCGTGGCCAGCACCGCAATCAGCAGCGTGAACCCCACCACGCGCCCATCGAAACGGAGCACCGCATCGCCGCTGAGCATCCAGGGCGGCCGGAAAGTCCACAGCAGGTCCCGCACCCAGCGCGCCAGCACCAGGGCCACCGCGGCTCCGGAAATCGACAGCAGCGCGCTTTCGGTAATCAGCTGCCGGATCAAACGCGCGCGTCCAACGCCCAGCGCCAGCCGAAGAGCCATCTCCTTGCGCCTGGCCGCCGCGCGCACCAGCAGCAGGTTGGCCACGTTGGCACAGGCAATCAGCAGCACCAGTCCACTCAACGCCAGGGTCACGCCGCTCACCATTACGAAGCCGCCCCTCGAGTTCGGTTGAATAACCGATTCGATCAGCGGCAGCAGCGCCGGCGTGCGGCCTCGATTATCCGCCGGATACTCGCGCGCCAGTTGGACGGCCAGCGTCCGCATGTTGTCGGAGGCTTGCGGCAGGCTGACGCCGTCCTTCAAGCGGCCGACCACGGAAAATAACAGCGCCTTGCGATGATCAACCCAGTCCGCCATTGAGTACAATTGGGGATACATCATCATGGGAACCCAGAGGTCAGTGGTGACCAATGCGTTGGCGCCATGAAAATCCCGCGGCGCTACGCCGAGGATGGCGTACTGCCGGTTGTTCAGATTGATGGTGGCGCCGGTGACACCGCGGCTGCCGCCGAACTGGCGTTGCCAGAAAGCGTAACTGATCACCGCCACGGCCTGTGCGCCGGGAATACGATCCTCCTCGGGAAGAAATGTCCGCCCCAGAACCGGTTTCACACCTAATACGTCGAAGTAGTTTCCTGATACAATCTGCCCGATTACATCGCCCGGTTCGCGTTCTCCTGTGATGGTTGCCTGAATAGGCGTGTATAACGCCATTCCCGAGAAAACTGTATTGCGGTCGCGGTAATCCAGGTAATTCGGATAGGAGTTATACAGCAATCCCGGATTAGTGCGGTCCGAGGTGAACACCGAAACCAATCGTGCCGGCTGGCGTACCGGGAGCGGCTGTAGAAGCACTGCGCTCACTAAGTTGAAAATGGCAGTATTCAAGCCGATTCCCAACGCCAATGAGGCGATCGCGACTGCCGTGAAGGTCGGGTTGCTCCGGAAGCCACGCAGAGCGTAGAGAAGGTCTCGTACCAAAGGAGTCTAGGTTAGCACCGCGCGCGTACGCACGCGGTTACAACCTTGCCCATCATGGCCGCAGCGGTGTTACGTTTTCCCCATTGCGCAGCGATAACTCGGTTGGCAGCGCCACGTCCTCGCGTTCCGCCAGTCCTTCGAGGACCTGTACCCGCGTGACGCTGGATGCGCCTGTCGTCACCGTCTGCCACGCCAGACGGCCGCCGCGCAAAACGAATACGCCCAGTCCGTTGGCGTCGCGCCGCAAGCATTCTTTGGGAATTGTCAGCGCGTTGGCCACCGCCGCAGTGCGAATGTGCGCGTCCACGTTGGTGCCGGGCAAAAGCACGCGCCCGGGATTATCGATGGTGCACAGCACCTCGCCCACCTGACGGCTGGCCAAAGCCACGATGTTGGCCGGCTTCCGCTCCACCGTGCCTTGCCAGGCACGGCCGGGTAGCGCATCCCAATTGATAGTCACCGGCTGGCCCTCCGCCACGCGCCCTAGTTCCGGCTCGTCCACGTATACCCGCACGCGCAAGCGATCCGTCCGTCCCACGTTCGCCACCAGGTCGCCTATGTTGAGATAGACTCCGGGCCGCGCCGCCAGATCGTATACCACGCCTGCTATCGGCGCGCGGATCACTGTCTGTGCGATGTGGCTCTGCGCCAGTTCTACGGCCGCCTGCGCCTCCTTCAGGCGCGCCTGCGCCACGGTCTTGTCCGATTGGGAAACCAGCGCGGCGCGCCGTTTTTCGAGTGCTTCGATGGTCATCTGCGAAGCCTGCACCTTGCTCTTCATCTCGTCCACTTCGAACTGGGAGGCGGCCTGTTTGGCGGCCAGGCGGCGCAGCGACGCGTATTCTTTTTCGTCGTGCTCCTGCGCGATCCGCAAGCGGGCCAGATCGCTGGCAATGGTGGTCAATTCGAGCTGCTTGCCGCCCGCATCGATGGTCGTCAAGTCCGCCCGTGCCTGTGCCGCGCGGGCTTCGGCCGCGTCCAGATCTGCCTGCAGACCGGTGTCGCTCAGGGTGGCCAGAGGCGCCTCCCGGCTCACCATCTGTCCATCCTGGACGGCCGTTTTGGACACCAGCCCGGCCTGTTCCGTGCGCACCGCCTGCCATTCGATAGGTTCCACTTTGCCGTTAGTCGGCAGCGTGCTGACTAACGTTTCGCGAGCCACTCGCGCGAAGGGGATCTGAGGGGCAACCGCGTTCCGATGGTAAGCCCACCAGCCGAGCACGGCCAGCGGGATGGCAAAAAGCCACAGCAGTTTCTTCACTATTCCTATATTAAGCATGGAGCGCCCCAGCCAAGTCCTGCCAAAATAGAGAATCCATGTTGTCCTCACGCGCTCCCGCCAGCCACCTGTTCTGGCCCGTGCTATGCGCGCTTCTCGCCTATCTTTCGATCGTGCAGATTCGCTCCGCCATGCAGGAATCCGTTACCGCCGACGAGCCGGTGGTGCTCGCCGCGGGTTACAGCTATCTCACGACGGGAGACTTCCGCATGGAACCGGCCAACCCGCCGGTCGCCAAGATGCTCGCTGCAATTCCCCTTCTGCGGTTCCGGATCTCCCCGTTGCGCGATCGAACGTCCTGGCTGCAAGCGGATGAAGAGGGGTTTGCCAACCAGTGGTTCGCGGCGAACGCGCACCAGGAGGATGCCATTGTATTCGCCGCGCGGCTTACTTCGATTTTTCTCACGACGTGCCTGGGCCTGGCCATGGCGCTGTGGACCCGCGCCCGCTTCGGCGCCCCGGCCGCGCTGCTGGCAATCGCGCTCTATGCGTTCGACCCCACCGTCACGGCGCATGGCCACTACGTAAAAAACGACGTGCCCGTCGCGCTAGGTGGATTTCTGTCGTGCATCGCTTTCGCCGCATACCTGAGGCGGTCCACTCTGCCGCGTCTGCTGCTGGCGGCCCTCGCCCTGGGACTGGCCATAGCCACCAAATTCACCGCGCTTCTTCTGCTGCCGATGATCGCCCTGTTATACGCCGTCTGGCGTGCGCAGGGACATAAACCGGTCTCCCGGGTCCAGGGCGTTCCCGCGCTCGCCGCGTTGTTGATGCTCTCCGGCGGGGTCGTTTTCCTGATCTACGCGATCCCCGCGTTCCTCGACGGCGCGAGCACGGGTGTGGGCCGCACAATTCCGGCGCATCCCTTTGTGAAAGGGTTGCTCATACTGCGGGATCTCCATACGATGGGCCATCCTTCATATCTTCTGGGAGAGGTGCGTACCCATGGCTGGTGGTATTATTTTCCAGTCGCGTTCGCCGTGAAAATGCCCACGGCAACACTGGCGTTTCTGGCGTTGGCGGCCTGGACCTGCCTGCGGAAACTGCGCCGTGCCGCCCTGCGCCAGATCGGCTTCGATTGGTTTGTTTTGGCGGTGCCGATCGCGATCTTCTCCGCATTCCCGTTGTTCAGCCCTTTCGACCTGGGTATCCGGTATTTATTGCCGATCTGGCCGTTCCTCTTCATCCTGGCGGCTGCGGCGTTCACCCGCGCACAGTGGCGCCATCCAGTATTCCTGCTACTCGGCCTCGGCGCGGCTCTGGCGGCCGAGTCCATCGCCATCTATCCGCACTATCTGGCGTTCTTCAACGTGCTGGCGGGCGGACCCGCGCACGGACCCGCGATCCTGGCCGACTCCAACATCGACTGGGGTCAGGACGCCAAAAATCTGGCCGCCTGGGTGCGCGCACATCCGCCAGCCCGCCTGACCGTCGATTACTGGGGCAGTGCCAGCCTGCCGCGGTTGGGAGTGACGGCGCCATCGATAATGGGCAGACTGCGCGCGGAGGGCCGGCTTCCCCAAGACGCCACCGCCGCCGTAAGCGTGAACCTGTTAGTGGGTCTGTCGCCGGATCGCGGCCATTTCGGCTGGTTGCGTGGATGCCAGCCGCGCGCCCGCATCGGTTATTCCATTTATGTTTTCGATCTGGCGCAATGCGTGCCCTTGGTGGAATCGCGTTTGTCCGGCACTGTGCGGCCCGCGTTCCGCGGAGTCCAGCATGGCGATTTTCGCGGTGCTCCCACGCCCCGCGACCCCGCAGTACCTGGCGAGGTTCTGGCATTTTATATGACCGGTCTCGGCCCGGTCACTCCACCCGTTCCAACGGACCAGCCCGCCCCGCTCGATCAGCTCAGCACTATCGATGTTCCCCTGTTTTGCCGGTGGAACGCCGATCAGGGTGGTCCCGTTGCCGACGTCCTGTTTGCAGGGCTCGCACCAGGCCAGACCGGATTTTATCAGGTGAACATCCGTGTGCCGGCCAATCTTAATGGGGGTCGGCTTACGTGCAGCTCCGCGCTGCCCGGCGCGGGTCCTGCGCAAGGGTCCGCGATGCTGGTGGAAGTTGCCCCCCAATAAAATGACGATAAGGTATGGTTGTGTCGACCTGCGCCCGCCTGTTCTGGCCCGTCTCGCTTGCTCTGCTTGCATACCTGTCGATTGTCCAGATTCGGTCGGCGCAACAGGAATCGGTGACTGTCGACGAGCCGGTGCAAATCGCCTGCGGCTATAGCTACCTCAAGACCGGCGACTTCCGGATGGAACCCGTACATCCTCCGCTCGATAAGATGTTCGCGGCGCTGCCCCTGCTGCCCTTCGGGATTGCATCTCCGCGCGATCCCGCCCCTTGGTTGCGTAGCGATGAAATTGCATTCGGCACCGAATGGCTGGCGGCCAACACCCGCAAAGAAGACGCGATCGTGCTGGCCGCGCGGCTTACATCGATTTTTCTGACGGCTTGCCTCGGCTTCCTCCTGGCTCTCTGGACGCGCGCATCTTTCGGCCCCGCGGCGGCGCTACTGGCACTCGCGCTCTACGCTTTCGATCCCACCATCACCGCACATGGCCGCTATGTGAAGAATGATGTGCCGTTCACGTTGTGTGCGTTTTTGGAGTGCATAGCCTTCGCCGCTTACCTGAAGCGTCCCGGCCTGCGGCGTCTCCTGTTGACAGCTCTCGTATTCGGCGTGGCATTGGCCACGAAGCTGGCCGCCTTCTTCCTGCTTCCGGTATTCGTCTTGCTATACGCATTGTGGCGTTGGCAGGGACATAAGACGCGCTCGCTCGGCCGCGATGTTCTCTCGTTCGCACTGATGCTGGTCCTTTCCGGCTGCGTCGTCTTCCTGGTCTACGAGATCCCCGCGCTGGTCCACGGCGTGAACCCTGGCGGTGTCAACCGGGCCATCCTGCATGCCCTGGTGGATCGCAACCCTGCGGACGCCGCGGCCCGATTGACCAACGGTCCCCCACCCGCGCATCCGTTCCTCAGAGGGCTGGTCGAGTTGGCCGACCTGAATGCCGCCGGCCATCCATCGTATCTTTTAGGTAAAGTGCGAACCCGGGGTTGGTGGTTTTACTTCCCCATCGCCTTCGCGGTGAAGACCCCTGTGGCCACGCTGGCATTTCTGATGCTGGCCGCCTGGACATGTTTGCATAAACTCTGGCGCGGAACGGTGCGGCGCGCGTCTTTCGACTGGTTCGTGCTGGCCATCCCCATAGCGGTCTATTCCGTATTCTCGCTGGCCACCCCGATCAACGTCGGCGTCCGGCATTTGCTGCCGATTCTTCCGTTTCTCTTCATCCTCGCTGCCGCGGCGTTCACCCGCGCGCGCTGGCGCTACGCGGTAGTTCTTTTGACAGTCCTATGCGCCAGCCTGGCAGCCGAATCCATCGCCATCTATCCGCACTATCTGGCGTTCTTCAATGTTCTGGCCGGAGGACCTTCGAACGGGCCGAAAATCCTCGCGGATTCCAATATCGACTGGGGGCAGGACGCCAAGAACCTGGCTGCCTGGCTGCGCGCGCATCGCCCGTCCCCTCTCACGGTGGATTACTGGGGCACCGCCGACCTGGCCCGGTTGGGTATTTCCGCCCCATCCCTGATGGACAAATTGCGTACAGACGGCCGCATTCCCCAGGAAGGCATCGCCGCCGTCAGCGTCAACCTGCTGGATGGCCTCTCTCCCGACCACGGCGAATTTGGCTGGTTGCGCGCGATGCCGCCCATCGCCCGCGTAGGTTATTCCATCTACATTTTCGACATGGCTAAAGCGGCGCCCGCCGCCGCAGCGCTTTTGTCCAGCGCGGAACGGCCTGCATTTCGCAGCGTGTGGCACCAGGATTTTCACGGCCAGCCCAGCACCGCCGATCCCGCGCATGGCGGCGAGATACTGACTCTTTATATGACGGGCCTCGGGCCGGTGACGCAGCCGGTTCCACCGGGCCGGCCCACGCCACTGGATATGGTAAGCACCACGGTGGCCCCGGTAGTTTGCCAATGGGGTGCAGCTGGACCCATCTCCCAAATCCTGTTCGCCGGACTCGCGCCAGGCCAGACCGGAGTTTACCAGGTCAACCTGCGCGTCCCGCTGAACGTGACGATCGGGCAACTGACGTGCTGCTCGGCGCTTTCGCCGGCGGGCGGATCGCAAGAAGCGTCGGTCGTGGTCGCGGTGCAATAGCTGTATTATCGGCGCATGCTACAACTGAAAAATGGCGTCTGAACGGAACGAGGAACTGGTACGTTACATCAATTTGAAACTCGTCGCCCTGGGACAGCCTTCCAGCCGCCTCACCGCCGACCCGTACTTCCTGGAAATCGCCGGACCGCTGCTGCGCAACTATTATCAAAAGGATCAGTTGCTGGGGAACCGCCTCTGTCCCGCGGACGCCCGCATTCAGCAATTCCTGGATGATTATCTGAAAGACGTTTGCCCCGCGGGAGCGCCGCAATTGCCCGCCAATTCGTTTACGCTCGACCGGCCGGGGCTGGCGCGAGTGATGTCTCTCCCGCCCGGCGCGGATACTTTCGTCTCGCCTTATGTGCACTCATACCGCACGGCCCAAGGCGTCCTGCACAACCCCAGAAGCGACCGGCGTACCACGGAAGGAATCTTCCACATCGTGGAGGGCGGCCTGCTGGTTCCAGCCGACAAGCTGGCGGCGCCCAAACAGGCTTTTGCCAAATTCCTGGCGGAGGCCCTGCGGCCGCCCGCGGAAATATCGCGTCTGCCATTTACGGCCGATCAGCAGGACGAGGCACACTTGTTCGTGTCGCTACTCCTCCGCCCGTTGGTGTGCCCGGCCACGGCCGCGGACGCCGCGAGATCGATGGAGATTCGTTTCTTCGCGCCCGCCAGCCTGGTAAGCAATCTGGATTTCGTGGAGATTATTTTCGGCAATGGCGGCGACCCGTACCTGCCCGAAAACGATGCCGCACTGGACGTGTTGCACTGGACTGGCCACTCGGGCTGCGTCATCCTCGCGCCGCATCTGGTGGGGATGCGCAAGACGGACCTCGGCCTGCCCCATTTCGACCAGGCCACCGAACGGCAGCGCCGCGACGGCATGTGCTGGCGGGACGAGAGCGAGATCTATAACAATGGACGCGCGTTCAAGATGGTGTGCCGCGACCGGCAAGGAGTCATCGTCACCATCATCGCCGACAATTACTATGGCTATTGTAAGAAGGAAGTAAAAAGCCAAATCAGTTACGCCGCCAACCTTTACGGATTGTGCGAAGAGGAGCATGCCGGAGGGGCCATTGCTTATCCGGCCTACGTGCTCGGACAGGAATTTCAGGCTGAGCGGCCGCAATCGATCAAGAAGGTGCCATTCGCCAACGCCATGCGGCTGCTGGAAGGCCGCGTGGATTGCCGGCCGGAAGGCTTCGCGGTGGATCGCAATTATCCGAATATTTTCTACGTTCCGGAAAACGCCGAATTCAACGTGTGGGAAGGAAAGGTGAGTTGGCACAACGACGGCGGAGCATTGCCACTGCTACCCGATCGAACCTATGTGCTGCCTTCCGGATATAAAGTGCGCCTGGAGAAACAGTTTGGCGGCACGGCCTGGCGGCTGGTCGGTTCGGTGGCCCACGGCACGCTCTGCCACAAGCCCTGCACGGTATCGGGAGGAGGCAAATCGGAGATCTCCAAATCGATTGCCAACGTGCTACTGCGCGGCCCCGTCTTTGTGCGCGATTACTCTCATGACCTGGACGAAGTAGCCGCCATCCTGGCCAGAGACTTCTCCGCCATTTGTAAGCAGCCGGAGGACCGCTCCCGGCGTCCCATTCTAAGTCATGAACGATCGCTGGGATCCGTAATCAAGCTGCTCACCGCGTCGGCGGAATACACGGACGAATACAACGAATGGCTGCGGAAGCTGCCGCAGACGATCCGCCAACTGGTCTTCACCCTGAAGCGTTATTACCGACCGGAATGGGGTGACAACTGGCGGGAGCATTTCACGGTCGATCGTATTAATGGCTTCCTGGGACACGAGCTGAAGTTCGACGGCCAGAAACTGGTGGGCAATTATTTGCGGGTAGGTTTCGATCCGCAAGGCTCGTGGCGCATTTACAAGCTCCGGCCCGACTTTCATCCCGCCGAAAAGGTGCAGGTGGAAGACGACATCACCGCCTCTGTGGTGGTCCCGCGGCATAGCCTGCGCGACTTCGATTCCAAGTATCCAAACCGTAGCGTCAAGCTGGTGGAAAATTGCGAGGCCTTTCTCTTTCAGCGCCCGGACGATGCCATTCATCGCGGCTTCGATGCGCAGGCGGAAGCGGACATCGCTACGGCCGGGACGTTTCTCTCGAATTTCGAGCCGCTCACCGTGCAGCAGGCTAAGGCGATCGTGGATCACGTGGTCGAGTTCGACGAGTACACCGAACCAATGAAGCGGCTGCTCGCGGATTTCGCGCGCGACGGGAGCGGCTACGTGGTCTCGTCGGCGCAGCCGCGCCTGGTCGAGGGGCGCCCCTCGAAGAATCCCCGCTACCTGCAACGGCGGCCCGATCTGGCGAATCCCGTGGGGACGTACCTGGCGGAGGTTTCGGCACGTCTGGACCGGGGCATTCCTCCGGTGCAGGCGGTTCACTTTCCGGTGCATGCGGTGCTGGCCGGCAGGCGCGGCAGCCCCGGGGAGCCGCAGACCGGCATTCCCCCATTAGCCGTTTACAGTCCGATTCACTACCAGGAACTGCCCGAGCTGTTCATGGATTTCATTTGCAGCTTGACCGGCAAGTCGCCATCCACGACAGGCTTCGGCAGCGAAGGCGCGCTCACCAAAGGTCCTTTCAATGCGGTGTCGCCCGTGGTCGATCTGAACAATGCTCTGGTGGCCGCCATTTTGACGGAATATGCCGGCTTCACTACAGTGGCCGGGTACGCGGGACCGCACTACCGGGTGGACCACGACATCAGCATGCTGGCGCCGGAAGTATGGTGCCGGATACGCGTGCATGAACGCGATCCGCAGTTTTTGATCGGCGGCGGCTTGCTGGAGAAACTCAGCGACTTCGAGTGGGACGGCCGCACCGTGCGGGCCAGCCGTCTGGGCTATCGCATCACGGCGCTGTTCGCGGAGCGCTTTCTCGGCCGCATCTTCGAAACACCGGACGCGGTATTTCCAGAAGAGATCCTGCGGCCGGAAAAGCAGGATATGGATTCCTTCGCGGCCGGAGTGGATGCGATCGTGGAGAGTCAAAAGCAGGTGGCGCGGAACTATTTCTACGATGGCAGTATCGAGGCGGCGTGCCCGCCTTTGCAGGCGCTGCTGCACATCATGGCATACGGCAACTGGGAAGGAAAGAGCGTGGATGCGGCCGAAGTGCGCGGCATGTTCACGCGCGAAGCGCTGCTGTCGAGCGCCTGGTACCAGGAGCGGCTGCACGTAAAGCAGGAACGCGAAGTGACGCTGTGGACCCGGCATATCGCGGCGTTAGAAACATCCCGCCCTCTGGCCGGATCAGCGCAGCCCGATGTCGCCGCGCGCCTCTCCGCCGCACAGGCCCAACTGGCGCGCGTCAGCTCGGTAAGTTATTTGGCCGAACTGGTGGGAACCATCGGCGCGGACCCGCTGAAGCAATAGCCTACGGTCCGGGACACGCACCCGCGCCGCTGACAAACGTGAAGTACGCCTCCTGCGCGGCGGCCTGCGCCTGGGTCAACGGATTTCCGTCCGTCCCTGTCCCGATCAGCGGCGCATTCAACTCACTCGCCATCAACCCCGTGCAAGGCGGAATCAGGCTGCCCAATGCCTGCGTGTACTGCGCGATGGTGTTCCGCCTAACTGGTGTTGCCGGTAACTGTTTGAAGACCACTACTTCTTTGCCGTTACCTGGAAGCTTTGCGTCACCGGCGTGGCGGGCAAATAGTTGGCATTGCCAGCTTGGCTTGCCTGGATCGAGCATTGCCCGACGGCGACCAACGTAACGGTGCTTCCGGACACCGTACAAATCGTCGTGGTGGTCGACGCGAAGCTGACCGCCAGACCGGAGGTTGCTTTAGCGCTGACCGTAAATGGCGCGGTACCGAGCGCCCGGCTCGCTAGAGTACCGAAGGTGATGGTCTGGCTGGCCTGGGTCACCTGGAAGCTCTGTGTTACAGGCGTGGCGGCGGTGTAGTTTGTGTTGCCTGCCTGTGTCGCCTGGATTGAACATTGCCCCACCGCGACCAGCGTCACGGTAGCGCCGGACAAGGTGCAAACCGCTGTGGTAGTAGATGCGAAGCTGACCGCCAGGCCCGAACTTGCGGTGGCGCTGACCTTAAACGTCCCGCTGCCGTACACACGGTTCAACAGAGTTCCGAAGGTGATGGTCTGAGTGGCCTGGGTCACCTGAAAGCTTTGTGTCACGGGGGTGGCGGCCGCGTAGTTTGTGTTGCCGGCCTGTGTGGCCTGGATCGAACATTGCCCCACCGCCACCAGTGTCACGGTAGCGCCGGACAAGGTGCAAACCGTCGTGGTGGTCGACGCGAAGCTGACCGCCAGGCCCGAACTTGCGGTCGCGCTGACCTTGAACGTCCCACTGGCGTACACACGGTTCGACAGAGTTCCGAAAGTGATGGTCTGAGTGGCCTGGGTCACCTGGAAGCTCTGTGTCACGGGGGTGGCGGCTGCATAGTCTGTGTTGCCTGCCTGCGTCGCCTGGATTGAACATTGCCCCACCGCGACCAGCGTCACGGTAGCGCTGGACACTGTGCAAATCGCTGTTGTAGTGGATGCGAAGCTGACCGCCAGGCCCGAACTTGCGGTGGCGCTGACCTTAAACGTCCCGCTACCGTACACACGGTTCGACAAAGCAGCGAAGGTGATGGTCTGAGTGGCCTGGGTCACCTGGAAGCTCTGCGTCACCGGGGTGGCGGCTGCGTAGTCTGTGTTGCCTGTCTGCGTCGCCTGGATTGTACACTGCCCCGCCGCCACCAGCGTCACGGTAGCGCCGGACACTGTGCAAATTGTCTTGGTGGTCGACGCGAAGCTGACCGCCAGGCCGGAGGTTGCGGTCGCGCTGACCGTAAACGTCCCGCTACCGTAGACCCGGTTCGACAAAGCAGCGAAGGTGATGGTCTGGCTGGCCTGGGTCACCTGGAAGCTCTGCGTCACGGAGGGGGCGGCCGCGTAGTTTGTGTTGCCGGCCTGTGTCGCCTGGATCGACATTTGCCCACCGCCACCAGCGTCACGGTGGTACCGGACAAGTGCAAACCGTCGAGGTCGTGGATGCGAAGCTTACCGCCAGACCGGAGCTTGCAGTCGCGCTGACCGTAAACGTCCCGCTGCCGAATGCCCGATTCGACAAAGCACCGAAGGTGATGGTCTGGCTGGCCTGGGTCACCTGGAAGCTCTGCGTCACGGGGGGGGCGGCCGTGTAGTTTGCGTTGCCGGCCTGTGTCGCCTGGATCGAACATTGCCCCACCGCCACCAACGTCACGGTGGCGCCGGACACTGTGCAGACGGCCGTGGTCGTCGAAGCGAAGCTAACGGCCAGACCGGAAGTTGCAGTAGCACTGACCGCAAACGGCGCTGTCCCGAACGGCTGGTTGGACAGAGTGCCGAAGGTGACGGTCTGGCCGGCCTGGGTCACCTGGAAGCTCTGCGTCACGGGGGTGGCGGCCGTGTAGTTTGCGTTGCCGGCCTGTGTCGCCTGGATCGAACATTGCCCCACCGCCACCAACGTAACGGTGGCGCCGGACACCGTGCAGACGGCCGTGGTCGTCGACGCGAAGCTAACGGCTAGACCGGAAGTCGCAGTAGCGCTGACCGTAAACGGCGCGGTCCCGAACGGTTGATTCGACAAACTGCCGAACGTGATGGTCTGGGTGGCCTGGGTCACCTGGAAGCTTTGGTTCACGGCCGTAGCCGCCAGATAATTGGCATTCCCAGCCTGTGTAGCTTGGACGGTGCAGGTGCCAGCCGCCACCAGCGTCACGGTGGCGCCGGACACCGTGCAGACGGCCGTGGTCGTCGAAGCGAAGCTAACGGCTAGACCGGAAGTCGCAGTAGCGCTGACCGTAAACGGCGCCGTCCCGAACGGCTGGTTAGACAGCGTGCCAAAGGTAATGCTCTGGCTGCCCGGAGTGATCTGGATAGATGAGCCGGCGGTCGGCGTCAGGCCGGTGGCTGAAGCGGTCAACGTGTAGCTGTTGACCACATCGAAGACCAGATTGCTAAACGTGGCGATGCCAGCCACAGCGTTGCCTGTCAGCGTGCCACTGACGCCTGCCGGGTTCGAGGCGATCGTTACCGCTGCGGTCGACCCTGAAATCAGGTTCCCGTAGGCATCCTGCACCTCGACCACCAGGCTGCCGATCGGCGATCCGGCTGTGCCGCCTGCAGGCTGCTGAGTCACCTGCAGCTGCGCCGCGTTATCGGCCCCCAGCAGAATCGTGACATTCTTGCCTGTGGAATTCGCAACGGCCAGATCCGTTCTGCCGTCCCCGTTGAAGTCTCCAGCCGCCACGGAAATCGGACCGCTGCCCACCGTAAACGGACTCCCGCTCGCCGGTGTGAATCCCCCGCTCCCGTTCCCCAGTAACACCGTAACCGTGCTATCGCCAGCATTGGCGACGGCTAAGTCTGCGTTCCCGTTGAAATCGCCGGCCACCACCGATGAGGGATTGTCTCCCACTGCGAACGGACTCCCGGTCGCCGCCCTGAATCCTCCTCTCCCATTCCCCAGCAATACCGTAACCGTACCATCGCCCCCATTGACGATGGCCAAGTCTGCATTCCCGTCCCCGTTAAAATTGCCTACCGCGAGGGATTGCGGATTCGTCCCCACCGCGAACGGGCTGCCGCTCGCCGCCGCGAAGCCTCCACTTCCATCCCCCAACAACACCGTCACAGTGCCGCTACCATAATTGGCGACAGCCAGATCCGGGTTCCCGTCCCCGTTGAAGTCCGCCACCGCTACGGAATATGGATTCGTTCCCACCGCGAACGGACTCCCGCTCGCTGCCGTGAAGCCTCCGCTTCCATTGCCCAGCAATACCGTCACGGTGCCGTCGCCCTGATTAGCGACTGCCAGATCCGCGTTTCCATCCCCATTGAAGTCCGCCACCGCTACGGAATATGGATTCGTTCCCACCGCGAACGGGCTCCCGCTTGCCGCCGTGAAGCCTCCACTTCCGTTACCCAGCAATACCGTCAAGGTACCGTCGCCCGCATTGGCGATAGCCAAGTCCGTGTTCCCATCTCCGTTGAAGTCTGCCACCGCCACGGAATATGGATTAGCCCCCACCGCGAACGGACTCCCGCTCGCCGCCGTGAACCCCCCACTCCCATTTCCCAGCAACACGGTCACAGAGGCGTCGCCCGCATTGGCGATGGCCAAATCCGCGTTCCCGTCGCCATTAAAATCCCCCATCGCGAGGGATTGCGGATTCTTTCCCGCCGCGAATGTCGCCGCGTTGAAGCTGGCAGCTGGTTGCGCGTTTATCGTTTGCATCCACGGCGTCGATATGCTGGCGGCATAAACCGCGCCGCCCCAGTCCGCATAGCGTGCCGTCAAGGATTGGGAGCCCGCACCCAACAGCGTCGCGTTGAACGTTGCCACCCCATTCGAAACCGGTGCGATTCCAAGCACTGTCGTGCCGTCATAGAAGGTTACCCTTCCGGTGGCTGAGGCGGGAGACACCGTGGCGGTGAGGGTCGCCAGAGAACCAAATACCGACGGATTCGTCGACGCCGATACCGCGGTGGTGGTGGGCTGCATCACCTGGAAGCTTTGTACCACCGATAGCGCGGGCGAATAGTCAGTATTGCCCGACTGGCTTGCCTGTACCGAGCATTGTCCCACCGCCACCAGCGTCACAGTGGTGCCGGACACCGTACAAACCGCCGTGGTGGTCGATGCGAAGCTGACGGCTAGACCGGAGGTTGAGGCGGCGTTGACTGTGAACGGCGCCGTGCCGAACGGCTGATTCAACAGAGGGCCGAAAACGATCGCCTGGCTGGCTTGGGTAACCTGAAAGCTTTGCGTGACGGCCGTCGCCGCCTGATAATTGCTGTTCCCCGCCTGGCTGGCCTGGATAGTACACGCGCCTGCTGCCGCAAGCGTTACGTTAGTGCCAGAAACCGTACAAACCGAAGGGGTGGTCGACGAGAAGCTTACCGCCAGCCCGGAGCTTGCTGTGGCGCTCACCATGAACGGCGCACTCCCGTATGGCTGATTCGATAGCGCGCCGAAGGCGATGGTCTGGCTGGCTAGGGTTACCTGGAAGCTTTGCGTGACCGCCGTGGCCGCCAGATAATTGGCGTTGCCCGCCTGGTTAGCCTGGATGGCGCAGGTACCTGCCGCTGCTAGCGTCACAGTGGCGCCCGAAACCGAGCAAACCGATGGGGTCGTCGACGAGAAGCTTACCGCCAGACCGGAGGTTGCAGTCGCGCTCAGCGCAAACGGCGCACTCCCGTATGGCTGATTCGATAGCCCGCCGAAGGAGATGGACTGGCTGCCTTGGTTGACCTGGAAGCTCTGCGTTACGGGATTAGCGGCCTGATAATTGGCGTTGCCCGCCTGGGTAGCGTGGATGGTACACGTGCCTGCCGCGGCCAGCGTTACGGCGGTACCAGAAACCGTGCAAACCGAAGGGGTGGTCGACGAGAAGCTTACCGCCAGACCGGAAGTTGCAGTCGCGCTCACCATGAACGGCGCACTACCGATGGCTGATTCGATAGCCCGCCGAAGGAGATGGACTGGCTGCCTTGGTCGACCTGGAAGCTCTGCGTCACGGGATTAGCGGCCTGATAATTGGCGTTGCCCGCCTGGGCAGCTTGGATGGTACATGTGCCAGCTGCGGCCAGCGTTACGGTGGTGCCAGAAACCGTGCAAACGGAAGGGGTCGTCGAAGAGAAGCTTACCGTCAGACCGGAGGTTGCAGTCGCGCTCAGCGCAAACGGCGCACTCCCGTATGGCTGATTCGACGGAGCGCCGAAGGTGATGGTCTGGCTGGCTTGGTTGATCTGGAAGCTCTGCGTCACGGGATTGGCGGCCTGATAGTTGGCGTTGCCCGCCTGGGTAGCTTGGATGGTACACGTGCCTGCCGCCGCTAGCGTCACAGTGGCTCCGGAAACCGAGCAAACCGACTGGGTCGTCGAAGAGAAGCTTACCGCCAGACCGGAGGTTGCAGTCGCGCTCAGCGCAAACGGCGCGCTCCCGTAGGTCTGATTTGACGGAGCGCCGAAGGCGATCGTCTGGCTGGCCTGGGTTACCTGGAAGCTCTGCATCACCGGATTGGCGGCCGCGTAGTTTGTATTGCCCGCCTGGGTAGCCTGGATAGCACACGTGCCCGCAGCCACTATCGTTACGGTGCCGCCGGACACCGTGCAAACCGTTGACGTCGTCGACGAGAAGTTCACCGGCAGGCCGGAGGTTGCGGTGGCACTGACCGTAAACTGCGCACTGCCGAATGTTTGGTTCGACAGACCGCCGAAGGCGATCGTCTGGCTGGACTGGGTTACCTGGAAGCTCTGCGTCACCGGATTGGCGGCCGCGTAGTTTGTATTGCCCGCCTGGGTCGCCTGGATAGCACACGTGCCCGCAGCCACTATCGTTACGGTGCCGCTGGACACCGTGCAAACCGTTGACGTCGTCGACAAGAAGTTCACCGGCAGGCCGGAGGTTGCGGTGGCACTGACCGTAAATGGCGCACTGCCGTATGTTTGGTTCGACAGACCACCGAAGGTGATAGTCTGGCTGGCCTGGGTCACCTGGAAGCTCTGCGTCACGGGATTGGCGGCCAGATAATTGGCATTGCCCGCCTGGGTGGCCTGGATAGCACACGTGCCTCCGGCTACCAGCGTTACGGTGGCATTGGACATCGTGCAAACCGCCGTGGTCGTCGAAGCGAAGCTGACCGCCAGGCCCGAACTTGCGGTAGCGCTCACCGTAAACGGCGCGCTGCCGAACGACTGGTTAGACAGACCGCCGAAGGTGATGGTCTGGCTGGCTTGGCCGTTCTGTGTCACCGTGACTTGCGGACCCAGCACGGTAATATGTCCCGTGCGGGCCACGGCCGAAGCATTGGCCGAGAATGAAAAGTTGAGCGTCCCTCCGGCCACGCCCGTCGTCGTAAGCCAAGGCTCGTCGCTGGTCGCAGACAGTGCCATACCCGCCGGCAGTACCTGCGCGGCGATCGAGTCGGTGCCGGCCGCCGCGCTCTCGCTGCTCGTCAAGGCTCCCAAGGCCAGATAGGCTAAACTGAGTTCCTTCACCGCACTATTGCCGCCGTCGGCCAAATAAACGTTGCCTGCGCCATCCACGGCCAATCCCGCCGGACTGTTCAGCCCGGAGGAAACCAAGGCCGTCACCTGCTGGGTGGCGGCACTCCACTGCTTCAGCGCGTTGTTTCCGGTATCCGCGACGTACACATTGCCTTGCCCGTCCACCGCCACCCCGGTAGGACCGTTCAGACCGGATACTAACGTGGTCAACGAACTGCCGCCGGCCGGCCACTCGTAGACCGCGTTGTTACCGCTGTCGGCGACGTATACGTTACCTTGGACGTCTACCGCCACCGCCACGGGCGTGTTAAGTCCGCTGGCCACCAGCACGCTTACTTGCTGGCTGGCCGCATCCCACTTCTGCACCGTCTGGTTGCCAGTGTCGGCGATGTACAAGTTGCCGAGGGCATCCAGCGCCAGTCCTTGCGGGCCGCTCAGCCCGGTCAGCCGCGTCGTGACCTGCCCGGTGGCCGCAATCCACTGCTTGATGGCGTTATGGCCGCTATCAGCGATATACACGTTGCCTTGCCCGTCCACTGCCAACCCCGCGGGAGCATTCAACCCGGAGTCGACCAACGCCGTCACCTGCCCGGTCGCGGCGTTCCACTGCGTGATGGCGTTAGTGCCCTGATCCGCGATGTAGACGTTGCCCTGCGTGTCCACCGCCACCGCCTGTGGCAGGCTCAATCCCGACGAAACCAGCGCGGTGACCGGATATACAGGCGTGTAATTCGCGCCGGCCTGCGTTACCGTGAACGGAAGACCGGCGATGGTCAGCGTTCCGGTCTGCACGCCCGGGTTGGCATTGGCCTCGTAATTGAACTGAATTAACGCGCCGCTGCCGCCGCTGGCGCTACCGGCCGCCAAATCCAGCCAGGAGGCGTTACTGGCGGCGGTCCACGGCCCGTATCCGGACAGCAGCACTGTGCTGCTGCCAGTTGCGCTGCCTACGGTGGCCGCACTGGCGCCCAATGTGTAGCCCTCGTTAGCCAGCGTAAATGTAGCGCTCAAGGCATTTACGGTAGCCATGACAGTGAACTGGCCAGGGACGGAGTTAGCCGTCAGCACGGTCGCGGTGGCGATGCCGTTTTGGCCGGTTGCGGCGAGGACCGTCCCTGACGAACTGAATGCCCCGCCGGCACCCGTAGCGCCCGGAGTCACCGTAAACGTCACGCTCACACCGGACACCGGAGCCCCGGTTTTGTCCGTCACGGTTACAGCAAGCGCAGTGGGAAACGCCTGGCCCGCAGGTGTGCTCTGCCCATCGCCGGCCGACTTGGCAATGGCGGCTGGCACGCCCGCGCCCGCTGTCGCCGACGAGGCCAACGTGCCGTACAACGTACCGAACGCCGACACGGATGGCAAGGACGCCATGCAGGTGGCCATGAATGTGTCCGGCACTGGCGTCCCGGTCTGCGTCTGGTTGCAATTAGGACATACATGGGTGTTGTTCGGGTCAGTGGACTGGCAGGCGAGCGTGGGGGCGTCGATATAATCCCAACCCACCACGCTCATAGACTGTGCCCAAGCCGTAGGCACCGCGGCGAGCCATCCGCTCCACGCGTTGGTCGCGTTCCAACCATACCAGCCGCTTCCGAAGTATGTATCAGCATCCGCATTGCCTTGCGTATTGACCGGAAAACTCCAACGCATCCCCGAGGACTCGTCAATATAGATTGGCACGTGCCCCGCCAGCGCTCGCTGCGCCATGTAAGTGTAAGTGCCGGCCGTCGCTCCGCTCGGCGTACCCACCAGCGACGAGAAACTTGCGGAAGTGTCTTGCGACGGGTATAAGTCGATCCCCACGAAATCGAGGAAAGATGCGTCCACGGTCGTATAGTCGCACCAAAAGTTGAGCGAGCCTCCCGTATTCGGGCAAGTGTATACGCCGCCTGAAATTCCCATCTCGGAGTAGGCGCCGCCAGCGCCGACTTTGGTCGACGGACTTACCGCCTTGATGGCCTTACTCGTATTTTGCAGGAACGTATCCACATTAGCCGGGCTCGCCAGCAGCGGACAGTTGCCACAATACAGCGCCCACACGCCCGCCGCTTCGTGCAGCGCCGTTACGCGAGCGGTGCTGACGTTCGCCACCATCGTCTGGTAGAGGGGGCCGAAGCACGCCTCCACCGCCGCTTCGGTCCGGTTGGCCGCGACGGTGAGGTTACACGTGTTCCACACGCCGCTCGACGGTGTGGGAGAGAAATGGATCTGAACCTGCGGGTAGGTTGTCCGGATGTAGTTCAACACCGTCGTGTAGGTACCAAGCGCCTGCGCGAGAATCGTCTTATAGTTGGTCGGCGACGTCGGCGGGGTGAAACAGGCCTTACCCCGGGCGACGGTGTTAGAGCTATAGGCAGCACAGTAATTGGAGTACTGCGATGCCATAAACCACGGAGAAGGATCGATGTTGATATCGGTGTACTGCAAACCCACCCCACCCTGCCCCAGCGGCTTGAACAAGGCATCGGCTGCGGCCTCGGCATAAGCCACGTTGTTATAAAGGCATGTCGGCGCACCTGCCGCGGGACACGAAGAAGGGTCTGCCAGGAAATAGTTCTGCCAAAGCGGCCAGAACTCCGCTGAGTACTGGATCGCATTCGATGGATATGGGCTAAAGTTCGCAACGATCGAGCCGAACGCCGAGCCCTCGCCGCCGGTAAACGATCGGAACGCCTGACCCGCTCCGTCCCCCATGTTCGGCGCGCTGAATACGCTCGCTATACCGGTCCACTTCACGGTATCGCCGAACAAATCTCCGGCCGTCGGCGATCCGGAGTTCGGACAGTTATTCGGTGCGGTGACGGTGCATTGTGCCCACAACGCGACCGGCAGGACGAGAAGAATCAGGCGTTTCATAGATAGTTCACAGATACTCGGACAAGTGGCCGGTTCGGCCCGAACCCGCACGCTGATTCCAATGAAAGTCAAATCACCACGGGCGATTGACGCGGAACCGGCTGTGTAGTTAAACGCAAACTATTATGTGGCCCCACGTTACAGGCCAGGACCTGTGTGGGGAAATATTTTATAAGTCGCGGCGACATGCTCGGCGAGCGTGTCCTGGTTCTGGTACGATGTGGCTAGCCGGTGCTGTCCACGAATACATTACTCGCCAAATCCTTAAAAAGGGCGCGGATTTGCATTTCAGACGTAATTTAAAATAACGAAGAAATCGCGGCATGTTAATAACTTGCCGCAAGGCTACCCAGGACCCTTCGGACTACGGACCTAAATCTCCGTGCCGATAACCCAGAACAACAAAAGTAAGTATAGACTACTTTGGTTATTTTTTAAAACATTTATTTTAAATTTTTTTTATTCTACTAATCCGATGGTTTGAGGCCCCCATGAAACTCCCGGCGCTTTAAAATCGACATCCACAATTGCCCCGGCGTACTGCATCGCCTAGCGCCGTGGCTTTCCAATGATTGCGGAACGGCTGCAGCAGGTTTTTCCGTCGTCTCGTTTTCCAACTACGTGGCAAAAAGCCACCGCACTAAAATAATGGATACACCGCGTAAGTCCGGTCAAATAAAGGTAAAATCGAGAAAGCAATGAAGATGGGTATATGTCCGATGAGCGGCACGGGAAGGCTAGCACTAACGTACTTGCCGCTTTCGACTAATGCGATGTTACTGTCAGTCCAGTTTCCAAGATCTCACCGGCCAGTGCGGCAATCTCGTCTTCCATGGGCCGGTCGCCATCGAGAAACGCGGCCACCTGCCGCACCGCATCGTAGACGCGCCGGCTTCCCTGCCCCAACTGGCCGGGTCCGCCGCGCAGATCCACCGCCTGTGCCGCGGCCAGCAGCACCATAGCCGTGGCGTTGCGCAGGCAGTCGAGAGCGTCCGCGGCGGTCACGGCGGAATGCATGCCCAGGCTCACCACGTCCTGGTTATATTGCTCGGTCGGCAGCGAATGGATAGAACTCGGGCCGGCCATCTGGCGAATCGCGCAGGTCAGGCTGGTGATGCTCAACTGCATGCCTTTGAACCCGGAATTGATGCCGGGTTCGGGCACCAAATTGGCCGGCAGGCCGCCGTTGAATTTATCATCCACTAGGACGGCGAACAGCGCATTGGCCCAGTTGGCTTCGATCGCGAAATCGATTTTGAATGTGTCGAGCAGCCTGGAGATGTGGCCGCCGTAAAAGTTTCCAGCGCGGTATATGTCGCCGGTTTCCGGGTCGACCAGCGGATTATCGTTGGCGGAATTGACCTCCCTTTCAATGACCGCCCGCGCCGCTTCGAGCGCTTCCCAAACCGGTCCGAGCCCCTGCGGTACGCAGCGCAGCGAATAGCAGCGCTGCATGAACGATTCGGTGACAAATCCGCTGCCGCCCAGCAACTCGCGGATATAAGCCGCCACAGCAATCTGACCCGGATGCCCCTTGCTCTCGTGTACCCAGGGCTGATAGGGTTCCGCGGGCGCCTGGAGCGCCTCGATGGCCAGCGCGACCGCGCCCAGCAGAGCGCGCAGCACGCGCCACGCGTCTGCCCACACCAGCGCCGCGAAGGCGGTCATACCAGTGGTGCCGTTGATCAGCGCCAGGCCTTCTTTGGGCGCGAAACGGATGGTGGAGAGACCGGCGGCGCGCAAGGCGTCTGCCGCGGGCATGCGGCGGCCCTGGTAATCCGCCTGCCCCATGCCCATCAGGGCGCGCCCAATATATGCGGACGGCATGAGGTCGCCGCTGGCGCCGACCGATCCATAGCGCGGGACCACCGGCACGATGCCGCGATTGAGCAACTGCTGGAGGGCCGCGACCAGCTCCCAGCGCACGGCGGAGGATCCGCGCGAGAAAGTGGCCAGGCGCAGCAGGATGGCCGCGCGCACTACGTCCTGCGACAACGGCGCGCCCGTGCCGCAGGAAAGGTGATTCATCAGGTTGTGCTGGAAGCGCTCGGTCTGCTCGGCATTCAGGGCGAACTTGATGTTTCCGCCCACCCCGGTATTGACGCCATAAATTCGTTCGCCGGCCGCCAGGCGCTCCTCCAATTTCGCGCGGCCTTGCCGGATACGTTCCCGCGCCGGCTCGGCAAACTCCACGCCCCTTTCGCGGCGGGCAACCTCTTCAACATCTTCTATGGAAATCGGGCGGACACCCAGAAACAGGCTATTTGGCATTATGATATTCGACGACGGGCGCTATTATTCGATTGTAAAACCATGGCGGGCTTCAAACGTCTGGTTGCCTACGCCGTCATGTGCGGTGACCACCAGCGTGTACTCGCCGGCCTTGGTATCGTGCTTGGTGGCCAGGCTGAAAATGGCGGGCACGTAGCGCTTGGGATAGAACGACTGGCTGCGATCGGCGCCTGCCTGCGGCTGAGTGTAAAGCACCTTGCCGCTAGGCGAGAGGACCGACACATCGTAGCCGACATCGATGGCGTTGCCGTCGCCATACTTGTAGCCGATCATATCGAAACGCGCCCAAACCGCGTCGCCCGGGCGGTAGGCAGCTTTCGCCAGAGGCTGCTTGTCCTCCTCCCCGCGATAAAAGCGGACATTCCGGATAACCAAGGTGTCGCTGGGTTCCACCGCACGGCCGCGGACTTCGAATGGGATTTCTTTGGTGGCGGTGACTTTGGATACCTCATCCGTTACGGATATGGCGATCTTGTAGGTGCCCGAACCGGCCAGGGGTGGGATCACAATTTCATGGTGAACCGTCGGCCGCCAGTTCTTGTCTTCCGGCGCGAGGGTCTCCTCGATCTCCGCGGCCACCGGCTCCATGAGGCGCACGCCTTTAGGATCTAATGCGTCCAGCTTGTAGGTGAGGTGCACGCGATCGCCGGACGACGGCGTGAAGCCCTCCACCTGGAAGCTGAAGAACATGGTCTCACCCGGATCGTGCACGTAGCTGCCGGGAACCGCCGCGCCGCCATCCCGATCGGACACGATGGACCGGACAACGGCCAGAGGCGCCGTGGCGGCGCAGAGGGAAACGGCGAGCAGGAAAATCAGAAGGTTGTGGGCTGTGGGTGGTAGGTTGTGGCAAGCGCATCGCAAACGGTCCAACGAGTTTGCTACAACCCACCACCTACAACCCACAGCCATGCCTCTATTATCCCCCGTCATTGCTGCGCCGGAATCTCGGGGGTTTCGGACGAGAAGCTGAGCGGAATATCGATATCGCGCGTGGTTTGGGCGGTTTCGTCGGAAACTCGCAGGCGGTAGTGCTTGGGCGCGACGTCGAAGACCACGTTGCCCTGCAGTGTTTCGGCGGGCCGCACCCGCCGCAGATAGCCCGTCCAGTCCGGGACGCCCTCGCCGTTGGAGAGTTCCGCGTAGGTCTGACCGGAGTCGTCCACTAAGCTCAACGCCGGAATCATCAGATCGGCGGAACCGCCATTTACCACACTGAGGTGTATAAGGAAGAAGCGGTCTTTGGGCACGCGGGGTTCGGAGGTCTGCCCCAATTGGACTTTCCACTGATCTTCGAAGACGTTGTAGACCAGCGAGCCGAGGGTTACCCGCTCTCCCATGCGGTGCAGCTGGGCGTCGGGCGGCACGGGACGGGTGCAGGCGGCGCCGGCGGCGAGGCAGGCGACGACCGCGCCTCCCAAACATGATTGCAAGATGTGCATAGAGGAATCTTCGTCCGCAGCGCGGCTGCTGTCAACCAGCGGGAGCTGCCGCGCGCGGGTATGGCTGGTCCGCTAACGCGGGCGTTCTTTCAGCATTTTCTCGAACTTGCGCTTCTGCTCTTCATTCAAGATGCTAAAGATACGGGCTTTGCCATCCGAAAGGACGGTTTGGTAATACTTCGCGAAATCGTCCAGGATACTGGCCATTTGCGACGCTTGTTCGGGGGTCAGGTCAAGTCGCTTGGTCACACTCTTCAGGTACTCGGTCTTGGTGCTGTTGTCCCAAAAAGGATGCGGATGGAGCACGGTGTGGGCGCCCAGGTTCATAGCCAGGGCTCCGGCCACGGCGCCGCAGAGGAACACCAGCAGCAATACGCCGACGCCGGCGAGCTTGGGAGATTCCCAGAATGACACCGCCGTCGGCTTGGCCAGCAGATTATGGCTCATAGTTTGCCAGCGTCACCAGCATCTGTCCGGCATTCGAAGATGCCCCGGTGTCAGCCATTACGGCTTCCGGAGTGGTTGGATTGGGCGAATATGCCTGCTCTCGCGAGACCAGGACGGTGCCCAGCACCGCCAGCATCAGCAAGGCTGCAAACACCACGCGCCGTCCGAACGCGAAATCCCCGAAGACGGCCCAGAAAGACGGAACCGGCGATCCGGAGACGGCCTGCATCAATTGCGCGATGAAGCCTGGCGGAGGTTCCAGTGTTCCGACAGGTTTCAGCGCGGCCAGCAGTCCGGCGGACTCCCGCATTTCGTCAATTTCCCGGCGGCATTCGCCGCAGGTTGCCAGATGCGCTTGGAGGCGGTCTACAGCCGATGGTGGCAGTTGACCGCTCAGGTACTCCTCAAGATCATCGATGATTACCGCGTGCATAGCCTTCTTCCCTTACAAAACTGAACTCTTTACTGCTTCCCCAGCGGGTCTTTGCCCGCTTTCAGGGGTTCCAACGCCCTCTTCAGGGCTCCATAAATCCCGGTAAGACACTCGGGCTCCTCACCCGGCGACCAGGCCGGGAGATCTATCCAGACGTTGCGCCGCCTTCACTAGTTTCTGCCGCGCACGGAACAATTTCACCTTAATGGTGTTTTCGTTCATACCGGTCATGGCGGCTAATTCTTCCACCGAATGTCCCTCTACTTCCTTCATCATCAACAGCATGCGCTCTTCTTCGGAAACCCGGCTCAGAAGCTTCAGGACATAATCGCGGCGCGCCAGATCCAGGTCGGCAGCCGGCTGGCGATCAATCGCGGGATCGGCATTTTCCACGCGGCGCACTTCGTCTTCGCTCAGATCGCTCTCGTAAACCAGCTTCCGTACCTTCTTTTTGCGCAGGTAGTCGAAGCACTCGTTGACCGTGATCTTATATATCCAGGTGATCAGGGAGCTGCGGAAATCGAAGTTCCTGATGGAGACGTAAACCTTCGCAAATACTTGCTGTGCAATATCTTCCACATCATTCCGCTGGCGCACGATGCCGTGAATAATGGAGAACACCTTGGACTGGTACTTTTCCACGATTTCACGGAAAGCGGCTTCCTCGCCCGCCTGCGCGCGGCGAACCAATGCACCTTCCTGCGTGTTCAGGTAATCCACTCGTCTCTTCGCCGCTATCCCGGTACTGAAGGCGGGGAGTGGTAGCGCGCCGCTCAGTGTTCCCATCACCGATTCGGACGCGAACCGTTCATCCGCGGTTTCAACTTCCCACCCCAAAAATAGCAGATTCCCGCAACTTAAGTATTGTGAGGGCATCCATTTAGTTGGCGGGCTCGCTCGGGTTTGGCTATAATATCAGGCGTAGCGGGACAAGTTCTTGACGAGGAGTGAGGAAATTCTATGGTGCAATTGACGGAGAAGGCAGTCGGCAAGGTGCGGGAGATTTTGGATACGCAAGAACCCAAGCCGGCCGGACTGCGCATCGCGGTAGTAGGCGGAGGATGCTCCGGCTTCAGCTATTCGATGGCTTTTGAGAACCAGCCCAACATGCTGGACAAGACCTACAGCTTCGAAGGGTTGAAGGTGTTTGTCGACCAGGCCAGTCTGCTCTATCTGGACGGCGCCGAAGTCGATTACGTGGAGACGCTCGAAGGTTCTGGATTCAAGTTCAGCAATCCGCAAGTGAAGTCGACTTGCGGGTGCGGTAGCTCGTTTAGCGTCTAAGAGGGCGGTCGGGTTCAGCCGGAATACGCGCCACGCCGCCGTCCCCTTATATCGGGGAAAGTGCGGCGTTCGCGCGCACCGCCTAATTTTACAAATCCTTAACAATCAAAAAGTAACGCATCTGCGCCGGTTCGCGTTTCCCGTTCCAGGGGTTAATCTGGTACCTGCAAAATCCCCACCCCAGAATAGGAATTGTGGAGTTCAATCTCCCTAAGATGTTCCGCACCGCGTGTAGCCTGGCGCGGGCTTATGATAGAGTTCCTGGGCAGATTTGGCCGTGGCCGACTGGGCCCGTGCTCCGTGGGTGCTGCATAACGAGCGAAGGGATTCATGAAAATAATTGGGCGATTGTTTCAGTGCAGTTTGATGCTGGCGCCGGCCTTCTGCCTGGCGCAGGCCCCGCCGGTATACACCATCACGACCATAGCGGGCCAACTCGGCCAGGCCGGAAATTATTCCGGTGACGGAGGCATCCCCACGAATGCTTTTCTGTGGGGGCCGTCGGACATCGTATTCGATGCATCCGGCAACCTGTACTTCTCAGATACCACTAACAACCGCATACGCGACATTACCAATCCGGGTACGGCGAGCGCCATAATCGAGACCGTCGCGGGTAACGGCTCCGGGGGTTATCTGGGCGACGGATCGGCCGCCAGCAACACCACTACCGAGCTTTTCAATCCCAACGGATTGGCGTTTGACAGCCAGCACAATCTAGACATTGCGGACACCGGCAATTTCGTAATCCGGCAAATAAACACCAGCGGCGTGATCAACACGATAGCCGGGGACAACAGTTTGGGTGGCGGCTACACTGGCGACGGCGGCCCGGCTACGGGTGCGCAGCTGGCCAACCCCTCAGGGGTGGCCGTGGATTCCGGCGGCAACATCTATATCGCGGATCCCGATAACAACGTGATCCGCGTGGTGTGCGGAGCCGTCGGACAGGCGCCGCCTGCCTGCACGAACCTCAGCGCCGGCGAAATCAATACGATGGCTGGAAACCAGGCCAAGGGCGCCAGCTATACCGGCGATGGAGGCGCCGCGATCAATGCGCTGCTGAACGACCCCGTGGCGCTGGCAGTCGATGCGTCCGGCAATCTCTACATCTCTGATTCGGGCAACAACGCCATCCGCAAAGTGGACACGCATGGCATCATAACGACCGTGGTTGGCGACGGCACCGGCAACGCTGGTTTTGTGGGCGACGGGGGACCCGCCACCCAGGCAGAACTCAGCGGTCCGAAGGGCATTGCATTCGATACGTACGGCAACCTGTACATCGCCGACACTGGAAATTCCAGGATCCGAATGGTGCAGGGGACGGGCATAATCACGACCATCGCCGGTAACGGTTCGTTCGGTACAAGTGGCGACGGAGGCGTGGCCCTCAGCGCGGCGCTGAACTTTCCTTCCGGCATGGCGGTGAATGGCGGAAAGGTCTACATCGCCGATGACTCGAACAATGCGATCCGCATGTTGACGCCCAACGCGCCGCAGATCAATGCCGGCGGAGTGATCACGGCAGGGTCTTTTGGCGCGTCCCCTATGGTGGCGCCGGGCAGTTGGATCGAGATTTACGGCAGCAATCTGGCAGCGGGCTCCCGGCAATGGGGTAGCGCCGATTTCAACGGCTCCAATGCGCCGACTTCGCTTGATTCGACCGCGGTGACAGTGGGCGGCCAGCCTGCGTTCGTCTCTTACATCAGCGCCCAGCAAGTGGACGTGCAAGTGCCATCAAACATCAACGCGGGGACGCAACCGTTGGTTTTGAAGACCGCGTTCGGCACTAGCGCTGCGTACAACGTGACCATCGGCGCGACGCCGGGGGTTTACGCTCCGCCGGTCTTGACCATCGGCGGAAAACAATATGCAGGTGCTCTGTTTGCGAACTCCGGCACCTGGGTTTTGCCCACCGGAGCCATTTCCGGATTTACATCGCAGCCGGCATCGCCGGGCGACATCATCACTCTGTACGGCGTGGGGTTCGGATCCGTCACACCGGCGGTTGGCGCGGGGCAGCTGGTTCCGAGTGGTGAACTGACCAACCTCACGGCGCCGGTCCAGATCCTGTTCGGCACCGCTCCGGGTACTTTGCTATATCAGGGATTGGCGCCCGGCCTGGTGGGGGTGTACCAGTTTAATGTGACCGTGCCCACTGGCGTAGCGGCCAATAACGCGTTGCCGTTGGTTTTCAGCCAGGGCGGAGTTACGTTGCCGCAGACCCTTTATACAGCAGTGGGTAACTAGCGATCAATTTGGGTATGCTTATATGTATTAGCCATGATGCGATGCTGTGCACTCCTCACCTTTTGCTTTTCATCGGTCGCCCTCGCCCAGCAAACCGGTGCAGTGGGCGACTGGCCGGACTGGCGCGGACCCGATCGCGACGGAATCTCCCGTGAAAAGGGCCTGCCTGAGAAATGGTCGCTCGACGGGCAGGGCCTCGCGTGGAAGGCGCCCTATGGCGGCCGCGCGACCCCGGTGGTGCTGGGCGACCATCTTTACCTCGAGAACACGGCGGGCGCGCGTGAGACCGAGCAGGAGCGCCTCATGTGCTTCAACGCCGATACCGGCAAGCTGCTTTGGGAATACAAATTCAATGTGTTTCAAAGCGATGTGCCGGCGCACCGCGTAGGCTGGGCTTCGCCCGTTGCCGATCCGGAAACCGGCAACGTTTACACCTTCGGCGTCAACAACCTGGTAACCGCCCTTACGAAAGACGGGCAGAAGCTGTGGGAGCATTCCATTACGGAGGAGTTTGCTCCGTTCACCACGCATGGCGGGCGCACGGTTTCGCCGATGATCGACGGCAACCTGGTGATCGTCTCGACGCCCACATCCACCTGGGGCACGCAGGCCAATCGGGCGCAGCGTTTCATCGCCCTCGATAAACGTACGGGCGAGATCGTTTGGATCAGCACACCAGGCGGCCGTCCCTACGACACCAGCTATGGCCCCATGAACGTGGCCACGGTGGAGGGCACTCGCTTGCTGTTGGCCGGGGGGTCGGATGGCGCCGTGCTGGCCATGAAGCCGCAGACCGGTGAGCCGGTCTTCAACCTGGTGATCGCCAAGCGCGGACTCAATACCGGCATCGTGCTCAACGGCAAATACGCCATTGCCTCCCACGGCGACGAGAACCTGGACAGCAACGAAATGGGCATGATCCTGGCCTTCGACGCCACGCGCAGAGGCAAGCTCGGTAAGGATGCCATCAAGTGGTCGGTGCCGGGATTTGTGGGCGGGTTCTCCTCGCCGGTGATCGATGGAGATCGCATCTACCAGGCCGATAACGCCGGCACGCTTTTTGCTTTCGACGTGGAAACCGGCCGCGAGCTCTGGAAACAGAATCTGGGCAGCGTGCAAAAGGCCTCGGCCGTGTTCGCCGACGGCAAGATCTACATCGGCGCCGAGAGCGGCAAATTTTATATCTTGCGGCCGCATGCCGACCGGTGTGACGTGCTGAGCGAAGTGGAACTGCCCATCAGCGAGAACGGCATTACTTCGCAGAAAATTCCCGAGCCGGTGGTGGCCGCGGCGGCAGTGGCGCGCGGGCGCGTGTATTTCGTTTCGAGCGACCATTTATATGCCATCGGTCCAAAGCAGACGGCGGGGCATCCGTGGAAGCCGGTGGTGCAAACCATGGAGCGGGGGCAAGGCGATCCGGCCTGGGTGCAAGTGGAACCGACCGAGTTGGTGCTGAAGCCCGGGCAGACGATCGACCTGCACGCGCGCCTGTACGACTCAGCCGGCCGTTTTCTGCGCGAGGAACAGTCAGCTGCATGGTCGCTCGACCATTTGAAGGGAACCGTGACCGACGGCAAGTTCGAAGTGGCCTCGGATCCGGCCGGGCAAGCGGGATTAATTAAGGCCACTGTAGGGAACCTCACCGGCGAAGCGCGCGCGCGCGTGATCCCGCCGCTGCCGTGGAACGAGACGTTCGATTCCTACGCGGTGGGCACGCTGCCGCTGCACTGGGTGAGCGCGCAGGCGGGCCGGTTTCAGGTGGCGGAACTCGACGGCCAGAAGGTGCTTGAAAAACAACCCACAGATACGCTGTTCAAGCGCATGCGCGTTTTTATGGGCCCCTCCGACTGGT
This sequence comes from Bryobacterales bacterium, assembly GCA_963818855.1. GTDB lineage: Bacteria > Acidobacteriota > Terriglobia > Bryobacterales > Bryobacteraceae > Bog-159. The sequence continues at coordinate 322,837 of CAWFUH010000007.1, read as the reverse complement.
CCAACTATACTGTCGAGGCCGATATCCGCATTCCGGAAAAGCGCCGGCAGATGGGCGATGCGGGCATCACCGCGCAGCGCTACACGTTATTCGCCTTCGGCAATAACCAGCGGATCGAGCTCAATTCCTGGGAGCCCGAAGTAGGCCGCCGCGTGTCGGCGCCGTTCGAACTGAAGCCCGACACATGGTACCGTTTGAAGCTGCGCGTAGAGAATACGCCGGACGGCAAAACGCGGATTCGCGGCAAAGCCTGGGCGGTGGCGGATACTGAGCCGGATGCCTGGCTCATCGATCGTATCGATCCCATCCCGAACCTGCAAGGGAGTCCCGGCCTGTTCGCCGACGCCCAGTTTGGAGTGTATTTCGATAATTTTAAAGTGACCCCAAATCAATGAAACGCGCCATCCTGCTCGCTCTGATCTGTTTGCCTGTTTCGCTGTGGCTGCTGTTCGCGTCCGATCCCGGCACCGGCGATTGGCCCATGTGGGGCGGCACGCCCGACCGCAACATGCTGTCGTCCATGAAAGGCATTCCCACCACCTGGGACCTGAAGACGAAGAAGAACGTGAAGTGGATGGCACAGCTGGGCTCGCAGAGCTACGGCAACCCGGTGGTGGCGGGCGGGCAGGTTTACGCCGGCACGAATAATGAGTTGGTGCGCAATCCGAAAGAGCCGGGCGACCGCGGCGTGCTGATGTGCTTCCGCGAATCGGACGGCAAGTTCCTGTGGCAGCAGGCCAACACCAAACTGGCCGCCGGCCGCGCGCTCGATTGGCCGTTCCAGGGCGTGTGCTCATCGCCGCTGGTGGAAGGCGACCGGCTATATTACGTCACCAATCGCTGCGAGGTGATGTGCCTCGATACGCATGGCGATGGCAATGGCGGAGCGAAGGTCATCTGGAAGTACGACATGATCGAAGAGGTTGGTGCATCCCCGCACAACATGTCGAACTCGTCGCCGGTATCCTACGGCAACCTGGTTTTTGCCGGCACGGCCAACGGCCAGGACGAAAGCCACGTGCACATTCCTTCGCCGCGCGCGCCGTCGATGATCGCATTGAATAAGCAGACGGGCAAGGAGGTTTGGGAAGTAAACAATGTGGGCGAGCGCATCCTGCACGGACAGTGGTCGTCGCCCGCGGTGGGCAAGATCGGCGATACGGTCGAGGTGGTGATGGGCGAGGGCGACGGGTTTGTGCGCGGCTACGAAGCCGAGACCGGCAAGAAGCTGTGGGAGTTCGACCTGAACCCCAAGGATTCCGTGTGGCCCAAGACGCGCAACGAAGTGATTGCCACGCCGGTGATTTGGGAAAACAAAGTATTCATCGCCAATGGGCAGGACCCCGAGCATGGCGAAGGCGTCGGTCACCTGTATGCGATCGATGCCACCAAGCGCGGCGATATCACGGAGACGGGACGCCTCTGGCATTACGACAAGATCCGCCGCTCGATTTCGACCGGCGCCATCTACAATGGGCTGCTGTTCTACTCCGATTTCAGCGGGTTCCTGCATTGCCTGGACGTGAACACCGGCAAGCCGTATTGGACGCACGATCTGCTGTCGGCCGTGTGGGGTTCGCCCATGGTGATCAACGGCAAACTCTACCTGGGTGACGAAGACGGCGACGTGTACGTATTCGAAGCGGCCAAGGAGAAGAAGCTGATCTCGCAGATCAACATGGGCAGTTCAGTATATGCGACGGCAGTGCCGGCCAACGGTGCGCTGTTCATCATGAACCGCAACGAGCTGTGGGCCTTGTCCGAAAAATGAATGTCGTTCTCCCTGGACCTGCGAACCCAAGTCCTGTTCGGCGAGGGCCGCTTTAAAGAACTCACCGCCCTGGCCAAGTGCCTGGGCTTTACCCGAACGCTGATCGTATCCGATCCAGGCCTGGAATCCACAGGCTACCCGGCCGAAGCTGCCGGGCTACTTGAAGAGGCAGGCATTGCGGTTTACGCCTTCCACAACTTCTTTCCGAACCCCGATACGGACATGGTGGAAGCCGGCCGCGTCTTTGCGGCGGCAAACCATATCGACTCAATGATCGCCTTAGGTGGCGGCAGCTCGCTCGATTGCGCCAAGGGCATCAACTTCGTACTTACGAACGGCGGGGATATGCGCGACTACTGGGGTTTCGGCAAGGCCGCGCGGTCCATGCTGCCCATGATCGCGATTCCCACGACCGCCGGCACGGGCAGTGAAGCGCAGAGCTATGCGCTGATCTCCGACGCCGCGACACACGTCAAGATGGCCTGCGGGGACCCGAAAGCCGCCTTCCGTGCGGCCATACTGGATCCACGGCTGACGCGCTCACAGCCGCGCGAAGTCAGTGCGACCGCTGGTTACGATGCAATCTCGCACGCCGTCGAAAGCTACGTTACGACGGGGCGCACACCGGCATCCATCGTGTTCGCGCGCGAGGCGTGGCGTCTGCTGGCGGCGAACTTCGAGCAGGTGTTGCGCGATCCCTGCTATTTGGAAGCACGCGGCGGCATGCTGCTGGGCGCGCATTACGCCGGCATCGCCATCGAGAATTCCATGCTGGGCGCCACGCATGCCTGCGCCAATCCGCTGACCGCGCACTACGGCACTACGCACGGCATCGCCATTGCCGCGCTGTTGCCGCATGTGGTGCGCTGGAACCGGACGGCGGCGGCGGCCCTATATGACGAACTGGCCGGCGCGGATTTGGCAGAGCGGCTCGCGGCGCTGCGCGGCACGGCCGGATTGCCCAGCCGCTTGCGCGATCTGGGCGTGCCCGAACAGGCGCTGAGTGTGTTGGCTGAAGAGGCCGGCTCTCAGTGGACCGGCCGGTTTAACCCGCGCCCGTTTGATTCCGCCTCCGCGCTCGAGATCTATCAAGCGGCGTATTAGAGAGCGGGACGTGGACGTCCCGCGCAGGCGTGGACGCCCGCCCCACTTAGAACGACAGACTTATTTCAGCTTCTAACTGAGTCGCGCGTGACTGGTAACTCGCGCCGAGCAATGACGGCGTGGTCCAACGGATATATCTTACTTCAGGGGCGATGCGAATATGAAATTCGTCCACGAAGCGCATGCCTACTCCCGCTACTACTCCGAAGCTATTCACGCGATTCGGTGAGGCGGGGTTTTCGTTGTAATCAGTCTGGCCGCTGGGAAAAATGTAGTCATTCCCAGTGCGTATTTTTCCTACGTGGAGTAACTGGCCACCGCCCGTAAAAAATAAGCGGCGCTTCCAGCCGTGGTGCCAGAGGTCATAATAGTGCGCCAGGAGCGGGATCTCGTAATTGTTCACTTCCGAGGTTTGGACCATGGTCGTAACCGGGCGATTGTCCGAACCGGTGGTACTGGTGTTATAGCCGCTCAAGGTGTCGGTGGTCTGCGTATAGTCGATGTGATGGAAGTGAAGCTCACCAGCTACCGACAGGTGGTTCAACAAACGATACTCTACCATGGCGCCAGGTCCCCATTTAGGCGAGTCCGACGTGGAGTTAATATCGTATTGGGCAACCGGGTTACTCGAGATGGTGATCACGCTGCCGCCTCTCACAAGTGGAAGGGGATAATAGTTGACATGGACGCCGATGGTGAGGCGCCGCAGCGGCTTTTCCGTATCATCGGCGCCAAACAGCAGCAGGCCGGGAAAAAGGCAGGCAGCCAGAACAGCTTTCGAACATTGGACGAGGGTCATCGGTAACTTTCTCAAGATCAAAACTGCAAACGTAGGGCCAGTTCCATGGATCTGGGTCCGCCAGGCCGGTACAAGGAATTCACGCCGCCGCCATAAGACTGGTTCAGCATTTGCGTGACGACACCGAAATCCGGGCTGGCCAGGTTGGCGCCTTCCTGCGTCGACGGGTTGGCAAAGTTCGGATGGTTCAGGGCGTTGAAGGCTTCCGCGGAGATGCTGAGGCGGTACCGCTCAGTGATTGGAATCACGCGGCGCAGGGCCAGGTCCAGTTGAAAAAATCCGAAGCCGCGCAGCTCGTTGCGGCCCATGTTGCCCTGGTTGTAGCCGCATGGAATTATGAAAGCGGCGTCGTTCAGCTTGCGCCCACCGGGCGCCGCCGGATCGGAGATCCAGATGGGGCCGCCGACGTAGCTGGGACGTACGAAGGCGAAAAGTCCGTTTCCGGCGCCGGTGTTGCTGGTGCTATTGCAACTTGTCTCGGTACTGACCGACTCGCTGACCCCCTGGAGGTCGAAGGGAAGGCCGGTATGGGCCGAGGCGACATAGTCCAGATACCAGTCGCGAAGCGGTATATACGCGCGTCCTTCGGGTGAGGGCAGCCGCCACGAACCCGACCAGACCACATTGTGACGGATGTCGTAGTCCGAATCGCCTCGTTCGCCGCCGAGCAGGGTGGCGAAACCCCCGCCGAACGAGGAGTCCGTAGACGCGGTGTCGATCGAATGAGACCAGGTGTAACTGAACTGCGTTTGCAGCGTCTTGCTGAGCCGCTTCCGGAATTGAAGCTGCAAGCCGTTGTAGCTGGATGCCGCGCCGTTGGTCACGTCTTGAAGAATATCGTAGGCGCCGGTGTAAGAGGGCGTCGTCTCGGTCCGCACCAGGTTCGCGCCGCGGCTGCCGACTATGCTCACGCTCACCGTCTGTCCGACGCCGAAGTTTTTCTCCCACGTTCCGTTCCATTCGATAATGCGGGGCGCCACCAACCCGCTGGTGCCAGTAAAAATCAGTCCATAAGGGCGCGTGGGAGGTAAAACCGGAGGAGCCAGGTCGCCCGGCGAAAGCGGAAAACCGATCTCGGACGCGGTGTGCACGTTGGCGTAGGGTGCGCCGAAAAATGTCTGGCCCACTACACCGTACCCCACGTCATAAAAGATGCCGCCTCCGGCGCGCAGGGTCATCTCGTGTCCGGGCGCATCGTCGGACAGGTAGGCGATTCCGACGCGCGGGGCCACGTTGTGCCACTGGGTAGCGTAAATAGGCTGATTCTGAGTAACTCCGGCGATGATATCGTCCGATATGGCGAAGGGTTGCGGTCCTTCGCGCGCGGTGGGGGCCGGATTGACATCCCAACGCAGGCCGTAGGTAATGGTGGTCCGCTCGGTGGCCCGGAACGTATCCTGGCCGTAAAGCGAAAAGTTCTTGTAAGTCGGATATACATCAGGCACACTCGAAGTGACCTGGGCATTCAGGGCGTCGCCGGTGAGCAGGGAATAATCAGGAGTGGTGGACCCGTTCGTGACAGGGTTGACCCCATTGAAAGAGACACTCACGCTGTACGGATTGCGATAAGTAGTTTGCAGAATTTCGCGGTAGTCTACGCCTGTTTTTATGTTGTGTCTACCGTAAACCTTTGACAGGCTATTCACCAGATTGTACTGCTGTTGCGTAGTATCCGAGTGGCCGCCGAAGGAGTACCCGGCGAAGCCGAGCACATTCAGGCTGAAGGTACCGGTAGCGCTGGTGATACCCGCCGGAAAGGCCTCGGCGTCGGTGAGCGGGACGGCGCCGCCGTAATTGTCCATGGTCGAGGAACCGGTGGCGGTGGCCGTCGAGTAATTAAAGCGCAAATCGTCGAGAGCGCCATTGCTGAAGACATGGGTGGCGCCTACGGTGGCGAGTTGAGAACGCGAAGACTGCTCGGTAAGGATATTAGGACTGGAGATTTGCGTGCCGCGCTGCTGGGCGTTGGCTGTGGTCAGGCTGTAACGGGCGAATAAGGTACTGGTGGCGTTCAGAATATGATCAACGCGGATGCTGCCGGTGCCGCTATCGGAAGGATTGGAGATGACGGCATTGTACAGCGCGCCGCCACTGCCGAATTCGATGCTATTCGGAAGGGGAAACGCGTTCACAAAGGGAAGCAGGCTCAAGTGCGTGGAGGCGCGGGAGGCCAGGTCGGGCACATCGGCTACCAACGACTCTGGAGACGTGAGCGTGAGCTTTTCAAAGGCGATGAAGAAGAACGTTTTGTCCTTAGTGATGGGGCCGCCCAGCACGCCGCCGGGACGCTCCTGGTGTTCGCTGCCTTTTCCGTATCCGCCGGCATTGGCGAACCAGTCATTGGCATCGAAGGTGCTGCTGCGTATGTAGTCGTATACGGTTCCATGCAGATCGTTGGTGCCGGCGCGGCTGGTCATGACCACCTGCGCGCCGGGGGTGCGCCCGAACTCCGGCGCGAATGACGACGTTTGTACGCGCATCTCCTGCATGGCGTCGATGTTGATTAAGCTGGTCGAGGCATTTGCGCCGCCCAAGGCTGCGGCAGCGCCGCCCCCACCGAAGCCACCACGGCCAAAACCACCACCACCACCGCCGCCGCCGAACGGAGTGCCGCCATTGGTGGGGGATTGGTTCAGGCTGACGCCGTCGAGGGTGAAGTAGTTCGTAGTGGAGCGCAGCCCATTGGCATCGAAGCCGCCGGAACCATCCGTGGCGGGGCTGATGCCGGGTGACATATAAACCAATGTTTCGGCGTTGCGTCCATTGTCGGGAAGGTCCCTCACGTAGGTCTGTTCGAAGGTGACACCCTCGGCCGCCTCGCTCGAAAGAGTCTGCGCCCTGGCAGTCACCTGCACGCTGGCGCCGGCGACTGCCAGCTTCAGTTCCACGCGAAACGTCTGCCGGGCGCGCACGGCCAGGGTCATCTGTTCGACCTGGTATCTTTCAAATCCCTGCTTGTCGACGGCGAGCGAATAGTCGCCCGGCTGCAAAAACTCGAAGACGGAGAAGCCGTTATCGCCGGTCTCCTGTTGGATTACGCTGCCTCGTTGAAGATCGGTAAGAGTGACTTTGGCGCCGGGTACAATTGCCGCGCTGGGATCAAAAACCGTGACCGTCAGGGTCGCCGAGTCTTGCGCCAGAGCAGCGGCACCTCCGAGAAACAATACTATAGCCGCGATTTGTTTGAGCACAGCTTAGCTACAACCCCCTATTTGCAAAAGTCCGGCTCCCGAAGCAGGAGCGGCAACTGTCCCGGAGAAATGCGCGCGTGCCGCCGTATCCGCGAGTGGAATGATTCGCAAACGTAAATCCTTCGGCGGTACTCATGAGGGATTTAGCGTGATGGTCACGGTTGAAGTGAGAACGGTGCCGGTGCTGGTGGTCAGTGTGGCGGTGACTGTCGCGGTTTGCGAAGCAGGCACAGTTCCGACGGTAACCGTGAAGGCGGAAACCGTAGTGCCCGCGGCCACCGTGATGCTGGATGGCACGGGGAACAGCGGATCATCGGAGGAAAGGTCCACCGTAGTCTCACCGGTAGGTACAGCCACCGTCAGGCTCACCTCACACGTGGAAGTGGCGCCCGAAGCCACCGTGCTGGGATTACAAGAAACTCCGGAGAGCACGGGCGTGGCAAAGACCGGGACCGTAACCACGTTACTGCGAAAATCGTTTTGCGCGATATACAATTCGGCAGCGGGATCGGTGGTAAGCGAAGATGGCAGGTTTAAGTACACCTGGTACATGCCGATCAGTCCGGGGGCCAGTTCGGCGCGCAGTACGTTTACAGTGGCGTTATCGATTTGTCCGGAAACGAAATTCTGCGGGAAATTCCCGGGTGGTCCGTTATAAGGCTGTCCAGTGAGAAGGGACGGATCCAGACCCGGCGCCAGGTATGGCAGTCCCAACCCGGTGGCGTACACGAGAATGTTCTCGCCGGGGAGGGCCGCGTTATTCTTGGTGATGAGTGCGCCGGCGGTGTTAGCGCAGCAGGTGAGGGCGCCGGTTCCGGGGCTAGGCGGCGCTTGGCCGATGGGCGTCAAGAGCAGGTCCGATCCGGTACTCACGATACCCTGAAAGGGTATACCGTCGCCGGCATTGCCGGGAACCTTGGCCTGCAACAGAATGCGGGTGAACTCGCTCGAGGCGGTGGCGGTTACCTGCGGGTCGGCGGCTAACATAGAGACAAACGCATTGCGGATGCCGGCCAGCGAGTCGCCACCCTGCACGGTGTAGTTATACAACTGACCGGTGCATCCCGTGGGGATGGTGGTAGTGGCGGTGAGCGCGGCGCTCGAACCAATGCAGATCGAGCCAACGTTGCCGGCCTTGATGGTGCCATCCACCGAAATCACCCCGGTGGCATAGTTCGATGAATGATAGGCCAGCGCGGGGCGGGGCTCCGGAGGCGCGCCGGCGAAAATGCCGGGATTGGCCGGCACCATGGTGACCGCCACACTATTCGTCGCCGTAACTGTGCCATCGGCATGTTGAATCCGCACCCAGACGTTGGCGGTGCCGGTGTTGATGAATCCAAAACTGACGGGGATCTGGGTGTTAATTTGGGTGGACGAGACGTAGAGCAGGGGCGACGCCACTCCATTGAAATAAACCTGTACGCCGCCCAGAGTGGTGGGTAGCACGGTTGGGTTATCGGGAGCCGACGCGGTCTGGTCGCTCATATTCGTGCCGAAAATCGACACCAGCGATCCGGGAGCCAGGGAGGCGGTACTCGCGCCGCCGGAAAGAGTGGGGTTGGCGGCGGCCGCCGTGATCGATCCTGTCACCGCGGTGGTCACCGTGACGTTATTGCCATTCACGCCGGGGGTTTTGGCGGTCAACACAACTTTATCGGCTTGCGTATCCGCAGTCGCGATTACGTTCGGGTCCCCGCCGCTGGCATTGATCAGCGCCACCAGGCCGTTCACGATATTGGTAAAAGTATCGCCGTTTTGAATGGTATACGTGTAAGACTCAGTGGTGGTGCTGGTGGACACGCCGATGGTGACTTCCACTGTATCGCCGGCCTTGATGGTACCGCTTATAGTAATCGGATCGATGGCGTAAATGATCAGGCTGGCGGTATTCAGTGCGGCATTATAAGGCAGGTCCTGTTCCGAACTGGTGTAGACCAAGATGCGCTGATTGTAAGTATCGGCCACGTATAAGTTGGTGCCATCCCATGCCAGCGCTGATGGGTCATCCATAGTGTCGGCGCCATCGGTCGGCGCGTCGGTCAGAAAGTCGGTTTGTCCCAGTACGATATTCGCTGCCGCGGCATTGACAGTAGGGATGGGTGTATAAACCAGCACGCGATCGTTGCCCCCATCGGCGACATATAAGTTCGTGCCATCGGAAAGCGCAAAGCGCGGAACACTCAGCGTGTATTCGCAAAGATTCGGATACGTCGGATTATTGTTGCTATCGACACCGTTCGAAACCGTGCAAAGGGCCGCCTGTTCGATAATGACGTTTGTACCGGTGGGGACGGTCCCGCAGGTGACCGCGGTGCCGTTCTCCGTGCACGTAAAAGCGTCGTCGGGTATGCCCGTGGTCATGTCGGGCTGGCCGATCTCAACATCCGCGGGCTGCTGATTCGTAGTGGGAATGGAATTCCAGATCAGCACGCGGTTGTAGCCCAAATCGGTAACGAACAGACGCGTTCCATCGGAAGTCACCGATACGGGCGTGAGCAAATTATTAGCGGCCGCGCTGGTATTCTGGTCGGCGATGTTCACCTGCACCCAGGTCGTCAAATTGGGCTGCCCGAGCACCAGGTCGGCTGCCGCACCGTTGGTGGTGGGGATGGAATTGTAGATCAGGACCCGGTCGTTCAGGGTGTCGGCGACGAACAACATGCCTTTTTGTAACCAGACGCCTTGGGGGCCGCGCAGCGATGTAGCCGAAGGCGTGTCGCCGGGAAATGCGCTAGTGGTGAAACCGGATTGTCCAACCACTACATCGGGCGGCTGATTCATGGCGGTGGGAATGCTATTCCAGATGAGCACGCGGTTGTTCAGAGTATCGGCAACTACCAAGTGAGTGCCATCCGACGCCACGCCCGTGGGTGTGTTCATTCCGGTCGCGATGGGTGTGCTGGGCGAAGTAGTGAGACATGTGGGAGTAGTGGGAGTGATGGGCTGAGTCACGCTGGTCGGCGGGATCACGCAGGGCGCCGGGAGAGTGCTCACATAATCCGATTGGCCCAGGACGTTGGTGGCAGTACCCACGCAGACCGGGCACAGATTGTTGAACGCGACGGGCGCGTTAGGCGCCGGGAACTGTGCCGATAGATTCCCATAGATCACCACCCGGTTGTTGACGGGCGCAGCTCCCTGAACGTTGCCGTCCGCCACAAACAATGTATTGTTGGCCCAGGCCAGACCAGTCATGGCGCCCAGGATAGTCTGGCTGGCACTGTCCGATTCGGCATCGAACTGCGGCTGTCCGACCACCAGGCGCGCGGATTGACCGGCAGCAAACCCGACCGGGTTGGTGGTCTGCGCGATTCCACTAGCCGCTATTAATACGATAAAGACAAGATTAGTGACACGCTTCATGTTCGATGATAATGATTGCGTAGCTCTGTGATACCCGATAAGTATAGCAAGCCTTTGAGACGAAAATCGGGCGCACGCTGGTTTCAGATTTCGAGCGGGCCACGCAGTCACACCGGGGCCGAATCGGCACACACCGGAACGGCGTAGCAGGGCTGAATTCCATGCTGACAAAATAGCATCATCTGTCCGGAAGGGGAAGAGGTTTAACTGTTTTTTGCGGGGAGACCGCTCCCTCACGGTCGCGGCTCGGTAACAGTTGTCGCTCGGTAATAGTCGCGCAGATTTCGCATGGGTTACTGAACCGCGACCGTTAGAGAGCTGTCCATACACTCGCAACAATTGTTGCGAGCGCTTAGCCGCGACTGATAGTACCTGGTGGCTCGGAGGGATTGTGTTCAGGGAAGTCGCCTAGTACTTCACGCGGAATTTCGCGCCATTCTCCGTCGAGGCCTAAGACCTCGGGGAGCACTTTGTAATAAAGTTTGCCTTCGCGAGTGGAGGCGGGTATGCCTGGGCGGAAGTGGCGGTTCACCTGAATCTGCTGTGCCGTCTGTTCCTCCTGGGCGCGGGCCAGGCGGTTTTTGCGGTAGCGTTCGAGGTCGGCAACGGTGTTGGAAACGGACCGGTCGAGGCGGGCCTGCGTCAGGCTGAGGCGATGGGTGGCGAGGATGAGGGCGTCGGGCGAGAGGGCGCCGGGCTCATACAAGATCGCCTCGGTGGCGTCCAGACGGGCCAGTTTCCACTGGTAGACGGCGATTTGTTCGACCAGGATTTTTTCCATTTCGTCCTGGGGTTTCCAGGTGGACATGATATCGGCCAGGAGTCGATTGAAGGCATTTTGGTCTTCGCCGGGGAGGACGGCGGATTCGGCGCGCCGGCCGTGGACGAGGGCGTTGAAGCGGACTTTGGTCTTGCCCTCGGGTGTTTTGGGGCCGGTGGATCGCTGCGCGTTGCGGCGATTGGCCTCGATTTGCTTGATGGTCGCCATAGTTTTTTTTCTACCGAACAAAGCCAATTCGGCTGGGCGGGTGCGGCGGCAGATGTTGATTAGCCGCCGATGCACGCCGATTCACGCCGATGGTGGCTGTCACGACTACAAGCTAACGCACGGGTTGGGGACAGATGGTTATCCGATTGGGTTCGGGACAGTGCAAGTAGTTTTGTTTGGCTTGGAGGGCGGGGGTTAAAAAAAGTGACCAGGCTTGTGACTGGCGATCCCGACCTGCGGCCTGTTCCACGCGACTGCTGCTGCGGGGCTGAAGCCCCGCGCCGGCTAAAGCCCGCCCTCCAAAACGCGCGTATGACGGGAGGATTGTGATAGCTTGAAGTGCGGCGCAGGATGTGCCTGCTTGTCACACCTGTGCCGGTCGAGCCTCGTTGTACGCGATCTCCGCATTGGCTAGAATGGGCTTTTGTCAATCTGCGATCTGGCACACGACCTGTTGAAACTGTGGCGCGGAAATCTACGTCTCCGTAACAGCGCAGAGTGGAAAGGTATGTCCTCATGATTTCTTACAGGCGCGCCTGCCTGTCGATGACGGTTGCATTCTTCTGCGCTTCGCTCGCTTCCATTGTCTGGGGTCAGAATCCGCCCGCGCCGCAGCAACCGCAGCAGCCGCCGCCCGCGCCGCAGACGAAGCCGCAGAATCCGTTCGAGACGGTGCCCGAAGCGCCGCAGCAGACGAAGCCGGCGCAACCCACACCACAGCAGCCCACACTCGAAGCTCCCAAGCCGGCGGAGCAGCCCAAGGCACCCGCACAGGGCAAAGTCATTGAAGATATCCAATTTCGCGGTGCGCGCCGCGTGCCGCTGGATACCTTGCGCGCGCAGGTGAGCACCAAGAAAGGCGATATTTACAACGAAGAGGATCTGCACCGCGATTTCATGCAGCTTTGGAACACCGGCCGCTTTGACGACATTCACCTGGAAACCGAGCCGGGGCCGACTGGTGGCGTGATCGTGCGCTTCGTCATCGTCGAGCGACGCGTGGTGCGTTCCATCAGTTACCAGGGTATGAAGTCTCTGACTGTCTCGGAAATCCTGGACCGCTTCAAAGAGCGCAAAGTGGGTCTCTCAGTCGAGTCACAATACGATCCCAACAAGGTACAGCATGCCGCGGTGGTGATTAAGGAGTACCTTTCCGAACGCGGCCGCCAGTTTGCCACCGTGGAGCCGGAAGTGCGCCAGGTGCCTCCCTCCTCGCTGGAGATTGTTTTCAATATCAACGAAGGTCCCAAGATCAAAGTCGGCAAGATCACGATCGTGGGGAACCAGGCTTTCAGCCAGCGGGAAGTGATCGCCGCGATGAAGAACACCCACGACTATGGCATCCCGCACTCTATCCTTTTCGAGAACATTTTTCCCCGCACTTTCGACTCCTCGAAGCTGGACGAGGATAAGGAGCGCATCCGCGACGCCTATCAATCGAAGGGTTATTTCACGGCCAAGGTGCTCGATCAAAAAACGGAACTGGTGAACACCGGCGGGCACGGTTTCAAGCTGCCGTTGATTCACGAGAACAGTCCGGGCAAGGCCATGAATATCACGCTGCCGGTGGAAGAAGGCCGCTTGTACCGGCTCAATAAAGTCAACTTTGTGGGCGTGAAGCTGTTCCATACGCCCGATGCGCTGATGCGCCCGGTCTTCGGCATGAGCGAAGGCGATCCTTTCTCCACCGCCAAGCTGCGCAAGGGACTAGACAACCTGCGCAAGCTTTATGGCGAGTTCGGTTACATCGATTTCGTGCCCGATCCGAGTTTCGACATCATTCCCAATACCGACAAAATCGACCTGACACTTACCGCGGACGAGGGCAAACAGTTCTTCGTGCGCCGCATCGATTTTTCGGGCAATGTGACTACGCGCGACAAGGTCATCCGCCGCGAGATCATGTTAGACGAGGGCGATATCTTCAATAATCACCTGTGGGAGTTGAGCATCCTGCGGCTGAATCAACTGGGCTACTTCGAAGCATTGAAGGCGGACGAATCGGCGGATATCAAGCGCAATACCCAGACCAGCACGGTGGACATCACGCTGAAGGTAAAAGAGCGCGGAAAGAACACCATCGGCTTGAACGGCGGCGTCTCCGGGATCGCCGGCAGTTTCGTGGGATTGAACTATGCCACGAACAACTTCCTGGGCCTGGGCGAGACGCTCTCGTTGAACTCGCAGTTAGGGACGGCGCTGCGGAGCGTGTCGGCAGGTTTCACGGAGCCTTACTTCCTGGACCGCCCGCTCCAGATCGGCGTGGAAGCGCACCTGACCCGCTACGATTTCAACCAGGGCCGCCAGGAATCCATCCTGGCCGGCGAGAACCTGATTCCGCTGTTCAACGCGCTGGGCTCGCAAAACCTGTTGAATTACGTTCAGACCGGGCATGGCTTCTCAGCGTCGCTGAGTTATCCGCTGCGGCGCGTCTTTGCGCGAGTCGGGATCACTTACGGCTGGGATCTTTCCGACGTGAAGACCGAGACAGCCGCCGCTACATCTTATTTCGACTACATCAATTTCAGTGGAGTGGCCGGTCCGAACTCATTGACGGGTATTCGCACCAGCCGCATCGTACCTTCTTTTACTTACAACACAGTGAATCATCCTATTACGCCCACCGCCGGTAAGAGCCTGTTTATCTCAACTACCTTCGCCGGCAGCGTCCTGGGGGGGAATGTCAATACCATCCAACCGGTGATCGAGGGCAAATACTTCAAGCCGGCGCCCTGGCATAAGTCGAATATCCTGGCATTCCATCTTCTGGCTTCATTGATCACGGGCTATGGAGGCAAGGAAATTCCGCCTTTCTCGCGTACTTTTATCGGCGGCGAACAGGACGTGCGCGGCTTCCAGATCTGGGGTATCAGCCCCATCGCTTTTATACCGAGCGAGGCTACCATCAACGTACTGAATAACGACGGCTCGCAGCGTACCGAACTGATTAAGAACAGCTATGGGGTTCTGGTGCCGACCAATGTCACCCAGAATATCCCGATTTACCAGCTAGCTTTTCCGGGCGGCGATACGCGCGTGGTGAGCAATTTTGAATACCGCATCCCCATCTTCGGGCCGGTGGTGCTGGCGATTTTCGTGGATGCCGGTATCGATAGAATCCTGCGGCCGGGCCAGTTGGATATGGATCCGTCCCGCATCGCCTATTTGAATGAACAGTACCCGACGGCCGGCTTCCAGGGTAAGGCGATTGTATACCCGGGCACGCAGGCGCCGCGTATGTCCACCGGGCTGGAGCTACAAGTACTGCTGCCGATCGTGCAAGCGCCGTTCCGGGTGTACTGGGCTTACAATCCACTGCTGGTGCGCGAGTATCTGCAGCCGCCCATTCCGGCGGACCGTTCGATATTCCCGAATCAGGCCACGTTCCTCGATTCCTATGTCGCCAATTACGGCAACGCCTATCCGTTCCTGGAGCAGCACGATATGTTCCGTTTTACGATTGGCCGCACGTTCTGAGGCACTGATTGATGGGAACCGTTTATCAGATGGCCGCGGGGGGCGGGTCTGGAGACCCGCCGCAGACCAGGAGGTCTGCCCCACGGGCTGTGTTAGTTAGAGGACTCATGATATTAGTTCGGCAACTTATTCATTTTGGGAAAGTATCAGGCAGTTATTCGCTCGTATGGTTAGTTATGCTGGCGCCGGTTTTGTGCCGGGCACAGGCTCCGCCGACGTATACGATCACAACCATAGCGGGACAACTGGGCCAGTTGGGAACCTATTCCGGAGACGGAGGCGCGGCCACAAGCGCGGGCCTGTGGGGTCCGGCAGATATCAAGTTTGATTCCTCCGGCAACCTGTACGTGGCGGATGCCCTGAACGAGCGGGTGCGCGAGATTTCGAACGGCAACATTTCCACAGTGGCGGGTAATGGCACGGCGGGATTCGCGGGAGACGGGAAGTCAGCCACAGCCAGTGGCACGGAACTGAACAGCCCCACCGGACTGGACCTTGACAGTAAAGGCGCCATTTATATTGCAGACACCGATAACTATGAAGTGCGCGAAGTAACCGGCGGCACCATCAACACAGTGGCCGGGCATAATGGCAGCGGCGCCAGCTTCGGCGGGGATTTGGCCGCGGCCACCAGCGCGCAGCTTTGGAATCCCTGCTCAGTGGCCGTGGATCCCTCGGGCAACATCTATATAGCAGATGCTTACAACAACGTGGTGCGGGTGGTGTGTCAAACGCAAACGCCGGCCGCCTGCACGACTAATGCGTTTGGCAGCATCGTATGGGCTGCCGGAGATATCAACACGTTCGCGGGGAGCAATGCCAAAGGAGCGGGATATACAGGCGACGGAGGTCCGGCGACCGGCGCGCAGGTGAATAATCCCGAGGGAGTGCTGCTCGATCCGGCCGGCAACCTTTATATTTCCGACTCAGGCAACTACGTGGTGCGGAGGGTGGACCCGAGTGGCATTATCACCACGGTGGTGGGGGACGGCACCGGGATTCCCGGTTACTCAGGCGATGGCGGGCCCGCTACGCAGGCGAGGCTGAGCGATCCGAAGGGCCTGGCGCTGGACACATATGGCAACCTGTACATCGCCGATTCCGGAAACTCGGTGATCCGGATGGTGACACCGGGCGGCACCATCGCGACGATTGCGGGCACCGGTACGCCAGGCGACACCGGGGACGCCGGACCGGCCCTGAGCGCGGAACTGAACTTTCCTTCCGGTGTGGCCGTCGCCGGCGGAAAGATATACATCGCCGACAACCAGAACAATGCGATCCGCGTGCTGACGCCTGGGGCGCCGCAGATCAATGCGGGTGGGGTGATCACGGCCGGAGATTTCGGCGCATCCACTACGGTGGCGCCGGGCAGTTGGATCGAGATATACGGGACGAATCTGGCAGTGGGTGCGCGCACCTGGGCCAGTGCGGATTTCAGCGGCTCCAATGCACCGACGTCACTCGATTCGACTTCGGTGACGGTGGGCGGGCAGCCTGCGTACGTGTCGTATATCAGCGCGCAGCAGGTGGACGTGCAGGTACCTTTGAATGTCACTGCGGGGACGCAGCCGCTGATTTTGACTAATGCGTTCGGCGCCAGCGCTGCATATAATGTGACTGTTGGAACTAACCCTGGTATTTACGCTCCACCGATTCTGAATGTCGGTGGGAAGCAATATGCCGGGGCTTTCATCGCCAACTCCGGCACCTGGGTGCTGCCTACCGGGGCTGTTTCTGGGCTCACATCGCAGCCGGCCTCGCCCGGTGACATCATTACTCTCTACGGGGTTGGGTTCGGTGCAGTGACACCGGCCGTGGCTGCCGGACAGTTAGTGCCCACCGGTGAACTGACTACACTTACGGCGCCCGTCGAAATCCAGTTCGGCACCAGTCAGGCTACGGTGCAGTACCAGGGATTGGTGCCGGGGTTGGTGGGAGTATACCAATTCAACGTAACTGTTCCAGCCGTGCCCGCGGGCAACGCCGTGCCGCTGACGTTCAGCCAGGGCGGTGTGATGTTGCCGCAGACGTTGTATACGGCTGTGGGGAGTTAGAGCGGAACCGCAGGCAGAAGGCGGGTCTGGAGACCCGCCGCAGGACTGGAGTCCTGCCCCACACGCACCCGCGCTATAGTTCAATTAGTGACTGGAACCGTACTCGGCAACTACGAGATCCTGGACAAGCTGGGGCAGGGGGGCATGGGCGAAGTATGGCGCGCGCGCGACCTGCGCCTGCAACGTATGGTTGCCTTGAAGGTACTGCCGCGGGACGTGGCCGGCGATCCTGTCCGGCGGGCACGCTTTGAACAGGAGGCGCGCGCGCTGGGGGCCCTGAATCACCCGAACATCGTGTCGATTTTCGACGTCGGCGAGGACGGCGGCCGTGCGTACATCGTCTCCGAACTGGTGGAAGGCGAGTCGCTGCGCGCCGTGCTCGATCGGGGGGCGCTGCCGGTGCGAAAAGCAGTCGAAATCGCCGGGCAGATGGCCGACGGTATGGGCGCGGCCCACGCGCTGGGAATCGTCCATCGCGACCTGAAGCCCGACAACGTGCGGCTGACCCGCAGCGGGCAGGTGAAGCTATTGGACTTCGGGTTGGCCAAACAGAATACTCTCGCCGGGGGCGACAATTCAGCTACCATCGCGATGCCGGTTTCCGAGCCGGGCATGGTGATGGGAACCGTGGGATATATGTCGCCGGAGCAGGTGCGCGGTGAGCCCGCAGACACGCGGTCGGACATCTTCAGCTTGGGTTGCGTGGCCTACGAGATGTTGACCGGGAAGCGCGCCTTCCTGGCGAACACGGCGGTCGAGACCATGCATTCCATCCTGAATGCCGACCCGCCGGACGGTGAACCGCAGCCTGCCAAAGTACCGGCCGCGTTGATGGCGATTGTGCGGCGATGCCTGGAGAAAAAGCCTGAGCAGCGGTTTCAATCGGCGCCGGACCTGGCGTTCGCACTGCGGTCCATCGCATCGGTCGAGATTACGACGATACAACCGGCGCTGCACGACTCCGGCGGCTCGCGCGAGACGGGGCCAAGACGATGGCTCTGGATCGCGGCCGCGGCGGCTTCCGCGCTGGCGCTGTTTGCACTGGGCTTCCTCGCGCGCGACCGCATGCTTCAGCACGCGAGTCCTACGTTCCAACGCATTACATTTCGCAAGGGATTTGTAGTGGCCGCGCGATTCGTGCCGAACAGCCGGGACGTCGTCTATCAAGCGAGTTGGGAAAACGGCGGGGCGCACATCTATCTCGCGGTGGAAGGCAGCCCGGAATCGCGCGACCTGCAGATGCCCGCAGGCAGCGAATTGCTGGCGATCTCGCCACAACAGGACATGGCGCTGGCGACGCCACCGGTCGGCGAGTACGGCAGCGGGCGATTAATGCGCACATCGATTTCGGGCGGTCAAACGCGCCCGCTGCTCGATGGTGTGCTGGCGGCTGACTGGGCGCCGGATGGTTCGTCGCTGGCGGTGATGCGCAGGGCGAACGGCGTGAACCGGTTGGAGTATCCCATCGGCCAAGTGCTGGCGGATAAGATCAGCTGGCCCTTATGGATGATCCGCGTGTCTCCAGACGGGCAGCGGGTGGCGTATGTCACGCGCACTAACGGCAGTGCCCTCGGTTTGAACCTGGTGGACCGGACGCGCAAAGTAACTTTCCTGGGCGAGGTCGCGGGCCAAAACGCCAGCGGCGAAGCTGCCTCGCTTAGCTGGAATCCGAAAGGCACCGAGATCTGGTTCCGCTCTTTTGACCCTAGTGAACCGGGCGTGGTCTACGCGGTCGATCTGCGAGGCAAGCGGCGGGTGGCGTTACGGTTGCCGAGCCAGATCAAGCTGTACGACATCTCGCCGCATGGCACTTTGCTGTTGAGTACCGGATCGGTGCAACTGGGGATTTTGGGCAAGGCGCCGGACGCCGCGGCTGAACGCGATCTCTCGTGCCTCGACTCGGGCCAGGTGGCGGGCATCTCGGACGATGGGCGCATCATCGCCGCAAACATCACGGGAGAGAGCGGCGGCGAGAAAGGCAGCGTCTACCTGCGAAATACCGACGGATCGCCGGCTATCCGCGCGGGCGCCGGGCATGCATACAAGTTGTCGCCCGACGGGAACTGGACTTCCGGGTATGCCTTGAATGCGGACGGCTCGCGCCATTTTGTGGTGTCACCCACGGGTCCGGGAGAAGAATCAGAGACTAAGGTGGCGGGTCTGGCCACGGCTGTCGTTGGCGGGTGGTTGGATGGCGGACGATATCTGGTGTTTGGAAAGCTGCTGGGCAAGAAATGGCAGTGCTTTGTGTGGGACCCGGATGGCGGAACCGCGCAACCGCTCTGCGCCGAAAACGAGACCGGCGTTCTCTCTTATTTCGTGTCGCCGGACCGCAAACTAGTCCTGGCGCCCTCTCCGCGCGGAGGCTGGGTCGCGTATCAAGTGAATGGCGGACCCGCGCGGGAGGTGCTCGGCATTGCTCCGACTGAATCCGTAATTGGCTGGCGGCAGGATAACCTGTCGGTGTATGTGCGGCCCGGAGGCGAAGGCTCCGACAGTATCCCGGTGTCGATCGTGGAGGTCGCGACCGGGAAGAGATCGCCATGGAAGACCATACACCCGATGCAGCCGGTGCTCGAAATACACGATCTGCATGTTACGCCGGATGGGCGGGCGTACGCCTATAACTATGTGACTGCGCAATCGGATTTGTACGTCGCGCATGGATTGAATTGAGGCGGCATGACGGTATCGAGATCATGCTGGGCCGGTGTTATCCTGCTCACGGCGCTGTGCGCCTTTCAGCGCCCCTTCCGCGTTTACCCCAGCCTGGAGCCATACGACGATGTGGCATTGCCCGGCGACTGGCAGCAAGACGCCGAATGGATCTTCGGCCGGCTGATGTATCCTCCGCACCCGAATGCGCGCTTCGGCCGTTGGGCCCGCCGGTTTGGCGGCGTGATTGATTGGCGGGAGGGCGGCACCAGTTGGACGCAGGATTATCCGCGCGCGGACCGGCACTTCGCGCAAGCCATCCGGCGGTTGACTCGCATTCAGGCGCGCTCAGTGGAGCAACCGGTGAATCTGGATGATGGAGACGACGTGTACAACTGGCCGTGGCTATGCGCGGGCGAGATGGGCGATTGGAAGCTGACGAATGCGCAAGCTACGAAATTGCGCGAATTTCTGCTGCGCGGCGGATTCCTGATGCTCGACGATTTCTGGGGCGACGAGGAATGGGACCGTTTTGAAGAGAGCATGCAGCACGTGTTTCCCGACCGGAAAATCGTGGAGATCGATTCCGAAGACGCTATTTTCCACACGATTTACAATCTGGACGATCGTTACCAGATACCGGGTGAGTGGGCGCTGGCGCGCGGCACGACCAACCGCAACCCCGACCCCATGAGCGTGAACGGCGGCCAGAATCCGCACTGGCGGGGTATTTACGACGATCACAACCGCTTGATGGTGGCCATCGCTTTCAACTCCGATATCGGTGACTCGTGGGAGTGGGCGGACGATCCACGCTATCCGGAGAAGTATTCGGCGCTGGGTATTCGCATCGGCGTAAATTACGTGGTTTACTCGATGACGCACTAAGCAGGTAAGAAATTCAGCCACAGATGGACACGGATGGACACAGATGAAAACGGACTTGTCTGTGTGTATCTGTCACCCCCGTCGCGGGCTATTCGCATGGCATGAATCCGCTCCCTCACGGTCGCGGCTCGGTAAGTTGCTGCCGTGAGGCGCGCTCGATGACGCACTAATCGGGAAAGAAAAGCCACCACAGATGAAAACGGAGTTTATCTGTGTGCATCTGTGTCCATCTGTGGTGCATTTTTTTGAGTGATTGGCGCGCTACAGTATCCAGATGGAGATTGTTTCCGCTGCCACTCCGGAATATGTCGCCATCGTGCGGCAACTATTCGAGGAATACTGGCGGTCGTTCGGATTTACACCGTGCTTTCAGAATTTCGGCGCGGAAGTCGCTGGGTTGCCGGGCTACTACGCTCCGCCGCGCGGCCGCCTGGCATTGGCCCGCATCGGTGGGGAGCCTGCGGGATGCATCGCGCTGCGCCGGTTGGACGACACCCGCGCGGAGGCCAAGCGCCTGTATGTGCGGCCGGATTACCGCGGCCACGGGACAGGCTTGGCGCTGCTCGAGTGGTTAATCGCGGAAGCGCGCGCCGCCGGTTATCGGGAAATGGTCGGCGATACTATGCCGGTGATGCAGCGCGCGCTGGCTATGTACGACCGATTGGGTTTCGAGCGGACTGGTCCGTACTCGGCGGATGCAACTCCCGGGGCGATTTACATACGGCTGGTGCTGTAGCGAGCCAGTCATGCGGATAGCGCGGCAGGGTTAACAGCAGGCCGGCCGCCGCCAGCGTGGTGCCGGATAGAAGAGTCAGCAGCGAGACATATGAGCCCGTGGCGTCGAAGGCTTTGCCCATCCAAACCGGCCCGATGGCGCCCGCCACGGCGTAGGCCGTCCAGGTGAAACCGTAAAGCGTCGAGAAGGCGCGCAAACCGAAATAGCGGGTTAGCAAATACGGTGTGAAGGCGGCTTCGGCGCCCACTCCTATTCCGATTAGAACGGCCGCCGCCACGCCGGGCACGCTGGAACCCGCGCGGGCGAGCAGCAGGATGCCGCCGGCCGAGAGCGCACAGAGGCAGAAGCCTACGCGCGGGCCGAAGAAGCGGTCGAGGAGGAATCCGGTGATCAATCTGCCGAGGAAGCTGGCCAGTCCCAGCATCGCGGCAGCCAGGGCGGCGTTCGCCGCGGTCACGCCACGGTCGGTCAGTAACGCTGAAAGGTGCGTGATGGCGCCGTTCATGCTCACCGAACTTAGAAACAGCGTGCCGATCAGAATCCAAAATGCGCGGGAGCGCAGACCTTCGGACACCGTCGCGCCGCGTAGGATGCGGTTGGTTTGGACGCTATCGTAGGACCGCTCACGGACGAAGAGCGCAGTCAGCGGAACTCCCAACAGCAACACCAGGCATCCGAGGATCATATACGCGGAACGCCATCCGTATTGGTCAATTAACGCCTGCGCTATCGGAGGGAATAGCATGGCGCCGGTGCCGACCCCGGCCATCACTAGCGCGAGAGCCAAGCCGCGGCGCTTGTCGAACCAGGTGGACACCGCGCGCGAATATCCCATCTGCGTGGTGCCGTTTCCAACAATTCCCAACAGCACGAAAATAGCGTAGAGATGCAGCAGGCGGGGAGTGAGTAGACCGAGCGAAGCAAACGCCAGGCCGAAAACCGTCATGCAAGGAAGGATCACGCGGCGGGGTCCAAACTTGTCGAGCAGGTGGCCGAGAGGCGGGGAGCACACCGCCACCGTAAGAGCGGCGATGCCGAATGCCGCGGAGACCGATTCGCGGCTCCAGCCGAATGCGCCGGTCAGAGGTTTCAGGAAGATGCTGAAGGTGAAGACTAGCAGTGAACCGAAGCTGACCATGGCTCCGGCGTAGGCTGCCAGGACTACCAGCCAGCCGGGATAGATGCTTCTATCGGGCTTTGGCATTCTGGAGCCGGGTCTGGAGACCCGCCGCAGGACTGGAGTCCTGCCCCACCCTAGCTGCGGACATACCCGTGCTGGGCCGTGCGCTTTCCGCCCACGCGATGGGCTTCGTCCGAGAGCGCGTGCACGCCGCTCGCATCGATCCAGCGGTTGTAGAAATTGAATAGCGCGCAAACCGTGATGGCGAGATAGATGGCGTCGTCGCCCCAGCCCACAGCGTAAAGCGGCTGCATATCATCGGCGGTGATGCGCGGAGAATCATGATTGACTTTGCTGACGAACCGGAACAGGGCCTTATGTTTTTCGTCTAGTTTCGAGTTCTCCAAGTCTCGCAAGACACCCCAGACAAGATCTTCGTCGCCTAACAACTCAGCCGCGACCGCGGCGTGCGATTTCAGTCAAAACGGGCACTCGTTTTGATATGAAGTAAGTGCCGCAATCAGTTCCCGGATGCCCGGACTGAATGCGCCCGGCCCGCGCAGGATTTCCTGCGTAAAACGGGCCAAATGCTCAGTGGCCTTCGGCATGTAAGCAAACATATGCCAGATCTGCGGATACTCGGAGCCGCTATCTTGCATCATGCGGATCATGTCCGCGTACGGACCCGGCTGCGAGTTGTGTTCCACGCCGGGGAGAAACATGGGCTTCGTCTTTGGCTTTTCCGTTGACATGAGAAAAACCCCGATTATGGCACGGGCGTCCGAGGCAGTCAATACTCATTACATACTATTCGTATCTAGCGTTCGCGGATTAGTTATTTTTCATTATTGACTGCCTGGCTGCTTGCCCATAGACTACGCATATCGCTCAGAGGAGGGATTTGCCAGCCTATGCGTAGTTTGATGTTACTCGCCGTGTGCCTGTGTGCCGTTCTGCGAGCGCAGGATCCGATCGGCATACTGGAAGGTCAAGTTGCCGATCCGTCATCCGCGGTGGTGGGCGGCGCGCAGGTGACCGCGCAGAACGTGCGCACTGGACTAACCGAGACAGTGGTCTCGTCGCGCCAGGGGAGCTTTCGCTTCTCGAACCTGCCGGTGGGCGATTATACGTTAAGCGTGGCCGCCACCAACTTTGCGCCTTTCTCGGTGTCACCCATCCGGATCGATGTAGGGCGCGTGGTGAACTACCCGGTCGAACTGCAAATCGCCAGCAGCCGCAGCGAAGTCGAAGTGCAGGCCCGCCCCGTGACCGTGGACACCAGCACGGCCTTGGGCAACGTGGTCTCGGAACAGGAAGCGAACGATTTGCCATTGAACGGCCGCGACCTGATGCAGCTCGGCCTGTTGCAGCCCGGGGTCGCGCCCATGACCGCGGGCTTGTCCGAAGCGGGCGGCATCCTGCGCAGTGGACAGGCCTTCGCCGTCAACGGACAGCGGCCGGAATCCAACAACTATCTCTTAGATGGCGTGACTAATGTAGACAGCGTAAATGGCGGATACGCCTTACGCACGCCCGTCGACGCCATCAGCCAGTTTCGTATCCTGTCACTGGACGCCCCCGCGGAGTACGGGCAGACGATGGGTTCGACGGCTTCGGTAGTTACTAAGTCCGGCACGAACAGCTTCCATGGCGATGTGTACGACTTTCTACGAAACACAGACCTGGACGCCCGTAACTTCTTTTCTCCATCCACGCAGCCGCTACACCAGAACCAGTTCGGCGCAACCTTCGGCGGCCCCTTGCGCCACGATAAGGACTTTTTCTTCGTCTACTTCGAGGGCGAGCGCGATAACCAGGGCGAATCGCAAGCCGCCATCGTGCCTACCGCCGCCGAGCGCACCGGTAACTTCTCCGGCTTAATCGACCCCAGCACGGGTTTGCAGGCGCCGTTGATCAACGAGTTCACCGGCCAGCCATTCCCCGGCAATCAGATCCCCCAAAACATGCTCAGTCCCGTCGGCCTGGCGGCCGGTAATCTCTACCCCCTGCCGAACGCCGGCGGCAACCTTTTCACGACCACGCAGATGGAGACCAATAACTATACGCAAGGCGGCTTCCGGTACGATCATTATTTCGGCAATAACGATCAACTTTTTGCGCGCTACGCGGGTTCGGGCGCCAATACCCTCGATCCGCTGCCTATTAACGGCTCTAATGTTCCCGGGTTTCCGGTAACCGATGCCATCAACACCAACTCCTTCACCGTCTCACACGTGCATCTGATCTCGCCGAATACTGTCCAAACCGTCAGGGTGGCTTTCTTTCGCAATGTCTTCATTTATGAGGATGCCCAGAATCATACTCCCGGCAGCAGTGTGGGGTTCACTTATCCACCTACTCTTGGAACGAATGCCGGCATGCCCTTTCTGATTGTAAGCGGGTATGGCGATGTGGGCAATCCGATCACCGGCCCACAGAATACGTACCAGACCGACTATCAGGGGTCTTACTCCATCGCCATGACGCGCGGCCGCCACAATCTGAAGCTCGGCGCGGAATTGGATCACCAGCAGATTAACCTTCTGCTGGGAATTGCCACTAACGGGTTCTTTGTGTTTGCCCCGTTCCCGGCCAGTGATTCGTTTGCCAGCCTTCTGCTGGGACAATCGGTGCAGTTTTTCCAGGGCGGCGGCGATTTCAATCGCAGCTTGCACAAATGGATCACAGCCGGATACGCACAAGATGAGTTCCGCCTGACCCCCCACCTGACTTTAAGCTACGGCTTGCGCTACGAGATCAACACACCGTACGTGGATATTCGCAACCGGATGAACGCATGGGCGCCCGGTGAGCAATCCACCGTCATGCCCGATGCGCCGCCCGGACTGCTTTTCCCTGGTGACAAAGGCGTCCCGGCCGGAATCGCGGCCATCGATTACCACGAGTTCATGCCGCGCGTGGGCCTGGCCTGGGATCCCCTGGGGGACAGCAAAATGACCGTCCGCGCCGCCTACGGCATCTTCTACGATGGTTTCACCAACGGCGTGGGTGGTCCGCTGCAGGCTCCCGTAAGCGCCCTGCCGTGGACCGAGGCGTATCAGATGGCCGGACCCGGGTTCAATCTTGCGAACCCTTACGGCGGCCAGGCTCCTCCTTTCGCCACGCAGCAGTTCGTGCAACCGGCCACCATCCTCACCATTCAATCGGGCATGCTGCCGCCCTACTCCCAGAACTGGAACTTATCTATCGAGCGGGTCATCGCCAAGGACTATCTGCTCGACGTGCGTTACGTGGGCAACAAAGGCACGCACTTACCGCGCTTCATCGAGGCCAATCCATCCATTTACGGGCCCGGCGCTACGGCTGAGAACACGGAACAACGCCGCGAGTACGCGGATTGTAACTCGGCGGGCGTTTGCGCCTACGGCTCAGTCGGGCTGATCGCGGACGATTCCAGTTCGACTTACCACGCGTTGCAGGTGGCTTTTTCGCGGCAGTTGACGCGTAACTTGAGCTTTCTGGCCTCTTATTGGTTCTCGAAAAGCCTGGATTATATCTCTTCGCTGAACGTATCCGGATCGGCGCCCACCTTAGTCGCAGGAGAAAATGACTTAGCGCAGAACCCGTTCGACCTGGCGGCCGAACATGGGCCGTCACTGTTCGACGCCCGGAATCGCTTCCTCTTGAGCGGAACCTACCGCTTGCCGGTGTGGCGCGGCGCCTCGCATGCCGCCGCGTTCCTGTTGAACGGCTGGCAGTTGAATACGATTACCAGTATCTCGTCCGGAACGCCGTTCACGGTGTATGACAGCGCCAACGTTTCGCTCGAGGGCAGCGCGCCCGAAATCAGCGGTTTCTATTCCAGCCGTCCCGATCTGATTTCCAATCCAAACGTGGGGCAGCCCCATACTGCCAACGAGTGGGTAAGCCGGTCGCCGTTCCTGCAACTGAATCCGGTCACGCAAGCCGGACAGTTTGGCAACGAAGGGCGCAACGTGGTGCGTGGACCGGGCCTCGCGAGCGTCGACTTATCGCTATTCAAGGACTTCCGGGTAACTGAGGGTACCCGTATACAGTTCCGCGCGGAGTGTTTCAACTCGCTCAATCACGCTAACTTCGATTTGCCCGAGAACGATCTGGAATCGCCGGCGTTCGGCCAGATTCTGCAGGCGAATCCGCCGCGCCTGTTTCAATTGGCGCTAAAGTACCTTTTCTGAGGGGTGTATGAAACGGAACCGCCGCATCTTTCTGGCAGTATTTCTTGCTTGTTTGGCGCTGTGCCTGTTTTGCGTGATATATCCCCTCTACGTGGTCTGGCCCTTCCGGACGCAGGGTGTGCGCGAATTGGCGATCGCGCTGGTGGTAATGCGATTTCGCCCCGCCGCTACTTTACTCGGTGCGCTTGCCGCTGTGGCCGGCCTAGTGGTCTACTGGCGCGCGCAACACAGTCGGTGGCGGCGGACACTTGCCACGCTGGGGACGGCGCTGGTGTGCGTGCTGGCGGCGCTGGCACGCGTGAATATCTACGAGTTGATGTTTCATCCCGACGATCATCCGGTGTTCGCGGCGGCCTCGCGGATGAAGCTGGATCACGACGAGAAGGTGATCGCCGTGAAGATTCACGGTGCTGCGCGGGCGTACCCGATCCGCAACATCTCCTACCATCACGTAATTAACGACGTATTGGACAAAGTCGCGATTGTAGCCACTTATTGAACGCTCTGTCACACCGGTCTGGTGTGGACCAGGGATATAGCGGGCCTGCGGCTGACTTTTCACTTAGCCGGCATCAATAACCAGAACTTTCTGATGCGTGACGACCAGACCGGTACTTACTGGCAGCAGATTAGCGGCAAGGCGGTGTCCGGTCCGTTGCGCGGGTATCAGTTGACGCTGGTGCATTCGGATGAGTTGAATTTTGGCACGTGGCGATCCGAAGAGCCTGGCGGCACGGTTCTGGAAGACTTCGCCCCCTACCGCGCCGGATACGCGAAGAAGGATTGGGACATCCGAATGGCGCGCGCGCGCCCGGTGATCGCCTTCCCCGAGCATGGTATGAAGGGCCGCGATTTGATTCTGGGAATTCAGTTGGGCGGCGCCAGCCGGGCGTTTCTGTACGATCAGGTGATTCGGGAAAAACTGTTGCAGGATCATGTGGGCGCGGAGCCGGTGCTGCTGGCCGTCGGGGGGGATGGGGAATCCGTACGGGCGTTTCGCGACCGCATCCCGGGTATCGCCGCGGCTCCTGATTTCTACCTCAAGCCGGACGGGATGCTGATGGATGCGGCCACCGGCAGCGAGTGGAACTTCCGCGGCTGCGCGGTTAGCGGAAGGGCCCAGGGGCTCTGTTTGACGCCGGTGGACATGCTTAAGGATTACTGGTTCGATTGGCGGAATTACAATCCTGGTACTACGGTCTATGGCAGGAAGTAGCGGGGCTAAAGCCCCGCGCCGGCTAAAGCCCGGCCTCCATGAAAGCTGGTAGCTTAGACAGCATGATCGAACGGCTCCGGTCAGGTGCTTCGGCCAGCCACGCGCGCGTCTGCCTGTTCGATTTCGATGGGACACTTTCGCTCATTCGCTCCGGCTGGATGGATGTGATGGTGCCCATGATGGTGGAAATTCTGCTCGATCTGCGCACCGGCGAGTCAGAGACAGAGTTGCGTACGGCGGTGGAAGATTTTATCTGGCGTCTGACAGGCAAGCAGACGATGTACCAGATGATCGCTTTCTGCGAGGAGATCTCGAAGCGCGGCGGCGGGCCCCGCGAGCCGCTTGAATACAAGAAGATGTACCTGGATCGCCTCGATGCGCGCATTGGCCATCGTCTGGAAGAGCTGCGCCAACGTCAGGTTTCGCCGGACAAATACCTGGTGCCCGGCGCGCGCGCCTTCGTCCAAAGCTTGCGCGAGCGCGGCCTGGAACTCTATCTGGCAAGCGGCACCGACCAGCCGTACATGCGTGAAGAGGCTGAACTGCTCGATGTCGCGCGTTATTTCGAAGGGCGTGTCTATGGCGCTCTGGATGACTACCGCAGCTTCTCAAAGAAGATCCTGATCGAGCGGTTGATTGCCGCTTCCCAATTCCAAGGCTCGGAGTTTCTCGGTTTCGGCGATGGTTATGTCGAGATCGAAAACATCAAGGAAGTGGGCGGCGTGGCGGTGGGCGTGGCCACGGCGGAACCCGAGTGCCGCACGGTGGACGAATGGAAGCGCGCGCGACTGGCGGGCGTTGGCGCCGATTTCATCATTCCAAACTTTCTGTGCCGCGGCGAACTGCTTGCCGCACTGTTTCCCAATGGCCAGTAAATACCCGCTCTTCGACCGCACGCGCCTGCTGGTGAAACCACTGGCCGAGCGGGCCAGCGACTTGGACGCCGCGCACTGGCTGGAGTTAGACGAAATCGCCGCGCCTTACGAGCATCCCCAGCTGCCGGAAGTATCCGCGCGTGTAGTGGCCGCCCGCGAGCGCGGTGCCGCCCGCATCCTGATGATGGGTGCGCACGTGCTCCGCGCAGGCGTGAACCGCCAGATCATCGACCTGGTGGAGCGCGGCTTGCTCGATCACATCGCCATGAACGGCGCCGGTATGATCCACGATTACGAACTGGCGCGCATCGGCGCGACTACGGAAAGCGTGGCGCGCTACATCCGCAGTGGCGAATTCGGCTTGTGGCGCGAGACCGGCGAGTTAAACGAATGGGTGCGCGAAGCCGCCGCTGCCGGCCTGGGGCTGGGCGAAAATGCCGGCCGGCGCATTGCGGAAAGCGATTATCCGCATGGCGATTTGAGCGTGCTGGCAGCCGCCTGGAGGTGCGACGTACCGGTCACGGTGCACGTGGGTATCGGCTACGACATTCTGCACGAACACCCGAATTGCGACGGCGCGGCGACCGGCGCCGCCAGCTATCGCGATTTCCTGATCTTCGTGCGCACCATCGAGCGCCTGGAGGGCGGCATGGTGTTGAGCTTCGGCTCGGCCATTATGGCGCCTGAAGTTTATTTGAAAGCGCTGGCCATGGCGCGCAACGTGGCGCACCAGGAGGGGCGCAGCATACGCAACTTCGCCACTGCCGTTTTCGATATCGCGCCGATTGAAGGCGATATTCACCACGAGCTTCCCAAGACCGATCCGGGTTACTATTTCCGCCCGCACAAGACCCTGCTCGTACGCACGGTGGCCGATGGCGGCGCCAGCTACTATTTCCGCGGTGATCATCGGGCCACCTTTCCGGCGCTCCGGCGCGCTATTTTGGAATCAGGATGACCACCGCGCAAATCCTTGCCGAATTCCCAAAGCTATCCGCGCTGGTGGTGGGCGATATTTGCCTCGACCGCTGGTGCAGTTATGATCCTGCCGCAGCGGAACCTTCGCGTGAAACCGGCATTCCGCGCATCGGTGTAGTGCGTACGGAGGTGACTCCGGGCGCGGGCGGAACGGTGGCCAACAATCTCGCGGCATTGGGCGTGGGGACGGTGGCGGTGATGGGGGCGCTGGGGCAGGACGGGTTCGGCCTGGAGCTTTCGCATGCGCTGGCCGTGCGCGGCATTTCTCTGGAACTGTGCGTGCGCACACCGGCGATGCAGACCTTCACCTACACGAAGGTAATCAACGCGCAGACCGGCATGGAAGATCAGCCCCGGCTGGACTTCATCAACACCGCGCCGCTGCCGCAGGCCGTGGAGCGGCAGATCCTGGACAGTCTGCAACTGGCCGTTGAGTCGTACGATGTCATACTGATTGCCGATCAGGCCGAGACCAGCCAGGGCGGCGTAGTGACTCCCGCCGTGCGCGCGCTGGTGGCCGAATTGGCGCCACAATATCCGGAGCGCATCTTCTTCGCCGATTCGCGGGCGCGCATTCACCTGTTCCGCAACGTCATCATCAAACCCAACCGGCAGGAGGCCGAGCGCGCCTGCCGCGAACTATTCGGGCGAGTGGACCTTCCCGCCCTGCTCGGTCACACGCATGCTCCGCTGATGTTCGTTACCGAAGGCGCCGGGGGCGTCCACATCGTCGAGGAATCGGGCGAGAGCACTGTGCGCGCGCGGCCTATTCTGGACCCGGTGGATATCTGCGGCGCGGGAGACAGCTTCACGGCGGGCGCGTCCTTAGCGCTGCATGTGACGGGATCGGCCGCGGCGGCTGCCCGTTTCGGCAATCTGGTGGCGTCCATCACGATCATGCAGAAAGGAACCGGCACGGCTACGCCGGAACAGGTGCTGGCAGCCGCGGCCGGCCAAAGCGATGCCCGCGATGCGCACTCTGGCGATTGACGTCGGCGGCACCAAATTCTCCATTGCGGCATTCGAGGGCGAGCAGATGGTGTGCCGCGAGTCGCACCGCACCGATGCGGAGGGCGGCCGCGACTGGATGCTTGAGCAGATCGCGGCGATCGCGTCCGGGTGGCAGCGGGAGATGCCCGCCGCACGCTGCGGCATCGGCTTCGGCGGGCCGGTGATTTTCAAGGAGCAGCGGGTGGCGCTTTCCACACACGTGGGCGGATGGCGCGATTTCCACCTCACCGATTGGGTGCACGATCTGCTCGGGATTCCTGCCATTATGGACAACGACGCCAACACCGGCGCGCTGGGCGAGGCGCGCTTCGGCGCAGGACGCGGCCACTCACCGCTGTTCTACATGACGCTTTCGACGGGCATCGGCGGCGGCATTTACGACGACGGGCGCATCTGGCGGGGCGCGGATTCCTATGGCGGGGAGATCGGGCACTTGACCATCCGGCCCGCTGGTCCGGCGTGCCTGTGCGGCTGGCACGGCTGTTTCGAGCGCATGTGCAGCGGCTTGTGGCTGGCGCGCGATTACGGAAAAACGGCGGAGGAGTTGCTGCGCGATCCCGCTTTTGTGGAGCGCTACGTGGTGGATCTGGCGCTCGGGCTGAAGGCCTGCATCATGTTGTTGAACCCGGCGCGCATTGTGATCGGCGGCGGGATCAGCAAAGCCGGCGACCGGTTGTTCGAGCCGTTGCGCCGCGAACTGCGCCGGCAAATCACGGACTGGTCCGGCGCGCGCATCGATGTGGTCCCCGCGGCGCTGGGCGACGACAGCGTCCTTTATGGCGCGCTGGCACTGGCGGAGGTTGCCGGGTTCTAGTGATAGCGGGGCGGGCGCCACATGACCAGGTCGCGCTGCCTGGCGGGTCTGGAGACCCGCCGCAGGACTGGAGTCCTGCCCCACGTTGCTGATCCGGCTGGCGGAATCCCGCCGAACTACGCGAGTAACTCGACTCCCCTTCAGTAGTGAAATCTCCAACGGAATTCGACATAGATCTGCCGTGGATCGTTAAAGTGGAATCCGCCAAAGGTCAGACTGTTATCGAGCAGTACGCGACGATTCGTCACATTCGTGGCGGTCAATGAAACTCTGTACTTTTCTTTCTCGCCAAAGCTTTTTCCCAAAGCCATGTCGAAGGTAGTGTGCTGCGGCAGGTAACTCCCCGGATAGTGCGCGTCCGGAAGCCCGTTCGTGAACCCCGAACCGTAGTACACATTCGTGGAAGCGAATATCCGCCAGGGAAGGCTTGCATTAGCACCGAGGTTCAAGGTGTTGCGCTGATCGTGGTCTACCGGCGAATACCCCGGCGGGATGGCGAGGGGGCACGACGCCGTCACCGGAACTGGACAAACCACGCCTCCGGTGATGGGTGCGGTGGCCTGCGCAATCTGATTGGAGTAGGCCAGGTGAACTTGCGCGCGGCGCCAGAGGCGTGGGGAACGCAGCGTGGTTTCCCAACCTTGAATCAGGGCGGCCGTCCAGGTGATCGGCCAGAATATATTCGATTCCCCGATATTGTTGTGGTCCAGCCAATTATGCGCGCGTGTTTGGAAAGTGTCTTCCTCGAGTACCCAGCCGCGAAAGGGAATCGAGACGCCGAATTGGTATTCCTCATCGCGCTCTCCCTTCAGGGGAGCGAACGTCAGAGTCTGGCTGGTGGCTAAATCGAGCAATGGACCGGTAGCAGTCAACAGTGGAGGCGCTTGATAAAAGTGGCCGTAGAAACCATGGAAAACCCAGTTCAGGCGTGGAACCCTGATAGCCACGCCAAAGCGCGGGTCTGTCGCGTTCTCGACGACTCCGGGCTCAGTTCCGGTTCCAGGGGTGGTGAAGTGCGATTCGCGGAGGCCGGCGATCAACGTCAACCAGGAGGTCGGCTTAAACCGGTCGC
The DNA here is from genome assembly GCA_963818855.1 of Bryobacterales bacterium. Lineage (GTDB taxonomy): Bacteria > Acidobacteriota > Terriglobia > Bryobacterales > Bryobacteraceae > Bog-159. The sequence continues at coordinate 290,541 of CAWFUH010000007.1, read as the reverse complement.
TGATGAACTCTTCGGCCAGGCCGCCAGTTAACGCGGCAGAAGACGGGCCGAAGTTCTGGCAGTTCGTTCCGCAATCGGTGAAAACATTATTGAAGAAGCTGCGCTGGTGCTGGGCGAATCCGTACACGCCCACTTCCACGCTGTTCTTTCCCAAGGTTGCGCTCAGTGTCGATTGCAAACCGGCATAGTTGGCGGGCTGGTCCACGGTCGAGATCACAGGCACATCGTTCGGCGCGCTGTCGTAGCTGGCCTGGTTGTAATGATAGAAGGGTGAAACAGTCAGCAACAGGTTTGGATTAAATGTGTGGTCCCAGGAGAAGGTGACGTAACCATCGGGCTCACGTTCGCTATCGCGCAGGCCGTAACTGGGATAAACCTGATTTCCGGCTGAATTAGGATTCGGATCGATGGGGATCTGATAATAATCCTGGCGCAACGCGGCGACCAGCCGGAATTGGTCGTGCGAACCAGGATTGAATATAAGAGACGCAAATCCTCCATAACCATTATCCGCGTCGTGCACCACCTGCCCGATGGGCGCCTGTAAGCCGTAGTTACTGCGATCTGCACTTACACTTGCGTAATACGCGAAGCGCTGAGTGTGCCCGCTGAAATTGAGTTGATCGTTGGTTTGATACCAATTGCCGAAAGAGGCGACCAGTTCCGCCTGATTGTCGCCTTCGAAGCCGGAGCGGGGTACGATATTGAAGATTCCATACGTGCGGTCACCGTATTCCGCATCGTAGCTGCCGCGCTGGACTTCGAGATAATCAATATCCTTCGGATCGATCTGCGGGCCCAGATTGGTGGCGATATTGGTATTGGGTATAGGTACGCCGTCAATCAGCCAATCGACCTGATGCCCGCCGCGCATGTGCAGCATGTCGTGGGTTACATAAGCGCCAGGCGTATAGTCGGTGATCATGGCCATGCTGTTGGTGCGGTCCGCGCCTGGAGTTTGGGCGATGTCCTCTCGATCGACCAGAGTAGTAGGTGTTACCGAATCCACATTGACTGCTTCGGCACGTCCGGAAACTACTGTCGTTTGAGTCAGGGCTGCGATCGCCAGTTGAAAGTGCAGAACAGGCGACGATCCCGACGCCACCGTGACGGTCTGCTCCGCGGTCTCGAACTTAGATTGTGTTACGGTAATTTTGTAGTCGCCAACCGGCACGTTGTTGAACGAAAATTCCCCGTTATCGTTTGCGGAGGCGACTTGAGACCAATCCGAGGCGGCAGCCTGTAGCTTGACAGAAGCGCCGGTGACCGGGCGATGCTGCGGGTCGTGCACGACTCCTCGTATTCTTCCGAAGATTGTCGCGTGGAGAGGAAAAGCAGATGTTAGAAAGACTGCCAGACACGATGCAAGACTTATAAGTTTCAATTCTTCTCCCTCCTGGAGTGAACGCACTTACAGTGAGCTGACTGAAAGGCGACGGTGGAAAACCCGTCTTGCGATGCTAGGAAAGGAGACTGGGAGGCCCGCGCTTTTGATGGGAACGGTGGAACGAAATGGTGTGGCCGGCATCGGCCCGAGCCGGATCCGCGATTTGGCTGACGAGAGTGAAGCCGGTGGTCTGGACCGACGTCAGCAAGGCCGGTGCGGTTTCCGGAACCACTGCGCCGCCCACCGGGAATAACGGGCACTTCATCCGCGGCGCATCTGCCGCCAGGCCGGACGATGGCGAATCCGCCGTGTCCTGTGCCATCATGCCGCAGTGATGTTTGCCATCACGGCGGCAGCAGGCGGGCAGATTCGATTCGGCGTCTACAAACAGCGCGGGCGCGATCAGCGAGAAGCTGAAGGTATACAGGAGCAGTATGGCCGGAATGCGCCGCATCCCCACCATGCTACCCCGTTTGAGAAGCTACTTGCAATGTAGACGATACTGCAAGAGGCTGGCCGGCCTGGCCGCCGCAGGCAGAGTGCCTGCCTCACTGGCCGGCTTCAGTGCTTTTCGGCGCCCTGAGCGGCAGGTCTTGTTTGATTTCGATGCTCCCTCGCCCCATACGGAGGTAGATCCGCCGCTTGGGTGTCTGACTTACAGAATCGAAGTGCGAACCCACCACGAATTGGCTAAGACGGCTCCGGCTCTTGCCTGTAAGATCCGATGAAACACTGCCCAGCCTGGTTCTGGCGTCAATCGAATATGGACCTGTTTCCGACAGGATCACGATCATGTCTCCGGTGTGGCTGCGCACATCAAGGTCCCCGGTGATATCGCTTACCCATACATAGCCGTTGTCGTGGTGGACGATCAGTCGCGAGTCGCGCGGCACATGAAGCCGGTACTCGACGGTGACGCCGAGCTCCGCTTTCTGGACTAGCGGTAGGAGGCGGTGGCGTCCCTCAATAACCGTCGAAATCACCAGCTCTTTATCGGAGCGCCGTTCTGCCGCCACGCGCACCTGCCCGAAGGGTTGTTCCGCACGCTGCTGCTGGCTGGGTTGGTAGAAGCTATCGGTCGACTTGATGATGGTGATTTCAACCTCTGGTTCATCCCAGCCTTCCACAATCAAGTAGCCGTAGGAGCTATTTAGACGAATGGTGCCGCCCGGCGCGAAAGGCACCCGCTCCGTGTTAGTTACTTCAAACGACTGCTTGGGTCCTTTCTCGTAGACTCCCTCCGCGGCTGGCAGCGGACATGTCGTTCCGAGTACGCCGAGACCGAAAAGTATCACTAGTCTGTTGGTCATTGCGGTCACCCGCCCTCCTTTTACGCGCGGGCGGCTTTCACGATTTCCATATATCCGCGCGCCACGCGAATGCCTGGAATGATGCCGATGTCTTCGACGTTGGCGCGGACTTCTGCCTTTTTCATCGTTTTATCAGTGCAGGTCCCGGGTTCCCACTGCCTGGCGAAGCTGCTCCAGGGCAGTCAAGTAAGCCGCCACCGCTTGACGGTACGCGAGTTGCGTGGCGCGATAGCTGCGCTCGGCGTCGAGAAAATCGAGCAGGGCGGCGGCGCCGCGGCGGTAAGCGTATTCGCTGATGTCGCGGCTCTTTTGAGCGACGTCGAGATAAGTGGACTTATAGAGCTGCGCCACGCGCGCGCTCTCCTGCATTCCTTCGTAAGCGTCCTTTACGTCTGTCAGTACCTGGCCGCCGGCCGCTTTTTGCTGCTCCTCGGCCTGCCGGATGGCGATGCGCGTCTGCGCGATATTGCCCTGATTCCGGTCGAAGATCGCGAGCGGAATGCTGAACGACCAGGTAACGCCGCTGATGCCATTGGCGTGCGAGTAGTTGCCGGAAATTGTGGGGTCCTGCTTGCCGTTCGCCTTCGCCAGCGAATACTGGCTGTTGGCGGCGGTAACGCCCAACACCGCCGCGCGCAGGTCGGGCCGGTTCTGCAGGGCTTTGGCTTGCAGCTCGTCGATGGTGACCGCCAGCGGCTTATATTCGAATTCACCCACCACGTCGTAATCGGCGGGCACCGATTCATAACCCAATTGTTGGCGGAGGTCCGAGAGCGCCTGAACCTTGTTCAGCAGCGCCTGCTCGACGTCAGTCTGAAATTGCACCAACTGGATCTTGATCTTCAGGTAATCGTTCTCGCTGATGCCACCATGTTTGTACTGAATTTCGCTGATGTCGACGGTTTTCTGAAAGCTCTTCACATCTGTCTGGGCGAGTTCGAGAGTCGACTGCGCAAGCTGAGCATTGACGAAGAGAGAACCAACCTGAAAGGCGACACCGCGCTCGTTATCCGTTACCTGCGCGCGCGTCACAGCGGTGGCCGCCTTGGCTGCTTCCAGCCGGCGCGCCCGCTTATGGCCGCGTTCAATGAGGTAGCTCAACCCCATGTCGCCCTCGGTGGAGGCCTGGAGGTACGCAGGAATAGACTCGCCTTGGGGGTGGGAGAACAGCGGCAGATATTCCCAATCCGTGAAGAACGTCGGGTTGGGGCGCAGGTTGGCGGTGATTTCCGCGGCCTGGTTCTGCTGGATATTGGTCCGCGCGGCCAGCAGGTTATGATTATGCGCCAGCGCCAGCCGGATGGCCTCGTCGAGCGTGATTTTGACCGGTCCGGGAGCCGCCTGGCCGAACGCCGGACCCACACAGCACAGCGAAGCGAGGACGGCACAAACTACCCAAGCTCCGGTTCCAGGAGGCTGCGGCAAATCGCCTCCGTGGGAACGCTCCCTCACGGTCGCGGCTCGGTAAGTCGCGGCTCGGTAACTTGCTGCTGACAGGTGGGTACGGTTCTCCGCCTTTTTCCGCAACCTGTTAGTGTTCAAAGGAAGCCTCCGGTTTCGGTAGCACATCCTTATCCCCCGCGATCCAGACATAAAACGTGGGCAACAGGACGATGCTCAACAGCAGGTCGGAAATCAGGCCGCCCACGATGACGATCGCGAAGGGCCGCTGCGAGTCCGATCCAATGTCATGCGAAAGCGCGGCGGGCAGCAGTCCCAGTGTCGCCACCAGCATGGTCATCATGATGGGACGCAGCCGCAGGACCGCGCCTTCGACCGCGGCATCCACGATCGAGTGGCCGCGCGCACGGAGTTGGTTGATGTATTCGAGCATGATGACGCCGGTTTGCACCGATACGCCAAAGAGCGCCAACATGCCAACGCCCGAGGACACGCTGAGATAAGTTCCGGTAACCACCAGCGCCAGGAAGCCGCCGACGCGGGCCAGACCGACGTTCAGCAGAATGAGCATGCGCCCACTTGAACGATCGGAACATGGTGTAGAGAATGATGAAGATTACGAGAATCGTCAGCGGGACGATGACTGCCAGCCGCGCTTCAGCCCGCTTTTCGCTCTCGTATTCGCCCGACCAGCCGATGGTATAGCCCGGCGGCATCTTCACTTTTGCACCGATCTGTTTGATCGCATCTTCGACCGTGGTCCCCAGATCCCGGCCTCGCACGTTGAAGGTCACCGCCACATAGCGGGTGTTGCCTTCCCGGTAGATGTCGTACGCGCCATCCTTGACCTCGACTTTGCGTCAACTGCGCCAGAGACACGCGCTCTCCGGTAGGAGAAAGCAGGCGAACATTCTCGATGGCCTCTGCGGTATTGCGATAGGGCGCCTGGTAGCGCACCACCACGTCGTAGCGCTGCTCGCCGATCAGCACCTGGCTCACGGCGTTGCCGCCCACGGCCGTCTGGACGGCGTCCTGTATGTCCGCCACGTTGATTCCAAAACGGGCCGCCTGGCGGCGGTCGATGGTTAAGTCCAGATTCGGCTGGCCGAAATCGCGCAGCAGCTTGACGTCATGCATGCCCGGGATGCCGGACATGACGGTAGTAACTTCTTCGCCCTTCTGCTCGAGAACCTTCAAGTCATCTCCGAAAATCTTGAGCGCCAGCGAACCTTTGGTGCCCGTCATGGTTTCTCCGACGTTGTCTTCGATGGGCTGGGAGAAGTTCCAGATCGCGCCCGGGATACCTTTCTGACCGCGCGGTTCATGGCGGCGATCAGTTCCTCTTTGTTCTTGTGAAATACCGGGCGCCATTGGTCGTGCGGCTTCAAGTCGACGAAGTACTCGGTGTTGCCGAATCCGCCGGTGTCGGTTCCGTCGTCGGGCCGGCCGACCTGCGACACGACCTTGCTCACTTCCGGGAAAGAGGCGAAAACATAGCGCTCGTTGGTGGTGAATTTTTCGCCCTCCGAAAGACTGGTGCTATTCGCCAGAGTGCCGCGCGCCCAGATCGCGCCTTCATCCAGGTGCGGCAGGAACTCCGCGCCAATGACGCCGCCGAAGCCCAGATAGATGGTTCCAGCCAGGGCGGCAATGGCCACGCATGGCCACCACCCAACGATGCTGAACGGCCCAGCGCAGCCGCCGGCGGTACTGCTCCGTCAGAAAATCCATGACCAGGTTGCGCCGCTCCCGGACTCCCTTGCGGAAAAATGTGGCGGCCAGCACGGGCGCGATGAGAATCGAAAACGTCATGGCGCCGAGAAGAGCGAAGGCCACCGTCCAGGCCATGGGCCGGAATAACCGGCCCTCCACGCGTTGCAGCGTGAAGATCGGCAGATAGGCGGTGATGATGATGGCGATGGCGTAGAACACCGGCCGTTGCACCTCATGGCAAGCTTCGCGGATCATCTCCGCCGTGGTTTTCGGAGTGCCCACGGCGGTTTGGCGGCTGTCCTGGCTCAGATGCCGGATGATGTTCTCCACCATCACCACCGCGCCATCCACCACCATTCCGAAATCCAGCGCGCCCAGCGAGAGCAGGTTCGCCGGAATGTGGCTCAAATCCAGCCAGATCGAGGCAAACAGCAGAGAGAACGGAATGGTGAGCGCGACGATGAGAGCGGCACGCGCATTGAGAAGAAACAGGAAGAGGATGACGCTGACCAGAATCATGCCTTCGGTCAGGTTGTGCATCACGGTGTGCAAGGTGAAATGCAGCAGGTCGCTGCGATCCAGCATGGGAACGACTTTCACGCCGGGAGGCAGGATGCCGTTGTTGAGCTCGTCGACCTTCTTGTGAATGGCTTCCAGCGTGGGCTCCTCTTCCGCGCCTTTGCGCATCAGCACTCCGCCCTGGATGACATCGGGCTCGTCGATGATGCGCCCGTCCTCCATGTGGTTGGCTCTGCGCCATGTGGCCCAACCGGATTTTGGGGCCCTGGGTCACTTCCGCGATGTCCTTCACCCGCAGGGCGGTTCCGGTCTGGGTCTTCAGGACTGTCTGCTCGATGTCGCGCACGCCGCTGAAGAGCCCGAGCGCGCGGACGTTCATCTGCTGCATGCCCTCTTCTACGAAGCTGCCGCCGGCATTGATGTTGTTATTGGCGAGTTGCTGCTCCACCTGGCCGATGCTCAGTCCGTACGAGACCAGCTTGTTCGGATCGACGCGCACCTGATACTCGCGCACCGTGCCGCCGAAATCGGAAACGTCCACCACATTGGGAACGGATTTGAACTGCTTGAGCAGCACCCAGTCTTCGATGGACCGCAATTCCATCAGGTCATAGCGGGGATTTGTGCTTCGCAGCGTGTACCAATAGATCTGGCCCGTGGTGCTCCAGTCCGTGCCGATTTGAGGCTGCAGGTTTTGTCCATGCGGGAGATTGACCTGCGTGAGCCTTTCCAGCACCTTCTGCCGGTTCCAATCGTTGACGGAGCTGTCGTCGAAGATCATGATCACGAACGACAGGCCGAAAATCGATTCGGAGCGCAGAAAGGTCATGTGCGGCATTCCGGCCATTTGAATTTCGATGGGAATGGTGACCTGCTGTTCCACCTCTTCCGCGGAACGCCCCGCCCATTGAGTGATCACCGTCACGTAGTTGTCGGCGATGTCGGGATACGCCTCCACCGGCAAGTTGTGAAATGAGATGGCGCCCCAACCGAGCAACAACACGGCGATCGCCAGCACCACGAACTTGTTGTTAAGCGCAAAGTCTACAAGAGCGCGAATCATTGTATTTTTCCAAGGGCCCGGACGGCTGGCTTACTGCGCAAGCACGTGGTCCAGCACCAGGGCATTGGTGACCACTTGTTGGCCTGGCTGGAGACCCGACTTGACCTCTTGCAGACTCGTGTTGTCCGGCAGGAGGTCTCCGCTCACCACTTCCAACGCGGCGAAACTTATTGCCGGGCGCGGGAACGAAGACAAAATCGCGATCGTGCATGTGCAGGATGGCGGATGCCGGGACGATCGTGTGCATCTCCGTGGTCTGGCCGCGGAAGGTGGCCTTCACGAACATGCCCAGCCGCATGATTCCGGGATTCGGCACTTCGATGCGGACCTTGGCCGTACGGATGTTGGGATCGAGAATGGCGCCGATGTTGCTGACCCTTCCCTTGAACACGCGATCGGGATAGGCATTCAGGCTGATATCGGCGGTGTCGCCGAGCCGGACACGTGGCCAAATCATTCTCATACACGTCGCAGACAATCCAGGTGGATGACAGATCGGAGATGGTAAACGGGTACGGCGTATTGTACGCCTGCACCAGCGATCCGGTGGTCACCTGCTGATCGGTAATGACTCCCGAAGTAGGCGCGAAGATATCCACCATGAAGACCGGCTTGTCGGGATCGTTGCCCAGCAAACGGAGGTGCTCGGCCATGGTATCCACCGCGATCTTGGCCTTGTCTTCGGTGTCCTGCGCCACCTGCAGATCGTTCAGGGCGATGGCGCCGTGCTCATAAAGATCCTTCGAGCGTTCGTATTGTGTCCGGGCGAGAACCTCGTCCGCGACGGCCATCCGGTAATTCGAATATCCGCCGGACACATCGTCGCTGCGAATCGTCATCAGCAACTGGCCTTTCTTGCACGGTGTCCCCAAGCCGCGCGTGAATGGACATCACGCGGCCGGAAGCGAGCGAGACTACCGGGACGTTGCGGGAGATATCGGGAGTGACCGTGCCTGTGACCACCAACTCGGAGGTGGCGGGATGCCTGGCCGCTGCCGCCAGCGGATACTGCTCCGGATGGTCGACGGAGAATAGATTGACGTCCGCGCCGGGTATGACATTGGGCGCAGGCGGATCCCCCGTTGCCTGGTCGGCCTTCGCTCCGTGACAGGCGGTAAATGTCAGCACTAACGAAATAGCAACTAAGAAGCTACCAATTGCCAGACCTTTACTTTTCATAGGTACCCAATCCGCCACACGCGGCGTATTTGATCCAGAATAGGGCAGGCCGCATCAGGACGGCATAAGGACTAAATCAAAAATGCGATCTACTCCATAGAATCCGTCTATCGGACCGTGGGGCAGACCTCCAGGTCTGCAGCGGGTCTCCAGACCCGCCGGGACCGGCGTGAAACAGTGCTGCAGGCGGGGCTGAAGCCCCGCGCCAGCGCGCGCGGCGAAGGCTCTGAGGGGCTGTAATACCATCTGTCAGTTAGCGGCGTTTTCATGCTCCCGAAAGCGATAGCCAAAGTGAAGCTCGGTGACCAGGTACTCAGGCGCGGAGGGATCGGCTTCCAACTTCCTCCGCAACTGATGCACGAAGGTCCGCAGGTATTCGAGCTCCTGGCCATACTCCTCGCCCCAGACGGCTTGCAGAAGCTTCGAGTGCGCGACAGGTATCCCTGGGTGGCTCATCAAGTAGTGTAGTAAGTCGAACTCTTTGGGCGTCAAACGCAGTAAGGCGCCCGATTTGCGCACGATACGCCGCGCGGGATCGAGGGCGATCTCCCCGATCGTGATCGGCATTCTGGAGTCGAGCACCGTGGTAGCGGAACGCCGGACCGCGGATCGCAAGCGGGCGGCTAGTTCCGGGATAGAGAACGGCTTGGTGATGTAGTCGTCGGCCCCCGCATCCAGCGCCTCAATTTTGTCGGCCTCCCGGTCGCGGACGGTGAGCATCAGAATCTGGCATCGGGGAGCGGTTTCGCGAATCTTTCTGCAGGCCTCGATTCCGCCGATGCCGGGCATATTGACATCCATGAGGACGGCATCGAACGGGCGCGCCGCGGTCGCCCGAACAGCCTGTTCGCCATTCCCAGACTCGGACACTTCAAAGCCCAGAGCATCCAGGGTCCTTCTGAGAACTCGCCGCAGATCGGCGTCGTCGTCGGTAACCAAAACGCTGCCACCTGTGTGAGGCATGATCATTGAATGTGCGCGCCCTCCGCCGAAATACACGCCGGGAGAGAAATGGAAAAAGATGTACCATAACCCGCTTCGCCTTGGGCCCAGACGCTTCCCTGGTGCGATGCGACGATCTTCTTGACGATGGACAATCCCAATCCGGTGCCGGCGGGCAGGTGCTGCGTTTCGGGCGCCCGATAGAATCGCTCAAAGACGCGTTCGCGGTCATGTTGGGCGATCACCAGGCCTTTATTGCGCACAGTCAGCACCACGGCCGTCTTCTTCGCCGTGCAAGCGATCTCAATTGCTGAGCCGGGTTCGGAGTATTTGATGGCGTTGTCAATGAGTTGCGCAATGGACGTCACGATCAACTCCCGGTCGGCAAAAATCGGCAATTCCGGGGCCGGCATTGAAACGCGAAACCGCTGCCGGTCTGTCTCATGAGCGAGGCTGGCGACAGCGGCGCGTATCAGGTTGGAGAAGAGCAAGGGTTCGCGCCTGGGCTTGAATTCGGTGGCATCCACCACGCCCGCGCTGAGCAGCCGCGATGCCAGGTGATCCAGAGTGCGGGCCTGTTCGTCTATTACAGTGACCAGTTCCGTTTGCAACTCGGTCAAGCCACCCACTGCCAGCAGTCCGGAGCTGGCTGTGCGCGCGACTGTCAGCGGCGTTTTGAATTGATGCGCCAGCGCGTCGAGCACTGCCGTGCGCAATTGCTCGGTTTGGCGGGCCGCCTCCGCGTGCGCCTCTCTGCGCAGGGCGCGCACGCGTTCCAGCGCCACCGCGCTTAACGAAGCCAGCGCCGTCGCCGCCAGCAGTGACATCCGCGTATCGTGTAATGCCAGGCCGCCCACTGCGCGCGTGCCCAGCCGGAGGACGCAGTACCAGGAGCCGGTCTGCGGATCGAAGTGATCCGCCGCCAGGAAATATGCATCCCGGGTTTGCTGTTCCGCCTCCGGCGGCATTTCACCGCTTTGATACGTAGTCCCCGATAGAGCATCGAACAAACGAACCGCGGTAAGGTCGAACGTCTCCCGGATCAGCGAGGTAATCAGGTCACCGGACTCGCCGCGATTATCCAGCAGCAGTATGCGGCGCGATGTTTCGTATAGCCGTTCCATCTCGCGCCGCCGGGCGATGGCCTCGGTAGCTTGCAGGCGGGCATTGAGTGAAAGCCGGCTGATGACCAAGGCCGTAAACTCAAACGCACCCAGCGCGACCCAGTTAGCCGGGCTGTTGACAAAGCTGAATATGGGTGGAACGAAAAAATAGTTCAGGCAGGCAGCGGCCACCACGGAGACGAACGTGGCCTGCCAGAACCCGCCGTAAACGGCCGCCAAAACCACAATCACAAGATGCAGAAAACCGGTGAACGCAAAACTTTGATCCAGTCGAAACGATACCCAGGTGGAAGCGGCTATGGCGGCCACAGAGAGCCATCCCGGCCGCGCCTGCACCAGTTGCCGTACCGCTTTCTTGAAACTGATCGACACGTCTCGGCCTCAAAGTTCCAGCTTGCCCATAAACTCCATTTCACTCAGGTCGAAATTTGGGCAACAACAATCCGGCCGATTTGCGCCTCGAAACGGATCTGCCCGTCTCGCTTGCCGATTTCCGCCGACAAAGGAAACAGATACACCACCACCACGTCGTTTTCGCGCTGGAACACTTCCACGCTGACGGGCCGCACATCCTTTCTGCCTTCGCGCTTCAGAGCGGCCAAACCCTTCAGAGGTTTGCCCAAGTCCTTGGGATCGCCTTTGAAATCGCCCTCGGGAATGCCGTAAACCGCGATTTGATAGCCGTCGCCCTCCAACGTGGGTGGCTCCACTTCGTGCGTTTTGATCTCCGCAAGCCGAACCGGGAGAGCGCTCTCCCAGCGCACCTGCAAGGTCATGGGCCGCGGAAGAGAACGCGGGCTGCGGTCATCGCCTCCGGGCCCCGTGAAAACATTCGGCGACACCTTTTCTCCCCGGACGTTCGCGTCGATTCCATCGTTGCCCAAGCCGCGGGGTTGTCCCATTTGTCCGCCTTCCCTAAGTTGGTCCTCGGTCAGACGGCGTGTGATGGTGGCGCTGTTCACCTTCACCCAGGGGGACCGGGCGAGGATCTGGCGGGCATCTTCTTCGGTCCACTTATCGGCCGGCTTGCTCTTCCAAGCCGCATCCGCTCCCATTAGGAGAACCGCGGCTGCTATCAGGAAAGCCGGCTGCATCGCGAAACTACGCATTCGTTACTCCGTTCGCATAAGTTGCGCTAGAACTTTACCATCACGCCAACAGAGGTCTTCACTTCGCTGCGGCGCAGGTCGGGGAACCAAACACTGCTGAGTCCGCCCCCGCACGCAGCTTCCGCTCCAGCGAGGCTGTTAGTACCTGAAGTGGAGCCCGTGCTGCAAGTATAATATTGCGGATCGCCGTTGTTACCGCCGGGAGGCGTGACCCCGCCTCGACCAGCGAAATACGGAACATCCGAGTGACGATATCCAACCTCCGCCCACCAGGTAATGTACTGTCTGGGCATGTACTGGAAAGTAATCGTACTATCCCACATGTGGGCTCTTTGGCCGGGATTTTCCGTGAAGTAAGGCGTACCAGAGACTGCGTCGGCTCCGTCGATGGGCGGCAGCAGCGTCAGGTAGCGGCCCCAGTTGCTCATCTCACCGCCGCCCAGCGTAATGCCATACCGATCCTTGTGGAACCACATGCGATCATAGAGCATCCATCCTATGAACGTTTCTTTGCCCTTGCTAGGTGCGCCGGTGCATTGCAGTCCGCCGCCATATTGGCATCCCGCGTCGGCCGTGAGGGAGAAAGCCATCTTGGAAAGGCCCAGACTTTCCGGCTTGTTAAAGTATCTGACCTCGATGCTATCGTCGGTGTGGATGCGTTCCGTCTTGGGAAGTCCCAGATTATCCTGTCCGAAGCCGTACTGGTTCGCGACCAGCTTAAACCACTCTTTCGGCTCCCAAAGAAGCTGACCTCCCAAACCCGGATGGCCGTTATACTTGGCGTAGGATTGCCATCCGTTGATGAACCAGGGCTCGATCTTCAGCTTGTTCGTAGGGAACCACTGCACGCGCACGCCGTTAAAGAACCAGGGCGTGTTGGAAGAGACATACGATGGCTGGTAAGTCCAGTTATCGAAATTGTAATAACTGAACAGGCCGATGTAGGAGACGAATATGCCTGCGTCCACGTTAAGTCCATGGTTCACGTTGAAGTGATATCCGCCATAAGCCTCCGATACGTATTTGTAGGCGTCGCGCAGGTCCCACTGGCCCACGCCGGCGCTGGCGTCATTGCGCGGCGTGGTGGTCGCAAACAGGCCGTCCATGTATAAGACACGACCGCGCACATTCTGCCAGTGGAAATCGCCGCCAACGCTGATCTGCTCAACCTGGACTTCGCCCGAACGGAATGACTCGGTCGCTCCTACGATGGTGTGATCGATTGGCTGGTTGTAATCCTCCATGTAGTGAGTATCGAACCGGACCTCCGGAGTAAAGAATTTCGTATCCAGTACGGTATCTTTATTGCGTGAGCTGCCATTCAGCCAGGTAAAGTCGCCGTACGCGAAGGGAGTGAAATTGTCGACCCCTGGGGCGGATTCGTTGGCCTGCAGGGCCTCCGGAATAGTCGGGGCAGCCGGCGCGGGCGCGGCGGCGGGCGGAACCGCGGCTTGCTGAGGAAGCGGCGCAGCCGCAGGGCCAGCCACAGCCTCCAGCGCCGGTTTGGCCACGGCCACCAACGGCGCGCGCGGCGCTTCGGCTTGAGGTGCCGCACTAGCGGGGGCGCTGGGCGTCCGCTCGCGGCTCTGCTTCTGCAACTCTGCTTCGAGAAACTCGATGCGCGCTTTCATCGCCGCCAACTCAGCCACCACTGACGCCTCGGTCACGGCCGGCGCACCCCGCGTCTTCAGCGGCGCATTCGGTACGGTTGCCTCGGCGGGTTGCGCGGGCGTTTCGGCCGCAGCGAGTTGAACGCTGGTATAAGTGACTTGGTTTTGAGCGATCTCGACAGTCGCCGGTGCAGCCGCGCCGACCCCTTCAGCCCGCGCGGACAGGCGGTACTGCCCCGGCTTAAGATCGGCAATCAAGAAATTTCCATCGCTGCCACTCACCACGGTTCGCTTGATCTGCTCGTTCACATTTTGAACGGTTACTTGCACACCGAGCAGGCTTTGGCCATTCGGACCCTTTGTAACTCCGTGCAGCACGCCATATGACGGCGTCGCGGCAGCTGCCGCGCTGGGCAATTCCGCCGCAATCTGGAACGCGCGACCGGGTAACGCCACCGCGGTCAGCCCGAGCAGGCCGAGCATCAACTTCTGAATCGATTTCTGAAAGCACCGGCTACCGTTGATAAACGTCATAATATGTTTCGCGCACCTCGCACAGAGCAAGTTACTGGTATCGACAGTGGGCCTTCTGAATCCGGCAGCGGGGCAGGATTAGATCTCAGTCAGGGAGTAAGGTCTTCTGTAGACGCCAGTATGGCAAATCGGTTACGTGCAGAGTATAAGGAAGGCATAAAGACTAAATAGAGACTTCTTATCGCCGCTATCAGATCCTTCGATGCTCCTGTGGACGTAATTCACAACGTAGCGTGGCGGTGCTAAGGATTGTGTGAGGAATCTGTAAGGGTTGCATTAGAGGCCGGGCAGCCCGCGCGCCGCTCGAACCGGCGAGATCGCCTCGCACGGCTCGGGAGCACGCCGCACGAGATGATAGACTACGGGTGAGTTGCCGACAAATTCACAAGCACGGCGTATTCTGGTGGTGCGGCTGGGCGCTATGGGCGACATCATCCACGCGCTGCCCGCCGCCGCTTCGCTCAAGCACAGTTTTCCGGGATGCCGTGTGACATGGGTGGTGGAGCCGCGGTGGGCGCCGCTGCTCCAATCGAATGCGTTCGTGGACCGCATCGTGATCCTGGATCGGCGCACGGGCGCCGGCCTGGCGCGCTTCTGGCGCGAGTTGCGGGAGGAGAAATTCGATTTCGCGGCGGACTTCCAAGGGTTAGTCAAGTCCGCGATGGTAGCCTGCGCGGCGCGCACGGAGCGGATCTACGGATTCGATCAATCCGTGGTGCGGGAGCGGCTGGCGGCGCTGTTCTATTCCGATAGAGTGCCGGCGCGCGCGGTGCACCGGGTGGACAGGAATTTGGAACTGGCCGCGGCTGCCGGCGCGACCACTGCATTGCACGCGTTTCCATTGCCGCCAGGCCGTGCGGAAGGCGAATTGCCCGCGGGCGCGTTTGTACTGGCTAGTCCATTCAGCGGCTGGCGGTCGAAACAGTGGCCGCTCGAATATTATGCGAGGCTGGGCGAGCGTCTGCGCCGCGAAGCCGGCGTTCCCCTGGTGTTAAACGGTGCGCCATCGGATGGTGAGGCCTTGCAGAGTGTCTCGGGTCCGCTGCTGCACCTATCGTCTCTCGAAGGACTTATCGACGCCACCCGTCGCGCCGCTGCTGTAGTGGGTGTGGACAGCGGACCGCTGCACGTAGCGGCCGCACTGGGCAAATCGGGCGTGGCGATTTTTGGGCCCACCGATCCGGCGCAAACCGGCCCGTACGGCGGCAGCTTTGCGGTGCTGCGCAGTCCCGGCGCAGTCACGTCGTACAAACGGCGCAACCAGATCGACCCCTGCATGCGCGCGATCACACCCGAGGCCGTGTTCGAGGCACTCCTGGCGCAAATGGCGCGGCGCGATCATCCCGCGGATTGTCTGGCTTGAAGGCGCGGTTCCCCAAGCCCTACGCGGATTTTGTCGCCCGGCTGCGGGTGCCGTGTGGCTTCGTGCTGGTGGCTGCATTCGCATGGTTTTCGCATCCCGGCGCGCGTTCCCTGGTTTACGGATTACCGCTATCGCTGGCGGGCCTGGTAGTGCGCGCGTGGGCCGCCGGTAACCTGGCTAAGAACCAGGCGCTGGCCACCAGCGGACCCTATGCATACACGCGCAATCCTCTCTACCTGGGAACGCTGCTGGTAGCTGCCGGCCTGGCCATCGCAGCGCGCAGCGCGGGCTTGGGCGCGCTATTCGCGGTAGTGTTCCTGGGCATCTATCTGCCGGTGATCGAGTTGGAGCAGCAGCACCTGCACAGCATCTTTCCCGAATACGCCGCCTACGCTGCGCGCGTGCCGATGCTGGTGCCGCGGCTGACGGCGGCGGGAGAGCGGCGCGCGTTTGAGTGGGCGCTGTATATCAAGAACCGGGAGTATGAAGCTGCCGCGGGTTTTGCGGCGGGTGCGCTGTTTTTGTTCTGGAAGGCCTTCCGGTAGTGCAAGAGGAATTTATCGGATCTGCACCAGCCCGTTATCCGCCTGCGGCACGCCGGCCGCGTTGATGGTCTGCGGTGCGCGCCAGAAATCGATATACGAAATCTGATGCACGCAGGCCACCGTGCAGCGCGGCGCGCATGATTTTTCGGTCAGGAACTCACGGCGGATGTCGGCGACGGTATATTCGGCCAGCGGCTTGGCCGGATACCCGCGCTGCTGCGAACAGTAGTGCACCAGGCCGTCCTCGCAAATGTAGAGATAGCGCGCGCCCGCGCGGCAGCGCCAGTGATTCTCCTTACCGTGTGCAATATTATCCTGGAAGTAATTGATCTGCGCGTAGCTGCGTTTTTCCATGCCCCTCATAGCGCTGTACACTTCGCGCTCGGGGGCCGACAGCGGCTGCAACTGCCCGTCACCATCGTGGATGATCCCCACGGTAGACGTGAACCCCAACTCAACCGCGCGCTTGCCGATTACCAGCGCATCCTGCGGATTGCGAATGCCGCCGCCCACCACGGAATTAATATTGACGTGAAAATCGGCGTGTTCGGCCAGCAGTTGCAGCTTCTTGTCCAGCACCTTGAGGCTTTTCTTCGAGACGTCGTCGGGTGTGACGTTATCGATGCTGATCTGCAGGTGGTCGAGGCCCGCCCGGTTCAAGCGCTGGATCCGCTCCGCGGTGAGCAGATAGCCGTTCGTGATCATGCCCGCGATAACGTGCTTGCGTCGGATATGCGCGATGATCTCGTCGAGGCCCGAGTGCAGCAGCGGCTCACCGCCGCTGATGGTCACAATCGTGACGCCCAGCGCGGCCAAAAGGTCGAGCCGCTGGCACACGGTTTCAAGCGGCACCGGCTTCGAGTGATCGTCGTATTCGTTGCAGTAGGCGCAAGAGAGATTGCACCGCCGCATCGGGATGATGTGGGCCAGAACGGGATGATCCGTCGAAAGCAGGCCCTTCGCGATCATGCGCAACTCTCGCGCGCGCAGGTGCGCCGCCCGCCAGGTTCTACGCCAGTTCTGGGACCCCTCAGACATCGATCGATTCCATTAAATCACACAAACAGGAGGAGTTCTGCGTCGAGTGGGCGACCGGGCGGTTTTCCGGCTTCAATGGCGATTTCGAGGCGCCGAGTGACGCTGCAAGCTTCATTTGGCAGGGTCTGGGGGCGGCGCCGGGTGAATGATGTACTTATCGAAATACGCCCGCAGTTCCAGGTGATGCGCGTCGCGGTAAGTGGCGTAATCCTGCGCGATGCCGGGATCGGGTCCGCCATTCAGCAATATCCATGCTTCCAGCAAGCCGTCGCGTTGGAGCGCGATAAGATTCGCCAATTGCGGATCGAGATGGGGAATCAACTGGCGATCGAGGGCGCTGGCTACGGCAGTGAGAGCGGCGGTCTCTTCCGCCAGGCTGTGGCGGTACTGAGCCTCCAGCGGATATGTTTTGGCGAAGAGCGCCTGACGCCAGGCCGCGCGCGTGATGCTGTAGCTCAGCCACGCGGCGCGGCCGGTGCCATCTTTGTCCGCGAGGTCTTGCGGGTTGACCGTCATGGTCTGCGGATTGTCACTGATCGGCGGCCGCTCGATCTTGGGCGCCGATAACTGGCAGTTGTTGCGCTTGGCCCAATTGCTGAGGGCGGCCCAAGGTTTCTGGCCGGGTTGCGCGATCACGGCCTCGATGAACTTATCGCGCGCTTCGATCATCTTGCCGGCCGCCATTAAGGCATCGCCCCAGTAGCGATACGCCGTTTCGATCGAAGGGTCGATGGCCACCGCTTTGCCGAACCATTCCGCGGCGCACGCCATATCCTTGGTACGGAAGCAAACGTCGCCAGAGAATAGCGCCGCGTGGTAGAGACGAGGATCGAGCTTGAGGGCGGCGGCATAAGCTGCCAAGGCGCCGGGGTAATCGCCTTTAGAAAAAGCGGCCTCGCCCTCTTTCATTCTGGCGTTAGCTTCCGCATTAACTGAGTACGGCTGCTGGGCGGTGGCCGGCGTGTCGAGAATCGTGAAGATATCGTTCAACATCGGCCACTTGCTGCCCAACTGCCGCGCCCGTTCGGCGGCTGCGCGCGCGCGTTTGCGCAGCGCCTCAACCTGGGCGGGCGAGGCGCTGTTGCGGGATTGCGTCAGCAAGCAGTACGCCAGCCAGCCCTCGGCCGCGGCATCATCCGGGTTGGCGGCTATCAGGTCCTCCACGAGGGGAAGCGCTGTCTGGCATTGCGCCTTGCTCATCAGTTGGACGACTTGCTGCCGCTCCGCTGCGAGGTCGCGCGCGGGCGGGGCCGGCGCATCGGACTGGGCGAAGACTGCTCCGGCGGCGAACAGGAACGCAATCAGCCGGTTCATTTGGAAGTATCTTAGCACCGCGGGATGCGCAGCGCGCTCGTGCTACGTTATGGAATTTGCCGGCTCCCCAACTACGCCGCCAACTCGGCTTCTTCGACGCCACCATGATCGTCATGGGCGGCATCGTCGGCTCGGGCATCTTCATTAACCCGTACGTGGTCGCGCAGCAGGTGCATACGCCGCTGTTGATCCTGGGCGTCTGGCTGATCGGCGGCGCGCTGGCCATGGCCGGAGCTTTCATCTGGGCGGAACTGGCCACGCGCCTGCCGGATTCCGGCGGCCAGTATATCTATCTCCGGGAGGCGTACCATCCGGCCGTGGCGTTCATTTATGGCTGGGTGCTGCTGCTGGTGACACAGACCGGCGGCATGGCGGCGGTGGCCGTCACTTTCGCCAAATACTTTCGTGCGATCACGGGCCTGGGTGTGGGCGATGGGCCGATCGCCGCGGCCGCGCTGTTGGGGCTGACGGCCATCAACTGCCTTGGCGTACGCGCTGGCAGCAATGTCCAAAGCGCCATGATGCTGCTGAAATCCGGCGCGATCGCGGTGCTGGTAGTGGTGGGGATCGTGCTGGGCGGCGGTCGAGTGCATCCCCTGCCGTTGCTCGACCGGCCGGTATCTTTCGATCTGCTGCGCGCGATCGGCGCCGCCATGATTCCAGTGGCGTTCGCTTATGGCGGTTGGCAGACATCCACGTTTGTCGCGGGTGAAATGCGCGATCCGCGGCGGGATCTGTCGCGCGGGTTGATAGTGGGCGTGATCGGCGTCATCGCGCTGTACCTCTCGGTGAACTATGTATGCCTGCGCGTGCTGGGACCGGCCGGCCTGGCGGCTTCGCAAACACCAGCCTCGTCGGTGATGCGCGTAGCGCTGGGAGAGCGCGGCGCGGAATTCCTGGCCGTGGGCATCGCGGTCTCGACGCTGGGTTTCTTGAGCCAGGGCATTCTGACCGCGCCGCGCGTTTATTATGCGATGGCGCGCGACGGCCTGTTTTTCGAAAGCGTGGGCCGGCTTTCGCCGCGCACCGGTGCGCCGGTAGTGGCCATCATGCTGCAGGGCGTCTTTGCGACGGTAATCGCATTTTCGGGACGGTACGAGCAGATCCTGAATTATGTGACCTCGGTGGATTTCATTTCGTTCGCGCTCACGGCCAGCGCGCTGTTTGTATTCCGGCGCAGAGACGCGGGACTCCCCCGCGCCGGCATCTACCGTACGCCGGGGCATCCTTACACTACCGCGGCATTTGTGGCGGTGTGTGCGGGCATAGTGGCAAGCACCATCGCCGCCTATCCCCAGCATAGTGCGATCGGCCTGACTATCCTGCTCACCGGCGTGCCCGTGTATTGGTATTGGAGCCGGCGCAAAATTGGATGAGCGCTCCGCCTGCGCGGGATGTCCACGTCATGCCAATTGGCGGTACTGGAGTCCTGCCCCACCGCATTTGCCGCGTCCACTCAGGGCTTAACGCCGCCGATACCGGTTTCTATGGCATAAACGCTGGTGCTGGCCGTGATGTACAATGTTTTGCCATCCGCGCCGCCCCACGCCACGTTACCGGTCCTCTCGGGCATCTGAAGCGTTCCCAAGTGCTTCCCGTCGGGCGAGAAAATCCACACGCCGCCGGGACCCGCACTGTAGATGTTGCCATCTTTGTCCACTTTCATGCCGTCCGGCGCTCCGGGCGCGGTATCAGCTGTGGCATCATACAGCAGCGTACCGTTCGCCAGCGAACCATCCGGCGCAACACTATATCGCATCCAGATTTTCTTAGGCTCCGAATTATTCACGTACAGGAACTTTTCGTCGGGCGAAAACACAATGCCGTTCGGTCTGGGCAAGTCCTTGACGAGAAGCTGCAACTTCGCGTGATCGGGAGGCGCCGCCGGTTTATGATCGCGTGCTCCCGCGATCCGGTAAACGCCATTCACTTGCAATTGCTTGGCCGGATCATGATCGCTCTGCGTCGGCAGGCCGTAGGGCGGATCTGTGAAATACAAAGAACCATCCGACCGGTAGACCAGATCATTGGGGCTGTTGAATAACTTGCCCTCGTAGGTGTCGGCCAAAACGGTAATCGTGGCCGCCGCGGCGAGTTTCTCCAGACGCCAGACGTTGCGGCGCGCGTGCCCCGCCACCGTCAACCGTCCGTGCGCGTCGAGGGTCATGCCGTTCGAACCGGGTTCCGGACCGCCATAGGGCGCCGAGCCTGTGTATCCGCTAGGGTGCATGAACACCGCGGCCGTACCGCCGGGGCGCCAGATCATGATGCTGTTTGCCGGAATCACGGCGAACAGCAGCGCCCCGGAGCGGCTCCAGACCGGGCCTTCGGTCCATTTATCGAAGCCGGTCGCCACCCGCAGCAGGGCGGATTTTTGCGGGACCAGGCGATCCATGGCCGGGTCCAATCTCTGCACGGTCTGCGGGAAAGCAATGCCCACCGCGGCGAGCAAACCAAACGATGCAACTGCCAATGAAGTTTTCACACGGGAATTATACATCGCCGTGAGGCAGCGCACCCTGCCAGGCAGGCCGCGTTACTGCTCCAGACGGAACGTGACGGCGATGGTGGTCACTACCTCCACCGGCTCGCCGTTGAGCAGCGTCGGCTGGTAGTGCCACTGCTTGACGGCGTCCATCGCGGCACCTGCCAGGTCGCCATCCACAGACTGATTGATCACCGAAAGACCCAGCAGGTCGCCCGTGGTCGAGATCACCGCGCGCAGCAGCACGGTGCCCTCGATCCCGGCGGCCTCCGCGCCTGGCGGGTACACGGGTTTGATCATCGAGACCAGCTTGGTCGCCTGCACCATGCCGCCGACGCGGATGCGGCGCGGCGTGCCGGCCGCTGGTGCAGGCCCCGGAGACTTGCCCACAACTTCCACGGCCTCGTTCACCTGACCGATCGCCAGCGTAATGTTGGTGTGGCCGGCGGGCACCACCACGGCGTTCTGGAATTGCGCAAACCCGGGCGCACGGACCTCCAAGGTATACGACCCCGCCGGCAGTCCGGAAAATGTAAATTCGCCCGCCGCGTTCGCACGCGATGCCTCCTCGTGATTGGTGTTGCTCTTCAAGAGCACCAGTACGCCAGGCACAACCGCGCCGCTGGCATCGTAAACGGTTCCCGCCAGCGACACCGGCCGCGTGGATTCCTGGCCGTGCAGCGCGGCCAAGGGAAGCACGACCGCGAGGGCAGCAGCTGCGGCCGTCCAGCAAATGCGCGCGCTCATGCCGCTGCGGTTGCGCCGTGCATCGAGCAGGGCACGCACGCGTTGTTCGAACTCCGAAGTTGCCGCCATCGCCAGCGCCGCCCCATGCGCTCCCGACACGCCACGCGCCAGACTTACCAGGTGCTCCGCATAGGTGGATTGCGCTGTTCCCGCGCGCAGTACCGCGTCGTCGCAGGAGCGCTCCTGTTCCCGGCGCAAGCGCGCCACCGCCAGCCACATCAGCGGATGAAACCAGTACAGTGCCCCTGCCACCCGCGCTATGAGCCGGACCAGCGGATCTATGCGCCGCGCGTGCGTCAACTCGTGCAGCAGGACTAAATGGCGCCGCTCGGCGTCCCAGTCCTGCGAGTTTTCCGGCAGCACCACGGATGTCGCGAACACGCCGGCGGCCAACGGTACGTCCGTTTCAGCGCTGCGCACGAGCTTGATTGTGCGCCGTAGTCCGAGAAGGGCAGCGGCCGTGTCACGCGCCGCAATCCATTCCGGCGCGCGCACTTCCTGCGCCCTCCGCAGCAAGCGTGCCAGTCGGACGTGCCCCCCACCCACGCGTGTCAGGGCCGTAATCGCACCCGCCAGCCAGATCGCGATTGGCCACGGGATGGATCTGCTGTGCGCGAGCTGCACTGCGTTCACACCAGCCGGCGTGATCTCGGGCGTGGCCTCCAACAGAAAGAGAGCGCTCGGCGGGGCCTTCTCTGGCGGGGTCCAGTGCGGCAAAACCGTAGAAATCGCGGGGATGGCCAACACGGCCCCCACCGCGCACGTCCAAATGAAATATCGCGTGGCCGCCGACGCCCGGCGCATAGCCAGGGCCAGCAGCGATGCAGCCGCCAGGATCAGGGTAGCCTTGACTACCGTATCCCACAGAACAGGTTCGATGGCATTTTCAAATCCCTCCTTGTTTGGCCTTTTCGATCAGCGCGGAAAGGCGGTCCAGTTCGTCCGGCGACAGACCCTTCAGATTCAACAGGGCGGTAATTGCCTGCGCGCTGGAGTTGTCGAAAAACGTCGCCACCAGATGGCGCAGCGCGGATTGACGCGCCCGGCCGAGCGGTGCGGTGGGCAGGTATACGTAGCGCAAGGCTTGCTCCGCGTGGCGCACGTGGCCCTTTTCCTCGAGCACGCGCAGTTTGGCCCGTACCGCCGAGTAGCTGGGGCGGTCCGGCAGCTCGCCGTGGATTTCGGAAGCGGTGGCCCGCCCGCGGCGGTACAGGATGTCCATGATTTGCCGCTCGCGGCGGCTCAGAGTGATTTCCGGCATGCGCTTATGCTGCAAAAGCAGCAGCATGCTTGAAAAGTAGCATAACAGGCCGGGCTTGTCAAAAGTTTTTTGAAACGATGGAAGGTTAATTGTGGCAGGCGCGACGAACCTGGCACTCACATCCGCTTCTTCTCGCCCACAACTTGAAACCGGCCGGCGTCAATTCCTTCAACTCGGCTCGATGCTGAAGACTTGAGACTTCTGGCATGATATGCTTCGGGTAATTCGAAGGCGAGACACCATGCAACGAAGAACCTTCATCAAATCGACTATGTTGGCCGCGGCCGCGCCTTGTCTTTGGTCCCAGACGGAACCAACGTGGGGCGGGCCGGTGGTCGACACCCACCTGCATCTGCGCCGCGATGCCGACGCGTGCTTCACGCACATGCATGGGTGCGGCGTTACGCATGCCGTACTGTTGACCCCGGCGAACGATGAAGAGCGGGCGAAGCAGGAAATGGATAAGCGGCCGGGCCGTTTTGCGCGTTCCGTGGCGGCCGATCCAGGCGGGCCCGATGCCGCTCGCGTCTTTCGGGACGCCCTGAGCAGCGGGGCCGTCAGCATTGGCGAAATTAAGTACCACCTGGCGCTGGACTCGCCGGAGATGCGCCGCCTCTACGACATTTCCGCCGAATTTCAGGCGCCCGTGATGATGCACATTCAGAATTTTCCTCACTTCCAGGGTGAACTTCCTTACAACACGGGCTATGCGCAGTTCGACAAGATTCTGAAGGCTTACCCGAAGACAATTTTCGTGGGGCACGCCGATCTTTTCTGGGCGCACATCAGCGCGGACGTCCCCACCGATCGCGGCTATCCCACCGGGCCGATCAAACCAGGAGGATTGACCGACCGTTGGCTGTCCGATTTCCCGAACCTCTACGCGGATATGTCGGCGAATTCAGGAAATAACGCGCTTTCGCGCGACGCGAATTTTACACGCGATTTCATCGTGCGCCACCGCAGCAAATTGATTTTTGGCAGCGATTGCAGTTGCACCGACGGCAATGGCGCGGGCATCTCGCAGGGCAATAATCCTGAGGCCGCACGCTTGAACGGAAAGTGCGTCGCCCGAGCCACGCTGGGACTGCTGAAAGAATCGACGACGCCCGAGATTTTCCGGCAGGTGACGTGGGAAAACGCAAACGAGGTCTTCAAACTGCACCTTCAATACCCGCTTTCACCCGCATAAGGGGGTAAGAGCCTACGAACTCCGCGTTTCAAACCTTCGGCTCTGAGCTAAGGCGCTGGTTATCGGCTTAAATGCCGCTCAAAAAACTCCGCAACCTCCCTCATCGCGGCTTGCGACTCCGGAACATCGTCCTGCAGATACTGCGCGTGGGACTGCCCTTCTAACACCAGAAGCTGCGCTTCCACTCCGGCCTGCAGCAGTTTCTGATGGACACGAATCGTATCGCTCAGAAAAAGATCGCGCGTGCCCGATAAAAGAACCGTCGGCGGGAAACCGGAGAGATCGCCGTACACGGGGGACAGCAACGGCTCTTTCAAATCGTGCGGCCCGGCATAAAGCCGCGCGCTTGCCTCCAGACCGCCCTGATACTTTACGAGCACGTTGTCGATCAATTCGTTGGTCGATTCCGTGTCGCCCGTCTTGGTGAGATCGGCCCACGGTGTCCCCGCCATGAGCGCCCCCGGCAAAGGCTCCCTCAGTTCTTTCAGCTTCAGCACAGTCGCCAGCGTGAGGCCTCCCCCCGCCGACGTGCCGAACAGCGCCGTGCTCCGCGGATTGTGAGTTTTGATCAGCTCCTTCCAGACGGCCACCGAATCGTCTACCGCCGAAGGAAACGGCGCAGTGGGCGGCATGCGGTAATCCACCGAAACCGCCTCGATCCCCGCGTAATGCGCCACCAGAATCGCTTCCGTCGTAGCTGCCATACCGCTGAATAACACGTACGCACCGCCGTGCACGTGCATGAGTAGCCGTCCCTTGTTGCGGTCCGGGATGTGCTCGGGGCGTATCTGAAAGACACGCACACCGGCGATGGTTCCGGGTTCCACGCTGACATGCAACTTTTCTGCGAGTGCGTACGCCTGTTTCGCTTCTTTCTCATCAATCGGCCGGACGAACTTCGTCCACTCTTCCGCAGTCTTTGGGGGCGGTGAATCGTGGCCCGATATGGGCTGCGCGATGACCTTCTGCATCTCTGGACTGACGTCATCCGGCACGGGAATGATTCGCGCGGGCACGGACCGCGGCGGCAATTGCTGGGCGCTCATCGCGAAGGACGCCAGACTGGCAAAGGCGAGCAAGAGTGCTTTCATTCATCAAAATGTTATCATGCCCCTGTTTCAGGAGCTGCGAATGCGGGGACTCTTATTTTGCGAACGCCGTGTCTCTGATAAACGCGGCTGCATCCTCATGGAAATGTCGCAGCGCATCCTCGTTCACGTACACCATGTGTCCGGCTTCGTAGTAGTGATAACTGATGTTGGCCTGCAGGTTGTCGGGTATCGGGAGATGATGCATTTCATAGATCCCCTCGAAGAAAGGAGTCGCCCAGTCGTAGTAGCCGCCGGCCACGAAGATCTTCATCCTCGGATTGGCCTTCATCGCTATGGCCAGATCCGGAAGTACATTTGTCCCGCTTGCGGAGGCCGCCACCGGTGGTCCTCCCGGAGCCTGATGCCGTGAGTCCCATTGGCTGAAGCCAGGGTCCCCGTAGGCCTCCGGCTTGTACGTCTGATCCTGCCCGTATTGCAACTCGGTTCGCAGGTATTGATTAATGGCGGTAGTGTACGCCGCGGAAACGGCGTTGCTTTGCGGATCGTAGTCGGCTTCCTCGCTCAGCCGGTTGTAGTCCGGCCCCTGGTATCGTGTGTCAAGCCGCCCCGTGGTGATGCCCTCATCGTCCTGCAGCGTCTTTGAAAATGCTCCGCCGCTGACGCGCAGGTTCGCTTTCAGCAGATACGCCACCGGCAAGCCGGTGTACGCATGCAGCTTCTCGGCCACCACCTGCTTGCGCGCCGCCGTAAGTTCAGAACCCTCGAGCAGCGCCGAAATATATTCAGTCATTGCAAAACTCTCCACTTCTTTAAGGAATGAGTCCAGCGAAGCGGGCTGTTGCGGCAGTTTGTGATGATAGTAGGCGGTAATGGCGAACGTCGGAAGCACCAGGGCATAGGGTTGCTCGATTCCCGGATTCCATCGCGGGCCGTCCGCCCAGTTATCGAAGCTCAGCGTCACCGACAGCAACATGATCCCGTTCAAGTCCACGTTGTGGAGCAAAGCGCTGACCACGGCGCTGCGCGGCGTTCCGTAACTCTCTCCCAGCAGATACTTCGGCGAGTTCCAGCGGTTGAACTTCGTCAGGAACCGCCGGATGAAGCGCTCGAAAGCGTGAGCGTCCGGATCCGTCCCCAGGAAGGCTTTCTCTTTGTCCTTGCCCATGATCCGGCTGAACCCTGTTCCGGGGGCATCGATGAACACGAGGTCGCTGGCATCCAGCAGACTATATTCGTTGTTCGCGATTTTGTACGGAGCTCCCGGGACATGCTGCGTATCCGTCGTCGAGACCCGGCGCGGGCCAAAAGCCCCCACATGGAGCCACATGGTTGACGAACCCGGTCCACCGTTATAGATGAACGTAATCGGCCGCGATTCTGAGGGAGTGCCTCGTTTGAAGTACGCCGCGTAGAAGATCCGCGCTGTAGGAGGGGCCTCGTCGGGCTTGGCTGGATCCGGCGGTTTTTCACCCGAATCGGGCAGCATCTTGCCGTCCGGGCCCAGAAGCGCATCTTGCGAATCCGTCGCACCGACAGTCAATGTTCCGGCCACCGCGCGATACGCAATCGCTACGCCGCCAACCGTCACCGTCCCCTCGGTTGTAGAGTCCGTGTGTGCCGCCGCGGTGGGAGAGGCTGGTGTTCCGGAAACCGTGGTTTTCGCTTCCTGCTTGTTCTTCTCCTGGTCCTCGGCACACAGCGCAAAGCCGAAGCAGGCCATCACTGTGCATATCGCTACTCGACGCCAGACTCGATTCATCACGGTATCCTCTGAAATAAATTTGTCCATTCAATCGTACTTCAATCGAGTCGGACGGTTTGGTACGCAAACCGGGTGTGGCGCCTGTTGCTGCACGAGCGATTGAGGAGTATGGTAGATGCCCCTCTTGACCGTGGTCACTGGCAAGTCACCGTGAAACGCCGCACCGTGTTCCCCGGCCACCCCTGCGCCGAACCGTATGTGAAGAAGACATAGAACTGCGCCCCCAGGACGTTGGGGTCGTCGCCCATCCCGATGGGCACCGCGTAATCGAAGCTTGTCTGGCTATTCTCATCCTGCTCCAACAAAACCGGAAGTGTCCAAGACAAACCGTCCACCGATTCCGCAAAGGCAATGTGCTGCGTATCGTCGGTGATCATCACGTAGCGACCGAACGCGCTGTCGTAGGCCACGTTCGCCGAACCCGCATAACCCGCGTTCGGATTCAGATCGGTCGACAATCCTCCGATCCCAGGCTGGCTCCACTCTCCTTCGTAGAACTTCTTAAACGCCGCCGCATGCGGACTCTCGCCAAATGCCGCCTCTAACACGGATGCAATCGGCGCGCGCGCTACCGAGACGATCGTTGCGGTAGTCGGCTGGGCCGTTCCGTTGGCAATCCAATCCGGAAAGTACACATAGAAATACTGCCCGTCGAGAGAGTCAACCAGCCGCGGCGATCCGATATCGAAACCCGCCAGGTCAGCTTCGTAAGGCTGGTTTGGCCGAATGATTTCGCCCAAGTCTGTCCAGTGAAGGCCGTCATCCCCCGATACAGCCAACCCCAGCAAGGAGTAAAAACTGGTGTCGGTGTTGATTTCGGCGTGATACACATCCAGCAGACCGCCAGCCCCTGGTTTGCCCTCGGGGACACGGTAAATTCTCCCGCCGCCCAGATAGGTATACGTGCCGTAGTTCGGATTCACCGCCGCATCCGGATTGGGGTGGACGATCACGTCAATTGGCGGCGCCGTGCCTACCGGATTGTCCAGCGTGCCGAATGTGCGCGTCACCGAACCGTACTTATTGTTGCCGTTGTGATGTGCGCCGTCACTGGCGAAAAATGTGTAACCCGCATCCGTCTTGAATACGCCAAATTCAGAGTCCGGCCAGGCAAAACCAAACTGACGGTCAGTGATCGGTGGTATCGCCTCCTTGCCCGCCGCCTTTCGCTGGGCCGCCGTTACGACCGTTTTCATATTGCTGGCCGCCGGCTCGCAGAGCTGCACTATGTTCTGCGCCGCGGACCCGATGGGCAACAGTCCAGCAATGTACACGAGCACCAGGCACCGGCCAAGAAGTTCGTTCATAGCCGTTCCCACATCTGTCTGAGCAGAGAGTCCACCAGTTCGCATCGCCAGTTCCTCTTGTCCAGGAGATCTTACTCTTGATAAACCCTACCCCAGGCAAAAAGTTTGGCTCTGTGAGACTCTCTTCAGCGTTAGCGCGCGGAAGTAATACGTCTGCGCAGGCGCCGCCGTGAGCTTATCAAATGCAGGCTGCGAGCTCAGCCACCGCGGTAGCGATTGCCAATCCGCGCACAGGCGGTGCTCGCCGGGTTCGACAGAAACGGACAGGTAAGACGCCGCGGCGGCTTGCGCCCACCCAGGCGGTCGCCTCCCTTGGACTACACCTTGAGCTTCACGTTATCCGCACCGCAGGCCGCGCGTACAAGCGCCAATTGCCGGCGCGTCCTCGGCGAATACCGGCAAAGAGATAAGAATCGCAACCAGTATTCGTTTCATCAGCGCAACTCCTGCATCATTCCCGGCAGGCTCCATTGCGCCTGCATGCTGCCGGGCCCCCAGCCAAACTCAGCGGCCATAATGGCTCCAACTTCTTCCTGGCTCTTCCCATCGTGTATCAGACCCGCCGCCCGGTTGCGAAGCTTCTCGACGTTGTTGCGATATTCGAGCAGACCAGCCTTGGTGGTCACCGGCCCGTGTCCCGGAATCACGGTATCGAAATCGAGCTGCAGCGCGGCGTCGAGTGTCTGCGTCCAGGCTTTCAGACTGCCACCGCCCGTATAGTCGATCAGCGGAGTCTTACCGGCCATCATGTCGCCCGTGTGTATGGTGCGTAGCGCCGGGAAGTAAATGATCGCGTCACCGTTGGTGTGGCCGCGGCCGAAGTAGCGCGCCCGCACTTCTTTGCCGCCCAGGAAAACGGAACATTCATCGGTGAACACAACCCGGGCCGGCGTCATGTTTGCAGGCGCGCCGGGCTGCTTGTGCTCCACGATATTGGCGCGCGCATTGGCCGTCGAAATGATTTCCGCCGTTGGCAGAAACTTCACGTTGCCGCCGCTATGGTCGGAGTGATGATGGGTGCTCAGCACGTATTTCACCGGCTGATCGGTCACGCTCTTCACCTTCGCCATGATGTTCTCGTAATCCTGCTCGAATTTGTCGTCCACCAGGATGACGCCTTCGCCGGTCACATACACGGCGACGTTGCCGCCGTCGCCTTCGATTTCGTAAAGATCGTCTTTGACTTTATTGAGGGTCAGCGGGGGTGGCTGCTTGCCTTGGTTTTGCGTGTATGCGATCCAGCCTCCGGCCAGGAGCAGTGCGGCCGCGGCGAGGCGTGTCGCGAGTGTTCGGGTCATGCCGGACACTATATCAGATCTTCTACTGAGCCGCGACCGTCAGGGAGCGCCACCCTAATACTTCTTCAGAAACTCGGTCGCGCTTTCCTGTTGCGCGGCTTTGATCGCCGTGCAGATGCGAATGGATTCCAGCACCTGATCTAGGTTGCGCCGCGTCCCGGGGAAGCGATCCAGCTTGGGCTCGAAGAACGCCTTTACCGCCGCGGCGGATTTCTCGTCGCAGAAGGCGCTGCCCACAAACGGCAAGGCGTCGCCGAATCCAAACGTCGATCCCGCGGGGATTCTGGCGGCAATGGCCTCATAATGCGTCTTGACGAACTCGAAGGGGAGATCGCGCGTCTCGGGTGCGCCCAGCGGTCCAAAGAAAAACGCAGCGGATTCGCGCAGGTCCAGATCGGGCTTGAGCGCCAGGTCCATGGCTGCGCGCGCGATTTGCGGATCGCTGAACGATCCCATCGCGCCCAGGATGAGTTCGCGCTGATGGCGGTCCTGGGTGTGCGGCAATTCCGCTTGCAATTGTTTGAAGAAGGCTTCATCACCAGTGCGCGCGGCCGCCCCGAGCACCGATCCTGCCATTTCCGGATCGATGGCGCTGCGGTCCGCCAGCCATCTGACGGCCAGTCGGCGAGCTTCCGCCGCAAGCGATCCATCGGATCCCCATTGCGCCACAAACGGCACGATGGAAGCGCGCAGCAGCTTTGTTTCGGCGTCGTCGCCGGGCTTCGCTTGCCAGCCCAGTTGCCGCGTTCGCGAGCCGAACGCCCGGTCGACCACACGCGCATAGTTGGGCCGCAGCTCGCTGGGAAGCAGGTGGTCGTGCACACTGCCGATGATCGCGGCAGTGTAGTCCACCACCTGGCGCACCGGATCGTCCGCGAAAACCATCGCCAGATCCAGCGCATCCCCGCTCTTGATTTCTCCCATGCCCGTGAGCGCGCCCACGTCGCCCAACGCCGCAACCCGTTCGGTGGCGGAGATGTGTGTGCCGTTGCCGGCCAGCAGTTTTTTCAGCAGGTCGCCCTCGTAGCGCGTGCGATAGTATCCTTTACCATCGGCATTGGCTTCAAGCCAGGCGGGACAACCGCCGGCCTGCGGCAGCTTCCAATCAGCGGACTCTTCGCTTAGCAGCGTGCACTCGCGGTGCGCGGAATCGCCCTCGCCATACCGTACGCACACTGGAATCTGCCAAAGCTGCTTAGTGGACCCCGCCGATCCCAATGGCAGCGCGCGCTTCTGAGTGAGATGTAGAGTTGCCCCGCCCGCGCCGCAATCGAGCGCCACG
The DNA here is from genome assembly GCA_963818855.1 of Bryobacterales bacterium. Lineage (GTDB taxonomy): Bacteria > Acidobacteriota > Terriglobia > Bryobacterales > Bryobacteraceae > Bog-159. The sequence goes on along the minus strand of CAWFUH010000007.1, from coordinate 260,004 downwards.
GATACGACGGGCACGCCCGCCTGGTCCAGAAAAGTAGAGAACGCCCGCCCTACCGGCCGGCTGCCGGCCGACGCCAGCGAATCCAGAAAGTCGCCCGCCGTGGCATTATGCCAGGCATATTGATGTATGTAATGCTGCACGCCGCGGCGGAAGGCGTCTTCGCCCATCCAGTTCTCAAACATGCCGATGACGGCTTCGCCTTTGCTGTAAGTGATGTTATCGAAAGCGTTGGCGATGTCGTCATTGCTGATGATGGGCTGCCGGATTTTCCGCGCGGAAACCAGGCTGTCACCGGTCATGGCGCCCAGGCGCGTATTCTGTTCGTCGATGGCGGTGTTCCATTCCGGCTTCCACTGGCGGATGATTTTTGACTCCATCCACGAGGCGAACGCTTCGTTGAGCCAGATGTCATCCCACCAGGCGGTAGTCACCAGGTCGCCGAACCACTGGTGAGCCATCTCGTGCGTCATGATCTCCGCGTAACTGCGCTGGCGCCCGATACTGTCTTGCGCCGGATCGCGCAGCAGGATGCTCTCGACGCAGGTGATCAGCCCGGCGTTCTCCATCGCGCCGCCAAACAGCGGCACCGCCAGCAGATCCAGCTTCTCGTAAGGGTAGGGTACGCCGAAATAGTTTTCCAGCTCAGCCAGCAGCGGACCGGTAACTTCCGCTGCGTACTTAGCCTGTGCGGCCTTACCCTTGGGCGTGATGACCCTCACCGCAGTCTGGTTCTTTCCGTATTTTCCGGCATCCACGAAATCGAAAGGCCCGACACCTAAAGCCACCAGGTAACTGGGCAGAGGCTTGGTTTCCGCAAACACTACTTTCTTGCGGCCGTCCGGCTCGTCTGTCTCCGACTGCACGGGAGTGTTGGAGACCGCGGCGTCCGTCTTGTTTACATGCAGCGTGAGTTGCCAGGGTGTTTTGAAATTGGGCTCGTCGAAGCAGGGGAAAGCCTTCCGCGCATCGATGGATTCAAACTGCGTAAAGACATACCCAATGCCGCCATCCTGCTGCGTGAAAAGCCCGTCGCTGCCCAGCTTGTTGTAAGCGCCGTGATATGCGATGCGTAGCTGCGCCGTGCCGGCGGGCAGGGGCGCATCTGCCGCGAAGCCGGTAAACTCCGTGCCGCTGGTTTGAACTTTGGCGACCGTGGTGCGCCCGCCGGCAGTCAACTGGGCCGAATCGACCGTGAGATCGCGGGCATTCAGCCAGACCACATCGGTGGGCTTGTGTACATCCAGATCGATCTCGATTTTGCCGCTGAAGCCGTCCTGTTGCGGAACGATGGTGAGGTCCAGACGGTAGCGTACCGGTTGAACGTCGCCCGGGAGGCGGAGTTTGGGCGGCTCGCCGAAAGCCCAGCCGGCAAGCAAAAGGAAGGAGCAGCAAATTTTCTTCATTAAACTTAAGATTGTCGCACTTCTTTAATGCTGCCTGCCGGCATGCTACACTCTCCTCTATTCCAAAAACCGCCACCGAATTCGGACTCAAGCGCGAGCTGGGTCTGCGCGATCTGGTTCTGTTCAACATCGCCGCGGTCATCGGCATACGCTGGCTGGCCGCCGCCGCGCACACGGGACCAGTCTCCATCACGCTATGGCTGCTCGCCGCGGCCTTTTTCTTCATTCCCTCCGCGTTGGCCGTGGCTACGCTCTCCGCGCGGTTTCCGGACGAGGGAGGTATTTATGTCTGGACCAAACAGGGCTTCGGCGATTGGCACGGTTTCCTGTGCGCCTGGTGCTACTGGCTCAGTAATCTCTTCTACTTTCCCAACTTACTGCTGGCCGGCGTGGATATGGCCGGTTATGCGCTGGGCCTTTCGGAAGTAAAGATATATATCATCTCAGTCTCGCTGCTGATCCTATGGCTGGCGCTGCTGGCCAATGTGTTCGGCCTATCCGTCGCCAAGTGGGCGAATAATGCGGGCGCCGTTGCCACTTACACGTTCGGCGCACTGCTCATCATTTGCGGTTTGACGGTATGGATACGCACCGGATCGGCTACGCCTATCCAACTCGCGCCGCACTGGGACCTGGATAAGGTCAACTTCTGGTCGCAGATCGCATTCGCTTTCGGCGGCCTGGAATTGGGCGCCGTTTTGGGCGGTGAGATTCGAAATCCCGCCCGCAACGTGGCGCGCGCCGCGTGGATTGCTGGCGGATGCATCGCGGCTTTTTATATTCTGGGCACGCTGGCGCTTCTGGTGCTGATGCCGCCGGAACGCATCAGTATTCTGACAGGACTGGTCGCCGCCTCCAACGAGACCGGGGCGCGCCTGCACGCAGCCTGGCTGGGGCGCGCTATGATCGTGCTGATTCTGGCGGGCGTGGCCGGGCAGCTTAGCGCCTGGATCGGCGGTACTGCCCGGGTCCCATTCGTCATCGGGCTGGATCGCTACTTTCCACCCGCTTTCGCGCGGCTGCATCCGCGGTGGGGCACGCCGCATTGGGCCATCCTGATCCAAGGCATCGCCTGCACCGTGTTCGTGATCGCATTGCAAGCCGGCGAGAACCTGCGCGTAGGTTACCAGTTACTAGTCGACATGACCGTGATAGTTTACTTCATCCCGTTTCTTTATATGTTCGGCGCATCCTGGAAGTACGGGCGTAAGTGGAGCGCCGGTATGGGTATGTCGGTGACCGTTGTTTCTATTATCGTGTCACTGATTCCACCCGGCGATGTCAGGTCAGTCGGGCTATTCGAATTCAAACTGCTGGCTGGATGTGCGGTACTGGTGATAGCGGCACGAATAGTCTTCCAGTCGGCGGCGCACCGCTAAATCAATCCCGGGCCTTCTCAAACTGCGAGCAGTTGCCGATAGTGGGAGCTGCGTAATTGGTGGGGCAGACCTCCAGGTCTGCGCGGGTCCTCCAGGACCCGCCCCTCGCGCTCGGAATCAGCTGTTCCAAACGCGAGCAGGCCGACGTGGACGTCGGCCGCAGGACTGGAGTCCCGCCCCACAACTTATGCAGGTGTCCGGTCGCGCGAAAACTAAGTGTAGCAATCCTCTACAAGCACGTTGATAAATCCAACGGCACGTTAGCCCCTGGAAAGCAAAGGAGGTTAGCTATCCCCCACAGATCTCACCGCAGTAAAATCCAACAGCGACGCCCATGTTGCGTTTTTCAACGCCCGCAACTGTTTGAAAATACATCAGATAATCAGGCGTTAAACTATAATATATGGCTGCCCGCGTGCCCTACATAGCATTGGAAAAGGAGACGCACCATGACAGTCATTCTGGTTCTCGCAACTTTCTCAATATTCATCCTGCTCGATTGGGTAATCAACCGGCGGAAGGTACCGCAGGTAGCCGCAGCGACGGCAACCAGGGAACTCCGGGCCTTGAATCCATCATATGTCGAAGGTTTTTTGGTTCCGGAGGAGTTATCGTATCACCCCGGCCACAGTTGGCTCGTCGCGGAGCGCCGCAACCTGGTGCGCATCGGCATGGACGACTTCGCCGCCGCACTAGCCGGGCACGTCGATCGCATCGAAATGCCCAAGCCGGGACAATGGTTGCGGCAGGGCCAGAAGGCCTGGACGCTGGTCCGCGATGGCGAGAAGGCCGAGATGGTATCGCCCACCGAAGGCGAAGTAATGGAAATCAACCCGGACGTGGTGGCGAATCCGGAACTGCTGCGTACGGACCCATACGGCAAGGGATGGCTGGCACTGATTCACGTTCCCGACGAAGAAAGCACCGCGCCGCAACCTGGTTCCCAAGGGACTGGTACGGACCTGGATGCGGGAAGCGGTCGGGCGCCTCTATTCGTTGCAACCGCAACTGGCGGGATGCCCCGTGGCGGCCGACGGCGGTCTGCCAACCGAGGATGTGCTGGCGGGTCTGCCGGGCGTCAACTGGAAGCGCGTCGCCGCCGAATTCTTCCTTACTGTCTAAATTCACGACGCTATCGCCCGGAAATTGAGGTATAAAGGAGTTAGACATCTTATTATGTCTAAAGCGATCCTGTACGACAGTACCCTGTGCATTGGCTGCAAGTCGTGTGAAGCGCGCCTGCGCGGAACGGTGGCATTTGCCGTACGACGACAAAGTGGCGGCCGAATCCCGGCTGTCGGCCCATAAGTTGACCGCCATTCAGACGTTTGGCGACCGCTACATGCGGCGGCTGTGCATGCATTGCGTCGAACCCACCTGCGTTTCGGTCTGCCTGGTGGGCGCTTTACAGAAAACAGCTCTCGGCCCAGTGGTCTACAACGAAGACAAGTGTATCGGGTGCCGTTATTGCATGCTGGCCTGCCCCTTCCAGGTGCCGGTCTACGAATGGTCGAGCCGCCTGCCGCGCGTGCGCAAGTGCGATATGTGCTACGCGCGATTGAAGGCAGGCAAACAGACAGCCTGCGCGGAAGCTTGCCCGACTGGCGCCACCGTCTCGGGCGACCGCGATAAGCTGATCGCTGAAGCGCGCCGCCGCCTCGCTGAAAAACCGGGTAGCTACTTTCCGCGTATCTACGGCCTCGATGAGGTGGGCGGCACCTGTACGTTATTCCTCTCCGCCGTGCCGTTCGAGCAATTGGGATTGCGCACGAACCTGCCCACCACCCCGCTACCGCAGTTGACCTGGCGGGTCCTTTCACACACGCCCCATATTGCCTCGATGGCGGGGGTGGCCCTGGGCGGAATTTACTGGATCACCCACCGGCGCGAGGAAGTGGCGGCCGCTGAGGGCGGTTCCCGCAGGGGGAGCAAGCATGCGGGCTAGCCTGGCTTTCTTTAGGATCTCCATCTGGCGCATCGTCTTCGTGGCCATCTTGCTGAGCGGACTGGCGGGCTTGTATGTCCGGTTCGTTTATGGCCTGGGCGGCGCGACGAATCTCTCCGACATCTTCCCATGGGGATTATGGAAGGGCTTCAATGTAGTGGCGGGCATTGGGTTGGGGGCCGGCGGCTTCACCGTCGCCGCCACCGTTCACGTCTTCAACCTGAAGCGCTACCGTCCCATTTTGCGCATCGCTCTGTTGACCGCCTTATTGGGTTATTCGTTCATGGCGGTAGCCCTGGCCATCGATATCGGGCGCCCTTATCGCATCTGGCACCCCGTGGTGATGTGGGGCGAGCATTCGGTGCTGTTTGAAGTGGCCTGGTGCGTGATCCTCTACCTTAACGTGCTGGCCCTGGAGTTGGCGCCGGCCGTCTGCGAACGCTTTGGCTGGCGAAAGCTGCTGCGCGCCGTGAGCGCTATCTCCGCGCCGGTAGTGATCCTCGGCGTCATCCTCTCCACCTTGCACCAATCCTCGCTGGGCAGCCTGTTCCTGATCCTCCCCGAAAAACTCTACCCGCTCTGGTACACGCCCCTGCTGCCCGTTTTCTTTTTCGTTTCGGCGATCTGCGCCGGCTTGGCGATGGTGATCATCGCTTCCTGGCAGGGCAACCGGGCGCTGGGCAAGCGACTCGAACTGCCGGTCCTTGAGGGTCTCGGGCGGGCGCTGGCGGTGGTGCTCATGATCTACCTGTGTGGGCGCTTTCTGGATCTGCAGGATCGCGGCGTGCTCGCGCTGCTGCGCCGCAACCGCATCGAAACCTGGCTGTTCGCGCTGGAGATTTCCCTGGTGCTGGCGCCTATGCTGTTGCTGTTCCAGCGTCGCGTGCGGAGTCACCCCGGCCGGTTATATGCCTGTGCCCTAATGGTCATTCTGGGCTTCATCGCCAACCGTTTGAACGTCACCATAACCGGCTTGGAAGCCAGTTCGGGAACCCACTACATCCCCAAGTGGAGCGAGGTGTCGGTGACGCTCTCGATGGTGGCGCTGGGGTTCGCCGTTTTCCGCTATTTCGCCCAGCACTTCCCAATTTTCGAAGAGCGCCGACCGTCGCTTTTTGAGGAGGGCCGCTCGCGGCCGCATGCGCCGGCAAGCTTATGAGGCGCGATTCTGACTTCTGGCTTCCGGCGCCCGGTTTCCTTCACTTCGGGTTGGCCGCCAAACTCGCAATTGCTTTGATTTCAAGCACAGCGGCTCTGTTTGTTTCATTCGGTTACTTCAACCTGCGGGTCGAGCGGCACCACTCCGAAGAGCTGGTGCTGCAATCGGCCGAGCGCATCACCGACGTCATCCAACGCAGCACGCATTATGAGATGCTGCGCAACGATCGCCAGGCGCTCTACAACGTCATCCAGGAACTAGGCAGCGAGCCTGGTATTCGCCGCATACGGATTTTCAACAAAGAAGGCCGCATCACTTTCTCCACCGACTCCGCCGAGGTCAACCGGGTGGTCGACAAAAGCGCCGAAGCCTGTTACGGATGCCATGCCCAAAGTGCGCCGTTGGTGAAGCTGAACCGGCCCGACCGCGCGCGCATCTTCGCCGATGGCCAGGGCGGGCGGCTGCTGGGCGTAATCCGGCCCATCGAAAACGGCCCGTCCTGCGTGGGCTGCCATCCCGCCGGGCAGCGGGTGTTGGGCGTCATCGATGCCCACCTGTCGCTGGCCGCGGTAGATGCGCAGACGGCGCAGCATCGGGCACAACTGATGCTGTTCATGGGGATCACGCTAGCCATGATGTGGGTGGTCAGTATGATCTTCGTTTGGGGCGTGGTCTACCGGCCCGTAAAAGAGCTGACCGCCGGCACGCACCGGGTGGCGGATGGCGACCTGGATTATCGGCTGCCGGTACGCTCGAACGATGAGATCGGCGACCTGGCGGCATCCTTCAACAAGATGACCGCGCGCGTAGCGGGCATCCACGCGGAGATCGAGGAGCAAGTCCAGCGCAAGACCGCGGAACTGGACCAGGCGCATCGCTCGCTGCTGGCCAACGAGAAGATGGCCTCTATCGGCAAGCTGGCCGCCACCGTGGCGCACGAAGTGAACAACCCGCTGTTCGGGATCCTCACTTACGCGCGGCTGACGCTCAAAGAAGTGGAAAAGGGCGCCGCCGGATCGCGCGCGGAAATGGTGGAACAGTTGCGCATCATCGAGCGCGAAAGCAAGCGCTGCGGCGACATCATGCGCAATCTGCTGACGTTCGCGCGCCAGGTTCCCAGCCACCGCGAGCCCAACGATGTGAACACCCTGATCGGCCGCGCGCTGGTGCTGGTGCGGCACCAGGCCGAACTTCTGGGAATCGACTTACGGAGTCATCTGGCGAACGATCTGCCGGCGGTCTCCTGCGATGCGGGGCAGATCCAGCAGGCCGTGCTGGTGCTGCTGGTGAATGCCACCGAAGCCATGCCGCACGGCGGAATACTGGAAGTGGCCACGGAGCTGGACTCCGCGGCCGGACATGTTCGGATCAAGGTACGCGATACCGGATCGGGCATTCCGCCCGAAGTGCTGTCGCAAATCTTCGAACCCTTTTTTACGACCAAGGAGGATCAAACAGCGCACGGGCCTGGGATTGGCCGTGGCGCGGAGCATCGTGGAGCAGCATGGCGGCGAGATCGCGGTGGAGTCCACGCCGAACAAGGGCGCCGAGTTCGTAGTGACCCTGCCGGGCGCCGGGGTATCCGCCGCGCCGAAACCGGTTTTGGCGGGCGCGGGCGTTGCGGGGCGCGCGCCCAGCGCGTAGTGTGTCGCCGCCCAGGAGGAAAACATGGTGAGTGAAGTGGAAGAAGCTGTAGAAACGAAAATCAAGGGTAGAATCCTGATTGTGGACGACGAGGCCGTGGTCCGCGATTCTCTCGGAAAGTGGTTCTCGAGCGAGGGCTACCAAGCCCGCCCGGTAGCCAGCGCGCGCGAGGCGCTGGAATCCATAACCCACAGCGAGCAGGACATCGCGCTCATCGACATCAAAATGCCGGGCATGGACGGCATGGAGTTGCAAGCCCGGCTGAAAGAAGCCGATCCGGAACTGACCGTCATTATCATGACCGGCTACGCGTCCGTGGAAACGGCGGTGCAGGCTCTGAAGCAGGGCGCTTACGATTACATCACCAAGCCCATCGATCCGGATGAGCTGTCGCACCTGGTGGCCAACGCCCTGGAGCACCGGCGGGCGCGCCGCGAGGTCGCGCGCCTGCGCGAGAATCTGCAGGAAGTGTCGCCTTCGACCGAGCTGATCGGCAAAGCGCCGGCCATGAAGAAAGTGTGCGAGCTGATCGAGATGGTCGCGCCCACCGAAGCCACCGTGCTGATTACCGGGCGAGAGCGGGACGGGCAAAGAAGTGGTGGCGCGCGCCATCCACGCCGCCGGTCCGCGCCGCTACATGCCGATGGTGACCATTCACTGCGGCGCGCTCACCGAAACGCTGCTCGAAAGCGAACTGTTCGGCCACGAGAAGGGCGCGTTTACCGGCGCGCAATACCGCAAGAAGGGCAAATTTGAAGTGGCCGATGGCGGCACCGTCTTTCTGGACGAGATCAGCGACATCAGCCTGAAGACCCAAACCGATCTGCTGCGCGTGCTGCAGGAGAAAGAGATCGTGCGCGTGGGCGGCAACCAGCCCATCAAAGTGGATTTCCGCTGCGTCGCCGCCACCAATAAGAACCTGGAAGACCTGGTGAAGGCGGGCACCTTCCGTCCCGATCTGTACTACCGGCTGCACGTCTTCTGCATCGAGCTGCCGCCCCTGCGCGACCGGCGCGAAGATATCCCGCTGCTGGTGGCGCACTTCCTGAACAAGTTCTGCATGGCCACCAGCCGGCCTGTGCCGCAGATCTCGGCCGAGGCGCTGCAGGTGCTCATGGCTCACGAATGGCCCGGCAATGTGCGCGAGTTGGAGAACGCCGTGGAGCGCGCCCTTGTGGTCTGCCGCGGGCCCGAGATCAAACCGGCGGACTTTTCGTTCCAGTTCCAGACCAACGGCGCGTCCACTGGCCGTACACTCGAGGACGTGGAACGCGTGCATATTGAGCGAGTGCTGCGGGAAACCGAACACAACCTTTCCCGCTCCGCGCGCATTCTGGATATCGACCGCACCACGCTGTACAACAAACTGAAGCGCTACGGCTTGAAGTAACGTGATCCAACTGTTGGGTATCCAGGTAGGGGCGGATCTGCTGGGCGATCTGGCGGCCGGACTGGCGCCGGTCTTCCGCATGCCATGCCAGGTGCGTCCGGAACGGCTGGATGTGGCTTTCGCGCGCGACCGCCAGCGCAACCAATATCATTCGACCGCGATTTTGCAAGCGATGCTGCCGGTCACCGAACCGGGCGCGCGGCTACTGGCAGTGACTTCGCTGGACCTGTACGTCCCGGTGCTGACGTTTGTCTTCGGCGAAGCGCAATTGAGCGGTCGCTGCGCGGTGGTGTCGCTGCACCGGCTGCGCGAAGAGTTCTACGGCCTGCCCGCGCGCGAGGCGCTGATGCGCGAACGGCTGGTGAAAGAAGCCGTCCACGAACTGGGCCATACCTTCGGCCTGCGGCATTGCGACGACTGGCGCTGCGTGATGACGTCGAGCCATGGCGTGGAGCGGCTGGATGTGAAAGGCGCGGAGTTCTGCTCGACGTGCGAGCAGGTGGTGGCGGGGATCCGCTTGCCGGCACTCGCGTAAGAACAGGGAACCACAGATGGACACAGATAGACACAGATAAGAATTTTGTGCCCCAGCGGACGCGGTCCCTCACCACGGTCTCAATTAAATCCGAACTCTTATCTGTGTCCATCTGTGTCCATCTGTGGTTCTATCTCCAGGTGCGCATGCGGTCACCGCCGCAGTCAACCTGCATTACAATCGAAACTTATGCGTCGACACATCCTTCAGATAGCGGCGATCTTGATTTGCGCGGCCGCGGCCTGTGCCCAACCACCCCAGGAAGGCGCGCGTCCGCCCGCTGCCGGTGCGCAGGCCAAAGACGAAAAAGCGAAGGAAGAGAAAAAGCCGCCGGAGGAAAAGGTCTCGCAGACCAAGCATACGATTCAGATCGGCGGCAGGGAAGTAAAATACACAGCCACCGCCGGCACCATGCTGCTGAAGAAGGAAGACGGCACGCCCACCGCCAGCATCTTTTATATCGCGTACATCAAGGACGATGTGGCGGATACGACCAAACGTCCGCTGACGTTCGCCTTCAACGGCGGCCCAGGGTCGTCGTCGGTGTGGCTGCAGCTCGGTGCGCTCGGCCCTAAACGCGTGGCGATGGACCCCGACGGGAACGCCCTGCCGCCGCCCTACAGATTGGTCGATAATGAGTATTCCATTCTGGACCTGACTGACCTGGTCTTCATCGATCCGGTATCGACCGGATTCAGCCGTTCTATTCCGGAACAGGATGCCAAGAATTTCCACGGCATCGAGGGCGACCTGGATTCCGTCGCCGACTTTATCCGCTTATACACTACGCGCACTACCCGCTGGACATCGCCTAAGTTTCTGGCAGGCGAAAGCTACGGCACTACCCGCGCCGCTAACCTGTCCGGCTATCTGCAGCAGCGCATGGGTTACGCATTGAACGGAGTGGCCTTGATCTCCGCCGTGCTGAATTTTGAAACCATCAGTTTCGACCGCGGCAACGACCTGCCTTACATCCTCTTCCTGCCGACTTACACGGCCACTGCCTGGTATCACAAGAAACTGCCGCCCGATCTGATGGCCAGCCAAAGCAAGGCCATCGAAGAGAGCCAACAATTCGCGTCGCACGAATACACCTTGGCGCTGCTGAAGGGCGACTCCATCTCCAGCGAAGAGCGCGCCGAAACCGCGCGGAAGCTGGCCCGTCTGACTGGCCTTTCCGCCAGGTTCATCGATGAAAGCAACCTGCGCGTGCCCATCTTTCGCTTCACAAAGGAACTGCTGCACGATGAGCGGCGCACCGTGGGCCGTTATGACAGCCGGCTGGAGGGCATCGATTTCGATCCTACCAGCGCGACACCCGACTACGACCCCAGTTACGCCAGCGTATATGCGCCCTTCACTGCCGCCTGGAACCAATATGTACGCGCGGAGCTGAAGTGGGAAAGCGACCTACCCTATGAAATCCTCACCGGACGCGTGCATCCCTGGAGTTGGGGCGATTACGATAATCGCTACGTAAATGTCTCGGAGAGCCTGCGCGCGGCCATGACCCAGAACCGGAGTCTGAAGGTCTTTGTGGCGAACGGCCACTACGATCTGGCAACTCCGTTCTTCGCCACCGAGTATACCTTCGATCACCTGGGCCTCGATTCCACGCTGCGCAATCATGTGAGCATGGACTTCTTCGAGGCCGGCCACATGATGTATACCTATAAGCCCGCGCTCGAGAGACTCAAGGCAGACCTGGCAAAATTTATAACCAGCGCCATACCGTAAACTATTGCGGAATCTCCATTCGTACTCGTAAGCCCGGCCCGGCGTTCTCGGCGTTGAGCAATCCATAGTGGGCGCTCACGGCGCGGTGTGCAATCGCCAATCCCAACCCGATGCCGCCCGTCTGGCTGTCGCGTGAACCATCCACACGAACGAACGGCTGGAAAATGGTGGGCAGCATTTCTTCCGGCACGCCCGGGCCATAATCGCGTACCGATACAACCGCCTTGCCGTCCGCCGATTCCAGCTTCACATCGATCGGGGTTCCCTCCGGCGCATAGCGTATGGCATTGCGCAGCACGTTCTCCACCGCGCGCCGCAGCAACTCGCGATCGCCGCGCACTGGCATGGGGCCGTTACTCTCGAAGTGGAACCGACAGCCCCGTGCATCCGTCTCCACCCGGCCCGTTTCCAGTAACTCTTCAACGAGCTGGTGCAGATCGATATCGTCCATGCGGCGCGACGAGGGGTCGCCCTCCACGCGCGTCACCTCCACCAGCGCGCCCACCAGGTTGGTCAACCGGTCGATCTCCTTATTCATGCGCGCGACGGCGGCGGCGCGATCCGGGGCGGTCCGGGTCAGTTCGGCGGCAAAACTCAGACGCGCCAGCGGCGAGCGCAGCTCATGCGAGATATCTTGCAGCAGGCGCCGCTCCGCCGTCACCAGCATCGCGATGCGGTCCGCCATCTGGTCGAAGGCGCGCGACACATCGCCAATCTCATCCCGCCGCCGCGACTCCACACGGGCCGAAAGATCACCGCGGCCGAACCGTTCCACCGTCTGTGCCAGCGCGCGCAGGGGTGCCGCGATGTTTATCGCCAGCATCCAGCACAGAACTGCCACAACCAGCAGAATGAGTCCGTAATAAGGCAAGAAGCTCCAGCGCGTAAAGGGAGGCCGTCCGGTGGCGATCAGTCGATAGGCGCCATCCTTAGAAGCCGCGACCATGACGAAACGATCACCCAGCGAATGCGGAACGCTCCACTCGCCGTGCGCGGTGGCGAGCAGAGCGGACCGGTCTGCGTCGGTCACCAGGTCTTTCCCATGCACGTCGGTGAAGAAATGTTCCGGGCCGAAGTAGGTCTGCAGCCTTCGCAAATAGCGCGCCAGCGCGGCCGGTCCCCCGCTGCGATAGGTCTCCTCGGCTTCCTCCACCTGGAACGCGACGGTGCGCGCAAACGGTCCGCCTTTACCGGAAAACCGCATCGCCAGTTCGCCCGAGATCAACAAGTACGCCGCCAGCGCCAGAATCAGGGTCGCCAGGCACCACAGCAGGATTTTGGCGAAGACGGTTCTCACGCACCCGCCTCCGGTGCCGCCGCGAAGAAGTAGCCGACGCCGCGCACGGTGCGAATCTGCACCCGCATGCTACGCTCCAGTTTCTTGCGCAGGTGGCTGATGTGCACATCGAGCGAACGCTCGTAGGGTGTGGATTCGCGCTGATAGAGAATAGCCGCCAGTTCGTTGCGCGAGACCGTGCGTCCCGCTGCACGCACCAGAAAATCCAGGATGTCGAACTCAATGGCGGTCAACTCGACTAGGTTGCCTTCAAGCCATGCCTTCCGCGTTTGTGAATCCACGCGCACGCCGCCGGATTCGGCGATCTGCGGCTGCGCGGCGGCTTGTCCTGAACGGCGCAGCACAGCGTGCATCCGCGCAAGCAATTCTTCTGGACCGAATGGCTTCGGCAAATAATCATCGGCTCCCGCGTTCAGTCCCGCTATGCGATCCGGCTGCGCCGTGCGCGCGGTCAACATGATAACGGGCACGTCGCTGCGCCGGCGAATCTGTTTGAGAATCTCGAAGCCATTGAGCACCGGCAGCATCACGTCCAGGATTACCAGATCGTAGCGGCCTTCGAGCGCGCGCGCCAGCCCACTCGGCCCGTCGTGCGCCGGCTCAATGGCAAAGGCGTGCTGCGCGAAGAAATCGGCCATCAGCGCGCACAGTTCCACGTCGTCATCCACCAGCAGAACTCGTCTCACCAATTCATTTGTAGCGCAGAAAGAGCGGGCGAATCGCGGCTTTTACAAAACTTAAGATTCGCGCGCCGCGATTTTGCAGTCTACTGGAATTGGGGCTGCTTAACCACCGCGGCCTCGCCACCAGGAATCTAAAATATGAAACAGCTCTGGGCGCTGACTGCCCTGGTAGTGTCCCTATCCACTAACGTTTGGCCACAAGCGGCGAACCTCCGCGGCGTGGTCACCGACCCCTCGGGCGCATCCGTGCCGGGTGCGCTGGTGCAATTGCGCGGCTCCGGTGTCGATCAGCGCGCCAAGACCGGCGATACGGGCACGTACGACTTCGCGCAGGTCAAGCCCGGCAAATACACGGTGCGGTTCATCGCCAAAGGCTTCACCCTGATGGCACGACAGAATGTGCAGATCGACGGGGCGATGGTATTGGATGTGCAATTGACCATCGCGGCGGAAAGCCAGGTGGTGAACGTGGAGGCCGAGGCAAACCACGTGAGCACGGACACTGCCAGTAACGGCGACGCGCTGGTGCTGGGCGAGAAAGAGTTGGCGACGCTTTCCGACGACCCCGACGAACTTTCGCAGCAATTGCAGGCGCTGGCCGGACCCGGCGGCGGACCGGACGGCGCGCAGATTTATATTGACGGATTCACCGGCGTGGACCTCCCGCCCAAGTCGTCCATTCGCGAGGTGCGCATCAACTCGAACCCATACGCGCCGGAATTCGACCGGCCCGGTTTCGGCCGCATCCAGATTTTTACCAAGCCAGGAACCGATGCTTTTCACGGCCAGGCATTCGCGCAATACAACGATCAGGTGTTCAACGCGCGCAACCCGTTGCTCGATCAATCCTCGCGTCCGCCCTATCAGCAGCGTTTCTTCGGCGCCAGCCTGCGCGGGCCACTTAAGAAATCCAAGGCGTCGTTCGGCTTCGACGCCGAGCATCGCACCATCGACGAAAACGCGTTCATTCTGGCCACCACGCTCGATAGCACCCTGAACCCGCTCAACATCAACCAGGCCATTCTCACGCCGCAATTCCGCACCACTCTCAGCCCGCGTCTGGATTACTCCATCAACAGTAACAACACACTTACCGTGCGTTATCAGAACACGCGCGTGGAACTGGATAAGCAGGGCGTAGGCGGATTCAGCCTGGCCGACCAGGCCTATAATCAAACCAGTTCCGAGAATACGCTGCAACTCACGGAAACCGCCGTGCTGAGCGGCAATGCCATCAACGAGACACGCTTCCAATATATGCGCTCGGCGCTGAACGATATGGCCGACAATTCCATTCCCGCGCTGATCGTACAGGGCGCTTTCCAATCCGGCGGCCCGCAGATCGGCAATTCCTCCACCATCACCAATAACTGGGAGGTAACTAATACCTCCACTTACACCAAGGGCACGCATACTTGGAAATGGGGCGGGCGCGTGCGCGGCTCGCTCCTCGACGGCACATCTGTCAGTAACTTTGGCGGCACCTTTACGTTCTTCGGCGGCATCGGGCCGGAGCTGGATGCCGAGGACCAGCCGGTCGTGGGCACCTCCGAAGAACTCACCGCGCTTCAGGTTTATCAGCGAACGCTGCTTTTTGAACAGGAGGGACTGAGTGCGGCAGCCATTCGCGCTGCCGGGGGCGGAGCCACGCAGTTCAGCCTGAACGCGGGCATCCCCGCCACCACTGTGAATCAGTTCGATGGAGGGTTGTTCGTAAACGACGACTGGAAGGTGAAGCCGAACCTGACGTTCAGCTATGGCCTGCGCTACGAGTTACAAACCAACATCGCCGACCACGGCGATTGGGCTCCGCGGCTCGCCATGGCATGGGGCATTGACGGCCGCGGCAACCAGGCCGCCAAAACCGTGCTGCGCGCCGGGGTAGGAGTCTTCTACGATCGCATCGGCATCAACGACACCCTGAATGCGCTGCGCTTCAACGGTCTGACGCAGCAATCGTATCTGATCTTAAGTCCTGACTTCTTTCCCACTGTTCCTTCGCTTACGTCGCTGGTGGCCAACCAGCAGCCTGAGCAGTTACAACTGCTTTACGCGGGCATCGACGCGCCGCGCAATTATCAGGGCAGTATAGGCATAGACCGGCAGGTCAATCAACACTTTCGGATTAACGCCACGTACGTCGAGAGCCGCGGCGTGCACCTGGAGCGTTCCGTGGATATTAACGCTCCCATCGACGGAGTGTCTCCTTATGGAGAGGCCGGCCAGCGCCTGTTGACTGAGTCGGTGGGCTTCAGCCGGTCGCATATGTTATTTGTTAGTCCAAACGTGAACATCGGCAAGATATTCCTGTTCGGGTTTTATGGGCTATCTTACGGTATGGACGACAATGAAGGCCAGCCGGCGAATCCATACGATCTGCGCGCCGAGTGGGGTCCGTCTTCTTACTCCGATATCCGGCAGCGCCTGCTGTTGGGCAGCAGCCTGCCGCTGCCGCTGAAATTCACGGTCAACCCGTTCTTCCTGGTGCAGAGCGGCACGCCTTATGACATTACCACCGGGATTGATACGAACGGCGATGGATTCGCGACCGAGCGTCCCGCGCTGATGACTGGCCTTAACGCGGCATCTTGCAGCGGCGGCAGCCTGGTTTACACCGCGGGTTTCGGCTGCTTTAACCTGGACCCGGCGGCCGGCGCGGCGACCATCGGGCGGAACTCCGCCCGCGGCCCGGGGATAATCAATCTGGGCTTGCGGCTCTCGCGTACGTGGTCATTCGGCGGTTCGGGCGAAGCTGGAATACCCGGCATGATGGGCGGTCCTCCGCCGGGTGGCGGCGCGCGCGGCGGTGGCGGACCCCCTGGAGGCGGACCGCCGGGCGGTGGACCTCCGCCGGGCATGTTCGGCGCCATGACCGGTCACAAATACAACCTCACACTCAGTGTGAACGCGCAAAATGCCTTGAACCATCCTAACTACGCGGCGCCCGATGGCGATCTGACTTCACCTTACTTCGGCGAGCACCTCAGCCTCGCGGGATTCGGCCCCTTCGGCTCACCGAGTACTTACAATCGTAAGATTGACCTGCAACTGCGGTTTATGTTCTGAGGCTGCGGGGAGAGAAGTAACTGACCGCCACGCCCACCGCGATCACCACCAGGCAGCCGATCACGTTGTACCAGAGAAATGAAATTCCCGTGAACAGAAACGCCGCGAAGATGGCGGCCTCACCGACCAACATGCCCGCGAACGCGCCCGTGCCGCTCACCCGCTTGAAGAAGAATGCCAGCGTAAAGACCCCCAGCAACGATCCGTAGAACAGCGAGCCGACGATGTTCACGGCTTCGATCAGCGAACCCAAGTGCTTCCCCAAGCCGGCGAACGCCACCGCGTATGCGCCCCAGAAGGCCGTAGCCACACGAGAGGCAGTCAAATAGTGATGATCGGTGGCGTGCCGTCGGAAGTGGCGCTTGTAAATGTCCACGACCGAAACAGTGGCCAGCGAGTTGATCTCGCCGGAACTGGACGACATGGTGGCCGCCAGGATTACCGCGATCACCAGGCCCACGATGCCGGTCGGGAGATACCTGGTAACGAACGATAGAAAAATGTAATTGGTATCGCGGAAACCTTTCTCCCCGCCGGTGGTTTCGACCAGTTGAGCCCCCTGTTTGCGGGCGCCATCCACATCCGCTTGGGCGATTCGGTAGCGCGACACAGCCTCGATTTCGGCGGTGGCATCGTGGCTGTGCCGCGCCGCGATAATATCGAGCGCCGCATGTTTACGCCGCGCGAAACCCTCCTCAAACCGTGCGGCGATGGGATCGTAGCTGGCGCTAAACTCGGGCCCGCGAATCCGATTATATTCGAGGCGCTGAAACAGCAGCGGCGCCGGCTCAAAAATGTAAAAGACAAACACCATGGCCCCGATGAACAGGATGAAGAACTGCATGGGGATCTTGGCTATGGCAGTGAACAGCAGGCTCAGCTTGCTTTGCGCGATGGACTTGCCGGTGAGATAGCGCTGCACCTGCGACTGGTCGCAGCCGAAATACGACAGCGCCAGGAACATACCGCCGATCAGGCCGCTCCAAAGGTTGTAGCGGTCGTTCCAATCGAAATGAAAATTCACGGCGTTGAGCTTGCCGGCCGATCCCGCCAGATGCAGGGCGTCCAGGAAAGTAACCTGACGCGGCAGCAGTACGAATATCATGACCAGGGCCGCCACCAGGCCGAACATAATGATGAGCATCTGCTGCACATCGGTCCAGGTGACGGTACGGATGCCGCCGGTCACTGTATAGATCACTACAGTCACGCCGATAATCAGCGTGGTGAGGCGATCCGGCCAGCCAAAGATCACGGAGAGCACGATGGCCGGTGCGTAAAAAGTCAAGCCCACGGAAAGCCCGCGCTGCATTAGGAAAATCAGGCTGGCCAGCGCGCGGGTCTTGGCGTCGAAGCGGTTCTCCAGGTATTCGTAGGCGGTGTAGACTTTGGCCCGATGGAAGATAGGAACCGCCGTGGCCGAGAGGGCCACCATGGCCAGCGGCAGGCCGAAATAGAACTGCACGAAGCGCATGCCGTCCACGTAGGATTGGCCCGTGGTAGAGATGAAGGTGATGGCGCTGGCCTGCGTCGCCATAATGGAGAGCGCCATGGCGTACCAGGGCATGCTTTTACCGGCCAGCAGATAGCGATCGACGGTGTTGCTGCCGCGGCCCCGGTAAAGACCGTAGGCCACAATGGAAGCCAGCGAGCCGACCAGCACCACCCAATCGAGAGGTCTCATGAAAACGCGCGCGTGAAGATGTAACAGAGTGAGATCAGCAACGCGAGATACACGATGACAGCGGTGTAAACGCGCGGCCAGGTGCCCAGGAGGGGAGGCGGCTCATCGGGGATATCGCGCGCGCCGGGTGGCATAGGTGGAGTGTAGCACGCCGGCTAACGCCCGCCCTCACAGCCGTATCGAGCGGTACGACAGACCACAGACGGCCATGCGGAACGGCCCCCGATTTGCTTGCTCCGGTCCGCATGGCGATCCTGTTGTTCCACCGCGCACCTAGCTACTGGAGTATCTTCATAATCATCTCGTTCCTGGTCATGGGATTCTTGGCGGCGGTCAGCCTGATTGTTTCGGGCCTGCGCGGCCTGCTCACCGGGCGAGGCTGAAAAAGGAGCATGGATGGTGCACTTTATGCCGTTCGGCGCTGCGGTGCGGCCGGACGGCGGCGTGCGGTTTCGTCTGTGGGCGCCGGCACAAGATCGCGTCGGCCTGGTAATCGAGGAAGAATCGGAGATCCTGACCATGACCGCATGCCCGGATGGCTGGCATGAACTGGTCACCGAACGGGCGCGCGCCGGTTCACTCTATCGGTATGTTACACGGGACGGCCTGCGGGTTCCCGATCCAGCCTCCCGCTCTCAGCCGCGCGATGTGCACGGCCCGAGCGAAGTCATCGACCCCGCGTCGTACCGCTGGAGCGATCAGGGGTGGCGCGGGCGACCCTGGCATGAAGCCGTGCTTTACGAATTGCACGTCGGTACGTTCACGCCGGCAGGTACGTTCCGGGCCGCGGTGGAGAAACTGGACTACCTGCGCGACCTCGGCGTCACAGCCATCGAAATCATGCCGGTGGCCGACTTTGCAGGCGCGCGAAATTGGGGCTACGATGGCGTTCTGTTCTATGCGCCCGACTCGTCGTACGGCCGGCCGGAGGACTTAAAGGCTCTGGTGGAGGCGGCCCACGCGCGCGGCATCATGGTCCTGCTGGATGTGGTCTATAACCATTTCGGGCCAGAAGGAAATTACTTGCACGCCTACGCGCCCCAATTCTTCACCACGCGCCATAAGACGCCGTGGGGCGCTGGCATTAACTTCGATGGCGCGGATTGCGGCCCGGTGCGCGAGTTCGTCATCCACAATGCGCTTTACTGGATCGAAGAATACCAACTCGACGGGCTGCGTCTGGACGCGGTGGACGTGATACGGGACGACAGCCCCCTGCACATCCTCGAGGAACTTGCCACGCGCGTGTGCGCCCAGATGACCAACCGGCCCATTCACCTGCTGCTCGAGAACGAAGAGAACGAAACGCGCTGGCTAGAGCGCACGCCGGCCGGCGAACCGAACTGGTTTACGGCGCAGTGGAACGACGACGTGCACCACGTGCTGCACACCGCAGCCAGCCGGGAGAACAGCGGCTACTACGTCGACTATCACGGCGACACGGGCAAGTTGGGTCAGGCTCTCGCTGAAGGCTTCGCCTTCCAGGGTCAAATGATGCCCTATCGCGGCCGTACGCGCGGAGAGCCGAGCGCGCACTTGCCGCCGGACGCGTTCGTAGCGTTCATCCAGAATCACGATCAAATCGGCAATCGCGCATTTGGCGAGCGCCTCGGGCGGCTAGCAAGCGCGCCGGCGCTGCGGGCCGTCACGGCGGTCTATCTGCTCCTGCCGCAGATCCCCATGCTTTTCATGGGTGAGGAATGGAATGCTTCCACACCGTTCCTGTTCTTCTGCGATTTCGGAGGCGAACTGGCGCAAGCGGTGCGGGAAGGGCGCCGCCGGGAGTTCACCCGGTTTCCCGAATTCCAGGATCCCGTGCGATCCGCCCGCATCCCCGACCCACAGGCCACCGAAACATTTCTCGCGAGCAAGCTCGCCTGGGATGAGCTGTGTTCGCCGCCGCATGCGGGCTGGCTGGATTGGTATCGCCGCATACTCCGCGTGCGCCGCGAGCGGGTCACACCGCTCTTAGTGCGCGCTGGCCGCTGCGAACTGATCGGCGAAGAAGCGGTGGTCGTACGTTGGCGTGTTGGGCAGGATGGCGAGTTAACTCTCGCCGCCAACCTATCCGATGCGCCCGCGAACGGCTTCCCGCCGCCCTCCGGCTCCATACTCTGGCAGGAGGGCGCACCGCTGGGCGCGCCCTGGTCGGTGTGCTGGTGGCTGACATGATCCCGCGCGCCACATACCGGCTGCAATTCAACAAGGGCTTCGGATTCGATTGCGCCGCAGCCCTCGCGCCCTATCTGGCCAAACTGGGCATCAGCCATGTTTACGCCTCGCCCTACTTGCGCAGCCGCCCCGGCAGCATGCACGGATACGATATCGTCGACCACAACGCGCTCAATCCGGAACTCGGCGACGATGCGGCCTTCGCACGCATGGTTGCGGCGTTCCAATCGCACGGGCTGCGCCAGATTCTGGACTTCGTGCCCAACCATATGGGCGTGGGCGGCGCCGACAACCCGTTCTGGCTCAACGTTTTGGAGTGGGGTGCCGATTCGGCCTTTGCCGCCTGGTTCGATATCGACTGGCATTCGGAGCATCCCTACCTGCACAACAAGCTGTTGGTGCCGTTCCTGGCGGATCAATACGGCGTGGAATTGGACCGCGGAAAACTCGCGTTGAGATTCGACGAAGAAGCCGGCAACTTCGCGGTGTGGGCCTACGATTCCCATAAGCTCCCGATCTGCCCCTTGCACTACGGTCGCATTTTGGGCAACAGCCACGCCGGATTAGAGCGTCTGGGAGACGCCTTCGCGACCCTGCGCGAGTGGGGGCCGCACATGGCTACCCAAGCCGATCATCTGAAGGCCGAACTGGCAGAGCTGGCCCGCACGCATCCGGACGTGCGCAGCGCAATCGCCGCCGCGCTCGATAGCTTCAATGGTCGCGAAGGGGAATCCGCCACCTGGAACAATCTGGACAACCTGATACGCGGCCAGCATTGGCGCGCCGCCCATTTTCGCGTCGCTGCGGACGATATCAATTACCGCCGCTTCTTCAACATTAACGACCTGGCTGGAATTCGCGAGGAGCTGCCCGAAGTATTCGATTATGTGCATGGATTATTGTTCCGGCTACTGCGTGACGGGACCCTGGACGGCGTGCGCATCGATCATATCGATGGATTGCTCGATCCCAAAGCGTACTTGAAACGCTTGCGGGAGGCAGGATCCCCCTCTTACCTGGTAGTAGAAAAGATTCTGGCGCGCCACGAATCCCTGCCTGATGACTGGCCCGTGGATGGCACCACCGGATACTCGTTCACCAACCAGGTGCTGGGCCTGCTGGTAGATCCCGCCGGCGAAGCGCCCCTCACACGCGTCTACACGGAGTTCACCGGGGATCGCCACGCGTTCCCGGAGATCGTGCACGCCAGCAAGATCCGCATCATGCAGAATGAGATGGCCAGCGAACTGAATGTCCTGGCGCGCGATGCTCTCCGGGTGGCGCACCAGAATCCGCATACGTCGGACTTCACGCACAACATCCTGCGGCGGGCTCTCGAGGAGATCATCGCCTGCTTCCCGTCGTACCGGACGTACGTCGATAGCGAGGGCCGCCCTACGCAGGCCGATCGCCGCGATCTGGACTGGGCGTTGGCGCAGGCCCGCCGCATTCAGACTGAGCTGGATCCCAGCGTTTTCGACTTCGTATACGCCCTGCTCTCCGGCGATCTGGTGGCCCACCCGCGCAGCGGATTCAGCCGCCACGCAGTGCTGCGCTGCGCCATGAAGCTGCAGCAGTACAGCGGACCGGTGATGGCCAAAGGCCTGGAGGATACCGCCTTCTACCGCTACAACCGCCTGCTGGCGCTAAACGAGGTGGGCAGCAATCCCGATCAGTTCGGCATGACCATTCGCGAGTTCCACAAGGTCAGCGCGCAGCGCGCCAAATACTGGCCGCGCGCCATGATCACCACGTCGACGCACGACACCAAGCGGGGCGAGGATGCACGCGCGCGGCTGGCGGCCCTGGCTGAGCTATCCGGCGAATGGGCACAGCAGGTGCCCGCTTGGAGCCGCATCCTGCGCGCCGGCCGCGGAGATATCGAGGGCACCGCGCCCCCCGACCGGAATGACGAGTACGTGTTTTATCAGCTTCTAATCGCCTCCTGGCCGCTCGAGTTGAGGAACGGAGAACTCGGCGGGGATGCTCTGCGCGCCTACACGGAGCGCATAAAGGGCGTGATGGTGAAATCCATACGGGAGGGCAAACTGCGGTCGACATGGGCCGCGCCCAACCAGGCGTACGAGGACGCAGTGCGGGCTTTCGTGGATGGCGCGCTGAACCCCGATCAATCGGGCGCTTTCCTGCGGGTATTTCTGCCGTTCCAGGAGCGCATCTCCCTTTTGGGGATGCAAAACAGCCTGACCCAACTGACGCTCAAGCTGACCTCGCCCGGGGTGCCTGACATCTATCAAGGCGCGGACTTGTGGGACTTCAACCTGGTCGATCCCGATAATCGGCGGCCGGTGGATTACGCCATACGCGCGCGGCTGCTGGACGGGATTATGCGCGATCTCTGCCGGGATCGCGGGGCGACCGTGCGCCGGCTGCTGGAGAATTGGAAAGACGGCGGGATCAAGCTGGCCATTACCGCGACTCTACTCACGTTCCGGACCACGCACGCGGAACTGTTTGCGCAGGGTACGTATGAGCCGGTGCTGGCGGAAGGGGCTGGCGCGGAGCGGGTCTGCGCCTATGTGCGGCGGCACGCGGAGACCGCGTTGCTGGTTGCCACCTCGCGCTTTCCGGGACAAAGCGGGTGGGCGGACACGATTCTGAAATTGCCGGAGGATTTAATCGATAGGAAATGGCAGGACGTGCTGACGGGCACCGTTCTGGATGAGGCTGCTCCCGAGAAGTTCTTCGCGGATCTCCCTGTGGCGGTGCTCGTGGCGCAAGCTTAAGCTTGCCGCTGTCGGCTTCAGCCGGCAGAACGGCGAACTGAAGTTCGCCGCGGCACGCTGAAGCACGCGCCACGGCCTTCAGCGGCGCGGCCGCACGTAACGAAACCGAATCAGATAAATTCTCTCGCCTTTACCGTGCTTCGCGACTTTCAGCAGATCCACCACGCCCAGGAACCCCGATTCGCGCGCCAACTCTGGAGTGATATCCGGCAGACCGATCGGCTCGATGGATTCCACTTCGATTTCGCCTTCTTCCATGCGGTATCGGTTGCCCACTTTTACGTGGGGACGCATCCATATCCGCACGCTGCAGGTGATTTCTCCGCGGCGGATTCTATCGCGCAGGCGCTTGGTGAAGGTCACCGATCCGCCGCCGGTTTGAGCAAAGTAAGTTGCACGCTTTTCCCGCTGCCCTGCGAGATCTCAACGCTTTCCGCCTGTGAAGCGAACGGCTTCAGAAAATCCGGATCATACATCACCTGGTTCGGATCGGCATCGTCGAAGGCGTACAGCTTGTAACTGCCGGGCGCGATCCCCGCTATCTGGAAATTGCCATTGTGGCTGGTCTGCCCCACCTTGAGCAATGCCTTCTTGCGCAGCGCATCGCTGGGCACCAGCACCACCATGGCGCGCTCCACAGGCGCCGATTGATCGTCCTGGACCACGCCATCGACGTGTCCGCCGTTGGCGCTCAAAACCACCGTCAGCCCGCTGCCGCCCGCCCCCTGGGTCAGGTCCACGCCGGACTGCATCACGTCCCGGTCGGACCAGCGCACGGACTTCACGTACAGGTCTTCCGGTGCAGTCACCGATACCTGGTAAATGCCCGGCACCAGGCCTTGCACGGCGAATGAGCCGTCCTCTTTTGGTTCGCCCCCCGCGAGGTTCTGCGCCATGTGCCCTTCGTCCTCAAGCGACAGGCTCAGCCGCGACATCCGGGCATTGGTCTTGCCCTCAATCCGAAACTGCCCAGCGATATCCACGGGCGGCAGCAGGTGCAGTTCGATGCCCTCGAGATCGGCGGAACCTACCTGGATCGGCAGGTGCGCGGCACAGTGCTGCCCGCCAATGGTGGCTTCCGCTAAGAGCGTGTAAGATCCGGGTGCCACGTCCGGGAGGTCGAATTTGCCTTTAGGGTCGTCGACGGAGCTGCTGCTGGTGCCTGATCCATTCCCTGTGATATGGTACAACCCCACCGTCAGATTGTTCCCCGGATTCATTACCTGTCCGCGTATGTGAGCCACCTTGGATGGGTGCAAAGTCAGGTCGATGCCTTCCGCCGGTTGACCTGCGCCAACCTCGATTGGGGTGGCCGCGGCGGCATCCGGTGTGCCGGGAAAGTACGCAGGACCGAGTGTCTCGTCGCCATAGGTTGGTCGTACCGAACCAGCTACCAGATAATACCGGCCCGGCTCTAAATCGAAAATGCGGTATTCGCCTAAGTCATTCGTGAAACAATCGCCCTTGGATGCCAACTTCCGTCCGGAAGAGGTGTACTGATAAACCATCGCTTCAATGTTCACTCGCCGGAGGGGCTCGCCATCCTCATCCGCGATGCGGCCCGTGATGAAACTCAGCGGGGTCAAGCGCACGATCACATCGCGCTTCTCTTCGCCCGCCGCGATCACCACCCGCTCCCGCCTCAGCTTGCCGTTCTGGTTCGGCGGCAC
Source organism: Bryobacterales bacterium (assembly GCA_963818855.1). Lineage (GTDB taxonomy): Bacteria > Acidobacteriota > Terriglobia > Bryobacterales > Bryobacteraceae > Bog-159. Next base: position 235,496 of record CAWFUH010000007.1, on the reverse strand, counting down.
GAAGCCTTCGTGCGCAGCCATTAGCCAGTAAGTGCCGGACGCCAGATCGGCAATCTCAAACTTCCCGGCGGCGTCCGTCGACCCGCTTGCGCCAGGCGCCATGCCGTCCGCACTAAATAAAGACACGAGCGCTTTCCGCACCGGTTCGCCGGTTGCGGAATTCAGTACTTTGCCCGCCATAAGAGCCTTCTGCGGCGTGGCAGCGGGATTCTGCGCAAGCGCTAAGCCGGAGCACAGGAGCAGCACAACGTACCGCATACGCCTACCGCACTATTTCCAATCCGCGGTGAAGATATTGAACTCGTACTTCTCCTTGGCATCGCGGTCCGAGCAAAACACCAGCGTCTTGCCATCCGGCGAGAATTCCGGGAATGAGGTGAAGCCGCCGAAATCGGTGACCTGTTCCAAGCCGCTGCCATCCAGGTTCATCATGTACAGTTCAAACTGCCGCGTGTCGCAGGCGTGCTTATTGGAAGCGAACAGAATCTTCTTGCCATCCGGCGTGAACGTGGGAGCGAAGCTGGCGCAGCCAAAATCGGTAATGGTGCGCGCGTGGCTGCCGTCAGCATCGGACACCACGATCTCCATCTTCATCGGCGCGGTGGTGTTGGCGGCCAGCAGCTCTTTGTAGCGGGTCATATCCGCGGGTGTTTTGGGATAATTGGCGCGCCAGACTAACTTGCGGCCATCGCGCGAGAAGACCGCGCCGCCATCGTAGCCCTCTTTCCGGGTAATCTGCCGCTTGTCCGAGCCGTCCGTCTGCATGGTCCACAAATCCAGGTCGCCCGAAGCGAGCGAAGTGTAAACCATCGTGCCGGTCTTCCAGTTGACGGTGCCTTCGGCGTCGTATCCGGGCGTGTTAGTAAGCTGCTTAAGGATTTTTCCATCGTCGGTCGCCAGGTAGATATCGTAACCCGCAAAGACGCCCCAGACGTATCCATGGCTGCGATCGGGCGGAGTGGGGCAGGCGTCACCGGCGCCGTGCGTGGATGCGTAAATAATGTGCCGGTTATCGGCCAGAAAATAACCGCAGGTGGTGCGTCCCTTGCCGGTGGAGACCAGGTGCTGATCCGAGCCATCCGCGTTCATGATGAACATCTGGTCGCACTCGTAAGGCGGGTGCGTGGACTGGAAGATCAGGCGCTTCCCGTCAGGAGCCCAATAGGCCTCGGCGTTTTGTCCGCCGTGGGTCAACTGGTGAAAGTTGCTGAGATGGGAATCGGCGGCGAAGGCGGATGTTGCGAAAATGGCCGCGGCCACGCAGAGAAACCTGAGCATCCGACCATCTTATAACGGAAAGTGGGGCAGGCTCTCAGCCTGCGGCGGCCTCGCAGGCTGCCTTCCGCCCCGTCTGATAGTGTGATTTCGAGCAAATGGCGGCTCTCTAAGGGACCCGCGCAGGCTGAGCATAGGCGCTAAAAAAAGCTTGGTTGAAACCGTAGCCATTAAAAGTGGCCAGCCCGCCAATGTCCGTCACGGATGGCGGCGGGTAATTATCGGCCGGGCGGGCGCTCGCGGGCACTTCCGCGAGTCGGCGGCTAAGCAGCCAAGTGGATCGACTGATGGTGGACGTTTCGCGCCTCCGCCCCAAATGCGCGCGACGCGACATCACTGCGCCGGCTCCGTCATTTTCCACCAAGCATGTCCAAGAGGTAGGCCATGGCTAGAGGGGTCTTGGCAATAGCCAACCATTTGACGTACAAATCACGCGCTCTGATAATGACGTTCTCAACTTCGGTGTACGACCAGGCTTTCGAATTGTCATAGTCCGCGATATGCCTGTCGTTTTGAAGAGCCATGAACTCCTTGCTTATATCCCTCAGGCCATCTCCGATCGCAGCCTCTCTTGCCGCTGGTGCCGCACCGAGCCGCTCGACAATCCTGGCGGGAAGTCCACTAGACGCGTTCTTCATCTTCCCGTGTTCGAACAATCTGGCAAAGCGCACACGATCGGTAGGAACAGCCCAGCTCTCGGCTGCCGTGATGGTGAGCAAATGAAAAACAGCGTAGTAGGCGGCTGATACAGCACGGCGAAGATCTACCTGTTCGCAGCCGCTGGTTTTGGAGGAAGCCGCAAGATTGGCGGCATGGACAAAAAAGTCATCGACGAGATCCACAGCTATTGGTAGACCTCATCCTGAAGAGCATCCTGCTCTGATTCGCTCCGAAAATGGAAGTAGGGGATCAAGTCCCAGTCATTCAGCAAGTCGACTTGCTGAGAGATCACGCTCGTGAACCCGTCTGCGGACTTCTTGAGGTTCGTCTTCTTGCTCGCCTCGTCGGTCAACACAACCCAGAAGTAGATTGCTGGGTCTCCGGTCCAATCGGTCCCAAAGGTGTGATGCCATCGAACGACACCAGGGGCAGGTTGCGGCATAATGCCGTTCAGTTTCTTCTGCAGTTCCGCGGCTTGTGAAATTCCGAAACGGCGCGCCATATCAAGATTCGGACGGCCCGCGCAAACCTGGGGACTCCCATCTCAAGAATACCACTCGAATGAAGGTCGCAAATGCCAGCGTGGAAACGACGGAGCGTCAGCTCGTTCAGACGCAGAGGTTGCGACGTGGGCGGAGCGGACTGTCGACGCTGAAGGTTCTGTCGCCTCGGTCGAGCACGGCCTCACATGGAACTTCCGGGTCGGCCATCCGATTTTGTGGTTCCGGGCTGCGTCACCAAATTCAAGAATCGCATACCATTGCGTCGGAGTTGAATTGGCCCACGGCCCCCCACATATAGCAGAACTGATCGCTTTCGGTAGGGATTCCTTCGCGCCTGGCAGCGTAACGCGCAATGGTTGGATTGGCCCTCGGTGGATTCAGACTTCGCCCGCGAGAAAGATCTTTCACCGCATCCGCTGTTCGGACCGGCAGATTGCGTCAAATCCGCGGGCCGGGATTCCGCGCGTTATCATTGCGGATAGATGGGACTTTTTTACGTTGGTTGCCGGGTCCTCAATCCGGTGACTTCCAAGTCAACCGCCGTTCGGCGCCTGATGGTCGACACGGGTGCCGAGTCCACGTGGATCAGCGCGACGGCATTGGAGGCGATCGGGATTGAGCGGCGTAAGAAGGATCTCCAATTTCAGTTGGCGAACGGCCAGATCATTACGCGCTCAGTTGGCTACGCCGTGCTTATGGTGGATAAGTCCGAGACCGTGGACGAAGTCGTTTTCGCCGAAACAGGCGATCTCCAACTGCTCGGCGCGCGCGCTCTGGAAGGTCTGAACCTGCAAGTGGATGCTCGCCGGAAGAGGCTAGTGTCTGGCGGCCCGATCGTCAGTGCGGCCGCCGTGCCTCCGCGATTCGGACGGTTAGTGCAGGTCCCCCTGGAAGCACCGAAGACTCGCGGAAAGGCCCGGACGAAGAGTCCGAAAAGGCCTCGGGACACCAGTTTGAAGACCCGATGAGTCGGCCAGGGGCCAGGTTTCAAGTTCGCTTGACGTAAAACGCGCGATGCTGATTTGTGTCGGACTACGGGCCTCGAGGCCGTTCCGTCAGGAAGCCACTCGTGCCTTTATTTAACGCCCGGGAGCAGCCTGAAAGCCTGCGCTCCGGTATTACACAAATATTACGATCCAGCCCCCCCTAATGGCGTCACAATAAAGGTGAAGAAGTCTCTAAACTCCTAAAATGCCCACCCATCCCAAAGGCGCCCAAGCCCGCATCCTGTTGTCCGCCGTTTTCGGCCCCTACGCGCAGAACGACCGCTTCGGCAGCCGCGCCATCAACCCCATGGAGTTGTATCACAACCAGGTAACCCGCGAGCAGGGTCCATTCTCCCTGCGCATGTTTCACCGCTCCTGGGGGATTATGATGATCCAGGAAAATATCCCGGCGCCGTGCACGGTGCTCGATTTCCCCACGCGCGCGGCCTTCGAACGCGAGCTTACGGAAAATCATTACGACGTGGTGGGCATCTCATCCATCATCGTCAACGTGGGCAAGGTTCGCGAGATGTGCCGCATCGCGCGGCGTCTGTCGCCCCATTCGACGATCATCGTGGGCGGCCATGTGGCTGCCATTCCCGGCCTCGACAAGATGATTGATGCCGACCACATCGTGCGCGGCGACGGCATCTCCTGGATGCGCCGCTACCTCGGCGCGGACGAAAACGCGCCCATCAAACATCCGCATATCGTCTCGGGATACGGTGTCCGCACCATGGGCCTGCGCATCCCGGAAACGTCCGGACAAGCCGCCGCCACCATTATTCCTTCCGTGGGATGTCCCATGGGTTGTAACTTCTGCACCACCTCGGCGTTCTTCGGCGGCAAGGGCAAGTTCCTCAACTTCTACGAAACTGGCGAGGAGCTTTTCGATACCATGTGCGAAATGGAATCCTCCATGAAGGTCCATTCGTTTTTCATCATGGATGAGAATTTCCTGCTCTACAAAAAACGCGCCATGGAACTGCTCGACCATATGAAGGCCAAGGGCAAAGCCTGGGCGCTGTATGTGTTCTCATCGGCCAACGCCATCCGTAAGTACTCCATCAAGGAGTTGGTGGAGTTGGGAATCTCCTGGATCTGGATGGGCCTGGAATCGCCCGAATCCACTTACGCCAAGCTGCAGGATACAGACACCCTGGCGCTGACCAGGGAACTGCGCGCCAACGGCATCAAACTGCTCGGCTCCACCATCGTCGGATTGGAGCATCACACGCCCGAGAACATCCGCGCCGAAATCGAGCACGCCGTCGCCCATGAAACCGATTTTCACCAGTTCATGCTCTACACGCCGGTGCCCGGCACGCCGCTATATCTTGAAATGCAGGAGCAGAACCGGATGCTTCCCGGCGTGGATCTGGCCGATATCCACGGCCAGGACCAGTTCAATTTTGAGCACGCCGCCATTTCCCGGGAGCAGTCCAAGAAATTTCTGGATTGGGCTTTCCGCCGCGATTTCGAACGCAACGGGCCGAGTCTGTTTCGCGTCTGGCGCACCACACTGGCCGGCTGGAAGCGCTACAAAGATTACCCGGACGCGCGTGTGCGGCGGCGATTCGAATTCGAAGTCCGGTCGCTGAAGAGTGCGGCTAGCGGCTTGCTGTGGGCCATGGAGCACCAGCTACGCAAGAGCAACGCGAGCGTCAGCGCGCAGATCCATGCCCTGCGGCTGGATCTCGGCCGCGAGTTCGGACCGTTCTCGCGCCTGGCTGCGGCACTCGGTCCGCTGCTGCTGTGGACCACGCGGCGCGAGCGTCGCCGCCTCGCCCGCGGAGTGACTTACGAGCCGGATACGGTTATCGAACGCCGTAACTGGTCTACGGTTTGAAGCTGACATGGTGTGACACCCTGTCAGAATCTTCGCGGTGCGCGCGGGTTTTGGAGGGAGGGCTTTAGCCGGCGCGGCGCTTCAGCGCCGCTGCATCTAACGTTTTGGTTGCGGCTCCGCATCCTGGTTTAGCGGGACGTAGACGTCCCGGCCCAGAGGGCAACCGGCGGGGACGCCTGCCCCACTAAGAGCGGTATACTCATCTCGTCTGTACGTCAGCACTTTCGAGGTGAGATGACATGCCTGCCGATCCCCTCTCCGCTATCAATCACATCGTAGTTCTGATGCTGGAGAACCGTTCGTTCGATCACATGCTCGGCTTCCTCTACGCCGACGCCGGAAATGTCTCTGCTTCGGGACAGCCCTTCGAAGGCCTGACCGGCAAAGAATCCAACCCGGACGCCAAGGGCGCAGCCGTGCAGGTGTTCAAAATCGACTCCACGGATCAGAATGCGTACTTCATGCCCGGGGCCGATCCGGGTGAGGGTTACACCGCGACAAATTCTCAACTATTCGGCAAGAACGACCCTCCCACTCCGCCAGTCGCCAAGAACACGGGCTTTGTTACCGATTTTTCCTACACTCTTGGCTGGGAGGCGCGCGAGAAATGGTCCATTCTGGCCGGCACTACCGCTAACGACATCATGGGTATCTTCACACCTGACATGCTACCAGCGCTTTCCGGACTAGCCCGCGGCTACGCCGTCTGCGACCACTGGTTCGGCTCTGTACCCACCGAGACGCTGCCGAACCGGGCATTTGTATGTGCAGGTACTTCACAGGGCCACATGGACGACAAAACTACGTCCTACACGTGTCCGACTATCTTCGGATTACTCGGCAATCATAACATCGGCTGGAGCATCTACGGATACGATGAGCAGCCGTTGACCCGCCACACATTTCCCGATACCACTAATGCCGCAGATAGCCACTTCGGGCTCTTCACCGACTTCCAATCTGCCGCGGCGGCCGGCACGCTGCCGGCCTATACGTTCCTGGAGCCAGGCTGGAGCGCCTCCGGCAACAGCCAGCATCCTAACTACAACGTGGCGCTCGGTGAGCAACTCATTCACGACGTATATTACGCGCTGCGAAATGGTCCCTCGTGGAACGACACGCTGCTGATCATCACTTACGACGAGCATGGAGGCTGCTACGATCACGTTCCCCCACCGCTCGTCGCGACGCCACCCGACAATTCCGCCGGCGAAGACAATTTTGATTTTAGGCGCTTTGGCCCGCGCGTGCCCACCGTCCTGGTCTCCCCCCTGATCGCGCCCGGCACCGTTTTCCGGGTCGCCGACGGGGCGACCCCATTCGACCACACCTCCATTCTCAAGACCGTAGAAACGCGCTGGAACCTGCCGCCGCTAACCGCGCGCGATGCCGCCGCGCCGGATTTGAGCGCCGCCCTGACCCTCGCCGCCCCGCGTACCGACGATCCATTGTCCGGCGTAGCGGTGCCGGTGGCCAGCGGACAGAATCCGGACGAGGACCAGCCTTCCCATTTGCAACAGGTGCATGCCGAGTTGGTTTCGCAACTACCGGTTCCCGACGCGGAAGGCGGCGAGCACCATACCATGCCGCCCCTTAAAACCAGCGCCGATTACGCGAACTACATTCGGGCGCGAACCAGCGCGTGGTTGGCGTCCAAAAGGCGGAAGGTGCCCCCCACGAACGCGTAATCATATAACTTGTTGCGGCGCAAAGGCTTGTGCATGCAGCAGAACAGTGGAGGCAGACCCCCAGGTCGGGGTGTCCGCAGGGCCGGTTCTTCCAGGACCCACACTGCGCGCAAGCAGCATTTGCGCTTCAGCGTGCTGCTGTCGGCTTCAGCCGGCAGCCCGCCACCTCCCCAAACCTGCTGTTTGCCTGTAAATAGCAAGTTTCTTGCTACAAAAACAGAGAATTTTGTGCAAAACTCCAACACTAGTGTCACGAATTGCACGTTCCCAACTATAATATGCTGTCGGTGACTCCGGCGTTCGTTCAGCCTTGACGACGCAAAAGAGCGGTTGCTCGCCCGCTCTTGCCAATGGGCGCGGCCCTCGAGACCGGCCTTTCTGGGAGGTACTATGCAGGTTTGTTTCGTTTCAAGGATTACACGAATCCTTTTCGTGCTGCTGGTAGTGGCCGGATCGGTTGCCCTGGTGGGCGGGTCCAAGTCGCCTTATACGCCCCGCGACAAGGCCTACTACGCTGATCAAGCCGTGGTCAATTTCGTCCGTCCAGGCCTGAACATCACTATTAATTCCGCAAAAATCGCCAGCAGCGGTGCCATTACTATAACCTATACGCTCACGGATCCCTCGGGGCTGCCGCTGGACGCCGCCGGCGTCACCACGCCCGGCGCAGTCTCGCTGGCCTACGTGGCGGCCTATATTCCGAGCGGTCAGGAACAGTATACGGCCATTACGACCGGATCGGCGACCGGCACGGTGCTGGGCACCATCACGCGCCCAGACTTTGAACTCCAGGCGCCCGAGGGGGGCAACACGCCTACCCCGCTAGGGCCGGGCCAATACCAGTACGTCTTCAAGGCGCAGGCGGCCTCGGGATTCGACCCCACAGTTACCTATACGGTGGCGGTCGACGGGAATCGCGATCTCACCGCTTTTAATTTGGGCACCAGCTACGCCGGCGCCACGTTCAACTTCGTACCGAATGGCGCGGCGGTGACCGTCACCCGCGACGTCATCCGCACCCAGAGTTGCAACACCTGCCATTACCAGTTGGCATTCCACGGCGGCTATGCCAGCGGCATGAACATGTGCGTCATGTGCCACCAACCCCAGAACGCCGATCCGGTCACCGGCAACTCGCTGGATTTCAAGGTGTTTGCGCATATGATCCACATGGGGTCACAGTTGCCCAGCGTCCAGCCGTGTGCTACTCCGGCGGTGCAGCCCTGCGGCACGCCGTACCAGGTCATCGGCTACATGAATTCGGTGAACGATTTCTCGACCGTGATCGATCCCGCCGATCCCCGCCGTTGCGAGGTCTGCCACGATCAGACTACCGGCGCCGCACAAGCGAAAGCGTTCCTGACCGAACCGACCCGCGCCGCCTGCGGCTCCTGCCATGACAACGTTAACTTCGCCACCGGTGCCAACCACCCCGGCGGATTCCAGACGGATGACACCCAGTGTGCCACCTGCCATGTCCCCCAGGATGAGGAGATCTTCGATGCCTCCATAATGGGCGCGCATGTGGTGCCCACTGACACGGCGGCTTTGTACCCCCAGAACCCGGATACGCAAATAGCGGGCCTCCAGCTCGCCATTACCGGCGTAACCAATACCTCCGCCGGGCAAACGCCCACGGTCGCCTTCACCGTGCAGGACAACAGCAGCCACAACATCGCCTTATCGCAGCTCTCTACCCTGCAATTCACTGTCGCCGGTCCTACCACGGACTACGGCAACACTATCTTCGGAACCGCCACCACTCCGGGTTATGACACGGAAAGCGCTTTGGCAGCCACCTGCAGTTCCGCCGGCGCTTGCACGTACACTTTCGTGAACGCCATCCCAACGACTGCCACCGGTACGTACAGCATCGGCGGGGAAGCACGCATGTCGGTGACGGTCTATCCCGGCACCACTTCCTCGCAAAGTGTCACGGAAACCGCCGACCCGAATCCCGTGGTGAACTTCTCGGTGGACGGCTCGCCGGTAACGCCGCGGCGCTTGGTAATCGCGGAGACCAACTGCAACGCCTGTCACGTGGCACTTTCGCTGCACGGGGGGCTGCGCAACAACACCGAGTATTGCGTGCTGTGCCACAATCCGTCGAACACGGATGCCAGCATGCGTGCCGTCGCCACAGTCGCAGCCGACAAAACGCTGCCGGCTCAGGGCATCAACTTCGCCCTATTGGTGCACCGTCTCCACGATGGCGTGAATGCCGCGGTCAACCCGGGCGGTCCGCCTAAGTACCCCTACATCGTCGTCGGCTTTGGCGGGAGCCATAACGATTTCTCCGGCACCCTCTTCCCGGTCATGAGCCCGTCGGGAGATGCCACTTATATGCAGAATTGCCAGGTCTGCCACACGCAGGTCAATGGGACGAACACCGAGACGATCCTGCCGGTGGGCCTGAACCCGGTGCAGGATCCCCAGGGCTGGATTCAGGGGGCGACCAACGGACCGGTGCAGCCCGCTTCGTCGGCTTGCAGCGGGTGTCACGTTTCGGAGGGCGAATCGGCTCACTTCCTGGCCAATACCGATGTGTTGGGAGAGAGCTGTAACGTATGCCATGCCGCCGGCGCGCAGTTCGCGGTTGACGCCGTACATGCCCAGTAGCCGGGCACTCGCATTACTGCTCATTTGTTGGCGGGCGGGGGCCCAAACCCCCGCCCCGCCCGCTACTCCTGCAACTCCCGCCTACGTCGGTTCCGAAACCTGCCAGCCCTGCCACGAAGACATCTATAATGCCTTCCAGAAGAGTCCGCATAAGCTCGTCGATACCCAAAAACGCCGCGGCTGGGAAACCAAAGCTTGCGAGTCCTGCCATGGTCCCGGCGGCAAACATGCCGGGAGCGCCGACAAGGCGGATATCGTTAATCCGGCGCATTTGCCCGCTGCGGAAGCCGATCGCGACTGCCTGAAGTGTCACCTGAACCAGCCCACCCACATCGGCCGTATTGAAAGCAGCCACGCGAAGAACGAAGTCGCCTGCACCGCGTGCCACTCCATCCATGCGCACGGCCCAAACGGGCTGGTCGTGCGCAAAATGGCGGCAGTCAATGAGCTGTGTGCCGGCTGCCACACGGCCGTCTGGGCCGAGTTTCAACGTCCTTATAAGCACCGCTTGCCCGAAGGCGCCATGTCCTGCGTGGACTGCCACAACCCGCACGGCAGCATCTTTCCCGCGAGCACGCAGTCCTATGCCGCCAACGAAGCCGGCTGCTTCAAGTGCCACGGCAACCTGCGTGGACCGTTCACTTTCGAGCATGCACCCGTACGCCTGGAAGGCTGCGGCGCCTGCCATGAGCCGCACGGCTCGGCCAATCCGCGTATGCTGACGAGGGCCGAAGTCCGCTACGTATGCCTGGAGTGCCACGCAAATCTGCCGGTCGCGCCCGGAGCGATCAAGAATCCGCCGGCTCTGGGCGGAGTGCCGCCCGCCTTTCACAACCTGCTGAGCCCGCAGTTCCAGAATTGCACCGTCTGCCACCTGAAGGTCCACGGATCCTACGTGAACCAGGATCTGCTCAAATGAGACTCCTATTGGCTTTGTTCGTGACAATTCCACTTCTGGCACAGCAGCCGGCGCCCGATCCCTCCCCCGCCACCTCCCCCACTCCCTCCGCCGAGCCGTGGATCACCGGCGATCTGGATCTCGGCTACCGCGTCACCAGTATCGGCGGCAACAACGACGTCTACCGCAGCATAGTCAACCTGGAACAGGGGCCCCGCCTCCTGGGCCTCGACTTAACCATCGTCGATCCATCCAAGCGCCTCTTCGACCGCCTCGACGTGCGCGCCAACAACTGGGGCGGCGATCCCTACAACACCGTCCACGTGGACGCCACCAAGCATGGCCTGTACGATTTCAACTTCGACTACCGCGACATCGCCTACTTCAACCTGCTGCCGTCCTTCGCCGACCCTTTGCTCGGGACCGGGCTTGTGCTGGATGAAGACTCCTACTTCTCCCGCCGCCGCATGAGCGAGTTCCAGTTGGATCTGTTGCCCGGCCATCGCATCATGCCTTATCTCGCTTATGGCCGCGATTCCGGCGAAGGCACCGGCATCACTACTTTCGTTTCCGACGTGAACACGTATCCCGTCGCCGACCAAATGTTCGACAAAACGGATAATTATCGCGGCGGCGTGCGCCTGGAGTTCAACCGCTGGCATGCGACCCTCGAGCAAGGCGGCACCACATTACGCGACGACCAGCAGGCTTACGATTCGACCGCCAATTACGGCAATAACTATCAGCCGTATTTCGGCCAGACGCTGGACTTGACCAGTCTGGCCCAGGCTTACGGCATTCGCGGCAGCAGCGTCTACACCAAGGCGCTGTTCACTGCCAATCCGCTCCCCTGGCTGGATGTGTCCGGCCAGTTTTTGTACAGCCAGCCGGAAACCAACGTCAACTACACTCAGTTCGACAACGGCAATCTCGTACTGCAGCAGGCCATCCTGTTTTATACCGGCGAACAGGCCCTGGGCTTCGCCGCCGGTAAGCAGCCCCACACCACCGCCAACCTGGGTTTCGAACTGCGGCCCTTCAAGCGCCTGCGCATTCTGCAGACGTGGATGACCGACCGCATGCACACCGCCGCTGCCGGCCTGGTCACCGAGATGATCCTGCAACCGATATCCGCCGCCATGACCACCCCAACAGATCTCACCAGCCTGCTGGTGATGAACTACAACCAGGAGGAGACCGACGCTTTGCTGCAGGTTACCCGCAAACTCACACTGCGCGGCGGCTATCGTTATGTATGGGGCGATGCCGAGACTGGAAACCTCCTCATCGCCGGACCCGGACAGGAATCGAGTGATCTGCGCCAGCAGGTGGGCATCGGTGGAGTCAATTTTCGTGCTACGCAGAAGCTATCGGCTAACGTGGATTTCGAAGGCGCCGCGTCCGACCACGCCTACTTCCGCACCAGCCTGTATAACTACCAGAAGATGCGCGCCCGCGTACGCTACCAGGTGGCCCATACGCTGGCACTGCAGGCCAGTTTTGCCCTGCTTAACAATCAGAATCCTACGCCGGGCATCAATTACGACTTTCTAAGCCGGCAGAATTCCCTATCGGCTTCCTGGACGCCTTCGAAACGCGTCACTGTCCTGACCGAATACACGCGCTCCACGCTGCGATCGAATGTCAATTACCTCGATCCGGAATTCCTCACTCCCGCGCAGTCCCTCTATCGCGACAACGCCCACAACGCCGGCGCCTTGATCGATCTGGCGCTGCCCAGCTATGCGAAACTCACACCGCGCCTGGCTTTTGGCGGATCGTTGTTCATCTCTTCCGGCAGCCGCCCGACCACTTACTATCAGCCCCTGGTGCGCTTGTCCGTACCGTTGCACAAAAACCTGGCGTGGAAATCGGAATATCGCTACTACGGCTACGGCGAGATCTTCTATCAATTGGAGGGCTTCCGCGCACATCTGTTGCAGACGGGCGTGACGATCTCGCGGTGATTCTATGTGTAAGTTGGTTAAGCAGCCAAAGCAGCTTGCCATAACTCCTGCATCGTGGACTCTGAAGCACTTGGACAAAACGGCAAACTCATGACAGCAAAGGTCCAAAACGCACGCCTTTGGCTCTGGATTCGAAGTTGCTAAAATAGCTCTAAGGCCCGGGTAGACTGAGGGAGCATGCAAGCGCTGGCCCAAAATGCGGAAAGCCAGGAACTGAGCGATGCGCTCGAAAAGCTCGGCCAGGAGGCTGCCCGGCTCCAGACCGTCATCGACACGGTTCCGTCTTTCTTGTGGACGAGCTGGCCTGACGGGTCCAAGGAATAGCTCAACAAACGTTGGTACGAGTACACCGGCCTGACCTTGGAGCAGGGGGAAGGTTGGGGTTGGAAGGTGGTCGTTCACCCCGACGATGTGGATCGACTCGTTCGTGAATGGCTCGCCTTATTGGATGCTCGCAAACCAGGCGAACTGGAAACTCGCATCCGACGGTATGACGGAGAGTACCGATGGTTCCTCATACGCGTCGTCCCACAACTCGACGCTGACGGCAACGTCGTCAGGTGGTTTGGGAGCAATACCGACATCGAAGATCGAAAAAGAGCGGAGACGAAGCTCCTCGAGGACGAGCGGGAGTTTCGCCGGATTACCGATGCTATACCGCAAACCATTGTCGTCCTGGACCCGAGCGGCGGTGCGCTCTACGCGAACCAGGAAATGCTCGACTATACCGGCCTCTCAATGGAAGAGGTGGTCGCGTCGGACTTTCGCGCCAGAACGTACCATCCGGAAGATCTCGACAGGGCGCGCGAGGAGCGCAAAGCAGGCTTGGCTCGCGGCCTGCCGTTTGAGATCGAACAACGAGCGCGCCGGAAGGACGGTCAGTTTCGCTGGCTCCTCCTCCGTTACAATCCGTTCCACGACGAACACGGACGACTGGTGCGTTGGTATGCGACGGGAACCGACATCGATGATCGCAAGCGCGCGGAAGACAGGACACGAAACGAAAATGTCGCGTTGCGCGAAGATATCGTACGCTCATCCATGTTCGAGGAAATCGTCGGTTCCTCCGAGCCTTTGCGTAAGGTGATGGTTCAAGTGTCGAAGGTAGCTCCTACCGATTCCACAGTGCTGGTCTTGGGTGAGACTGGAACGGGAAAGGAACTGATTGCTCGCGCGATTCATAAATCGGTCAAAGCGCTCAAACCGCGCTTTCATTCGAGTGAACTGCGCGGCAATTCCGCCGTCCCTTATTGCGTCCGAGCTGTTTGGACACGAAAAGGGTTCCTTCACGGGAGCCACCCAGCGCCGCCTCGGCCGTTTCGAATCGGCAGACGGTGGAACGATCTTCCTCGATGAGGTAGGCGACCTTCCGGCAGAGACGCAGGTCTCCTTGCTGCGCGTTCTTCAGGAGCGGGAATTCGAACGAGTGGGCGGTAGTCAAACAGTTTCGGTTGACGTACGGGTGATAGCCGCGACCAATCGAGATCTGGCGTCAGCGGTGGCTGAAGGCAAGTTCCGCCAGGATTTGTTTTACCGCCTCAACGTTTTTCCGATTCGATTACCGGCATTGCGCGAGCGTATTAGTGATATTTCCTTGTTGGTCCGATACCTGATCGACCGTTACGCCCAAAAGGCGGGCAAGAAGATTCGAAATATAGACACAAAGACGATGGAACTCTTCCACGCGTATGATTGGCCGGGCAATATCCGCGAGTTGCAAAACGTCGTCGAGCGGGCGGTGATTCTCTCTGAAGGGGAGACTTTCTTTGTAGACGAAGCCTGGCTTACGCGCGCGACTCCCACGACTCCCAAGGTACCTCCGGCGTCTGCTTTGTGGCCCACGGACCTTTCAGAACGGCAGAGAGCAATGATCGAAAATGCGCTACGCGAGACCGAGGGCGTGATCTCGGGTCCTGCGGGCGCCGCCGCGAAACTGGGCATACCCAGACAGACGCTTGAATCAAAGATTAGGAAACTCGGGATCAACCGGTACCATTTCAAAACCGTGTAGCTTTCCATTTGGCCTTCTGAACGTTTTTCTCCCCATCCAGTTTAGACAACTTTGTACCCGGGCCGGCAGGACTACTCGGGCCCGCGAACCCATGCTGAGGTCTCAGCAAATGCTGAAATTGCGGCCTGACCTCAACAGCTAAACGCAAATGGATCCGCTTGTTACGAGTGGCGCTGGGATTGCCATCTGTGTAAGCGTGAATCGTCCGACAGGCCGAATATGAGCTTGAAAATCGATAAGTACTCCGATGGGGACAGCATGACTATTCGACTAATAGGACGGATGCAAGCGGAGCACTTGGAGGAGTTAGAGAAACAGATTCGTGAGAGCGGACCCGCAATCACATTGGACCTGGAGGAAGTGACGTTAGTCGATGTGGAGATTATTCGCTTTCTTGGGACTTGTGAAGCAAGTGGCGCAACGCTTCTCAACTGCTCGCCCTACATACGCGACTGGATCGGCAAAGAACGGGATTAAAGGAATAGGAGAAAAACAATGACTGGGAAACTGGAAGGAAAGACTGCGCTCATTACGGTCGGCTCGCGCGGCATTGGCGCTGCAATCGCTAAGCGTCTGGCTGCAGACGGAGCTAGTGTGGCAATCACATACGCGAAGGACGCCAGCGCGGCTGCCGCCGTGGTTAAAGCGATTGAACTCGATGGCGGAAAGGCTGTCGCGATCCAAGCAGACGCTGCCAACGTCGAAGCTGTAAAGGCTGCCGTCGAAAAGACCGTGGCGACCTTCGGCCAACTTGATGTGCTTGTTAACAACGCCGGCACTGCGATTCCAAAGACTTTCGAAGAGACCACGCTCGAAGAGATGGATCGCGTGATCGACATCAATATCCGCGGCACACTGGCTGTTACGCAAGCGGCGCTGAAGCACATGACGAGCGGCGGTCGCATCATCTCCATCGGCTCGGCCGTGGGCGAGCGTGTCCAAGTGCCCGGACTGGTGGCCTACTCGGCCACGAAGGGAGCCGTGAAGATCTTTACTCAGGGGTTGTCCAGAGAGGTCGGGAGCCGGGGTATCACAGTCAACAACATCCAACCGGGTCCGATCGACACGGATTTGAATCCCGCATCGGGCGATTGGGCCGTGCCTCAGAAGGCCGCCACAGCGCTCGACCGCTACGGGCGTGTTGACGAGATCGCCGCGGCGGTGTCCTTCATCGCGGGTCCGGAGTCTTCGTACATGACCGGCTCAAACATTACCGTTGATGGCGGAATGAACGCCTGACCTGCAAGGGGTTTTAAGATCGGGGTTGACGCGCGAACGGGCATCTCCGCAAGGTAATTTTGCGGCATCGATTGCACGAAGTACGGGGATGATCAACTCGCAAAGACATATGAAGTGGATGAAGGTGTCCAAATGACTAACGTGATCAAGAAACACAGCATCTCTTTTGAGCTGGCGCAGAAAATGGTAAATGCAGCAGTGGCCAAAGCCAGAGAACTTGGCGTCAGCGAGAACGTAACCATTCTCGACGATGGCGGCAACCTCAAGGCGTTTAGCCGGATGGATGGGGCCCCGATCCCGACCATCGAGATGGCGCAGAATAAAGCGTACACGGCTCTGCTCGGCCTCTCCACGCAGGAGTTTTTCAACTTTATCCAGAGTGACCCCTCGCTTTTGGCTGGCATCCCCACGCTTGCGCGTATGGCGGCGTGGGGTGGGGGATTTCCCGTTAAGGTGAACGGAGAAGTTATCGGGGCGATCGGAGTGAGCGGGGCCCCACGGTGCAGAACGACGAGGACTGCGCGAGAGCAGCACTGGCTCTCGTATCCGACGCGGCGCCGGTCGCCTGAATTGGTAAATACGTTGCAAAAGTGTTCGTTCGAATCGAGGTAAGGGAAATGGCTGTCCTTCGTAACAAAACGGCTTTGGTGACTGGAGCCTCACGCGGAATTGGGCGCGCCACTGCCCTAGCGCTTGCTGAGGCCGGGGCACACGTCCTAGCTCACTATGGCCGGTCCGTGCAGGACGCGGAATCTGTCGTTGCCGGCATCCGTTCAAAAGGGGGACGCGCGGATGCCATCAGGGCGGACTTGGGAACGCCAGAGGGCGCGACACTGCTGGCTCAGGAGGTTCGCTCAATTGTTGGCGACCGATTGGATGTGCTTGTGTCCAACGCCGGCATCTCTAAAGCCGCAACCATCCAGGATCATACGATCGAGGACTTTGACAGGCTCTTTGCAACGAATGTGCGCAGTCCGTTCTTTCTGGTGCAGCAACTCCTGCCCGTCCTCCACGAGGGCTCGAACATTATTGTGATCTCTTCGATTGGCGCGCACGCCGTGGTTGGGAAGCCCGGTCCGGACAACCCTTCGCTCCTCGCCTATTCCTCCACCAAAGGAGCTTTAGAGACTCTCGTTAAGAACTGGGCCGCCATTCTCGGGCCGCGCGGCATACGCGTAAATGCTGTTGCACCTGGAGTGATCGACACGGATATGTCGAATTTTGCCAAAACAGAAGCGGGACGCGAGGTGACGCTGGGAATGCAGGCATTGAAGCGAATCGGCAAGCCAGAAGATGTTGCGGACGTAGTCGCGTTTCTTGCGTCAGATGCGGCCCGCTGGATCACCGGAGCGAGTATCCCGGTCGACGGTGGGTCGAAACTGTGAGATATGGACTCTACTTTGCAAAAGGGATTCGATGGATACGAATACAGAGGAGACAACAAGAAGCTCGTCTTGGAAGCGTTCGACACGCTGTTCAATAGACGTGATTATGCGGCGGCTGAACGTTATTGGTCGCCCCACTACATTCAGCACAGCGCTCATATTGAGCCCGGCCGAGAGGGTCTGTTCAATCTCATCAAGAGCCTTCCGCCCACGCTGAAGTATGACCCAGGGCTCATTCTCGCCGGGGGTGATTTCGTGATTGTTCATGGCCGTTTCTCAGGCTTTGGTGCGCCTGTAAATTGGATCGCCGCCGATATCGTTCGTCTGCAGGACGGGATGCTCATGGAGCATTGGGACGTGATTGAGGACGAGGCCACGCAAGAACAGTCAAAGAGCGGCCTTCCAATGTTCGGCGCGGAGTTTCCCTCCTGATGACCCCGCCTCGGGAATTTGCGCGCCGCGTCGTCCGTGGCGCGAGTGGCACTCGCCATGAGGAGTGACGCACCACCATAGAACCAATTCGCGACTTAATGCCAGGTGGCGAATCGACTTGTAACAATTTCAGGCGTGTGGCTCAGCGTTGCGGGCCATGAGTTACGTGAGACAAGGGAGAACCAATATGCGTGCAATGAGAGCGGAACAATTTAGCGGTTATGAAGGATTGAAGCTCGTCGAGCTTCCAAAACCAGTGGTGTCGGACGGGAGAGTATTGGTGCGAATCACTGCGGCCGGCGTCACGCCGCTGGACCATACGATTCTTTCGGGCCAATTTCACGGGTCCAAGGCGCCATTAGTACTGGGCAACGAAGGAGCGGGCGTGGTCGAGCAGGGGGGCGGAACGGACTTTCCCGCCGGTTCACGCGTAATGTTCTTCGGCGGATATGGCGCTTTCGAGGACGGAACCTACCGTGAGTGGGTTGCCGTACGGAAGGAAGACCTTTGCCTGGTTCCTGACAATGTCGACGATGTGAGTGCCGCAGGTATTCCAGTCGCGTATCTCACCGCCCAGGTGGCTCTTACCCGGGCCGGTTTTCGCCCAGGCAAGACCGTGTTTGCGCCGGCGATCGGAGGATCGGTCGGCAATGCGGTTACGCAACTGGCGCGCGCCTTGGGCGCCAAACACGCCATGTCAAGCACCACCAACCATGCGAAGGCCGAGCAGGCGAAGGCGCTCGGATTCACTGAAGTCATCGATACCTCTTTGGAGAAATTGGCTGAGGGGGTGCGTCGTATCACGGGCGATTACGGCGCAGACATCGTCATCGACGGAATCGGTGGTGCGGTCTTGAGCGAGGCGCTCGGAGCCCTTGCATCTGAAGGAAGTCTCACAACACTGGGGTATTCGGCCAGCCGCAAAACAACCATTGACGTGACAAGCCTGATCGTGCCACAAGCCAGCATTCGGGGTCTCAACATGTTCGCTCAGCCGAAGGCGGCCGTTGCTGAAGCTTGGAGCGTAATTGTCTCCCTGCTTAAATCCGGTGCGATCAAACCGATGGTGGCTAAGAGGTTCCCGCTGACCGAGGCGACTGAAGCACTGCATTACCTGATTGAGGGCCGGCCTTTCGGCCGGGTCATTCTCACAATCTGATCACCTCGACTCGGGGGATACGGAACCCGCTCATCTCGCCGTCGCTGATTAGGACTCCGCCGGATTGGATACGATAAAGGCGCATGGCCGCCCATCCAGCCGGCGGTATTACGCCCCTTATGGACGCGATGTCGACCTCCCGTTACCAATCAAAGTGTCTGTCTGCTGAGGACGCCGGTAGTTTGGGCACGCCGAAGCCGCAGACAGCACTGCGACGAACTTGATTGCAGGACAGCTCAGGTGACTTCTGTGCCGCTTAGGCGTGGCCAGCGGTAACCTTGCCAAAGACACGGCAGAAGTTTCCGCCGCCGACTTTGCCAATATCGTCAGTCGTCCAGCCTTGGAGCAGCATTTCGCCGACAACCGCCTGGAAAAATCCTCCAGTCAGGCCCGGCCAAGCCTTGTGGGTGCCTTGGCCAACACGCGCGGAGAGCAGATCCGTGTCGCTGCCGATACCGACGTGGTCGATACCCACCGCGTCCACGATCGCCTTGATGCTTTCCACGAATTCCTTCAGCGAGTCGGCCAGGTGAGTCCACACGCCGATCACGCCGCCGGCGTCGGCCACGACTTTTGCGTGTTCTTTGCTGATCAGCCGTGGCTTCATCATCTCCACCATCTTGGGGTTCCCGCCTGTTCGGCTGTCGAGGCTCGTGTGGGAAACAATTACCGGCGGCGTGGCCACCTTCAACGCGCCCGGCACCGTCTCGTGACTGGCGTGAGCGAGGTCCACCACGATCCCCAATCGGTTGCACTCCTTCACAACCTCTGCTCCAAAAGGCGTCAAACCACCAAGGTGAGCGGGGGCCGTGTTCGTGTCGCCCAACGGCGACACCTTGTCGTCTCGCTCGTGAAGCGGTTGAAGGTGCCGCAAACCGCGTTTGTACACCTCTTCCACTCGGTCCAGGTGCCCCTCGATGAAGTGTGACCCTTCGACCGTCTGAACGATCGTTGGTAGACCTTGGTCATGCGCGGCCTGCAGGTCTTTCAGGTTCAGCGCGCGGTGAATATGTCCCTTTTCCAACTGCGCGTCAATCGCCGTGAGCCAGCGAAGGAAGTTGTCTCGCGCATCGCCCGGCTTGTTATTTGGCGCAAAATCCAGCACGAAGCTCGCACAGACGGCGGTAAGCCCTGATCGTTTGAGCTCTTCTGCTAGGAAAAGTTCGGGAGCCTGCTGTTGCTCCTCCTGCCGCTGCGGCTGACCACGCTGCGGATGCGGTTCCGTCCCTGCGGGATAGACATGATTGTGCATGTCGATGCCAATCGTCCCGGATATGACCTGCGCAACGCGTGGATCAACCCCACCCGCCCCCGCCTTCAGCCAAGCCGGCTCGAGCAGCATCGGACAGCCGGCGCCCACCGCAGTCCTCAGGAATCCTCGTCGCGAAAGACTGGGATAGTTGTTTTTCAACACACCGCTCATTGTAGATCACTTGCGCTGATGGAGACGTGGCCCCAAAGGCTCTCGCCTTACCACCGGATCAGAAACCCGCGGCACGCCGATCGGGGAATAGTGTCAAGTCCGAAAGCCGCGGATTGGTAACACAAGGAACCCGCTTATGTCCGGATTCCGCAAAGGTAGTCGCTAGCCTCTGCCCTACCACCCAACAGCGCGCGCATCTGTGCGCCGAGTGGCTCGCTTGCTACGAATCTGACATTGCTTCCGCACCGCCTTATCCTTTCATCCTGGCGAGGTTCGGAAATTGAAGCAACATGCATCAGGTCGGTGATCGGCGCTGTGCTTTCTTCGCGTCTTTCCGGGCTGCCGTGGGCTGGGCCGTCTTTCGCTTTTCGGGGTGCTCGGCACGAGGAACCAGTTGGGTGCGATTGAGAGGGGGATGGCTTTTTGGCCGGACCAGTGGCAGAGAAGCCTTCAGAGGTTTTCCCCCACACCCCTTCTCCCAATGTCGCAGTCTTAGCCAATGTAAGCGGTCGACCGCGCCATCAGGAATTTGAGATAGAGACACTCGTCCCAGCCGATCTGGCCACGGAATTGCATCGGAAGCGCGGGTACGATTTTAGAATATGGAGCGTGATGCGTCATGCGTTCTTGCTTCCTGATGGCCGGCGGCATTCTAGCTGCCTGTCTTTGCTTCGGGCAGTCGATTTGGATCGGCGGCATCGGCGGAGGAATGGTCACCGACGAATTCAGCAGTCAATTTGTGACGAGTGTGTCAAAGCGCTACGTCGTAGGGCCGGAACTGGATATCGGACTACCACTGGGTTTGGGGTTCGAGGCCGATGCGCTGTATCGGCGCGAAGGATTTCAATCGTCTGATTTGGCGACCGACGAGAACGGAAATTCATGGGAGTTTCCGTTGCTGCTCAAATACAGGCTTCCGATTCCGCTGGTCAAGCCTGTTCTGGAATGCGGCTATGCTCCGCGTGTGATCAACGGACCCATCAGCGCCTATGCTTCGCCCGTAAGCCACGGAATCGTGATCGGCGGCGGAGTGCAATTCGGAATCGGCCGGCTGCGTTTGTCGCCGGTGGTGCGCTACACGCGTTGGAACAATGTCGGCGTTGTGGTGGTCTTCCCCAATGGACCAACGATTCAATCGTCGCAAAACCAGGTGGATGTTCTGGTTGGAGTCGGTTGGAAGGTGCGGTAGGGAAGGCCGCTCTCTTGCTATCATTTGCCGGGCGGCATCAACAACCGTATTTGTTTACAGGCCTAACAGGCCTCTGAACTCAGCCTCCTGAAGATTTTGCTGAACAAATGGAACGGTTTCAGCTACTGTATGGTTGGATGAAACCAACGTAGCGGCCGGCCGGGAACAGGCAGCCTGATACCGTCGATTTTGTTCCCAAACGAGAGTTGGACCAGGCCGAGCAGCGGATCCATTTGTACGTCGGCAACATGGACGAAGGGCATGCGCGCGTCAAGATGGACGAGGCGAAGCGTCATATCGACCGTACTTGTTTCGCGTGGATCGGCGGCTCGGATTCATCAGCCGTCTACTATTATCGGATTCATAGCCCGGTGATCCTCATCGAATTCGATCATCAACGCCCCGCCAACCTGTCGCGCTTCGCCAAGGACCCCAATCTGCCGACGCGCCAACACATCCACTGCGTAGTGCGCACTCCAAATGGCAATGATTATGGCAAAGATCTACTGCGGCAGCACTACCAGTCACACGCGCACGCCGCCGTGGGGCAGGCTCTCGGCCCAACAGACCGCCCTGATAGGGGCTAATTCCGGATAACTCCGGTCTACAACCGGAGCTAGAATGAATGTTCCGGCGAATCTTCCGTATATAATGCCTTCCACCAACCAGCCGCCCATCGGCGCGACTGTCGACCATTACCGCATCCTCTCCAAGCTTGGTGAAGGCGGCATGGGTGTGGTCTACGAAGCTGAGGACCTCACCTTAGGCCGCCGCGCGGCTCTCAAGTTCTGCTCCAGCGGCCGCGACGACCCGAAAGTGCGCGCCGATCTCCTCAAGGAGGCCCGCGCAGCCTCTTCGCTCTCCCATCCCAACATCGCCACCGTGTACGAATTCGTCGAGAACCCCGGCGGCGATCCGTTCATCGCCATGGAGCTGGTGTCCGGCACGAACCTGCGGGATGTCCTGGCCAACCGGCATTTGTCTGTCGCGGAGACCCTGAACATCGCCACGGGCGTCGCCGCGGCGCTGGCGGAAGCGCATCGTCATGGCATCATCCACCGCGACATTAAGCCCGGCAACATTCACCTCACGTCTACCGGCGACGCCCGCGTGCTCGACTTCGGCATCGCCCGCACGCCCGCTCCGCGCACCCCTGGTACGGAAACCGCCGACGCCCCCACGCGCACGCTGGAGGGTTTCATCGGCACGCCGCTCTACATGTCGCCCGAACAAGCCTCCGGCGAAATGCTCGATGCGCGCTCAGACCTGTTCTCCCTCGGCGCAGTCATCTACGAGTGCCTGGCGGGCAAGACCCCATTCGCCGGCGACACGCTCACGTCCATCATGGCGCGGTTGTTGACTACGGACCCGCCGCCGCCTTCGCGGGTGAATCCGCGTTCGCCGACGCAACTGGATCGCGTCGTTCTAAAGCTGCTGGCAAAAGACCGGCGCGCGCGATATCAATCCGCGGATGAACTGCTGGCGGACCTGCGCGCGCGAACGGGCCGCGCATCCTTAGGGCCCTTGCGCTGGCCCTCGCGCCGCGTCCTGGTAACTGCGCTCGGCGGATTGGCGGTGGCGGCCGGAGCCGGCGTGCCAGCCTGGTGGTGGCTGGCGAATCGCCACCACGACCCGGCGCCGGCCGCGCTTCCCTGGTATCGCGATGGCATCGCCGACCTGCATTACGGCAGTTACCACCGCGCCAGCAAAGCGCTCCAACGTGCCGTCGAGATCGACCCTTCGTACGCCATGGCACACGCCTATCTGGCCGAGTCCTGGTACGAACTCGACTACCTGGAACGCGCCAAAGACGAGTTGCTGAAGGCCATGGCGCCGCGCGGTTCGATGCCCGATATGGAGGCGCTGCATCTTGACGCCATCCGCCAGACAGTCACCGGCGAGTTCAAGGCCGCGGCCGAAAAGTTCCAGCGGGTCTCCGCCCTGGCAACACCGGACGAGCGCGCCGGAGCGTTGCTCGATCTGGGCCGCGCACAGGAGCGCAGCCAGGAAACCAAACCCGCTATGGCTACTTATGCCGAAGCCGTTCGACTGGATGCACAGAACGCCGCCGCGTGGCTCCGCTTGGGAGCGCTCCAGGCCCGTACCGGCGCGCGGCAGGATGCCGGCCGCTCGCTCGACCGCGCCGAAAACCTGTTTCAAGCGGCTTCCAATGTGGAAGGTGTCACTGAGTGTCTCTACGTGCGCGCCCGATTCGCGGGTACGCCGGCCCAGGCCCGCCAACTGATTGGCAAAGCCCTCGACGCCGCCCGCGTCACAGGTAACGACCAGCAGCAAATCAAGCTTCTGCTGTTGTCCAGCGGCTACTATCTGGATGCCGGCCAGACTGCCGCCGCCCTCGACGACGCTAATCGCGCCATCGACATCGCCCACGCCGCCGGCATCGAAAATCTGGTTTCGCGCGGGCTCATCGATCTGGGCAATGCGCTGTTCGTGAAGGGCCGCACGGCCGAGGCCCTGCGCACCATGCAGGAGGCCCTCGATATTGCGCGCCGCAATCGCGAGAAGCGCTCCGAAGCGCGCGCCCTCGTGAACTTGGGCAGCATCCGTATTCAAACCGGCGACGCACTCGAGGGCTGGCGCGACGTGCAGAGTGCGTTGGCTTACTACAGCCAAGGCAGTTTCCGGAACGAGGCGGCCATCGCTCTAATTCTGCTGGGCCGCGCCGCGCGCGATAAGGGCGATTACGACGGGGCGCGCCGCGCCTTTGCCGAGACCCTGACCACCATGCAGCCGGCTGGACCGTCGCTGCCGCTGGCCCTCGCGCAGGAGGGGCTGGCCTCGCTTGAAGCGCTCCAGGACCGTTGGCCGCAGGCGCTCGGCACGTTCGATGATGCCCGGCGCACCTTCGACGCCATTGGCAATTCGTCCGGCACGGCGACTAATGAACTGAACGTGGCCCTGATGCACGCCCAACTCGGCCATAAAGGCAGCAGCCCGGCGGCCACGCCGCAGGCCGGCAGCACCAATTCGGTCACCGCCCTCCAGGTCATTTTGATGCAGGAACGATTCGCCGAAGCCCGCGCGAAAGCCGAGGCACTGCTCGCCAGCGCCGATGCCGGCGACCGGGAAATGCGCCGCGGCGCCAGCCTCGTGCTGGGCTTGGCCCTCGCCCGCTCCGGCGCCGCAGCGCGTGGCCTCCAGGCTTGCCGCCAGGCGTTCGATTTGGCGCACACGGCCGGCAACCCCGCGGCCGAAGCGGACGCCCTGCTCGCGGCAGCGGAAGCCGCCCTGGGTGCTGGCGACCGGGCCGCGGCAGCCGGATACGCCGGCCGCGCGCGCGCCTTCTTCGAAACATCCGGGAAACCGGAGTCGCTGTGGCGTGCAGACGTATTGCTGCTGCGGTCCGGCGCGCCAGACCACGCCGTAGCCTCCCAGGCCTCCGCCGCGCTAGCGGAACTAAAAGCCATCTGGCCCGCCGAAGATTTTCAATCGTACCTGGACCGTCCTGTAATCCGGCGCATGTATGCCGAACTGCTGCGCGCCGCCAAATGATATAAGGAACCTACATGATCAAACTCACGATCCAAGGCTCTCTCGCCATCCTGCTGCTTTGCGGAAATATTTCCCGGATGAAGGCGTCCGGCGACACGCCCATCACGGTCAAAGATGGCGGATCTATACTACTGATCGCCGACGGACTCGATGCCGGCAAGACCTGGACCAGCGGCTCCGCCGAGTTGCGTCACATGAACGTCCAGGGCGTTCTCAGTAGCGTCAAAATCAGCGAAGCCGGCGTCGACCGTTGCGGCGGCGATCCGAAATGCGGCATCGACCCATCCAAGCCGTGGAACATTCGCGTGGTCTACAACGCCCGGTGGATCACCATTGCGTCCGTGAACGCCAACAAAGGAGTGCACGTCACGTTTTCGCCCAAGATTTCTTTCAACCAGTGGAAGAAGTCCGGCGGCGCCGACCAACGCGAATTCGGGCACGGCGATGGCCGCTACATCAGCACCATTAGAGTGAATGGCAAGACCGCCAGCCTGTGCGCAGGCAAAGGCGGTTGTGCGATCACCGTAGTCTACACCACCCCGTAGTATGTGGGGCAGGCGTCCACGCCTGCGGCGGGTCTCCAGACCCGCCCGGAGTTACTATGCAAGTAACCATGCATTTAATGTTGAAACTGACCCTGGCAGCCGTGCTTCTGCCCTTGGCTGCACCCGCCCAACAACCGCTGCGAGTCTCCATCGCCGGACTGGTCCACGGTCACGTGGACGGCTTCCTCAAAGCCGCCGTCAAACGGCCGGACATCCAGATCGTGGGCATCTACGATCCCGATCCGGCGCTCGCCCTGCACTATGCCCAGCGCTACAGCCTGGCGCACTCGCTGTTCTTCACCGATCTTGCCGCCATGCTCGATAGCATGAAGCCGGAAGCCGTCGCCACTTTCACCAGCACCTCCGATCACGCCACGGTAGTGGAGGCATGCGCGCAGCGTCACCTCCACGTCATGATGGAAAAGCCGCTTGCCGTCGACATGGCAGAAGCGCGATCCATCGCGCGCGCGGCCGCGCAGGGCGGCATCCAGGTGATCGTAAATTATGAGACCACCTGGTATCCCAGCCACGCCGCCATGTGGCAGCTCATCAAGCAGCAACACGCCGCCGGCGACATCCGCAAAATGGTCGCTATGGATGGGCACGAGGGACCCAAAGAGATCGGTGTGGGGCCGGAGTTTTTCGGCTGGCTCACCGATCCGGTGAAAAACGGCGCGGGCGCCCTGTTCGATTTCGGCTGCTACGGCGCCAACCTGATGACCTGGATGATGGATAACCAGCGCCCCCTGGCGGTAACTGCCATCACCCAAACCATCAAACCGCAAATCTACGCACGCGTCGACGATGAAGGCAGCGTCCTGGTTGAGTATCCGCAGGCCCAGGGCATCATTCAGGCATCCTGGAACTGGCCTTTCGGCCGCAAGGATTTCGAAGTATACGGCGCGCGTGGATACGCCGTAGCTACCGGTGGCGATTCGCTGCGCGTGCGCTTGCCGGGCGCGCAGGAGGAAGGCCGCCCGCTCGAGCCGCTGCCGCCGGAGGAGCGCGATTCGCTGTCCTACCTGACGGCGGTCGCGCGCGGCAAGCTCAAGCCCGCGGGGCTGTCGTCTCTCGAGAACAACCTGATCGTGACCGAGATTCTGGTCGCGGCACGCGAGTCAGCGCGCACCGGACGCACCATCAAGCTGACCGGCGGAGAACTGCATTGATGCTCTTTGCCATCGCCGCGCTCGAATTGTTGGTGATGTGGGTGCTGTGGCTTTTCCCATTTCTGCGCAAGCGCTTCACCGGGCCGAAGCGGCAGGCTAACGTCATGGCGCGCAGTGCCGACTGGGGCCTGGCGCTCGAAAGCGCTGGCATTCTCTTCGCCTGGCTGTGGCTGCCGAATACGCCCGTGCCGGGTTCGGCGCGCGCCATCTCTTCCATGGTTTTGGCGCCCATCGCCACCGTGTTTGGCTGGCTGGCAGTACGGCATTTGGGAAAGCAGCTCCGCGTCCTCGCCGGCTTGTACGCGGATCATGAACTCATCCGCACCGGACCCTATGCCATCGTGCGGCATCCCGTATATGCGTCTCTGTTTCTGATGATGCTGGCCACCGGGCTGCTATTCGCTCGCTGGCCCCTCCTGCTGCTGAGTATCGTTCTCTATATCGCCGGCACCGAGATTCGCATCCACGCCGAAGAGGGACTACTGCGCCAGCGCTTCGGCGAGGAGTTCGAAGAGTACCGTCGCCAAGTCCCGGCGTACTTACCCTTTCTAAGATGACCGCGCAGCAGTTCGCCGTCTTGTAATATCCATCCCCCCAACTGCACTTAAGCTCAGGCAGTTATGCCGAACGAAAAGGAGCTTATGTCAGTACAGAAATTCAAGAAGACGTCAAGTCAGGTGGCTTACACAATTGTCGCAGTGGCGAGCACATTCTGTCTCTCGTCTGTCGCGCAAGCGCAACAGGCCGATGGGCCGATAACCATTTCTAAAAAAGCGCACCCCGGCTGGGTGCAGGTTCCCGGTGCGTTGATCCGCCCGGATTGCGTCCATGAAGTGCCACAGGGCGCGCAAATCGGGGCGAACGGAGATATCACGCTGGGCGGCGCCCTCGTGGCCCATTACGACGATTGTCCGGAAGCACCACTCACCACGCGTCCCCGCAATGGTGTGACTCCCAAGTTTGTGGATGCGCCCGGCACGGGCAACGGTTGGGTCGAGTCCATCCAGTATGAAGTACCACTCGGCAGCGGAGACAATATCGATTACTTGACTGGCGAATGGGTGGTGCCCTCGAACCCGTCCTCGAATGGCGGCCTGGTCTACATATTTAATGGAATCGAGCCCACTACTGAGAATCTCATTCTCCAGCCGGTACTCCAATGGGGCGCCACCACCGCCGGCGGCCTCATCGGCGGCAATTACTGGACGATCGCCAGTTGGCTGGTCGGGTCTAATGCCTATCATAGCCCCGGCGTCAAAGTGAAGGCCGGCGACAAAATTGTCGGCACCACTTATATCACGAGTACCTCGGGTGGCACATTGAACTGGGAAAGTATTGCCGACGACATAACTACCGGCGCGTACTCCTGGATCACTGCCTGGTCCTCGGGCTATCAGTGGAATTGGGCGTTCTCCGGCGTGCTCGAAGCATACAATATCAGCTCGTGCTCTCAGTTCCCGGCCAGTGACTATACCTACTTCCAGAATACGGACGTGTACCACGGATATCCTTACTACGATCTCGAATCGCCAAAATGGTACGGGTCGGTCTACAATGACGGCTTCCCCTCCTGCGGCTACGACCCCATACCGGACGGTTCCTACAATTACCTGTTCTGGTAACAACTCTCGGGATCGGCGGAGTTGTGCGGCCGTCAACTCCGTTGGTCCCCGCCAGCCGCTCTGTTATGTTTCATACATCTCCGCACAATTTCTGGAGTTTCCGGGATAAAATAAACGGGATACCCGGGGATTTCCTGTAATGTTTCGGCTAATCATCTCACTTTTTAACGATGCCGAACGGAGAGAACTCGCTCGCCGCCCTGGCGCCCCCCCAGATGGACGCCGGGGGAGGCGAAGCCCCGACCCGGGCGCGAAGTAACGCGATGACCTTTGATGCCGAATTTCTGGCCAGATTACAGCGGCGCGAGCCGGCCGCCAGCACATGGTTTGTTTATACCTTTACTCCCATTCTCGAAGCCAAATTGCGTTACAAGCTGAGAGACCAAACCATGGTGGAAGATCTTCGAAAC
This sequence comes from Bryobacterales bacterium, assembly GCA_963818855.1. Lineage (GTDB taxonomy): Bacteria > Acidobacteriota > Terriglobia > Bryobacterales > Bryobacteraceae > Bog-159. The sequence continues at coordinate 206,954 of CAWFUH010000007.1, read as the reverse complement.
GATACGTTCTGCCGGGTGCTGACGCTGGTGGACCAGAATCGCGTTCGCGATCCGGCGCAGTTTGGATCCTTTGTGCGCGGCGTGTGCGACAACGTGATTTTCGAGCACATCCGCAAAGACAAGGGAATTACGGAATGGCCGGAGGGCTTCGAACCGTTAGACCCTATGCCGCCGGTCAACGAATTGCTGGCCGCCGGCGAACTGAATGATCTGCTGCGGAACGAGCTCAGAAAGCTTTCGGGCGATGACGAAAAGTTGATCACTGAGATCTTCCTCGATGAAAGAGACCGGAAGATGCTGGCCCAGGATCGGGGGATAACGGTCACGGGTTTGAACGTCAAGCTCTGCCGGTCGATGAAGCCGTTACGAGAGTCCTTCTTAGATCGATTCAAGCCTGGCCGCAAAACAAAACAAAGACAACCGGGCATGTCACAAAATAACGGAGAGACCCCTAATGTCAAATCACGAAGAAGCGCTTGAACGGGATTGGAGAACGCTCTACGTGCTCGGCGAACTCGCCGAGCCGGAGCGGAGTCGCTTTGAGGAGCATTTTTTCGATTGCCCGGACTGTGCGGACGCCGTGAAGAGATCCTATCTGTTGCTGCGGGGCGCCGAGACCACCCTGAAGCGTTCCATCTTTGCCGCTGCGCCGCAGGCCGCCACGCCTGCCCCCAAGCAGAGGAGCCCTCGTCCAGCCCTGTCCTGGAGCCTCCGTGCGCTGCCATACGCGGCTATGCTCTGTTTATCGGTCGCTGCGGGATTTCAGTATGCCGCTCTCGAGAGAGCACGATCCCCGCAAACGGTCGTTTCGTTTGACATCGTTCCACAGGCCAAAGGTGAGGCTGAGAAAATCACGCTTCCGGAGACGGGTGGATTCGTAGAACTCGAGCTTGACCTTCTGCAGCAGGCTCCACAATATCATTGGGAAATTAAATCCGCGGGAGCGGCACGGGCACTGACAGGGGGCGAGGTGCGTCCGCCCGCCAATACGATGGTTCTCAAGCTTCTCGTATCGGCGGATAAACTCCACCCGGGACGGTACGAAGCCGCGGTAGCCGTTCCATCCGGTCAAAGGACCGTGTACCCATTTGAAGTAATCGCCGCGCCCAGCCGGAAGACCGCTCCCTGACGGTCGCGGCTCACGAAACCGTGCATTATCGATCGCGACTATTACCGAGCCGGAACCTGTTATCGAGCCGGAACCTGTTACCGAGCCGCGACCGGTTATCGAGCCGCGACCGTCAAGGAGCGGATTGTGTTACGATTCCCAAACTGTAGGTAAAGCCCGATAGGAGCGGGACAAGAGAATGGTTGACACACCCACCGATTTTTTCCCACCGCGTTATATTTTTCATGGCAACGCGGTCGCCGCTGAGGTCTTCCTGACCAAGATCGCCAACGTCGCGCAGAATTCCCCTGTAATTAACCTGGTCACTGGCCCCAGCACGCTGCCGGTGATCGGAGGACTTTCAGAGGCTGTCGTGCCGACGCCTTCGATTCTCAAACCGCTGGCCGGTGTATTTTCCTACGGCGCATCCCGTACGTCAGCCGAGGGCATTATCGTAAATGGCACGCCGGTCACCACCGTTTCGGCCGCGGTCCAGAACGTGCGTGTTACGAACCAGCCGGCGCCTGGGCCGAGCAGCAATCCGGCGCCCCTGGTCTTCGAGGCGACTGCGTTGTCTTTGACCCTGCGCTCCACGCATCCCTCGCAAGATCAGCCGAGTATCGTATTCGCCGAGCCGCCGCTATTCCAAGGTTTGTCGCTCGCCGGGCAACCCATCCAGTTGACGTTGAACGACGACCTGATGGGTCTGGGGCGCTGGGACGATCTGGAATCGAGATTCCGCACGGATCGCGCGTTCTTCGATGGTTGTTCGTTCGGACCAGTCAATGGGGGGCCGGCCGCTTTCGGCCAGGGAATTCCGTTCCGGCGCGGTTCATTTGCGCTCTGTTCATTTGTGCGCAGCATAAACTGGGGCGGCCGGGAGATACCGGGTCATGTGCTCGCCCTGCCTGACTTCGGAGCGATCTATTTCGGAGAGATCCTGTTGAACGACCGTGAGCGCCGGGTTACCATGGTGCGGATGCAGCTAGGATGTGAAAATGAGGGCCAGGCCGTATTCGCTGAGACTGACCCGAACGGCACGTGGTGGCCGCCGCGCAAAATTTAAGCGGCTGGCGGCCGTTCTGTTGTTGTGCTCTTGTGGTCATAAGAGCATAGACCAACCGGCTCCAACTTATACAGCCGCACTCACGGCATTCCGGAACGGCGGCTTTGCCGACGCCTACGCCCGGGCCCACTCAGCCGCCGGGCGCTGTGGCTCCGACTTACAATGCCGCTGGAAATTCCAGCTCCTGGAAGCCGAGAGTTTATTCCAATTGGAGAGAGACGAAGAAGCCGCCGCGCTGCTCTCACAGACGCCGCCCGAGGGTTCGGACTTCACCGCGCTAGACCTCCGGCGGCGCATGCTACTAGGTTATCTACTTTGCTTTTCCCGGGACAAGACCAAAGCCAACGCGGGGCCACGGCTTCTGGACGACGCTTACCGCGACGCCGACCGCATGGGCGTCGGTGAGCTCCTGTCCGAGATGGAGATCCGCAAAGGCAGGCTCGTACGGGACAGCCAACCGGAGACCGCGCGGGCTTTATTCCTAAGAGCCAGTCAACACGCCCTGCAGCAGCGCGATGAGTACAACGAAGCGGCGGCGTTGAATGATCTGGGAATGCTCACACTGAAGAAGCTGGCCCGCTACGACGAGGCCATCCCCTTCTTGCAGCAGTCACTCGCCGCCGCCAAACGGGTTAGTGCCTATCCGTTGGTTTCAGCGGCATACACGAATCTGGCTCTATGTTATACCCAGCTGGGCGCCTATGATCGTGCGCTCGAACTCGAAAAGGAGGCGCTCGTCTGGCTCGGCACAGGCGATTCTTCCGTAGTTCGCCGTCATCTGCTCGGCGAGACGGGGCGCACCTTTTTTCTGAAGGGTGATACCGCGGATGCCATTGCATACTACCGGCAGGCTCTCGACCTTTCCCGCAACCTGAAGAACGACCCGGACGAGGACAGGAGGCGGTGGACCAGTAACATAGCCGCTGCGCTTTCTGCCACGGGGGACTGGGACCTCGCCGAAAAAGCAAACATCGAGGAGTTAGCCCTCGCACACGATGACAATTCCCGAGCCTATGCCGACCTGAACACCGCAACCATCGCTACCGGCCGCAAACAGTTCGCGGATGCCGTGACCCTTTATAAGAGAGTGGGTAGTGTCAAGACGGCAGACCCATCCCTCCTTTGGGAGTCGTACGCGGGCCTGGCCAGGGCCTATGTTAGCAGCGAAAACAAACCCCTCGCGCGCAGTTACTTCGACAAAACCATCGCGATCATCGATAAGAACCAGACCGGGTTGTCGCGCGATGAGTATAAGTTGACCTTCCTGGCTTCCTTGATCCGGTTCTATCAGGACTATGTGGAATTTCTGATGCGGAGCGGCGATTCCGACAAAGCTCTGGAGGTAGTGGAGTCCAGCCGTGCCCGCATTCTGTCTGAAGCCATCCCGCAACTGAAACCCGGCCCTCGCCTCAGTGCCGCCGAACTGCAGAAAGCTGCGCAGCGCTCCGGGAGAATATTCGTATCTTACTGGCTGGCGCCCACCCAGTCCTACGCTTGGGTGATATCGTCAATGCGCACCCAGTATTTCCCGCTGGGGCCCGCCGCCGGTATTGAGTCGCTCGTCGCGGCGTTTGATCAATCCCTGCGCGGATTCGACATCGTCGCCAAGGAGAGCCCTGCGGCACGCCGCCTCTCCGATGTCCTGATTCGGCCAGTCGCGCCACTGATCCCGCGCCAGGCACGCGTGGTCATTGTTCCGGACGGGGCTTTGCATTATTTGAATTTCGAAACGCTGCCCATTTATGGAGAAGGGCCGCATTACTGGATCGAGGACGTCACCCTGGTGGTCGCTCCGTCGTTAGCCATCGCCGCCGCCGCACCTGCGGAAAAAGCGATCCGCCATAACGCTGCTTTGATCATTGGCGATGCGCTCTCCGCGAGTCAGGAGTATCCGCCGCTGGCCTATGCTTCACAGGAAATTGGCCGCGTAAGTGCGCACCTGGCGTCACCTGGAACAACCATCGTCAGGGGCGCTGAGGCCACACCCGCATCTTATCGGCAAGCTAATCCGCGACAATTTTCCATCATCCATTTCAGCGCCCACGGGGAAGCCAATCCGCAGATCCCGCTCGATTCCGCCATTATTCTCTCTCCAAGGAACGGCGCATTCAAACTCTACGCACGTGACGTCATCGATGTGCCGCTGGACGCCGATCTGGTAACCATCTCCGCTTGCCACAGTGCCGGCGCGCGAGTTTACTCAGGTGAAGGACTGGTAGGTTTTGTGTGGGCGTTCCTGAAGGCCGGCGCCCGATATGTGGTCGCCGGACTGTGGGACGTGACCGATAGTTCCACACCGGATATGATGGATCAGTTCTACGGTGCCATCGAGCGCGGCCAGAGCCCTGCCGACGCCCTGCGCAGTGCCAAGCTGTCCATGATCGGTTCTAACACTGCGTTCCGCAAACCCTATTACTGGGGACCGTTCCAGATCTACATTCGCTGAGGCCAGTGGGGCAGGCGTCCACGCCTGCAGCGGGTCTCCAGACCCGCGCCGGGCCGGCGTGGACGCCGGCCGCAGGACTGGAGTCCTGCCCCACAATCAAGTTCAGTTCGCTGGCAAATCAATCTCCACCAACAATCCCGGCGCCGCATTTCGCGCGCGAATAGTCCCTTTGTGCAACTCCACCGCGCGCCGCGCAATCGACAGCCCCAGGCCTGCGCCGCCGCTGGCCCGGTCGCGATCCGACTCCACACGATAGAACGCATCGAAGATGCGCGGCAGAGCTTCTTCCGGCACGCCCGGCCCGTAATCCCGAACGCGCACCACCGCTCTGTCAGTGGCGGTCTCCAGACTGACCTCCACCCCGGTGGCGTCCGGCGCATGGCGAATGGCATTGCGAATCACGTTCTCCACCGCGCGCCGCAGTAATTCGGCATCGCCCTGGATGGTCACTGGAGGCGGGCTCTCGAGGCGCACCTCGCTGCCGTGCGACGCCGCTTCCAGCGACGAATCGGCGGCCAGTTCTTCCAACAATCGATCCAGGCGCACCGGTTCGCGCCGCAGCGAGGTTGGGTCGCCTTCGGCGCGCGTGACCTGCAGCAATCCGCCCACCAGCGAATTGAGCCGCTCGGCCTCCTTATCGATGCGGTCCAGATGCGCCTCCCGGTTTTCCCCGGAGCGCGCCAGTTCCACAGCCACGCGCAGGCGCGCCAGCGGTGAGCGCAGCTCGTGCGAGATATCCAGCAACAGCCGGTGCTCAGCGTCCACCAGCGTCTGAATGCGGTCCGCCATGCGATCGAAGGTGCGGCCCAGGTCGCCCAATTCGTCGCGCCGGCGAGTGGCGGAACGAGCCGAGAGGTCGCCCCGGCCGAAGCGTTCCACGGCGCGCTGCAGCGTGCGCACCGGATAGGTCAAATAGAACGCCAGCAGGTAGCATAGAAAAACGCCGACAGCCATCATCCACCAATGCTGCGGCCGCAGGAACCAGGTGGCCAACCGTACATGCGGAATTACGAAGACAAACCAGAATTTGCCGTCCGCCGATTCGCGCGCCACTGTGGCTCCGCGGATGATCATGGCTGGACGGCGCTCGCCCGCCTGGTGCAGCAATGCGGATTCGTCGTTTCCGGTGAGCAGGTCATGCCCCGAGGCGTCCGTCAGGATGCCCTCGCCCGCGAAGATCCTATGGAAGCGCAGCATGAAGCGCTCCAAGGCCGGTTGTCCGCCCGCCTCGTACGCGACGCGCGCCTCGGCGAGTTGGAAAGCTACCAGCCGCGATAGCAGGTAAGGATGGGGTGCCGACAGCCCGGAGATGAATGCCGATCCAATGGTGTTGATCACCAGCGCGGCCCAAAACCAGAGCAGGATTTTGCCGAATAGCGAATTCATTCGGGCGCCTCGTCGTGTGGCGACTGCAGGAACTGGTAGCCCACACTGCGAATGGTTTTGATGAAGGGACGCTTGGTTTCCAGCTTGCGCCGGATGTGACTGATGTGCATGTCGACGGAGCGGTCGAACGGAGTAGCGCGGCGATTGTAGAGGTTCTCCATCAGGTCGTCGCGCGAGAGCACCCGGCCGGCGGCGCGCATCAGGATGTCCAGAATGTCGAACTCGAAAGTGGTAAGATCCACCGGCTGCCCGTCCACCGTCACCTGGCGCGTGGCGGGGTCGAGCACCACTCCATTCACCTCCACGCGCGGGGAAGTGGACGTGCGCGGCTCGTAACGCCGCAAAATCGCACGCACCCGGGCCACCAGTTCGCGCGGGTTGAACGGCTTGGGCAGGTAATCATCGGCGCCCAGTTCCAGGCCGATGATGCGGTCCACATCGTCGGCGCGCGCCGTCAGCATGAGGGTGGGGATGCGGCTCTCTTTGCGCAGCCGCCGCAGGACCTCCAGGCCGTCCAGCCCCGGTAGCATCACATCCAGAATGACGAGATTGAAACCGCCGTGTAATGCGCGTTCCAGGCCTTGCCGGCCGTCGTGCGCGCAGTCCACCGTGAAGCCCTGGCCTTGCAGGAACTCTACCAGCAGCGAGCAGAGTTCGGTGTCGTCGTCGATTAACAAGAGTCGCACGGCTCCGAATGTAGCATGCGCGGAAACTTGTGGCGAGGTGCCGCCGGGTGTTACAACGAAGATACACGCCGGGGTGAGGCGTTTCTGGTTATGAGGGCACTTGGCTGGCTGATGTCCCTCGCAATTTGGGGCACGGTCACGCAGTCCATCAACTTCGATTCAGAGAAGCTCGGTGCGGTGCCGCCGGGATGGACGCTGTTGCCAAATGCCGGCGCCGCGCCGCGATGGGAAATCAAGCGAGACCCTACCGCTCCCAGTCCGCCTTACGTCTTGGCGGAGGTCTCGCACGATGGGGCCGACGGCCTGTGCCCGCTCGCTATTCTGAATAAATTGGACGTGAAAGACGGCGATTTAAGCGTCAGGGTGAAACCGGTGGCAGGCGGCGGGGAGCGCGCCGACGGCCTGGTGTTCCGCTATCGCGACGCGAAGAACTACTACCTGGTGCGCGCCAACGCGCTCGACAATAGCATCGTTCTGTACAGGGTGGAGGACGGCAAGCGCACGCCGCTCGCCTCGCGCGGCGCCCCACAGAGTTTCGGTGTTAAGCATCCCGTCCCGGTCAATCAGTGGAGCATGCTCAAGGTACAATTTCACGGTCCACTGTTTAGCGTCTACTTCAACCATCGGCGCTTGTTCGAAGTGCTGGATTCCACTTTCCGCCAACCCGGCAAAGTCGGCCTGTGGACCAAGGCCGACGGCGTCACCTACTTCGACGATTTTCGTATCGCCGGCAAGTAGCCTGTGCCGCTCACTTCCCTGGTTTGCCGGCGCTCTCCACCACGCTCCGCGCCAGGTAATTCACTACCTTAGCTTCGTTGCGCGCCACCTCGTAATAGGCATTTTTCAGCAATTGGTCCTTGCGGTTCAGCAACGTCTCGCGGATGCTCTGCTGCACGCGCGGATCGTTCAACTCGCGCTGTCCGGCCGACTCTTTCGAAATGATTTTGAAAATGCGATAGCCTTCCTGCGTTTTGATGATGGGGCTGATCGCGCCCGGCGCCAGGGCCATCACCATCTTCCGCAGTTCCACGTTGGCCTTCTCCAGCTCGGACTCCGGGATGAATCCGATGTCGCCCCCATTGGGCGCCGAGTTGGGATCTTCCGAATAGCTATGCGCCACCAGCGCGAACTCCTCACCGCGCTGCAGGCGCTCCTGTATCTCGTGGATCTTGCGATTGGCCTCCCCGTCATTCTGCGCCTTGCTATTGCGCAGATTGCCGGCGTCAGGTAGCGGGTTAGGCGTCACCAGAATGGTGGCCATGTGCACGCGCGCTTCGGGATGGTTGAAGGTGGCCTTGTTGGCGTTGTAGAATGCCGTCACATCGGCGTCGGTGATCACGATGTGCGAAGTAATTTCCTTATTGATGAGCTTCTGAATGCTCAGGTCGCGGCGGATATTGGATTTGAGGTCGTCGAGCGACATCTTGTTCTCCCGCAGCTGCCGCTCGAACTGTTCTTTGGTCCAGGGCGCCTTCAACTCGGTGAGCTTCGCTTCTACGTCCGCGTCGCCCGCCAGCAGGCCCTGTTTTTCGGCGCGCTGCAGCATGATCTCGCTGTCGATCAAGCCGCGCAGCACTTCCAGTTTCTGCGCCATGGTCTGCTCCCCGGCTTGGCCGGGCGTCGCCAGTTGCGACTGCTGATAGGTCCGCTCCAGCTCCGCATAAGTGATGGCGCGGCTGTTCACCGTGGCGGCGACGTTGGCGGGCACCGACTGCTTGCAAGCCGGCGCACACAAAAGGATCAGTAGAGCGGCTAAGCCTGCGTACCGATCTGCGCCCGCCGGCCGGCGCTCCCGAGGAGCATCAAACATGACGAAGCCTCATTGTAGCCGGGTACAATAGCCTGCGGGAGAGATCCGCATGAGAGTCGGCATGATCGGCACGGGGGCTATCTCGCATAAGCACGCGGAGGCCTACCGGAATATCGGATACGAACTGGTCGTCTGCACGGACATTAACGCGGAGGCGGGACGACGCTTTGCCGCGCAATACGGCGTCGAGTTCGCCGAATCGTACGAAGCGGTCTGCGGGCACCCGCAGGTTGACTACGTGGATGTCTGCACGTTCCCCGATTTCCGCATGCAGGCGCTGGAGCTTTGCGCGCGCGCCGGCAAGCACATTCAAGTGCAGAAGCCGATCTCCACTAATCTGGAAACCGCGCGCCAGATGGTGGATACGGCGCACCACGCCGGCATCCGGTTGGGCGTGGTCAGCCAGCACCGGTTTGACGATTCCAGCCAATTCCTCCAGCGTGCCATCGGCGCCGGACGATTGGGCAAACTGCTGCAGTGCGACTGTTACGTAAAGTGGTACCGCTCGCCCGAATACTACGCGCGGGCGATCAAGGGCAGTTGGCAGACCGAAGGCGGTGGCGCGCTGATCAACCAGGCGATCCACCAGGTCGATATCCTGCGCTGGCTGGCCGGTCCGGTGCGTGACGTGTACGCGGTCTGGCAGTTGGGCGCGCTACACAAGATTGAATCGGAGGATGTGGTGAACGCGGTGGTGCGTTATGCGTCGGGCGCCACCGGGGTGATCCAGGCAGCCACGGCGTTCTGGCCCGGATTTACGGAGCGCACCGAATTCCATGGCACTGAAGGCACGGCTATCATTTCCGGCGACAAGCTGACCACTTGGGATGTGCGCGACGATTCAGGCGAGGCGCCGCCGCTGGCGCAGAATGCCGCCTCGGGATCGTCGGATCCCATGGCCATTTCTCTGGAGCCTTTCGAGCGCCAGTTTTTGGATTTTGGCGAGGCAATTCGCACAGGCCGCGAGCCGCTGGTTTCGGGCGAGGATGGGTACCGGGCACTCGAAATCGTGGACGCGGTTTATCGGTCGTGCCGGAGCGGGCAGAAGGTTACGCTCGCATAGCGTCAGAGCGGTTCCCGCTTCATCGAATAATGCGTCGCCGTTTCGCCGGCGTGCTGAAATCCTAATCGTTCATACAAGGTGCGCACGGGGTTGACTTTCAGAACAGAAAGTTTCACAGGAAGCTGCAACCGATCGGCATCTTCGAGGACGTTGCCGATCACAAACCCGCCGATGCCATGGCGCTGAAACGACGGCGCGATTTCGATAACAGCGAGAAAAATCTCGCTCCCCGGATAGCGGACGGAGATGCATCCAATCGCACGCTCTTCGTATTCGACGATCTGCAATTGCATGGGATCGAAATTCTCATCGAAGCGCCGGCGTTGCCAGCCGTCATCCCATCCCCAGGTCTGCCGGACGTAATCACCCATGGTTTCGCGATGCAGCCACCACAGAAACTCCCGATCCCCAGGCGCGGCTGCGCGCAGGCTTACCAATGCTGGATTGCAGACGGACATCGACCACGTAAGAGTTAACCAAGCATAGCAGTTGGATTACGGCCGGGTCTTTAGATAATGAGACTGTGCGGCCTTCACTGCGCAGAACGCGGTCTGCGATTGTCTATTCCGCTGTGTCAATCGCCGTGTTGACGCCATGCTTCTGGCAGCGGCGCCTGCAGGCCGGCGATCTTTCGAGTCACATCTACAATGCCTGGCTGGTGCAGTTGATCGAACAGGGAAAGGCCGGGGGACTGGCATTGGTCCGGCGGAGCAACAATGTCCTGTTCGACTGGTTGCTGAGCGCTCTGCTGAAAACGTTCGGCGCCGGACCGGCACAGCGGATTGCCGTAGCCGCGGCAGTGCTGGTCTTCTTCTGGGGCGCCTTCGCGTTGGTCTGGGCGGTTTCGCGCCGCGATGCGCCATGGGCCTGGACGCCTTGTCTGGCCATGCTGGCGTATGGATGGGTGTTCCACATGGGGTTGTTTAACTTCTATCTCGCGCTGGGCCTGGCGTGTTGGGCGCTGGCGCTGGCCCTGGTGCTGGCCCCGCGGCTCCGCTCAGTTTCGTGGCGCTGGCCGGCCGTGGCCACGCTGCTCGGAGTCAGTTTCGTGGCGCATCCCATGCCGATGGTCTGGGCCATCGCGGCACTGGCTTATGTTGGCGTGGCACGCGCGATAGCACCACGCTACCGGCTCCTGCTCACGGTCGCGTCGCTCGGGGGCCTGGCATTGATCTGCGCGCTGCTAAGAAAATATTTCCAATGCTGGTGGTCATCCGATCAGCCCTTGGCGTTCTCCGGCGCCGATCAGCTTTGGGTCTTCGGCTACCGGTATCTGCCGTTGGGGGCGGCGCTGCTGGCGATATGGGCCGCGTCGATGCGGCGCGTGGTCCAACGGCGCGGATGGCTCCGGACGCTGCTCGATGTGCCGCTGCAACTCTGCATCTTGACGGCTGCCTGCGTGGTGCTCGGGCCGGGCGGGATCGTGCTGCCCAACGGACAAGCGGAGAGCCTGCTGATCGGACGCATGTCGCTGGCCGGCGCGGTCTTGTATTGCGGCATGGCGGCGGCCGCACCAGCCAGAAAATGGCTGGCTCCCGCACTGGCGGCCATGGCGGCCATCTTCTTCGTCTTCGTCTATCAGGATGAGAGCGCACTGAACCGCGTGGAGGACCGCATGGAACGGGCGGTGGCGCAGCTTCCACCGGGTCAACGCGTGGTGAGCGCCCTGATGGACACGAACCAGCGCCAGTTCTCGCTGCTGCACCTGGTCGATCGTGTGTGCCTGGGCCGGTGTTTCAGCTATGCGAACTATGAGCCTTCGGTGGGGCAATTCCGCGTGCGGGCCGCGAGGGAAAATGGCATCGTGGCGCATGACTTCCGCGATTCGTGGGCCATGCAGGCGGGCGGATACCTGGTGAAGCCGCGCGATGTTCCGCTTTACCGGATCGACCTGTGCGGTGCAGGCAGCCGCGATCTGTGCGTTGCGCCGGTGGCGGCGGGCGTTACGCTCGAGCGCACCTGGCTGCATGTCACGCCGGATTTATGGCAGCCGTAGACAGGCGAACCGGAGGCGGGTCTGGAGACCCGCCGCAGGCGTGGACGCCTGCCCCACTATAACGAAAACACGAACGGCTTGCCATGTTCCAGGCGGAGATACCGCACTTCTGGCGCGCGCAGCGCGAGCGACGCTCGGAACTGGCCGGGATCGACGGAATTATCGGGGAACATATCGTAGTGGCAGGGGATGGCAGCCTTTGGCTGGATCTGGGCGGCGAGTTGCGCGGCCTCATAGTGCGAGAGATTGTTGAAGCCGCCATTGATGCAAGTGATCAGCAGGTCAGGCCGGTGCTTGCCCGCCGAGGCCAGCAGCTCACTGTAATCGGTGTCGCCCGTCACGTACACGCGCGGGCCTTTTCCAAACTGGAAGACGAAGCCCATGTGATTGAGATCGGTGGAATCGGTGGGCAGGGCAAATGTGCCATGTATGACCACGTCGCGGAACTCGATGGCGCAAGAGGGCCAGGCCGGCACGATACGGCCGCTCTCGATCGCTTGTGCGCGGAACACTTCGCAACTGGGGTGTGGGCCGATGAACTGGGTGGTGTCTTTGTGGCGGAGGAGCTCAATCGTCGCTGGGTCCGTATGGTCCTGGTGGTTGTGCGTGCAGGTGAATACATCGACATTCAGCTCTTCCGGCGGCAGCAGGATGGGCACCTGGCGATCGAGATTGATGCCGGAGTCGGCATAGGAGTCGTGACAGGAGTTGGTGAGGTAGAGGTCGGTCGAGAGCAGGGTGCCTTCGGCGGTCTTGAAGATGAATCCGTTTTGGCCGAGCCACCAGATAGCAACCGCATTGCGCGAGACGGGAAACTCGCGGATCTCATGCATGAGGCCCATGAGGCTCATTGTGGCAAGGCGCGCGGCCGCTTGCAAACGGGCGCTTGCCAAAAGGGGCGGAGTTGCGTCACATTGAAAGCATGCCCATACCGCAAGACATGCTGCGCGTCGTATTGGGGCTGCTGTGCCTGTTCTTCGCGCATTTCCTGGGGCGCTCGATTGTGCGCGTGCGCCGCGGACATAACCCGCGAAGCCTCATCGGGTGGCTGATTCGTGCGGCCATCACCGCCGGCGCGATTCTGTGGCGTCGCGGCTTGGATAACACTTCCATCGTGATCTTCACCTTGTCGGCGGCTGCGCTGGTGGTGGGGATGTGGGAGGAGCAGCGGCCGAAGAAGCAGGAAGATCTCCGCCTGGGGCTTCAGTAGAGGGAGCCTTAGAACTCCACCCTCGCCTGGATGGCGATCATCCGCGGCGAATTGTCGCCGCCCAGCCCGACGCCCAGCAGCCCGGTGGGCGGCGACGTGGTTGAGGTAATCGCCCCGAAGCCGGTTTGCGTGGCAGGCTGGCCGGGGATGCCCGCCACCACCGATGGCAACGCGAAATTGGGATGGTTCAGAACGTTGAAGAATTGCCCATCCATGCGCAGCGTCACGCCCTCGCGCAGGCGGAAGCGCCTGGTCACATAGAAGTCGCTCCAGATAAAGTCCGGGCCGCGCAAGGTGTTGCGGCCCAGATCGCCGAACTGGCAGTTGACCGGATTGTCGCCGCCGTAGCAGGCGCCCGTGCCGGGATCGACCGCGGAGACAAACGCGTTCGGGTTGAGCCACTGAATGGTGCCCGGCTGCGTTACGCCAGCTATGGGACCATGGGCATACTGCGGCACGCCCGGCACCACGCTCGCAAACTGCGGACCGCTGCCTTCCACAATGCCGTGTCCGTTCGCGCTGTAGGGCGCACTCAGCACCGTTAACGGCAGACCGCTGTGCACGAACATCGTGCCGGAAATCTGCCATCCTTCCACCAACGCCTTCAGCCGCGTGCGGTTGGTGTGGAAAGGCAGCGCGTAGACATACGACGCGTTGAAGTTGTTGCGCACATCGTAATCGCAATCGCCGTACTGACGCCACAACTCGTTCGGCAGCGGCGATAGGATGCCTGCCGACGAAAAGGAGAGAAAGCCTCCGTTCGAAACAGTATCCAGGCAGTGACTCCAGGTATAGTTGGCGTTTAATTCCAAGCCGCCCGCCAGCCGTTTCTGGGCGGTAAGCTGCAATCCGTGGTAGTGACTGTTGGCGCCGGTCGCAAGTTGATCGACGGCGGCAAAGCGCGGATCGGACGGCTGGCCGTAAGGAAATGGAGCAAAGCACCCCGCGCACACGGTCTGATATCCGTTGACTTCTGTCTGATAGGGCAGATCGATGGCGCGCGTGCCCACATATTGCGCGCGCAGGCTGCCGGAGCTACCGGCCTGGTGCTCGATGCCGAAACTCCACTGCAGGAAATAAGGGGCGCGCAGGCGGCCATCGGGGACGGCGTTCAGGGCGACCGGCGGCAGGCATTGCCGTGGGTTGGCGAGCGCGGATGCACACGATAGCTCGCCCTGCTGGAATCCGCGCAGGAACGCCTGATTTGCGGCGGCCGTGGCATCGATGGCGCTGTTGGGTACTCCGGGCGCGATGGCCAGACCACCGGCCGATCCCAGCAGACCGCCTTGAAACGTGTTCACGTAAGGCGGATTGGCGCCCACCTGGTCGGCCACGCTGCCGGGCAGGATATCGGAGAACAGGCCGAAGCCGGTGCGCAGCACAAAGCCCGGCGCGAACTGCCAGGCGAGGGCCGTGCGCGGCTGCCACAGCGCCCACAAGGTTGCCGGGAACAGGTGCGTCAGGCCCGTTTCGATGGCCGCGTCGAGAGGTTGATCGACGTCATGCGGCAACGCCGCGAACGATCCCGGCAGCCGCGCGATCAGTGCGTGCGGGTTCTCCGGATTGGAATTGTGCGCCATGCGCAGGCCGATGGTCCAGTTGAGCTTGGGCGTCAATTTGATGGAATCCTGCGCGTATAAATCGACATTCAGATAGTTGAACGGCTGCGAGTCGGCCAGGGGAAAGCTGCGCGTGGCCGTGGATGCCACGCCGTAGATGAATTGCGGAAGTGTCGTATAAGTGACCAGCGGGGTAGTGCCCGTCCCGAAATCGAAATCGTTGATGCGCAGGCGCCGCGAACTCAGGCCGAAGCGGAGGTCGTGGCGGCCCGCGGCGTACGACAGACTATCGTTGACGTGAAAACGTGTGGCACGGCGGCCTTGCACCCAATTGCTATCCAGGCCGCCCAGGGTAGTGAACGGTGCGTTGGACCCGGTGCCTTCGAGGGTGATCGGAAAGGCCGCCAGAGTCTTGGTAAGATCCGCTGGACCGAACAGGCTCTCGTACCACGAAAAGGCCGGATTGAAGTAATTCACCAGTTGCGGGCTGAAGATGTGCGTAAAGCCGGAGGCGAAGGAATAAAGCGGCTGCGACGAGATGGCGTTGAAGACCGGATTGATCGGGTCGGTATAGGCGGCTTGCAGGCCGGTATCGGACTGAAAACGAAACCAGGTAGTGTTGGCCGGATCGATGTTGTAGTCGAGGCGCGTGGTGACCACCTGCTCGTGATCGCCGCTCGATTGCGAGACGCTGCGGCGCGCGGCGCAGCCGTTGCCATCCGGAGGAGCACCACCCGCCGTACTGCCGTCGGTTTCGATGGGGCATCCGAGGACGGCCAGCGGCGTGCCGCCCGCGCCGCGGTATAGCGAAAACAGATTGCGATAGAAGGGAACCAGTTGCGGCTGGGCCGAGTAGACCGCGCCGGTCACGCTATCCACGCCGCCGCGCGGCAGTTGCTGCAGCACGTAGGCGGCGAATGCAGAGGTGGGCACCGTCACCGGCGTCACGATAGGCAGCGCGATGCGCAACTGCTCGAAATCGCCAAAGAAGAAGAGCCGGTTGCGGCGCACCGGTCCACCCAGGCTGCCGCCGAAATGGTTCACCGTGGAGCGCGGCTTCTGATTATCCGGCGTGGCGTTGGTGAAGAAGTCCGCCGCGTTCAGCTTCGATCCGTTCCATAGCTCGTAGAGGTTGCCATGGAACGTATTGGTGCCCGACTTAGTAACATAAGTGATCTGGGCAGCACCGTAGCGGCCCTGGTCCACCGCATACGAGGTGGTGTTGACAGTGACTTCCGAAATGGAGTTGAGCCCCAACACCAGGTTGGTCGCCAGTCCGCTGTTGAGATTGGTCAGCGGATCGTTGGTTTCGAGGCCGTCTACGATGTAGGCGTTCGACAAGGCAGGCAACCCGTTGAACTGCACGTTGCCGTAGCCGTTCTGGGCTCCGACGAAATCGTTGCTGCTGCCCGCGGTGTTGATCAGCGCGCCGGGTGCGAACTGCACCGGATAGGTGAGATCGGAGCCGGGGTTCGGAAGGTTGGCGATGGATTGCGCACTGAGCGTAGTGGCGGTATTCGCATTATCGGTGTTGATGAGCGGCGCTTCGACGGTCACGACAATGTTCTGGCGCCCGGCGGCGGCCACAGGCAGGATAAAGTCCACGGTTTGGGTCTGGCCGACAGCGGCTGCGATGGATGTTCTGCGCTGCAGCTCAAACCCCGGGGCGGCGGCTTCCAGCGTGTAGACGCCTGGCTTCAATTGCGAGAAAGTGAAGCGGCCGGAATCGCCGGTTTGCGCGGCGCGTGCGATGCCGTTTCCTTCGCCGCGGAGACGGACGGTGGCGCCGGGCAGGGTGGCGCCGGACGGATCGGCGACTTGTCCGGCGATGGCGCTGGTGGTTTCCCCCTGCGGGGTGGCGGGCGTGGGGAGGAGGACGGTGATCGCGGCGATCGCCATCCAGGTGCAGCCGACAGGGGTCATACGCTGTAGCTTACCATGGAAGATTAGCTATAGCTAGCTATTTTGATTAAGTAGAGTTAAGTTACATTGGTTTAGTCGAATTCGCGGCCAAGTTGGCTTTTGGTTTCGGCAGCCCTATTGAAAACAAAGGAGAAGTTGGGTTCGAATGGTAATTTCCGTTGGCTTGGCCACGCGCGGATGAGTTGCCTTCCAGGTTATTAATTCGGATGTCAAAGACCCTTGCCCGGCATCAGCGTAGCATGCCGGTTGGGCGTGTCCGGTTGGCGGGTCGACGGGCGGGGTTTGTTTTCATTGCATATGGCGCGGCGTCGAATTTGTCATCGTGGCCCAGCGTGGTCGGTCTAGTATCGCCGCTCTGGGACATCCCGGAGTCCTTTTTTGTGGCGGCGTCTGAGCGAGTTTCGGCCTAAGGGCGTAAGAGAGAAATCAGAGCGGCGACCCACCTCATTTCTTAATACCTAACAGATGATGCCGGGGCGCTATTGCGGTAGGTGCAATCGACCGTAGCGGGCATGTTCACTGTGGCCCTTTGAAACCGGCATTCCAAATCGCAACCTCACAGTGCTACCGTCTCGAACCGGTCAGAATCCGGCGCTGCCATCGCGAACCGGTAGCCTTACCTTCCGTCGAAGAGGTACATCGTCTGTGGCTGAAGCCGCCGTCAAAGCGGCCGGTTTGCGGACCAGGGCCTTGCAGATCGTCTTTCGTATCCGTCGAAGCGTGTGAACGTGCGGGTCAGGTGTGGCGGCGGCGTGTCTGGGTCTATCGTGAACCTCTTTTTGTGCCGATAAGGAAAGGTGGCCGTTCGCACTCCAGCTGATGCTTTCGGTCGTTGGTCGCGAATGATTGATATCACCACAGAACCACGTAGTCATCGAGCGCCGCTGCTTCAGTTGGAGGTCATTCAGCCCCAGGCCTTCTCTCGAATTCCGCCAAGGCCCAGGCTGAAGATTCCAATACTCGCTTATGCGATTGCCCTGACGGTGATGCGCACGGCTTGTTACGACATGCATTGGGACCGACTGGCACAGAGGATCTCAGAATACAAATTCCATTTGTTTCCAGAGCTTCGTCGCTGGCAGATCAATAAGTGGGTTGCCCAGTTCCAAAGACAAGACCTGTTTCCGAATGCCACCGAATTTGAACTGCGGGAGTGGGCCAAAGAACTGGTTACGGGCTTTATGATCTAAACCGGCGAAGCAGGAGGCGAGCCGAGAACCAGCCAGGCGTCGGCCCGGTCAGGTTCCAGGGCGGCGTGGTTGGCGTAACCGTTGCGAACCGGCAGAGGAGCGAAGCCGGAAGAAGTAGCCAATGCGAGATGCGACCGACGCCACACTCACTAAGATTCAGAAGAACTATATTCTCAAACGGATTCTTGAGTACTACCTGCCACCAAGCGATTTCCAGTGGACGGAGAAGGGGCAGGAAGAGTGGTCCAACAGGATCGCTGCCATTGCGATCGGCCGCATTTGGACATACCTGAAATTCATCCGAGGCCGAATCTACCGTTCACCGATCAGCTTCTAGTCAGGCTTCCACCGAAGATTTCTTTCCTCAAACTTGAAGACTCCATCAACGCCATTCGACCGATTAACCGCGAGGATTGGGAGCGGCTATCGAGCAACCTGAGCGGCGCTACTGAGGGCAACACACGTTAGACTGGGCTCATGAAGGTGATAGCAGACCTGTGCGTGGTGCCCATCGGCATTGGAACATCCGTTTCAAAAGAGGTGGCCGCGTGCGAGCGCGTGCTCGCCGAGGCCGGTCTCAAGACCAAGCTGCACGCCTACGGCACTAATATCGAAGGCGAGTGGGACGACGTGTTTGCCGCGATCAAGCGCTGCCACGAAGTGGTGCACGCCATGGGTGCGCCGCGCATTTCTTCTACACTGCGCTTCGGCACCCGCACCGACCGGGAGCAGCATATGGAAGACAAGATCCGCAGCGTTGAGGAGAAGCTGGGCTCCGATGCGGCGGGGCTGAAGCCCCGCGCCGGCTAAAGCCCGCCCTCCAACGTATTGGCCAATGGTGATCCACCGCTCGATGGTCCGACAGCGACCTGAGCACATCATTCGCCTTGGTATTCCGGTGGTGAGTGCCTCCGCCAGCAGATCGACATCGCTCGTGAGCGCGGCGGTGGTTTCTAATTGTAGGCTATTAGGGTCTTAAAAAAAGAATTCTCCCATAAGGCGCAAAATATCCGGGCAAATTCCGTATGTTGAGGTGTGATCGCTCGCGCAACGGGTTGTGACTTGTTGTAACTGGGCGCGGGAATACCTGAGATGGAGATTTCAATGAAATATTTCGCGATAACATCTAACACGAATCCTTGGCACCAGCGCGCCAGAGCATGGCCCAGCCTGACGGTGGCCGCCGCCATTTTGATGGCCGTTCTGCCGCCGGGCGCGGCCAGAGCGCAGACGCTGAGCGTGATCTACGACGAAGGCTCGGAGTATGGCGAATTAGCAACCGGCCTTCTTATCCACGATAATCACCTCTTCGGAGCAACTAGAAACGACGAAGTGCAATCGGCCGTATACAGCCTCTCAATCCCTGCCACGGGCCTGGGAACCTTCAAGGTGGTGCATGAGTTCATTCGCGCGCGCGACGGCCAGAAGCCCTCCAGCCAACTGATCGCCGACCAGAAAGGCAATCTCTACGGCACCACCCTTTGGGGCGGCACTTCAAACACAGGCACCGTATACGAGCTGATACCTACACCCAAGCAGCCGACTGGCTGGGGCGAGATAATCATCGCCAATTGCAACGCCGAGGGCTGCGATAGGGGATTCTTCCCGCGCGAGGCCCTGACGATGGATGCGGACGGCGCCTTGTATGGCGTGACCCAGGATGGAGGGCCAGGCCTTTATGGCTGCGGCATGGTGTTCAAGCTAGTCCCGCCGAGTGGCGGCTCGGTCTGGACCTACATCGACCTGTACGAATTCCAGGAACCCGACGGGGAGTGCCCACAACTCCATGGCGGTTTGTTACTGGATTCGGCCGGCAATCTATATGGCACTACAGCCTCCGGGGGAGCTTACGGCCATGGCGCGGTATTTGAGCTAACGCCGGCGGCGACCCTCCCTTACACCTATACGAGTCTGTACGACTTTGCAGGCGGCGCCGATGGCGCCAGCCCCAATGGCGCTCTGGTGGGCAGCCCCGCCGACCTCTGGGGCACAACCGCATCCGGGGGCGCCATAGGTGGCGGCGTGCTTTTCGAACTGGTAAAGGGTTTCGCCGGGAATCCGGCCTACACTCTCAGGGTGTGGCATAGCTTCACCGGTGGCAGCGACGGCTACACACCCACAGCCGGCCTGCTGAACGTAGCGGGAACTTTCTGGGGCACGACCAGCGCCGGCGGCGATGGCACTACCCCGGATTCGGGCACGATCTTCAAGCTTGCGCCCGATGAGGATCCGCTGTTTTGGGATTACACGACGGCGTATACGTTCAATGGTCCTGACGGAGCGGATCCCGGGACTTCGCTCACGGCGGATGCCAGCGGCACTCTCTACGGCGTAACACTTCACGGTGGGACGAGCAACTACGGCGTCGTATATAAGCTGGTTCCCTGACGGAGCCGTCCACGTCGGCCAGTGCGTGCCCGGATGCGAAGGGCGGGTCCTGGAGGACCCGCGCAGGACTGGAGTCCTGCCCCACACCAGCAGGTTCGCTAAGATGGGGACATGGCTGTCGCGGAGAAGCAGTACACCACCATCAGCGGGGTGCCGATCGAGCCGCTTTACGGGCCGGAGCAGTTGGGGGATTTCGATCCGCGGCGGGATTTGGCGGCGCCCGGCGAGTTTCCGTACACGCGCGGCATCCACGAATCCATGTATCGCGGGCGGCTGTGGACCATGCGGCAGTTCTCCGGGTTCGCGACGCCCGAGGAGACCAATCGCCGCTATCACTACCTGCTGGAGCAGGGGCAGACCGGCCTGTCGGTGGCTTTCGACCTGCCGACGCTGATGGGCTACGATGCCGACCACGCGCTTTCCGAAGGCGAAGTGGGGAAGTGCGGCGCGGCGATTTCATCGCTCGAAGACATGGAAATTCTGTTCCGCGGCATCCCGCTGGGGGATGTCACGGTTTCGATGACCATCAACTCGCCGGCGGCGGTGCTGTGGGCGATGTACCTGGCGGTGGCGGAGCAGCAGGGCGTGGATTGGCAGAAGGTATCCGGCACGCTGCAGAACGACATCCTGAAGGAATACATCGCGCAGAAGGAGTATATTTTTCCGCCGCGTCCCTCCATGCGGCTGGTCACGGACACGATCGAATTCGGCGCGCGGCACACGCCGCGATTCAATCCGATTTCGATCAGCGGGTACCATATTCGGGAGGCCGGGTCGACCGCGGTGCAGGAATTGGCTTTCACGCTGCGGGACGGCATGGAGTACGTGGAGTGGGGGCTCGAGCGGGGCATGCAGGTGGATGAATTCGCGCCGCGGCTGAGTTTCTTTTTTAACGCGCACAACGATTTTTTCGAGGAAATCGCCAAGTATCGCGCGGCGCGCAAGCTGTGGGCGCACGCCATGCGCGAGCGCTTCGGCGCGAAAGACGAGCGCAGCCTGAAGCTGCGCTTTCATGCGCAGACCGCCGGGTGCTCGCTGACATGGCAGCAGCCGTATAACAACGTGGTGCGCACGGCGATTCAGGCGATGGCGGCGGTGCTGGGCGGAACGCAATCGCTGCACACCAATTCGCTCGATGAGGCTTATGCGCTGCCGAGCGAGCAGGCCGTGACTATTGCTCTGCGCACGCAACAGATTCTGGGATATGAAAGCGGCGTGACGAACACGCCCGATCCTTTGGGCGGCAGCTATTTTGTGGAGCGGCTGACGCTCGACATGGAAAACGCCGCGCAAGCATACTTCCGGCGGATCGACGGGATGGGCGGGATGATCGGGGCCATCGAGACGGGCTTCCCGCAAACCGAGATCGCCAACGCCAGCTACCAATACCAGCGCGCGGTGGAAGCCAAGGAAAAACTGGTGGTGGGGGTGAACGCGTTCCAGTCCACTGACCAGCCCATCGAGTTGCTGCAGATCGACCAGACGGCGGAAGAGCACCAGACGAAGAAACTGGCGGCGTTGCGCGCGCGGCGGGATAACGGGCGCGTCAGCAAGGCGCTGGCGACGTTGAAGCGGGCGGCGGAAGGTACGGAGAATACGATGCCTTTCATCTTGGATGCGGTGCGCGCATATGCCACGCTGGGCGAGATCTGCGATGCGCTGCGCGAGGTGTTTGGGACGTACCAGGAAACGGCGCACATCTAAATGAATCCTCCGCTGCAAGTGCCGATGCCAGTGGCGATGCGAGCGCCGATTCGGGTGCTGGTGGCCAAACCGGGTCTGGATGGCCACGACCGGGGCGCCAAAGTGATTGCGCGGGCGCTGCGGGACGCTGGCATGGAGGTGATCTATACCGGTCTGCGGCAGACGCCGGAAATGATCGTCAACGCAGCGCTGCAGGAAGACGTGCAGGTGATCGGGCTCTCGATTCTTTCGGGCGCGCACAACGCCATTGTGCCGCGCGTCATGGATCTGCTGCGGGAAAAGGACATGCTGGATGTAAAGGTGATTGTGGGCGGAATCGTACCAGACGAGGATGCGGATGCGCTCAAGCGGAAGGGTGTGGCGGCGATCTTTCAGCCGGGGGCGTCGCTGGACGCGATTGTAGATTTTGTGAGGCGGTCAGTGTGGGGTGGGGTGGGTTGAACGCGTGCGGTTGAAATGAGCATCGGTCGCTTGCTAATTACGCTAGGCATAGTCCTGGTGGTCCTGGGACTGCTTCTGACGATTGGTGAAAAGTCGCCGTTGCGACTCGGGCATCTTCCCGGCGACATCTATCTGCATGGAAAGAATAGCAGTTTCTATTTTCCAGTGGTGACCTGCCTGCTGCTCAGCGCGGTCCTTTCCTTATTGTTTTGGTTTTTGCGCCGCTAAGTGTGCGTTTTGCGGCAATTGAATTGCAAAACGATTACGCATGGATTTAAGCAAGACAATCGCTGAACTTTACGAGGAAAAGGCGCGGCTCGACAGGGTAATCTCATCCCTCGAGCAGCTTCGGGAAAATCCTTTTCCGGTGACCTTCGCTCCGTCGCGTCGGGGTCGTAAGTTTATGAGCCCAGAGGAACGGCAGGAGGTTTCGGAACGGATGCGCAAATATTGGGCGGGGCGAAAGGCGGTTGAAGAGCCGTCACAACCCCTGGTGATGACGGCGGCTTCAGCGGCCTAAAAAACCGGCTGGACCGTCTTTTTTGCCATTGGGAAAGAAATAGGTACTTTTTACCCTGGATTTTCTACATATCGGGGGTTCACACGCTTACTAAAGATAGTAATCCAGCCTCGGGGAGTGATTAGAATCAATCCCCGAGGCGGATTACCGAAAGCGTAATTCTTACCTTGCCGCTTATGGGCCGCTTATGGGCCGCTTATGGGCCGGTTATTGGCCGGGTTATTTATGTGAGTTGAATCGAGCCTCGATCGCGGGCCAATTCACCACATTCCACCAGGCTCCCAGGTAGTCCGCGCGGCGGTTTTGATATCTCAAATAGTAGGCGTGCTCCCAGACATCCACTCCCATGATGGGATATTTGCCCTCCATGACGGGGCTGTCCTGGTTCGCCGTCGAGGCAATCTCGACCTTGCCGTGGCTTGAAACCAGCCAAGCCCAGCCGGAACCGAATCGACCCATACCGGCGGTTTGCAACTTTTCTTTGAATTGGTCAAAACCGCCGAATGTGCCGGTGATGGCTTCGGCCACGTGACCAACGGGCGCGCCGCCGGCGCCCGGTCCCATGATGGTCCAGAACATGGAGTGGTTGATGTGGCCACCGCCGTTATTGCGCACGGCCGTGCGGATATTCTCCGGCACAATGGCGCAGTTATTAGCCAGCAGTTCCTCGACACTCTTGCCGGCCAAATCAGGCGCCGATTCGAGCGCCTTGTTCAAGTTGGTTACGTAAGCACCATGGTGCTTGCCATGATGGATTTCCATGGTGACTTTGTCGATGGAAACCTCCAGAGCATCAGGGGCGTAGGGAAGCGGGGGAAGCGTAAAGGGCATATCGATCTCCATTCATCTCCAAGAATTAAAGTACGGGAAGTTAGCGGCCTGAGGGGCCGCCGCAGGCAGAGTGCCTGCCCCACATTTATGCACATCAGTTCGCACGGGCGCGCTCGAAAGCATCGGCCAGGCGAAACATACCCGGCTCGTCGAAATGCCTGGCCAGAATCTGCATTCCTACCGGCAAGCCTGCAGACGTGTTGCCGCAGGGCACACTCATGCAGGGAATGCCGGCCAGCGAGCCGGTAATCGTGTAAATATCCGATAGGTACATGGCCAGCGGGTCATCGATTTTTTCGCCCAGCTTGAAGGCGGGAAAAGGCGAGACCGGCGCCACGATGGCGTCCACTTCGGAAAAAGCGCGGGCAAAATCGCGGGCAATCAGGGCGCGCACTTTCTGTGCTTTCAAATAGTAGGCGTCATAATATCCCGCGCTTAAAACATAAGTTCCCAGCATGATTCGGCGCTTGCATTCGGCGCCAAATCCCTGGCCGCGCGTGTGGCGATACATAGCGCTCAAGGTGCCGGAATCCGCGGCGCGCGAGGTGTAGCGGACGCCGTCATAGCGCGCCAGGTTCGAGCTGGCCTCCGCCGTGGCGATGATGTAATAGGAGGCGATGGCATAATCGGTCGCCGGCAGGCTGATCTCGCGCACATCACAGCCGAGGTTGCGAAGTGTGGCGACGCCGGCTGCGATCAGGTCCCCGGTTTCGCTGGTCAAATCTTTTAGATACTCGCGCGGCAATCCAAGCTTCAGCCCTTTCACCTGGCCGTCCATCGATTGCGTATAATCCGGTACGGGAGCGTCGGCCGAGGTGGCGTCCTGGGGATCGCGGCCGGCAATAATCTGGAGCAGCCGGGCGGCGTCGCGCACGGTGCGCGCCAGCGGGCCAATGTGATCGAGCGAACTGGCGAAGGCGGTGAGCCCGTAACGCGAGACGCGTCCGTAAGTCGGCGTGACGCCCACCACGCCGCAAAAAGACGCGGGCTGGCGGATGGACCCGCCGGTATCGGAGCCCAGCGCTAATGTGGCGGTACCCTGGGCCACGGCAGCGGCCGAACCGCCGCTCGATCCACCAGGCACACGATCCGGCGCGAGCGGGTTACGCACCGGTCCGAAAGCCGAATTCTCGTTCGACGATCCCATGGCGAACTCATCGCAATTGGTTTTGCCCAGGATGATTCCGCCGGCGGCTTCCAGGCGGGTGATGGCGGTGGCATCGTAGGGCGGCACATAATTGGCCAGCAATCTGGAGCCGCAGGTGGTGCGCAGGCCCTGGGTGAGGATCACGTCCTTAACGGCTACCGGCACGCCCGCCAGCGGGCCGGGATCTTCGCCGCGCGCGATCTTGAGGTCCACACGCGCAGCCGCGGCCAGCGCGCGTTCGGGCGAGAACCGCAGATAGGCGTTGGTGGCGGGGTTCTGGGCCTCGGCGAACTGGAGAGCCTCCCCGGTTAACTCCACGGCACTGAAGGTGCGCGACCGCAGGCCTTGGGCGACTGCATCAATGGTGAGCGACGGAATCTGCATGGGTCAGCGTTCGATCACCTTCGGCACTTTGAAATACCCGGCGCCGGATTGCGGCGCATTAGCCAGGGCGGTAGCGGTGCCGAGCGTCGGGCAGGCGCGGTCCTCGCGCCAGGTGTTGGTATCCCCGGCGGCATAGAGCACCTGCGCCATGGGCTCGACACCGGCGGTGTCGACCTCGTTCAGGCGTGCGATATGGCCTAGAATCTCGTCGAGATCGGCCTGGAGCTTGTACACCTCCGCGTCGCTGAGGTCCAGATTGGCCAGTTCCGCCACGTAGCGGACCTCCTTTTCGGTGATCTTCACGCCAGCGCCCTCTTGCGGGCACGCTTGTACATCTGGCGCATGACGGGGTCGGCAATCTCATCGGCTTCGTCGGAGGAAGCGAGCGCCGGCTGCGCGGTGGTGGCGCGCTGCGCATCGCGCCGGGGGGGCATGACGCGGAATTCCAGATCTTCGATAATTCCCTGCCCCAGGTGCCGTTCGAGGTTGGCCAGGATCTGCGCGGACAGCGCGAACAGTTGCTTTTTCCAGACGGGATCTTCCACTTCGACGATCAGGCGGCTGCGCACCATGCGGGTGACCCGGGTGCGCGCGGCGACTTTTTTGCCGACGGCCAGGGGCCACGCGGCGCGGGCCAGATCGTCGGCGTCGATGGGGCCGCCACCGCCGGTAAGCCTGCCGAAAAGTCTGCTGGCTCGTTCCATGGCAAGGGACCCGATCATTGTAGCGCATGCGGGTGGAGGTGCGGGATTGTGGGCTGACGCTGACAGCAGCACGCAGAATGCGGGTCCTGGAGGACCCGCGCAGACCTGGAGGTCTGCCCCACTTCTGCCGTTTCGTCCGTTGATCTGCCAATCGTGACGTCACCAAAATAAAAAGAATGGCTGGAGCGATTGAAATCACGTCATTCGTTGGAGTTCCCTCTGGCAAAGACTGGCCGGTCAATCGGATTTACTGAATCATCGACACGGTATATCCTGCGCTCAGTCCGGTTTTGGTGCCGCCGGCATCGGCGAGGATGTGCGCGCCGCCCTGGAAATTGACCATGTCGGCGACGATGGCCATGGTATTGCCGACCGCGGCGCCGTTGTTGATGTCGAGAGTGGCATGCGGAAGATATAGAGATCCCGTCAGATTCATGGTGGCGCCTCCGGCAAATGTACTGGCACCGGGCGACAGCATGGAACGATCCTGATAAAAGAGCACCCCTTGATAGGTTCCCGAGGCCTGCGCGGACAGGGTCACGCTTGCTCCATTGGCGATGTTGACGGTGGCACCGTTGGTCAGATAGATCATCACGCCGCCGGAAGAGGTGACGGTCGCGCCGCCTTGTATGCTGAAGGTTCCTCCGTCTACGATATAGGTTCCCGGACTCATCTGCAGGGCCATGCCGTTGGCCAGGGAGAAGCCACAATACGTACCCGGGACGGGCGTATACGGAGTCGCCTGCCAGGCCGTGAAGTCGCCGGACTGGCAACTGGGGGCCGGGGTAGGCGATGGAAGGCCGGCGAACGGGTCCGCGACGGAAGTTGCGCCGGTGGTGGGCGTTACGCTGGTGGTGCCGCCGTTATCTTCCTTGAACGCGCCGGCGACTTTGATGAACGTGGACGTGACGGAAGCGCCGCCGGTGACGTACATGGCCGCGGTGGCATTATTCGAATCGACGTAGACGCCGCATCCCAGATTCACCGAGGCTCCATTGGCCGCCTCGAAAGCATCGTTTCCGCTGGGATCGAGAACGTAGACGCAAGTTCCGGAGGCGGCGCTGCCGCTCGCGGCCGCGGTGGCGATAGCGCCGGGAGTAAAGCCGCCGCGCGCGAAGGCCGCGCCAAACAGCGCCGGCAGCGACTCCTTGACGCGCACGATTACCCAGTAGGCGGGAGTTAGTCCGGAGACGGTGGGCACCGGACTGGTGGTACCGGCCTGCACGCTGACTGTGTCGATTCCGGATGTGGTGAATCCGTTGGCGGAAGCCAGCATGCAGGCATTGTCGAAATTGGTAGAGGCGGTGCCGGGCGCGGTGGCCGGGCAGTTGGTAGCCGCCCCGCAGAAGATGGCCGCATTGCCGCACGACGGCCCGCTGGGAGCCGTGTTGACGGCCGCGCGCACGGCTGCCGCGACCGCGGCATCGGCGGCTGCCTGGGCTGCCTGCTGCCGGTAGTAGGCCCATCCTAAGTCTACGGCCAGACCCAGCATTCCCAGGATCAAGGTTAGCGACAGGGTCACCATCAGGGTGGCTTGGCCGGATCGCAAATCGGTAGATTTTGGCATATCAAAATAGAAGCATTTGCCGGGACTTGGCATTCAAAGTCACGGCGGAGAACTGCATGCCACCGCTTCCGGGGACGAACATCGACAGCGCCGAACTGAAACTGTACGAGGCGGAGATGATAATGTCCGATCCGGCCGTGTTGCCGCCCGACGGCGGCCATACCGAATTGTTGCCGCTACACGAACTGAGGGGATTGCAAGTCACCGTGCCGGCGTTGGAGGTGAAGGTGACGTTCAAAGAGGACGCGGGCATGCCGACGGCGTAGGCCGAGATGGTGGTGGCAACCTGGCTAACGGTTATGGCACAGCCGCCACTGGCGCAGCCGGCTCCGCGCGTGGCGGCCGAGCGGCACGCCACCTTCACGGCTTGCGCCAGACTGTGGTAATCCCACATGCCGCGGCAAATCTCGACGATCGAGACCTGGACGAAAATGAGCGGTATGGCCACCAGGGTGAACTCGATCAGAGCATTGCCGCGTTTGCCTTTAGCCTGGCGCATATCAGTTCCGAATCGGCATTTCAACTGTCCGGGTGATGACCAGAGATCCGGCCATCAGCCCAGGTAATGGGATGAGTTGCATTGTATTGTAGGTAACCGATACTTGCACCGTGTTCATATTGCCGGAGCCCGGCATCCTGGCAGTGATCGTCAGGGTCACCGGGGAGGAGGTGCAGGTGGTGACGCCGTCGCCGACTCCGGGCGCATCGCCCAATTCTCCCAGCACATAGTTGCAGGCCTGGGTGACGACGCTGCCGCTCTGGGCCACCGTCAGTGATTGGGAGGCGTACATGGCCGCCGAGCGGGCGGCACTCTCGGTCGAAATCATGGAATACGCAAATATTCCGAAGTTGAAGGCAGCCACGAATGAGAAAACGATCCAGGGAAGCAGCAGCGTCACCTCCACCAGGGCTTGCCCGCGCCGGGAGCGTGCCGGCGGCGGATTGGCGGAAATGGCGTAGGCTGTCATCCGGTTCGTAATGGACTCCTCAAGTGGCTTATCGGCAAAACTGGCGGAAACATGCGTCCTCGTCGAAATGTTAGAATGGCGCGCGTGGCTAGCCGCGCAGTGTTGTGGGATCTGGATGGCACGCTGGTGGACTCCGAGCAGGACCATTGGCTAGCCTGGCGGGACACCATGGCGGCTGAAAACGTGCCACTCACGTTCGCGCAGTTCCGTGCCACATTCGGCTGGCGCAACGATGCGATTCTGCGGCACTGGCTGGGCGACGACGCGGACGCCGTGCGCATGGCGCGCATTGGCGACGCGAAGGAAGAGTTGTATCGCCAACTGGTGCGCACCGGCGGTCTGGCGCCGCTGCCTGGCGCGGCGGAGTGGGTGCGGCGTCTCAATGGCGAAGGCTGGGCGCAGGCGGTGGCGTCGTCGGCGCCGCGTTTGAACATAGAGGTTGTGATGGAAGCTATAGGCCTGGCGGAGATGTTCCAGGCCACGGTCTCGGCTGAGGACGTCGAGAGAGGCAAACCCGATCCGCAGGTTTTCCTGGCGGCTGCGGCGCGGGTGGGCGTGCCGCCGGCGTGTTCGATCGTAGTGGAAGATGCGGCTGCCGGGATTCAAGCCGCGGTGCGGGCACCGACACTACGGTGCACACTCTGTTCGGCCACCAAATGGGCGGGCGCAAGAGCTACAACCCGAAAAACCGGGGCAAGAAAAGCTATCAACCCATCCTGACGTTCCTGGCGGAAACGCGGGAATACGTGGGGGGCGCGTTGCGCAATGGGGATCGGCCCACCGGCAAACAGATCGCCCGCCACCTGGAGAGTGTGTTCGCCGCCTTACCCAAGGGCGTGGAGACCATCTATGCGCGCGCCGATTCCGGTTTTTACTGCAACGAAGCGGTGGAGGCCTATGAGAAGGCCGGGGCGCGGTACATCGTGTCGGCGCGCAAGACCTCGCGGCTGATCGACGAACTGAAGGCGGCGTCCTGGACCGGCTCACCGAAGACGGATGCCGATGCCCAGTGCGAATTTCGTTATCAGCCGGAGGGCTGGAGCCAAGCGCATCGATTCATCGCCCTGCGCTACATCAAGAAGAAGCCGGCGGCCCCGGCGGACCAGCCCGAACAGTATCAGTTGTTCGACACTGCGGAGTACAGCTACCGCGTCTTCGTGACCAATATGAGCGACGGCATTGCCGCGCTGGCGTGGCTCTACAGCCAGCGGGCGGGCGCGGAGAACCTCATCAAGGAAGCTAAAAACGACGCGGGATTGGCAGACCATCCGTCGGGACGATGGCCGATGAACTGCATTTACTTTCAGCTCGCCATGTTGGCCTACAACCTCAATTGTTGGCTGATGCTGTTCAATCGAGAAGAGGAAGCCAACGTCGAGCAACTCGGCCATATTACCCTGGCCACGGCGCGGTTGCGGTTTCTGTTTCTGGCCGCGCGCATCTGGCGCCACGCGGGAACCGTGGGTGTCAGCTATAGCGATCACTATCCCGAGCAATCTTTATTCGAGCGGCTGATGGCGCGGCTGCGGGCTGTGACGGCAAAGGCAGAGGGGTTTGCGCCGGTGATCGCTCTGGCCCTCCGCTGCTGAAAGGCATGCATAAAATTCTATGCACACGCGGCCTTGCTGAAACAACAACCTACAAGCGGAGGAAATCGGCTCAGGCACACAGGACGCTTTGAAAAGAAATAAGGATCGTCTTCGCCGCAGGTTCAGGTCAGTCGCTCAGGCTGCTCCTCAGGGCAGTTCTGTGCATAAGTCAGGTTCCACGAAGCCGCTGACCTTTAGACTAAACGGAAATCCAGGAATACAGACGCTGTACATCGCGGTGCAAGGCGCAAACTAGGCCTTTCATCTAGCGTGGGTGTGAGTTGATGCCAATCGAATGAATCGCCGGACGTAAGGTCGCATTCACTGTCACGCCGGCGTTGGGATTGTAGAAGTGATTCGGAATCACGTTAAGTGAAGAAACGCAGTTCCGGAGAACGCGGCCCGCCAATGTGGAACGTTGTGTGATATCGGCAGCAGTGTGCACTGTAAGTTTTCGGTGTGCGCGATCACACGCGGCCAGTGTAGAACGGCTTGTAGTCATGTTCGGTCGTTTTGGGTCGGCCCGTTAGTTTTGCGCGCGGTGGGCCTGAACGAAGACGCTTCCCCGCGTATCACGCGCGGCATGCGCTCGCACGCCGGCAGTGCCAGTCGCTTCGAGGGCCACTGCTTCAAGGAATGGGAAATGCGTCGCCTCCAGCGCGGCGCGCATCCCGTCCGTACGCCGGCGGTCGCGACGACGGGCAACGAGCGCCTGACGCGGGAACGGGTGCATCGCTCGGGAAGCGGGCGAAGTCCATCGGGCAGGTTAGGCGCTGCGACGTCCAAGTGGCTACCTTCCGGATGCGCCATGTTTACCGGCTAATGTTCTGAGTGAAGGGAGCGCGGCCGCCAGCGCAAAGCGGTATTCTTTTTTCGTTCAGAATTGACTTTACTAGCCGTGATTCTCTTTATCGCACTGCCAGAGCCAGAAAACAAGACCGACCCGGGGTGACCGAGATCCCGCTGGATCGGCTCCCTCGGCTCTGCCCGGTTCGCGGCGAGCGGACCATCATCGGTCACGGACAGCGCCTCAAACTGGTGCACGACGAGTTTCACCAGGCCGGCTCGCAACCTCGCCATCTGGTGCACAACCGAAAACGTCTGCGGTCTCCATTCGCCTTGGCCTCGATGGCGTCATCGACTCGGTGCGCGTCGTCCAGCATCTGCTGGAGATGTTCCGGCGTTCCCTGTCAGCCGACGGTCCGCGCCGTCACCTCGACCGCCTCGCCAGACGGCTCACCAAGATCGTCGCAGACCTGCGGAAGCTCAACGCGCACGAGATGAAATAGGCAGAGAAAGAAGGTAGCGATTGGCCGGTTATCGCCATGATCCAGGACCTAGATCCTGGCGCATTACAATTGGCTGATTGTGACTGAAAAAGCTTGCTTCGGCGAGCGGGAGCTAAACGGGTTGTTCCGGCGTTTTGCTGTTGCGAGGCCGGTTTCTCGCCATCCATCTGTGAGGTTGCCGATAGCCACTGCAAACTCCAAGAAGTCCCGTGGAAGAACAGGAAATAACAAACTCCCTTGAAAAGCAATTGGCACTCCCGCCGCGAAAAAGCGCCTTTATAATTAGAGGCTGGATTCTCTTGCCGGTCCTCGGGAGGATGCGATGCAAGCTGCAACGCAGATGACGACAGAAGCTTTGTTCCAACGGTGCGCGGAGCGCGCTCCGATTTACGACCGGGAGAACCGGTTCTTCACCGAAGATTTCGAGGAACTCCGGGTCGCAGGATATCTATTGATGCCGATACCGTCGGAGCTAGGTGGATGGGGAATGACGCTGCCGGAGGTCTGCCGGGAGCAGCGCCGGCTGGCTTACCATGCGCCTGCTACCGCGCTGGGGCTGAACATGCACTTGTACTGGATGGGTTTGGCCGCCGATCTATGCCGCGCGGGCGATCACACGCTGGAGTGGATGCTACGGCAAGGCGCCGCCGGAGAAGTGTTCGCCGCCGGCCACGCCGAAAGCGGTAACGATATTCCAGTGCTGCTTTCCACCACCAAGGCGGAACGGATGGAGGGCGGCTATCGGTTTTACGGGCGCAAACATTTCGGCAGCCTGTCGCCGGTATGGACGCGGCTCGGTTTACATGGCATGGACACCAGCGATCCGGCGGCGCCGAAGGTGGTGCATGCGTTTCTGCCGCGCGACACGCCGGGATACAGGATCGAGGGAACCTGGGATGTAATGGGCATGCGCGCGACGCAAAGCGACGATACGATTCTGGAAGGCTGCTTCGTGCCCGACCGCTACATCGCACGGGTGGTGCCCGCGGGGGCGGCGGGGCTGGACGCCTTCGTAGCATCAGTTTTTGTTTGGGCGCTGATGGGGTTCGGCAATGTCTACTATGGTATGGCGCGATATGCCATGGATCGCACGGTCGAGACGGTGAAGAAGAAGCGCTCGATCGCAATGTCGCGCCCGATGTCGTACCATGCCGAAGTGCAGCACGCCATTGCCGAGATGGTGATCGAGTTGGAAACCGCCGAAGCTCTGTTGGATAGGGCAGCGCGCGATTGGGCCGACAACACCGATCCGGAAAAAGTGGGCGGTTTGTTAATGCGCGTGCTGGCGGCGAAATATCGCGCCGTGGAAAGTTCCTGGCGAGTGGTCGATATGGCCATGGAACTGGCGGGCGGTTTCGGGATCTTTCGCGCCGCAGGATTGGAGCGGGTCTTCCGGGATGCTCGTCTGGGCCGCATTCATCCCGCTAATAGTTTTCGTGACACACGAATTGCTGGCGAAAATGACGCTGGGCATCAACCCGGACGAGCAGCCGAGATGGGGGTGATGGTATGCCCGAACATGTAGTCGAACGGAGGCGCCCGGCGCGGGAAAAGTTTCACTGCGGTCACTGGCGGTGCTGAGGGAAATAGGAAGCACGTTGACCACGCCGGGAGCAATCGGTAAACGCTCCGCGACATATCGCGAGGTGCTATCAATGCCACAAGCTTGGGGACCCGGCTTCCATAGGGCCGACCATCCGTCCAAAATTGGCCCCATTGACGGTTTGGCGCCTCTCGTCAAGTGGCGGTGGGTGCCGGGTACACTGGGCATCTTCAACGGTTGACCACCGGGTTTCGAAACGCCCTAGGTACGGTATTGTAGGAGTGTGAACGACGAATCTATGCGGCAGTACGATGCCTTCTCCAAGTACTACCATTGGCTCTACTCGGACTCTGTTCTTTCCGGAAAACTGGCCCTTGCGGAGAACGATGATGTCCTAACAGACGTCGGGCGGGAGGCGCGGATTCTGGATTGTTCCTGTGGAATCGGAACTCTTGCGATACCTCTTGCCAAGCTTGGCTATCAAGTCAGCGGTTCTGATGGTAGCCCGGGCATGGTCGAACAAGCGATCCTTGCGGCGAGGGATGCAGACTTAGATATTCCATTGAGCTGTTGTATGTGGGAGGACTTGCCTGGTTACTTCACGGAGCATTTTGATCTAGTCTTCTGTATGGGTAACTCAATCGGTCACACTCGCGACGGGGCCGAGATGCTTCGGTCTCTGCAAGGAATGCGGGCCGTGCTCAGGAATGGCGGCAAACTCGTTATTCAGTCGCAAAACTGGGAGCAACTCCGAAAAGAGAAGACCCGCTTCACGCACTATCAATGGAGGGAGCGCGGCGGCCAACGGTGCCTCCCCGTCTACGTTTGGACGTTTCCGGAGAAGTTCGACGATGCTCACACGATAGAAGTGGTTTTGGTTTTCGATTCGGGCGGAAAAGCGTCCATACGATCGTATCCGATCATCTACCATCCGTTTCACGTCGAAGAGTTGATAGAACGATTGCGGCGCGCAGGCTTCACCGAAATCCGGAACAGCTTCAGCGAAGGCAGCGCGGGATATCGTGTGATCGCTTCATAAAAGAGCGGATCACGCCCCAACCCGAAGTTGGCAGAGATCACCACGGTCAGATCTATCCTGACGCGGTAGCGTTTTCTGGAGAGGCAACCTGGTTCAACAGGCAACTGGCTACGAAGCACAAGCGGATTTTCCGGACGCGCTCTGGGCCGCATTCATCCGGCCAATAGTTTCGTGACGCACGAATTGGTGGCGAAATTGACGTTGGGCATCAACCCGGACGAGCAGCCAAGGTGGGGGTGATGGTATTCTCTGTCGAGGGAGGGCTGCATGCCCGAGTACGTTATCGAACGGGAGGTGCCCGGCGCGGGGAACCTGACGGAGGACCAGATTCGGGAAGTCTCGCTTCGGTCACTGGCGGTGCTGAAGGAATTAGGCTCCAGCATTCAGTGGCTGCACAGCTACGTCACCGACGAGAAGATCTATTGTGTGTACTTCGCGAGTGATGAAGAGAAGGTTCGCGAGCATGCACGGCGCGCCGGTCTGCCGGTCAACCGGGTCTCGGCCGTGCGGCGGCTTCTGAACCCCGAAAAAATTTAGGCGAGCTGGGGACTTCAGCCGCCTTGCACAAACTCCAGCACCTGATCTGCGGTCATCGCGCGGCCCTCGGCCCAAGCCTTCGTGCGCTCAGCCTCGGGTAGTTTTTCACGGGCGCGGCCGATGGTCCCATCGAGCTCTTCTTGCTCCGCCGGTGAGAGCGAGATCCCCAGGTTCTCCCGCATGACCGCCGCCGCGCCCGCCAATTTGAGCGCGCAACCAGGGCGATTGTCGTAACTGGCGCAGGCGGCCAGGTGTTCAAGCACGACGGCCATGCCGCGCCGGTGCCCCAGTTTATGAAAAACGGCCAAAGCGTCTTTGTACAAGGCCGCGGCATGCGCATGGTTGTGGCCGCGGCAGGCCAGATCCCCGAGATCGCGGAGCACCCCGGCCACTCCCCAAAGATCTCCAATCTGCTGAAATTCCTTCAGGCTCTCCGCATAGAGGCGACGCGCCTCCGTCAAGTCGCCCTGCGCCGCGGCGACGTCCCCCAAGCCGGTCAGCGCGACAGCCATACCGCGGAAGTCGCGCGCCGAACGGAACGCCTCCAAGGTCGCCTCGTAGGCCGTTCGTGCGACCGCATAATCGCCTTGTTTCGTGGCGATGTTGGCGAGGTTGCTGAGGCCCAGAACAAACCTGCCGGAGCCTAGCTCTTTCCAGAGCGCCAGCGCCCGCTCAATGTGCGATCGCGCCAGGTCATATCTTCCGGCTTTATTCCAGCCGACTGCCAGAGCGCCTTCTACCGTGGCAATTCCCTGTTTGTCCCCAAGCTGAAGCTGTATTTCAAGGCAGCGATTCATCAGCTTCGTGCCTGCGTCGAAATCGAGTTGGGCATCCGCCAGGACTCCTGCCGCATACAGAGCCCGGGCGCGGTAGGCGCTCACGGGGTTCGCTCCGGGTATATCGAGTAGCGCCGCCAGCGCGCGGCGCCCTTCGGTCAGGTGTTCGCGCGGCTCCCAGAACCCAAAGAGCGCGCTACCGAGGCGCAGCCCCCACTCGGCATTGCCCGACTCTACAAGGTATTCGATGGCGGCGCGGAAATTATCGTGCTCCGCAGCGCCGTGGCCCAACCAGGCCTCCCGTTCAGCCGCCGCCATCTCAGCAGTTCCCTCTTCCGCCAATATCAGGCAATAAGCCGAATGTGCCCGCCTGGTGCTTTCCATCTCGCCACTTCGCTCGAGCCGTTCTCTACCGTATTCGCGAATGGTCTCCAGCATAGTGAAGCGCGGCTCTGCATCTCCGGACCCCATTTGGCTCAGCAGGCTTTTGTCCACCAGCGAGGCTACGCCGTCGAGCACACCGATCCCCAAATCCTCTTGTGCGTTGCAGACGGCCTCGGCCGCTTCCAACGTGCAGCCGCCCAGAAAAACCGAGAGCCGCCGGAATAGTTTCTGTTCCGCCGGCGTCAACAGATCGTGACTCCAGTCAATGGCGCGGCGCAGTGTGCGCTGGCGTTCAGGCAGGTCTCGTGCGCCACCGGTCAGCAGTTCCAGCCGGCTGGCGATGCGCGCCAGCAAGCCTGCGGGCGGCAGGACCTTAACGCGGGCGGCCGCCAGTTCGATGGCCAGCGGCAGACCGTCCAAGCGCCGGCAGATCTGGACTATGGCGTCGGCGTTCTGCATGGTCAGGGAAAAATCGGGCTTTACGGCCGTGGCTCGCTGGACGAAGAGCGCTATGGACGGAAAATCAAGCAGGCGGCCAGGCGAAAGCGGCGCATCGGACTCCGGCAGCGGCAGGGGCGGCACCGAAAACTCCCGCTCGCCATAGACCCGAAGCGCCGTTCGGCTAGTGACCAAGGCCTTGGCCCCAGGACATGCATCCAGAATTTCCGAAACATCCGCCGCGGCGGCGCCGACCTGCTCGAAGTTATCCAAGACGAGCAACATCCGGCCGAGGCCAGCCAGGTGTTCCTTCACCACTTCGATGAGCGGACGCCCGGGTGCTTCGCGAATGCCCAGGCCTTGGGCGATGGCGGAAACCACCAACTCTGGATCGTTGAGGGGCGCCAGATTCACGAATCGAATTCCCCCCGGAAAACCGTCGACCGTATCGGTGGCGGCCTGAAGTGCCAGCCTGGTTTTCCCGGTGCCTCCCGGACCGGTCAGGGTGATCAGACGGATTTCAGGATCGAGCAGAAGAGGTTGGAGTGCCGACCGTTCCGCGCGCCGCCCGATAAGCGGGGTTCTTTGCAGCGGCAGATTGTGCGGCCTCCGCGCTCCGGGTTCGGAGGGAGGGTTGCCGCTGCCGGAGCCTGCCAGGGCCACATCCACCTCCGCCGCCGTGGGCCGCAGCGACGGATCTTTGTGCAGCATGGCCAGGATCAGAGCTTCCAGCGCCGGTGGAATGTGCGGATTCAAGGCACTGGGCACAACCGGCGCCTGCGAATGGATGGCATGCAGTATGGCCATCAGAGAGTTGGCGTGGAACGGATGCCGGCCCGTGGCCATTTCATAGAAAATGATTCCGAGGGAAAACACGTCGGAGGAGGCCGCCACATTCTCGCCGCGCACCTGTTCCGGAGACATATAGTCGACCGTCCCTAATAACTGGCCTGGCGTGGTGACGTCGAGCGACCTGGGGCCTTCGGCCTCGCGCGCCAAACGCGCCAGTCCGAAATCCAGGATTTTCACGTATCCGTCTTTGCGCACCATGATGTTGGCGGGCTTGATATCTCGATGCACAATCCCGGCCGCATGCGCCACGGCCAGCGCCTTGGCGATCTGTCCGCCCACGGGAGCCAGCGATGCCGGAACCGGACCGCCGTCCAGGATTTCGCGCAGGGTCCGGCCTTCCACGAGCTCCATGATTATGTAGCGGCCCGCGTCGCAAGTTCCGATATCGTAAATGGTGATGATATTCGGATGATTGAGCGCGGAAGCCGCGCGGGCTTCACGCTCGAACCGCCGCACGCGATCGGAATCCAACCGGTGGCTGTTGGGGAGCAATTTGATGGCTACACTTCGTTCCAGCCGCTGGTCCCGGGCGAGATAAACTTCACCCATACCCCCGGCGCCCAGCGGGGACAGAACTTCGTAGGAACCGAGAACGCGGCCGGTAAGCGGCGCCCCGGCAGGCGCGGCCGGCTGAGTATCCAAGGCGGCTCCCGGAACGGTCGCCATAAATGTTCCGGCCTGCGCTTGGGCCGCCAGCAGGGACAGGACTTCCTGCCGCAACCCCGTATCGTCTGAACAGACCTGTTCCAAAAAGACGGCGCGCTGATCGGACGGCTGGTCCAGAGCCGCGTGATAAATCTCGCGCACGCGCTCGAACCGCTCGGCGGTCATGGTGTCTTGCGGTTGAGCTCGCGATACAGCCACGCTCGCGCCAGGCTCCAGTCCCGCCTCACGGTTCCCACCGATACTTCGAGTACTTCCGCCGTTTCTTCCAGGCTCAACCCGCCAAAAAAACGCAATTCCACGATGCGGCCCTGACGCGGCGCGAACGATTCCAGTGTCTGCAAGGCTTGGTCGAGCGCCACCAGATCGGCCGAGGTTTCGAGCGGAACGCCTTCCGCCTGGGACAAGGATACGTGCAGCGTACTGCCGCCCCGCTTTTCCCGATGTTGGGCGCGGGCGTAGTCCACCAAAATGTGGCGCATCATCTGCGAGGCCGTCGCGAAGAATTGGGCGCGGTTCTGCCACCTTACGTTCTTCCAGTCGATCAGCCGGAGGTAAGTCTCATTCACCAGAGCGGTGGTTTGCAGGATATGCCCGCGCCGCTCGGCCGCCAGGTGTGCGGAGGCCGCCCGATGTAGCTCCTGTTGGAGCACGGGCGCCAGCCGTTCCATGGCCCCCAGGTCGCCGCCGCCCCAGGCGATCAACAGTTGGGTGATGTCCGGCGACGCCTCGACCGGCCTCAACTCGAACGATCCCCCAGCCATATCCCCCTCCTGCTGATACATTATCACGGGCGACGCCAGAAAACTGCGTGGTTGGTACATCAGCAAGCGCCGGGATGGGGCTAGTCATGATTCCGAAATGGATAGACGACTCGGAGAAAACCCTAGCGTAGTTTCCAGCCATAGATCCCGGGACGTCCTTTTATACCGGCCAATCCGTAGGGAGGGTCGCCGTTAACCCGCCGAAAGCAGTCTTCTTTTTTTCGTTCGACAATGAATATACCAGGAGGGTGAAGGCCGGTCGCCGGAGCAATCTTGGCAGAGAGAACCAGCAACCGCGCCTTTGCGTCGGGGCTTCAGCACGATCGCAATCGTTCGACAGAGTAGCGACCTCAAAGAGATCAAGAAGCTATACTGAGCCATGGCCAAAGACCAACCCTACCTTCATTCCGATAAGCTGGCGCTCTACGAGAAACTGGTAGCCACCAATCCGAACCTCGAGCGCAAAGGCGCCGCCGTGCCCTACACTGCGATCAACGGCCACATGTCCAGTTATCTTCAAAAAGACGGCAAACTTGCCCTCCGCCTTCCCGCCGCCGAAATCCCCACCTTCCTCAAGAAGTACAAAACGAAGTTGTGCGACGCCTACGGGGTCGTGCAGAAGGAATACGTCGAAGTGCCTGACGGCCTGCTGTCGAAGACTGCGGAGTTGAAAAAATACTTCGGCCTGAGCTACAGGTATGTCAGCGCACTGAAACCGAAAACCGCGGCCAAGAAGCGCTGACAAGTTCGGTGGCGATCCAGCAGGTGCGTCTGGTCCGGCAGCGGGCTGAAGGTGATGGCCTGCGGCAAGAGCGGACGGGATTACTGGCTCGAAGTGCCGACACTCTGCTATGAGCTTCTTGACCCGGGGACATACGAACCGGATGACCTCAGACATACGGTGGCTTGCGAACGCGGGTCTGTAACAACGCGGACCTCAGCTCAACTGCCCTCTAACGGTAACTCCCGAGTGCGCTTGCCTGTGGCCGCGTAGATAGCGTTGCAAATGGCCGGTGCGATAGGCGGCACACCCGGCTCGTGTTTCAGCTGAAGGCCAGCGGAGAGATCACCTCGCCTTTCTTTCTCGAGGGAGACACGAAGATTCGTTTCCACATTGACCAGGACGGTGAACATTCTCTTTGGCAGATCAACGCGGATGGCTCCGGCTTGCGGCGTCTGCTGCCCGAATGGCGGGAAACCAGCTTACTTGGCATTGCGCAAATTACGCATAGAGCTCGCACGCTTTAAACTCCGATTGAATCCGATCAAGACCAGGATCGTGCACCTTCCACAGGAGGCGGAGGAGGAATGGCAGCAGATTCTTATAGAAACGGGTGGCCGCTACATCGGCAACGCTCGCGACATGGTGAAGCATTTTGAACCGAATCGCTGAATTCGAATCGATGCTCACAATCGTTTTCACGTCCCTTACCGCTCCGGCTACAAAGATGACGTAAAAGTCCTCATAGACGTACGTGGTTTCCTGGCCATTAATACTATATCGACAATATCGTCGTAACGTTCATGAAAGATGAGGTTCCCATCTCCAGCGGTGTTGATCGAACCATAAAAGGAATCGAGCGGCGACGAATCGTTCACGAAGTCCTCCATCCCAGCCATAAAGTTGGACTCTTTGCAGATGTGCGCGCTGGCGGGGCGCAAGTTCTATTTTCGATAAGCCGGATCGAAGTTATCCACGATCCACACATCCGATTTGGTTTCCGCCACTGAGTAAACAAACTTCTTCCCGTCCGGACTAACGCTGGCGGAGGCGATGTGATCCGGGGCCGTAAAAACGGTGTGCGGGACGCCGCCCCCTACGGGAACCGACAGCATGTCGCTGCCGCAATAGGCGTATACCGAGCTTCCGTCCGGCGACCATCCTGCGGGATAGCAGCCCCCGGCATGGAGAAGTGTCTCTGAGCTGTCGACTAGCGAAATTACCCACAGCCCCGCCTGTGGCCGCCGGTTCCAATAGACTGCGACCTTGCTGCTATCGGGCGAGCACTTCGGGTTGAACAACCAGCCCTTGAACTTTTGAGTCAGAGGCTTGTCCTCACCCCTTTCCGGATCAAGGATGTTGATGTTCTTGTTCCCATCCGCCTGGTAAAGGATGTTTCGGCCCGGCGACCATGTGATATCGCCACTCGCCTGAGTCTTTGCGAATTGCCGCCGCTCGGTGCCGTCCACACCAACGGTCCAGACCCTGCGAAATCCGCCTTCGTCGGAGTTGAATGCGATTCGCTTTCCGTCGGGGGACCAGGCGGGGCTGAACTCAGAGGAATTCGAGAATGTCAACTGTATGGACGCGCCGCCATCGACCGGCATCTTGTAAACGTGCCCCTGGGTGACGAATGCGATCCATTTGCCGTCGGCTGAAATGCTGGGCCGATCGAAACTGGACGTTCCCCTAGTCAGGGGCGTTGTTTGCATTTCTTTGCCGGGCTGCAGGCCGTTCTCGGGATTCCGGGCCTGAGCCAGCCATAAATTTGAATAATGCTGGGACCTTGAGTATACTAGGCGCGTTCCGTCCGCGGATGCGGTGAAAGAGTTCCCGGTCTCCAAACCGCTTAATAATACCGATGCCGGACCCTTCGCCTGTCCTGTTTTTGGATTAATGGCAATCTTCTGGACCTCGTCCGCCTGCTGGCCCACGCGAAGGAAGTAGATCGCATCGCCGGTGGGAGACCAGCGAGGTGAAGCAAGCTCACGCTCTTCGATCACCTTGCGCATCTGGCTTCCGTCGGGATGGACCGTCCAAATGGATTGCCTTCCATTCTCCAATACCGTCAGAACCGCCAGCAAGTTCGATGCTGGCGACCAGTCGAGGTCGGCGGTATATCGAAAGCCGCTCAGAGAGATCCTCTTGACGCCTCCGGTCGCCTTGTCCACTAACCAGAAGCCGGGTTCTTGATTTGCCATAGCGATCTGTTTTCCATCGGGCGCCCAACACAGAAGAGAGCCCTTTCGGCGGCTATCACCCGGGACGATCCCCCAAGCCGCGGGATTAAGACCACGTCAGGGCAGCACCTGCCGCTGATAACGCTGGCGGCAAGCTCCGAGCCGTCCGGTGACCATCTCGGAAGGCCGGCAAAATGGGCCTTTGAGATCTCAATGGCTTGGCCGCCTCCTAGCTCCTGTAACATGAGGTTTTGTCCCTGTGTATCCTTGCCGGTGCCATAGGCGACGAACTTCCCATCCGGGGAGAGCGCCGGATCAGTGGCGTCTCCGACGAACGTGACCTGCCGGTGCGTGGGCTGAACGGGCGGTGGCGAACTTCGAAACAGCCCTGGCCTCCAGGCCAGATAGGCGATGACAGCCACAACGAGGATCCCCGCGGCGGCGCCGAGAAGCCAGGGGCGAAGGCGCGACCGCTTGGGCGGCATGGGTGCGGAGATGGCCACCGAGGGCCCCGACTCCGTGTCCCGCTTTAGCCGCTTCAGATCCGCCCGCACGTCCGCCG
The DNA here is from genome assembly GCA_963818855.1 of Bryobacterales bacterium. Taxonomy (GTDB): domain Bacteria; phylum Acidobacteriota; class Terriglobia; order Bryobacterales; family Bryobacteraceae; genus Bog-159. Next base: position 165,520 of record CAWFUH010000007.1, on the reverse strand, counting down.
CATGCTGATAGCGCAGGTCGCGATCCTTCTCCAGTGCCTTGCCGACGATGCCGTCCATCTCTCGCGGAATCCGCGCATTCACCGCGCTGGGCGGCGATGGCGTCCCGCTCAGAATAGCTTCGTGAATGATGGCCGTGGTCGCGCCCGTGAACGCCGCCTTTCCCGTCGCCATCTCGTAGAGCACCGCGCCGAAGCTGAACAGATCCGTACGCGCATCCAACTCTTCCCCGCGCGCCTGCTCCGGCGACATGTACGGCACGGTCCCCACGGCCACGCCGGGCGTCGTCAGGTACTCCTCGGTCGGCAGGCTGGTGCGATCCGCCGGATTGGCTGAAGGCGCGGGCTTGGCTAGGCCAAAATCGAGAATCTTGGGATGCCCGCGCGTGGTGATGAAGATGTTGGCCGGCTTGATGTCGCGATGCACAATCCCCGCGTGGTGCGCCGCCTCCAGCGCGTCGGCGATCTCGACGGGCCACTCCAGCAGCTCGTCCGTCTTCAGGGGCTTGTCCCCGATGCGCTGCTTCAACGTCTGCCCTTCCAGCAACTCCATGGCGATAAAGGGCTGTCCCTGGTGCTCGCCGATTTCGTGGACCACGCAGATGTTCGGATGATTCAGACCCGCGGCCACGCGCGCTTCCCGCTTCATGCGTTCCATGGCTTGCGGCGTTTCGGACCGTCCGCCGGGGAGGAACTTTAGCGCCACCGGACGCGACAGCACCAGATCGTCGGCACGATAGACGACGCCCATGCCGCCGCGTCCCAACAGGCTCACGATGCGGAAGTGTCCGCCGACCAATTCGCCGGGGGACAGCGGAGCCGCGGAAAAGTCGGGGGCCGGCGAGTCCTGCAAGAAGCTCCCGGCCTGCGCATCGCCGGCAAGCAGCCTTCGCACGTCGGCCACGACGCTGGGACTTTCGCCCGCAGCGTCCAGCACTGCATCGCGCGCATCCGCCGGCTGGTCGAGCGCCCGTTCGAACAGGGACTTGACGCGCTGCCATCGCTCGGGTGTCATAGTAGCTACTTTCGATAAGCCGGATCGAAGTTATCCATGATCCACACGTCGGACTTAGTCTCCACTACTGAGTAAACAAACTTATTTCCGTCCGCGCTCACGCTGGCACTGGCGATGTCTCCCGGGGCTGTGAAAACGGTGTGCGGGATGCCGCCGCCAGCGGGTATCGACAGCATGTCGCTGCCGCAATAGGCGTATACCGAGCTTCCGTCCGGCGACCATCCGGCGGGATAACACATTCCATCGTGGAGAAATGTCTCCGAATTGTCGACCAGCGATATCACCCACACCGCGTGTTGGGCGTGTCGGTTCCGAAACACTGCGACTTTCCGGTAATCGGGTGAATACTTCGGGCAAAACAGCCAGCCGGCCGCTTTCTCAAGCAGAGGCTTTTCTTCTTCTGTTTCCGGATCGAGGAAATTAAATTCTTGGTTCCCCGGCCTCTCGTAAAGGATATGACGTCCGGGCGACCACGTGATCATCCCGAATTCATCATTGTCCGGGCGGCTCAACTGAGTCTTACCATACTCCCGCCACTGGCCGCCATCTGCATTAATAATCCAGACCCTCAGAACTCCGTCCTCATCGGAGCCGAACGCGATTCGCGTGCCATCCGGAGACCAGGCAGGGTTGACATCCGCGCCATGCCAGACTGTCACCTGTGTGGGCGTGCCGCCTTCGATCGGCATCTTGAAAATGTGCCCCTGAGTGGAATACGCGATCCATTTGCCGTCGGGTGAAATGCTGGGCATGTCGAACCTTGAGGTGCCCTTGGTCAGGGGCGCCGTTTGCGGTCTTTTGCCGGGTTCCTTGCCGTTAGCCGGACCCTGAAACTGACACAGCCATAGATTCGAATAGACCTGAGATCTGGAGTACGCGAGGCGCATCCCATCGGCGGACACAGTAAAGTAATCGCCCGCCTGCAAACCGCTCACTAACATCGATGCCGGATCGTTGGCGTGCCAGGTCTTCGGGTTAACGGCAACTTTCAGGAGGTCTTGGGTGCCGCCCTGGCTGGAGCGAAGGAAGTAAATCGCGTCTCCGGCCGGAGACCAGCGTGGTGAAGCAAGCCCATCCCCTTCGATCACCTTGCGCTGTTGGCTTCCATCGGGACGGACAGTCCAAATGGCTTTTCTTCCATTTTCCAACAAAGTCAGAATCGCCAGGGAGTTTGACGCCGGCGACCAGTCAAGATCTAAGGGCTCTCGAAAGCCCCTCATGCCTATTGCCTTGGTACTTCCGGTGACCTTATTTACTATCCGGAAGGCCCGCTCGTCCTGGTAATCCAGCGCGATTTGATCGCCGTCGGGTGACCAACATGGATAAGCGCTCCTGGCGATAAACCGAAGAGGTCCCCCGATCCTAGAGGTCAGGAATGTGCCTCGCGGCGGGTTAGAGACGGCAAGCTCCGAGCCATCTGGCGACCATCTTGGGTTCATAATTAGGGAGGCCTTGGAGAGTTCAATGGCTTGGCCGCCCGTTAGTTCCTGTAACATCAGCCTTTGCCCCAGTCCCGCCCTGCCGGTCGCATAGGCGATGGACTTCCCATCTTAACGGTTCTTGGGTATGGTTTGCTTACTGCGGTTGTGCTATCTGGCGCGGCAACGCATGCACGGAGGGCTCCCATGGATTCTGCCTGCTTTGACTGTGGCGCGCCTCCATGAAACATCTGGAGCGCTATATTGAACGCATCGTGTCGTCTCAGACCACGCAGGAGGCGTTTGACCCGGAATTTCCATTTTGGCTTCCGGTATCCCAACATCGTACACCCGTACGAGTTGCTCCTGCGCATACATTAACACACGTTAATCTTACTCGCCCCGCCTGGCCGCCTGAAGCGCCGTCCTTGCCCGTCTGGGTAAGCCCAAAACACGGAACGGCCTCTTGTCCCAAGCGATCCATCGCACACCTTTCCGTCCCCCCTCGTCTCTTCGCCAAGATTTTGATCTGCCAGCCGCCAAGCTCTACCCCGCCGGTACCGCCAGCGCGTCGATCCGCCGCACCATGCTTCCAAACAGCCGCCGCGTCAGATGGCTCTCGGCCAGCAGCAGCCAGTAGTACCGGGCGTGCTTGACCAGCCGGCCGCCCGTCTTCACCAGCCGTTGCTGCAAACTGGTCAGCGACCAGTTCTCGATCTTCTTCGGCAGCACCAGCCGCCGCCACAGGTTCCCCAGGTTGTAGGCGATCACGCTCAGCCATAGCCGCACCTCGTTGGACCGGAACCGGTGGCAACTCAGCCGCGTCATCTTCACCGCCTGCTTGCCTTCCTTGATCCACTGCTCCGCCGTGCCCCGCTTGTTGTAGAACCGCACCACCGCCCGGCTGTCAGTCTCCAGGTTGGTCACGATGAAGCCCACGCGCGGGAACAGTTCCCCGAAGTGGAACTCCACCTTCGCCACCACCCGCCGCGCCGTCTTCCAACTCGCCGCTTGATAGAGAAAACCCTTGTACCAGACCACCGGCTTGTGGCTCGGTCTTCCCACTGGCCGCGTCAGCAACTCGGCGATGTCCCGCTCCAGGTTGTCGTTGGCCGGAATGCGGATGGCGTACTTCACGCCCCGCTCCTCCAGCGCCTCGTAGATCTCCGGCTTGGCGAAGGCCGCGTCGGCCCGGAACACGACTTCCTTGCCCAGCTTCTGTTGCCGCTCGATCTCCGGCAGCAGCAGTTCCTCCCAGTCGTCGGCACTGTGGACGTTGCCGGGCCGCAGCTTTGCCGCCAGGCAGTCGCCTTCCCGATTGAACAGCAGCAGCGGGTGATAGCAGGTGGACTCGAAGTGGCCGTTGTAGGCGCTCTGCTCCTGCTGGCCGTACACCGGAATCTCGGTGCGTGTCCATGTCCAGCACTATCCGCTGCGGAGAATCGATGCTTCCGCCTTGGCGATCAGTTCGCGGTTGATGCGGGCCAGACCAGCGAGGTTCTCCTCCTCGGCCAGCATCTCGGTCTCGAACGTCTGCAAGCGGGAAGTCAGCGCCGCGCCGCGCTCCCAAATCTTCTCCGAACCGATCAGCCGGAACGTCGGGTCTTGCGAGAGCCGCTCGGCGTCGTTGACATCCTCATAGCCCGCGATGCGGCTGTAGACGGACTGCCGCAACAGATCCGCCAGCGGAAGTTGCGTGTTCTTCCCGCGCCGTCGAGTCGGTCAGGTGCTCGGCGATGAGTTCGCCGAAGCCCAGACGTTCGTCCAACTCACGGACCAGAATCAGGCCGCCATCGGAGGTGACCCGCGATCCCTGGAAATCCATCTTCAGAGAAGCGTTGAAGGAGAGCTGAAATGGCCCGTTTTGTCTCTCACCCATTGGGTGTTGACCTCCGGCGTGTCTTCATCACGTTGAAACCCGCATGAATAAAGGCGTCGGAGGCCATCAAAAGGTTATCGGTAACTGCCTAAAACGGAAATGTGGGCTTACAACTCGACGTAAGCATGAGCGTGGACGGAAGATTCTCGTTAATTGTCGGGGGCAACGATGATCTCAACTGGGACTTGTGGGGCGTTCGCGAACAGGGCCGTTTGTTCGGGTTGCGGAGACCACAACCGTTTCGTCTCACCGCCGGTCCTCTCACCGTCGCTCGGCCTCAATTCGCGCCATCCGGCGGCCGCTTATTTTATCTCGGCAAGTCCCGCCAAACTCAGTTGGTGCGTTTCGATCCCGCATTGCGGGACTGGAAGCCTATTTTGCAAGGCATGAACGCTTTTCAGGTTGAATACTCGCGCGATGGCAAATGGATAGCCTACGTCGCGCCTCCGGGGCAGTCCGTTTGGCGCAGCCGTGCCGACGGAAGCGATGCAATCCAGTTGACGTCGCTCCCTCTGTTGGCGACCAATCCGCGATTGTCGCCGGACAACAGTAAGGTTGTATTTTGGGGTAGCGTCAGAGGCCAGACGCCTGGCATGTTTCTGGTTCCGGCGACGGGCGGAACCGTCGCGCCTCTGACGGAAAAAGGGAAAGGCCCTGCGCGCGAGGTCGAACCCACCTGGTCGCCAGATGGCCGTTCGGTTCTATACGGCGCGGAAGAATCGTTCTGGATCATGGATATGGCTACCCGTGAGGCTGTACGTCTGCCCAACTCAGAGGGGCTGCGTTTGCCCCGCTGGTCATGGAATGGCAAATACGCCGCAGCGCAGGATGTCCAATCGCGTTTGTGGGTTTACGATACCGCAACGCAGCGGCGGGTTCTTCTGACCGCGGTCGGGGCGGGATACCCGATCTGGTCGCGGGACAACAACTTTGTTTACTTCGAGAACGATGCGTGTTCCACGTGGTTTCGGGTGAACGTGGCTACTCACGAAGTAAGCGCGGTTGCGAATCTGACTGGTCTACAAATGCCCGTGGCGGCACTGGGATGGGTAGGGCTCACGCCGGACGGGGCCACCATCTCTTCTCGCGAGCTTAGCAGCCCGCAGATCTATGCAATGGATTGGGACGCGCGGTAAACAGAACCGAGCGGAAGGTCGCCTTAGACCGCCCCCCCGCGGGGGACCCATACCCTCTCAGCGACCTTATTTAATGGCCTGCCGCGCATGGGACGGCCGATTTTGCACGCGATGGGGGTGCCCTATGATAGTTCCCGTGGAAGCGACGCGTTCTGTGTTTTTGTGCTCTCCGACGGCCCGACCAGGTCTGCCCGAGGTGAGTAGGCCCGGGGAGTCTCACCCCGAGCCCGTCATCAGTGGTTCCCTTGCGGTCCTCTTCCTGCGAGTCACCTGACCTGGTTCTCCCCAGGCCTTTTCCTTCTGTGCTCACGACCCTGGCTTTGGACCAAAGCGGCCGAAGGTGGTTTGGAACCTGCTCCAGCCAGCCGGTTCCGAGGGGCCGACCCTCATCGATCAAGCAGTTGCACACATTGGGCCCTCCTCGGCCCTTTGCGCTCGTGGCAAACAATCATCAGCAAATTTGCCGAAATCATCAGGAGTCTTCCGAGATCATTTACAGTCTGCGGCCTGAGTCGGATGCGCCTTCGACCCGCGCAAAGGCGCAGATTCCGATGGAAGGACAAGAGATGGACTCGAAACGGTAATTGCAATCCCTCATGGCGGAGTGGGAAGAGCGGCGCGGCCGCACGCCCGCGCGGCGGGACTGGCTGGTGCGCTCCTCGCCGTCCGCGTCCTAAGGACCCTCCTGGTTGGCGTTAGGACTGCGACGATCATCCAAGCCCACGCCGACGCGGCGACCGAAACCAGCCCGGCGCTTGACCCGCTCATCACGCGCAAACCCGAAGAGCCAGACGATTGGGCTGCTGGGTGCGAGATCCCGGCCGCGCGGCGTGCGGCCTAACGCACCCTCCGCTAATTGGGCTTCCATTTTTTCTTTACGAAGATGCGCCGCCTGATCGCCGGCGTCCGCGCCAGCCGCCAACACCGCCCGGCAGGCCGATTATCATCAGGCGCCCGCGAGCAAACCAACGCGCGCCGTTTGACGAGTGACTCGCCGAAACGGGCGAGAACGTCGTCCGGAAGCTGGTCGAATCTGCGTCGATAGGCTGCAGGTACTTGATAGACTGCCGGTACCTTTGTGAGCTATTCCAGGAGCCACAGCTAGCAGATTTCTTTGCTGACATGGTTAACGAACTACGGGAAGTACAAGGTTATCTGGATGATCTGGCGAGGGAGCCAGAAGCGGTCTTCCAGCAAATGGTAAAAGAGTCGGCGGATTTCGCGAACCGAATCATGAGAGTGACGGGTAAGACTCGTCAAAAGCTAAAGAAACATCCGGGCGGATTGCAGCGTTATGTCGGGGAATTAGTTCCAGGATCTCGAAGGAATCCGACTTCTTCTGATAGCAGTGTCGACTGAGCCGGGAGCCTTTGCACTCTTCCTCAGAGCCCTGGCGAGAGCCAGACTTGGACCGATCCGACAAGTCAAGTCGAATGCTCAGCCGAATTCTACCAGCGTTTGTTGGACGAGAAACTCCAACGGAATCTTACGGTCCAGCAATTGGCCATCCGAGCGTTGGAGCGATACTTGGCGGTCCCTGAATCCGTTCATCGCAGGCTTGAGGAAGAGGCGGAAGCGACGAGCACCCCAATGCCTGAGCTCTTGAGGCGGATAATGCAGTGGCTCAACACTTCTGTACACCCGCTTGAACCCGCCGAGGCACCCGCGATAGCGGTGGAAGCCATACAACTCAGAAACGCTCTGGAAGCGGTACAACACTACCTCGAGCAACTACCGCCCGAAAAGGTGGATCTCGTGTGCCAATCGCTGGCATTGGACCTGAAATATTACCGCAGCTCCCGACTTAAACGGACAGAAGAGAGCAAGCGCGACTCTGGTACTGACAGCCTTGAGTTAGAAGGAGATGATTGATGGGACGAAGGCGGCTCAGGAAGAGAGCGAACGGCGAAGGCTCCATCTACCCCAGAAGGGATGGCCGGTGAGCCGCTGAAGTGACGGTCGGCTACGACGAACGCGGCCGCCAGCAGAAATGCCGGGTGTATGGCAGGACGCAAGCCGAAGCGCATGACAAGCTTGCGAAGCTGAAGGCGCGTCTCGCAGATGGCCTTCCACCCAAACCTGAGAAAGCAGACTGTCGCACAATTCCTAAACTCGTGGCTGGATACGGTATGCCCAGCCAGCGTCGGAGACAAAACCCAACGCACCTATTGGGACCTGGCGGAGGATCACATCATCCCGGAACTCGGAAGAATCGAGCTGAGCAAACTGGGCCCGCAGCACATGCGGCAGTTCGTACAGGACTTGCGTGAAAGAAACCAAAGGCGCCCCGGAAGAAGAGTCTAGATGCAGAGGGTTCTGCCGACGCCCAGCCCCGGTCCGTTGTGGCGCCCGAGTGCCTCTCGCAGAGAACCGTCAAGCACTGCCGGGATGTGCTGCGCGCCGCCTTGAACGTGGCGATGAAATGGAACCTGGTTTCCAGGAACGCGGCGGCCCTCGCCGCCGTCACCAACCCGAGAAAGGCGAAGCCACATTTCTACGATGAATCCCAGGCCATCTTTTTGGAAGCGATCTCCGGGGATCGATTGGAAACCCTCTTCTGGCTTGCCTTGTGCCTCGGACCGCGGGAAGGAGAGTTGCTCGGCCTGCAGTGGACCGACTTCGATTTCGAAAAAGAAACCGTGACAATCCAGCGCTCGCTGCAGAGGATTCTGCGTGAGGGAGAAAAGAAGAGCCATTTGGAACTGGTTCAGACCAAGACACAAGATAGTGACAGGAGTATCTGGGTGCCTAAGCTCGTGCTCGAAAGAGTGCTCGCGCATCGAAGCCGTCAGGATGATGAGCGCGCGCTGGCCGGCAAGGCGTGGCGCGAGACAGGCATGGTTTTCACTGCGCATAAGGGGACACTACTGGAGCCGCGAAACATGCTACGCGAGTATTACCGGCTGCGCGACCGAGCGCAGCTTCCCAAGATACGGTTTCACGATCTGCGCCACTCGGCCGCCACCATTATGAAGATGGCAGGCATCCCCGACGAGGTAATACAGAAGCTACTGGGACACGCCTCCGTCCGCACAACCCTAGAGATCTACATGCATCTGACAACCGGCGCGGAAAAACACGCGGCCAATAAAATGCTTCCGAATAGCTCCCCGACCGTGCCACGCCCCGTGTCCGCCCATTTCGATGCCGTCACATCTCGAGGGCGCCCAAGCAAACTCGCCCATGATGAGCTGGCCGATTCCGTTACCGGTACGCAGGCCTACAGCGTCCAGTCCATCGGCTTGGCCGGCGATTCCGCAGCAGCAAACGCGATCTCGCTGGCTCCTGCGACCGTCTGTGCGCCTGCCAACGCTGTCGATGAGTCCGGTTCTTAGTCCATGACCGTGCCACCAGGCTCTGAGGGCTTCTGATCTCGAAATCCGCTTGACTTTCTCCCCTGTCCAGGCTATATATAGTCTGGAATAGGAAAACATGCCCGAAGATTCCCCGCAACTGTTGCCCGGTACCCTCTACCTGCTGATCCTGCGAACTCTGGCGGCCGGCCCGCTGCATGGATACGCGATTGCTCGCCGCATCAAAGAGCGCTCCGCAGATGTACTGGACGTCGAGGAGGGTTCGCTCTATCCCGCTTTGAATCGCATGCTGTTGAAAGGCTGGCTGCGCGCGGAATGGGGAACCTCGGAAACCAACCGGAAGGCACGCTTCTACCGCCTCACCAAGGAAGGCCATAAGCAGCTTGCGGCGGAAGCAGGCGAATTCAACAAGCTGGTGAACGCCATACAACTGGTGATGAAGACCGCGTGAGGAATTGACGTCATGGCATTTCTGCGAGAAGTTTACCTGCGCCTGCGCTGGCTTGCCGGCCGGTCGCGTTTTCAATCCGAGTTCGCCGATGAAATGCAGTTCCATATTGAGAGCCGGGCGGAGGAACTCGAGAGCACCGGCGTGCCGCGCGCCGAAGCGCTCCTCCGCGCGCGCCGCGAATTCGGCTCGCGGCTGAAAGCGGCCGAAAACAGTTCCAGCGCCTGGCAGATGCGGTGGTTCGAGGACTTGGCCTCCGATCTGCGCTACGCGGCCCGCGCCTTCCGTCGCAATCCGTCATTCGCCCTGACCGCCATTGCCTGCCTCGCGCTGGGAATCGGCGCGAACACCGCGATCTTCAATATCACGACCAGCTTTCTCTTCAGCCAGCCCTCCTGCCGTGAAAGCGCCTCGCTGATCGCCATATGGGAAGGAGGAAACAGTGCCGCGTCGTATTCTGATTTTCAGTTTCTGCGCGACGCGCACCTCTTTGCGGGAACCGCGGGAATCAATGTCGAGCGCGAAGTGAACTGGCGGGACGGCGATCGCACCAGCCGGTTTTATGCGGGAACGGTCACGGACGATTTCTTCAGCACCTTAGACGTCCCGTTTCTGCTTGGCCGCGGCATAGCGCACGGCGAAACGAATACCGCGGTGCTCTCCTATCGGGTCTGGCGCGGCACGTTCGCCGCTAACCCGGGAATTCTCGGCCGCAAACTGATCCTGGAGGGGCGCGTCTACACGGTCGCCGGCGTGCTTCCCGCGGACCACCGTTCGGTGGTTGGCTACGGCATCGCCCCGGACATTTACATTCCCGTTACGAGCGTGGACAATGACGTACAGTTGTACGCGCGCATGCCGCAGGGCATGACCCGCCCCATAGCCCGCGCCCGCTTGCTCAGCGTTTTCGAGCAACTCGACCGCATTCACCCCAAGGAAGGCTGGAGCCGAACGCGCCAGGTGCGCGTCACCAGCGTCACAGGCCTCGATCTGCTGCGGCAGATGTTGCCTGACGCGGTGGTGGCCTTTTTCGGCATGCTCCTGATTGTTGCCGGACTGGTGACGCTGATCGCGTGCACCAACGTGGCCAGCTTACTTTTGGCCCGCGCCTCCAGCCGCTCGCAGGAGTTGGCCATTCGTCTGTCGCTCGGCGCCAGCCGCAGGCGAATCGTGCGTCACCTGCTGGCCGAGAGCTTGTTGCTCTCCGTGCTGGGATCGGTCGGGGGATTGGCGATCGATATTGCCTGCGCAAAGGGAATTAACAACCTCGCTCTGCCGGTGCCTATCCCGGTTCATCCGGTTGTCTCGCCCGACTGGCGTTTGTTGTGGTACTCGCTTGGTATCGTTCTGATGAGCGCACTCGTTTGCGGCCTGCTGCCCGCGCTCAAGGCGGTAAGAAAGGACGTGAACTGCGCGTTAAAGCAGGAGGAGCGGCAGGCCGCCCGCGCGTGGAATTTGCGCAGCGTTCTGGTTGCCGGACAACTGGCCGTCTCCATCGTGCTGCTCACCACTGGTTTTCTGTTCGTGCATAACCTGCTGCGAGCCACGTCCATGAATCCCGGCTTCGATGTGCGGCACACCATCTGGGCGTATATGCGCCTGGTGCCGGAACAGTACAACGACCCCGATCAAGCCAAACAGATGGCTGTGGTACGTTCCGCGCTGGAGCATTTGCGCGCGCTACCCGGTGTCGATTCCGCTGCCATTACCCAACGCGTTCCATTAAACGACAATTGCGTGATTGGGACCCAGCTTCGAGCGGACATGTCGACCACTCCAATCCGCCTCGAGTACGAATGCAATAACGTCGGCCCGGATTACTTTCGCACCATCGGCATTCCGATCCTGCACGGACGCGAGTTTACCGCAGCGGACCGGAAAGGCGAGCAACCCGTAGCGATCGTGAACGAAACCTTCGCGCGCACGGTTTTCGGCAAAAGCGATCCTGTCGGGCACACCATAGCCACTGACTTCAAGAATGACAAAGCCAAGCGTATCGTCGGAGTCGTGAAGGACAGCAAGTACTTCACTCTCGGCGAGAAGCAGCGCCTCGCCGTTTACGAGCCGTACTTCGCTTATGGGAAGCCGGTCAATTTGCACTTTCTGATTCACGCCGCCGGTTCTCCGGCAGCGTGGGTAAAGCCTATAAACGATGCGCTGGGCCGCATCGATCCCACCGCTGCGATCGAAACGAAACCGATGAACCGTGCACTGGGTCTGGCGTTGCTGCCAAGTCAAGCCGGGGCGATAACGCTCGGAGCCATGGGAATACTCGGACTCATGCTGGCGGCGATTGGCCTTTACGGAGTGCTGTTGTTTTCAGTCTCGCGCCGCACCCGGGAGATCGGTCTCCGCGTAGCGCTGGGGGCGACCCCATCCGATGTCTTGCGGATCGTCGGCCGACAAAGTCTGGTCCTGGTGGGAGGCGGCATGCTTGCAGGCCTGGCTCTAGCCTTTTTCGTGATGCAGCCACTTGCGATGTTCCTGGTTCCGGGCCTGAGCACTCTAGATCCAACGGCCGTGTTCGCGGTAATTGGCGTGCTCTGCGCAACTGCAACATTGGCCTCTTTAGCCCCTGCCGCTCGGGCGCTCCGCGTTGATCCGATGACAGCATTGAGATACGAGTGAGCTGATATATCGGTTTTGAACGGCACGCGAACTCTAGCGACCGCGCCGGTAATGGTCCCTTATACGGTGTTCTGGAAAGCGTCCGGCACGCTCCACATCTGGCCTCGTGCGTCGCGGTACCGCGCCTCCCTATAACCCAATCCTATCGGTAACGCGAACTGCGCCCGGCGCAGGAAGACATCCCGCAATCCGACCGTTGCGGATGGGGGGATTTATCGCCAAGTATAACCGGCGTTTCGCGCTGATGCGTACGATGGCTACTGGCGGGTGGTGCCAAATCTTGGGGCGCGATGCCACCCGACCGGAGGCAGGCCCACAGATTCGGACTTACGTTCCTCTGGCTCGCGCCTTTCCCGTCAGTGTGGCGAGCTCATGAGGCATCGGGACGTGGATTCCGAAACATTACGCGACAAGGCAGGATCGGATCGCCTTCGGATGGATTCACCCAGCAGGCTGCATGTACGTTTGACGGGCTATTCGGCGCGCAACGTCTGAAGCGGGTCCCGTGTGGCTGCCCGCCATGCGGGTCGTGCGCTCGCCGCTGCTCCAATCCCTAATAGTAGTGCACCGGCGCTCAAATACGTTAGGGGATCGCTACTGCTGACCCCATAGAGCAGGTTCGTAAGAAGGCGCGATAGCAATAGTGCGGCCACAGCGCTCAGACCGAGACCGAACACCAGTGGGATCAATGCTCCGCGCAGAATCACGGCCAAGACATCACTGGCAGTCGCACCGAGTGCGACCCGAATCCCTACCTCGCGTGCCCGCAGAGTGGATGTATACGCGACTATGCCATAGACCCCGGCCGCGGTCAAAATTACAGACAATCCGCTCAACACCGAGAAGATCCAAGCGGAGAATCGCGGGCGCCAGATAGAGTTCACGATCACCTCTTCCATCGTTTCCACCTTGACGACAGGCTGGTTAGCATCCACTGCCCAGACCTGCTTTCTCAGAGCCGGCGCGAACGCCGTCGGTTCTCCCTCCGTTCGCACCACTATAGTGGACATGAACGTCGCAAAAATATACTGCTGGTATGGGATGTACATTTCACCCGTGGGCGGTAGTTCGTAGCTCCTCTGGGAGGAGTCCTTCACGACGCCGACGATCGTCGGACCGGAACGAGTCGATCCGCTCGAGAGCCTTTCGCCCAGCGGGCTCCTATTCGGAAAGAGCTGGCGGGCAAGATACTGGTTGATGATCGCTACTTCGGGGGCACCGGCCTGATCGGTGTCGGCAAAAGTGCGGCCGGCGATCAGCGGAATGCCCATCGCGGCAAAGTATTCCGGGCTGACACACCGGGCCGATGTAGGTTGTGGGTTGCCGTCGGGCCCGGCGAGGCCAAGACTAAGGGAACTGTTGACATCGGAAAGAGGCGGGTTGTTTACGATAGCAGCGGCCTTGATGCCCGGTACTGCTTTCACGCGTTCCAGAATCTGGCGATAGTAGGCGATCTGGCGCGCTGTGGTGTTGTACTTACCAGTTGGTCGCGGCTGCGTGAGTGTCCCAACGGGGACGCGCAATGTGAGCACATGATCGGGACGGAAGCCGTGGTCTTCCTGCTGCAACCGGATAAGGCTGCGGATCATCAGGCCAGATCCGACCAACAGTAGAAACGCGAAGCCCGCTTCCAATGCGATGAGGGTGGAGAACAGCCGCGAAGAGCCTCGGGGCACCGCGACTGCCTGTCCGCCGCGCAATACAGCCTGGAGGTCAGTTCGGGCCGCCAGCAGGATGGGCGCCAGGCTGCAGAGGACAGCAAGGAGCAGGCACAAGAAGGTGCTGAATGCCAGCACTCGTCCGTTGAGCGCCACTCGCTGCAGATGCGGGAGCACGATCGGCAACGCAATCAACTGCTTCGTCAGTACCTCCAACACCGATCGTGCCACCACGATCCCAGCGAAACTTCCGAGAACGGCCAACACCAGACTCTCGGATAGCAACTGCCGCACAATACGCCATAGCCCTGCGCCGAGCGATGCGCGGATGGTGATCTCCTTCTGCCGCTGTATGGCGCGGCTCAACAGCAGACTGCCCACATTCGCGCAGACGATGAGCATGATCAAGCTCACTGCGACCAGCACGAACACCAGAGTCAACTTGTATTTGTCGTCTGGCGTGTCGCGCCACTGCTTCACGACAATCTTCAAGCCGGCATGCTCCTGGGGATCTTCCTGTGCCATCTGATGCGCCACAATTCCCAGCACGCTTTGGGCCTGGGTAGCCGAAACTCCTGAACGGAGGCGGGCAGCCACCTGAAGCCATGGGGACGTGGGAGTCAGGCGCAGGGGCGTCCACAGTTCCGCGTCGGAATAATGAAACTCAAAATCCGGCGGCATGACACCTGCAATCACGTAAGCCTCGCCGGAGATGGTGATTGCACGGCCGATCACCCTCGGATCGCCGTGGTAGCGGCGCCACCACAACCGATCACTGAGCACGGCGGCATTTCGGGGCCCTTCTTCGTCGTCGGATATGGCGAGTGTCCGGCCCAAGCGCGCGGCAATTCCGAGCACGGGAAACAAACGCAGTGAGCGCACTGCAATGACCTGTTCAGGCTCACCGTCGCCGGTCAGCGTGACTGTGTCCCTGATATATGGCGCTATCTTTTCGAAAACATCGCTGCGGTCGGCCCAGCGCTGGTAGTCTTTAACCGGCACGCCAGACAACATACGCCCGGTGCTGCTCTCTTCGACGCGCACCAGGTTGTAGGCAGAAGGGTACGGAGATGGCCTCAACAGGACGGCATCTACGATGCTGAATACGGCCGTATTCGCCCCGATCCCTAAGGCCAAAATAAAGACTATCGCCGCCGCAAAAGACGGATTTCTGCGCAGCCAACGGAGAGCCCAAAATAGGTCAAGACCCATACTAACGAATTAGTATATACCAGTCGGATCTGAACTGTCTGGCTCTCCGCGCGTAGTCTTCTGCCCCAGAACTGGCCGGCTGGGGCATCACCCGCGCCTAGCTTCCCGATAACGCCAATTGTCGCACGTTATGATCGGCGTCCCGCATCTGCGCATGGTTGCAATTGTCAGCCGCTCGGATGGTGCAGCGCCCGTGTCCCGCGGTCCATCAAGACGAATTCGACCTGAAATCCGATCCCCGGTTGCTTGCTGCGCTCTCCCTGCCCTCCTCTAAGAAGCGCGCCTGAGTTGGGTTTACTTGCGCTCCGCGCCAGCGAGCCGGGCGTGAATCAGGCGTTCAATAACCGCGAAGATCAGCGCAGTCGAGACGCCGAACATCAACAGTCCGGCGGCCGCTTCGAGTGGTCCCAGCAGCTTCCAGCGTGGTGACAATACCACTTCGCCGGAACCCACGGTAGCGTAGCTACCAGCCGAACAGTACAAGGCCGCGCCGAAATCGGCGACCGCACCACATAGATCGAACACGAACGCCCATAGCACGACCTCCAGGATATGCCCGGCGAGCGCGAGCAAAGTTGTGCCGGTTACAAATGTCATATTCACCCAGAGCCGCACTCCGAGCCGGGCACGTTGCAGATCGCGGCGCATTTCCATGATGATGGTGTGGACCACGAGACCATGAATGACCATCGTGCCCAACGTCGCCGCGAGTCCGACGAGCAAGGAACTCAGTATCCCCATCCGGTTCGAATGTATCATCTCGCCCGCGGCGCAAGGCAGACGCGCGCGGTTTGCGCATCAGGCTTACTTGTTCGGAAGTTCGACCGAACCGCCGCGATGATAAGCCAAAGCGAAAGTAGGGGTCATATCGATCACGATCCGAAAACGCTGGATCAGGTGATAAAACGGGCAATAGCGCTCAGGATTCCGAGGTCTCTGGTCCGGAGTCTGCGCTGTCACGCCATCCTGAAATTGGGATGGGCGGAAGGATTAAATCCCGGGAAGACGCCCTCATGTCAGTTAAAGCAAACGGGCCGGTCACTTGGCTGGTTTGTCGCTTCCCATCGAGGTGCGCCAATTTATAGGGCGCGATCGGTGAAGCGGACGTTCATGCCAATGTTTCCCGCTCTTGTGGCTTACTTCCGGGTGCGCCGTGGAACGCAGAATCCACGGCCGCTGGGACAGCCTCCCAGAATGGCACTTCTGGCTCGGGTGGCGCGACCTGCAGATGGGGCTGGGACAGGTACTGAAACACTACGGTCCCAAGGTTTCCGGTCCCCTGGCGCCGGGCCATTCGGCAGTGGCATGCTGAAATCATGCAGAAGGCGTGCGTTGCTCGGCGTGAAATAGCCGTGCTCGCGCTCCTGGCCACAGCCTCGGCTGGCGGAGGAGCTCAGTCGTTGACAGGCGACGCTATCTGCAAACTTCGCTTTAGCCCCGATAGCCGCTACATCCTGGCGCAGGACGCTTCCGAGATCATAGTGCTCACCGTGAAGCCGCTAGCCGTTCTGCTCCGTATTCCGGTGACAGATGCCATCTATGCTCAATTCACGCCTGATTCGCTGCAAGTCATATTTCTCAGTGGAGGCCCCCGCGTGGATGCGGCGCATATCAAGTTAGCGAAGTCCGATGCTCGCCTGGAGTATTGGAGCATCGCCAACGGTACCCATATGGACCCGCACCAGCTACCAGGTCACGCGTGTGAAACGGGACAGCTGTCCCCGGATGGCCGTATCCTGGCGTGCTACGACTTATTCGGCGCCCTCTGGCTGATTGACACGGTCTCGGGGAGCACGATCTTCCGGAAGGACCGCTTCGGTTGGAACGGAACGGACCTACGATCACAATCGGCACAGACCATTGTGCCCCCAGATCCGGGATTTGTGGAGGCCCTCTCCTCGCCCGATGTAAGGATCGCCTTCTCGCCAGACGCTCGGTACGTTATCATCGCTCTGCAAGAGCACGTCACCGCCGCACCAAAGGGCCTCGACCGGCAGGAAAGGGAATGGTGGAGAGGCAGAGCGGTCGTGTGGGATTTGCGCTTGCAGAAGCCGGTAGCGCTAAAGAACCACTTGAGTGTTCTAACCGACAGCGCCATCGCTCCTGCATTAGACGAAAGCCCAGATCGAAGGCGCTTCTTCACCTTTGTGGCGCCGGACCGCCTCTTAGTTTCGGATCTGATCTACGCCAAGAATGGGCATGCGCCCGCTATGCTGATAGAATTTCCCTCGGGAAGGTTACTGTCGAGTCCGGTCATTCCGGCAGGAGCGCTGTTCCCCGCCACGGACCCGGATTTTGTGATCGTTCGGCCAGCCGGTCAGACCACCATTGACCATCCGCAACGGACCGCCGCTGCCGAGTTACACACAGGGGAGCTGATCGTTAGCCAGACTCCTGCACTCGACGTCCTCGGACGTTATTATGTCGCCGAATCCCGCCCAGGCTGGGTAGGAGTCCTTTTGGATCACGTCGCGACATGCTTGAAAGGCCCGTCTGGACGCGCTGAAAGCATGACTCGCCGAAACACTAGGTCAGGGGTGACATAAAAATCTTGTCCCGATATCCAGCGTTTTTGGAACACCACGGAAGAGCCCGCAGGTCTATTTATAGGGCTGCGATCGCCTGCAGGCGGTTCGCGGCCGGCGCGCACTAGGCTTCGCATACTAGTTAACTGGACATCTCATGACGGTCTTCGAGGAGGGTGAGATCATCTCGGCGGAAGGTCTCTCTGCAGCGCCTGGCCGTGGAGGCGACTCAGGCGCAAGACCGCTGATAATCGGGAGAGGGTTGTTGATTTTCGGGAAGTTCGCCGATGATTTCGGGACGAGCTAATTTAGCTGAACGCTCGCGAGACCTAAGCAGAGGCGCGTCCCACAAACATCCAATTTCTGGGACACGGAAAAGCGGACCTAACTAAACGGCACTGCTTTGCATGGGGTCCTTCCACAATTCGCCAGATGAATGAATCCTACGGTCGCTTTGCCGATATCCGGGCGAAGCTGAGCACCGTTCCGCGATGAAGCTGAACAGTGTTCCGGGCTGATTCTGAACACCATAACGGCACCGATCATTTCTTCTTTTTCTTGTCTTGGCCGGAGGTTCCGAGATGCATGCGCTCGAAGAGTTTGTCGAGCCGCTTGCGGTAAACCTGTTCGGAGTCGTTGACGAACTTCCCGTTGTTCAACAGCCGCATGTAGGCGAGGATCTCGCCGGATTTCGCGTCGACCAGCGAGAGGGTGAGAAAGCCGGTGGAACTCTTGGGTCCGGCCACTAATAAGCCGAAGGCTTTCTTGCCGCCGGTCAACACCTGTCCCTGGCCCTGCACATAGATCAAGGCGTCGGAGTTGGCCGAGCAGGGCAACAGCGACACCTCGTCGCCCACGGTGAAACGGGCCTTGCGCGTGTCCTTGGGGTGTTTGTCGAGCTGCATGGCGACCTGATCGTACTTGGCTTGCAGCTTGAGCACGGTCTGTTGCAGCTCTTCGTCCTTTTCGAGTTCCTCCTGGGACATGCCGCCAGGCGGGACTTCGATGCCGGCCTCTTTCAAGTGCGACTCGACGACAGTTTGCAGCGTCGTGCTCCAGGCCTCGGACTCCTTGGACATGCCTTCGTGGCCTTTCACGCCGAGCTCGGAAAGCTTGGCCTCGGCGGGCATCACGCAGGCGCGATGAAATGGCGACTTCGCCGGAGGCCAACCTAGGCTGCATGTACTCCCATCCAGTGGTTGCGGCCAAGGCCGCGCCGCTCAACAAACTCAGAGTTACGGCACCGATTGAGAATCGTGAAATCGACATAGAAATCTCTCCTAACTCTGTTTTTTGTTTCCGGCCGGCATTGCCCGTTCGACCTGAGACAGGCGGCGCTCGATACGGAGACGGTCCATGCTTGTGCCGGCGGTGAGATCGAGATAGGCTTTGTACTCGCGGGCGGCGTCTGCCGGTTCCGACTCCTGCTCGTAGAGGAGGCCCAGTCCGCGGTGGGCGGGCGCGTAATTGGGGTTCAAGCGCAGGGCTTCGAGATACGACTTCTCAGAGTCGCGAAGATTGGCGTCGTGAGTGGCAGGCCGTTACCGCGCGCGAGCAGGCGCGTCTGCTCTTCCTGTTGGGTCATTTGGAAATACTGCTTGCGGTGTTCGGCCTGTCCGTGACGGCCTTGTCTTCCCCGCTGGGCTCGGCGGACTTGGCGCCCAGGTCGCGGTATGCGTCGCCAAATAGCACCTGGAGCGGGGTTCGGTGGGATTCCATTTGACCAGGCGGAAGGCTTTGGAGAGGCCAGTGCGCGCGCGGCGGCTGTTGAGTTCGGCTTCGATGTTGTAGCAAATTGTGCGCGCGACATGAGCCAGGTAATCTGCTTCGGCGCCCATGCGGGCGTTGGGCACGCTAGCGGCCGCGGCGTGCTCGATGGTGTCTTGCGGCGCTCTTCGAGCTTGGGATGGGTTCGGTAGAATCCTTCGACAGGCTCGAACTTGAGGCGCTCATCGAGGAGGGCGAAAGTCTGGGCCATGGCGTTCGGGTCATACGAGGCTTTGGTCATAAGGTCGAAGCCGTAGCGGTCGGCCTCGCGCTCTTTTTCCTGGGAGTATCCGAAGACCGTATATTGCACGATGCTGGCGCCGACGGTGGCGCCCAAGGCTATGGCCGCGCCGAAAGCCGATCCGGCGGGCATTGAAGCCGCGACGCCCTGCATGATGTTGAGCGCCACCGCCTTCTTGCGCGCGCTGCGATTCTCGCGATACGAGTGACGATTGAGGACGTGCGTGCTTTCATGGCCTAGGACGCCGGCCAACTGGGCCTCGTTTTCCAGGGTGGCGAGAAGACCGGTGGTGACGTAGACGGTTCCGTTGGGAAGGGCGAAGGCGTTGACCATGGGGTCGCGGAGAACGCGGAAGCGGAACTCAACGTGTTCGAGCGAAGGCTGGCCGGCGATCACCTTGCGGCCGATCTCCTCGACGTAACCTTCGACGAGCGGATCGCGGAGGAGCAAGCCCTTCTATTAGATTTGGCGGCTATATTCATCGACTTTGTCGAGCAGTTTGTTGTCAACGTGGTGAACTTGAAATCGGCGGCACGAGTCCGGCGTCCTGAGCTCGAACGAGCGCAGGTGTGGCCGAAAACAAGACGGCCAGAAGGGCTAATGTCAACAGGCGCGTAACATGATTCCTCCAAATAACTCGTGCGACATCTAAACTCGTTGACCGGGACAAAACGGACGTAAGACAACACAGGACCTCCAATACCGCACCGCAAGAGGCTGACACGCGCTACACTCGTGCCGTTTGGGCTGAATCAGACCAAGGTCCAATCAATTGTGCGTCCGCTCAGGCGCAAAACGGAAGAAAAGAGCGCTTCCCCGGCTAAGCGGGCTGCATTTCGTTTCCGCGGAGAGCGCCGGCCAACTGGCGCAGCAAGTTGAACAAGAAGACAGATAAGCTCGGCTTTGGATGCCCAAAAGTTCTTGTCCGGAACTGCGGGCTTGCCGTTCATGATGTCGCCCAATGGGCCTCCCAATGACCAAAGTCTAAAATGCATCCGATAGTTGTCTCGTACCTCGATTCCTCAAGAATCTGGCAAGCCACTGAATTCACTACCAGATAACTCCGGTGCGGGTTTTTGGTTGAGGCGAGGAGTCGGTCTCGTGGGGTTGGTGGGCGCTTGGGTCGATTGGGCAAGGTGAACCGAAGGGTTTCGTGCGCTAACCAATCGGCGGATCATTCCTGCACCGGGTAGCGGGCGTCGGAACTGGCCGCCGGCATCTGGCTGCGCGAAGCGCCAGCCGCGCTCTAACTGCGGGCTGCGCTGGGTCCGACGTGGGTGGGGCTGACAATAGAACGTTCCCCAACGCGCAGTGGGATAGAATATCGGTAGCCTGGTAGGAATGCTTCTGGTCCCCGGAAACTGTCGAGCCTCACAGCATCTTAACTGTGCAAGGTATTGCGATGAGCGAAGGCCCTTTTTCGGCGCCGACCGCTCAAGAAGTTCGAATCCTAGTCGTTCGGCACGCACAGAGTGGAGAAACGCGGGCGGAAGAACCGTGGATCCAGCCACCATTCCGATCATGCGCCAGTCGCAATGCGTGGCCGACCTCGTCTTATAGCGGCCCGCAATCATTGTCGTTTCCCGTTAAGTGAGGACTGTGCAAACTGCGGAACCTCTTTTGCGGCGGTACCCCACTGTGCCAGTGCATCAGCGGCGCGTTGAGGAGGATTCACCCAGCCAGTTGGGCGAGCGCTCCTTTTCGAGAGCTTTCAGCGCGACGGCGTCGAGATCGCCGCGCAGTTGCCCACGTTTCGCCGGCGCGCCGAATCACGCGGTTTTTGTCCCGCCGAACCGCGGGTTATTGCAGTAAAGGCTGCCGGCAGGCCGCAGAGCCCATTTGTTGGTGATCGGGGCGCCAAAGATTCGTGCGCACGTGGCGAAGTCCCTTGCACGCTACTGCGCCCACACATGTCGGCGGGCGCAGGAGCGCGTCCAAGAGCGGGCGCCGCTGGAAACAGCGGCCCGGCATCATTCGCGCGAAGTGCCGGACATGTCCTGGACGGCGAGCAGCCTACGCAAACCATTCGGTTCAACATCCATACTTCGATGTCAACCGAATTGTCGTCGGGCCGCCTACTGTATAATTCCAGGTATGAGTGCGGACGTTCTGGGCGGAGAGATCGCCGCGAAGGCATGGGTTCGGCAGATTTTCGCCTCCTTGACTTTCGGCTGCGAAGTGTTGGCGTTGGCCGCCAGGATTTTACTCTACTAACACTTGCCTCATTTCCAGGCAAAACCGTAGTTCACGGCGGTGTGCCCCCGTCATGAGCGCAAGGCGAGGTGCAATTTGAGAAAAGGTTGGATGACTTTTGTGTTGCTGGTTGTCCCGGAGGTTTTGATGCCTATAGGTTCACTAGCGCAGTGGAAGACACCCTGGAGCTACGAAGGGGCAACCGGGGCAGCACACTGGGGTGACCTGGATCCGGCGTATGCTGCCTGCAATGGCAAGGAACAATCTCCAATCGACATTCGAAATGCGGAGAAAGCTGAACTCCCTGCGATACGATTCGAATACAAAAGCGGTCCGCTCAAATATCTAATTAACAATGGCTATACGATCCGAGTGAACTATCATGACGCACCGGGAAGCGGAAGCTTTCTGATAGTGGGAGGCAAACGCTACCAACTAACGCAGTTCCACTTTCACCGTCCCAGCGAAGAGTACATTCAGGGTAAACCATACGATATGGTGGTCCATTTCATGCACGAAGCCAGCGACGGGAACGTCGCCGGAGTCGCAGTTCTCCTGAAGGCCGGCAGCGCGAACGGCACCATTCGGCAGATTTGGGAGCATATGCCAAAGACCCCTGGCAAAGAGGAGGAGATCCCCGGAGTCGAGGTGAGTCCGGCCGGCTTGCTACCCAGCGACGCCGCCTATTACACGTACATGGGCTCGCTAACGGCTCCGCCTTGTAGTGAGGGAGTCACGTGGTTTGTGCTGAAGACTCCGGTGGAAATCTCGCCAGAGGAGATCAACGCGTTCGCCAAGCTTTATCCGCACAATGTCCGGCCTATTCAGCCGCTCAACGGACGAGTCGTGAAGGAGAGTCAGTAACGCGAAATCTTCGGTACCCTGGGCTGCTAACCAGGGGCCTGCTCCGCCCGCTCCACTGCCTCGATGATCCGCCCGAATGCGGTATCGAACAGTCCTGCAACTGCGTTGTCGTGCAGTTGACATTCACGCGACAGCAGGAAGTCGTTATCTGTCAAAACTTTGGACACCGTGGAGCTACCTTGAGGGCACTCCTGTGCGCAGAAATTCCGTCCGGCCTCGGAGTCGAGGGGATAGCGGTGTGTGCCTAGGTTTGGCACTACCAATCCAGGCATAGTCTACTCTTACGGCTGACTGCTGATGATTTCGGAAGACTGCTGATAGCGGTTCGCCGAAACACCCCGTCTATGCTGGCAGCCCTGGCCGCCTTCTACGCTCGGGAAGTACGAATTTGTCCAGATTTCCGAGACAGCCCATTCTGTCACCCCCCGGGGGCCTCAGACGTGCTTTGAGCAGTCTAGACGGGCCTTCCACGCAAGTAGCGATGCGATTTAAGGGGATCAGCTCCACGTGTTCGGAGCGCACGCCGCGAATCGCCTGCGGCCAAATAGGCGGCACGCCCAAGCTTCGGACTGCGCAACCTCGTCATAAGGGGCGTAGCCGTCGTTCTGCAAAAGTCCGTTGAAACCCGCCAGAAATTTCTTCGGCCCGTCGCGTCCCCGCCCCAGGCGGCCGGATCGCTTGGTGGGAGGGGAAGACGAAGGTCTGAATCCGCGTCATCACCGGCTGGAAACCGCTACCGAATCGGGACAACGCCGTCCTTCGTTGATCCGAATTAGAGGGGCTCGGAAGCACGATTCATCCGAGTAGCCTTGTAGGAAGCCGGCAGATCCGCCATTGTCCGCGTATAAAGGGCGTGTTCCATATCGGCCTTTCTCGAATGCTTCAGGGCCGGGGGCACAAGCGTTGCGCTTATCTGGTCAGCAGCTTTGAAAACAGTCTGCCCGGGCGTGCGTTTGTTTTGAAGTCTCTCACTTGCCCGGTGATAACTGCGTCATCCAGATATCGGAGTGAACTTCGTGGATGTCGGTGACGATCTTGTCTCTGGCAACGTTGAGTTCCATGTCTATGAGCCGCAGATTGGGGCTTTCGGGATGATCGGTTTGCTGGTAATGAAAGTGCTGTATGGCGAACGGCTCGCCCTCCGGGTGCTTCGTTTTCGGATTCAGCCGCTGCGCCCAGAAACAGTTGTGGCCGTCACGGTTTGAGGTGAAGTACACGGTGTTCCCGTCGGGGGATAGTTGCGGCTTGTCGTCCCAATACTCGCCGCTGGTAAGTGCGATCCAGCGACTCTCCCCGGCAGGTACGAAGTCTTCCACCGGTGTGATGTGAATGCTGAAATGATTCAACGAGTTATGCAGCTTGAACGTCATCCACTTGTCGTCCCAGGAAAAATACGGATGCCAAAGCGCGTATTTGGGATGACTCAACGCCACCTTCACCTCGCCGCTGGCGATGTTGATCAGTTCGACCTGGGCCAAGTCCGCGTCCTCCAGATACCTCTGCGCAAGCACCTTTGAGCCATCGGCGGAAAACCCTTTGGGCCCGTAATATGCGCAGTCCTGGCAGATTCTGCGCGGTGCTCCCCCCGTGGTGGAAACCATGGAGAGGCTGTGCTTCCGACCATCCGTAACTCGATATGCAACAAATGAACCATCAGGCGAGATAGAGGGCGAATCTCCATCAGCTAATTGTGTCTCCTGTCCGGTTGTAAGATCTTTCACCACAATACGGTTATTGGACACGAACACAGCCTTCTTCCCGTCCCTGGAAAGCGAAACGTTTTCGTCAAGTACTCCCTCAACCTGAGCCAACCGCTCCAATCCTCCAGTAACACGCCCTTGGTTAGTGTCAATCGGGATGCTCCATAGATTCGTGCTAACCGTCCAGGCCGAGAACACCACCCGGCCGTCGCCGGAAACCTCTGCCTGCCAATCGACCCCCGGCATGAACGTGAGTTGCTCGGCATCCGACAGTGCCTTACCATCGCTCGAGACGGGAACTCGGAAAAGGTTGCCGCCTTCGCCTGAGACGGAAGATTCCCCCGTCGAGCGCCCGTCGACCTCCAAAAGATAACCCATTGCTGAGGAGACGCTCGGTCGAGCGAAACCCAGGCAAGCGGCGTTCCCACATCCGAGTGGCCGGGCGGCACGGCGGGCGGTTCAATCTCCTCCGGTTTTCCGGCGGGGATCGAGAGGGTCCACCACCGCTTGGGGTCCTGTTCCTCCCTTTCCTTCCCAGCTAGATGCGTGAGAATCCTCTTTCCGTCCGGGGAAAGAGCGAGCCAATATGGTGTTACGAGCTCTGGGCGGACAGCTGTCGGAGTTCCCCCGATGCGGGGGACCGTGAAAAGTCGGGACCCTTCCTGGACGTCGCGCATGAACACTATGTTCGATCCGTCAGGAGTGTAACGCTCGAAGTAGCCTTCGCTGGTGATCAACCGCGCAGCGCCGCCAAGCGTAGGCACTTCATAAATGCCACCATGCGACTCGTAGGCTATTTGTGTTTCGTCCGGGGAAAAGACCGGGCGAACCGCTCCTTCCTCTTCATGCGTGATCTGAATCGCTTTGCCGCCAGCGACCTGCTGAATCCAGATGTTCCGATTGGGTCCGCCAATTGCCGCCGCGTATGCAAGCATCTTGCCGTCACGGGAGATCGCCGGATGGAACGACGAACCGTTCGTCGTCAGCCGCGTGAGCGAGCGCCCCGCAGACTTTGCCGGTCTTGAATGTTCCCAGAACCAGGCGGAAATCGCGACCAACAGAATCGCGAGGGCCATCAACACGAAGATGGCTTTTTCGCGGGAACGGCGTGGCGGTGCCCCGAAAACCGAACTCAGCGCGAAACTCAGATCCGCGGCGGATTGGAATCGGCGGGCCGGCTCCTTCTCCAGGCAGCGGCCCACGATACGCGCGAGAGTTGGCGGCACCGCAGGCGACAACTCCGGCGGATCATTCTTCAGGATCGCGTTCATTACCTCTACCGACGAGTCGCCGCTGAAGGCGCGCTTGCCCGATAACATCTCGTGGAGAATCAGGCCCAGGCTGAAAATGTCCGCGCGAGCATCGACGTCCTCGCCGCGCACCTGTTCCGGAGACATGTAGGCCGCCGTGCCCATAATCATCCCGGTGTCCGTGAGATCCTCCGTCACGGTGGCATCTGCCTCCGTGGCTGTCCGCCGTTGCTTGGCTAACCCGAAGTCCAGAATCTTCACTCGTCCGTCGCGCGCCACCATGATATTGCCGGGCTTCAGATCGCGGTGCACGATAGCGCTAGCGTGCGCCGCTGCCAGGCCCTCGGCAATCTGCGCGGCTATCTCGATCGCCTTGCGAGGGACCAGCGGCCCGCGGCTGATCAGGGTTTGCAGGGACTCGCCGACGACCAGTTCCGAAGCGATCCAGTGCGTGCCGCCTTCCGCGCCGACGTCGAAGACCGCGACGATGTTGGGATGATTCAGAGCGCTGGCCGCGCGTGCCTCCCGCTCAAAACGGGCAATCCCCACGCGGTCGCCCGCAAAGCTCTCCGGCAGCACCTTGACGGCCACCTCGCGTTTCAGGCGCAAGTCGCGCGCCCGGTACACCTCGCCCATGCCGCCGCGCCCGAGCAGCGAAACAATCTCGAAATTCCCTATCTTGCGACCCGGCGCCAGAACAAACTCAGAGGTCATTCCTTCCCACGCAGCCCGATCCAGCGGACTGCCCGCGCTGGGCTGCGCCAGCAGCACCTCCACCTGGCGCCGCACCTCCGGATCGGCCTGCGCCAGAAGCGCGGCACGTTCGCCGGACGGGCGCTCCAGAGCTGCCTGGTACAGCTCTTCGATTCGTCTCCAATGCTCGGGGGACACCACTTATCCTCGCGATTTCAGTAAGCATACCAAAACCGGCCGGTGGAATTCACATCAGGCGCACGACTACTCCCCCCTCTACACCCCTAAAAAAATCTTTTTAGTGCGTTCAAGTTTTTCCCTCCCGTTCGCGCCCTAGGGCCGAACGCGGGAGGGGAAGACATTGAAACTCACATGGATTGCGATGACATTGGCACTCGGAACGAATCTACTGGCGGATGGCACTAACGGCTCGCGCGAAACGGCCGCACTGCATGTCCAGATATATGACTACGCCGAACTCGAACCTGCCGCTCTCGGCCGCTTCGTATCGTTGACGCAGGACATTCTGGCCAGCACCGGGATGTCTGTTCAGGTGAGCCTGTGCCGGGGCATCGGTGCACTCCCCTGCAATGGCGCCACACGAGCCGCCGCGCCTCTGGTCGTCCGCATTGTCGCGGGCGATGCCAAGATCATGAAGAATGTCCGCCGCGAGCCGTTGGGGCAAGCCTACGCCGATCACAACGGCGGCACGACCGCCTCCGTATTCCTGGCACCGGTGCGCGAGCAAGCCGCCGCCGCGAACATTCCCTGGATTGTGGTTCTCAGCTATGCCGCCGTCCATGAGGTAGGCCACCTGCTCCTGGGCGATCGGGCCCACACAGCCCGCGGGGTGATGAAAGCGGGTTGGGATCGAAGCGACTACATGGCCATGTCCCAGAATCGGTGCCACTTCACGAACGAACAAGCTCTGATACTGGCCAGCCGCTACAAGTAAGGTGCCCTCTAACTTTTCGCGCCCAGTTCCGCCAGGAGCCATGCGCGTGCCAGCCGCCAATCGCGCAAAACGGTGTCAGGGGATACGTTCAACACGGCGGCGGTCTCCTCCACCGTCAATCCCCCGAAGAACCGCATTTCGATGACCTGCGCCTTGCGCGGATCGATTTTGGCCAGCCCGGTAAGCGCCTCGTCCACGGCGAGCAATTCGCTGGCGCGCCCTGACGAAAGGTCCGGGATTTCGTCGAGATTCACGCGAGGAAAATTCCCACCCCGCTTCGCCGTCTTGCGCTTCCGTGCCGCATCCAGCAGGATGTGCCGCATGACCTGTGCCGAGATGGCGAAGAAGTGAGCCCGGTGCTGCCAGTCCACATTCTCCACATCGATCAGCTTCAGATAGGCCTCATGAGCCAGAGCCGTTGCTTGGATTGTACGATCCGGGCGCTCGTTCTGCATCAGGTGCCCCGCGATCCGGCGGAGTTCCCGATACACACGTGGCGTGAGCTGGTCGAGCGCAGCCCGGTCTCCCTTCGCCCAATCGCGCAACAGGCGGGTGGTTTCAGAGGTTCGGGATTCGGCCATAGGCTTCGACCGGCTGCCATTATACGCCACCCTAGGCCAACAGGCGCGCATTCTATGGTCTCTCAAGCCCAGGATTGTCGGCAACCGGAAGTTATCGGCGCACTCGACCTCTACCGCTATGCCTCCTTAACGCGGCCACAACTGGGAGGGAAGTACTTCGCTCCCGCCTCGCGGTACAGACTCACCAGGGCTTCTCGGGTGGGGATCGGGTGTACCCGGAGTTCCCCGCGGGGGTGCCGGACTTGACACATTCTTGACACGTTAGAATCCCCCTATTGTTGAATCGTAATCAAGGTGCTACCGGGTGATTGGGCGCCGTTGACAGTGGCTACTACCGGGTAGTCCCCATTCGTCAGCGACAGTGGAATCTGAATGGCGACTTGGTATAGGCCCGCAAATCCGGGCGCCAAGACAGCGCTATTAAGGCCTTGGAGGTAGGTTAGTGCCGGCAACGCGCAGCCAGTCCGGAGGAGCACGCCATACCATGCGCCATGCCAATTCGGGTTGTCTTTAAGTCGCACCTGATCCTTTTGGATCACGTCGCGATGTGCGTGAAAGGCCCGTCTGAACGCGCTGAAAGCACGACTCGCCGAAACACAAGGTCAGAGGTTACATAAAAATCTTGTTCCGATATCGAGCTTTTTTGGGACGCCCCGGGAAAGCCCGCAGACAGTTCGCCGAAACACCCGGTTTATGTCCGACCTGATCCCCTTGGATCGCGTCGCTACTTGCGTAAAAGGCCTGTCTGGACGGGCTCAAAGCACGTTCTGACCCCCGGGGGGTGACATAACGGGCTGTCTCGTCACTAAGCTGCCCGATGGCACCTGGAAGGATGTATTAACTCACAAGGGCATCAACTTCGAAGGGCCTGCGCCCCGGCCCATGGATCGCGCCCAAGTGACACGCGACCCAGAAGGTCAGATCGTAGTTGATACCAGTCATCTCTATTGTTTGCCTAAGGGCGAGTGTTCTCAGTTCAACGATCCGGGTGCCATCCTGTTGTCCACTCCTGCACGGGTCAACGGCGCACCGGGAACTGCAGCCCAACTTAAAGATAAGGAACGAACCTAGAGCCCGTTGTCTCCTAGTGGCAGGAAGAGTGCGCACGCAGTTCGCCAACGAGTCAATATATTCGCCATCGTGCCAATAGACGTACCAGAGCGAGTGCATACCTTAATCGCACTGCCGCCGCGTAGCCTGCAACAATTGCATCCGGTGTCGCCGCGGTCGATGCATCGAGGGGCATTCCGCCCATGCTATCCTGAAACACATACGAGGGCCTCGTCCAAATGCGCCGCCGCATCCTCATCCGCGGTAGTCTGGTGGCCATCTCGGTGACGGCGCTGTTTGCCCTGCAGGCCACTTTCCGCCAGTTTCCCGGTATGGAAGACGATCCCGTTCCCGTGCCGCCCGACGCCTACGAGAGGACCGAGTGGGCCTTTACGCGGCTGAAGTACCCGTCCGGCAGCCATGCGAGCGTCTTCGGCCAGATCGGCAGTTGGCCCACCGATTACCCCAAAGCCGACCGCCAGTTCGTGCAGGGCGTGCGCCGCCTCACCCGCATCCACACCCGTTCGTCTGAACAGGTAGTGGAACTCGACGGCGATGAAGTTTTCAACTGGCCCTGGCTCTATGCGGTCGAGGTCGGGCATTGGAGCCTCACCGACGCCGAATGCGCCCAAATGCGCGAGTATCTGCTGCGCGGCGGCTTCTTCATGTGCGACGATTTCCACGGCTCGGGCGAATGGAACGTCTTCCTGGAGAGCATCAAACGTGTGTTCCCCGACCGCCCCATCGTCGAAATCGATAACCAGGATCCCATTTTCCACGTCCTATATGATTTAAACGAGCGTGTACAAGTGCCCGGCATCCAATATTGGTACACCGGCCGCATCTGGGAAAAGGACGGTAAGACACCCCACTGGCGCGCCATCTACGACGATCGCGGCCGTGTCATGGTCGCCATCTGCTTCAACCAGGATAACGGCGATGCCTGGGAGTGGGCCGACCATCCGCGCTATCCCGAACGGTACACTTCGCAAGCCTATCGCATGGGCATCAACTACATCATTTACGCAATGACGCACTAAAGACGCACTAGACCCAGGGGCATCATGTTCGAGTTTCTGTTCAAGTATCCCGGCGCAGTTTTCCAGAAGGGACAGTTTGTGCTGCTGGCCTCCTGGCCCGTCTGGATCTTCTTGCTGGGCGTCATCGCGGCCGGCGCACTGCTCCTCTGGCATGTGCGCCGCAATCAAGGAGCGCTCACTGGCGGACGCCCTTTCGTGATCTGGATGCTCGAAACCGCCATGATCGCGCTGCTGCTTTTCCTGCTGTGGCATCCGGCTATCTCCATCGCCACGCTGCGCCCACAGCAGAACGTGGTCGCCGTGCTGGTGGACGATTCGCGCAGCATGGCCATCCAGGAAGGATCCCAAACGCGCAGCGCGCAAGCCGCCGGTGTGCTCGACCACAAGCTGCTGGCCGCGCTGGGGCAGAAGTTTCAGGTGCGCCTCTATCGCTTCGGCAAAGAGGCCGACCGCATTCAGAAGGTCGCGCAACTCACTGCCTCCGAGCCGGCCACGCGCCTCGGCGATAGCCTGCAGCAGGTGCTCGCCGAATCGTCCACGCTGCCGCTGGGCGCTGTCGTTCTGCTTTCCGACGGCGCGGATAACTCCGGCGGCATCGATCTCGATACCATTTCAGAGATCCGGCGCCGCCACATCCCCGTCCACACCATCGGATTCGGGCGCGAGAAACCCGAAAAGGATGTCGAAATCACGGATGCCGTGCTGCCCGCCCACGCGTTGGCGGATTCGCGCTTGAGCGCGCTGGTCACGTTTCGCCAGTACGGTTATGCCGGCCAGAAGGCGCTGGTGGCAGTGCACGACGCCGGCAAAGTGATCGCCTCGCGCGAAGTGCAATTCAAATCCGACGGCGCCCCCCAAAGCGAATCGCTGCTGTTCAACGCCGGACTCGCCGGCCCGAAAACATTGGAGATCACCATCGATCCGCTGCCTGGCGAAGAGAATCGCGGCAATAATTCACTGCGCCGCCTGGTCGACGTGGAGAGCCGCAAACCGCGCATCTTATATCTGGAAGGCGAACCCCGCTGGGAATTCAAATTCATCCGCCGCGCCGCTGAGGACGACCAGAGCCTGCAGCTTGCCTCCATGCTACGCACCACCCAGAACAAGATATACAGGCAGGGCTTTTCCGATCCGCACGAACTGGAGGAAGGGTTCCCTGGCAAAGCCGAGGAGTTGTTCAGTTTCGATGGACTGATCATCGGCAGCGTGGAAGCCAATTACTTCACCCAGACGCAGCAGGACTTGATCCGCGAATTCGCCAATCGGCGCGGCGGCGGCATCCTGTTTCTAGGTGGACGCTTCGCGCTGGCCGAGGGCGGCTACGCGCATTCTCCCATGGCTGAACTGCTGCCCGTGCAGATTCCCGAGACCAAGGGCACCTTTCACCGTGATTTTTCAAATTTCGAATTGACCGCGCAGGGCCGCGCCAGCCTGATCTGCCGCCTGGTGGAAGACCCGGAGCGAAACGCGCTGCGCTGGACGCACATGCCGCAGCTCGCCAATTATAACGATGTCGGTGAGGCCAAACCCGGCGCCGTCACGCTGATGGACGTCGTGCCCGCCGGACGCCATCGTATGCCGCTCCTGGTCACTGAAAACTACGGGCGCGGCCGCACCGCCGTCTTCGCGACATCGGGAACCTGGCGCTGGGTAATGTGGCAGGACCATACCGATATCACGCACGTCACGTTCTGGCAGCAGTTGATGCGCTACCTGGTTTCCGACAGTCCCGGCCGCGTCGCGGCATCTACGCCGCACGCGGTGCTGCCGGATGAAACCAAGGTCACGCTGCGCGCCGAAGTGCGTGACAAAGCGTACCGACCGGTGTCGAACGCGGTGGTGGAGGCGCACATCACCGGGCCGGATGGCTCAACTAGCAGCGTCGAGTTGACGCCGCTGCCTGCCGGCGACGGTTCCTATGCGGCCGATTGGAGCGCCGACAAACCGGGCTCCTATGTGGCCGAAATCGTGGCTGGGCGCGATAAGGACGAACTCGGCCGCGATATCGTGATCTTCCGCCGCGAAGATGGTGTAGCCGAAAGCTTCCACACCGCGCAAAACCGCGAATTGCTGCAGAAGCTGGCCGATGACACCGGCGGGCGATACTATAGCGCATCGAATGCCGGCCGCCTGGCGGATGAAATTTCGTATTCCGACGCCGGCATCACCACGCGCGAAACCAAGGATCTTTGGGATATGCCCGCCATCTTCCTGCTGGCACTGCTCTTGCGCGGCTCGGAATGGGTGCTGCGCCGCCGCTGGGGTGTCGTATGAAGCTGCTGACTTTTCACTTCCCCACACTGATCCTGTCTTTTATCCTCACCGCGGCATCTTTACCCGCCACCACTTACTACGTCACAGTAACTGGCCTAGGCGGCGAACCCGACTACGAACAACACTTCGCCATGTGGGCCAAAG
This sequence comes from Bryobacterales bacterium, assembly GCA_963818855.1. Taxonomy (GTDB): domain Bacteria; phylum Acidobacteriota; class Terriglobia; order Bryobacterales; family Bryobacteraceae; genus Bog-159. The sequence continues at coordinate 133,538 of CAWFUH010000007.1, read as the reverse complement.
ATATCGAAAAAACCCTCAAGCCCGCGCCCGACGCCAAAGTCGAAACGCTAGTGAACGCCACGCGCGAGCAAGTTCGCACCGCACTCGATGGCATTGCCAAAGCCGCTCACCCGCAGGACGCCGTCGTGCTCATGATGATAGGCCACGGCAGCTTCGATGGCTTCGACTATAAAATCAACCTGCCCGGTCCCGACTTGACCGCGTCCGAACTGGCCACCATGCTGGACCGCATTCCGGCCACGCGTCAACTCGTTGTCAACATGACCAGTGCGAGCGGCGGCTCCATCGAATCCCTACGCCGGCCCAATCGCGTAGTCATCTCCGCCACCAAGAGTGGAACCGAAAAGAACGCCACCATCTTCGCGCGCTACTGGGTTGAAGCGCTGACCGATCCCGCCGCCGACAGCGACAAGAACGAGGTCGTGTCTGCCCTGGAAGCCTTCCGCTTCGCCGACAAGAAGACGGCCGCGTTCTACGAGCAGCAAAACCGGCTGGCCACCGAACATGCCGTGCTCGAAGACACCGGCAAGGGAGAAGCCGTGCGCGCGCCATCGCCCGAGAATGGCGAAGGCATGCTTGCCGCCCAATTCCCGCTGCTGCGCATCGGCGCCACGGCCGCGGCCGCCAAAGATCCGGCCAAACTGCAACTCCTCGCCAAGAAGGAAGAACTCGAACAACAAATCGACAAGCTGAAGTACGAGAAGGGGTCCACCCCGCCTGATGAGTACAAGAAGCAACTCGGAGCCCTGTTGCTGCAACTCGCGCAGACTCAGGAGGAGATCGACAAATGAGACTCCTGCTGGCGATTCTCTGCGCGGCCGCGGCGCTGCCTGCGCAAACCATCGATCAAGCTGAATCGCTCTGGAAGCAGCACCGCTATCAGGAAGCGGAGCATGCCTTTGAATCGCTCGTCGCCGCGCATCCACGCAATGCCGAGTACCGCGTTCAAATGGGCCGGTTATTCCTGGAGCGCTTCAACGCCACCGAAGCCGCCAAGCTCTTCAACGAAGCGCTGGCCATCCAGCCGAAGCAGGCAAACGCGCTGCTGGGTCTGGCGCTGGTCGCCTCGCAAACCTTCGAGGCGCAGGCCACTTACTTCGCCCATCAGGCCCTGGATGCCGATCCGCACCTAGTCGAGGCGGAGGAACTGCTGGCGCGCCTGGAACTCGAAGATAACGACCCGGTGAAGGCGGCGGAAGAGGCGCACAAGGCCTTGGCCATGTCTCCGAACGCGATCCAGGCCAAAGCCATCCTCGCCACCATCGACTGGCTGAACGACAAAACCGACTCGCCCTGGGATCCGCATTCGGGGCCAGCTTACGAAACCGCCGGACGCATCTTCGTCCTGAATCGCCGCTACGAAGAAGGCATCCAGCTCTTCCGCAAAGCCATCGCCGCCCAGCCCGACTTATGGAGCGCTCACTCCCAGCTAGGCATCAACCTGATGCGCCTCGGCCGCGAACAGGAAGCCCGCGCCGAACTGGAGCCGGCTTACGAGAACCAATACGCCGATGCCGCGACCACTAACACACTTCGGCTGATGGATAGCTACAAAAACTTCATCACTTACAAGACAGATAGAACCATCCTTCGTCTGCATAAGAAAGAAGCCGAGCTCCTGCATCCCTATTTCGAAACCGAGATGTTGCGCGCGCTGAGCACTTATGACAAGAAATACGGCTATCATCTCGACCGGCCCGTGCAGGTGGAAGTCTATCCCGATCATGAAGACTTCGCCGTCCGCACGATGGGCATGCCCGGGCTGGGCGCGCTGGGAGTCACTTTCGGCTACGTGGTGGCCATGGACAGTCCTTCCGGCCGCCCGCCCGGAAGCTTCCACTGGGCCACTACCATGTGGCACGAGCTTAGCCACGTCTATGTTCTGAACATGACGAATTTCCGCGTACCGCGCTGGTTCACCGAAGGATTGGCCGTGCACGAAGAGACCGCCGTTTCGCCCGAGTGGGGCGACCGCCTCGACCCGCACGTCATCATGGCCATCAAGGACAAGAAGCTGCTGCCGGTAGCCGAGTTGGATCGCGGGTTTGTGCGTCCCACTTACCCGACGCAAGTCGTCGTGTCGTACTTCGAAGCCGGCCGCATGTGCGACTTCATCAATCAAGAGTGGGGCTGGCCCAAGCTGCTGGCCATGATACACGATTTCGCTGCCGGCGCATCCACTCCCGAGGTAATTGAGAAAGAGTTGGGCGTCAAGCCGGAAGAATTCGATAAGCGATTCATGGCCGCGCTGGATGCTGAAACGAAGAAGACCGTAGACGGCTTCGACGACTGGCGCAAGGGCTTGAAGAAAGTCGCCGAAGAGTATAAGGCCGAGGATTACGCGGATATGATTCGCGACGGCGCCGGAATCCGTGATACTTATCCCGATTATGTGGAACCCGGCAATGTCTACCAGCTTTTGGCCGATGCCTACGTTGCCAAGGGAGACAAAAAAGCGGCCATCGATGAACTCGATCGCTATGTTAAAGAAGGTGGCCGCAGCCCTGATACACTGAAACAATTGGCCACCCTCCTCGAAGAGGCCGGCAATAAGAAGGAAGCGGCCGCCGTGCTCGACCGGCTGAATTACATAAATCCTATCGACGAGGAGTTGCATCGCCGCCTGGGCGGCCTTTGGTTAGACCTGGGCAACACGGCCGGCGCGATCCGCGAGTACCAGGCGGTGCTGGCAAAGGCGCCCACCGATCCGGCCGCGTCGCACTTCGATCTGGCCAAGGCCTATCGTTCGGCCAATCGTCCGGATGCCGCCAAAGACGAACTGTTACTGTCACTGGAGGCCGCTCCCGGATTCCGGCCCGCCCAAAAGATGTTACTGGAGCTCTCCAAATGAGCACCGAACGCGTGGGGCAGGACTCCAGTCCTGCGGCCGGCGTCCACGCCGGCCAGTGCGGGTCCTGGAGGACCCGCGCAGACCTGGAGGTCTGCCCCACAACACCCTAACCATATGTCCACCACCGTCACACCTCAGTTAGAACCCGACGTCCTGCGCAGCCGCATCGAGCGCTTCCGGGAAGTGCAAACGGAAATTGTGCGTCAGGTCCGGCGCGTCATCGTCGGCCAGGAGGAAGTGCTGGAGCAGGTCATGATCGCCTTGTTCGTAGGCGGCCACTGTCTCATTACCGGCCTCCCCGGTACCGCGAAAACGCTGCTCGTCCGCACCATGGCGCAAACCCTGGGCCTGCTATTCAAACGCATCCAGTTTACGCCCGACCTGATGCCCTCCGATATCACCGGCACCGACATCATCGAGGAAGATCCCACCACCGGCCACCGCACCTGGACATTCGTCAAAGGCCCCATCTTCGCCAACGTGCTGCTGGCGGATGAAATCAACCGTACACCGCCCAAGACCCAATCGGCGCTGCTCGAAGCCATGCAGGAGCTCGCCTGCACGGTGCGCGGCAATAATTACAAACTGCCCGCTCCGTTCTTCGTGCTGGCCACGCAGAACCCCATAGAGCTCGAAGGCACTTACCCCCTGCCCGAGGCACAGTTGGATCGCTTCCTTTTCAACACCGTGCTAGGCTATCTGACCGCCGCGGAAGAGTTACAGGTGGTCGATCTGACAACCACCACCCACATCGCGCAAGCAGACCCCGTCACGAATGCCGAAGAAATCCTGGACTTCCAGCAATTAGTGCGCATGGTCCCCATCGGCGAATCCGTAGCGCGCTATGCCATCGACTTAGTGCGCGCCAGCCGCAGCAGTGACGAAAGCGCGCCGGACTTCGTCAAAAAATACGTGAACTACGGCGCCAGCGTGCGCGCCGCCCAGTTCCTGGTGCTGGCCGCCAAAGCCCGGGCGCTCATGAAGAGCCGCTACCACGTGACCTATGAAGATATCCGCGCACTGTATATCCCGGTCCTGCGCCACCGCATCCTGCTCAACTTCCATGCGGAGTCCGACCGCCTGAAACAGGATGACATATCTGCAGAAGTTACTGGAGTATAAAGGAGCACCGAAGGAATGAGGTTATAGGTTGCTGGGTGATAGGTGGTGGCAGACACGCGACCCACAACCCACCACCTACCACCCACCACCGGCCTCCCATGTTGCAGCGTTTCCTAGACCCCGCGACCCTAGCCTCCATCTCCGGTCTCGACCTGGTGGCCAAGACCGTAGTGGACGGCTTCATCGCGGGACTGCACCGCTCGCCCGACTACGGCTTCAGCCAGGAATTCGCCGAGTACCGCGCCTACACCCCCGGCGACGACTTGCGGCACGTCGATTGGAACGTCTTCGCCCGCACCGAGCGCGTCTATCTGAAGCGCTATCGCGGCGAAACCAACACGCAACTGCTCATCCTGCTGGATGCCAGCGCCTCCATGGCCTACGGCTCCCACGCCGTCAACAAACTGGACTACGCGCGCTTCCTGGCCGCCTCGCTCTGCTACCTGGCGCACGCCCAGCGCGATGCCGCCGGCCTGATCGTCTTCGACGAACAGGTGCAGAATTACGTCGCGCCCTCCGGCCGCCAGGGACAGTTGTTCCGCCTGCTGCATGCCATCGAAAAGGCCCAGCCCGGCACCCACACGGATTTCGCCAAGCCCTTCGTGCACTTCCTCGATTTCACGCGCCGCCGAGGCCTGGCCGTGGTCATCTCGGATTTCTATGAGCGCCCGGAAATCATCATCAAGACAGTCGAACCCCTGCGCTTCCGCGGCAACGAAGTGATTCTCTTTCACGTCCTTGACCCGCAGGAGATCGCGCCCAAATTCCGCGAGCCGGTCCTGCTCACCGACATGGAAACCAGCGGCACGCTGGAGGTTTCGCCCGAATATGCGCGCAGCGAATACCGACGCAAAATCGACGCGCACATCGACGCCCTGCGCGACCAGGCCAAAGGCGCGGGCCTCGATTATTTCCTGATGGACACCGGACGCCCGCTCGACGAAGGTCTGCGCGAGTACCTCGCCGTGCGCCAGGGGAGGATGTAAATGGGATTGCTGGCGCCCTGGGCATTAGCCGGGCTCGCGGTCTTAGGCCTGCCCCTCTGGCTGCACCTGCTCAAAAAACACAAAAGCACGCCCCTGCCTTTCAGTTCGTTGATGTTCTTCGAGCGGCGCACGCAGAGTTCCATCAAGCACCGGCGCTTGCAATATCTTCTGCTCCTGGCGCTCCGTATGGCGGTGTTCGCCCTTTTGGCGTTCGCTTTCGCGCGTCCGTATTTGCAATCGCGCCTCGCGGCACTCACGGGCGGTCCCAAGTTGACGGTGCTCGCCATCGATAATTCCTTCAGCATGCGCGCCGATGGACGCCTGGCGCGCGCTAAGCAGGAAGCCACCGAGGTCGCATCCAAATTGGGCGACCGTGACAAGTTGCAGGTGCTGGCTTTCGGCTCTCACGTCCAGATGATGGGCGATTCGGCCGCCGCCATCCCGCCGATCGCGCCTGGCGATACGCGCAGTTCTTACGCCGAGTTGACCCGCGCGCTGCGCTCCATCGCGCAATCGGCCCGCATGCCGGTCGAAGCGCACCTGTTCTCCGATATGCAAAAGTCCTCGTTGCCGGCCAACTTCTCGGACTTGCATCTGGGCGACAACGTACGGCTGATTCCGCATCCGGTTGCCGACCGGCGCGACCCTAACTTCGCCGTCGAAAGCGTGAACGCGCCCCGCCGCATCTATGGCTCCGGTAAGACGCGCGTCGAAGCCACGGTCGCCGGATACGGCACGGAACAGGCTCAGCGCCGCGTTTCGCTCGTGGTGAATGGCCGCGAGTTGGATTCCAAAACCGTCAGCGTCCCGGCCGGCGGCCGCGGCACCGTCGATTTCCAGCCCGCCGATCTGCCCTACGGCCTGAATCGCGGCGAAATCCGTATCGATTCGGCCGATCGGCTTCCCGACGACGACCGGTTCTATTTTTCGGTCGAACGTGCCGAAGCGCGCCGCGTTCTGTTCGTCCACGAAGGGCGCAATCAGCGCGACGCTCTGTACTTCCGCACGGCGCTCGAAGCCGCCGCCGAATCGGCTTACGCGCTGGATGCGGTGCCCGCCGAACAGAGCGCGAACCTGGATCCGCATAAGTACGCCTTCGTGGTGCTTTCCGATGCCGGCTCGCTGCCGCCCGGCTTCGAAGCCGCCCTGCGCGCCTACGTGCGCGCCGGTGGGTCGCTGCTGGTGGCCCTGGGACGTGAATCAGCTTTGCGCGACCACGTTCCGGTATTCGATGAAAAAATCATTGAGCCGCGCTATTACGGCCGCGATGGCGCCTTGTTCCAATCCGTCAGCTGGCTCGATACGGGCCATCCTTCGACGCAAAACGCCCAACATTGGGATGACGTAAAGTTCTACCAGGCGGTGCGCATCAATCCGGGCGCCGCGCAAGTGGCCGCACGCCTCGGCGACGATACGCCTCTGCTGCTCGACAAGCGGCTGGGCGAAGGCCGTATCGTGGTGTTTGCCTCCACCTTCGATAACATCTCCAACGATTTTCCGCTGCACAACTCCTTCGTGCCCTTCATCGAACACACGGCGAATTACCTCGCGCGGCAGGAGGAAGGTCCCGCCAATCACATGGTGGGATCGTACCTGGAATTGCGGCAGGGCAGCGAAAAGGGTGCGGCCGTGGAGGTGCTCGACCCCAAGGGCGAGCGCGCGCTGACCCTCGACGAAGCCACGCGCGCGCAGAACATGCCGCTTACCATGGCGGGCTTTTACGATGTGAAGCGCCCCAATGGCCGCCACGAACTAGTAGCGGTAAATGCGGACCGCCACGAGTCTGATCTCGATCCGCTCTCGGCAGACACGCTGGCGCTGTGGCAGAATACGGCTCAGGGGGGGCAGAATGCAACTTCCGCGGAGGAAGCCGAAAAGCCCCACCCGCAAGAGTTCTGGTGGTATGTCCTGATGGCAGTTTTAGTGCTGGCGATAGCGGAATCGTTATTAGGAAACCATCATTTGAATGATGTGGGGCAGACTTCCAGGTCTGCGGCGGGTCTCCAGACCCGCCCCTCCCTTATCAACGAACCTGCCGGCGTGGACGCCGGCCGCAGGACTGGAGTCCTGCCCCACGAAGAGGCGGTATGAATCCACTAACCGGTGTATCCGATTATCTCCGCCGCATCGAGCGGCGCCTGCGCCTGCTGGCCTTCACCAAGGGAGCGGCCATCACCGCCGCCGCGGCGCTGATCTTCACCGTGCTGGCGGTCTTGCTGGCGAACGCCTTCTCCTTCTCCGATCCCAGCGTGGCCACCGCGCGCGTGCTGCTCTTCCTGGCGCTGGCCCTCGCCTTGGGCATCGGACTGGTAGTGCCGCTCCTCCGCCTCAACCGTCGCCACGCCGCGCGTGAAACGGAACGCCAATTCCCGGCATTCCAGGAACGTCTGCTCACTTTCACCGAGCGCGCGCAAAGCAATCCAGACGATCCCTTTCTGCCCCTGCTCGCCGCCGATACCCTGGAAGTCTCGCGCAAAGCCGAACCCGCCCGCGTGGCCGGCCGCAACCGCATCCTCAGCTTCGTTTCTACCGCCGGCGTCTCACTCATCATCCTCATCTGGCTGGGCACCTCCGGTCCCGGATTCCTGGGCTACGGAACGTCCCTGCTGTGGGGCCGTCTGCCTAAGGGCGAACTCACGCCCTACTACGACATCTCCGTCGATCCCGGCAATCACACCGTCCGCCGCCTCGCCGACCAGCTTATAGGCGCCCAATTGAAAGGCTTCCAGGCGCAGCGCGTGCGCATGTTCGCCAAGTACGCCAGCTCGTCGAAATGGGAACAGGCCGACATGCGTCCGCAGATCAACGGTCCCGGCTATGAGTTCCTGATCGCCGGCGTGCCCGAGTCCCTCGACTACTATGTCGAAGCCGGCGGCGTCCGTTCGAAACAGTATCACCTGAAAGTAGTCGATCTGCCCGCCATCAAGAAGTTGAGGGTCACCTATCATTTTCCGGCTTGGACCGGGATGGAGGACAAAATCGAAGATCCCGGCGGCGATTTGCGAGCCGTCGAAGGTACCGATGCCGACGTGGCCATCGAAACCGACCGGCCGCTGGTGAACGGCGCGTTGCTCTTCGACGATGGGACCAAGCTGATGCTGCGTTCCGGCGAAAACGGCGTGCGCATCGCCAGCGTACCCATTCGCAAGGACGGCATGTATCACATCGCCGCCGTCGACCAAGGCGAGGATGTGCGGCTCAGCCCGGATTATTTCATCGAAGCGCAAAAAGACGAGCCGCCCACGGTGCGCATCACCCGGCCGCAGCAGGACGCGCGCGTGAATCCCATCGAAGAAGTGACCGTGGCGGTCGAAGGCCAGGACGATTTCGGCCTCGACGAACTGGCCCTGCACTATTCGGTAAATGGCGATGCGGAGAAAACTGTCTCCCTGCTCAAGAATAAAGGGCTCCGCAACGCCTCCGGCTCCATCACCATCGCGCTGGAAGATTTCAAGCTTTCACCCGGCGACCTCGTGAGCATGTATGCCACCTCGCGCGATGCGCATTCGACCGCGCGCACCGATATGATGTTCATCCAGGCCGAGCCTTTCGAGCGCCGTTATTCGCAATCGCAGGAATCCGGCGGGATGAATAGTGCCGGCGGCGATCAGGACGACAACAAGATCTCCGAACGCGAGAAAGAGATCATCGCCGCCACCTGGAATCAGATCAAGGACATCTCAGGTAATAAGGCCGCCGCGACCGAGAACGCCGGTTTCCTTTCGGGTGTTCAGTCCAAACTGCGCGACCAGGCGCATTCGCTTTCCGAGCGCATGAAGGCCCGCCAATTGGCTGGCTCCAGTGAGGAGTTCAAAGCATTCACCGCCGATATGGACGAGGCCGTAAAGGCCATGGGGCCGGCATCCGACAAGTTGCGCGGTTCGCAATGGCAGAACGCACTCGCGCCAGAAGAGAAAGCCCTGCAGCATCTGTTGCGCGCCGAGGCCGTAATGCGCGACATCAAGGTGGCGTTCGGAAATCGCGGCGGCGGTGGTGGGGGCGCCTCGAGCGGCGCGGAGCGCGACCTGCAAAGTCTGTTCGATCTGGAGCTCGACACCGAAAAGAATCAGTACGAGAGTGGCCAGTCATCGGCCTCCAAAGATCAACGCCAGCACGAAATCGACGATGCGCTGCAGAAGCTCGAGCAGCTCGCGCGCCGGCAGCAGGAGCTTGCCGAACAACAGCGCCGCAACCAGCAGATTTCACAACAGCGCTGGCAGCAGGAGATGCTGCGCCGCGAAGCCGAAGAACTGCAGCGCAAGATGGAGCAGCTCACGCGCAGCCAGCAGGGCCAGCAGCAATCCGGCCAGCAGCAATCCGGCCAGCAGTCGGGACAGAGTGGGCGAGCGTCCAGCCAGGGCGGTCAGATGTCGTCGCAGCAACTGCAGCGGGCCATCGAGCAGTTACGCCAGGCACAACAGGACATGCGCCAATCCACGTCCACCCAGAGCGAAGCCGACGCGCAGCGTGCCGCTGAGCGATTGAAAGAAGCGCGCGACTTGCTCTCCGGCATGCGCCAGCAGCAGACCGCCGCCGGCGTCGACGATCTGGCGCGCCAGGCGGAAGACATCGCCAACCGCCAGCAGGAATCCAACGCCAAATTGCGGCGGGCCTTCGGGGCCGGCCAGCAGCAGGGACAGGGAGCCAGCCGGCAAGAGACCGAAGAACTGGCGCGCGAGAAAGAGAAGTTGGCCGACGACTATCAACGGCTGGAGTCCCAAATAGGAACCGTCGCGCGCGACACGCGTGCCAGCAACCGGGAAATGTCCAGCAAGCTGCGGGATGCGTTGGGACAGGTGCAACAGAATGAGATTAACAATCGCCTGCGCTGGACCACCGATCATCTCCGCCGCGGCGACGGTGCGGTGGCCACCATGCGCGACGCCGTCACCACCCAGGCCCTGAACAACCTGCGCGACCAGATACAGGAAATCCAGAAATCGGCAGGCAACGGCCAGCAGGGACCCGCCGACAAGGATCGCCAGGCGCTCGAACAGGCTCTCGCACAGACCGAGCGCCTGCGTAAAGAGATGGAGCGCGATATGCACGGCCGGCAGCCAGGACAACAGCCCGGCACGCAGCCCGGCCAACAGCAACGCCAAGGGAAAGGTCTGGCGCCGGGTCAGCAGCCCGGCCAGCAACCTGGGATGCAGCCAGGGATGCAGCAAGGCAAGGAACCGGGCCAGCAACCGGGTATTGCGCCAGGTGAGTCGCGCCAGGCCAACACCGGCCAGTTTGGCCAGTCGGGCTCGTACGCGAACGGCCCGCAATACGGCTCACTTCCCAGCCCTGGACCTGCCTGGGGCGACGCAGGGGATTTCACGCAGATTTACCGCCGCACACTGCACGATCTGGAGAACAATCCGCAAATCGGCAAAGATCTGCGCGATGCCATCCATGATATGTACCGGCTCGATCCGCGTCTCTCTCCCGGTAATCCCGAACTGATGCGCCTCATCGAATCGCAGATGCTGACCGGAGTCGAGCAGATCGAACTCCAGTTGCGTCGCCAGCTAGATGACCAGGGCGGCGCGGTGCGCAGCGGCTCCGCCGAGCCTGTACCGCAAGGTTACGCCGACGCCGTGGCCGAATACTTCCGGCGCCTAAGCAAGGAGAAATAACTGGCATTATTGCTGTTCGGACCGGTCTCGTCGGCACGAGGGAGACCGGGGCCGCTCGAATATATTTTCATCGGCGGCCTTGCCAGCTTCGTCGTCTGGAGCTTGGCGCGAGATTGGAAACGGTCGAAACAGCTTCGGCAGTATGCGCAAGGCAAAGGCTTCGTGTATCTAGGCGCGTATCTACCGAGTAGCTTTCCGTTTAGCGAACGTCTGTAAACTGGGCCAGTTCGATCGCAAATGCCGTTGACGGCGACCGAGGCGGCAAAAGGGTGCTTTTCTTCGACTGCAAATTAGGGTCCGGCAAGGGTCGTAGAACCCAAACCGTAGTGGCTGTTCGGGCAGCGCCCGAGTGTTTTAGTCCCGGTTCGATCTGGCCGTTTATCGCGACCGAAAGAGTCGGCGATTGGGCGCTGTTTTATCGCTCCGAACGTTTGCCGCTAGAGGAGATAGAGGCCCTCGTGGCGGAGGTTTAACGGTGTGTTGCAGTTCCGCCGAGCCTGTACCGCAAGGCTACGCCGACGCCGCGGCCGAATACTTCCGGCGGCTAAGCAAGGAAAAATAGCTTACCGGATCTTCTGCTTGAGAGCGATAGCCACGCTCGGCAACGCAATTTCGGTTCTTGCCCGATCCATGTTCCCACGCGGGTCCGGTTCCACCACGGCAGATACTCCTTCTCCAGATAGCCGTTGGCTGGCTCCATGGTTTTCGCGCCCGCCAGTCGCATCCCTTTCATCAGCCGGTCCTGCCCGCTCTCGAAAATCTCTCCGTCAAGGGACATTTCCACTTTGCTGAAAGGGCAAGCCGTTGCCTGCCGTGACCTGCGCGCTCCGGCAGATTTTGAGGCGACTACACCGTCAACGATTGAACCGCACTTGCACAGCGGCGCGCTTTTCGCTATCATAGAAAAGTTTCGCGAGTACTAGCTTTCTGCTCCTGCGCTACCACTGCGAGCGTTCGCGGTCCGGCCGGGGGTGAGGTCCCGAGGTTTCGCCGGTCAACCCCGGCTGGAATATGGACCTGTCCGAAGCAATCGATCCTCGCTGTTGTGAACCGTAGACACAGGCTTTGGGCTTGTGCATGTGTGTTTGAGGCGGGCCTGAAGCGCCCATCCAACGGAATTAGGACTCAAGGGAAGGTTCGTGCCAACTTTTAATCAACTTGTGCGCAACGGGCGCCGGCCGCCCCGCTGGAAGACCGCCAGCCCGGCATTGCAAAGCTGCCCGCAGAAGCGCGGCGTTTGTACGCGTGTGTACACTTCCACGCCCAAGAAGCCCAATTCGGCCCTGCGGAAAGTGGCGCGCGTGCGCTTGACCAATGGCATCGAGGTCACCACGTATATCCCCGGCGTCGGCCACAACCTGCAGGAGCATTCCATTGTGCTGATCCGCGGGGGCCGCGTGAAGGATTTGCCGGGTGTGCGTTACCACGTGATCCGCGGCGCGTTGGACACGGCGGGCGTCGCGAATCGCAAACAGGGCCGGTCGAAATATGGAGCGAAGCGGCCAAAGGCGTAGGCCGCGGGAATCGTTATGCCACGAAGAAGACGCGTTGAAATTCGGGAAGTGCCGGCCGATCCGGTTTATAACTCCACATTAGTCGAAAAATTCGTCAACTCGATGATGTGGCAAGGCAAGAAAACCGTGGCGCAGGGCATCTTTTACGACTCGATGGACAAGATCCGGGAGCGCTCGGGCGACGACCCGTTGAAGCTTTTCAAAAAGGCTGTCGAAAATGCCAAGCCGCTGCTCGAAGTGAAAACGCGGCGGGTAGGCGGCGCCAACTACCAGGTGCCCATTGAGGTGCCCCAGAACCGGCGCACCAGCCTGGCCATCCGCTGGATCATTATTAACGCACGCACCCGGCCAGAAAAAGGAATGCCGGAGAAACTGGCCAATGAATTGAACGACGCTGCCAACATGCGGGGCGGCGCCATCAAGAAAAGAGACGATGTGCATCGCATGGCGGAGGCGAATAAGGCGTTCGCTCACTACAGGTGGTAGGCCAGCCCAGCACCTAGCACCCAGCACCCGTAGGGAAAATTTATGGCCCGAACCGTACCTATCGAAAGAATGCGCAACATCGGCATCGCTGCTCACATCGATGCCGGTAAGACCACTACGACTGAACGCATCCTTTATTACACGGGCCGCACGCATAAGCTGGGCGAGGTGCATGAAGGCACCGCCATCATGGACTGGATGGAGCAGGAACAGGAGCGCGGCATCACCATCACGTCCGCAGCTACCACCTGCTTCTGGCGCGATATTCAGATCAACATCATCGATACGCCGGGGCACGTCGACTTTACCGCTGAAGTCGAGCGCAGTCTGCGCGTCCTGGATGGCGCCGTGGCCGTATTCGATGCCGTGGCCGGCGTGCAGCCGCAATCGGAAACCGTGTGGCGGCAGGCCGATAAGTACAATGTCCCGCGCATCTGCTTCATCAACAAGATGGACCGCGTAGGCGCGGATTTTTTTCACTCCGTCGAGACCATCGTCAGCCGCCTGAAGTGCAAGCCGGTGCCCATACAGTTGCCTGTCGGCGCCGAAGATCAGTTTAAAGGCATTATCGACCTGGTGCGCATGAAGGCGCTGATTTGGCGCGACGAGACGCTGGGCGCCGAATACGACGAAATCGAAATCCCCGCGGAACTGCTCGAGCAGGCCCGCGATTACCGCGAAAAGATGATTGAAGCGGTGGCGGAGCACGACGATACGCTGTTCGAGAAATTCGTCGAAGGCCAGCCGCTAACCGAGGCCGAAATCCAGCATGGCATCCGCACGGCGACCATCAAGCTCAAGATTTTCCCGGTAATCTGCGGCTCGGCATTCAAGAACAAGGGTGTGCAGACGATGCTGGACGCCGTAGTCGATTACCTGCCATCGCCGCTCGAAGTTCCGCCGGTGGAAGGCACGGCGGTCGGCGACCCAACGCAGGTTCTCACCCGGCAGGCCTCCGACAGCGAGCCGTTTGCAGCGCTGGTCTTCAAGATCATGACCGATTCCTATGTCGGGCAACTGGCGTTCTTCCGCGTGTATTCGGGCAAACTGGCCGCGGGCGAATCGGTGTACAACGTGGCAAAGGGACGCAAGGAGCGCATCGGCCGCCTGCTGCGCATGCACGCCAATAAGCGCGAGGAGATCCAAGAGATTTTTGCCGGCGATATCGCGGCCGCGGTGGGTTTGAAAACGGTGCAGACCGGCGACACTATCTGCGACGACAACTCGCCTATCGTGCTCGAATCCATCGAATTTCCCACGCCTGTCATTCAGCTTGCGGTGGAGCCCAAAACCAAGGCCGATCAGGAAAAGCTGGGAATGGCCATCCAGAAGCTGGCACAGGAAGATCCCACGTTCCGCGTGGCCACCGATCCCGAAACCGGCCAGACCATTCTCTCCGGCATGGGCGAACTGCACCTGGAAATCATCGTGGACCGCATGATGCGCGAGTTCGGCGTGGGCGCCAATGTCGGCAAGCCGCAAGTGGCGTATCGCGAGACTATCCGCAGGAGCGCGGAAGCCGAGGGAAGGCACGTCAAGCAGAGCGGCGGCCGGGGCCAATATGGCGTAGTCAAGATTAAGGTCGAGCCGCTGCCGGCCGGCTCCGGATTCGAGTTCGTCAACGAAATTTACGGCGGATCGATTCCCAAGGAATTCATCAAGCCGGTGGAAATGGGAATGCGCGAAGCGCTGGAGGGCGGCGTGCTCGCCGGATATCCCATGTCCGACATAAAAGCGATCCTCTACGATGGCAGCTATCACGATGTAGACTCGTCGGAAATGGCCTTCAAGATCGCGGGATCGATCGCCATCAAAGAAGCCGCCCGGAAAGCCAAGGCGGTGCTGCTGGAGCCCATCATGGCGGTGGAGGTGGTGGTGCCCGAGGAGTACATGGGCGACGTGATCGGCGATTTGAACTCCCGGCGCGGGCGCATCGAAGGTATGGAGCTGCGGGGAACGACGCAGATTATCAAGAGCATGGTTCCGCTTTCGGAAATGTTCGGCTATGCGACGGAGTTGCGCTCCCGCACGCAGGGCCGCGGCAGTTTCACCATGCATTTTGGCAAGTACGAGGAAGTTCCCTCGGCGATATCCGAGGAGATCGTTAACAGGATCCAAGGGAAGGTAACGAGATAGGCTGATCAGGTGATGGGTTGTAGGTGGTGGGTTGTGGTAAGCCGTTCTCCCGTTTACGGTGAGTTTGCTGCCACCTAACACCCACCACCTACGACCCTTCTCCAAAGGAGGCTATTATGGCTAAAGAGAAATTCGATCGCAGCAAGCCGCATGTCAACATCGGCACCATCGGTCACATCGATCACGGCAAGACCACGTTGACCGCGGCCATCACCAAGGTGCTGGGGAAGAACAACCCCAAGGTGAAGTTCCGCAGTTTCGACTCCATCGATAACGCGCCCGAAGAAAAAGCGCGCGGCATCACCATCGCGGTGGCCCACGTCGAGTACGAAACCCCCAACCGGCACTACGCCCACGTGGATTGCCCCGGCCACGCCGACTACATCAAGAACATGATCACCGGCGCGGCGCAGATGGATGGCGCCATTCTGGTAGTCGCGGCTACCGATGGACCCATGCCGCAAACCCGCGAGCACCTGCTGCTCGCCCGCCAGGTGGGCGTGCCCTACATCGTCGTGTGTCTGAACAAAGTGGACATGGTGGACGACGCCGAACTGCTCGACCTGGTGGAACTGGAGATGCGCGAGCTGCTGAAAACCTACGAATTCCCAGGCGATGATGTGCCGGTGATTCGCGTCTCGGCGCTGGGTGCGCTGAACGGCGAAGCGCAGTGGGAAAAGACGGTATTGGACCTGATGGCCGCGGTAGACAGCTACGTGCCGCTGCCACAGCGCGAGATCGACAAGCCGTTCATCATGCCGATTGAAGACATCTTCTCGATTCAGGGCCGCGGCACGGTGGTGACGGGGCGCATCGAGCGGGGCATCGTCAAGGTGGGCGAACCGGTGGAGATCGTGGGCTTCCGCGACACGCGCAACACGGTGGTGACGGGCGTTGAAATGTTCAAGAAGCTGCTGGACGAAGGGCGCGCCGGAGACAACGTGGGCCTGCTGCTGCGCGGTATAGAAAAGGATGATGTGGAGCGCGGGCAGGTGGTAGCCAAGCCCAAGTCGATCACGCCGCACAAGAAGTTCAGGGGTAGCGTGGTGGTGTTGAGCAAGGAAGAAGGCGGGCGGCATACGCCGTTCTTCAAAGGATACCGGCCGCAGTTCTACTTCCGCACGACGGACGTAACGGGAGTGGCGGAACTGCCGGAAGGCACCGAGATGGTGATGCCGGGCGACCACGTGAACCTGGTGATCGATCTGATCACGCCCATCGCCATGGACAAAGGGTTGCGCTTCGCCATCCGCGAAGGCGGCCGCACCGTGGGCGCCGGAACCGTGACCGAGATTCTCGAATAGGTAAAAAATGGCGCTGAGAGAACGCATTCGCATTCGCCTAAAGGCGTACGACCACAGGGTGCTGGATCAATCGACGACGGAGATCGTCGACACGGCCAAGCGTACTGGCGCCAGCGTGGCTGGTCCGATTCCGCTGCCGACGTCGCGCAGCGTGACGACTGTGCTGCGCTCGCCCCACGTGGATAAGAAGTCGCGCGAGCAGTTTGAAATCCGCACGCACAAGCGGCTGCTCGACATACTAGAGCCGACCCAGCAGACCGTGGATGCCTTGATGAAGCTGGATCTGCCGGCGGGCGTGGATGTGGAGATCAAGGCGTTTGGGAAAGACCATAAATAAGGGTGGTAGGTGGTGGGTGGTGGGTGGTGGGGTTTTTGCTACCACCTACCACCCACAACCCACAACCACCTGCGAAGCAGGTAGAACATGAGTCCAGGAATACTTGGCAGAAAAATCGGCATGACGCAGTTGTTCCGGCCGGACGGGCAGGTGGTTCCCGTCACCCTCCTCAAGGCGGGTCCGTGCATGGTGGTGCAGCGCAAAACGCCCACTACCGACGGCTACGATGCGGTGCAGCTCGGCCTGATGGAGTTCGTCAAGCCGGCGCGTATCAACAAGCCGATTACCGGGCACCTGAAGAAGGCCGGCGTGGAGGGCGCGCGCTTCATGCGGGAGTTCCATCTGCGCCCCGGCGACGACGATTTCAAGGCCGGGGACAAAGTGCTGGTCGACCAATTCAAGCCCAACGAAAAGGTGGACGTGATTGGCGTCAGCAAAGGCCGCGGTTTTGCGGGCCTGGTGAAGCGCCATCACTTCCGCGGCGGCGAAGGCTCGCACGGCTCCATGTTCCATCGCGCGCCCGGATCGATCGGCGCATCCAGCTTCCCCTCGCGGGTGGTGCCCGGCATGCGCATGGCCGGCCACATGGGCGCGGGGCAGGTGACCGTGCGCAACCTGGAGATCGTGGAAGTGGATACCGAGGACAACGTGCTGATGGTGAAGGGCGCGGTGCCTGGCCCCAACGGCGGCTACGTGGTCGTGCGGAGGGCCAAGAGGTAATCGCCATGCCCACAGTGGACGTAGTGGATTTAAACAATCAGAAGGTCGGCGAGTTGGAGCTGGCCGACGCGGTTTTCGGAACCGAGGTCAACGACAACCTGCTCTACGAGGCCGTGCGGCATTATCGCGCCGGGCAGCGGGCGGGCACGCACAAGACCAAGGTACGCGGCGATGTAGCCGGTTCCGGCAAGAAGTTGTGGAAGCAGAAAGGCACCGGCCGCGCGCGCGTGGGGTCGGTTCGTTCGCCGATTTGGCGGCATGGCGGCACGGTACACGGCCCCCAACCGCGCGACTACAGTTATAAGCTGCCGCGCAAAATGCTGCTGGGCGCATTGCGTTCCGCGTTATCCGCCAAGCTGCGCGACGGCGAGTTGAAGGTCGTTCACGAGTTCAATCTGGAAGGCGCGAAGACCAAGGATGCCAAGGCCGCGCTGACGCGCCTGGAAGCCACGCGCAAAGTCCTGGTGGTCGAAAATGGCGAAAACCGCAACCTGTCGCTGGGTGTGCGCAACCTGCCCGGTGTTACCCTGATGCCCACGCGCGAGGTTAACGCATTTCATCTGTTAGGCCACGACCGCGTGCTGCTCACCGAAGCGGCCGCCCGCAAGTTCTCGGAGGCGCTGGCAAAATGACCGTACATGAAGTGATCCGCCGTCCGGTAGTCACCGAAAAAGGCGTGACGGCCAAGGATGAACACGCCACCCTGTGCTTCGAGGTGGCGCTCGCAGCCAACAAGACCCAGGTTAAGCAGGCTGTCGAGAAACTGTTCAAAGTGAAGGTAGCCGAAGTGCGCACCGCGAATCTCGATGGTAAGCTGCGCCGCCGCGGCCGGTTCGTAGGGTACAAGCCGAATTGGAAAAAGGCGTACGTGAAGTTGAAAGAAGGCGAGAAGGTACCCGACTTTGCGCAGATATAGGAGCTAGTGGCTGGTGGCTCGTGGCTAGTGGCTGGTGGTTTGATCTAAACCACCAATCACCAGCCACCGCCCACCAGCCACCAAATTTGACATGCCTATTAAAAGTTACAGACCGACAACCTCAACCCGCCGCTTCCAGACCACCGTCTCGCGCGACGACATCACCAGGGAGCGGCCGGAAAAGTCGCTACGCGAGGCCAAGAAGGGCACCGGCGGCCGCAATTCCACCGGGCGCGTGACCTCCCGCTTTATCGGCGGCGGCCACAAGCAGGCCTATCGGCTGGTGGATTTCAAGCGCGACAAGCCCGGCGTGCCAGCGGTGGTGGCAGCCATCGAATACGATCCCAACCGTTCCGCGCGCCTGGCCCTGCTGCATTACGCCGATGGCGAGAAGCGCTACATCATCCAACCGGACGGGCTGAAGGTGGGCATGAAGATTTCCTCGGGCCCCTCCGCCGATATCCTCATCGGCAATGCCCTGCCCTTGAAGAATATGCCGGCCGGCACGATCGTGCACAACATCGAACTGCGGCCGGGCAAAGGCGCCCAGATGGCGCGGTCGGCGGGCACGCAAGCCCAGTTGGTGAATAAGGAAGGCGAGATCGCGCTGTTGAAGCTGCCCTCCGGCGAAATCCGCCGCGTGCCGCTCGATTGCATGGCCACCGTCGGCCAAGTCGGCAACGTGGATCACGAAAATGTTTCGCTGGGCAAGGCCGGACGCAAGCGCTGGCTGGGCAAGATGCCGCACAATCGCGGCGTGACCATGAATCCGGTGGATCATCCGCACGGCGGCGGCGAGGGCAAGACCTCCGGCGGTCGCCATCCTGTGACGCCGTGGGGACAGCCCACCCGCGGCTTCAAAACGCGCAATAACAAGCGCACCGATAAGTGGATAGTCACCAGGAAGAGTAAGAAGAGATAACTATGGGGCGTTCAGTCAAGAAAGGGCCGTTTACCGACGGCCACCTGGAAGTGAAAGTTGCGGCACTTACCGCGAAGAATGAGAAGCGCGTGGTGCGCACCTGGTCGCGCCGGTCGACCATCCTTCCGGAGTTCGTCGGTCACACCATCGCTGTGCACAACGGCAAGAAATTCATCCCGGTATATGTCACCGAGAACATGGTGGGCCACAAGCTGGGCGAGTTCTCCCCCACGCGAGTGTTCAAGGGACACTCGGTGAAAGCGGCCACAGAAAAAGCCGCTAAGCCGGCATAAGGGGCGGGCAAACATGGAAGCCAAGGCAGAAGCAAGATATATCAGGGTATCGCCGCAGAAGGCGCGGCTGGTGGTGAATCTGATCCGCGGCCAGAACGCCGGCCAGGCGCGCACCACGCTGCGTTCCACAAACAAGCGCGTCGCGCCCACCGTGCAAAAGGTTTTGGATTCGGCCATCGCCAACGCCCGCGAGCGGTTTGAAGACGTGGATGTGGACCGGCTGATCGTGTCCGAGGCGTACGTCAACGAGGGCCCGCGCGCCAAGCGCGTCCGCCCCGCGCCCATGGGCCGCGCCTACCGGGTGCAGAAGCGCATGTCGCATATAGTGATCAAGGTATCGGCACGAGAGGAAAACCAGTGACTGGTGGTCGGTGGCTAGTGGATAGTGGTTGTGATTTGAGGGACGACGGCTGTGGACTAAACCACCAGCCACCAGCCACCAGCCACCAGCCACGGAGATTCTAACTATGGGACAAAAGGTACATCCATACGGTTTCCGCGTAGGCAATATCAAGCCGTGGCGCTCCCGCTGGTTCGCCAAGCAGGGCTACGCGAAGCTTCTGCAGGAAGATATCGAACTGCGGGACACTCTCCGCGAGCGGCTCAAGTCGGCCGGCGTCAGCTCCATCGAAGTGGACCGCCCCGGTAACAAGCTGCGGGTCACCATCCGCACCTCGCGGCCCGGCATCATCATCGGACGCAAAGGCGCCGAAATCGAGAAGCTGAAGCAGGATCTGGCCCGCCGCACCAAGCGCGAAGTCTTCATCGACATCCAGGAGGTGCACAAACCGGAGCTCGATGCGCAACTGGTATCGGAATCCATCGCTCTGCAGCTCGAGAAGCGCGTAGCATTCCGCCGCGCCATGCGAAAAGCCGTGGATTCGGCGCTGCGTTTCGGCTGTAAAGGCATCAAGGTACGCGTATCGGGCCGGCTGAACGGCGCCGAGATCGCGCGCAGCGAGTGGTATTTGCAAGGCCAGCTTCCGCTGCACACGCTGCGCGCCGATATCGATTACGGGACCTCCGAGGCCCATACCACCTACGGCGTAATCGGCGTGAAGGCCTGGTTGTATAAGGGCGAGATCCTGGATAGCGGTAACCGCTTGCGCTCGCTGTCGTCCGAACCGGAACCGCGCCAGCGGGATCGCGGCGACCGGCGAGATCGTGGCGATCGCGGGGACAGGCGCCCGCCGGTCCGGCATCACGAGCCCACGCCGCCCGCACCCGAACCGAGCGGCCCCGCGCGGCAAGCCCCGCCGCCATCTGAAATGGCCCATCCGGCACGCTCGGGCGGTCCGATCCTGCCGCCCCTCATGGCCCCCCAGCCCCAACCCCATTGGAAACAGGAAGTGCGCCCGGATGTCGAGCCGCCGGCCGAACCCACCGCCGCCTCGGAGACTCCTGCCGCCGAGCCTTCCCCCAACCCGCCGGAACCGGGAGAAAAAGGAGAAAAATAAGCCATGATGATGCCCAAGAAAGTCAAATTCCGCAAGCAGCAGCGCGGCCGCATGACGGGCAAAGCCTGGCGCGGTTCCTCCGTCGCGTTCGGCGAGTACGGCCTCAAAGCAATGACTTGCGCATGGATCACCGACCGGCAGATTGAAGCCGCCCGCATCGCCATGACCCGCTCCATCAAGCGCGGCGGCAAAGTCTGGATTCGTTTATTCCCCGACAAGCCCATCACCAAGAAGCCCGCCGAAACCCGTATGGGAAAGGGCAAAGGCGCACCCGAACAGTGGGTGGCGGTGGTCCGGCCGGGTAAGATTCTGTTCGAGATGGAAGGCGTGCCGTTGAACGTGGCGATGGATGCCATGCGCCTCGCGGCACACAAGCTGCCCATCCGCACCAAATTCGTAACGCGGGAGCAAGCGGAGTAGCGTATGAAGTCGCAGAAGATTCGGGACCTCGACGAGAACGAACTGCAGCATCAACTGAGCACCATCGAGGAGCAGCTTTTCCGGCTGCATTTCCAGATGTCCATGGGCACCATGGAAGGTTTGAAGAAAGCGCGCGCCATGCGCAAAGACCGCGCCCGCATCTACACCATCATGCGGGAACGCGAGCTGGCTGGAGCGAAGAAGTAATATGGCCGAACAGACGCAGAAACCGTTAAAGAACGAAAAAGTTGGGCAAGTCGTCTCCACCAAAACGGCCAAGACGATCGTGGTCGAAGTGAGCCGGCGCGTGCCGCATCCGCTGTACAAACGGATTGTGAAGAAGCGCAAGAAATTCCACGCGCACGATGAAGAAGGCAGCGCCAAAATGGGCGATATCGTGCGCATTACCGAATGCCGGCCGTTAAGCCGCATGAAGCACTGGCGGCTGGCCGAAGTGATCCGCCGCGCCCCCCAGGTGGGCGTGCAGCCGGCGGAATTGGACATAAAGGCATAGGGACCGGGGGCCAGGGGCCAGGGACCGGGGGGTAGTCAAAACTCCGGCACCCGCCCCCCGAACCCCGACCCCGGGAGCGAAGCGACTATGGTTGGGATGAGAACGATCCTGGAGGTGGCCGATAACAGCGGCGCGCGGCGGCTGGCCTGTATCCTGCCCCGCGGCGGCGACCTCGGCTTGCGGGCTGGCTTGGGCGATGTAGTCACAGCCAGCGTCAAAGAGGCGGCGCCCGATTCCGCCATCAAGAAAGGCAAGGTCGTGCGCTGCGTGATCGTCCGCATGCGCAAGGAGACCCGCCGTAAAGACGGAACCTATATCCGGTTCGATTCCAATGCCGCGGTGTTGATCACCGATTTGGGCGAGCCGGTGGGCACGCGCGTATTCGGACCCGTTGCCAGGGAATTGCGCGAAAAGCGGTTCATGAAGATTGTGTCCCTGGCGCCCGAGGTGATTTGAAAATGCCGAAACGCAAGCTGGCCGACCCGGTCAGAATATTACTGAAGAAGAACGACCAGGTGAAAGTGATCGCCGGCCGCGACCGGGGCAAGACCGGCCGCGTCCTGGATGTCAACCCGCGCAACGGCAAGATCCTGGTCGAGCACGTTTCCATGATCAAGCGGCACACGCGTCCCAATCCGGCCAAGCAGATCAAGGGCGGCATCGCCGAGCGGGAAAGCCCCATCTCGGTTTCAAACGTCATGATCGTCTGCCCGCAATGCGGCGCCGTACGCATCGCGCATCATATGGAGACTTTGCCCGGCGGCCAGGTGCGGCGCACCCGGGTTTGCCGTAAATGTGGACAGACCCTCGATAGGAAATAGGAATCAGAATGGCAGCACGACTCAAGCAGCATTACACAAAATCGGTTGTCCCGGCGCTCACCAAGGAGTTCGGGTACAACAACGTGATGGCGGTGCCTAAGCTGGCAAAGATTTCGGTCAATATCGGCCTGGGCGAAGCCACACAGAACGCGAAGCTGATGGATGGCGCGGTCACCGAATTGGGCCAGATCGCCGGCCAGAAGCCGGTGGTCACCAAAGCGCGCAAATCCATCGCGGCTTTCAAACTGCGCGAAGGCATGGCCATCGGCTGCATGGTGACGCTGCGCGGCGACCGCATGTACGAATTCTTCGACCGTCTGGTGAACGTGGCGCTGCCCCGCGTGCGCGATTTCCGCGGCGTCTCCACCAAGTCGTTCGACGGCCGCGGCAATTACACCCTGGGCCTGCGCGAACAGTTGATTTTTCCGGAAATCGATTACGCCAAGGTCGAAAAGACCAAGGGGATGAATATCTCCATCACCACGTCGGCACGCACCGACGCCGAAGGCATGGCCTTGCTGAAGCAACTCGGCATGCCATTCCGTCAGTAAAAGGAAAGACGAATAACGATGGCCACTACCGCCAAGATAGCCAAAGATCTGAAACTGGAAAAAGCCGTGCGCGCCAAAACACCCCGGCTGCGCTGCAAACATCGCAACCGCTGCTGGCGCTGCGGGCGCCCGCGCGCCTTTCTGCGGAAGTTCGGCATCTGCCGGTTGTGCTTCCGCCAACTGGCGCTGAATGGGGAAGTCCCCGGCGTCACCAAGGCGAGCTGGTGAGAGCGAAAGGAAGCAGTTATGACCAGTGACCCTATCGCCGACATGCTGACGCGCGTGCGCAACGCCATCCAGGCGCGCCATCCTAAAGTGGATGTGCCGGCTTCGAAACTGAAGACCGAGATCGCCCGCATCTTGAAAGAAGAAGGCTACATCCAGAACTTCAAGGTCGCCGAGGAAGGCCCCAAGAAAGTCATCAAGATCTATCTCAAGTACAACACCGGCAATGCCCCGGTAATTTCGAATATCGAGCGCATCTCGCGCCCCGGCTGCCGCGTTTACGTGGGACAGCAGGATATCCCCCGCGTGCTGGGAGGCCTGGGAATCAACATCCTGACCACCCCGCGCGGAGTCATGACCGGCCGCGACGCCCACAAAGAGAAAATCGGGGGAGAACTGCTGTGCCGGGTTTGGTGAGAGGGTGGTGGGTTGTGGGTGGTGGGTTGTGGCCAACGCGCCGTACTGTCCGCGATGAGTCTGCCACCACCTACCACCTATCACCCACCACCCAAAATCCGAAGGATTTTGCCATATGTCACGAATAGGTAAGAAGCCCATCCCCCTGCCAAAAGGGGTCAAAATCGAAATCGGCGAACAACTGGAAGTCACCGGCCCCAAAGGCACCCTGACCGTGCCCATTCCCGGCGGCATACATATCAAGCAGGCCGACGGCCGCCTGGACCTGGTGCGCGATGGCGACCAGTACGGCGCGCTCCATGGTCTTACGCGCGCCCTCGCCGCCAACGCCGTGCAAGGCGTTTCCACCGGCTTCATCCGGGAACTGGACATCGTGGGCATCGGCTATCGCGCCGACGTCAAGGGCAAAATAGCCACGTTCACGCTGGGCTATTCGCATCCCATCGAAGTCCTGCTGCCCGACGGTGTGGACCTGAAGATCGATAAACAGACGCACTTGGTCCTGAGCGGGTTTGACAAGCAGATGGTGGGACAGGTGGCGGCCAACATCCGCGCGCTGCGCAAGCCGGATCCCTACAAGAACAAGGGCGTCCGCTATACCGGCGAGCAGTTGCGCAAGAAGGTCGGCAAGACCGGAGCGAGCGCAAAATGATCCACGTAACGCAAAAAAATGAAATCCGCCATCGCATTCACCAGCGCATCCGGCACAAGGTGCGCGGCAGCGCCGAACGGCCGCGACTGGCTGTGTTCCGCAGCGTAGCCAATATCTACGTGCAGGTGATCGACGATTCTCAGGGTGCCACGCTGGTTTCTGCTTCGACCATCGAAAAAGGCAAGCGCAGCAACGGCGGCAATCTCGCGGCGGCCAAGACGGTCGGCAAGCTGATCGCCGAGCGGGCCAAGGAAAAAGGGATTCAGAAGGTAGTGTTCGATCGTGGCGGCTATATCTATCACGGCCGGGTGAAAGCCCTGGCCGACGCCGCGCGGGAAGCCGGACTGGAGTTTTAATGGCAGTAACAACGGTAAAACGCATCGATCCGCAGACGCTCAATTTGAAAGAGCAGGTGGTATCGATCAATCGCGTGACGAAGGTGGTCAAAGGCGGTAAGAACCTGAGTTTCTCGGCACTGGTGGTGATCGGGGATCCGGCCGCCAAAGTGGTCGGTTTTGGCGTGGGTAAAGCCAAGGAAGTGCCCTCGGCCATTCGCAAAGGCATCGAGGCGGCCAAGAAAAATCTGCGCAGGATCCACGTGCTCGAAACCACCATCGCGCATGTTTCGCTGGGCCGCTTTGGCAGCGGTCTGGTGCTGCTGAAGCCGGCCCCGGAAGGAACCGGCGTGATTGCCGGCGGACCCGTGCGCGCGGTGGTGACCGCCGCCGGCATCCCCAACGTGCTGACGAAATCCATCGGCACGCATAACCCGCACAACGTAGTGAAGGCCACCATCGTAGCCCTGGAACAACTGCGCGATAGGGCGGAAGTGGCCGAAATGCGTGGCCTCGCGGTGGAGAAACTGTGAAGCGGTGGTGGGTCGTGGGTGGTAGCTTCCCCACCACCCACAACCTACCACCTTCAACCCGTTACCAAGGAACCGGAATATGGACGGTACAATCAAGATCCAGCTATACCGTAGTCCCATTTGCACGCCCGAAAAGCATAAGCGCGTGGTGCGCGGCCTGGGCCTGCGCAAGGTCAATCAAATCGTGGAGCGGCCGGATTCCCCCGTCTTCCGCGGCATGGTCAACAAGTGCCCGCATCTGTTGAAGGTCGTCGAATAGGAGCCCCGCGTTATGAATTTGAGTAATCTGAAACCCCCCGCCGGACAGAAACACGTACGCAAGCGCATCGGCCGCGGTATGGGTTCCGGCCATGGCAAGACCGCCACCCGCGGCAGCAAGGGACAACGCGCCGGCACGGGATTTGGCCAGAAGCGCGGCTTCGAGGGCGGTCAGATGCCGCTCCACCGCCGGCTGCCCAAGCGCGGCTTCACCAATATCTTCAAGAAACAATACGCCATCGTCAATCTGGACCGGTTGGAGAAACTGGAAGCCGACACCATCACCCCCGATCACCTCCTTGAGCGCGGTATCATCAAGAAGCTGCACGAAGGCTTGAAGGTCCTGGGGTCCGGCCAGCTAACGCGTAAGCTGCGGGTCGAAGCGCACTTGTTTTCGAAATCCGCCATTGATAAGATTCAAGCCGCGGGCGGCGAAGCCGTCGTAATCGGAGCAACCGATCCGCGCGCTACCGAGCCGCGCGCGTAAGCAAGCGGTCTTAGAGGCGAAAGAATCATGAAGTTTTTCGAAGCGCTGGGCAACGTATTTCGCATCCCCGATCTGCGCAAGCGAGTCTTATTCACGCTCGCCATGCTGGCGGTCTATCGCCTCGGCGGCCACATCCCCACCCCCGGCATCAACGTCGACCGCTGGCAGGACTTCCTCACCCGCAATTCCGGCGGTATCTTCGGCTTCTTCGATCTGTTCGCGGGCGGCAATATCCGGCGTTTCACCATCTTCGCCCTGGGCATCATGCCCTACATCACTGCCTCCATCATCCTGCAATTGTTAACGGTGGTTGTCCCCACCCTCGAAAAGCTACAGAAGGAAGGCGAACTCGGCCGCCGCAAAATCACCCAGTGGACCCGCTACCTGACCATCATTCTCTCGGTCATCCAATCGTTCGGCATCGCGCAGGGCTTGCAGCATTCTAACGGCGGCTTCGTCGACAACCCCGGTTGGGGATTTGTCCTGATGACCATCATCTCGCTCACCACCGGCACCGCCTTCATCATGTGGCTGGGCGAGCAGATCAGCGAGCGCGGCATCGGCAATGGCATGTCGCTCATCATCTTTGCCGGCATCGTCGTGGGCCTGCCCAACGCCATCTCGAATGTCTATCGCAACACCTTCGTCACCCGCGAATGGGGACCCTTCCAGATGATCGCTATCCTCATCATGATGGTCGCGGTGGTGGCCTTCATCGTGCTCGTCGAACGCGGCGAGCGCCGCATTCCCGTGCAGTATGCCAAGCGCGTCATCGGCCGGCGCGTCATGGGCGGCCAGTCCACGCATATGCCGCTTAAGGTCAACGCCGGCGGCGTTATCCCAGTCATTTTCGCGTCCTCCATTCTGGCATTCCCGCAAACCCTGGCGGCCGTGCCGTTCGTCAAGAACATGCCCTGGCTCAGCAATACCCTGGCGTCTATCCGCCACGGCGAGCCGCTTTACTATGTCCTTTTCGTGGCCGGCATTATCTTTTTCTGTTTCTTCTACGTGTCCATTATCTTCAACCCCAATGAAGCCGCCGACAATATGCGCAAATACGGCGGGTTCATCCCAGGCATCCGTCCCGGCCGGAATACCGCGGAGTACATGAACGCCATCCTGACCAAAATCACCGTAGTGGGCGGTCTTTATCTTTCCATTCTCTGCCTGATTCCGGATATCATGATCTCCGGCATCAAGCTGCAGCACCTGCCCCTGCTCGGCAATTTCATGGATGCCTACGCGCCCCGCTTCCTGCTGGAAGGCTTGAACGTCAATTTTTATTTTGGCGGCACGTCCCTGCTCATCGTGGTGGGCGTGGCCATGGATACCATCAACCAGATCGAAGCGCAGTTGATCATGCGCCATTACGAGGGCTTTACGCCCCGGGCAGGGAGGATTCGCGGGCGACGCAGCACGTTCTGACCCCGTGACGCAGCTTTCCATGACGCAAGCTGTCGTGTTGTTTGGTTCGCCAGGTTCGGGAAAGGGCACCCAGGCCGAGCTTTTGAAGAACTGCCTGCATGTGCCGCATATCTCCACCGGCGATATGCTTCGGGAACACA
This sequence comes from Bryobacterales bacterium, assembly GCA_963818855.1. Classification (GTDB taxonomy): domain Bacteria; phylum Acidobacteriota; class Terriglobia; order Bryobacterales; family Bryobacteraceae; genus Bog-159. Next base: position 106,095 of record CAWFUH010000007.1, on the reverse strand, counting down.
TCAAGACAGGTAATATGCTGGGGGTCCGGGTAGCCGACACGATGCACGCCGGCTCCCTGGTCCGCGATGATGTGGTCAATCAACTGGTCGAGGAACGCCTTGCCCAGCCGGACGCGGAGGAAGGATTCATCCTGGATGGCTATCCCCGCACCCGGGATCAGGCCGAGCACCTGATAGGCTGGCTGGATAGCCGCGGTATTCGCGAAGTGGTGATTCATCTGCTGGTGGATTATAATATTATTGTGAGCCGGCTTACCGGCCGTCGGCAGTGCCCTCGTTGCGGTACCCTTTACAACATTATTTCTCATCCCCCGCGGGTTGAGGGCGTCTGTGACTTGGACGGAGAGAAGCTGGTCATTCGCGACGACGACCGGGAGTCGGTGATTCGCCAGCGGTTAGCAGCATACGAATCCCAAAGCCGCCCCCTGATTGAGTTCTTCCGGGAGAAGGGCCGCCGCCTTTTTGAGATCGACGCCGGTAACCAGGCTCCGGAAGCGCTGGCGAAGCGGGTCTGCCGCACGATCAAAACTCCGGCTTTGGAGGGCGGGCTTTAGCCGGCGCAGGGCTTAAGCCCTGCTGCAGCATTTATTTAGGATGATCATTCGAAAAACCGCCGCCGAACTCCAGAAAATGCGGCGCAGTGGTTTATTGGTCTGGCAGATCCTAGGTGAGCTCGAAAAAATGGCCGCCGAGGGTGTCAGCACGCTGGATCTGGAAATCGCCGCCGAGCGCATGATGAAGGATGCCGGCGCGCATCCGGCGTTTAAGAACTATTACGTGCAGGCGGCTGGCGATACCTACCGCTTCGTGCTGTGTACCTCGATTAATCACGAGATCATCCACGGCATGCCGTCGGCCAAGCGGGTTTTGAAAAAGGGCGATATCCTGTCGATCGATACCGGGGTCAGCCTCGACGGATATTACGGCGATTCCGCCACCACGGTGGCCATCGGCGAAGTCAGCGAGCAGACGCGCAAGCTGATGCGCGTGACCGAGGAGTCGCTCGAACTGGCGATTCAGAAGGTTAAGGCGGGCAACCGCCTGTTTGATGTCTGCGGTACGGTCGAGCAGCACGTGCTCGCTAACGGGTTTACAGTGGTTCGGGAATTTGTAGGCCACGGCATCGGGACACAGCTCCATGAGGAGCCGCAAGTTCCCAACTACGTGGAGCGCAGGAACGAGAATCCGCGGCTGAAGGAAGGCATGGTGTTGGCCATCGAGCCTATGGTCAGCGCCGGCAAACCGGACACCGTGGTGTTGAAGGATAAATGGACGGCGGTCACCAAGGATGGGTCGAATGCGGCCCACTACGAGCATTGCGTGGCGGTGACCTCCAATGGGCCATGGGTGTTGACCAGACCGTGAACGAAGTAACCGCGACGGTCCTCGAAGAGCTGCCCAGCGCGATCTATCGCGTGGAGCTGGATAACAAGCAGCAAGTTCTTGCCCACCCGGTGGGAACGGTAAAACGAAATTTCGTGAGGCTAAGGCCGGGAGATCAAGTGAAAGTGGAACTCTCCCCAAACGATCTGACCAGAGGAAGAATTACAGAAAAGTGTGGAGGGCGGGATTCATCCCGCGCGGGGCTTTAGCCCCGCCAGACAAAAATATGAAAGTGCGAGCATCGGTAAAGAAAATCTGCGATAAATGCAAAATCATCCACCGCGAAGGAGTGGTCCGGGTGATCTGCACGAATCCAAAACACAAACAGAGGCAGGGGTAGGCGGGAATAAATTATGGCACGTATAGCAGGAGTGGAAGTGCCGCCCAAGAAAAGGGCGGAGATCGGCCTGACCTACATCTACGGCATCGGGCGCGCCCGTGCGCGTTCGCTGCTCTATCGGGCCGGCATCGATTTCGACAAAAAAGTGGCAGATCTGAACGAAGACGAAATCAATCGCGTCCGCCAGATTCTGGAAGAGGAGGGCGCCGTCGAAGGCGACCTGCGCAAGGAAATCTCGATGAATATCAAGCGGCACATCGAGATGGGCTCCTACCGCGGTCTCCGCCACCGGCGCGGCCTGCCCGTGCGCGGCCAGCGCACGCATACCAACGCCCGCACCCGCAAGGGTCCGCGCCGCGGCACCGTCGCCAATAAGAAGAAAGCGACATCGAAAACATGATGAAGCGCAAAGGGCCGCGGCCCGTTTTGCGCGATACGGAATAGAGGCGTATGGCAAAAGCACCCGCAAAACCGACCAAAAAGAAAAGCTTCAAGAAGAAGGAAAAGCGCGTCGTCCATTCGGGCATCGTGCATATACAGGCCACCTTCAACAACACCATCGTGACCATCGCCGACCAGGAAGGCAACGTGGTTTCCTGGTCCAGCGCCGGATCGCTGGGCTTCCGCGGATCGCGCAAGGGAACCCCCTTCGCCGCCCAACAAGCTGCCATGACCGCGGCCAATAAAGCCAGTGAAAGCGGCTTGCGAACGGTCGAAGTGCGGGTCAGCGGCCCCGGATCGGGCCGGGAATCGGCCGTGCGCGCCCTATCCACCGCCGGAATCGAAGTCCGCCAGATCAAGGACGTCACCCCGATTCCGCACAACGGATGCAGGCCGCCGAAGAAGAGACGAGTCTGAAGAAGGTGGTGGGTTGTGGGTGGTAGGTGGTGGCAAACCGTTCTCCAGTTTTCAGTGCGTTTGCCACAACCCACCACCCACCACCTACCACCCTATTGATAAGCAGGACGAAGGTCCGTGGGGCCGCAAAGGTCGCCATGACCGTAAACTGCACCTTGAGTAACGAAAGGTAAGGAGAAGAACATTGGCAAGATACATCGGCCCGGTTTGCCGGCAGTGCCGGCGCGAGGGCATGAAGCTCTTCCTGAAAGGCGAACGCTGCCACACCGAAAAGTGCGCCATCGAAAAGCGCAACTTCGTCCCCGGGCAGCATGGTAAAGACCGCAAAGCCAAGCTGGTCGGCTACGGCCTGCAGTTGCGCGAAAAGCAGAAAGTCCGCCGCATCTATGGCCTGCTCGAAACCCAGTTTCGCAACAATTTCGAGAAGGCCGCCATGTCCAAAGGCATTACCGGCGATGTCATGCTGTCGAACCTCGAACGCCGCCTCGACAGCGTCATCTATCGCATGGGATTCGGCACCAGCCGCGCGCAGTCCCGCCAGGTCGTGCGCCACGGCCACATCCAGGTCAACGGACGAAAAGTCGACATCCCGTCCTTCATGGTGAAGATCGGCGACGAGGTCGCCGTCCGCGAACCGAGCAAGAATAATCCGACCATCCTCTCGGCCCGCGATGCCACGGCCCACGCGCCGTCGCCGGGCTGGATGGACGTGGATCGCGACGCGCTCAAGGGCAAAATTACCAGCCTGCCCAAGCGCGACGAACTGGTCCAGATCCAAATGAACGAGCAACTCATCGTAGAACTGTATTCCAAGTAATTGTGGGGCAGCCTCGTAGGCTGCGGCGGGCTCTCAGCCCGCCTCTTTTAAAAGGAGATTATGTTCAAGGGCTTTCAGAAACCCAAAAGACTGGTTGCCAATACCGAAACCCTCACGGAACGGTATGGCATGTTCACCGCCCAGCCGTTTCAACGCGGCTTCGGCACGACTATCGGCAATAGCTTGCGCCGCATCCTGCTCAGCTCCATCGAGGGCGCGGCCATCACGGCGGTCCGCATCGAGGGCGTCGAGCACGAATTCAGCCCCATCCCGGGTGTGGTCGAAGACGCCACCGACATCATCCTCAACCTGAAACAGATTCCCTTCAAAATCATGGGCGAGGGTATCAAGACCGTCACCATTTCCGTCGATCACTCGGGCGAAGTCATGAGTTCCCAGATCCAGACCGACCAGGACGTCGAAGTGCTCGACCGCAACCTGCACCTTGCCACCGTTAGTGAAGGCGGCAAGCTCAACGTCGAAATGCGCCTCAAGAGCGGCCGCGGCTATGTCAGCGCCGACAAGAATTTCGACGAAGACCTGGCCCTCGGCTACATCCCCATCGACTCCGTACATTCGCCCGTGCGCAAAGTCAACTTCGCCGTAGAAGCCGCCCGCCTCGGCCAGATGACCGATTACGACAAGCTCACCCTCGAAGTCTGGACCAACGGCGCCGTCTCCCCGCAGGACGCCGTCGGCTACGCCGCCAAGCTGCTCAAGGACCACATGTCCATCTTCATCAACTTCGAGGAGCTGCCGGAGGCCGCCGAAGACGTGTCCGAACACGGCATGGACAAAATGGGCGAGGTTCTCAACCGCTCCGTCGAGGAGCTCGAGTTGAGCGTCCGCTCCTACAACTGCCTGAAGAACGCCAACATTCAAACCATCGGCGAACTGGTGCAGAAGACCGAAGCCGAAATGCTGCGCACCAAGAACTTCGGCCGCAAATCGCTGAACGAAATCAAGGAAATACTGGCCAATATGGGGCTCTCGCTCGGTATGCGCGTGGATGCCCATGGCCGCCTGGTAGCGCCGCCGCCGCAACCCGCGGGAGCCATCCAGGAATTAGACGAAGAAGACCTCCGCAACGAGGACCAACTATAGATCTAGCCTGTGCTTTAGGCAATGGAGGGCGGGCTTTAGCCGGCGCGGGGCTTTAGCCCCGCTCCCCTCCTGATCAAAGGAAACGAAATGCGACACCGAGTAGCCGGATACAAACTCAAGCGGGACGGAGCCGCCCGCAAATCTCTTCTCCGCAACCTCGTCACCAGCGTGATCGAGCGCGAGCGGGTCATCACCACCGTACCCAAAGCCAAGGCCGCCAAGCCGCTGGTGGAGCGCATGATCACGCTGGGCAAGCAGGACACTCTGCACGCCCGCCGGGAAGCCGCCCGGGTCCTGTTCACGCCGGCCTCCGTGAAAAAACTGTTCGACACGCTGGCCACCCGCTTCGGCCAGCGCAACGGCGGCTACACCCGTATCGTCCGGCTGGGCCCCCGTAAAGGCGATGGCGCCGAAGTCGCCATGATTGAACTGGTCGGCTCCGAACTCGTCAAGCGCGCCGCCGACCGCGCCAAACGCAAGGAAGAACGCGAACGCGCCGCACGCGAAGGCCGCGACGCCGAAGAAGAGTAGTTAATCAGCCCGTTCTTTAGCGGCCTCAGCCCCGTCGCCGCATCCGTTTAATTGCGCTATTCTGCCTTCCTGTCAGAATCTTCGCGGTGCTTCAGCTTCGCTGCAGGATGGGCGTTGTTGCTGAAGGCCAATCTGCCGGAAATGGCTTCACCAAGAACACAAGTATCAGAATACAAATAACTTATTGGCTTTGTTCGTCCCAAATTAAGGCCACAAGCCAAATTGGAACGTAGCATGCCGTCTAACCGAGCCCCCTGCACGAAGTGCGCCGAGATACCCTTCGGCGCGCACGAAAAACGCGGATGCCTGGATCGCGGTCACGGCGCTATTCTACAACTTGTTAACCACAATCGCGGCGACCATCGGGAAGTGCCGGGCTGGAGCCCCCCGCACTTCCGGAACTTTTTCCCCACCCCCGCCGTTATCCTTACCGGGCGTGTTAAATACCCGCCCCCGGAGCCGTCTCATGTATGAAGAGCAAGGGAGGAAACAAAACGTGGAGGCCACCGCCCAATTGGAACCGGCTTCGGCCGGTCCGCTCCAGTCCGCCCCACCACCGGATCTGGATCTCATTTTCCGGGAGCACCACTCCACCGTGTTCCGTGCGGCCTACCGCGTCACGGGCAACGCCAGCGACGCTGAAGACGTCCTGCAAACCGTCTTCATGCGCCTGCTGCGCCGCCAACCGGACGCCGAAGCCGTCGGCAACATGGAAGGTTATCTGCGGCGTGCAGCCGTAAACGCAGCGCTGGACCTGATCCGCTCCCGGCAGGCCGCGCCGCAAGTCCCCCTCGAAGACGTGGCCCCCCTGCTTCCCGAAAATGCCTCCGCTTGCTCCCGATCGCCTGCTACCGGTCCACCGAAATCCGCCACTGGCTGCGACAGGCCGTCGCCCGGCTCAGTCCCCGGGCCGCCGAAATGTTCGCCCTGCGCTTCTTTGAAGGCCGCGACAATCCGGAAATCGCCCAAGCCCTCGGCACTACGCCAGCCAGCGTGGCGGTCACGCTGTCCCGCACGCGCGATCGTATCCAACAGGAATTCCGTTCCTACATGGGAGAAATCAGATGACGCCACAAGATCCGAAGCTCGATCCGCTCCTCGAACAAGCCATCGCCGAAATCCGCGACGAACCCATCGACCCAGCCGTAATCGAAGCCGCCGCCAGCCGGGTCCAGGCGCGCCTCGCGCAACATGCCACGCTGCACACGTTGCGCCGATTTTCAAGCCCTGATACCCGGACTACCGCGCCGGCAACGCTAAGTCCCGGCGCGGGCCCTGCTGCTGAAGGATCACACGCACGAATGCGTAGCCTGCTACAAGGCCCTGAAAGACAAAACTCCAGCCCCCAACCCCCAGCCCCTGGCCCCCAAAACAAGCCGCGCCTGGTCCACCATCCCAGCTCTTCCGCTGCGCCATCGCCGCGACGCTGGTGAGCCGCCGCCGGCCTGGCCTTCTGGGCCTTCGGCGACCGCTCCGCCTCGCATGCAGCGGTCCCGAAGCCGTGGTCGAATCCGCCAACGGCCTCATCTATCGCGTCTCCGACACCGGCACCGTTCCCCTCATCCGCGGCGCGCAAGTTCCCGCCGGAGCGGACATCCGCACCGCCCGCGATTCGCACGCCATCCTGCGCCTGCGCGACGGCTCGCACGTCGAGATGCGTGAGCGCTCCGGCCTCTCCGTCTCCGAACGCGGCAAGGACCTGACCATCGGCCTGGATCGCGGCGCCATCATCGTACAAGCCGCCAAGCGCCACGCCGGCCACCTCTATGTCGCCACGCGCGATTGCCGCGTCGCTGTCACCGGCACCGTCTTCAGCGTGAACAGCGGGCTCAAGGGATCGCGTGTTACGGTGGTCGAAGGCACCGTGCTGGTGGCGCAGAACAGCCACGAAGAGCGTGCTGCATGCCGGCGGTCAGGTGTCCACCAGCTCCGCCATGGGCGCCACGCCGGTGACGCAAGGAAATCTCCTGGAGCCAGAACGCCGCGCGCCTACATCGCGATGCTGAACGCCGTCACCGCCCTCAACGCGAAGCTCGATCAGGATCACTTCCCCGCCCTGCGCTACTCGAGCAACCTGTTGACCCTGGCGCCCGCCGCAGACCGTGGTCTACGCCAGCATCCCGAATCTCAGCCAGGCGCTCACCGAAGTGCAGCAGGTCTTCGTGCCCAAGATCCAACAGAATGCCACCCTCAGCCAGTGGTGGCAGCAGAACAAGCTCGACCAGGTGATCGCGCGACATGAGCACCATGAGCAGCTATCTGGGCAATGAGATGGTGATCGCCGCCTCGCTGAATCCAAGCGGCCACCCGGGCCAGCCGGTCATCATGGCGGAGTTGACGCAGCCCGGTTTCGCGGCGTTCGCGCAAGCCGAAATCGCCAAGCTCTCGAGCGGTGCGAACGCCCCGCAACTGCGCATCGTCACCGATCCATCCGCCATCGGCACGATCCCGCAGGGCCAATGCGTCCTGCTGATCCTGCCGCACCTGGTGGCCCTCTCGCCCGATGCCGCCGCGCTCCAGCAGATCGCCGCCGGCGCGCCCACCACGTTCGCCACCACCGAATTCGGATCGCAGATCGCGGCCGCCTACGGCTCCGGCGTCGGCCTGCTGTTCGCCGCGGACGTGCAGGCCATGGCCGCTTCCGACAACGGTCACGGGGCCCATACGCCGAATATCCAGTACTTCATGGTGCAGCAGACCGGCAATGCCGGCGCAGCCGAAACGCGCGCCTCGCTGATCTTCAACGGCCAGCGCACCGGCGTAGCCTCCTGGCTGGCCGCGCCCGCGCTCGCTCGGAGCGCTCGATTTCATTTCCCCGCAAGCCACCCTGGTCTGGGCCGCCGCCGTCAAGCAGCCCACCGCCATCATCGACGAAATCATGACCATGCAGCAGTCCAACCCGGCCTTTGCGCAGCACCTGGCCGAAGTCCAGGCGCTGCTCGGTGTGGATCTGCGCAACGACCTGGCCGCCGCCCTCGGCGGCGAAGTCGCCATGGCGCAGGACGGCCCGCTGCTGCCGCTGCCATCCTGGAAAGTCGCGGTCGAAGTCTACGACCCGCGTCAAGCTGCAAGCCACCATTCAGAAGCTGGTGGCTGCCGCCAACGCGCAGCCGCCGACGCAAGGCTCGCCGGGCGTGCAGCTCCAGCAGTCCACCGCCAACGGCCGCACTTACTACACGCTCACCAGCCCAAGCAACACGCCGTCGCAGGTCTGCTACACCTACACCGATGGCTACCTGCTGGCCGGCTCCAACCAGGCGCTGCTCGATACCGCCATTCAGAATCGCGCCAGTGGCTACACGCTGCCGCGCTCGGCGACTTTCACCGCGCTGATCCCGCACGATCAATACGCGAATTTCTCGGCGGCCATCTATTACAACGCCGCCAGCCTTTCGCCGCTGCTCGAACAATTCAGCAAGCCAGCCGGCCGCTCAGCAGCTGGCCGCGAATCTGAAGCCCACGCTGATCGCGGCCTACGGCGAAAACGACCGCATCACCTTCGCCACCAGCGGCAGCCTCTTCACCACCATCGGTAACATGAGCCTGCTGCAATTACTAGAAAAGCCCGGGGTACACTAAAGTGGGGAAGGCTCCCACCTGCGGGTGGCCTCTCAGGCCACCCCATCTTGGCTGAACATAAGTAGACCGGCATGCGTACCTAAACAAGTGCAGCCCGTAATCGAACTCGACAATCTGGAAGTCCGCTTCGGCGAGCGAATCATTCTGAAGAAACTGAATGGTTCGCTCACCGGCCGGGCCATCGGCCTGCTAGGTCCCAACGGCGCCGGGAAATCCACGCTCATCAATACCCTCCTCGGCTTCCATCAACCCTTCGCCGGCACCGCCCGCATCTTCGGCAAAGACATCCGCACCGAAGCCAAGAACGTCCGCAGCCTGCTCGGCTACATGCCGGAAAACGATTCCTTCATCGCCGGCATGACCGGCGTACACTTCGTCCGCCTGATGGCCGAACTCTCCGGCCTGCCCGCCGAACAAGCCATGGAGCGCGCCCATGAAGCCTTCTTCTGGGTGGGCCTGGGCGAAGCGCGCTATCGCAATCTGGGCACTTACTCGCTCGGCATGAAACAAATGGCCAAGCTCGCCCAAGCCATCGCGCACGGCCCCAAGCTCCTGTTTCTCGACGAGCCTACCAACGGCCTCGATCCGCCCGCGCGCGCCCGCATGATCCAACTCATTCAGGAAATCCGCGACCGCGGCGACCTGCGCCTGATCGTCTCCTCCCACCTGCTGCGCGATGTCGACGAGTGCTGCGACGAAGTCCTCATCCTGAAAGACGGCCGCATCGCCGCCTCCTGCAACCTGGAGGAGGAGCGCCGCGCCAATCGCAAATTCCTGGAGCTCGAAACCCGCGGCGCGAACGGCACCTTCACTTCCGCCATCGAGCAGTTGGGCTGCGAGGCCGCCGCGTTCCCCAACGGCCGCATGAAGCTGGTCATGCCCGATGGCGTCGAAATCCGCCAGCTTTACGCGCTGGCCGCCGCGCAGAACGTGCAAATCCGCCGCCTCAATCACAAGCGCGATTCGCTCGAAGATATTTTCCTGAAAGCCATGGAGGTGCCCAATGGCGGTGTTTAAGCATGCCTACAAGGGTTACGATGGGCCGCTCACGCCCGCCTGGTCGCGCTTCCTCATCCTGCCGCGCTACGCCTTCGAAGAGATGCGCCGCAAGCGTTTCTACAGCATGTTCTTCCTGGTCTCCATGCTCGGCGCCGCTGATCTTCGCCCTCATCATTTACATCGAGCACAATCTCAGCGCGCTGAAGATGCTGCACGTCCGACAGACCTGATCGAAATCAACGCACGCTTCTTCCTGAACTTTCTCGGCTGGCAAAGCATGATGGCGTTCTTCCTGGCGGCCTTTGTCGGCCCCGGCCAAATCTCGCCGGACCTCGCCAACAACGCCTTGCCGCTCTATCTCGCGCGGCCCTTCTCGCGCACCGAGTATGTGCTCGGCAAGCTCTCCGTGCTGCTGATCCTGATGTCCATCATGACCTGGATTCCCGGCCTGCTGCTGTTCATCCTGCAAGCATCGCTCGAGGGCCACGGCTGGTTGGGCCAAAATCTGCGCATCGCCAACGCCATCTTCTTCGGCTGCCTGGATCTGGATTCTGCTGCTCTCGCTGCTGGCGCTGGCCCTCTCGGCCTGGGTGAAGTGGAAGCCCATGGCTGGCGGCCTGCTCTTCGGCGTCTTCTTCGTAGCGGCGGGATTCGGCGGCGCCATCAACGGCATCATGCGCACGCAATGGGGCAACCTGCTGAACCTCAGCCACCTGATCGGCGCCGTCTGGACCTCGCTGTTCGAACAGCCCATGCATCGCGGTTCCGGCGCGGTGTTTTTCCGCGTGCACGGCGACGAAGTGCCCATCTGGTGCTGCTGGGTAGCGCTGCTGGCCATCTGCGCCTTCTGCCTCTACCTGCTCTCGCGCAAAATCCGGGGCGCGGAGGTAGTGCGATGAACTCATCTACTGCGGGTCAGGCACCGAGCCCTGTGGGGCAGGCGTCCACACCTGCAGCGGGTCTCCAGACCCGCTCCCGCATCACCTTCGAAAACGTCTCCCGCTTCTACGGCGAAGTGCTGGGCGTCAATCGCGTAAACCTGGCCATCCCCCCCGGCGTCACCAGCCTGGTCGGTCCCAACGGTTCCGGCAAAACCACCCTCATGAACCTGATGACCGGCCTCATCCGGCCCTCGCGAGGCTCAATACGCGTGCTCGGCATCCCGCCCGACCGCCCCGAAGAACTGTTCCGCAAAATGGGCTACTGCACGCAATTCGACGCCTTCCCCAAAGGACTCACCGGCTACGAATTCATCTACTCGTTCCTGCTGGTGCACGGCATGATCGAATCCGAAGCCGACAAGCTCACTAACGAAGCCCTGGCAGCGCGTCTCCATGATCGAAGCCGCCGACCGTCCCGTGGCCGCCTACAGCAAAGGCATGCGGCAGCGCATCAAGCTGGCCCAGGCTATCGCGCACCGCCCCACCGTGCTGGTGCTCGACGAGCCGCTCAACGGTCTCGACCCCATGGCCCGCGCCGAAACCATCGCGCTATTCAAACAATGGGGCGACGAAGGCCGCCACGTCATCGTCTCCAGCCACATCCTGCACGAGGTCGATCGCATCTCCGACCAGGTCATCCTGCTCAGCCACGGCTACGTCGTCGCCGAAGGCCAGATCCAGGGCGTGCGCAGCGAAGTCAAAGACCAGCCCATGCAGATCCTGGTGCGCTGCGATAAGCCCGGCTTGCTGGCCTCCCGCCTCTTCGAACAGGACCATGTCGTCGAAGCCAAGGTCAACGACGATGGGCACGGGCTTGCTGGTGCGCACGCGCGACGCCGACAACCTCTATCTGCTGCTCAACCGCATCGTGCTCGACAACGGCCTGGAAGTGGAAGCCGTCGCGCCCGCCGACGACGACGTGAATTCCGTCTATCAATACCTGATCGGAGCCGAAGGAGGAACCACATGACCTGGAGCCAAATCGCCACCCAGCCCTGGATGCTCTGGCGCCGCCAGGTGGCCGCCATCCTGCGCCTGGAATTGAAGAAGAGCCTGTTTTCGAAGCGCGCCTGGTGGATCTATATCCTCACGCTCGGACCCGTCGTCATTACCGGCCTGCACTCGCTGTTCCCCGGCAACGGGGGCCACACCATAGGCGAAGACAATATGATCTTCGCCGGTATCTTCCAGGTCTACTTCCTGCGTCTTGGAATCTTCTTCGGCTGCCTGGGCATCTTCTCCAACCTGTTCCGCGCCGAAGTGCTGGAGCGCACCCTGCACTATTACTTCATGTCACCCGTGCGCCGCGAAGTCCTGGCATTCAGTAAGTACCTGGCCGGCCTGGTCGCCGCCGTCACTTACTTCACCGGCAGCGTGGTGCTTGAGTTTTCTGTTTATATCGGCGCACTGGGGAGCCGTCTTCCAGCAATACCTCTTTCACGGACCGGGCCTCGCCCAATTAGGCTGGTATGCCGCTCACCGCCGCGCTCGCCTGCGTCGGCTATGGATCGGTATTCCTGCTCACGCGGCATCATCTTCCGCAATCCGCTCATCCCCGCGGCCGTAGTATTCGTCTGGGAGAACCTGAATCCGTTCCTGCCGTCGCTTCTCAAAAAATTCAGTGTGATCTTCTATCTGAAATCGCTTTGCCCGGCCGGCGATACCGTGGAAGGTCCCCTGGCGATCCTGATAACCACCACCAATCCGACGCCCGCCTGGCTGGCCATCCCGGGCCTGCTGCTGGTGTCCGCCCTAGTCCTAACCTACGCCGCCACGAAGTCGCGCAGTCTGGAAGTAACTTACAGCGACTAACTACTCAGTGACTAACCCCTTACTGAGCCGCGACCGTTAGGGAGCGGTGCGCCGGCTTACTCCATCAAAGCCTGGTACACCAGCATCCGGGTCTGCCGCCAGTAAGGAACATTGGTAGCCATCGGCACTTGTATCATCAGTACGGCGGCCAGCTTCTCTTTAGGATCCACCCAGAAGTAAGTGCCATAGATCCCCGCCCACGTAAATTCCCCAATCGACCCCGGCGAAGGATTTCTGCCCGCCGCGGTGCGCACGGCGAAACCCAGACCGAAGCTGGTGCCCATCTCCGGCGTAGGACCAAAGTTATCCAGCATCGTCGCCACGGACGTGTGCCGCTCCGTCGAAGGCGGTAACTGGTCGGCCGTCATTAGGGCCACCGTCTTGGGTGCGAGTATCCGCACACCGTCCAATTCCCCGCCATTCAGCATCATCTGGCAGAAACGCGCATAGTCCCCAGCCGTCGAGAGCATCGCGCCGCCGCCCGATAGTATCGCTGGCTTCTTCGTCGGGTCGAACGGGATACCCGAATCCGGACGTGCCAACCGGGCCGCTTGCGCCCCATCCAGATAGAATCCGCTGTCGGCCATCTTCAGCGGCCCAGTGATCCGCTCCGCGATGAAGCGGTCCAAGTCCATGCCGCTAGCTACTTCTACGATACGGCCCAGCACGTCAGTCGATACGCTATACTCCCAGAACTCACCCGGTTGGTGCGCCAGCGGTAAGTGCGCAATCGTGGATACCATCTCAGCCAGCGACTTACTCTGGAAAACGTTACTTTTCTTATACAGCTCATCAACCGGCGAATTGCCGAAAATGCCGTAAGTCAGCCCCGATGTGTGGCGCATCAGGTCCTGCACCGTCATCGCCCGCTTGGCCGCGGTGTGCTCCATGCCCACCTGTACGTCCTTGAATTCCGGCAGATACTGCGCCACCGGCGCCCCGATATCCAGCTTGCCCTCCTCCGCCAGAATCATGGCGGCCACCGTGGTAATCGGCTTGGTCATCGAGGCAATGCGAAATATGGAATCGTTGCGCATGGGCGTTTGCGACTTGCGCTCCTGAAATCCAACCGCGTCCAGCCATGCGATCTTGCCATTCCGCGCAATCAACAGCACGGCCCCGGGAATGCGCCCGCTCTGGACGTCGGCAGTCATCCGCTGCCGGACGCTTGCCAGGCGTGGCGAAGAGAACCCGACATCCTCCGGCCGATTCGCCACCGGCAAAGACTGGCAAAGCGCCGTGGCCGCCAGCCACACGCCCGCTAATGCGAGCGACAACTTCAGAGTGATTCGCATCGCATCAGCATATCAACAAACCAGCCGCCCGCGACAAACCGATAAGATAGACTCTGTGAACTGGATCTATTGGTCGTTATTATCCGCTCTCTTCGCCGGCGCCACCGCTGTCCTCGCCAAAGTCGGGGTCACGGGCGTGGACTCCAATCTGGCTACCGCGATCCGCACTACTGTCATTCTGTTCTTCACCTGGACCGTGGCCGCAATCACGGCCACGCCTTCCGCGATCCGCCAACTGCCCTCGCGCACTTGGCTTTTTCTCCTCCTCTCCGGCCTGGCTACCGGCCTGTCCTGGCTCTGCTACTTCCGCGCTCTGCAACTCGGAGAAGCTTCGCGCGTGGCCCCCGTGGACAAACTGAGCGTGGCTTTCGTCATACTCTTCGCCGCGCTCTTTCTGGGCGAACGCCTCACCCTCGCGCGCGGCGCCGGCGGCCTGCTGATCATGGCCGGAGCGATTATACTGGCCATGGAGTAGCGGCGCGTGCCGAACACCAAAGACATCCTCGACCGCCTGCGCGCCGCCGGCAGCACCACCCCGGCCATCCGCGCCATCGCCAGAGACCTTCGCCGCCATCCTGAGCTGGCGCCGGCGCTCTGGTCTACCAACGTCCTCGAAGCTCGCATTCTCGCTACTATGATCGCCGACCCGCTCGCCATCCTCGAAGCGGAAGTGGAACGCTGGGTCAGTGAATTCGACTGCTGGTCGGTGTGCGATGCCGCCTGCATCTGCCTGCTGTGGCGGACGCCCTTCGCCTGGCGCAAAGTGCGCGAGTGGGCACGCCGCAAGCCCGAATTCGAACGGCGCGCAGCTTTCGCCCTGCTGGCGGGGCTCGCCATCCACGACAAAACCGCGCCTGATAAGCAGTTCCGCGCCGCATTCCGGCTCATCACGAAGGCTGCCACAGACGACCGCCACTACGTGAAGAAGTCAGTGAACTGGGCCTTGCGCCAGATCGGCAAGCGCAACGCCGGCTTACGCGAGGCAGCTATGGATGTCGCCCAACAACTAATCGCCACCGACTCTCGCTCCGCACGCTGGATCGGCCGCGATGCCTTGCGCGAACTAAGTGCCCGCACCTGACACTTATGGACAAATTAACCATCTTCGGACTCTTCGCCGTCACCGCCATGCTGGTATGTTATGCGCTCGAAAAGCGCAGCTCCGTGGTTCGTGCTGGCCTTCGCCGGATCCTGCGCGCTGGGATCCGTCTACGGTTTCCTGCAAGGCGCGTGGCCCTTCGGCATGGTGGAAGCCATCTGGTCCATCGTAGCTGCGCGCCGCTGGTGGCTCGCCAGATCCAGTACCCTGAACTAAATATTTTCCTTGAACGCGGCTCAACATCAACTGTAGAGTAATGCTGTCCCGTGAGCGTGCCTACTTATGACCAAGCTACCCGGCACAACTTTCTCCTCTGCGCTATGTTAGTCACGGCGACGGCTTCCGCAGAGACGCAAACCACGTACAGCGAAACCGTGCTGCACGATTTCACGGCGTTCTTCGCGCCTAATGGGGCCGCCCCCTGCGCGGGCCTTATCCGCGACCCGTCTGGCAATCTCTATGGAACGACTTTAGCTGGTGGCGCGTGGGGCCAAGGCGTCGTGTTCAAATCGACACAGCCGGCCGGCAAACGGTCCTGCACAGTTTTGCGGCGGGGCCGACGGAGCCAACCCCTCACGCCGGCGTGATCCGCGACCAAGTCGGGCAATCTCTACGGCACCACGGAACGCAGGCTTCCAACTGCGATCGGCTGTGACCACAGAACGGCGTAGTGTACAAACTCGACGCAACCGGCGCGAGACGGTGCTGTATACGTTTCACCGGTGGTGACGACGGCGGCTTTCCGGCCGGGCGCCATGGCGCGCGACGCGGCCGGCAACCTCTATGGGACAACCTTCTATGGCGGCATGTCGGGGCTGGCGTCGTTTTCAAACTCGACACCAGCGGCCACGAGACCGTGCTGCACAGCTTTACCGGCGGGGCCGACGGAGCCTTTCCCAATGGTGTTCTGCTCGACTCAGGAGACCTCTACGGCACGGCATATTGTGGCGGCACAGGTTCCGGCTGTCCAGGCGGCGGGACCCGCGGGCTATGGGCTGGTATACAAGCTGAGTCTGGACGGTCATCAGACGGTACTCTATACTTTCACCGGCGGCGCCGATGGGGCGTGGCCCGCGGCGGGCGTGATCCGCGACGCGGCCTGGCAACCTCTACGGCACCACTTCGTTTGGAGGCGCAGCCAATGCCGGCGTAGTCTTCCAATTGGATCCTGCCGGCCAGGAGACCGTGCTGTACAATTTTACAGGCGGCGCCGATGGAGGCATCACCATCAGCAGTCCTATTGCGCGATCCAGCAGGTAACCTTTATGGGACTACCAGCACTGGCGGTCAAACCGTCCTGCTTGACGGCTGCGGCGTGATATTCAAACTGAATCCGGCTGGCCAGGAGACGGTACTCCATGCATTCACGGGAGACCGACGGCGAAGGTCCCGAGGCTGGGGTAATAGCCGACGCGGCAGGTAATCTGTACGGAACAACTTACAGGGGGGCGCCGCAGGCATCGGCGTGGTATACAAGTTGGATGTGTCTGGTCAGGAGAGCCGTATATAGTTTCGCGGGGAGAAGCCGACGGCGATAACCCGTAGGCGGTTGGCCCTGGATAGCGCAGGCAACCTATACGGGACCACTTCCCTGGGCGGGTCGCAGAATGGCAGGGTCGGCGCGGGAGTAGTGTTTAAGCTCAATCCGGCTGGCAGGGAGACGCTGGTACATATCTTTTCAGGACCCGGTGGGTGGGACCCAACCTAACGCAGGCGTAATCCTCGACCTCGACGGAAATCTCTTCGGAACAACTTACTGCGGCGGCACGGCGAGTGATGGCACGGTATTCAAATTCTGGATCCGATCCGGCAGCGAGACGCTGCTCCACAATTTCACGGGCGGGATGGACGGCGCGATACCCCACCGGGGCGTGATCCTCGATTCCGGCAGGCAATCTCTACGGGACGACGCCCTATCGGCGGCACGGCAAATAAAGGCGTCTTGTATAAACTGGACGCTTCGGGAACGAAACCGTCCTGCACGCCTTCACTGGCGAAAGCTGACGGCGGACACCCTGAGGGGAGTCGTCGCCTTCGATTCAGCCGGCAACCTCTTCGGAACCACTAAATCCGGTGTGGTGTTCAAATTCGACACTGACCGGCAATTTCACGGTTCTGTACACCTTTACGGGAGGGGCCGGCGTTAGACCTGGAATCCGGGGTGATCCTCGACGCCGCAGGCAATCTCTACGGAACGGCGTATCAGGGTGGTCGGCGGCAACTGCCGCCGCGACGGTCTCTGCGGCATAGTGTACAAGCTGAGCCCATCCGGCCAGGAAACCACGCTGCATGCTTTCACGGGCGGGGATGACGGAGGCAGTCCTCTCGCGGGGCTGATTCTGGATACAGCAGGCAATCTCTACGGCACCACCCGAGTCGGCGGCACGGCGGGTCTCGGCGTGGTATTCAAGGTGGATCCATTCGGCAACGAAACGGTGCTCCATTCCTTCCTCGGGCCCGCCCGACGGAAACGAACCCTGCGCGGGCGTGATCATGGACTCAGCAGGCAATCTCTACGGGACTACCTACAAAGGCGGCAAACAGACCGCAGGCACCGTATTCAAGCTCGCGCCGCAGTAGGGGACTCATGGCAGAGGAATCCGTCCTTCACCGTGTCGTCCAGGGAGCTTGAACCTGAGCGAGTCAAGTGAGCGCGTGGTAGGCAAGAAACCTATTCCCAAGTTCGACACTGAAGCCGGGGAATCCCAGCAGTGGCATGAACAGCGGAGCCGTCTCGTCGAAGAAGCCGAAGCAGCACTAACTCCCGGCAACCTCAAACCGAGCCGTCTGACTGTCTCGAGATAACCGGACTTCATTGCAACGCTTTCGTCCGCATTCGAAACCGCCGCGAATGACGTCCTGCCAAGGTTCTTGGCGCCAAAGCCATCGAACTCAAAGGAAAATTCGCGAAGTCCGCGTCCCTCGACCACTTCCTATTGACAACGTATAAACGTTGCGATAACACTCGGTAGTAGCCCGCGGTGTCGAGTTCGATTGGGACCGCGAAAATCTCAACCATTTGAAGGCCCACAAAGTAACGCCCGGCGAATTCGAGCAGGTGCTAAACAGCGATCCGTTGGACCTGGATTATGACGTGATCGACGGCGAGGGGGGTTATCGCTCTGTCGGCCTCACAAACGGAGGCCGCTTCATATTGGCGGTATGGACCTTCGCAACGGCAAGGTGCGCGCTGTTACAGAGTTCCCGGCCAGCGCCATCAACAGGAAGGCTTATCTGGAAAAACCCGATGAACAAGCAAAGCGAACGAATGGTACCGGCCTTCGCCACCGAAGCGGAAGGAGCGCAATGGTGGTACGCGAACCGAAAAATCCATGACAGGGAGCTTCGCGCCGCAGTGAAGTCCGGCGAGGCAAAGATTCTCACGAAGGCCGACTTGCGGCGGCGGATCGACGCGTCCCGAAAGCCACCAGCGCCGGTAGTGGCCCTGCGGATCCCCGCCGCCGACCTGGCTTTGGCCCGCGAGCAGGCCGAGAAAAAGGGACTGCCTTACCAGACGTACATCAAATCCCTGCTCCACGAGACGCTCACGGCGCGCGAGAAGCGAGGAGCGTGAGCGCTTACATCAACTCGCAGTCCCCGGGAGTTTTGCCTCGCTAGCAAGCAGCAGTGTTGCAAAGTGAAGATTAGAGAGGTCTTTAAGCTCATCGAATCCGATGGCTAGGGACTGGAGCGGACGCGTGGAAGTCATCATCGCTGTTATCGTCATCCCGCCAACCCTGGCACGGTGACCGTCGCGGGACACCCCTCGCTAGATTGGACCCAGAGACGAAGGCGTCTATACTAAGACAGGCGGGCCTGAAATAACCCAGTACACCGTATTTTTCGCACAAACCCCTAATCTACCCGCTATAGCGCGCATGTTCCCGGACTACCCGGCTGCATCGCCGCCGGCGCAACTCTGGAAGAAACCCGGCAATTGATCCGCGAAGCCATCGAGTTCCACCTCGAAGGCATGCGTCTGCATGGCGAAGCAGTGCCGCCGCCCACCATGCTCGTCGAGCAGGTTGAGGTACCGGCGTAAACGTATCGTGGGAGCGGATCTGGGATGCCCCTCTGGCCCACCCGCGCTAGAAAAGTAGCAGCGGATCTCCACTCTGTAACCGAGACCACCCTATGATTGACGCCGTACTGGCCAAGGTTTTTGGCACCAAAAACAATTCGCGAAATCAAGGCCATTCAGCCCCTCGTCGCCGCCATCAACGACCTGGAACCAACCATCCAGCAGCTCTCCGATATCGACCTCGCCGCCAAAACTATCGAATTCAAGGAAAAACTCGCGCAGGGCGCGCCCCTCGACGACCTGCTCATCGAAGCCTTCGCCGTGGTCCGCGAGGCTGGCCGCCGCTTCCTCGGTATGCGCCATTTCGACGTCCAGTTGATCGGCGGCATCGTCCTGCATCGCGGCAAAATCGCTGAAATGCGCACTGGTGAAGGAAAAACGCTGGTCGCCACGTTGCCCTCGTACCTCAACGCGCTCGAAGGCAAAGGCGTCCACATCGTCACCGTCAACGATTACCTCGCGCACCGCGACGCCGAATGGATGGGCAAGATCCACCGCGCGCTCGGTCTCGCCGAGCACCTCCGCAACAACATGAAGTTGTCATCGTACGGCGTGTAAGTGCCACGAATGGACCCGCGCGATACGATTCCTCCGATCTTCGATAGTGAGTGGATCTTTAGGCATGAGGGAATTGTGCGCGAGGCTGGTGGCGTCCCGCCGCGCATAGACCGTTACAACGGATGGTGTTTCGGTGCCTTCTGGGGCTTCCCGGTTCTCGATGACGAGTTGTGCACGCAACTCGAGAGACACCTTACTGAACGAGATAACGACCTTGTGAGCCGGTTTACAGTGCTCAGTTTTCTCTGCCGGAATTACATTGATCTGCGCGGCGATTCCCGCGCCGAGGAATCATCGAGGGATGCAGCCAAAGCCGTCCTGCTTAGATTCATGATCCGGTTGGACGCCAGCCAGATCCGCACCGCGCCGCATGCCATGTGGGAACTTAAACAGGCGTGGCTGTTCAACGACGGGGAAAGGCTGCGGGACACCAGCAGGCGCTACATACAGTTGGCTGGGCTCCCAAGCGGCGACCTAAACCTGCTTTTGGGTCGCTCACTTTGGCTGCGCCAGAGTGACCATCGTTTCGAATGGGAGAAAATAATCGAAGGAGAGCTCTGGGCGATTTCACTGGCCGTCTTATTCCCCCCAGAGCCGCATTTCGCCGCGCTCGATGCCAATTCCATCATCTACGCCAAAGGCTGCTTCGAAGAAGTCGAAAGGATCGCACCGAGCAGCCTTGGCGTTCACTGGGGTCTCCTGGCGCACTGCGCCGCGATGACCGGCGATCCGGGCCGGGCGGCGTCAATTTACGAAGAGCACTGGAAAGAGATCTGTCAACCCGGATTTGCTTACATTGCAGACGCCGTGGACGTCCCGTTAGCCGAACTTCAGGTCCTTCCGCCGGAGTGTCAGGAACTGATTGCGGACCTTTGGGAGAGCGCTCACCAGCCCGACAAGGTAATTGACACCCTTGAGTCGCTCCGGAGAAACCACCCAAGAAGGCAAGGAGTAAACCGGCGACTGGCGGAAATCTATGCAAGGCAGGCGAATTGGAGCCTGGCCTATGAACGCCTCAGGGCAGAGGCCGATTGTGACGAGGCGTTCGGTGAAGATCCGATCGTAAGCTTCGCGCTGCGGTCCGGCATCGCCTTTCGAGAGCTGCAGGCGCAACGTGAGCGCTACGAGAATGCTCCGGCGGTCAAAGACCAACTCGCGCGGGTTCGAACCGGTCTCCAGTCCAATTGGAGTCCTTTCGGCGCCATGTCGGAAAGGGTACGGGAAGACTGGACCTGGGCTACTCTGTGGTGCGAAGGTGGACTCGACGCCTCATTCGAAACAGTGAGGCCACAAAACACCGTCTTCTCATGCGCGAGAGCCTTTGAGGATCACCTCCGGGAGCAGATCTTCGGGCCGCTTCGAATGAAGTTATCAATCGACAAGAGTCCATGGTCGACAGAGGACAAGTTGTGGCAATTCATTAATTGCGGGCGCATCGAACTGGGCACCATGCTGTACTCGATTCGTGAAGCACGGGAGAACTCACAGTCCATCGCACATCGTGAACTCTGGGCCATATTGCGCGAGCATTCGTCTCATCCCGCTCAGTTGCGCGAGCGAAGATGGCAGCAGATCTCTGTGATCCGGAATCAAAATTCGCACCAGTCTCAGGCTGGCTCCATGGCGGATGCACGCCGCCTTGTTGCACTCTGCGCTAAGTTCCTGGCTATTCTTGAGGACGAGCTCAAGAACTCCTCGCCATCCGCGAACGCCACGAAGCCGCAATGACCGTGAGGACGCCTGGGACTCGCTGCGTTGGGGCAGAATGAAGATCAGAGACGTCATTAAGATCGTACAGTCGGACGGTTGGCGCTTGGAACGCACGCGCGGAAGCCATCGGCAGTATCATCATCCCACCAAACCAGGAACGGTAACCATCGCCGGTCATCCTTCGCTGGATTTGGACCCAAAGACAAAGGCATCTATACTAAGACAGGCAGGTTTGAAATGAACCAATACACCGTATTTTTTGCACAAACCGCGACCGGTTATAGCGCGCACGTTCCCGACCTTCCCGGTTGCGTCGCTGCCGGCTCCACTCTGGAGGAGACCCGGCAACTGATCCGCGATGCCATCGAGTTCCACATCGAAGGCATGCGTCTCCATGGAGAGGTGGTACCGCCTCCTACTAGGCTCGTCGAGCAGGTCGAGGTTCCTGCGTAGCAAAAACGTGTCGGCCTCTGGAAACGCGGAACGCTGCGATCGCCACCCGCGCTAGAATAGTAGCAGCGGATCTCCACTCTGTAGCCGAGACCACCCTATGATTGACGCCGTCCTGGCCAAGGTTTTTGGCACCCAAAACAAACGCGAAATCAAGGCCATTCAGCCCCTCGTCGCCGCTATCAACGACCTGGAACCAGCCATCCAGCAGCTCTCCGATATCGACCTCGCCGCCAAAACTATCGAATTCAAAGAAAGACTCGCGCAGGGCGCGCCCCTCGACGACCTCCTCATCGAAGCCTTCGCCGTGGTCCGCGAGGCTGGCCGCCGCTTCCTCGGCATGCGCCATTTCGATGTGCAGTTGATCGGCGGCATCGTCCTGCATCGCGGCAAAATCGCTGAAATGCGCACTGGTGAAGGCAAAACGCTGGTCGCCACGCTGCCCTCCTACCTCAACGCGCTCGAAGGCAAAGGCGTCCACATCGTCACCGTCAACGATTACCTCGCGCACCGCGACGCCGAGTGGATGGGCAAGATCCACCGCGCCCTCGGCCTCCGCGTGGGCGTCATCGTGCACGACCTCGACGACCGCGAACGCCAGGATAGCTACAACGCCGACATCACCTACGGCACCAATAACGAGTTCGGCTTCGACTACCTGCGCGACAACATGAAGTTCCGCCTGGAAGACTGCGCGCACCGGACCATCGAACCGGTGTCGGTCTCCTCGCCGGACGGCCGCGGCACCCAACTGAAGCTGTTCAACTACGCCATCGTCGACGAAGTGGACTCCATCCTGATCGACGAAGCCCGCACGCCGCTCATCATCTCCGGCCCCAGCGAAGAGTCCACCGACAAGTATTTCAAGGTGAATCGCATCATTCCGCGGCTCATGCGCGGCGAAGAAATCGAGGGCAAAGAGCCGGGCGAAAAGTACACCACCGGCGATTACACGGTCGACGAAAAGCATCGTACCGCCGCCCTCACCGAAGAGGGTTTCGATAAGGCCGCCAAGCTGCTCGGCCTGCCCAACATTTACGACATCGCCACCATCGAGTGGAAACATCACGTCGAGCAAGCCGTCAAGGCGCACGCGCTCTATCTTAAAGATCGCGATTACGTAGTGAAGCGCAACGACGACTCCGGCCAGGACGAAGTCATCATCGTGGACGAATTCACCGGCCGTCTCATGCCCGGCCGCCGTTGGAGCGATGGTCTGCACCAGGCCGTGGAAGCCAAGGAAGGCGTCAAGGTCGAGCGCGAAAATCAGACCCTGGCCACCATCACCTTCCAGAATTATTTCCGCATGTACAAGAAGCTGGCCGGCATGACCGGTACGGCGGAAACCGAAGCGGCCGAATTCGACAAGATCTACAAGCTCGAAGTCACCGTGATCCCGACCAACCGGCCCATGGTGCGCAAAGAGTTTTCCGACATCGTCTTCCGCACCGAGGAAGAGAAATTCCGCAACGCCGCCAAGGAAATCAAAGAGCTTCAGGAAAAGGGCCAGCCGGTACTCGTGGGCACCGTCTCGGTGGAGAAATCCGAGCGGCTCTCCGGCATCCTGAAGCGCATGGGCGTCAAGCACGAAGTCCTGAACGCCAAGAATCATGAACGCGAGGCGCCCATCGTGGCACAGGCCGGCCGCAAGGGCGTCATCACGGTTTCCACCAACATGGCTGGCCGCGGTACCGATATTCTGCTGGGCGGCAATCCCGAATTCATGGCGCGCGAGGCAGCCCGCAAGCAGGCCATCGATCCCGACAAAATGATGAAACCGGACTGGGAAGCCCTGCTCGCCCGCTTCAAGGAACAGACCGATCGCGAGCACGATGAAGTCGTGGCGTTGGGCGGCCTGCACATTCTGGGCACTGAGCGCCACGATTCCCGACGCATCGACAACCAGTTGCGTGGCCGCGCCGGCCGCCAGGGCGATCCCGGCAGTTCCCGCTTCTATCTCTCGCTGCAGGACGATCTGATGCGCATCTTCGGTGGCGAGCGCATGCAGCGCCTCATGCTGCGCCTGGGCATGGAAGAGGATGTGCCCATCGAGTCGAAGCTCATCACCAAGCGCATTCAGAAAGCGCAGGAGGCCGTCGAGGCGCAGAACTTCGAATCGCGCAAACACCTGCTCGAATACGACGACGTAAACAACAAACAGCGCCAAGCCATCTACGGCATGCGCCGCCAGTTGCTCGAAGGCATGGACCAGAAAGAGCGGGTCGTGGAGATGGTCCGCGGCCTGGTCGAGCAGTATCTCGATAAGCGCTGCCCCGAGAATACGCATCCGGATACCTGGGACTTGCCGGGCCTGAGAACCGATGTTTTAAGCCAGTTCGGCAGCAAGATCGAAACCTCCGAATTCGGCAGCATGAATCGCCAGGAGATCGAAGACGCCATCGTCGAACGCCTCGCGCAGAAATACCAGGAGAAGGAAGACCTGGTCGGGCCGGACACCATGCGGCAGACCGAGCGTATCATCATGCTGCAGGTGATTGACGATCAGTGGAAAGACCACCTGCTCTCGATGGACCACCTGAAGGAAGGCATCCATCTGCGCGGCTACGGCCAGAAGGATCCGCTGGTCGAGTACAAGAAGGAATCCTTCATCCTGTTCCAGGACATGATGGACCGCATCGAAGACGAGACGCTGCGCTATCTTTTTTTCTTGCAGGTGGCGCGCGGCGATGAATCGGGATTCGGTCCAGGCCCCGGCGGTCCAGGCCGGGCGGCTCCGGTGCTTCCCTTCCCTGCAGATGAAGATGGCGACGAAGAAGACGAGGAGTCAGATGGGCAACATGCCGCGGCGGTCGCCGAACAGCAACGACGCGCCGCGCAATCCGCCGTCGAGGACATGACCAAGAAGATGCAACGCGACAAAGATAAGGAGCTGGCCGCGTTACAATTGGTGGGCGGCGACGGTTCGGCGGTCGCCAAGAAGCAGGTCATCAACAACGACAAAGTCGGCCGCAACGATCCATGCCCCTGCGGCAGCGGAAAGAAATACAAAAAATGTCACGGCGCCTAAGCCACCTAATCGTAGTGGCGTTAGTCTTCCCCCTCTCCGCCGCTGCCGCGATCTGGCCCGAAGCCCTGGGCCCATTCCACCGCACCGGTGACCAGCCCGTAAACCCCACTGCCGATCAAGCCATCTGGGACGAATACGGCTTGCGCGAAGCCGAAACCGCCCAATACCAAAACGACAGCCAGAAATTCACCGCCACCGCCTGGCGCCTGCAAGACCCCACCGGAGCCCTGGGCGCCTTCGAATGGCTTCGTCCGGCTGATTCCAAACCCTCTGCCCTGGCGAAGCTAGCCGCCGAAACGCCCACCAGTTGCATCCTGGTGCATGCCAACTACCTGCTGCGCTTCGAAGGCTACCGTCCGGACTCCGCCCTGGTCACCACGGTCGCCGAAAGTCTGACCAAGCTCGATAATTCCTCGCTGCCCATCGACTACCTGCCCTCCCAGGATCTGGTGCCCAATTCCGAGCGCTACATCGAAGGTCCCGCCGCGCTCGCCAAGTTCGACCCAGGAATTCCCCCCTCCACGGCGGCTTTTCACCTCTCCGCCGAAGCCCATCTGGCCACGTACCGCGCCGCGTCTTCCGGGCCCCCCGCCGATATGAAGCTGGCAATTTTTAGCTACCCGACTCCCCAAATCGCCCGCCAGCAAACGGCTCAGTTCCAGCAGATCGCCGGCGCCACGGTCAAGCGCAGCGGTCCGGTGGTGGCCGTGATTCTCGCCGCTCCCAATGCCGATGCCGCCGAAAGGCTCCTGTCGCTGGTTCGCTATCAGGCCGATATCACGCTCGATGAGCGCGTCTCCACGCGCCGCGACAACATTGGCAACCTGGTAATCAACGCTTTTGTTTTGATTGGGATATTGCTTTGCTTCGGTTTGGTCGGGGGCTTGGCGTTCGGCAGTTTTCGGGCATTCTTGCGGCGCGGCGGACGAGGTGATGCCGCCGACGCAATGATCACTTTGCACCTGCAAGACCGCTGAAAAGGTGCTTCGGAGACGCATAAACCGCCGTGTTCCAAAAGTTTAGACGAAAATCAACAGGTCAAAATCCTCCGTTTTTCCGTTTTCAGAACTAGCTGTGGAAATGTGGAAATCCTGTAAATATCTCATCTGCATCCAATTACGGACCAAAAATTTCGGCCTGATTTTCACTTGACTTGCGGCGCCGGGGGCCATAAGATCCAACTACCAAGGTTTTTGGCGGAGTTGCGATTCCGTCGAAACTGATTCTCCCATCGAACATCCCCCTGGTGAGACAGGGGAAAGGATGCTCACCCTTCGGGGTGAGCATTTCTGTTTGTAGGGCTGGATTTATCCCGCCCGGGGCCGCAGCCCCGCTCTGCAAAGCGGTTACACTAAAACCTAGGACCATGCACCCGCCCATTCCCCGCAAACCCGATGGCAACGCCACCTGGCGTACCCGTCTGGCCTCGCTGCGGAACATTCGGCCGCTCCTGGGCATGGTGTGGTCCACCAGCCCCCCGCTGGTGTCCATCACCATCGCTCTGCGCCTCGTCCGGGCCATGCTGCCGCTGGCCATGCTGTGGGTCTCGAAGCTCATCCTCGACGCCGTAGTGGCCTGGATTAAGCGTGGAAACGGTAATGCCACGCATCTGTGGAAACTCGTAGCCCTGGAACTGGGTCTGGCCGTCCTGAGCGATCTGCTGGCTCGCGCCAACTCCCTGGCCGACAGCCTCCTGGGCGACCGATTCACCAACCGCATCAGCGTTCGGCTCATCGAACATGCCACCCAACTCGACCTGGCCTCCTTCGAAGATCCGGTGTTCTACGACAAACTGGAACGCGCCCGCCGCCAAACCACCGGCCGCATCGGTCTTCTGGCGGCTGTCCTGAATGTCGGCCAGGATACGCTCAGCCTGATCTCGCTCTCCGCCGGCCTGATCGTCTTCTCGCCCTGGCTGATGGTCCTCCTGATCGCCGCGGTGATCCCGGCATTCCTGGGCGAAACCCACTTCACCACGCTCGCCTACTCCGTCCTTTATCGCTGGACGCCCCAGCGCCGCCTGCTCGATTACATCCGCTTGTTGGGCGCTTCCAGCCAGAGCGCCAAGGAGGTCAAGATCTTCGGCCTGGGCGGTCATCTGTCTGAACGATACCGTGAGGTTTCCGACCGTATCTATGAGGATAATAAGAAGGTTGCTGTAAAGCGTGCCGGCGTTGGCTTCCTCCTCAATCTGATCTCTACCGGCGGCTACTATGGTGCCTATGCGGTGGTTTTGATCCGCACCCTCGCCGGAGCCATCTCCGTCGGGACGTTCACTTTTCTCACTGGCGCCTTTTCCCGGTCACGCAGCTACATCGAAAGAATTTTGCAAAGTTTCACCGATATTTCCGACCAAGCTTTATATCTGAAAGATCTGTTCGAGTTTTTCGAAATGCAGCCGGCCATTCGCAGCGTGCCCAGTGCCCTTCCCGCGCCGCGCCCCATGCGCGACGGCTTCGAATTCCGCAACGTCAGCTTTGCCTATCCGGGCTCTTCCCACATGGTCGTCGAAAACATCAACTTCCGGCTGGCCGCGCAAGAAAAAATTGCGCTTATCGGCGAAAATGGAGCCGGCAAGACCACCCTCGTCAAGCTGCTCGCGCGGCTCTACGATCCAACCGCCGGCCAGATCCTGCTCGATGGCGTGGACCTGCGCGAGTATGACGTGGAAGACCTCCGCAAAGAGATCGGCGTAATCTTCCAGGACTACATGCGTTATGAGCTGTTAGCAAAAGAAAATATTGGCTTTGGCAAAATTGAAAATCTTGAGGACCACGCCCGAATCGAAGCGGCTGCGCAGAAGAGCATGGCCTCCCAGGTAATCGGCAAGCTGCCCAACGGTTACGATCAAATGATAGGCCGCCGGTTCGATGGCGGCGTGGATCTTTCCGGCGGCGAGTGGCAGAAGTTCGCCCTCGCCCGGGCCTATATGCGCGACGCGCAGTTGCTCATCCTAGACGAGCCCACCGCCACGTTGGACGCCCGCGCCGAATACGAGGTCTTCCGCCGTTTCGCGGAACTCACCAAGGGGCGAACCGCGGTGCTCATCTCGCACAGATTCTCGACGGTCCGCATGGCGGATCGCATTCTGGTCCTGCAAGACGGGCGCATCCGCGAACAGGGCACGCACAATCACCTGCTGGCACTGGGTGGGCAATACGCGGAATTATTCGAACTGCAAGCGGCTGGCTATCGGTAAGCTATAGAAAAAGAGTTTCCATTTGAATGACTGAACAAAAATTGCAAGTCATCCCGCTGGGTGGATTGGGCGAGTTCGGCATGAACATGACCGCCTTGCGCTTTGGCGACGAAATCATCGTGATCGACTCCGGGATGATGTTCCCGGAGGACACCCTGCTGGGCGTAGACCTGGTAATGCCCGATCTCACCTTCCTGAAGGAAAACCAGTCGCAGGTCAAAGCGCTCCTGCTGACTCATGGCCACGAGGACCACATCGGCGCGGTTCCGTATTTCCTGACTGAGATTCGCGTCCCGGTCTACGGAACGGCCTTCACGCTGGCGCTCGTAGAACGCCGCCTGGAAGAATACGAGCTGGAAGAAGAACCCGAACTAAACATTATCAAGCCCAAACAAATACTTGAGATCGGACCGTTCAAGATCGAGTTCATCCACGTCACGCACTCCATTGTCAGCGCCCTTGCCATGGCCATCACCACACCGCTTGGCGTCATCATTCACACCGGCGATTTCAAGGTCGATCCCACCCCCACCGACAACGAGCTGTTTGACCTGCACACCCTGGCCGACTATGGCAAACGCGGCGTCCTCCTCCTGCTTTCCGACTCAACTAATGCCGATCGCCCAGGCTATACCGAATCCGAACGCGCGGTCCAGCCCCGCATGGAAGATATCTTCAACCGCGCGCAAAAGCGCCTGTTGATTTCCTGTTTCAGCTCATCCATCCATCGCATTCAGCTGGTGCTGGATCTTTCGGCGCAATTCGGCCGCAAAGTGGCGCTGGTCGGACGCAGTATGACCTCCGTCAGCGAGATTGCCCACTCCCTCGGACTGCTCGATATTCCCGATGGCGTTCTCATCCGCCCGCAAGACGTCATGAACTCCGACGCGCAAAAGGTCACCGTGCTGATCTCGGGCACGCAAGGCGAGCCTATGTCGGCGCTCTCGCGCGTGGCCGTCGATAACCACAAGCACATCTCGGTGGAAGAAGGCGACACCGTGGTGCTGAGCGCGCGCATCATTCCGGGCAACGAGAAGGGCATCTTCCGCATGATCGACCACATGGCCAGGCGGGGCGCCGACGTCCTCTACGGCACCATGAATCCGCCGGTGCACGTTTCCGGACACGCCAGCATGGAAGAGATGAAGCTGGTGCTGAACCTGGTGCGGCCCCGCTATTTCATGCCTATCCACGGCGAGTTCCGCCAGCTCACCAAGCACGCGCGCCTGGCCGAACATTTGCGCGCCTCCGGCCTGGAGGAAACCTTCATCATGGAATCCGGCGACGTGCTGGAGATCGATCACCACGGCGCGCGCAGAGCCGGCAAGGTCACCGTAGGCCGCGTGTGCATCGATTCCGGCTCGGTAGACGACGTGGTGGAGGAG
The DNA here is from genome assembly GCA_963818855.1 of Bryobacterales bacterium. Lineage (GTDB taxonomy): Bacteria > Acidobacteriota > Terriglobia > Bryobacterales > Bryobacteraceae > Bog-159. Next base: position 76,926 of record CAWFUH010000007.1, on the reverse strand, counting down.
ATGGTGATCCGCGACCGCCGGCATCTTTCCGAAGACGGCATCGTCCTGCCGATCATCGCTATCGACCGGCAGACGGGACGCATGGAGAGCCTGCCGGAGATCGTCAGCCGCGGCTTCGCCCTGGCCGAGGACGGATCGGACTTTATGCAGAGCGCCCGCCAGGTGGTGGCCAGGACGCTCGAAGCATCGAACCGCGAGGAGAAGACCGACTGGGGTGTGATCAAGGAAAAAATACGCGCCGACTTGAAGCGGTATATCGTGAAAGAGACTTCGCGCCGGCCGCTCATCATGCCGGTGATTCTGGAACTCTGAAATTATCGGCAGATTAGCGAACCGCACGCCACCTGAGTACTCTCCTATGACCTCGATACTCTAACTTCGTCCTGAACAGGAGGGCGCAGATAGGGCCTGGCGCCAACATATCCCAACTAAGTAGATCGCCAATTCAGCGGTTCCTGGCGTATTGAACAAGTCGAACGAATAGGCGAGGACTACAAAGAAATTCAGGCGCAAGATCGCGGCCGACGCTCGGTGATGGTCCAGTGCACTTGGGCGGCCATCGCCGCCAGAAGGCCACGGTGTCCTGAAACGGCTCCTCGCTCTCAGCCTCGGTGAGTCCTTTGGTGTGGCCGTTGCGGCGGCCGCCGGATTGGCGCAATTCGAAGGTACCGCCCCGAACCGGCGACTGCGATCCGAGACCAGCTCCGGGCTCTCAAAGTGCGCTCCGCCGTCGACGTCGGCCGCAGAAAAGCGCGTCACCAGATATTACCCGACGACGCCATAGTCTTCAATGGGCCGATAGGGCATTGGCGCAGGACAAATCAAGCCCGACGTGGATAACCAAGATCGAAGACTTTGCCGTGACCCGAGGTGATACCCTCAACAGTGGCAGGCAGAATGCCGGATGTTAGAACAAAGGTTGTGTTTCGTGCAACTTCAGAAGGCGTCCACCCGCGGCAATCAAGAATCCCGGCCGGCGATTGCATTCCTTCCCGATGAGGGAATGAGTGCAGAGGACTTACAAAGGTCGATCCGGGACCTCGAAAAGATCGGGCTGCGAGTCCGCGTGATCAGCCCCGAATGGCAGGGGCTTTCGCCGGGCGATTATTGCGCGCTGGCGACAGCCACGGGACCGTTTCCGCCTGATGAGATGGACGCCGGCGCGCGCCGCATCATTCAAATTATGGAAGCCGCGGGTAAGCCGGTTATCTGCATTCCGGGCGTAGCCGCACATGATCGCGGCGCGGAAGAATCACCTTCGCCATTTAGCATGAAACGGCTGCTGGCCGATAGCTGGCACAATTGGAACGCGATTGATGCGCCGCGTTTAGGCGCCGCATTGGCCTATTACACACTGCTTTCGCTGGCGCCGCTGCTGGTATTGATCGTGTCCATTACCGGCCTCTTCTTCCAGCGCGGCATCATTCAGAGCGGCCTGGTGGCTCAGGTGCAGGCGCTCATGGGACCGGTTGGCGCGGACATCGTGCAGGCGATCCTGGAGAACGCCAAACTCTCGTCCGGGGTGATCGCGGGCGCGGTGGGAGCTCTCCTGCTCTTTGTGGGCGCGTCCGGCGTGTTCCTGGAACTGAGAGACTCGCTCGACACGGTTTGGGGAGTCCGGCCGAAGTACGGAAGCGACCTCTTGAGCCTGGTGCGTGCGCGGGCTTTCGCGTTCCTGGTAATCCTCGGGACCGGGGCAATCCTCTCGGCCCTGCTGCTGATCACTGCGATCCTGGCCACGCCGGTCCGGTTCGTCCTGCATATCCTGCCCGCTGAACGACTGGTGGCGGCTGTTTGTACGGCTGGCATCTCGTTGGCCGTAATGACGGTGATTTTTGCGCTGATGTATAAGATGATCCCCGATATCTACATTCGCTGGAGCGACGTGTGGATTGGGGCGCTTGTGACATCGACGCTTTTTACCGTGGGACGCGAGCTGATCGGCTTATACCTCGCCACCGCAGGTATTGGATCACTTTATGCAGCATCTGGCTCATTAATTCTATTCCTGGCTTGGGTGTACTACTCATCGCAGATCTTTCTATTTGGAGCCGAATTCACGCACTTGTACGCATTCCGTCATGGCTCGTATGCGCGGCCTGGTGGGCCAAGGAAGGCATGGCACCGATTGTTCTGAATCTCACTGACAAACCTCCGTCGGTCTTCTATTCTGGTAAACGTCGTGCTAGATGCTGCGCGAGTGAGCTACCCTGGACCGTATTTCCCGGCACTGATCTCGATAGCTTTCTTGCTTGCGCCCGGCGCTTCCGGCGTGCACGCGCAATCCGGTTCGTTCGAAAACCGGCCAATTCAAGAGATACAATTCCTGCCCCGCCAGCCCCTGGATGCCGGCGGATCTGGCCAAGGCTACTGCCTTTCGTAAAAGGGCAACCCCTGCATGCGGCGGACGTGGCCAAGTCCATCGACGCCTTGTTTGCCACGGGCCGTTTCGAGGATATCGTGGTACAGGCAGAGCCTGGGGCGAGCGGTGTCATCGTCCGATTTGTTACACAACTGGCGTGGTTCGTGGGAAACGTGGCGATCGAGGGAAGGATCGAGGCGCCGCCGAACAACGGGCAAATCGAGTCATCTACGCAACTCTCGCTGGGAGCGCCGTTCCATGAACAGGATGTTACCGCCGCTGTTGACAGCATCCGCGCACTGCTCAAATCCAACGGTTTTTACAATGCCGAAGTCACGCCGGAGATGCAGCGCGACGAGCAGCTGCAGCAGGTGTACATCACTTTTACACTGCGGGAACACAAGCGCGCGAAGTACGAAATACCGGCCATTACCGGCAATACGACTCTCGCCGACGCGACCGTAGTTCGAGCTACGGGCTGGCGCATTCCGATTATCCACTGGTGGCGACAGGTGACAGAAGGCCGCACGAACGGAGGTGTGCGCGGTGTGCTCAGCAAGCTGCAGAAGCAGCAGCGCTTGATGGCGACAGCCGAGATTCAGAAATTGGACTTCGATCAGCCGCGCAATCGCGTCAAGCCTTCCCTGAGTATCACGCCTGGTCCAACGGTGAAGGTGGCCGCGGTGGAAGGCAAGGTTTCGAAACGCGCACTGCACCAGTATGTGCCGGTATTTCAGGAACACGCGGTATACAACGACCTGTTAGTGGAAGGAAAGCGGAATCTGGAAGACTACTTTCAGAGCCAGGGCTATTACGATGCCGAAGTAGGGTTCCGGGAACATACGCCCGAAAACGGCGTGGTGAAGATAGACTACATGGTCGCCCAGGGCTCGCGCTTTAAGTTGGTCCGGCTGATCATCCGCGGCAATCAATATTTTCCCAGAAACACGATCGAGCAGCGCCTGTTCATGCACACGGCTGAGCTCATTACCCTGCGTCACGGGCGTTACAGCGAGGCGTTTCGGCGCAAGGACGAAGAGAACGTGGCCGATTTGTATCGATCGAATGGCTTTCGCGACGTGAAGGTGAGCACACAAGTTCAGCGGAATTATCGAAGTAAGCCGCAAGACGTAGCGGTCACCATGACCATCCAGGAAGGGCCGCAATGGCTGGTGGACAACCTATCCATCAAGGGCGGTGATCCGGCGCATCTTGCAGCCGTCCAGTCTCAACTGAGTTCCGCGGCAGGCGAACCATTTAGTGAAGCGAACCTGGCTAACGACCGGAATTATGCACTCAATTACTACAATAGGCTGGGATATGCGGCGGCGGCGTTTCAAGCGGCCTGGCAGCCATCGGGCGTGCCGCATCATGTGAACGTCGTATACACCATTAACGAGGGAAGCCGGGAGTACGTACGCGGTGTTACTCTCGCCGGCCTGCACACCACGCGCAAGCGCCTGGTGGAACGCACCCTACGGATTGAGACCGGCGATGCGCTCTCGCCGCAGGCACAATGGGAAGCTCAGCGGCGCCTGTACGATTTGGGAGTGTTCGCACGGGTGGATACGGCGGTCGAAGATCCAGATGGCGCTACCGATCATAAGTACGTGCTTTATAGCTTTGACGAGGGGAACCGATACCGGTTGACGGTCGGCCTGGGCCTGCAATCGGCTAACTTCGGGACACCTTCCACGACCACCCTGGCCGCGCCGGGCGGCACGCTGGGTTTCAGTCCGGAGGGTTCCATCGATATCAGCCGCGTCAACCTATGGGGGCTGGGACACACCGTCAGCCTGAAAGGCGCATACTCGGAGCTGGAAAAACGGGCGTCTCTTACTTATTTACAGCCGCGGTTTCGTGGCCTTCGCGGCGTGGATATGACTTACTCGTTGTTATTCGATAACGAGCTGGATGTTCGCACATTCGCCTCCAAGCGCGAAGAAGCGTCTGTTCAGGTCTCCGACAAGTTCTCCAAATCGTTGACTGGCTTAGTCAAGTTCGCCTACCGCCGGGTGAGTGTAAGCGATGTGATCATACCGGTGCTGTTAGTCCCGCAATTCCTGCAGACCGTGCGCATCGGCATGTTGTCGGCGAATTTTTCACAGGATCGGCGTAACGATCCGGCCAATCCCTCGCATGGGATGTACAACACGGTGGATGCAGCCCTGGCAAGTAATTTCTTCGGCTCGCAGCGCAGTTTCGGCCGCGTCCTGCTGCGTAATGCGACTTACTACAAGCTGACCAAAAACCTGATTCTCGCGCGCCAGACGCGGCTTGGCATTATCGAGCCATTTTCGGTGCCGGCCGATCTGACCGCGGACCAATCTGTTCCGCTGCCCGAACGTTTTTTCGGCGGTGGTGCGGATTCCCTGCGGGCATTCGCATACAATCAGGCGGGACCGCGCGACACCGGCGCGTCCCTGGTCCCCGGCGGACCCACGTCGGAGGCCACCGGGTTTCCCTTGGGGGGCAATGCCTTGCTGTTTAACAACGTCGAGCTGCGTTTCCCGCTGATCGGGCAGAATATTCAAGGCGTCCTCTTCTGGGATTCCGGCAATATATACACTTCGCTGAGTGACATGTCGTTCCGCTTTCACCAGCAGAACCTACAAGACTTCAATTACATGGTCCATGCGCCAGGTTTTGGCATCCGGTATAAAACGCCGGTCGGACCCATACGTGTGGATATTGCCTACGCGATCAATCCGCCGTCGTACATGGGATTTAGCGGAACACCCACCCAATTGCTGCAGTGTAACCCAAATCTGCCGCCTTCCCAACTGCCATCGTACTGCCAAAGTACGCCGCAGACCTTGTCGCACATTCAGTTTTTCTTTTCGATCGGGCAGACTTTCTGACATGCGAAGCACCCTCATCATTCTGGCCGCAGTAACGGCGCTTGGCGGCACGGTGGTGATCGATCGCATTGCGGTGGTGGTGGGCAAGCAAGTGATTAAGTCGAGTGATGTCGAACGCGATTTACGCTTGACCGAGTTCTTGAATCGGGAGCCTTTGGGCTTAAGCGTAGCCGCGCGGCGTAAGGCCGCCAATCGCCTGATCGACCAGCAGTTGATCCGGATCGAGATTGCATCCGGAGGCTACTCGCGGGCTCCCGACTCCGATGCAGAGGCCCTTTTTCGCCAGATTGAACGGGAGCGTTTCGCAGGTTCCGCCACGCGGATGAAAGCTGAACTAACAAAATACGGCGTCACCGAATCTGAACTGCGGCAACAGCTTCTATGGCAGATCACCGTACTGCGCTTCATCCAGGAAAGATTTCAGCCCGGTGTATCGGTAAGCGATCAAGACATACGTACTTATTACGACCAGCACCTGGCGGATCTCGAGCGGCAGAACGCCGGCCATAGCGATTTCGATCAACTGGCACCGAAAATTCGCAGCCTGCTGGAGGGGCAAGCCGTCGACCGCGCCTTTGATGACTGGCTGGGGCGGGCCCGCGAGCGCACACATGTTGAATACCGCGAGGGAGCGTTTCAATGAGCAGACGAACCAGGATGATGCGAAATATCGGGATCGGGCTGGCAGTTGCGATCGTATTGGTGGTCGTCGTTGCGCTCTTAGTGGTTCGCACCACTCGTTTCCAGAAGTATGTGAGGCGCAAGATTATCGCGGCGATTGTTTCTGGTACAGGTGGCACAACCGAGATCGGATCTCTGGCACTGGATCTACCGCACATGCATGCGCGCATTATGAACGTGGTGATTCATGGCAGTGAACCGGCGAAAGCGGCGCCGTTTGTGCGGGTCGCGCAGGTTGACGTGAACGCGCGGCTTTTCAGCGGCGGACATATCGTCGGGTTAACGTATCTGGGTATCCAGCGGCCGGAAGTGAACGTAATGCTGTTCCCCGACGGCCATACGAATCTCCCCACGCCCAAACCATCGGCACCGTCGAATACGACGCCGCTCGCCACGATAGTGGATCTGGCCGTCGGGCATTTTGTACTCAGCGGCGGCGAGCTGACTTATAACTCGCAGAAGCAGCCGCTGGATTTGCGGGCAGACAATCTGCAAGTGCAGCTTTGGTATCACATGCTACATCAGGACTACGAAGGGCGGCTGGCGCTCGATCCGGTGTATGTGGTTTCCGGGCATCAAACCCCGGTCACTTATCGCATCAGTTTGCCAATGGTGTTGCACCGCGATCAGATCATACTAAACGGCGCCAGCATCGTCACTGCGGCTTCAACACTGCAAATCGACGCCGCGATGAATAACATGCGGCAGCCCGCGTTTTCCGGACAGATTCGGGGCCGGATCGCACTGGCCGACCTACAGAATACGTTCGGTTTGAAGCTGGATATTCGCCGGCGTGGTGTGCCGGATGCCGTTCAGCTCGATGCGGATGCTACCATGTCCGCCGGCAGCATCGATGTGAAAGCATTGCGGGCTACGCTGGGACAATCGACCATTCAGGCGAGCGGAGTGCTTGAAGGTTCCTCAGGCGCAGCCCCGCTGCAGTTTCAAGGGCTACTGGCACTGCCTGAACTGGCGCGGCTGCTGCGCGTCAATGCGCGGCCGCAGGGTACGGTTTCGCTGAGCGGCCAGGCGACTCTTTCGGCAGGCAATCAATATCGGGTGTCAGGCACCGTTTCGAGCCACGGGCTGGGCGTCGACCAAGGCACGCTACACCTTCACAATATCGAGTTGAGTACGGCGGTGTCTCTCACTCCGGCTCACCTGGAACTGAGCCAGTTGCGCGTAGCGGCGCTAGGCGGGGAGATTTTCGGCAAAGCATCGCTCGAAGACTTTGCGCATTATACCTTTGATGGCAGTCTGCGGCACTTGAACCTGGCGGCCCTGGCGGGACTGGCTCAGCAGCGCATTCCATATAGCGGCGTAATATCCGGACCTATCGCGGCGCGCGGAGACCTGAACGCGCCCGGCGTGCAGAGTATTTCCGTCTCCACCCGGCTGGCGATCGTTCCGGACGGCCGCGGCATTCCCATGCGCGGGCGGCTGTCGGCTGATTACGAGGGCGCCGATGATACGCTTCGTTTCGCCGATTCTTATATCGCGCTTCCGCACACAAAGCTGACTCTGGCTGGTTCGACACAGAGCCGGATTGATGTTTCACTTACTACGCGCGATCTCGACGATCTGTTGGCCGCGGCGCCCGGTGTCGGATCGCCGGCCGTCGCGCTAGATGGCGGACAAGCGAGTTTTACCGGCGCGATCGCCGGGAAGCTGTCCTCGCCCCGGATCAGCGGACATTTGGCCATCAACCGCTTCATGGTGGAAGGCCGGCGGTTTGACTCGCTGACGGCGGACGCGGCGGCGTCCCCGGCCGGTGCATCGGTCGCGCACGGCGCGCTGGCGCGCGGTAAGATGCTGGCGTCCTTCACAGGGAGCGTGGGACTGCAGGCGTGGAAGACGGATCCCCGAGCGCCGGTCTCCGCAGACGTGCAGTTACAAAATGGCGACTTGGCGGACATAATGGTGCTGGCCGGCCAGCCTAATCAGGATTATACGGGCGCCTTGAGCGCTGTGGCACATATTACAGGTACGCTCGGCAACCCGAATGGTTCAGCGACGCTCAATGCCGCGAACGGCACGATATACGGCGAACCGTTTGACCATATAGATGCCCGGGTAAGTTTTACGGATCGGCTGGCCGTTCTCCAATCGGCGTCGTTGGCGGCGGGAAACGAGCGCGTGGATCTGACTGGTGAGTTCCAGCATCCGCGCGATAGCTTCACTGCCGGCGCGGTTCGCGCGCGGATCAGCACCAGTCAGATCGACCTCGCGCAGCTTCGTACATTACAAAAGCGCGACCGTAATACGGCCGGGCAGGTTCAACTCACTGCCGAGATCGCGGGCAATCTATCCCGTAGCGAGTTTCTGGTATCGAGCGTGCAAGCGGATGCGGCGGCGCGCGCATTGCATTTCGAAGGCCAGGCGTATGGCGATTTTCAAGGGGCGGTGCGGACGAACGGAGACACGGCGAGTTTCAAGGCGACCTCCGATTTCGCCGGATCAAATCTGCGCGCCAGCGGGACGGTGCAACTCGTGCGCGGCTATCCCGGCAGCGCCGATGTGCAGTTGAGCGGCCTACCGGTCGAGCGCGTGCTGGCGATAGCTCATCGCCAGGATATCCCCCTGAAAGGTCAACTCGCGGTGACAGCCCACGCACACGGCAGTCTGGAGAACCCGGAGGGTAACGCCGCTATCAGTCTGACTCATGCAGTAGTAAGTGGTGAGCCACTCGATACTGCGGAGGCACGCATCAATTACCTGCCGAGCCATATAGATGTTTCCTCGGCCGCAGTGACCGCCGGGCCGTCGCACGTCACGTTGACCGCCAACTTCGATCATCCGGCCGGACGGTTCGACACGGGTGACCTGCAGTTTCGCATCGAGAACAGCCACATCGACCTGGCGCATTTGCGCAGCCTGCAGAACGGGCGCCCCGGACTGGCCGGCGTGGTACAGTTCTCGGCCGATGGCTCGGCCAAGCTGGGCACGGGATCGCCGCCGATCCTGCTCACCAGCCTGAACGCCAATGCCGACGCCCAAGACGTGGCTTCGAACGGGCAAAACCTGGGCGGCTTCACGCTGGCTGCGCATACCACGGCCGGAAACCGGCTGGATTTCAGCCTCAACTCAAACCTGGCGGGCGCGGCCATCGAGGTGCGTGGCAACGGCCAACTTGGGGCCGGCTATCCCATAGACGCGCAGTTGAGCTTCAGCAACGTCAAATGGAGCCGGATTAGCCCGCTGCTCGGTGGCGGAAGCGAGTCCGCGAGTTTCGAATTGACCACCCAAGGGAAAGCCTCCATTAGCGGGCCGCTCATCGAGACCGATCAGCTACGCGGATCGCTGCAGATCGCGCAATTGCAGGTGCAGACGCTCCCCCAGGCCGGCGCGCGAAAGTCAATTACGGTACAGAATCAGGGGCAGGTCCAGATGACGCTCGACCACGGTTTAGTCCGGGTGGATAGCTTCCATCTGACGGGGCCGCAGACCGATATTCAAGCTTCGGGTACGGTTGCGGTACAAACCCAGGCGATGAATGTCTCTGTAAATGCCGGTGTCGATCTAGGTATACTCCAGAACTTCAGCCGCGACATTGTCTCGTCGGGAACGGTCAAGCTCGCTGCCGAAATCCGCGGTGGTATTTCTGATCCGCAAGCTACTGGCAGCCTGCAGTTGAACAAAGCCGCGGTGAACTACTCCGGTATGCCTTTCGGGCTTTCCAACGCCAACGGTTTAGTGACTCTGGCGGGTAATCGCGCGTCCATACAGAATCTGACTGCCGAAGCGGGCGGTGGCAAGGTCGTGCTCAATGGATTCGCCGGCATTGGCGGCGGATTCCGCTTTGCCCTCAAGGCCGATGCTGCCAATATCCGGGTGCCCGTGCAGGAGGGCGTTAGCATGGTCGGCAATGCGCAGTTGCAAGGTGCGGGCACGATGGCAAGCAGCACCCTCACCGGCAGGGTAACTCTTACGCAGCTGAACTATGCGCCGCACAGCGACCTCGGCTCGATACTTACCAGGGCCGTGCCGTCAGTGGAGAGTTCCGCCAGCCCGCAGCCGCTACTAGACAACATGAAGCTGGACGTACGCGTAGTCACTTCATCCGCCATGCGCGTGCAGGCATCTCTGGCGGAGAACCTGCAAACCGACGCCAATCTCCAAGTTCGCGGAACGGCCTCGCTGCCATCCGTGCTTGGACGTGTGAATCTGACCGGCGGCCAACTCGTGTTCTTCGGCTCCACTTATACCGTGAATAGCGGATCGATCTCGTTCTTCAATCCGGTCCGCATCGAACCGATCCTGAACGTAAGCCTGGAAACACAGACACAGGGCGTGGACGTAGTGTTGAATGTGACCGGCCCCGTCGACAATATGAAGTTGACCTATACATCCGATCCGCCGCTCGAATTTGAAGAGATTGCCGCACTTCTCTCGACTGGCACTACCCCGACGACGAACCCAAATATCCTGGCTAATGAGCCTACCCCACCGCCGCAAACGTTTGAGCAGCGGGGTGAGTCCGCGATCCTGGGCCAAGCCATCGCCGATCCTGTCGCCAGCCGTCTGCAGCGCGTTTTCGGCATCACGCAATTGCAGATCAGCCCGACGGTGGCGGGCTCTTCGACGCTGCCTACAGCGCAAGTTACGCTACAACAGCAGGTCTCGAGCAACATAACGTTCACCTATATCTCGGCGCTGGACAATCCGAATTCGACACTGATCAGCGCGCAGTGGGCTTTCAATAGGCGCTGGTCGGCCCAGGCGGTACGCGATCAGAACGGCATCTTCAGCATTAACCTGTTTTACAAGAGGCAGTTCCGTTGAAGAGGATGGCAGGCAACGATGCGGGGCAAGGATGACGGGCATTTGTGCGGAGCAATACATCGGGTAGGCGATTGCTCCTCTCCACGGTGTGGAACTACTACTCATCGGAGCCGCGGTGGTAACGAGCTTCGCCGCAGCTTTAGGTATCCAGATTGCCGTCTTATCGGCGATCGTACATGGCGTGACATCGTCAGGCCGTGCGCGTCAACTTTAAATTGTGTTTGCCGCTTGCTTAGTTGAGCGGGGATAGGAGACTGACATGCTTTATTACGCTCTTGTGTTTCTGGTGATCGCCCTCGTGGCGGCACTCTTGGGGTTTGGGGGAATCGCAGTAGCGTTCGCCGGAGTCGCCAAGATCATCTTCGTGTTATTCCTGATTTTCTTCCTGGTAAGCCTGGTGATGCACGTCGGGCGGCGAGTCTAGAGCCGCCGCTTGACCGGCCGGAAGGGCGCCTCGCCGCTGTTGGCGGGGCACCCTGGCCCGGCATTTTATTGGAATGAGTAGAGTGACGCACCACCAGTTCTGCTAAGTCCTGCCTTCCTGTATTCCATTTGCCCGCAGAAATGTCGTCCGCAATAGCATTGCGGGAGCTCCCACATTGTTGTATCTAAGTTAACCCGTCTTCTAATGAAAATATCTCAACGGGCCGGCAATTGCTATGGTTGCCGCTGAGTTATCTGGAATTAGTGCTCCCATTTTGTCGCAGTCATTTATGATTTTCCGGCTTATTAGTGCAACGGGTCTGCGAAAAGGAGCCTGAGTATGAGGGACACGATTGTATGTCTATTTATCGCTATGACTGCGGCCCAGGCGCAAACAGTCCTGGACGGCCGAATCGATTCCATCAATAGCGCCGAACTGAGCCATATTTCGGTGCACTTAAAGGGGCCCTACCCGACGTCGGGTGACATTATTGCCGAAATAACGGGCGCCGGCGAGTTCCGCATGGCGCAAATTACACCCGGCACCTATACTCTGCAGGTGCTGGATTCGTTCGGTCACCAGATCGTGTCGCAAAGCGTCGAAGTAACTCACGCGGGAACGCATGTCTCAGTCGAGATGCCGGTATCCGATAGCACACGCAATACGGGGCAGAGCGTGTCGTTAGCGACCTTGCTTCACAAACCAAAACCGGCGGCATTCAAGGCCTGCCTGCGGGCGCAGAAGTACTCTGAGGCGCGCGACTATCAGCGGGCGGCCGCCGAACTGGAAAAGGCCGTCGCGCTGGACCCGCTCTACCCTTCGGCACACGGCAACCTGGGCGCGCAATATGCCCGGCTGAAGCGTTTGGACAGTGCGGAAGGCGAGTTGCGCAAAGCAATCCAACTGGATCCCGCGACGGGAATATATTACTCCGATCTGGCGTGGGTGCTGGCCGACGAAAAACAGACGCGGGAAGCAGAGATCGCGGCGCGCCGCGCAGTGGATTTGGATGGGGTAAACGCGACGTCGCAACTGCTGCTCGGTTGCTTATTGGCTAACCGGCCCGAAGCACGAGCCGCGGCAGTGCCGCATCTGATGTTTGCCGCGCGCCAGATTCCCGAAGCGCACCGGATCCTAGCGGATGTTTACCACATGTTAGGAAATGAACTGCAGGCTCGCGAGGAGATGGAGCATTACATGGACGCCTCTCCCGCCGGCGCGGCTTTGGCAAAGAAGTAAAGCCGGGGATGGCGAACTGAAGTTCGCCGCTGCACGCTAAAGCGTGCGCCACCCGGCCTCCAAATAGAGTACAGGCGCGTTATAATTTCGTGTTCATGATGCGAAATTTCCGATTCCTGGGACGACTGATCATTCTGGCCGCGAGTTGGGGAGCATGCGGGACTCGCCCGGCTGCCGCTCAGCCGCCACAATCGGCGGCGCAACTGGCTGAGGCGCGAAAAGAACTGGAGGAGGAGCTCGAATCGTTGGCCATAGTGGAGCGCAAAGTGATGGTGCCGATGCGCGATGGCAAGCGCATGGCAGCGGATATCTACAGGCCGAAGGATACCGCGAAGAAGTATCCGATTATTTTTGTGCGCACGCCTTATAACTTCAACTATTGGGACGTGAAGAACGGCGTGCCGGCGGATATGAAGACGCCGATCGAGGCGGTCAAACACGGTTACGCATTCGTGGAAATGAATGAGCGCGGGCACTTCTATTCGGAAGGCAAATACGACATTCTGGGCCCGCCGCTGACCGATGGGGATGACGCCATTACCTGGATGTCATCGCAGCCATGGTCCAACGGTAAGGTGGGCACGATCGGGTGCTCATCGACGGCGGAATGGCAGTTAGGCGTGGCCGCGCAGGGGAACCCGGCGTTTGCGGCCATGATCCCACAAGGGTTCGGAGCGGGCGTGGGGCGGGTCGGGCCGTACTACGAACAGGGCAACTGGTTCCGCGGCGGTGCGGTACAGATGCTGTTCATTAGCTGGCTGTACGGGGAGCAGAACACGGTACGGCCGATGTTCCCTGACAACACATCTACGGAGGACCTGGTGCGCGAGTCGAAGGCGTTCGACTTATCCCAACAGTTGCCTCCGGTGGATTGGTCGAAGGCGCTCGCACACTTGCCGGAGATGGACATTATTAAATCAGTAGACGGACCGCACGGGATTTTTGCCGACCGGGAGGAGGTTTCGACCGGCGGCGCCATGATCAAGCGGGCGCCGAACGATCCGGCGTGGTATCGCGGCGGGTTGTGGCACGACGATAAGACCATTAACGTGCCGGGATTCTGGTTCATGTCATGGTATGACGTGTCAGTAGGTCCGAACCTGGCGGCTTATAACTTCGTGCGCAAAACGGCCAAGCCGGAAGTCGCCAATGAACAGTATGCGGTGATCGCGCCGACGCTGCACTGCGGGTACAAGCGGGCCACCGAGCATACCGTGGTCGGCGAGCGGGAGATGGGGGACGCCCGGCTGGACTACGATGCTCTTACTTATGGGTGGTTCGATCATTTCTTAAAGGGCGAAGACAATCACATTCTGGAGAAGACGCCGCGCGTGCGCTATTTCACCATGGGATTGAACAAATGGCAGACGGCGGATACGTGGCCGCCGGCCGGTGCGCAGCCGATGACGTTGTATCTGGCAAGCGGGGGAAAGGCGAACAGCTTATATGGCGACGGTGAGCTGACCGCCGCGGCGCCGGGCGCGGATTCGGCCGACGCGTTTGTGTACGATCCCATGAACCCGGTGCCATCTTACGGCGGCAACGTGTGCTGCACGGGCAATGCGGTGACGGGTGGCGCCTTCGATCAGCGCAGGATGGAAGCCCGCGCGGATATTCTGGTGTATTCGTCCGAACCGCTTAAGGAAGGAGTGGAAGTCAGTGGGCCGATAGAAGCGACTCTGTTCGTATCGTCGGACGCAAAGGACACGGATTTCACCGTCAAGGTAATTGACGTTTATCCGGATGGTACAGCTTACAACCTGGACGAGACGATCCAGCGGCTACGCTATCGCGAAGGGTATGACAAGCCGCCAGTGTGGATGGAGCCGGACAAAGTGTACCAGGTGACGCTCGCACCGATGAATACGAGTAACTACTTCCCGGCTGGGCATCGGATTCGAATCGAGGTTTCCAGCAGTAACTTTCCGCGCTTCGATCGGAATTTCAATACGGGCGGCAATACGTATGACGAGGTAAAGGGTGTGGTGGCGCACAATGCCGTACATCATTCCACGGCGCACCCCTCGCGGATTACTCTGACTGTGGTGAAACGGGCGGCTTAAGAGCGGGGCTAAAGCCCCGCGCCGGCTAAAGCCCGCCCTCCATGTGCTACCCGAACCGCGCGATAATAGACGGGCTATGCTAAGAGTTACCGGATATCTGCTGGTACTGACGATGAGCGCGACGGCCGCCGTGAAGATCGAGAAGACAAACTATAAGGGCTGGCCCAACAGCTATCGCATCACGAACGGAGAGGTCGAGTTAATTGTAACCAGCGATATCGGCCCCCGCATTATGCGCTATGCGTTTGTGGGCGGCCAGAACGTCTTCAAGGAATTTGCCGAAAGTCTGGGCAAATCGGGCGAACCCGCCTGGGTCTTGCGGGGTGGACATCGCATCTGGGCGGCTCCGGAAGACGCGGTCCGCACCTACGCTCCGGACAACGGGCCGGTACGCGTCGTGGTTAACGGCGGCGTGTTGGAAGCCACCGAGCCATTGGAGCCGCTTACCGGTCTGGAAAAACAGATCGTGGTGAAACTGTCGCCGCAGGGCGCCAGCGTAGAGGTGCTGCATCGCATCAAAAACGCCGGCAACCATCCTCTGGATCTGGCGCCTTGGGCACTCACCATGATGACCCAGGGCGGCGTAGGCATTCACGGCTTTCCGCCGCGCGGTAAGCATCCCGAGGTGCTCTACCCTACCAACCCGCTGGTGATGTGGGCCTTCAGCAACCTATCCGACCACCGCTGGCGGTTCACGCGCAAATATCTTCTGCTGCACCAGGAGCCCAATAACGCCGAACCAACGAAGCTGGGCAGCTTCAACCAGAAAACGTGGGCGGCTTATGCGGTGGGCGGGCAGATGTTCATCAAGCGCTACGATGCGCAGGATTCGCCGAAAGGATATCCGGATTTTGGCTGCTCATACGAAACCTTCACCAACGCCGATTTTCTGGAAATGGAAACGCTCGGCCCGCTGCAGCATTTGAAGCCGGGCGCGTCGCTCGAACACGTTGAGCATTGGACGCTGCACAAGAATGTGCACCTGAGCAAGTTTGACGACGATGAACTGGATCGGGTGGTGCTGCCGCTGGTAGCTGCGCGGTAAGTACGCCGGCTAGTTTCCGCGCCAATGGAAGGCGTAGCGGAAGCCGTTCTTTGCGATTCCGCGCAGCTCCGCTTCGGAAAAACCGAAGTGCCGCGCGGCCAACTCATACTCACCGGATAGGGTGGTGGCGAAGATGGCGGGGTCGTCCGTGTTCAGCGTAATGGGCACGCCCGCGTCGTAGAGGCGGCGCACCGGATGCGCATCGAGCGATGCCACGGCGCCCGTGAGCACGTTGCTCGAGATCGAGACTTCGAGCGGAATAGCCCGATCGCGCAAATGGCGCATCAGTGCCGGATCTTCAATTGCGCGGATACCATGCCCGATGCGGTCCGCGCCGATCTCGAGCGCGGCCCAGACCGATTCGGGGCCGACCGTCTCTCCCGCATGCGGCGTGAGGCGGAGGCCGGCAGCTTTCGCGAAGCCGAAGACATCGCCGAACCATGCCGCCGGTCCACGCTCTTCGTCGCCGCCGATGCCGAAGGCGACCACGCCATCGTTTACGCGCTCGGCCGCCAGTTCCGCCACTTGCATGGCATGCTGCACGCCAAAGTGGCGGATGGCATCGAGTATCCAATGCACTTCGACCGGCGAATCCGCCGCGGCCTGACGCACGGCGGCGTAAACAGGCGCGAACTCCTGACCTTTCCAAAGAACTACGCCGGCGGAAAGGGTAATTTCGGCATACCGGACTTGCTCGGCGGCCAAGCGCGCCAGTAGCGCCCGCGTGATGTACGCATAGTCCGCGGGGCTGCGGAGCCGCTCCACAACGGATTTGTACGTTTGGATAAATCCCTGAAAGCCAGTAAAGCGATAAAGGGCGCGCACGGCTTCGGGAGAGAGGCCGGGATCGAGATGCCGCATGGTTTCGGCTTCGACGGATCCTTCGAGATGGAGATGTAATTCGGCCTTGGGCCAGGCGCGATAGCCTGCCAGTTGATCCATTAAGACTAGGTTGGCATAACTGGCAGCCGGCCGGCGGCGAAGATCAATGGGCGCCGCGGCCGGTCAGGACGCGGGGGACGGTGCGCAACAGGATTTTCCAGTCCAGGGACAACGACCAGTTGTCGATGTACTGCATATCCAGCTTCATCCACGTGTCGAAGTCCAGTTGATCGCGTCCGGATAGCGCCCAGAGGCAGGTGAGTCCGGGGCGGATGCGCAGGCGCCGGCGCTGCCATGCCTGATATAGCTCGACCTCCTCCGGCACAGCTGGGCGCGGTCCCACCAACGACATGTCGCCGCGGAGCACGTTCCATAACTGGGGCCATTCATCGATGGAGAATTTGCGCAGGAAACGCCCCACCGCAGTTAAGCGCGGATCGTTGGCAATTTTGAAGGCGGTGGACTTCTGATTCAGGTGCATGAGCGCCGGCTTCATCTCTTCGGCGCCCACACACATGGAGCGAAACTTGTAGAACGTAAAGCGGCGGCCGTTCAGCCCACATCGATGGTGCCGGAAAATGACCGGACCGGGGGAAGTCAACCGGATGATGAGGGCGATCACGGCCATGAAGGGAAACAAAAGAACCAGAGCGGCGGCCGCGAGGACGACATCGATGGCGCGTTTGGCCAGCAGGCGGATTTCGTCGTGGGGAGCGGCCGAGAAGGTCAGCAGGGGCAAAGCATCCAACTGGTCCAGGTAGACCTTACTGTTCACGTGGGGGAAGAAGTTGAGGACCACGCGGGTGCGGACGCCCTGCTCATCGCAAAGCAGGAAGATGTCCTCCAACTGGCTTAGCTTATTGCTGTCTACGGCGAAGATAACCTCATCCACGACGCGCTGGCGGAGCAGGGCGGGCAGGCGGGAATACGGATGCCGTTCGTAGGTGCGGGACAGGTGGACCTGGCCGGGGAGTTCATCCAGGAAACCCAGCAGGCGGATGCCATAATCTGATGACTTTTCAAGGGCTTCTCCCAGGCGGCAGGCGTGCTCGCCGGAGCCGACCACCAGGATGAAATGCGCTTTTCCGAATTCCGTGCGCAACGCTCCGATCACGCGTGCGGCATTGATCCGGAACAGACACAGGAACAGCCAGGCATAGGTGGCAAAGATCAGGACGAAAAAGCGGCTGAGGTCCAGGCGCATCAGGAATTCGATGATGACCAGGGCCATGGCACCCAAGGCGCACTGGCGGAAGGCGTCGCGCAGTACGGTCCGGGTGTGCGCGGAATCCAGTTTTTCGTAAGCATTCAGCCAGTAACCGAAGGCCACCCAGCATATCGACGAAAGAATCAATAACAGGGCCGCGCGGAGGAAATCGATGTGGAAGACCCAGTAAAAGAGGCCTTTGAAATTCAACAGGAGACGCGTCTGATAGGCGGCGATGAAGGCCAGGGAGGTGAGCAGCAGGTCGCTCAAGGCAAAGATTACTTTGACCTTTCTGTACTGACGACTAAACATCCCGCGGCCTATCTTAGCATGGCGTAAACCCGATCAGCCTTGAGGCTAAAGCTCTTTGGCCGGGGCCTGCGAGGCCGCTGCAGGCCGGGCGCCTGCCCCGCGATGTTTTGCGTTATTTTTGGCCGGGGGAGCGCGGGAGTTTGGAGACCTGCTGCAAGGCTGCCCGGGCGCTGTCGGCATCCGGAAACTGGGGATTACCTGCGAGCGCTATCTCGAAAGACCGGCGCGCCAGATCGGGACGGCCATCCGCCATGTACGCCATCCCGAGGTGATATTGAAAGGCGGGGTTGCGGGGAACGATCTTAACGGATTCGGTCAACTGCGCCAGAGCGGCTTTAGTGGATCCCAGTTTGTAGTAAGCCCAACCCAGCGTGTCGGTGGCTACCGGGGAATCGGGAAACTTTTGTTTGGCCATCTGGGCCAGCGAGACCGCGACATTAATGTCGCCGCCGTGATCAAGGTACAAGGTGGCCAGCCGGTTGGCGACCAACGGGGAGGCGGGGTCCGCCTGGCGCGCTTTTTCGCACAACTTCTTGGCTTCTTCCCAGTTGCCCTCCTTCTCGTAAAGGCCGTCGAGAGCCAGGTAATTCGCCACATTGCCCGGGTTGGCGTCAATGGCCGTGCGGAAGTGCGTCTTGGCTTGACCGGTGGCACCGCGGGCCAGATCGATATCGGCTAGCAGGCTGTAGGCATCCTTTGCCTTTGCATCGAGCGCCAGGGCCTGCTTTACCTGAGCCTCGGATTGTTCGAGTTCCTTCAGCTCGAAGTAGGCCAAGCCCAACAACACGTGCAGTCCAGAGTCTTGCGGATTCTGTTCCGAGATTTTGGAGAGTCGCGGCACCAGGGCCCGAGTTTTTCCCTGGCGCATGTAGAGATTCATCAGCGTCGCCACGGCGGGAAGGTCCGCGTCATCGCGTTTGAGAGCCTCTTCCACCTTCCCTTCGGCGCTCCGGAAGTCTCCCTTCGAAATCAAGGCACGCGCCTGGGTCACGTAGGCGGACACCAACTCGGGATTCGCTTTGAGGGCGGTGCCGGCCAACTGCAGGGCTTCATCATAATTGCCGCTGCGCACGTCGAGATTGGCCAATGCCGCTGACGTACCCGGAATTTGCGGAGACAGCTCCCGAGCACGCGCCAGGGACCCTTTAGCCACATCGTTCTGGCCCAGGGTTGCCTGAACGGTACCCAGCAGGTAATAGCAGCGTGCGCAGTTCGGGTCGGATCGAATGGCAGTCTCCAGGACCGTGGTGGCTTCCTGGTACTTGCCATTGGAAGTCAGCATCCGGGCGTTGGATAAGAGCGCGCGCGGATCGTTCGGATCCCGGGCCAGGAGTTCCTCATTGAGTGCTTGAGCTTCTTTTGTGCGTTGCAGGTCGATCAAAATCTCGACCAGGTTTGCTTTGACCGCAGCATCCTTCGGCTTCAATTTTAGAACCGACTGCAGTTCGGCCGCGGCTTTTTCCTTCTGACCCGAGGACGAGTAGAACAAACCGAGCGCCTGGTAGGCAAGCGGATCATCGGGTGCAATTTTTTTCAGGCTGACGTAGAGGCTTTCAGCATCGTTGGGCCGATTCGTTGCCAGGAATATGCGGCCCAGGAAGAGACGGGGGAGCACCGCGTGGGGGTCCAAACCCGCCGCCGTACGCAGTTCCGACTCGGCCTCAGCCATGTGGCCTTGGGAGAACCAGAATTGGGCCAAGGATATATGCGCCTGGACGGACCGGGGGTTCACATCGACGCCCTTCTTGTAGGCGGCTTCGCCTTCGGCCGCCTGTCCAGCAGCCAGATAAGCCGCACCCAGGGCGCCATAGGCTTCGACGCGGTGCGGATCGGCATTAGCGGCTTTCTGGAGTTCCTGAACGGCCTTCTGCGGCTCGTGGGTCAGAATATACTTCTCGCCCAGAATGGAGTGGGCGCGGGAGCTGTTCGGCGCCTGTTGGAGGGCCTCCTCGATGGCCGCCTGGGCCTCATCGAATTGGCGTCGCGCCAGAGCCAAAGCTGCCAGCTCCAATTGGGCGTCGGCGTTTTTTGGCTCCAGGCTTACGGTATTGGCCAATTCTCTGTAAGCAGCGTCGGCGTTCCGCAAGTTGAGATAGGTGCGGGCCAGGTGCCAGTGGGCTTCGGTAAACCTGGGATCGATCTGGAGAGCATTCCGGAATTGAATCACGGCTTGTTGGTACTTGCCGCGCTGGTAGTAATTATCACCGCTCGCCAGGTACGCGCGCTTCTCTTTTTCGGGGTCGTGAGAGCAGCCTGCCAGGAGGAGCACGACCACGCCCGGTACAATCCACAATCCATTTATTTTGAGATACTTAAGTTCCATGAAGGAAGCTGCTAGAAGTGAAGATCTCTTTCTTCTTTCTATGAAATCCCTACCCTTTAAGATAGCAGCAATCGACGAATAACGCTGGGCCTAGTAATGAAAAGTACTGGAAGATTGTGTTGTCCAATGGAACTGGGTTGCCCTTTAGTCCATTGACCGTTCGCCCCCGGCATAGCATAATTTGATCGTGCGGTGATCCGTCCTAATTGCTTGCAGGACTTGGGCTTCATACGTATAACAGTTGGTCAGAATCGGATCGCTGGGTTCTCTTGAAAGGGTACGAGGAGAAGGATACAATGGTCAAACGGATTTGTTTTTCAGGCATCGCCGCATTTCTACTATTTGTTTCAGCAGGGTTCGCGCAATACACCATGGACCTGACGGGCGTGGGCGATGGCGCCAACGCAGACGGGGCATATGTTGGCCCTTATCAGGGAACGATCAGCCAGGGCACGAACCAGATATATTCCGGGTACATCATTTGCGATGATTTTTCGACCGAGTCATTTCTTGACTCGCCGTGGTCGGCGACCGCTACGAATGCCGGAAGCTTGAACGGGAGCGAGAAGTTCAACTCCGCGGCATATTACAACGCGACGGTGGGCCACACGACAACCCAGCAGGATTACAACGCGGTGGCGTGGCTGGCGAATGCTCTGCTCGCGAGCGGCAATGTAACCAACCCAACGGCACAGATCAATTATTCATTTGCGATCTGGGATATTTTCGATGGCGCTACCACCGACCCCAGTGGGGGCGCCACGGCTGACATCACGGCTGCATTCAATGCAGTAAAAGGCGGCTATGTCGGCACCAATGTGGAAGTCTTCACTCCGTCCCCGTTGACCGCCTCCCAGGAATTCCTGGTGGTGAATGGGCCGGCGATCTCCGCGCCGGAACCGGCCGCTTTTGCCATTCTGGGTGCCGATCTTCTCTCGGTGCTTGCAATTGTGTTCGTCTTGCGGCGGCGCCGTGTTCAGGTTTGAATATCTCCCAGAATTTATTACTTCTAGTACTTTTTCAGAAACTGTTTGATCTGAAAGACTTTATCGCTGAAATCTTTCGGATTGCCCTTTTGTACAGTTGACTAAAGTCTAAAAGCGCATCAGACTCAGAAAGTAGATAACTGGGGCAGTGTATATAGTTGCTGCCAGGATCAAGCGCTTTTACGGAGGGTGGGATGAAAAGCGGGATGCGTGGGGCAGTCTACTTGAGTTTGGCGGTACTGGTGTGTTGCGGACTCTCTTCCGCGCAAACGGCGTCCGTCGCGCTTTCGAGCATGGGAAACAGCACTATGGACTTTGCGTCCGTAGGGCCGTATGTCGCCTCGATTAATGGCGTTTCGACGCTAGTCATCTCGGACGACTATATCGATTTTTCGCGGCCAGGCAGCAAGTGGACTGCCAATGTCTCGAAGTCATCGAATCTGTCGCACGCGCAGTACGACTTCAGTGCCGGACTCAAGGGATACGAAGAAGCTGCTTATCTCGGCAGTGAGCTGCTAGCAGCATACGCTGCCGGCAACAAAACGGAGGAAGGCGAGCTTTCTTATGCTATTTGGGGGATTTTCGATCCGCTGGCGCTAACCGCGCTCGAGCTCTCCAACAAAACCGATTGGAAGGCCGCAGAGTCCTACCTAAACGGGGCGCTCAACAAATCGTACAGCAATTTTCAAGTTTACACGCCCACAGGTTCTTCCGGGACGGAGTTCCTGGTGGTGCAATCATCCGTATCTACAGCGGAACCCGCTGCTCCCCTAATGTTGGGCTTTGACCTGTGCACGGTTCTTGGAATCCTCTTCGTGGTGCGCCGTTATGCCCTGCGGCGATCGCTCTAAGCGTATCGCGGTGCAGGATACATAAGGCAAACCTGTTCCAGAGGTTCTGAATTATGGCTGGAGCGGCTTGGCTTGCGCCACCCCGACATGCCATAGCCAGGTGCCAAGGCCGGTTCCGAGGGTGTTGGTTACGAGGTCTGTCATGCCGGAGTCACGCATCGGAAGAAGCCATTGCAGTAACTCAATTGTGAGACTGACCCCCAACCCGAGAATGACCGTCTTAAGAGCCGCTCGTTTGGATTGCCGTACAAACGAGAAATAGGCATAGAAGCAACAGCCGAGCGGCACAAAACCTACGACGTTCTTAGCGACGGCCCCCCAATAATCGTTGCCCCTTCTGAATTCGCTCCAGGGGCTCTCCAGCAGGAGGTGTCCAAGAACAGTATACTTTTCCGGAACATACAAGTCGGGACCGGAACTGCTATGGATGATGTTTCCAGTTGGGTGATCGAACAGGTAGAGCGCTTCGTTGTCGTCGTCTTGGGCGATTTGAGGCCGTCCCTGGCGGGTCCAGGTTTCGAAGTGTTTAATCACCTGGGCAGAGTTCAGCTCGCGACGGTAGATGGACACGCCCAGCAAGTCGCCTGTCCAACTGTCTCCCTGCTCGGGTGAGTCACCCAGGATGAGTTGGCCATCGAAGGCCTGTGGCGGCAGCCGAAATTCCGGCGCCATTTTGGCCTTGAGCCCGTCGAGGTACACCGTGATTCCTTGCGTGCCCGATGTAATGGTAATGAATGACGGACCGTCTTCGCGAAAGGCAGGTGCCACTAATAGGCGCTCAACTTCCGCCCGAGCGCGTCCGGCCTGAATGGTACATTGCAGGCGGACGCCCTTTTGCGCCTGTCCCACCGAGAAGCGCACAGGGCTTCGGGGATCGTAGAACGCCAGGAAGGTGCTGAAGTCCCAAATACGGCGAGGTTGCAGCCAGATTTCTAAGCTTGCGGACAGCGGGGAATCAAGTGGCGTGGTGCGGAAAGACGGGGAACTGAAAGCGGTGCTGTATCTGCCGAAGTAGAGTCCGTTCCTGCGGCTAAGCCAGGAGACATCGTTTCGCGGGACGTGAAAGGGCCACAGACCCAGGCTGAGAGTGACGCACAAAACCGCGACGCAGGCCAGCTTAATGAGCCGATCGATCATCTGATGTTCATGAGCGCCCTGAGCGCGCTTGGCGAGGCAAAAGCTCCGCGCCACCTACCGCTCTGCCTAAAGTCCAGCGCCTGTCCTACTGGGGGCTCAGCGCTTCCAGGATCTGGCCGTCCGAGCAGAAAACGCCGCTACTGCCTGATAACTCCGAGAACACTTCTACGTTCTGCTGGCTAGAGAAGGGTTGCACCGTAATCGTAACGGCACGAGGCGGCACCAACGGCTCTACGGATTTCTCGAATAGCGTGCGGACGCTGTTCCCATTCACCAGCCAGGCGCGCCAAGTCGCGGCCGCGGTGATGCTCGCATCAAAGTTGATGGTGAGCGCGTCGCCCGTGATACTTAGATTTACCCCGATGCCGCAGACTGTGGCGCGGGCGATCTTACTGGCATCGTTCTCCACCAGCCATAGGGCGCCGTCGGGGCCCACCGTGATTCCGGTCGGAAAACTACTAGGGGTCAGCAACGAGTACTCGGTGACGACACCGGATGTAGTGATTCGGCCGACGGAATTGAAGACGCCTCCTGTAAACCACAGAGCTCCATCCGGTCCTGCGGTAATCTGACCGGTAGCCCCGTTGGGAGACAACACATACTTAGTGACAGCGCCGGAAGTCGTGATGCGGCCGATCATAGCTCCCGGGAGCGATAATTCGGTAAACCACAAGGCTCCGTCAGGGCCAGATGTGATCCAATTCGGGGAGGCCAAACCACTACCAGCGAGGGGAAACTGCTGGATACTACCGGAGATCGTAATACGGCCGATTTGGTTAGCGACGCTCTCTGTAAACCAGAGAGCACCGTCTGACCCGGACGCGATGCCGATCGGAAAACTGGCAGGAGTAGGAATCGGAAACTCCTGGATGACCCCAGCGGTAGTGATGCGGCCGATGTTATTTGCACCGCTCTCGGTAAACCACAGGGCACCATCCGGCCCGGCGGTGATGGCCTGCGGAAAACTGGCGGCGGTGGGCGTCGGATATTGGGATATCTGTCCCGTTGTACTGATGCGACCGATCCAGCCAACCGAGCCGGCAGACCCAGTAAACCACAGTGCGCCGTCCGGGCCGGCAGTAATCGGTCCCTGGGGTGGAAACGGCGTGGAGTAAGTAGAAGGAAGGCCGCCGGAGGTGGTCATGCGTCCGATGACGAAGCCCGCGGTGAACCAGAGCGCGCCGTCTGGCCCACTGGCGATCCCGTTCGGACAGCATCCGTTTGTTAGATTAAACTCTCTAATAGTCTCCCTCTGCGCTTGCAGAACTGATGCCGAGCCCGACAACACTAACAACAACAAACACTGCGGAATAGTCACGATGTCTCCCTTGCGGCAAATCATAACTGATTACGCAGTAACTAAGCAAAGTATTTTCCTACGCGGCATTTACCCCGAGAATTTGGCCGTCAAAGTAAGATAGGGATTTTTATTAGAACTCATATACGTACTATAGTGATTCAGCTTACGCAGCTTATTGGAGCCGTGCGCCTGTCAGCGAGGAGCGCCGGAAGTCTTCCGCCTTCTGCTCATCTGAGGCAGCACCGTTGCGGTCACCAAGGTGCCTGCGTGCCGCGGCACGGTTGTGATAGGCATTGGCATAATCCAGGCGCAGCCGAATGGCCTCGGAGAAATCGGCCATAGCGGCGGCAAAATCGCGGAGACGCAAGTGCGCGTAACCACGGGCGTTATAGGAGGTAGGAAGCTGAGGATCGATGGCGATTGCACGATCTAGTAGCTTGAGAGCCTTTGCGAAATTATTTCGGCTGTTTTCTAATCTGCCCAGCCGGTCGAAAGTGCGAGCATCCGCGGTGGCGGAGCTCTCTTCCCGGAATGTGGAGCGACTGGCCTTAGGCAAAGGCGCGGGAGGTGGGGGTAGTGGCGGCTGAGAAGGAGCAGGTGGGGTTGTGACGGGCCGAGTCTGGGGCGGTGGGGGGGCCGGATTTGCGGGCGGGGGTACAGACGCGGCCTGGGCTGGCGGCGGTGGCGGGTTGGGTTCCGACACTCGTATAACCGCAGCCGGGCCGGCCCGCATGGCTTTCCAGGTGTCGTTCAGGAAAGGCAGGGGCTGATCGAGGGCATTGGCAGTCAGCATCGCGCGATTGATTTCATCGACAGCGCGATTGGGGGAGCTTGTTTGCAGGTAGAACTGCGCCCTGCACAAATACGCTGCGATCGAATTGGAATTGATGCGCAGCGTGCTCTCGCAATCGGCCAACGCCAGATCCAACTTGCCTGTGCGCAGCAGACTGGCAGCTCTACCCAGCAGCGCCGTTTGGGAGTCGGGAGCCAGCGACAAGGCACTGTTGTAATCTTCAATGGCGGATTGATTTTGCTCCTGCTGCTGATACAAGTGGCCGCGGAGGAGATACGCATCCGGGTTTTTGGGTTCGCGCCGGATAGCATCGCTGGCGTCGAGCATGGCCCGGGAAGACTGACCGCCGGCTGCGTAGGCCCGCGCGAGTGCCAGATATGCCCGCGAGTTATTGGGCTGTAAGCCCACTGACTGAACGAAATCCGCAATCGCGTCGATATTTTCTCCCAAATGGTAATAACAATATCCGCGGTGCAGAAACGATGCATCGCGATGGGGGTCGAGGAAAATTGCGCGCGAGTAGAAGTCGAGAGCCGGCCGGTACAGCTTAGTTTCTTCCAGGCGGCGAGCTTCGAGATAAGCTTTGCCGGCTTTTTCGAGATCGGGCAGTTCAGGGGCGGTTGCAGGAGGTATAAGGGAGGGGTTGGCGGAAACCTTGGCGACGCGGCCTCGTTGCGCCTCACGGGAGAGTTGTTTTACGGTTTTTTGAAGGCCCTTGACTTCGGACTGCAGTTTAGTCAGCGTGTCTTTGAGCTGATCGAGCGTGCCTGTAAGGTCTGATGTCTGGCCCCAAACAACGAAACAGCCGGCAAGAATAATCCCAGAAGTGATTATTCCTGAACGCGACAACACTTTCAGCGACACGCCCTTTCATGCAGCCTGTTCAGGCTACGATAGCAACTTACCACGGCGCTATACTCGTGAACGCCGAATACCTGCAAAAGTCGTGTTCATTTATCCTAGAATCTTCAGGGAAGCTGATTAGTATTCTAGGATATTTCCTAAACCCTACTAATATTGCTTAAATCTAGAGAGCATTTTTCCTAGACGGTTCAGCTTTATCTGACAGCAACTGTAACTGAAGGGCTGGTGGCAGTCCCGGCGCTGAGTATGGCGGGGACCGCGTCGCCGGGCGTGATTTGCATGGGCACGCGGCAGTTCACCTGGATAATGCCCGAAATCATGCCAGGCGCGGCACCGGCGTAGACGATCTGTGCGTCCGCGCCCCCAATCTGAACCGTAATGGGAAGTAGCGGCTTCGGCAGGATGGCGGATGAGATCAGGCCATCGGTACCGCGCGGATCCGTTTGTCCGACTCCAGTGGCATACATAGTGATGAGCGCGCCTCTATCCGCAGGACTATCATGTGAGTTGACGCTCAAATCCTCGTTAAGGATCGCACCTGGCCCGGCACCGCTGCCGTTCACCGTAAAGATGCCCGGGGTCGCGGATGCCACGCGCAGCGAGATAGTGGTGGATATACCGGACGCACCATTGACGTGCAGGGTGGTAGTGGAACGTCCCGTCACGCCGAAGGGCACGACCGCATTTAGTTGATTGACGCTTCTACCAATGATGGGCGCCGCGAGGCCGTTGAAGGTAAGGGTGCCCGGTGAAGAGGACGAGCCAATCGCGGAACCTATGACCGTTATAACTTCCCCTGGCGCAACAGGACCTGGGAGAAGAGTCGCGCCGTTCAGAATAGCCTGGGAAGCTACGGGAGAACCGGGGAACGCTTTCAAGGTGAGGATGCCGTCGGAGGTGGAGACGGGGATGGGGCGGCCGTCCGGATCGGCGGCGACCGCCGATTCGAAATGAATTGGATACACTCCGGCGGCGGCGCCCGGCGCGATATTCACAAACAGGTTGATAATGGTGCCGCTCGGGATCTGGTTCTGGTTTAATTCCCAGATAGCGAAGCGGGTGCGGTTGGAAGCCGGCGCACCGAGATACAGCGATTTGCCGGAATCTCTCGCGGCGCTCCCGATCACCGGGGAGAGGTTCAGGGACGCGTCGTCGAAGGATAAATCGAACTGGAGGGCACTGATGGGCGCGTCAGCATTCGCGAACAGAACTGTTAGGGGAACGCATGCGCCCGGAACGGCCACGTAGGCCGGAACGGAGAGGCTTTGGCAGAGTCCGGGCAGAGTTGCGGTCAGAGCCGCGAAGCCCAGCGCCAACAGCAGTCTGTTAGCAGAGGACATCCTGGAGAACGGGCGGAAACAAATCGGCCGACCTACGTTCCGGCAGTCTTGGCTCGGCCAGGCGCACCCTGCGGCGCGTCGGAAGGCGCGGTCTCGGCCTCAATTGTGACGGGCGGATAACCGCAGAGTACCAGGTACGCAGTAACCACATCGAGATCGGCCTCGTCGGCGATCACTACCGTACCATCACGAGTTCCCACTCTGAATGTCATTGGAATCGGCTTACCGAAGGGGCGCGGCGGATTTCTGCGGAGCACGATCGGCGCCC
The DNA here is from genome assembly GCA_963818855.1 of Bryobacterales bacterium. Classification (GTDB taxonomy): domain Bacteria; phylum Acidobacteriota; class Terriglobia; order Bryobacterales; family Bryobacteraceae; genus Bog-159. The sequence continues at coordinate 49,206 of CAWFUH010000007.1, read as the reverse complement.
AGGCGCCGCTCGCACTTCCCCAAGAGCCAAACCAAGGGGATGAGGATAGCAAAACCCACCAGCGAGAACGGAAGGCCGCCGTAGCGGTGTAGACGGCCGAACAGGAATTGGCGATCCGCGTAGACCCCGAGCAGCGAGATGCAAACAATGCGTACGGAATTTCTGAATATGGCAATGGGTGCCACTGAAAGGATGACCAAGGCCCTGGTCCAACTCAGCCGCAATAGAACGCGGCTGACTACCACGCTGGCGATGAACAACGCCATCGTCGATCGTATACCGCTGCATTGCGGAGCAACCTCGATATCTACGCCGGGTAATGACATCACCATGCCGCGTCTGAAGACGGGAACGTGAGCGGCCCGAAAGAGAAGAAAGGACACTTCCGCCGACCCCGCCTGCAAGCCCGTCACCATGCCGTCGAGGACGACGCGGGGAATCGGAACTGTCAGAAGCAGGAACACCAAGGGAAAGCCGGCCCGGCGAACCGATATCATGCCATAACAGGAGATAAAGGCTCCAATCCACAGCAGCACCAGGGTGCCGGCGGCGAGCGTCAGGTCTGCCGGCCCGGGCAGCCAGAACTGGCTCGCGATGGCGATCGCCAATCCAAGTACCATCAGAGGCACACCGGCCGACGGGCAATAGCGCGCGTCGCGGAGAATTCGCTCTCTGTCCAAGTACAGAAACGCCGCGCTTATGACAGGTACCAGGATGATATACGTATAACGTTCGTCTTCGAGGCACAATGCCAGCAGTGATCTACATGGAACCCAGAGCGCCGCAATCCCCAGCAAGCATAATAGTGCGAACAGTTGCTGTCTAGGAGCTACTCTGACAACAGCTACGGATGGATGCATTCTCACTGACCTACTAAGATGGCGGAGGCCGGTTTCCGAGTCCGGCGGCTTTCCGCATCCGAACCTGTAACGCCGCCGGCGCTGTCCGCATCGGCCGCCAGGCGGTGGGTGACCGCAAAGGCGGCCAATTGCAACCGGCTTGAAATTCCGAGTTTTCCAAAAATATTGGTAAGGTGATGTTTGACGGTGCGCTCGCTGATGGACAGTTCACTGCCTATTTGCTTATTGGAATGGCCTGCCGCGATCATGGCCACAATGCTGTGTTCTCTGGCGGTCAAACGATGCGGTTGGTAGGATGGCTCGACCTGGTTCTCAAGAAGTTCACGCATCCGCTGGACCAGGATAGCGATGCTGTCGGATCCTAACCAGTATTGGTTCGCCTGGACGTCACGGATGCCCTTAACTAATTCCTCCGGCGCGGCGGCCTTTGGTACTATGCCGCGCGCTCCGAGTCGAAGAGCTTGGATAACCTGGCACTCGTCAATGATGGTTGCCAGAACGATGATGCGTACTGCCGGCCACAGATTCCACGCACCTGGGACGAGAGCCTGCAGGGCGGCGTCCACGAGCAGGATATCGGGCTGGAGTTGCGGTCGCAGCGCGACCAATCCCAGGTGATCCGAGGCATCCCCGATCACAGAGAGATCGGGCTCTGTGCCCAGGGCCGCGCGGATCGCCACCCGAGATTGCAAGTCCGCAGTGATTAACACGATTTGAGTGTTGCAGGTCATTGGCTTGTGGTTAAGAGGAGGTGCAGTCATACAGCGGCCGCGAGAATTGTGGAAGAGGTCCGAGAAGTTCGGAAAGGTATTGGGTTCCCGACGCCGGTTGCCGTGCTATTCACCAGCCTTGCGAGCCGGGCCGTAAGGGGATGCCGCTGAGCCGTAATACTTGTTGTACTTCGAGTAAAGGCGTTCGAGCCCTTCCACGCCGTTTAAGACAACACCCAAGACATGCTTCGGGCCAAGGGAATTGAAAGCTGCTGTGACAGCTTCACTGGGTGTGCGGCCGGCACGCACTACCAGTAAACTGGCGTCCGCGTGGCGTGCCAGTGCCAGGGAATCGGCAATAGGCACGATCGGTGGAGAATCGATTACGACCCACTTGAAGCAGGGCGAGACAGTGCGCAGGATTGTAGCAAACTCGTCACCGTGCAGCAATTCGTTCGGGTCCTCCACCTGGTTACCCGCCGGCAGGAAATACCAGCCCAGAGGCGAAAGGCGTCGAATTACGGAGAACGGGTCCAGTCCGCTGGCGATGCATTGGGCCAGTCCGGGGCCAGCCGTCAGACCCAAGCGTTCAACCAGAGTCGGATGATAAAGATCGGCCTCCAGCAACAAAACGTCAGTTTGTCCCTGCTCACTCAAAGCCGTGGCAAGGTTCAGGCTAACTGTGGACTTTCCGTCGAGAGATAGGGCGCTGGTAACCAGGATAGTTTTCAGCTTGGAAGCATTCGAAATCTCGCGCATACGCATGCGCAGAAACCGGAACCGGTCCGCAGCGATGCCCCGCGGATCCGTGTGGTAGACGATCCGGCTGAGAGGTTCCAGCTGGACTTCCACAGACGGGATCCGTTCGAGATCAGCCGCGTTCGCGATGCCTTCCCCAGTCTTGCCGACGATCTGCGGTGAGGGCTCGATTCCGGTTTCCTGAGTTTTTTGGGCAATCCCGAGGCGCTGGATCATGGATTTCTCTCGAAGACTGTGAGTTTGTCGAACATTAGGATGCTTGTCATAAAAACCGGCGATCGGCCGCACTCGCAGCCGGTTCTTAGCTCTGCCGATAAACGTAGAACTCCGCAGCCAGGAGCAGCAACACTAACACCGATGCCGCAACCCACTCGAACCTCCTTGCCCAAGCTTCTCGCCGTATTTCGCCACGCGTGAGGAGCACCGGCAAAGCGATGACCAGCGGTACCTTAATCGATTCGCGCAGTTGCTTTTCCGAATAAAATGGGCGCTGTCTGGTTTCGACGAAAAAGGCGAGAGCCAATCCCAGCGCCGCGCCAACGGCCGCGCCGCCGAGACAGATTTTGACGCGTTTCGGGCTGGAAGGCACGGTAGGCAGGCTCGGGGAATCAACGACACCGAATTGCTGGCCTTCCTGGTGCTTCTCGAGACTCACCGCCAAACCCGACTCCGTTTGCTTTTTCAAAAGGTCCGCATAGTTCAGTTTCAATAGTTCGTAGTCGCGGAGCATCCCGGCGAGCTGCTGCTCCCGTACCGGCGTCGAGTTGAGGCGACCCTGATATTGCGCGATCTTTTGCTTGATCTGCTCAGAGTCTTTTGTCAGGTTTTCCATCTCCACCCGGTTCTGTTCCAATTGACTCTTGACCTGAGACATAGGCGCATCCTCTTTCCTGCCGGGAATAACGGAGGCATGGGCGGGCTTCTGAGTCGCTGGAACTCGCGGCAAGGATTTAGCCTTATCCAGTAACGCCTGCGCCTTGGCAATCTCAGCGTCTTTGGCCACCACGTCCGGGTGAGTGGGAGTATATTTGCTCAACAAAGTATCCCTCTGGGCCTGCAGGCGAGCGACATCTTTTTCCAGCGCATCAAGCGGATTGGCCACAATTTCTCCGCTCGGACCGACCACCGTACCCGTGTCATGCGCCGCAAGATCCTGGTAACCGCGAAGCAACGACTCCAAGTAAGTTTTCTGTGCCTGGGCGCGGCCTACGGAGGCCTCCGCGTTTTGCAGTTGGGCCGACAGACTTGCCAGGATCTGCACGTTCCCCTGCTCCTGTTCCGGCAAATCCCCGAGGTGTTGCATTTTGAAGTTTCGCACTACCTCTTCCTTATCCGCCAGTTGCTTCTTGACTGTTTGCAGTTCTTCCTCCAGGAAGTCGCTGGTCACGGTGGCTTGGTGCTCTCGCATTTTGACGTTCTCCTGGATGAAGAGCGAGGTTAGTCTGCCGGTAACGTCCTGGGCACGCTGTGGTGTGTCGCAGACAAAAGAAATCTTGAACGAATTCACCGTTCGTTTTTCCGACCCAGTTTCGAGGGGCAGAATCGCAATGTCACTCCGCATGTGCTCGAGGAGTTTCTCGGGTGCCACGCGATTCCTCTCCTTTGGGTAAAGACCGACGGCATCGATGATGGAAAGCAAGCGAGTTCGAGACAGCACCTCCTCCGTCATACCCTGCAGAGCCTGGCTGACGTCCGTGGTGGTCGTAGGCGTGACATAGCGCTCCGGCACTTGCTGTTGAATCACGAGAACCGTGGCCTCGGAGGTGTACCGGTTGGGCAGCACGAGCGCCACGGCGATGGTGCTTAGTGCGACTACGCAGGCCGTCAGCAGAATCCACCAGCGCCGTCTGGCGATGAACTGCGTAACCTGCGCGAGGTCTAGACTTGGAGCTTCGTCGGTTTCAGGCATGATTCATTATTCAGTTTTCAGCGGGTGTACTTTCACCCGACATCGCAGGATTCGCCACCCAATCGAATGGCAACCGCAGCGGCCCGTTCCGCTGCCAGCATATTCAACTTCTTTTGATTATATCGCGATGCATGCTCGCACGCCTTTGACGCCCGAGGAAATTGTATAAACCGGTCACGAATCCCATCAAACTATAGTGGCGGCTGTGGCCGTAAGGATCTCAGTTGTTGGCTGTCTTTAGTTAAGTTAGATGCAAAAAACCAAGCCACGCTGGCGGCATAACCTAAGGTTGCGCGTTGTCCCCGTGCCGGCGCGGAGATAACGCGGTGAAAGGAAACCGGGGGCATCTGAGCTCGTCCATCCTGCACACTCTGTCCCCATGCGGCCACTTTCCGCCCGGATGCCGCCGATCTGTCTGCTGAATACTGAACCGGCGGTATTTCCACAGGATAATATATTGAATAATAAACTGTTAGTAGCAATTAGGGTTCGTTTTGAAAAAGAGCCCTATGTATTACTACAATTTTAGTAAAATAACCCGTTTGAGATCGCGAACCTTGGGCGGTTACAAAACCTTGGGCGATTACAAAGCGTCTAATAGATAGAAGCGAAGATATCTTCCGCAGCCGGGTATCTGGGCCCCACAAAGATTCTGCAGGAGTTGTGCGATTCGGAAGGCCTACAAAAGCGCCATTCGTAACCCAAGGAAGCCACTATGAACAACCCAAAAACCTTTTCCTCGAACAGAGCCAACAGCCAGGCGGCGACAGATGCACATCGCGAGCGGCGGACTGGCGGTTCTTCGCGTAAGAAACCAGCCTATACATCCTCCGATTTGAGGGCGATGCTCAACAAAATCAGGTGCCAGTTATCACCTGAATTGCAAAGTCTCGGCATTGCAGAGCTGGAGCAGATGTACAAAGAAAGCGTCTGCAAAGCAGCCGGCGTGACATCGCCTGAATTGGCTAACCGAATTCACAGCCAAGCTGTCGCCATGCGCGGTTTCGGCGAAGCCGCGTTGGATGTTGAGCCATTGGAATTCGATTCCCTCACCTTCATGAGGGAGATAGCCCCTTCGAATGTCGTCGAAGCTATGCTAGCCGTGCAAATGAACGGTACACACGAGGCGGGCGTGTCGTTTTTGAGGGCCGCGGGCAAACCTGGCATAAGTGAAAGACAGCGTGATAAGGAAATCCGGCGGGCTCACGGTATGATGCGGCTCTTTGATACCCAGATGGCCAGATTGATGGAGTGGAAAGATCGATATCAGAAGGATTGATTGCGAATCGAAAGCTGACCTACTAAAACGCCTCCAAACTAACCGGCTCATCGATTCTTTGGTGGCGAATCTTCACTAACTTAGAGAGGTAGTTCTATGGCTAGTCGCAGACAAGTCGCCGCCAACCGCAAAAATGCGAAGAGATCGACCGGACCAGCAACGCCCGCGGGAAGGACGATTTCCTCGCAGAACGCTATCAAGCACGGATTGCTTTCGCAAAATCTGTTTGTCCTGCCCTGGGAGGATCCCGTTGAGTTCAGCTTGTTAGCCGCGTACCTGTTTGACGATTGGCAGCCGAAGGGGTGGATGGAAAATTTCCTGGTCGAGCAAATCGCCAGCTTGCAATGGCGCATGCATCGGGCTCGCGCATGGGAAACCGGAATCATCGCCGATCGGGTCCGCGCTGGTGCGGGTTTTGGTGAGCAACCTTACCACAAGCCCGTTATGAAGATTTCGCTGGATGAAAGCCCGGCCAAAACCACCCAATCCTCAACTGTCAATCTAGCGGAAGAACTCCGGCCAACGGTATGCGCCGTGGGCCGAGCGTTCGTCGTCGATGTGCAGGACGGAGATGCGCTATCTAAAGTGCGCCGCCACGAGGTCTCGCTCGAACGGAGCCTATACCGAGCAATAGATAAGCTGGAGCATCTCCAGGCAAGGCGCAAAACGATACAAGCCATTCCGACTAGTACAACCCCCTCTACCGGCGAAGAGACTCCGGGCGCCCATTTTGACCGCGATGCCGCGTGAAAGTGGGCGATCCGATTTACGAAGGTAGATCAACGTGAATGCGCTCGTTAGGATCTTTAACGACCATCGTCTAAAACCCGTTCCGCTTTAATTGAGATGTGCGAGGAGGCGCCGCGCGGGCGCCGGGATCGGAGCCCGTGCGTTGGCAGCTTTTGTTGGATTGGTGTGCGCGGGCGCGCGAGTGATTTGCCTCACTCCATGCGCAGCGCCAGCATCGGATCAATCCGAGAAGCCCGGTGCGCTGGCAAGTAACCCGCCAACCCTGCCACCGCCAGCATGATGGCTGCTGCCGCCACGAAAGTGTATGGGTCCCCATAAGTCACGCCGAACAGCAAGCCGCTGATAGCGTGCGCCGCCATCGCCGCCGCCACCGTTCCGATCGCCAGCCCGATGGCTGCCCGCCCCAGCGTCTCCATCACGATCTGCCGCTCAACGCGGGCCCCCTGTGCGCCCAGCGCCATCCGGATGCCGATCTCCTGCGTGCGCCGCGTCACGGAGTATGAGACTACGCCGTAGATTCCCAGCGACACCAGGATCAGGGCGAACGTGGCGAAACCGGTCAGCAGCAGCACAATGAACCGGCGCGGAGAGACAGCGTGATCGACCAGGCCTGTAAGCGGCCGCATGCCGCCCTTTTGCAAGCTCGGAATGAGCGGGCGCAACGCCGCTTCCACGCGTTCGGATAGCACCGGCAGCGGCAGAGTGGAACGCACCACCACATCTACCGATCCCCAGTCCTGACATTGGCGGATGGGCATGTACATTTCGGATCCCGAATTCTCCTCCAGCGCCACGTGACGCACGTCTCCCACGACCCCCACCACCTGCCGGTCGCCATTTACGCAATCCCCAACGATCGCCTTGCCAATGGGATCCTTGCCGGGCCACAAGCGCCGTGCCAGTGTCTCGTTGATCATCATGACAGGTGTCGCGCCGGTCACCGTGTCACGTTCCGTAAAATCGCGGCCCTTCTTCAGAGTCATGCCCATTGCCTTGACGTAGCCGTCACTGACCACGCGCACAAATGCGGAAGGGTACTCGTCGTCCTTGTAAGTTTGGCCCTTGGCACCTGCACCCCATGCCCGGTTGTGGCCGAGAGGCAGAACGTCCGTCAACCCGGCGGCCTGCACGCCGGAGATAGCTCGCACGCTGCGCAGCAATTCGTCGAAGTAGGCATTCTGCTGGGCCTGGGTCTTATACTGCGGATCTGGATCGACCCGCCAGGCCGCCGCGTTCTGGGGCCGGAATCCGGGATCCACTTCCAGCACTCGCACAAAGCTGCGGATGAACAGGCCCGCGCTCACCAGCAGCACGCAGGCAAAGGCGATCTCGGAGACCACCAGCGCCGCCCGCGCCCACATGTGTCCCTTGCTTCCACCGGCTCCGCGCTGGCCAAGTGCCGTGCTGAGCGAAACCAAGGTGGTTTGCAATGCCGGCGCAACACCCAACATCAGGCCGGTCGCTAGAGCCGCCACCACGGTGAAGCCCAGCACCAATCCGTTTACCCGCACGCTGCTCAACAACGGAATGTTGAAGGCGTCCAAGTGGGCCACGGCGCGCGACCCTGCAATGGCGAGCACCAGTCCCAAAATCGCACCGGACCCCGCCAGCACCAGGCTTTCGGTTAGCAGTTGACGAACTACCCGCGCCCGGCCCGCCCCGAGTGCCATGCGAATGGCGAGTTCCTTCTGCCGTGCGGCCGCGCGCGCCAGCAACAGATTCGAGAGGTTGGCGCACACAATCAACATGACCATCCCTACCGCCGCAGCTAGCACCGCCAGCGCCGGCCGAGTCCGTCCACTCACGTGCTCCGGCAGCAAAGTCAGCGTAGGATCCAGTCCGTTGGCGTGCGGATTCTCCCTGGTGATCTGCACTCCCAAGACATTGGCTTCCGCCTGAGCCGGGCTCATCCGTGCCCCAGGTTTCAGCCGTCCGACCACCGCCAGTGTATTCCCCCACCGGTCCGTTTCCCTGGTCAGCGGAAAAGGAGCGAACAGATCGATATGCGTGCCAGGCGCAAAGATCGCCGCGAAGTCAAACGACGCGGGGAGTATCCCAACCACGGTTGTGTCCGCAGCATCCAGCCGGATGGTTTTACCCACAATGTCCGGATCGGACCCGAAGCGGCGCTGCCACAGTCCGTGACTGAGCATTACCACATGCGGACCATTCCACTTGCATTCCTCCGCGGTAAATTGCCGTCCCAACAGCGGCTGGACGCCTAGCAGCGGGAAGAAGTTCTGCGATACCGGCACGGTACTCAAACGCTCTGGTTCGCCGTTGCCGGTGAGTTTGCTGTCACCCACGCCATAAAACGCGAAGTACCCCGCGACGTCGGCGAAGGATGTGTTGCGCTGCCGAAAATCGAGAAAGCGCCCCACCTGCAAGGTGGCGCCCGACAGGTCGCCATCGATCTTGGTCCGATTGGCGATCCACACCAGCCGGGCAGGATCCTTGAACGGCAGCGGCTTCACCAAGAGCGCGTCCAGCACGCTGAATACGGTGGAACTTGCGCCAATCCCCAGCGCAATAATCAGAATCGCAAATGCGGCGAATCCTCTGTCCTTGCGCAGCGTGCGCAGGGTGTAGCGCAGGTCTTGCACGATGCTATCCATGGCCGGCAGCCCGCGTCCGTCCCGCTGTTCTTCCATGGTTTGCTCCAGTCCGCTCAATGCAATAATCGCTTTCCGTCGGGCTTTGTGCGCCGGCGTGCCTTGCCTGATGATGTAGTCGGCGGTTGCCTGTTTCAGATGCGCGGCGAGTTACCGGCCCCGATCCAGATCTTTGCTGCGCAGAGACTCCGCCTTCGACTGGCTGACGCTCACTGGCCGCAATACATCAACATAGAGACGAACGCCCCGAATGTAAGACGGATCAGCCCGGACTATGGTTAGCTAAAGGTCGATCGCGTTAGTGGGACGGCTTTGCGGGCGATCTCTTGGCGCTGCTCTTTGCTGAGGGCACGGGCGCGGGCCGTCTGCACTTGAGGTATGACGGTCGAGTAATATCATGGACTTGAACCGGTACCTTTCTAACGTCAGTGGCCAGGGGCCCCATGGGACCGAACGCGGCGGTGGTCCATTCCTGTTGCCAGCCACGTTGCTACCTGGCCTTCCCTCCTGCACCAAATCGCTAGGGAAGTTGGCTACGTGCTCTCATCGTTCTGGCGTAGAGGATCGAACCATCAGCAGTCAAGTGATTGGAATCAAAGAGTAGAGGAACGCCGCTCGCAGCATATACCGGGCAGCTTGAGGTCGTCTGGAGCGGGACCTCACCTTCCATCTTCACGTTCATGGCACACAGGTTTTCGTAGGCTGATATGTAACGGATCTTCCACAGGCCACGTGCCAATTCTGAAAGCTTCCTGTCTGTTTGCATGGGTCCGATTCTGCGATGTCGATCGATCATGGCAAGCTCGCGATTGCGGAGCGAGAGGGTCAGGAGCCGCGGCAGGGGGACGTCGAATTCAGGTATCGGGCCGAAAAGGATGACTTCGATGCCGTGCTGCTGGATCCAAACGATGGTGCGTCCGAGTTCCGGAAAATCAGCTTCATGCCAGCGCCCAGCGATCAGAATCGCGTCGACGTGATGGTGAGTCAGATAGTCGCCGTAGACGTAATTCCACATGCTACCGTCACAGTAGCCTTGTTTGTCTGGCGGCTCGGTCAAAAAAGGCAAGCAACCGGCGGTCGTTGCCTGCGAGATGTTCACTTCCGGAAAGACAGCTAGGAGGCCAGGATAAAGGTGCGCGGCATGGCTGTCACCGAGCAGGAGGTAGTGCTTTCTTGTCAGATCCTCGGAAAGACAGGTCGCCTTGTTGAATTGCCCGAAGGTGTCGTGTCTCGGGTCGACGAGGCACACGTTCGCGCGATACGCCGTCCTGAAGTCATAGTTTGTGTAGCGGTCGATTTCCAAGGCTTCGGAGGGAAACCTAGAGGGAAGGCCTTGGGAGGCGATCATGAACACGGCGACGGCGCCGATAAAAGCCACGGCAGCCCCAGTGCCGAGGAAGAGGGCGCGACGGCCAGGGCGGAACCGGCCTACGCGAAAAGGCCTTTCGACGAAAAGCCAAGAGAGAGTTCCGACCATGAGTGACGCGACCAGAACGGCCAGTTTGAATCCCTTAGGCGACTCGTAGTCCAGGCGGATATAATTCTCTTCCAGAAAGGTGATGATGGGCCAGTGCCACAGGTAAAGTGAGTAAGAGATGAGCCCGATGAATACGATGGGACGCCATGAGAGGAGACGTCCCACCAGTGAATTGCCGGTTTCGCCTGCGGCTATGAAAAGTGCAGCGCCAACGCAGGGTGGCAGCGCCGCCAGACCGGGAAAGTGAGTTGTGGCAGTGTAGCGCATGGCGGGCCACAAAATGAGCATAATCCCGGCCAACGCGGCGAGATTTCGCCCCATCTTACCGCTGACGGCGGGCACATAGTGCTGCGAGACGACGGTCCCGAGTAGGAGTTCCCAGGCGCGCAGTGGGGCGAAGTAGAAAGCAAAAGTTGGATCTCGTTGCACGCAAACGCAGGCCAGAGTGAAGCTGACGACCGTGATGCTCCAGATAGCGATCCTAAGCCGATTCGGAAACCAGCGCCGCACGACCATGAGAAACAGGGGAAAGATGATATAGAACTGCTCTTCGACTGCTAGCGACCAGGTGTGCACCAGTGCGTGCAAACCGGTGCGCGAGACGTCAAAGTAACCAGCATGGTGCCAAGTGATGAAGTTTGACGAAGCCTGGTGCACATGTGGCAGACCAGGTTGATACCAGTAGAAGAAGTTCGAGACGGAGAAGAGGGCGGCGAGCAACGATCGTGCGAAGCCATCGGTCTCGGACGGGACGCAACAAAAGTAAGTGATCGCAGCGGAGCCCAATAGCATCACCAGCAGCGCTGGAAAGATGCGTCGGATGCGACGCTCGTAAAAGTTGGTTACCGAAAACGTGCCGGAGGCCAACTCCGAGAGGATCACCGAGCTGATGAGATAGCCGGAGATGACGAAGAAAACGTCCACGCCAACGTAACCACCTGTTACACGGGTGTTAATATGGTCGAAGACGACGAGCAGGACGGCAACCGCGCGCAGGCCGTCCACATCGGGCCGATAGGTGATGGTCGTCTTTCGTTGCGGGGGATGATTTGGCATGTTAATCCCACGGGTTCGCGCGGATCGATCTTCGCGCACTCAAGCGCACGCTCCAATCGATTCAATGCCGGGCTGAATGGAACTGCGAGCTATTGATCACTACCGGCTAAAGCCGGAAGTATTCGGTTCCGACTGAAAGTCGGGCGGCTACAGCGGACGTGTCAGTGGGAGTCGCTCCGGCCGATCTGGTACACACATGGCGCACATCATCTGCCAGTTAGTGCGTAAGCTGAATTACGACGCCGATTCCAACGCTTTCACCGGGAAGGCCAATGCCATCATGCCGCGGCCGGCGTATCGTAGCCCTTCGTGGTGGCGAAACCGCCAACTTCAGGCGCGAAGGCGAGCCTCCATTTACTGGCTCAACAATCCAAAAGCCGCCACACCGTTGGGTGTACCGACATACACCTTCCCATTGGCAATCGTCGGCACCATGAATTTGTTGGCATTGCCGAAGTTGTCGCGTCCGTTAGCCGCCTGGTTCGAATTGTACAACTCCTGGGCCAGATTGCCGGCCGCGTAGGCATGTAGGATAGAGATCCCGTTGCTTTCGACTGCCCACAGAATTCCGTTGTTCGGGCCATTCGCCGAGATACTGGGCGAGGACCCGGGATACTGATAGACCTCACTGGTCGATGATGCGGGACTTGACGATAACACTGCTTTGGTGAACTGGAACGCGCGGATTGGGCCGCTCACCGCACCATAGTACACTTTTCCGTCGTAATAAGCCGGCATAGACCAGATACCGCCGGGTAATGCACCGTCCAGTTCCTGATAAATCGCGCTGTCATTATTTGGATTGAATTTGCCCATATTGTCGCGATTGACCAGGTAGATGTTGCCATCCTTGCCGGCTCCGATTGCAAGATGCTGCACCTTGCCGTTGGCGTCAGTCATGTCCGGCAAAAGCAGTGCGCCGCCTGATCCTAAGTCAACATCCGCGTCTGATTCGCTGGTCGTGTTGTACATCGTGAAATAATCCGCCACGCGTAGTTTGCGCCCTTTGGTCGAGAGTTTCACGAAGGCATTGCCGTAGTCACCGCTGGCGGGAAAGCCGTGCACGTTAAGAGTCGTGTCAAAAACGCCGTTAGCATCCAGAAAATAGATGTTCCCGTCTGTATCTGCCGCCAAGCCCGCGCCGGATCCCCAGATGGCTCCGCGACCGCTATTGGGGGTCAGGTTAATCACACTGATCTGCTTAAGGGTCTTGGTATGATACGCCATGATCCAACCGGTGTATGGAGTATCGTCGCAATGCGACGCCCACGACAAGACTACTGCGTGGCCAAGCAGCAACAGTCCCGCGCGTTCTTTATATTGCGCAGGATCGAAGCGCACGTAACCGCCTTCGCTCGCTTCTCCGGTCCCTGGATACTTGGCTTTGATTTCGACTGGGGAAGCGAGCGGCCCTCCCGTGGCCAGATTTAGTTCGTGCAGCCGCTGATGATAATTCCCGGATGAGTCTTTGCTCATCGCCACGGCAAAGATGGCGCCTCCAGTCGCGCCGGAATTCAGCGCGATAACGGGCGTCGAGGTAATGCCGATTACCGGAGTCACCTGGCTACAACCGCGGTCGTCGGAAGGCGTCTCGTTGCTGCCGAGCAACTCGGATTTCCATAATTGAGTGCCGGTATCCGCATCCAGCCCGTATAGGCTATCGTTTTCCGTGGCCACGATCAGTACGTTGTGGGTTCCCTGGTTAGGGATCGGGATATCTGCCACATAGAGCGGTTCTGCGTCTACGACGCCGTCCAAGGTTATTTGAAATAGCTTGCCAAAGGTGCTTGACTTGACGTTCGAATGAGTTAGAGTGGTTTCCGTTAGATATTGTCCCGTGCGACCCAGGTCATTGTGAATTGTCAGAACATTGTGTTGCGCCGCCAGCGGCGACAGGGGGAGCAAAAACCAGCACAGTAAACCTAGTCGTAAGCGCACGTTATTCTCTCCGTTAACGTTTGAGTACTAAATCCGGGCCAATGCCATACTCTGCCATTGACGCGGGTAGCACGTCTACTGTGTCTTTGAACGGAAGTATTTATGGATACGGTTTTACCCAAGCGCGACCACTGACTTCGAGCCGATGTCCGGTATTGACGAAGACTTCCATTTGGAACCTACGTTGCGACAATCTATCATCCGATTGCAACTTTTTAGCACCTACCATTGGAGCTTCAGTACCCATAGTACTTAAAGGATTCTCCATTCTGTACTTTTACAGATGATTGTGAGTAGTTCATGCGGCCCGTCACCCTCTGCCAAGTGGCGGCGGCTTGCGGCCGATCCCATGACGCTGCTCTTTGGTGAGAGTACGAGCCTTGCAGTCTAACCCTGTACAACGGGTTACAACAGAGTTTATTTCGAGTGCCGGGTATTCGGGGGATTGCGCCCGGGTGAATTGCGTGCGGGTTTATTGGCCGGACCAGTGGGAGCGAAACCTTCAAAAGGTTTCTCCCCCACGCCCCTTCTTCCAACCGGACGCTCGCCGCTTTCCACCGATCACCAAGCTGACAGAAAATCGCCAGGAGTCGTTCAAGGCTTGGTGCCGTTACTTCTTCTTCCCCCACCGGGCCGCCGCGGCTTTGCGGGCGATTTCCTGGCGCTGTTCTTTGGTGAGGGCGTGGCGCGCGGCGCTTTGCCGCCGACCTGGCACTGCGCTTGCGACGCTGCCCGGTCCTCAGGGCTCGTCGTCATGTCTTCGCCACGCATTCTCCTCCTAGCTTTCGCTAATGCCACGGCTGCGGGATTCTTGCGCGCGTTTCATCTAGGCCCTGCCTATATTCTACCCAAACGTATCAGCGCACGTCAGCCTAGATCTTTCATCCAACTCTTTATATGCTTGCGTGCGCTGCGTCAAGATAATAATAGCTGATAGGCATGAGCACGCGAGGACTTAGAATCGAAAGGAGAACGCGATGTGGTCAATGTGGAACGCTCCCTCCGATCTGGATTACTACGAACAGGACGGATTCAGCGGAGATCCGCCGGAAGAGGAAGAAGAGAATCCGGCAGTGGCGGAAGAAGATGATTTGCCGGAACCTCCGGACGAAGGACCGGAGCCCCCGGAATTTGAACAAGGAGAACACCAATGACGAACGGAATTTTGCGATTCAACACCAATGCCCCAGTCGAAATCGCGCTGCAATGGAACGACGGGAAACGCGTCGATGGACGCTATGGCGAACAGGTCATGTTCACGCTCGATGACAATCGGGTGATGTACGTGCCGCCGATAGTGGCAAAGCAGATTCGCGACCTCGGGATTCGCGCGCGCGAGGTCTTCGAAATCTGCAAGGCCGAACTGTGCGAAGAGAACAAGCGCTGGATCGAGTGGCACGTCAGGAAGATCGAAGAACCGCGGCATCCGGCTCAGTCGCCAAACGCACCGGACACCGCGGCCATTGTTCCGAACAATGACGCCCAGAACCACCGCAATGGTAACACAAACAGAACGCCTCGGCCGCTGGATTTGCAGGCTGCGCCGGACGGAACCTTGCTGCCGGTTCCGGTGACCGGGGCCGGCATAACCGCTATGGAGTTGGCCATGAGCGGGGCTGCCGAGATTGCGCAACGCGTCGAGTCCCGCGCCCGGATGCGCAACTATTCGCTGCAGTTCACCAGCGAAGATATCCGGGCTATCGGCCTCACCATGTTCATCCAGGCCATGCGCGAGCGAGGTGTGACATGGGATCAACGCTGACATTGGATGTGATCCCCGCTCATCGCGTGCAGCCGAGCTTTCCCGCAGCGTGCAGGACCTTCCGCTCCTGACACCCGAGCCGGAGAGTCCTTGCACGGAACTGATCGTGGCGCCGGAAGTGGCACTGACTCAGGTCTCCCCTGACCCCGCCGGTTGCGGTCGCCAACGCTCAAACCGCCACGGTCCTTTCCCCAAGTCAGGTCCGCACCTTTCTCGACTGCCAGGCCCGCTGGTGGTTCAAGTACGGGCTGATGTTGCCGGAAACCAAGAGCAGTTCGCTGGCTCTGGGCCTTGCGGTTCATCGCGCCCTCGAATTGAACTTCCGTGAGAAACTCGAAACCCACGAAGACCTGGATACCGCGGGCATCGTCATGATCTTCCGCGATGCCTGGATGGAACAGGTCGGGCAAACCCAATTCACCAAGGACGAAAGCCAGCACGACATTCGCCGGATCGGCGAGCGGCTGGTCGCGAAGTACATGGACGAAGTAGCTCCGCAGATCGAACCCGCGGCCGTCGAGATGGACGTCCACGGCGAGATCTCCGGCGTTCGCGTTCGCGGACGTGTGGACCTGCTCGATATCAATGGCCGGTTGATCGACATCAAAACCGCGTCCCGCCGGCCTTCCTCCGTTTCACCCGATTACGCCTTTCAACTCGCCACCTACCGGCAAATCACGCCCGGCGCCAGCGGGGAGGTGCGGATTGACTCACTGGTCAAGACCGCCACTCCCCAACTCGTACAGCAGAGCTACACCGTTGGCCAACAGGATCTGCGCGCCACCAAGGTCCTGTTCCCGATGGTGCAGGAGGCTATGGGCTCGGGGATGTATTGCCCGAACCGGCAGTCACTCCTCTGCAGCCAGAAGTATTGCAGCTTCTGGAAGCAGTGCGAAGAGGAATTCGGCGGCCGGGTCCGTCCGGCCTGATTCTGCCATAACACCCAACGCCCGGCTCAGGATGCGGTAGTGAGGTCCTGACCGGGCGCTCGGGTCCTAATTCAAAACCTGCGAGGAAAATGTGATTGCCAGACGTGTGCCTTTACGCCGGAGTGCGCCTTTGCAGCGGGGTGTGCCTCCCAAACGGGATGTACCGCTCCGCAAGAAGCGCTACCGGCCCAGGCGCGGTCCCGACAGAAGCGCGGAATACCTGGCATGGATTCGAACCCTGGGATGCGTCATATGCTCCAGCACGAGTGGATCGACGGTGATCGAGGCCGCCCACACCAACGCGCTGGGTGCCAGAGGCCTGTCACAGAAAACATCCGATTTCTCGGCCATACCGCTCTGCACAGCCCATCACCGGCAGGGGGCGGACTCTTATCATCGATTGGGTGAGAAGCGCTTTGCACGCGAACACCGGCTCGATCTCTCGGAGTTGGTTCTGGGTCTGAACGATCAATTCTTGCGATGGCGCAGACTGAGAGCCTCGGCGTGGTCCGAATCTGCCTTTCGAGCTCCTTTTCAATTCTGAGGCCTTCCTCGTCCTGCCAGAAGTCGACACTTTGGCTGGCCGTGGTCTTAACGGCCGCAAGTTGGCTACTACGGTCCTACTGGATTTGTGGCGACTGGAAATCCAAATGCGCAATTTCCGCGCGCGCCTTGCCGTGCGTTACTATAATCGCACGATGTGCGGGGACTTCACACCTTTCAACGCATTACGGGTGTCCACGATCAACCGGCTTTGCGCTACCAGTTGAGAATAGTCGAACGAAGAATGGTCCGTGATAATCGCGGTGCAATCGGCCTGCGCGGCCAGATCCTCCGGCTGGGCGCACAAATCTACGCCATCTAACTGAAGTTGGGGAACATATGGATCGCTGTAGCTGAGCCGGGCGCCGCGCCGCTTCAAAAGCAGCATGACGTCCAACGCCGGGGATTCTCGCAGGTCCTCGATATCCTTCTTATAGGCGACGCCCATCACGTGGATATGCGAACCTTTTACCGGCTTGCCCGCGTCATTGAGCGCGTTTTGGATTTTATCCACCACGAAATGCGGCATCTGCCCGTTGATATAGCCGGCAAGTTCGATGAAACGGGCTTCGATGCCCGCCTGCTTGGTTTTCCAGGAGAGATAGAACGGGTCGATCGGAATACAATGGCCGCCCAATCCGGGCCCCGGGTAAAACGGCATGAATCCAAACGGCTTGGTAGCGGCCGCCTCGATCACCTCCCACACGTTGATGCCCATGCGGTCGCACATGAGCGCCATCTCGTTGACCAGTCCGATGTTGATCATGCGGAACGTGTTTTCGAGCAGTTTGACCATCTCGGCCACCTGCGTGGAACTGACCGGCACGACGCTCGCCAGCGCTTGCGCGTAAAACAGGCGCCCCATTTCCGTACAGGCCGCGGTAGTGCCACCCACCACTTTGGGGATATTGGCCGTCTGGTATTTCGGATTGCCGGGATCGACTCGTTCCGGCGAGAAGCACAGGAAAAAGTCCTCGCCGACGCGCAGGCCCGATTTTTCGAACATGGGGAGCAGCAGTTCGTCGGTGGTTCCGGGATAGGTGGTCGATTCCAGGATGATCAGCATGCCGCGTATGCAAATACTTGAGGATGTCCTCGCAGGACGACACGATGTAGCTCATGTCCGGGTCTTTGGTCTTGCGCAGGGGCGTGGGCACGCAGATATTGATCGTATCCAGGTCGCGCACCGCGCCGAAATCCGTGGTGGCGCGCAGTTTGCCTTCCTGCGACGAGCTCTGGATAACGCGGCGCTCGAAATATCGCCCACATAGGATTCGCCCGCATTCACGCGCTCGGTCTTGGCGGCGTTGAGATCGATGCCGGTGACCGTGAACCCGGCCTTGGCGAACTCCACGGCCAGCGGCAGGCCGACATAGCCCAGTCCTACGATTCCCACCCGGGCGCGGCGCGAAGCGATCTTCTCTTCCAGTATCCGGGCGGTAGTTTCCGTGGCGACCATGGTCATGTCTCCATCATACAGCGCGTAGCTTGCACTTCATCCCTTATTTTGTTTACCGCGTCAGATCTTGGTCTCTCCGTAAGCCCGTGCGGGAGTGGCGATAACCAACTCGGTGACGTTTTGGGTCAGTGCGGGTCCCAATTCAAAACCTGCGGGGAACATGTGATCGCCACGACGTGTGCCTTTACGCCGGAGTGCGCCGTTTGCAGGGGGTGTGACTCCCAAACGGCATGTGCCTGTCCGTAAGAGGCGCTTCCGTCCCCGGCACGTCCCAACAGAAACGCGGAGTACCTGGCATGGATTCGAACCCTTGGATGCGTCATATGCTCCCGAACAAATGGATCGCCGGTGATGACCCATGACGGACTGGCACTTCTACGACACGATTTAGACCGAGCGCTATATCGGTACCTTGCCCTTACCTGGATTATGCACAGAGCCTGAGTCGGCACTGCCCATCTGAGGCGTGATGCCATTTGGGACTCCTGAGAATCCTGCGTTAAAACAGTAGGTCCGCGGAGTTCGCAGCTTCGCGGACCGATTCTCAGAAGCCACCCAAATGGTTAACGAACAAGAACAGAATAGCGGCCGAAGGCCCTCCAAGCAAGGGGTACGTGATGTTGCTCCGGAGCCCAATAAAATCAATGCTTGCACGCCGTATGACTTCAACGGCAAGAATCTGACTCCCTACGGCGGGCTACTGCCGGTGATCACCATGCTGGAGAAACTCGGATTCCAGTCCCTGGTGGAACAGACGGTGACCTCGAACCGGATTCCCCGTGCCATGGACCTGTACCGTTTCGTGCTGGGTATCGTGCTTGGCCTCTACATCGGCTTTGCACGGCTGAACCAGTTGCGCTTCATCGCCCGCGACCCCATCCTGACGGGCATTCTCAAAGTCACCAAGTTGCCGGTGCAGTCCACCTTCTGGAGATTCGTCAACGCGCTGCATCGCAATGTCGCCCGGCAGATGCTGGTCATCATGCGGACCATGCGCGAACGAGTCTGGGAGGCCGCCAACGTGAAACTGGAGGTCGTCACCATCGACACCGACACGACGGTGCACACGCTGTATGGCCAACAAATGGGCGGACGCAAAGGCTACAACCCGCAGCACAAAGGCAAGAAGAGCTATCAACCAATTCTGACATTCCTCGCCGAGACGCGAGAATACGTGTGGGGCGAATTGCGCAATGGCGACCGCCCTACCGGCAAACAGATCCACGATCATCTGCGGAATGTCCGGGCGGCGCTGCCGCCCAGCGTGAAGCAGATCTATGGCCGGGCCGATTCGGGTTTTTACTGCCGGGAAGCCGTCGAGGCGTATGAAGGAATTGACTCCCGGTTTGTGATTTGTGCACGCAAGACGTCCCGGTTGGTCGAAGAACTACGCCAAGCCCAGTGGAAGCCTTCGCCCAAAACCGATGCCGACGCGGAATGCGAATTCCGTTACCAGCCAGACGGATGGAACAAGTCGTATCGGTTCGTGGCCCTACGCCAGCAAAAGCCACGCGCAGAACTGGAAGCCGAGGAAACCGAGCAATACCAGTGGTTCGAAACCAGCCAGTACAAGTACCGGGTCTTCGTGACCGACATGAGCGATCCGATCTATTTCGTGGTCTGGTTTTATGGCCAGCGCGGGGGCGCCGAAAACCTGATCAAAGAGGCTAACAACGATGCCGGGCTGGCGGCGCATCCGTCCCACCGCTTTGATGTGAACGGCAATCACTTCCAACTGGCCATGCTGGCGTACAACCTGAACTGCTGGCTGATGCTGTTCAACCGCGAGCCGCAGGCGGACGCCACGGAACTGAGACACGCGACACTGGCGACCGCGCGGCTTCGGTTCCTGTTTGTGGCCGCCAAGATCTGGCGTCACGCCGGGCGCACTGGAGTGAGCTACAGCGATCACTACGAGGAGAAGGGCGTGTTCGAACGGTTGATGGATCGTTTGCGAAAGATTGCGCCGCGCGCCGGGAGATACGCACCAGTGATGCTGCCAGCCCTGCGCTGAACAGACTTGCCGCCGGGTCTCCGCGCGCCGTGCATAGAAACTTATGCACTGGCGGCAAGCTCAACGAAGCACGTAACTTCGGAGCGGGCCTTGGCGGGACTGGATTCTCGGGAGGACGATGAACTAGCGGAAATCGAACTGACCTACTCACTTCTGGATGACATCAACCAAGCGCGGCCGGCGCTCGGAAGGCCCGCGGTGTGCATAATCTAGGCCTTACATGAAGAGAGCTACCAGGAATCTTCACCGATTAAGAATACGGAAAAGTTGAGGAAAGCTGCTGATCGCCCACGGCACCGGCAACGACAGCGTCCATTACTCTAAACTGGCACTCATCGACGAGCTGGGCAAGGCTGGCAAGTACGTTGAAGTGATAGCTTTGCCCGGTCGCAGCTATGGTTTGAGCGATCCGCCGGCCGACCGCAAGTTGTGGAATCGCGTGACGCAATTCTTTCTCGACAATTTGTAGCGCGATTGATCTGTGCAGAAAGAACGCAACCGGCAAGCGCAAGAAACAGGACGTCCGCAGGATTCATGACTCCGCTTCACCGATGCCGCGTCCTTCAGTGCTGGCTGGCAACGGTTTGTGTGCTCGCCCTGAGTTGAGGAATCAGCTGGGCCACTATCGGATCCTTAATATCTGCCTGAAACTTGACTTTAGGCAGATCGCAAGTAGTGCCAACGCAATGCTGCCCATGGCCACCGCAAAACGAGCAGCAAGAAAACGAGGCAGAGAAGTGCTTAGAGTTTTTCTCATTTGTTATTCAGCACCAGAAAAATTGAGTAGCAGGACGTAGTTGCTGTCTTTGCTCCAAAAGGATTGGGAAGGATCGCGCTCCCCTGCACCGAACTTTTGTAGACGCTGACCAATGAAGTCCCCGGACAAGTTCCGCTCACCGTGCCCTGCATGATGGTGTTTGAGCCGGTGATGTAGCCCATCCAGTATCGGGTGCTCGCGCTGAGCGTCGGGCATCCCTCACCTGACAAAGGGATGTTGTTCCATCCCGCAATGGGGGTAACTGTTGTCGTCCCGGTGTGGCAAAGCAGGCTGCCCGGAGCGCCTGAACTGTCTGCATATATCCCGAGATCGAACAACGTGGAGGTAGGGCTTCCAACCCAGTACTGAATAGAGGCTGGCGTATAACCATTCGCATCGCTTCCCGTAACGCAGGGTGTTCCGAAGGCCCAATCGGCGTTTTCATTGTCCGTGCCGCTCTGACCAGTCTCGCCGCACATCGAAGTTACCGTGAAGCTCACGCCGTTGCTCGCCACGCCGCCAACTGTCACCACTAAGTTCCCCGTTGTGGCCCCAGTTGGCACCTTTGTCGCCAGATGCTCGTCGCACTCCAGCTCGTCACCGTCGCGGCCGTTCCGTTAAATGTGACCGTGCTCGTTCCCTTTGTCGACCCGAAGTTCGTCCCCGTGATCGTCACCGCCGTCCCCACCGGCCCGGAGCTCGGCGACAGGCTCGTAATGCTCGGGTGTGCGCCGATACCGTGAAGCTCACGCCGTTGCTCGCCACTCCGCCCACCGTCACCACCACGTTCCCCGTTGTCGCTCCGCTCGGCACCGGCGTCGCCGATGCTCGTCGCACTCCAGCTCGTCGGCGTCGCCGCGGTCCCGTTAAATGTGACCGTGCTCGTTCCCTGTGTCGATCCGAAGTTCGTCCCCGTGATCGTCACCGCCGTCCCCACGGCCCGGAGCTTGGCGACACGGTCGTAATGCTCGGTGTCGCCGATCACCGTGAAACTCACGCCGTTGCTCGCCACTCCGCCCACGGTCACCACCACGTTCCCCGTCGTCGCCCCGCTCGGCACCGGCGTCGACGATGCTCGTCGCACTCCAGCTCGTCGGCGTCGCCGCCGTCCCGTTAAATGTGACCGTGCTCGTTCCCTGCGTCGATCCGAAATTCGTTCCCGTGATCGTCACCGCCGTCCCCACCGGCCCGGAGCTTGGCGACACGGTCGTAATGCTCGGCGTCGCGCCGACACCGTGAAGCTCACGCCGTTGCTCGCCACTCCGCCCACGGTCACCACCACGTTCCCCGTCGTCGCTCCGGCGGGCACCGACGTCGCACGATGCTCGTCGCACTCCAGCTCGTCGGCGTCGCCGCCGTCCCGTTAAATGTGACCGTGCTCGTTCCCTGCGTCGATCCGAAATTCGTTCCCGTGATCGTCACCGCCGTCCCCACCGGCCCGGAGGTCGGCGACACGGTCGTAATGCTCGGTGTCGCTGATACCGTGAAGCTCACACCGTTGCTCGCCACTCCGCCCACGGTCACCACCACGTTCCCCGTCGTCGCTCCGGTCGGCACCGACGTCGCCAGGCTCGTCGCACTCCAGCTCGTCACCGTGGCGGCGGTCCCGTTAAATGTGACCGTGCTCGTTCCCTGGGTCGATCCGAAGTTCGTTCCCGTGATCGTCACCGCTGTCCCCACCGGCCCGGAGGTCGGCGACACGCTTGTAATGCTGGGTCTCGCCGATACCGTGAAGCTCACACCGTTGCTCGCCACTCCGCCCACGGTCACCACCACATTCCCCGTCGTGGCCCCGGTGGGCACCGACGTCGCCAGGCTCGTGGCACTCCAGCTCGTCACCGTGGCGGCGGTCCCGTTAAATGTGACGCTGCTCGTTCCCTGGGTCGATCCGAAGTTCGTCCCCGTGATAGTCACTGCTGTCCCCACCGGCCCGGAGGTGGGCGACACGGTTGTAATGCTGGGTCTGGCCGATACCGTGAAGCTCACACCGTTGCTCGCCACTCCGCCCACGGTCACCACCACATTCCCCGTCGTGGCCCCGGTCGGCACCGACGTCGCCAGGCTCGTGGCACCCCAGCTCGTCACCGTGGCGGCGGTCCCGTTAAATGTGACGCTGCTCGTTCCCTGGGTCGATCCGAAGTTCGTCCCCGTGATCGTCACTGCCGTCCCCACCGGCCCGGAGGTGGGCGACACGATTGTAATGCTCGGTGTCGCTGATACCGTGAAGCTCACACCGTTGCTCGCCACTCCGCCCACGGTCACCACCACATTCCCCGTCGTGGCCCCGGTCGGCACCGACGTCGCCAGGCTCGTCGCACCCCAGCTCGTCACCGTGGCGGCGGTTCCGTTAAATGTGACGCTGCTCGTTCCCTGGGTCGATCCGAAGTTCGTCCCCGTGATCGTCACTGTCGTCCCCACCGGCCCGGAGGTCGGCGACACGATTGTAATGCTGGGTGTGGCCGATACCGTGAAGCTCACACCGTTGCTCGCCACTCCGCCCACGGTCACCACCACGTTCCCCGTCGTGGCTCCGGTGGGCACCGACGTCGCCAGGCTCGTCGCACCCCAGCTCGTCGGCGTCGCCGCGGTCCCGTTAAATGTGACCGTGCTCGTTCCCTGGGTCGATCCGAAGTTCGTCCCCGTGATCGTCACTGCCGTCCCCACCGGCCCGGAGGTGGGCGACACGATCGTAATGCTGGGTGTGGTTGATACGGTGAAGGTCACGCCATTGCTCGCCACTCCGCCCACGGTCACCACCACATTCCCCGTCGTGGCCCCAGTAGGCACCGACGTCGCCAGGCTCGTCGCACTCCAGCTCGTCACCGTGGCGGCGGTCCCGTTAAACGTGACCGTGCTCGTTCCCTGTGTCGATCCGAAGTTCGCCCCCGTGATCGTCACCGCCGTCCCCGCCGGCCCGGAGCTTGGCGACACGCTCGTAATGCTGGGTGTGGTTGATACCGTGAAGCTCACGCCATTGCTCGCCACTCCGCCCACGGTCACCACCACATTCCCCGTCGTGGCCCCGGCGGGCACCGGCGTCGCCAGGCTCGTCGCACTCCAGCTCGTCACCGTGGCGGCGGTTCCGTTAAATGTGACGCTGCTCGTTCCCTGTGTCGATCCGAAGTTCGCCCCCGTGATCGTCACCGCCGTCCCCACCGACCCCGAGCTTGGCGACACGCTCGTAATGGTTGCTGTCGTTCCTCCGCTGTTATTCAGCACCAGAAACATTGAGTAGCAGGAAGGAGTTGCTGTCTTTGCTCCGAAGGGATTGGGAAGAATGGCGCTCGCCTTCACCGAACTTGCGTAGACGCTGACTAACGAGGTCCCCGGACAAGTTCCGTTCACCGTGCCCTGCACGATTGTGTTTGAGCCGGTGATGTAGCCTACCCAGTATCGGGTGCTCGCACTGAGCGTCGGGCAACCCTCGCCTGACAAAGAGATGTTGTTCCATCCCGCAATGGGTGTAAGTGTTGTCGTCCCGGTGTGGCAAAGCAGGCTGCCCGGAGAGCCTGAACTGTCCGCATATACCCCGAGATCAAAAGACGTGGAGGTAGGGCTTCCAACCCAGTACTGAATAGAGGCAGGCGTATAGCCTGTCACATCGCTTCCCGTAACGCAGGGTGTCCCGAAGGCCCAATCGGAGTTTTGATTGTCCGTGCCGCTTTGGCCAGTCTCGCCGCACATCGAAGTTACCGTGAAGCTCACGCCATTGCTCGCCACTCCGCCTACTGTCACCACCACATTCCCCGTCATGGCCCCCGTGGGCACCGACGTCGCCAGGCTCGTACCACTCCAGCTGGTCACCGTGGCTGCGGTTCCGTTAAATGTGACTGTGCTCGTTCCCTGTGTCGATCCGAAGTTCGCTCCCGTGATCGTCACCGCCGTCCCCACCGGCCCGGAGGTTGCCGACAGGCTCGTGATCACCGGTGCCGAAGTCGGTGTCACAGCGAAATTCACGCCGTTGCTCACCACACCGCCCACTGTCACCACCACATTCCCCGTGGTGGCCCCGGTGGGCACCGACGTCGCCAGGCTCGTCGCACTCCAGCTCGTAACCGTTGCTGCGGTTCCGTTAAATGTGACGCTGCTCGTTCCCTGGGTCGATCCGAAGTTCGTCCCCTTGATCGTCACTGCCGTCCCCACCGGCCCGGAGGTTGCCGACAGGCTCGTGATCGCCGGTGCCGAAGTCGGTGTCACAGTGAAGTCCACGCCGTTGCTCGCCACACCGCCCACTGTCACGACCACATTCCCCGTCGTGGCTCCGGTTGGCGCCGACGTCGCCAGGCTCGTGGCACTCCTGCTCGTCACCGTGGCCTCGATTCCGTTAAATGTGACAGTGCTCGTTCCCTGTGTCGCTCCGAAATTCGTTCCCGTGATCGTCACCGCTGTCCCCACCGATCCGGAGGTTGGCGACACGCTCGTAATGCTCGGTGCGGATGATACGGTCAGAGTCGTCGCCTGCAATGTGACATTTCCGGTCGTATTGTTGAGCTGTGTAAAAGTGATGATTAATGACTGCGCGCTAGATCCAGCCTGGTAGGTGAAGATGTAGAGACCCGGTGTGGTCGCACTGGCGTTGTTCAACGATGTGTCCACGTAATCCGCAGCACTACTATCACTCAGATGAGCCACCATCTGGCCCTGCGCGCTCCACACCCCTACGTACACGGACAACGTCCGCTGCGTAGTATCCGCCGGAGCCGTGATCCGAAACCCGTTCCCCTGTCCCGGCACCCAAACACCAGTGGTGCTGTTGGTGGCACTAGTGGTGGGCGCGCCATCTGTCCAAGTGAATCCAAAGGGATTGGTGTCATAGCTCCCAATGCCGCCGTCCCCAATCTCAGCGTAATTGCTGATCTGCCCCCCGCCGGTGGCTTTGTCATTAAAACTACCGGCCGACGTCAACCCCCAATCCGCCCAGTCGGAAGTCCCCAAATTTGTCAGGTTTTGCGTGCCAGACGGCGTGCTGAGAACGCCCGCGAGCGTGCCGGGGACTCCGCTATTGACCACCAGGGTCAGTGACGCCGTGTGGATCAGATTCCCGCTGCTGCCGATCACGGTAAGCGCATACGTCCCCGCCGCCGTGCTGGCGCCCACCGTTACCGCCAGATTCGACGTCCCTGCCCCCGTTACCGTGGCCGGCGTAAACGTCGCGGTAACGCCGGTCGGCAATCCGCTGACGCTCAGTCCCACGTTGCCGCTGAAACCGTTCAGCGCTCCCACTGTCACCGTGTAACTGCCGTTCGCCCCAAGCGAGACTATGTCACTCGTCGGGGAGACGCTCAGGGTGAAACCGGGAGCGGTACCAAAGCTTAGAGTTGCCGCCTGCAACGTGACGTTTCCGGTTGTATTGTTGAGCTGCGTAAAAGTGACGATTAATGACTGTCCGCTGGATGCAGCTTGGTAGGTAAACGTGTAGAGGCCCGGTGTGGCCGCAGTGGCGTTGTTCAACGATGTGTCCACGTAGTCTGCAGCACTGCCATCGCTCAGATGAGCGACCATCTGCCCTTGCGCACTCCACACCCCCACGTACACGGACAATATCCGCTGCGTCGTATCCGCCGGAGCCGTGATCTGAAAGCCGTTGCCCTGTCCCGATACATAAATACCGGTGGTGCTGTTGGTGGCGCTGGTGGTTGGCGTTCCGTCCGTCCAGGTGAACCCAAAGGGATTGGTACTATATTGCGAAACAGTTCCGGCCCCAACCGCGGTGTAATTGCTGATCTGCCCGCCACCGGCGGCGTTGTCATTGAAACTACTGGCCGTTGTCAATCCCCAATCTGCCCAGTCGGAGGTCCCCAAATTCGTTAGGTTTTGCGTACCAGAGGACGTGCCCACGTTGCCGGATAACGATCCCGCAACCGCAAAAGTCGCCACTGTTAGGCCAACACCGACGCTGTGGCTCAAAGAGCCGCTCGTCCCGGTGACTGTCAGGACAAACGTGCCTATGGGAGTAGCGGAACCCAAGTTCACGGTCAAAGTCGCAGTTCCGCTTCCTGATACTGACGAGGGATAAAAAGATGCGCTAGCCCCGGTAGGCAAGCCGGTGACTGCCAACGCCACCGCACCGCTAAACCCATTCAAAGCAGACACGCTTACAGAGTACGTCCCAGTGCCGCTGTTCAGACCTATGGTCTCCGTGCCCGGCGTTACGTTTAACGCGAAGTCGGGATTCGTATCAATGAGCCCGTATACGTTCAGCGTATTGGAGAATGTTGCCAAGTATACCTTACCATTGGAGATTGTGGGGGGACTATACTTCGCAAAGCTGCCAACACCGTCCCGAGTGCTATTAACAGTGCTATTCCACACTTCATTGGCAAGATTCGATGCGTCGAATGCCGCCAGCACACCGGGCACGACATTCAGGATTGCGCTGGAATTCAGCGGCATCGCGGCCCAAACAATACCCGTGCCGGGCTGACTCCCATTCGCAGAGAGTGACATAACTCCTCCGGGACTCGGACCTGTGGAACTGCTTTGCGTAACCGGTGTGGTACCCAGTGTCGATCCGTTGAACTGAAATGCATTCAAATAGTCACCCCCTCCCCACAGGTAAACCAATGGTCCCAACGTCGGGCTGTTGTAGTAAATGAAAGAAGTATGAATATACCCCGTCGAAGCCTGAAAACTCTGCACAATTTGGCTATTGTTGTTTGCCTCGTATCCCATATCGCTGGTATTTAATAAATAGACAAGACCCTGCTTACTACCCCCTAGAAGCAGATTCGTGCCCGGAATCAGGATGGGACCTGAAACGCCCAAATCAAGATCATTCGCATCCAGGTACGCTTGGTTATCTGGCGTAAACCAATCAGCTAAAGAGAGTCCGCTAGCCACATTTAGCTGAACCATCGTATCACCGAACTCGATGACGCCATCCCAATCGCCATTACCGCTGGTAACATATATATTGCCATTAACGTCAATGGGTATGCCTGTACCAGACTGCCAAATGCCGCCACGGCTGCCATTTGGAGTAGTAATAAAATTTGAAAGCTGCTGCAACGTAGTCTCACTATAGGCCATGACCCAACCGTGGTACGGGTCAAAATCACCATCCAACCCACCCCAAGCAATGATCACTTCTCCGTTAGCTAATGCTAAGGCGGGGCGTTGGTTCTCCGTCATTGGATTAAAAGTGACAACCCCATCCACGCTATCGTAGCCCGTACCGGCGACCGACGCCTGAATGACCACCGGACCTCCAAACTTCTCCGCGCCAGAGGTAATATCCAATGCGTGCAAGCGTTGCACATAAAAGCCATTTTCTTCGGTCCGCGCTACCAAGTAGATGGTGCCATTGCTTGTGTCTATGACCGGTGTTCCCATGATTCCGATCGTTCCACTTACAGCTGAATTAGTTTCAATAAGCGCTGCGGTTACCGCTGTTATACCAGCGTTCGGGTTAGTGAAGTTTACATACCAGAGAGGCGCCGCGTTTAAACCGGCATTGCTGTCCGCATCAAATGCATAGACGGAGTCATTCATGGTCGCGACATAGACTACATTGTGCACGCCTTTCCCGTAAACATTGACTGCCGGTACATACAGCGGCTGCGCATAAATTTCTGCGTCCACGGGGTAGCGAAATAGCATGCCGAACGTACTTACATTTACATTGGAGGTCGTCAATTGAGTTTCGCTCAGGTTCGCACCACTGCGAAAGTTGTCATTATGGTAAGTTGAGACAGTCACCTGGCCAAAACACGACCCACATGTTATAAGACACAACGTTACTCGAGCTAAGCTTATGCCGTCCATATGTTTACTTATCCCTTCCGATGTGTTATCGGTAAACTAATCTGACCTCACCGAGGGTTTATAGGGGCACCATCGCCAAAGTAGAGATGATCCAGGTGATTTTTGCCTGGGCGGACCCAAGCAAAGGTGTGGCCCTAATCATAGCGGTATCGCCGCTCATCATAGATGCACTTTCCTTTGGGTGTGGGCCCATACTGCAGGATTATGTCCAGTCATAAGCGCGGTTATATGGACGGTTACAGATCTTACTAGCCAGCGTCAAATGGGGTATTTACTGGCCAGTGGGAGACCAAGCTCTCTTATCACCATTCTGCATGATAGGCTAAAGTGTCGCCTGTGCGACTGACTGCGACTTTGTAGCCCTGATTGATCAACAAGCTCAAACAGGACCTGTAGTCCTGAATGGTCAAATGTTTGTGTTCGAAGCGAACAATCGCAGGCCTTCTGTTAGGTATGTCGAACGAACGTAAAATTAAACCATCATGTCCCTCTGCGTCGATTTGCAATAGGTCAACATGCTCGATGCGGAACTCTCGAAAAAGCGTTGAAAACGTAACACAACGCACGTTTTCGGTCTCGACAAGCGAATCCAAGTCAGGTACCGCAGAACGGTGACGCATCAAGACTGCTCGATCCAGACTTGCAATGCCGTGCAGCCACTCGGGGCCGTGTGCTCGGGATGTGACCTTATAAAATGCACGAGTGGTGTCCGTTTCTGCGATTGCAGCGTTTACAAAAAGGAAACGCGATTCCTCAAATTGGGAATAATTCGACTTGAGCCTGTCAAAGAACTCCCGCTGTGGCTCGATGAGGATTCCCCTCAAAGTGTGCTTGTCTATGAGCGGATAAAGCGGATCTGTCGAAATTCCATCGAAAGCTCCAACTTGCAAGAAATAGAGATTGGGGTGTGTGCGGCCATAGTCTGCGACGACGGAGTCTAAGGTCACTTCTAGTTCGGCATCATGACTCCGTAGGTAAGCGAACGGATTCCACTCCAACAGGAGATCGCGGCAACGCCGACGAAACCGCCGTGGCACGAGCTTAGCGAAGGTGTTCAAAAGAGCCATTGTTCATTATTTCTTTCAGTAGCAGTCAGAGTATCGGGTTGGCATTTGCTCTCAGTCGGTCGTCGGCCAAAGAGGCGCGGTAGATTTTCAACATGCACTTTCCAACCGCAGTGCTGTGGAAACGTGTAAGCGCGCTCTGTCTAGCCGCAGCACCAAGCCGGTGGCGGAGGCGGGAATCACAAAGCAACACCTTAACGGTTTCCGCCAGGGCTGGATCATCCGATTTTGCAACAAGAATGTTTTTCGCGTCGGACACTATCTCGCAGGCGGGCCAGCGCCACCTGTCGAGAGGGACTGCATCAGGAACTGGACGCCCTGCGAGGTGAAAGTCAACAAGCCCCCACGAACAGACCGGCTCGGTGCTAAATGTATGTATCAATTGTGGTTGGGCGGCCAAGTTGATCCTTGCGCAGCGCTACTGGCTGGAACTGCAGCCAGGAACGCCGCTGGCGCGTTCTTGCGGGCGTTTTCAACATCTGGGGTTGCCGCTCACGTACGTTGCATGGGACTTATTACCATGTTCAGCGCCGCAAATCGTTAGCCAAGGTAGCAACACGGGCCCGTTCTCCGTTCATCAGACAAACCGGTAGTAAGCGATCACGCTGTTATCGCCCGAAAGCCATTTTCCACAGCCGTCATCGAAATCGCACCGCCAACACTGCCGAATGCTCACGCCAGTGATTTCATCTTCCAGCACTCTTAATAGCGGTATCGTTGTGCGACATCACCGGGTGCACCTAGCGTAAAAGCGAGAATTCGGCGAGCCATAAGATTCGCAGGTGTAACGGGTCGTGTCTTAATGCCTCGACATCACGGGCGACCGTCACCAGCTCATCCTTATTCGCGATCGCGGTCGGCAGTTTTCAGTAACGGAATATGTTTTCTTCATGCCAAATTAGTTCCCCACACATCGGAACCCAGTACTGTTGTTCCGGTAGCCTCGTTCGAGCCCGGACTCGCGCGCGGAAACGCGCACGCGGTCCGAATGGTCAGCATAGGAGGCCCCGCGCACCACTTTGAACTGCCCGCTCGTCGGCCCCTGTGGGTCGCTAACGGCGTTCAACTGGTAGCGGGCGAACCAGTCTCCGACCCATTGCCTCACATTACCGAGCATGTCATATAGCCCGTAAAGGTTCGGCTTCTGCTGCCCAACCGGGTGGGTCTGGCGCCATATTTTCTTAGTATTCTCATAGGTGAGAGCATTCGGGTTGCTTCCCTGATCGATGACTCCTTCGCCCGAATTTTCGTAATACCACCCCACTGAGTCGAAGCTGTGCAATTCGCCGTACCGAGACTCCTTCGTCCCGCCCCGTGCTGCGTACTCCCATTCGGCTTCCGTCGGCAGCCGCATTCCAGCCCGTTGGCAATAAGCCTGCGCATCATTCCAACTGACTTGCTCGACGGGCTGATTTTGTGACCGGAAGAACGACCGGTCTTCCTTAAAGTGGCTCGGATTGTTGCCCATCACCCGCTGGTAAGCCGCCTGTGTCACGGCCGTCTGGCCCATCCAGAACCCCTTCGTGATCGTCACTCGATGGGCTGGCTTCTCGTCTTCTTCGCATTCTCCGTCTAAGGCTGAGCAGCCCATCGCGAATTTCCCCGGCGGAATCCACACATAAGCTAGACCATCCTTGGAGTTGATTTTTGTCAAGCTTGCCGGCAACTGTGCGCCCAAAGCTTCAGCGGCCGAGTGTTGTACTTCCTCATTCGGATCGCGCAAAGCGGCAGTCAACGAGTCGACTGCCCGAGGGTCCTTGATTTTGCCCAATACGTCAGCCGCCGCACGTCGGACTTGGGCATCCTTATCCCGTAGGGCGCCGATCAATCGATCCACAGCAGGTGTTCCGATGGCCTTGAGGGCCTCAGCCGCCGCCTCTCTGGCGTCATGATCGGCGTCCTTCAGTTGACTCATCAATCGGCTGAGGCGATCAGTCTGCTCGGCAGTAGGCCGCGATAATGGCGTTACGCTCGTCTGCGCGTAGGCGGCGATGCCCACAAGGACTATCAGAATACTGCGCATGAGAATGCGCATCATTATTCGTCCGGCCACGAGACGATGTATTTTGCTAAACCGCTTTGAGGCAAGTTTATCATCAAGAAGCTGCGTTCATCGATGCGGGGCGGCGTCTTCGACAGGCTGTCCGATGTGTCATCGCTTGTAAATCGATGGAATCCATCTGCGCTCTGCAAAAATTCCAGGTGTTTCCCTGACCCGATTTCACCCGAAACCCGAGCGACTGGCGGTAGCACTCCATTATCTGACCGGCTACGATCCAGACACTGAGTTTGCAAGAGAATCGCCGGCCGGGCTCGACGGCAATCAGCCATCGCATCGTCCAGAGACTGCCAGTCTCCGAAAGAACACCAGTGTGATTCCGCCGAGACGCCATCGGGTGTCAGACTGGATCGCCGAAAGCCTGATGTCAGCCCGGGCTTTGTCGGCTCGTATCGGAGTCGCTCTCCGGCAGCCAACAAACGATCGGCGAACTCAAAGTCCTCACCGCGCATCTCGCTGTTGGGGCGAGGGCCCAGATCGATTCGAAAGTTTCTCAAACGCCGACTTCGAAACGCTATGTTGGTGCCGAGGGGAGCCTCGGCGAGTTCAGCGGCCTCGGGGCCAGGGTCAAAAAGGGCAAAGGATCCTAACGCGTACTGCTCTTTGAGAGAAAGCCAGCGGGGAGGCGCGAAGCTCCGGTGCGAAAGGATGCGCGCTCCGGCGCCTGCCCCCTCGCTGTCGCGCAAAGGCGCCGTCAAATTCTGCAGCGACGTCGTCATCCATGAAGGCCAAGACATCTCCGATCGCGTCTTTGAATCCGGTGTTGAAGGCATAGGACTTGCCCTGGCGCGGCTCAAAGATGTAGCAGGCGGCCAGGGTAGTGGCAGCGGAAGTCTTCTACAATCTCACACGTGTGGTCGCTTGAGTTGTTGTCTACGACCAGGGCCTCCCACTCATCGAACTCTGGGAGTCTCAAGGCAGCAACGCTCTCGAGCGCCTCGCCAGGCTCCGGCGCGTTTTAGGTGCACAGTACGATCGTCGTCATTGTATGTGAGCCTAACTGGCGGTCTAACGTCCTGCCGAGGCTATCAGCTTTGGAGCAAGCTCCTGTCCGCCCGCCCGTTGTGCGGGCCCGATTCGAATCGCAATCGACGCCACAAGATAACAACCTGCCGCAATTATAAACACAGCGGTAAGCCCCAAAATCATTCCCAGAATTATGGCTACCACAGACCCGATGACGGTGAAGAAGCCGTTGACAGCCCAAGCCCACGGCACCAGCAGTGCGGCCTCATTGTTAACCATTCGCAACCCGGTGGAGAAGGGCACACCAAGCAGGATGCCCAACGGCGTAATCAGCAGGACGGCTATTGCAACCCTTAGCGGCAAAATGAATCCGAGCGCCAGCGAGAGCACAGGCGGAGTGATGGCCAAGGTGAAAACGATTCCGCAGACCACGGCTAGCAGCCAATAGGAAAGCGTCGCGTAAGAGACGTCACGAATGCGGTTGGCCAGGTAGGAACCCACTCCAGTAAACATGAGTAAACTGGCCAGGACTACAGAAAACGTGTACATTGGCTGACCTAGAAACAGTGACAGCTTCTGTATGAGAACTATTTCGATCAGGATGAAACCCAGCCCCAGGCTGGCGAAGTATGCGAGGAAGCGCCAACTCCCCTTTGCGCGCAAACCCTGACGGTTGAATCGCAGAGGCGGAAGGACCAGCAGGACCGCGGCAACGGCGACCACCTGGATCAGGAGCATAACCAACATCACCTCCGCGACCGAGTCATCCGGATTCATCTTAACTCCCGAGCCCAAAACCCTGCGAAAGCCAAGCCGCACACTCGACCATCGCCTCCTTTGGTTGAAATAGGGCTTGTCATCGGTGGCAGGGTTGAGCAAATCTGTGCTGGCGGCATAGATCGGCGCCAGATCCGGAGACTTTGCGAGATCGCTCAGAAGGGCCTGGTAATCGTTACTTGGTTTTGTAAACGGAGAATAGTAAATCTCAGGTGGTTCGAACTTGGCCCAGTCTTTCTTTTCCCCTATGCCAAGGCGCTTGGCCCAGACATCAGCTTCCTCCGGCTTGATTAATGTTTTCTGGAGCAGGAAGCCATGTAAGGAAAATGTCTGCCGGAAGGGCGCGCTGGCTTCCTTAAACGCGAATAGATGGCCGGCCGGACTGCCCAGCCCTAGACGGTCGAACATTTCGTGCGCCGTAGCAAACATCTTCGGAATCTGGAACTGAGGCCGCGTCACCAGGAGAACGCCGCGGGGCGTCAGATGGTTCCAGTAATCCTCGAAGCCCTCTAACGTCAGAAGGTAGGTTTCGCTGAGACTGAGCGCTCCAGAAGCAAGAGCGGCGTAGCTAAGGGTGTTGACGGAGATGATGGCATCGTATTTTTCCTTTGACCGGCGGACGAAGCTGCGGCCATCTTCAGTCACCAGCCGCACCCCAGGTTGTTCGAAAAGCCCGCCCCAATGCTTGCGCATACGGTTCGTAACGATGTCATTTATGATCGGATTGATTTCGACTGTTGTGATTGAAGATGCTCCGAAGTACTGAGCTTCCAACACTTCTCTCCCTGCTCCGGACCCGATGATTAATACCTTGGGGTGGTCCTTCCCGACATAAGCCAGACCTGAGGGCTGGTAATCCGTCGCGTGTGCGAGAAAGTTGCGCACTCCCATGCTCAAGTCCCCCATGCCGGTTCCTGCAGCTCCTGCGTCGATGATAATGGAGCGAAAGCCGGGGTCCGGCCGGCCCATCTCCGGCGCAGGGGGCAGTTCATAGACCTCAATTTTCGAGAAGGTGTTCCACTGAGTATAGATTGGAGACCGGCCCACCGGCTTTAGGGGATGGCTCTTTTCCGGTATCACTCTGATTGGCAGAGCCTGCTCGGCTACACATGCCAGCGCCAGCATCCCCGCAGCGGATAAGCCGGCGAGTAGGGTCAGCCCGGACAGCTTGAAGGAGTTGAAAGCCAAAGCCGCCAGCGCTCCCAACATCGCCGCCACCACAACGGAGCCTGACCCTCCAAATAGCGGCATGATGCCGCAAACCGCCACGCACCCCAGCCCCGCGCCCAACAGGTCTACCGCATAGAGGCGATTCACTTCTCGCCCGCCGCGGCTGAAAAGGAGAGAGATTGCCAGCCCGGAGCAAAAGAACGGTGCCGCAAGAATCAAGTAGTAGAGCGGCATGTATACGAGCTGGCGGCGATCGACAAGCAGACTGAATGGCTCAAACGGAATTCGCTGCATCACCCAGTAACTGCCAAGCGAGACAAACCCGAACAGCAGCGCCAGGGAGGTGAGGGCGAGGTCCAGCGACATCTCTTGGCGCAGCCTTGTCCACAGCGCCAGCACCACACCAGAGGCGCCAAATCCAAGCAGAGCGGTGGAAATCACCAGAAAGCCAAAGTGATACCAGTTGGCTACCGAAAGCACGCGGGTCAACGCCAGTTCCAGCACAAGCGTCGCCATGGAGAGGAGAAAAATACCCGTAAAGTGCTGCCACCGCATGTTAGTCATTTGAGCTACTGCCACCCTTCTCATCTTTGTCTTTCGTTTTCTGTTGACGTTGCCGAGCCGGAACGCATTATAAGGGCGCTCTCGGCGGAGCAAACGTGCCACTGTGGCGACCGGAATGCGACGAAGCTAAAGTCATTCAGGGCGAAACAGCGCCAGCAGCAGAATTGCGAGTTCTTCCCAGGAGGGGTGAAAGCATACGAAGAGCCCGGAAGGTCCTCGCCGTCAGAGCGCGCGTTCGCTTTGGGGAGCGGTGGGCACCGGTGCTCTCAAGAACCTTCGCCAAGCTCTGGCAGCGGTTGTACGTACATAGGACGACTGTGACCGTCACCGTTTTCCCGCATTAGGTTATCGTCGTGTTGAAAAGCTTGTGCTTTGAGCTGCACCCCTGCCGGTAGATTCTCCATGATTTGGCCAGGCGTCACCCAGAGCCAGCACCTACAGAAAAACGTCCGCTGCGGATTCCCGATTATTTTGAAGAAAGGGAAGCAGCGTCGTGCGATTCCCCAAATATCGGGCTCACGTCCCCATTCGCGGACCATTGCTCGGGAGTGATCGAATTACCAAGTCAGAAAGCAGTTCTTTCGAGTACAGTTCTCCAGAACCGGGTGGTATAACGGCAGACGGTTTATGACGCAGCCGCTAGCCCGCGGCCATGTCTGAGCGACGGCAGATCGAATGGTCTCGGTGACCGACTTCTCCACGTTATAAGCGGGGATGAGAATTTGGACTAACAGCTTCACAATCTACGAAGTGTCGTCTGGAGCTGCCCGAGGCGCGGCTCTTCTTCAAGAGCCTTCGTTCCATCCAACGCCAATGGTAGTACCCGAGGCGGCCGGTTACAAAGCCTTTCTGGGGGCGCCATGAACTGCTCATCTGGTGAACGCCATACTCCCCAAAGTGATACCAGTTTCGGACGTTGCAAACATCATTCGGAAGGAGCACCGTTACGGTCCTCGCCAACTCCGGGTTTTCAGCTAGCGTCCGAGAGCAGAGGCCGGGGCCGGTCGAGTAAAAGATAGAGTATAAGTCCCTGTCGAGGGGGGGCGTTCCGCGGATCATCGACTTGACCCACAGCGGATCGCTCTGGCCCCTAACGCAATTCTTGATAATCGCTTCAAGAAACGGGTGGCCTGCAGCGGCCCCAAAGGCGTAGTTCCCTATTTCCCAGTCCATGCCAAGTTCGGTGCGCAGACGATGGCTGAAAGTGAGCCTCTCAAAGGGAAAGACGCAGCCCCTCTCCAAAAGGGTCGATAGGCCAGAGCCCAACAACACATCGAGGTCAAGATAGAATCCGCCGTAGTGGTAAACGGCGAGATATCGAAAGAAATCATAGCGCTGAATCGGAACCTCGAATGACTCAAAGACGGCGCGGTATTGGGGGAACTCTTGGGCAATGAATTCTTCCACCCGTCCATCGTCGAAGAACAGGTATTCGTAATCGGGGTTCAGCAGCCTTACACTCGACATGCAGTCTCGAATCGGGAGCGGCTGGTCAAGTCGCTTTCCGGTTTGAATTATCCGTTTCGGAATTCGGTAGGACACAGTGGCCTATTCCAGCGATCGCTAGTGCACGATGGCGACGCGGACAGTTTGAGGCGAGAATTCAAAGTCCATTGAGAACCCGTAAGTTATTCGTATCGTGTTGAGCCAGACTTGCCAAAACCGGCCTTGGCACTTGTACGGCACCCGCGCGGCGGCGCATCGCAACGTTCAGCGGCGGTCTCACACACGACTCGACGCAACGGGTCCGGATTTTGTCTTCTGAACCTGATCCTTCAAAAATGCTCGCGCACGCCTCGGCCGCTGGCAGCTTGACAATTTTTGCTACATCTGGTTTCTCGGCGAATCTAGGCACACACCGATTCGTACTATGCCTCTTTCAGGGCCTCGGGTGGAACGAACTCAGAAAGGAAGAACCATGCGACCCATGCAGGCAGGCTTCGGATGCATGCCGTCGTAGAAGTCGTACGCTTCGCAGCCAACGCGCCTCGGATCGTAAGATCCGATGATTTGGACAGAGGTTCGCTCGGCTAGATCGCGAAACCCGCTTTCGGCATCTAAATAGACCCGCTGTTGCTTCATTCGATCATACAGCTGAGGGTGATATGGCGCAAGAACAAGAACCACCTGACATCGGTCCCGGTAGTGCTTTACAAATGCCTCGAAATCGTCGCTGAGTTTGCGCGAGAAGCTGTAGGGCGTCATAGCCCATTTCAGGAGGTGGTCGAACCCTCGTTCAATCTCCGCCTGCCCCCTTGCTGCGAACACAGTGTCGTAAACCCGGCTGCCATCACGGAGAATTTTGCCCTTGATTTCCGGTGCCACGCTGTCAGAAAACAGCCGAGCCTGATTGATCTCATCATAGAGATCTAGCGAGCGTTCTTCTGCTCGGTCCATTTCTCGCGACTGACTCCTCGCGACCGTCGTATCACCCGAGGAACGAATCACAGTGATCGCCTCGTTATACTCCCGCTCGATTGACTTCCACTGAGTCAGCCCGGAATCGCCATTGAACAACCACGGATCGGCGCCGATTAAAAGCCTTTTAGGGCGGAACTTCGTCACAGCCAAATTAGCGATCGCAATGTCGTCTTCTTCCGAGGCTGAATTAACCGCCAAGTTCAAAACACTGCCGCGCATGTTCTGCTCACCGATTTGCATAATCCGCGAAGACCCGACCACAATCGTCTCCGGGTTCAGGTTCTCGCATTCGATCCGACTCCGGATGAATTTCCGGTCATTCATGTTGAATGGGTAAATCGCTCGGTGCTTGGTCAATGCCCTGGCAAGTCGGGACTCATAGTCGTTTGCAGCGATCGAAGTGGTTAGCAGTCTGGCCGAAGCAAGTCCCGCTGTGAGTAAAACAATGCAGCCTATACCACTGAGCGCAAATATCGAGGCACGGGAAACCCGATCTCTGGTGCGAAAGGGCCGTTCCACGAATCGCCAGGAAAGCCCCGCAAGAATCAGCGCGAGTACACCCAGCACCAACATCATGGTATCGCTGGGATCCGCAAAATAGCTGCGTGCAAACGCAAACAACGGCTGATGCCACAAGTATGCGCTGTAGCTTATGAGTCCGATGCCAACGAAAACGCGGCCGCACAGCAGCGAACCCACGAGAGTGTCTGGAGTCGCGAAAAGGATCACTAGGGATGTCCCGACTGTTGGGACGAGCGCGTACAGCCCCGGAAACAGCGTGGTCTCACTGAACACGAATACCGAAACGAGGATGAGTATCAGCCCGGCAACACTCAGGACCTGCCGCAACGTGCTAGGGAGGACAACAGACCTCTTTTCCGCCCAGACAAACGCAGCTAACGCACCTATTGCGAGTTCCCAAGCACGAAATGGTGCCAGAAAGAATGCCGCCACCGGTCTATGGATTACCGCCCACTGTGCCACCGCGAGGCTCCCCACGCCTGCAATCGACAGCAGCACTGTCGCCCAGCGCTTTCCTCGTTGCCACGCAAACCACAGAAAGAGCGGGTACACAAGATAAAATTGCTCCTCCACCGCCAGGCTCCACGTGTGGAGCAAAGGCTTCAGATCAGATGCTGTTTCAAAGTACCCGCCGTCCCTCTTGAAAAAGAGGTTCGAACAAAACAGTGAAATTGCCGCGAAGCTCTTGGAAAAACTCACCAGTTCACTTCGCAAAAGAACTAGCCACGCCAGGGGCATGCAAACGGCCAACACTAAGTACAGGGCCGGTAGTATGCGGCGCGCGCGGCGTTCATAAAAACGAACCAGAGAAAACTGTCCGAGCCGGATGTCAGACAGAAGGATCGATGTAATCAGATACCCGCTGATGACGAAAAACACGTCAACGCCAACGTACCCGCCGCGAAACGCCGAGAACCCGCCGTGATACAACATGACGGGAAGGAGAGCGATGGCCCGCAGCCCATCTATCTCTCGTCTATATTTCATGCGTCGTCACGAATCGAAAGGCCCCCACAGGAAGTAGGGCCGCGACTGCGGCTGTCCAGTGGGGTGCGATGGGGAACTTGCCGGTAAGCCCGTCCGCAAGAGTATGGGCACCCGCGACTGGGCGCGGGCCGGACGCAAGCTAGCAACCTTCGAAGATCCGAATTACGGTCTACGGCAATGCGCGCAGCCGGGTTGCACCGAAATGGTCAAGGGTGACCGGTGCAGGCGGCATACTCGCACGATATCGTCCGCAATTGCGGCGTATCACGATGCCCATCCGGCCGCCTCACAGGGAACCAAGCTGAGCCGGAGGGCCACGCTTAGGCACCTCGACGATTTCCTGGACGGCGGCAGCGTGCCCAACGTGGACTGGGTAGATTTAGAAGCGTTGCATCCCTTTCGCGGCGCACGCAACGTCAGCCCGCGCACCTGGACGAAGCAACTCGGAACCGTCCGACATTTCTTCCGCTTCTGTCTCGATAACGAGTGGATTCTGAGGAACTGGGCCGATAAGGTCAAGATGCCGCGCAATTTGAAGCCGGCGGCGCGTGAGCCTTATGAACCGAACGAAATGGTCCGCATTATTGCCGCGTGCTATGCAATCGGTCGCGGGCGCGCGCTATGTTTCTGCTGCTGCGGCACACCGCGCTTCGCATCTCGGACGTGGCGACACTGGAGAGGGACCGCGTCCGAAATGGTGAGATATTCGTCCGCACAGCTAAGAATGGCAAGCCGGTTCGTTTGCCCGTGCACGCCGATTTGCAGGCTTCCCTTGATGCTCTGCCACTGCCGCGCGGCACTGATAATCCCGATTGCCCATACTCTTTTTGGAGCGGCAATGGCGGCACGCGGGCAGTTGTGCGCGACCGCAAGGCGGACACTTGCGGCCGTCTTTGCCGCCTCGGGTGTCGCGGGCGCTTGCTCGCATCGTTTCCGCCACACTCTCGCCACACAGATTCTGGAAATGGGCGGGACGTTTGAAGAGGCGCCGATATTCTAGGTGACACCGAAACCACCATCAGAAAGTATTATGCGAAGTGGAGCAAAGGACGGCAGGAGCGCATCTCGGATCTTTTGGCACGTGTATGACACGTGAAGAAACCGCGCCAGCAAGTTACTGAAAATGAAGTGGAGAATCTGGTGGACCTGGTGAGATTCGCCTTACTAGGCCTTGGCACGGTCACACCTGCACAGGATGACTCTGATCCTCGTGCGCCGTATCTTCCCCCTG
Organism: Bryobacterales bacterium; assembly: GCA_963818855.1. Taxonomy (GTDB): domain Bacteria; phylum Acidobacteriota; class Terriglobia; order Bryobacterales; family Bryobacteraceae; genus Bog-159. The sequence goes on along the minus strand of CAWFUH010000007.1, from coordinate 8,867 downwards.
CGGCGCGCCGGCTTCTTCTCGGCCACTGCGCCACTGCCGGTAGCTCTCGACGATTTGGCCGACTGTCTTCCAGGTCTCACACTTCTGATGGAACCTGTGCTTCCGACTCGGAGTCAGGGCCCAATGCAGGATTTCAATAGGAAGCTGAATGCTGATCAGCCTGAAAAAAGTGAAGCAGCGCCGCGAGATTCCTAGGATGTCAGGACCGGCCTTCGATTCCCGGAGTATTGCGCGGCCCATATCGAAGAACCGCGCAAGGAAGAACGACTTTTGAACCCGATCTTCAGGGATCGGGTGGTACACGAGGGCTGAAGGCTCGTAGCACAGCCGCTCGCCTGCCGCCATCAGTCGGCGGCCGAATTCTGTGTCCTCACTCGGTCGCGGCACTTCAGGGTTGGGGCTCGGGCCCAGATCAGTACGGAAGAGTCCGTACTTTTCAAACATCTCCTTCCGGAACGCCATATTGGCGCCGTAAGGGGCCTCGCGGAGCTCGAATGGCTGCAAACCACCGTCGAACAACGGGGCGAGAACATAGGCGAGATTATCTGGTCCTGCAAGCGTCAACCAGCGAGGCGGCGAGAAAGGGTGCGACAACACTGTCCGTCCTCCTGCGCCGGCCCATTCGCCGTCGTTAACGCACGCCGTCAGATTCTGCACCCACGTGGGGTCGACCGTTACGTCATCGTCGGTGAAAGCCAGCACATCACCATGTGCCTCTCGTACCCCGGTATTCAGAGCGAACGACTTACCCGGATGCGGTTCAAAGATGTACCGGTACCGGCCCGGGTGTTGGCGGCAGAAATCCTCGACGACCGCGCGCGTTTCGTCGTTCGAGTTATTGTCCACCACTAGAACCTCCCACTCGATCATCGGCGGGAGCGTGGAAGCTCCCAAGCTGGCAAGCGCCTTCGATAGGTCCCGGCAGCGGTTGAATGTACAGATGATGACGGAGATCCTCATTGTTCTTTCCATAAGCGCATGACCTACCTGGCGAGAAGGAGGCGAACGCTTCGCAGCAATGGCTTGATGGGGCGGCCCACGACGATGGGCCGCGTCATGACCGCACGGGCTGCGCTGAGGCAGGCCTCGGCAAATCTGCGTTGCTTCCAGCATAGGCGCGCCGCCACGAGCCACAGATTGGCGACCTGCCATCGCTCAACGTGCTCAACCTCGGATCGCAGGATTTCACGCGCTACATTGAGGGCGGAAGAGTATTCTCGCGTCATGCAAATGCTCCGGATCCAGTGCGTGGCGTAGGAAGCCAGGTGATTCTGCTGCTCCGCCTTGGAGACGCCCAATTCAGCGAGCGATTTAGGAGTTATTTCCTCAACCGAGGTTAGCGGATCCGGGAGTCCATGTCTCCGCGACGAAGCTGACAGTTGCGCGGCGAGAAGGCCAAGGGACTGCTGCGCCATCTTTCGGACCGACACCTGATTGGGATGAATCCGATACTTAAGGACCGTTCGTTCGAGATTCGTGACTTGGAAGCGTTCGGAGATCCTCAGCCACAGGTCGTAATCTTCGGCAGGGGCGAAGGGCCCCCGATATCCGCCCACACCGGCGAACGCGTCCCGCCGCATGAGCACGGTGGGTTGCCAGAATGGGCACCGTTCAAGGAGGGCCGATCGTATCTCTCGGTCTGTGGTGGGGTTACCCCAGGTGACCAACACCCTGCCAGCGGCGTCGATGCATTCGACGGCACCGCCAACGACGCCGACTTCCGGATGGCTTTCCATGAACTCCAGCTCCCAGAGAAGGCGGCTCGGAAGGGATACGTCGTCGGCATCCACAATCGCAATGTATTTACCCTGCGCCCTGAAACAGGCGGCATTGCGGGCCTCGGCCAAGCCACAGTGAGGTATCTCGTAGAATCTAATCCGGCTGTCAATAGCGGCGTACTTGGAAATGATCGACTTAGAGTTGTCGGTCGAACCGAAATCGACGATGATGAACTCAAAGTCCCGAAGCGTCTGCGCGAGAATACTCTCGATCGCCTCGGCGAGAAAGCGATCGACGTTACACACCACCATAGCGACTGAAACTAGCGATTGGCTCATGTGTGCGGAAGTCTATCTCCGTCCCCGTGGGTCAAATGTGGGCGTCGTAGGTGGGCCACGCGCTCCTGCTGAATTGGCCCTTCGCTTCCTTTCACGGTTCGCGGGCTATGCGCATCAGGCCGTCTTCTCCGGGTCGTTGAAGCGAACGCCCAGTACTGATTTTTAACGAGCGCGCACGCAGGGTCTCGATTTGCGCCGAGCGCCACGAGGACGGGAGCTGAGACAGGCGAAACAGGCTCACGAAGTTCTGGGAGGATGGGAATACGTTGCCTCCGGTGATGTTACGGCTCTAAATCGCATCCCCAAGGGTGTTGCAAATACAATGGTGATTCGCCTGGACTCTTCACTGTGGCTGTACTGGCTCCGAGGTAGACTGCCATGCAGCGGTTCGCGGGACATGTCGGGTCTGGCGAGAGCATAGTCTCGCGAAACAGGGCAGGTTTTGGCGGAAGCGGTTCGAACTGTAGGTGAACCCCGTGTTGCTTTAGCCTGGCTATACCGCTCCTCCAGTATGGGCGTGCTGGCCCGCGCAAATCCTTCTCCGCCAACCGAAAGTTTCTGGATCCAACGAGACTAAGCGCGAAGAGAGTCAAGACCGCTACCCTTGACCTCGACGATAACCTCATCCGAGCTATCTCCGGCATGCCTGTTACGATCACGCACACCAAGAGCAATGAAAACACGAATTCAAACCATCCCACCGCTCTTGGCGGCACTTGCCCGTACGATCGAGATATGCTAATGCCTGCGCCGGCGAACTCTATCAGCAAGGCTCCCATGGCGCCTAGAGCCGCCCAAGCAAGCCATCTAGGCGGCAAGAATTCAGGTTCAATGGACGAGTCATGGCCGGTCCACAACAGTGCGGGGAGGCAAAACGCGCAGAGCAAAACCGCGGGGTTCAGGACCCAACCGATACCATAAGACAGCGCCGACTTAGCGTAGGGGAGGATATGAACAAGGCCCCATGAAGGCTTATCATACGCGAATTCTTGGGTCTTGCCGGGGGAAAGCATGATAGCGGCAAAGCTGATTGAGGCCAACCCGAGGGACAACAACCATTGGCGAGCCGGCAGGTTTAGAAGTCGCGTGGCAACTACGCCCACAAGCAAGCACACCAAGAGGAAGGCGCCTGCAATTTCGTGTAGGCCAGGAATTGCTATCGCCAGCACCGCAAGCGAAATATAGCTGAAGGTCGTGTGCTTGGGCTTACAGAGGAGCGCTGCCATGATGAGTAGACTACTGATCGGCAACTGATACTCGGTCGCACCCGTGAGCCAAAAAACGTTCTCACCGGGGCTTGGGACACTGGCCAACCAAGCAGCATAAAAGGCACCGCCAGCAAGCAGGGCTCTTGTGGCGGGCACGTGCAAGAAGCTAGCGAAGAAATACGAAAGCGCCGCGATGTTTGTGAGTACAACAAGCAGGAGCAGCCAGCCGTAGTAGGTGCTGAGATCCAACTTGCTCATAAGCAGGCTTTGAAGTAAGGCGGTAACCCAACGCCCGGTCGACGACGTGTAAACGCTCCAAGCCATGCCCGTCACAGTGAGGCGTGCATGCCATACGCATTGGCCGGTCAGGTCGGCCTTTGCGAAGTCATCAAGGTTCATCGTGGCGTAAAACAATAGTCCTATGAACGGCGCTCCAAAAACTAAGAGAGCAGCGGGGATGAGGGTGTGAGCGAGAAACAGGAAAGGAGACGGAAACGACCCTCGGCTTCGCCGTGACACGCCATTTAGCTGGTTACCCGTCGGCATCCTTCGCCTGCGACCTCGCGGGTTCGATCACCCGATTTGTTGCCCACCGACCAGCACTTCGCACGTGTCCCCGTCCGGAAGTCGCAAATTAGCGGCGCCCTCCAGGACTTTCGCCAGACATTCGGAGCGGTTATACGTGCAGACGATGACAGCAATCCTCATTCCCCTACACCACCATGCCTCGCGCTACCCGTGTCTCTGCAGCGGGCGCTGGGTGCCGCCGCGGCAATCGGGCGAGTATCACGTCCTTAATCTTCTCCATTGCGCTCTGTACATCAAACGCCTCGCGCACTCTTGCCCGTGCCATTCTGGACATTTCCGCACACTCGCGCGGGTGCGTCGCAAGGTAGGAAATGGCGTCGGCAACCTCGTCGACTGACCCCGGAGGAACGATCAGGCCCTCGACCCCATGCCTAAGCACCTCGGCGTTGCCGCCGACATTGGTAACTACACACGGGAGGCCACAGGCCATCGCCTCAAGCAGTGCAAGCGGCAGCCCCTCGTTCCGCGAACTGAGCGCAAACGCGTTGGCAGCCTCCAGGTAGGGGCGGACGTCCTCTTGAAATCCCGCGAAGAGGACCTGGTTCGACAGTCCGAGAGCAACGGCTTGCTCGGAGAGCTGTGTTCTGAGGGGCCCGTCGCCCACGATAATGCACTTGCAGCGAACGCCATGACGCGCGAGCCGTGCCATCGCCAAGAGCAGGATGTCGAACGCTTTCTGCTCACTGAGTCTTCCAACAGACACGAGAAGGAATTCCTCGGGGCCGATACCAGCCCTTTTTCTTACCGCGGCTCCGCCGGTACCGGAGCCTTCGAACTTAGATAAAGACACTCCATTACGAATGGTAATGGTCTTGTGAGAAGGGAAATGATAGTCCCTAATCAAGGCCTCCCGTATGGCGTCGCTCACGCAGATAGTTGTGGAGTCACACCAAGCCGAAAGTCTCCGCCTCGAAAAGTGCTTCGTTGGTTTGATTTTACGCGCGATGTTGCGCCGCCCCCAACCCTCGACCGTAGGCGGGACAGGCGGCGGGGGAAGGTGCGCAATCGAGTGCCGGCGCGGGATCCCAGCCACCCACGCAGCGACGGATGCGTGCCAAGGAAGGTTCCAGAGCACCCCGTTTACAAACACCACTGCATCGGGCCGAATGTCTCGTAGAATCCGAACCCATTCCCACAAACTTCCTGGGTATCGGGCACGCCTAATATTTACGTGAACCGCGCCGTCTCCGCTAAGGTGCCCCGTGAAAAGGTCCGCGTCCAAGCAGAGCACCGAAAGGTCAACTCCGCACCCCGAAAGCGTGCGCAACAGGTCGATCAGGTGTTTTTCTGCTCCCCCAAATTCCGGACTTAGGTGGACGAACAAGACGTGATTACGGCGTGAATGTGAAAACTGGGGATCCATTTCCGTGCGCTCAGTCGTCCTGGGCTGTTGGAGCGCACAGCCGGGATCTTTGTCCCATCTTCCCCAGAAAGCCCCCCACGCCTTCTCGATAACGGCGCGGGGCAACCACCTTGCGAGCCTCTTCCAATCAAACGAGTGGTTAAAGGAGGCAAGCCCTCTTCTATGAAATTCCCAGAATTCGCGACTCTCAGGGTGTAGGGCGCACGCGGCTTTTGTAAGACGCAGGAAATATTCCCGCTCGGCCTGCTTGAGGCACTGGCGGTACTCCTCTTGTGACAGGTAGTTCTTGCCGTGCGCGATAAGCCTCGATAAGCGCACGAAAGGTTCAGACCCAAAGGAGTACAATCGGGAGCTCATGCCGCAATTCTCCAGCCTCGTGTACGTTAGGACTTGGTGGACAAAGCCAAAGTCCCAGGTTCGGAGCACCTCGAGGCACAGATCTCCATCCTCGAAGGGCGCGTACCGCTCGTCATAGAAGGGATTCCGCGAGCGAACGAGCTCGGACCGCATGAGCACGGAAGTGGGCGTTCCGAAGAGGTATATCCCCTTAAGGAAATAAAGACGGCCCACGTAGCGGCCCTGGAACAAACTCCTGCCGTATGGGAGGCCGTCCAAGCGAACCCTTTCCCCCTGGAGCTCGTAAGCGGCGACGATGCCGGCAGAGGGGTTCGCCTCTGCCAACTCCGCCATAGCCCGGACGCAATCCGGAAATATCAAGTCATCAGCCTGCACCATCTTGCAGTACTTGCTCTCTGGCGAAATGCACGTGAGCGCAAAGTTGTAGTTTTGCACCTGGGATAAGAGCACCGAGGTATGCACGACGCGAATCTTGTCAGGAAAACGCGATGCGTACCGCGCGGCGATTTCAGCCGAGCCGTCGGTGCTGCAATTGTTGACCAGGATATATTCCCAGTTCTGGCAAGTCTGGCGCAGAACGCTTTCGATACACTCGGCAAGATACTCCGCAGTGTTGTAGAAAGGCGTCACCACGCTCACCAAAGGCGTCGATTCCATGGGTTCCCTTAGTTCCGGCGCTTGTAGCTTGCGGTGGCAAGCTCAGCCAGGGCGTCATACTGCCGCGTGAAAGCGGATTGGATCCCGAGCGGGTAGGAGCGGAGCTGATTTGTGACGGCGTCCTTCTGCTGCTCGACGCGCTCTAAAGCTCGAATCACGTCCTCTGCTGTGAAGTCCTGGATATGCAGAAGATAGTCCGTTTGGCCGAGGTCTTGCATCACCCAGTCCACCTTCGGATCGAAGGAAATGGCGACGGTTGGAGTCTGGGCCACAAAGGCAAGAATTGTGCTGTGCAGGCGGCTGGCGATGAGAAAGTCAGCGCCCCGGAGCTGGGCAATTAAGTCTTTCCAGGTTCGGATCGCTGAGACATGCGTCTGGCGGGCAGCTCTCCGCCTGGAGTCTTCGTCCAAGCGCTCAAGAATTTCCGGGACCACGCGGTCGTCATTGCCGAGTGATGAGTAGACGAAGAGAAGGAAATGGTCCCGTTGAAGAAGCTGCGACGTTATGTCCGCAAGTTCATGCAGGTATCTGCTGTATAGCGCAGCATTCTGGTATGACCAAACTCCGGGTTTGGCGTAAGCGATGGGGCTAATAGCAACAACAGGCCGGCCTCGCGAAATTGGACGGATCGGCACAGGCGGCGGCAATTCAGACGACGGCAAGCTGAACGCCATATCCGGCACGATGGGATCGCACGCCGCACAGCGCCACAACCTCGCGGCAATCCTCCTGGTATTGATGTCGCGGTAGGACCGGTACCGGGCCATCCGGAGCACCGCCGAAAGAATTATTCGGCACGTTGGCGTAGTCACCTTGCATGCGCCGACGCTCGCGATAGCGAAAGGCACCCGCGCGATGCGTGCCAGAACCGCCCATTTAAGGAGAGCATACGGATGGCCCCACGGCCCGCCCCAATCCTCGTCTAGTTGCCCACCTCCGGAGACAATCAAAACGTGGTGCGTGCGCAGGAAGCGATACGCCTGGAGAGCGTGAAGTAGCTCTCCGTAGAGGCGCTCCGCCAGACCGCGAGTTGCGTCGACGGGCCGCGCGATCGGCAGGCGTTAACCTGATCAACTTTCTAACCAGCGAGGTGAACCGTGCCGGCCTCACCGCCTGTGCAGAGCCTTCACCGCCAGCGCGATCCGTGGTTTTGAGCCGGAAGAACGGCCTGCGCCACCCGTAGAGGGGAAAGCCACTTCTGCCATGCTGCTCCACGAAGTTTGCGTCACTCATCGTGACTCCCGAGAACTCTGCGTTAGGGAGGCGACGGTGAAGATTGGTGATGATGGCATGCTGAATCGAGGCATCGCCGAGGTTCTCGCCGTTGTAAGGCGTGAGCAGGGCGATTCGGGGGAATCCCGGTGGACCTTCCGGACGGACACCGCGGGAGAGTTCCGTAGTGTCCCGCAATTCACCAATAGTGGTGGTCTCGGTGCTGCAGTCAACCCGACCAGTCATCATGTACCTCCGGTCCCTCGGGGAGACTGACCACGTTGCCCACCGTACCCTGCGAGCCGTCGACCGCCCGAAGCGCGCGCGTTAGAGACTTAAACGAGCCCGTACCGCGCAGCGAAGCCTCGCAGCCTTCGCTTAGCCGCTCTCGCGATTTTCCATGCATCCCAGCCCGCAGCCGCTAAAGCCGGCGTCGCCTTGCTGCCATTCGCTGGTGCGTATCCCAGCTCGGACATCAGTTCTCGGGCGCCATGTTCAACTAGAGCAATTTCCCACTTGGAAAGTTCGATTCGCCAACTGTCAGTCTTTCCTATCCGATAGCTCTCGTTGTTGTTGGTCATGGGAAACGGGGCGTTGTCGAGCTTTCCCGTCTTGAGTTTGTCAATTCTGCATTCGTCAACGTACCCATGACTTTCCTCCAAGCTGGTCGCCACTCCCAGCCCTTTCAGCAGGCGCATCAGGACTTCAGGACCGTTTGCGATCAGTTCCTCGTAGGTCACTTCTTGGTAGTTGCGCGTCGCCGAACTCACTTGCCGGCCATGGCTCACGTCCGAGACCCACCTCTCGCAGTTCGTAGGAATCCTGGCAGAAAAGTGGTGCCGGGCCCAACTCCTTGAGGCAACGCGCAAGGATGCAACCACGGAGCGGGGATCGCGAATAATATGAATGAAATGGGCTTCGGGCCACAGACCGAGAATGACCCGCCAGTAATCTACGTTATTGGGTGTCTTTTCCAGTACGACCGTGGCAGAAGGCTTTCCTTGAGCGATCTTCGCAAAGACGAAGCTGGAGGTGCCGCGCAATAAGGTTCGGTATTCCTCTTCGCTCAGGAGGTGGGTCAAGCCTATCATGGATCGCGTGCTCGGGTCATAATTCCACTGCTCTATCATGGAACGCATGAAGAGGTTGAATAGGTGCATCTCCTGTGTTGTCGCGACCGAAGGCGACCGCGAAAGCAAGAGTTGAAGCCACGTCGTACCGCTGCGCGGCGCGCCAACGAGGAACGCCAGTTTTTTGCCGCGCAGCACGTCTTCAGATTGGGACATCAGCGTCGCAAAGGACACGGGAACCTCTTTTACCCGAAAGGAAGAATTTGTCCGTTTCCGCTTCAGCCAGAGCAGAGCGCAAACGGTTCGTTCATCTGCAGTGAGGGAGCATCAGAGCCGCGGATTACTCATTAGCAAG
>CAWFUH010000006.1:0-827185 GCA_963818855.1 Bryobacterales bacterium | reverse complement strand
CCCAAAACCGCCAGGTTGGCTCCGCCTTCGCCTTGACGTATAGGCTCCTCCTCAGGTCTTGCAAACTAATGGGCGTCTTTGTCATCTCACCCTTGCCTTCCTTGTTGTTGGAACCGTTACAAACAGCAGGGCCCCTTGGCTCCACGGACATTACTCCGCTTCTCCGCTACTCCGGACCCGTCCGCCACCCTCTCGCCGTTCCCCGATTTCCCGGTTTCGCCGGTTATACGGTTCCCTGCTCCGCCGATTTCGCGGCGGGGCGAGGAGGGCTTCTCCAGTTGCTCGGTGCATCCTTGTCATCGTGCTGTCGCTACCGCCCCGCCAGAGTGTTCCGCCGCTCCAGTCAGTTGCGACGTTCCATGCAGCCTTCGCCCTTTCAGCGGGAGCTCGGCCTCTGAGGTAAAAAGTTTCGGGGTCACCTGTGCGTTCACTTTCGTTACGGCCCAATGACTTGCTCACCATCCCAAGGATGGCTTTGTCGATAGACTTCCGGGGTTCAGTTTCCTTCCCTCCCGGCTATCCAAGCTACAGAACTCTGACTTTTGTCCTGGTGGGGTTGACTCCCACTGAATACACCAGCCTTCGCTGGACATACGCTGAAAGCTTTTCTTGCCCCGGTTCTTCGGGTTGTAACTCTGGCGCCCGCCCATTTGGTGGCCGAACAGGGTGTGCACCGTGGTGTCGGTGTCCAAGGTGACGGTTTTCAGTTCCACATGCGCGGCTTCCCACACCCGCTGCCGCATCATCTGCTGGATGCGCAGGATCTGTCCGGCCACGCTCAGATGCAGCGAGGCCAGAAACCGCCAAAAGGTGCATTGCGGCGGCAGACGCAATACTTTCAGAATCCCGGTCAGCATCGGCTCGCGCTCCAGAAAACGCAAGTGATTCAGCCGCGAAAATCCCACATACAGCGCCAGCACCATGGCCAGCACAAACTGCCATACCGGCATCGCCCGGGTAAGTCTCTTGATGGTGAGCGTCTCCTCCACCAGTTGCTGGAAGCCAAGCTTTTCCAACATGGTCGCCACCGGCAACAAACCACCATAGGCCGTCAGATTCCGAGCCGAGAAGTCAAAAGGCGTGGCAGCCCCGATTTTCAAGGGTTCTGCGCTAGCCGCTTCCGCCCCTTGCCTGCCGGTTGTTTGATTGTTATGCTTTCGATTGTTATTCACCTTTTGGGTGACTCCTGAGAATGAGTTTGCGAAGCATCACCTTCGCTACTCCACCTGTTTTAACGCAGGATTCTCAGGGTCCCCAAACGGCCGTCCCTCCTCACGCCACGTTCGGGGGATCAGAACTGTGCATTAGGCAGGTAGAATAGGGCGCCGCTCGTCTTAATCATGTTGACTGCCCCGTTACCGAGCCGGAGAGTAAAGCGCTGAGAGATACAGAGAGCCACTGCATTTTGTGGAACTCGCAGCTCAATCATGTAGTACAGCACTAACGCGCGCAGGCTTGGGCCATATATCTCATTCGCTCGGAGCACCTGGAAAGCGAAGGAGCATGTTGTGCAATAGTATCGACTGTACGTGTATCGGACAACCCACCGCTTCACGCCGGTCTTCGTAAACCGTACATCATGGTTCGTCAGAAGAATTCGCGGGTCGATTCCGGATCGGGCAACTTGCCAAGTGAGTGATAGAGCGCAAGTTCGAGGCAGCGGAAGGTGCGGAAACCGTAGGATTTTCTCATGGTGACTTTAGCCTTGTTGTTCAGACCCTCGACAACTCCGCTGGAAAGCAGCTTCTGCGCGCGGAAATAGTTGAGGATCAGTTCGCGGTGCTGGCGGAGTGACCGGGCGATGTTCTTCATGGGCTCGATGCGCGAGCGCATCACTTGCCGACACCAGTCATCGAGGAACTTTCCGGCCCATGCGGGCGAACTGTAGTCCCAGAGCTGCTGAAAGGCTTCCTTAAGAAGGTAAGCACGTACGGTCTTCAGGTTGTAACGGAACAGATCGCGCAACCGGAAGCGCTGTTCCGTCTTCAGATTCTCTTCGCGTTTGAGTAGCAGCCAGCGCGACTTCTTCAGCACGGGCACACCGCCCTCGCTCGCTATACGGCGCGATTCTCCCGCTCGGATTTCGTCCAGTGCCTTGTTCATTTTCGCCGCGATGTGAAAACGATCGGGGATGTGAAGCGCCTCGGAGCATTTCTCGCGAATGACCTTTAGGTAGGGTTCCCACATATCGGAGCAGACGAACACAATCTTCGAAGCCAGTTCGTCGCCGATGACGGTGAAAAGTCCCCGAAAGGATTCGATGGTTCTTTCGCGGCCCACCCAAAGCAGGCGCGTGACGTCGAGATCGATCTGATAAACCAGAGTCAAGTACTTGTGGCCTTTGGCATATTGGATCTCATCGACGCCGATCGCATCGATTTGGCCTAGCACCCGGTGCTCTAGCCCGAAGGTGACGACGTGTTCCACCGCGTCGAAGACCTTGTCCCAGGAGGTGCGCAAGGCCTCCGCCGTCTCTTTCCATGACAGTCGCCGCGCCCAACGGGCTAAGAAGAGCATGTAGGCTTTGGTCAATGTGCGTTTGCCGTCGCCCCAGGGAACTTCTTCGACAGCCACAATGCCGCAGCGGCGACAGTTGACGCGCCGCATGGTGTACAGAAGGAAGACGAGAAACCCCCACAGGGGAATGAACTCAAAGCGCCGTTTGGAGAGTTGGTCGTAACCGGCGCCGGCAAATGGCAGCGCGAGCAGACTGCGGCCGAACCCGTGCGCGGTCGCACGGCCACTTCGATACTCTTCTTGTCGGCACTGAAGTGGGCGTGCTGGTAGACAAAACCTCGGAAACGATGGCAGCGGTTTAGAATCGTGATCAGTTCCATGGCGCGGAAGCGGGCGGCGGCGAATCTCTACCATAAACCGCTCCAGACCCGTGAGCCGCGGGATCGAAAAACTCTGGGCGACTGATCGTTCTTTACTGCTTTCAGGTAAGCGGCTCGAAGCAGGAGGAGGAACTTTCGTTGGTGCAGGTTCGATCAACCGGACGGTCGTGTTGACTGCGGTACGAATTTCGCGTTCGGTAAACGGCGCGAGCCGTAGCACGGCTACGGCTTGGCGTCGAGAAAGTCGTTCACCATTGGGACGATGATGGGTATGCGCTGCATCAGTGTCACGTGGGTGGTGTCGGGCAAGATCGCCAATCGCGATGCGGAGCGCGGCTTCATGTCGCCGTGGATCTCGCCACCCTTTAGGCGAAACATCTCCGCGACGTGCGCGAGCCGCACGCCGTCAGCGTCGCCGTGGATGAAAAACATAGGCGTCGTGGTGGCCTTAAGCTTGTCGGCTCCGAAGTCGTACCCTTTAGAGGCCGTGGCGACGATTCGCTGGACGAAGTTCGCAAAGTCGTCCGGAGTCGGACTCAGCTTCTTGTACTCGGCTTCAATGGGCGAGCCTTTGAAAGCGTCCGCCGTGAGTTTCGGGATAGCTTCGAGCGCTTCCGCGATCATGCCGTCACGGCGGAACGTGGACGAAATGATGACTGCCCTTCGCACTTTGTCCGGATGGCGGATCGCACACTGCATCGCCACGGCTCCGCCCATGCTGTAGCCGATAAGGTCCGCTCGCGGGATCTTGAGATAATTGAGCAGTGCGGCCACGTCATCGGCGAGGTTTTCGTAGGTGATATCTCATGGGACGTCCGCCGTGCGGCCGTGACCTTGCATTTCGACGGCAATGACTTTCCGTGTTTTGGAGAGCTCGCTGATCCACCCGGCCCAGTTGTTGGTGATGGTCATGAACGCGCCGTGAAGCAACACCACCGGTTCGCCGCCGCCGTGGACTTCGTAGTACATGTTGATTCCATTGACTGGCGCGTAGCCCGTCGTTGGCTTCTGCTGCGCCGACACGTCAGTCATAACGAGCGTCATTAAAAGGAAAGCTGTCTTCCGCACTGCTGAACGCCGCCCGGAAGCGTTTGTTTGATGGATTGGCTGCGTCATTTTGTCTCCGTACTTGATCCCAGGCTGGCGAGAAGCTCGTCGAGTTGGTCGAGCGCCTCGGGCATCGCGCCCGTCGATCCGGAGTCAAGCGCTTCCTTCGAGGGATAGAGATCGCGCACCACCAACAGCGTCTTGCCTGCGTTTTCATCGAAGGTCACCGTGGTGACGGTCTTGCCGTTATCACCTTCCTCGTTGGTCCAAACGAGGCGCGAGTGCGGTGTCACTTCGAGGTACGTGCCGAAGAACTCCATCGTCGAATCTCCGTGGCGAAACACCAAACGATACTGCCCCCCAACGCGAACATCCATTTCGCAGGAAAGCAGGGTCAGCCCATACGATTTTGGTACCCACCACCTTCTGAATAGTTCTGTTTTGGTCCACGCCTCGAACACGAGGCGCGGAGACGCGTTGACGGTGCGTGTGACGACGAGTTCGCGCTCGGACTTCCGCTCCACCCCCGTGCGGTTCTTCGTGGGGGTGGCCTCACTTTCTCTTCTTACGTCCATTTGCTTTCTCCTTCCGTTTCAATTCCTCGACAACAATGTCCAACTCGTCGAAGCGCGCGGCCCAGAGCTGGCGATACCTCTCGATCCATGCCGCCTCTTCTTCCAGTCCGCGCAGCCCGAGCTTGCAGGTCCGCACGCGCCCAACCTTCTCTGTGCTGACGAGCCCCGCTTGCTCTAAGACGCCTACATGTTTCTTCATGCCCGTAACGGTCATGTGGAACCTCTCGGCAAGGGCTGTGATCGAAGCGTCCGCACGCCCGAGTTGCTCCAGAACACCGCGTCGGGTGGCGTCCGAGAGCGCGCCGAACGAGGCATCGAAGTGGGCGTGGCCATACTGAGCCATACGGTTCAGTATACAACATGGGTGACGGCATGCAATGGGAGGCTGAGCGCCCGCTGCGTTGCCCGGCGATCCACCTAAACTCACGATCAACGGCGTAGCGTTTACCGGAGAGGGCAAACTAGTTCGAAAGGCAACTGGCTACGAACAGAAAAAGCTGAAGCCGCGCTATCCCACATCGGGTTCGCGGGCTGCGCGCGCCGAGCTTCCGACGCCCATTGGAGCGTATCGGTAACCCACATATTTCTCCGACGAGGCTACATCATAGACAATGCGTGCTAATCACGCGTGCTTGTAAATCCTTGCCGTTGCGCCACTCTTCGGGCAGATTCTGGACCTATCTTGGTCGGCTATGACTGTCGCATTTATGGGAAGAACTACAGCTTGTTCGCGGGCGGCTTCCTTCCGAACTGCCTTCCGGACCGACGCGTTCGTCCTTACGTAGACTTTGCTCCGTTGGTAGTCCCAGTATGCAGAACGATTAATTGCGCCCAGTTCTGGAATCGCAAATGTTGTTCTCCGAAACCGCTGCGGATATTCGGGCCTTAGTGACTCTTGGACCGCCTCGATTGCCTATGCTGTGCGCAGAACACCATCGGTCGCATCCCCACCGTTAGCAAGCTCCGCAAGCGTACCAAAGACTAATTCGAGCGCTTTGCAATCGTCGATATTGTAGGCAATCAACCTGTCTTTCAGCGTCGACTCTCGCGAAAGATTCCAAAGAGAGCGCCACATCAGCGCGTACAGTCCACTGGCGCCTGGATATGTCCAGTGAAAGTCGAGAAATAATGCAATCTGTTTCAATCCGTTCGGGTAGGTAGGGAAGTACACGTGCCCATAGATTACCGAAACTACATTGATCGAGTTGGTCACGAGTTCATCGATCAGAACTGGAGTGTCACTTACATCGGGATAACGAGCGTTCATGCGCCGGAGAAATGTTCGGTCGAACTGTCCGAAGCAAACAATGCGGGCCCCATCCACCGCTGCCAGCACCCGAGTGCAATCAGCCCACATCCGTCTTTCGTCGTCGGGAGAATCCGCCCAGAATGAATGCTGAGTAGTGGACGTTCCGTCGCAGACCCGCAGGCCGACGAGGTAGTAGAACTGTTTGGAGGGGATTCCCTCCACATCCAAGTAGATTATCGGCGCCCGCGTTGCCTGTAGATTAGGACAATCGACCACGTAGATCTTGCTGTTCCGAATTGCCAGGACCTTCAGTGCGTGCGGGTACGGCGGGGCATTAGATTTATGTGTAAACGTCATTTCCGCCTTGGCCTTTAGGTCATCGTCCGCGATGAATTTCCGGCCGGCCATTCCTCGATCGGTTTGCTCACCAGCGTGGCGCCGAGTCGCCCCGGGGAATTGCACCCCGAGGGGCTCACAGATCCGGACTTGAGCCTCTCGACTCATCCGGGTCGTTCCACCCATTGAAAGCTGCTGCCTTCCGCCGAAAATCAGCCGGTTCCTCCTGTTGCCAGTTGACCAAATCGACCCCGACGCGGGTGACCCACCCCCTTCCCTCCACGGACATTACTCCGTTTCATCGGTACTACGAGGCGGTCCGCCCCCGAAATGGCGCATCGGTACTTTCGGCCTCGCGGAGCTGCCGCTTGGGCCTTGCCCTTTATCATCGCCAGCCAGGTTCTCAAGTTCCGTACGAAAGCCCGGATGAGATTCACGCTGCCTGAACACCGGACACCGCATGGCCCGTAAGTAGGTACCCCACCATGCTCCATCCCGGAGCGAGACGCTCTCCGGTTTCGGCGTCATCTGATGAATTTCGGCACGTCGTCAGCAGTTCGCTTTCGCTCGTCTCCCTCATCCCCACATGACGTGATCAAATGCCAAGCCTTTTAACCGGAACGTTCACCACCGCGGCTTTTGACCGGAGAGCTTCCGGCAGTTTGGAACCTCCCCCTACAGGGGACTCCGAAGGGCCTACCTTCATCTTTCGCACAGCATGGCGCCTTCGCGCCTTCTTGACACAACGTCTCCGCTTCAGCGGTAACCCGAGCTTAACACGTGCCCCCGCAGAGCCGGGAAAGGGGACATTACTACTTTGCGCAATTTGGGGACATTTCTATTTTGCCCTGCCAAGCGTTTCCCCGAGGCGTTTCCCAAGGCCTTGCGCGCAAGAATGCCTGCGAGTACAATGTTCCAAACTCGCACCTAATGAGAAAAAAGACGGAGTAAACAGGGAGGATGAAAATGCATCTGCGAATGAAGTTTGCAGTTGTCCTGGCGGTTTCGCTTGCCGCTACGGCCTCGCTTTACGGCCAGAACAGAGCTTCCATTACAGGAACGGTACGGGATGTTACCGGCGCCGTGCTTCCCAGCGCGACAGTGGCGGTTACCGATGTGGCTACCGGCGTCACCTTAAAGGCCACCACGAACGCACAGGGCGATTATCTGGTGGCCGGCCTGCCTGCATCGACGTACAACCTGAAGGTCACCGTCACAGGTTTCAAGACCTTTGAAGCCAGCGGCATTATTCTGCCGGTCGGCGAGAAGGCGCGCGTGGATGCCACCCTGGAGGTCGGACAGATCACCTCCGAGATCAGCGTGGCAGCCACCAACGTGGCGCAGGTGGAGACGCAGTCCTCGGAACTGTCCGGAGTGCTCACCGAAAAGGAGATCAGCCAGCTGGTGCTCAACGGCCGCAATTTCACCCAACTGATCACCCTGGTTCCGGGCGTCAGCAATCAGACCGGGCAGGATGAAGGCGTGGTCGGTGTGGCCGGGAACGTGTCCTACAGCGTCAATGGCGGCCGCGTCGAGTACAACAATTGGGAGGTCGATGGCGGCGACAACATGGATAACGGCAGTAACGACACGCTAAACGTCTACCCGAACGTGGATGCCATTGCCGAGGTCAAGGTCATGACCTCCAACTACGGCGCGCAGTATGGCAGAAACGGATCGGCGACCATCGAGACGGTGACCAAATCGGGCACCAAGGACTTCCACGGCGACCTGTTCGAATTCCTACGCAACGACGATTTCAATGCGCGGAACTACTTCTCATACACGGCGCCGCTGGTCCCGGAGTACAAGAAAAATGACTTCGGCGGCACCATCGGCGGCCCAGTGTTTATACCGAATGTATACAACACCAGGAAGGAGAAGACGTTCTTTTTCTACTCCGAGGAATTCCGCCGGGAGATCGTGCCTGGCGGAATATTCACCCAGCAGGTTCCATCCGCGCAGGAGCGCCTGGGAAACTTTTCCGATGTGTGCCCCGCTGCGAATGCTGCGGTCGATACTACAGACTTTCCCGATTGTCCGGTAAACCCGGCGAGCGGAATGTATTATCCGAATAACACCGTTCCCGTCGATCACAACGCCAAGGATCTGCTGGCGCTGCTGCCTCTTCCCAACCTGCCCAACAATTACTACAGCTCTGCGCCCGCGTTACCCACACACTGGCGGCAGGAACTATTCCGCATCGATCAGAATTTCACCGATAAGCTGCGTATGTTCGTCAGGTTCATCCACGATTCGTGGAGTCAGACCGAGCCGACTCCCGAATGGGGGAACGGCGCGTCATTCCCCACTGTGCAAACTAACTTTGTCGGACCGGGTGTAAGTCTGGTGGCCAATCTTACCGCGAATGTTACTCCGACCTTGTTGAATGAGTTCACCTTCAGCTACACGACGGATCACATTTTCCTCAACGCCATCGGTCCCGTGGCGCGGCCGGCCGACATGGATATAGGCGGTCTGTACAACAACGGATTCGGCGGGCTGATGCCGGCCGTGGGTGTAGCCGGGGGTGTCAACTACGATACCGGCGGCTTCGCTCTCGATACCGGCTATTTCCCCTGGAATAACGCGAATCCGACCTACACCTATAAGGATCAGTTGACCAAGATCATCGGGGGCCACAACCTGTACTTCGGCGCCTATGTGGTCGCCGCCGAAAAGAACGAGGAGAACAGCCCATATATTCAGGGAATTCTGGGGTTTGACAACACCGATACAGCCATCAGTACGGGCAACGCCTTCGCGGACATGCTCACCGGTCAGATTGCCAGCTACTATCAAGTGAACCTGAAGACCAAATATTACAACCGCTACAAGATCGTTGAACCGTATTTCCAGGACGATTGGCATGTTACCAAGAGACTCACGTTGAATCTCGGGCTGCGGATGAGCATGTTTGGCACTTACCGCGAAAAGTACCATCAAGCCTATAACTTCGATCCAGCTGCCTACCAGCTTTCGGCTGCGCCCCAACTCGATGTTACGGGATCGGTCACCGGGCAATCGGGCGCAATTATTCCCGGCACCGGTAATCCTTATGATGGACTGGTGCAATGCGGTGTGAACGGCGTCCCCGCGGGTTGCATGAAAGGCCACCTGTTCAATCCGGCGCCGCGCGTGGGTTTCGCCTTCGACCCGTTCGGCAATGGCAAGACATCTATTCGCGCTGGATATGGCATCTTCTATGAGCACACCAATGGCAACGAGGGGAACACGGAGTCGCTCGAAGGAAGCGCGCCGTTGGTGCTGAGCTCCACACAGTACAACATCTCCGGCTACACGAATATCGGAGGCGGCGGTGTAATCTTCCCCCTGGGAGTTACGGCGATTCCGACACAGGCCATCTGGCCCTACGTGCAGCAATGGAATCTGAATGTGCAGCGCGAGATCATGAACGGAACGGTGATGAGCGTAGCGTACGTGGGCAGCAAAGGCTCGCACCTGTCACTGCAGCGGGATATCAACCAGCTTTACCCGATCAGCCCATCGCAGAATCCGTACCCGGCGGGGCAGGCCATGACCACGAATGACTGCAATAGCGGCACGGTGAACGGTGTCGCACCCACGGGCGCCGCCCTGAACCAGTTCAACGTAGCCTGCGGCGGCGATCCGGATTTCTACCGGCCCTACCAGGGGTTCGACTCCATTTCGTCGCTCGAGCCGCAGGCCAATTCCATTTACAACGCAATGCAGGTCTCCCTACATCGCCATGTGGGGCGGCTCAGTCTGGATGGGGCATATTCGTGGAGTCACTCGCTCGACGACTCGTCGGACCGTTACGATAACAATTTCGTGAATGCCTATAATCTGGGTCTGACGCGCGCCAGTTCGAATTTCGATCAGCGCCAGATCTTCAACATCGGCTACGTCTACGACCTGCCTTTCTTCACCCATGCCGGTTTGGCTCACACGCTGTTCGGCGGCTGGCAGATTTCGGGGATCACGACCATTCAGACCGGCACGCCGTTCAGCGTCGCCGATGGCCTGTTTAATGCCGGCGTCGGAAATGGCACCGGGATCGGATCGTATCTTGACCAGATTGGCAATCCGAGCGCAGTTCCCAGCCTGACCAGCAGCCCTGCCGGAGTATATGGTCCGCTGCTGTTCAACCCCGGCGCATTCGCCGCGCCGCAAGGTCTCAGCTTCGGGACTGTGGGACGGAATTCCCTGAATAACCCGCGCCGCACTAACTTCGACATGGGGCTGTTCAAGCACTTCGCATTCAAGGAAACGCGCGCCGTGGAGTTCCGCGCTGAGGGCTACAATGTCTTCAACCACACGCAATGGAGCGGCGTCAACGGGGGAACCAGTTGCTTCGGCGATGCCAGCGACAGTTTTACGGCGGGCGATCCGGGTTGCTACGCCAACAACGGCTTCCTGCGCGCGGGGGGCGCGCATAATCCCCGCATCCTGCAGCTTGGGCTGAAGGTGATTTTCTAGGGAGAAGGAGACAGGAGACAGGAGACAGAAGACGGGAGTCAGAATGGCAGCGCCCCAGTCCGCGTAGCGCTATTCTGACTCCTGACTTCTGGCTCCTGGCTTCTTGTTATTCTGGCCCTATGGACGAGGAGCAACTGCGTGGGTTGTTCGAGCAGGTGCGCGCCGGCGCGGTGGATGTGGACAGCGCGCTGCACCGCCTGCGCCACATGCCTTTCGAGGATCTGGGCTTCGCCAAGATCGACCACCATCGCGCACTGCGCCACGGCATGCCCGAGGTGATCTTCGGTAAGGGCAAGTCGCCGGACCAGATTGTGGCCATCGCTGAAAAGCTGCTGGACAACGCGCGCAACGTGCTCATCACGCGCGCGGATGCGGAAGCCGCCGCGCGCGTGCGCGAACGTTTCGAATCTGCGGAATATTTTCCGCTCTCGGGCGCTATCCGTTTCTGGCGGGAGCGGACCGTGCGCGGCAAGGGGAAAATAGCCGTGGTATGCGCCGGCACCAGCGATATTCCGGTGGCCGAAGAAGCGCAGATCACCGCCGAGGTGATGGGAAACGAGGTGGACGCGATTTACGACGTCGGCGTAGCCGGAATCCACCGCCTGATGAGCCACGCCGAGCGTCTGGTCGCCTCGCGCGTGGTGGTTGTCTGCGCCGGGATGGAAGGGGCGTTGCCCAGCGTCGTCGGCGGCATGGTGTCGTGCCCGGTGATCGCGGTTCCCACCAGCATCGGCTACGGCGCCAGCTTCCAGGGCCTGGCCGCCCTCCTGGGCATGCTCACAAGCTGCGCCAGCAACGTGGCGGTGGTCAATATCGATAACGGTTTCGGCGCGGGATACGTAGCCAGCCTGATCAACCGCGCGTAGGCGTCGCATGAAGATCACCCACGTGGAAGCCATCTATCTCCGCCAGCCGGAAGTCCGATTCCTTTGCGACAGCGGCCAGGATGCGCTGCTGGTGCGCGTCGAGACCGACGCCGGCATCACCGGCATTGGCGAGGTGGATTCCAACCCGATGGCCGCCAAAGGCGCTATCGAAGGCCCGTTCTCGCACACCACGGCCTGCGGACTGGCGCAGGTGGTGATCGGCGAGGATCCTTTCGAGACCGAGCGGCTCTGGCACAAAATGTACCGCGCCAATATCTACGGCGGACGGCGCGGCGTGGGCCTGCACGCCATCAGCGGGATCGACATGGCGCTGTGGGACATCAAGGGAAAAGCGCTGGGTCTGCCCGTGTGGAAACTGCTGGGCGGCGGCTTTCATAGCAAGATGCGCTGCTATGCCAGTTCGTTGTTCGGGGCCACGCCGGAGGCTACGGCCGAGTTGGCGCGCCGCTATCGCAGCCAGGGATTCACAGCGGTGAAGTTCGGCTGGGACCCCATGGGGCAGGATGAGAAGACCGACGTCGCGCTGGTGCGCGAGGCGCGCAAAGGCCTGGGTGACGGCGCGGACCTAATGATTGATGCCGGCCTGGTGTGGGACTCTAAGACCGCCCTGCAGCGGGCGCGCGCATTTTCCGAATACGGCATCTACTGGCTGGAGGAACCGCTGCGGCCCGACGACTACGATGGCTACCGCAAGCTCGCCGAAGCCACCGATGTGCGCATCGCGGCGGGTGAGGAGGAGAGCAGCCGGCTCTCGTTCATCGAGCTGATGGACCGCGGGCGGATAGACGTCGTGCAGGTGGACCTGACGCGCTGCGGCGGCTTCACAGAGGCGATGAAGATCGCGGCGCTGGCGTGGGACCGCGGCTTGCCCGTTGCGAACCACGGCTTCACGACCTACATCAACGTGACGGCCGCGCTGCATTGGCTCAACTCCATCCCCAATGCGATGATCTGCGAGTTCGTGGCGGAAGAGGAGACTAACCTGCGCGAGTCCGTCACGCGGCAGAAACTGCGCGCGAAAGATGGATATCTGGACATCCCCCAGGAACCTGGTTTGGGAATCGATGTGGACTGGGACACCATCGCGCGCTTCCGCGTATAATCAAGTTCTCATGAAAGCTCGCGTATATGTCTCGTTGAAAACCACGGTACTCGATCCGCAAGGCCAGGCCGTCCGCGCCGCGCTCGCCGGGTTGGGGCACAGCGCCATTGCCGACGTGCGCCAGGGCAAGTTTTTCGACATCACCATCGTGGATGGAATGAGCCGGGAGCAGGCCCGGAAGGATGTGGAGACCATCGCGCACGAGGTGCTGGCGAACCCGGTGATTGAAGAGTACAAAGTGGAGATTGCGGAGGGCGGGATTTAGCCGGCGCAGGGCTTCAGCCCCGCTCTGCGGTAAGGCGGCCTGCGAGGCCGTCGGTCGCTATCTGTGGGTGACCTGTGCCTCATGGGATCTTAGAGAGCATTACGCAGAAGATTAGCCGACGGGTGAAAGACGCGCACATGGCACCGCTGGAGGGCGCCGGACGGCCGGTGCAAGACCTCAATTCGGTAAAGACGACAAGCAGTACTGGACGCATCCGGTCTTTGGTTTCATTGAGTGCCCGTCTGCAGACCTCGGAAACCTGCGCCAACTAACCGCCGCATTATCGCTGGACGTGCATCCGACAGCCAGTGGGCAAGAACTGCTCCCGCGAAAAATAAGCAGAAACAGCGCCGGCGCTCGGCCGGCAACCGAAAACTCCGCTTGCTCCGCGCGCACGGCCTCATTCACAAACTCCCCTATAACCACCACTACCAGGTCAGCCAGAAAGGCCGCTTCATCCTCAACGACATCCTGTCTGCCCGCCGCGCTACCATCCGCCAATACCTAGCCCTGCTGCATGCGAAAACCTTCGCGACGGGAAACGAAATGTTGTAATACAAGGCTATAGCACTACAAGCGGATGGCGCTCCACTCGGGCAGAAGATCGAACGGGGTCCTGGCCGTCTCAACCGGTTCCCCAATGTGGCGAATCGATCCCATCAGTTCATTTACATCTCCCACAGCAAGCCTAAGATACTCGATCCGGCGCGGGTCGATGGACATGATCTGACAGCAACTCGCATCCACCGCGGCCAGATCCCGGCCGGCGACCACCACTCCGGCGCGCTTGGGTGTGCCTTGAATCGGCCCATTACCTTCCATCCCGACGATCCCGTCGACTATGGCAAAATGCCGCGGGAGCGTGCGGTATAAATCTGCAACGCATTGCGGGATTCCCGCCCAATGCAGCATGTTCTTAGGCCATCCGTACACCCCACCCGAGACTGTTCCAAACAGATTCTTCATACTGAGGGTAGCGCCCACCCAATGGTGGGTCTTCATTTTGGGCATCGAAACCAACAGATCGCAGCTTACCGCCGATTGCGCCAGGTACACCGATTTCAGCCGGGAATGCGGGTTGTCGAGCCGGACCTCGGTCGCGCTATCCAGATTCAGGTCAGTGAAAATCGTTTCGAAGCCGGGAATGATCTCAAAGTAGCCCGCGGCCTCCGCGATATCCAGCGTGTTTCGCCGATGGCCGGGACCTTCCCCGATAGACACCTGTGCACCCAACGCGCGGAAGGCTTCCATGGCGGCATGTACCAGCAGGGGATGTGTGTTGATGGGACTATCCGGCTCGAACTCGACGAGATTCGGCTTCAGCAGCACGCGTTTGCCGCGCACGTTGAGACGATGTTCCGCTAGTATCCGGCGCAACCCGGCATACAGATCCTGGGTGTAATCCGGCTGCCGCAGCACCGAAACGAGCCTCTCACGGCGCACGGCAGACCGCGGCGCACAGCCCGCCAAAATGGCGGCGGATCCTGTCAGAAACTGGCGGCGATTCAAACCAGATAGCATTAATTACTCCAGCATTACTCGAGCATCACTCCAGGAACGGATTCCGGCCGGCGGTCGCGACGGATGCCAAGTGCGCTAACGCAACGTTTTGGATGGTGCGCGGTGGCCGGGCAGGAGCGGGTGTATCTGGTGGCAGTTGCCCATGGGCCAACAATCCCAGGCGCAGCCAGCTTTCGCCCTCGGACGTGCGGCACGCTGGCAACTGCGCGCGCGCCCAGGCGCAGGCTTTACGCACGGCTGGTGAATCCCGGCCCACCATCGCCAGCAGGGCCAAGCCGGTGGTTTCCGGATACGGACGGGCGTCGTAATCGAGAACGCGCGCTGCTCCGTAGTTCCAGCCTCCCCCGGCGCAG
This sequence comes from Bryobacterales bacterium, assembly GCA_963818855.1. Lineage (GTDB taxonomy): Bacteria > Acidobacteriota > Terriglobia > Bryobacterales > Bryobacteraceae > Bog-159. The sequence continues at coordinate 812,552 of CAWFUH010000006.1, read as the reverse complement.
GCATGCTCGAACAAGTACGAAGCGCCGGTAGCCAGGCGCTTGCCGATTTCGAACGACTGGGCAGATCGCCCGGCCTTATACAGAGCGAGCATAGACAATGCCGTGGGTGCTACCCAGGCGCTGGTTTCCGGAAACCACGGCCAACCAGGCGCACCCTGGGCGTTGCCCATCAAAAATTGCCGAACGCGGCTCAGGAAGTTCGTGTCCTGCCCGGCTCCCCGCAAAAGCCACCGAATGCCGCGTTGGTGGGCTTCGTGACCCAGCGCTGCCGGTCCCAGCAGCGCCGCCACGGCGGTCACCCACGTGCTCTGGCGAATCGCGGGTTCGGGCGGCCAGCCGCCATCGGGTAGCTGCGCGGCCCGCAGCCACGCCATGCCCCTCGCCACCGGTTCGGAAATCGATCCCGTGGCAATAAGAGCCAACAATGCGTAGGCCGTCGGCTCAGTCCAAGACAGCCCGCCCCGCTGGTAAGGCCAGCCGCCATCCGGGTTTTGGGAATCCAGCAGAAAAACCATTTCCCTCCCCTACACCGAAAGCACGGGCGGCAACGGGCAACCGGCCTGTCTACAAACAGATCCCACCCGCGCTCGGTACCGCCCTTCTCCAACTGCCACCTGCGGAACTCAAAAATACCCTAGCTACCCGCGGCGGTGCTCAGTTGCGTATTGGTCTTCGACCAGATCGTGCTGACGCTTGTCCCAGCGGTCGAAAACAACGCCGCCGAGGCCAACGCCACGAATGCCAGCATCAACGTGTACTCGATCAAATCCTGACCTTGCTCGTCGCGCCAGAAACGTGCACAAAACTTCTTCATAGCAATAGCTCCTTTTGCTCTCATTCTTTGTTCACGGGATTGGCCGGTCGGCCCACCACCGATCACCATCTTCGTTGCACGGTCCGGTCCATTACCTGGGCCCGGTCAAGTCACTTGATTGCTGTGAGTTGGATCGGCCGTGGCGCCCACCGGCTGTACAAAAATGAGATACGAGCCTGCAAATGAGACAGCGGGCCACGGCCAGAGTCTTCGCCCAGGCCCGTCCTCCAAAGCGTCACACTTAAGCACTACCGTGCGGCACTCTGCAGCATGGCCAAAACCCGTGCGACCAGATCGTCCAGCGAGAATGGCTTCAGCAGCACCAGTTCGGGCGACCGCTGCGCCAGGCTCTCCATGGCGATCGACTCGATCGCCGACGACATATAAAGGATCTTCAGACCGGGGGCATCCCGGCCCAATTGTGCGGCGAGGTCCAGCCCGGTGACCCCCGGCATCAGGAAATCGACGATAGCCAGCGCGATGCGGCTGTGGTTTTGGGCAAAGGTTGCCAAAGCCTCAGAGCTATCGCCCGCCTCGAGGATCTGAGCTCCGTGCCCTTCCAGGGTCCGCCGGATCAAGCTGCGGATCTGCGCCTGGTCATCGACGACCAGGATGGTCTGTCCTGTCAATATTGACGCGCTTGGCTCGGACGACATCTCTTTAAGCTCATCTTCGCAGATACGACCGGGCCGTGAAGCGGAAAAATTGAAAGAATATGATGTAATGCGGTTGTCACCCCTCAGTCGGGCGACATAGCGTACGGTGGCACTCAGTTCGTCGCGGCGCGGGCGTGGCTGCGCAGGCCCTCGGTATACTCGCTCATGAAATCGACCTGCGGTTTTCGCAGCGATTCCCCTACGGAGATCTGGTCGCCGAACTCGATGTAGCTTTCGCTGTCCGCAAACGGCGGCCAGTGTACCAGTCCCGCTCCGTTGGGACTGCCGGTCCTGGCGAAAGCCACCCACGCCGCGGACATAGCGTCGGAGAGCTTGCGGTCCTGCTCGTGGTAAGTATCCGGGTTAACGGAAAAGTCACCGATGATGGACTTCTGCGTGCCGTAGGCGGAATCGGGCAAGGTGGCGAAGACATAGGGAATTTCGGACGCGTGGAAGCTGCCCCACTGTATCTGGCGGCCGACGCCGTTGACGCGGGTGAACTGATATTGAAACGTCTCGGGATTGAGCCTGGAGGCGGCGCGCAGCACGGAACGTGTGCCGTAGAGGAAGACCAGATCGCCCGAAGAAGCTGCCGCGGCGGCATGTGCTTCCGCATCGCCCGGAGCGGGATACAGTTGCAGCAGGCGGTCTGCCAGGGACCCCACTTTTTGCGCCGCCCAGGCGCGATACTGTGCTAAGGTCCGGACCGGAGGGCCACCCATCAGTGTGCCTTCATCCGCGTTGGTGCCGGCGATGAGCGCCACATGGTGGAACTTGCCCGCCGCAAACAGCCGCGCCGGATCGTCGGGGATCACCCATCCATCCACTACCGGCATGTAGGCTTCGCCGCGGTCGGCGGCATCGTTGCGTCCGAGGGGCGGCGGCAGGCTCTTCAACAATTCGGCGGCGCTCTTTGCGCGCAGGGCCGGGAGGTCCGTGCCCAGCCTTTCGCCGAATTTCGTCATGGGTACGCGTCCATACCAGGATTCCGTGATGTGGCTGATGGGACCGAACATCCACGCGGCGCTCTCCGCGATCACTTTTTGGAACAGCCCTTCGGCTTGCGGCACGATCATCAGCAGGCACACGGCAGTACCGCCCGCGGATTCGCCGAAGATGGTCACATTACCGGGATCGCCGCCGAAAGCCGCGATGTTGCGTTTGACCCATTGGAGGCCGGCTACCATATCCATCAGTCCGTAGTTACCTGAGGCGCCGTGCGGCGATTCCTGGTCGAGGGCGGGGTGCGCCAGAAATCCGAAGATCCCCAGCCGGTAGTTGACGCTCACCAGAACCACGCCTTGGGCCGCCAGCGCCGCGCCGTCGTAAACGCTTTGGGAAGTGGCGCCGATCTGAAAGCCGCCGCCATAAATCCAGACCATGACGGGCAGTTTCGCGCCGGGCGAGTGCGCCGGCGTCCACACGTTGAGTCCGAGGCAGTCCTCGCTCTGCGGGCCCGGGACCAGCGGAATCTGCGGGCAGTTGGCGGGAAAGCTCTTCGCCACCAGGATGCCGTTCCATGGCTTGGCGGGCTGAGGCGGCTTCCAGCGCAGCGGGCCAGTGGGCGGCGCGGCAAAGGGAATGCCTTTATACACGCGCACGCCGGTACCCGTGCCGGAGACCCAGCCGGTGTCGATCTTCACAAGCGTATCGAGGTCGTTGGCCAGCGCGGCGGCTGCCAGCAGCCACACACCGATTATGAGTTTCATCTTCTAGGATGATGACACAAAACCCGCGGTGACGGACGACGCGGCATGCAGTATGCTTGTGGCATGGGAGCCGCCCACGAGCCGTTCATCACTGAACATTTCCTGCTGAACAACCGGACAGCGCAACGGCTATACCACACATTCGCCGAAAACGAACCGATCCTCGATTACCATTGCCATCTGCCGCCGGGTGACATCGCGCGAAACCGGCAATTCGAGAACCTGTCGGAGATCTGGCTGGAGGGCGACCATTACAAATGGCGCGCCATGCGGGCCAATGGCGTCGACGAGCGCTACGCGACGGGCGATGCCAGCCCCTATGAGAAATTCCTGGCGTGGGCGGGTACGGTGCCTTACACGCTGCGCAATCCGCTCTATCATTGGACCCATCTGGAATTGCAGCGCTACTTCGGCATCGACGAGCTGCTGGATGCGGCCAGCGCGCCGCGCGTGTGGGAGCGGGCCAACGAGCTGCTGGCCACGCCGGAGCTGCGTGCGCAGGGCATTCTGCAGCGGTTTCATGTCACGCATCTGTGCACCACCGACGACCCGGCGGACGACCTGGCATGCCATCGGGCGATTCAGGCATCGCCGACTCGACGACGCGCGTCTTTCCGGCCTTCCGTCCCGACAAGGCGCTGACGGTCCAGCTTCCGGATGTGTTCAATCCCTGGGTAGAACGGCTGGCCGCGGTAAGCAACATAGACATCCGTTCATTCGAAGATTTTGCCGGCGCGCTCGCGGCGGCGGCACGACGATTTTCACGCGCTCGGCGCGCGCCTCTCGGATCATGGATTGAACCAGTGCTATGCCGCGTTCTGCGATCGACGAACCGCGGCTGGCATCTTCGATAAGGCACGCCGCGGGGAGGCAGCCAACGGGGAGGAGCACGCGCAGTTCGCGTCATATATGATGCTATTGTTCGGACAGCTGGATGCGGAGAAAGGCTGGACCAAGCAATTGCATCTGGGCGCCTATCGCAGCGCCAATACGCGGCGGTTGGGGGAAATCGGGCCGGACACGGGCTTCGATTCGATTGGCGACTGGCCGCAAGCTGTTGCGCTGGGAACATACCTCGACCGGCTGGAGATGGAAAACGCGTTACCGAAGACCATCATTTATAACGTCAACCCGATTGACGATTATGTCTTCGCCACCATGATCGGCAACTTCCAGGATGGCCGGATCGCGGGCAAGATACAATTCGGCAGCGGCTGGTGGTTTCTGGATCAGAAGGAAGGGATGGAATGGCAGCTCAATGCGCTGTCGAATACCGGCCTGCTATCGCGATTCATTGGCATGATCACCGACTCGCGTTCATTCATGTCTTATCCGCGGCATGAGTATTTCCGGCGCGTGTTGTGTAACTTGATCGGCGGAGATATGGAGAGCGGGTTGATTCCGGATAGCGACGAGTTAGTCGGGCCGATGATCCGGAATATATGTTATCGGAATGCGCAGGACTATCTGGGGCTCGGGAGTTCAGTCATGGCGGCACCAGCCAGTGGATCACCGCGAAGGCCACCAGATAGACTGATCCGGCAATGACGAACAGCGGCGCATAGGCGCCGTGCGACCAATCCAGCCAGTAGCCGACCATGCGGCGCGATCAGCATGCCGCCCGCCGCTCCCGCGAATCCGCCCAAACCCACCACGGATCCCACGGCATTGCGCGGAAACAAATCGGAAGCCAGCGTGAACAGGTTTGCCGAAAAACCTTGATGGCCCGCCGTAGCCATGCCCAGCAAGCCCACCGCGAGCCACATGCTGGTGTGCGCCACGCCCACGAAAATGACCGCGGTTACGGCCACCGCGCAGATGAGCATGGCAGTTTCGCGGGCGCGGTGAGGTGTCCAGCCGCGCTTCAACAACGCGGCGGAGATCCACCCGCCGCCGATCGACCCTATGGTGGACGCCTGGTAAATCACGATGATCGGTAAACCCAGATGGGCGAGATCGAGGCCGTAGACGCGATTCAGGAAGCCCGGCAGCCAGAACAGGTAGAACCACCAGGCCGGATCGGTCAGAAACTTGCCCAGGATGAAGGCCCAGGCAAAACGGCTGCTGAGCAGTTCGCGCAAGGGCGGCTGGGGCAGTTTCTCTTCCGGCGCAGAGGCGCGCCCCGTGCAGCGCGGTGCGCCCAGGAACCACCACCAGGCCAATACCCAAACCAAACCGGCCGCGCCGGTTACGACGAATGCGGAGCGCCAGCCGTAGTGCAGCGCCAGATAGGGGACAGACAATGGCGCGAGAATGGCGCCGATATTCGCGCCGCTGTTAAAGATGCCGGTGGCCAGCGCGCGCTCGCGTTGCGGGAACCAATCGGCGACGGTGCGGATAGCGGCCGGGAAGTTCGCCGACTCGCTGAGACCGAGAGCGAAGCGGGCCAGGCCGAAGCCCATCACGCCGCGCGCCAGCGCGTGGGCCATGGCCGCCACGCTCCACAGTGCCACGGCCACGGCATACCCAAGCCGTGTGCCGGCCCAGTCGATCAGGCGGCCGGCGAAGGGCATCATCAGGGCATAGGCCAGTTGGAAGGCGAACACGATCCAGCCGTAGTCCGCTTCGCGCCAGCCGAGCTGCTTTTCGAGCGCGGGTTTGAGCAGCCCCAGCACCTGGCGGTCGACGTAGTTGATGGTGGTGGCGAAGAAGAGCAGCCCGCATACCGCCCAGCGGAGCCGGGGCGCTGATTGGTGCGCGAGGACGTCGGGCGTTGCCATTAAGTCGCCTTCCTACTATAGTGCAGCGCGCGGCTGGTGCAGATCGACGGCGGAACTCGTACGTACTTGTATTTATAATCGTACGTATGATATGATGCCCGTGGAGGAAATCATGCCCATCACCGCTTCCAAGCTGCGGGAGAACGTCTACCGAATCCTGGACGAAGCCATTGAGACCGGCGTTCCGGTAGAGATTGTGCGGAAGGGCGTCGTCCTCCGGATCGTGCTGGAGAGTCCGCCCAGCAAGCTGGCGCGGCTCAAGAAACGGTCAGGTATGTTCGTTGGCGACCCCGATGACATAATCGGTATGGACTGGTTGAGCGAGTGGTCGGAACTGAAGTGATCTATCTGGACACCCATGTTCTGATCTGGCTTTGGCTGGGTGAGCCCGGCAAACTCGGCCGCGAAGCGCGTAAGGTCATCGATCGCAATGAAATCGTCGCGCCCGCGGCCGCGGTCCTCGAGTTGGAATTCCTGCACGAACTCGGCCGCTTGAAACCGACCGCATCGAAAGTTGTCTCCACGTTGGCTACCGAAATTGGCCTGCGCGTTTGCGATCTGCCGTTCCGCACCATCGTGGATCACGCGCTGGCGGAGGGCTGGACGCGCGATCCATTCGACCGCCTCATCGTAGCCAACGCCAAAGCAGCCGGCGCGCCTCTGGTTACCAAGGACGCGCGGATGCGGGAGCATTACGCGCGCACGGTGTGGTAGCCCGCCGGTTACTCGATGGTCGCCTTCTGAATAGAGTCCAGCCGCGGAAAGTGATCGTCCAGATAAGCATTGCCCTGGCGTTCGATGGCGACGCCGTCTGGACCGCTGCCGCGCGGGGGCATGTCGCCATAACCGCCGTATAGCCGTTCCAGCACATCCACGCCATCGGCGACGCGCCCAAACGGCGCAAAGCCTTGGTGGTCGAGCGCCAGGTTGTCGCGCATGTTCACAAAGACTTGCGTGGTGCGTGCGCCGGGACCGGAACTGGCGAACGTCACGGTGCCTTTGCGGTTCTTCTGTTTCACGGGATCGTCGGGGATGCGCAATTGCGACCAGAGCTCCGACACCTTGGAATCGCCGTTGATGCCGAACTGCACCACAAAGCGGGGAACCACGCGGTAGAAGCGATCGCCATCGTAGTAACCATTCTGCAGGAGCTGGTAGAAATGATCGGCGCCGTAGGGTGCCCAAGCGCGGGTGATCTCAAGCACCACGGCTCCTTTACTGGTGTCGAGGTGCGCGCGGAAAGTATCCGGCGCATGCGTAGGCTTGGCGGGTTTGGCGGCAACGGCGGGCTGGGTCTCTGGCGCGGAGGAACAGCCACACATCAACACGCATCCCATGGCCGCCGCGCTTAACGGGCGCGGCATCAAGGCGCTGCCTCGCGACGGTACACGCGCACGTAATCGATCAGCATGGTTTGCGGAAATCTGGTAGTCTGATCCGGATTGCCCGGCCACGATCCGCCGATCGCCAGGTTGAGAATCAGGAAAAACGGATGATCGTAGACCCATTTCGCTCCTGCCGGCAGTGTCGCAGGCGTGACAGTCTGGTAGGTCTGCCCATCCGCCTGAAATTCGAGACGGTCCGGCGTCCACTCCACGGCGAAAATATGATACTCGTCCGCGAACCGTCCGCTCGAAAGCTGGAAGGATTTGCCGATGCTTTCTTTCCCCGAGTAACCCGGCCCATGCACGGTGCCATATACGATATCCGGCTCGCGCCCGATGTTTTCCATGATGTCGATTTCGCCGCACGCGGGCCAACCCTTGCTCTTGACGTCAACGCCGAGCATCCAGAAGGCGGGCCAAATCCCTTGGCCGTAGGGAATCCGTATGCGCGCCTCGGCACGCCCATATGCGAAGTCGAACCTTCCTTGCGTCTTCAGGCGTGCCGAAGTGAACTCGCCCGACGTAGCCTCGAGTGCCCGGATCACCAGATGGCCGCGGCCATCCAGATGGGAGTTGGCCCGGCTGTCCGTGTAGACTTCTAATTCGTGGTTGCCCCATCCGCGACCGCCGAGTTCGTACACCCACTTCGCCGGATCGGGCGGTGAGCCGGGGGCGCCGTTGAATTCGTCGCTCCAGATCAACTGGCGGTCCTGGGCTATGGCTAAAGGGGACGGGGCTGTGGCGCACAAGACGCACAAGACAAGGAGCGGGGCTGAAGCCCCACGCCGGCTAAAGCCCGCCCTCCATTTCATTGACGGTCCTCCGCGGTCACGGTAATCAACTGTTGGCCGGAGGTACGCCAAAACGCCCAGATGATGATGCTCAGGGCCAACGCAGGATAGAGTACTACGGCCCATTCGTACGGTTTCGTTAGATCCTGTGCGCCGGGGATGCGCATCAGAGTATTCACAAAGAAAAGCGCCACCATGGTGGCCACCAGACCCAGACGCATCAGGACAAATACCAGCAAGGCGAAGATGACCAGAAAGAGCAGAAAATTAATCCAGTTTCCTTGCCAGGCACCGCCCTCTAGCGCGGTGAAGATGACCGCGGCCGCCACCGCGGCGATCCAATCTTTTCGGAGAACCGCCCGCAGGCAAAAGATCGCGAAGATTATGAGCAAACCGAATTCCGTTGCCGTGCGAGCCCTTCCCAGGATATCCGCTATCCAGCCGCGCGCGCTGATGCCTACGTCCGACGGGGCCATTCCCCCAATATCCCCGCGGGCAACGTATATCCACTGGAAGGCGAAGAAGAAGCCCGCGATAATCAGAGCCACGAGCGCACCATAAAGCACGTGCGCAGCTACCTGGGCATCCTGCCAGCGGCCCGCCAACACGCGGCTCCACGTCAGGATGGCATGCGGCCAGCGCGCTCGCACCGATGGCTCCAGCGCGATATAGAGCAGCCAGATAAGCGCCGCCGACATGAGCCACTGCGCGGCATTGGTGCTCAAGATGGCGATCATGGAGACATCGGCCACCCAATGCGTGGAGCAGGCCCACACAGCCGCCTCGAAGATGAAGATTGCCACGGCCAGCCGCCATGCGCCGCGCCGGTCGCCGCGGCCCGCACGCAGATTGCGCGCCGCCATAAATGCGGAAAACAAGTACACCAGTCCGGTAGTGAATTTTTCAGCCAGGTCGCGAGCCACATCGCGCCACGAATTGCTGTAGGTTTCGGGCTCATGCCAGGGCTTCGACCACGGCCATAGCACCTGCAGGTCTGTGATCTTGCCATGCCAGGCGGCGGCCTGCACGGTCATGTCGGTATGCAGCGTGGGATGTTGTCCCTTCCACGCCTTCAGCCAGTCGAAGGCGTAGGCAGGCGTGAACCGGGGAGCCGTTTCCGGCCACTGCGAGACGTCGATGCCGATGGCGCGAGAGATGGCCTGCACGTCAATCGGATTCCCCCCTGTGGAGTGATCCACCTGTGGCGGAACGGCATGGAAAAACCGAAGATCGCCTTTGCTGGTGACCCACGCTTCGATCATGCCAGGGATGACCGGGGCCGGGCGCATTTCGGTGACGTCGCCATCCGGCAGCGCTACTAGCGGTAATGGGCTCTCGCGGTAGCCGAGGTCCAATGGAGGCTCGGCCTGAAACCAGCGGCGCACCTGGTCGCGGGTCTTGACGTAGTGTCCGGTATAGTTGATAAGGTCCCAATCCCAGTGCATGTCGTACTTCTTGTCGGCAGGCACGGCGGCATAGCCAAAAGCCGTGGCATTTTCGCGGATCTTGGCCGCTAATGCGTCCGGTGAGAGTTCGAAGGGTACCAGACTATGGATCTCGATATTGGTGCGTACAAACGGTATGGCGATGATCGCGACTGCAATGCCCAACGCCAGCGGAACAGATTTCCGCAGCGGTAGGCCTTCCGTCTTGCCGGAAGCTGCTACGAGTTCGGGAGAGGGCGTTTCCCCGGCCGCCAAAGCCGCCGCCAGGGGATCGCCGCCGGGCAACGCCGCAGCCACGGAGAGCGCACTGGGCGGCCGTTTGGCCGGATCCGGATCGAGACACCGCCGGATGGCTTTCTCGACGGCCGGATCGATCTCGGCCGCGACGGAGGTCATGCTAGTGAACTGCGCATTCTCCTGCAGATGGATCAACTCGGCCATGGTGGCGGCGTCATAGGCGCGCTTGCCGGTGAAGATCTCGTACAGCACCATGCCCAGCGCATAGATATCGCTCCTGGCAGTGACCTGTTCGCCGCGCAACTGTTCCGGCGCCATGTAGGCGGGCGTGCCGCTGCGCGCTTCGGATCCGCGCAACTCGGCGGCCACGGCGGCCAGGCCGAAGTCCATCACCACCACGTTGCCGCGCCGGTCGAGCATGATGTTAGCCGGCTTCAGATCGCGATGGATGACGCCCTTATCGTGCGCCGCGGCCACACCCGCGCAGATCTTGCGCGCGATCTCCAGCGCTTTATCAACCGGGAGGCGCCCGATGCGCTGCAGCAGCGAAGCCAGATCCTCACCATCCACGTACTCCATGGAGATGTAGGGCATGCCGTCCGCCTCGCCGACATCGTACACGCGGCAGACGTTGGGATGCGAGACCTGGCGCGCGATGCGCACTTCGCTGTGGAAGCGTTCCAGAGCGCGCAAGTGATCCGCTCCCGAGTCGGGCAGGAACTTGAGCGCGACAGGTTGGGAGAGCGTGAGATCGGTCGCGCGGTACACTTCGCCCATGCCGCCCCGGCCCAGCAGGGAGATGATACGGTATCGTCCGGCGATCAGGGTGCCCGGTACGAAGCGGCCTTCGTCGACGGTGGAAGACGAGGCAGGGTGCGAACCGCCCGGCGGCATTACAATGGTGGCCGATTGGGTTTGTACGGGAGCATCCATGGCGACCTTTCAGGATAGCTCACGTTTCTGCTCTCGATACGCGAGTTACAACGTACGAACTCGTACAGCATGCCGGCCTGGGTCCACGGTAGAATACCAGTACCTCGTTGCGGACAGAAAAGCGCCAAATCTTCTTCCCGCCTTTCCGTCTCGACTGCGCAAATGAGACGCTGTCCACGGATGTGGAGGTCCTTTCCCTTACTCGCAAGGCGTACGCTGTCCTGTTGTATCTGGCTGAGCGGCCCGGGAGATTGGTCACCAAAGAAGAGTTGCTGGATGCCGTTTGGGCCGACACCCACGTAGGCGAGGGTGTTCTTAAGGTAGCGGTGGCTGAGATCCGCAAAACGCTGGGAGACGACCGCCAGTCGCCGCGGTTCATCGAGACGGCGCATCGCCGCGGGTATCGTTTCATCGCTCAAATTGGGGATGTACACAGCGGAACTGCCGATGCGCCGCCCGGGCGGACCGTGGAACGCGACGCAGCCATCGCGCGCCTGGAGAAATCGCTGGCACAAAGTCTCACCGGCAGCCGTCAGGTTGTCTTCGTTACGGGAGAGGCCGGCATCGGAAAAACCGCGCTGGTAGAAACGTTTCTGGAGCGATCTACCGCTGGAGACAACGGCGCTTCCATTGCTCGCGGCCAATGCCTGGAGCATTTCGGCGAAGGCGAACCGTACTTCCCCATCCTGGAGGCGCTGGCCGGCTTGTGCCGGCAATCCGGCCGGGATCGCACCATCGAGATCCTCTGGCAGCATGCTCCCATGTGGCTGGCGCAGATGCCTTGGCTGATCGGCGAGGCCGCCCGGGAACGCCTGAAGCGCGAGACGCTGGGCGCTGCGAAGGAGCGTATGCTGCGCGAAATCGCGGAAGCCATCGAAGCATTCACTACGGAAACGCCGCTGATCCTGGTGCTCGAAGATCTGCACTGGTCCGACAATTCGACGGTTGACCTTATCGGCCACCTGGCGCGCCGCCCGGGCCCTGCCCGGCTGCTGATTGTGGGGACTGTCCGACCGGCGGAAACCATCATCAAGCGGCACCCGCTGCGTGAGTTGCAGCGCGAATTGCAGGCGCATCGCCTGTGTGCCGAGTTGCCGTTAGAGCTTTTGTCGGAAAACGCGGTGGCCCGCTACATCGAATTGCGCTGTCCCGGCGGGCGGCTTCCTGCGGCGCTGGCGCGGCTGGTTCACGAGCGCACCGACGGCAACCCGTTATTCATGGTGAACGTGTTGGATGCGCTGGTCGCGGAAGGTCAACTGGCGCGCCGCGGCGATGGCTGGGAACTCACGGCCGCGTTGGACGTGATCAACATCGGCATCCCGGACAGCCTGCAGCAGCTTATCGAGAAGCAGTTGGAGCGGCTGGGGCCGGACGAGAAACGTATCCTCTCGGCCGCCAGCGTCGCGGGACTGGAGTTCTCCACCCGGACCCTCTCCGGCGGAATGGACGCCCCCATATCAGAAATCGAGGTCCGCTGTGAAGAGATGTGCCGGCGGCGCCTGTTCATTCGCCCAGCCGAAAGCATCCAACTGGCGGACGGCTCCATGCTGGAGCGCTATGGATTTGTGCATGAGATGCACCGGCGGGTGCTGTATATGGGTATTCCGCAGGCCCGGCGAGTCGCGTTGCACCGCCGGCTGGGCGAGTTTCAGGAGACCGCTTATGCCCAGCATCTGCCCGAAATCGCGGCCGAGCTATCCGTACACTTTGGCGAAGGCCACGTGTACGCGCGCGCGATTCACTACTTGCGTCTGTCGGCCGCGAATGCCGTGCGGCGATACGCGCACCGCGAGGCTATCGGGCATCTCAACCGGGCCGTGGAACTGCTGGCGCACCTGCCCGCCGCAGAGCAGGCCGCGCTCGAAGTGGCCATTCTCGAAGAGCGCGGCACAGCGTGGCGAACCATGGACGACAACACCGCGGCGGGTGCCGATTTCGGCCGCGCCGTGGAGTGCGCGCGCCAGGCCGGGCGAATCGATTGGGAGGTGCGCGCGCTCCTCATGCTGAGCGCCGTCCTGTTCTGGACAGACCAGAATCGCAGCCTGGAGGTAGCCGAGCGCGCCATGGCCATCAGCCGCACGGGGCCGGACCTCTGGCTGCACACGCAGGCGGCCGGGTATTGCGCTTCCCGTCGCATTCGCCTGGAAGGCTGGAGCGATGCGGATTTCGAGCGCTGCATAGCCGCCGCGGAGGCCGCGCGTGCTGTCCAGGATCGAACGCTGCTTGGTCTGCACACCATGTCCTGCGCATTCTTCCATTCTTTCCGTTCCGCGGAGAGGGAAGCCATCCGTTGGGCGGAGGACGGGTTGCAGATCGCACTCGAAACCAACGATCCGTATCTCTACATTTCGTGCCAGTATTTCAAGGCGTGGGCGCTGCTGCATATCGGTGAATGGGGTGCGACGCTGCGGATCGTGCGGGACGCCATCCGTCTTTCGGAGGAAAACGGGCACGGCACCGCGGTGGTGGTGCTGCTCATGATCGAGGCCCGGTTGCGAATCCATGCGGGCGGGTTTGCCGCCGCGCGGGAACTGGGGGAAGCCGCGCTCGGCCGGGCGCGCGAGGGCTTTCCCCGCCTCATCGCTTTAGTGGGCCTGGGAGAGGCTCTGCTGGGACTCGGCGAACATGCCCGCGCCCTGGAATGCTTCGATCAGGTGACCACCGCGCGCGCCCAAGGGTTGCGCCTCGACTGGATTTTTCATCTGCCATTCTACTCCGCGCGTGGAGAACTCTGGCTGGCACGCCGGGAGTTCGCCCGTGCCCGCGAGGATGCCCGGCAGGTTTGCGAACTGGCTATGCGGCCGGGGCAACGAACTTACGATGCGCTTGGCAGGCGATTGCTGGCACGCGTCGCCGCAGCGGAGGATGACTACCAGAAGGCCGCATCGCACATCGCGGCCGCGCGCGCCATACTGGACGGAGCCGAGGCACCGCTGGCGGAGGGGCCGGTCTTCGAAACATCCGCGGACATCGCACAGCGCCTCGCGCCTCCGGAGGAGGCTGCCTACCGCGCCCGGGCTACCGCGGCGCGCCAACGCCTGGCCGCGTCTATGGGCGGCTACGAGCCGCTGAGAACTGCTCGCGCGCGCTGATTTTACCAATTTCTAACCGCTGCTTTACGAATCCCAGGGTCCCAGCTCATATCCTGGAGGTAGTATGCAGCGGGATTTTGTTATCCAAATCAGGCCGGACGCCGATGTACTGAACGGACAACTGGCGGGCCGGGTGGAACACATCGCTTCGGGCCGTGCGGGGCACTTCAAAGACGTCGATGAGCTCATTCGCTTCGTGGCCGCCGCCCTGGCCGAAGAAGTTCGCCCAGCCGAAGATCTAACTTCACTTTAACCGCAGATTTAGGACTCCCAAGGCCCGCCCCGGTTAACCTCGCAATTGTCAGCCGACAAAACTCCCAGGCTGGCAGAAAGAGGAAAGCAAAATGAACAACGTATTTAGCAAGAAGATGAGCGCGGGCCTGCTGGGCGCCGCATTGACGTTAGCATCGATGACCACCAACCTGTCCGCCCAGGACGCCACCACTTCGATCCTCGGCAACCTCGGTTCGCCGACTAACCTGTCCACGGTGCCATCCAACGGCGACCTGAACCCTTACGGGGTGGCCTTCGTGCCCAGCAGTTTTCCGACCGGCGGCATGCTCCACCCCGGAGACATTCTGGTTTCGAATTACAACAATTCTCAGAACCTGCAAGGCACTGGTAGCACCATCGTGCAGTTTCACGACGGGCAGCAGAGCCTGTTCTACCAAGGCCAGTCGCCCATGGGACTGACCACCGGCTTGGCAGTATTGAAGGCGGGCTACGTCCTGGTCGGCACTATGCCTACCACGGATGGCACCTCCAATACCGTGCAACCCGGTACGTTGATGGCGCTGAATAGCGCCGGACAGATTTTCTGGACCCTGAGCGACAAGCGCCTGGTGAACGGTCCCTGGGATTTCACGGTAAACGACGAGGGCAGCACTGTGCAGGTCTTTGTCTCGAACGTGCTGGTGGGCAACATCGCCCGCATCGACCTGTCTGTTACCTCCGCCGGTATTGCGGTAAAGAAGGGCATCGTGATTTCGGACGGCTACACGCACCGTCCCGATCCCGCCGCACTGGAAGTTGGGCCCACGGGCCTGGCGTACGATGCCGTGCGCGACATCCTGTATGTGGCTGATGGCGATTCGAACGCGGTCTACGGCATTCCGAACGCCGGCAACATTATCGCCGATGGCGGTATGGGATATCGCATCTACATGGACAACCTGCACCTGCACGGCGCGCTGGCCATGATTCTGGCGCCCAACGGGCATCTGATCTGCAGCAATAACGACGTGGTCAATGTGGTGCCGGGACAGCCGAGCGAATTGGATGAATTCACCGTGGACGGCCAATTCGTGGCGCAATACTCGGTCGATCCCAGCTTGGGCGGCGCCTTCGGACTCAATATCGGGGTTTTCGGAGGAAAAACGATATTCGCCGCGGTGGATGACAATACCTCCTCGCTGGATATCTGGACCGTAAAGTAGCGCAGCCTGCCGTTGGGAAGCTGGGAGGGCGGGAGCGATCCGCCCCCCGATCTTTTTTGCGTCTAGTCAAACAACTGTCCGCAAGTGCGTTTCACGACCTTGTTTGAAATTTGCTCTTCCACCCGCTCCGCAGTAGATTGCTCCGCCGCCACACCGATAAGCCCCGGATACATCTATCGCAACGACGCTCCCGCTAGCCAGCGGCGCTGCACTGGTGTCGCGTGCAAGCGCTTGCGATGGACGTACCGCGCGTCTGCCGGTGACATCGCCGTGCGCCGTCTCACCACTTCATTGTGCCCGTCCGCTCATGATGGCGGACGCGAGGGCCGGCGGTGCTCGCACCCCCTTGTCTTTAGATCATTCACGTCGCCGCGTAAGGTGATTCCCGCGGGCGAAGAGGTCACGCCGACGTTCCTCGAAGAGCCGCCATTCGTGGTCGCGGCCGTTGCCACGCGTTGGGATCAGTCTCTGGGCGCGCGGGACGCGGCCGCCAGCGTCCACGCTTTAACCATCTGGCTGCACCCCCGCGCATCCCGGTTTCGCATCTTTGGCAATTTTCACATCCATCCGGAAGTATTCTCGTGACTTGTATTGGGGGTGAGTAGGCTCATGGCGACGGCGCGCTAAACCTCCGCGACCTCTGTGCCGATCTAAATAGTGTATGAACGTCACAGGTGTTGAGTGGCGAGATTCGGGAGATGCGGAGGCTGACAGGAAGTTCCGCCATCCATCCCCGCGTACGCGCAAACTGGCGGACGCTGATGATGACGTCGCCGACATCGTCGAGATTCACCATCCGGCCGAGGAAGAGACTGCCGACGGGCTGGATGAATTCGATTAGCGTAGCGCACGCTTCAGTGTGCAGATGCACCGGCTGAAGCTCGTGCGCCACATGCGGGTAGTCGCAGCCGAACACGCTTTCTTTTTCCTTACATTTCAATTACTTCTACATAACACCCGGCTTGTGGCGATGGGCTCCATGCCATCGTGAAATCAAGAAAGGGCGCTGTGCTGACTTCGGCAGCGTACCTTACGAGGGGCGTATTTGGGGCGCTCTTCCCGTCCCCGGCCGGATTTCAGCGGCCGGTCTGGTAGTGATCCACCCGGAGCCCTTGAGAAAGGCTTGCCGGCCAATTGCGACGGTTGTCCGGACGGGTTCGGTGACGGGGCGAACAGCCTCCCATCCGAGCCGGATTGCTGCGCCTGGCCTCTGTTTCCATGCAGGGGCCGGGCGGGGACGGTCTGCCCGCTTGCTTGTAACCGCGCACTCGATTATCGTCGTGGTCGTGACGATTTCCCGACGCATCCTTCTGGCCGCTTTGCCGGCCGCGGCCGCTGCGCATGCGCAGCGCGCCCGTACACAGCCCTGGAAGCCCAAGCTGGGCGTTCTGGGCAGCTATTCCGACGCCAACCTCGAGTTCGTCAAGGCGGAGGGTTTCACCAGCATGCAACTGCGCCTCGATCCCGACAAGTTCGACGATGCCGCGATTGCCACCCTGAAAGATAAGCTGCAACGCTCCGGTATCTATATTTCCTCGCTGGCAGTGGACGGAAACCACATTCATCCCGACCCGGCGGCGCGCGCCCGGCAAAACCAGTACACGGCCAAGTGCCTCGAGTTGTGCGGCAAGCTGGGAATACCGAACATCGGCGGGCAATCCGGTACGATCAAGGGGAAGCCGCTCGGCGAGCAAGTGGACGAGATCGTGCGCGTTTACACCGAGAAGTATTTTCCACTGTGCGAGAAATACAAGGTTCGCGTGCTGTGGGAGCCTTATGCCGGCGGACCGAATATCGCCACGGGCCCGGTGGGCTGGGAGGCGCTATTCAAGGCATTCGGAAATAGCCCGCATGTGGGACTGCAATTCGATCCTTCTCACCTGGTCTGGCAGTTCATGGATCCCGTGCAGGCGGCGCGCGATTTCGCGGATAAGATCTACGATGTGCATCTGAAAGACACCGAGATTCTCTGGCACGTGGTTCGGCGGGCCGGCATCCAGCCCGTGAATGGCGCACGCTGGTGGCGCTTCCGGGTGCCCGGTTACGGCTCGATGGATTGGAAGGGGTTTTTCTCGGTGCTGGCGGAAGTACACTATCAGGGCGCCATGAACATCGAGAACGAGGATGAGTTCTTCTCTCCGGATTACGACGGGGACAATTTCACGGAATCATTCAAGCGCGGCTTCCGCATGGCGCACGAATTTCTGAAAACGCTGGTGCCGCCGGTCACGGCTTAGATGGAAATGCACACGCCCACTCGTATTGTTTGTGCCTGCGTGGCAGGGTTTGCCCTGGTGGCGCCGCTGCGCGCCCAATCGGGACGAGACTGCCGCAGCGGTCGGGCGGCGCAAGCCATGACGCAGGGCATCCGGGCATTCAAGAACGGGGAATACGCGGCGGCCGTGGACAGTTTTAAGGCTGCGGTGGCCGCGGATCCGGTTTGCACCACGGCGCACCTCTACCTCGCTACGGCATATATGCAGCAGCTCATTCCCGGCGCGCGCCGATTCGCCCGATAATCTGGCAATGGCGTCCGCGGCCGCGGAACAGTTCGACATCGTCTTGCGACTGGAGCCGGACAACCAACTGGCGATGGCTTCGGAAGCCGCGCTCTACTTCAACCAGAAAAAGCTGGATGAGGCGGCCACCTGGTACAAGAAGCTGATCGTGGTCGCGCCGAACAGCCAGGAGGCT
The DNA here is from genome assembly GCA_963818855.1 of Bryobacterales bacterium. GTDB lineage: Bacteria > Acidobacteriota > Terriglobia > Bryobacterales > Bryobacteraceae > Bog-159. Next base: position 794,640 of record CAWFUH010000006.1, on the reverse strand, counting down.
TTCTATACGCTCGGCGTGATTGCCTGGACGCGTGTGCAAGGACCAATTCAAGAGGCCAGGCAGGACGCGGGGATGAAGCCGGAGGATGCGGGCCCCATTCGGGATGCGCGCGTCCGCGGCGCGCTGCGGACGAATTACATGCCGGTGGTCGCAGAAGGCATGGACAACCTTAGCGAGGCACTGGCTTTGAATCCCGAGTACACCGATGCCATGGCGTATATGAAGCTGCTGTACCGCGTGAAGGCCGATTTGGAAGACCCGCCGCAGGCATATGCGGAGGACATGGCGCAGGCCGATCGCTGGTTCCAGAGAACTATCGATACCCGGAAAACCATCGCATCGCGAAAGTAACGCGGGTCTGGAGACCCGCTGCAGACCTGGAGGTCTGCCCCACGCCTCAAGCAACGCGCGGGCGCAGCCACACATGATACACCGCAGCCCCCGCGCCAATCGTGACCAGCGCGGTTAACGAGGCCACCGGCTGCCACACCACGCCGTAAACGATCATGCAAGTCCCCACCAGAATATAGGCCAGCGGAATCGCCGGAAACAGGAAGCTCACCGGGCGCAGCTTTTGCCAACCGGGTCTGCGCCGGAACACGAAGACCGACGCCACCGACAGCACGGAGAAAAATGTCAGGCTGAAGCCGATGTAGTATACCAGTTGCGGAAAGGGTGTCACGGTCATCACCATCGCGCAAAGGCCCTGGCTCAGAATCGCGGTCACCGGGGTGTGCCACTCCGGATGAACTTTGGCGGCAGCCTTGAAGAATGCCTTGTTTTTGGCCATGGCGTAATACACCCGCGGACCGATGGTCACCTCGGCGTTCACCGTGGCCATCAGCGACAGCGCCATCAGCGCGGAAAATGTTCCCGCCACCTGAGGACCGAACAGGTTGGAGGCGGCCAGCGATCCCACCGCTAATACGCCTTTCATCGATTCCAGCGGCGTGGAATAAATAAAAATCACATTCAGGCCGATAAAGAGCGCCGTGACCAACGCCGTGCCGGCTGCCAGCGCCGCGGGCAGTGTCCGCTCCGGATGCTTCAGTTCTTCAGCCACGTAAGTGGCAGCGTTCCACCCGCTGTAAGCGACCATCACCCACAACAGGCTGATGACAAATTGTTGCGGTAATGTCGTGGTCGCGGTGCGCACCGCAGGTTCGGAGAAGTGCCGCCAGCTTCCTGCGCCGCTCAGGAAACCAAGGCCGATAAAACCGATGATCACCACCAGCTTGGTGGCGGTCAGCGCGTTCTGCACCTTGGCCGTCCGCCGCACCCCCAGACAATTCAGAATGCTGAAAGCCGCAATCAACAGGCACGCCATGGTCTGCTCCCCGCCCAGGCGGATGGTTAGCGGACCCGAGCCGAACACATAGCGCGCGTGTTCCTGCTGCAGCGAAGGATAGAAATAGCCCAGATAATTCGAAAAGGCCAAAGCCGCGGCTGCAATAGGCGCTGAAAAGCCGGCGAAGAATGAGATCCATCCGGTCATGAAGCCCCAGGCGGGACCGAAGGCGCGAGTGAGGTAAACATACTCGCCTCCGGAGCTGGGAAAGTTAATGCCTAATTCGGAATAAGTGAGAGCGCCGGCTAATGCGAACAGGGCGCCCGCCAGCCAGACGGCCAGAATAATCTTGCCGCTGCCCAAGTCCCGCGCCATAAAGCCGGTTGTGGTGAAGATGCCCATACCGACCATGTTCGAGACCACCAGGGCTGTGGCGCTGACGAAGCCGAGTTGGCGTAGCAGTCCCGTCTTGCCCTGAAGCTGCGTGAGCATGTTCGCTTATGGTCATTGTATGCCACAACCGAGGGCAAGCCTTAGCCGGCGGGACACATGTGTTATTTCAGAGCGTGAACGGGAATCTGAGTCGTTCGGGCGGGAAAATTCTGGCGGCTAGGGGGTAGGTCACAGGCAGCATATAAGACACACGCCATTCACGCTCTTATGGGTATAGTGATTTAAACCGCCTAATAATTACAATGGCGAAAAGTACCATTGGGTCTAGATCGTAAGGCTATGATAGAAGTACTGTTGGGTTAATTGAAAGCGAACATGCGCACAAATCGGTTGATTGCCGAGAAAAGTCCATATCTGATCCAGCACGCCCACAATCCGGTCGACTGGTACGCTTGGGGACCGGATGCGTTCGAAAAAGCCCGCATCGAGCAAAAACCGATCTTCCTATCCATCGGCTACTCGACTTGCCATTGGTGCCACGTGATGGAGCGCGAATCCTTCGAAAACGAGGCTACAGCCGCGCTCATGAACCAGTACTTTGTCGCCATCAAGGTCGATCGCGAAGAGCGCCCGGATGTGGATCGCATCTACATGTCATTCGTGCAAGCCACCACCGGCAGCGGGGGCTGGCCTATGTCCGTCTGGCTCACGCCCGATCTGAAGCCGTTCTACGGCGGCACGTATTTCCCGCCGGAGCAGCGTTACGGCCATCCCGGTTTCCCCATGGTGCTCGAGCGCGTGGCCGAAGCCTGGCGGCAGGACCGCGAGAGGATCGAGGAATCCAGCCGCGACGCCATTGCGCAGTTGACCAACCAATCCGCCGTAGTGGCAGCCGGCGCGGGCTCGGCGTTGCGCCCCGGCCCAGATACGCTCGATAGCGCTTTTTACGTTTTCCGGCGCAGCTTCGATTCGCGTTACGCCGGCTTTGGAGAAGCGCCCAAGTTTCCCCGTCCGGTGATGCTGAACTTCCTGCTGCGTTACCATGCCAGCACGAAAAACCAGGAGGCGCTGGACATGGTTCTGGCGACCCTGCGCGAAATGGCCAAGGGCGGCATGTACGATCAACTGGGCGGCGGCTTCCATCGATATTCGGTGGACGCCCGCTGGTTCGTTCCGCATTTCGAGAAAATGCTCTACGACCAGGCGCAACTGGCGATATCGTACGTGGAGGCGTATCAAATTACGGTCGACGCTTCCTACGCCGCGACCGCGCGCGGCATTCTGGATTACGTGCTGCGCGATATGCGCGATCCGGGCGGCGCATTCTATTCCGCCGAAGATGCCGACAGCGTGATCGACCCGGCGCATCCCGAGGAGAAAGGCGAGGGCGCGTTCTACATATGGACGCAATCCGAAATCGAAGCTGCGGTTGGCCAGCCGGCGGCTGAGTGGTTCTGCCGTCACTACGGGGTCCTGCCGGATGGAAATGTCTCGAACGATCCGCACCACGAGTTCGTGGGCAAGAACATCCTGTATCAGGCGCATCCGGTGGAGGACGCCGCGCAGCTTGCGGCGATTCGCGAAGCCTCGCAAAAGTTGCTGGCGGCGCGCAGCCGGCGGATTCGTCCGCATCTCGACGATAAAGTCCTTACCGCCTGGAACGGGCTCATGATTTCGGCATTCGCCAAAGCCGCGGCCGTGCTGGGGGAAGCGCGCTACGCGGATGCCGCCCGGCGCGCCGCGGATTTCCTCGCGGGTCGCATGTACGATCCCGGCACGGGAATCCTGCTGCGGCGGTACCGCCAGGGTGAAGCGGCCATCCCCGGTTTCCTGGACGATTATGCGTTCCTGGCACAAGGCCTGCTCGATCTGTACGAAACCACTTTCGAATGGCGCGATCTGGAACTCGCCATCCGGCTCACGGAGAGGATGGTGGAACTGTTCGAAGATAAGGAGCACGGCGCATTCTACAGCACGGCCGCAGGCGATCCCTCGCTCGTCATGCGGATCAAGGAGGACTATGACGGCGCGGAACCGTCGGGCAATTCCATCGCCGCGCTCAACTTGATGCGCCTGGCGCAAATCACGGACCGGGCGGATTTCCGCGCAGTTGGGGCGCGCGCCCTGGAGGCTTTCGGATCGCGCATGGTCACAGCTCCCGTGGGCGTACCGCAGATGCTGGTAGCTTACGAATTCAGCACGGCGAAGCCCCGGCAGATCATCGTGGCGGGCGAGCGCGACGCGCAGGATACGGGGCGATTGCTGGCCGTGCTCCGCTCCCGCTTCCTTCCCCATGGCATCGTGCTGCTGGTGAATGCCGAATCGCGTGCTGCCATATCGCGCTATCTGCCGGTAGTGGCCGGCATGCAGCCGATCGGCGGACATGCCGCCGCTTACGTGTGCGAAGATTACACCTGCCAATTGCCCACGGCGGACGCGGCCCGGTTCGGGCAGTTGTTACAATAGGGCATCACCAAAACAACAGGAGGAGAGATGGAAAGACCAGGAGCAACCACACTGCGCGGAGATCCCAAGACGCTGATGGGACCGGAGCTCAAACCAGGCGACCCGGCGCCCGATTTCGAGGTGGTGGACAACAGTCTGAAGCCCGTCACGTTGTCCGGCACGGGAGAAAACGTGCGGATTTTCAGCGTGGTGCCGTCGCTCGATACGCCGGTTTGCGATGCGCAGACCAAGCGGTTCAATGAGGAAGCCCGTAAGCTGCCCAGCGTGGATATCTACACCGTGAGCATGGATCTGCCGTTCGCGCAGAAGCGCTGGTGCGGCGCTTTTGGAGTCGATAAAGTCAAGATGCTGTCGGACCACAAGGACGGCTCGTTCGGCAGCCACTATGGCACGCTGATCAAGGAATTGCGGATTGAAAGCCGCGCCATTTTCGTGGTGGGCAAGGACAATAAGATCAAGCATGCGGAGTATGTGAAGGAAGTCGCGGATTTTCCGAATTACGAAACCGCGCTGGCGGCGGCGCGGGCGGCATCTTAAAATCAAGCTTCTGCCGCGTTACTGAGCCGCGACCGTAAGGGAGCGGTTTGAGCGCGCGAAATTCCGAGGCAAGTCTGAGTACGGATTCCACAGCTCCGGTTCTTGCGGAACGCGTACTGGCGCGCGCGGTCGAAAGTCCGCTGGTGCGCGGCGGCCTGACCATTGGGGCCGGTCTCATCGCCGGCAATATCATCGGCTACGTACGCATGGCGGTAACCGCTTACCTGCTGGGCACCCACTCCCAGGCGGATTCGCTGGCGGTGGCCCTGGGACCGCTGGATGCCCTGAATTCGGTCCTCATCAACACGATGGTGTTCGCTTTCGTGCCCATGCTCACCGCGCGGCAGGGTGCCGAACGCACGGCCCTCTTCTTGAAGTTGAATCAGCGATTCGCCTGGCTGTTTACGTCCCTGACGGTAGCGGTCGTGCTTTGCGCGCCCTGGCTGATCGCCGTGCTCGCGCCGGGCCTGGACCCGCGCTATTACCAAACCTCCGTCACCATCTTGCGCATCGCGGCGTTCACCATCATGGCGGCCGGCGCGGCAGCCGTCAACTGCGCGCTGCTGTATACCGGGCGCCGTTTCGCGCCCTTCGCGTTTTATCAGGCCTGTCTGAATGCGTGCACCATCATCGGCGCCCTCAGCTTGTACCATGTGATGGGAGTCTACGGATTCGCCATCGGCTACACCGCCGGGGCGTGGGTACAATACGGAATCGTCTATTTCTGTGCGCGCGCCGATCTCGACACGCGCAACCTGCCGCCTTCCCAAGTGCATTGGCACGAAATCCTCGGACGGCCGCTGGTGGTGTCGTTGTATGCGGTCAGCCTGGCGCTGAACATTGTCTTCACGCGCGCCTGGGCCACGCATATCGGACCGGGCATGGCCGCCGCGCTGGATTATTGCATGCGCGGAGTAGGCGTCCCGCTTGCCTTCCTGGTGAGTCCGATTTCCAATTCGCTGCTGCCGGAGATCGCGCGACTGCGCGCCCAATTGCGCTTCGGCCAGGCGTTTCGCCTGATCGACAGAACGCTCGGTCTGGCGGCGCTGGGCGCGGTTGCGGCATGTGGCGTGGCGCTGGCTTTGCGCCATCCGGTTATCGCGATCCTGTTTCAACGCGGTAATTTCACCGCGCAATCCACTAACTTAGTCTCTGCCGTTTTCCTGGGCATGGCGCCCAGTTTAATTGGCTGGAGCCTGTTGGAATTGACCGGGCGAGCGCTGTTCGCCCTTGACCGCCCCGTGCTGGCGTTGAGTGCGGCCATCATCCCGGTACTGGTCAATGTGGCGCTGACACTCTGGTTGCACTCGTCCTCACCGCAATGGATCGGGCTGGGTGCGTCCGTGGGTTTGATGGCTGGATTCCTGACGCTATTCGTGGCCGCGCACGTCAGCCGCAAGCGCTGGATGGCCGCGGCTTCCTGAGATACCGGCCCGGCGCTTACGTCTGGGGACGCTTGGCCTGCTCCATGGCGATCTGATTGATGTGCGCCAGGGCCTTGGCGCCCGACGCCCCTCAATCGCCTTCACGGCGATGTCCTGCACCTGCTGCTTGGCATCGTCCACCTGTTTTTGCAGAGCTACGATCTGCACCGCCTGCCGCGCGATGGTTTCCTCGAGCGTCTTCACCTGCAGGATCGAGAGGCGTTTTTCCGTCTCGGCTTCTTTCTTGAGCAGCATAATCTCCTGCTCGAATTTCTGCTCGGCCGCCTTGGCCGCCAGGACTGCCGCCTTGTCGGATTCCGTCTTCATGGCCTCCGGGAATTCCTGCGCTTCCTTGCGCAGCCGCGCCAACTCCTGTTCCTGTTCTTTGAGTGCCGTTTCGCGCTGCTGCCATCCTTTTTCGAGCGCTTCCTGCCGCTCCTTATTCTTCTTTTCCTGGAGCCGCTGGTCTTCCTCGTATTTATCCAACGCCTTCTTACGTTCCAGGTTTTTCTTGTATTCGTATTCCTCAATCTCGCGGGCGCGGGCCTTCTTTAGGTTCTCCTCCTGCTCTTTACGCTCGCGTTCGGCGTCGCCGGTTTCTTCCTCCCAGGCGGAGCGCTGCTCCGCGATTTCGGCTTCCAGCCGCTCTTTCTCGCGGGTGTAATCCTGCACCATTTGATCGAGCGCCGTGGCGGCCACATCGATCTTGAGCAAGCGCTCCAATTCGGCCCGCTCCAGGTTGACGGCCTCGCGCACCGACGACAGGCGTTCGACTTCCTCGACGAGTTTGCCGGAGACATCCGCCAGCGACTTGGAAATTTCCAGCCCCAGGCCGGAGATCCTCTGCACCACGCCTTCCACGGTGGTGCCATCGACGGCTTGGCGGACCTGGTCCGCGCGCAGCCGGGCGGCGGCCTGCGCTTTCGGGTCGGCGGATTCGCGGGCGTCCTCCACTTCCTCGCGGATCGTCTCGAATTCCTGCTGCACTTCCGCTTTGGCGCGCTTGGCGCGCACCGGCGGTTTCGTTGGTTTAGGCATTTTCGCGATCAGCATAACAGATCTACGAGCAGCGTGGTAGGCCACCTTAAGGAACATTTTATGGAGCGCTAAGGTTAGTCACCCGCACAGAAGCCTTTGCCTAAGTCGATAAGACGCACATGGTCCCAGTTAAGCGCCTGCCCTGCTGTGGCCGAAACCTCGACCGCAAGCAAAGGAGTTCAAACTATGAGTCCATCGAGATCCGTCTACGCAGCGACCTGCCTTAGTGCGATGGTGTGGGCCACCGGGTTGGCGGAAGCCGCCCCTTTGCAGATATTCCAAAACCGTGCGGCGAAGGCCGTCAGTGAGTCGCGCCGATTAGGACCCATCTCCGGTATGGCGCGGCTGAATCTGGCGGTGGGTCTGCCGCTGCGAAATCGCGAGGATCTCGATCGGTTCCTGGAACAGCTCTCCGACCCAGGGAGCCCGGACTACCGGCGCTATTTGAGTGCGAACGAGTTTGCCCAGCGCTTTGGCCCGACGCAGGTTGATTACGACAAGCTGACGGAGTTCTTCCAGGCGAACGGCCTGGCGGTCTCGGGAACTTACCAGAACCGTGTGATTCTGGATGTAACCGGACCGGTTTCGGCGATCAATAAGACGCTGCACGTAAATATGACCATGTGGGAGCACCCCACGCGTGGAAGGTTTTTCGCGCCCGAAGGCGATCCGTCGCTGGACGTCGACGTAGCGGTGCTGGATATCAGCGGGTTCGACAACTTCGTAGTGCCCCGGCCGATGGATTTGAAAACCGTGCCGCTGGCTTCGGCCCGGCCAATGACCACCGGGTCGGGACCCGCCGGCCTGTTTTTCGGTGGCGATTTCCGGGCAGCCTACGCGCCATCGGTGACCCTGACGGGCGCGGGGCAGACGGTCGGACTGTTCGAACTGGACGGGTTCTACGCAGCGGATGTGACGTCGAACTTCCAACAAGCCGGACTGCCGGCGGTACCGGTTTCGACGGTGCTCCTGGATGGTTTCAGCGGCGCTCCTGGCAACGAGAACATCGAAGTGATCCTCGACATTATGATGGCCGGGTTCATGGCTCCGGGAGCCAACATCATCGTATACGAGGGCACCAGCTGGAACGACGTTCTGAATCGCATGGCGGCCGATAACATTGCCAAGCAGCTGAGTTGTTCGTGGATGTTTTCGCCGATCAATGCGACCACCGAACAGATATTCAGCGAGATGATTGCGCAGGGGCAATCGTTCTTTACCGCGGCCGGCGACAGCGGCGCTTACTCAGGCGGGACCTGGCCGCCGTCGGACGACCCGAACGTGACGTCGGTAGGCGGAACGGCCCTGACCACCACGGGTCCCGGCGGAGCGTGGGTATCGGAGACTACCTGGAACGACGGTGGTGGCGGAGTCAGCACCACCTACCCCATCCCCAGCTATCAGCAGAGCATCAACATGACGGCAATAGGCGGATCCACGACTATGCGCAACGTTCCGGACGTGGCTTTGCTGGCCGCGGTACAGATCTTCCTGATCTGCAACAACGGGGAATGGATCGAGGTGGGAGGCACGAGCGCGGCTACGCCCTTGTGGGCCGGCTTCATGGCTTTGGCCAACCAGCAAGCGGCGGCGAACGGGAAGCCCGCCGTTGGATTTCTGAACTCCACGGTCTACAGCCTTGGCCGGGGAGCGGATTATACGAGCGACCTGCATGACATCACCACCGGCAGCAACGGTTTTGCCGCGGTCACCGGTTTTGACCTGGCGACCGGATGGGGCACGCCTGCCGGCCAGTCTTTGATCAACGACTTGACCGCGATGCCCAGCACGCCGTCGTTCGGGCTTTCCGCCGTACCCACCTCCGTAACGGTGCAGGCGGGGTCCAGCGCGTCGGCAGCGATCCATGTCACGCCGCAAAATGGCTTTTCCAGCGCCGTTACGCTGAGCGTATCGGGACTTCCCAGCGGCGTCATGGGAACATTTGGCGCGGTGAATGCCAACACGAGCCAGTTCACCCTGACCGCCGCGAGCGGAGCCGCGCCAGGCACGTACGCGCTGTCGGTCAAAGGCGTTTCAGGAACTCTGACCGAGACCACGGCTCTGAGCCTGCAGGTGACGGCAGCCGCGAGCTTCAGCCTGCAGACGACGCCGGCAGCGTTGACCATCGTCGAAGGCGCCACTGGCACCGCCAGCATAACCGTCGCGCCTGCAAACGGGTTCAACAACGCAGTGAGCCTGACCGTCTCCGGACTGCCGAGCGGTGTGACCGCTTCGTTCAGCCCGGCCAGCACCGCAACCGCGAGCACGTTGAGCTTCACCGCCAGCGCCAGCGCGGCAGTGGGCACCGCCACGGTGACGGTTACGGGTAAGTCGGGGAGCCTCAGCGCCACAGTTGGTATTACTCTAACCGTGGCCGCGCCGTCCACCTTTTCACTGGGGGCTTCCGCCGCCACACTGAGTGTCACCCAAGGGGCCAGTGGCACCGACACCATCACGGTCACGCCTAAGACCGGGTTCAGCGGCAAAGTCACCCTGGCGGTATCGGGCCTTCCCAAGGGTGTGACGGCTTCGTTTAATCCGGCTACAACTGCCACTACCAGCGTCGTGACGTTTACCGCGGCATCCACAGCTACGACCGGGACCGCCAACATTACCGTGACCGGCGCGGCAGGCACGTCGTCTACTTACGCAACCGTCAGCCTGACGGTCAAGGCCGCGCCGTCCGTGACCCTGGCGGCCGCTCCCGCGAGCTTGAGCATCGCACAGGGATTCGCGAGCACCAGCACCATTACTATGTCGCCGGTAAACGGCTTCACCGGCGCCGTGAGCCTGGGCATCTCCGGATTGCCAAGCGGGGTGACGGCAGCCTTCAGTCCGGCCAGCACCAGCTCTACCAGCAAGCTGACGCTCACGGTCAGCAGCTCGGCACCGGTCACTACCGCTTCGTTGACCATTACCGCTACGTCAGGCAGCGTTTTGGCCACGGCAACTCTTCCGTTAAGCGTGACCCCTGCGCCCAGCTTCACGCTGGCCTCTTCGGTTTCGAATATAAACGTGGTCACCGGCAGCACCGGGACCGCCACCATAACTGTCAATTCCGTCGGAGGCTTCAGCGGATCCGTCGCCCTGATCGCTGCCAACCTGCCCACCGGTGTCACGACGTCGTTCAGTCCGGCCAGCACCACCGCGACGAGCACGCTGACTCTCACGGCGGCGAGCACCGCGGCGCTTAAAGCGACTCAGTTTACGGTCAAGGGCACTTCGGGCGCTCTTTCGGCCGCTGTCACGGTCACGGTGACAGTGACGGCGCCGCCTCCGGCGAACTTCACCATAGCGCTCGTGCCGGCCAGTTTGAGCGTGGTCCAGGGCGGCCAGGGGGCCACCGCCATCTCCGTAACGATGGTTGGCGGAACTCCGGGGACCATAACGTTGTCCGCCACCGGGCTACCTGCCGGTGTCACCGCATCTTTTCGTGCGTTGAGCGGATCCACCCTATTCCTCGGAACATTCACAGCCGGCAGTTCCACCGTGTCGGGAACTTCGAAGATAACCCTGACCGTCACGTCGGGCAGCGTAAGCCATACAGCGAATCTCGGTCTGACGATTGCGGCGACCAGCGCCGGAATAGCTTCCGTTAACCTGGCGCCCTACTACAACCTGTCCGGCATCGCCGTAGACAACCTTCCCTTTACCGGCGGGGGTCTGGACGCCGGAGGCCGCTCTTACTCGGGGGTATCTTTGGGGGCCAGCCAGAACGTGGGCTCAGTCCTATACGGCTTGGGACCGATGGGAGCACCCGACGCGGTGAGCGGACAAACGGTAACGCTTCCGTCCGGCAAGTTCACTACGTTGAAGATATTGGCCTCGGGCGTAAACGGGAACCAGACCGGCCAGACCTTTACAGTAAAGTACACCGACGGCACCACCACACAATTCACGCAGAACATGAGCGACTGGTGTAACGCGCAGAACTACCCGGGCGAGGCGCAGGCGGTGCCCATGAACTACCGCGACAATAGCACGGGAACGGTAGACGTCCGGATCCTTTACCTGTACGGCTATTCCTTCAATCTGAACAGCACCAAAACCGTGAGTTCCATCAGCCTGCCGCAGAATCGCAATGTGGTGGTGCTGGCGATGACGCTGACGGGCGGCACGAACGCGGCCGGGAGGGTGGTCATGTCGGCTAAGGGCCGACGCTAGCCGGCGGCGTTAATAACGCGACCGCCTGCACGCACTGGACCCAGTACCGATGTCGCTCGAAAGCGGTTGATCGCACGGCGGCCGCGCAATATAGTTGGAGACAGTTCCCGGAGGGACCTTCGATGAGAACGCTCCAACTGTCGCCTCTCGTGGTGCTCGCTTTACCGCTCCTGACGCCGCCGGGCGCTGCGCAAACGAACTTCACCAAGCTATATACGTTCGGCAATCTGCCCGATGCAGAGGCGCCAGGAGGATTGGTCGTGGGCCCCGACGGCGTGTTTTACGGTGTGAGCGCTGGCGGCGGCTCGTTTGGCGATGGCTCCGTGTTCGAATTGCAGCCACCCACCGGGCTGGGTGCAGCGTGGACCGAGACGATACTTTACTCGTTTACCGGCGAGAATGGCGACGGAATCGCCGGCTCTCCCACCACAACTCCGGTGTTTGGCCCGAATGGCGCCATCTACGGCACAACCGCATTCGGGGGAACGTCGGGAGCGGGAACGGTCTTCGAGTTACAGCCGCCTGCAGCACCCGGCGGGGCATGGACCGAGGCGGTATTGTGCAGTTTCCCGGGAGATGGGCAAGGAACTCCCATAGCGCTGGTCGCGGGCGAAGACGGCACGCTGTATGGCGCGACGTGGTTCGGAGGGGGTTACGGCCAAGGGATGGCATTCGCATTAACCCCGCCGGGAACGACCGGTGGTACATGGACTGAGTCCGTTCTATATAACTTCACCGGCACCGTCGATGGAGCGAATCCCACTAGTACCTACTTGCATAAATTAGAGTAAATACGTTGGGGCTTGGCCTGGTGGACGACAGTCTTGGTCCACTCGAAGGGCGAAGCTTTCGGATTGTAAACCTCGACAAAGGCGTCGATGGCCTCCCTGAGCTGGCGGGGAGAGGTGAAGCTGGCGCCGCGCAGCGCCGCGCGACTCATAATACTGAACCAGCACTCCACCTGGTTGAGCCAGGAGCTGTAGGTGGGGATGAAGTGCAAGTGGACATTGGGATGCGCTTGCAGCCATCGGTCCCGCTTGGGCTTGTGGGTATTCAAGTTGTCCAGCACCACGTGAATCATCCGGTCCGGGTGGTCCGCTACGACGCCATTCATAAAGTCCAGAAACTCGCGGCGGCGCCGCCGCGGGTAATGGCCTGTCTGCACTTGGCCGGTCAGGATGTTCAGGGCGGCAAAAAGGGTCGTGGTACCGTGTCGCTTATAGCAGTGACTGAAACCGTTCACCGCTTTGCCATCTGGGAGGCGGAGAAAGCCCTGCGCGCGTTCCAGCGCCTGAATATGCGGTTTCTCGTCGACCGACAGCACCACCGCGTGTTCCGGAGGATTCAGATAGATCCCCACCACATCGGCGGCTTTGGGCCCAAACTCGGGATCGGTGCTGATACACCAGCTCCGTCGCCGCTGTAACTGGATTTTGTACTTGCGCAAAATCCGCCACGTGTGCGCCGCACTGACATCGCCCAAAGCCTCCGCCAACAAGCGGCCGTTCCATTGCGCATAGCCGCGCGGCGGGTCCTGATCGAGCAGCGCCAGCACGCGCCGGTCGGTTTCCCGGTCGTACCGCCGAGGCTTGCCGGTGCGGGGGGCGTCCGACAGCGCATTCAAACGGTCCCGCACGAAGCGCTGCCGCCATTTAGAAACACGCGCCAGTCGTGTGTGCAACCTTCTGGCAATTTCCACAACCGCAACGCCTTGGTGCGACATTAGAATGATCCGGGCGCGATCCACCAGCCGTTGCTCTCCGCTGCCCTTGCGTGTCCAGGCGCGCAACACCTGCTCTTCCTGCTCGGTCAGGCGTATTTCAGCCGTCTTTGATCGGGACATACCCGATTATCTCTATTAACTGCTATTTATGCAAGTTAATACTAGCCTGATCGCCGGCCCCAACCGTGTCCTTTATGGGGCAGCTTGTAGTGGTGGGAGTTACGGCGCAGGCACGGTCTTTCAGCTGACGCCGCCGGCCAAACCGGGATGGGCCTGGACGGAAGGTGTGCTTTATGCCCCAACCAGCAGCGTCGCCGACATCAGCGCTTGTCCATCGGTCAGGCTGGAAAGTGATGGAAAACTGTACGGCACCACTCAATATGGCGGCGCGTCGGGCCAGAGCACTGCATTCCAATTACAGCCGGGAACCGGCGGAACGTGGACGGAGAGTTTACTATACAGCTTCGATCCAGGGCAGGGGTTCCCGGATTCACCCCTGGTGCTGCGCGACGGCAACCTCTACGGCACGACGATGCTGGTGACTGGTTTCGGAGACCCGGTGGCAGGCGTCGTTTTTGAGCTGCAGAAACCGGCGGCCTCGGGAGCGGCGTGGACCGGGATCGTCCTCCACCGCTTCCGACAGCGCGACGTGCCTTATGGAAGTTTGTACCTGGATAGGAACGGAGTGATTTACGCCACGACAAACAGCAGCGAGGCCGCCCCGCACGCGGGTTTTTTGTACAAGATAGTGACATCCGGGAGCAATTAGCCATTCGCGAGGGATTCGATGAAGACGGTTCAACGGCTGGCCATCACCATAGTAATCGGTGGATATTTATGGCCGCTTAGCTGCGCGGCTCAATTCGACACCATATACAGATTCGGGGGGTCCCCGGATGGAGCGGCGCCCCAAGGGCTGGTCGCCGGGCCGCGCGGCGTGCTCTATGGCACGACTGCTTACGGCGGAGCTATGGGTTACGGGACAGTGTTCCAGTTAACGGCCCCGGCGGGCCCCGGCCAGAAGTGGACCGAAACGCTGTTGTACGAGTTTACGGATCCGAACGATGGAACCAATCCTTTCGCCCCTCTGGTAGTAGGAAAGGACGGCACGCTATTCGGCACAACCGGAGGCGTAGGCACCATATTCGAGTTGCAGCCGCCATCCGCGCCCGGAGGAACTTGGATCGAGACGGTGCTTTACCGCTCCGAGGGCGAAGGCGGATACTCTGGTTTCAACCGCGGCTTGGTCATCGGGCCCAATGGCGAACTCTACGGTGCCTCCGAGGGAGGATTTTACAATTGCGGGGTGGTCTTCGGGTTCACACCACCGTCTGTGCCGGGCAAATGGGCGGTGAGTATGCAGTACGACCTCCCTTGTGACGCCGGTGGGAGTGGTCCCCAAGGCCTGGCTATCAGTCCTGATGGAGTTCTTTATGGCACCACCGCCTACGGCGGGAGTTCGGGGCAGGGCACGGTGTTCGCGTTAACGCCGTCGCCGGTGCCCGGCGTGTGGACCGAGACGGTGTTGTATAACTTCACTGGCGGCGCCGACGGAGGCCTGCCATCTCAACCGCCGGTCATCGCTCCTGGCGAGGATCTCGAACTTGTGCCCAGCCTTTACGGCACCACCACAGCGGGCGGGACTTACGGCATGGGCACGATATTCGAAGTAGGGCCACCGGAGTCTCCGGGCGGGAACTGGGTCGAGAGCGTGCTGTACAGCTTTGGTTCTCTTTCGGGCGGCGATGGAAGAATTCCGGACTCACCGCTTATCGTCGGTAACGGAACGATTTGCGGCACCACTGCCACGGGCACAATCGGCGCAAACAGCGGCGGGTCCGTGTTCGACATATACCGCAGCAACGAAGTTGATTGGTTTGAAGTCCCGCTGCACAATTTCGGCGGCCGGCTGGACCTGCCGGAACTCTGGTCATGGATAAGAGCGGCGTGATCTACGGCACCACCGTCGGCGGTCCGGGGCCGGATGGCGTGGGCACGGTGTACAAGATAAAGCCGTAGCCGGGCTGCATTGCCAATTGAAATGCACGGTGTGTGGAATTTCGTGGCAGCACCACTTTCCCCTGGATAAAGATAAAGACCTCTGATAATATGGAATGGTAAACCGAAAGGCAGGTACGCCATGGAACTGGTTCCCACCCAGGCCGAAGTTCTCGCCCTCCTGCGCGAGACCGGCGCCTTGCAGAGCGGGCACTTCGAGTGCCTCAACGGTCTGCATACCGATATCAACCTGGAGACGGCGCTGGCGATGCGCCATTACCGCAACGCGAAAGCGCTGAGCGTCGGCCTCAGCCGCAAACTGCGCGCCAACTCCGAGCTGCGCGCGCTCATCCCCGAGCTATCCATCGTGTCCGCCACGCCCGCCGGCCTGCCGGTGGCCTACGGGCTTTGCGAAGCATTGCGCGCCGGCCAGGTGTATTGGGCGGAAAAAGACGGCCGCGACGTGCCCATGCGTTTGCGGCAGTTTCTGGAGCCGGTGGCCGGCGAGAAGGTCGTCCTGGTAGACGACATCCTGCGTTCCGGCATGCTGCTGACTGAAGCGCGCCAGTTGCTCGAATCGCGCGGGGCGCAGGTGGTGGCGCTGGCTGTGCTGGTCTATCAGCCTACGCCGCAAACCCGCGACTTCGGATCGCTGCCGCTTTACTATTTGGCCCGGTTGGACGCCAGTTATTACGCCGACGCCGGCCAATGTGAGTTCTGCCGCCGCCATGTTCCGCTGCACCAGGTGGGCATCGCGCGGCAGGTGCAGAAACAAGAGGAGCTTGTTACCGCAAGCGTCTGATTTAGGAGCGCAAAGGGGCGCGTATCTCGCGCCGCCATACAGGAGATCCGCAAAGCCAAAAAGCGGCGCGGGGCGACCCGTTTTGCGCGAGTTCATTAAGGAGAAAGCATGAGTACAGCCGTATTAACAAAAGAGGCCCTGAATCCCTTTGCGATTGCCCAGGCGCAGTTCGACGCCGCGGCCGATTATCTCAAACTGGATCAAGGCCTGCGATCGGTCCTCCGCGTACCCAAGCGGCAACTGATCGTTTCCATCCCCGTGCGCATGGACGACGGGCGTATTCAGACCTTCGAAGGCTACCGTGTGCAGTACAACCTGTCGCGCGGCCCCGCCAAGGGCGGCATCCGGTACCACCCGGGCGTTACCCTGGACGAGGTAAAGGCGCTGGCCGCCTGGATGACCTGGAAGTGCGCCACCGTGAATATCCCCTACGGCGGCGGCAAGGGTGGGGTGTGCGTCGATCCGAAGCAGCTCTCGCTAGGCGAACTGGAGCGGCTCACGCGGCGCTATGCCACCGAGATTTCGCCGATCATCGGGACGGATCGCGACATTCCCGCGCCGGATGTTTATACCAACTCCCAGACCATGGCGTGGTTCATGGACACCATCAGCATGTTGCACGGCCATACCGAACTGGGTTGTGTAACCGGCAAGCCGCTCAGCCTGGGCGGGTCGAAAGGACGCAACGAAGCGACGGCGCGCGGCTGCCAGTTCACCACGCGCGCGGCCTGCGAAGTGAAGGGCATCGCGCTCGACAAGGCCACGGTGGTAGTACAAGGCTTTGGCAATGCCGGCAGCATCGCTGCCAAGCTGTTCCATGAGGACGGCGCCCGCGTTTTGGCTGTTAGCGACTCGAAGGGCGGCATCTACAAGGGTGCAGGTCTCGATCCGATCGCGGTCATGAAGTATAAAGACGAGACCGGCACGGTGGTGGGCTTCCCCGGATGCGACTTCATATCTAACAAGGACTTGCTGGAGTTGAAGTGCGACATCCTGGTGCCGGCCGCGCTCGAAAATACTATCACGCTCGACAACGTGGACCGCATCAAGGCCAAGATCGTGGCGGAAGCTGCCAACGGCCCCACCACGCCGGGCGCCGACAAGGAACTGTTCGCGCGCAACGTGCTGGTGATCCCAGACATTCTGTGCAATGCCGGCGGCGTCACGGTATCGTACTTCGAGTGGGTGCAGGACCTGTACGGCTTCTTCTGGACCGAGATCGAGGTGAACCAATATCTCGAGCGGGCCATGAACGCGGCGTTCAAGGAAGTGCATGGCACGGCGGAAAGCTATCGTACCGATCTGCGGACGGGAGCTTATATCCTGGCCGTGTCGCGCGTTGCGGAAGCCACGCGCGTGCGCGGGATTTTCCCGTAAGCGGTCGGGCAGGCCTTCCTAGCCCGGCTTTTCTGTGGGGCAGACCATGGTCTTTCGTGGTCTGCCTCGCAGTGGTCGGGACCAGCAAGATTTTGGGTGTGGTGCGCTTGCGTGCATCCGCGTTCCATCGACTCGGCGGGGGCCATCGTGGGCTATTATCGCTGTGGCCGCAAGTATTACGGCGACATTAGGCCTTGCTCACATGGGTGCGCTTACCCGGATGCTACAATGTGCGCAGAATGGCTGCGCGCCTCGACCCCGCTACCACAGCGCCCAGTCCCAGCCTTGTGGATCTACGCCATCTGCGCTCTGAAGACCTGGATGTGCTGCTCGACGAGGAGGTGGAAACCTGGCGCCGGCTGCTCGACTGGGACTTCGCCAAATCGGCTGACCTGGTGCGCCGGTTCGTTGATATGCGCGCCCTGAATGGATTCGCTTTGGTCGAAGAAGGCGAAGTGATCGGTTACGCCTATTATGTCCTCGAGGAACACAAAGGCTTGATCGGCGACCTCTTTGTGCGGGAGGCGTTTGCCAGCACGGAGAATGAGAGCCGGCTGTTGGCGTCGGTTTTGGAAGCCGTGACGGCGGCGCCGCAGGTGGTTCGGATTGAATCGCAGCTCATGATGTGGCACGCGGCCAGCGCATTGCCCCTGGCGCGGCAGCTCAGCAGCTTTGAGCGAAACTTCATGATGCTCGAAATGCCGCATGCCGCTCTTGACCCGGCATGGCGTTGGACACGTCCATTAGCTCTGGGGGCCAACCGCGTGTACATCGAGAGGTGGGCCGACCAATATCAGGAGCCGGCGTCCCAGCTGATCGCGGCGGCTTACCAGGGTCACGTGGATAGCCTGATCAACGATCAATACCGCTCGATTGCCGGTGCGCGGCGATTTCTGTTCAACATCGTGCAATATCCCGGGTGTGGAACGTTCTACAAACCCGCGTCGGTGGCCGCCTTCGACCGCCTCACCGGACGGATCTGCGGTATCTGCCTGGCCAGCCTGGTGATGCCTTATTGCGGTCACATCACCCAGATTTGTGTGGCCCCCGCGGCGCGCGGCGAGGGCGTAGGCCGGGAATTGTTGCGGCAGTCGCTCAGTTTGTTACGCCAGGCAGGCTGCCGCCAAACTAGTCTGACGGTTACCGCGTCGAACCGGGAGGCCATCCGGCTATACGAGGATCTCGGCTTCACCACGACCCGTAGGTTCTTCGCCTACGTGTGGGAGGGTTTTTAGTTTATGCTGGACTGGCTTTTTTCGGATCCGCTGACTACCGGCTCGCGGGCCCCTGATTTCACCTTGCCGGCGCAGGACGGAAAGAACGTAAGTCTGGCCAAGCTGCGGGGCAAGAACGTAGTGCTGGTTTTCTATCCTGGAGACGATACGCCGGTTTGCCGGAAGCAGTTGTGCGAGTTCCGCGACCAGTGGGCGGAGGCCCGCAAGCACAACACACAGGTATTCGGAGTGAATCCGGCGAGCGCTGATAGTCACACTAAATTCCAGGACAAGTACCACCTGCCGTTTCCGCTGCTGGTGGACAGCGGACAGAAGGTCGCGGCTCTATTTCATGCCAACGGGCTTTTTGTGAAGCGGACAGTTTATCTGATCGGGCCGGATGGCGTTATCCGCTACGCCAAGCGCGGCAAACCTGATCCAGGCGAGGTTTTGGCGGCGGCGCGGTAGCGCCCGTCTGAGATCCACTCCCTGTGCAATAATGAGCACTATGAAATTGACGATGCTGTCTTTGGTTCTCGCGTTTGCGGCCTTCGGACAGGAGTCGCCCCAGGGTGCACCGCCGCACCGGGGAGAGATGCCTCCACCGAAGAATTTGAAGATCTTACCGCCGGAGCATCTCATGGAAACCATGCAGGCGTTCCGCGTGGCGTTGGGCGTCCGCTGTGATTTTTGCCACGTGCAAGGCGACTTTGCCAGTGACGACAAGCCGCACAAGGAAATTGCGCGCAAAATGATCCTGATGTCCCGCGAGATCAACGCCAAATTCCCGGACGGCAAAATGCACGTGACTTGCTACACTTGCCATCGCGGCGCGGAAGAACCGGCCACCCACCCTGGGGAGACTCCGGCTGCCGATCACGCCGAGCACGAGCCACATCCCTAGCCCCCCTGTGGCGCACGCTTCAGCGTGCTGGTGCGAACTTCAGTTCGCCGTGGTTTTGATGTGATCGATTTCTCCCAGTTCCGTGGCGGCCAGCCCCTGGTGCTGATCGCCGGTCCCTGCGTGATCGAAAGCGAGGAGCACGTGATTAGGATGGCGCGTGCCATCGGCGATATCGCCGGCCCGTTTGTGTTCAAAGCCTCGTTCGACAAGGCCAACCGCACCAGCCTGAGCGGTTATCGCGGGCCGGGCTTGGCCGAAGGACTACGCATTCTGGCCGGCGTGAAGCGCGCGGGCTATGCCGTCCTCACCGATATCCACGAGCCGGCGCAGGCCGCGCCCGTGGCCGAGGTGGCCGACATCCTGCAAATCCCCGCTTTCCTCTGCCGCCAGACGGACCTGCTGCTGGAAGCCGGACGCACCGGGAGGATTGTGAACATCAAGAAGGGTCAATTTGTGGCGCCGCAGGATATCGCGCGCGCCGCCGAGAAGGTTGCCTCCACCGGCAACTCGCAGGTGTTGCTGACCGAGCGCGGCTCTTCGTTCGGCTTTAACAACCTGGTGGTGGACATGCGCGGTCTGAAGATCATGCGGGATCTGGGCTGGCCGGTGATCTTCGATGCCACCCACAGTGTGCAGTTGCCGAGCGGCGGAGGCGCGGCTTCCGGCGGCCAACCGCAGTTTATCGAACCGCTCGCGCGCGCCGCGGTCGCGGTGGGCATCGACGGGCTGTTCGTGGAAGTGCACGAGGCCCCGGAGCGGGCTTTGTCCGATGGCGCCAACGCCCTGCGGCTCGACCTGCTGCCGGAACTCTGGCGCCGCCTGCGTGCGCTCGACGGACTGGTGAAATCCGGGTTCCTGCACGCTGGGGCCGCTCCAACCGTCATACAATAAGTGAGACAGGAGATCTCTCGATGCTCAGCAATCGCCGGCGCAGCGGCTTTTCGTTAATTGAGCTTTTGATCGTTATCGCGATCATCCTCATCATCGTCACGGTGGCTTTGCCCAAGTTGAATAAAGCCCGTATGTACGCCCAGGAAACGGCGGCTCTGAAGGCGATTCAGACGCTGAACACCGCTCAGGTGCAATACCAGTCGCAATTCGGACGGTTCGCCCAATCGCTCACCGAGCTGGGCCCCCCGGCCAGTGGCAGCGATAATGCCTCAGGGGCGAATCTGATTGGGTCCGATATGGCGTCTGGCGACAAGCAGGGCTACAAATTCACGCTGGCTGGCACGCCGACGGGCTACACGATCTCGGCGGTGCCGGCGATTTTCGGCTCGACCGGTTCACGCACGTTCTTTTCGGACCAGTCGTTGGTGGTGCGCGAGAACTATGGCCAAGACCCGGCCACGGCGAATAGTAAGGAAGTCGGTTCGGCGGCGAGCAAGGCGGGATCGAGCGATACCAGTAAGTAATCCCGCGTGCGGCCGTTGATCATTTTTGTAGTCGTCGGAGTCTGTCCGCTCCTCTACCTGGGACGGCCCCCCGTAGGCGATCGCGTTCGGCTTTACTCTCCGGAGACAGCAGCTCTGAAGGCGATTCAGACGCTCAGTACCGCACAGGTGCAGTACAACTCGCAATTTGGCCGATACGCACGGTCGCTCAACGAATTGGGGCCGTCGGGTTCCAACCTGATCGCGGCCGATCTGGCCAGCGGGGAAAAGCAGGGGTACAGGTTTAAGCTAACCGTCACGCCCGAGGGCTACAGCATTCAAGCCGTGCCGGTAGTGTTCGGGCAAACAGGTTCGCGGACCTTCTACACGGATCAAACGCTCATCGTGCGCGAGAACTTCGATCCAAAACCGGCCACGCGCGACAGCCATGAGGTCGGTACCTCCAGGGGACGACGCGAGTAGCTCAGCGTAGAGGCGGTACGCGCGCCCGTGTTACGTTGACACTTACGAATGCACATCCTCTTCATCGGCGATATCTTCGCCTCTCCGGGGCGTCACATCGTCGCCGATCATCTGCAGGACATCAAGCAGACCAACCATATCGATCTGGCCATCGCCAATGCTGAAAATGCAGCCGGCGGTTTCGGCATCACGCCTTCGATCGCCGAGGAACTACTCGCCCTGGGTCTGGATGTACTTACTTCCGGGAATCATATCTGGGACAAGAAGGAGATCCTGGACTATCTGCCGCGCCAACCGAAGCTGCTGCGCCCTGCTAACTACCCGGACGAAGATCCTGGCCGCGGCATCCTGGTAGCCTGCACGCGGCAGGGTATCCCGTGCGCTGTGATCAATCTGCAAGGCCGCACTTACATGCCTGCCACAGATTGCCCGTTTCGCAAGGCGGATCAGATTCTGCGCGAGCTTGACCCGTCTGTTAAGGTGCGCTTCGTCGATTTTCACGCCGAGGTGACCAGCGAAAAAATGGCGATGGGCTGGTATCTGGATGGCAGGGTCTCCGCCATGGTGGGCACTCACACACACATCCCTACAGCCGATACACGCATTCTACCCGGCGGGTCTGCCTATCAGACCGACGTCGGAATGACGGGCGCGTACGACTCCGTGATTGGTGTTAAGAAAGACCTGATCCTGCAGCGCTTCCTCACGGGACTTCCGGTGCGCATGGAGGCGGCCAAGTCGGCGGCGGAACTGCATTCGGTCATCCTGGAAGTGGACGAGAACACCGGCATGGCCGTGTCCATGCGCCGGCACACCGTCCGCGGCGATTAGGCGGCGTTCCCCGCCGGTGAATTTAGTTGGAGAATAATACCTGCGCAGCCCACTCTTATAGCTTCACGAAAATCGCGAAGGAGTTAATCGTATATGGCGAATCAAGTGCGGACTGCCTCGAGATCTTGCGAACATCTGGCTCTGCCGGGCGCGTCCCGGCCGAAAGTGCAACGACAGATCGCCACCCGCGCGTTTGAACTATGGGTGGCCAGAGGCTTTCGTAAAGGATCGCCGCAGGAAGATTGGCTGCGGGCGCAACGCGAAGTCGCGCGCGCAGGCCGCTAATTGGCGGCGACCGTGTAAGTCACGCTCCGCATCGCGGATTGAAAGCCCTGCCGCGCTGTAACCCGGATCTCACACTTACCCGGGCGCGACACGGCATTCAACACCATTGGAATATCGCCGAAAGAGTTGGGCGCCGGAAGATCTGCGTCCTTGCTTTCCAGTTCCTCTCCGCCCACGAAATACTCCACCCGGATGCGCGGCTGTTCCTGAATCGATTTGTCGGGGTAGACGACGAAGTACACCAGCGGCTTGGCGGACGCCTTCAGCGACGGGTCCAGCATCGGCACCACTTCCTTATTTTTGAGCAGGAACGGATCATTGGCGTCCGCATCCGCGGTGAGCGGGTCAGCGCGCGCTACCACCACCAGGCTGCTCAGCCCGATGCCCTTGCGCGCCGGGCTCTCCAGTTCCACGCTGCTGGTGCTGGCGCGGTTCGCTTCGCGGTCGAAAAGCACGCTCTCCACGGTGTAGTGGCCGGCCGGCAAGTTGAATGCATGGGTATAGTCGATCGGGGCCGCCTGGATGCCGGCTAACTGGTCATCGGGGATCTCGTAGAACTTGTCCTGTCCGAACCGGTCCACGATGTTGCCGCTGGGGTCCTTCACCACGGCGAACAGGGCGGCGTGCAGGCGATGTTTCCGCACCGCGGGCTGCGCCGTGCCGGTCAGGCTGGCGCCCGGAAGTTCGAACACCACGGCGGCCTGCGAACTGTCGCTGCCCGGCCGGAACTCGAATGCGGCGGTGCGGAAATCGAAGGCCACCGGCAGCGGGCGGGAGTTCAGCGTCATCAAGCCCGCCATTTCAAAGGGCCGCAGCGGACCCGCCCCGCCGAAGTCGGGTATGGCGAAATAGCCATTGCGGTTTTCGACTTTCCAATCCGTATGCGCCAGTTTCACTTCAATTTTGCGATAGTGCCCGTCGTACTTGCCCGAGGACGGATGGTAGTCCGCCTCATAATGCGTACCCGCGTCTTCGGCAATCTGTTGGAAGGGCTTCTGCAGGTCATTGGTATTGGCCACCAGGAAGCCGCCGGTACCCTCCGCCAGCGCGCGCAAGCTTGCCTGCGAATCCGAGGTGCGCACCGCGCCCTGCAGATAGTCGTCCTGCCGCGACCATTCCGCCAACACGCCGCCCGCTCCTATGGCGTTGGTGTTCTTATTCGTGGCGCTGGGCTCCCCGGGCGCCAGTGAGTTCTGTTGCTGCGCGAGAGTGGCCACGTGCTGCATGGCCATCGAGGATGCCTGCGCCGTAGAGATTTGATTGAGGCCGTTCGCGTCAAAGGCGAAGAAGGTGAGATCGGCCAGATTAGCCTTACTCAGCATCGCTTCGAACTGATCGGGCTCGCCGTTAGTCGTGAATCCCGGACTTAGTAACAAGACAGTCTTGTGACCCGGAAACTTTGCGAGTTGGCGGATCAGCAGCTTCATCTGATCCATCTGGCGCGCGCCTTCTACGCCGATAAACTGTTCCCGCTCGAGCACCAGGTCGCCGCGCTGCGCGTTGGCGCCCGGACCGGTGTCCACATCCGCGCCCAAAAACGTGGTGGTGCTGACCGTGCCGGTGGTGGATAAGTCTTTGTAACCCCCGCCTGCTCCACCAGGGTTGACAAAACCGACGTACAACTGCAGGTTGGGCGTGGAGTTCAGTACAGCTTCCGAGGCGCGGGTGATGTCCACGCTCATCCCGTTGAAGGCTTTGGCCGCCGCGCGCAGCAGCTCATCGCGGTCGTTGCTGAAGGCGTGCAGCGGGGTGAGGCGCGAATCGAGATTGAATACGCCCACGAAGGTGCCGGGGCGCAGTTGGGTTCTGATGAAATCCTGCGCGGCCGCCACAGCCCACTTGCGGGTCACTGGATCGAGCTGGTGAAATACAATGCAGACCAGGTTCAGGCTGTGCAGCGGCAGCGCGGTGGGAGCGGCGCTATCGGACGCTTCGGGCTCGGCCGCGCCGGACGGCTGATCCGCTTGCTGGGCTTGCTGATCCGGCTGCGGGGGGCGCGCGGCGGCTGGGGCGGGCGCGGGCGCGGCTGCCTGCGCGCCGCTCACCATCCGCAAACTGCGAATTTCCTGACGGACGCCATCTTCGTAGATCTCCACGTCGCCGGGTTTCAGGTTCTTCACCAGCCGCCCTTTCTTATCGCGCACCATCAGGTCGAGCGCGACTTCGTTGACGGTGGCGTGGATGGTGGTGGCGCTCTCGGGCGGCGGCGCGTCTTGCGCCGGCAGGGGGCCGCCGGAAAAGCAGCCAAGCGCACAGAAGGAAAGCGTCGCAATCAGCTTCGGCATGGCTTTACGGCACTCCCTTACTTTAGCTCAATTACTTTAGCTCAATCACCATGGTCCGGTATGGCTGAGCGCCTCTGTTTACCAACTCCGGTGCGTCTTCGCCCTGCGTGTGCCAGATCACGTCGCCGGATTTGCGTTCCTGGATACTCTTGGCGCCGGTTTTCGGATCCGTGCGCTCATAGCGGCAGTCGTCCAGAAATACGATCACCTGGTCGTGCGCGCGCACGCCGCGTTCGCGCACGGCGCCGGGCGCCGAAGTGACCTCCGTGACGTGCACCCGCGCGTTATCCAATTTCACCGTCGAGGGCAGCCCAGCCCATGCCAGGGCTGCGACGACCCATCCCATTCCCGATAGCAGCCGTTTCATCTCGTTTACAGACCTCCTCGCCTATGATAAGCGCGGCGTGGGGCAGGACTCCAGTCCTGCGGCGGGTCTCCAGACCCGCTATGCGGCGGGACGTGGACGTCCCGCGCAGGCGTAGACGCCTGCCCCACAAGGCTGGAATACCCGGCTACGCCGCTTGGCGTACCGTCCCACGCCTGATAGGATATGGCTGATAACCTATGCGACTACGCGTGTTGGGAATCGTGCTGGCCGGTGGCAAGGGTACCAGGCTGTACCCGCTGACCAAGGAACGCGCCAAACCCGCCGTACCGTTCGGCGGGAAGTATCGCATCATCGACTTCGTGCTGAGCAACTTCATCAACTCGGGCATCTATTCGGTCTACGTGCTGACGCAGTTCAAGAGCCAGTCGCTGCTGCAGCACCTGAGCGAGGGATGGCAATTCGGGGGCTTGCTGAAGACGCAGTTCATTATCCCGGTGCCCGCCCAGATGCGCTCGGAAACCGAGACCTGGTATCAGGGCACAGCCGATGCGATTTACCAGAACGTCAACCTGGTGGAGCAGGCCGATCCGCACGTGGTGGCGATCTTCGGCGGCGATCATATCTACCGCATGAACATCAACAGCATGATCGAATTTCACGAGCAGAAGAGCGCCACCGTGACCGTCGCCGCCATTCCCGTGGAGAAGAAATTCGCCGCGGAGTTCGGGGTCATCGAAACGGCTCCGGACGGGCGCATTATCGCCTTTCATGAAAAGCGCGCGGACGCTCCCACCATACCGGGCGACCCCGAGCGAGTTTACGCCTCCATGGGGAATTACATTTTCTCCACGCGCACCTTGCTGCGGGAGTTGTACGAAGACGCCAGCAACGAGGCCAGCTCGCATGACTTTGGCCACGACATCCTGCCCAAGCTGGCGGGCAAACCTGAGATGTTCGCCTACGATTTCCAGAGCAACCGCATTCCAGGCGAAGCGGCGGATGGCGCCGCCTACTGGCGCGACGTCGGGACCATCGACGCTTACTATGACGCCAACATGGACCTGCGTACGGTGAAGCCGGCGCTGAATCTGTACAACCGCCAATGGCCCCTGCGCACGGCCAGCTATCCCGAGCCGCCGGCCAAGTTCACCTTCGACGACCAGAACCGGCGCGGCGAAGCCATCGACTCCATCTGTTCCGGCGGATGTATTTTATCCGGCGGGGCGGTGAAGAATTCCGTGCTCTTCCGCGGGGTGAAGGTGCATGCCGGGGCGCAGGTGGAAGACTCGCTGATCCTGGACAACTGCGATATTGGACGGCGCGCCCGCGTGCGCCGCGCCATACTCGACAAGAATGTGCGCGTGCCCCCGGACGCCTGCATCGGGTACGACCTGGAGCAGGACCGGCGCTATCATCACGTCACCGAATCGGGCATCGTGGTGGTGGAAGGCAATCGGTCCCAGGTAGATATATCGATAATGGTCGTGTAGCGGGCACGCCGAGGACCTGCCAACGCTTACGTCGAGCCGCCGCCTATGGAACAGCATGTTCTCGAGTGGATCTCCCATTACGGCTACCCGGCGATCTTTGCTCTGCTCATGCTGGGCATCGTGGGTCTACCGGTTCCTGACGAGACCCTGCTGACCTTCACTGGATACCTGATCTTCACGCATCACTTCAATCTCGCGCCCGCTTTCGCCACGGTGCTCGTGGGCACCATCTGCGGCATCACGCTAAGCTACACCCTGGGCCGGACCTTCGGACTGGCGCTGATCCACCGCTTCGGCAAATACATTCACCTGACCGAAGAGCGCCTGGCCAAAGCGCACCGATTTTTTGAGCGCGCCGGGCATTGGAGCCTCACGTTCGGTTATTTCGTGCCGGGCGTCCGCCACCTGACTGCCTATGCCGCGGGCGTTTCGTATGTGCAGCCGCACATCTTCGCGCTTTTCGCATACCTGGGCGCGTTCCTGTGGGCCACCACCTTCGTGACGCTAGGTTACATCTTGGGGGATCGATGGCAGGTGGTCTCCGCGCAGATTCATCATCACCTGACCATTGCCTGTCTCGTGATTGGCGGGCTGGTCGTGCTGTATCTGGTATGGCGCAAGCTGGGCCTCAAACGACGGATCGCTGGATAAATGCGAGTGCCGTGCCTGCGACTTTCCGCCGGCCGCTGTCAATCGCGATCGCCCAAGGCACGATCTTGTCGTTCTCCACGCCTGGGTCCACGGATGAAGTTAGCGTCGCGGCCTGAAACAGTGGGGCGCCCGACGCCGGCACGCGAAAGTCTAGATCGATGGCCACGGTGGCCGAGGCCAGCGAGGATCTGTGCGATCAGCCCGTCGAACGAGTAGGCCTGTTGGCCGATTTTTTGTGTAACCCGTGGATGACCTGTTCGAGGCGGCCGGCAGCCTTGTGCGCGAACAACGCAGGTTCGATGCCCGTCGCATTCGCGCGGTCTACTTACACTCAAATGTTGGCACGATCACTTCCAGTAACACATCCCGATATGGCAGTTTTTGGTGGAGCGCTAGTGCGGCTTTGAACCTACAGACGGAATAATGATCTCGCGACGTCCGAAGATGCGCGCATCGACGGAAACTGCTCCCGGGCCCAGCACGATGATAGTCAGCAACATTGTTACCGCGAAGACAATCAACGTTCTCGACTCGAACAAAGTCGTCGCGCATGAAGGGAGCAATGAAAGCCCGACACCGATGCCGCCGACGCCGACCACCACTCCCACAATCGGTGTCAGAAAGCCGATCAGCATGAGAACGCCGGCGGCCAGCGCCGTCAAGCCCACGAACCATTCACCCGGGGCCGGATCTGGTCCGCGCAGATAAAATCCTCCCTGAACCAGCAGTGCTACGCCAAATACTGCACGCAGCAGTAGCAGTGTGATTCCGGGCAATCCGCCGGGAAAAGCGGAATATAACCGTTGCAGCGGGGTCTCCTCGTATTACTTCGCGCGCTCGAGGCGCGTCTGAGTGTAGTTTAGGCGATGTATTCAAAGCACGAATCCCCAAGTTCCGGAGTCTTTTTGTAACACTTTCCGGTGATAACTACGCATCAGAACTGGATGATGCCACGGCGTACGGCGATCGCAATAGCTTGAGTTCGGTCCTTGGCGCCGAGCTTGTCCATGATGTGTTTGATATGGACCTTAACGGTCTCTTCAGAGATAAACAGGAGTTCGGCGATGTCCCGATTCCGATTGCCGCCGCCGAGCTGGCGCAGCACCTCAATCTCGCGGCCAGTGAGGTCCTCATCGCTCATATGCTCCGCGATCTGCGCCGCTACCGCGGGTGGGACGCGCTTCTTTCCGGCGTGCACCTGACGGATGGCTTCGACGAGTTCGCTGGGAGGCATGCTCTTAAGCAGGTACCCGCGCGCACCCGCCTCCAGCGCTCTCTGAATCTCGACATCGCCTTCGAAAGTCGTGAGCATGATAATGCGGGCGTTGGGGAACTCCACACGGATGGCCAGCATGGCGTCAATGCCGCTCAGATCCGGGAGCCTGAGATCCATGAGGGTGATGTCTGGTTGGTGCTCCCGGTATCGTTGAATGGCTTCGGTGCCGCTGGGTGCTGCGGACACCAGCACCATGTCCGGCTGGTTGTTGATGATGGTGGCAATGCCTTCCCGAAGCAGAGGGTGATCATCGACACAAAGTATTCGGATGCGCGGCTGATCGTTCATTTGCCCTTCCCATTCCTGTCTTCCGGCCCTTGGCTGGAATTATTCCGTCGAGCCGGCCGCCAACCGGGCCACCTCAGCCTTCGATTACCTTGATCCTCGAAAGCCACGTGGCTGGGGACGGAGAGTTCGATCTCAGTGCCCGCTGTGGCACTGCTAAAAACATGCAACCGCGCGCCAATTCTGTCCGCTCTCTGACGCATGCCTGAAAGGCCCCAGTGTCCATCGCGTCCAGAGCCGACTACTTGCGGGTCGATCCCACAGCCATCGTCCCGCACCAGCAAATATAAGTGCCTGGTAGTATACTTCAGTTCGACCTCGATGCTCTTCGCCCGCGCATGGCGAAATGCATTGAGGAGGGCTTCCCGCCCGATCCGGTACACTTCGTCGCGAAGGACTGGTCGCAACGGTCTCCGCACACCGTCGACAATGACGCGAAAGTCGACCTTGTCCTGCGCCAGTTCCTCCTGGATGCGGGAAAACGCCTGTTCGATGTCAAGAGATGCGCTTTCCGAGGCGCGCAATCCACGCACCGCGTTACGCCCTTCTTCAATTACTTGCGCCATCAACTGCAGGGCCCGGGTGAGGATCCGCCTTTCCGGCGAGTCGGCGGCCAGGCGTTCAGCGGCGACATGGACGTGCATGGAGGCGCTCAGAAAACCCTGCAGCAATGTGTCGTGCAGCTCCTGGGCGATGCGCGTTCGCTCCGCCAATCGCTCCGCGAAGCGGACATTGAGCTGGCTGGTCAACTGGTGCAACCGAAACCGGTACAGAGCGAAGACTGCCAGCGCGCATGTCAGCACCACACTGAGCCGGAACCACCAGCTCTGCCAGAATAACGGGTCGACTGCGAACGAGATGGAGGCCTCATTCGTGCTCCAGACCCCATCCGAGTTGCTCGCCATCACCCGGAAACGATAGGAACCAGGGGGAAGGTTGGTATAGACCTCTTCGCGCTCCGCGACGGGTTCGCTCCAGCCGTGATCGGATCCATCCAGCCTGTATCGAAATCTGACACGTTCGGGAACTGAAAGGCTCAGGCCCACGTAGCCGAAGACCGTGCGGTGGTGGTGCGGCGGAATGCGAATGGGATCTCTCAATGGGATCGCATTGCCATCCGCGGAAATCTGCTGAATGTAGGCGAAGGCGGGCGCGGAACTGTTGGTCAGCCTGCCAGGGTCTACCACGGAGATGCCCCGATTTAAAGAAAACCAGATACGCCCGAACTGGTCGGCAAACACGGACAGTTGCCGCTTTACTCCTTCGACGCCACGCAAGCCATCGGCAGGCCCATACTCGCGGACATCGCGGTCGCCCAGCGTACCGCGCATGAGGCTGTCGCGATGCATGCGCAGTACATGATTTGAGGTGGACATCCACAAGGATCCATACTTATCTTCCGCCAGACCCAGAATCGGTTCTCGCAGCGAAGATGGCACTCCGGCGGGCACCATAAACCGGGCGTCACTCCGGAAGGCGAGGCCAGCCGCGGTTCCGACCCACAGTACACCCCTCGAATCCTGCAGCAGGCAGTTGACATCCTCCGACGGCAACCCATCTGGACGGGCGTAAGTTGTCCAGCGGCCGTTGGCCAGGGCGCTTAAGCCATTCGGTGTGGCAAACCACATGGCGCCGTCGGAAGTTTCCAGAATGGACGCAACCGTGTTCGACGCCAAGCCACTGGCGTTTGTATATGTCGTGAATTTCCCATGGCTGAGCCGGCTCACTCCGCGGCTCAGAGTTCCAGCCCAGACCTCTCGGTCGCGGCCCCGATACACGGAGTAAACACTGTTCTGCGCCAATCCGTCGCTTTCGGTAAACGTTTCAGCCGTGAACGTCTCACCTTTGAAATGAAGATGGGTCAGGCCGCCCCGTTTTCTACCCAGCCACAATTCGCCTTCACTGCCGGCAATCGAGTAGACTACATCTCCATCTAACCCAGCCTCGTGAATCTGTCCGTGCTTCCCATCTTTAGCCCACCACAGTCCGCCATCGACAGGCGGGAACCACATCCGGCTTGCCGAATCGACGTAAACGGGATTACTGCCATCGGTGGGCAGCCCCTCCGGCAGCGAATATGTGACAAACGCACTGTCGCGCAGACGCTCCAGACCGTTGGCACTTCCTATCCACAGGCTTCCTTCCCGATCTTCAAACAGGGCCGTTATGGCCTCAATGGCGGCCCCGCCGCTTTGGTTCAGGGAGGCGACGCCCTGGGAATTGAAACGCAACAGCCCGCGCGAGTCCGTGCCCACCCATATGTTCGCATCCCGATCCCGCGCCATCGTCAGCACCTGGAAATGATTGAGCGATGCCGGAATGCCTGCGGCGGTGAGTTCACTGCCATTCCACCGCACGATGCCCTTGTCCGTACCGACCCATAAATCGCGGGGGCCATCCGGAAGCAGGCAATTTACTTTCGCGTCAGGCAGACCGTTCCGTATCTCAACAGTCTTACCACCGGCACGACGAAAGAGCCCTGAGTCCCGCGAGCCCATCCAGATATCGCCGTTAGGCGTCTGCGCCAGAGAAATCACGGGAGACCGCGGCAGGTCTCCCGCCGCCAGCATTTGAAGTCTGCCGGCGCGGAAAGTGAAGGCGCCGGATCCCATTCTCGAAAGCAGAATATCCCCCTGAATGGTCCGGCTCATCGCCGAGATAGCGGTGTATGATTGGGGGTCGGATGCAGGGGTTCCGAATACGCCGTTGCAGTAACGCAGCACGTTAAGATCCTGCAATTGCAGCCATAAACAGTTCTCATTGTCTGCGATTAACCCAAGGACACTCGTAATCGTGAAAGCCCCCGAATCGTCTTTGACCGTGCGGAAGCTCCATCCGTCGAATCGAATCAGCCCGGCTTCGGTCCCGATCCACAGATATCCGTCGGTAGTCTGCGCTATCGCATAGACCGGGCCTCTTGGAAATCCCTTGTCGGATCCCCACCGATCATGCACATACTGGGACATTGCCCGGTTTGGATCGATGGCGTATGCCGTGCGGATGGGAAAGATGCCGGTGGCGAACGCGATGAGGCCGATCAGGAAGCAGCGGATCGGCCAATAGTCACGCATGGGCGCGTCACGGACGGAATTCGAACTTCTCAATGACTACCTCGGAGGCGTGCTGCAAAGGATGGCCCTTGGTGTCGAAGACGTACAGCCGCAGTTGGATTCTGTCATTACCCGGCGAGGCAACTCCGGACGTGAAAACATGTTCGGCGACTATGTTGGACGACACACTCGCAGAAGCCCCACGGATTGTTTTGAACGCCACCCGGCCCGCTTGCCAGTCCATCCAATGTGTGAGGGTTCCGGAGGGCGCCGCGAACCGCACAGTGTTCGCCGGAACCACATAGGGCTGGATAACATATTGCCCATTCTTGTCCTGCGGCTCACCCCAGCGGCTGATTTCAACGTCCATTTCGCTGGGGGGGCCGCATATGAATACGGCGGCCGGCTCCAGATGGGAGATATCGCGCACCACAAACCTATACGATCCGTACCCCAAACTGCGTGAGAGCTTCACTTCCGCACTCGTCCACCGTCCAAGCTGCCCGGCGATGCGGAGGTGGAGGAATCCGCTGGCGTCCGTCGACGCGTTCGCCGTGTCATAAAAATTCATAGTGCCGGCAGTCTCACCTGCACTTCTGCGGATCTCCCACTGATACCCGCTGAACTGAAGTATAGCGGGATGCGGCTGGCTGCCTTCGACCATAGCCAGCGCCAGCACCGGGCCTCCCTTCTGCGGAAGATCCTTCACCGTCATTGGCGGGTGATAGCGAGAATCGACGAGCAATGCGGCGTAAGCGGAACCGGGATGTGTTGAATTCTTCCAGTTGGAGTCAGGTTGAATCGCTGTAAAGGGGTGGTCCCCGAAAGGCTGCACCCACCACATTCCTGCGCGGGCGAACAACACGATCCGCTGACCCGGCTGCGCGCCCCTTACGCGCCCCTCGATCGTCTCGAGCGTGTCCGGGCTGCCTTCGCCTGCGGAGGGAACCCTGCTGAACTCGATGGAGGGATCAGCGGGCGGCTGCGAAAGTTTGCAGTTGCTGAGCTGCAGGCAAAGCACACCTGCCAAAGCGGCCATCGGAACACTTTGGGACCGATGCCGCCAGCGAGGCAGCCGTCTGCGTTTCAAAGCGATACTCCCCACCCGGCTGGCATCTTTCCAGCTAAGGTAGTAGATCGCAAAGCGAGTCCCGTGGTTGCGGAGTTTTTCCGCACCTGGTTTAACCGCCGGCGGCGGCGCCGGATTTTCCTTTAAGCGCACGGCTGTATGCGCGCGCACAGAGTGCCAGCCCGCCCAGGAAAAGCAGGAATCCGGCATACGCCGGTGCCAGATGCGTGAAGTCGAGATAGCCGATCACGCCATGCACGCCCAACGCCGCGCCGAATCCGAAGAGCCCCATCAGGGCCGTAACCTCAAGAAAACTGCGCGTCAGGAGGGCGTGACGGGTGATGATCAGGATCAATAGCCCGCACGAAAGGAGCCCCCCGCCGAAGCCTGCACGGTCATGCGCGATAACCGGAATCAGCATAGGCGAGATGGCGCCGATCTTCGCCCGGGTCATGCCAATGAACGTAAGGTCTTGGGGTACAAAGACGGTGGTCATGCCGACGGCCACGATGGTCGCGCCCGCCAGTACCAATCCTAGGGCGCATGCCTGAAGAACATGGCGGCCGTGCCGGGCCATTCCCGTCTCCACAGGCAACTCCGTTCGCCACGATTGGTCAATGCGGAGCCGGCCCACGATGCAACTTCGTGAACGCAAGAGTCCTGCAAGGAAGACCGGGAGAAGAAGAAGCGTCGCCACCGCGTGCCAGGTGTCCAGGTACCCGTAGCCAAGGTACGCCAGGAAACTCGCGAATCCAGTAAAACCGGATACCGCGAAAGCCCACCAGGCCCATGCCTGCCTGGCGCGTAAAGGGAATTCCGACAACCACCAATACGCCGTTCCAATCGCGAGCAAGGTCCCACCAAACGCCACCCGGTCGTGAAACATGAACATGGCCAGCCGCGCATTGGCGGCGTGGGCCAGTCCTTCGGCATCCATACCGAGGGCATGTGAATCGTGTGGAAGCAAGTGTCCCGTCAATGATTGCAGGATCGCGAATCCGCCGCTGGCAAATAGGGCTAAGCCGGTCAGGGACAGGAGTGGTCTGCCATCTCCGAGGAACGCCTCGAATAGACTGCGGCGATCATCGGAACTCATCTTCAAATCATGCAACACATGGAATCACGCGTGCCACCTGGGGGCCGGCGATTCGGTCGACCACTGCTCCCAGGCAGGCCCGCCGCGGATGGTACAGTAACAGATACCCCGTATGATCCGCTGTATTTCCTGTGCCTCGGAGATTTCCGGTACGAGCCGTTTCTGTCCCGAGTGCGGCAAAGCGGTGGCGGATAGCTCCGAAACGGCGGTAATGGCTGTGGCGTCCACGCCGCATTCGATTTCGGGGCAGTCCCGCGCCGCCGCCGTTCCCGCGCGGGTCTCAGCAAGCGAGGGCCGCTTCGCTGCGGGCGTGCTGGTGGCCGCGCGCTATCAGATCATCGGACTGCTGGGCAAGGGCGGCATGGGTGAAGTCTATCGCGCCAATGACCTCACGCTCGATCAGCCCGTGGCGCTCAAGTTCCTGCCCGCGGCCATGGCGCGCGACGCGGGCATGCTGGCGCGCTTCCACAACGAAGTGAGGATCGCACGGCAAGTCTCGCATCCCAACGTTTGCCGCGTGTATGATCTCGGCGAAGCCGACGGCCAACCCTATCTTTCGATGGAGTACATCGACGGCGAGGATCTGGGGTCGCTGTTGCGCCGTATCGGCCGTCTGCCCGCCGACAAAGCGCTGGAGTTCGCCAGGCGGATTTGCGCGGGCCTCGCCGCCGCGCACGATAAAGGCGTGCTACATCGCGATCTGAAACCATCCAAC
This sequence comes from Bryobacterales bacterium, assembly GCA_963818855.1. Lineage (GTDB taxonomy): Bacteria > Acidobacteriota > Terriglobia > Bryobacterales > Bryobacteraceae > Bog-159. The sequence continues at coordinate 760,095 of CAWFUH010000006.1, read as the reverse complement.
ATCATGATCGATAGCCAAGGCCACGTCTTCATCACGGATTTTGGACTGGCGGCGGTGACCGGCGAACTGCGCGAAGCCCAGGCACGCGAGGGCACCCCGGCCTACATGTCGCCGGAGCAACTGGCAGGCACCGAAGTGACCGCGCGCAGCGATATTTATTCGCTGGGCCTGGTGCTCTACGAGATGTTCGCTGGAAAACGGCCGTACGAAGCGGGCACGTTGGCCGAGATGATCCGCCTGCAGCAACAATCCAAACCCGCCAGCCTGACGACGGTGGTGAAGGATGTGGACCCGGCGGTGGAGCTGGTGATCCAACGATGTCTGTCGGCGGACCCCAGCCGGCGTCCGGCGAGCGCGCTGAGTGTGGCTGCGGCGCTGCCGGGAGGCGATCCGCTGGCGGCGGCGCTGGCCGCGGGGGAAACACCGTCGCCCGATGTGGTGGCAGCGGCAGGTCAGCAAATGGGCATCCGGCCTGTGCTCGGCCTGGTTTGCCTGGCAGCCATCGTCGCCGGCCTGGGGGCCATCACGTGGATCGGGCCGCGCGTAGAGCTGATCTCCAAAGTGGCGATGGAGCATCCGCCGGACGTGCTGGTGGAGAAGAGCCGCGACTTGGCGCGCACGTTGGGGTACGCCACCAAGCCCATGGGCGTGGCCCACGGATTCGACTACGATCGCGACTACTTACAGTATGTCGACCGGACGGACAGATCGCTGAACCGCTGGGAAGACCGGCTAGGCAACACGCAACCGCCGGCCATCAAATTTTGGTACCGCGAGAGCCCGCGCCCGTTGCAGCCGGAGGCGTTTGGGGTGGGCACGGTAGATGACGACGATCCGCCGCTCATTGTTTCGGGAATGGTGTTGGTGAAACTGGATCCGCAGGGCCGGCTGGTGGAGTTCGACGCCGTGCCGCCGCAGGTTGACAAGACATCGGGCGAGGTCCCATCGCCGGATTGGAAGAGATTGTTCGACGCGGCCGGTCTGGACATGTCCCGGTATTCCCCCGCAACACCGCAGTGGACGCCGTTGGGAATCTGCGATGCACGCGCCGCCTGGACCGGAGTTTTGAATAGCGGGCGGGCCGACCCGGTGCGCGTAGAGGCCGCGGCGTGGCGCGGGAAGCCCATCTATTTCCAGATCGTCGGGCCCTGGACTCGCCCGACCCGCATGCAGAAGTTCATGGCTGGCCCGAGCATGATGGCGCTTGCCATTGCGGGCTTGTTCGTTAGTGGGCTGCTTCTGGTGGCGGCCGCGCTGATGGCCCGTCATAATACGCGGCGCGGGCGCGGCGACCAACGGGGAGCCTTGCGCTTGGCCGCCTTCACGGCGTGTGTCTATATGTTGATCTGGGTATTCGGCGGCTCCCATGTAGCCGGTTTTGGCGAACTGGTGCTATTCTTCGGCGCGGTCAGTTACGCGCTGCTGGTGGCTGCGGCGGTATGGGTCTTATATATGGCCGTGGAGCCGTTCGCGCGGCGGCGCTGGCCGCACAGTATGATCAGTTGGAATCGGCTGCTGGCAGGCGGCGTTCGCGACCCGCTGGTCGGCCGCGATGTGCTGGTAGGGCTGACTTTCGGAACGGCCGCGGCCCTGGTGGCGAAGCTGCACTTGCTGGTGGGATCGGGCGCAGTGCCCGGCATGACGGTGCAGTTGCGATCGCTAATGGGAGTCAGCGGCGCGGTGGCGGGTTTCTTGACATTGATTCCGAACTGCGTCCTGCAGGCGCTGGGCTGGTTCGTGCTGATCTTCATCCTGCGCGTGGTGCTGCGTCGCGACTGGCTGGCCGCGGCGGCTTTTGTCGCGATCTACATGGCATTGAACTGGCTGGCTACTCCGGCATCGCCGGCGCTGTCCGCCCTGTTTGGGGGCCTCGAAACCGCTCTGCTGGTATTCATGATGGTGCGCTTCGGCCTGGTGGCGCTGATCGCATCGTCCTTCGTCTACGTGTTGTGGCTGCTGTTTCCGATCACCTCGGATTTTTCGGCCTGGTACGCGGGAACGTCATTGTTTGCGCTGCTCAGCGTGGCTGTTATGGCGGCTTTGGCTTTCCGCTGGTCCCTCGCGGGGCGGCCATTGTTCGGCGACGCGGACCTATAAGAAACGAGCCGGCAACTCTGACTCGGTTCAGCGGCATGGCGCGGCGACAAACGCGCTTTGCACGTGCGCGCGAAACTGCTCGATCTGGTCCGCAATTGCGGGCTTCTCAGCGGAAATGCGTGTCAGGATGGGGTCCAGAAACCGGCCGTAGCGCGCAATCACGGAATCATCCTTTGCCGCCATCGCCTGTTCCACGGTGCGCTTCGTCTCGGAGGTAATCAGCTCAATACGCCCGACGAACACGCGCGCCGTTTGAGACGGTGGGGGATCGACCTGGAGTGGAAGAAGACTGTCCAGTGCGCGCGATGGAACGATATAGATGAGGCGCGCGCCCTCCTCGAACCAGGAATCCTGCCAGGTTGCAACCATGGCAGCGGCCTCCTTGGGAAACAGCCCCTGCGCCGTAAGCGCGTTTTCCAGATCGTGTTGCAGTTGGGGCAGACTGCCATTGAGCGATGGCTGAGAAAGCGTAATCGACCCGGAGAGAGTTCCCGCATTGCGATATCCCAAGTGCCCTCCCCGATTCTCAAAGAGCATAACCACGGGAAAGGGATCGGACCCGAGGTTAGTGACCACGACGTTTCCGCCAGAAGTCAGGGCGGCGGACAGAGGCACGGCAAAGTGTCCTATTCCGCGATAAAAGAGGAATTTCTCGTGCTGATTGCCGACAGTGATGGGAGCAGCCTCGGTGGCGCGGGCCGCGTAATAGCGGCTCGGTTTGTCTTCGAGCGGCAAAGAAGGAGCCGTGTTCGGCTCGATCTTCACGTCCCTCCACTCGATGCCTCCAGTCATGCGCGTCAACGATGTGCCGGAGCCGCCCGACCCGCTCTGCTGATTGATCTGGTATTCGCCATGCGGATACCACTCGGTGATGAGTCCCTTTGGGAACACGACTCGCACGTGCGCATCCAACCCCACCGGGCTATAGAAGTACAGAACGGGGGTTTCCATGCGAACCGTGCCCGAGAGACCGAACTTAGTACTCACACAGGTCCCACGGTTGTAGACAAAGCCGGGGAGGTCATCTTTGCCGCCCAACAGATTCCATTCGATGGCGGAACCGTCTTCCCCTGCCACCGACGTGAACGTTCCCCACTCGTGGACCGTGAGTCCGTCAGGCTGGTTTGTGCTGAGGTCCGCGGAGTTCAAAATCGCAGCGGTCGAAATGACCAGAACCGAAACCATCTGGGCTATGCGTGCGTTGGATGTCATTTGCTCCCTCCTTTGGAAAGTCCTTTTAAGGACGAGTCGATTTCGCTGTCAGTGGCCGGCCTTGAAAAGAACTTGGCAGATTCTCGGACTAAGCCTTTGGGGCCGATCGGGACGATCGCACCAGCGCTCAGGTCGGAGCACGTGCCTTTCAGATCCACGAGCCATTGGCCTTCCGCCGGCCAACTCTGGTAGATGCCGAAGACGCCAGGCTTGCCTCCGGGCATAACGCTAAGTGCGATTGACCGCCGCTCGCCCTTGACAATACCTTCGGCAGTAGCGGAGATCTCCGCTTTCGCGGGCGCGCTGCAGCCTTCTGTGCGAAACACAAAGACCGCCGCTTTAAAGTGGAAGTCCTGGGATGCCACCGGATTGCCGATGGTGAAGCTAAAGCCTGCGCCCATGGCCGGCGCCGCGATGACCAGGGCTGCGACGCCCAGTTGCAACATTGAGAGCGACATTGAAAGCAAAATGGAAATCTCCTTTCGGAACTGTTAGACGCGCCGGCGCGAGTTTTCTTCCCGGCTCACCACGTCCATGCCAGTTCATCTTTCCACCGGGCCAGAATATCGGCATCCAGCTTGAGCACTTGTTCGCGCAAGACGCCGGCCGGCACCGGTGTCAAGGCGGCCATGCGGTCGTAAATGCGCTCCCGGTCGGGGAGGTCCACCCGCGCGAGGAGGTGCCATAGCGTAAGCGTATCGCGCGCGCGGGCTGTGGCAAGTATGACATCCAGCGAAGCGCCTCCGGATTTATCTGTGGCGAAGCTCTCCAACGCAATTTTGAACTCCTCCGGCGCGTCATCGAAGCAGGGGACGCCGGGACCGGTCTGTGGTAGCGTCCGGCAACTTGCGCCGGCCGGAACCAGCGACTCCAGGCCACGCCATTGAAACGACACCCAGCCCCGGGTCACCTGAAGCACGCCTGACCCCTCTTCGTCGGTCTTAAGCGAATACTCGCAACCGAGGTCCACGGCGGTGCCGGAAGCAGTATCCACGAAGAAGAGCCTGGGCGGGGCGGAGATATTCGCGCGGATTTCTCCTCGCGCGAGAGCCAGGCGGTTTTCGCCCGGCCGCGCCGTTTCCACAAGCAGGCGTGTGTTCGGCGTGAGTTCTACGGTGCCGATCGCACCGACCTTCACGATGGCCCTTGAGGACGAATCGGTCTCGATCCAGTCGCCTGCGCCAATCCGCCCGGCGCCGTGCACCAGTTTCGTGCCGATGGCTGGTGCGCCGTGAATCTGCACGACTTCCCATTGCATCTGGGGCCGGCGGGCAACCTTCCAGTACATCGCGCCGGCGACGGCTACGAGCACAAGCGAGGCAAATGCCAGACGCCACCAGCGCAAAGGCGGGGATTCGCGCCGGCGATGCTGAGACAATGCTGCTTCAATAGAGACCCAGATGCCATCGGGGGCCTGGACACTTGAAAGATGGTCCAGAGACAGCATGCCGAACCGGACCATTTCGCGCTCAGTCCGGCAGCGTTCGCACCGTGCTAAGTGAAGTTCTACACGCGGCATGTGGATCGCGGCAAGTTTACCGTCGATATGCGCAGCCAGTTGACGCGAAACGTGTCTCCTCAACATGGCTGTCCCTTTGTTCCGATCAGGCTCTTTAAACGTTCGGCCAGCATCTTGTGCCCCCGGCTCAAGCGCGACGCCACAGTTCCCATGGAGCAGTTGAGGGCGGCCGCCATCTGCTCATAAGATAGATCGTCGAAATACCTCAGTAAGACGGCGACACGGAATTTAGGCGGCAAGGCGGAAAGGGCCGCTTGCACGGACCGTGTCATCTGCGCCCGCGCGTAGTCATCCTCCTGGGAGCCTGCGACGGCCAGCCGTTCCAAGCGGTACAACCCGGTACTCACTAGCGGTTTGCGCCGCCGAATCGTGTCCTGACAAGCGTTGACCACGAGGCGGTAGAGCCAGGTGGAAAAGGCCGCGTTGCCTTTGAACTGGCCGATGGTGGTGAACAATTTTAGAAAGACCTGCTGCGTTATGTCGCTGGCGATGGCCTCGTCGCCTTGGAAAAAATAGAGCGCCACGGAGTACACACGATCCTTATAGCAGTCGTAGAGCACACGAAAGGCGTCCCGATCGCCCGTGCGGCAAGACTCGATGATCTCTGCGCCGACCTCGCGATCACTCAGAGGAACCACCAGCGAATAAGACGCAGCATGGGAATATTTTCTTCCATTCCCGGTGACCGCGGCTCAGCCAGCCCCTAGACGGAATGGGATGTGGCGCAATGCGGAACCAATGTCCACACCTACCGGACTTCTCCGGCTACGCCTATTGTGGGTCCGCGTTTTGCTGGAGTAATGCGTTTCGGTTCTGGGCAAACACCGCGGATGTGCGCGGTACCAGCGTTGGGCGTAGTCGCTATCAGAGGCCGACAAGCGATGGCGGTCGCGTCTTACGCGGCCTTCTTGCGCGCAGCCTTTTTGGCAGTAGGAGCAGATTGTCCGCTGGCCGTCTTCTTTGCTGCCCAGCGCTTCTTCATCGCGATACTGAGTGCCTTACGGCCTGCCGGCGTAATGCCACCTTCCGGCTTGGCCACATTGGAAGGCGTCTTCGGCGCGGCGGATGACTCACCCCTAATCTTCGCCCAGCGCAGTTTTTGAGCTTCCCTCATTCGCTTTATGGCTGCGGCACTGAACTTCCGCCTCTTACCCTTTGGTGGGGCTTGGGCAACGGTTTCCGAACTACCAGTCAACATCGCGCGCAATTCAGCAATTTCGGCGTCGATGCTTTTCTTTTGTGCTTCAAAGCCGGCGATGGCGGCTTCTATGATGGTCTTTGTGAGTTTAGCTGTTGGCATTTGATGGTTCCTTGTCCCTCATCCATCTTGTCACAATGAAGCTCAATAGGGAGGGATGTGACCGAACAAATGCAGGAATCCCACGTGGGTACTCGATTGCACTATTTCCTGGGGGTCTTTCAACTGCGTCGAGCCTCCCGGAATTTGATCGGTGTTTGCCCCCTTGACTTAGCGACGTACTGTTGAGGCACTTGTAGACAAGACTGTGAACATCCATGATATCCGTATGGGCAAAGGTGTGCCGCGGCACCGCCACGTTTGGTAGTCAGCAATGCGTTGCTGGCGTAAGCGGGAGCCGACGAGCTATTCCTGACTACGCCGCCCGCTCGCGACGAGACTGCGCAAGGAATCGACGCGGTGCGGCAGTTGCAGCGCGCATCCGGCGCATCGTTTATCTTATGCGTTCATCACGCTGACGGCTCAAAGCTTCCCATCGAGGGGTCATCTGACCAGCGGCGTGGACCCACACGATCCTCAGCCGAACAATTTCTATCAGAACGACCTGGCCGTGCTGGACGCCATCCGCGCAGCCGTCTATCCGCTGCCTTCGGGTAGCGTCGGCATACATCGCGTGGACGCGCGCGACATCGCCGAAGCTGCCGAGGTCGCCCTGACTGAGCCGGGCCGCTCCGGCAAGACGTATTGGCTGGTGGTCCGCAGGCATTGACGGGCGCCGAGATTTCCGGAATATTGACGCGCTGTCTCGGAAAGCCGGTGATCTGCGCCGGAGATGATCTGAAAGCTTGGGCGATGCAGACGCGCGATGCCGGGGTGACTCGTGCGGGATCTGGGGATCGTGTTGCAACACTTCCTGCACGAAGGGCTGCTCGCGACGCGGACGGAGATCGACGAGTTAACGGTCTTGCTGGGGTGCGCTCCGCGCAGCTAATGAGGCCTTTGTCAAAGAAGCGCGGGCGGTCTAAGTGTCAGGCCGCTGCCGACAGGCCCCCCGTGACGCCCATCGTGCCAACGGCGTACAACGCGGCCACGAAGCAGCTTGGCTTGTCCAATTAGTCTGGTAATAACGGCAACCAGAATCTCGGAGTCCGTCTATGGGCGCCTTACCTTCCTCAAGCGAGGAAAGGACCCGTAAAGTAGATATGGCCGGACGTGCTCGGGTCTGATTGCTCTGGCGGCTTTCGGAAATGCAGGGCATAGCTCTGCACAGCGCCGATATAGGCGATGCCGGGCCACATGCATCCCAGAAGAATACATAGCGCAACATCATGATTGTCCGCGCCGTTGCCGGCGTTGCGGCTTCACAGATCGCGCGGGTGATCGCCCAGGGCTAGGCTGCGCGAGCGCCGATCTGCCGCGCTCCGGCCGCGACACTGATCTTGAACGACAACGTCATGTTTCGCACGTGTAACTGCCGGCGCGAATCATCGAATAATGGCCGCACCCGCCTCGGCTACCGCATGGTCCTGCTCGCCCGAGCCACCGCTGACGCCGATTGCCCCCACTACTTTTCCGTTTTCTTTGAGGGGTATGCCTCCGGCAAAGATCATAATCCGTCCATGATTCGAAGCATGGATACCGAAAAACTGTCCCCCAGACTGAGAGTGCTGAGCCAGATCTTTGGTCGCGATGTCGAAGGCGCGCGAGGTGAAAGCCTTGTTGATGGAAATATCGATACTGCCGATCCAGGCCCCGTCCATACGAATATGCGCGACCAGATTTCCGCCCGCGTCGACCACGGCGATATTCATCGGCTGCCTGATTTCCCCCGCCTTTTGCTCTGCCGCGGCAATTACTTTACGCGCTGTCTCCAGATTGATCATGTGTAAAGGTTCTCCATGTGGCATGACATCACATGGCGCTTTGGCGAGTCAAGTGAACCTTGGTTCCGTCCGGCGTGACAGGCCGGCCGCGCTTGACACCCCCGCCGTTTTCTGATTACATAACTCTCGCAATTCCATTTCTGTCGAGGAGGGCAGCATCAATGGCTTCTAACCGAGGTGTAGCTTACATGGGGCCGGGCAAGGTCGAGGTCCAGTCCATCGACTTCCCCAAACTGGCGCTAGGCTCGCGCAAATGCGAGCACGGCGTCATTCTCAAAATCGTCACCACCAATATTTGCGGCAGCGACCAGCATATGGTACGCGGCCGTACAACCGCGCCCCGCGGATTGATTCTGGGCCACGAGATTACGGGTGAGGTGATCGAAGCGGGGCGAGACGTTGAGTTCGTCAAAGTCGGCGACCTGGTCTCGGTACCGTTCAATATCGCCTGCGGGCGCTGCCGCAACTGCAAAGAGGGCAATACAGGCATCTGTCTGCATGTCAACCCGGCGCGGCCGGGCGCGGCTTACGGGTACGTGGATATGGGCGGCTGGGTGGGAGGGCAGGCGGAATACGTGATGGTGCCTTACGCCGATTTCAATCTATTGCGGCTGCCCGATAAGGCGCGGGCTATGGCAAAGATCAAAGACCTGACGCTGCTATCCGACATCATCCCGACCGGTTATCACGGCGCCGTATCGGCTGGTGTAGGGCCAGGCGGAATTGTCTACGTCGCCGGCGGAGGTCCGGTAGGGTTGGCATGCGCAGTGTCGTGTCAATTGCTTGGCGCGGCGTGCGTGATCGTGGGCGACATGATTCCGGAACGGCTCGCGCAAGCAAAAAGTTTCGGCTGCGAGGTCATCGACCTGCGTAAGGAGGCCACGCTTGCCGAGCAGATCGAGCAGATCGTCGGGATTCCAGAGGTGGAGTGCGCCGTCGATTGCGTGGGCTTTGAAGCGCGCGGCCACGGCAGAGAAGCCATAGTTGAGCGTCCCGCAACCGTGCTGAACTCGCTCATGTCCGTCACGCAGGCGGGCGGACGGATCGGCATTCCGGGTCTCTATGTGACGGACGACCCGGGCGGTGTGGATGAAGCCGCCAAGACCGGCAATCTCAGCATCCGCATCGGGCTTGGCTGGGCCAAGTCTCACGTCTTTACCACGGGCCAGTGCCCCGTCATGCGCTATCACCGGCGGCTTATGCACGCCATTCTCTACGAGAAGTTCCACCCTGCGAAGGCCGTCAACGCTACAATGATCTCGCTTGATGAAGCGCCGGTGGGCTATCACGATTTCGATAAGGGCGCAGCGAAGAAGTTCGTAATCGATCCGCACAAGATGGTGGCGTAACGCTCGTCTTATTCCACGGCACTTGCTCCGGATTTGGCCGGAATCACCAAAATTAAAAGAATATTAACTTGCATAAATACGGGTTAATAGAGATAATCGTGCATGTCCCGATCAAACACGGCTGAAATACGCCTGACCGAGCAGGAAGAGGCGGTGTTGCGTACCTGGACGCGCAAGGGCAGCGGAGAACAACGGCTGGCGGATCGCGCCCGGATCATTCTAATGTCGGGAGTCATGCCGGCGCGGATGTTCTTTTCAGTCCGGGCCGCTGTATGCGATTCCATTTCTTCGATGAGCCGTTCGTCGCCTCGACGCCTGGTCGTGAAATTGAGAAGGCGCGGGAATAACCGATTCAGGGCCCTCATGCCAGATCCTTCGCTTTCACGAAGCGCGCCCGGCGGTTGTTTTCCGACGAACCCCTGATCTGCTTGATGCGCCGGGCGACGCGATAACCGTGCAGCGGTCCCGGCACATCGAGGGCCTTTAGGACCAGAATGGTTTCCGCGGATGGCGTTTACCAGGATCGAGCCGGACCCAAAATTCCCTCGACTTCCGGAATGCCGAGCATTCGCCGTTGAGCGTGCCCCTCATGCTGCTCACCACAATCAGCGTTGGGCCGCGGCGGCCGATGTCAGCCGAAAGGCTTTCGGTTCGCGGCCTGCATGGTCCGTTCGTTGTATCGTTTCAATCGTTGTTTTCAGAGAGCCGTCGGCATAGGCGTTTACTGACACTCCGCGCGCGGGAGGCCGAGGCTGTTGCCTTTTTGCGACCACTCGCGCCCACACCCTTACACCCGCCAAAACCAGCCGCGCCGATACATCCCGTAGGCTATCAGCCACATCAGCAGCGTGTAGGCGACTGCATACAATAGCGATGCATTGAAGGGCGAGGCCAGCGGGGCGAATAAGGTTTGAAACAGCCATGAGCGGACATGGGTGGCGCTGAGGGCTTCGTCCAGCAGTTCCGAAATCATGTAGACTGTGATCGCATTCATGCCGATGACCACCAGCGGCTTAACGGCACGCGTGATGCCCACGCCATCTACCAGCCAGAGGCAGATGGCAAAGACTACGAAATCCACGCCCGACATGAACATGGTGAATGAGCTCGTCCAGAGCTTCTTGTTAATGGGCAACCACGTACTACAGATCAGTCCCATGGCGATCAGGACGTTGCCCACCAGGAACAACCAGGTGGTGCGCTCGGAGAGTTCCCGTCTGAGCCGCAGGAGGTGGCCCGCCATGACGCCGAATAGCGTTGTGGCAATGGCGGGCAGAGTGCTGACGATGCCCTCCGGATCCCATGTCTTGGTCCCCGCGTAATTGTGACGGCCCAAGACAAGGCCGTCAATGTAGTGTGCGAAGTTACGCTCCACATCCAGGTGACCGGCGCCGTAGCCAGGCACCGGTGCTAACGCCATAACAAGCCAGTAGGTGCTCAGGAGGGAAGCGATCCAGATGAGTTGCCCGCGGACTCCCGTGGTCAGGAAAATGGCGGAGGCGACCAGGTAGCAGATGGCGATGCGCTGCAGGACACCCAGCCACCGCTGGGTCGAGAGGTCCAACGGCCAAGCGTAGACCACAAGGCCGAGCAGATACAAAATGATCGCGCGCCGAAAGACTTGTGCGAACAACTGGAGACGCGAGACTCCCGCTGCCAGGCGCCTGTTCAGCGACAAGGTCATGGTCGCGCCCACGATCCAAAGGAAAGCGGGAAAAACGGTGTCCGTGAGGGTCCAACCATTCCACTCCGCGTGTTGCAGGGGGCCGTAGGTGTGCGAGCCATCGCCGGAATTGTTAACCAACACCATCAGCGCCATGGTCGCACCGCGAAACACATCCAGCGACACAAGCCGTTGCGCGCTGGGCTGTTTCCGTGTACGCGTGCCGGAGACCTGCGTGCGCAATCCTGGAACCATTTAAGGAAGATAACAAGAAACCGCAGTCCGTAGCAGTTGGCAGCCGATGATTAGCGCCCAAACCCTCATCGCCTAGCGCCGCGCGTCGTGCGCGGTTGGCCGGCAAGGTGATCCGACGATGGGGCATGGAGCGTGGCTGAGACCGCCGGCGGCTGTCGATCATATCAGTCTATGTAACCGCTGGGTGGCCTCTGCGCCTCTCGATCGCCCCCGTTTTCTATCCCGGCGCTTCAAGGCGCCCGCGGCCTGCGCCGAAAGGTCGCGCCAAAGGCCACATTTTGTTCCTACAAAGTCGCCATGGCCCGACGTAAGATCCGCGGTGTGGCGGCGCCTCTTGACGAGCTAACCTCGCCAATTCTCCGAGTAGCGCGTGATGCCACAATCACTCGCGATCCGGGAAATCTAAGTGCCCGCAGTGCCAGGTGAGTGACCTGGCGATTTCGTGCCTATCAAAACGGATAGTGCGGATCGGTGAACTTCTGAGAACGGCCGGGCTTGTTAGGTATGCCCTTTTCCGGCGCAAAACCAGGGCAGCCGCGGCATTACGAAAACGCGCTCATATCGACCTCGTCCGGTCCGCTCACTTCCCGCCATCCACGCCAACCGCACATACCGATGTTGCTTCAGTACTAAGGCCAGGTATCCTTGCAGCGCCTCGGAGTCGTTGCGGATGATCGCTTCGTACTGGCCCAGCTCGCGGATGGCATTCTGCAAAGGGAGGCCGAATTCACAGCGGTATGCCAGCGCGTCTTCGAGGAGAGCCCGGCGGTCGCGGACCGAGTTATAGAGCACATCGTGTAGATCGGCCCGTGGCACGGGACATCTGGCCCATGCGCAACTCTCGCGAAGCTGCTGTTAGAGGATGCCGAAATCCACCTGTTAGTATTGGTCGCGCAGCAGTTTGTCGATTTGGCGGACCGTTGGCTCCCGGGCGAAGAACTCCTCGAACGTCGCAGCCAGCTTTTCGTCGGTGGCTTCCGTCTCCAGCAAGCCATCCCGCCACCGCTGGTAGATGCCTGCGAAGACCGCGCCCCGGCGTCTTCTGCGCAACCGCTTTCCACGCGCCATTCACCACCTTGCGAAATATCGCAGCTCCTACCTTGGCGCAAGCCGTTTCCGCCGGAGCAGGGAGTGCATCGTAGGTAAGTTTCAAAGCTTGAAGTTCCATAACAAATGAAAATCGCCCGGCGGCAATCGGAATTCCGGCTCGCCGCCGGGCGCAGCCGTCTTCGTCCGGCCCGCAGTCGGGCCTTCGCCGGACCAACAGTCTGGACATCACCCTGGCGCGCGGCCGCCCTCGGTAAAGGGACGGTCTTCCGGCCACCTCCGCCTAGCTTAGCCAGCAGGCGGCATCGCAACCCCCAGTGTCCCCGTGCGTCGCATGCGCGATCCAGACCGCGACCGAGCGGGACACGGTTAGCCTCACTTGAATTTGGCGTTCGCCGCGGAACTGGGGCCGCACCTCGATACTCCGTCTGACCGGATCGCCGCGCTCAAGCTGCAAGTGTCGCTGCAGGCGCAGGCCTCCGAAGCAATACCGGGAATTTCGCCTACGACGAGCCGTCGCATTTCAGCTTTGTTTTCGGAAGGCTGCCACAACCCGAAAAACTTCAGCTCCTTTTGCTAACCGGTCTTCGCCTCCCATAGTCTGACTATCATATAGTTCGGCTATGGAACTGGGAAAAAGATTGGAGATCCCGCCCGGCACCTTGTACATGCTGATCCTCAAATCGCTCGCCCGGCTGGGCCCGATGCATGGGTACGGTATCGCCCAGCACGTCCATCAGATTTCCGACGACGTTTTGCAGGTTGAGGAAGGCTCTCTCTACCCCGCGTTGCAGCGCATGCTCATTAAAGGCTGGGTGGTGGCCGAATGGAAGCAATCCGAAAACAACCGGCGCGCACGCTACTACCGCCTGACGCCGGAGGGCCGTAAACAGCTGGCCCACGAGATTCGGCAATTCGAAGACGTGATGGCGGCGATCATTCGCGTGATCGAGCCTGCTTGAAACTGCCATGCGAGAGCTCTTACGCAGACTACGTTTTCTGCTTCACGCGAACCAGTTCGAACGGGATCTCGAAGAAGAAATGCGTCATCATCTTGTGCTGCGAAGCGAGGAACGCGGCAGTGCGGATGCCGCCGACCGCCAGTTTGGAAATTTGACTTTGCTGAAGGAGGATAGCCGCGCCATGTGGCACTGGAGCTTTGCAGAGCAACTCGCCCAGGATATTCGATATGCCCTACGGATGATGGCCGCGAATCGGCTGTTTACCGCCATGGCAGTACTTTCGCTTGCGCTGGGTATCGGCGCAAACACCGCCATTTATAGCTTTATGGACGCGATTCTGCTGCGCGCACTGCCAGTGCAGCATCCCGAACAACTGACCGTAATCCACTGGCAGTCCAAGGATCAGCCGGCGGTCATCCAAAGCATGAGTGGTACCCGCCGCAAGGATGCGCGCTATGGCGTCAACAGCCCTAACTATCCTTATGCAGCTTTCGATCTCTTTCGCGCCGGCAGCGACGTCTTCTCGAATCTGTTCGCCTATGCCTGGGGCGGAAGACACAACACAATCGTCGCGGGCCAGGCCGAAATACTGGATGCCGAACTGGTGTCCGGCGGCTTCTTCACCGGCCTTGGCGTGTATCCCTCCGCCGGCCGCCTGATCCTTGAGGATGACGATCGCTTTGGCGCCTCGCCCGTGGCCGTCATCAGTCACACGTACTGGCTGCGCCGCTTCGCATCCAAACCGTCCGCGGTGGGGCAGTCCATCCTGATCGACGGTAAGCCGTTCGTTATCGCCGGAGTCTTGCCGCCTGATTTTTTCGGCGTCGACCCAGGATTCGCGCCCGAGCTAATGATTCCCTTGCATGCCGGTCCATTGCTCGCTCCCAAGCCGGACGAATATCGGAAGAGGTTCCTCGACAGGAGATTCTATTGGGTCGAAATGATGGGCCGCTTGCGCCCTGGCGTTAGCATCGGCCAGGCCCAGGTGCGGTTGGCGGGACAATTCCGCGAGTTTGTCATCAGCACCGCCGCCACCGCAAAAGAAAAGGTAGACATGCCGGCGCTGTGGCTTGAGGAAGGCGCCTCCGGCCTGGACTCCTTACGCCGACAGTATTCAAAGCCTGTCTACGTGCTCATGGCCCTGGTTGGCCTCATTCTGGTGATCGCGTGTGCCAACATCGCCAACCTGCTCCTGGCGCGCGCGGCCGGGCGTCGCCGCGAGATAGCCGTCCGCATGAGCCTCGGCGCAGGCCGCTTCCGTGTGGTGCGGCAGTTGCTCACCGAAAGCCTGCTTCTCTCCATAATGGGAGGGGCACTGGGCTCGGTCGTGGCGGTCTGGGCTATCCGCTCCATCACTTGGCTACTCGCCAACGGCCGCGAGAAGTTTACGCTGCACGCCGCCCTCGATTGGCAGGTATTGCTTTTCACCTTCGCGCTCGCGGCCTTTTGCGGGCTGCTCTTCGGTCTAGCGCCCGCCCTGCAGGGTACCCGTGTCGATCTCACTCCGGCCTTGAAAGAGACCCCACCCGGCGCGCCGCGCGGACGGCTCCGGCATTTCGGAATTCGCATCGGCTTGAGCCACGTTTTGGTGGTCTCGCAAATCGCCGTCTCCTTGTTGCTAGTGGTGGCGGCCGGCTTATTCGTGCACACGCTATCGAACCTCCGCTCCACCCGACTCGGCTTCAACCGCGAAAATGTACTGCTCTTCAACCTGAACGCCAGGCCAGCCGGATACAAAGGCGTCGCGCTGGCCCGTTTCTATGCCAGTCTGCGCGATCGTTTCCGCAACATCCCAGGCGTGCGGAACGTCACCTTCTCAAAGTTTCCACTGGCTGCCCAATACTGGAACGAATCTTCTCTCAGCATTCCAGGCTTGCCGAAGACCGCGGGGGAGAAACTATCGACGGCCGAGGCCGAGGTGGACCAATCCTTCCTTACCACGATGCAAATCCCGATTCTGCTAGGCCGCGATATACAGCAGCGCGATCTCGAATCTCCACGCGTCGCTGTGATCAACGAGAAGTTTGCAAAGAAGTACTTCGCACGTGAGACTCCAGTCGGGCGCCACATCGGAATTGGCAGCGCGACCAGCCCGGCAGATATCGAAATCGTCGGGGTAGCCAAGGACAGCCTATACAACTCCATCAAAGAGACGGACACACCGCCGGTCGCCTACGTGCCATACACCCAGGATTTAGACGGTTTGAGCGGGGTGGTATTTGAACTACGCGCCGGCAGCGATCCGCTGGCTTTCGTTGGCACCGTCCGGCAGATCGTGCGCCAGGCCAGCCCCACCGTTCCCGTTTCCGACGTCAGCACGCAATCGCGCGTGATAGATCAGACCATCAGCCAGGAGCGCACCTTTGCCGGGCTTTGCAGTTGCTTCGCCGTGCTCGCACTGCTCATCGCCGGAATTGGCCTATACGGCAACGTGGCATACTCCGTCGCGCGCCGCACCGGCGAGATCGGAATCCGTATGGCTCTGGGCGCGGAAAGCCGCCGCATCGTGTGGATGGTACTGCGTGAAATCGTCACCTTGACCGCGGTAGGTCTCGGCGTTGGGCTGGCTGTGGCCTACAGCCTTACGCGCTTCGTAGCTGCGTTCCTGTTCGGCATAAGACCCCGCGACCCGCTGGCGCTGTCGGTCTCGGTCCTGGTGCTGGCTGCCGCCGCGATCCTGGCAGGCTACGGCCCAGCGCGGCGCGCCTCCCGAATTGACCCGATGGCCGCCCTGCGCCACGAGTAGACCACCCCGCCGGTTGTGATTCGCCGTGAAGCCGGAGAGGCCTGTCACGGAAGCACGAAGCTGTAAGCCGTGTAGCGGAATTCGCTCCAAGCCAGTTCCGGCACAGGATAACCCGGGAAGAGGGGACGGACGACCGGCGTGAATTGAATACGGATGCGAATCGCATGGCGGCCTTCGGTCAGTTCGCGCGGGATCAAGAACTCGTCGTCTCGAAAACGCCTGTTGGAGATTTGTACAATGTGCTGAGTTTCTCCCAATTCCGCGTCCGGATTGGAGTATACGCAGGTATTTGATCCGGCCAGATACCAGATGCCGGCCAGCCGCCACGGTGATTTTCGGTAATCAGGAGCGGCGATGTAGACCTCGGCGCGCTGGTTAGGAAATGCATAGTCGAGCTTGCGGCGAAGCATGACACCCAGATTTCGGGAGTCAATTTTCATCCGGAATTCCGATGTGCCCTGGGTGTGGCGCCCGCGGTCGGTATGCGGCGGGAAAATCTCCCTGCCATCGAGCGTGTCCACTCCCCGTTCGTAGCGGGAACTGATCTCATAAGGCGAGGAAGCATCGGGCGATACATAGCTGTGCGCCTTTTCACTCGCAGGGTTGGCGATCACCAGTTCGTCGGTTTTCACCAGAGTCGCGTGCGGCGCTCCGTACCAATATGTGACCGTCTCGTAGTGTTCGGTGGATTGGTTGGTACCGCCGTGTTCGAGTGTGATGCGAGCGTTCTTGCCGAAAGGCATCAGGTCGGCTAGCAGGAAGCGGTATGCGGACTCGATCTTGTCCCGCTCGTCCTTTGCCTCCGGCGCACTCCGCGCGCCCGCCGGGTGCCCGACAAACGGAAGCGTCATGTTTTGCCCGCCCCAGTAGTCCCCGCCGCCACCCCATTCCTCGGTGCCGGTGCCCTGCGCTTGGGGCGTGAGGCTGTCATCGAAGTAGAAGCGCGGATCGCCTTCCAACGTGTTCAATACCGCGCGATGCGAAAAGATCCACGAGGTACCCACGAGATGGCCAGACCAATCCCCACCACCTTCAGTCTCCCGCGTGTCCAGCAGCAGAAGGTCCTGGCCCGGTTCTGGGAAAGGGTGATCGCGATAAGTGGCATGAAAGTAGGCGACCTGGCTGGGTGCATCTTTGTAAGGTACGAAGCGGACCGCCCAGCGAATGCCATGAACATCGGCGCCGCCCGCACCGGCGAGTTCCAGGCGGGCGGAACGGAAAAACGGCATCGGGAAGAAGCATGCGAGATTCACCCGCTCCGCGTCGAACCGCACGAAGACGGGGAACGCTTTAACCAGGTATCGGCGGTCGTCGCGGTTGTAGAATGTGCCCGCCCCGAAAAACAGCGCCAGGGGCGCATCGATGGAAGGCCCGAGCCCGTCGTCCCAAACGACCCGCAGGCGCGCGCGAGAGAGATCTACAGCATTCTTGCGTGGCAGGGAAAGCTCCAACGCGCGCAGCATGGAAGGCGCCCGCGTGATGCGCGTGAGCAGGGTCGTGCCGCTTCCTGGAAGTGTCACCTCGCCACGGCGCTCCTCCACCCCAACGGCAGTGCCTTCTTGAGTGCCGGGACGCGGCGCGAGATCGCTTCCGGCGCGGCCGATCAGCGCCAGCACTTCCGGGTCCGGCACGGATTGCAGACTCCACGAGTGAATTGGCCGCGACAGATTCGCGCCGCGGACATACTGGTGGTATATGTAATAGCCCGTCCCGTAATGTGTCCGCGAGTATGCCATCTGGAAGGAACGCTCAAACGGGATCGGCACCCACGTGAGGTCGGCGCCCCGGGTGAGCGACCACGTCCAGGTAAGCGGATTCGGAAACAGGCGCTCGGGAAGGAACACTGCATTATCGGCGGGATGCAGCGGATCGACTGTACTGCTTTCCGCGACGATGTGGTCGGCGCCGTCTACGACGTAATGCCACGGGCTGCCGTGCCAGTGGTTATAGCGCGCGAAGTAAAAGACACCGGGGCCTTCCACGTCGAGCGAGACGTTGAAATCGTCGGCGAGTTGGTAGAGGAAGTGACTGGCATCAGCGCCCTCATTACCGCCGCTCCGATCATAGGTGCTGCGCATGTAAGCGCGCGCTCCGATACGCTGGTAGGGCCATCTCTCCCACAGCCGATACGCATCCAGTCCAATTGGGATGACAGGGGGATCTACTCGTTTGGCCTGGGCTGCTAGATCCCCCGCAGTCAGTAGAGACAAAGCGAGGATGCCGATTCTGGCGCGCATTGCCCGACAATATCGCATTCGTGAGGAATCCGCCACAAGCAATGCGCTAGTCTCTGTTGCGCTGGGCGTGCCGAGGTTTCACATCGCGCGCTCCGGCCGGAGGGACGCCGGAAGCGGGTCGAAGGCGGACCGACGACGAAGCGCGAGAATCGTGACTCATGCCAGTCGCGATCTTCGATTCCGACACCATCCACGAGATCGCCGAGCAGAACTAGAGGCGGCCGTAGTGGCCGCCGGCAGGCATCTGACAAAGCTCTTCGAGGGCTGAATAGCCGCTACGCCCGACCGCCGGAAGTTTGTCTATTCGTACCCAGAGTTGGATATTTCCATTCGGTTCGATTGGAACGCCACCACAGCCGAGTTGAAGAACGATGAGACTTGAAGAGCGCATCCGGGCGCTGGAAGCCAGATTCATCTCGGACCCGGTGATCCTTTATTTCGCCATGGCAGCACGCGGGAGATTTGCGGCGCAGCGACTACCTACTGCACCGATTCTGTGCCGCAACCGCCGGAGAAGATCTCAGTCCCAGGCAGGCTGCGGAACTCGATCTGATCCTCGACTCCGTTTTCGCTGGAGGGGCGAGTTGCGCCCTCATTGTCCTGGCCATGACGTTGGGTTACACTTCAATGGACCGGGCCCTGATCCGCAAACACCGTGCCGCCACGAACAGTCGTCTCTGCGGAGGGCCGACCGGACTGCCAAAGGCGATGCGTTCCGTCTCTTGAGCGCGGCCTCAAAGACCGCGTAGGTTGGGAGCAAAGATGGCCAAGAGCATCCTGGGAATTCACCACATCACCGCGATTGCCGGCGAGCCCGAACAAAACATCCTTTTCTATACTCGCGTGCTCAGCCTCCGGCTGGTCAAAATCACGGTCAATTTCGACGATCCCGCCAGTTATCACCTGTACTACGGTGACCGCCAAGGCTATCCCGGCACGATTCTCACATTTTTTACGTGGCCTGGAGCGCGGCGTGGACGCATCGGCAACAGCCAGCTTACGGCGACATCGTTCGCCGTACCGCCCGGCGCTGGACAATACTGGCGCGAGAGGTTTCGAGCCAACGGCGTCAAGTATGAGAGCCCACAGGAACGCTTTGGGGAGGTCGTCATTCCATTCGCCGATCCGGATGGTTTGCGGTTGGAATTGATTGAGACGCCGCGCGGGGACGATACTCACCCCTGGTCCGGAAGTGAGGTGACTCCTGATGCGGCGATCCGGGGATTCCACAGCGCGACGCTCTCGGAAACGGGGTACGAGCGCACGGCCGCGCTGTTGAGCGACACTATGGGGCTGCGGCCGGCAGGCAATGAGCAGAACCGCTTCCGTTACGAAGTGACTGGGGCAGGGCCGGGAAAGAACATCGACTTGGTTTGTGCACCGGGAGGAACCCACGGGAACATCGCTGTCGGCACGGTCCATCATATCGCCTGGCGAACGCAGGACGATGCGGAACAGCGCGAATGGTTGGGCGAACTCAGGCGGCTCGGCTATGATCTTTCGCCCGTGATGGATCGGATTTACTTCCATTCGATCTACTACCGGGAGCCGGGAGGCGTCCTGTTCGAGATCGCGACCGACCCGCCGGGATTCACCGTGGATGAACCGTTAGAGCAACTCGGAACGACGCTCAAGCTACCACCGTGGTTCGAGTCGCATCGGGCGGAGATCGAGGCATCCCTCCCCGAGATTTCGATTCTCAAGAAAGAGAGCGTCAAGTGACCGGGACCGGCAATCTCCGCTTTCAACATCGGTTTGTGGAGAGTGCCTCCTCCGGCGATGGCGTGACACTTTTGTTGCTGCACGGCACCGGTGGAGACGAGTCCGACCTGATTCCTTTGGGGCAGGCGCTGGCGCCCGGAGCTGCCCTACTGAGCCCGCGCGGGCGCGTGTTGGAAAACGGAATGCCGCGCTTTTTCCGGCGTCTGGCAGAGGGGGTCTTCGATCAAAGGGATCTGCAGGTGCAAACCGAAAGCCTGGCGCAGTTTGTCCAGACCGCATCGCAGGCCTACCACTTGCGCGCAGACCGCATCGTTGCGGTCGGCTACTCCAATGGCGCCAATATCGCCTCCAGCGTTATGCTCACGCATCCGAGCGTTCTGGCCGCAGCCGTCCTATTCAGACCGATGGTACCGTTCGTACCTTCGACCCCTCCAGATCTGAAAGAGCTGAGTCTGTTCATCGCCGCGGGAAAGCGCGATGCGATCGCAAGCCGGCAGGAGACGCAGCGTCTTGTGGAAATCTTCGAGAAGGCCGGCGCCGCGGTGGCCACGTTCTGGCATAACGGCGGCCACGAGCTGGGCGAGGACGATCTGGAGGCCGCCAAGAGCTGGGTGGCGGAATGGCGCGCGAAGCCGTGAGCGCGGCACCGTAACACCAGCGCCATGCAATCGGCAAGCGATACTAACGGAGTGGGGGATTCCGCTAGTCCAGGTCCGGCCAGCCTTTGGCGCCCGTTGCGATCACCCATCTTCAGGAACCTGCTCATCGCCAATGTTGTTTCCGATGTCGGCACCTTCATGCAGAATGTGGGCGCTGCCTGGTTAATGGTGTCGCTGAATGCCGGCCCCATGTACGTAGCTCTCACGCAAACGGCATCCGCGCTGCCGTTTTTTGTGCTCGCGTTGCCTGCGGGAGCGATCGGCGACATCGTGGATCGACGAAAGCTCATTTTGTACGCCGAAATGTGGATGGTGACCGTGGCGGCCGTGCTCGCGGCACTTGCGGTCAGCGATCTGAAGTCCCCGCTTCTACTTCTCATCCTGACTTTTGCTCTGTCCGCCGGCGACGCATTCGAGTCACCGAGCTGGCGTGCCGTCCTACCCGAATTGGTGAAGAAGCAGGACCTGACAGCGGCGTCAGCTCTGAATGGGATCGAGTTCAATTTCGCGCGCGCCGTGGGACCCGCGCTGGCGGGCGCGGTGGTCGCGCTCGCCGGCGTCGGGACGGCATTTCTGATCAACACCCTTTCGTTCGCAGGGGTGATATTCGTCGTGGCGCGCTGGAAGCGCCCTGTTGCAAAGCGCGCAACTCCGCCTGAAACGGTTACCGGCGCAACTCGTGCGGCAATCCGTTACGTCCGCTATTCGCCCGAGGTTCGCATCCTCCTGGCGCGCTCCGGTATGGTAATGTTCTTTGCCAGCGGACTGTTGGCCCTGCTGCCATCCATTGCGCGCCGCATGGGCGGCAACTCCATAGGCTACGGACTCCTGCTGGGCGCATTCGGCGGCGGCGCCGTAATTGGCGCGCTGCTGCTGCAGAGGGTTCGATCCCGGTTTTCCGCCGATGTGGTGATTTCATCCGGCATCGCGATGTTTGGCTTGGCGGCGGTTGCAGCGGGAATCTTCCGAGCCATATGGTCGCTTGCTCCAGTCATGCTCGTCGCCGGCGCGGCGTGGGTCTCTTTCCTGTCGCTGTTTAATGTTCAACTGTTGAACCGGGCACCTGACTGGGTTCGCGCGCGCGTCCTGGCCGTTGCATTGCTGGTGTTCCAGGGCGCCGTTGCTGGCGGAAGCGCCGTGTGGGGCGCGGTGGCCGCGCGTGGCGGCATAAACCAGGCGCTGGTTTGGGCGGGTGTGGGCACTTTGTTAGGTGCGGCCGCGACGCCGTTTCTGCGTGTCTCCGATGTTAGTCCCGATTTGACACCTTGGAACCACTGGCGTCTCCCACCCTTTAAAGCTGATCTCGATGGTCCGGTATTGGTCACTGTCGAATATGAGGTGTCTACCGGCCGCGAAGCGCAGTTTCTCGAAGCCATGCGCGAGTACGGCCGCGTCCGCCGCCGCGACGGAGCGTCGCGCTGGGGGATTTGCCGGGATGTGGAGGCTCCCAATCAATACTTGGAAACATTCATCGTAAGTTCGTGGGAGGAACACGTACGGCAGCATGACCGCCTGACGCGTGCCGAAGGTGAGTTGGAAAATCGCCTTCGCAGTTGCACGCGACGGGACCCCATCGTGCGGCATCTCCAGTATCTCTAGCGTCGCCCACCTCGACTGTGGGTGAGCTTTATGTCCGCCAAACTGGCGCAGCGATGGTTGAGATCAGGGCCACGCAAGACAGCACGTTCTCCACCAGCCTCCTGGGAAGCCGCCCGGCAATCGAGGATGCGAGCACGGCGCCATCGGTGGGGTTGCGCTCGGACAGCCGTCCGGTGACGGCCTCGACCGCCATGATTCCGACCGAGAAGTGTCGGCGCGCCGGTCCGCTGGATCGCCCCTGATGTTCCGGCGTCCCGTAGGCCTCCGTGCCCATGACGACGCCGGCTTCGGCGGAGCCACCTGGCGATTGAAGCGCATGTACCTTCGCCACGCCATCCAGGATATTGATCAGACTACCGGCATCCCGCGCGCCCGGGTTAGGGGCGGCGACGACCACGTTCTCCGGCTTCAAAATCGAGATGCACGATGGCGGCCCCGTGCGCGGGCCGTCAATCCGTCGAGGAGCTGATCGAGCCAGGAGGCCGCCACGCGGTACGCTCCTTCGCCGCCCACAGAACCGAAATCGTGGATGCTGACGATGTCCGGGTGGCTAAGACGCGCCTATATCGGCTTCCCGTTCAAACCGGCGCAGCGCCGTGGACTCTCCGAACAGGCACCCGACCATGCCGACAGCCAGCGCGAGCGCTACGGGGCGCGACGTTATCGCCGGAAATTGCGAGGTGACTCGCGCGGCGGTTTAGCACTGTCAGCCACTACGAATATTTACAAGCAGAGGAATCATATATCCGGTTGACCAAAATGAGTTTGATGAGCTGCCCCACCTGCGTTCGCAACATCCGTTCCTCAATGGCGTCCGGCGTCAGTCCGTAAGGAAATGCTGTGCGTCGTCAGGTTCTGCCGATACCGGACGTTTTGACCGCAGGTAAGCAACAGGTCGAAACCCGCTTGCTCGGCCGCGTCAGCAGCGTGCCGTTTCTCCAATCCCTGCCATTCCGATTCGTCCGCCGCACGACTTCATGTCGTCGCAAAAACCGCGCAAAGTGGAGCCGGCGTTTGCGCCGAACGGATCTCATGCAACCGCCGTCGGCTGTTCCAAGGAACTCTTGACAAAGGTAAGGACACGAGGCACCTGCTCTCGATCGACCGAGGGAAACCAGTCCAGGAACTCGTCAATAGTTGAGCCCTGGTCGAGGTGCTCAAACAGGGCAGCAACCGGCAGGCGCGTACCACGGAAACACCACGCGCCACCGAGTTTTCCGGGGGCTCGGTCGACTGCGCTGCAAAGGCTCCAATCCATACTGTAACTTTATCGGATCGGAAACCTACCGCGACAATCCAGCGAGGCATGCACTCGGTCGTGTCGGCGGGAGATGGGGCCTGGCTCACTAATGGCGGAGCTGTGCGATTCTGTTGGCCTCAGCTGTAATTCTTTTAGGAGCGAACTCACTACTACCTTGTGCGTCGCCTACCGGCAAAATCAAAAACGCACCTTGTGAAAGGAAACTTATGTCAAGCAAGAACATCGTCCGGGCCTGGAAGGATCCGGTTTATCGTAACAGTCTGAGCGAGGCGGAACGCGCCGCATTGCCGGCCAATCCGGCGGGCTCCATTGAGCTGTCGGACGCGGATCTGGGACAGGTCGCGGGCGGTTTGCTGACCGCTCTGTGTACAAAGATTTGTTCCAGGTTCTCCTGCGGCTGCTCCACGGCCTTCCCGCATGGATTGCCCTGCTAGCTGCTCGCCGCCAGGAGAGTCTGTTGAATCACCCGTAAGGACTGCAATAGTAAGTACTCGTCAGAATGCTCAGGCCGGTTAAAGCATCCGCCTGGGCATTCCGCAGTCCGACACTATCGAAGAACAAGGAATATCGATGCCGCCTGCTGCGATTGCAATACTGGAACGAGATACAGCCTCCGCGGAGTCCTCGCCGGCCGCGCTTCCGCTGCCGGATCACCTGCGCGGCCATGGACTGGCGAATTGCCTGGACCTGATCCGTCCGCAAATCTACGAGGCGCGCCAGAGGGTGCGGCGCGGTGCGCGGCGCCTGGCCCTTTCGGGCGGGCACGTGCCGTTCGATCCCGCAACCGTGGAGGAAGCTCTGGCCAGCAACCTTCCGGAACAACTGCTGGCGATGATGACCCGCGTGATGGTGTTGGAGCTGAATGTCGCGCGCCTGGAAGGGCGGCTGGCGGGCGACACACCGGCAGAGCGTTTTCAGAGCTTTCTCGCCACGTTGCATTCGCCGGAATCGGCGGATCGTCTGTTCGACGAATATCCCACACTGCTGGAACAGATCGTGAACCGCCTCGATCGATGGGCCGCCTTCAGCCTCGAATTCCTCGGGCACCTCAGTGACGACTGGCCCTTGATCCAGGAACGATTCTTCCCGCAAGACCCAGGATTAGTGGGCGGGATTCATACTGGAGCGGGCGACACCCACCGGGGCGGCCGCTCGGTCATCATCGCGTCGTTCAACGCCGGCGCGCGGCTGGTGTACAAACCCAGATCTCTCGCC
This sequence comes from Bryobacterales bacterium, assembly GCA_963818855.1. Taxonomy (GTDB): domain Bacteria; phylum Acidobacteriota; class Terriglobia; order Bryobacterales; family Bryobacteraceae; genus Bog-159. The sequence continues at coordinate 735,471 of CAWFUH010000006.1, read as the reverse complement.
GTGGACGCGCACTTCCAGCAATTGCTTGCCGGGCTCAACGCGCTAGGCGCTGAATCGGAGTTCCGTCTGCTGCAGATTCTCGAATGCGGCGAACACGGCTGGACGGAATTCGTGGAGGCTGAGCCATGTGCCAGCGCCGCGGAAGTCGCTCGTTTCTACAGACGCCAGGGCGGCTATCTCGCTATTTTGTATGCGCTGGAGGCTTCCGATTTCCATTGCGAAAACCTGATCGCCTCGGGAGAGCATCCTATGCTCATCGATCTGGAGGCGTTGTTTCACCCGCGGCTCGAGACCATCGATGCGGGCCGCGCGGAGGGCGCGGCCGCCAAAGCTCTGGGTTACTCGGCGATGAGAGTCGGCCTGCTACCGGCGCGATCGTGGGCGGGAGACGGCTTTCCGGGCGTGGACATGAGCGGGCTCGGCAGCGCGGAGGGCCAGCTAACGCCGCATGCGGTCCCGCATTGGGAGAATTCGGATACCGATGAGATGCGCGTGGTGCGCAGCCGCACGGAAATGCCGGGCGCGGCGAACCGGCCCTCGCTGCATGGAAGCGAAGTGAATGCCTTCGACTATGCCGGCGCGGTGGCGGACGGCTTCACGTCGATGTATCGCACACTCCTGCTCCACCGCGAGGAATGGCTCTCCGCAGTGAGCCGCTTTGCCGGGGATGAGGTTCGCGTGATCGCTCGCCCGACGCGGATCTATGGAGCGCTCCTGCATGAGAGCTTTCACCCGGACGTGCTGCGCGCCGCCGCCGATCGCGACACTTTGTTCGAGCGCTTGAAATCACTGGCCGATGACTCGCCGCGGTTGGCGCCCTTGATCGCCAGCGAGCGTGCCGACCTTTTGCGCGGCGACATCCCGTTCTTCACGACGCGCCCGCTTTCGCGGGACATCTGGACCAGCACCGGCGACTGCATTGAGGGCTACTTCGAGGAGTGCGGTATGACGCTGGTGACGCGCCGGATTCACCAACTCAGCGAGAAAGATCTGGAACGGCAACTGTGGATTCTGCGCGCTTCCCTTGCCACGCTCGCCCCACACCAGCCTGAAGTTGCGGCGGCGAACACCGCTCTGCACCACCCTACGAAAGTGACTGCGGTTGCCGGGCGCGCGCAATGGATCGCCGCGGCGCGGGCCCTGGGTGACCGGCTGGAGGAGCTTGCCATCGGTGGAGCCGACGACGTCACCTGGCTCGGGTTAGCACCTGCCGAGGACGACAGCTGGCTGGTCTCTCCGTTAGGCCCGGACCTATACGACGGCCTTCCCGGTGTAATCCTGTTTCTGGCCTACCTCGGGTCCGTGACACAGGATCGACGATACGTTGATTTAGCGAAGTCTGCGCTGAGGGCACTGCGCGGCCAGATCGAAGATACCCGCTCCCTGCCTAACATCGGGGCGTTTACCGGGTGGAGCGGAATTGTTTACACTCTCACTCACCTGGGGGTTCTCTGGAGCGACCCCACTCTTTTCATCGAGGCCGAAAGGCTGGTGGCGCCTCTCGTAGAACTCATCGGCGGCGACCAGCAACTCGACATTATCGGTGGCGCGGCGGGTTGTCTGCTGGCTCTTTCGAGCTTGTATCACTGCAGACCGTCGGAAAATGTCCTGCGAGCCGCGCGTGACTGCGGTGATCACCTTCTGCAGAGCTCGACGGAGATGCCGGAGGGAATCGGTTGGGTCCGGGAAGATCTTGGACCAAAGCCGCTAACCGGTTTCGCGCACGGTAATGCCGGCGTGGCGTACGCGTTGGTGAGACTCGGCGCGCTGACGGGGGAGGCACGTTTCACATATGCGGCTCGAGAGGCGCTCCGTTACGAACGTTCTTGCTTCGCCCGAGAGCACGGCAATTGGCCAGACCTGCGGGTACGCAAGGTAGCCGATTTCGCGGTGGCCTGGTGCCACGGCGCTCCAGGCATCGGCTTGGCCCGGCTGTGCTCGCTGCGCTACGTGGACGATCCGCTGTTCAGGTCCGAAATCGCGGCCGCTCTTGACACTACCATGGCCCAGGGATTCGGCAGCAACCACACGCTGTGTCACGGAGATCTCGGCAATCTTGACTTGCTGCTGCACGCCGCGCGCGCCCTTTCCGAACCGCGATGGGATTTACACGCCCATGAAATCGCGGCGCGGATACTCGAGGCCGCCAAGCGCACCGGCTGGATATGCGGAAACCCGTCCGGGCTTGAGTCGCCCGGTCTGATGACCGGTTTAGCCGGAATTGGGTACGAATTGCTTCGCCTGGCGGAGCCCGACCGCGTACCGGCGGTTCTTGCGCTAGGGCCGCCCATACTGCCATGACCAAACAGATCAAGAAACCGCGCGGCCGCGTCCCCGTGATTCTGCAAATGAACGCCGTTGAGTGCGGGGCCGCGTGCCTGGCCATGATCCTGGGCTATTTCGGCAGGAAAACGCGCCTGGAAGAATGCCGCGAGAAATGTGACGCGGGGCGGGACGGCGTCACGGCGCAAACGCTCGCCGCGGCCGCGCGCGGGTTCGGGCTCCGCACGAAAGGTGTCCTGTTGACTACCGAGGCACTCGCCAACGTTCAGACACCCGCCATCATCCATTGGAACTTCAGCCACTTCGTGGTACTGGAACGTTGGTCGCGGGATGGTGTGGATATTGTCGACCCCGCTTGGGGCAGGCGCCAGGTCGATACGAAGGAGCTTGCCGAAGCTTTCAGCGGCGTGGTAATGACGTTCGAGCCTGGCCCGAAATTCGAAGCGCGCGCCAACGCGGGCGCCAACCTGCCCCGCGAGTATCTGAAGCGGATTCTCGACACACCGGGCGCCCGCCGCATGTTAGCCAAAATCCTGGCAGCTTCTCTGGCCTTGCAAGCTTTTACGCTGGCGCTGCCGCTCTTCACCAAGGTGCTGGTGGACCGATTACTCCCGCTGCGGCGTTTGGACGAACTGAACATGCTTGGCCTGGGCGCGCTGGTAGCGGCCGTGACGTATGCCGCCGTAAGCCATGTCAGGGCCGTTCTCCTCATCCGTCTGCAGTGGCGGCTGGATACGCGTCTCATGCTCGATTTCTTCGAGCACCTGCTGGCGCTGCCATTCCGTTTTTTCCAGCAAAGAAACAGCGGCGACCTTCTTATGCGGCTCGCCAGCAACTCGACGATCCGCGAGGCGCTGGCTACCTACACCGTCTCGACCGTTCTGGATGGTGTACTGGTATTGCTATCTCTGGCCGCGCTGTTGCGGGTGGCGCCACTGTTCGGCTTGTCGGCCCTGGCCGTGGCAGCGGTGGAGGTGGCCATTTTGCTCGCCACCAGCGGCCGGCTGCAGGCCCTGGTGGAAAGCGACCTTTGCCGCCAGTCTGAGTCGCAAAGCTTCCTGATCGAATCTCTGATGGGCATCTGCACCATAAAGGCGTCGGGCGCCGAAAAGCGTATCTTCACTCGCTGGTCCGGATTGCTGGAGCAGCAGCTCAGTACGTCCGCGCGACGAAGCCGCTTTGCCGCTCGGATCGACGCCGCGGTGACCGGCGTGCGAACCTTTTCGCCGCTTGGTTTGTTGTGGCTGGGAGGCGTCGAGGTCCTCAACGGCTCCATGACCCTCGGTACCATGCTGGCGGTAAACGCGCTGGCCACGAGTTTTCTGCTTCCGGTAGCTTCGCTGGTGCTCAGCGTGCAGCGGGTCCAATTGGCCCGCGCGCACGTCGAGCGGATTGCCGACGTGATGCAAGCCGAGCCGGAGCAGAGATTCGGAAGCGTTGCGGATGGGCCGCGGCTGAGTGGAAAGATCGAGCTGCGCGGCGTCAGTTTTCGCTATGACGCGCATTCGCGGAAGGTGCTCGACAATGTCTCGCTAACGATACATCCGGGGCAGAAGGTCGCCTTGGTGGGCCGGACCGGTTCGGGAAAGAGCACGCTCGGGAAACTACTGCTCGGGCTGTACCTCCCAACCGAGGGGCAGATCCTTTACGACGGAATCCCATTGGAGAGCCTGAGTTATCAGGCTGTCCGGCGGCAATGGGGGGCGGTTCTGCAAGAGCCGTTTCTTTTCAGCTCGTCCATACGGGAAAACATCTGCTTGCACAATTCCAGCATTGCTTCAGGCGAATTGTTCGAGGCCGCCGAGGCCGCCGGGATTCATGCCGACATCATCGACATGCCCATGGGCTACGAGACCCGAATCGATGAGGGGGGAACCACCTTGTCGGGCGGCCAGCGCCAACGCCTGGCCATCGCGCGGGCGATCGCGGGCGCGCCTGCCATGCTGTTGTTGGACGAAGCGACGAGTCATCTGGACGTTGTGACTGAGAGGCGCGTGGATCGGAATCTGGATGCCATGTCATGTACGCGCGTGGTGGTGGCGCACCGGCTGAGCACTATCCAAAGCGCCGACCTGATCCTGGTGTTGGATGAAGGGGCGGTGGTGGAGCAGGGTTCGCATGATGAATTGCTGTCGTTGGGCGGCCGATACGCGGGGTTGGTCCGCAGCCAATTCCAGCACGTCTGATCCACGGTGTCATGCAGCTGGGAATGCTGCATAATTTGTGGGGCAGACCTCCAGGTCTGCGCGGGTCCTCCAGGACCCGCCCTTCGCGCCTGGAATCAGCCGTGCCAAACGCGAGCAGGCCGACGTGGACGTCGGCCGCAGGACTGGAGTCCTGCCCCACAACTAAGTGGCATGGACTAAAGGCCGCCCTCCAGGACTACCTGGGCCGCGGCACGAGGCGCACCGAAATGCGGGGTGGCGAGACGCGCTCCATCACGATGCCCGGCGGCAGGTTGAAATCCGCCGCGTCCACAGACAAGCTCAGCGGTCCCGCACTTGCGCCGTGCAAATTGAAACTGGCCACCAGGCGCGTCAGGCCGACCGAATCCATCAGCCATGCGCTGCCGCGTACCTCCACCTCAAGCCGATCGAAGGAAGGCTGCGCGATGTCCATGCCCGCCGGCACGCTCACAAACTGTACCGGTACGCTGACCGTGCGCACGGTAGTGCCAGTCGACAGAAACGAGGTGCTCCAGATGGCCGCGGCGAGTCCCGTAGCCGCCAGCTTGACGGGCAGATTCGAAAACAGCCGTTGCCGCATATTGCCACCTAGGGTGCCGGCGGGCCGCGCGCTCAGTTTCTCCAACGTCTCGGCCAGCTTGCCTGCTTCGTCGAAGCGCATCAGTTGGCGCGATTCCATCAACGTCACTTCGCCGCGCTCTTCGGAAACCACCACCACCAGCGCGTCGCACCGCTCGGAGAGTCCCATGGCCGCGCGATGGCGTGTGCCGTAATTGCCGGGCACGCGCTCGCGGTCGGTCAGCGGTAGCACGGCAGCGGCCCGCACAATGAGGTCGCCGTGTATGATTACTGCGCCGTCATGCACGGGCGAAGTCTTCTGAAAAATGGCTTCCAGCAGTTCGGCGGAAACGGAGGCTTCGAGCACGATGCCGCCGCTCACCAGTTCGGCCACCGCATTGCGCCGCACCACCACAATCAACGCGCCCACGGTGGCCTCCGCCATGTGGAAAGCCGCCCGGCTGATGGCCCCGTAAGTCTCGGCGAGCCGGGACGGCGCGTGCGGCCGCCAGTTCAGCACGCTATCGAGGCGCATGAAGAAGCGCCGCAGCTCGGCCTGGAATACCAGTAGCAAACCGACGATGGCCAGGATGGCCGCGCCGTCCAGCACCCAACTGGTGAGCACCAGGTCGAAATGGCGTGCCACCAGGGCTCCGGCATGCAGCCCCAGCACCACCAGGGCTACGCGCAGGGCCCGCGCCTGTTGCGCCCAGCGCAGCAGGATATACAGCGCCGCGGTGAGGACCACGAAATCCACGACGCTTTGCCATCGCACCAGAATCAGAGGAATCATCCCTATTCCAATATCGCCCGAAGCGCGCGCAACTACAATGGAGGTCGCGATGGAGCCTTATCGCATCACGTCTTCGTGTGCCATCCGCAGAAGCCCGAAGGCGTGTCGCGCTGCTCTGCACGTGGCTCGCCGCGGCTTTGCGCAGTCATTTCGCCAATGGAATTCCGGTGGCGTGCCTGTCCAACTCCGATGTCGAAGCCGTGCGAGTTGAGATCGAATCGAACAAGAGCAAAATGGAAGCGGCCATGTATGCTGGTGCCTGCAAAGGACGCGCTTTCCGGAGATCCGCGCCATACTAACGACGATTTAGCTGGCTCGCCGGCGCCGCCCAGCGTCAGTTCCCCACCGGCGCGTGGTGGTCCAGGATTTCATTCTGGAAAAGGACAAGACGGTTCCCAAAAAGGCGGCGCTGTTTTCACTGAATATGCTTGGGGCGTGCCAGCGCGGCGCCAGCTATAACGAATGTGAATACGCGGCGTGGCTGGCGGAGGCTCTATCGGCCCAATAACGCGGCAGACTGACGCTCCGTAACGCCGGTGGAGGTAACTTTTGCGCGGCTGGCGACGCCTGAATAATTGACTCTATTAAACACGCGGCCACATTGCGGCGCCACCGACTGAGGCCGGTCCCAAAATCAGAAAAATGAAATTATCTTTATCTCTGCTGGCGTTACTCGCCCTCTCTTTACCCCTTTTTGCACAGACTGCCACGCTCCGTGGACAAGTCATGGATGAAACCGGCGCGGTGGTTCCCGGCGCTACGGTCACTCTCAATGGACCGCTGGGCAGCAGCAAGATCGCCACCACGGGCAACGATGGATCGTATGCTCTCAACGGTCTGACCAGAGGAAGCTACACGGTACGAGTGTCCGCGCCCGACCTCACACAGCCCGAGCCGGTGAAAATCGTGCTGCATCCCGGCGCACAGTCCCTCGACCTTAAGATGAAAGTAGCGTCCGTGACGCAGCAAGTGACCGTGCAGGACACTGCCGGCCCAAGCGTTTCTACCGACCCATCCAGTAATTCGAATGCGATGGTTCTAAGCGGCGACGATCTGCAGGCGCTCTCCGACGATCCAGACGACCTGCAGTCCGACTTGCAAGCGCTGGCGGGCCCCTCGGCCGGTCCGGACGGCGGCGAGATCTTCGTCGACGGATTCAGCGGCGGGCAGCTTCCCTCCAAGGATTCCATCCGGGAAGTCCGCATCAACCAGAATCCGTTCTCGCCGGAATACGATAAGCTGGGCTACGGCCGCATCGAGATCCTCACCAAGCCCGGCACGGATAAACTGCATGGGCAGGCGTTCCTCAACCTGGGCGACGACATCTTTAATTCGCGGAATCCCTATGCACAGCAGAAAGCGCCTTTTCATCTGCAGGAATACGGCGCTTCGGTCGGTGGACCGTTGAGCAAGCACGCTTCCTTTTTCCTGGATACGGAGCGGCGCGCGATCGATAACGGGCAGGTGATCGATGCCGTGACTCTCAATCCGGAGACGTACGCGATCAATCCTTATACGGGCACGCTGTTGTCGCCGCAACGCCGCGAGCGGATCAGCCCGCGCCTGGATGACCAGATCAGCCAGAACAACACCTTGATAGTCCGTTATGGTTTTACGCGGAATGATGTGCAGGACCAGGGCATCGGCGGATTCAATCTGGCCTCCCGCGGCTACAATTCCCTGGAGCAGGATCACACGGTCCAGATCACGGACACTGCCGTATTAGGCCCCACCACCGTAAATGAGACGCGCTTCCAGTTTTATCATGTGGATACCGATCAGATTTCCAATAGTCTCGCGCCGGCTATTCTGGTGATGGGCTCGTTTGATACGGGTGGGGCGCAAACCGGCCGCACTGTGGACGGCGAGAACTATTACGAGTTGCAGAATTTCACCTCGATCGTAAAAGGGGCGCACACCTGGAAATTCGGGATGCGCACGCGCGGGCAGACCATAGACAACACGTCACCCACGAATTTCGGCGGCACGTTCACTTTTGCGGGCGGCTTGGCGCCGGAACTGGACGCCGATAATCAGGAGATCCTGGATAGTGCGGGGCAGCCCGTGCTGACGCAAATCACGTCGATTCAGCAATACCAGCGGGCGCTATTGGGCCTGCCGGGCGGCGGCGCCACGCAATTCAGCATTGCCGCTGGTAATCCTTTTCTGGCGCTGAACCAGGAGGATGTAGGCGCTTATGTAGGGGACGACTGGCGGGTGCGGCCCAACTTCACGCTCAGCCTGGGGCTGCGCTACGAGATGCAGACGAACATAAATGATACGCACGATTTTGCGCCGCGGATTGGCTTCGCCTGGGCGCCCGGATCGAAACAGATGAGCCTGCACCCGAAGTTCGTGTTGCGCGGCGGATTCGGCCTGTTCTATTCCCGCTTCAATGTCTCAAACATCGAGACCGCCGAACGATACAACGGTACCGTGCAACAAGAGTACATTGTCGATAATCCCACTTTCTTTCCGAGCATTCCTACCATACCGCAACTGCTGGCGATGCCCGGCATTCAGTCCACGCAAACGATTCAGGAACTGAGTTCCACTCTGCGCGCGCCGTATATCATGCAATCCGCACTTACCGTCGAACGCCAGGTGGCGAGTAATACGACGATTACGGCGACTTACATGAATTCGCATGGACTGCACATACTGCGCTCGGAAGAATTCAACGCGCCGGGGCCGGTGTACCTGATGGAATCATCCGGATTATTTAATCAGAACCAGCTGATTGCCAATGTAAATTCCAAGCTGACTGGCAACGTGTCGCTGTTCGGTTATTACACTCTGAGCCGCGCCATGAGCAATACGGATGGACTCGGCACATTTCCGGCGGTCCCCGGCTCGATGGTGGGTGAGTATGGTCCCGCCGCTTGGGACATCCGGCATCGCGCATTTATCGGCGGATCGCTGAACACCAAATGGAACATCCGCCTGAGTCCGTTCATCACGGTGCAATCCGGTGCGCCATATAACATCACCGTGGGCGAGGATCTTTACGGCGATACGCTGTTCAACGGCCGGCCGGGCATTCCCACGGATCTGAACAAGGCGGGCCTGATCGATACGCCCTACGGCTGGCTCGACCCAAATCCATCGCCGGGCGAGCAGCTTCTGCCCCGCAACTATGGACGGGGTCCCGGCCAGATTTCGGTGAACGCGCGGCTGGGCAAGACGTGGGGTTTCGGGCCCGAACGCGAAGGCGCCAGCGGAGTGGGTCCGGTGGGTGCCGGTCACAACACCGGTTTTCACAGCGTCTTTTCGGATCTGTCGACCAGCAGGCGCTATAACCTGACACTCTCGATTTCCGGGCGCAATCTGCTGAATCATGTGAACGAGGGGCCGATCATCGGACAGATCACTTCGCCGCTGTTTGGCGAGGCTAATTCGGTGGCAGGCGGATACGGCGCTTTCGCGGAGACGGCCAATAACCGGCGGCTGGAGCTACAGACGCGGTTCACGTTCTAGGCTGTGGCGCACGCTTTAGCGTGCTGCTGTCGGCTTTAGCCGACAGGTCTTCGGGAAAACGGGAACGGCGAGCTAAAGTTCGCCGCGGCACGCTGAAGCGTGCGCCACAAGTCAGTCGCGGCGGAGAGCGGCCATGGGATCCACCATCGCGGCGCGGCGCGCTGGGATGTAACAGGCCGTCAGACCTATCGCGGCGAGCGCCACCGGCACGCTTGCGAATGTGAGAGGATCCGTGGGCGCGACTCCATAGAGCAAGCTCGAAAGCGCCCTCGTAACGACCAGCGCGCCGATCAGCCCCAGCACTACGCCGATGGCGGTCAACTGGATGCCCTGCCCGATAACGAGGCGCAGTACATCGCCGCGTTGCGCGCCCAACGCCATACGCACTCCGATCTCCCGCGTCCGCCGGCTGACCGAATACGATGCCACCCCGTAGATGCCCGCCGCGGCCAGCACCAGCGCCAGTGCGCCGAACACCGCCAGCATCACCGCGGCGAAACGGTGCGGGGCGACGGAGTTGTCCAGCAATTCCTGCATGCCATTCACCACGTAGACCGGCTGCTCCTTATCGACGGCGGCTACGGCCTGCCGCAAGCGCGCACTGATTTCGGCTATAGGCAAACTCGTCCGCACGGCCAAAAACTGGGGCGGCTCGAAGGCCTGTTCCATGGGCAGGTAAACGGCCGGTTGCGCGGGCAGGTCGAGCGATTGGTCGTGCGTGGTTTTGACGATACCCACCACCTGCCGCCAGATTTCCTGGCCATGATCCTGATTTACGCTGATGCGCTTCCCGAGCGCGCTTTCATGCGGCCAGAAGCGGCGCGCGGCGAGATCGTTGGTCACGGCCGGATGCAAGCCGCTGGAGGCGTCCGCGGGTGTGAGTTCGCGGCCCGCCAGGAGCGCGATGCCCATCGTCGGCAGGTAATCCGGACTGGCTGCAAACACTTCCGTCGACGGCCGGCTGGTTCCCATACCGGTCGAACGATGGCCTTCCACCGTTACATAGGCACCGGTGATATTACCCGACAGCGGCACACCGTTGGCCGCTCCGGCCGATTCCACGCCGGGCAGGTTCCGCAGGCCATCGAGCAGTTTGCGATAGAAGACGATGTGAGAAGAAAGGACATCAGGGTAGCGCGATTGCGGCAAAATTACGATCGCGGTGACGACGCGATCGGGCCGGAATCCAGGGTCTTCCCGAATAAGCCGGACGAAGCTCCTCGCCAGCAAACCGGCGCCGATTGTCAGCACCACGGACGCAGCCACCTCGCCTACAATCAGCAGGTCGCGGGCGCGGCTGCGCCCCCGGCCGGCGGTGCCGCGCGCTCCCCCTTCGGCCAGCGCTTCCTGCGGGTCGGTGCCCGCCGCGAGCCACGCTGGGAACACGCCGAACAATAGTCCAGCCAGTAACGACAGCCCCACCGTGAACGCGAGAACTATGCCATCCATGCGTGTTTCGGCCAGCCGCGGAATATTCTGCGGCGCGAGATGGATCAGGAAGCGCAGGCTGGATCGGGCGAGCAAGAGCCCCGCGCCGCCGCCCACGGCCGCCAGCAGCAGGCTCTCGGTGATCCATTGCCGCAGCAGGCGGCGGCGATCGGCGCCCAACGCCAGGCGAATGCCGGTCTCCCGCCGGCGGTCGATGGCGCGCGCCAGCAGCAGATTCGCAATATTGGCGCAGGCCAGCAGCGCCAGCAGTCCGACCGCCCCCAACATGACCAGCATGGCGGGGCGGGCGCGACCCATCACGTAGTGCGCGAAAGGTACCACGCGCACTCCGACACCGGTGTTAGTTTGCGGCGATTCCCGGGCGATGCGCGCGGCGGCGGCATCCAGATCCGCTTGCGCCTGCGCGGGAGACACGCCCGGCTTCAGGCGTCCCACCACCAGGCAGCGCATGCCGTCGCGGCTCTGGCGCAGCGGATCGACGCCGAAGGGAATCCAGTAGGCCATCCGGCGGGTGGGCATGTTTACGGCGCTCGGTATACCGAGTGGAAAATTGAAGCCGCGCGGCATCACGCCGACGACCGTGTAATCTTCGGTATTTGCGCCGGTCAAGCGAATCGTGCGACCCACGATAGCCGGGTCGGCGGCGAAATGACGCTGCCAAAGATCGTAGCTGAGAACGATCACCTGGTCGCGCCCCGGCTGATCCTCCGCGGGCACGAAGTAGCGGCCTTTAAGCGGCGGCACGCCGAGCAGCGGCAACAGGTTCGCCGAAACGCGCGCGCCGTAGAGCGCGTTCGGTTGGCCCGCCGCAGTCAGATTCAGGAGCGCGCCCCCGTACGCGCCGATGCTCTCGAAGCCGCGGTTCTGCGCGCGCCAGTCGGCCACGTCACGTATCGCTACCCAATTCGCCGGCTCGCCGGTCTTGCGGTCGCGGAGTTGGATTTGAGTCAGGCGGCCGGGATTCGCAAACGGCATGGGCGGCAGCAGCACGGCACGCACCACGCTGAAGATGGCCGAATTCGCGCCGATTCCGAGCGCCAGCGTGATCACAGCCACCAGCGTGAAGCCGGGGCTCGCGCGCAGCATCCGCAGACCGTAACGCAGATCGCCGAACATCAGAATGGCAAGTCTATGTTAGCATCGGAAATCTATGAGCAACCCCGTCGTGCACTTTGAAATCGGCTGCCGCGACAAGGCAGCCACCGAACAATTCTATGCGAAGCTGTTTGACTGGAAGATGACGGAAATGGGGCCGGCCACCATGATCGATACGGGCGCCTCCGGCGTTGCCGGGCACATCACGTCGCTGGGCCACGAGCCGCACAACTTCACGCATTTCTATGTGATGGTGGACGATTTGCAGGCGACGCTGGATAAGGCCGCGGAACTTGGCGGGAAGACCCTGGTGCCGCCGGTCGATATCCCTACGGGAGCTTTCGCCTGGTTTGCCGATCCGGAAGGAAATACCATCGGTCTCTTCAAGCCGAAATAGCTTCCCGCAAGCAACTCTTCGGCCGAGCGTAACTAAGATCACAGTAGTCCTGCCGCAGTGTCGCGCAAAGGGAAACGCAGTTGCTAGTTTGTCCTTCACGGAGCGATTGTTCCATGAGAGAGAGCCTACTAGCGACCTTAGTACTTTGTATTTTCTACATGCCCGGCGCCCGTGCGCAGAATCCGCCGCCTGAGCCGGATGCCACCGTTCCCCTGTATCGCGTAACAGTGGTGGACCGCACCATCAGCGCGGTGGATTACCAGTATCGCAACGGACCGACGCCCATTGACTTTCGCGGCACGGTACTGATGCCGATGGCCAAAGGCAGCGCTGTGGTGGAATCGAAGCCGGGCCGCGCTGAAATCGATGCACACTTCGACCATCTTGAGGCGCCCGCGCGCTTCGGCCCCGAGTACCTGACTTACGTTCTATGGGCCATCACGCCGAATGGACATCCGCGGAATCTCGGCGAAGTTCTGGCCGGCACTTCAGATAAAGCTAAGCTGCTGGTTACTACCGAGTTGCAGGCATTCGGCATGATCGTAACCGCGGAACCATTCGCGGCGGTGCGCCAGCCGAGCGATGTGGTGGTGCTGGAGAACCAGCCTCGCCCGGATACCATCGGCGGGCGGGAGCCCATACAGGCGAAATATGAGCTGCTTCCACGCGGTCAATACACCTACGACATGCAGCAGGGTATGGCAGCCGCGGCGGCGAATGCTCCCAAAGTGTCCTGGGACCGTTACCAATCGACCGTAGAACTCTACGAGGCGCAGAATGCCGTGCAGATCGCGCAAGCCGCGGACGCCGGCCGCTACGCGCCGGACACGCTGGGCAAAGCTCAGGACCTGCTGCGACAGGCGTACGATGCGGACAATCGCAAAGGCGGCATGACCATGGTTGTCACCTTGGCGCGTCAGGCAGAACAAACCGCGGAAGACGCGCGCATTCTCGCTGAGAAACGCAAGCAGGGTAACGATCTGGCGGACGCGCAGCGGCGCGTGACGCAGGCCGAAGCGCGCGCCGCCCAGGCAGAGGCGGCCGCGCAGACCGCGCAGACCCAAGCGTCGGCCGCCACGGCCTTGCTCGATCAGGAACGCGTAGCGCGCAGGCAGGCGGAAGCGGAAGCGCAGGCTGCCGCCAGCGCCGCCGTTGCGCCGCCCGCGCCCCCGCCGAGCGCCCCAGTTCAGCCGCCCGCGGATCGGGATGCGGCGCGTAAGAAGGAATTGCGTTTGCAATTGTACGAGCAGCTGAACACTTCGCTGCCCGCCCGCGACACGCCGCGCGGGGTGACGCTCACGCTGGCCGATTCCGATTTTCGCGGCGCGCGGGTGGATCCGGCGGCGTATGCGCGCCTGGCGCAAGTCGCGGTGGTGCTGCGCCAATATCCGGAACTGGTGGTGGAGGTGGATGGCAACGAGTCGTTCTCCAGCGAGCGCGCGCAGGCGGTGCGTGAAATATTGGTAGGCGATGGATTGCCCGCCGGCGTGGTGCTGGCGCGGGGGTTGGGCGACTCTCGCCCGCTCACCTCGAACGCCACCGCTGCGGGCCGCGAGCAGAATCGACGTGTGGAGATCGTGGTCTCGGGCAGTCCTATAGGCGATATGCCCTACTGGGCTAAAAGCTACCGGCTGGCGCCGTAAGCCAGTTACACTGGAGTCATGGTGGAATGGCGGCTTTTTGAAACTGGCGAGTATACTTTTGGACTGGTGGCATCGGATGCGGGCGTGCGCGCCATCGAATTGCGCGCCATAGCCAAATTGCCGGGGCGCAAGGGGGAGTCGAATCCGTTCCTGCGACAGGCTATCGAGCAGTTGCGCGCTTATTTTGCGGGCGAATTGCGGGAATTCGACCTGCCGCTGGATATGCAAGGCACCGAATTTCAACGGCGGGTATGGAACGAATTGCTACACATTCCGTACGGCGAAACGCGCAGCTACAGCTTCGTCGCCAACACCATTGGCGCGCCCAAAGCGGTGCGCGCGGTGGGCGCAGCTAATGGACAAAACCCCATACCGATTGTAGTGCCGTGCCATCGCGTCATAGGCGCGGGCGGTTCGCTGGTCGGGTATGGCGGCGGACTGCCGCTCAAACGCTTTCTGCTCGACCTGGAAGCGGGCCACTCGCATCTGTTCCGGCACGCGTGAGGCGGGTCGGAGGTTATTCGATGCGAACCGAGCCTGATCCCGTGCGCACATCCACCAGCGCGCCGCCGCCTTTAACTTTCCCTTGAATCTCATGTCCCCCAAGGCTTCCCTGCACCGTGATGGGGTGATCCACGTAGACATGGCCGGAACCAGTGTGGGCGTAGAGATCGAACGCGGCATCAGAGGGCAGCCGCACTTCGACGCCGCCGGATCCGGTGTGAGCCTCCAGCGGCCCCGGCGCGGTCTGTTCCAGGTGCACGCTGCCGCTGCCCGTATGCGCGTTGATCGGGCCGCGGATGCTCGAGCCATGAATCGATCCGCTGCCGGTGTGCGCGTCTACTTTGCCCGCCACGGAATCGAGTTCAATGTGCCCGGAGCCGGTTTGGATGCGAACTTCATCTCCCACGCGGGCCACGGTGACCGAACCAGATCCGGTGTCCAACTCTACGGGGCCATGGATGCCATCCACGCTCTCGCTGCCGGATCCGGTGTGCGCACGCAGGCGCGTCTGTTGCGGCACGACCAGTTCGTAGCTGATGGAGATGTGGCGGAACAGCCGCTCGTCGTGAATCGCGCCGATGCGTATGCTGTTTCCGGTTTGCGAAATGGGCGGATTGGACTCGATTTCGTGGATGCGCGCTTCATCGCCGCCGAAGAAATCTCCATTCGCGCGGATGACGGCGTGGATGCGCACGGTGGCCGTGTCGCCGGAGCGCACCTCAATACGGCCCGAGCCGGTCTCGACATTCAGATCGACCGCGCCGTTGACCTTAAGGGTACGATCGAAAGAGCCTTCCCGCTCCGCGGCGGCCGATTGCATAACCAGTCCGGCGAATGCCAGGGCGATGGCGGCATGGCTGAGTTTCATGGAGCCTCCTCGTGAATAACCATAGACGGAGCAAGGGGATGAACGTTAGCCTGGCGATAGAGACCAATGCGGCGCTGATGTTGATCGACCTGCAAAAAGCCATCGACCATCCGAACTGGGGTGAGCGGAACAATCCCGATGCGGAGAAGAATGCGGCGGCCTTGCTGGCGGCTTGGCGGGCCACTAACCGGCCGATCTACCACATCCGCCACGATTCCATCGAACCCGCTTCGCACTATCGGCCAGGGCAGCCGTGGCACGATTTCAAACCGGAGACACAACCGGCAGGCGCCGAGGCGGTGATCGCGAAGCAGACCAACAGCGCTTTTATCGGGACCGATCTGGAATCGCGACTGCGCGCGGCCGGACAGACTATGCTGGTGGTGGCTGGGGTGATCACCAATAATTCAGTGGAAGCGACCGTCAGGATGGCGGGGAATTTAGGATTCGACACGTACCTGGTGGAAGATGCCGCGTTCACCTTCGGCCGGCAGGATTGGCGCGGGACGTGGCGCACCGCGGATGAAGTACATGCCATGAGCCTGGCGAATCTCAGCGGGGAGTATTGTACCGTGGTGTCGGCGGCGGATGTTCTCGGCGTTGTCCATACACGCGGGTAAGTGTATCCGGACCCGATGACCGTGGGTGGCTCATAGCGATGGAACAGGGGGTAGTGAGCTAATTCTCTGAGTTCATTGATAAACATTCAGCCAAACGAATAACCATACACTACGGAGAAATCCAGGTTTGCCGCCCCTTCAAAGGTCTGCTCACGGTAATGGACGTTACGGCTGGTACGCTTCGTTGAGGCTCAAGGAAGATCTTGGAGCAACGGAATCGCTGTACGCCGCGCCGCCCTACCGAAGCGTTGGCATTCGGATCGACAGCCTTCGCAGGTCCATGTCGGTTTCTTTGGCCTTCCAGGTTCCTGTTATACGTTAGCGGGTACGTATCCGTCAACTCGTGAGCGTTCACGTATACTAGAGAAATGCCTGCTACCGCAAAAAAGAAGAAAGATCCCGCTGCCGTTGCTCTTGGGCGTAAAGGTGGCAAAAAGGGCGGTCTCGCCAGAGCCGCCAGCATGACACCAACACAACGAAGCGAAAGCGCACGCAAAGCTGTCCAAGCACGTTGGGCTAAATCGAAAACCAAAAGAAGCACCGACTATATAGTAAATGGCATGGGAAGTTCTTTGGGAATGCCGACATTCAGTGGATTCGTAGAACCGCAAAGCGACGGTCTTTTTGAAATGGCTAACATCTCACCCAAACGTACAGGCTTGCCATTCGTTGTATGGATTTCACCAAAAGCCGGTGCTCCGCATGATGTTCGTGTGAAGGTGTCTAAGGGACCGAAAGTCCACAGCTCTCAATTGGTATCGGTGGCGATTAGGCCCGCTGTTCATGTGGTTAGTGGTGGCAAAATGACCGCACATGATTTGGATCTTCTCAAGAAGTGGGTTCGATTGAATCATGACGTGATTATCAAGTATTGGGACGGCGATATTGAATACACGGAAGACGCCATCGCCGCCCTGAAGCCCATACACTAAACGTTCCGACCGGCGACATCCCAAAGACCTCTTGATACGAGAACAAACCCGTACTCGCCCTCACGCTACGGGCAAGCGCTTAACACCAAGATGCCGCTCGCAACCGCGCCCGAGGGCACGGCGCCACAAGACTGATATTGGTTAGCGTCAGTTACGGGTAAGCGGCTGAGAATCACCGGGGCAGCAGCCTCGATCAGATGATCAAGCGTGGAATTAAACTTGGTCGGGCGCCCAGTTGTGAGGGAGGAGTTCGGCGATGCGGTTGATCGGATGGGAGCCGATGCGTGAGAGCACGTCTTTGAACCAAGCGAACGGCTCTACTCCGGCCTGCTGCGCGAGTTGAGCGAAGTGGTGCTGCCGCGCGCGGTGCGCCGTACGCATCTCTATACAGAACTGGTCGAAAACACGCTGCGCTTCCTGGTCGAAAACGTCGGCCAGGTGGAGGGACAGTATCCGCCGCAAGGCAGCCTGGCGGATAATTTCGCCGCGCGGCGATTTGCGGAGAGCGGCGTCGAATTAGTCGGGCTGCTCACCATCGGTGCAATCGCCGGTTTGGGTGCTGGCGGCTTTGGCCGATCTCACAGGCACCGGACGGCAACTGATCCGCGAAATAGCGCAGAGCCTGAAGGAAGAAGGGCTGCTCGCGGCCGGCACTGATTACGAGACCATTGACCAGTTGCTCGACGGTCTGGAAGGCGCGGCGGGCCGCCTGGCCGGAACCGCCAACACGCCGCCGCTCGATGTAGCGAGCCTGCGCCAGGAATGGTCCGACCTGCGGAGCGCAGCGGCCAAAATGCCCACACCGCGCCTGCCATCCGGTGACGCACTACGGCGAAGCTGGGAGGATTTGAAGCTGACCGCCGCCGCTCAGGGCCGCCCCGTGTTTCAGGTTTCGACGCTGCTGGCCGTTGCCGCGGTGAGCCGCATTCCGGAAAACCTGCTCTGGCTTTCGCGCTGTGCCCAGGGCGCCGCGCGCCGCACCGGTCAGATCTTTGCCGGAGTGCTGTTGAATCATTACAGCGCCGCCATGCAGGAAATCCGCGTTACGGGCTTCGCGGCCTATTGGGCGCGCGAGTTCCGCCCTTACCTGAAAGCCGCCGCGTCGCAGTTCTCTCCGCGCAGGGTAACATCCACAGAACGACTCATCGGCCGCCGCCGGACAGGCACCCCGATGCGGATGTGATAAGTCGTACCTTTCACTTACCTTGCTCGCTCGGTGAGCCATGGTATATTCGCTATTACCAGCACATCCTAAGGAGGGTTTGCAAATGCGAAAGTTAGCTATAGGTTTTACATTTCTGTCGGCGCTTGCCATGACTGCCATGGCCGCCGAATTCTCGGGCTACATTTCCGACGCTGGGTGCGCGGCGAAGCAGGGTGCGAAAACCGCTGCCGACGGCCACGCGGGCTGTGCGAAGGGCTGCATTAAAAGAGGCGATAAAGCTGTTCTTGTCACCCCTGAAGGCAAGGTCTACACGATCGCGAATCAGGACAAGGTAGTTGACCATGCCGGCGAAAAGGTCACTTTAGTGGCCGAAGCCAGCGGCGACAATCTTACTGTCAGCGCTGTAAAGTAACTGGCGACGGGAAGGGCAGGCTATTGCAGCTTGCCTCTCCCGGCCACCTCCCAAACTTCCTCCAGTTCTCCATTGCGGATTCCGTACATCCGTGCGTGCAGGTTGACGGCGACGCAAATGTGGTTTGGAATAATGCGCAGACGCTCCCCGATTTCAAACTTACGGTCGCACAGCCGCACGTCTACGTAACCGTGCTCCTCATTCATCTTGTGGAATAACGCGGCCGGCGCTTCGACTATGTGGCCGAAGGTGGATTCGGCGCCGGAACCGGTCACGCGGTCTGACGAGAAGGTCTTCGATCCACCGTCCACAATGATCTGGCCGGGGCGCGCGGTGGAGACGACCGTTACCAGCAGCGCGGCGGCGCACTGGTCCGGCGTACAGGCGCCGCTCAGGACCGTGTTCCAGTCGTTGTAGACATAAGTGCCGGGGCGGATCTCGTTGAGGCCGGGCAATTCGTGTGAGCGGAAAAGAGATGGCGTGGAGCCGCCGCTGACGATGCGCACCTCGATGCCTTCGCGGCGGAAGTCAGCGAGCATCGATTGAATGAGAGAACCCAACGCCGCCAGAGCCTGCCGGCCATCGGCACCGTCGTCCTTGATGTGGCCGGGATAGAACGCGATGCCTTCAAACGTTAAACCCGGCAGACGTTTAATGCCGCGCGCCAGGTCGAGCAATTCGCCGCCCGGCGAGACTCCCACGCGTCCCATGCCGACCTCAGTTTCCGCGAGCACGCCCACGGTCACGCCGGCGGCGTGCGCCGCTTCGGAAAGCTGCCCGGCGGTGTAGAGACTGTCGAGCGATACGGTCACACGCGCGCGGCGCGCGACCGCCATCAGGCGCTCCAGCTTCGCGCGTCCAATGACGGGATAGGCGACCAGCATATCGGGCGGCGCAGCATCCAGCATGACTTCGGCTTCACCCACTTTTGCTACGGTCAGGCCAGCCGCACCCAAATCCAATTGACGGCGGCCAATGCGTGGGGATTTGTGCGTTTTGGTGTGGGGGCGCAGACGGAGGCCGTGCTGCTGCGTGTAGTCGGCTACGCGGCGAAGATTGCGCTCCATCACGTCCAGATCTACGAGGAGGGCGGGGGTATCGATGTCGGCGACCCGCATCACTTCTCTTGACGGAAGCGCATCGTAATCTTGTCTTCGGATGGATTGTAGCGCAGTTCCAGGTCCTTCACCTTTTGTTTTTCCATGGGGAAATAGAGAAGCCCTGAAACAGGTTTATCTGTTTTTGTTTCGGGCAGTTCCTTGTCCTTCAGCACGGCCAGCATGGGATCTTCCTTCTCGTGGGAGCCGGTGCGAGTCTTCTGCTCGGTTCCTTCTGGCGCGCCCGCGTTGCCCGCGCCATCGCCGCCAATCCTACGCGGCTGCCCGATAGAGCCTGGATAGCCGCCCCAGATGGGTCCCGCGCCGTTGTTCATGGGGGTGGCACCCGATCCGCCGGTCTGGTGGATGACCATGGCGCCGCGCCCTGCGATCTGGCTGGGGGCAAAGGGACCGCTGCGTTCGCCGTCTTTGTCGGTTTTCAATATGAAGTCGTCGCGGTTGATGGCGACTTCCTTGCCGAAGCGCGGCGTGACTTCGACGGCTACCACGATAAAGTGTCCGCCCAAATCCGACCCAAGCACTTCCTTCACCGCTTCAGGTTTGGCATACACGGTGGCGGTGATGACCACCGATTCGTTCTCGCCCCGTGTTTCGGCGGGTTTGGTGTTATCGTTGCTGCGCGCGGTGCCTTGTGACACGATGCATGCCAGCGCCAGTCCGATTCCGGCGACTCGGATCAGCATAAAGTGCCTCCGCAAGCATTATACCGTGCCCTGCCGCGGCGGGAAGCCCGTCAATGCCCCAGGTGAACTCGGCCCGTCAGATGCGCGTTGCCCTGCAGAGACGTATTCCACCCGGCTGCGACAACACCGTATTGCAACCCTTCCGGGGTCACACTGCCGTAATACTGCGACAGCCACGGGTCGTAGTTATCAGAAGACGGATAACAGTGCGTATTATTGATGTCCGTGGTCCATTTCACAATCGGCTCACTCGGAAACAGGGTCCATCGACTAAGCCGGTTAGCCGGCGCCCAGTTGCCGACTACCCAACGCACCCACGCGGAGAATGTGCCATCGGTGGACCATTCCTTGTATCCGCATCCCACATAAGCGCCGCCTTCGCCAAGCCCGCCCACCAGGGGCGCGTACTCTAAGGGTCCCGACTCATCGGCTATTACCTGTTTGCCTGCAGGCACAGCGGCAGCCATCGCCGCATAGATTGCCAAGGTGTTATCGAAACCACTCCATGGCGTTGCCGTACCGGCGTAAGTGTGAACCGAATAGTAATCCAAGCTACCAGTAAGATTTGTGACCCAGTCACACCAGTAGTTGTTTGGATTCGGGCACGTGTAGGACGTGCCACCCAAGTCGGAGGTGACTGCGCCCGCGCCAGTCTTCAGCTTCGTATTCAGAGAGCTGGCCTTTACCGCGGCCGAGATATAAGCAATCAGGGTATCGACGCCGGCTACGCTCAAGAAACAGGAGCTGCCGGTACCGAACGCCAGGGCCGAAACACCGCAGGGCTCATGCAGCACGGATATACCTTCGATGGTTCCCGAGCCGTAAGGGGCAGCGCTGTAGCGCGCTGCTATGGCGGCTTCTAAGGGGGCCAGGCAATTCTGGACCTGCGTTTCGGTGAAATTGCCGGCGCCGGAGCTGATGCCGCAAGCCGCGCGTACGTCGGCGGAGATTTCGGGCGCTAACCTGACCTTGAGGCCAAGTGCGGACAGCTTCGCAAAAAGGGCATCGTAAGTGGCAAGGCTGTCAGTGTACCAGCTACTGTTCGCGGTGCCGACTGAAGGCGAACAAGAGCCGCCGCCGTAAGACGCGCACGCCGCCGCCCATTGAGATGCTTTGAAAAACGGTCCCAACCAGATATTGATATCGACCGCGCCCAAACCCGCTCCGAACGGCTTTGGGGCTGTCAGAGAGTACAGGTAACCTAAGATGCCATAACCGCCGTTGCTCGTGGATGCGTACGCGCCTGTCACATTGTAATAGCAAATGCCCGATGGAGAGGTTCCCCCGCAGGTATTCGGATCGGACGTCATATAAGATCGTCCGGCCGGCACCAGATTGGCGGATAGCACCATGCGTGGCTGTGGGTGCCTGGCCACGGATAAGCCGGCCGCAGGAAGAGAGGAGGCTGCGCCTGCGAGTGAGCTTTCGAGTGTGGGTGGGCCGGCCCAGACGCCAGTGGTTCCGCAACTGGTCGGCGTGTGAATGGTGCACGTCTGCGCCAACAGCCCGGCGCACAACAACGGGATGACTATGGCTTTTCGCATCACTCCCTTACGGTCGTGGCTCAGTACCGAGCCGCACGTCAGCCTGGCAGGACGGTTCGCCCGCTGCGTCGGGAGCCGGCACGAACTTATCGCCGCAAGCCTTCTGTATCTCCTCTTCGGCCGCTTTCAAGGCGTCCTGCGCCTGCTTAGCCCGCGCCGCCGCGGCTATGGCTTCGGCCTGCGCGCGCCAAAACCGGGCGCGCACATCGGCGGTAACCTGCGGCGGTTTGGGCGATTCTTTCGGCGCCGGTGTCTCCGCCAGAGCCGTGGCCGCGACCAATGCCAGCCCGATCAGTTGTGTGTACATAATCCGTTTGTCCATTGCGTGCATGTCGTCGAAGTGACGCCAGGCTTTCCCGACGCGCTGTACCCGCCGGCGTCGATGGCACCATAACTACTGGCCCCGTTCGTCACCATCACTAATCCGGCCGACTCGCGGATCAGACCGCTGTCTGCCGCTCCGGCGAATACATTGTTAATATTTCGCCAAACTAACACCCCGTCGCTCGATAAAGCCAAGGTGCTGGCATCCAGGCTGATCTTGTAATTCGATCCGTCGCCTTCCGCATACCCGCCATCCCAATTGATGAAGGCCATGTTACCGCCCGCATTGTTTTTCCAGAGTACCGACGCGGTGCCAGAACTCGATTGGTTGGCGCCGTTTTGAATCACAAGCTGCGTATTCTGGCCCGCGGCGCTATTGTAGATGGTGCCGCCGGTCGCAGTCAGTGTTCCGGAGGCGATCTGCGTCAACGTGTAATCGCCGCTTTGCGCAGTCACAACACCGGTTCGTCCGAAAACGCTCGAGACCGCTCCACCGCCGCTGGGCGTGGCCGGCGCCCATTGTGAGCCGGTCCACTGCAATACCTGGCTGGCGGCGGGCGCGGTGTTGGCTACGGGGCGCCCTTGCAGTGCACTCACGGTAGTGGCCAAGCCGGCGTTGTTTACGTCGCCGGTCAAGGTGGGCATCTGGACGGACGTTAAAGTGCCGGTGATACCGCCCAAATTTGACCACAACAGGTTTCCGGCGCCGTCAGTAGTAGCGGCCTGCCCGGAATTGCCCACTGAGCTCCACAAATTCCATAGCTGATTGACTCCGGATGCCGGCGCGCAGATTCCCGTGTCGTGCACTGCATTCGTATCGGCCAGGTGCAGACATCCGGCCGTGTTACTACCGCTATTGGCGTAGATATTGCCCGTGGCCGTCAGCGCCCCGCCGGAGGTGATATCGCTGGTGGTCGTCAGAGATGTGAGCGCTGCCGCCAAGGTGGAGTTACCGAGCGTGCCGCTGGTCACCGCATCGCTGGGTAAGGCCGCGTCCGGCACGCTCCCGCTGATCTGGGAGTAACTGTAATCGCCAGTGTTTGCAGTCACTGCGCCGGTTCTACCAAATACACTGATCAGCGCACCGCCTACAGTGCCCGGAGCCCACTGAGAACCGGTCCATTCGAGCACCTGGCCGTTCGTTGGAGTGGCGCTCGAAACTGCCTGGTCTTGAATCTTACTTACGGTGTTAGAGCCAAATGCGCCCGTAACATCGCCCGCTAAGACGGTAGCTAGCGCCGTACCGTTGATCGACAAGCCGCCGGCATCCAATGTCCCATAGTCCGATGCGCCATTAGTTACCTTCAAAATACCTGCGGATTCGCGCGCCAGGCCAGTGTCCGGCGTGCCAGAGAACACGTTGTTCAATGGGCGCCAGGTTATCAGACTGTCGCTCGACATACCCAATGTGCTGGTATCCAGACTGATCTTATAATTGGTGCCGTCCCCCTCGGCAAAGCCGCCGTCCCAGTTGATGAACGACATCGTGGCTCCTGCATTGTTTTGCCACAATACCGAACCGGCGCCGTTCGCAGCCTGACTCGAGCTATTCTTGAAGACCACTTGTGTATTGCCGCTGCCGGCCGGATTGTAGACCGTGCCACCCGTAGCCGCGAGTGTACCGCTCGAGATCTGACTCAGATTGTAATCGTTCGCCGCGGCAGTTACTGCGCCCGTGCGGCCGAAAACGCTCGGCACCGGCGCCGCAGCCGCAGCCCGTGCACTCGTGAAGTACAGGTTAGTGCCCTCGGTCACCTGCGTGGTCGTATAATCACCGGATTGCGCCGTCACGATACCGGTCCGGCCAAACACCGATGTCACCCCGCCAATACCGCTGCCACCTTCCTGAGACCAGGTGTTTGTGCCGGTGCATCCGAACAGATTCTGACCGGCCGACGCGTCGCTGGCGAAGTATTGCTCTCCCACGGTACAAGTAGATGGCTTATTGGCGCCTATCCCTACCTTTGCCGGCAGTACGTGCGCGGTGCCGCTGAAATCGACCGTACCCGTCACTCCGGCAATACCGCCGGTACTCAACGATGTTAGATTTCCCGTCGCGCTATCGATCTTCCAACGGTTCACCAGGCTGTTCCATACGGACCCGGAAGCGGAGCCCGGTACGGTCCCAAAGACGACGTTGCCGCCGTTCGCGTTGCCCGTTCCAGGTCCTCCCGCAATGATCAGATCCTGGCCCGCGATGTTAGTTCCGCTCGCGCCGGAACTGGAGAACAGTACTCCTGCGGGCGATAAAGTGCTAACCATGCCGTTGCCCAGCCAGATCTGCTGAACCGGGGAAGCATCGCTGCCTACGACCATCTCATAAGATCCGTATACGGTTGCATACGCGCCCAGAGCGATGGACTTACTCGGCGTGCTGCTTTCCTCCGGGCCGAGGTTGGCATCCGCTGTCGTGTCTACATACGAAGTCGTAGTGTTGTCGTTTATGGCGGCAACATAATACCAATGGCGCGGAGCCTGGTTCGCGGTGATCACGGTACATAGGGTAGTAGGGCAAACGGCGGTCCGGTAGATTCTGCGCGCGGAGGCCGTGAACGGTCCACTATAAGTAGGCAGACCGGTAATGGTCACTTCCTGGTGGGCTGAGTCCGTGAGCAGGCCCAGGTAACTGTTGTTTGAAAGTGCGGTCTCCTGGCCGTTCAGGACAAACGACACTTTGTACCAGTACCAGCCAACGGAGAGATTCGCCGTGTTGCTGGTGGCGGTAAGAGTTACGCCTGCCATGGTGTTTGGGTAGTACATATCGGCATAGGCACCCAAGCCGGTCAGATAGTGTCCCGAAGTTACACCGAACATCGCGTTAAACCCAGTCCCGGCGTTGCCGTAGCCCGTGGTGAGCGACCAGAGCGTATTCATCCCCATACAGGAATTTTCGTATCCAGTTACGTTCCAGGCGCACGAGTCCGTTCCGAAGCCGCTGTTACGATATCCGGTCGTATTGATTCCCACTGAGTCGATGCCGAAGGCTGCGTTGTTATAGCCAGTAGTGTTTTGATACAACGCGCGCAGCCCAAAGGCAAAGTTGTCGTACCCGGTTGTATTATTTCCCAACGCGTTCTCGCCGATCGCCGTGTTATAGCTGCCGGTGCTATTCGCCGCCATCGCCAAGCTGCCCACCGCCACGTTCTGACTTCCGGTGGTGTTCGCCGATAGCGCATTCTGGCCGATGGCGATATTCTGATACCCGGTTGAATTAGCTGTCAGGTTGTTGTAGCCGATCCCGATGTTGTTGCTGTTGTTACCGGAGCCGATTACGCCGGGTCCGATGGTGAGGTTACCTTGGGTGCCGCTCCATGCCATCGCCCCGGGCAACTGGGCGGGCGAAACCGAGCCGGATATCTGCCCGAAGCCCATAGTCGCCGATCCCCATTTTGAACCATTCCACTGCAGGATCTGGTTGGTGCCCGGCGCCGTGCTGGTCACCGCGCGACCCTGCAGCGCGGTAACAGTTGCCGCCACGCCCGAGTTGGATATGTCGCCTGTAAGCGTGGGCATCAGCGCCGCGGCTAAGTGAGCCGAGGAATCCAGGCCCGCGTATCCATTGGCGGTACCCTTGTTAGTCGCGTTTTCCGGTGTGAAGCCCAGCGCAACAGTAACATCGGCCGACGCGGCCACGCTGGGGACGCCCGTACCGGTGGTGATCTTCAGAAGTCCTGTGGCGAGGCCGGCGAGAGACACCCCACTCAGTTGATTCGCATTCACCTGCCCGCCGCCTGTGTAAGCGAGGCTGCCGCTGATTAAAAGCGCATTAGCGTTTGTGCCGGAATTCAGGCCGCCGAAAGAGACATTTGCAACCGTGCCGACCGTGTTTCCGCATGAGAATTGATGCGCGGCTACACTATAGTTCAAATGGTTGCCGGCGGTATCCGCACACGCCGGCAAACTGGTCCAGGATCCGAGTTGCGGCGCGGTGGTCACTACAGTCTGGTCGGATGCATTGTTGGCGGGCACGCTTGTGCCGTTTATCGCCAGTATAGAAGGCAGATTTACGGCGGGCACCAGCCGGTTTGCATCGAGGGGCGCATAGCCATTCGCCACATTTTTGTTGAGCGTGTTTTCGGGCGTGAACCCGAGCGCGTTTGTCACATCGGACGTGGCTGCCGTGCCGGGCGCGCCGGTTCCCGTAGTGATTTTCAGGAGTCCGGTGGGCAAGCCCGCCAGACTTACTCCGCCCAATTGGTTGGCATTAATCAGTCCGCCACTCGTGTAACCCAGAGTGCCGCCGATGAGCAGACCGTTGGCGTTGGTTCCACCCGCTACACCGCTGAATCCGACGCTGCCTACTGAACTGCCGGTGTTTCCGCATAAGAAGCCATGCGTCGTCGAATTGTAGTTCAGATGGCCCCCCAGAGTGTCCGGACAGGAAGGGAGACTGGTCCACGCACCGGCGGCTGGGGCGGTAGTAACCACCGTTTGATCCGACGCGCTGTTCGGCGGCACCGTCGTACCGTTGAGGGCAGTCAAGGCGGGCAGGTTCGCCGCCGGTACCATGGCATTGCTGTTCAGCGGCGCATAACCGCCCGCCGTTCCTTTATTCCCCACACTCTCGGCGATATATCCGAGTTGCCGGACCGATGTCAAACAGGGCGCGGGCCAAACACTGGAGGATTTTGGACCGTACAGACAATACCCGCTGGTGTCGAGATAGTAGTCGCCATTTGCGCCCACGGTATTAGGTGGCGCGCCGGCGCCGTACCAGATGGAAGCGCCGGCAGGTATCCCAATGGGCGTTCCCGCGCCACCGACGGTGATTTGCGCGGGCGCCGCCGTGACGAGCAGCGTGCACACAAGTACTGGCCAAACCATGCGTCTCATATTGCGATGAGTCTCCCGGTGTCTGGTTACACTTACCGTTGATACAACATACCGGTTACTACCGCGCTGCCGGACACGCTGTCCACCGCGAGTGTCGTGGGATCCAGCACATTGGAATCGCGCTCGTCGCCGACTACCGCCGACTGGCCTGCTTGTAGGACCGCTATAACTCCCGCGCCGGTAGTCTTATTCAATCCTTTGAGGCCGACGAAGATACAGTCGGCGGCGTTCGCGGTCTTATAGGCTTGTATCAGAACTTTGTTGCAACGCAGGGGGAATCCGGAAGGGGCCGGCACGTTCGCCGTTAGAGCCGTGTTGCTCGCGTTCACAAAACCGAGAGGGATAATTTGCGCCACTGTGATGCGCTCCTTTTTCACTCACAGAATAGCAGCGGGGGTTTTTCAACCTGCCGGTAGCAGGCCGGCCGGTGGAGGGGAAACAGGCGGCGCCGCTGGTGCGCTTCGGACTCTGAGCGGGGCGCTATATCCCCGCCGGATCCGGTCGAAATTTTGACGTTCAGAGCCCAAGGTATTGGTGGATCGTCACTTAGTCGTGTTCATGAGATCGGCGAAGGAGCTATAGGGGAAAGACGCACACTTGCGCCACACATCGGCGGTGAGCAGGCAGACAGGTTCGGCAGATTTTTTCGAAGTCGTGTGACTGGGCGGCGCTGAAGCCCCGCGCCGGCTAAAGCCCGCCCTCCGCGCCCTACTGGACGGAATTCAGATATGCCACAAGATCGGACATCTGCTGTGGATTATTGAACCGCGGCCACGACATCTTCGCCTGCCGCATGCGCGTGAACATCTGGGGGCCGTGCTTCCACAGCGCGGAGATGATCGTGATTTCCGAATATCCCCGCCCCTGCCCGGGCAGCGGCGGCGCGCCGTGTTCCCCGCTGGCGTGGCATGAAGCGCAAACCTTGGCGGCAAAGACCTGTTTGCCGCGTGCCGGATCGCCTTTGGCGTACACGAACTGCCGCATCCATAGATAACTTAGCAACTGGCGCATTTCGTCCTCGGAAAGCTGCGGCACCGGCTGCTTCATCCTGGGCGCATGATTCCACATGTCCACCGCGATCTCGGTTAGGGCCAGATTGTGCAGGCGATCCTCCAGAGCCAGTTTGCCCACATGGCAGTTCACGCATCCTTTGGCTTCGAAGATCGCCTGGCCCCCCTCCCCGGTGGTGAACGAGAAACGCGCATCCATGCCGCGCGTCTCGGGCAGGTTTCGCAGATAGGCCAGGATGTCGCTTAATTCCTGCGCAGTGAGTTCCTGCCAGGCGATTTTCCGGTGGGCGAAAGCCTCACGCATGCTGCTGCTGTGGTCCCACATCTGTTGCACCAGCACCATGGGCTGCCCCAGCGATTCCCACTTGACCACCGGCGGCGCACCCTCCGCATTCGACGCGGTAATGCCGTGGCAATCGGCGCAGTGCCGGTCCGCGAACGCCTGTTTGCCCCGCGCGGCGTCGCCCGGCTGGTCGAAGAAGCGCGTCGAATACAGATACGCGAACAAGTCAGCCGCGTCCGACGCGCTCAAGGTGGGCCGCTCGATCCCCGCCCCTTCCATGGCTGCCCACATCACCGGCGCATGGTTCCACATGGCACTGGCTAACAGCGCGGGAGTGAAGCCGCGATCCACCCGCGCGCTCAGATCCATCCCCATGGTGCCGCCCTTGCCGTTCACACTGTGGCATTGCACGCACCGTTCGTTTTCAAAGAGTTTTGCGCCTCGCTCCGAGTCGCCTGGAATTACGGGCGGCACAGCGGCCGCCGCGCTCCAAACCGTCAAAACGCTAATGCACAACTCTCGCATCGATTTCTACCCCTCACGCTGCAGCGGGGCTGAAGCCCCGCGCCGGCTAAAGCCCACCCTCCAAAATCATGTCACACTTCGTTCTTTCGGAAACGGTCGATCAGCCTGTCGCAGGCCCGCACCGTCAGCGCCATGAACGTCAGCGTAGGATTCTGGCACGCCGACGATGGATAGCAGGCCCCGTCCATCACGAACAGGTTCTTCACATCGTGCGCCTGGTTATAAGGATCCAGCACCGACTTCTTCGGATCCGCGCCCATGCGCGCCGTGCCCGTTTCATGGATGGCCATGCCCGGCATGGCCAGATCCGCATTCACCTTGATATTCCTCGCGCCGGCAGCCTCCAGCATCTCGGCCGCCGTCGACGCGGCGTCCTCCATCATAGCCTTCTCGTTATCGCCGTGCGTCATCTGGATGCGTAGCGCCGGAATGCCCCAGGCATCCCGCATCTCCGGATCGATCTCGCAATAATTATCGAAGCGCGGCAGCGACTCGCCGAACGCGCCCAGGTCGATGCCATACCTGCCCGCCAGGACGGCTTTCTTGTAGTTCGCGCCGAATCCCTCGGCCCCGAAGTTGAAGCCCGCGCTGGCGCCGCCCTGAAATCCGTAGCCGCGAATGAAGCGCGGATGGCGCGGTCCGTTGGCAATGTTGCGAAAACGAATCACGTAAATGCCATTGGCGCGATGCGGCCCGCTGGCCGGAGTGGGCGTGGCATCGAACCCCGGCAGATCGCCCGCCGCGCCCGCGCCCACCGCGTGGTCCATCAGGTAATGCCCCAACGCGCCACTCGAATTGGCAAGCCCCTTGGGATACACGCGCGTGGATGAGTTCAGCAGGATGCGCGTCGATTCCAATGCCTGCGCGCACAGAATCACGGTGCGGGCGCGCGCCTGGTACGTCTGGTGCGAAAGCCCGTCGATGTAAGTCACACCCGTGGCGCGGTTGGTGCTGTTGTCCATATCCACGCTGCGCACCAGCGCATTCGTGATCAGCGTGCAATTTCGGGTTTTGAGCGAATCCGCCACCGTGGTGAACGGGCTGCTGAAATAGGAGAACGTCACGCAGCCGCGTTCGCAAGGCCCGCAGTAGTGGCAGGCCGCGCGGCCATTGTGATTTTGGGTGAGGATGGCAGTGCGACCTATGGTTACGGTGCGCCCGAACTTCGCCTGCACGTTCTCCCGCAAGCGCACCTCGCCGCAGGTCATCTTCATGGGGGGCAGGAAATGGCTGTCGGGCAGTGTAGGATTCGCTTCCGCCGCGCCGCTGATGCCCACGTAGCGCTCTACGATTTCGTAATACGGCTCCAGCTCCCCATACGAAAGCGGCCAGTCCTCGCCATATCCATCATGGCTGGCCGCCTTGAAATCCAGATCGCTCATGCGGTAGCTCTGCCGTCCCCAAACCAGCGTGCGGCCGCCCACGATGCGCAACCGCTGCCAGGTGAACGGCTTGTCCGCCGGCGTGCTATACGGATTCTGCAGGTCGTCCACGAACCAGTCGTAGTTGTATTCCATGCACGCGTAGCATTGCTTTTGCACGGGCCGCGTGCGCGCAATTTCCGGCGACATATCGCGATATTTCAGTTTGTAAGCCGGCATATGCTCGGTAAATTCCTTGGGAGATATGTTGCGCCCCGCCTCCAGCAGCGCGACCTTCAGACCCGCTTCCGACAGCCGTTTGGCCGCCCATCCGCCCGTCGCGCCGGAACCTACCACAATTGCATCGTATTTTTCGGAAACTTGTGCCGATTGCATCGATAAAGGTATTATAGTTCCGCAGAATGAACCGCCGGGATCTTTTTCGTCACACGTTTCTGGGAGCCGCCGCCGCGGCTGCCGCGCGCGTGGCACCGGCGCGCGAATTCGCCCCCGATGCCGATGCGTCGAAAGAACTGGCGCGCAGCGATTGGAAGCCTCTGTTTCTCGATGGGCACCAGAACGAGACGCTGGTCGCGTTCAGCGATCTGCTGATCCCCGCCACGGATACGCCGGGCGCCAAGGCCGCGTTGGCGAACCGTTTCATCGACGCGGTGCTGGCGGAGGAAACGCACGACACGCAGCGGAGTTTTCTCGAAAGCCTCGCCTTTCTGGACGGCGAATCGTTCGCGCGCCACCGCGCGGCATTCGTGTATCTCACGCCGGAGCAGCAGACCGACCTGCTCACCTTCATGGCGTATCCGCATACGCTCGAAACCTGGGACGAGAACGCCCCCGGCAGTTATCGCGGCCATGCGCATTTCAGCAATTTGAAAGACTGGGTTTCGCGGGCATATTACAGTTCACCGGCGGGCATGCAGGCGTTGGGTTACACGGGTGCGCCCGGAGGTGTCTTCGAGGGGTGCAAGTGAGACGCCGCCTGCGCCCGCATCTGTGCGAACGGTTCCTTCGTATAGGCGCGTATAAGCGCTCCTGATGAGCGAGAACCGAATAATAAGCCTGGTCATGATCTTATCGATATCTTATCGGTCGCGCTCGAGCCCATGGTGTCCACCTGTCGATTAATCGACTCGGGTGAGCATTCCGCCGCAGGTCGATAATCAGACCGCGGCCTCCGGGCTTCAGCACGCGGCACATTTCCTGCAACGCGCGCACGGGCTGGCCGAAATTCCTGGACGTTTCCGCCCTCCATAATGAAGTCGCGCTGCGATTCCCTGCCTCTGAGCCGCAACGAACCCAGGGTTGCAAACGGGTTCGTCCAGGATGAAGGCGCTTAGACTGTACTGCGAGGGCAGCAGGTCCTTAAAGACGAAGGCGCCATCGCGGTTTACAGCGACAGCCTGTGGCGTCGGCTCCCGGAGAGTGAGGTGCACGGCGCCCTTACGGCATCGTTCGGCAACATGCACGGTACCTGGAAGATCGTGCGGCAGATCGAGCGCGACGGTCAACCCGGACACCTCGGCCTGTTGGACCTCGATGGTCTGGATCGCCGCCGACGATTTCGGGAAGCTTCCGGCTGGCCGTACATCTCGCCCATCACCGCAGTGAGCGCGTATTTACAGGCATGACGTCCTGGAATTCGAAGTTGTCGCCGGTGGTTTGGGCGGGGTGCATAATGGTGACCGCCTCGACGGATAAGGATCGTAAATAGACCGAAGTCATGACCGGATCCGCCGCGGCACTGCCTTCGTGCGCGGCCGGCTTCACAATGCGGCCGGATACCCGCAGGCCGCTGCGGCGCAGGATCTCGACGTTGACGTCCGAAATGGTACGGCCGCGCGCCACCTCGATGGGCTTGGCTCCGCCCAAACCGAGGGCGCCGCCTAAATAGGTGGTGCGATCGGTTCCCTTATCGCCGGCGGGCATTGCCGAGTGGCCGTCCACTCGCATGTAGTAAGTGCCAGGCCGCAATCGTGCGATGCGATACGCGCCGCGTTGGTCGGTGTAGACATGTGCCACGGTGTTCAGCGGATCCTGCGGCCCTTTGGGCAGCGGGGTGACCGCGGCAATCGAAACCGGAGCGCCGCTCGAATCGGTTGCGTGCCCGCGATCACGCCGTAACGGATCAGGATGATGCGTACGGGTTCGGCCTGGCCGGTTTGCACCGATGGGCCACCGCCAAAAGATTGCGGCCCCTCTTGCAGCCCCATCTAGCCGATCTGCTGGGCAGCGATCGTATATCTTTTTTCGGTAAGGCCAGTGAAGCGGAAGTGGCCGGCGCGATCGGCGAATGTGAACCAGGGTCCATCCAGCGTGGATTCCAGTTTGACGCGGGCGCCGGCGATTCCCTGCCCGGTGTCGCCGTCAACGACATCTCCCTCGATGACGCTACCGTCCGTCGCTGGGGTTTGCGCGGCGGCGGGCCAGCAAAGATAAACCAGGAACGCCGGGAGGAGCGCTGCCTTGCTGTGCATGTAACGCCAGAACTACACGTAACACCAATCTACGCGCACAGAGCTTCCGGGCAAGCCACCAGGCGAGCTTTTTGACCGGTGACCACAACTCTATGCGTGTCGTGAAGGGACTTGAGAGAACGCAGATGTGCCAGTTCATCCGGCAGGACGACATCGTGAACCTTCTGGCCCGCGCCGACGCGCATGTGTATGTCAGTGGGTCCGTTGCCGGCGGCCTCGGCGGGCCACAAGGTAGCGAGGATCCTCCCGCTTTCATCCGCGAGTACCGAGATTCTCATGGTTTGCCCTCTTGCTGCCTATCCGTACGAGGCTGTCTATAAGAATAGTGACTCGAAGCGGCACAACGTTTCACGCGCGCCCTGTGCGCCGTGTTCGGGGATACCGGGCCCTAGCTTAGCTAACCTAGCGGGACGGGCATCACTCGCGCAGAAAGGCGAACAGGTTGAGGTTGCCGATAAAGTATGCCGCGAAGGCTGCCCATGGGGCAGTGCGCCAGGAAGAACGAAACGCCAACGCCAGAACCGGGGTAGGCGCAATCCAAACGGACGGCCAGAATACGCCAAAGCCGACAGAGCCGTAGTAGGCACACGCGGAGAGAGCTACGGCGAGGAGGATCCACATACCATGGCCTCGATGTCATCAACCGCCGTCCGCGTGCGCCAGAGGCCTAACGCGCTGGCTCCAACTGGCGAGGTTCACCCTGCCCCGCTTCGACCCAAGCGCGAATGCGCGGCAGAGCCAGCCGGCGGCTTCCTCTCCGGCCTTCACCAGTTGCGCAGCGCTATCGAACGCGTCCCATTCCATGCCGCGCACATCCGGCTCGATCACCAGGTCGGAGTGCTGCCGCCAGGTGGTTTCCGTGCGACTGTGCAGGATTTGAAAGCATCGACTAATCACCTGGAACATATTCGTGGGCATGGCCGCGGCGCCTTGCATGGGCAGGTGCATCGAAAGGACGTGCGAAGCACGAAAAAGTAACGGATTATCCGGCTACTGGATAACGAAACTCGAATGCGTGGTGCTTGTGCCGCCTGCCGTGGTGACCGTAATGGGGCCGCTCGTGGCGCCCGCCGGAACAGTGGCCCAAATATAATTCGGACCGCTGTTCTGAACCTCGCGCGCCGACACGCCGTTGAATCTCACGGACGCTTCGAGCAGGTTTTTACCCCATATCATGACGTGCGTGCCCACCGCTCCGGAGGTGGGTTGGAAGGTGATCGCTTGCGGCGCGGGAATGGGCAGGCCGAGTTCCAGTTCGAAGATCCTGCCGTCGATGCCGCCGTCGTATTCGGTGCCGTAAAGATTGCCGTCACTCCCTTGGATCAACGTACAGGGGCAACCACTGAGGTTCAACAGGTGCGTGTATTGAAGCGAGGGAGTCAACATGAAGATCGCTCCAATGAAAAAGGAGCCGTTGGTGACGCCGTAAATATTGCCATCGCTGGCCTGGAAAATCGTACCCGGAAACGAGTCAATGCCCTTTTCAGGGAAGGTGTAAAGAACAGTGTACTGGCCCGATGGTGTGACTTGGTAGATTGTGCCGTAGCTGTTGCCACCAGTTACTGTATCGCCGTAGAAATTACCGTCGCTCCCCTCGACAAGACTCGCGACATCACCGTTGTTGTCGAAGCTGTCCAAAGGAAGATTGGCAAGTTTTGTCAGCGATCCGGATGGCGTGATGCGATAGACATACGACGTGCCCTGAAATTGGGCGAGAGAGACGCCATAGTAGTTTCCGTCAGAACCCTCAAATGGGAACGTCTCGCTGAATTCGTTTATCGGAAACGTGTAAACTGATGTGACATTTCCCTGCAGATCGACCTTGAGGAGATTGTTCTGGTAATTGCTGCCGTTGCCGAAACCGAGGAGGCCGCCATCGGAAAGGTTCGCGGATAGGATGATCCCAAACGCCTGCGGGGGGTCTGTCACCACACTGTCCGGATTGGCCAGGAACGAGATGATGAAATTGGTCGAGGCATTGTACGCTCCCGAGTACTCCCAGCCATTGGCCGCCGTCACCGGAAGATTTCGAGTGAGTTGCGTAACCAAGACAAATTCCCCTTTCTTGTTGATTGTCAGGATGCCGGTTAGCGCGGACCAGAAAAATGTGTTGGGCGTGAACTGGACAATTCCGAAGGGGGAACCGCCGTCGCCGTAGCTGCCGTTGTAAAGCACACGGAACGTAGCTGCCGTGGCCGTTGGAGCTAAAAGGCCGAGGCAGCAAATGAAAGTTGCAGCATGGCCGGCACGATTGCGGTGCATGCTGTATCCTACCGCACCGGAAGAACCGATTTCGCGGCCGGTTCCACGACAGCGGGTTCCATCTGGCGAGCCTCACCCTGCCCCGCTTCGAGCCAAGCGCGAATGCGCGGCAGAGCCAGCCTTGCGGCTTCCTCTCCGGCCTTCACCAGTTGCGCAGCGCTATCGAACGCGTCCCACTCCATGCCGCGCACATCCGGCTCGATCACCAGGTCGGAGTGCTGCCGCCAGGTGGTTTCCGTGCGACTGTGCAGGATTTGAAAGCATCGATTAATTACATGGAACATGTTCGTGGGCATGGCCGCGGCGCCTTGCATGGGCAGGTGCAGCGAGATGACGTGCGAGGCCCCCAGCAGCCGCGCCAGCAGCGCCGGCACTTCCATGCTGATGGCGCCATCCACGAGCAGCCGGCCGCCACACGGTACCGGCTGGAACAAACCGGGATACGAGCAACTGGCGCGGATCGGCAGCACCACATCCCCCCGGTCGCGGAAAATGACGCCTTCCCCGGTGACCACGTCGGTAGCCACCACACCCAGCGGGATGCGCATTTGTTCGAAGCAGTAGCACTTGAGCAATTTGCGCAGGAACCGCTCCATGCGTTCGCTGGCGGCGATTCCCATGCGCGCAACGGTCCACCGCGCCACATCCGTGAACCGCATGGCACTGCCGGCGGCGGCGATCTCGGCGGGCTTGGCGCCGCTGGCGTACGCGGCGGCCACGATAGCGCCCGCGCTCACGCCGGTGATGCAATCGACGGGAATGTGATTCGCATCGAGCACGCTGAGCACGCCGATGTGCGCCAGCCCCCGTGCGAACCCTCCGCCGAGCGCCAACCCCAGACGCGGGGGAGCCGGAACGGCTGTCTCGAAAACTTCCACCGCCGCCCGGGGCCGGCGCCCCAAAGCAGTTTTCCAACTGCCCCACTCGATTTTCAAAGGTCGCTCCTCGGCATCCTCGTGGATGCACTACCATTGTCTTGGATGCGCACTCGTTCAGCCAAGTTCCTCGCGTCGCTTCTCTGCGCGTTTCTGACCGTAGCCGCTGCCGCCGAAGCTCCGTTTTCCGGTACGCCGGCCATCGAACAGTCCCTCGAAAAGCTGACCGTGCTGGGCAGCGTGCTCATGATCGCCGCCCACCCAGATGACGAGAATACCGCCATCCTGGCCTATTATGCGCGCGGCCGCCACATGCGCACGGGCTATTTATCACTCACGCGCGGCGAAGGCGGCCAAAATCTGATCGGTGCCGAGCAAGGCGACCTGTTGGGGTTGATTCGTTCGCAGGAATTGCTGGCAGCCCGCCAGATCGATGGCGCCCAGCAGTTCTTCACCCGCGCCATCGACTTCGGATACACGAAAACGCCCGAAGAGACGTTCGCCAAATGGGGCCACGAGCGCATCCTGTCCGACGTCGTCTGGATCATCCGCCGCTTCCGTCCGGACGTGGTAATTCTGCGTTTCTCCGGCACGCCTAAGGATGGGCACGGTCAGCACCAGGTCTCGGCCATTGTGGGCAAAGAGGCGTTTTCTGCGGCAGCCGACCCTAGCCGCTTTCCCGAGCAACTGAAGTTCGTCGAGCCGTGGCAGGCGCGACGCCTGTTGTTCAACTCCTTCAGCTTCACGCGCGACATGGAGAAGGAAGCCGCCGCTACGCCCGGCCGCATCGAGGTGGATACCGGCGCCTTCAATCCGATACTGGGTGTGTCATACAACCAGATCGCCGGTATGAGCCGCAGCATGCATCGCAGCCAGGGGATGGGTGCGTCGCAGCGGCCCGGACCGTCGAAGCAATATTTGGTTCCGGTAGCGGGCGATCCTCCGGCGCACGACGCCTTCGACGGCATCGACACCACCTGGGAGCGTGTCCCCGGCGGGGCCGGGATCGGCCGGATTTTAGCCGAGGCAGTGCGCACGTTCGCGCCCGATCATCCGGAGCGCACCATCCCGCTGCTGCTTAAAGCTCATCCGCTGATCGCCGCGCTGCCGGATCCATGGGCCCGCGAAAAGCTGGCCGAATTGAATGAGGCGATCGCCCTGTGCGCCGGGCTGTGGCTGGACGCGAACGCGGCCGATTACGACATCGTGCCCGGCGCCACCGGCGACGTCAGTTATACGGTCTTGAACCGTTCGCCACTCCCGCTGGCGCTCGACAGCCTCACCCTGGAGGGCATGGGCAGCGACTCGCGCACCGATGCGCATCACGCCGCGCTCGGGTCGAATCAGCCGGTGAATGCGCAGTTGAAGTTCACCGTGCCGGCCGATCAACCGTACTCGCAGCCGTTCTGGTTGCGCGAGCCGAAACAGGGCGACACTTATACGATCCCCGACCAGCGCCTGATCGGCGTGCCCGAAGATCCGCCGCTGCTCAATCTGCGCTTCAGCCTGGACGCGGACGGTGTGGCCTTCGATGTGGTGCGGCCGGTGCGGCACCGGTTTATCGATCGCGTGGATGGCGAGCAAACCCGCGCACTGACCGTAGTGCCGCCGGTAGCGCTCAATCTGCCGCAGGATGTCGTGCTATTCCCTAATGGCGACGCGCGCAAGGTGGAGATGGAGGTGCGCGCGGATGTACCCAAGGCCGCCGGAGACGTGCGCCTGGCATTAGACGCCGGTTGGAGCGCCGATCCCCTCTCGCGGCCGTTCGACCAGGCGCAGGCCGGCCAGCAGCAGCCGCTGAATTTCGAGATCAAGCCCGCACCGGGCCCCGATCCACCAGCGCAGCTTCGCGCCACCGCGCAGGTAGCCGGCCGCGATATCGGCGTCGGCATGCTAGTGATCTCACATCCGCCGCTGCCGCCACTAACGGTGTTCCCGCCGGCGGTGATAAAACTTGTGCGCGCCGATGTGCGCGTCACAGCCCACAAGATCGGCTACGTGATGGGCGCCGGCGACGAAATGCCCGACGCCATCCGCCAGCTCGGCTGCGAAGTGACGCTGCTCACCGCGTCCGACCTGGAGCAGCGCGACCTTTCCGGATTCGACGCCATCGTGACCGGTGTCCGCGCCTATAACACGCGCGCCGATCTGCGCGTGAATCTGCCGCGTCTGCTCGATTACGTGCACAACGGGGGCACGCTGATCGATCAATACAACGTGACGGACGGCAACCTGGTGCCCATGGGGCCATATCCCTTCAAAATCGGACACGATCGCGTCACCGTGGAAGAAGCGCCGGTGGCGTTCACCAATCTCAGCAATCCACTGCTGAGCAAGCCCAACGAGATTACATCCAAGGATTTCGAAGGATGGATACAGGAACGCGGTCTCTACTTCGCCTCCGAGTGGGACCCGCACTATCAAACGGTGCTCGAATCGCATGACCCGGGTGAGAAACCGCTGGCAGGCGGGATGCTTTACGCGCGCTACGGCAAGGGGATCTACATCTTCAGCGGCTATTCCTGGTTCCGCGAGTTACCGGCCGGGGTTCCCGGCGGCTATCGTTTGTTCGCAAACATGCTGAGCGCCAAGTGAATGTCAAACCTGCAAACACCCATCACTCCCGAATTAGCCGACTACATCCGGGGCGCTTCTCTGCGCGAGCCGGACTTATTAACCCGCCTGCGCGAAGAGACCGCCCTGCGTCCCGATGCCATGATGCAGTTATCGCCGGAGCAAGGCCAGTTCCTCGGCATGCTGGTCCGCCTCGTAAGCGCCCGGCGGGCGATCGAAGTCGGCGTGTACACCGGTTTCAGCTCCCTGCACATCGCACTGGCGATGCCGTCCGATGGCCGCCTGGTCGCCTGCGACGTGGATGCGGAATCCACGGCCGTCGCCGAGCGATACTGGCGCGAAGCGCAAATCCAGCACAAAATCGAGCTGCGCATCGCACCCGCCATCGAAACCCTGGACGCTTTGCTGGCCGACGGCGCCGCCGAGACCTTCGACTTCGCCTTCGTGGACGCCGATAAAGAAGGCTACCAGCGCTATTTTGAGCGGTCCCTGAAGCTGCTGCGGCCCGGCGGTCTGGCCGTCTTCGACAACGTGCTGCGGCGGGGCACCGTCATCGACCCCACCAACCAGGAACCAGATACCCTGGCCATCCGGGACTTCAATGCCTGGCTGCACATCGACCAGCGTGTGTGGCTCAGCCTCGTGCCCATCGGCGATGGCTTCACATTGGCTCTGAAACGGTAACCGCGGCGCGCGCGCGGGTCCGCCAGTAAAGATAAAACGGAATGCCCGCCGCGCAAACCGCGCCCGCCATCAGCGACGGCTTCGGCTGGTTCACCATGGCATCCACCATGTACCATACCGAGACGATCAGAAATGCCCACATGGTGTACGGGTATCCCCACATCTTGTATGGACGCGGCGCGGCCGGCGATTTGCGCCGCAGGACCCACACCGCGGCTACGCCGAGCGTGTACACGATCCATGACGAAAGCATAGTGTAGGCAAACAGCGTCTCGTATGAGCCGGTAATCACCAGCACGATGGTCCAGGCAGTTTGCGCCACGATAGCGAACGCCGGCGTTTCAAAGCGCGGATGCACGCGTCCGAAACGCGCGAAAAAAAGGCCGTCGCGCGCCTGGGCAAAAGGAATACGCGCGCCCGTCAGGATATTGCCGTTGATGGCCCCGACGATCGATAGCAGCACCACCACGGATAGCACCGTCGCGCCGGCCGGACCCATGGTGCGAGCCGCCACCGCCGCGCCCACGCGTTCGGTAGCGGCGATTTCCGGTACGCTGAGCACGTTGAGGTAGGCAATGTTCGCGCCCAAATATAGCGCCATTACCCCGGCCATTCCGAGCATCATGGCCCGCGGCAGATTGCGCCGCGGGTCTTTGATCTCGCCCGCCACGAAGCTGACGTAGCTCCAACCGTTGTAGGCCAGCAGGCAGGCGGTCAGCGCCAATCCGATGCCGTGATAGGAAACCGGCGGCGCTGGCACAGCCATACGTCTGTCCGCATGCGGCGCTACGATCGCTGCGCCGATTAACAACAGCAGACCGGCGATCTTCAGCGTCGTGAAGATGCGCTGTATCCAGGCGCCGGGCTTGACGCCGATATAATTGGCGGCCGTGAGCGCGGCCATCAGTGCCACGGAAACTGCCCCGCCAGCCGCGGGCGATAAGCGGACGAAATGACGAAGGTAAATCGAGAAGCTCACCGCCAGAAATGCCATACTGCCTGGAATCACTGCGAGGAGGAAGATCCAACCGGACAGAAACGCGCAACCCGGCCCAAAGGCTTCGCGCAGATAGACGTACTGGCCGCCGGTTTCCGGCATCATGGCGCCCAGTTCCGCGTACGCCAGCCCTCCGAAGTACGACAAAACCCCCGCCGCGATCCAGACCGCCAGTATGGCCGGGGCCGACGGCAGGCTGCGCGCAATAATATTGGGGATCAGGAAAATGCCCGCCCCGATCACTATCCCGATAACGATCAGAGAGGCGTCCAGTAGACCCAGCCGGCGCGGAAGTTGGTTCATCGCGAGTAGTGCTTACTATATCAGCGGGTAACAGTCGAAAGCGGACGGGGAGCCGCCCGGCAGCGTGGCGTATTGCCCTCGATGCACACGCTAAACTACGTGACGGTTTTCAAATGGAAGACGCGGCGCCCAACATCCGCAAAAACTACTTGCATGGCAGAACTGTGTCGCATAGCAGGACCGTGCGCACTTCTTCGGACCGGCGTCCAATTTGATGCGCTACATTCTGGTGGATCATTACCGCAACAAGCACGCCTTCAAACGCGGCGGAGATACGCGGCCGGTCGCACCTGAGGCCACCCCGATAGCGGCATCGTCGATTGAAAAGAGCACATTCTCGAGACGAGGCGGCGGAGGTGATGGGTCCCGCCTGCAACGGTGAAGAGCCGCTGGAGCATGGCGCGTGTGTGGCTGCACCGCGGATGGAGCTGTTCTCGCCTCCTCGGTTTCCTCTCTGCCTCCCATTTTGCAATCTGGCAACCGATCCCGGCATCGCTGTTCCAGCCTGGCGGTGCTGCGGGACGGCCTGCCAACTGCGCTGCTTCACCTACCGTCTGAATTCGTCCTCGGCGTCGGCTTAACAGGCTTGGTGAGCGGACAGGAATCGCGCAGGAAGCTCAGAATCTGATCGGTCAGCAACTCGGGCTGTTCCAGCGGACCGAAATGCTCGCCGCCCGGCAGCAGTACGGGCTTGCAGTTCGGCAGCGCTTCGTGCAGGAAGTCATACGAACTGATGAAGTGCGAATTGCGGCCGTAGACTAGCAGCGTGGGAGTGCGGATGGTGCGCACCGCATCCAGGGTCATGGCGCCGACATCTTCGTAATCCTTCAGCAGAGTCGTATTGCGGATCAGGTGCAACAGCGGCTCGCGATTGCGCGGCAGGCCGCGCGCCGGGCCGTAGAATTTGGGCGTCTCCAGGCTCAGTTGCAATAAGTATTCGGCATCCGTGCGCTTGTCCTCGGGCACCTGGATGCCTACTTCTTCCAGCTTTGCCACCC
Source organism: Bryobacterales bacterium (assembly GCA_963818855.1). Taxonomy (GTDB): domain Bacteria; phylum Acidobacteriota; class Terriglobia; order Bryobacterales; family Bryobacteraceae; genus Bog-159. The sequence continues at coordinate 694,223 of CAWFUH010000006.1, read as the reverse complement.
AGGCGGCCCAGCCGATCCAGTCTCTGTCGTTGCGCAGATGCACCAGCGCCGCCAGGCCGGGTTCCAGCGCGAGCAGCTTGGATACGCGCTCGGGGTAGAGCAGGCTGAAGTACATGGCAATGTCGGCGCCGAAGCTGTGGCCCACCAGTATGGGCCGATGGATCCCCAGGGCGTCCAGCAAGCCGCGCAGATCTTCGGCCATGTTGGCGGCCGTGTACCCGGACGGAGTGACGTCGCTATAGCCGTGGCCGCGCAGGTCGTAAGTGGTGACGCGATACTCGCGGCGCAGGATGGGCGCCATGTAAAGGTGCCAGATCGCCAGGTTCCCCAGGAAGCCGTGCAGCATGACCACATCCGGTCCGGCGCCGATTGTGATGTAGTGCAGGTGGATGCCGTTTGCCTCGACCTTTGGCACTATGCCCGATCCCCTCTATGTTCGCCGTCTAGAATCGTAGCACAGTACTCAAATTAGTCAACTATTTCTATAGACAACTTTCTAATGCGCATGGCGCAGGTAGTCCATCAGCGCGGCCCGCTCACTCGCATCCAGCTTGCCGTCGCCATCCTTATCGAACGCCTGGAACATGCGTTTCAGCATTTCCAACTCGCCCTTGGGAATGCCCGGCGGCAGGTCGGCGATGCCGTTGCCTTCAGCCAAGAATGATTCCATGTACGCGGTGCGCATTTCGCGCCGGAAAGCCGGTACGTCGGCAGGGGATGGCAGAGCCACACTCAGAAACAGAACAGCCATCTCGTTCTTGGTTTCTTCCCCCCAAGTCACCGGCACGGGCGGATGCGAAGGGTTGTGTGGATTGCCTTCCGAATTGTCGTAAACATATTCAAGCTCGATGCGCGTGCCCTGCGGAAGATGCATCGGTGCTTTGTAACGATACTGGCCCTGCCAATTGAAATCCCAGTCTTTGATCCAGATGAGATGCTGGACCGTTCCATCCGGCAGCACCGCATTCACCTTCATATCTTTCCCCAGGTAGTGCGCGTGCGGCGTGATGCCAAATACGTCCACGTCGCGCGGCAGCGTCACACCCGTTTTCACCACGTAGTGCGCATCTCCGGCAGGAATATCGATGCGCCGGAAGGAAAGGATGATGCCCGTGCGGCCCTTAGTGGGCGGTCCGGAAAATTTCAACCCGAGCGCGGATTGATCCTCTTCCGCTTTGCCGGATGGATGATAGTGGATCTGCACCACAATGTCCGTACCTTTGCGAATGAGTTGCGAATATTCAGCCGATGCCGGCGGCGGCGTGGCACCCGGCGCCCAACCACCCAGCAAGCCATCCGGCCGGAACTTCGGACCGCCGAAACAGGTGTAGCTGCCATCCGGCGAATCGGCCGCCAGCTTGCGCGCCGTACCGCTCGAATCCACATACACCAGCGCATGGTGCACCACGCGCCGGTTGCCCGGGCGAAACTCCATGCCGCTCATGTAAACGTCGTCTGTGGAATCGAGCGGCAGCACGAAGCAGCGGTATTGGTCGGGGCCGTCGGCGGCTACTTCGAACTTGTGGCTCATGGTCAGCACTTTGTCGGGCTCGCCCGCTGCCCAACCGTTCGGAAACGTGGGGAGCACCGGTTTATTTTTGGGGTCGCCTTCGGGAGCGCCGGCCTTAGCCCACGCCTGGATCAGCGCGATCTGCTGGTCAGAGAGCCGCCGTTCGTTCGCGAACGAGCCGTAGCCGGGCTCAGCCTTCCACGGCGGCATCACGTGCTTCCCGGTCACGATGGCCAGCAGGCTGGCTTTCTTGGCGGCATCCGCATACGTCAGGAGCGAAAATGGCGCGACTTCGCCGGGACGATGGCAGGTAGCGCAGTTTTGATAGAGGATCGGCGCGATATCTTTATTGAACGTAGGCGTGTCGCCGAGCACCGCTGCCCATGCCAGCGGTGCGATCAGCGAAATTGCAGATACAGTCGCGGATGCTCTCATGCCCGTTGCTCCTCTAATGCCCATTCGTAATGGCGCAGCCCAGCGCGCGCGTAACCGGACGCGGAACCGGCCGGCCGGCAAGCACGGCGTCCAGCGCATCGCGCAGGTCGAACTCGGTGGCCGAAATGCGCACCTTGCCGAAATCCTCCACGCGATTGTCGATGCGCCCCAAATAAAGCACCGCACCCTCCGCGGACAGCACCACCGCTTCCGGCGTTACCGTGGCGCCCGTATCATGCGCCAGCACCTGGCGCGGATCGAGCAACGCGGGAAAGCGGTATCCGTATTCGCGCGCATGCCGGCGCACTTCCTCATCGGGAATGGTGGTGTCGCCCTGGACGGCATAAAACAGCACACCCTTCGCCGCGTACGCTTGGGCGATGCGGTTCATCTCCGGCGCGTATCCGTTGGCCAGCGGACAGTCTGTGGTGACGAAGAACAGCACCACCGCGTGCGCCTGCGCCCACTCGCTGGGAGTATGTGCCACACCGTCCGTGTCGCGCAGAGAGAAGTCCAGTGCGGGATGGGCCGCGCCCGTCATAGCCAGCACCAAAGCAATAGCGCCGATGTTACCCGCTCGATGCATCTATAACTGATGATGCAACAAAACGAGCGCCGCGTGCACGTCTGTATGGAAGAAACCCGGTTTCTTTAGCCCTGCGCCGGATAGAAACCACTGATGCGGGCGATATCCAGGATATGCCCGCCCACGACAATCAGGGCGTGATACAGGGCCTCCGCGCCGGGAGGGAAGTCGCCGATCATCGGCAATGTCGGCAACATGATGTCCAGCGCGTATACCGTAATTACGTACCTGTGCGACGCCGGTGTCAGCGGCGGCGGGCAGGGACCGTCGTAACTGAGATCGCCGAAATCATTGGAAATTTGAGTCCCATAACTACTGCCGGCCGTGCCCGCGTTCTCGGGAAGCATGCTCGTAGTGGGTGCGATGTTGTACATGCCCCAATGCGTGAACGATGCCGTAACATCGTACAAGACCACGATGAAACTATGCGTGCCGCGCGGGGCATTAGTCCACGACAGTTGCGGAGACATGTCGCCGCCTCCGGGAAAACTCGTGCATTGGTTATAAACCATGCTGAGGGGCAGGGTTCCGCCGTCGGAAAAAGTGGTGCTGGCCACCTGGAAGCCCGCGGCCGACTGCGGCTGCGCCGAAGCGATGTTCAGCGAAGCGGCCAGACCGGATGCGATTACGAAACGCAGGATCGTCGATTCCATATTTCCTCCTATCTTCACTTTGGCGAGATCACGCAGAGCCAGTATACAACTGAGAGCCATGTCTTCATGCTGTCAACCGTACGCAAACGTCCGCTTCGGGCCTGGCGCAGGCTTCTGGAATTTAATATTTACATACCTGTTAATCCGTAATATAATCAGGTAGACCCACGTGGAGGTGGGTTATAGTGATGCCGTCCAGCGAATTCCGCCACAAGGTGGTCAGCGGCGCGCGTGCGGCTGAAGCGGTCAAATCGGGCGACCGCATCTGGATACAAGAGGGCAATGCTACTCCCGACCTTCTGATTCAGGCGCTGCTCGGCCGTGCCCCGCAATTGCGCGATGTCCAGATTGTGCACATGCTGACGCTCGGCAACGCGGATTACACGCTGCCGGAATACGAAGGACACTTCCGCCACAGCGGTCTGTTCCTGGGCCCGAACGTGCGCCCGGCCGTGGCCGCCGGACGCGCCGACTATACCCCCATCTACCTGAGCGAAATTGAAAATCTGTTTTCGTCCGGAGAGATGCCGCTGGACGTCGCATTGATCCAAACTTCGCCACCGGATGAGCACGGCTATCTCAGCCTGGGAACCAGCATCGACTGCACGCTGACCGCGGCCGAGTGCGCGCGGCGCATCATCGCGGAAGTCAACGATCAGATGCCGCGCACCATGGGTGATACGTTTCTGCACGTAAGCAAAGTCTCCGCTATTGTGGAGACCTCCCACCCGCTGCTGGAGCTGCCCTCGGCGCCAGCGAGCGAGGAGCAGCGCCGCATCGCCCGCAACGTGGCCCCGCTGATTCCCGATGGCGCTACGCTGCAGCTCGGCATCGGCGGCATTCCCAATGCAGTACTGGAAGCCCTCTACGACCGCAAAGACCTGGGAATTCACAGCGAGTTGTGCCCGGACGGCATCGTGCCGCTCATTGAAGCCGGCGTAATTACCGGCGCGCGAAAGACCGTGCACCGGGGCAAGGTGGTTGCCGGTTTTGTGCTGGGGACCAGGCGCATTTTCGACTGCATCCACAACAACCCCATGTTTGAGTTCCACCGGACCCGATACGTCAACGATCCATTCGTCATCGCGCAGAACGAGCGCATGGTGGCCATCAATTCGGCGATCCAGGTGGATCTGACCGGCCAGGTGTGCGCCGATTCCATTGGGGCGACGCCGTACAGCGGCTTCGGCGGACAACTGGATTTTATGCGCGGCGCGGCCCGGTCAAAAGGCGGCAAGCCCATCATCGCGCTGCCATCCACCGCCCGGAACGGACGCATTTCGCGCATCGTGCCAGTGCTTGACCCGGGCGCCGGGGTGGTTACGGGCCGCGCGGAAGTGCACTATGTGGTAACCGAACATGGCGTGGCTTACTTGTGGGGCAAAACGCTTCGCGAGCGCGCGGAGGCGCTGATTTCGATCGCCGATCCGAAGTTTCGCGACCAGCTTTATGATTATGCCCGGCATGCGCATTACCTGCAGCGCACGGAAAGTGTGGAACCAATTCTGGAGGTCGCATGACGAACACCAGCAAACCCGACCGTGGCAAGGTCGAGCTCAATTCCGAAGAGTGCAAGGGTTGCGGGCTGTGCGTGGAGGCCTGCCCCCCCAAGGTCCTGCTCCTTGCGGACCAACTGAACCGGTACGGCTACCATCCCGCGAGCTACGCAGGTGTGGGCTGTACGGGCTGCGGCATCTGTTTCTTCGTGTGCCCCGAGCCGGGCGCCATCATCGTGCTGCGGGCGGCCGCCTAAGCCGCTTAAGCCCCTTAAGGAGGATGGGTTCATGTCAAAGCAAATGACCAAAGGCAACGAAGCCATCGTGAAGGGCGCCATTCTGGCCGGTTGCCGTGCGTTCTACGGTTACCCCATCACGCCGGCGAGCGAGATCGCCGAAGCCGCCGCTCTCTACATGCCGCAGGCCGGCGGCGTGTTTTTGCAGGCTGAAAGCGAAGTGGCGGCCGTGAACATGCTGTACGGCGCGGCATCCACGGGCGTGCGCGCTATGTCTGCATCGAGCGGTCCCGGCATCAGCCTCATGCAGGAAGGCATCAGCTATATTGCGGGGGCGGAATTGCCATGCGTGATCGCGGATATCATGCGCGGCGGTCCGGGCCTGGGCAACATCGCGCCGGAGCAGGGCGATTACCACCAGGTGGTGAAGGGCGGCGGGCACGGCTGCTATCGCACTCTGGTGCTGGCGCCGAATTCCGTGCAGGAGATGGCCAGCCTCACTATCCAGGCATTCGACCTGGCCGATCGCTATCGCAATCCGGTGTTCGTGCTGGCGGATGGCTACATCGGACAGATGATGGAGCCGGTGGAATTCCCGCCGCCCATCGTGTCGCCCGTCCAGCCGAATTGGGCCGTGGCCGGAACTGCCGAAACCCGCCGCAACCTGATCAGCTCGATTTACCTCGAGCCGGATAAACTGGAAGAGCACATCCGCAAGCTGGAAGCCAAATACCGGCGCGCTGAGCAGGAAGCCGTGCAAAGCGAAGACTGGCGCACCGCAGACGCGGAAATCGTGCTGGTGGGCTACGGTATCGTCTCACGCGTGTTGAAGCAGGTCGTTGAGCAAGGCCGCGCGCAAGGTCTGAAACTGGGGCTGCTGCGCCCCATTACGTTGTATCCGTTCCCGGCCGTGCGCCTGCGAGAGCTAAGTCGCACCGCGCGAAAATTCCTAGTCGTAGAGCTAAGCACAGGCCAGTTAGTGGAAGATGTCCGTCTGGCGCTGGAAGGCCGCAAGCCGGTAGAGTTCTATGGCCGAGCCGGAGGCAATGTCCCAACTGCCGAGGAAGTGCTGGATGTCTTGGACACAACCACCAGCCACCAAACACCAGCCACCAGCCACGGAACCAACGAGGTTCCCACCGAGGAGGTTCCCACCCATGTCTAGCTACGCGGTCACCCACCAGAAAGCGCGCTCCTTCTATCCAATCTACGAGCGCAAAGCGGAACTGCAGCATCAGACGCACTACTGCCCCGGCTGCGGGCACGGCGTGGTGCACAAGCTGATCGCGCGCGCCATCGACGAACTGGGCATACAGGACCGCACTATCCTGATCAGCCCGGTAGGCTGCTCGGTTTTCGCCTACTACTATTTCGATGTCGGCAACATTCAGGTAGCGCATGGACGCGCGCCGGCCGTAGCTACCGCGGTGAAACGCAGTTGCCCGCAATCCGTGGTGCTGAGCTACCAGGGCGATGGCGACCTGGCCGCCATAGGCTGCGCGGAAATCGTACACGCTGCCAATCGCGGCGAGCCCATCAGCGTGATTTTCGTCAACAACGCGATCTACGGCATGACCGGCGGGCAGATGGCGCCCACCACCCCGCTGGGAGTGAAGACCACCACGTCTCCATTCGGCCGCACCCCATGGAACGAAGGTTATCCCATGCGCGTGAGCGAACTGCTGGCGTCGCTCGAAGCGCCGGTCTACATCGAACGTGTGGCACTGGGCAATAACAAACAGGTAATGAATACCGGTCGTGCGATCCGTCGGGCGATCGAAAACCAAGTCCGAGGGCTAGGCTTCTCGCTGGTCGAAGTGCTCTCCCCGTGCCCAACCATCTGGAAGCTGGACCCGCTGGAAGCCCAACGTCGCGTGCTGGAAGAACTACCCAAAACCTTCCCGCTGGGAGTCTTCCGAGATCGAACCAAAGAAGCCCAAGCCCGGCCAAGCCGTGTGGCACCGCCCCCATTATCCGAAATTCCGCAAATCCTAGGCCTGACCGAAGTAGAAGACAAAACACCAGCCACGAACCACCAGCCACCAGCCACGGCGCGCATCCGTCGCGAGGCAACGGACGCGCGCCTTAAAATTGCCGGCTTCGGCGGCCAAGGCGTGCTCCTCCTCGGCGAAGTTCTGGCCGAGGCCGGATTGGCCGCCGGCCTGGAAGTCTCCTGGCTCCCATCCTACGGGCCGGAGATGCGCTCGGGCACGTCCAATTGCCACGTACGGCTGTCATCGCGTCCCATCGATTCGCCGCTGGTCTCGGTGCCCAACGTCCTGCTGGCAATGAACGAGCCTTCGCTCCGCAAATTTATCGCGACGGTGCAGCCGGGCGGCTGGGTCATCTATAACGGAACCGCCCTTCCCGGCGACTGTGCGCGGGCCGACGTCCACACCGTGGCGTTGCCATTCACGCATCTGGGCGACGAGTTGGGCGCCGCGAAAGCCGCCAACATCGTCATGTTGGGTGCGCTGCTCGAAGCCACCGAAATGCTCACGGAGGAACAGGTCATCACGGCGCTGGGCAAGCTGGTGAAGAGCCCGCGCTGGATGGAGATCGATCTGGCTGCGATGGCGCGCGGCCGCCAGGAAGCCCGCAAGGAAATCCGTCATGAAAACTGAAGATCATTCCCACGTCATCGTCTATTTCGATAATCAATACGTTCCGCTGCGCGATGCACGCGTCAGCATCCTGACGCACGCGTTGCATTACGGCACCGGCGTATTCGACGGCATTCGCGGCTATTGGGACGAGCGCCAGGAGCAGATCTACCTGATGCGTCCCATGGAGCACTTCCGCCGCTGGAAGGCCAATTCCAGCATTCTGCGCATTGCCATCCCGCCGGACGCTTCCGAGCTGTGCGGCATCGCCACGGAACTGGTCCGCCGGAATCACTTTCGCTCGCACATCTATGTGCGGCCGTTGGCTTATAAGTCCGCCGAACGCATCGGCGTGAATCCCGATGACTTCGATGCTTTCTCGGTGATTGCAGTCCCGTTCGGCGATTATCTGGATAGCAAAAACGGCCTGCATGCCGGCGTGGTTTCCTGGCGGCGCATCGAAGATAACGCCATTCCCGGACGCGCAAAGATCTGCGGATCGTACGTGAATAGCGCCCTGGCGGGAGATGAAGCGCGGCGCAACGGCTTCGACGAAGCGATTTTCCTCACTGAAGAAGGGCACGTAGCCGAAGGCGCCACTTGCAACATTTTCCTGGTGCGCGGCGGGAAGCTGGTCACCCCGGCCGGCAGCGAGAACATCCTCGAAGGCATCACCCGCAATTGCGTGATCGAACTGGCCCGGAACGAACTGCATCTCGACATCGTGGAGCGTCCGGTGGATCGCAGCGAGCTGTACCTGGCCGACGAGATCTTTTTCACGGGCACCGCGGTGGAGGTGGCGCCGGTCACGCAGGTGGACCATCGCCCGGTAGGCTCAGGCGCTATCGGTCCGGTCGCAGCCGAACTGCGCTTCCTGTACATGGAGGCCAGCCGGAATCGTCTGGCGAACTATCGCCACTGGCTGCTGCCCGCTTACGATCTCGCACCTGCCGAGGCCGCCGAACCGGAGCCGGTGCTGGTGGGAGCGGGAGACGGCGACTTGTGGGGCGTGTAACCTCTAATACAAATCCCAAGATTTCGGACTAATTCCCAACAATCGCCCTCGCGGAGCGCAGTTGACCCGCGCCACCCGTCTCAAATCCAGAGGATCGGAGAGCCCTGGGTTTGGCCGGAGCCGTGCTGTCGACGAAGGCGTCATGTTTCCCCTGGGCCTGGGTACGAGTGTGGGTACGAGTGTGCACCCCGAGATCTCGCCCCTCTCCCTGGCGCGCACGCTCTGGAAATCCAAGACCCTGATCGGCCTGATCTGGATCTTCCTATGCCTGCTCTCGGGCGCCGCCGTCTACATGATTCCCCCAGAGTACAGAGCAGAAGCCGTCATCCTGGTGGATGGCCAAAAAATCCCGGAGCGATACGTGGCTTCGACGGCGAATGCGGACGTGCAGGACAGGCTGGCCACGATTTCACAGCAGATCCTGGCGACCGATCACCTGCAGAAAATCATCGATGCGTACCATCTTTACGAGCGGGAACGTGCGCGCCTGCCGCAGGAAGAGATCATCGAAACTATGCGCAAAGATATTAAGATTGTGCTGGAGCGCGGCTGGAGTCAGGAGCGTCCCGGCGCCTTCCGCATCTCGTATCAGGGCCGCGATCCGTTCACGGTAGCGGAAGTGGCTAACCAGATTGGCAATCTTTTCATCGAGGAAAACCTGCGCACGCGCGAGAACCACGCCGAAGGGACATCCGAGTTCATCGAAGACCAGCTGCAAGAAGCTAAGAAGGCGCTGAGCGCACTGGAAGGGCAAGTCGAAGAGTACAAGCTGAAACACAAGGGCGAATTGCCGGAGCAGGAAAGCTCCCTGGCCGGTGCCCTGTCGCGCGCCCAAGTCGAGTTGCAATCGAATCAGGATGCCATCGCCCAGGCAGAACAATCGAAAACGATGCTGTCCACCTCGCTGAGCATGGCCGAATCCACCGCCCAGGTGTTGGAGCGCGCGGCTGCCCGCAGCCCGTCGCCGGTCGCACCAGCCGCCGGTGCCACCTCCAGTTCGGCCGCGCTGCAGGCGCAACTCGATGCCCTGCGCTTGCGATACACCGCACAACACCCGGATGTGCAGCGTCTCGAGAAACTGTTGGGCCAGGCGCGCCAGGCTGAGGCAGCCACCCGCCAGGACAATCCCGCGGCACCCGCGCCGGAGCCGGTGCTCGGCGATCTGTTGCAGCAGCGCGAGCGCATCGCCAGCCTGCGTACCGAACACGGCCTGGCGAGTCATGAACTGGACCTGCGGACCGCCGCGCGCAAAAACATCCTCAAGACCATCGCGGCGCTCGAAAGTCGCATGGATGCGCTTCCCGTGCGCGAACACGAACTGACCGCGCTCTCCCGCGATTACGAAATCGCCAAAGCTAATTACAAATCCCTGCTCGATAAGCGCATCGCGGCGAATATGGCCACTGCCCTGGAACACCGCCAGCAAGGCGAACGGTTTACCATGATCGATCCGGCCCAGCCGCCCAGCAAGCCGTTTTCGCCAGATCGTCTCGCCTGGCTAAGTCTTGCTGCGATGCTCAGCCTGGCGATTGCTGTCGTCGCGGGCATGGCGCGCGAGATGCAGCGCAATGTACTCCTGGGTGAATGGGAACTGCCGCCGGAGATCCCCATCCTGGGCCGCATCACGGCCATTATTCCCGCGGCCGAAACGCGCGGTTTGTAGCGGTTGCCTATGTACGAGGAATTCTTCCATCTCTCGAAGCCGCCCTTCTCGATGACTCCGGACCCGGAGTTCCTGTTTTTGGCGCCCACGCATCGGGAAGCGCTGGCGGGCTTGATTTTCACCGTGCTCGGCCGCCGCGGAACGGCCGTGTTGACCGGCGAGGTGGGCACCGGAAAGACCACGCTCCTGCGGAAGTTAATCCAGTCGGTGCCCGCCGGCAAGGTCCGGTTTTGCTCCGTGTTCAGCACCAACGTTCCGGCAGCCGATTTCTTCGAGCTCATTCTGATCGGCTTCGGGCTGCCCGTCACCGGAGTCAGCCAGGCGCAGCGGCTCCTGCAGTTATGGGAGTTTCTGATGGACGCGAACGCGGAAGGCACGACTCCGGTGCTGCTGGTGGACGAAGCTCACAAGCTGTCCGCGGAGCTGTTGGAGGAAGTCCGCCTGCTCATGAATTTCGAGACCGCTGAGCGCAAGCTGCTGCAGGTAGTGCTGGCCGGGCAGAACGAACTGCGCGACCTGATGCGGCGCGACGATCTGCGCCAGTTGCGGCAGCGCGTATCGGTACGCCTGGATATCGTGCCGCTGCGGCCGCCCGAAGTGGAGCAGTATATGCGCCACCGCTGGCATCAGGGCGGCGGCAACGGCAACTTCCCGTTCAATGCGGAAGCCGTGGAACTGGTGGCGCATTGGTCCCGCGGCATTCCGCGCGTGACGAACGCCATTTGCGACATCGCGCTGCTGCGGGCGTACAGTGCGGAGCAGGCATCCATCGGACCGGAAACGGTGCGCGAGGCTTTGGGTGTCCTGGAATTGACGGAGCCGCCGCCAGCGGCGCCCGCAGCGCCGATGCCGCCGCCGGTTGAGGTATTACGTTTGCCGCGCGAACTCGCCAGGCATGATGACGCGCCGCGGGGAGACATTCAACGCCTGCGGCCGGGACCACCCGCGAACCGGAGAAGAGCATGAGCACCATCTTCCAGGCTCTCGATATCAAAGCCGGGCTGATCCACGAACCTGCGCCGCCACCGCAGCGCGCGCCGGATGTGGAGAGCCGCATCCGCATCCTACCGATGCAACTCACCGAATCGTCCCCGCTGCTTCCCTACGATGGCAGCAGCCCGTGCGCCGGCGAACAATACCGGGCGGTACGGACTAACCTCCTGCAAAACCCTGACGCGCCGCGCGTGCTGGTGGTCTCCAGTTCCGGCGCAGGCGATGGCAAGACCGTTTCCACGGTGAACACTGCCGGCGCGCTGGCCATCAAAGGAGAAACCACGGTGCTGCTGGTGGATGCGGATTTGCGCCATCCGAGCCTCGCGCCGGCCCTGGGACTGCCACCGGCTCCGGGCCTGGCCGATGTGCTCGACGGCGACTGCCACCTGGAGGACGCCATCGTGCGCACCGCACAATTCCCCAATCTCTACGTACTGGCCGCCGGAACGGCCAGGCGCAATCCGGCTGAGTTGCTAGATTCGGCGCGCTGGCATCAGCTCTGCGCTACGGTGAAGAACAGCTTCCGGTTCGTGCTGATCGACACGCCGCCCATCGCCGCCGTTACCGACTACGACCTGGTGCAGGCGGTCGCGGATGGAGTGATATTCGTAGTGCGGCCAAACCATTCCGACCGCAGCTTATGCCTGGCGGCATTGCAGAAAGTGAGCGCCACCGGCAAACTAACCGGAGTACTCATCAACTGCGCGGAGAATTGGTTTTTGTACAAACGCTACGGCCGCTACCCCTACCCTTACCCCGAGGGCTAGGCTCCCAGCTCCCCCACTTGCACAAACAGCGCTGATACCAGTAAAATGCATATATTCGAATTACTGGTATGCACGACCCGCTCAAGCCCGCTGATTTTCACATCCTGCTAGCCCTTCTGGACGGCCCCCGCCACGGCTACGAAATCATGAAAGAGGTCGAACGCGAGTCCGAAGGCCGCGTGCGCCTGGAGGTGGGCACTCTGTACCGCATCCTGGCGCGGCTGCTGGCCGGCGGATTGCTGCAGGAGGCGGATCTCGACGGCCGCCGCCGGAACTATAGCCTGACCCGTCTGGGCCGCCGCGTGGTATCCGCCGAAGCCGAGCGGTTGGCGGGCGTGGTCGGCCGCTTGCGTGCGCGCAAGCTGTTGCCCCGCCGCGAGGCCTGAATGCGAGCCCTGATCGCCGCGCTTCTGCGCCTCTTTCCAACAGCCTTCCAGAACCATCACGGCGCCGACCTGCTCGCCACCTTCGAGGACCGTTGGCGCGACCGTCGCGGCTGGCGGCCGGCTGTGCGCTCCATCGCAGACCTGCTGCGCAGTGCCCTCCTGGAACATTTGTCGCCCTCGTATGGAGGCACGCATGGGGGCGCGCGGTATTCCTCGCACAACACCTCATATAACGGAGACTCCTTCATGACAGCTCTCTGGCAAGATCTGCGTTTCGGCCTGCGGATGCTCGCGAAATCCCCCGGCTTTACGATCGCGGCCGTAGCTACACTCGCGCTGGGCATCGGCGCCAACAGTGCCATTTACTCGGTGGTGGATGCCGTACTTCTGAAAGGCCTGCCGTATCCCAATGCCGGCCGCCTGCTATTCATCAACGAATCGCTGCCCAATGCGCCGCACCTGAATGTATCGTGGCCCGACTTCGAGGACTGGCGCGCGCAGAACCATGTCTTCACGGAGATGGCCGTCTTCCAGTCCAATCGTGCTGTTTTTGCCGCCCCGGAGGGCGCCCAATCGGTGCCCGCCGGGTGGGTCTCCGCTTCGTTCTTCCCGTTGCTGGGTGCGCAGCCGATGCTTGGCCGGCTCTTCGGCACACCGGACGACCAGCCCGGCGCCGCGCCGGTGGCAGTGCTCAGCTATCGCTTCTGGCGCAACCAGCTGAAGGCCGATCCGCAAATCGTTGGCAGGCAGATCAACCTGAACGGCGGCGCCACAGTCGCGGGCGTGCTCGCGCCTGAATTCCAGTTCCAGCCCTTCGACTTCGACGTTTACCTGCCCATCGGGCCGCGGGCGGGCGAGCCGGGTTCACCGATCGCGGCAACCATCCCGGCCTGATCGCGCTGGCTGCCCTGCAGCCGGACACCACGCTCGCCAGGGCGCGTGCAGACATGCGTACCATCATGGATCGCCTCGCGCGCGCCTATCCGGAGTCCAATCGCCATGAGAGCGCGGAACTGGTCCCCATCGCCGACCGCCTCATCGGCCATTTTCGTGGGGAGTTGTTGCTGCTGCTAGGGGCCGTGGCGTTCGTGCTGTTGATCGCCTGCGCCAATGTGGCGCATCTGATGCTGGCGCGCGCGGCGGGCCGCCAGCGCGAGTTCGCCATCCGCAGGGCCATCGGCGCCAGCCGCGGCCGCGTGGTCCGCCAGGTCTTCGTCGAAAGCGTTTTGCTCGCGCTGGCGGGCGGCGCCGCCGGCCTGTTACTCGCCCGTTGGTGCCTGCCTTGGTTAGTGGCCCTCTATCCGGCCGAGATACCCGGACTCCGCGCCGCCGGCGTCGATCCGCGCGTGCTATGGTTCACGCTGGCCGTCTGCCTGGCAGCCGCCGCGTTGTTCGGACTCTTGCCCATGCTCCAATCCGGGCGTGCCACACTGAGCCTGTCGCTCAAGGAGGGCGGCGCGGGCAACAGCGGCGGCAAACCGGGTGGTCGCCTGCGCGACGCCTTATTCGTGGCCGAGATCGCTACGGCCATCGTTCTTACGGTAGGCGCCGCGCTGTTGCTGCGCAGTCTCACCGCGGTGCTGGACGTAAACCCGGGCTTCGCCGCGGACCATCTGCTGGCCCTCGACATCGTGCACTCAGGGGCCGTGCCTATGGCCGAGCACCTGCGCTTCTTCGAACAAGCCGCCGATCGCATCGCGCGCCTGCCCGGCGTCGACTCGGCCAGCGCCGCCATGTGCCCGCCGCTCGGAGGGACGTGCTGGACGTCGCCCTATGCGCCGGCGGGCCGCGCCGCTCCGCCCGTAATGCAGCGCCCGTGGACCGCGCTGAACATGGTGCTGCCGGGCTACTTCGCCACCATGCGCGCAGAATTGATCGCCGGCCGGCTCTTCACCGCACAAGACGACGGCCGTTCCGGGCACGTGGCGATTGTCAATCAGACCATGGCCCGGCGCCTGTCTCCGCATGGCGCTGCGGTGGGGCAGCGCGTCGATGTGACCTACGCCTCCAGCGAGATGCTGGAAATCGTGGGCGTGGTCGCCGACATCAAGCAGTCCGGTTTGGACGATCCGGCCATGGAGGAGGTCTATGTGCCGGCCGCCCAAATGCCTGTGAACTTCATGACCCTGGTGGTGCGCACGCGCCGCGACCCGGCGACTCTGCTGCATGCCGTGGCGGGCGAGATCCGAAGCCTCGACAAGGGGCAGCCCGTCGCGCGCATGGCGCCCATGACCGATGCGATATCGGCTTCGGTATCGCGCCGGAAATTCGCCGCATTCCTGCTGGGGCTGTTCAGCGCGTTGGCTCTCACGCTGGCCCTGGTGGGCGTCGCCGGAGTGATGGCCTACATGGTGGCGCAGCGCAAGCGCGAATTCGGCATTCGCATGGCCATGGGCGCCCAACCCGGCCAGGTGTCGCGCCTGGTGCTGGCGCACGCCACCCGGTTGACTGCATTGGGCGCCGTCATCGGCCTGGGTGCGGCATGGGCATTGACGCGACTGCTCGCCGGCAGGCTCTTTCACGTGCAGCCGCGCGATCCAGTGACCTTCGCCGCAGTGGCCGTACTGATGTCCGCAGCCGCCTTGGCCGCCAGCCTGGCTCCCGCCCGCCGCGCCGCGCGCGTCGATCCCATGACCGCCCTACGCTACGACTGATTCCCCGGCCACTACAGCCGCCGCAGCAGCAGCGCCGAATTCTTGCTCCCAAACGCAATGCAATTCGACACGGCGTGCTCGATATCAATGCGCCGCCCGACTTCCGGAATGTAGTCCAAATCGCACTGCGGATCCGGCTCCTGCACGTTGATCGTCGGATGCACCACGCCGTCCCGCATAGCCAGCAATGTGGCCGCGATCCCGGCCGCTCCGCATGCGCCCTGTGGATGCCCAATCAGGCTCTTCAGCGCCGAACCCGGCAGCTTATAAGCGTGCCCGTTGAAAGCCAGCTTCATGGCGCGCGTCTCGATGCGGTCGTTCAACTCCGTGCCCGTGCCATGGTAGTTCACATACTGCACATCGCCCGGCCCGATGCCGCCTTCTTCCATGGCCATCGTCATGGTGCGCGCCGGTTCCTCGCCGCACTCTTCCAAACGCACGCGATGATAGGCTTCGCAAGTGGACCCATATCCCGCTATTTCGCCGTAGATATGCGCGCCACGCGCCCGCGCCCGCTCGTAGTCCTCCATCACGAAGAACCAGGCGCCCTCGGCGATCACGAACCCGTCGCGGTCTCGAGAAAAAGGCCGCGACGCGCGCTCCGGTTGCGCATTCCAACGTGTGCTCATGATGCGCATCATAATGAACCCGCGCAGGATCAGCGGCGCAATCGGCGCATCCACGCCCCCCGCCACCATCATGTCCAGCACGCCCGCCTGAATATTGCGGTAAGCGTAGCCGATGGCGTCGGTCGAGGAGGTGCATCCCGTCGAGATAATGTGGCTTAGGCCGCGAAAGCCGAAGCGCATCGAGATCTCGCTGGCCAGCGTGCCGATGGTCGAAGTGGGAATGGTGTACACGCTGCACAGCTTCTGTTTGCCGGAATAGTACAGGCGGTACTGCTCCTCGGTGAACTCCTGGCTGCCGCCGCCCGACCCCACGATCACTCCTATATGGCGCAGTTCCTCGCGGGTCATCGACCCGGAATCCACCCCGGCGTCCTCCAGCGCCTCGCGCACCGCGGCGGCGCCTAACGGCACCACGCGCGAGACATGCTGGCGATCTTTAGGATCGACATACTGGAGTTCATCGAAGCCCACCACCTCTCCGGCCACCTGCACCGGGTAGGCGCAGGGATCGAACCGGCTGATGCGGCGCACACCGCTGACTCCGTTCCGGGTGGCCTCCCAAAAAGCCTCCCTGCCAATTCCATTGGGGCTCACCGCCCCGATTCCGGTGACCACTACACGGCGTTTCATTTTCGCTGACGTTTTGCCTTTGCCAATAGGACAGTATAGGCTGATTTCATGGGCGATGGTGAGAACCCTGACATTAAAACCAACGCCGGCGGTCTGCTGGCGGGCCTGGAAGCGGGCATCATCGCGGTTCTGGTTCTGCTTGGATGGCTAGCTCTCGCCTCGGCTTGGTACCGCCGTTCCATCTGGACTACCGCTAACGTCATGGCTACGACTTTCTATGGCGAAACTGCACTGCGCCCGGACTTCACGTTCCGGACTCTAGCGGGAATCGCGCTCTATCTGGTGGTCTACGGAACCATCGGTGCGCTATTCGGTCTTACCCTTGCCAGCCGTGACACCGGCCTCCGCCTCACCCTCATCGGAATGCTGGTGGGTCTCGTCTGGTATCTCCTGTCGTTCTCCGTTCTATGGCACGATATTAACCCGCTGATTCCACTGTATACCCATAGCGCCCCCATGTTGGTGGGCCACGTCCTCTACGGTGGACTGCTGGGCCGCTTTCCCCAGTACCGTGCCCGGCTGGCCGGGGATCACACCGCACCCACTGCCGAAAGCCATGCCTGAACGCCGGTCGCGCAAACAGGCCCTGCGCGAGTTTCTGGCCGTCGGCCCGATCAGCGCCATCGGCGAAGCGGAATGGCACGCCGCGTTGCGCGCGCTGGCGCCGGTCTCGGAGAGTTACCTGCGCGATCTGCTGCGTGAGACAGGATTGCCGTTCGCACAACCTTATGCGGGCATCCGGCAGAAATCATTTGCGGACCTCGAGCACGACCTGCGCGAGATGCTGGCGATTTATACGGACGCCATGCAAATCGGGGACCGGCAGCGCGCGCGCTATTGCCGGCGGCAGGTGATCGCCGCTAAGGACCGCGCACGATTTGCGGCACGCAATCCAAAGACCTCGCCCGAAAAGAGAGCGCAGAAAGAGGAGATGGCGCAGTGGATGCTGGTTTGGCTGGAAAACCCGGAGGTCTTTCCCGCCTGGGTCGAGGTGCGCAAGCGCTATTCCAGTTCCACCGTTTCCACCTGAACGTTTTCGCCATCCAGGGTGCCGGTGACCTTGGCTTTCAGGTCTTTTTCTTTGCCGGTAGCCTTCAGGGCAGCCAGGGCTTTGGCGTTGCCGGCTTCGTCGAACTTCACGAACTTGCCGTCCCCCAACACCAGCCCATAGCCGCTTTTCGCGCACTTGATGGCGCACTTGGTGGTGTGATTCGCCAGGTCCTGGTCCTTGCACATTACATCCACCAGCGTGCCGTTCCAGGTTTCGGCGAACGCCAGGGAGGAGCACAGCGCGAGTAATCCGGCCACTCTTTTCATGGAGCGATTATACCTCCGGCGCAGGACAGGACTCCAGTCCTGCGGCCCGCGTCCACGCCGGCCTCTCCGTCCTATCGCTCGCTGTCCAGCGCCCGCATCTGACCTTCGTCGTAACGCGTTCCCGCGATGGCCTGCGGAGCTATGCTCTCCTCGATGCGCGCCAGTTCGGCAGCAGACAGCTGCACCTGTAACGCCGCCAGCGATTCGTCGAACTGCTGGCGGGTGCGCGCGCCGATCACCGGCACGATGCGCCGTCCTTTCGCCAGCACCCAGGCGATCGCCAGTTGCACCGGCGTAATGCGCTTCTCCGCGGCCAGTCTCCCCAGTTCCTCGACCACCATTTCGTTCTGCCGCAGATTCTCGCCGGCAAAGCGGGGGAAATGTGCGCGAATATCCTGCCGCCCCGCGGGCCGGGAGCCACTGAGCAGTCCGCGCGAAAGCACGCCATATGCGGTCACGCCAATGCCGAGTTCCTCCAGCACCGGAAAAATGCGCGCTTCCGGGCCGCGGCTGATTACCGCGTACTCGATCTGCAGATCGCTGATCGGGCTGACCGCGTGCGCGCGCCGGATGGTCTGGGCGCCTACTTCCGACAATCCCGCGTAGCGCACGTAGCCGGCGCGGATGAGATCGGCAATCGCGCCGATGGTGTCCTCGACCGGGACGCCGGCATCGAGCCGCGCTGGCCGGTAGATGTCGATGTGGTCCACGCCAAGCCGCTTCAAGCTGTATGCCGCGAAGTTCTTGACCGCTGCCGGACGTCCATCGAAGCCGCCCCATGCTCCATCGGGCGACCGCAGCGCGCCGAACTTCACCGAGAGCAGGACATGGTCGCGCCGCCCTTTTAGCGCGCGTCCGATGAGCATTTCATTGTCGCCCGAGCCATAAAAATCGCCCGTATCGAGCAGCGTTACGCCCCGATCGAGGGCCGCATGAATGGTGGCGATGCTCTCGCTCTCGTCGGCCGCCCCGTACATACCGGACATCCCCATGCAGCCCAGCGCTATGGGAAACACTTTGAGCCCGGTCGTTCCCAACTCGCGCGTCTCGACGTGATTTGAAGCGGTCATACAGATCATCGTAAAAGACCCGCTACGCGATGGCAATCCGCGCGCCGCCGGCTGGAGGGCGGGCTTTAGCCACAATGCCACGTCGTTTTCCCAATATTGGGAATGCCGCATAATTGGTGGGGCAGACCTCCAGGTCTGCGCGGGTCCTCCAGGACCCGCCACGGCCGACGTGGACGTCGGCCGCAGGACTGGAGTCCTGCCCCACAATTTATGCAGGTGTTCGGTCGCGCGAAAACTAAGTGGCATTAATGGCTTTAGCCGGCGCGGGGCTTCAGCCCCGCCGCACCGAACCTTCTTGGTTGCGCTTGGTTGCGGCTCTCAGCCTGCGAAGGGCGTGTAAGCCGATTTTCGCGTCCGATTGAGTACGAATACTGTCGGTTTCCACTCACTCAACTGGTTGCTGCGCCGACTAACAGGCGTTACCATCGTCACGGTGCCATCTCGTCTCCGCTGTCTCATCGCCATCGCCGCCGTGCTCTTGCTCGAAACTGCCGCGGCGGCCGCTTCCAACAGTTACACCCTGGTAACCGAGCCCGGCCAGGGCATCACGCCGATTTACAATTTCATCTCCTCGGCCAAGAAAACCATCGACATGACGATGTACGAGTTCACCGATACAACCGGCGAGCAACTGCTGGCGCAAGCCGCCGCCGCCGGCGTGACCGTGCGCGTGATCCTCGATCAGAACCTGGAAAAAAGCAGCAATACCACCGCTTATAATTACCTGTCGAAAAACGGCGTACAGGTGCACTGGGCGAACCCCACCTATGCCGCCACGCACCAGAAAACGATAACCGTGGATGGCGCCACCTCCGCCATCATGACCCTCAACCTGACTTCGCAATACTATTCCACCAGCCGGGATTTCGCGGTGATCGATAACGATCCGAACGACGTAGCCGCCATCGAACAAACATTCAATGCCGACTTTCAGAACTCGGCCGTTACACCTCCGGACGGCGACGATCTGGTATGGAGCCCCACGAATTCGCAAAGCGCCCTGCTCGGACTGATCAACTCCGCGCAGCACAGCCTGTTGGTCGAAAACGAAGAGATGAGCGACACAAACGTGGTCAGCGCGTTAGTGAGTGCGGCTTCCCGCGGCGTGCTGGTGCAAATCGCCATGACCAACGACGACAACGAGTACGCGAGCGAGTTCAAGCAGATCGTGGCGGCCGGGGGTGAGGTTTCCACTTATGCGGAGACGGCCTCCCTATACATCCACGCAAAGGTCGTTCTGGCGGACTATAGCAGTCCGGATGCCCAGGTGTTCATCGGTTCGGAGAACTTTTCGAGCGCCTCGCTGACAGAGAATCGCGAACTGGGGTTGATTACTTCGAACGCAGCGATCATGTCCTCGATCTACAGCACACTGACCGGCGACTTTACGGGCGGCACAACCTGGTCCGGCAGCAAGGGTAACTTCTCGACCGAAGCCAGCCCCGATTCGCTCACGGTGAACGCCGGAAGCTCCGGCACAGCCACTGTCACGGTCAGGGTTTTCGACGGGTTCAGCTCTGCGATTTCGCTTTCGGCCAGCGGCTTGCCGGCGGGTGTCACCGCGAGCTTCAATCCGTCCAGCATCGCCGCGCCGGGATCGGGATCTTCTACTCTGACGCTCACGGTAGGCGGCAGCGCCACGGCGGGCACCTACTCCTTCACCATCACCGGTAGCGGCGGCGGCGTGACATCCACCGGAGGCGCCAGTCTCACTATCACTTCGAGCGGCGCGCCGGGTTTTTCGTTGTCAGCTAAGCCCACCGCGTTAACCGTAGCGCCCGAGGGTTCGGCACAGTCCACTATCACGTCGGCCATCTCCGGAACCTTCAATTCCGCGATCTCATTGTCTTCGAGCGGCCTGCCTTCGGGAGTCACTGGCGGTTTCAATCCGGCGGGCATCGCGGCGCCCGGTTCGGGGTCTTCTACCCTGACATTCACGGCGGGAAGCAGTCCTGCGGGCGGCACGTATCCGATTACGATCACCGGCACGGGTGGCGGATTAACGCAGACGGCCACCGTCAATCTTAACAGTGACCAGCACCGGCTTCACGGTCACCGCGTCGCCCGCCTCGGTAACTGTGGTCGAGGGCGGCACTGGCACGTCTACGATTACGACGGCCGTAACCGGGGGCTTCGACGATGCCGTTGCGCTGACCGCCACCGGCCAGCCATCCGGTGTGACGGCAGCATTTAATCCGGCAACGATTGCCGCTCCCGGATCGGGAACCTCCACCCTGACCCTTACAGTTGGATCCACGGCGGCCGCGGGAACCTACTCAATCACCGTGACCGGCACAGGTGGGGGCCAGACGAACGCCGCCACGGTCAGTCTTACGGTCACCAGCCCCACCACGAATTTGATTCAGAATGGCGGTTTCGAGACCGGCAGCTTCACCGGCTGGACAGTGGCGGGAGCAGTGGTGCCAACGGTGAGCAAGGCGAAAGTTTACTCCGGCGCCTATAGCGCCTTGCTGGGTAAGACCACTAAGCCGGAGGTCGATGGAAACAGCAGTATATATCAAGCCGTCTCGATTCCGAGCACGGCGAATAAGGCAACGCTCACCTTCTGGTATTGGCCGGGGACCGACGACACGATTAGTTACGCGTATCAGGAAGCCCTGATCCAGAACACCGCGGGTACCACTCTGGCGACGGCTCTTAAGGTTGCGAGTAACTCCATGAGTTGGACGCAGGTCACGTACGATCTGACCAGCTACAAGGGACAGACCGTTCGCGTGTATTTCGCCGTCCACGGAAATGGCTATTCTTCGGACTACGTCTACATGTATCTCGATAATGTAACTGTGAACGTGCAGTAGTACTCAACAAGCCACCCGGAACCCGTAATCCGCATAGCAGAATTCCGGCGGAATGCTACTGCGCGCCGCGCAGCGCGCGATTTTGATATGGTGCCGCCAAGCCCCTCCGCGCGAAGCACGCCGCTTGCCCGTGGACGGCCCGGGCGGATTATCCGCCGGCGAGACGGCGTAGTAACCCGGATCGTACCAGTCCGAGCACCATTCGTGCACGTTCTCGCACATATCGTAAAGACCGAAGCCGTTGGGCGCCGCCGTACCAACTGGCTCGGGCGCATGTGTCCACCGCGCGTGATATCCGGGCCGCTCCGAGACCGGCGCGTTGCCCCAGGGATAAAGCTGCTGCTCCAGTCCCCCGCGCGCCGCGAATTCCCATTCGGCCTCGGTAGGCAGGCGAAACTGTTCGCCCCAGCGGCGCGACAGCCAATCGCAGTACGCCGCGGCATCGAACCAACTCACGCCCACCACAGGCTGCGCGGGATCCGCGAATTCCCGCTGCACTTGAAACGCCGAAATAATGCGTCCGGTCGCATGGCGGAATTCATCATATTCGGCGTTGGTCACCTGGCAGCGACTCAGCCGGAACGCCGCTACGGTAACGCGATGTAACGGCCGCTCTTCCTCCCGTCCATCGGCCTGGCCCATGAGAAACTCGCCGCCGGGAATCGCCACCAGATCCGTCATGCGCGGGTTCGCGGTTTCTTCGAGCGCGGCTTCCTGGCATGCCGCTCCGGCTCCACAATGGAGAACTGCAGCTTGCGCTCGGCGGCATCCACCCGGTCGAGTACCACGCGCACGCGATCGCCGATCGCAAACTCCCGCCGCGTGCGCTGCCCCACGATCTTGCGCACATTCTCGTGGTAGGTGTAGCGGTCGCCCGGCAGCGTGTCGATCGGCACGAGCCCCTCAATGAACATCTCCTCCAGTTCCACAAAGAGTCCGTATTTGGTGGCGCTGATGGCCAGCGCGCCAAACTCCTCACCCAGCCGCGCCTCCATGAATTTGACCTTCTTCCACTCCACCAACTCGCGCTCGGCATCCGCCGCCCGCCGCTCCGATTGGGAACACTCTTCAGCGATGGTGCGCAGCTCCGGTTCGGGCAAACCGTCCTGCTGTGCCAGCGCCGCCTTCAGCAGGCGGTGCACGATCAGGTCGGGATAGCGCCGAATTGGCGAAGTGAAGTGCGTATAGAAATCCGTGGCCAGCGCGAAATGGCCGGCGTTCTCCGTGCTGTAGCGCGCCTGTTTCAGCGAGCGCAGCATCAGGTAACTCAATATGCGCTCCTCCGGCTTGCCTTCGATCTTGGCCACCAGCTTCTGATAATTGCGCGACGAGATGGCGGCCGATTTCTCCGCCACCACTGTCTCCTTGCGCACCTTGCGTCCGTCCCGCCGGTGGTCCGTGTAGCCGAACCTTTTCACCGGAATCGCGCCCACTCCCAGCGAGTAACCGAAGTGCGTGGCCACTTCCTCGAATTCCATCACGCGCTTTGGATCCGGCGGCTCGTGTATGCGGTAAATCGACGCTTCGAGCGATGCCGAAAGGTGCGCGGCCACGGCCTCGTTGGCCGCCAGCATGAATTCTTCAATCAACCGGTTCGCGATGTTGCGCGGCGCGCGCATCACGCCGGTCATTTCGCCGAATTCGTCGAATTCGATCAGCGGCTCGGGCAAATCGAAATCGATGGAGCCGCGCCGGACGCGCTTGCGGTTCAAGATCAGCGCCAGTTCTTGCATCAATTCGAAGCGGCTCACTAGTGGCTTATAGCGTTCGCGCAACGCGGCGTCGCCTTCGAGCAGCAGGTGCACATTCGTATAGGTCATGCGTTCGACGCTGCGGATCACACCGCGGGTAAACTGGCGGCTGACCAAATCGCCCTGATGGTCGAACTCCATCAGCGCGGAAAGCACCAGCCGGTCCACTTGCGGATTGAGCGAGCAAATGTTGGTCGAGAGTTCGAAGGGCAGCATGGGAACGGCGCGGTCCGGGAAGTACACGCTGGTGCCGCGCAGCCGCGCTTCCACGTCGATGGGCGTTTCCGGACGCACGTAGTGGCTGACATCCGCAATGTGGACCTGCAGAGCGAAATTGCCGTTGGGCAGCCGGTCCACCCACACGGCGTCGTCGAAATCGCGCGCGGTCTCGCCGTCGATGGTGACGATATCCAGCCCGCGAAAATCCTGCCGGCCCGCGAGTTCCCCGCCGGTGATCGCGTCCGGAACCCGTTCGGCCTGCTCCACCACTTCGGGCGGAAACTGGTGCGGCAGATGATGCTTGCGAATGACGATTTCCACGTCGATGCCGAAATCCCCCGGGCGGCCGAGAATCTCGATCACTCGTCCGGCGGAGCGTCCGCCTTCCTCTGGAAATTCGAGCAGTTCCACGTCGACGATCATTCCATCCAGATCGGCGGCATCGGAAACTGCGCGCGGCGCCGCGCCAATGCGGTCGATCTGGCGCGTGCCCCCCCGCATCTCCATCCCCTCTGGAATATCGATCCACTGCTGGATGCGGTTGTCTTGCGGCACCACGTAGTTGCCCCGGCGGCCCACGCGAAATTCGCCGACCACGGTGGGGTGCGCGCGTTTCAGGACTTTCACGATCTCGCCATCGGCGCGCCCACCGGGCTCTATGCGGGCAATGCGTACCAGCACGCGATCGCCGTGCATGGCCTGGCGCGCCGAATCCGCGGGGATGAAGATGTCCCCCGCGATGCCCTCCACTGGCCGCTCAGAGATCAGAAAGCCGTATCCGTCGCGATGCATCTGCACGCGGCCCACGGCATACTCACGGCTGCTCGCGGTAGCTATGTAGTGGCCCGGCCGCGGTTCCACCAGGTCGCCGCGTGCCAGCAGCCTGGCGGCGGAAAGCTCCAGTTCCGCCCGCATAGCGCCCTTCGCGCTCAGTTCGCGCACTAGTTGTTTGAAGTTGGCCTTGGAGTGCGGCAGGCGCAGGATGTGGTCGAGCAGCGCCTTATCAGTCATTAAATTGATTGTATCGGTTGCCGCGCTCCACACAATGGAGGGCGGGCTTCAGCCGGCGCGGGGCTTTAGCCCCGCTTGTCTGTCGAGATCTTCGTTACGATTGCGGCGTTCCCTGCAAGCGAATCATGATTCCGACGGGACGGGCGATTCGAGCCGTATTCCGCACCGGTCCACATCTGCTCGCTCCAGTTCACCGTTACGCTCTTTCGATCAGTTCCATGCACCGCACCCGCACCTTCTCCGCCGTCGCGCTGTCCGGCGCGATCGCCAGAATCGTGTCGTCCCCCGCCAGCGTCCCCACCACCTCCGGCCAATCCGCCGCGTCCAGCGCCACCGCCACCGAGTTGGCGTGCCCCGGCGAAGTCTTCAGCACCACCAGGTTTTGCGCGATGCGCACGTCCTGCACGAATTCGGCCGCCAGCGACGCAAACGATGGACCGCCCTCGTCGCCCAGCATCTCGCTGTATCCCTCGCGTGTCTTCACCAGCCGCAACTCGCGTATGTCGCGCGAGAGCGTCACCTGCGTGGCCGCGATGCCCGCCTGCTGCAGCTCCCGCGCCAACTCATCCTGCGTGTGAATCTTCTTGCCGCGCAACAGCTTCAGGATCTGCCCGTGCCGATACGCCTTGCTCATGCGGTCATCCGCGCCAGGCGCGCACGCGCCTCCTTTAGCGCCAGCGCCACGCTTTCCGGACCCGTGCCGCCTTTGATCTCGCGCGACCGCATCCCTTGCCGCGCATCCAGCAAGCCCGCCATCTCCGGCGTGAACTCCGGTGCGAACTCGTGCAGGTCGCCCGCCGTCCAATCCGCCGGTTTCCGTCCGCTGCGCACGCTTTCCCGCACCAGCCTGCCCACCAGTTGATGCGCCTGATGAAACGGCGTGCCTGCGCGCGCCAGCGCCTCCGCCAGGTCCGTTGCGATCACCCAGCTCTCCTCCACCGCCGCCTGCGGCCGCGCCGCATTCAGCCGCACCGACTCCACCACCGCGCAGGCCATCTCGAGCGCCCCGCTCACCTGCACCGCCGCGTCAAACAGCGGCTCCTTGTCTTCCTGCATGTCCCGATTGTAGGTCAGCGGCAGCCCCTTCATCGTCACCATCAACGCATGCAGGCTGCCCAGCACCCGCCCGCTCTTGCCCCGAATCAATTCGAGCGAATCGGGGTTTTTCTTCTGTGGCATCAGGCTGGACCCGCTCGTCACGCCGTCGCCCAACTCCAGCCAGCCGAACTCCTCGCTTGAATACAAAATCCAATCTTCCGCCAGGCGGCTCAAATGCAGCATCGTCACGGAACAGGCATACAGGAAGTCCAGCGCAAAATCGCGATCAGCCGAGACATCCATGCTGTTGTTGGTCAGCGCATCGAATCCCAAGTCGCGCGCGATGCGCTCGCGGTCGAACGGGAACCCGCTGCCCGCCAGCGCGCCCGAGCCCAGCGGCATCACGTTGATGCGCGCGCGGGCCTCGCCCAACCGCTCCGTGTCGCGTGCGAACATTTCGAAATACGCCAGCAGATAGTGCGGCCAAAGTACCGCCTGCGCGCGGCGAGTGTGCGTGTAGCCCGGAATCACCGCGTCCGGATAGCGCGCCGCCAGGTCCACCAGCGCCCGCATCAAGGCGGCCAGTTGCGCGCGCAAACGGTCGCACTCGCCGCGCAGCCACATCCGCAGGTCGAGCGAGACCTGCTCGTTACGGCTGCGCCCGGTGTGGATTTTATCCGCGACCGCGCCGGCCCGCTCCTTCAGCTTGCGGATCACCAGCGTGTGTACATCTTCGTCGCCGGCGTTTTCGAAAAATTCCGGCTCGGCGGCCTCTTCGTGAATCTGATCGAGCGCTTCTACAATCTCCGCCCTCTCTTCGGCCGTGAGTATCCCCGCCCGCTCCAGCGCTCCCGCGAACGCTTGCGACCCGCGAATATCGGCGCTCAGCAGACGCCGGTCGAACGCCAGCGATCCGGAAAACCGCTCGAAAATTTCCGACGGCCCGGTCTCGAACCTGCCACCCCACAGCTTCATCCCGCGAGTATAACAAGCCTTTTCGTGGGGCAGGACTCCAGTCCTGCGGCGGGTCTCCAGAGCCGCCTGCCGCCAAGCGAAGCATTGTCGCAGCATCCCGGCCGCGCTTGCCAATGCTATCCTCAAATCAAGGCGTGATCCAATGGGTTTCCGCAAGGCGCTATACGGAACGGGATTCGCCCTCACCTCCCTCGCCGCCCTCTACGCTTTCCAACGCCCCTTCCGCCAGTTCCCCGGCGTCGAATACGAAAACTTCGAAACCCCGCCCGATTGGAACCAGCCCGGCGAATGGGCCTTCGCCCGCCTCATGTATCCGCCCGGTCCCAATGATGGCTACGCCGGCCGCTTCGACGGCGACTGGCACGAAGGCCTCTCCCTCTGGACGCAGGATTACCCCCGCGCTGACCGCCACTTCTCCTTAGCCCTCCGTCGTCTCACCCGCATATCCGTGCGCTCCGTCGAGCAGCCCGTCAACCTCGACGAGGGCGATGCCTACGACTGGCCCTGGCTCTACGCCGTCCAGGTCGGCGAGTGGGGCCTCACCGCCACCCAAGCGCGCGAGATGCGCGAATACCTTCTGCGCGGCGGCTTCTTCATGGCCGACGATTTCCACGGCGATTTCGAGTGGGAAATGTTCGAACAACGCATCAAGCTCGTATTCCCCGACCGCCCCATCGTCGAAATCGCCGATAAGGACGCCATCTTTCACACCGTCTACGATCTCGACGATCGTTACCAGGTGCCCGGTGAAGCGCACCTGCGCCTGGGTTACAAGAACAACGGCATCGGCGCACACTGGCGCGGCATTTACGACGACAAAGGCCGCATCATGGTGGCGATCTCTTATAACTCCGACTTAGGCGATGCCTGGGAGTGGGCCGACGCACCGCATTATCCCGAGAAATTCTCCGCCCTCGCCATCCGCCTGGGAGTAAACTACGTCGTTTACGCCATGACCCACTGAATCATCTGCAGGCCTTCACGGGAGCGTAATCGAAAATATCGTTCCGTAACCGGCAGACCCGCCCTCCGAAGCCACGCCAAACAGTTCGCCCTTGGAATTGATGGCCAGCCCTGCCACCGGATAGGACCCGTCATTGCGACCGGTAAAGCTATGCAGCGTCGTCAACCCTCCGCTCGCGGCTAACCTGAATACGGTTCCCAAATTGAAAGTGCCCCCGTATTGCGTCGTGCCAAAAAGGTTGCCCTGCGCGTCCCTGAACAGGCCGCCGTAAGGCTGCGAGCCGTCGGCTCCGCTGAAAGTCCAAAGGACCACTTGCTGTCGTGTTGCGACGTTGAGCTTAAAGCTGGTGGCCGGGGGAAGATAAATGCGAGATCTGCGGGCGGAGTCTCTGCTCGCCATGGCTGCGATAAACCGCGTCCAGGCTCTCTAAGGCATCGCGTAAGCGAGCCACATTCTCCGGCTGGCGGGAGTGTACAAATGTCGAGGTCGAACGTGCTAACGGGCGCGCCCTCCAGCACCGCCGCCACTCCGCCGACCACGATAAAATCGACAGCGTGATTGCTCAATTCTCTTAGAATTGCGGCGAACTTAGGCTGCGGCGGTCCGGACACGAATTTCCGCCAACGAGTCCGCGAAGCCCTGCAACACTTCCAGGCGCTCGGCCGGTGTTAACGACAGCATCCATCGGATCAGAGTCAGATCTATGCCGTCTTCGCTATAAGCCGGTTCGGCGTGTGCGGGTTGAGGTTGCGGCGCCACTTTTTCCTTCTGGTCTCAGTTTAACAGGCTGCCCGCGACGCCGCAGGCATGCGCAGGCCCCCGGCTCGATAGCCCACTAACCATAGACAGGGCCCTAACCAAAGACAGCACCCTAATCTAAATCGCGTATAACAACTGACTGCGCATGTTGCCCGCGCCCTGTAAAAAATCGGACCGCTGTCGTTCTACATCCTTTCATCTGCCTCTGTTCACCGCCGTGCAGAACATCACCGGCAGCCGTCTGCCCGGGTGTCTCGGCGGGCGCCT
This sequence comes from Bryobacterales bacterium, assembly GCA_963818855.1. Lineage (GTDB taxonomy): Bacteria > Acidobacteriota > Terriglobia > Bryobacterales > Bryobacteraceae > Bog-159. The sequence goes on along the minus strand of CAWFUH010000006.1, from coordinate 665,777 downwards.
GAGCGCCTACATCGCGGAGCTATGGGCGCCGCTACTTCGCGGACCAAATCGCGGGATCAGAACATCTGGCGATCCAAAGCTATTGCCCATAGGAGTCGGATACTGGACCGCGAGGGCCGTGTCTCAAGATGATGACCCGATCGGATCCGTATACCGGGAGTGGCAAGCGAAAGTCCTGAATGATGTGGTATGTGGATTTGGCCCACGGCGCGTCCAATACGTTCTTCGATGCGAACGTCGGCATGGTCACGATAAAGTCTGGTTGCACATCTCGGACGAACGCGAGTGGTATCGAACCGTATTCACCGCCAAGGCGCTCACTGGCCGGCGCAGGAAGATAGCGAATTGCCTCTGGACTGACCAATCCACATGCGTCAATGAGATTACCCTTCATATAGTAACCGAGCGCTCCAATTTCAGGAGCCATTACGGTTTCATGCGGACCACGTACGCGGTTGAGCCACAGGGCTGCTTCTTTATAGGCTTTGCACCGAAGGCGGCCGGGTTCGGAATCTATGCGGAAAACGGACCAGTTCGGGCTGTACCACCTGGGTGGCGAGTTCCACCCATGTATGGTAGCCGCGGTGATCCATATAGCGCAAAAAACACCGATCGTCCTAAAGAGCAGCGGGCGCCGGGATCCAGGATGTTCTGACATCACCTGAAGAGCCGCTGTAACCCCGAGAACGGCGGTGACTAACGCTGGTATGAACAACGGAGGGTAATACCATTCGAATAGTAGCGGATTTCCGTAGGAGTACGCAGCAAAAACCCCCCAAAACAACAATGGCACCGTCCACGCGCCACGGTCGCGAAGCAGTCGGGAACTGAAACACGCAATTGTGCACGCTATCAGAAACAGGAGTACTGATACTGCACCGATAGAACCTGGCGCCGAGAAGAACTCGCCAAGATACCCGATTATCCGGGAGTATGCATTCATGGGCGCGAGGGTGTAAAGCGGCCGGGCCTTCGCAATTATCGAATGCGGTAAGTAGGTGCCGTAGAATGGATGGGCGTACGCCAGCCAGGCCACTGGCAGGCTTACCATCCCGACCGTCGTTTTGAGTACGGCTTTCCAAGGCTTACGAATCACTATCAAGAGAATTGGGAGCAGCACCAAGCCCTCTACCCTGGTGAGGACTGCGAGCCCTGCCAAAAATCCCGCCGCGAGAGGCTCTCGCCGGGCAGCGGCAAGTAAACTGAATAGGGCAATTGCCATAAACAGAAAAGTCTCCATGCCGCCGGTCGAAATGCCCAGTAAGGCTGCGTTAAACATGATCAGCGCAGCCGCAGCGAGCGCTGCAGTGTATTTAGAGGTATACCGCAGCACCAGAAAATAAACGGCGAGGCAGACTGCAGCGAAAGGAAACACATTGGCGCGTACGGCTATATCCGGCAGCGGAATGCTTGGAAGCAGGTAACGCCAGGCAGACAGCCAAAAGATATACGTGACGGTGGAATATCCCCAAGCCCGCTCCCCCAGGTTGTAAATCAGACCCTTTCCCGCGACGAAGTTGTCCACGAAACGGTAAAAGATGAAGGAGTCATCATAGGGCAGGACGGCGCATCGGAGGTGAATATAGGTGACCCAGACTGCCGCAGAAGCGGCGAGCATGGCCAGGATAATGCCGTTCCGCTTTGCCAGATTTGTCTTCACGCCATCACTCTCCACTCGAAGAAAGCCAACCAGAAGACTTGATTAAAGCACGCCATCCCCATGAACGCAGGTAAAATCACTACCACAAAGCGGACGGTTTCGTTGAGATGCGGAGTCTAGCAGTAATTCATCTCTCGTACCGGTTCAACAGGCACATGACACATGATAATCTCAGTCAGCCTCGCCTGCATACTGACTTTAGCTAACCATAGGAAGGTGTTGATGGCGCGCCGTCTCTGGCGCCGCCGCCAGCGCACCACAATAAAATCGGTCGCCGGTGGCTCAGTTTCCAGCGAATCAGGATCAAATTGAAGCGGCAAGGGCTGCCCGGACCACCGGGGCCAAGAACCCAACGCCGGCGCACGTAACCCGTCTTTGTTCTTAGAAAGTTCACTAAAGCAAGCTCGAATTCATCGCAAAGTGGTGCCGATGCGCAAACTATAATAAGCTCGATGCTATCGACCGGCAGTAACTCGCGGACCGCGCGGGCCTCCTCACTCCCGGACAGCGTCTCGGATCGGCTGGAGGCGCTTCTTTTTCCATCCGCTGCGGCAGCCATGCTGGTCTTCATCCTGGTGGGTATCGGCCGGTCTCTTTGGCTGGATGAAGCGAATTCGGTTTCGATCGCGTCCGGCAGCTTCCTTGGGATATTCGAGCGGTTGAAGGCGGACAACAATTTTCCCGTTTATTACGTTCTGCTGCATTTCTGGGTAAGGCTGTTCGGCGATTCCGAGCCCGCCCTGCGGCTGCTATCGGGACTCGCCTATCTTGCCGGGACCATCACCGTGTACTGGGGCGGCCGTACCCTATTTCGGGACAGGCGCACGGGGCTGTATGCGGCGTTCTTCTATCTGGTGAGCACCCAGGCAATCCGCCAGGCGCAGAACGTGCGCATGTACACTTTGCTTGGGTTATTGTCCGCGTTGTCGACGGTGTTTTTTTGCGGAATTTTCGAAAAGGAAGACGATTCGCGGCGGCCGTGGATCTGGTACGTGGCCGTGAACGCGGTGGGCGCCCTCACGCATTTGTGGTTCGCCTTCGTCTTAGTCGGGCAATGCGCCACTGTCATAATCTGGCGGCGGAGGCGGTTGCGAGCCTTCCTGGCCGCCAGTGCAGCATCGTACCTGCCCTTTCTGGTTCTATGGTCTCCGGCTCTATATGCTCAACTGCAAAACGGCGCGACCGGCTGGATGCCGCGGTTCGAGCCAGTGTTTGTGGCGCACGCCTTCATGGACTATTATGGGGGACCCTATGCCCTGGCGTTCTACGCGGGCTGCGGCGTCCTTATTTTCTACCATCGGGGGCAAAAGCCGGCCGATGCGACACTGGCGCGTCTGCTAATTACCTGCTTCGGGGTGTCGCTGGCTCTGCCGCTGGCGATCTCGGCCGTCAAGCCCATCTTTTGGCCGGGCCGCTACACCATCATCGGGCTGGCGCCGCTGGCCTTGTGGCTGGGCGCCGCCCTCTCCCGATCAGCCCCGCGGCCGGCTTTAGCGATATTCTGTTACCTGACGCTCGCAACCGTACTCGTCGCGCACATCTGGCAGCGGGATGTGAATTCGGAAAGCGGCTTGCCGGAGTCCAACTCTGACAAAGCCGCCACCAGGCTCCTGCTGCAACTTGGCAGGCCCGGTGACGCCCTGGTCTTTACCAGTCTGAGCCGTGCCACCCTGGACTATTATCTTCGGCGCGCGGGGGCCCCAGCGCGGTTTTTAGAGATGAGTTTCCCGAGTGAAAACAGCGTGCATCTGGGTTGGGGTGATACCAAAATTGATGGCCAGCGGCTGCCACTATTGAAGGCGGAAGCTGAGAACGATGCGAGCCGCCTGGCCACGATGGCCCCTGGCACGCGCGTCTGGGTTCTTTACGGCGCCAACCTCGCGGTTAGTTCCATTCTGAGGGATGCACTAAATCGCCGCTTGAAGTTTGAGCGGGAAATCCCTCTAACCGGCCCCTACTATCTCCAGGTGCTGGAGTTTTCACACTGACATCGCCGAAAATCTGGCCAGGCACATCCTGAAGAAGCTGAAAGACTAACCACCCGCTACCAGATATACTCCTTCGCCGCCTTCCGCTTGTCATACCCATCCAGCACATGCACCACCCGGATCTTCTTCAGCGCCACCGGTGAAAGCTGGCCGATCGGTATATAAATAATAGTCCGCCCGAAACGAGCCGCGATGTTGCGGAACACCGTGCGGGGCGGCTTGGCCGCGACATACACCACGAACCGTTCTAGCGAGTAATCGAGGCCGGCCAGCAACAGGCGCTCCGGCTTGGTCTCGGCGAAATCGTAATCCGGATCGTGCCACACATCAAACATGCGCCGCGCCGGCAGGCTCATCAGGAAACCGCCGTACTCGCCGCGCCCGATGCCCGGCCCCACTAAGTTGTCGAACGGAAACGTCGCATAGAACGCCATGTCCGATTCGTTCTGATGCTCGCCCAGCCACGTCGTCGTGTAATAGTAACGATTGTCGCGATCCTCGTCGAAGATCACGATCACCGATCCCACCTCGCCGGCGATTTTCTGAAACTGCCGCACATAGATCTTGCGTTCATGCCAGTTGCGGATGGTCTCGCGCAGGTCTATGCCATCCAGCAGCGAGGTCGTGAACGGCTCGGTGCGCGTGCGCTCTTCCGAAATAATGCTCTTGCCCTTCTTCTTCAGAAAACGCCCGTAATCCTCGACAACCAGATCTTCCGGCGGATAGGAACAGATGCTGTTGCCATCCAACTGGCTGGCCCATTCGCCCGCGAACTTCTCCTTCTTGCGCGGCTTCAGTCCCACCGGACGCAGCCGCCGCTTGACGCTCGGAAGCCTGCGCCGCAGCCTGATGCGTTTCGTGTCGAGCCACATCTCCTCGCCCGAGATTTGCACGGTTTCTACATCGCTGGCGGTTTGTTGCGGCGGATAGCGGCCGGCAGTTTCCCAAACGTCCCACGCGTAGTTGTCGTCCACCACGCTGCGCGCGGCCACGGTCAGGTCGAAGATACCGGGCATCAGCGCATGATCGGCCAGCGCCAGGTTCCGCGCATAACGCGCCAGCAGCCGGCGTTGCCAGTGGGCCATACGCTCGCCTGTGCTCACTTCGTAGTTCTTCTCCGCATCGCGGAAGAGCGCCAGTTGCGCATGCCGCCGGTCGATCTGGTCAGCGTCCGTCATCAGGCTGCGAAACTGCTCGTAGCGGTATTGCAGGTAAGGATACTCGATGGTGATTTCGGCCAGCGAATCGGGATGCGGATTGAGCACCCGCACACCCTCGCGGCGCAGGCGGGACATGGGCTGCGCCTGCGGCTCGTCCATGGCGTCCAGTACCGGGTCCAGCAGGTTCAACGACACCACCACCAGCACACGCGCCAGCGGATCCGAGCCTTGCAGCTTCCATGCGAGGCCGCCGGCATGCCGGGCGATTTCGTCCGAGCGCTCCTGCGGATAAATGCGGTACGCCTCCACATACTTTTCGTAGCCGACATGCCGGACCGCATACGGGTCGGGGTAAGCATCCTTCAGGTGCGGACGCTCGCCGGAATCCGGATCGGCGAACACAACTTCGGCGCCAATCTCCAACCCGCTGCGGATGGCTTCCACGAAAGGATCGGCCGGCTCGACCGGCACATAGATGGCGCGCTCCGGGTCGCTTTCATCGGCATGAGTGATGGCGGATATCTCCGGTAGCCGCGCCACCGCGCGCAGGAATTGCGCTTCGAGAGTGATTGGCAATTCCAGTGCGACCACCTGCGGCCGGTCCCGCAAGATCGCCTGGCGCACCTCTATGGCAAACTCCAGCCGCCCCGGCACGACGGGCAGGTAGGTAAACTGCCCGCGCCGCAAGCTGCCCGGATCGCGCAGATCAGGAAGATCGATTTCCCCGGGCATAGCGCAGCGCTTCTTCTCCGAGTGTTTCCAGGATGGCCGTTTCGAGTGCCTCGGTTTCGTGCGTTTTTTGCGTGGCCAGGCTCTTCAGCTTGATGGCGAAGCGGCCGATATTGATGCCGTCGCGCACCGTGTACCGCTCGTCGGCCGCATGTGCCTGCTGCAGGAACTCGGTCACGTATGTCAGGATGCGCTCCTCGGCGAAGGGCAAGTTCTCCTTCAGGATGTGATACTCCTCGTCGCGCTCCGGAAAATCGATCAGGATCTGCGGCTGCAGGCGCGAGTGTATGTACTCGGGCAGCTCAAACGTGGAGGCATCGTCGTTCATGGTGGTGACAATGCGGAACTGCGCATGCGCCTTGATCTTGATGCCGGCCACGATGGATTCCACGTAACGGCGGTTATCGAGCAGCGGCGCGAGGCTGGCCCAGCTCTTCTCGCTCATGCGATTGCCTTCGTCGAGAATGGCGATGCCGCCGCGGATCATGGCCGTCACCAGCGGCGAAGCCACATAACGCAGGCGGCCTTCCCCTTCGATAACCGGCGTAACCAGCAGGTCTTCCGGACGCGTATCCATGGTGGCTTGCAGGATGTAGACTTCGCGCCCCATGCGCTTGGCCGCCGCATAAGCCAGCGTGGTTTTGCCCACGCCGGGCTTGCCCAGCAGGCGCGGATGCATGGGCATGTCCTGCTCGCTCACTACCAGCCACGCAGCCAGCAGTTGACGCATCAGTTCTTCCTGCCCTACCCAGCGGACAGCCAGTTCATCCGGATGCGCCAGGTGCAGGGTGACGCCTTCGATCTCGACAGTCATATCTGGCTATATCTTAGCGTGCCTCGTGGGCAGGACTCCAGTCCTGCGGCGGGTCTCCAGACCCGCCATTCCACCGGTCGATTACTGCGTCGCCTCGCCCGATGGCGGCGCGTACCGCAATACCGTGTCTAAATTAATTCCGCGAATGATACTGCCGCTGTTATAGAACAAGCCGAACGAATCGATGGACGACATATCCGGGAAGATGCAAGCCTGCAGTATCTGGTCAGTAGAGCCTTTCCCCACCCAGCCGCCGCCCGCGGCGTTCACGCCGCCAAACGAGTCCGAGCCGCCCAGTTGCGTGCAATAGTAGGAAGCCGGATTGCCGCCGCCTCCCTCACCCGGCTGGACTTTGGCGTAGTAGGCCAGTGCGGCCAGCGTCGGAGTGGTGGCGTACAGGGTCTGCAGCAGCACGTGAATGCGCGAGCCATCTTTCGGCGACGTGAACTGGCAAAAGCCGCGCGGCCCCGTCAGCACCAGCCAGCTCGATGGCCCACCGTTGGTACCGAAAATAGGAATCCGGTCGATCACTTTCCCGCCCTTTTGCACACAATAGGCGGCGGCGGCGTTTGTGTCGGGTTCGGCGGCTTCGATGGCGACCGTCCCGCTTAACAGCGCCAACAGAGCAAGTAGCGCAGGCGCGGCAGTCCGTATCAAGAACGAGTGTTTCAAAAGCATTCCTCCTTTTTGGGTGCCATCAGTGTATCAGATGGTGGAACGCATCAGGCCGGAAGCGGCTCGACGCCCAGCCGCGCGGCCGTTTCGGCGAGGCACTTCCATGTCCCGTCACCCAGCGGAATTCCCTTTTGGCGCCGCTCCGCTTCGGCGCGCCACTCCGGATCGCCGGCCACCATCACCTCGTGGTAGCCTTTGGCCGGCGCGGCGGATTTGACCGTATTTACCAGCCACGTGATGCGCTGCTGGAACTCTTCCGCGGGCATGAACCGGCTGGCATCGATGGCCAGGAACGTTTGGCTGATTTTGGTGGGCTTGCCCTGTATGCGGATGCCGCCCACATCCACGCTCATGGCGCCCCCGCTCAGCGCGCCGCACAGAATCTCGACGAGCATCGCCAGTCCGCTGCCTTTATAGCCGCCCAGCGGCATCGGCATACCGCGAATGGCGGCATCGGTATCGGTGGTCGGCACACCTTCAGCATCCACCGCCCACCCCACGGGAATGGTTTCCTCGCCGTTCATCAGCGCTTTGAAGATGCGGTTATTGGCGACCGTAGTAGTAGCCATATCCAGCAGCCAGGGCCCCGGCACCGACATGCAAATTGGATTAGTGCCCAGGCGGGGCTGCTTGGCTTGCCACGGCGCCACGATCGGCGAAGCGTTACACATAACCAGGCCGATCATCCCGTCCGCCGAAATCTTCTGGGCCCAAAAGGCCGCCGCGCCGAAATGGTTGGATTCGCGCGCGACCACGATCGCGATGCCGTGCTTGTGCGCCAGCCGCAAGGCGTGTCCGCAGCATACGTCCGCAATGGGCTGCCCCGCGCCGTTGCCGCCGTCGTACAGCATGCAAGCCCCGGATTCCAGGGCCACGCGGCCTTCCGCGGCCGGATGCATGTCGCCGCGTTCGACTTGTTCCACATAATAAGGCAGCAGTTGCACGCCATGCGAATCGACGCCGCGCAAGTTGGCGGCTACCAGGGACTCCGCCGTCAATCGCGCTTTGGGAGGCGGGAATCTGGCGGCTTTGAGCAACCCGGCCGCCCAGGCGGTGAGGGCTTCGGCGGAGATGACAGGCATGCGGATTAACCAGCATAACGTGGCACGCTCGCGTGGCGCAGGGATTAGAATAATCCTGTGCCCGCATTCTCCTTCGATCAAGCCCGGCAATGCGTGCTGCAGACGATCGGCGCAGCGCGTGCGACTCCCCTAACCGAGACCGTCGCACTCGAAACGGCCGCGGGACGAGTGCTGGGCGAACCCATCCCGGCAGATCGCGATTACCCCGCTCTGGCGCGTTCGGTGCGCGACGGCTACGCAGTGCGCGCCCGCGACCTCCCTGGCGAATTCATGGTGATCGGGGAGGTACGCGCGGGCGAAAGCTTCCCGGGGGAGGTGGCGGAGCGTCAGGCTGTCGAGATCATGACCGGTGCGCCGGTGCCACACGGAGCCGACGCCGTGGTCATGCTCGAACACGTCGCCCGCGACGGCCCCCGCTTGACCGCCGGCCAGCCGGCTGCACCCGGTCAATTCGTCAATCCGCAAGGCTCCGAAGCGCGCGCCGGCGAGATCCTGCTCCATTCCGGCCGGCGCCTGGACTACACCGGCATCGCCATGCTGGCTACGGCCGGCAGACAAAACGTGCTGGTTTACGCCGCGCCGCGCGTCGCTATCATCGCCACCGGAGATGAGATCGTGCCCGTAACCGCCACGCCGCTGGAGTTTCAGATTCGCAACTCCAACGCATACTCGCTGGCCGCGCAGGTGGCCCGCGCGGGGGGCGTGCCATGGGTTCTGCCGGTGGCGCGTGACGAAATGGGGCCTACGCGCGAGTTGATTGAGCGCGGGCTGGATGCCGATTTGCTGCTGCTCTCGGGCGGCGTCTCGGCGGGCAAGTACGATATCGTCGAGCGCGTGCTGGCGGATCTGGGTGCGAAGTTTTTCTTCGACCGTGTTCTGATTCAGCCCGGCCAACCGCTGGTGTTCGGCCAGGCGCGCGGCAAGTTTTTATTCGGCCTGCCGGGCAATCCTGCATCCACCATGGTCACCTTCGAGATCTTCGCGCGCGCGGCCGTGGAACTTTTGGGCGGGCAGGATGATGCCGCCCTCCACATGCCGTACGCGCGGCTCACTCAGGATTTCCAGCATAAGCCGGGGCTGACCCGCTTCCTGCCCGCTTGTCTGAGCCACGATGGCGCCGAAGTAACTCCTGTCGCCTGGCACGGCTCAAGCGATGTGCCCGCTATGACGCGCGCCAACGCATACATGGTTGTGGATGCCGATCGCGCCTCGTGGCAGGCCCGCGACTGGATCCGGGTAATGCTGAAATGAAAACAGGAAAGAAGCTCTCGCATTTCGACGCCGCCGGCAGTCCGCGCATGGTGGACGTTTCGTCTAAGCCCGAGACCCGCCGTACAGCGCGCGCGCAAGCCTTCGTGCGCATGCGTCCCGGCGTGCTGCGCAGCCTGCCCGAGAATCCCAAGGGCAATCCGCTGGAGATCGCCCGCATTGCCGGCATCGCGGCCGCCAAGAAAACGGCCGATCTGATACCTCTCTGTCACCCGCTGATGCTATCCCACGCCGATGTGGAAGTAAGCGTGGAAAAGACGGGCGTACGCATTATCGCCAGCGCGGCCACCACCGCGCAAACCGGCGTCGAAATGGAAGCGCTCACCGCCGCAATAGTAGCGGCGCTGACGGTCTACGATATGACCAAGGCGCTGGATAAATCGATCGAGATTCAGGACGTGTACCTGCTCGAAAAGACCGGCGGCAAGAGCGGAGAGTACCGTAGGGTGAAGTGAAACGACCGTCGATGGCCCGCTTCCACCTAAGCTATTGGAGAGGGCAATCGAGGCATATTCTGATTTATCCGTCGCCTTTGATTTCGAAATCGGATGCGAGTTGAAGTTCGCGACGATTCAGGATCTCGAACGCCATATTCAGACGAATCTTACGGCCCGCGATTCTGGCCTCCTAAAGGATGCGCTCTACTGGGGCTATTACCGCGTCGGCGGTCGCCGAGATTACCATGTGCGTCGCTTCCGCTCGAAGGTTACGGCCGGCCAACTGGAAGGAGCCGCGGCACTGTTGCCCGGGCTATCAGGACCCGGCATACGCGAACTGCGGTCCCTTGGTCTCCCCGAATTCCGCTATCTGTCGTTCCTGTCAAAATTCCGCACGTTCCTAGATCCGGAACGCTACGGTCGATACCCGGCAAATCGACGCCGCAAACTCGATCCCCCGCATGGCGGCGGAGTTCTGATGCGGCTCTTACTCATATGCATCAATCGGCTATACTGATGCATATGCGCACTACTCTCAATCTGGATGACGATTTAATTCGCAAAGCTCGTGCGTACACAGGAATCGAGGAGAAGACGGCCTTGATCCACGAGGCCCTGCGTCAACTTGTCGCCATCGAGGCCGGGAAACGGCTGGCGGCTCTCGGCGGGACGATGCCGGATTTTCAACTTCCCCGGCGCAGGCGCTCAGAGCCCGCGAAATGATCCTGGTCGACACTTCCGTTTGGGCGAACCATTTGCGCTCACCCGAACCGCGGCTGGACGCCCTGCTGAGGAACCGCCGCGTTCTACTGCACCCGTTCGTTCTGGGCGAGTTAGCCTGCGGAAACCTGCCCAAGCGTGCCGGAACGATTGCTTCCCTGGACGAACTGCCCGTCGCGACGCTTGCCTCAGAGGCGGAGGTCCGTCATCTGCTGGAATCCCGACGTCTTTGCGGCAGCGGTCTCGGTTGGGTCGATATGCATCTCCTTGCGTCGGCCTTGATAGAGGAGTCGAAGCTGTGGACAGCCGACCGCGCCATGGCCGCCGCAGCCAAGCATCTCGGCATAGCCTTTCCGCATAACGCGGCACCAGCCTGATTCACGTCGACGCGGGGCTTCGCGGTGTAAGTGATCACGATGATGGCTGGGTTGTTGCGGGGCCGGGCGACCCAAACCTCCCCGCCGCCTGCAAACCCGCGTCCACATGATTCAGCCCGCTGGTCAAATCAGGATTCAACAAAGGCGTATGCGGAATGCCGGTCAGGTTCGCCGGGATCGGCCAGATATCGTCTTCGGCCGTCATCGAGCCCAGCGGATCGAAACGCCGCGGGTGCACCGGGCGCGAATACGTGCGTCGAGTCCACTCTCCGGACAGGTTGTAGTAATGTTCGAAATACGACAGCCCAGTTCCCGGTGTGCGGTAAACCGGCTCGCGGAATCGTAGGCCCGAGTAGTTGGATTTTGGCGATAGCTCCCCAATGACCGCGCTGCCGGAAGATCGCCAGGCACGTGATCGTCGTCACGCACCGCAGGACCGCCGCGCCATAAACAGCGCGCCATCCATGAACCCGGCGCGGCGAGCGACACGTAACGCCTTGAGGTTCCCGGTTACAGCTGGTTACGGCCGGTTATAGCCGATCTCGCTATCGAGGAAGAGTTGGGTCTTCTCGGACGTCGGGAGCCGACGCAGGGTGGCGAGTTCGTCCCGGCCGAAGCCGTGCGGGTCGTTCACCCGCGCAACAGGGCCCGTTTAGCTGCCCGTCGCGCCTTCAGGCGGGCATTCGCTTTCTGCTGCTTCTCGTACGCCACCACTTCCTGGCACGCGTCGCAGCGCTTCCGTATGCGCGATTTGGTCGTAAAAGTCGCACCGCATCGCCGGCAGGACTTCGTAATCGTCTCGTCGAACGGAAGAATGCCCGGTTTTTGGGGCAAAAGGTATGAATAGTGGAATTCGCAGTGACTCATAAGCAAACACCCTAATCTCAGTGCCGCACTGGGCGAAACCACGCACCCAGCATGGACGGAGGCCAATCCCTGTCGTCATTCAGGCCGCGCAACTTCTCCCCGGCCCGCATTACAGCAGGTCACCCTGCTGGTGGACCGACATCGTTGTACCGCCAGGAGTTGCTGTTTCTACCGTTATGGAAACCTCTCCCCACGAGTTCCAGGCCGGAACCACATCGATCCGGACTCACTCGCAAAAGGCCTCTAACGGATTCATGATTGTACAGTTTCCTTAGCACACTTGCAACCAAAAAATTTTGGCGGCGGCTTCATGCCGCTGAAGCCGGCGCAAACGGCTCGGCTTGATCGGTCAATTCCCATGACAGGTGATTTATATAAAATAGCAGAACCGGCTCGGAATAAACGGCCCGAAACTTCTCGAACACCCGTTCTGCCCACCCGTCCGTCAAATAGTTCTTCGCGTTCAGGTCCTTATTGAAGAACCCGCCCTCGTGCGGAACACCCAGGAAATCGAGCACCGCTGCAATCATGTCCAGGTGTGATACTAGCACAGTCTGGGCCAGGTCTTTGGCGAACTGTTCGTCATGCTCGCTCAGGCGCACCCAAAATCGCGCAGTGTGCTTGTGCAGCGTCTCGGTATTGAGCTTGGTCAGATGCGCGCTGGTCTTGAACGGGCCGTAAATTTGGTAAGTCTTCAGCTTGCCGATTGAGATGCCTCGAATCAGTTCTGCAAAGCCGCGCTCCCCGAGCGACAGATACACTTCCGAAAGCTGCATTTAAGGTCAGGTTATCACATGCGGTAGAATGAATGGGTTTGGCCGTCATGCGTAATGCGAGCAACTTAATCATCCTCGGCGCCCAGTGGGGCGATGAGGGCAAGGGAAAGATCGTCGACCTTTTCTCCGAAAAATTCGATCTGGTGGTCCGCTATCAGGGCGGGCATAATGCCGGGCACACGGTGCGCATCGGCGACGCGAAGTTTGTGCTGAAGCTGATCCCCAGCGGGATTCTGCGGCCCGGCAAGAAAGCCGTGATCGGCAACGGGCTGGTCATCGACCCGGCGGCTTTGTTGGACGAGATCCATATGCTCGAATCCGCCGGCTTGCAGGTGGAAGGCAATCTCTTCATCAGCAACCGCGCGCAGGTTCTGCTGCCCTCGCACCGCCTGATGGAGAAACTGGGCGAGGCGCGGCCGGGGCGCGTTTCCATCGGCACAACTTCGCGCGGCATCGGCCCATGCTACGAAGATAAGGTCGGCCGCCGCGGCATCCGCATCGCCGATCTGCTGGATCGCGATGTCTTCCCGCCGCTCTACGACACGCTGGTGGCGGAACATCGCGCAGCTGCGCTGGCGCTGGGCCTCGATGACGGACTGAACCCCGCCGCCGTCCGCGACGAATACGAGAAACTGGCCGAGCGCATCCGCCCCATGGTCTGCGACACGGCGCGCCTGCTGCACGATGCCATGGCCGCCGGCCAGAGTGTCATGTTCGAAGGCGCGCAGGGCACCATGCTCGATATCGATCATGGCACCTACCCCTTCGTAACTTCATCCAGCGCCTCGGCCGGCGGGGCCTCCACCGGGACCGGCGTGCCGCCCACCCGCATCGACGGCGTGATCGGCGTCTCGAAGGCCTACATCACGCGCGTCGGAGGCGGCCCGTTTCCCACCGAAGCTCTGGACTCCTGGGGCGACCAGATTCGCAATCGTGGCAACGAATTCGGCTCGGTCACCGGGCGCCCGCGCCGCTGCGGCTGGTTCGATGTCCCGCTGATGCGCTATGCGGCCATGATCAACGGCTTCGACAGCCTGGTGGTGACCAAGCTCGACGTGCTGGATGAAATGGAAAAAATCCCGGTCTGCGTGGCCTACCGCGCGGACGGCCGGGAAGTGGCCGATATGCCCGCCACAGTGAAGGGGATGGCCGCCATCGAACCGGTTTATGAATGTCTACCGGGCTGGCGCAGTTCTACCTTTGGTATTTCGTCGTACAGAGAACTGCCCGCGCCGGCGCGCGATTATCTCGATTTTCTGGAGAAGAAGACCGGCGTGGAGGTTGGCTGCATCTCCACGGGGCCCGAGCGTAACCAGACCATCGTGAAGCCCAATTCCCATTTCGCGCGTCTGTTCGCGTAAGCACCCGAGCCGCGACCGTGAGGGAGCGGTCAGATGCAAGAAAATGCAATTACCAAAATATTTGAAAGCTCTCGCGTTCGTAGTCGCCATATCCGCCAATAGCGTTCATGCGCAACCGGAGTCAGCGTCATCTGCTGTTCAATTCGAGTCGATTTATCAGTTCACCGCAAGTGACGGCGGCGGCGGTTCCGGCAATGATCTGGCGAGTGATGGGAACGGCGGGTTCTTCGGCGCGACCTCCGACGGCGGCCCCGCGGTTTGTCCCGATATCTATGGCTGCGGAACGGTGTACCATCTCCTGCGCCCATCGGCTCCGGGGGGGCGCCTGGACGGAAACGATGATCTACAACTTCACGGGCTTCCCCAATGATGGCCAGAATCCTTACGGGCCATTGGCCATTGCCCCGAATGGAACACTCTATGGCGTAAACCCAGGGGGGCGGTCAATGCTCATATCCTGGCATTACCGAGGGCTGCGGTACAGTATTTTCATTGACCCCGCCTGCTGAGCCCGGCGGTGCGTGGACCGAAACCATCCTCTACCGTTTCACGGGATTCAGCGACGGCTACTTCCCACAAGACTTGATTATTGGTCCCGGCGGCGTCCTCTATGGCACCACCTTTTTTGGCGGAGTCTCGCCGGAATGCAATCAGAACTTGGGCTGTGGCGCCGTCTTCTCGCTGACGCCGCCGTCCACTCCGGAAGGGGCTTGGACCATAGCCGTGCTTTACAGCGTCGAGGGCGGCTACTACGTGGAGGGCGCAACGAGTGTCATCATGGGCCCTGGGCAAGTACTCTATGGCACGACCCCCGGCAGCGGGGACGTCTGCTTTATGCACATCTGCGGCACGGTGTTTTCCCTTACCCCTCCGGCCACTCCCGGCGGCGCTTGGACGCCAACCGTGCTCCACACCTTCGTTGGCCCACCCGACGGGTTCGGCCCCAATGCAAGTCTCGCCCTGGGCCGCAACGGGGAGATCTACGGCACAACATTCTTTGGCGGTCGTGGATGCCATTGCGGCACAATATTCGAGTTGATGCCACCAGCCTCTCCTGATAGTGCCTGGACCGAGACGGTGCTCTTTTCCTTCCGCGACAATCCGGCGGCCAATAGGCCTCAAACAGGCGTGGTGATCGGCAAAGACGGAGCGCTCTACGGCTCCACTCCGGCTGGCGGGGTTGCTGGCTGCCAAGACGACTACGGATGCGGCACAATATTCAAATTAACGCCGCCCGCCTCGCCTGGCGGCGCATGGACGGAAACGATTGTGCATCACTTTACCGGCGGCAGCGACGGAGCCGAGCCGTATACGACCATGGTAGTCGGCAGGAAAGGCGAGTTATACGGCACCACTGGCTACGGCGGCAGTTCGGGTAACGGCACGGCGTTCGTAATATTGAACCCCTAGGTTAGCTAGCTAAGCTAGCCTACCCAAGAGTCCGCAGAAAAAAACCGGAATTGAGGGTGGATCCCATTATGGCCAATTCGTAGCATGTTGGAAATACGAATTGACACCGCGCATCGCTCCGGGTATAGTGTTGGCCTCATGGACGAGAGCATGAGACTGAAGACATTTGCGGTGGTCCTTTTTCTGCCGTTCGCTGCGCACGCGCAGCAGCCAGCCGTTCCCCGCGTGACGTATTTCAATGGCGTGATAACGGATGCGGCCGGAGAACCGCACACTGGTACGGTGGGGATCACGTTCTCCCTATATGAGGAGCAGCAGGGCGGGGCACCCCTGTGGTCCGAAACTCAAAACGTGCCGTTGGACGGTGCCGGCCGCTACACGGTCCTGCTGGGATCCGCTACCGCCGCGGGCCTGCCGCTCGACCTGTTCGCCAGCGGAAAAGCGCGCTGGCTCGGTATCGCGCCGCAGGTGGCGGGCCTGTCCGAACCGCCGCGCATCTTGCTGGTGGGCGTCCCGTATGCATTGAAGGCAGCGGACGCCGACACCCTCGGCGGTTTGCCGGCCTCGGCATTTCTTTCGGCATCGGCGGCAGTGCCGCCGGCCGGCATTAGCACACCCAAAGCCGATGCCGTAACAGGCGCTTCACCCGACACCGCGTGCAGCACCATCACCAGCAACGGTACTGCGGCGGCGAACCAGGTCACCCTGTTCAGCAGCGCTTGCAATATCGAGCCGTCCACCATCGTGGAATCCGGCGGCAAGGTGGGCATCGGCACGACTGCACCCACTGCCACGCTCGAGGTGAAGGGATCCACCACGCTGCTCGGGGCGTTGAAAATGAGCGCCGCCGGTACCGCCACGGCCACCGCCGGCGCCAATTCTTACCCCGCCGGCTTCAACGCGGCCGCCTTCAACAGCAGCACCAGCGCCGCCATCAGCCAGCTTTTCCAGTGGGAAGCGCAGCCGGTGGGCAACAATACCGCCACGCCTTCAGCATCCATGAATCTGCTCTACGCCGCCGGCAGCGCGACCCCCGCCAACACCGGATTTTCCATCGCCGGCAATGGACAAGTCACCTTCGCGCCGGGGCAGACTTTCCCCGGCACTAGCGCTATCACGGGAGTGACCGCCGGCACCGGTCTCACCGGCGGCGGCGTTAGCGGCAACGTGACCCTGAACGTCAGTGAGAGTGTGGTAGCCTATCAATCCGACCTGACGGCGGGCATTAGCGCCGCGGAGGCTTATGCGAGCAGCAACTTCCTGCCGCTCTCAGGCGGCACGGTGAGCGGCACGCTTTCGGCCGCGGGCTATCAAATCGGCGGAGCGCCCGTGCTGAGCGTGGCCGGCAGCAATAATCTGTTCGTGGGATCGTACGCGGGCGCGGGGTCTAACAATACAGGCACGAAGAACGTGTTCATAGGTCCGGACGCGGGCCTCACCAATACCACGGGCAGCGGCAACACCGGCGCCGGGGGCTATACGCTGACGAACAACAGCACCGGCGGCGGTAACACCGGCGTGGGGTACTTTGCCCTCTCGAGCAACACCACCGCCAGCGGCAACACGGCCGGCGGGTATTTCGCACTGGCGAACAACACCACCGGCGCCGACAACACCGCCACAGGCTACGATGCCCTAATGAACAACACCACGGGCGGCAGCAACACCGCCGATGGGTATTTTGCGCTGGTGGACAACACCACCGGCAGCAACAACGTCGCCGCCGGCTGGGGAGCCCTCTACAAGAACACCTCTGGCGGCGGAAATACGGCCCTTGGGGTGCAAGCTTTGATCAATCTGACAGGTGGGTCCAACAACGTGGCGATCGGTTACGATGCGGGAACCAACGTCGCCGGCGGAAGTGGCAATATCCTGATCGGGTACGGAAGCGGCGACGGCCTGACGACCACCGACAGCAATAATATCGATATCGCTAACGCGGGCGTCGCGGGAGACCCGGGTGTCATCCGCATTGGCACGGCCGGTATGCAAACGGCGGCGTACATGGCCGGGGTAACCGGGGTGACGCCATCCGGCACCCTGGCGCCGGTGCTGATTAATGCCAATGGCCAGCTTGGCGCGGGCGGCCTCACCGTGGGCACGATCACCGGCGTGTCGGCGGGTAACGGCCTCACGGGCGGAGGAACGAGTGGCAACGTGAGCCTGGCGGTGGATTCGACCGCTGTGCCGTTCTTAGGTTCGGGCAACACTTTCACAGCCGGGCAGACCATTCAAACCGGCGGGGCCGCCAACGCACTTACAGTAAACAATACTGTAACTGAGTCTCCGGTAGACGCCATAAACGCCACGGCTAACAGCGGCGGCTCGGCGGTAATGGCCACCAACATCAACGCCACGGGCTGGGCGGTGCTTTCGTTCGGAAACTTCATCGCTACCGGAACCAAGTCGGCCGCGGTGGCGCTGCCGGATAATCGCTCGGTCCTGCTCTATGCCGTCGAAAGTCCGGAGAACTGGTTCGAAGATTTTGGTTCCGGGCAATTGCAGGATGGCGCAGCCACCATTGCGCTCGATCCCACCTTTATGCAGACCGTGAACCCGGCGGGCTATCACGTGTACGTTACTCCCAACGGCGATTGCGAGGGCCTGTACGTGACCGGGAAGACCGCCACCAGCTTCGAAGTGCACGAACTGCACGCCGGGAAATCCAGAGTGTTTTTCGACTATCGAGTTGTCGCCAGACGCAAAGGACTGGAGAGATTGCGCCTCGAGCCGGTGAGCACGGACCCGAATACCGCGGACGCCCTTCGGCAGCAAATATCGGATCGGTCGGCCCATTCGCCTGCGCTGGTATTGCCCACGCGATGACCCACGACCAGATACTCGATTCCGGCGACCCTTCGCTATTCGACGTGCGCACCACCGCGCCCGGCCCGCCGGGAACAGTGCCAGTCACCGCCGAAATGCTGCTTACGCGCCCATCCGGCGATCTGTTCGGATGGAGCCAGAACGCCGGCATGGGCTGGGACCCGCGTACACTGGGCGGCAAGGAAATCCTGATCCTCAGCACGCACGGCGGCATCCGCGACCCCAGCGGCGCGCCGATTGCGCTGGGATTCCACACCGGCCACTGGGAAGTCGGCCTGCTGATGGAAGCCGCCGCGCGCGAGCTGAAGTCGCTGGGCGCCATCCCCTTCGCGGCATATTGTACCGACCCGTGCGACGGCCGCACGCAGGGCACCACCGGCATGTTCGACAGCCTGCCGTATCGCAACGACGCTGCTACCGTGTTCCGGCGGCTGATCCGCTCGCTGCCCACGCGCCGCGGTGTGATCGGCGTGGCTACCTGCGACAAGGGCCTGCCGGCGATGATGATGGCGCTGGCGTCTATGGGCGATCTGCCGTGCGTGCTGGTGCCCGGCGGCGTCACGCTGCTGGCTGAGCAGGGCGAAGATGCCGGGCGAGTACAAAGCGTGGGCGCGCGCTTCGCGCACACGCAGATCACACTCGAAGCGGCTGCTGAAAATATGTGCCGCGCCTGCGCCACTCCCGGCGGCGGCTGCCAGTTTCTAGGCACGGCGGCTACCTCCCAAGTCGTCGCCGAGGCGCTCGGCATGTCGCTGCCGCACGCGGCGCTGGCGCCCTCGGGTCATCCCATCTGGCTGGATATGGCCCGCCGGTCGGCGCGCGCCGCGCTGGCGCTCGAAGCCCGCGGCATCCACATGCGCGATATCCTGACCGATGCCGCCGTGCGCAACGCCATGGTACTGCATGCGGCCTTCGGCGGTTCGACCAATTTGATCCTGCATCTGCCCGCGGTGGCGCATGCGGCCGGATTACGCCGACCCACCGCCGCGGATTGGACGGCCGTGAACCGGCGCGTACCGCGCCTGGTAGACGCGCTACCCAACGGCCCGCGCTCCTTCACCACCGTGCAAGTTTTTCTCGCCGGTGGCACACCCGAAGTAATGCTGCACCTCAGGCGCGCCGGCTTGCTCGATACCGGTGTGCTGACGGTCAGCGGCCAGACGCTCGGCACCGCGCTCGACTGGTGGGAGGCATCCGCGCGCCGCACCGAATTGCGCCGCGTTCTTGAAGCGCGTGACGGCATCGATCCGGACGATGTCATCATGGATCCCACCCGCGCCAGCCGCGCCGGGCTGACTTCTACAGTCACCTTCCCGCACGGCAACCTCGCGCCCGAAGGCTCCGTCATCAAGAGCACCGCTATCGACCCCAGCGTGGTGGGTCCCGATGGCGTCTACCGCAAGACCGGCCCCGCGCGCGTCTTCCGCACCGAATCCGCCGCCATTGCCGCCATCAAGAGCCAGGGAACGGATCGTGTGCGCGCCGGCGACATCATTGTGCTGATCTGCCGCGGACCGATGGGCGCGGGGATGGAGGAGACCTACCAGATCACTTCGGCGTTGAAGTACCTGGATTTCGGCAAGCACGTAGCGGTGCTCACCGACGCGCGCTTCAGCGGCGTCTCCACGGGCGCCTGCATCGGCCACGTCTCGCCCGAAGCGCTGGCGGGCGGCCCGATTGGTAAGGTGCTGGATGGGGACATCATCGAGATCGTGGTGGACCGCGTGCATCTGGAAGGATCCGTGAACCTGGTGGGCCATGGAACGAATCTGTTTGGCGCGGCGGAAGGCGATCGCGTGCTGGCCGCCCGCCCGTTGCGGCCCGACCTCGCGCCGGATCCTGCGCTCCCTACCGAGACGCGCCTGTGGGCCGCGCTGCAACAGGTAAGCGGTGGCACGTGGGGAGGGTGCGTGTACGATACGGACGCGATTCTGAACGCCTTGGGGCTGAGTTAGAATCCGGCGACGGCCCGGGAATGTCGATCTTGTCCTCATGATACCGTGAGCTGGAATGCCACTGGATCCGGACCGCGCCATCTTCCGCGCCGTGGCATCGACCATCGTGCCCGAAGCCGCGGCCCTCGATGAACAGGGATGGCGCGACCTGCTGCAGGTAATTGAAGCGCTCCTGCATGACCGTCCTGAATCGCTCAAGCGGCAGATCCGCATTTTTCTTGGCGCGATTCAGTGGCTGCCAGTGCTCCGTTACGGCCGGCCGTTCACGCGACTTGGATGCGGCCCGCCGCGCGCGCGTCCTCTCGCATCTGCAGAACGACCGGATACAAAAGATACGCGTAGGTTTTTGGGGGCTTCGCACCATCGTGCTGGCCGGTTATTACGGCAGGCCGTCAGCCGCCGCAGCCATTGGCTACGCGGCCACTGCGCGCGGATGGGAGGCGCGCGCGTGAAGCAGGTCAGCTACGACATTGTCATTGTCGGTTCCGGCGCGGGTGGCGGGACGGTGGCCCAGGAACTTTCGCCGCTTTGCCGCGACGGCGTGCGCATCGCCGTACTCGAGAAAGGTCCGCGCCTGCGCGACGACGAGTTCACCGGCCGCGAACTGGAGATGGCCGGGGCGCTCTACGAAGACGGCGGCGGCTTCCTCACCGCCGACGGCTCCATGACCATCGCGTTTGGCTGTGCCTACGGCGGGTCGACGGTGGTCTATACGGGCACGTCAATGCTGCCGCCGGAACGCGTCATCCGCCGCTGGGACGTGCCTGGCCTCACGCACGCCGATCTGGATTGCCGCGCGCGCAAGTTCATGGCCGAAAACAACGCGCACCTCTTGGAAGATGGCCTGATCAACGAAAATAACAAGCTGTTCCTGGCGGGTTGCCGCAAGCTCGACTACGATGTGCGCCAGTTTCCGGTCAACATCAAGGGCTGCCGCGGATCCAGCCTCTGCAATCTGGGCTGTCCGAATCAGGCCAAGCAAGGCACCGACCGCGTGCAGTTGCCCAATGCCGAGCGTAACGGCGTGGAGGTCATCACGCGCTGCCAGGTGCTGACGGTGGGCGATCACACGCTCACCGCGCGCGTCTCCGCCAAACCGGACGGCGGCAAAGGCGATCCCTCGCCGTGGGAGCCGGGCGACTATCAGATTGACGCGAAGGTGATCGTGCTCTCGGCGGGCGCCGTGAATACCCCGGCGCTGCTGCTGCGCTCCGGAATGGGAAGCAGTTTGCCGCGTCTCGGGCGCGGTTTCACCGTGCATCCCGCATTCATCATCGTCGGCGAGCACGCGCGGCCGGTGGTCAATTTCGTCGGCCACCCCAAGAGCTATTACGTCGATCAGTTCGCCGAAAGCGAACATTTCGTGCTCGAAACCTGCATGTACTTCCCGTTTATCACGGCCAAGAGCCTGGCTGGTTTCGGCGCGCCGCACAGCGCGTTCATGCGGGCCTTTCCCCGGCTGCAAATGATCCTGGTGCTGGCCTGCGACAAAGCGGATGAGCACAATCGGGTCACTATCAATAAGTCGGGCAGGCCGGTGGTCGATTACCGGTTCCAGCCCGAAGCCATCGGTGGACTGATCCGCGGCGCCATCACCTCGGCCAGGATCCTGTTTGCGGCGGGCGCCGTGCGCGTGCACGTCCCTGTGGCGCGCAACCCGACCGTCGAGGCCGCCGACGCGGCGCGTCTGGATGACATCGCTGCGCATGCGGAATTCACGCCTGGGAAGACACCCGTTTCCGCGGCACATCCGCAGGGCGGCTGCGGTATGGGCAGCGATGCGAGCAACTCCGTCACCGACTCCTACGGCCGCGTGCATGGCGCCCATGGGCTGTTCGTAGCAGATGCCAGCCTGTTTCCGAATTCCCTCGAAATCAACCCCTACGTCACCATCATGGCGCTGGCCGATCGCGTGGCCCAGCGCATCCGTGAGGAGGCCCCCGCGCTACTGGGAAGATAAACATGAAAATGACCGGCGCAGACATCGTCGTGCGCGCGCTCGAAGACGAGGGCATTCCGTTCACCTTCGGCATTCCCGGCACACATAACATAGAGTTGTATGACTCGCTCGCGCGCTCCACCAAGGTTCGCCCGATCCTGGTGACCGACGAGCAGAGTGCGTCCTTCATGGCCGATGGCGTGGCGCGCTCGTCTGGAATGCTGGCCGCCGCCAACGTGGTCCCAGGCGCGGGACTCACACACGCTCTTTCGGGAATCGCCGAAGCCTGGCTCGATAACATCCCGATGCTGGTGCTGGGTTGCGGCATCCGGCGCGACTCCGGCAAGGCGTTTCAACTGCACTCGGTCGATCAACAGGCAATCGCGCGTCCGGTGACGAAAGCGCAGTTCCTGATTGAGCGCGGCGCCGATCTGTACCCCACCATCCGCCGCGCCTGCCGCATCGCGCGTGCCGCACCCGCCGGACCGGTGTTCGTCGAGGTACCCGCGGAACACTACATTTTCCGCCACGATGTGAACCTGGACGCCTATCGGGCCGAACCGGAGAAGGGGGGCGCCGCGCCGAACTTGCGCGCTGCCGACCTGGATCAAGCCCGCGGCCTGTTGGCGGGGGCGCGCCGGCCATTGCTGTATCTGGGATTGGGCGCCGCGGGCGCGGGAGCCGATCTCGTCGCGCTGGCCGAGCGGCTTGAAGCTCCGGTAGCCACCACGTTCGAGGGCAAAGGCATTTTTCCCGAAACGCATCCCTTGTGGCTGTGGTGCGGATTCGGCGCATCCGCGCCCGCGTTTGTGCGGAAGGTCGCCGCGAGTTGCGACTTGACCCTGGCTATCGGCTGCCGCTTCTCGGAAGTCGGCACGGGAAGCTACGGCCTCGAGATACCCGGCAAGTTAGTCCACGTGGATATTGATCCTTCCGTGCTGAACAAGAACTATCGCGCTCACTTAGCAGTAACTGCCGATGCCGGCTCGTTCATCAGCGTGTTATTGAGCGACTTGCCGGCGCGCCAGCCCGATACGGCACTCAGGCAAACCATATGCGCGGGTCAGACCAAGGTATGGTCGGATTGGGCAGCCCCAGCCGATGCCGGGTTAGTTACTCCGCCCCAGTTACTCAAGGCCGTGCAGCAGTTATTGGGTCCGGCGGCGATCTATACCACCGATAGCGGAAACGGTACGTTTCTGGCAGTGGAGTGTCTCCGGCTGGAGCGGCCGCGCTCGTTTCTTGCGCCCATCGACTACTCTTGCATGGGCTACGCCGTGCCGGCCGCGCTGGGAGCCTCGCTGGCGTGCCCCGGCCGGCCCGTGGTGGCGCTGGCAGGTGACGGCGCTTTTCTAATGACTGGCCTGGAACTGCTCACCGCCGCGCAACTGCATTTACCGGTGATGGTGCTGTTGTTGCGCGATCGCGAGTTGGCGCAGATTGCCCAGTTCCAGCAGACCGCGCTGGGCCGCAAAAGCTGCAGTGAGCTGCCGGATTGCGACATTTCCGCGTTCTGCCGTGCAGTAGGTGCCGAGTATCTGCTGCTGGCGAACAATGCAGAGATAGAATCCGTTTTGCGACAAGCATACGCGCACACTGAAGCCAGGCGTCCGGTGGTGGTGGAGGTCGCGATCGACTATTCGCGCAAGACTTACTTCACCGAGGGGGTGGTGCGCGTGAATTTCGCGCGGCTGCCGTGGCCGGACCGTCTGCGGATGGTGGTGCGTGCCCTCTCGCGCCGTTTGGAGGGCGGGCTTTAGCCGGCGCGGGGCTTCAGTCCCGCTGCAGCGAACTCTTTTGGTTGCGCGTCACGCCTTTCGGCAGTAATTTTCTTCCTTCAAACCAACGACTTCTCCGCAATTCCCGCCTGATTTCCCCTAAACCGGCCGTATAGTTTGGCCAGAAGGGGAATTCAAAAATGCCAATTGTCCACAACGCCACCTTTGTGCGCGAAGGCCAGTGTCTGTTGTTCGCGGCTTACTCGCAATCGTTGCGGGACTGCCGCGGATGCCGCACCATTGCGTGGTGTCCGCACTACGACCGCGCCGGGGTGCGTCAGGCCGAGGTGTTAGCCCTCGCCCGCTGGGAGGACGATGGCGGCGGCGTCGTTTAGGCGCACTTGAAATGAAAGCGCGTCTTCCATCACTATTAAGTGGGGGAGACATGCCTTTCAACGACAGCCGTATCGAGCACTTCGTGGTCCTGATGCTGGAAAACCGCTCTTTCGATCATATGCTCGGGTTTTCCGGCATTCCAGGCATCGACGGGCTTACCGGCGCGGAGACTAACCCCGACACTACCGGCGCTCCGGTTAAAGTCACCAGCGACGCTCGATACATCGGCGACTACGAACCCGATCCCGGCCACGAACTGTTCGACGTCAACGTCCAGATCTTTTCCAACCAGCAGGCCACTCCGGGCGCCTCGCCCCCCATGCAGGGATTCATCCAAAGCTATTTCCCGGTGTGCGGCGATCCCAATCGCGCCAAGGATGTGATGAAATGTTTTTCGCCGCAAACACTGCCGAACCTCACCTATCTGGCGCGCAACTATGCGGTCTGCGATCGCTGGTTTTCGTCCGTGCCCGGACCCACGCTGCCGAACCGGTCTTTCGCACACGCGGCCACTTCCCTGGGATCGGCCGTCGGACCGCCTTTCCTCGGGAACCTGCGCACCATTTATCCAGTGCTGACCGGGCACCAGGCCACCGCCAAGATCTATTACCAGGACGCCACCATGGCTCTGACCTTCAAGGAGCTGCTCGGTAACCAAACGGAATACTTTGGTCTTTATGACGATTTCCTGAACGAAGCCAAGGATCCGCAAGCCCTGCCCAATTACTGTTTTCTGGAACCGCGCTACAACGCCGATGATACGGGCGGTGTGCACGAGCCGGCGGATCAGCATCCCGACCATGACGTGCGTGATGGAGAAGCACTCATTCAGGAGGTCTATACCGCGCTGAGGAGCAACCCGGACGTCTGGCAGAAAACGATGTTGCTGATCGTTTATGACGAGCATGGCGGGCTTTTCGATCACGTCACGCCGCCGGCCTGCCAAAATCCAGATGGTCAGAATTCGGCTGATCCACCGTTCGATTTCACGCGTCTCGGAATTCGCGTGCCGGCGGTAATGGTCTCGCCTTACATCAAAGCGGGTACAGTGATCGGAAGCGCCGATAATACGTTTTACGATCACTCCTCCATCATCGCAACTGCACGCAAATTATTTCTGCCGGATTGGCAGAATACGTTCCTCACGAACCGCGACAAGAATGCGGCGACTTTCGATCATGTGCTGAATCTCGCAACGCCGGATAACATCCCGGGAGCGGCGCACGTAGCTCTCCAAGAGGCGCACACGGCCATGATGGCCGCCCGCACTGCCAGCGTGCCGCCCGGCCAAGCCCCGCCTTCCAGCAAGAATAAGAACCTTTCGAACCTGCAGACGGACATGGTGGCGCACGCCCACCAGGCCGAACAACAGTATCTGCCGCCCGAGCAGCGCACCGGACAATCGCCGGCCGACATTCAAACCGAGAGCCAGGCTTCAACCTATCTGCAGGACGTCGCACGGCGGCTGAGAGGCATCTGATGAAATGCACCGCGTTGTTGATTTGCGCACTGGTGTGTGCACTGGCATCTGGGGCGTTCGGCGATGACCAGTTCACCAAGGAAGTTCACACCATTACCAATTATTGCGACGATGTCTGGAAAGATAAACTGCTCGACCGAACCCAGGATGGTCAGTGCGCCCAGGCGATCGTCAATGGCTCACCACTCCATTTGAATGCCCAGATGTTCGCGCCAGGCAGCGGCCTGGCCCTGGGGTTGGGATACAAGCGCTTGTTCACATTCGGCCAAGCCTGGCAGAATAACTGGGATCTGGGCGGTATGGGATCGGTCGAAGGCGCGTGGGAAGGCCACTTCGTGGCACATTTCGATAAGCAGCGTCCCGCGCCGTCTATCACCGATACCACTCCTGTGCTGCATAGGATCGTGGAAAAATTTGAGATCCAGCCCTACGCCAGCGCGCAACAATTGACCAAGTTGGATTACTACGGCGAAGGCCCGCAATCCAGCCGCAGCGCGCTGGCGCTTTATACCGAGCGCGACATTCGCGTGGGTGTGGGCGTATCCATTCCCTTGGCCTGGTGGCTGAATGCGGGCGCCACGGTGGAAGGCCTGTGGCCGTCTATCGGCCCGGCGTCCACCAGCGCGAGTCCGTCGGTGGCCGATTTTTATCGCGGGGACCCGACGCTGGCGCCGGGCATCGAGTCACAAGCCGCCTTCACACACTACCAGTTCTATATACGGCCGCACTTACCGCGTGACTACCCTTACAATCTGATTTACAAGATCGGCTATGAGTATTATCAGGATCACGGCAGCGGCCAGTATTCGTTCGGGCGCTTCCGTGCGGACCTGCTACACAATCTGTATCTGGAGCACGACGGCAAAGACAGACGCCGCGACAGCATCCTATCGTTCTACGGGCGGTTGACGCTCTCCCAAACTGCAGCCGGCAACAGCGTGCCATTCTACTTACAAGACACTCTGGGCGGCACGGATATCAACGGCGACCCTACCGTGCGCGCTTTCCCCGATTACCGGTTCCGCGACCCGGACAACGTGCTGATTGAGGTAGAATTCAATCGCCGCATCTGGAAGCCGCTGGGCATCATGATCTTTTACGATGCAGGCCAGGTAGCGGCGCAAGCGTCGGACCTGAGCTTGGCGAAGATGCGCCAGGGCTTCGGAGGCGGATTGACCCTCTGGTCGGCGACTAAGGTAGTGTTTCGCGCCTATGTCGGCTTTGGCGGCGGAGAAGGCGCGCACCCCTTCACAGGGATACTACCCCTACCGGGACCAGTCGCTGCGCCGTATCGCACCTACGCCTACCAACTGCCAAGTTCAGGCTTCTGACACAGCTAAGAACAAAACGGATAAGCCGCCGATGCACGCCGATTCACGCCGATAAAAGCCGGAGCGATCAGCCACAACAGATAACCCCTGCTGACACAGATCGGGCCATTAACTCGGGCTCTTATCGGCGTGCATCGGCGTGCATCGGCGGCGAAGGCGCCCACCCCTTCACAGGCATTCTGCCGCTGCCCGGACCAGTCGCTGCGCCGTATCGCACTTACGCCTACCAACTGCCAAGTTCAGGCTTCTGACACAGATAAGAACAAACGAATAAGCCGCCGATGCACGCCGATCCACGCCGATAAAAGCCGGAGCTATCAGCCACAACAGATAACCCCTGCTGAACACAGATCGGGCCATTAACTCGGGCTCTTATCGGCGTGCATCGGCGTGCATCGGCGGCGAAGGCGCCCACCCCTTCACAGGCATTCTGCCGCTGCCCGGACCAGTCGCTGCGCCGTATCGCACTTACGCCTACCAACTGCCAAGTTCCGGCTTCTGACACAGATAAGAACAAAACGAATAAGCCGCCGATGCACGCCGATCCACGCCGATAAAAGCCGGAGCTATCAGCCACAACAGATAACCCCTGCTGAACACAGATCGGGCCATTAACTCGGGCTCTTATCGGCGTGCATCGGCGTGCATCGGCGGCGAAGGCGCCCACCCCTTCACAGGCATTCTGCCGCTGCCCGGACCAGTGGCTGCGCCGTATCGCACTTACGCCTACCAACTGCCAAGTTCCGGCTTCTGACACAGCTAAGAACAGAACGAATAAGCCGCCGATGCACGCCGATTCACGCCGATGAAAGCCGGAGCTATCAGCCACAACAGATAACCCCTGCTGAACACAGATCGGGCCATTAACTCGGGCTCTTATCGGCGTGAATCGGCGTCCATCGGCGGCTAATTGGTTTTGTTTTTATCTGCGTATTCGCCGCGGTTGCGTTAATTCACCGCACATGTTTCGCCGGCGGGTTGCGCTCACCGGCGAATTTCCGCTGATGCCAGTAAGGGTAAGGCAGCGGCAGGGCGCTAACCTCGTCCAGACGTTCCACCTCCGCCTCGGTAAGCGCCCAAGTCGCCGCAGCCAGGTTGTCGCGCAGTTGCTGCTCGTTGCGTGCTCCGATAATCACTGTGTCCACGCCCGGCTTGCGAGTGACCCAGTTGAGCGCGACTTGGGAGACGGAGACCCCGCGCTGGCCGGCAATCTCCGCTAGTACATCGACGATCCGAAACAGCCGTTCGTCATCCACCGTGCCGGCCACCTCCAGAGTGTTCAACCGCGACTCTGATGGCCTCTGTTGGCCGCGGCGGAACTTGCCGGATAACAGGCCGCCTTGCAGCGGACTCCAGGCCAGGATGCCCGCCCGCTGGTCGAGACCGGCAGGCACCAACTCGCGTTCGGCGTCGCGCGCCGCCAGCGAGTAGTTGATCTGCTGCGAAACGTAGCGGGAAATCCCCAGCCGCTCGGAAATGGACAGCGCCTTCATAAGCTGCCAGCCCGAATAATTCGAGCAGCCGGCGTAGCGGATCTTACCGGCGCGGATCAGATCGTCGAACGCGCGCAGCGTCTCGTCGAGCGGCGTGAGCGAATCGAAGTTGTGGGATTGGTACAGATCGATGTAGTCGGTTCCGAGACGGCGCAGGCTCGCATCGCAGGCCTCCAGAATGTGGCGGCGCGAGAGCCCGGCCTTGTTCGTGCCCGGTTCCATCCGCACGAAGACCTTCGTCGCCAGCACGATATCTTTGCGGTGCGCGCCCAGCGCCTGGCCCAGCACTTCCTCCGATTTGCCGGACGAATACATGTCCGCCGTGTCGAACAGGTTCACGCCGGCCTCGAGGCAGATCTCCACGTGGCGGCGCGCCTCCTCCACTTGCACGTTGCCCATGGCGGCGAATCGCCCTTCACCGCCCAGCGTCATGGTGCCGAAGCTCAGAATCGAAACTTCCAAACCGCTTGCGCCCAATAACCGGTATTCCATGCTGTCGCGTCTTCTCCTCAAACCAGCATATCCGAAGAGACACGCGCGGTCTCGCATCTGGCCGCGCGGCAGTTGCTATGATGGCGGCTGGACCGTTTCAAACTTTCCATGATCGGCGAAATCCTGGACGCCAAATACCGCATCGACAAGCAACTCGGCGCCGGTGGAATGGGCAATGTGTATTTGGCCACGCACCTGGGAACCACGCGCGTCGTGGCGGTGAAAGTGATCGCGCCGCGGTGGGCTGCGGAACCTCAATTTCTGGCCCGCTTCCAGCGCGAAGCCCAGGCCTGCGGACGGTTGCGCCATCCGAACATCGTCAATGTCACGGATTTCGGAATCGCCAGAGGCGCTCGCGGCGACATGCCGTACTTGGTGATGGAGTTTCTCGACGGCCAGACGCTTTCGGATTTCCAGCAGGCCCACCCGCAGGTCCCGCTGCCGCTGGTCGCGGATCTTCTGGACCAGATCGCACTCGCGCTCGAAGATGCGCACCGGCACGGCATCGTACATCGCGATTTGAAGCCGGACAACATCTGGCTGGAACCTAATGGCCGCGGTGGATACACCGTGAAAGTGCTCGACTTCGGAGTGGCCAAAGTCAATCTGCTGGGCGCCTGGGCTTTGCCCACACCAGAGATTGTCGAGGAGGACGCTTCGGAGTCGGCCGCCCGCCTGCCCACACCGGCCGGCGACGAAATGGAAACGGCCCTGATCCAAGCGCCGCATCGGGAAACCGAGACCGAGACCGTGGCGATGGCCCCAACTCCCTCGAGTTCATCCTCCGGATCGTTCGACAGCGGCGCCGGCGCGCACACCATGCCGGGCAGCCTGATCGGAACGCCCGCCTACATGTCGCCGGAACAGGCGTTGGGAAAAGAAATCGATTTCCGTTCCGATATTTATAGCTTGGCCGTGGTGGCCTATTTCCTGGTTTGCGGCCAACTGCCGTTCACTGGAAAGTCGAGCGAACTGATTCCGTTTCATCAGACCGGTAGTCCGGCTTCGCCGGAGAGCATCCGCAAGATGCCGCGCGACGTCTCGGAAGCGATACTGGTGGGCCTCGCGCGCAATCCCGCGGACCGCCCGCCTTCGGCTACTGCATTCACGAGGCGTTTCCATAACGCCGTGGACGCTGAGTTCCTCGCGCTGCGCAGATCGAAGGCCTTTTTGCAGCAACACCTCGCGGCATATGCTCTGTTGCTCATGCCCATCTACGGGACCATCTTGGCGATAACCGCCGTGCTTGGTTCGGTGATGCGGAAACTGCTCCCGGCAGCGACGCTGCGTATCCTGCTGGCGCCACTGGCAGCGGCCGTTCTTTTCGTCTTTTCCGACAACCTGCTGCGCGCCGCCGCGGCACTGATGGCGCGCGACGAACAAATCCGCGTACGCCGGTTCCTGTCGTTCCGCGTCTTTTGGAGGCTGCTGAAGACGATGCCGGTTCTGGTGGCTACGCAGGCCCGGTCCTTGGTGTTTTTCGGCCCCGGTTGGGTGGTTGGGGACTGCCTGTGGCCGGTCATCTGCGTCGTAGAAAAGCTGTCGGGCAAAGCCGCCATCGCGCGCTCGCGCGAGCTGATGACCGGGCTGCGGTCAGCGGGACGGGCCCTCGCCATTCGCCATCTGGCATTAGCCGCATTCGCCGTGGCGGAGATGGTCCAATCCATCGGCTACCTGTGGCAAAACCACCAGATCCACCAGCCGAACGAGGTCGTGACCGCGACTTGGTTTCCAATATTTGCGCTCTATGCGGGCGCGCCGCTGTTTCTGTACGACCGGACCGCCGCGCACGAAGGTGGTCCCTTGCTGCAGTTGGACCGGACGCCGGAAGTGCGCACCACTGCGCGCGCGTTCTCCGTCAGCTCGATGATATGGCTGGGGGCAGGGGTGATCTATTTGCTGTATTTGCCGGTGAAACTGTGGTTCTTTAGCGGGCGCTGAAGCCCAATGCCACTTAGTTTAAATTGTGGGGCAGGACTCCAGTCCTGCGGCCGACGTCCACCTCGGCCTCCCCGCGTTTGGAACGGTCGATTCCAAGTGCGAAGGGCGGGTCCTGGAGGACCCGCGCAGACCTGGAGGTCTGCCCCACATTAGCCCGCGGCCGCGCTCTTGATCAGCCGGTCGGCATGCTTCAATGCCTCCGGCGTCAACTCCTGCCCCGATAACATCCGTCCGATTTCGCGCGTCCGGGCCGGACGGTCCAGTTCGTCGATACCGGCCACGGTCCGCCCCTGGCTCTCACGCTTCTCCACGCAGTAATGATGGTCCGCAAACGCCGCTATCTGCGCCAGGTGCGTGACGCACAAGACCTGGTTCGCGGCGGCGAGTCTCTTCAGCCTTCGTCCCACGCCTTCCGCGGCGCTGCCGCCGATGCCCGCGTCCACTTCGTCGAAGACCAGCGTGCGGCCGGGCGCGAATTCCGGCGCACCTCGCCGGGGCGCCGCTAGGCATGTTTTCAGCGCCAGCGCGATCCGCGAGATCTCGCCGCCGGACGCCACTTTCTCCAGCGCCTTGGGTTCCTCGCCCAAGTTCGGCGATACCAGAAACTCGACGCGGTCGGCGCCGGCCGGCGACCAGGGGGCCGGCGCGACCTCGATCCGAAACGCGGTGCGCTCCATAGCCAGCGACGCCAGCTCCGCCTTCACGTCTTTCTCGAGCCGGCTAGCGGCTCGCCCGCGCAGGGCGGTCAATCCGGCGGCGGCGCGCTCATAGTCCCGCGCCAGGCGCTCGCGTTCGCGGCGCAGCTCTTCCATGCGGACGCCGGAGTGCTCCACCTGCTCGATCTGCGCGCGCACTTCCGTCAGAAACGCCAGCACCTCCGTCACCGATGCACCGTATTTACGCTTCAGCTTGTCTAGCAGTGCCAGGCGATTCTCCACCTCCTCCAGCCGGCCGGGGTTCGCCTCCAGGCCCGAAAGATAATCGCGCAGCCCGTAAGATGCCTCCTTCAGCCCCAATTCCGCCGCTTGCAGCTGTTCGCCCAGCCCCGCCAGGGAGGGATCGATGCGGCATATATCATCGAGACGCTTGGCCGCCAGCCGAACCTGCGCCAGCGCTGATTCAGGCGCATCGTAGAGCGCGGCATAGGCCGTGCCGGCGTTCTCCTGCAATCGGCCGAGGTTCTGCAGGACCCTTCGCTCGGCATCCAGGGTTTCGTCCTCGCCGGCCGCGGGCGCGGCGCTTTCGATCTCTTTGCACTGAAAGTTCCACAGGTCCAGCAGCCGCAGTTTTTCCTGTTCGGTGCGCTCCAGCGTTTCGAGCGCCGCGCCGGCGCTTTTCCATGACTTGTAGATGTCCCCCACGTGGGCGAGCGGCTCGCCCGCGCCGGCGAAGCTGTCCAGCATGTCGCGCTGCGCATCCGCGGAAAACAAAAGCTGCTGATCGTGTTGGCCGTGGATATCGCCCAGCAGCGGCGCCAGTTCGCGCAGCAGCGACACGGCCACGGGGCGGCTGCCCAGAAACGCGCGCGACTTTCCGCCCGCCAGAATCTCGCGCTCGATCAGCAGTTCGCTGTCCTCGATGGTGAAGCCCGCCGGATCGAGCAGCGCGCGCACGTCGCCGCGATCGCGCACGTCGAAGATGCCCGACACGCGCGCGCGCGCCTCGCCCGAGCGCACCATTTCGGCCGACGCGCGGCCGCCCAGCAGCAGGCCGAAGGCATCCACCACGATAGACTTGCCGCTGCCCGTCTCGCCCGTCAGCAGATTCAGCCCCGGATGAAAGCGCACCCGGATGCGATCGACCACGGCGTAGTTTTCGACCAGCAACTCCACCAGCATGCCGATCCGATTATAACCGTTGCTCTGCGGAGCGCGGGATGCTACGGTGCACCCGAAGGCAAGCTTGATGTCTGACATATTTCGCGATCGTTTGTTCGCGGGCAAAACGGCGTTCATCACCGGAGGCGGCAGCGGCATCAATCTGCGTATCGCCGAACGGTTCGCGGCCCAGGGCGCCCGGCTCGGCTTGATGGGGCGCAAGCAGGAGAAGCTCGATCGCGCGGTGGAATCGATCCGCGCGGCGGGCGGCGACGCGCTAGGGGTCGCGGGTGACGTGCGCTTTTATGAAGAATGCGAAAACGCGCTGCGCCGGACACGGGAGGCTTTTGGTGAAATCGACATTCTGGTGTGCGGCGCGGCCGGTAATTTCCCGGCGACCGTGCTGGGCATGTCGGCCAACGGATTCAAAGCGGTCATCGATATCGATCTGCTGGGCACTTTCAACACTTGCCGCGCGGCCTACGAGCACCTGCGCAAGCCGGGCGCGTCGGTCATCAGCATTTCGGCCACGCACGCGTTCGTGCCCATCGCCTACCAGGCGCACGTTTGCGCGGCGAAGGCGGGCATCGACATTTTCTCCAAGACGCTGGCGATCGAGTGGGCGGCGGCGGGCGTACGCGTGAACGTCATCGCGCCCGGACCGGTGGACGACACGGAAGGCATGCGGCGCCTGGCGCCCACCCCGGAGGCGCGCAGTAAGGCGATGGCCAGCGTGCCGCTGGGCCGTTTCGCCAGCAAAGACGAGATCGCCGATCTGGCTTTGTTCCTGTCGTCGGACGCGGCGGCATACATCACGGGCGCAATATGCGTGTGCGACGGCGGGCAGTCTCTATTGGGGTCGCGCAACTTCCTCGGAACGGCCGGCACAACCTCATGATGCACGCAAGCCTGGAGCTGGCGCAGCGCCTGGAAGCCGCGGACGGGTTGAACGGCGTGGGGTGCGCTGAAGCCCATCAGCACCTCAATCCGGCACTCGGCTCCGCGGTGCTCGAAGCCGGCGGCGGATTCGCCATTTTCGTGGGCGCGGACTCGCCCCTGACGCATGCCGTGGCGCTCGGCATGCGCGGTCCCGTTTCCGGCGATGAGATGGACTGCATCGAGGAATTCTACCGTGCGCGCGGAACTGCGGCCGCCGTGGAGCTCTGTCCACTGGCCGATGCGACTCTGGTCGAGCTACTCGGCGCGCGAGGCTACGGGCTGCTCGAGTTCAACAATGTGCTGGTGCGCTCGCTGGCGGGCGGGGAAATCGCTCCGGCCGAATCGGTACGCGCCGCCTATCCGGACGAGGAGCATCTTTGGGCGAGTACCGTGGGGCGCGGGTTTCTGGAGAAAGATGAACTTACAGCGGAGGAGATGGATGTGGGCCGTGCCATCTGGCATGTGCCGGGCACGCGCTGTTACCTGGCATTCGCCGGCGGCCGGGCGGCGGCGGCGGGAGCCATGGCCGTCCACGCAGGTCTTGCCATACTATTTGCGGACAGCACTCTGTTGAGCGCTCGCGGCGCAGGCTTGCAGGCCGCGCTGATTCGGATGCGCCTGCGCCTCGCCATGGAAGCGGGATGCGATTTGGCCACTGCGTCCACGTTGCCGGGCAGTTCATCCCAGCGCAACTATGAGCGCAACGGCTTTCACGTGGCTTATACCAAGGCGATCCTGGCGCGTTAGCAGTGGGGCAGACCTCCTGTCTACGGCAGGTCTGCGGCGGGTCTCCAGACCCGCCCGGCTGGCGCTGCTATGATGAAAGTTCCCCGCCATGATTGTGGAGGCCCATGTCGTCCGATTTGACTCGATTTCTCTCGATGGCGGCGCTACCCTCGCGCCAGTCGAAGTAGCCTACGAAACTTACGGTGCATTGAACGCGCGCAAGAGCAACGCCATTCTGATCCTGCATGCCTTTTCCGGCGATGCGCACGCCGCCGGCGTCAGTCCCGAAACCGGCACGCCGGGTTGGTGGGACAACATGATTGGGCCCGGCAAAGCGTTCGACACGAATAAGTATTTCGTCATCTGTTCGAACGTGCTGGGCGGATGCCGCGGCACCACTGGACCCGCCTC
This sequence comes from Bryobacterales bacterium, assembly GCA_963818855.1. Taxonomy (GTDB): domain Bacteria; phylum Acidobacteriota; class Terriglobia; order Bryobacterales; family Bryobacteraceae; genus Bog-159. The sequence continues at coordinate 630,988 of CAWFUH010000006.1, read as the reverse complement.
CGTCAATCCCGCCACCGGTTGTCCGTTTGCCATGTCGTTTCCGGTGATCACCATTCGCGACATGGTGCGGCTGCAGAAAATGCTGATCGATCACCTGGGCATCCCGCGGCTGCTGAGCCTTTCGGGAGGTTCCATGGGCGGCATGCAGGCGCTCGAATGGGCCGTGTTGTACCCCGAATCGGTGGTTTCGGCCATCCCCATCGCGGCCACGGCGCGGCACAGCGCGCAGCAGATTGCCTTCAACGAAGTGGGCCGGCAGGCGATCATCGCCGACCCCGACTGGAACGACGGCAATTATTATGACGGCAAGCCACCCGCGCGCGGGCTGGCCGTGGCACGCATGGTGGGCCACATCACTTACATGAGCGACGACTCCATGCGCGAGAAATTCGGACGGCGGCTGCGCGGTAAGAACAGCTTCGGCTACGATTTCGATGTGGATTTCGAAGTGGAAAGCTACCTTCGCTATCGCGGCACCGAGTTTGTGCACCGCTTCGATGCCAACTCCTACTTATACATCACCAAGGCGATGGACTACTTCGACCTGGCGAACGGCAACGGTTCGCTGACGGCGGCCTTCGAGCGCGCCCAGGCGCGCTTCCTGGTGATCAGCTTCAGTTCGGATTGGCTATATCCCAGCTACCAATCGCAGGAGATCGTGCGCGCCCTGCGCAGCCGCAACGTGGATGTAGCCTATTGCGAACTGCCGTCCAACTATGGACACGATGCGTTTCTAGTGGATGTGGGCGAGCAGACCGAGTTAGTGCGCGGCTTTCTCTCGAGCACCTATGAGAAGGTGGCCGGATGATTTCCGCCACCTCGCCGCCGCACGGTAAGCCATTTGTAGGCGAGTTACTCGGGCGCAGCGACTACGCCATTATTGGCGAAATCGTAGAGCCCGGCGCGAAGGTGCTGGATCTGGGATGCGGTGAGGGCGAACTGCTCGAATGGCTGGCGCAGAACAAGAGCGTGGACGCGCGCGGCGTCGAGATTTCGGGCGCGAAAGTGCAGCGCGCTATCGCTCGCGGCGTCTCAGTGTACCAGGGCGATATCGACCAGGGCCTGGCGGATTATCCGGACCACGCGTTCGATTACGTGATCCTGAGCCAGACGCTGCAGGAGTCGCGGCGGCCGCTGCAAGTGTTGCGGGAGATGCTGCGCGTGGGACGGCGGGCCATCGTGGCGTTCCCCAACTTCGGCCACTGGCGGGTGCGGCTGTCGATGTTGACAGCCGGGCGCGCGCCGAAAACGCGGCTGTTTCCTTATGAGTGGTACGACTCGCCAAATATACATTTTTTGACCGTGTACGATTTCGAGCAGCTTGCGCGGCAGGAAGGTCTGGCAGTCGAGCGGCGCTTCTTTCTGGCGGGTCAGCGGCGCATCCAGCGACGGCCGAATCTGCGCGCGGAAGTAGCGGTCTATCTGGTCAGGAAGTAGCTGGGAAGGAGGGCAGGCTTTAGCGGGCTGCCCTCTGGGCCGGGGGCTTCAGCCACAATGCCACTTCGTTCTCCCAATATTGGGAATGCTGCATAATCTGTGGGGCAGACCTCCAGGTCTGCGCGGGTCCTCCAGGACCCGCCCATCGCGCCTGGAATCAGCCGTTCCAACGCGAGCAGGCCGACGTGGACAGTCGGCCGCAGGACAAATTCATGCAGGTGCTCGGTCGCGCAAAAACTAAGTGGCATTGGGCTTCAGCCCCGCCCTATTCGCGCAACGCCTCCATCGGGTCGAGCCGCGCCGCCCGGCGAGCGGGAACCCAGCACGCGGCCAGCATCACAAAAATAGCCAGCACAGAAATCACGGCCAAGCTGACTGGCGAACAGGAAGGGTCGGCGGTCCATGCTTCGATTATAGTGAGACGCAATTACGGCCAGGTTGACGGTGGGCCGGGCGGAGCGAAAAGGAACTGCCACGATTGGTCAAGGCAGACCCAGCGCTGCACTTCGAACCAACTGGTGCGAACCAGGGGGATATGAAGTAACGTGTGGCCGCGCTCGCAGAGCAGTTCGGTGCCGTTCCAGGAAAGGAATGTTCGCGAGGGCTGCCCAACGTTGATCGGATGCGCCATTCGTCTCAGGCAGACAGGGCATCGATGCTGTTGATCGCGAAAGGCCCAATTCAAGCCCAAATAACAAAAGGCGAAGGAGGAACCGGCCTGAATGCAGCCCGAAAACTGGGACAAAGGCTGCACCAACGAACAGTCAAGGTCGACGGACGCGAAATAGGCAATCGCCAGCAACAGGGAGATCTTCGCCATCAGGAACGCCCAAGACCGGCTTCTGCTACGCAACGGCGGTTTGTGCGAACCACTGCCGTACTCGCCTATGGACGGGTGCGCGACAGCAATCAGGAGGAGCCCCAGGAAGATGCCGCCCACAGAAAGCGCCCAGCGCCCGTAATTGAAATAGCCGACCGGGCTCAGATGACCGGCGGCGAATTCGGCGGCATCCGCTCCGATTTGGGGATCGGCACTCAAAAGCCATGCGTTCGCCTTTCCGGGAAGCCCCATTGACGCGCCGAATGTGACTCCGGCAACTATGGCGTCCATCGAGCCAACGTGCAATTTGGCCCCTCCTATGTTTGGGTCACCCCCGAAGTCCCGTATCCACGTTTCTTGACTCAGCACGAGCTGAGGGAATGCGCCGAGACCGGTTCCAACGCGTTCCATCGAACGCATGGGAAGGTGGAGCACGGCGAAAAAATCGGATCTGGCTTGCGCTACTGTCCATTCAGTTCCCGGCATGGCTTCGGCCCACACCATCTCCCGCGCGACTTTGTAGTGCGAGAAGCCGTCAAAGAAGAGGCGGGCGGTTGGCAAGGACCTGCCTTCGCCGATAAAGTCGACTGGGCAGTCGCAGGGCGCCGCGCGCCTGTCCGAGACCCGCCATGAGTGAACCTCGATCCTCGACGTTCCGGCAGCGACGCGAGGTGAGATGTGGGCAATCCGCCAAGTTGCAAAAAGGATCGCGATCAACAGAAGAAGGCAGAGAGCAGCCGAGCTGCGCACTTCCAGGAGCAGCTGTTGCTCTTGCCACGATCGCCGTCTGAGCCAAGTCGCATCCCGGTAGGCTCCCATACAGAAGGTAGTGGTTTTTCGAATGGACCTGGGACTGACACCCCTTTCGGAGAAGCATTCGCGCAGCACGTACCACAGTTCCGTGCGCCACTCCTGAGACCATTCCGAACGCTTCGCAGAGGGGACCAGAAGCGAAGCGCCCCACAAAAAGCCGAGATGCACGTAACGCACGGCGATCTGTATCGAAGTCATCATGACTTTGCCTCCGCATTCGGAACCAATCGCGCCAGCAATGGATAACGCTTGCGTGAAGCCTCCAAAGCGCTTCTTCCGGTAGCTGTAAGCTGGTAGTACTTCCGGGGCGGCCGTTGTTCCTGATCCGCGATCGCCTGACGCTCCCAACGAGAGCGAATCAACTGATCTTCTTCCATCCGCCTCATGGCCGGATATATGGTGCCGCTGGGGAGACCGGTCATTTGCATGATCGTGAAGCCATAGACGAATCCGGCGTCGATCGCCTGCAGGATCAAACCGGTGATGTGCGTCAACACGGGACCTCTGGCCATGGTTAATTATACCCTATGTAGATTTCTACTTGACAAAACAGAAACAGGCGAGTGAAGACATCTACATAGGGAGGGCCTTTGATGAAAACAACAGCGCTCTACAGGATTGCCGGCGTTTTGCTCATTTTGTTCGCCGCAGGCAACGCGTTCTTCCTCTTGATGCTGTGGCGGGCTTCGGCGTCCATGCATGATGTGCAGTATCATGTCGGCCACCGGGCCTTATCTTACACACAGGTCGTTCTTGGGCTGGGACTCGTGTGTTCTTTGGGTGCCCTGTTTGGGGCATATCTGGTATGGCATCTGGGCGCATTGGCCCAATCCACTCCTCAAGCGATTGGCGCGTTAGGATGGGTCGTCTTCGCATATCAGGTAATGGGGATCTTCGTCACGTGGGTGGTCTTCTCTGGTTTGGTGCTGGTTCTTTCGGCTTGCATCGCGGTCTGCACAGGCTGGGCCACCTGGTTGTCGACAGGGGCACGCCGGGTGCGGTTAACACATGGCGTCCCGGCTGCATCTTCTACGGCATCGCGACAATTACGCCCAGATTAGTCAGCGGGATCATGATGGACCCATCTTACAAGATCGCAACTTCGTGGTGCAGCCTTGGAACTGCGTGGCAGAGCGTCCGTGCCTCTTCGGCCCTGAGTCCCAAGGTTATAAGCCGGCGCGGAACATTTTCGGCGATCTCCGAGCCTGGCCAAAAAACCTACGTGGCTTTGCCCTCGGGAAAGCGCGTTTTCGGCCATTTTCGCGTGCCGCTCCACGCTGGCCGGAGTCGATCCTTTTCGGCCAGGAAGGAATCATCATATTACGCCGCGGCGGGCCTTGCCAGCCGTGCTAATGTCTCACGATAGTTCCAGGGCATCAGATGGGGGGCCTGTTCATGAGCCACACCTGCGAGCTCAACGACGTCAATGCATTCGATTACCTCACGGAGTTGTTGCGGCACGTCGAGGAGTTGAAACAGAACCCGTCGGCGTGGAGGACCCGGAAGGGAGCGCAGTCATAGCGTAAATCTCGCGGAAGGTTTCCAGCACAAATCGGCACGGCTCCGGAAAATTCGCGGTCACCTTCACAAAATTCCGCCGACCGTGCGCATTACAGTTGGCTACTAGCTACTTGATCTCCAAGTCAAATTCGTAGAAGCCTTCATTGTCCTTGAAGCCGCCGCTACGGCCGTTCACCGAAAACCAGGTATGTTCGTCGCGCACCCTCGTGATCAAGACCCCGGCCGGCGCGTCTTCCGCGAGGAATCCTGCGCCCGCGGGCGGACCGTTCCCGGAAGGCCCGTTGCACCCTCCGCGCCTCGCGCTCTGAAGTCCCAACAAACGATGCCGTGGGCGTTCGTCACAACTACGTCGCGCCCGGACGAGTTGGGTATACTGGCGCCCCATTCCACATTGGCTGGCAGAATGATGTGGTAGCCCGTGCCCTTGTGCTCGACGACGGCGTGCTCGGGCGTACACAGATTACGATTTGGCAGACATGCCGACATCAAAAAACGGATGTCTGAAAAGACCATGGACATACTTGAGGAGACGGCCACGCCCGCGAAAGACCAGCTGAGAATGTCGTGATTCTCGAATCCCCAACCGGTTGCGGAGGTGAATCCTACCCAGGAACTGCCTTGGTGGTCCGTGGCGATCGAAAGATCCACAACAGTTTCCAGAACGGGAGCGACGGAGCCATCCAGAAAAACCGAGAGAACCGGCGGCTGAAAAACAATGTGCGCGGTATGCGCCTTGCGATCTTTCAAATGAATGCTCAGCTTCGGCGTGAATGCCAGACGCGCCGCGGGCCAGCGCGTTTCGGTGGGACTACCATTAGCACGTATGGCGATGAAATTCGAGGAAGGATCTCCTTCTTGTGGGTTTCGACAGGTATCAAAGAAAACCGCGACGGTCCACGGAATACCCGGTTGCAGGGGGTTCGTGGGATCGGTTACACCGAAGCCCCCCGCCGAGCCGATACCGCCCAATGCCGCCGGACCCGAATTTTGCAACACGAACGCGAACCCGTCGGTACCATGGAAAAACCGGTCCTGGTGCGTCAATTGGAATTGGAAGGTGGTCTCAAAGCCCGATCGCACGGGCTGCTTATCGCGAAACCAGACAGCGCCCGCTTGATTTGGCCGGGCCCGCGTGAGGCGCAGGACGTTGCCGGAAACAGTGGCATGACCTACAAACCTGAGCTCCTGGACGGACGAGAAATCGTTGAACCGGATCGCAGCAGGTGCTTGATCGATGCCAATCGCGACCAAGAAGAATACGATCCAAGCATAGCAGCATCGGGGCGGTCCCACATGACTGAATATACCTATCGGCAAAGCGGGGATGCACATAACGCTTGAAAACTGGACACGGTTTCCTCCAGCGCGATCCTCCAACAAAAGACGGGGCACGTTCTTAGGTCGCCGAGTGCGCCGCCACGCATCTACGCAGAGTCACCGAAAGCACACTTCATTTCAGCCGGAAAAAACCCGGGCTCGTTCGATTATCATGGTAATTTCGATGGCGGCCATCATGAGGTACCTGCGCGCGGTGCGCCAGGAAAATCGGGCTCCGCACTGCGGCCGCTCCGTGTGAACCGGGATGGCATCCGCGATCACGCATTTTGTGGTGGCTGCCGCGCTGGCGCTGCCGGCTATCGAGTCGCGTGCCATACGCGAGGTGTTGCCGCGTTGGGCGATTCCGGTCTCTGGCGGATTGCTGGCTGTGACTCCGGACCTGGATATCGCCACGCGGCGCCTATTCGGCGTACCCTACGGAACTCTTTTCGCGCACCGCGGATTCTTCCACTCTCCGTTCTTTCTAATCTTGCTGACAGGGATTCTGGCGGCCGTGGTGGCACGGCGTGTGCCGCGCACGATGGGCTGGTTGTGGCTGCTTTGGGCGGGATGCGCGGTGACTCACCCATTACTCGATGCGCTTACCGATGGAGGGGATGGCGTGATGCTGCTATTTCCGTTTTCTGAAGAGCGGCTGTTCTTCTCGTGGCGGCCAATTCATGTTTCTCCACTGGGCATGGTGCGTTTTTTTGGCAGGGCGGGTTATATATTGCGGTCGGAGATCCCCTTCTGGATGGCGGCGTTGGCTGTGGGCTTGGCTGGTTGGTGGATCGCACACGCTGCGCATGCAAGCGACGGAACGGCGAACTGAACTTCGCCCGGCCCAAAGGGCACTCCCGCTGATAGCGTGCGCCATACAGAACTGTATACTGGGGAAATGGCCAGCTCAGTCAAACTCATTGAACCGGCGCAAAACGAATTCTTATCCGACCTCGAGAAGCGCTCCGGGCGCGCCAATCATTTCTTTCGGACGATGGCCAACCGTCCCGAAGTGCTGAAGAACTTCGTGCCGTTATATGGCTCGATTATGGGTGCGGGGTCCGTCGAGCGGCGTACTAAAGAGCTCGTATACTTGACGGTTTCCTACACCAATAAATGCGCCTATTGCACGGCCGCGCATACCGCGTCGGGGCGCAAGGCCGGCGTGACGGAAGACGAGATGCGTTCGCTCCAAGCCGGACAGGATGGCGGCTTCAGCCCAGCCGAACGCGCCGCGATTGAATATGCCCGCGAACTGACACGGTCGGCGGACGGTGCGCAAACGCGTGGTGGGCTGAACCAGCACTACAGCGATGAACAGATCGTGGAGATCACGCTGATCGCGGCAATGGCGAACTTTACCAACCGGTTCAACAACGGGCTGGATCTGGTGCCCGAGCAGTAAGGCCGATGGCCATCCTGAGCGGGATTAATCCCATACTCGAAAGCTTGAAAGCCGGGCGGCCGCTCGATCGCATCCTGATTGCAAAAGGCGCCGCAGGGCCGCGGCTGCAGGAAATCATAGACTTGGCGCGCCGCGCGTCGGTTTCGGTGCGCTTCGAAGATCGCCGCGGGCTCGACCGGTTGGCGGGTACTCCAGCGCACCAGGGCGTGGTGGCCATGGGGGCTTCCCAGCGCTACGCCGAACTGGCCGATGTGGCACCGGCGGCGCAGCTGCTGGTGGTGCTTGATGGCGTAGAAGATCCGCACAATCTGGGCGCCATTATCCGCACCGCGCACGCCGCCGGTGCGGGCGGCATCGTCATTCCCGAACGGCGCGCCGTGGGACTGACCGATGTAGTCGCCAAGGCGGCGGCAGGCGCGCTCGAATACCTGCCGGTGGCGCGCGCCACCAATATCAATCGCGCGCTCGAGCAGTTGAAGGAGCTGGGCTACTGGATTTACGGACTGGATGAACGCGGCCCCGCGGATTACGATGCGGTCGATTACCACGTGCCCACGGCGCTGGTCTTCGGCGGCGAAGGCAAGGGGCTGCACGAGCAGGTGCGCAAGCATTGCGACGTGTTGGTGCGCATTCCCATGGAAGGCCACATCCCGTCGTTAAATGTGTCGGTGGCCGCCGGTATCGTGCTGTTCGAATGCAAGCGGCGGCGGCCCCCCAATAACCCTGTTAAGGAGCAGTAATCCGCCGGCGTGCGGCTCCCAGTCGCTCCAATCCAGCCGCACACGTTCCACACCAATTCGCAAATCAGGAAAGCGAGCAGCATAGCGGCCTGTTAGGCCCGATGTGTCCGGGCCACCCAGCTCGCGGCGGATTGCGTCACAAGGATACAGAACGGCTCGCCACCCACAACCGGACCGAGGTCATAGGTCGTCCGTGTAGCCATGGGTCGCAGGGAAACCAGCTTGTGTACACAAAGAGCGCCGTAGAGGCCGACACCCAGGGCGGCCGCCGCATACCAGATCCGGGAATGGCCCCGCTCGTTTTCCTCAAGGATGTCGCCCGCCAGCGCAACATCTAGGCTTAGACGTTGAAACAGCCAACTCGCTATCGGGTGCTTCATCCCAATGCTCCTTCCAGGTCCGGAAGACCGTGCCATAGCTCCATCAAAGCCCGCCGTGTCTGCCGCACCTCCTGCAACCCGCTGGCAGTTGCACTGAAATACCGCTTCGCCCTGCCACCCCGTTCGGGTGTCGGCTCACGTAGCTCCGAACGAATCAAGCCCTTCCTCTGCAGCCGATCGAGCGTGGCGTAGACGGTTCCGAATGTGACGTGTCGCCCGGTCTTCTCCTCGATCTCCCGGCGCACCGGCACACCGTACGCACTCTCGCGCAATCGAATCACTGCGAGCATAATCATCAGTTCGAATTCGCCAAGGTGATCAGATTTCGCCATTTCCTCTACTATATCAAATAAATGGCTCTTGACCTCGCGCCTTGAAATCCAACCACTTGGACTCTGATCGTCAAAAAAACAAAACCACCAGCCACCAGCCACCAACCACCAGCCACGGCGAGCCCAGCGAGCCCAGGGAACCTTTTCCCACCCGCCGGTGTCTATAATGGTTCTGGAAGGGTCTCTATGGCCACTTCAATTCTGGACCTCAACCCGGCCAAGGTGTCAGCGACGGATTCCGACGACTTGGTGCTCGTGTGCGCCCTTCGGGACGGGTCCGAGCGGGCGTACGAAACACTGCTGCTGCGATTCCAACAGCCTGTTTATAATCTCGCCCTGCGGCTGTTGAACGACCCCTCCGATGCTTCCGATGTGGTGCAGGAGGTCTTCCTCAAGGTATTCCGGAACGTAGGCCATTTTCGCGGCCAAAGCAGCCTGAAGACCTGGATTTTCCGTATCGCCATTAACGAAGCTCACAACCAGCGGCGCTGGTTTTTCCGGCACCGGCATCGCGAAGTCGGCATCGAAGACGAGCAGGAGGATTCCAGAAGCCGGGCCGATACGCTGGCCGACGCCGCTCAATCTCCGTACGATTATGTGCTCAATCAGGAGCAACAGTCGCTGGTGGAAGAGGCGCTGTCCCGCATTAATCCCACGTTCCGGGCAGCCGTGGTTTTGCGGGATATCATGGATTTGAGCTACGAGGAGGTCGCCGAGATTCTACAGGTTTCCCTGGGTACGGTGAAATCGCGAATTTTGCGGGGCCGCGAGGCCTTACGCCTGGAGTTGGAGAAGAAGTTGCAATCGCAACCGGTGATGCATTGGTTGCCAAAGACGGCCGAGTAGGTGCTATGAATTGCCAAACAGTGCGAAATTCCCTGTCGGAATTCCTGGACCACAGATTGGCCGGGCATGCACGGACGCGTGTGGCCGGGCATCTGGCTGAATGCCGGGAATGCGGGAACTATCTGCGCCGGCTTTCCGATTTGCGCGATGGCCTGAAGAGTTTGCCGCCGGCGCCGGTTCCGCAGCGCTTGCGGACACAATTGCAAGTCCTCGCCTCATACGAGCGCGCCCGGTGGAATGCGACCAAGACACTGCCGCTGGCGTTGCATGCATGGGCCGCTAATATTAAGCTGGCGATGGACAACCTGATGCGTCCCCTGGCGGTGCCTTTGGCGGGCGGCTTGGTTTCCGCCCTGTTGATGTTCGGGCTGCTGGTGCCGACCCTGGGTTTCCGGCCCGCTGTTTTGAACGACGTGCCTACGCGCTTGTATACCGCGGCCACTCTGGTGGAGGCCGCTCCGCTCGGCATCAATAACGATGAAACCGTAGTAGCGGTCTATATCGACGCCAGAGGCGAGGCCACAGACTATTCCGTGCAGCAGGGCAAGGTCAGCCCGCAAATGCAGGCGGACCTCAGCCGGATGATGTTCTTCAGTCGCTTCACGCCGGCCACCTGGTTTGGCCAGCCTACCAACGGTAAAGTGCTGGTTTCTTTCCGCCGCATTAATTACGTGGTCCGCGGCTAACGCTAAGCGTGGCGCGCCAGAAACTAGGCCAACACTTCCTCGTACGCGGCTCGGTCCTCGAACGCATCGCGCACGCCGCATGTCCTGTGCGGGAGCCGTTCGTCATCGAGATCGGTGCCGGCCGCGGCTCTCTCACCAGCCGCTTGCTGGAGTACGCGGACCGCGTCATCGCCATCGAGATCGATCCCTACCTGGCGGCGAGCATTGCCACAAGCAGCCGGCTGGAAGTGCTCCATGCCAATGTCCTGGAGATCGATCTGGGCCAATGGGGACCGGCCGTGATTGCCGGCAACCTTCCTTATTACGCCGCCACGCACATTTTGGAGCGGGTAATCAGCCTCGGCCCTGCGATGCGCCGCGGCGTGTTCCTGATACAGAAAGAAGTGGCCCGGCGCATCACCGCGTCACCCGGCTGCCGAGATTACGGATATCTCAGCGTATCGATGCAGTTATCCGCCGATATTGAACTGCTGTTCGAAGTGAAGCCCGCCGCCTTTCAGCCTCCGCCCAAGGTGGATTCGGCCGTCCTTCGGCTCCAGCCGCACGATCGCGCGGCCGAGTTGGGTATCGGCGACCCTCCCGCCTTTCTCCGATTCGTTTCGCTGTGCTTCCGGCAGAAGCGTAAAACCTTGCGCAATAACCTCGCGTCTCACTACGGCGCGGCAGTGGACGATTGGCCGGAAGTTAACCTGCGCGCCGAACAAATCCCGGTTCCAACGTTTGCCGCCATGTACCGCCGTCTTGTAACATAGCCGAGAGGTGACGCATGCAACCGAACAGTTTCCGGTGGGCCGCACTGCTGCTGGCGGGCGTTGCGCAGCTAGCCGCGCAGGTGGGGCCGCCGGTCGAAGACGAATCGGCGGTTCCCAAGATCCTGATGGTGACCCAGGAGCAGATCAAGGAAGGCCGTGAAGCGGCCCACACCCGGGCCGAAGAAGCTTGGCCGCGCATCTTTCTGAAGGGCAACGTCACCATCCACTACATCGGGATGACCTCGGCATCCGGGCCCTCCGCGGCCTGGTTTCTGGAACCTTACGATTCGTTTGGCGCAATGGAGAAGATGCGCGCCGAAGTCATGCGGTCGCTCGCAGGGGACTTGGAGACGGCGAACGTGCAGGACGGCGAACTGCGCACCGGCTCGCAAACTCTGCTTACGGTGTTCCGCGGCGATCTCAGCTATCGCGCCTCAGAAGCCGTGACGTCTATGGCGAAGTGCCGCTATATGGGTGTCACGGTGCTGCGCATCCGGAATGGACGCGACGCGGACCTGGCGCAATTAGCCAGGCTGCTGATCGATGGCGATCACAAGTCCAACTCCGACCAGGCGGTGCTGACGTACCAGCTTGTCTCGGGCGGGCCATCGGGCGAATATTTGATTTTTGAGCCAATGGAATCGCTGGCGCGCATGGATGCGGTTCCGGCGCGCATGGCTGCCTCGCGGCAGGCGATGGGCGACCGCGCCCAAAAGCACTTCGACATGCTTGCCCCGGAGGTCATCGAGTCGACCGAGAACCTGCTGTTCGCGTTCGAGCCGCGCATGAGCTATGTCTCGAAGGAATTTGCGGCGGGCGATCCGGAGTTTTGGAATCCCAAGCCGTCAGTCAAGCCAGCAGCCAGGGGTAAGAGCGCGGCTAAGCCTGCCGGCGCCATCAGGACCGGGCAAAATCGATAAAACCGCGCTGCGGGTCGGTGCTCAGCAGCTTCACGCGAATCTGGTCGCCTACGTCCAACCCGTGCTCGCCGCGCATCAACCGGCCTTCCACGGCCGGGGACATAGCACGCACGAAGGTGCCTTTCGGCGCCACTCCGGTCACCACTGCGGAAAAGATTTCGCCGATGCGGTCGTGCATTGCCACGGCGGCAATACGCTTCTGCATGGCGCGTTCCACCTTGCGCTCGGCGTCCTCCCGCAGCGTGCAGTGGTGCGCCACCCCATCCAACTCCGCTTCCGCGTAAGGCGACGCCTGCTTGGCCAGCACCGCTTTCACCAGGCGCTGCGACACCAGATCGGCGAAGCGGCGGTTGGGAGCGGTGGAGTGCGTATAATCGTGCACTGCCAGGGCGAAGTGGCCGACGGCCGCTTCACCGGGCCGCTCCAGCACATACTCACCGGGTCCCATCAATTTCACCACCGCCAGCGACAGATCGGTGTAATGCACGGGATCCGCAGCCCGGCGCTTCATCAGATACTGGTTCAGCGCGCCGGAGTCCGGATCGCCGGGCAGCTTGTCGCCGGTGCGCGCGGCCAGTTCCACGATGCGGTCCCAGCGTGCCGGAGTCTTCACCACGCGGCGCAGCGAAGCGATGTGGTTGTCGCGCAGCAGCCGGGCAATCACACCGTTTGCGGCGACCATCAAATCCTCAATCAACTGCGACGCACGGTTACGGAACCGCGGCTTGATACCAGTCACGCGTCCGTCCGACGTCACTATCTCGCTCTCCGGGCGGTCCAGGTCGAGTGCTCCCAGGCGATGGCGTTGCGCGCGCAGTTTCTGGGCGGCTTCGTCCTGCAAACGGAGCTGCGCCTGCAAGTCCGCTGAAGCGGCCACCTTCGCCGGCGCCGCGCCCTGACCTTCGAGCCATGACCCCACGGAGTTGTAGGCCAACTGCGCCGCGTTCCGGGTGATGGCGCGATAAGCCGTGCCGTCTGCAACTGAACCGTCGGCAGCCACCGTCAACTCCACCACCACGGAGAGCCTGTCGGCATGCTCGTTCTGCGACGTAAGATCCGTCGACAGGTCGTCCGGCAGCATGGGAAAGTTCTTGACGCCCGTATAAACCGTGGTGCAATTCGCGGCCGCATGCGTGTCAATCGGCGATCCCTTCGGCACGTCGCTATCCACATCGGCGATGCCGATCCGAATACGGATATCGCCGTTCGCGAGGCGCTCGGCTACTTCAATCTGATCGAGATCGCGTGAAGTGTCGTTATCGATGGATGACCAGAGCAGGCCGCGCAGGTCCTGTACCGCACCGCCGGGCGAGGGCTGCCGGGCATGCGCGCGCAGCGCTGCGACCTGACGCGCTACTTCCGCGGGAAAATCGGGGCTAAAGCCCTCCCCGATCATCTCGTCGCGGGCCAGCGCGGCAAGATCGTAATGGTCGTTGTGGGACTTGGGCATGGATCGGCCTACACGTCGTGGCGTTGCGTCCGCGAAAGCAATTCCCGCGCGCGGTCCAGCGCCTTCTGTTCGGCCTCTTCGCGCGTGGCGCCGGTGGTGCGCGCCAAGGCGGCGCCGGGCGAAACATTATCGGCCTTGCAGTGGTAGGTGTCGCCCAGTTTATACGACGTCAGCTTCACTTGCCAGGGTTCTACATCGACTACTCGTTCGTGGTATTCTTCGGCGTTCACGCTCGGCCTCCGGAATCACTATCTTACCTGTAATCCCGGTCCAGGCGTGGCGGCTCGACGTCCTAACAAGCCGGCAGGCGGCAGCCGCGGACCGCCGCCGCCAGCTTCATATCTAAGGCAACGGAATATGCGGAATCAACTGTCCACTTACCTTGCCCGAAGACACTAAGGTCGTGACGGTGCCAGTCACCTGGTCCGTCGCATAGGTACCCGTAAACTGATTTCCCTTGCTGTTCATCGTCAGAAACATCGTAGTAATGTTGCGCGCATGCAACGACCCATCCGACTCCAAGACCAGGCTGATGTATTGCACAAAGAGCGTCTCTGGCGTATTGGCCATTTGCCAGATACCGTGGCCCGGAGTGTTTGGCATGGCAATCGGCGATGTGGAGACTGGGCCGGGGGCGAATTCTGAACCGTCCGTCTCGACCACCGAACCATCCGTAGTGAACGTAGCTAGCCCCGGAATTACGACAACAGGCGGCGTGGTGGTACTGGCCGGCGTTAAAGTGAACTGCCACGATCCCGTCAGATTGGGTGTCGCCGCAGCCGCTGGTATGGACTGAAGCGCCATGACGATCAGTCCGCAAACAATGTAACCAAGAAGCGTTTTTCTGGACATCAATGTTCCTCCGGTGCAATTGTAAGCTGGACCGCCCTTCGCTGCGCCCACTTTTTTTGTCTTACAGTACTGTACCAGCAGATGTAATTATCCGTACAGCCGGATCTTTACAATCTCTTACACGCAACACATACCCGCTTTACAACGGTTTCCTAAGCTGGAGTCAGGAGAGAAAGAAAGCCATGAAGAGTAATTGGTTACGTTTTACAGCAGCAGCGGCAATCGCGGGAGGTCTGGTCCTGGCCGCGCAGGAGGTTCCTGGCCAGCCGGCGCCGCCAGCGGCGCAGCAACCACAGCAGCGCCACGGCGCGCGCCTGGCGCGTTACCTGAATCTGACCCCGGCGCAGCAGGCGCTGGCGCGGGCGCAATTTCAAGCGGTGCGACAGTCGGCGCAGCCCATCCGCCAACAGTTGAGACAGGTGCGCACCGGAATGTTCCAGGCAATCCGGGCAAACGATACCGCCGCGATCGATCAGTTGAGCGCTCAGGAGGCCAACCTGAAGGGGCAAATATCGGCTATGCGCCACGAGGCGTTTGCCAAACTGTATAGCTCGCTGTCCCCGGAACAGCGCGCCAAAGCAGATCAGCTTCCGGCGCACATGCGCCAGATGCGGCAGCACATGGCCAATCCCCAGAACCCCAACAATGGGTAAGGGAGATGGGCGGCGGCCTTAGCCGGGGCACTTATGGCTCCGGCTGAGGCCCGACAGCGCGATAATACTAATTGACGCTCCACTTGAACCGAGTTCTTACGACGCTGGCCGCGGCCCTGGCTATCGCGCCGCCCGCCGCGCCAACTGAATCCGCGTACTTCATCCCCACCCACCGCGTGCCCGGTATCGGCGTCGCGCGGCGGGAAATGACGGATGAAACACTGGCGCTGCGCACCGAGGCCATGATTCAGTCGCAAACCTTCAGCATCATGCGCGAGCCGCAGGCTACGCAGGGCGCCGAGCGTATCTACAGTTCCGGTTTGCAGCACCTGTTCCGCGACGCCGAGCGCCACAGCGGCTTTCCGGCATCGGTGTTGCAGGCGATGGCTTACCTGGAAAGTTGGGGCGTACCGAACGCCGAGAGTCCCGCGGGTCCGCGCGGCATTCTGCAGATTGCCGAAGCCACCGGTAAGCGCATGGGGCTGCGCATCGCCTATAAGACGCGCCGCCGCACCGTGAAGACCAAGGTCGACGTGCTGAACAAGCATGGCAAGCTGGTGCATCACACGGTGCGTCACCAGGAGACCTACACCGTATTGGTACGGGACGATCGGCTGAAACCGGAGAAAGCCATCCCCGCCGCGGCTATGTATCTGGCCGGAATGGAGCGACGGTACGGCGGACGCGACTGGGCGATCTGGGCCTACCATTGCGGCGAAGGCTGCGTTGCCGATTTCCAGGCGATGGCGCAAAGGGCCACCCCGCCGCTCCCCAGTGTGGCGCGGGTGTTCTTCGGTTGTAGCCCGGCCTGGAACAGAGAGATCTGCGAGGCCATTCGCGCGCACATGGAGCGCGATTACTCGCCGACTTACTGGTTTCGCGTGATGCGCGCGGAGCAGTTGCTGCACATGTACCAGGACGATACTCCGGAGTTCAGGGACTTGGCCAACGAATACAAGTATGCGGTGATGCCAAGCCAGCGGGCTCCTGACAGGCTGTCGGTGTGGTTGAAGCCGCAAGATCTGATTGACGCAAGCAAGCTGGCGAGCGCGCAGGACGATCCCGAATTCTTCGGCTACCGGGTGGATGCGCACGCGCTGCCGCCGGCAAATGCGCGGCCATCGACGATCGGCACCCTGTTATACATTGCATTCGAGACGCGCCGGCTTTATGACATGATGCGGCCCGCCGAAGAATTCGTTCCGCTGGATGCCACGGCGCTGGTTCTTCCCTTGGACGGGGCGCGCGTGCTCGATCACTCGAGCGGCCAGGTGTTCGATCTTTCGGTGGCCGGGCTTCCGCCCGTCGAGCGGGAGTGTCTACAGTTTGTGCTGGACGATCTGGGATGGAACGGCTCCCTGGGGTTCATTGAAGAGCCTCCCGGCAAGCAGACGCTGCACATTGGTTGTTCCCCATCGACGCGGGATTTCTTCGCGCAGGTTTATGAAGAAGCGGAA
The DNA here is from genome assembly GCA_963818855.1 of Bryobacterales bacterium. Lineage (GTDB taxonomy): Bacteria > Acidobacteriota > Terriglobia > Bryobacterales > Bryobacteraceae > Bog-159. The sequence continues at coordinate 614,607 of CAWFUH010000006.1, read as the reverse complement.
ACGGCGTGGCACGACCGGCGGCAACCGCCACCGCCCGCGGCCCCTCTACCATCGCTTCCTCCGATAGGATGATTACGCCATGCCGAGCAGCGCGTTGATTACGATAGCCGCCATGCCTATTGGGATCATTACTTTCCACCCGATGTTCATCAACTGGTCATAGCGGAAGCGCGGAAAGGTGCCGCGGAACCAGATCATCAGATAGATGATGACGGAGACCTTGAACAGAAACCAGAAGACTCCGATGCCAGCGGCATTGAAGCCGGGAATCATATAAACGGCGCCGATCAGCACCAGCAGCAGCGATGCGCCGATCAGCACTTTTTGTTGCAGCGGATCTACCAGCTTTCGCACCAAGGTGAGGCTGGCGAGGCCGGAACCGGCGAAGACCACCAGCGGCACCAGGTAATCAAGCACCGCCAGCCAGGGGACGCTGGGAAACGGACGCAGCCATCCACCCCAGAACAGTGTCACGGCCACCGACGAAATCACAAAGATGTTGGCATACTCGGCCAGAAAGTAGAGCGCCCAGCGGAAGCCACTATACTCCGTATGGAAACCGGCCACTAACTCGGATTCGGCCTCGGGTAAATCGAACGGGGCGCGGTTAGTCTCGGCGGTCGCAGCGATAATATAGACCACGAACGGCACGATCATGAAGCCGTAATTCGAAAAAACGAACCAAATGCCGCGCGCCTGCTGCGCGCGGATAATCCCTTGCATGCTCAGCGTGCCCGCTACCATCACGCCGGATAACAGCGCGAACGATAGCGCAACCTCGTAGCTCACCAGTTGCGCCGCGCTGCGCAACGCGCCCAGCAACGGATAGTGGCTATTGGAGGCCCAGCCACCCAGAATGATTCCCAAGATACCCACCGCCGACATAGCCGATATGACCAGCAGGCCCACGTTAACGTCCGCCACATACAGGTACTTGCTAAATGGAATCACCGCAAACGCAGTAAGCCCGGTGAACGTCGATATTACCGGCGCCAGCCAGAAAATGGACTGGTCGGCATCCGTGGGGATGATATCTTCCTTGATCAGCAGTTTCAAAGCGTCGGCGATGGGCTGCAACAGCCCGTGCGGGCCGACGCGCATGGGGCCCAGGCGCACTTGAAAATCGGCCAGGACTTTGCGTTCGATCAGCACGATGTATCCGGCCACCAGGGGAAACAGCGCGATGATCACCAGCGTCACAATCAGCGGCGTGAATAAGGGATGATGGATAATCGCGTCCATATTGACCTAGCGTAAGAGAGAAGTCCCCGCCAACTGCAAGAAAGGCTCCGGATATAGACCAATGCCCAGGGTCAAAATGCCGCTTATCGCAAGCGCCACGCGCAAACCGAAGCTGGTGGTGAGCGGCGCGGGCTCGGTGAGATCCCGTATGAACATACTGCGCACGATGCGGAAGTAATAGTAAATCGCCACGGCCACATAGAGTGTGCCAATCACTGCCAGCGTGTAATGGCGAGTCTCTATAAGGGACAGAAAGATATAGTACTTGCCCAGGAATCCGGCAGTGGGCGGAATACCGGCCAGCGAGAGCAGGAAGATCAGCATCAATAACGCGTAGCCAGGGCTCTTGTGCATCAAGCCGGCGATGTCGTCCATATCTTCACCGATGATACCTTTGCGGCGCAGCGCGATCAGCACCAGGAACGCCCCCAGGTTCATAAACGTGTAGACCAGGACATACACGGCGATACCCTTGATGCCGGTCGCATTCCCGGCAATCAAACCGAGCAGCATGTAACCCGCATGCGATATGGAGCTATACGCCAACAGCCGCTTGAGGTTGCTCTGGTTAATGGCAGCCAGGTTTCCGACGGTCATAGTGGCGACCGCGACGAAGCTCAAGATCGGTTCCCAAGCTTCTCGTGCGGAGGCCAACGGGCCTAGGAAGATGCGCAGCAGGAATGCAATAGATGCGGCCTTGGAGGCTACGGAAAGATAGGCGGTGACTGTAGTGGGGGCGCCTTCATAAGCGTCCGGCGCCCACATGTGAAACGGGACTGCCGAGATTTTGAAGAGCAGCCCTACCGAAGTCGTGGCCAAGGCCAGCAGGACCAACGGATCGAATGGCCCGCGCGCCGAGATAGCCGTGGCGATGTCTGTCAACTTAGTCGATCCGGAGATGCCGTACATCACGGAGAACCCGTAAGCCAGGAAACCGCTGGAAAAAGCGCCCAGCAGCAGATATTTCATGGCGGCTTCGTTGGAGCGCTTACTAGTGCGCAAGAAACCCACCATCACGTAAAACGAGAGCGCCATCAACTCCAGCCCGATAAACAGAGTGACTAAGTCCGTGCCGGCCGCCAGAAAGAACATGCCGCATTGCGCGAACATCATGAGTGAATAATATTCGGCATGATGTTCATCTTCCGTCTCCAGATACTTGTAAGAGACAATGGCGACAATAATCGTGGCCGCCAGGAAAATCCAATTAAAGAAAATGGAAAAGCCATCCGCTATGAGCGAACCGTGAAAGGCTTCGATGGGGCCGGTGGCCATGGCAGCCTGCTGCTTCCACAATCCGAATCCGGCAAATCCTTCGCCTAGGATCAGGAAAAACAGCAGGTACTTGCGATGCCGCGGATCGGGAAAGACGAGAAAATCGAAGAGCAGGATGGCGCATCCGAATAAGGCCAGCATCACCGCCGGCACCAATACAAAATGATCCGTAGCCGAGTAGAACTGGCTCACTGGCCACCTGCCTGCACCGCAGCGGCCTGCGCGCCCGCTGCATAATAACCCGGACGCACGCGCTCCACGATCTGCTGGACGGGCTTCGCGAGAATCTCGAAATACGGCTTGGGATAAACGCCGATCCAAATAGCCCAAGCGATCAGCGGGAGAAATATGACGATCTCGCGCAGGCTCATATCGGGCAGATGCAGATTTTTGCCGTTAGTCACCTGGCCCAACATGGTGCGCTGATACAACCAGAGTAAGTACGCCGCGCCGAAGATTACGCCGGTCACCGCAAAGGCCGCCCATACACGATTGGTTTCAAATGCCCCCTGCAGAATCGTGAACTCACCCACGAAGCCGTTCAGCAGCGGCAGACCGGCGGAACTGAGCATGGCGATGGCGAAGATGACGGCGAATTTCGGCATGACGTGCGCCAGTCCGCCATATTCGGCGATCTCGCGCGTGTGGCGCCGCTCATAGATGATTCCGATAATCAAGAAGAGCATGCCGGTGGAGATGCCGTGATTGATCTGTTGCAGGACACTGCCGGCCAAGCCGTTGGGATTCATTGCGAAAATCCCCAGCGTGCAAAATCCCAAGTGACTTACGGAGGAATAAGCCACCAGTTTCTTCCAATCCTTCTGCATCAGGCTTACCAGGGCGCCGTAAATGATGCCGATGATGGACAGGATCGCCAGCGTTTGCACGATGGTCTGATCGGCCGAGGCCTTAGGAAGCAGCGGGAGTGAGAAGCGGATGAAGCCGTAAGTTCCCATTTTGAGGAGCACGCTGGCCAGGATCACCGAGCCTGCCGTAGGTGCTTCCACGTGCGCATCGGGCAGCCAGGTGTGGAACGGGAACATGGGAACCTTGATGGCGAAGCCCAGGAAGAAGGCCCAGAAAACCCACTGCTGCAAGCCGAGGGGAAGGCTGAGTTTCATCAACTCGGAGATCTCGAATGTGTACCTGCCGAATTGACCCGCATATTGGAAGTACAGCGTCAGAATACCCAGCAGCATCAGTACCGAGCCGGCAAGCGTATAAAGAAAGAACTTAATGGCCGCATATAGCTTGCGCGGGCCGCCCCAGACGGCGATGATAAAGTACATGGGCACCAGCACCAGCTCCCAGAATACATAGAACAGGAAAAAATCCATCGACATGAATACGCCCAGCATGCCCACCTGCAGCAAAAGGAACATGCAGTAATATTCCTTGAGGCGATCCTGTATGGCGTTCCACGACGAAAGGATAGCGATGAAGCCGACCAACGTGGTCAGCATGATCAGCAACAGGCTGATGCCGTCGATGCCGATTAGATACTGCGCGCCCAAGCTGGGTATCCAGTTAGCCCGCTCGATAAACTGAAAGCCGGATACGCCTTTGTCAAAGCGTGAAACCAGCGGCAGTGAGATCAGGAATCCGGCAAAGCTGGCGAGATTTGCCCAGATCTTGATCAGTTCTTTCTGGCGCGACGGAATCAATAGCAGGATCAGCAATCCCGCCAGCGGTGTAAACAGTACCAGGCTGAGTAAGTGGTTATCCATCATTTACCCGCCAAGTAATACACAAAGAAAACCATCACTCCCACAACGACGAACAGAGCATAAGCCTGAACGCGTCCGGTTTGCAGGATGCATACGGGGTAGGAGAGCAGCTTGACGGTAAACGATCCGAGGCGCACGGCGCCATCCACGATCCAGGTATCCCACCACATGGAAACGCGCGACGAGAAGCGGGTGAGCCATCCGGCGCCATTCACCGCGCCGTCTACGATGTTGCGATCGAAGGCGCCCAGCACTTCGCCGCCGCCCTTGCTCAGGCCGTTAACGAACAGGACGTCGTAGACTTCATCCACGTAGTATTTGTTGTAGAGCAGGCCGTGCAGCGGTTTCAGCGATTTTTCGAGCCGGAGGGGGACTTCGGGCCGATGGTGATAGAAATAGCGCGCCACCACAATGCCGATGACGGCCAGAGCCACGGAGATACTCATCAGAATCCATTCCGTGGATGCATCGTGCGCGCCGCCTTTAGCAGCCTCGGTGGCAGCCGAGGCGAAAGCCGGTTCGAGCCATTTTTCAAATGCCTGCAGCCGCGCAGATTCGCCGAACACCTTCGGAATTCCCAACCAGCCCGCGAATACGCCGCCGACAGAGAGAAGAATGAGGGGAACGGTCATCGCCGGGGGCGATTCGTGGATGTGCGCCGCGACTTCCGGCGCCACGCGCGACTTTCCGTAGAAGGTCATGTTCATCAGCCGCCACATATAAAACGCAGTGAGGCCCGCAGTGACAAAGCCCACCGCCCACAGCAGTTTCGAACCGGCCGGCGAGCTATACGCCTGCCAGAGGATTTCGTCTTTGGAGAAGAAGCCGGCGAAACCCGGTATGCCCGCGATGGCTACCGAACCGACCCACATAGTCCAATGCGTAATCGGGATCTTGTCTTTGAGGCCGCCCATGCGCCGCATATCCTGTTCGCCGCCCAGAGCGTGAATTACGGAGCCGGAACCGAGGAAGAGCAGGGCTTTGAAAAAGGCATGGGTGAATAAGTGGAAGATAGCCGCCCAATAAGCGCCTACGCCCAACGCCAGGAACATATAGCCGAGCTGACTTACAGTGGAATACGCCAACACGCGCTTGATATCGTTTTGTACCAGCGCGATGGTGGCTGCCAGAATCGCGGTGAAAGCGCCGACCGAAGCTACGACTGTCAACGTGTTGGGCGTTAACTGGAATAGCGCCGCGGAACGCGCCACCATGTAAACGCCCGCGGTGACCATAGTGGCTGCGTGGATCAGCGCCGACACCGGCGTAGGACCTTCCATGGCATCCGGCAACCAGACATACAACGGAAACTGCGCCGACTTACCGGTGGCCCCGATGAATAACAGGATCGCCATGATACTGAGTACGCCAAAGCCGCCCGTTTCGGCGTGAAAATGGCCACCGCGCAGGGCGGCGTTTACGTCCAGAAAACGCACGGTACCCAGCACGCTGAACATGAGCAGCATGCCGAGAATGAAACCGGCATCGCCCACGCGGTTTACAATGAAAGCCTTTTTGCCCGCATCGCCCGCGGATTTCTTTTGGAAATAGAAACCGATGAGCAGGTAACTACACAATCCGACGCCTTCCCACCCTACAAACAGCAGCGTGTAATTGTTCGCCAGAACCAGCATCAGCATGAAGAAAATGAACAGGTTCAAGTAGCCGAAGAAGCGGTAATAGCCGTTGTCGTGGGCCATGTAGCCGGTAGAATAGACGTGGATGAGGAAGCCGATGCCCGTAACTACCAGGATCATCACGGCGCTTAGCGGATCGAGCAGAAATCCCCAATCGGCACTGAACGTGGCCAGGCGGCCGTCCATCATATGGAAGGGCAGTCCGGCCAGCCAGGTGAACTGGACCAACTCGCGGACGCGCCCCGGCGTATTCGATAACTGCCAGACTGCGCCTACGGAGAGCAGGAACGAGATCAACACCATGCCGGGACAGATCAGGCTGACCAGGACCTTGAGAGGGGAACTGGGATGGTGGTGTCCGTGTTCGTGTTGGTGTGAATGTCCGTGATGATGATCGTGTTCGTCGTGGATGTGTTCCACTCCCGGCGCTACGGCTACCTCGGATGGAGGCTGCGGATCGAGCATCCGGCCGAAGAGCAGCATCAGCAGGGCGCCGGCCAGCGGGAATAGCGGGATGAGCCAGATCAGGTCGAGGAAGTTCATGTGCGATACAGCGGGGCTCAAGCCCCGCGCCGGCTAAAGCCCGCCCTCCACGGTTTTACCATTTGAGTAAGTCCACCTCGTCCGCCAGCACCGTTTCTTTGTTGCGGAACAGCGCGATCAGGATGCCCAGCCCCACCGCCGCTTCAGCCACGGCATCGGTAATCACAAAAATAGTAAATACTTGTCCACTCAGATTGTGCAGCGCCTGGGAGAACGCCACTAAGTTGATGTTGACCGCGTTCAGGATCAGCTCTATGGACATCAGGATGATGACAATGTTCCGCCGGGTTAGGACGCCCACTGTCCCGATCAGCAGCAGAGCGGCGCTCAAAGCGATGTAGTGCGCTGTAGTTATCGGGTACATACTCAAATCCTTTTCTTGGCCATCACGACCGAGCCTACCACGGCTACAAGCAGCAGGATGGAAGCTATTTCGAAGGGCAGGAGATACTCGGTAAACAACACGTCGGCGAGCTGCTCGGTATTTCCCAGCGCAGAGGACGGGGCCACGCCCGGTTGCGCGATCTTGAACCCGGCATCACCCTTCGACAGGAACCAGAATACCTGTACGCCCACCAGCACCACACACGCCAGCGCAATCCACCATTGCCCGTTGAACTGCTTTTCTTTGGCGGCCTGATCCAGATTCACCAGCATGATCACGAACAGGAACAACACCATGATGCCGCCGATGTATAGCACGATCTGAACGGCAAATAAGAACTCAGCCCGTTGCAACAGGTAGAGGCCGGCCACGCCCATCAGCGAAACGATCAGAAACATGGCGCTGTGTACGGCGTTGCGGCGGGTGATGGTGAGCACTCCGCCGGCCAGGACCATGGCGGCAAAGATGTAGAAGAAGATGGCCTGCGTCAGCTCGGGAGTCAGCATTTGTATTGGGTCGGCTTGGGACCTTCTTCGAGCATCTGGCGATCCCAGATGGCGCCTTCGCGAGTGTAGCTGGCCAGTTCGAAATCCTGCGTCAGCTCGAGCGCGTCCACCGGACAAGCGTCTTCACACAGTCCGCAGAACATGCAGCGGGAGGTATCGTAAGTGAAGGTAGTGAGTTCTTTGCGCTTGGTTTGCTCGCTGCGCTGGCTGGTCACCACGATGAGGTTCTCCGGACACGCCAGCGCACACAAATTGCAGGAGATGCACAACGTCTCACCGTTGTCCGGGTTAATGTTCAGGCGGGGCGCACCGCGATAGCGTTCGCCGACTTTGGGCCGTTCGGCGGGATATTGTTCGGTGTAGATACGCTTGGGGTCCTGGTTGCGGAAGGTAACCCACAGACCTTGGAAGAGGTCCACTAGAAAAACGGTACGGAGGAATTTAGCTGTCATTTGCAATCCTCGAGACTCAGTGAACGGGCACCGAAAGAGGCGGTTCGACGCAGCGGGGCTGAAGCCCCGCGCCGGCTAAAGCCCGCCCTCCGAAAACCGCGCGGATACTTGCGGGCAGTAGTACGATGTCTCATCGGTCCACCTCGCCCAGCACGATATCCAGCGTACCAATAATCGCCACGACATCGGCCACCAATCCGCCCCGCACCATGCAGTCGAGCGCCTGCAGATTCACGAAAGACGGCGGGCGCACTCGCAGGCGATACGGCTGCGTGGAATTGTCGCTCACAATGAAGTAGCCCAGTTCGCCTTTGGGCGCTTCAATCGAGACATACGCCTCGCCCACCGGCGGCTTGATCACCTTGGGCACCTTGCCCATGATCGGCCCGTTGGGGATGCGATCCACCGCCTGCCGCAGAATGCGCGTGGACTGCCGCATCTCCTCCATGCGCACCGTGTACCGGTCGTAGGTGTCGCCATTCTGGCCGATCGGAATATCGAACTCATATTGCTCGTAGCCGGAATATGGCTGCGCCTTGCGCAGATCCCACTCGACTCCAGCCGCCCGCAGCACGGGTCCGGTAACTCCGTATTCTTTGCATTCGTCGGCCGAGAGAACGCCCACACCTTTCAGACGCCCCACCCAGATGCGATTATTGGTCAGCAACTCCTCGTATTCATCGACCTTCGGGATGAACCAGTCGCAGAACTTTTTCACTTCAGCTTCGAAGCCGTCGTAAGTCTCATATTGCAGACCGCCGATACGAAAGGCGTGCGTGGTCAAGCGGGCGCCGCAATAATTCTCGAAAATCTTGAGCACCTCCTCGCGCTCGCGCAGGCAGTAGAACACGGGTGTGATCGCGCCGATATCGAGCGCGTGCGTGCCCAGCCACAGCAGGTGGCTGGCGATGCGGTTCAACTCGGTCAGGATCACGCGCACGGCCTGCGCGCGCGGCGGCGCCTCGATATTCAGCAGCTTCTCGACTGCCAGGCAATAGCCCAAGCCGTTCGATACCGCGGCGACGTAGTCCATGCGGTCCACATAGGGCGCGAACTGCTGGTAGGTACGATTCTCGCCGATCTTCTCCACGCCGCGATGCAGATACCCGATCACGCACTCGGTACCCATCACCTTCTCGCCATCGAGTTTCAGGATCACGCGCAGCACGCCGTGCGTGGACGGGTGCTGCGGACCCATGTTGATGACCAGTTCGGTCGCGTCGAGAAATGTGGCGTCCGGCATATCGATTTACTGCCCGCTTTCGATGCCCAGGTTCTCCTGCACCCAACTGTCATCCTGCTGCAGGATACCGTATTCCTTGCGCAGCGGATAACCCTGCCACTCTTCCGGCAGCAGGATGCGGCGCATATCCGGGTGGCCGGCGAACTGAATGCCGAACATGTCGAACACTTCGCGCTCCAGCCAATTGGCAGCCAGGTGCACGGTGACGGCAGTGGCCGGGGTGTATCCGTCCGCGATAATGGTCTTCACGCGTATGCGCTCGTTGCGCGCGAAGCTATATAAGATGTAGACCAGGTCGAAACGTTCGGCACGTTTGGGGTAATCGACCGCGGTCACATCCACGAGGTAATCGAAATCCAGTTCCAGCTTAAGCGTTTCCAAAATGGAGATGACGGCATCCGGCTTCGTCACCAGGAAATTCTGCCCTAAACATGTCGAGAACTCCGTGATCTCGCCGCCGAAGCGCTCTTTGAGAGCTTGCGTGACGTCGCTTTCCCAAGGCGTGGTAACCATGACGGCGGGAGGTTTGGGAGGCGCGGCGTGGGCTGCGGCGGCGGGTTTGGGAACAGCCGGTTTGGGCGCCTCGCTCCCGGCGGGAGGAGGCGCAGCCGAGCCCTCGGGCTTTTGCTCGTCAGCCATTTGATGCCCTCTTGAAGATGATTACACATATCACATTCGTGGGGCAGGCGTCCACGCCCGCGCGAGTGCGCGGCAAGGAAATAGAGGTTTAAGAAGAGGAGGTGATCTAAGCCTCATTCTCTGGCCGGCCATGTCTAACGCGTAATACGATACAATCGCACCTGAAAGCCCAGGGAGGTACAAGCATGGAAAACGGTCCGAGTCAAATATCCAGAAGGTCGTTTCTGGGGGAAGCGGCTGCGGCAGGCGCGGCGGCTACGGCGTTCACGATCATCCGCCCCGAGTTGGTGCGCGGCGCCGGCGACGAGAAACTGAAGGCCGGATTGATCGGCTGCGGCGGCCGCGGTACGGAGGCGGCGCAGCAGTTCCTGTATCGCAATAACAATGTAGAACTGGTCGCCATGGGCGATATCTTCGAAGACCATTTGGAGAAATCGCTGGGCGATATTCGCGAGTCCAAATATGCCGGGGTCGCCGAGAAGGTGAAAGTCGATCCGGACCATCACTTCATCGGATTCGACGCCTACAAAAAAGTGCTGGCTTCGGATATCGACGTGGTGCTGCTGGCAGCGCCGCCCGGATACCGCCCGGAACATTTTGTGGCGGCGGTGGAGGCGAAAAAGCACATCTTCGCGGAGAAGCCCTTCGGCACCGACCCGGTGGGTGTGCGCAAGGTGATGACGGCGTCGAAAAAGGCCGAAGAACTGAAGTTGACCGTGATGTCCGGCGCGCAGCGGCATCATCAGGATGCCTACGTGGAGACCTGGAAAAAGGTGCGCGACGGTGCCATCGGCGACATCCTGGGGACCTATGCCTATTGGGTGGGAACGCCTGTAATCCAGCAGAAGGAGCGCAATCCGAACTGGTCAGACATGGAGTTTCAGCATCGCGCGTGGTATTCGTTCGTCTGGATCTGCGGCGATCAGATTGTGGAGCAGCATCTGCACAATATCGACGTGATCAATTGGTTCATGGGCACCCACCCGGTGAAGGTGTTCGCTTCCGGCGGAGCCGCCTGGCGTCCCCGCACCGAGATTTACGGCAATATATACGATCACATCGATGCGGACTTTACTTATGAAAACGGCGTGCATATGTCGAGTCACTGCCGCCAGTTCCGCAAGCCGGCTTATAGCAGTGTCTCAGAGTTAATCGTCGGGACGCGCGGCCGCACTAACTGTAAGGACCTGGGGCCGAAGGGCGGAGAGGATCCATATGTGCAGGAACACATCGCCCTGGTGCAGAGTATCCGCGGGCAGGGGCCGTATATAAATGATGGCATGGCGGTGGCTGAGAGCACCATGACTTGTATCATGGCGCGCGAATCGGCTTACTCGGGACAGGAGATTACCTGGGAGCAGATGATGGCTTCTAATCTGGATCTGCAGCCTAAAGCGTTTGATTATAAGATGAATCTGGACGTGTCACCCCTGCCGGTACCGGGTGAGTATAAGTTCGCCTAGCATCGCCTAGCATGGAGGGCGGGCTTTAGCCGGCGCGGGCTTCAGCCCCGCTGCACTTAACTTAATGTTAAGATGTGTAGCAGTCAGCATCCCCTGAGCACCCTGGCATGAATCAACCGCAGCGGACCCGGGCCGTCAATGTCGTCGTAGCTACCACGGTAATGCTGTCGTTTATCTCCTTCTGGAGAGCGGCGGCCATCGTGCTAAGTGATCTGGCTTCCTCGGCGTACTACGTGGGAGGTATCGCCGAGCAGGCTATCGGCAAGGCGGCGCCATGGTTCATCCTGGCGGTCATGCTGTTCTCCTACGCCGTGCGGGCCATCTACATCGAAAGCTGCAGTATGTTCGTGCGTGGCGGCGTGTACAAAGTCGTGCACGAGGCCATGGGCGGCACGTTGGCCAAGTTTTCGGTCTCCGCCCTGATGTTCGACTACGTGCTCACCGGCCCTATCAGCGCCGTCAGCGCGGGCCTGTACCTGGGCGGGCTGATCAACGAGACCGGCGAATACCTGAAGATGCCCGGCTTGCACGTGCATCCTCCCTACTTCGCGGCCGGATTCGCCGCCATTGTCACCGTCTATTTCTGGCGCAAGAACATTATCGGCATCCACGAATCCAGCGAGAAAGCCCTGCGCATCATGCAAATCACCACTGTCATGGTGGTCATCCTGATTGGCTGGTGCCTGCTCACCATCTTCCGGAATGGCTACCAGCCCGTGCCGCTGCCCACGCTCGCGAATCTGCATTTCAGCAAGGATGGCCTGGGTTGGCTGCGCGGAACCGTGGCGCCCTCCATCACCATCATCGCGATCATGGTGGGCCTGGGCCATTCGCTGCTGGCCATGAGCGGCGAAGAGAGCCTGGCGCAGGTCAATCGCGAAATCGCGCATCCCAAGCTGAAGAACCTGGAGCGCGCCGGCTTCGTCATCTTCATCTACAGCATGCTGTTCACCTCCCTGGTGTCGTTCTTCGCGGTGATGATTATTCCCGACGGCGTGCGGCACAAGTTCCTGGATAACCTGATCGGCGGCCTCTCCATGTTCCTGGTTGGGCCGATATCGGTGCGCCTGCTGTTTCATGGTTTCGTGGTGCTGGTGGGTACGTTGATTCTGTCGGGCGCGGTGAACACCGCCATCATCGGCTCGAACGGCGTGCTCAACCGCGTGGCTGAAGATGGCGTGCTGCCCGACTGGTTCCGTCATCCGCACCACAAATTCGGCACCAGTTCGCGCATCATCAACCTGATCGTGATTCTGCAATTGATCACCATCCTCATCAGCCGCGGTGATGTCTACGTGCTGGGTGAGGCGTACGCGTTTGGGGTGGTGTGGAGCTTCGCCATGAAGGCCCTCTCGGTACTGGTGCTGCGCTACAAGCAACCCGGGGGACGCGGCTGGAAAGTGCCTTTGAATTTCCACATCGCCGGCACCGAGATTCCCGTCGGACTCATGCTGATCACGATCGTCCTGTTCGCACTGGCCCTGATCAACGTGGTTACCAAAGAGAAGGCCACCATTTCCGGTGTGAGCTTCACCATTGCGTTCTTCATCGTGTTCGAATTCTCCGAAAAGTACAATCGCCGCCACAGCGCGGCGCACTCGCAGGAGATGGAGAAGTTCAACCTGAATCCGGAAGAGGATTTGACTGCGGAGACCGCCCACGTGCGGCCTGGCAGCGTGATCGTGGCAGTGCGCAATCCGAACCGGCTGGAGCATCTGCAGCGCATGCTGGAGAAAACCGATACCCGCCGCATCGATATTGTGGTGCTATCGGTCCGTCAGGTCACCCAGGCGGCTTCCGGCGAGCACCCCCTGGACGAGAGCCAGCTTTTTTCGTTGGACGAAACCCAAGTCTTCAGCAAAGTCGTGAACCTGGCGGAAAAGGCGGGCAAGCACGTCGAACTGATGGTGGTGCCCGGAAGCGATCCGTACGCCGCCATTATGGCGACGGCGCAGCGCCTGCAAGCGTCGCGCGTGGTGATGGGTCTGTCGCCTAAAATGAGTCCGGCTGAGCAGGGCGCCACGGTGGGTCGCGAATGGGAGAACCTGCCTGAGCCGCGGCCTTCGCTTTCGCTCGAGATCGTCATTCCAGGCGACGAGGAATCGATTTTCTACAACCTGGGTCCCCATCCGCCGCGCCTGTGGCCAGAGGATATTGACCTGCTGCATCGGCTTTGGCTGGAACTGTCTGCCCAAGGCCCCGGATCGAAGCTGCACCATCGCGACATTGTGGGCGTGGCGCTGCGCCGCATGCAGCAGGCCCTCGATGCGGGGCATTCCGACGAAGTGGTGGCGGACGTGATGCGCGAGATTGCCAACGGCTCGGGAAAGCCGCCAGTCGGCGAGCGCCGCGAGTGAGTGGGGCAGGCTTTCAGCCTGCGGCGGTTTCTCAGGCCGCCCGCCCAGCAGCACAATACATGTTATAGGTAACAAGAACATGTCTAATCGAACTGCGCGGCAATGCCTTCTGATAGCCCTGGCAATGGCTATGGCCGCATCTCCCACTTATGCCGGACAAGCCGGCGGATCATGCGAAACGAGGGACGACACCGCCTACACCGCAGCCATCCGCAAAGCCACCACCGAGCCTTACTTCTCCACCGAACTGGTTGATCACCTTCCCTGGAGTTCCTGCGTGCCAGCGCCCGATACCTCCCTCGGCCACATCATCGGAGCCCCCGATGTGCTCGACCACGTGGCCGAGATCAACGCCTATATGCGTCTGCTCGCCAGCAAAAGCCCACGCGTGCGCGTGTTCTCCATGGGCGCCAGCGAGGAAGGGCGCGAAATGATCCTGGTGGCCATTGCGGACGAGTCCACCATCCAGAACCTCGACCATTACCGCCAGATCACTGCGCGCCTGGCTGACCCGCGCGGCCTCAGTGAAGCCGATGCGCAATCGCTCATTCAGCAGGGAAAGCCCATTTATTGGGCCGATGGCAGCATTCATTCGCCCGAATCCGGTTCGCCCGAAATGCTCATGGAGCTCGCCTATCGGCTGGCGGTGGAAGAGACGCCGCTCATCCAGACCATCCGTAAAAGCTCCATCGTACTGCTGACTCCGGTTATCGAAACCGACGGCCGCGACCGCTTCGTGGACACCTATATGTACGCCAAACATCATCCCGAGGCGATGCCCTATCCATTAGTCTGGTGGGGTCACTATGTGTCGCACGATAACAACCGCGATGGTATTACTCTCTCCCTCGCCCTCTCCCGGAATGTAACTAAGACTTACCTCGACTGGCACACGACAGTAATGCACGATCTGCATGAGTCCATCCCCTACTTATACATCTCTACCGGCACGGGACCTTATAATGCCTGGCTCGATCCCATAGTTAGCAGCGAATGGCAGCGCCTGGCATATTACGAGGTAGAGGAACTGACCCGGCGCGGCGTAGTGGGTGTGTGGACGCATGGCTTCTACGATGGATGGGCGCCCAACTACCTGATCTGGGCCGCCACCGGCCACAACGCCATCGGGCGCTTTTACGAAACGTTCGGCAATCGCGGCGCCGATACTCGCGAGCGCACGCTACAACCGAATGCCACCAGCCGCGAATGGTATCGCCCGAACCCGCCGCTGGCCAAGGTCATGTGGTCGGCGCGCGATAATATCAACCTGCAACAGAGCGGGCTGTTACTCGGCCTGTATAACGTCGCCTCGCACGGGCAGGAGTACTTACAGAATTTCTATCTGAAGAGCCGGCGCGCGCTGGAAAAGGCGCGCACCGAAGGCCCCGCCGCCTGGGTCCTGCCCGCGGATGACGTCCGGCCCGGCGACCAGGCGCGCTTGTTGAATGTCCTCCAATCGCAGGGTATCGAGGTTTCGCGGGCCGGCAAAGCTTTCTCCGCGGCGGTGCTCAACGTGGAGAGCGCGGCCATCGGCGGTCCCGCTAAGCCGGCGGCCGAAAAGAAACCGGAAGATGACAAGAAACCGGAAGACGAAAAGAACCCGGCGGATTCCAAGCCGAAAGAGCCGGCCGCCACCACCAAAGTCGAATTTCCAGCGGACAGCTACGTCATCCGCATGGATCAGCCTTATAGCCGGCTGGCCGACACGCTCCTCGACACGCAATATTTCAGCACCAAAGATCCGCGGCCCTACGACGATACTGGCTGGACCCTGGGCGCGCTGGCGAATGTCAAGACCGTCCGCGTGACCGATGCATCCGTGCTCGACGTCCCCATGACTAAGCTCGCGGGTGAGGTCCACGTCGTGGGCGGCATCACCGGAACCGGCCATACTTACCTGGTCGAGAACCACGGCGACAGCGCCTTGGCTACCTTCCGCTTCCGCCTGGCGAGCGTGCCCATGGAAGCCGCCGAAGAGCCATTCGAGGCGGGTGGCCGAAAATTCACCCGAGGCACTTTCGTCATCTCCAACGCGGATCGTGCCCAGATCGAGACCGCCGCGCACGACCTGGGCATCCAATTCTTCGCCACCGATGCGAAATTGAATGTTGCGCGGCATCCGCTGGAGGCACCCCGCATCGCTCTGTTACATGACTGGACCGACACGCAGGAGGATGGATGGTTTCGCATCACTCTCGACCAGCTCAAGGTTCCTTACACCTATATCGCCGACACCAAGGTTCGCGAAACTTCGAATCTGCGCGATCAGTTTGACGTAATCATCGTGCCGCCGTTCGCCGGCGAATTGGCGCGAGTCATACAGGGGCTACCCATGCAGGGACTGGCCCTGCCCTGGAAAAAAACGCCGGAAACCCCCAGTTTCGTCGCGCCCGGATTGGATGAGAGCGACGATATTCGGGGCGGCTTGGGTTATTCCGGGGTGGCCGGCCTGGAGCGCTTCGTACGCGACGGCGGCCTGCTGATAGCGGTGGGCGACTCAGTCGCTTTGCCTGTCGAAGGCGGCATGACGCGCGCGGTTTCGCTCCGCCCCTCGCAGAAACTGGTGTGCCCGGGCGACGTGCTCCTGGCTGATGTGGAAGATGGCGCGAGTCCGATCGCCTACGGCTACGGCGACAAACTATATCTTTACTACAGTCAGAATCCCATCCTGAATATCAGCCTGGGCTTCGGCGGCGGCGCGGAAGATAACGCCAGCCGGTCGAGCGGCCGGGGTTCCGCAACCGACCCCGACGTCATCCAGGGCCGCCCCTATAACGCGCCCGAGAAGCCGCCTAAGCGTACTCCCCGCGAGAAGGAACTCTATGTCCCCGAAGAGGTGCGCGCTTACGCCAGTTGGCTGATTCCGCCGGCCAAAGAACTGCCGCGCGTCATCCTGCGGTTTGCCAAGGCCGGCGACCTACTGGTGAGCGGCCTGCTCGACGGCGGCGCGGATCTGGCCGAAAAGCCCGCGGTGGTGGACGTCCCACATGGGCAGGGACACATCGTGCTGTTCTCGAATAACCCTATGTGGCGGAACGAAACGTCGGGCAGTTACTTCCTGCTATTCAATGCCGTGATGAATTACCGCCATCTGGACGTGGGGCAGCCTGTCAAACCGCCTTCCGTCACTCCTCACTAAGCGCGAATCGGGCGTGCTGCGGGTCTTCCAGCCCCTTCAGTAGCTTCTCCATGTTCGCCTTCACCTCAACCACGGTAGCCCCGTCGTGCTCGAAAGTAGCGATCAGCAAGCGCGTAGACTTACCCGACGGTCCCATGAAGATATAAGTTGCCTCGCCGTCATGCCGCGAATGCACGCGCAGCATCGGATGCAGGGTGGAACTCGCCAGCGAATCCATCAGCCGGTCGCGTTGATGCCACGCGTGCGGATCTTCGTCAGACCGCAGATCTCGCAGTCCCTCGAACACCGCCAGCTTGACGCCCGCCGCCCCCTCCGGATGCGCCACTTTCAAGGCGAAATTGGCCAGCCCCATGAACGGAATGTGCTGGGGCTGCGTCCCGTAGTGCGATTCAATCGCCTTCACGATGCGGTCGAACTCCGCATCCCCGCCGAATGCCGACCCCGATGCGATCAGAATGGTGAGAGCCGCCACCGCTGCAAGTGTTTTCATCGCGCTTCCCTCCAGGTCTTCGATCGCTCTAAGCGCGGGATGCCGAACTCGCCGCCCAGGTCCGCCAGCTTCTCTGGATCCAGCGTGCCAATGATGTTGACGATGGTCAACTCGCGCGGTTCGGCGGCGATCACCACGATGCCGCCCAGCATTCCTTTGCCGCCGTCTTTGAAGTATACGTCCACGTTGTCGCCGTGTTTGCTTCTTACCCCCACCAGCCGCCCCCATGCCGGGCTGTGCAACTGGTCGCGCACCGCATCCAAATCGGCCGTGTTATATTCGCCTTCGCTGCGGAATTGAAAGCTACGCACGTAAATGCTATCGAGTCCGCCGACCAGTTTACGCACATCAGCCTCGTCGCCGTCCCGATCGTTCAGAAACTTGCTCGCCAACTGCAGCATGGCCTTATCCATAGTGACCGTTACGGCCTCGTCGGCCTTATCGGCCAACGCATCCAGATTCACCGGCATCTTGATCTCCTGCGCGCATGCCGGCAGGAGCGCGACCGTTAACAGTATCGTGGCTAATTTCATTTGGTTTCCCGCCTCGCAAGCAAATACGTTGGGCGCCTGCCTCGGTATGCAATTCTTTTTGGCGATGAATCTATCAATGGCCCGCGCAGAGCGCTTTAGCCGTCGGTCAAGGTACAATCTGCGGTATAATTTTGCTCCATGGATCACCCCCCGGGGGAGATTACCAAGCTTCTCCAGCGCGTGCGTACCGGTGATTCAGGAGCCGAAAGTGAACTCCTCGATTTGATCTACGCGGACCTCAAGGTCCAGGCGGCGCATTTCATGCGCGCCGAGCGCGCCGACCATACATTGGAAGCCACGGCCCTGGTCCACGAAGCTTACTTACGTATGCTGCGGCCCGGGCCCACTGTCGACTGGCAGGATAGAAATCATTTCTTCGCCCTGGCGTGCACTGAAATGCGGCGCGTGCTCGTCGATCACGCTCGCCGCCATAACGCTGCGAAACGTCCTTCCAAGCTGCACAGGTTATCGCTCGAATCCGCCATCGTCTACACCGAAGAGATCGCTTATGAACTGGTCGCGTTGAGCGAGGCTCTGGACCGGCTGGCCCTCTGGGACCCGCGTAGCTCCCGCATCGTCGAGATGCGTTTCTTCAGCAGTCTGACATTTGAAGAGGTGGCCGGCGTCTTGGGCATTTCTTCCCGTCAAGCCAAGCGCGATTGGCAAATGGCCCGCGCCTGGCTATACCAGCAGCTTAACCAAGACGTGGATCATGACGCCGGACCGCTGGCTGCGTCTTAAGGAACTCTTTGAGGCGGCGCTCGAACTGGACGCTGAGCGGCGCCCCGAGTTTCTCGACACGGCGTGCTTGGGTGATAGCGAGCTTCGCGCGGAGATAGACGGCCTGCTGAGCGCGCACCGCCAGGCAACCAATTTGCTTCCGACCGAATCGCTTACGGCTGTGCGCGCCCCCGCCTACCCGGATGGCACTGTACTGGTGAATCGATTTCGCATCAATCGTTTTCTTGGACGAGGGGGCATGGGCGAGGTCTACGAGGCATGGGATCAGGTCGTATTGCAGAATGTCGCCGTGAAGACCATACTTCCGGATATTTCCCGCAACCTGGTGGCTGTGGCCCGCCTGCGCCAGGAGATCCAGAACGCGCGTAGGGTCACTCATCCGCACGTGTGCCGCGTCTTCGACCTCATTCAGGACACCCGTCCGGACGGCGACAGCTTTCTGTTAACCATGGAGCTGATCGCCGGCGAGACACTGGCGGCCCGCCTGCGGAGAACCGGGGCGCTGCCTTGGCAGGAGGCCCTCGCCCTGGTTAAACAGTTGGCAATGGCGCTGGACGCCGCCCACCAGGCTGGCGTGATCCACCGCGATTTCAAGCCTGGCAATATCATGCTCGAGCCGGTTGCTTCCGGCGGCGTCCGGGCCGTAGTTACCGATTTCGGCCTGGCGCAGAGTGTAGTTACACCCAATCTGGTCGTCACCGAATCCAGATTGCTGGTCGGCACCCCGGCCTATATGGCGCCCGAACAATTGGCCGGCGGTGACGCCACTGCGGCCTCCGATATCTACGCGTTTGGCATTGTCCTGTGCGAGATATTCACCGGGACGCGTCCCGGAACCGACGGTCAAATCAAGACCGCCGGCCTCGCCGGCCAACGCTGGGAGAAAGTGATCCGGCGCTGTATTGAGCGGAGCCCCGAGAAACGATTTCCATCGGCGGCAGAAGCGGTGGCAGCCGTGGCTGGCCGCTCTCTCCTGCCCTATCTCACGCGGCGCGGACAATTCGCTCTGGCTGCCATCGTGGCCTTGGCCCTGCTAATCACCATCGCCGTGATCAGGCGCACACTCGCCAAGCCCGTTCCCCAACCGGGTGTAACGCTGCTGCTTTCTGATATTTCCAACCTTACTCCGGACAACGATATCTCCGCGGCAACCGAGATCTTTCGTACGCAATTACAACAATCGGCCTATCTCAACGTTTGGGACCGGCGCCGCCTCGCCGCCATATTTCAAAAAATGGGCCGCGCTTCAGGCGGCCCGCTGAACGCGGTGCTCGCGCGCGAGGTCGCCTTTCGCGAAGGTGTCCCACTGGTTGTATCGGCTACCGTCGCGCCGGTTGGGGATCAGTTTACCGTCAGCGTTCTCCTGGAAGCTCTGGAACCCGGTTCGCCCAACGTCCGGACGAGGTGGTCGCAATCGTTTCCGGCGGCTGGCAAGGATCAGTTACTGGACGCCATTCACGAAGCTTGTGTCTGGCTGCGCCGCAAAGTCGGCGAGCAGCAAGCCGATATCGTGGCCCACGACCGCCCCCCGGAAGACGTCACTACCACGTCGTGGCAGGCCCTCGCCCGCTATTGGGAGGCGGAACAGTTCCAAGCGGCGCGACAAAGCGACAAAGCTATTCAGATGCTGAAAGTGGCTGTCACTTTCGATCCGCATTTTGCGCTTGGCTATATGAGGCTCGGTGACATCCTGATGGCGACGCGGCAGGAAGACCAGGGGATTCATTATTGGCGGCAGGCTCTGGCCGAAGCCGGCCGCGGGCACCTGACTCGCCACGAAGAACTGCGGCTTACCGGACTCTACGACGCCGATACCTGGGATTGGGCCGGCTATGAGGCTTCCTTTGCCCAGATGGAGAAGGAGTTTCCTTATGACTGGCTGGCTTCGTTTTATTTGGGAGATGCCTACCGGAACCGGGGACGCCTGCCCGAGGCGATCCAGGCTTTTGAACGGGCCAGGCTAAAGACGAAAGACTCCATCCCGCTCGCCGACAATCTGGGCACGGTCGCGATGGAGATGAACGATGCCGCCCGGCTGCGGCGCGAGACCGAACGGCTCGCCCGCTTAGGTCACCCGGAATTTGGCGATCAGATCGAAGGCGAGGCGAAGTTCGCGGCGGCGGATTTCGCAGGCGCCCTAGACATCTTCCGGCGTGTGGAAGGCGCCGGCAATCCTGAATCGGCCAGCCGGGCTACGTGGTTCGAGGCCGCCGCGCTGGCCGAAACGGGAAGCGTGCCTGCGGCGGAGGACATTCTCAAAAAAGGTATCGCTAAAGACACCGAGCGGGGCCTTCCAGAAGCGGAGATCTCGAAACGACTGGCGCTCGGGTATCTGGCCCTGCTGCGCGGCGATCACACCGCGGCCCGCGCCTGGATGAAGTCTGCTTTGCCCGTGGTCAAGTCTCCTTATCAAGCCACCTCCGTCGCCATTCTGGCGGCCCGCCTGCAAGAAACCGCCATCGCCACGGATCTGGTTAAGCGCGTAGAACAGGCCGCTCCAGGCACCGCGCTGGCCTCCCTGACAGGTGCGCGCATCAAGGGCGAAATTCTCCTCAGCGCCGGTCGGTTCGCCGCGGCTCTGCCGCTACTGCGCCAATGGAGCGCCCTGGCAAACGCGGAGACTCCCCGCTGGTGCCTTGCCAGGGCGCTCGAAGGCGCGGGCCGCCTCGATGAGGCCTCATCCGTGTACGCCGCAGCCGCCGATATCCGAAAAAACATCGCCTCGGCGCCCGAATCCGTTTACCCCGGATTCTTTTCGCAAACGCTGCTTGACTATGCGCGCTGTGCGCGCGCCGCCGGGATGATCCATGAAGCTGAAGCGGCGATGCAGGAATACCATCGCCGCCGCCAAAACCCCAATCCACCGAGAAAGGAAAATCACACATGAGACGACGAGACTTGCTAATCAGCGCGCTAGCCGCGGCAACTGGCAAACGGGCCCTGCGGGCGCAACCCAGCCCCGATCCAAAGAAGACGCACCTGAACATCATGGTGGCAACCCTCAATACCGGTGACCGGCAAAACTTTGCCAATAATGCCTACCCAACCAACTGGACGCCAGATCTGCAGAATATTTATAAGGCAGACCAAGATACCTGCATTCAAGTACAAACGTATTTCAAGAATAACGCGGACAGCTCGGGAAAAGGCATTCGTGCCCTTCTGGAATTTCTTTCAGGCCTCTGGAAGCTTTAACGGCATAGTCGAAAAGGTGCACCTGGCAATCATGGTGGCAACTCTCAATCCCGATTACCGGCAAGACTTTCTCACCTATGCCGACCCAACCCAGGGGGGCCCGCAAGTTCTGCAGGATATCTATGTTAAAGACAAAACTACCTACACGAACGTACGTAAGTACTTCACCGATCCAAATAACGCGGCCGCACGAGAAAACGCGATCCCCCGGTTCCAGGCTTTCTTTACGGCTTCTGCCAATAACATGGGAGCAGGCATCCTCTATCCGGAGCCCCAGCAGTGCCCTTGTGCCCACAGCGGAGGCGGTCACTGCCCGCCTATAACGGACATTCTCGGAATCGTCACCGCGCTGCTCATACTGGTCTCAACTTCCTGCATGCGCGGTCCATCCCCCGTTGAGAATCTCGACCCGAAGGTGGCGGCATCCGAGATTGCCTGGCGCACCCTCGCGCAAATTAGCAGGTCCACGCCAACAGGCGCCGCCGGCTGGGAAAATTGGATCGACCGGGATACGCTCCTGCACACGCCTTCGTCCACCGGCCCCACCGACGCCGCCTGCGATGCCTCCTACAACGTTTCCGTAAATTCCAAAAAGCCCCTCACTGTCTCGCTTGAGACTACTGAACTCACGATTGCGGCGAAGAAGCCGTTACGTCCCCCCGATGGGTCATCCAACATGGAGATCCGCTTTAATTCGTCGCTATGCAAATCGGTCGAATCCCAGGGGCTTTGGCAATCTGCCGGGGCAGTTTATGCCGCGCACAAAAGGCAGGATACTACGCTCGAAGACGGTTCGATCGCCATAAAGGCCTATTGGGACACTCCCCAGCCCAACACACCTTGCGATCCGACATACCATTGTTACGTTCAGGACCCGGCCACTCGGACCACCATTCGTCTGACAGCCCTGCACATGGCGTTGAAGCTGAAATCGACGCCGAA
This sequence comes from Bryobacterales bacterium, assembly GCA_963818855.1. Classification (GTDB taxonomy): domain Bacteria; phylum Acidobacteriota; class Terriglobia; order Bryobacterales; family Bryobacteraceae; genus Bog-159. The sequence goes on along the minus strand of CAWFUH010000006.1, from coordinate 592,098 downwards.
CTGGTTCTGGGCGACTTGGGAGCACGAAAGCTTGATTGCTAAACAAGAATACTTGAACGGCGGCGAATGCTGCCGCGATGACTTCGGTTTTGCAAAGCCGATGTGCTGCACCAGCATTTGGGGCGGGAACGCAGGGACTCCAACCCGCAAGTTAGAGGCTGCCATCCGGGATGCCAGCGCCGGTAAAGAGTGGCTGCATTATCGCTTAGTCGGCACCCAGACTGACTACCAGGAATCCGGCGTGCCGTCTTACTTGGGTAACACGGTGATCGAGGGCGCCTTTGCCCCGGTCACTTCGTGCATATCTTGTCACGCCAGGGCTACCGCAAATATCTGGGGTGATTCTCTGAGTATGTTCACCTGTGACTGCCAGCCCGCCACCGGCTACCCGCCCGCATCATGGTATGTTGGCCAAGGCTACGGCGGCGGCACCGGCGACGCAGCCAAAGTGCTGGCCAAGAGTTCTTACCGTAAGTTCGTGCGCCTGAGCTTCATTTGGTCACTCACACGGGGCGGGCGTACGGATTGCGACGCATCACACCCGCTGCCGCAGTGTTGCAACTTCGGCGCGCTTTCAACGTCACAACGGTTGGAATAATCGCCGCCGCAAAGCGCTAATACCCCCGCCGCTTGTCCACCACGTTGCGCAGCGGTTCGCCCTTCCGGTACCGCTCGAAGTTCTCCAAAAACAGTTGCATGGCCCGCTGCTGCCAGTCCGGCGTATGATCCGCCGCATGCGCTGAAAGAAGCAGGTTATCCAGCGCGAAGTAAGGATGACCCGGCGGCAGCGGCTCCTCGTTGAAAACATCCAACGCTGCGCCCCCGATCCGTCTCTCGCGCAGCGCCGCGATCAGCGCCGCCTCGTCCACCAGCGGTCCGCGGCCCACATTGATCAGTACCGCTGCCGGCTTCATCGCCCGCAACTCCGCCGCGCCGATTATACCGCTCGTCTCGGGCGTGAGCGGCAGGCTCAGCACCACGTAATCCGCGCCCGCCAGCAAGTCGCGTTTGCGCTCTGGCCCGTCCGCGCGCCCCAGCCCCATCACGCGCATTCCCATCGCCTCGGCGCGCCGTGCCGCCGCTGTCCCGATGTCCCCCATCCCCATCACGCCCATCGTCTGGCCGGCCACTTCGATGGTATCGAACTGGTCCCAGACGCCCGCTTCCTGGCTGCGCACCATGCGGCGTAGTCCCTTGGCAAAAAACAACACCGCCGCCATCACGAACTCGCCCAGAATTTCGCTGAAGACTCCGCGCGCGTTGGTCAGCGGCACCGGGCTTTCGATCAGTTCCGGAAACAACACCTCATCCAGGCCCGCCGACCGCGCATGGATCCAGCGCACCCGCGGGGTCATCCGCCAGACCTGCCGCAACAGCTCCCGGCTGCCTGTCCAGTTCAGGATTACGTCCGCTTCGGGCGCCGCATCGGCGAACGCTTCCACGCGGTTTCCCGCCGCAATCCGCACCTCGCCCGGCAACTTTTCCAGCATCCCCAGCAGCGGATCTGTTGGATCTGTCAACACCAAAATTGTGCTATGGTCCATGAGGAGCAAGCTACCATGTTCGACCTCTCTCTGGAAGTACTGCGCCTCGTGGAAGATGCCGCCATCGCCTCGGCCCGCACCATGGGAATGGGAGATGCCAAGACGGCCGACCAGGCCGCGGTCGAATCCATGCGCCGCTGCCTCGATACCATCGCCATCGACGGCACCATCGTCATCGGCGAAGGCGAGCGCGATGCGGCGCCCATGCTCTTCATCGGCGAGAAGGTCGGGGCCAGCAAGGACCAGCCCGGCGCGCTCTCGGTGGATATCGCCGTCGATCCGCTCGAAGGCACCAATCTATGCGCGACCGGCGCGGGCGGCGCCATCACCGTGCTCGCCGCATCCGAACGCGGCGGATTGCTGCATGCGCCCGATTGCTACATGGAAAAGATCGTGGTCGGCCCGGCCGCCAAGGGCGCGGTGGATCTGGAAGCTCCCGTCCGGCACAATCTCAAGGCCATCGCGCGCCGCCTGCAGCGCGGTGTGGACGATCTGGTGGTGGTGGTGCTCGATCGCCCCCGCCACGAGCGCCTGATCGCCGATATCCGGGAGGCCGGCGCGCGCATCCGCCTGATTGGCGATGGCGACCTTTCGGCCGGCATTGCCGCCGCCGTCTCCGGCACCGGAGTACACGCCGTCATGGGCTCCGGTGGCGCGCCAGAAGGCGTACTCACGGCCGCCGCCCTGCGCTGTCTCAATGGCGAAATTCAAGGCCGCCTCGTAGTGAAAGATGACGCCCAAAAGGAGCGCATGCAAGCGATGGGCATCCGCGATACCGGAAAGATCTACACCACCAGCGAACTGGCCCCCGGCCGCAGCATCGTTTTCGCCGCCTCGGGTGTGACCGACGGCAATCTGCTCAAGGGCGTTCGCTTCTTCGGCGACGGCACGCGCACGCAATCCATAGTGATGACCCACGCCCCGGCCCGCGTGCGTTTCATCGATACCGTGCATTTGGAGAACAAGCCGGACGTCAAAGTCCGCTTCCGTTAAATTGCAGGCAGGACTCCAGTCCTGCGGCGGGTCTCCAGACCCGCTTCCCAAAGCCCCCCTTGAATTCCCCCCGGAATAGACATACATTAAACCCTGGAGGCGGAGTTTCAGATGAGACTGTCTTTTGCACTGCCAATTCTTCTGGCCGCTGGCCTGGCGGCGTTCGCGCAAACGATGCCCCGCATGACGGGCGTCGATCCGGGCAATGGAAAGTCTGGGGATGAGATCACGGTAGCCGGGGAGAATTTGCAAAAAACGAATGTGGCCAAGGTGTACTTCACCGATGGCAAGAACGATATGGTCCTGGAGATCACCGACCAAACACCGACCAGCATCAAGGTCAAGCTCCCGGCCAAACTCCCGGCCGGCCGCTTCGCCCTGGAACTGCTGACCACGGGCAAAGAGCCCAAGCTCATCGAGCAGCCTGTCAAATTCACCGTCGACGAGTAGTGCCCCGCGCCCCGCGTCAGCCGCCCTTCCGGCGATACGGAGCGGAGATGTAGCGGCGCGATTCCCGCGCAGCTTCCGCATCGGGCGCATACGCCATCGCCTTCTTGTACGCCTCGACAGCCAGGTCATGGCGTCCGGTCAGATCGTAAATCTGTCCCACCCGCATCCACGCCAGCACGCCCGTATTCAAGTCCACGTCATCGGCGTGCGCCGTCACTTTTTGCATGTTCGCCAGCGCGGCGTCCAGATCGTTCGACCAGAACTGGATGGTGCCCAATTGATAGTAAATCTCCTCCCACGGCACCCGCGCATAACCCGCCGCTCCCTGCTTCTTCAAATCCGCTACCTGCTCGACCGCGCCCATCGCCTTGCGCCCGTCGCCCAAGCGCCGCGTACATCCCCGCCTGCTCGAATCGCAGCAGGTAATTGCGCGGGAACCGGGCAATCAGGCTTTCCACCACAGGCAGCGCTTTCGCGTTCTGATGTTCGCGCCGGTAAATGGCCGCCAGGAAAACCTCCGCATCGATGCGGTTCAGCGAACCATGCTGCGCCACCTGCTCCACCGTGCGGATGCCGCGCTCCTTATCCCCATGGAAGCCGATCACAAATCCGAACATCTTGTAAACAGCCGGCAGGCTCCCGATCACGTAGTCGTGCAAGCCCTGCACCAGGCGCGCATCCACGTTTTGCGGCTCCAGTTCGCTCACCCGGTTATGCAGCTTGCGTGCCGTGGTGGAGTCGTGCAAGGCCGTCACCCAGTCCTTTTGCACCAGGAAGAAATAGTTCGCCTCGAGTCCGTATGTGATACCCATGGCATACAGCGCGCCCGCATCGTTCGGATTGCGGTGTAGCCGCGCCTGCTCCAGACTCAGCGCCGCTTGGATTTCGGCTAAAAAATGTTTCTGCGTCTCGGGAGCGGGATTCAGCTTGGCCCGCCGCAACAGGGAGTTGTTGCCGGTGACCAGTTCGCTTTCGAGCGCGCCATCCCGATACATTTCGGCGAACACCACCGTCTCGGCGGAATGGTTGTGCAGGTCCGGATTGTTGGGGTCCTTGGCGATGGCCTGCTCGAAATCGGCCAGCGCCTGATCGAATTCCAGATTGTAGAAATGCTCGAAACCGTCGTCCACCAGGCTTCCCGCATAGAGACGGACGGCGAACGCAACGGCCGCGGGCAGAAGGAGTCGCAAAACCTACCGCCGTACTTTGCGCATCCAACCGCCCCAGGCGAAGCCCGCGCGCGCCATTAACGAGCCCAGCACTACCGCCATGGCGATGCGCCTCAAGAACTCCCCGGCGCTCCCTTCCATCGGCGTGAAAACGTTGCGCACCCAATCCGTGTCGGTCGGGACGAAAAAGGGAATGTTCGCCGATCCGAAAACCCAATTGTGGGCCGCGGGCGTCATCAGGAAATTGGCCAGGGGCCACTGCACGGCCGCCAGCCCCGCCACGAAAATGGGAGCGATCGCCGCCGCCCGCGCCCAATAGTTCCAGCGTTGCCAATAAGGGCGCGCCAGGTCCAGCAGAAATGCCGGCACGATAAACATAATCGGAAAATCGGGCGGCACAAAATGATGCACGTTTTGATAAACCGGACCCAGCTTAGGCTCCGCCGGGAACAGCGGCAGGATCCAGACATACAGCAGGTTCATCACCGTATAAATGCCGGCCACCACTGTACCCGACCAGCGGTAGTCCGACATGCGGTAAAGTCCGGCCAGGAAGAAACACGAGCCCAGCGTCATCAGCAGATAGAACAGCGCGCTGTGCATATAGTTGCGGATCAGGTATTCCTGAAAGATGCCGAACGAAGTCACCAGCAGGAAAGTGTAGGTGTAGAGCATCAACGCGTGCAGTTTGCTGTGCAGCCTGCCCTCCGCATGGCTGAGTTGGCCCATGATCAGCAGCAGCGTCCCCATGCGGATTACAAGCATCCCAAGGATCAGCAGCACGTGCGGCGGACTGAGCACCTTCACGTCCAGGCCGTAAGCCGCGTGCCACCAGTTGTCGAACGGGGCCGACGTGATCATCGCCACCCCACCCCAGGCGCACACGAATGCGCCCAGCGGCCCGCGGAATCCCCACATCCGCACCGAACCCGCCTGCGCCACCACTGAGTGGCCGAACGTACTGGACAGGATCAAATACCCGCACGAAATCGCCGCCAGAATCCCGCAAAGCTGGATCAGCATGTGCGGCGCGGTCCAGAAAGTATCGCGGCCGATGCTCTTGTGCCACGAAATGTCCCAGATCCCGCCCACCGATGCGCAGGTGATCGCGATTACGCAGGTGGTGATGTACCAGGGGACCGATGCCGTCCGTTCGCCGGCATGCTCCGCCCAGGTGATAGCAGCGCTCTGAGCCATAGGATTCTCTCCCTCAAGTCTACCCCAGGAACTATTTACCAGCATCTGCCTGCCCCACTCAGGATGCTAAAATCAAAGTTCCCAGGAGGATCGATGGCAGTAAAGCCCCGCCGCAATGCGGCCGTGGTGGACGTAGCCGGAGTGAAAGTGGGCGGCAATTATCCGATTGCCGTGCAGTCCATGACCAATACCGACACGGCCGATGTGACGAGCACGGTAAATCAGGTGCTGGCATTGGCGCGCGCCGGCTCGGAATTAGTGCGCGTTACGGTGAATACCGAGCAAGCCGCGGCGGCCGTGCCTAAGATCGTCGATTGCCTCGATAAGTTCGGCGTGCGCGTGCCGATCATCGGCGATTTTCATTACAACGGTCACATTCTGCTGCGCAAGTATCCGGCATGCGCGCGCGCGCTTTCTAAGTACCGCATCAATCCGGGCAATGTCAACATCGGCAAGAAGCACGACGACAATTTCCGCACCATGATCGAGGCGGCGGTCGAATATAACCGTCCGGTGCGCATCGGCGTCAACTGGGGATCGCTCGACCAGGCATTGCTGACGCGCATGATGGATGAAAATTCGCGTCTCGCGGAGCCCAAGGACGCGCGCGAGGTGACACTCGAAGCCATCGTAGTGAGCGCGCTCGAATCGGCCGCAGCCGCCGAACAATACGGCCTGGCGCACGACCGCATCATTCTCAGCGCCAAAGTCAGCGGCGTGCAGGATCTGGTGGATGTCTACCGCGCACTGGCGGCGCGCTGCGATTACGCGCTGCATCTGGGATTGACGGAAGCCGGCATGGGATCGAAGGGCATCGTGGCGACCACGGCCGGCCTGGCGATCCTGCTGCAAGAGGGTATCGGCGACACGATTCGCGCTTCGCTGACACCCTTGCCAAACGGCGACCGCACCGAAGAGGTGATCGTCTCGCAGCAGATTCTGCAATCGCTGGGCATTCGCAGTTTCACGCCGCAGGTGACCGCTTGCCCGGGGTGTGGCCGCACCACCAGCACCTTCTTCCAGGAGATGGCGGACCAGATCCAGACTTACTTGCGCGAGCAGATGCCGGTCTGGAAGGCGGCGTATCCGGGTGTGGAAACTATGAAAGTGGCGGTGATGGGCTGCGTGGTCAACGGGCCGGGTGAATCCAAGCACGCCAATCTGGGCATCTCGCTGCCGGGGACTTTCGAGGAGCCCAAGGCGCCGGTCTTCGTGGACGGCCGCTTGATGACGACCCTCAAAGGCGATCACATTGTGGCGGAGTTTATCGGCATGCTGAACGACTACGTTTCTACGCACTACGCGCAAATGGGCGCTTGAGATGGCCAAACGCTTCACGGTGTGGGAGGCGCAGCGGATGCTCCCGCAGATCGGTGATTGGATGCGGGAAGCGGTCGCGCTGAAATCGCAATACGATGAAGCCGAGCGGGCCGTGCAAGCGCTGACGGCGCGCATTACCATGATGGGGGGCATTATTGTCAACCGCGAGCGCGCGGCGGAAGACAAGGCGCACCGCGATACCGCGGGACAGCGGTTGCGCGCCATCCTGGAAAACTTTGAACAGAGTGGCGTCATAGTGAAAGATCTCGAAAAAGGGCTGGCGGATTTTCCCACCTTGTTCCGGGGCGAGGAAGTCTACTTGTGCTGGAAACTGGACGAGGCGTCCATACAGTTTTGGCATGGCACACACGAAGGCTTCGCCGGCCGTAAGGCGATCGATCAGGATTTTCTCGATCATCACGAGGGCGAGCAGGCGAATTAACAGAACGGCGAACTGAAGTTCGCCGCTGCACGCTTAAGCGTGCGCCACGCCCCACCCGCGCTACTTTACGGTGTTCGGCGGCGGCACCGGATAGTAACCCTCGCGCGCCTGAACCGTCAGATTCTTCTTGTCGACAGTCAGACTGATGGCGCGGTAGCCGGTCTGCGCTGCCGGCTGGTCGGAGGTGTAACCGAGGCTATACTGGTTGCGCAGATCTTCCTCAATTCGGCTGTAAATGTCATCGACCGTCTGCTTCTTGGTTACCTCGAAGTAGGTTCCGCCGGTTTCTTTTGAGATCCGCCGCAGGATCTTCTTACCATCGGGGCGTTCTTCCTGCGGGTATCTTCCACGGCCCATTCCCCCGCCGCGCCCCATACCCCCGCCGTGTCCCATACCGTGTCCGAAGCCCTGGAAGCCTTCGTTTGAGGCGAAGTAGATGGAATATACCAAGGTGTCCGCGCGTTGGGCGGATTCGATAGCTTCCGTGATCGAAACCTTGCTGCCGCGGTCGACTCCGTCAGACAAGATGACCACGGCTTTGCGGCCCTTCTGCTTCTTCATCAGGTCGTCTCCGGAGGCCAGGTAAACGGCATCGTAAAGCAACGTGCCTCCGCCGCGATGCCCTCCGCTGCCGCGCCCGCCTCCACCGCCTCCGCCGCCCTGCTGTTGGTTGTCATCCTGATTCACTTCGAGCAAATGCAGCGCCTTGTTCAGCTTCTGGCGCGAATTCGTGAAATCCTGCAGCAGTTCCACCTCGTGATCGAAGTGCACCACGAATGCCTGGTCCTTGTCTTCGCGCAGCACGTGTTCGAAAAAGGTGTAACTGGCGGACCGCTCCGCGCCAATCACGTTGCGCTGGCTGCGGCTGGTATCGACCAGCACCCCCAGAGCCAGCGGCAGATCGGTTTCGCGCGAGAAATAGCGTATGGTTTGGGGCCTCCCGTCTTCCTGGAGCGAGAAATCTTCCTTGTTCAGGTTGGAGACGATATGGTTATCCTTATCACGCACGGTCGCGTACAGGTTGACAACGTTGACATCCGAGGTGAATGTGGGCGGTTGCGGCTTGGGGGAGTCCGCCGGCGGAGTGCTTTGCTGAGCCATCAGCGCCCTAGCCGCTGGAAACAACGGCAGCAAGGCGAACAGACGCCGCCTGGATATAAAAATCTGCATGGCGATGGATACAAGAGAGTGATGCATCCAAGCCGGAGCAGGTTACCGGTACTTGCTTCTCCTGGCGGACTCTAAAGGCTCGATGCAGCGGGGCTGAAGCCCCACGCCGGCTAAAGCCACTAAAGCCCGCCCTCCCTGTCACGGGGTCGTAACCGGGACTGCCGTCGACATAGGCGATACATCCTGGGCGTTGTCGGTCGCTTCTACGGCATAGTAATACGTGTTTCCCGCAACCACCGTGGTGTCGGTATAGGTATCGCTAGTCTTGCTCGTCGTCGCCAGTTTGGTCAAATTGGAGGCGTTGGGTCCACGGAAGACCGTGAAGTTCGAAATGGGCAATCCGCCGACGGGAACCGTTTCGCTCCATGTGACTACGACCTTGGTGCCGGAGCTGGCGGTCGGCGTCACGTTTTGCGGAGCCGCGGGTGCCGTATCAGTCGTGGCCGAAGCGTTGCCCGACATGGTTGAAATGTCGTTGCCTGAGTCAGTTGCCGTAACCGCGTAGTAATACGTTGTGGACGGCGACAAGCTGGTTTGCGAATAAGACGTCTTGCTGGTGGTGACGAGTTTGCTCAAACTGGTTGGCGAGGTGCCCCCCCAGACTGAGTAATTCGTAATAGGTAAGCCGCCGGCCGGTATGCTCTCGGTCCAAGCGACAGTAATCTTCGTGGCGGAGGCCGCCGTGGCGGTAACGTCCGGCGCGGCCGGCATCGGCGGCGTGGTCACCGTTATCTGGGCCGACGGTGGTGATTGGTTGTTTGCGGTATCGACGGCAATCACCTGGCAATAATATTCGGTCGCCGGAGACGCGGACCGGTAAGTGTACGATGTAGTGCTCGACTGGCCCACTTGGGGCGGGCCGGAAGACGAAGTGCCGCAGTCGACCAGATAATGTGAAATCGGAAGTCCATTGGGCAAGGCGGTCCACTTCCAGGTCAGGGCGATCTGCGTAGCAGAAGGCGTAGTAGCCACCAGGTGACCAGGTGCCGGCGGCAGCGGCAAGGTCCTTACATAGAATTCGGAGGATGGCACCGAGTCGTCGTTGTTGGAATCCACCGCGGTGATTTCGAAGAAATAGAGTGTGCCGGCAGTCAGGGACCTCGCCGTGTAACTGGTGGTTGTGGCCGGCACCGTGGCGACCTTGGTCAGTTCGACCGACGTGGGACCCTCCCAGATCTGGTAATCGGTGACCGGCAGACCATTCTGCGGCGGATTCTCCTGCCAGGAGATAGTGATGGTAGTGGGCTCGGGGGTCGTAGCGATGTTAGCCGGCGGGTTCGGCAATGGCAGAGTTGTTGATTTCACCGTCGGACACATCGCCGAGTCTTTGCCCGACTCTACGGCTTCGACGCCATAATAATAATCGGTTGCCGCGTTCAGGTTAAGGTCTCTATAAGTCGTGGTCGACGACGACGTCTTGGCAATCTGCGCGAGATTCGTCGGCGAGTTGCCCGCAAAGATCAGATATGAGGACAAACCAGTTGTGCTCGACGGTGGCGACCAACTCAGGTCGATCTCCTTACCGGAAATCGGCTTGGCGGTTAAGGATGTCGGCGAGTCCGCCGACGTGCGTAGCGTCAGCAGAGACAGCGCGGTGGAAAGCGGCGAGGTATTATTGGCCGTGTCGAATGCCTGGACCTGGTAGTTATACGGCGTGTTACTGGTCAGAGGTCCGGAATCGATGTATGTGGTCGAGGTTGTTTGGTTGTAATAAACGCCTGTACAGGGCTGGAATTGTGCAGTGGGCTGGCAGCGAAATATGTTATAACCCGCCACTGCAACGTTGTCTGTTGAGGCCGTCCAGGAAAAATTGGCGTTGGTGTAGCCGGCGCCCCCCGTCAGGCCGGTCGGCATGCTCGGCGGTGTGGTGTCCGTAGTGGTCACCAATTGGGTGTAATAACTTAATCCGGTAGTGCTAAAGTTTGCGGTCGCGGTTGCGTTACTCGACAACGAATTTGAATCGTGCACAATCTCGTATTCCGAACAACTATCTGTTGTGCAGGTGCAGGTCGCGGCGCCACCGTTAGCCGTGGTTCCGCCATAGGTCTGATAGGCGAACTGGTAGTCGACTTGTTCCGGCGATGCGTAAAGCATGTTCGTATAGGTCGCCAGGTTTTGCATGGTTTGCAGGAAGTAGACATCCAGCGGCCCCCAGAAACTGAAAGCATCGCGCGCACGGAAGTATTGGCTGCTGTAAACACCATACTCGTTGTCCTCGAGCTTCCAATCCCAGCATTCGCTCATGGCGATCGGCTTGCCGGCAAGGGCAGCCGCCTGCGCTATGACTAAGCTATTTGCGATGAGGCTTATTCCAGCCGGCTGCGCCGTCAGGATCGGATAAATGTGGATATCGATAAAATCGAGTCCCGGCAGAGCTAGATAAGCAGTGATGTAATCCAGCAGGCTATTGGGATCCTGGGTGCCCAGCCAGGTTCCAAAACCCGCGCCGAGCTGGATATTAGGCAGATTCAGAGCCTGCACTGCCGCAATCTCTCCGGCCACCATTTGGGCGGCATCGGCGGCGATGTACACATTGGGCTGTCCGCTATTAGATGCTTCCGAATCGGGCTCTTGCGCCAGCACCAGGTAATCCGGTTGCAGCGTTTCGGCCACCGTCGCCGCCATGGTGGCGCGGGCGGCCATATATTCGGGCCAGGTCAGACTCGCGAAGTAGCTGTTCAGATTGGACCAGCCGGTGTCTATGTCGTCGGCGAGCAGAATATTGTTCTCTACAATGAGCTTCAAACCGGCAGCTCTGACTGCCTGGGCGACTTGGGAATAGAAGGTAAGATACGGCTGAAGCTGCGTCTGACCGCCTTGAAACGGTGCGTAGAGCGCGGGAAAACCGATCTCTATCATCACCGCCTGGACTCCTAAAGCCTTCTCCTCCTGCAGTTGCACCTCAACGCTCGAGATATACCCGGGACTGGCTAAACCCGGACCCGTATTGCCATCTGCCGCTTGTAAACTTACGGCATATAGCGTAGGACCGCCTGGCACCGGTATCCAGGTAGGCGGAGTGAGCAGGATACTATTGAACGCCTGGAGATCTGCGGTTCGTTCGTTATAAATTTCGCTGCAGTAGCCGGTAGGTGGCGCCGGCGGTGTGGGGGGCGCTGGCACATCGGCGTGCGACGGCCGGCACACAAGCGGTATTAATGCTAAAAGACAGACAAATGGCCTTTTGACTTTTCGACGGTGGAACATTCTCTTCTCCGGAGGACCGGGACTTTGGATCAAGCTTATCAATGGTCCGAAGAGTGGGTCAATACTTACATTGGGCATCACTTAGTCAATTGCTATAAGTTAGGTACTTTCCGTACCAGACGCTCTAGGGAAAGTCTGTGAAAGGTCTAAGTACTGCCAAACTTGGGCGGCTAGCGCGCCCGGTGTTTTCCTGAGCGGCCTTCCCGGGCGCCGCAGGCGGGAAGCCTGGCGCACAAAGGGAGCGTGGCCGCAAGCCAAAGGCTCGTGCAGGAGGGTTGCAGCCTTCGCCTAGAGGGCACCCCGGTGAAGCCCGTCCTCCAACCAGACCTCCATCAATTCGCGCGACAATAGTACGAAGTTCCTGGATGCCGCATGCCTGATGACGCCCCACCAACCGAAGAGAAGCCCAAAGCGGCTCCCAGTTCCGGTACCCTGGGCGTGCTGCGGGTCTTCGGCGTGCCGGTACGGTTTCACTTTACCTTTATCCTGCTGCTGATCTTTCTGCTCTTCATCGGGGTGGGCGAGCGGCAGTCGGGAGCTATGACCGCGCTGTATGTGGTGGCGCTGTTCGCCTCCGTTTTGCTGCACGAACTCGGGCACACATTGGTGGCGCGCCGATACGGCATCCGGACCACGGAGATCGTCATGTACCCGATCGGCGGCATATCCCGCCCGGAGCGTATACCAAAAGGCCGTGAGGAATTCTGGATCGCCATCGCCGGACCCTCGGTGAATGGCATCATCGCGGCGGGCTTGTTTGTGTGGCTGGCGACGCAGCACCAGTTCATCCCGTTCGAATTACTGCGGGATCCGACTGACGCAAACCTGGCCCAACGTATCGCCACCGGGAACTTTCTGCTCTTCATCTTTAATCTGCTACCCGCCTATCCCATGGACGGTGGGCGGATACTGCGTTCGGTGCTGATGCTGTTCAAGCCGGAAGAGGAGGCCACCCGGATCGCCGCGAGCTCAGGTCAGGCTTTGGCCGCGATGTTGGGCTTGTACGGCTTGCTGTCCTCCAATTTCATCGTGGTCTTTATCGCGATGTTCATCTATATCGGCGCCTCGCAGGAAGGCGCGGCGGTCCGCGGCCGGCTGCTGACCACCGGCGTTCCGGTGCGCTCCGCCATGATTACCGACTTTCGCACGCTCGCGCACGGCGAGAGTATCCGCGACGCCGGCAACCTGCTGCTGGCCACCTCCCAGCACGATTTTCCGGTCATGCATGGCGATCAAGTGCTCGGGCTGCTCACCCGCGCGGCGCTGGTACGAGCGATGCTGACAGAGGGTCCGGATGCCTATGTGGCTTCCGCCATGGACCGCAATCCGCGCCGCGTCTCGCCCGATATGCCACTCTCGGAGGTGTTACAGGATCTCTCCGGAGCGCGCGGCTGCGCACTCGTAATGGAAGGGGAAAAGCTGCTCGGTCTGCTTACATCCGAAAACGTTTCGTCTTACATCCTACTGCGCCAGGTGGCCATGCAGCAGCAAGCCAGGGCGCATTCGCGATGACCACACGGGAAATTTCGCGATGCGTCGCGTAGTACCGGTGAGCGCGGGATTCGGCGGCTTATGTGCCGCGCTGGCGTTGCGCCGCGCGCCCATCGATCTTACTGTTCTGGACCGGTGCAACTTTCGGGCAGCGTAGCACGCGCGTGTGGATGGCGGAAGTGCGGGACGTTGACGTGGAACACCGCCGCGTGAATCTCGATAGCGGGGAGGCGCCCTACGACACCCTGATTGTGGCGACTGGAGCGTATCATCATTATTTGGGCATGACGTGTGGGCGGCCGTGGCGCCGGGGCTCAAGACTATCGAAGATGCCATCGAGATTCGCGGCCGGATTCTGCGGGCAGTGCGCCGAACGGGAACCGGATGCCGCGGAACGCCGTGCGTGTCTGACGGTCGTCATCGTGGCGCCGGTCCCACTGGCGCGGAACTGGCGGGCGCGCTGAGTGAGATCGCGAATGATACGCTGCGCAATGACTTTCGCCACATCAACCCGGCGGACTCCGCCATCCTGCTGACGGATGGCGCGGCCAAAGCGGAACAGGCACTTCACGCGGAATCACGGCGCGCGGTTGATCACGGAACCACCGATAAAACCAAACCAAGTCTGGCCGCCGATGCACGCCGATACACGCCGATTAAGAGCCGGACTTATCGGCAGGAGTTGAGCAGCCACATGGACCACAAGATGGACACAGAGGACTACCGGCCGGAATTATCGGCGTGTATCGGCGTGCATCGGCGGTTAGACATGGTTTGCTTTTTGGTTTGGTTTGGTTTTATCTGTGTTTATCCGTGTCCATCTGTGGTTCCGTGGTTCGCTATAGCACCCGGCGGCCCGCGGCGCTGACATCATAGCCGCCCAGGCCTTCCAACTCCCGGCGAAAGCTGGCGCGGTTCAACGTGTCCAGCAGCGCCGCGACCGGCGGATAGTCCAGGTGCTGGCGTCGGATCACGAGGTCATAGCGCTCGCTCGCCAGCGGAATGAAATCCAAGCCGAAGACGCGGGCCGCGGCGCGCGTAGCGATACAGGCATCCGCGCTTCCCGTGCGCACCTGCCAGGCCGCCGGCAGATGGCCCGCGGCCATGCGATCATACCCGCGTACCTTTTCGGCGGACAGGCCCAGGCGCTCGAGGTGTACATCGAGCAGGAACCGGCTGCCCGCGCCGGTTTCGCGATTCACTATTTGGACATCCCGGCGCGCGAAGTCCGCCACCGCGCGAATGGATTTGGGATTGCCATGCGCCAACACCAATCCTTCTTCCCAAACAGCCAGCGAGACCACCGCAACGCCGTGGCGCGGGAAGAGGCGGTGGATGGCCGGCACGTTCGATTCCCCGCTGGCTTCGTCCCGCAAATGCGTACCAGCCACGTGTACCAAGCCTTGCTTCAGCAGCGCTAGGGATTGCGAGCTGTTGCGTTGCGCGGCGACGAGCTCGACTCCGGCGCGCAACACGTGGCGGCCAAGGATCGAAACGCCCGGATCGCATCCCGCCACTAGAATGCGATTGGCCAGATCGTACTCGCTGTGAAAAATCTGCACGGTAGCTTTCGCGGCGTGGGCGGTGCGATCCATCAGCACGGCATCGGCAGTTGGCAGGTACCACGGAACAGGTGAAGGCGGCGATGCCACCATCTGGCGGTCCACGCGGCAGAGCTGCACCGGGTCGCCGGCACGCGGGCTCTCCGGCTGCGGAAGCAACGCCACTTGTTCGGTAGGGAGCGCGCCCAGGGGCGGCTCCGCCGGGAGCGAGAAGAGGTCCTCTACGGCGATTTCCAGCGTGCGCGCCAGGCGCAGCGCCACGGCGGTGTTGGGGATATAGCTGCCGGATTCTATGGCATAGATGGTCTGGCGGCTGATACCGGCGCGCCGGGCCAGATCGGCCGCCGAGAAGCCGCGCTTCTGGCGGTGGGCCGTCAGGCGGTTAGCGATCTTGTGTTTGTCTTGCATGCGCGGCGCTGGTCACCTTGACGGTACAACACGCGGACGGCGGTTGCCAAGCCGCTCGTCGCTGCGGTGCGGCGCGCAGGCCTACCGAAGCTTGATCCAGAATACACGGAGCCGCCCAACCCTCCCGCGGAGGTGCGTGCCACACGGTCAACTGCCCGAGGTATCCCGAGGTATCCCGCCGAGTCGCGGACCACGCCAGCCTGTGGACCGGACCCATCGGCGCCTCCGAAAAAAGGCGCACAGAAGACGCGCGCCTGTTACCGACGTGCATTAGAATTGTGGGCGGGCAAGACTCGCGATGACGCGCGCAGAGTGCGAACGATACTCCCGGCAAATCCGATTCACCGCCATAGGCGAGGAAGGTCAAGAGCGCCTTTTGCAGGCGCATGCGGTAATAGTGGGTTGCGGCGCGCTGGGCAGCTTTCAGGCCGCCGCCCTGGCGCGGGCCGGCGTGGGGCGCCTCACCATCATCGACCGCGACTACGTGGAGCCGAGCAACCTGCAGCGGCAATGGCTGTTCGAGGAATCCGATGCCGCCGAAGCGCTGCCCAAAGCCGTGTCCGCCGAGCGGCACTTGGCATCCATAAATTCGTCAGTCCAGGTGCGCGGTATCGTCGCCGATCTGACGCCCGCCAATATCGACCAATGGCTGGGGCAGGCGCAGGTGATCCTGGACGGCACTGACAACTTCGAGACGCGTTATCTGGTTAATGATTTCGCGCTGAGCCGCGAGATTCCCTGGATTTATGGCGCGGCCGTGGGCAGCTACGGCCTCACCATGCCGGTGATTCCGGGGCGCACCGCGTGCCTGCGGTGCATCTATCCCGAGCCGCCCGCCGGCGCGCAGCCCACCTGCGAAACGGCTGGCGTGCTGAACTCCATCACGGCGATCATCGCGGCTTTTCAGACGGCCGACGCGCTTAAGATTCTGGCAGGCCGCACCGCGGACGTGCGCGCGCATCTGACCACAGTAGATGTCTGGGACGGCGGCGTGCGGCAGATTGAGCAACCGGCGCCGGATCCGGAATGCCCCGCCTGCGGTGCGCGCGACTACGCGTATCTGGAAGGAAGGCGCCGCACACCCGTAAGCCTTTGCGGGCGCAATGCCGTGCAGATCCACGAGCGCGCCCGCCCCCTCGACCTGGAGCAACTCAAGCACGCGCTGCTGCCGCTGGGCGAAGTGCGCGCCAACGAATTTGCTCTGCGCTTCCTCACTGGCCCTTACGAAATGACGGTATTTGCCGACGGCAGAGCCATTATCAAGGGCACCACTGACGTCGGGTTGGCGCGCAGCCTATACGCGCGGTATGTGGGCGCCTGAAAATGGCGGCCATTGTACGTTCTCGTACAAGAGGCTGCTGTCCGGAAGTGGCATTAACCGTGCTTAATGAAAGCGACGGACCCACCTGTCTTCTGCTTCCGGTCCTGATGTGTGCGCTGGAGGGAAGAGATGCACCTGAACTGGCGATTGATGCTCTCGTTGTTTGGCGGCGTGGCTGTGGTCTCCATGCTGTTTGCGGTTTATCAGGCCGCGGCGGAAATGCACGCCATGCGCGTGGAAGTCGAGCGGCAGGCGCTGATATTGGCGGAAAGCCAGCAGAAAGCCGCCGCGCAGGCGCTCGCGGACAATTCTCCTGGCGAGATGCAGGCGCTCACGGGGCAATTTCAGAATCATGAGCGCTTGGCCGGAGTGGCACTTTACGACGCAAAGGGCGAAACGGTAGCGTCCACGCCGGGTCTGAAATCCCGTCTGGCATTGGATTCCGGGGCTGTCCCGCCAGCCGTCGCGCAAGCCTTGCGGGAAGAGCGCGTGCGCGGCGAGTTCTTCCGCGCCCAGGGCGCAGCCATGTACGTAGTGGCGTTGCCGCTGAGCAGCGATGGACGCCAGTCAGGAGCGATCGCAGTGTTCAATAACGTCGCCTTCGTGGCGGCGCCTGTCTGGCGGCATGCGTTGGTGAGTGTAGCCCAAACACTGCTGATTGTGGGCCTCACCCTGCTGATTGTGCAATGGAGCCTGGGAAAACCGCTGCATCACATGGCGCAATGGCTGCGGGATCTGCGGACCGGAAACGCCGCCGCCCAGCAGCCCCCCAATGAGGAGATCTTTGGTCCACTCACCAGCGAGGTCACCCGCTTTGCAGCGAGCCTGACTAACGCGCGCGCGGCCGCCGAAGAGGAAGCTCGCCTGCGGGATGCCGGATTGTCGCAGTGGACGGCCGAGCGCCTGCGCATTTCGATGCAGGGCAAGCTGAGGGGCAGCCGGCTCTTCGCGGTTTCGAACCGTGAGCCCTACGAGCATTCCCGGCAGGGAGGTTCCCTCACCTGGAAAGTTCCCCCCAGCGGCCTGGTCACGGCGCTCGAACCCGTGTTACGGGCGAGCGACGGAATCTGGATCGCACAGGGGACCGGCGCCGCGGATAAGGAAAGCGCAGACGAGATGGGCCGGTTGCGCGTGCCGCCGGATCATCCGCAGTACACCCTCCGCCGCGTCTGGCTCAGCAAAGAAGAGGAAGCCGGTTTCTACTTTGGTTTCGCCAACGAGGGAATCTGGCCGCTCTGCCACATCGCGCACACGCGGCCCGTCTTCCGACGTGACGATTGGGAGTATTACCGCGCCGTCAATCAGAAATTCGCGGCAGTCCTGCTGGACGAGATGAGCGGTGAGTCGGAGCCTATCGTTCTTGTCCAGGATTATCACTTCGCGCTGCTGCCGCGCATCATCAAGGAACGCCGCCCCGACGCGCGCGTGGCCATCTTCTGGCATATACCCTGGCCCAACCCGGAAGCCTTCGGCATTTGCCCCTGGCAGCGTGAGCTGCTGGATGGCATGCTGGGCGCGGATCTGATTGGATTCCACATCCAGGCGCATTGCAATAACTTTCTGGAAACGGTCGAGCGGGCGCTGGAATCACGCATCGACTGGGAGCATTTCGTCGTCAACCGGCGCGATCACATTACCAGCGTGCGGCCGTTTCCCATTAGCGTGGCGTTCAACGGCAATGGCGACACGACGGCGGAGGATGCCTCCGCGGCGGAGCGGGCCGCGCTGTATCGCGATTTGGGCGGCAAGCCCGCGTTTCTCGGATTGGGGGTAGACCGCGTCGATTACACGAAGGGGATCCCGGAGCGGCTGCGTGGGGTCGAACGATTGTTCGAGCTATACCCCGCGTATCGCGGACGGTTTACATTCGTACAGATCGGCGCACCCAGCCGCACACACATCAAACGCTATCAGGACTTGATGACCGAGGTCGAACAAGAGGCCGAGCGCATCAACCGCCGTTTCCGCAACGGCGACTGGCGGCCCATCGTGTTTATGAACCGGCACCACAGCCATGCGGAGATTATGCCCTACTATCGCGAGGCGGACGTTTGCCTGGTGACGGCCCTGCACGACGGTATGAATCTGGTGGCCAAAGAATTCGTAGTATCGCGCAGCGACGGGCGCGGAGTCCTGATTCTGAGCCGCTTCACGGGGGCCAGCCATGAACTTCCGGACGCTCTGATTGTGAATCCTTACGACACCGACGCGCTGGCGCAAGCCATTCACACGGCGCTCACCATGCCAGAGGAGGAGCGCCAAGCGCGCATGCAGCGTATGCGTGCGGTAGTCCGCGAGAACAACGTGTATCGGTGGGCTGGGGATCTGATCGGGGAGCTAGCTGCCATCCGCCTGAGGGAGCCGGAAGCGAGCGAACGGCATCCGGAATTGCAGACTGCCAGAGGAGCTGCGTAATTGTGGGGCAGCCCGCGGGTGTCGCCGGCCGGCGCGATGCCTGCCCCACAAAACTTGAATCATTTAATTTGAATCGAGTCTACCTTCAGTTGGTCCCCGCTAAGGCTCCCGTCGACCGTAGCCATCACCTGGCTGTTGGCGGCGGCCGGATCCTTCGCACGATCGGCGCTGCTGTTGCTCTCCTTTAACGCTTGCGCGGCCTTCGTGTTGCCGTCCGCATCGAGCTTTAACGTCTTTCCGGAAACCTGCAGAGCGAACGCGGTGGTCGACGCTGTCGGGTTGCAGGTAGCGGCATCTTTTTGCTGATCGACACATCGCGCGTCAAGCAGCGCTCCGCTGTAGGTGTCCGCAAACGCCATCAACGACATGAAGAGGACGCCTGCGCCCAATGTTAGAATTCGTCGCATGCTTTATTCTCCTGGTGCCAAAGTTTGTTGAAGGGCGTTGCCAGACCATAAGCATCTTCGGTTCCACATCGTCGATTCAGCATGGAATCAACGCGTTGCTGCCGCCCGGCGCCTTGAAGGACCGCCAATCAACGCAAAAACTACCGAGGCGGGAAAAAATACCCACGAATTAAAGCAGCATCGTACGGAACGGCACACGCGCATAAGAAATCGAGTATTATATAAGTAATGTCTGGTCGTTTTCCCACTCAGTTTGTTGCCTTCCTCATCCAATCATGCATTCTGGCGGTGGGCGCCGCTCCCGGCCGGGCGGAGCCGCCCTCGGTGAATACGGGGGCGCGCATCTGCGGCGCGCAGGCCGCGGCCTTCCTGGACGCGCGGCTGGCCATCTGGCAGGGGCGCCTGAATCTGGCTAACTGGAAGATCTCCCTACTGGTTTCGCATGCGAGCGATCTGAAACCCAAGACAATGGGGAACGTTCATTGGGACAGCCAGAAAAGGACGGCCATCATTCGTGTCCTCGATCCGGCCGACTACCAGTTGGCGTGCCGCGATGCACTGGCAGATATGGAGATGACGGTGGTGCACGAACTGGTTCACCTGGAGCTTTCTTCGTTGCCGCGTTCACAGGCTAGCCGCCACGAGGAGGAATTGGCGGTCAACCGGATCGCCGATGCCTTGTTGCGGCTTGACCGGCAAAGCGGCGCTGCTACCACTTCTTCCACCGCAGCCTCTACGCCTACGGCGGCCTCCTCGCCTGCGGCAGGATGGTAATCAGCGGACGTGTCAGGGTTCGCGGACCAGTCGCGTGCGGGCCTGGCTTTGACCGTATAGCAGCAGGTAGCCGGTTACCGCACCCGACGTCACGCGGGTGATCATCAGCTCCCGCTGTTGCCGGTCATTGCCGTGAAAGAACACCGGCTGATGTGCGGCCTGGTTCTTTAATGCGATGGTCTGGCGTTGCGGCGTTACAAATATCCACACGCTGGCTCGCTGGCGGACAGCATCCGCGTTTGCTAAGCCGAGCCACACTCCAGGCAGCACTTGCCGGCTTTCGTTCTGGTTCATCTGGAACCCGACCCGTTGCATGGCGGGGCGGACAGTCGGCGGGTGCTGCACCGCGACCGGCGGATTTGTATGCCCGGCTTTCAATACGGGAGCTGGCGGCGCGGGTGGTGTTGCGGCGGCGGCCGTGGGCGGCTCCACCAGGCGCGCTTTCACAATAAACCGGTCGGGTGCCGAACCAACATAATAGAACGGGTAACAAGTCACGAGCGTCATTTCGGGATAGTGACCCGCCTTCAAGACCGCCACGTCGGTTGGCTTGACGATACCCGTACTTTCCACTCTGTAATCGTAGTTTCCGGCCGGTGTCTGAAACTGAATCAGGTCGTCCTTGGCGATGTTCCGCAGACCGCGAAACAGCGTGTCACGATGCCCCGCGATACCGGTGTTCCCCGTCTGGCCCGGCATCGAAGTGCCGGGGATGTGTCCCAGAGCCACCTCTAATGTGTCGCGGCCGGCGCCCTCGCGCACTACACTGCGCAGGTGAAGGCGCGGAATCTCCAGGCGGCCAATCAGGGCGCCATTCGGCAAATCTGGCGGTGCGGGAGCGGCGGCGGGGGGACTAGCCGGACCAGGGGCTACAGCCGCAGATGGAGCTTTGGCGCGATGGTCCAGCACACGGTTGGCCCACATCTGATAGACCGTCATCCGGACATGCGACCAGCCCCAAATCCCAAGGGCGGCGAAGCCCGTGAGCAGAAGTAAGATTTCGATGGCCCGCCACGTCCTCTTAGTTCTGGTTCTCGACATATCGGTAACTCTGCCGCGTACGCGCGATCAGAGTGCCGTGATCGGGCGCCGACACGTGTACGCGAACGTGCCGTATGGAGCCACCGCTGGACGGCGGCGGGTAACCCAGGGTATAGCGCGTGCGGATGTCCTTGGCAATATCTTCACAGGCATCCGTCATGTCACTGGGATTGTCCGGAAAATAAGCCAAACCACCGGTAAGCTTGGCCAGCCTCTTTAAGATCCCCGGGTCGCGATCGAGGTCGCCCGTTTCAAACAACCCGATGGTATAAACGGTGGCCAGGCTGCTCTCGACCATCTCCAGCATTTGCGGGCGCTTGTGGCGGCTGGCGTTATCGCCGCCGTCGCTGATCACAATGAGAGTCTTCTTGTCCCGTTTGCCTAGTTTGAGCTGATCCAGGCCGTCTACTACGGCATCGTTCAGTGCCGTTCTGCCTTCGGGCATTCCACGGAACAGGGCCGCCCGCAATTGCGTGATATCGTCGGAAAACAGGATGTCTTTAGGCAAACCGCGCTTGACCGTATCGTTGAAGTTCAGCACGAAGATCTCGTCGTGTGGATTGCTCTGCTCGATGAACGTAGTGGCAGCGGACAGCACCTCGCCAACCTTAGGCGTCATGCTCCGGCTGTTGTCCACTAGAATCCCCACCGTAACCGGGATATCGTTCTTCGCAAAGACCGTAACATTTTGGGGAGTTCCGTTCTCATCCACGCGAAAATTGTCTTTCGAGAGCCCGCCTACCCACCCGCCGTCGCGATTTTTGACGCTCACATCCAGCAGCACCAGGCGCACATCGCTGTGGATTACAAAATCGTGCTGGTCGCCGGGAGTGTCTCCCTTGACAGACCGTCTGAATAATGAAACGGCGCCCACACCCATTAAAGTCAGTAGTGCCGAGCGCCGGTCCATTGTCGGTCAGTCCTTAAAATATCAACTTACGCTACTCGCTTCAAACGAAGCAAGCCGCCCAACCCTAACAGCGCTAAACCAGCCAAACCAATAGCGGGATAGTTGCTGCCCGTCTTAGGTAATTGTGCCGGCTGTTCTGGCGTAGTCGGGGCCGGAGTTTCCGGTGGCGCCGTATTCTGGGCTACCTCAGGCTGTGGTTCGGGCTGGGGTTCCGGAGTCGGTTGCGCTTCCGCCTGCTGCGGGGGTGCGGGCTCTTCCGGAGCGGGAGCCGGAGTTTCTTCAGCCATCGGGGCCGGAGGCGGCGCCGGCGTTACCATCGCGATCTGCTGTAAATGTTTCGGGTAAGGGAATTCCTGCCCGAAGTTATCGCCGGGATAATACCACATCCGCATGGCTCTGTACGTTCCGGGAGGTGTTTCCCAGAAAGTAAACCGGGTCCGGCCGGTGGGCTCCAGGCGCTCAGTGGGTATCGCGATCACAGTGTTAATGATGTGTGTCTGATCACGGTTGAATATCTGGACGATGTGGCGGTCTGATTGGGAATCCAAAAGCTGCAACACATACTGGCCGGGCTGCAGCACAGTGTCGGTTATCTGAATAGGTTCATTTACCGTGAGGATGGTTTTCTTGTTCCAAAGGTCCGCACGGGCTGGCGTTGCGATAATGGCCCCCGCCAGCGCCAAACCACAGAGTGTAGCTAACGCGCGCGGGGGAATAAGTGAATTAAAAATCATTGTAACTGTCCTCTCCTTCTTTTCGTTCTTGTCAGACGAAATAGCATCCGCCATTTGCTAAGGCATATGGCGTGCCACTCTCCGCAAATAGTTAAGAATACAGATAGTGCAATCATTGCCGTAAGGTTGGAGACGGAAATTATTGCAGGGCATGCATTCGGAAAGCGTTATTTCTCACAGAATTTAGTCGCCTTTTCGACAGCGATGCATACCTTTTCGTCACGATTGCAGCCTTGGGGGGTTCGCGAATTCGCGGCGGAATCGCAGCAGACGCTAAGTCGTCACGGCGCTGTGTGCCAGCCACCGCAGAAACTCGTGCACCTCGGCCGGCCCGGATAACCGGTAACGCGCGCCGGTTTCCGCCTCGCCGACCTTGACCGTAACAGCACTGGGCAATACCGCGAAAGCGTCCTCGTCGCTGGTATCATCCCCCAGGTAGACGGTAAGGATATTTTGCTCCGGCAGGCGGCAATTGATCCATTCAACGGCCGCGCCCTTATGCCAATTCGTTCGCGGCACGATATCGAAAACCTTCCGGCCGGGCTGGACCCGAAAGAGCTGACCCTGGCGCGCCGTAGCGGCATAGACGATCTGGTGAATCCCATCCCAATCCTCTTCGGCCGCCATGCGGTAGTGTGCGCTGCCGGTCAGCCCTTTGCATTCTACAATCGCGCCATGAAAGGGCCGCAACTCCTGCGCGAGCGAATAGCAAAGCCGTGCCAGCGGCTCGCGTAGCGCCTCCGCCGTGGCCTCCACAAAACGAAACTGCGGTCCGCGGATCTCGAGTCCGTGATTCCCGGCGTAGATCAGACCATCCAGGCGAATGCGCGCATAAACATCTTCCAGAGCTCTTCCGCTGATGATGGTGGTGACCACGTCTTTTTGTGTTGAGAGCAGTTCCAGCGTGGCGGCCACCTCCGGATCCAGGCGAGCCGCGGCGAGGTCGCCGGCAATCGGCACCAAGGTCCCATCGAAATCGAGGAAGAGTGAAATCAATGCCGCGGCAGGGGCACGGGTTTCGACCTCCGACACCAGTTCCGCTGGCGGCATGCAGTCGCAAGCGGCTGCAATACGGGCACCACTGTACGGGAGCAGACAGAGTTGGACGCGCCAGACGCGTGATTGCCGGCCTTTAATATCCCCACAAGTGGGTATCCCCTTGACTCAGTTGCCCCCAACCTGTTGTGCCGCCTGCTGTGCGAATTTGAAACCGCCGATTAAGGTATCGTAGGTCTTCGGCGAGGTGGTGGCTGCCTGTTGCATGAGCCGGAAAAAGAGCTTGCCGCGGCTTTTCGACTTCCGGCGGTTGAACCGAAAGGTGTATTCATCCAGGTAGTAGGACAGATGTTGGGGTGCCACTGCGCCTTGGTGGGTACCGAGCAGCCACCGCTTCAGCAAGCCTGCGATCCGGTGCACGCGCGGCATCAGCGTGGAGGCCTCCTTCCTCCGTCCCCGCAGTACCGTGATCTCCCGCTGATATCCCTTCTTGTCCAAGCCCGAGTAGCCTTGCCAGCCGTCCGTGTGGAGCGTACTTCCCGGCTCAACGCAATCAGTGACGAAGGTGTGCAGGCTGGCGGCAGAGGCGTCTTCAATCACCCGCATCCGAATCCGTCCAATGCCCGGACCATCGGCCTCGGCGGCTATGACGACCAAGACTTTACTTTCGGTTTGCCTGCCTGCGACGCCCTCTTCCAATCCACCAACCATGGTTTCGTCCACCTCGACCCAGCCCTTCAACCGATCACGATCCGGCCGCACCATGGCGCGCCTCAACTTATGCAGCCACGTCCAGGCAGTCTCATAACTCCCCAACCCCAAGACCCGCTGCAACCCTAGCGCGCTGGTGCCGTTCTTCTGACTCGTCACGTACCACATCGCGCGGAACCACATCACCAGCGGCTTCCGGGTGTCCTGGAAAATGGTGCCTGCCGTCGCCGAGGTCTGTCGCCCACACGCGCAGCACTGGAACAAAGTGGCCCGAACCATGACGGCCCTCGATCCCTGACAACGCGGGCATCGAAAGCCATCTGGCCACCGCAGACTCACCAGGTATGCCCGGCAGCCCTCCTCGGTCGAAAAGCGCTCCTCGAACTCCTGGATGGTTCGCGGGTAATCCTCCACCGCCCAAATCTACAGGTTGGGGTCAGCTGAGTCAAGGGGATACCCACTTCCCCACATTTGAAAGCTGTACGACGTCGGGCAGCGCCCAGATAGCAGATGCTGTCAGTGACTCACACCGAAATCGAGTGGTTCAACGAGACCTGAAACCCAGCCACATCATGCTCACGAAGCATGCTCACGAAGAATGGTGCGGTCCTGCTTGATTTCGGCGTCGCGACGCGTGTGGCCGGCACGCCACCATGCATGTCATCCGAGCAACTTCAAGTGGATGAAGTCGACGCGCGCACGGATATCTGTTCGTTCAGATGCGTGCGCTATGGGTCACCGAGCAAGAGAGCGTTTCACGCAAAATCCGCCGCCGCAACCGCGGCCCATCACCCAGATTCAGCCTCGTACTTCCCATCTCGCGAGGAACTGGATCGCCCGGAACGACATCTTTCATCCAGCGCGAGGAAGGCGTCGTTGCGCACTGGAATCGCACGCAACTTGGCTATCGCGGCCCCGGGGCCATCGCCCTCGTGCCGCCACAGTGGCAAGTGACCGCTATTTCTTTCGATTCCCCGCTAACACGGCTCAACGCTGGCGTAAATAAAGTTCCTCACCATCCGCGTCGCTCGATCATCCTGACTTTGCTCCCACATGGTCCATACCAGCGGCTCCGCGAGCGGCCGCCTTCATCTTGGCTAATCCGGTTCGAGCGGTGTCCAATGGATCGCCTTTCCAATAAGCCGGATTGAAAAGCTCGAGCGACAAGACCACACCGGGTGCCACACGCTGCAAATCCGAGAGGATCTGGTGCAATGGCGCGACACCGTCACCTGGATAGACTCGATCTTCGTCGCGGATGCTTACGCGTGGAGGGTTTCCAGGATAGTCGTTCAGATGGATAACCTGGATCGCCTGGCCACTGAGTAACCGCAGGCCTTCGAAACCAGAGCCGCCCTTGTACAGATGGAACACGTCGGCCAGCACACACGCCTTACTATGAGAGGCTTCCACGGCTGCATAGGCGGCCTGGGACAACCGGTTCAGGTATGGCGACGTCCCCCAGAATTCCAGTTCGGGCACCACGCCTGACTGATCTCCCAATTCGAGCACAGCGCGATACCGTTCTGAAATGTGCGACAAGGCGATTCCATTTTCATGCTGTACGCCCGCCGGAGGCATAGCTATACGCCTGCCGCCAATCTGGGCTACGACCTCCATATCCCGCCGGACCTGTTCCAACCCCTTGGCTCTCCTGCTGGGGTCCTCCACAATCCATTCCGGAAACGCAATCGCACTTTCCACAGTCAGGCCACGATCGGCGATTCGGTTCCGCAAGTCCGCCAGTGCGGTGCTCCCGCCTGTGACCTCATGAATAGAACTGACCCAGGGTTCAATGGCTTGGTAACCGGCCTTTGCCGTGACCTCGATCTGGTCCGCCAGATTGAGGCGATAGCCGCTGATGGTCGCGGTGTTCAGGCAGTAACGAAATCCGCTCCGGTCATCCGAGGATGATGCGCCGGCGCGTGCAGCTATCGGAGACGACAAACTTGCGGAAAGTGTTGCCGTCAAAAAATGTCGTCGGGAAGATTTTGTCATGCTTCTTCAGCTTAAAGCGGCGCCGTGCCCAGGTCAAAGCCGCCGCGCACGCGAGATGATACGGATGTTCATGGGATTGGCGGTGAGGCCCCAGTGGTTAAACCTATGGATACTGTGGGAGCGAGAGATCAAAATACTTTGAGGGGGCGGGTTTATTAGCGGGAATGGGAGGCGTAGCTCACAACGCTGAGTTCGCATCCTGGCTTGCAAGCAGCATCTGATCGGTGATCCGGTCGAGCTTTGGAGACCGCTGCATGGCCACTGGCATTCTATTGCTTGGCATCCATCACCCCAGGCGTCAGCATCGATTCGAACTAAGGGCCCGATCCGATTCTCCTGACCGCGACCAGTCGTGTGTGTGAGATAGGCGCTCTAACTAACTGAGCTACGTACCCAAATCGTGGGGGTATTCTCCGATTCCAGAACAGTCTTTGTTCGATTCGCCACAATTACCGGGATTTCGGCGTCGCGCCGATCACCAATAGATCCGATGTTACGATAATATTCGGGTCATGTCTTCGCCCGTAATTCCGCCGCCGCTCGAAGCCCTGGGGAACAGGCCGTTTTCGTTCTACCCGGCCATCCTGAATATCGAGCACAACAAGTGGCAGTACCGTAAGGCCACCTGGTCGGACGTGCTGGTGGTGAACGCGCGCACAGGCGAGGAAATCTGGATTCCGCGCCGCTTTTTGGGCGAGATCTCACGCATCGAAGACCCGGTGGTGATCGTCGGATTGCTAAGAGAACTCGAATACCGGGAAGGCGCGGTATGGCCGTATCAGCGGCGCGTAATCGAGATGCCCGTGGCGGTGAACGCGCCTGCGCGGCCGCCGACTCCCGCGGGACGGAACGGCCTCGCGCCGGTGGTGGGCATTCGCCTGGAATCCACCAGTGACTCGCACCTGTTCCGTATGGTAGGCGGCGCCCTGGTGCTGGGCATTGTAGCGGCATATGTCGCGGTCACTTTCTACCGCGATAGCGTGCTGCGTCCGCGCGTCGCTTATATCGCCAAAGACCGTTCCTACCTGTCTCTCACGGCTGGCGACGATTATGATGCGGTGGTGCGAAAATTAGGCCCGCCGGCGCGCGACCGGTGGCTGGGCATGGCCGACGGTAAGCGTTACCGGGCGCTCTCGTATCCGGATCGGGCGTACACCGTCGTGCTGATGGCTACCGGCGGTATGGATGCCACCTATATCGGCGCGCTGGACGCGAACTGGACGGCTCTGCACGCGGTGCGACTGCGGGATGGCGCGGTCGCCGAACCTCTGTTACGCTCGATACCGAGGCTCTAAGGAAGAGTCATCTCTGGTTGGCTGTTTCACTCAGCAACCACTTGGCATACTCGCGCACGCTGACCAGGCGCACGGGCATGATCTCCAACATGGTGCGCATTTCTATGGTGTTGCCCTGCGCGTAGCCCAGCGACAGCGCCGCGAAAGCCTCGTCCAGAGCCCGGCGTGCCGCTGATTTGGCGGCGCGCAAAACCGATTCCAATACGTAATCGATCGTGAACGGAGCTCCGGCCAGTTCTTCGAAGATGCGCACGACCGCGAGCGGCGTCAGCGCTTCCGGACCGCCTAGCGTGAAGGTGGCGTTGCGTGCCGCAGCAGTTTCGAGCGATCGCACGGCAAATTCGGCCACGTTAGGAAAGGAGATCCAACTGATGGAATTCTCGCCCGTGCCGTAGATACGCGCGCGCCGCCCGGCTGCATCGAAGCCCAGCGCCGTGCTGAGCCAGATTTCCATGAAGAAGGTCGGGCGCAGAATCGTGTACGTCATGCCGCTCGCGATCAGCGCCTGTTCCACTTCGCGTTTGGCGCGCTGCAGAGCGAAATCCTCGGCGATCGGCGAGAACGAAATATACACAAAATGTTTCACACCCGCGGATTTCGCCGCTTCAACCAACTGCAACTGGCCGAGGCGATCCACGCCGTCGATAGTGTCACCCGGCTGGCGCGAGAGGATGGAAGAAGCCGTCGAAAGCACCGTGACAGCCCCGGCGCAGGCCGCCTGGATGGAAGCGGAATCTTTCAAATCGCCGGCAGCGAGTTCGGCGCCCCCCGCACGCAACTCCTCGATGCGCGATGGATCTCCGGCCGGCCGCACCAGCGCGCGGACCGGTTGGCGTTGGGAGGCCAGACGGCGGCAGATCTCGCCGCCCACCAGGCCTGTAGCTCCTACGATCAGGTTCATAGCGTTAAATGGTTTTCGCCGGGATGCAGGTCCCGGGTCTGGCCGCGCCACTCAAACCGCCCTTCCACTCCGGCGGGCAGGGTTACGCTAGCCTCCAGCTTGCTCTCGACCAGCGTCAGAGTGACGGCAATTTCGCCCTTGGGATGGGGAATCGCGCCGGACACGTGGGTCAGCTTGCCGAGAAATGGACGGACCACCACGCGCGCAAAACCGGGCGCCGCGGAATCGATGCCCAGCACCGTGCGGAAGAGCTCGAAATTGGGGCTGGCACCCCAGGCGTGGCAATCGGACCGCGTGGGATCGGCGGTTTCGGCCCAAGTAGTCAGGCCGCGGTCGAGCATGGTGCGCCAGGGGCCCAGCATGTCGAGGTAGCGATCGCCCGCGCCCGCTTTGTTCATGGCGGAGTGCAAGTAGTGGCGGAAATAAATGGAGCACTGGACCAGGCTCTGGTCGCCGGAGGCGCGCTCGATCAGGTCGTGCGCCGCGGCGCCTTCGCTAACGCCGGCCAGCACCGCCAGCGCGTTGGCCTGCTGCGAGTATTCGCGCTTCTGCGGATTGTCGGCGAAGAGCCCGCGTCCGTCGTCCCAGTAGAGTTGGCGCACGGAATCGCGCAGGCGCGCCGCCGCTCCACGATCCTGTTCTGCCAGGGCCGGAATTCCTAAGGCGGCTTCCATCTCCGCGGCCCACTGATATGCGAGCAGCAATTGCAGGTCGACCGGCGCGGAGTGGCCTGTGGCGAGTGCGGGCGGAACACCGCCATCCCACTCTTTGGTCCAATCTACGAAATTCCACCATGGCAGCCTGCCCAGCGAACCGTCCTCCTGCTGGTGCGCGGCGAAGAACCAAAGCACTGCGCGCACACCGGGCAGCATGCGCGCGACGAAGGCCGGATCGTCCTGATACATCCAATAATCGTGAAGCATGCCGATCCACCACAGCGCGAACGGCGGGATGTACTGCTGCAGGCGGGATGGGGCGCGGCTGTAGGTGGCGCCTTCAGCGCTGCGCGACGAATCCAGCAGTTCGATGGCATTGCGCATCAGGCGGCCATCGCCAGTCATGTACAGCGAGACCAGCGCCTGCACGCGTGTGTCGCCCGCATACTGAAGCTGCTCGTAGTAGGGGCAATCCATGTAGGTTTCGTGCGCGCACAGGCGCGCGGTGCGCCAGCCGGTATCGAGGACTTTCTGAACTTCGGGGGAGCCGGCGTCGAAGCGGGCTTTCCGTTCGAACGGATAGCCAGTGTAGACGCCGTGGAGATCGTCGATCGAGAGCGGCTGGTCCTGCGTCTCGATCGCCAGCTCGAGATAGCGCCAGGTGCGCCACCATAGCGGCTCGAACCGGCGCCCCTGGCCGCCATCGGCGATGAAGACGTCGTGTGCGCCGATGAATTGCTTACCTTCGATTTCGTTGCGGTTGCCTTTATCGCGCAAGCCGGGCAGCCATAGCGCCTCCGCATAGCCCACATCGATCTTGGCATCCTGGCCGCCGCTTAGTGTCAGTTGCGGGTAGCCGGTGGTCAGAAAGGTCTGATCGTAGAGCAACGTGACGCGGGAGTGCGGCGGAATCTCATGCGCCGGGTTTCCTGAGCGCAGTAGCGTGATGGGTTGCGGCTTCAACTCCATCGGCGGAATGGAGCGTGGCACCAGCATCCAACTGTTCGGACCGTCCTGCGCATCGCGCGGCGAGCCGGCGCTGCCTACGGCGGGCGGGGACCAGCCCGAGTCATCGAAAGCGGCCTGTTCCCAACCCCACGGATAGAGCTTCGCCTGCACCTGGTCGCCTGGGCCGGCCACATAGTAGAAGCGCGACATCTCCGGTGCGCGCGGCGCGGGGGAATACGCCGCATCCTGCACACACTTCCACTGCTTGCCGGTGTCGACGATGCGCTCTGGCGCGCCGTCGCCCGCGACCAGCAGGCCGGTACGGTTCGTGATCTGCGCCTCGGGCGCCAGTTCACCGAAATTCCAAACCACGGCGGCCAACACATTCCTGCCCGGCTTCAAATAGCGGGCGATATCCACCGACTCATAGCGCCAATGATGCAGATCGCCGCGCGCCGGACCCAGACTGGCCAGTTCACCGTTCACGTATAGCTTGTAGCGATTATCGGCGGTGACGTGAATGAGAAAGGCCCGCGGGGCGGTAGTGAGATCGAATGTCCGCCGGAAGTGATAGACGCCGTATTCAAAAGGCGGCGTACCGGGAACCGAGATCCAGTGCGCGCTCCAGGCACGGGTGAGCAACTCCGGATTGGCCGCGCTTAAGGAAATCAGCCGCAGATGAACGCAGATGAACGCAGATAAGAAGAGTTTTATCCGAGTGCATCTGCGTGCATCTGCGGCTAAATTCTTATGCATAGCTGGTGACTGCCGCGGAGTTCTTAGCGGCTCTCTCCCGCGCAGCGCGTTCCTGATAGCCGCTTTCCCGGAAAGCCTTCAGCGGTTCAGTGGGAATCCCGTTCGCCTTACGCCACTCGCGGATCGCGGGCCGCACGTCCGTGGCAAAGGCTTCCTTCAGACACTCCTCGGCATCTACCAGCGCGGACTTAGTCTGGTGCTGAGACAGCGCCGCGTGATCCACCAGCGCGGCCTTGGAGTACAGTTCCTGTGCCGTGACGGCGGTCTGGATCATCTCCTCAGCCTTGTCTTTCAGGTTATGGCTCTGATCCACCATGTAGGCGATTTCCGCCCGCCGGCCAGTCTCCCATTCGAACAGCGCGATTTCGTGGAAGATGCGGAAGATCTGGTAAGGATCGATGGATCCCAGCGTCAGATCGTCGTCGGCGTAGCGGCGGTCATTGAAATGAAATCCGCCCAACATGTTTTCCGAGAGCAGCCACGCCACGATTTGTTCAATGTTCTGCGCTTGATAATGGTGCCCGGTGTCTACCAGCACCTTGGCTTGCGGGCCGGCGTTGCGGGCCATCAGCAGCGACATGCCCCAATCGGCGATGTCGGTGTGATAGAACGCCGGCTCGAACGGTTTGTACTCGACCAAAAGCCGCTGGTTGGGCTCCAGATTGCGATGCGCCTCCATCAGACCTTCTTCGAACCAGCGCCGCCGATGCCGGATATTGGCCGTGCCCGGATAGCTGGAACCGTCCGCGAACCAGAGCGAAATATCGCGGCTGCCGGTAGCGCTGGCGATTTCGATGCAGTCCAGAATGTGTTGCAGGGCGGCACCGCGAATGGCTGGGTCGGGGTTGCCCAGCGAGCCATGTTTGTAGATCTGGTCCTGGAAAACGTTCGGATTGATGGCGCCGATTTTGACGCCATACTGCTCGGCCATCAGCATGACTTCGGGCACGCTGAACTTGCCGTCGGGAAAGTCCCACAGAACGTGTACGGCCACGGTCGGGCAGCAGCCGGTAAAGCGATGCACTTGGCCGGCGTCGCTCAACTTCTCCGCCGTGGTGGTGGCGGCAGAAGCCTGTTGGAACTTGCCGAACCGCGTGCCGGTATTGGCAAAGCCCCACGACGGCAGTTCGATGCGGAAGCCATCGAGCGCCTTCCAGACTTTGTGTTCCTGAGAGCCCGCGGACATGGGGTACCTCCAAAAGGATTGTAACGTCTGATTATAGCTGAGGGCGGGCGTTGGCCGGCGCGGACTCCGCAAGACTCTCAAGCACCGGCTGTGCGGTCGGATTGAATCGGACCTTCGGCCAGGCTGCGCAATGTCGATCCTGTCAGTGTACCGTTACGCTGCTGGACGTGGGGATGGAAGTGCGGCGGTTGCGGCGGCGCAAACTGGTGCCTCCGGCGCCCCGGTCGCAGTTCGGCAGTAGTTCGCAGCGCGGAGGGCGGCCTCCCCGCCGCGTTACCATCTGCCAATTCCGAGTCCGGGCTACGGGGCAGCCACCGTGAGGAAGCCGTTCACCTGGGTAGCTGTGTCTCCCAACAAGGCCACGACCAAATGATCTCCGGATGTAAGGGCCGCCGGCACCACCACGTTAATCTGATACAAACCCGGCGCGATCAGTCCGGCAAACGTGACCTGTGCTTCCACTGCGTCCATGACCACCGTGGGCCACACCGGCAGCGGCAGCGCAGTTGGGATAGTCTGCCCGTTCGGAATCGCCGGATTGGTCGCTCCAAAACCGGTTCCGTAGGTCACGATAGTCTCGCCGGGTGCAGCGCCCGTGGTAGTAACGCCATTGATGAACCCGGGAGGCGCGATCACGGAGTTATCCGCATGCGTGGCCGCGATATAGGTATGACCGTTGGTCGAATTGGTCCCGATAGTAAAGAACGCGGGTGCGGTAAGCTGGGCTGTGGTGGAAACACCCGCGCCGGTAAGTCCGTTGTTAGTCGTTTGTATCTGAACAGGACCAGGCGTAACATCGGCGGGAACCAAGAAATTGATTTGCGTGTTACTGACATAACTCACTGGAGCGGCCTCTCCGTTGACAGTTACACCCACACCACCTACTACAGTCGGCAGGGTAGTGCCGGTAAACGACCAGGAGCCCGGCAGCGTGGACAGTGCGGAGCCTATCACTGAGACCCAGGTATTCGGCGCGATATCCCCAGCGAGAAAGCTCGCGGCATTTTCGATCCCCGCCGCTGAGCACAATGGCACCGGCTGTATGCTTCCGAACAGTCCGTGCGAACCCACCGGGTCGTTATTCGGGCCTCCGCCGATCCCGGCCGTGAAGTAAAGTGTCCCCGGATCTTCGCTCTGGGCGCCGCTCCCGAAGTTCAGCGACCAAAGGCCGGGATACGAAAGAGGACTGCCGGAGAGGTCATTGAGCGTGCCCAGAAAGCTGCCGGTCGTGATGTTATAGGCGTTGATCTTACCGTCGCCAAAGTTGCCCACCAGCAGCGCGCCGCCAAACGGTCCGAAGCTGGCAGGCGCCCAAGCCATGCCCCAGGGCGCATTCAGGGCGCCCTGCGCGACAAGATTCAGAATCAAGTTGCCGGTTTGATTGAATAGCGCCACATACCCAAGCCCAGCACCGGGGACGCTCTCATTTTTCGAGGTGTTTTGCTGGGCGTAGCTTACATAGATGTTGCCGTCGATGATCACCAGGCTATACGGAGCGAATCCCGCGGGAATCGCCGAATTCACGAAGGCATTGGCATTCACAACTGGTGCGAGGGATCCGTCAAAAACATCGATGGTGCCGGCGTTAAAGTTGGCTGCAAAGAGTAACGGCGCGTCCGCCGTGCCTCCCAATGCGCAAGCTGTGTAAACGGCGCCGGACGCCGAGTTATTGAGCAGGACCATCGCCTCGGTGGAATTCACTCCGGGATTCCAGCCCGTGATGGTGCCGTCCAGGGAACAGAACAGAAACACGCCCGGCTTCCCGGAGGCCACTGCGAAAGCCGCCGTATTCGACGAAAAGGTATTATATATTACGCCCGTAACAGGTCCACCCGTGGTAGCTCCGGCAGCTGTAGGTATGTTCACAACAAGGGATAGCACGTCGCCGCCTCCATCGTAGAGCGTCGAAGTACCCGTGCCGTTGTTGCCGACCCAAAACGGCGTAGAGCCGAAGCCGTTACCCCACGGATTTACAAGGTTGGGGTCCTGGTGGTCCGCCATGCCCGATAAGTCGGAGACAAAGTTATGCACGAGGAAGGTATTAGGAGGCTGGGCGACGGCCAAAGCGGTTAGTGCGAGCGCCAACAGGGTCAGCCGGCGCATGACGGAGACAATACCCCTCAGGTTGATTAGCAGACCATATTTCATGGCTCTCAGTTTATAGCTGTGTGGCGGGACATGACTGTAAAATAAGTGTAAACAATTGACATTGGTTGTGTCCTACACCACTTATTTCTTATCAATGAGTGCCGAAATATACTATTCGCGTAAACTGCCGCCCGCCAGAAGCGCCTCCAACGCGCGGATATCGCCACTGAGTGCCCGGTCCGCCTCGAAGGGTGGCGAAACCGCGCGAATGCGCTGGCGGGCACGCTCAATCGCCCCGCTGCTGCGCAAAGGCCGCAACAAATCGAGTGCCCGTGCTGCGGACAACGCCTCGATCGCCAGCACGGCGCGGGTGTTGCGCACCACCCTCCCGTATTTCAGCGCAGAGGTCATCCCCATGCTGACGAAATCCTCCTTATTGCCACTGGTGGTGATGGACCCGGCGGACGCCGGATGCGAAAGCACGCGATTCTCCGCCACCAGCGCGGCGGCTGTGACCTGCGCCATCATCAGGCCTGATTCCAGGCCCGGATGGCCTGCCAGAAATGGGGGCAGTTCCTCATTGAGGGCCGGGTTGACCAGACGGTCGATACGGCGCTCCGAGATGCCGGCCAGAGCGGTGAGCGCTACCGCCAGGAAGTCCAACTGGAGCGCCAGCGGCTCGCCGTGAAAATTGCCGCCGGAAACGATTTCATCATCCAGCACCAGAGGATTATCCGTGGCTGCGTTCAACTCGATGGCGAAGATCCGCCGCGCTTCCGCCAGCGAGTCGCGCACCGCGCCATGCACTTGCGGCGCGCAGCGCAGCGAGTACGCATCCTGCACCCGCCGGCAGGTGATATGGGACTGGCGGATTTCGCTGCCTTCAAGCAGTTGGCGCAGTCGCGCGGCACTTTCCGATTGCCCCGGGTGCGGACGCGCGGCATGCAGACGCGGATCGAATGCGCGCGGCGTACCGCGCAAAGCATCCAGTGTCATGGCGCAGATCACGTCGGCGGAGTCCGCCAGGATCTCGGCCGCCACCAATTCCAGGCACCCTATCGCCAGCATCGCTTGGGTACCGTTAATCAGCGAAATGCCTTCCTTCGCGCGCAGGGTGAGAGGCGCCAGGCCGGCGCGTTCGAGCGCCTCGCCGGCTGGATACACCGCACCTTCAAATTCTGCTTCACCCTCCCCGATCAGCGCCAGCGCCATGTGCGCCAGGGGCGCCAGATCGCCGCTGGCGCCTACGCTGCCCTGCGAGGGTACGAGTGGCGTCACACCGCGATTCAGCAGGTCGCAGAGCCGCTCGGCGACCACCGGCCGGATGCCCGAATAACCCTTGGCCAAAACGTTGGCGCGGATAAGCATCATGGCGCGCACTTCCGCGCGCGGCAGCGGATCGCCTACACCCGCCGAGTGCGAGCGCACCACATTGCGCTGCAATTGATCCAGATCGGCGGGCGCGATGCGCACGTCCGCCAGCAGTCCGACGCCTGTATTTACGCCGTAGACCGGGGCATCGCCGGCCGCCAGACGTTCCACCACAGCGCGCGAACGCTCCATTTTCTGGACCGCGGCCGCTGCCAGCGTCACGGGCTCCGGAAGAGCCTCGCTGGCAGCCTTGCCCATAGCCTTGCCCACAGCCAGCGCGCAGACTTGGTCAATGGTGAGTTGTTCTCCATTCAATTCCATCGGGTCCATTGTCCCGCGATGCGTTCAACCCTGCGCGTTACCATCGTCTATAAGATATGCGATGGTTGTCCGTCTGCCTGATAGCCTCCTGCGCGGCCGCGGCGGAATTGCCCAACGTGGTTTTCCTGGAGCCGGCCGGGCCTGTAAACACGGCGTCCGCGGAAATTAGCGAAAAGATGCCGCTGTACAGGCGCGCGGCCGACGCATCGAAGTACGACGCGTGGCTGCGCAATGAATCCGCGCAACGTGCCCTCAAATTGTACGCGCAAGCCGCCCGTATCATTGCGCCCGGCGCGAATGTTCCGGATTATTACATCGCGCTGGTGCAAGGCGGAAATCATGCGGCTGTGGGATTCCGCCTGGCGACTGAAGGCGGCACCGCGGAACTTCCGCGCGCGGCATACATCCTGCTCGATGCCGATCCCGAGCGTTTCGAAACTACCATGTTTCACGAGACCGGCCACGTCGTGGTGGATATGCTCGCAGGCGGCCGCCGTCTGGACGGCCTGGAGATTGCATCGATCCCGCATAGCACCGCGGCGCTCTCCGACCGCACCGCGTTCAGCGAAGGCTGGGCAATTCACCTGGAGACGTTGGCGGCGCACCTGGCTCACGACGCGGGCTTGCGACGGCAGTACCAGCATTACGCCGTCGGGTTTGGCGACGCGCCCTACCGCCAGAATGAGTACTACCGCGGGGCGTCCGATCTGACGACTTTCTCGCAAAACATGGCGCGCTATTACGACGTGCGCGAGAACTACTTCGCCTTCGAGAGCGCCTTCCACGGACCGGATTACTTGCGCGTGCAGTTGGAAAGAGCGCGCGATTTCTCCACGCTGCGCGACGCGGATCAATTGCTCGAATCGGAAGGTTTCTACGCTTCGTTCTTCTTCCTGTTTGCCATGCGCGGCGCGGACCTGCCAGACGAGCGAACGATCAGCCAGCGCGAGGATCGAATACTACGCGCCATGGCAGCTATGTTCGCCGCCACTAAGACGGATATTTCCACGCCATGGCTCCTCGCACTAGTGACCCAATACATGCGCCTGTTTCCCGATGAGCACGCCGAGATCGTGGATGCGTTGGACGATCTGAGCCACGGCGTCTTTGTCGATCCCGGTGCCGCGGCGCTCTGGCGCGAACATTACATGGCAAGCCTCCGTTTGGATCTGGAACACCTCCATCGAGACGCTATCAACGCCACACGCAAACACTGGCGCGAACAGGTGTTGGCCGATCCGCGGATTCTGTTCTCGCGCATCGGACCGGAGATCGTGTCGACCGTGCCCGCGGTCAAGGTGCGACTGGTGGCTTTTGGCGAAGGCGCTCCGCTGCGATTCGACGTGAACACCGTGCAGGACGGCATTCTGCACTTGATCCCGGGAATCACGGAGGCAGAGGTCGCGCGTTGGACGGCCGAGCGTGCGAAAAAGCCGTTTGCGGATGCCGGCGATTTCCGCAGCCGCGTGGGGCTGCAAGCTGCCACGCAGGCAAGTATGAAATGGCAGTCGGCCGAACCACCAACCACCAGCCACTAACCACCAGCCACCAACCGAGCTATGCTCGTCCTATGGCGGTCAAAGCGGCGGTAATCGGAAGCGGCGGTCAACTCGGCATGGAACTGGTCAGTGAGCTGACCCGGCGCGGCTATGACACCATCGGGTGGGACCGCAGTCAACTGGATATTACGGATAACGATCAAGTAGAGAGGGTGCTGACTCCGTGGGACCCGGGGATCGTCTTCAACGCCAGCGCCTACAACCAGGTGGATGTAGCGGAAAGCGAGCCACATGCGGCGTTTCTGGTCAATGCCCTGGCGGTCCGCAATCTGGCCCTGGCGTGCCGCCAACTGGATGCGCGCTTCGTGCACTTTTCGACCGATTACGTTTTCGATGGCGCCGCGGGCCGGCCGTATCTGGAGAGCGATCCCACGCATCCACTGGGCGCTTATGGTGTCTCGAAGCTGGCCGGCGAGCTTTACGCACAAGCATACCTGGATGCGCCGCTGATCGTGCGCACGTCGGGCGTTTTCGGGCCCGGCGGCCTGCGCACCGCGCGCAGTAATTTTGTGGAAGTGATGTTGCGGCTGGCGCGTTCCAGGCAGCCCATCCGCGTGGTGGAGGACCACGTGGCATCGCCCACCTATGCGCCCTTGTTGGCCGCCCGCACCATCGATCTGGTGGAGCGCGGCCGAACCGGCACCTTCCATATTGGCGGCGGCACACCTATTTCGTGGTTTCATTACGCGCAGGCGATCTTCGCGGTGGCACAGCCGGCGCAGCCCGTAGAATTGCATCCCACCAGCGAACGCGAATACCGCACGGCCGCGCGCCGACCAAAGTTTTCGGCGCTATCCAATGCCGGAGTGGAACGCGTGGGGATCGCCCCCATGCCACCGCTGGAGGAAGCCTTGCGCTTGTACTTCGCGGCGCGCGAGGAGCATGGTCAGGTCTTCTCGGGCTTGATGGCGTAGTACCCTTTACGCACCTGCACCTTCAGATTCTTGTCCGATACCTTGACCACTAGCTTGCGGAAG
Organism: Bryobacterales bacterium; assembly: GCA_963818855.1. Lineage (GTDB taxonomy): Bacteria > Acidobacteriota > Terriglobia > Bryobacterales > Bryobacteraceae > Bog-159. The sequence goes on along the minus strand of CAWFUH010000006.1, from coordinate 553,780 downwards.
GAGCCGTCCTGCTCCGGGTTGGTGGATGTGTAGGCGATCGAATACTGGCTGCGCATCTCGTCCTGCAACTCCTTGAACGCATCATCCAGCGTGTGCCTGCGATCCACCTTGAAGACGCGGCCGCCGGTCTCGCCGGACATTCGCTGGAGCGCGAAATCGCTGACGCCGCCGAACGAAAACGGGCCATAGGCGCTGGGATCCGCATAGTCGATGCTGAAGATGACCACATCGGATTTCTGCGAGGCCTCGATGGCTTCTTCGATTTTCAGCTTGCTGCCTTCGTCGATACCATCGGTAATCAGCACGATGACTTTGCGCCCCACTTCCGACCGCAGTTTTTCGTTGGCCGCCAGGTACACCGCGTCGTACAGCACCGTGCCGCGCGGCTGGCTGATGGTCGGCACAGGGCCCGGCCCGAAACCACCCGCGCCGGAATTAATCTGCAATTGCGCAAGTCCCGCTTGCAGCAGTTTGGGCGAATTTGTATAATCCTGCAATAATTCCGACTCTTCCCCGAAACTGATCAGGAAAGCCTCGTCCTTCTTGCGCAGCACCTGCGAGAAGAACTGATGGGCGGCGTGCCTCTCGATATCCAGCAGGTTTCGCTGGCTGGCGCTCACGTCGATGAGCAGACCGATGGTAAGCGGCAGATCGGTTTCGCGTGTAAAGTATTTGATGGTTTGCGGTTTGCCGTCTTCAAGGACCGTGAAGTCGTCCTTGGTCAGATTGCCAATCAGCCCGCCGTGCTTGTCGTGCACCGAGGCCAGTATATTGACCAGCGCGACCTCCACCGAGATGGAGGGCGGTTGCGGCTCTTCGGCAGGCTTCTGCTCGGTGGGATTCTGCTGGGGCAACAGGGGCGGCGCCAGCAGCACTAAAGATAAAATGATGCGCTCAAGCGCGGCGTTAGTCAGGGCCATAGGGTTACAATGACGGACGTGGCTGCTCGCAGCCCTGTTACAATAATGCGCAAAGCTATCCGTCATCTGCAAGCGGCCGACCCGGTTATGGGCGGTATCATCCAGCGTGTGGGTGCTTACCGGCTGGAGTACCGCGAGCCGGGCTTCGCCACGCTGGTGCGGTCCATCGTGAACCAGCAACTGAGCGGACGCGTGGCGCGGGTGATCCTCGATCGCCTGGTGGCCGCCCTGCCGGACGGATTACTGACACCAGAGAACATTCTGGCGCTGCGTCCGGCCAGGATGCGCGCGCTGGGCCTGTCCAAGCAGAAGACGGCCTACATTCGGGATCTGGCGCGCCAGACGCGCGCAGGTGTCCTGGATTTCGCGGAATTGCCCGCGCTTGCGGACGCACAAGTGATTGAGCGGCTCACGCAGGTGAAAGGCATCGGCGTCTGGACGGCCCACATGTTTCTGATCTTCGCGCTGCGCCGCACTAATGTTCTGCCGAGCGGCGATTTAGGCGTACGCGCAGCGATTCGCAAGGCGTATGGTCTGGCCGAACTGCCGAAGCCTGCTGAGATCGAAGCGCTGGGTGCGCGCTGGCATCCTTACTGCACCGTGGCCGCCTGGTATCTCTGGCGCAGTTTGGAATCGAACGCGAATTTGTAGCCCCGTGGGGCGAGGCTGAGAGCCCAATCCACTTCGTTTCGCGCGACCGAACACCTTCATGAATTATGGGGCAGGACTCCAGTCCTGCGGCCGACGTCCACGTCGGCCTGCTCGCGTTTGGAACGGCTGATTCCAAGCGCGAAGGGCGGGTCCTGGAGGACCCGCGCAGACCTGGAGGTCTGCCCCACTCATTTGCGCCGGTACACGACGATATCGTCTCCGTAACTGCCAGCCGTGCTGTAGCTCACGCTGCGGCGTCCCAGGTACTCAAGATCCGCCGGCTTTTCCGCCGGCAGCACAGTGTTCGATAGGAACACACCGCCCGGGTTCATCATCCGGGCAATTCCTGCCAGGGCTAATGCCTGTTGGAAGCGATCGTAGTAGACCAGGATATTCGTTGCCACCAGCAGATCGAACTTTCGCGCGTCGAGGATCTGCCCGACCACATTCAAGTCCAGCGGCTCAATCCGCGACGCATACATCGGCCGCACAGAAACAGCACGCATCTTGATCCCTTCCGGCGCGGCCAACGGCGCGACAGTCGAACCAATCAACTCACCAAAGTGCTCCCAGTAGCCGATGGCCTGCGGTGTCCAGCCCGCCGCGCCGCTACGCGGAAGTTGCACCACGTACGGAGTTCCCACACCGGCCAGCTGGGCCAGCCGCCGGACGTGCGCATTCACCGCCGGATTCAAATCACATGTGACCACGTGCAACTCGTCCAGCTTTCCCAGGCCCAGCCGGGCGACAGCTTCCATCACGGCGAACGGTTGAATGGTCTGCACCGGGTAAAAGTCGTAGCCGTCGCGCTTGTCCGCAAAGTCCAGCCCGGGACCGATCACGGCAATGCTGTGGAGGCGGCCCGGAGCTAAAGCTCCCTTGCGCAACATCGCGCGCAGGGTGTCCTCTAAGGCGTAATTGGGAAGCAGGGATGTGTCCACAGACAAACCGCGCCGGTCGAACAGCGTAGCCCTTACGAACAGCGCCTGGTGCGGATCGCCGCTTGGAGAGAGCGATCGCAACCTCTCCTGATATCCGCGCTGCTCCAAAGCGAAACGTGCCAGGTTGGCCTCCAACACGGCCTCTATATCCTTCTGGGGCACGCCGCGTCCTACGAAATAATTGCGCGCGAAAATCAGTCGCTCGTTTGTAGAAGGCTGCGCCAAGGCTGCCGCCGCGGACCGTACGCGGCTGCGGGCCGCCTCCACCAGGGCGCCAGATGCGGAGAGGGCCGATTCGGCGGACGCCAAACGCGGCAACGCCGTGAATGAGTTTCCGAACGCAATCAGGTTACTGATGGAGTCCTCCACCCCGCGCTCGACCCGGGCCCGCACGGCGCGATCCTGGTTTCTAACCCAGGCGTCCCACGCGGAAGTGTCATCCGTGCGGCCGAAGGCGGTGAGTACTTCCTGTGCTTCCGTAAAATTCAGGAACCGCACTCCCGGCGAGTCCGAGCCGGCGATTGCGCAGGCGGTCCACACTCCCGCCAGAAGCCAAAGTGTTCGTCGCATGGCCGCGCTCGGATACTAACTCAGACCACCAGGAGTTCTACTCCCATTCCGGCTCCGCCGTGGCGGCAGGTATCGGCGGCAGCGACGCCAGCCATTCGCGCGCGAGGTTTTCCGGATTGCCCGCCAGATCCACGGCCACATTGCGCACCTCGGTGTTGTCCGCAATGAAAACCGCAACTACGCCCCGTGGCGTGGGCCGCAACTCCAGCTTCGATCCGCGTGCTTCGAGCCGCAGAGTGGTTCCCAACCAAGCCAGGTGGACCTTGGTGCGCATGGCATGGCCCAGCCGGGTGGCCTGGCGCAGCAATTCCGCCGCGTATGGACCCTTGCGGAGCTGCTCCGCAACTGCCGCCGAAGCCTGTACCCGCGCGCGCTCGAAGTCTCTGACCTTCGCTTCGCGGCCCGTCGGGTTGCGGCGCTCCTCTTGTGACTCTACGCTTTTCAGGTTACTTTCCAGGTTGTCGAGGAAACTCATCCGTTTCTCTAGTGTGACATACTGATGGCGCAGCCGTGCGCCGAGCTACGTGTGGCCAATGCGGCGCCGGCCCACAAGGCGGCTAAGCGATCAGCTTCTCCACCGCGCCGCAGAACGTCTCAATCTCGGGCAGCGTGGTATAAACGTTCGGAGTAATCCGCAAACCCTTAAACTGCGGATGCACAATGGCCACCGTCAGGATGCGATATTTATCCCACAGCTGATCCGCCAGCGGACCCGGCTCTTTGCCTTCCACCGTCAGCATCCCGATACCACAGCTTTGCCGCGGATCGGAACTGGTAGGCGTGGAAACGCCGGGCAGGTGCGTGAGGCGCTCAGTCCATACCGTGCGCAGATAGCGCAAGCGCGCCGCTTTCCGCTCTACCCCGATGGCCGTGTGAAACTCCAGCGCATCCGCAATGGCGTTGTGGTTGGCGGCCGGATGCGTGCCGATTTCTTCGAATTTACGAATGTTATCCGTCATCTCCGCCGGAGCGGCCATTAGCGGCCACACTTTCCCGATTTTGGACTTGCGCACGTACAGAAAGCCGGTCCCATGCGGTGCCAGCAGCCATTTGTGCAGGCTGGTGCCGTAGTAATCGCAATCCAGGTCGGCGTGCTTGAATGGGAATTGAGCGTAAGCGTGCGCGCCATCCACAATGGCCTCGATACCGCGGCTGCGCGCCATCTGGCAGATGCGCTTGACCGGGAAAATCTGCCCGGTGAGGTTGGTGATGTGGCAAAAATGGATCACGCGGGTGCGCGGCGTAATGGCCCGCTCGAAGCGCTCCGCCAGATCGTCGAGCGAAGGCGGCGGCGTAGGGAAGGAAATGGTCTTCAGCACGATGCCGTCACGGCGTTCGCGCTGCTTCCAAGTGGTGATCATGCGCGGGTAGTCCTGGTCGGTGGTCAGAACCTCATCGCCGGCTTTCAGGTCCAGCCCCGACTGGACGTTTTCCAAGGCCTCCGATGCGTTGCGCGTGATAGCCATCTCCTCCGGATCGCAACCAAAGTCCGCGGCCAGCCGCTGCCGCACGGTTTCGACTTCGGGCTCCAGCACCACCCACATGGTGCGCGCCGGTGCGATGTTGCTGAACTCCAGAGCTCGGCGCATGGATTCCTGCACCACCCGCGGGGAGGGGCTGACGCCGCCGTTGTTCAGGTTGATGATATTGCGGTCCAGCGTGAACGACGACTGAATGTCGCGCCAGAAATCTTCATCGCGTGCCAGGTCCTCGGCGGCGCGATTGTTTCCCACCGTCGCGGCGCGGGCGCGCTGTATGGCATCGAGACGGAGTAGTGCCAGGGCGCCGGCGGCCCTCAAGAAATGGCGGCGTTCCATAAGACCTCCTTATTGCGCGGGCCGTCGAGGCCGCGTTTGGCTTCGTTTTGGCTTCGTTTGGCTTATTGTAGCCGAAACCGCTCCCCCACGGGTCGCGGGTCAAGTTGCTGAGCCGCGACCGTGAGGGAGCGGTTCCACCTGGACGGCTGGTGCCAAAATGTCAGCCGACGAACCTTCTTAAATGGAGCATACCCCTACCAGTACGTTCGTGCACACGATTTTATGTTGCACTTTCTCAAATATGCGGCATAATACGAACATCGGCGCGACGTGAGCGCCCTTTGGGGATAAACTGGAATGGGTGACAGGGTCCCGGCCATGTCGTCGCACTCGATAGACTCTCTTCCCGTGTTAAGCATGCGCGCAGCCGCCAGTCTGCTGTTGCTCGCAGCCGCGGTGCGCGGCCAGAGTATTCTGCCGGGTTCCGGACCGGCTGGCGAGACGCACCTTTTCAACACGGACGCGGCCGTGCTGGAATCGCAGGATCCGCGCAAAGATCTTCCCTGTACCTCCACCTCCGTAAAACCCACGCTGGGCTTCGACATGAAGTTCCACGCGGGTTACGAGGTTAGCGTGCCGTTGAAGGAATTGGCGGGGATGCACAATCTCCTGACCATGATCTTCCGCGTCACACCCGATGCCCATAAGGACGAACCGGTTTACCTGTCGCAGCGGGTCAACGTGCCGGAAATCGAAGAAGACGCGCGGGGCGACGCCTATCTGCAGGGCAGCTTCGACGTAGGCGAAGGAAAATACCATATCGACTGGCTGATGCGGGATCGCGCGGAACGCGTGTGCTCGGCTTTCTGGGATATCGAAGCTGTGGTGCCGCCCAAGGACAAACCGGTCACGTTGGATGTGCCTCCGAACACGGTACTGAGCACCGATAACGAACCGTTTAAGGACGAGCCGCCGGTGCCGCGCGACAAGGCGGCCAGCCCGTTCAATGTGAAGGTGCTGGTGAACTTCGCACCGCAGGATGCGGCCGCGGCGGCGCTCCACCCGCTGGACATGAATGCATTGATCTCCATCCTGCGGGGAATCGCGCGCGAGCCGCGCATCGGCACCTTCTCGATCGTGGCCTTCAACCTGCAAGAACGCCGAGTCCTTTTCCGACAGAAGGATTCGCCGCGCATCGATTTCCCGGCCCTGGGCGAGGCTTTGCACTCCCTGAATCTGGGAACCATCGATCTCAAGCGGCTCAGCCAGAAGCGCGGCGAAACCGAATTCCTCACCAACCTGTTCACCGAGGAATTGAACACGAGAGACCATCCGGATGCGGTCATCTTCGCCGGGCCGAAAGCGCTGCTGGATAACGGCGTGCCGCAGGAGTCGCTCAGGAAGGTCGCGGACATCGAATACCCGCTCTTCTACATGAACTATAATCTCGACCCGCAAGGCGTTCCGTGGCGCGACGCCATCGGCAACGCGGTGAAGTACCTGAAGGGCGTCGAGTACACCATCACCCGGCCGCGCGATTTGTGGAATGCCTGGGGCGATATCATGTCCCGTATAGTAAAATCGAGATTGACGAAGCAAGCGGTGAACGGCGCTTCTCAATAACTGATGCGGGTTCATATCTTCCCGGCGGCGGTGCTGCTGGCCTTGGGGGCCGCGGCGGTTTCCTATTCCCAGCAGTTCAGCAAAGACAATCTGGCGCCCTACATTCCCAGTCCCCAGGAGGTGGTGGAAAGAATGTTGAGCGCGGCCCGCGTCAAGCCCGGCGAAATGGTTTACGACCTGGGCAGCGGCGACGGCCGCATCATCATCACGGCGGCCCAAAAGTTCCACGCGCGCGCGGTAGGAGTGGAGTTGCGCGGGGACCTTTGCAAATCCACGCAGGCGCGCATCAAGGCGCTCGGTCTGGAAGGCAGCGTCAAGCTGATTCATGAGAACATGCTGAATGTCGATTTGAGTCCCGCCGACGTGGTGACCCTGTACCTGCTGACCAGTTCGAACGAGCGGATCCGCCCGAAACTGGAGAAGTATCTGAAACCTGGTGCGCGGGTTGTCTCGAATGACTATGAGATCCGCGGCTGGACACCCTCCGGCATCGTGCCGATTACCGCCGGCGGTGTGCTGCACTACATATACGTTTACGAGATCGGGGTGAAGTAGGCTGACCCCGGCGCAGCCCAAGCTACAATAGACCGGTGCCCCCTCAATTCGACGTGGTGGGTGTGGGCCTCAACGCCACTGACACCCTGCTGGTGGTCCCTCGCTTCCCCGCATTCGCCGGCAAAGTCCCGTTCGAAGAGGAGATTGTCAGTCCCGGCGGGCAGGTAGCCAGTGCCATGGCCGCCTGCGCACGGCTGGGCTTGCGCGCGAAGTATATCGGCTCCATCGGTGACGACGAGCGCGGCCGCATCCAATGGGAAAGCTTGCGCGCGGCCGGTATCAATCTCGATCACGTGCAGCAGCGCGCCGGGTGTCCCAATCAATCGGCCTATATCATCGTGGATCGCGGCACGGGCGAGCGCACCGTGCTGTGGTCGCGGCCCGAGTGCCTGCGCATCGATCCTGCCGAAATCACCCCCGACCAGATCCTGTGCGCGCGGCTGCTCCATATCGATGGCCACGACACGCCCGCCGTGGCGCATGCCGCGCGCATTGCGCACGGGGCCGGCGTGCCGGTCACGGTGGATGTCGATACCATCTATCATGGCTTCGACCAGGTGCTGCCGCATGTCGATTACCTCATCGCCAGCTCCGAATTTCCCACGCAGTGGACCAACGAGCGCGATCCTTTGAGGGCCCTCGAATTGATCCAGCGGGAGTACGGCATGCGGGTGGCGGCGATGACTCTCGGCGCCCACGGAGTGCTGGCCCTCGAGCGCGGCCGTTTCCTTTACTCACCCGCTTTCGTTGTAGACTGCGTGGATACCACGGGCGCCGGAGACGTGTTTCACGGCGCGTTTTGCTATTCTGTTTTGCAGGGCATGAGTCTGGCTGATGCACTGGATTTTTCCAATGCCATGGCAGCGCTGAACTGCACGGCCATGGGCGCGCGCGGCGGAATTTGCGGCCTTGAAGATGTGCGCGCGCTGATCGTTCGCGGACCCCGCCGGGGACATCCCGACCTGCAGGCGCGCATCGGACGCGCGGCATCCACCATCTAAATGTTCCCGCTCAAAGATACACAGCCCAGTTATACGCGGCCGGTGGTGACGATTATCATCATCGTGCTCAACCTGCTGGTGTTTCTGTTCGAGTTCTCACTCGGAAGTTACACCCGCAACGACTTTATCGAATACTACGGGCTGGTGCCGGATCACTTTCAGTTCAGCAGAGTGTACACATCCATGTTTCTGCACGGAAGCTGGATGCATGTGTTGGGCAACATGTGGTTCCTATGGATCTTCGGCGACAATATCGAGGACCTGCTGGGTCACGCGAAATACCTGCTGTTTTATTTCCTTTGCGGAACGGTGGCGGCTCTTGGCCAGGTGATCGCGGGCCCTTATTCCACGGTTCCCATGGTGGGCGCCAGCGGCGCCATCGCGGGCGTGATGGGCGCCTATATGATCAAGTTTCCGCGGGCGCGGATACTCACCCTGGTGTTCATCATCATCTTCTTCACCATGGTCGAAATTCCCGCCCCCATCATGCTAGCGTATTGGTTCTTCCTGCAGTTGTTCAGCGGGTTCGGCTCGATTGCGCGTACTTCGCAAGGCGGCACGGCTTTCTTCGCGCATATCTCCGGATTTGTGGCGGGGATCGTGCTCGTAAAGGTGATGGGTGCCAGCGGGCAGTACAACCGGCGCCGCGACCGTTATTGGGAATGACCCGAGTGACTCTCTACACACGCGTGGGATGCTGCCTCTGCGAAGAGGCCAAACAAGTGCTGCAAACGGCGCGCGGCTGTGTGGCGTTCGATTTCGAGGAAATCGATATCGACCATGCGCCCGAGTGGCTACCGCTCTACAACGAGGAAGTGCCGGTGATCTCGATCGACGGGCGCAAGGCTTTCAAATACCGGGTGTCCCTGGCCGAATTCCTCAAACGGCTGGCGGCGAGAACATGAGCCCGGCCACTGGTTTGGACATCCTGGCCATCGCCGCGCATCCGGACGATATCGAACAGACTTGCGGCGGAACTCTGATCCGCATGGCGGAGCGGGGATATCGCACCGGGGCGCTTGACCTCACCGCCGGCGACATGGGCTCGCGCGGCACTCCCGACCAGCGCCTGGCGGAGGCCGAGGTAGCGGCGCGCCACATGCGTCTCGACTGGCGCGGTAACTTGCGCTTCCCCGATGCGCGCCTGGAGAACACCCTCAGCGCGCGCATGACGCTGGCTGTGAAGATCCGCGAGTTGCGGCCGCGCGTCGTAATCCTGCCGTATTGGGAGGGCCGCCATCCGGACCATTACCGCGCCAGCGAGCTGGGTTACGAGGCCTGCTTTCTAGCCGGTCTGAAGAAGCTGGATGAATACTCCGCGCCGCATCGGCCCTATAAGTTGATTTATGCGTCGCTGTATGCCAACGTGACGCCTTCGTTCGTGGTAGACATCACCGGCCAGTTCGAAGCCCGCATGGCGGCTTTGTTGAGCTATCAATCGCAGTACGGCGCGCAGGGTGAGGCGAGCGATTTGTTCCCCCAGGAAGCCGAACTTCGTGAACGGCTGGGCGCCATCGCACGGTTCTATGGCAACCTGATCGGTGTGAAATACGGCGAGCCATTCGTGGTCAAGGAAACCATGCAGGTCGATGACATCGTCAACATGGGTGTACGCAGCATTTAGGCACCCACGGGAGGGATTAGAACGATGCATCGTGCCGCGCAAAGTTCACTTGTTTTATTCATAGCCGGTCTGATCATGGCGAGTTGGCCGGCACAGGCGCAGCAGGCCGACACGGGAGGGATCATCGGCGCCATTAACGCCGGCGGACTATTCGGTTTGGGAACGCACGGAGCGGCCGGCGCCAGTCTGGCATCTCCGGTGACGAAGTATGTGGTGCCGTTCATCGAGATCTCTTATTCCCCGCTCATCAGCTATGGGTACACTTATGGCTCGAACCTCAGCGGCAAGGGCTTGTACTCGTCCAGTCTGTTGGATCTCAATGGCGGAATCAAAATCCGTTTTCCGAACAAGGGCAACTGGGTGCCGTATGTCGGACTGGGAGCCGGCGTGCTGCGCTTTATGTCGAGCACCGATACCAGCGGTTACGGCGCTACCGCATCGGTTAACGAAACCAACAACCAGGTGGCGGGCAACGCCAGCGTGGGCGCGCTTTATTACGTTACGCAGAATCTGGGATTCGGTATCGAGGTGAAGGGCTACGGTGCCCAACACGCCCACCTGGTGCGAACCACCATGGGAGTCTTCTTTCAAATCCCGTGATCTAAAGTCTGCCGTCCATCGTATATTCTAAAGTTTGACACGCTGGCGGGCACTCGCGCTATTCGTACCTTTCTTGGTGGCAGCAGCCACGGCTTCCAAGCTGGGCCCGATCGCATTCGAAGAAATCGCGGACCGCGCCGGCATCCATTTCATAGCCGACAACTGCCCTACACCAAATAAGAACCTGCCTGAGACGATGTTGGCCGGCGTGGCGCTTTTCGATTACGACAACGACGGCTACCTGGATATTTACTTCGTCAACGGTGCGGCTATTCCCTCGCTGCGGAAGGAGTCACCCAAATATTGGAACCGCCTCTTTCACAACAACCACGACGGCACTTTCACCGACGTGACGGAAAAAGCCGGCGTGAAGGGCGAGGGTTACGGCATTGGGGTCGCGATCGGGGATTACGACAACGATGGTTGGCCGGACATCTTCGTGGCCAATGTGACCAAAAATCAGCTCTTTCACAACAATCACGACGGCACCTTCACCGACGTCACGGATAGGGCCGGAGTAGGCGGGGCTATCCTGGACGGCAAGAAGATGTGGGCGGTGTCCGCCGGCTGGTTCGATTACGATAACGACGGCCGCCTGGACCTGTTCGTCTCCAACTACTGCAAGTGGGAAGTGAACCAGGACCCTTTTTGCGGGCCCAATCCGAACCTGCGCGCCTACTGCCATCCGAAAAACTATGCGCCGCTGCCCAATACGCTTTACCACAATAACGGGGATGGAACCTTTACGGATGTTTCGGCCGCCACCGGCATCAGCCAGATTCGGGGGAAAGGAATGGGGGTGGCTTTCGCCGACTACGATCACGATGGCTTCATGGATGTGTTCGTGGCTAACGATAATGCCCCAAATATGCTGTTCCACAATCTGGGCGGCAAGAAATTCGAGGAAGTCGGGCTCCGCACAGGCGTGGCGTACCCGGAATCCGGGTCGTATATGTCGGGCATGGGCACCGATTTCCGGGACATCGACAACGACGGCTACGACGACATCTGGGTGACCGGCTTCCAGGACGACACCTTCCCGCTATTTCGAAATCGCGGCTCGGCAGGAGATTTCACGGAGATCACCGGCACGGCCGGCGTGGCCCGGGTCACTCGCCCTATGTCGGGCTGGTCTAACGGGATCGTCGATTTGGATAATGACGGATGGAAGGACCTGCTGGCGGTGCGGGGGCACGTGCTCGATAACATCGCGCTGATGTCGCTGCGCAGACCCGAAGAACCCAACACGGTCTTGCGCAACCTGGGCAACGGCAAGTTCGAAGATGCGAGCGCAGGCGCCGGCGTGGCGTTCCAAACGGCGCTGGCGCATCGCGGCATGGCATTCGGCGACCTGGATAACGACGGCCGCATGGACGCCGTGGCCACCGTACTCCAGGGAAATGCGCAATACTTCCACAACGTCTCGCAGAACGCCAATCATTGGATTTTGCTGAAACTAGTCGGAGTCGAAAGTAACCGCATGGGGCTGGGAGCACAGGTCCGCATTACGACCGATGCGGGTGCGCAGTACAATCACGCGACCACCAGCACCGGCTACGCCTGCTCCAGCGATCCGCGCGTGCACTTCGGCCTGGGATCGGCGAAGACGGTGAAGGAGATCGAGATCGTCTGGCCCAGCCGCATTCACCAGACGCTGCATAACGAGGCGGCAGATCAGATTCTGACGGTGACGGAGAAGTCAGAAGTAAGAAGTCAGAAGTAAGAAGGCGAAGCGGTTGTCTTCTGACTTCTGACTTCTGACTTCTGTCTCCTGTCTTCTTAGTTCTTCCGCTTCTCCTCCAACTTCTTCTGCGCCTCTTCCCGGACCCGCCGCGCCTCGGCGGCCTCCCGGTCTCCGTCTGCGTTCAGTTGTAACTTGTAGTAAGCCCTGGCCAGCGCCGCGTGGGCTTCAGAGAAGCTCGGATAGTCGCGTATGAGTTGCTCAAGTTCCTGGCGCGCCTGCGCGGTAAGTCCCTGGGTCAGGTGAATGGAGGCCCGCTGATAAAGCGCGCCGGGATCGTTGGGACGCACTTGCAGCGCCATGGCGATGTGTGCCAGCGCCTCGTCCGGCTTGCCATCCTGCAGCAACAGCAGGGCTATTTCCGTGTTGGCGGTGAAATCGTACGGATTCACCTTCAGTTCTTCGTTGAACTGTACATTGGCCTCTTCGAGCTTTCCCGCGGACTTCAGCGCCTGCCCGTATAGCGTGTGCACCCACGGCATCTTCGGATTCAACTCCACGGCGCGCGCAAGGTGTCCGGCCGCTGCCACCAGGTCGTTCCGCAGCAACTCACTTTGCCCCAGCAGGAATGCCGATTCCGCCGACTCGCCGTCGCTCAGGATGCCGTCCAGCAGCACCTGGGCCTCGTGTATCCGGTCGTCTTTCATCAGCGCCATGCCCAGCACATATACGACAGCGTGATCGTCGGGATATTCGTCGCGCAACGGCCAGAGCACCTCCACAGCTTTCGCCGGCCGATTCGTTTCGAGCATGCAGTCGGCTAACAGCAGAGCCGGCTTCAGATCCAAGGGTTGCGTTTTGTGGAGTAATTCCAGATGTTGGATGGCTTCCGGCACCCGGCCAAGTTTGTAATATGCCAGCGCCAGGTTCATCCGTACGCGGGCATTATTCGGGAGTTGCTTGAGTGCCAGGTTATATTCCGCGATGGCATTGGCGAACTGCCCATCCTGCACCAGGGCGGCGCCCAGATTGGAACGGATTTCGGCCGCGTCGGGATAGCTCTTCAGGAACTCGCGGTAGAGCCGGATGGCGGTCGCCACGTCGCCCGATTGCAGAGCCGCGCTGGCTGCGTGCACAGGGTCTTCGGGCTCACCGGCCCACAACCCGGCGAGTCCCAACGGAAGCGACAGAAATAACGCAGCGAGTCTCACCCTGATGCAGATTATAACGTGCGACGAGTTGCCGGAAGGCGGGTCTGGAGACCCGCCGCAGACCTGGAGGTCTGCCCCACGCCGACTTACTGGAAGGACACCCCGATGCCGTTATAAAAAATGTCCGTGATAATTCCCTTGGTCAGGCCAGTCGCGCTGAACGAGGTCGGGTTATTGTATTGCCCAATCTGGATCCACCCGGCTGGAAAAGTTCCACTCGCGTAAGTGACCGTGCTGGCGGGCTCCAGCGCGGAAAGCACCCACCCGGGGATCGTGAACTGCTGCGCCGCCAGCGGCGCGGTGCACTGTAACATTTCAAACTGGTCGTAGTTGGCCGTCACCTGGTTGATGGCCTCCGCGAAGATGGTTACTTGTCCATTCTGCAGCGACGGGTTGCCGCCGGTCCACTGCAGCGTAAGATCACCCGACCGCGATATGGTTTGCTGGTTAGTGATTCCGGTAAACTTGGCGGTTGGAACGCCTGTCACGTCCGAAACGGAGAATGGACCGACGGCCGTCCCACCGGGACCGGAGACAGGATAGGTGAAATCGCTATAAAGGTATCGTGCCTGCTCAGACAAGATGGAGCCGTAGAACCCGTTGCCCACTTGCGCGATGGCCTCCGCCGGGAAACTGATGGCCAGCGCGGATCCGGCATCGAGTTGGGCGGGACTTGAATCCGTAAGTGTTCCTCCGCCATACGAGTCGACGTAACATCCGTTCGAACAGTCCACCGCCACGCAATAACCGCTCGAAACGCCATATTGGGCCATACCGGCGGTCGCGGGCGTGTATTGGCTGAAAGTAGCTATTGCAGTGTCATAGTTAGCGGTGCCTGGCGAACCCGCCTGGTATTGCGCGATCCAACTCTCCAGCCGAATATAACCGAAACTGACCGTCTGCCCCGCCGCGAGCTGATTCACCAGGTCTTGTCCCAAGACCGAGTCCGAGCAGGTCTGGCCGCTATCCGATACGGCGATGGTCGGAATGTTACCGATGTTACCAAGAACGCCGCCGGCTTCTACGGCGACCGGCACATAGCATCCGGTTATTCCGGTAGGAATCTGGATAACAATCTGGTCGAGCCCCGCGCAGCATCCCGATCGCCCCTGGTAGCTGATGGAGGCGGTGGTGTTGCCCACGTATACCTTGATCGGCGTCGGCAGATTGCCGGTGGGCGGCACACCCGCATCGCTGGCATTTTGGGGTAGCCCGCCAAGTCCGGTTCCCCAAAGAATGGCATAGTCTCCCGGATGAAACGTGTGAATGATGGTGTTGACGTTGTAATTCACGTCCGTGGCGATGGCTTGTCCGGAACCCGCGGAGTTGTAAGTGTAAATGCCGAATGCGCTGCTGACCACCTGTATAGCCGCCGGCGCGCTGGTCTGATTGTTAAAAGTAACTGTGACGGTCCCGCTGCCGACCGGTGTGGTTGACGGCAGTATGACATTCAGTTGCTGGCCAGAGGCATTCACCAGCGGGATCGCCGATACCTGCGTTCCGCCTACAGTGACCGCAACCGTCGTGCCACCCAGCTTCAGCGGCAACGGGAATGACCCGGCTTCCTCAAATGTGTTGTCACCCAGGCCGGTTCCGAAAATACTGAAGATCGATCCTTGGGCGACGCCCGACCCCGGCATTCCGGCCGATCGGTAGCTGGCGGAACTCACCGGCAGATAGGTTTGGTTAATAACAGGCTGGGCTAGAGCTGCCACAGCGGCAAGAGACGAAACAGCCAGTAGACGTGCCAAATGTTTGGACATCGTTTCCTCCGATGATTTAGGCGGCGCGCGGCGGCTGCCGGCATGCGAATCAGAATTCAGACTGTAATCACCTATATTGTACGCGGGGGCGGTGAGCGCGGTTTCAGTTCTTCCCCGAAATCCCGAACGGGTGCAAAGCCGGCACGCCGAGCGGATCCTGCTGGGCCTTCATCTTCTCAAATTCCGCCTGCTCCCTCTCCGCATCCGCGGTACGCGATGCCTGGCGGTAAGCTTCCGCCAGCAGAAAGTGCGCATAAGCGCTGGACGGCATCTGCTGCACGGCATCCTCCAGTTCGGTAATAGCCGCACTGACATTGTTGGTATCCAGATCGGCACGCCCCAAGTCAGTGTGGCAGAGCCAGCGGTATTTGGCGGGCGCCGCCTTCAAGGCTGCGCGCAACGTCTGGATGGCCTGGTCGGGCGCACCCTGCCGGATCTGGATGGACGCGATCACCAGCAGGGCCGGCCAATGCTTCGGGTTGTTTTGTACTTCCTTCTGCAACTCCGCCAGAGCTGCCTTGGCGTCCGTTTGCATCAGATAAAGACCATAGGCGTAGTGCACACCCGGCTCATTCGGATACTGGGCGAGCAACTGGCGGTAGGCGGCCGCCGCCGCCTCGGGGTGCAGGCCGGCGAATTCCCAGGCGGCTTTCCCTGCCAGGTCCACAACCGCGCGCCGCTCGGCCGATAGCTGGGCGATGTCGTCCGGGCTGGCCAGCGTGCATAGGCCCATGGCTTCCTCCACCGGTGGAGGATTGTTGGGATTCTTGGCCAGCGGCTCCAATTGCGCGATAGCTTCATCAAAAGCCGAGGAGCGAATCAGGAGTTGCGCGGCCCGCACGCGCACGGCGGTCTCGAATTGGACGTTGCCGCCGAGACCCAGCCGTTCGCCCTTGCGGATGTCTGCCAGCGCCTGGTCCGGATCGTCGAGCTGCGACTCGCTCAGGCCGAGCAACGCCCACCCGTTGGCGAACACCGGCGCCAGACCGATTCCTTTCCGCAGAGCGTCGGTGGCCTCGGCGTAGCGGGCCAATTTGTAGAGCGCGCCTCCCATGTAAAGCCACCCTTCGGGCCAGTCCGGACGGATCTCAAGGGCCTTCTTGTAGAGCCGGATGGCGTCCTCTGGATGACTGTCCAAGGCTGCCTGCGCGCGTCGCGACAGATCCTCGAATTGCTCTTTGGTGGAGGTTTGGGCGAACGCGGCAGACGCTGTTAGAACGAGCAGCAGTACCCGGCTCCACATGATTACCCCTACGATAACGCAAGTCCGTTATGCTGGAATCGATGCGCATCGTGGCCTTGCTAATCGCCGCCGGCGCTGCGTGCGCGCAATCCTCCAACCCCGAGCAACTCTTCCGCGATGCCGTGGCGGCGCAGCAGCGCGGAGACGATGCGCTGGCCGTCCGCAAATACCAGGAACTTCTGAAAGGCTATCCGGATTCGATCGAAGTGCGCGCCAATCTGGGCGCCGCGCTGGCGAAGTTGGATCGCTACGACGAAGCCATCGCGCAATACCGCGCCGTGCTCGCCAAGAAGGACAACCCCGGTCTCCGCCTCAACCTGGCGCTGGCGTATTACAAGAAGGGCGCATGGCAGGAAGCAGTCCAGCAACTCAATACGCTGCGGGCCGCGCAGCCGGATGACCCGCGCCTCGCTACCCTGCTGGCGGATTGCTACAGCCATCTTGGCAAGGATGAGCAAGTGATCGCTATCCTGAAACCCGTGGAGGGGGCACACCCGGATGATTTGGCGGTAGCCTGGCTGCTGGGATCGGCCTTGATCCGGACGGGCCATCGGCGCGAAGGACTGGACCGCGTCGATCGTGTAGCGCGCGGCGGGAACCGGCCTGAGGCGTACCTGCTGGCTGGCCAGACCGCGCTCAAGATGAATGAATTCGAGCGTGCCCGCGATGATGCCGAGGCCGCCGCGCGCCTGAATCCGCGACTGCCCGGCGTAGATACTTTGCGCGGCACCGTGCTCAGCTACCTGGGCGATACGCAGGGAGCCACGGTGGCGCTGCGCCAGGCCGTAGAAGCCGATCCCAAAGATTTTGAGGCGCAGCTTGGGTTAGGCGCGGTGCTGCACACCGAGCGCGATCTGGGCGGGGCACGCCACCACCTGCAGCGCGCGTTGGAGCTCAATCCTGATTCGACGGTCGCACGCTACGAATGGGCGCGCCTCGAACGTACCGAAGGTCACGTGGAAGCCGCAGTGAGCGATTTCGAGAAAGTGGTGCATGACGATCCCAACTGGGCTCAGCCCCACCTGGAGCTGGCCACTCTGTATTTCCGCCTGAACCGGCAGGAGGATGGGGAGCGGGAGCGCGCCGTTTTCGACCGGCTCACGGCGGAACAGCAAAAGCCCTGATCCGCATCCGCCATAGTGCAATAGCGCTCCTTGGTACGGCGATTGCCCGTACAGTTGACGAGGGATCATGACAATGTCTTTGGTCTACCTGGTCGCGGCGCTGGTCGTGGTGGCGATCGTTGCGCTAATCGTCAATCGTTACATCGCTTTTCCCCGGAACGTCAGGACTATTCTAAACGTCGTGCTGGCCCTCATCGTCGTCGGAATGGGCTTGTGGCTGGTAAATACGTACGTGCCGATGGCAGGTAGCATCAAGGCTATTCTGAACATCGTCGTCGTCATAGCCACTTGCGTCGGAGTGCTGCAGGCCGTCGGCCTTTGGCCTCAGGTGGTCGGGCTATGGAGCAATTTCCGGCACCGCGGGCTCCCGCAGTAATTCTCGGAAGCATTTCCGTCTGATACAATCACCGGACGATGCCGCTCATCGATGCCGTCGCAGATGTGTGCCGGCGCCTCGAAACTGTTGGATGGTGTGAGTTCCTGCTGCGTGTCTCCGATCTGAATATCCGGCAGCCTGACCCTGAGGCGCTGGTGCGCGAGCTATCGCGGCCGCTCCAGCGCATCGACCGTAGCGCACCGGGGTTTCGCGATTTCGCCCTGGAAGGCAAGCGCGCCATTGAGCCGGGCGCGCCCGCCCACAGCCTGCTTTTCCACGCGCTGGCCGCGCCGCAACTGGGCGTGGGCGAGGTGCAGGGCTTCCCCACCCACGCGGAAATCGATGCGGTCGAAAATTACGTATACGGAGTCGATCCGCCATCCATCGCCGATCTGCGGCTGCGATCTACAGGGGCGCCGCTGGCCATAGTAGTTTACACGGTTGAATACCGCCGCGCGCCGCAAACAGTCCACCGGAATCACGCCGATATGTGCTTTGCGCGCACGGGGGTGGCGCGCGTCGGCAATGCCCCTCCTCAATACGATCCGGCGGCGCGCGGATACAACAGCCTGACGGTGGAACATGGCGAAGTACTGGCGATTCCCGCGCGATTCGCCGCTTATATCGCGGCGCGGATGCTGGGCGACGAGCACGATTTCGGCCCGCTGCATTTCCGCAATGGCGGCTTCGATGCCGAAGGTAATCCCGTCACGCCGGATAGTAAGAGACTCTTTTGGGTGCCTCTGCAAAAGCTGTTCAGCGGCGACGAATGTATCCGCGGATGCCACCTGAAGCTAAGTTTCCGCACTCACCATCACAACGAGAAACTGCGCCGCATCCATCAGTATTTCGCGGAGCATGCGCTGCCAACCCAATACGCCGGCGATGAACTGCATCAGTTCCCATTTGTCATTCCGGAGCAAATTCTGGTTACCATGGATCAGCCGGGCGCATCGATTCTGGTGGCCCCGGCGGCGCACCCACTGGTCGAAGAAGCGGTGCTCAATGGCCAGCGGCTGACGCTCGATGTGCCTCCCGGGGGCGTGAGACAAGGCGGCACGTTCCGCATTCCATCCCGGCCGAGCGGCGCTTGCCGCGCACCTGAATATATCTACGTGCGGCGCGAGGTGGAAACGGATGGCGGATCGAGGAGTCTCAATCATTCGCCAAACGTGACCAGGGCCATAAATCTGGGCCATTATCACGCGCAGCACTATATCGATTTCTCGGGCGATGGATGGGTGCAGGCCGAATGTGAAGGCTTGTCGCTTGAAATGCCGCAATCGCTGGCGGCTTACTCCATGTTATCGCCGCCGGATCCGTATCCGGCTATACGGGAAACGGACTTCTTCGACTGGTGGAAGCAATCCGCGCCGACCGATGTGAGAGCGGCCCTGTTTCCCGATTACGAAGGGATACTGCCTGCCGAACCGCTTTCCGACGCCCGCATCACCGCGAACATCACTTTCCGTAAGACCGCCGACATCGCCGTCAGTCAGCCTGTTTTCGTCAGTAACGATGACAGCTACACTGCTATCGTTTCGACGCTGAACGCCGGCAAGGATGCTCCCACTGAACTCGA
This sequence comes from Bryobacterales bacterium, assembly GCA_963818855.1. Lineage (GTDB taxonomy): Bacteria > Acidobacteriota > Terriglobia > Bryobacterales > Bryobacteraceae > Bog-159. The sequence continues at coordinate 534,558 of CAWFUH010000006.1, read as the reverse complement.
AAACGTCGTACATCACCGCGTTTCGGCGCTGCCTGACTGCGCCTCCGGGCTATTCGCTCCCGGCTGGGACGTCAGCATGGACTTGAACGACGACGAGAACTCCATCAACGGCGTCCTGCACCTGGCGAACTATGGCGGAGGCAGTCCCTTCGTGGAAGACATGCGGCTTTGCGCGGCCGAAAACGCTTTCTGGCCGGCGATCGCGCCGGACCAGACCCGCGTCTACGAGCCCGGCAACTTCCCGACCGTCACGCCCATCCCGCAATCCCGGCTGGGGTGGGACGGGCTGCCGCCTCCCGAATTGGTCGCGCCCGGCATCGTGCGGTTTGTGTCGTACGCCTACTCCGATTACGTGCAGCAGGTGCTCGGCCCGGGGTTCGACTTCGCCAAAATCGACCATACTACGGTTGCGGAGTACGAAACCTGGACTCTGTTGATGGCGCGCGTATATGAAACGCTGAACGCTACCGATACCGTGACCAAAACTAAGTGGGCCGTGCGCTACTTCGACAAGACAGCGGCGGATGATCGGGAATTGCTGATTGCCGAGCAGGCGACCGGCGTCACGCTGCAGGATTCGTACCGCTTCGATCTGATCTGGGCAACTTCGGTAATACAGCAGGAAGATCCGCTTTTCGTCCATGCGACATTTGATCGCTATGTAGTGGCATTCGCCACGCCGCGCCACGTGCTCTACCTGGATACGTTGAACGCCGGCTGGCAGGCGCGTTTGTTTTAGCGTGGGGCAGGACTCCAGTCCTGCGGCGGGTCTCCAGACCCGCCTGGCCACAATAATTGACATGGCCGATCATACGGACGTGGTAATCGTAGGCGGCGGCCCGGCCGGCAGCGCGGCGGCCATCTGGTGCGCACAAAGCGGCCTGGATGTGCTGTTGCTGGAGGCGCAGCCATTTCCGCGCGACCGCCCGGGCGAGAGCCTGCATCCGGGCATCGAACCGCTCTTCGATCAGTTGGGCGCCGGCGAGGCCATACGCGCCGCCGGCTTTCTGCGCTACCGTGGGCATCACGTCATTTGGGGAGGGCCGCCGCGCTACGAGGCTTTCGGCGCGGATGCGAGCGGCGCATGGCTGGGAATTCACGCCTGGCGAGCCGATCTGGATGCGATTCTGTTGCGGCGCGCGGCGGCGACCGGAGCGCGGATTTTGCAACCTTGCCGGGCTGGCGCGCCGATCATAGATGGCACGCGGGTAGTGGGTCTCGAAAGCGATGCGGGCGAGGTTCGCGCCAGGTTTGTAGTGGACGCCAGCGGGGCGCGTCATTGGCTGCACCGGCAGGCCGGCATCGGAATGCGTCGCGCCCGGCGATCGATCGCGACCTATGGATACGCAACCGGACCCGCCAGCGATCTTGATCAGTTGGGGCCGGATCCAGTGCTCAGCGGAAACCGCGCGGGGTGGACCTGGGTGGCGCGCGTGCGCCCGGATTTAGCCGCGTGGACGCAATTGGATTTCACCAAGATTCAGCGCTGCCCGCCCACCGCCGTGCGCGCGCTGCAGCCGACCGGTCCCGTGCGCGGTGCGGACGTAACCTGGCGCATCCTGGAAACCTGCGCCGGCAGCGGTTTTTTCGCCGTGGGGGATGCCGCCGCGGTGCTCGACCCGGCGTCTTCGCATGGCGTACTACGGGCCATCATGTCGGGGATGCTGGCAGGCGACCTGATTGCGCGCGTATGCCGAGGCGCAGCCACCGAATCCGAGGCTGCCGCGGCGGTCCAGAGCTGGACGCGCGGCTGGTTCGCGCGCGATAGCCGCCGCCTGGGAGAACTCTATGCCGCGCTGCACGATGCCCGGACCAGTCTATTGCGATAGGCCATGCGGAGAGCTTCGGTGGCCACGTCCCAGCCGGTCAGGCTGCCCACCGTAGGGCACTCCGGCGCGAATTTGTGCAGGATCTCGTCCACGGTCGCACGGCCGTCACAGAGCGACAGGAACTCCGCACTGAGCGGCGATATGCGGATGGCTTGAATCTCATCTTCGGAAGCCCGCCGCGTCGCGACGATGGTGGGCCGATGAATCGATTCGTCCGGCGGCTGATGCGCGCGCAGCAGATCCACCACGCGCGTGACATCGCTCGTGAGGCGCAGGACATAGACATGCGGATTCAGCCCCAGCCGCATATCGCTCGAGAGCACCTGTTGTCGCGCAGAAGAGGTGATGTCATCGGGCTCGCGCAGCACCCGCAGCAAGGCATCCTCAAATTCGAGCAGAACGGCCTCAAACTCGCCGCGCGCCGTGGCGGGGCGGCCGCGCAGAAAGCGCACGAAATCGCGATCGAAATCCCACTGACCGTAGTAGCGCCGCATATCGCAGCCGCTATGATGCGGCACGAGGTACCGGCTCCAGGCCCGCCATTCATCGTAAAGCGACAATAAGTCACCGCAGCGATCCTGCCAGGCCGCCAGCATCCAGCGAAACCGGCAGGTGGTGCGTAAGACGAATTCGCGCAACTCCTGCAAATAGCGCCGGTCCAGGTGGGGCGTGGGAATGGCATAGAAATTCTGGAATACATCCGGGTAAGCGCTGATCAATTGCCGCTCGCGTTCGCCCTGCACCCACCCGGAATGGGACATATCCGTATAGACGTCTTCCAGCACCAGCCGATCGCGGTACTGGACTTCGAGGGGCGTGCCGGCCAGCGGCGCCAGCAGATGAAGCTGCGTCACAATCTCGGGTTCGCGCAGGGATTCCGCCAGAAATCCCACAGTCGCCTTCACGTCGTCGAGAGTTTCCTCGGGAAAGCCGACGATGGTGGAGACAGTGGTGCGCATGCCGTGCCGCGTAGTCAGCGATACGTTGGTGCGCGCCTCGGCCAGATCGAGCCGCTTGTCGATGATCTTTTGTATCCGGGCAGAGCCGGATTCGACGCCGAAGAAGATGGACACACAACCGGCGCGCGCCATCAGTTCGATGAGTTCTCCATCGACGCAGTCCGTGCGCGCGCTGCAACCCCATCGGTACCCGCGGCCGCTAGCGATCAGGGCCTCGCAAAAGGCCACCACGCGGCGGCGGTCGACGGTGAACATATCGTGCATGAGGTCGAAATATTCGGCCGCATAGCGCGCCGTCAGGATATCCATCTCCGCAATTAGTTTGGCGGGCGATTTCAGGCGGAAGCGGCGGCGGAAAAAATCGTTGGTGGAGCAGAACGTGCAGCCGAACGGGCATCCCCTGCCGAGTTCCAGTGGAATGCTGCGCGAAGGAAGCGGGCCGGGGTAGAGGTGAAAAGCTGCCAATGGCAAATCGTCCAACTCGACAGGCAGAGGGGCATTCTGGTTGCGGCAGACCTCCCCGGAATTCCGGTAAGTGATTCCGGGCACCGCCTCCGGCGCACTTCCCGCATCGAGGCGCGCTACCAGCTCAGGCAGGCTGCGATCCGCCTCGCCGCGCAGGATGAAATCCACGAACGGGAAATGCCGCATGGTTGCCACATCCACCACGGAAGCCTGCGGGCCGCCGAACACCGTCACGGCGCTCGGGCGAAGTTCCTTCAACCGTTGGGCGGTTTGAATGGTGACCGGGTAGCTGTTGCAGATGGTGCTGAAGCCGAACAGATCCGCATCGAGCGCTGCCAGGCGGTCCGCCGCGAAATGGCCGAACGGGGTGCGATTCGCGCGCTCGCTCGAATGCAAATACTCGACGTACCAGGCGTTGGAATCGACAATCCGCGGAACGGCGCCGATTTCTTCCAACACGGCGGCCAGCGCCAACACTCCGAGCGGGAGATCGGCAGCCGTCTCGCGGACGCCTTCGTTCTCGAACTGCAGAGGATCTTCGAAATCGGTAGCGGTCGGGATGCTGACCAGACAGACGTTCAGCCGGGGCGGGGCGCTATCGCGGCGGCTTGGGTTTGTTTGGTTTTTCAACTGCCGCATCGTCCTTCAAGTGCAAGCGCAGAGCGCTGGCGGTCATTTCCAGGGTTTTGGCGAGGAAGTCCGCCTCTTCCTTTGACAGTTCCCGCTTCAACTCCACGTTGACTCCATATTTTTCGCCTGCTTTGCCCGTCTTCTTCTCCGTCGCCATGTGGCGCAGCTCCTTTCGATCTAGCAACTGTACCGCAAAACCCGTTAGGGTGGGGTAGGCGTCCACGCCGGCGCGGGACGTCCACGTCCCGCTCGTGGCGGGTCTTACTTCGCAGGCAGCGTACTCATCCAAATGGAGGCGGTGTTCTCCGCGACATCGAGATAGATCCGGTTGGTGGTGACGGCGTAGCTTCTCACAGGCTGCGAGATGCTCATCACAGACAGGCGCGCGTTGTGCAAATGCCTGATCGCGCGCGGCGCTCCCGTCATCGTTCCGGACGCAGCATTGAACGCCCGGCGCCAGATACAACGATAGCCGTCCGAGTTGGAGTAGAAGTACAAGCTCTTGCCGTCTCGGGACCAGTGCGGCTTGTCAGCCCACGCAGATCCCGGATTTACCCTCTGCCAGGCACCCGCCCGGCCGGAGGACACGATATAAACACTGCGTTCCTGATCGGGTAGCCGGGCGGAGAAGGCCATCCACTTTCCGTCCGGCGAACATTCGGCTTCGTCCAGCAGTTGTCCCGGTTTAGATAGCACGACGGCGGCGCTTCCGGTCGAGACTCCAACGCGCTGGATGTCCCTTTCCGTGGAGGTTAAAATGGCGTTTCCGTCCGGCAGCCAGGCGCTCGGCACGCCGCACGACGTGCAAAGCCGGCGGGTTTCGCGTGTGCGCCGGTCCAGAATGTAGACTGAGATACCCGCGCCTTCCTCCGCACCGTAAACGATCCTTTCGCCCGCAGGGTCGATCAGCGGATTCCATTTCCGGGTGGCGGAGTCGGTCAGCAGCATCTCATTTCCGGATTCGAGATTGCGCACCCAGACCTGGCGCAAGCCCGATTCCGAAGACGTGCGCGTGAAGGCCAGCCATTGCCGGTCTTGAGACACGCTAGGAAACGCGTCGAAGTCGGCGGTATCCGTGACGCGATCCATGTTTTGGCCGGCTTCCTTGTTTTGGCCGGCTTCCTTGCCGTCGAGCGCAAACGACCAGATTCGGAGGTTCCCCTGCTGGTTCTGGAAAACGAGCGTTCCGTTCGAGGCAATCCAAGGCGCGGTCTCAAATGCAGTCCCGAAAGTCAACCGGCGCGCTTCGCCCGGGCGGGTCAAGTGGGCGAGTTCCAAGCGCGCGCGCCACAGATTCACATTGGCCTTTTCCGCGGCGGAAAAAACCAGGTAATCAGCAAACCAACAGACGGCATAAGTGTGCACTTCCAAACCCTGCGCACGAAACCGCTTCAGCGCCCCGGTATCTACGGGTGCGGGACCGTCCACAGACGCCACCCACCATTCCGCGTCCTGGTCTGGCGGAAGATTCGGGTTGCGCGAACCCTGCACCAGAATGTGCCTCGCGTCCGGCGCCCAGTTAGGATAGCGGGCGTCGGCAAGCTGCGCGGCGATGCGGCGGGGCGTGCCTCCCGACGCGGGCATGATGTAGGTCTTGGCCGACGGCAGGTGCGTATGGAGTTCGCCAATCCAGTACGCCAGATAGCGCCCGTCGGGTGAGAACCGGGGGTCCTGCCCCTGCGGCGCCAGCAGGCGCGGCTCGCCGCCAAACGCGGAGATGGTATAGATACCCCCGCCGTCCTTCTCCGACCGGAAAGCGATCTGCGCGCCATCCGGAGAAAAGGCCGGATTGGATTCGTCGAAGGGGCTATTGGTCAACCGCAGGGACGCTCCTTTAGGCAGCTGCCGGATCCAGATATCCATTTTTCCAGCGTGCGCCTGATCGGAAGCGTAGGCCAGCAGTTTACCATCGCCGGACAGCGTGGGATCGCCGCTTAGCGTATCGTCGCTGGTCAATCGCACCAGTTCAAGCGGCGGCGCGTTATCGGACGGGTCGCGCATTCTCAGCGAGAAGAACGCCGCCAGCAAAAGAACCACAGCGGCCGGTATCGACCACGCCAGCCAGGGCGACCGCCGCGCCGACCAGGGTTTGCTCTGGACCAGTTGCTCCAGCGCGAGGGCCATGCCTCCCGCGGATCGGAAGCGTTTTGCGGGATCGGTATTGGTGGCCTTTTCGGCCACGGCGATGAACGCTTCCGGCAGGTCCGGACGGGCATCCAGCAAGTGACGGCGGTCGCCTGCGGCATGCGCTTCCTGATACGCCGACACGCTCGCCACCGAGACCGGGTACTCGAGCGTCACCAGGTAATAGAGAAGGACGCCGGTGGCGTACAAGTCCGTGACGGGCGAGGCGGGCGCGCCCGCAAACAACTCCGGCGCCATATAGGGCAGCGTGCCGGCAACTTCACCGCTGGCATTCCGTGGGTCGACCTCCTGACCCAGTCCGAAATCCACCAGCACGATACGGCCGTCTGCCTGCCGCATGATATTGCTGGCCTTGATGTCCCGATGCACGATGCCTTTGCCGTGAACCACTGCCAGCCCGCGGCAGACTTGCAGGCAGATTAGAGACGCGTACGCCGGATCCAGCCTGCCGCGCTGTCGCACGAAGTCTTCCAGACTCTCACCCTGGATCAGTTCCAGGGAGAGCGCGGCGCCGTCCGCGCCTTCTTCATAGCTGTGCACCGTGACGAGGTTAGGATGCTGCAATCTGGCCAGGACTTTGCCTTCGCGGATAGCTTCCGGCCCATTGAGGATTTTCAGGGCGACGTCACGATCCAGCCGGTCGCGCGCGTGATACACGTAGCCGAAGGCTCCATGCCCGAGTTGGCGCACGATCTGGAATTGTCCCCACTGCTCTCCGGGCTCCGGCGTTTTCGAGAGGGCCGGCGAAGTCTGCAGGGTCAGGGTTTTGTTTGCATTCCTCCAGCGCGTACTCAACCCGGCGATAGTCTCGATGAGGGATCGCTTGGACACTGGCGCGGCTAGTGAGATTATACCGCGCAGCCGGAATGGCCGCGCTATCTGCGCCGGCTCTGCCACCACGCGTTCGCCAGCGTAGCGGAAAGGATCAGCACGCCGCCGGCCACCGAGTTGGCTGCCGGCTGTTCACCCTGCACCAGCCATACCCACACTGGATTCAGCGCCGGTTCGAGCAGCAGGACGGTGGTGGCCTCAAAGGCCGGCACGTGCCGGATCGCGCGGGTCACAAACAGATAGGCCAGCCCGATCTGAAATACACCGAGATAGAAGAGCACGCCGAGATTGAGTAAGCCGGCGTGGGAAACGGGAAGCGCCTTCGGGAGAGTTACTAAGCAGGCCATCAGATTGCCCAGCACCACCGTCGCGGTAGCGGCATTGGACGCCTCTAGCCGCCGTCCCAGCCAACGCAGGCCCGAAACCGTAAGCGCCCAGCTCAAGCCGGAAGCCGCGCCCCATAAGTTGCCCGTGCGCGGATCGGGAGCCGTGGCCATGGCTGGTTGCGCCGAGGCGAAACACAGTATCATGCCCGCCGCCACTGCCCCCAGAAACAGCAGATCGGAGCGGGTGAGAGGTTCCTTGAGCAAGAGCGGCCCGATCAGAAGCAGATATAGGGGCGCGGTGGATTGCAGGAAAATGGCGTTCGCCGAGGTGGTCATCCGGGTTGCCAGCGTGAAAGAGATCAGCGTGACGGCGTAGGCTGCGGCTACCGGCACGAGCGACCAGCGCCAGTGACGCCGCCCGTCCGGGACGAACGCGGCCAGCGCCAGCGCGGCAATCCCCGAACGAAAACTGGCAATCTGCCACGGGGTCAGGGACATGGCCTTAATGGCCGCGCCGCCGGTAGAGAACAGAAAGGCGGCGGCCATCAGCAGGAGCCAGTTAGTAACGCGTCGGTCTAGCACGAGATGTACCAGCGTATCAGGCTATACAAAGGCACTCACTCTCGCGTATCCTAGAAATATCGAGGATTTTCTTTGCGCACGATCTCCAAGAAGACGAAGTACGCCCTGGAAGCTCTCTATTCGTTGAGCCGGCATTACGGCGAGGGCCCAATTCTGGTTCACTCGGTGGCCACCGAGGAATCCATCCCATTGAAGTTCTTGCAGGCGATTCTCTTAGAGTTGCGGAATCGCGGTGTGGTGATGAGCAAGAAAGGGCGCGCGGGCGGATACGAGTTGAGCCGGCCGCCCGAAGATATCACCGTGGGATCGGTGATCCGCATGATTGAGGGCCCCCTTGCGCCGCTGCCATGCGCGCGCGAGACCAACTACCGGCGTTGCGACGAGTGCCAGGATGAGCATACCTGCGGCACGCGGATCGTGATGCGCCGGGTGCGCGATGCGGTTGCCCACATTTTAGACAGCACTACGCTGGCGGACGTGATTCGGGAAGTCGATAAAGCGAAGGAAATTGAAGCGCATGGACCCTCGGTGAGCTTCAACATCTGACATCCGCCTGATTACAGCAACTTCTCCACGATTACTACGTCGCGCCACACGCCGTCGAGTTGCCCGTGCCTCTCGTAAATCCCCACCTCGCGGAAGCCCAGCGAAGCCACCAGCCGCCGGCTGGCTGCGTTCTCCACGAAGATGCGTGAAAGCAGTTTCCAGAACCCGGCAGCGGCGGCGGCGGTCATAAGCGACTCCAGCGCCAGTCGCCCCGCGCCCTGCCGGCGGAACGCGCGATCCACGTAGACCGACGTTTCCGCGATGCCGGCGTAGCAGGCCCGCGGCCGATATGCGAACGTTGCCGCAAAAGCCACCACCCCGCCATCTTCCTCCACCACCAGCAGCGGATGCGTGCCGTCGAACCAGGCGCGAATCTCGGCTGGGGTGCGATCCCTGGTTTCAAAAGTAGCCGTTCGATCCGCGATGCCCTGGTTGTAGATGCGCGCGATTGCGGCGGCATCCTCCGGCCGGGCGGGACGTGCCTGCATAAGTTATATAGAATCACACGACGGCGCCTGAGAGCGCTATAATCCTCACTTACGAGCACAACCAGCATCAGTAACGAACAGGTCGAGTTAACCGCGGCTCTGTCCACACAGCGCACGGCGTTTGCGCACCAACCGCCCGATGCCGCGCGGCGCACGAAGGCGCTCAGTGCCTTGCTGCAGGCCGTGCGCGCCCGACGCGAGGAATTCGTCCGTGCCATTTCAGAGGACTTCGGCGGCCGCGCCAGGCAGGAGACCCTCCTGCTGGAGGTTTTCCCGCTGGTCGATACCATCCGCCACGCCGTTCGCCATTTGCCGCAATGGATGCGTCCGCGTCCGGCGGCGGCGGGCTGGCAGTTTCTGCCGGGGCGCGCGCGCGTGGTGTATCAGCCGCTCGGCGTAGTGGGCATCATCGGCGCGTGGAACTATCCCTTGCTGTTGAGTCTCTCGCCGCTGGTCAGCGCGCTAGCCGCCGGAAATCACGTGACGCTGAAGCCGTCCGAACTCGCACCGCGCACGGCGGACCTGATCGCGCGCCTGATATCCGAACTGTTCCCGGCCGATTACGTCACCGTGGTAACCGGCGGGCATGAAACCGGCGCGCTGTTTGCGGCGCTGCCGTTCGATCATTTGCTATTCACCGGATCCACCCGCGTGGGCAAGCTGATCATGCGCGCGGCCAGCGAAAACCTGACGCCGGTAACCCTGGAACTGGGTGGCAAGTCACCCGCGCTGGTGCATCCCGAATTTCAAGCGTCAACCGCCGCCGAGCGAATCATGGCGGGCAAGCTGTACAATGCCGGCCAGACTTGCATTGCGCCGGATTACGTGCTGGTGGAAGCCGGCGCGCGCGACGAATTTGTGCGGCTGGCTGCCGAAGCCGCCACCAGGATGTATCCGCGGCTGGTGGACAATCCGGACTTCACGCGCATCGTCAATCGCGATCACTATCAAAGGCTGCACGGTTTGGTTCAGGATGCCGCGTGCAAGGGCGCAGAAGCGTTGCAGATCAATCCGGCGCACGAATCCGCCAACGAACAGAACCGCGTCTTTCCGCCTACGTTACTGTGGAACGTGAGCGACCAGATGAGTGTGATGCGGGAAGAAATCTTCGGTCCGGTCTTGCCGGTGGTCACTTACCGGTCGCTCGATGAAGCTATCGAGTATGTGAACGCAAGGCCGCGTCCGTTGGCGCTTTATTATTTTGATAACAACTCGCAGCGCGTGGAGTCACTGCTGGCGCGCACCACATCGGGCGGCGTCACGGTAAATGACACGATCCTGCACATCGCACAGAACGACCTGCCCTTCGGCGGCGTAGGCGCCAGCGGTATGGGATCGTATCATGGATTCGACGGCTTCCTGACGTTTTCGAAGAAGAAAGGCGTGTTCCTGCAGAGCCGCTTCACCACGCTCGGATTGTTACGGCCGCCTTACGGAACGTTGGCTAAGCGGGTGACCGATTTTCTGATCGGAAGCTGAGTCATTCTCGGGCGAGCGAGGCGATAGTGGCACCCCATCCGCCGGCTTCGAGTGGCGCGTCGCCGTACGCGACCACGTAGCTCGTACGCGCCAGCACCCCGCGCACGACTTCGCGCTGCACCCCGATCCCGCGGCCGTGAATGATCCGCACTGCCCGGAATCCAAGGCGGTGCGCCTCCTCCAGGTAGGCCTCCACCACTCCCTTCACGTCGCGCGGCGGCACGCTGTGCAAATCGAAAACATCGGTGACGGGGATGGCTATGGGTTCGCCGGAATCCGCAAAATCATCCGCCATGCTATAAGCTTATACGGTCGGTGCATTATGCGGATACCAAGTCTGGCTCTAGCGTTCTTGTTGACCCTTGCATCGCGCAACTTGGCCGGCGCGACCCTGCGCGCGGGCGTGGCGCGCGTCGACATTACCCCACCCCCCGGCGAACTGATGTGGGGATATGAGAATCGGCGTCAGCCCGCCACCGGCACGCTCGATCCGCTTTACGCGCGCGTGCTCGTGCTGGAGGCGGGGCCGGAGAAATCATCCCGCCGGCTGGCGCTGGTCACGCTCGATCTGGGCCGCAGCTTCGGACCGTCGTCTTTGGCCCGGCTGCGCGCAGCAGCCCAGCAATCGAGCGGCATCGCGTGCCTGCTGGTGGCCGCCTCGCACACGCACAGCGGCCCTGTGATCCGGGACGAGTACCGCAACGCGCCGCCGCCGTGGGAGCAGGCCGCGTTGGACAAAATCGCGCATGCCATTGCGGAAGCTGCCGGCAGCCTGCAGGCGGCGCGCCTGGGCGTGGGAACGGGCGCGGTCTACATCGGACACAATCGCCTGCGAGTGAACCCGGACGGCTCGGTGAGCTGGTTTGAACGCAACCTGACGCGCATCCCCACTGCGCCGGTTGACCCCACGGTCACGGTTTTGCGAATCGACCGCGCAGACGGCACGCCGCTCGCGGTGCTCACCAATTACGCCTGCCATCCGGTGGTTTTCGGCGCCGATCACCTGCGCTACTCCGCCGATTATCCGGGCGTGATGAATCGCGTGGTGGAGCAGGAACTGGGCGGGCAGGTCGAGAGTTTCTTCCTGCAAGGCGCGCCGGGCGATATCAATCCGTACTATGCCGTCACGCCGCTCGAACAGGACGCAGTTGGCCGCCGTGATTGGACCGGCGAACGACTGGGGCAGGAGGCGGCCAGGGTCGCCAAGGAGATTCACCCGCAGGCGATAGACGATTCCAGCATCGACTTCAGGGAAGCGACGCTCACCGTGCACTTGCGCTGGGACATCGATAAGTTTCGTGCCGCGCTGACGAAGTTCCTGGGGCCGGACGGACTGGAAGTTTACGGGGCGCGCATCGTGCCCGAGATTCAGTTGCCGGTCACGACAGTGCTGATCGACCGGAACATCGCCTTAATGACCATGCCGGGCGAACCGTTCGTCGATTTTCAAACGAATTGGCGGGACCGCTGCCCGGTGCCGCACGCGCTGCTGCTGGGGTATACGAATGGCTATGACGGCTATTTTCCGACGATCCTGGCAGCGTCGCGCGGCGGCTACGGCGCGGCCAGCGCCAGCACCTGGGTCGAGCCTGGCACGGGCGAGCGCATCGTGGACCAGGCCGTGGCCCGGGTGTACGAGATGTTGGGACGCTTGACCGATTTGCCGGACGATTTGAAGCACGACGTGTACAAGTAAGCGTGCAAATAAGCAATGTTCGGCCGTGCTAGGATCACAGCAGATGCGCAAGATGCTGTTGGCCGCGGCTGCGGTGACAGTTCTGCTTTCCGGCTGCCATCGCCACAAGGTCGCGCAAGGGCCGCTGCCGCCTGCACCGTCTGCCCCTGTCCCGGCCGAAACGCCCGCGCCGGCGACGGTCACGCCACCTACGGCTGAATCCGGCGAAACCGGCGTGGCGAGCTGGTACGGTTACCCCTTTCATGGACGGGCCGCGGCCTCCGGCGACATCTACGACATGGAGCAGATGACCGCCGCGCACAAGACCCTGGCGTTCGGAACCATGGTGCGCGTACATGATCTGGATAACGACAAAACCGTGGATGTGCGCATCAACGATCGCGGCCCGTTCGTGGATGGGCGGATCATCGACCTGTCGCACGCGGCGGCGCGCGCCATCGAGATGATCGGTCCGGGAACCGCCCGTGTGCGGCTGGAGGTTCTGAGCGCGCCCGCTCCACTGGCGCCCGCGCACTTCGGCGTGCAGGTGGGCGCGTTCCGGAACCGCGAAAATGCCGAGCGGCTGCGCCTCCTCATGGAAGCGAAATACGGACAGGCCCGGCTGGTCGAGCGTACGGACACGCCAGGCTTATGGCACGTCGTGGTGGGCATGGAATCGACCCAGGATGGCGCCGTCGCACTGGCGAGCCGTATTCGCGGCGAGAACAGCTCGATCACTACAACCTTCGTGGTTCGCTTGGATTCTGTATAATCTAAGCAGCCCATGCAGCGTGGCGATTACGGCTGGTCTCACAGCCTGGTGGGACAGTCGCCGCAGATCTGCGAGATCCGCCGGCTCATCGAAAAACTCGGAAGATCCGGCGCGCCTGTCCTTCTGTTGGGCGAAAGCGGCACTGGCAAGGAGGTGGTGGCGCGCGCCATCCACGACGCCAATCCGGCCGGCGAGTTTGTGCCCATCGACTGCGGTGCGTTGGTCGGGCCGCTGGTCGAAAGCGAGTTGTTCGGGCATACCAGAGGCGCCTTTACAGGCGCAATGGAAGCCAAGCGGGGCCTGATCGAGGTAGCGGATGGCGGTACAGCCTTTTTCGACGAGATCGGCGATCTACCGCTTGAGATGCAGGTGAAGCTGCTGCGTCTGCTGCAGGAGCACGAGTTCCGTCCGGTCGGCTCGTTGAAGCAGCATAAGGCGAACATCCGGGTGATCGCGGCTACGCATCACGATCTGGCGCGCGATTCGGCGCGGGGAACCTTTCGCCAGGATCTGTATTACCGGCTGAATATCGTCAGCCTGCGGTTGCCGGCGCTACGGGACCGGAGAGGGGATATTCCGGAGCTAATCGATTTTTTCCTGCGCCGATTCGGCGTGAGTCATCAACTGACGCCGGATACGCTCGAAGCCATGATGAATTACGATTGGCCGGGCAACGTCCGCGAACTACAGAATTCGATCGAACGCATGGTGGCGTTGAATACCGGCCCGTGGCTGCACATCGCGGACCTGCCGTCGTCTTTACAGAATCACCGGGCATCCGATCCGCCGCTGGCTTCGGCGGTGGCTGCTGGTTCGGAAACCGCGTCCCTGCCGCTGCTGCACACGCCGCCGCGCCCCCATGGGCTGTTTCTGGCCACCGTCGAAAAGGAAACCATCTTGAGGGCCTTGGAGACTACGCACGGCGACCGCGCCAAAGCAGCCCAATTGCTGGGTATCGGCCGCACCACACTCTACCGCAAGCTCAAGGAATATAAAATCGAGAATTGAACATCGCGCTCGATTCGACATACAGCCTAGGTGCGGATTTATCCGGGGTGGGCGTATACTCGCGCGAGATGCTGTATGGCTTGGCGCGCGCGCATCCGCATGACCGTTTCGCATTCTGCTATCGCCCGCACCGGTTTCTGCCCTCTTGGCGCGAACACTTGCCGCCAAACGCCCGGCGTTTCCTGCTGGGCGAGACGCGTGCGCCGCGATCGGCGGATCTGTTCCACGGCCTGAACCAGAGGCTGCCCCACACACGCCTGCGCCGCGCAGTTACTACGTTCCACGATCTGTTCGTATTGACCGGCGAATACTCGACGCCCGAGTTTCGCGCGCGGTTTGCGGCACAGGCGCGCGATGCGGCCGCCCGCAGCGATCGCATTATCGCGGTTTCGAACTTCACCGCGCGCCAGGTCACTGAGGTTTTGGGCGTCGATCCGTCCCTGGTGCGGGTGGTGCATCACGGCGTAGGATCGGCGCTTGGAACGCCGGTTGGAATGGCGGCGGGAGATGTGCCCCCCCGCGAGAAAATCATTTTGCACGTCGGGGCGATTCAGCACAGGAAGAATATCACGCGGCTGGTGGACGCTTTTGAACGCGTGGATCGCGACTGGCAACTGGTGCTGGCGGGCGCGCCGGGTTACGGCGCCGCCGAGATCGCCGGCAGGATTGGAGCGGCGCACAGCCGGGCAAGGATCGCCATGCTCGGGTATGTACCCCAGCCCGAATTGGCGAGATTGTATGCGCGCGCCACGATCTTCGCATTTCCGTCTTTGGACGAAGGATTCGGGATGCCCGTGCTGGAGGCTATGGCTTCTGGAATCCCGGTGATTGCGTCCAATCGTTCGGCCATACTCGAGGTAGCGGGAGATGCCGCCTGGCTGGTCAATCCGGAGGATACCGAGGAACTGGCAAGCGCCCTGGTGAGCCTGACGCGAGACCCGGAACTCCGGGCAGAACTATCCGTTCGCGGGCGTTCGCGCGCAAAACAATTCACTTGGGCTAAGGCAGTGGAAGAAACGTGGCAGGTTTATGGCGAACTGGCCGGCAAAAGGCCCGACTAACGGGAGTCGTCGTCCACAGCTATCTTCAGGGCTTTCAGGAAACGATGATCCTGAGTCGTAAATTTTACCTTCCCTGCGCTTTCGAAACCGCGCTTCCGTTCCGGCTCGCCAGCCGTCTCGTCTTCTTCGGAGATCTCATCGCGGTCTTCGCGCTTGTTGAAACCAATGGTGGCTTCGAGCACCAGGAAGACATCGTACCCGGCCCGCTTAATCTCGCCGATGGCTTCGGCGATCCGATCGGACTCTGAGAGCGAGTCGTTGATCGCGTTCCCCAGTTCCTGCATTAGGTCTTTCAATGGCTCGTCCACAACGCCTCCCCCCCTAATAGTGTGGGATGCAACCGCACTACATCTCGTTGCAATTTCGCGGCCGCAACCGGTCGTACCCGTTTAAATTGTAGTGGAGACTCTCAGGCTTCACAAGCTCTCCACCCTCCTTTTTATCGGCAGCCAAGGCGGATACCAACAGGTACCATTACTTCTGATAATATCGAGTTGTTGTGCCTAAACGTAACATTTATCGAGACGGAGCGCGAGTTTACCACGAAGGCCGGCGCTTCCTGGGGTTTGTGGTCCCAGCAGTTTTAAAGCCAGCCCGAACCCTTTGGCACCAGATGCTGGGATTCGTCTTCGTGTGCATGGCCATCGCATTTGTTTTCTCCGGCTTCCGCGCCATCCGTGAATTTGACGGCAGTCCTTCCGCAGTCTTGCGCGTGACGCTGCTGGCAGTCGGAGTATGCCTGCTGGGCGGATACGGCATATCGTCGTTCCTGCGCGCCCGCAAAATCTCACGCTCCTGACGATCGGATCCAACGGCAGCCTACCGGGCGCGGCGCTATAGTTGCAGCTCCGCCACCGCGCGAGGTGCTGCGTATGCCTCGCGAATGGGTTCCACGAACGGAGCGGCAGCGGGTTTCGCGCGCAGACCCAAACGGTGCATCAGGCGACCGACATGATCCGGATCGTAGCGGATGGCGAAGCGTGTCTCAATCGCCTGCGCTAGCTTGGCGGTGGTCCAGCGATCCGATTCGAAACCACACGCCCGTGCGCCCCCTGCGAATATCTCGCGCACCTCGGCCATCTGGCTCGCTGACAAACGGCTGGGGCGCCCGGGCGCTTTGCGCTTGCGAAGACGCTCCATGCCGTGGCCCGCCAGAGTGCGGTGCCAGCGGGAAGCCGTGGTCCGGCTCACTCCGAACTTGCGAGCGACCCGGGCTTGACTCAGTCCGTTTTGCAGGTCCTCCGCAGCTTGCAGGCGCCTGCGTTCCATTTCATCGCGACTTAACGTAACCGTATCGGTAGCGTACATTCCTCGCGCGGTTTGTTTGGCCAGAGCAATATCAATATACATCAAAACATTTTCGATGTAAATTGATTTTTCTCGCCCGCGTAAAAATTCTTTTCCGCGCCGTGCGAGGACCGCGCGTCACCCCGGTGCGTGATCGCGGCGATGGCGGTTTACCGAACCGCGCCTTACCAGGAAACCAGGTAGGTGCAGGAATCTCCCTGCTTCGTGCGGCAAGGCTTGGCCGCATCGTGCTGCACCCGGACCACGGCCCCGACGGGCTGGAATTGGCGCGCGATAGCCAGAATGATCCCGCGGTCAAACTCGCAAGGGTACGGATTCCTGCAGGTCATCACGACCTGTTTCGGGCCGGTCTTCGAAAACTGGTAGTGGCCGATCTCGCCGCCCTGGTGGTTCAGATGGTAGGCCACATCGAGGGACTCCAGGCCTTCTCGATCGGGTTGACTCCAGGCGGAAACTTGGCGCTCCCTGGAATGCTCAAGCCGATCTGATGCAACGTGCTGGCGCCGATGGTCTGCGCAATCTCCCGAAAGGCGTTCAGCCATGCCTGTTGCGGATACCAACCCATAGGCTGGGGATTAGTAGGAATGCCGTTGCGTTGCAGAATCTGTGCGCACTGTCTTTGAATGCTCCCATTCCTTTGTTTACCGAGAGCACCGTTTGGCCATTGACCTTGACCTGCGGCGAAAAAGCCTGAAACTGAGCCATGTCGAATGCGACTCCTTTGATTGGGTTTGCGGCCGCGAGATTCACCGCAGCCGCCGATTCATTAATCGACGGATACAGCCCAATGCTTTAGGGAACTATCCGTGCCTTTCAGCCACTTTGTCGACGCCGCAAAGATCGCGGTTCAGTATTGGCCCGTCCTCAACGCAGCCGCCGTGCCAAAGTCGGCGTTTGAATGGTCAACGGGGGCGGGGGGAAACGCGTCGTTAAGGTATGCAGCGGATCTGCCCGCCCGCCATCGCCACCCTCTTAGCCTGCCCCGCCCTGCTGGCGCAACCGCAGGACACCCGTCCGGCTTACGAAGTAGCCTCCATCAAACCCAACAATTCCCCCAGCGGCAACAGCAGGACGGACGGATCCAGAGGGCAGATCGTCTTCACCAACCAGACGCTCGCGCGCCTCATCGAGCGGGCATACAGCGCCAAGCCGTTTCAAGTGACCGGTCCCGGCTGGATGAAAGAAGTGAAGTTCGACATCGCCGCCAAGTATCCCCCGAACACGAACAGAGAGGACCGTCCCATCATGCTGCGCACTCTGCTGGAGGATCGTTTTAAGCTGGCCGTGCATCACGAAACCAAAGAAATGCCGGGCTATGCGCTGGTGGTGGCGAAGGGCGGCTTCAAACTCAAACCGGTCGAACCGAGCGGGTCATCCGGCACTGGCCGCAACGGCGGGCGGGTCGTGACCCTGACGGCGAAGAAGTCGTCGATGGCGGCCCTGGCCGACGATATCGCGCGCAGTCTGGGCGAGATGGTTGTCGATAAGACCGGCATCCAGGGCGTCTACGATTTCGAACTGCGCTTCGCCACCGACGATCTGACCTCCAATGCCGCCGATGCGGACAGTATGCCGTCGCTGTTCACCGCGCTAAAGGAGGTTCTGGGGCTTCGCTTGCAACCGGCAAAGGTTCCCGTCGATATTATCGTCGTGGATCATGTGGAACGGGTTCCGAGCGATAACTAGCGCCTCCCGGCATGATGGCAGCCGCCAGCAGCACAGTACCCGCGAAGAGCAGCGTATCGGCCACGTAGTTAATGCCCTCCAGCAGGCTGGGCTGGGCCGCGGTGAGGAAGATGGGCATATAAAGGAACAGAACCAGCAGAGTGACCAGCGCGCCGAGTAATGTGGCCGCCAGGCGCGAGTGTTTATGGTGCGCCAGCAGCGTCGCACCGGCGAAGAGCAGCGCGGCCCCCGTCAGGTATCCCCAGAAGACGCGGATCGGGGCCCAGTCGGGTGTTACCTTCGCCAGCGGAACACCGGGCGCGAATTCCGGATGCAGGCCGTGTTCGATCGCGAAAAAAAGCAAGGGCACGGCCACCGAGACGCCCACCGCGATGCGTACGGGTTTCGTCCCGGCAACCAGCGCAAACGCGCCGGCGGCGAATGCCAGGTCCCTGAACGCGACGGCCCATATAATCCGGTTATGCAGATTGGCTACCACGTTCGGGATGTGGATCATCAGCACGAAGCACACAAACATGATTCCCAGCAGCATCCCCGCTAAGCGGACTTGTATCCGCAGTGCGAGGCTGAAGCCCGCGCAGATGAGGGCGCAGCCGACAAAATAGGTCCAGAACATGCGCGCCGGCATCCAGGGCGGCACGACCTGGGAGATCGCGCGGGCGCTTGATAAATGCTCAGCGCCGAATACGGCCAGCGGCACAGCAAAGAAAATAGGTCCCAATGCGATTACTTTTTCCATCCCTGTAGCTGCCCGGAGGGACTTTCTGGCGGCAAACAGACCGGCGGCCAGAGCCAGGAGGCCCGCGAACCAGAGCCAAAAGATCGAGCGCGATAGCACAGACACACCTCGGCCGAATGGTAACATGTTAGCTGAACATGATTCGTAAATCATGCTTGGCTTAAAGACGCTTGAAGAGGTTTGAGGAGGAGCACTCCACATGACATCGATCACAAGTGTCGCGGAAGCTTTCTTCGACGCCTGCGAGACTGGTAGGGGATGGCAGGCTTGCAGCGCCTACTGCACACCCGATGCCACGTTTTCCGCGCAGGCCGAACCGCTATTCGAAGTGAAGACCCTCGCCGAGTACACTGATTGGATGAAGGGAATGCTGACCGTTTTACCCGATGCTAAGTATGAGATAAAGTCTTTCGCTACGGATGCAACGCGGAACAATGTTGCCGCCTATGGCGTGTTTCATGCTACTCATACCGGGCCCGGCGGTCCGGTTGCGCCGACGGGCCGCACTACCAGCACAGACTACGTTTATGTAATGCAGTTCGCGGGTGACAAGATCGTCCACATGACCAAGATCTGGCACGCCGGTCTCGCGCTGAAGGATCTCGGCTGGGCATAACAGGCTATTGAACAGAGCAGCACGGCCAAGGACCTTCGTCCGCTGCATGGTGCGCGCGATGAAATATTCAATCGTGATCGTTTTCGCCGGCATTGCTTTTGGGCAGCAGTACGAAATGGGGGCGGTCATCGGGTACGGGTTCTACCGGGACGGCACAATTTATTCGCCGGCCGGTAGCGCCCAGGCGGGTATTCGTAACCGCTTCGCAGCCGGCATTATTCTGGGCGATGAATTCTCGGATTACGTCTCGGCCGAGTTTAACTACCTGTATCATGACGGCCACCCTTTCCTCCAGGCCCCAGGAGTGAAATCCGACATACAGGGAAATTCCGATGCGCTGACTTGTGAGTTACTGTTCCATTTCAAGAAGCGCGAGCATCGTTGGCGGCCGTTCCTCGCCGGAGGCGTCGGCGGGAAAGAACACGTGATCGCCGGTCCGGCGCCGTTTCCACAGCCGATTCCGCAAATCGCCAGTCTCACCACGAACGACGTATGGAAAGTCGTCTTCAGCGCCGGCGGAGGTATAACGCTCCGCCTGATCCCGCACATGCTCCTGCGGGCAGAATTCCAGGACTACCTCACTACGTTCCCCAGACAGGAGATTGTTCCCGCTCCCCACAATACCGCGCGCGGAATCTTTGAGCAGTTCACTCCCATGTTAGGTGTCAGTTACACATTCGATCGCCGATGAGTCGTTCGCTCAATCGACAGTGTAAAGGGTCGAGGCGCTCACTGCTGGGTAGCTGCCGGTCCCGTTCACTGTATTTGAGCCCGGCGACGCGTTCGAGGGAATGCTGAAGGTAAATGCAGCGCTTCCCTTAAAAGTGCCAAGACCATCCGTCGTTACACTGCCCAGCGCAGTAGATCCACTATCCCAGAATATATTGATTGTCTCGAAAGGGCCGAAACCGTACCCGATCACTGAAGCTGTGCTACCGGGCGGCCCGTAATCCGGATCGAGGTACAGGCGCGCTGTGACCGAGAAAGTCGCTGCCCCGAGTTTTCCGCTGGTCTGGCCCACACCCAGCAGAAATCGGGGGCCATACACAGATTGCGGCACGCCGCCGACTGCGGTGAACCTTCCCGTAGAGTCAGTCGTGCCGCTGGCCACCAATGCCGAGCCCACACCGCTGCTGTAGATCTGGACATTCTCGTTGGGAGCAAAACCTGTTCCCACGAACGTAAGCTCCGAGCGGAATTCTCCGCTACCCGGAATGACGCTTAGCGATGCGGTTACAAATACGGCGTCCGCCACCTGGCCGCCGCCATTCGTGGTGAACCACAATCCGCCGTCGGGCCCCGTGGTAATTGCGTTACCGCCGCCCTTGGTGCCATACACCTCATAATAGGAGAATGCTCCCGCGGTGGTCACGCGGTCGATGGCCTGACAGCATAATGGCGTGAACCATAACGCCCCATCCGGCCCAGTGGTGATCTCTTCAGGCGCCTCGTAGGCGTAGCCCGCGGGCAGCGGGTACTCCGTCAGCACGCCGGCAGTGGTGATGCGCCCGATCTGGTTAGCATGTATTTCGGTAAACCACAAAGCGCCATCCGGCCCCGCCGTAATTCCCCAAGGTTCACTTTCGGCGGTGGGCAGCGAATACTCGGTAGCCACGCCCGCGGTAGTGATGCGGCCGATGGCGTTGTTACCATCTTCATTAAACCACAACGCCCATCCGGCCCCGAGGCGATCTCTATAGCGTCACTACTGGGGCTGGGAAGCGGGAACTTGGTGATCACTCCATCCGTAGTAATGCGCCCGATCGCATAGCCGTCGAATTGGGTAAACCACATCGCGCCGTCCGGCCCGGCCGTAATGTACCAAGGCATATTATTGCGGCCAGGCACCCGATATTGGGTGATGGCGCCCGCGGTGGTGATTCGCCCGATCTTATTGGGCGACATGGTGAACCAGAGTGCACCATCCGGACCTGCCGCGATTCCGTTTGGTCCCCTTTTGCCGGCATCTGGAATTAAGTACGAAGTAATCACTCCGGCGGTGGTAATCCGGCCGATCTTATCAGGCGGTTCCGGGAACCAAACTGCGCCATCTGGTCCCGTTGCAATTTCGCCGTATGAGCCCGTCGCTTGGATGTTATACACGGCGTTGGCCACCTGCTGAGCCAGCGAAATCGCCGGGGCGCTCAGCAGCGGCAAGGTCCACAGCAACGTTGCAATTTTCATGGCGCTAGTCTCCATAGGGTTCACGGCAACGCTATCTTGTAGACCATGCCGGATCCAGTGGGACCCGGTCCACTGGTGGTGGCGCCGTAGATTGCGCCGCCCTTTTCGATGACGAAGCTCCCAGAAGGTCCGGCCGCGCTTGCGAAGTCGTGCAGTACCGTTTCGGTCCAGGCGCCGCCGGGCGTTTTCCGTAACACGAAAACAGAGCCGCCGGCGTTGTGTGCGCCCGTGCCGGTAGCGGTCGTCCCGTAGATTGCATTACTTCGCAGCACGAGCGGCGAATCCGGGATCTTTCCGTCTCCGGAGTTCGCGAAATCGTAGAGCACGGTCTTGGTCCAGATCCCGTCCTGGCCCGGTGTCAGCGTGAAAACCGTACCCGCACCGGCGCTTCCGCCTCCACTGGTCGTCCCGTAGAGAGTCCCGTTGTTTGCGATGACCGGAGGTTGCAAGGGTGCAACTCCGTCGGCGCCGCCGGTGAAGGTGTACAGCAGGACAGCGCTCCAGGCTCCCCCGGGAGCTGACGGCGGCAGTAATTCGAACACCGTGCCGGCCCCCGAACTTCCGCCGTAGGCAGTCGCACCATACAACACGCCATTCGCGCCCATAGTCACTCCTACTGGCTCGCGTCCGTCTCCGGTGAAGCTGTAGATTACCGACTCAGCCCATGTCCCGCCCGTCGCGGCGGCCGGAGGTACCAGTTCGATTACTGCGCCGAAATAATAAATTCCGCCGCCGGAGGTGGTGGCGTAAAGTTCGCCGTTGTTGCCGATTACCACGCTTCCATATGGATAAAAGCCGCTGCCCCCATTGTCGGTATCGACGAAGCTGAACAGCACCGTCTCGGTCCATCCTCCGCCTGGTTCCGCGGGCGGCTGTAACTCGTATGCCGCACCGGTGCCATAATAACCTCCATAGGTAGTCGTGCCGTAGAGTACGCCATTCGCGGCGACCGTCGGACTGGCCAGAGGATTTCTGCCGTCGCTGTTCTGACCGCTGAAGTTGTATATCACGGTCTCCGTCCACGTTCCGCCGGGAGCGGCCGGCGGCTGCAACTCGAACACCGTGCCATAGCCAACGGTCCCGCCATACGCCGTCGTGCCGTAGAGCACGCCGTTTGCTCCGGCAACTAAACCCTGAGGTGTCTGGCCCGCGGAAGAGCCCACGAATTTGTACAGCGCAGTAAAGCCAGTTTCGCTAGTGGTGTCGCTTAATAAGGGTAAACCTATCGCCACCGCAAATGCCGCCAGCTGTAACGTCTTCATCGGAAGCCTCCGTTTCCGCGCTCGAGGGATCGATTTTGAAAAGAAAGCCGTCGTAACTGCCTGCCGGACCGCCCAACGTCGTGGCTAACAACGCTCCGCTATGATCCACCACAAAAGATCCATAAGGTTCGGAGTTGAGGTAAAACTGATGGAGAATAGTTTTAGTCCAGGAGCCGCCGGCCCCGGCAGGCTTGCTTAGAGCAAAGGCTGAGCCCCCCGTGCCATAACATACTCCCCCTAACATGGACGACAAGCCGTAGATGACTCCGTTGCGCATTATGACAGGAGATTGCGGGCCGCCGGTCACTTCGTTCCAGAAGCTGTATATTAGGGTCTCGGTCCACGATCCGCCCGCCGCGGCCGGCGGTGTCAGTTGGAATACCGTGTTCCCGGTGGCGCCATAAAGCGATCCGTCACTGCCGACGACCGGGGGGCCGAAGGGACTTGCGCCGGCTTCGCCGCCGATGAAGCTATAAAGCACGCTCTCGGTCCAGGGTGCGCCGGCCGGCGCCCCTTTGCCGGGATTTAATTGGAATACCGCGCCTTCTCCAAAATCTCCGCCATCCTCCACGACGCCATATAACACGCCTCCGGCGCCGGCCGTCAAGCCCGCGGGGTAACCGCCATCGACGCCGCCCGTGAAGCTGTATAACACTCTCTCGGTCCACATTCCGGTGCTTCCCTGGCTGGGCGGCACTAACGCGAAGACCATCCCCTTGCCGTAAGCTCCTGCACCGGACACGAATCCGTAAAGAATTCCGTCCGGGCCCATGATTACACTGCTATCGTTGCCATAGCCGGCACCCAGGAAGCTATAGAGCACGGTCTCGGTCCATGTTCCGCCAGACCCCGAGGATGGCGGCTGCAATTCGAAAACCGTGCCGTCACCGTAAGCTCCGCCATTCGTCGTCGTGCCGTAGATGGCGCCATTGGGGGCGACCACCGGAATGGCAATAGACCAGGAGTTAGCACCATCGCCGTTCTGGCCGGTAAAGTTATAGAGCACCGTCTGGGTCCACTTATCACGCGATCGTTGTAACTCGTACACAGCCCCATAGCTCTCGTAGTATCCGGCGGTCATACCGTAAAGCGCTCCGTTCGGTCCGGGGACGATGCCCATTGACTCCTGCTCAGACGAATTATTAGTGAATAAGTAGAGCATTTGGAATCCCGATTGGCCGGCGCCGCGGGACGTAAAGACCGCCAGGCCGAGCGCAGTCGTGAAAGCCAGTAGCCGCAGCGTTTTCATTGGACGCCCCCTTGCATGCTCATAGTACTGTACACCGAGCCATTGCCGCGTTCGCCGTCGTAATCAGCGCCGGCATTGGTCGTCCCGAACAGCGCGCCGTTCTTATCGACGACCAGACGTCCGACGGGCTTAGGCTGGCCGGTGAATTCGTGCAGAATGCTCTCGGTCCAGGGAAGGCCCGGCGTGGCGGGTGGCTGTAACTCGAACACGTATCCTCCTCCGGGCGTATTCGAGTAACTGGCGGCTGTCGTGCCGTAGATCATATTGTTGCGCACGATCAGCGGTGAAGACGGCTCCTGCCCGCTGGTCTCGAAACTATAGAGCACGCTCTCAGTCCAGAACTTTTCGATCTCGGAGGATGATCTCGCCGGCGGCTGCAATTCCCAAACCGTCCCCAGCCCCGCGCTGCCGCCCTGACTGGTACTGCCATAGAGATTTCCTTGACTATCTTGCGAAGGCGGTTCTGTGGGCGCCGCTCCGTCAGTAAACCCGCTGTCAGTCCCGAGAAAACTATAGAGCACCTTCTCCGTCCACGGCGCGCCGGGCGCAACGGGCGGTATTAGTTCGAATATTGTGCCCAAGCCCAAACTACCGCCGGCGTTAGTGGTTCCATATATTACGCCTTTGGGGGTCATGATCAATCCTGTGGGGCTCTCGCCGTCAGGCCTTGCGCCGAAACTGTAAATCACGCTCTCGGTCCACTCGCCGCCCGGAACCGTCGGTGGCGTTAGCTCGTACACCGCGCCTTCGAAATTACTGCCGCCCGACCCTGCAACGCCGTAAACTTCCCCGTTGCCGGCGGCTACCACGCCATTGAGATAGTAAATGCCGCTGCTATACTCCGCCCGGAAAAGCGTCGTCTCAGTCCAAGTGCCCCCGGGCGCGACCGGCGGCTGCACCTGGTACACGGCGCCGTAGCTGTTGATCGCCGCAGTGGTGCCGACTATCGTGCCGTTAGGGCCCATGACGGGACTCGTCGCTGGTTCCTGCCCATCGCCGTTCTGGGGCGCAAAGCTGTAAAGCACCGTTTCAGTCCACGCGCCACCGGGCGACGAGGGCGGCTGCAATTCGAACACCGTGCCGTAACCATACAGCCCGCCGTTGGCGCTCGCACCGTAAAAAGTGCCGTTGGGACCCAGGCATAATCCCTGCGGCGTTTGCGCGTCTGGATACATCCCGAATTTGTATAGGATTTTCAAAGGCGCCTGTCCGGCACAGCGGGACGGCAGGAACGACGCACCAAGCGCGGCGGTGAGAGTCAGAAGGCGCAGCGTTTTCAATGGATGGTTCCTCCGGTACTGTGCTTGAATATATGCTGTTACCTGGACGCCAATCAACCCGTTTGCAAAATACCAGTACTGGGTCCAGTACGACGCGCCGATCACCTCCCGGCTAAGCCGGGCGTAGGCGCGACGTTCTTTAATGGGTGGCATGGCGCGTGCTCACCGGGACTCCCATGCCGTAGGTCATTCGAACAGCTTCGCCTGACCTGCTCTGACGAAGTCACTCGATCGGCGCCTTCCACCGAAACTGTAAATCACGCTCTCGGTCCACTCGCCCCCCGGAACCGTCGGTGGCGTTAGCTCGTACACCGCGCCTTCGAAATTACTTCCCCCGGCCCTGCAACGCCGTAAACTTCCCCGTTGCCGCCGGCTACCACGCCATTCAGATACTGTATGCCGCTGCTATACTCCGATCGGAAAATGAAAGATACCAGGCTGGTTCTGTTCATGGCCTGCGCCGTGATGTTCCATTTTGCAACGATGCGGCCGCCGCCGAGTGAAATGCTGGCCATGGGCGCGGCCGGAACTCGACGATGTTCATGTCGGCGTGCGCGGGGCGCAGGAAGCCGCTGCTGCCGGCGGGTTCGGAGTGCTGCTGGTGCGCTGGGCGCGATCGGCATGACGGTTGGTATAGGCGCTTCGCTCAGCTAATTCGTGGCCGGCTCCATCGCGCTTGTCTTCGGCTACCGCGCGGGTTTTCCTGTTCCTGGCAGCCGTGGCGGCAGCGGCATTCGGGCTGCTTCACTTCCGGATGCCAGAAACAAGCGACCCGGGACAGGCTGCATGCAGGGCCACAACTTGTGCCTCCTAAGTAACAGCCTGCAAAACGGCTCGTGGGCAGTTATTCAAAGGTATTGGGCGCCCACGCAACCTTGCGGGCTAGCTTAGCTAAGCTAGGGCGCCACCTCGATCAGGTACTCTTCGAATGCCAGGCCCACTATGCGAACGCGGTCGGGCCGCACCTCCAGCATATTCAGCCACGGGATGTGCGCGGCGGGCGACCACGCCTGCGCCAACACCGATTCCGGCGGAACGCGGCCGGCGACCGTGGCCACGTTTGCGCCATCTCGCTCCACCCAGTCCTGCTTGAGCGAGCAGCCGTGCGCCAGGAGAGTATTCAGCAGCGCGCATGCGGCCTGGAACCCAGCATCCTGGACGGAGCGGTCACGCGGATTCAAATCCAGCCAATCGGCGATCAGGCGATAAGTGAAGCCCCACAAGGGCACGCCCTTGAGATCGATCGCGGGAAAACGCACTGCGGCCGGCAAGCCTGGAACCGGGCGCAGTACGTGGTGCCCGGGATCGCGCAAAACATCCAGGGGTACCCATATGGCATCCGCGGCCTCCTGCGGATCGGGCACCGGGGTGAGTTCCTCATTCACCCGGAATAAGAAGGGTAAGACGAGCAGGTAGCGGCCTACCCTACGCCGCGCCACGGCGGGCGCCAGCACTCTTACCAGCTTCTCGCTCTCCAGCCGGATGCCGCACTCTTCTTCCAGTTCGCGTAGCGCGGTGTGCAGCAGGCCGCGGTCTGCCGGTTCGCGGCGGCCGCCGGGGAACGACCAGTGGCCCGACCAGGAGTCCGAGTCGCGCTCCGCACGCCGGATGAGTAGTACCGAGTCAGCCACGGCACGCGCGTGCACGATGGCTACCGCTGCATCAGCGTCTGCCATTTCGGCTAACCTTGATACTTGGGGTTTGCAACTCATATTATCCCCGAGGACCGGCGGTGAAAGCACTCCGGTTCGGGCTGTTGGTCTGGTTCGCCCTGCTTCCTTTGCAGGCGGCCGAGATCGTTGTGGCCGGCCGCGCGATCGATGAAAATGAAGCGGGGATTGAGGGAGTCGATATCGTGGTCAGCAACGTGGCTGGCGAACAATGGCGCGCGACCACCGGCCCAACCGGCGGGTTTAAGATCAGCGTCCCCGGCGAGGGTCAATATTTTTTCGCCGGCACGCTATCCGGATATTTACCGGTGCAACATCTGGCGGTGGATATCCGTGCGGATACGGGCGAAGTGAGCCTGGTCCTGAACCACGCCAAAGAAGTACTGCAGTCCCTAGATGTGAGCGCGACGCCGCAACCGGTGGACGTGGAGCAGACGCAGTCGGAGCGCGTACTGACCGGCTTCCAGATCATGGACATGCCGTATCCATCGACGCACAGCCTGCGCGAGGCGATGATGCTGATACCGGGCCAGGTGCTGGATCCGACCGGCGGGCTGCACTTCGACGGCGGGCGTGAGAACCAGACCAATTACCTGCTGGACGGCTTCAATATCAGCGATCCGCTGACTGGCAACCTGGGGGCCACGGTGAGCGTGGAAGCCGTGAGTACGCTCGATTATCTGAATGGGCGCTACTCGCCGGAGTACGGTCAGGGATCGGCCGGAACACTGCAGATCAAAACGCAGACGGGCGATGACCAGTTCCGTTATTCAGCCACGAACTTCTTTCCCGGCATCAGCACCGAGGAGGGCCTGCACCTGGGCGACTGGACGCCGCGCTTCAATTTCTCAGGCCCATTGCTTAAAGGACGCGCCTGGTTCGCCGACAGTCTGGATGCGGATTACAACGTCAGCGTGATTCCGGGCCTGCCCAGGAATGAGAGCACCACCGATACCCTGGCCGCCAGCAATATGCTGCACACGCAAGTGAATCTGACGCCGGCCAACATTCTTTATACGGATTTCCTGATCAACTACCAGCGCGCCAGCGAGTATGGTTTGGGAGTACTGACGCCTCCTTCCACCACCCTCGATCAGCGCGGCCGCACGTGGTTCCTGGGATTGAAAGACCAGATCTATGTGGCGCAGGGCACGCTGCTCGAATTAGGCTTCGCCGAGACATTCACGTTGACGCGTATGGTGCCGCTGGGGACGGGTATCTATATCATCGCACCCGAGGGTAACAGTGGAAATAACTTCATCAATTCCACGCAACACTCGCGGCGCGGCCAGTTACTGACCAATCTGTTCCTGCCCGCCTGGCATCTGGCAGGTACGCACAATCTGAAAATGGGCATCGATGCGGACCGTCTGGATTATTCGCAGGGTATCACGCGCACCGGGTATGATCTGTATGGCGTGAGTGCGGACCTGCTCCGTTCCGTCCGGTTTGCAGGAGACGGGTTTCTCAGCCGGCCCAGCCTCAGCGCTTCTTCCTACGTGACCGATCACTGGCAGTTGCGGCCCAACCTGTTCCTGGAAATCGGCGTACGCGAAGATTGGGATGAGATCCTGCGCCGCTGGTCATGGTCGCCGCGCACTTCGTTTTCCTGGGCGCCGTTTGGTTCGAGCAGTACGCGCTTCTCAGGCGGTTACGCGGTGGTGTACGATCCTACTATCATCCAGTATTTCGTGCGACCGTACGACCAATATTCGCTAACCGACACTTATAGCCCAAATGGGATGTTGATGCTGGGCAATGCGCTGTCATACTACACGATTCCAGACGAACGTTTAAAGCCGCCCCGTTATCAGAATTGGAGCCTGGGGCTGGACCACCAGTTCCGTTGGCGCCTGCGCGCCGGGCTGAGCCTGAACCGCAAGCGGGGCGGTGATGGTTTCGCGTACATCAATACACTGCCGGCGCCCGTTCCCGCCTCGCCGGAAATCGCGGCCATTTATCACGTACCGTACGTGGAGCAGCAATTCACGCTGACGAATGCGCGGCACGACCAGTATGACGCCGCGCAGGTGATTGTGCATCAGGCCTTGGCCGGGCGCTACGAATGGATGGCCAGTTACACACGCTCGCGCACTTACTCGAACCAAGTGTTAGATCCGTCGCTCGAGCAGACATTGCTGTTGGGTTCCAATAACTCGGGCCCGTTGCCTTGGGATGCGCCGAATCGCTTTCTAAGTTGGGGATATCTTCCTACACGGTGGAAGAACTGGGCCGTCGCTTACTTATTCGAAGAGCGCACCGGTTTCCCGTTTTCCATCGAGCACGATAACGGCCGGCTGATTGGCGCTCCGGACGCTTACCGCTACCCGGATTATCTCAATCTGAACCTGCACCTGGAGTGGCGCTTTCACCTGAGTAAGTATCGCTTCGCCATCCGGGGAGGCATCGACAACCTGACGAACCATAGAAATCCAACCGAGGTCAATAACATTCTGGAGTCGCCGACCTTTCTGACTTTCTATGCCAGCGAAGGGCGGCATTATGAAGCGCGGCTCCGCTGGTTGGGGAAAGAGTGAGTGCCGGAGTTACCGGATATTGCGGCTTACGTGGAGGCGCTGGAGCCGCTGGTGATGGGCCGTACTTTGGAGCGCGTCCGCATCGCCAGCCCTTTTTTGTTGCGTACGCTGGAGCCGCCGCCGGAGAGCTCCGCGGGCCGCGTGGTGTGCGGGCTGCGGCGCATCGGCAAGCGCATTGCGATCGGCGTGGGAGGGGACCTCTGGCTGGTTCTGCATCTGATGATCGCCGGGCGGCTGCACTGGCGTCCATCGCCGCCGAAACTGGGGGGCCGCCAGAATCTGGCCGCCTTCGACTTTGATAATGGCTCGCTATTGCTCACCGAAGCCGGCACCAAGCGGCGGGCGTCACTACACGTGGTGCGCGGCGAAGAAGGGCTGCGCTCTCTCGATCCCGGCGGCATCGATGTCTTCACGGCGGATGAAGCGGCGTTCCGCGAGGCGCTGACGTTCGAGAACCATACGTTGAAGCGGGCGCTGACTGATCCGCGCACGTTCAGCGGCATCGGCAATGCGTATTCGGATGAGATTCTGCATGCGGCGAGGCTGTCGCCCATCGCACAGACGCGCAAGCTGAGCGACGAGGAGATCGCGCGCTTATACGCGGCCACGCGCGGCACGTTGACCTTATGGCTCGAACGGCTGCGCGGGGAAGCCCGGCAGAGATTTCCGGAAAAAGTGACTGCTTTCCGCGAGGGCATGGCGGTGCACGGGCGGTTCGGACAGCCGTGCCCGCGTTGCGGCGAGAAGGTGCAGCGCATCCGGTACGCGGACAACGAGACGAACTATTGCGCGCGCTGCCAGACGGGCGGGAAGGTGTTGGCGGACCGGGGACTGTCGCGTCTGCTGGGCAAGGATTGGCCGCGCACTTTGGAAGAATTGGAAGCCTTGAAGCGGCGGTGACTGAGGCTCGCTGCAGCGGGGCTGAAGCCTAAAGCCTGCCCTCCAAGCTTCCGCGCGCGGCGCGCAGCGCCGGGAGCAGGCACGCCGCCAGCGCCACCGCGCCAAGCACCAGCGGAACCGCCGCCATGATGCGCACATCGTGGGGCTTCACTGCGAACAGCAGGCTTGTCAGAAATCGTGAAAGTGCCAGCGACGCCAGCAGCCCCGCCACGATGCCCACGCCTGTTACCAGCAGGCCGCGTCCCAGCACGAGCCGCACGACCGTAGCGGGGTCCGCGCCCAGCGCTGCGCGAATACCCATCTCGCGCGTCCGCTGCGACACCCAGTACGAGACCACGCCGTAGATGCCGATCGACGCCAACAGCAGCGCCAAGCCTGCGAATGCGGCCAGCAGCCCTGTGACATGCGCCTGCCGGAGAGCGAATCGGCGACCACCTGCTGCATGGTACGGATTCCGTAGACGGGCTGTTCGCGATCGATGGCCAGCACCTGCGCGCGCACCGCCGCCGCGAGCGTGCCCGGATCGGCAGTGGAACGGATAGTCAAATCCATGCCATCGGTGGGCACTTGTACGAAGGGCACATAGAGTTCGAAGCCGGCAGCCATATCCAGGCCGTCTTTTCTCACGTCCGGCACTACGCCCACAATTTCCTGCCAGCCCTTGCGATCGCCAAGCTGCATGTCGACGCGCTTGCCGATGGGATTCTGTTTGGGCCAGAATTTTCTGGCCACCGATTCCCCGACGATGATGACATTGGCGCCGCCGCGGCCATCCTGTTCGGTGAAGAACCGCCCGCGCAGCAGGCGCACTCCCATGGCGTGGAAGTAGTCCGGCGTGATGATGTACTTTTCGGCCAAAGGTTCCTGGTTGGGCGGGAAGGTCACTCCCTGGACGGCGAAGCCGCCATTCATACCGCCGGCGCCCAGCGGCAGGTTGACGATCGCGCCGGCCGCCACGGTCCGCGGCAGGTAGCGCAGCCTTTGCATGAGGTCGTCGTAGAACGCAATCAACTGGCGGTCCTCTTTATACTTGGCGGGGGCAGCGAAATGCTCATGGTGAGCACATTCTCGGCGTGGAATCCGGGGTCGACCTGCATGACGCGCCAGAGGCTCTCGATGAGCAGTCCCGCACCGATCAACAGGACCGAGGCCACCGCCACTTCGGCCGCCGCCAGCCCCGCCCGCAGGCCGCTGCGCGAACCCGCGCCGCTCACCTGGCTCCAACCCTCTTTCAGGGATTCCTGCAGCGACGATGTCGAGATCTGCAACGCGGGGGCCAGCCCGAACAGGATCGCCGAAATCACCGCCACACCCAGCAGAAAGGCGAATACCCTCCAGTCCGAGTCGAACGTGGCCGGGCGCGGAATGCCGGCAGGCCAGTTCTCACGGATCAGCGCCGCTGCCCATAAGGCCAACAGAAATCCCGCGACGTCTCCGCTGCCCGTCAGCAGAAAGCTCTCCGCCAGCGTCTGCCGGATCAGTCTCCAGCGTCCCGCGCCCAAAGCGGCGCGCAGGGCAAATTCCTTGCCGCGTGACGAAGCGCGCGCCAGCAGGATGTTGGCGACGTTGGCGCAAGCGATCACCAGCAGGAGCCCGGCCGCGCTCAGCAGGATCAGCAGGCTGGCGCGCGTCTGGCCGAACAGATTCGCCTGCAGCGGCATGGCCACGATACCGTGGCCGGTCTTGTTTTGCGCGTCCAGTTGCCTGGCCAGAACCTTCAGGTTTTGCTGCGCCCGCGCGAGTGTGACGCCCGGCTTCAGCCTGGCGATCACGGTCAGAAAGTGCACACCGCGCTGGCGCCAAGGCGGGTCGCGCTCCAGGGGAACCCATAGGTCGGTGGCCCTCGGCGAGCCGAATCGAAGCTGCTGCTCGCTCACAATCCCGACCACCGTGTAGGCGGTCCGGTCGAGCGTGATGGACTGGCCGATGGCATGGAGATCGGCGCCGAATTCGTGCTGCCACAGGTCCGTGCTGATGACGGCCACGGCCGGCGCGCCCGCCTTATGTTCGGCGACCATGAAGGTGCGGCCCAACACAGGATGGATTCCCAACATTGGAAAGAAATCCTGGCTCACCAGCGCGGCGCGCACGCGGGCGGGATCGTGGCGGCCAATCAGATTGAGGTTGCGTACGAACCGTGCGGCCACGAAATCAAATACCTGATTGCCCGTGCGCCAGTCTTCGAACTCAGGAAGCGACGCAGGGGTTAAATCGTCGGGCGGCTGATGGTCCTCCAACGCGACCAGCCGGTCCGCATCGGGAAATGGCAGCGGCCGCAGCAGATAAGAGTTCACTACGCCGAAGATGGCGGTGTTGGCGCCGACGCCCAACGCCAGCGTGAGTACGATCACCAGCACGAAGCCCGGCCGTTTGGCCAGTGTGCGGATGGCGATGCGCAGGTCGCCGGAAAAACCGGTCATAGGGACCTCCAGGAGCTTGGGATTGGACGTTGCCGCTCGCGGGTTGGTTATTGGGGGCGCTTGTAAAATTGGCCATCCTTCATAATGGCCACGAGACGCTGTCCGTTAGATGCCAGAAGCGAAATGTCTTGCAAAGGGTTGCCGTCCACCAGTAGCAGATCGGCAGCCGCGCCTTCGCGGATGGTTCCCAAACGGCCGGACTGGCCCAATAACTCCGCGTTGACCGCGCACGCGGAGCGCAGAATATCGATGGCCGGCAGCACCTGCGCGCGCAGCGTGAACTCGGTCGATTGGCGGACGTGCTGCGCGCCGAGCAGATCGGTTCCCAGACCCATTTTCACACCGGCGCGTTTCATGATCTCGAGGCCGGCCACGGCGCGATCGCCGATGCGGCGCAGTTTCTGCATGCTGGCTGCGGGAAAGCCGAGCTGTTCGCCCTCCTCAGCCAAGGCGGCGAGGGTGGCCATGGTGGGCACGGCGAATGCGCCGCGCTCGGCCGTGAATTCGGCTGTCTCGCGGTCGATCAATGTGGCATGTTCGATGGAGCGCACGCCCAGCGCCACCGACCGGCGGATCGCTTCCGCCGGATGGCAATGCGTAGCGACATAGGAGCCCGCGCGCGCGGCCTCGTCGACCGCGGCGCGAATTTCGTCTTCCGAGTACTGGCAGCATTCAAGCGGATCGGTGGGCGACGCAATGCCGCCGGATGCCATCAACTTGATGTGCGATGCCCCGCGCCGCAACTCTTCACGCACGGCACGGCGCACCTCATCGACGCCATCGGCTATTACGGTGAGCGTATCGAGATGGCAGGCGCAAGTGAACTCGCCGGGGCGGAAGTCGCCATGGCCACCGGTTTGACTGATGCCGCGGCCGCCGTAGAACAGCCGGGGCACGCCTTGGAGCAGGCCGTCCCTCAGGGCGGATGCCAGGCCCACATCGGCGCCGCCCACGTCGCGCAAAGTGGTGAATCCGCGGTCGAGGCTGGCGCGCATGAAGTGCGCTGCGAAATGCGCCAGGTAGGAAAAAGGCGACTGCGCCACGCGCGTCAGGTTCAACCCGGCGGCGTAGACGTGGACATGCGCGTCGATCAGGCCAGGCATCAGCACGCGGCCGGTGCAATCGACTACGTCCAGGGATTCGTTTAATGGCTGAGGCGTTCCGATGGTGCTGGGAGAGATTTTGCCGATCACGCCGTCAGTGACCAGGACGTCGCGATTTTCGAGCAGGGCCGCAGAATCGCCGTCGAAGACGCGCGCATTTTGGAAGAGGGTTGGCACGTTGGGAGTCTCTCATAACCGGGCCGGTGGGGTCAATGTCAAGTCAGCGGGCAAGGGGCTTGGTATAATCGGAATGCCATGGCCGATGAGGATGCGCCCGCCACGAAGAAAGATCTGCGAGATCTGGAAGGGCGTATGAACACGGAAATGCGAGAGCTTGAGGAACGCATCGAAGCGCGCCTTGACGACCGCCTGAAGGCAACCGAAGAGCGTCTTTCCGAACAGATACGCGACGTGCAAACAGAATTGCTCAAAGCCTTCCTGCCATGGCAGAGTCAAGTACAAGTCCAGTTCCGCGAGATCGAAGCGAACACCGGAAACAGCATTCAAGCGGTGAAGATGCGGATGGACATCATGGAGCGCCGGCTGCTTGAGATCGAGAAGAAATTGCTGCTCAATCCGCCGGCTGCCTGACCGCCGTTTCCGTCGAGAGCACCTGCGCCTGAAATACGCTCAAATGTGCGTCTGAGCCCTGATATCCCTTGGATCCCAATCCGGCTTTCACGGACAGCGCGCTGAGGAACTGTTCCGCGCGCCAGTCACGGCCTGCGGCCACTTGCGGCAGCAGGAGCGCCTGCCGCCCGCCACAATCGAGCGTGGCGCCATGCAGGCCGATACAAAAAACCTGCGGGTCGGCGATCGGCTTCATAGGCGACAGAATGGAAATCTCGATGTCGATCTCACCCTCCACACCCAGCACCGTGGGAAAACGGGGATCGTCCAGGGCCGCGCGCAGGGTCATCTCCGGTACGGTCTCGGCTAAGGTTTCACAGCCCTGCCGGTTGCCCACGCAGCCCAACAGACGCTTGCCCTGATGCAAGCCCACGAAGACCGCCGCTTTTCGCGAGAGCGCCGGCGTGAGGCGGCGCGGCGCAATGGGCCGGTGCTCGCCAGTTCCGCGCAGGTGCCATATCGTCTCGCGCGCGCTTTCGAGCAGGAGGCTGCGATCGGCGGCGTCCACCCAAAACGCTTGCACCGGGAAATAACCCAGCGCGCCATAGCTCACGCTATGCTCGTAATCGCCCGTGATCTCCCCGGAAGTCTGGTAATCCAAAGTCTCCTGGAAGATCTCGTCTCCCGCAACGAATGCCAGCGTCTGCAGCCACAGGGCAATGGGCGCGCGGCCGCAGACCGTGGCATGGCTGGCATCGAGGAAATGCTGCAAGAACCGCGGGTCGAGGCTGGCCGCGGCGTCCATCACCTCGCGATCCAGATGGGCCAGCCGCGCGGATATTTTCGAATCCGTCGGGAAGGGCTGATAACCGAACGCCCGTCCGTAATGCGTCAGATCGGAGCTGACCAGGAAAATCGTATCCGGCCCACACAAGCCGGCCAGCGTCTCGGCGGCTCGATCGCGCTCATGAGCATCCAGATGACCGGCGAACAGCGGCACCACGCGCGTGTGCGGCGACGCATGCTGCAGCAGCGGCAATTGGATTTCCACCGAGTGATCGCAGATGCTTTCCTCGGCTATAATTTTGAACGGAGGCTGTTTTGCGAGCCGCTCCGTAGTGTCACGGTCGACAGCGGCCTCACCTAGCGGAGTTTGGTACTCATGTATATCCGGAATCGCGATCCCCGCGGGGCCCCCCTGATGAGCAAAACCGAGAATCACGGCGCGTCTCGGTTGCTGTCGGCGGATATAGCGGTACGCAGCGGCAGCTACGGCGCCGGAATATTGCAACCCGGCGTGCGGGACGACGAAGCCGAGCGGGTTCGCCAACAGAAAATCGCCGGTTCTGCGCGTGGAGGATTCAAATAAGTCTTCGAGCAGAAGCTCGAGATCCGTACGGCAGTCCGGATACCACGTGCCACCGTACGGCGAAACGTGCACTGCACCCATAGTTCATCCACATGTAGGCCAGAGGAACTGGCCTGCTTCAGCTCCGCTCGTTGGAAGACGGTCGCCCGACCAGACCCCGGGAATCCGCACGCCGCAGGCGGAACACTGGCCGTCTTGGGAAAGGCGGTTGCTCAAAACGCGGAATCCGCGGCGTTCCACCATCACCGCGCCACATCCCGCGCAATGCGTGTCTTCCAGATTGCCGAGTTGTCCCGGCAGGTTGCCGGCGTACACATAACGCAGGCCCGCCGCGCGACCGATCTCTGCCCCAAGCCGCAACGCGGCCGGGCCCGTATTGCCCTGCCCAAACATTTTGTAGTCTTCGTGAAATGCGGTGACGTGCCAGGGGATGTCCGGCGAAATTCCCGCCAGAAATTCGGCGATGGCAGTCAATTCAGCCGGCGAATCATTGAAGCCCGGAATGACCAGGGTCACGATCTCCAGCCAGAAGCCCAGCGCATGTATGCGGCGGATGGAGTCGAGAATGGGGGCGAGGCGTCCACCCAACTCATGATAGTGCCGGTCATCGAAACTCTTGAGATCCACTTTATACAGGTCCACCCAAGGGCGCAGATATTCGAGTACCTGCGGGGTGGCGTTGCCGTTGGAGACGAAGCCAGTCACCAGTCCAACCGCGCGTGCCTCGCGAAACACCTCTACGGCCCATTCGCTGGTGATGAGCGGCTCATTGTAAGTACTGATGACGCTGGCCGCACCGTTCGCGCGTGCGGCTTCCACAATCTGGCGCGGGGTGATGCGCGTGAAATCGAGCGACGAACGAAAATCGCGCAGTGCTTGGGAAGTGACCCAGTTCTGGCAATATCCGCAGTGCAGGTCGCAACCTAACATGCCGAAACTGAGCGCGCACGTTCCGGGCAGCGCGTGAAAGAAGGGCTTCTTTTCGATGGGATCGGCGTGCAGCGCGCTTACATAACCGTACGGCACATAGAGTTTGCCGCCCTGGTTGTAGCGCACCTTGCACACTCCCGCGAAGCCGGTAGGAATGGGACAAGCGTGGCCGCAGGCGTAACAGCGCACGCGGTTCGAATCCAACTGTTCGTAGAGTTCACCTACGCGGACTTGCGCGGAGAGTTGTTCAGCCACGGTCTTCATGTCAGACCTTCGACTGCTGTCTTTATTATATAGCCGCGGCGTTACAGGCTGTGGTTGCGCGGCTATGGAGCGACCTGGAATGCCGAAGTTAACGGCCCGACGAACGCTTTGTAATCCCCAGCCAACAGTTCCCAGCTATCCTTCTGCGCATTGAAGATAGAAAGGTAAAGCGGGTCCAGAGGGAGTGTAACCATCTTCGATTCACCGGGCTTTAGCGGCACCCGCTCCCACGCCGCCAGGCGTTTGAACGGCTCGCCCGCCGCGGATGGCAGCATTACGTAAACCTGCGCGACCTCGGTGCCCGCGCGCTTGCCGGTGTTCTTCACGTTAAAGCGGACCGTGCGATGGTTGCCGTCCGCGGCCAGATCCGAATAAGTGAACGTGGTGTAGGAGAGGCCATATCCGAAGGGAAACAACGGCTGCTTGTGCTCGGCTTCGAACCACTTATAACCGACCTGCAGGCCTTCGGTATAATTCACATCGAAGGGCGGAGGCCGGTTGGCGGGCTTCAAATCGATGCCCGGCACTTGCGGGTGCGGTAGATCCGCGTCGCTTTGGGCGAAAGTAACCGGCAATTTCGCGGAAGGGTTCACGCCGCCAAACAGGATGGCGGCCAGAGCCTGCGCGCCGCCAATCCCGGGATACCAGGCTTCTATCACGCCCTTCACGTTTTCGATCCACGGCATGGCAACCGGGCCGCCGCTTTCGATCACGACGATGGTGCGCGGATTTGCCGCCGCCACCGCACTCACCAGCGCGTCCTGATTGTCGGGCAGAGTGAGTGACGCCGCGTCCCGGCCTTCGCTCATGAACTGGTTGACGAATACGATGGCGACCTGCGAGTCCCTGGCCAGTTTAGCGGCGGCAGCCATATCCGTGCCATCGTTGAATTGCACTGTCGCCTGCGGCGCCTGGGCGCGGATGTACTTCAGGGGCGATGACGGGAACCAGACCGGTTGCATCCACCCGGCGACGCCTTTGTGACGGGTGACGGCGTCTCCACCGGGCGGGTCCACCTGTGCCGATCCTCCGCCGGACAGAACGCCGACGTCGGCATGCGATCCGATCAACGCGATGGATTCCGCGCGGGTCGCATTCAGCGGCAGCAGGCCGCTCTCGTTCTTCAGCAGCACGATCGATTCTTCCGCGATGTGCTGAGCGTCCTCCAGACCCTGGAAAGGATCGACCACGCTGCGCACCGGCGGGTTGTCGATCACACCGCAGGCGAACATGCTGCGCAGAATCCGATGCACCATATCATTGAGGCGCGCCTCAGGCACTTCGCGGCTGTCCACGGCTTTTTCGAGCGGAGCGCCAAAGAAACGGTCGCCGGGCATTTCCTGATCGAGTCCAGCCAGTGCGGCTTTGGTAGTCGAATGCGTGCCGCCCCAATCCGAGAGAACCCAGCCCTGGAAGCCCCATTCCTTCTTCAGTACCTGGTTCAGCAGATAGTCGTTCTCACAGGAATAGTCGCCGTTCACCTTGTTATAGGCGCACATCACGCCCGCCGGCTGCGCGATCTTCACGGCGATCTGGAACGCCAGCAGATCGGTCTCCCGCATGGACCGCTTATCGAGTATCACGTTCAGAATATTGCGCCCGGTCTCCTGGTCGTTGAACGCGTAATGCTTGATGTCGCCCATCACCTGTTGGGCCTGCAAGCCCTTCATAAGCTGACCCACCATGATGCCCGCCAGTATGGGATCCTCGCCGGCGTACTCGAAATTGCGTCCATTGCGCGGTTCGCGGATCAGATCGACACCGCCGCCGATGGACATGTTGAAGCCCTGATCGCGGAGCTCGCGCCCGATGACGGAACCATATAGATAGGCCGCGTCGGGATCGAAGCTGGCCGCCGCACCGAGGGTGGAGGGAAGCAGCGTGGCATAGCGGCTCTCTGACCGCGGCCATGCGCACGCCCACAGCGGAATCGGCCATGTTGACCGGCGGAATGCCCAGATGTTCGATGCCGGGCACAAAACCCGCACCTTCGTTCGATCCCGGCGGTACGGGCGCACCGGGCCGCAGAGCGCCCCAACCCGTGCCATGCACGAGTTGAATTTTCTCCGCGAGGGTCATCTGCTCGATGACAAGATCGGCGCGTTTATCGGGCGGCAGCGATTTGTCCATCCAGGGACCCTGGACCTTGGGCGGTTTGGCCGGCTGCGCCAGCAGCAGAGCGGGGATGGCGAGGAGGCAGGCCAATAGGCGAGAACGATGAGTGTATTGCATAGGAAAAAGATATTATAGTCCGGTGCCGGGTTGACACCCACTCTATCATTGCCGCACCATCAATGATGTGCGCACTACGCTGACGCTCGATGATGACGTGAAGGCCAGGCTTGATGAGGAAATGCTCAAGAGCAGTACGTCCCTCAAAGAGGCTGTGAATTACGACCTGCGGCTGGGGTTAAACGCCCCGGCGCGCATGAAGCCCAAGCCATTTGTAGTGCGGGCGCGTACGCTGGGATTGCCTCCGGGGTTTTCGTACGACAATGTGGAGGAACTGATCGAACAACTGGAAGGTCCGCTCCAAGAATGATACTGATCGACGCAAACCGTGGGTGACCATCCTGGCTTTCCCACGGATCTCAACGCATCCTCGGATCGCGGCCGGCCATTTACAGCGGCCGCAGCGGTGGAAATTGTGCAAGGATGGTTCGATCGGCCAAACGTCCGAGTATTGGCGCCGACCAGCAGGGAGCATCCTAGGCGCGGTCCTCTGCACCAACGATCGCGATTTCGCGCGCTTCCCTGATTGAAGTGGAGCAACCCACTGGAAACCTGATTCATCTGGCTCCGCCCCACGAATTACAAGTGACCGGAGTTAGTCGCGGTGCAACTTCCCGGCAGCGAAGCGATCCATTGGCGAATAAGAGCAACTCCCTCCTGGTGAACCATCGTACGACCTAACTCCGGCATCATGATCTTGGGAGTGGTCGACTCCATGCGATGCACCAGGATGGATTCCTCGGGCTTGCCTTCGACCACGTCGAACAACAGGTCGCCCGATCCTTGTCCGGCCGAAACCGGCACTTTGCAGAGCCCCAGACGCATAGGATCGGTCTGCGCCGCTAACAGGTAAAGTCCCGTCGTATTGGCGGGTCCTCGTGGATTATGGCAATGCGCACAGTTGATCTCCAGATAGGCGCGCGCGCGGGCGTCCAGCGAACCGCTGGCGGGATCGTCCCAGACAGCCAGTTTCGGCGCACGGTCCGGCGGCGGCGCGCCCTTCAGATATCCGATCTTAGTCCAATAAGTAAGTTGATTGAAGCGGCCCTCCGGATAATTGAAATCTTTATTCAGATTGCGCGCCTTCAGGCCGATCGGCGTAACTACTTTGGATCGATCGTGGCATCCTTTGCACTGATTTGTGTTAGGGATTACATAGTCGATGTTATAGCGCCTCCCGGATGGGTGCACCCAGTGCACGGTGGTTGGATCGGCGGCTATGTCGAGAGTCGCTTCGCTCTGTTCCCTGTTCCAGACATAGGGCAAAGTGACCCAGCCGGAGCGGCTGTTCACCAGCAACCGAGTC
The DNA here is from genome assembly GCA_963818855.1 of Bryobacterales bacterium. Taxonomy (GTDB): domain Bacteria; phylum Acidobacteriota; class Terriglobia; order Bryobacterales; family Bryobacteraceae; genus Bog-159. The sequence goes on along the minus strand of CAWFUH010000006.1, from coordinate 494,137 downwards.
TCGATGATGCGCTGCCGGCCGCCTTGATCGGCGTCGGGAAAGGCGAAGGTCTTGGAGAAGATCGTACCGGTGGGAAAGTCGAAAGTATCTGTGTCGTTATAAGTAGCCGCGGTTCCCGGTGGCATCCAGACAAACCGGTACTTAGTGGCGTAATCGGAGAATAGCGGCGTGTTGAGATCGTAAGGTACCACGCCGGTATTGGGCTTGAGCGTCGCCTGATCCCCGATAAAGAGCTTCCAGGCCGAGAGGTTTGTGGGAAAGGGCTCGGCCAGGTGCGGACGGACGGCTCGCTGGCCGCAGGCCGTAAACAGGAGCAGCCAGGACAGGGCCGCGAGGCTGAAGCTCCGCGCGGGCTGAAGCCCGCCCTCCATCAATATCCTCCGGCCGGGGTGGCTGGCGCTGCCGCCGGCAGATTGACCGCGGATAGCGGCGTGAGTGTACAGTTGTACGGTTTCAGATCGCGGCTCACGTGTTTGAAAAGCCCGCCCGCATCGTAGTTCATGAAGCTTGCGTCGCCGTTATTCTGGATGCAGATCCGCAGATCGTCGGGCAGGCGCTTGCCGGCCGCCAGCTTTTGCGGATTCACGATACCGTCAAACAGAATGGCCGGCATGGGCTTGCCGACCACCGGCGCCAGCACATCGGCATATTGGCCGCTGGGGGCCGTTCCGCCGCCGGAAATCGTGTTGTCGTGGACATAGATAGCTTCCGGAAAGGGATAGTAGCTGGCGTCGTTCATGGGATTGCCCGTGGTCATGTAACTGATGACGGAAATGTTGGTCGTATTGTTGTCTTTGATGGTGTTCTTGAAAACTTCCACGTGATTGGTGGCCAGCACGATCACGCCAGTGCCGGTGGGAACCTTAGCTACCATACTGCCCTTCGCGCCGAAGTTCTGCGTATTGTTCTCGACGATCTCGTTGTTGAACACGCGCGTGTTGCCGCCGCCCTTCACCGGAAGATCGGGCAGGTTGAACACCAGAATGCCGCCTGTGTTGTGCGTGGCTTTGTTGTCGTACACGTCGGCAAATTGCGAATTCTCAATCTCAATGCCGGCCACGTTGGCCTCGGCGCGGCTACGGCGCACGATAATATTGCTCGACTGGCCCACATAAATGCCGGCGTCGGCAGCGCCGATGGAGGCCGACTCTTCAATCAGCACGTTCTTGCACTGCACCGGATAGATGCCGTAGGAGCCGTTCTTTTCGCTCGGTCCGCCAGTCCACTCGGTGCGCACGCGCTGTACGGTAACACCGTTGGCGCCGTTGATTTTCAGGGCATCGCCTTTGGTGTCTTCAATGGCCAGGTCTTGGATGGTGAAGCCGTTGGAGGTCACGGTTAATCCGGCGGGGCCGCTCTTCTGGTTCTTGAACGAGAGGATGGTTTTGTCGATGCCCCGGCCGCGTATGGTCACGTTGTCGACGGAGAGCGAAAGGCCGCGGTCCATATCCAGGCGTCCCTCCGGCAGTTCGATCACGGCGCCCGGTTTGGCGGTTATTAAGGCCTCCTGGAATTTCTTCTGAAAATCGGGACCGGCGGCGAGGCCGGAATCTCTTCGCGCGCAGGAGTTGCAGAGTGCGAAACCGAGCGCGGCGGCGAACAAGGTGATAGCGGTCTTGGTCATGGAAAGCTCCTAGGCCATGATGTGGCAGGACTAGAAAAGGATACCGCTGTGGCGTTGGCGGAAGCAAGGCCGGGAACGCGGCTGGGCCGCCGCTCCTAAAGCGACGCCACGGGAGCCAGGCAGGGAGCGAACAGGCAGACTTGACGCTTGCCTGATCCAGGCCCATAATAGGGCGGTGTCTTGGATTAAACCCTGGAGCAGACTGTTGTGGCTGGTGTTCGCCATGGGCGCCGTTGGAATCTCGCGGGCGCAGGTGAGCGAGATCGTGCTGCACGATTTCACGACTCCACCGCGTGGGGCGAACCCGTTCGGCGGTGTGATCCGCGACCCGGCTGGCAACCTGTACGGTACCACCAGCAACGGAGGCACGTCAGGGTGGGGCGTCGTATACAAGCTGGATACGATGGGCCGTGAAACGGTTCTGTACAACTTCACGGACGGCGCGGATGGAAGCTACCCCTACGGTGCGTTGGCCCGCGATCCAGCGGACAACCTGTATGGGACTACAAGTTATGGGGGCGAAGCCGGATGGGGCGTGGTGTACAAGCTGGATGCGGCCGGCAACTACACCTTGCTACACAGCTTCACGGGCGGCGCCGATGGGGGCAATCCGTACTCCGGTTTGATTCTCGACTCGGCCGGCAACCTCTACGGCACCACTTCTGCCGGCGGCGCATCATTTGAAGGCGTTGTGTACAAGGTCGATGCGACGGGCCAGGAGACCGTACTGTTCAGTTTCAAGCCCGGTGCCGGCGGGACTAGCCCTTTCGCCGGTGTGACTCTCGACTCGACCGGCAATCTCTACGGAACTACCGCTTACGGCGGCCCAGCGAATGCGGGCGTCGTGTATATGCTGGACACGACAGGCAATGAGACTGTACTGTACAGCTTTACAGGCAAAGCAGATGGGAGCAACCCTTTGAGCGGTGTGGCTGCGGATTCGGCGGGCAACCTTTATGGAACGACCGCCTTCGGCGGCCCGGCGGGGGCAGGTGTGCTGTACAAGTTGGATTCGGCTGGCAGTTATACCGCGCTGTACAGTTTCAGCGGCGGGGCGGCCGGGTCGGAACCTTACGCCGGCGTGATCCTCGACCAGGCCGGTAACATATACGGGACCACGTACTTGGGCGGGGAGGGCGCAGTTTACAAGCTGGATCCGACGGGCGATCTGACCGTGCTACATACCTTCACGGGAGGGGAGGATGGAGGGCACCCATACTCCGGCGTGATCCTTGATTCGGCCGGCGCCCTCTACGGGACAACTTACTCGGGCGGCGCGGCGCAAGCCGGAGTGGTGTACAAGTTGGATCCGGCTGGCCACCTGACCGTGCTGCACAGCTTTGCCGCGACAGACGGATACGAGCTGTATTCCGGTGTGATAGGCGACTCTGCCGGTCTCTTCGGAACCACTACATCCGGAGGGAAATATGGCGCAGGCGTGGTGTACGCGCTAAATACCACCGGACCTGATACTGTGCTTTACAACTTTACGGGAGGGGCCGATGGGGGCACACCATACGCCGGTGTGATCCGCGATGAGGCGGGGAATCTCTACGGGACTACGGAGGTCGGAGGAACAGGAGGCGCCGGTGTGGTTTACCGGCTCGGTGCCGCGGGCAGTCTGGCTGTGTTGTATAGCTTCACGGGAGGAGGCGACGGGGCGAACCCATCCAGCGGAGTGATCCGTGATGCCGCAGGCAACCTTTATGGGACTACGAAGCTCGGAGGAACTGGAGGCGCCGGCGTGGTTTACCGGCTCGATATGGCCAGCCAACTGACCGTGCTCTACAGCTTCACCGGAGGGGCGGATGGCGCATATCCTGGAAGCGTGATCCGCGATCCGGCAGGTAACATCTACGGTACGGCCGGCGGCGGCGCAGCAGGCGCGGGCGTGGTGTTCAAGCTCGACACGACGGGCCACCTGACGGTGCTACACACCTTCAACGGACGACCCGATGGTGCCGATCCAAGTAGTCTGATCCGCGACTCCACCGGCAACCTCTACGGGACGACTATCAACGGCGGCGCGGCAAACGAGGGCGTGGTGTTCAAATTGGATGCGACGGGCCACCTGAGTGTGCTGCATACATTCGGGACGGACTCCGACGGGAGTCTTCCAGGTGGTGGCCTGATCCGCGACGCAGCGGGTAACCTATTCGGGACTACTGACTCTGGCGGCGCAGCAAATTGGGGTACGGTGTACAAGTTGGACGCTACGGGCTTTGAGACGGTGCTCTGGAGCTTCACTGGCGGGGCCGACGGTGGGGCACCCGAAGCCGGTGTGATTCGCGACCCGGAAGGCAACCTCTACGGGACGACCTATTACGGCGGGACAAGAAACGGCGGCGTCGTATTCAAGATTACCGGCGTAGGGGCAGAATAAAGCGAAGGACCGCGGCTCGGCGCAATTTTCGCCTTACTTTCGCTTTGGCTAAAACACTGCTATAATCTCCTTTCGCCACTTCTAAGGAGTTCCCTTCATGGACGACAAAGAACGGGCCCGCGCATTAGACCTCACTCTCGGGCAGATTGAAAAACAGTTTGGCAAAGGCTCCATCCTGCGGCTGGGATCGAAGGATGCCATCGTTCCTGTAACCGTAATTTCGACGGGATCGATCTCGCTCGATGCGGCGCTGGGCGTGGGCGGATTTCCGCGCGGCCGCATCAACGAGATCTATGGACCGGAGTCGTCCGGCAAAACCACGATCGCCCTGCAGGTGGTCGCGGAAGCCCAGAAAAAGGGCGGCATGGCAGCTTTCATCGACGTGGAGCACGCGCTGGACCCGTCGTACGCGCGCAAGCTGGGCGTGGACGTGGACAATCTGCTGGTATCGCAGCCGGACTACGGCGAACAGGCGCTCGAAATCACCGGTGCGCTGATCGCATCCGGCTCCATCGATGTGCTGGTGGTGGACTCGGTGGCGGCTCTGGTGCCCAAAGCCGAACTGGATGGCGAGATGGGCGACAGCCACATGGGGGTGCAGGCGCGGCTGATGTCGCAGGCGCTGCGCAAGCTCACGGGCGTGGTTTCGCGATCGAAGACGTGCCTGATTTTCATCAACCAGATTCGCGAGAAGATCGGCGTGATGTTTGGAAATCCGGAGACTACCACGGGCGGGCGCGCTTTGAAGTTCTACTCTACGATACGGCTGGACATTCGGCGGATCGCGGCCATCAAGGACGGCGATGCAGTAGTTGGAAATCGGACCAAAGTGAAGGTGGTGAAGAATAAAGTGGCGTCGCCGTTCCGCGAGGCGGAATTCGACATTATTTATGGCGAAGGCGTTTCGAAGGAAGGCGATCTGCTGGACCTCGGTGTAGCGCAAAACCTGATTGAGAAGAGCGGCTCGTGGTTCAGTTACAAAGGCGATCGAATTGGGCAAGGCCGCGAGAACGCGCGCCAGTTTCTGAAGGACAATGCCGACATCCGGCAGGCCGTTGATTTGGAATTGCGGCGGCTACTGGGACTGGTGAAGGGGGAAGACTCCAAAGCAGAGGGTGCGCCGGAAGCGGCGAAACCTGCCGCGGCTGCAACCGCGCGAAGGTAGCACAGGTTCCCCAGGACCCGCCTTTTTCGCAGCGCAAAATGTGAGGTAGCGGGTCTGGAGACCCGCTGCAGGCGTGGACGCCTGCCCCACACGCGACGGCTCAGGAACTGGGCACGGCGCTACAATAGAAGCATCCATGCGAGGCACGCGCTGGCTCATCCTGGTGGCGATCATCATGCTTGTGGGCGGCGTGGCCGCGACCTACAGGCTCCAGAAGAGGGAACTGCATGAGCAGTCACCGCAAAAACCACAGTCGATGGCGCCCGAGTTAATGTCGGCGGCGCAAGACTGGGTGCATATCGAGACTTCCGAGCCGCCGGACAGCCACACCATTTGCCGAATTTCCGCCAAGGACGTGCGCCAGGCGAAGGATTCCAACCACGTGGAACTGGATCGGGTGGAGTTGCGCCTGCCTTCCACGCATACCGATACTTACAACCTGGTGCACAGCGCGCATGCGGAATACAACCAATCCGACAAGCGGCTTTATTCCGATGGCGAGGTGGATATCACGCTGGCCGTGCCGAACGAAGGCCAGCCCAAGCACACGCTGGTTTCAGTGCACTCCTCGGGCGTGGCGTTCGACAGCAGTTCCGGCAAGGCGACTACGGACCGCGCCGCCACTTTCCGATTCGAAAATGGGTCGGGAAAAGCGTTAGGCGCATCGTACGATCCGAACACGCGGGAGCTGCTCCTCAACAGCCAGGCGGAACTGGATTGGTTTCCCCCCGGTCCGCATGCCAAGCACATGAAGATCGAGGCCGGCCAGGTTATTTATCGGGAGAACCTGGCGGGCATCTGGCTGCTTCCGTGGGCCCGATTGACGCGCGAGAATACCATCGTGGAGGCGGGTGAGACGGTCATCGCGCTGCAGGATAGCAAGATTCATCACGTGGAAGCCAAGAATGCGCACGGTACCGATGCTTACCCGAGCCGCAAGCTGCAATATGAAGCCGATCATCTCACGGTCGATTATGGCGATGCGGGTGAAGTGGAGAAGATCACCGGCGAGGGGAACGCGCGCCTGGTGTCGAATTCGGAAGGCTCTGAGATTACCGCGACCGGCGACCGCGTGGACCTGCAATTCGCGGAGAACAACGGCGAGAGCACGTTGAGCACGGCGCTGGTTACCGGCCACGGTTTTTTGGAATCCAAACCGCTGGCCACGCCGGGGCACGATCCGGCCGAGACGCGGATCATGCGCAGTGATGTCATCCAGATGAAAATGCAGCCGGGCGGGCGCGAAATCGCCAGCATGGAAACGCAGGCGCCCAGCGAGCTGGAGTTCCTGCCCAATCTGCCCGCGCAGCGTCACCGCAAGTTCATCGGCGACCGCATGTGGATCGTGTATGCCGCGCAGAACCGCATCCAGTCATTCACCTCCGTAAACTGCCGCACGGTGAGCGATCCGACCGCCGAGGAGAAGACCAAGAATCACCCGGTCACGACAACGGTGAGCAAGAATGTTGCGGCCACATTCGACCCGAAAACCAACCAGTTGGCGCGCATGGAACAGTGGGGCGATTTCTCCTATGAATCGGGCGAGCGCAAAGCGCGCGCGGACCGCGGCATTCTGGAACAAACCGAAAACCGCATCACGCTGGATAAGCACGCGCGCATGTGGGACAGCACCGGAAACACGGTTGGGGACCACATTGTGCTGGACGAGAAGAGCGGCAACTTCACCGCTGAAGGCCACGTCAACACCAGCCGCCTGCCGGACCAGACGAAGAAGAAGAGCGACTCGGCCATGCTTTCCGGCGATGAGCCGATGCAGGCCGTGGCGCGCACTATGACTTCAGCCAATCACGCCAAGTTGGTTAAGTACGATGGCGACGCCGTGCTGTGGCAGGGGGTCAACCGCATCCAGGCGGACCACGTGGAGATCGACCGCGACAAGCGCTCGATCGTCGCGGACGGCCATGTCATCACGCAATCGCGCGAGGAGAAGAAGGCGGATGACGATGCGGCGCCAGCAGCTGCGCACCCGGCAGTTGCGGCCGCGAAGCCCGCGGACCAGGCAGACGCGGGGCCAGTGGTCTTCACGCTGGTGCGCGCACCGCATATGGTCTATACGGATCAAGACCGGCTGGCGCATTATTCGGGCGGAGTCCTGCTCGACCGCGGCACTCTGCAAATGAAAGCCGCCGACCTGCGTTCCTGGCTGGCCGAGGAGGGCGCAGACAATCGCTTGCAGAAAGCTTTTGCCGATGGCGGCGTCGAGATTGTACAGAAGGGCCCGATTCGCACCAGGACGGGATCGAGCGACCACGCCGAATACTATACGGACGAGAACAAGATCGTCCTGCGGGGCGGCGACCCTACTATGAACGACAACGTCCGCGGGAACACGCGGGGCCTGGAGTTGACCTATTATTCCGACGACGACCGGCTGCTCGTGAAGGGATCGGATGCGAAGCCCGCCATCAGCCATATCCGCAAGAAACACCCTCAATGAGCAAACTGGAAACCAGGGAAATTTCCAAATCATATCGCGGGCGCAAGGTGGTGGACGACGTCACCGTGAGCGTCGACCAGGGAGAAGTGGTCGGCTTGCTGGGCCCGAACGGCGCGGGAAAGACCACTTCGTTTTATATGATCGTCGGGCTTATCAGTCCCGACTCCGGCTGCATTCTGGTGGACGACACAGACATCACGCCGCTGCCGATGTATAAGCGCGCCAGCAAGGGCATCAGCTACCTGCCGCAGGAAGCCTCGGTGTTCCGCAAGCTGTCAGTGGAAGACAACCTGATGGCGATTCTGGAAACGCTGCCGCTGCGGAACCGGGAACGCCGCGAGAGACTGGACCGGCTGATCGAACAACTGGGTCTCGAGAAGGTGCGGCGCAGCCAGGGATATATGCTATCGGGCGGCGAGCGGCGGCGCGTGGAGATTGCGCGCTCGCTGGTGATCGACCCCAAGTTTTTGCTGTTAGACGAGCCCTTCTCCGGGATCGATCCCATCCAGGTGCTGGAACTGCAGCGCATCATCTTCGATCTGAAGCGGGATGGCATCGGTATTCTGGTGACCGACCATAATGTGCGCGAGACTCTGACGGTGACTGACCGCGCGTACATCATCGATAACGGGCGGATCTTCCGCGCGGGGAGTCCGGAAGCGCTGGCGCGCGATGCGGATGTGAAGCGCGTGTATCTGGGCGAGTCGTTCAGCCTGCAGATCTAACTAAATAACCATGCAATGGGAATTGCGGACTCTGCGGGGATGGAATCGCCCGATGCGGGTGAAGCTGGTGGCTGGGGTGGCGCTGACTTTCTTCGCCATGCTATGCCTGGCGCGGCCGGTACCGCTGGGATGGGACTACCATCGCTTCGCGGATCAACGGACGGTTTGGGGAGTCCCGCATGGCTTAGACGTGATCTCCAACGCCCCCTTTGTTCTCGCGGGGGTGATGGGAATCGTTTACCTGACCCGACGGGCGGCGCGCACGTCCTTCCTGGAGAGCCGCGAACGGATTCCCTATCTGGTGTTCTTTGCGGGCGTCGCGCTTACTGGAATTGGATCCGCTTACTATCATTATGACCCACAGAATTCGCGTCTAGTCTGGGACCTGCTCCCCATGACACTCTGCTTCATGTCACTGCTCGACGCCGCAATTATAGAACGGATCAGCGTGAAAGCGGGGCTGTGGCTGTTATGGCCGTTCATTGCGCTTGGAATAGCCAGCGTGCTCTACTGGTATGCCGGCGACGGCGATCTTCGCTTTTATTTATTCGTACAGTTTTTCCCCGCACTGCCTATCGCGATGATGATCGCGTTGTTTCCGCCGCGATATACCCGCACCACCGATCTATTCGTTGCATTTATCCTGTTTGGTCTGGCCAAATTATTTGAACTCTTCGATAGACCGATCTACTCTGCCGGTCACATTATCGGCGGACATGCGTTGAAGCATGTTACCGCGGGAGTATCGTGCTATTGGATTCTGCGTATGCTACAACACCGGAGAGGAGAACCACGTCGTGAAACAAGGCTTGGTACGGCTACTGTCGTGCGCGACATGCCATTCCAGTTTCGCAGCTCACGCAGACAGGACTGACCATGGCGAGTTGCATGGCGAGTTGATGGAGGGCACGCTGGTCTGTGCAGGGTGCGGCGCTACATTTCCGGTAACCAGAGGCATTCCGCGTTTCCTGCCGAAAGAACTGACCGCGGCGAAGCAGGCCACATCCGAGGCTTTCGGCTATGAGTGGACGCACTATTCGAGACTGACGGATGCGGACCGGGAGGAGTTTCTGGATTGGATCGAGCCGCTGGCTCCGGCCGACTTTGCGGATCGCATTGTCTTAGACGCGGGTTGCGGCAAAGGGCGGCACATCTTTCTGGCGGCTCGGTTTCAAGCGCGGGAAGTTATTGGGATCGACCTATCCGACGCGGTGGAGGCTGCCTATCAGAACACCCGGCATTTGCCCAACGTACACGTGGTGCAAGCGGACATCCTGCATCTGCCATTTGCCAGCCCTTTTGACCTGGTGTACAGCATCGGGGTGCTCCATCACCTGCCCGAACCGCGGGAAGGATTTCTCGCATTGGCCAAGCATGTTACGCCGGGCGGCCGGCTATCGATCTGGGTTTACGGCAAGGAAGGCAATCTCTGGATCGAGAGATTCGTCGATCCGGTACGAATCCATCTGACATCGAGATTGCCCAAGTTTGTAACTCGTCTAGCCTCGTTTTGCTTGTCGCTTCCCTTATATGCGGCGCTCAAGCTAGTCTATGGGCCGGTACAGCGCCGGGGCCTGGACGCGTGGAAGAGCCGGCTTCCTTACGCGGAGTATCTGTGCTCGATCTCGACTTACTCTTTCGCCGAGAATTTCTGGAACGTTTTCGACCACCTGGCTGCGCCGACGGCGTTCTACCACACACAGGAAGAAGTCATCGACTGGTTTGCCGCAGCCGAACTGAGAGAGGTCGCGATTACGCGGCGCAACAATAACAGTTGGCGCGGAACGGGCTTGCAGACCGACGCGGCTAGGGCGCGAATACAATTGCCGAAGGCGTACCGGGAAGCTGTACCGGACCGCTGACCTGGCTGGAAGCCAGCGTCACAATATCGAGGCCCTCATTCGTTAATACCCACGCTTGGGAACCGTCGGGCGTGATGGCCACGGTTAATGGAGCTTTTCCAACCGGTATGGTTGCCGTTTGCATATCTGTGGCGAGGCTCGCCACGAATAGCAGGTTATTCTCCGCGTCTGTGATATAAGCAGTCGAACCGTCGCTCGAAAGCGCTAACCCTTCGAGAGCCCCGCTCGAAGGAGTAACGTCAATGGTAGCGGTGATGGTATTGGTTGCCGTGCTAATTACACGCACCTGACCCTTATTAGACGTACACACCAGAGTAGACCCATCGGCCGTTAACGCGATGACCCCCAGGCCATCCGGAATATTGATTTTCGAGGTGACCTTAAAGGTGGATGTGTCTAATACAAGGATCTCGCCCGGAGGAAGGAACTCGTTTCCGAGCGGAGCCCCGGATACGAATGTTAGTGAGATGTATATGTTCTTACCATCGGGAGAGGGGATCGCCTGACCGATATTTTCCAGGTTACCCGCGAGGCGCTTGCTGATCTGCTTCCCCGATGAAACGTCGAGAGCGACGATCTCGCCCGGATTCGCCACGTAGAGCACCGATCCACTGGGATCGAAACTAAGTCCACCGGTGGGACCAACGAAGAAATTTGAGTGGCCAGTTGCGGGATCGAGCACGACTATGTCGCCGCCGGCCGCGAACGCATAGGACGATGCCCAGATGGTGCCGCCGTTGGGCGGGATCGCCAGCGAATTCAGCCCTATGCCGCCGAGAGTGACGGGGCCGGGCGTCTGAGTGGAGACATCTACCGGAACGATGGCGCTGACGTCCGCATTCAGCACATAGAGAGTATTCCCATCCTGGGTCAGCGCCAGGCTACTTAGAGGTCCGAGTTGGCGGACCGCGGCCACCGTCTTGTGAGACTGGGTATTGAACTCCGCGATGCTCAGAGCGGCAGTGCTGGAGTAATCGATGGAGTAGAGCCACTGTCCGCCGGGCGAGATAGCAAACTGGCTGGGGAGGTAGCCGACGGGGGCTTCGTAAATAATAGCCCCGTTTGAGATATTCACGGCGAGGATGGAATTGCCGGCGAAGGCGATGTAGGCAGTGGTACTGTCGGGCGAAGAAATTACCACACCGGTGAGGATCTGGGTGCTGCTCGATAGCGAGAACCGGTTCACGATAGTGGCTGTCTTGGGATTGATCACCAGCAGCTCATTACTCGTGTCGGTCATGAGGATCAGCCCACTGGGTGTGACACAAATTCCGGACGGAGATTCGTTGACCGGTATTTGGGTCACGGGCTTGAGGGTGGCAGTGTCGATCACCTGAATATATTCATTGACCAGACCCTCTTCAAGATAGAGCTGGGTTCCGTCGGGTGAGATGAGAAGGGGACCGAGGCTTTCGTTGAACGGGAGGGTCGCGGATCGTGTCACGAGATAGGTGGTGGTATCGACGGCGAGCACGAGGGATGCCGGCATATCCTGTGGTACGAAAACATACACGTGCGAACCGTCCGGGCTGATAGCGACCTCGATCGGCGGCTCGCCGGAGACGGAGATAGGCACCTTCACGGTGGCGAGGATTGTGCCTGTGGCGGTCGAGATGACTTGTAATTCACGTTTGTGGTCGACGGTGACGAACATCTTGGTTCCGTCGGGACTGAGCGCGAGACCATCGCCGCCAGATCCGGTTACAATCGAGCGCGCTTGGGTAAGTGTGGATGCATTGAAAACGCCCGCGGTGGAGGGAGCGTTGCAGCAAACGCTGACATAGGCGGTGGAGGAGGATGCTTGCAAGTTAGCCGCGATGAAGATACAGGCCGCGACAGTTATGATTCGCACGGTGCATTGAAACATAAGTCAACCTGATCTCTAGTATACGTCTGTAGACTGGCTGGGGACGGAGAGGTGGAAAAGTTTTCAGTCGTTAAGATGCCTATCGAAGAGGGCCATCTCTTCGGGTGTGGGCGCCTGGAATGTCTCGCACCAGCGATACAATGCAGCTCGTTCTATGGGTGGATCCTCCATGCCCCGGCGCTGTATCCTTTCGAACAGGACATCCGGAGGCGCAGAGCAATAGTGCAACTCAACTGCGGCGCCCAGAGCGCGGGCTCCCAGCCGCAGGGCATCCCGCTCGGACCTTGCCCAGGTTCCCCATTCGATGATTACGATGAGATCGAGCGCGAGGAACTGCTGAGCAAGTTGCCATTGCAGCGCCTCGATTTTTCCGCGTCTTACTTCGTCGTAAACGTCTAGAGAAAGCGCGTCCAGCCATTCATCGGGAGAAAACCGAACGGCGCGGTGCCGGCGTTCCAAAGCCTTCGCGAGGGTGGTCTTACCGGCGCCGGGCAGGCCACACACAATAATCAACCGGGCGCCAGTGGTGGTATTACACACCCCAGCAGTAATCTTCGACGGCTTTCTCGATGGAGTCATCCTGCTCGGTGAGGCGCATTAATTCCAGGCGGATGGCGTCGACGAGGGCGTTCCAGCTCGCCACGATGACATTGTCGGAGACTCCGACGGTGGACCAGCTTTTGCGGTGGTCCGACCACTCGATGAGCACGCGCACTTTAGCGGCTGTGCCCTTACGCGGCTCGAGCACACGGACTTTATAGTCGGTGAGGCGCACCTCGGCCATTTGCGGATAGATGGACGACAGGCATTTGCGCAGGCTCAGGTGCAGCGCGTGGAACGGACCGCTGCCGGTAGCGGTAGCGGAATATACGCTATCCTGCGCGCGCACGGTGATGTTGGCGGTGGTGCGCGAATCGTTAGTGGGCGTAGATTTGGTGGACACTTCGTAACTTTCCACCTCGAAGAATTGCATGCCGGGATAGAGCGCCTCGCGCACCAGCAGTTCGAAGGTACCTTCGGCGGCTTCGAGTTCGTAGCCTTCAAATTCCATGTGCTTGATGCGCTCGAGCAACTCGCGGCGGGCATCTTCGTCGAGCCGGCCGGCCAGGCCATGCTGCTTCAACTTATACAAGATATTGCCGCGGCCAGAGAGATCGCTGATCAGAACGCGCTGGCGGTTGCCTACCGCCTCGGGCGTGACGTGCTCATACGTGGTGGACTCCTTCAATACGGCGGACACGTGCACGCCACCTTTGTGTGCAAAAGCACTATGCCCTACAAAGGGCTGATTGTTGGGCAGCGGCAGATTGGCCAGCTCGGCGACGAAACGCGCCACGTTAGAGAGAGAGATGAGCTTGTCCTGGCCGATGGCCGTGTGACCGAGCTTCAATTCCAGGTTAGCGATGATGGAGCAGAGATTGGCGTTACCGCAGCGTTCGCCGTAGCCGTTGATGCAACCTTGCACGTGGGTAGCGCCGGCTTCCACGGCGGCTAGCGTGTTGGCTACTGCCAGGTCGGAATCGTTATGTGTGTGGATGCCAAGTATGCCGTCGAAGCGTTTGCGCACTTCAGCGACGATTTCGACGAGCCGTCCGGTGATCGTGCCGCCGTTGGTATCGCAGAGGCAGAGCACGCTTGCGCCGGCCTTCTGGGCGGCTTCCAGGGTGCGAAGGGCGAAGGCGGGGTCGGAATTGTAGCCGTCGAAGAAATGCTCGGCATCGTAGACCACTTCTTTCCCGTGCCGGGTGAGATAGGCTACCGTTTCGCCGATTAGGGCAAGATTCTGTTCCTCGGTAATGCCTAACGCTCGCGTAGTGTGCAGATCCCAGCTTTTACCGAAGATGGAGACTACGGGTGTGCCGGCGGCTAATAGCGACTGCACGCTGCGATCTTCTTCTACGGTGTGGCGGGCGAAGCGGGTGGCGCCGAAGGCGGTCAGCTTGGCGTGTTTGAGATGCAGTTCGGTTTCGGCGCGGGCGAAGAAGTCTTTGTCTTTGGGGTTGGAGCCGGGCCAACCTCCTTCGATATAGTCGATGCCCAACTCGTCGAGTTTTTGGGCGATCAGGAGTTTGTCGTCGACGGAGAAGGAGACGGATTCGCCTTGGGTTCCGTCGCGCAGGGTGGTATCGAAGGTGAAGATTTTCATAAGTCGGAAGGGGCGGCCTTTGAGGCCGCCGCTGCAGGCTGAGAGCCTCGCCCACGTTTTTTCAGGAAGGTCATCATGGAGCGGAGGTCGGCTCCTATCTTTTCGATGGGTTGATTTTGGGCCTTTTCGCGCATGGCCAGGAAGTTATGGCGGCCGGTTTTGTTTTCGTCGATCCACTGATGGGCGAACTCTCCGGACTGGATTTCGCTTAGGATTTTTTTCATTTCGGCGCGCACGTGGCTATCGACGATGCGCGGGCCGCGGGTGTAGTCGCCATACTCGGCGGTATCCGAGATGGAGTAGCGCATATAGCCGAGGCCGCCTTCCTGGATCAGGTCGACGATGAGCTTGAGCTCGTGCAGGCACTCGAAGTAGGCGATTTCCGGGGCATATCCGGCCTCCACGAGGGTTTCAAAGCCGGCGCGGATGAGTTCGGATGCGCCGCCGCACAAGACGGCTTGTTCGCCGAAGAGGTCGCTTTCGGTCTCCTCTTTGAAAGTAGTTTCGATCACTCCGGCTTTGAGGCTTCCCAGCGCGCCTGCATAGGCCAGCGCGGTTTCGAGCGCGTGACCGGAGGCATCCTGGTGCACGGCAACGAGCGACGGCACGCCTACGCCTTCGGTGAAGAGCTCGCGGACGCGGTGGCCGGGCGCTTTGGGCGCGACCATGGAGACATCGACGTTTGCGGGCGGCTTGATCTGGCCGAAGTGGATGTTGAATCCGTGGGCGAACATCAACGTTTTGCCGGCGGTCAAATGCGGGGCGATATCTTTGTTATACAGGTCACCCTGGATGTGGTCGGAGACCAGGATCATAGTCACATCGGCGGCTTTGGCGGCTTCGGATGTGGAGGCGACCTTAAGACCGGCGGCTTCGGCTTTGGCTCTGGACTTACTCTCGGGATAGAGACCTACGATTACGGAGACGCCGGAATCGCGGAGGTTCAGGGCGTGGGCGTGACCTTGGCTGCCGTAGCCGATTATGGCTACGGTTTTGTTTTGGAGAAGGGCGGGTTTATCGTCTTTTTCGTAATAGCGTTTCGCCATTTAGGAACTCCTGACTTGGGGGGAGAGGCGGGTCTGGAGACCCGCCGCAGGCGTGGACGCCTGCCCCACTTTTTTTATGAACATCTGGCCATTCTTTCCAGGCTCCGGTTTGTTCTAGTTCCGGCAGGCTGGGAGCCTGCCCCACAAAGAGGTACTATCTTGCCTCCGTTAGGACTGGGGGCTGCAATTTTAGCTTTTTGACTTCCAGCGACACGGCCACGGCTCCGGAGCGGGTAATTTCGATGTCTCCGTAGCTACGCATGACGTCGATGAATTCATCCAATTTTTCGGGGTCGCCGGTGGCTTCGAGGGCGAAGCCTTCAGTGGAGGAGTCCACTACGCGCGCGCCGAATATTTCGGCCTCTTTAAGCACGGCAGTGCGCGTTTCCTGTACGGTGCGCACCCGCACCAGGACCATTTCCCGGCGCACGGCGGGCGATTCCGTAAGATCCACGGCCTGCAGCACGTTCACCAGCTTATTCATTTGCTTGATGACCTGCTGGCGGAGGGTATCATCCACATCGACCACGATGGTCATGCGGGAGAGTTCGGGATCGAGGGTGCGGGCGACGGTCAGACTTTCAATGTTATAACCGCGCGCACTGAGTAAGCCAGTGATACGCATGAGAGCGCCCGGCTTATTCTCAACTAACAAGGATATGATCTGCAACATAAGGTGATCCGGTAAGATTCTACTTAGGCACGGCGACCGGTTGAGGCGGCGCTAACACCATTTCGTTGATAGCGCCGCCGGCCGGCACCATGGGATAGACGTTTTCGAACGGCGTTACCTTGACGTTGAGCAGATACGGGCCCGGTTCGCGGACGGCTTCTTCCAGGGCGGAGGCGAGTTCCCACGGTTTGTCGATGGTGCGGCCTTTGAAGCCGTAGGCCGCGGCGAGTTTCTCCGCATCGGGGAAGCAATCGAGTTCCACCGAGCTCAGGCGATTGTTATAGAACAGTTCCTGCCACTGGCGGACCATGCCGAGATAGCCGTTGTTCATGACCACGATTTTGATAGGTAGGCCGTGACTGGCGATGGTGGACAGTTCCGGGATGGACATCTGGAATCCGCCATCGCCGACCAGCGCGAAGACCAGCTTATCGGGACGGGCGAACTGCGCGCCGATGGCCGATGGCAGGCCGAAACCCATGGCGCCGAGGCCGCCGGAATTGATCCAGAGGCGCGGCGCGTTGAAGCGAATCAACTGCGCGGCCCACATCTGGTGCTGGCCGACGTCGGAGGCAACGATGGCTTCTCCGTCGGAGAGCCGGTCGATTTCCATCATCAGGTGCTGCGGCTTGATTTCGGAATCGGAGGTGACGGGGACGAGGGGATGTTCAGCTTTCCAGCCGCGAATTTGGGACCACCAGGATTGGCGGGCGGCGGCCAGGCGGGAGTCGCGCGCGGGCAATTCCGCGAGCACCTTATTCAAGCGACTGAGGACGCGCTTCACGTCACCGACGATGGGAACGTCGGCGGCGCGGTTCTTGCCGATTTCCGCGGGATCGATATCCACGTGGATGACTTTGGCGTGGGGCGCAAAAGCGGCCAGGCGTCCGGTGACACGGTCATCGAAGCGCACACCCAGAGCGATGAGCACATCGCAGTGAGTCATACCCATGTTGGCGGCGTAGCTGCCGTGCATGCCCGTCATACTGATGAAGTTCGGATGATGGGAGGGCAAAGCGCCGAGACCCATCAGGGTGAGGACCGCGGGCACGTCGAGGAGTTCCACCATTTCGCGCAGGTCGGCGGATGCGTTGGCCGCGATGATGCCGCCGCCCGCGTATACGAAGGGGCGCTCGGCCTCGGACATGAGTTGCGCGGCGCGGCGGATCTGGCCGGTGTGACCTTCGGTGAAGACTTTGTAACCGGGCAGATGGATGGAGGTGACCGGAGTATAGTGACCCTGGGCCTGGAAGACATCCTTTGGGATATCGACCAGCACGGGCCCGGGGCGGCCGCTGGCGGCGATATAGAACGCCTCGTGAACCACCTGCGGCAGGTCTTCGAGTTTCTTGACGAGATAGTTGTGCTTGGTGCAGGAGCGGGTGATGCCGAAGGTGTCGGCCTCCTGGAAAGCGTCGCTGCCGATTAGTTTACTGGTGACTTGTCCGGTAAGGGCGACGATGGGGATGGAATCCATCATGGCATCGACCAGGCCGGTGACCAGGTTGGTGGCGCCGGGGCCGGAGGTGGCACAGCAGACACCTACTCTGCCAGTGGCGCGGGCGTAACCTTCGGCGGCGAAGCAGGCATTTTCTTCGTGGCGGACCAGCACATGGCGGATGTGGTGGTCGTAGAGGGCGTCGTAGAAGGGCAGTGTGACGCCGCCGGGATATCCGAAGAAGCAATCCACGCCTTCGCGCGCCAGGCATTCCAGCAGCATTTTCGCGCCGTTCATCAGAGTCGACATATATTCCTCAACAAAAGCTCACTAAAAACAAAAAGGCCATCAGCAGGCTTGGCTCGCCCCGCTGATGGCCTCGGAACTCGTCCGATGCGGCCTCAAGCGGGGCCGGCTACGATGACCAGTACGATGCTAATAATGATAACCGGAATTGGGAGACGGGACAGACTAGGGATGGAGAAGGACCGGCTTGTGGGACCGCTCGACATACAACTTTTTTGAGTTTAGCTTAGACGTTTGGGAAATGCAAGGGCTGGGCGAGCGAAGCTCGCTCGCCGTGGCTGGTGGTTAGTGGCTGGTGACTGGTGGTTGTGATCTCGGTCGCTTCGCTTGACGGGCGATTTGGGTTTCGGGAGAAGAATCAGCCGATTGAAGCCAATTTTTGTGGCGAATCTCCCGTTGATTGTTTGAGATACGAGTGATTTGGGTTGGACGGAGTGAAGACCGGCGACGCCGGGTTGCTTGCACGATTGGAGTGTAGCACGGCGGCTTTCGCGGCCGGCTGCTTGCGTTACAGTGCGTAGTTGTTTCCAAGTTTGAGGGGCTTCCTCATTGCGTGACTGCGGTTCAGTCCAGCGGCCAAGCCGGTATTCCGGCGCGAAGCTACAAGCTACTGGTTTCCAGGCCGCTTCTGCTGGCTAACAGAAGTTGAATATGCCAGGCGCCCTTTGCGATTGCTCTGGTATGAGCCCGGCCACCATCGAGCGCACCAAGGCAGTGGTCGAGGCGCCTGCTAGGTGCTTGAAAGGCCGCGGCACGACCGTCGGGCATGCGCGTCGGCGATTCGCGTAGTGGCAAAGAGAGCGTCGCTTCCGGATGCACGGTGTTACGTTTTCCAATCCTCATCTTCATCGGTGGGATAAGCTTAGAGGAAGGAATCATGAGGGAATCATGAGCAACATCGATACTGTCAAACAGATTTACGATGCATTCGGCCGCGGAGACATCCCGGCGATCATCGACAAGCTTGACCCGAACGTCGAGTGGGACGTTGAAGTCCTCACGCCCGACGTGCCGTGGCTGCAGCCGCGGCACGGCGCCGCGAACGTCCCGGCGTTTTTCGAGAGCCTGGCACCCCTGTCGTTCCAACGCTTCGAGCCGCACACTTTCTTGCGGAGGGCAACAAAGTCTTCGCGCTAATCGCGATCGATGCAACTCACGTCGCGAGCGGGAAGCAATACAAGTTTTCATATGAAGGCCACCTCTGGTTCTTCAACCACGCCGGCAAAGTCGTCAAGTACCAGCACGTGACCGATACGGCTCTGCACCGCCGCGCGGCGAAGGGCGAGTAGTCGATTTGGGGCCATGTTCGTCCGCGTGGAGATCGATGCTGACGCAGTGGCCGACCACGAGCCGACAATCGCAACTCGACCGCGCCGGCTTCGCGGGACGGCGGTCTCGTTAGTTCACTAGCGAGTTATACTTTGAACCTAGTGGCTGCGAGAAGGCTGCGGTTGAGGCGGCCTGCGAGGCCGGGCCCGGAGGGCATACCGCCAGATGGCCTGCCCACTGTCTGGCCACTAAAAGCGTCGTCGGAGTCCTTTCTTGACCCGCTCGAAGTAGGTTCCGAAGGGCTGATCGGTCGAGATGTAAGTCCACGTCGCTCCGCGTTCCAGCCGCTCTCCTTTCCGGAAATGGATGGCACCATCACGGATCTCGGCTGTCTTCAACTCCTCGACTATCTCTTCCGGGAGCCGACGCTCGAAGTCCGCATAGATTTCCCGCTCGCCGGTAAGAAATTTGTAGAGCGGGTCGCTGCCGGTCCAGGATGCCCAATGAATGCCGCCTTTCAATTCGGCAACATTGGCAAGGTAATCGGCCCAGAGATCGTCCAGGATAGCTAGCGCCACGTGGCGGCCGGCAGCTTGGATGAGTTCTCCAAATTGCTCTTCTGGTGCCAGTTCACGCAGGCTCCAGTCCGGCGAAAGCAGGATCTCACGCCGCAGTTGGTAAACTTCGCGGCGATGATGTTCGACGGCACAATCGTACTTCCAGAGCGTTCTTCGAATCTCCAGATTCTGTCCTTCCGCGGTGCGTTGCACGCTTTCTATATCCTGGTTGTCACGAATCCCGAAACGCACCAGCAGGTCGTCGTCAAGGCTGATCAGGAAGCGAGAGGTGCCCGGATCCCCCTGCCTGCCGGCGCGGCCGCGCAGTTGGTTGTCAATTCGCCTGGCTTCGTGGCGGGTAGTGCCGATAACATACAGACCGCCGAGTTCGACCACCTTGTTGCGGTCTGCCGGTGGATTCCCACCCAGCAGAATGTCGGTGCCGCGTCCCGCCATGTTAGTAGAGACTGTCACTGCTCCCAGGGCGCCGGCCTGGGCGATAATCGGCGCTTCCGCCGCATCGTTACGCGCGTTGAGTACGGCATGCGCGATGCCGGCCGAGTGCAGATGCCGGCTCAGCCGCTCCGACTCCTCTACGCTTGCCGTACCCACCAGAATGGGGCGGCCGGTCTCATGGATCGTTTGAATTTCGCGCACCAACGCGCGGTTCCGCGATTCCTGATCGGCAAAAACGATATCGGGAAGATCCTGGCGGATTACCGGCCGGTTCGTCGGGATCACCGTCACCGGCAGGTTGTAGACTTTGCGGAATTCGTCCGCCTGTGTGGCGGCCGTGCCGGTCATGCCGCCGATGCGTTCATACATTCCGGCGAGACTCTGCACTGTAATCGAACCGAGGATGTGTCCCTGGGCCTTCAGCCGCAGGCGTTCCTTCGCCTCCACGGCCGTCTGCAGACCTGCCGGCCATCGGCGGTTCTGCGCGATGCGCCCTTTGAACTCGTCCACTAATTCGATGGCGCCCTGCTTGACCACGTAATCCACATCGCGCCGGAGCAACGCATGCGCATGCAGGGCATCTTCGACCGCCGTCAGGACGCCGAGGTTGTGCGCGTCGAAGAGGTTTCCGCACCCGAGGGACCGCTCCACACTTTCGATGCCGGCATCGGTCAACTGCGCATTGCGCGCATATTCGTCCAGCGTGAAATAGATGTGCGGCGCCAGGCCGGCCACCACCGCGTCGGCGCGTTGGGCCAGCAGCGCATCTTCGGCGACGCCGCCGGCGATGACCAGGGGGATGCGGGCTTCGTCGATCAGAATAGAATCCGCCTCGTCGATGATCGCAAATGCAAATGGCCGCTGGACCAATTCCGCGGCGCTGCGCGCCAGCCCGTCGCGCAGGTAGTCGAAGCCGACCTCGTTGGCAGTGGCGTAAGTGACATCGCACAGGTACGCGGCGAGGCGCTGCGGAACGGGCATGTCTTGCGCGATATGGCCTACGGAAAGTCCGAACCAGCGGTAGATCTCGCCCATCCAGGCCGCATCCCGGCGGGCCAGATAGTCGTTAGCGGTCAGGACGTGTGTGCCGCGGCCATGACGCGCATACCAGATGGCGGCCGGCACCGCTGCCAGCGTTTTGCCCTCGCCGGTCTGCATCTCCACGATATGCCCGCGTGTCAGCGCCAGTGCGCCCAGAATCTGCACGTCGAACATCTGCATGCCGAGCACGCGGGCGGCGATGACCGCTGCCAGCGCAAACGTCTCGATAATGTCGGCTTCGCGGCGCCCGCCGGTGGCGGCGGACTTGAGTTGAACGTCAGTTAAGCCGGACAGCTCTTGCCGCCGCCGGTTGATGGCCCGTAGTTGTTTCTCCGGCTCACGATGCCGGAGACGTAGTAAATTTCTTAAAGACACTGGTCCTCTCCTTTTCGTAGCTTGGGATTACCTGGTAGTTACGAGCAGCTAGAGGCTGGGGGCGGCGGCCGCTGGAATAGGGCGGAAATGTCTGGTGCGCGAAGGGCTCGCGACGCGTAGGCCGGTTGAAACCGGGTGACCGGATGATCTGGCTTGATGCGGACGGCTTCGGCGGGCGCTTGATGCTCAGCTTCCGCACACCACACAATTTCGATGGCGGAGACGACGCGTACGGACGGCACGGCGGCCGGTGTTGAGAGCAACGCCAGCAGCGCGGCGAAGACGTATTGCGCTACCGCGCGGGCCATTTCTTCAGCATCGCACAAATTGTGTGATGCGGGGCTGAAGCCCCGCGCCGGCTAAAGCCCGCCCTCCAGGCCTGCTTAGATTCTGACAGGTTGTAATATACAGCGCGGAATTATGATAAGATTCCGCAACGAGGAGAGGTACGCATGAGATCTTTCGCCACCCTTTTCGCCTTGATGTTCGCGGCTGCGCCTGCCTGGACGCAGTGTCACAAGCTCGCGGAGATGAATACGACCACGCCGGAAGGGCAATTGCTCCAAAAGGCGGGACTAGAGGAGGATGCTGCCAAGAAGCAGGCCCTCCAGGAGGAATTTGTCGCCCAGTATCCGCAGCACGAGGCGGCTGGTTGGATTTATGAGCAACTGCTGATCGCCTACGTCAAGGCCAATGACGGCGACAAAGCCGTGGCCGTGGCCGAGAAACTGGCCGCGATCCCTCCCGAATGTGTGGAGGTCGCCCAGCAGAGCCTCAAGGCGGCGGAGTTGAAAAAGGATCCCGACCTGGTATTGAAGTGGTCTGCCAAGACCTCGGAACTCGCCCAGAAGGTGATCGCCTCGCCCCAACCTACCGCGGCCGACGAGGTCGAAAACTGGAAGGCGCGCGTGGATTACGCTCGCCAGGTGAACACCTACACTGAATATTCGCTGTACGCCACGGCGCTCACCACTGCGGATCCGAAGAAGCAGGCCGCGCTGATTGAGTCACTGCAACAGCGCAATCCGAAGAGCGAGTACCTGGCCAAAGCGGCCGACACGCTGTTCGTCGCGTATCAGAAATCCGGCCAAACGGATAAAGCGGTGGCGCTTGCGCAGCAGGTCGCGGCCACCGGCAGTCCGAGCGAAGACATGCTGCTGGTTCTCACGCAGGATGCCGCCAAAAAGAAAGATCGTGACAAGGTGCACGCCTATAGCGCCAAACTCGAGGAACTGGTAGGGTCCAGGCCCAAGCCCGAGGGTGTGGCCGATGCCGATTGGACCAAGCGCAAGAACGCCATTCTGGTATTTGCGTATTCCGTGAACGGCGAACAGTATTTCAACGAAGGGAAGCTGGCGCCGGCAGATCAGGAATTGCGCAAGGCGCTGCCGCTGGTGGAAGACGGCACTCCCACGAAGCCCGAAGTTCTCTTTTTTCTGGGCCTGGCCAACTACAAGATGGAAAAAGCCCAGGATGCCTACAATTTCTTCAAAGCCTGCGCAGCGGTGAAGAGTTCGTATCAGGCGCAGGCCAACAAGAATCTGCTGGCCATTCGCACTCAGTATCACGGCATCAAATGAACCTGCTGGTTCCGAATCTGGGCTCGACTTCGCTCAAGTACCAGATTCTGGAAATGCCCTCGGAAACGGTGCTGAGCCGCGGCCGCGCGGAGCGCGTGCGGGATTACGGCGAAGCCATCCGGCAAATTGAATCGGCGGGCGTGCGGGTGGATGCGGTGGTTTTCAAAGCGGTACACGCCGGACCGCAATTTTGCGGCACGTTCGCGGTTGACGACCAGGTGCTGCGCGCGCTTGAAGAGTTCCTGCCCGCGGCGCCGGCGCACAACGCGATCTACCTGGCCGCCATGCGGGCCTTCCGCGAAAACATGCCGGACGTACCGTTGGTGGCGGCTTTCGAGACTGCGTTCCATGCCGGTATGCCGGCCCGTGCGTATCTCTACGGGGTACCCTCCGAGTGGCGCGCGGAGGGCGTGCGGAAGTACGGATTTCACGGCGCCTCGCACCAATACGTGGCGGAACGCTGCGCGGAATTGCTGGGCCGCCAGACGCGGCTGATCAGTTGCCATTTAGGCGGCAGTTCGTCGATGTGCGCGATCGACCGGGGCCGGTCCATCGACACCACCATGGGATTTTCGCCGCAATCCGGCTTGGAGAATGCGACGCGCCACGGCGATCTGGATGCATTCGCGGTGCTCTTCATGATGGAGCGGCACGGCTGGACGCCCGCGCAGGTGCGGGAGCAGCTTGCCACGAGCGGTGGTCTGGCCGGCCTCTCCGGGATTGCCGGCGGCGATCTGCGCGATCTGGAACAAGCCGCCGCGGGAAATGGCCGCGCCGGCGAAGCCATCGAGGTCTTCGCCTACCAGGTCAGAAAAACGATTGGCGCGTACGCCGCCGCGTTGGGCGGGCTGGATGCCGTGGCTTTCACCGGCGGCATCGGCGAAAACTCCGCCAGCCTGCGCGCGGCGTGCTGCGCGCGCCTCGAATTTCTGGGGATCGCGCTCGATGCGGAGTTGAACGAACACGCCGGCGGCGACCGCATGGTATCCAGCGGTCCTGTGGCCGTGCTGGCCCTGGCCACCAACGAAGAGCTGATCGTAGCCCGGCGGGCCTACCAACTACTGGCCGGCGGCTGCGCTACACTCGCATCATGATTCAGGCGGCCGTCGTTACCATCAGCGATAGCGTGCATGCCGGAAACCGCGCGGACGTATCCGGCCCGGCCGTGCGCCAGAGGCTTGAGCAACTGGGCTGGTCCGTGCCGGTCACCGAAGTCATTGCGGACGATGGCGCACTGATCGAACGGCGTTTGACGGAACTGGCGGACAGCCGACAGGTGGCGGCGATCTTCACCACTGGCGGCACAGGCGTCGCCCCGCGGGATGTCACTCCGGAAGCTACACGTGCGATACTGCACAAAGAGATTCCCGGATTCGGCGAACTGATGCGCGCGCGCGGCGCTCGCCTGACGCCCATGGCGGCGCTTTCGCGAGCCACGGCGGGGACGCGCGGTCAGGTGCTGATTGTGAACCTGCCGGGTTCACCCAAAGGTGCGGTGGAGTCGCTGGATGCTATCGTGGAGTTGGTACCCCACGTGCTCGATCTTCTGGCTGGGCGCACGGAGCATGGGGATGCGCAACGTTTTGGAAATCAGTAACGTCAGGAATTGCATGACATTTCGCCGGTATCTTGCCACAGCGCTGGCTGCGCTGCTGATGGGGCCGCTGCCGGGCGCCCTGTTCGGCCAAAGCCAGCAGGAACCCGCCAAGCCCGAGGCAGCCGGGGCTCCGCCGATTCACGTCTCGGTGAATGTAGTGGTGGCGCCCGTAAGCGTAACCGACCGTCAGGGCAATAACATCGACGGCCTGACGCCTGAGAAATTCCACCTGTTCGATAACGACAAAGAGCAGGACATCCATGTGGATGTGGCCTTTCCGCCCATCTCCCTGGTAATCGCGGTGCAAGCCAACGACCGCGTGGAGTCGGTATTGCCGCAGATCAACAAAATTGGCGATATGGTCCAGCCCATTCTTATCGGCGATCAGGGCGAAGCGGCGGTGCTGGCGTTCGATTCGCGCATCCGCGAGATGCAGGGATTCACCTCCGATCCAGCAAAGCTCACCACCGCGCTGAAGGCCATCCATCCCGGCAGCAGCCAGAGCCGCCTGATCGACGCGGTGGAGAACGGCGTGCGCATGCTGAGCAACCGTCCGCCGAACCGCCGCCGGCTGATGCTGGTGATCAGCGAAACGCGCGACAAATCCAGCGAGGCGCGCTTGAAGGAGACTGTGATCTTCGCTCAACTGAACAATGTCGACATTTATTGGGTCGACATTTCGCGCATCGTGACGACTGTTATGGCCAAGGCGGATCCCGGCTACATCGACAACCGGCCGCCGGCCATGACGCCGATGCCAGCGGGAGTCCCGGCCACGCCCAATACGGTGATGCAGACGACCGGCAGTCTGGGCGGATCGGCGGAATTCGTGCCGGTGATGGTGGAGGTGTTCCGGGATGCCAAGGCCATTTTCAAGCAGAATCCCGCGGAGGTGTTCACCAAGGGCACGGGCGGCGAGCAATTCGGATTCATGCGGCAGCACGGCCTTGAGGAAGCCATCGAACACCTGGGCGCGGATCTTCAT
This sequence comes from Bryobacterales bacterium, assembly GCA_963818855.1. Taxonomy (GTDB): domain Bacteria; phylum Acidobacteriota; class Terriglobia; order Bryobacterales; family Bryobacteraceae; genus Bog-159. The sequence goes on along the minus strand of CAWFUH010000006.1, from coordinate 468,584 downwards.
AGCCAGTACCTGATTTCATATAATCCGAACAACAAAGACGTAGGCGGATTCCACCAGATCACGGTAGAGGTCGCCGGCCAGCCGGACGTTAGGATTCGGACGCGACCGGGTTACTGGTTGGGGCCGTCTTAGCGTAAAGCAGCATTTGGGGTCCGGAACAGCGGATAAACTCCGTGCGGCTGACGTGAACGGCGTTCTCCGGGCTCAACTTCCGGTTGGGCGACGATCCACTCCGAACCTCATGGCCGCGAACTTACCCGCGCCGCGCGATTAAGCGAGTCTCCTTTCGACCTACCGCCACGTTGCATCGTTTGTGCCCGATAGCGCCCGATCGAGATAACTCGCGGCGCTGATCAGTGCGAGATGTGTAAACGCCTGCGGGAAATTCCCAAGATGCCGCCCGTCGGCACCCAACTCTTCTGAGTACAGACCGAGATGGTTCGCGTAACCCAACAGTTTTTCAAACAGCAACTGCGCCTTTTCCAACTCACCCGCACGCGCCAGACACTCGACGTACCAGAACGAGCAGGGCGTGAAACTGCCCTCGCGCCCCGGCAGGCCGTCCACCTGGGTGTGTTCAACTTCATAACGGCGTACGAGTGTATCTTCGACCAGGTGTTCCTCGATCGCTTTCATCGTGGAAAGCCACATCGGATCTACGGGGCTGATGAACCGCATCATCGGCATCAGCAGCATCGCGGCATCGAGGTCTTTGGTGCCTTTGGACTGCACAAACGACTGTAGTTCGTCGCTCCAGAAGTTCGTGAAGATGTCATTCCGGATCTCGTCTCGCGTGTGCTGCCAGACGTCCAGAGGTCCGGAAAGCGACCGCTTACCAGCCAGGCGCAATGCGCGATCGTACGCGACCCAGCACATGACTCGTGAATGCAGGAACTCCCTGGGCCCGCCGCGCACTTCCCAGATACCCTCATCAGGACGCCGCCAATTGTTCCGCAACCACTCCAGCAGACGCTGAACCTCCTGCCATCCGCTGTGCGAGACCGGTTTACCGTATTTATTCGCGAGGTAGATGGAATCCATCATCTCGCCGTAAATATCGAGTTGCAGTTGTTGGTAAGCAGCGTTGCCGATGCGAACTGGCCGCGAATTCTCGTAACCGCTAAGATGATCCAACGAGATTTCCTCAAGATCCCGTCGGCCGTCCACGCCGTACATGACCTGCAACGGACCTCTTTGGGCATCATCGCCGAGGCGGCCCTTTAACCACTCAGTGAACGCCTCCGTTTCGTCGACGAAGCCTAGCCGGATGAGCGCATACAGCGTGAATGTCGCATCCCGCAGCCAGGTGAACCGATAATCCCAATTTCGCACGCCTCCAATGCTCTCAGGCAAGGAAAAGGTGGGCGCGGCGATCAGAGAGCCATGCTTACGGCTAATAAGCAGTTTCAGCAACAAAGCCGAACGTTGGACCATCTCTCGCCACCGCCCCATGTACCTCGACTTTGAAATCCACGCTTTCCAGAACTGAGCTGTGTTACGGAAGCGTTGGTCCAGAAGCTCCATTTCCGGCTGCTGTCCAGCGCGAACGGCACCAAACAGGAACATCGCCGTCTGACCGGCCTTCAGGCTGAAATCCGCGGTGACATCGCCGGTCCGCTGCCCGAGCGCGACTGTGGAGTGCAACGACATTGGAGGGCAATCGCTCGAAAACGGGTGGAAGGTTGCACACGCTTCCGAAAGTTCGAGTCGATGCCCGCATGTTGCGTAGGAGAATCGCGGCTGGCAGCACATCTGGAAACGTACATCGCCCCGAATCACGGCTACTTTGCGCACGATCTCATTCGGTTCCCCGCCGTCAGAATCGATTGGCATGTAGTCCGTGAGTTCGGACACGCCTTCCTCGGCCAGGAACCGTGTGACCAGAATGTTCGTGTCCGGAAGATACATCTGGCGAACCCGTGCGTTCGAGAGCTGAGGACGAATCTCGAAGCGCCCACCCTTTTGATCATCAAGGAGGGCGGCAAAAATGGTCGGAGAGTCGAAATTCGGGTATGACAGAAAGTCGATCGAGCCGTTCATTCCAACGAGCCCGATTGACTGCATGTTTCCGATCACACCGTAGTTTTCGATGGGTTCAAACGGCATAGGCAACCGCTGGAGCGATTGAACCAGACAGCAATGATCGTGTGATGCGCGATGCACTGTTGAGGGCTCATAAGAACGCAGTCTTCAGGCATGGTATCACTTTCCGGCCTAATGACGGGCGATCCGGAAGCAGAGTGTCAACGAGTAGTGCCCGCAAAGTCCGGCTCATGTCAACTGGCCCAGAAACGCGCAACTCGCGTTATCAGGGCCGATCAGCGCAAGTCTGATGACCGGTTGGAAAGGTTGAATTGGCAGCCGGTCGTTGTATTTCAACGCCTATGACGCAGGCTGTGGGCCCGGCTCACACCCGTCCGACTAAGTGGCGCGCATCCAATCGAGTGTCAGCCGGATACCTTCGTCGTAACTCGTCTTGTGCACCTGTCCCAACTTGCGCAGCAGCTTTTCATCATCTAACAGCACCGGCGTTTCCTGCAGATACAACATCTCGGGCAGCTCGCGCATCAGCGGATTGAACCAGCCCAGCATGCGTAATAAGGTGCGGCCGGCGCTGCGGAATTTGGGTTCGCGTCCGGCCGCCTGATAGATCTTCTGGATGAACGCGAGGGCGGAGATCTCACCTGGCCCCGCCAAATTCCAGGCCTCGCCATAGCAGTCGTCGCGGGCCGCCAGATCCGCGATCACCGGGCCCGTGTCCGGCACAAACACGAATTCGTGCAGCGGTGCGATGGGTCCCAGCCAGTTGGCGGTCTTACCCGCCAGTGCCGCTTCAAATATGTGACTGGCGATGCTATAGGTGTACGGGCCGTAGAAATCCGGCAGCCGCACGATCATGGTTTTGAATAGCCCGCGATCTCCGGCAGCCAGCAGGATGTCTTCCTGTTCCTTGCGCAGTTGCCCCTTCACCGAAACCGGTGCCCGCGGATGGGTCTCCGCCACTTTTTTCGTCTGCGGGATGCCATAACTATAGACACCTGTCACTAAGACGACCCGCTGGACTCCGGCGGCCGCCGCGGCATCCACCGTCACGCGCATCATCTGCGGATGCAGTTGAAAGTTCGTGTAGGCCACCCCAACCGTGTAGATGATGGTGTCCACACCGTGAGCGGCCTGTCTGGCTCCGCCGGCATCCGACAAATCGGCCGCTACCACCTCCGCGTGCGCCATTTTTCCGAATATATCGCTAAGCTTGCCGGCGGTGCGGCCGACGGCACGGAACGGAATGCCGCGACGGTCCAATTCCATGCCGGCATAGCGGCCGATGGGCCCGGCTGCGCCGAATACTGCTACTTTTTCCATGATTGCTACAATAGTCTCATAATGCCGGCGAGCTTAAATCCGCGCGTAACTTTGCTGGAGGAATCCATGCGCCGTGCATTTACGGCGATTGAAGCGCTGTCTGAGAAGGAAAAGAAGCTGGACGATGTGCTGGTGGTCCTGGCGGAGGCGCAGATCGCCACCGAGCAACGCTTCCAGGAGACTGATCGGCGCTTCCAGGAGACGGACCGGCGAATCGAGGCGCTCGCGCAGAAACTCACCGAGTCGCACCTTGAGCTCGATGCGCGAATCAAAAATCTGGTGAGCGCCATCGGCGAATTTATCAGGACCAGGCAGTAGCCCGAGCCGACACTCGCGCGTCGCGGAACTGGGCCGACTGCACCAAAATTGCTACTTTTTCGATGATTGCTACAATAGTCTCATAATGCCGGCGAGCTTAAATCCGCGCGTAACTTTGCTGGAAGAATCCATGCGCCGTGCGTTTACGGCGATTGAAGCGCTGTCCGAGAAGGAAAAGAAGCTGGACGATGTGCTGGTGGTCCTGGCGGAGGCGCAGATCGCCACCGAGCAACGCTTCCAGGAGACCGAGCGGCGGTTCCAGGAGACGGATCGGCGCGTCCAGGAGACGGATCGGCGAATCGAGGCGCTCGCGCAGAAACTCACCGAGTCGCACCTGGAGCTCGATATTCGCATCAAAAGCCTGGTAAGCGCCATCGGCGAATTTATCAGGACCAGGCAGTAGCCCGTCATGATTCAGACACTATTCGGCTCGGTCGAACAGGAGCCCACCCTTCTCGAGCGCCTGAAGAGCGGCGTGCAAAAAACGCGCGCCGGCCTGGTCACGCGCCTGGAAGACATGCTGCAGGGCGCCAAGCAGATCGATGCCGATTTGCTCGACGAACTGGAGTTCACCCTGATCGGGTCCGACATCGGCGTGCGTACCACCGAGGAGATTCTCGACCGCATCCGCGAGCGCGTGGACCGCAGCCTGATGGGCGATGCCGCGGAAATCGAGGGGCTCATTCGCGAGCACCTGCTCGAAATCCTGCAAGCCTCCGAGCGTCCCATGCCGCGCGTGACCCAGCCGCCGGCGGTCATCCTGGTGGTGGGGGTCAACGGCTCGGGTAAAACCACCACCATCGGCAAGCTTGCGCACCGGTTTCGCAATGAACAACGCAACGTATTGCTGTGCGCCGCCGATACCTTCCGCGCCGCCGCTATCGAACAGCTTGAAATCTGGGGCGAGCGCACCGGCACCGCGGTCATCCGCCAGAAGCAGGGCGCCGATCCGAGTGCCGTGCTGTTCGATGCCTTGCAATCGGCGCGCGCGCGGCAGACCGACTACGTGATCGTGGACACGGCCGGACGCCTGCAAACCAAGACGAATCTGATGGCCGAACTGGAGAAGATGCGGCGTACGGCCAGCCGCGTGATTGCCGATGCGCCGCATGAAGTGCTGCTGGTGATGGACGCCACCACAGGACAGAACGGCCTGGAGCAGGCGCGCAAGTTCACCGAAACCTCCGGCGTGACCGGCATCGTGCTGACCAAGCTGGACGGCACCGCGAAAGGCGGCATCGTGATCGCCATCGCGCGCGAGCTGAACATCCCCATCCGTTACGTGGGCATCGGCGAGAAGGCGGACGATCTGCTGCCGTTCGACGCCGAGAAATTCATCGCTTCCCTCTTCGAGAAATGAATACCGCGGAACAGGAAACCGATACCCGCTATCTGCGCGAGGCGCTGGACCTGGCGCGGCAAGGCGATGCCCAAACCAGCCCCAATCCGCTGGTGGGCGCGGTGCTGGTGCGCGATGGGCAGGTGGTGGGACGCGGCTTTCACACCTGGGCCGGCGTGAAGCACGGCGAGATCCTGGCGCTCGAGGAGGCCGGCGAGCGGGCCCGCGGGGCCACCTTGTATATCAACCTGGAACCCTGCTGCCACCAAGGACGCACCGGATCCTGTGCCGCTGCCCTGATCGCCGCCGGCGTGGCGCGGGTGGTCGCGGCGATCGAAGATCCGAATCCGCTGGTGGCGGGCGAAGGCATGCGGCAATTGCGCGCAGCCGGCGTCCGCGCCGAGATGGCGACCGCGTTCTCCGCCGAAGCGGAAAAGCTCAACGAGGCCTTCGTGCATTTCATGCGCACCCGGCTGCCGCTGGTAACACTCAAAACCGCGCTGACCCTGGACGGCAAAATCGCCGCGCCGGACGATAACCGCGGCTGGATCACCAGCGAAAAAGCGCGCGCGCACGTGCAGCAACTGCGGCACCTTGCCGACGCAATTCTAACCGGCATCGGCACAGTGCTGGCGGACGATTGCCATCTTACGGACCGCACCGGCCTGCCGCGCAGCCGGCCACTACTGCGCATCGTGCTCGATTCGCGCTTGCGGCTGCCGCTCGATTCACAGATGGTCCGCGGCGCGCGGGGCGATGTGCTGGTGGTGGGAACATCGGCGGCGCCGGCAGAGCGCCGCAAAGCGCTCGAAAGCCGCGGCGTGCGCGTGCTCATTCTGGATGGCCGCGACGGGCGCTCCGATTTGCGCGCCGCCATCGAAGCGGTAGCGCACGAACAGTACCTGTCCGTGCTGATCGAGGCCGGCGCCAAGGTAAATTGGGCCGCGCTCGAAACCGGCGTGGCCGATAAGATTTTCTTTTATTACGCCCCCAAAATTCTGGGAGGATCCGAATCGTTGTCCATGGCCGGCGGCGTGGGCCGGCGGCGGCGCGCGGACGCCATTCGCGTGCACCGCACCGAGTTGCACCGTATCGCTCCCGACGAGTTCGCGGTCGAAGGCTACGTGGTCAAAGAAGGTTGAATGTTTACCGGAATCATTGAAGAGTCGGGCGCGGTAGAGTCGATCGAGACACGGGCCGCCGGTGCGCGGGTAAAGATCCACTGCCGGAAGGTCCTCGAAGATATGACGGAAGGCGCCAGCATTGCAGTGAACGGTGTGTGTCTCACCGCTGTCGAAGTGCATACGGAATCGTTCGCGGCCGACCTGGCGCCGGAAACCCTGCGGCGCAGCAATCTGGGCGGGCTGCGTCCGCTCTCGCGCGTGAACCTGGAGCGGCCGCTATTGCCGGATGACCGTCTGAGCGGACACATCGTGCAGGGCCACGTGGACGCCACCGGTGAATTCTTATCGCTCGAGGCACTGGGTGATGAGAACTGGTGGCTGCGGGTGCGCGTCCCGGCCGAACTCGATCCGTATCTGGTATACAAGGGTTCGGTGGCCATTGACGGCATCAGCCTCACAATTGCCGCGCTCGAAGGCGACTTACTTTCAGTTACTATCATTCCGCACACTTACCGGAACACTACCCTGGGCACTTACCAGCCGGGCAGCCACGTGAATATAGAGTGCGACATCCTGGCCAAACATGTGGAGAAGTTGGTCCGCAAGCTGGATTTGAAGCCGCGCCTCACTGTCGAACATCTGCGCGAAGAAGGTTATTAGCGGGCAGGCGCGCTCTTGCCCCAGTTCATCGCCAGCCGGCCTTCCGCAGCCAGTCCTCGTAATCACGCAGCCATTCCTGATATGCGGCGAGTGTCTGCGCTGTCGGCTGCGTCTCGCAGGGATCCTCTTCGACGGCGGGCAGTCCGGCGGCGGCGCGACGCTCGTTCAGATGTTCGGGATCTTCCGTGGTCCAACGGCGATACTGCCCATCCGGGCAAGGCAATGACTGGGTGCCGTATCGCTGCGGGCGGCCTTCATGCATGGCGATACGGTCGAGCAGATAGGCTTCCTGGGCGGCCGGCACTTTGCCCTGCGCCACTTTTTGGCGAATCAACTGCAGCGCCTGACGCTGAAAGTCGGGTTCTCCGATGGCATGTTGAACGATGAACCAAGCGGCCAATGTGCCATCTTCGCCCGCTAACTCGCGGTCAGGCCAGCCGTTTTCCGCGATGATTTGCCGCAGCCGGGCGGCATTCTGCCGGTGCACCGCTTCCATACGCGGCACGTAACCCTGGCCCAGTTCTCCACTCCGCAGCAGCTCTTCGCGCACGCGTAGGTCTTCGGCGCGCATGGCCAGCAACTCGTTCCGCAGTGCTTCGTCCACAAGCTCACCCGTCCGAAGCGCCGGTTCAGCTCACTTCTTCCTTGACCGGATCGAAGTGAAACATCCGTCCCTCGCGGTAGCTGCGCACGGCCAGCGCGATGTGGGTCATAGTCGTGTATCCCAACGATACGCCGCAATTGGGCTCCTGCCGCGAGCGCACGCAATCGAAGAAATTGTCCACGTGCTTGTCGTCGCCCTCGTTGCCCAGGCCGGGCACGATGATCTCCTCCTTACCCCACCTGGCGGCGAACTCCTTGCGATAAGGCTGCTCGGCGACGATCTGCGCATGATCGAATTGGCGGTTCTGCGGACCTTCCCATTCATCTCCCAGGAACAGGGTGGCTTTGGTCCCGCGCAGCATGGTGACGGGCCCCACCTCGTTCACCTGCGACGATTCCACCGTGATCGTGTACTTGCCTGGGTAATCGGCCGAATCCATGAACGTGTCGGGCACCTCGCGGCCGTCGTGGTAGACATACAATCCACCCATGCCGGCCACGCGCGTGGGATGCTGATTGCCGAGCGCGAGATGGAACGGCGCCACGATGTGGTAATGCAGGTCCGTGGCGATGCCGCCGGAGTAATCCCAGTATTTGCGGAAGCGAAAGAATCGGTCGGCATCGAAAGCGCGCGGCGGCGCGGCGCCCAGCCACTGTGGCCAGTCGATGTAATTGTCGCCTTTGGCGTGCGGGCCGGCCTCCGCATCGATGTCCCAGTTCCAGTCGCCGTCCGGATTATTGCGGCTGTAAGTGCCCTGCGCCGCCACCACCTGGCCCAGCATGCCGCTCTCTACCATTTCGCGCACCTTGTGCCAGCGCGTCCACGAGGTGCCCTGTACGCCCACCTGCACGACGCGTTTGGACTCGCGCGCGCGGGCGTACAACTCCCTAGCCTCGTCCAGCGTGTGCGTCATCGGCTTCTCGACGTACACGTCCTTACCGGCGGCGAGGGCCGCCAGCGCGATGGGCGCGTGCCAGTGATCGGGCGTGGCGATGAAGACCACGTCGAGATCGCCGCGCTGCAGGAGTTCCTGATGGTGCAGGTACGTTTTGGCGCCGGGCGCTTTGGCAGCGGCCGCCGCGAGCCGTTTGCGATACACGTCGCACACCGCGACCACCTGCACATCGCCGCGTTCTTTTTGACGGCGCAGGCAGGCCTTCAGGTGATAGCCGCCGCGCGCGCCAATGCCGATCTGGCCAATATTGATGCGGTCGTTGGCGCCTTTGACGCGCGAGACGGCCATCACCGCACCCGCCGCCCCCGCCAGTCCGACGAAGCTGCGTCTGCTGAGTTCGTTCATGACAGTCATCCGCCGCTCGATTGTATCAGGAGTACGTTGGGCCGTTCCGGGTCGTTAATTTGCGGCCGGCTAGTGGGGCAGACCTCCAGGTCTGCGCGGCTCCTCCAGGACCCGCTCTTCAGGATTTGGAATCAGGCCGGCGTGGACGCCGGCCGCAGGACTGGAGTCCTGCCCCACTGAAGCCGGCCCTCCAAGGTTGAAGTTTGCTTTGGTAGATGCGCTATGGTAGATCATCTGCTATAGTATAGGGAATGTTCCAACGCCTCGATCTCGTCCAGGGTACGCTTGACCTGCTCATCCTCCAGGTGCTGCAGTGGGGGCCGCAGCACGGCCACGGTATCGGGCAGGCCATCCGCGTCCGGTCGCAGGAGGCGCTGCAGATCGAACACGGATCGCTCTATCCGGCACTGCACCGGCTGGAACGGCAGGGCTGGCTCGCCTCGGAGTGGAAAATGTCGGAAGCCAACCGCCGCGCCCGCTATTACCGGCTAACCCCCAAGGGCCGGCGGCAACTGATCGCGGAGCAATCCAGGTGGAGACAATTAGTGCGGGCGGTGGCCCGCACTATGAAACCGGTTAAGGAGTGAACCATGTGGCGGCGCTTCTTTAGCAGTCGAGCGGCGGACGCGGATCTCGAAGAGGAACTCCAGGCGCACCTCGAGATCGAAGTGAAGCAATTGATGGATCGCGGCCTGCCGCGGGAGCAGGCCGAAGTGGAGGCCCGGCGGTTATTCGGCCGGCAGTTTGGCAGCCAGGCGCTGGTCATGGAAGCGGCTCGCGAAACCAGCGGGCACGCAGGTTTCGCACGGCTCTGGCAGGATATCCGGTATGCGGCGCGCATTCTACGACGCGCGCCTCTGTTCACCATCGCCGCGGTGCTCTCGCTGGCGCTGGGAATCGGCGCAACTACCGCGGTTTTCAGCATCGCCGACACGATCTTTTTGCGGCCGCTGCCATACGCCGATGCCGGCCAACTCGTGTGGGTGGCGATGCGCTTCCTCGGCGTCGAATTCGTTCCCTCGCCGGACTACGTGGCCTGGCGCCGCGATAATCGCGTTTTCCAAAATCTCGCCGCCACCCAAGTCACCTTGAGTAACACTATGCTGCTGGGCGGGGCCGACCCCGCCGAAGTACACGCCGCCCGCGTTTCGGCCAACTTTCTCGACACATTCGCTGTCGCTCCCGCGCTGGGCCGTTCGTTCCGGCCGGATGAAGAACTTCCCAACGGCGCCAAAGCCGTCGTGCTGATGAACCAATTCTGGCGCGAACGCTTCCATGGGCGGCCTGACGTTCTGGGCTCCGTCATCACGCTCGACGGCCAGCCAAACACGGTCATCGGTGTCCTGCCGCAACGGTTCGTGTATCCGGTTGACGCCAAGATCGACCTTCTCACCACGCTGCCGGTTTCGCCCACGGCCAGCCACCGCGACCGCAGCATGTCCACGTGGGTCGTATTCGGACGGCTGAAGCGCGGTGTCACGATGGCCGAAGCGCGTGCGGATGTCGATGCTCTTTTCGCCGCCAGCGAAGCCGACGCCCCGCAAATGTTCCGCGCGGATAGTAGCGTGGTGTTGCAACCGCTGCAGGAGCATCGCGCAGGCAACGTGCGCACACTGCTGCTGATCCTGATGGGCGCGGCGGGATGCCTGCTGGCGATCGCCTGCGCCAACGTCGCCAACCTGCTGCTGGCGCGTTGGTCGGCCCGCGCCCGGGAACTGGCGGTGAGGGCGGCGGTGGGCGCCGGCCGGGGACGCCTGGCGCGCCAGTTGTTCACGGAAATCGCGCTGCTGATCGCGGCGGGCACCGTGGCCGGGCTGATCCTGGTGGCGGCCGCGCTGCGCGGATTCGTGCACTACGCCGCCGGCGAGCTGCCGCGGTTGAGCGAAGTTGCTGTCGATTTTCGAGTCTTCGGCATCGCCCTGCTGGCCTCGCTGGCGACGGCATTGATCTTCGGCGGGCTGCCCGCGCTGCGGGCCGGCCGCGTCGACCTCCAATCCGTTTTGCAGCAGGCCGGCCGGGGCGGCGCGGCGGGCGGGAACAGGGTCATGCGACGGGCCCTGGTGGCCGTGGAGATGGCGCTGTCCATCATCCTGCTGTCGGGCGCGGCGCTGCTTTTCGAAACGCTCTGGCACATGCAGAAAGATCATCTTGGTTTCCGGCCGGAGCAGGCCCTCACTGTCCGGCTGCGCGCGGCGGGTTTCCAGGATGCCGCGAGCGATGCGCTAACCGCCGACGTGCTGGCGGATATGCGCCGCATTCCCGGAACCGTAGCCGCCGCGCTCACGCACTGCACGCCCCTTTCAAGAGGGGCCTTTTGGATTACGTTCTCACGCTCCGACCGGCCGCTGCCGGAGCCGTTCCATCGCGGCGATGGGATTGGCGTGTGCGGCGCGGGGCCGGATTACCTGAGGGCCGCGGGCACGCGGCTCGTCGCGGGGCGGTTCTTCACGGACGGCGATCCTCCAGGTACGCTGGCGGTCATCAACGAAGCGGCGGCCCGCGCGTATCTCCCTGGCGAGAACGCAATTGGCAAACAGATCCTGGGAGGACGCGCGAGCTCGTGGAAGACGGTGATCGGTGTAGTGGCCGACACGAAAAACCAGGGACTGAATCAACCGGCGTCACCCGAAGCTCTCGTCAATGACACCAGGACGTCGAACGCGGCGAGCGTTCTCTTTATGGTCCGCACCATTTCGAGCGACGGCGTTTTCGCACGCGCTCTTCACGATCAATTACGCGCGGGCCATCCGGGCGTCTTCGCCGGGATTGAAACACTGGATGATGAGATCGGGCAGGCGACCGCCAGTCCACGCTTCAACACCGTGCTGCTGGCCACGTTCGCCGCGATCGCGTTGTTGATGGCCATCGTCGGCGTATATGGCGTGCTGGCATTTGCGGTGACCGAACGCCGCCAGGAGATCGGCATCCGCATGGCGTTGGGAGCGACGCCGCAGGCCGTGCTGGCACTGGTGATGAAAGAGGGCGCGGCGCTGGTGGCGGCGGGGGCGCTGGCCGGTTTGGCTGGGGCATTGGCTTTGACCCGCTACCTCGCTACGCTGCTCTACGGCGTCACGGCGACCGACGCAGTCACTTACGCGGCGGTCATTATCGGGCTGGCCCTGGCTGCTGCGGCTGCGAGTTTCCTGCCGGCGCGCCGGGCGGCTTTAGTGGACCCGGTAGTCGCGTTACGGCACGAATGATCATTGCGCCGCCAGCGGCCGCATCATCAGATTCCGGAACTCCACTACGCTACCTTTATTGTGCTGCTGTAGCGCCAGCAGGCCCTTTTGATGGGTATTCTTCTGGTCCACGTAATCCACGACCACCTTATCGTTCACCTTGATCACGATGTGATTGCCGATGGCGATGACGTCCTGCGTCCACCAGGTGTCGTCCGGGATGAGCTGCTCCTTGATGTCGGCAAAGCCGTAGAGGCTACCCGTGCGCCGCCAGTCGGAATGCGTGTTGTTTACCTGGGCCTCGTAACCGGCCGGCCACTCGGGCCCGAACCTGGCGCGGATGTACATGCCGGAGTTCCCGCCGTGGTTGATTTTCACTTCGGCCTTGAACTCGCAGTTCTGGCACTCGTGCAGCATGTAGAACAGGTGGCTGCGCTCGCCATCGCCCACGATCTTACCGTCTTTGACGGACCAACTCCCGGGATTGTCGCCCGCTTTCCAGCCGTCCAGCGTCTTGCCGTCGAACATGGCGATCCATCCGCCGCCGTCCGCCCCTAGCATGCAGGCGACCGCCATCAGGCCGGCCGCCAACAGGCGTATTTCGCAGCGCATCTTTTGGAGCCTCGCTTTCGTGGGGTGCTGAACCATTTTGGGGGGAACCGCTCCCTGACGGTCGCGTTTCCCCCAAAACGATTAAAGCACCCGCTTTCGCGGCCATTGTACCGCGCCGCCCTGCTATCCTGAACACTGATGTATCTGAAAATCCTGGCGCACCCAGTGTTCGTGAACCTGAATTTCCACATGCCCATGATTGTGGACCTGTCACATCCGCTGGTCATGTTGCAAGGTGAAAACGGGTCGGGCAAATCCACGCTGCTGCATTCCATCTCCTACGCCCTGCGCGGCCAGCAAGTGGATGGCTACATCTACCGGCTAGACAAAGGCGCAGTGCAACTGGGCGAGATTTACCTGTTCGACGCCGAGGCCCACAATCCACGCACCAATCCGGAGTTCTTCAAAGACGACCCGCGCCTGCAGGAGTTTCTGAGCATGGCCAGCCACGGGCAGGTCATGCTGAGCATGTTCCGCGAGAATTTTCCGGGCCTGCCGGATGGCACTACGCTCCTGCTGGACGAGCCGGAAATGGCGCTTTCGGTTTCGAACCAGCGGCGCATTCTGAAGATGCTGCTGGAACTGGTGGATCAGAAAAAGTTTCGCGTGATTTGCGCCACGCATTCGCCCGTGCTCATCGAAGCGCCGGAAACCTACACGATCAACCTGGACAACCACATCAACCGGAATGTGCTGGCGACGGACCTGGGTGTGCAAGGCGCCAGTACGATTCAGTAGTCGGAGACGGCCGTCTGCGCATCGGGTGTCGATTGCGGCGGTTCCCATTCGTCATAATCACCGAGGAGCGTGTTTATGGCAAACGCATTTGTGCACGTGGAATTGAATACGACGGATTTGGACAAAGCGAAGGCTTTCTACGGAAAGCTGTTCGATTGGACCCTGGAAGATGTCCCCATGGCGCAGCCCTATACTCTGATCAAGGTCGGGGGCACATCAGCCGGCGGGATGCTCAAGCATCCAATGCCCGGGGCCCCATCGTATTGGCTGCCCTATGTGGGGGTTGAGGACATCAAGGCATCGACGGCGAATGCCCGGTCATTGGGCGCGACGATCGTGGTCGACGTGATGGAGATTCCAGGGATCGGCTGGTTTAGTATCTTCAGTGACCCGACCGGTGCAACACTCGCCCTGTTTCAACCCAAGATGTAGGCGGCTATCCGCGCGGATAGGAACCCAGCACCTTCAGCACATCGGCCAGCTCTCGCAGGTGGCCGAGGGCGTTCTGGGCCGCGGGAGTGTCCACGCGGCCCAGGAAGTCCAAATAAAAGAGATATTCCCAGGGTTTGCCGCGCAGGGGCCGGGACTCAATTTTGGTGAGATTCAGATCCCGGAGTGCGAAAGCACTGAGACAACGGAACAAGGCGCCGGGGATGTTGCGTGTGGAGAACACAAGGGAGGTTTTCCACTGCACATTGGGGGGAATCGGTGGTGCATTTTTGCGGGTATAGGCTGGGGTTCGAAGAAGGAAGAAGCGCGTGAAGTTGCGGCGGTCGTCTTCGATGGAACGCCGCAGAATCCGCGCGCCGTAGATATCGGCGGCGACTGCGGAAGCGATCGCGCCTGCATCGCTAAGCCCTTCTTCCACAATCATTTTCGCGCTACCGGCGGTGTCGTAATAGGTCACCCGTTCGATGCGCGGATGGCTTGCGAAGAAGTCCAGGCACTGGTTGAGGGCCACAGGGTGCGAAAACACACGCCGGATGTGCGAAAAGGACACGCCTGGCGGCGCCATCAGGTTATGTACGATGCGCACGTTGGTCTCCGCAACGATGGAGAAGTCAAAATGCTGCAGGTGATCGTAGTTTTCATGCACCGAACCTGCCAGGGTATTTTCAATAGGAATTACCGCCCCGTTTACTTTACCTTCCTGCAGGCTGCGAAAGACATCTTCGAAGCGCGGGCAGGGCAGAACTTCCGCTGCGGCGCCCAGGAGCTGGCGGGTGGCCTCTTCGCTGAAGGCGCCGCGTTCGCCCTGAAAGGCGATGATCTCGCGCGAGGCTCGGGTGCGCCTCATCGCGCAGGGCCGTCCCACCGGCGGACTTGCGCATCCGGCACGCCCATCAGATCGAGCACCCGATCCACGCTGTGATCTACAAGATCCTGAATGGTTTGCGGGTGATTATAGAATCCAGGGATGGGTGGCGCCAGGATGGCCCCCATCTCGGTAAGCGCCACCATGGTGCGCAGGTGGCCGAGATGAAAGGGAGTTTCGCGGACCATCAGCACCAGTTTGCGGCGTTCTTTTAGGGTTACATCGGCCGCCCGCAGCAGAACGTTGGAGGTGATGCCTGCCGCAATAGCGGACATGGTCTGGATCGAGCAGGGCGCCACCACCATGGCATCCACCGGAAAAGAACCGCTCGCCAAACGGCAGGAGATATCTTCTAGGGAATAAGAATAGTTAGCTGATTTCTTAAGGTCTTGGGCCTGGGTTCCAGTTTCCAGAAACAGCGTCTTTTCACCCGCCCGGGTGAGCACCAGGTGGGTTTCGATGGCGGGATTCCCGCCCAGCCTCTCCAGCAGGCGCACTCCGTAGATGGCCCCGCTCGCGCCCGAGATTCCGATGATAATTTTCAAAATTAGCCTCTCGCGGCGCGCTCTGTTCTGAATTCAGAACAAAAGTGAAGAATTTGCCTTGCCTCGACGCATGCGCCCGGATATAATCGCAAGCGGTATCCCGGGGAGATTCCCAGTACTCAACCAGCTCCGGGATGCCCGACCCAGGATCATAACATGGAGAACGCCGGACAGAGGCTCAAGCGCGCGCGCGAACGGCTCAACCTGCGCTATCGCGACGTAGAGCAAGCCAGCATCCGTCTTGCCGAGTTGCGGCAGAACGACGAGTTCGGCATCGCTCTCAGCCGGCTTTCCGATATCGAGAACAAGGGAACCGTTCCTACTATTTTTCGTTTGTACGCGCTGTGCGCGATTTACCGGCTGGATATCGCGGAGGTTCTGGAGTGGTATGGCGTGGACCTGGCAGTGCTGCCGGCGGACTCCGCCGCGCTCCCGCTGGAGAGCACGCATCTGCTCGGGTTCGGTCCCGGGGTACACGGCGAAGTTCAGGTGCCGCTGGTGGTCGATCCAAGCCTGGATCTAAGCAAAACCACCTATTTGAGCCGCGCCATCCGCCGCTGGGGCAAGCTCCCCCTGAGCCTCCTGAACGCGATCGATCTGAAACATCACCGCTACGCGTTCATAGGCTCAGAGGATTGGTACATGTACCCAATCCTGCAACCGGGCGCGCTGGTGCTGATCGACGAAAGCCGCCGCAAAATCGTCAACTCGGGCTGGAGCAGTGAATTTGAGCGGCCCATCTATTTCCTCGAACATCGCGGCGGCTGCGTAGTAGGCTGGTGCACTTTGGACGGCAGCCAGCTGGTGTTGCAGCCGCATCCCGCCTCGCAGTGCGCGCCGCTGGTTTATGCGTATCCGGCGGACATCGACGTGATCGGGCAGGTGTCCGGCGTGGCTATGATTCTGGATCAGGGGAAGCGCCGCCGTACTCGCGTCTAAGCAGCACCAGCAGCGCCTCCAGGTCGGATACAAACAGCCGCTGCTCGGCGTCCAGCGCCGCGGAGGGGGCCCAGTTCTGGTAGGCCGCTGCCGTGGTCCACCCGGAAAGTGTGGCGGCGGGATTCGGGGTTTCGGCCAGATACTCCTGCAGGTCGGCCTTTTGCTGCTCCAGGTTCAGGCACAGCCAATCCTGGAATACCCGCGCGTGGCTGCGGCGCAAGGTCTCTCCAGCTTCTTCATCGCCAACCATCTGAGAGAGGGTCGGATGTTCGTATTGGCCGCTGCTCTGGTTGCGCAGCGAAGCCAGGTACAGTACCCGGCCGAACAGGGTGGGGATGCGCGCCAGAGTGTGACGCCAAAGATCGCCGGCCGGCTCGTGACCTGACCTTCTGTTTAGACCCGAGTCTCCAGTACTCATCGAAGTGTAATCCGGCCGCCAGTCGCTGCCTGCCAAAATTCAGTCACAAAAATCGGCATATTCTGCACAGAAAATCTAAGCACTAGTAGTTCTGGACTGATTATACATCATGGTTCTTTTTGTTATCTTCGGTTAACTCGTGTTCCAGATTTAGAAAAGTTTGAGCAGGGCCCTCCGCTGCCGGTTGCCACAGTATAACTTTGTGCATGGTTACTTTAGTAAGCAAGGAGAAAAGACCCTAATGATGAAGAAAGTTTTGTTGACGTTGGTGCTGGCCCTTTCGTTTGTTTCGGCAATTAGCAGTCAGGCGAGCGCTCCGCCGCCGATGTGCGATCCGTGTCCCTGGGTGAACTGAACCTGTCTTCGGTCGCCCGGTATCGTCGAATTTGTCTGCGAACGCAGAAGATAGCGCCATTTCACCCGTCTTGCTGATAGAATCGGGTTTCGAAGCGTCGCTCCGGAGTCCTGATGACTGCGCGCATACTGACCTTGGTTATCGTTGCCGGCACTGCGATACTAAGTGTTCGACTGTGGTCGTCAGGTCTCTATCGTCGATACCGGGTTTTCTTCTGTTACCTCATCTTCTCCACGTTGAACCAGGGCGTTCTTGGTGCAATTGACCAAAGAAGTAATGCTTATGAGTATATCTGGGTGTCGACGGAGCCTTTCGTCTGGCTTCTATCCATCCTGGTAGTACTGGAGATATACGCCTTGGTACTGCAGGATTACCGGGGCTTATCGACCGCAGGCCGTTGGTCTCTGATCGCGGCGGTGGTGATTGCTCTGTTGTGCTCTGCGATAAGCATGATGGCACCATCCCAATTGACCTCACAGGGTCACTTGATGCGGACCTACTACGTGACGGAGCGGGCTGTAAACTTCAGCCTGGCTGTTTTCCTCCTTTCGATTTTGTGGTTCCTCCTGCAATACCCCATTACGCTGAGCCGCAACATCATCGTACATAGTTTGGTATTTTCCGTTTATTTTCTTTCGAATACAATTCTCTACCTGTTGCTTAGCGTGCGCTTCTTCGGGAAAGGATCCCTGGCAGTGGTCTCGTATGCCAGCGACGCCGTTACGCTGGCAGCGGTGGGTGCGTGGCTGATGTTTTTGACCCCAGCCGGGGAAATGCGCAAACAGAGGCTGCGACCGCAATGGATGCCCGGCCGGGAAGAAGTACTGGTGAATCAACTGAACCAGCTCAACGCCGCATTGCTGCGAGCCGCTCGAAAATAAACCAAAGTAACTATTGTTTTTCCTGGTTGCACAAGGTATTCTCAGCGTGGAGATAAAGGAGAGCATGGATCTGATCCTTGGCTTGGCCGCGATCGTCTGCCTGGCAGTCGGCGTGGTCTTGACATTCATATTTCGGAGGCTGATCGGCGCGCCCAAATCGCTCCCCGTTTCGGTGGATTGGATTAACGATCTGTCCATCGCGCGATACCGGCCGATGGAAAGGCTGCTGAGCGACGAGGATTATCTGTTTCTGGCTAGCCAACCGGGGTTCGACAAAAAGGCGCTGCGCCGTATGCGGGCGGCGCGCCGGCGGGTTTTCCGCGGATATCTGGCTTGCTTGAGCCGAGATTTCAATCTGGTCAGCACCGCGATCCGGTTGATGATGATGTACTCCTCGCAGGACCGTCCGGACCTGGCGGGAATCCTGTATAAGCAGCAGGCATCGTTTGCTTGCGGCATGCTGTGTGTACAGTGGCGGCTGTTGTTGCACGCTTGCGGTTTGGGAACCGTGGATGTGCGTGGTTTGGTGCGCGCGATGGAACTGATGCGCATGGAACTACGGCAGATGATTCCCGCCGAAGGCGCAGCGGTCGCGTAACGCGCTCGCCTTTCGGCCGCCCAACCGCTGCGAACAGGCGCGCACATCCGGTGTGCCCGGCCGCAGTACGCGCGGCGGCTTATAGTGTCTTCAAAATTTCCTTGGCTTCCTGCAATCTTCCGAACTGCTTTTCCGCCTGATGGAATTCCCGCGTGTGGACCCGCCTTCTGGCCCCATTGTGTTCCACGGGGTGCCGTAAATGCAGCATCTCGTGAAACATCACATATTCCAAAGCCACCGCCGGCAGGGCCGGATTATCGAAGACGCGGCTGATGATGATGGCATTGTGGGACGGATCAAAATGTCCCAGCCGGTTGCGTGAGGCGGCGCGGCTCCAGCCCAATAGCGGCCGCGCCAGCAACCCTTGAAAGTGCTCCGCGTTCAACGCCTCGAACACCGCCTCCAAGTTATAATGGCTACCTTGTGGACCGGAAACAAACTTGCGCCCGCGGATCTGACGGATCAGATGCATCTGGCGCCGCATATCCCGCCGGTTCAGATAGAGCCGGTAGCGATGCGCGTAAATCCGCGCGGCAGGGCGGCGAAACAGCTTGCCCAACAGGATATAGGCCAGCGCTTCCACGACGGGAGCAGGAGCGCCCTCCAGCAGGTCCGAAATACGCACATGGATGACGCCCGATTCCAGACGGATGAAGCTGTCGGCGTTGGCGAAGCGGCAGAACTCCACCGCGATTTTTGGCATTGGCGTGCGAGGTTTGAATTCGCGGAAGACGCGGGCGTAGATCTCTTCCGGGGTTTCGAAAAGCAGGGCGCTTTGAATTCCGGAGACGGCCGGGCCCGAGTCTTGCATTTCTCAACAATTTAGCATATCAGGGCCGATCAAGGCCTTGGAGGAAACTTGCCGAAAGTGAAAATCAGCGCGCTGGGCTGCTATGTGCCGCCCGGCGTGCTCACCAACAAAGACCTGGAGCAGATGGTCGCGACGAACAGCGAATGGATTGTGGAGCGTACAGGTATCTGCGAGCGGCACATCGCGGGTCCGGATATGGCTACTTCCGATATGGGAGTGGAGGCCGCCCGCGTGGCCCTCGACGCGCGCGGTATTACGGGCGACGACCTGGATGCCATTTTGGTTTGTACGGTGACGCCCGATATGCTATTTCCGTCCACGGCGTGCCTGGTCCAGGATCGGCTGGGCGCCCATCGGGCCTGGGGCTTCGACCTGGTGGCCGCCTGCTCCAGTTTCCTGTACGGCCTGACGACCGGTGCCGCGCTGATCAGCGCCGGCACGCATCGCAAAGTTCTGGTGGTCGGGTCCGATACCATGAGCCGCATCATCGACTACACGGACCGGTCGACCTGCATCCTGTTCGGCGACGGCGCGGGCGCCATGCTGCTGGAGCCAGCCGTCGAGTCAGACGACGGAGCGGGTTTCATCGATTTCATCGGGGAGATTGACGGATCGGGCGGCGATTTCCTGAAGATGCCGGCGGGCGGGAGCCGCCTCCCGGCCTCCGCCGAGACGGTCGAAAAGCGGCTGCACTTTGTGCATCAGCAAGGCCAGCAGGTGTTCAAGTACGCGGTGAAGAAGATGTACGAGCTATGCGCGGAACTGCTGGCGCGCAACGGTCTGCAGGCGTCGGATCTGACCGTGCTGATTCCGCACCAGGCCAACCGGCGCATCATCACGGGAGCGTCGGATCGCCTGGGTCTGCGGCCCGAGCAGGTGGTGATTAATATCGACCGCTACGGCAATACCACATCGGCAACGCTGCCGCTGGCCGCGCGTGATGTGATCGAACAGGGCCGGCTGAAGAAGGGCGACCTGGTGATGTTCGCCGCCGTGGGAGCGGGGTATACGGCGGGCGCGAGCCTCTGGCGCTGGGCGTATTAGGGTAATGGGGCGAAACCACAGATGGACACAGATGCACACTGATAAAAACTAAACCGCCGATGCACGCCGATAATCGGGGCCCTTATCGACCCACGGTCGCGGCTCAGGAGCAAGCTTGTGGAAGAGCTGGTAATAGCGGGCGGCTTCGGCGTGCTGGCCGTGGCGATCGAGCACTGCGGCGCGCAAGGCGAATAAACGCGGGAAATAGAGCGAGGCGAAGATCGATGGGCCCACGGCTTCGGGTAACGGGGTTAGCCGCAGGAGTGGTTCGGCGCGCCCGAAATCACCGGACTCTTCGTACGCCCATGCCAGGAGTACTGCTAATCCATCATCCAAGTCGTTCGTTGGGCGGCGGTAGAGATCCTGCAACGCTTCCGCGGCGGGCTTGAATTGCCGGTTTAGCAGCATCGCGTAGGCTCGCGCATAGTCCTTGAACGGGGATTGTGCGGGCGCGGGGAAGACTTCGGGCTCGACCAGATTCGCCACCAACGCAGCCAGGGGGGCGAATGGGCCGGCAGCCTCCGAGACTGCCTTGCGGGCGTGCTCGATGGCAGCCGGGTGGTCTCCAGATTCGAGGAGCCAGAGCGCGAGCTGCGCGTCGGCGCGCTGCTGGCCGGCCTCATCGGAGCGCGCCAGACGATCCATGGCGGTGATGGCGGCGGGGCGGGCGCCGGTCTGCCAGGACCACACCGCGGCCTGGTACGGCACGTTCGGATCATGCGCCGCGTCGCGCTCCGCACGGTAACGGTTGAAGAGCGCAGTGGCGCCGGGCACGTCGCCGGTCATCAGCCGAGCCTGGGCGGCTTTCAACACTTCGCCTCCGTTCAGGAAAGCGGCTGATTTGGCGTGGGCGGCCAAGTAGAACTGCCCGGCTTCGGCGAAGTGTCCGAGGGCGAAATGCACGTCACCGAGGGAATCGAGGGGGTTCGGATCGGACGGGCGCAAATGCTCATAGCCGCGCAACACGCGGATGGCTGTGGGCAGATCGCCAGAGAACGCGGCGGCGTAGCCCATGGCATTCAGCGCCGCGGGATCATCGGGCCGGATAGAGAGGCCGCGGCGAAATTCCACGAGGGCGTCGTTGTAGTTGCGCGTGCTCATGAGCGCACTGGCCAGGGCGCGGCGATGATCGGGATTGGCCGGATCGAGCCGGGTCAACGTGCGGAGCGCCTCGAGTTGGGTGGGAAAATCGGCGTGCAGAGCGGCTGAGGCGAGATCCAGCTCCGCGCGGTCGATGCCGGAGAAATGGGCTGCGTGGGCGCGCGCTTGGGCGATGATTTGATCCGCCACGGCGCGGTTGCGGGCCGCGATCGCTAGTTCCAACCAGTAGACGTAGGGCGGTCCAAAATCGGGATCGGCCTGGGTTGCCTGTGCGAAACCTTGGGCGGCAGCGGCTGGATCGGGCGATTCGCGAGCGGCCAGGAAATCGCGCAGCGCTGGTTCGCTGGGCGTGCCATAGGGGTGTGTCTCGCCCAACTGGCGGGCCAGCGCGGCGGCTACCGGAAAGATACCGCCGGATGCGGGTCCAGTGGCGGTCACGGTGCGGACGACCTGGTGCGTGAGGAGATCTTCTTGCTCGGCTGTGGCGCGGAGAACACCGTTGACGATGGAAAAGTAGCCGTAGACGATTTGATTGGCGCCGGCTACTAGAGCTTCGGCGTTTTCGGTGGAGACGCCGGGTGCGTCCGGCCGGGGACCGAGAGTTGCGGCGAAGGCGCGCAGGGACCGCCAGGGGATGGCGTAAAGCTGCGGGGAGCCTTGGAGTTCGCCGGAGAGGATTGCGGAAAATCCGGCGCCCATCCAGTTGAGGGTGGCGTCGGGGGTGAGATTTTCGAAGGTGAGAATGGCGATTTGGGGGAGCGCTTGCTGGGTGTCACGGCGGCCACAGGCGGTCAGGCAGGCTAAGAGGGCGAGTACGCCTGCAAAGCGCACGAGACTACGAACTGGCGGGTCTGGAGACCCGCCGCAGGCGTGGACGCCTGCCCCACCAGGAGAAGAGGCGGGGCTGAAGCCCCGCGCCGGCTAAAGCCCGCCCTCCTGTCCTATAGGACACGCGGTTCCAGTTTCAGCAGTTCTTTGAACTCCGGCAGGTCGCGCATGGCGGCGAACTCGGGGTCTTGCATCAGCTTTTTGCGGTCGCTGAAGCCCTCTTCGAGCGCGCGGCGGATGTACTGCAGGGCCAGGTCATGGCGGCCTTGCGCGGCGTACATTCTGGCCAGGAAATAGTGATAGCGGGCGCGCTGCGCGACGGTGCGGTCCTGTAACAGCACGCCGTAACCGTTGCGGTGCTCGAAGACCTCCGGGTCGAGCTGGAGGGCCTTGTTATACGCCTGCCAAAACTCTTTCAGCTTATTCTGGGCATAATACGCCGTGCCCAGGTTACTGTACATGGAAGCCGCACTGGGCGCCAGTTTCAGCGCATGCTTGTAGCATCCGATGGCCTTGGAGTAATGCTTTTCGGCGTAGTAGACGGTACCCAGGTTATTGACGGCTTCGGCGTACTTGGAGTCCAGCTTCATGGAGCGCCGGTAGCGCTTCATGGCCGCATCCAAATTCAACATCTGGTGATAGGCGATCCCCATCTTATTCCAGACGATGGCTGAATTCTGGGGCGCCTGTTCGTAAGCTTCGATGGCTTCGCGATACATCTTGCGGGCCATGTAGACATCGCCGCGGTCCTCAGGACTCAGAGGCGAAGGGGCTTTTTGGGAATCTGGTTTGGCAGCGAGCGGGCTGTCGAGGGTGGCCGGCACATCCTGTGCGAGAACCATGCCCGGGACCAGGCACGCGCCGAAAAGAACAACGAGGTTGCGAGCGGAAAGCATATTGCTCCCCCTTTTGCTCTATTTAAACACACCCAGGAGACGGCGGAAAAGACTTTTCTTTTCCTTGGGCTTTTCCGGCTTCTGCGGGGTGTCAGCCGGAGGGGGGGTGGGGACGCCCTCGGGGGGCCGGCGAGCCGCAAGCACAGGGGGCGCCGCGTTCACATGCGGCGGGGGTTCGACGGCGGGCGGATTGCCCGGCATTTCCCAGCCGGCTACGTGCGTGACGCTTTGCCCGCCGCCATGCAACGGGCAGGAGGTTACGGGCTGGCTCCCCGAGATGTAAACTTCGGTTATCGTTTCCGGACAGGAGGGGGTGGCCAGCATGCCCGACTCGGGATCGATCTGGACGGAGACGATGCCATCCGGCGCCGAGAAGGGCCGGGTGTTGCGGTAGGCGCGGTACTCGATGGCGCGCTTCATGAACTCGGTCCAGATGGGCAATGCCGAATGGGCGCCTTCCTCGTCGAGTTGGCGGTCATCGTCGAAACCGACCCAGACGATGCACAACAGATCGGAGGTGTAGCCGGCGAACCAGCCGTCGTGGGAGGTGCCGGTTTTGCCCGCGGCGGGTGCCCGGAAGCCTAGCGCGCGCACGCCGGCCGCGGTGCCGCTGCGCATCACCTCTTCCATCAGGTTGGTCATCAGGTACGCCACCCGCGGATCGAGCACGGTGCGTTCTTCCTTCTTGTTGACGTAGACCGGGCGGCCATCCTGGGAGCGAACCATGGAAACGAAACTGGGCTTCACGTACACGCCCTCATTGGCGAATATGGTATAGGCGCCTGCCATTTCCATGGGGGTCACGTCATAGGATCCGAGCGCCACCGCCGGGGTGGGCTGGATGTTGTAATTCAATCCAGCCTTTTTGGCCAGATCGACCACCGCATCGAAACCCACCATCTCGCCCACTTTGACGGTGGCCACATTCATGGACTTGGCCAGCGCCTGGCGCAGGGTGACGGTGCCGTGGAACTCGTGTTTGAAATTGCTGGGCTCGTAAGGCTTGTTGTCGTACCAGAAAGTGGTGGGCTCATCGACCACGGTGGTGCCTGCGGTGAGTATGTGAGCTCCCCCTTCGAGGGCCGTATTCATGGCGGCGGTGTAAACGAACGGCTTGAAAATGGAACCGGGCTGGCGCTTGGCCAGGACGTGGTTGAGCTGGCTAACGCCGTAGTTGCGTCCTCCAGCCAAGGCCCTGATCTCACCGGTGTGCGGATCGAGGGCAATCAGCGCGCACTGCGCTTCGGGCGGGGTCTGACCTTTGAAGCGCTTTTGCTTGCGCACCAGCTCATCCACCTTTTGCATGCCATCGCGGACGGCTTCGCCGGCGGCGCGCTGCAGATCCATGTCGAGCGTGGTGTACACGCGGAAGGTACTGGATTGCAGGTCGGTATCCTGCAGCTTGGTTTGCAGGAAATCGTTCACCAGGTCTACGAAGTAGGGCGCTTCAGCGGATTGGGCGCCGCCTTTGGCGACGGTCAAGGGGGTCTCGACGGCCAGCGCATAATCCCGGTCGTCGAGGTAACCGTTTTGCCGCATCAGGGCGAGCACGGCGTTGCGGCGCTCGAGCAGGTGGTCGGGGTGGCGGAAGGGGTCGAAGAAAGCAGGCCAGCGGGGCAGACTGGCTAATTCCGCGGCCTCGGGCAGGGTGATCTGCCGCAGGTCTTTGCCCAGAAAAGCTTCGGAAGCTTCGCCGAAGCCGTGAATGCGGAAGGTGCCGCGCGACCCGAGGTAGATCTGGTTGCAATAATCCTCGAAGATTTGTTGCTTGGAAAGGCGCTGTTCGAGTTGGACGGTGATGATGCCCTCGGCGAGTTTGCGGGTCCAGCGTTTTTCGCGATCGAGGAAGAACTCGCGGGCGAGCTGCATGCTGAGAGTGGAAGCGCCCTGGTCCTTGCGGCCATCCTTGATGTCGATGTAGGCGGCGCGCACCATGCCGATGGGGTCGAAGCCGGCGTGCTGAAAGAAGCGCTTGTCTTCGGCGGAGGTGACGGCGTTGACCAGCACCTTGGGGATATCGGTGAACTTGACCAGGCGGCGCTTTTCACGGTTGCGATCGGAAAGGTTGGTGATGAGCTGGGGCTCTAGCTGATACTGGCCGCGGGCGGTATTGTCGCGCAGGGAGACGATCTGCGAGATGCGTCCGTTGGCGAATTTGATGACACCAGCCTCTTCATCGAAATACGATTCCGGGCCGGGGAAAATCTCGATGGCGCCATCGGGCCGCAGGGTGAACGAGCCGATGGGATTGCCGCGCGATTCGGTGTATCCACAGCGGCGCAGGTCGGTGGCGATTTCATTGGCGGTGATGGGATCGCCGGCCGCAATCAGGCGCGGCGCCGCAAAGATTTTGGAAGTGTTGGCAAACGGGCCGGCGCGCAGTTTTTGGTCGATCAGGCGGGAGTACTTGGTGTAATAGTGGGTGAAAACGCCGGCGGCCAGGAGGAAGGCCAGGGTACACGAGACGGCCAGGATTTTGCCGAAGGGGTGCAGGAAGAACCGGACCAGGTAGGCCTTCCTTGGCACCCGGACCCGGACTTTTTTCTTCGGGGCGGAATTCTTTACCGGCACTCAATACGATTGTCTCACAAGGCAGCTCAGCCGCAACCAAAGGCTCGCTGCAGCGGGGCTGAAGCCCCGCGCCGGCTAAAGCCCGCCCTCCAAAACCGGCTCGGAAACGCGGGCGTGAAACGTCTTAAACTCTCGAATCACTATTCAGTGATACAACCTATTACAGAGGATTACGAATGAGCAACCCAACACGAGGGAACATTGCACTGCCCGGCGACTTCCGATTCGGGGAAGTCCGTCCCGATCTTAAGGTGGCCGCCCCCACTACGCCGTCCCCAAGTCTCGGCCCACTCGCCGCATTTGTGGGAGATTGGGTCGGCAACGGCTTCAACACCATCTTCCGGCCGGATAACACGGCGACACCCACGCCGCTGCCGACGCCCGTTCCGGCCAGCGACAACATCCTGGAGCTGAACCTCACTTCCGAAAGCCTGTCCTTTTCGCCGAGTCTGGGTGCCGTTCCCAATCGGGGGACGACGCCGCAAGGAGACGTTTTCCTTAACGGAGTGCCTTATCTGCAGACCATTAACGACATCACCATCCACGGCGAAAAAACGGGAATCCACGTTGAGCCGGGATTGTGGATGATTGTTCCACCGACGACGGTTCCGCCTCTAGGGGTAACGCTAGTACGCATGGCGTCGATCCCGCACGGAACAACCATTGAAGCCCAGGGGACTTCGGTGACGGTCAGCGGCCCACCGACCATAGCGCCGGTTAACATCACGCCTTTCGCCACGGGATCGAACCCGCCAAAATTGATCACCTTCCCCAGCCAGACGGCGACCAACCAAGGGACGCCCCGGATTCCACAAGATCTAACCAGCTTCATCAGCGCCGGCACCATCACGCAAGCGATGTTGGACGATCCGAATACGGTGCTGCGCAATCACATCAGCAAGCAGAAGATCACCGAAACGACGGCGATTATCATTACCACCGCCCCGCCTCCGCCCCCGGGGCTTTTCGGCGGCGGTACGAACAATATCGCCTTTCTGCTGGGCCAGGCGGCGGCTACGCAGCCGAACGCCCAGGCTTTGCAGATGACGGCGATTTTTTGGATCGAAACGGTGGAGGAGGTGATTCTGGTGCCGCCCTTCCATCCAGGGCAGCCACCCTACGCGATCAAAGGGAAGGCCAGCGTTCCGGGACAGGCGGTGCCGACATTCTCCGTTACGCCGCCGTATGAACTGGAAATGCCGCGCGAGATTACGGTGAGGTTCACGCAGATACAGTACACTCAGTTGGTCCTACTGAACTTTAACAAGCTCACCTGGCCGCATGTTTCGGTGAATACGCTGGTGCCGGCGGATGATATTGTTGTTCCTCACTCCGTTTGGGGCTGAGTTCGCGGAGGGAAAAGGACGGCCGGCGTGGACGCCGGCCGCAGGACTGGAGTCCTGCCCCACATCGCGGCATACCGCCGGTCAAAGGGTTCGGTGCAGCGGGGCTGAAGCCCCGCGCCGGCTAAAGCCCGCCCTCCAAAGCCTGCGCGAAGATTCTGGCAGGTTGTAATACAAGCTAACTATAATAAAAGCCATGTGCGGCATCGTGGGATATATCGGAAACCGCAAGGCCGTTCCGATCATTTTGGAGGGGCTGAAGCGCCTGGAATATCGCGGCTATGATTCGGCCGGCCTGGCCGTATATTGCGATGACCAGCAGCTCGCTGTGCGCCGCGCATCCGGCAAACTGCGCAATCTCGAAGAGGCCGTGCGCCTGAGCCCGGTGGACGGCAGTTTCGGCATTGGGCACACGCGCTGGGCCACGCACGGACGCCCCACCGAGGAAAATGCACACCCGCACCGCGATTGCACCGGCGACATCGTGGTGGTGCATAACGGCATCGTCGAAAACTACCTGGCGCTGAAACAGCAGTTACAAGCAGAGGGCCACCAGTTCAAGACCCAGACCGATACCGAAATCATCGCCCACCTGGTGGAGAAGTATTTTCACGGCAACTTGGAGGCGGCGGTGCGCGCCACGGTGGCCGAACTGACGGGCGTTTTCGCGCTGGTGGTGATCGCGCGCACCGATCCAAACAAAATCGTGGCTGCGCGTCTTGGCCCGCCGGTGGTGGTGGGGCTGGGCGACAACGAATATTTCGTCGCGTCGGACGTGCCGGCCATCCTGCCACACACGCGCGACATGTTCTTTCTGGCGGACGGCGACATGGCCGTGCTCACGCTGGATGGCGTGCGTCTCACCGATTTCCAGGGCTGCCCGGTAAACCGGCAGATCTCGCACATCCTGTGGGATCCCATCATGGCGGAAAAGGGCGGCTACAAGCATTTCATGCTCAAGGAGATTTACGAGCAGCCGCGGGCGGTGCGCGACACTACGCTGGGACGCGTGAGCCTGGAAACCGGGCAGATATTTCTGGACGAGATGGACATCACGCCGGCCGAGTTCCGGGCATTCCGCGAAGTGAAGATCATCGCCTGCGGCACCAGCTGGCATGCCGCGCTGTGCGGGAAATTCATGATCGAAAAGCTGGCGCGCATTCCGGTGGAAGTGGATTACGGCAGCGAATTCCGCTATCGCGATCCGCTGGTGGATGGGGGCGCGCTGACGGTGGTGATCTCGCAATCCGGGGAGACGGCCGATACGCTGGCGGCCCAGCGGGAAGCCAAGCAGAAGGGGTCCAAGACGCTGGCCATCTGCAACGTGATCGGGTCCATGATCACGCGCGAGGCGTCCGGCGCGATGCTGACGCACGCGGGGCCGGAGATCGGGGTGGCATCGACCAAGGCTTTTACCTGCCAGTTGACCGCGCTTTTCATCCTGGCGATGTACCTGGGGCAGGCGCGCGGGACTCTGGACGAAGCCGCCTCGCGCGCGCTGGCCGGCGAGCTGGTGCGCATTCCGGGCAAGCTGGAAGCCGTGCTCCAGCAGGACGCGGTTTACGAAGAATTGGCGCGCAAGCTATTCCGCGCGAGCGATTTTCTGTTTCTCGGGCGCGGCGTGCATTTCCCCATCGCGCTCGAGGGCGCGCTGAAGCTGAAGGAAATCTCCTACATTCACGCGGAAGGCTACCCGGCCGGCGAGATGAAGCACGGGCCGAATGCGCTGATCGACGAGAATCTGCCGGTGGTGGTGCTGGCCACGCGCGATCCGGCGAGCGACGAAAGCCGCGTGCTGTATGAGAAGACGATGTCGAACATACAGGAAGTGAAGGCGCGGGAGGGCACCGTGGTGGCGATTTCGACCGAAGGCGACGAAGACGCGCGCAAGATGGCCGACCACGTCATCGAGATCCCCGGCGCCAGTGAACTGCTCGCGCCCATCCTGGAGATTGTGCCGCTGCAGCTTCTGGCGTATCACATCGCGGTGCGGCGCGGCTGCGATGTGGATCAGCCGCGCAATCTGGCCAAGAGCGTCACGGTGGAATGAACGGCGGCCTGTTGATGCTGGCCGGGCACGCCATTTACCAGGGCGGCGTGTGGTATGGAGGGCACCAGAACGAAGACCGGCTTTACGAAACGCATGTGCGCGATGCGTTTCGGATCTTTGCGGAGGAAGGCTACCAGGCGCTGGCGCTGAGCGGCGGGCGGTCGCGGCCGCAACTGGCGGATGTGGTTTCGAATTCCGAAGCGGAAGGCATGTGGGCGTGGGCGCGGGCGGCGGGCCTGGTGTGCGACCCGGCCGCCGTGCTGCTGGAGCAATTCGGGCGGGACAGCTTCGAGAATCTGTTCTTCTCGATGCTGTGCTTCCACCGGCAATTCGGTGAGTGGCCGTCGCGCGTGGGCGCGGTGAGTTGGAAGTTCAAGGCGCTGCGATTTTACCTGATCGCGTGCGGGCTGCGGCTGGCCGAAGGGCGATTCCGGTTTTTTGGCAGCGGCGACCCGGCCGGACAGGCGGCCATCGAGGCATTTGCCGCCGCCAGCGTGCAGTACGACGGCATGATCGTGCGCGGGGGCGAGATCGTGGATCCGCTGCATCGCGACCGCCAGTGGTTTGCGGCCAAGCGCTTGGGGCGCATGCCGCGCGAATTTGCGACGAATGGCGATTATCTGCGGCGGGTAAAGCGAGAGTACGGTCAGGCGGATTTGATTGACTTGGTGGAGTCGATCGAGCCTGGTCCGGCTTGGCGCGGGGTGAAATGGCCTTGGTGACTCAACCAGCCGCGCCGCGCCGCGGGCGGGTCTGGAGACCCGCCGCAGGACTGGAGTCCTGCCCCACACGGCCGTATATCGCGTCGCCGATTCGCCGCATCCACTGGAGCTCATCTTCTGCCATGGGGCCGCGGCGCAGGGCTTGGAGCGCTTGCTCGAATTGTTTGTCATCGGCGGGTCCCGTCATACAGATGTTCACGGCCGCCTCGGTCAGCACGAAGCGGTAGCAATCGGCCGCGGTAGGAATCTTTTCGTTTTTCGGGATGCGCTTGTGACCCAGCAACTGGCGCCAGCTTGTCGCCGTGAAGGAGACCAGCCCGGGCGGATTCTGTTCCGGCAACTGCGCAAACACTTCCTGCTCCGCGCCGCGATGCACCGCGTTGTAGCGCACGTGGAAAATATCGAACCGCGGATCGGCGGCTAGGCGGACGATGAGGGGGCGGTTGTGCGTGGAGACCGCCAGGTAGCGTACCAAGCCGCGTTCGCACAGCTTCAGGCAGGCTTCCAGAATGCGCGGCGGGGGCATGCCGTTCCACAGTCCCAACAGCAGCGCGTCTGTGTAATCGAAGCGCAGTGTGCGCAGGGCGCGTTCCAGGCTGGGGCCGATCAGCGAAGCCATGCGTGAATATGATTGCGTCACCAGCAGGAGGCGATCGCGCCGCGACGCCAAAGCACGCAAGCCGTCGCCAAAGCGGCTGCGCCGGAGGCTGCCCCAGTAGAAATAGTTCACGCCGTGGTCGAAAGCTCGCTCCACCACGCTGGCGGGCGCGCCATAGCTGGACGCCACGCCGAGGCGGCAGACTTCGACGCCCGTGCGCCCCAGCATGGCGCGGTCGAATGACATAGCTTGATTCTACCCAAACGAGTGCGAAGAGGCCGGCGTGGACGCCGGCCGCAGGACTGGAGTCCTGCCCCACTGATCTCCGATTCAGCCGTATAATAAGAGTCGTAAACCTCAGTTACACGGACTCTTCCATGTCAAAAAATATATTTGGCCGGCAAGCCGCGGCTCTGGTTTCCTGCGGGCTGATGGCCGCCTGCTTACCCATGTGCGCCGATGAAGGCATGTGGACATTCGATAATCCTCCGGTGAAACAGCTGGAGGAGAAGTATCATTTCACGCCGACGCAGCAATGGCTCGATCACGTGCGCCTGTCGAGCGTGCGCTTGAATGACGGCGGCTCCGGCTCATTCGTCAGTCCGCACGGCCTGCTGCTGACCAATCATCACGTGGCGCGCGGGCAACTGCAAAAGAACTCCAGCGCCGAACACGACTACGTGAAGACTGGTTTCTACGCGGCCACGCCCGACGCGGAAATGAAGTCGCCGGACCTTGAAGTGAATGTGCTGATGTCGATGGAGAACGTCACGCCGCGGGTGCTGGCCGCGCTCCAGGGCGCCAAAACGGCGGAGCAGGAATTCACCAAACGCAAAGCTGTAATCGCCGATATCGAGCGCGAGAGCCTGGGGAAAACCGGCTTGCGATCCGACGTCGTCACGCTGTACCAGGGCGGCGAATACTGGCTCTATCGTTACAAAAGATACACCGATGTGCGGCTGGTATTCGCACCCGAGGACCAGGCGGCGTTCTTCGGCGGAGATCCGGACAATTTCACTTATCCGCGCTACGACCTGGATATGGCGCTGTTCCGCGTGTACGAGAACGGCAAGCCCATCGAGACGAAGGATTATTTGAAGTGGAATCCGGCGGGCGCGGGCGACGGTGAGCTGGTTTTCGTGTCCGGGAACCCGGGCAGCACGCAGCGTATGGACACGGTGGCGCAGCTCGAATTCGAGCGCGACCACGTGGAGCCGACTTTGCTGAAGCTGCTAAAGAACCGGCTGGCCATCCTGCAGAAGTATGGCGCGCAGGGCAGCGAGCAGGCACGCGAAGTGGCGTCCAATATTTTCGGCATTCAAAACAGCATCAAGGCTATCCAGGGCCGCTATGATGGCTTGCTGGATAAGAACGTGATGAACGACAAGCGCAAGGACGAAGAACAATTCAAGGCCAAAGTGATGGCCAACGCGGAGTGGAAGCAGGCTTACGGCGGCGCCTGGGACGCGGTCGCGGAAGCCACGCGGAGAGAGGCCCCGCGCCTCGAGCAGCAGTTCTATCGCAGCATCGATTCGCAGCTCGCCAGCCTGGCCGTCACCACGGTGGACTACGTAGCGGAGATCAAGAAACCGGATGACGTGCGGCTGGCCGGTTTTCACGATGCGCAACTGGCTTCGCTCAGGCAACGGCTGTTCTCGCCCGCGCCTATATATCCCGCGATGGAGATCGCCCGGATGACGGGCGCGCTCGAAGCGGACGTGGCGGCGCTCGGTCCCAACGATCCATTTCTCAAGATCGTGCTGGACGGCCGTTCGCCCGAGGAAGCGGCTACGGCGCTGGTGAGCGGAACTAAACTTGCCGATCCGGCGTTTCGGAAGCAGCTTGTGGAAGGCGGCCAGCCGGCGGTGGACGCGTCTACCGATCCCATGATCGTGATGGAGCGAAAGGTCGACGCGATCCGGCGGGAAAACATCAAGTGGATGGAAGACAACGTCCAAAGCGTGGAGCAGGCGGCCGGCGAAAAGCTGGGCAAAGCCCGCTTCGCGGCGTACGGCAAGTCCACCTATCCGGATGCCACGTTCACCCTGCGGCTCTCTTATGGACAGGTGAAGGGCTATCCGATGAACGGCACCGAGGCTCCTTACAAGACTACGTTTTATGGCTTGTGGGACCGGGCCACCAGCTTCGATTTCGACGGTCCGTTCTATCTGCCGGCGCGCTACAAGGAAAACCGGGACAAGCTGAACCTGGCCACGCCGCTCGATTTCGTGACCACCAATGACGTCATCGGCGGCAATTCGGGGTCGCCGGTGATCAATCGCAACGGCGAGATCGTCGGCCTGATTTTCGACGGGAACATCGAATCGCTGGTGGGAGATTTCGTGTACGACGGCACGACCAATCGTGCGGTGGCGGTGCACACTGCCGGCATGACGGAAGCGCTGCGTAAGCTGTATGGGACCGATCGCGTGCTGAAGGAATTGCTCGGCGATTGATTTGGTTCGCTGCAGCGGGGCTGAAGCCCAATGTCACTTAGTTTTCGTTCCACCGAACAGCCGCACAAATTGTGGGACATGGCTCCAGTCCTGCGGCCGGCGTCCACGTCTGCTGCTCGCGTTTTGGAACGGTTGATTCCAAGCGCGAAAGGCGGGTCCTGGAGGACCCGCGCAGACCTGGAGGTCCGCCCCACAAATTATGCAGCATTGTCAGTATTGGGATAAGTAAGTGACATTGGGCTAAATCCCGCCCTCCACACGCAGCGCCACCATGGGATCTACCCTGGTCGCTCGCCGCGCTGGAAAATAGGCCGCGGCTGCCGCCACCGCCAGCAGCAGGATTGCGGCCGCGCCATACGTTCCAGGATCCAGCGGCGTGACGCCATACAGAAAACTGGGCAGCACCTTGCTCGCTAGAGCGCCCACAAGCAGGCCGGCGACGACTCCGCACAACGGCGCGCGCAAGCCGCCCAGCAGGACCATGCGCAGAATGTCCGGACGGCCGGCGCCTAACGCCATGCGGATGCCAATCTCGTTGGTTCGCTGTCCCACCGTATATGCCACCACGCCGTAGATTCCGACGGCGGCCAACAGCAGCGCCAGCCCGGCGAACGATCCCACGAGCGTGGCGTACCAGCGCGGCTTGGCCACTGCCTCATCGATAACATCATTCATGGTGGCGACTTTCCCCAGCGGTTGATTGGGGTCCACATCGCGCAACGCCGCGCGCAGCGCATTCACCAGCAACTTGGGATCGGCCTTGCTGCGCACGGCCAGATCTATAAACGGACCCGGCTGCCGGTCGAAAGGCAGGTAGATTGCGGCGATGGGCTTGTGGGCCAACCCGATTTCTTTGATGTCCGCTACCACTCCCACAATCGGACGAGCATCAGGGCCCAGCCGCAGATGCCGTCCCACGGGATTCCGATCGCCGAAGTATTGCCGGGCAAAGGCGCGATTCACCAGCACGCCGCCGTCAGGGAGGGAATCCGCGGGCTGCAGATAGCGGCCGGCCCACAGCCGGATGCCCATGGTTTGGAGGAAATGCGGCGTTACCGAGCGGCAATCTACGTAAACGTTGTCTCCCAGTTCCGGATGGCCCTCAATGCTCAACGTGACGCTCATCAGCATGCTGAACGACAGCGGAAGCGAATTCGTCACGCCGGCCATTTCGACGCCGGGCAGCAGATCCAGACGTTCCATCAAGCGCGTCACGAAGGCCGCCTGTGCGGCTGGTCCGGCATAGGTCTTGGCGTCCAGCAGCAGGTGCGCGGTCAGCAGGTTGTAGCGCTGAAATCCAGGATCGACGGCGCGCAACAGCAGGAAACTGCGCAGCAGGAGTCCGGCCCCGATGAGCAACACCAGCGACGCGGCAATCTGCCCGCCGGTCAGCCAGCCGCGGAAACGGCCGCCGCGCGGGCCGCCCGGCCCAGCCGATCCTTTCAAGACCTGCTGCAAATCCGGCCGCGAGTAGCGCCATGCCGGCACCGCGCCCGAAAGCACGGCGCTGATCAGCGCCAGGCACGCGGCGAACACGAAAATAGCCGGCTCCGGGCGGATCGATTCCACGCGCGGGATGCGGCCGGGATAAAGATGCACCATGGCCCGCAGCGCCCAAGCTGCCAGGGGCAATCCCAGAGCCGCGCCCAATACGCAGATGGCAGTCGATTCGGTGAGGAGTTGGGCAGCCACGCGCCGCCGTCCCGCGCCCAATGCCGCGCGCACCGCCAGTTCCCGTTGGCGCGCCGCCGTATCGGCCAGGATCAGGTTGGCGATGTTGCCGCAGGCAATCAGCAGCACGCACGCAGCCGAGCCAAACAGGATCAGCAGCGCCGGGCGCAGGCCGCTGGCCACTTCCTCATTCAGCGGCACCAGGTTGACGCCGCGTTCGCCACGGCCATGCATTTCTTCTTGCGGCAGCCGCCGAGCGAGGGCGGACATTTCGGCGCGCGCCGGCGCCAGTGCCACGCCCGGCTTCAGGCGGCCGATCGCCCATCCCGATCCCGTCCCCAAATGCAGACCGGTCATTATCGAGATGGGTTGAAATATCTGCGGCTGTTCGTTGATGGCCGGAGCTATCAAACGAAAGTCCGGCGGCAGAACACCCACGATCGTGTTGCGATAACCGTCGATGATGGCGGTCTGCCCCAGCACCGCCGTACTGCCCCCGAAGCGCCGACGCCAGAAGGCATCGCTCAGAATCACGACGCGGTCCTGGCCGGGCACCAGATCCGCTGGGGTGAACGCACGCCCGCGCGCCGGCGCCACGCCCAGCGTAGCGAAGAGGCTGGCCGAGATGAGCGCCGTCGGGACGCGTTCCGGCTCTCCGGGCGCCGTGAAATTGGTCAGCCAGGGCCGGTAGTATGCGAGGTCCTGGAACGATGCGCTCAACTCGCGCCAGCGATCCAGGTCGCGCGCGGAGGCCAGTTGCTTGTCCCGCGTGGCCATCGCGCCCAGGTCGGAATGCGGGTCCAGATCGACCGACCAAATCTGTACCAGACGGTCCGGTTCGGGGTAGGGTAGCGGCTTGAGCATCACCGTGTGGATGATGCTGAATATCGCTGTATTTACGCCGGTCCCGAGGGCCAGCGTAACCAAGGCGGCTATGGCGGGAACGGGTTTCTTGCGCCACCGCCGCATGGCGAAAGTCAGATCCATTAGCGGATTAGTCGTCATCGCTGCTTAAGCGGGGCTGAAGCCCCGCGCCGGCTAAAGCCCGCCCTCCAATCAAAGCTTTTTGCCATCGCGCGCGTGGTCGCCGAGCACATCGAGTCCAAACCTGGGGGCCGATTTTGTGCCGCTGATCCGAAAGGGAATATCGGCGCCGCCACCGCTTCGCCGAAAGAAGGGAGATACGACCCGTAGAGCTAGGGAAGCCCACCGTGACTGCACCATCCTGGCCAGCGGCACGTCGGTTAGTACGTGTCCCCGGAAATCAAATACCTGGCCATCGAGCGAGTAAGTGCCTTCCAGGTTTACTTGAGCACCAGGAAGTTTGTACGAGAGGCGCGAGAAATCGATCACGCTGCGCTGCAAGGTGAATGATCCGGTCATGCCGCTGTTCACATCCTCCGCGCCCGGCTTAGCTTTCGCGGGTTCTCCGCGAGCCCGGTAACTTAGCATATCGACTTTATCCTGCACTTCAGGATTAGTGAAGTGCATGGCGCGCAGTGAGAAGCGGCCCTGTATGTTCAGCCTTTGCACAACTCGTTCTTTCGCCGCCTGTATATGTAACTTAGCTTTGGCGCTCATGACAGCGGTCAATACGGCGGGTTTCGTCTGCACGGTGAGATCCAGGAAATCCTGCAACCGGCCGGCAGGGATATTGACGTCCAGGTCGATGGTATGGCCCACACCTTTCACGTCTACCACTGCTCCGCTGGCCGTAAAGCTGGAACTCCGTAACTTGGCTTCGACGGGCTGCAAGTAAGTATCGCCCGTGATGCCATCCACGATCGCATGAAATTTCGTATGCAAGGGCACGGCATGGTTCGCTGTGTCCAGAGAAAAATCCGGAGTCTCGGTGGTTCCGTCAACCGCGATGCGGTCGAGCTTACCTTCAAAATTACCGGTGGAGGACAGAGTGCCACCCAGGCCATTGATCGTATGCAGGTCCGCATGCTGGAAAGTGTAGCGGCCGGTCACCGGTGTATCCGCCGGACTGTCGGTCTGCCATGGCCCAAAGCTGCCCGCGGCCTGAATCTCGCCGCGCGGAATGGCGTTGATCAACGCGGCCTGGTAGCGCCACGGCGCCTTTGGGCCGACGTTGTGTAACTCGATATGCTGCAGATCAAAAACTTTTGGTCCCTTAGCCGGGTTGGCATTGCCGATCACCAGGCGCGAGTTGTCGCATACGATTTCGTCCACCAGGATCTCTATCTGGTCGTGACTTTTGACCTGCGTCTGCAACAACGCTTGACGCCGCACGGGAGGAATGTCGATTTCCAGGCCGTTTACTTTTACCGAACCAACGTGCATCGGGCGCAGAAACAGGCCTGTCAACGGCGCATAAAAATCGAAATGGCGGAGTGCGATGAGCGGCTGCGCGGAGCTTCCCGCGGCGATATTCTCAGGTGCGTAGATGCGCAGGTTGTCACCCGTAACCTCGAATCCATCCCAGGCAGCCACGTTCACGCTTCCCAGCTCGACGCGGCCATGGAAGGAAGCACGCAAGGTCTCTATAATGCGATTTCTGATGACCGCGGACGCGCGATGCGCGATCACGATGCCGGTTGCAATCAGAATGGCCACCACGACCAATCCCGCGATACCGATCCATTTGAGCACGCGTCTGCGCGTTCCAGGCATAGGTGGCAGTTCCGGCACTTGTGACTATCTTACGCCAGTTCCACGCCGGTGCTTTTCAAGACCTCATTGATAAGAAGGAAGAGCTCTCCCTGTGTCGCATAGAACTGGTCCCAGTCGGCCGTCAGGAGATAGCAGAAAATTTCCAGATTTACGGCCGTCGAGGTGAGACCGGTCACACGCACCATGGCCTGCCCGGCTTCCACCGAGCGGTGGTTCGCCAGCTTTTGCCTGATCGCTTCCATAAACTGCTGCACCTGTTGCTCGGGCGTGCTCCGTTTGATGCCCAGAGTGGCGTTGAACAGCATCTTGTCGCGCAGCGAATAGTTCTCGATATTCAATCCGGCAAATGATGAGTTGGGCACGCTGACGATGGTGCGCGCAAGGGTACGAATACGCGTTGAGCGCATACCGATGTCTTCGACCGTTCCCGTCAAGTCGCCGAACTTTCCGAAGTCGCCGATGCGAACAGGTTGATCGCCGATGACCGAAACGCCGCCGAAGACGTTGGCAATGGTCTGCTGGGCGGCCAATGCCACGGCGATTCCGCCGACGCCTAATCCCGCTACCAGGGTGGTGGTGTTGTATCCCCAATTGCTCAAGATCAGCAGGATCGCCAGGACGACGATAGTGACGGTTGCGGCGCTCCGGGTCAGGTGCAACATGGAACGGGATCCATACTGCTGCCTGGCATTCAGTACGGCTTCCACGTGTGCAAGCAACAGTGCAACCAGCTTGATCAGAAAATAGGCAATCGCCCAGATCAGGATCAGCTCGAGGAACCGGCCGATGTACAGCCGTGCGATGGCCGACGGATTGATGAACTGCTGTACGGTCCGAAACACAGCCAGGGAGAGCACCACGCGCCCGGGGCCGATTACGGCCTCAGCCACCGGGATGCGGCCTCCGTTGAACCGCTTGGTGGCCAGCCGGAGAGCGTATCTCAAAACGCGATCGAACAGACGGCCCAGCGAACTCAGAACCATCACCGCCAGGGCCAGCGCCAACCATTTCCAGAGCGGCGTTTCAAGAAGGTTTTCATGGACTAGAAACGGCGGCAGGTAATGCGCGATAGCCGGCGGAGCGGCCGAAGGCATCAGCTCCGGAATGGCGGCGACGGTATCGCTGGCAAACAGCCACACGGGCGGCGATCCGGTTGAAGCGCCACGCGCTCAAGGTCGAGCGAAAACGTGTGGCTGCCTTGCTTGACGTTGACCACATGCTCCCGGGTGGGATCGGCATCGTCTGCGAGATCGCCTTCCGGACTGCGGCTCAACGCCAACACATTGAAATCCGGCGCCGAATTGAGGATGGTTTCCAAATCGCGTGCGAGGAGCGTGCCTCGCTCGGTGCGGGCTTGCATCGAGAGACGGCGCAGATCGAGATAATCGGATGCGCGACGATAGTCCGAAGCCCGGCAAGCCAGCAGAAATCCGGTCACCGAGGAGCGCGGGTCCTGGCGGTCCAGAGGGTCTGACTTAGGCGCGGCTGGTGTCTGGGCATCCAGCGCTGAAGGGGCAATGCATGCGAGCAAGATGCAACAGATGGGAAAAGCCGTGCGCCAACCATGCCGGTACCTGTGAGTCACCTCCGATTTCGCAAGCATGCCAGCCACCAAAGGCTTGCAGACTGGGCCGGCGTGGACGCCGGCCGCAGGACTGGAGTCCTGCCCCACACAGGTTGGGCGCTCAGTTGCTACAGCACCTGCGGAGGCTCGAGTAAATGAAGTCAGTCAAAACGTGCTTATGCGTACCCATGGTAATAGCCATCGCCGCCATGGCGGGGTGCTCGTCCACCAAGTCACCGAGCGTGGCCGATACTATCCGAAAGCAGTTGAATCAAGCCGGCTTGAAAGACGTCTCAGTGAGTCAGGACCGCGATAAGGGAGTTGTAACTCTGGGCGGAAAAGTCCCAAGCGACGCTTCGAAGTCACAGGCTGAATCGATCGCCAAAGGCTCTGCCGGCGGCCAGGTTGTGGCTGACGAAATTGCAGTGATTCCGGCGAATGGCGCAGGTGACACCCGCACGCTTTACGCCGACCTGGACAAGGGCATTGAGGGCAATTTGGATGCGGCGTTGATCCAGAACAGAATTCCCGGCACAATCCGTCATGTAGTGAAGAATGGCGTGGTAACACTTACCGGCACGGTTGATTCTCAACAGGCGCGGGACCAGGCGCAAACGCTCGCGTCTACTGTGCCAAATGTGCAGCAGGTGGTGAACGAATTGCAGATCACCAATCAGAAGGCCAGCTCGAACAAGTAAATTGGAGAGCTACCCTTGGGTGACGGGCGCCGGCTTCTGCGCCGGCGCGGCTGCCCCGGCTTTAACTGGTTGTGCGGCGGGCGCCGCAGCCGGCTCCATCGCGCGGCGAATCATAAACACTAGAAAAAGCCCAAACGCCAGGGCCACTAGAAGGCACGTCAAAAGCAAGAAAAGACCGTCCACTGAACCGGCCTGGCCGCTGGCCAATAGCCAACCCGCCGCCGCCAGCGATGCGATCTCGACCACTACGCTAAATAAGAATAGAATTGCGCGATCCGACACAGTCCCCCTCGGAGCGGCGAAAATGCCACCGAAAATCATTGTATTCGTTTGAACGGTGGATGGGCAAGTCGGTATCGCCTGAAATGGGTCATTGCGACAGTTGGCCAACGTTACTTACGGCCATGGTTACCGTGTTGGAAACAGCGTTGCCGATCGAAACCGATACGGGAACGGCGTCCGCACCAGACGGTTCACGATGGGAAACGAAGTGGTCTGCGCCAGCGGTCCCCTGGAGACACGGCGAAGGCGGCGCACCAGCTATTGTGATCGTTGTGCCGGCCGGCCCGTTGTTGATCAACGGGGTGACCTGTACCAGCCGGGACGCCATTTGAATAAGAGATCCTCTCCCACGCAACGGGTGCCTAAGCTAACCGGTTCTTGGCGAACCGCTCCCTCACGGTCGCGGCTCGATAACCGCATCGCCGATTTTGCACGTTCAGTGAGCCCACGGCCCGGGCCACCAAGTGTATACTCAGTGTTTCGGAGACTACTATGCTTACCAGGCGTGCATTTGTGCAATCCGGCACAGCCGCGGCGCTAGCCACGCGCCTGTTTGGCGACAAGGAAAATTCCGCGAAGCCGAACCCGGAATTGGAGAATCTGGGTGCGGTTGCGTTGCACGAGGCCAAGCGGCTGAAGGCCTCCTACGCAGACATTCGAATTATTCGGTACCGGCAGCAGTTTCTCACCGTGCGCCTGAACCCCGAGCGCGGCACGGGCAAGAC
Organism: Bryobacterales bacterium; assembly: GCA_963818855.1. GTDB lineage: Bacteria > Acidobacteriota > Terriglobia > Bryobacterales > Bryobacteraceae > Bog-159. Next base: position 428,299 of record CAWFUH010000006.1, on the reverse strand, counting down.
CCTGGAAGTGCCGGTGGTGTCCGACGGTGGCTCGTTCGGCTTCGGCGTGCGCGTGATCGTTGATGGCGCCTGGGGCTTTGCCGCGTCGCCGCTGGTGACCAAGGAAGAAATCGCGCGCATGATCGGCGAAGCCGTGGCGGTGGCGCGAGCCAATGCCGCCATCCGCACGAAGCCGGTCGAACTGGCGCCGGTTCCCGTCTATCGCGAGCGCTGGCAGACGCCGCACGAACGCGATCCGTTCAGCGTGCCGCTCGAAGAGAAGCTGGAACTCATTCGCACAGCGGCTGCCGAAGTGAAAAAGGAAAAAGCTGTCTTCTCTTCCAACTGCAACCTGTCGTTCCGCTCCGAAGACAAGTATTTCGCGTCGTCGGTGGGGTCTTCCATTCAGCAGCTCAATTTGCAGACCTACGCGACGGTGAATGCTACGGCGGTGGATTCCAAACGGCGGCTCTCCAAGTCGCGCCGCTACCAGCCGCAGCAGGTCACCGCCGGATATGAATATGTGCCGCTGATGAACCTGGTGGAGAACGCGCAACGTATCCGCACGGAGGTGATCGAGCATCTGAATGCGCCTCCGGTCACTCCCGGCAAGAAGGACCTGGTATTGATGCCCAGCCATCTCTGGCTCACGATTCATGAGAGCATCGGGCACTCCACGGAACTGGATCGCGCGCTGGGCTACGAGGCCAACTTCGCCGGTACCAGTTTCCTGACCACGAATAAAATGGGCACCGAGCGCGTAGGCAGCGACCTGATGAATATCTGGGGCGATCGCACCACCGACCGCGGCCTGGCCACCACGGGTTTCGACGACGATGGCGTGAAGGCCACCAAGTTTCCCATCATCGAGAAGGGCGTGTTCAAGCATTACCAGACCATCCGCGACCAGGCGCATCTGATCGGCGAGCACGAATCGCGCGGCTGCTGTTATGCGGACAACTGGTCCAGCGTGCCGTTCCAGCGCATGCCCAACGTGTGGCTGGAGCCGGGGAAGTCCGGGACCAGTATCGACGATCTGATTTCAGGTGTGGACGACGGCATCCTGATCGACGGCGACGGCAGCTTCTCAATCGATCAGCAACGCTATAATTTCCAGTTCGGCGGCGATGCTTTCTGGGAGATCAAACACGGCAAGAGGCAGGGCATGGTTTCGCGCGTGGCCTATCAGTCGCGCACCACGGACTTCTGGCAGTCGCTCGATCTGATCGCCGGACCCAGCTATTGGCAGCAATGGGGCGCGCCGAATGACGGGAAGGGCGAGCCGGAGCAGATCAACTCGGTCAGCCACGGCTGCTCTCCTGCACGGTTTCGCCAGGTGAATGTAATTCAGACGGACTGAGCCATGCTAACCAGAGAACAAGCCCAAAAGATCACCGAGAAGGTGCTCTCGTATTCCACGTTTCCCGAATGCGAGATCAGTGTGAACAGTTCGGAGAGCGCGTTCATCCGTTTTGCCCTGAACGACGTGACCACCTCCGGCTTCACCGTGGAGCAATCCATGTCGATTACGTCTGTGCGCGACGGCCAGAGCGGCAGCACACGTGTGGACGAATTCGATGACGAGTCGTTGCGCGCGGCGGTCAAGCGCACCGAGCAACTGGCCATGATCGCGCCGGCCAATCCGGAGCGCGTTCCGCCGCTCGAAAAACAGAAGTATTCGGAACAGGAGAACTATGCCGCCTCGACCGCCGGCGCGCGCAACCAGGCGATGATCCCGCACATTCGCGCCATCATCGAGGGCGCCAAGCCGAACAACCTGGTGGCGGCGGGATTCTTCGAACGCTCCGCCGAAACGGCTGCCATCGCGAATAAGCAAGGCAATTTCGGATACGGGCGGGTCAGCGACGCGAGTCTTTCGGCGACAGTGCGGAACGCGGCCGGAAGCAGCTCAGGCTGGGCCTCGCAGCCCGCCGTGGTGATCGAAAACATCGATGGCGCGGGGGTGGCCAAAACGGCCGTCGACAAGTGCCTGCGTTGGAAGGAGCCCAAGCGGCTCGATCCCGGTAAGTACACGGTGGTTCTGGAGCCGACTGCTACCGGCGACCTGGTCCAGATGATGGGTTTCGGCATGCAGGCGCGCGCCGCGGAAGAAGGCCGCAGCTTTTTGAGCAAATCGGGCGGCGGTACGCTGGCCGGCGAGAAGCTGTTTCCGGAGGTGGTCACGCTGCGATCCGACCCATTCAATAAACTGTACTCGGCGCTGCCCTGGGGCGGAGGCGGTTTCGGCTTCGGCGGCGGAGGAGGCGGCGCCGGCGGCGGCCTTCCGGCCGAGCCGATTGCCTGGATCGAGAACGGCGTGGTGAAGAATCTGTTTTACGATCGCTACTGGGCGGCCAAGACCGGCAAGCAGCCGACGCCCTTCCCCAATCGCCTGGTGCTCGAAGGCGGCGGCAAGAGCCTGGCGGATCTGATCGCTTCGGTCGATCGCGGGCTGCTCGTGACGCGCTTCTGGTATATCCGGGTCGTCAATCCACAGACCATGCAGATGACCGGTCTCACGCGCGATGGCGTATTCCTGATCGAGCAGGGCAAAGTGACTTCGCCGGTAATGAACTTCCGCTTTAATCAGAGCCCGGTCGAGATGCTGAAGAGTACGGTCGCGCTAGGCACGCCGGTGCGCGTACGCGGCGGAGAAGGGCAGGGCATGATCGCGCCGCCGATTGTGGTCAAGGATTTCTCATTCACCAGTATTTCCGACGCGGTGTAACGGCAATCCTGGTCCAAAAGTTAACAGCGGCCGTTCTCCAATCGCGTTCAGTAGCGTACCAACGGTACCTTACCCCTTACTTATTCCACGGTGTATTCCCGCCATCGAACCCTTTCGCCGGGTTACGATCTGATTGGAAGCGAGATAAGGAACCCACTCTGAAATCTATAAACGAGTTTGCAAACAGCGCCGCGCTGAAGATCTGTCTGGTCCCGCTGCTGATGCTCGGACAGCCGCTGAGGGCCGCGAATCTGTCTTTTGAAGCTGTGACGCTGAAGACAGGAATATCGGCGAAATCGGTCCATCTGGGCGATTTCAACGGAGACGGCAAGCTGGACATCGCCGTTGTGGCGGAACCGGACAGCATCGCCGTTCTGTTGCGAACCGGCGCTGGCGGCTTCGCGGCTCCCGTGATCACGACGACGGGCGGCGCGGGATCCTGGGCCATGGCTACCGGTGATTTCAATCACGACGGTAAGCTGGACGTGGCCGTGGTGAACAACACGAGCAACAACGTTTCCATACTGCTTGGGAACGGCGATGGAACCTTTCGCCTCGCCGGCTACTACAGCACCGACCTGAGCCCGAACGCCATCGCGACCGCGGATTTCAATCACGACGGCCACCTGGATCTGGCGGTCGTCAACAGCGGCTCCGGCAACGTCACGATCCTGCTGGGAAAGGGCGACGGAACGTTTCACGCGGTCCACGGCATTTATCTGGGTAGCTCCCCAACCGACGCTGTAGTTGGGGACTTCAACGGCGACGGCGTCCCGGATCTCGCCGTCACCAATGGCGCGTTGTTTTCGCATGTGGTGGAAATACTGTTGGGGAATGGCGACGGCACTTTCCGGGCGGCCGGAAGCGTGACGGTGGGTAACGAACCGTTTGCCGCCGCGGTAGGATATTTTAATCAAACCGGTAAAGCCGGTCTGGCGGTGGCCAACTTAACTTCGAATAACATCTCTGTACTGACCGGTAATGGAGACGGCACTTTTCAGGCTGGCGCCACTTACTCAACCGGAGAGGGTCCCAGCGGGATATCCTCCGCCGATTTTAACCGGGATGGCAAAGTCGATCTGGCCGTGTGCAACGATGTGTCCGGCGAAGCTACCGTGTACTTAGGAAACGGTGATGGAACCTTCCAGGCCGGGCAGAGCGTGGTGACCGGCGGCTTTCCAACTTCAATCGCCGTGGGAGATCTATATGGCAGCGGAAGAGCAGATATGGTTACGGCAGGCACGACGGGCATTGTAGTGTTGCGCAATACTACGCATCCGTGAGCGGGGTACAGCGCGGATATAGAGTCACTCAAAATACCGTGCGATGCGGTGTCTCGGCTTTGGATGCCAGGGAGAAACGCGGTTCCACGGGTCCGCCGTGCAGCATAAGCGCGGCGGCGGCATACTCGCCTACGGCGGGACCGTGCTTGAATCCATGCCCGGAACCTCCGCCTACCAGCCAGACATTCGTGAAATCCGGGTGGCGGTCAATCAGGAAGTCGCCGTTGGATGTATTTTCGTACTGGCAGACGCGCGCTTCGACGAGCGGCGCGCCGCTTAGCGCGGGAAAACGCTGGCCGAGGAAATCGCGCGCGGCGGCCAGCGCATCCGCCGAGGGAACACGGTCCACGCGGTCCGGATCGATATGCGGGCCGTGCTGATCGAAGGCGATCTTGACGCCACGGGCTTCCAGATCGGGAAAACCGTACGGCCCGCGCGGATCGCTGAAGTCAATCCACACAGGCATGGCCGGCGGAAGGAATCGCGTATCGCCGGGTGGCGGCCCGAAGAAGAACGCTTCCTGGCGCGTCGGTGTTATGCGCTTGGCCAGCAGATCGGGAAACACTTTGGGTAGCCAGGGGCCGCAGGCGAATACGAATACGCCGGCGCGAATGGTTCCGCCGCCGGCAGTGCGGACCTCCGCGAGCGTGCCTTTGCCGCGAGGCGCGGCGATCTCTGCGCGCACCAGTACGACGCCGCGGCCGACGGCATCCGAGACCACCGCCTCGACTGCACGGCGGGCCATCAATGCGCCACTTTCCGGTTCCAGAATTCCCCAAGTGCCCGGCGCGAAGGCCATCTGCGGATAGCGCGCCTGCAACTCGGCCGGGCCCAGATATGCAAAATGCGCGCCACATCTGGCCAGCGTCCGGCGGGTCGTTTCAGTGTGGATGTTGCCTTCAGCCGCCGTCCAGAGTACGCCTGTCTGATGAAACAACGGCTGCCCCACGCTGCGGAAGAACTCTTGCCACAGCGTTAGCGATCGCATGGCCGAGCGCGTGTAGATCTCGTCGGCGCCATAACCCATCCGGATAATGCGCGATTCGCCGCCGGAACTGGCGCGAGAGTTAGCCGGGCCGTAAGCGTCGAGCAGCACCACCTGTTGGCCAGCCTGGCGAAGAAAGTGAGCCGTCCAGGCGCCGAATACGCCGGCGCCAATTACGGCAACGTCGTAGAGCATGAGCTTTTATTGTAGGGGAGGAGTCAGGAGTCAGGAGTCAGGAGACAGAAGGCCGTAACCGGGCAGAAGACCGTAAAGCCGACTTCTGTCTCCTGTCTCCTGTCTCCTGTCTTCTTAGTTCTGACTTTTTACTTCTTGTGCGGCGGGCAACAGGTGAATTCCCCTGGTGCGACGCGTCTTGTTCAGGTGTTTCGATTTGTACATGCGGCGGTCCGCTTCGGCGAGCAGTTGCTCGGCGTCGGAGCCGTCTTCGGGATAGAAGGCTTCGCCCACGCTGAGCGTGATGACTCCGGCGCCGCTTACCAACCCGGCGGCATCGCAGGCCACGCTTTGGAACTCCGTGATGCGGCGGTAAACGGCTTCGCGGTCGCTGCCCGGCAGCAGGATCACGAATTCGTCTCCGCCCATGCGGGCCACGTAGTCGTACTCGCGGCAGTTTTCGCGTAGCGCCTCTGCCAGGTAGCGCAGCACCTTATTGCCTTCCAGGTGGCCGAATCGATCGTTCACCTGTTTGAAGCCATCCACGTCGCAGACCAGAACGGTGAGTGGCTGCAAGGTGCGCCGGCAGCGCGCCAGTTCGCTATCCAGCCGCAGGAAGAGCGACCGGGCGTTAGGCAGCAGCGTCAGATAATCGGTGGTGGCGGAGTCCTCCGCTAGCTGGAAGCGCAGGGCGTTCTCAATGGCCAGTGAGATCTTGGAGGTGATGGCCAGCAGGATGCGCAGGTGATCCCGCGAAAAGGCGTTCTTGTCCGCACGGTACAGAGTCAAAACGCCGATCACGCCATGCACGCCCGCGAGTGGCACGGCCAGCGCCGAGCGAAGCCCGCTGGGCTTGGCTGGGTCGTTCAGGCAGGTTGCCTCCAGCGCGGGATTACCGTTCACGATGCTCTTGCGGTGCGCCGCCACCCAACCGGAAAGTCCTTCGCCGAAAGGAATCTCGAGCGAGGACAGCAGGCGGCTACTATCGCCATTCACGTAATTCGGCACCAGGACCTTTCCCTGGCTGACATATACCGCGATGGCATCATAGGGAACCATCTTTTTCAGGCGCAGAGATACGACCGTCAGCGTTTCATCCAGGCTGAGTGAATTGCCTAAGTCCTGGGTCAACTCGAAAACAAGCTGCGCCTCCTGCCGGGCCGCCGCGATGCATGCCAGGAAATCGCCTTCTCTACGGATCGCGTGGGCATCGAGCCCTGGCAGGCCCGGCGCCGGATCCATTTCATTACCGATCTTGAATCCCGTGGACAGGCTGCTTTCAGTGGAAGCTTGCGCTTGCGCCATTTGTTCCAGCTCCCGGTAGCGGCGCGCGAGCACCGACACTACGACTGGATCGAGCGTCTTGCCGGACATGCCGCTGACCTGGAGCATGGCTTCGTCGAGCGGCAGCGCGCGCCGGTATTGGCGGTCCGACGAGAGCGCATCCAGACAGTCGACCGCGGCCAGGATACGCGCGCCCAATGGGATCTGTTGCCCCTTCAGCCCGTAGGGGTAGCCGGAACCGTCCCACCGTTCATGATGCGCCCGGACCAACGGCGCCACCGGATAGGGGAAGGAGACGCGCTCCAAAATCTCCGCGCCTACCAGCGGATGGATTTTCATTTTCTCGAATTCTTCGGGTGTCAAGCGCCCCGGCTTCGAGACGATGTGTTCGGGAATCGCCAATTTGCCGATGTCGTGCAGCAGGGAGGCCGCCCGGAGCGCGTCCAGTTCTGGCCCGGAAAGTCCCAAGTCCTTTCCGATTTCGACGGCATAAACGCGCACGCGGCGCAAGTGCGAACTGGTGGTATGGTCCTTGGCTTCGATGGCCAGCGCCAGCGCTTCAATGGTTCGCAGGTGCAGGCCAGCCATCTCTTCGACATGAGATTTTTCGTCGGCGAGGCGCTGCTGATACGCACGGTAGGAACGTTGGATAAAGTAGACGATCGGGAGCACCAGCACGGATGTTTGCCAATTCACCCGCCGGCTGAACAGGTTGACGATCCAGGCTATCGATGCACCCAGGATATATAGCGGGATATACAGCGGGAGTGAGCCGAGGGCCACACGCCAGACGGTTCCGAGCGGCCGGCCGGCCCCGAGCACCCTGGAGGCCGCCAGGGGAACGCTGGTCAGCGCGAGATAAAGAACCGCCGCCACCATCATCAGGAACGGACCCGTGGCCGCGATCGCGTCGATCACGGGCCAGTGATAGAAACGATACACGATCGCCGTGGCCATAGCGCTGACTGCGACGCTAAGAATAATCTGGGTGGCGCGGGGTCTCGAGCGGGCTTTCCAGAGGTATTGAACCGCGGCCCCCAGGCAGCTGATAACCATGCTTTCGCCGAGGGGCAATTCCGCAATGCCGATCAGGCTGAACAGAAAGCAGGCAGAGGTAGTGCCGGGTACTCCTGGGATGCGCAGCTGCATGCCGGCAGCCAGAATCGACAAAATCAGGTAGATGCCAAAGCGCCAGGCGTCCCCTGGCTGCCAGGGGTACACGGACGCCGCGATCGCAGCGGCTCCGCCGGCGACTGCCAGGGCGACAAAGATGCGGGCCTTCGGGTGCATCGCGGCTTAGTCTGCCGTTGTTGCGCCGGGCCGGCGCGTCGTCAGAAGGACGCGGTGGCAACGGCCCGCAGGGCTGGCTTTTGGCAAACGCCGCCTATGAACCAAAGTTGTATTGGTGGAATAATAAATATATTGCGCTCTAACAATGACTCCCATATAGTTATAATGAATTCTAAATGATCAGGTTTCAAGTTATTTCAATCTTATGAAGTACTTGAGGTACCACGGCTATAAATAACGCGCCGGCAATTTGGCAAATAGCAGGGCAATCGGGTTATCTAAAGTTAACCCAAAGTACACTCTGTCTGACTCACCGCGCTGTGTGGGAAAGGCTTTACTACGGAGGAGCGAGAAATGTCGACAGCATTCGGCGCCGGCGCGCCCGAAACGGGGGTTTTGGCGTCGTCTCTTCTGGCGTCCGACCGGAACGCAACTGCCGCGGACAAAATGCGCCGCTTCCTGCCGCCCCCGCCCATGAGCCAGGAGCAGGCCGGTCTCGGCACCGGGCTGATCGAAGACTTGTTCTTACGGCACGTGCACCTGAAGAAGTGCAACACCCTGGGCGCCTTGACGGAATCGATGGCGCTGGCATATCCGATTGTGGAGCGCGTCTTCCGAGACGTACGCAATCAGCGGTTGCTGGAGGTGAGCGGCATGGTGGGAGACGATTACGTCTTCTCGCTGACCGGAGCCGGGCGCGCTACGGCCGCCGAGAATTGCCGGGTGTGCCAGTATGCCGGGCCCGCGCCGGTCAATCTGGCAGCCTACAAGCAGGCCATCCTCGACCAGAGACCACAGGTAAAGGTCAACCGCGCGGCGCTGCGCCTGGCATTCGGCGACCTGGTGGTGACCGACCGCTTACTCGATATGTTGGGTCCCGCGCTGGTGGCCCAGAACTCCATGTTCCTGTATGGGCCCGCGGGTACCGGCAAGACCAGCCTGGCCGAGAGGCTGTTGCGCGTCTACGGCGATCACCTGGTGATGCCGTATGCCGTCGAGGTGGACAATCAGATCATTGTCTTATACGACCCGGCCGTGCATGAGCGCGTACAAACGGATATGGACGGTGTCGACCCGCGCTGGATGGTTTGCCACCGGCCTTGCGTCATCGTAGGCGGCGAATTAATTCCCAGTATGCTCGAGTTACGGCGGGACGATACATCCGGCACGTATGCCCCGCCCGTGCAAATGAAAGCCAACGGCGGGATGCTGGTCATCGACGATTTCGGCCGCCAATTGATCTCGCCGCGCGACCTGCTCAATCGCTGGATCGTGCCGCTCGACCGGCGTGTGGACTATCTATCGCTGAATTACGGCGTGCGCTTCCAGATTCCATTCGAAGTGATGATCGTATTTGCCACCAATCTGGAACCGACCGAACTGGCCGACGAAGCATTCTTGCGCCGTATTCCGAACAAAATTCTGGTGGACGCGATCGCCCCGGATGTTTTCGACGAGATCTTCCGGCGCGTAATGTCGGGCTTCAAGATGAGCGCCGAAAACGGCGCCTGCGAGCATCTGCGCAAACTGTGCCTGGAACACGGCGGCGATCTACGGCCATGCTATCCGCGAGACATGTGCCGTATCATCCGGGCACTGAAGGTGTATGAAGAAGATAGCTTGGGAATCAGCCAGGCCGACCTGGAACGCGCGGTCGAATTGTTCTTTGGCACGATGGAGGCGGGACATTCGAATTAGACGTTCCTGCCGGGCTATTCCGTAAGGAGGTAAATTCAAATGCGCGTGCAACGCACAAGGGACGTCCGCCGTGGCGAGCGCCGTCCGTTTCAAAGTGACGTCCAGGTTTCCTGGATAAGCTCCTCCGGAGAGATGACTATGATCCGCGCAAAGTGTATCGATCTATCGGAACAGGGAGCGCGAATCGAATGCCAACAGCCGATCGAGCTTCGCACCAGCGTCTACCTGCAGGTTCCGCGGTACGGCCCCATGGGCAATGCCACGGTCCGATTCTGCCGCCGCAGCGGAATGAAACACATTGTTGGATTGATGTTCAGCGCCGCCGCCGGTGAGGCGGACTCGGGCAGAAAGCAGCTGATCGCGAGCGAGCTGGGCGCGGGGAAATGAATCATGCATGTTAGCCGAAGCATTCGTTCAATGACGCCGCAAGAGAAGCAGGCCAAGCGGCAGTGGGGCACCGGCGCCTGCCAGGTGCGGGGATGCATCACGCGTGCGACTTATCTGCTGCTCGAAGCCTCGGCCACGCCATCCGACGGTGGGGACTGGTGGCAATACTGCTGCGCGAAGCACGCCAAGTGCTTCGCGGAGCGGCACGGACTGGAGATACCCGCCGCGGCTCCCAGGCGTGCGCGCAGCCTGATCGCACAATAGGTCGCCTGCCCCGCAGAGCAGTGCGGCGGGGCTGAAGCCCCGCGCCGGCTAAAGCCCGCCCTCCAATCGGAAGTAAGCTAACCTATCGGGTGATGCGAAGCCTCTTCTCCTGCGCCTTAGCCTTGATCCTATGCGCCGGCGCTAACGCCGCCAAACGTGCCTTCACTATCGAAGACCTGTATCGGCTGCGCCCCGTAAAAGATCTGATTCTTTCGCCAGACGGCCGGACAGTTATCGTCACGGTTACCGATAGGAATCTGCCGAAGGCCCAGAGTTCCAGCCACATCTGGATGATCGACGCCACTAGCGGTGCGACCCGCCAGCTAACCTTCCACGAGAAGGGAGAATCCTCACCGGCGCTTTCCCCCGATGGGAAGCAACTGGCGTTCATCTCCGCGCGCGACGGTGCGGCGAACCTCTTTCTGCTGCCCCTCGATGGAGGTGAAGCGCACAAACTCACCGACATTTCTACCGGCGCTGCAGATCCACTTTGGTCGCCGGACGGCAAATGGATCGCCTTTTCGAGCGACGTCTACCCGGAGTGCGGCGCCGACGATGCCTGCAACAAGAAAGTCTCCGACCATTGGAGTAAAGGCAAGTTGCAAGCCCATATGGCGGACGCGCTGCTGTACCGCCACTGGACCGATTGGAAAGACGGCAAGCGCACGCACGTCATGTTAGCCGACGCGGCTACCGGCAAAGTCCGCGACCTTACGCCCGGCGATTTTGACGCGCCTCCGTTTCAGCTGGCGGGTTCCTTGCAATATGATTTCTCGCCGGACGGGGCCGAGCTGGCTTTCGCGTCCAACCACGACCCGCAGCCCGCCTCGTCTACCAACAGCGACCTGTGGCTGGTGGCGGTCTCGGGTTCCGGCATACCGCGCAATATCACGGCCGCAAATCCCGCGTACGACGGCAATCCACAATACTCGCCGGATGGCCGGTACATCGCCTATCGCTTGCAGAAACAGCCCGGATATGAGTCCGACCTGTTCCGGCTGGCCATCTACGACCGCGTGGCGGGATCGTCCCGCGTTTTGACGGAGAGCTTTCGCAATTGGGTGGACGACTTGCATTGGGCGGCGGACTCGAAAGCCATTTACTTCTCCGCACCCGTGGAGGGTGACGAGCCGGTTTTTCAGGTGGGGTTGGACACGGGGAACATACATCAGGTTCTGCTCGATAAGGCCATCACCGAATATGCGGTCTCGAAAGACGGACAGCGGATCGTTTACGTGCGGAGTTCGGTAGGGGAGCCGCACGAGATCTTCACGGCTAATCTTCACGGCGGCGCAGCGGAGGCGCCGCACCGGCTTTCCCACCTCAACGACGCTGTGGCAGACCAGGTGGACCTTCCGCCCGCGGAACGGATGTGGTTCCCTGGCGCCGGAGGCAGCCGCATTGAGACTTTCGTGGTGAAGCCGCACGATTTCACGCCGGGGAAGAAGTACCCGCTGATCCTGAACGTGCACGGTGGGCCGCAAATGCAATGGGCCGACTCATTCCGCGGCGACTGGCAGGTCTACCCCGCTGCCGGTTACGTGGTGGCCTTTCCGAATCCGCATGGGTCAACCGGCTACGGCCAGGATTTCACGGCCGAGATTTCGGGCGACTGGGGAGGCCAGGTCTTTGAGGATCTGATGAACGTAACCGACGGACTGGCCAAACTGCCTTATGTGGATAGCAGCCACATGGGCGCCATGGGCTGGTCCTATGGCGGCTATATGATGGATTGGTTCGAAGGCCATACCACACGTTTTAAGGCGATCGCGTCGATGATGGGCCTGTTCGATCTGCCGGCGATGTACGGCGCAACCGAAGAGCTGTGGTTTCTCGAATGGGACGTGAAGGGGCGGCCGTGGGGCTCGGCGCTCTACGACAAATTCTCGCCATCCAAGTACGTGGATCGCTTCCAGACACCGTGCCTGGTGATCACCGGCGAACGGGATTATCGCGTGCCTTATACCCAATCTCTGGAGTTCTTCACGGCGTTGCAGAAGAAGAACGTGCCTTCGCGCCTCATTGTCTACGCGAAAGCAGGCCATTGGCCGGACTGGTACGAAATGGCGCTCTATTACACGGCTCACCTGGAGTGGTTCCACAAATATCTGGAAGGCGCCGCTCCGCCGTGGACCACTGAACAGTTTCTGCGGAATGCCGTATTCGACAGCGCCACCGGAGAGCGGATCAAGTAAATTGTGGGGCTGGACTCCGGCGCGAAGGGCGGGTCCTGGAGGACCCGCGCAGACCTGGAGGTCTGCCCCACAATTTGTCCTTTGTTATTATGAGTTGCATCATGCCCGATCTCAGTTCAGTGACCGCACCGATATCCGAGGCCGTTACGCGCGATATCCGCGTGGAAGTTCTGTCGCGATACTCGCCCGAGAACTCGCGACCCGCGCAAGACGAATGGGTCTTCCAATATACGGTGCGCATCACGAATCAGGGTACTGAGACAGTGCAGCTTTTGAGCCGGCACTGGATCATTACCGACGCGCTGGAGCACGTGGAAGAAGTGCGCGGTCCGGGTGTTGTCGGGGAGCAACCCGTGCTGGCGCCCGGTGAGTCGTTCAAATATTCGTCGTGGTGCCCGCTCAAGACTCCTATGGGGATGATGCACGGTGCGTACCAGATGGTCCGCCCCGACGGGAGCCAATTCGAGATCGAGATTGCGCCGTTCGCGTTGAAAGCCCGCTACACGGTGAATTGAGCGGACAACTCATCAGGCCAATTCGGCGGCGGCGGCCTGATCTAAAAACCAGGTGACCCGCTTACCCTGCCGCGAAATTAATTGCGCCGGGTAAAGTTTCGGATCGAATTCGCCATGGAACACGTTGCCCACGTTCGCGGCTTTATCCGCGCCGGTGACCAGGAACACCGTACTTTTGGCTGCCAAAAGGGCGGCCGGCATCAGGGTGATGCGCCATTTTCCGAACCTCCCGGCGAACACCGCGGCGGCGATGTGCTCACGGTCTTCGATGGACGCCTCCCCCGGAAAGAGGCTGGCGGTATGCGCATCCGGTCCCATGCCGCAGTGCACCACGTCGAAATGCGGCAGTTGCCCTTCTTCCAGACCGAAAAAGTTGCGGATGTCGTCGACATACTGCTGCGCGCCGGCTTCCGGTTTGATCTCCGCGTGAATGCGGTGCACCCGATCGGGCGGAATATGCGCCGGCGCGATCAGGTTTTCGTTAGCCAGGCGGTAATTACTTTCCGCGTCGTTGGGCGGCACGCAACGCTCGTCGACGAAAAACAGGTGCACACGCTGCCAGCGGAAGCCGGAGGCCACCATGCTCTGAAAAAGCAGCTTCGGCGTGGAACCGCCGGAGACAGCCAGCGTGGCGTGTTCCTGCTCGGACAGCGCCTGTTCGAGCAGCGCGCTGATATATTGCGCGCAGGCGGCGGCCGTCGCATGTGGGTCTGGATGGGTGAACCACTGCACGCTCATGTATAAGGATCACGATAGCGCAAGTCTGGCGGCAGCGGCCAACGTGCGTTCGAATTCGGGATCGCGGCCGGGGATGGAGAGTTCCTCACGCATCAGGGCATAATCGTTGAGGACGGGTAGAAGCGTCTTGCTGACCAGGCCGCCTACGTGCACTTCGACCGCCTGTCCCTCGATATGGGCAATGGAGGCGATCGCATCCGCACTACCTTGCGCGCGGAGTTCCACCAGGCCGAACCGCCAGGCCGGCTCCCCTCCTTCGGCCCGAAACTGCACTCGTGCGTGCGCGCCGACCTTCGCCAATCCCTCGATCAGCCAGGCCGCCAGATAAAGCGCCGTAGTCGGCACGGTTGCACCGCGATGCGAAATCAGGATTTCCGAAACACGCGGCAGATTGGTCAGCTGCGCGCGATTCTCAAATATCTGGGCGATCAGTTCGCGCCAGCGTGTCAGACGCGTCCACGAGAGATCGGCAACCGGATGTCCGGCGGCCACCGCATCGCGCATCTCTTTCAGCGCGGAGGCCTGGTTGTCGAATGCCGCGCTATCGAGCACCAGCTTCTGCGCGATGGACGAAAGCCGCGGAAAAGCTTTCAGCCGGAAGATCCGCGGGCTGCGGCACCATAGGATGACGGGCAGGTCCGGCACCTTCAGCGGCACCAGCACCGCGGCCACATCCGGCAGAGCGGCATCCGATGCGGTGATTTCGATCTGTTCGCAGCAGATTTGTTGGCGGTGTCCGAAAGGCATCCAGCATTGTGCGAACACGCGCGCAGCCAGCGAATGCCGATCTTCAGCGCGGAAGCGAATCACAATCGCGCGGCTGGGATGTTCGGGCATGAGGGCGGCGACCGTCTCGCCGATGGCTTGCGTGTCATCCGATTCTTCGGCCGCCACCACCAGGGTCATGGAGCAGGCGCGCAGCACGCCGCCGTCGCCTTCGTTCTGCTTGCCGAGCGAGACCCACAGGTCCCCCATCTCGTGCAGGATGCGATCGGGCGCGATGGTGCCGCCGGCAGCGCCCATCAGGGTTGCCTCCAGACATGGCCGCGGCGCGCCAGCATGTCATCCGCGGCTTTGGGTCCCCAGGTGCCCGCGGCGTAGTTGGGAAAGTCGAACTTGGTGCCGTCCCACACATGCTGGATGGCATCCACCACGGTCCAACTGGCCTCCACCATGTCCTGGCGCGTGTAAAGCGTGGCGTCGCCGATGATGGCATCCAGCAGCAGGGTTTCATACGCGGATGGCGAGCGTTCGCCGAAGCTGGAACCGTAATTGAAATCCATGGACACGGGCCGCAGTTTCATCCCCGCGCCCGGACGCTTGGAGAGAAACTTGAGCGAAATGCCTTCCTCCGGCTGTATGCGCAGGATCAGAAGATTCGGCGCGGTGGTGGTCTCGTCCCCGTTGAAAATGGCCAGCGGCGCGGCGTTGAACTGGATGGCGATCTCCGTGACGCGCTTGGGCAGGCGCTTTCCGGAGCGCAGATAAAACGGCACGCCGGCCCAGCGCCAGTTATCCACGAAGAACGTGACCGCCGCGTAGGTATCGGTTTGCGTATCGGCTTTCACGCCGGGTTCCTGGCGGAATCCGGGCACCTCTTCGCCGCCGATGCGCGCGCAGCCGTATTGGCCGGAGACCGTATTTTGAAGCACTTCGTCGGGCTTCATCACCCGTATGGAACGGAGCAGCTTGGAACGCTCGTCGCGCACGGAGTTGGGACGGAAGGTCGCGCTGGGCTCCATGGCGATGGTCGCCATCACCTGCGATAGGTGATTCTGGATCATGTCGCGCAACGCGCCGGCTTCCTGGTAATACGAGCCGCGGCCCTCCACACCGATCGATTCGGCGGCAGTGATCTGCACGTGGTTGACGTAGCGCCGGTTCCACAGCGGCTCGAAAATGCCGTTGCCGAAGCGGAATGCCAGGATGTTCTGCACGGTCTCTTTGCCAAGGTAATGATCGATACGGTAGACCTCGGATTCTTCGAAGGTGCTATGCAGTTCCGCGCTGAGTTTCTGCGCGCTGGCCAAATCGTGGCCGAACGGTTTTTCGATGACGATGCGCCGCCAACCGGCGCCCTTTCCCACGTTGGCAGCAGCCAGCCCTTGCGCGATGGGGATGTATTGGCTGGGCTGCGCTGAAAGATAGAACAGCGTGTTGCCTCCGGTGTGGCGCGCAGCCTCGATCTCTTTCAGGCGGGCGTCCAGTGCCGGGTAGAGTGCCGCGTTGTCGAAGTCGCCGGCCATGTAGAAGAGACCCTGGGCGAACGCTTTCCAGACATCGTCATCGAAGGGCGAATCCTCCAGAAACTCTTTCACCGCCGGGAGCATCTTTTCGCGGAACTGATCGTCGCTCATGGGCGTGCGTGATATACCCAGGACGGCGAACCCCGCATCCAGCCGACGCTCGAATGCCAGCCTGTAGAGGGCGGGCAGCAATTTGCGTTTAGTCAGATCGCCATTGGCCCCGAAGATGACCATGGCGCACTCGGGTACGCGCCGCTCAAAGCGCAAGGGATCCTGGAAAGGATTTTCCAGCGACATAGTGTCAAGGTACCACGCGGGGCAGACCATTGGCCCGCAGGATCGCGAATCAGTTACGATGAAAGCAATCGAGGCGCGCATGGGTGTCGAGACGTCACTGCTCACGGTTGAGGATTTCTTGCGGTTACCACCGCCCAAGACAGGTCACTATGAGCTGCATCACGGCGAGATCGTCCATATGACCGCACCGAAAATGGGGTCACCAGCGCATCCAGGACCGGCTGGCGGCGCTGCTCCGGTTGGCGGCCGGCGAACGGGCCTATGTCACGAAAGAGATGTCGTTCCGTCCGGCGCCGGAGTACGAGGTGTGGGAGGCCGATGTGGGCCTTGCGCTCGCGGAACGCGCCAATCAGGTGGCGGATGACGAGTACCTGATGGGGGCTCCCGACCTGGCCATCAACCTGGCCAGCGAGGTACTTTCGCCAAGCAACACGGTGGATGAGATCAACGAAAAAATGTCCATCTGCATGGCGAATGGATGTGTCAGCTTTTGGATCGTCGATCCGAAACGCAAACGCGTATCCGTAACCGAGGGCGATGTGACCCGACACTTCGGCTTGGCAGCATCCATCTCGTGCGACTTACTGGGAACGGATGTTCCAGTGGCAGAGATTTTCAAGGGCTGATTCGAGTCACACACCGGGCGGCTTACGCTTGTGCCAGTCCGTGCGGCTCTGGAACTCCTTCGCGACCGCCAGCAGCGTATTCTCGGTGAACGGCGGACCCGCCAGTTGCAGCCCTATGGGCAGATTGCCGGCGAATCCACAGGGCAGCGCCAAGGCCGGGATACCCGCCAGGTTGCCCGCCGGAATCAGCGCCGTAAGACCCGTATCCGCCGGCCTGGCGCGATCCGGACGGTGATCCAGCGGCTCGTCGATCTTCGGTGCGACAGCCATACGGGCCGGCGTAAGCAGCACATCCACTTCACCGAAGAGCCTGAAAATCGCCTCTTGCGCCAACCGGCGGATGCGCATGGCTTTCAGGTACACGTGGGCGGGGATCTCCAGCCCGGCTTTCAACCCCGCGATCTGCTTCTGGTCCGCCAATTCCTCCACTTTGCCGCTGGCAATCAAAGGCCCGAACACCGAAGCCGCATCCACCGAAATAATCGTACCGATCATCTGGCCGTAAGGAAAATCGGGCAGCTTGGTTTCAGTCATCGTGGCGCCCAAGCCGCGCATCGTCTCCAAAGCCTGCTGAAATGCCGGACGGGCTGCCTCGTCAGGCCACTCATTGAAATCGACCGGCGCGAAGCCAATGCGCAACTCGCTCATCTTGCGCGCGTATTGCGGCGTGTAATAGAAGCTCTTGCCGGACGATCCCGGATCATGGTGATCGCCGCCGGCAATCACCTCCAACACCAGGCCGCAATCGCCGGCGGAGTGGCAGAACGGCCCAAGCTTATCCAGCGTCCACGAAAGCGGCATAGCGCCGTGGCGGCTCACCAGGCCATAGGTCGGGCGCAGAGCGGTCACACCACAAAACGCTGCCGGCGTCAGAATCGAGCCGGAAGTCTCCGACCCGATGGCGAACGGCACTAATCCGGCAGCCACGGCAATAGCCGAGCCGCTCGATGAGCCGCCGGACCAGCGGCTGCGATTCCAAGGATTCAGGCCCGGTCCGGTGAGGGAGGCCGCCGCGTAACGGTAGCCTGGCCCGCCCGCCAGTTCCACCATCGCCAGTTTACCGGCCAGCGGCGCGCCAACATTTTGCAGTTTCTCAATTACGGTGGCATCGTAATCGAACACCTGCGCGGCGAAGGGACGCGCGCCCCACGCGGTAATCTGCCCAGCCACGCTGAGCAGATCCTTGGCGCCATAGGGGACGCCTTGCAGCGGGCCGCGCAACCGGCCGCGCTTGATCTCGCCGTCTACCTCTTTTGCCTGGCGTATAGCCCGCTCGGTCAGCGGCAGCGCCAACGCGTTGTAGCGCGGGCCGAGGGTTTCAAGGCGCCTGCCGAATGCACGCGCCAACTCGACCGCGGTGGTCTCTTTGTCGCGCACCATCCGGTTCAACTCGGCGATGCCGGCGAAGAAAACGTCGCTGCCCAGTTCCGCCATAGCGCCTCAGGCGGTAAAGCGGAAGGCCGGTTCGGTCGCGATGGGGACCGCGACTTTGTCCAGCGACTCGGCAGTGTGCTGGTTCTGTTCGCGCGCAGCCGCCAGTTCCGCGGCCGGCGTGGAGGGCGCGGCGGGGGCGGGGGCGGGCGTTTGCGCCGCGGCCGCGGTGCCCAACATCGCGCCAGCCAGTTGGCGGCGAGTTATCCGGTTTTTCATGTCATGCAGCTCAGCGCTTCCATCGCGGCCTTCTCCATTACGGATCGGGGCGCCTGCTCGCCAGTCCAGGTTTCGAACTGTCGGACAGCCTGCTCAATAAACATTTGCATGCCGCGGATCACCGTCTTGCCCTGCTCGCGCGCGCGCCGCGTCAGCTCCGTTTCAAGCGGATTGTAGACCATGTCGAGCACCACGTCGGCGGGGATGCGGCCATTGAAAAAACATTCGCGCACATGCGGAAACATGCCCAGAGGGGTAGCATGCACCAGGGCGTCGAAATGCCGCTCCGCCAGTTGTTCGGTCACCAGGGGCTCGGCGCCGCATATTTTCGCCAACGACCGCACCCGGTCGGCGTTGCGGCCCACCAGTGCGATACGCGCGCCTGCATCGGAGAGCGCGCAGGCCGCACTGCGCGCCGCGCCGCCGTTTCCCACAATCAGTATGGATGCATTGTGCAGGCGCATCTGGTTGGCCAGCGGCACCGTGACTCCCGCCGCGTCGGTGTTGGTGCCGCGCCATTTGCCCGCCTTGCGCCACACCGTATTGACCGCGCCGATACGCCGCGCCAACGGGTCCACGATATCCAGATAGCGCAGGATCCTCTGCTTGTGCGGAATGGTCACGCTGAAGCCCGCCACCGGCAGCCGGTCCGCCAGCGCGAAGAAGTCGCGCATCTGCGCAGGCGCCACCAGGAAGGGCAGATACACCGCCTCCATGCGCCGGAATTGGAAGGCGCGGTTAAGCACAGCCGGCGAGATCGAGTGGCGCACCGGATCGGCCACGATTCCGTAAATCTTAGTCGATCGCGAGAGCTTGTCCACGCGATAAATGTGCCGCAACTGGCGCGCACAAACCTGCCCCGCCGCAGTGCCCTGCGTGGCCGTGGGAGCAGCGTAAGTGTACAGGCCGCCGAACGCGGCCGAGAGCACCCGGCTGGGAAAACCAAGTTCGCCCATGGTCAACACCACCAGCGGCGTGCGCGGGTGGGCCTTAGCCAACGTCAGCACGCGCCCATAGTCGGATGGCTTGCGCGCCGTGGTCACGATCTTGTATCCATCGGCCGGGACGCGCGTCATGCGGCTCAGCAGCGTGTCGAGCTGCGGCGTCGCTTCGTAATTATGATAGGAGACGATCAGACGTGCGCGTCCGCGGAACATGCCGAGCTTGGCGGCGGCGGTTTCGGCGCTCTCGATCTCCACATCCACCGCGTGCGCGCCGGCGCTGACGGCTACATCCAGGACCCGCATCTCCTCCTCGATGCTGCCGTTGAATTTGCCGTGATTCTGGTGACGGCGGCAGGTGGCCAGCACGATGCAGTCCGGATACTGTTCGAGGAAAGCGCGAATCGCCTGGGCGCCGCGCTCCGGATGTTCCAGATAGTCCAACCGGAACTCCAGAAACGATTCCCCGGCCTCGGCTTCTCGCCGCGCGGTCTCCAACAATCGATCCAGATCCGGAAAGCCTAGCGCAATACAAATGCGCGGGAGGGGCCTCGTCTGTGCCATTTGGGACTCTATAGCATACCACGGGAGAGGGGCCGCGCCAGGTATTTTCCAAGAGGCAACTACACGGAGAGAAATGGTCTTTTGCCCGTCGGCTAATCCAGATATTTTTTCACGTCCGGGAACAGCAACTTCCGGATCTCGGGCTTCTCCAGATCGCCCTTAGTGACCACCGTGGCGCTCAGGTCGATCTGCTTTGGCGGGTTGGTGCCATGCAGTTTATCGACCAGTGTCTTGACCCCTTCGTAGCCTATGCGGAAGGGGTCTTGTGCCACTAGCGCGTCAATTGAGCCGTCCTTCAAATCCCGCACCAGGTCGTCACTGGCATCGAACCCCACCAGCTTGATTTTGCCCGCCAGCCCGCGCGATTTCAACGCCAGGGCGGCACCCACCGAACTAGGCTCGGAAGAGGCAAACATGCCGTTCAGATCCGGTTGGGCCGTCAGAAAGTTCTCCGCCGCGGTCATGCCCTTGGCCCGGTCGGACATGGAGAACTGGCTTGCCACTATACGCATCTCAGGAAACTCTTTGTCTAAGACGTCTTTGAACCCGGCTTCCCGGTCGAGCGTGGACTTACTTCCCGGGGCATTCATCAGCATGGTGACCTTACCTTTACCGTTCAATAATGCCGCCAGTTTGCGTGCGGCCATCTGTCCGGCCTGGTAGTTATTCGTCGCCACATAAGTCATGTAGTTACTGGAATCTACTCCGGAATCGATGATAGTCACTGGTATGTGGGCCGCGGCCGCGCGATCCAGTGACCCGTTCAACGTGGTGGTGTCCTGCGCGGCTACCGCCAGGCCGTCCACCTGCCGTGCGATCATGGAATCGACAATCTGCACCTGGCGCGCGTAGTCGGTTTCCGAGGCAGGGCCGTTCCAGACCACGTCCACATCGAGATCCCGACCCGCCGCTGCCGCCCCCGCATGCACCGACACCCAGAACAGGTGTGCGGTAGCTTTGGGGACGACCGCGATGGTCTTGCGATGTGTGCCGTGGCAGGCGGTCAGTAGCAGGGTAAACAGGACTGACAGCACTGTGATCGAGGTGGTCCGGCGCCTGACATTGACCTTGGTCCGCATACTGGCAACTTAGCGCGAATTCGAACCAAACGCGAGTTGCCTCAAGCCAGCCAGCCGAACTCCCTACGAAGCCTTGGCTGCCGGTTCAAAGTAACGCTGCGCCAACTCCGGTTTGGCGATGACCGCCTTTCGCCAGCAGGAGCGCGCCTCGAACTCGTTGCCCAACGACATCAGCGCGTGCCCCAGGTTCAGCAGCGCTTCGCCGAACTGCGGGTCGCCCTTGAGCGCCTCCTTGTAGAGCACCGCCGCATCTTCCGGCTGGCCCCGGCGCTGGCAGATCAGACCCGCATTGTAGAGCAGTTCCGGAGTGCGTTCGCCCGAATCCAGCAGTTGCCGGTATATCTCGAACGCCTTATCGTATTCCTGATGTTCCAGCGCCAGCGCGGCCAGCCCGCGCAGCGCTTCCTTAGAATCGGCGCCCGACGACGTCAACTCCTGGAAACACGCGCGCGCGGCATCTTTGTCGCCCGCGCGCCAGTGTGCAATACCCAGGTTTAGGCGGGCTTCCGGCCAGTTCGGACGCTTTCGCAGACAGGATTCGAACGCCTGGATGCTGCCCGCATGATCGGCCCTTTCGAGCCGCAGATGCCCGATGCGAAACGCGGCATCATCCGCGTCGGGCGAATTGTCCGGCACTTGCGCATAGAGCTTTTCCGCCATAGCGGAATCGCCCATTTGCTCATGTACCAGGCCCAGGTTCCAATGCACACCGGGCAGCTTCGGATCGATTTCGAGCGCGCGCTGATAAGCCGCGCGGGCGCCCCTCAGATCGCCTTGCTCCTGCAGCGCGACACCCAGGTTCAGGTACGCTTGCGGCGATTCGGGCTGCACCCCGGTGGCGCGCTCGTAGGCTTCGGCGGCGCACGCCAGATCGCCGGCTTTATGGCAGGCGACCCCCAGGTTGAACCAGTTCTCAAAAACCAGCGGCGCCAGTTCGGCCAGCTTACGCGAATAATCCGCGGCTTTCTTATGGTCACCGGCGGCGAAGGCCGCGCCGGCCAATCCCTCGAGCGCAATCTGGGACTTCGGCTGCACGTCGGCGAGGCGTTGCGCGTATTTGCGGACCTGGTCGTAATCCTGGTTGGCCAGGGCCATCGAGACCAGGTTGCCGAGGGCCTCCTCTGAGCGCGGATTGCGGTTCAGGACGCGCCGGTACAGCTCCGCCGCTTCACTGCTGCGGTCGCGCTTCTGCAGCGCCACGGCTTTACCGAAGAGTGCTTCGTCGTGTTCCGGATGGTGCGCCAGAAACCGGTCGTAGGCGTCCAAGGCTTCGTTATGCAGGCCCAACTGCAACAGGCAAGCACCCAGGGCCAGGTGCGCTTCGGTGCGCGCCGGATCGTTGGAGATCGCCTTGCGGAACGCCTCCGCGGCCTCTTCCCAACGTTCCACGCGCCCCAGGCATACGCCGGCATTAAAATGCGCGGTGGGATGCAGCGGCTGCATCAGACCCGCGTGCGTGTAGCTTTGGGCCGCTGGTCCATAACTCTGCATTTCATACTGCAGCTGCCCCAGCGCGAAATAAAGGGCCGGGTGGCGTTCGCCGCCATCCAGCGCGCGCACCAATTCCTTGGCCCCCTCGTCGAGCTTTCCATCCAGATGCAGCGATGCGGCCTTCGACAACACCTGGCTGATGCGCACTTCCTGCGCGCTGCCGGCATTTTTCTCCGCGGCACTCCGGCCAGATGCCGCGCCTGCGTCCGGTGCTCCTGCGTGCCGGTAATCCATTCCTAGTGTCTCCTTATTTGTGGCGCCGCAAGCAGGGCGACATTCTCCAATAGATTCGGGACTAAGTACATCGCTTGTGTCTCCCGGCCTGTTGCGCGGCTGCCGTCACCCGACAGCAAACCGCAAATCCTGCCTAATATGTCGCCGTGGCTCTCGAGCTTCACCCAGTAAACGCGGGCGTGCTCGCCGGCCTCGCTGAAGAATCCGACGCCGCCCGTCTTCAGCCGGTCCTCCGTCCACAAGTCGGCTTCCTGACCCTCGATATAGGCGCGGTACCGGTTGCCCTTTACTTCCACCGTGACGCGGTAGGGCGTGTTGGCGTGGATCATCAGGCGTACGGGCGTCTCGATGCGTTCCCCCCTATGGCCCTCGATCACGGGATAGCGAACCATAGCCACGATCGGCCGCGGCCCCGGCTCCACCACGGCGAATTTCAAAGCGTAGTAGTTGTCGGCATCGTGCGCGCGCACCACCCAGTCGACGCTCTTGTTCTCAATTTGCGCCATGAACTCAAACCGGTAGTCCGAAAGTGGCACCGAAGGACGGTAGAGCGCTAATTGTCCTGGATGGATGAAGCCATCCGTGTTGTACGACCAGCTCTTGGGCCACTTGGCCTGCACGCCTTTCCATTGATTCAAGCCGGCGCGGAAATCGTCCGTGAAATCTCGTGTGGCGCGTTGCGACATCCACTGGCGAAACCCGACGCCGCGCCACGGAAAAGAGGCGGCGGTTCCCCTGGCAGGGGCCAGCAGACGCAACGAACCTGCCAGCAGTAGGACGGCTGCCGCCACACCGATGTACTGCCATTTGAATCTGGGCGAACGCGGCGCGGCCTCCCGCTTCATTACGCGCAGGTTGTTCTTGACCGGGCGGACGTCTTCGAGATCCCGGCTGTATTGCATGCTCTGGCCCGCACGCAGCAGGTCGCTGAAGCGCGGCCGGACGGGTTCCATCCGGAATTCCGGATTGGATAGATGGACCACGCGCAGCGTCCACAGCACGGCGCAGGAGCGGACCGAACGTCCCGCAACGGGCGGCAAGGGGACGGCGGACCCTACGAGCGCGGCAGCCGGCGCCGGACGCCAATCGATTGGGGGGAGAACGAAGTCCGTCAGCGGAGCCGATGCCTGGCCGTTCGCCGCCGCCCTGGTGTCTTCCCAGGAGGGTACAGCCGTGGACGGCGCGGCAAGCGCGGGCGCCTTCGCCTCGCATAGTTCAGCGGACACCGTGGTGCTCGGCAATGCGGACATCGCATGCGGCGCTGCCGGCATCTCCGCGCGAAGGGGTAATGCCGCGGCCGTACGTGGATTTTGAGTGCCGACGGCCTGCTGGATGGGTGATGATGCCGGCTCGATCAATCCGGCGAGGGCGCCGCCCGGAGCGGCGGAATAGGCCGGCTTGCCGAACTGCGCCATCGCCTTGATGCGCGCATCGGCCCGGGCCGCCTGCCAAGCGGGCGAGGCCGCCGGCACGTCCGCCTCCTGCGGAGCCGCTGTTTGCGCCATCGGCGCCAATTGCAGGCTTTGTTTGATCGCGGGCGCGGACGGGAGTCCTGGCAGGTTGATGGCCGGACTTGTCCGAGAAACGGATAATGGCTGCTCCGCGTGCATCAGCCGGGCAGTCTGCGCGCGGCGCAGAGCGGTGATCCAGGTAGAGGATGCGGCCGCGGCGACGGGCGGTTTGGGCAGCATGATTCCGACATGCCGATTTCCGAACGGATCGAATGCCACCGGGAAGGCGGCTGCCACCGATGTCTGCAACTCCGCCTGTAGCATCAAGGGCTCGGCTCCGAGCGGCCGCGGTTCCGCGGCGATCGCCGCCGGAGTCAGGTGGACCTGCCGGACGGAGGCGGGTTGGTCGAAGGCGGCTGTCTCCGTAATCGTAGTACTCGAAACGGGAATGGCGGCGGCATGCACCACAGGAGGCACAGCGGCGATGGCGGCCAAGTCGGCGGACGTCGGAACCGTCGCGTGCAACTGTGGCCAGCGGGGACCAGCCTTCGCCGGCGCGGCGGCTCGCGCGGCTGCGGGCAGCCAGGCCGTATGCGGCAGCGGGCCGGCCGACTGATGGGCGCGCGCCGCGGCAACCAGCGGGTGTGCCATCGAAGGTCCGGTTTCCAACAAGGTGGGTGCCGCCCCCGCCACCGGCCAATCGGCAGATGCAATATGCATGGGCGGCGAGATGGTCCGGACCGGCCGCGCATTGGTGGCGGCGGTACCTTGCCAGGCTAGCCGGATGGGCATCCCTGCCAGGCCTTGCGTGTTTAGCCAGCCCGGCCGCTCCAACCAGACACCTGCGGCCTCCACCTGCATGGCGGGCTGCCGTGCGCCGGAAAAATGCTTGGTTAACAATCGCAGCAGGCTGTGCGGCGCGGGTCCCGCGGCGGCGGGTGTCCGCTCTATGAAATCGGCGCATTTGGAAGGAGCGGGCGCCGGGGCGAGCGCCTCGTAAGCCTCCTGCCGGTAAATGTCGCTGAACTTATTGCGATGCGCCTCACTGCAGAACGACGCGCCAC
Organism: Bryobacterales bacterium; assembly: GCA_963818855.1. Classification (GTDB taxonomy): domain Bacteria; phylum Acidobacteriota; class Terriglobia; order Bryobacterales; family Bryobacteraceae; genus Bog-159. Next base: position 403,136 of record CAWFUH010000006.1, on the reverse strand, counting down.
GGATCTGGCGAATCGGGCCAATTCCTTTGCCGCAATAAAGACACTGCACGCTACGCCTCTTCCTCCGACTATGTCAGAGTTATTATAGACGCGCTATCTGCCGGGAACAATCGAAATTTTGGCAAATCGGGAAAGTCACTGAATACTAACTAGTCGACTGCTGGTACCCTATGTTATCTTCGGTTAACTAATGTGAACCATAGTTAGTGCTAACTTCGTAAACTATCCGATAACAGCGGCCGGCGCCGCGTCCCCTGGCAGGCAGTGCCATAGGTTCCTGGGCAATTGCGTTACGCTGGATAGATCCGCATCTTATGGCGAGCACAAAATCTATGAGCCTGGAACAAGCGCGCGAATGGCTGCAAAGCGCCACGGCTGTGGCGGTACTCACGGGCGCCGGAATCTCCGCCGAGAGCGGCGTGCCGACGTTCCGGGGACCCGGCGGGCTGTGGAGAGAATACAAGCCCGAGGACCTGGCCACGCCCGAGGCGTTCGCGCGCGATCCGCGCCTCGTTTGGGAATGGTACAACTGGCGGCGCGAAGCCCTCAAACAGGCCAAGCCGAACGCCGGACACGCCGCGCTGGTGCGCCTAGAAGTGCAAAAGCCGCACTTCACTCTGATCACGCAGAATGTGGACGGTCTGCACGACATGGCAGGCAGCGGACGGATGCTGAAGCTGCATGGCGATATCTGGCGCATGCGCTGCACCACTTGTGGCAGTAACTGGCCAGACCGGCGCGCACCGCTTCCCAAGTTGCCGCCGCATTGCGGCTGCGGGGGGCTGGCCCGCCCGGGTGTGGTGTGGTTCGGCGAGCCATTGCCCGAGGGCATGATGCAGGAAGCCGAGCACGCCACGCGCGAGGCCCAGGTTTTCCTGGTGGTAGGCACGTCGGCGCAGGTCTATCCCGCGGCCGGTCTGATTCCGCTGGCGAAACAATCCGGCGCGCGGGTGATTCAAGTGAATCTGGAGCCGACGCCGTATTCGGCGATTGTGGACTGCGCGTTAGAGGGACCCGCCGGCGAGATCCTGCCCCACTTGATTTAGCGGCAGCGTTACTGCGATAGCCGAATGGTGATCTGCCGCGCAATGGTGTCGAACGCGTACGCCAACTGCGAGGCATCCGGCGCCTCCGCGAAATACCCATGCGGCTGGTTGATCTGCTCCTGATAAAAGGTCAGCCCAGCACCGGTATCGCCGGCCAGCGACGGGTCGTTGGCAATTTTACGCAATAACAGGGTATCGGGCATATCGTCCACTGGCCCGTCACCATCCAGTGCGATTGTGTATATGGAGGGATTCAGTGTGGTATTGGTTCGCACCTGGGTGGCCGCATTGTCCACCGCATTGCTGGACGCAATAACGATCTGCTGAGGTATGCTGACGGCTCCAACCGGGTTGAACGGCGTGGTAAACGGCCAGGTTCCACTATTGACCTGGCTGTAAGGTCCCGTGGTCAAGTTACCGTAATAGTCCTGAGTCGGCAGATTCTGGATATCTTTCCTTACGTTGGGCAGATTGTTGCTGCCATAAAACTTGCAGCCGCTGCCGGCGCTAATGGCGCCCTCGTTCGGTCTGGTGAGACTGGTTGTGCTGTAATTCATTACACCCGCCGTGCTGCCGCTGGATACGGCGCCGCCGGCCCACTGTGCGATAACCCCGACGAAGGGTTGGCCGGCCGGAGCGCAGCCGTCCGTGACCAGGCTGGAGTAGTCGGCCGTGATGCCGTTGGGGCGGCCATCGGTCATGAACATGATCACGTTCATGCGCGTGGGGTTGCTAACCCGCTGCAACTCCGCGTATGCCAACGAGATCGCTTCGGCCGAGGAGGTATTGGCGCCGCAGCTGATCTGCCCAATGAGTGACTGGATGGTGTTGCCGCTGGCATCCGGCGTCGTGAAACTCGTGGTGGACGGGTAAACATAGACAGCGCTGCCGAATACGACCAGGCCGAGCTGGTCGCGCCCGGGCGCGAAGTAATTGACGAACGCGGCGGCGTCCGCCTTCATGATCTGGCAGGCCGTCTGGCCAGTGCCGGCGACTGTGCCGTTCATCGAGGAAGAGCGGTCGAGCACCAACATCATCAGCACATCCCGCCGGCCCGCCTGACTCACGACGTTAATAGTTGAGTATTGCTGGTTAAATATACGCAAGAAGTACAAGGGCGCCCGCACCGTGGCATTGACAATAACCGTGCGGTAGTTAGGCGTCGACGTGCTGTTCACCGACACTGTGGCGCTGGCGCCGCTGCTGTGCCAGTAACTCGTAGGGAAGTTTCCGGCAAAGAAGGTCTGCGCCGTACTTTGTGCGCTTGCCTCCTGGGCGGCTTCCGTAGATCCCTGCGCCAGTGCCCGCGCGCCCGCTAGAGCGGCGGAATCCGCGGCGGCGCCCAGCTTCGACTTGATCAGGTATAGCGTGGTGACGTCGAACCCCAGTCCAACGAGCGGCAGAGTCACTGTGAGCGAAAGCGTGGTCAGGACGATCGCGACGCCTCGCGAACGTTGGTTGCGGCTGCGGAGATTTTGCATGATAGCTTCCCTTCCTTTTAAAATACGGAGCGGTTGAACGCCCCGAGGTTGGTGATGAATCCCACAACGCCCAGGTCTTTGAAAGCGAAATCGCCTTCCGCCATGTATGCCAGGCCGCCCGGTGCGATAGTGATCACCGACGAAACATTGTCTGCCTGGGCCCCCGTGTCGGTCGAATAATTCGGCACGCTCCCGGAGGAACTGATGGATGTGGGGCGCCCAAACGGGCTGGTGTAGAGCGTGTTATTGCCAATGACAATCCGGTCCACCACCACCACATGGCCGGCGTTCCCGCAGTTGCAGGACGCTGTCAGGCTCTCGAATACGGTCAGCACCAGGACGCCATTGCCGGTGCTGCTTCCGGTGACGTTGCCGCTGTTGGCCTGCAGGCTCAAGCCATTCGCCAGGTCGTTGGCGATCAGATTCTGATTCGCCTGCTGCGAAAAATCCACACCCTTGGCCATCATGTGTCCGACATCGCGAGTGAGTTGATTCACCTGATAGTTGCGGACCAGGGCGATGCCCAGCGTGATCATGCCGAGTATGACGGGCACGAAGAAGAAGGACGCCACCAGCACGAATTCAATGTATATATTGCCTTTTTCGCTGTTATTGCGGCACATGGCTTCGATTCCTCTTTTCCAGGTGTTGGACATCCGCTAATTGCACGAAGACGGGGCCGGGTTTATCACCGGCGGGCAGCCGGCCACCGGGCACGCCTCGAGCACATCCGACGAACTGGCGGTGATACTGATGGGATTGGAGCTTTTCAGAACGCCCACCGGAGAGTATTGATAGCTCGAGATGGACACTTCCACTATGTCGCCAGGATTGCCCGTGCTGGTCTGACCGGTCACCGGGTTGGTGTAATTGATGTTGATCATGCAAGCGCCGTGATTGCCATTCAGCAGGCCCTGCGCGTTTTGCTGCACTACCTGCACGATGGAATCGTTCATATAGGATTGGCCCGACACCACTTGGTCGGTGACCGCGAATCGCACGCCTGCCCGTACCGCGGACTGTAAGGTTGCCTTGGTGAACAACGCCAGTGACAAATCGACCACCAGGAAGATAAGCCCGAATATCAGCAGGATAATCGCAGTGCCTTCCAGCATAGCCCCGCCTCGCTCTCCCTGTTTTTCGCTCCGTCTGACGCTCGTTTTCATTGCAGTCATCCTTCCCGTCTGCACTGAATCTACACGAGATTTCAGAGGGAAGTAAATGATTTTGCGCGACCTATAAGTTACAGCGGCACTACTTGTACCTTGGCATAGTCAGTACCAGATTCAGGTCAGTAAGTAGTGCGCCGTTAACTCAGCAAGTAGCGCGCAGTTAACTATGGTAAGTTGCGGGGCAAGCCTGCCACGCGCGGCCGATTTGCGTCGTCCACCTGCGCACCCTCTCGCGGCTGGCCACGATCCGATATCGGTTCGCCAGGTACTCGCTAGGTACTCGCTGGCCAACGTGGGGCCGAATCCTGCATACTCCTCCATGGACAGAATCTTGATGGCCTTCTGCTGGATCTTTTCGGAGCGACCGCTTCACCTGCCTTACGCCCAACCCTGGCTCTTCGGTGGCTTCCGGTTGCTTGATCAGTTTCTTCTGGGCCCGCCGCAGTGTCACCAGCCGGTCCCTATCAGCGGTGTCTGCCGTCGATTGTCAACGCGGGGTTGGGCGTGGTGACCGCTTAGCTCTTTAAAGTCCTTTGAGGCCCGCCGCCGATAGCTGTAGTGATGGCGAAGCGAGTCACGGCGCCCAGTGCGCGCCTTCGAATGCGGGCAATCACCCTGGTGATACTCCTGGCTGGTGTTTGCCTGAACCGGTCGCGGGCGGGCGTCGCGACCGAGGACGAGCCTACGCAGGATGGCACGCGCTCCGAAGACGAGATCAAGAGCGAACTCTTATACCACTTCATCAAGTTTGTGGAATGGCCGGGTTACGAACTGGTCCCGCCGCCCGCACCGGTGGTGGTGGGCGTGGTGGGAGACGACCGCATGTTTCCTGTCCTGAAATTGGCGCTGCGGGACAAGACCCTTTACGGACACCCGATCGTGGTGCGGCGCCTCGATTTCGGCGGTGACCTGAACCACTGTGCGGTGTTGTTCCTGGGCTCATGGGACAGAAAAGAGCTTGTTCGCATTGTGCAGATGGTGGGGCGCTCGCCTGTGCTGACTGTAGGCGATAATCCTCAGTTTTGTCAGTTGGGAGGGATCATTGCGTTCTTTCGCACGGGTAACCGGATGCGGTTCGCAATCAACCCGGACGCCGCCGCGCGGGCTGGTCTGCAGGTGAGCTCAAGACTGTTGCGGCTGGCGTTGATATCGCGGGAGGCGCGCCCGCGGACCGGGAATTGATATGCGGGCTTTTCGCGACATCTCCATAAAGAGCAAGCTAATCGCCATCATCATGTTGACGAGCACGGTGGCCTTGATGCTGGCCTGCTCCATGTTCCTGGGCTACGAGCTGATCACATATCGCAAAACAGCCACGCAGCAATTGGCGACCCTGGCGCAGGTGGTCGCCGACAACAGCACGGCCGCGCTGGCTTTTGAAGACCAGCGGTCCGCCCGCGAGACCCTGGCCGCTCTCCGGGCCGAGCCGCACCTGGCGGCCGCGTGTCTCTACACCAAGGATGGGCGGCCGTTCGCGGTGTTTCTGCGGGGAGAATCGCGGCGGGATTTGCCGCGCTGGCCGGGGCCCGACGGCGCCGGGATCCGGAATGGATATCTGACCCAGTACGCAAGTGTGACTTTCGATGGAGACCGGGTCGGTACCCTCTACCTGAAACGAGATCTGCAGGATATATACGCGCGTCTGGAGCGCTACGCCGGAATCGTCGTGGGAGTGCTGGTGGCCTCTTTGTTTGTGGCGCTGCTGGTCTCTTCCAGGCTGCAACGGGTGATTTCGGAGCCTACACTTCGACTGGCCGAGTTGGCCGGCCGCGTTTCCTCCGAGCGCGACTACTCGTTGCGCGCGGCCCCGCGCGGCAACGACGAGATCGGCGTCCTGGTAGGCAGTTTCAACGAGATGATGGGGCAAATCCAGGCGCGCAGTATGGAATTACGCGAGACCCAGAACGCGCTCGAGCGGTATATCGACGAGCTATGCGCCGAGATCTCGCGGCGCAAGCGCGCGCAGGAGGAATTGCTGGCCGCCAAGCAGGCCGCCGAGGAATCCAGCCGCGTCAAGGGTGCATTTCTGGCCAATATGAGTCACGAACTGCGTACGCCGCTGAACGCCATCATCGGGTACAGCGAGATGTTGCGTGAGGATGCCGAGGAGCGCAACGAATCAAGCCCCGTGGTGGATCTGGCGCGCATCACCGCGGCGGGCCGGCACCTCCTCACTCTGATTAACGAAATACTCGATTTGTCGAAGGTGGAGGCGGGCAAAGCGGATCTGGTGTGGGAGGAAGTCTCGACCGCGCAGATCCTGGAGGACGCGGCCGGCGCCATGACGCCGCTGGCCAACAAAAACCGCAACCAGTTAGTGATGCACTGTGCCGCGAACCTGACGTCGGTCGAAGTGGATGTGGTGAAGTTCCGGCAGAGCCTTTACAACCTGCTCAGTAACGCGTGCAAATTCACGCGGAACGGCACCGTCGGCGTAGACGTGGAACAGGTGACCGTGAATGGCGCGCAGTCGATCGAATGGCGGGTCAGCGATACCGGGATCGGCATTGCATCGGATCAGTTGAAAAAATTGTTCCTGCCATTCTCGCAGGCAGACATTTCCACCGCCAGTAAATACGGCGGCACGGGTCTCGGATTGGCCATCAGCCAGAAGTTCTGCCAATTGATGGGGGGCAACATTACCGTCGCCAGCGAGCCCGGTAAAGGGTCCACCTTCACCATACATCTGCCGCAGAGGATCGGCGGCGATCTGGCCGTGCAGGAACCGGTGCCCGTCCCCAGCGCCACCGTAGCAGACGCGGAGATCAACCCGCCACTGAACACGGTCGTGGTCATCGATGACGATCCCGTGGTGCACGACCTGATGGCGCGCTCGCTGCCGCGCGAAGGCTTCCATCTGGTAGCCGCCTCCAACGGGCCCGAAGGATTGCGCAAAGTTCGCGAGATTCGTCCGTGCGCCGTGATTTTGGATGTCTTCATGCCCGGCATGGATGGCTGGACGGTCTTGAGTACGTTGCAGGCAGATCCGGAACTGGCTGAGATTCCCGTGATTCTGGTCACGATTTCAGACGACCGCAAGCGCGCCTGCATGCTGGGAGCGGCCGAATTTCTGCAAAAACCCGTGGAGCCGGAAAGGCTGCTGGCCGCCTTGCGGCACCGCCTGCCAAGCCGGCTGGATGGTCCGGTGCTGGTAGTCGACGACGATCCGGACTCGCGTGAAATGAGCACCCGTGTCCTAAAAAGAAGATTCGGCGAAGTGATCGAGGCGGCGGACGGCCGCGCGGCCCTGGAATCCATCGCCCGGCGGAAACCCGGCTTGATCCTGTTGGATCTGACGATGCCCGCTATGGACGGCTTTGATTTCATCACCAGGCTCCGCGAGGTGGAGGAATGGCGCAAAATCCCCATCGTGGTGTGGACCGCCAGGGAAGTCAGCACGGAAGAGCGGATGCGTCTGAGCACAAGCGTGCGGCGCATCCTGCGCAAAGGGGATTTTTCAGGTATGTCGTTGGCGGGCGAAATTGCCGATCTATTGAAGGGATGCCAGCCGGCTCAGTCCAGGGTGGCTGAGGAGTATCGATAAAATGGCGCTGCTGATAGTGGACGACGAAGAGAGCAACCGCGACATGTTGTCCCGCCGCCTGCTGCGCCAGGGGTTCGAGGTGCTGGTGGCCGAAGACGGCCCGCAGGCGCTCGCAGCCATCGCGCGGGAGTTGCCGGACATAGTGCTGCTGGACATACGCATGCCGGGCATGAGCGGCATGGAGGTGTTGCGCACCATTCGCGAACAACACTCCCCCACCCAGCTTCCCGTTATCATGGTGACCGCGGAAGGTCACAGCGCCAGCATTGTGGAAGCTCTGCAGATGGGCGCCAATGACTATGTCACCAAACCCGTAGACATGCCCGTGGCGCTGGCGCGCATTCGCACCATGCTGTCTCAAAAGACCGTATCGGCGGCGTTGCGCGAGAGCGAGGAGCGGTATGCCCGGACCGCGCGGGGCAGCAATGACGGACTATGGGACTGGGATCTGGAGAGGAGTGAGATTTATTACTCGCCGCGCTGGAAGGGGATGCTCGGCTACCAGGACGAAGATATCGGAACGCGGCCGGACGAATGGCTGTGCCGGGTGCACGCGGACGACTTCCCGCGGCTGCAGGCGGAAGTGGCGGCGCATTGCCGGCGCGAGACCCCGCAGCTCGAATGCGAACACCGCATGCATTGCAAGGATGGCACCTATCGTTGGATGTTGAGCCGGGGGCTGGCAGTATGGAATGAGGCGGGCGATGCCGTACGGATCGCAGGCTCGCAGACCGACGTTACTTCCGCGAAGATTGCGGACCAGCTGACCGGCCTGCCCAACCGGCTGCTCTTCATGGACCGGCTGGAACGGCGGGTCGAGCGCGCCAAGCGCTACGTCGCCGGCCAGTTTGCGGTGCTCTTAATGGGTATCGACCGCTTCAAAATCGTGAACGACAGCCTGGGGCACATGGCCGGCGACCTGTTGCTAAAATCTCTGGGCAGGCGGTTGCGGGAGGGCCTGCGCTCTAGCGACACCGTAGCCCGCCTGCAGGAAGACTGCGCCATTGCACGTCTGTCCGGCGACGAGTTCGGGGTGCTGCTGGATGACGTCCGGCAGGCTGGCGATGCCGTGGCGGTTGCCGAGCGCATTGGTGCGGAGATGCGCGCCCCGTTCGTGTTGAACGGGCAAGAGGTATTTGTCACAGTCAGTGTGGGGATCGCCGCGAGCAACGGCCACGAACGCGCGGAGGACCTGATGCGCGACGCCGATACGGCCCTGCACTGTGCTAAAGCAGCGGGACGGAATCGCTTCGAGATTTTCGATGCGGGCATGCGGAAGCGGGCGGTCTCCCGGCTGCAGATCGAAACGGATTTACGCCGCGCGCTGGCGCGGGACGAACTGCGCCTGCATTATCAGCCGATTGTCGATCTGCGCACGCAGGGCGTAGTGGGATTTGAAGCCCTGGTACGCTGGCAGCATCCCCTGCGAGGCCTGGTGCCGCCGGCGGAATTCATCCCTGTGGCCGAGGAAACCGGGCTGATCGTGCCCGCGGGCCATTGGATTCTGGAACAGGCCTGCCGCGATACGCATCGATGGCTGAACACGGCGGCCGGAGCGATGCTGGGGACGGGCGGAAGGTCGCTCATGCTGCACTTGAATGTGTCGCCCATGCAGTTGGCCGAACTGGGCGCGATCGACGAACTCGAGCGCATCGTACGGGCGAGTTGGCCGGGCGGCCGCGGATTCGGGCTGAGCTTTGAGATCACCGAAGGCACCATAATGCGAAATTCAGAGGCCGTATCGATGCTGCTGGCGCGCCTACAGGATCTGCATGTGGGGTTGGATATCGACGATTTTGGCACCGGCTACTCATCCCTGAGCCAACTGCAGCATCTGCCGGTCCAGACCCTCAAGATCGACCGCGCTTTCGTCAGCCGGATCGGCGACGGCGATAGTCTGGAGATCATCCGCACCATCGTGGCGCTGGCCCACAATCTGGGCATGGTGGTCATCGCGGAGGGCATCGAGACAGAGCAGCAGCTTACCGCACTGCAGGACCTCGAATGCGAATTCGGGCAGGGCTACTACTTTGGCAAGCCCACAGACTGCGAAACCGCCTGGTCCCGCTTCATGGTTGAGGGATCACAAAGTGAGCCTTTTGGCGGGCTGGTCACCACGCCGGTTACGCGTATGGAATGCTCCCCCGACCTTTAATTCCCGCATCCCTCCGCCGGAAGCAGGCATCCCTAAGAGGGAACTGATCCCAGGAGGATTCATGAAACGAAACGCATCGGCCGTCTGGCAAGGCGACCTCAAACAGGGAAAGGGCGCCATATCCACCGCGAGTGGAGTGCTTTCCAATACCCAATACTCCTTCGCGACGCGCTTTGAAAACGGGGTAGGCACGAATCCGGAAGAACTGCTGGCCGCCGCGCACGCCGGTTGCTTCGCCATGGCGCTCTCGGGCCAATTGGGCGCCGCGGGCCTCACCGCCGAGCGCATCGACGTCACCGCAACCGTCTCGCTCGAAAAGATCGAAAGCGGCTTCGCCATCACCGAAAGCCACCTTGAATTGAAGGCCAAAGTCCCGGGCGCCAGCCAGGCCGCCTTCGACACCGCGACAGGCAACGCTAAGGCCGGCTGTCCCGTTTCCAAACTCTTCAATACCAAGATCACCCTCAACGCCACACTCGAATCCTGATGTGCTCCTGCTGAAGAAGCCATCCCACGAACGGATTTGCGCATTCCTGGACGCGCAGAGCGCTGCGCCGTTTTCCTATCCAGAACAGGGCGCCACGGGCGCGCAAGCGCCGCCCGGCTATACAATCGATCACCATCGGATCAAACTGGGGCGCGGCACCGCGGGCTTTAGGCGGGCGGTGGAAGCTGTGCGGCAGTGGAAGATGTTCGATACCGGCTGGATCAGTCTCTGCTGGCCGGACACGCCGATTCAGGTGGGATCCACGGTCGCCATACTGGTGCGGCATTACGGCTTCTGGTCCCTGAACGCATCTCGCATCGTATATGTGGTGGATGATCGGGGGGCGCGGCCGCGTTTTGGTTTCGCTTATGGAACCCTAACCGAACATGCGGAAATCGGCGAGGAGCGCTTTATCGTGGAATTCGAGCCAGAGGATGAAACCGTGTGGTATGACATCTACGCTTTCTCGCGCCCGCACGGACTGGCACGCCTGGGTTATCCATGGTCGAGAAGATTGCAAAGACGCTTCGCACGCGACTCGCTGCGGGCCATCCGCCGCACGACGACGGCTGGTCAGTGAGCCGCCTCGGCCGCCTGCGCAGGATGACTCAGGAGCGGCTGTGTATCGGTTTCGTGCCGGTGAAAGAGCTTACGCTTCACATCCGGCCAGAACTCCTTCAAGACCTGCGAAAAGGCGTCCGTGGCACACGCTATCCCCAGCCTCTCAATGTTATCGCCCGCCGTGCGCGTGTCCGGATAATAGGCGTTAGATATCGCTACGGCCGCGCTGTTGCCCAGCCATTCCGAGAAATTGAACTGCCGGCCTCCGCTATCCGTGCGGCTGACGAAAATTCGAGTTGCCGCGTATAACGTCCGGTGCATCACGCTGCCCCGGCTGCTTCCCAGCCGGAAGTACCGCGGATCCTGGTGCAGCAGGCTCGGAAAAAAACTTTCCGTCATCATGTTGCCGATGATCTGATCTCCCAGCGCCGTGCCGTACCGCCGCGCGTAACCCTTCATGCCCTGGCCGAATGAAGGGTTTTGGTTCTCTATCTGGTAGAGCGCCGCGAACGCACCGCCGGTGAGATAGACCGGCCAATCAAAAGAATCCTTCAAGCCAATCAGGATCTTCTGCTTAGGGGAGATGGTCTGAAATGGTACGTTGTCATCGGTGGTGCGGTAGTTCGGGAACACGCCGAAAACGCGCTTGTCGATCTTCTCAGGTTGTGGATTGTTGGTGGTGTCCCCGCCGGCCGCCGGCTTCGGCGGATCGGCGGCATCGCTCGATTGCGCCGCGAGAGGTACCCACGCTGCCAAGGCCAAGACAAACAGGCCCTCTAAAATGCGCTTTCGAGCGCTGAAGCATAATGACATGTATGAGATTCCCGGGCAAATCCGGATCTGCAGCAATCAGAGATGGTTAGACCCCGGATTAAATAGTTTGATGCGATGAACAGCCGAATGGTTACGGCATACCCCTTTTTCGCGCGAAGCTGCGCCGAAAGTCGGCACTACGAATCCGCCTTGGTGGCCAGCACGGCATCCAGCACGGCGCCGGTGCGGGCACCATCGACATCGGCAAATCCAGCTTCGCGCAACAGTGCCCGATACTCACTGAGTGTGCGCTCCTTGCCCTCCGCGCAAACCAGCATGTTGAGCGACTGCATATGGGCCGGTGTGGGGCCCGATTTATCCTCGTCGAGCAACTTCTCGGCAACCAGCAGGCCGCCTCCGGGTGGAAGGGCGTTATAGATCTTCGACAATAATAGGCGAATACGGTCGAGCGGCCAATCGTGCAGGATTCGCCCAAGCGAGTAAAGATCCGCCTCCGGTAAGGCGTCATTGAAGAAATCCCCAGCCACCAGATCAATGCGTTCCCGCGCGTCCGACGCCGCTATGTAATCCTGCGCCATGGCGACGACGGGCGCCAGATCGAGGACCACGGCGCGTAGTTCCGGGTACCGTTCACAAGCGGCCGTCCCCAGGTGTCCTGTAGCGCCGCCCAAGTCCGCAAGTCTCCGGAAACGCGAAAGATCGAAGGCTGCAACCACCAGCCCGGAACTCAATTGTCCGAAGCCATGCATGCCGCGCAGGAAGCTCCGCCGCCGTTCATCGGTTCTGAAGAAGTGCTCGAACAGCGATCCGCTCCCGCCGAACGTTTGCGTCCATCGGGGCGTGCCTTCGCGAATGGCGTCTTCCAGGTGCGCCCACATGGGGAACAGCGCCTCATTGGAGTAGAGCACATAGCCGGTAAGAGAGAGCGGGCTATGGTCGCACAGGTAGGTTTCGGCGACAGGCTCGTTAGCGTAGAGGCCGTCGCGCTTGGTGAGGAGACCCATCCCCACGCATGCATCTAGCAGGCGGTCAAGCGGCTCAACCATGGCGCCGGGGACAGGCAGGCGGGCGGCCAGACTGGACGCGTCCGCGGGGCTATCATGCAATGTTTCAAACACGCCCATGGAAACCGCCGCGAACATGGTTTTGGAGCGGCGGAAAGCGTCAATCAATTCCAGCACTGGAGCCGGATCGGGAATGTTCATCGGGAGCCTCGGAAGTGGTCATAGCCGCGTGGCGCCAGGCGTTTCCCGGAGAGCAAGACGGCGCCGGGACGGCCGCGGCGCAGGACGCCGATACGGGTCAGTGGAATATTACCAAAGCGCGCGGGCACTTGCCTGCGGGGCCGCACGGTGAAAAGCAGTTCGTAATCTTCGCCGCCGTGAAGAGCCTGATCCAGCGTAGCTCCCGGGAAGAGCGGAGGCGGGTCGATCACTGCCTCCAGTCCGGAGGCTAGCGCCAGACGATGCAAGTCCAGCGAGATTCCATCGCTCAAATCCATGGCGGCCGAAGCCCCGATGCGCTCCCGCAGGAAAACGCCCAAACTCAGCCTCGGCTGGGGGCGCAAATGTCTGTCCCATGCCTTTCCGGCCATGGTCTCCAGTCCCAGGGCCGACCCTCCCAGCCGCCCGGAGACCCAGATGGCATCACCCGCCCGAGCGCCATCCCGCCGCAGGGCGCGGCCGCGCGGAACGGCGCCGCAGACCACGATATCGCAGGCCGTCCTGGCTGCGCGTGCCAGATCGCCGCCGGCCAGCGCCGCCCCGCTGCGGCGTGCCAGGCGCAACAATCCGCTATAGAACCGATCGATCCAGTTCCGATTCGCACGCGGACCGGCGGCCAGCGAAAGCAGGCAGAAGCGCGGAACGCCTCCCATAGCGGCGATATCGCTCAAGCCGCGCGCCAGCGCTTTATGGCCCAGCGCTTCGGGAGGGTGCGTGCGATGGTGGAAATGCACGTCTTCGAGCAGCAGATCGGTGGTGAACACCAGATCTTCGCGCGCTGCCGGCGGATGGTAAATCGCGCAATCGTCGCCGATTCCCAGCAGCAATCCGGTCTGCCGGGGCGCGCGCGCCCGGCGGCGAATACTTTCCAAAATGGCCGCCTCGCTGCCGATCGGCCGCCCCCCGTCGCGCATCTGATTCCTCTGCAAGATTTTATGATAGATCGGGCTTGACCGCATGGGTGCCATTTGAGATAATCCCAAGTGCAAGTTTGAAATGGTTGTTTCGTCCCGCGCCGCCGAAAGTCCACAAAGCTACGAGCTTTAGCTCGTAGCTTTTTCTTCGTGGAATTGTTTTTGGAGCCAGGGCAAACAATGAATTAGGAGAAGAAGTAGTGAGAGAAAAAGGTATCGTGAAATGGTTTAACGCCGCGAAAGGCTACGGTTTCATCCAACGTGGCAGCGGCGACGACGTGTTCGTACACTTTTCGGCCATCCAGGCCAACGGCTATCGTTCCCTGGATGAAGGCGCGGAGGTAGAGTTCGAGGTGAAGCAGGGGCCCAAGGGACTGCAGGCCGAGAACGTAGCCAGGGTCTAGATTCGAGGATCGTTCCAAAATTTTGCGGAGTAAAGGCCCCCAGCCCTGGGGGCCTTTTGATTTTAGGGTTCCAAAGCCACTTGCACGCGATTGCTTTCCTGTCCATCCGCGGTAATATACAGTTCGGCCTGGCCCGCATTCACGATATCCGGCAATTGCACTTCGATCAAATAAAAGCCCACGTAACCCGGCGCCAGCGCGGCGTGCGTGACGGCGACCGGCACCCGGTCCAGATAAGCTTTCACGGTAGCCGCCACGGCCGGCGGATTCTCCAGAGGCGCGGCCATACCAGTGGGCCAGTCGGGCTGCACTCTGCCGAGCCCGGTGGCCAGGATCTGCAGGCGCGATCCCGAGTGCGCCGTGTTGCGGCTGTCCAGCATCAGGCCGCTATCGCCATCGAGCACCATGGGCGAACCGTCGCGGTTCACAAATATCGCGGGCGATACGGCTTGCACGGGCAGTCCCAACGTGACGCGGCGGCCGCCCGTCTCCAAGGCTAGAGAGATGCTGGTGGGCGAGGCTTCAAACGGCACCTGAATCTGCGACTCCGTATCGGAAGCCGCCAGGACCGGAAAGCTCAACGTGCCGGCATTGGCGGCGCGTACGCGGCCCCCGACCACGCTGATGAGCGACCCCGGCGCAGCGGCGCGCGTGCTGAAGTCGGCTGCATTCAGCAGGCGCAAAGTGTGCGCGCGGTGTGGGGCGGGCGTGGCGTATAGGCCGTAACCATCCAAGGCAGCATAAAGCTGATACCCGTTGGCATCCAACTTCACATCCGTCGCCGAAGCCGCCGGCAGACCACTGGAAATGGCCGTCCAGCTGACTGCGGACTGGCTGGCATTCTCCAGATCGACGGAAGCAAAAAATACGCCCTTGTCATTGGCCACATAGACCGCGCCGGCGCTGCGCTCGGCAGTCACGCTGCGCGTGGGGGCATCCGGCAGGTTGGCGGTGAGATCGTCCCAAAAACCGCCGCTGTTGGTGGTGCGCAGAACATGGACGCCCGCGCCGCCGAGCGCGGCCAGAGCCACGCGGGGCTCGTTCGCATCGGCGAAGATTTGCTCGACCGGCCCGTTGCTGCCCGGGCGCGGCGATGAAGTCCAGCTTCCACCGCCATCGAGCGAGACCCAGATGCGGCCATCCGCCGCGCCGGCGTATACGGTCTGGCCGGCAGCCGCCACCGCGGTGATGCGCGTCCCCAACTTCTCCGACGCCCGGCGTAATTCGTTATCTTCTACCAGGGCCTGCGCGTTGCTGGTGGGTCGCCAGGCTTCAGCGCCGGGAGCCAGTTCCATGGCCCCCAAATCCTTGACCAGAATGCGCGCACCATGCGAATCACCGGGAGTGGCTAAAATATGGCTGGCGGGCAGGTTCGGCAAATGCAGATTCAATCCCGACCAGGAAAGGCCGCCGTCCATCGAGCGCCACACGCCGAAATCGTTCGCTACGGCCAATTGATCCGGGTCGCTGGGGGAAACGGCTACGCTGCGTTGGTTGGGGCCGATCACCGATTGGCTATGGAAAGCCGTCAGATTCGACCAGGAGTGCCCGCCATCGTCAGACCGATAGAGCTGT
Source organism: Bryobacterales bacterium (assembly GCA_963818855.1). GTDB lineage: Bacteria > Acidobacteriota > Terriglobia > Bryobacterales > Bryobacteraceae > Bog-159. The sequence goes on along the minus strand of CAWFUH010000006.1, from coordinate 387,800 downwards.
GTGCCTAGAGCATAGACGCGGCCGGCCGCAGGCGCCATAGCCAGCTTTGCACCAGGTTCGGGCAGGCGATCCACAGCCGGAGCCGGCGGATCGGCTGGGTCCGGAGTTCCTTGAACAGGCACCCAGCTTTCAAAATCATTGGTCGACAAGACCTGCCCGGTGTGGGTACGCGCAAAGAGTTGCGCGCCGTCCGCTGAGTACCAGACGGACGCGACCGGTCCGGTAGCCGGGGCGGCCAGCCCTACTTCCATGGCAGGATTGCCCATGCGGCGCCACTCCACCGGAGCGGTTTGTCCTGCCAGAACAGTGGCAGACACTAAGGCTATCGGAAGATAGCGCCAAGCCCGAAGTGTTTCCTTGTGACACACAGCCGAGTCCTATTTTATCCTATTCCGCGCCGCCTGCATACTCCAAACAGTTGAATCGATGCAATTTGTAAACACTTTTCATACGGCGCGGAAGTTGCCATGCATCTTTGATGCTAGACTAAGGTTTTTCAAACGTGCCATCCAATAATGGTGCATTTGAAGCGGCGGTTGTTTCATGTCTTTGCGTGGATTATATAGGTCGGCCCGTTGGCTGCTGTTTGCGGCAGCGTGCATCTATATTGTTCCGGTCCACGCCCAAAGTGGAGCGGCTAAGGTCGTCACCCTAAACGGACAGGTTTCCGTGCTGCGCGATGAGGCCCCCTGGGTGCTCAATCTGGGTGATTCCGTGCAGCCTCGGCAAATCATCGTAACCGGACCAGACGGTTTCGCGGTCTTTCAGGTTTCCGACGGTAGTACCTTCGAAGTTTTCCCCAACGCGCGCGTGGTTTTCCGGGAGAACGCAGGCTCCTGGCGCGACCTGCTGGATCTACTGTTGGGTCGCGTCAAGGTCCACATTCAGAAGCTGGGCGGCCAGCCGAATTACAACCGTGTACGCACTCCAACCGCGGTGATTTCCGTGCGGGGCACGACTTTCGACGTGGCTATTGAGGACGAGGACGATACCACGCTGGTGAGCGTGGAGGAGGGGTTGGTGGGAGTGCAACACCTGCTCAAGCCTGGCCCCGAGCGCATGTTGACCGCGGGAGAATCGCTCCGCGTGTACAAGAACCAGCCGCTGGCGCAGGCCGCCGTGGATAAGGATTCGGTAATCCGCGAATTTCTGCGGCGTGCCGAGCAGGCGGTTTATGAAGCCGTGTACCGCTCGGGCGGCACGGGCGGGGTCGGTCCGGGCGTTTGTCCTGCTTCGGCGAGCTGCGATAAAAAGAATCCGACACCACCGCCTACTACGCCGCCACCCACCAGCCCGAACTAGGGGACAGACAGAAGGCATATTAGAAGCTCTGCGGCGGCGTCTGCCCGGCTTCCGATTTGATTTCCGCCAGCCGGTACTCGATCGCGCTCAGGCTGCCCTGCACGCGCACGATATTTACATTGGCGCTCCCATACGGCACGATACTCTGGTACAGTTCCAGCGCGCGGCGATAGTCATCGGCGGCTTTCTGGATCTGATCCTTCTCCTGCGGCAGACCGCGCACATCACGCGAGTCCCACCACAAGCGGTCGGCCCGGTCGCGATAGCCATCGGCGAGCGGCGCGTACTGACGGTTGCCGGGCTTGCCCCCGCGGCGCTGGACCTCTTGCAATGCGGCGTAAGCCTTATCCAGATCCTTTAAGCCGGAAGCGTAGACTTGCTCCAGTCCCAACTGCGGATCGGGCGACCGGGGCAGCGCCTGCTCCGCCTCTTCGAATTTCTGCACAGCCTCATTCAGCACAGCCGCATTGTGATGCGTCAAACCGTTAATGCGATCGATCTGTCCTTCGCAAAGGCGCAATTCGCCACGCACGGTCTCGTCTCCGGGATCGATCTCGAGCGCCCTCGCCAGATCCTGCCGGGCGTGCTTCCAGTCATTCTCGTAGACCGGCTGCGGATCGCTCGCGCGGTACATTTCGATCACGTGGTCGGCCGCCGCTACCAGCCTTTTCTTCACCGAGTGCCGCGGCCCGAACAACGCCCATGACTGCGGGTTGCCCTTGGAGACCTCAGCCCAGCGGCTCCAGATGGCATCCGGATCGCTTAGCACCTCGGCATGTATGTCACGGTCCAGTTGTTGACCGTGGCGCCACAGGACCACGCTGGATGTGACGGCGTAGGCTGTGTAGGCGAGCGCCAGTCCGGCCAGCATCACGAATAAGCGGCGCACGTTATAAGCGAGTTGGCTCACCGGTTTGACCGCGCGGGAGGCCGGCGCGCCAGGTTTAGATCCGAACCGGCTGCCGGCGGTTCTGACGGTGCCGGAATCCTTCCCAGGCGCGCCCGCACTAACCGGCTTCGCGGTACGTCGCGTGCCCTCGTCGATGCCCGCCGCGGCGCCAACGGCGGGATGGAACGTGCGGCGGGTAGCACCGGCGTCTTCTTCCGTTTCAGCGCGCACCGCTGCGCCAGCCCGAAATGCCACCAGGTCGGCGGCCAGATCGGCGGCCGATTGATAACGCCGTTCCGGCTCGGGATCCATGCTCTTCCTCAGAATGCGGCGCAGTGGTTCCGGGCACGGATCGGGCGCGGGCGGCGCGGGAATGCGCGAGCGAATCATACGTTCCAGCCGCTCGGTATTCTCGGCCCGATAGGGTTGCGATCCGGTCACCAATTCGTACAGCAGGACACTCAGCGACCACAGGTCCGACATGGAATTCACGTCACCGGAATCCAACCGCTCGGGCGAAGCATAAGGAACGCTGCCGAACTCGTTGCGGGTCAACTTGCGCGAGAGAGACAACGCTTTGGCGATGCCGAAATCCAGCACGCGCACGCGGTTTTCAATATCGATGCGGATGTTCTTCGGCTTGATATCGCCATGCACGATGCCCCGGCACTCTTTGCCGTCGATGGTTACTTCGAGCGTGTGCGCGTTGTGGAGCGTCTGGCAGATAGCCAGCGCAATATCGGCGGCATCGTCAACCGGCGCGGGGCCGTGGCGCATCAGGTCGGAGAGATCGTTTCCTTCGACGTATTCCATGGCCACCGTGAAGTAGCCGTCCACGTCGCCCACATCGAAAATCTGCACCACGCGCGGGTCGATCTCCGCGAGTTTCGCCTGCAACTGGGCGCCGCGCCGCTCGGCTTCAATGGTCTCGCAGGAGTCCGCGTCCGTCCCGTGCTCAATCACTTTCAGCGCGATGGTACGCTCGTGTTCCGTATCCTGCACCAGGTACACGTCGGCCATGCCGCCGCGCCCCAGCTTGCGCAGGATTTCATAGTTTCCGACTTTACGCCGCTCGGGGATGACCATTAGTGTGGCGCTCCTCCCCGATTACGCGCGGGCGGCTTGGCCGGAGTCACAAAGAAGTTGTATTTCGTGATCGGGCCCTGGTCCATGCCTTCCGGCAGCCGCACTGGCTCGGTGCCATCGTCTGCAAATGTGTTGCCGATCAGCACGGGATGCGCGGGTGCTGCGACGGTCACGCCCGACCCTGGCAGCGGCTTCGCATCGCGCCGGCCATCGCGCAGGATGGCGTTATACAAAAGCCAGGGTGCGGCATCGCCCGAGATGCGGATTCCGGTGTCGCGGCAATCCGCGATGGAGTTGGCACGCAGCACGGCGCTCGATTTTCCGCGGATCTCCACGCCCGTGGCCGCGCCCACGATTTCGGTGTCCTGCAATTCGAGGTCGGAATCCAGTATGGCTACGCCCGCCGTCAACGGCGCTGTCTCATCCCCCCGGATACGGAAACCGGAGACGAGCACGCCGTGCACGCCTTCGGCGACGATGGCGATGGCGGGTCCGTTCAGGTTGGGGGCGGCGCGCAGGACCGGTACATCGGGCAAGCGCCCGCGCAGGGTGATTCCGTTTTTGAGCCGGATCTGCTCGGGATATTCGCCGCTGGAAACTTCCAGGGTATCGCCGGGACGCGCCTTCGCCAGTGCTTCGCCGATGGTGGCGAAGCCACCGGTACCCACTTTGAAAGTCTGGACGGGCGGGATGGCCGGCTCGCGCCGGAGCACGCCGAAGTATACGAGCGCGGCTACGATCAGCGCCGCGCAAAGTAAACCGTAAAGGAATATCGCCGGCCTGGAGGCGAACATATTTCCCGCCGCGTGCTCGATTCCAACCGGCGCTTCCCGCGCGGCGGCGAACCGCTCACCTTCGACGATCAGCACCGAGACGTTGTCCTTGCCGCCGGCGCGATTGGCCGCGGCGATGAGTGCCCTGACAGCCGAACCGGGATCGCCCGCATGGGACAGCACTGTGCGCAAAATCTCAGCCGAAGTCAACTGATCGCTCAACCCATCGCTGCACAATAACAGCGCGCTATCCGGATCAAAAGGAATGCTCAGCAGTTCGATAAAGTCGGGATCGTCAGGCGTGTGCTCCTGCGAGCCCACGTCGCGGTAGACTTCATTGCGGCGCGGGTGCCGCATGGCTTCCGCCTCCGTGATCTCGCGATTGTCTTCACGCTCGCCCACCGGCGAATGGTCGTGCGTAATCTTGTGTATTTGTCCCTGGCGGATCTGATAAAGCCGCGAATCGCCGACGTGTCCGATGACGGCGCGACCGTTCTCGAGCACCGCAACAGTCATGACGCAAGCCATGCCCTGCCATTCGGGGTTGGTAGCGGCCGCTTGCAGGATCTCGTTGTTGGCGACGGTGATAGCCTCGCGGATGCGTTCTTCGGCGGTGCCGGTTTGGCGTTCCAGGCGCGCGCGCACGCGGTTGATCGCGATGTCCGCGGCCTTCTCACCGGCGGCTTGCCCGCCAATGCCGTCGATCACCAGGAAGATGCCGCGGTCCGCATCGAGGTAGACCCGATCCTCGTTGTTGCGCCGCACCACGCCTACGTCGCTCTCGCCCGCCCATCGCAGTTGAGTCTTGACCGGCATGTCAGCGTGCGCCGCTGCCGGCGGCGGAAGCCTGGAAGCTCAGGAAGACCACGTCCGCCAGGCCTATGCGCGCCGTAGCGGGCAGCTTCACTTCCACGTTTTTGTCGCGCTTCTCGCCATCCACATATTCGACGCTGGTCGGAATTCGCTCGCCGTTGACGCTGGTTCCCAGACGGCTCAGATCCTTGATGAAGAATTCGCCCGAGTCCGCATCGCGGCGCAGGCGCACGTGCTCGCGCGAAACATCCGGCAGTGTGTCCAGCTTCAGATCGGTCCAGTAGTCCCGGCCGCCCCGCCCGATCACGATCTGATTCTTGGCCATGCGGTACGTCTTGCGGCCCGTCTGGTCTTCGTATTCGATCGTAGCGAAGGCCTCCATCTCCCTGGTTTCAGGCAGGGTCTCGGGCAGGGTTTCGGGCAGCCGCTCTTCGTATTTCTGCGATGCGGTGGTTTCCCCCCCCACGCGGCGGGTGTTGATGCGCTTGGTCATGCTGCCGGCGCCGTACTCGGGCTTGGCGGGCAGGGCCAGTTCCGAGTAGATCTCGATATCGCCCGCCGCGACGCCGTCATCGGTGTTCTCGAAGAATTCGATACGCCAGCCGCCCTCGGGCGGGACGACTTTGGACGCGGGCTTGCGCGCCAGCTTCAGTCGCTCGCCGAGAGAGGCGCGATTCAGTTCCGCCATTTCATCGTCGAGGGCCTTGCGCGTCTCGTCCTGCATGCGCGGAAAGATGCCGCGCAGGCGCGCGAAATCCTCGGGGTGCAGGTAAACGTGATAAATGGCCGGCGGCAGTGTGGTGTAATGCAAAGGCTCGAGGCCCTCGCGCATGTTCCGGATAACTTCCAGAATGATGTCGCGCGCGGTGACCGGGCGGCGTACGACCGGAGTGCTCATGATCTTGGGGGAGAGCCGTGCGGCTCCTCACTCAATTCTAGCGCTACCGAGTCGCGACCGGCGCGTTCCCGAGCTGCGACCGGCCGTGTTACCGAGCCGCGACCGTGAGGGAGCGGTTCCAGGTCAGGGGATATCTCCCACGAACACAGCCATTGGTTCGCCCTGCTCATCGACGACGTACCTAATTGCTTCTCGAACATGCTCGTCCTTACACAGCCATCGCGTGCTTCCATGGCGCGCCCAGCGTTTTCGATCTGATCCGTCACGGCCCAGCCGGTTCAAACCTCGGCTCGCGTAGGATTTGAAATCGTTCATGACTTTCTCCGGTTGCGCCTCGGCCTCTACGACTGCATGCACATGATTCGTCCGCACATGCGCGGCCAGCAGACTCCAACGCCGATGCGCGCAGACTTCCCTCAGGGTTCCCAGAACGGCCGCCCGGCTGTCCGGGTCCAGACAAAACGGCGCCTGCTTCATGCTTTGAGCTTCCAGCGCCGCACGTGACGGATCGGTCTGCAACAATCGGCTTCCGGTAAATTGTGACGCCGGTCTACGGAACCCGATGCATCGCCGTGCAGGTGCGCGCCATAGCACGCAAAGGTGATGAAGTACCGCATAAACGCAGCCGCGGCACCGCTCCCTTACGGTCGCGGCTCAGTAACTACATCGGCTTGCCGTCGGCATCCAGGAATTTCAGTTCCCCTAGATTCAGTTCCCGCACCCCAGCCTCGATCTTCGCGCGATCGCCTACTACCACCCACACCAGGTTGTCCGGCCGCACCACGCGCTTGGCCATGGCTTCCACATCGGAAACCTGCAACGCCCGCACGCGCCCGGCATATTTTTCGTAGTAATCGTCGGGAAGGCCATACTCCACCAGGTTGTCGATCGAACTGGCCACTTCGCCCATGGTCTCACGTGAGCCCGGCAGACTGAGGGTCTCAGTGTCTTTCACCTTCGCCAACTCCTCCGGTGTGGGTGGTTTCGGTCCCAGCATGCCGTGCAATTCCTTGTCGATCTCCGCCAGCGATTCTTTGGTCTTGTCGGTCTCGACCGGCGCAAACACGATGAACGGACGCTGGCCGCGCGCATTCCACAGCACCGTCCATGCGCCGTAGGACCAGTGCTTGTCTTCGCGCAGGTTCATGTTGATGCGCGCGCCAAAGTTGCCACCCAAAATGTCGTTCATTGCCTCGATGCCGATCTCGTCCGGGTTGTTGCGGGGCGGCGCCACCTCGCCGGCCAGAATGGTGGATTGCATGGAGCCGGGCCGGTCGAGCAGATAAACCACCGGCTTCGGCTGGTAGGCGACGGCGGCAATGTTCTTAGCCGGCACATTACCCTCTTTCCAGCCGTCGAACAGGCTTTCGAGCTTGGGCTTCAATTCGCCGGCGGTGGTGTCGCCCACCACGATCAGCGTCGCGTGATTGGGCTTGAACCAGGTTTCATGAAATTTTACCAGGTCCTCGCGCGAAAGCTTCGCCACGCTGGCCTCCGTGCCCGATCCGGTGAGCGGATTGCCATACGCGTGTTGCGGCCCATACAGCAGCCCGGGGAATACGCGCAGCGCCATGGATATGGGCGTGACCTTTTCTCGCCCGATCGCGGCAACCTGCTGCTTCTGTTGTCGCCGGAAATCCGTTTCGGGGAACGCCGGATGCAGGATGACGTCGGCATACAAGTCGAGTGACGGGTCCAGGTTGCTCTTCAGCGCGGAGAGTGAAACGGTCGAAGTGTCCAAATCGGAATAGCTGCGCAGTTGGGCGCCGAGCGACGCGGCTTCGTCGCTGATCTGGAGAGCCGTGCGTTTCGCGGTTCCACCATCCAGCAGCGCGGCAGCCAAGCTGGCCGTGCCGGGCGCGGCAAACTGATCGGCCGCATAACCGGCGTCCACCTGAAGGCGGAACTCCACTACCGGGATTTCATGCCGTGCGGCCAGGATCACCTTCAGGCCGTTCGAGAGCGTCATGCGTTCGAGCTGCGGTAATTTCAACTCGGGCGGTGTACCCGGCACCGGCATCTTCGAGCGATCCACGCTTTCCGTATCGGTCTTAAAGCTGGGGAAAGGATACACATCCAGAATGTATACGCCGTCCGCGAGCCAGCGCTGCGCGGCGGATTTCAGATCCTGCACCGAAGCATCCTGCACGCGCTGCAGTTGCGTTTTGTAAAAGCCGGCGTCGCCCAGATAAGCCTGCCCGCGCGCCAATACGTCGGACTTGCCGCCGAAGCCGCCAATGCGGTCCACGCCGCGAATAAAGCCGGCGGCGTATTGAGTTTTGACGCGCACCAGTTCCTTCGGATCGGGACCGCCTTCGAGGAAGCGCGCCAGTTCCTCATCCACTTCTTTCTCGACCTTCGCGAGATCCTGTCCCGGCCGCGCCGTAGCTTCGATTGCAAACTGGCTTCCGATTTCCCTCTCGTCCACGTAAGCCCGCACGTCCGTGGCAATCTGGTCGTCGTAAACCAGCCGCTTATACAGTCGCGACACCTTGCCTTGCGCCAGGCAGCGGCTCACCAGCGTGAGATAATCCGTATCGGCCGCGCCGTATTGCGGAACGTTCCAAACTTTGTATAGACGCGCTTGCGGGACGCGATCCTCGACCGTGCCGCGATGCGTGCCCGTCATTTTCGCGACCCAAACTTCCTGTTTCGCGATCGGCGGTCCCGGCGGGATGTCGCCGAAATACTTCTGCGCCTTTTCCTTGGCGGTCTTCAAATCGATGTCACCCGCCAGCGCGAGCACTGCATTCGACGGCCCGTAATGGCTCTTGAACCACTCCTTCACATCGTTCATGGAGGCGGCGTTGAGGTCGTCCATTGAGCCGATCACGGTCCAGGAGTAAGGATGGCCGGCCGGATAAGTATTTTCCGTGATGAGCTGCTCGGTGACACCGTAGGGCTCGTTCTCGCCCTGCCGCTTCTCGTTCTGCACCACGCCGCGCTGCAGGTTCAGCGTCTTTTCATCGAACGACCCGAGCAGATGTCCCATGCGGTCGGATTCCAGAAACAGCGTGTAATCGAGTGCCGAGGTTGGGACATCTTCGAAGTAGTTAGTGCGGTCGTTATTAGTGGTGCCGTTCAAGTCGGTGGCGCCCACCGCCTCCATGGCATCGATGTAGCGGCCGTGAAAGTTTTCGCTTCCGCCGAACATCAGGTGCTCGAAGAGATGCGCGAAGCCGGTCTTGCCTGCCTTTTCGTTTTTGGATCCCACGTGATACCAGATATTCACGGCCACGATGGGAGCCTTGTGATCTTCATGGACGATCACGGTCAGCCCGTTGTCGAGCACGAATTTTTGAAAAGGGATGTCGACGCCCGCGGTCTGTGCAAAGGCGCACGTAGCCAGCAGAAGAGTGGGGAGAAGCTTACTGAGCATATGGATGATTCAATCATATGACGGTTCATGGTGGGTACGCTTCCATACCCGCGACGGTCAAATTGGGGATAAATTTTCAGTACTCGCCCCACGCGCAGATTTGCAATGCTATAATTACAGCTTATGCTTTGATTGATTCACAACACCGCTAAAGTTTGGGCTTCGCGCCATACCCTGTATTTCTTCGGCCGCTTTGTTTGGGCCGGTTCTTTTAGCACCAGATCTCAGAAACGAGGTAACTCGACATGCGAAAAATGCTTTCGAACGGTTTGGCCGTTTTTGCCGGGGTAGTTTCCTTGCCCGGGCCTGGAACCCACGCGGATTCCGCCAAGCCATCCACTGCCGAGCATCGCAACGAACCCAAGGATTCCAGGCTCGCTTTCCTGCGCGCCTTCTTCGAGCATGGCAATTGTCCCGCCGCAAGGCTCTCCCCCGTGTTTCTGGAAGCCGCCGATATGTACGCGCTCGACTGGCGCCTGCTGCCCAGTCTTTCCTTTGTAGAGACCTCCGGCGGAAAAGCAGCCAGAAACAATAACCTTTTCGGATGGGATTCCGGGCGGGCCGCCTTTTCATCGGCGGCTGCCGGAATACGCGCCGTGGCGGCGTCGCTGGCGCACTCGGCGCTCTATAGGGACAAGGATGTAGATGGAATTCTGAAGACCTACAACGGCAGCGCCGGTTATGCGCGCAAGGTGAAAGATGTGATGCGCCGGATCGCGCCTCTCGTTGAGTAATCGCCTGTACCGTCCCTTCACTCCGCGTATGGCAGACTAAGAGCCTGGATCCTAGCAGCCTGCCCGGCCTGCATCGCCGTGCTACATTGTGTAGTCTAATTCCAAGATGCGAGACGTACTGATCATAGGCTCCGGCTGCGCCGGAAACACGGCCGCGGTCTACACGGCGCGCGCCAACTTGAAGCCCCTGGTGGTATCCGGAAAACACGCCGGCGGGCAGCTATCCATGACCACGCTGGTGGAGAATTTCCCAGGTTTTCCCGAGGGGGTCAACGGCCCCGACCTGGTGGAAAATATCAAAATACAGGCGCAGAACTTCGGTGCGGAATACGTCCATGGCGACGTGCTGGACACCGAGCTTTTGAGCCATCCTTTCCGCGTGAATATAGAGGGCGAGTGGGTGGAAACTCGCACGCTCATCGTCGCTTCGGGCGCATCGGCGCGATGGCTGGGCCTCGAATCGGAGCAGAAGCTGATCGGCCACGGCGTCAGTTCCTGCGCCACGTGCGACGGCTTTTTCTATCGCGGCAAGAAGATCATGGTAGTGGGAGGCGGCGACTCGGCCATGGAGGAAGCCAACTTCCTCACGCGCTTTGGCTCGGAAGTGGCGCTGGTGCACCGCCGCGATCAATTCCGGGCATCCAAGATCATGCTCGATCGCGTACGCCACAATCCCAAGATCAAGTTGCTGACCAATACCGTTGTGCAAGACGTATTTGACGCCGGCCAGCACCTGGTCACCGGCGTGCGTTTGCAGAACCTGGCTACGGGCGAAGTGTGGGAGCAGGACGTCGACGGTTTCTTCGTGGCCATCGGGCATATCCCCAACACGGCTGTATTTAAGGGGCAGATCGACACCGACAGCGACGGCTACATAGTTTCGAAAGGCGGCGCGCGGACCAACCTTCCCGGCGTTTTTCATGCCGGCGACGTGCAGGACCGCATCTACCGGCAGGCTATCACCGCGTCGGCTGCCGGCTGCATGGCGGCCATGGAAGCGGAGCGGTATCTGGAAGCGGAGGGACATTGATGATCGAACGATTGAGTCCGCCGGGCGTCCCGGCGCCACGCGGGCCGTATTCGCCGGCCGTGCGCGCGGGCGATTTTATTTTTGTATCCGGACAGGTGCCGGTAGACCCGGCCACCAACGAAGTCAAGTTAGGCGATATCCGGCATGAGACGCGCCTGGTGCTCACCAACATTGGCCGTATCCTGGAAGGCTGCGGAGCTAGCATGGCCGATGTGGTGAAGTGCTCCGTGTTTCTGGCCGACCCCAAGGATTTCGCGGCCATGAACGAAGTTTACGTGGAGTTTTTCGGCGCGGCCAAGCCGGCCCGCACCACCGTGGCGTGCCAGTTTGCGATGCCGGGGCTGAAGGTGGAGATCGACTGCATCGCGTACCACCCGGCTCGCTGAGCCGATCGCGGCCCTATCGGGAACAATTGCCCCTCGCGCACCGTCTACCCCCAGCGTGGCGACACTCGAAGTTTGTCGTCTCACGAAGTCCTACGGCTGGTTGAAGGCGGTTGACGATGTCAGCTTCACAGTCCGGCCGGGAGCGGTCTGCGGTTATCTGGGTCCGAACGGTTCGGGCAAAAGCACCACCATCAAAATGATCACCGGCCTGCTGCCGCCCACAACCGGCAGAGTGCTCTACGATGGACACGACATACCGGAAGACACGGTCCGCTACAAGGCTATGCTGGGCTTTGGACCTGCCGCTCTACGAGGCGTTCACCGGAAGCTCGGTTTGGACTTAACGGCGGATTCCGGGTTCCTACTCATTTCGACGTATTCCGCAGCACGGTATAAGCCACGGGTAGGCCGGTGCTCGCCAGCACGAGGCCGGGCTTGCCGCCCTGCTCGAGCGTCCCCGCGGCGATCTGTATCGGGAAGAGGGTTGACGCCGAAGAAAACCGCCGGCTCAAATGTCCCGTCGCCTCGGCCTGCCAGCACACCTGCGTCCCGCTCGCCATAACTCATGAAGGCGATATCGGGAATGCCGTCGCCGTTGAAATCCAGGATCGCCAAATTCACATGGCAGCAAACCCTAATTTTGGCGAGTTCGTTCCGTCACGCGCCCGAATTCACGAGAGAGAGCATTATCGACTGAATCCGGAGTCGGGATGAGGTGCGCCACCCTAGCGCTTCCGGCGCCCCATCACCAATCCTGCAAAGATGGTGATCAGCGCCGCCAACGTAGCGAGCGTGCCGATGATCAAGTAATCGGACTTCGCGTGGGGGGACGGCAGGACGCGGATCAGCGCCAGGGCGAATACGGCGAAAGCCATGCAGGCACTGCCGGCCAGCGCCACCGGTTGGGGAATGCGCAGCCGGTACCGCCGGGCCCGCGCATGACGCTCCTCAGGCTTTGGGGTGGGCGCGGTCATATACTTCCATCAGGTCGGTAAGCGAGACCTGCGTGTACTTCTGCGTCGTGGAAAGTCGCGCGTGACCCAGCAATTCCTGTATGGCGCGCAGGTCGGCGCCGTCCGCCAGCAGATGCGTGGCGTAGGCGTGGCGGAAACTGTGCGGGTGAATGGACGAGTCACCATTCACCAGTATGCCGTAGAGCTTCACGATGCCGGCCACTCCGCGCGCGGTCAGGCGCCCGCCACGATGGTTCAGGAATATGGCGCGCTGGCGGGGCTCCGCGCCGCGCTCCGGCAGGTAGCGGTCGAGCGCGGCGGCCGCCTGCGAAGTGAACGGCACCTGGCGCTCCTTCTTCCCCTTGCCGCGCACACGAATCCAGCGCTCCGCGCGATCGACGTCTTCCAGATTCAGCCCCACCAGTTCGCTCACGCGCAGGCCGCAGCCGTAGAGGAATTCGAAAATAGCGCGGTCGCGGGCCGGATGCGCGCGCTCGAACTTATCCGCGGCTACCGCGTCGATGAGCCCATTCACCTGTTCGGCGGTCATGACATCCGGCAGGGTCTTGGGGGCTTTGGGTGTACGCACGAGGCGCGCGGGGTTCATGGGGATCAGTCCCTCGCGTGAAAGAAAACGGAATAGCGAACGCACCGCCGCCAGCTTGCGGCGCATCGAGACTGCCGTTAGCCGCCGGCTGTACAGGTCCGCCAGCCATTCGCGGATCTCGAGCACGCCGATCCGCCCGAGCGGCGGGGGTTCGCTTTCGGGCGGCGTGAAATATTCGAGAAACTGGCGCAGGTCGACACCATAGGATTCCAACGTGTGCGATGAGGCTTGCGCGCGCGCCAGTTCTGCGAGGTACCGTCCGATTTGGAGTTCGAGTTCAGACATGTGCGGCGCCTTGGCCAAGTCAGAGTGCAGCGCAGGCCAGGTGTTGCTCCAGGGCCGCCTGCGCGCGGCGGCAGACTTCCGCGTGGCGCGCGTACTTGTCATGGCGCAGCTTCTGACGCGCGGCTTCGTCGAGCTGTGGCAGCAAATCGAAAGTAATGTTGGCCGGCTGATAGTTGCGCGCATCGGCGCCGGATATGTAATGACAAAGCGAACCGAGCGCGGTCTCGCGTGGAAACAGCGTGGGCCGGCGGCCGGACCCGAATTCGACCGCGTGGAGGCCCGCCATGAGCCCTGTGGCGATGGCTTCCACATAACCTTCGACGCCGGAAATCTGCCCCGCAAATAGAATCTCGGGCCGCGTGCGCAACTGCAACGTGGGCGTGAGCAACGCCGGTGCGTTGATGTATGTGTTGCGGTGAATCTGGCCGAAACGCAAGAACTCCGCGCGCTCCAACCCCGGAATCATGCGCAGGATGCGGGCTTGCTCGCCGAACTTCAGATGGTTCTGGAAGCCGACCAGGTTGAAGCTATCGGCGCGCAAGTTCTCCTGCCGGAGCTGCACGGTGGCCCAGGAACGGCGGCCGGTACGCGGATCGATCAAACCCATGGGCTTCATCGGACCGAAGCGCAGCGTATCGCGGCCGCGGCGGGCTAGCTCTTCGATAGGCAGGCAGGCTTCGAAATAGGGTACGTCCTCTGCAATATGGGAAGACACGGCTTCTGCGGCCAGCAGCGCGTCCAGGAAGGCTTCGTATTGCGCGCGGTCGAAGGGGCAATTGAGGTAATCCGCGGTGCCATCGAGCGATTTGTCATAGCGCGAGGCGCGGAAGGCGATGGTCTGATCGACCGAGTCGGCTTCGACGATCGGACTGATGCTGTCGTAGAAAAAGAGCCGCGCGGATCCGGTGACGCGTGCGATTTCCGCGGCGAAGGTATCGCTGGTGAGCGGTCCTGTGGCGATGATGGTGACACCGGCGGCGTCCTGATCCGGAATTTCGCATACTTCCTCCCGGCGGACTTCGATGCGCGGATGCGACCCGATGGCGCGCGTGACCTGCGCCGAGAAGACGTCGCGATCGACGGTGAGAGCGTGACCGCCGGGCACCCGCGCCTGGGCGGCTGCTCGCAACACCAGCGACCCTAGGCGGCGCAGTTCCTGTTTCAGCAGCCAGGGGGCGGAGTTTTCCTGTTCGGACTTGAGCGAATTGCTGCAGACCAGTTCCGCCAGCCGGTCCGTCTGGTGAGCCGCGGTGGGGCGCACCGGCCGCATTTCGTGGAGCACGGCCGGGAGTCCGGCTTCGGCGATCTGCCAGGCGGCCTCGGCACCGGCCAAGCCGCCGCCAATGATGTGGATGGATTCGTGCACCTTATTCCAGTGTACGGTCTTGCGGCGGCTTCGGCCGCTGAGGGAGCGCCTCGTGAGTCCGTTCATGGAAGGCGCCCTTCATTCCGGCCGCCAGCGACACAGCGGAATCGCCATACTTGTCCCGCAGGCGGTCGGCGGCGGCCAGCGCCTGCTGCCAGCGCGCGTGCTTACCTTCGTCGAGCAGATCCAATTGATCGTGCGCATCCGCGAACGACGAAGCGTGCACCCCGAGCAGACGCACGCGCGCGCCGGGCTTCCAATTCTTGCGGAACAAGGCGCGGATGTGATCGAAAATCTCGGTATCGAGGCCCGTGGGGCGCTCGATCGAATGCGCCCGCGTGATGGTGGAGAAATCCGCATAGCGCAGCTTAAGCTGCAGGGTGCGCGCTTGCAGCCCGTTCTCTCGCAGACGGCGGCCGACCATTTCGGAAAGCCGGGCCAGGGTGGATTCAAGTACCGCGAGATCGCTGGTGTCCTCGTTGTAAGTGTGCTCGTGGCTGATCGATTTGGGATCAACGTCGGCGCCAACCTCCGTGTCGAACCAGCCTCCCGCATCGAAGCCGCGCGCCTTGCCGGCCAGGGCCAGACCCCACTTTCCGAAACGCTCCTCGAGAAACCCTGTGTCCAGCCGCGCCAGGTCGCCCACTTTACGGATCGCGAGCAGGTGCAGATTCTTTTCCGTGACCTTGCCGACGCCGGGAATCTTGCGCACTTCGAGCGGCGCCAGAAAGGCGGCTTCCGCGCCGGGCGCGATCCACAGCACGCCATTGGGCTTGGCTTGATCGGAAGACACTTTAGCCACCAGGCGCGCGGTCGAGATGCCGATGGAACAGTTGAGGCGGGTCTCCGCCTTCATGGCCTGGTGCAATGTGTGCGCCGCGGCCAGAGGCGGGCCGTGCAGACGCTCGGTACCGGTCATGTCGAGGTACGCCTCGTCAATGGAGGCCATCTCCACCAGCGGCGAGAAGCGGTTCAGCACCTCGCGCACGCGCGCGGAGTAATCGCGGTAGCGGCTGGGGTGGCCGTCGACGAAGATGGCATGCGGGCACAGGCGTGCGGCCGTGCGCAGGGGCATGGCGGAATGCACGCCGAACTTGCGCGCTTCATAGGACGCCGCGGAAACGACACCGCGCTCGTTGGGACGGCCGCCGACCACCACGGCCTTACCCTTGAGCGAGGCGTCGAACAGTTCCTCGACGGACACGAAGAACGCGTCCATGTCCACGTGGAAGATGGTCCGCACCGCAACCTGCTAATGCTATCCTAACCTTGAAGGCCTTCGATGCGCCACAGCACCAGGTACAGACTCAACACTTTCTTCTCAGCCACCAATTTTCCGACCGGCGTAAAATGGCTGCTCATCAGCAATACTGCGGTGTTCGTGCTCACCTATCTGGCCCACCAGGCCGGCTTCGGAGAGATTTTCAACCTCTTCGCCCTGGTGCCGCGCGCGGTGGTCTTTCATTTCGCCATCTGGCAACTCGCCACGTACTTATTCCTGCACGGCGGCGTCGAGCACCTGCTCTTCAACATGCTGGCCCTTTGGATGTTCGGCGCCACGCTGGAAAAAGACTGGGGCACACGCCGTTTCTTGAAATATTATTTCTTGTGTGGAATCGGTGCGGGCGTCTGCGACGTGGCCGTGAATGCATTGCTGGGCAACTGGAACACCAGCACCATTGGCGCATCCGGCGCCATATACGGAGTGCTGCTGGCTTTCGGTATCCTTTATCCCGAAGCGATCATTCTGTTTCTTTTCATCTTTCCCATCCAGGCAAAGTTTTTCGTGATGATCGTGGGCGCCATCGCCCTGCTGGGGTCTGTCAACGTCAACAGCGGCGTAAGCAACGTTGCCCACCTGGGCGGGATGCTCTTCGGCCTGCTTTATCTGAAAGTGCGTTTCCCGAAGTTGGATGTGTACGAGGTGCGCCGCTGGTATCGCGACTACAAGCTGCAGCGCGCCAAGAAGAAGTTTCAAGTATATATGCGGAAGCACAATTCCGGCCGCGGACCGTGGGTGAACTAACCGGCCGCCGCAGTTCTTAACTCATCTGTAACCTCCCTGTAATCCGATACGCATCGCCGTGTTGTATCCTGCGTTAGTTCATTCCAGGAGGTAATTCATGGCAACTGCGGCAACCGCGGCGGTACAGTCCAAGTTAGAGAAGTCTCCCAGTAAAGCCGGCATGCTGGTTTTTGGCGTGATCCTGGTCGCGGGCATTGCGTACGCCGTGATCAATCTTCTTTCGGATATTTCGGGGGTGCGCACGGCCAGCGCGTTCGCCTACTTACTGCTGGGCGTGGCATTGCTGACCGCCCTGGGATTCGAATTCGTGAACGGGTTTCACGACACAGCCAACGCCGTCGCCACCGTGATCTATACGCATTCGCTCGAACCGCACATCGCCGTGGTCTGGTCGGGATTCTTTAATTTTCTGGGCGTGGTGCTATCGAGTGGTTTGGTGGCCTTCGGAATCATTTCACTGCTGCCGGTGGAGTTGATTTTGCAAGTCGGCAGCGGAGCGGGCTTCGCCATGGTTTTCGCCCTGCTGGTGGCGGCGATTATCTGGAATCTGGGCACGTGGTACTTCGGGCTCCCCAATTCCAGTTCCCACACGCTGATCGGCTCGATCATTGGTGTGGGCATCACCAACCAACTCATCGCGGTCAAGACTGGCACCAGCGGCGTCGATTGGGCGCAGGCGGCGAATATCGGAAAGACGCTCCTGGTTTCACCCATAGTCGGCTTTGTCTGCGCTGGGTTGCTCCTGCTGATAACCAAGTTTCTGGTTCCGGATAAGCGGCTGTACCAGGCTCCCGAGGGCGACGCACCGCCGCCGGTGTGGATCCGCGCCCTTCTGGTGCTGACCTGCACCGGCGTCAGCTTCGCGCACGGTTCCAATGACGGCCAGAAGGGCATGGGCCTGATTATGCTAATCCTCATCGGCACCGTGCCCACCGCATACGCCCTGAACCATGCCGTGACCGCGCGGCAATCGCAGGAGTTCGTCGCAGTTTCCAGTCAGGCGGCGGACGCGCTATCCCATTACGTCTCGCCCAACTCGGTGATCGGCGACGCGCGCGACGATGTGACCGCCTTCATCCGCACGCGCGAGTTCAATCCCAACACCATGCTGGCGTTGCGTACCCTGGTCAACAATATCGGTACCGAGATGGCTCTGTACAAGGATCTGAAGCACGTGCCGGCCGACCGCACGCCGAATTTTCGCAACGATATGTACGTGGTGAGCGAGGCCTTGCGCCTGATGCAGAAATCCGGCAAACCGCAGTTCGCCGCGGCCGACGTGAACGTGCTCGCCGACTACAAAAAACATATCGACAGCGCCACCAAGTTCATCCCCCTCTGGGTGAAAGTTGCGGTGGCCTTGGCTCTGGGCCTGGGCACCATGGTGGGCTGGAAGCGCATCGTCGTCACCGTGGGATCGAAGATCGGCAAGGATCACCTGACCTACGCGCAAGGTGCGGCGGCCGAGATCACCGCCATGGCCACCATCGGTGCGGCCGACTGGTTCGGCATGCCGGTAAGCACCACCCACGTCCTCTCGTCCGGTGTAGCGGGGACTATGGCGGCCAACCACTCCGGACTGCAATGGGGAACGGTGCGCAACCTGGCGATGGCCTGGGTGCTGACTCTGCCCGCCTCCATTATCCTGGCGGGCTTCCTATTCTGGCTCTTCCGGAAGATCAGCGGCTAGTTTTGGTGGGGCAGGCACCCAGCCTCAATGCGAGCCGAAAGTCCGGGATAGAAAATCGACAATCTCCCCACGGTTTTCCGATGTGACCGGGGCCCCCCAGCGCGTCATCTTATCCACCTCCCGCTCCCATTGCCCGTGCGTCAGATGTTGCCCCGCGATCATATCCTCGCCGTGGCAGCCCATGCAGGTGCTCTTCACGGTTTCCGGGAGTTTGGGGACTTCAGCCGCGGCCGGTGGCGGAGGCGATCCTGGAAGGCCGCCTCCCACCTCCACGCGCACTGCCGGAACGACATTCCACAGATAGCCGGACGGATTCCAGTCTTCGAGAAACGGCTGCGTCTCGCCGCTTTCATCCGTGGTCTTGGCCATCAACACATAGGAGCCATCCCCAGGCGGCGTCCAGGTGGTCTCCCACAGGCGCCACGCGTACCGCGCACGGTCGGCGCCCAGCTTGGCGGGCTGCCACGTCCGGCCGCTATCCGTCGAGACGTCCACGCGCGCGACCGCCGATTCGCCGGCCCAAGCCGCGCCGCGGATGGTCACCGGCCCAGCCGCCAACCGCGTGCCGGCCACCGGACTGGCAATCACGGATTTCGGCTTGATGGCAGTGACCGGAGTCAAGGCGGCAGGATCCACGGCGGTCCCCGGAGCTACGGTGTGCACCGGCCGCCGGTACGCCGTCTTCATGAAGAACCCGTCGTACTCTTTATCGAGCAGGGTGATGTTGGTAACCCACTTCACCCAGGAATCGCCAGCCCAACCGGCCGGAACCAGGCGCAGCGGAAATCCGTGCGACGACGGCAGCGCTGCCCCATTCATCTGAAACGCCAGCAGTGTGTCGGGATGGAGCGCCTTTTCGAGTGGCACGCTACGCACGAAGTCCGGTACTTTCCCCATGGGCACGTCTGCCCCGTTGAACAGCACCTGTGTGGCGCCAGATTTCACACCCGCCTGTTTCAGCACATCCGCCAGGCGCACACCCGTCCAGCGGGCGTTACCCACCGCGCCGTAGCGCCACTGCATCCCCGTGACGCCCGGTTCGTAGAAGCTGCGGCCGTTGCCGGCGCACTCGAGCACGGCCACTTGTTCCACGCGCGGCAGCTTTTCGAGCTGCGACATATCGAGCATGACCTCGTGCTCCACTAGGCCATCCACCCGCAAGCGCCACTGGGCCAACTCGACGTTCGGCTTGTAGATGTGGGTGCGCACGAAGAAACGCTCGGCGGGAGTCAACCACTTGTCGAAACCGGAAAGCGGCATTTCGAAATCTTCCGGGTTGGCTGAGCGGACCAGCAGGCCCTCGCCGGGCTGCTCATCGCCGCGGAGTGCCAGGCCCGGAACCAGGGAAAGAAGATAGAAGAACCTTCTGCGCGTCAGATTCATCGATCTAGTCTATCAACTTGTGGGGCAAGCGTTAGCTTGGCCCGCAGGTGCTCCACAAACGTGCCATGCTCCTCCGAAGCCAGCCCCGCGTTCAGTGCGGCCAGCATCTTCGCGCCGTCATCTGCCCAGAACGCCGCCAGATCCAGCCATAATCCGAGAAAGACCTGCGACCGGACGATGCCATCGGGCGGGACCGTTTGCGCCGTATAGATGCCGTCATTGAGCACCCGCCAGACCACGCGCGGTCCAAAGCGTTCGATCGTGATGTATTCGCGCACGCCGGCTCGCTGATAGAGCCTGAGCTTGGGACCAAAATCGATCTCGGTGGAGCTGAAACTGATTTCAACCACCAGCTCGGGAGCTCCGGTGCCCATATTCCCGGCATTTCCAGACTGTCCTCCATGCGCTGGCGAAATCCGAAGATAAGCGTCGGGCTGCGGCGCATTCTCCATCATCAGCCACGTGCTATTGCTGCCGGTCTGACATCCAGGGGTCGCCTGCGCGTAGTAGCCGAGCCACAGGTGGACCATCGCATCAAGGTGTCCGTGCTCGAAGCTGACGGGTGAAGGCACGTATACTACTCCATCAATAAGTTCGGCGTTCTTCAGCTCCGGAATCTCTTCCCAGCGGCGCAGGAATTCTTCCACCGTCAACCGCTCGCCCGTCACTAATCCCGTCGTCGCAACCGTAGGAGGCATCATGCCGAACTTACTCCTCTCCCAAGTGTACTGCCGCGCGTGCGCGTCACCCCGTCGTCACTACCGCCGCCGCCACCGGCTGCACCCCGACCGGAACCATAGTGAATAAGGGCGCAGGATCAGTACGCCGGCGCGGCTCCGCAAACGCCGCAATCCGGATCACCGCCATGTTCCCCGAGCGCTAGTTCAGCACCAGCGCGTACCGGTTATCCGGCGTGATCAGAATACGCCGCGGATCCTGCCCCACCGCCAGCACCGCCACCAGCTTGCGCGTCTCGATATCCAGCACCGTCACGCTCCCGGTTTCGGGGTTCGCCACAAATAAATACTGCGGCGTCCCGGAGACTGCCATCCCGTCCGGCGTGCGCCCCGCCAGAATCGTCTCACCCACTTCGGTCTGGTACGGATACACGATCACCACTGCGTCCATGCCGGGGCCGGTCACGAAACATCTGGCCGCCGTCTGAATTGAAGCAGCAATTCGCAGGTTCTACCGGCAGCGGCAGCCGCACCGCGATCCGCCCACTGGCCGCGTCGAAGATCGACAGACACCGGTCCGCCCGGCTTCCCACCAGCACCTGCTTGCCCGTCGCCCTGAAATCGCACCAGCGAGGGTTCGCACTCCGCGTCGATCAGGTGCTCGACTTTTCCCGTTCCGAGGCGCACCAACGCCAGCCGCCGGTCCGCGCCGAAGCAAACCGCCGCGCGGCCGTCGCCGGTAAGATCGAAGTCCGTGGCCGCGCTGGGCAGCCTGATCTCCTCGGCCGCGCGCAAAAGCGTGAGTTCCAGCCGCGCCAGCGCGCGCGCCTTCAGCACCCACAGTGATTTCCCGTCCGCCGCCATGCGCATGCCCAGCGCCGTGTCTCCCAAGCTGGTCTTGCGCACCACGGCCAGCTTCGCCGCGTCGATCTCGCATACGGTACCGCTCTCCGGCACCAGCACGTAGACACCCGGCCGCAGCGGATTTGCCAGCACCGAGCCGGGAGCCCCATCCAGCCCGATTTGCTTCGCCAAAACGAAGCTGTTCAGATCCACCGCCGCCACGGTGCGCGCGCCCGCGTTGGCCACAAACGCATAGCCCGGAAATCCGCGGCTCCTGCGGCGTGCGCAACCCGTCAGCGCGACGCATGCCCGCGAGCAGTGCGCGGCGGCTCAATGAGCTATCGAGGGGCACAAAATATGCTAGCATTTAGGTGGCTCGTCTTCGCGGCATTGAGCCGATGTCCTTCTGCCTAAAACCGATACATCTTTAATGAATCTACGCTCTCTATTCAGTCTATTCTCATCGGACCTCGCCATTGACTTGGGCACCGCCAATACCTTGGTGTTCGCCAAAGGCAAAGGCATCGTCGTAAACGAACCCTCCATCGTCGCGCTCAATAAAAATACGGGTGAAGTCGAAGCCGTGGGCAAGGAAGCCAAGGAGATGCTGGGCCGCACGCCCGGCAACATCGTCGCTATCAAGCCCATGAAAGACGGCGTCATCGCCGATTTCAAAGTCACCGAGCGCATGCTGAATTACTTCATTCAGAAAGCGCACGGCCGCAAGGTGCTGGTGCATCCGCGCATCGTCATCGGCGTGCCCAGCGAGATTACCCAAGTCGAAAAGCGCGCCGTCATGGACTCCGCCTATCGCGCCAAAGCCAGCGAGGTGCACCTGGTCGAGCAGGCCATGGTCGCCGCCATCGGCGCCGGACTGCCCATTACCGAACCCTCCGGCAACATGGTGGTGGATATCGGCGGCGGCACCACCGACGTGGCGGTCATTTCGCTCTCCGGCATCGTCTACTCCCGTTCCGTGCGCGTGGCCGGCAACGAGATGGACGACGCCGTCATGCAGTACCTCAAACGCAAGTACAACCTGCTGATCGGCGAGCGCACCGCGGAAGCCATCAAAATGGAAATCGGCTCCGCATATCCGCTGGATAAGCCGCTGACCATGGAAATCAAGGGCCGCAACCTGATCGAGGGCGTGCCCAAGACACTCACCATCGACGACAGCGAAATTCGCGAAGCGCTGGGCGAGTGCGTCGCCACCATCGTCAACGCCATTCGCGTCGCCCTCGAACGCACGCCGCCCGAATTGAGCGCCGATATCAGCGACCGCGGCATCGTGCTCACCGGCGGCGGCGGGCTGCTGAAAAACCTCGACAAGCGCATTCGGGAGGAGACCGGCCTTCCGGTTTCCATCGCCGACGACCCGCTGGCCTCTGTCGTGCTAGGCACCGGCAGAATGCTCAGCGATTTCAGGCTGCTGAGGAAGATATCGATCGATTAGGGCCTCCATTCGAAGCTCCGGCCCGGCGATGGCTCAGTCATGGAAACGCTGCTCACTCGCTACCGCAATATCACCATTTTGCTGCTGGTCATCTTTGCGCAACTGGTGCTCATCGCGGTGCAGGTACGTAACGATCAGGACGTGCGCATGTTTCGCGTGTGGACGGTAACCGCCGTCACACCGTTGGCCAAGGTTGCTTGAAACGGTCACGCGGCGGCGCCACCGGCTTATTCGGCAACTATATCCTGATGCACGATGCGCGCGAGGATAACCGCCGCCTGCAGGCTGAAGTCGATCGCCTGAAAATGGAGAACCGGTTTCTCAAGACGGAGATCTCGACCGCCGACCGCGCCAAAGCCCTGATCGCTTTTCAGCAGCACACGCCATCGAAAACTCTGGCCGCACGCGTGATCGCTGCCGGCGCGGGCGTCAATTCCAAAGTGGTTTTCATCGATCGCGGCTCCGTCGCCGGCGTCGAAAGGGGCATGGCCGTGGTCACGCCGGATGGCATCGTCGGCAAAGTGATCGCCGCCTACCCCACGGCCTCGGAGGTCATGTTAATCACCGATCCCGAGTTTGCCGCGGGCGTGGTCTCGCAAAAGAATCAGGTGGTGGGGACTCTCAAGGGCCAGGGCCAGAGCCACACTGTAAAGTGGATTACGTGCCCAGCGAACAGAAAGTGGAAGTCGGCGAAGTGTTTTACACCTCGGGCGACGACCGCATTTTTCCGAAGGGGTTCCCCGTAGGTGTAGTGCGCTCGGTGCGGCCCAGTTCGCCGTATCAGGAGATCCTGGTGGAACCGGCCGGTCTGAGCACGGGGCGTCGAGGCCGTGCTGATCCTGTTGGAAGGCGTGCATCAGGCCATCCCCGAAGCGCCGGCGGCTAATGCTTCGGTGTATCTGGGTACGTCGCCTCCCAAGCCTGGCGGAGAGCAGGGAGCACCGCCCGAGGGCGCCGCCGGCACGGACGCCGACAAGCTCCTGCAAAAATATCGGCAGATCGGCGCCGCCGAAAACCATAAATTCGGCGAAGGCGCGCCGGGCACCAAACCGCCGGACTTCAATATCAAACTGCCGCCGCCCGGCACGGCACCTGCCGGTGACGCGGCCAAGCCCGCCAACGGACAGTTGCCCGCTAAGCCTGCCACGGCCAACCCTCCCGCCAAGCCGCAGCCTCAGGACCAATGACCGAATACGGCGACCGCTACCTGGCCGGAAACCAGCGCGACCAGGTCTCCCATTTTCGCGCGCGCGTCATTTTTCTGGTCCCCTTGGCCGCCATCCTTTTCCAGGTGTACGTACCGCGCCTGGTCTCGCGCCTGGGATTTCTGGAGTATCTGGGCTACCTCGAACTGCCTTTGCTGGTCACCATCTACTTTGCCCTGATGCGCCGCAACCAGATCGCCGGATTGTTCATCGGCGCCTTCATCGGCCTGGCGCAGGACTCTCTCTCCATCAAGCAGCCCCTCGGTATGTACGGCATCGTCAAAACGCTCGTCGGATACTTCGCCGCCTCGGTGGGCATGCGCATCGACGTGGAGCATTCCGTGATCCGGCTCCTGCTGACGTTCTTCTTCTACTTCTTTCACGAGTTCCTCTACTGGGTGCTGGCGCGCGGCCTGCTCGGCCGCCAGATCGGTTTCGATGTCCAGCGCACACTCCTGTTCGGAGTGCTTAACGCAGTCGTCGGCGTGACGCTTTTTCATTTCCTGGACAAACTCCGCCAACCGGCCTGACCTCTCACGCCGCCAACTCTAGCGCGTCCCGCCTGATTGGTTAAAAAAAGTCCCCAGGCCGAGCGAAAGCCGCCGGCCTTGAGTACCCTCCGCGGAACTTTATCCCGACGCAGTTCAGGATGCCTCCGGATTTCGTGAAGCTGTTCAAGATTCAGGCAGCCGCGCTTGCGGAGTTGACCGGAGCAGATGTAAAACATATAATTATCTGAGAAAAATATGATTGGGGGAATCATGATTGACGCCCGAGAAATTCACTCTTTGACCGACTTCTTGCGCAATCACAAGGCGCACGTTTCCCGGCTAAAGAAAACGCACGCGCCGGAAGTGTTGACGGTCAACGGCAAGGCGGAAATCGTCATCCAGGACGCGGAGAGTTATCAGCGGATGATTGACCGCCTGCACCACATGGAAACCATTGCGGCCATTCAGGAAGGCATGGCGAGCGCCGAGCGAGATGAATTGAAGCCCGCCGCTCAGGTATTGGACGAGATGCGGGCCAGATATGGCCTATCGCGTTAGTCTTTCGGCCCGCGCGGAAGACGACGCCTATGCGGCCTTTGAACGTATCCGCGAGGCCGCACCGATGCACGCGGAGAAATGGCTGATACGCTTATTCGCGGCGATTGACACCCTCGGCCTGAATCCGGCCCGCTGCCCGGTCATACCCGAAGCGGAGGAGCTTGGCTTTTCCGCCCGTCACCTGCTCTACGGCAAGGGCAGAGGAGTCTGTCGCATCATATTCGACATTCGGGAAGAGCCACGGCACGTTCGCGTCCTTCGCATCTGGCATAGCTCCCGCGATGCCATCACCGCCGCCGACGTGGAGGACTAAGGCATGCCTGATTTCAGCGCCTTCTACCGTGTATCCACCGCCCGCCAGGGAGCCAGCGGCTTAGGCTTGGAAGCGCAGCGCCGCCCTGCTTCGTTACGTCGCCACCAGCCAGCTTGCCGCCGAACGCGAACAGACTATAAGTGAATTCATGCTTACAGGAGCAGCGCCGGAAGCTTCGCCGCCAGTCCCGCTTACGCGGGGTTCATTGAAAGGGACGACCGCGCCGTTACTTGGGGTGGGGAACGATAGAGAGAATGACGTACTCGTCGCCCTCGATTTTGAAGTAGAAACACCAGCCCCGCATTACCCGGCCTTGTCACACGTCGAGCGCTTCGTTGTATTTTTTCGCGCGCAGGGACGGATGGGCGCGATTGGCCAGCAGGAAACGCAGTTGTTTGGGCGAACGCCTTGCGGATAACGACCGGCAGGCCCGCATAGTCCTTGTAGGCCTTCTCCATGAAGCGCAGCTTCATGTCCGGCGCTTCTTCGCATGGCGTTTGGCGCGGGCGTCCAGCGCGGCAATCGCTGCGTCAGCGCTGGCATAAGGCCCGTGCGTTCTACCCTTCCTCGCATCCTCCAGTCCTTCCGCCAGATGCCGGTCGATAGGGCTCTTGGGGGTGAAGGTGATTTTTCCGTTCTCCACGCCCGTCTCTAGCAAATCACCAATTTCGATATGCGCTCGGTCACGGATGTGCTGCGGAATCACAATCTGAAACTTGTTTTTTACGGTGACGATGTCCATCGCGTTGCCTGTCTCTTAGTTTAACTGTTGAACAGTCAACTAAACCGCTGCTCCGTCAAGGATGGCACACTGTGATAATCCAAGGGAGCCAGCCGCAGAGGAGATTAAGCAGCTTGCCAAGGAAATCAGGAAGTACAGCCATGGAGAAAACCATCATCGCGCCCGGGCGTCGCCGCGCAATAGCCCCGTCAGCGCCGACGCTTGGGTGAGCAGCGGCCAGCCGGTCACGGCCCCCGGCGAGCGCACGAAGCGCTTTACGTTCGACGTGCCCGAGAGCCTTCGCAGCCGCGTCAAAGCAGCGTGCGCCTCCGGAGGTACGGACATGGCCCACAAGCTCTGCCGCATCCTGCTGGAGCACTTTCCGAATGACCGTATTTACGATTAGCCATAAAATCGTAAATCCGATTGTCGATGCAATAATCCAAACCTACGTTTGCAAAACTTGCAGGGAGCCTTTATGACGGCCTATATCGCCTACTACCGCGTATCCACCGACCGCCAGGGAGCCAGCGGCTTAGGACTGGAAGCGCAACGCGCCGCCGTGCTTCGCCACATCGCCACCGGCCAGCTTGCCGCCGAGTACACGGAAGTGGAGAGCGGCAAGAAGCACACGAACCGCCCGCAGCTACTCGCCGCCTTGCAGGAATGCCGCAGGCGCAAGGCGACCCTCGTTATCGCCAAGCTTGACCGGCTGGGGCGCAACGTGGCTTTCATTTCCGCGCTGATGGAAAGCGGCGCGGACTTCGTATGTTGCGACAATCCCCACGCCAACCGGCTCACGCTGCACATGCTGGCCGCGTTCGCGGAGCACGAGCTCGAGCAGATTTCACGGCGGACGAAAGCGGCCCTGGCCGCAGCGAAGGCGCGAGGCGTCAAACTCGGCAATCCTCGAGCGCTTGCAGCGCTCGAGATTGCGAACAGCGTTCACCGCGCCCGCAGGCCCGCGCCGGAAGTCCTGAATATCATGCGCAGTCTGGAAGGGCAGGGGATGACCTACCGCGCCATTGCCCGCGAATTGAACCGGCTCAACATCAGGACGGGCAGGGGTTGCCAGTGGTACGACGTGACGGTTAGGGCAGCGCTCGCGTTGCCCAAAAGCCAAGCGGCCTAGCCGCTTTCCTTTTCCACTCCATGGCAGGATAATCAAACATGACGAAAATAAAGAACGTCCTAACGTGGAATGAATTAGTAACACTCGAAAATGAGTTCGATTCTAGCGGCAAAGAGCGGGTCTTCCGCGGACTGCGTGCTCCTGGGCATATGAAGACGACTCTCGAACGGGCATATGAGGATTTTAAGGTCGAGGGTGAGACCATCGAAAAAATTGCAAGTCGCTTTGCTCAACCACTTTAAGCGTTCATATCATCTTTACTCGCCACCAATGACGCAGGAAGATGACGATACACTTGGCTGGCTAGCTCTCATGCGGCACTATGGTACCCCATGTCGGCTTTTGGATTTCACGTTCTCTCTTTTCATTGCGACGTATTTCGCAGTAGAGGCAGAGAATGCAAAGCCGGTCATTTGGGCGGTGAACAAAAGCTGGCTTACGCAACACATGGAGAGC
Source organism: Bryobacterales bacterium (assembly GCA_963818855.1). Classification (GTDB taxonomy): domain Bacteria; phylum Acidobacteriota; class Terriglobia; order Bryobacterales; family Bryobacteraceae; genus Bog-159. The sequence goes on along the minus strand of CAWFUH010000006.1, from coordinate 360,348 downwards.
GTCGTGTCCTCAAACGTATCGGATTACAAACGTTTTTTGGAGGCGTGGGACAATCGCGAGGGCTGGGCAGTTAACACGTTTATGAAATTTCCATTTAACGTTGTGACTGGCACCAACCCGAAAAAAATGAACCCCAGGCTTGAGGTTCAGCAGGGTTTATTTCTTTGTGCTAGCAATGTAAGTATCCCATTTCAGGAAGCGGTGGAACTTATTCCGGAAGCCCCGGATAATCTAGTCGAGATTCGAATTGATGCCGATGCCGCACGTTGTGAGATCCTTACCAAACTCTTCCGGATGAATATTAACGGTGCAACTCTCTTTCATGGACTTCAAGGATATGCGGAGTCACTGCGCCCGAGAATTCCGTCTTTTCTGAAGGTTCTTGCGCTCAGAGCCAAGGGTGCTCGGATGGGGTCTGGAACCGTCACAGGACTATAAAATTAGTTGGAGAAACGATGCGGACGCGGCCATACGTGTAATAATGTCCTTTATCACGCGCTAACACGGAAGGGCCGGGAAATGTTTCGGTCGCGGTACGATGAAAAAAGTAAAGATGCGTCGTCCCTCGCCACGGTCAAGGGCGCGGCCCTTCGGGTTTTGGCTGCCCCACCGCTGCGCGGCGGTTCCCCAAAAATTGCGCCAGCTTCCGCGACCCTTGACCTGGCTACCCCACCCTTGCTGGGATGCGAGCGATGTAAGCGCGCGACTCACACCCTGAAACCAAAGATGATGCTGTTTTGGAGCACCATTGCAAACGACTTGGCCTCACGGTACAAGTAGTTTATAGCGCCGCTCTAATCGACTCATGCGTATCGTTCACCTGGATTCCGGCCGGGAAATGCGAGGAGGCCAGTGGCAGGTCCTTCGCCTGCTGGAAGGCCTGCGCGCCGAAAATATCGCCTGCACCCTCCTCGCACCCCGGGGATCGCCGCTGTGGACTCACGCCCGCGCGCGCCATCTGGACGTGCGCCCACTCACTCTATGGGCCGTTTACCGGTTTTCGCACCAGGCGGACCTGGTCCACGCCCACGATGCCCGCACCCATACGCTGGCCGCCGTCTTGAACCGCGCCCCCCTGGTAGTGTCGCGCCGCGTCGCGTTTCCCATTCGATCGCGCTGGAAGTATCGCCATGCCAGCCGCTACGCCGCGGTGTCCCAATTCGTCAAGAAAGTGATGCTGGAAGGCGGTGTGCCGGAAGAGAAGGTAGCGGTGATCTACGACGGCGTGCCGCTGGGCGACGCGCCCGTCCCAACGGCGGCGTCCGCCGAAACAGTCGTGGCGCCCGCCAGCGGCGATCCGCGCAAAGGCACCGCGCTGGCGCTCGCCGCCACCCGCCGCGCCGGTGTGGACCTGCTGCTCTCCCGCGATCTGGCAGCCGACCTTCCCGGCGCCGGCCTGTTTCTTTATCTCACCCACGCCGAAGGCCTGGGCTCCGCCATCCTCATGGCCATGGCCGCCGGCGTTCCGGTGATCGCCAGCAACGTGGGCGGGATCCCCGAAATCGTGCGCCACCAGGAGAACGGTTGGCTCATCGAAAACCAACCGGAAATCATCGGCCGCGCCATCACCCAGCTGCTGGCGGATCGCCCCTCGGCCCGCGCACTCGCGGCGCGCGCCCGCCAGACCGTGGCGGAGAAATTCTCACTCGATCAAATGATCCACTCCACCATTCACCTTTACCGGCAGGTGCTCTCTTGCTAGAAGCCTGCCTGGCGCTGCTGTTCGGCCTGTTGATCGGCAGCTTCCTCAATGTTTGCGTCTACCGCCTGCCGCAGGATCTGTCCGTGGTGCGGCCCCGCTCGTACTGCCCCGCCTGCAGCCATCCGATCGCCTGGTACGACAACGTTCCGCTGCTCAGCTACGCGCTCCTCCGCGGCCGCTGCCGGCATTGCAGAGCGGCGATTTCGCCGCGGTATCCGGTGGTCGAACTGCTGACCGGAGCGCTATTCTTCTACTTCGTCTGGCGGCTGGGACCAACTCTCGCCGCCGTGAAGTTCTGCCTGCTGAGTGCGCTGCTGGTGGGGTTGACGTTCGCGGACCTGGAAGCGCGCATCCTGCCTGACGAATTCACCTTGGGCGGCGCGGCCGCCGGATTGGTGCTGGCCTGGTTTGTACCGGTGAAACCTTATATCGCGGAAGTGCTGCTGTGGGGCACCGGCGTACGCAACAACGCGCATTGGTCTTCGCTCGCCGAAGCGCTGCTGGGAGCCTTGATGCCGGCCATCTGCTTATGGTTCGCCGGCTGGCTGTATTTCAAGCTGCGCCACCGCGAAGGGCTGGGCCTCGGTGACGTGAAACTGGTAGCTATGGTCGGCGCATTTCTGGGCTTGAACGGCGCGCTTTTCATGCTGATCATCGGATCGCTGGCAGGGTCCCTGATCGGCTACGCCTATATCAAACTCATGCATCACGACCCGGCCACTTACGAGCTCCCCTTCGGCACCTTTTTAGGCCTGGCCGGCATCGCCGTCGCCCTATGGGGATGGCGCACACTTTAGTTCGCCGTCTTAACTCGACCGCTTGACCGTGCGCGCCGTAACCTCGCTCCGCTTAATCTGCGCGCGCCGCCGTCCCGATGCCAGGCTCTTGGCAGCCTTGTCCTTGGCCGCTTGGCTCACCGCGATGTGATTCACCACCTTCGTCGCGCCGGCGTTCTTCGCCAGCCGCGTGGCTGTACCTTTATGCTGCAGCACATCGGTCTGGCCTTCAATCGTGGCCACCCCGCCCTGCACATGAACCTGAAAATGGTGCGTATTTATCTTGGATGCGGCAAACTTCCCGCGAATGGTCTTCTCCAGTTGCGCGTCCGGCAGGGGCGCCTCCATGCGCAGCGTCGTCTTTCTGGCCGGTTTCGTGGGGGCAATGAGCATCCGGGGCGGCTGCGGCTTGCTGGCGGCGTATCCTAACCCGCTTGTGAGGCAGAGCAGAACTGTGGCCGCGCGGTACAAATAAGACATTTTAAGATCTCCTTAACTTAAAAATGTGGCCGCCGGGCTGATTTGTTCTCACCAAACGCGCAAAGCCGCTCCACCCGCCCAACCACCGGCCCTGTTCGCGCGGTATAACAAGCAAATGCCACTCTATGGCGGGATCGAATGCGGCGGCACCAAGTTCGTGTGCGCCACCGGCCGCGAAGACGGCCATCTGCTCGCGCGCGGCGAGTTCCCGGCCACCACCCCCGTTGAAACGATAGCCCGCGCGGTGGACTTCTTCCGGCAGCAGCAGCACCCGCCCGAGGCCATTGGCATCGGCTCGTTTGGCCCCGTCGATCTGAACCGCGCCTCCCCCAAATTCGGATACATCACTTCCACCCCGAAGGACGGCTGGCGCGATACGGATCTCGCCGGAACCGTGCATCGCGCTACCGGGCTGCCGGTGGCTATCGATACCGACGTCAACGCCGCGGCGCTCGGCGAGGCTCGCTGGGGCGCCGCTCAGGGACTCGACACCTTCCTCTACGTCACCATCGGCACCGGCGTGGGCGGCGGCGGCATGGCCCATGGCCGCCTGTTGCACGGTCTGGTCCACCCCGAAATGGGGCACATTCGCGTGCCACACGATCTCGGCGCCGATCCATTTCCGGGCGCCTGCCCGTACCATGGCGATTGCCTGGAAGGCCTGGTATCAGGACCAGCCCTCGCCGCGCGCTGGCATCAGCGCGCCGAAACCCTGCCCATCTCCCATCCCGCCTGGCACTTGCAGGCTCAATACATCGCCCTGGGCCTGGTCACCTGGATCTGCACTCTATCGCCGCAGCGCATTATTCTGGGCGGCGGCGTCATGCGCCAGGCTCACCTGTTTCCCCGCATTCGCAGCCAGGTGCTGGTGCTGCTAAACGGCTACATACAAGCGCCGGAGATTCTGGAGCGCATGGATGAATACGTCGTGCCGCCCGCCCTGGGCGCCGACGCCGGAGTAAAGGGAGCAATAGCCCTGGCCATCACCCCCCGAACCCAGTCTTAGCCCCGCTTCCCATAACAAATGTACTGGCAGTTCTGAACACCAATTCTGCCCAGCTAAACTTCTGTTGCCCCGGCAATGAAAGTTTACGCACACTTCTGGCAGTCGATTGTTGCAATCCACCACGAAACCGTAGTACACTGCGTCTCATCAGGGTCTTTATTCCGGTATTGCTAAAGATATCGGATCGGGTGTCTGAGTAGCGCTGTCGCTTTGGGTGGCGCATCTTTGTCTTCCTCTTGGCCAGCCGCAGCCGCGCGACAACCTATTCAAGTATGGTGTAACAATCCGGTCGCATGACCGGCCGTAGCCATTTCCGATTGGAGGATATATGCATTTACGTGTAACGTGGGAGAGATTTACACTCTTATTCGCCGTTTTGTTCGTCCTGTGCTTTTGCGCGGTCAGTGCCTTCGGACAAGCCGAAACTGGCCAGATTGTCGGGAACATCCTCGACCCTACCGGGGCTTCGATCCCCGGAGCCACCATCACAGTGAGATCCTCGGCCACCGGCGCTGAGCGCGTCGAAACTTCCGACGCTGCCGGTACCTTTACATTTACCAACCTGCAACCCGGCGATTACGACGTCATAGTGGCCGCGGCCGGCTTCACTTCGTTGAAGCAGCACACCACCGTGACCGTCGGCGGCAAAGTGGGGATGGACCTTAAGCTGGAAGTCGGCAAATCTGAAACCGTGGTGGAAGTGAGCGAGACTGCCGTCACCGTCAACACCGAAACCCAGACCATCAGCCAGCTCATCAACACACAGAGCATGACCGAGCTTCCGTCGCTCACCCGCAACCCTTACGATTTCGTCGCCACTTCGGGGAACGTCAGTGAAGACGATCCCTCCGGCCGCGGTGTGGGTGTGGCCATGAACGGACTGCGCTCGGCGGGCACAAACGTCATGCTGGACGGCGTGGCCAACAACGACGAATTCAGTGCGTCGGTAGGGCAGATGGTGCCTCTCGATTCCGTGCAGGAGATGGGCATCATTACTAATAACTTTACGGCGGAGTACGGCCGCGCTGATTCGGGCGTGGTCAATGTGACCACTAAGTCGGGAACCAACGAATTTCACGGCTCGCTGTACGAGTTCAACCGCGTCAGTGCTTTGGCTTCGAACGACTTCAACAGCAACGCCTACGGCCTGGACAAGCCCCACTATACGCGCAATCAGTTCGGCTATTCGCTGGGCGGACCGGTCAAAAAGAACAAGCTGTTCTTCTTCAGCAACACCGAATGGACGCGCGTGCGCAGCGCCGCCAACGAGCTTGACCTGGTGCCGGACCCTGCGTTTATCGCGGCGTCCAACTCGCTTACGCAGCAGGCCTTCTCCACCTATGGCAAACTGCGTTCGGACGCCACTGTGCTAACTCAGTATAGCCGCCAGGGTATGTCCAACGCCGGTCTTGGCGACCCCTGCCAGAACGCCTCCACCAACGGGCCATGCCAGTCGTACAGCATGACCGCGCCCATGTTCGACTTAGTCCAATACACTGTACCCAGTAACTCCGGCGCAGGTACCCCACAAAACACCTGGGACACCGTAAATCGTATTGACTACAACCTCAGCGACAGAACGCAGATTTACGGACGCTACGCCATTTACAGCGAATACGATTTTCCGGGCAGTATTTCGGCCAATGCCTACGCGGGTTACGATACCCCGAACACTACCTATAACAACAGCGTCATCGTTTCCATGACCCACACCTTCTCGCCGCGCTTCGTTTCCCAATCGAAACTCGATTTCAACCGATTTAATACGCTGGAACCGGTCGCCACCACCGGCGTGGTGCCCGATTATTATCTGGGAAGCGCGGAGAGCGCCACCACCATTGGTCCCTACAGCGTCAATTTGCCGGGGTATTTGCCCACCGCGCCGGGCTCCGGAATCCCCTTCGGCGGCCCCCAAAATTTTGGCCAGGCCTATCAGGACTTCAGCTTCACCAAGGGCAAACACGAGCTCCGCTTTGGAGGTACCGCCGAATATCTGCGTGACAACCGCACTTTCGGCGCTTATGAAGAAAATACCGAGATCCTGGGAAGCACCGTCGGGCAAGGCCTCGATAATCTGCTCCTCGGCCAACTCCACGAAGACCAGGTAGCCATTTATCCGCAAGGCAAGTTTCCTTGCATCAACGGCGTCGAGACTTCCAGTTGCTCCCTCACTCTGCCGGTCGGACCCCCCACGTTTGAGCGTAGCAACCGGTATCACGAATACGCCCTGTACTTCCAGGATTCCTGGAAGGTGTCGCCGCGCTTTACCCTGAACATGGGCTTGCGCTGGGAATATTTCGGCGTGCAGCATAATGTCAATGCCAATCTCGATTCCAATTTTTATCCCGCCACCGGCGGGACCGTGCAACAGGACATTGCCAACGGTGTCGTCGATATCGCACCCAACAGCCCGATCGGAGAGCTTTGGACGCCCAGCAAAAAGAACTTCGGTCCCCGTGTAGGCTTCGCCTGGGACGTATTCGGTGACGGCAAAACATCCTTCCGCGGCGGCTACGGAATCGGTTATGAACGCAATTTCGGCAACGTGACTTACAATGTTCTGTTCAACCCCCCGAACTACGCCGTGGTCGAGTTGCTCGCGGGGTCTAACGTCAGCAGCATTCCGCTCTCTACCACGAATTTCCCGGGGTTCTTGAGCGGCACCGGCACGGCCGCGCTACCCCCATCCGAACTCCGCGCGGTTCAACCAAACATTCCGCAGGCCTATGCACACTTGATTAGCGCGTCGATCGAGCGCCAGATCTTCAATAGCCAGCACCTGGAGGTTGATTATTCCGGTTCCATCGGCCGCAACCTCTACGACATCGCTGACACCAATGTGCCCGGCATGGGTAACATCTACCTGGGCATTCCGTGCACTCCCGGCGACTTTTCCGGCGATGCCAGTTCCTGCCTCTCGCCGCTGAACAACCAGTACAGCGCCATCAATCGGCGCGGCGGCGCCGGTATCTCCAACTACAACGCCATGAACGTGCGCTACGACATCCAGGACATCAAGCACAGCGGCCTGACCCTGCGCACCAATTACACCTGGAGCCACACCATGGATGAGCTGAGCGATACCTTCAGCGCCTCGGCCAACCAGTTCAACCTGGGTTACACCGATGCCTTCAATCCCATGCTGGACTACGGCCCGGCCCAATTCGACAATCGCCACCGGGTCGCCATCAGCGGCATCTGGACCGTGCCTTTCACCCGTGACCTGCATGGCGCCGCAAAGGCTGTTCTAGACGGCTGGGAGTTCGCACCCATCTTCACCGCGCGCACGGGTGCCCCCTACAGCATCTACGACCTCAACAACTGTCTTTGTTATGTCTATCCCCGCATCGCCTCGAACCAGGTCATTCCGACTACCGGAACCCGGTCCGCGGGCGGATCTCCGAATACCTTCAATGTCTATAACATGGGTAACTACTCGATAGACGAGAGCTACGTCAACCCCATCACCGGCAGCTCCGACTTCGGACCATGGCCGGCCGACACCACCGGCCGCGATTACTTCCACAACGCCGGAACCTGGAACCTGAACCTGGGCATGTATAAGAACACCAGAATTACCGAGCGCGCCTCTCTCCAGCTTCGCTTGGAGGCTTACAACGCGTTCAACCATGCCAATTACAGCGTCAATACGGGTTCGGCATATGTCTACGGCTGCTCTACCGGGAGCTGTGCCAGCGGACCCATTACCGGCAGTTACAGCGGAAACCGCGACATCCAGATCGGCGCCAAAGTAATCTTCTAAGTCCGTTCCAAAAATTGTGGGGCAGGCTCGCAGGCCGCCTGCCCCGCTACCCGCGCCTGTACCAGACCACCCGGTCCCCATCATCCGGATCCTCCGCATAAGCCACACTGCTACTCCCTGCCGCCCGCATCGGTACGCCATCCACATCCGGCAGCGCATTGTTGCTCAGCAGCACGCCCCCCACCCGCAACATGTCCGCGATATTCCGCAACGCCAACCCCTGTTCGAACGGGCTGTAATAAACCAGCACGTTCGTGGCGACCATTAGTTCGAACCGCTGCTCCTCCGGCAGCACCATGTGTTCGGTGACCACGTCCAGATCCGCGTGGCCTAACAGCGCAACCACGTCCGGCCGGATCCGCACCGCGTGCATGCGCGCCGTTACCCCCGCCGGTGGATTCAATGCTTTGGCCCCCGCGCCGATCTCTGTACCAAAACTCCGCCAATAGTCGATGGTCTCCGGCAGCCAACGCGTGTCTCCATCCAGCGGCACCTGCAACGTATAAGGTGCCCCGGACCGCGCCCGCGCCACCGCCCGCCGTACGTGGCTCAGCACTCTGTCACTGAGGTCGAAGATCTCCACCGCCGGTGCCGCAGGCCCCGCCAGGCGCAGCTTGCGCAATGAGTCGATCAGCGCAAGTGGCTGCAAGGTCTGCATCGGATAGAAGTCATACCCGCTGCGTTTATCCGCAAAATCCAGCCCCGGCCCGATTACCGCCACCCGCCGTACTTCCCGCAGGACGCCCGCTGCTTTCATTTCCGCCAGGCTGCGCTCGATGGCGAAATTCGGCCGGAAGGATGTATCGAGCGATAGTCCACGGCCCCGATACAGGCTGGAACGCGTCACAAACAGCCCGGCCGCGTCCCCTTTCTGCTTGGCGTCCGCAATAGTCTCGGCATAAGCGCGCTGCTCCCCCCGCACGCGTAACGCGTTCTCGAGCAGCAGCGCTTCCACCCGCTTGCCCGCGTCCGGCCCGGCTGGATCCACGCCATTTGCCTGCAGCCACTCAACTACAAGTTGCAGCCGTTCATTGCCCGCCGGATGCCTCACGGCCTGGGCCATGTCGTGCACGCGTGCCAGGATCACGCGCCCCATCTCTTCGCCGCCGGTGACCCGCGGCTGCGCAGTGAAGGATGTCCCGAATAAAACTAAATTGAAAATAGAATCGGCGTCCCCGCGCTTCAGCCGCGCGCGGATTTCCTGGTCGCGCTTCGTCTCCCATGCCAGCCAGGAACTCGCCGTGAGTGACACACCCTGCAGTTCCGCGGGAAGCTCGCCCGAGAAGCTTGCGAGCACGGGCCGCGCCTCCGCGAGCGGCAAATAAACCGCGCGGTCCTCCCCCCGCAGGCACCGCGTCAAACCACCTGCCGCCGCCCCGATCAGTAGATCCCTCCGCGTCACCCTGCTATCATAACCTCTCAGAAATCTTAGCAGCTCAGGAGGGCGGGCTTTAGCCGGCGTGGGGCTTCAGCCCCGCCTGCGCAACATCGCAAGAATCGAGAAGCGCCGGTTCACCCTGTCTTGTATTCTTAGAGCTGCGAGGAGATGCAACATGATTCAGCGACTGAGTTTCACCCAGATTTACGTGGTAGACCAGGATGCCGCCAAGGATTTCTATGTGGACAAGCTGGGATTTGAGGTGCGCACGGACGCCAGCATGGAAAACGGCTTCCGCTGGCTGACCGTCGGACCCAAAGGCCAGCCGGAATTACAAATCATTCTGATGAAGATCGACGGCCCCAACCTGGATCAGGATACGGCCGCCACGCTGCGCCAGCTGCTTGAGAAGGGCGTTTTGTGCGGCGGCGTTTTAGAGACCAGCGACTGCCGCCAGGACTACGAAGATCTGAAGGCCAAAGGAGTCGAGTTCAGCTCCGGGCCGGTGGAACGATTCTATGGGATCGAAGCTGTGATGAAGGATAACTCGGGTAACTGGTTCAGTCTTACCGAGCGCAAGGGGGCAATATGAACACGGACACCGAAGCAGTGACTACCGGCCTGGCGATTATATCCATACCCGTCAAGGATCAGCAGAAATCCAAGCAATTCTATAGTGAAGTACTGGGTTTCCCCATCACGCGTGAGGCCGATTTCAAGCCCGGCGCGCGCTGGATTGAGCTCAACGTACCCGGTACGAAAACAAACATCGCGCTGGTTACATGGTTTGAGAACATGCGACCCGGCGGTTTGTCCGGTATGGTGCTTCTGACCGGGAACATCGAAAGCGCCTTTGAAACGCTGGGGGCGCGCGGTCTGAAGACGTCCGCTGTGCAATCGGCCCCGTGGGGCAAGTATTTTACGTTCAGCGACCCGGATGGAAACGGCTGGGTCATGCATCAAGACTGAGTCCAGCTAAGGCTTTAGCACCTCTTCGAAGAATGCCAGCGCCCGCGGATCGTTGGATTGGCCCAGCCAGAACATGGCCTGCTTGCGCACCGCAGGATTCCGGTTCTCGCGCGCCACCTGGATCAACATCGGCACACCCTCGCCATTGGGAAGCTGCTGCAAAGCGAACACTGCTTTCTTCTTCACTTCGGTATCCGGATCGTTGTCGATCGCGCCCGAAATCGCGCCTGCAGCCTTCTTGCCGGCCTTCTGTGCCAGCCAGAAGAGCGCCTGCCCGCGCACGTGCGCGCTGGAGTCGCGATGCGCCACTTCGATCATAGTGTCCACCGCCTGCGGTTCCTTGCAGATGGAAAGCGCGAAAATCGCTTTATCGCGCACGCTCGCGCTCGCGTCTCCCTCGACAATCCGGCGCAGGTTTTCGTATCCGCGCCGGCCGCGCGCCGCTCCCATCCAGAAAACGGCCTTCTCGCGCAGCGACTCCGGTTGCCCGGCGGCCACGAAACGTTCCAGCGCCTCGTCCGCGGCGCCATCGGCGTGCAGGGCGATCGCCGCCACCGCGCCGTCGCGCACGTGGTCGCTATCCGCCGTCACAAACGTCGCCAGGAACGCCACGCTCTCGGCCGGGCGCACGTCGCGAATCCAACGCAACGGGATGCTATCGGCATCCAGCTGGCAGTCGCCGGAAATCGAGCGAATCTTGGCGACGTGGTTATCCTGTATCCGGAATAGGATTTGCACCTGCTCCGGCGGTTCCAGATGAACCGGGCCGGGCGGGCGCACGCCCCGCACGTAATCGCCGTTGTAGTCACAGTTCTGGTCGTGGCCGGGAACGGTGGGCACGGTGTAGCCAATCCACGCCGGCTGCGGCTGCGCGTATTGCTCCTGGAATTGTTGCTGGAGCGAGGCGGCGCCGGCCGGCAGCGCCAGAATCAGGAACAGAATCGGTTTCATTTTAGTAGCTCCAGCATGTAGTCGGTAGAGTCCTTCGATCCCATAACGGCCAGCTTGCTCACGATCATCTTCTTCGTTTCCGGGTTGGTCTCTTTGCGCGCCAGCGCTACCATGGCCTTGGCATTACCCTGGATAAAGAGCGCGTTGACAATCTCGCCGCGCAACGCGGGATCGGTTTCGGCACTGTACATGGCCACCAGAGCATCGCCCGTGTGCTCGCCGCCCATCAGTCCCAGGCTGTGAATAGCAGCCCTGCGCAGCCGTATCTCCTTATCGTGGCGGGCCACATCGAGCAGGTTGGCGGTGTTGCCGCCAATGAACATGGAATGCAGGATGGCTTCCTTCACATCCACCGTGGGCTCGGCTTGGTAGAGCTGCCAGAGCTCTGTCTGGCCTCCGCTGATGCCCAACTGATGGATGGCATCCATGCGCAGGTCCGCATTCTTTTCGGACTTGGCGGCCTGCAGCAGATGGTCGCGATCACCGGAAACCATGAAGCTGTGCAGCACCGCCCGCTTCACTTCCTTATCGTTCGAGCTGGCGTAAAGATCGGCGAGCACCTGCCGGTTCTCCTTCGAACCCATGATGCCCAGGTAGTTGATCGCTTTCATTTGCAGATCTGGATTGGAACCGCCGCGGGCCACTTGCAACAGGATCTGGCGCCCTTTGGGACTATCGCTCTGCGCCAGCACGAACAGCGCTCGCTCTTTCAGCCTGTACGGCTGGTTGCCCTGCAGGAATTTCTCCAGCAGGGGAATGGCGCGCTCCGGATCGTTGTTCATCAGGCCATTGAGTGCCAGCAGCTTCAATTCCTCGTCGGGCTCGGCATTGGGGTTGGCTTTCACCTGGCCGGATGCCTGGCGGACCTCCAGTTCCAGCGCCTTGGCATCGTCCATCCAGCGGCTCTGGGGATAGGATTGAAACAGTTTCGAGAGCGTGGCCAGCGCGTCTTCGCGGCGGCCCAATTTGTTCAGTGCATAGGCTTTCCAGTAGAGCGCCCCATCGGCGCGCTCGCCATTGGCAGCGGCCACGTCGCCGAAAGCCTCGACGGCCCGGTCCCAACGCCGAGCGTCGATGGCCGCCTGCCCTTTCTGGTAGGCGCGTTCGTCATCGGACTGGCGGCCGGCCGGCTTCTGAAAGAAGCTCATATTGGGCGGCGGTTCCATGACTTGCCCGAATGCAAGCCCGGCGCTTAGCAGCGCGGAGCCCACCACTATAAAAAAACGTATCTTTGACATTTTGTTTTCCCTATAACGTTCCCTGGCCGGCCTGAGGCGCGGCCTTTTCTTCGCGGTGCCGCACCGTCGATCCGACCACGCGTACCTTGAACAGGATGCCGTCGCCTTCGATGCGCTGCCGCAAGTTCTCTACTTCTTCCGGTGTAAGGCGGTCCGGCCCGTGCGCGAGTTCCAGCAGCACCGGCTCCAAGTCGTCCAGCACGCTGGCCACCCGCCCGTCGCCGGTGCGCGCCGCGGTCTGGCGGTACAACCGGTTCTCGGCCACCAGATCTCCCGCGCGCTCCCGCTCGGAAGTTACGTCCAGCGGCTCACCGGGGCGCGCGTTTACCAGCTCCAGCAGCACGGCCTGCGAGCGGTCCAGGTGATCGCCCACGGCCAGCAGCAGGATGCGCTCGCGCACCTGGCCGGCATTCGCGGTTTGCGTGGCCGGCTGCGCCTTGGGGTAATAGCGCCCCGCCCAGAACGCGCCGGCTACCAGCGTTGCCACCAGCAGCGCGGCCGCCCAGCGCGGCACGGGAGCCTGCGCCCGCCAATTGCCCCACCAGCGGCGGCCGCCCAGCGCGGGCTGCAGCCGATGCCAGACGTGCGCGCCGTAATTGGCGCCGCGCTCCGGCACCGGCAAGGCATCCACCACGTTGAGCACGCGCTGCAGATTGGCGTACGCGGCGCGGCAGGATTCGCAGGCATCCAGATGCGCCCGCACGGCCGGCGATCCGTCGCCTTCGCCGTAGTAATACAAAACGAATTGTTCTTCGTTCAAGTGATTCATGATGCGGAACTCACCAGGGGCTCGAGCGCCCGGCGCAGCTTTTGCACCGCGCGGAAAATGCTGTGTTTGGCGGCGTTGGGTTGCACGCCGAGGGTGCGGCCGATTTCGTCAATGCACATGCCTTCGTAGTGCCGCAGCACGAAGGCGGTGCGTTCCATGTCGCTGAGCGAATCCAAGGTCGCCGCCACTTCGCGCCCCACTTCGGCGCTCAAGGCCAGGCGGTCGGGCGCGGGCGCCGTATCGGGCACCTCTTGCATGGGATCCGGCGCTTCCGGATCGGCGGCTTCGGTTTGAGAGCCGCGGCGTTTGCGCGCGCGGATCAGGTCGAGCGAGCAGTTGGCGGCGATGCGGTAGAGCCAGGTGCCGAAGCTGGCCCGGTCGTCGAATTTCGAAAGCTGCCGGTAAGCGCGCAGAAAGGTTTCCTGCACTACGTCTTCGGCGTCTTGTTGATGGCCAGTCATACGATAGGCCAGACGGAAAAGATGGCGGCTGTGGCGCTCCACCAGCACGCGGAATGCGCCGGAATCCCCGGCCCGCGCCTGCGCGACTGCCACGCTATCGCTCAATTCCATCAAGCTATCCATTAGACTGCAAACGGCAATGCCCGGTTAGCAGGACCCTGTGGGGCGGACCTCCAGGTCTGCGGCGGGTCTCCAGACCCGCCTAAAAGGCTGCCCACTGCCTGCTATCCTTATGCATAAATGAAAAGCAACCTGCACCTTGCGTGTCTGACCGTACTATGCGGCGCCGCCCTGGCACCCGCCGCCGACGCCCCCAGCCTGCGCGGCTACTCGGCCGAATCGGCGCGCGGCGAGCACGATTGGGAGGTCACGTTCCGCGCGATTCCCAGCACCCAGAATCTGCACGATTACATGCAGCGCCTCTCCGCCCGGCCCCATCACGTCGGCTCGCCTTACGATAAGGACAACGCCGAGTGGATCCTGGCGAAGTTCAAGCAGTGGGGCCTGGATGCGCACATCGAGACTTTCGAAGTGCTGTTCCCCACGCCCAAGAGCCGCACGCTCGAACTGGTGGCGCCCGAACACTTCACCGCCAAACTAGCAGAACCGACCGTGCCCGGCGACCCCACCTCCGGCCAGCACAACGAGCAATTGCCCACTTATAATGCCTACTCCATCGATGGCGACGTGACCGCTCCGCTGGTTTATGTGAACTTTGGAGTACCCGAGGATTACGAGCAACTGGACCGCCTGGGCATCTCCGTCAAAGGCGCGATTGTGATCTCGCGTTACGGTGGGTCCTGGCGCGGCATCAAGCCCAAGGTCGCCGCTGAGCACGGGGCCATCGGCTGCATTATCTATTCCGACCCGCATGAGGACGGTTATTACGCGGGCGAAGTCTTTCCGCAAGGTCCCTACCGCCCGCGCGATGGCGTGCAGCGCGGCAGCGTTATGGACATGCCCATCTATCCGGGCGATCCGCTGACACCCGGCATCGGCGCAACCGAGGGCGCCAAGCGCATTCCCATCAAAGATGCACAGACATTAACCAAGATTCCCGTGCTGCCCATCTCCTACGGCGATGCCCAGCCGCTGCTGGCGGCGCTTACCGGTCCGGTCGCCCCGGAAGCCTGGCGCGGCGCACTGGCCATCACCTACCGTTTGGGACCCGGACCCGCGCGCGTGCATCTGAAACTCGAGTTCAATTGGGACATGAAGAAGATTTACGACGTGGTGGCGCGCATCCCCGGTTCGCCTTATCCAGATGAATGGATCCTGCGCGGCAACCATCACGATGCCTGGGTGAACGGCGCCGACGATCCTCTCTCGGGCACCGTGGCGCTGATGGAAGAAGCCCGCGCATTCGCCGAATTGGGGAAGCAGGGTTGGAAGCCGAAGCGCACGATTATTTACTGCGTGTGGGATGGCGAAGAGGAAGGCCTGCTGGGTTCCACCGAGTTTGCCGAGGAGCACGACGCGGAGTTGCGCCGGCATGCGGCAATGTACATCAATTCGGACAGCAATAGCCGTGGTTTTCTGGGCATGGGTGGTTCGCACTCGCTGGAGAAGTTCATCAATGGCGTGGCGCGCGATATTGAAGATCCCGAGAAGCAGATGCCGGTTTGGAATCGCGATTCGCTCGAGCGCATCGCGCGGGCGCCCGCCGCGGAGAAGGACGAGGTGCGCAAGCGGTCCGATCTGCGCATCGGCGCGCTGGGCTCCGGCTCCGACTATACGGCTTTCATCGATCACTTGGGCATCGCTTCGCTGAACATCGGTTTCGGCGGCGAGGACGGCGGCGGCATCTACCATTCCGTTTACGACGATTTCTATTGGTACACGCATTTCTCGGACGGCGATTTCATTTACGGACGGGCGCTGGCGCAAACCGCCGGCACGGCCATGATGCGCTTTGCCGATGCCGATCTGCTGCCCTACGATTTCACGAATTTCGCCGACACCGTCCACCGCTACGTGGACGAGGTGCAGAAGCTTTGGAAGACCGAAAGCGACGAAATCCGCGAGCGGAACAAGGAGCTCGAGGAAGGTCTCTTCAGCGCCACCGCCGATCCTCGCCGGACATTGCTGCCGCCGCCGCCGGCGGTCCAGCCGCCCTTCCTGAATTTCGCTCCACTTGAAAATGGCTCGGCCGCGCTCACGCGCGCCGCCGAACATTACGACAAAGCAATGCACAAGGCGAAACTCGATAAGCCGGGGATCGAGACGGTCAACGAAAAACTCGTGCAAACCGAGCGTGCGCTGACGCTGCCCGACGGCCTGCCGGGCCGACCCTGGTTCCAACACCAGATTTACGCCCCCGGCCTGTACACCGGCTATGGGGTCAAGACGCTGCCCGGTGTACGCGAAGCCATTGAGCAGAAGAACTGGCAGCAGGCCGGCGAGCAGATCGTGCGCGTGGGCCAGGCGCTCGAAAAGGAAGCTGCGCTGATCGAAGAAGCGGCCGCCGGCCTGGAGTAAGGTAATTTTCCAGCCATACCTTGCACTTCTACACATAATGGTCTACCATTTTTATGACGCGTCCGTCTAACGTGTAGAAGAAGGAGGTATGGAGGCATGCCCGCCAAGTCGGATCTGCCGCAAGGCACCCTTGACCTGCTGATCATGAAAGTGGTGGCGCTGGGCCCGGTCCACGGCTATGCCATCGCACAGCGTCTGCAACAGGTTTCCCGCGACGTGGTGCAGGTTCCGCAAGGTTCCCTGTATCCGGCGTTGCACCGGTTGGAAAATCGCGGTCTGCTGGCGGCCGATTGGAAGGAAACCGAGACCGGCCGCGAAGCCAAGTTCTATCGCCTGACGCGCAAAGGCCGGTCGCGCCTGGAAGCTGAAGCCGCCAGTTGGCAGCGCCTGACCGAAGCCGTCGGCCTCATCCTCGGGCTTTCCGACGGAGGCGCGCAGTGACCTGGTGGCATCGTTTGTCGCGCCGCCGCAAGCTGGAGGAACAGCTTGATCGGGAGATGCGCTTCCATCTGGACCAGCACGCGGCCGATCTGATCGCGGGCGGACAGGACCCCGCGGAAGCCCGCCGGCAGGCCCGCCTGGCGCTCGGCGGTCCGGAGCAAGTGAAGGAGGAGTGCCGCGACGCCCGCGGTACGCGCTGGCTGGAGGAGCTGTGGCAAGACTTCCGCTATGCCGCGCGCACTCTAAGGCAGCGGCCGGCGTTTACAGCCGTCGGTGCGATCACGGTGGCGCTGGGCATCGGCGCCAGCACCGCCATCTTCAGCGCGGTGAACCCCATCCTGTTTGAACCATTGCCGTATCCGCACGCCGGCCGGATCCTGATGATCTGGGATGTCTTCCAAGGCGCCCGCTCCGACGTCACATTTCACACTTATCGCGAGTTGGCGGCCCGCAACCGCTCCTTCGAGGCGATGGCCGTGGTGGAGGCATGCCATCTAACCATGAGCAGTGCAGGCCAACCCGAGCGATTCGAGGGGCAGAGTGTGACTGCGGGATACTTCCGTGTGCTGGGCATCTCGCCGGTGCTGGGAAGGGACTTCCAATCAGCCGACGACCGGTTCAAAGGCCCGCATGTGACCATCCTTAGCGACGCACTATGGCGCCGGCGCTTCGGCGCCGACCGCGCGGTGGTGGGACGCCAAGTCGCTCTCGACGGCGACCTCTATACCGTCATCGGCGTAATGCCGCCCGGCTTCGACAACGTCCTGGCGCCATCGACGGAGCTCTGGGTGCCCATGCAATACGACGCGGGGAATGTCACCAACTACGAAAGCGAGGAGTGGGGTCATCACCTGCACATGGTAGGGCGGCTGCGGCCAGGCGTCTTGATCGATCAGGCACGGCGGGAGCTGAACGCGATCGCCCTGGCCCCCGTGCGCGATTTTCCCAGGCCGTCCTGGGCCGCGCTCAAGGTCGGGTTCATTGTCAATTCGCTGCAAGGCGAAATTACCCGCGGCGTCAGGCCAGTGCTGCTGGCCGTCATTGGTGCGGTCGTGCTGGTGCTCCTGATCGCGTCGGTGAATGTGACGAACCTGCTGCTCGCCCGGGGGGCGCAACGGCGCGGTGAATTCTCCATGCGCGCCGCGCTGGGCGCTGCGCGTCCGCGCCTGATCCGGCAACTGCTCACCGAAAGCCTGCTGCTAGCTACCCTGGGCGGCGCACTCGGCATAGTGGTCGCGCAATTAGGTGTCGAAGCTCTGGTGTCGCTCAGTCCCGCAGGATTGCCGCGCGTGGGTGCCATCACGGTGAACGGCACAGTATTCGCGTTCGCCTTTGGTATGACCACGCTCGTCGGCCTGCTGGTCGGGCTGATTCCGGCCCTGCAAGCCTCGCGCGGCGACTTGGTCGCTGGAATCCAGCAAGGCTCAAGGCGCACCGCCGGTGGACGTCAACTGACGCGCCGCATGCTGGTGGTATCGGAGGTGGCGCTCGCCATCGTCCTGCTGGTGAGCGCGGGATTGTTGTATCGCAGCCTTGAGCGTCTGTTTGCCGTACCTCCGGGATTCGATGCCGCACACCTGCTCAGCATGCAAGTGCAGTATAACGGCCACCAGTACGACGCCGATAGTGCCAGGTACCGGTTCCTGGCGCAGGCCCTGGAGGCGGTGCGCCGCGTTCCCGGCGTAGCCTCGGCGGCGTTCACCAGCCTGCTGCCGCTGAGTGGCGATCGAAATGAGACCTATGGCGCCAGTTTCGAGGACGGGCGCAGCTACGACGCATTCCGCTATGTGACGACACCGGGCTACTGCCATACGATGGGGATCGCGCTCCGTCGCGGCCGCCTGCTCGACGAGCACGATGTAGCCGGCGCGCCGCTCGCCGCCTTGATCGGCGAATCGCTAGCCAGGAGCCAGTTCCCCGGCCAGGACCCCGTTGGCAGGCGCATGCACGTCGGTGGCGGGAACAGACCCTGGTACACGATCGTGGGCGTGGTGGGCGACGTCAAGCAGGGGTCGCTGGCGGACACCCAGGCGGACGCCGTGTATATCACGCCGACCCAGTCGTGGTTCGCGGACGACGCGATGTGGCTGGTGATTCGCGCGCGCAACGACGTCACCTCGCTGGCCCCCGCAGTCAAGAACGGCATATGGTCGGTGGACAAGGATCAGCCCATCGTGCGCGTCGCCACTATGGATACGCTGCTGGCCGTATCAGAATCCGAGCGGCGCTTCGCCATGATCGTCTTCGAAGCGTTTGCACTCGTCGCCCTGATGCTCGCGGCCACGGGCATCTACGGCGTCCTCTCCGGCAATGTTTCTGAACGCCTGCGCGAGATCGGCGTACGCTCAGCGCTGGGCGCATCGCGCGCAGACATCCTGGCGCTGGTGCTGCGCCAAGGCATGCTGCTCACCAGTCTCGGTGTGGCCATCGGACTGGCCGCCGCGGCAGTCGCCACCCGCGCGCTGGTCTCGCTGCTCTTCGGTATCTCGCGTCTCGACGCGGTCACTTACCTAGGCGTGATCGTGCTGCTGGCGGTTGTATCGGCCATCGCCTGCTGGGCGCCTGCGTGGCGTGCGGCGAGGGTGGATCCGGCTATCACATTGAGGGCGGAGTAAGATTATGGCTCACTGGTGGAATCGTTTGTTCAACCGCAATCGCATGGAAGAGCAGCTCGACAAGGAAGTGCGCTTCCATCTCGACCAACACAGCGCCGACCTGATCGCGCAGGGCCGCCATCCGCTCGAAGCGCAGCGCCAGGCCCGGCTTGCGCTGGGCGGTTCCGAGCAGGTGAAGGAGGAGTGCCGCGATGCGCGCGGCACGCGCTGGCTGGAGGATCTGTGGCAGGACTTCCGGTACGCGCTCCGCACTCTGCGGCAGAAGCCGGGTTTTTCGGTAGCGGCCCTCCTCACCCTGGGCTTGGGCTGCGGCGCCACGACGGTGATGTTCACGGTCATCAACGGAGTGCTGCTCAAGCCCCTGGCTTATCCCGAAGCCGACCGGCTGGTGAGCGTCCACGAACAACCTGAGCAGTACAGCAACGCGGAGTGGTCGTTTGCCTATTTCAATTTTCTGGACTGCCAGCGCGCCAGCCGGTCGCTCACGATGGCCGCGTGGCGTTATGGCAGCGGCACGGTAAGCGATCCCGGCGAAGCCGAATTTGTCTCGGGCCGCCAGATCTCAACCGGCCTTTTCTCCGTTCTGGAAATTCCGCTCGTACGCGGCCGCGCCTTTCTGCCGGATGAAGACCGTCCCGGCGGCACGCCCGTAGCCATCATCAGTTATGGCCTCTGGCAGAGCCGCTTCGGCGGCGGCAGCGCGACCGGCGCGCGGCTCATCTTTGAGGGTGTGCCCTATACCATCGTAGGCATCGCACCGCGCGCATTCCGCCTGGGCGGCGATTCCGAAATCTTCACCCCCCTCGGCCAGAACACGCAACCGCCCATGCGGAATCGTGAGATGCATCCCGGCATCCAGGTGATCGGGCGCGAACGTACCGGCGTCGCGCTGGCGCAGGCGCAAGCCGAACTGGCCACCATCGCGCGCCAACTGGCCACGCAATACCCCAAGGCCAACGCGGGCCGTAGCATGGGCGTGAAACCTCTGCGGCAGGAGGTAGTCGGCGATGTGCGGCCCACCTTATGGCTGCTGTTGGGCGCCGTCAGCCTGGTGCTGCTGATCGCCTGCGCGAATGTCGCCAGCCTGTTGCTGGCGCGCGCCGTATCGCGCGAGCGGGAACTCGCCATGCGCGTGGCATTGGGCGCCGGACGCGGCCGCCTGGCGCGCCAGTGTCTCACCGAAGGCGCGGTGCTGGCGCTCTCGGGCGGCGGTTTGGGCGTCGCCCTGGCGGCGTTGGGCGTGCGTCCATTCCTGGTCTTCTGGCCGGGCGGATTGCCGCGCGCCGACGAAGTGCATTTGGATTGGCGGGTCCTGCTTTTCGCGCTGGCCGCCGCGCTGATCAGTGGACTGCTGTTCGGACTCGCTCCGGCGCTGCGCGCTCCCGCGCTGGCATTGGAACAGGCACTCCGCGCAGGCTCCCGCACCGTCGCCGGCAGCGCGCGGCGATTGCATAAGAGCTTCGTCGTCGCGGAAATCGCGCTGGCTGTGGTCTTGTTGATCGCCGCCGGCATTCTGGGGCGTACGCTGCTGCGTCTGTCCGCGCTTCATCCGGGCATCGATTCACACAATGTGCTGGTGACCCGCGTGGCACTCTCGCCCGATGCGCTGGCCAGCCCCGCGCACACGCGGGTGGCATGGCAGGAGATTCTCGAACGTGTTAGCCGTGCGCCCGGCGTGCGTGCCGCAGCCCTTGCCGATGTTATCCCGATGGCCGGTGAGGACGAGGAGATCGGCTATTGGACCACCTCCGCCGCGCCTCCCGCCAACGAGATGCCCATGACATTGATGAGCCTGGTGACGCCCGGCTACCTGCGCGCGATGGGTATTCCGCTGGGTGCAGGGCGCTTCTTTACCGACCAGGACCGCGTCGGCAGCGAACCGGTCATCGTCATCGACGAGCGTATGGCCCAGCGCGCCTTCGGCGGTCATGACCCCGTCGGCAAACGCCTGTCACTGCAGTTCATCGGGCCGGCGCGGGTGGTCGGCGTAGTGAACCACGTGCGGCACTGGGGTCTCGATGCCGACGAGCAGAACTACATCCGCGAGCAGATCTATTTTCCGTTTGCGTGGCTGCCCGACGAGTACTTGCGCCAGACCGCTACGGCCATGTCGCTGGTGGTGCGGTCGAGCGTTCCTCCGCTGAATATGGTGGAGGCCGTGCGCCGGCAGGTACGCGGGGCCACGCGCGATCAGGCTATGTATGAAATCCGCACCATGGATCAGGTAGTCAGCGCGACGCTTGCCCGGCAGCGCTTCCTGCTGCTGTTGTTCGGCATCTTCGCGGCCTTGGCGCTGCTGCTCGCCTGCATCGGTATTTACGGCGTTTTGGCCTATCTGACCGGCCAGCGCGTGCCCGAGATCGGCGTACGCATGGCACTTGGCGCAACCTCGGGCGACGTCTTATGGATGGTCCTGCGGCAAAGCCTCGGCATGATTGTGGCAGGCGCGGGACTGGGCCTGTGCGCAGCTTTCGCCGCGAGCCGTTTGCTCGAGCATCATGTGAACGGCGTCCAGCCGGCGGAGGCTTCGACATTCGCGCTGGTGCTGGCGGTGCTGATGGCCGCCGCGCTGTTCGCCAGCTATCTGCCGGCCAGGCGCGCCAGCCGGGTGAATCCTGTGAGCGCCCTAAGGCAGGAGTAGTGGAGCAGGCGTCCACGCCTGCGGCGGGTCTCCAGACCCGCCAAGCGAGTAGCCTATGAACTGGTACCGCCGCCTGATCCATCGCAACAAAATGGAAGACCAGCTCGACAAAGAACTGCAATTCCATCTCGACCAACACGCCGCCGACCTGATCGCGCACGGGCACATACCCGGAGACGGGCGCCGCCTTGCCCGCCTGGCGATGGGCGGCCCCGATCAAATCAAAGAAGACTGCCGCGACGTGCGAGGCACTCGCTGGCTTGAAGACCTGTACCAGGACTGCCGTTATTCCCTCCGCGCCCTGCGTCGCCAACCCGGCTTCACCGCGACCGCGCTCTCTGACCCTCGCCTTTGGCACGGGCGCCATGGCCACCGTAATCACCCTTGCGAACACGCTGTTCCTGCGCAATCTGCCGGTGGATCGTCCGGATCGCGTCGTCGTCGTCCAGGCTACCCGCCGCCACGGGCAATCGCCTGGCTGGGTATCGTATCCGGATTACGTCCACATTCGCGACAAGACCAAAACCCTGCAAGGCTTGGCCGCGCACTACTCCACCGCGCCCCTCTTTGTGACGGCCAACAATCAAGCAAAAGAGTTGAATGGCGCGGTCGTATCCGCGAACTTCTTCCCCTTACTCGGAGTGCATCCGGCACTCGGCCGCTTCTTCCGTCCGGATGAAGACAGCGTGCCGGATCGCGATCGCGTGGCCGTCCTCAGCGACGACCTTTGGCGCAACTGGTTTGGCTCGTCGTCTGATGCGCTGGGCGCGTCATTCAAGATCAACGGCGTCGCGTTTACCGTAATCGGAGTCGCTCCGGCAACCTTCCGTGGCGTCACCGTTTCGCCAAGCGAACTCTATATTCCCCTCATGATGGCCCGCACAGGGCACCGCTGGTGCGTCGACTCGCTGGCGGTCGACTGCACCACGCTCGATATGATCGGCCGGCTGGCGGACGGCCGCACCGTGGAACAGGCACGCGCCGAGATGCCCACGCTGTTGCCGCCCGCATGGGCTACGGCCGAGGAAGGCGAGAACACGGGCGTTCGCGTCTTTCGCGCTAGAGGAGCCTTGCATCCCGATCTGAGCCGAGTCGAACAGATCAGGTTTATCGAGGTTCTTACAGCCGTGGCGGCTCTGTTGCTTCTGGTTTGTTCCATCAATCTGGCGGGTCTGCTGATCGCCCGCACCAGCGCGCGCACGCGCGAGCTCGCCATACGCGCTTCGCTAGGCGCCGGAAGCCTGCGCCTGGCGCGCCAGTTGATGACCGAACCGCTGCTGCTGGCACTGATCGGCGGCGCGTTGGGCACGCTGTTCTCACTCCTCCTCACTGGCGCTCTGAACGTGGCGTTCTATTCGACCGACGTGGAGGGCCATCCGTTGTTCTACAACTTCGCGCCCGAGCCGCGCGTGCTTGCGGTTGTGGCGGCAATCTGCATGGGCGTTGGGTTGCTGGTAGGTGTGATTCCCGCATTGAGGTTCCTGCGCGCAGGCGCCGCCGAGTCGCTCAAACGCGAGTCTGCGGCAGTGAGTGCGCGGCCGCGCTTGGGGCTGTGGCTGGCGGGCAGCCAGGCGGGCGCCGCCGTAGCTCTGGCCGCCATCGCAGGCCTGCTCGCGGCCAGCGCGCACAGACTCGTCTCGGGAGCCAATTTCGATTCGTCACACGTCGCGCTGATGCGCTTGCGCCCGCGCCTGCTCAAATATCCGCCGGAAAAAGCACAGCGGTTTTTGCGCAATACCATCGCGCGCCTGGAAGCGGCTCCCGGGGTGGAATCCGCGAGCATGGTCGGCAACGGCGTGGTACTCGTGGGCCAGGATGCGCAGGTATCGCTACCCGCATGGCCGGCGCGGCAGGCGATCGAGTGCCGCTACTCCGAGATTGGTCCCAGATACTTCGAAACCCTGCGCACACCTGTCTTACGCGGACGCGAATTCGATGGACGCGATACGCTCCAATCGCCGGCGGTAGCGGTCGTAAATGAAATTCTGGCGCGCCGCCTCTGGCCCTCCGGCAACTCCATCGGCGTCACGGTCATGGTAGACGGGCGCCCGCACCAGGTGGTGGGAGTCGTGGCGTACGTCCCGCTGGAAATACGCGGGTCGGCCCCCGGTCCGGCGGTGTACCGGCCGTTCTGGCAGAACCCCGTGCAGTTGGATGCGCGGCTGGCCGTCCGCGCGAAAGGCGATCCGGCGGCCATGCTTCCGGCGCTCATGCGCGAGGTGCATGCGGTCGATCTGGACGTACCCATCGCCGAGATCATCACCCTGCCGGTGCAGATGGCAGGTGTGATCCGCACAGAACGGGTTACCGGCAGCTTCGTTTCCTATGCGGCTGTATTGGCCGTTTTACTCAGCGGCATCGGTCTCTACGGCACGCTGGCTTTCTCCGTATCGCGGCGCACGCGGGAAATCCGTATCCGCCTGGCGGTCGGCGCCCGGCCTGGCGCGGTGTTGGCGATGGTCGTCCGGGAGGGCATGGCCGTCATGGCTGGTGGAGTAGCGCTCGGCGTCGGCTTGGCGTTCGCCGGAGAGCGCGTGGTGCGTCATCTGCTGCATGGGTCGGCCACCGGCGACGCCCGGATGTACATAGCTGCGGCGCTGGTAGTGGCGGCTGTGGGGCTGTTCGCCTGTTGGATGCCGGCGCGCCGCGCCAGCCGGATTGATCCAATGCGCGCTCTAAGGCAGGATTAACCGCGATGAACTGGTGGCAGCGACTCACGCATCGAAGCCGGATGGAAGAGCAACTCGAAAAGGAGATGCGCTTCCATCTCCACCAGCAAGCCGCGGATCTGATCGCGGAAGGCCGCGATCGCCGCAGAAGCGCGGCGCGAGGCCCGGCTGGCGTTAGGCGGTCTGGAACAGGTGAAGGAGAACTGCCGCGACTCCCGTGGTACCCGCTGGCTGGAAGATCTGTGGCAGGACCTGCGCTACGCACTGCGCACGCTGCGGCAGAAGCCGGGTTTCGCGGCGGTCGCGCTGCTCACGCTAGCCCTCGGCACCGGCGCCACCACGGTCATGTTCTCGCTCGTGAATGGGGTGCTCTTGAAGCCGCTGCCGTACCCCCATCCCGACCGCCTGGCGGAAGTATCCGGACACCTGGACAATTCGCGCTGGGCCGTACAGAATCTGGCGTACCCCGACTATCTCGATATCGAGCGCCACAGCCGCACGCTCGATTTGGCCGGCTGGCTTTACAATAGCGGCACGCTGAGCGAGCCCGGCGAGGCGGAATACGAGCAGCAGTTCGAGATATCGCACAATTTGTTTTCGGTTCTAAGCATCCGTCTGTTTCGGGGGCGTGCTTTCCTGCCTGAAGAAGATCAGCCCGGCGGGACGCCCGTGGCGATTCTGGGCTACAGTTTGTGGCAGCGCCATTTCGGCGGCAATCCGGACGCGATCGGCACCACGCTGGTGCTGGACGGAAGGCGTCTTACGATTGTGGGCATTGCGCCCGCCGGTCTCCACCTCGACGGCGAAGCGGATGTGTATACGCCTCTCGCACAGGACACCTCGTCGTATTTGAGGAATCGCAATGCGCATCCGGTCATGGGTCTGGCCCGCTTGCGGCCAGATGCGACACTCGCTCAGGCGCAGGCGGAGGTAGCGGCGATCGGCCGGGGGTTGGCGGAACAGTACCCGGATAGCAATAACGGCCGCACGCTCCGCGCGCATATTCTGCGTCCCGATGTGGAGGACGTGCGCTCCACGCTCTGGCTCCTGCTCGGTGCTGTCACCCTGGTGCTGCTGATCGCGTGTGCCAACGTCGCGAGCCTGATGCTGGCGCGCGCCGTTTCCCGCGAGCGCGAATGGGCCATGCGGGCCGCGCTGGGCGCAGGCCGCCTTCGCCTGGTGCGCCAATGTCTCACCGAAAGCGCTGTGCTGGGCCTCGGCGGCGGTGGGCTGGGCATTCTGCTGGCGGCGCTGGGCATACGCCCGTTTCTGGCCCTGTGGCCCGGCGATCTGCCACGCTCGAGCGAAGTGCATCTGGATTGGCGCGTGCTGGCGTTCACCCTCGCGCTCTCGGTGGCTAGCGGCCTGGCGTTCGGCATCGCGCCCGCATTGCGTGTTCCCACGCGCGGGCTCGAACGCATGCTCCGCGCCGGGATGCGCAGCGTAGCCGGCGGATCGCGCCGTCTGCACGGCGCTTTCGTCATCTCGGAGATCGCGCTGGCGGTCGTGTTGCTCTTCTCCGCCGGAATGCTGGGACGCACACTGCTGCGCCTTTCCGCGCTCGATCCGGGTGTCAACGTGCGCAATGTGCTGGTCTCTCGCATGGCGATTTCTCCCGCCGTCCTCCCGCAGCCCGCGCGCATGCGCGCCGCCTGGGACGAAGTTCTGGAAGGCGCCCGCCGCCTGCCGGGAGTCGCGGCCGTCACCGTGGTGGACACAGTTCCCATGCGCGAGGGCCACAACGAAAACGGCTATTGGACCACCGCGGCCGTGCCGCCCGAAAATCAGCAGCCCATCGCGATCTCCACCTGCGTCACGCCGGATTACCTGAAAGTGATGGGCATTCCGCTACGCCAGGGCCGCTTTTTCACAGAGCAGGACCGCATGGGCCGCCCGCGCGTGATCGTGATCGACGACGTGCTCGCACGAAGCGCCTTTGGCGGGCGCGATGCCGTCGGCCGGCAGCTCTGGATCCCAGACATGGGCGAGCCCGAGCCTTTGCTGGTGGTCGGCGTGGTCGGCCATGTGCGCTATTGGGGGCTCGCCGGAGACGATCAGTCGAAGGTGCGCGCCCAGTTCTACTATCCGCTCGCCCAGGTGCCGGATGGCTGGTTGCGACGCTGGTCCCAACTGATGTCCATCGCGGTGCGCACCACGCTCCCGCCGCTAAGCATCGTGCAGCCGTTGCGGCACGAGTTGCGCGGCGTAGCCAACGATCAGGTGCTGTACGAGGTGCGCACGATGGAGCAACTCGCCCACGATACGCTCGCCCGCCAGCGTTTCCTGCTGCTGCTGTTCGGCATCTTCGCCGGGCTGGCGTTGCTGCTCGCGTGTATCGGCATCTACGGGGTCGAGGCGTACCTCACCAGCCGCCGTGTGCCGGAGATCGGCTTGCGCATGGCCCTGGGGGCGACCGCGCGCCGGGTCCAATGGATGGTGCTGCGCGAGAGCCTCGGCATGATCGGTGCAGGCGCCGCCGTGGGCATCGTGGGCGCCCTGATCGCGGGCCGTTTGCTGCTGCGGGTGGTGGAGGGAATCGAACCCGGCGGAGCACTCACTTACGTTGTCACCCTGTCGGTGTTGATCGTCGCCGCACTGGTGGCCGGCTTCGTGCCGGCCCGCCGCGCCAGCCGGATTGATCCTATGCGCGCTCTAAGGCAGGATTAAAGACATGAGCTGGTGGCATCGACTCACGCATCGAAACCGGATGGAACAGCAACTCGAAAAGGAGATGCGCTTCCATCTCGATCAACACGCCTCCGATCTGATCGCGCAAGGCCGCGATCCCGAGGAAGCGCGCCGCGAGGCCCGGCTCGCGTTAGGCGGCCCCGAACAAGCTAAAGAGCAATGCCGCGACGCGCGCGGCACACGCTGGCTGGAAGAGCTGTGGCACGATTTCCGCTATGCCCTGCGCACCCTCCGCAAACAGCCGGCGTTCACGGCCTTGGCTGCCCTGACCCTGGCCTTGGGCATCGGCGCGGCCACCGCGGTCTTCAGCCTCGTCAACACTGTCCTGCTGCGGGCCTTGCCTTACCGTGATCCACAAAGGCTGGTTTACCTTTGGGAGCCCAATCCTCGCTATGCCGGTGTCCCGGTGGAAGCCTTCGCACCCTTTAACGCTGATTTTTACGATTGGCAAAAGCAGAACCACTCGTTCTCGAATCTGGCCCTGTTCACCGTCGACGACATGAATCTCTCCATAGATGGGAATGCCGCGCGCGTGAACGGTTCCCGCGTTACCGGAGAATTCTTCGAACTGCTGGGAATTGCGCCCGAACTTGGCCGCGCCGTAGGCCCCGATGACGATCAGCCGGGAAAGGGACAAGTCGCCGTCATCAGCCACTCGCTCTGGCAATCGCGCTTCGGTTCCGATCGCGGCACGCTCGGCAAGCAGTTGCTGCTCAACGCGCGGCCCTACCGCATCGTGGGCGTGATGCCCGCCGGCTTTGCATTTCCGCATGAGACCGAGAGTCTCGATACCCTTGGCAAACGGACCGATGTTTGGGTGCCCTTGGCATTCACGCCGCAACAACGCGCCGCCCGCGACGATGGACCGGGCAATGCCATCGGCCGCCTGCGGTCAGGCGTCTCGCTCGGCCAGGCGCAGGCGGAAATGAGTGCCATCGTGGCCCGCATCGACCCCCTACATCCGGCGCCATTTCAAGGTTCGCATGCCCTGGTACGGCCGTTTGACGTTTCCATAACCGGCGCCTCGCGCCGTGCGCTGCTGATCTTTATGGCGGCCGTGCTGCTGGTGCTGTTGATCGCGTCGAGCAATGTCGCCAGCCTGGTTCTGGCCCGCGCCTCCGGTAGAACTCTGGAAATCGGTGTACGCACCGCGCTGGGCGCTTCCCGCCTTCGCCTCATCCGCCAGTTACTGGTTGAATCCCTGTGTCTCGCCGGCAGCGGCGGGCTTCTGGGAACGCTGGCGGCATATCTGGCGATTCGCTTTCTGATACACGCCAATCCGGGCAAAATCCCGCGCGTCGAAGAGATCTCCATGGACTGGCGGGTGCTGCTGTTTGCCCTTGGCGCGGCCTTAGCGACGGCGGCTTTGTTTGGTTTATTTCCGGCACTGTCCGCCTCGCGCTCAAATTTAAACGACGCACTGAAAGGCGCCGGCCGGCGCACGGCGAAAGGGGCCGCGGTTCGATTTCGCAGTGTACTCATGATCGCGGAAGTGGCGCTCACCTTCGTGCTGCTGGCCGGCGCAGGCCTGCTGATTCGCAGCTTCATCAAGCTGCAATCCGTGGATAAAGGATTTGCGGCGCAGTCTACGGTCACCATGCATATCCAACTGGATGCCAGATACAACCAGCGGCAGCGCCAAACCGCGTTCCTCCGCAGCCTGCTGGAGCGTGCCGGCGCGCTGCCGGGCGTGGAGGCAGCCGCGGCCATCGACCATCTGCCCCTCGGCGGCGGCGAGTCTCTTGCGAATGGCCTGCAAGTGGAGGGGCGCCCATCCGATAGCGCCACGCTGTATGAAATGCGTTCCATCACGCCGCGTTATTTTGCCGCTATGGGCATTCGTCTGCTCGCCGGCAGAGTTTTTACGGATGACGATACCGCCGTCGGGCAGCCGGTAGTCATCGTAAGCCGGAACTTCGTCAGGCAATACTTTCCCGGCGAAGATGCGGTGGGAAAGCGCCTCCACGTGGGCGATAGTCCGGGGTCCATCACCATCGTAGGTGTCGTGGCCGACGTAAGGTATGAGAGCCTGGAGGCCATCCCGCCCATGCAGGTTTACACACCCCTCTGGCAAAACGGCGCGAACGCGGCCAATATCGCGATCCGCACCGCGCTTCCCGCCGATCGCGTGGCGGCGGACATGCGCGCCCTGGTGCGAAGTCTGGATCCCGCCGTAGCGCTTGCCGATGTGCGGACCATGGACCAGTTGGTGTCCGCGGCCGCCGCGGAGCGCCGCTTTCAGACGCTGCTGCTGACCGCCTTCGGCGGCCTCGCGCTACTGTTGTCGCTGGTGGGATTGTACGCGTTGATGAGCTTCTCGGTCGCGCAGAGGACCGCGGAGATCGGTATCCGCATGGCGCTGGGAGCACAGCGGGCTAACGTGATGCGCTTGATCTTGCGGCAGGGATCGGCCCTCGCGCTCATCGGAATTGCGCTGGGATGCGGCTGCGCCTGGGTGACCACGCGTGCCCTGGCCAGTCTGCTCTACGAGGTGCAGCCCGCCGACGCTCCCACTTTCCTTTGTGCGGCTGCTCTGTTCTGCGTGGTAGCCCTGGCTGCGTGTTATGCGCCGGCCCGTCGCGCCGCGCGCGTGGATCCGATCGTTTCCCTGCGCTACGAGTAAACTTCGCGGGACCAGTACTCCCAACCCCCCAGTCCGTTAGAATGAATACATGGGCGACCGCCTGTTCGAACTCCTGGATTTCTTCCTTGAGCGCCCACCGCTCACCGGCGCTTTGGTGTGTGGTGCGCTGTACCTGCTGAAACGATCGCGCAAACCGCACTTAACCGAGGCGGAACGGCGGCACGCTGTAGATCTTTCAGAGACGCAGCGCACTTACGCCGAGAAGATGTACGATCCGATCACCGACGAAGAGCAGGCCGCCGTACTTCGCACGCGCCGGTGACCGTCCGATCGCACCCGGCCCTATCCCGCTGGTTCGATGATGGCTGACATAGACCCCGCGCAGCGCGGCAGGCGTGGATCGGGGCCGTACGCGTGGATCTGGTCGCGCGCGAACTCGGCTTGCGGCCGCTCGCAGGTGATGATCACCGTCCGTCCGCAACGGTCCACCTCTTCGGCATGCCGGAAAGCTTCTTCGAGCGTGAAGATGAAGAGCCTCTGCAACATTTCGATCACATAGTCGTAACTGTGATCGTTGTCGTCGAGCAATACGACGTTGTAGAGGGGAACGATCGATTCCCGCTCGGTGACTCGGGTCTCCGGAGCAACCGTAGTTTTCGGCATGGCCCGCTACGCATTAGTATGCCATGGGGAGGCGTTCGCCGGAAGACCCAGTACGCTGCACTATCCCAGAACCTCTCGCAAACTGTGTACCAGGATATATGCATCCAGTCCGCGCGAAAAGTACTTCAGGTAATAGAAGTCATACTCCAGGCGGCGCAGCGTATCTTCCGGCCGATCCTTCGGTGTATTGATTTGGGCCCAGCCGGTGAGGCCCGGCTTTACCGCGTAACGCTGCCGGTAAAATGGGATGCGCTCGGCCAGGATGTTCGCGAATTCGCTCCGCTCCGCGCGTGGTCCCACAAAGCACATTTCCCCGCGCAGGATGTTCCACAGTTGCGGCAGCCTGTCGAATCGCCAGCGCCTGATAAACCGCTGCACACGATTCCTGTTTTGCCCTGCGCCGACTGGGCCTAAGCTGTAAAGCGTGAAGGGACGGCCGCCCAAACCCACGCATTCCTGCCGCTGCAGCAGCGCGCCGCGCGATGACAGCTTCAATAACACTGCGGCCAGCAACAGCAGCGGCGCGGAGAGAATAGTCAACATCAGCGCCAGCAGCCCGTGCGCCAGAGACTGGTAAAACAGCCGCTGCGGACGCGGGCGAAAGGCATCGGAGAGAAGCACATCCGACGGGCGCAGCTCGCCCAGTTGGACGCGGCCGCATAACTGCTCGTAGGCGGAGGCCGCTTCGTCGATGGCTGTCCCGCCGTAGCGTAGCTGCAGCAGATCGGCGATGGGCATCTGATCCCGCCGTTCGCCGAATCCCACCACCAGTCGGTCGGGTGTGAGTTCGGCCGCAATCCGCGGCAGGGCGCCGAGGCGCCCGCGCATCTTGCCGCATTCCGGCGCGACAGCAGCTTCCGAGTCATCCACATAGCCGATGACCTCGAGGCCCAGTTCCGGGTGTGCGCCGATATAGCCCGCCATTTCCGCCAGCACGGGACACATCCCGACAAACAGAATGCGCTGCGGACCCACCACGCGCAAGACGAAAACACTATATGCTATGCGCCATGCGAACAGCGCCACCACCAGCACACCGCACGCCGGGACCATCAGGCGAAGCGGCAGCGGCAGCCCGCCATTCACATAACCTAGAAAGCCCTGGGCCACCAGCGCGATGCCCATCACCAGCAATAACTGCTGGACCAGCAGCACGCGCGACTTCACATAAATGTTTACGTACAGATCCTCGAAGTACAAGCCGAACACAATACTGGCCGCCGCCAACGCGATTCGCCACAGGCCATTGTCGGACACCAAAAATACGGAGGGGTCCGCGCCCAGTATCAGGAACGTCACCACCAGAAAGCAGGCGGCGATAAGCAGAATTTCACTGAAGAGCAGGGCCAGCGCCCCAACTGGTACGAAAGCTCGGGACAAGCTGCCCATTATAGCCGTATTGGCGCGGGCCGCTGCGTAAGCTGCGATAATGAGACTAGCCGCAAGATTTAGATGATTTACTTAGACCATCACGCCACTACTCCGCTCGATCCGCGCGTGCTCTCCGCCATGACGCCGTATCTTACCGGCAGGTTCGGCAACGCGGCGAGCCGCAGCCACCAGTTCGGCTGGGAGGCGGCGCAGGCGGTCGACGAAGCACGCCGTCAGATTGCGCGGCTTATCGGTGCATCTCCGGAAGAGATTGTTTTCTCGAGCGGCGCGACCGAATCGAATAACCTGGCGCTGAAGGGTGTGGCGGAAGCGTACGCCGGCCAGGGCGATCACATCGTCACTTGCGCCATTGAACACAAGGCAGTGCTGGATGTCTGCCGGAGTCTGGAACAACGCGGCGCACGTGTCACCCGGGTACCGGCGGGCCGCGACGGGCTCGTGGATCCTGGCGAGGTGGAAGCGGCCATCGGCGAACGTACCGTGCTGGTCTCCATCATGTACGCGAATAACGAAGTCGGCACCTTGCAGCCGGTGGCCGAAATCGGTCGGATCTGCCGCGAGCGGGGTGTCCTGTTCCACACCGATGCCGCGCAAGCGGTGGGCAAGGTTCCGGTGAATGTGGTTGCCGACCGCATCGACCTGCTCTCGATCTCGGCGCACAAGCTGTACGGGCCGAAAGGTGTTGGCGCTCTGTACGTCCGCCGGCGCGATCCGCGCGTGCGCTTGTCCGCCCAGATGGATGGCGGCGGACACGAGCGCGGCATACGGTCGGGCACGTTGAACGTACCGGGCATTGTCGGTCTCGGTGAAGCTTGCGCCATTTGCGAGCAGGAAATGGGCAACGAAAGCGCCCGTCTGCATCGTCTGCGCGACCGCTTGCGTGCGAAGCTCGAAACCGAATTGGAGGATGTCCGGGTCAACGGCAGCATGGAGCATCGCCTGCCGCATAACCTGAGCATGAGCTTTGCGGGCGTGGAAGCTGAATCCCTGATGATGGGGATCGGCGGCGTGGCAGTATCCAGCGGGTCGGCCTGCACGTCGGCCGTCATGGAACCGAGCTATGTGCTCAAGGCCATGGGGCTCTCGGACGAGGCGGCTTACAGTTCGCTCCGCTTCGGGCTGGGACGGTTTAACACGGAAGAAGAAGTGGATTGCGCGGCGGCCAGCATAGTAGAAGCCGTCGGGAAGCTACGGGAACTGAAAGGCACAATATGATTCAAGTCACTGAGAAGGCGCAAGAGCGCATCCGCCGGATACTGGCGAAGGAGGGTGTGGCAGGCGGTCTGCGATTGGCTGTGCAGGGCGGCGGCTGTTCGGGCCTGTCATATCTGTTCAAGCTCGAAACCAAGCCACGCGACAGCGATCATGTATTCGGCTCCGACGATGCGAAGGTGCTGATCGATCCCAAGAGCTTCGTGTATCTGGACGGCCTGACGCTCGATTATCGGGAGTCGCTGATCCAATCCGGATTCGTGATCGAGAATCCGAATGCGGCGAAGACCTGCAGTTGCGGCACGTCTTTCTCCACGCAGTAATCCGACTCTTGTGGGGCAGGACTCCAGTCCTGCGGCGGGTCTCCAGACCCGCCCTTCGCTGGGTTCGTGTGCTAGCATCGCTGGAATGATACGGCAAACCTTTGGCGCGCTCCTGCTTCTTGCTTTCCCGCTCTGTTGTCCCGGGGCCCTGACGGACGACCCCGACGTCAAAGGCGCCGAACGCTTTTTCGCAGCGTGGATTCGCGGTCAACTCGCCTATAGGAACCTCCCCGGAATCGCTGTGGGGGTTATTTCCGGCCAGCAGCTTATCTGGGCGCAAGGATTCGGATTCGCAGACGTGGACAAAAAGACTCCCATGACACCTGCGACGAAGTTCCGCATGGCTTCGCACAGCAAGCTCTTCACCGCCACCGCGATCATGCAGTTGCGCGACGCGGGAAAGGTCCACCTCGATGACGCCGTGTCGGCCTACCTTTCCTGGTTCCATATCGGTCCCGCCGGCGCGGACGACCCTGCCATTACCATCGAAGAACTCCTCACCCACAGCGCGGGATTGCCGCGCGAGGCTGGTCCACACTGGTCCGAACTGAGCTTCCCCGATGCCGAGGGTGTGCAACAATTCGTCCATACACACCAGGCGGCATTCTCGCCGGAGGTTCGCTGGAAGTATTCGAATTTAGGATTTACCATCGCCGGGATGGTGGTAGAGGCGATCTCCGGAGAGAAGTGGGCCGCCTACGTACAGAACCATATCTTCAACCCGTTGGGAATGACGGCTTCGAGCGTTGATCAGGACGTGGAGGGCCTGGCCACGGGCTACGGTGCACGCATGCCCGACGGCACGCGCGCGAAAATGCCTTTCGTGGACGCCCGCGCCATGGGTCCGGCCACAGGCATTACTTCGAACGTTGAGGACATGGCCAAATTCGTATCCCTCCAATTCCGTCAAGACAAAGCTGGCGGCAGCCAGATCCTCTCGGCCGGCGCGCTCCGGCAGATGCATCGCGTCCGCGTGCTCGACAATAACTGGCAAGCCGGTAATGCCATCGGCTTCGCCGTGATCCGCAATGGAGAGAAGACCTATGTGCGGCACGGCGGTTCGTACTTCGGCTACAAGACCCAGACCTACATGCAAATGGAGCCCAAGGTGGGTGTGATCGTACTGACCAATGCCGACGACTCCAACCCCAGTGACATCGCGCTCCACCTGATGCAATCGGTAGGCGAGGCAGTCGCCAAAGCCTCTCACGTGGCTGCCCCAATGGTCACGTGGGATGCCTCGTGGAGCCGCTTCGTTGGAACGTATCGCAGCCGCTCCGGGATCGTATCGGAAGTGGTCGAGCTGAATCACCGCTTCGTGACGTTCGATCCGTCCGCCCCGTACCCGGAGCATCCCGCGAGTCTGGAACCGATTGGCAATGGGCAGTTTCGAGTGGACGCACCCACCGGCGGAGGCCCCGTCGGAGAAATCGTGCGCTTTGTGGAACAAGATGGCAAAGTTGTCAGGATGTACACCGGCAGCAGCTACTCCGATCGCGTGAACGACCAGCCGTAATCGTGGCGTAAACACAGAATGGGTTAAACTTATCTGGTCCGCATGCCGCTCTCCGCCGGGACGAAACTTGGACCCTATGAGATCCTCGCGCCCATCGGCGCCGGAGGCATGGGTGAAGTGTATCGCGCGCACGATCCGAGAATGGGCCGCGACGTCGCCATCAAGATCTCCGCGGAGCGCTTCAGCGATCGCTTCTCCCGCGAAGTGCAGACGGTGGCCGCGCTGAATCATCCAAACATCTGCCACCTTTACGACGTCGGACCCGATTACCTGGTGATGGAGCTGGTGGACGGTCCCACACTGGCGGAACGAATCAGGCAAGGCGCCGTGCCCCTCGATGAGGCGCTGCAGATCGCCAGGCAGATCGCCGACGCGCTCGAAGACGCGCACGAGAAGGGCATCGTGCACCGCGATCTGAAGCCGGGCAACATCATCCTGCGGCCGGACGGCACGGTGAAGGTGCTGGATTTCGGATTGGCCAAAGTGACGGACAAAACCCCTTCCGGCGAGCGGTTCGAGCACTCGCAAAGCCTGACGGTGGACCCGGTCAGCCGCGTGGGCGTGGTTGTCGGTACCGCTGCCTACATGCCTCCCGAACAGGCGCGTGGGAAGTTGGTGGATAAGCGCGCCGACATTTGGGCCTTCGGCGTCATCCTGTTCGAGATGCTCACGGGCGATCGGCTTTTCGCGGGGGAAACGATCTCCGACACCCTCATCGAAGTCGCCACCAGGGAACCGCGGTGGGAGCGGATTCCGGTGCAGGTCCGGCGTCTGCTGCGGCGCTGCCTGGAGAAGGACCCCAAACGGCGGCTGCGGGATATCGGGGATGCCTGGTCCTGGCTGGAAGACGCGCCGCCCGAGGGAGCAGTATCGGCAGCGCTCGCCGGGAAAAAGGCCGGCCGCTGGAGACTGCCGTTCACCCTCGCCGCCATTGCGAGCCTGATCGCCGCGGCATTCGCTGCCGGCCATTTCACGCGCCGGATTCCCGATGCCGCCGCTATCCGGTTTTCATTTGCGCCGCCATTCAAGACGCCTGGCGTCGAGGTGGCCGTGTCGCCGGATGGGACGCGCATCGCTTTTACGGGCGTCTATGGAGCTATGGGCCTCTGGCTGAGCTCCATCGACTCCTCAACGACCGAAAAACTGTCAGTTACGGAAGACGCTTTAAGCCCGTTCTGGTCACCCGATGGACGCTCTTTGGGTTTTATTTCCGCAGACGGCCAGGTACGAAGACTGAACCTCGGCAGCATACAAACTCCGCCGCAGACGTTGACTTCATCCGCCAATCCATTCGCCGGCGCCGCCTGGAGTCCGGAGGGCGTCATCTTGTTTCAGCCGGAGCAGACTGGGAGCGGGCTTTCTCGCGTTCCGGCCGGTGGCGGCACGCCCGCTCCGGCAACCAGGTTGAATTCCGCGCGAAAGGAAATCGTCCATCGATATCCGCAATTTCTGCCCGATGGCCGTCACTTTATCTATTGGTCCTGGAGCGCGCTCGAAGAGAATACCGGAGAATACATCGGCTCGCTCGATCCGGCGGAGAAACTGCCGGAAGGCCCGCTGGTGCGCACCTGGCGCGAGGCGCTCTACGCCGACCCCGGCTATCTGCTGTATCTGGAAGGTAAGACCCTCATGGCGCGCCCCTTCGATTCGGCCAGGCTGCGCTTCAACGGTGAACCCCATGCCTTGCCGGAGCGGATAGGGATGCATTGGGGAACCACGGGCCGCGCCATGTTTTCGACGTCGGCAACTGGGGCTATGGTCTACCAGGAAGCCTTGGCGCAACCGGGGTCCCGCATCGTCTTGCGAGGCCGGGCCGGGAACGTGCTGCGCACCATTGAGGCGCCTGCGGGAAGCCAGTGGCCTTCGCTTGACCCGCGTGGAACACACGTGGCCATTCAAGGCGAGGACGACAACACGGTGGAGGAACTCTGGACCATCGATCTGGAGAGAGGCTTTTCCACTCGCCTGACCGCGACGCACGGTTCTAACCAGCGGCCCATTTGGTCGCCGGACGGGCGGCGCATCGCGTTCATGTCGAATCGCGCCGGCGCCTACGATCTTTACGCGAAGAATGCTGACGGCACCGGCGACGTTGAACTGCTGGTGAAGTCGGCGCATACGAAGTCGCCGGTAGGGTGGTCGATGGATGGGAGGTTCCTGGTTTACGTCGAACCCGGCCCTGACACAATAAACAACATCTGGGTGCTGCCGATGGAGGGGGACCGCAAACCGATTCCGTCTTTCAAGACCGGGTTCAACGAATATTCCGGAAGTCTGTCGCCAGTCCCGGACAACCAGGGGCGTCTGTGGATGGCCTACCACTCGGATGAAACGGGGACATCACAGGTCTATCTGCGCCCGTTCCTGCCTGACGCGCCGGGCGGACCGGTGGGGGCCGCGGTGCGCATCTCGGCGACCGGCGGAAGTTGGCCGCTTTGGCGAAAGGATGGCAAGGAGCTGTTCTACCAGGAGGGTGGGCAGCTGATGGCGGTGGATGTGAAGCTCGGCAACGCGTTGGAATTCGGCATACCGCATAAGCTGTTCGATTCGGGTGGCGGTTACGCCCCCTTTGGAGACGGCCAGCGCTTTCTATTCGTCGAGTCCGCCGGCGAGCCGCCGGCCGCCAGGATCAACGTGGTGCTGAACTGGCCTGCCGAGTTGGCCGCTAAGTAGCGCGGGAGGGATAGGCTCCCGCGCTACCCAACATCGGCTTCGTTACGGCGTAAGGCTCCACACCGTTCCGCCGCCGCCGCTACCACCGGAGTTGGTAGTGCCATAGAGAGTGCCGTTGGCGGAACCCTTCAAACCACCGAGCGGGAATCCACCGTCCGCCCCTCCGGTAAAGCTGTGCAGCGTCGTTAACACACCGCCAGGAGCCAACTTGAAAACCGTTCCGGCGGAGTTATCGCAGCCGCGGCAGCTGGTTGTGCCGAATAGATTGCCGGCCTTGTCGATATGTAAGCTTCCGCTGGGAAAGCCCCCGTCCGACCCGCAGGTGAAGTTGTAGAGCACCATCTCCATCTCCATCCCCATCATCGACATCCACTCGTACACCGTCCCGCAGTTGTGAGTGCCGCCGAACTCCGTCGTGCCGTACAGGCTTCCCTGCGCGTCCTGCACCAAAGATCCGAAAATGGGAGTTGCCCCGTCCCCGCGTGCGCCAAAGTCGTGTAGGGTCGTCATCATCGTGCCGTTCGGCATAATGCTGAAGAGCGCGCCGCCGCCGTGAGTGCCGCCCGACGACGTGGTGCCGTAAAGGGTACCCTTCTGACCCGCCGTCAAACCTGTTAAGGGATTTCCGCCGTCCGCACTCGCTTTGAAGTTGAAAAGTACCTTCTCGTTGCTCGCATCTGCCACGAACACCGTCCCCGCGCCGGAAGCGCCGCCGTAGCTGGTGCCGTAAAAGGTGCCAGCCGGGCCCATCACCAGACCTGTGAAGGGAGTCGCACCGTCCTCCTTACCTCCGGCGAAGGTATGGAGCACCATGTACATATTCCCCATCGACGGCATCAACTCGTACATCACTCCACAGCCCATGTTGAAGACCTGGCATGTTCCGGCGCCGCCGTTGACGGTGGTGCCGTACAGGTTGCCCGACGCGTCCATCACCAAACCGGCGTAGGGATTTGCGCCGTCCCAACCGCAGGTAAAGTTGTAGAGCACCATCTCCATCTCCATCCCCATCATCGGCATCACTTCGTACACGGTGCCGCAGTTGCTGGCGCCGCCGAACGCCGTCGTGCCGTACAGGTTTCCGTTCGCGTCCTGGATCACAGCGTTGAAAGGCGATCCTCCGTCCGCCCCGCCCGTGAAACTATGGAGCGTGCTGAAAGCCGGTTTCGATGATGGCGAGGCTCCAGGTGTCTGGGCTTGCGCCCCGACCGTCACAAACGCCGTTGTCAGCGCCAGCGTGATACTGACTGCACGCAGGCGCGTTTTGAAAGTCTGTTTAGTTTCCGTCATGTGCTCCTCCTTGGGATCAACTGTAATGGGGCTTGCAGCGTCCATATTCGTTCTTCCTGTGTTTGCCCCAGGCGCTTCTCTGGTGGATCGCGTCGCATACGAGTGCAAACATTCCGCCAAACCCGGAACAGATCGAACGGCTTTGCGCAGGTCTCTGATAATCCAACCGCTTGCGAACGAAAGGCGGAATGGGCCGGCGCCTGTGGCGAGGCTAAAACCCTATCCGATCGGGTGACGCCTATCCGATCGGATAGGAATGGCTTATGCTAAGAAATCGGTACTATGGAGCACCTGCATAATCCGAGCCTGATCGGTATCGGCGGCTCGGTCGAAGGCGGCACCTTCGCGCTTGCGGGCGACGAGATCTCCATCGGCCGCGATCACACCAACGGGCTGCCCATCAACGATCGCTCGGTTTCGAGACGGCATTGCTCCATCCGCAAACTGGCCGCGGAGCGATTTGAAATCCGCGATCTGGGAAGCCGGAACGGAACTGCGGTAAACGGCCTGCCGGTCACGGCACGGGTGCTGGGAGACGGCGACGAAATCCGGCTGGGCGACTGCTATTTTCGGTTCCGCCTGGTGGGATCGAGCGCGCGCCAGAGTCAAGTTCCAGTCCGCCTTGACCAGGCCGCGCTGGACACGCGGACCCTGCTCCTCGACCGGCTCGAGGCCGGCTCTTCCCCCGGCCTGGCGCTTCTTGTCAAGATCGGCATGGGCATGCAGATGGTCCGGGGAACGGGAGAGATCGCCCAACACTTGCTGGCGTGCATCTTTGAAGCGATTCCCGCCGAGCGTGGCGCAGTCGTGTTATTCGATCCAGGCCGGGACGATCCGGCCTTCGCCTACTCCCGGGATCGCGATGGGACGCCGAACGCGGCGGCGCGCGTCGATAGCTCGATTGTGGCCCAGGCACGCCACGAAGGAATCGCGGTTTTGGCCGCCAGCCCTCAGCCGGATGGCTCGCCGGGCTGCGCGCTGGCCGCGCCGATCAAGAGCCAGGATACGATACTCGGTGTCATCTACCTGGAGGCAACATCTCCGCGCGTCGCATTCGACGACGCGCACCTCCAGTTGGCAGCCGCTATCGGCGGGATACTGGGCGCGCCCTTTGAAAATGCCCGCCGTCTGGAGTGGCTGGAGTCGGAGAACCGCCGTCTCCAGGAAGTAGTCGATATTGAGCACGACATGGTCGGAGGCGGCCCACGGATGCGCGAGATTTTCCAGTTTGTGGGCAAGGTGGCGCCAACGGGCTCCACCGTCCTGATCCGAGGTGAAAGCGGAACCGGTAAGGAGTTGGTGGCGCGCGCCATTCATCGGAACAGCCCGCGCGCGGGCCAGCGTTTCCTTGCCATCAACTGCGCCGCGTTGACCGAGACGCTCCTAGAAACCGAGCTGTTCGGGCACGAAAAAGGCGCTTTCACCGGAGCGATTGTGAGAAAACAGGGAAAGCTGGAAATGGCCGACCGGGGCACCCTGTTTCTGGACGAAGTAGGGGAACTCCCCCTGGCATTCCAGAGCAAACTGCTGCGCGTGCTCCAGGAACGCGAGTTCGAGCGTGTGGGGGGTACCCAGCCGATCCGGGTGGATGTGCGCGTCTTAGCCGCGACCAACCGGGACCTGGAAAGCGCCATAGCCCGCGACGTCTTCCGCAAAGACCTCTATTACAGGCTGAATGTCGTGTCTCTGGACATGCCGCCTTTGCGCGATCGCCGCGAAGATATTCCGATGCTGGCCCGATACTTCGCCGCCAAACATGGCAAGCGGGTCACGCGTAGGATGGCTGGGCTCTCTCCGGATGCACTGGCCTGTTTGCAGGCTTATGACTGGCCTGGCAACGTGCGGGAACTCGAAAACGCCATCGAACGCGCCGTGGTACTCGGCACAACCGACTTGATTATTCCCGAGGACCTGCCCGAAGCCGTCCTGGATGCTCCGGCAGCATCGGAGGCCATTGGCGGATACCACCAGACGCTGGCGGGCGAGAAGAAACGCGCGATTCTCGCCGCGCTTGGCCGGGCGGGCGGCAACTATACCGAAGCGGCAAAACTACTTGGCATTCATCCCAACTATCTGCACCGGCTGGTCCGCAATCTCGACCTGAAGAAAGAGGTGAAGAAGACGCCCGGCCGCTGACCCGTGGCGCGCCAGCAAGAAGCTGCCCACTACATCGCTGCGATCACCGCGTCGGTGAACTCGGCCGTGCCCGCTCGGCCGCCCACATCCCGCGTCAAGTGTTCAGCCTCCCGGTAAACCCGTTCCACGGCGCCCTGCAGCTTCTGTGCCGCGGCCCGTTCGCCCAAATGCGCCAGCATCAGCGCCGCCGATTGCATCAGCGCCGTGGGATTAGCCAGGCCTTTCCCGGCGATATCCGGCGCCGTCCCGTGCACCGCCTCGAAGACGGCATGCCGTTCGCCGATGTTCGCACCCGGCACGATGCCCAGCCCGCCTACCAGCCCCGCCGCCAGGTCCGAAACAATGTCGCCATACAGGTTCGGCAGCAGCAGCACGTCGAACGTCTCCGGACGCATCACCAGTTGCATGCACGCATTGTCCACGATCAGTTCGGTATACTCGATGCCGCCGTATTCGGCCGCGACCGCGCGGCAGCACTTCAGGAAAAGGCCGTCGCTCATTTTCATGATGTTGGCTTTGTGGATGGCCGTAACTTTGTAGCGTCCCTCGCGCCGCGCGTACGCAAAAGCAGCCCGCGCAATCTTGATGGAAGCCGTTTTGGTAATGATCTTCAGGCTCTCCACCACGTCCGGCACCACTTCGTGTTCCAGCCCCGAGTACAGGTCTTCGGTGTTCTCTCGGAAGATCGCCAGGTCGATAGCCAGGTCGCTGAAGCGCGTGCGCAAGCCTGGCAGCAGGCGCACCGGACGGAAGTTCACGTACAGCCCGAGCTTCTTGCGCAGCGCCACGTTGATGCTCTGATGCCCGCCGCCGATCGGTGTGGACGTGGGTCCTTTCAGTCCTACGCGGGTACACTCGAGCGAAGCGAACACGTCGTCGGGGAGCAACTGTCCCAATTCTTCGAGCGCTTTGGCGCCGGCTTCCACGCGCTCCCATTCCAGGTCTACGCCGGTGGCCTCCACTGCCCGTATGGTGGCCTCGGTGACTTCGGGTCCGATGCCATCTCCGGGTATCAGTGTGATTAGGCGCGCCATCCCGCTATTATAAGAGCGGGCGGGTGGAGCAGGAATGATTCCCGATTGGCCTTCCGAGCGCTGGCACATGGTGGAGCGCCAACTCCGCAAGCGCGGCATCCATGACCCGCGCGTGCTGCAGGCAATGCTCGCTATACCGCGCGAGGAGTTCATCCCGCACGATTACCGCGTCTGCAGCTACCAGGACGAGCCGGTGCAAATCGGATATGGCCAGTCCATCTCCCAGCCGTATATGACCGCGCTGATGGTGGAACTGCTCGAACTGACCGGAAGCGAAACCGTTTTGGATATAGGCGGCGGCTCCGGTTACCACGCAGCTGTGCTCGGTCAACTGGCCGCCCGGGTTATTTCCATCGAGATCATTCCGGCGCTGGCGCGGCAAGCGGAGCAGAACCTGTTACGCACCGGACTGGGCGGCAACATCGAAGTGGTCCGAGGTGACGGGTCCCAGGGATGGCCCCAGGCCGCACCTTATGCGGGCATTTCCGTAGCTGCCGCCGCACCGGATATACCGGAACCTTTGCTGGCGCAACTGGGCGACCCCGGACGGTTGGTGATCCCGGTGGGCAGCCGCTACGACCAGGAACTGCGAGTCATCGCCAAAGCGAACGGCGTCATCCGCGAACGCGTGGTGACTTTCTGCCGCTTCGTGCCGCTACGCGGAGACAACGGATGGCAATAAGGGTGGTGGGTTGCAGGTTGTGGGTGGTAGGGATCCTGCCCACAACCCACCACCCACCACCCACAACCTGCCCAATTGCCCACCACCCACCACACGTCCAGAGGTACACTGTGGTGTCCATATGTCGAAATTGAAGACACTCCTTTGCAGCCTGGCCGTGACCGCCGCGTCCGCGCTTCTGGCACAGGATGCCGGGCCGCCGGTTCTGATGCATCTTTACCCCGTGGCACTCGATGCCGGCGGCCAACCGGTCACCGATCTGACAGCGGCAGATTTCAAGATCGTCGACGAAAGTAGCCCAGAGACCATCTTCTTCTTCCGCAAGCCCGCGAGTGGGGCGGCCGCCCCACTTGCGCCGCTGGAGCGCTCCAACCGGCCCAGCGGCGTGACACCGCACACGACCGTCATCATGTTCGACATGATGAATGAAAATCAGCCCGACCGGCTGGAGAACTGGAAGACCTTGGATAAATCGCTGCCGCAGCTCGAGTCGGGTGACAACGTATACTTCTACATTTTCAATCTGGAGGGCGAGTTGGTTCCGATTCATGCTTTAGGACCCAAGTCCCCCGCCGATGCCACCTGGCCGCACGACGTCGTGCCGGTTCTTGACGCTGCCATGAAGGCGGCCAGCCACGGCCGGCCAGTGCACTTGGGCCAGGAGGATCAGGTAAAGAAGACCTTCCACCAACTCGAGGTGCTCTCGACCCAACTGGCCGCGTTTCCGGGCCGCAGGGACATCGTCTGGATTACGGACGGCATGCAGAACGTCTACAACCCCAAGCTGCCGTGCAACGGGGATTGGGTGGATTGCGCTCTTTACGTTCCCCACCTGGCCGTGACCCTGGCGCAAACCAACGTCGCAGTGAATCCGCTTTCGTATAGCCGGGATCTCGGCACAACGCTGAATCCGATCATGCACATGGATACACCGGGTCCCACCAGCGCAAGCTCAAACACCAACAACCCGATGGGCGATGCGGCGCCACAAAACGCGCAATCTGCCCAGGGCACCGATCCTGCCCTGGACCTCGCGCAAATGGCCCTGATGACTGGCGGCCACGCCTACTTCCGGCAGGACATTCGTGCCGTGTTGAAGCAGGTGGCCACCGACGACGCGAATGCTTTCGAGATTGCGTACGCGCCGTCGGCGGAGAACTGGAACAATAAATGGCACCGGATCCACATCGCCTGCGAACGGAGCGGAGTCAAGCTGCAGGTTAGGGAGCGTTATTACGCGCTACAGGATGCCAGGCCGCCCGCGGAGAGAATGAAGGCAGTTTTGATGGCGGCCTATCAGAGCCCCACGGACCTTGCCGAGATCGGCCTGCGCACCAAGTTCGCGCCGCTCGAGGGAGGCAAGAACGGCGTGCATATGGACATCCGTATCGATCCGACGGACCTGATGCTTCGCGAGCAAGGCGGCAAGTATACGGGTGCCCTTTATTTGCTGATCTCCGATCGCAGTGCCTCTGCCCCGCTGGGCCAGCCGGTCGTGTTGAACCTGAATCCTGAATTGACGGCGGACCAGTACAAGATGGTTATGAAGGAGGGGCTCCCCATCGCGCAGGACCACCCTACTACCGAGGCCGTGCAGCAAGTCCGCATCATTCTTCTC
This sequence comes from Bryobacterales bacterium, assembly GCA_963818855.1. Lineage (GTDB taxonomy): Bacteria > Acidobacteriota > Terriglobia > Bryobacterales > Bryobacteraceae > Bog-159. The sequence continues at coordinate 316,200 of CAWFUH010000006.1, read as the reverse complement.
GATCAGAACACGAACGCCGTCGGTTCCGTCACCTTTCCAGTGAAGTAGCCGTAGCGCAGTGCACAAATGTGGGGCAGGACTCCAGTCCTGCGGCCGACGTCCACGTCGGCCAGTTAAAGCAAAGGGCACGCGTCCAACCTTTCAAACATATCGTGGTACGATATATTTATAAGGAGGAACGTGCCCACGCCGGCGTTAAACGCAGCCGATTACCAGGCCTTGGCCGAATTGCGCTACCAGATCCGCCGCTTCCTGCGTTTCAGCGAGCAGGCGGCCCGGCGTGCCGGACTCGAACCCGCGCAGCATCAGTTGCTCCTGGCCGTCAAAGCGCACACCGGCGAGCCCACCGTGGGCCAGTTAGCCGAGCGGCTACAGCTTCGCCATCATAGCGTGGTGGGGCTTATCGACCGGCTGGCGGAGAGCGGGTCGGTCCGGCGCACCCGCGCGGCGGCCGACCGGCGGCAGGTCTGCGTCCGCCTGACACCCCAGGGCGAAACCGTGTTGCGCAAGCTCTCGCTGGAACATCGCGCCGAACTGGGCGCCGCGGGCAGCGCGCTGACGGCGGCGCTGCAGGCGATTCTGTCCCACCAACAAAATGCATAACAAGCTAGGCGACTTCACATGCACACCTCGCATGATCCTGATCTCCGCGATGGCCACGGGCATCGGTTTGATCAGCGCGTTCGTGGCGCTCGGCTTGCTGAAATTGATCGGCCTGTTCACTAACCTATTTTTCTTCGGACGCTGGAGCGCCGCGCTGGTCTCCCCGGCCGGAAATCACCTGGGCTGGTGGGAGATCCTGGTTCCGGTGGTGGGCGCTCTCATCATCGGCATCATGGCGCGCTACGGTTCGGAGCGCATTCGCGGCCACGGCATTCCCGAAGCCATCGAAGCCATCCTGATCGGCGGCAGCCGCATCGAACCGAAGGTGGCGCTGCTGAAGCCGCTGTCCTCTGCGCTTTCCATCGGGACAGGTGGTCCGTTCGGCGCCGAAGGACCTATCATCATGACCGGCGGCGCAGTCGGGTCCATGATCGCCCAACTCTTCCATCTCACCAGCAACGAGCGCAAGACGCTGCTGGTGGCGGGCGCCGCGGGCGGCATGGCGGCCACGTTTGCCGCGCCGGTCGCGTCCGTGCTGCTGGCGGTGGAGTTGTTGCTGTTCGAATGGAAGCCCCGCAGTTTCGTGCCGGTGGCGCTGGCCAGTGTCACGGCCGCCGCCGCCCGCCGTTACATCATCGGCCTGGGCCCCTTGTTCCCCGTGCCCGCGCATCCCGTGTTTATCGGCCCATCCGGACTGCTCGCATGCGTATTGGTGGGCTTGGCCGCCGGCGGGCTATCCGCGCTGCTCACGCTGGCAGTCTACGCCGCGGAAGATGCTTTCCGCCTGCTGCCCATTCATTGGATGTGGTGGCCGGCTCTGGGCGGCCTGGTCATCGGACTGGGCGGGCTGATCTTCCCGCAAGCGCTCGGCGTAGGCTACGACACCATCGGTGCGCTGCTCCAGGGCGATGTGCCCACGAAAATGATCGTGGGGATACTGGTGGTGAAATCGGTGATCTGGGCGGTCTCGTTGGGATCGGGGACCTCAGGCGGCGTGCTGGCGCCCTTGCTGATGATGGGCGGCGCGCTGGGCGGCATCGAGGCCATGTTTCTGCCGCATGAGGGCGTGGGATTCTGGCCGCTGGTCAGCATGGGCGCGATACTGGGCGGCACCATGCGGTCGCCGTTCACCGGCGTGATCTTCGCGCTGGAGCTGACGCACGATGTGAACATGCTGCTGCCCTTGCTGCTGGCTGTGACCATTGCGCACGCGTTCACCGTACTCACTCTGCGCCGTTCCATCCTGACCGAAAAGGTGGCCCGGCGCGGCTATCATTTGAGCCGCGAATACGCCGTCGATCCGCTCGAAATTCTGTTCGTGCGCGAGGTCATGCGCACCAACGTGGCGGCGATTCCCGCGCGGCTGGCCGGTCCCGAGTTGGCGCAAACGCTCCGTACGGACCACACCATGCGCCAGGGGCAGCACCTCTATCCCGTGGTCGACGGCGACCGGCGGGTGGTCGGCGTTCTCACGCGACGGGATCTCGAGCGCAGCGCCCAGGGCGGCGCCGAGGCTGCGCCACGCGAGCCGGTAGTGGCTTATGCCGATGAACCGCTGCGCGTGGTGGTATATCGGATGTCGGACACCGGCCTCACGCGCTTTCCAGTCGTAAACAACGAGCAGGAGCGCAAGCTGGTGGGTATGGTGGCGTTGAGCGATCTGCTGCGCGCGCGCACGCGGAGCCTGGAAGAAGAACGTCACCGCGAACGGGTGCTGCGCATCCATTTGCCGCGGGGCCCAAGCAAGAAGGGATTGCAGCCGGCCGAGCGGTAAGATTTACTTAACGCTACCAATGGCAAACGAAAATATCGGGCTGATGATCCATGCCGATGCCGGCTTGGGCGTCCTGCACGAATTGACCGGCGTGATCGCGCGGCATCGCGGCGATATCACTTCAGTCGAAATCATCGAACAGGCGGCCGCCGAAGCGCGCATTTACTTCGAGATTGCCTTGCCCGGATCCGCGGAAGAGATGGCCGCCGATCTGCGCGTATTGGCCGTGGTGCGCACGGTCGAGGTGGTGGAGACGCTGCAGAAGATTTACGGCAAGCGCATCATCATCATGGGGGGAGGCGCACAGGTGGGGCAGGTGGCCATCGGCGCGGTGTCGGAAGCGGACCGTCATAATATTCGGGGCGAACATATCTCGGTCGATACCATTCCGCTGGTTGGAGAGCGCGCGCTGGCGGACGCCGTGCGCGCCGTCGCCCGGCTGCCCAGAGCCAAGGCGCTGGTGCTGGCGGGATCGTTGATGGGTGGCGAGATTGAGCAGGCCGTGCGCGAAGTGCGCCAGGAAGGTCTGCTGGTGATCAGTCTGAACATGGCCGGCAGCGTACCGGATGCGGCTGACCTGGTAGTGAGCGACCCGGTGCAGGCCGGTGTGATGGCCGTAATGGCGGTGGCCGATACCGCCAAGTTCACGCTGGAGCGGCTCAAGCGGCGGGTATTTTAGCCTTCATCGCGAAACGATCAGGAACGCACTGCCGATCGCAATCACGTCCTCCAGCAGCGCAATCGGAAGGTCCTTCCCGCCAATCGCCCTCACCAGCCGGGAACGAAACTCGTAGCCGCCCAGCGTACCCGCGACCGCACCCAGAGCGCCAGCGACCAGACCACCAAAAAGCAACTGACTGGCCGCGCCGATTGCTGCGCCGCACAATGATCCAGTCACGATACGTGCGATGAACCCAGGGGGCGCTTTGCGGCTGGGCGTTTTCGGCAGCTTATCGCTAATCAACTCCCCAATCGCCAGCACGCTGATAATATACGGCGTGGCCGCGTAGCCCAGAAACGCCAGCCAGGTGTTCTCCAGGTGCAGCCATCCGAAACGAGCGGCCCAGCTTGCCGCCGCGAGTGGCGTGAGCGCACGCAGTCCGGCAACCACGCCAATCAAAAACGCCAGAACGTATGTAGACATCCTTGCCCTCGAGTTCGCCTATTGTACTGCCGCTTACTTGCCGGCTTCGACCAGCGGCTGCAAGTCTCCCAGCATGGTCGGAATCAGCTCGGAAACCGTGGGATGGATGTGGACGGCCCTCTGTATTGTGGTGTACGGCGCTTTCGCGTACATCACGTCCAAAATCGAATGTATGGCCTCATCGCCGCCCGTACCCAGAATCGCAGCTCCCAAAATCAGCTTCGACTCCGCATCCACCAAGATCTTCATGAACCCCTGAGACTCGCCTTTCTCGACGGCCCGTCCAACTTTGGTCATGGGACGTTGTCCCATCAGCGCCCGCCGGCCGCTTTGGCGGACTTCCGCCTCGGTCATGCCGGCGCGGCCCAGCGGCGGGTCGATGTACAGCCCATATGCCAGGATGCGATCGCTCACGCGGCGCGGATCGTTGTCGAGCAGGTTCGCCGCCACAATTTCGAAATCGTTATACGAGGTGTGCGTGAATCCGCCCTTGCCGTTGCAGTCGCCCAGCGCCCAGATGCCCGGCGTGCTGGTGCGCAACTGGTCGTCGACCAGGATGTTGCCGTGCGCATCCACCGCCACGCCGGCCGCGTCCAAACCAAGGTCGCTGGTATTCGAGCGCCTGCCCACGGCCAGCAGCACATGCGAGCCGCTGATCTCGGGCGAGCCGACGGCGCAGTCCGCGTGCGCGATGGTGGCCTCGCCTCGCTTCGAAAAGCCGATGCACTTGGCGTTCAGGCGGATGCCGATTCCCTCCGCGGCCAGTATATCGTAGATCGCGGCGGAGATATCTTCGTCTTCGCGATGCACCAGGCGCGGTCCCATTTCGAGAATCGTCACCTGGCTACCGAAGCGCCGGAACATCTGCCCGAACTCCAGGCCGACATAGCTGCCACCGACAATGATCAGGTGCTCCGGCAGGAAGTCTACCTGCATCATGGAGCTGTTGGTGAGATACGCCACCTGATCGAGGCCGGGCATCTCCGGCACGACTGCGCGTCCGCCCACGTTGATAAAGATCCGGTTGCTCGAGAGCCGCGTAGGTCCCACGCTGACCTCTTTAGGCGATTCGAAGCGGGCCTGGCCTTCATACACCGTGCAGTTATCCATGTGCTTCAGCCACGATTCGACGCTGGTTCGCGACTTCTCCGATATGGCGTCCTTACGGGCCTTCACGCGCCGCATATCGACGGTCCAGCCTCCGCCCGTTTCTACACCGAAATCAGCCGCGCGGCTGACCATGTGTGCCGCGTAAGCGCTGGCCACCATCGTCTTGGTTGGGATACAGCCCGTATTGACGCAGGTTCCGCCAAACAACTTGCGCTCGACGATGGCGACTTTCATCCCGGCTTTCGCCAGGCGTCCCGCGAGAGACGGGCCGGCCTGTCCTGTTCCGATGATGATGGCGTCGTAAGCAGCAGTCATGGGACCCTCCTCCCAATTGTGCCAGAGCAGTGCTTGATAAAGTAGAGCATTGCCGCACACTGCCCTGCGCGGCAGATCCGCGAGGTCCGCGCTGCGCTGCGCAAAAGCTTTCCCGCGGCCCACGAGCTGTTCTACGACAACTACAACTTTTGGTGATCGGCTATCGCACGGCGGAACGTCCTACTATAGAAACAGATAAAACCAAACCAAGCCGCCAACCGCCGGGCTAGGCCTTCTTTTTTCGCAGGAGTTTGAGCCTTGGACCAGTCCGCCTGAATTTGTCTAAATCGGGTGTGGGGACCTCATTCGGGGTCAAGGCTGCGCGCCTCACGATGACGCCCCTCGGTACAACGTACGTTACGGTTGGCAGCCATGGCTTTTATTATCGCGAGGCACTTTCAGGGCGTGGCAGCGGTTCGGCCGGCCCCTCCGTTTCGCCTGCCGCGGCGCCAACCGCCCCTCCATCGGATGAGATCGTTACGGCCGACGTATCAGATCTCGTGGATAGCTCCAGCGAGGTACTAATCGGCAGGCTGAACGAACGCGCGGAGATGTTCAATCCTGCTTGGGTATTTTACGCGATCGCCGCAGCACTCTTCTCCATAGGGGGTGTGGTGATGCTTTCGTCAATTCAGACCTCGCCAGACGAAATATTCGCTCAGATCTCACCAGACGAAATGCTAGCCCTTCCGGACGCGACGTCTCCACTGAGCGTCGAGCGTAAAGGTAACACGGTAGACGAGTACCCAATGCTCCTGGAGCGTTACGGTGAACCAGACTCGGTGCTCTCCACCGAACTCAGTGCGGTGCCGGTGGGCACGGCGTACTACAGTGCTGAAAAAGTAAGCGTTGTCTTCGTCCCGAACGGCTGTGTACAAGCGTATGAGGAGGCAATGCGTAACATCCTTGAAAAGCCAGGGAAAGGCCCTACGCACGTGGCACAATGCGCGACACCTTCTGATGTCGGATGGACGATTATCGGCTACAAGTACTCCGCGGATGTTCCTATGCGGCCTGAGACGGCCAAACTTTTGCTGGACAGAATCAAGGTCAAGCGGACGTCGCCACCTTCGGTGGATGTCGCAGGCGGACCGAAGCAAAAACCTCACCCTGGAAGCCAAAAGCAGCAGAAGCGAAGGAAGCCCGAGTTGCAATTGGATGGTCGGGCACGAGCGTTAGAAGAGCAATTACCCCAGAAGATTGCCCACGCAAGGCAAAATGCCGAGGCCGCGCAAAGGACTGGTAGATACTTCGGGGCGGCTCTACTCCTGGGCGGTATTGGCTTGTTCGTAGTCGGAGGCATCGCCCATAGGCAGAACGCCGCAAAGCGAACTTCCCGGTTATTTTACGAGCTGGACGAAACGCAACGCCAGAAATTCAGCACGGTGCAGCAGGCTCTGACCCATTTGTCAAAGTCGGAGCGAATCTGGCGAATTGATGCGGACACAGCAACCTCAGACTGGAAGCGTCACGCTGCGGCCTCCTCGCTCGTGCGGCGGCGGTTGATAACGATTGACAATTCCTTCCCCCCGCGTGTTGAGACGAATGTTCCCGTGCCGTGCATCAAGACCTGCGAATTTCGCTTATTCTTCATGCCGGACCTGATATTGCTCTTCAAGGACGGCCGCTTCGGCGGTGTTTCGTACGACGACTTTCGAGTACAGCAGAGTTCAACGAGGTTCATTGAAAACGGGTACCTCGCGGCGGACGCAACCGTGGTCGGTCGCACGTGGCGATACGTCAATAAAAATGGCGGTCCTGACAGGCGATTCAACAACAACGCCCAGCTACCCATTCTGCAATACGGCGTCTTGGTGCTTACCTCGTCGAGAGGACTGAATATTCTATGCAAACGTCGAGTCTTCAACAGAGCATCGCGTATGCGAACTGCTGGCGTACGTTCGAGGACCGACCTGGCGCAACAGGACAACAGGAGCCGCCGCGAAACCGAGTCGCACCTCCGGATTCGGGCGCGAAGGATCGGGCACGCAAGGTGCTGGGCGGGAGCGATCAAGTAACTGATTTTGAAATCTCTGCGGCGTACCGGCATCTCGCGCAAATGTACCATCCCGACAAAGTTGTCGGCTTGGCTCCAGAATTTCAGGTGCTCGCTGATACCAGGATGAAGGAGATCAACGCCGCTTATGAGATTCTCGCGCCGCGCCCGCGGAGTGCAACATCTTCTGATTAGCGAAAAAGAAGACTGGTCCGACGTGCAAGCCAAGCCTGACGCGAAGAGCCAGGCTGGGGAACAGAGGGAGCGGTTTTGGCCCCATCACTCATGCCGTAACGCCATAACCGGATCCGCCCGCGCCGCCCGCCGTGCCGGAATGTAGCTGGCCGCCATCGACACCGTCCCCAGCACCACCGCCACCCCGATGTACGTCGCCGGATCGCTGGCTTTCACCTCGAACAGCATGCTGGCCACCAGCCGCGTCGCCGCCACTGCCGCAATCAGACCTAACGCCAGCCCGATCCCGGTCAACAACATCCCGCGCCGCAAAATCAGCCGCAGTACGTCGCTGGTGCGCGCCCCCAACGCCATGCGCAGGCCAATCTCGCTCGCGCGCTGACCTACCGTGAACGCCACCACCCCGTAAACACCCGCCATCGCCAGGCACACCGCCACTCCCGCGAAGATCGCCATCAACAAAGTGCGGAACCGCGGCGCCGCCGTATTCTCCGCCAGCAGTTCATCCATGCTGGTCAACTTCACCGGCACCTCTGCCGAGTGCTCCCGCACTTTGCCCTGGATCGGTCCCCAAAGGGCATTCCCGCCCGCCGCCGCGCGCACTACGATGTTCAAAGCCGTGGAAGGCTGCGGATGCTGTTCGTACGGCATAATGATTTCCGGCCAAGGTTCGGCCGCCGGTCCATATTGCCGGACATCGCCCACCACACCCACGACCCGCATGCCTTTATCGGTATCGAACCCGCAATAAATCGTGCGTCCCACCGGGTCCTGGCCGGGGAACGACTTGCGCGCCAGCGCTTCGTTGATCAACGCCGTAAATGGCGCGTCGAACGTGTCGCCGGCGCTGAAATCGCGCCCCCGTTTCAGCGGAATTCCCAGCGCGGCCAGTGCGCCCGGCGTCATCACCGAGAACACCGCCTGCGGTGTGCCGGTAGTGAACGCGCCCCGGTGGTCGATGAAGTAGCTGCCTTCGGAAAACACCACGCCCGGTGGATTGCGCGTAGCTCCCACCGCGGATATGCCCGGCAGCGTCGTCAGGTCCGCCAGCAGATCTTTGTAGAAGCGCGTCGCCCGCCGCGCACTCTCCTCATCCGACGCCGGCACGCTCGATTCCACTACCAGCACGTGCTCCGGGCGAAAGCCCAGCGCCACATGCTGCAGCGCCGCAAAACTGCGGATCAGCAGGCCCGCGCCGCTCAACAGCACCACCGATAGCGCCACCTCCAACACCACCAATGCCGCGCGCATGCGGCCCGCTTTGCCGCCCCCCATCGCCCTGGTCGCGCCTTGCTTCAGGGCTTCGTTCAAATCCACGCGCGATATCTGCAGTGCCGGCGCCAACCCGAACAACAAGCTGGCCGCCATCGAAATCCCCAGTGCGAATGCCAGCACCCAGCCGTCAATTCCGCTTTCCGCCAGGCGCGGCACATTGCCGGGCGCCAGCGCCACTAACGCATCGGATCCCCACTTGGCCAGCAGCAGCCCCGCCGCGCCCGCAATCACCGCCAGCACCATGCTTTCCGTAATCAATTGCCGCACAATGCGCCCGCGGCTGGCGCCCACCGCCGCCCGGATGGCGATCTCCCGCGTGCGCACGGTGGACTTCGCCAGCAGTAGGTTCGCCACGTTCGCGCAGGCAATCAGCAGCACCAGCGCCACCGCCCCCAGCAGCAGGTAAAGCGTCAGCTTCACGTTCTCGACCATCGCGTCCCGCATGCGCGTCACGGCCACCGACTTGCCCGTGTTGCTGTCCGGGTATTGCCGTTCCAGGCGCGCGCCGATGGCCGTCATCTGCGCCTGCGCCTGCTCCAGGCTGACGTTCGGCTTCAGCCGCCCCACCACCAGGTAATTATGCGCGGATCGCGAATTCGTCTCACCGAACACTACGTTCGCCGGCATCCAAACGTCGGTGTCCTTGGGGAAGTGGAACCGCGGCGGCAGCACTCCGGCAATGTTGAAACTTTTGCCCAGCATGCGCACCGGCCGTCCCAGGCCGCTGGTATTCGCGCCGAAGTGACTCTGCCAATATGAATAGCTGATCAGCACCGCACCCGCCCCGCCCGGCGTGAGTTCCTCGCGCGAGAACAGCCGGCCCGCCACCGGCTCCACGCCGAACACCTGGAAAAACTCCGGCGTTACTTCGGCCACGTGCGCGTACTCGGCCGACGCGCCCGACATTACGGCCGTCGAATCGTCACCGTAATAAGCCATGGCCGCGAAGGCCGTGCTCTGGTTGTGCCAGTCGTGAAAATCGGGCGCGGATACCTGTCCGCCGAAGCCGCTCTTCCGCCAAAGCGATGCCAGCGTAACAATGCGGTCGGGATCGTGATACGCCAGCGGCTTCAGCAGCACCGCATTCACCACGCTGAATACCGCGGTATTGGCGCCGATACCCAGCGCCATCACCATCACCGCCAGAAGCGTGAAGCCCAGGTTCTTGCGCAACGATCGCAAAGCGAATTTGAGGTCCATACAATCAGCACGCGAGTGGCCGCGCCGCCCTGCACGGCACCACAGTCCTCCGCCTCAAACCAGTGTCCGCCGATGGGACACAACTGCCCTATTGCATTACAAACTTTGGAGGGCGGGCTTTAGCCGGCGCGGGGCTTCAGCCCCGCCACCTCCCGTGCTAACCTTATCTCGCAGGGCCTCGCAGGGACTGTCCAATCCCCCGAATCACAGTATCCGCATCCAACGAATTACCATACGAACCCAAGAAGCCCTGTGTTTTCAACAAAAATCTCCCAATCCAAAGCCAACATTCCCCCGGTCCGTAGCCCCCGTCCGTTGTACACTACAAGACAAGGAGGTCCCCCATGCGCATCTTCGTCCCCCTACTGCTCGCCGCTAGCCCGGCGCTCTTCGCCCAATCCAAACTCACCGTTCCCGGCTGTGAAGCCCCGCCGGAAATCCGTCAGGTCCTCGAAGACAAGCTCGGCGAGAAAGTCACCGCCGACATGAAAAACTCCGATCAGGAGCCGCTCGAACGCCAGGTGCTCGGCGATCTGATCGCCAAATACCCGCGCGAGCTCGAACCCCATCGCCGCTTCATCCGTGATATTAGCTGGATGGACCCCGAGGCCTATCCCGCCGTGGTCGACACTTATGTGAAACAGGCCGAGCAGCACCCGGACGATCCACTGGCCCTGTACCTCGCGGCCACGGTACTGAACGGCAAGGACACTCCCCGCGCCATTCAGTTGCTGGAACAAGCCAAATCCAAGGCGCCTGACTTCGCCTGGCCTGACCTGATGCTGGCCAACATTCACGCCTCCGGAAAGCTCGCCAACAAGAAAAAAGCCGCTATCGAAATCACCGCATTCTTCACGGCGTGCCCATCGTCCACTGACCGAAGCGCGCAGTGGATCTTGAGCCGCGCCGGCACTCCTGAAACCCAAGCGCACGTGGCCGCCGCCTTGCGCGCGCGGCTCGCCAAAGAAACCGATCCGAAACGCCTCCAGGAGTACGCCACGCTATGGGGCATGGAATTCCGCACGCATCCCCCGCAAGAGCATGATGCCTTGCGCAAGCAGGTGGCGTCTGATTTGCAGCGGCTCGAATCCGCGAACCCGTCCCCCGATGCGGGCTGGCTGATCCTCCTGCGAGATGGCTACAAGCAAAGCGGCGCTACTGCGGAAACCGTGACTGCCATGGAAGACCGGGTCATCAAGGCATTTCCGCATTCCGGGGAAGCTTACGGCATCGTCTACGACCGGTGGAAGAAGATTCACAAGGAACCCGAAGACCAGAAAGACGTAGCGGCCTGGAAAGAGTACAACGCCGAATACTACGCCGCGCTCAAGACTTGGATGGCCCAGTTCACCGAGGACCGCGGCCTGCAGCATATGTACTGGTTCTACGCCGTCTCTAACGATCCCGACATATCCGAAAGTGAAGGCCTGCGCGCCTTCAATGACTATCTGGCGGAGGTCACCGATTACAACGCGCCTGGTTCGTGGAATTACCTTTCGGCCGCGTCTTTCCTGGCGGAGCACAAATGGCAGCCCGAGCGCGCCATTCAACTCGCCCGCGTAGCCCAGAAGTGGATCGCCGTAGGCCGCGCGCACGGTACTAATGACAACCGCACGGCGGACGAAGCCAAGGAGCAGCAGGAGCAGGACACTTATGTGGACCAGGAACTGGCCGGGATCATTCTACGCGCGGCCAAACTCGCGGCGAAACCTGCGGAAGCGGAGAGCTTGAAAGCTTCGATCGATGGGCCGCCGCCCACCGACGCCAAGATGCTTTCGGGCTACTGGCTGAATCGCGCCCGGCTGGCAGCCCTCGAAAGCCGCAAAGCGGATGCCCTGACCTTCTATGAGCAGGCCCTCTTCACCAGGGAACAGACTCCGCAGTTCTACCGTGGCCGCCTCCAGGACGACCTGATCCAAGAAGCGCGCGCCGTGTGGAACGATACCGGCGGCAGCGAGGTGGCCTGGAATATCTGGAAGACGCCGCCCGCCGGAAAGACGCAGGAGCTCGCCGAGGGCCGCTGGGAGAAGGCCACCAAAACCATGCCTGCCTTCGAACTGGCCGATCTCAGCGGGAAAACCTGGCGCTTAAAAAATCTCGAAGGCAAAGCCGTGCTGATCAACGTATGGGCCACCTGGTGCGGTCCCTGTAACATGGAGCTGCCGCACCTGCAGAAGCTCTACGAGAAGCTGAAGGACCGGCCCGACGTCCAGATTGTGACTTTCAATTTCGATGAGGATCTCGGCTTGGTGGCGCCCTTCCTGAAGGAGAAAGGCTTCACCTTCCCGGTGCTCCCGGCGTACAGTTTTGTGTTGTCGGTGCTCGATTCCGTCGCCATTCCGCAAAACTGGATCCTCGATCCGAAGGGAGCATGGCGCTGGAGTCAGTTGGGCTACGATGCCTCCGATGCCCAGTGGGCCGATACCGTAATCGCCAAGTTGCAAACCGCGAAAACCGAATAGAAACTGTGGGGCAGGACTCCAGTCCTGCGGCCGGCGTCCACGCCGGCCTCGGGCCCCTTCTATTAGCGTCCCCCGGCGATAGCCCCCACAACCAAAAACGGCTCGGCCCCCGACGCAACCGCGTCCGGCAGCGCAGCGTCCGGCGCCTCATGCGAAAGGTCCTCCTCGCAGGCAAAGAACCGCACGAACGGCCGCCGCTGCAGTGTCACCTGATCGCGCAGTGTGCCGCGCAGCATCGGATAGCGGGCCTCCAGCTCATCCAAAATCGACCGCTGCGTGACCGCGCCCGCCACCTCGAGGCGCACCTCACCGCTCACCCCCGCCAGGTTGCGCAAATGCGCCGGAAGCACCACGCGGATCATGCGAGCGTCTGCACCTCCACCGAAAGCACGGCCGGCAAATCGCGCACGATGGGCGCCCAATGATCGCCCGCATCGGCAGACGCGTAAACCTGTCCGCCGGTCGTCCCAAAATACACACCGCACGAATCGAGCGTATCGACGGCCATGGCGTCCCGCAGCACGTTCACGTAGCAGTCGCTCTGCGGCAGACCTTGTGTCAGCGGCTCCCACTCGTTGCCGCCGGTGCGGCTGCGGTACACGCGCAGTTTGCCTTCCGGCGGATAATGCTCCGAATCGCTCTTGATCGGCACCACGTAAACCGTGTCCGGCTCATGCGCATGCACATCGATCGCGAAGCCGAAGTCCACAGGCAGGTTGCCGCTGATCTCCTGCCACGACTCGCCGCCGTCCCCGCTGCGCATCACATCCCAATGCTTCTGCATGAACAGCACGTCCGGACGTGACGGGTGCATGGCGACGTGGTGCACGCAGTGGCCCACCTCGGCGGTGGGTTCCGGAATGTACTGTGAGTACAAACCGCGGTTGATCGGCCGCCACGTCTGGCCGCCGTCGTCGGTGCGGAAGGCGCCGGCCGCTGATATGGCAATGTAAATACGCTGCGGATCGACCGGATCGAGGATGATGGTGTGCAGGCACATGCCGCCGGCGCCCGGCTGCCAGCGCGGACCGGAGCCGTGGCCCCGCAGTGCGGACAGTTCGTGCCACGTCACGCCGCCGTCGGTCGTCTGAAACAGCGCAGCGTCTTCCACTCCGGCGTACACGGTATCGGGATCGGTGAGCGACGGCTCCAGATGCCAGACGCGTTTGAACTCCCACGGGTGCGCCGTCCCGTCATACCACTGGTGCGTCCCGGTGACGCCATCGTAAACGAACTTGTTCCCCACCGGCGCCCAAGTTTGCCCGCCATCGTTCGAGCGCTGGATTAACTGCCCGAACCAGCCGCTCGATTGCGACGCATAAATACGATTCGGATCGGCCGGCGAACCCTTCACGTGATAAATCTCCCAACCGCCGAAATGCGGACCGCTGACCTCCCACTGTGCGCGCTTACCGTCCGCCGTCAAAACAAACGCGCCCTTCCGTGTGCCGACCAAAACCCGTACGCTGCTCATCCTTTCACCCTTTCAGCCATTTCAGGCAATCCCTCCAACTCCACCACCGGCCGGATCTCCACCGTCCCCTTGCGCGCCCCTGGAATGCTCGCCGCGACGGCGATCGCCTCATCCAAATCCCTCGCGTCGATCAAATAATAGCCACCCAGTTGTTCGCGCGTCTCCGCGAACGGACCATCCATGACGATCCGCTTGGCATCCCGCACCTGAACGCTGGTGGCCGTCGACACCGGCTGCAGCGGAGCCGATGCCAGAAACTGGCCGTTTTCTTTAAGCTTATGCGCAATCGCGGTCGATTCCACATAACACGCCTGCCGCTCCGGCTCGGTCCAGGCCTGTTCATCCCCGTAAATCAGCAGCATATATCTCATATCCGCGTGGCTCCACAGCTATGTCGAACGGCGCCCGCCATCATCGACATCAGGATCGACATCCGGGACCCAAAAATCAATATAATTGATTCATGGCCGCTGACGCCGCGCAGGCCGTCGATGCGGTCTATCGTTCCGATTGGGGCCGCATTGTCGCCACCCTGATTGGTATGACCCGCGATTTCGACCTGGCCGAGGAGTGTGCGCAGGAGGCTTTCGCCGCGGCCGTCGACCAGTGGCCGGTGTCCGGCGTTCCCGATCTCCCGCGCGCGTGGATCATTCAAACGGCTCGCCACAAGGCTATCGACAGAATACGGCGCCGGGCTCTGTTCAAGGAAAAACTGGAATCGTACGCCGCCGATGGCTTCGCGCCCACCGTCGCGGAGCCGGACTACGACACCGAAGAGATTCCCGACGACCGGCTTCGTCTGATCTTCACCTGCTGCCATCCCGCCCTGGCGCCGGACGCCCAGGTCGCCTTAACGCTGCGTACCCTGTGCGGCCTCGAGACCGACGAGATCGCGCGCGCCTTCCTGGTGCCCGTCGCCACTATGGCGCAGCGCCTGGTGCGCGCCAAGCGCAAGATTCGCGACGCCGGTATTCCCTACGCCGTGCCCCAGACCGCCGACATGGCCGCGCGAATTGAAGCCGTGCTCACGGTCATTTACCTGGTCTTCAACGAAGGCTATGCCGCCACGCGCGGCGGTCCCCTGGTGCGCACCGATCTGTGCGCCGAAGCCATCCGGCTGGGACGCCTGGTGCGGACTCTGATGGCGCCGCAGCCTCCCGCCGAAGCCACCGCGCTGTTGGCCCTGATGCTGCTGCACGATGCGCGGCGCGATGCGCGCATGGACGAAGCCGGAAATCTGGTGGTGCTCGAAGAGCAGGATCGCAGCCGATGGAACCGCCCGCAAATCACGGAGGCCCTGCCGTTGGTTGAGGAGGCTTTCGCCGGCGGGCCTGCGCCGTTCGCGATCCAGGCGGCCATTTCCGCCCTGCACTGCCAGGCGGCTCGCGCGGAAGATACCGACTGGCCGCAGATCGTGCGCCTGTACGATCTTCTGGAGCGCCTCCAACCTTCGCCGGTCGTCTCGCTCAACCGCGCCGTAGCCGTTGCCATGGCCAGCGGACCGCGGGCGGCGCTCGAAATCGTCAACCGGTTGGCTGCCGCCGGTGAGTTGGACAACTATCACTTGTTCCATGCCACGCGCGCCGATCTGCTGCGCCGTGCGGGCGCACCGGACGAAGCCGCCCGCAGCTACCGGCGCGCGCTGGAACTGGCGGCCAACGACAGCGAACGGCGTTTCCTCGAGCGGCGCCTGCAGGAAGTGGGGCAGACCTCCAGGTCTGCGGCGGGTCTCCAGACCCGCCTCACAAAGCAGCGGCGCTAAAGGAGCATATGCGCACGTTCTTCCTCTTTCTCTCGCGTCAGAAGCATCTGCGAAAATGGATGGAAACATCCGGCTGGGCGCGTCGCTTCTCGGCGCGTTTCGTGGCGGGAGACAATCTGCCGGACGCCCTCGCCACCTGCCAGCGGATTAACGAAGAGGGTATCGCCGTCACCCTCGATCACCTGGGCGAAAACGTCACCTCGCTCGAAGAAGCGGCCGCTTCCCGCGATGCCTATATGCGGGCGCTATGCGAAATCGGCAAGCTCTACATCAACGGCAACGTTTCGCTGAAACTGACGCAGTTCGGCATGGACCTCTCACTGGATGCCTGCCGGGCCAACGTCGAGGCGTTGGTGCGCCAAGCGGCCACCCAGGGCAACTTCGTGCGCGTGGACATGGAATCGAGCGAATATACCAGCCGCACGCTCGACCTGGTGGTCGATCTTCACGAACGCTACCAGGCTACCGGCACCGTCATACAGGCTTACCTGCATCGCAGCCGCCAGGATGTGGAGATGTTGTGCGCGCGCGGAATTCGGGTGCGCTTATGCAAGGGCGCTTATCTGGAGCCGCCTGCGGTAGCCTTCCAGAACAAGGCGGACGTGGACCGCAACTTCGTCGATTTGGCGAACCTTTTGCTCGAATCGGGCGTATATCCGGCTATAGCCACGCATGACGAGAAAATCATCGAACAGACCAAGCGTTTCGTGGAGTCGCGCAAAATTGCGCGCGACTCCTTCGAATTTCAAATGCTCTACGGCATTCGCCGCGATATTCAGAAGCGCCTGGTTAATGAAGGATACCGCTTGCGGCTGTATGTCCCTTACGGCCAGGCGTGGTATCCCTACTTCATGCGCCGGCTGGCTGAGCGGCCAGCCAACGTTTTCTTCGTGGCACGTAACCTTTTGCGGAACTGAACGGCCGCGCACGGAAACTTAGCATCACGCGGCGGCATCTAAGCATGTATGCGGTACTGGGCTTATCTCGGGGGCAAGATCGCAGTTTGCGCAGCCGCGATGTTCGGATTGCTCCTCTGGCTGAACCATTCCTGGCCCCTGCCGCCGACCTTCGATAAATATACTCCTTCGCGCTTCGGATTCGATCTTCTCTATACCATGCTGGCCGGCCTTTGGTTCCTGGGGTGTTGCGGTCTCCTGTACCTGTGCGTCTGGGACCAGCGTTACCGCTGCCGGGTCTGCCTGCGGCGTTTGCGCATGCCCATCGAAACCGGATCGTGGGGCGGCATGCTGCTGCTCGGCAGGCCCCGCATCGAGTATATCTGTCCGTATGGTCATGGTTCCCTGACACTCGCCGAGTTGCAGATCTCCGGGCTGGAGAATCCGGAGTGGAACCCCAGCGGCGAGATGTGGGACGAACTCTGCGCATCTGGGCAGGATGCGGACCAGCGCCCGTGACCTCATCGCGCTGGCGCCAGGCAGCCGGGATCGCCGTGCTGGCGGTGCTGGCGATTCTGGGCATCCGGCTCATCCCTATTTACGTCCACAATCAGGAATTGCAGCAGTTCGTGGAAGAGGTGACCCATCGCGCCGCCGCCCCCACCACCTCCGACGATGTGTTGCGTTCCTGGGTCCTGGACAAGGCCGACCATCTGCAACTGCCCGTAGCTTCGGGCGATGTGCACATCCACCGCGTCGCGGAAAGTGTGCGCATC
This sequence comes from Bryobacterales bacterium, assembly GCA_963818855.1. Classification (GTDB taxonomy): domain Bacteria; phylum Acidobacteriota; class Terriglobia; order Bryobacterales; family Bryobacteraceae; genus Bog-159. The sequence goes on along the minus strand of CAWFUH010000006.1, from coordinate 299,218 downwards.
GAAGTGCGTTACGTAGTCCGCGTCGATTTACCGCTGTATACGGTCGATCTGCATTTCTATCCAGGCGCCGGCAGCCAGTAACCCGGTTTATATTCGTGCAGTGTAACCAACGGAGAGCGGTGCGCACCAAGTGATATCGGAGGAGTCGTGAAAATTCAGAATTTCGGATGGTGCTTGGCATGGGCGGCACTGCCCCTGATCAGTGGGCCGGCAATGGCCACCGTGAGCATTGCTGCCCTGTCGTCTAAGTTGAAATCGCCGCAGCCGATCGGCACCATCGTGGATTGGGCAGCCGAGGCGACGGACACGAATTCGGGACCGTTGACCTTCCAGTTCAATGTGGCTGCTCCCGGGGGTACGTTGGTTGCGGTCAAGAACTTCAATATGGGCACTCTAAGCGGCAGCACCTGGAAATCTCAGAATTTCGCGTGGGCCCTGACCGGGAGCAACGGAATGTATCACGTACAGGTCGTCGCCAAGGACTTCACTTCCGGCGAGACAGCCTCGCGCACTGTGTCTTTCATTGTGACTTCCCCGTTGATCGGTGCAACTCCCATAGTCCAATCCACACAGAATCCGCTGGTGGCTCTCTTCGTCGCGCCGCCATGCGCCGAAGGCAGCACGGTGCGGGTCTCTTTTCAAAGCCAGTCTGGAAGTACACCGGCCACCTATACGAATTGGCGAAGCTGCGCATCTACCGCAGTTATGACCTTTGAGATCGCGGGTATGTACCCCAGCACGGCCTACAACCTCTTTGCTCAGGTCAACAACGGCAGTACCGTTGTAAACGGTCCGGATGTAAGTTTCACAACCGGGGCCATCCCTTCGACCGTCCCGATCCCTAAGTTTCAAGTCGGAATCGCAGCCGGCACCAGCGATCCAAATCCCGTAACTCTGCACACTTTCTTCAATGTCAGGGAGCATGTGGTGTACCCGAACGTGGCCACGGACCTGTCCGGCAATGTCATCTGGTATAACTACGCGAGCGACGAAGCCCACACCAGCGCTCTGACGCGTCCCCTCCTGGGCGGCTATCTGGCGATCCAGAACGGGACTGCCTGGGATTCGAAAGCGTTGAATTTTCAATATCTGCGCGAGATCGACTGGGCCGGCAACATCGTGCGCGAAACCAACACGGGCATCGTGCAACAGCAGGTGATGGCGCTGGGCGATCCCGACGCGGCGCCCTGCCACACTTTTTCCTCGCCGCCGCCGGTGGGCGCCGCCTGCCTGGGCATTTTTACCCACGATGCAATCCAAAGCCTGCCTAATGGATACACGGCCGCCCTGATGGGCATGGAGAAAATCTTCCCGCCCGGCACGCAAGGCGACACCAGCGGTTTGCCGGTAGACGTGGTGGGAAACATGATCGTGGTCCTGGACCAGAACTGGAATGCGGTCTGGTATTGGGATGCCTTCGATCCGGCGGGCGGCGGCAACGGGTACCCGCAAATGCCAGTGAGCCGTCCGGCCGTTTTGAACGAAAAGTGCACGCCCAGCGACTCGGAGTGCCTGAACATATACATGCTGGGGCCCGGCGTCGCGGCGCAAGCTTACGATTGGCTGCATGGGAACAGCCTGTATTACTGGCCGAACGACGGCGCGGCTACGACGGCTCCGGGCGATATCCTCTGGTCCACCCGAAATCAGGATTGGGTTCTTAAGATCAACTACCAGGATGGTGCGGGGAATGGAACCATCGATTGGCGCATGGGGCCGAGCGGCGATTTCGATTTCGTGAACCAGTACAACGATCCTTGGCCGTGGTTCTCGCACCAGCATGACGCCGGCGTTGAGAATGGCGGGACGGGTGTATTCGATGTGATGGACAACGGCAACACGCGCGTATCTCCGAGCAGCGGGACTGGCTCCTCGACCGGCGGCGTAGTCGGCTTGGGAAAGGATTGCGGACCGGCCGACTGCCACTCGCGGGGCATGGCCTTGACCATAGCCGAATCCGCGATGCAGGTTATGCCGGTGATCAGTATCGACCTGGGAAGTTACTCCAGTTCGATGGGGAGCGCTCAATTGCTGAACGACGGCAATTATTTCTTCATGCCCGCAGCATCCAAGGCGGGAAAGGACTTCGACGCCTATATGATTGAGATTCAGCCTACCCCCGGCACCGATACCGGCACACAGGTCATGAACGTGGCGGCCCCGTCCTCTTACCGCGGCTGGCAACTGCCCGACCTGTATAGCCCTCCGGAGACGTAGCCGGCCGGCGCAGCAGCTTGTCCAGTTCTTGCAAAGGCTCCTCGATGCGCTGCAAATCGTGCAACACACCCGCGAACAGATCGCCCTTCTGCGCAAAGCGCTCCGGAGCGTTGTGAATGTTGAATTGCTGGGGCGTCAGCCCCGGCTTGACCTCGCTCCAGTCGAGCGGCGTGGCCACGGGAGCGCCGGGGTAAGCGCGCAAGACGTACGGCGCGGCGATAGTCTTGGATTTGCCGTTCTGTATCCAATCGAAATAGACGCGGCCCTTCTGGCGCTTCGATACGGCGCGCGGCGCGGTGAACAGCTCGGGCCGGTCGCGCTGCACCAGATGCGCCAGTATCTCGGCAAACGTGCGGCTCTCTTCGTAGCTATAAGCCGGCTCCAGCGGAATGTAGATATGCATGCCATCGCCGCCGGTGGTCTTGGGGTAACCCTTTAACCCGATGGCCTCCAGGCGGTCGCGAACCAGCAGGGCGGCTTCCACGATCATATCGAAGGGGCAGTCCTGCGGATCGAGATCGATCAGCACGAAGTCGGGATTATCGAGCGTGGGCGAGTGGCTCATCCACGGGTTGTGATCGATGCAGCCGAGATTCACGAGATACAACAAACTGGCGCGATCTTGGGCAAACACATAACGGATAGGGGCCCCGTTTGAATCAGAGCCGTGGTCGGAGTAGATTTCCTCCGTCCGCAGCCACGGCGCAAACGTGAGCGGCGCGTCTTTCTGGAAAAAGAACTGCTGTTCGATCCCGTTCGGATAGCGCTTCAGCGAAAGCGGCCGGTCTTTCAGGTGGGGCAGAATCAGATCGGCGATGGCATCGTAGTAGTTCAACAGATCGCGCTTGACGATGCCGTCGGCGGGATAGAAGACTTTGTTCAGATTGGTGAACTTGAGAGGATGTGCGTCAATGGTCAGAGTGACTTCGTTGCTGGCGTCGGGTAGCAACGCTTCCTTGGACGGGCTGGCGGCCTGTTCAGCCTGTTCCACTCGTTCGCGGACGCTGTCGCGCGGATTCACGTCCGTACGCAAGCCCAGATATACGGGCGCGCGCAGCCTGCCTTCGCCGGTCCAGTTGGCGAACTTCACTTCGGCCACCAGTTCGGGCTTTACCCAGGTGAAGTCTTTTCCGACTTTAGGTGAATCTGAAAATGGCGAGTGCTTAGTGGTGAGCGGATCGAGTTCCCGCCGCAGGAAGGCGAGCGCCTTCTGGTCGAAGCCGGTGCCCACATTGCCGGCCCACGCCAGTTTGCCTTTATCGTACACACCCAGCACCAGCGCCCCGAAATGGTCGCGCTCGCCGGCCGTGAATCCGCAGACGACGAACTCCTGTCGCTGGACGATCTTCAACTTGATCCAATCGCTCGAGCGGCGCGATTCGTAGCGGCTGTCGGCGCGCTTGGCCATCAGACCCTCCACGCCGGTCTCGCGGGCCGCATGCATCATCTGCTCGCCCGCGCCGGCGAAGTGCTCGGAGTAGCGCAGCACGCCGGTGGGCTTGAGAATGGATTCGAGCAACTGCTTGCGTTGGGCGAGCGGCGCCTGACGCAGGTCGTAGCCATTTAGGTAAAGCAGGTCGAAGGCGAAGTACACTACCGGGCGGGAGCGCGCCATGTGCGAAACGGCGTTAGCATCGGACTGGGCGATGCGCGGCTGGATCAGCTCGAAGCGCGCCACACCTTTGTCATCGAGCGCCGCGATTTCCCCATCCAGGATTGCCTGGCTGCCGGCGATGTAGTGGGGGATGACGGTCAACTCCGGATACTGCTTCTCGCAAGAGTGGCCGGTACGCGACACCAGGCGGATGGATTCGTGATCGATGAAGCAGATGGCGCGCACGCCATCCCACTTGATTTCGAACAGCCACTCGTCGCCGCGCGGCGGCGTATCGGCCAGGGCCGCCTTCATGGGAGTAATGGCGCTGGGCATAGGCGCTTTCACCGCGCCCGGCAGCGCGGCGGGATCGACGGCAGTCTTGCTCTTGGCGGGCGGAACGGCTTTCACGACAGTCTTGGAGGGGCGTGCAGCGGGCTTGCTCTTCCATTCGCGCTGCGGATCGCCGGCGGTCTTCCTCTTGGTTTTGCGGGCAGGCAGACCTTGCGCGATCTCCTGCTGCGTGCGGCCCGAGAGCACGCTCCAGGCGTATTGCTCGATATCCCAACCTTCTACGGCATCGGCATCGCGCTTCTTGATGAGCAGCCATTCGTTGCCCTTGCCGCGATTCTTCATCAGCACCAGGGCGAACTCGCCCTTCAGCTTTTCGCCGTGCAGGCGGAACTTCAGATCGCCGCGGGCCAGTTGCTGCTCGACGGAAAGGTCGCCCAACAATTCCCAGGTGCCGGTATCCCACAGCATCACGCTGCCCGCGCCGTAATTGCCGGCCGGAATATTGCCTTCGAACTCGCCGTATTCGAACGGATGATCTTCCACTTTCGCGGCCAGGTGCTTGGCGAGCGGCTCGAGCGAGGGGCCTTTGGGAACGGCCCAGGAGACCAGTACGCCGCCGATTTCAAGGCGGAAATCGTAGTGCAGGCGGGTGGCGTCGTGCCGCTGCACATAGAAATGCGGCGCCTCACCCTCCGCTGCCCGGCTCGCCTGCCTGTACCCCCGCGGCTCGGGAGTTTTCTCGAACTGACGTTTGCGAACGTACTCCTCGAGTGCCATAAAGCCTTGCCCCTTCTCCATTTACATGATATCTTCGGAACTGTCAAATTCCAATGTGAGGTGAGGCACGTGGCGAGCACGGTATGGAGGGGGCATCTGACGTTCGGACTGGTTTCGCTGCCGGTCCGTTTATACAGCGCGGCGCGCGGCGAGACTGTGAGTTTCAATCTGCTGCATGCCAAAGACAATTCGCGCATCAAGCAGATCACTTATTGCGCGGCGGAGGACCAACCAGTGCCGCGCAGCGAATTGGTGAAAGGCTACGAATACGAGAAGGACCATTACGTGGTGATCGATGAGGAAGACATCAAGAAAGTCGCTCCCAAGACCGCCAAGGTGATGGAGATTCTCGAATTCGTGAAGGGCGATGCGGTGGACCCCATCTACCTGGAGAGCTCCTATTACATGGCGCCGGATCAGGGCGGCGAGAAGCCTTACGCGCTGCTGTTCGCGGCCATGGGGCAGGCGAACTATTTCGCGGTGGCGAAGATTGCCATGCATAACCGTGAGCACGTGGTGATCCTGCGGACGGGCAAGCGCGGCATCCTGCTGCACACCATGTATTACGTGGACGAGATCCGGCAAGTGGACGAATTCCGTACTGACACGGACCTGGTGAAGCCGAACGAACTGGCGATGGCCAACATGCTAATCGAGACGCTGAAAGCCGAGTTCGAGCCGGAGAAATATCACGACACGTATCGCGACAATCTGCTGAAAATGATCGAGGCTAAAAAGGAAGGGCAGGTGGTGGTAGAGACACCGGAGCCGCACGTGGCGCCGGTGATCGACATCATGGAAGCGCTGAAGCGCAGCTTGGCGGAGAAAAAGAAGCCGGTGCAGGCGGCTACGGCGGCGGTGGGCGAGACGCACGAAACCGCGGAGGAATCGGCCGCCGAACCGGCGAAGAAGCGCACGCGGCGGACGAAAGCGATGTGACGGCGAGCCGTCCCGCGGAAGTTATCCCGTCAAGCCGGCGAAGGCGGCAGCCGCCAGAACCCAAATGATCCAGGGCGTCACGATCAGCATCAGGGCCTTCGAGAAAGGCATCTTGCGCGCGGCGACCGATAGAGCGACGGCCAGCAGCAGGATCGCCCAGATGGCGAATAGATCGATAGACGTCGCCAGGCTGTAAAAAAACTTTCCAGAGTTGGGCGGCGGCTCCATGAACGCGCCGAGGTTGAACGCCAGCGGGTTCTGCAGATTGAATTCATCCGGATTCTTGATGAACATCACCACGATGGCCAGAATGCCGGCGATGACGCGCGGCAGCGAGGCCCACGAGGCCATGGCGAAAGTCTGTTTGAATTTCAACGCTGCGCCACCCAGCTTACCCATCAACAACACCACGGCGCCGACAATGAGCGCCATCAGCGGCGGCCCTACCACGCTGAAGATATAGCCAAAAATGGGCCCGAACTTGACCTGCATCTGGATGGCAGTCTCGCGCTGCGCCGCCTCCATCTGTTGCATGCGCGAATTGGTCTCCGCGATCTGATGGAAGTAACGGTCCCAGCCAACCCGGGACGTGAAGAGGTAGACGAAGGCCAAGCCAACAATAGCCGACAGGACGATGGGCAGGATCCAACTGGGCCGCGCGGCGATATCGGCGAAGGCCTTTTTAGGATCGAATAGCACGCCGCTGAGGCGGCCCACTTCGCTCATGGGCGGAGCGGCATTTTCGGAGGGGGTTTCAGGTGTCATAAATGAGAATCAGAGGTCCCGAAGGGGGAGTATGACAAGATTTCGGACAAGATGCAAGGGGAGGTGGATTGCCGGCGTGACCGGCGGGGCGCAGACGACAGAAAACGGCCGTCTGCGCCACATCGTCCGAGATCACCGCTCCATCAGCGGGCCGCAATACCTTGAATGCTCGCCGGGAGACCGGTTACGGATGCCACCTGAGTCAGTTTTCCATCCTGCACGCTAAAACCAGTCAGCGATCCATTGCCTGTGCCGACGGCATACAGGAAATCGCCGGAGCGGGTTAGCGCCATGTCGATGGGGACCGTTCCCGAAGCCGTGCTGCCCGCCACTGCCGCAAGCAAATGCAAGCTTCCGTCGGACGCCACGAGGAATGAGGAGATCGTATTGCTTGCGGAGTTGGTGGAAAAAGCCAGGTGGCCGCCGCGATCTGTCACGAGCCAGCAGGCCGCGGTTCCGCCGTCAGGCAAAGATTTCGTAATGGTCTGGAGGGTGGGACTGGTCGTTACGTTCTGGACGTGATAGGACGAAAAGGTGGAATTGGTTGCCTCGGACACAATGAGACTGTTGTCCAGGCCGAAGCCGAACCCAAACGGAGTAGGGCCGTCGGACGGGACGCTGGAGGGGGTAGCCATCATTCCATCGTCGACCGGAAAAAGATCGATCATACTCGTATTCTTTTCGGTTACAACCAGCACCTGGCCGTCCGGTGTAACGCCCACTTCGGCGGGGCCGGCATTTACACCGCCGGGCAGCGGCTGCGTCGATCCGGCGATCATGGTCAACTGGCCGCTGAGACTGACGCGGAACGCTGTGACGTTCGGCGTCCCGCCGGCATTCAGGACGTAGGCTCGATCGCCGTGCAGAGCCACGCTGACCGGCATAGTTCCACCCGACCCCGCTTTGCTCACAAATTGCAAGCCCTTGTCGCTTAGAACCAGGGAGGAAACCTCGTTGCTGCCCGCGTCGACTGCGAGCAGAAGACGCCCGTCGTCGCTCAAGGTCAGGGCGCCCTGAGAGCCGAGCGGGTCACCGCTACCGCCGCTCCCCTCGCCATTGGTAGCGACTTCCTGAACCTTTTTTACCGAGCCATCGGGGTTGCGCAGGAATACCAGGACCGTGTTGCCGCTCGCCTGGTTGGTCATAACGTAGACCAAGCTTGGGTCACCGGATCCGCCATCGGCGCGGACCCTGAGCGGCTGAGTCAGGAACAGGAAACAAGCGCCCACGAGGGCGAGTTCGCACGTCCGTCGTAATGTATTCAGAAACATCTTTTCTCCTTCGAAGATTTATTGATTGAGGCCTGGGGGCCCGGTTGAATGTCGGTCAGGATTCCAAAACCCCCCTCCCGGACGGGGGTTTTTCGGGTTGTTCGCGACAATAGACTGTGGGTTGTTGTACATTATGACGCCACCCGGAACCACGGCCGCCCCCGATATTCTGGAGCGCGATAGGGCGCTGGCCGATGCTGTCTATCGCAAGGACCGCAAAGCCACCGCTGAATTCGTGCAACAACACGCCGACTCGTTATATGCCTACCTCCTGGCTCGGGTGCGCCCGAACGTGGCCGACGCGGAGGACCTGACGCAGGAGGTCTTTCTGGCGGCGTGCCGCTCGATCGGAGACTACCGGGCGGCAGCATCGTTGAAGGCGTGGCTGTTTGGCATCGCCCGTCATAAGGTAGAGGATTATTACCGCGCTAGAATGCGCGACACGAGTCTGGAAGAGGAGAAAGCCAACGCCTCCGGCAGCGTGGAGTTCGATTCCGCGCTGCACACGCATCAACTGCAAGAAGAAATTGTGACCACCCTGGATCGACTGCCGGAGCAGTACAGGCTGCTGCTCAAGTGGAGGTACTGGGACCAGGAGAGCACCGGCGACATCGCAGCCGTTCTGGGCCGCACGCCAAAGGCAGTGGAGCGTATGCTGGCGCGCGCCCGCGAGCGATTTCGCCACGAATGGGAGGCCAAACCATGAGTCGAAAAGCAGAGATTCAAGACTTGATCGCGCTAGCTGCCGCCGCGCCCAGCGCCGCCGCCGCGCGCGCGCCCGCCAGGTTGAAGTCCCGGATTTACTCGCGCCTGGTGCAGGAGCAGGCCGCGGAGGGTCCGCTGCTGAGTCTCTCCGAGACCAAGGCGTCAGGCGCGCCGCTCTGTGTCTTTGAAGAACTGGTGCGGATCGCACCGGTTGGCGAGCACGCCAAGAGAAAGAACTGCTGTCGGGTTTGTCATGCCCGCGTGGTGGCCGAGCGCATCGAACACGCTCCCATATACTGGCCGCACTGTCCTTACGTAGGTTTTCAAAATCGCTAAAAGTACTTGACCAGTCCGAAAAGATTCTGAAAATTAGCCAGACTCCTGGAGCCAGGAGGATCGAGTGTGACGCTGATCGGGTTGCCTGTTCTGGTCTCACTGAAACTGTATCGGAATCCCCAACCATGCCGGACGAGCAGGTCAACGCCAACTGCGACGCGCAACGGCAGTTTCGTGGAATCGATCTGCGGCGGCGCCGGCGTAAGCATGCCCAGGACAGGGCCGGCGGCAGTTGTGCGCAGCCAAACCAAGCCGCTCCCGGCGGAAAGATAAGGACGAATATGGCTGCTCCGGGGACGAAAGTAAAGAAGCAGATCGCCTATCGCGGCGTGCTGTGAACTGTGCCGGTCCTGTTCGAAGCTGGCCAGACCAGCAACTTCAGTGATCGTCAGATCGTTGCGATTCCACACATAATTAGCCTGCAGGCTGAACCAGTCATTCAGATGAATCCCACCCGCGAGATTCAGGGCCGGACCGTTCTCCGGCTTGTACAGAGAGACGGCATTCGCCGAACCCAGGTGGGTAGCGGCGTCTGCTGAGATCGTTGAAATTCCGCCTAGCGCACTGACGAAGTACTGTTGACCCCAGCAGGGCTGGATCACCAGGATCAGCAGTACCGGAAAGAAAGATCCAAGGTGTTCCGCGCGGAGGCTGGGCAAGCTGGCCTTTGCACTCATCAAGCACGATGCGAGAGTCCAGCGGTCAGACCGGACTTAGCCAGGATAGCACACGCTCTAACATGCAAGGCTTAAGCACCGACCGGGCAAGCCGGAGCTGCCAACCAGGTAATAGGCAATCGCACCATACGCACTGTCAGTTTAACGGGGAATGCGCTTCACGACTTATCAATTCTTCAGCGCATCTTTGATACGGTCGGTCAACGTATCCACGAAGCGTTCGGGCACGAATCCGTTCATGCGGCTGAACACTTCGCCGCTGCGATTCAGCACGATGGTGGTGGGAATCGAGGTGATGGCCAGCACCCGGGCAAGCCCGTCCTCATAGTAGACATGCTGCGCGGGCCAGTGGTTCTCATTCAGGAAGGGCGGCACCAACTCGCGTTCCTCGTCGGTGGCGATGGAGAGAAAAACCACATCCGGCGAATCGTGGAAGCGCTGCTTCACCTGCTCGTAGAGCGGATGCTGCGCGCGGCAGGGGCCGCACCAGGTGGCCCAGAAGTCGAAAACCACGGCCTTCCCCTTCAGCGACGCGATAGGCAGCTTGGCGCCATCCACGCCGGAGATGGTAAAGTCTACGACGCTGGTAGCCTGGGCGTTCGGATCGTTTTGGTTCAAACGCAGCCGACGGGCAGCCAGCATTCCAGTGGTGCGGTCGTAAGCCTCCAGAATGATGTCGCCCAAGCCCTTCTCCGAGCCGTAGAGCTTTCGGTAGATGTCGCCCAGTTGCGCGCGATCCTTGGCACGGTCGGCATCCGTGTTGCGGAAATCGGGGATGGTGAAAGCGTCGGCATAGGGCACCAGAGCTTCCTGATCGTGGCCGGCGCGGTGCAGCCACAGACCGATCTCGCGGGCGGCCTCGGCCGAAGGATAGGTTTCGTATCCTCGCTCAGCGAGCGCGATGGCCTCGTCGATTTTGCCCAGATTGCCGGTGGCACGCGCCTCGCAGGCCAGCACGCGACCCAAACCTTTATCCACCTCTTCATGCCACTGCGCCTCGCTCATGTGCCCCGGAGCAGCCTGCAGGCGCGACGCGCGCAGCAGTTCTTCGTAATGCTGCCCGTATTTCAGGGCGCGTTCGGAGTTGTCGCGCGTGCCGGTCGCCAGCAGGGCGTGGATGACGCGATCGAGAATCTGGGCATCGTTAGCCTCGCGCGCCAGCACGCGCTCGCCATACTCAATCAATGCGCTTGTCGTCTTTAGCTTCGATGGCCGCTTTCACCAGGGCGCGCTCGATCTCATTGCGGCGGGGGCTATTCGGATATTTGGCGAGATGCTTTTCGAGCGCGCGGATGAAATCGACGGGGCTGTTGCCGGCTTCCGTGATCGCTTGCCCAAGCTGCTGGGACTCGTCGGCGGCGGGGGTGGAGGGAGGGTTTTGTGCCCAACCCTGAGCACAGCTCAAGACGGCAAAGAACAGCGGGGCCCGGAGGAATCTCATTTGGGCGGGTTGGCGGCGCAAGGCGGGGCCGCACACCGAAACTGGTCGGCCAGGGCCGCGGCGCGCAAGCGGGCCTGATGCATGTAGCTTTCGTTCTTCGCAATGCGGTCGAGCAGCGGCAGATACTGCGCCGTGTCCACCAGGCGCCTGTGATCGTAAGCCGTTTCCAGCATCAGCACGGCCTTCATGACGCCCAGGTGATCGTACTTGGCAGAGACTTCCAGGCCCGTGAGCAGTTGTTCAGACTCGCTGATGCGCTCGAACCAATCGGCCAGCGCCTGCGCCGAGGGGTCCTCCGAGAAATTGAATTTAACCTCGTTTTTCTTCGCGCCGTCAACGAAGCGGAAGGTCTTGGTTCCCATGAAGGCCACCTTCAAAGGCGACTCCAGCGGATGGTCGAAATCGCCGAGCTTGGCGGCGAGGTCGAACAGGGCGGCGGTTTCGGCTTCGGTCAACTGGAAGCGTACGGGATTGTCGTCGTTGGCATCTTCGCGGTAATCGCCGGCGCCGGTTTTGTCTACGTTGATGGCCACGAAGGCCGGCGCGCTGGCCGGGAACGATTTGGAAAAGTAAAGATGCGGGATAGCGCCCACGTCAGCGGCAGGGGCCAGATGCGCGGTGGCGAGAGACACGCACCACAGCAGCGCCAGCGGCCGATCTCATCTGGCGAGGCTCCCTTCGAGGCGAGCGCGCGTGACGGCGTGGGTGGCGTGGCAGATGGCCACGGCCAGCGCATCGCAGGCGTCTTCCGACTCGATCATGGAATCCAATCCGAGCAGAGACTGCACCATCACCTGCACCTGCCGTTTGTCCGCTTGCCCATACCCCACCACGCTGGTCTTGATTTCCAGCGGCGAATACTCTCCCAATTGTAACCCGGCTTCGGCGATGGCCAGCAGGGCGACGCCGCGCACGTGCGCCAATTTCAGCGCCGTGCGGACGTTGGCCGCATAAAACACCTGCTCGACGGCCGCGGCCGCGGGCGAGTGCGCGCCGGATCACCTCGCGCAGCCCCCGGGCGATGACATGCAGGCGCTTTTCGAAAGGGTCTCGCACCTTGGTGACGATCACGCCGGAGACGATCAACTTGTGGCCGCCGCCATCGGATTCAATGACGCCGTAGCCGGTGCGCTGCCGTGCCGCAATCGACCCCCAGCACCAGCACTTTATTGCGCCAGCGCCTCCAACTCCTTCTCGTCGATATCGAAGTTGGAATAGACGTTCTGCACGTCCTCGTGTTCTTCGAGCGCTTCGCTGAGGCGCAGCATAGCGCCGGCGTTCTTGCCTTCGAGACGCACCAGGTTTTTGGGAAGCATGGCGACCTCGGCGGATTCGGTGGGGAGCTTGGCCTTGTGCAGGGCTTCGAGCACGGCCTCGTGCGCTTCGGGCGGCGAGACCACTTCCCACTGGTCGCCGTCGTCGCGCAGGTCGTCGGCGCCGGCGTCGAGCACGATATTCATGAGTTGTTCTTCGGTGGCTTTATCGCGCGGCACATAGACGTGGCTCTTGCGCTCAAACATCCAGGCCACGCTGCCCAACTCACCAAGATTGCCGCCGTTTTTGGAGAAGCAATGGCGGATTTCGCTTACGGTGCGATTGCGATTATCGGTAGCGACTTTGACCAGCACGGCGGCGCCGCCCGGTCCATAACCTTCGAACATGACTTCGTCGATCTGGCCTCCCTCAAGTTCGCCGGTGCCGCGCATGATGGCCTTCTTGATGTTGTCGGCGGGCATGCTGACGCCTTTGGCGGCCAGAATAGCAGTACGCAGGCGGGGATTAGCATCCGGATCGCCCCCGTTGCGGGCGGCGATGGAAATTTCCTTGATAATGCGCGTAAACGTTTTTCCGCGTTTAGCGTCGAGTGCGGCCTTCTTGTGTTTGATGGTCGCCCACTTTGAATGACCTGACATGGCAAAACCTCTTCGTGGGGCCCGGCCAAGCGTGGCCGGGTGCGGCTTGAATGAATTCGACAACTGAAGCATAACAGAATGAGCGGAGTGGCTACAACCGGGGCGGGCGTGGTGGGTGGTCGGTGGTGGGTGGTGAGTGATGGGTGGTGAGTGATGGGTGGTGGGTCGTGGGTGATGGGTGGTGGGTGACGGGTTACACTTGCTTGTGAGTTCTGCCTTCGCGGCCAACCATCGGCTGGCGGGGGGATCTTTGGGGTGAACCGCCTGCACCAACCCGTGTACTCGACCGACGCAATCGGCGTCGGCGCCGCAATAACTGTGTGCGCGCTGATGCCTTCGTCATGGCTGGAGAGGTCGGCGAAGCTGACGGTGTCACCGCCGAAAGTCCGCGACGCCGAGCACGAGACCTTGATAACCGTTGCCGCAACCGTTACCGCACCCCTGAATACTTGTGCAGCCTCGCGGATGGAGCGCAACCTCGAAACAGGAGGGAAAAATGGGCGGAAGATTTCTGGGGGCGCTGTTGGCTACAATCCCGCTAAGTGCTATGGGGGCCGAACTGCCCGACATACAGGCGCGGGAGGCTTTCACCCTGATCAATAATGCAAAGCAGAACCGGGCGGAAGGATACTTCTACCTTGCGGAGGCGCAGTATCTCCGGGCGCTGGCGATCGTGGAATACGCGTCCGGTGCGCAGAGTGCGGACTTGACGCCGGCGTTGAACGGCTTGGCCGAGCTCTATTTCGAAGCGCGGCGCTACACGGAAGCCGAAGCTTTTGCGCGGCGGTCGGCGGCGATAGTGGCCGCCAATTTAGGCAATGGCCATCCGCTGATGGCGACGGCCTTGCAGGATCTGGCGGCGATTTATCATGTGCAGGGAGAATACGACAAGGCCGAACCGCTATACCGGCGCGCGCTGGCCATTCGGGAGAAGGCGCTGGGGGCGAATCATCCTTTCGTGGCCGTAACGCTGATCGATCTGGGTGGACTGGAAAAGGCGCAGGGGAATTACGATCGGGCGGCGGAGCACTATGCGCGGGCGGTCCGGATTCGGCAGGACGCTTTTGGGATGGACGATCCACGGGTGGCGGAAGCGTTGGCGGGGTACGCGGCAGTGCTGCGGAAGGGCTGCCATCGGCTGGAGGCGGCGACGGCGGAGGCGCAGTCGCGTGCGATTCTGGCGAAGGCGACGTTCCGGTAGGGGGGCAGGGGCCGGGGGACAGGGGCCAGGGGCCGGGGATTAGTTTTCCAGACCTAGGCGGTGCAGGAGGGCTTGGAAGCGCGGGTCGGCGCGCAGCTTGTCGTAATTGGGCATCACTTTGGCGTAGGCCAGCAGGGGGCTGCGCTCTTCATAGGCTCTTTCCAGCCATTGGAATGCCAGATCCTTTTCGCCGATGCTGGCGTAGGTCTGGGCGGCATAGCAGGACTTTCCAGGTCTCTGGTTGCGGGTGCACTCCTGGATCCAATGTTCCACCAACGCGCACGCCTCAGCTTGCTTGCCCTGTTGGGCGGCCAGGCGCGCGCGGAGGGAGGTGTCGTCCACATTGGTGAAGGTGGCACGCATTGCCTGGATGACGGCGGCCATCGCGTCGAGCCGGTCTCTGGCGGCTTCGACACCCAGCATCTCATCGTAGGCGTGAATGAAGGTGGGGTCCAGCTCTATCGCCTTCCGAAACGCGACGACGGCCCGGTCGTATTCGCGGCGGTCGGCGTAGATCATCCCGGCGACGGTAATCTTGTAGGGCGAGAGGGGATCGAGGGCCAGCGAGCGTTGAATTTCGGCGAGAGCCTCGTCCAGCCGTCCCAGGGGTGTGAGATATGTCACACTGTAGGCGAAGTGGGCATCGGCGTCGCCGGGGCTTAGTTCCAAAGCGCGTTTGAATTCGCGCTCGGCGCCGTGCCAATCCCAGTCGTACAAGGCTTTGACGTAGCCGAGCGAAACATGCGCGGCGGCCAGCGTTTCGTCCAGTTGTAAAGCGCGGTTCGCGGCTTGCCGGGCTTGCGGCATGGCCTGCTGCGCCGCGGACCAGCCGAACACAGCCAGCCAGGTGTAGCAGTCGGCCATGCCGGCATGAGCCGGTGCGTAGCCGGGGTCCTTAGCGATAGCCTGCGCGAAGTACTCGATGCCTTTGCGAGCGCCTTCCGGACGCCACTTATTCAGATGGAATCGGCCCTGCAGGTAGAGGTTATAGGCGTCCAGATCCTGGGTCGAGGATTCGACCAATGGGCGGCCCGGATTGCCGGCCACGCGAAGTTCCAGCGCTCCAACGATGGCGCGCGAGATTTCATCCTGCACGGCGAAGACGTCGGCAAGACGCCGGTCGTAGGTTTCCGACCATACGTGGTAGCCATCCGCCACGCTGCTGAGTTGGGCCGTAATGCGCAGGCGGTCGCCGGATCTTTGCACGCTGCCTTCGAGCACGGTAGCGACGTTGAGCTGCCGGCCGACGGCGCGGATATCGGGGCTCCTTCCCTTGAATTGGAAAGCGGAGCCGCGCGCGACGACGCGCAGTCCGCGGACTTTGGTGAGGGCGTTGATGAGATCGTCGGTGAGGCCATCGCTGAAGTACTCGTTTTCCTTATCGGAACTGAGGTTCACGAAGGGAAGTACGGCGATGGAGGACGAATCCGGCGCGGCGGGCCGGGGATGCGAGCGGCGGCCCAGCAGGTAACCGGCCATGAGCACAGCCAATGCCAGCGTCGGGACTACCACGCGCCAATTTATCCACCAAACGCGCGGCGGCGGATCGGCGGCCACTTCCGCAATGGGCGCGATCGGGATAGCCGGCAGGGCTGCGAAACAGGGCAAATAGCCGCCCTTCGGCAGATCGATGCGGACGGGGTCGGCGGCCCCCTCCGTCTCGTAATACTCCTTGAGGCGCGCGCGCAGTTTGACGGCTTCCACGCGCACCACCCCGTCGAGGCGCGGGTCATAGGAGGGGTCGCGGCCGAAGACCTCGACTCCGAGCAGCGTCTCCTTAAGCTGATTGCCGTCGAGGGCCTGTTCGACGATGAAGCGGAGGAAGCGCCCCGGCCGTTCGGCACCCGCAAATGCGTGGCTTGCCAGGATTTTGGCCAACTGCGCGCGAACGGATTCCGGCGGCGGCTTCGGCGCGCCATTAGGGCTGGCGGCGATCGGTCCGAATTGTTCCCGTGCGGAGGCCGGCACCGTCTTCATTGGATGATACGGGTGTGTGAAAGGATCTGTTCAATTTTTGGTTCGCGGTGGAGGGACGCGTTTGACCTGACGACTACATTGCCCAATCCGCCTGATCCGCGGAAGGCATGTCGATCCAACCCTGCTGCGGGACCGCATCCATGGGCAGGCCGCCTTGCCAAAGCGAGAATTGGAACCGCACCGGATCGCGGGCTTGCGCGCCCATAGCGGCTAGTGAAAGACGCGCTTCGAGCACAGTCTTAAACGCGCATTCGACCGGGAGCGCGGCGCTTTCCGGCACGGCCGCCAGTTTCAATTCCGTGACACTGGCGCGCCCATAGTCGAAGCGCAGGGTCACCTGGTTCGATTGCGCCGGATCACCCGCGTCAATGTTCAGGCGCGCCTCCATCTCTGAAATGGTCTGCTCGGAACCGCGATGGAAATCGACGCGCAGATACAAATTTGCCCCATCGCTGCCGTAGTAAACTTCGCGCACCAGGAATTTCTTCCCGTGCATGGAGCCGGAGCGCTCGTCCACGCGATACAAACCGGCGCCCAGCCATTCGAAGTACGAAGTGACCTCGCCGTCGATGACGGGTTCAATTTTCCCGCTGGGAGGAATGTGCAGCGCACTCACCGCCATGCGCAGAATGGGACGCGACAACTCCTCCGGCGGGCTGAGGTTGAGGAATCTATAAACATTGGCAAGATGGCTGCGGTAGAGCTGGTCGAACTCCACGCGCTGGCCGGAATCGTGCTCGGGGCCGTACCACCAGCACCAGTCGCTGCCCTCCGCGATCAACAACTCCTCATAGGCCAGCCGGCGGCGATCCGGTGGCACGTTCTGCGCGATCTGGTAGGTCTCCCGCGCGCGCAGAAGCTGGCTCCAGGCCTGATTATCCTCCTCCGCACCGATCCACACGTCGAAGTTGGCATTGATCCAGGAGCCCGGGAAAACATGCGACAACGGCTCCGGATCCATTCTGGTCAGCGCTTCGCTGATGGTTACGGCAGACATATGCGGGTCCTCCGAGATCAGCGTATAGAGATACCGCAGGAAGGGCCGTCCGTTGTGATCGTAGTATTCCCAGGCGTTCTCGCCATCCAGGATGATGGGCACCAGCGCATCGCGCCCGCTTGCCAAGATGTGGCGGCAGTTCTCGCGGATGCGATTCAGGAAGTCTCCGGCGGCGTGGCCGGAATCCATCCCCGAATACACGAACCCGATCAGGTCGCTCAGGAAGTGATCGCGGAAAACCAGATTGATTTGATCGGGGCCTTGCTCCCAGCGGTACGGGCGATAGATGGAGTCTACGCCGATGGCGCGGCCCAGTGTGCGCCCCAGGACTCCGCTATCGCTGGCGGCCCAGCGATAGCCGACCGCGGCGGCTAAGCCGAAAGTCTCATCGGAAACGGAACCTTCCGATGGCCATAGGCCGGCCGGCGCGACGCCAAACTCCTGCTCCACGTACTGGCGGGCCATCTCCAATTGGATGCGCGCATCCTCCGGATAACGGAATGGAGGCGGCAACGGCACACCGGGATGCGCCACGGAAGCGATGTTGGAATCGCACAACAAGGGCAGGATGGGGTGATAGTAGGGCGTGGTAGAGATTTCGATGTGTCCCGCGGCGGCCATCTCGCGGTACACCGGGATGACCTTGCCGAGAATCTCGAGTTGTTTACGGCCCATCACCCGCTGGTCCTCGGGCGTGTAGTCGCTGCCTTTGGCGAACAGTTCGCGAATTTCAGGGTCGCTGGCGCGAAACTCTTCGTCGAACCAGATCAGCTGCGAGATCACCTGCAGGTCGCGGAAATCCTGAGTGGAAAAGCGGCGGCGCGCCATTTCCAGGCTGCTTTGCGAATGACGATCCTGATACAGGCCGGCGTAGCGCGGAAACGCTTCGGTCATGCGCGGCGGATGGGGCAGCAGCAAGTGTTGCAGCAGGAACGTCTGGTCCGCCTCGGTGAGGGCTTCGGCGGGTTTTAGAGCGGCTGCCAGATATGGGTCGCGGGCCTCGCCGCGGGCGTACTCGTCCACCTGCGCCATCATGGAGGGGACCAGATTGAACGTTTGGCGCACGTTGGGGAATTCGCGCAGAATCTCGACCATGCCGTAGTAGTCTTTGAGGGCGTGCAGGCGGGTCCAGGGCAGCTTGTATTCGCCGGACGCCAGATCTTTGTAGAACGGCTGATGCATGTGCCAGAGGAAGCAGAGATAAATGTGCGGCATCGGTTTAGGCCGACCTTTCCGGCGGGGCTGAAGCCCCGCGCCGGCTAAAGCCCGCCCTCCAAGCAGCCAGAACGCAACGCAGCATCTGATGGGACCTCAGTGCGCAAAAAAGCTGCTGGCAGGCGGCGGCGCGTGGACGCCCTTAATGGCCAGCCACAGAATATCGTTTAACTCGTCGGCATCAGCGCGGTCTTCCTGGCTGAAATCCAGACGCGAGGACCGTGCGGCGGTCGGCGAGTGCACGGGATTGCGCTCATCGAGGGGGACTCGCGGCTTCTCGGCCTCATAGGGCGCGGGATCGGCGGCCGCCTGAAACGCGGCGGACATGGGCCGCGCCGCGGCATCGAACTGCGTCATAGGCCGCAGCCCCAGCATGAGTTCCATGGTGCGCAGCATGGAGGCGGTATTGTACATAGAACTATCGACGGCGCCGTGTTTGACGTAGGGCGAGATGAGGAACGCGGGCGAACGGTGCGAATCGACGTGGTCGGGCCCGTTTTGGGCATCGTCTTCCAAAACGAAGATTGCGGTGTTCGGCCAAAACCGGCTTTTTGAGATTGCTTCCACCAGCATTCCGAGCGCGTAGTCGTTGTCCGCGTTCATGGCGATGGGGGTGGGTTTCCCCCCCTGCGTGCCGCTGGTGTGATCGTTGCCGAGACGCATGAACATGAGTCGCGGCATGGCGCCGGATTTCTCAAATTCCGCGAGGTCCGCCAGAAAAACCTTCACGCGTTCCACATCCGGGTACTCCAGATCGAAGTCGCGATAGCGCAGGTTGGTGATGTTTCTCAGCACCGGATCGCGCACCAGTTCGATCTGGGTGCCGTCCGCCGCGGCTTTGGGCAGGTTCTGCGCCATATAGCCGTAGTTGCGCATGGAGATTCCCGCGCCGGCCGCATTCGACCAAAGAAATCCGGCCGGGGGCACCACGGTCGGCTCCTGCTCTTCATAGTCGTAATAGTCGCGGCGACTCGCGTAACTGTTCGGCCACATCTTCTGGATGTAGTCAATACCGATGGCCGCGGTCGACCAGGAATGGCCATCGGCACTCACGTCGCCATTCACGTAGAAGTTATCCAATAGCACGAACTGGCGCGCCAGCTTATGTTCATTGGGCGTAACCTTTTCGCCGAATAATACGAGCGACGGATCGCCGTTGCCCTCCCGCATATCGCCCAGCACCTGGTCGTAGGAGCGGTTTTCCTTCACGATATAGAGGATGTGCTCAATCGGCGGAAACGGGTTGGCCGTCTCCAGCTTCTCGTCGCGATAGGGCGAGTTGGCCATGGCGGTCTTGGTGTAGGCTTCGAGCTGATTGGCGTTAAGCGGGTCGATGAAGGATGCCGTGCCGGTTTGAATGCGCCCCACGTACTCCACGGGCCCGGCATCGCCCGTATAGCTGGCTTCCGGCCGGCGCGTGGGATTCGGCCCGTGCGGGTTGGGATGCGAACCGCCGCCGCGCCCGTTCAGCACCACCAGCGTGCCATTCGGCAGCACGCGCGCCGCCGTGGGATACCAGCCGGTGGGAATGAACCCTTCGACGTGGCTGCGTTCCGCGGTGATATCAACGGCGGCTACCACATTGGCGTCGGAACAGACCACGTAGAGGTGCTTCTTATTTGGACCGAGCGCCAGCGCGCTGGGCGTCATGCCGGCGGGCTGGCGCGGCGTCATGGCGGTGTTGATGGTCTCGATGAGGCGCAACTCCTTGTCCTCGGAAACGCCCAGCGTATAGACGCTGTTGGTATTCGCGGCGGCGATAAACAGCCGCGCGGCGTAGGAGGCTTCTCCCTCGGAGTCTTCGCTCTTGCCGGCGGCCCACACCATGTCGGTAGGATGCGGGCCGAGTCGCACGATCGCGAGCTGGCTGCCGGAATTGGTGTCATAGTGGCCTACCGAACCATCGGTCCAGCTGGTGACGAAGAAGGATTTTCCATCGGGATGAAACAGAATGCGGTAAGGGCGGCGACCCGTCTTCACGCGATCGATGAGCATACCCGATTGCGGATTGATAACCACGACGGAATCGTGATACAGATCGGCGGCATAAATCAGATGGCCGTCGGGCGTCATGGCTACATCGCCTATGAAATCGACGTGCGTACGCTTGTCCGCCGGAACCACTGGAAACGCGCGCGTCTGTTCCATGGCGCCCTCAGTGAAGGAGAACTCGAAGACCGCCGCGCGCGATCCGCCACCCACGTACACGCGGTCGCCTTTCGGCGAAAACGTCAATCCCAGCCAGCCGTCAGCCACCGGCACGCGTTGAACCTCGCGGCCGGTGGCGGTCTCAAGCACGCTGATGGTAGGTGGCTTGTATCCGCCGTTCAGCACCAGGAGGTAACGGCCATCCGGCGAGATGGCTGTGGACATGGGAAAAGTATCGAGGGGAATTTGCCTGCCGGCGGGCTCCAAACGCCAACCGCTATTGAGTAAAAATCCGCCGCTGGGAAGCGGGCCGACCTGTTCGCGTGGGGCGGGCTGGGAGCAGAGAATCGCCGCGCCGATGAGGAGTGCAATAAGGAAGTAGGAGCGCATCCTGCATACGATCATACCCTAGCGTTGCGCGAATCGGTTTTGGCGCTACGCTCCCTCACGATCGCGGCTCGGTACGTTTGCGGCGCGTTCCCGAGCCGTGCGCGTGAGCAAGCGGTTTCCTGCAGCTTTAAAAACTACCGGCCGAAATGGCGCCAGCCGCCGCCCACGACTACGCCGACGCCCACACCTGGATAAGCGTACGCGTTCGGATAAACATACGCGTTGGGATATCCGTAGCCGTAGGGATAATCGTATGGGTCACCGTAGGACGGGCCGTATCCGTATCCGTATCCGTAGGCATACGGATAGCCGTAACCGTAACCATAATAGGGCCAGCCGAATCCTAAGCCCCATCCGCCATAGCCCCAGCCGCCCCATCCGCCGTAGCCCCAACCGCGGCCATAGCCCCAGCCGCCCCAGCCGCGGCCATACCCGCCATAGCCGCCCCATCCGCGGCCCGCGTAGCCGCCGAAGCCGCGAGCACCGCCGTCGAAGTGCGCTCCACCGCCAGCTATGGCATGACCGCCGCCGCCGAATCCTCCATGACCGCCGCCACCGCCATGACCTTGAGCGGCGAAAGCCACGCTACCCAACATCAAACAAGCCAGTAAAACGAGGGTTTTTCTCATAAATCACCTGCCATTTAGACTATCACTAACGCTTTATGGTTTCCAGTGGCTGAAATCCACCAAGAGCGGTGCAATGCGGCCACAAGCCGGTGGGCTTGACGCCACGCTTTCAATAGCTTACAGCCGTATTCGGGAATGGTGAAACGGATGCTAGCAAAACTCCGTCGCCACTTGTGTGGCATGCAATAAAAGATTATGAGGACCGATGCAATGAAACCCCTTCGTACTACCGTTTGCTCAGTGGCATTCAGTCTCTTAATAGGACCGGCCGCGATGTTCGCGCAAGACCAGCCGTCCGCGCCGCCGCCGGCGGATAATCCGCAGCAGAGCACTCCAGCTAACAGCGGATGGCGCAAGGCCAGCGATGCGCCGCCGGCCCAGCCACCTGATTCGGGGCAGGCTCCGGCCACCACTCCAGCGCCGCCGGCGGAAGGTACGCCGGCCCCGGATTCCGCTCCGCGCGCCACCATGGACCCGAATTATTCCCAGAATGCGCCGCCGGCGCAGGGCGCGGCGCAGTCCGCACCTTATCCTAACCAGCCGTACCCGAACCAGCCTTATCCGAATCAACAATACCCGAGTCAGCCTTATCCCAACTCGCCTTATCCCAATCAGCCATATCCCAATCAACAGTATCCCAATCAGCAGTATCCAAACGCCTCGTACCCTCCGCCCGGATATGGAAATCAGCCACCGCCCGGATATGGAAATCAGCCTCCGCCCGCCAGCTACAATAACGCCCCGATTCCGGCGAAGTTGACTATCAAGCCGGGCACGTACGTTACCGTACGACTGAATCAGGGCCTGTCGTCGGACCGCAATCAAGTTGGTGACCCTTTTGCGGCCACCCTGACACAGCCGGTGATCGTGGACGGCGTGGTGATTGCGAATCGCGGGCAGACGGTCGGCGGGAAGGTAACCGAAGCCAAGAAGGCCGGGCGCGTGGAAGGTGTCTCGCACCTGGCGGTTCAGTTAACGGACCTCACGCTCGCCGACGGCCAGCCTATGCCGATTCAGACGCAGCTTTTCACTAAAAATGGTCCGACTTCCGTGGGCCGCGATGTGGCTGCCGTGGGCGCCACCACCGCCACGGGCGCCGCGATTGGTGCGGCGGCCGACTGGGGCAGAGGAGCCGCCATCGGCGCCGGCGCCGGTGCGTTGGCCGGAATCGTGGGCGTGCTCGTTACGCGCGGCCGCCCGACCTATCTTTATCCCGAGCAAATCCTGACGTTCCGCGTGGAGGCGCCCGTCGCGGTTTCGACCGAGACCGCCCCGCAGGCGTTCCGCTGGGCGGGACCGTACGATTATCAGCAGCCGTATGGCGTCAGAGCTCCCAATGCCGGATATCCTAATGCCGGGTATTATGGCTATGCCGGCGCGCCGTATCCTTACGCCGGTTACGCTTATCCGTACGCCTACGGTTACCCCTACTATTGGGGTCGCGGCGCCGGCTTTTACTGGGGCGGAAGATGGGGATGGGGCCGCGGGCGCTGGCGCTAAGATAAGAAACCGCTAGTGGGGCAGGCTTTCAGCCTGCGGACCGGCGTCCACGCCGGTCCAGGCGGGTCTGGAGACCCGCCGCAGACCTGGAGGTCTGCCCCACGGCCTTCAGGGGGGATGGGTCTATGTCGATGAGAATTGTTCTGGGGCTCAGTGCGCTCGCCGGCCTGATGTGCGTCGCGGACTGGGCACAGGCTCCTCCTCCACCGCCGCATCAGGGGTACCCGCCAGCGCCACAGTTGGGGCCGCAGCAATTGGACGACTTGGTGGGGCGCATCGCGCTTTATCCCGATCCGCTACTGGCGCAGGTGATGACTGGATCCACCTTCTGGAACGAAATTCCGGACGCCGCCACGTGGGCGAACCAGCATAGTTATCTCCATGGCGATCAATTATCCAGAGCCATGTACGAGGACAATCTTTCGTTCGATCCCAGCGTGCTGGCGCTGATCCCGTTTCCCAGCGTGCTCGACATGATGGCGCGCGATCCGGGTTGGACCCAGGCGCTCGGCAGCGCCGTCTTAACCCAGCGGCCGGACGTGATGGATGCGATCCAGCGGAGGCGCCAGGAGGCCATGAATTATGGATACCTGGAGAGCAACGCACAATATCGCGTGGTGGTGGGCGGGCCTGGCGATATTGAGATTCTGCCGATTAACAGCGGCTACGTGGTGGTGCCCTACTATAATCCGGCGGTTGTGTTTGTGGCGCCGCGTCCCGGATTCTTCATTGGGGCGGGCATCACGTTCGGCCCGGGAATTTACGTGGGTGCATTTGCGCCGTTTGGCTGGGCCGGTCCAGCGCTGGGATGGCGGACGCATGAGATCCTCATCGACCATCGGCCCTGGGAGCGTAGTTGGGGCAACCGCGACCGGTACGTACATTCGTATGCCGTACCGGTGGCGCGGCCGGTCGGTCCACGCGTGGAACGCCACGCAGAGCACCGCCATTAACACGCCCCGTGGGGCGGGACGCGACTACTCATACCGTAGAGCCACCGTCGGATCGACTCGCGCGGCACGGCGCGCAGGCCACAGTGCGGCGCCCACCGCCACCACCAGGATCAGACCGGCCACCGCCCCCAGCGTGGCCGGATCGGTGGGGGTCACCTCGAACAACAGGGTGCGCAACAGGCGCGTCGATACCACCGCGGTTGCCAGGCCCACGGCCACTCCCAGACCGCCGAGCAGCAGCCCTTCGCGCAGCACCAGCCGCAGCACGTCAGCCGAGCGGGCGCCCAACGCGACTCGAATGCCGATTTCCTGCGTGCGCTGGCTCACCGAATATGACACCACGCCGTAGACGCCGATGGTGGCCAGCAGCACCGCGATGCCCGCGAATATCAGCAGCAGCGCCATTTGAAATCTCGGTCGCGCCACGGAATCGGTGAATACCGTGTCCATGGTTTCCACATCCGAAACCGCCTGGTCGGGGTCGACGCGGTGGAGGGCCGCCTCGACCGCGTGCGCTATCCGCTGCGGATCGTGGCGCGTGCGCACCACCAGGTGCTCGAAGTACATGGGCGCCTGCGCATTGGCCAGGAAGATGGTCGGCTGCGGCTCCTTCTGCAACTTCGTCTGGCGGGCATCCGCTACTACACCCACGATTTCGACAGGATTCGAAACCGTCCAGCAGACATTCAGCTTCTTCCCCACCGGGTTCTCATGCGGAAAAAACCGCTGCACGAAAGCGTGATTGACCACCGTCACGCCGGGTGTGCCCAAGCGGTCCGACGCGGCGAAGTCGCGGCCGCTGAGCATTGGAGTGCCCATGGTCCGAAAATAACCGGGACTGATCACCAGGAAATCCGAGCCGGGCGACGAGGTATCGGGCTGCGGTCCCGGCGCGGGGGCGAAACAGGAACCCGATACCGTTCCGGTCAGCGGCAGGAAATGAATCGATCCGGCGGCCTCGACGCCCGGCACGGTGCGCACCTCGTCCAGCACGCGCTCCAGATACTGCGATCGTTTCTGCTTGTCCAGGTACTTGGCCGGCGAGGTGAACATCGACATCGTCAGCAGGTGCTGGGGTTCGAAGCCCGGATTGACGGACACCAGCCGCGCGAAGCTGCGCATCAGCAGGCCGGCGCCTACCAGCAGCAGCAGCGCCAAGGCAATTTCAGCCACCACGAAGGCCTGCCGGAATATGCGGCTGCCGCCCACGCCGGTGCGCTGCGATCCCTGTTGCAGCGCGGTCTGCAGACGCGGGCGGGAAATCTGAATGGCGGGCGCGAGACCGAACAATATGGCCGTCGCCAGTGAAATGCCCAACGCGAAGAGGAAGACGCTGGAATCCAGATGAATCGTTTCCATCCGCGGCAGCGCGACGCTTTCGGGAACAAGCGAAAGCAATCCGCGCAGGCCGCCATAGCCCACCGCCAATCCACCGGCCCATCCCGCCAGGGCGAGCAACAGGCTTTCCGACAGTAGTTGCTGCAGAATGCGCCACCGTCCGGCGCCCAATGCCGCGCGCAAGGCAATCTCGCGCGTGCGGCCGTTGGCGCGCATCAGCAGCAGGTTGGCCACGTTGGCGCAGGCGATCAGCAGCACCAGTCCCACCGCCCCCAGCAACACCAGCAGAGGCAGGCGCACGTTTTCGGTGACATCGTCGAGGAACGGCACCACGGCGGCGCTCCAATCCTTATCCATATCCGGACGTTCCCGCGACAGTTGTGCGGCGACGGCCGCGATGTCCTGTTGCGCCTGCTGCAGGCTCACGCCCGGCTTCAAGCGCGCGATGGTGGTGAGCCAACGGCCGCCCTTGCGCGACTCCTCGCGGTCGAGAGCCAGCGGCACGAAGAGGTCCGCCTTCCAGCCAGGGAACTGAAAATCGGGTGGCAGGACGCCCACTACGGTGGAAGTATCGCCGTTCATCATGATCTTCCGTCCGAGAATCGAGCGATCGCCGCCGTACCGGCTCTGCCAGAAGCTGTAGCTGAAGATGACGCTGTGGTCGCGCCCCGGAATTTCCTCTTCGGGGATGAAAGCGCGGCCCATCCGCGGCGACACCCGCAGGATGGAGAAGAACGCGGGCGAGACGCGCATGCCGTGCACGGCTAGCGGTTCGCCGCCGCCGCTGATATTCGAAGTCCAACCGTCGACCGCGGCCATCTGCTCGAAACTGCGGCTGCGGTCGCGCCAGGTCAGAAAATTGTACGGGTCGACCACGTTGCGGTCCCAACCTTTTTTCGGCTGGGATTCCCAGATGCGCACCAGCCGCCCCGGCTGGGCGAACGGCAACGGCCGCAGCAACACGGCGTTGACTACGCTGAATATGGCGGTATTCGCCCCAATTCCCACGGCCAACGTCAGCACCGCCACAATGCTGAAAGCCGGACTGCGGCGCAGCAGGCGCGCCCCGTATCTTACGTCTTGTGCGAATTGTTCGACTGCCGTCCATTGGGACATATCGTGTATAGTCTCCTTCACCCTGGTGAAGTTGCCGAAAGCGCGGTGTGCGGCTTCCGGTCCGCCAAGCTCCTCGGCTTCCAGATCCAGATGGGTGCGCAGCTCGCGCTCCAGGTCGTTTTCGCGGTCTCGGCGGCGCAGGCGCATCTCGATGGTAGATATTCTACCAAGGTAGACGGGCGACCCTCAAGAGCGTTAGCTGCAACTGTATTGGGCCGGTCGCTTCAGCGCCGCTGTATGGAGGCCTTTAGTGACTTTGCGAATTCATCTCGCACAATCTCAGGCTGCGTCGGGTCGGTGATGGAATAAGGAGTTCGCCAGCGGTCCGCAGACGCGCTTGTGGAAGAGGATGAAGATGAGCGCGGCTTTGGTCCCCTTGTGGGTGAGGCGGTAACGGTAGCTGCGTCCGATACGTTCCAGTAGTCCGTGAGCTTTCATCTTGGGCATGTCGTAGCGAAGTTGGGTGAGAGTGTACGAGGTGGCGGATAGGCCGAAGGTGGTGAGGATGGCTGGATGGATGTCGGCGGAGCACCACCCGTTCAGTTGCGTACCGCCGTGGAGCAGCACCTCCATCAGCCGCATCATGCGGTGTCGTGAATCTTGATGCCGGCGATTTTGGTTTTGCCGGCCATGACCGGCAGAGCCATGCGTTGAAACAGTGGGAAATCGACGTGCACGTTCAGGGATTGCGCTTCGAAGCCGGCGAAACGATCCGTAATCGGCCAGTTTCCGGCGCAAGCACGCCAGGTTCTCCAGCCCTTGTGGAGGCCCAGATCTTTCATCCGGTTGACGCACACTTCCACCCGCAGGAAGGTGCTGAACTTTTTTCCAGCGCGCTGTACAGCTTGCCACGTAGCCGTTTGGTGACGCGCACCCCGAAGATGTAGGCCACCTTATCGGCGGCCAGGCGGAACAGTCCCATTTCGCAGTGCCGTTTGAAGATGAAGTTGCGGCAGTATTCGATTTTGATTGATGGAGTAGGCGCGGCGCAGGTCTACGGCTGGTCGCTTCGAGCGCCTTGGGGTCCGCAGTGGAGAGGAACGGGTTGTCGTCTTTGCGGAACGTCACTCCCTGACGGCTCAGTTCGATCTCCATGAAATGGTGGCCATTCAGGTAGTAGGTGCTCTGAAACGGCAGGTACGTACTGACGCACATGGCCAGTGGGCCGAGCACTGCATCGCGGATGTAGAAGTAATAATGCAGGTGGCGGGACCGGCGCGACCGGATGATGCGATAGTCCGGGTCGTCGGTAGGATACTTCGGCATACGCGAGCAGAACGTCCGGCCCATCTCCATGCGGGGGATGATAAAGTACACCCCGCGCTGATTCCGACGCTGCATACGCTGCAGATAAGGCCGAACGAAGTCCTCCTGGCTTTCGTCTTTCTTCGGACTCATCATCGGAATCTTGTGATTGCGGGCATAACCCTCCACCATGCCGGGTATTCGGGGATGCGTCTGGCGAGCGCCTGTGGGGTGAGCGGATATATCCCAGGTACGTCGCGGAAGAAATACACGATGTGTTCGGGACGGCTCAGCAGCGGCAGATATCCCTGGATGACCATGCGGTCGAAGCAGTGATTATACAAAGACCAGGAAGCGTGCAAAGAGCTTCAGCGAAGGTTTCCATAGTCCCATTCGAAGGGCAGCGTCGGATAGGTGCTCTGAATGGTGCCGGCGTCGTAGGTGTTCGAAACCAGCGTCAGCATCGGACTCACACTGGTCAGGGTACTGGTCAGCAGTCGGTCCAGCGTTCTACGGTGTAGGTGTAGCTGTAGCTGCTTTCGGGCCGGGGTGCTGGAACTCTGCTCGGGCCAACTTCCGGTCCGAAATCAGAATCGCTTCATCGGCCCGCAAAGAGTGGCCGCGTTGGCAGGGCCGGAAGTGCAGGCGCTACGCGGGCGCCGCTGAACTCGAGTGATGCTGTCCAGCATGCTCGCAATGACGCGGTTGGTTGCCACCCGCGAATTCAATAATTGCCCTACTGGGTAGCGATCATCCGTCCGGATGTGACTACGACGAGGTTCGGAGGATAATACTCCTGTTCGCTGGGGCAGGGCGGCTCGCACTGTCCCCGAATCCGGAACCAGTAAACTACGACCAGTGAACCCGGCATGGACGAAGCAAACCTCCACTTCTTCAGGTTCTCACGCGACTCGTCAAGGAGTGCCTTGGCACCGGACACCGTAGACACCGCCGCAACCCTGCCCTGCGCATCGATTGCCGCGCTCAGCACGACGACGCCTTCAATCAGCCGGACCTTAGCATAGAGCGGGTAGGTCATGCGTTCGAAGTGTAACACCGTCACAGGACTGTCACGTGGCGCGACTCCGGCGCTCAGTCGGCCGCCCCCGATAATAGCGACCGACATCAGGGCGGTGACCCACGTAGTGAAGCGGCCGGGGACCCAACCCGGGCGCTGAGTGCTACATTCAGGCCCACGCATCAGTGTATCCCCGCGATCTGCGAGCCGCAGTTCTTCTGGACTAGCGCATTGTTGCTGGCCTGGTTCGTAGGGCTGCCATTATCGGGCTTGAAGCCAGTGGCTCCGACCGCATGCGCGAGTTCGTGGACAAGAATGAATGCCTGAGCCTGAAGCGTACCTCCCGCATATTCCGTGCTACCGGAGCCGACCTGGAAATTTGAACTGAAAAAGGCTCCATTCGAATTGACAGTGATTGTCGCGTTAGACGGCAGACCCTGAATGGGAGAGCCGTCCGGGTTGTCGTTACCCACAAAGGCCGCCGTACTGGCGACGTTCAGCGCGCCGTAACCGAACGTGTAGTCCTGTGGTCCACTGCCTTCTATAGCGTTGATGAACTGCGCGGCAGAAAACTGCGCGCCCGTAAGCCAACTGCCGCAATTACCGTTCAATACCTCGTTCAAAATGTCATTCAGAACCGTGGCGATGCGGTCTTCGTTTGGGCCTGTCCGGCTGTAATTACTGACCGTATAGTTTCGTGGCCCACTAGCGCCGCCGTAGCCGCTACCGTTCCCTCCGCCGCAGCC
This sequence comes from Bryobacterales bacterium, assembly GCA_963818855.1. GTDB lineage: Bacteria > Acidobacteriota > Terriglobia > Bryobacterales > Bryobacteraceae > Bog-159. The sequence continues at coordinate 269,816 of CAWFUH010000006.1, read as the reverse complement.
CGCCCCCATGGGAACTGGCCCAGGCCAGACCCCGATTACAGCGCATGCAACAGGACTACCTCCGCCTCCCCCACCCCCGCCAGGCGGACCGGACATGCCCGGACACTGCGGAAGAAACGGGTTCACGTCGCAGATATACTGCATCTGGCCGGTCGGGTCGTTGGAGTTCACTGGATCGCTATCGACGTACGCGTACATGTTCCAGCTCTGTGGCCTCTCCAGGTCAACGTTCAGATAGGTTGGATCGGGTGACAAAAACCTGCCCCACTGGCTGGCGTAATACCGGTTCATCGCGTAATCCAGCCCGGTGGCGCTGTCCCGCGTGTAAGTGGCATACTTCTCCCGATCATTCGCCGTCAGCGTATATTCCGCCCCGTACGGGTATTGCGCCTGGTAGCCCAGCCCGCTTGGGCCGCCCGAGCGCGCCGAGCCTAACCGGTCCGTCTGCACCGCGTTGCCCTCCGCCGAGATCAGCTTCCCCAGAAAATACACGTTCATGCTCTGCCTCGATAACTGCAGCTCGGAATTTCCACTTACTGATATCACCGTGTAGGTGTATGTCGCCAGCTTCTTCCAACTAGTCGGTCCACCGCCGTTCCATCGTAAATCTGCCAGGAACCCCAACGCAGTGTGGAGCTTACCGAGAGCTCACCCCCGATGGCGGTTGCGTTTTTGGGAGCGAGACCCCTGACGCGAGTTTCGAACAAGACGGGGATCGGCGCTGGTGTGGTTTCGTCTTTAGCCGCCGTGCTCACTGGTGCCATTGTACGTTCTGGCGCATCCGAGCAGAAGCCCCCTTTCCCTCATCTCAGGGATGTCTTCGCAGCGGCCCGGAGCGGTCAAGGGCGCGCCGGTTTGTGGCGCGGCGTAGCGGACCCTTGACGGCGAGGACCGCTGTGGAAGCTGAGGAGGGAGGGAAAGGGGGCGCGGCCCCAAGCTTCAGGATTGCTTTGTCAGTGCCGGCCGCCATGCACGGACGATGGCCTCGAAGTGCTTGCCGTAACCCATGGCATCCGGGTATTGGTGCCCTCCGGCCAGCAGCGCAAACACCCGCAGCATGTCCACCGCGATGGACGTATCCACTCCCCACACGTCCGTCAGGTCGAAGCCGCCGCACTCGCCGGCGTTCCACCAGGCCAGCAGGAAGTTGGCCACGATCCGGCTTTGCCCGGTGTCGCCCTGGGCGACCTGGATGAGACGCTCCAGCGCGGCTTTCGATTTGTCGGGACAACTACGCATCTTCCGGGTCCTCCGCCGATTCGGCGGCTAAAGCGTCGAACAGTTCGGCCTCGGCCTCGACGTCCCGTGCTGTGGTTGCCGGCGTCTCCGGCCGCTTCAGGTGGGCGGCGGGATGTGTCGCCGAGTAGACCTGGCGCAACAGGTTGATGGACACCCGGGTGTAAAGCTCCGTGGTGGTCAGCTTCGCGTGCCCGAGCATCTCCTGAATCACGCGGATGTCGGCGCCGTTCTCCAGCATCAGCGTGGCCACCGTGTGGCGGAAGAGATGGCAGCCGCCCATTTTGCCGACTTTCGACTCGATCAGATGGCCGCGTACCAGGGCCGTGAGCTGGCGGCGGTCGAACGGTTCGCCCATGTGCGTCAGGAACACCGTGCCGTCCTCGCCTCCGCCGGTCAGCAGTTGCGGGCGCGACTCCCGCAGGTACTTGTCGATCCACGCCAGCGCCCGCTCGCCGATCGGAATCACGCGGTCTTTCCGGCCCTTGCCCTGGCGAATGGTCAGCGTGGTGCGGTCGGCGTCCACGTCGTAAATCTTCAGACTCGCGAGTTCCATGCGCCGCATTCCGGTTGAGTAAAACGTCTCCAGGATGGCGCGGTCGCGCAAGCCCTCGGGATCGTTGACGTTCGGCTGCTGGATGATCTGCTCGGCTTCTTCCGCCGTGAGCACGTATTTCGGCAAGCGGTGCTCCATGCGCGGCAGTATGATCTCGGAGGCAGGATTGTGCAGCAGATGATTTTGCCGCGCCATCCATTGGAAGAAGCTTTTGATGGACTGCAACCGCGTGTGCTGCGTGCGGAAGCCGAGCGGCTGCCCGTTGGTCTTGCGGTAATGATAGAGCCAGCGCTGATACCGTTCGAGGATCGGCCGCGTGATCTCGATGGGCTCGCTGAGGCCGCGTTCCTGGCACCACTCGTGGAAGTAGCCCAGGTAGGCGCGGCGCGTGTTCACGGTGTCCCCGGAGAAGCCATGGACGGCGATCCATTCCAGATACTGGGCGATGGCGGCTTGTAGCGGATCGAGCGGTTCCGCGGGCGCTGGCCGCTTTTTGCGTCCGCCGGTGCGGGGCTTGTGTTCGATCATCGGCGGCCCCCTATGGCTACGGTTACAACGTGGTTTTCGTCATTACCGGTATCAGTGCTGTTTTCGCGTTTTTGCGCAAAAATGCCGTTTATGCCTGTATTGGCGCGGGTTTCGTGAGGGCGACTACCCCGCGACACCCCCACGACTTGAGGGCGACTTGGGGGCGACTTCTCCTCTCTTAGGGGCGACTTCTTTTCGTCGTAGTCTAAGCTGTCCACATCTATCAGCCCCGGCAGCCACGGTTTGCCGTTCGCGCCCTTGCCATCAAACAGCAGCTCATAGACGAAGCTCTGGCCGCGGCCACCGTGATGCACCAACAGGTACTCCAGGTCTTCCAAGCGTGCCAGGTGCTTTTTCAGAACCGTGTCGCCCCACGGCGCCCACGCGCGCACATCACGGCGGCTAAAACGAAAATCGCTTCGTTCCATCTTCAGCCGCTCACATTCACACCTGACGGATTCCTCGATGACGATCAGCAGACGGCGGGTCTGCGGCGGGAGTTCGTCGAGCGAACGGCCGAGCACCTCATGCGCCAGGCGGTTGGCGGTCCGGATATCGTCCTGCGTCACCTCGATGTAGGAAACGTTCCGGCCGCGATGATCGGGGCTGGTTTTCACGAGGCGCTGATATTGGTGCAACAGCGTGATGGAGTTGATGAGCGTCAGGTACTTGGTGTGATCGCGGCGGGTCCGCGTCAGGCTATCGGGAAACGTCAGCTTGCGGGCATAGGGATTGACCACCGACAGCGGTTTCAGCAGCCGTTGCGCATTGCGATGCACTTTCAGAATCTCGTCGCGCTCCTGGTCTGCCAGCAGGCCTTCGAGCGTCTGCGCCTCGCGTTGCAGCCGATGGATGGCTTGCGTCTGCTCGCGGCCCTCGTTCACCGTCAGCACCAGACAGCGGTTGAGCAGTTCTTCGTCCAGGTCGATGGCGGTCGTGGTGAGAAAGATCATCACCGGACCCTCGACACGATACTGATGCGTCACTAGGCGGCCGGTTGCCGGGTCCTTGCCCGTCGATGCGATGGTGAGCGCGCCTTCGCTCTGTAGCAGCTTCAACGCGTAGGCGGCGCGGGATGCGCCTTCCTCTTCCACGATGGCCAGCACTTTGTGCTTGAGATCTTTCTCAGCCATATAAAACAGCGATTGCCCGGTCATTGCCGAGTACTCGATACATTGCTCTTCGGGGACGAAAGCGAGAATCGATTCCATCAGCGAGCTTTTGCCGGCGGCGGAGCTGGATTGCAGCATCACGGCCAGCGGCGCTTTCAGGCTGCGCGATATGGCGGCGATGTAGCCGACCTGTTTGTTGGTTTCCTCGCCCACCACGCCGCAACGCTCGAAGTCTTTCAGGATGCGATCGAGCAAGCGCGGATCTTTCAGCAGATCGAGCGCCGCGGCGCGGTCCTCATCGCTGATGGCGATCTCGGGCTTTTTCGGTTCCAGCGTTTTTTGGATCTGCTGGTCTTGCAGTTCCTCCAGCTTGCGCAGCACGTGCCGCAGGTCGTGTTTGACGGCATCTTCCTTCAGGCCCATCTCGATAGCGGCTTGCTTGATAAAGACGGTGCGCTGGCGGGCCGCGTACAGGTCGAGCGTATCGACATGGAAGCCGTCGCCGCGGCCGGCCATCAGATTCACTCGCATGATGGCGTAGCTGAGATTCTTCGCGAGTCCGCGCACCCGATAGCGGCGGTCGCCCAGCGTGATGGCAATCTCCTCGCCCTTCACTTCGGTGGGGACATCGATCAGATTTGACGATGGGACAACAGGCGCGGCGGGCTGGGCAACAGGGGCGGGGATCTCTGCGGCGGGCGGCTGCGGATCGGCGGCTAAAGAAAAAACAGGCTCATCCATTCTTTCTTTAGCTGCTGGTTCTTCTGTCGCTACTGGCTGAGGCTCCGGGGGAAGTGGCGGCTCCGGGTCTTCCGCTGGCGCTTCCTCTGCCGATATTTCCGCTGTCGTCGCTTCTGCCGGCGTTTCCTCTGCCTGTGGATCTTCGGCGATCGGAACCGGCGCCGGGATCACTTCCACCGTGAGCCTCTCGGGCGGTTTGCCCTTCCCGAGCCACTGCGCCTTGTTGAGGCAGATCTCCAGAACCTTCGTTGCCGGCGTCGTCTTGCGCGCGTGTTCGTTGGCATCCATGCCATGTGGAAACAGAACCCGGAAACACTCGATGCCCATAGCCAGCAGCTCTTCAGCAAGTGACAGCGCGGCTTTGTCTCCAGCTTCATCGCGGTCGTAAGCGATCCACACCCGCTGTACGCCGTGCTTGCGGAACGCGGCCCGGTGGTCATCCGTGAAACCGCTCACGCCGTAGCTCGCCGTCACGTTGCGGAAACCGGCACACCAGAACGTCAACGCGTCGATGAGCGACTCGCAGAGGATGATTTCTTTCGAAACCTGTAACGCGAGCTCATTCCATACCCCCTGGTGCGGCCCCGGTAGATACAGATGTAGCGGCGTTCCCTCGCGCAGACCTGGCGTGATTTTGCGGCCGTACATTTCCGTGATGTTGCCGGCGAGGTCGAACACCGGAATGACCACTGACCCGGCGAAGTGCTCGTGGCCCGACTCGCGCAAGATGCCGATCTGCTGCAGGCGGCCCCGGATCTCTGCGCCGCTCTTCCGGTTCTTTTCCGGCAGCCGGTAGCCGAGCGTCCGGTTGGCGAAACCGATTCGGAACTGCCCGATCATCTCCGGGTGCGTGAGGCCGCGGCCTTGCAGGTATTTCATGGCCTCGGGACTTTGCTTCAGCGTCTCATGGTAGTAATCGACCACCTGTCGCAACACGCGCTGGTCATCGGAGTTCACCTCGAACGGCGTTTCCAGTTTCACCGCCGCGGCCGTCCCCTTCGAGACGATGCGCACCGGCGTGGCCAGCGATGGATGGTCATTGCGAAGCAGCTCGACCGCATGGCGGAAGCTCACGCCGCGGCTCTTCATTACCCAGTCGATGACGGAGCCGCCCTGCTGGCAAGCGCCGAGACAGTGCCACAGGTTTTTCTTCGGGCTGACCACCAGTGACGGCTCGTGATCGTCATGGAACGGGCACAGGCCCAGCAGGTCCGCACCGTGCCGCTTCAGTTCGATGCCTTGCGCTTCCACCAGCCGTTGAAGGGAAACCTCCTGCTTGAGCCGTTCGATTTCCTCATCTGGGATACGCGCCATTCAGGTCTCCTTTTGTGGCCTTTTCAGGGATCTGATCTGGAACCTTGTCAAGGTCCACATGTGGTATCTTTGTGGTACCACATAGAGGCTTATATGGTCAATGTGCTTGTTTCCCACTCCTATGCTGGCTACATGCCGCGGCAACGCAAGGACGAACCGGAAAACGACGGTTTTCCGCAACGGCTTTCCACGATGCGCAAAGAGCGCAACCTCACGCAGCAGGCTCTTGCGGATATGGTCAGCCTGGGAATCACGCAGATGAAGCGCTACGAGGCCGGCACGTCGCAGCCCACGCTCGAAGTGATCCGGAAGCTGTCCCAGGCATTGCGCGTCAGCGCCGATGAGCTGCTCTTCGGGAAGACCGAGCGGGGACCAGATGAGGACCTTCGTTTGCAGTTTGAAGCGATTTCACGCTTCAACGACGAAGAGAAGAAAGTAGTCAAGTCCGTGTTGGAAGGCCTGCTGCTGACGCATGAGGCGCGCCGATGGTCGGCCGGTATGCCTCCCGCGGCTTCCAAGGAGAACACGAGATGAGCGAGCGCGAACACGCCCACGAGTTGATTGACCGTCTCCCGGAAACTCAGCTCTCGGCCCTAGTCGGGCTGCTGGAAACCATCGTCGATCCGGTAGCCGCCGCTCTGCGCAACGCACCCATCGATGACGAGCCGGAAACCGAAGAAGAAAGACAGGCCGTCAGTGAAGCCCGCGACTGGCTCGCCAAGCGCGGCGGCAAAGGCATCCCGCACGATGAAGCCATGCGCCGCCTGGGGCTGGAGTGAAACAGGTCGAGTGGACCGAGGCCTCGCTGGAGGATATGGCGGCGCTCGATAAAGGGATTGCCCGCCGCGTCAAGCAAGCTGTCGAGCGGTTCGCCGAAACCGGCGCTGGCAGCGTGAAAAAACTCCAGGGCATCGACCCACCCGAGTATCGCCTTCGGGTCGGCGACTACCGTGTCCGTTTCGAACTGGACGGCGAGACCGTTCGCATTCTCCGCGTGCGGAACCGCCGCGAAGCTTACCGATGAAGACAATGAACACAGGTCCTAAAGTCGAATACGCCGTGATTGTGCGCGGCGTGCGAAAAACATTCGGCGGTCCCGTTGCGGCCGCTAATTACGCTGCTGCGCGGAACCTGGAAGGCGAGACTGATATTGAGTACGTTGTCAGTGGTTTCACTGCTACCGTTCGGCAGCAACGCGAAGCGGCGCTGATTGCACGGATTGAAAAAATCTTAGCCGCAAAGGGCAAGACTCTGTAGGAGTCAGTGCTCCATGGCCATCGCCTGGCCATGATCCTCGGCGGGCTGCTGCGCCTGGCTGTGGTCCGTTGCGCTGTTTCCTCCGCCAGTTTCTCCTGAAACCAGTGCATTTCCTTCCTGCTGCCCATCAACCGCCGCCGCGTGCGACACCTCGCGGCTGAGTAGCTTCCCGAGATTGCCGGCGTCGTTGGTAAAGATCTGTGCATCGTAGCGGGCGCGGGAAACAGCCACATATGCCAGTCGGCTGTTGATGAGCTTTTCGTGCGCCTCTTCGGTATCGACGTTCACCAGCACCCGGTCGGCTGTCGCGCCCTGGCTGCTGTGGCTGGTCACCGCGTAGCCGTAATCGAGATGCCGATTCTCTTCCAGGTTGAAGCGAACCTCGCGGCCGGAGTCGAGTTTGATTTCCACGTTGCCGCGCTCGTCGATACTCTCGATACTGCCCAGCTCGCGGTTGGCGATCTTCAGCGTTTTGTCGGGCGCCGTAAACTGCACGCGGTCGCCTTCACTGAAGGCGCGCTCACCCTCGCGGTAAACCGTCACGCCCTGCAGGCGGCGCGGATCATAGCTGACCTTTTCGCCGCCGGCCCGCTCTACCATTAGTAGATTCCGCTCGCGGTCGAAGCTGTCCACCTTCGCGTATGCGCCGGGACTAATGCCCATCGACCGGCTGCCCTTCGTGTACCGCACCACGTCGCCCGCTTCATACTGCGCGGCCCAAGCGCGATCCACACCGGTCATATCCTGGCGCGGCGTGAGCACTTTTACGGAATGCTCTTCACCGCTCACCGCGCCGCGCTCCTGTAATTCGGCATGGATCACGCGGTTCAGCTCCATGCGGGATTTGTTGTCCGGCGAGATGACGAGCGTTCCTTCCGGCTGCTCGGCATACTCCCGCGCGATTGCCTGCACGCGGTCGGCGCGGTCGCCGATCTCATGCACGCGGCCCTGTTCGTCCAGCCTGGCGATGGCTTGCCGTACGTCGCCGCGGGCGAGCTGCTCGACTGTCTCTTTCAGCGCGGGGTCCTTCTGCCGCACGATCTCATCGAGCCGCGCCGTGCGCATTCCCGCATCTTGCAGTTGCTCGAACGGCCTGCCGGCGTCCACCGCCTGGTGCTGCCGCACATCGCCCACCAGCACCACGCACTCATTTTCTTTTAGCCGCTGGAAAAACTCGTGCACCTGTTTCGTGCTGGCGAGACTCGATTCATCCACGAAGTAGAGATGCCTGCCAGCGTCCGTGTGGGCGCTCTCTCCCTGCGCGAGATGGTGCTGCAACGTGCTGGCCCGGATGCCCGCTTCTTCGAGCTGATACGCGGCTCGCGATGTGGGCGCGAACCCTTCGACGGTGTAGCCTTCTTTTTCCGCCGCTTCGCGGAGGGCGGCTAAAGAAGTAGTCTTGCCCGCACCCGCCGCGCCCTGTAATCCCATGATTTGGTCGCGGCTGTCGAGGATCGTTTCCACGGCCTGGCGCTGGCTGTTGCTGAGATGCTCGAAGGTATTGTGCTGCCGTACCAGCGGCGCGTAGCGGTCCTGGCCCGCGTGCATTCGCTCGATGTTGTCGCGTTCGAGCGTCATCATTTCAGGCGTTGTGAACGACCGGCCAACCGCCGTTTTCACCTCGATCAGATCGCCCTTTTCGATGCGCTCCTGAAAGTGGCTGCGCACTTCCTCGAAGCTGGCATGGCCCATCGACCGTTTCAACGCGTCCCGCATCAGGGCGCGTTCATCGACCACCGCTTCACGTTCCAGGTTGCGGTCGCGGGCGAACGTCACTGCCGATTGCGCATGCCGCAAACGCCCGTCCTCATGGTCGATGGCGTGCATTTTTTCTTTAGCCGCCTGAACGATCCGGTCCGGTTGATTGCCGAAGGCCTCGGCCATCTCGCGATGCTTCGCGAGTGTCTCTTCCGGAGAAAGGGCCAGCTTGGCATCCCGCGTCTGGTGCGCCGCGATCTGCGCCGCCTCCGCGCCCGTGACTCCCTGCTCGGCCATGTGCTCTTTGATTTGCTGGCTGCGCGGGCTGCTGGCTTCCAGATACTCCGCGCTGTAGCCCCGGATCTCCGGCGCGCCGCTTGCGCCGGGCTCGATCTCATAGCCCAGCTCGCGCAACCGCACGGCAAGCTCTGAGCGGTATACCGCTGTCGCGTACTGCTGCGTCCGGTAAAGCTCCTGCGGTTGCAGCGCCCGCGTCTCACGGTTCTCAAGCTCCGTGATATTGAAGAAGACCACGTGCGTGTGCAGTTGCGGCGCAACGTATCCATCCACTGGCCGCGAGCTGTCGTGTTCGAACTTGGCGGCGGCCCACTCGCCCGTGGTCACTGCCGGAGCGTTGCCGCCGATGCGTGCCTGGACGTATTTCTCCATCTCATCCAGCGCGACATCGACGCTCTGCCGGTGCGCTTCCCGCACGCGGTCGTCGTGGCCCACCAGCGCCGTGAGGCTCACGCTTTTCGGAGCGCTGAACGTGGCATCCCATCCGGCCCGGTGCTCCATCGCCTTCACCGTCTCGCCGGCATCGTTGACGTATTCACGCGGCGTCTGATGCCTCACCAGTTGCTCGCCCGTCTGCGGATGCTGGCCCTCGGCAAGCCGCGCGAAGTTCTCTTCATTGACTGCGCCCTCCAAGCCCCACTTCGCGGCAAGCTTGCCGTGCCACTCGCCGCGGATCTTGTCGCCTTCGGTGTAGTAGTTCTCGCGGGCGTTCTGAAACTGCTCCCGGTGATACGTCTGCGCCTGGCTCGCGCTGATCGGTTTGGAGATGGTCACCATAACGGGTTACTGGAAAAACAGCTCTTGCTCGTTGCGAGGCTCGGCCGGTATGGGCAGCGGTTCCGACTCTGGCTCCTGCTGCACAACAGGCGCGGGCGCCGGCGCGGCTCGCCGCTCGATGAACGCCGGTTGCCGGTTCGGCAGTTCCAGATACGGAAAGCGCATCCGCACCACAAGATTTCCGTACTTCAGATAGCCGTGCAGCGGATCAAGCCCGCCGATCTCCGACGCCATCACCAGCGCCTCTTTGTAGATGTCGCGCTGCTCGCTCTCCGAGTTGCGGCTGCGCGGAAACTCCCCGTGCGTCCGCGTCTCCCGGAACCGCTCGACCTCCATCTCACCGATCGCTCTCGAGATCCACTCGGCCGCGTTCGGCTCACTGGTCTTGAGAAACATCTTCGTCGCCGGTTGCGACAGCATCACCTCGGCCATGTGACCGTAGAGCGTCTCCAGTTGCGCCTTGCCCTGGAAGCCCAGCACCATCGGATTATTCGATTTGCGGTTTTCAGTGATGGCCGTGATTAACTGCGGCAGCCGCTGCAGGCTGGCCAGTTCATCGAGCACGAACCATACCGGCTTCTTCCCGCTGTGCCCTTCGTTCATCAGGCGCAACACCAGCAGGTCGAGCCACAGACTCACCAGCGGCCGTACGCGCTCTCGCATCGTGGGCTTGTGCGTAAGAAAGATCCAGCCCTTGCGCTCCTTCGCCCATTCCACCGTGCTCCAGCGCTGTGCCGCGTCGCGCTCCGATGGCAACAGCTTGAAGGCGTCCGCCACCATGTTGAGCGATCCCAGCACGCCGTTTCTCTGCGCCGCCGCACGCGGATCGATCATCGCTTCCATCTCCGTGCCCCGCACGCGCCGGTCGATCTGCTCGGCGTGGCACATCCAGTGCGTAAGCTGCTCGGGCGTCGGCCCCAGGTTCACCAGGTGCGCGAAGATTCGCCGCGGCGCTTCCACGAAAAACCGGTTCTCGCGGCCCTGGTCGGGAAACAGCGAGGCCGCCATGGTCAGCGCCTCGGCTTCGTGCGGCGCTTCATCGCCCGGCGTCCAGAACGGACAGCGCGCATCGATCGGGTTCAGGATCACATCGCCCCGCTGCGGGTTATAGAACTGAGGCAGGTATTCCATCGCCGGATCGTAGACGATGGCCGTCTCGCCGCGCTCCCAGATCTGCGCCATGATTTGCCGGATGGCCGCGCTCTTGCCCATTCCCGAATCGCCCATGATGAGAAAGTGCATCGCCTCCCGCTGGCGCGGCACGCGTAGCCAGCGGCTCGCGCTGTTTCTCACGAGGCGGTCCATCACGCCGCGCTCTTCATTCACGAACGCCATGCCGTCGGCTTCGTGGCGCGAGTTAAACTCGGCCGTCGTCACCAGCTCCGGCCCGCGCAGGCGCCGCCCGTGTTTCCTCACCAGCCACCGTGCCCGGTCCCTCGGCAGTGCGACGAACAGCAGCAGCACGAACGCGCCCATCGCCGCATATGCCGGCCGCTCGATATAGTCCCACACCGTCTGATCGCGGTAGATCCAGTGCGCGAGAAACTCATGCAAGCGCCGGTCGTTGAACAGGCCCGCATCCCACACCAGGCGCACCAGGCCATTCCGCCGTCCCTCTTCGGTCAGCACATACACCGGCTGGCCCTGCGCATTCGTAGCCGCTTCCACCTCGCCCGTGAGTGCAAGCCGCTGCTGCCCCTTCGCCGTCACGCCGTTGATCAGGCTGTACTGCGTCTGCGCCTTCGGGAACAGCCCGTGCACCCAGGTCTTCGCGTACACCGGCAGATAGAACCGCTCGACGAACGACCAGCTCCGCGCGTACTGCATGGAAAGCGCAAGAAGGAAAAACAGGATCGCGCCGAAGAATGCCGAGAGCGTCCACACCGGATGGCGGCTCGGCCAGCTCTGGTAAATCTTCCGTCCCCAGTGGCCCATCACTGCACCCCGGCGGCACATGCTGGCGCCAGCAGCTTCCGCGCCCGCTCCGTCTTGCCGGCGTCGGCCGCCGTGATCAGCGATTGCATCTGTTCCTCGGTCATCCGCTCGCCCTTGGCCACCTTGAACAGCAGGTTCAACAGGATCGCCCGCAGTCCCAACAGTTCCGCCAGCACCGTTTCTTCCTGTGCCTTCGCGGCCCGCTCGTCCAGTTGCCCGATGAGGATGTCCCGCACCCACTCGGCTCGACTCCGGCCCGCCGCCGCTGCCAGCTCGTCCAGCCGCGCATACTCTTGCTCGGTCACCTTGGTGCCGATCGATTTGGTTCGCAAGATTGCCTTCACCATCACAGCTCTCCGTAATCGAGAATCAGCACGTCCCACGCGGCGCGGACCTCCGGCATCTCCCACGCCTTGCGGAACAGCTCCCGCACCGCTTTCCATTCCTCGGCGGAAAACCCGAACGTGATCGCGTTCGCGTGAGCGCGGAACCAGAACTCGATTTCATTGCCGCGCTCGGTCACGTAGCCGTAAAACTGCTCGCCGTCCCAGCGCTGCGGCGGTCGGGTCTTCGGCCCCAAGGCGGCGAGCATCGCCCGGAACTCCGCGATGATCGGGTACGGCCCCAGCGGATACATCGGCCCGCGCACTCCCGGAAAGCTCAGCAGCACGTCGAAGTCGTGCCCAGTCCCGCGTGCAAGCGAGAGCGTGTAGCCGTCCTCCTTGAGCGGCGGAATCGCGGGCTGATATATCGGCTCCCGCCGCCCGCCTTCCCGCACCGGCTGGCGCCGTTCGAAGTAATGCCCGCGGGCAGCCACCCGCCACAGCACCGGCCAGTAGGGCGCCAGCGCCTCGTTGAGCGCCGCGGCCCCGGCGAGCTTCTCGTCGTCGAGCAGGCCGTAGAGATTCCGCGCCGCCAGCTCCGGTGTCCACTTCGTCGCCGGGTTCGCCAGGCGCCGCACCGTCTCGGCCACCGTCTTCCGCACCAGCTCGGGCGTCACCGGGTCGGACGGCTTCCACCGCTCCGGCCGGCAGTCGCTTGGCAGATTGCCCAGGTAATACTCGTCGGCACTCGATGGCTTGGCGCGCAGCTCGTGCGCCGCGTCGAACGCCTTCAGTATCCCGATGTACGTTTCGCGCGAGAGGGGATTTTTCGAAAACGCCTCGGAACCCTGCTGGACGAAGTAAGCCACCACAGTCCACTGGGCGCGAGTGAGCATCTGGCCCGCCTCGCCCTTGCGCCGGATCGCCAGCAGCGCGTCAGTCGGTTTCGAGAGCAGCTCGACCACCTCGAAACGCTCCTCCCGCGCTGACTCCAGCAGTTGCTTGGCGATCTCCGACGTGGAGACGCTCTCGCCCTTCCGCAGGGCCGTCAGCTTCCGGATGTCCTCCAGCCGTTTGCGCAAGACTTCGCTGATGCGGAGGGAAAGGGTCTGGGTCTGCTGCAAAGTTTCCGCCATGTACGACAGCTTAATCCATGTATGTCACACATGCAATCGGTCGTACTTTTGAGGCTGGATTGGCGGCTAAAGGAAGGTTCCTATATAGGAACCTGCGAACGCGAGAGGCCCTGTTTTCAGATGGTTCCCATATGGGAACCAAGGTTCCTATACAGCTCCCATTCTGGGGTGGCGTGTCACCTATAAGCCGATGCGAAGCATCGTCTTTTTCTTCGGGGCTTGGATGCTGCCTCGGTAACTGATTGATCTGCCGTTGCACCGATTTGCGCGAGCGGCCAGCGGCGCGCCCGCGCCGCTCCGCTCGCCCGACGCGATACCACTGATACCGCTGTGGTTCCCATACGGGAACCGGGCTACAGCTTCTTTTCGGGCGGATCGGCGACAACGGCGTGCTGCATCTCGTGCTCCAGCTCGATGGGATGCGCCACCGGGGCTGCCGCTTTGGATCTGATGCCGTCGTCCACCTCTTTGGCTGCTACGACTTTCCCCACCTCGATCATCATTTCCATGGAGTCGAGATGGCCGTATCGCCTCACGGAGCCCTTCAGTCGATCCTTCATCCAGTCAGGTAACTTCGGATCAACGGCTACAGGTTCCGGGCCGCGCATCGTGCCCTCCACCGTCACCAGGGCGTAGCGCTTCCGGGCGATAATTCGGTCGAGGGCTTTCATTTGCCCGGTGACCTTCGGTTGGAACGACACGTAAATTAGCGGCTCACCGTTCCGGCACTTCGGATCGTAGAGCACGTCCTGCTCCGCACCCGCCCCGAGGAATGCCGTCACCCGGACCTGGTGGCCGGCGTAGACCTGGATCTTTCCGGCCACCGTGCATAGGTCGGGTGTTCCCGGCGGCTGGCCCTGACTGAGGCCGACTCCAGCGCCACACCCGGCCATCACCGCGAGACTGAGTAGCCGGCGCATTTCACTTTCTGGGAACATGGCGTGCCAGTACGTCGGAAACGCGATGCAGCACTATGCGCCCTCCGTATTGGCCTTTCTTCCCATATCCCTTTGGCTTCTCCTGGCCTTCAGCGATCCAGATTTGTTTCTGGTTCCTCCACGTGTACACAGGCTCGAACCGCCCTTGAAACGTGGCTTGCACCTTCATTCCCTTGCGGACATCGTCAAAGAGCTGGGAAAAAGCATCGTCCCGGATCACGTCAAAGTCCGCCTTCGGCTTCACCTGTTTCGGTAGCACTAGAATGACGCCCATCCACGATGCGCACGCCGGCTTCTGTTCAAAGTCGTCGATCCAGAGATCGTTGCCGGCGACGCTCGCTCGCGCCTCTACCATCTTCCCGGCGTATTGCTCGGGATGTTGGGCCAGATCGCAAAGGGTCACTTTCACCGCCGCAGGTTCGTTCTCAGCTTGAGCAACACCGCGGATGGCGAGCAGCAAACACCAAACAAGATCACAGCTCACGGCTTCGGCTGCTGATCCACATCGGCGACTTTGCGGACCACCAGCCTCGTTTTGTTCCTGCCGTAATAACCGAACCCCTTGCCGTGCTTGGCGTATTCCAACTCGCCCGTAAAGGAGGCAGTAAATCTCGGGGCGTCCGGCCGATAGTCCGAGCGAGCAAGCTCGAACGCTTTGAAGCTGGAATCCTTTTCGACTTCTGGCCCACCTTTGCGGTTGGGAATCTCCGCGGGCAATGCCATGAATAGTACATCGTCGCAGCCGGTCTGACTGAGATACGTGCCATGCATTGAAGAGCGGATCGTCGCCCGTACGGTAATCTCCGTACCAGCGTATTTGGCTGGCGTTGCGAGGACCTTACAGAGATCGACCACCGTTGGACCCTCAGCGGCTATTGCTGGTCCGAGAAGGACAATGGAAAGAATGAAGGTTCTGAGCATAGACCTACTTCTTCTTCCCCCAGTTCAAGTCAACGTCCTTTTGAGCTTGATCCTTCACCGCATTTTGGCGCAACGTCTCCTTATCAGCGGCTACCCAACTCGGGTTCCAAAGGCCCCAGAACGAGTACTGATTCGTCGCCTTCGGCACGAAAGACTGCGTGTCGAAGGCGTTCGTCTCGGTGCGCAAAGCGCCGGTCCGATTTACCGGATTGCCGAAGGCGAATCGGTCCAGCATATGGGCTCCCTCGTGCGCAACCACCTCGCCCCATCCAATCGAGGGCTTGTAGTCAGGGTTGATGCTATTGCTGTTACGGAAGCTATCGCCCAACATTTTCATGTCGAAAGTGATCGTCTTCTTCCCGAACAAGCTCGTACTTTCCTGCGCTGGGAAGCCGCCAGCCTCCCCGAATTTGATGGAGACTTTGTTCTTCTCGCCCTCATCCCCATATTTGTCGAGGACGGCTTCCAGCTTGTTGCGTTCATCCGAACCTTCCTCATACTGGTTCGCGGCGTTCCTGATGGTAGCTAAAGCGTCCCGAAACTGTTGACGGTTCGCTTGGCATTGAGCGTCGTCATCTCCACATTTTTGCGACCACTCGTACAGACCGGTGGGGTCCGTGTACTTTAACGGATTGTTGAGGGTATACGCGTATTTGTTCCAGGTTTGGGGATTGTCGGGTCGGCCTGCATTGAGCAACGGGTCTGGGCTGGTGAACCTGCCTTGCGCGCCCGAGAAGTACCTGGCCCCGAAGTAATCGAGGCCAACTAGTCGGTCCACCGCCGTTCCATCGTAAATCTGCCAGGAACCCCAACGCAGTGTGGAGCTTACCGAGAGCTCACCCCCGATGGCGGTTGCGTTTTTGGGAGCGAGACCCCTGACGCGAGTTTCGAACAAGACGGGGATCGGCGCTGGTGTGGTTTCGTCTTTAGCCGCCGTGCTCACTGGTGCCATTGTACGTTCTGGCGCATCCGAGCAGAAGCCCCCTTTCCCTCATCTCAGGGATGTCTTCGCAGCGGCCCGGAGCGGTCAAGGGCGCGCCGGTTTGTGGCGCGGCGTAGCGGACCCTTGACGGCGAGGACCGCTGTGGAAGCTGAGGAGGGAGGAAGGGCGCGGCCCCAAGCTTCAGGATTGCTTTGTCAGTGCCGGCCGCCATGCACGGACGATGGCCTCGAAGTGCTTGCCGTAACCCATGGCATCCGGGTATTGGTGCCCCCCGGCCAGCAGCGCAAACACCCGCAGCATGTCCACCGCGATGGACGTATCCACACCCCACACGTCCGTCAGATCGAAGCCGCCGCACTCGCCGGCGTTCCACCAGGCCAGCAGGAAGTTGGCCACGATCCGGCTTTGCCCGGTGTCGCCCTGGGCGACCTGGATGAGACGCTCCAGCGCGGCTTTCGATTTGTCGGGACAACTACGCATCTTCCGGGTCCTCCGCCGATTCGGCGGCTAAAGCGTCGAACAGTTCGGCCTCGGCCTCGGCGTCCCGTGCGGTAGTTGCCGGCGTCTCTGGCCGTTTCAAGTGGGCGGCGGGATGCGTCGCGGAGTAGACCTGGCGTAACAGGTTGATGGATACCCGCGTGTACAGTTCCGTGGTGGTCAGCTTCGCGTGCCCGAGCATCTCCTGAATCACACGGATGTCAGCGCCGTTCTCCAGCATCAGCGTGGCCACCGTGTGGCGGAACAGATGGCAGCCGCCCATTTTGCCGACCTTCGACTCGATCAGATGGCCGCGCACCAGGGCCGTGAGTTGGCGGCGGTCGAACGGTTCGCCCATGTGCGTCAGGAACACCGTGCCGTCCTCGCCTCCGCCGGTCAGCAGTTGCGGGCGCGACTCCCGCAGGTACTTGTCGATCCACGCCAGCGCCCGCTCGCCGATCGGAATCACACGATCCTTCCGGCCCTTGCCCTGGCGGATGGTCAGCGTGGTGCGGTCGGCGTCCACGTCGTAAATCTTCAGACTCGCGAGTTCCATGCGCCGCATTCCGGTTGAGTAAAACGTCTCCAGGATGGCGCGGTCGCGCAAGCCCTCGGGATCGTTGACGTTCGGCTGCTGGATGATCTGCTCGGCCTCTTCCGCCGTGAGCACGTACTTGGGCAACCGATGCTCCATGCGCGGCAGTATGATCTCGGAAGCCGGATTGTGCAGCAGATGATTTTGCCGCGCCATCCATTGGAAGAAGCTTTTGATGGACTGCAGCCGCGTGTGCTGCGTGCGGAAGCCGAGCGGCTGCCCGTTGGTCTTGCGGTAATGATAGAGCCAGCGCTGATACCGTTCGAGGATCGGCCGCGTGATCTCGATGGGCTCGCTGAGGCCGCGTTCCTGGCACCACTCGTGGAAGTAGCCCAGGTAGGCGCGGCGCGTGTTCACGGTGTCCCCGGAGAAGCCATGGACGGCGATCCATTCCAGATACTGGGCGATGGCGGCTTGTAGCGGATCGAGCGGTTCCGCGGGCGCTGGCCGCTTTTTGCGTCCGCCGGTGCGGGGCTTGTGTTCGATCATCGGCGGCCCCCTATGGCTACGGTTACAACGTGGTTTTCGTCATTACCGGTATCAGTGCTGTTTTCGCGTTTTTGCGCAAAAATGCCGTTTATGCCTGTATTGGCGCGGGTTTCGTGAGGGCGACTACCCCGCGACACCCCCACGACTTGAGGGCGACTTGGGGGCGACTTCTCCTCTCTTAGGGGCGACTTCTTTTCGTCGTAGTCTAAGCTGTCCACATCGATCAGCCCCGGCAGCCACGGTTTGCCGTTCGTGCCATGGCCATCAAACAGCAGCTCATAGACGAAGCTCTGGCCGCGGCCACCGTGATGGACCAACAGGTATTCCAGATCTTCCAAGCGTGCCAGGTGCTTTTTCAGAACCGTGTCGCCCCACGGCGCCCACGCGCGCACATCACGGCGGCTAAAACGAAAATCGCTTCGTTCCATCTTCAGCCGCTCACATTCACACCTGACGGATTCCTCGATGACGATCAGCAGACGGCGGGTCTGCGGCGGGAGTTCGTCGAGCGAACGGCCGAGCACCTCATGCGCCAGGCGGTTGGCGGTCCGGATATCGTCCTGCGTCACCTCGATGTAGGAAACGTTCCGGCCGCGATGATCGGGGCTGGTTTTCACGAGGCGCTGATATTGGTGCAACAGCGTGATGGAGTTGATGAGCGTCAGGTACTTGGTGTGATCGCGGCGGGTCCGCGTCAGGCTATCAGGAAACGTCAGCTTGCGGGCGTAGGGATTGACCACCGACAGCGGTTTCAGCAGCCGTTGCGCATTGCGATGCACTTTCAGAATCTCGTCGCGCTCCTGGTCTGCCAGCAGGCCTTCGAGCGTCTGCGCCTCGCGTTGCAGCCGATGGATGGCTTGCGTCTGCTCGCGGCCCTCGTTCACCGTCAGCACCAGACAGCGGTTGAGCAGTTCTTCGTCCAGGTCGATGGCGGTCGTGGTGAGAAAGATCATCACCGGACCCTCGACACGATACTGATGCGTCACTAGGCGGCCGGTTGCCGGGTCCTTGCCCGTCGATGCGATGGTGAGCGCGCCTTCGCTCTGTAGCAGCTTCAACGCGTAGGCGGCGCGGGATGCGCCTTCCTCTTCCACGATGGCCAGCACTTTGTGCTTGAGATCTTTCTCAGCCATATAAAACAGCGATTGCCCGGTCATTGCCGAGTACTCGATACATTGCTCTTCGGGGACGAAAGCGAGAATCGATTCCATCAGCGAGCTTTTGCCGGCGGCGGAGCTGGATTGCAGCATCACGGCCAGCGGCGCTTTCAGGCTGCGCGATATGGCGGCGATGTAGCCGACCTGTTTGTTGGTTTCCTCGCCCACCACGCCGCAACGCTCGAAGTCTTTCAGGATGCGATCGAGCAAGCGCGGATCTTTCAGCAGATCGAGCGCCGCGGCGCGGTCCTCATCGCTGATGGCGATCTCGGGCTTTTTCGGTTCCAGCGTTTTTTGGATCTGCTGGTCTTGCAGTTCCTCCAGCTTGCGCAGCACGTGCCGCAGGTCGTGTTTGACGGCATCTTCCTTCAGGCCCATCTCGATAGCGGCTTGCTTGATAAAGACGGTGCGCTGGCGGGCCGCGTACAGGTCGAGCGTATCGACATGGAAGCCGTCGCCGCGGCCGGCCATCAGATTCACTCGCATGATGGCGTAGCTGAGATTCTTCGCGAGTCCGCGCACCCGATAGCGGCGGTCGCCCAGCGTGATGGCAATCTCCTCGCCCTTCACTTCGGTGGGGACATCGATCAGATTTGACGATGGGACAACAGGCGCGGCGGGCTGGGCAACAGGGGCGGGGATCTCTGCGGCGGGCGGCTGCGGATCGGCGGCTAAAGAAAAAACAGGCTCATCCATTCTTTCTTTAGCTGCTGGTTCTTCTGTCGCTACTGGCTGAGGCTCCGGGGGAAGTGGCGGCTCCGGGTCTTCCGCTGGCGCTTCCTCTGCCGATATTTCCGCTGTCGTCGCTTCTGCCGGCGTTTCCTCTGCCTGTGGATCTTCGGCGATCGGAACCGGCGCCGGGATCACTTCCACCGTGAGCCTCTCGGGCGGTTTGCCCTTCCCGAGCCACTGCGCCTTGTTGAGGCAGATCTCCAGAACCTTCGTTGCCGGCGTCGTCTTGCGCGCGTGTTCGTTGGCATCCATGCCATGTGGAAACAGAACCCGGAAACACTCGATGCCCATAGCCAGCAGCTCTTCAGCAAGTGACAGCGCGGCTTTGTCTCCAGCTTCATCGCGGTCGTAAGCGATCCACACCCGCTGTACGCCGTGCTTGCGGAACGCGGCCCGGTGGTCATCCGTGAAACCGCTCACGCCGTAGCTCGCCGTCACGTTGCGGAAACCGGCACACCAGAACGTCAACGCGTCGATGAGCGACTCGCAGAGGATGATTTCTTTCGAAACCTGTAACGCGAGCTCATTCCATACCCCCTGGTGCGGCCCCGGTAGATACAGATGTAGCGGCGTTCCCTCGCGCAGACCTGGCGTGATTTTGCGGCCGTACATTTCCGTGATGTTGCCGGCGAGGTCGAACACCGGAATGACCACTGACCCGGCGAAGTGCTCGTGGCCCGACTCGCGCAAGATGCCGATCTGCTGCAGGCGGCCCCGGATCTCTGCGCCGCTCTTCCGGTTCTTTTCCGGCAGCCGGTAGCCGAGCGTCCGGTTGGCGAAACCGATTCGGAACTGCCCGATCATCTCCGGGTGCGTGAGGCCGCGGCCTTGCAGGTATTTCATGGCCTCGGGACTTTGCTTCAGCGTCTCATGGTAGTAATCGACCACCTGTCGCAACACGCGCTGGTCATCGGCGTTCACCTCGAACGGCGTTTCCAGTTTCACCGCCGCGGCCGTCCCCTTCGAGACGATGCGCACCGGCGTGGCCAGCGATGGATGGTCATTGCGGAGCAACTCGACCGCATGGCGGAAGCTCACGCCCCGGCTCTTCATCACCCAGTCGATGACGGAGCCGCCCTGCTGGCAAGCGCCGAGACAGTGCCACAGGTTTTTCTTCGGGCTGACCACCAGTGACGGCTCGTGATCGTCATGGAACGGGCACAGGCCCAGCAGGTCCGCACCGTGCCGCTTCAGTTCGATGCCTTGCGCTTCCACCAGCCGTTGAAGGGAAACCTCCTGCTTGAGCCGTTCGATTTCCTCATCTGGGATACGCGCCATTCAGGTCTCCTTTTGTGGCCTTTTCAGGGATCTGATCTGGAACCTTGTCAAGGGCCACATGTGGTATCTTTGTGGTACCACATAGAGGCTTATATGGTCAATGTGCTTGTTTCCCACTCCTATGCTGGCTACATGCCGCGGCAACGCAAGGACGAACCGGAAAACGACGGTTTTCCGCAACGGCTTTCCACGATGCGCAAAGAGCGCAACCTCACGCAGCAGGCTCTTGCGGATATGGTCAGCCTGGGAATCACGCAGATGAAGCGCTACGAGGCCGGCACGTCGCAGCCCACGCTCGAAGTGATCCGGAAGCTGTCCCAGGCATTGCGCGTCAGCGCCGATGAGCTGCTCTTCGGGAAGACCGAGCGGGGACCAGATGAGGACCTTCGTTTGCAGTTTGAAGCGATTTCACGCTTCAACGACGAAGAGAAGAAAGTAGTCAAGTCCGTGTTGGAAGGCCTGCTGCTGACGCATGAGGCGCGCCGATGGTCGGCCGGTATGCCTCCCGCGGCTTCCAAGGAGAACACGAGATGAGCGAGCGCGAACACGCCCACGAGTTGATTGACCGTCTCCCGGAAACTCAGCTCTCGGCCCTAGTCGGGCTGCTGGAAACCATCGTCGATCCGGTAGCCGCCGCTCTGCGCAACGCACCCATCGATGACGAGCCGGAAACCGAAGAAGAAAGACAGGCCGTCAGTGAAGCCCGCGACTGGCTCGCCAAGCGCGGCGGCAAAGGCATCCCGCACGATGAAGCCATGCGCCGCCTGGGGCTGGAGTGAAACAGGTCGAGTGGACCGAGGCCTCGCTGGAGGATATGGCGGCGCTCGATAAAGGGATTGCCCGCCGCGTCAAGCAAGCTGTCGAGCGGTTCGCCGAAACCGGCGCTGGCAGCGTGAAAAAACTCCAGGGCATCGACCCACCCGAGTATCGCCTTCGGGTCGGCGACTACCGTGTCCGTTTCGAACTGGACGGCGAGACCGTTCGCATTCTCCGCGTGCGGAACCGCCGCGAAGCTTACCGATGAAGACAATGAACACAGGTCCTAAAGTCGAATACGCCGTGATTGTGCGCGGCGTGCGAAAAACATTCGGCGGTCCCGTTGCGGCCGCTAATTACGCTGCTGCGCGGAACCTGGAAGGCGAGACTGATATTGAGTACGTTGTCAGTGGTTTCACTGCTACCGTTCGGCAGCAACGCGAAGCGGCGCTGATTGCACGGATTGAAAAAATCTTAGCCGCAAAGGGCAAGACTCTGTAGGAGTCAGTGCTCCATGGCCATCGCCTGGCCATGATCCTCGGCGGGCTGCTGCGCCTGGCTGTGGTCCGTTGCGCTGTTTCCTCCGCCAGTTTCTCCTGAAACCAGTGCATTTCCTTCCTGCTGCCCATCAACCGCCGCCGCGTGCGACACCTCGCGGCTGAGTAGCTTCCCGAGATTGCCGGCGTCGTTGGTAAAGATCTGTGCATCGTAGCGGGCGCGGGAAACAGCCACATATGCCAGTCGGCTGTTGATGAGCTTTTCGTGCGCCTCTTCGGTATCGACGTTCACCAGCACCCGGTCGGCTGTCGCGCCCTGGCTGCTGTGGCTGGTCACCGCGTAGCCGTAATCGAGATGCCGATTCTCTTCCAGGTTGAAGCGAACCTCGCGGCCGGAGTCGAGTTTGATTTCCACGTTGCCGCGCTCGTCGATACTCTCGATACTGCCCAGCTCGCGGTTGGCGATCTTCAGCGTTTTGTCGGGCGCCGTAAACTGCACGCGGTCGCCTTCACTGAAGGCGCGCTCACCCTCGCGGTAAACCGTCACGCCCTGCAGGCGGCGCGGATCATAGCTGACCTTTTCGCCGCCGGCCCGCTCTACCATTAGTAGATTCCGCTCGCGGTCGAAGCTGTCCACCTTCGCGTATGCGCCGGGACTAATGCCCATCGACCGGCTGCCCTTCGTGTACCGCACCACGTCGCCCGCTTCATACTGCGCGGCCCAAGCGCGATCCACACCGGTCATATCCTGGCGCGGCGTGAGCACTTTTACGGAATGCTCTTCACCGCTCACCGCGCCGCGCTCCTGTAATTCGGCATGGATCACGCGGTTCAGCTCCATGCGGGATTTGTTGTCCGGCGAGATGACGAGCGTTCCTTCCGGCTGCTCGGCATACTCCCGCGCGATTGCCTGCACGCGGTCGGCGCGGTCGCCGATCTCATGCACGCGGCCCTGTTCGTCCAGCCTGGCGATGGCTTGCCGTACGTCGCCGCGGGCGAGCTGCTCGACTGTCTCTTTCAGCGCGGGGTCCTTCTGCCGCACGATCTCATCGAGCCGCGCCGTGCGCATTCCCGCATCTTGCAGTTGCTCGAACGGCCTGCCGGCGTCCACCGCCTGGTGCTGCCGCACATCGCCCACCAGCACCACGCACTCATTTTCTTTTAGCCGCTGGAAAAACTCGTGCACCTGTTTCGTGCTGGCGAGACTCGATTCATCCACGAAGTAGAGATGCCTGCCAGCGTCCGTGTGGGCGCTCTCTCCCTGCGCGAGATGGTGCTGCAACGTGCTGGCCCGGATGCCCGCTTCTTCGAGCTGATACGCGGCTCGCGATGTGGGCGCGAACCCTTCGACGGTGTAGCCTTCTTTTTCCGCCGCTTCGCGGAGGGCGGCTAAAGAAGTAGTCTTGCCCGCACCCGCCGCGCCCTGTAATCCCATGATTTGGTCGCGGCTGTCGAGGATCGTTTCCACGGCCTGGCGCTGGCTGTTGCTGAGATGCTCGAAGGTATTGTGCTGCCGTACCAGCGGCGCGTAGCGGTCCTGGCCCGCGTGCATTCGCTCGATGTTGTCGCGTTCGAGCGTCATCATTTCAGGCGTTGTGAACGACCGGCCAACCGCCGTTTTCACCTCGATCAGATCGCCCTTTTCGATGCGCTCCTGAAAGTGGCTGCGCACTTCCTCGAAGCTGGCATGGCCCATCGACCGTTTCAACGCGTCCCGCATCAGGGCGCGTTCATCGACCACCGCTTCACGTTCCAGGTTGCGGTCGCGGGCGAACGTCACTGCCGATTGCGCATGCCGCAAACGCCCGTCCTCATGGTCGATGGCGTGCATTTTTTCTTTAGCCGCCTGAACGATCCGGTCCGGTTGATTGCCGAAGGCCTCGGCCATCTCGCGATGCTTCGCGAGTGTCTCTTCCGGAGAAAGGGCCAGCTTGGCATCCCGCGTCTGGTGCGCCGCGATCTGCGCCGCCTCCGCGCCCGTGACTCCCTGCTCGGCCATGTGCTCTTTGATTTGCTGGCTGCGCGGGCTGCTGGCTTCCAGATACTCCGCGCTGTAGCCCCGGATCTCCGGCGCGCCGCTTGCGCCGGGCTCGATCTCATAGCCCAGCTCGCGCAACCGCACGGCAAGCTCTGAGCGGTATACCGCTGTCGCGTACTGCTGCGTCCGGTAAAGCTCCTGCGGTTGCAGCGCCCGCGTCTCACGGTTCTCAAGCTCCGTGATATTGAAGAAGACCACGTGCGTGTGCAGTTGCGGCGCAACGTATCCATCCACTGGCCGCGAGCTGTCGTGTTCGAACTTGGCGGCGGCCCACTCGCCCGTGGTCACTGCCGGAGCGTTGCCGCCGATGCGTGCCTGGACGTATTTCTCCATCTCATCCAGCGCGACATCGACGCTCTGCCGGTGCGCTTCCCGCACGCGGTCGTCGTGGCCCACCAGCGCCGTGAGGCTCACGCTTTTCGGAGCGCTGAACGTGGCATCCCATCCGGCCCGGTGCTCCATCGCCTTCACCGTCTCGCCGGCATCGTTGACGTATTCACGCGGCGTCTGATGCCTCACCAGTTGCTCGCCCGTCTGCGGATGCTGGCCCTCGGCAAGCCGCGCGAAGTTCTCTTCATTGACTGCGCCCTCCAAGCCCCACTTCGCGGCAAGCTTGCCGTGCCACTCGCCGCGGATCTTGTCGCCTTCGGTGTAGTAGTTCTCGCGGGCGTTCTGAAACTGCTCCCGGTGATACGTCTGCGCCTGGCTCGCGCTGATCGGTTTGGAGATGGTCACCATAACGGGTTACTGGAAAAACAGCTCTTGCTCGTTGCGAGGCTCGGCCGGTATGGGCAGCGGTTCCGACTCTGGCTCCTGCTGCACAACAGGCGCGGGCGCCGGCGCGGCTCGCCGCTCGATGAACGCCGGTTGCCGGTTCGGCAGTTCCAGATACGGAAAGCGCATCCGCACCACAAGATTTCCGTACTTCAGATAGCCGTGCAGCGGATCAAGCCCGCCGATCTCCGACGCCATCACCAGCGCCTCTTTGTAGATGTCGCGCTGCTCGCTCTCCGAGTTGCGGCTGCGCGGAAACTCCCCGTGCGTCCGCGTCTCCCGGAACCGCTCGACCTCCATCTCACCGATCGCTCTCGAGATCCACTCGGCCGCGTTCGGCTCACTGGTCTTGAGAAACATCTTCGTCGCCGGTTGCGACAGCATCACCTCGGCCATGTGACCGTAGAGCGTCTCCAGTTGCGCCTTGCCCTGGAAGCCCAGCACCATCGGATTATTCGATTTGCGGTTTTCAGTGATGGCCGTGATTAACTGCGGCAGCCGCTGCAGGCTGGCCAGTTCATCGAGCACGAACCATACCGGCTTCTTCCCGCTGTGCCCTTCGTTCATCAGGCGCAACACCAGCAGGTCGAGCCACAGACTCACCAGCGGCCGTACGCGCTCTCGCATCGTGGGCTTGTGCGTAAGAAAGATCCAGCCCTTGCGCTCCTTCGCCCATTCCACCGTGCTCCAGCGCTGTGCCGCGTCGCGCTCCGATGGCAACAGCTTGAAGGCGTCCGCCACCATGTTGAGCGATCCCAGCACGCCGTTTCTCTGCGCCGCCGCACGCGGATCGATCATCGCTTCCATCTCCGTGCCCCGCACGCGCCGGTCGATCTGCTCGGCGTGGCACATCCAGTGCGTAAGCTGCTCGGGCGTCGGCCCCAGGTTCACCAGGTGCGCGAAGATTCGCCGCGGCGCTTCCACGAAAAACCGGTTCTCGCGGCCCTGGTCGGGAAACAGCGAGGCCGCCATGGTCAGCGCCTCGGCTTCGTGCGGCGCTTCATCGCCCGGCGTCCAGAACGGACAGCGCGCATCGATCGGGTTCAGGATCACATCGCCCCGCTGCGGGTTATAGAACTGAGGCAGGTATTCCATCGCCGGATCGTAGACGATGGCCGTCTCGCCGCGCTCCCAGATCTGCGCCATGATTTGCCGGATGGCCGCGCTCTTGCCCATTCCCGAATCGCCCATGATGAGAAAGTGCATCGCCTCCCGCTGGCGCGGCACGCGTAGCCAGCGGCTCGCGCTGTTTCTCACGAGGCGGTCCATCACGCCGCGCTCTTCATTCACGAACGCCATGCCGTCGGCTTCGTGGCGCGAGTTAAACTCGGCCGTCGTCACCAGCTCCGGCCCGCGCAGGCGCCGCCCGTGTTTCCTCACCAGCCACCGTGCCCGGTCCCTCGGCAGTGCGACGAACAGCAGCAGCACGAACGCGCCCATCGCCGCATATGCCGGCCGCTCGATATAGTCCCACACCGTCTGATCGCGGTAGATCCAGTGCGCGAGAAACTCATGCAAGCGCCGGTCGTTGAACAGGCCCGCATCCCACACCAGGCGCACCAGGCCATTCCGCCGTCCCTCTTCGGTCAGCACATACACCGGCTGGCCCTGCGCATTCGTAGCCGCTTCCACCTCGCCCGTGAGTGCAAGCCGCTGCTGCCCCTTCGCCGTCACGCCGTTGATCAGGCTGTACTGCGTCTGCGCCTTCGGGAACAGCCCGTGCACCCAGGTCTTCGCGTACACCGGCAGATAGAACCGCTCGACGAACGACCAGCTCCGCGCGTACTGCATGGAAAGCGCAAGAAGGAAAAACAGGATCGCGCCGAAGAATGCCGAGAGCGTCCACACCGGATGGCGGCTCGGCCAGCTCTGGTAAATCTTCCGTCCCCAGTGGCCCATCACTGCACCCCGGCGGCACATGCTGGCGCCAGCAGCTTCCGCGCCCGCTCCGTCTTGCCGGCGTCGGCCGCCGTGATCAGCGATTGCATCTGTTCCTCGGTCATCCGCTCGCCCTTGGCCACCTTGAACAGCAGGTTCAACAGGATCGCCCGCAGTCCCAACAGTTCCGCCAGCACCGTTTCTTCCTGTGCCTTCGCGGCCCGCTCGTCCAGTTGCCCGATGAGGATGTCCCGCACCCACTCGGCTCGACTCCGGCCCGCCGCCGCTGCCAGCTCGTCCAGCCGCGCATACTCTTGCTCGGTCACCTTGGTGCCGATCGATTTGGTTCGCAAGATTGCCTTCACCATCACAGCTCTCCGTATTCGAGAATCAGCACGTCCCACGCGGCGCGGACCTCCGGCATCTCCCACGCCTTGCGGAACAGCTCCCGCACCGCTTTCCATTCCTCGGCGGAAAACCCGAACGTGATCGCGTTCGCGTGAGCGCGGAACCAGAACTCGATTTCATTGCCGCGCTCGGTCACGTAGCCGTAAAACTGCTCGCCGTCCCAGCGCTGCGGCGGTCGGGTCTTCGGCCCCAAGGCGGCGAGCATCGCCCGGAACTCCGCGATGATCGGGTACGGCCCCAGCGGATACATCGGCCCGCGCACTCCCGGAAAGCTCAGCAGCACGTCGAAGTCGTGCCCAGTCCCGCGTGCAAGCGAGAGCGTGTAGCCGTCCTCCTTGAGCGGCGGAATCGCGGGCTGATATATCGGCTCCCGCCGCCCGCCTTCCCGCACCGGCTGGCGCCGTTCGAAGTAATGCCCGCGGGCAGCCACCCGCCACAGCACCGGCCAGTAGGGCGCCAGCGCCTCGTTGAGCGCCGCGGCCCCGGCGAGCTTCTCGTCGTCGAGCAGGCCGTAGAGATTCCGCGCCGCCAGCTCCGGTGTCCACTTCGTCGCCGGGTTCGCCAGGCGCCGCACCGTCTCGGCCACCGTCTTCCGCACCAGCTCGGGCGTCACCGGGTCGGACGGCTTCCACCGCTCCGGCCGGCAGTCGCTCGGCAGATTGCCCAGGTAATACTCGTCGGCACTCGATGGCTTGGCGCGCAGCTCGTGCGCCGCGTCGAACGCCTTCAGTATCCCGATGTACGTTTCGCGCGAGAGGGGATTTTTCGAAAACGCCTCGGAACCCTGCTGGACGAAGTAAGCCACCACAGTCCACTGGGCGCGAGTGAGCATCTGGCCCGCCTCGCCCTTGCGCCGGATCGCCAGCAGCGCGTCAGTCGGTTTCGAGAGCAGCTCGACCACCTCGAAGCGCTCCTCCCGCGCTGACTCCAGCAGTTGCTTGGCGATCTCCGACGTGGAGACGCTCTCGCCCTTCCGCAGGGCCGTCAGCTTCCGGATGTCCTCCAGCCGTTTGCGCAAGACTTCGCTGATGCGGAGGGAAAGGGTCTGGGTCTGCTGCAAAGTTTCCGCCATGTACGACAGCTTAATCCATGTATGTCACACATGCAATCGGTCGTACTTTTGAGGCTGGATTGGCGGCTAAAGGAAGGTTCCTATATAGGAACCTGCGAACGCGAGAGGCCCTGTTTTCAGATGGTTCCCATATGGGAACCAAGGTTCCTATACAGCTCCCATTCTGGGGTGGCGTGTCACCCCTTCTGCCGATGCGTAGCATCGTCTTCTTCTCGCTACGCGGATACTGCCCGGGAATGCGCTGATTCCTCGTGCGGCTCCAGCGGCCAGCGAATCGCTCCTCGGCGGCGCTTACCTGCGGGAGCGCTGATTCTACTCTGGTTCCCATACGGGAACTCCCACGCCCAACCGGGATTACCGCATTTGCTCAGCGGCACAAAACTCTGCCCAGGACGCTGTGGTGAGAACGTAGACATGATCATCACCGCTCGGATGTAGCCGCACGAATTCGTCGGCATCGCGGTTGTTCTCCGCAACGTAGTTGATCCACTCGCTTTTTTGAACCTCTGCGCCCTGCTTCATGTGCTGGTCGTATATCGACAGATGTTCGGTCTGAAAGCCTTCCGGCCGCACGACAAACACTTCCACGCCCAACACGGCGATCCCGCTCGCCGTACATAGCCTGATCACTTCCAACACCTCAGGATACGTGAATGCCAACTCATCCCCGACCGCGCCGCGGGCAGCCGCAACAATCGTCGGGACTCTCTCCAGATCGTTCTTCATGGCATTAAATGGTTCGGCAAGTGGCCAGGTCCAGACACCTGCAACACCTGCTTCGTCGCATCATCGACAACAACGAACTTGCCACTTACAGGATTTACATACTCCGTTGCCCCACCTCCGGTAGCTTTGTTAAGCACCTTGTAGGGCATGCCATGTTCCACCGTTTCGAGGATTTCACCTTTCGTCCATCCGCGCGACCCCATCTGTCGAAGGATCTTGCTGCTTAAGTTGGAAACGTTGACAGCGTTTCTGACAGCTCTTGCCGCCAGGAGGGCTTCGATTCCCAGGCCGACAGCTCGCACGCCAGTCTCCATGAGCACCTGTTCTCCCATGATCCTGGCAGCTGCCTTGACGCCCGCATCGCTGACCACTCCGACCTGATGCAACATGTCCGCAACACCCGGCGCTAATGCATCGCTAGGTGGCGCCGCAAACCCCTTGGAGAATACTCCGCCGGCACCGTTCGGATCCGTGTAGCCAAAGTCCAAGCTACTTCCGTTGTACTTAAAGGAATTGGCGTCCACGGTACCGTTAACGAACGTCCCACCCGTTGTGCTGCAATTGCCTC
Source organism: Bryobacterales bacterium (assembly GCA_963818855.1). Lineage (GTDB taxonomy): Bacteria > Acidobacteriota > Terriglobia > Bryobacterales > Bryobacteraceae > Bog-159. The sequence goes on along the minus strand of CAWFUH010000006.1, from coordinate 240,659 downwards.
GTTCCAGTGTCACCGTAACACTCGAATCGGTCTGGTTGCTCGTGTAGACGCAATCCTCTCCGGTCGGATCGGTGAATATCAGGGGGTTATTGCGGACGTAGCTGTATAGATTCCAGCTCTGTGGGTCCGCTGGATTCTGATCGTTGAACGGATCGTCCGGGCTGGTAAACCGCCCCTGCGCCCCGGAGAAGTACCGGGCGCCAAAGTAATCGAGGCCGGCGCCGCTGGCGTTCCGGCTGTAGATCCTTCGATTGTCTGAATCATAAGCGTAAGCCGCCGTCCCTGTGCCACTCACCGCCGTTACCCGGTTCGCGGCATCGTACGTAAACGCGTAGCCCCCAAATCCCTGCGTCTGGTTCCCATTGTTGTCATACATCACTCCCGCCGCGCTGATCCGGTTGGTGGGCACGTTGTTGGCGTCCAACGCCACGGTGAGATTCAACGGCGGCATCTGGGTCAGGTTGCCGTAACCGTCATACGTGTAAGTCTCGCTCCAGTTCTTGCCCGATGCCGACGCCAGCCGCTTCAGCGCGTCGTACTGGTAAGTGATCGTCTCGCCAGTAACGCCATCCACGCTCGAAGTGATCTGTCCGTTATTCTGCGTCGCCGAGTAATTGTATGTCATGCTCATGCCTGTCCCCGCGATGCTCGTCATCTGCAACAGGCTGTTGTAGGTGCGCGTGGCGGTTCCGTCGTACAACGGTTGATTGGCCGCGTTATAAGTCACACCTGTGGCCCAGATTCCGAGGGCCGTGGGACGCTCCATGGCGTCCAGCGTGTAGGTCAACGTAAGGGGTTGCACCGTCGCCCAGGTGGCTGCGGCGGGATAGACCAGGGATGTCAGCGCACCCTGGTTGTCGTAGTTGTAACTGGCCGTCACCGAGCCGTAGGCTCCGGAGTGGCCCGGCGATTTCACCGTCAGCGTCTTGCCGGACACTTTCCCCGCCGGCGTGTAGGCGTAATCGTACTGGAAGTTGAGCCCGTTGGCGCCTACGTAGTTGTTGAACCCCGCCTCTACGAGTTGGCCGGGAGTGCTGGTGCAAAACGAGTCGCCGGAAGGGCAGGTATCGTAAGTGAACGTCTGCCCCCGGTCGGGAATCGTCCACGGGCGCTGGTACGTCGTACGTGTAGGTCTCCGTATTGCCGTTGGCGTCCTTCTTGCTGGCCAAAGTCCCGTCCGCGTTCTAAGTATAGCTCACCGTGCCGCTCTCCGGATTGGTGGCGGAGGTCAGCCATAGCGCCGGCAGAGTCACGGTGGAGTAGGTGGTGGAGGCGTAGACGAAGGTGCGCGTCTGGGTCTTCAGGCCAAGGGTCGTGTTGCGCGGCATGCTCACCAGGGTCAGGTGGTTAAGCTGATCGTAAGTGTAGGTGGTCATCAGCGTGCCGGAAGGTGCGCTGGTCACCGGATAGGCGGGCGGCGGATTAGGCGGACCCACCACGGGATTCTGGGTGGGGTCCGGCTCCAGCACGGCTACCAAATTGCCGAACGCGTCGTTGAAGTACTGCTTCCATTTGCCGGCAGGGTCCATCACGGTGGTCACATTTCCTTGGTACGTGTACTGGGTGTTGCTGGCGCCGTCCGGCAACAAGACCTTCACGGTACGGCCCAGCGCGTCGTAGGTGTAAGTCGTGGCGGGCGGCGCCGAATTGGGCGGCGGGTATGGCTGCGACCGCTGGTACATCTTGCCCAGCGGCGAGCAGGCGCAGGGCGCGTAAGCCGTATCCACCTCCGAACTCGCCACTCCATTGGCGCCCGTCTGTACGCTGGCGGTACGTCCCAGTCCGTCCAGAACGGTGGTGGTGAAATGGCTGCCGCCCTGGGTGTTGGGCGTGGTGGCCGTGAAGGTCCAGGCGCCGGGCGTGTAGGTGTAACTGTAGCTGGTCCTCGCGCCGGGGGTGCTGGAACTCTGGGCAGGCGCCAGCGTATAGGCCACCCGCCCGAAGCTGTCATAGGAGGTGTAAGCCGCGGTGCCCGTCTGGCCGGTCGGGTTATACAGCGTCTGGTTCGGACCGGCGATGGATGCCGGGGCGAAGCTCGCACCGTATGTGGCCGCGGTCTGCAGGGTAGCCGATCCGTTGGGGCTGAGCGTGTCCGGTAGCGTATAGTTGGTGGCGGTCGAAGTGGCGACGTTCACCGAGTGGCCATTGTTGTCGTTCTGGGTGAGCACGGTTCCGGTTATATCGTAGGTGGTATTGATGGTTTTGCCGGGCGTGTTGGCTTGCGTGACATTGCCCCGATAGACTGTGTAGGTGCCGTAATTGGCCGAGTCCCACTCGAAGGGCAGCGTGGGATACGTGGTCTGGATGGTACCCGAATCGTAGGTATTCGAAACCAGCGTCAGCGCCGGATTCACGCTGGTCAGCGTAGTGGTCAGCAGCCGGTCGTAGATATGCAGCGCGCTGTAGTTGGTGTTGTTCTGATACAGGTAAGTGCTGGAATAGCTGCGCGTGGTCAGGCTGCCGTAGTCGGTGACATTGGTAGTCAGGACATTACCGTATCCATCTTGTGTCTGCTGCGTTTGGGTGGACTGCTGATAGGTTTGTCCCTTGTCGAGCGTGGTCGTGTCGGCGCCTCCGGTTCGAATTTCCGTTGGGATCCGATTCGACCACTTCCGCGATCACGGCCCGCTGGAGCGACAGAGCGTGCCAGTGACTTCACAGAAGCAATACATCGTCCTGCTGTGTTCGTACTGCTCCCTGCTGGGTGGGGCGGGCTTCTGGTCAAATCGGTACAGGACGGGGAATCCTCCATCCGTGATGAAATAGCTATCTGTCCTAATGTGCACGACAACGCGCTTCTGCCCAAAGCGTTGCTGCAATGCGTGGCTGAATTCCCTTGCCCGGTCGACGCTAGGGAACGCGGAGGCGCGCGCGTAGACCGAGACCATCGCCTCATCACCAGGAACGGGCCGCGCATCCGGCGGCAGCGGGTGGTAGTAGATTTTCAAAATGTCAAACATCGTGTCATCCAGCCGCATCGAAAGAAAGTCCTGGCCTGCGAGGGTAACCTGGGAGCACACTCCCGCGCTGTCGCGGACACGCATAACAGCATTATCCTCATAGCCATACAATTCGGCCATTGGGAGCACGCTGCGACCGAACTTAACGTACAACTCCTCCCAAGTTTCGTATGTTCCCTCTGTCGCGAGCTTTCCGTAGAGCTCGCGGGTTAGGTCACTTCGATCGACAAACACCTCGACGTCCCATCCGCGATACCCCTTCAACTGTGGCACCAAGTCGGCATAGAAGGATCGAAGACTCGACGTGGTCAGATCCGCTGCCTTCCAGAGCACAGCACGGGATAAGAACGGGCCGTCCCGGCGCTCCCAGACCGTTGGATTATCGGCCAGAGCGGGCATCCCAATAAGGGCGCTCCCGAGTGCCGCTACGGAAAACAGATGTGTCTTCGAATGCACAGTACGGATTCCCCTAGTTCTTGCAGCTATGTTGCAACCACCCCGATATCGCCGAACTGCTCGACTCGCCCGCGGCGAGGCACAGGATTGCAATCCGGAGGTTGATCATTGGACCGCCACCCCAAAGCGTGAAAGTGAAAAATCCTTGCGGTACTGGCGCACCGCGGCTTCGATCTGCTGCTCGGTGACGGTGTTCTTCTCGAACGCCAATATCGCGTGATCCGCCAGCACGTCCGCCAGCGCGGCGCGATTCGCGGCCACCAGTTCGAGGACGGCGTGTTGGCCATCATCGGTGCGTTCGCAGGCGAAGGCGATGATCGCGGGAGCCGATGAGCCGGCCGGTTGGCTGGCCGGGAGGTGCTTGGGCCAAGCGGCGGCGCCGTTGGTCCCCGGAACGAGGGGCACTACGGCGATGATGCGATATAGCGAGTGTTTAGGGTCGACGCGGCGCTGCGCGTGCAGCACGGCAGCGGTGAGTAGCAGAGCAATAGTTAAGCGGCGCATGGGGACATCCTCATCCTCTCTCGGATCGTGCGGAATCTTACCCTTAAATCCGATAGTGAATTTCCACAGGCGGAGCGTTTCAACTTCCTTTAAGAAAATATTTGCGCCGGTCCAACAGAAGTGCTCTGTTGTGGTTTGCAGCAGTACTCGTGCGTCTACCCGCGCTAAAATTAGAATCCGCATGAAGAAAATCTGCCTGTGGTTCTGGATCCTTGCCCTAGCGCCGCTGGCTCGCGCCGGGCAGGTCACCATCTTACGCGACGAATACGGGGTACCGCACATCTTCGCCCAGGATGCCGCCGGCGCGGCGTTTGGTTCGGGCTATGCGCAAGCCGAGGATCGCCTGGAGGAGATGCTGAAGAATTATCGCCGCGCGGAAGGCACGATGGCGGAAGCGTTCGGCGCCGAATTCTTCCGCGACGATTGGCGGCAGCGCGTGTGGCGGCATCGCCTGGTGGCGGAGCAGCGTTACAAAGAGCTCAGCCCGCGCAGCCGCGAGATTATCGAGGCGTTTCAAGCCGGCGTGCGGCAATACATGAAGGAGCATCCCGATCAGGTGCCGGCCTGGGCGCCCAAGCTGGAGCCCTGGCAATTGGTGGCGCTGGGGCGCTACATCATCTGGGGGTGGCCGGAAGGCGAAGCCGGCGGCAAACTGCTGCACGCGGGCATTCAGCCCGATCCCATCGAATATCACGGATCGAACGAATGGCTGCTGGCGCCGTCGCGCACGGCGATGCACGTGCCCATCGCGGTGGTGGATCCGCACCTGAGCTGGTACGGCGCATTCCGCTTCTATGAAATGCGGATTTACGGCGGCGACCTGGCCTTCTCCGGCGCATGTATACTGGGTCTGCCGTTTCCGGTGCTGGGACACAGCCGCTATGCGTCCATCGCCATGACCACGGGCGGTCCGGATACATCCGACGTTTACGAAGAGGAAGTGCAGGACGGTAAGTACAAGTTTCGCGGCGAGTGGCGGCCGCTCGAAATCCGGCACGAGAAGATCGGCGTTAAGGTGGGCGACAGGATCGACTGGAAGGACGTCAGCATCGAATCGACCGTGCACGGACCGATTGTGGCGCACAAGGACGGCAAGTCGTATTCCGTCGCGATTCCATATGCCGACGAGGTTCGCCTGATGGACGAGAGTTGGGGTATGGTGACCGCGCACAATCTGGCCGAGATGAAGAAGGCGCTGGGCATGCTGCAATTCATGGCGCAGAACATCATGGTGGGCACGGTGGATGGCGACATTTACTATGTGCGCAACGGGCGCGTGCCGGTGCGGCCGGGCGGGTGCGACCCGTCGAAACCCATGCCGGGGGCCAGCGGCGCGTGTGAATGGCAGGGGCTGCATCCGTTTGAAGACCTGGTGCAGATTACGAATCCGCCGCAGGGATACATGCAGAATTGCAATGCCTCGCCGTTCGCCATGATGAAGAATTCGCCGCTGGTGCCGGAAGAGTACGCGGCGCATCCTTACATTTACAACGAACGGCGCACGCCGCCGCATCAGCGCGCCGCCATGGTGCTGGATCTGCTGGATGCCGCGCACGATGTGACCGCGGAACAAGCTATCGGCATTGCTTTTTCACCGCAGGTGTGGCACGCGGAGCTGTGGCAGGAGCGCATCGGGAAAGCTGCCCCGGAGAGCGGGTTTGCAAAGGAACTGACCGGATGGGACCGCCGCAGCGATGCGGAATCGGCGGGCGCGCTGGCATTCTACTATTTCAAAATGACGCTGGACGGGGCTGCGCGGCGCGCTGTGGATCCGCCGGCGGATCTTACCGACGACCAGGTCCGCGCGGCGCTGGAGAAGGCGGAAGCACGGCTGAAGGCGGAGCGCCCGGCGCCGGAATTCGGGGCGATGTTCCGCGTGGGACGGCAAGGCGCGGCGCACACCTGGCCGGTAGGCGGCGGCTCGTTGACCGAAGCGGGTATGGCTACGCCGCGCGCCATCAGCTTCGAGAAGCACGACGGGGAGATGGTGGGACATGGCGGCCAGACTTCCACGCAGATTGTGATTCTGAGCAAGCCGCCGCAATCGTATATGGTCATCCCCTTGGGAGAAAGCGACCATTCGGAATCGGGGCACTTTGACGATCAGGCGGAGAAGCTGTTCAGTAAGAGCCGGGTGAAACCGACTTACTTTATGAATCGCGCGGAATTGGAGAAGCATGTCAGCCGGCGGGAGACGGTGGAGTTCAGAAACTGAAGGGCGGGCTAAGATTCCAATGCGACTAGTTGTCGCGTTTGGAACGGCTGATGCCAAGCGCGAAGGGCGGGTCCTGGAGGACCCGCGCAGGACTGGAGTCCTGCCCCACATAATTATGCAACATTCCCAATATTGGGATAAACAAAGTGACATTGGGCTAAGAGCCCGCTTCACCGATCGCGAACAGGTGCTTTCCGCCGCGCATATACAGCACTCCGCCGGCAATGGCGGGCGTGGCCATTACGGTCTCGCCGAGATCGTTTTCGGAGATCAATTTGTACTCACTGCCCAGCGCCAGCACGTAGCTGTGACCTTCCTCACTGGTGATATAGAGGTGTCCACCCGCGGCCACCGGTGAGCTGGTGAAGCCGGAAGTGCCGCCTCCGAGGCGCTGCTGGTATTGCCGCTCGCCAGTGGCCAACTTATACACACTCAGTACGCCGGTGTCGAAACAAAAGTAACCCAGACCGGCATCGAGCAGCGGCGTCTGCATATAGTTGCCGCCGCGCGGCTCGTTCCAGGCGATAGCGGATTTGCTATCGGTAATGTCGCCAGCCGCATCGGTATGGATGGCGTATATCGGCCGCCCCTTGCCGTGGGCGTTGGTGACGAACACCAGACCGTCCGCAAAAACGGGCGTGGGAACCGGGATATCGCCGCCGCCTTTGAGGCTCCATAGATCCTTGCCGGTTTTCAGATCGTAACCGCCGATGTGCTTCCAGCCGTTGACCACCACCTGCCAATTCTGAGCGCCGCCCGCGGTATAAGGCACTACGGCCGGCGAGCCGAACGTAGGCACATCGTTACGCGGTGTGCGCCACAGCTCCTTCCCGGTTTTGATATCGAGCGCCGCGAGGAAGGAATCCTTCTGCACGTCCGCCTGGATGATGACCATGTTGTCGTGAATGATGGGGGAACTGGCGAAACCCCATTGCGCGCCGGGAACCATGTAGAAGCCCGAGTCGAGCACGCCGAAATCTTTCTTCCATAGCAGCTTGCCATCCAGGTCGTAAGTGAACAGCCCTTCGGAGCCGAAGAAGACCACCAGGTGCTCGCCGTCGGTGGCCGGAGTCGGATTGGCGTGCGTGGATTTCGGATGGCGCATGATCTTCGGCGCACCGCTGACTGCCACCCGCTCCCATAAAATCTTGCCGGACTTGCGATCGAGGCAATACACGTTGAAGCTCTGCGCGGGTTCGCCCTTCACCGGCGCGATATCGCCATACAAGCCGACCTTCAGCGACGATTCGCCGCTGGCGGGGACCGCGCTGGTGATGAAGATGCGATTGCCCCACACCACTGGACTAGAGTGGCCGAGACCGGGGATAGTGGTCTTCCAGCGGATGTTCTTGCCGGATTCGACGTTCCATTCGACTGGCGGCGCGCCATCGCCGAGGCCGTCGGCGGCCGGGCCTCGGAATTGCGGCCAATTGGGTTCAGCCGCCGATGCGGTGAATACCAGAAGACAGATCGCGCAGAGCTTCATGCCTGTGAGTATAGCGAATAGGCGGCCGCGAGGCGGCAACCAAAAAGTCTGCTGCAGCGGGGCTGAAGCCCCGCGCCGGCTAAAAGCCCGCCCTCCTGACGCTGCGGCGATTCTGACAGGTTGTTATACGATGCGCTTAAAGCTAACCGCCGGTTTTGGGTTGGTGGGCGGATGCCACGACGGCCGCGAAGCGCGGATCTGCACGCAGCGACTTCAGATCCGCGTCCTGTTCCAGGTCCGCGCGGGTGTCGGCGGGTAGTGCGTGATCGAGGGCGAAGCGCAGGTTGGCGAAGGACTCATCCGGTTTGCCTTCGAGCGCGAGAACGCAAGCCAGGCCGTACGCCGCCGCGGCGGTGTCCGGATGGCCGGGTCCCAAGGCGCGGCGCCGGCCCTCCAATGTATCGCGATATTCCTTTTCAGCCTCGGGGTAGCGCTTCTCTTTCTTTAAGATGTCACTCAACCCAGCCATAGTGGCCAACGTATCGGAGTGCCCCAGGCCCAGCGTGCGGCGTTCTATTTCGAGCGTCTCGCGCATGAGTTGTTCGGCGTCGGCGTAGCGGCTTTGAGCGGCGAGCGTGTCCGCCAGATTTCCCATAGTGACGAGCGTGGAGCGATGTTCCGGACCCAGCTTCCTGCGTTTGATTTCAAGCGTCTCGCGATACAGTTTCTCCGCCTCCGGATAGCGCTTCTCGCCGGACAGGACCAGCGCCAGGCTTCCCATGGACATGAGCGTGTTGGGATGCTCCGGTCCCAGCACACGGCGTTTGACCTGAATTGCGCCGGAGTACAGTTTTTCCGCCTCCGCGTAGCGGTGCTGTTGCAGGAGACAGGCGGCCAGATTATTCAAATCGCCCAACACCGTCGGATGGTCCGAACCAAGCGCCTGCTGGTCGAGTTCCAGCGCCTCTCGAAAGTATTTCTCGGCATCTGCTAATTTGCCTTCATAGGCAAGATCGATTGCCAGATTCTTCATCGCGGACCGCGACGATTGATCCTGGGGCCCGAACACGCGCCGCGCCACGTCCAGTGCCTCGCGATGCAACTTCTCCGCTTCGGGGTATCGCCCTTCGTCGTTCAAGATCAGGGCCAACAGGTTCAGCGAACTCAAGGTGGACCGATTGTTGGCGCCCAATTCGCGGCGGCGCCTATCCAGCGCCTCACGGCACCACTTCTCCGCCTCCTGCGGGCGGCTTTCCAGGCGCAGTACTTCGGCGAGTTCGTGCATCGATCGCAGCGTGTCCGGGTTCCCGGCGCCCAGCTTGCTGCGCCGGGTTTCCACGGCGCGACGGAGCAGCGCGTCGGCCCTGGCGTATAGCCCGAGGCTCTCATAAACGGTGCCCATGACGTGCATCATCTGGGCCTGGAGTTCCGGGTCCTTCGCCAGACCCGTGTCGATGTCTTTCGAGGCTTTATCCAGAATCTCGCGTGCGCGGATGTCGTTGCCGCGCGCCTCGCTGGGGTTAGAGACCGTGAACATGCCGGTCATGAACTGGGTGACGCGGTCCGCACGGTCGCGTTCGCGGCGGATGCGCCGCAACTCGACCGCCTGGGCCACTGCTACCGAGACCAGCAGCAAGGCGGCGAGGGCGGCCACGGCCACGCCCACGCGGTGCCGGCGGACATACTTGCGCGCCCGGTATGCAGTGCTCGCGGGACGCGCCAGGACCGGCTGATTGCGCAAATATCTGCCGATGTCGGCCGCCAGTTCGGAGGGAGTGGCATAGCGCCGGGCGCGGTCCTTTTCCAGCGCCTTGAGGGTAATCGCATCCAGGTCGCCGCGTATTTGCCGCGCCAGGGTGGGTCCGTCCGCGCTGCGGTTCTTAGCGGTAGTGCCGGTCTGCGCGCCAAGCGTGCGCAGCTTGGTGCTGGGCCGGGGCGCATCCTCGTCGCGCAAGCGGCGCAGAAATTGATCGGGAGGCGTGGTTCTGAAATCCAACGGCAGTACGCCCACCAGCAACTCATACAGCACTACGCCCAACGAGTAGACGTCCGTGCGCGTGTCCACGTCGGTGCCTGCTGAATCGGCTTGCTCCGGGCTCATGTAGCCCGGCGTGCCCACAATGGCACCGACGCGCGTGAACATGGTGTCGGGGGTGAGCCGCTGCGCGGTGGCTTTGGCCACGCCGAAATCGATGATGCGCGGCGCCGGCTTCCCATCCACCTCGCCCACCAGGATGTTGGAAGGCTTCAGATCGCGATGCAGGATGGCTTTCTGGTGGGCATGCTGCACGCCATCGCAGACGAGCATGAACAGTTCCAGGCGCTGGCGCGTGCTGAGTTTATGCTTGTCGCAATAATCGGTGATGGGCATGCCGGTGACGTACTCCATGACGAAGTACGGCCGGCCCTGCGGCGTGGAGCCGGCGGCGAAGACCTTGGCGATGGCGGGGTGATCCATCAGCGCCAGAGCTTGCCGTTCGGATTCGAAGCGCGCCACTACCTCGCGCGTGTCCATACCCGCCTTGATCAGCTTGAGGGCGACGCGGCGCCGAACGGGCTGTTTCTGCTCGGCCAGCCAGACCTCACCCATGCCACCCTGGCCGATTGGCTGGAGCAAATGATAGGAATCGATGACCGTGCCGGCGCCGACCTCACTCGGTTCGATTGTGCGGGTGGCGAACTGTGTTTCGGCGTCCTCGGGGGTTGCGGGATCCTCTCCTTGCGCCATCTGTTCAGTCTAGCTCAGGCGAACACTACAACGCGGCGAGGATGTCGCTTTATAGATGGTTATCCCGCTTTGGCAGGCCAGGCTCGGTCGGAGATTTCCGATCCCCTCGCGTCTCTCGGAGAGATTCCGCGGCTCGGTAAAGTCCATAACGGAGCGCGATTCCATACCGCTTTACCAATTCAATCACAAGGAACGAAAGGACGACATCGCCAATGAGTTCCGTCGCCAACGGCCAGTCCGAGACGGCATCGTATGCATCGGCGTGGCCCAGGAAAAGGCGCAGGCGTTCAATGGGAGGAAGGGGTCTCCGTTTAGCGTTTTATTGGGAACGTCCGCCCTGAGCCTCTCCCGGCGCCGATACAAGCCGCTCGACCTGTCGAGACCATGCCTGCCTCCACACGTCATTGTCGCGACGCTTCAGGGCTGGACCTGGTAGACGGTGCCGCCCTCTCCTGAGTCTCCGCCGGTGCGAGTGGTGCCATAGATGAAGCCGTCCGGGCCCTGGACCAATCCGCTAGCAGGCTGACAACCGTCGTTGCCACAAGTGAACGCGTGAATCAGCGATTCCGTCCACGACCCCCCGGGCGCCGCTGGAGGGAGCAGTTCGAACACTGTGCCGCAACCTGGTTTATAACAGAAGCCGGGAACGTCCTGGCCGCCTTTTTCAGTCGCGCCGTAAATCACTCTGCCTGAGCCTATGACCAGTCCCGGCGCCGGAATGCGCCCACTGGGAGGGCTTCCAAAGGTATGGATCACCGACGCCCGCCAGGGATTCCCGGACAAGGCTGGCGGCTCCAGACCGAACACCAGTCCGCCCAGGCTGGTCCCGCCGCCGGCCGTGCCATAGAGTGTTCCATCCTGGTCGAGCGCCAGAGGTCCATACGGCGCCGTTCCATACTTACCGCCTGGAAAGAATGCAGGAGCTCTCCGGTCCACGCGCCACCGGACGCCGCCGGCGGATGAAGAGCGAATACCGCTCCCTCGTCTCTTTGTCCGCCGGCCTTGGTCGGGACGTAGAGCGTCCCGTCCGGGCCCATAGTTAACTCGGACGGACGCTCTCCATCCGGGCCTCCGCCAAAGCTGAAGATCATACTCTCGGCCCAGATTCCGCTGGGACTGGACGGCGGTGTCAAGGTGAAGATCATGCCGCAACCATGCGTGCAGCGTGACGACGTGCCACCATTCGCACTCGCTCCATAGACAGTGCCCTCCGGCCCGACGGCCAATCCAACCGGGTTCCCAGGATTTGTACATCCTTGACCCTCCTCGCAGTTGAAGGTGTAGAGCACAGTCTCTGTCCATGCTCCACCCGGCTCGGCCGGCGGCGCCAACTGGAAGATCTTGAAGTATCCGACGGGCTGCTCGACGCTATAAAGGGATCCATCCGGTCCCATCGCGAGAGGCGGACCATATATGAATGAATTGTTGGAGATGGTCGTCTCCGTCCAGGTATCGCCCGGCGAGGCCGGGGGCTGCAATTCGAAGATCCCAGAGGTTTCTCCGGTCCCGTAGACAGCGCCATTCTGGGCGACGATTATAGGGCCTTCAGGTCCGGCCGGCATGAACCCCGCCTGCAGGACAAAGATCGTGGTAAATTCCGCGGCGCAAGCTACGTGCGCGCAGACGTAAAATGCGGCTGTGACCGTGATCGCCTGACCAAACTTCATTGGATCAATCTAACGCGCAAATGGCAGCGAAGCAAGGCTTAGTAATACCGGCTCAGGAACTTCGCATAAGCAGGGTTTCACGGCGTCGCGAATGCCGGTTGAGGACAAGTTGGCCTCGTTTGCGTTGCCGAGGCGCCTTCAAACAGGTTGGCGGACGCCTGGCAGTAGAAGTCGGTGTGCACCGGGTCCGTCACTGGCGGTCGAGGCCAGACAAACAAGGCGCGACGTTTAGTCCGGTGCGCGGATGGGATGCGGGGCCTTGCGGCAAGAAGCGTGTAACTGACCCGCGACCGCCGCGGCCGTCATGATCCCGCCGAGCCAGCTTGGAATGGCGTAGCAGAAAGGCCGAAGACAAGGCGAAGGCGATGAGCAGGATCAGGGTCACGGCCGCCAAGCCGTGGTTCGGCACCAGTTCTCGCTGGCCCTGTTCGCTGTTTCGGCCGGTGATGACATGCGTGCAGAAATCCATGCTTGAAGGCCCAGTGCTTGGTCAGATCCATCCAACCGTTGTTCTCGTTTTTCCAGCGGTCGTGGCCGAGGCGCCGGATGGTGCGGGCATCCACGACCGACTGAGCCAGAGTGGTGATCCACAGCCACTCATGATCGGTGGCGTGTGGCGTCCGCTCTCCCTGCCGGTAACGCTGGCGCTCTAACACCTCTTCGGCGCGCACGACCCGTACCGGTTGCGGGTCGTCGATGGTAAATGGTAAGCCTACGCTGTCCCAAAGCTGCACGTGATAGGTCTTATCTCAAACCGACGAGCCCTATCCCCAGCTTTGTCGTAGATTGAGCCAATTCCAGATCGTAGTTCGACTGGAGATTCATCCAGAACTGGGGCGTCGTTCCGAAGTAGCGGGCGAGGCGGAGGGCGGTGTCTGCAGTGATGGACCGCCGGCCGCGGACGATGTCGTTGATCCGCGTCACAGGCACGAAGAGCTCGGTTGCCAGCCGATTGGCGGTCAGTCGGAGAGGCTTCAGAAAGTCCTCCCGCAGCGTCTCGCCGGGATGGATGGGAGGCATTGTCCTGGTTTTCATGGGCAGTCCGGCTCCTCAACGATGGCGGGTTCGGCCCAGTTCGTCCCATTCGTTGCGGTCAATGTGAGCTTGATTCAAAATACTGTGCAAAGTGCCGACCGGGACTTCGGACTTCCTGGGCACGATTGCCGTGTCAACGATACGACCCTGAGTGCGCACAAACTTAACGTGGCTGCCCTTCTGGTTTCCTTCTGCGAACCCTGCAGACTCAAGCCGGCGTTTGACCTCGCGGAAGGGCAAGGGCTTAAGCCGCGCCAACCTCGACCTCGACGATGCGAACCATAGGCGGGCGCGTGGCTTGCGGAGGTTCGAAATGAAGTTCGAGCGCCTCCTTCAGATTTTCCAAGGCCTCTTGTTCGGTCTCGCCCTGGCTGGCGACGTCGACTTCAAGACACTGCGATACGTACCACTTGCCTTCGCGCCATACGGTAGCTGCGAACGGTCGCTTCATAGCCTCATTGTTGCATATAATATAAACAGAGCCGGGAACAACCAATTTCATGCCAGCATTGCTGGCCGCACGCATCGCGGGTCACTGGATGGACGTCAGCAGGTTATGGCTCGGTCGCGACTTTACCCAGGAGTTCATTTCGCCTTCGCTGCGAAGTAAGTCTTGGAGCGTCGTCTTACTTAGGACGTCGTCCACCGCGGATTGCACGGCGTGCCAGAGGGAGCGGACGGAGCAATCGACCGAACGGGTGCAGACTTGCGTCTGGCCGGCGTGCTCATGGCAAAAGTCTTTGGATTCGAAGAGCCGGCCGCCTAGGACGCCGATGACATCGCCGATTACTATTTCGCCGGCGGGCCGCGCGAGCGTATAGCCGCCCACCTTGCCGCGCGCGCTGGTGATGAATCCGCCGCGGCGCAGGATGCGCAGCAGTTTGGCGGCGTAGGCGGGCGAGAGCGCTTCGGCCTGGCTGATTTCGGGAATGGTGGGGCTCTCGTCTTTGGCGGCCAGACCTATGCGCAGCAGGCAGCGCAATCCGTATTCTTCGTGGGCGCTGAGTTTCATGGTTGTGTGCGGGACAGCTTACCTACCGGGATGATGTCGTCGAGACCCAGGAGCATGCGCGCTTCGGGGGACATGCGGCTCTTATCCCAGGGCGGATCGAAGACCAGTTCCAGCTTGACGTCCTTGACGCCGAGCACGGCGCGCGCCTTGCGTTCGACTTCGGCGGGAAGGGAGCCGGCCACCGGACAGTTGGGCGCGGTGAGCGTCATCTTAATGTACGCTACGCCCTCGGCATCGACCTTCACTTCGTAGATCAAGCCGAGATTGTAGATGTCCATGGGGATTTCGGGATCGAAGACCGTGGAGAGGGCGGCGATGATTTTTTCTCTCATTCGGTGGACACCACTTCGCTCGCGCCGGTGAGCGCGGATTTGAGCGTGTGCCAGGCGAGCGTGGCGCACTTGACGCGCACCGGGAATTCACGCACGCCGGAGAAGACCGCCAGTTTGCCCAAGTTAGCGGCGGGCGGTTTGTCGGTGGTCAGCAGGTCGTGGAATCGCTCCATGAGCTGGACGGCTTCCTGGCGGGATTTGCCTTTGACGGTTTCGGTCATCAGGGATGCGGAGGCGGTGGAGATGGCGCAGCCGGCTCCCACGAAGCTGATGTCCTGGACGGTCTCGCCGTCGAGTTTGACGAAGAGCTTCAGCTTGTCGCCGCAGAGCGGGTTGTAGCCTTCCACGTCGCGGGTGGCGTCGGGCATCTGGTGGAAGTTGCGCGGGCGCTTGCTGTGGTCGAGGATGACTTCCTGGTAGAGATCCTCCAGCATCAGGCGAAGATCTCCTTTACTTTGGCTATGCCGGTTACCAGAGCGTCGATATCTTCTTTGGTATTGTAAAAGGCCAGCGAGGCGCGCGTGGTGGCGGGAACCCCGAACCATTCGAGGACGGGCTGCGCGCAGTGGTGGCCGGTGCGTACGGCGACTCCCTCGCGGTCGAGGATGGTGCCGACATCGTGCGGGTGCACGCCTTCCAGAACGAACGACAGCACGCTGGCTTTCTCGCGCGCGGTACCGATCAGGCGCAAGCCTGGAATGCGCTCGAGCTGGGCGGTGCCATAGGCCAGTAAGTCGTGCTCGTAGGCCTGTATCCGATCGATACCGATTCCGTTGATGTAATCGACGGCGGCGCCCAGGCCTATAGTGCCGGCTATATTGGGCGTGCCGGCCTCGAATTTATAGGGTAAGTCGTTGTAAGTGGTCTTAGCGAAACTTACCGAGCGAATCATGTCGCCGCCGCCCTGGTAAGGCGGCATCTTATCGAGTAACTCTTTCTTACCGTACAGCACGCCTATACCGGTGGGACCGAACATCTTGTGGCCGGAGAGCGAGTAGAAATCGCAATCGAGCGCCTGTACATCCACCTGCATGTGGGCCACGGCTTGCGCGCCGTCGATGAAGATGGGCACGCCGTGCTGGTGCGCGATGCGGGTAATTTCAGCCACGGGATTAACGGTGCCGAGCGCGTTCGAGACATGCACCATGGAAACCAGCCTGGTGCGCGGGTTCAGCAGCTTTTCGTATTCATCGAGCAGCAGTTCGCCGCGCTGATTGATGGGCGCGATGCGCAGGATGGCCTGTTTTTCTTCGCACAGAATCTGCCAGGGCACGATGTTGGAGTGGTGCTCCATGGCGGAGATGACGATTTCGTCGCCGGGCTGGATATGTTTGCGGCCATAGGTGTAGGCCACCAGGTTGATGCCCTCGGTGACGCCGCGCACGAAGACAATCTCGCGCCAGTCATCGGCATTGAGGAAGTGCTGAATCTTGACACGGGCCTCTTCGTAATGGCGGGTGGAACGCTCGCTCAGTTCGTGCACGCCGCGGTGGATATTGGAATTATCCGCCTGGTAGAACTGATTCATGGCGTCGAGGACGCACTGCGGCTTTTGGGTGGTGGCGGCGTTATCGAGGTAGACCAGCGGTTTGCCGTGGACGCGCTGGTTCAGCACGGGGAACTGCAAACCCGGATCGCCCGAATGGACGCAGGGTTCGGTGCTAGTTGCGAGCGCCATGATGGAGTTTCTCCAGCAACAGCTTTTCGATCTGGTCGCGCAGCGAGGCGACCTTGATGCGGTCCACGATGTCGCGGGCGAAAGCGTAGACCAGCAGGTTGCGGGCGTCCGCCAAACCTATCCCGCGCGATTGAAGATAGAAGATACCCTCCGGGTCGAGTTGGCCGATAGTGGCGCCGTGGGTGCAGCGCACGTCGTCGGCCAGGATTTGCAGTTCGGGCTTGGTGTTGATGACGGCGTCTTCGGAGAGGACCAGGTTCTTGTTAGTCTGCTTGGCGTCGGTTTTCTGGGCGTCTTTGCGGACCAGGATTTTGCCGTTGAAGACGGCGCTGGAATGTCCTTCCAGAATACCTTTGTATAGCTCGTGGCTGGCGGCGTGGGGTTTGGCGTGATCGATGGAGGTGTGATTGTCGATGTGCTGATCGCCATTGACCAGATAGAGGCCGTTGAGGGTGCATTCGGCGCCTTCAGAGAGGACGGCGTTGACGTCGTTGCGGACCAGCGCTCCACCGAAGGACAGGGAATGCGAACGGAAGTTGGTGTCGCGGCCCAGCTGGACTTGGAGAGTGGAGACGTGATAGGCGTGATTACTTTCGGTTTGCAGTTTGTAGTGATCGATTACGGTGTGGTCTCCGGCTATTAGCTCGGTGACCGGGTTGGTGAAGGTGGGTTGTGGGTTGTGGGTGGTGGGTGCTGGCAACCCCGCATAGCGTTCGATTATGGTTGCGTGGCTGTCCGGTTCCGCTACGATCAGGATACGCGGATGAGAGACGGTTGGGTGTCCGTTGGCGGCGGATTGGATCGTGATTTCGATGGGTTCTTCGATTACGGCTCCTTTGGGTATGTGGATGAAGAGGCCGTCTTCGAAATTGGCTGTGTTTAGGGCTACGAAGGGGTTGTTACGGAAGCTGGCATAACGGGCCAGGTAGGCTTCGACCGACGACTCGGAGAACTTAGAGATTTGGACTCCGGATTTGGCGGCCTGAGAGGCCGCCGCAGGCTGAGAGCCTGCCCCACTCGGCACAAATTCGGTGCGGGATATGGGGGCTACGCTGGTGAAGCGCCAGTCTTCGTCGTGGATGGTGGGGAAGCCTAGCTCGGCGAAACGCTGGCGGGCTTCTTCCCGGATTTGATCGATCACGCGGATACCACTCCCTCACGGTCGTGGCTCGGTTCCATGCCGACGTAGCCGGATTCTTCCAGTTCGAGCGCGAGTTCTTTGCCTCCCGATTTCACGATGCGGCCTTCGGCCAGCACGTGCACGAAATCGGGCACGATGTAGTTGAGCAGGCGCTGGTAGTGCGTCACCACGATCATGGCGCGCTGGGGGCCGCGCAACGCATTCACGCCGTTGGCCACGATCTTCAGCGCGTCGATATCCAGGCCGGAATCGGTCTCATCAAGGATGGCCAGTTTCGGCTGCAAGACGGCCATCTGGAAAATTTCGTTGCGCTTCTTTTCGCCGCCGGAAAAGCCGGTATTGACGGCGCGATTCAGCAGGCTCTCGTCCATCTCCATCAGGGCCATGCGCTCCTTGACGAGGGCCAGGAAATCCATGGCATCCAGGTCGGACTGGCCCTGGTGCTTGCGGATGGCGTTCAGCGCGGCCTTCAGAAAATAAAGATTGCTGACTCCCGGAATTTCCACCGGGTATTGAAACGCCATGAAGATACCTTCGCGGGCGCGATCTTCGGGGGCCATCGCGAGCAGGTCTTTGCCGCCGTAAGTGACCTCACCCGCGGTAACCTGGTAGAGATCGCGGCCCGAGAGGACTTGCGCGAGCGTGCTCTTGCCCGATCCGTTGGGTCCCATGATAGCGTGCACTTCGCCGGCATCGATGGACAGATCGATGCCTTTCAGAATTTCGCGTCCGGCGACAGTAGCGTGCAGGTTCTTGATTTCGAGTAAAGGCATGTTGAATTTTTCCGGGTGAACTTAGCCGACACTTCCTTCAAGACTGACTCCCAGCAGCTTTTGGGCTTCGACGGCGAATTCCATGGGTAGCTCGCGGAATACCTCTTTGCAGAAGCCGTGCACGATCATGGAAACCGCGTCTTCGGTGGAGATGCCGCGCTGCCGGCAATAGAATATCTGGTCTTCACCGATCTTGGAAGTAGATGCCTCGTGCTCCACCTGCGAAGATGTGTTCTTCACTTCCAGATAGGGGAAGGTGTGGGCGCCGCACTTATCGCCCAGCAGCATGGAATCGCATTGGGAGTAATTGCGCGCGTGAGAGGCGCTCTTCAGGATCTTGACCGAACCGCGGTAAGTATTCTGGCCGTGGCCCGCGGAGATGCCTTTCGACACGATGGTGCTGGTGGTGTTCTTGCCGATGTGGATCATCTTGGTGCCGGTGTCGGCCTGCTGGTAATGATTGGTGAGCGCCACCGAGTAGAATTCGCCGACCGAGTTGTCGCCGATCAGGAGACAGCTGGGGTACTTCCAGGTGATGGCGGAGCCGGTTTCCACCTGAGTCCAGGAGATTTTGGAATTTACGCCGCGGCAGGCGCCGCGCTTGGTGACGAAGTTGTAGATGCCGCCGCGGCCTTCCTTGTCGCCGGGATACCAGTTCTGCACGGTGGAGTACTTGATCCGGGCGTTATCGAGTGCCACGAGTTCGACGACGGCGGCGTGGAGTTGGTTGGTGTCGCGCATGGGCGCGGTGCAACCTTCGAGATACGAAACGGATGCGCCTTCATCGGCGATGATCAGGGTACGCTCAAACTGGCCGGTGTTCTTGGCGTTGATGCGGAAGTAGGTGGACAGCTCCATGGGGCAGCGTACGCCTTTGGGAACGTAACAAAAGGAACCGTCGCTGAACACGGCGGAATTCAGGGCGGCGAAGAAATTATCGGAAGAGGGGACGACGGTGCCGAGGTATTTTTTGACCAGTTCGGGGTGCTCCTGGACGGCTTCGGAGAACGAGCCGAAGATGATGCCCAAGTCGCCCAGCTTTTCCTTAAAGGTGGTGGCCACCGAGACGCTGTCGAACACCGCATCGACGGCTACACCGGCCAGAAGTTCGCGTTCCTGGAGGGGGATGCCCAGCTTTTCGTAGGTGCGGAGCAGTTCCGGATCGACCTCATCGAGGCTTTTGGGCCGATTCGCGTTGGTTTTGGGGGCGGCGTAATAGCTGATGGCCTGGTAATCGATAGGCGGGTAATGGATGTTGGCCCAGGTGGGCTCCCGCATGGTGAGCCAGTGCCGGTAGGCTTTCAGGCGCCACTCCAGCATGAACTCCGGCTCGTTTTTCTTCTTTGAAATCAGGCGGATGACGTCCTCGTTGAGGCCGGGCGGGACGGTATCGGCGTCGATTTCGGTAACGAACCCCCACTTATATTCCTGATTGGCGAAGGTTTCGATGGTATTGGTGGACGTGCTCACGCGATTCTCCTCGGGAAAGCTAGGCTCATCTATAGGATGCTAAATCTGTACTAAAGTGTCAAGATTCGGTCGGCGGGCGGTGGGGGAATTGGGTTGTATGGCGTTTTTGCGCCGACCAAACTGGCGTGCCTGCTATGGGATAGGCGCATGCACCCGGCGGATTCAGAAACTCTCTTCCCGGGAGCAGAGTATCGGAGATCCTCAACGGGAAGCGTGATATCAGGTCGCAAGGCGAGGGGCTCGCCGAGTTGTTCCGCGTTCCGCCAAGTGCGGGCTTTGGAGGAGCGCGTATCCGGCGCCCACGCTTTCGTCCAGCATAATGCTGTGCTCCACCCAGTCGGACAGGGGCAGATTACGGAAGAGGATGCGCTCGCTCAGGACCAGCGTTTGCCTGGTCATGAAGAACAGGCGGCTTTTGCGCACATACTGGCGTTGCTCTACTTGAAAATCATTGAGGAACTCGTCGAACGCCGCGCGTTTGGCCGCGGCTTTGGCATCGTGGATGGCGCTTTCGAGCGTCAGCCGCTGCACTACCAGCGCGCTTTGCAATTCAGCCAGGGCGCCTCTTTCCCGGGCGACCGCTTCTTCTATGCGGCAGCGCATGATGTAGCAGACCAGCAGCGCCGCGCCGCCTCCCGTTAGTGCAGGCGCCAGAATCCAGAGTAGAATCGCCATGAAATCCGGCTCTATCCGGATTCTAGTGGCCGCCGGGCGGGCAAGCAATGCTCACCGAAGATAATGCGGTGGGTGCGCCGGCAGTGCTGGCGCTCGGCCGGCGCGGGAAGCGGCGCGACGCCGAAGTGTTGGCTCGCTCTGGCGTTGTCGAGGGCGGCGGATGTGCTGCTGGACCCGGATCCGCGGGATCCTCCCGATAAAAAAAGATGCCGATCAGCGCCACCGCCGGATGATTGCGGTCGCGGCGGTTGGCTGGAGGAGCCGTCTATTTTCACGGTGGGGCGTACCCGCCAGATCCCCGCTGGGCTCTTTTCGCAGACTGCGCCAGGAGTCGCCTTTGAAGGATTTCCATCCGAAGTAGAGGGAGCCCCTGATCCGTGGCCGGCTCTCAGCCTGCGGACCGGCGCCCAACGCCGGCCAGGCGGGTCTGGAGACCCGCAGCAGACCTCCCTCAAAATGGAGGTCTGCCCCACTAAGACCGGCGAACCGAAACCACATACCACGTGGTGACCGGCGCACCGATCGGGAACTCCCAGCCCTCGGCGGTTCTCTTAGCCTCTATGGCTTCACCGATCGGCTTCCCCGCGCCATCTAGAGCCGCGGCACTGACGGCGTCGGCCTTTTCGATATTTCGCAGCACCACCACACCGGTAACTGGTTCGATCAATGTGGGCGAGCCGCCCTGATTCACCAGCCTGGTGTGCGCATCGTTCCAGGCCATCCCGGTATTAGCCACGCGTGAGCCGGCCGTGAGCAGCATTTTCCCGGCTCGCGCCAGCGGCTGGCCATCCAAGGAGGAGAGCACGACCGTAGCGAAATTGTTGGTGATCTCCGCGCCGAGGTTTTCGAGAGTCTTGTGATTCGCCTTGATGAATCCGATCAGCGCCTGGGTGCGGGCGGTATCTACGGTGACCAGTCCCGTCTTCTCAGGGGATGTGTACCAGGCCAGTTCCCCGGTGTCGGAGAGTATCGGATTCTCAGCGGTGGCTGCGAACTTCTCCGTGGCGGGGCCGGCGAGCGATTGGATGCGAACCGCATGCTCCAGCGGCAGCGCCAGGGGAAAGCCGGGCGTAAAGTACGGCTGCTCGGAGCGCGGCAGCAGGCGACTGGCCAGCACCTCTTCCTTGGAGTATGTCCGGTTGACGGTTTCCCGCGCGCAGCGCACGTCGCCGCGTCGGAATATTAAAGCACCTGCGGCCATTTCGGTCATGCGGACCGGGTCGTGCGATATGTCGAACGCATCGCCCACATACGGCTTCCAGTCCCGCTGCCGCTTGGGCTCAAAGGTGTACATGACGATGGCGTCCCAGTCCTGGAAGGCTCCGTATGCCGCGAGGATTGGAATTCCTTCGCTTGCCCACTCGTTGGGGAAGGGGTGGTTGGTCTCGCTGACTGTGTAGGGCTTGCCCGCAAATGCCGTGCGCGAAAGCTGCACCACGGTGGAATGGAGCGGATCGTTCACCATGGGCGTATCGAACGGCGGAGGCGCGCCGGGGTGCTCCCAATAGACGTGGCCATCCAGTGCGTCCAGCTTCGAGAGAGAAGCCAGCATGGGGTACGGGCTGCTGCTGTGGCTATGGTCGGCCGTGCCAATGATGGGACACTTTACGCCGAGTTCATCTTTCAAGTAGCCGCGCATCTCTTCATAAAACCTGCTTTCCGTGTCCGTATAGAAAGCTGCCTCGGCCGCATACCTTTCCTTGGGTGCCGTGGCCTCTTCTTGAGGCTTCAATCGTGGTACGGGAGCGCCCTCCGGAACGGACGCCAGAACTCGCAGGTTTTTCAATTCCTCGGGAGCGCACTTCGCTTCGAGCCAGGTGTTGTAGAGCACGGTCAGTTCGTCGTCATAATACGGCGTGGGTGCGTGGAAGCCCATATACAGGCCGTTTTCATTCAGAATCTCTACAATCGCAATGGCCGGTTCATCCCGATAGGCGGCCCCGGTATATGGATTGACGTGCGTTAACAGGCGCCTGGCATACTCTTTTTCCAACTCGATGAGGCGCGCGTCATATAGCGTGAGCCCTTTGGCCCAACCAATCCTGGCGAAATCCGGCACGGCGTCGCCGGCCTTGTAGGAACGGCCGACATTCAGGTTGAGATCGACGTAGATGCCGCGTTTCTTGAATTCCGCGATCTCGAAATCCAACCGGTCGAGTTGCTGCGGATCGAAAGAACGGCTGTCGGCGGCCCTCGCATCGATGATGCCGCGCGGAGAGTCCAGGTCCAGGAAATGCAAGCGGACGAGGTTGACGCCGAAACGGGTCAGCGTGGCGGCCCACATCGGCGCATCCTGTTTGGGCGGTATCTCTACTGAGCCCGGACTCCAGTCGGTGAAGTGTACACCCCAAAAGCGGATGCGCCAGCCATTGGCGTTAGCGAAGTGACCGTTTTGGATGCGGATGAAGCCGTCCTTGCCGGCAGGTCCCTCGAGTAAGAAGGATAGGTCGGCCGGCGAGGAGCCGCCCGACCGGTGATCCATTACGTAAGGCCTGAGCAGGGTCTCGTTCCACTGTGCCAGTATGCTGGAGCAAGACAGGAAGAACGCGGCGAGAGACTGGAGTCTCCTGGTCAACGTGGGCTCCGGTGGCGAACCAGTGCGGGTCGCCAAAAAGTTTCGATCTAAAACTGAAAATCGATTCTATCGCCCGAAAGATTAGATGAAATCCACCTAAAGTAGGACCGCGTCCGGTCCAGGCGGGTCTGGAGACCCGCCGCAGACCTGGAGGTCTGCCTCACGGATTCATGTTAGATTAACGAAAAATGTTTCGTTTTGCGTATCTGGCGCTGGTCCCATTCGTGTGTCAAGCTTGGGGCGCGCAGCCGTCCACGCCCGTAATTCTGATTTCGGTGGACACGCTCCGGGCGGATCACCTGGGCTGCTATCAAGCGGGCAGGCGGCAGACGCCGCACATCGACGCGCTGGCCGAGGGCGGCACGTTATTCTCCGAGGTCAGCACCCCGTTTCCACTCACTTTACCGGCGCACGCCGCGCTGTTCACTTCCACTTACCCGTTCGCCAACGGTGTGCGGGATAACGGCATTCCGCTGCAGCCCCCGGTTACCACACTGGCTACCGTCTTGAAAAGCGCGGGGTACCACACATCCGCGTTCGTGGGCAGCTTCGTCCTGGACCGCCGCTTTGGGTTGAGCCGCGGCTTCGATGTGTACGAAGGCCCCGTCGATTTCCACAACAAAACCAATGCGCCGGTGGAGCGCAAGCGGCCGGGCGCCCAGGTGGCGGAAGCCGCGATGCACTGGGTGGAGCATAACTCGAACGCGCCTTACTTCCTCTTTCTTCACCTTTACGACTTGCATCGGCCCTACGATCTTGCGGGCTACGACGCGGAACTCGCATACATCGATAAAGTGCTGGGCGATTTCATGGCTTTCCTGGAACGGCATGGGCTTCTGAAAACGGCGCTGGTCGTGTTCACCTCGGATCACGGCGAGGGCCTGGGAGACCATGGCGAGAGCACCCACGGTTATTTCATTTATCAGAGCACGCTCCATGTGCCGCTGATCGTGCATTGGCCCGCGGGCGGCAAGCGCCTGGCGCAGAAGCGCGTGGATGAAACCGCGGGCTTGCTGGACGTGGCGCCCACCATCCTGGATGCGATCGGGCTGGCCCGTCCGGGTGAGATGAAAGGACGCAGCCTGATGCGGCCCGGCGGCGAAGAGGTGTATGCGGAGAGCACTTATGCCCACAACCATTTCGGATGCGCGTCGCTACGCAGCCTGCGGGCGGGCAATTACAAATATATCGATGCTCCGAAGCCTGAGCTGTACGATCTGGCCAGCGATCCGGGGGAACGGCGCAACCTCTATGACCAGCAGCGGTCCAAGGCGACGGCCATGGGCGAGCGGATCGCCGCGCTGCGTGCGGCCGCTCCGGCGCGATCCACAAAGCCTCCCGCGCCTACACCCGAAACGATCGCCGCTTTGCGCTCGCTTGGATACTTGAGCGGATCCACAAATCCCAGCCAGATCGAGCCGCGTGTGGATCCCAAGGATCGCAGCGCACTGTTCGAACAATATATTGCAGCGCTGGATCTGGTATCCGCCGGCAGGCTGGCGGAATCCCGCGGCTTGCTCGAAAAGCTGCGCGACCAGTTACCGGATCTGGCGGACATTCGGATCAGCCTGGGATTGAATGAACAGCGCCTCGGCGACTACCCGCGCGCCGCGCAGGAATTCAAGCAGGCTATCAAGCAGGCACCGGCGAATGCACAGGCGCATTTCGAGCTGGGATTCTGTACGTTCCAGATGCACCAGGTGGACGATGCGATCCGGGAACTGCGCGCGGCTCTGTCAATCGAGCCCTGGTACACGCGCGCTGACGAGGCGCTGGCCGAGCTCTACATTCAGCAAAAGGATTTCGCGCAAGCGCGCGCGCATTTGCAGCATATTCTATCCGTCGATCCCCACAGCTATACGGCGCATTTCAACCTGGGCGTGTTCGCCGCGATGGAGAAGAACTGGAGCGAGGCGCAGCAGCAGATGCTGGCCGCAGTGGATGCCGACCCCGGTTCGGCTGAGGGTCACAACACTTTGGGCGGCATTTACCTGCAGCGCGGCGACCTGGAACACGCGCAGCGGCAATTCGAGGCGGCGATCCACTGCGACACCAGACTGGCGTCGGCGCACTACAATCTGGGGATGCTTCTGCAGAAGCAGGGAAAAGATGCGGAGGCCGCCCAGGAGTTCCGTGCGGCTCAGGAAGCCGAGCGATAGGATGTGTCCAGCATCGGGACGGTGAATCCCAACTTCGCACAATGCCCGCCGGTGCGCGTGCTCAATTCCGGGCAGTTACCACGGAATACGGATTGCTGATGCCCGCGCCGGAGGTGGTGTGTCATGTCCAAGCTGCAGAGGGTGCGGGAAGTCCCGTCCGGTCCGATATCACCGGAATACGTGAGCCAGAAAGCCAAGGACGGCTGGAAGTTGACTGCGGTCGAGTGGGAGCGCGAAGTGGAGGATACCGGGCAACCGGGTCCGCTAGCCGAAGAGGTCCCGTACGGCTTGCGAATCGCCCCGGATTGCAGTCGCCTGGAAGAGAACACCGCCGAAAAACAGGCGTTGATCCAGATGATGGACCTGATCGTTCAGGACGCACCGCTATCGCTGGTAGCCGAGGAGCTGAACCGCAAGGGATTCCGTACGCGTAGCGGCGCCAACTGGACTCCCGGATCGGTATTCGATATGCTGCCACGGTTGATTCAGGTGGGCCCGCGCATTTTTTCGAGCACGGAGTGGAGTGCGCGGACGCGGCATCTGTTTCGGATGGCGTGAGGCGGAAGCCTGCCAAGGCTATCCACCCCCCCCAGTCCGCTTGGTGCTGACCAGGTTAATCCCGATTGAGGGTCGGCGGACTGGTGCACTACGATGCCGAAGTTGTGATGACTAACGTGGGCGATGTCGCGATATCAGTCCCGATCGGCAAAGATGCCGACTCTCTCTTGGTCCCGACGCAGCATGACCGCATGAGCCTGCTGTTCAGCGATGGCAATGCCAAGAGTGGGAAGACGCTCGCTTAGGGGTCGCTTAGGGGCGCGGCGACTTCGGCGTCGAACCAGGAGCATCCGGAATCTGCGCCGTTGCTCGAGCGAGGCGCGCATTAAGCGACAGCGCAAGATCTTGGATCAGGGCACGGATTGGACGGAGGCTGTAGGCGCCGAAATACCTTCAGAGAACACGCAGGCGCCGGCCCGCGCGGGTGTTCATAATCTGCTTCGCGGCAGGACGGCCTACGAGGCCGCCGCAGGCAAGGTGCCTGCCCCACGACTACAGGGCTGTTTTTACGGCGCTTTCCAGTGCGTCCGCGGGCGTATAGCCTTCGAAGCGCCGCAGCGTTTTGCCTTGGCGATCGAAGACTACCGTGGTGGGCAATTGGTTCACGTGGAATTGGTCCGTCATCTTCTCGGAACCTAGCGCCACGCGATACTGCATCGGGTGTTTCTTCAGGAATGATTCGACTAGCGGGGCGCCGCCGTCCGTGTCCATCGACACGCCCAGCACCACTACGCCGCGATCGGCGAACTGCTTATGAAGATGGTCGAAGGTCGGAATCTCTTTCAGGCATGGCACGCAGTAAGTGGCCCAGAAGTCCACTACTACTACTTTCCCCTCCAGCTTGGCTGGATCTACCGGGGCTCCATCGAGCGAGGTGGCCTGCAGGGCGGAGAGCTCACTCACGAGCGGGGATGAATCCCCGCGCCGGCTAAAGCCCGCCCTCCCTTTTTCCAGAAACGCTAAGTAGGCGCCGGCGTCGCGGGTCGCTCCCGGGTAAGTGGCGAGGGAGTTGCCATCGGGGTCCAGAATTGCGTAATACGGGATGGCGATCGTCTGAAACTTGCTCTGCTCCAGTTCCTGGTTGGTTTGTGATGCGGCGTCGGTACCATCAGTGTAGAGTTCCACCAGCACGAAGTTACCCATGGCGCCGGCGATCTCCGGGCGGGTGAACATATTCGCTTTCATCCAGTGGCAATTGGTGCAGGCATAACCGGTGAAGGTGACGAATACCAACTTGCCTTCGCGGCGGGCCTTGTCGAGCGCCTCGTGGTAGTTATTCTTCGTCCACGCCAGTGCGCCCTCGCTCGCCGCGCCACCACCACCGCCGCTGCCGGCGGCCGGGGGGACATAGGCGTCGAGTTCTCCCAGCTTGCCGCCGAACATGCCCGGCACCAGGGTGATGGCGAAGATCAGGAAAGCCATCCCGGCCAGCAGGCGGCCCAGGCCCATGGGCGCGTCGCTCGAGATGCCTTCCAGACGCAGGAAGCCGAGCAGATACAGGCCGGCCATGGCGAACAGCACGATCCACGCGGCCAGGAAGCGCTCGCGGGTGATGACGTTCCATTGCAGCACCTGGTCGACGCTGGCCAGATATTTCACCATGGCGGCCAGCACGATGAATCCCATGACTACCTTCACGCGCGCCAGCCATCCACCGCTCTTGGGCATCCGCTTCAGGTACGAAGGAAAGAGCGCCAGCAGGAAGAACGGCAGCGCCAGGCCGGAGGCGAACGTCAGCATGCCCAGCAGCGGCCGCGCTCCTCCGCTTCCCACCGAAGCCGCCAGCAGCGTCCCCATGAACGGCCCTACGCAGGCGAAGGAGGAAAGCGCGAAGGTCAGGCCCATCAGCAGCGTGCCGGCGATGCCGCCCTTCTGTGTTCCGCGGTCAAGGCGGGTGAGCAGCGCGGAGGGGATGGTGATCTCGAACGCTCCCAACAAACTGAGCCCAAATAACAGAAAAACAAGGGCGATGAAACCGTTCACCCAGGGATTCGAGCCCAACTGCACCACACCGAACGGACCCAAAATGGCGGTGGTGAGCAGGCCCAGACCGGAGAACAGCACGACGATGCCCAGGCAGAACAGCGCCGCGTGGAACAGGCTCTCCCGCCGCGTCCCCTGCCGGTTCAGGAAAAACGACATTGTGATGGGAATCATCGGGAAAACGCACGGTGTGAAGATTGCCGCCAGGCCGACGCCAAACGCCACCAGCAGGAACGCTCCCAACCCCTGCGTGCCGGTGTCGGATCCGGGAGTCGATTGCGGCGTTCCGCGCACCTCGACATATCCGGCGGGAATCACGGGCATCGTGCCGGGGGCTGCCGGGTCAAAAAGCAAGGTTGCCGCCACTGTGGTGCGGCGCGGTGGAATACAAACCTTATCGTTGCAGGTCTGGTACCGCACCTCGACATCCAGTGTCGCGTTTCCGGCGCCCGCGTCTTTCTTCAGTTGCAACTCGAGCAGAAAAACGGCGGTCCCCTCGTATGTTTCGGTATTGAGCTGGAAATTCGGATCGAAGGCCCTTATGGGCGGCGCCTGGAAAATGTGGACGCTGGCCACTCCCGGATGGTCCATTTTGATCGTGGTGGGGATGGCGCCCGCGGTCGTCATCGAATAGACGTGCCAGCCCGGTTCGATGCGGCCTTCCAGGCGCGCCAGGACTTTCGATCCCGGCGCGGCGGCGGAACGGTCTACCGAAAGCGACCAACTTACGTTGTTGGGACCTTGCGCCAGGGCGGGCAAAGCCGCCAGCAATAACAGGAAACTACATCGCTTGCCGGCCATTGGACAACTCGTCTTCGATCCGCTGATTCACATTGCCGTTCGAGAATTCGGCTGCCACGCGGATCG
Source organism: Bryobacterales bacterium (assembly GCA_963818855.1). GTDB lineage: Bacteria > Acidobacteriota > Terriglobia > Bryobacterales > Bryobacteraceae > Bog-159. The sequence continues at coordinate 212,445 of CAWFUH010000006.1, read as the reverse complement.
CATTTTTGATGGCATTCGCGTTAGAACGGCCATGGCAGATGATGGTGATGCCGCGCACTCCCAGCAGCGGTGCACCGCCGTATTCGGAATAGTCCACGCGCTTCTTGAAATCCTTGAACGCTGCACTCGCCAGCAGCGATCCGATCTTCCGGGTGATGGTAGCCTGGAGCGACTCCTGTAACATCTGCTTCACCATATCAACCAGGCCTTCGCTGACCTTGAGCGCCACATTTCCAATAAAGCCATCACATACTATTACGTCACTTTTACCGGTGTAGATGTCTCGCCCCTCCACATTGCCCACGAAATGGAGCGGCAGGCTCTTGAGCAGCGGCGTGGCACTACGGGTTGTGTCATTACCTTTATGTTCTTCTTCGCCGATGGAGAGCAGGCCTACCTGGGGACGCGGCTGGTGCAAAACCAAGCGTGAATAAGTCTCGCCCATGACCGCGAACTGGGCCAGCATGCGCGGGGAACAGTCCACGTTGGCGCCGACGTCGATCACGACTACGGGTTTGCCGATGAGGGTGGGGAAAATGCCGGCCAGGGCCGGACGGTCGACGCCCGGCAGGACGCCCTGCACCATTTTGGCGGTGGCCATGACGGCGCCGGTATTGCCCGCGGAAACGAATCCTTGCGCGATGCTGTCGCGCACCAGCCTGGAGGCGACCCGCAGGGAACTGTCGCGCTTGGACCGCACGGCGCGGGCGGCCGAATCCTCCATGGTGACCTGCTGGGTGGCATTGACCACTTCCACCGGCAAGGCGCGGTGGTCGTCGTATTGTTGCAATTCCCGCCGCAGAACATCCTGCCGTCCAACCAGGATGACCCGGACTCCCAGGGTCCTGGCCGCCTCGACGGCCCCCTGCACTTCGGCTTTCGGGGCGTTGTCACCGCCCATTGCGTCGACAGCAATGGTGACCATGTAGGCGGCTGGCTACTCCTGCTCGACTTCCACTACTTCGCGGCCTTTGTATTGTCCGCAGTGCGGGCAGACGCGATGGGGCGGCTTGGGTTCATGACAGTTCGGGCATTCGGACATTCCCGGAGTTTTCAGGGAATCGTGCGCACGGCGATTTTGAGTGCGGCGCGCGGAGTGGCGTCGTTTCGGATTCGGCATTTCAGTTTCCTCAAAGAGTGTACCCCGGAACTGCGGGGCTTTTCAAAGTGCTTTCAGGTCCTTGAGACCTTGGAGAGCGCCCCAGCGGTTGCCAGCGGGATCTTCCTTGCAGTCGCAGGGCGTTTCATTGCGGTCTCTGCCGCACTGCGGACAGATCCCTAGGCAATCCTCGCGGCAGATGCGCTGCATGGGCATGACCAGCAGGATCTGCTCGCGTAAAATATCTTCCAACTCCATCCCGCCACCCTGGTAGAAGCCCATTTGAGCTTCACCTTCGTCAATCTCTACCTCTTCTTCCCGCGTGATGGATGACGCCGGCCGGTAGAAGAGGTCGAAAGTGGTGTCCAACGGGAATCGCGCACGGCCCAGACAGCGGTCGCATTCCGCCTCCATCTGCACTTCGAAGCTGCCCTTCACGCGGACTTCGCCCTCGGTATTGGCCAGTAATTCGGCCGTACCCTCTGTGTGCAGCGGACCCGCCTGCCAGATCTCGCCCTGTTGAAGATCCAGATCTCCGGGGGCGAAAGTTTCGTCGAAACGAATCTTCCGCAATTCCATCTCTTTGATGCTAAGGAACATAGGAATACCCGGGAACGCGGAAATGCAATTGTCATTATAGCGCAGTGGCAGTTTGCGGAATGTGTGCGAAACTGAGGACGAGCATAGGCTCACCAATGACGCAGGAAGATCTCAATCAGATTCGCACTCTGATGCGCGAGGAAATCGCGGCGAACAACGCCACGCTTTCCGCAACCATGCGGACCGAATTTGACGAGCGTCTGACAGCCGCCGTGGTTGCAATTCGGCAGGAGTTTGCGGAACGTCTGGGAGCCGCGGCCGTCTCGTTCAGTACCGATTTTACGGAACTTCGCAAGGAGTTGGGCCAGCGCATGGACGCCTTCGAACGGCGCATGGATGCACTGGAACGGCGCATGGACCGCATTGCGGAAACCACCGGGAGCATCGCCACGGAACTTGCCGCGCTGACGCGCTGGGCCAACCGGGTAGACCGGGAAAACCTGGAACTTCGCAGTACCCAGGTGGCTCAACAGCGCGCCATTGACGAACTGGCGAAACGAACGCGCCCGCCGGACCAGCCCTCCATCTGAGTTGGCAGCCGGACCGCCATGTTAAAATAATCCTGCTTCAACTTCAACTCAGACTGAAAGGCGATCGACACCGGTGGCCGAGAGCAATGTGTTTCTCAAGCTGTTTCGTCACAAGGAGGGAACGCCGTACGCGGCGGGCCAGACGGTGATTGCGGCGGGGACCAAGGGAGACACCATGTACATCGTGCTCGACGGTGAGATTGAGATCCGCGCGGGGCAGGCGGCGCTGGCGGTCAACGGCCCTGGTTCGATCTTCGGAGAGATGGCGCTGATCGACGATGAGCCGCGCAGCGCAACGGTCATCGCCAAGACGGATTGCCGGCTGCTCGAAGTGGATCGGCGGCGGTTCGAGTTCATGGTGTCGGAGACTCCTTACTTCGCGCTGGCGGTGATGCGGGTGATGGCGGACCGTTTGCGGAAGGCTAACGCGCGAATCGCATCGGTTTAGGAGCACGTACTTCGCAAGGACGGGCCCGAGGGGCCCGCGCAGGCGGATGTCATAGACGTTAAAACACCGCACATTCCCATGATGACCCGGCTTCGCGATCAAGGCGCGGCCCGAAGGATCGGTAAACGCCGGGCGACTACTCAGTGGAGGTGTCGTCTTCGCGCCATTCCCAATGTCCTTTAGGGGTCTCATCATTTTGCTCGGGGCTCGCCCTTTTGCCGCGCCCGAAATACGCCTGGGGCGTTGTTCCGAGTGCGGCACGGAATACTTCATTGAATGCGCTCACGCTGTTATAACCGACCGCGATTGCCACATCGGTTATAGACATTCCTTGCGCGAGCATTTCGAGAGCGGCGAATAGTCGTGCGTGTTGCCGCCAACGGCCAAACGGCACGCACATTTCACGGGAAAAGGCGCGCATGAACGTACGCCGGGCCATGCCCGCGTCCTTAGCCCATTCATCTAAGGTACGGTCGTCCGCAACATTTTGTAGAAGCGCGCGGGCCACTTTGGCCAGCTTTGCCCGCCTCGGTAGTGGCAGGCGCAGGATCTGTTCTTCCGGACGTCGAATCTCATCTTGTAGGACCGCCAGTAAACGACGCTCCGGATCGCCAACCGACTGGGGGCGGCCCCAATCGAGAATCCGATTCACAATCCCGAACAGCAATTCTGACGAGCCAAGGACACGCGGTTCTGACGGTAATCCTTGGCTTAGCTCCGCTGAGAAGTAGAGCATCGAGCCGGCCGCCCTTCCCACTGAGCGTGCCTTGTGTAAGCATCCCGGCGGGATCCAAGCACCGCGCTGGGAAGGAAACATCCACCGTCCCCCGGCAGCTTCCACAATGAGCAACCCTCGGGTGAGCGCAAAGAGCTGCCCGCGCGCATGGCTGTGCTGCGGCGCCCAGTCTTTCTCTTCCAACCTAGAGAACTCAAAAGCCAGGACTGGAGCATCGCCCTCCGCCAGGCGCCGCAGCTCCTCGGTGTTCATTCCAGCCAAGTTTATTACCTTTTTGACCCTTTTGCGATAGAAACCGCCACTTCTCCGTTAGTACGAACGCTTCCAGGCGGCTACCGTAGAAAACAGAGAGAGTCAAGCATCCGGGCAAAACGCGCGCAGCGAGCTGCGATCCCGGAGCGAATCGGAATGAGAGAGGGAGAAAAAATGATGAAAGCCGCTGTTCTGCATACTATCGGGATGCCACCTCGGTTCGAACCGTTCCTCGATCCCGATCCGGGCGAGGGTGAGGTGATCGTACATGTCTGCGCCGCGGCGCTGAAGCCTGTGGACAAGCAGTTGGCCAGCGGCTCGCACTATGCCAGCCCGCGTGAGCTGCCGGTCGTGTGCGGCGGGGACGGCGTGGGACACTTGGACGATGGCACGCGGGTGTTCTTCGGCGGCCCTCGGCGGCCGTACGGCGCGATGGCTGAGCACACCGTCGTGCGGCGAGCGCAGTGCTTTCCGGTCCCCGACGACCTGGATGACGAGATCGCCGCGGCGATTCCCAACCCCGGCGTGTCCGCATGGCTTTCGCTCAAACACCGCGCCAGACTGGCTCCGGGCGAAACCGTCCTGATTCTTGGCGCGACGGGGGTCACCGGTAAGTTGGCCGTGCAGATAGCCAAAATCCTGGGCGCTGGACGCGTCGTGGCCGCTGGACGAAACGAAGAAGTGTTGAATACACTGCACCAGCTTGGCGCGGATGAAACAATACGGCTCAACCAACCAGACCAAGAATTGATCGAAGCCTTCCGCCGCGCGGCCGGCGAAAAGGGTTTCGATGTGATTGTCGACTACCTGTGGGGTGCACCGACGGAAGCCCTGCTCGCGGCCGTCGCGCGCGCGGAATTTGCGGTTGCCGGATCGGAGACGCGTCTCGTTGAAGTGGGCGAGAGTGCGGGATCAACCATCACGCTTCCCGCAGCAGTGCTGCGGAGCGCGGCGCTGACCATCCTGGGGACGGCTGGCGTTCCCCCTCGCGAGGTGCTGACCGATGCGCTTCAACAGGTGATGAACCAGGCAGCGCAGGGCCTGCTGCGGGTTGACAGCGAGCGGGTCGCGCTCCGGGACATTGAGGGCGCGTGGGAACGCGACGTGCGCGGTCGCCGGCTGGTCGTGATCCCGTAGCCGCGTTTTGTGAGACGTGGCGTCGCCAGCGCAGCTTCGGAAGAATACCTGCTGCTGCGGCCAAGGAAAATAAACTGTGTCCCGTAGATTTCTGGCTCGATGCTTCGGCCTTCGCAGCGTGCGCGGAGAGGTTCTCGGAGCGTCGGGGTCTCCCTTGTCGGCCAGCGTCTTACTAGCCAAGGGCTGCGCCCTTGATATCCCTGCGGGATTTGGAAGACAGAAGTCAGGAGCCAGGAGTCAGAATGACCGGCATCGTGCTGAATTCACGGGACCTCCAAACACAACGAGAACAGAATTCTCGTTGCGCGCCGCATGACGGTCTCGCATGCCCGAGGTCCGCCAAGTGCGCATCTCGCTCGCACTACTAGTCTATTCGGACATGAGCTTTGGGTCGGGACGTTGATGGCCGGCTCATCGCGCCAGGGCTCGATCGCTGCGGCTCCTTGACGCTGCGGAATTTGGGGATCGAGGCTGCGATTGCCGATGGGGTTGGGGTGTAGTGGGGCTAGTTGCAACTAGGACTTAAGCTGGGACAGTGGATTGCGCAACTGGGGACGGACGGCGAGCAGGCAAGGCCGTCCGTCCCATGCGCCGGACATTAGAAACCTGCGGCCGTAGAGACCGGAACCGCAATACTGGGGCCGGCGCTGGCGCGCAGGATTTTGTTCCGGACGTTCTTGGTAATGCCAAACGAGTAGGATCTGCCGAGGACGCCGGTGTCGAATGCGGACACCACGTACGTGTCGTCGATGCGGGTGAGCTTCAGACAGTTGCGGCCGGATTCCGGGGTGGGCTTCGAAATCGCCACAAAGGTCTTCGACACGCCTTCGCCGCTCACACGAATCTTCTGCGTGTAGGCCATGTCTCGCACTTCGGTGCTCATGGAGATGCTGTAATGGCCGGGCTGCAGTAGAGTGTCGCCGAAGTACACCGCGCCGGGGAGGTCGAACGAACCCTGGAGTACCGGTTGCGCGCTGGCTATGGTGGTGGTCATGCCCAGGGCTAATGCCGCGAGCGCAAAGCTGATCGTCATGTTTTTGCGTATGTTCATTGTCTTTCTCCTTTTCGATTGGCCAACCTTTGGTTGCCCTCGATCTATAAAGGCGCGAGCGGCGCGCGAAAACTATAGTGCCGCTAAAACTTTTTGCGAAAGATGTTTCCGGGTGGACAGCCGCGCGCCCCGGTGATAGTCTTCTGAAGATGGCAGAGTCGCCACAGGAAGTCACTGAACTGCTGCAGGCGTGGAGCGGGGGCGAGCCAGGCGCGCTTGATAAACTCGCCCCGGTGGTTTACCGGGAGCTGCACCGGTTGGCACAACGCTACATGGCCCAGGAACGGCCCGGCCAGACTATACAGGCCACCGCGCTGGTGAACGAGGCTTACCTGCGGCTGGTGGACGTGAAGCAGGTGAGCTGGCAAAACCGAGCGCACTTCTTCGCCGTTTCCGCGCAATTCATGCGGCGCATCCTGGTGGAGCGGGCCCGTGCGCGGCGTACGCTGAAAAGAGGCAGCGCGGGGCCAGCCGTTGCACTCGACGAAGGCCTGGTGATAGCGCCGACGGCAGGGCCCGACCTGGTGGCGCTGGACGATGCGCTGAAGGACCTGGCAGCCATAGATCCGAGAAGAAGCCAGGTGGTGGAGCTGCGCTTCTTCGGCGGGCTGACGGTGGAGGAAACCGCTGAGGTGCTGCACGTCTCACCTGTGACGGTGATGAACGATTGGAAGTTCGCCAAGGCGTGGCTGCTGCGCGAACTGGGAGGTGGTGCGGGCGGGCCGCGGTGATGGAACGGGATCGCTGGGAAAATCTGGTGCGCTTGCATACCGCGGCGCTGGAGCGCGACGAAAGCCAGCGCAGCGCCTTCCTGCGGGAGGTCTGCGTCGGGGACGAAGACCTGCGCCGGGAGCTGGAATCGCTGCTGGCCTACGAGAAGAAGGGCGAAGGTTTCATGGAGACTCCGGCGCTGGAGGCGGCGGCTAAAGAGCTGGCCAGCGAAAAGACGGTGCTGGCTCCGGGAACTCACCTGGGTCCGTATGAGATCCTGGCGCCCATCGGCGCGGGCGGCATGGGCGAGGTATACCGGGCGCACGATCCGCGGTTGAAACGGGATGTCGCCATCAAGGTTCTGCCGGCGGAGATGGCGCTCGATCGGGCGCACATCGTCCGCTTCGAACGGGAGGCGCGCGCGGCCAGCGCGCTGAATCACCCGAATATCGTGTCGGTTTACGACCTTGGATTGGAAGGCGGACTGGAAGGCGGACTGGAAGGCCATACCTACTGGATCGCCACCGAACTGGTGGTGGGGGAGCCGCTCAAAAATTTGCTTGAACGCGGGCCGCTGCCTGTGCGCAAAACCATCGAGATCGCTGCACAGATTTCGAGCGGCCTCGGGGCAGCGCACGCGGCCGGCGTGGTCCATCGCGATCTGAAACCGGGCAACATCATGGTGACGCGGGAAGGCCGCGTGAAGATCCTGGACTTCGGGCTGGCCAAGCGCCGGACGGGAGCGGAGGGCGTGCCGGAGGATCTCACCCGTACCGGCACGGTTATGGGCACGGCGGCATACATGTCGCCGGAGCAGGTGCGCGGGGAGGCAGCGGATCACCGCTCGGACATCTTCAGCCTGGGCCTGATTCTGCATGAAATGTTATCCGGCAAGCGGGCATTTACAGGCGAATCGTCCGTTCACGTCATGCACGCCATTCTGACGGAGGATGCGCCGGAACTGCCTGCGGGCGTGCCTGCCGGGTTGGCGCGCATCGTGGCGCACTGTCTGGAGAAGGAAGCCGGCGCACGATTCCAGTCCGCGGCGGACATCGGTTTTAGCTTGGGATCGATCGCCGGCGCGGAGCGGACTGCCACTGCCAGCACTCTACAAGGCGCCCACCGGCTGAATAAAGATCAGACGGCGGCACGTCTGCTGGCCGGTGCGCTGGTGGTTGTGACGCTGGTGCTGGCGGCACTGGCCTTCGTTTACTTCCGGCAGAAGCCTGGGGCACAGCAAGGGGTCCGCGCGAGCGTGCTGCTGCCGGAAAAATCGCGCGCCGTGTCTCTGGCGGTTTCTCCGGACGCACGCGAAATCGCTATGGTTTTGGTGCATGAGGGAAGGCAGCAGATCTGGGTGCGGCCTCTGGATGCGCTGGAGCCCACCGCGCTGGCCGGGACCGCTGGCGCAATGGATCCATTCTGGTCGCCAGACAGCCGGTACCTCGGTTTCTTTGCGGATGCCAAGCTGAAGAAGATCGAGCGCTCCGGCGGGCCGGTGCAAACGCTTTGCGACGCGCTGGGCACCTACGGCGGGACCTGGAACCGGAACGGCGAAATCCTGATCGCTGGGTTGTCGCGAGCGCAGAAGATTCCGGCCGGCGGTGGGACACTTTCGGATCTGCCGAATCATGCGGCGGTGACCGACATGTATCCGACCTTCTTGCCGGACGGACAGCACTACCTGGCGGCGCGCGGCAGTTCCGGTTCGCCGGAGGCGGGTGTTTGGGTCATTCCCATGAATGGACCAGCGATACGGCGCGTCCTGCCTGATATGGCGAAGACAGATATCGTCGAACCGGCCGCCGGGAGCACGGTGGGGCAGGTACTCTTCACGCGCAACAGTACCCTGATGGCGCTGCCGTTCGACATGAAGCGGCTGGAACCGGTGGGCGATCCGGCACCGATCGTGCAGTCGATCGCGGCGAGCTACCCTTCGGATTGGTTGGCGGCGAGCTCGCCCGAGGGACTGCTGGCGTATGTGCCCGGTCCGCACAAAGAGCGGCAATATGTGTGGCGCGACAGGCAAGGCAAGATTCTCGGCACGGTGCCGGATGCAGGCAACGTGGTAGCCATTTCGCCGGATGGCAAGCGTCTGGTGGCCGATCGGAGCGACGATACCTGGGTGTTTCCGCGCGACCGGGGAGCAGGCACGAGGCTGATGCTTGGCCCTGGCAACAGCAATTCCATTTGGTCGCCGGACGGCCGGTACATTGCGCACTCCATCGACGGGGGAATCGGCCGCGCGCCTGCGAACGGCGCCGGAACCCGCGAGGTGGTGTTTCGGGCGAAGGGTCTGCTGTTTCCGAAAAGCTGGTCGCCGGATGGCCGCTACATTATATACGCGCGGGTTATTCCGGGAACTCCGGCCGACTTGTTTGCGGTGGATGTGGAGCACGAGTCCAAACCAATTCCGATAGCCGCCACGCCGGCCAATGAGGACCAAGGGCAGTTTTCGCCGGATGGACACTGGGTGGCCTACACTTCCAACGAGTCGGGAGTGAGCGAGATCTATGTGGTCCCGTTTCCGCCCTCGCCCAGCGGCGGGAAATGGCTGGTGTCGCGCGGCGGCGGCGTGCAACCTCGATGGCGGAGGGACGGCCAGGAGCTGTTTTACATTTCGCCAGACTCGAAACTGATGGCCGTGGAGGTGAAGACGCGTCCGGAATTCCAGTCCGGCACGCCGCAAGCGTTATTCTTGACGGACTTGATCGACACGGGAATCCGCACGGGGCCGGAGAGTTGGGACGTGGGGCCAGATGGGCAGTTCCTATTCATTACGGAGAGCTCGATTGACGTATCTGTCACGGTGGTGCTGAACTGGCGCGCGGGGATGAAGTAAGCCGGGGCTAGACGGCGGGCTAGCGGGGAGGCGCGGTGATGCGGGAGCTATGCATTTGTGTACAGGCCGGGCCCACGCCGTCCGGATTTTCTGCTGTACCTTCGCCAGGTATCTGGCGGTGTCACCGCGGTTCTTCAAGGTGGATCGCACGTGGCCGGTGTCGGCTGGAACGCCTTATTTCAACGCCTATGTGCAGGCCAATGGGCCTGCCCTTCAATCCGAACGGATCACTCCGGCAGGGAGCGGCGGACGCCCCAATCGTAGGCCGCCGCGCCGATGACTCCTCCTATGATCGGGCCAACGATCGGCACCCAGAAAACCAGGCTGCCGTCGGTCAGGCCGTTGTTCTTGAACCCGGCCACCACCGTGAACAGGCGCGGACCGAAATCGCGTGCCGGGTTGATCGCATATCCATGCATTCCGCCGAAGGACATGCCGATGGCAACCACCACCGCACCCACCAGCACGGGCGTCAGATTGGCTCCCGGTGGTTGATTGCGCGCGTCGGTCAATGCCATCACCATGAACAGTAGAATGGCGGTGCCGATAGTCTGATCGAGCAGGCCCGCGCTGGGGACGTCCGGAAACGCAGGGAACGTGGTAAAAACGCCGGCGGTATGATCCAGGTGGGGATCGGCCGCGCGGAAGGCGGGCAGGTAGTTCCAAAACACCAAAGCGGCGGCTACGAATGCTCCCGCTATCTGCGCCAGGATGTAAGGCGTGACCTTACGCCAGGCGAAGCCGCGGAAGAGCGCGAACGCAATCGTTACGGCCGGATTCAGATGCGCGCCGGAGATGCGCCCCGCGGTGTAACAGCCCATAGTCACCGCCAGTCCCCAGGCGATGGTGATGTTGGTGAATCCGCCGTGCACGATCTCGCCGGGCGCGCCTTTACCGAACAGCACCACCATGGCGACTACGCCATTGCCCAGCAGAATCAGGATCAGAGTACCCAGGAATTCGGCGGCCAGTTCCGCACGGAGAGAGTATTTTTGCACGCGATGGGCATTCTATCACCCTGCTGTCGCGCCTGTCGCTCAGGGGGACCCAACGAGCGCGCGCCAGGCATCCACACCGCCATGGAGCGGCCGCACGCGCACGATTCCGCACCGTTTCAACAGCAGCGCCGCACGGGCGCTGGAGGCTTCGTTTGGTCAACTGCAGAAAAGGATGATGTCGCGATCGCGCGGGATTTCAGCATGGCGCGTTTCCAGCTCTTCGAGCGGAATGCGCAACGCGCCCGGCACCGAATCCCCTTCGCTTTCGAGCGGGCTGCGGACATCCACTACCACGATTGGTTCACCGGCGGCGAGCTTGCGCTTCAGTTCCTCGGGAGTGATGCGCGCGACCCTCAGTTTCCTGATGAAGCGGCGGCGCTGACGGAATTTCCAGCCGATCCAGGCCGCGAGCAATCCCACGGCCAGCAGCGCAGCGCCCGAACCCATGCGCGCGATATAATCTCCAATCGTGTCGAGCTGGTGGCTGAAGACGTAGCCTAACCCGGCGAAGGAAACGATCCAGAGCAGCGCCCCGCAGGTGTCGAACAGGACAAAGTGGACATAGCGCAGTCCGGATATGCCGGCCAGCGGTGCGGAAACGGCATTAAATCCTGGCAAGAACTTCGCCACGAAAAGGGACCGGCTGCCGTAGCGGAGATAGGCAGTCTCGGTTTGGCGTACGCAGGAATCCGGCTCGAGCGTGATGCGGCAGATGAAGCGCAGGATCCTGGCGCCGCGGCGGCGTCCCAGCATGAACCAGAAACTGTCCGCACTGAGGCAAGCCGCCAAGCCGGTGATGACGATCCAATGCGGGGACAGCCGGCCGTCTCTGGCGAGAGCCCCACAGGCCAGCAACAGGGGAGCGGAGGGCAGCGGCAGGGCGCCCTGCTCGGCGAGTATCCAAAAGAACAGAAGCGCGTAGCCGTGCCGCACCACAAAGTTCAGAGTGTGGGTCACCACTGGAGGAGCTCCGCGCTACGCATACGGATATGCTAGCAGGGAAGGAGACAGAAGACAGAAGACAGAAGACAGAGAAGGAGACAGAAGACAGGAGACAGAAGACAGGAGACAGGAGAAAGACGGAACTCTCCCTAATGCCCCGCTTCGAAAGCGCCGAATATTACTGCGGGGGCTATTGTGAAACGAGCCGTCGGGTGTTTCCTTTTGTGTACCTTTGTTCTTCTGCCGGTTGCTTCGGCCGCTGACCGGCGGTCTCGCTGGCAGGCTATATGGCGCGTGAGTCAGGCGCTGGTGGCAGGGGCTAACGCCGCTGACGCTGCTTCTTCCTGGGGAAAAAACGAGGCGAACCCGCTGGTGCGCGCAGGTCAACGCTTCAGTTATGGTTCATTGGCGATCAAGGCGGCCGCGGTCGGTGGCGGCTTGGCTGCACAGCGCTATGTCTTGCGCCGGACTCCCGAGTACACCCCTTGGTTGGCATCTGCGAATCTGGCGGCTGCGGCCGTGCTGGGCGGGGTTGCCGGGCACAATATGCAGGTTGCGCGCCAGTAAGGGCGCGTGGCCCCGCTAGGCCGCAGCCAGTATTTCGATATCGCCGATCGCTCCGTACTGATGGATACATCTCTGACGTGGCCTGTATTTTTCCGCAAGAGCGACTCTGCTTCGCCGCACCTGTTATTCAAGGCAGCGCACGACTCTATCAAACAAGCCGCCGTCGAACGCCCACCTCAACAGCCGCAAGATCGGTCCCCACATGTGGCCAATCAAGCTTGCGGATTAAGATGACGGATCCACCGCCGCGAGAAACATTACTGAACCGGCAACAGTTGGATGCCGTTCTGTTCCGGACTGGGTTTCTCCCGCGGCTCCTTGGGCGGTTCCGGCACCGGTTGCTCCTCTTGCTGGAATGGAGACAGCTTCGGCGGACGGGCATCCGGTTCCAATAACCAGACCGTGCGATCGGGATAGTAGCGCCGCAGCTTTTCATTCTCCGCCGGTCCGAGATCGAGGGCCCAAACCACGCGGGCGCGGTCGATATCGGCGGCGTTTTGAATCCATTCCTCGAAGCGGTGCCGCGTCCAGTAGCGCACCAACACCAGTTGCTTCCCGGAAGCTTGCGCCAGACGGTCGCCGACCGCGTCGCGGCCCGCGGGATCGCCATGATTCACGAAGTCCCAGTCGTCGTAGGGCAGCATTGCCATCGAGACATTGGTATTCGCGAACAGGTGAAAGCCGTACCAGAACAGAAACTGCGCGGCGCACAGGAACACGATCAGTTGGGCGGCTTCGGCGCCCGCCGCGGCGCCGCGAATGAACACGCGGCTCAAGCGCTCCAAACCGATCACGCTGACCAGCACGAACAGGCATGTCACCGCGGCGATGTAATGCGGATAGAAGTACGGATAGAAGTTCGTGCCCAGACTGAAGATGGCGAGCGCCAGTGCGGCCCACGCAAACCGCCACTCCCGCAGCGCCGGCAAAAAGAACGGCAACACCAGATAAAGCGGCGGCAGGAAGAAGAAGCGATAAAAGCGCGCGCGGCCGGCGAGCCGCTGCAGATATGCTCTTAGGCTGTCGGCGCCCGCGCCGTGCGTAACGGCCTGCTCCGCATAATCCAGTTGTTGATTAGGAGTGAGTGGCCTGTGCGGGACCGGATTGGGTTGGAACGTGAACGCCGCCGGTACGCCATACTGATACTGGCTCAGCATATACGGCAGCGTCGTCCAACTGCCGGTGACTTGCTTGTTTTGGAGCAGACTCAAGCCAGCCGCCGGCAAAATCAGAAGGGCTGCCGCGGCTGCGACGCGCGCTAGTGGGCGCCATTCCGCCGGCTTTGCGAGGGCCGGCGCAAAATACAAGATAACAGCCAGGACTAAGAGAACGCACTCGAACGGACGCGTCAGTAACTGGATGCCGATCCCCAGCCCCAGCAAAAGTCCGTCGCGTAGCCGCCAGCGCGCGCGCAGCCTGGGCAGCGATCCGCACACCAGGCAACCCGCTGCCGCGGATACCGCGCCGCCCCAGTAAGTATTCATCCAGTATCTCAGCGGGCCGAACTGGATCACAGCCAGTAATCCGCCCACCAGCGCCCAACCCGGCGTAGTCCAGGCGAGCAGCATCCAGTAGCACAGCGCGCAAAGCGCCGCCACCGAAAGCAGCACACCGGCCCAGGGACTGCCGAAGAGCATGCGTCCGAGTGACAGGACCAGCCCCTGCCCGATGGGAAAGATGGAGGCATACGCCGGTTCCTGCAACACGAAGATCGTTTCGAAAAACTGATGCAGCGGATGCGGCGGATTGGCCAGGCGGAAGTGACCGAGGGTGTCCGCTACCAGCAGGTGCGCGAAGTCATCGGAGCCGCCAGGGGTGGGCACGGGGCTAGAGGCCAGCATCGCCAGGCGGAGTGCAACGGGCAAGATCGCCAATGCCAGCATGCACCACGCCGTGTGCGTCGCCAGCCTGCGGCCCCCAGCGGCCAGGCGTGCATGCGCCACGATCAGCAAAACCAGCAGCCCGGCTAATTCGAGTTCGATGAAATCGCTCGCGCCGAAACCAATCGGATTGTGCAGGGGCAGAAATGACCGGAACAGATCGAACATCGGACGCTTCCATTCTAACGCGTGGCTTAAAACAATTTAATCGGCAGAACTCTTTCTCGAAAGCCGCACTTATGATAGCCTGCTTGAGGTAGTATCCATCTTACTCGAAGGAGGCGCTCATGCAATATAACCACACTGACATTCCGGCGGAGAGCCTTCGTCCGGTTCCCTCCAGTCACTCCTAAGTTCGGGCCAATCGCTGTTGCCCGGGCGATTTCCGAGTCCCGCACCATAACACAAATTTATAACTGCGTTTGTCATCATCTTTAACGGAATTATGCTGACTTTACTGGCACAGCCGACCTCGGTCGAACTGACGCCTGCACAGCAGGCGGCGACGGAACGTTTGCTCACCGCCATCCGTGCCGGCGATGTCGTGGCGCTCAAAGCCGTCCACGGCGCGGGCAGGACTACGGAGTTTTTGAGTGTTCTGGCCGGACACCAGGCCGCCGCCATCGAGGAGGCCTTCGTCTCACTACTGGACGCAGCTCTTGCCCGCCATAGCTTAGCGATCCTGAACTATTTTCATCTCATCGCCGCGGTCGTGAGCGCCTGCGACCTATAACTGGTCGCACCCGTTGGATATCGCCTGTTCAGCGACGTATTCGGTAAAGCGTCGCGTGTCTGACTCGGGTTTGTCCCTCAGCCACACGCAGGCGTTCCTGATCTGGCGGCGGATTATGAATCCATCTGCCGCGCCTGTCTGAGCGCCGCGGCGGCGCGCCGGCTGGGCTATGCCGAGATTCATCGTTTCGCGCCCGAATTGAATGCGCACCAGAACATGACCAGCAACGTCGAACTGCAGCAGGTCGAGCAGGTGGATTGGAAGGACCTGGAGGGTTTTGACAACGTGATAAACGCGCTCGAAGCCAAAGTCGCACTTCCGTTTTGAAATCGCGCCCTGGCCGCGGAGTTACAACTGAAACCCAAGCGCGGCGTGTTGCTGGCCGGCCCACCGGACACTGGTAAGACGACCATCGGACGGGCGCTGGCCTCCCGTCTGAAAAGTAAATTCTTCCTCATCGACGGCACGGTCATCGCGGGCACTTACTCGTTCTATAGCAAGGTACAAAGAATTTTTGGCGCCGCCAAGCGAAACGCGCCTGCCGTGGTTTTCATCGACGATGCCGATCTGCTCTTCGAGCATAGGGAAAGTAACGGATCCTACCGTTACCTGCTGACCATGCTCGATGGCTTGGAGAGTGCCGGCGCTCCGGACACCGGCGCACGCGCCGAGATCTTGCGCGAACGGTTGCGCCAGGCGCCGCCGCCATTGGGGGCGGCCGATATCGACGCGATTGCAGACGCCAGCCATGGGCTGACCGTGCGGATCTGCGTTCCGTGGTGGAAGACGGCAAGCTTCTGTCTGGAAGCCGTCGCGGCGGTGCGCGGCAACGGGCAGAACTACCTGAAACGCCGGCCGGCGCAATTCATAGAGGCCCGGGAATACGGATTTACTGCGGAGTAGACCGCGCGCGCTTACTGAACGTCCACGGCCGTATTCTCGGAAGCCATCATCTGCCCTTCGCCGTCTCTAACGACCACGCGCACTACATAGCTGCCTGTCTTCACGTCGAAGCTGCACTTGACATTGATTCCGGATTCCAGTCTCTTCTCAAGCGTTTCGTCTTTCAGCCGGAAAGTGAACACCTTTTGGGCACCGGCTACATAGTTGCCGTTAGGATCGAAAAGAACCGAAACTACCGTCAAAGTGTCGCCATTGCGGCCGTCCACTTTCTTGTAGTGCAGCCCCCGGATGTCCACCTGCGCCACCACGGAAAGATTCGCATTCCCGCTGTCGGAGGTGAAAAAACGCGTACGCACGGCCAGCGGAATATCTTTGATCACTTCGCGCGAGAACACCGCATCTTCGATATCCTGCTTCTCCTGATCCACAGCTTCGGCGTCGCGCCGCGGCGCGTAGTAGCCCTTGCGCGTCTGCACGGTAAGGCCTTTGGGCTCCCGCAGCGTGACTTGCAGCTTATGAAATTTGCCGTCCGATTTCAGGTTCTCCGGCGTGAAAGCCAGCACGTAGATGAATTCCGGCGCGGCCGCCAAGCGCCGGAAGCCGTCGCCCAGATCGTTATTGGCGTGGAACCAGTCGCCGCCCGTGGCGTGCGCCAGATCTTCCAGCACGAACTCCCCGGCCAACTGCTCCTGCTCCAGATACTGACTCACCAGGGTGAGTACTTGAGCGCCGCCGGCAGGCGCCGGCCGGGAGGCGTCGAACTGCGGAGCTGTCCAAAGTCCCCTTATATCCAGGCTGCTGATTATCACGTTGGCGCGGATCGCGCGGTCGATGATATTGGTCACCAGCGCCTGGTCGGCGTAGGGCACCAGGAAACCAGGCGAAGCCAGCACGATGTTCCGCTGTCCGGGCATGGCCGCCAGGCGGCGCACCACCTGCACCAGGACCGAGGTCGCCAACTGCATCTGGTGTTCCCCGTTGTGCAGCGCGCTTTGCGCGAATCCGGTAACCATGTTAGCGGTGGCGTAGGGATCGTTGCTGCACGCCCTATAATTGATTAACGCGACCTGGGTAGCTTGCGGATCGTTCATGTTTATAATGCGGTCCGCCATGTAGTAGCTGATGTCCGGGCAGTCGAGGCCGTGGCCGATGTTCCCGGCGATCGGAGCCGGCCGCAGACGGGCCAGCGTGGCCTGCAGCAGCTGCTTGTCGTTCGTGAATTCCTGCACGATCTGGCCGGACGTGGTGTAGATCGCGGCCCGGTCGGCGGGCTGCATGGAATTGGCGATCACATGCGCAGCCGCATCTCGCGCGCGCATCAGGTCTTCCGCCTGCGCGAACACGTCGTCGAACAGGTAGGCCACGAAATGATCGGCGAGGACTGCGGGAGGCGCGGCCGCCGCGCTCGCCGCTGCCGGCTTGTCATCGGGCTGCGGCTCCAGGCTGGCCGGTTCTCTTTCAATCGCGGCTGGAGCGCCCGGCTTTTCGACGGAGAACCGCGAAATGACTTGCGGCTTGCCATTGTCCAGCAGCCGGAAGTCTTCCTTGGTGAGATTGCCGACGGCGTGGCTGTCGCGGCCGCGCACCACTACGGTCAGCGGCACCAGGTTCACGCGGGACGTAAATTTCGCGGGCGCTTCCTTGGTTTCCATTTCGGCCTGCGGCTGGCTTTGCGGAACTGCCGGTGCCGTCACGGCGAGCGCCGCCGGCAGAAGGAGACGGCTGCATAACGTACGATACTTCATGGTCTGACCTCATTCATTCTACTCCCCGGCCGGACGCCGATCGGGAGCCGCTGGTAAGATGGCTCCAGGCTTTGCTGACCGCTCTCATCATCTTCCTGCTCACTTACCTGGTGCTGGCCATCGGGCGTCTGCCGGGCTTCCGGCTGGATCGCTCCGGCGCCGCCATCATTGGCGCGGCCCTGATGATCGCCACCGGCGCGCTATCCATGCAGCAGGCGCAGGCAGCCGTCGATTACCGCACCATCATGCTGCTGTTCGGCATGATGATCGTGGTCGCCAACCTGCGCATATCGGGATTCTTCACGCTGGTGAGCGCGTGGGTGGTGGAGCGCACGCGCCGTCCTATCGTGCTTCTGTCGGCGATTGTATTCGTCTCCGGCTTGTTCTCCGCTTTCTTTGTAAATGACACCATGTGCCTGGTGCTGACGCCGCTGGTCATCGATATCACCCGCCGCTTGCGCCGCAATCCGGTTCCCTACCTGCTTGCGTTAGCCATGGCGGCAAACATCGGCAGCGTGGCCACTATAACGGGCAACCCCCAGAACATGATGATCGGGAGCTTCTCCGGCATTAGCTATCGCGCATTTGCGGCGACCCTGGCGCCCATCGCCGCGGTGGGGCTGGTGGTGCTGATCGCGCTGGCGGCGCTGATCTATCGCGGCGAGTTCCGCCGGGAAACGGTGATGGCGATCGAGCATCACCCGGTGACCATAGACCGCGTGCAGCTTTGGAAATCGCTGCTGATTTCGGTTGCCATGATTGCATTCTTCTTCGCGGGATCGCCGGTGGCCGAAGTCGCATTCATCGCCGGCGCGCTGTTGCTGATCTCGCGGCGCGTCGAGCCGGAGACTATCTATCGCGAAATCGACTGGCCGCTGCTGGTAATGTTTGTGGGCCTTTTTATCGTGGTCGCCGGCGTGGACCAGACGGCGCTTTCGAAAGAACTGCTGCGCGCCGCCGCCCGCTTCCAACTGGGGAACACCGCTGTTCTGAGCGCCGCCACCGCCGTTCTTTCCAACGTCGTCAGCAATGTGCCCGCGGTCCTGATTTTCAAACCAGTGGTGGGGCATCTGGCCGATCCGTGGCATGCCTGGCTGGTGCTGGCGATGTCTTCCACGCTGGCCGGCAATCTGACGGTGGTGGGATCGGTGGCCAACCTGATCGTGGTGGAGCGCGCCCGGAAGGACGTAAGCATCTCCTTTTGGGAGTACGCCAAGCTGGGTGTTCCGGTCACTCTGGTAACGCTGGCCATCGGCGTCGTGTTGCTATAGGCCGGTTAAGCTATGCGCGCTTGCCCCGCAAGGCCCGCATTTCGGCTTCGGACAGGTGCCGCCAATGCCCGATCTGCAGATCGCCAATCCGCAGCGGACCAATGGCCACCCGCGTCAACTTCAGCACCTTGCTGCCGATGGCTTCCACCATGCGCCGCACCTGCCGGTTACGGCCTTCGGTAATGGTCAGCTCGATGTGCGTGTACTTGCCGGAATCGCGCAATCGTTCCACCAGGGCCGGGCGCGTGGGGCCGTCGCTCAATTGAACGCCTTCGCGGAGCAGCGCGATCTGTTCGTCCAGCAAGCGGTCCGCGCACTTCGCCTGGTAGGTTTTGGGAACCTTGTACTCAGGATTGGTCAGACGTTCGGCGAACCCGGTGTCATTGGTCATGATCAGCAGCCCCGTAGTGTCGAGGTCCAGGCGGCCGACGGGAACCACCCAGGCGTCCGCATCTTTGATCAGATCGTAAACGGTACGCCTGCCCTGCGGATCGGTATTCGTTGTCAGATAGCCCTTCGGCTTGTAGAGCAGCAGGTAGATCTTCCGGGCGGCGCGCACGGCCCGTCCATCCAGGGTGACGCGGTCACGTTCCAGCTCGACCCAATGATCTGGCGATGCGATCACCTTGCCGTTCACGCGCACGCGGCCGGCTCCAATCCAACTCCGCGCTTCGGTGCGGGAACCCAGCCCGGCTTTGGAGAGCACTCTCTCCAGAGTCTTCAAGGGTCGGTGCGGGGGCATCTTGCTATGTTAAAACGAGGTCGTCCGAATGTCAGGATCTCTACTTGTACGGGGGGCACGCCAACTGATTACGTTGCGCGGCCCGGCGGAGTCCAGACGAGGCGCCGCGCTGAAAGAGCTCGGCATCATTCACGATGGTGCGCTGCTCATTGAAGACGGGCGAATCGTGGAAGTGGGGCTGAGCCGGCGCGTGGAGAATCTGGCGCTGGCGCACAGGTCCCAGGAGATCGATGCCACTGGACGTGTGGTGATGCCCGGTTTTGTGGACTGCCATACGCACCTGGTGTGGGGCCCTCCGCAACTGGAAGAGTACGAGGCGATCCTGCGGGATGCCGCGCCGGAGCCTGCCCTAACACCGGCAATCCCCGTAAATGAACTGCGCAACGCTTCCGCCAAACGCCTGGAAGCGCGTGCACGCCAGTTTGTCAGCACCATGGCGCGGCACGGGACCACGGCGCTCGAAGCCAAGGCGGGTGGGGGCCTGGACGTCCGGAACGAGCTCAAAATTCTGCGCGTGCACGCCATGCTGCATAGCTCGCCGCTCGAGATCGTGTCCACCTTCGTCACGCCGCCTCCTTCCACCGCCCATGCAGGCCGCCCCGGCGATTACCTCTTCTGGTTGTGCGCCGAACTGCTCCCTATGATTCACCGCAAAGGCAATGTGCGTTTCGCCGGTCTGGATTGCGGTGCGGCGATGTTCGACATCGAGCAGAGCCGCCGCTACCTGGAGGCGGCCCGCGCGCTCGGATACCGGCTCAAAATTCAAGCGGAGAAACAGCGCGCTTATGACGCCGTACGCCTTGCGGTAGAAGTGGGCGCCACCAGCGTCGATCACCTGGAAGAGACCGGTCCTACGGAGATGGACCTGGTGGCGAGGTCGACCGCCACGGGCGTACTGCTGCCGGGTACGTGCTTTCGCGCGGACTGTGGGGATCGGGCATCCACGCGGCAATTCATCGACAGCGGCGGCGCCGTAGCGCTCGGCAGCAACTTCCATCCCGGCGCCAGTTCGACGTGCAGCATGCCGGCCATCATCGCGCTGGCCTGCGCGCGCCTGGGCATGACCCCGGCGGAAGCCATCTGCGCGGCCACATTCAACGCGGCCTGCGCCATCGGATCGGAGCGCGTAGCCGGATCGCTGGAGGTCGGCAAGCCCGCGGACCTGATCGTGCTGAATGCATCCGACTATCGCGAAATCCCCTTTTACTTCGGTGTCAACCTGGTGAACCGCACGGTGAAGCGCGGGGTGGTGATTTATCAGGAAGGAAAAGTCCTACCAGTATGATTCACGACCCGCGGCGCGGCGCAAGGCTCCTGAATTGATGCAGGGTGATGCGCCTGTGGTGCCATAATGCATCAATGAAGAACGGAACCCGGCGCACCACTCTCACGCTACCGGTGAAGGCGCTGGCCGAAGCCGATCGCATCGCCCGCAAACGCAAAGTGCACCTAAGTGTCGTCGTCGCGGAGGCGCTTGAGAAGAGTCTGGCAGCCGAAGCCGAGGCCAAGCGCGAGGGCAAGCGGCGCGTGCAGTCGTGGGAGGCATATCGGAAAGCCTTCTCGCGCTCGACCCCGGAACAACAAGAGGCTGTGAGTGGCGTCTTCATGGATGAGGTAGTGGAAGAGTAA
This sequence comes from Bryobacterales bacterium, assembly GCA_963818855.1. Classification (GTDB taxonomy): domain Bacteria; phylum Acidobacteriota; class Terriglobia; order Bryobacterales; family Bryobacteraceae; genus Bog-159. The sequence goes on along the minus strand of CAWFUH010000006.1, from coordinate 191,629 downwards.
ACTTGCTGGAATCGGTTTTCGGTCCATTTCTGTTCGACACCAGCGCCGAGCGTTGGTTGGAACGCTCAGCCGATGCAGCGGTCCGGCGTTGGCACGCCGATTACCTGCGCCTGCATACGATGCAGGTGTCCGCCATCACGGTGACGGAGAGGATTCGGGCTACGCCGTGCTTCTCGAGAGAGCCGCGCCCCGAGAGCGCGCCGGTATTTCGTTCATCCGGGATGCTTACTTGTCTGCCCGCAGACAGATCGTGCCGGTGGGCCGGGAAGTGGCGTTCGTCGCTGGGGAACTGGCCGCCCTGCTGCCGCAGCCTCCAACGGCGCCAAAACGCGCTCACCGCGCGGCCGAGACGCGCCAGAAAAGGCTGGTCCGCTGGCGCTATGACATTCTTATTGCCGCCACATCGCTGGCAGCGGGCCTGACATTGGTTCATTTCAACCCGCAAGACTTCGAAACCATCCGCATGGCAATTGAAATTTCACCGGAAAGACTTCCCGGCCTGGGACCGTTGAGCCTGGTGAACGTCATCCGCCTCGCCGTAACTTACCCGTAACTTGCAGGATCCGAAGCCAAAGTCTCGAAGCACCCAGCCAAGGGGTGCGCCCTTGATATCCCTGCGCGATATGGAAGATAGAAGACAGGAGACAGGAGTCAGGAGCCAGGAGTCAGGATGACCGGCATCGTGCTGAATTCACAGGACTCCAAACACACCGAGAACAGAATTCTCCGCCCGACTCTGCGGTCTGCCTACCCGGTCCGACCTGCCTCGATACGCCTACTTCCCTCTCCTGACAGCATCGGCGGCGATGCACGATCAGGGTGGAAGAGACGCGGAAATTAGTCTCACGTAAGCGGTGGATGAGTGGTGCCAGTTCGATCAGATGTCATTCCGCGGCACGATCCAAAATACCGATCGTGCCAGTTACGGTCAGGCCCAGCCGGTGCGCTGCCTCTACGCCGTCGCGGTCATCCATCAGCACAAGATCCGCATTTAGCATCAGCGCCAGCAGAATCGCATCACGTTCACCCGGATCTAGATCTAGACTTCAATCGATTGCGGCGCGTCGCTGGCAGACGGTCTCATCACCTGAAGCCATTTTGGCCGTTGCGCTACCCAACTGCGTACGGTCTCGGGCGTTCCAGGACGGCTGAGTTCGTCGGCAACCGCTTGGGGATGATTACCTCGGTGTAACGCGCGGGCAATAGATCCGCTTGGCCGATCAGAATCAGATAGTGAAGCGGAGAGGTATCGGAGATGACGACGCGCACGGCTCAGAGGCCGAGCCGGCGGTGCGTTTCGCGGTCACGCTCCAAGTCCTGCCAGTCGTATTCGAGCCAGACTTCGTGCTGCTTCAAAAAACCGTCCAGTCGATCGAGCGATTCCAATCCGAGCAGCCGGCGCAACTGGGCGGTGGTAAGCTTGCGTTCGCGATAAGCCTCGATGGCGATAGCCTCAAGCGCGGCACGCGACAGGTCCGAACCAGAAGCTGCCAAGGCGGCCGAAAGCTCCTCCGGAAGTTCCAGCGTGAGCTGCATAGAGCGATTATAGCGGAGTTACCTGACGCAGGCTTACTCGAACTGCTTCTTGAACTCCGCGAATTGACGCCTTAATTCGGCCACATTCGCTTCCAGGCTATCCACGGTGGCCTGCAGGCGCGCGACCGTCTCGTCGCGAGATTCGCGGGCGATGGGGGTGGGTGTCGCAGCGGCCTGCGCGGCCGTCGGCTCGCCCGACAGCAAATGCGCGAAGCGCACTTCCTTGTATCCTACCTGTCGCGGCAGCCTGGCGACCAGCGGCTCCGGCTGCCACTCCATCAGGCGGGTCAGGCAGGCATCCACGGCTTCCAGGTCGTCGAACTGATACAGGCGCTCGGTGCGCCCGCGCAGTTCACCCGCGGTCTGCGGACCGCGCAGCATCAGCATGCACAGCACCGCGGCCTCCCGCCGCCCCAGGTTGATCACTTCCGACAAGCGATGCGCATGCTTCGGCACGCGCATATCGTGGCCGCTGATGCGCGCCGCCAATCCCTTGTCCCGCAACCCGGCCAAGGCCGTCTCCACGATGTCTTCGTCGTACGACACTACCGGCTCGCGGTTGGATTTCTGATTGCACGCATTCACCAGTGCGTTGAGCGAGAGCGGATAATACTCGGGCGTGGCGACCTCTTTTTCCATCAGCGCGCCCAGCACCCGTACCTCTGCTTCATCCAGTTGCATGCCCATCGCTTTAACGCTCGAGACCTACGCGTGGCTGGCGGTCTTCTGCTGCACCAGCGCCAGCAGCCGGTTCTCAAATGTGAAATCCGGGTGCGGAAAGCGGCCGTTGCGGTTCCGCAAGTACCAGCGCCATGTCTCCTTTAATCCCTCTTCGAATGGCGTGGCGCGCACCCCCAAAACGCGTGCGGCCTTGCCCATCTTCTCAGTGATGGGCGGCACGTCCAAGTACACGCCGAAGTAGGCCGGATCGCCCATGGGATTTCCGCCCAAGTGGGCAATCGCTTCGCGCGGGATGCGTGCCGGATGCGACGGCTTACCGGCCGCCGCCGCCAGGGCTTGCACCACCTCCACCTGCGTCAATGCCCGGGAATCGCCGATGTTGAACGCCTCTCCGGCGGCGTTAGGCACTTCCATGGCCCGCACCAGCGCGCGCACCAGGTCTTTCACATACACGAACTGCATCAGGCGGTGGCCGTCGCCTGGAATAATGATCGGGCGCCCCACCCGCATGCGATCCCAAAAGAAAGCCTCCCGGTAAAACGGGTTGCCCGGCCCATAGATGAACGGCGGCCGGAAAGTCACTACGGGCAGTCCATGCCGCTGATGTAAGCGGAACAGCATGCGCTCAGTCATGGCTTTGTTGCGGACATACGGTTCCGGATGATTGTCCGGCGCCAGGGCGTCGCCTTCATAGTGATTCAGACCGTCGCCATACGCCGCCACGCTGGACATGAAGATGTAGCGCGAAACGCGATCGCCACAGGCCCGCACCGTCGCCTGCACCTGCGCCGCCGTAGTGCCGCGCTCCCAATCATAGACGTTGTCGTAAACCACGTCGAAGCGCCGCTCGTCCAACGCTTGCTGGACGGACGCGGCGTCGTTGCGGTCCGCCATGAGGTTCTCGACGCGCCGGGGCAGGCCGTGCGCCGGCTTGCGATGCATAACGGCTACATCATGACCGGCGTCGCACAACTCTTTCACGAGTTGCCGGCCGATGAACAGGGTACCGCCGATGACAAGAACCTTCATAGTGGGTGATGGGTTGTGGGTGATGGGTTATGGGTTCTCGTCACTTAGTCGTAATATTCCAGTCCAAGGTGCGTGATGAGGTCTTCACCTTGCATCCAGCGCAGTGTGTTCTTCAGCTTCATCAATTGGATGAAGATGTCGTGTTCGGGATACAACTCGGGCGCATGCATGGGCGCCTTGAAGTAGAATGACAGCCACTCCTGAATGCCGCGCATGCCGGCGCGCTGCGCCAGGTCCATGAACAGCACCAGATCGAGCACCAGCGGCGCCGCCAGGATCGAATCGCGGCACAGGAAGTCGATCTTGATCTGCATCGGGTAGCCCAGCCAGCCGAAGATATCGATGTTGTCCCAGCCTTCTTTGGCGTCGCCCCGCGGCGGGTAATAATTGATGCGGACCTTGTGATAGAAGTTCTTGTACAGATCCGGATACAAGTCCGCTTGCAGAATTTGTTCGAGCGCTTCGAGCTTCGACTCCTCTTTCGATTTGAAGGATCCCGGATCGTCCAGCACTTCGCCGTCGCGGTTTCCCAGGATGTTGGTCGAGAACCAACCGTTCAGGCCCAGCATGCGCGACTTCAATCCGGGCGCGATCAGCGTTTTCATGAAGGTTTGGCCGGTCTTGAAATCCTTGCCGCAAATGGGCACCTGCCGCTCGCGCGCCAATTGCAGCAGGGCCGGCGTATCCGTGGTCAGATGCGGCGCGCCATTGGCGTACGGAACACCCGACTTCAGCGCCGCATACGCATAAATCTGGCTGGGCGATATTTCAGGATCGTTTTTCTGCAGACCGCACTCGAAATCGGCCAGCGTCCCGTGTACGGCGGCAGGCTTGTGGAAAACCTCGGTAGACCCGCACCAGATCATGGCCAGCCGCGCGGCCCCGCTCGACTCGCGGAAGCTGCGAATGTCGTCCATCAGCATCTCCGCGTGATCCATTTTCGAGCCCTTGGGTTTCTTGTTCGGCCCGTCGATCCGCCGCACAAACTCGTGGTCGAAAACTGCCGGCATGGGTCGAATCGCGGATAGCGGCTCCCGCAGTTTCTCGAGCAGAGGCATTTCCAGCACGCCGGCTTTCTCGGCCGCCTCATAGCAGGTATCCGGGTAGATGTCCCAAGTGCCGAAAACCAAATCGTCCAGACCGGCCAGTGGGACGAAATCGTGTATGCGGGGGCTTCGTCCTTCCGTCCTCTTACCCAGCCGGATGGTAGCCATCTGGGTGACCGAACCGATGGGTTTAGCGAGATTGCGCTTAATAGCCTCGACGCCCGCAATGAAGGTGGTGGTGACCGCACCCATGCCGGGGACCAACACCCCGAGCTTCCCTTCGGCCGGCGCGATTGAGACTCGTTCTTTATCGGCCAAGTTCTTTACTCCTCTCAATTTAGGCACTCTTTGGGCGCGCCCGTAAGAGGCGGACCCGAAGGGTCCCCCAAAGTCGCTGAGGGGGTGCCTGACCGCACATCTGGCGATTCTGCCTGTGCGGAGCGAAATGTTATAATACCAAGTCGATGCGAGAGCGCGCGACGGCCATTTTGACTACCGTCATAGTTGACGACGAACAATTGGCTTGCGATGAACTGACCTACCTGCTCAGGGATTTCCCTGAAGTGGAGGTGGTAGCTACCGCCCGCAACGGCCTGGAGGCCGTCCAGTTGATCCGCAAAGCCGAGCCGGATTTGGTTTTCCTGGACGTCCATATGCCCGGTCAGGACGGCATGGCAGTAGTGCGCGAACTGCGCGAATCCGGCATAGAGCTGCCGCATTTCATTTTTGTTACAGCCTACGATCAGTATGCCGTGGAGGCCTTTCGCCTGGAGGCCATGGACTATCTGCTGAAACCTGTGGACAGGTCGCGCTTAGAGGAGACCATCGACCGTGCGAGGCGCTCGGCACAGGAAAAGAAAACGCCGGAACCTGCTCTGCTGCCGGCGCTCCCACAGACCCCGCATCGCACCAAGCTGCTCATCCGGAACGGAAACCGCAACTTCATCGTGGATGCGCAGGACGTGATTTATGCCACCATCGACAACGGTATGATCACGCTGGTGGCTACCAACGTCGAAGGCCATTCGAATTACCGCACGATTGAGGATCTGCAGGCCAACCTGGACAAAGACACTTTCTGGCGGGTACACCGGTCATTTCTGGTGAACATCCACAAGATCAAGGAAGTGGTGCCCTGGTTCAAATCGAGCTACCAGCTTCGTATGGACGACAAGAAGCACACGGAGGTGCCGGTCAGCCGGGTGCAGACTAAGAGGCTGCGAGAGCTCTTGAAGTTGTAAGTGGTTAGATTAGTAACACGCCGGCCATCCAGCGCGAAGAGGCCGGCGTGGACGCCCGCCGCAGGACTGGAGTCCTGCCCCACGCCTGGCTGTAACCCCCGATTCACATTCACGTCGTATACTGCAGAAACAGGAGGGTAACCAATGGATCGCAGGACTTTTCTAAAAGCTACAGGAGGGTTGGCTGCCGGCGCGGCCCTGAGCCCGGAATTACTGCTGGCCGCTTCGTCACAAATCAAACACATTGTAGTGGCTATGATGGAGAATCGCAGCTTCGATCATTTCCTCGGTTGGCTGCCTAACTCAAACGGCGAGCAAGCCGGGCTGTCGTACGTTGACAACAGCGGCGTCAGCCACGCCACGCATAACCTCGCGCCTGACTGGACCGGATGCGGCTTCAACGATCCGGACCATAGCTACGATGGCGGCCGCATCGAAATCGACAATGGCGCCATGGACGGTTTCATGAAAACGTCCACCGCCGACGTCTACGCCATCGGCTATTACGAAGAATCCGCCAATCATTTTCTGCCGCAGTTCGCCCGTCATTTCACTACCTGCGACAGTTACTTCCCGTCGATCCTGGGGCCTACCTTTCCCAACCGGATCTTCCAGCTTTGTGGCCAGACCGACCGGCTGGACGACAGCGTCTCGCTCTGCTCTTACCCCACTATCTTCAATCACTGCACCGAGGCCGGAATCAGCAGTAAGTATTACTATGGCAACGTGCCCTTTCTGACTCTGTTCCCTCTCGACGCCATAATCTACGCGAATTCTATGTCGGACTTTCTATCCGAGTGTGCCAATGGCACTCTGCCGGCCGTGTCTTTTGTTGACCCCAGCTTCACACTGCTGCTCAACACCGCGAACGACAATCATCCGGAGTCTGACATACGCAACGGCGATGCCTTCGCCGCCCAGGTGTATAAAGCAGTCACCACCAGCCCGGCCTGGAAGAACACCGTCCTGGTCTTGAATTACGATGAGTGGGGCGGCTTCTTCGACCACGTACCGCCGCCGCGCGCGCTGGCCCCCAACAACACGGACCCTGACCTGGTGGACGGCAAGGCCCTTTTGGGTGTCCGGTGTCCTTGCATCGTGGCTTCACCCTGGACCGTGGGCACACCCTCGAATCCGATGGTGAACCACACGGTTTTCGATCACACTTCCGTGCTGAAGATGATTGAGTCCGTCTTCCATGTTCAGCCGTTGGCGGCAAGGGAGACATCTACCGATGTAGGCAACCTGCTTTCGGTGATCGACTTCAATAACCCGGCCAAGGCGGCGCCTACTCTGCCAGATCCCCAGCCGGTAATCCCACAGAAGATTTGTTCGAGCAGCATTAATCCGGGCGGGGGCTTAGTAGTGGTGGCGCGCCCCGATGATGAGTCCACCGGTTTCCAAAGGCTGGAACAAGCCGCCCGCCAGCGGGGCTGGCCGGTTTATCAATAGGACGGTGCTGTTTCCAGTCGGGCTGATTTCAGACACGCACGGATTGCTCAGACCGGAAGCGGTGCGCGCACTGGCGGGGTCGAAATTGATTATCCATGCCGGGGATGTGGGCGCACCGGACATTTTGGAATCACTGCGGGCGGTGGCGCCGGTGGTGGCCGTGCGGGGGAACGTGGACACCGGCGCCTGGGCCGCCGCACTGCCCGCGACCGCGGTGGCCGAGGCCGGCGGCACGCTGATTTACGTGCTGCATGATTTGCACGAGTTGGATCTGGATGCGGCGGTTGCCGGGTTCGGGGTGGTGGTTTCAGGGCACTCGCATAAGCCGGGCAGCGTGGAGCGCGGAGGCGTGCTGTTTGTGAATCCGGGGAGTGCGGGCCGGCGTCGGTTTAAACTGCCGGTTACCGTGGCGCGACTGGATTTGGGCCGGCGGCCATGGGTGGTTGAGTTTGTCGATTTGTGCCGTGGGGCAGACCTCTAGGTCTGCGCGGGACGTCCACGTCCCGCACTTCCGGCCCCGTTCGCGCTTCAATAGAGGATAGGTATGGCTTCCACTTGATGCGGGACCGGCTATGGGTGGTGGTGCTCGCCGCGGCGGCGTCCCTGGCTGGATGCCACGGCTCACAGGCGCATGGCCGCCAGCTAATCGTGCTGGGCGTCGATGCCATGGATCCAAGTTTCCTGGAGCGCCATTGGAGCGAACTGCCCAACGTCGCCCACTTGCGGGCACAGGGCGGATTCCGCCGCCTTGCGACGACGATGCCGCCGCAGAGTCCGGTCGCGTGGTCGACGTTCATCACCGGATGGGACCCCGCCCAGCACGGCATCTTCGATTTCGTCCACCGCGATCCGCGCACGATGCAGCCATTCTCCTCATTGGCCCGAGTGGTGGACCCGCGTTTCCAGATTCCGCTGGGACCCTTCGTGCTGCCGCTTTCTTCAGCGCGTGTCGAAACCCTACGCCGCGGCGAGCCGTTTTGGCGCATGTTGTGGGACCGTCACATTCCGGTGACCATCATGCACATGCCCACCAACTTTCCGCCAGAGCAGGCAGGGCAGGCCATCGCGGGCATGGGCGTACCCGACCTGCGCGGCACCGAGGGAACCTTCACCTTCTACACGGACGATCCGGAGGAGGCCGCGCGCGAGGTGCCTGGGGGGAGGATCGTCAACGTGCACGCCGTCAACGGCCGTTATGAACTGCCCCTCGAAGGGCCGCCCAATTCTTTGCGCCGCGACCGCCGCTTTGCCGCCGAGAACCTGATCGTGGAAGCCGATCCGGAGCGCGACGTGGCGCGGGTGACGCTCGGCAGCACGGCGGTCATCGTGCAGCAGGGCGAATGGTCCGAATGGCTGCGCGCCGATTTCCCCCTGCTAGGCTGGCTGGCCGGCGCGCGCGGCATGGTGCGAGTTTACGCCAAGGAATTTCACCCGCGGCTGGCGCTGTATGTGACGCCTGTCAACATGGATCCGCGTGCACCGGAGCTGCCCATCTCCGCGCCTGCGTCTTACAGCCGCGCGGTGGCGGGCGCCATCGGTCCGTTTTTCACGCAAGGGATCGCGGAAGACACGTCGGCGTATCGCCAGGGCGTGCTCAACCTGGAAGAGTTTTTGCATCAGGCCACTTTGGTACGCAACGATGAAATGAAGCTGCTGGGCTACTCGCTCGACCATTTTCGGGAAGGGCTGCTCTTCTTCTACTTCTCGTCGATTGACCAGGCTTCGCACATGCTGTGGGGGAAGCATGAGCCGGAGCTGCTCGAAGTTTATCGCGCGGTAGATGGCGCCATTGGCGAGGTGGCAAGGCGCTTTCCGCGCGCAGAAATCATGGTGATGTCCGACCACGGATTCACTTCATTCGACCGCGCCGTCAACTTGAACACCTGGCTCTGGGAGAAAGGATTTCTGGCGCTCACCGGACCTCCGCGCGGCGGTGACGAGGGTTTTTCGGATGTGCATTGGTCGAAGACGCAGGCTTATGCCATGGGGCTGAATGGCCTCTATCTGAACATCGCCGGGCGGGAGAGGCAGGGCATTCTGCAAACGGGCGCCCAGACAGATGCAGTGATCGGGAAACTGGCGCGCGAGTTGACCGGCTTCCGCGATCCGGTGAATGGGCATCAGGTAGTCGAAGTGGCGCCGGCAACGGGTGTACGGATGGGTCCGGATATCATCGTCGGTTACGGGCGGGGCTATCGGGCGTCGTGGCAGACCGCGCTGGGCGGGGCTCCGCCGACGATTCTCGAAGACAACACGGATGCATGGATCGGCGACCATTGCATCAACGCGGCGGATGTGCCGGGAGTCTTGTTAAGCAACCGCACGCTGCGTGCGGAGCGGCCATCGCTGAAAGATGTCACGGTCACCGTCTTGGGAGCTTTTGGAGTCGGGGCCGGCCCGGGCATGACCGGGCGGAATGTATTCTAATTCCGACCGTGTAGATCGCTCTGCCGCGCCAATTGGATGGAGATTTTCCGCTCGCGGCGCGCCTCCTCGTTACGGCCCGATCTTGCATATACATGCGCCAGCGCCACGTGATACTCAAAATTGAAAGGGTCGATTCCTTCCGCGATTTCCAGATGCGCGGCGGCGTCGGCGGGATCGGCCAGGGTCAGTCCGTAGGCATATTGGGCCAGCGGAGAGGCGGGCCCGTCCTCGGCGGCCAGCTTCGCGTCGGCGGATGCCTCGGCCGTCTGGCCGGCCTGCAATAACAGAACCGCGAGCATGGCACGCGCTTCGACCGAGTGGGGATCCACCGCTAATTCGCGCCGCAGTTCCGGCTGCGCGGCATCCGGTTGGGCAGTCAACAGATATAGGGCGTGAAAGTAGTGCACACCGGGCGCTGCCGGATAAGTCTCCAAAAGAGCGTGGAAAGCCGCCGCGGTCCGGGTATGATCTCCCGCGGCACTGTCGGCCTCCGACATCCAGACGTACGCGGTATCCCCGACGGCGGTTATGAAGTCGCGCTGATCGGGCGGAATCTGGTTCGGCAACATGGCCTTATTGAGCGAGTTGAGTCCCAGACCGGTGATGAAGGTTGGGTCGTGGACACCACGGCGCACCAAGACCTCGTAACCATGGGCGGCCTGCGCGAAAAGTCCGAGACGCGTCAGGAGGAGCGCGTGGTGAAAACGGACCGCGGGTTCAATTTCCGGTGAAACACCGCCGCGGAGCGCTTTTTCCAGATGTTCGCGCGCCGGCGTATAGCTGCCCGTTTCGAATTCGCAAAGACCCAGAAACGCCCAGCCGGCGGTCTTGTCCGACAGCTTGACGAATTGGACGAAAGCGGGTTGCGCGTCCGCGTAGCGGTCGGAATCGTAGTAGAGCGTACCCAGATAGAACCAGCCTTCGGACCACTTAGGATCGAGTTGCAGCGCCTGTTGGTAGAGATCGATGGCTTGCGGTACCTGGTCGGCATCCCGCGCGGCGGCGGCCTGGCGGGCAAGTTCCGCGAAGGTAGCTGCTCGGCAAACAGGCAAGGCGCAAGCGCACAACGCGAGCCGACAGGCCCACCTGATCCCCTCCCGACGCATCGCGTAGACCATTATACGTAAAATTAAGAGGGTACCCGCATGCAGCAACTCTTCGCCGTCATCCGCTCGCTGGGCGCGGCTTGGAACGATGCGTTGCCGCTCGATGAACAAATCGGGTGGCGCGCGCATGCCGATTTCATGAATGCCCTCAATGCCGATGGTTTCGTGGTAATCGGCGGACCTTTGGAAGGCACGCGCGATGTGTTGCTGATTGTCCGCGCGCGCGATGCCGATGAGATCGCCGCGCGGCTGGAGACCGATCCGTGGAGCGCCGCCGACCTGCTGCGCATCACGCGCATCGCGCCCTGGACCCTGCGCCTGGGCGCCGATGTTCTACCATGAAGACATGCGCACTCTGAAGGCCCTATATGTCCACTGAGTTCGATCCCAAGAAAACCTATGACGCTATCGTAGTGGGTTCCGGGGCGGGCGGCGGCATGGCCGCGCATGTGCTCACCTCGCACGGCGTGGATGTCCTGCTGCTCGAGGCCGGCAAGAAACTCGACATCAACCGCGAACTCAAATCCATGGAGTGGCCCTACGACCACCCCCGCCGCGGCAGCATGCCTCCCGATTCGCACGCCCTCTCCCGCAATGAATACACCATCCGCCAGCCGCCCTACGCGCAAGGGTCGCCTTACAAGCACGTCTATTCTTACGTCGAGGACGGCAACGGTTCCGATTACGCCAAGAACATTGTGGTCGACGAAAAGGACCATCCCTACACCGGTACCCAGTATGCCTGGGTGCGCGCGCGATGCCTCGGCGGTAAGACGAACATCTGGGGCCGCTTGGCGCTGCGTCTCTCCGATTACGATTTCAAAGCCGCCACGCGCGACGGCTACGGTGAAGACTGGCCCATATCCTACGCGGATGTCTCGCCCTACTATGACAAGGTCGATCTCTACCTGGGCATCTCCGGCCACAAAGAGAATCTGCCTTACCTCCCCGACAGCCTCTTCCAACGAGCCGTGCGCCTGAATCCGGCGGAGGTCACATTGCGCGAGAGCCTGGCTAAGATGGGCCGCGTACTCACTCCCTACCGGGCGGGTGTCACCACCGACGGCCTCAAGCACAACAAGTACCGCAGCCGATGTTATGGCCGCGGCGCGTGCGACCGGCGCGTGGGCGGCTGCGATATCCACGCCGCCTTCGATTCGCCTACGGGCTTGATTTATCCCGCGATGGAAACCGGCCATTTGACACTCCGCACCAACGCCACCGTGAATGAGGTGACCGTCGATAAGAACACCGGCAAGGCTAGCGGCGTCTCTTTCATCGATACCGAGACCGGCCAGAACTACGCGGTGAAGGGCCGCGCGGTACTGCTGGCCGCATCTACGCTGGAGTCCGCGCGCCTGATGCTGCTTTCGAAATCGACTCTCTATCCGAACGGCATCGGTAATTCCAGCGGACACGTCGGTCATAATTTCTGCGAACACCTGATGGGGCCGGGCGTCTACGGTTTGGACAAGGGATTGGTCGGCAAACCCCGCACGCTCGATGACGGCCGTCCCGGCTCATTTTACGTGCCGCGCTTCCGCAATCTCGCGGACCGCCAGCCGAAGTTCCTGCGCGGCTACGGATTCGAAGGCAGCAGCGGCACCACCATGTTTCCCGATAACGCTTACAGCACGCCAGGTTTCGGCTCCGCCTACAAGAAGACCGTGCGGGATTATGCCGGCGCGTTCATCGGCATGGGCGGCTTCGGCGAGGTGCTGGCGCGCTACGAGAACTATGTGGATCTCGATCCCGAAGTCAAAGACCGGTGGGGCGTGCCGGTGCTGCGCTTCCATATCAAGTTCGGCGACAACGAAAAGAAGATGGCGCAGGACATGTCCGATGCGGCGCGCGAGATGTTTGAAACCGCAGGCTTCGAAGTACTCGGCGTAAACCGCGAGATCCTGACCGAAGGCTATTCCATCCACGAATTGGGCACCGCGCGTATGGGTACGGATCCCAAGAAATCCGTAGTGAATCAGTTCCAGCAGTCGCACGATGTGCCGAATCTGCTGGTGGTGGATGGCAGTACACACGTGAGCGCGTCATGCCAGAATCCCACCTGGACGATCATGGCGCTATGCTGGCGCTCCTGCGATCATTTGGCCGACGAACTGAAGAAGGGGAACGTCTGATGTCTTATCCAATCAATCGCCGCGATTTGATCCGTATCGGCGCGGGTGCCGTAATCGCGGTTCCCGCCGCCTTCGCCGTAACCGGTGCGCCCAAGTTTTTCACATCCTCCGAATTTGCCATGCTCGACGAATTGACGGAGCTGATCATCCCCGCCGACGACCACTCGCCGGGCGCGCGCGCCGCGCAGGTGGCCGCCTACATAGATGCCAGCGTCGCCGAAGCCTTCGAGCCCAAGGTCCGCGACGACTGGCGCGACGGACTGAAACTGGTCGACGAGCTATCCCGGAAAATGCACGACCACGCGTTCATGGAAGCCAGCCCGGGCGAACGTGTCGCCGTGCTCACCCGCATGGCGAAGAACGAGCGGAATCCCAAGACTCGGGAAGAGGCTTTCTTCCACGAGTTGAAGTATGCCACGGCACAAGCGTACTACACCTCCAAAATTGGCATTCACCAGGAAATGGAGTACGAGGGTAACGTGATGCTGCCGGAGTTCGTAGGCTACGAAGTGAAGTAAGGCGGGATCGCCGATTAGCTACAACCTGAGACGGCGCGCTCTATCAAGCGAGCAGCGTCGCCTGCATTACCGTCACGGCCTGACCGCCGAGAATAATTCTGTCGCCATTCAGCCGCACCCGGACGACGCCGCCGCGCGCCGAGGCTTGATATCCGGTCATTGCCGTTTTACCGAGCTTCGCACCCCAGTAGGGCCCCAGGGCGGTGTGCGCGGAACCGGTGACGGGGTCCTCGTCGATGCCCGATCCGGGCGCGAAGAAGCGCGAGATGAAATCGTAATCCGGACTGGAAGACCGCGCGGTTACAATCACGCCGCGCACCGGGATCTTTCGCAGTGTAGCGTGATCGGGCGAGAGCGCGCGTAGTTCCTCTTCCGATTCGACCTCGACGAGGTAGTCGAAAGCGTTTTTGAGCACGCCGAGGGGAGCCCTGACGCCCAGCGCGGGGAGCAATTCAGAAGGCGGTTCGGCGGCCGTCGCGATCTTCACCGGAAAGTCGAGCTCGATCCAGTCGCCGCGCCGGTCGGCCGTAAGCAGACCGCTGCGCGTGCGGAATCGCGCCTGCTTGCCGGCGGGCAGATGGCCGTCCTGCCAAAGTACGTGTGCGCTCGCGACCGTCGCATGGCCGCAGAGATCCACTTCTACGGCGGGTGTCAGCCAGCGCAGTGCAAACTCGCCGTCGCTGGGAATCAGGAACGCGGTTTCGGACAGGTTCAGTTCCCGCGCCACGTTGCGGAGCCACTCCTCCGGCCGCGGCTGCTCGAGGAGGCAGACGGCGGCCGGGTTTCCGGTGAACGGAACGTTGGTGAAGGCGTCGACAGTTACAACTCGCATAGGCATCTGGGAGGCTCCCCGAAAATTATAGTATACTTTGGGGGTTGGCTAATTGTCTATATGAAAATCGACGTCGTTCTGCGCGCCCTGGCGAATGAGCGGCGCTTGCGGGTGCTCGACTGGTTGAAGGATCCGCGTAAATACTTTCCGCCGCAAAGGGATGGCGACCTGGTGAAGGACGGGGTGTGCAGTTGTTTTATCGCCCGAAAGCTCAGGATCACGCAGCCCAGCGCGAGCGAGCACTTGAATATGCTGGCGGATGCCGGCCTGATTCGCGGGAAAAAGATAAAGCAGTGGACATTCTACAAGCGGGATGAGAAAGCCATGGGCAGAATTAAAAAGATGTTGGCGGGAATGTGATGCGGAACCAGGATCCCGGTACAGTGGACTCCCACGAGGAGCGAGATTACTCAGCGCGTAACGCCTCCACCGGATCGACCCTGGTGGCCCTCCGCGCCGGCAGGTAACTGGCGAGCGTCGCCCCAAGAATCAGGCCCGCCGACACCGCGCCATAAGTCAGGGGATCGGCCGGACTCACGTCGTATATCAGCGACTTCATCAGCCGTGTCAGTGCCAACGCGGCCGTCAACCCGCAGACTGCGCCGATGCCTGAGAGAACCAGCCCGTGGCGCACAAACATCCCGGTGACGCCTCGGAGAGGAGCCCCCAGCGCGAGTCGTATTCCGATCTCGCGCGTCCGCTGCGAAACCGAGTAGGAGACCACGCCGTAGATTCCGATGACACCGAGAAACAGGGCCATGCCGCCGGCGATCGCCAGCAGAACCAGCGTAAGCGACGTTCGCGCCAGGGAACTGTCGTATACGGATTCCAGCGTCTTGACGTCCGCTACCGGCAGATTAGGATTCACGCTGGCGACGGCTTTTTGGAGGTCTTGCAGCAATGCCGCCGACCCGGCCCGCGGCGTGCGGATGACATACGCCACGCTTCGGTATACGTAGGTCGGGGAAGCTTCGAAATTCTTCTGCAGCAGCGGCCAGTAGACGATACCAGGCGCCTTCTGATCCACGCCGTCGTCGTGCAGGTCGGCCACCACTCCGATCACCTCCCGCCAGTCGTCCTTTAGCCCTGGGCGGATGCGCTTGCCCACCGCAGCACGCGGATCGCGCCAAAACTCGCGTGCCAGATTCTCCGAGACCAGTGCTACGGGCGTTTGGTTATATGTCTCGGCCCAGCTTAAGTCGCGCCCGGCGGCCAGGCGGGCACCGGTAGCGCGAAAATAGCCCGGCGACACGAACTTGTAGCGCCGTACCGGCGGCACCATGCCCGCCGGTTCTGGCCGATCCTGCGCATAAACAGGATCGTTTGTACCGCCTTCCATGGGAATGTCGCTGGTGATCGCCGCCAGCGAAACACCCGCAAGCGCCTCCATCTTGCGTAGGATTTCCTCTTCCATCCGAATCGCGCGCTCCGGCTCCTTCACCTGCGACTCCGGAATCGAAAGGCGCAGCGTCTCCACTTCCGGCGCGCCGGAAAAGCCAGGGTCGACGTGGCGCAGGGACTGGAAAGTGCGGATCATCAGGCCGGAACCGGCCAGCAAAACAAACGCCAGCGCAACCTGCGCGACGACCAGCAGGCCGCGCGCGCTAAGCCGCTCCTTGCTCTGGCTTAGCGAGCGGCCTCCGCTGCGCAACGAGCTCGCCAGATGCGGCCGCGCGTACTTCAAAATCGGGAGCAGACCGAACAGCAAAGCCGACGCCAGCGAAATACTCGCGGCGAACACCACCACCGTGGAATCTATCGAAATGTCGTGGATGCGCGGCAGGTTTCGAAGGTCGGAAGCCGCCAGCACCCGCAAACCGGCGTACGCGAGCGCTAACCCGACTACGCATCCGCCGGCCCCCAGCAGCAGGCTTTCGAGCAGCAGCTCGCGCGCGATGCGCGCCCAGCCGGCACCGAGGGCGGCGCGAATCGCGAGCTCATGTTGGCGTCCATCCACGCGCACCAGGAGCAGATTCGCCACGTTGGCGCAGGCGATCAATAGGACCATACCCACCGTGCCCATCAGTACCCACAGCGTTTTTCCGATGTCGCCAACCAGTACGTCCTTCAGCAAACGCAAACGCGGAGCGATGCGCGATGCCGCCCAAAACTCCGCGCTGAAATTGGAATTCAACGGAAACTTCGCAGGTGCCATCCGCAGCATGCGCGCCACATCCTCGTTGGCCTGGGTCAGCGTCACGCCCGGTTTGAGCCTGGCGACGCCCTGGCAGCAGAAGCTGATCAGGCGAATGTCCGCGCGATTGAGCCGCAGGGGAACCAGCAGCGAGACTTTGCGATCCATGAATTGGAACGCCGGCGGCATGACGCCCACCACCTCGTACGGGTTGCCGTCCAGCACGATGCGCCGGCCAAGAACGGAGCGGTCGCCTCCGAAGCGCGAGTTCCAATAGCCATCCGACAGAATGACCACGCGTGCACTCTCCGGGTCGTCATCGGCAGCAGTGAACGGGCGTCCTATCGCGGGCTGAACACCCAGGACCGGGAGAAAGCGATTCGTAACCGATAGCGCCGAAACCTCCTCGGGCGCGCCCACGCCGGTTACGTTCGCGGTGTCGGGAAACCACATGCCAACGTCCTGAAACACTCGGTTTTCCTCGCTGTAAGTGAAATACAGCGAGGCGGCCAAATTGAGGTCGTTGATATTCACTCCCGGCGCGGTGTGCCGCAGAGCCACGATCTGCCCGGATTGTGGATACGGTAGAGGTTTCAGCAGCACGCCATCGATCACGCTGAAGATCGCCGTGCCGGCGCCGATGCCCAGCGCCAGTGTAAGCACGCTGACCGCCGTAAAGCCCGGGTTGCCGCGCAACCGGCGACCAGCCCGGTGCAGATCCGAAAGCGGCGCCGCGATCGCATTCTCCCACCCGTAGGAACGCACTTGTTCGCGGACCGCGGTAGCGCTGCCGAAGTTCAGCCGCACGGCTTGCCGCGCCTCATCGCGCGAAAGTCCGCTCGCCTCTAACGCGGCCGTGGCTTGTTCCAGGTAGCTCTCCACTTCGTCGGCGATATCCCGGTCGGCGGTTCTGCGGTGCGCGAGCGCGCGCAGGCCGCGGGCGATCCGGCGCCAGACAGACATGCGGCCTAGGCCTCCGCCTTCAAGAGCCGCGCGATGGCCGATGTCCGGCGGGACCAATCCGCGGTTTCATTCTCCAGTTGCTTCTTCCCCGCACGCGTGAGTTTATACACTTTGGCGCGGCGCGAGTTCTCCGTCAGGCACCACTCGGCATCCAGCCATCCGCCGCGCTCCAGCCGCTGCAGCGCGGTGAGCAGCGAGCCGGGGTTCACCTTGAAGACGCCACGCGATATTTGCTCAATGCGGCGCGCAATCCCGAAACCGTGCATTGGTTCAAGGCTGAGTGTCTTAAGGATCAGCATGTCCAGCGTGCCCTGGATGACGTCGGTATTCAGTTCGCCCATAGATTTGTGGCAGGTTGTCTACTTCATAGTACGGCTGATTCATTATGATTGTCAAGATGTGACGATCAAGATGTTACTTTAACATCACCGGCTCTTACCGGATCGGTACCCACGCATGACCGTCGAACTGGACAAGAAACAACTGCTTGATGGGCTGATAATCGGTGGGGCTCGTCGTTACGCGGATTCCAGGGCGCAGCGTGCCAAGCTCCAGATCGAGGCTGGCAGCCTGCTTCATCACATTTACGCGAGTGAGATCGGCGCCGCATCTTTTCAGCACTTCCACTACCGTCTGCGCCACCTCGTATCCGTACACGTTATTGGCGTCGCGGAGGCTCCCCGCGGAGTTGTATTCCGCATAAACTCAGGACAAGCGTACACCCCAGGGTCCCGTCTCGACTCCGGCGTCAACCAGGATTTGGATCGCGCATTCATGATGATTCCCGCTGCCTTGTTCAGACCGCCGGATCGAGGAATGCGGCGATGGAAATAGATGCGTTAAAAATGAACTGCAGAGGATGCCAGTCAATATCGTAAGCCTTCCGGATGGCGCGCGTCGCCAGTCGGCCTACCGCCAGGTTCATGAAAAACGTCCGCGCGGCGTACTTCGTCATGGAATCCGTCGCCGGTGTTTCCCATCACGGCATACCGCGATAATCACCGGCTCAGCACCCGCGACCGGCTGGAGCATCAGCAGCCACGCCGGGCTCGCTGTTTGGTTCGACGAAACCGAAATTGCCGATTTCGCAGGCATCAACCAGGGCATCTCACAGGGACTCGAGAAATCCAAGGCGCTGGTCGCGTTCTACTCCAAACCTATTCTCCACGCCGCGCCTGCCAGTGGGACTGACTACGGCCTTCCCGGCCGGACAGCGCGAGGGCGATGCGCGCCGCCGCAGGCTGGTCGTGAATCCAGAGCAGGCCGCCGCCCACATTCATCCCATCGTGCTCCAAGAACGCAAAATTCCCATTGGCGCCGCAGGCCGCAACCAAGCCTTTCGAGTTCCTGCGGACACGACCCAGAACAGCGCGACGCGTTCTGTTAATGTTGCAACCGATGATTAACTGTCCTAAGTAATGGCGTAGCCATAGATGCTACCCGGATAATGAGGGGTGGGCCTTTGGTACAGTCCGGCGCGGCTACAATTGATCTCGACAATGAAAACGAAACAGCCAATCGGGGATTATACGGAAAGTGCCGTAGACGACGCAGACCGGCTCGATGTCATGCGTGATGAGCACTGCCTGCACTTCGGGGTATTCAGGGTGCTTCGTTGGGTGGTCAGTTCCCACAACCCCGACTTCGCGGGTCTTTGCCCACTTCTGCGGCTCCCGCGAGATCCAGCGAAGCAGGCGCGACAAAATGCGTCGATTGTTGTCTTGAGGAATTCACGCGGACAGCAAGTCAGATAGGTTCGTCATGACGACATTCAAAACCGCAGCGTTCTTGAATGGATTTCCCACAGCGCGAACAAAACTTAACCAGTGCGGCGTCAGGCAGAACGGCGGCTGGCGATATGGGGTTGCAGCCGCGGCATCTGCGGCCGGCGCGGCGTTCGATCCGATCAGTTCACCGAGACACGAATACCGCGTGTGCAGGCGACAATCTGCAAGCCGATCTACTGCGCCGCCAAACGGTGGTAGTCCGGAAAAGGTGGATGGCGCAGCTTGGGAGGCGGGTTTTCTTTTAATTCCTCCAATATGACGGCAACCGCCTTCTCCAGCTGCGGATCATGGCCCTGCCGGATGAGTGCCGGGTCTTGCTCGACTTCGATATCCGGCGGGACACCGATGTTTTCCACCTCCCACTCGCCCGTGAGCGGATTGTAGATGCCCGAACTGGGCGCGCCCAAGAAGCCTCCATCCATAAGCTCCGGCCCACCGGCCATGCCGACCAGCCCGCCCCAGGTACGCGTGCCGATCAACTTGCCCACGCCGGCGCGCCGGAAATACCACGGCATGGCGTCACCGCCCGAGCCCGCGCGTTCATTGATGATCATCACCTTCGGCCCGAAGATCCCCTGCGGCTGCACCAGGGGCTCTCCGACCCGGTTGGATGCCGCGCTGAGCAGCTTTCTATTGAGGATCTCGGCAATGTCCGTGGCCAGCAGCCCGCCGCCGTTGAAACGCTCGTCCACAATGGCGGCTTCCTTTCCGATCTGCGCGTAGAAGTAGCGATTGAAGGCGGTCAACCCGCCGTTGGCCGTATCCGGCATGTAAATATAGGCCACCTTGCCGCCAGTCATCTGATCGACCTTGCGGCGGTTCTCTTCGATCCAGGCCAAGTTTCGCAGGCGGCTCTCGTCGGGCAGGGGAACCACGTTGACCTCGCGCGCGCCGGAGCCATTCGGGTCCGGGCCGACGCGTAACAGTGTGGATTTATCGGCGAGTCCTTCGAAGAAACTGTAGACGTTGTCGGGAGGACGCACCTCGCGGCCATTGACTGCTAAAAGGTACTCACCCGCTTTCACATTGACGCCCGGCTGGGTGAGCGGCGCGCGGAGTTGCGGATTCCAATTCTCGCCGCTATAGACGCGTAGAAAGCGGTATCGGCCGTTGGCTATCTCGTAGTCGGCGCCCAGCAGTCCGGTCTGGACGTGCTTCAACTCTGGCAGATCGCCGCCGCCCGTTCCCATGTGACTCACAACCATATTGCCCAGCATCTCCTGGAACAAATAGGTGAGGTCGCTTCTGGCGGCGATGTTGCGGAGGTAGGGCTCGTACTGCTTCTCCACCTCTTTCAGATCCAGGCCGTGGATGTTGCGATCGTAGAACCAGTAGCGCTCGGTTCGCCACGCTTCGTGGAACATCTGTTTCCATTCCTCGACCGGATCCACGCGGACTTCGATGCTGGAAGTCTTCAGCGCGCCTTTTGGGGCGCCGCCGGCCGGCGGTGTTGCCGGCCCTCCGCCGCCGGGTCCGTCAGCCATGGGGCGGAGGGCGGCGATGATCCAGTTGTCGCCTTGCCGATAGAGCGCCTTCTCGCCGCCGAACGACATGCGGAAATCGTTCACCCCGGTGAGCGGGACATCGCTCTTGCGAGTTTTGAGGTCGTACCGGTGGACGGTCTGCCCCGGCGGATTCTCCGCGGGACCATCTGAAACCGGAGGCGCAGCTTCCAGCGCCAAAAAAGTTCCCGCCTTGCCCACCTGCAGCGCGGTGTAACGCCGCGGCGGCATGGGCACGGACAAAATCCGCTGATCGATGCCGTCCAGATCGATTTTGACGGTCGGTACGCCCGGCTTTGGCTTGGCCGCTTCGGCGGGCTTAGATGCGTCCGCCGCGGGCGTACCGGATCCCGCGTCGGGTTTGTCGCCGTCGGCGGACTTCTTATCTTCGGTGGGCTTCTTGTCGTCTGCTGCTTTTTCTTCATCGCTTTCCGGAGCAAACGGAGAGGGCAGCGTTTTGTCGAGAACGGCCAGGTAGACAGAACTGGTCGAGGTGCGCTCCACAGCGTGGATGTCCAATCCCAGGCCTTCCCCCGAATTGGTGCTGGCCGTGAAATACAGATACGTGCCGTCTTTATCGAACACGGGGTTGGTGGCATCGCTCATGCCATCGGTCACCTGGGTGGATTTCCCGTCCGCGAGCGAGTACAGATAAATGGCACTCAACTCGTTCGGCAGCACCTTGGAGTAGGCCAGCCATTTACTGTCGGGAGACCATGCGCCGGCAATGTTCCCGCTGCGCATCTGATAAGTGTCGTGCGCGATCTCGATCTGCTTCCTGGTCTCCAGATCCACGTACCAGAGACGTTGGAAGCTGTCCACCAGCACGATTTTCTTGCTGTCCGGAGAGAACCGGGGAGAAAGATAGAAGCCGGGCTTCAGCTCGATTTTCGTAACTTCGCCGGCGCCGCTCTGCGGCCTGACGTGGAGCGCGTACTCGCCCGATTCGTCCGAAAGGTAGGCAATGCTCTTGCCGTCCGGCGACCACTGCGGTTCGCGTTCCATGACTCCCGGCGTGTTGGTCAGATTGCGCGGGTCGCCCTTTTCCGCCGGAACGGTGATGATCTCGCCGCGTGCGGCAAAAAGGGCCCGCGCGCCGTTCGGTGAGATCGCCGGTGTGATGAGGTGCTGGCCGACATTGACGAGTTTCGCGCGCACCTCGGAAAAATCGCCATGAACGCGAATGTTAACCGGCTGGGTCTTGCCGGACTTCAGTTCATAGACGAAAATCCCTCCGAACTGCTCGTACACGATGGCATCCGGCCCCAGCGAGGCGGACTTTATGTCCAGCCCCTGATTTGGAATGGCTTCATGGACCGCATCGGTTTTTGTGTCGTAGAAGAAGAGCGTGGTGGGGCCGTTGCGGTCAGACAGGAAGTAGATGCGGTCTTGAGACCACATGGGGTTGAAGTCGTTCGAGTTCGCACGGGGGACTTTGGTCACGCTGCTGTCCGACAGGCGGGCGAGCCAGATGCGCGTCGTCTGGCCGCCGCGATACTTCTTCCACATGGTGAAAGAACGTGCGATCGGCTCATAGGCCAGCGACTGCCCGTCGGGTGACATGGACGCCTCGTAGCCGCTGGGGAACGGCAGCTTTTCTTCCGCGCCTCCGTCGGCCGGGACGGTGAACATCTCGGCGAAGCGCGAGTAGGCGGTTCGTGTCGAGCTGAAGATGATACTCTTTCCGTCCGTTGTCCAACCCAGGACGCGATCGGGCGCCGGGTGCCAAGTGAGTCTTTTCGGCACGCCACCCGCGGCCGGAATAACAAAGACATCCACATTGCCGTCATATTCGCCGGTAAAAGCGATGCGCGTGCCATCTGGTGAAAAGGCGGGATCGGTCTCGTTGCCGCTTCCGCTTGTGAGGCGCACGGCGTCGCCACCCGCGCGCGGCACGCTCCACAGATCGCCCACATACGAAAATACGATGTGGGTTTTGCTCAAGGTGGGCCTCTGCAGCAGCAGCGGACCGTCATCGGCGATGCCGGCCGCCGCGAAGAAGACCAAGGCTATTAGAGGACGCATACGTCTCCCTTTCTTTGGAGAATTCAGCATACACCAATCGCGTGGTTGGGGCCAGACCTGAAAGCCAGACCTGAAGGCCAGGGATCATTTGGTTGTTATAGTCGTATGCTCAGCCTTTGCCTCTTTTGGTCCTGGCCGGGCTTTGGGAACCAGCACGAGCATCCCGCCGATCGCCCAGACACAGGGGGCTCAAGCCGCGCAATCGCACCAAGGGCGGACCAAAACCGTCGCAATCGATGGCGACATACTCGTGGTTTGACCAATCCAATCCATTAGAACGGGCAGACTCTCGGGAGTCGGGCTTTGGGTCGGCTTCTGGGCTTTTCCAACAACACGTTGCTGAGGCTTGGCTCCGGAGCAAAGCAAGATTCGATAGGCACTTCATCCGCAAAAAGGCGTCTCCATGCTGTAGTCGTGCGAGGTGAGCCATACGCTTCGGCCGGCGCGTCAACGAGCCCACTTGGGCTGCGTAGCGCCCGTTCCCGACATCTTTGAGATCCTTATCTGATTGGATGACTCGGCCCCGTGCCTCCTCCGAGCGTGGCCGCTGCAGGCAAGCGCTAAAATCAGAAATTCCATCACCACCAAGCAGCAGCTCCGCGACAGACTTCGCAAAATCGCCGCCCGTTGCACGGGCAGTAATCGGCCGCGGCTGCGCGCAACCTTGCGCCCGGTAGCGCTGTTTCAGCGAGTTGGAAATGCCCTTGCTGCTCCGGGCCGATGGTGATGATCGGCACGCTCACCGTTCAGCAACTGCGCCTGTTCGCCTTCGAGCAGAACACGTTTGACACTTCCTCAGCTATAATCGCTTGCTGGCGATAATTCCATATCATCCGTCGTATGCACTATTCATGTGCTTACTTAGTTCAACGATGGCATTCAATACCCATAGCCAGCCGCATCCGCCGCAAACGTTAGCGGCTTCCTGCAAACGACCGTATCGAAACTGCACCGACGTCTTTGCTCTTGTCCGCTGAATCGGCGTCCACGCCCGCCGGGGCAGTCCCGATACGGCACTAACGTTTCGGGCCAATCTCCGCATCGCCGGGAAGCAATTTGGTGGAAGTGCGCCGAAATTACTTCGGAATCAGGTGTTAGCTGGAACGAATGAGTGGATCTCCGCGACTAGACTGCTCGCTGTAAACCCGCGCAAAACTTACCCTTAAAGAGAATATCAACGCAGCAAAAAACGGGGCAGGGGACAGACACAAAAATGGCCGGAGATCAAAGACTCCCGCAGGGGTGGCTGTTTCAGGTCGTGTCTTTCACTGGCTAGGTCGTATTGTGATTTCCAAGTCAGCCACAGGTTCATCTGAGGCCTGCATAAATGATCGCAATGGTTGAAGGGCGCGGTTGCGGAGACCGCCGTCCCTACGCCTGGTGCCGCTCGCGGTTCCGGGGCCGGTCTCCGTAGCGGCGCGGGTCTGGCGGGGAAAAGCTGCCCTTTTTTCAAACCGGCGCAAGGCGGACAATCGACGGTATGGAAAACTCGCTGAGCCTTCCGGCTGAATTGCTGCGGCAAGCTGACGCCATTTTTGCCGCGCTTACC
The DNA here is from genome assembly GCA_963818855.1 of Bryobacterales bacterium. Lineage (GTDB taxonomy): Bacteria > Acidobacteriota > Terriglobia > Bryobacterales > Bryobacteraceae > Bog-159. The sequence continues at coordinate 167,666 of CAWFUH010000006.1, read as the reverse complement.
GGCCGCCAAGCCGGTCGGCGGCGTGACTATTTGCGGCCCAGAATCCAAGCCTGCGCTTCACGTTAGGAAGATGCTCTTGCCCGTACCTGCCCCGTTCCCAACGAAAGCCACTTAAGCGGTCGGGCGGACACGATATCGGCATGACACAACCCCGGAGCAGACCATGCGGGTGTTGAGCGGCTTAGCACTCGACCGCGCCACGCACAAAAAACGCCAGCCCGCGCGCGGTCGGATACCGACACGTCGCGCAGGACCGGCCGATGCGAAATCGCTTAGTGGGACGTGGGCGCCGCCGGGCCATCAAAACCAACCCCCGGACGGCACGAGGCCATTGAGGCGCAGATAGGTGACGAGATTGCCATAATGCAAGGCGTCATGATTTGCGACTTGCGTCAAGACGAACATCTTGTTCGTCTTGGCGCCCCAGAAGTCCGCCCGGTCATTGAGGTGCGCGTCGGTGAACCCGGAGTACACGCCATCGCAGTAGTCGAACGCGCCTTTGAGGTAGGCCATGATCTGGGTCTTCGAATCCTTCGCGGTGTCCGGGGAGGGGTTCGCTTCACCCTTGACGTTTGAACACAATATGTAGGATATATCCGCCACATGATTCAGGATCTCGGCAAACGAGCGGACGTCCTTCGTCGGCCGGTAGCTGTACTTGGACTCTGGCATCGCGTCCGCCGACTTCATGATCTTGTCCTGCATATTGCTACGAAAAATGGATATCGTCGTCGTCAGCGGATTCGGCGCCTTGATCGGATTGGGCATGCCTTCTTGGGCGTTGGCCAAGGTCGCCAAGACGGAAACAGATACCATGCCAACAGTAACCACGACGCGAGCAATGGATCGGAACATTAAGAATCCTCCAACATCCCCGGGTGCAAGTATCATGCCAAGACTCTGGTTTCTTCGTTTCAATCCATTGGCCGTCTAAATCAGCGGTTACCTCGTTCGGTTGTGGGACAAGAAATCTCGTAAGCGGGAAAACCGATTCCGTCACCCGAGCAATTCCAATCGGGCTCTGACGCGTATCATTACTACTCATGAAACTTGCCTTCCTGTCGATCTTAGCCATTTCTGTGTGTCGGCGTTAACGCCGGCACGTCGTGGACAGACTCTACCGCTCGGCAATTACCGCGTGTACCGATTCCGCGATTCCCGGCGTCGTCGAGGTGCTTTCTTCTCCTTGAAATCCATCTCCCCGATTGAGGGCCATAGCTTGTCGAGACGGAAAGGCGAGCCCTCGTCTGGGGCCCGGTTTATCGTGGAGGTTCGCCACCACGCGCTTCCGCACCAATGGAACTGAATCACGATTCTTAAACCGCCGCCATCGTTTCCGGGGCTTTATCTACCAGCACGCCCCTTCAGTGCCGACAAGAAGAGCATCGAAGTGGCCGTACGACCGCGCAAGGGTTGGCCTCAGTCTGCTCGCACTGCCACTTGCCGGCGCCCGGTTACGACCAACTCGGCGGACGGTACTTTGAGTTCACTCAACAACAAGGCTAAGTGTCCGGACGGAATGGCCTGGATCGGCAAGTAAGTGGCTCAGTTTCAAACAAAGGATGGACTCCAATGAGAGAGCTCTTGATTCGACACACTATCGGCAGCGCTTCTGATAGCTTCCGGCGCTTATTCCCAATCGGCGCAGCCGGCGCGGCTGGTCTCGCCTGAAATCCACCGCACTGTCACCTTCCGGCTATCGGCTCCCAAAGCCACCGAGGTCGCCTTGAACGGAAGTTGGGAAGGCGCCCGCGAGATCAAAATGGCAATGGACAACAATAGCGTTTGGTCGGTAACGGTCGGGCCTCTCGGCGCACAGTTGTGGGGCTACTGGTTCCTGGTCGACGGAGTGAAAACGTTGGACCCCGGAAACGGCGAAACCCAGCGGGATGGATCCAGAATCGACAATCTGTTGATGATTTCCGGACCCGAGTCCGACCTGTGGGATTTCAAGGATGTCTCCCATGGAACCATCCACATCGTCTGGTATTCCTCGCCAACTTTGAAGCGGGCCCGGCGCCGGATGTACGTTTACACGCCATCCGGCTGTGAGGCCTCTCAAGATCGTTACCCTGCCTTGTACTTATACTTACTGCACGGCGGCGGCGGCGATGAAGACGCGTGGGTGACCATGGGGCGCGCCAACGTGATCCTGGATAATCTGATTGCGGCGGGCAAAGCCAAACCGATGAATCGTGGTCATGCCGAACGGCAATGCCTCTCAAACTGTATCGCAGGGCTATGCCTATAGCCCGACGCCTGCGCTTCAGTCCGTTCAGGCGCCCGCGCCTCCTCCTTTGCAAACAACCGGAGGTCCAGGCGGAGCGCGCCGGGTTCGTCCGCCGGTGCCATACCCCGGCTCGTATCCGGAGAGCCTTATCAAGGATGTCATCCCCTTAGTCGAGAAGAATTACCGGGTCCTCACCGACAAAAACGGCCGGGCGATTGCGGGACTCTCGCGCGGTCAGACCCTCGCCGCCACCAACAACAATCCCGGCGTGTTCGGCTACATCGGCGTGTTCAGTTCAGGTCCGCGTGTGGTGGATGAGGCGTACGAGGCGCAACTGGAAGCCGTCAAAGCGGGCGGGGTTAAATTCTACTGGACCGGCGCCGGGACGACCGATATGGCGCGCGAAGGCACCATGAACCTTCACGCGCTATTAGAAAAGCCCGGCTTCAAGACATCCTACAAGGAAATCCCCGGAAACCATTATTGGTTTTCTCTGGCGCGATTTTCCTCGGCGACTACGCTTCCCTCCTCTTCCGCTAAAGGCGGGCTCAACGGCTGACGACCCAGGCGAGGCCGTCGGGTTGTTTGCCGGCGTCGATGTGACTCAAGAGCATCGGTTCCATAAACCGGGCCGTTCGTTCCCCGTTGAGCACGAGAACCACCCGAACTGCGTGGTACGATTCGGTTGTTCTGACGATGCGACTAGTTCAACTGGCCGGCCCGGAAGGCCGCCGCGTGGCCCTTGTCGAGGAACCACGTCTACGATTGCTGGAAGGCTGCCGGTGTGTTTATGACCTGGCCTCGGAATGTCTGGATGAAGGCCTTTCGCTATCTGAAGGGATCGAACGGCGGAGGTCCCCATATTTCGTCGAGTACCACGCCGTGTACGCTGGCATGTCGGATTGGCGCATCTGTCCATCGGCCGATGTCCCCTCCGAACCCACGCGATGCCTGGTAAGCGGAACCGGGCTGACGCATAAGGCCAGCGCCAGGAATCGCGATGCCATGCATGCGGCGGCGCAGGCCGTGACGGACAGCACGCGCATGTACCAAGCCGGCGTCGAGGGCGGCAAACCGGCGTCAGGGCAGGCGGGAGTCGCACCCGAGTGGTTCTACAAAGGCTGTGGCACCGTGCTGCGGGCGCACAATGAGCCGCTGATGGTTCCAGAGTTCGCCGACGACGGTGGAGAAGAGCCGGAAGTGGCGGGAGTGTACCTGATCGACGCACAGGGCATGCCGCGACGGATCGGGTTCACGGCAGGTAACGAGTTTTCCGATCATGTGCTGGAGCGGAAGAACTATCTGTACCTGGCGGCCTCCAAACTCAGGACGTGCGCCATCGGCCCGGAACTCGTAGTGGATGGCGAATTCGATCTGGTCCCCGGAGAGGTGTCGGTCCATCGGGGCGAGCGGATTCTGTGGTCGCGCGATATAAAGACCGGAGAGAGCGCCATGTGCCACACCTTGGCCAACATCGAGCACCATCATTTCAAGTTCGAGTTTCACCGCCGGCCAGGCGATCTGCATATTCACTTCTTCGGCGCGGACGCGTTTAGCTTCGGAGACGGCGTCAGACTGGAAGATGGCGACGTGATGCAGGTTTGGTTTGAGGGATTTGGGCGAGCGCTGCGCAATCCTTTGTCTCGTCTGCAGGCACCTGCAAGGATGGTTACCGCTAGGCCCATGTAGCCGAAAGACAGGTTGGCGATTATTCTCGTTACTTCGACGCTGCCATCGAGTTGAACTGCTCATGCTCAAGACTCACCGCAGATCGAGCGATCGAGCGGAGACCCCACTCGAGTCGAACCCCTGGTGCTGGCTTCTGGAAGCGCCAAGTCTTTCAGTATAAGGTTTGGGTGAAGGCGAACCCCGCCGTCCCCTTCGCGAGATCTGGAATCGAACTGGCGGAGCGTTGTAGCGGTTGCCTTGAACCGAGTCAGGCCTGACTTTTGTTCCGCGACTCTCGACGGGGAGCGACTCCTGCATGGAGCCGGACATCGTTTGAATTATGGGTGGGTCGCGGTCCAGCCGAATGAATTGCTCGCATTGCCGGCCCCGCCTCTGGTCCATAGGCGTTAAAGGTGCCTGCCAACACTTGTGGCCCCGTTGGATTCGCAGTCTCTGCCGGGAACAGGATAGCGACAAACGACTGAAATGTGAAGGGATTCATTCCCGATCCTGGCGGCGGAAGCCGGAGAAAAGTGATCTGCTACGGACCGCTACTCCAGAAGCCCGCGATGGGATTGGTGGCCTCTCCGTTAATAGTCATTGTGCCTGCGAACGTATTGTCGGCATTGATCGCCGGAATACAAAGCGTCCCCAGATTGCCATTGGCGTTGATTTTCCAGCAGCCCAATGGAAGTGACAAAGTCGACTGCTGAGATCCTGAGTCCGCCGCACTGAAAGCAGGCGGAAGCACCAAAGCCGATCCCAACAGCGCAAGCACGAACATATGCGACGCGCTAGTCATGATGTCCTCCTCCGGTCAAGTATACATCGGGAGATGCGAAAATCTGACCACGCAACGCCGCCGGTCCGCTCGGGCTATACAGCCTCTCGTCTCATAGTCGCTTTGGCGCACAAGCGTCCTGGGTTGTGAGTATTAGCTCCGTAAAGGCGACCATGGATTTCCTGTTCTGTCCCTGTTTTACAGGGCCGTTGGGGCGCCGCGCAGACCTTTCCGGCCGGCTGTTTGATTATCGCTGTTTGTCACGGCAGCCGGCGCCGGTGCGATGGTGTTTCGCGTCAAGCATCCCGATGATGGATGTGACTGGTTCCTGATGCTCCGTTTTGATCAATACGTGATTTCGTCAAAGCCCGGCGCCGGCTGAAGCCCGCCCTCCAAGGAATTGGCCGGTATAGGAGCCCGGCGTTGCGGCGATTTGTGCGGGCGTGCCGGTGGCCACGATGTAGCCACCGCGATCGCCGCCTTCCGGACCCAGGTCGATGACCCAATCGGCCGCCTGAATCACTTCCAGGTTGTGCTCGATGATCAGGAGGCTGCCGCCGTTTTCGATGAGGCGGGCGAAGGCGGCCAGCAGCTTGGCGATGTCGTCGAAGTGCAGCCCGGTGGTCGGCTCATCGAATATGTAGAGTGTACCCTGGCAGGAAGCCTGGGCAAGATGCGCGGCCAGTTTCACGCGCTGCGCTTCGCCGCCGGAGAGCGTGGTCGCGGATTGGCCGAGTCGCAGGTAGCCGAGGCCCACGTCGGCGAGCACTTGCAACTTCTGGGTGATGCGGGGGTGGCCATGGAAAAAATGAATGGCCTCGTCGACGGTGAACTGCAGCACTTCGTGCACGTTCAGCCCGTTGTAGCGGATATCGAGGATGCCGCTTTTGAAGCGCGTGCCTTTGCACTCGTCGCAGATGAGCTCGACGTCGGCCAGGAACTGCATTTCGACGGTGACGGTGCCGTCGCCCTGGCAGGTTTCGCAGCGGCCGCCGGGGATGTTGAACGAAAAGTGGCCGGCGGTATAGCCGCGCTTCTCGGCCTCGCGCGTGGAGGCAAAGAGCTGGCGGATGGCGTCGAACACCTTGATATAAGTGACCGGATTGGAACGCGGTGTGCGGCCGATGGGCGATTGATCGATCATGATGGTTTCGCGGATCGGCTCGGCGCCCTCGATGCGGCGGCAGGTGAGTTTGAGGACCGGCTCCAGGGATTCGTCGTTTTGCGTTACGGGTTCGGATTCGACCGCGGGCGCTTTGTGGAGGGCTTGCATGGAGCGGTAGATGACATCGTGCACCAGGGTGGATTTGCCGGAGCCGGAGACTCCGGTGATGACCACCATCGATCCCAGCGGGATTTCTACGTCGATGTTTTTTAGGTTATGCGTGCGGGCTCCGAAAAATTTCAGGCGGGCGTGGCGGGCGACCTTCGAGGTCGCCGCAGGCAGGGTGCCTGCCCCACTTAATTCTCCGCGGAGGTAGCGGCCGGTTAGGGATTGGCCATCGCGCACGAGGTCCGGATACGATCCTTCGAAGATGACTTCGCCGCCATGTTCGCCCGCTCCGGGACCCAGATCGACGATGTGGTCGGCGGCGCGCATCACATCAGGATCGTGTTCGACGACCAGGATGGTATTGCCGATATCGCGCAGTTCATGCAGGATGCGGATGAGGCGGCCGGTATCGCGCGGGTGCAGGCCGATGGAAGGCTCGTCGAGCACGTAGCAGGAGCCCACCAGGCGCGAGCCGAGGCAGGTGGCGAGTTGGATGCGCTGCGCTTCGCCGCCGGAAAGCGTGGCGGAGAGACGATCGAGGGTGAGGTATTCCAGACCGACGTCGTTCAGAAATTTGAGGCGTTGGCGGATTTCGACGAGGATTTTTTCAGCGATGGCAGTTTCTTCGGGCGAGAGCTGAAGAGCCTCGAAGAAGTCCAGCGCCTGGGCGATATTCATGCGCACCACGTCGGCGATGTTGCGATCCGCAATACGTATGTAAAGCGCCTCTTTACGCAGGCGCGCACCGCGGCAATCGGGACATAGGGCGTAACCGCGGTAGCGGCTCAGGAAGACGCGCACGTGCAGCTTGTACTTCTTGGTTTCGAGGAAATCGAAAAAATTGCGCACGGCGGCGAAGACGGTGTCCTGCTCCTTTTCGGTGAGCTCGCAGAAGGGCACGTTGAGGCGCACGTTTTTGGCGCGGGCAGTCTTGCGGAAGTTGCCCAGCCAGGAACGGTACTTGGGTTTCGACCACGGATCGACGGCGCCTGCCTCGAGCGACTTGTTGCGGTCGGGGATGACCAGGTCCATGTCGAAATCGATGGTGTTGCCGAAGCCCTGGCAGCGGGGGCAGGCGCCGAAGGGGTTGTTGAAGCTGAACAAGATCGGTTCGGGATCGGCGAAGGTGAGGCCGCACTGTTTGCAGGCGAATTTTTCGCTGAAGCGCAGTTTCTCACGGAGAGGCGCGGCCGGCGCGGCGCTTTCGAGGACGATCTCACCGGATTCCCGGTAGGCGATTTCGACGGTATCGACCATGCGCTGGCGCAGCTCGGGGCCGGATTCGTCGGGGATGGCGAAGCGGTCGATCAGGATGAAGACCGGTTTGGAGAAATCGATATCGAGGAGCGATTCGGGAGTGGAGAATTCGAATGTACGGCCGGCCTGGAAGAGGCGGTTGAAACCCTTCTTGCGCAGATCGAAGAGGTGATCCCGCAGGGCTTGGGTGTTGGGGTGAGCCTTATCGCTGAGGGGAGCGCTGACGGGAAACAGAGCATACCAGCGCGAACCGGCGGGGAGGGCCAGGAGGCGCTGTGCGACCTGGTCGATGGTGTCGCGTTCGACGCGCGTGCCGCAGTTGGGGCAGAAAGTGCGGCCGACGCGCGCGAACAGGAGGCGGAGGAAATCGTAGCATTCGGTGGACGTGGCGACCGTGGAACGCGGGTTGCGGCTGGTGTTTTTCTGGCGGATGGCGATGGCGGGGGCGATGCCGTCGATGTCCTCGACGTCGGGTTTTTCCATGCGCTCGAGAAACTGGCGGGCGTAGGCGGAGAGCGACTCGACGTAGCGGCGCTGGCCCTCGGCGTAGATAGTGTCAAAGGCCAGGGATGACTTGCCGGAGCCGGACACACCGGTGATTACAGTGAGTTGATTGTGGGGCAGGGCGAGCGAAATATTTTTGAGGTTATGGACCCGCGCGCCGCGAATCCGGATGTATTCTTGCAAGCCTACTTAAGTATAGCAGCGGGGGCAAGGGCGAGGGCGGCGGTCAGGGGTGGAGGCGGTTATTTTTCGCCGAACTAAGCCAATAAGTGGTTTGTTTGCAATAACTCTTGAAATAAGAACAGCCACTTCGCGGGTTGCGACCGCCGTGTCATCGCGGGGGCCGCGTCTCGATGGCCGTAATGCGCTCCTCCAGCGCGTTCAGCCGCTCGTTGAGGTCGTTGTCGGAGACTTCCAGGCGGTGCATCCGCGAAAAGTTTCCGCGGGCGAAGCGCTCCAGGCCGCGCAGGATTTCGGTCTGCATGTCGCGCATTGTTTCTAACGTCCGCGCTTCCGTCTCGCGCATTGTCTGTAACGTCCGCTCTTCCGTCTCGCGCATTGTCTGTAACGTCCGCGCTTCCGTCTCGCGCAGGGATTCCGATACTCGTGCTTCAAGCTGATCGAAACGCCGGTTCAATTCTTCGTCCGTCATGCCTGCTCTCCGGTTTCTCGCGCCCTCTCTCTTTCCGCCAGCCACTGCTGTACGACTGGCAGATGGTCGACGCGCCGTTCGTGCGCTTCGGCTATGCGGTGATGGGCCTGGGCCACATCCGCAAGTTTTGTGGTGGTTTCCTTCAGGGCGAGACAGTCATCGTTCAGCCGGGCCAAGGACTTCCAGAATTCCATTTTCCCGTCTTCGGTCACGGCTTCCTCCCTCTTCAGTGTACTCTGACATGGCCGGCGTTCCAAAAGTTGCCAGCAGACCGTCCAGCGTTGCCCTGGCGGTTATCGCGTCGTGGGGTATCAGGGCATACGACCATGGTCTCGCCCCAAGCGCCCTGGCGTGATCCGTGGAATGTTTACACCACTCCGCCGCCCCCGCGCTTTCGCGAGCACAATCGCAACGTTTTGCCCGCTTCGGTTCGCAGAGCAGTTTCCCGGTCTTCGTTTCGACGGCGAGGTCCGGTTCGTATGGAAATTCCTGGTGCGCCGAGGCGGTAAGAGATTTGGAACTGGTTTGAACCACCTCTCGACTGCATCGTCGTTCTCGAGAATTGCGGCGAAGCGCTGCTCCGGTCCCAAGTTGTAGATGGCGTAAATGGTGTCGAAGGCCAGGGAAGACTTGCCGGAGCCGGACACACCGGTGATTACTGTGAGTTGATTGTGGGGCGAAATAGCAGCGGGGGACAATGTTTCGGGGGGTGCTCGCGTTATTGGCGTCACGCCTAGTCTCCGGTTTCGCGAGACAGTCATCGTGTTGTAACCGATCAGGGTTAATGCGGCGGCTGTGGAAAACTCGGTTGGGCTTCCGGCGGTTACGACTTTAGCGGCCAGCCATGCGATGGCTACTCTCAAAGCGTAAACTATCGGATTTCCCGTAGCGAGTCGCAGCGCTGGACTTATTTCCGCTGGGCGCGTCCGAAATTCCTGCGCCAGACTTTCCATGAATTCGCAGCGCTTTTCATCCCGCAGTGCGCGTGGGCCAGGGAGTACTACGAGCAGAAGAGGCGGAGAAAAAGGCCATCATGCCTCCGTCCGCAGGCTGGCCTCCAAGTGGATTCCACATTCTGTTCCGCTGCCCGCAAACCCGTACCCCCGACGACCAGAGCGTCTTTCTGCACACCAGAACCCAATGACGGAGATTCCCCGTCTCCCCGCGCCAGTTCGCGCCCCCAACGCGGAGGAAGTTCCCCAATGGTACTCTGCCTTCTTACCGGCGACGGCCGCGCTGGGGATGTTGTGGCGCTGACGCGCCGCGCCGGCTAAAGCCTGGCTAAAGCCCGCCTTCCAAAACCGCGTGCACTGCGAAGATTCTGCCAGGTTGTGATACGATTGCGCCACTACAGCCGGGCGGCCGGCACGCCGATAGATAAACCGGGCGCATTGATGGCGTTGGAATTGAATCCGGACATTTATCGGGCGGTCCTCGAAAGCCTGCCGATCGGGATTTACCTGACAGACCGGCATCGCCAGATCCTGTTCTGGAACTCCGGCGCGGAGAGGATCACGGGCTATCTTGGCCAGGAGGTGATCGGGCATTTCTGCCCCGATAATCTGCTGATGCATTGCGACGAAAACGGCGTAGAGTTATGCGGGTGCGACTGTCCTTTGGCGAAGACGATGCAGGACGGCCGCCCTGGGGAAGCCAACATTTTCCTGCGCCACAAGGAAGGGCAGAGAGTCCCGGTGCATGTGCGGTCGATTCCGGTTAGAGACGAGTTTGGTGTCATCATCGGCGCCGCGGAATGCTTCGAGAAACGCTCCAGCCGGTATACGGATACACGCGCTTCCAAAGCCGTGCCGCATCTCTGTTTGGATGAAGTGACAGAGATTCCAGACGAACGGGCGATATTGGCGGGACTGGACGAAGCCGTGGAGCGGTTCACCGCGTCTCAAGTGCCTTTCGGCGTGCTTGCCATCGGCGTCGATCACCTGGACCATTTGCGGCGCGTTTACGGGTGCCAGGCGATCAACGTGGTGTTCCATGCCGTGGCGCAAACGCTTTCCGCCGGCACGCGGCCCGACGATCTGGTGGGCCGCTGGCGGGAGGACCGCTTCGCGGCGCTGGTACTGTGCCCCACCGCGGACGGCCTGGAAGCTTGCGGAGAACGGTTGCGGCGGCTGGTGGCGCAGGCCGCGGTTCTGTGGTGGGGTGACCGCCTGTCGGTTACCGTAAGCATGGGCGGTACGATGGTGCGCCTGGAGGATACGGTCCACTCGCTTTTGGATCGGGCCGAGAAATCCCTGCAAGCTGCCATGGGGGTGGCTGCGGACTCAGTTCTGGTGGTCTGAGGCCTGAAATTACATGTTCTCGATTATTGGCATTGTTCTCGTTATCGTCGCTATCGTCGGCGGTTACCTGATGGAGAAAGGTAACCTGCTCGTCCTGCTGCAGCCGGCCGAACTTATTATTATCGCCGGAGCGGCCGCGGGGACCGTGCTGATCGCCAATCCGCTTTACATCTTGAAGCAGATCATGGAGGGTATCACCGGAGTTTTTAAAGGTTCGAGGTTCACCAAACAGCTTTATCTCGATTCTCTAAAGCTGCTGTTCGACCTGTTCAACCGCTCGCGCCGCGAGGGTTTGACGGCCATCGAGGCGGATATCGAAGAGCCGGATAAGAGCAAGACTTTCACCGCCTTTCCATCCGTAATCAAGGATCATCACGTGCTGAGCTTTATCTGCGATACGCTACGCACCGCTTCCACCGGGTCGGTGGATCCGTTCGACATCGACCAGATGATGGAACTCGACATGGACGTCCACCATCAGCAGGCCGGTTTGCCGGTGGCGGCCTTGAGCACGGTAGCGGACTCGCTGCCAGGACTGGGAATCGTAGCGGCGGTACTGGGTGTAGTTATCACAATGGGCGCCCTGGGCGGCCCGCCCGAAGAAATCGGACACAAAGTAGCAGCGGCCCTGGTGGGCACCTTTCTGGGCATTCTGCTGTGTTACGGCTTTCTGGGGCCGATCGCCTCGAACATGGCCAAGACCGCGGACGAAGAATACGCTTACTATCACGTTCTGCGGGTAGCCATGGCCTCTTTCATCAAGGGTACGGCCCCGATCCTGGCGGTAGAAATTGCGCGCCGCGCAGCTCCCGGGGTGGTCCGGCCGGGATTTCAGGAGCTGGAAAAGGTGTGCCGCAAGAAGGAACCGGAAGCGGCGGCGGCGGCTTAGGAGCGCTAAAATGGCTCGTCCGGTCATCATCATCAAGAAGAAGGTGGCGCATGGCGGCCACCACGGGGGCGCCTGGAAGGTGGCTTACGCAGATTTCGTAACGGCCATGATGGCGCTGTTTATCGTGCTGTGGCTGCTGAACAGCAGCAAACAGATTCGCGAGGCGGTGGGCGGATATTTCAAGGATCCCACCGGCACGTCAAAACTGGTCGGGAGTGGAAAAACCGGGGCGGGCGACAACTTCACCCTGACTAAGGAAAACATGAGCAAGCTCAAGGATGAATTGCAAAACGCCGTCAAGAAGGTGACCGATTTCGAAAAGCTGAAAAACCAGATCGAAATGACGATTACCTCGGAAGGTTTGCGCATCGAGCTGATGGAGACCGAGAAAGGCACGTTTTTTGCAAGCGGTGTCTCCGAGCCCAGTGAGGATGGCCGGCAGATTCTGGTGATGCTGGCGCACGAGTTGGCCAAGCTGCCAAACACCATCTCGATCGAAGGGCATACCGACTCCAAGCCTTTTGCCGGCAACGGCGTATATAGCAATTGGGAACTCTCGTCAGACCGGGCCAACGCCGCCCGCCGTATGATGCAGCAAAATGGCGTCGGCCCGCGGCAGGTGACGCAGGTGCGCGGCTATGCGGACCAGCGGCTGCGCAAGCCAAACGCGCCCGAGGACGCTTCCAACCGCCGCATCTCGGTGGTCGTGCAATATATTGAAAAGCCGGCACCGGAAGAGAAGCTTCCAGCCGCGACACCCCCGGCGAGTTCCGCTCCGCCGGCCAAGAAAAAATGAAGAAGTGCGTTGCCGGACCGCTCCCTTACGGTCGCGGCTCGGTCAGTGCGGCGCGCTTTTGAGCCGCTACGCGTGAGCGAGACGTAGCGCGGCCGCGTTACACGCTCTCTTTGATAACCTGTTGCGCCGGACCCATGTAAGGTGTCTCGATCTCCATCTTCTTCAAATGGTCGTACCAGGTGAACTTCAGAATGATCGAAGTAACTGCCACCACCGCGAATGCATAGATCGCAGTCTCATAGCGGCGAATCACGACATAGACCGGAAACGCTACCAGGCTGGTCTGCCAGGCGATGCCTACCACGATATTGAACATGTCGCGCGCGAAATCCGGGTTGGGCTTGAAGGTGGGATCTTCGCGCATGACTTTATCGCGGATCGGACCCCAAAAGCCCCACGGCCGCACGCGCCTGTAGAAATCCTTGAGCACGGCATCTTCCTCCGGCGCGGACCGCAGCGTGCCGACGATGCAACCGACCAGCGAGATGCCGACGATGATGGGAAACGAATTGAGCGCCGAAACATTGGGCAAGGTCCAGGGGATAATCAGCGAGCCGGCGATGCCCGTCACCATGCCCCAGAAATAACCGTAACCATTGAAGCGCCACCAATACCACTTCAAAACGTTAGAGGCCGTGTAACCTCCCCACAGCGCCGAAACGATCCACTGGATCACGGTATTAATAGAAGTGACGAACCAGCCGAATGAAATTCCCAACACTACCACGCTGAACGACGCCAGGTAGCTCAGCCGGACATAAGTTCGCTCACTGGCATGGGGGTTCACGTACTTGCGGTAAAGATCGTTCACGATGTACGGCGGCGCGGCATTCACCGTGGCGGCGAAATTCGACATGAAGGCGGCCAGCAGGCCGGCGACCAGAACGCCCAGCAGTCCCGCGGGCACGAACTGGCTGAGGGCATCGGGCAGCACCATCTCGAAATCCATTTGGGCGCCCATGGCGCGAATCTTACCGCTGTAGAAAACCAGCGCCAGAATGGTCAGGCCGGTGATCATGAAGTAGCGCGGCACATTCAGCACCACGTTCACCATGGCGCTCATCATGGATGCTTCGCGCGGATTGCGGGTGGAAAGGATGCGCTGCATATCGTAGTTGGGCGCCGGGCCGGCCGCGCTGATGAGGATGCCCTTGAAGAGCATCATCATGAAAAACGCGCCGAAGATGCTGTACCCGTCCGCCGCGATTTTGGCGTTCACCGCGGAGATCAGTCCGGACCAGTCCAGGTTCAGATGCCAGCCGAAGAAGATCTGGTCCCAGCCGGCAGGAACGGCGCGGCGCAGAGCTTCCGGTGCCACGCGCGCGATGGCGATGAAACCGATCGCGACCGACGCCACAGACAAAATGCAGAACTGCAACACCTCGGTGATGACCACGCTGAACATGCCGCCCTTTACCACGTAGAAGGTGGTGATGCCCATCAGGATCAGCGCATATTGGTTGGCGGAAAGATGCCAGGGCAGAAAGTCGACGGCGAATTTGCCGATGCCTTTGAATCCATAAGTAAGAAAGCCGATGACGCTGACCAGCGCGTAAATCACCACGATCATGTGCGAGAGCTGCGCGCCGCGGCCGGAGCCGAAGCGGGTGCGGATCCACTCGGCGCCGGTGGTGACGTTGGAGCGGCGCAGCCAGGAGGACAGGTAGACCATCAGGAAGATCTGGTTGAAGACGGGCCACAGCCAGGGAATCCAAATGCTTTTCAGCCCGTAGATGAACATCAGGTAGACCAGCCACATGGTGCCGGCGATGTCGAACATACCGGAGGCGTTGGACACGCCCAGAAAGTACCAGGGCAGCGTGTTGCCGCCCAGGAAATAAGCTTTGGTATCGCGCGAGGCGCGGTGCGAGGCCCAGTAGCCCAGTAGCACGGAGGTCGCCACGTAGATCAGAATGATGACGACATCGATGGGATGCAGTTTCATCTCGAACCTCTGTTCTACCGCGGTTCTACGGCGCAGGCCCGAGAACTACGGGGGGCGGCTAGGATGCGCGGTTCGGCCGGGAAGCCGCGCGTTCATTGCCTAAACATTGCCTAAACATAGTAACAGAGCTTGTGGTCGAGAATCGCCGACACGGGGAGAGGTGCGGTCCGCTTAGCCGCGCGCGGCCCAGCGCACCAGGTCGGCCAGCTTGGGCGTCTTGCCTTGCAGCAAAATAGCGACGCGGAAAATGCGGGCAGCCGCCACCACCATCACAAAGGTAAAGACCAAGACGCCTGCCAGACCCACCCAAGGCTGCCAGACCGGTACACCCCCGCCGGGCATGGCCTGGCGCAGCAGCATCAGCATGGGCGTGAACGGCGGGAACAACGACAGAGCCGTGGAAATCGTGCCATTCGGTTGTTGCATGATGAAGGCCAGCAGAAAATACGGGATCATCACCGGGGCGAGCAGCACGACCGCCAGCTGCTGGGCGTCCTGCGGGCTGGCGCAGCCGGCTCCCAGCGCGGCGGCCAGCGAACATAAAAACGTCACGTCGGCGATCAGGTAAATGTAAAACCACGGGTACACCGCGAAGGGTATCATGCCGGACAAGCCCATGCCCTCCAGCGCCAGCGTGCCGCCGATAATGTAAAATGCGGAGCTGGTCAGCGAGGTGCCCAGCGCGCCTAGCACCTTGCCCGCCATTAACTCGAAAGGCGTGGCTAATCCGAGCAGCATTTCCACCAGGCGCTGCGCCTTATCCTCAGTGACGGCCGACAGCATGGGGCTCGATCCGATCATGACGATCATGCCCAGCAGGAGCATGATGCCGAACGGCACGCCGAATTCGGCACCTTCGTTCTTTTTGCTGGCCTCATGAATTTCGCCCGTCTTCGGGTCGCGCGAGACCAGGCCGAATTTGTCCACCTTGACGCCGGCCAGAGCGCCGCCCACACGGTTGGGATCTACACCGAGCCGCTCCAGGCGTACGCGCTGGATACCTTGGTTAATGGCATCGCCCAGCCAGCCGCTGGTTTCATCGAAGCCGCCTTCGCGGGGATAGATCCCGACGGGGGCGGGCTTGGAATCTTTTTCGTTGGACGCGGACGTAGCGGCATCCGGCGGCGCGGGATCGAGAACCATAGGTCCGATTTCGATAAACGCATATAGTTCCTGGTGGCGCACGCGGCCGGAAAGGTCCAGACGCTGCAGTTGGGCATCGGCGGCGGGCACGACGGCCTCGAAAAGATAGTGCGGCTCCGTTTGGCGGTGAGTGGTCTTGTCAAACAAGTCCCGCGCGTTGCGTTTTTGTGCGGCCTGGATCACGGCGGCGGCCACGGCGCCGCTTCTGTCGCCGCTTCGGTCGATAATCGCGATGTGTCTCTCCTTGAGGTCCGGCTTACTCTGAATCAGCGCGATTCCCAGAAAGCCGCCGCCAAACAGAATCGGTGCCACCACCAGCCCGATGATGAACGCCTTAGTGCGGATAGTGGCCAGATAATCGCGCTTCGCGATGAGCAAAATTCTATGCAGACTGTTGGGCATGTTGGGCTTTTTGAGCATGTTGTTCGTGCGCGGCTTCCGGGCCAGCGATGCGCACGAAAATATCGTGCAGCGACGGCCGCATAATCGAAAAGCTGCGGATGCGCGTGCGCGCGATCAGGGTTTGAAGTACCTGCTGCGGATCGCAGCCATGCGCCATGCGCAGCTCCTGCACTTGTCCCAGATCGCGAATCCTTTCCACGTCCGGCAGGGCATCCAGAAATTGCATGCCCCCATCGGCCGCCACGCGGATGGTATCGGTTCCGTAACGATCCTGGATGGAGGCGAGCGTGCCATCCAGGACTTTCTTCCCGCGGAAAATCATGCAGATGTAGTCGCACATATTCTCGGCGACTTCCATATCGTGGGTGCTGAGGATCACGGTGACGCCGCCGCGCCGCAGGTCGAGGATGGCGGACCCGATGGCGTCCGCACTTACCGGGTCGAGGCCGCTGAAGGGCTCATCGAGGATCAGCAGCCTGGGCGCGGGAATCACGGCGGCAATGAACTGTACCTTCTGGCTCATTCCTTTGCTGAGGGTTTGTACTTTTTGCGAGGCCCACTTGCTGAGATCCAGGCGTTTGAGCCAGCTTTCCACCTCGGCGGAGACCTTGCGGCCGCTGCGCAGCTCGCCGTAGAATTCGAGCATCGGCGCCACAGCCATCTTGCGGTATAGCCCGCGCTCTTCGGGTAGATAGCCGATTAGCGCCGAGCGCGCGCCCCGCATCTGGTTGCCGAAGACCCACACCTCGCCCCGGTCGGGATAAAAGATGCTCGCAATCATGCGCATGGTGGTGGTCTTGCCGGAACCGTTCGGACCGATAAAGCCGTAGACCGAGCCTTCCGGGACCGTGAGAGAGAGGTCGTCGACGGCGGTTACCGCGCCGAAAGTTTTAGTCACATGCGAGATTTGTACTGCATCCATCGACCGCAATGTAACAGGTTGCGACGGGACGCACCGGGACAGGCTGACTTATGGTCTCAGTATGCTGTGCAATAACTCCCGGACGCGCGGCTCCGTGCGCAGAGAATCGAAGCGCGGGTCCACTCCCAGCCAGGGCAGCCACACATCCCGCTGCGCATGGGCCCGCTCCAGAGAATCGAGCGCGCGGGGCGAGTCTCCCAAGCCGGTGTGGATCAACGCCAGCCAGTATGGCGAAACATACCGCCGCTGGGCGAGAGTCTCGATCACGCCGAGCAATTCGGCAGCTTCGCGCGCATTACCGGCACACGCATGCGCATGCGCCAAAGCCGCCAGCACGGCCGGCTGATCTCCGGCGCAAGTGCGCGCGTTTCCCAGTTCTACAATGGCCTCTTCGGTCAGACCCATCTGCTCGTACGCCAGTCCCAGCGTATATTGCGCCGCGCCGAACTTAGGCTCCATGGCCAGAATTTTCCAACATTGTTCAGACGCGCCTTGAAAATCGCGAGCCACATAGAGGGCCCATGCGATACCCACATTCACCATGCCCGATAATGGTTCGATTTCCTCCGCCCGGCGCAACTCGCGCAGGGCTTCCTCGGTTCGGCCGGTAGCTGCCAGGTGCGCGCCATACGCTTGATGGATCAGCGCGGCGTTCGAACTCAAGACCAGCGCGGTCAGATACTCCGCTTCCGCTCCGGCCCAATCCCATTCGAACAGCCGCTTGATGGTGGCAAGCGCGGCATGCGCGTCGCCCAGATCCTGCCGTGCCGCGAGCGCTTTCAGGGCCATCTCTTTCGCGCGCGGATAAATCTCTCCGGGCGCGCCCATATTCAGCAATGCGGACAAGCTATACGCGTCCGCCAGGCCGGCATAAGCGAAGGCGCAGTTGGCATCGCGTCCCAGAGCCGCGTTGAAATGCGCCACCCCTTTGTATAAATCTTCTTCCGTCAGTTTGTGGCAGAAATACCGGCCCTTCAGGCAGTCTTGCGGTGCTTCGGCGGCAGCCGCGTTCGAGTGCACCAACTGAATACCGGCCTGCGTGTGTGCGGCGTTCGCGCCACCGGCGGCTTCTACGGATGCCAGAAAAATGTATCCGAGCCCCGTACGTGTTTCGATATAACGGGCATTGCGCGAGGTATCGCCCAGAGCGCGCCGCAATGCGTTCACGGCGGTATTCAGGCTGCGGTCAAAACTTACGTGCATGCCGGGCCAAAGCAGTTGCGCGAGGTCGGTGCGCAACACCAGTTGGCCGGGCCGGTGCGAAAGGAATTCCAGAATCTGAAACGGCTTGCGCTGCAACTTCACGCGAATGCCGTGCTTGCGTAACTCACGGTTGTCTAAATCTACCTCGAAAGGTCCAAAGCGCAGCATAGGGTTGGTACCTGTCGATTTTGGCGCGGGAAATGACATGATCGGTTAAACCCTTTCTAATACGTTATTTCCATCGTCACAATCAATTGACGGCCTGCTGATAAACTTCGCCTGGGGTTCGCCCGTCATATGCATAAGACGAAGCAACTGCCTTAAAGGGTTCGCCCGGATAGGTGCATTTCACTCAGAGGAGAAAAAACGATGAACACACGGAAACAGTTAACCATTGGCTTAGCGCTGGCCGGTTTGGCGCTGGGCTTAACCACAATTCCCGCCAGTGCAGAGTCTGTTTTGAAGGGCCACTTCGAACTGCCGGCGCCGGCCTACTGGGGTAATACGCTGTTGCAGCCAGGCCAGTACAACATCTGGATGAGCACGGAATTTGCGCAAGGGTCGCCGATGCATGTGATTCACCTGGATGGCGAGGGAGTCCGCGCGGCGTTTATGGCGGTTGCCAGGCCGGAGAGGGAATCCGGGCGCAACTTTTTGGACGTCGAGACCATTGACGGTACCTATGTCGTGCGGGCATTCGATGCCGGCTCGCTGGGCGAATCGTTCGCGTTTGGCGTGACCCGGAGTGTCAAGAACAAGGCTCTGCGTGCGAGCACCGAACCGGCCATAGCGATTCCGGTTTCCGAGTAGTGCAAGCCCCCTGACCAGTGTGGAGGGCCCGGCCACGTAGCCGGGAATTTCCTGGAAGCTGCAAGATCTGTTGCATAATATATTGTGACCGCCTCCCAGTTCAGGCGTTGGCTCACAGGACGAGGCTGCACATTCGAGCCGGGAAGGGGTGGCCATCTGAAGGTCGCGTTGCGCGGTAAATTCACGGTCTTGCCCATGTCTCAAGTGAGGAACGGATGCTCCAGTATCCGGTAAGTCTTGAACAGGACAGCAACGGTACTGTTCTGGTTTCGTTCCCCGACATTCCGGAAGCTCACACATATGGAGCGGATGCGGGCGATGCTCTGGCGAGGGCCGCTGACGCCCTAGAGACCGCATTTGGCGCTGTACATGGACTTTCGGCGCGACATCCCCAACCCGTCACGCCTGCGAAAGCGCGCGAATGTGGTGGCGCTGCCGGCATTGATTGAGGCCAAGGTTCGCCTTTATCAAGCCATGCGCGAGGAGGGGATAGCAAAGACCGATCTGGCCCGCCGGCTGGGCTGGAACGCGCCTCAAGTCGACAGGCTGTTGGACTTGGCGCACGCGTCGCGCCTGGACCAAATCGAGGCCGCCTTTCAAGCTTTGAAGAGAACACTTTCTATTACAATTAGTCCAGCGGCCTAGTTGCGCATGACGCAACCGCCGCGAGTCACCCACGGAACTTGGCCCATTCCGCCGAAAATGACAAGTGGGCGGATCTTGGTATGGTATGGCATCGCCTTTCGCGAGCAGTATCGCCTTCGTGCAATAACCCGATAGATGAACACGCACCCGCAGTGATACGCGGGTACGGCACACCTGCGCATACCAATGCTTCAGCCGCAACTTTAGAATTCGAGAACCTTTTTTGGTTCTCCTGAAGCGCGCAGACAGGGGACGTGAGCGGCTTGTGCCCAGGAACTATTGCACATCACGATGAAGATGGATAACAGCAACAACCTCCACTGTTCATTTTGACTCACAGTGAAGCGATCGCCGAAGGTCTGTCAATCCTTAAGAACCTACAATTACAGAAAGACAAGACGGCACCTAGATGAGTGTGTTGATTGAACCAACCCGTCCGGCTTCATACGCCGCGATGGCGGCTTCGTTTTTCAGGATGTACCCCAGTTCGTCCACGCCTTCCAGCAGGCAGTGCTTGGAAAACGGATCGATGGGGAAATCCACCTTTCGGCCGTCGGGCAGGGTTACCGTTTGGCTCGCCAGATCCACCGTGACTTCCACATCCGGATCGCTATCCACCAAGGCGAACAGCGCGGCGTGCGCGTCGGCGGGGAACACGATCGGCAGCAGCGCGTTCTTCAGCGAATTCTGCTTGAAAATATCGGCGAACGAGGTGCTGATCACCGCGCGGAAGCCGAACTGGGTCAGCGCCCATGGCGCATGTTCGCGCGAACTGCCGCAGCCGAAATTGTCGCCGGCAAGCAGCACCTGGGCGCCCAGCGTGCGCGGATGATTGAGGATGAAATCGGGCTTCGGATGGCCCTGCGCGTCGTAGCGCCAGTCATGGAACAGTTGCTTGTCGAGTCCTTGCTTCGAGATGGTCTTCAGGAAGCGCGCCGGGATGATCTGGTCCGTATCGACGTTGTTAATCGGCAGCGGTACGAGGCGGCTGGTGAAGGTCATAAAAGGGTCCTCACATCGGTCACCACGCCGGTAAGCGCGGCGGCCGCAGCGGTCAACGGACTGGCCAGGAAGGTGCGTCCGCCCTTGCCCTGCCGGCCTTCGAAATTGCGGTTGCTGGTGGAGACGCTGTATTCGCCCGGCTGCAATTGATCGCCGTTCATGGCGATGCACATGGAACAGCCAGGCTCGCGGTAATCGCAGCCGGCGGCGCGGAAGATCTCCGGCAGCCCCTCGGCTTCCGCCTGTCGCTTCACCTGTTGCGATCCGGGCACCACCATCACGCGCACATGCGGATTCACTTTGCGCCCCTTGAGCAGCGCCGCCGCCGAGCGCAAATCGGAGATACGCGAATTGGTGCAACTGCCGATGAACACCACGTTCACCGGATGGCCCAGCAGCAGTTTGCCGCCTTCCAGATCCATGTAACGCAGAGCCTTCGCAATCGAGTCGCGCTGCAGGGGATCGGCCACCTGCGAAGGCTCGGGTAGATGCGCGGTAATCGGCATACCCATGCCGGGATTCGTACCGTAGGTGATCATCGGTTCGAGCGCCTGCGCGTCGATGGTGACTGAGCGGTCATAAGCCGCACCTTCGTCAGTCGGCAGTTGTCTCCAGCGCGTCAGTGCGGCGTCCCAATCGGCGCCTCGCGGCGCATGCGGCCGTCCGGCGAGGTATTCGAAGGTGGTGTCGTCCGGCGCGATCATGCCGGCGCGCGCGCCCCCTTCGATCGACATATTGCACACGGTCATGCGCTCTTCCATGGAGAGCGCGCGGATGGCGGGCCCGCGATATTCAAATATGGAGGCGGTGCCGCCACCTACGCCGATGCGCGAGATCAGCGCCAGGATGATGTCTTTGGCGGTGACGCCGGGACGCAACACGCCATCCACGCGCACCTCAAACGTTTTCGATTTGCGCTGCAGCAGGCATTGCGTGGCGAGCACGTGCTCGACTTCGCTGGTGCCGATGCCGAAGGCCAGCGCGCCGAGTGCGCCGTGGGTGGCCGTGTGACTGTCGCCGCAGACCACGGTCATGCCCGGTTGGGTCAGACCCAGTTCGGGGCCGATGACGTGCACGATCCCCTGGCGGTCGCTGCGCCGTCCATAACACCGGATACCGAAATCGCGGCAATTGGTTTCCAGTTGCGCGACTTGTTTGGCGGCGATCTCGTCGACAATGGGCAGCGACGGGTCCGTAGTCGGCGTGCTGTGGTCGGTGGTGGCGACGGTCAGATCGGGCCGGCGCACCTTCAGGCCGCGCTCGCGCAAGCCTTGAAAAGCCTGCGGCGAAGTGACTTCGTGCACCAGGTGCAGATCAATGTATAGCAGCGACGGCACGCCGGGTTTTTCGTGAACCACGTGCGCGTCCCAGAGTTTTTCGATGATAGTGCGTTGGGGCATAACTTTCAACCGGTGGTGGGTAGTGGGTGGTGGGTTGTGGCGGACGCTCTTCAAACGGAGGAGCGATCTACCACGGCCCGTCACCCACAACCCACCGCCTACAACCTACCACCAGACAGGCCGGCAGCCGGTAAGCTCCGGCCTATCCGATAAAGGCGCACACGGCTTCACCCACCTGTTCGGTGGTGGCCGGCGCGCCCGATGGTTTGAGGTCCGCCGTGACCCGGCCGCTACCCAGTACGGCTTCGATGGCGGAGTTTACGCGGGCGGCTTCTTCCTTCAAACCAAAGCTGTATTCCAACATGGCCGCGACGGAGCCGATGGCTCCGAGCGGGTTTGCTTTATTCTGCCCGGCGATGTCGGGCGCCGAACCGTGTACCGGTTCGTAGAGACCGACCCATGCGCCCGACGGCTTGCGGCCACCGAGCGACGCCGAAGGCAGCATGCCGATCGATCCGGCCAGCACGGCGGCCTCATCGCTGAGGATATCGCCGAACATATTTTCCGTCAGTACGACGTCGAAGCGGCGTGGATTCAGGATCAACTGCATCGCGCAGTTATCGACCAGCAGGTGATCGAGCGCCACATCCGGATACTCCGCGGCGATTTCAGTCACTACCCGCCGCCATAATTGGGAATTCTCCAGCACGTTCGACTTATCCACCGAAGTGACTTTCCCGCGGCGCGCCTGGGCCAGGTGAAATGCCATGTGCGATACGCGCTCGATTTCCGCGCGCGTGTACGTCATGGTGTTTACGGCGCGCGTTTCGGCGCCGCTTCCGGTAATACCGCGCGGCGTACCGTAGTAAATGCCGCCGGTCAACTCGCGGACGATGATCATGTCCGTGCCTTCGACCAGCGCGTTTTTCAGCGGCGACGAATCGAGCAACGCTGCGAAGGTGCGCACGGGACGCAGATTGGCGAAAACCCCGAGCGCTTTGCGGATTCCCAGCAGCCCCTTTTCCGGGCGCTTTTCCGGCGGACAGTTGTCAAACTCCGGGAGCCCCACGGCTCCCAGCAAGGTGGCGTCGGCGTCGGCCGCCAGGCGCTGGGTTTCTTCCGGGAACGGAGTGCCGGTGTTATGGATTGCTATGCCACCCAGCAAGCCTTCGGCTAAGTGCAACTTGTGATTCCATCGGGCAGCTACTTGACGGAGTACTCGCACGGCTTCGCGGGTGACTTCCGCCCCTATGCCATCGCCGGGAAGGACTAGGATATGGAGTTCCATGAATTAAAGCAGGCGGAGCTTAAGCTCCGCGCCGGCTAAAGCCCGCCCTCCTCAGTCTGCCGCTACTTTCATCACTAGCTCGCGTACTTCTTCGCGCACCTCGATCAGGGCGATGATTTCTTCGTCCACGAGGCCCTTCTTGTTGTCGGCCAGGGCGGTGAACCGGTCATAGAGCGATTGCAACTCTTCCTTGCTCAGGTCGTAGCCCAGGTCTTCAGTACGCTTCTTGAGTGCGTGACGGCCGCTGTGCTTGCCCAGGACCAATTTGCTTTCCGGCACGCCGACCGAGTGCGGATCCATGATCTCGTAAGTGCTCTTTTCTTTCAAATACCCATCCTGATGGATGCCCGCTTCATGCGCGAACGCGTTACGGCCCACGATCGCCTTATTTGGTTGCGGGCCGAACGTGATCATGGAAGCCAGCAACTGGCTGGCGGAATACAGATGCTCGGGGCGGATGCCGGTGTCGTAAGGCAGGCGGTCCTGACGGGTCTTAAACAGCATCACGACTTCTTCGAGCGCGGTGTTGCCGGCGCGTTCGCCGATGCCATTGATGGTGCACTCGATCTGGCGGGCGCCAGCTTCCACGGCCGCGATGGAATTAGCCGTGGCAAGGCCCAGGTCGTCATGGCAATGCACACTAACCACCGCGCAGTCCCCCAGCGCATTCACGATGCGGCCGATCAGCGCGGCATATTCGAACGGCACCGAATATCCGACCGTATCCGGAATGTTGACGGTCCGCGCGCCGGCCGCCACTACCGCGCGCGAGATCTGTTCGAGATAGTCGGGATCGGTGCGCGCGCCGTCCTCGGCCGAGAACTCCACATCGTCGACGTAGTGGCGCGCTAATTCGACGGCGGCCACGGCTTCGTCGAGCACCTGCTGGCGCGATTTCTTCAGCTTATACTTCAGGTGGATATCGCTGGTGGCGATGAAGGTGTGAATGCGCGGCCGGCGCGCGTGCCGCAGCGATTGCGCGGCGCGTTCCACGTCCATTGTGCAGGCGCGCCCCAGCGCCGCCACCTGCGCCCATGGGAACTCGCGGCTGATGGCCTCCACCGCGTCAAAATCGCCCTCCGAGGCGATGGGGAAGCCCGCTTCCAGGATGTCCACGCCCAGTTCCACCAGCTTGCGCGCCATCCGTATCTTTTCCGGCACGGTCATGCTGCAGCCCGGCGATTGTTCGCCATCCCGCAGCGTAGTATCGAAGATGTAAACTCGATCGCTCATAGAAACCGCCGTATTGGGTCATTATGGCGGGTACAGGTTGATTTAGCAAATTTATAATGTTAGCAGTACGTATAAGTTATTATTATGTGGAGACACGGGGCCTGTGATAGCTTGGTACGAAACAATAACGAACCGAACGGAGGGTACCCTAAATGGCTCGAAGATCTTGGCCTTGCCTGAGACGGGCGTACGCTGCTTCTGCGCTGTGCGCCGTGGCGGCCGCTGCTCTAAACGCGCAGAGACCTTCACCACGCTGCACAGCTTCTGCGAAGGCGAGTGCACGGACGGTAGATTCCCCCAAGCGGCGCTGGTCCAAGGAACAGACGGGGACCTCTACGGGACGATGACCCAGGCCGGCCTCATTGGTAGCTCCGGCGGGACGGTTTATAAAATAACAACGGACGGCGCGCTGACAACGGTTTACACCTTCTGCTCCCAAAGCGGGTGCACGGACGGCGCCACCCTTCGCGCGGCGCTGGTGCAGTCCGCCAACGGCGATTTCTTCGGGACGACGTTCGGTGGTTCCGGGACGGTGTTCAAGATCACTCCGAGCGGCGCGCTCACAACGTTATACAGCTTTTACCAAACGCAGAGCACGGATGGCTCAAGCCCTTCCGGGGCACTCGTCCAGGCTGCCAACGGCGATTTCTACGGGACAACCACGCAGAGCGGCCGTTATAACCAGGGCACGATCTTCAAGATCACCGCGGACGGCACGTTGACGGCGCTGCACAGTTTCTGCTCACAACCGAATTGTACGGACGGCTACCGTGCGTACGGATCGCTGATCCAGGCCGTCAATGGAGAGTTCTACGGGACGACCTTTCTCGGCGGCGCCAATACGTCGTGCCAGCCCGGTGCGACCACTTACGGCTGCGGTACCGTCTTTCGAATTTCCGCCAGCGGCACGTTCACGACGCTTTACAGCTTCTGCTCCCAAGGCGGCTGTACGGACGGTGTAAACCCTGCGGGAGTGCTGGTCCAGGCCGCCGATGGGGATCTTTACGGCACTACCGCCAGGGGAGGGGCGAGCAATTGCGCCGGTTCGGGCTGCGGCACCATCTTCAAGATTAGTCCGGGCGGCGTTTTCACTACCCTATATAGCTTCTGCTCGCGGGCCGGATGCGCGGACGGCTCGGCCCCCTACGACGGACTGATCCAGGCCACGGATGGGAACCTTTACGGAACGACGTCTCAAGGCGGCGCCGCCAACGAAGGAACCATCTTCAAAATCACCCCGCAAGGCAAGTTGACGACGCTGTATAGCTTCTGTTTCCAGTCCGGTTGTGCGGACGGCGAATACCCTAATGCGGGGCTGGTCCAGGACACGAACGGAGACTTTTACGGGACAGCGTACTCGGCGGCGCTTACGGTGAAGGAACGCTCTTCAGCTTATCCACAGGTCTGGGCCCATTCGTTAAAACGCTGCCAGGCTCGGGCAAGGAGGGACCGGTTGTCAGAATTCTGGGTAACGATCTGACCGGCGCGACCGGGGTCACCTTTAACCCCGTCGCGGCCGGCTTCAAGGTAAATTCGCATTCCGAAATCAGCACCACCGTACCCGCCGGCGCGACCACCGGTAGAGTGAATGTGGTCACACCTAGGGGCACGCTTTCAAGCAGCCTCCCGTTTAGGGTGCCATAGGCCGCGCTGCGTAACCAAGGCCCGGTGACGAATTAGGAGAACCTATATGGCATCGCCACAGAATCAAGTCTTGTTATGCTGGTGACGCCATGGAACTTCACACTCTCCAGGTTTTTCTGGCGGTTGCCACCGAGAAGAGTTTTTCCCGCGCCGCGGACCGGCTGCTGCGCACGCAGCCCGCCGTCTCGCTGGCACTGCAGCGCCTCGAAGCGGAGCTGGGCGAGAAGCTGATCGACCGCTCCGCAAGGGACCTGGTGCTGACCGACACCGGACGCGCAGTGCTCGAATACGCGCGGCGCTTCGAAAATCTGCGCCTCGAAATGGAAAACTCGCTGGCGGAGCTGCGCGACAATTCGGCGGGCACACTTACCGTGGGCGCCAACGAATCCACGTCGCTCTACCTGTTACGGCACATTGAGAATTTCCGGCGGCTGCACCCCAAAGTCAACGTGCGCGTGCGGCGCAGCCTGTCGAGTAAGATCCCCAACGAACTGCTGGACGGCAATCTGGAACTGGGCGTGATCAGCTACGATCCGCCCGATGAGCGGCTGACTTCGACGGTCATCTACACCGACGCACTGGCTTTCGTGATGTCACCCAAACATCGGCTGGCGGGCCGCAAAACAGTTTCGATTGCGGATCTGGCGGCGGAGACATTCATTGCGCACAACGTGATTTCGCCGTATCGCGATGTGGTGCTGCGCGCATTCCAGCAGCAGCGCGTACCGCTGAATATGCCGGTCGAAATGCCCACCATCGAGACCATTCGCAAGCTGGTGCAGAACAACCAGGGCGTGGCGTTTCTACCGCGGATGTGCGTGGAGCAGGAGATCGAGCAAGGTTTGCTGCGCGCGGT
This sequence comes from Bryobacterales bacterium, assembly GCA_963818855.1. Classification (GTDB taxonomy): domain Bacteria; phylum Acidobacteriota; class Terriglobia; order Bryobacterales; family Bryobacteraceae; genus Bog-159. Next base: position 140,883 of record CAWFUH010000006.1, on the reverse strand, counting down.
CAAGGTGAAGGAACTGCACGTGGAGCGCAAGATCCGGCTGATTTATCCCACGCGGCGAGCGCTCAGCCATGCGGCGCGGGCATTTCTGGAGGTGGTGCGCGGATAGGCTTGGGCCCCGCGAACTTCAGTTCGCCGGCTCGTAAATCACGAACGCAAACCGCTGCGCATCCGGCGACCACGAATTCACATTGATAGTGCCCTGCCCTCCGGAAAAGGTCGCGAGCACTTCAATTTTGGGCGGCTGTTCGAGGCGCGCACCAGGCAGGGGCATGATGCGGAGTTGGACGCCGGGGAGCCGGTCGTCATGCGTGCTGGTGCCCTTGGGAAACGAGAGGAACAGAAGCCATTTGCCGTCTGGAGACGGATGCGGAAACCAGTCTTCCAACTCATCGCTGGTAACGCGCTCGGCCTGCTGATCGTTCGGACCCGCGCCATCCGCCGGTATGCGCCAGATGTCCCAGCCGCCTGCGCGGTCGGAGTTGAAGTAGATCCATTTTCCGTCGGGCGAGTAGTCCGGGCCATCGTCATAACCCGGATTGGAATCGAGCTGCTGCGATTCGCCGCCCTCCGCCGGAACGCGAAAGATGTCGTAATTTGCGGGCGTGCCGTTGGCCCCGGCGTGCTGCAGGACGTACGCCAGGTAGCGGCCGTCGGGCGACCAGCCGTGGAAATAGCTGGGCGTGGCGGTGACCATCACGTGCGCACGCGACCCGTCGGCGTTTGCCAGATACACCTGCGATTGCCGCGAAGCGGGAGACGAGGCGGAAAACGCGATCAGCTTCCCATCGGGCGAGGGGGCGTGGTCGTTGTTCAGACGCAGGGTGCTGTCGATGTTGATGACTTCAGGTGAAGCCTTCGCCGCATCCACCGGAATCCGATAGAGGCGGCCCTCGGAATTGGACAGCAGATACTTGCCATCCGGCGACCAGTTGGGCGCCTCGAATACCCGGTCCGCCGCATAAACCGTTTTGACGGATTTGTCGCGCAGATCGTAGATGGAGATTTTGCTGGCGTAGCGCGGCGCCGGCGGCCGGTGCGCGGGTGGCAGGCTTTGCACGGTCACATTGGAGAAAACTGCTGTTTCGAGCACATTGGCGTCGTGCGAACAGACGGCCAGTCCGACCAGGACCGGATCGTGCAGTTCGACCGTGACCGGGCCAGTCGAAACCAGTGCCTCGCCGGGCTTGCCGGCCAGCATGGTGAAAGTATGGCCGTGACGTTCGATGCGAATGTGGACGGGTGCGTTGAGATCCGATTTGGCCTCCTGCCGCAACTCCTGCGTCTGCGCTCCGCGAGTGGGCCGGAACTGGAGCGATGTCAAGCCGTCGCCGTGGAGTGCCACATCGGCATATGCGGAATCCGGAGCCAGGCTCTCGCGGATCATCAATGCAGCTTTCCGGTGGTCCACGGCGCCCGTGCCGATGAAGTGCACGTCGGCTGTAAGGGCGACATCACCGGACAGTTTTTTCCAGGCGAACTGGAACGCGTCCACGGCCGCCCACATGTTGGCGCCGCCGCCTGTAATGGTGTAGTCGTCGGTTGCGGGATTGAACTCCACTTTGCCTTTTTTGGGCGTTTCGCCCACATCTCCGCTGGCATCGAACAGCGAAGTGCTTTCCGAGGCAAAAAGCACGGCCGCTGCGCATAGGGTCAGACTGGCGATCAGGTGCTTCATGTGACGATGCTCCTTGTAAAGCCGGGACGTGGTCCCAAAAACGTTACCTTAACATCAACATCGCCGCGAGCCTGCAGCATCGATGTCGATTGAGGAACTAGGGCGGTCGCGCTGCTTGGGGATGGGCCTGCGGGCGATGCGGAGGATTTGGATCCCGCGCCTGCTCACGACGTTCAATTCAGGAAATAAGTGCGGTACAGCGTGTCGCGCTGCTTGGGGATGAAGCCCGCGTCGCGGATGATGCGGCGCAGTTCCTCTTCGCTGGCGTGATGGTGCGCGCCGGCGGCGGAGACCACATTCTCCTCGATCATGATGCTGCCCACATCGTTGCCGCCGAAACGCAGGCCGAGTTGACAGGTCTTCAGCCCCTGGGTGACCCAGGACGACTGAATATTTTCGATGTTGTCGAGGTAGATGCGCGAGATTGCGAGATTCTGCAGGTATTCGACGGCCGTGGCTTCTTCATGCACAAAGTGCCCGAGCGAGGTGTTCTCGCGCTGAAAGGTCCAGGGGATGAATGCCGTGAAACCGCCGGTGTCTTCCTGTATCTCCCGCACGATGCGCAGGTGATTCATGCGCTGTTCGAGCGTCTCGCCGCAGCCGAACATCATTGTAGCGGTGGTGCGCATGCCTAGCGCGTGCGCCGTGCGGTGTACGTCGATCCATTCCGCAGTGGAGCACTTCAGCCGGCTGATGCGGTGGCGCACGCCGTCGTCCAGAATCTCCGCGCCGCCGCCGGGAATCGAATCGAGACCCGCATCGCGCAGGCGGGCGATGGCATCGCGCAAGGTCAGGCCGCTTATATCGGCGATGTTGGTGATCTCCGGCGCGGAGAAGCAGTGCAGGTGAATCTGGAATCGCTGCTTGATGGCGCGCAGCAGGTCTTCATACCACTCGATCTTCAGGTCCGGATGCAGGCCGCCCTGCATCAGCACGCCGGTACCGCCTAAATCAAGCGTCTCCTGGATCTTCGCGAAGATGGTTTCGTGGCCGTGCACGTAACCTTCCGCGTGGCCCATAGGCCGGTAAAACGCGCAGAAGCTGCAGTATTCCGTGCAGAAGTTAGTGTAGTTGATATTGCGATCGATGATGTAGGAGACTACCCCTTCGGGGTGATAGCTCTTCCGGATAGTGTCGGCAGCCATACCGATACCGATCAGATCGTCGGAACGGAACAGGTCGAGACCTTCTTCGTAAGAGATCATCTGGGAAGCGGAAACTCAGGCGGACATAGTGAGAACTTGCTGCGCGCCCTGCGCAAAGACATAAGCGCCGAAAAGCGGCTTTGGTTCACCTTTGCCCCAGCGCTGGGCCTGATACTTCGCACGCACGAATTGGACATCCGGGTGGTCGCGCAGATCGAGCAATATTTGATAGGTCCCACAATAGAATTTTTGCGGGAACGAGACTATGGGTTTGGCGCCCCACTCCGCATTGTCCGCGGAACCCCAGACGGATACGTCCAGGCTTTCCTGTTCAATGATGCGGGTAATGCCGAGCGTCAGGAGGATCAATCCGCCACGGGCGTCGCCTAAGTCGACCTCGGGGCCGGAGCCGGCCTCGCGGATGGTCGTTTCCGGAAGTAGGAAACCTGGCAGCATACAATACCCCTCGTTAATGTTCGAGAGTTTTAGCTCCTCAATGTAAGGCTGACTTCTAGATTAAGATTCGCACATTTTTCGCGGAAAGGGAAGCCAAATTGATAAGAAACTTACTATTATCCGGTCGGCGATTTATGCGGCAGCGCAGCAGGCCGTTTTCGGGAAGCGTTCGGCGCACGTGGCACCGACGCTTTGTTGGCATACAGTTGCCGGTAAAGTGCCGCATTTCGCAAGACGGCTTCCACGTATTCTCGCGTCTCGGTAAATGGAATGGATTCCACAAATTCGGCAGGTTCCTGGTACTGATTCCAGGTCAGCCAATCGTTCACATGCGATTTGCCCGCATTATAAGAAGCCAGCGTCTGCTCCCACTTGCCGCCCCATTCGTCGAGCAAGGCGCGGAGGTAACACGCGCCGAGTTTCAAATTGACGGCCGGTTGGAATAGGGCCCGATTGCTGAAGTGTTTGACTCCGGCGCGCCGGGCCAGGGCGCGGCCGGTGGCCGGCTGTACCTGCGTCAGGCCATAAGCCTGCTTGGCGGAGAGCGCCTGCGGGTCGAATTCGGATTCCTGCCGGATGAGGGCCGCCACCATATAAGGATCCAGATTCTGTTGTTTGGCGCTGCGCACGAGATCCTGTTCGAAGGGTAAAGGAAACAACAGCTGCCAGAATGCCGGTGGGGCGTCTTCGAGTGTCAGTGAAAGATAGTCGGGTGCGGCGCTCTTGATATTGTGCAAGCGTTCGTGGGGAGTGCGTCCGGTGCGCGCGAGTTCCATAGCCAGCAGGCACGGCTCGTGGCTATCGCGGGCACCGAAGCGCAGCTCGGCTTGCGCCAGATCGGGAAGCCCGGCTGACACGAGTTGCCGGGCGCGGGCGATGCGCAAGGTGGTGACGGCGTCCGGCTGGCCGGCGACTGCCGGTTTGCGCAGCGGGAATCCGATGGGGCGGAGAAATGCGGCAACCTTTTCCGACGGTGCCGCGGCGGCGATCGGCGGCTGCGACAGACGCGCGCGGGCCAGGATGCCGTAATAGTAATTAGGAAATTGCGCCGTCAAGGTGCCGTAGAAGCTGCGCGCCGCGGCGTAGTCGGCGTCGGATTCTGCGAGGCGTCCCAGATAGTACAGGGCGGCGCTGGCCGAAGGATGCCCGGGATAACGCTGTAAGTGCTCGCGCAACAACTCACGCGCTTCGCGCCGGCGGCGGATATAAGCTGTCCAGGCCACCCGCCAATGACTGGATGCCGCCGTCGGCTGATCGGGAAATGTTTCATAAACAGCCTTATAAAGCGGTACGTATTTATCGGGCTGATTGGTTACCAGGAAGCGATTCGCGGCGGTGGTCAGCGCCTTGTAGCGCCACATTGAACCGCTGTGCTTGGCAGCAAGTTTCTTGACTGCCTCCATCATCTGGTCTTCGTCATTCAGCTTGCGGGCGCATTCGGCGACATAATACAGACGCTCGGCTTCGGCTTCGGCATCGGACAACTCTAGCGCGCGGAGGTGTGAATAAGCGGCAGCCACGTCTCCAGCCAGGTACTCGGCGGCGCCGATACCCACGCGCGCCTGCTCGCGCTCGGGACCGCTCAGTTGCGGCACCAGCGCGCGAAACTCGGCTTGCGCGCGCGCGTATTCGCGTTGGGCAGCCAACTGGCGAGCGCGCTCGATCATGGCCTGCGGCGCGGGCGCCGGATATGCCGCGCCCATCGCATCGTGCAGGGTAATCAGTTCCGCGGCGGCGCGCGCGGCGGCATCGCCACTGGGGTATTCGTAGTACACGCGCTGATAATATTGCGCGGCTTGCGGCAGGTCGTGGGCTGCTTCGTAGGCTAGGGCTAAGGTCAGGTCGCCATCGGGCTGGGGCAGATCCGCGTAATGTTCGCGCAGCGTGCGCACCGCCTCGAGGGCGGATCCGGAAGCGGCCAGCCCGCGCCCTTCGAGCACTCTGGCTCTGGCGGCGAACGGAGAGCGCAGCGGCGCGGACTCGACCTGCGCGGCGCCGTGCGCGGCTGCGGCGAAGTCCTGCATCTCCACCCGGGCCGCGGCCAGATAGTAAGCCGTATAATCCGTCAGCCTGGGCAGGCGCGGCTGCGCGGCCGTCAGATGCCGGATAGCGTCCGGAAAGCGCTTCTGCTCGAAGGCGACTATGCCGAGCGTGAGGTGTGCCAGGGCGCCGTTGGCGTCGTTGTGACTGGCCGCGAATTGCGCAAGCGCCCGGGCGCGGGCCGGCGTCGGCGATTCGCGATAGGCGCCGACCGAAGATTCGGGGCTTTGCGCGAACGCCGCGCCGGCCAGAAGCAGCAGTGTAAGGCAGGCACCCAGCCGGGCTGCCCCACGTGTCCCCTTATACCAATCGGCCCGGATATTTTCCTCCCAGCCAGGCTGGATTATCATTCGCCAGGGTGCGTAACAGCTCCACGTAAAAATAATCGACCATGGTCTGGCTGGCCATTACAAACGTCCGCCGAAATTCTTCCCGGCCGCGATCAATGTCGTCCTGCAGCGCCGCGTACAAGTCTTTCTGTGCGCGCCCGGCCTTCACCGCATCGGGCCGGTACAGACGCATTTCAGCCACCTTCACGCGCGCGAAGCGTTGGGCTCGCAGATGCAGTTGCCGGTCCGGCGCGCTGAGTTGGTCCCAATGCGGTCCGGGAGCCACGGGAGCGGCCGGGGCGGATTCGATACGCACCAGATCGGCCGCCGCGCCCGCCGCCTGCGCAGGCATCTCGCGGCGTACCGGGCGCTGCCGCGCTTCGAGTACGGCGGACGTGGCTTGTGCCAACAGCTCCAGTGCCGCGCTGTCGTCCGCGCCGGCGGCGTACAGCACGCCGACCACAGTTCGATCCACTGTCAGCGGGAAGAGGTAGGCTTTATCGGCAGGCGCATGCCCGAACGCTTCCATCACCACCTGGGAGACTTCCGCGGCGGAACACAACGCTACCACCGGTTCGCGCGAGTCGATAGCCCCGGCGAAGGCCGCCGCTTCGGCTGCGCCAAAACTGATCTGGCGGAAGTGCGCCGCGGCATCCCCCGTTGCCCCGCGCAGCATTTCTCCGCCGATGGTACTCTCCCTAACGTGAAAGACGGCGCCGGCGTGCGCGAACAAGCCCGCCGCGTCGCACAGGATGGCGGCCATCTCCGCGAAATCCGCGGCTTGCCGCAAGCGGCGTACGGCCTGATTCAAATGTTCCGCCAGAGCCCGCTCGGCGGCTTGCACGCTGATCGAAACCCGCGCTTCCGTTTCAGTTTGGAACAGCTGTTCCAATTCGGAAAACAAACTTCGCAAGGAAGACGAAGGTGGGGCGGTTGACATGCGGAGGCAATTCCATGTTACCAGCATGTTACCAGCCAGCAGCATAGAATCGTAATATGGAAACCAACCTATCCGGCAAGATTGCGATTGTGACAGGCGGCACGCGCGGCATCGGGCGGGCCATCGCGGAACGGCTGCTGCGGGAAGGCGCGGCGGTAGCGGTTTGCAGCCGCGCGCCAGGGAACGTGCAGAAGTTCGCAGATGATTGCCGGCCCGTGGCCGGAGACCGGCTGCTGGCGGAAGCCGCGGATGTGTCGAAACTCGAAGATGTGCGACGTCTTTTCGGCAGTGTCGACCAGCGCTTCGGCGGCCTGGATATCCTCATCAACAACGCCGGCATCGGCGTGTTCAAGAGCGTATCGGATCTTACCCCGGAGGAGTGGCGCCGCACCATCGACTTGAACTTGAGCGGGGTCTATTACTGCAGTCACGAAGCGCTGCCGCGCATGCAGAAGCGTGGCGCGGGGTACATAATTAACATCAGCAGCCTGGCCGGAAAGAACGCCTTTGCCGGAGGTGCGGCATATAATGCGTCGAAATTCGGCCTGAACGGTTTCAGCGAGGCGATGATGCTCGATCATCGGTACGATAACGTGCGCGTGAGTTATATCATGCCCGGCAGCGTCGACACCCAATTCGGTACACAAGCCGGCCCGGCGCCCTGGAAAATACAGTCGGAAGATGTTGCCGAAATTGTGTCGATGCTGTTGCACATGCCGGCGCGAACGCTGATAAGCCGTGTAGAAGTGCGTCCTTCCAAGCCACAGAAGTAACGCCCACAGGCGCGCCAAAAAATTGGCACGCGACGTGCTCTTGGGCCTGTTGTAAGCGCCTCGTAGTAAGAGGGCTGAAAAGAGGATACGTCAATGGGCCGAATGAACAAGCAGCTGAACCCCACGCTCACAGGCGGTGAAGCGATAAAGCTCGACGCCGATTTGCGGCGGCGCGTCGTGGGACAGGACGAGGCGGTCGAACAGATCGTAAATATTTACCAGACGTTCCTGGCAGGCATGTCGAGCCCGGGACGGCCCATCGCCAATTTCCTCTTTCTCGGACCGACCGGTTCGGGCAAAACCCGCATGGTCGAAGCGACTGCGGAGAGCCTGGTCGGAGATATGCGCGCGGTGATCAAGATTGATTGCGCGGAGTTCCAGCACAGCCACGAAATCGCGAAGCTGATCGGCTCGCCTCCGGGTTATTTGGGACACCGCGAAACTCACCCGCTGCTGAGCCAGGAAGTTTTGCAGCAGTATTATACGGACAAGTTCAAGCTGAGCTTCGTGCTGTTCGATGAAATCGAGAAGGCCAGCGACTCTCTGTGGAACCTGCTGCTGGGGATTCTGGATAAAGCCACGTTGACGCTGGGCGATAACCGGCGCGTCGATTTTTCGCGCACCATGATCTTCATGACCAGCAACCTGGGCGCGAGTGAAATGAACTCCATCATGCGCCCCCACTTGGGATTTGCGGCTTCCGAAATGGAACGTAAGTGTTCCGAAGGGCTGGTAGACGGAAGCCTCAATGAAAAGATCTCGCGCGCCGGCGTGGAAGCGGCGCGGCGGAAATTTACGCCGGAGTTCATGAACCGCATCGACAAGGTGGTCGTCTTCCGGCCCCTCGGTGAATCCGAATTGCGGAAGATCCTGGGTCTGGAGCTGAACATCCTGCAGCATCGCATCTTTAATTCAGCCGCTGGCGCGCCGTTTGTGTTCTCCGTGAGCGAGCCGGCGAAAGACTATCTGCTGCGGGAAGGCACGGACATGAAGTATGGCGCCCGGCATCTCAAACGGGCCATTGATCGCAGCCTGGTCCATCCCTTGTCCAACCTCATCGCCAGCGAGCAGGTGCGCGGAGGAGATCTGGTCCGGGTGGATTACGATGGCGATGCGCAATGTATGACCTTCTTCAAGGAAGCCGAAGACATGCCGCCGTACGCCATGATGCAGATGATGGAAGCGCCGGTCATGACCACCGCCGGGGCATACGCGACCGGCGTTGGAGTTGAGGCGCCGCGCATCACGAATGCCCGGTCTTCGCGCCGCTAGGCGGCCTGCTCCGCGCCCGGTGCGCCACGAAGAACCCGCCCGACGGCCCAGGAGAGTGCTACAATTCGGCTGCTGATGCCTGTACCAGCCGAGAAGCGCGATCTGCGCCTGATGCGCGCAATGTTCAGCACCATTGCGCCGCGTTACGACTTTATTACGCGCATTTTCTCCTACGGGATGGACCGGCGATGGAAACGGCGCGGTGTAGAGCGGACCAGCCTACCCGAGCGTGCCGTCGTCTTGGATCTCGCCTCCGGAACCGGCGATTTCTCCGAACTCGTGACAAAGCATCGTCCGCATGCCACGGCGATCGCCGTGGATCTCACCGAGCGCATGCTGGGCCTGGCACGCCGGCGCGGCATACCTCGCGCGGTATGTGCCGACGCCACCGTGCTTCCTTTTCCGGCACACACTTTCGATTGTGTGTTCATCGGATATGGCCTGCGTAATTTTCCGGACTTAAATGCCGCGCTCGAGGAGATCGCGCGCGTTACCCGCCCCGGCGGCCGGCTGGTGACTTTGGATTTCTTCCTGCCCTCGAATCCGGTGCTGCGCCAACTGTACGTCGGCTATCTGTACCTGCAAGGCGGCTTCTGGGGATTACTGTTGCATGGCCGGCCGCGCATCTACACTTATATTCCAGATTCGCTGCGCTCTTTCATCTCCATGCAGGAGTTCGCAGACCGCCTGCAACGTCTGGGCTACGCGTCGGTAACCGCGCGCGGCTTCATCTTTGGCGGCATTGGCCTCCACTGGGCGGCAAAAGCCGAACAAACGGCAGTCGCGCCCTAGCCTAGACAGCTCCACGGAAAGTACTGTTCAATTTCTTGACACCGGAAGCGGTCCGTCATTGTCCGTCATGGAACCGGTTTTGGCCCGCCGAACGAAACTTATTGTTTATCCAAGCGTCTCGTGATAAAAGCCGTGCAATTCGGCACTACTGGTACAGCCTTTGAGGGCAAAAGCTGCCGATGAGTGGCCGGTTGAAGGTTTCATTGTAACTTTCGTCATGGTACTTGAGTCCAAATATATTGACTTTGCAATGTGGCCAAAAAATTGCTACAGTTGTTTCCCATGACGGGCCGTCCAGGCCACTTCGGGTGGCGTTTTCGCTCCGGAGCGAGCTCAAGGACGGCGCAGGTTGAGCCGAAGAGGCTGAGATTTTTTGAAACTTTTAGAGTGAAATTTCGTCTATTTTCTGTCGGGCAAACGATCCCGGCAAGATAGAACGAAAAAAGATAGGAGAAGAGACCATGAACAGAACCGAGCTCGAAAAATACAAGGCGACCCTGTTAGCCAAACAAGCCGATCTTTCCGGCGGGCTGCGGAATCGCGACGAAATCCTGATCGAAAAGACTCCGGACGCACTGGATGAGGTGCAACTCGCTGGAGAAAGGGAACTTGCGATCCGCAACCTGGATCGCGAGGCCAATTTGCTGCGCAACGTGCGGGCAGCTTTGTTCCGCATTAACGAGGGCAGCTACGGCGTTTGCATGCACTGCGAGGAAGAGATCAAGCCCAAGCGCCTGGAAGCGGTGCCTTGGGCGGCCTACTGCATCAATTGCCAGGAAGCCGCGGACAGGCACGAGATTGCCCCCGTCGAGTCGATCGACGACCTGCTGGCTGCGGCCTAAGTCGAGGTATGCCGCGAGGAAGGCGCGAGGTAGCTCTCGCGCCTTTTGTGTCTCTGGTGGGCCGGTTGTGCCAAGATCCACACCGGACTGCGCGATTCGACAGTGCCGCGTGAGATGGGTCCCATGGAGTTTCTGAGTCGGTCTTGCCGACCGCTTGGCCACGTGGGAATACTTCCCGGCACATTCAATCCTCCCACCCTGGCCCACTTATCGCTGGCAGATGCCGCTTTGGCGGAACTCGACGCAGTAGTATTGGTCCTGCCGCGAGTTTTTCCCCACAAGAGCTACGACGGCGCCAGCTTCGCGCAACGCATTGAAATGATGCGTGCGGCGACCGCCGGCCACCCATGCCTGGCTGCCGCCGCCAGCGATAGCGGCCTTTTCGTTGAAATAGCACAGGAATGCCGCGCCGCCTACAGCCCGGAGGTCTCGTTGACTTTTGTGTGCGGACGGGACGCAGCCGAGCGTATGGTCACTTGGGACTACGGCTACCCTGATGCGATCAGCTCCATCCTGGAATCATTCGATCTTCTGGTCGCCTGTCGCGGCGGATCCTATGAGCCGCCTGCGCATCTGCGCCGGCATATCCGCGCCCTGCAAGTGCCCGCCGAACTGGATGCCATATCGGCCAGCGACGTCCGGCGGCGTGTCGCCGCGGGACAGGCGTGGCAGCATCTGGTGCCCACTGCCATCGTCCCGATGGTGCGCGAGATCTACCGCCCGCTCGAATAATCCCCGTACAGCTTGGCAATGTGTGCGCTGCGCACATCTCCCGGATGGATCACCACCCGGTAGCGGAAGCGCAGGGTTTCGCCGGGCGCCAGAGTCAGGCTGCCGTTCTTGGTCTTATCGTTCTCAAAATCGTGCAGACCGAAAATATTCGCCGCAAACAGCCCGTACGAGCGCGCGTGCCAATAAGTAGGGTGTCGGGGGTTCGCCGGATGGTCGAATATAGCGACACCCAGCGGCTCACCATCGAGCACGCCGTAATAATCCGCCCAGTCGGCCCGCTTACCCCACACTTGTTCCTCGCCTTCACGTCCTTGGGAATCTACCAGGTGGCCGGTTCGGACCGGCTGGGCGGGCGCGCCCTTGTGCGGTTCTTCCAAGCCGGGTGCCAGGCGGATGGCGAAAGTTCCCTCCTTGGTATCGCCGAACGTGGCCTTCTGGCGAGCTGTAAGAGTAATGTCGAAGTCGATGGTGCGGGTCTTCGGCTGGCCGTAAAACACCATTTTGCGCGTTTCGCTCAACAGTACATTGCCGGACGGATCGCGCCAGTCGAATGTGGCGTCAAGGGTCCCGGATTCTTTGCCGTCAGACAGTCCGTCGACTTTCGACAGCACAATGCGCCCGAACTTGGGGCCGCGCGCCTCGTTGCCCCAGAAGTCGAAGCCGTTCACGTCGCCGTGCGAGAACCACAGGCCGCGATGATGCGGATGGTCGTGCGTCTCGCCAGGCACATCTTCCATGGGGTAGCCGCGCGTCACGATCTTGCCGCTGGCCGAGCGCAGCGGGTGCAGATAGGGCTTATTCGTCTCCGGCCCGATGAAAAGCTGGGTGAAAGGTTTGCCCTTGATCTCTACCGAGACGTACTCGATGCCGTGCTGCGCGATGTGTACCTGGGCTGGCAAGGGCGCGGCGATCAGGATGGCCCACAAGACCGGCTTCATGGCAACAGTACAACACAAGGCGGCCAGCCGGGCAAGCACGGCTGTAGCAAGGCTATAGGAGGGCTATAGCCGGGCTATTGCAGTGTTTTCTTGAGCCAGGCGATCATTTCCGGCTTCCAGTGCCGCATTTCCGGCGCACGCCAGCCGCTCCTGGCGTGGCCGCCCCCCGATAGCGATCAGCTCGCAGGGCGTCCCGTGAATGACGAGAAATGGCGGCACGCCCTGGTCGACAGCGGCAATGGACGCCAGCGCCATCAGTTTGGCCAGGCCGGCCTGATCCAGTTGCTCCACGCCGAAGAAATGAATGCCGCCGCCGTGCGCCGCGTGCCGGTTGATGGTGCCATGTTAAACCGCTCGGGATTATCGCGCCGATCGATCGTCCATCGCCTGGGGAAAATGCACGGCCGGCGCGAGCCGGTAGTCGATGCTGAACCAAAGAACCATGCGTCTGTGGGCGGCTCGAACCAAAGGCCGGACGTTGGTGCTCTTGCTGCCTTCATCGAAACCGCCGCCATGGATGAGAAATGGCAGCGGGGAACGGGCCGGCGCCGTCCGGGATGTGCAGATCGAGCAGGATGGGCTGGCCGTTCGGGCGGGCATATTCTACATCCTTCTGGTCGAAGAGTGATTATCTAGCCGCCGAAAATACGACACCTTTAGACGACTGCAGGTCACGTTCGACACGAAGACAGGAGGCAGAGTCTTTGCCTGCGAGGGCGACGCGCACCACCGGAGTGAACCAGAGCGCGCCGTCCGGCCCCACGGTAATCCAAGTGGGCGCGCTAGGGGTGGTAGGAACAGGTACTCGGAGACCACGCCCGCAGTAGTGATGCGGCCGATCCGGTTGCCGTGAATTTCCGTGAACCAAAGGGCCCCAGCCGGTCCCGCGTTAATCGCGTACGCCCCCTAAACGTGGAGGCGACGCGATACTCCGTGCACACTCCAGCGGCGGTCATCCGACGAATCTTGTTGCTTCGTACTCGGCGAACCACGGCGCACCATCCGGCGCCAACGTGATCCCGTAGGACTGGGCGCCGGGCTCAGTACGGGGTACGTAGCGGTAACATTTCCGTCCGTGGTGATACGTTTTATATGTCCGGTTATAATTCCGTCGACGATACCCCACGGCAGGCGGCTATCAGCGGGATACTCGGTAATGTCCCCGGCCGTGGTGATGCGTCCGATCTTGTGGGCATCAAGCTCCGTGAACCAGAGCGCGCCATCCGGTCCGGCCGTGGTCCCGTTGGGAGAACTGGTGGGCCGTAGGCACGGCGTACTCGCCGATGGCAATCTGCTGCGCCAGCGAAATCGACTGTAGAGTCAAAAACAAAGCCGCAATCCGCGGAAAGCCTTTGCATCGCCACAGCCGCGATCAGAATCTGGGATCTTGCCTAGCGCCGGCGGCTACGCGCTCTACTTCGCGCATGACGCGCAGGGTGTTGCCGCCCAGAATCTTCAGGATGTCGTCATCGGAATAGCCGCGCTCCATCAGGCCGCGCACCAGGTTGGGGATTTGTGAGATATCCTCCATGCCCTCGGGAAACTGATCGTCCGCGCCGTCGAAGTCCGATCCCAAGCCGACGTGATCGATGCCCGCCACCTTCACGGCATGATCGAAATGATCGAGCAGCCGGCTGAGCGGCAACCGTCCCAGCTTTTCGTTGCGCTGGGCGTTGATGGCGCGGACCGCCGGGCCGAGTTGGCTGCGATCGCCGAATTTGGGCGCCTGCGACTCCATCCGGTCCTGCTGCACTTCTTCGTCTTTCAGAGCGCCCATCCGACCGGTGAATCCGCGGTCGAGGAAACCTTCGAAGAAGTTGATGTGCACCACGCCGCCGTTCTTAGCCAGGGCGCGCAGCATGTCGTCGGTCATGTCGCGCGGCACATCGGCGAGCGCGCGGCAGGAGGAATGCGACGCGATGATCGGCGCGGTGGACGTCTCCACCGCATCATAGAACGTCTTGTCGGAGACGTGCGAAATGTCCACCATCATCCCCATCCGGTTCATCTAGCGCACCACCTGCCGTCCGAAATCGGTAAGGCCGTTGTGCAAGGGAGGCTTGCTGGATGTATCGGCCCACGGCGTGTGCTCAGTATGCGTAAGAGTGAGGTAGCGGGCGCCCAGGTCAAAGTAAGTGTGCAAGACGGCCAGGTCGGAATCGATCATATGACCGCCTTCGACGCCCATCAGGATGGCGACCTGACCGTGTTTGCGGGCAGCCAGGACTTGATCGGCGGTGGTGGCCAGCGCCATTTCGGCGGGATGGCGCGCGATCTCGCGCCGCACCGTTTGGATCTGGTCGAGGGCGCGGCGGATGGATTCGGGCGGGGTGTAGCCGACCGCATCGGTCCAGATGGATAAAAAGACACCGGTGACGTGGCCCTCGCGCATGCGGGGCACGTCCACCTGCCCGTAGGCATGCCGCTGGGTAAGGTCGTAACCTTCATCAACCATCATCTGGGTAGTGTCGTCGTGCAGGTCGAGCACTATCGCCCGCTGAAGCAAATGCTCCACGCGCGCGGGATCGACTTTCGTTTGGGCAGCGGCGCAGCAGGCGGCGAAGAGGAGGAGAAGCTGGCGGGCGGCGCCCCTCACTCAGGCTTCCTTTCTTTGCAGTATGGCGCCGATCACGTTTTTGCCCCGCTCATAGGCGATCTGGTAGGCGTCACGGCGCTGCGCCCGGGTATAGCCGTAACCGACTCCGTGGAAGTGCTCAAGGCCCTTGCCCAGCACATAGGTTGCGGCGAAGGCAATGGCGCCTTTGGGGATCAACCCGGCGCCCAGCGGAATAAATCCCACCAGCTCGCGAGCCAGGGCGCGCCAGCCGAAGGCGCCCGCGCCTATCGAAATCAGTTCGGGAAGCTGTTTGTCGTATCCCACTACTTTGTCGCTGGCGGCCGCGACCATAAATGCCATGCGCACCTGGTTCATGGTGATGAAGGCAGTGTCGGAAGCGAACTCTCCCACGGCCCATGGCAATTCCAGGACGCTGGGGATTACGTTGGGCAGCGCACTGGCGACCGCGAAGATGCCGTTCTCCTTCGCCACGGCGGTAATGATGCGGTCGACCACCGGTTTGCGGAAAGCATAGAAACTCCGCGCCAGGGCCAGGCCCAGATCTTCGCGCGCTTTCACGATCTCCTGCACCGTGCGGCCGGGATCGTCGCGGTAGAAATGGAATGCCGTCTTAGGGCAAGGCAGATCCTGTTGATACAGCACCAGGTCGAACTTCTTAGGAATGTCAGGATCAGTGGCGCGGTGCACGGTCTCGATCACCTGCATGCGCTTCTCATGTGAGACTTCGGGCGGGCTTAGGAAGTCTTCCATTTCGGCGTATGCGGCGCCGCTGTTGGCGACCAACCCGACCAATACGGGACGATCCGCACGTTCGCGCACGTCACGCGGACTGAGCAAGGAAACAGCGGATCTGGCTTGTTTGAAGTACCGGAGCATGATGGGCGTCCTCTTCCTGGAAACGCAGTTTGTGGGGCAGACCTCCAGGTCTGCGCGGGTCCTCCAGGACCCGCCCTGCGCGCTTTGGAACCAGCCGTTCCACACGCGAGCAGGCCGACGTGGTCGTCGGCCGCAGGACTGGAGTCCCGCCCCACAATTTATGCACGGGTTCGGTTGCGCGAAAACTAAGTAGCATTGGGCTAAAGCCCGCCCTGACATCGGGCATCAGGGGCGTTCGGCTCCGCTGAGGCGGAACATCACTTGCAACCCCTTACGCCATTCTACCCCTACACCCACACGCTGCACGTCTATGGCTGGTGAGAAAAAGCTCAGAACGATCTCGCTGGCGGGATGGAATTCGAGTGCCGGCGACACGAGAAACAGGCGGGGCGGTTCGGGTAGCAGCTGGACGCCGGGGAAATATCCATTGGGCGTGAACTCATCGCGGTCGAGGTGCCACTTTACCCTCAGCCAGTAATCCAGCGCCTGGATGGGAAGCTGCAGATCGGCGGTGGCCTTCAACTCCAGCACGGCCAAACGGCCGGACCGCTCCACGGCCAACAGATCCAGCACGCCGCGATCACCGCCGGCGAACGCGGGCACCTGATCGTAGATGGGCGTGGGTTGGAGGGGCGCGTAGATGTGCTCGACATGCGCGCGCACCTGCGATTCGAGCCAGGCTTCCGGATTGCGGCGGTAAAGCGGGTGGTCGCGATCCTCGGCCGCGGGCGAGCGGCGCGCGGCCAATTCCTGCGCCAGCCGCGCTATTTCCGGCAAGTGATGTGGGTGGGCGGTGGCGCGCCGCGCGAGACCGAAGCGCACGCCGCTCTCCGACGCCTGTGCGAACTCCACGCCGCGCACCCGCAATCTAATCGAACCATCATGCCGGGCGACGTGCTCGACTTCGGGCTGGTCCAGCAGAGGCGCGAACGGTCCCAGGGGCGCGGGCTGACGGCAGACTTCTACGCGGGTATCCACGTTCCCGAAATCGGCGGGATCGATATGTGCGGTGAAATCGTGTTCGTCGTAGGCGAACAATTCGTAGCGCGCGGCTTCCTCGCTCAACCAGGGCAGGCGCAGGCTGGTGTGGCGCTCCTGGCCGCGCGGCACGTAGAGCGCGAGTCCCTCGATGGCAACCCGCTTCTCGCGGCGGCGCAAATGATCGAGCCAGATCAGCCCGAAGGTGAGCAGTCCGGCGGCATCGCTTTCCGGCGGCGCGCCGATGGCGGCCCATCCGCTTTGCCCGCGGCGCAGGAACGCGCGGGGATAACTGGGGGACAGGCTGGCTTCCAGGTTGGGCTCGGCGCTGATCTCAGCCAGCGTCCAATCGGGGAACTGGCGGGTGAGGAACTGCCGGAAGCGCTCACGGAAGATCAGGCGTTCGCTGCGGCGTTCGAAATCCTGGCTGGAGGGGCGCGCCAGGTCCACCAGGAACAGGCGGCCTTCCCGGTGGGCGAATTGTTCGACGACCAACTCCAGCCGGCCGCGCGATTGGTGGGCGACGCCGGTCACGCGCCGCACCAGGTTGCGCGTGTCGTCCCAGGCCTGGAGGGTCAGGCGGGAGCTGCGCAGTTGGAGGGCGTAATTATCGGCGGCCAGCGGCAGGAGCGGCTCGCCGGGTTCGAGGAGGGCGGGGCGGCGCGACGATTTCAGAAAGTTTTCGATCGTGGCTTGGGTGTCGGCGGGAGGTGCGGCCTGGGTCACTAGGAGAGGTGCACTGGGGGCGCGGGAGTTCTCGGGAAAGTTTGCTGCTGTGAGCGCCTGGTCTATACTTACTTCTGAATATGCGAATAACATGCGCTACCGCGCTGGTCCTGGCGAGCTGGAATCCGGCATTTGCCCAGAGCTATTCGATTATCACGCGGCATAGCTTCGTGGGAAAGGACGGCCAGGATCCGGTAGCCCTGGTGCAGGCCTCCGATGGCTCCTTTTTCGGCGCTACCGCGGAGGGAGGCGCCGGCTATGGGACCGTCTTCCATTTGAATACGGATGGGGAACTCACAACACTGCATCAGTTCACCGGCGCCGATGGCGCATCACCCAATGGCCTTATCGCCAGGGGCCGCACGATTTACGGAACCACACAGGGCGGCAACAGCGCCTGCCCCTCCGGTTGCGGCACGGTGTTCAAGATCGATGCACAAGGGCACTTCAGCACGCTCTACAGCTTCTCGGGCCCCGACGGCCAATATCCCGCCAATCTTCTGTATGGCCAGGATGGCAACCTGTATGGAACCACCGGCGCCCAGGACGGTTCCTGCTGCTCGCAGCCGCCGGCCGTCGCCGTCTTCAAGCTCACCACGGCAGGAGCCATTTCCACTTTGTATACATTCTGCTCCGCCCCTGACTGTTTTTTGGGAAGCCAGTTCGTAAGCCTGATTCAGGTTCAGAACGGCGACTTTTATGGATTGACAAACAGCGGCAAGGGTCAATTCTCCGGCAGTGGCGAGTTGATTCGGATCACGGCTTCCGGAGCTGCGACAGACCTCTGGAATATCTTACCTGCGGTGGGCCAGAGGCCGGGCAACCTCGTAACGACTGGTGATGGAACCTTCTACCTCACGATGAGTTCAGACCCCGTCGGGTCCGGGCGCGTCCTGCAATTCGACTCGCAAGGGCAGCTCAGCGTGGTGCATGGGTTCGACTACACCGATGGCTACCCTCCCTACACCCTGCACACCGGCCTGGACGGGAACGTCTATGGCACCGCCGCGAACGGCGGCACCGACACCTTCGGGAACGTGTTCGAGGTTTCCGGTTCCAGCGGCTTCAGCTTCTTATACAACCTTACCGGGGGTGAGGAAGGCGCCGCGCCGAACAGCGTCCTGCTGGGGAGCGACGGCAACCTCTACGGCACGACGGCCGGCGGCGGTTCGCCCGCGGGCCCGTGCGTCAATTGCGGCATCGTCTTCGAGCTGCAAAAACTCGGTCCGCAATCGCCCACTGTCACCAGCTTCACGCCGAACAGTTCGCCGGCCGGGGCACAAGTGACCCTGGCGGGCACCAATCTCACGGGGGCCACGAGCGTTCAATTCGGCACAGCATCAGCCGCGTTTACAGTGGTGTCGGATAGTCAGATCAATGCCCAGGTGCCATCGAGCGCCGGCAGGTATCCTTTAACCGTGACAACGCCGAATGGGAGCGCCGCCAGCATCCCGCCATTCGAAATCGGCCCCCCGCTCTCGACGATCTATGGCTTCTGCCCCAGCAGCCCCAGCCAATTCCCTTACTGCCCGGACGGCGTGAACCCCAACAGCCTCACACTCGGCTCGGACGGCAACTTCTACGGCACCACCGACTGGAGCATCCCCAACTCGACCGCCTTTCGCATCACGCCCGGAGGAACGCTCACCACATTCACCACATTAGCTACGTCTTTGTACTACCCGAACCGGCTGTTTCAGGCCAGCAACGGCAATATTTACGGCACCAGCCAGCAGGGAGGGTACTTCGTTTCGCCCACCACGTGCAATCCGGACCCGGAAGGCGCCAGCGGCTGCGGCGCCATCTTCCAGTTCACGCCAACCGGAACATACACCCAACTCTTCGCCTTCAGGGCGCACGATGATGGCGGGTTTCCTACGGCGGGTGTAGTGGAGGGATCCGACGGCGCTCTTTATGGAACCACCTCGGCTGCCGGCGCCAACGGCCAAGGCACGATCTACCGTTTCTCCGATGGTGGCCTGCAGACTCTGTATTCGTTTAGCGGCGCCGATGGTTCGGCTCCTTCCATATTGGCCGCGGCAAAGAACGGCAGCTTCTACGGCATTACGGCTGCCGGCGGGTCGAGCGGAAAGGGTACAGTCTTCGCATGGCAAGGCGGAAGCCTGACTGCGCTTCACAATTTCACCGGGCAAGCCGATGGCGGCACTCCTTCGAGCCTGATCCTCACGCCGGATGGCAACCTCTACGGCGCGACTTCCGCCGACGGCGCGGCGGGCGGCGGTACGGTCTTCCAATTGCCTCCGGGCGGCCCTCTGACCACGCTATACAGCTTTTCCGGTGCCACCTCGGGAAGCAGTCCGGCGAACCTGGTTGCCGGAAACGGCCACATATTGGGTACAACTGGTGGCGGGGAATTCGGAGGCGGGACTATCTTCGAACTGACGCTGGCGGGCGAGCTGCACACCTTATATGCGTTCTACTTTTCCCTGACTGCCAGCTTCGGAGGCGAAGCGCCTACCGCCCTGGTGAGCGCTCCCGATGGCAGCTTCTATGGCACGACAGCAGCGGGCGGCGCGCTTGCCTGCCAGTACGGTCAGGGCTGCGGAACCGTATTTCATCTTACCGGCGTGAAGTAGTTGTGGAAAGAGTAAGGACACCGACGCTACTCACGGCTTCAGAAGTGGCTCATGCGATTCGCACCGGTCAACCGTCCGCGACTGAAGTAGTCACGCGCGACTCTCACGCAGGCGCGCAGGAAATGTGGAGCGGTGCTGGTGACCGGCGCGGGCGGCTATATTGGATCGGCCTTGGCGAAGGCGCTGGCTGCGGCCCGGCCCGCCGGCCTCGTACTGCTGGATTCCTCTGAACACAATTTGTTCGGCATTCACCGGTGCCTGGAAGAAGCGCAAATCCCCCACGAGGCCATCCTGGGGAGTGTGACCGACGCGGGCTTACTCAACAGGTTGCTTGACCGTTTTCGCCCGCGGATCGTGTATCACGCCGGGGCCCTTAAGCACGTCTCTCTGCTGGAACTCAACCCGCTGGCCGCCGTGCGCGAGAATGCCCTCGGTACGTACACCCTGGCTCAGGCGGCGATCCATCATGGCGTGCGCGCGCTGGTCCTGGTCTCGACCGATAAGGCGGTCAACCCGCATAGCATCATGGGCGCGTCCAAGCGGGTGGCGGAACTCACGGTGGCCGCGCTCAGCAGCGGGCTATGCAGGATGAGCGCGGTGCGCCTGGGCAACGTTATCGGATCCACGGGCAGCGTCGGCCCCATCTTTTTGGAGCAGATCTCCAGGGGCGGGCCAGTGACGGTCACGCATCCTGAAGTGAGCCGGTATTTCATATCTCTGCACGACACCGTGCAGGCGATCCTGGCCGCCGGCGCCGCCGAGTATGACGGGAGAATTCTTTTGCCTGAGCTTGGCGAACCGGTACGCATTGCCGATCTCGCGCGCTCTTTAACCGGGGCCGCGCCGGATCATCCTGCCGGCGAGATCGAAATCCAGTTCATCGGTCTGCGGCCAGGGGAGAAGCTGCGGGAAGATCTGATGTTCGAGTCCGAAGTTCGTGAAGGGCTTGCCATCCGGACACCCAGTCCTGCGCCTGCCGAACTGCAAGAGAGCATGGCTCGTATCGCCTGCCTGCTGGCCGCCGGCGATCTCGCGGGACTGATCGAGACGGTCGGCGCGATGGTCCCGGAATATCGGCCCAGTTCCCTCATATACGCGGCGATGGAAGCGCGAGGCACGGTGCGATGAAGCGCAGAATCGCCGCCATTACGACCTCGCGGGCCGACTACTGCCATCTGTATTGGCCCCTGCGCGAACTGGCGGCGCATCCGGCGATTGAGTTGAAACTCATCGCAATGGGACCGCACCTCTCTCCCGAATTCGGCTGCACTGCAGGCGAGGTGGAGCGCGACGGATTCCATATCGACGGGCGCATCGAATGCCTGCTGAGTTCGGACACCGATGTGGGGATGGCCAAGACGATCGGCGTGGCGGTACTGGGCCTGGCGGATTGCCTTGGGCAGATGCGCCCCGATCTGTTGCTGCTCATCGCGGACCGTTACGAGATGCTGGCGCCCGCGGCGGTAGCCACAGCGCTGCGCATTCCAATCGCGCACATCGAAGGCGGAGAGATCAGCGAAGGGGCCATCGACGATGCGATTCGCAATGCGCTCACCAAGCTCAGCCACGTGCACTTTACGTCCACCGAACTGGCGCGCGCGCGCGTGATCGCCATGGGCGAGGAGGAATGGCGGGTGCACCGCGCCGGCGCTCCTTCGCTCGACCATTTGCACCGCAGTCCCTTGTTGAGCCGTGCGGAAGTTGAGACGAGGCTCGATATCCATCTGGAGCCGCCCACGGCCCTGGTCGCGTACCATCCCACCACGATTTCCCGCGATACTACGCGCGAAGCGGACGCTCTGTTTGGCGCGCTCGAATCCGCTCCGGTGCAGCTGTTGTTCTGCTATCCGAATGCCGACGCCGGCAGCCGTGGGCTGATCGCGCGCGCGGAAGCTTTCGCCGGCCAGCGCGGAAATGGCCGCGTATTTATCAATCTCGATCCGGTCCTCTACTGGAGTCTTTTGCGCTCGGTGGATCTGCTGGTGGGCAACTCCAGCAGCGGGATCATGGAGGCGGCGTCCTTTGCGCTTCCCGCGGTGAACGTGGGGATACGGCAGCGCGGACGCGAGCGCGGGCGCAATCTGCTGGACGCCGAGGCGAATGCGGCATCGATTTTGGATCGGATCGGCACGGCACTCAGCGCGGATTTTCGGCGCTCGCTAAAGGGAATGGATAATCCTTACGGTGACGGGCACGCGGCGGAAAGAATCGCGGCGGTGCTGGCATCGGTGCCGCTGGGCGAAGAGCTTCTGATCAAGCGCGCGCCGGCCGTCGAACTCGCGCCGGCTGTGGAAGCGCGATGAGAATTCCGCTTTCGTCTCCCGATATCAGCGAGGCCGATATCGCAGCCGTAGTGGAGGTGCTGCGCACGCCGCGGCTCAGCATCGGCCCTAAACAGGAAGCGTTCGAAGCTGCTGCCGCCAATTACGCGGGCGTACCATATGCGGTAGCGTTATCCTCGGGGACGGCCGGATTGCACCTCGGCCTGGCCGCGCTCGGCATCGGCGAAGGCGATGAAGTGATTCTTCCGTCTTTCACTTTCATTGCCGCGGCCAACGCGGTCCTTTACAGGCGGGCGACGCCGGTATTTGTGGACATCGATCCGCGCACGTTGAACCTGACCGCGGAAAATGTGGCCGCCGCCATGACACCCAGAACTCGCGCCATTATGGCAGTGCACACGTTCGGATGTCCGGCCGATCTCGACCCCATTATGGAGCTAGCCGGCCGTCACGGCGTGCACGTGATTGAGGATGCCTGCGAGGCGCTGGGCGCGGAATATCGTGGCCGAAAGGCGGGCGGGATCGGCGAATTGGGCGTCTTCGCTTTTTATCCGAATAAACCGATTACCACGGGCGAAGGCGGCATGGTCGTCACGCGCGATCCCCAGCTTGCGGAAACGATCCGCGCATTGCGCAATCAGGGCCGCCGGCCGGCGGATGGGTGGCTCGACCACGCTCTGCTCGGCTATAACTACCGGCTATCGGAAATCAATTGCGCGCTGGGACTCTCGCAAATGGCCCGGCTCGACAGCATTCTGGCGCGGCGGGCGGATCGCGCGGCTTGCTACCGCGAACACCTGCGCGCTGTTCCTGAACTGACCCTCCCGGTTTTCGAAATAGCCGATGGACGCGTGTGCTGGTTTGTGTTTGTCGTGCGCCTGGCGGACGGGTTCACGCCGCAAGACCGCGATCGGATCATGAAGGCGCTAAACGATCGCGGCATCGGCTGCGGGCGCTACTTCGCGCCGATACACAAGCAAGCACTTTACGCGGCATACGCGGATCGGGGCCACAACTTAACGGTCACCGAGCAGGCGGCTGGCCGGACGCTGGCCCTGCCGTTTTTCAACCGGCTGACGGACGGCGAGATCGCCGAGGTCTCGATGGCTCTCGGCGAGGCGATCGCATCTCTCTAGCCGACTGCCGCATGGATCGCCTCGAGGAAAATGCCGTTGCGGATCGGCTTGCCTAACACGCACGCCACGAGCTTTTCCTCCGGCAGATCGCAAAGCTTCTCGGTCCAGCCGGAAAGCACGATGATTTTCGCCGTCAGGCTCTGCTCGCCGACCGAGCGGATCAGGCTCAGACCGTCTCTTAGCTTCGGCAGGCACAGATCCATCACCAGCACGTCCGGATGCAATTCCGCGAGCAGCCGGCGGGCTTCCGGGGCAGTCTCGGCAACGGTGACCTCATGACCGGCGGCTTCGAGCAGCAGCTTGCGAATCGCGAGTTGCTGGGCGTCATCATCGGCTATCAGCAAGCGGCACATCAGAAGTGCATTCCACCGCCGCAGATTAACACCTCGGCGGTCACATAGTCGGAAAGCGGCGAGCAGAAGAAGAGCACGGCTCCGGCAGCTTCTTCGGGCGTGCCGGCGCGACCTAGCGGACAAACGGACTTCATAGTTTCGAGCATCTTGGGCTGCACGCCGACGGCGATCTGGCGGCCTTGCACGTCGATGGTGGCGCCTGCCTCGCTGAGGGGCTGCGTGAGGCGCGTCTCAATCAGGCCGAAACCGACGGCATTCACATTCACATTGTAGCGGCCCCACTCCTTGGCCATGGTCTTCGTGAGGCCGATTACGCCCGCTTTGCCGGACGAATATCCAGCTTGACCGGCGTTGCCGTCGGTGCCGGCGATGGAAGTGATGTTGACCACCTTGCGCATGACGCGGCGGCCTTCCACGGTCTCGCGCTTGGCGGCTTCGCGGATGTAGGCGGCAGCGGCGCGCAGGATGCGGAACGGCGCGACCAGGTGGATATTGAGCATCGCGAGGTACTGTTCGTCGGTCGTCTTCTGGATGACGTTGTCCCAGGTGTAGCCGGCGTTGTTGACGATGATGTCGAGGCCGCCGAATGCAGCGAGGGTGGAATCGACGAGCTTCTGCGGAAAGTCCGGGGCGGTGACATCGCCCGCGAGATGCGCGGCAAGGCCGCCGGAGTGCTTGATGGCTTTCTCAGTTTCGGAGGCAGGGTCGGGATCGAGATCGTTGATCATGACGGCAGCGCCGGCTGCGGCGAGCTTCTCGGCGATGGCGCGGCCGATGCCGCGGCCCGCGCCGGTAACGAGCGCTGCCTTGTGTTCGAGCGTGAAGGGCATAAAGAACTATGAAACCACAGATGCACACATGGACACAGATCGAACCCGCTTTCATGTGTGTGATTGACATACGATGCCGCGGCGCGGCAGAGAACGCCGGCCGCCCATTCCGCATCGGCTGACGGAAACTACTATGCCCGCACTCGAACGCGCATGGAGCCTGGCACCGGCTTCTCGGAAACCACGATCATGTATCCGCCGCCGCATCCGGAATACATCGCGCCAGGGTACCGCGATTGAAACCAGGAGAGAATCCCCTTCAAATCGATGTTAATCACCGGATGCTGCACGGTATGGGGCAAAATGAGTTCCCAACACCGCATGCAGTGGTTCATGGCGGCGCCCACACCCCGGATGTCGGTGTTCACGATGGCGTCAAAACAGTCCTTGCCGGTCTGGCCCAGTTGTGCGATCCACGCGGGCTCCAGGTTTCGGATGCCCAGCGGGCTGTAGCCGGCGGGACGCTGGTTGATGGGAACCAGATGGAAGACCTGCTCCACCCATCGTGCAATCTCCGGCTCGCGGTTGGATTCGACATGCGCGGGAAATCGTCCGCCTTCGACGGCCGCATCGTAGTCGAGCCTGCTCACGCCCGAATAGACCAGGCCAATCATATCCTGCGAGCCGGATGGCTCGTCCTTCCCGTCATTCTCCGCCCAATACAACTCGCGGACTAAATCCGCGCGGGGCCGGTTCGGGAGCACGCCGTTCCACAAGCGGGTAGCGATCCGGCGCGTGCTGGTGGCCATGCCGCAGCGATCCATAAACCAGCAAGCCGGTTCCAGAGCCACCACCACCATGGATCCGGGAGGATCCGGATTGTGCCTGGAGATGAACGGCTGGTCGATCCACCCGCCCGCGAGCGCCATGCGATGAGGGATGTCGCTGGCGATGAAATCGATATCCGCGCTCTCGGCCCCGCTATGCCGGCCTTCCGGCAGCGTCTCAGCCGAAGCAGTCGGGACCGTGGTGGGAGGTTGCACGCTAGTCCCTCACCACGCGTTTCCCGGCCTTGCGGTCCGCGTACTGTTGCGCGATCCACGCGTAGGTTTTTTCCATGCCGACACGCAGGGGTGTGTGGGGCTCCCAGTCGAGCACTTCCCTTATAAACGTGTTGTCGCTGTTGCGCCCGGCCACGCCTTTCGGGGCATTCAGGTCGTAAGTGTGCTGCAGCTTCACGCCGGCAATAGATTCCACCATGGTTGCCAGATTGTCGATGGAGATCAATTCGCTCGAGCCGAGATTGATGGGCGTGGCAATCAGGCGCTCGCAGTGCATGATCTGGTCGATGCCGAGCACGCAATCTTCGATGAAGCAAAAGCTCCGCGTCTGAGAACCATCGCCCCAGATATCGATGGTGGTTTCGCCGCGGTCGAAGGCCTCGATTACCTTGCGGCTGAGCGCGGCCGGGGCCTTCTCGCGGCCTCCGAACCAGGTGCCGTGAGGGCCATAGATATTGTGGAAGCGGGCGAAGTGGGTTTCCAGGCCCCGTTCCGCCCAATACTCCTGGCAGAACATCTCCGAGACGAGTTTCTCCCAACCGTAACCCCTCTCGGCCATGGCCGGGTATGCATCCGATTCCTTGAGCGCGCGGACATGCGGGTCGCGTTGCAGATCGGTGTTGTAGGCGCAGGCCGAAGACGAAAAGAAATAACGCTGTGCGCCGGCTCGCCAGGCCGCCTCAATCAAGTGCGTGTTGATTAATATGCTGCGCAGGCACTCGACACGAAAGTGCTCGATGAAACCCATGCCACCCATGTCGGCGGCCAGGTTGTAGACCTCTACGGCGCCTTGGACGGCCCGGATAGCGTTATCCTTCTCGCTGAGATCCAGGGATAGGCATTCTACGCCGGGCACCCTCTGATACCACTCCGGTACGGGCTTGCGGTCGATGGCTCGAATGCGGGTGTAGCCCAGATCGTGAAAGTACCGGGTGAGCCCGCCCGCGATGAAGCCGCCCGCGCCCGCGATGACGATCAGGTCGTCGTGGCCGATACTGCGTTCGATTCGTACGTCGGCGTTCTGCTTCATAAAGGGGTATCGGCCTAATTAACGTTAAAGTAATCGTTAACAATCGTAACCTGGAGAGCTTACTTCAGTCAATCCGCGGGACTGCCGGCACTCCGTTTCCGGCCGGCAGGCTCGATCTTAAACACCCAGGCAAATTCTCCCGTTCGCTGCGCGGGCATCTCGATCTCCAAACCCGCATTATCGCGCGTCCATTTCAGTTTATCGCGGGAGCCGAGCAATTGAACGCCGGCGATTTCCGATGGCATCACCTGGGACCCTCTGCCCAGGGACTGGATTCTGATTTTGCCGTCGGCAGGCCAGCCTAACGTGGTGGCATATAGCAGACCGCCGCGGGTAGTGAACCGGATATCCTGGCTGGTATAGGGTTTCGTAGCCGTGTCGTGGAATGAACCGCCCACGACTTTCGTGGGCCCCTCGCCGGAGATCTTCCAGGGCCTTGTGCTGTAAATCGCTTCGCCGTTGACGGTGAGCCACCGGCCCATGGCCAGCAATACATTCTGCGCCTGTTCGGGAATGGTGCCGTCTGATCTGGGCCCCACATTCAGTAGCAGAGCGCCATTCTTGCTGACGATGTCGACGAGTTGCTGGACCAGCGATTCCGGCGAACGGAACGTATCGTGGTCGATGTATCCCCATGACTTGATACTCACCGAAGTGTCCGTCTGCCAGAACCGCGGCCGAATCTGGTCCGACTGGCCGCGCTCGATATCCAATACGGCGGCTTCAGGAGGAAACGATTCAAGTTTGTAATTGATGGCGGCGGTTGAGCCGCGGCGGGCGGCATCGTTGTAATAGAACGCCGCCATACGCTGCAGGTACGGCGCAAACTCCTTAGTCTCGATCCACCAGTCGAACCAAACAATCTCAGGTTGATACTTGTTTACCAGCTCGGCCACACGGGCCATCCAATCGTCCAGATACGCAGGGTCGGGATGGCCGCCCTGCCAGTGCAGTTGGTTCTTGTCGGTCACGCCGACGTGCGCGGGTCCGTAGAAGGCGGCGAATGCGGGGTCGCGAACATCCGAGTCGATTTCCCGGCCGGTATTCAGGAAGAAGTAGTGCTCGGCGCGATGGCTGGAGACCCCGAAATGTAGGCCCGCGGCGCGCACGGCCTGCGCCAGTTCGCCGGTGGTGTCCCGGTGGGGGCCCATTTTGGCGGCGCACCAGTCGCTCAGGTCCGAGTTATACATCGCGAATCCGTCGTGGTGCTCGGCGACTGGCACCACATACTTCGCGCCGGCCCTCCGGAACAGATCGGCCCACGCTTTGGCGTCGAACTTCTCGGCCTTGAACATGGGAACGAAATCTTTGTACCCGAATTTTGTTTGCGGACCGTAGGTGGCGACGTGATGGGCGAACTCCGGCGAGCCTTGCTGATACATATTGCGCGGATACCATTCGTTGCCAAACGCCGGCACCGAGTAGACGCCCCAGTGGAGGAAGATGCCGAACTTGGCGTCCTGATACCAGGTGGGAACTTGGTAGTGCTTGAGGGATTCCCAGTTGGGGCGGAACGCACCGGTCTGCCCCGTCTGATCGACCTGGCGGACAAGCGCGGCGCGCGCGGCGTCGAACTTGTGGACGGCCTTCTCCCAAATCACATCGTCGGCATTCGGCGTCTGGGCGGACGCGGTGGTGAACAGGCTGAGAAGCAGGATGGCGGGGATGCGCATGAAGGTACCGACAGAACTATAGCATCCACCCAATAAAATCGCAACAGTTATCGTTGAAGTGGGGCAGACCTCCAGGTCTGCGCGGGTCCTCCAGGACCCGCTCGGGCCGACGTGGACGTCGGCCGCAGGACTGGAGTCCTGCCCCACGAATAACCTGATGGATAGTCTAACAGCGCCTAGAAGTGGTGGCGCTCGACAATTCCCTTTCCCTCGCGCACTACGATCCACTGGTTAGCGTCCACGTCCTTGAGAGTCTCGATCGCGCCCTGCGGCCAACGGATGCCGACGTCGGCCTTAACCGCGGCGCCCACGCCGAAGTGCACCCGAAAGTCGCCCTGGGAGATATGATAGCCGCCGCTGCGCACTTCATCGATCTGTTTACGATGCCCCGCGGTCACCGTGATGCGTGCGCCGACCGCATCACGTCCGGATGCCGTCACGGCCCGCACCAGTAGAGCGTTGCCCCGCGGTCCGAAATTCTTCAACAGCGAAGGCGGTTCAAAAAGATTGACCACCACGATCTCCTGGGATCCATCGTTATCCAGGTCCCCGACCGCGATGCCGCGCGAGGAATGCTTCGCCGTAATACCGGGCCCCGCGGTTGTGGACATATCGAAGAACTGGCCGTCACCCCTG
The DNA here is from genome assembly GCA_963818855.1 of Bryobacterales bacterium. Lineage (GTDB taxonomy): Bacteria > Acidobacteriota > Terriglobia > Bryobacterales > Bryobacteraceae > Bog-159. The sequence goes on along the minus strand of CAWFUH010000006.1, from coordinate 112,253 downwards.
TTCCAGAAAAGCTGGCGAGGCTGGTGAAACTCCTCGCCGAGCGTGTACTTTTCGATGAAGGGGTAGACGTGCCCATCCGCGATGAAGAGATCCTTCCAACCGTCATTGTCGACATCCAGGAAGGCGGCGCCCCATTTCACGTACTGGGTGTGCACGGCCAGGCCGGCGCGGCTGGTGACGTCGCTGAAAGTCCCGTCGCCCATGTTGCGATAGAGCGTATTGATGTCGCTTGAGAAGTTGGTTTTGAAGATGTCGAGAAAGCCGTCGCCGTCGTAATCGGCGGCCGTCGCGCCCATGCCCGCCTGTTCGCGGCCATCCTCATTCACAGCCAGGCCGGTGATGAGGCCGGTCTCTTCGAACGTCCCATTGCGCTTGTTGTGGAAGTACAGACTCGGCGTGGAATCGCAAGTCACGTAGAAGTCGGGCCATCCGTCGTTGTCGAAGTCGCCGGTCAAAACGGTGAAGCCGTAATATTCGCGCGGGGTCTCGACGCCGGCCTGTTTGGTCACGTCAGTGAAATGACCGTGACCGTCGTTGTGGTACAGAGTCATGGTTTCGCCCTTCAGACCGCGCGGGCCACAGGGCACGGGAACGCCCTTCCAATTACAGCCGCTGCGGTCGCGCGGCTTGGGAGTCTCCTGGGCGTTGAAATCGATATAATTGGCGACCACCAGGTCGAGCCAACCGTCGCGATCATAGTCGATGAAGGCGCAGCCGGTGCTCCAACGCGAGGCGGGCCGGTCCAGGCCGCGCGCGCGGGTCTCATCGCGGAACGTACCGTCGCCCATGTTGTGCAGGAATACGTTGTGGCCCCATTGGCCGATGAACAGATCCACATGGCCGTCGTTATCGGCATCGCCGGCGCACACGCCCTGTCCCCAGCCGAGGTGCCCGATGCCGGCTTTCGCGGTGACGTCCTCGAAGCGCAGCCCGCCGAGGTTGTGATAGAGGTGCGGCGTGAGAGGCACTGGACCCGGCTTCAGCCGATCGCCCTGGACCAGAAATATGTCCGGCAAGCCGTCGTTATCGTAGTCGAAGATGGCCACGCCGGTTCCCGTGTTTTCGACCACGTAGGTCTGGTCCAGTTCACCGGATACGGCCACGGCGGTGAGGCCGGCCTGCGCGGCGAGATCGCGGAAATCGACGGCCGGAGCCCTCATGCCGGGCGGCAGCGGATGCACGGGCTGATCGGTGGCGCCGGAGGAAATCATCTGCGGAAGGAGCGGCAAAGCCAGGACCAGGACGGCGGCCCCGGCGATCAGCAACGCAACGCGGCGCGGCGGGCGGCGCATCAGCGCGCCTTCCCGGGCTGCGACGAACTGCGTTGCGCACGGGCCTGTGAGATGAGCGTAAGAGCCCGCGCGATATCGGGGTCGGCCGATTTAGAAGCCTGCGCCAGGCGAAGTTCTTTTTCCCCATCGTCGATATCGCCCGTCTGGCAATCGACGAGACCCAGATTCTTGTGCAGATCCGCCTGCATAACGCAAGTGCCGCAGACCACGATGGCCTGTCTAAGCTGGCGGATGGCCTCCGGCCAGTCATGCGCCTCGCTGGCCGCGCGCGCGTCGTTGGCCAGGGTACCGGCTTGATCCACGATGCGGCGATTCTTTTGCACCTCACCGTAGCGGGCCAGCAGGCGGGCGGCTTCGTCCGGATTGGACGGCTTGATGGCGTGCGCCAGACTCCACAAAGCCTGGCTGTAGGCGGGGTCGATAGCCACGGCCTGCCTCCAGGCCGCAATAGCTGCCTGGGTCTGCGACTCGTGTTCGAGACTTTGCCCCAGCAAATGCCATGCCATCACATTGCGCGGCTGCAGCTTGACCACCGTCTGCAGCAACACGACAGCGCGCTGGTAGTGGCCGGCCTGTTTCTCTACCACAGCCAGGTAGTAATGCGGCTCCGCCATTTGCGGAGCGAGCCGGCATGCGGATTCGAAGTCAGCTTGGGCCTCGGTGTTGCGGCCCAGATCGAAGAGCACGCGGCCATGGTTGAAGTGCGCCGTGGCGGAACCGGGCGCCAACCGGACGGCTTCGCCGGTTTCAGCCAACGCTCCCGGCAGATCATAGCTGTCGGCCAGGGCAATCGCCAGATCTAGATGCGCGACGGCGGATTGCGGCTGGAGCGACACTACCTTGCGTAACAGCGCAATGCCATCGCCGCTCTTGCCCAGGCGGGCCTTTACCTTTCCGGCGGCGGCGAGCGTAGCTACATCCTCATGCGCCAGCTTCATGGCGCTGTCGAGCTCCGTTTCCGCATCGGTGAACTTCTGCTGCTGGGCAAGAATCAACCCAAGATTGAGATGCCCTTGGGCGTAGTTCGGATCGTCTTCAATGGCTTGGCGAAACAACTTCTCAGCCTCTTCGTTGCGCCCCTGGATAGCGCGAATCACGCCGAGATTGCCGAGTGCCGAGACGAGTTGTGGGTCGTCGGCAATCGCGGCGGCGAGCCGCTTTTCAGCCTCCGCAGTATTGCCGGCGGCCATATCGAGCCGGCCCAGTTCGCCCTGCACCACCGCCAGCTTCGGATCGATGCGCGTCGCGCGTTCCAGCGCCTCCCGTTCGCCCTTAGGATCGTGCGCCGCTTCGAGAGCCAGCGCCAGGTTGTACTCGGTGCGTGCATTGCCGGGTTCGATTTCGAGCATCTGGCGATAGACATCCGCGGCCTGCGCCGGTTGGCCGGCGAGCAGCAGCTCGTTAGCCTGGTTGCCCTTGGCGGCCAACTGGTTCACCTTGAATTCGTCCGATTTGCTGGCTTTGAATCGATCTACGGCCTCGCGCGCCTTGGCGTCGTCACCCAGCGCACGTAGAACCGCCGCCAGCTGGAATTGGGCGGATGAATCGGTCGGATTGAGGGCCACCGCTTTTTGCAGATGCGGGAGCGCCTCCTTCGGCCGATCGTTTCGCGCCAGCACGAAACCCAGTTCGTAGTGCGCCTGCGCGTCGTTGGGGAGCTCGGCCACGGCCCGTTTGAGTTCTGCTTCCGCGGGCGAATATTCGCCCAAACCTCTGTAGACAGAGCCGAGCATCAAATGGCCTTCGGGGTCGGCCGGCTTTGCGGCGCACGTATTCCTGCGCGTCCGCCAGGGCATCCTGAAACGCAGAGACGGTGACCAGGGCCTTCACCTTCGCCAGCAGCGCGGCGTAATCCTGCGGGTCGAGGCGGACGACTTCGGTGTACTCGTCGGCGGCCTCGCGAAACCGGCCCTCGTGCGCGTAGATATTGCCGAGATTGAAGTGGGCCGATTTCATCTCCGGATGGGCCTTGACTAGCGCGGCCAGGATCGTGATAGATTCGTTCGCTTCCCCGCCCTGATACACGGCGATGCCCATGGACAACACTATTTCGGGTGAGTTGGGCTGGAGCGCCAGCGCCTGTTTCCAATAGCGGATGGCGGCGGCATAGCGGCGCTCGGCGGCGAGCGCTTGCGCCAGGCGATCCAGGTCAAATACGGAATTCGGATCCAATTGCAACGCGTACCGGAATTCGGTTTCGGCTTCACCCGGCTTGTCGAGATCCAGCAAGACGGAACCCAGCGAGTTGTGGGCGGCCGCCATATCGGGTTTGTAGCGCAGCGCCAGACGAAATTCGGCCGCCGCGGCCGGCAGGTGCTGCGCACGCACCAGCGCCACGCCAAGGTCATAATGCGCTTCCGCGGAATGCGGTTCCATCCGGACGGATTCCCTGAAAGCGGCCACCGCACACTCCAGTTTGCCCTGCTCCGCGAACCATGCTCCGACCGCGTCGTATACTTTGGCGGAAGGATGCTCGCGGATCGCCTGGACGCCGGATGCCGGGGGCTTGCACTCTTCCGGCAGTTGCGCGGCGGCGGCCAAGGCATAGCTAAGAACTAACCCCAGACCAAGCTCGATCTTCATGGGCTTTGATACCAGTATAAATTCACTCCGTAGTGGGGCAGACCTCCAGGTCTGCGCGGGTCCTCCAGGACCCGCTCGGGCCGACCTGGACGTCAGCCGCAGGACTGGAGTCCTGCGTTAAGGCTCCGTCACGGCGACGATCCGATCCGCTTTCACGTCGCGCAACGACTGGCGCACTCCGGAAGGCCAGCGAATCTCGATCTCGCGGGCGGCCGCGAATCGTCCCAGCCCGAAGTGTACCCGCGGATCGCTGGATGCCGCATATCCGGTGCTGGTGGTCACCTCGTTGTATTGGCTCTGGCCATCGCCGGTAGTGACGCGGATCTGCGCCCCGATCGCCATTCGGTTGCTCTTTGTGCCGGTGAGTTTCAGCAGCAGCCAGTGGTTGTGGTTTTCCGAAATGTTGTGGAACACCTGGACCGGGCCGCGCAGTTGAGTCACCACCAAATCGATGCGTCCATCGTTGTCGAGATCGCCATACGCCAGCCCGCGGTGGGGCGCTGCGCGAGTGAAATCCGCGCCGGCGCCGCCACTCACATCTTCGAACTGCCCGTTGCCCCGATTGCGGAAAACCGCGTTCGGTTCGGCGTAGTGAAAATGTTTCGATACGGCGTCGATGTCGTCCATCACATTGCCGCGCGCCACGAATAAATCTTTCCAACCGTCGTTATCCAGATCGGCGGCGCCATTCGACCAGCCGGACATTTCCCGCGTCAACTGCGCCAGCCGGCTGGTCTGGGTCACATTGCTGAATTGTCCGCCGCCGCGGTTCCGGAAAAGCGGGAACGTCTCGTTCTCGATGGCGGTGTGCCAGATGTCCGGCAGCCCGTCGTTGTCCAGATCGCGAAAGTCGGCGCCCATGCCCGCCAGTTGGTTTCCATCCTCGTTGTACGCCACCCCGGCAGTGAACGCGACCTCCTCGAATTTCTTGCCGCCCAGGTTGTGGAACAGCAGGTTCGGGCTGTTATCGTTAGCCACGAAAACGTCCATGAACCCGTCGCCGTCGTAATCGGCGAAAACCACACCCATACCCTTTCCCTCGACTGCGGAAATACCGGTTTCGGCCGAAACATCCGTGAAGGTGCCGTCCCCGTTGTTGCGATAGAGCGTATTCGGAAGCGGCGCGAAGCTCTTGGGATGGCAATAGCCCCGCCCATTGATTCCCATGCAGACGGGCTCATGTTGGGGATCCCAGCGGCAGTAGTTGGAAACGAAGAGATCGAGCAATCCATCGTTGTTGTAATCGAACCAACCGGCCGAGATCGCCCACATTTTGCGGCCGCCGACTCCCGCCTTCGCCGTGACGTCGGTAAATGTACCGTCGCCATTGTTGTGGAAGAGTTGATTCCCGCTTACGTTCGCAAGGAAAATATCAGGGCGCCCGTCGTTGTCGTAGTCGCCCACCGCCACGCCCATGCCATAACCGGTCCCTGCCACGCCGGCGCGTTCGGTGACATCGGTGAAGGTGCCGTTGCCGTTATTATGAAAAAGGCGATTGTAGTATTTCGGCCCGGTCTTTACCAACGAAGGCATGTCGGCGCCGTTCACCAGGTAGATGTCGAGCAGGCCGTCGCCATCGTAATCGAGTAAGGCAACCCCGGCCGGCATGGTTTCGGGTTGATGCTTCTCTGGAGTGGGACAGTTTTCGGTGACGAAGTGGACCCCGGCCGTCGCGGCGATGTCCTGGAAACGGATTGGTCCCGGCGGCACGACCGCGCGGACCACCCACGCGCATGCCGCCAGCACTGCTATGACGGGCAGCCAGCGCGCCACGCTATTTGGCTCCCCCGGACGGCTCCCGGACGGTCAGGATGCGGTCCACTCCGAGATTATGCAAAGTCTGGACGGCTCCGCTGGGCCAGACTATCTCCAGCGACCGTATGGATCGATCCCGGCCCAATCCGAAGTGCACGCGCTTGTCACTGGCAGAGAAGTAACTGCCGCCAGTTGTGACGGTAGCGTATTGACTTGTTCCGGACTCACTCACCAGATGGAGACGTGCGCCGATGCCATCGCGATTACTCGCCGTTCCAACCGTGTTAATCGTCAGCCAGTGGTTCGCACTTCCTTGATTCCGAAGAACCATTGGCTTCCCGTCGAGGCAACTAACCGCAATGTCGATCTGACCGTCGTTATCGAGATCGCCAAAGGCTGTGCCGCGGGCTGCCTGCACCGTCCGGAACGGCTCACCGCTGCGCGCGGATACATCATCGAAACGCCCTTGCACATTGCGCAGTAACATCAATGGCTCAAGATACCGGACATTGCCCTGGAAGTACTGGATGTTATCCATAACGTGCCCTTGAGCCACAAACAGGTCTTTCCAGCCGTCGTTGTCATAGTCGATAAGGCCCGTTCCCCAGCCCGAGTGTGACATGGTCATGCGGGCTACTCCGGTGGTGCTCGACACATAATGGAGGGATCCTTTCACGTTACGAAACAGAGCGTACTTCTGGTTGGCCAGGTCATCGATGAAGACGTCCGGCCAGCCGTCGTTGTCGTAATCCTCGAAGGCCACGCCCATGCCTGAGAAGGCGTGCCCGTCTTCATCGTAGGCCAGACCGGCCGGCAGACCAACTTCTGAAAACGTGCCGTTGCGATTATTGTGGAACAACTGCTCCGCAATGGCATCGTTAGCCACCAGAATATCCGGCCACCCGTCCTGGTCGTAATCGTTGAACGCGCTGCCGAGGCCCCTTCCCGGCGCGGCGGCAATACCGGATTTCGTACTAACATCGGTGAATGTGCCATCCCGGTTGTTGTGATAGAGCAGGTAAGTGGCGGACTTGAAAACATCGGGATGACAGTACGCAGGCTGACCGCGTTCGGGTGCGCCGCACGGCATGTTCTTCGAAAAATCCCAATCCAGGTAGCGGGCTACGAAGAGATCCAGGTATCCATCGCGGTCGTAGTCCACAAAGAGTGCGCTCGATGACCACCCGCCTCCGGCCACGCCCGCCTTTTCGGTCACATCGGTGAAGGTGCCATCGCCGTTGTTGTGGTACAGAATATTACGTCCGAAATTGGTGACGTACAGATCCGGGCGCCCGTCGTTGTCATAGTCTCCGACCGCAACTCCCATGCCGTAGTCGTGGCCTTGCAGTCCGGCCTTCTCGGTGACGTCGGTGAAGGTGCCGTCGCCGTTGTTGTGGTACAGCCGGTTCCAATATTTCGGATCGGATTTGTCGGGTGCGGCGCCCGGAGGCATCGGACTTTGGAGACGCGCGCCGTTCACGAAGAAGAGGTCCTCGAAACCGTCTCCGTCATAGTCGAACATGGCGACCCCGCCGGGCATCGATTCAATCAGGTATTTCTGCGGCGTGCGGGAGGAAAGAAGCTGAAAGGCGATCCGCGCTTTCGCCGTAACATCCACGAAAACGGGTAAGGACACCGGCTCCCCGGTTGCGCCACATAAGGTCAGGCAGAGGAAGCAAAGTGGGGCAGGCGTCCACGCCTGCGCGGGACGTCCACGTCCCGCCAATGGACGGGTCTGGAGACCCGCCGCAGGACTGGAGTCCTGCCCCACGCTTAGAAGTAGAACTTCAAGCCCATTTGCAATTGACGCGGTAAGGTGGCAGGTGCAGCGGATGTCACCTGCCCGGCGTTCACGTTGTCTATATTGCTGTTCGGGTAGCCGAAGATAGTACTATTAAAAACGTTATAGGCTTCCGCTCGAAATTCAAAGTACCTGGCTTCACCGATATGGAACTGGCGGAACAAAGATAGATCCAGGTTCCTGCCCCAATCAGTCACCCAGGCATTGGGCTTCGAGTTACCGTATGTGTAGGGCGCCGGATCCGCGAAGGCTGAAACGTTGAACCATTGAGCTATGGTTCCGGCTCCGGAATTCGGATTGCCCACCAGGTTCGCCCGTTCGTTGTTATAACCGCCGTTGTTCAAGATTGCAGTATCGGACACAACGGTGTAGGGCAGTCCCGAGTGTAGGCTCAAGATGCCGTTGAGCGCCCATCCGCCAGCCAGCAGGTTGACAACTTTGTTGCCGCCGGTGCCCGGTTTCCCAAAGGGCGATTGCACGGTGAACGCAGCGGTGAAGTTGTTGGTCTGGTTGGTATCGGACAACGCCACATCCGCCGTGCGGTCGTAGACGTTTTGCGCGTTGCAGTTCGACCCTATGCCGCACTCATCGTCGATCGCCTTCGACAGCGTGTAGGACAACTGAAACGCCAGATTCTGGCTGGCCCGTTTTCTGACCGAAACCTGCAGCGCATTGTACCGGCTCGCGCCCACGCTCTGGTCGAACCACTGCGGCAGCATGTACGGGAACGGCTGGCGCGGAGCCACATCGCCCGGACCCGGAGGCGCGACATTCTGTACCGGTCCCCAATCCAGCCGCCGGCCCACGGAACCCACGTAGTTCACATCCGCCACAATGTTGGATGGCAGTTCCCGCTGGATACCGAAGTTCCACTGGTCCATATACGGCGATTTGAAATTCGGGTCCACCATCCATTGGCTCACCTCGGAGAATGTGGAAACTGGATAGACGAGGCCGCCGCCGCTGCCGAGACTCAACGGATCGGCCATGCCCGAAGTCACTTTATTCTGATTCAGCGATGGGTTGTTGATGGTTGCCACCGCGGGCCAATTCCCGCCGAAATTCTGGGATAATTGGGTGATTCCTCCCCACATGTCGTAGAAACGTCCATACCCCGCACGCAGCACCATCTTGTCGGTAAGCCGGTACGCCAGACCCAACCTGCCGGACCAATCCCCAAAGTCGTTTTTGAGAATCGCGTGATTCGATCCCGCCACGGTAACGTGTGGGGGCAGCACGCCCGGCCCGTACGGATCGGGGTATTGCGAAACCGTATCGCCGGAACTGGGGACTCCCGCGAAGGTCCCGTTGGGCAGGCAGGGCGCCCCCACGCTGGCCGAACAATTCGGCGGAATAGCCGTCAGAATGTACTGTCCCGTGACGGCATTGGCGTTACCCGTGTATAGATCCTTGCCCGCGCCGTAGATCGGCCAGAGTCTGAGGTCGTAGCGCAATCCGACATTCACAGTCAGCCTGGGAGTGGCTTTCCACTGATCCTGAATGAAAGCGGCATCCATCCACCCGCCCTGCGCCACTTCATTGACGTTGCGGAGCGCGGCGCCACCCGGAGCTCCCAGCAACAGGGACGCCCACGAATTGCCGCCCTGGCCCTGGTCTGTGCCAAGGCCCGCGGTTTGCGCCTGCCCGAACGACTCGGTGTTGTACCCGATCGGCGAGTGGAAGTAGTTCGACTCAATATCCGCGCCGACTTTGATGGTGTGCTTGCTGATGATCTTCGAGAAGGTGCCGCCAAACTGCCAGACGTTGGCCAGGGTGGTGCCCTGCAATGCCGAATTCGGCCAGGCCAGATAGCCCGAAATACTGCTCAGCATCGGCGCGTATTGTTTGCCATTGAGGGTTTCGAAAGTCGAGGACACACCCAGCGTGTTCAACTGATTGAGGAAGGCCGCATTCTGGCCCTGGACCGCGGCGACTTCATTGTCGAATCCGAAATTGCGGCCAAAGTACGCTTCCAGGATCGAGGTAGGGCTGAATGTGTGAGTCTCATGGATGGCGAAGTTGCGCCCGTAAATATCGTCGTTATCCAAGCCGATCACGCTGGCTGGAAGCAACTCGGATTCCTCGTACTGACTGTACCGGAACATCAACTGGTCCGAATTCCCAATGTACTGGTCGGCGCGGATCTGTCCGGTGTCATTGGTGATGACTTGCCTTTCCGGTATGTAGATGTTGTTTCCGTTGATCAGCGCGCCGGCCTGCGGAACGAGCGTCTGATATAACTGCGCGATCGGACTGATCTCACTCGCCGGGAGTATGTTGCCCGGAATGGGAGTGCGGGAATACGCGGTTCCGTTGTACGTCGTGCTGTAAGGGTCGTAAAGAATCGTGGGATTGGATTGCGTCAGCAGCGCGCTGAAATCGCCGTTTCGTTCCGCGGCTGTCGGCCCGAGTGCGCCGCCTTCGGTGGATTGATGCTGCCTGTATCCTTCGTAAGCGGCATAAAAGAAGGTGTGGTTTTTACCGTTATAGACTTTGGGAATCCAGATCGGACCGCCGATGGCCGCTCCAAACTGGTTCTGCCGAAGAGGCGGGAGCGCGGCGTTGAAGAACCCGCGCGCATCCAGGTCCGCATTGCGCAGAAATTCCCACACCGTGCCGTGATACTGGTTCGTACCGGATTTGCTGACGACATTGACGATGCCGCCCATGACGCCGCCGTATTCGGCCAGGTCGTTATGGCCCTGGGTCTTGAACTCCTGAATATCGTCGATGATGGGTGCAAAGTTGTAAGTGGTCAGGAAGGTATTCAGGTCGTTGATTCCGTCCAGGCTGTACAAATTGCTGCGGACCCGCGCGCCATTGATCGAAGGGAACGAAGCCACGCCGATCGCAGCGCCTGCGAACCCGCCTCCGCCAGCACCGGCTCCCGTGCCACTCTGGTCGCGGTTGATGTTGGCCACGCCCGGGGTGATGGTCAGCAGTTCCGTGAAGTTGCGTCCGTTCAGGGGAAGGTCGGTGACTTGCTGCGTGCCGACGACCGTGCCCAACTCCGCCGTGGATGCTTCCACGCCGGCGGCGACGGCTTCCACCGTTACGCTCTGCTGGCTTTCGCCGATCTTCAGATGAAAGTCGAACGTAGCCGTCTGGTTCACCTCCAGCGTGACGGCCGATTGCGTCACCCTGGAAAAGCCCGTGGCGCTGGCTTCCAAAGTGTAAACGCCGGGAACGACGTTGAGGAAGGCGTAGGCGCCGCCGCTATTGGCCACCGTAGTACGCACCACGGCCGTATTCACGTTGGTCAGGCTAACGTGCGCTTCGGGAATTGCCGCCCCGGACGGATCGGTGACCACTCCATTGACCGTGGCCGAAGCCTCCTGGGCAGCGGCCGGCTGGGCGACAGCCCAGAGGGCGAAAATCATCAAAAAAGCGGCGAAGCTGGAACGCCAAAACCTTGGAACTCTGGCTAACGTTGCCATTGTGTCTCCTTAATTCGCAGACTCTTGTCTTCCAAGCATGCCTGCGGGCGGTCGCCAACCAGGACCGCGAAACCGGGTATCCCCCATCATCGTGCATCATTAGTGAACGACGATGACTGTATCGTTAACTTTGCGAGATAGTGGAAGTATACTAATGGGTCCACGGCGTGTCAAGGAGCGTGGGAGGCAATCCGTCGTTGTCGCGCCCAAAAATGTGCTTCATTTCACGGAACCGGCTCGGACTTGAAGGCGCCTGCCTGGCTTTCCGGCTTTCCTTTAACGTTTCAGCTATCGTTGACAGCCTCGCGACGCTGTGCTTTATTCAACCATGGAGAGTCCGCACCAGGGCACATCGCGCCAGGGCACATAATGGCAAAGATGGCAGTCACAATGAAGGACATCGCCCGGGAACTTGGGCTGTCCGTGGTAACGGTTTCGAAGGTCATTCGCAACCACAGCGATATCGGAGAAGAGACCCGCCAACGCGTCCTCAAGCGTATTAAGGAATTGAACTACCAGCCCAATATGGCCGCGCGGGCGCTGGTCACGGGCCGCAGCTACTCGGCCGGCTTGATTGTTCCGGACCTGATGCACCCGTTTTTCGCGGATGTGGCGACCGGTCTGTCCGACGTGCTGCGCCGCAAAAATTATAGTCTGTTGATCTCCTCCTCGCAGGGGGACCCGGACCTGGAACGGCAGGAGATCAAGCGCTTGCTCAGCCGCCGTCTGGATGCGCTGATGATTGCCTCCACGCAGTGGACCGTCGAGAGCTTCCGGCGGATTGAAGAGCAGAAGGTTCCCTACGTGCTCCTCGATCGCGCTTTTATGGGGATGCCTGCCAATTTTGTGGGGGTGGACGATATCGCGGTCGGCCGTCTGGCGACCGAGCACCTGATATCGGTCGGGTGCCGCAGAATCGCGCACATTCGCGGCCTCAGTACCAGCACGGCGGTGGGGCGCCTGGAGGGTTATCATCAGGCCCTCGCGCACCACGATCTGAGTCAGTTCCAGGGCTACGTGGTGGCGGGACGCTCGACCGATGTGGATAGCTGGCTCAGCGGCAATGAGGCTATGAAGAAGCTGCTGGCGCTGAACCCACAACCCGATGGCGTGTTCTGTTACAACGACCCGATCGCGATCGGAGTGATCGATGCCATCCTTGAAGCCGGAGTACGCGTCCCCGACGATATTGCCGTGATCGGCTGTGGTAATCTCCATTTTGACAAGTCCCTGCGCGTGCCCCTTTCGAGCGTGGACCAACAGAGCCGGGCCATCGGCGAACGCGCCGGGAAACTGGTGTTGTCACTGATCGAAGCAAAGGTCGCGCCGCAGCCGAAAAGCGTCATGATCGAGCCGTCGATTGTGGCGCGCGAGTCCACACGAAGACCACAGTGAGCACCACTCTACCGGAATCCCCCGGACTTTGGGATTACCTGATCGTCACCGCCGCCAATGCGCGGCAGGCGGCGGCTTATGAGGATCAGATTCGGATCCGCCGCGAGATGGGACGGCTGGCGCAGGTGCGGGACTGCCTGGTGATTCCGGACCTGGATGGCCGCCGCATCGGGAGCGGCGGCAGCACCATCCGTTGCCTGGCCGAGGTGCTCGATCGCGAGTCGCAGCCGGGCGGCGACCCGGGCGATGTTCGGCAGGCGGAGGCCATCCTCGCCCGTCTGCGCATACTGATCGTACACGCCGGCGGCGATTCCCGGCGCCTGCCGGCTTATTCGCCCTGCGGGAAGATCTTCATTCCGCTTCCGGATGCCGCCCGCCCGTCCTCGGGATGCACGCTGTTCGACCGGCTGGTGCCCGCCTTCCTTGCGCTTCCCGCGGGCGCGCGCGGCGCCGGCCAGGTGGTGGTCGCCGCGGGAGACGCGCTGATCCGCTTCGACCCGTCGGTCGTCGCATTCCCCTGCTCTGGAATTACCGCGCTCGGGGCGGCGGCATCCCCGGCAGACGCCGCCCGTCACGGCGTGCTGTGCCCCAACCCGGATGGCTCCGTTCGGATTTATTTGCAGAAGCCGGACGTGCGCACCCAAGCCGAATCTGGGGCCATCGGTGCCGACGGCCGGTCGGTGCTCGATGTTGGCATCATGAGCCTGGATGCGAGCTCCGCGGTAGCCCTCCTGCGCGCGTTCCGAAATCCGCCGGCACGTGCCGCGATGCTTTCGCATGGCATCGACCTCTATCGCGAGATCTGCTGCGCGCTGGGAACGCATGCGACGCTGGCCCACTACCTGAAGACGGCGCGGTCCAGCAGATCGTCGCTCAGCGAGGCGGCTCTGGAGAGCTTGTTCGCCGAACTACGGCCCATCCCATTCCACGTCCAAAGGCTCACCCAGTGCAGTTTCCTGCATTTCGGATCCAGCAGCCAGTTGATCTCAAGTGGCCTGGAACTTATCACCGAGGACTTGGGAGCGCCGCCGCCGGCCGCGATTCTGGACATCAATAATGAGGTGCAGGGCGACGGCGCGATCTCCGGCCACGAAGTCTGGGTAGAAGGTTGCCGCCTGCGCGCGCCTCTTCGCCTGCAGCGCCGCTCGGTGGTCGTCGGCGTGGACGTTCTCGATCCTCTCGATTTGCCCGCGGGAGCCTGCCTCGATGTTTCCGAGGGCGCCAGCCGCGAGGGCGGCAAGGTGTGGTTCATCCGCTGCTGCGGCGTAGACGACACCTTCAAGCGCTCCCTGACGGAGAATGCGACCTTTTGCGGACAACCGCTGGCGGAATGGCTGCTGGCTGCCGGCGTGCCGCCATCGACCGTTTGGGACCACGGGACACCCGAAAAGGAGCGCACCCTCTGGAACGCCAGATTATTTCCCGCCGAGGAAGAGTGCGCGGCTTTTCGGCGGTGGCTTTGGATGTTCGACGCGGCTTCCGCCACGCCGGAGCAGAAAATCAGTTTTCGTTCCGCACATCGCTATAGTTCGGCGGAGATCGCCGTGCGCGTCGATCAGGCGGCCTTCCATGCCCGGCGTATGGCCTTGCGTGCGGCGGAGGGGCCCGCCTACAAATCATGACGGACAATAAGAGAACACTCTTCATCACGGATGACGGAAGGAACCTGGCGTTCACCTTCATTCTGGTTTGCTCGCTGTTCCTCCTGTGGGGTGTTTGCAACGGGATGATCGACGTGATGGACAAGCACTTCCAGGAGGAGCTGAGCTTGACTAAGTCCCAGTCCGCCTGGGTGCAGTTCGCGCACTATCTCGGCTACTTCCTGATGTCTCTGCCGGCCGGATGGCTGGCGACCCGCCTGGGGTACAAGGGCGGCATCATCGCCGGGCTGCTGCTTGTGGCGGCAGGCGGGCTGTGGTTCATCCCGGCTACGCACATCAACGCCATGGTCCACGAAGGGCGGGTCTCGCCCAACGCGGCCTTCGTCGGTTTTTTGGCAGGGGTCTGCGTGATCGCCACCGGTCTCACCTTTCTCGAAACCATCGCCAATCCTTACACGACGGTACTCGGAGACAGACGATTCGCGGCCACCCGCATCAACCTCGCCCAGTCGTGCAACGGCGTGGGCTGGATCCTTGGGCCTATTGTGGGAAGCGTATATTTCTATTCCAAGGACGCGGCAGGCCACAGCACGGGGAGCCAGACCCTCTATATCCCCTATGCGGCCATCGCCGTCATTGTGGCCGTGCTGGCCATCGTCTTCTACTTCGCCGATATTCCCGATATCAAAACCAAGGACGATTACCACCTGGACGACGCCGCGCCGGGCGCCTCGCGTTCTATCTGGTCGCACCCGCATTTCGTGATGGCGGTGGTCGCGCAGTTCTTCTATGTCGCCGCGCAGGCCGGCATATTCAGTTTCTTCATCAATTACATGACCTCCGAGGTGCCTCCCATTCCTGGTTCGTGGCAGACCGCGCTGGGCAGCGTCTCCGGGCATGCCACCTTCCTGCATAAGTGGCTTTCCGGCTGGTTCGAGACCGGCGTGAACGGTGCCCTCGGTCTCAGCAACAAGGGTGCGTCGAACATTGCGTCCATCGGGTTAGTGTGTTTCCTCGCCGGGCGTTTCAGTGGCGCCGGCCTGTTAAGGAAATTCGCCCCGCATAAGGTTCTGGGGATCTATGGCGCATTGAACGTGGCCGCCACTCTGCTGGTTTTCTGCAAGCTGGGCTGGGTGTCGGTGGCTTGCGTATTCTTGAGCTACTTCTTCATGTCGATCATGTTCCCCACCATCTTTGCGTTGGGGATCTTCGGGCTCGGCGCGCGCGCGAAGAAGGCGTCGGCTTTTATCGTCATGGCGATCATGGGTGGGGCTATCCTGCCCAAACTGATGGGGTACGTGGCGGACAAGTATGATATGTCCCGCGGGTTCATCGTGCCGTCGCTATGCTTCATAATTGTGGCCTTCTACGGCTTCAACTGGCCCCGATTCAGCACGGCGGAGTTGCGGCAGGGGACCAGAGTGCCCAGCCTGCACGGCTAGATCATGGATAGATCCCGCGCTTGACCGGATAGATGCCGCGCATGCAGTTATGGCGGGTTTTGATACAATTCGAGGTTCATTGAGGAGGTTACCGGCTGCATGGGTTTGCGAAGATTGCGAGGCTTCGGATGCCTTGGGTGCTTGCCCTTTGGCGGCCTGTTCGGCCTGTTCCTTCCGCTGATTCTCATCGGGGCATTGGTTTACTTTCTGATGAACCGCCAAAAAGCCGACCCTCCGCCGCCGAACCAGCTCCCGTCTCCGAATCCGCCGGAAGGTTTCTGTGCCCATTGCGGAAAGCCGATTTCGAGCGGCTCGCATTTCTGCGCAGGGTGCGGCCACCCTATCTAAGAGGCTTGTCTAAGAGGCTTGGTTGATGCGGCCGCGCACTCGCCGAAAGGTGATATTACAGATGCGGGCCGAAGAGCTGCAATAATCGTACCGTCGGTGCCGCTCCCGGCCCGAGATCCCGCCTGGAATAGCGCAATCGGGGATGGGACCATCATCGGCGGCGAGCCGCAACGCGATTGGCGCAAGCTGCTCGAGCTCGTTTGAAGAGCCGCTGGCAGAGTTGCATGCTTTGCGCGTGGCTTGAATAGCCGGCATCGCTTGCCCCCTGCCTGGCGGCGTCGAGACGGGCTTAATTCTCCCCGCGGCAACTTTATCCCGTGAGAATCGAACACGCGGTACTCAAGTTTTTCGGGCAAACTGCCGTTTTAGATAAGAGGTCGTTGTATGAGAAACCGCCTGATGGGTATAGTCGTGGTGGGCTGCATCACTTTTGCAGCAAGCCATGACATGGCACAGTCTCCCGAGCCACTGGCCGGCTCGTCCGTTGCCACGAGCGACGCGACCCGCGGGAGCATGATCGATCTGAACAGGCCTTCCGGGCCCGGCGGTGTCGTTCGGGTGAAGGACTACGGGGCGCGCGGGGACGGCATTACGGACGACTCCGCGGCATTTATCGCGGCCCTGAACAGCAAGGCGAGTATCATCGAGGCAGTCGACGGCATTTATAAGACAGCCTCCGTGATCGTGATCGGGAAGGGGCAAACCCTCCGCTACGGTCCAGGCTCGCACCAGACGGCGGGCATCTTTTTTACAGACTCAACATCCGATCAGACCGGCATCGGTCAATTGATCTGTGCGGGCAGCGGTGTATCGACGCTGACGCTGTTGGCCGGTTCCAATCGCGATATGGTGAGCCAGGTGAATTTTGCGTCGCTCACCGAAACCAACTCCGCCTACGGGCTGTTTCACAGCAGGATATCCGGCTGTACTCTGGACGGTAACAAGAGCGGCCAATCGAAAGCGAGCTTTGGCATCCGTCTGTACGGTCATGGTTTGACGTTCAGCGATGTGATCGTGCAAAATGCCGGTGCTTCCGGTATCTATACCGAGTGGGGCGTCGATTCCGCACTTGCCGATCCGCAAGACGATTTGGAAGGCTTTTTCAGTAACATCAAATCTGCTTTCAATGGAGGCGACGGCTGGACTTTCCGCGGCCCGCACGACTCGGATTTTGTGAACGTCGTGCTGTACCGGAATAGCGGGTGGGGCGTGGAAATTCAATACCTCAACAACGCTTATAACGGTAACGGTCATTTCTCGAATTTAAATACTTATCTCAATTCACTCGGCGGCATATACAGCAACAGTTCGTTTGATGGATCACAGGTAGCCGGCACTACTGCGACCGGATGGGGCATGCTCATCGATTCCGGCGCCGGCGCGCATAACATTTCTTCCGCGACTTTTTCCGGTCCCATAGGTCTCGAAGTCAAAGCTCCGTCGCAAAACATAAATGGTGTAATCGCCAACACTGCTACTGCAGCGCTGAAACTGAATGGCGGATCGGGGATCTTTTCACTGCAAATGTTCAATAATGCCGGATACCAATTGGACTTTACGTCTGAGATCGGCCCAAGCACTATTTCGGTTAATTCAGCAACGGCTCCTATGGGGCCGATGCTGAAGGGAACCCCGTCAACCGCGGACTTCATTATCGTTGAATTCGGCGGATCCGCCGGCAGTAACCGCTATTTCAGTTTTCCTTCGGCACATTAACGGCAGCGTGGCGGCCATGCGGCCGTCCGTCTGCGCTCTCGCCTTTTCCACTTCCACCCAGGGTCGGCGTGGCGGGCCATTTGACATCCACCCCTCCGGCCCGCTAATCTAAATGTTTTGAACGTACGAAGTGGAGACGTGTGTGTCAATGAGTACGCAGTTCCCCTCCAAGAACGGGATAGTACGCCAGTGGCATGTGCTGGACGCCGAAGATGTGGTTCTCGGCAAGCTCGCCAGCAAAGCCGCCATGCTCCTGATGGGCAAGCATAAGGCGATCTTTACCCCGTTTCTGGATACTGGCGATCACGTAGTGGTCGTCAACGCCGCCAAAGTGCGGCTTACCGGCCGGAAAGACGACAACAAGGTCTACCGGCATTTCACGGGATATCCCGGCGGGCTGGTGGAAACCAGTGCGCGGCGCGTGCGCGCCACGCGGCCCGCCCGTATGATCGAAGAGGCTATTCAGGGCATGCTCCCCAAGACCAAGCTTGGCAAGCAGATGTATCGCAAGCTGAAGGTTTATGCGGGTGACAAGCATCCGCATGCGGCGCAGAAGCCCACCGTCCTGGCTCTGAAATAGCGCTCTCAAATAGCGAAAGGTTTATTTAGTGGCAGCAAGCACAGTTCAATATATCGGTACCGGCCGCCGTAAGGAATCGGTGGCTCGTGTGATTCTTCGGCCCGGCAAAGGGGACTTTACCATTAACGGCAGGTCTTTCGAGTCTTACTTCCCCACCGAAGCCGCCCGCGCCTCCGTGCGCCAGCCCCTGCTGGCGACCGAGACGGCCGACAAGTTCGACATCCTGATGCGGATCGACGGTGGAGGTATCTCGGGCCAAGCCGGCGCCGCTCGTCATGGAATCGCCCGCGCGTTGTGTGAGTTTAATCTGGAGCTGCGGTCCCGGCTCAAGAAGCTCGGATTCTTGACCCGCGACCCCCGCCAGCACGAGCGCAAGAAGTACGGCCAAAAGGGCGCGCGCAAGCGATTCCAGTTCTCCAAGCGGTAATGTCTGAAGCGCAAAGGGGCGCGGTTTCGCGCTGCCATTTAGGAGAGTCCGCAGATTCGAGCGGCGCGAGGCGCTCCGTTTTGCGCGAGTTTGTTGATTGCAGTTGGTGTGCCCGGGTTCCGCGCGTAAATCTCGCTTTGGACCGCGCGCGTGGCTTGGGCACGGATCATTTAGGAGGTAGTCTACGCCCGCAATATCGATGAAGGAATTGCTCGAAGCCGGTGTTCACTTCGGGCACCAGACCAAGCGCTGGAATCCGAAGATGAAGGAATACATCTTCGGCGAACGCAACGGAATTTACATAATCGACCTGCAAAAAACCTTGAAGATGTTCAAGGATGCCGCCCGCTTCGTGGGCGAAATGGCCGCTCAGGGCAAGAACGTGCTGTTCGTGGGCACCAAGCGGCAGGCGCAAGAGGCCATCGCCGAGGAAGCCCGCCGCTGCCAGATGTTCTTCGTGAATCAGCGCTGGCTGGGCGGTCTGCTCACCAACATGGCCACCGTGCAGAAGTCCATCAAGCGGCTCAAGGAACTTGAAGGCATGGCCAGCGTGGAAGGTGGTTACACCGGCCGGCCTAAGAAGGAAATCATCCGGCTGGAGCGGGAACGCAAGCACCTGGATTCGAACCTGCAGGGCATAAAGGATATGCCCGGCCTGCCCGATCTCTTGTTCGTGATCGATTCGAACAAGGAAGCCATCGCGGTCAAGGAAGCGCGCCGCCTGGGTATCCCGGTGGTGGCCATCGTCGATACCAACTGCGATCCCGACGAGGTGGACTACGTAATACCCGGCAATGACGACGCTTTGCGCGCCATCCGGCTGTTCGCCAGCAAGATCGCGGACTCGGTGGTGGAAGGCCGCGCGCTCGCCAGCGAGCAGGAATTCACGTCCGAAAAGATCGTCACCGATGAGACCCCGGTCGAAGAGGTGCCCGAATATACGGAATACGTGGATCCCAAGTATGCGGAGAAAATCATGGCGGAATCTCTGATGGAAGAGGAACCGCCGCCGGCGTCGCGCAAGGGCCCCGCTTCGGAAACCGCTGAACCGGAACCCGAGGCAGTGGTGACGGAAAGCGGACACTAAGAAGGTTTTGGGTTGTTGGTGGTAGGTCGTTGCCCACTCACCGCATACGGTTGAAGCGTTTGCCACCACCGACAACCCACCACCCACAACCCGTTTAGGAAAGGATTATGGCGGATATTCCCGCTCAACTCGTAAAGCAACTCCGTGACCGTACCGGCGCCGGCATGATGGAATGCAAGAGCGCGCTGATTGAGGCCGGCGGTGACATCGGCAATGCCGAAATAATCTTGCGGAAGCGCGGCATCGCGTCCGCGCACAAAAAGGCCACGCGCGTGACCAAGCAGGGCCTCATCGGCAGCTACATCCATTCCGGCGGCCAGCTCGGCGTGCTGGTGGAAGTCAACTGCGAATCGGATTTCGTGGCGCGCAACGCCGTCTTCCAGGAACTGGTGCACGATATCGCCATGCATATCGCCGCCGCCGATCCGAAGTACATCCGCAAAGAGGATGTCCCCGGCGACGCGCTCGAAAAGGAGCGCGAGATCCAGCGCGGCCGCGACGATCTCAAAGGTAAACCCGCCAACGTCATCGACCGCATCGTCGAAGGGCGGCTGGCGAAATACTACGAAGAGGTGTGCCTGCTCGAGCAGCCCTTCGTCAAGGAAGCCACCCTCACCGTAGGCCAGTTGATCAAGACCAGAATCGCTAATCTGGGCGAAAACATCACTGTTTCGCGGTTCATCCGCTACAAGGTGGGCGATATAGCCGCGATCGAAGCCGGCGCCGAAGGGTCGCCTGAGTCGAGTGGCGCAGTATAAGCGCATCCTGCTCAAGCTCAGCGGCGAAGCGCTGGCCGGAGGGGCGCCTTTCGGCATCAACGCCGCCGTCGTCAAGGAATTGGCGGCCGAGGTAGCCGAGGTAGCCGCCGTCGGCGTACAGATCGGATTGGTCGTGGGAGGCGGCAATATTTTCCGCGGTGTGGCTGCCGCCGCCCAGAAAATGGACCGCGTGACCGCCGATCACATGGGCATGCTGGCCACCGTCATCAATTCCCTGGCGCTGCAGGACGCTCTCGAACAGATCGGCGTGTATACCCGGGTGATGAGCGCCATCGAAATGCACGAAGTGGCCGAGCCCTATATCCGCCGCCGCGCCATTCGCCACCTGGAAAAGGGCCGCGTCTGCGTGTTCGCCGCCGGCACCTCGAATCCCTACTTCTCCACCGACACTGCCGCGACCCTGCGCGCCTTGGAAATCCACGCCCAAGTCATCGCTAAGGCCACCCGCGTAGACGGCGTTTACGACAAGGACCCCTTGCGGTTCCCCGATGCCGTGATGTACCGTGAGGTTTCGTACCTGGAAGTCCTGTCCAAATCGCTGGCGGTGATGGATGCCACGTCTATCGCCATGTGCCGGGACAACAAACTTCCGATTATTGTTTTCAATTTGAACACGAGCGGCAATATAATGCGTATGTCGATGGGCGAGCCAATCGGTACGCTCATTCACTAGGCCACTTATGAAAACCGAACACACCGCGGCCCCCGCAGGGCCCGCTTTCCAGTCGATTAAGGATGTTGAGAATCACGTGAAAACGCGCATGGAGAAGGCCATCGGCGACCTGCAGCACGAGATGGCCACCATTCGCACCGGACGCGCCACGCTGAGCCTTCTCGATCACATTCGGGTGGATTATTATGGCACGCCCTCGCCCTTGAACCAGGTGGCCACGCTGCATGTTCCCGAGCCCAGCATGATCACCATCACACCCTGGGATGCTTCGCAAATCGGCCCGATCGAAAAGGCCATCCGGGTCTCCGATCTGGGCCTGAATCCGGCCAATGACGGCAAGATGATCCGGCTGCCTATCCCGCCCCTCACCGAAGAGCGCCGCAAGGAATTCGTCAAACGTCTGCACGGCGTCGCCGAACACCATCGCGTATCGGTGCGCAATATCCGCCGCGACGGCAACGAGGCGGTCAAGGCCCTGCTCAAGGACAAAAAAATCACCGAGGACGACGACAAGCGCGCCCACGACGAGATCCAGAAGACGACCAATGTCTATATGGATAAAATCGACCAGGCCGCCAAAGCCAAAGAAAAGGAAATCCTGGAAATCAAGTAGCGTCTGTATTACAAGCTGTTAGAACCTTCGCTGCTTCCGACGAAGTTTGGAGGGCGGGCTTTAGCCGGCGCGGGGCTTCAGCCCAGCTGCAGCATCGTTCTGTGTGTGGGGCAGGACTCCAGTCCTGCAGCGGGTCTCCAGACCCGCTTCACTGCGGATTGCTCAGCATGGCAATCTCGCTGCCGATCTGATCCACCTGCGCATGCAGCATCCACCGCCCGTCCGGTGAAACCGAAAGACTGCGCGTATAGAATTCCAATGTCCTCGAATATGCGCGCCACCGGCGAAACTCGGCGCGTCGCAAAGTCGAAGTAACGGATCTCCCACGGCGGCAACTCATGCGCCAGGAAATAGATGCCCGTCCGATCCACAAAGCAATGCCGGCTGTCCACCACGCCCGCCAGTTCCGGGATGAGCCGGACGGCCCCACCGTTCGATGGCGCTTCCCAAATCCCCGGCGTGGACCGCGAAAAGAACACACGCTGGCCATCCGGGGACTCCAGTCCGTCGGAGAACACGTCGTCCACGATGTGGATCGGGTTCCCGCCGCCGTCAACCGACTCCTTCCACAGAGACAGCCTGCCATTCCGCCGCGCGACGTAATAAATGAAGCGTCCGTCGGCCGACCAGGTTGGCATCATGTCTTCCCAGGGATCCGTGGTGAACTGCCTTTGATTCGTGCCGTCCACGTTCATCAGATAAATCTCGGAACGCCCCGAAAGCACCGAATCATACACGAGCTGCTTTCCATCCGGCGACCAGTTTGGCGAACCGATGGATCTCACCGAGGCGGAGATTGTCAGGCGGCGCTGCTCCGAGCCGTCTGACTTCGCCACCCACACTTCCGGGCCGCCCGAACGATCG
Source organism: Bryobacterales bacterium (assembly GCA_963818855.1). GTDB lineage: Bacteria > Acidobacteriota > Terriglobia > Bryobacterales > Bryobacteraceae > Bog-159. The sequence continues at coordinate 89,860 of CAWFUH010000006.1, read as the reverse complement.
GAAATGAAAGCGATCCGGCTGCCGTCCGCGGAGTATTGAGGACTGTGATTAACACGCGATGAACCGATTAGTAACTCAGAAGGAGCCCCCCGCGCCGTCAGGTTCGTCCGCCAGATATTGGTATTGCGGTAAGACTGAGCATAGGCAATCTCGTTAACGCGCGCTGCCGCCGAAAGGAAAAACACCTCCCCTGCCATGCCCGCGACCAGCCGCGCTTCGCCACCGGTATCCGTGATACTCCACGGCAGGATCGGTCCGGTTCGATTCGAAATGAAATAGATTCGATGATTGACCGACCAGGCCAGGGCCACCGCGTGCTTGTTATCCGACGTCAGGCGGCGTGCGGATTTTTCATTCACGGCCTGCGTATAGATATCCGCAATGCCGATGTCGGCCACGGTTCGCAGAAATGCGATTTGCTTCCCGTCCGGGGAGAACGTCGGGCTATAGTCGCCCAGGGCCGCGCCGGATGTGATCCGCTGCCGCGATCCGTCCAGAGAAAGCAGGTAGATGCAGTCGGAGGAGCCCTGCGCCTCGCAGCGATCGGTAACCGCCAGCGTCTGGCCATCGGGCGACCACGCCGGGCCGGCCGTCCGCCGCATGGTGGACGCCTCCTGCGTCCAGGGAACGGCCAGCGGCGTGATTTCCGCAATCTTGCGCTCAGGCCCTCCCTCCGCGGGGATCACGAATATCTCTTTCCTGTTCGGCGATACGCGCAGAAACGCGATTTGGCTGCTATCCGGCGACCACGCCGGATTCAGATCCTCCGCCTCGTTTGAGGTCAGCCGCCGGGGCGTCTCCTCATTGTCGATGGCTTTCACGTAAATATCGTAGTTGTCGCTGTTCCCATTCCAAACGAATGCCAGTTTTCTGCCGTCGGGCGACAGGCTGGGATGAATCTGATAACCCGGCAATGCGGTCAACAGCGAGGCCTGCGTCGAATTCGGCGCGGACTCCAACCGGTTCCGGCTGTGGAGCGCGATGTAAAGCCATGCGCAAACCAAAAGCAGAATCAGGAACGCCAGGCGGATCGCGAGTTTGGCAACGCTGCCCGCCCTGCCTGTCCTGGTGGCTGGCGGAAGTGCCGGCGCCGTCGGATGCGCAACCACGGATAGTGGGGCAGAGGACACTTCAGCCGACCTCACGATATGGTCGCGGGTGATGCGCCGGCACGAACTGCGCAGGTCGCCGGCGGTTTGGAAACGCAATTCCGGGTCTTTCTCCAGTGCCTGGATGATCAGCCCGTCCAGTCCCGCGCCTAGCGATGGACGTATGGCGGACGGCAGCGGCGGTACGCGGTGCAGAATGGCGTTGAACACCGCGCCATCCGTGGGCCCGTCGAACGGACGCACTCGGGTAGCCAGTTCATAAGCCACCACTCCGAGGCTGAACAGGTCGCTCCGCGGCCCCGCCGGTTCACCCAGGACTTGTTCCGGGGAAAGATACTGAATGGTGCCCGCCAGATTGCCGGGGCGCGTCGGGAAGTCCGGCTCGCTCGCCGCGTTACTCGGAGGTTCACGCAGCTTAGCCAGTCCGAAATCCAGCACTTTCACAAAGCCGTCGGGCCGCACCATAATGTTCTCGGGCTTGATATCCCGATGCACAATGCCCGCCGCGTGCGCCGCGCTCAGCGCCGAGGCCGTCTGTCCAATCCAGTCGAGAATAGTCTGGCTATCGAGCAGCGGCGATGGTGGCCCCGCCAACTGGCGCAGCGTCTTGCCCTCCACGAACTCCATGGCGATATAGTGATAGCCTTGCGCGAAGTCCGCATCGAAGATAGAGACGATGTTTGGATGATTCAGCGTCGAGGCGGCGCGCGCCTCCCGTTGGAAGCGCCGGATACGCTCCGCACCTTCCGCGGCGGCCGTCACGGGCAGAATTTTGACCGCCACGCGGCGCTCCAGGTGCAGGTCCAGCCCCTCGTAGACGACGCCCATCCCCCCCGCTCCGATTTGCTTGCCCAACCGGTAATTTCCAATCACGATTCCGTCAGCGGGCAGTGCGGGAGTTTCCGGCGTGAGCGGCGGGAGCGGCGCCAGCAGCATGGCCGCGTCTTCCACGGCGCGCCCTTCCAGAAAACTGCGCTGCGCGTTGCGATCCGCCTCGATCAACCGCATCACTTGCGCGCGCAGTTCCGCATGGCCGCCGCAGGCGGCCTCCAGCGCGGACGTGAGATCGCCCGCGGGAAGCCTGCGCAGCCGCTCGAATAACTCGCTGGCTTGGCGGTAAATTTCCGGAGTCATAAATATAGGCGCATCAGGCGATCGGAGAACCGTGGTCCTTCGAGCGATTGCAGCCGGTCAAAAAGCCACGCCCGCGCCACGCGCCACTCCCGCACCACGGTAGGCTCGGAAATGCCCAGCACAACCGCGATCTCGGCGTTCTCCAGGCCGCCGAAATACCGCAATTCCACCAGCTGCGCCTGGCGCGCGTCGAGTTGCGCCAGATCGTCGAGGGCCTGATCCAGATCGATCAAGTCGATCGGATCGGATTGGCCCACCATGACATCGCCGGCCGCCGATAGGCCCACGTGGGGACTGCGATGCCCACGCTTCGCGGTCCCCTGCGCGCGCGCGAAGTCGATCAGGATCTGCCGCATCAGACGTGCCGAGAAGCCGAAAAAATGCGCGCGGTTGGCCCACTCGACCGGCGCCTCGCCCAGCAGGCGAACGAACGCTTCGTTCACCAGCGCGGTCGGTTGCAGCAAATGGCCTTCGCGTTCTTGCGCCAGGTTCCGCCGTGCGATCCGGTGCAATTCCGCATACACGATCGGCGTCAGACGTTCCAGCACGGACGCATCTCCCTCGCCCCAGGCCTGGAGCATGCGGGTCAGTTCAACCGGCGAGGGTTCGGTTCCCACGACTCCATCATTTTACTCTTCCGTGATCGCGCGTGCGCAGGCTTTGGAGGGCGGGCTTTAGCCGGCGCGGCGCTTCAGCGCCGCTGCCTCCGTGATCGCCGGTGAGCGGATTTCTCGCCTTCCCATTTAGAGGAAGAGATAAAATGTTTCAACTTACAGTTAGCCGAATCCGTCTGGGAGCCCTTCTATGTGGAGGACTGCTCGTTCCGTCGCTGCGTGCCGCTGCATCCGTCGAAGCCATCGCCAAGGCTCCGCAGCCGGAAACCACAGCAGCGCAGCTCTTAACGCACATCGCCTACATTCCGGCAAACTCTGACCCCGGGACCATCCGTTTCGAAGGAATTAGGCTGGTAAGCGTTCCGGCCGGCATCCAGCATACAGCCGGCGCGAACTACTGCGCTGAGCTTGCCTCTCGGGACCCGGGTGGGTCCATGTTCTGCCCGTCCGCCAGCACCGCCCAGCGGGTCACGGCGGCCTATGAGGTAACCTACTCCTTCACCGGTCAGCCGATGACCTCGGATGAACTGGCCAGCCGCCACTTCACCCTTAAAGTTTATTTCCACCCGGATGAACTCGCACCCGAAGTGCGGCAAGCGGTTGCCGGAAGACTGAATCGGGCGGACACGGCCGCATATTTCGCCGTCAACACGTACCGTGAACCCAAGCAGCGCAATCGTCGTTTTGTCCGGGCGGCTATCGGGACGGCGTTTGGACTGACAATGACAAAAACTGTCAGGACGACATTCACTACACGGCGACTGTTACGCCGTCTGACTACATCACCGTGAGAGTCGATGCGGCGCCCGCGAGTGTCGCCGCGTATGCCAACTTGACGGTGACGAAATAACCTTGTGGAACGCGGCCCGCCGCAGGCCGTGGGGCAGACCTCCAGGTCTGCGGCGGGTCTCCAGACCCGCGCCTCCACACCCGCGTTGAAAACAAACACCCCAGCCAATCCCTCAACCGAAATCACATGGCCGCCATGCTACGCTTTCCTCGGGTAGCGCTGTCGCGGCCCAAGCTCTTTGAAATTTGCATAGCGATTACCATACGAACCCAACTAACCCTTTGTTTTCAACAAAAGCTCCGAGCAAGAAGCCAAATCCCACCGCTCCGTGACGATCGCGGCTCAGCCACAACCAAACAGGCTCCTGCATAGCCCACCTAGTACCCAAGCTAAACTTCCGATAGTATTGCTCCCACCCCCTCCCGCAGCCCAAGATGGACGCAGGCGATAACGCGGCCCCGCTTAACGGCTGGCTATTCTCCAGCCGCAAACCCGCGTGAAGGCATCATTTTGACAGTTCCGCAACCACTTCCGGGATCGCACACCGATCGCATCCTGATCACGCATTTTGCGGCGCTACTGGCGTGCGTCCTCGCCGCCGCGCCCGTCCGCGGCCAGTCTGCCGAATCCGGGAGCGCCCTGCCGGTGCTCACGCGCATCGCCCAGATCCGCCAACTCACCGCGGCGCAAGCCGCGCACGGCTATCCCGTACACGTCCGGGCGGTGGTCACCTACTACAGCCCGACGGGCCCCAGTTTCCTGGGACGGGATGCTTTCATGAACGGCGAAACACCCGACCTCTTCGTCGAAGACGCGACGGCCGGGACCTGGGTGAACCTGCCGAAGGGTGCGCCACCCCTTCGCGCCGGGCAGCTTGTCGAAATGGACGGCGTCACGGAGATTCCGGATTTCGCACCCCAGATCGGCAAACCCCGCTACCGCGTTATCGGCACCGCGCCGCTCCCGGAACCCAAGCGGCCTTCGCTCGAACGGATGATCTCCTCGGCCGAAGATAGCCAGTGGGTGGAAACGCAAGGCATCGTACGCCAAGTCAAGCTTCTCGGGGAGCTCCTGACGCTCGATGTGGCCGTACCCGGCGGACGGCTGAAAGCGCTGGTGCCGGGCATTCGCGGTCCCGTCCCCACCCAATTCGTGGATGCGGAAGTTCGTATTCGCGGCGCCTGCGGCGCCATATTCAATAACAAGCTGCAACTGCTGGGCATCTTGCTTTATGTGCCCGATTTGAGTCAAGTCCAGGCGCTGAAGACGCCCGGCGATCCCTTCGCTAAGCCGGTCGCAGCGCTGGACACGGTCGCGCGTTTCGCACCGCAACGGTCGCAGGGACACCGCATCCGGGTGCAGGGCACGGTGACTTTGCAAAATGTGCGGACCATCTACGTCTCCGACGGCCGCAGCGGATTGCGCGTCGAATCCGCGGACGCAACGGCATTCCAGCCTGGCGATCGCCTGGATGTGGTGGGTTTCCCGCGCGTCTCGGAATACGCGCTGACGCTGGAGGACGCCGTTTGCCGGCGCATAGGAAGCCAGGCGCCACAGACGCCGATTCCGGTCACCGCTCAACAGTTCCTCACGGGCGATTACGATTCTCTGCCGGTGTCGATTGAGGGACGCCTATTGGGAAAGTCGATTCTGGCCGATAGTGAGACTTTGGTTATAGAAAAAGGGCGCGCGGTTTTCAGCGCTGTCATCCGCCGGCCGCGCGGCGCCCCTGGCCCGGATCCGCCGCCCGTAGGCAGCATCTTGCACGTGTCCGGAATCTGTGTGTCTGGAAAAGACAACGAGGACCATAACCAGGCTTTCCGCCTGCTCGTGCAATCGGCCGGCGACGTGAAGGTCGTACGGCAGCCGCCCTGGTGGACTGTCCCTAAGGCGCTGGCGGCGCTTGGCATTTTGGCGGTCGCGATATTGGCCGGGCTGGCCTGGGTGGTCGTGTTGCAGCGCCAGTCCATGTTGGAGCAGCGGTATCAGAATCTGGTGGAGCATGCCAACGACATAATTTTCACCTTGGATCTGGATCAGACGCTCACCTCGCTGAACCAGGCCGGAGAACGCATTCTGGGCTACACGCCTAAGGAAGCTATGGGGCTGCCGCTGGCCCGTTTGCTCCCGCCGTTGTGGCAGGAGAAGATCGGCGAGGTGGCTCACCGCGTCGCGCTGGGCGGACCCTATCCCAACCAGGAATGGGAACTCACTGCCCTGGACGGCCGGCGTACGCCGGTGGAGGTGAGCCTGCAGTCCATGCGTAAAGGCGGCCGGCTGGTCGGCCTGCTGGGTATCGCGCGCGACATCTCAGACCGCAAGCGTGCCGAAGACGAAATGCTGCATGCCAAGGAAGCCGCCGAAGCGGCCAACCGCGCGAAGAGCGAGTTCGTGGCCAATATGAGTCACGAATTGCGCACGCCGCTCAATGCCGTGATCGGCTACAGCGAGATGCTGCAGGAGATTGCCGAGGAGCGCAACGAACAGGACATGCTGGTGGATTTGCGCCGCATCAAAACGGCCGGCAAACATTTGCTCGGCTTGATCAACGACATCCTCGATCTATCGAAGATCGAGGCCGGCAAAGTGCAGTTGTCGACCGAGAGATTCGCGGCCGGCCCCATGATCCGCGAGGTGGTCAGTACGGTTGAGCCCCTGGTGGAAAAGAACGCCAATCGCCTGGAGATGGCCTGCGACGAGGGGCTGGGCCATATGGTAGCGGATCAGACCCGCACCCGGCAGGTGCTCATCAACCTGCTGAGCAACGCTTCCAAGTTTACCGAACGGGGCGTGATCCGGCTAGAGGCCAAAAGGATTCGCGGCGAAAGCGCAAATTGGGTGGAGTTTCGCGTGGCGGATACCGGCATTGGCATGAGCCGGGAACAGATCGAAAGGCTGTACCGCCCGTTCATGCAGGCGGACGCGTCCACCACCCGCAAATACGGGGGCACCGGGCTGGGCTTGGCCATCAGCCGTCGGCTCTGCCAGATGATGGGCGGCTCTTTAAGCGTGGAAAGTGAATTGGGGCGGGGGTCGATTTTCACCGTCCGGCTCCCTGGAGACTTGGCCGCGATTGATGGAGCGCGCGCCGGCGCTTCTAAACCGGGTGAACAGGACGCGGCGCTGCTCGATGCATTAGCGAGTTAAGGACGAAGCAAGATGTTTCCACAATTTCAACGCATCGTCACGCTGTCGGTGATGAGCATATTGGTCGGCCTGTTCACCTGGATCTATATGCGCGACCGCCATCCGCGGGCGCGCCTGTGGATGACCGGTTGGGCCTGCATCGTGGTGCATTTCGCCGGCATGCTGCTGTTCAGCTTCAGCCTGATCCCGGCGCGGCTGGCGGATTGGTCGGCCTACTCCACGCTGCTGGCCGCCGCTTCGGCTTTCTTTCTTTCCGTTTGCCAGATGCGATTCACCTCGGTGGACCGTGCGCTGTTTTGGGGGGCCATCGTGGCGCCGGCGTTGGCGTACTGGACATTGATGGTCTACGAAGTGCAAAGCCCGATCGTGTACCGGCTGCTGCTGGTAACGGCGATCACCGCCGGCGCATGGCTGGCCCTGCGCCAGCCCCGGCGTCTGGGCAGTCTTCTCGCGTGGTCAGCGCTGGCCGTCGGGCCGGGTCTGTGGGCCGCCGGGCGCGCTTCCACTAACGTCGAGACCGGCATGGATTTTCTCCTCTTTGAAGGCTTTGCTATTACCGGCTGGACCTATTGGCGATACTTCCGCCGTCTGACGCCGGGAGTATTACTTACCTCGCTCGCCTTTCTGGCCTGGGGGTTAGTCTTTCCCATCGCCGAAATCTGCGCGGCACTGCACATCAACATTCCCGGCGATCACGTAGTTTGGGATCTCCCTAAGTACTTTGTAGCCTTCGGCATGATCATGACGCTGTTCGAGGACCAGACCGAGATTCTGCAGGTCGAAATCGCCGTGCGCAAACGCGCGGAAGAGACGGCGCGGGCAGCCAATGAAGCCAAAGGAATCCTGATGGCCTCGGTGAGCTTTGCCGCGCGCCGGATCCTGAGTACGGCTGGTTGGGAGACGGTCATTCCGGAGACGCTCTCGAAGATCGGCGCGGCCGCCGGCGTGAGCCGCGCTTATGTGGCCTACGTCGATTCCGGAGAGCCGGGTCTGCCGTGCGCCCTTCTGCACGAATGGGTGGAACCTGCGCTGGGCAGCGTTAGCCGCTCGGCGCGCCCCGGCGTGCCTTGCGCCGATGCGGAGTGGAACGCGCATGCGGGCAGCCTGCGCCGCGGAGAGGCAGTGGTGTTGCACGCCGCCGCGAGTGCACCCGCTCCGGCCGCCAAGTCGGCTATTCTGGCGCCCATCGAAGTGGCGGGTGCCTGGTTCGGCTTTCTGGCTTTCGAAGATCACCGGCGGGAGCGCGAGTGGACCGAAGCGGAGCGCGACAGCTTCCGCGCGGCCGCGCGCATGCTGGGCGCCTCCATGACGCGGCAAAGGTCCCAGGAGTATGTGGACAACATTCTGCATTCGATGGAAGAATCCTTGCTGGTCACGGATACGGATCTTCAGATTCGCCGCGTGAACCCCAGTGCCCTGCGCTTGCTGGGCTATGACGAGGAAGAGTTGATCGGCCGGCCGGCCGGGCAGGTCATCCTGGAACGCGAGGCCCCCGCGAGGCGCAGCGCCGTCGAGCGAACTTATCGCACCAAGGCGGGCCGCCACATTCCGGTGCTGTTCTCGTCAGCCGAAATGCGCAACGCCTCCGGAGGTTTAGAAGGCTACGTCTGGCTGGCCCAGGATATGACGGAGCTCAAACGCGTGGAACGGGAACTGGTGCGCGCCAGGGACGCGGCCCAAGAAGCCAACCGCGCCAAGAGCGTCTTCCTGGCGAACATGAGCCACGAGTTGCGCACGCCGCTGAATGCGGTCATCGGGTATAGCGAGATGCTGCAGGACATGGCCTGCGAGCGCGGGCAGCAGGATCTGCTGCCGGATCTCGCGCGCATTCGTTCGTCGGGCAGGCATCTGCTGGGGCTGATCAACGATGTGCTGGATCTTTCGAAAATCGAGGCAGGGAAGCTGGAGTTGTCGATTGACAGCGTGGAGGTAGCGCCGCTGATGGACGATGCGCTCAGCACCGTGCGCCCGTTGGCGGAGAAGAACGGCAATCGCCTGGAAGCGGCTTGCGCCGGGCCGCTGGGCGCCATGCTGGCGGACCACACCCGCGCGCGGCAGGTGCTGTTCAACCTGCTGAGCAACGCCTGCAAGTTCACCGAAAACGGCCTGATCCGGGTGGAAGCCCGGCGCGTCCGCCGCAAAGGCGTGGATTGGGTGCAGTTCCGGGTGACGGACACCGGCATCGGCATGAACGCGGAGCAGGTGGAGAGGCTCTTCCGCCCGTTCATGCAGGCCGACTCGTCCACCACCCGCAAATACGGCGGGACCGGTTTGGGATTGGCCATCAGCCGCGAGTTCTGCCTGATGATGGGTGGTTCTTTGAGCGTGGAAAGCGAATTGGGTAAGGGGTCGGCGTTCACCGTGCGGCTGCCCGCCGATCCGGATATGGCGGAGATGGTGGCGGCAGGCATGGGCGGGCTGGCCGAGAGGCAGCCGATACATGCCTAAAATTCTGGTCATCGAAGATAACGAGTGGAGCCGCGACATGCTGGCCCGGCGCCTGGCGCGGCGCGGCTATGAGGTCGTCTCAGCCTCCGACGGCCGGCGCGGGATGGCCATGGCCCATGAGCAATCGCCCGATGTGATCGTGATGGACATGAGCCTGCCCGAGATCGATGGCTGGGAGGCCACCCGCCGTTTGAAAGCTGACCCGGCCACGCGCGCCATTCCGGTGGTGGCCCTGACCGCGCACGCCATGGCCAGCGACCGTAAAAAAGCCATGGACGCCGGTTGTGACGATTACCATACCAAGCCCGTGGATTTTGAGAGCCTGCTGCGCAGCCTGGAGGCGTTTCTGGATGCCCGCGCAGCCGCCGGTGAAAGGGCCTGCGCCACTTTTGCGCGGCGCCCTGGGAACGGCACCCAGGCAGCTTTATTGGGAGATCCGCAATGCTGATGAATACCAAACCTTTGCTCCTGGTGGACGACGACGCCACCAACCAGGACCTGTTGTCACGGCGTTTGAACCGGGCCGGCTACACCACCGAAACGGCGGGTAGCGGGTACGAGGCGCTGGACGTGCTCGCGCGGCGGGAAGTGGAACTGGTCCTGCTTGACAGCATGATGCCCGGCATCAGCGGTATCGAGTTGCTGTGCCAATTGCGGAAACGGTTCTCGCCCGCACGCTTGCCCATCATCATGGTGACCGCCCTGGGCGAAAGCGACCGCGTAGTGGAAGCGCTGAACCTGGGCGCTAACGATTACATTTCCAAACCGGTCGATTTTCCCGTCGCGCTGGCCCGCATCAAGGCGCAAATCGAGCGCAAGCGCGCCGAAGATTCGCTGCGCGAGAGCGAAGAGCGTTATGCCCTGGCGGCGCGCGGCTCGAGCGACGGCTTGTGGGACTGGGACCTGGCGAACCAGCGCGTCTATTTTTCCCCCCGCTGGAAAGCCATGCTGGGCTATGCGGAGGAAGATATCGGCGACCAGCCCTCTGAGTGGCTATCCCGCGCGCATAAGGAGGACCGCGCCGCGCTCGAGACCGAATTGGCCGCGCAGTGGGATGCTACTGCCGCGAGCGAATGCGCCATCGAGCATCGCATGCGGCACAAGGACGGATCCTACCTTTGGATGCTGAGCCGCGGCGTAGTGGAGCGCGACGCGCAGGGCAAAGCGGTGCGCATGGCCGGCTCGCAAACCGACATCACCGCCAGCAAAGCCTTCGATCCGCTGACCGGCTTGCCGAATCGGATGCTCTTCCACGATCAATTGGCAGCCTGCCTGGAGCGGGCGGCGCAGGAGCCGGACCATTCGTTCGCCGTGCTCTTCCTGGATCTGGACCGCTTCAAGGTGATCAACGACAGCCTGGGCCACACGGCCGGAGATGAGTTGTTGATCCACGTGGCGCAGCGCCTGCGCGCGGCGGTGCGCAACGCGCCCGCGGATACCACGCCCACCCGCGGAGCCGCGCACGATGTGATTGCCCGCATGGGCGGCGACGAATTCGCCATCCTGCTGGAGAATGTGGATGCCGACGGCGCCATCCGCATCGCCGAGCGCATTCAGGAGTCCATCCACGCAGGCTTCAAGCTGGAAAGCAGAGAAGTATTCACTACGGTGAGCATCGGCATCGCGCCTGGCAATGCCGGCTACCGCACACCTACCGAGATCTTGCGCGATGCGGACACGGCCATGTACAAAGCCAAGTCGCTGGGCAGGTCGCGCTATGAGATCTTCGACGCGCAGATGCGCGCGCAGGCGATGGCCCGCCTGGAACTCGAAAACGATCTGCGGCGCGCCGTGGATAACCAGGAGTTCGTGCTCTACTACCAGCCGAAGGTGAGTCTCAGGACCGGCAGGATCGTGGGCGCGGAAGCTCTTATCCGCTGGCGTCATCCGGTGCGGGGCCTGGTATCGCCGGACGAATTTATTCCGCTGGCCGAGGAGACCGGCTTGATCGTACCGATAGGGCTGTGGGTGCTGCGGGAAGCCTGCATGACCATGCGCCGGTGGCAAGCCGAATTTCCCACCATGCCGCAGCTCGAAGTCAGCGTGAATGTATCGGTCCGGCAATTCCGCGAGCCGGACCTGCGAGAGCAGATTGCCGCCATTCTGGCGGAGACGCAGTTGGACCCGGCCACCCTGCAACTGGAGATCACCGAAAGCGTGTTGATGGACGATGTGGAAGCCGTGGCGGTCCTGCTGACGAGCCTGAAGAAACTGGGCGTCGGTCTGAAGATTGACGACTTCGGCACGGGATACGCGTCACTGAAAAGCCTGAGCCGCTTGCCATTCGATGTGCTGAAGATCGACCGGTCGTTCGTAGTGAACATGTCGGACGCCGGCGGCACCGGCGACACCATCCGGACCATCCTGATGCTGGCGGAGAACCTGGGTATGGAAGTAGTGGCGGAGGGCATCGAGAAGAAGGAGCAGCTTACGGAACTGCAATCGCTCGACTGCGATTATGGGCAAGGCTACTACTTCTCGCCTCCGCTGGAGGAACAAGCGCTGTCGGACCTGATCCGCCGTTCGCGCGGACCGGTGTGAGCGGGAGGGGCCGCAGCATCAGACGCCGCGGCGCAACTCGAGGATGAGTTCCATCACCCGGGTTTCGATCTGATCGCGGATCTTACAGTGGGTTTCAAAGTTTTCGCCGATGGGATCCAGAATATCCCAGTGCCGTACCGGCGCTTCGATATCCTCCGGCAGTGTGTAGCCGCTCATATTCACGATGAGATCGAATTGAGCGCGCGCCAGTTGCTTCAGGCTCTTGGGGAACTGATCGCGCAGGTCGATGTTCTTCTGGTCCATGGCGCGCATGGTATCCGGGGCCACTATGAAGGCCGGGGACAGGCCGGCACTGGCGGCGATCATGACGTCGGAACCGTAGGCGCGCGCGAAACCCTCCGCCATCTGGCTGCGGCAGGAGTTGCCGATACACACGAAGAGCACGCGCGGTTTGGCGGAACGTATTTTGGACGGGGTGGTCACAGCTTCGAAAGGAAGAGTTCGTGCACGCGCGAATCGGCAGTGAGCTCGGGATGAAACGTGGCGACCAGGTGCGGGCCTTGTTCGACCAGAACGGGGTCGCCCTGGTAGCTGGCCAGGATGCGCGCCTCTGGCCCGACGCGGCGGATGACGGGCGCGCGAATGAACACGGCTTCCATTTCGCCCGGCTGCGTGCGGGCGGCGAAGTCGGCTTCCGGCGTCAGATGGGCCACGCGGCTATCGATCTGGCGGCCGTAGGCGTTGCGTTCGATATCGATATCCATGAGGGCGAGACCCTCCTGGGCGGGATGCGAGATTCCGGCGGCCAACAGGATGGCGCCCGCGCACGTGCCGAAGATCGGGCGCCGGCGGCCGAACTCAGCCAGTGGGGCAAGCAGGTTTTCGGCGTGCAATAGCTTGAGCATGGTGGTGCTTTCGCCGCCGGGGATGATCAGGCCGTCGATGGCATCGAGATCGGCGGCGGTGCGCACGAACACGGGTTCGGCGCCCAGGCGGGCGAGAGTGCGGGCGTGGGCTTCGAAGTCGCCTTGCAGGGCGAGGATGCCGATTCTCTTCATGACAAGTTCAGAATTAAGAGGGAGCTTTACCAGCCCCGGGTTTGGAGGAGTTCGCCTTCGGGAATTTTGGATATCTCCAGGCCGGCCATGGCCATCCCTAATTCCTCGCTGGCTTCGAGCAGCTTCGCGGGATCCTTATAGTAGGTCGTCGCTTTAACAATTGCGCGTGCGCGCGTATCGGGATCGGAGGACTTGAAGATGCCCGATCCGACGAAGACGGCTTCGGCGCCCAGGTGCATGACCAGCGCGGCGTCAGCAGGTGTGGCGATGCCGCCGGCGGAGAAGTTCGGCACCGGCAGTTTGCCATGCTCGGCCACCCATTCGACCAGTTCCAGCGGCGACTGCAATTCTTTGGCGGCGTGCGCCAACTCTTCCTTGCCCATCACGGTGAGCTGCTTCATCTCCTTCTGGATGGTGCGCATGTGGCGGACGGCCTCGACAATGTTGCCGGAACCGGCCTCGCCCTTGGTGCGGATCATGACCGCGCCTTCGGCAATGCGGCGCAAGGCTTCGCCCAGATTGCGCGCGCCGCACACGAACGGCACGGTGAAGCCGCGCTTGTCGATGTGATGCTCTTCATCGGCGGGGGTGAGGACTTCGCTCTCGTCGATATAGTCGACGCCCAGCGCTTCCAGGATGCGGGCCTCGATGAAGTGGCCGATGCGAGCTTTGGCCATCACCGGGATACTGACCGTTTGCATGATCTCCCGGATTTTGCTGATAGGCGCCATACGCGCGACACCGCCTTCACGCCGGATATCGGCGGGCACGCGCTCGAGCGCCATGACGGCGGCGGCGCCGGCCTTTTCGGCGATGAGCGCCTGTTCGGCGTTGGTGACATCCATGATCACGCCGCCTTTGAGCATTTCGGCTAAGCCGACGTTGACGCGAAATTTTTCATCGAGGAACATATCTAACACTCCCACCGCTCCCTCACGGTCGCGGCTCGGTAGCAGTTACACCATGGCCGAAGCCGGTTCGAGCGCGGCACTGGACCGCGTCCTCTCCAGCTCACTTGAAAAAATCGCTCCCAAGGCGGCCAGCCCTTTGCGGATTTCATCCGGCGTGAGGCCGGCGAAGCTCAAACGCAAAGAACCGGGATCGAAGCGCGAGACCGCGAAATACTTGCCGGGCAGGTACGAAACATTTTCGCGATGCGCGCGGGCCAGCAGTTCGCCGGCATCCAGCGGCTCGGGCAGACGCACCCACAGATTCATGCCGCCGCGCGGACGGGTGAAGCGCGATCCGGCGGGCAAATAGCGATCGCAGGCCGCCAGCACCGCGGCCAGACGTTCGGCGCCGGCCTGCAGCATTTGCGTGCGATGGGCGGCCATGCGTCCGGATTCGGCGAAGCGCAGCAGCACGGCCTGGGCTAGCTGATCGGTATGCAGGTCGGCGAGTTGCTTGGATTGGGCCAGGCGCGCGATGAGGGCGCGCGGACCAAGTGCCCATCCGACCCGCAGGCCTGGGAAAGTAATCTTGGAGAAGCTGCGCAATAAAATGACGTGGCCGCCGTCGTTGGATTGCTTGATCGGCGGCAAGTCTTCTCCGCTGTAGCGCAGGCCACCGTAGGTGTCGTTTTCGATCAGGGGCACGCCGGCGGATTGGCAGGCGCGCAGGAGGGCGGCGCGCGCGGCGATGGGGAGTGTGGCGCCGGTGGGATTCTGGAAATTCGAAGTGACCACGATCAGGCGCGGGCGTTCGCGATCGAGGACGGCCTGAAGCTGTTCAATATCGATGCCGTCCGCACCGACGGGCACGCCAATGAGCTGGGCACCGGCTTCGAGGAAGAGACTCTTGAGTCCGGGATAGACGGGATCTTCGACCACTACCTTGTCGCCGGGACGAAGGAGGACGCGGGCGAGCAGATCGAGAGCCTGCTGGCAGCCGTTGGTGACGATCAGGTCGTCGTCGGGGGAAGCCAGGTTTTCGGTGCGGGCGGTTTCGAGCAGATAGCGGCGGAGCGGCTCATATCCGCTGGGCGAACCAAGTTGCAGGATGTGGGCGAAGTCCGGGCCGGTCATGACCTCCTGGCAACTGGCGCGGATGGCGTCGAGCGGGAAGAGCTGCTCAGAGGGGCGGGAAGTTGCGAAGCTGACGCCTGACCGGGAGAGGGGGCTGGGGGCCGGGGGCTGGGGGCTGGCGGCGGAGCGTTCGAGGAGGCTGGTCCAGTCGAGGGGATGCGCCGTGGGACTGGCCCGGCGTACGGCGACGAAGCTGCCGCGGCCCACCTGGCCGGTGATGAAGCCTTCGGATTCGAGGAGCTCGTAGGCGGCGGCGACAGTAGTACGGTTCAGGCCAAGCGAACCAGCCAATTCGCGCGTGGCGGGGAGGCGTTCGCCGCTGGTGAGCAGGCCAGATTGGATCAGGGAGCTAAAGTGCTCAAATAGCTGTTTGTAGAGCGGAACTACGGAGGAGCCATCCAGTTGGGGCTGGGGGATCACAGATGGAGTGTACCATATTGGATGGCCGAATGGAAGCTCCCAGGCCAGCCATTGGGTTCCTTCGGTATTTTCGGTTTTTTTTGGACTACATGCCGATTCAGTCGAACAGCCGGATTTGTTCCTTTAGAGCCGCCTTGGGCTTACGCCTGCGCAGCGGACTTCCTACGACTCCCAGTACCTGGAGTTCGGTCAGCGCGGCGCGCGGCAGGAAGAGCCGCTGGTTATTGGAATACGGGTCCGGCGGGACCACGGTGAAACCTTGTGATTCCATTAAAAGCAAGTTATTGGTCAAGATCCCGTCCATTACCTCACCATCCCGGAACTTGACCCGCACCCAGAGGCCGTCCAGTTTAGGCCGTGTGTTGAACACTTTGCGTTCCGCCGCCGGATCGGGAGGCTCGAAATCCTTCACAAATTGAACGGCTTTCACTTCGCTGTATGGCACCACGGAGTAGTTTCCGTCCGGGGTCAGCAGCTCCACTCCGGCAGGCCGCAGATACGTCAGCGGGTTTACATAACCTAACAGCGGTTCCCGTTCAAAGCGGTTGATCCGCACTTTCTTGGAGGTCGAGCCGGCCAATTCAACCCCGAAATTGCAACATTGTTTTAAACATCGGTCGGGGTTATTGTATCATTGGCACGATGGGCACGATGGGCACGATGGGCACGATGGGCACGATGGGGGGCACGATGGAGCACGATGGCTGAAGCGTCCGCGCCGCTCTCCGCGTGTCTACCGGCTGAGGTTGCCGCGTTTCTCAACTTTTGCAGGATCGAAAAAGGCTTGGCCCCTAACTCGCTGGAGGCTTACCAGGCTGACTTGCAGAGGTTTGTCGAGTTCGCCGGCCGCCAACCGGGCCAAGCCATTCCGGATGCGGAAGGCCTCCGCCATTATGTCGATTTTCTCTATAAAGCCAAGCTGGGTAGCCGGTCGGTTGCCCGGCACTTGTCGACTCTGCGCAGCTTTTATACATTTCTGGTACGCGAGGGCCGCCTCGCCACCGATCCGACCGAACATCTGGGCGCTCCCCGGCAATGGCAAACAATCCCTAAGTTCCTGAATCTGGCGGAGATTGAAAAATTGTCGCAGTCTCCGGACACTAACCGGACGACCGGCCTGCGGGACCACGCCATGATCGAACTGCTGTATGCCACCGGCCTGCGGGTCTCCGAATTGTGCAGCCTGGGTATAGCCGACCTCAACCTGGAACTCGGCGTTCTGCGGGCTACCGGCAAGGGCCGGAAACAACGTATGATCCCGGTGGGTAAAGCAGCGCTAGCCGCCGTCAGGGCGTATCTCGGAACGGGGCGGGCGGCGCTCTTGAAGGCTCGGCCCAGCCGGTATCTTTTCGTAACCGCGCGCGGCGGCCCGATGACCCGCCAGGCGTTCTGGAAACTCCTGCGCGGCCACGGACGCAAGGCCGGAGTATTTCATCATCTGACACCGCACGTGATCCGGCACAGTTTCGCGACGCACCTGCTGGAGGGAGGCGCGGACTTGCGCAGCGTACAGACGATGCTGGGGCACGCCGATATCTCGACGACCCAGATCTACACGCACGTGCTACGGTCGCGGCTGCGCAAAACGGTCGACGAGCACCACCCCAGGGCCTGATAGAAACCGCCATGAGCGACTACATGTTCATGCTGGAGAGCCACCTGAGCGCGGACCAGAACCGCGTGCTCGAGCAGGTGCAGGCGGCTGCGGGGCTACATGGCATCAACCTGTTTCTGACGGGCGGCGGGATGCGCGATATGCTGGGCGGATTTCGGGTGCGCGACCTGGACTTCAGCGTGGAGGGAAACGCGCTGAAATTGGCCAAGACATTGGAGGAGCAAGGCGCGCGAACAGTGGCGGTGGACGAAAATCGCCGGTGCGCGGAACTGGTATTCGCGAGCGGCGTGACCGCGCAGGTGGCCATGTCGCGCAAGGAGCGCTACCCCAAGGTGGGCGCCAAACCGCAAGTGACACCTGCGGCTATCCAGGAAGACCTGCGCGGGCGTGATTTCACAATCAACGCCATGGCGCTTTCTTTGAACCGGGCGTCCCGTGGACTGCTGCTTGACCCCACCAACGGCTTAGCCGATCTGGGGCGGCGTGAGATGCGCACCACCCACCCCTACGTTTTCTATGACGATCCCGTTCGCCTCCTCCGGCTGTTGCGCTTGCGCGTGAGGCTGTCGTTCACGGTGGAAGAGCGCACCCGTATGCAAGTCGAAAACGCGCGCGCGGCGCATGTGGAGGACCTGATCCCGGCCCGGGCGCTGCTCGATGAATTAAGACACATCGCCGCGGAACCCAGCCCGTCAGCCGTGATGGAAGCGCTGGCGCAGGATGGATTGCTGGCGTTGTATTCGACTGCTCTCGCGGGCGCGGGGCTGAACCTGCAGGCTTTGGCCCGGCTGGAAAAGGCCGCCCACCTCGTAGAGTCCGCCAACATCGTGGTCTTGCCGCATTTGACGCCGTTTCTAGTGGCGCTGACCGCGAAGTTGGCGCCCAAAGAAAAGAGCGGCCTGTTCAAGGCGATCGAACTGCCCAAGGCGGAGATCGATCAGATGCGCCTGGTGGAGCCGAGCGCCCGGAAGCTGGAGCAGGCGCTGAAGTCGGCCCGGGTAAAGAAGCCTTCGCACGTCTACCAGATTCTGGCCGAGGCGCGCGCCGACGATATGGTCTTCCTGCTGGGCAATTCAGCGCAGAGAGTGGTCCAGGAGCGCATTCGGAACTACTTGCAAAAGTATCTGCCGGCCATACAAGAGGTGCCACCCGCGGAATGGGGAACGCTGGAAGGGCAGCCGGGCACGCCCAGATACAACCGGAACCGCCAGGCCATCATCGCCGCACGTCTGGATGCGCGGCCGCGTAAACTCCCGCCGCCGGAGCCGGAACCAGTCGCGCCGCCGGTGGAGGTGGTGGTGGCGCGCGGCCGCGTGCGGTAGGTGGCGCAATCACTGTAAAATCTCTGAAGAGAGATGCCTCGGGTAGCTATCACCGGCGTGGGTCTGGTAACACCCTTGGGACTCACCGCCGCGGAGAACTTGGCGCGCAGTTTGCGGGCTGAATCCGGAATTGGACCGGCCCGCGCCTTCGCCGTGGAAGGTCATGCGGCGCAAGCGCTGGCCAGCGTCGCCGATTTCGAACTGGAGCCGTTTCTGCGCTTTCCCAAAAATTACAAGTTCATGGGGCGCGCCGTGCAGTTCGCCATGCGGGCGGCGCGCGAAGCGATTGTCGAAAGCGGGTTCGACGCGAACCAAATGGACCCTGCGCGCATCGGTATCCAGGTAGGCTCCGGCCAGACCGGCGTCGAGTACGATCACTTTTTCCCCTCGCTGATTATGGCTTGGGACGCGGGCCGCGAGATGGATTACAAGTACCTGGGCGGCCTGCCATCCCACCTGATCGACCGCTATATCTGCCTGCGGACGCTGGCCAACGGCGGCCTGGCGCTGCTGTCGACGGAATTCAACATCCGCGGACCCAACGGCAACTTCACGCAAAAGGATACGGCATCGGCGCAGGCTTTGCACGCCGCTTATCTGGACCTGCTCGAGGAGCGCTGCGATGTGGCGGTGGCCGGCGGCTATGATTCTCTGGTTACGCCCGGGAACTTTCTGGCGTACGAGCAGGCCGGACTGCTCTCGCATATGGATCCCGCGGCAGCTTATCAGCCCTTCGACGCCCAGGCCGACGGGCTGGTACTCGGTGAAGGCGCGGGCTTTCTGGTGCTCGAGAGATGGGAACACGCGGTCGCGCGCGGCGCCACGATTTTGGGTGAGTTTTCGGGCGCCGGCTCGGCGATGGGCGAGGGTGAACAATGGCGGCCGGCTTGGACCGCGGAGACGATCTGTCGGGCGGCCCACCAGGCGATGGGCGATGCGCGTCCGGATTTTGTGGTGGCCTCCGGCATGGGGACGGTGGCCGAAGATTCCGCTGAAGCGGCGGCGCTGGCTGCGCTGGTGGGCAGCCGCACGCCGGTGACCGCGTTGAAGAGCCAGACCGGCTACATGGGCGCGGGCACGGCGGCCGCCGAGTTAGGACTGGGTCTTTTATGCGCCCGGCAAGGTTTTGTGCCGGCCATCGCGCGTCACACCGGGACGGGTGTCGATGGCGCGCTCGACCTGGTGGCCGGGAGTTCACGGCGTCTGACCACCGCCGAGCCCTTGGGTTTATTCCTCTCGTGCTCGTGGGGCGGCGCCGTAGCGGCTGTAGCGGCGCGCGCCACGGGCCCTTGCTTTCCAGCCTGATTCCACATAAACTCGTAGACCGCGCGGATTTATCCGCAGACGATCAGGAGGGAAGCAATATGCACGTACGACGAGGGTTTTTTCTGTCTGCCGCTCTCATGCTGGGACTGATGCCGCTCACGGCGGCGACTATCACTTACAACATCTCGGGCACCCTGGGGCCGGTCCTCGCGGGTTCGGATCCACTGGGTGCGGATGGCGAGAGCGGTAATATCACTGCGGCTGTCAGCAACACACTGACACCCACCAGCAAAACGAAAACGACAGCAACGTATTCACTGCCGGCCGGCGCTGTGACGGTTACGGTCAACGGCACGGCCTATAAGAGCGGGACGTCCACGCTGAAGTATAGCTTCCCACCGGCCGGTCCCGATACGATGGTGTTTACCGCGAAGGTAACGATCGACGGGATCAGAGCAACCGTGGTAGGCACAGCGTCGCTGGCCAAAGGCAGCTTCACCGCGGCGGTAACGAAGCACCCGCGGAAGTTCACTCCCACTCCGCAAATCCTCACGGCCGCCGCGACAGCTAGCGGCCCGGGGAGCAAGGTGAAGTACACGGCCTTCGGCAATAGCACGACTTTGGGCCTGACCGGCACTGCTTCCAACTGATCAAGCCAGTTCCTATAATCGTTGGATATGTGGCTCCCCCCGGCACTGCCGCGGGCGGTATGCGCGCTGGCCGTGGTGCTGACGGCCGCCCGGATGCCGGCCGATGAGCTGGAATTCTGCATCGCGGGAACCGTGGTAAACGCATCCACCGGCGAACCTGTGCGCCGCGCGGCGGTGACCATTCCCCAATCGGCCCCGCAATCGGCCCCGCAATCGGCTGCGCTGACCGATGCCGCCGGCAACTTTCGCTTCTGCAACCTGCCCGCCGGACCCTATTTCGCCAATGCGGAGAAGCCGGGCTTCGCGGCAGCCGGGTCGCGGGTGCTGGTGGGTCCATCACGCGAAGACCTGGTGCTGCGGCTGGATCCCTTGGGTGTCATCACCGGCCGGGTGGCCGATGCCGCCGGCGAGCCTCTGGAAAATGTACGCATCGAAGTGCTCTCGATCCAGGTGACGCAGGGCCGCAGACAAGTTCGTTTGGAGTCCGCCGCCGCTACCGACGATCGCGGCTATTACCGTCTGCCGAACCTCGAAGCCGGCAGGTATTATCTGAGAGCGGCGGGGTGGGACAAACCTCAGGGGGATCCGGACGCGCACGAGGGGTTCGCAGCGGTTTATTACGGCGGCGCCACCGAACTGGCTTCGGCAGTTCCCGTGGAGGTCGAGGCGGGGCGCGATTTGCCGGCGGATTTCGCGCTCAGCCTCCGCGCGGCGTATCAGGTTCACGGTGTGATCATCGGTTTTTCGCCACGGCTGCCCGCGCACGTCGAACTGCTGGGCGCGGACGGAGAGCCTGGCGGAACGGCGGTTACGCTCGATGGGGCCAGCGGCGTATTCGAGATCCACGGTGTGCTGCCGGGCAGCTACACGCTGCGTGTGACGCAGGGGGAAGGACTCGAGCGCCGGCGCCGAGAACTGGCCCTGCAGGTTCGGGGCGACATGCACACCGTAACCTTACCGCTGGACGCCAGCGTGGCGCTGCGGGGTAACGTGCGCGTGGCTGAATCCGCCGACGCCAGTGCGCCGCGATCGCCAAACTGTGCCATCCGGCTTTCGCCCGCGGGGCCGTGGCTAAACAGCGAAACCGGCGAAGCCGACCTGGAAGCCGAGACGGATGCCGCCGGTGAATTCGCGATCGAAGGGGTGCTGGCCGGCCGTTACCGGCTGGCGATGGAGTGTGCGGGCGGCTATGTTTCCGCGGTCCGCATAGGGGATACGGACTTGCTTGAAAGCGGCGAACTGCGGATTACACCCGCCGCCGTCCCGCCGCCGATCGAGGCGGTGCTGGGTGCGGACGGCGCAACGGTAGCAGTGACCGCCTCGCAAGAAGGCGAAACCGGGCCGGCCTCGCTGGTTCTAGTGCCGGTCGACCGCGGTGAATATCGCACCCGGTTCGCGCACTTCACGGGGCACTTCACGTTCGCGCAGGTGGCCCCCGGTGACTACCAGGTGTATGCGTGGACCGGCTCTCCGGAAGCGTTCGAGTACGCCAATCCGGATGCGCGCCAAACCTGGGCCGGCCACGCGGTCAGCGTGCATGTGGGTGCGCGCGAGCACCAGGCTGTGAGCGTGAAAATCACGGCTGCCGAGGCGCCATGACCGGCCGCGCCTTAATGCTGATCTGCCTGCTGGCCATCCTGCTAGCCGTTCGATCGTGGCCGGCAGCGGCGCAGCAAGCCGGCAGCTATCGCGTGGCGGGCACGGTCGTAAACGCAGCCAGCAGCCAGCCCATCGCGGGAGCGCGCGTAACGCTGACGCGGTTCGCGGGCGATGGCCAGCCGGTGTCCATGCTCAGTGGAGACGGCGGGCAGTTTGCTTTTACCGGTTTGCCGCCCGGCAAGTACGAGTTGTCCGGACAGCGGCGCGGCTTCCTGACGCGGAGCTATGGCCAACATGCGGGGTTGGTCAGCGCCATCGTCACCGGGCCCGGTCAGGACGACGAGCACATCGCGCTGCGGCTGCCGCCGCCCGGCGTGATTGCGGGGAAAGTAGTCGATGACGCTGGCGAGCCTGTCGCGCAGGCGCTGGTCCAACTGCTTGGTTCCCGAATCGTCGCAGGCCGGCGGCATTTGATCGAGGAATCCAGCGTGCGTACGGATGACATCGGGGAGTACCGGTTTTCCGCGCTTCCCTCGGGCAGCTATTACCTGGTGGTTTCGGGCGTCCCCTGGTACAGCAAGTTCGCGGAAACGCTGGCCGATGCCGCGCCCCGCCAGATGACCCACACCGGCTATGGCGTCCGATATTATCCGAATGTCGGCGATGCGGCCGCCGCGGAACCTCTGGCGCTCCAAGCCGGCCAGGAGGCCAGCGCCAATTTCACGCTGCTGCCGGTTCCGGCTGTCTCCGTGCATGTGCATTGCGACCAGGACGACAGTCTGGTGAAGCGGTACACGGTGACCGGCGTGGGCCTTCCGGGCGAGGGAGTCCACATTCGCCAGGGAAGCGAAACCGGCGACCTTTACAATTTGTGGAACCTGGTGCCGGGCCATTACACTGTGCGGGCGGAGGCGCCGGATGGGATGCGCACCTGGTACGGCGCGAGCGAATTCGACGCGGCCGATGAAGACGCGGATGTCGACGTGAGCTTGCACGCGGCGCCTACGCTGCGCGGAACCGTTTCACTGGAGGGTGCCGGAAACCTGCCTGGGGCGGTCACGGTTGTGCTGCGCGGCGAGGACGGCCACACTCAGCCGCTGGCAGCCGGCGCCGGCGGACGGTTCTCGATTCCGGCAATTCCTCCCGGGCGTTACCGGGTGGGCATCGGCGGGTCGGAGGATATTTACCTGCGGAGCTGGGCGTCTGAAGGCGGCCGGCGCGACGGCGACTGGCTGGCGATCCAGGCCGGGGCGAACGTGCGGCTTACGGTGCTGGCGGCCAGAGGCACCAGCCGCATAGCCGGAATGGTCTATCGTGGGGGACAGCCGCTTCCTGGCGCACTGGTAGTGCTCGCTCCGGCGACGGGTACCGGAAGGGCGGACGACAATCGCGCGGTCGAGAGCAATAGCGATGGCAGCTACGAATTTCGCGGATTGCCGGCTGGGGAATATGCGCTGTTCGCGATGGAAGACGGGGCCGAGCTGGAGTACGCCAACCCCGCCGCCATCCGTCCATATCTGACCCGCGCGAAGAAGGTGCAAGCAGCGGCTACCGGCTCGGACCACGTACGTTTGTCAACCGCTCCCTGACGGTCGCGGCTCGGCAACTTCTACAGCAAATCGTCGCGTTTCTTTTTTTCGAGAATCTTCACCACTTCGCCCACCTGCTGCGCGCGATCGCGATGCGCCACCAGCAGCGCGTCAGGCGTGTCGATGACAATCAGGTTCGAAACACCCACCAGTGCTACCATCTTTCCGCCCGTATCCACATAATTACCGTTCGCCGCCTGGAAGATGGCATCCGGCGGCAGCACGTTGCCGCTGCTGTCGTGCGGCAATAGCTCGTACACCGCGTTCCAGCTACCCACGTCATTCCAGCCGATCTCCGGACACGCGATGCCGACCACGCCGCTCGCCTTTTCCATTACCGCGTAATCGATCGAAATGTTCTCGCTCAACGGGAACGCCTCTTTGAGCGCCGTCAGAAATCGCGCGTCGTCAAAAGCCGGCAGAGCCGCCAGGATGCTGGCTGTGCGCGGCAGGTTACGGCGCAATTCGCCGAGCAAGACACCCGCCCGCCAGAAGAACATCCCGGCATTCCAGAAGAACCGCCCGGATTTTAAGTACCGGCGCGCCGTGCGCGCGTCCGGCTTTTCCTGAAACCGGCGGATGGGGACCGGCTGCGACCCCGGCTGCGTGCCGCGGGGGAATTCAATATAGCCGTACCCTGTCTCGGCCCAGCGCGGCAGGATGCCCAGCACCACCATCTGCCCGCGTTCCGCGCCGCGAAACGCGCTGCGCACCAACTGCCGGTAGCGGCCTTCCTTAGTAATGATATGGTCGGCGGGAAAGACGCCCATGACCGCATCCGCGTCGATCGATTCCAGAATGTGCGCGGCCAGACCGATGGCCGGCGCCGTATTGCGCTGCGCGGGCTCCGCCAGAATCTGCGCTGCGGGGATATCCGGCAGTTGCCGCACGATTTCATCGCGCAGGTATTCGTTGGTCAGCACGAACATGCGCGCGGGGGGAATCAAGGGCCGCAGCCGATCCACGGTATTTTGGATCAGCGAGCGCGATCCGACCACGTTCAGGACCTGCTTTGCGGAACGGCGGCGGCTGCGCGGCCAGAAGCGGGTGCCGCGGCCGCCGGCCAGAATCAAGGCATAGTGGTGCGGATTCTCAGCCAAGGCTCAATTGACCGGGTAGCCGCGCACCAGCCTGAAAGTCCGACTCCAGCGCGTCTTGGTGAAGAAATGCTCCATGAGGTCCACCAGGTGGTCGACGCCAATCGTCGGGTCGGAGAGCGCTTCGGTGGGCGCGTCGTAAGACCAATAGATGATCAGCGGCTTGCCGATGATATTCTCCCGCGGAACGAATCCCCAATACCGGCTGTCGAGCGACGAATCGCGGTTGTCGCCCATGGCAAAAAAACTGTCCGGCGGCACCACCACCTCACCGTTCACCACGTGATGGTCGAGCATGTCCTGGGCCGGTTCGTATACG
This sequence comes from Bryobacterales bacterium, assembly GCA_963818855.1. GTDB lineage: Bacteria > Acidobacteriota > Terriglobia > Bryobacterales > Bryobacteraceae > Bog-159. The sequence goes on along the minus strand of CAWFUH010000006.1, from coordinate 65,157 downwards.
TGCACATCAGGCTCGCTCGGAAAATTGTCCCGGTACGCCTCGATGTATTCGGTCTTATGGTACACATACGGCTCGTTCAGTTTCTTGCCGTTCAGATAGACCTGCTTGTTCACGAGCTTGATGTGATCGCCGGGCACGCCCATGCAGCGTTTGACGAAGGTCTGGCGAATATCGATGGGATAGCGGAATACGATGATATCGCCGCGCTTCACGTGCTCGTACGGCAGGACGTACTTCGAAACCGGGCCCGGCGGAGCGTAGGCCATCTTGTCGACCAGGAGGTGGTCGCCAATCAATAGCGTGTCCTCCATGGAGCCCGTGGGGATGACGAAAGCCTGTACCAGCGTGGTGGTGCCGAACAGGAGCAAGATGATGGTCACGGTCCATTCGGCAATGAACCCCCGCGGCTGGTCGGCCTTAGTCACCGGCGGCGGAGGGGGAGGCGTCTTCACCTCCGCCACGGATGTCGCTTTCTTTTGTTCCACAGATACCCATTGTAGCGAAAGCCTGATATTCTGTGGGACGGAGTTCCGTCGCTTTGAGCACCACCGCCACCGATCCCGTCCGTGTCTCGGCCGCCAGCCGGCAGCCTGTCGGCCTGGTATTCTGCTGCACCATTCTGGGCGCGGCCGCGCAGGTGCTGATGAAAACCGGCGCCAATCACCTGGTGCATCCCGGTCTGGTGGGAATGGCCACCAATCTCCCCCTGATGGGCGGCTACTGCCTGTACGGCATCTCCACGCTGCTGCTGGTGCTGGCCCTCAAAGATGGTGAATTATCGCTGCTCTACCCGGTGATTGCGCTCACCTATGTGTGGGTGACCGTGCTCTCGTTTCTGATCTTTCACGACGACATCAACCCGTGGAAGCTCGCGGGTATCGTCCTCATCGTCACCGGCGTGGCCGTACTCGGCAAGGGCGGCAAGCGATGAGGACTCCCATCAGTAACATGCTGTTGGTGCTGTTCGCATCGTTCATCGGGTCTTTCGGAGCGGTATTTCTGAAATCGGGCGCGCACCAGGTGCATCAGGGATGGCAGTATCTGTTTATCGCGCGCACGCCGCCGTTTTTCAACTGGCGCCTGGCATCCGGCGTCGCCATGTTCATGATTTCGTCCTACTTTTTCGTGCTCGGCATCCGCCCTCCTGGAGAGCTTTCGGTTCTGTATCCCATGGTGTCGTTAGGCTACATCTGGACCCTGCTTTGGTCGCGCATTTTTTTCAAGGAGCCCCTGACGCGGCTGAAGTTCGTGGGGCTCTTCCTGATTGTGATCGGAGTCTTCTTCGTCGGACTCGGCAGTAAGTAAGCCGGCCATGAAGTGGCTTTCGAGTGCGCTGATTCTGCTCGCCGCTGCCCGCAGTCAGATCGCCGCGGCACCCGTCCCGGTAATCAAGATTAATCTGATTGACGGTCTTCCATATGTCTGGATTCCGCCCGGAAGCTACGCCATGGGTTGTTCGCCGGGAGACGCAGCTTGTTTCAAGTGGGAACCCGCCAGAGGCACGGTTGTGATACTGGAGGGCTTCTGGATCGGCCAAACGGAAGTTACCCAGGAAGCGTACGCGCGGGTGACGGGGAAGAACCCCAGCCGCTATCGCGGGCCGCGGTTGCCTGTCGATCAGATCAGTTGGTACGATGCGCGCGATTACTGCCAGGCGGTGGGAATGCGGTTGCCGACTGAGGCGGAATGGGAGTATGCCGCGCGCGGCGGCATTGCTACGGCACGCTACGGCCCGGTCGACGATATCGCCTGGCACGCCGGCAACAGCGGCGACAGCACGCACGAGGTTGGCCGCAAACTGCCGAATGCGTACGGACTGTACGACACGTTGGGCAATGTTTGGGAGTGGGTGGAGGATGTGTATCCGCCGGAGCCGAACAAGAGAGTCTTGCGCGGCGACTCGTTCTACAATCTTCCCCGGCACGTGCGCGTTTCGGACCGCCTTTGGGCCACACCGGACACCGCCCATCGCGACATGGGCGTACGCTGCGCCGGCGACCATCTATAGCCGCCTTGGAGGTTAGTTAGCTTCCAGAAATTACAGTTTCCGGAAGCCGCTCCCACGCTATAATACAGGTATCAAGAGGTGAATACCTGTTTATATTCTTCTGAGTATTGAAAACAAAAGGGCGAGTCGCCTTGCGCGGACTTGGCCAGTGCACTGCAGGCTGGTTCGCCAAAGCCAATGTATGGTCCGTGCGCCCAGGCGCACCTCTTATAAAGGAAGGTCATTTTATGAACAGAAGTTGGGTTCTTGCTGTTGCGTTAAGCCTGGCGGTGGTCATGTTCTCCGCGCCAGCCCGCGCACAGTCCTTGATTTCGGGTGATATTGCCGGTACGGTTTCCGATCCCAGCGGCGCGGTGATTCCTGCTGCCGAGGTGACCTTGCGGAACCTGGATACCGGCCTCACCCAAACGAGCACTACCAACCAGAATGGTGCATACCGTTTCTCATTGCTGAAACCGGGCCGCTACGACGTAGCGGTCGCGGCCAGCGGATTCCAAAAGGCGATTCGGCAGACCACCGTAGCCGTGGGGCAGATCGCGACCACGGATCTGACCTTGGTATTAGGGGCTGCCACGCAAACCGTGGAAGTGGAGGCGGCGGCGCCTCTCATCAATCCCGAATCGAGCATCAACACCGCGTTCACGCCGGCGGAAGTCCGCGACTTGCCCAGCCCCGGCGGAGACATCACCAACATCGCGCAAACCGTGGCCGGGGTGGTGGTCAACGTAACTGGCGGCTACGGCAATTTCACCCTCAACGGCATGCCGGCAACCTCGAACCTGTTTACGGTCAACGGCGAAAACGACATGGACCCCTACTTCAACATCAATAACTCCGGGGCCAGCAATCTCACGCTGGGCCAGAATGAAGTACAGGAAGCCACGGTGATCGCCAACCCGTACGCGGGCGAATTCGGGCAGTTAGCCGGCGCGCAGGTTACCTATGTAACCAAGTCCGGCACCAACGAATATCACGGCAGTGCAAGCTACTGGTGGAATGGCCGCGCCATGAATGCCAACGACTGGTTCCTGAACCAGTCCGGGGTGTCGCGCCCGTTCGATAATGCGAACCAATGGGCCGCCGATGTGGGAGGACCAATCCGCAAGAACTCCACCTTCTTTTACGTGGACAACGAAGGAATGCGATTCGTGCTGCCGAACGTCTTCTATGAGACGATTCCCACGCAGGAATTTGCGACTGCGGTGCTGAATAATGTGCAGGCGACGCAGCCCAACGAATCTGCCCTGTACAAGAAGATGATGAATCTATGGCTGAATGCGCCCGGCGCCAGCACGGCGCAGCCGCTGCCGGCAGGAAGTCCCAGTTCGTGCGCGGATGTCACCCTCGCCGGTTTCAACGGCGTGACCCAGCCGTGCGCCGCAACCTTCCGCAGCACGGCCAACGCTTTGGGTTCGGAATGGATCCTGGCCGGGCGCGTGGACCAAAAGATCGGCGACAAAGACAACGCCTACTTTCGCTACAAGGGCGATCATGGGCTACAGCCCACGCATATAGATCCCATCAGTTCCACGTTCGATGCGCTCTCCAACCAGCCCTCCTATGACACGCAGTTCAACGAAACGCATATCCTGGGGCCGACCTCGACCAATTCATTCACGGCCACCTTCAGCCATTACGTGGCGATCTTCTCGCAGAATCATAACGCCGCCACCGGCACGTTCCCGGATGACGTGATCGATTCCGGCACCGTACCGTTCAGCAATATCGATGAGCTGCGCGCTTTCCCGCAAGGCCGGAACATCACGCAGTACCAGTTCATCGACGATTTAACGCGCATCTCCGGCAATCACAACCTGAAGTTCGGAGTCAACTTCCGGCGCTATGACGTGAGCGACCAGAACTTCTCCTACAATTCGCCGGCTGCTTACTTCGGCTATACGCCCGGCGGGATGCAGGAGTTCGCGGACGGGCTCGCTTACCAATACCGGATGTCATTGAACATGTCGAGCGATGTGCCGATCGCCATGTGGGGCATAGGCATGTACGGGCAGGATCAATGGAAGGTCACCCCGCACCTGACGCTGACGCTGGCGTTGCGCGCGGAACGGAATTCCAATCCGGTCTGCCAGATCAATTGCTTCGCAAACTTCAAGGGGCCGTTCTCGAGCCTGGCCAGTGTAACCAGTGCCGATCCGGGTAGTGTTCCGTATTCGAGCGACATCGCCTACGGCCAGCATCAGGCATTTCCCGGCGTAGACCCCATCGATTTATCCCCGCGCTTCGGGTTCAGTTGGTCGCCCGCCAAGGACAACAAGACGGTGTTCAGCGGCGGCTTCGGTATCTTCTACGATTCGCCGGCCGAGGGTGTATTGGACAGCCTGCTCACCAACCCTCCGGTATCGGTAGCTATCCGCGTGCGGCCCACCTCCGGTGTGCTGCCCTTTGATCCCGCGGGCGGACCGCTGATCTGGCAGCAATCGGCGAATGCCTTCAGTATTACCAAGAGCTACGACCAAATCTCGTCGGAGCTGTCCGCGCTGGGCTCGGTATTCGCGGCGCCGGCGATTACCGCGGTCGAGGGTACCTTCCACGCCCCGCAATGGCAGGAGTGGAACCTCCAGGTGCAGCGGCAACTGAGCAACTCCGTGGTATTTGTAGTGAACTATGTCGGAAATCACGGTGTTAAGCTGCCTTACACGAACGCGTGGTGGAACGCCTACGATCCGTATGGCATCTATCCGAACGTGCCCGGCATCCGGGAGAGCAGTAGCGGACTGGTGCCCAATTACGGCGAAGTGAGCACGATCCAGAGCGGCGCAATTTCCAATTACAACGGCCTGAACGTGACGGTGAGGAAGCAGCTCTCAAAGGGCTTCTCAGCGCTGTTTAACTACACCTGGTCGCACAACCTGGATGAAGCTTCCAACGGCGGGGTATTCACCTACGGCGACACCCTGACGCAGAGCCAGATCAACCCGACCAGCCTGCGCGCGGATAACTACGGCAACTCGGATTACGACATTCGCCACAGCTTCAACGCGGCGTGGGTATTCAATCCACATCCCCACTTCACCAACCACCTGGCGCAGAGCGTGCTGGACGGCTGGGAATGGTCGGGTAAATGGTTCTGGCGCAGCGGACTGCCATTTTCGATTACCGACAACTACTGGAACGGCGCGATTGCCAATGGCAATACGCCCATTCTGGCCACGCCGATTGGCGGTGGCGGGCAGTCGATGGGCTGCGGCCACGGCAATACCGCGGACGTGAACGGCAACGGCACACCCTGTTTGAACGCCGACGCCTTCCTGAACAGCGGCGCGGCGTCGTTCAACGGATTCACGGAGTGGTCGCCGCAGACCCGCAACCAGTACCACGGGCCGCATTTCTTCGACATCGACATGAACGTGTATCGCTATTTCAAATTCGGCGAAAACCGCAAAATTGGAATCGGCATACAGGCATTCAATGTTTTCAATCATCCGAACTTCGCCAATCCCGATGCCGGGCTGGGCGATGCGACGTTCGGCATGGTTACCGGGATGGCGGGCGTTCCCACCAGCCCATACGGCACATTCCTGGGGTTCGATTCTTCGCCCCGGATCGTCCAATTGAGCGGAAAGTTGCAGTTCTAGTTACCACGAATTGCGGCAGTTGAGAGACCCGGCCCGCGCTTCACGGTGCGCGGCCGGGTCTTTTGCATAACGGATGATCCATCTAGACGTATAATGATCCTGTGAGTGTCAAATTCCAAATCACCTTGCCCGACGACCTCGCCCTGGCATTGAAACGTGCGGCGGCCAAAGAAAAGGTTCCGCTAGCGGAATATATCCGCGCCGGAATGGCTGAGCGGCTACGGCGGCGACGGGAGATAGCGGGCGATCCCTTTGCCTCGATTACTGACCTGTGCGACGCGACGGACGGGGACTTGGCGGCGCGCGTGGACGAGATCCTTTACAAGTGAACGCTTTTGTCGATACGAGTTATTACATTGCCCGCATTATGCCGCGAGATCAATGGCACGCCAAGGCCCTGCGCGCAGTGCGGCCCGGGGTCGCGTTCATCACTTCGGCGCTGGTCATCAACGAGACGATTTCGCTGCTTCAGGCCCGCGGTCTGTTTTCCGCGGCGATTGCCTTTTTGAGTGAAGCGCGGCTTAACCAGGATGTACTCATCATTTACCCCGACGCCGCACTGCTATCCGAAGGCTGGGACCTATTCGCGCGCTGGGGCAGCGCCGGGGCCAACGCGGTCGACTGTGTCAGCTTCGCCATCATGCGGAAACTGTCCATCCGGAAAGCATTCGCATTTGATGAACACTTCCGCACAGCGGGATTCGAGATCTTGCGCTAAGGGCCTCAAATCGCGGCTCTAAGGCGGCCCGCCAATTCCGCGGCGCGCGTAAACTCATCCCGCACGCCGCGCGTACGCAGGTTATCCCGAATCTGTTCCAGCTCGTTGATGTATGCCGTCAGTGCCTGCTCGATGGATTCCGTATTTGTGGCCAGGATGTCGCGCCACAAGTCATAGGCGCTCATGGCCAGGCGCGTGCTGTCGATCAAGCCTGGACCGGCGACCTGCAGATCCTCCGGCGCGGTGAGGTTGTCCGCAACGGTGGCCGCCAGCGCGGTGGAGGCCAACTGCGGCAGGTGAGAGGTAAACGAGACCAGCCGGTCGTGTTCGGCCGCACCCAGCGTGACGGTCCTGGCACCGATGCGGCTCAGCCAATCGACGAACACGCGCGCCGCGGGCGTCCGCAGTTCATCCGGCGAGGCGGGCGTCAGCACATAGGTGCGGCCGCGGAACAGATCCGCTTCCGCTGCCGCCGCGCCGCGCTTCTCCTTTCCGGCCAGCGGATGCCCTCCCAGAAACTGGCAGCGCCGCACCAGCCGGCGCGCTGCGGTGACGATGGCGTGCTTGGTGCTGCCCGCGTCGGTGACGAGTGCCTCGGGACGCACCAGCGGATCCAAGTGATGCAACGTGTCCAGAATTCGCCCGATGGGTTGCGCAAGATACAGCAGGTCGGCGGCGCGGGCCGCCTGTTCGAGCGTGGCCCCGCGATCGATAGCGCCCGCAGCGAGGCCTGCGCGCACGGACGCTTCCGAGCTGACGCCCAGGATGGCGCCGCGGAAGCCGGCCTTCTTCAACGCCAGGCCGAAGGATCCGCCGATCAGCCCCACGCCGACGATGGCGACGGTTTCCATGCGCGCGGCCTCAGATGGTCCGGCTTACTGCCGGCGCGATCAGGCGCAACTGAGCCATGAGCTCCTCGAACTGCTCCGGGCGCAGGGATTGCGCGCCATCGCTCAGGGCACGGTCCGGATCGGGATGCACCTCGATCAGCAGGCCATCGGCGCCGGCCGCTACGGCGGCGCGGGCCATGGGCGCTACCTTGTCACGCCGGCCGGTGCCATGCGAAGGATCGGCCACAATGGGCAAATGCGAAAGCTTTTTCACCACTGGAATGGCGGAGATATCCATGGTGTTGCGCGTATACGTTTCAAACGTGCGGATGCCGCGCTCGCAGAGAATCACATCATAGTTGCCGCCCGCCATGATGTATTCCGCGGAAAGCAGCAGTTCCTCGATGGTGGCCGCGATGCCGCGCTTCAGCAGGATCGGCTTCCGCAGCTTGCCGAGCTCGCGCAGCAGATTGAAATTCTGCATGTTCCGCGCGCCCACCTGCAAGATGTCGGAATACTCCGCCACCAGCGGAATCTGCGTCTGATCCATCACCTCGCTGACTACCAGGAGACCGTGGCGATCGGCCGCCGCGCGCATCATCTGCAGGCCCTCGGCGCCCAGGCCCTGGAAGCTGTACGGCGATGAGCGCGGCTTGAAAGCGCCGCCGCGAATCACGCGCGCGCCGGCGTGGGCCACTTGTCCGGCCACGCAGTCGATCTGTTCGCGGCTCTCCACGCTGCACGGGCCGGCCATCACGATGACTTGTTCCCCGCCGATCTCGACGCCCCCCACCTTCACCACCGTTCCGCCCGGATTGAAATTGCGGCTGGCCAGCTTGTAGGGCGACGCAATGCGGTGCGCCTCCTTCACGCCATCCATCGCCTCGAAGATCTCGAGATCCACGTCCGCCTTCGGGCCCACGCCGCCGAGCACCGTGTGGATCACGCCCGTGGAGCGATGCACGTCATAACCTTCGCCCACCATGCGATCGATGACCGCTTGAATCTGGCGCTCGGTGGCCCCCTGCTGCATGACGACTAACATTTAAGAATCTCCGTCCGTACTGATTTCCATGCGAATTCGTTGTATGGTGCGCATCTCGTCGATGATGCGTTCGAAGATACGCTTCAACGCATCACCCGACAGCGGGCCGCCGTTGTGCGCCGTGACATTTTCGAAAACCTGCTCCTCGCGGCGCGGTTCGTAAATGGGCATCTGGGCGGCGCGCTTTACGCGGCCGATCTCCTCAACCACCCGCGTACGTTCGTTGAGCAAGTCGAGCAGGCGCCGATCCAATGCATCGATGGACACGCGGTACTCTTCGAGAGCGCGCAGCGCATCCTCGCGCGTCACCGGGCCTCCGCCGCGCGCAGGTCGAAGCCCCGCTTCAACTCGCGCGCAAACGCTTCCAGTTGAATTTCAAGCGAGGCGTTGTGGCCATTTTGCTCGATCAGGTTCACGATGGCGCTACCCACTACTACGGCTTCCACCTGGCGGCCCAATTCCGCGACGTGCTCCGGGCGCGAGACGCCGAAACCTACTGCCAGCGGCAGATCCGTCACGGCACGTACCGCGGCCACCAGCGGCGCGACGGCATCGGAGAGCGTTTCCCGCGCGCCGGTGACGCCCGTGCGCGAGACCAGGTACACGAAGCCCGTGGAATATTGCGCCAACAGCCGCAGCCGCCGCTCCGTGCTGGTGGGCGCGGCCAGGAATACCGTGTCGAGGTTCGCCCGGCGCATGGCATCCACATAATCGCCGGCCTCTTCCACGCTGGCGTCGGTCAACAGGCAACCGTCGATACCGCAGGCCGCCGCATCGCGCGCCAGCGCGTCCACACCATAGCGCACCACCGGGTTCAGGTAGGTGAACAGCAGCAGCGGAATCTCGGACTGGCGCCGGATCTGGGCGGCGATCTCCAACACTTTGCGCAGCGTGGTGCCGGCCGCCAGCGCCCGTTGGCCGGCGCGTTGGATGACGGGGCCATCCGCGATGGGGTCCGAAAAGGGCACGCCCAGTTCGATCAGATCGGCACCGCCGCGCTCGAGGGCCAGCGCCAGGGCGGGCGTGCGCTCGGGGGACGGGTCTCCGGCTGTGAGGAACGCGATCAGCCCCTTGTGATTGTCGCGCCGCAATTTTTCGAACAGGAGGGAAATGCGCGTCATGCGGGCTCTACTTACCGGACGGGCGGGTCTGGAGACCCGCTGCAGGACTGGAGTCCTGCCCCACGTCCAGTTCCGGCAGGTTTTCGCGGTAGATATCGATGTCTTTATCGCCGCGCCCCGACATATTGATGATGTAGATCTCATGCCGGGCGGCCGGCGCGCGGCGTACGACCTCCGCCACCGCGTGCGCCGATTCGAGCGCCGGAATCAGGCCCTCCACGTGGCACAGCAAACGGGCGGCGTCCAATGCTTCGGCATCGCTGGCGGCCACATACTCCGCGCGGTGCCGATCGTGCAGCCAGGCATGCTCGGGGCCGATCAGCGCGTAATCCAACCCCGCCGAAATCGAATGCGTGAGCGAGACCTGTCCATCCTCATCCTGCAGCAGGTAGCTGCGCGCGCCGTGCAGCACGCCGGGCGCTCCTCCACGGAAGCGTGCCGCATGCTCACCCAGTTTCGATCCCCGCCCGCCGGCCTCGACGCCGATGAGCCGCACCGATTCATCGGGCACAAACGCATGAAAAATCCCGATCGCATTGCTGCCGCCGCCCACGCAGGCGAAGACCGCGTCCGGCAGGCGTTTCTCGCTCTCCAGAATCTGGCGGCGGGCTTCCTCGCCGATCACCTTTTGAAAATCGCGCACCATCAGCGGATACGGATGCGCGCCCAGCGCCGAACCCAATAGATAATAGGTCCCACCGACGTTGGTCACCCAATCGCGCATCGCTTCGCTGATGGCGTCCTTAAGCGTGCGGCTGCCGGTAGTCACCGGAACCACCTGCGCGCCCAGCAACCGCATGCGGAAGACGTTGAGCCGCTGCCGCCGCATGTCTTCCTCGCCCATGTAAACCAGGCATTCGAGGCCCAGCCGCGCGCAAACCGTGGCGGTAGCCACACCGTGCTGCCCCGCGCCGGTTTCGGCGATGATGCGGCGCTTGCCCATGCGCCGCGCCAACAGGCCCTGGCCCAGCGTGTTGTTGATCTTGTGCGCACCCGTGTGCAGCAGGTCTTCGCGCTTAATGTAAATGCGCGCGCCGCCCAGATGTTCGGTCAGCCGCCGCGCCAAATATAGCGGCGTGGGGCGGCCGGCATAATTCCGCAGCAAATCGCCCAATTCCGCCTGGAAAGCCGGGTCGGCGCGCGCTTCCAGGTAAGCTTTCTCCAGTTCTTCGAGCGGCGCCATCAGGACTTCCGGAACGAAGCGCCCGCCATACGGCCCGAAGTGGCCGCCGGTATCCGGCTGGGGCGCGGTCATCGCGATGCCGCCAGTGCAGCTTTCAAAAATGCCGCCATCTTGAAATGATCCTTCCGTCCGGGCGAGGCTTCGATTTGCGAACACGCATCCACGCCCCACGGATGTGCCTGCGCGATCGCTTCGCCCACATTGCCGGCATGCAAGCCTCCCGCCAGGATCAGCTTGTCTAATCCGCGCGGCACGCGCGTCCAATCAAAAACCTCTCCCGAGGCGGGACCGTCCAGCAACAAGGCTTCGGCCGGCAGATTATCCGGCAGGGTGAGAGACCTGGCCCACCCGAATCGCTTTCCACACGCGGATGCCTTGCGGATACTGCTGCGGCTGTTCGCTGCCGTGCAACTGGGCCACATCCAGACCCACCTGCGCAGCGGTCCGCAGCACAGCCTCCGCGGATTCGTCCACAAACACACCCACTTTCCAAATGTCCGCCGGCAGCGCGGCGGCAATATCCGCCGCATCGTTCGGCGGAATATATCGCGGGCTTGGCGCATAGAAGTTAAAGCCTACCGCCTGCGCTCCTCCCGCGACGGCCGCCAATGCATCAGCAAGATTCGTAATGCCGCAGATCTTCACCATCATGCGGCCATCCATGGCGCAAGTAAAGCCCGCACGGCGCCCGCCGGGTCATCCGATTTCATCAAGTGCTCGCCCACCAGGAAACCCTGATAGCCTGCCGCGTGCAGCCGCGCGATATCTTGCGCGCTACTGATGCCGCTCTCGCTAACTTTCAACACATCGGCCGGGATGCGCCGCGCCAGCCGCAGCGACGTTTCGAGAGTCACCTCAAACGTGGCCAGATTCCGGTTGTTAACCCCGATGATGGGCGTGCCCGCGGCGTCGGCATCCATGGCTTTTGCCAGATCTTTTTCGTCGTGCACCTCGACTATAGCAGCGAGTCCGTACCCGGCTGCGATTCCGGCAAGGCTGCGCATCTGGTTGGCGTCCAGGATCGCGGCGATCAACAGGATGGCATCCGCGCCGCCGGCCGCCGCTTCGGTTACGTCAAATTCGTCGAGCGTAAAATCTTTGCGCAGCACCGGCAATCCGCAGGCCGCGCGCGCCGCTGCCAGATCGGCCAGGCTTCCCTGGAAGAATTTCTGATCAGTGAGTACGGAAAGCGCTGCTGCCCCGCCCGTTTCATATGCCAGTGCCAGCCGTACTGGATCGAAGTCCGAAGCCAGCAGTCCTTTACTCGGCGAGGACTTCTTGATCTCGGCAATGATGGCCGGCTGATGCGCGGCCAGCGCTTGCCGGAAATTCCGACGCCCGGCGCGCGCCTGTTCCGCCTGCCGCTCCCATTGCCGACACACACTCGTCTCGGGCGCGGGGCGCTCGCGCTTGTGGGCAACAATGCGGGCCAGTACGTCTGGAACTGTCTCGGTCAATTATTAGATTATGGTATCAGACCCAGGTGACGGGCTGGTGAGAAAGTGTTGAGAAACGCATGGCCGTGTTGCGAGCTGCGTGTTTCCGAGGCAGCTACGGAGTGGGGAGGAACCATTGCTTGCTTGAGGGAGCGCAACTCGCAACAACGTCCACATTGGTTAGTGATGCGAGAGGGCAAAAGCGTTTCATTCTTCTGGAATTTTTTTTTGGCCCATGGCTTCGGCAGGTTTCCAGGCCCGCGATTTGCGGGACGTGGACGTCCCGCGCAGGCGTAGACGCCCGCCCCACGCTGATGTGCGAGACTCGAGTACATGCGGAGCTCTAGTCTTGTGATGGCCGGCTTCGTCCTGGCGGCGGCCTCGGCGGCCGAAACAGGCCCAGTCACGGCCCTTTCTCCAGATGGCCTCATCCGGGTGGAGTTCTCCACGGCATCTGGCCAATTGGTGTATACGGTCACCTATCGCGGCAAGCCGCTGATCGACCGGTCGGCCCTGGGCCTCGATATTCAAAACCAGCCCGTGCTGGGCGCAAACGTTGAAATCGTGGCAACCACGTCCAGCAAGATCGACGAAACTTATACAGTTCCGGCCGGCAAAGCGAAGACGGTGCATGACGTTTGTAATACACTCGCAATCGATTTAGCCGAAACCCCACAGCCGCATCGCCGCTTCACCATCGAGGCACGCGTATACGACGACGGCGCGGCATTTCGCTACGTGGTGCCCTCCCAGCCAAGCCTTCCGGATTTGCGGATCGTGAACGAAAAGACCCAGTTCGTTCTGGCCAAAGACGCAACGACGTATCCGCTGATACTGCGGAGCTATCGCACCTCCTGGGAGGACAATTACCGCACCGTGGCGTTGAGCGGCATTCATCCGGAGTCACTCATTGCCCTGCCCCTGCTAACGCAACTGCCGGGCGAGGCTTTTCTCGCTATCACAGAGGCCGACATCGACAACTACTCTGGCATGTACCTGATGCACGACGAAAAAAATGCCAGGGAACTGCACGCGCGTCTGGCGCCGCACATCGACGATCCTAATCTTTCGGTGGCAGTGAAGACTCCGGCACCGTCGCCGTGGCGCGTGTTGATGATTGCGGCGGACCCCGGGCGATTGATTGAATCGCACATTGTAGATAATCTGAACGCCCCGTCGGTGATCGCCGACACTTCGTGGATCAAGCCAGGGAAAGCGGCTTGGGACTGGTGGTCCGGACCTTATGACGACAAGGTAGACTTCCAACCGGGCAAGAACACGGCCACCGGCAAACACTTTGTCGATTTCGCATCCAAGTTGGGGTTCGAATATTTCATGCTGGATGCCGGTTGGGCGCCGCGGCGCGGCGACGGACCCAATTGGTCGGGCGCCGACATTACCCGCGTCGTGCCCGCGATCGACATGCCGGAGTTGCTGGCTTACGCCAAATCGAAGAACGTGAAGGTGTGGCTGTGGTCGCACTGGACCGACGTCGACCGGCAGATGGACGAAGCGTTTCCACTGTACGAAAAGTGGGGAGTGGCCGGCGTCAAGATCGATTTCATGGATCGTGACGATCAGTGGATGGTGGAATTCTACCATCGGGTGGCCAAGCTGGCCGCGGCGCATTATCTGCTAGTGGATTTTCACGGCGCGTACAAGCCCGACGGGCTGAGCCGCACTTATCCGAATGTGCTCACGCGCGAAGGCGTGCTGGGGTTGGAGTACAACAAGTGGAGCGCGCGGGTGACGCCCGATCACAACGTGATGCTGGCTTTCACGCGCATGCTGGCCGGTCCGATGGACTACACGCCCGGCGGATTCCACAACGCCACGGCGGCGGAGTTCATCCCGCGCAATACGCAGCCCATGGTGATGGGCACACGCGCCCACCAGACGGCGCTGTTCGTGGTATTTGAAAGCCCGTTCGAGATGGTTTCCGACTACCCGGAGGCGTACGAGGGACAGAAGGAGACGGCGTTCTTGAGCGCCGTGCCATCGTCGTGGGACGAGACCCGAGTGCTGAATGCGAAAGTGGGGGACTACATTACGATCGGCCGCCGCCACGCGAAGGAATGGTATGTGGGAAGCATCGCGGGATCTCACGGGGCCGATCTCGACATCCCATTAGAGTTTCTGCCGCCTGGCGACTTCATCGCGGAGATTTATTCAGACGCGCCGGACGCCGACTACAATCCCACGCATACGGTCTTGGAGCAAAAGAAGGTTGACCGCACCATGACGCTCAAGGCCAGGATGGTGTCAGGCGGCGGGCAGGCCATACGTATCCGCCCCGGCGAGTGAGGCTGTGGGGCAGACCTCTCAGGCCGGCGTGGACGCCGCCCGCAGGACTGGAGTCCTGCCCTACGATTAACCGCGTGATCTACGCCGCCAAACCGGGTACGCCGCCCATCGACGGCGCATTCTTCACCGCCCGTACGACCGCCTGCGCCACGGCTTCGGCCGCCGCCACGCCCAGCGTATTTACGTCCGCGCGCGCGTCGCCGAGCGAGAGCGCGAACGTGGTGTCCCCATCGAACATGGTCCAAGCCGGATAGATCGTGCGCGCCACTCCCAGGCCGCCAAATTCCGCCAGTTTGGTGGCTTCCACTTTCGTCAGGCGCGCATTCGTGGCGACCACCGCCAAAGTTGTGTTGCGCCGCTCGGACGCGGCCCGTGCGCCGCCCGCCTTCATGACGGATTCGGTGTCCGCCAGATCCATGCTGTCCGCCGCGCGGCGCGCGCCCGCGATGAGCGTGCCCGTAGCCGGATCGCGTACGTCGCCAAAAGCGTTCACCACCACCAGCGCGGCCACCAGCACGCCGCCGGGCAGTTCCACCAGTCCCGAGCCGATCCCCGATTTCATGGCCTGGCGCATGCCGAAAATCTTGCCCACCGTGGCGCCCGTGCCTGCGCCCACGGCGCCTTCCTTCACCGCATCGGCAGTGGCCGACGCCGCCGCGGCTCTCACCCATCTCGCGCGTGGGGCGGATGCCGGCTTTGCCGATGCCCAGATCGAAAATGACTGCGCCCGGCACGATCGGCACCACCGCCCGGCCCACCCGGAATCCGGCGCCGCGCTGCTCCAGATAATGGCGCACGCCCGAAACCGTTTCGAGCCCGAAAGCGCTGCCGCCCGATAGCACGATGCCCGTGTACATGGCTGGTGACGTGGCCCGGCTGCAACGTGTCAATCGACGAAGTTTCGCTAGCCGAGCCGCGTATATCCACGCCGCCCACGGCACCCGTCTCGCAAAGAATCGCCGTACAACCGGTGAGCGCGTCGAAATTCGAAGCGTGCCCCACGCGAATGCCGGGAATGGAAGTGAGACCCTTCATAAGAGCGGGTGGTGGGTAACAGGTGGTCGGTGGTGGCAAACGCTTCAACCGTTTGCGATGAGTAGGCCACCACCCACAACCCACCACCTACAACCGGCCGCCGGCTCCCCGGCAGCAGCCGGGAGAACCGGCAACCCGTATGGTAGCATCGAATTTCGGGGACCTGCCGGCTTGCTCGATTTCCTGAAGGAACCGTTCATCGCGATTCAAGAGTTCTATTTGTTGACCGGCCGCGCTCTTCGCAACGTGGCGGCCCGTCCGCATTATGGCGACGATATCATTGCGCAAATGGATCTGATCGGGGTGGGCAGCCTGCCCATCGTGATCCTGACCGGCCTTTTCGCCGGGGCGGTGATGGCGCTGCAGATGTCCCGCGCGCTGCAGCAATACGGGCAGGTGGATCAAACCGGCACGCTGGTTTCGATTTCGCTAGTGCGCGAATTGGGTCCGGTGTTGACCGCTCTGATGATGGCGGGCCGCAATTCTTCGGGCATCGCCAGCGAGCTCGGCTCGATGAAGGTGACCGAACAGATCGACGCCATGCGCGCCCTGGGCACCGATCCGATTCAGAAACTGGTGACGCCGCGCATGGTGGCCACCGCTTTTATGCTGCCGCTTGCTCACCATCCTGGCGGACTTCATCGGCATGTTCGGCGGCTGGTTCGTGTCGCGGTTTTTCCTCGATCTGCCGAGCCAGCAATATTGGTCCACTGTCTGGCGGGCGCTCGAGTGGAACGACATCACCCAGGGGTTGTTGAAGCCTTTCGTGTTTGCATTCATCATCTCACTGGTGGGATGCTACTACGGCTTGCGCACCTCCGGAGGAACACAGGGGGTGGGCCGCTCCACCACGCAATCGATGGTGGCCGCGTCCGTGCTGATCCTGATCCTCGACTTTTTCCTGGGCAAGATCTTTGTCAGCCAAGGCGGGTCGTAATGGCGGACAAGCCCACCCCAGTCCTGCGCTTCGACCATGTCAGCGTCACGTTCGACAACACGCCGGCGTTGGCCGATGTTTCGTTCGAGGCATGCGAGGGCGAATCGCGCGTCATTATGGGCGCTACCGGCAGCGGCAAAACGGTGCTGCTGAAGACCGCCCTGGGCCTGCAACGCCCCGATTCGGGCACCGTGTATGTGTTCGGCCAGGACATCAGCCGCATGCGGGAGCGCGAGCTGTTCGAGATCCGCAGCAAGATCGGCATGCTGTTCCAGGAAAGCGCGCTGTTCGATTCGCTGAATATCGAGGACAATGTCAGCTATCCGCTGCTGAACCAGCCGTCGATTCACTGTCCGGCCGAGGACGTTTTGCCGCGCGTGGCAGAGGCCTTGAAGTTCGTCGAATTGGAAGGCACGCTGGAGAAATTTCCCAGCGAGCTTTCGGGCGGCATGCGGCGGCGCGCGGCGATCGCCCGGGCGGTGGTTACCCAGCCTCCCTTGCTGCTCTACGATTCGCCCACGGCCGGCCTCGATCCGATCACGGCGAACACCATCATCGCCCTCATCGTGAAGGAGCGGGATTTGAACCAGACCACCACGCTGATCGTGACGTATCGGTATCAGGACGGTAACCTGGTGGCGAATTTCCGTTACAATCCGGAGAATGGCGGTTTGGAGCGGGTGGGCGATCATGCGGATGGCCAGGCCGGCAGCCCGGCAGGCAACCAGGCTCACAGCCAGGGAAGCAGCGCGCCTCGCACGCTTTTCATGGTTCTACGCGAAGGACGCCTGGTCTTTGAAGGGCCACAGACCGAGTTGGAGGCGTCCCAGGATCCGTATATTTCGAAGTTCGTGAAGCATCGGGGATAGAGCATGTCGGAGCGCAGCAAAATCCGCTGGTCGCAGTTGAAGGTTGGGGTGGTGGCGTTCGCCGCCATGGTGGTCCTGGCCGTGCTGATCTTTCTGTTGACCGGCACGCGCAACATCTTCGAGGGCAATGAGACTCGTCCGCACCTACATGGCGGACGGCGCCGGCATGACCGAGAGTACGCCGGTGCGGCTGAACGGTATTACTGGTCGGCGCGGTTGGGGGGATCAAGCTGTCGGGTTCAAAGGACCCCAAACGGGCTGTGGAGTTCCAATTGACGATCCAGTCGAAGTACATGCGCGACATTCCCGAAGACTCCACCGCCGCCGTCACCGCCGCCAATCTGCTGGGCAGCAAGTTCATCGATATCACCAAAGGCCAAAGCGCCACGCCGGCAAAACCCGGCGGCGAATTGCGCAGTTTGCAGACGCAGGATATCCCTGAATTGATGGCGCAGAGCGCCAATCTGATCACGACTCTGCAGGATATTTCCAAGCGCACCGACGCCATGCTGGCGGATATCGATGCCGGCAAAGGCAACCTGGGCAAATTACTGCGCGATGACGAGCTTTACAAACGCCTGAACGCCATCGCCGCCGAGGGACAGCAACTCCTGACCGACGTGCGCAATGGCCAGGGCACGCTCAGCAAACTCATCTACGATAATGGCCTGTACGACGACGTGCGCGCTCCGCTCAAGCGTATCGACGCCATGCTGGATGACTTGCAGCAAGGCCACGGCACCGCCGGCAAATTGCTGAAAGATCCGCAAGTGTACGACGAGGCGCAGCAGACCCTCGACCAAATGCGCCGTCTGACGCAGGAACTGAACGCCGGGAAGGGCACCGCCGGAAAATTGCTGAAGGACGATGAGCTTTACAAGCAGTTGACCGGCCTGACCGCCAAGCTGGACAACACCATCGACCGCATCAACTCCGGACAAGGCACCATAGGCCAGTTGCTCGTGAATCCGCAGATGTACGAAGCACTGAACGGCGCCATGCGGCAGTTCCAGGATTTGGCGAAGGACATCCGCGCCAATCCCAAGAAATTCCTGCGCATCAAGCTGGCTATCTTTTGATCTCGGGCAAGCGATTGATCGTCAATGCTGACGATTTCGGCTTCACGCCGGATGTAAATCGCGGCATCGTGGCGGCGCACCGGGACGGCATCCTGACGGCGTCCACGCTGATGGCCAATGGCGAGGCGTTTGACGATGCGGTGCGGCTGGCGCGCGAGACGCCCACGCTGGATGTGGGCTGCCACCTGGTGTTGATCTCGGGACGTTCGCTGCGGCCGCCGTATGCGCCGCTACCGAGGTCGGTGCCCGAACTGCTGCGCGCACTGGCCATGCGGCAGATCAATGTCTATGAGGAACTGGCGGCGCAGGTCCGGAAGATCCTTGCCGCCGGCATTGAAGCCACGCACCTGGATACGCACAAGCATACGCACCTGGCGCCCCCCGTACTGGACGCAGTAGCACGTATCGCGGAGGAATTTGGCATCCGCTGGGTGCGGCGCCCGTTCGATATTCCGATCACCAGCGCGCGCGCGGGTGGCGTGCTGAAGCGCATCACCAGCGGCAGCCTGCAAGTGTTGCGCGGCCGTTTCCACAGCGTGCTGGCGCGCCGCGGCTGCCGCACCACGGACCACTTCGCCGGTTTTCAACTGACCGGGCAGTTCCGCGCGCGCGAGCTGGCGCAACTGATTCGCGCGCTGCCGGATGGATTGACTGAGTTCATGTGCCATCCGGGTTACTGCACCGCGGAACTGCTGCACGCACATACCAGGTTGAAAGAAAGCCGCGAGCGCGAGTTAGAAGCGCTGTTATCGCCGGAAGTACGTGCCGCCCTCGATGAGGCAGGTGTCGAGTTAGTGAGTTATCGTGGGGCGTGTTACTAACCACCGTCCTCACCGTAAATTAAAGGTATCTCGCGAACAATGTGCTTGACGACACGCCTTAACAGTGCCACAATTGCTTAGCTCGTCTTGACCGAACTGTGACAGCACGAGGCCAATTACATGCCGCCGCACAAGAGTACCAGCCCACCGTGGCCGCGGCCAGATCTTCCTGCCCACTTATGCGATCCTGCCGCGGTGCCGTGCCCCACGGATACGCCCGCGCTCTCCGGCGGCAGCTACTCGTCGGGTCTGTTAGTGTACGGATTCCTAATCAGTAAAGAAGGAGTAACTCATGCAAGCCAGCCAGGTCATTAAGGCTATATGTGTCCTGTGTCTCTCTGTCCTGCCCGCGGAAGGCGCAAGCGTGACGCAGCCCAAGTTCCAGGTGCTATACAATCCAATACAGTACGGCCAGCCGACCTCGATAACTCAGTTCACGCCCAGCTCCTTTTTCTGGGCCAACCGATACTACATACTCTCCCTCTCGATTCCCAGTGGCGCCGTCACGCAACTCGCCGCGGCCCCAAACGGATGCACGACCTGCGACCTCACCCTTCCGGTGACGGCGTCCAACGGACGCGGATACTCTTTGCTTGGTGGGAACTCGAGCGACCCAATCTACGCACTCTCCTTCGACCTGAAGCCCAACGGTATGATCGATTATCCCAGCCAGACTTTTTTTGACGTCTTCACGGCCAACCTGCCCGACGGGCGCCTCCTGGGCAACGGCGGAAACGGCTCGGGCGGCTACTACATTGTTACTAGCGACCTGGACGCGAATACAACGCCCCTTAATCACCAGTTTCCGTCCGACGAAACCGTCGGAGCGGGCCCGATCTACGCTTCGGATGGCAACTACTACGGAATCTCGATGGCCCGGGTGCGGTCCGGATATCTGCCCGGATACCTGTACCAGCTAACACCAGCGGGAGCATTCACAAGGATCCTGACCATGCCCTTCGCGACATCGCCTCCCGAATCCCTCATCCAGGGCAGCGACGGAAATTTCTACGGCCTTGCCCAGGACGGCGGCGCCAACGGATACGGCGCTTTCTACCAGGTCACCATGTCCGGGCAATATACACTCCTCTACTCATTCACCGACTACGCCTATCCTGGCAATCTCCTGCAGGCCAGCGACGGCAATTTCTACGGCATCACGAATATCTACAACACCCCTCCCACCAGCGGCGAGATTTTTCAGCTCACCAAGTCCGGACAGTACACGCCCATCTACCACGTGGACGGACAGGACGGGGGCAGTTGGTTCACGTCCCTGATTCAGGGCAGCGATGGACGCATCTACGGCACCTGCACCGCTGGCGGCACAGCGGGCGGCGGTACTATCTTCGCGCTCGACATCGGTCTGCCCAAGCCCGCCCCGCAAGCTCTCCACTTCTCTCCCGCGGAAGGCAAGCCGGGCGATAAAATTCGCATCTGGGGCTACAACTTACTCGAACCGTCCGTGACTTTCAACGGAGTGGCCGCGCCCGCCGCGACGAGCTAGCGGTCCCGAACTACATCTGGGCTACGGTTCCCTCCGGCGCCACCAGCGGCCCGATCACAGTCACCACCCCCGGCGGCGCCAGCACCACATCCGCCAGCTTTACGGTCGAATGACGCATCACCCGAAAGACTGTGGGGCAGGCGTCCACGCCTGTCAGGATGGGCCTGCGGCCCACGAATAGTGATGAAAACCATGTGCGGCAGGCTCCCCGCCTGAGGCCGCCTCTCACGCCGCCCGAACGGGGTTTCAACAAGTTACGGTGGGTTTTCGACCGTGCGCGGGACCTCCACGTCCCGCAAAATGGCGGGTCTGGAGACCCGCCGCAGGACTGGAGTCCTGCCCCACCACCGCCGATTAAAAGAAACCCAGCGGCTTAGTGCTGTAGCTCACCAGCACATTCTTAGTCTGCTGATAGTGATCCAGCATCTGTTTGTGAGTCTCGCGGCCGAAGCCGGATTCCTTGTAGCCGCCGAATGCCGCTCCCGCCGGATACATGTGATAGCAATTGGTCCAGCAGCGCCCGGCTTTCACGGCGCGGCTCACGCGATAGCAGTTGTTGATATTGCGCGACCATACGCCGGCGCCCAGGCCGTAGACCGTGTCGTTGGCGATGGCGATGGCCTCGTCGAGCGTCTTGAAGGTGGTCACCGAAACCACCGGACCAAAGATCTCTTCCTGGAAGATCCGCATCTGGTTATGGCCGGTAAACACGGTCGGCTCGAGGAAGTGGCCTTTGGCCAGTTCGCCCGCGAGTTCCGCGCGCCTGCCGCCGGTCAGGCATTGGGCGCCTTCTTCCTTGCCGATCCGCACATAGTTGAGGATCTTACCCATCTGATCTTCGGAAACCTGCGGACCCATCATGGTGGCCGGATCGAGCGGGTTGCCAACCTTAATGCGGCGCACGCGAGCCACCGCCCTCTCCATGAACTTGTCGAAGATGGATTCGTGAATCAGGGCGCGCGACGGGCAGGTGCAGACCTCGCCCTTATTGAAGCAGTACAGGGCGAATCCCTCGAGCGCCTTGTCCAGAAATTCGTCATCCTCGTCCATCACATCGGCGAAGAAAATGTTCGGCGACTTGCCGCCCAGTTCGAGCGTCTGCGGAATGATGGGATCCGCGGCATACTGCATAATCAAGCGGCCGGTGGTGGTTTCGCCGGTAAAGGCGATCTTGGCGATGCGCTTGTTGCCAGCCAGCGCTTTGCCGATCTCTCCGCCGGGGCCGGTGATCACGTTCAGCACGCCGGGCGGCAGGATGTCGTGCGTCAGCTCCGCGAAGATGGCCAGGCTGAGCGGCGTGTTCGAAGCGGGTTTGATCACCACGCAGTTGCCGGCGCCGATGGCAGGGGCCAGTTTCCAGGCGGCCATAAGCAGGGGGAAATTCCAGGGAATGATCTGCCCCACCACCCCCATGGGTTCCTTGAAATGGTAGGCGACGGTGTCCTGGTCGAGCTCGCTGACCGCGCTTTCCTCGGCGCGGATGCAGGCGGCGAAATAGCGGAAATGATCAATCGCCAGCGGGACATCCGCATTACGCGTTTCGCGGATGGGCTTGCCGTTGTCGATGGTCTCGGCGAGTGCCAGCAGTTCCAGGTTTTCCTGCATCCGATCGGCCACGCGCAGCAGGATGGCGGCGCGTTCGGCCGGTGAAGTGCGGCCCCAGTGATCCTTGGCGGCATGCGCGGCGTCGAGGGCCTTCTCCACATCCTCGGGCGTGGATTTGGCGAATTCACAGAGGGGCTCGGTGTTAATAGGGCTGTGGCTGGTGAAGTACCGGCCATGGACCGGCGGTGTCCATCTGCCGCCGATATAGTTGCCATACCGGGCGGGTACCCCGGCATTGTGGAGACTGTCCAAGGCGTGGCGGACAGTCGTTTCTTTGGCGAGATCGATTGCCATTGGTCGCTTCCTTTTCTGCGCGCACGGCGCAATATTCAGATCTGATTATCTTTATAAAAATATATCACGCATCGACTCAAAATTCCGCTTGACTTACAAGTTACATGTAACTAAAATACCGGTATGGCTCCTACGGCCCCGCCCCAATTTACTGTACGCCAGGCGCTCGCCGTCCCCGCGTTCCGCAAACTCTGGCTGGCCACACTGGTCAGCATCTTCGGCGATTTCCTGGCGATCTATGCCGTCTTCAGCGAGATGACTTTCCGCATGCACGCATCGGCGCGGGCCATCACATTGGTGACGGTTTTCTTTCTGCTGCCCATGGCATTCGTGGGACCTGTGGCCGGCGTTTTCGTGGATCGCTGGCATCCGCGCCGCACTATGGTGGTGAGCGACCTCGCCCGTGCCGTTCTGGTCCTGGGACTGGTCTTCGTCCGTGCTCCGTGGCACATCTACACCGTCTTCCTGGCGCTCAGCACCTTCTCCAGTTTCTTTACGCCCGCGCGATCCGTGGCCTTACCCCAGATTCTCCCGCTGCAGGGACTCATGAGCGCCAACGCCCTGCTGCAGCAGACCGTGCAGATTCTGCAAATGGGTAGCCCGGTGCTGGCGGGGGCGCTGGCCGGGTGGGCCGGGCCGAGTTCCTGCTACTACCTGGATAGCGCCAGCTTTGTGTTCTCGGGCCTGATGATCGCCACCATCACGATTCCGCCGCGACCCGCTCACTCCAACCGCGAAGTCAAGCCCGTTTTGCACGACCTGGCCTCCGGCATGCGTTTCATCCTCGGCGATCCGGTAATCGCGTTCGTGATTCTCTCCATAGCTGCCGGCACTTTCGCGATCAGCGCGTTCGGCTCGTTGATCGCCGTATTCGTGCGCGACGTGCTGCACTCCAACTCGGTTCTATTCGGCGCCATGGGATCGGCTATCGGCGCCGGCATGCTGGCCGGCGGGATCGCCGTCGCGCCGGTAGCCAGGCGGATCCGGCGCAAGGAACATCTGATCACCGCCGGAATCTTATGCTGCGGCGTCGCGATCGCTGTGATCGCCTGGATGCCCTACCGCGCGGTAGCGCTGGCTGGCTGCGTAGGCCTGGGAGTGGGCGCCTCTTTGCTGACCATTGCCGCCATGACCGTGCTGCAGGTACAGGTCCCCACCGAAATGCGCGGGCGTGTCAGCAGCAGTTCCATGTCGCTGATTTCCATGTCGCAGGGCATCGCGCTGCTGTTTGCCGGCGACCTGGCATCGCGGCTCGGCATCGTAACGGTTTTCTACGGCAGCGCGGGATTGCTGCTGCTCATCGCAATAGCCGGTTCGCTCCGGCTTAGAAAGCCGCTCGAGACGGCGAAAGCCGAAGCGGCTTGAAAGGAAGCATGGCATGAAGAAGACGTTTGAATTCGGAGCCGGCCGGCTCCGCGGCAAAGTGGGGGTCATCGCCATGACCAAGGACGGCAAAGCGCTGAAGGACCTGCTTGGCCAGTTCAACCACGGAGATGGCCGCGGGAATGTGGTGATGGCACGTGTCGGCGATGACGCGCTGGCGCGCATCGATCAACTGGTGGAGGCGGACTTGTTCAGCAGCCGCTCGGAATGCGCGGCCTTTCTGATCGGCGCCGGTATCGCTAGCCAGAAGGAACTGTTCGATCGGCTCAGTGCTCACAGCGAAGAGATCCGAAAGCTCAAGGAGCAGCTTCGCCAGGTGGCCTTCGATGCGCTCAATCCGAAGGATTCAAAGGAATAACGGCGGTCCCAAAGGAACAGATAATAAATCACTTAATCGACGGCTTGGAGGCGGCGTCCACGCCCACCTGCGGACTTGACGGTCCGCGCTCTCCGCGCGCTGAACACCAGCAGCAAAACTTCTTCGCGCGAATCTGCATTCGCTCGCCAATGTGCGCGACCGCGCCAGAAAAATTTCACTTTTTATTTTTTTGCTATTGCCACCGCGTGAAAAAAGGTTATTCTATGGGTGATCGTGCCCCGACAACAGGAGGCGTGCATAATGTTTGACACCTACAAGCTCTCTGCCAACGACGAAGAAGATATGGAAGATTTTCAGGACTACGACGACGAGGAACATCCCGACGTGAACTCGAAGCTCGACGAGTTCGACGACGAAGACGACGAGGACGAGGAGGAAGAAATCGTGGTGGTGGCCGCCGAATTGCTGCCGCCCGCTCCCGCCGCGCCACCGCCATCGGCTCCAGCAGCGGAAGCCCCCAAGAAACCTGCCAAGAAGGCTACGCAGGCGGCCACCAAGAAGGCTCCTGCCAAGAAGGCTGCCGTGAAAGCGCCGGCCAAACCGGCCGCTAAGGCTGCTCCCGCGAAAAAAGCCGCGGCGAAGAAAGCCCCGGCCAAGAAGGCACCGGCGAAGAAAGCCCCCGCCAAAAAGGTAGCGGCAAAGAAGGCAGCCGCGAAGAAGGCGCCGGCCAAATCGGCCGCCAAGAAAGCTCCTGCCAAGAAGGCCGCGAAAAAGGCGCCAGCCAAGAAGGCGCCCGCTAAAAAGAAAAGCGGCAAGAAGTAGCCGCAGCTTATTTGTTAACGATCGTCCGGCAGCGTTCGAACAGATCGAGCAGCGCTTCGGCGTATTCTTCGGCAGACCGGGTGGCCGGTTTGCCGGAGAATCCAGCGGCGGACAGGGACCCCTTCCCGTAGCCCGTTGTCACCGCGATAAACTTCATCATCTCCAGGGCGATTTCGTCTTTCGTTCTGGCCGGCGGCGCTGGGGGTGGCACGGCTTCCTGGGTTTCTTCGGGCATGGTGCGGCTTCTCCTTCGGGTTGTGATACAACTCTAGGGTACAGCATTTCCATGCCGCTCACCGCCTGCCGGCATGTCCGCAAAATGCGCGGCGGGGCTCAATCCCACCTGCTCGAAGCGGATGACGGCCACTTCTATATCGTCAAGTTCCAGAACAACCCCCAGCACCGCCGCATCCTGGTCAACGAACTCGTCTCTGCCGTGTTCCTGGACTACCTGCAGGTCTCGGCTGCCCCCGGCACCTTCATTCTCCTCACGCCCGAGTTTCTCAACGCGAATCCTGAAATCTTTATCCACTTGGGTACCCGGCGCATCCCCATCGCCCCGGGATGGCACTTCGGCTCGCGCCACCCCGGTAATCCGGACATCCTGGCGGTGTACGACTTCGTGCCTGACACGCTGCTGGGCGGCGTCAGCAACCTGACAGATTTTCTGGCCGTCATGGTATTCGACAAGTGGATGGCCAACTCCGACGGCCGCCAATCCATCTTCTTCCGTGCGCGCGTCGAGGATTGGCAGGCCGTCGTAACCAAGTCATTTGTGGCCGTCATGATCGACCACGGCTTCGTCTTCAACGGTCCAAATTGGGAGTTCAGCGACTCTCCCTTGCAAGGGCTGTATCCGCGCAAGCTGGTCTACAACGAGGTGCACTCGCTGGACGATTTCCAGCCGTGGTTGGATCAGGTAGTGCACTTCCCCGAGCAAGTCGTGGACCGCGCCTTCCGCCAGGTTCCGCCGGAGTGGCTGGAAGGCGAAGAGGACGAATTCGAGCAGTTGCTGGAAAAGCTGCTGCGCCGCCGCTCCCGCGTGCCAGACATGATCGCCGATATGCGCCAGGCGAAGGGGAATCCGTTTCCGAATTGGGGGTGAGAAGGAGGAGTCAGGAGACAGAAGACAGAAGTCAGGCGACAGAAGGCCTGGTTCGAGCACTGTCCTTCGAATGCCAGTATCCAGAACTTCCGCACGCAGCTTTCACGACCTTCTGGTCTGGCGCAAGGCACACAACTTCGTGCTGGGCGTCTATCCGTTTACTGCATGCTTTCCGAAACCTGAAACCTACGGCTTGGCGCTGCAACTACGAAGAGCGGCGGTATCCATT
Source organism: Bryobacterales bacterium (assembly GCA_963818855.1). Classification (GTDB taxonomy): domain Bacteria; phylum Acidobacteriota; class Terriglobia; order Bryobacterales; family Bryobacteraceae; genus Bog-159. Next base: position 38,911 of record CAWFUH010000006.1, on the reverse strand, counting down.
CCGGCAAATATTGCCGAGGGCTTTCGAAGGCGCGGCAAGCGCGACAAGGCAAGATTCATGAACATCGCCGAGGGTTCGTTGGAGGAATGTCGTTATTATCTGATCCTGGCCCAAGACCTGGGCTACGGTGATAGCGCCAGTCTGGCGAACACAGCCGAAGAAATAAGCCGTCTCCTGAGCGCGTATACCGCGGCCATTCTGACTTCTGGAGGCTTATCGGTAGCCGTGTTCGGTAGCCGTGTTCGGTAGCCGTGTTCAAGCCTTCGATTTCAACTCCCCGTAGCTCACCTGGATTGTCCGCTGGTCGTTGAGGAGGTCGATCAACTTTTACGTTCTTTTCCGACGCCATCCAGAATCTCGGCGGAACGCCAGAAGGGCTGGCTCCGGATCAGAACGAACCCCGGGGTCCACGCCGGGTACAAAACGGGAAGCTTCAGCTTCGAGCGTGCAAACGGCGTTGAATTGCCGTTAGCAGAATCATAATCCGTGAAACAGCCAGGCGTTGGTGACAGAGTTCCACTCCGGAAAGGCAATCCGGCGCCCGTCGGGCGATGGCACTGCATAGGTCGGCGAGGCCGTTTCCAGCAGGTTGACGACCCGGCCATGAAGGTCTACGAATGTTAAGAGCCCGCCATAGTCGGTGCGGACCGAAACGAACCATCCACGGCCATCGGCAGCCCAAACGACGCCGTTCAGGTTCTTCAGCCCCTCGACTGTCACGCTCTTCTCTTGTACTCCGGTGTGCTCCCGATCGAGCGCAACCAGCCGAAGCTTCGCATCGTGCGAATCGTGATTCGGAATCGCCACACGTGATCCGTCAGGTGAAAGGGCCCAGTCTCCCACTATGTTCGGGCTCCAGTTAGTCCTAGCGAGCTCCTGGCCCCGGCCGCCCAGTGGGTGCAATTCGTAGAAGACAAACTGATCATTGTCCACCTCCCTGATTATGCACCGCGCACTCGGGTGAACCCCGCAGCGGAATTCGCCTTGGACATCCTTATTAGTCAGAACCAGCTCGGGTGTGCCCCCCTCAATTGGCACGCGCATGACCTTCAGACTCATATACTGGCTAATCTCGTGGTATAGCAGCCATCGGCCATCCGGCGACATCTCGGGCAAGACCTTCGAAACACGGGAAACGACCAGCGGCTCCGATTCGCGCCGGTCGATGCTCTGGCGGTAGAGATCGAACGCGCCGTTCTGGTTTGACTCGAAGATGATTTTGCGGCTGTCTGCCGTCCACACGTGGGGAAACTCTTCGGCAAGCGAAAAAGTCAGTCGCCGTACGTTGAGAAGGCGCGGAGCCTGATCCGCCGGCGGAAGATCCGCGATCCAGATATTTGGTGGGCCTTGATAGTACCGGACCGAGACAACTTGTTTCCCATCATTTGAGGCCGAGAGACTGGACATGGCAGTGTTGTTATTCGAGTGTGTCAACTGCCGCGGCGGTGCCAGGATTCGTCCTGTACCCGGATCTGTCCGCAACTCCCACATTTGATGCACATGGACCAACTCCGGAGAGAACCAGCGCAGGAACAGCACACGCCCATCCGGCAATGCGCATGCCGAGGTCATGACGAAATCCTTCGCCTCAGCGGCCAATCGGCCAGTGTCGACGTCGATGGATTCGTAGCGGTACTGGTAGCTTCGCTCGAGTTGAGTCCAGTGCGCATTCGCCTGATGGCCGGCAACGGGCACCAGGTCCCGCCGCTGATACGCCAACCGTTTGCTATCTGGCGACCAGATCAACGACGAGAATGAGCTGCTCTGACCACCGCTTCGAATCTGGCGTGGATTGCTGCCGTTCACCGGCGCGACCCAGATGATCGACCCATCCGCGCTGGTCAGAGCGATTCGCGTCCCGTCCGGCGATGGAACCCCGCTCTTGCCGTCGGAGATGATATTTTCTGCTCTCCCGCCGTTTGCCGCCATTAGCCAGATGCCGACCTTATAGTCGCCAACCTTGTCTGCGTCGCGCAAAGATCCGCTTACCAGAAGTCTGGATCCGTCGGGAAACCAGGCAATCCGGTCTACGTGGAGCCCCGCTGGCGTGGTCAGAGCTTGGCTGAAACCGTCGCCCATCCGGCGCAGGAAGACTGAGCCTCCGAATGTAGCGAAGGCCAGGTTGCTCCCGTCTGGGGAGATAGCCGCTGCCGTTACCCGGTTCTCGTTAACCTGGGTTGTCAACTGCGTCACCACCGGCTCCTTCTGGGAGAAGATCCGTGCGCGAAATGCCCGTACTGAAACGACGCTGATCGAGACCGCCAGCGCCGCCGCGGCCACCCACAGGGCCAGCCGGGATCTTTTCCCGGCTCCGGTCGCGTTCAGCGCGGAGAAGTGCCGGTTCACGTCCATTGCAGCGGGCCGCTTCCGGGGATCCTTATCGAGCATCGCCAGTATTAGCACATTCGAGGCCGAAGGGATGCTTGCGTTCAGAGATGATGGTTGCTGCGGTTCTGCGTGCGCAATCGCATATGCCGTATCTATTGGCGAATTGGCGCGGAATGGATGCGTTCCGTAGCCAGCTCGAACAAGACAATCCCCAGAGAAAATACGTCGCTGCCGCTGGTTGCGGCTTCTGCCCGCGTTTGTTCGGGAGCCATGTACTCAAGGGTGCCTGCTATCAATCGACTGGTTGTTTGGCCCGCGCCAGCCTGCTTGGCGAGTCCGAAGTCGAGAACTTTGATGTAGCCGTCGGGCCGGAGCATCAGATTCTCCGGCTTGATGTCCCGATGCACGATACCGCTTGCGTGCGCCGCAGCTAGTGCATGGGCGATCTGCGCTCCCCAGTGAGCCAGCTTCTCGACCGGCTGAGCCGTACCGCAAAGATGCCGCAGGGAGGTTCCCGTCACCAGTTCCATGGCGATTGCCACCGTGGGACCGGAGCGAATCACCTCGTACACGGTCACGATGTTCGGATGATTCAGTGACGAGGCGGCCTGCGCCTCTCGAATGAACATTGGTCTCGAGATGGTGAACTCCTCTTTTTCGGCGCTGAGCCAGCCTGGTGGCGTATGCGGATGCGCGACCGGAAAATCGATTTCATCATCCGCTTGAGTAACATCTCACCGGTAGATTCCGACTGGTTCGCCGTTGCCCCGAACAACTCCCTGATCACCGCGCGCAACATCGGCCCCGATGAGATCTACCCTGAGGCGCACGACAGCGAAACTGTGTCGCGCCGCAGGCGGGGAACTGGAGCAGATTCAGCTTCTGCTGGGACACGCAGCTAAGTGGAACAAAACTGAATCGCGGAGCACACGCCCGTCTAAGCTCAGAAATATGTCCCGGCAGCTCACCACCCGCCAAGCGCGCAGGATGTGGCGCCATGACCCGCAAGCGCGCTAAGAAACGAGGGCACGCCTGCTCGCCCTGGCATCCGGGCGCAAGGCGGGTTGAGCCCGTTGGCTCCCCGCGGCGGTGGGCCTGAACGGCGGTCCCGCCCAACGCACGGGGGGAATGCCCCCACTCAGGCGGACCGCCGAATGCGCCGATTCACGCACCTGGTCGCCGTATGACCTGAAAACAAACGGCTTGGAGGTTGGGCATTGAAATGCCATATCCGCCCAAACTGCGGGAATCAGACCTATGCCTTTCGGGCAAGGCGGATCATCCTCGGTTAGGAGGTGGACCCTGAGACTCGACCGATCACCCAAAATATTTATTCCTGCCGGCATCCTCATTACGCCGCTCCTGCTATCGACCCTCAGCACCAGGAGCTACGCGATCCCGGCGTTTTCCAGGCAGTACGGAACTTCGTGCACGACCTGCCACCTGGACTTTCCAAAACTCAACGACTTTGGCAAGGCGTTCAAAGATGCCGGTTTCAAATTCCCGAAGGACGACGAGACGTTCCTGAAGACCCCACCGGTGATGTTGGGGGCGCCGGCACAGAAAGATGTCTGGCCGCACAGCGTCTGGCCGGGCACGATTCCGGGGCTGCCGCAGATCGGCCTGCGCATGAATAACTTTTTCCAATACACGAGCGCCAATGCCAGCCGCTTTAACACGCTGGCTTTGCCCGGCGGCGTGCCGCAGGTGCTCCCGCGAACCGATTTCGAAACCGGCTTCTTCAGCATCTTCATGGCCGGAAACTTCGGCAGCGATATCGCGTTCTGGGTGGACGACGACATCAGCGTGGGGGGTGACAACGCCGCTGGCGGTTTGGGGGATGCCTATTTGAGACTGGTTGATATCGGCCGGTTTTTGAAGCTTCCGAAGGATCTATTGACCGTTCGTGCGGGCCAATTCGAGTTGGACCTGCCGTTCACCCAGGCGCGCAGCATCAACATCAGCCCTTACGACATCTACACGGAAGCCAATGTCGGAGCGATCAACTCCATGGTGCCGCAGCAGAACGTGAACAATATGTTCAGCTTCGCGGAATCGCAGAAGGGCGTCGAGTTCAGTGGCGGCCACAGCTACGGGGGCTATCACTATTCGGTGGCCATCATCGATCAGAACACCAGCGGGATCGATCAACCCACCAATAACAGCCCCTACGCTCCCTCTGCGACGGGCGGGTCCAATGGTGGCGTCGGCTTCGCATCGGATTCCAGCCTGAAGGATGTTTACGCGCGGTTTTCCTACCGATTCAACTTCGAACGGGACAGCGAAAGCCGCCACTCCATCCAGGCAGCCGGCGCGACGGGCCCTCACGACCACACCTACTTGAGCCTAGGTACTTACTACCTGCACGGCAACTCGCAGCAAGGTCTGGTCGGAGAGGATGTCAACGGAAACCCCAGCCTGCTCTATGCGCACGAGCCGTTCTACCGCGCGGGCGGGGATTTCAACTTCAATTTCCGCACCTTCAATTTGTTTGGGCTTTATATGTTCGCCCGCGACAATAACCTGCTGCCGGTGACTTCGAGCGGAGCGCTCATTCCGCTGCCGGTGGGTTCCACCAGTCCGGTGCCGACCGGGTTCGTCACCAGCATACCGGCCAAGTTCAACGGCGGATTTGTGCAGGCCGATTACCTGGTCCTGCCGTGGATCATGGCCATTGCCCGATGGGATGGCGTAAACTCCACCGCCGACCGCATCAACGGACTCGTGCTCGATAACGCGACATCCTACTTCGGGCCGCTCCAATCCACCCGCAACCGCTTTACGCCCGGCATTCAGTTCCTAATCCGGCCGAACATAAAGGCTTCCTTCGAATATCAATTCCGGCCCAAGCAGATAGTGCAGGTTGCTACCGATCCGACGACCGGACTGCAGCAAGCCGTCAACCCGTTCCGTGTCAATACGGCGGTTGTGGCTGTGGAATACGTTTATTGACCCCGCAAGAAGTTATTAACTGAGACGAAAGAGGAACCGTTCCATGAAGAGAGTGATACTCGTTTTACTCGCAGCTACGCTGGCCGCTTACGCGGCCAACATCAGCGGCAAAGTCGCCGCGGGCAAGGGCACTTCCGTGGTTTACGTGGATGCCGTTGCAGGCAAGACGTTTCCCGCGCCCGCCAAGAGCGTCGTGATGGATCAGAAGCAACTGCTGTTCACGCCGCACATCCTGGCGGTGCAAGCGGGGACCACCGTAGAGTTCCTGAACAGCGACAAAGTGGCGCACAACATTTTCTGGCCGAATATCAGCGGCAATAAGAAGCTTTCACACAATTTGGGCACCTGGCCCACCGGCCAGAAGCGCGAATTCAAGTTCGACACGCCCGGCATCGTTCCGCTGCTCTGCAACGTTCACCCGGAAATGTCTGGCTACGTGATCGTATCGCCCACGCCGTATTTTGCCGAAACCGATGCCGACGGCAATTTCAAGATAGCCGAGGTTCCGGCTGGCAGCTACACGGTGGTGGCCTGGCACGAGGGCATGAAGACCCAGTCGAAGCCCGCAACCGTGGGAGGCGATGTGACGGTCGATTTCACGCTCGCGAAGTGAGCCCGCATGCTGACGCGCTTTCGCGACAAGAAAGTCGACCGCGACTGGCTGAACAGCAACTTCCCGTGCATGATGGCGTGTCCGGCCGGCACCAACGCCGGCCGGTACGTCGCGCTCATCGCGGAAGGACGGTTCGAGGAGGCATATCGCTACGCCCGCGATCCGAACCCGATGGCCAGCATCTGCGGGCGCGTCTGCGCGCACCCTTGTGAAACCGCCTGCCGCCGCGGCGCGGTGGATACGCCCATCCAGATTCGCGCTCTGAAACGCATGCTCACGGAGCGCTACGGTCCGGAATCGCGGCGTCCGTTGCGGGTGGAACGCGAGCGGTGCGCGCCGCAACCGCATAGCGTGGCTGTGGTGGGCAGCGGTCCCGTGGGACTTTCCGCGGCGCATGATCTCGGGCTGATGGGCTACTCTGTCACCATTTTTGAAGCCGCGCCCGTGGCCGGCGGCATGCTGAAACTCGGCATCCCGGAGTATCGGTTGCCGCGCAGCGTGGTCGAAGCGCAGGTGCGCGAGATTCTGGAGTCGGGCGATATTACGCTCAAGCTGAATCAAGCCGCGGGGCGCGACTTCACCATCGCCGGGCTGCGCCGGCAGGGCTTCGACGCGGTGGTCATCGCGGTCGGCGCGCATCGCAGCCGCGACCTTTCCATTCCGGGCGTAGATCTCGACGGCGTCCACAAGGCCGTCGATTTTCTGCTCAACGCGAACCTCGGCTATCGCTTCACCATCGGAAAGAAGGTGGTCGTGATCGGCGGAGGCAACGTGGCCATGGACGTGGCGCGCTCGGCCGCGCGCGAAGTGCTGCGGCAGCACGCCACCGCACCGGAAGACGCCGTTCCGAGCGAGGAAAACGTCGCCGCCGTGGCAGCGCACGAAATGGTGGATGTTTCGCTGTCGGCTCTCCGTTTGGGCGCGCAGGAGGTCAGTATCGTTTGCCTGGAAAAGCGTCAGGAAATGCCGGCTGCGTTGGAAGAAATCGAGGAAGCCCAAACCGAGGGCATCATTTTGCATGACGGCAGGGGTCCGCATCGTGTGCTGGGACGCGACGGCAAAGTCACCGGCCTCGAAACATTGAAGACCATGCATGTTTTCGACGCCAACGGCCGTTTCAACCCCGCCTTCTACGAAAACAGCGAATCCGTGATCGAGTGCGACACCGTGATCCTGGCGATCGGCCAAGCGCCCAATCTGGATTTCCTGAAGCCCGAGGACGGCGTGAAGGTGTCGCCGCGCGGGTTGATCGTGGCGGACCGCGACACGCTGATGACCTCGGCGTCCGGCGTTTTTGCGGGCGGAGATTGCGTGTTCGGTCCACGCCTGATCATCGATAGCGTGGGCGACGGCAAACGTATCGCCATCGCCATCGACGAGCACCTGACCGGGCGCAAGCATCCCGATCCGGAGATTGTGGTGGAAGTGCTCGACCACCACAAGATGTTCGCGGACTACATGAATCTGTCGCGCCAGCCTGTGCCGATGCTGCCGCTGGAGCGGCGCACGGGCGTGACGGAAGTGGAAATCGGCTTCGATGAGCAATCCGCGATCGCCGAAGCCCGCCGCTGCCTGCGCTGCTGGATCAACACCGTTTTCGAAGGCAATGAACCGGATGGATCGCAGTGCATCCTGTGCGGCGGTTGCGCGGATGTCTGCCCGGAGGAGTGCCTGCGCCTGGTTCCGCTGGATCAGATCGAATTTCCGCCGGCGGTGCTGGGCAAGATCCGCGACAACGAGCAGCTTTATCGCTTGGAACTGGATGACGTGGCGGCCGAGGAGCTGGGCGTGATCACGGGGACGGCCATGCTCAAAGATGAAACGCGATGTATCCGGTGCGGCCTGTGTGCCGAGCGCTGTCCGGTGAATGTGATCACGATGGAGGCGTACAGCATTGGTGCCGCGACGCGGACAGGCCAAGAGGCCTGTCCCACTTAAAGAGTACATATGCCAGAAGACGACAAAACACAACCTAACCGGCGCGAGGCGTTCATCAAGCTGGGAATCGGCTCTGTAGCCGTAGCCTGCGCCGGGGCCGGAGTGTTTGGATATTCCTACCTCTCTCCGAACGTGCTTTACGAGCCATCGCCGGTCGCTAATGCGGGCAAACCGGAGCGCTATCCGCGCGGCTCCGTCACACAGGATCTGGAAGCCGGCATCTACATCGTTCATGGCCCCGAGGGCTTTTACGCGCTGTCGGCCACATGCACGCACCTTGGCTGCCTCACGGTATGGAACCCCGACTTGGGCATCATCGCTTGCCCTTGCCATGGCAGCAAATTCAGCGACCAGGGAACGAAGCTGGAAGGTCCCGCGCCGCGCGGCCTGCCCTGGCTCAAAGTCTGGCTCAGTGACGAAGGCGAACTGCTGGTGGATCGTGCCTCCATCATTCCACCCAAGCAATACTTGAGGACCTGATGACCATCCAAGATATCCGCGCCACTCGCGTCTGGCGTTCCGTCTTCCGCGGCGGCAGCGGCGCCAACAATCTGCACCGATCGATGGCCATCCAGCAGAACGTCTTCCTGCACTTGGCCTCGGTGAAAGCGCGCAAGAAGGCGCTCGAATTCAGCGTCACGTGGTACCTGGGCACGCTTAGCTTCGGCACTTTCATCATCCTGGTGGTCACCGGCATCCTGCTGATGCTTTACTACCACCCCTCGGCGCCGCAAGCCTATTCCGACATGAAGGACCTGCAATTCGTGGTTTCCGCCGGAGTGTTCCTGCGCAATCTGCACCGCTGGTCGGCGCACACCATGGTGCTACTGGTCTTCGCGCACATGTTCAAGGTGTTCTACCGCGGCGCGTATCGCAAGCCGCGCGAGTTCAACTGGGTCATCGGCGTGGTCTTGCTGATCGTCACACTGCTGCTCAGTTACACCGGCTACCTGTTGCCCTGGGACCAGTTGGCTTACTGGGCCATCACGGTCGGCTCGAATATCATGTCCGCCGTTCCGGTGATGGGTCAGAAGATCCGCTTCCTCATGCTGGGCGGCAATACCGTGAACGCCAACGCTCTGTTGCGCTTCTATGTACTGCACTGCGTGATCCTGCCGCTGGCGGCATTTCTGCTCGTAGCCATCCATTTCTGGCGCATCCGCAAGGACGGAGGCCTTTATACAGGCCATAAGGAATCCCATGAGTGAGCCGCCCAATCCCAGGTTTGCCGCGCAATTCGATTCCGACGCGCGCCGCACGCCTGTGCGCGTGGCGTTCGTCACTCGCCGCACCTCGCCACAGGTAAAAGCGCAAGACGATTCGGTGGTGATGACTTTTCCGGAAGGCCTTTTCCGGGCCGCCGTGGCCGTCGAAACTCTGGCGATCGCGCTGGTAGTCATTTCGCTGATCTGGGATGCGCCTCTGGAACAATTGGCCGACCCTATGCACACTCCCAATCCTGCCAAAGCGCCTTGGTACTTTTTGGGCTTGCAGGAACTGCTGCACTACTTCCCTCCGTTCGTGGCGGGAGTGCTGATTCCAACCTTGGTAGTGCTGGCGCTAATCGTGATCCCGTACTTCGACATCAACATCGAATCCGAGGGAGTCTGGCTGCGCAACCGCGACCGGCGGCTGCGCATTTTCATAGGAGTGCTCGCGGTCTTCACCGCGATCATGCTGGTATTCCAGGTCTACGCGGTGCTGATCCCCACCCTGATTATCGCGGCATTCATGCTAACTGCCGCGGCGGGCGCGCCGCCGCCCTCGCGTTTCCGGCGGTGGCTGATTTCCAAGCCGCTCTCCTTCTGGATCATGACTTGGTTCCTGGTGCAGGCCGGCATCCTGACGGTAATCGGGACGTTCTTCCGCGGCGCGGGCTGGTCGTGGGTATGGCCCTGGAGGAGTTGAACGCATGCGACAGAAAATCCAAACACTGTGGCAATTCCTCTTTGGCGATAGCGCGCGCGCGTTCGGCACACTCAGCGTTGTTTTGCTGATCTGTTTGGCCATCGCCCCTGCCAAGGATCGCTTCCGCGAATGGACGCGCTACCAGGCTAAGTACCTGCGGCTGATTCGAGGGCGCGGCGAAGCCGCCACCCTGCAGCGGCGTTTCGAGGGCGGATTGCAGCAAATCTGGATGCCGGAACTGGGTGTCACGGATCGTTGCGGCACCTGTCACCTCGGTCTGAAGGAAGCCAGCCTGTGGGACGTAAGCACGCAACCGTTCCGGCCGCATCCGCCCATTCCGCATTCGCTCACCGAGTTCGGATGCGTGATGTGCCATCGCGGCCAGGGTGCCGCCACGGGAGTCGAGGAAGCGCACCGCAGCACGCTGGCGTGGGAGCAGCCAATCCTGCCCGCGCGCTATTTGGAAGCCGGGTGCGGGCAGTGTCATTGGAACCAACTCACGGGCACGCCGCAATTGAACCTGGGACGCCAATTGCTGACCCGCTATGGCTGCGTGTCTTGCCACGTTTTGAATACGCCGGAGGGCCAGCGCCTGAAATCCACGACCGATGCCCCGCCGCTGACCCATATCGCGGAGAAGACTACGCCGGAATGGGCGTTTGCCTGGCTGAAGAATCCGCAGGCCTACGCGATCACCGCCACGATGCCGAATTTCCAATTGACGGATGCAGACGCGCGCGACATCACGGCATTCCTGATGGCGCAAAACACGCCGTACCTGGCGGGGCAGTCACAGGCTTCCGGCCCGTCAACAGCATCGGCCGATGCCGCAGCCGGCGCCAGCGTTTACGGTGAATCTTTCTGCGCTTCCTGCCATGCCACCGTGAATGCGGCCGGCATGCTTGTGGGCGGCGACGTGGGACCCGAACTGACGCGCATCGGCTCCAAAGTGAAACCCGAATGGCTGGCCGAGTGGCTGACCGACCCTAAGACCTACGATCCGGGCACTGCCATGCCGCACTACCGCTTCGACCAGAAACAACTTGGCCCGCTGCGAGCCTTCATCGGAGCCAAGACCGATTCGGATTTTATGGCGGATGTGCATCTGGAACCCGCCACGCCGGAGCAGATCGCGCACGGCAAGGCGCTGGTGACGGAGCGCGGCTGCGCCTCTTGCCACGAGATCAACGGCATCAAGAAGCCTACCAACTTCGCACCGGAGTTGACCGTGGTGGGCAGCGAGTCGCTGATGAAGATCGTGTTTGCGCCGGGAGTGGCGCACACGCTGCCCGACTATCTGCAGGCCAAGATCAAGCAGCCGCATGCTTTCCCCAGCGCGAAGATGCCGCAATACACCTTCACCCAGACCCAGGTGAATGCCCTGGTTACGGCTCTGCTGGCGCAGACCGAGCGCGCCCGTACGCTGCCCGCTTCCTTGCGCGTGGCAGGCAAGCGCGAATCCAACTATCGTCCCGCGGGCAAAGCCGGCCAATTGATGGCCGACATGAGTTGCTTCAGTTGTCACGCCATCAACGGCCGCGGTGGCAGCATGGCGCCCGATCTTACGTGGGAAGGCAGTTCGGTCCAGCGCCACTGGCTGGTGAGCTTCATGAAAAACCCCAACACGCTGCGCCCCGCGCTAATCCGCCGCATGCCGCGCTTCAACGTGACCGAGGCGGAGGCCGAAACCATCGCCGATTATATTCTGACCGTGTATCAGACGCCGGATTTCGATCGCGACGCGCTGGACCCGGCTAAGTTCAGCGCGGCGGACATCGAACTGGGCAAGCAGTTGTTCTATTCGAAGTACGCGTGCCAGTCCTGTCATATCGTCGATCCGCAGAACGATAAGGGGTACATCGGTCCCACGCTCACGCAGGTGGGCGCGCGGCTGAACGCCGCTTGGATGTTCCATTGGTTGAAAGATCCGCAAGCACTGCGGGCTGGTACGTTGGAGCCCAATCGGAACATGAGCGATGCGGATGCCCGCGCGTTGACCGCCTTCCTGATGAAACAGAACAAGGAGGTGGCCAGGAAATGAAGCGCTACAAATCACCGGCTAGAGCCTGTGCTACCCTCCTGATTTTGTTGGCTGGATGCAACCGAACGGCGAAATCGCCCGCGCTTCTCGCGCCGAAGGTTTTCGGTTCGGCGATCACCGAAGTCGGCGGCGGCAAACAGGTCGGCGCGATCGGAACGGCTCTCGATCAACCGGTCGTGGTGCAGGTGAACGACGCTCAAGGGAGCCCGGTAGCCGGCGTGCTGGTTGAGTTTCACACCGCCGGCGGCGCCACGGCAAGACCCGACTCGGGACTCACCGGTGCGGACGGCCAGTTGACCTCCGCCGTGACCCTAGGCAGCAGCGCCGGACGTTATCAGCTCGTGGCCACTACGCCCGACAAATCAGGCAAGCCGGCGGAACTGCGGCTCGACGAGATCGCACTCGGCTACCAGCAACAGCAGGGCCGCCTCTTGAACGATCAATACTGCTCGCGTTGTCACGATCCGGAGAGCACACCGGAGCGCGTCTCGAACCACGACAACCTCACGGCCAAGCCGCACGCCTTCACCGAGGGAGCTGTGTTGAACGCTATGAGCGATGCGGACCTGGCCGCCATCATCGGGTACGGCGGACCGGCATTGAACAAATCGCCGGAGATGCCGCCTTATGGATATACTCTCAAGAAGGCCGACGTGGACGCCCTCATCGCATACATTCGCGCCGTCGCCGATCCACCCTATCGCCTGAAGGGTTTGACTTATGCGAAGAATTGAGCTGTTCGCCGGCCTCCTCTCCGCCAGCCTCCTCTGCGCGCAAGTAGTCGCCCCGCCCGAGATTCGCGATCCGGAATTGCGCGAATTGCAGCAAAAACACTTTTCGGAATTGAAGGCCGCGGCCGTGGCCATCGCGTCCCACCAGTTCCCCTACCGTTTCTATTTCAGCCGCACGCTCGACCTTAACGAGGATCAGCAGAAAACCAGAGATCAGCGTTCCATTCAGTTCGCCAAATACGGGCATCAGACCGTCGTCCAGATCACCGGCAACTACTTTGCCGCTTATTCCGACGAACTGATGAAACGAGAGGAGCGCGCCCGGCGCACCTTCGAGGACGTGATGCTGCCCATGTTGCGAGCGGAAGTTCCGGTGTTGAGCGACGAGCCGGGAGTGCAGGGTTTTGCGCTGGAAATTTCGCATCATGTGCGCAAGAAGGTCCTCGGCGTGAGCGGGGAGCACCCGGAAAACGTGGTCCTGGTAATTCCGAAAGCCGCCGCGCTCCGTTTGGTCGCGGCGCCCGACGAAGCCACGCAGGCAGTGGCGCTGGAGGAGGGATCGTTATTCATCAACGGCGAAGCGGCCACGATTTGGGGCCGCATGACCCCGAATGGGCCCGCTGATCCGATTGCACCACCGGCTGCGCCGCCTCCCGCCGCATCTCCAGCAGTCCCGACTCCGCCACCGGTGGTCGCGGCGAAGCCCGCTCCGGAACCCGCTGTCGTCGCGCCAGAGCCTACTTCTGACGCGATACATGCCCTACAGAAGTCCTACCAGGAAACTCTGGACAAAATGGTTCGTGAACTCGACCAGCCGGCGCATTTTGTCAGCTACGCGCCGCCAGCATTTATCAACTTTCACAGGGGCATTTACCTACAGCTCTCGATCACCACCACCATCCAATCGTCCGATACGGGATCACGCTACCGCGCCGCCGCTCTCGCGTTTGACGAACACATCGCCCAACTGATCCGGCCCGTGCTGGCCGGTTTCAAGGACGCGCCGAACTTCGCGGGCATCGACTTCAGCACTACCGTGAAACCCGCCGGCCAAGCCGTCGAATACATTTTCGATATGGCCAGTCTGCGCTGCTATGCGCAGTTCGACTGTACTGGACAGCAACTCGTCAACTCCGGATTCATATTGATCAACGGCGAGCGCGTCACTTTGGACCTGGAAGGCGCCGAGCGGTGAACGGATCATAGCGTCCCGATCCTTTTGGCAGATTCGACGCGGCTTAATAGTCGCTTAACGTGGCCGTGATGGGCAGCGTTTTTGTTCCGCGCCTTGGCCTCGTAGGCCCATGGACGCGGCGCGGCCCGCCGCCCCGCGTGGCGTGGCATACCTCTCACACGCCGGCAGCGCTAATCGCGCGGAGGTCACCAATTCAAGGATGGGAGAATCGGAACGCGTCCAGCGCGGCGCGCATCCCGATACGCGCAGTCGCGGTCGGGGCGACGGACAAGGCGCAGCCCTGAACCGCCGTATCGAGGCACTTTTCTCGGCTGGTCCCAATGTCGGGACACAAGACCTCGGACCAAGCTCCAGACTCCTTGGGGGAGGGCCACCGCTGGTGCAGCGGAGGACCAGCGGAGGAAAGGCACAACGGCCGCGTTCCAAACCTAGTGGCGAGCTCTCCGAAACCATGGCGGTGGTTAATGGCGCTGTTATGCCGCACTCCCTCCCCGCCAGTTCCGGAAAGGAACCGTTGGCACATCATGTTACAAGCAAAACCGCACGCCTCGAAACGGACGCGTAAAGCCGAACTCCAGTCGCGTCCGACTGGCGCGACCACCAACCCCCTCAGATCTCAGACTGTTTCCCATTCTGCCAACATAACCGGGTGCGGCTTTACGCCGCGTAAATGTGGTGAGCGCCGTTCAAACGGCAACTCACAGATTCCAAATCCTTGTTGAAACAGCCGTCGTTATCGAATTCGGCTTTACGCCGACGCAAACTATGTTATGGCCTGGCTGCGCATCGCCATGGAGTTGGCATGATGGCAACACGTTGCTTTCCTCCGCTGGTTCTCCGCTGCTGCAGCGGTAGCACGTCCATCGAAAGGTCAAGGCGAAAACCCGCGCCTCTGCTTTCGACCAAATTATCCGGATCCAGCAAGCGGACCCCAAAGCTCTGATTTGGGTCCTACCCATCGTGTTCTGTGTTGGGACTGCGGACGACAAGCTCACGGACAACGTCCTGGCTGTATTCCCAGAGCCAGAAGCGACTAGTCTTGTCGAGGGAAGAACAAGAGCGAGTTGAATCCATCAATAACAGCGAGAACTTGAATGATCGGATTTCCGAAGGCATGCGACAACTCGCTACCGAAGAAGCTCGGAAGGGACTCTATGAGCTAGCCATCGCTACGGCAGCAGTAAATCTGGAGCCGACTTCAGAACATTCAGACTGTCTCAAGGCCCTCGCAGCATCGATCGGCATCCCGTTTGATGGTGATGCACTCCAGCAGAGAATCCACTATTTCCGCCGCTGAATATTCTCAACCCGGTTCGACGCAGCCAAGTCGGTGATGGCCCCACCGTGCTCAAGTGCATCACGCAGTTGGCCGCCGTATTGCCGTCGCGCTCCACCACGCCGCCAGATGCTCGCAGGCCGGAAGTCGGCCAGGAGAGGCCCGTTGAGAGCGGTGGCATCCAGAGGGGCGCGCCTGGAGCGGCAAACCCGGCCGCAGCGGGCCGCGCGCATTCGCCTAGGATGGCCACCTGGAAACGCTGCCCGATGACTACACGGGACCGCGGCACTCTGTCACGGTGGGCCAGCTACTGCCAACGAGAGACGGCGAGGATTGGTCCGAGTCGGAGGAACGCCCTGGACCTGAGCCGGCCTCGAACACTACCGGCCCCAACGACGAGATCCTCGTCCATGTGTGCTACGTGGAGGGGAAAGCGAAGTCCTGAGTCCGCGCACTCGCCGGCCGGACCGCTACCGATATGTGGTCACAACGCTCCGGACTAGTAGTACTCATTCAAGAGAACACTCGCACTCTGGGAGAGCTTCTGCGATAATGGCACAAATCCGCGGGGTACGAGATTGGGCGCGGGAGGGTTCCAGTTCTCGCGAGCTGTCGCGTAATGAAGAATGGCTACTAATCTGAGAGTTTTGACGTTCATGATTCTGGCGGCTGCCGCGGCGTCAGCGCAGCAGTGGACTTTTACAGACACTGGTGGCACGGTCACGCTGGGCGCAGACCTGACGATGGCCGGCGCTACCGTGGCCAGCCCGGCCGGAACCTTTTCGATGAGTTGCCCGGTCACCGCGGTCCCGCCTGGCACCTATCGGGCCGAGTGGCTCTGTACCGGCGGTACCATTGCCATCCAGTCGTAAACGACGGACTGACCACCCTCACCGGCAACCTGACTTCCGGCACTTTCGTCGAAACAGCCACCGGCGGCGGGCACGGGACCCCGATCACTTACTATTACACGTTTACCGGCACGTTCACCGGAACCCTCAGCCTCAGCGGCCAACTGCGAGCCATTACTGGCGCCACCACGCAGTCCCTGGGCGGATCCAAGAGCCAACTTGGCACCGGCACCATCGGTAGCGGTAGCATGTTCGTCAATACGGAGTACGAGCCGGTATATGTCGCCGACACCGGCAACAGCCGGATCGTGCGCATTGACGACATGTTCGGCGCCAATTGGGTTTCCTTCGGCACGCCCGGCACCGGGACCAACCAGTTCCAGGAACCCTACGGTATCTTCGTCAACGCCAGTCGAAGGATCTTCGTCACCGACAACCTCAACTGCCGGGTGGTGAGCTTCGACAACATGGCCGGCAAGAATTGGACCTCGTTCGGCACGTGTGGCTCCGGCAATCTGCAGTTCAACAATCCCACCGACCTGGTCGTCGATTCTTCCGGGAGGATCTACATAACGGACACCGGCAACAACCGCGTGGTGCGCGTCAGGGACATGGCTGGCGACGGCTGGGTCTCCTATGGCGTCGCCGGCACGGGGACCGGGCAATTCGCCTCGCCCGTGGGCGTCGCCCTGGATTCCGCCGGCAAGATCTATGTCTCCGACACAAATAACGCCCGCATCGTGCGCATGGACGACCTGTCCGGTACGAATTGGACCACCTTCGGCGGCCTCGTACCCAATCAGTTGGGCGCCCCTGTGGCCATTAGTCTGGACGGCGCCGGCAGAATCTATGTCCTCGACTGGTATTTTGCCCACGTCTTTCGCACCGATGATATGATAGGCACCAACTTTGCCCAGATGGGCGGTTTCGGCGGCGGAGTTGCGCAGTTCATCAACCCCTACGGCTTGTCCGTCGACCCGACCGGCACCATCTATGTGGCGGATACACACGACGGCCGCATTGCCCAGTTCGACGACATGAATGCGGATGCCTGGACGGCTTACGGCGGGTGCTGCATCGGCACTGGACAGTTCGGCCTTCCCATGGGCGTGTCTGTGCTTCCCCTCGCGACGCCGACCGCCGACGCCACCATCTCGAATACCGTCTTGAAATACAGCGACACGGTGGTGGGCACCGCAAGCGCTGCCCAAACCGTGACCCTGAATAACATCGGCACTGCGCCTCTCACCATCACGGGCATCGTCCCCACCGGCGACTTCACCCAGACCAACAACTGTCCGGGCACGCTGCCCGCGGGCCAAAACTGCACCGTCATCGTGGCGTTTGTTCCGGCTGCAACGGGCGTTCTCACTGGATCGGTAGTTTTCAGTTTCGCCACGGGCGCCCCGAAAACGGTGCACCTCAGCGGCACCGGAGCGCTTGTCACGATCTCTCCCACTACGATAAATTTTGGGAACGTCAACGCCAGCGGCCTTCCCGTCTCGGCCACCGTTACCGTCTCCAATCCCGGCGCTTCCGCGGCGGGCGTCACCCCTACGCTCAAAGGGTCGCCGGTCTACCGTTTGACCAATGGGTGTCCTGCTACGCTGGCGGCCGGCGCCAGTTGTACTCTCACGGTGAAGTTCTACCCGCAGTCCTCGGCATATTACACCGCGACTTTGACCGTCACCGATGCTGCCGGCATAGCGCAAAACGTTTCGATTACCGGAACCGGCGTAAGCAATTAGGATCGGCTCCAAAGACCGAAGTTCGCACACAAAATCGCGCCACGGACGCCAGAATCTCGTCCGCCGTCTTGGTCCACACAAAGGGACTGGGCGATTGGTTAGCGATCTCCAGGTCCGCTTTGATTGCCGTTTCCAGTTGACGCTGCGCGGTGATCCGGGTTTCGGCTGCTCCGGCGATTCTGGACGAGATACCTACCGATATTCAGGGACATCAAGCGGGCAGAGCGTTCGCATGGATCTTTTCGTGACCTCCACAATGGCAATTACGGAGTGAGACGCCAGAGCGCAGCAACGGGTTGCTTTAAAATCGTTCGCCAGTCCCCGCCGAGCATATTGTGTTGACGCTCGGCCCACTGGTGTATACTGGCTCTCACCCGGGGATCATCATCGAAAATCCGGATTGACGTCCATGAAGAGGGAGCCAGCCGCAATCGGGGCCTTTACGCCCATCCTGCCTCGCATCGATGGGGCGCGTCCAAGACTGCATCTTCCACGGTTGGCTGAACTATGGTACCTCAGCCGTTGTCTCGGTACGGAATTTCTCGACGATCCTTCCCTGCCTGAAGACGCGGTAGCACAGGCTTACCGGGAGTTGCAACGTACGCATCAGTGGCTCGGCAATACTGCAGCCGTATTGCATCTCCTGCGTCAGGACCCGCTCCCCATTCGCAGTGTGCTCGACATCGGCTGTGGCCATGGCGCCCTTCTCATGGAGATTCGCCGGCGACTCGGTGCGGAGGTGATCGGATTCGACTTGCGCAAAGCGCCGGTGGCTGCGCCTGTGCCGATACTTACCGGCAACGCGGTAACCGAACCGCTCCCAACGGCGGATGTCGCGATCGCGGTTTATTTGGCCCACCATCTTTCCGGAGGTGATCTCGTCCGGCTAATACGCAACGTCTCCCGCTCCTGCCGCCGTTTCATCGTGCTCGACCTCGTCCGTCACCGCCTGCCCCTGGCGCTGTTTCGGGGCTTCGTTTGTCCCTTCCTGGGTAGTCTGAACGCCAAAGACGGGGCGACCTCGATCCGCCGCTCGTATACGCCGCAGGAGATGCGTTGTGTCGTCGATACCGCGCTAGACGGATTAGGCGGCGAGGTCTGCCATACCGTGGCACCGTTCTACATCCGGCAGGTGGTGGACATTTCGTGGTGATCAGTACCCGATGACGTGGAGAGAAGAAATGAAGACACTCACAATCGTTTTCGCAACTTTGGTGGCGGTAGCCGCTGCTTCTGTGCAAGCCATGGCGCAAACAAACCCAAACGAGATCAAAGTCACTGCCAAGAAATACGGGTTCAATCCAAGCACGATCAAGGTCAAGCACGGTGACCACGTTCGCCTCGTCGTGACAGCGCTCGACCATGATCATGGATTGAAGTTGGAGGCTTTCAACATCGATCAGCTACTGAAAAAGGGCAAAGCAGTTATCATCGAATTCACCGCCGATAAAACCGGCACATTCCCATTTGAATGCTCGCATTTCTGCGGCTTGGGGCACAAGCGAATGAAGGGTGAGTTGGTGGTGGAGTAGAGCCAAACAGGCTTCGTCCCCCTCCCCTCTTTTCGCGACCTCAACGTGATAAATAGCAACGTTTGCAGGCAGTGCATCTGAGTCTGCCAGAACAATCGATCCTTGTTAAGAGATGTAAGCAGCGTTTTGTCATGGACTGCTAGGCGGTTGAGTTCCTCGTAAGTATAGAAAATGACAACCGCATCCTCGATCTCTGTCGGAAGTAACTGGACCTCGCTCCAGTATTGGGCTTCGCTCAGTGCTGTTGGCGGCATTGCTTATTCTCTAACAGGCTTTACTCATAGCTCCCGATTGTCTCCTTAACTCTGCTGCTTCTATAGGAGAGTCTGGTATCGCCGAAGACTGAAAAACTCACGACATCGCCGGGTGATCTTTAGGTTAACCTGAAAATGTTCCTTTCCAGGTTCCCGCGTTAACCTGCAATCCACGGAGCCCGATTTCCCATTTCCAAAAACATGGTCAACTGCATCATAAAACGCCCTCATAAAACCGGTGGTTCTAGCGTCAGGCTCAAAGTCATCCCAGAGACGAGACACCCGAATGAGCACATGGTTCTTGAACTCAAGGTCACCGATCCATAGGCCAGTATCACCAGTTGTAACCATCCACAGTTCAGCACCAGCGACGATCTCACCCGAGTTCTTGACCACCACTTTCTGGGAAAGCCTTTCGATCAGCTGAGCCTTTGGAGACCCAAGCTTCACCATCTCTCCGCCAATTTCAATTTCAGTTGGGTTGCGTTGGTTCCCGGCCGCCTTAACGGACGATGTCCGGGCCAAGAGAAAGCCGACTATAAGGCCTGCCACTGCTCCGGCCGCGAACCTTGGCCAACCGTTTGCGGGATACATTTGTTTTTAGTTCCTCCCAAGACGACCATTCAGAGTGCCGAGGCTCATTTACGAAGTCTATCACCGGAGGCGCCGATAAGGTGTGTTTGTCGGGGGGCCTGGGCTCAGCCGCTCGGCGACTTCGCGCCACGCTGAGGCCTTTTTCGCACGTCCTGCCTGTTAATGCCCATTACTGGCCGGTCATCCCGTATTTCCTTGCTCACCGGGTCCGCAACCGGCTGTTCCAAAAACTGCACGAAGGCCCGCGGGCGGTCGAATTTGAAAATAAGCGCGGAGAGTAGAGCCGCGCGTGTGTGCCACAATCTTCAATTACTGGAGCGGCCGGCACGCTGAATCGACGCCGAAGCGACGCTCCCCGTGGCGTCCCCAGTCCTACTGCAAACGCGATTAGACATTACCTTTTGACAGGGAACTTACTAAGCGTGCCTTCCTTGAGTTCTCCAATTTTCCGGCCCATGATATGAATATGCGCGCTTTACGCGATCTCGCTGGCCAGACATTCGGGACTCTCACCGTGTCGGGCCGGGGCCCAACAAGCCCTGGCAATAAATCACGATGGATTTGTCGATGTGCCTGCGGGCGCAAACGCTTGGTCCACAAGTCGGACCTGATGAGTGGCCACACCACATCCTGCGCGAAGTGCAAACGGAGGGGCAACCTCGATGATCTAACCGGCCGCACTTTTGGATACTTGATTGTCCTCCGCAGGGGACCAAACACCAAGAGTCGGAAAACGCGATGGTATTGCCGCTGCACTTGCGGGAAGCGGACTCTGGTTCATGGCGATGACCTCAGAAATGGCCATACCCGCTCGTGCGGCTGTGCTCATCGCCTGCTTCTGATCGACATTACCGGGCAGAAGTTCGGCAGACTTACAGTTTTGCGCCGGGCACCCAATCCGAAAAGACTGCGAGATACGCACTGGCTTTGTCGGTGTGACTCCGGGAACCAAGTGATCGTGCGCGGCTGGCATCTGAAGAGTGGGAATACCAAGGCCTGCGGCTGCGAGCATTTTCATGATCTGACCGGGAAAACATTCGGCATGTTGACAGTACTTCGCCGGGCGCCAAATAAGGGTCGCCGGACGCGATGGGTTTGCCAGTGTTCATGCGGTTCGCCGCAGAAGGAGATCGGGGCGGATTATTTGATTGACGGACGCACGCTTTCATGCGGCTCATATCGCAAAAAGCTGTTAGAACAAAACATATATAACGTGCTGGCAATAATCTACCAACCTGCTGCGGGCATTCGCCTACTATACTATCGAGTGCGACATACCTCAATCGGTAGCGTATTGACCGCATAGTTGTCGCGTTCAGGCGGGATGATCAACATGCAACGACGAATCAAGGCGCAGCCACCCCAGGTTGCTGCAAATCAAGCGCTAATGGACCACAAACAAGCGACCCTAAGTGTGCTTTTGTCCCAGATCCCGGACGTCAGCACCTTCACCCAATTAGGGGAATTGATCCGTTATTCGCATGAGTGGGTACGACAGCGGCTGACTAAGACCCCTGAGCGGCTGTACAAGATGGGAAGGCGTTACAAAGTGCCCAAAGGCGTGGCTGAAGATTTCGTGCGATCGGTCTTCAACTGATCCGCAAACAGCGAGGCCAGTTATAAGCGACCAATGAGGCAAGGTGCTGCAGACATAGAGAATGTTGGCGGGATGCTTGAAGGAGTGAACCACGGCGAAATGGATAAAAGGACAGTCGGGTAACCCCAAGGGCCGGCCAAAAGAGGCGACCGCTATTGCGGGTCTGGCTCGACACCAGGTACAGCGATACAAGCTAATTGAGAAACTTGGTCGTATCGGCGCGGCCAAAGGAGAATACGGCAAGGCCGATGCCGACCTGCAAATTCGCGCGATCCAGTTACTGCTGTCGTACGGCTACGGGCCGCCGCGGAGTGAGCGTGAAGGTGGCGGAGAAACCGTGGCCATTCAGGTGAACTATGTTGAGGGAAATCGAGCTGTAATTAACGGCGTTGCACCCCACGCAGTTACAGGTGACGCGGCAAGCGAAACGGTTCAATGTCGTCTGCTGCGGGCGCCGGTGGGGGAAGACGGTTCTGGGAATGGACCGGCTGATCCACGCGGCGTTACAGGGTAAGCCGGTAGCGTGGTTTGCGCCCAATTATCGTTTGTTGACGGACGTGTGGCGTGAACTCAATGCCAGCCTGGCCCCCATCATCAGCAGAACGAACCAGCAGGCGTGGCGGATCGAGTTGCAAGGTGGCGGCGTTGTGGAAATGTGGTCTCTGGATTCTACCGACTCAGGCCACGGGCGGGCTTACGCCATAGCTGTCGTAGACGAGTGCGCCATGGTCCCAGATTTGGCCAGAGCGTGGCAGGAAACGATCCGGCCGATGCTGACAGACTTCATGGGCGAGGCGTGGTTCCTCAGTACGCCGCGGGGCTTTAATTATTTCAAGATTTTATTCGATAAGGGGCAGGATCCGGAGCAGAGAGACTGGGTAAGTTGGCAGATGGCTACCGAGCGGAACCGGTACATTGCTGCGGAGGAAATTGCAGCCGCCAAACGGGACATGACGGAAGAAGCCTTCAACCAAGAATACCTGGCGTTGTTTGTGGACGGGGAAGGCAGCGTCTTTCGGCGGGTAAGCGAAGCAGCTACGAGTTCATTCAGGGACCGACCGGACCTCGGTCATCATTATGTAATCGGATGCGATTGGGGCCGATCGAACGATTTTACGGTCTTCGTGGTATTGGATATCGACGAAGTGAAGGTGGTGGCCTTAGAGCGGTCCAAGCGCGTGGACTATGCGTTACAGTGCGAACGGTTGAAGGCTTTGAGCGAGCGATGGCAGCCACAGCAGATCATCGCCGAACAGAACGGTGTGGGGCAACCCATCATCGAGCAACTCACGCGTGACGGATTGCGGATTGAACCTTTTACCATGACTAATGCCATCAAAACTCAAACGATTGAGTCTTTGGCACTGGCCTTTGAGCGGGGCGACATTCGCATTCCGAACGACCCGGTGATTATCGGAGAACTGTTGGGCTACCAAGCCGAACGGCTACCGTCCGGCTTGTTGCGTTATGGCGCGCGGAGCGGCCAGCATGACGACACCGTAATGGCCTTGGCCATGGCTTTTAGCGCCGTGTCGGTTCAACGTCGCCTGGGATACTCCCTGCCCGATAACGTCATCGTCATCGAGGATTTCCCGATTCCCGAACAGTGGCCACGTGCCTATGGTTTGGACATCAGATGGGGCACCGCCTCAGCCATTTGGGAGCGCTCGACCCGGAATCCGATGTTTTTTACTTCTACGGCGAATACGCTGGGCAAGCCGAGTCGGCCGCCCATGCGCTTGCGATTCGTAGGCGCGGCGATTGGATTCCGGGCCTCATCGACCCGCGGGCGAACGGCAGGGACGAAAGGGATGGGCAGCAATTGGTGCGGGTGTACCGGAATCACGGACTCCCTTTGCACGGTGTAAACAATCCCCTCGAGTCTGGAGTGATGAACCTGCGGGAACGAATGAACGGCGGGCGCCTGAAGGTATTTGCCTCGCTCTCGGGTTTTCTGGCGCAACGCCGGCTCTACCGATGCGATGAAAAGGATCAGATTGTGCACGAGAACAACAGCCTGATGGACGCCGCCCGGTGTCTGATTGGAGGCCTGGGCAGATTACGCCGTAGGCCGTCGCCTTACGTGCCGCTGTCGCCCGCGCGGATTAGCGAGCGAGGTTGGATGGCCTAATTTGGCTCGCAGGGCGTCTGCCCATCAATTATGTATTCCGTGATTCATGACTCACGTGTCTCGATTCGGCTCAGCATCGGATGCCGGTTGGAGCGATGCAATGATCTCGGAGATACGTGCCGGTTACCTTTACCGCGACACTGCCGCGCTCGATTCCGGCTCACGCCTTGACCAGCGCAATTTCTTCACTCAGCTCCTGGTGGGTCGGGAGCGTCATCGTAATGGATGGCGCGGTGATCCCGACATCCTTCGATCGCTTCCGGAGCGCCGCGGCCTTAGCCATCATTTTCGCATTGGCGTCACGGCTGACATCCTCGGCTCGTCGCTGTGTCTCTTTAATCCAATTCCCGTAGTGCGCCAGTGTCACCGCCACCGATTCATGACCCAGCCACTTCGAAATCCGTTTCATGTCAGTGCCCACATTGATGTGCTGGATGGCAAACGTATGCCGCAGACAATGGGGGCTAAACGCGTGCGTGAAGGGCTTTTCTCGCTGCGTTCGTCGGGCCAGCGCGTCTATCCGCATACGCAGCGCTGTATAGGTGCATGTGAAAAAGTACTTCTTGCCATCCTTCAATTGTCCCGGCAAACCGTGCAGCATTTCCACCACGTGTTCGGGTAGCGGGCTGACGCACCGTCTTTTAGTTTTCTTTTGAATGAAGTCGGCGTTCCAACCGCTACGCTTCTCGTTGCTTACGATTTCCGCATCGTTGAATTTGTGGGCGTCTGAGATTCGCATCCCCGTCCAACGCATCAATTCGGTCGCCACCCGGGTCTCCTGGTTCTGCGCTAGGGTCAGATTCGTAGAATCGGGAGCCGCCACCATCTGCTCATACTCCTCCAACTCCAGACCGTATCGTTCTTCCTGTGCGGCCGTCTCTTGATTCTTGAACTTGATCTTTTCCGCGCCGCTCTTTTGCATCCACTCGTTTTCCACACACTCGCGCAGAAACGTACGGAACCGTTCCAGTTCCGTCTTGCGTGTAGTCATCGCTAACAGTTCACCCCGGTTGCGGCGCAATTGGCGCCACGATTCGGTGAACTGGCTGCACACATCTTTGTTCTCAAAATCGCGAATATAAACGATGCCTTTGTCGTCGCAGAAGGGGAGGAGCCGCTGATGAATCAGCGAAGCATAATGGCCATAGGTGTCCGGCTCGATGGGATTGAGCGATCCATCTTTGCGCGATTGGAGGTACCGTTCCGCGGCGTACGGCACGGTGATCGCGCTCTGACCGTCTGGCGCGAGCGCCCATGGGTGGGGGGGCAGGCTGCCCCGCTCGTACAGGCGGGCAACCTCCGTTTCGGCGGCCGTCCAATCGCTGGTGTCCAGCGAGGTGAAGATCCGCCGGGCGCGCCGTTTCCCTTTGACGATCCTGGTCTCTTTAGCCAGGTATCCGCGGCACCAGACCGGACAGGCGCAGGTATCGTTCTTTTGTTCTTTCTTGGAGGTCGGCCGGTAGGTATCGGGCTTGTGCTTGGTCTCCGGATAGCGGATACAATAGCTGGCGTGGCGGCGGTAAATCTTCAAATCGTTGGTGCCGACCGGGATTGCCATGGAGGAAATTCTAGCATGGCGTGGGGCAGATTTGCTACATACAGCTGTTACATGCGGTAATTATCAATTCAAGTTATTGATTCTATTTGGCTCCCCAAGAGGAACCCCTCTCCGTAATGGATATGGAGAATCGGGTTTCGAGGCAACGCTAGCCAGTACCAGACGCGTCAGTTCGTTGCCAGCCGGGCAACCTGTGGGTTTCAGTTTTCAAAGACCGGACAGCGACTCTCAGCATACTGGAATTCCACCGCAACAAGAACAAGCGGTGAGCACACGCCAAGGATAGAAACATCGGAAACCATTTATAATGTCCGTAGGTTCTATCCAATGCCGATTGCCGACGCCGGTCTCGTCAAGGCACGCCATGTGTTCACCAAACACAAAGGCATGCTCCGCACAAGCGACGCCATTCGTCTGGGCGTTCACCCTCGGACGCTATACGCTCTTCGCGACCGCGGTGAGCTCGAACAAGTGGGCCGTGGCATCTACAGGCTCTCCACCGCCCCGCCGCTCACCAGCCCCGACGTGGTCTCTGTCGCGATGCGGATACCACGCGCCGTCATCTGCCTGATCTCGGCGCTTGCACATCACGGCCTCACGACCCAGGTCCCGCATGCGGTGGATGTGGCGCTGCCCAGCCACGCGCAAATCCCCAAGCTCGATGGTATTCCGCTACGCGTATTCTGGTACTCCGATCCGTCCTTCAGCTCCGGCGTCGACGTCATCTCGATCGACCAGGTTCCCGTCAGAGTGTATTCGCCGGAGAAGACGATAGCGGACTGCTTCAAGTACCGAAACAAGATCGGGCTCGACGTCGCCATCGAAGCCCTGCGAGCTTACCGTGAACGGACGCGGAAACCGGCCTACCAGGCTCTATCCAGGTCTGCGAAGGTCAACCGCGTGGAAAAGGTGATGCGCCCGTACCTGGAGGCGGTGCTATGAGTGCCCGGGGTCTGGGCGCCGCGAAGTTCCTCCGACCGCTCTCTTCTTTTTGACTGCGCCCACCCACCGCCAGCAACGGTTCGACCTTTGGCCCACACGCCAACCTGCCGCCTCCCAAACGAACGTCGGCCAACTGTGCGCCACCGGCGGCCAAACCTGCGCTGGCTTCCAGCAGCCGCAACTCACATGACCAGTCGGCCAAGGCCAAGCACAGCCCTTGTACGTCAGGATGGCCGGCACGGATCTGCGCTTCGATAGTGTCGATCTCCTCCCGGCAGCGCGCGATCATACGGCGACCTGCAGGCGTTCCTCGGCGATCTGGTCGAACGTCCGGCCGTCGCCGTCCAGAGTGGCCTTGCCACCAGTGATGCTCTGCCAGCGTTTGACCACCACGTCCACGTACTTCGCGTCCAATTCGACGCCCCAGCACACGCGCTCCGTGACTTCCGCGGCGGCAAGCGTGGTGCCGCTACCGAGGAAAGGCTCGTACACAGCCTCGCCGCGCTTCGTGTGATTCAAGAGCGGGCGCCGCATCAATTCGATTGGCTTCTGGGTCGGGTGATCGTATTTCTCTTCGTCCGATCCGCCCATGATAAATTTCGGCGAGGGCGAATCCCAGACGGTGGTGTTCTCGCCGGCCTTGCCGTACCATGGAGCGTTTTTCTTGCGAACGAACCAGCACGGCTCATGGGCAAACCAGTATGGCGTCCTCGTGAGAACTGCTCTGCCCTTGTTCCAAATGATCTGCTGGTGGTGCAGAAACCCGATGCGCAAGAGGCCGTCCAGCACCTCGCGCGTGAACACGCTGGCGTGCCACACGTAAGCGATTTGCAGGCTGGGAACGAGCGCGAAGGCGTCGCTCCAATCTGCACGCGTGTCGCCGCTGATCGTGGTTTCTGTGTGGCCGGCGGTTCGGCTCTTGAGATAGCTTGGCTCGGCGGCGCCACATCCGTTCAAGCCCGCGCGGTCTCTCCATTCGGAATCTAGAGAAATCCCATAAGGTGGATCGCAAATCATCAGGAAGGGCTTCCGGTCTTCGAGCAGGCGTGCCACGGCTTCCGGGCTGGTCGCGTCGCCGCACAATATTCGATGCTGGTTGCGCCGGTTGCCACACAGCCAAAGGTCACCAAGCCGGGACACGGGATGCTCCGGCAGCGGCGGGGCCACGTCGGCGTCCGCGTCGTTGTCGGGGAGCGTGAGCAATTCTTCGAGTTCGCGGGGATCGAACCCGGTAAGCTCCAAATTGAAGTCGGCCTCGGCGAGTTCCTGGAGTTCGAGGGAAAGTAGCTCCTCATCCCAGGACGCCCAGGTCACCGAGCGATTCACGAGCAGGCGGAAGGCTTTCACTTGAGCCTCAGTCCACTCGTCGCAGAGGATAACCGGTATGCCGGTGATGTCGCCGCCAGGCCACGATCCCAATTTGCGCGCGCCTTTCAGACGCAGGTGCCCGTCCACGACATTGCCGTCGCTGCGAGCGAGCACCGGAATTTTGAATCCGAACTCGCGAAGCGAAGCGCACATCTTATCGATCTCGGAGTCGTTCTTTCGGGGATTGCGGGCGTACAGAACGAACCTGTCGATGTGCCAGATCTGGATTTCCGGGGTCGCCGATGCGGTGGTCATCCGCGCCCCGGCTTCGGAATGAGTGTCTCAGGCTGTTGTGTGGGTCGAAACGCGGTGCAATTGGCCGCTGCCTGCGAAAGCATGTCTCACCTTCCCTGATTGGGTTGGAGGTGCATTTCGGAGGGTGCGCTTGGCGCTGGCCTGTCGAACCGTGCCTCTTTCGCCATGATAAACCTTCGGCCAAGATTGTACAAGAGCGTCCAGAACATTTTCAGAGCGCTCTGTTCTGGGTAGGGCGGTAACGCGATAACACTCAACTGATTGAAGAATAAGGAGTGTTACCGTTACCGTGTTACCCAGGATTAGAGGGCTGCGGCGGCTAGCGTCCCTTTGCAAGTTTCGCTAAGGAACAAACTGACGCCCGCGCCGCGCGTCGCCGGACTTTGTCGGCATTCGCGCTCACTTTCCTATATTTGGCTCTTCCCTGTTGTTTTCGAGCGAACGCGACTCCTACACGTCTGACCTGATTGCACCGGAGACGGTCCTGTCTACCAGTCCACGTCCGGCGCAACGATGCGCGCTCGTTCCTCGCCGACAGTTTGCACATCACTGGGGGTACCCTTAGCGGAAGCCGCTAGCGGGTCTGGCTACGCCGATTTGCCTCGTGCACTGCAGACTACGACCAGACCCGAGGCGACCAGCATGACTGTTGCCCATTGAACGAGCAGACGGGGGATGTCAATCTCCCAAGCCCAGTCGGCTGGGTCGAGATATTTGCCGATGTCCGGATTCTTCAGGTTGTCTAGCGTGTCGATTTGGACTAAGAACCAGGGGAGGACAGGAGGCGAGAAGATCCAGCCATATTCAGACACCGGGCTGTACCTCCCGGTCTTTTCGATGCCTCTCCACGGAGGATAGAGTCCCGTAGCAGCTACCAATACGATGGCGACTGCGGCTACGATCCGCTGGCGCCTGTTCAAGGCCATAATGAGGCTTCTTCGCCGGTTTCAGTTCGTTCCTGCGTTCTTGGCGCCTGCAACGAGCCGGCCGACATCCGATATCTCGAAGTAAGAGCCGTTGGACCTCTGCTGGACAAGTCCAAGATCTATTAGCTGGCGGCAGCACTCAGCAGACGGGAGGTCATGAGAAACCGCGCCCGAGATTATGTGACCATCGCCGGACAGAACATTAAAGGGCAGCTTGCTCTCGCGTCTGCCCCACAGGATCAACCCGTGCTCCGCCATGTCTCTCAGGATCACAGCAGCGTAAGCCCTAATTTCACGTTCCATGCCCTCAATCGTACCCCAATTGCGGGCGGGCCGCCGTTCTTGGACCGGTTCCTCATGGCCTCTTTCGACGAATCACTGGGGGTAAACTGGGGGTACCCCAACGTCCATGGAATAGGAAATTTGGGTAAATATGGGTAATTACTTTTCGCCGGCGTGGTGGGCGTGCGACGCGGCAAGTAGCGCGTTATCTAATGGTTGCATTGGAAATAAAGGACTTAGATTGGCTCCTCAGGTAGGATTCGAACCTACAACCCTTCGGTTAACAGCCGAATGGCTTATAGCCGCCTCACGTTGCAAACACAAGACTTGCACGCGCGAAAACGGCATTTTTGCGTTAATTGGGGGGACTCTGGGGGGACCCCATCGCAGGCTCAAACACCGTGGAAGGGAAATCCGCCTCCCATCCCAAGAGCATGGGCGAGGGCGGCTGTGACAAACCGGGCAAGAATCAAAACTTAACGAGTAGCACCATATCAAGTGGTCTCTGCCTGTTGATCCGGCCTCCAGTGAGTGTCAGGCGATCCTGATCTCGGTAAGGTATTACGTACGTTCCCAAGATCTTATGGATCAACTTTGCCAAAAGCGGCCGAAAACAAATCGCGGGCTGTTGTGAAAAAAAGAACTCCGCGACAACAAACGACTTGCGCAATTCGCATACGGCCAGAAGCTTCACTGCGTCACTGGCTTCTCCACTCATGCGGCCTACCTTTCCAAGTGACACAATCCCGTTATCAGATACATGCCCATTACGCAAGATTTCCGCCCCTTCGCCTAACGTTGCGAGCGCTCTGCGAAGGCGATCAGCGGACGTATGGATTCTCAGACCGTCCAAACCCGTCCAACGAGACCGCCCACTGCCGAACTCCAGGATGGACGACTTCAGAAAGCTATTTCGATCAGGAGCCTGGTTGCGGTATACGGTGGCCAGCACGCGATGCCGAGGCCAGGAGAAGTCGGCTTCGATATCTTCATATCAGGTGGCATGAACGCCAAGCACACTAGGGTCTGAAGCCTGAGTTGCGGAACCAAAGCCGGCGTTAACAGCGGAGATCCCCTCGGACATCAACACGTAGGCCGGGTTCCTCTCAACGCCAAAGTTCGATCGGTGCAGGCACTGATAATCAGGTGGGGAATCACCCGCTCATGGCCATCCCAGTCGGTAAAGGAGTTATCTCGACGGAGTTCGCTGACGAGACTCGTGCAGATGTCTTCCAGTAGCTCGTCTGAAATGGCAAGCGAGCCGTAACCAATTGTGTACGGGTTAAGTTCAACGGTAGCTGCCCATCTGCGTCGAATATTGATAGCGCGGGCATATCAACATCGAGTCCTCCTGCATCTTGAAGCCAGGCTTCCAGATCTAAGGGAACGCCAACACCAAAGGGGCCGCCGACGGCGATGCCGTTGCACGCCATCAATACACCAGTCCTCCGGTCCCGAGGCAGAACCCCGTAACTCCACTGGACCTCATCGTAACCGGCGGGGTGGATAGTTCGCCAACCAGGAGTGGCAGTGGACCCACACGATGGCCAACGCCCCCCAACCCGAACCGTTTCTTCATTGAGTTCTACTCTTAAGTTTGGCGATTCAAGTAAATAAAGCATGCCTGGCAGAGCAGCGAATCCGGATGGTCTCCGATAAGTCAGCAGATCGACCAGTTGCGTTGCAACTCCAGGTCGCAGGCGAATCGCAATCGTTGTTCCCACGTCGCAAGGGACATGTCGCAATTCAATGATTTCGGTATCAAGACCTGCCTGGAACGACACACCGCTTCGAGTCTGAGCATGGCGTGAAGTCACCTTCAATTCGTCACCTAATAAAAAGCATGCTAATAGGCCGATGCCGAAGCGCCCAGAGCGTAAAACGCTTGAATGCCCACTTCGTTCATGAAGCTGTCGCCATGCGTCACTGTAGCGGTACGATGCACCGGACTTTGGGAATAAGTTCAGTGGTCTAGGGTAATACACGATCCCGCGATCCCGGACGGTCAGCATCCATCCCTCAGCATCGTCGCCTTCGATCGATAAGAGAACGTCCCACTCACCCGTACCTGTCGGTGGCGATGGCAAAATGCCGCGCGATGTGAGATCTCTGCACCTCATTGCATGCGTCAATGGAATTCTGCATTGGATTCTCGGACACCAAAATTCGGGTTGTCTCCGTACAACGGATGCACGAGCAGCTTTAAAACATTCCGAGTGTCCCCGTCAAAAGCCGCCCGCGCCTTGGAATATACTCTGCGGTTAGCGGCGAACTGGGCCGTGTCGTCGAGATTTGACCGGACCCGGCGTAACATTTATAGTGAGATTCGAGAGTGTTGGGATGCGACCGAATGCCTCACCCAAAACCGCCCATGATAGATCTAGTTCGCTCTGAATATCCGCGAGCAAGGTCTTGACTCTGAGATCCGTATAAACATCCTTGGCCGGCAATCAATGAAGAAGCACTCTGGATCGTCGTCGAGGCAGGTAATATTGTGAACCGCCGAATGCACATCCCAGACTCGCGTGAGAATATGGGCTTCTGAGCGAGGTGAGTTGGAGACGCTGCCAGGGTGCGCGACCCGCCTGAACTTGGAGGTAGTCCGCAATTCGTACAAGAACCATCAAATATCGAGGGTGATACGCTTGAATTCCCTTGTATGAAACTGCCTTTTCAGGTGATTGATGCACTCACGTAGAGGCATGCCATGACTGCGAGCGATGAAGCCAGACAAATCTGCGAGATCCGAGCAGGTCGACGGCAGTATCTGGAACCGGAAGGTGCTCACGCCTGGCATTCCCAACACCGCGACTCGTGGGCAATGCGTGAGTGATAGCGCCGAATCAACCTCCCAATTAAGAGCCGGTCTCTGAGGGTGAGGAACTGCTTCTGGAGAGGGGGGCGCTTGACGGGTTCAGTGTCTCCAAACAGTCTGATCAGCATTTTGCCATCGAAGCGGGACGCCTCGTCCAGAAACTCCTCCCAGAGGTCGAACCAGGGTTTCGAGTCGAGTTCTGGATGCAGTACCTCTCTTCCGATGCTGGGATTCGGACGCTGCACAAGATGAAAGAATCCATCTTCCGTCAAGTGCATGCCCAAATCGTGGAGCAACGTAGCAAGGACGAGTACTCCTACGTCTGACCCGGTGATGTGGTCCAGCGCCCGGTCAGGTACAAGCGATAGTGCCGTCAGCCAGACATCGCGGATATGGTCGATGCTGTGGTCGGTGTATTCAGGAAAGAAGAAAGCTCGAATCGGTCCGTAAGATCTCGCTTACCTGAGATATCGCGGCGAGAACGGATGCGTGGAGCCGTGTCTCGGTGGCAAGAAGTCCGGCGAATGGAGTCGGAAGAGTCAGAATCATAGCGCCTTCGCGCTGCTGAACGACCAGTTTATCGTAAAACGACAGACGGATAGTACCAGGATGGGCGGCCGACTGGGCGTTGCGGCCGGATTGCGCGTGTTCGTCGGGTTTGCGGTATTGGGAGCGGTCGTGCAGGCCACCTGCGATCAATACAACGTGGGGAGTTGGGGCGTTTCGGAGGGCGGGCGTGGATAGCCCGCGTCGTATGATTAGTGAAGCGTCGCCGAGCGGTGTTTTGACGCTGTCCGGCTTCCTTCCTACGTTTCTCGTCGGGCCGCGCACTGGCGCGCAGCGATTTCGTCGAGGGCGCGGCGCTTCGCTTCCATCCGCACGTGGGAATAGCGTGAGAGCATGGCGCGCGAGACGTCGCAGGCGATGCTCATGATGACCTCGTCGCCCGCGCCCGACTCGAAAAGCCGTTACCAGGGATATGGCGGGCGGGCGTGCTCGCCACCGATGCAACGATGCAACGTCCGGATAGTGGCACCTACACGGAAAAGCGGATCGGCGCCAGTCGACAGGCCAGACCTCAATGCGCCGTGCCCGCGCCGGTAAAGAGGAAATCATCGCTGTTCGTAACGGCAACCCGCGCCACCTGATATATTTGCGGAAGTCGGCCTATGACGAGATCGGATTAACGCACATGGCCCCGGAACTCATCGAGCGTTTCCACTTCGCGTTGCTTACTGAACCGGATGCGGCGCCAAGTATTTTTCACGAGATTATCGACGCCGAAGTCAACAAACTGGTGCATCCCGTCGTGGTTGAGCGTACCGAGGTTGAAGGGCGCGAAGCGACGAGCCGCCAAATCCTCCTTCAACAGGCGATTGAGAGGTCGAAGCTTCGCCCCTTTGCCACTATTCTTGAGGTGCGGGGACGCCCAGGTTCTGCGCAGCCGAAAGTGCGGGCTGGCGGCTGTTAACCCTTTGGCAGGCCGGCAACCCGGACGCACTTTCGCGCTTCGTCGAAATCTTCGAACCAGTGCTTCACCGATCAATTCGGAGTGCGCACGGTGCGATAAGCGATGCTGATGAAATAGCTTCACAGGTGTGGCTCCGCATTGTCGAAAGGCCAAACTTGATGCACCCGGAGCGGGGATCTCTCCACGGGTTTATTCGCACCTTGGCTCGCAGGCTAAGTATGGATTTTGTGAGACGGCGCGAGCCGCCTCCAACGCCCCAGGATGCGTACACGTTCGTTGACGTCGAGCGGAATCTTGCCGAGCGAGTGGACCTCAAGCAGGCGCTCGGGAGTTCTCAACCAGGCGGATCGTCATCTGCTTCGAGCAACACTACATAGTCGGACGGACCATTCGTGAGATCGCGGAGACTCTCGGTGCGTCTCCATCTGCCGTATTCAACCACATCCAGCATGCACGTAAGGCTCTGCGAGACTTGATGCCGTCAGGCCAGCCATCAGTCCCATCAGTCGACACGGATTCTAATGTTCGGTTCACAAGTTACTGCCCAAAGGTGCTCGTGCTTGAGAAATGGTACACAGTGCTGGTCTACGTTCACGTTCCTTCGGCTATCGCGGAAGTGGAGGCGCACAGTGGCACGCGAATCGGGAAATCCACCGCAGACTACACCCACGAACAGGGCGAGGCTCGCTGCGCCATCGCACGCGGAGCGGAGATTATCGTCGTACCCGAACTGCCGCATTGTATTGTCAACCCTCCCAGTGCGAGAGTCCTGTGGCTAGAAAACTGGCGCGGCGTTAAGTTTCGCTTTTATCCGCCCCGGCGACGATACTAACCTCTGTCGATGCAGGAGAGAAGATCAGGGGCCGAATCGGATTCTATGTTGGCCCAGTTTTGATAGCTGAGATTTCTCTGTCACTGGATGTTGCCGGCGCTGAAAACCATCAACTCGAACCCGCAGGCGTTTACTCGACCGTGAAGCCATACCAAGCGGTGTTCGTTTTTCCTATTCACACAAAGACTCGGCCATCGTTGAGCAGTTGGAGAAGGCTTACCGCGTCCTTGGAATTCAGTATTTGCGCGATATTCGATCACTGCGTAGTGGTGAGCAATGGAATGAAGCCTTGCTTACCATGATCGAGAAAGCGGACATATTCCAGTTGATGTGGTCCGTAGCCTCGAGACAGTCGACAGCAGTTACGACGAGAATGGAAGCATGCACTCAAGCAAAACCGTCCGTTCTTCATCAGGCCGGTCTACTGGGAGACGCCGATGCCAAAGCCACCGAGTGCGCTGTCTGCCCTTCATTTTGCCTATCTTGAACTAACCGCACCGCTGACCACCGGGGTGCAGCACGGGCGGCTCCGTGAACGGGCCTTGGTACGTAGGGCGCGCGATCCCACGTCCATGGCTCCCTTGGAATGCGGCGCCCGTGTCGGATTCCGCCGCACAATTACTGAACCACCACTGCTGATTGAGAAACGACGACACCCTGCTGCTTCTGCTCTGCTTCCTTCTTGCGCTTCTCGTCGGCCGCGCGCTGGCGCGCCGCGATCTCGTCCAGGGCGCGCCGCTTCGCTTCCATCCGCACGTGGGAGTAGCGGGAGAGCATGGCGCGCGAGACGTGCCCGGCGATGCTCATGATCACCTCGTCGCCCGCGCCCGATTCGGCGAGCTCGGTGACCAGCGTGTGCCGGTTATCGTGCCACCGCCCGACGACCTTCGCCTTGTCGCGCACCTTCGTCCACGCCGTCCTTAACGACGTAACGGGGCGGGTGGGATCATTCGGCTGGCCCTTGCCGGCGGGGAAAACGTACCACTCCGGCTTGCACTCCCCGAACCGCCGGATGTACCACGCGGCGTGCGTCTCGAGTGCGATCAGGACCGTATCGTTCAGCGGGATCACGCGGCCCGTGCCTGCGTCGGTCTTCGATTTGCCCACCGTGAGTTGCTTCTTATGGACGAGGTCGATCTGCCGCCACCGGAGTTCGCGCAACTCCTTGTCGCGCAGTCCGCAGTTCAGATCCACGACGAGGGCGGGGTACATGTTCTTGCTCCGCAACTTCGCTGCTTCCGCCAGCATGCGCGCCTTCTCGTCGGCGGTGTAGGCGCGTCCCGGCGATGGCGGGAGCGCGAGTTTCATCGCCTTCTCGCGGCGCAACTTCGCGCGAATCAGATCTCCCTGGTCGCCACAGAGCCGCAACAGCAACAGCACCTCGTCGTTGATGGTCTTCGGACCGGCCTTCGCCGCCAGCCGGTCGATCTGGTAGCCTTTCACGACCGTCGGCGTGATCTCCACCACCAGCTTCTTGCCGAGATGGTCTGTTACGTGTCCCAGAGCGTAGACGGCGAACGTGGCCGATTCGTGCTTCGCCTTGTATTCGACGAGGAATTCGTCTGCCGCCTGCTTGATCGTCTTCCGCCTGCTGTTCGCGGGCTTCCTCTTCGATGACCTGGCCGTAGCTCTTCTCTAAGCGTTCGCGCTGCCGGCGCTCCTCCGTGATGGCCTGTTGCTTGTTGGCGGTGCCGGTGGAACCGCGGTGCCGCCGGCCGTCCAGGATGAACTCGTAATGGTAGAACTTGCCGTTTTTGAAAACACTCATTGGGCGAACCCGTTGCCTCGACCCCATGGGGGTCACTTCGGTGCCGGACAGTCAAGTCGAAGATCTGCGCGGCCGTGCCCGGTCCGGGCCTCGGCTGATGCTGGCTTCCGCCGCCACCGCCGCCCGGTTGCGACTCCAGGAAGGCCGTGATGTCCCCGAGCTTGTATCGATCGTCGTGCCGTTGATTCGGCGGAACGGGCAGCCGATGTTCAAGCGCCGTTCCCGCTGCAGCACCTTCACGCTGCAACCGCGAATGGCTGCGTATACGTGTTCATCGACCCAGGCCCACGGGACCGGGGCACCTGCGTAGATCGACAGGGCTTCAGGGCATTCCTCCATATCGTCAGGCCCTCTCCCCGGCGGCCATCCTCTGTTTCCGGCGCCGTCACTAGGCGCGCACCGTGAAGCGCCGCCAGGCCCTCGATGTCGAGTTCGGCGAGGATGAAGAGCCGCGCGGCAGGCGCGGGGCGATGGGACCCTTGGACATTCGGTGCGTCCGTTTTCCATCCAGGCTGGAGGCGGTCTCGCATGGTCGTGTCTGTTCGACACCCACAACGATCTCCGCCTGGCGGTCGACGCGCTGTCCGGTGGGCTTCTGGATACTATATACGCGGACGGTAGGAAAAGTGTCCGAGGCAGGGATTCCAATTCCGTTCTGTACCCGCGTGCGCCCGCATATCGTTGATTTCGTTTTCCCACAACACAACCGATTGTGCTCTACCTTCCCTTCGGGATATAATTGTCACAAGCCATGGCTTATCGGCGCAGCGATCCGTACGGCTGACCGCAAGCGGGCATCTGGGCACACGTGACCCCGCCCTGGGAACTCCGTACACCGCCAACGCCGGTGTCCGTGGAGTGCCGCTTCAGGGGGTTACGAATGTCTGGCTTTTGTCGCCGCTTTGCAAATCTGGAGGCGCTTAAAAGCGCCGCGAAACCTAAACTGTTCGAATTGCTGCCTGATCGTCACAGCCCGACGATTGAGTCACGGCAGGTGTTGACTAAACCGCTGCGGCGGTTCTGCGCGCCCCCACGTAAAGCCAAACTCACAAGTACCAGGGGCTTGTCTGCCTGAATGTTGCCGCCGGGGTGTCCGCGCCGCCCCTCAGAGCCGCTGGCGAAATCAACCGCCGATTCCAATACAACGGAGGGCTAGCGGCAATGGCTAATCATCGAAGATTCAATATCGACCGCTTCCTTGCGAAGTTCGAAGACCATGAAGAGATCTTGCGCGGCTACGCCCGGCGCTGGAAGACCCGGACTGACCGTAGACATCTCGTCTCTTGATGTGGATGGGTTCAGGAAGTAACTATTGGCGGGGAGTGGCCCAATAAAGATCCCTTTATGGAAGGGCTCTACCGCGCTTACGACCTCTACCAGCCTACCGGATGGCCTCGAAGCTCTGCGACGGGCCTGCGCGATGCTGCCAAAGCCTCCAGATCCCAAGGAAAAGTTGGCAGTCGAACCTTTGAGCTTGAAGGTCCTTACCAAACATGAGGATGCATTCAACCGAATCTACGCGGATTGCAGTCTTCAGAAGGCAGAACGGTTCTCGATCTACCAGGGCAAAGAGGGACGGTTCATAGAGGGCATCAAGGCAGCAGCCGAACCGGCTCTTCAAGCTGCTCGCGACCGACTTCAAGGGCCGCAAGAATAGCGACAGCGTCCTGGTTCTTCCCTACGAGGAAGACGGTTACGTGAACTTCATCGTGTACCACGAGAAGCGAGACCCGGGCGCTCCTAACGTTCAGACGCGCTCGAAAGAAAATGCACGTCACTCCGACAAGTGTAACGCCAGGCCCAGCAGGACTTCATCAGTTACAACAGTACGACGGGCCAAGTGGAGATCGAAACCCAGTTCGAGAAGGATGAGGAGATTCTCCGAAAGCGATTTGCCGAGTGCTGCCTGGGAGACGCTAGTTTCTTTTGAATGGCCGGGAGCATCGAACTGCCTCAATTTGGGGGTAATCGCCGGCCCCTCTTTCGGCGTCGGTGGGTTGGGCAACGCGGCCTTAGTCGAACTGGACTTTAAGTTGCCCCAGATGCAGGGGCCGTCGTCCATCGTGAAATCGCGGAATGTCGTGGAAACGCTTGGACTTAATGAGCTAAAGGCCAAGCTTTCGGGCAGATCAGATTAATCGGGCAGTCTTCAAATTTACTTTCAGCGACGACAAGCGGGGTAAGCGAGTCACACTGTCGGGCGCTAACACAATCTCCTTTAAACGCGCAACGCACGCGGAAGAAGTGTTCGAATCGTTGCGGACATGGAAGATCCTTGTTGAAGGGAAACTTGCTCCAGAGAGTGCTGACGCTGCTGGACACGGTTGAGTCGCCCGTGATCCTACACGCGGAAGCCACGGCGTACCCCAGCCGATGAACTGGCCGTTCTCCGCGCGAAGGACATGCTGCTGCCGCCTTTGAACGCTTGGCGTGTTCCCAGGCCCAAGCGAAACGGACACAGCCAGGACGTGAATGTCCACGATGGCCCAGCGGGACTAGTGGGAGTCGTCGAGGACGACGAATTCCACTATGAGCCGATTCCGTTGACCGATGCAGATACTTGGCTATATCCAGTTTCCCTTCCCCACGTCGTAGATGCGATTCGAAAGGACAACGGCATCGACGGAACCAGCTTCCGGAACGAGAACGGATTAATTTCGGTCGGGCAGAGATCCGTTGCTGGTGTTGGCCTTGTCGGTGTGTACCTTTCTCTGCCGAACAGCAGCGCGGATTCGGTCATGGCACGCTGCCGACGGCTCATGCCCAATTGTGGGCGAGCGCTGCATTGCGTTGCTGACGCCCTGTATCTTGGATCTGTCCAGGGAAGACCTCGGAATCCTCGCCTCAGGTCGCGTCGTCACAATCTCGCTAATGGCCGCCGCCGGCAAGGGACATCTCACGCTGAACTGGGACGAAGCGTTTGGCGATCCTGGCCGCGATGCGGGAGCATCCCGCGTCGGGCGGCAAGACCAAAGCGGTGGAGCCTGACCTGGAGCGATTGGTCG
>CAWFUH010000005.1:0-394212 GCA_963818855.1 Bryobacterales bacterium | reverse complement strand
CGGGAAATGATTTCTGCGGCATCGTCGGACTATGAGTAATGCGGCGTTGTCTTTTAAGCGGCGATACCGAACATGCTGGCAACGAATTGAGCTTGGCCGAGCGCATCGCCCTTAGCCATCGCACTCGTCCTTTGTTGATCATGTGCATCGATTCGATTCCTTGCAGCGTCCGCCAGGCGGTCAGTAAGGAGCCGTATCCTTTGCCAGCCACAGACGTTTCTTCACCGGTGCGGCGGTCCTGCTCCACGATGTTGTGCGAGTATTTGCGTTGCCGAAGGCGCACCCAACCAGATAAGAGTCGTTCGCCCCGGAGCGCCTCCAGGGCGGCCGGATAGGCCGGGTTCTTGTCCACGTTTAACACCCTGGGCGCGGGATTCCCCGCTGCCGGCAAGGCCTTCCTGGAGAATCGCTTGGCGCCTGCCGCATCCTGTTTTGCGGTTAGCAAAAGTCAATCGTCTGGCCCGCTGAATCCACCGCTCGGTAGATATACCGGTCTTGGCCTTTCACCTTTACATAGCTTTCGTCCACTGGGTAGTCTTGTTGGTCGTTTTCAGATGCAGACGGCGTCGCGTGTCCAACTCCGGCGTCACCGGCTCAGTCGCATTGATGTCTTGGTGATCGATGACTGGGCCATGGCTCCGCTGAGTGAACCCGAGCGCCGCGACTTATGCACAGAATATTGCACATTGCCATCTGGCCTGATCTACTTCGCCCACACCTCACCTTCCGCAGTCCGGCGCCAAGCGAAGAACGATTCTTGGCGAACTTGGCACGGAGATCTTGTAGTGATTGACTCGCTCCTGCGTTAATGTGCCTTCTTTTTCTCGAATCTCCGGTGTGACGTCCGACTATATGATCGACCACACCGTGATGCTCAGCCGCTTACCCGTTGTTACCGCTCCGGCTCCTGCGGGTCCGACATTTGAATAATAGTCTGGCCGGCGAGTGCGCCCGTCACTCCCAGCAATAGAATGAACTTCTTCATGGGTTCAGGTTGTAGGGGGCTCCCAGAGGTCCTGCACCCTCCAGATACCTGCGTGCTCGCACCAGTTCCGCGATCTGCCGGATGTGTCCTAAGTCGTGCATGGCCCATTCATGCAGCATCTGCGACAGTGTAATCTCCCCGGCCTCCTTGTGCAGCGCGACACGGCTGCCGTCCGACCCCGGCAGGCCGCTCATGAACTCGATATTGGTGTCCCGCTGCTCCTCGAAATGGTCGAACGCGTCCTGCGGATCGGCATCGCGATACAGGTCCAGGTAAAGCTGCGCGTCGTCGGGCTCGAATTCCGGCCGCTGTTCACTCAGGAACCGGTCCAGCCGCATTCGGTAACAGTGGCCCTCGGAGTGGGAGAGGTGTGCCAGCACTTCGGCAATCGAAAACCTCTCAGGCGCCGGTTTCCATCGCGCATCCGCGTCTGTCACTCCGGCCATCAGGCGGCGGAGGATCTCCGGGGTGGCTTCCAGAATGTCGAGGCACGGCAGACTTTGTTGGTCCATCCTATCTAGCGTATCTCTACCGGCTCGTGGGAAGCCGTGAGCCGAGCGCCCATTGCTTCTGCAACGACTGTTCTGCAGCTGCCCCTTGCCAAAATCGGCTGTCGCCAGGTCACCGGCCGTAAATGTGAATCGGTCGGCGACCACGTCGGTGTGCTCCAGCACAGGAGAATCGCGCGACCTGTCTATTCGCCGCCTGCAGGGTAGTAACCTCGGCGATTGAGGCTTGGCACCGTACCCGAAATCATTCGGCCCGGTGATTCTCAGACGCCTACAAAAATTGTTCGAAATCGGCGTCTCCGATTGAGGTGTCGGCGGCCACCCTCTCCTCCTACCGGTGGTCCCAAACATTCAGGTTCGTCGCCGGTATTGATCCGATGACCCCTGGTGGTGCCGGCGACCTCGACCGCCGCGGTGAGGGACTGCGCCTACTTGCCAATGCGTGAAAGGCCCGTCTTGGACGCGCTGAAAGCACGTCTGAGGCCCCCCCGGGGGTGACAGAAAGGGGCTGTTCCAATGTCGGGCCCCCCGGCACGGACAGAACCGCTGGTACCTTTCGACCCTTGCAAATATTGACGTTCGCGATTATTCTGACCTTGGGCTAGGTGCGGACTAATTAACCGCGCCGAACTGAAGTGAACCCCTGGAGTGAGACACGAAGTTAAGGGGGTTATCGCCGTTGGCTGCCAAAACCTTGCCGGCGAGGTTGCGGTTGATCCACTCTGGGAGTACCTGAGCGGAGGATAGGGCAACGCAGGGATGCGACCCGAGCGTCGACTCAGCGGCCGGAACGGCCGGGGCGGCTTCGGCCGCCCCGTACAGCCATTCTGGCGCAACTGCGTTAAATCCCGGGGTCGCAGGGGCAGAGCCCCCGCGTAGCACTGCATTCACAGATCTCATAGCGCACTGCCGTTTTCGAACTCGGCTGGCGAAAGATACCCAAGAGCCGAGTGCAGCCGTTTCTGATTATATACGCGCTCCAGGAATTCACCGATGCTGGCGTGAGCCTCGTTAAAGTCCCGGTATTCGTTGCGGTGTACTTCTTCAGACTTTAGGGTCTTCATAAACGATTCGGCCTTAGCGTTGTCGTAGGGATTGCCCTTGCGACTCATGCTGATCGTTGCGCCGTGTTGCTTCAATATTTCCGTGTAGTCTTGTGAAGCGTACTGCACGCCGCGATCGGAGTGGTGTACCAGGCCGGGCGTTGGCTGTCGCGCGACTAGCGCCATGCGCAGGGCCTGCACCGCTAGCTGCGCTTCTAAGGTGCGCCCCAGCGCCCAACCGATCACCCGCCGCGAGAAGGCGTCTAACACTACAGCCAGGTACACAAACTCCGTGCGCAAGCGGATGTAGGTGATGTCCGCAACCCACAGTTGGTTGACCGCCGAGAGTTTCATTCCGCCTGCCAGGTTCGGATAGACGGGTAGCGTGTGCCGCGAGTCGGTGGTGACTACAAAGCCCCGGCGCCGTACGCAGAGCAAGTTGTCCTCGCGCATCATGCGCAAAATGTGTTTGCGGTTGACGGCGAAGCCGCGTTGTTTCAATTCAGAGGTGATTCTCCGATAGCCATAAGCCGGCCATTCCAGAGCCACCTTCTGCATCTCATCGCGCAGTTCCATCTCGACCGGCGTGGCTAGCCGGGGCGCCCGCCAGCGATAGAAGCCGGCGCGGTTCAGTCCGGTCATCTGGCATAGCGCGTTCACGGCTTGGCCCTCCGCCGCGCCTTGCTGGATTTCTTCAAACAGGCATCCGCGCCACTGACGACGGCCGGCGGGTGATGTACCTTGAAATGCTGCAAGGCTTTTTTAAAAAATCATTCTCCATGGTGAGCTGGCCGATCTTGCGCTCCAGCTCCGCAATGCGGCGAGCGTCGTCTAGCGCCGGCGAATCGGCGCCCCGCCGCCCAATACCAGGAAACGCCAATTCCCCTCTCGCGCGCCACTCTCCACGCCAGCGCTCCAGCAGTTTCGGGCTCAGTTGATATTTCCGCGCAATTTCGCCGGCGGTAGAGCCGGCGTCCAGTGCGCGCATGGCGGCGATCTTCAGATCGCGACTGTAAACTGATCGGGCCAAATCCATTCCTCACTCCATTCAATGTATTTGGTCCCTTAACTTTGTGTCTCAGTTTTGGGGTTCACTTCATCTTGGCGCGCGACCCTCGCCATCCCAAGCAGAAGCGGCCGTCAGGTTCGGCCTTCCATTTGCATTTAACTCCTCAAAGGAGGTGCAGGCCCGGATTCCCGTGGCTGCACAGACTAACTGACAATAGTCGGCTTTAACTGACACCCGCAGAGATCCGAACGCAAACCGGAGAAGAACGTACGACCGCCCCCCGATATACCAGACAGAATTCAGACCGGCGCATGGCAGAGCGGTGGCTACTGGAGGCGCTGGGCTACTTGCGAAACGCGGCCAGATTGCTGAGAGCGGCTGAGGCAAAGTTGTCGACGCAAATTCCGACGCCTAGACGTCCAGATAAGTCGCCCAGGCGTTCTCGAAAACGTTAGGGCGAGCGGCGCGGAGGTGCCCCGCCGATCCCAGCCGGACGCGCTCACCGCCGGAACATTCGGCCAAAAGCGAAGCGCCGCCGACCACGCGCTGGAAAAATGTCCGAGCAAAAAAGATGACAGGTTTCACGGAATCCAGTAGGAGACTGATAACCCTAGCCGGCGTGGGGGCCGGCATTCAGGGGCGCGGGCCAAAACAACTGTCCAGGCCTTCCGGTGCATTCGATATCGATTCTTTAGCTTGAAACGGGCCGGTTTCCCTGACACGGCTTTCCAATGACCCTGCTCTTGCGAGCCGATGTGGCCAGCCGTGGTTCAGGCGGGATCCCGGCCGGCGGCTTCTGCCGCCGCAGGGAGGAGTCCACTGCCGTAGCGGCTGCGGATTCGTCAAAGGGCTGCCCGAGAAAACGAGCCAATCGCGCGCAGGTTCCGGCAGGATCGCAGAGGGCATCGGCATAACTGACGGGTAGCAGTTGAATTTCGGGCCGGCGCGGCAGCCACGCCTGCACCTGGACCAACTGCCTGGTGTAACTATGCACCAAAATGCTATCGCTGAGCTGGGGGCCCGTGCGTGCCAGCCGTGCCACCATGGCGCGCTGACGAGGCAACCACTTCGTTCAGGTCGCGGTGCCTGAAGACGATCCGGTATCAGGAACCCGCCAGGAGGATCGATGCGGGTAGGGTCAGCACCCAGGTCATCGCCAGGTTGCGCGCCGTTCCCATTGCAGCCCGGAGTGGCTCGCGGCCATCGTTCCCGCCACGCCTTCCAGCCCACCATGGTGCCCAAGCCCAAGGCCATCGCCACCGCCACCTTCACCCAGAGGGGGATGAACTTGGTGGCGTTATCGATGTGCTTCTGGTAATCCGTGAGCACGGCCACGTCAGCCGCGGTGAATGCAGGCTTGCCGGACTTCTGCATCAGCCGCAATGCTTCGCTTACTACGTACATGTCGTTGCGGAAGTTCGGCGTGCGCTCAGCCGGGACATCCTTGAGCTGCTTGTACTCGGCCATCTCGTTGCCGATGTCGTTGAGCAGGGTACTTAGGGCCAACATGGTGTCGGGATGAAACTCGCGCGTCCGAATATAGGCCGTCACGTCGTCGGGCGCGTCGCCAATCAGGGCATATGCCGTGGGTACAGTGCCGATCAGGATCAGCATGATCAGCCCCATGCCTTTCTGTCCACCGTTGGAGCCGTGCGCGAAGCTTACGCCCGTGCTGGTCAGCACCAACAGCGAGCGGATTGGATCGCGGACCGATGTCCA
Source organism: Bryobacterales bacterium (assembly GCA_963818855.1). Lineage (GTDB taxonomy): Bacteria > Acidobacteriota > Terriglobia > Bryobacterales > Bryobacteraceae > Bog-159. The sequence goes on along the minus strand of CAWFUH010000005.1, from coordinate 388,947 downwards.
TCGCCGGTCTCACGAAGGGATCGCGCATCACCCGGCAAGCAGTACGAAGCACTTGCGCGTCATGGAGCGATCGGGCTTGGTGCATCACAAGCGAAGCGGCCGCGAGAGCGTGTGGCAACTGGAGCACCGCTCGCTGGACGAGGCCCGCCGCTATCTCGAAGCGATTTCGAAGCAGTGGGACGATCGATTACCCCGCCTGCGCCGCCTGCTGGAGTAGGACGGCGATCTAAAAATCAACATAAGTCAACATACTTGGAGGGAGCTGAAAAACATGGTTTTCGGGTGCTGGCTGCTGGTGTATGGTAGCGGCCCTGTTCGTTCTACGGTACAGCCCTTACGCCGGGTTGCCCGCGGTGGACGCGTGGGACAAAATCCCGACGCGCACCTCTATCCCGACCCACGCGGCGGCGGCCGTGCCCCTTCCACGATAACGACGTGTACGGCAGCAATTCCGGCCCTTCTGCGGTCACCCCCGTCGTCGGCTGCGCAGCATGGAAACTATTCGCACCTCCGGAGGCTCGGATCTCTCGCGGATTGCACGGCGGCGTCGCGCTGTGCATCGTGTGGATCGTCCGGCGCCGTTCCAGCAAGGCTCCGGGAATAGTCTATGGCAGCAATCATCTGATCCGCGCGGAGAGGCTTCCACAAAACACCCGAGCCACCAGCACCTGCTACCGCCAGGAAAAGATCGTCAGATGGCATGCTGGCTACCAAGTGAAAGGGTACACCGCGCTCGAAGCAAGCGCGGCACACCTCCTGCCAACCGGCTTCATGTGAGTCCCAATCGTAGACCAGAGCGGCGCTTGGAGCCTTCCGCAAGAGTGCCATCGCATCACAGGGCGATAGCGCGAAACGGATGTTCCAGTTTTCATGGAATGCGGCGATCATGAGGGTGGTTGTGGTATGGGCCCCACGTGCCAGCACCACAAGTTGCAGGGCCTTCTGCCGCGGCTGCGGGCACAATGCGCGCTTTAAGCGCGCCAAAAGGTTCACGAGGAACGGCGTGTCAGAGTCTCCAGGCGTTCTATCCATCTGGCGCGTTCCCCGTCTGCGCACCCACCAGCGCGTGTGTGGGACTCGTTCCAAAAACATTGTGATCAGGACTCGCATGGCTCCCCTCGACTGCGAACTCCGTCGGCTCTAGTCGCGGCGCTTCAACGTCGGCAGTTCATATCGTTTCCTTGCCTCCGCCGTTCCCGTCATCCGCCGACCCGTTGCCAGGCGCGCGTCGCAGCGTCGGACGTTTGCTGTCCGGCCGGTCGACTCCGCCCGGTTCTCCAACATTGCCAGGCGCGCCTTCACATCGATAAGTTCCGAAGTGTTCAGGATATACTCCGGCCGGCCTTTCTTGGAGAATTTCCTGAATGTTCTTCTGCGTGTCGTGGATGCGATCATGCGTCGCGAGCCACCCCCTGGCTTGGCCTTTTCCAGGGACTCGATTTTTCGAAAAAGTCGACGAATACCGTGGGATCGTATTCCGCCTTATACATGTAGAGCAGTCCCAACACGTCGGCTTCCAGAATCAGCCCGGAGTTCACGACAAAGAAACCTGCCGGACGAGCGAACGCGTTTACCTCGTTCGTATCCAGCACCCTGATGGTGAACGACACTTTGGCGTAGGAATTGCGCAAGAAGTTTTGGCCCAGACGGTTAACGTACTCTGTGACCACCGGATCGGTCGACACTCTTGGCCTCCCGCTCTACTTCCTGCGCCACCTGTTTGCCGAGTGCGATATCCTTTGCGAGCAATTGAAATTCACACTTTTGCCGATATCGCGGTTACGGATCTGGTCGAGTCCTTCTTACTGTCGTTGGCTTAACAAAACGGGCTCGCCAGGGCAGGATGACGTCGAGCACTATCATTCGAGAAAGCATGCGTCTCATGACAACTCCTCACGACGATGCAGGGCATAGCGTTTGCCATCGAACTTGGCGGCTGGCTGGTGCAAAACTGGCCCTAACTGCTATCCGGCCCGAGCCCGGTAAGAGGTGGGCACATCTGATTCGGACCGCTCGATTCACTTCATCGCACCGGGGGCACCTTCGTGTGCCTCGCGGCCAGCCTGACTACAGAGTACGCCGCTCTCTAACCCTCGCCCATACCGCAAGCGCGGTAGTTCCCGGCGGATATTGTAGTATCATGCGCGGACCTAGCGTGTTTCAAATCGGTGCCGCCGGCAACGGGCGCGATCTGGTGGGGTGAAAGAGGTCGACCTATTTCTAACGACTGTGATCGATCTGCCAGACGCGCTGGTACCTGGGTTAAGCAGAACTGTAGTTTCCAACACGTCCTTTCGATCATAGTTAGGCCGAAGCTTTACCCGGGACGCCGGGGCGAAATTGGCCGCATGATCGTGTTATGCTTTGCCACGCGGCTTACCTTCGTTTGCGGCGGCAACCCGAGCTAGCCGCGTCTAATCCACCGTTTGCCAGGAATCGTCGGGATCGAAACGGGTTATCGGTGGCGCCGGCTTGCCGGGAACCGGCGCAATATCTTTTTCGTAGACCACGCCGTCCTGGTTCACGATGAACGTGTGAATTCCGATCACGCCATATTCGGACGGCCATGCCACCAGACCGAACCGGCCAATCAGCTTGTTTTTGACGAAGTAATTGTGCGCTCCTTCCGGGGCATGGGAGCCTTGCCCCTGAAGAACCCGGAAATAATATCCGTGGTAGGGTTTGGCGCTCCCTTTTCGGGCGCCTTCCCTTGCGGCCTGGGCAAGGCCCTCCGGAACCAGCGGCTCGCCGGCGCCTTCCCAATACAACCCGTCATGCCGGCCAGGCGTGCTCATGAGATGGGGCGCGTATTCCAGCATGCCGTCGTTGTCGCGATCCTCGGAAGCATACTTTAGCTGCGCATCCACGTACGCGTGGCAAATCTCAATGGCGTCGAGTTCATGAGTGCCGATGCGCCGCGCATGCATCTCGACGGGGGTTTCGGAGGCGTCGAAGCTCCATTTGCCCTTGGTGCGGACAATGGGAACCGGAAACGGCCAGTCCTCGTCGCCAATCGCGAGGATCGCGCGATTCGGGTTCATGGGGGAGATTTCAAGCCGGTGCTTATTGTAGATTGCCCCGGCGTACTGCGTTGCCCACTCCCATTGACCCTTCCAAAGCAGCCAGGCAAAACCACTACTTAAATTACTTCCCTCATGTTTAATGGTTTGACCAGAGGTTGTATCCACCCAGGCGGAGTACTTCGGACCACAGCGCCTCGTCCGCCAATCGAGAACTGACCACCAAGACCGGTGGGACTTCATCCGGGCCAGTTGAGTTAATACATCCGTCCAGGTGCCATCGGGCAGCTCAGACTCGCAGATGGCGACCGGGGTCACGTTGTCCCGCAGGAACTCGATCTCCCGCAGGTTCCGATGGTCCTCATCAAACTGGCTGATCAGTAACACGTTGACGATTCTTTGGGGTGGGGCTTGCGGACATGCTTTGGTCACGGCTTCTCTTCCAAACAAAATAGCGGCTGGCGGGGCCACACTGCCCTACGCGTTGTCCGGTCCGAACCTGGCGAGTACGGTGGGCATCTCCGATTCGGACAGCTCAGCTCTCCGATCGCACCAGGGACATACCTTGTGCCTCGCAGCCAGCCTGACTTCAGCATAAGCCCCCCTCCGCCGACCGCCTATACCGCGGGCGGGGTAGTTCCCGCCGGTTATTGTAGTATCCGGTGCAAGGTTTCGAGACGAGTCTTGAGACGGCGACACCCCCCGCGCCACCGGACCTAGACTCTGAAGGCGGAACCCGTCAGGACAACCCTGTGCGATCTTGCGCGGCCATCCCGAAATGTCTATTGGCCGAATGGTCCTAGTATTAACTTGCATAAATAGCAGTTAATAGAGATAATCGGGTATGTCCCGATCAAAGACGGCTGAAATACGCCTGACCGAGCAGGAAGAGCAGGTGTTGCGCGCCTGGACACGCAAGGGCAGCGGAGAGCAACGGCTGGTGGATCGCGCCCGGATCATTCTAATGTCGCACCAAGGCGTTGCGGTTGTGGAAATTGCCAGAAGGTTGCACACACGACTGGCGCGTGTTTCTAAATGGCGGCAGCGCTTCGTGCGGGACCGTTTGAATGCGCTGTCGGACGCCCCCCGCACCGGCAAGCCTCGGCGGTACGACCGGGAAACCGACCGGCGTGTCCTGGCGCTGCTCGATCAGGACCCGCCGCGCGGCTATGCGCAATGGAACGGCCGCTTGTTGGCGGAGGCTTTGGGCGATGTCAGTGCGGCGCACACGTGGCGGATTTTGCGCAAGTACAAAATCCAGTTACAGCGGCGACGGAGCTGGTGTATCAGCACCGATCCCGAGTTTGGGCCCAAAGCCGCCGATGTGGTGGGGATCTATCTGAATCCTCCGGAACACGCGGTGGTGCTGTCGGTCGACGAGAAACCGCATATTCAGGCGCTGGAACGCGCGCAGGGCTTTCTCCGCCTCCCAGATGGCAAAGCGGTGAACGGTTTCAGTCACTGCTATAAGCGACACGGTACCACGACCCTTTTTGCCGCCCTGAACATCCTGACCGGCCAAGTGCAGACAGGCCATTACCCGCGGCGCCGCCGCCGCGAGTTTCTGGACTTTATGAATGGCATCGTAGCGGACCACCCGGACCGGATGATTCACGTGGTGCTGGACAACTTGAATACCCACAAGCCCAAGCGGGACCGATGGCTGCAAGCGCATCCCAATGTCCACTTGCACTTCATCCCCACCTACAGCTCCTGGCTCAACCAGGTGGAGTGCTGGTTCAGTATTATGAGTCGCGCGGCGCTGCGCGGCGCCAGCTTCACCTCTCCCCGCCAGCTCAGGGAGGCCATCGACGCCTTTGTCGAGGTTTACAATCCGAAAGCTTCGCCCTTCGAGTGGACCAAGGCTGTCGTCCACCAGACCAAGCCCCAACGTATTTACTCTAATTTATGCAAGTAGGTACTAGTCCGCGCAAGTGCGATGGGAGTGTGTTTTACGTTTCTGCGGAACGGAACCACAAAGCTCGGCAGGGACGTTACGGTGGGCGGACAGTGCTCTGCCGCGTCTCGGACGTATTGGCACGTTAAGTTAACCGCCACCGATGATGCGCCGTACCTTATAATGAGGTGTCAAAACCTCAATTGAAGGAGCATGGATGCCTGCGAAGCGGATCGGTATACTCACCGGCGGCGGAGACGTGCCGGGCCTGAATTCCGTCATTAAGACGGTCGTTTACAGGGGAAGCGAAATCGATTGCGAAGTCATCGGTGTTCGCCGCGGCTGGGAGGGCCTTACACATGTCAATCTGGACGATCCGGCTAGCCGGGCGCGCTATATTTTGCCGCTGAATCGCGAAAATACGCGCACCATCGACCGCACGGGCGGCACCTATCTGCACAGTTCGCGCACCAACCCGGCCAAGATGAAGGCGCTGCCCCCGGTGGTGAAGGGGCAGGAGTTCCCCAAGTCCGAAATGACCAAGAAGGGCGTCACGTCAACAGTCTACGACATGACCAACCGGGTGCTGAAGAACGTGGAGACGCTGGGGCTCGATTACCTGATCGCGATCGGCGGCGACGATACGTTAAGCTATGCCGCGCGCCTCGACACGGAAGGTTTCAAGGTCATCGCCATCCCCAAGACGATGGACAACGACGTGCGCAATACCGAGTATTGCATCGGATTCTCGACGGCCATCACGCGCGCGACCGAGGCCATCGAGCGGCAGCGCACCACGGTGGGATCGCATGAGCGCATCGGGGTATTTCGTATTTTTGGACGCGACGCCGGATACACGGCGTTGTACACGGCCTATGTGACGTCTATGCGCTGCTGCATCCCGGAGTATAAGTTCAATCTTCACCACTTGATCGAGCTGCTGGTCACCGACAAACAGTATAACCCGAGTAACTACGCTTTGATTATCTTGTCGGAGGGCGCCGAGTGGGAAGGTTACCAGGTGAAAGAAGTTGGCGAGGCGGACGCTTTTGGGCATAAGAAGAAGATGAACGTGGGAGAGGATCTGGCCGAGGAGATCAAGAAGTCCACGGGCGAAGAGACTATCGTCAGCGATTTGACTTACGACCTGCGCAGCGGCAGCCCGGATTTCGTGGATAAGATGGTGGCGTCCACTTTCGCCAGTATGGCTATGGACTGCATCCAGCAGGGCCAGCATGGTGTGATGATGGCTATCTCCGCGGGTTGCTACGCGGCGGTACCCATACCCGATCCTAAGCTGGGTCCACGCAAAGTAGACCTGGGTACTATGTACAATACGCGACGGTACCGGCCGAATTACGCGAATAAGCTGGGACTCCCTATTTTTCTTACGCGCGCGTAAGTGGGGCAGGACTCCAGTCCTGCGGCGGGTCTCCAGACCCGCCGTTTGGCGGGACGTGGACGTCCCGCGCAGGCCTGGACGCCTGCCCCACAAGATTAGAAGGAGCCTCCCGAATCCTGGCGGGTCGCGGTGCGTCCCGAGTGTTGGTCGTACACCTCGACCGACGCCTGGCAAGCGGAAGCTACTCCGCCGGGAAGGCTTATCAGACCGACCATCGGTTGGATCTCGATGCGCTGTCCGGATTGGCCAGTGAGGGTGTTCGCATTGAAGTCCAGCGTGGTCATGTTGCCGGACGCTAACTGGACGGTCTTGGTCGGTCCCACGGGGTTGCCGTTCGGATCGGCGAAACTCAGCACCGCGTCGCAGGGATTATCCGGCGGCGCCACGGCTGTGATTCTTATACTCTGGCCGTAGGGCACACCCTGCGGCACAAACATCGGTGTAGCCGGGATGGAGTGCGCGCCGCGTCCGAACACCGAACCAATTCCATTGGCGGTTTCGAACACTTCGACGCTGGCTTCCAAATTTCCCCCTGGAGGGTTAACGGCTCCCGGGGGTAGCGTGACAAACGGGCGCACTTCCGTGCGGCCGGATGAGATCACCGTACTCAGGTCCAAGTCGAGAGACACGGTCTGCCCGGGCCCCAAAGTTACCGGCAGGGTCGCTCCGAGGTTGATTCCCTGCTCGTTGGCGAAACCCAGAAGAGCTTCGACTGCCACCCCCGGTGGCACCCATACCGGTCCGTCCACTACCGTGAGCCGGATGGTTTGCGCCTTGGTCCCCGCGTAGGGCGCGAGAACCACCTGGTCGAACGGCGCGGGGCCGCCCAGCACAATGAAGCTGCCGCGAATCCGGCTGTCGGTCGTGAACGCATTTTGCAAGTAGCCGAACTCCGGATTATACCGGTTGATGGCTTGCCCCTCGGGTATGTAAATGTACCCATCCCGTCCAAACATAAGGGCGTCACCCAATGTAGTTCCGCCGAAGCTGAAGACCAGACTGCCGTTGCTGCCACTGAATTCGTAAATCTGGTTGTACGCACCGTCCACCATGTCGTATATTTCGCAGATCGCATATAAGTTTCCATTCGGGCCAAAAGCGATTCCGTGCGGCACGCTGATAGAGATCGCCGAAACCGCCGGCGGGCTGGCAAACACGCTCATGAAAGCCAACGTACTGCCGTTGTATTTAAGGATGGTATTTGAATTCATGTCACTGACGTAGATGTTTCCGTCGGGACCAAATTTAACATCATAAGCACTCAGGGCCCCTCCTGTAGGGCCGGTAGTAATTGCTGCCATGGGGGCCCCCGTGCTCCCGTTGAATTGCCGCACACCCGTATCCCAGTCCGCAACATACAGGTTGCCGTCGGGGCCGAAAGTCATGCCCATCGGGAACGACAGGCCGTTTCCGGCGGCCACGAAGGTGCCGATGAACGCGCCGCTGACCGGATTGTAGCGCAACACGGTTTGCTTGGTCGCATTCGCCACATATAAGTTGTTATCCGGACCGATCGCCATGCCGGTGGTGTCGTTTGGCAGCGGCCCGCTGACCGGCATGTCGAGCTTGGCCACGCCTGTGACTTGGCTGAACGACACGATATCGCTCGCGGTGGTGTTCGCTCCGCTCACATAAATGTCGGCCCAGGCGGCCGACGCACCTAACACGGATAACAGGATCGCACCGGCAGATTTTGCCGGCCCGCGGCTGTTAATCCCAGTAAATATCAGTAGTTTTTTCAGTTGTAACATTGGCATATAATTGCCCTCCTGGTAGAACATGCGGAAAACTGACGAGGATTGTATCGAGTGCCCGGGAAAAACTTAGCGGCCGCTCGCGAGCATCTGCGCGGCGTGCGCATCCGCATGTTCGATCTGGGCGAGGGCCTTGGCAAAAGCGGGATCCTGCGGCGCAAACTGCTGCGCAATCGCGCGCCCCAAAGCGTAGTTGCGCCGAGCCTGCGCCCAGTCTCCCTGTTTGCCTGACAATTCGGCCAGGCTGGAGAAATTCCAAACCTGCAGGAGCCGGGACTTAGAGTCGGCAGGATTCGCCTGCGCCATCCTGGCGAAGATATCGGCGGCGATCTGGAGGTGGCGCATGGCGTCCGGAATGCGGTCGTATTTGGCCAGGAAACCCGCAAACTGACTGTGGATCTTTCCGAGGTCCAAGCGGTTTTCTCCGCTGGATTGGTCACGCTGCGCTACAACCGTAAAGACTTGGACGGCACGCTGCATGACGCGTTCGCCTTCGGCGGTGCGGCCCAGCATACCCAGTGCCTCTCCCAGGCGCGCACACATCGCGGCGAGCACCTGTACCGCAATGGTATCAGCAGGATCGCGAGTCACCGCGTTTTCGGCCATGGCGTATGCCGTGCGCAGATGGGCGAGCGGCTCCAGGTAGCTGGTGCGTGGATTACGCGCAGCCCGGAGTTGCATATCGCCCAACTGGCCAAGCAGCACCATCAACTTGCGTTGCAGTTCCGCGTTGGAGGGATCCAGAGCCGAGAGCTTTTCATCAATCGGAAGAGCCTTCTGATAATAGGCGGCCGCTTCCGCAGGGCTTCTCTCGAGCATCTCGCACAGAGAACCCGCGCTTACGTATCCGTCAGCCAGGCTCATCTGTGCCGCGAGGTCCTGCGGAGCTTGCGCCGCCAGCGACTTCCGCAGCTCGAGCCCGCGTTGCGCATAGTCCATCGCGGCCCGGGGATCCCTGGCATCGAGAAACGCCAGCGTGGCGTAAGCATCGGCCACGCTCCTGTTGGCAGCGCGGTCAGTGGGGCGGGTTTCAAGCACACGGCGGCCGATGGCGGCAGACTGCTCGAAGCTCGCCACGGCCACCTTCAATTGGCGGGTCCTGATCTGCGCGTCCCCCAGCTTGCCCCATACCTGAGCCAGGCTGGAACTCAAGCCGGCATCGTCGGGCCCGAACCGCTGCACGGACTTCAGTAAAGAAATCGCCTGCTGATAGCTGCGCACCGCACCCGGCGCGTCGTCCACGCCACCGCTTTCATTTCCGGCCTGGATATCGCCGACCTTTTCATACGCCGCCGCCAGTTCGCGCGTGAGAGCCGTGTCGCCGCCGGCTTCGCGCGACAGGCTGCGCAAATATTCGAGCGCGGTCTTGACCAGTAATTGCCGGGCCTTCGTGGCGCCGGGCAACTGGTGAATCGACTGCTCGAAATCGAAGAGGAAGACGTTCGCCAGATGGCGGACATCGGCGAATCTGCGCTCAGCGCGGCGCGCCTGCCACAGGGCCACGGCCGTTCCCGCTACCAGCGCCAGCGCCACGAGGGCCGCCGCGGCCGCGCCCAGCCAGTGGCGTCGCATGAATTTGGCGGAACGATACCAGATCGAATCCGGACTGGCCAGGACCGGCCGACCCGCGAGCCAACGCTGCAAATCGGCCGCGAACTGTTCCGCCGATGAATACCGCCGCTGCGGTTCCTTGCGCAACGCCATTTGCAGGATGTGGTCCAGATCTCCATCGAGCTCCGGGCGCAAGCTGCTGGGCCGGCGCACGTCTTCTTCGCAGATGGCGCGCAAGGTGTCCGCGGGACTCCGACCCTCGATCTGATGGGGCGTTACACCGGCGAGCAGCTTGTACAGCACTCCGCCGAGCGCGTAGATATCCGCGGCGGTCGAGACCGATTCGCCGCGGACCTGCTCGGGGCTGCCGTATTCAGGAGTTAATACACGTGTGACCGGGGTGGCGGCTGCCGGAGCATCGTCCACCACCTTCGCAATTCCAAAATCGAGAAGCTTGGGAACGCCTGCCGCCGTGACCAGAATGTTATCGGGTTTCAGATCCCTATGGACCACCAGCTTCTGGTGCGCCAGTTGAACGGCTGCGCAGACCGGCAGCATCAACTTGACCCGCTCGCGCGGCGTGAGGTGGTGCTCGTCGCAGTAGCGATCGATGGGCTGGCCGGCCACGTACTCCATCACGAAGTAGGGCATCCCGTCGCCGGTGGCGCCGGCGTCCAACAGGCGGGCGATGTTGGGGTGATCGAGAGTCGCCAGAATGCGGCACTCCTGCTGTAAGCGTTCGGCGAAAGGCCCGTCGAGCCCAGCCTGCACCAGCTTGATGGCGACGCGCTGCTCGAACTTCCCATCGGCGCGTTCCGCCAGATAAACGATGCCCATCCCGCCGTACCCTATAGCGGAAAGAATGCTATACGGGCCCAGCCGTTGTCCGCGCGATAGCGCCAACCATTGCATGACCGAAGCCGCCTCGCCTGAAACAGCTCCGGCCAGAAATGCTTCGGCGCCCGCATCATGTTTCAGCAGCAGCTCCACTTCGCGGCGTAGTGCGGCGTCGGCGCAATTTTCGGCCAGGAATTCCGCGCGGCGGGCCGGCGGAATCTCCAGCGCTTCTGCGAAAAGCCGCTCGATTTCCCCGTTCACTGCGCCAGTTCCTTGTGCAGCCAGGCTTGCGCCAGGCGCAGCTCCCGACGGACGGTGTAGGGCGGAGTGCCCGAGCATGCCGATATCTCTTCGGCGGTCATGCCCGCGAAGAAGCGCATCTCGACCCACTCCGCTTTCCGCTGATCGATGGCGTGCAGCCGGTCCAGGGCTTCATCGAGCGCCACCACTAGTGCGGGCCGGCCGGGGAATTCGAGCGTATCGCTGAGCGGCACCTTCGCTTCGTCACCGCCGCGTTTGAGAGCCTGCCGGGCGCGTGCGTGATCCACCAGGATCTGGCGCATGACGCGCGCGGCCACGCCGTAGAAATGCGCGCGGCTGGTGTAGTCCGGATGCGCCTGTTCCACCAGACGCAGGTAGGCTTCGTGGATAAGCGAGGTCGGCTGCAGCGTGTGCAGCCCGCGTTCGCGGCGCAAGTAGCTGTCGGCGATCTGGTGCAGTTCGCGATAGACGACGGGCATCAATTCGTCCAGCACGGCACGATCGCCTGTTCCCAATTGCTTCAGCAGTGCGGTGACCGACTCCGCCACGTCACTCCTTCAGTTCGACTATGGTCGCCCCGGTCCCGCCTTCCTGCGGGGGCGCCGGATAATGCTTTTCTACGTGCGGGTGCTTTTCCAGTAGCTCCCAGAGCACCTTGCGCAGGATACCCATGCCGTGCCCATGCACGATGCGCACGCGGCTGGCGGTGGCCATCACGGCGCGGTCCAGGAACTGATCGACATTGTCGCGCGCTTCTTCGGCGCGCTGGCCGATTACGTTGATCTCCTGATGCACGGGCGCCAGTTCGGGCGCGGGTCTGAAGCTGACGTTCTTCGGCAGCCTGGCGGCGCCGCTGGCCTCGGGCAGGACCTCCAGCACATCATCCACCGAGACCTGCATCTTCATGAATCCGGCTTCCACTTCCAGGCGGTCGCCGGCCAATATGCGGCGCACGCGCGCCGGTTCGCGGATACCCTGCAGGCGCACGCGGACGCCTTCCTCGATCTTGGGGCGGCGCAGATCGCCATGCCGCGATTCATCCTGCGTGGAGAGCACCGTGGTCTGAAACTCCTCACGCAGCTCGCGCTTGGTCTTGGCAACGCGGCGCTGGGCTTGCTCGGCCGCCTTGCGCTCGCCCGCGCCGTGCACGATCTGATCGATGGTTTGCTGTGCCTGTTCGTCGAATTTGGCCAGCATTTGCTCGGTGCGGCGCTCCAATTCCTTCAGCTTGGCGGATTCGCGTTTCTCCCATTCCTGCGCGATTTCCTTTTCGCGCACGGCCAGCGCAGCCTGTTTTTGCCGCAGTTCGGCTTCCAGTGTCTGCACGTCTCGCAAGCGCTGGTGCAGTTCGCTGAGGAAGCGCGAAAGGTCCCGCTCGCGGTCGCTCAGGGACTCCCGCGCGCGGTTCATGATGTCTTCCGGCATGCCCAGTCGCGTGGCGATTTCGAGGCCGGCGGACTTGCCCGGCGTTCCGGTGTGCAGCACATAGGTGGGCTCCAGCGTCTGCTCGTCGAAGCCCATGGATGCGTTCAGCACCCCTGGAGTGTTGGCTCCGTAAATTTTCAACGCCAGCAGGTGCGTGGAGGCCAGCGTGTACGCTCCAGCGGCGCGAAAGTGATCGACGATGGCCACGCCCAGGGCGCCGCCTTCTTCGGGATCGGTGGCCGCACCCAGCTCGTCGAGCAGTACCAGCGAATCCGGCGTCACATCCAGCGCCATCTCGCGGATGTGAGAAATATGCGCGGAAAACGTGCTGAGGCTTTCCTGGATCGACTGATTGTCGCCAATGTCAGCGAGCACCTGGCCGAAGATGGGGAACTCCGCTTCTGCGGCGGGCACCGGCAGCCCGGACTGCGCCATCAGCGTAAGCAGGCCGGTGGTCTTCAATGTGACGGTTTTGCCGCCGGTGTTCGGGCCGCTGATGAGCAGAGTCTTCGAGCGCTCGTCGAGTTCGAGCGAGATCGGCACCACCGGCTTGTTTTGGCGGCGGAGCACATCCTGCAACAACGGATGGCGAGCATCTCGTAACAGAAGGCGGGCGCCGAAGCACGGGATGGCGCAATCGAAGTCCAGGGCGAAGCGCGCTTTGGCGAAGATCATTTCCAGCTCGCCGAGGGTCGCCATGGTCTGGCGGATGGATTCAGAGTAACCCCGCAGGCGCGCGGTCAGCTCACGCAGGATGCGGTGTACTTCCTGCGCCTCTTCCTCGGTGAGGCGCACCAGTTCGTTGTTCAGGTCGATGGTTTCAAGCGGCTCGACGAAAAGCGTGTGGCCGCTCGCGCTGGCGCCGTGGATGACACCGTCGATTTTGCGGCGCTGGCCGGCCACGATCGGTACGACGAATCGCTCGTTCCGGATCGTGACGAACTCCTCCTGCAGGACGCCCTCCTCCTGATGCGATTTCAGAAAACGTTCGAGCGAGCCCTGGATCGATTTGCGCTGGCGCTCGACATCGCGGCGCAGGCGCGCCAGCGCGACGCTGGCATGGTCGGCGACGGTGCCATCGGGGAGGATCTTACCTTCCAGATCCTTGAGCAGCCCGCGGAAATCGCCGATCGATTGGCCCCGCGCGCCGAGCCGGGGGAAACGTTCGGCGACCGCATTCAGCACGCTCTTGGCGTCCGCGGCGCGGTCGAGCACGCCAAAGAGTTCGAAGATCTCCTTGCCTTCCAGGCTGGCGCCTTCGATGCGCAGCTTGTGCACGGCCTCGGTGAGATCGGGGAAACCGGCGAAGTCGATGCGGATGGCTGCACCGCGCGCAGCGGTTTGGGGGCGCGCGGCGGAGCGCAGATATTCGATGGCTTCCCTGGCATCGGCCAGATCGGCGTTCAGACGCGCGGCATCCGTGTGCGGCGCGATCTGCGCGAGCTCCGCCTTGCCAGGCGGGCTGGACACGTAGCGGCCGAGCAGGGCGCGCAGCGATTCGTATTCCAGGATACCGGCGCTGGTGGCTTTCATCTTTTTCTATTGTCCGACTTGTTGCGCGAGAATAGGAGAGGAGCCATGCCGACATTCGCGGAGTCGATTGCAGAGTCGTTCCATTCCGAGGTCGACGTGAAGTGGGATTTGAAGTCCGCCACGCACGCCGTCGCTACTTTCGAGGTCGAGGGCGCCCTAGTGACTATCGATTTCGAGCAACGCGAGCACGGCGGCCCGTGGCACGTGGCGTTCAATACTTTGAGGCTGAGATGACCGGCCGCGAGATCGTGACTTCGGCGTTCCGTATTTTCAACGGCGTGTTTCAGGTGGTCAAGGAATTCACCGAGACCCGCGAACCGGAGATCCTGGTGTTTATCGCCAAGGATGAGGATCTGGCGGCGATTTATGAGACCTATTTGCGGCGCGAAGCCGCCAGCCTGCAAGAGTTGGGCTATCGCTTGGAGGGGCCGCACAAAGTGGACCCCTATACCGAATGGAGTCTGCGCCGCGTCAAGCCTTCGGGATGGCGCGAGTATGCCGCTCGCGAAAGCCCTTCTCGATCACGGGAAGCGTGCCGGCCGTAATCCGGTAAGCAGACAACTGGCCCTTCCCGACCCATGCGGCGCGGCTGGCATCGTCGGCGGCGCGCAGGGAACCGCCTGTGACACGGCACACGTAGTCAATCAAAACGTAGTGATATTCGGGCGCGCCGTGCGGGTCGCGCATGATGCGCTCGAAGATTTCTAGCACCCACAGTGGCTTCACTTCCAGGCCGGTCTCTTCGCGCACTTCGCGGATGACACCCTGCTCCAGCGTTTCGCCGGTTTCGAGCACGCCGCCCGGAAGTGACCAGTATCCTTTTAGCGGTTCTTTACCGCGCTCGACCAGGAGGATCCTGTTGCGGTTGAAGATTAGTGCCCCGACTCCGAGGACGGGTCGCTTGGGGTAGCGGCGGTTATCGGGCATTTAATGCAAGGCGTCGGGATCGCCCTTGAGCCGAATACAGTACAGCGATGTGCGCGCGGTGATGTATAACGTCTCGAAATCGGCGCCGCCGAAGGCGCAATTTGAAGGCTTCTCCGCTACCGGGATGGTCCGCAAAAGCTTGCCTTCCGGGCTGTAGACATCGATGCCGTTGGCCGCGACGTATAGGTTGCCGTCTCCGTCCGCACGGATACCGCCGGGAATGCCGTCGATTCCGGAAATCGCCACACGTTCATGGGTAGCATTGCCTTCGCGGTCCACGTCATAGGCCCGGACGTTGCGCTCATCGGAATTCACGACGTACAGAGTGCGCCCGTCCGGCGACAACGTAATGCCGTTGGGGCGTCCGGCGGGCTTGGCCATGACAGATAGCTGCCCCTTGGGCGTGATGTGATAAACGCCGTAAAAATCCAATTCGCGCGTATCCTGCTGGTTGCCGAAGGCCGGATCCGTAAAGTACACATTGCCCGTCTTGCTGACCGCGATATCGGCCGGAGCGTTGAACCGCTTGCCATCGTACTTATCGGCGAGTACTTCGATGCGGCCCTTCTTATCCGTACGCGTGATGCGGCGGGCGTGCGTTTCACAGGTATACAGCCGCCCCTGTGCATCGAAAGCGTTACCCGCAGCACCGTCAGAGGCTTCGCGATACACCTCTGCGGCTCCGCCAGGATTATATTTCATGATTTTGCCGCTGGGGATGTCGCTGAAGAGCAAGTGGCCATCGCGGGACCACGCCGGGCCCTGGGTGAAGCGGAAGCCGTGGGCGACGCGTTCTACTTGCCCTGCGGGATCTGCCGGCGTTTCGGGGGAATCTTGAGCGGCCAGGGATTGTGCGAGCAGCGCGACTGTTGACAGGATCGCTGCGCGGCGGCCTGGGAGTCCGCCCCGCACGGTCATCGGGGATTGCCTTTGCCTACCACGACGATTTGGTTATCGACCTGCTTAACGCCGGAAACTTTGCGAGCCAGTTTCTCAGCTTTGGTCTTTTGCTGTTCTAACTCCACTTTGCCCTTCAAAGTAACAACGCCGTCCTTAACTTCGATGTCCAGCGCGCCGCCCTTGACCACCGTGTCGTCGGCCAACTTGCGCATGACCATATCGTGAATTTGGTCGTCGGAGACCTGCTTTTCAGCCGCCCATGCGCCCAGTGTTAGGGCGAAAATCACCAGCAAGGAAATCAACGGTTTAATTTTCATCTGCTCCGGCCATTGTACGCCAGTCGAGGCCGGCCAGGAAGCCGGGCTGCTCCCGCCAGTTTGCCTTTACTTTGACGTGCAGGCTCAAATACACGTGGCGGCCGAAGAGCCGTTCCATTTCCTGTCTCGCGCGCGTGCCGATCTGCTTCAGCATGGCGCCGCCCGCGCCAATAATGATACCTTTCTGGCCGGCGCGCTCCACATAAGTGGTGGCGTAAATGCGAATCAGCTCCGGCGTGTCTTCCCAGGCATCCACGGCGACGGCGACGGAGTGCGGCACCTCCTCCCGCGTGACATCCAGGATTTTCTCGCGGATCAGTTCGGCGGCCAGAAAACGGTCGGGCTGATCGGTGATGAAATCCGGCGGAAAATAGGCCGGGCCATCGGGCAGTCGCGCTACGATCGCCTGGCGCAATTCGGGCAAACCTTCGCCGGAGCGCGCCGAGAGCGGGATGTAATCCGCGAATTCATTCAGCGCTCGGTATTGCTCAATCAACGGCAGCAGGTTGCCTTTGTCTTTGTGCAACAGGTCGGTCTTGTTGAGCACCAGCAGGGCAGGCGTGTCGGCTTTGCGGATGAGGTCCACGGCCTGGCGGTCTTCCATGCCGAACTTGCGCGAGACGTCCACCACCAGCAGCAGCAAATCGCGTTGATCGAGCGCGGCCCGCACCGTGGCCATCATGCGCTTCCCGATGAGCGAATCGGCTTTGTGGATGCCGGGCGTGTCGAGAAAGACGATTTGCGCATCGGGGAGGGTAAGCACGCCCTGGATGGAGGTGCGGGTGGTTTGCGGTTTATTTGCGACGATGGCGATTTTGGCGCCGATGAGCTGGTTTAACAGCGTCGATTTGCCGGCGTTGGGACGTCCCAGGATGGATACGAAGCCAGATTTCATTTGGTTTTGGCGATTTAGTATTGCGGAGCTAAAAGCTCTGCGCCGGCTAAAGCCCGCCCTCCATTATGGTGTCACCGGCTGGGCGCGGCGCACGCGCACCTGCGCCACGCGCAACTCGTCGCTGGCAAGCACATCGATGTGAATGCCGTCACGCTCCACCGATTCGCCCGATTGCGGCACGCGCCCGAGCCATTCAGTCACCAACCCGCCCACGGTAGTGGATTCGATCTCTTCCTCCGGGTGGAATTCCAGCAGATCGCCGAGGCGCGCCACGTCGAAGCTGCCGGAGACGATGTAACCGCCCTGCCCGTCCTCCTGCACGTCAGAATCGGGCTCGTGCTCATCGCGAATCTCGCCCAGGATCACCTCCACCAGGTCTTCCATGCTGGCCAGGCCGGCGGTGTTGCCGTACTCATCCACCACAATGACCATGTGCGTGTTGTCCTGTTGCATTTCGCGCATCAGATCGTTGACGGGCTTGGTTTCCGGTACGAAGCGGATGGGGCGGATCAGCTCGCGGACCGTGCGGCTGGCGCGCTCGTCCTCGTCGAGTTCGAACATGTCGCGCACATGCACGAAGCCGATAATCTGATCGATGGTTCCCTCGTAGACCGGGATGCGCGAATACTGTTCGTTGATGACCAGTTGGCGCAGTTCGTCGAGCGTAGCGCTGGCGGAGATGGCCACCACATTGGGACGCGGCGTCATCACCTCGCGCACCACTTTATCGCCGAACTCCACGACGGACTGAATCAGCTTGCGGTCCTCTTCTTCAATCAGCCCTTCCTCGGCGCCGGCGGAAATGAGCGCCTCGATGTTCTCGGCCTGGGTGGGCGGTTCTTCAGTGCCATTGCTCTCATCGGTGAGTTCCACCAGCGATTGAAAGAAGCTCAGCACCGCCACGCATGGTTTGGCGATCAAGCCCACGTAGCGTACCAGGCGCGCCAGCGGAGTCAGCCATTGCGCCGCGGTGCGCCGGTAAAGCACTTGCGGAAGCACGTAGGCCGTCACGATCATGGTCAGCCACGAGGCGGCGGCGGTTTCCAACACTTCCGGCCAGGTCCAAGCCTGGCCGTCGGCGAACATCAGGAAGTAAAGAACCGTCGTCAGCAGAATAGTAGTATGTTTGACCAGGGTGAAAACGCCGGCGCCGTCTTCGGCCGGAAAGCCGATCTTGTCTTCAAGGTTTTCCTTGAAGAATTTGAGAGCGGGAAAATCGCGCGTGCGCAGGCGCAGGCTTTCAAGGTAGAGCAACTGTACGAAACTCACCAGACCAAGCAGAAGCGAGAAGACGGCGATCAGGACGACGAGCGCTAGTGTCATGCGCCTAGGCTGCAGCCCGCCCCCCTTTCCGTCAGTCCGGCAGGCAGGCGCAGGTGTTGCCGCCAGCGGGTTTCAGCGCGCCGCATCTGGCCGCGGTCGGTTTCGTGATCCATGCCCAACAGATGCAGCACGCCGTGCAACATCAGGATGCGGATCTCGCTTTCGAGTGAGTGGCCGAAGACGGAGGCCTGCGCGCGGGCGCGGGCGACGGAAATCGCGATTTCACCGAGCCGCCGGATGGAGCACGGAACCAACGGCCCTGGCGACGGGAAGGAGAGGACATCGGTGGCATAATCTTTCCCCAGAAAGTCGCGATTCAAGCGGCGCAGTTCGCGATCACCCGTGATGAGACACGTGAAGCCGGCGCCTTTGGCGACTTCGCCGCGCAGCATTCCAGCGAAGCGTTCCAGACTGCGGCGGTTCAGTTCCGCCGGGGCCCGGCGGAACAAAACTATATGGTCGTCGGAGGCGGACATGTGTCGGGAACCGCTTCAGCGGCAGGTTCGGTAAGTTTCAAGCTGAGCTGGCGGCCGGCGCCCGCCGCTTCGTTATAACGCTCGTAAGCTTTGACGATGCGCTGCACCAGGCAATGACGAACTACATCGCGCTCGTCGAACTGCACCATGCTGATGCCCTCCACGCCGCGCAGCACCTCCAGCGCGTCGATGAGGCCGCTGCGCTTGCCGGGCGGCAGATCGATCTGCGTAATGTCGCCGTTCACCACCATCTTGGAGTTGAAACCGGTGCGTGTGAGCACCATCTTCATTTGCTCCGTGGTACTGTTCTGGGCTTCGTCGAGGATGATGAAACTATCATTGAGCGTGCGACCGCGCATAAAAGCGATCGGCGCGACCTCGATGGTGTTGCGCTCCAGCAGCTTCTCCACTTTCTCGGATTCCATCATATCGAACAGCGCGTCGTAAAGCGGGCGCAGGTACGGATCGACCTTCTCTTGCAGCGTTCCCGGGAGAAATCCCAGGCGTTCGCCGGCCTCCACGGCGGGGCGAGTGAGAACGATGCGCGAAACCCGCTTCGACAGCAGCGCGGATACGGCCATCGCCACGGCCAGATAGGTCTTGCCGGTGCCCGCCGGCCCTACGCCCAGCACCAGGTCGTTACGCTCGATGGCTTCCAGATAGCGCCGCTGGTTCACCGTTTTCGGCGCCAGCATTTTCTTGCCGAAATTGCGCTGCCGGCCGCTCTGCACCAGTGCGCGGAAACTCACCTCGGGGTCTTCGGTGACCACGCGCAGATAGCTGTTCAGGTCGCCGTTGTTGAAAACGTGCCCTTCACGGACCAGCGCTACATAATCCTGGAGAATGTTTTCGGCGCGCGAGACAGCTTCCGCTTCGCCTTCAATCTCCAATAAGTTGTCGATGAGTTGAGTGTTCACTTTCAGGCCCGATTCGATCAACCGGATGTTTTCATCGCGGGTGCCGAACAGGCTTTCGACGCCACGGCTGATTTGCACGCTCGCTTTCATTTAGTTGGTGTGTGGATACCTCCAAGGCTGGAGAAAACCGTAAAAGAGGATATCGGCCGATGCTTGCGGCCGGTTCGGTAAAACAGGAATGTCCGCAGTGCGGGGTGGTTAAAAACCATCCGCTACCTAGTATACCAAAGGCGGCCCGCGCCAAGAGGGTTACTGCTGGGTTGGTTGGACTCGGTTCTCTGGCCCTTTTTCCGCAACCCGCTGGCCTAGACGAGCTTCTGGCCAGGCGTCGATGCTGCGGCGCCGCAGCATTTCTTATATTTCTTGCCGCTTCGGCAGGGGCAATAAATGTTCGGGCTGATTTTCGGCGGCGAACGCCGGTGGTCCGGCGCCGCCTCCCGCTCGCAGCGAAGAAGCTTCTCCACATTTCTGCACATTGGAGATATCTTCGGGCTGGTCCGGCTCTACGCCCGCGATCACTTCCCAGCAGTGATCCCGGCAAAGAGCGACAATCTCTTCCGCCAGTTCAGTTGAGCCGACGCGAACCACGGCCGGGTGTTTCTTCGTTCCTAGCTTGGCCATGTCCTTTTCACCTGTGAGCGCTTCCCTGATTATGCACTTTCCATATTGACCATTTGTATCAGCGCCTGGATATAGCCGTACGCGTAAGCAAACGCCTGCTTGCCCTCCGCATCGCCGTCGATCACCGGCACGTGATCCGGCATGAGCATGCCATCGTAGCCAACCTCTTTATACAGGCGCATGGCGCGGATCATGTTCACGTCGCCATCGTCCGGAAAGGTCTCTTGAAAATTCAGAAAGCGGCCGCGAATATTGCGGAAGTGCACGTTGAAGATTTTGCCGCGCGTACCGAAGTAGCGGATCACGTCGAAAATTTCATCCGCCGGCCGGTCGAGCATTTCCGAGACGGTGCCCTGGCAGAAGTTCAGGCCATGATACGGGCTGGGCGCGATCCCGATGAAGCGCTTGAGCCCATCGACACTACCCAGCACACGCTCCACGCCGCGGAAGCCTTTGCCGGGCGGCATACCGGGATCGTGCGGATGGCAGGCCATCCGGATTTTGTATTCCTCCGCAACTGGAATTACGCGCGTCAGGAAATGGGTAATGCGCTCCCATGCCGTGTCCGCGCTGACCGGGCCGGCCTCGGTGAGCGGCGGATCCTGCACGGCTTTGGAGTATACGAACGTGCTGTAATGCGCGCCGCCGCGTCCGGGTGTGCGCTCGGTCCGCACCACACCCAAAATGGTTAGGTTATATTTCAGCGCGGAGATGCCGGCGCGCGCGGCATTGCGGATCATCTGGCAGATCGTGTCAATTTCGCGGTCGCGCTCTGGACTTCGGCCCAACATGATGTTGGGGCTTTCCGAGCGGGTAATGTAATTGGAACTGAGCGGCAGCGGGACCATCTCCAGGCGGAGGCCAAACGATTCGACGCGCTCACGCAGGCGCGTGAGACCTTCCACGGACCAGTTCTCATCCATGCGAGCGGAAGGCAAAGTGCTGCAAATATGATTGACGCCGAGCGCGGCCAGCAGACGCAGCGCCGGGTCCGACGAGTCATTCTGCGTCCCCAGCTTCAGTGCCGCTTTCCGCGGTGCCGCCGCGCGTGAGGTTTGCGGGGAAGCGCCTGCGGCGGCGAATGCGGTTGCAGCGGCTTCTAGAAAATGACGGCGTCGCATGGCGGTACCTATTCGTCGAATGTTAGCGGATGGGCGAGAAATCCAGCGGGCGCAGGATGGCGTTGCTGATGTTGGAGACTATCTCGGCGTCCGCATAGCCCGGCTGCGCCCGCAGTTTCTGCCATGCGGAGTCCGCGCCAAATGCCCCCCACAACTTATCGCGCGCCGCCAGGTTTTCGAACGAAAGCATGTAAGTCAGGTTGGGGAGGTTGCGGCCGGCCAGCGTCTCGCCGAAAAACACCGGCTGCATACCCAGGCGCTCAAAGATAGCGGCTTCGCCATCGTTGAACATGCGGATCTTGCGCTGAGCGGCTTTGGCATTATTCGATTCATAAGTGCGCAACTCGAAGATGCGGGGCGCGCGTTGACCAGCCGGCGGAACCGCGATGGACGGCATGTAGTCGAAGGCTCGCAACAGCGAATTTTCCATGCGGATATAACTCAGCTCGGTCATGGAATTGTACTCGTCGAACCCGTGCGCGAAGTCTTTGTCGCCCGCCAGCCGCTCGGTGGAGCTGGCAAAAGCCGCGGCCGAGGGATAACTGATCAGCGCCAGGATGAAGGGGCTGCCCTCGGCGATCACGGCGCCGAAGAATCCAAGCGGGCCAATGCCCAAGCGCTGCGCGGCAGGCAGAAAGTACTTGCTCAGGAAGTCCGACGTGCGCTGCGTCTGGCTGCCGGTGCGCATGTGGTAGTAACGCAGTTCGAAGAACGCGTTTGGTGGGGCGGCGGCGGCGGGGATGGCGGCCAGGCCGGCCGAGGCTGCGGCTTTTGCGAATTGACGGCGATGCATCACGGACTAATTTATATCAGATCGCGTACGGCGCGGTCTGCCCCATTGAAAGTTGTTACACTCCGTGCATGGCTCAGTACCGTATCGACCGCGGCACTCCCCCGCGCCGAGGCCGCGGCATACGCATCACCATCATCGCGCTGGTAATTGCGATTTTGCTGGGTGCCCGTTCGCTGGCATCCTTCTCGATCGAATATCAATGGTGGAAAGAGTTGGGCCAGCTGGATACCTGGCTCGCCATGTTGGCCTATGGGTTCGTGCCCATGCTGGCCGCCACTTTGATCGCATTTGGCATCTTGTGGGTGGCGCACGCGCGCGCGCTGAAATTTGCCGGGAGCGGAATCTCCGGCCATCCTATCTATGCCTGGATATCCAGCGCGGCCCTGTTATTCTTCGGATATCTTATCGCGGCCGGCTCTATAGACACCTGGACCGTGGTCCGCTATCTCGGCGCGCGCGGCATTCCGCCCGAGGCCAGCGCGTGGCACGATTCGGTCTTTGGTCTGCCGCTCAAATTCTATTTGTTCGATCTGCCGTTCTACAGCAGCCTGCGCGGTTACCTGCTGGCTCTGGTGATTGTCAGCGTGCTGGTCTATTGGATCGCGGCACGCGGCTGGCAGCTCCGCTTCAAGCTGCCGCAGATGGGAGACGTGCGGCAAATCGATCCGTCGTTCTTCCGGCTGGAAGGCGGCTTGGAAAGCCGGTTTCTGCGCGGCGCGCTGGTCATCTTCCTGGCGGCGCTGGCGCTGCGCTTCTTCCTGGGCCGCTATGAGATGGTCTACGACGACCACGGCTTCATGGTGGGTATCGATTATGTGGACCTCAATTTCGCGCTGCCCCTGCAGTGGCTGGCCATCGTGGCGTGCCTGGCGGCGGCCGTGCTGGTGTGGCTGCGCCGCTGGATTCCGGCGGCCAGCATGGCGATCTCCCTGGTATTGTTGTTTGCCGTCCCGCGCCTGGTGGATTCGCTGAAAGTGCGGCCCAACGAAATTTCCATCCAGCGGCCTTTCATCGGCACCCACATACACGCCACGCGCGCCGCCTATGGCCTCGAACAGCACATGACCGAAACCGATTTTGATGTGCACCCCAATGCGCCCATCGATCCGGTCGCGCATAAGGGCACCCTCGACAACGTGCGCCTTTGGGACGTGGGCGCGTTCCACAACACCATCACACAGATTCAGGCGCTGCGGCCCTATTATGTTTTTTCGGATACCGATGTGGACCGCTATACCATCGACGGCGCCTACCGTGAGGTGCTGTTGACGCCCCGCGAGTTGGACATCAACCAGTTGCCGGGCGCGAGCGCCAGTTGGATCAATCCGCACTTCGTCTACACGCACGGTTATGGCATGGTGATGGCGCCCGTAAGCAAACTTACTTCGGATGGACTGCCGGTATTGCTGATCGAGAATGCGCCGCCGGAGATCAAGACACCCAGTTTGAAGCTGACGCGCCCGGAGATCTACTACGGCGAGGTGGTACAGGAGCCGGTCTTTGTGCGCACCGCGCAGCCGGAGTTCAATTATCCGTCAGGCGAGAAAAATGTGCTCTCGCGTTACGAAGGCACCGGCGGCATCCCGATATCTTCCGGGTTGATGCGGCTGGCGGCGGCGGTGCGCCAGGGGGATATCAACATCGTGTTGAGCAATCCCATAACCGGCGAGAGCCGCATGATGATCCGGCGAAACATCAGGGAACGGCTGCAAACGCTGGCGGCGTTCATCGCCTGGGATAGCGATCCGTACCTGGTGATCACGGACGAAGGCCGCCTGATGTGGATGAACGACGGCTACACCTATTCGAACTCGCATCCTTATTCGCGCAGTGTGGACATGGCGGATCTGGGGGATGTCAATTATCTGCGCAACGCCGTGAAGGCCACCATCGACGCGTATGATGGCACCACACGGCTCTACATTTTCGCCCCCGACGATCCCATCGTGCGCGCGTATCAGCGGCTGTTCCCCGCGCTCTTTCATCCGGCTTCGGAAATGCCGGCCGATTTGCGCAGGCACGCGCGCTATCCCGAGACGTTGTTCCGCGTGCAGGCGGAGATCTACCGGACTTATCACATGCTCGATCCGCAGGCGTTTTACAACAAGGAGGACATGTGGGACCTGGCGCGCTACACGGCGGGCCAGGAGGGTCAGCCGGAGGCGGTGCATCCCACCTACGTAGTGGCTAGCCTGCCGGAACAGAACCAGGCGGAGTTCATGCTGATGCTGCCGTTTACACCGCGCAATAAAGACAATCTGATCGGCCTGATGCTGGCGCGCTGCGACGGCGCGCACCTGGGGGAAATCGTGGTGCTGCAGTTATCCAAACAGGAGCTGATTTTCGGACCCGCGCAGATTGCCGCCCGCATCAACCAGGAGCAGACCATTTCGAAGGACCTGACGCTATGGAACCAGCAGGGGTCGCACGTGCTCCGCTCGCAGATCCTGGTGCTCCCGGTGGACAGCACGTTCCTGTACGTCGACTCGATTTACATCACGTCCAGCGCGACGAGTATGCCGCAGTTGAAAAAGATTGTGCTGGCGGTGGGGAATCGTCTGATCTATACGGATACATACGACCAGGCGATCGCGCAGCTTTCGCCGGGCGCGCAGGCGCTGGTGCAGCAAGCGGAGGCCCCGGTGCCAAACGCGAATGCCCCGGCCACACCCGCGGGCCAGGCGGCCGGCACCGCGGATCAGCGGCTGCAGAGTGTACGGGAACATTTGCGGCGCTATCGCGAGCTTTCGGCGCAGGGAAAATGGGCCGAAGCCGGCAAGGAATTGGAAGCCATCGAATCGGAAGTAAAATAGAGCGGGTGGCGTTGGTGGCGGCGGAGCGACTCGAACGCTCGACCTACGGATTATGAGACCGTCGCTCTAACCGACTGAGCTACGCCGCCTCCGTTTTTGAGTTTAGCAGACCACTCGCGCGCCCGGCGTATACTGGGTTGAATGCCATTGAATCGCCGTCATTTTCTCTTGGGGACGCTAGCTGCGCCGGTGCTCGCCGCAACTAAGAAACGCGAGGGTGCCGAGCGTCCCAACATCGTGCTGATCGTCGCGGAGGATCTCGGCGCTTATATGCTCGGATGTTATGGGAACGCCGAGGTGCACACGCCGAACATCGACCGGTTGGCGCAAACCGGAGTGCGCTTTCACAGTAGCTTCTCCTGCGCACCGGTCGCGGCTGACCAGGCCGCGTATTCCGGCGGCGGCTACAACTGCGCGCGCAGCACCACCACGGCACAGGCCGGAGAATTTCTGGATGCGCAGGCGCCCGCCAAGCCGTTTTTCCTGACCATCGCCTGGCCTAGCCCCAACGCCGTGACGCCGCCTCAGAATAACCTGGCGTTGTATGCGGCCACTGGCTTCGAAACAGTCGGCTGGGATGCCACGGCGGCCAACGCAACACATAAAGAAATGTTGCGGGACGTGCCGGGCAACCTGCGCAAGTATGCGGCGTCCCTGACCACACTGGACGACCAGATTCCCGCGCTGCTGGCAAAACTGCAACAGCGCGGCGTTTGGGATAACACGCTGATCATTTTTACCAGCAATGCCGGATATCTGCTCGGCCGGCACGGTCTTTGGGGCGACGCCAGCGCCTCGGATCCAGTGAATATGTACGATGAGGTGGTCCACACGCCGTTGATCTGGGCATGGCCCAGCCGCTTTCCGCCGCAAACCGTGCGTAATGAAGTGGTGAACTCCTACGATTTGATGCCGGCGCTGAGCGAACTGACGGGCATCGCGCCGCCGGCTGGCCGCTCAACCTATCTGCCGTTCGTATATGGCAGGCGATTGGGAAAAAAGCAAACGTGGCCGGATATCGCGCTGGGCCGGATTCGGGATGCGTCCATGGCGCGCGACGATCGATACAAGTTGATCCTGCGCGATTCCGGCAAAGGCGCGAGCGAGTTGTACGACGAAACTGCGGACCCTAAGGAGCAGACCAACCAGTTCGACAACGCGAAGTTTGTGAGCATGCGCGATCGGCTGACAGGTCAACTGACCGCGTGGCGCGGACAGAAAGCCAGCGCGTGATTGTCGGCCGCCTCCGGCTATCCCCCGCCGACAAACTGCACAATCTCTAAACACGCCCCGCCCGCAATCGCCGTACTCTCCCAATCCCGCGGCTTCACAATGCGGCGATCAAGTTCCACCGCCACCCGCGCTGGATCGAGCTCGAGCGACTCCAGCAATTGGCGAATCGTTTGCCCGTCGGCGATGGACCGAATCTCGCCGTTAATGGCGACCTGGATCTGCGCGTTGGTTGACACTGTTCTTCGGCAACCATTATAGTCAAATTTAAGCCCATGCCTCAGACCTACGCCGAGACCTACTGGCCTGTGCTGCTGCAGGCGCTCATCGCCATGGCGGTAGCCGCCGGTATGATCGGCATTTCATATATTCTGGGCAAGAAAATCCGCAATCGCGTGAAGGACATGCCCTATGAGTGTGGCATCACTCCCACCGGCAGCGCGCGCGAGCGCTTCAGCGTGAAGTTCTACCTGGTGGGCATGCTTTTCATCCTCTTCGATATCGAAGCAATTTTTCTATACCCCTGGGCCGTGGTCTACCGGGAACTGCGGCTGTTCGCGTTTTTTGAGATGTTGCTCTTCGTGGCGCTGGTCCTGTCCGGGTTTTTCTACATCTGGAAAAAGGGCGCGTTGGATTGGTCGGGCGCCGGCCAGTCGCCCAAAATAAAGTCGTAGCTGAATCGCATGCTTCCTCAAAATCTGAAAGAACACGCCGCGGCCGCCGCGCTCGAAGCGTTCGACTCCAGCGCCGTGGTATCCGGCAAATTCGACCGCGGCGAGCTCACCATCGAAGTCGCGCCCGAGAAAATCGTGAGCGTATGCGGTTTCCTAAAGTACGACCTGGGTTTTGTGCGCTTGAGCACGGTTACAGGCGTTGATTGGTATCCGGCCGAGCCGCGTTTCGAGGTGGTTTATCATCTCCACTCGTTGGGCCGCAACGAGCGCTTGCGCCTGAAATGCCGTTTGCCCGGAACCGATCCGCAGATCGATTCGGTGACGGAGGTTTGGCGCGGCGCCAACTGGTTCGAACGCGAAACCTTCGATCTGTTCGGTGTCCGGTTCCGCAATCACCCGGATCTGCGCCGCATCATGATGCCCGACGATTGGCAGGGATTTCCATTACGCAAAGACTACGCCATAACGGGCGACCGGGTGTGAGGCGGAGACCAACGTGAGCGATACCATGACTTCCACTACTCCCGCGGCGCCGCCTGACGCATCCCCCGCCAAGCGCAGCCTGACCCTGAACATGGGTCCGCAGCATCCTTCCACGCACGGCGTGCTGCGTCTGCAGTTGGAGTTGGATGGCGAAACCATCGTCCAGTGCCAGCCGGATATAGGGTATCTGCACACCGGCATCGAAAAAGAATTCGAGGTCAAAACCTACCAGCAGGCGGTCACCCTGACAGACCGCATCGACTATCTGGCGCCGCTCTCGAATAATCTGTGCTACTGCCTGGCAGTCGAGAAGCTGTTAGGTCTGGAGATTCCGCCGCTCGCGCAGTGGACTCGCGTAATGCTCACCGAGCTCACCCGCCTGAATAGCCACCTGGTGTGGCTGGGCACGCACGCCATCGACATCGGCGCCATGAGCGTCTTCCTCTACTGCTTTCGCGAGCGTGAAGATATTCTGCGCATCTTCGAAATGTATTCCGGCCAGCGCATGATGACCAGCTATTTCCGCATCGGCGGGCTGGCGCTGGAGCCGCCCCGCGGCTGGCAGCAGCGCGTGCGTACGTTCATCGATGCGTTTCCCAGCAAAGTGGACGAATACGAAGAGCTGCTGACTAACAATCGCATCTGGATGGGACGCACGCGCGGCGTCGGGTACATGTCACTCGAAGACATGCTCGATTGGGGTGTCACCGGACCTATGCTGCGCGCCGCAGGATTGCAGTGGGACATGCGTAAGAGCCAGCCGTATACGAGTTACGAGAAATTCGATTTTGAGATACCCACGCAGACCGCCAGTGATGTATACGCGCGCTACCAGGTGCGCATCGAGGAGATGCGGCAGAGCGCGCGCATCGTGAAGCAGGCGCTCGAAGGCATGCCCGGAGGCCGCTGGACGGCCGATGCCCCGCACGTGGTCTTGCCAGACCGGGAAAAGATGAAGACCCAAATGGAGGCGCTCATCTATCATTTCAAGATTGTGACGGAGGGCTTCCGTGTGCCGGCCGGCGAGGTGTATCAAGCCATAGAATCGCCGCGCGGCGAAGTCGGATATTACGTGATCAGCGACGGCACCACGCATCCGTACAGGGTGCACGTGCGCGGGCCCAGCTTCGGCAACCTGCAAGCGACATCGCACATGGTGGAGGGCACTCTGATCGCGGATGTGATCGCATCGATAGGCAGTATGGACTTTGTATTGGGGGATTGCGACCGGTGACGAGCGGGTGGTGGGTTGTGGATGGCGGGTTGTGGCAAACTCGCCTCCCGTCCCCGATGAGTAGGCCAACACCCACCACCTACCACCCACAACCTTTGTCTCATGACATTCTCTACTGACTTAGAAGCCCGCTTTACCAAGCTATTGACCAGCTACCCGCCGGGCCGGCAGCGCTCAGCGGTGATACCCATGCTGTTGTACGCCCAGGATGAGATTGGCTCAGTCACTCCGGAATTGATCGAAGAAGTGGCGCGCCGCACTGGAGTGACTCCTCTGCAGGTAGACGAGGTGATCGGCTACTACTCCATGCTGCATAAGAAGCCGCTGGGTAAGTACCACGTCCAGGTCTGCACTAACATCAGTTGCCTGCTTCGCGGCGGCATGGAGCTTTGGGAGCATGCCTGCCGGATGGTCGGTGTGGGGCACAAAGAAGTGACCGCCGACGGGCAGATCTCGCTCGAAGAGGTGGAATGCATCGGAGCATGCTCGTGGGCACCGGCGGTCCAGGTGAATTACGATTTCCACCATAATGTCACTCCCGAGAAACTCGACCGGCTGCTCGATAGCCTGAGGAAGATTCAGTAATCCATGCTCTACAACGAACCGCATCCGCTCGAGACTAAGGTGCTGACCCGCCGCTTCGGCCTGGAAAATTCGGCTTCCATCGACACCTACCTTGCCGCCGAAGGTTATCAGGCTTTCGAGAAAGCCGCCGGCATGAAACCGGAGCAGATTATCGAGGAAGTCAAGATTTCCAATCTGCGCGGGCGCGGCGGCGCGGGTTTCCCCACCGGCATGAAGTGGAGTTTCGTGCCGCGCACATCGCCCAAGCCGAAATACATCGTGGTGAATGCGGATGAAAGCGAGCCCGGGACCTGCAAGGACCGCCTGCTGATGGAGAACGATCCGCATCAGTTGATCGAAGGCACGCTGATTGCCGGCCTCGCCGTAGACGCCCACGCGGGTTACATCTACATCCGCGGCGAGTATCGCTATCTGATCGACATCATGGACAAGGCCATCGCGGAGGCCTACGCGCGCGGCTACCTGGGCAAAAACATCCACGGCACAGGTTTCGATTTCGATTTGTACACGCATACCGGCGCGGGGGCCTACGAATGCGGCGAGGAATCCGCGCTGCTCGAATCGCTAGAAGGCAAGCGCGGCATTCCGCGCATCCGGCCGCCATTTCCGGCCGTGGTGGGCGCTTTCCAAAGCCCCACGGTGCTGAATAACGTGGAGACGTATTGCGCGGTGCCGCCCATCATTCGCGATGGCGGCGCGGCATTCGCGGCGCTGGGCGTGCCGAAGGCGGGAGGCACCAAGATGACCTGCCTGACCGGGCACCTGAACCGCCCCGGTGTCTACGAACTGAAGCTGGGCTTCCCGGTGAAGACCATGATCGAGGAAGTCGGCGGCGGCATCCTGGGCGGGAAAAAACTCAAGGCGTTTATTCCCGGCGGCTCGTCATGCCCCGTGCTGACCGCCGCGGAGTGCGAAGGCCTCACCATGGATTACGATTCCATGGCCAAAGCCAAGAGCATGCTGGGATCGGGTGGCGTGGTAGTCATGCACGAGGATACCTGCATGGTGAAAGCGGCGCTGCGCATCATGCGGTTCTATGCACATGAAAGCTGCGGCTGGTGTATTCCGTGCCGCGAAGGTACCACCTGGATTCGCAAGCTGCTGCAGCGCTTTCACGATGGCATGGGGCAGCGCAGCGATATCGCACTAATCGGCGACTTAGCAAAGAATATGTTGGGAAAGACATTCTGCCCGCTGGGAGACGCAGCCGCGCTGCCGACAATCTCCATCGTCGAAAAGTTCTATGACGAGTTCGAATCTCACTTGAATGGTAAACCCTGCCCATATGAGCATGCCAACCAATTGGTGATGGCGTAAGATGCCTGACTTAGTCAATCTCACGATCGACGGCCGCGCCATCCAAGCGGCTCCCGGCACGCTGCTCATCGACGCCGCCAAACGTTCCGGCATCGAAGTGCCCGCCTTCTGCTACTACGAAGGGCTGACCCTGCAAGCCGCCTGCCGCATGTGCCTGGTCGAAATCGAGAAGATGCCCAAGCTGATGACGGCCTGCACCCAGCCGGTAGCCGAAGGCATGGTGGTGCGGACCGAAACGCCGCAAGTGGCCGCGGCGCGAAAATCGATGCTGGAGTTCCTGCTCTCCAACCATCCTCTCGATTGCCCCGTGTGCGATAAGGGCGGCGAATGCGAATTGCAGGATATGACCTTCCGTTACGGCGCGGGCGAAAGCCGCTTCACCGAAATGAAAGTCCATGTGGACGAGAAGCAGTGGTCCCCGGTGGTTTTCTTCGATAACCCGCGCTGCATTCTGTGCTATCGCTGCGTGCGCATCTGCAACGAGGGCATGGGAGTGGGCGCGCTGGGCGTCATCAACCGCGGCGTGACTTCCGAAATCGCGCCCAATAAGGGCGACCACCTGGAGTGCGACGAGTGCGGCATGTGCATCGATATCTGTCCGGTCGGCGCGCTCACCAGCGGCATCTATCGCTATCACACGCGCCCCTGGGAAATGGAGCATATCGGCGCCATCTGCACGCATTGTTCAAACGGCTGCAAAACCACGCTGGGCGTGCAGAACAACATAATCTTGCGCGGCAACAATCGCGATCACTCCGGCATCAACGGCGAGTTCCTGTGCATCAAGGGGCGCTACGCGTTCGACTTCTACAATCATCCGGAGCGATTGCTGGCGCCGCTGATGCGCGTTAACGGGGAGCTGAAAGAGGTCGCGTGGTCGAAAGCCATCGAGACAGTCGCGGCGAAGTTCGCCGAAGCCCGTGCGCGCAGTGGCAAGTTCGGAGTGATCGGTTCGAACCACACCACCAACGAAGAGAATTACTATTTGCAAAAGTTCGCGCGCAAAGTCCTGGGGACCGGCAATATCGATCACCATCGTACGGGCGACGTGCCGGCACTGCTGGATGCTCTCAGCGGCAAGACCGGCAAGCTGGCCACTATGGCGGACTTGTACGACAAGAAAGCCGTACTGGTGATTGCTTCGGATCTGGCGCTCGAGCAGCCGTTGCTCTCATTCCAGATCCGCGCCAATTACCGGCATCACCAGGCGCGCGTTTACGTGGTTACAGCGGGTCCGGTGCGTGAGGATAAATACGCCGCCGCCAGCGTGCGAGCATCCGCGGGCGGTGAACTTGACGCCGTGGAATCGTTGCGCGATCGCCTGAAAGCCGAGCCGGAACTGCTCATCGTTTTCGGCGATGCCATCAAGGGCGACAGTGTCGGGCGGTTGGTGGATTTCGGTGAATCGCTCGGCATTCCGGTCGCGTATGTCTGTCTGCTGGATTACTCGAATTCGCGCGGCGCGGTGGATATGGGACTGCTGCCCGATCCGGGCGGACTGGCGTTGCCGGAAATTGTGGCGGGGGATGATCTGGATGTGCTCTGGGTCGTGGGCGCAAACCCGCTTCGCGGTACCGAGCCGCGACCGTCAGGGAGCGGTCCGTTTGTGGTCGTTCACGACCTCTTTCTAACCGAAACTGCCCTCACAGCCGACGTCGTTCTTCCGGCCGCCTCGGCATACGAAAAGCAAGGCACGGTCACCAACGTCTGTGGCGAAGTACAGAAGCTGCACAGAGGCATCAGCGCCATGGGACCCAAACCCGATCTCGAAATCATGGGCCTGCTGGCCCGCGAAATGGGCGTAGCCGCCGAGCTGGGCCCTTGGATTCCGGACACCGTTTTCGCGGAGATCCGTAAGAACGTGCGCGGATACAACGTCGCGTTGCCGGTGCTCGAAATGGGAGGCGCGGCGCAGACCGCGGCCGTGAATGGGCGCGTCCCGCTCGACGGGCGGCCCGAACTAATCCGTTCCGCGCACGATAATCTGTTCACGTCCGGCACGCTGGGGCGCTATTCTAAGATACTGAACTCCGTGGTGGAGAGCCACGGCAATCGATAAATGAACTTCTTCCTGCTGAGCCTGATTAAGGCTGCGGTGGTGGCGTTTGTTCTACTCACCACGCTGGCGTACCTGCAATGGGTGGAACGCAAAGTCATCGCACATATACAAGTGCGCATGGGGCCTTCGCGTGTCGGCCCACATGGACTGTTGCAGCCCCTGGCGGATGTGATCAAGCTGATCACCAAGGAAGACTTGGTGCCGCCCTACGCCAACAAGTTGCTCTACCTGGCAGCGCCGTTCTTCGCCGTCACCATGGCGCTGATATCGATTTCGGTAATCCCCTTCGGCGGCGAGATTCACATCTTCGGCGATAACACCTGGATGCAATTGGCCGATTTGAATATCGGCCTCCTGTTCGTGCTGGCCGTGTCTTCGATTAGCGTGTATGGTATCGCGCTGGCGGGTTGGGCATCGAATAACAAGTACGCGCTGCTGGGCGGGCTGCGCAGTTCAGCACAGATGATCAGCTACGAATTGCCGCTGAGCATGGCAGTCGCCGCCCCGCTGCTGCTGGCGAACACCCTGAGCCTGCGCGAGATTGTCGAAAAGCAGCAAGGCTTTTACTTGGGCTTCATCCCCCGCTGGAGTATCTTCCAGATGCCCATGCCGCAGATCTTCGGCTTCATCATTTTCATGATCGCGGCTTTCGCGGAGACCAACCGTGTGCCCTTCGATCTGCCGGAAGCAGAGAACGAACTGGTGGCCGGATTTCACACCGAATACAGCAGCATGAAATTCGCGGCGTTCTTCATGGCCGAATACTCCAACATGGTCACGGTCTGCTCCATCACTACCACGCTTTTTCTGGGCGGATGGCTGCCGCTCTGGCCGGCTTCGGCAGGTTCTAATTTCGTGCCCACGGTCATATTTCTGCTGGCCGCCGCCATCGCGCTCTATCACGGGCTGAATCCGGTGCGCCGGAAAGATGGCATTACATTGCCGGTCGTAGCGATAGTCTTCTTCCTGCTGGCTGTGATCTTTCTGATTCCCCTGCTGCGGGGCGCGCTGCTGCCGCTGTTCTGGTTCGCCGCCAAGACTGGTACATTGCTGTTCCTTTTCATCTGGATTCGCGGCACGCTGCCGCGCTTCCGGTACGATCAACTGATGGGCTTTGCGTGGAAGGTCATGTTCCCCGCAGCCGTCATCAACCTGCTGGTCACCAGCCTGATGGTGGCCCTGTTTCCGTTTTTTTAAAATGGACGTCATCCTCTTTCTCATCTTCGCGGCGATCGCTGTGGTTTGCGGCTTCAACGTCATCATACAGTCGCACCCGATTGCGAGCGCCGTGTCACTGATCGGCGTGATGGGATCGCTGGCCGTGCTTTTCCTGCTGTTGGGCGCGGAGTTCCTGGCCGCGGTGCAGGTGATCGTGTATGCCGGCGCCGTGATGGTGCTGTTCGTCTTCGTAATCATGCTGCTGAATGCCGGCGCGGAGATCCGCCATGGCCGTTCGCTGCTGGCGCAGGTGCTCGGCATTCCGCTGCTGTTCGCATTCCTCGGGTTGATGGCCTATTTCACGCGCAACATGTCTGCGGGTGCGCGCGATGTGCATTTCGGTGAATTTCGGCACGGCACCGCGCTGGACGTGGGGCGTGCCCTCTTCACCCGATATCTGCTGCCCTTCGAGGTGATTTCGGTTTTGATCCTGATCGCTATTCTGGGCGCCGTGGTGCTGGCGCAAAAGGAGCTCGAGTAACATGCCTGGCGTGCCGCTCTCCTGGTACCTGATGCTTAGCGCCGTATTATTTGCGTTGGGCATCGCCGGATTTCTCCTGCGCCGCAACATTATTACAGTGTTCATGTCGATCGAACTGATGCTCAACGCCGTCAACCTGACCTTCATTGCGTTCGCGTATCAGTGGAAACAGGTGGACGGGCACATTTTCAGCTTTTTCGTGATGGTGGTCGCGGCAGCCGAAGCAGCCGTAGGGCTGGCGATTATTTTGACGGTGTTCAAAAATCGCGAGACATTGAACATCGACGACATAAGCTCGATGAAAAACTGATGATCACAAGGCTACCCAACTTGTATTGCTGTCGAGCCTGGAGGGCGGGCTTCAGCCGGCGCGGGGCTTCAGCCCCGCTCTGCGCCGCAAGCAATAACTGATGCAACTCTGGCTCATCCCGGTCTTCCCCCTCGCCGGGTTCCTGTTGAACGGAATCCTGGGGCGGCGCTTTTCCAAGCCTGTCGTAAACACCATCGCCATCGGATCGGTACTGCTCTCGTTTGCGTGGGTGCTAAAGACACTCGCCGCGCTCGGCGATCTGAATGTGGCGCACACCGAGCAGTACTTCACCTGGATTCAAAGCGGCAGTCTGAACATAGGTTTCGATTTCAGCGTCGACCGTCTTACCGCCGTAATGCTGCTGGTGGTTACCGGCGTAGGTTCCCTGATCCACATCTACTCGATCGGCTATATGGCGCACGAAGGCGGTTACTACCGCTTCTTTGCCTATCTGAACCTGTTCATGTTTTTCATGCTCACGCTGGTTCTGGCCGCCAACTACCTGGTGATGTTCGTGGGTTGGGAGGGCGTGGGGCTGTGCAGCTACTTGCTGATCGGTTTCTACTTTGATAAGAAGTTCGCCACCGATGCGGGCAACAAGGCGTTCATCGTGAACCGCATCGGCGATTTCGGCTTCTCGCTGGCGATGTTTCTGATCGTGGTAAATTTCGGATCGCTCGATTTCGGCGTGGTGTTCAGCAGCGTGGCGGGACACTCGGAGGGCGCGCTGACCGCGATTGCCTTCCTGCTGCTGCTGGGTGCGTGCGGCAAATCCGCACAGCTTCCGCTGTACGTCTGGCTGCCGGATGCCATGGCCGGCCCTACGCCCGTCTCCGCATTGATCCACGCGGCGACCATGGTCACAGCCGGCGTCTACATGGTGGCGCGCTCTTCGGCGATATACATTCACGCGCCCGCTGCTATGGAGGCCGTAGCCATCATCGGCCTGGCGACGGCATTCTTCGCGGCCACCATCGGCCTGGCGCAGAACGATATCAAAAAGGTGTTCGCCTACTCCACCGTTTCGCAGCTGGGCTATATGTTTCTGGGCGCGGGCGTGGGCGCATTTTCGGCGGGAGTCTATCACCTGGTCACGCACGCGTTTTTCAAGGCCTTGCTCTTTTTGGGTTCCGGCAGCGTGATTCATGCGCTCAGCGGAGAACAGGACCTGCGCAACATGGGTGGGCTGCGCAAGAAAATTCCATGGACCTTCTGGACCATGCTGTGCGCCGCCGTGGCCATCTCCGGCGTGCCGCCGTTTTCCGGTTTCTACAGCAAGGACGCGATCCTGGCGGCGGCCGACCGCCACGCGCCGTGGATGTACTGGGTAGGTGTGGTTACGGCCGGTATGACGGCGTTCTATGTCTTCCGCGCGATCTTCCTGGCTTTCTACGGCGAGTATCGCGGCAAGGGTCATCCGCATGAATCCCCCCTGTTGATGGTCGGCCCGTTGGCCGTTTTGGCGGCACTCTCGCTCGCGGGTGGAAAACTGTTCAACGTTCCGGAGTTTCTGGCGCCATTGTTTCCGCTGGCCGGTGAGACCGGCGATATTGGTCCGGTGCTCGTCTCCGTGGCGTTTGGGATCGGGGGAATCGCGCTGGCATGGATATTTTATGTGGCCAGACCCGGCCTGCCGGATCAAATCGCGGCGAGTTTGGGCGGTTTGTATAAGTTGATCTACAACAAATATTTCGTGGACGAGGTCTACGACGCGGTGATCGTGAATCCGGTCGTCTCCGGATCCCGCGAAGTGTTGTGGAAAGGCGTAGACGCTGCGGTAATCGACGGCGCGGTGAACGGCATCGGCAATCGCGCACGCGGGATCGGCGGCGTGCTGAAGTTGCTGCAGTCCGGCAATATTCGCAGCTATGCGGCCTGGGTGCTGCTGGGCAGCGTGGTGCTGCTCTTCGTGATGGGAGTTATGGGTGGCCTGCGATGAATCTGCTCGACATCGTAATCGCCATTCCGCTGGTTGGCTTCCTGACTCTGCTGCTGGTCCCACGCGCGGCGGAGGGCGCGGTCCGGGCCATCGCGCTGGGCTTCTCACTGGTGGCATTCGTGGCGTCGCTGGGCCTGGCGTTCGGATACGAAACCATCCGTCCTGGCGAGCAGTTTGTGACTGACATCCCCTGGGTCACTTCGCCTAACATTCACTACCACGTCTCACTCGACGGACTAAGTCTTTGGCTGGTTATTCTCTCTACCTTCCTGACACCCATCTGCATTCTGATCTCCTGGAAATCCATTCAGAGTCGGGTCAAAGAGTTTTTTGCCTTCATGCTCCTCCTCGAATTCGGCCTCACTGGCGTCTTCGCGGCGCAGGACCTGTTTTTGTTTTACGTCTTCTGGGAGGTCTCGCTCGTCCCCATGTATTTTCTGATTGGCATCTGGGGCCACGAGCGGCGCATTTATGCCGCACTCAAGTTCTTTCTTTATACCTTCGCGGCCTCGGTGCTGATGCTGACGGCCGTCATTTACATTTACAATCGTGCCCAGACTTTCAATTATTCCGATCTCCTGGCGATGCTTGCCGCCGGTTCGCTGCACTTCACACCCACGGAGCAGATGTGGCTCTTCCTGGCCTTCTTCGTAGCCTTCGCCGTGAAGGTCCCGATATTCCCGCTGCACACCTGGCTGCCGGACGCGCATGTCGAAGCTCCCACCGCCGGTTCGGTGATGCTGGCCTCGGTCATGCTGAAGATGGGTACTTACGGCCTGGCGCGTTTCTGCCTGCCGATGTTTCCCGGTGCCGCACGCTACTGTGCGCCGTGGATCGTGGTGCTGGCCATCATCGGCATCATATACGGCGCATTGGTGGCTATGGTGCAGCCGAATATGAAGAAGCTGGTGGCTTACTCGTCGGTGAGTCACTTGGGCTTCGTGGTACTCGGCATCTTCTCGTTCACCCAGATCGGCATGGACGGTGCGGTGTACCAGATGCTGAATCACGGCATCTCCACCGGTGCGCTGTTTGTGCTGGTCGGCTATCTTTACGAGCGGCGGCATTCGCTGGTCATCGCGGACTACGGCGGCGTGGCCACACCGGCGCCCTGGCTTTCCACCGCGTTCATGATTACAATGCTGGCCAGCATCGGGCTGCCCACGCTGAACAATTTCGTCGGCGAGTTCCTGGTATTGCAGGGATCGGCCCAGGCCAACTTCCGCTGGACGATCTTCGCCTCGATCGGCGTGATCCTGTCGGCATGTTACATGCTGTGGCTCTATCAGCGCGTGTTCTACGGCGAGACACCGGATGAGGTGCGGCGTCACGTTTTCGATCTCAGGCCGCGCGAGTGGGCCGCTATCGTACCGCTGGTCGCGATGATGGTCTGGATGGGCATGTACTCGCAATCGTTCCTGCCCGCTGTGCGCAAGGCCACCGCGCACATACTGGACCAGACACAGGTGAACGTGCCAGTCCGGGTGCATGCCCCAACGCCACCCGCCACCCCGGCAGAGGTAGCGCATGCCCGTTAACTTTGCCCCTCCCGGCGCTGACTATATACGGTTCCTGCCCGAGATCATCTTAGTTGTCGCCGGCACGCTGCTGATGGTATTGGATGTCATCCTCCGCCAGAAATCGCGGGACATCTATGGGCACCTCTCGCTGGCGGCGCTGGTGGCGGCGCTGGTAGCCGCGGTGTTCGCTTATTCGTGGGCTGGACCGGCTTTCTCGGGTCTGTTAAGCGTGGATGGCTTCGCCACATTCTTCCGCGTTCTGGTGATCGGCGTCGGCATCCTGACGGTACTGTCGTCTTACCGTTTCCTGGCTCGCGAAGGCGCGGCGCCGGGCGAGTTTCATGCGCTGCTGTTGCTGTCTATCGCCGGCCAATCGGTGATGGTTTCGGCCAATGAACTGATCATGATCTTCATCGGGCTGGAGATCTCGTCGATCTCGAGCTACGTTTTGGCAGGATACCTGCGCGACGACAAGCGCGCCAACGAAGCGGCGCTGAAGTATTTCCTGCTCGGGTCATTTGCCACGGCCTTCTTCCTTTACGGCGTGGCGGTGGTCTATGGCATGACCGGATCGACCTATCTGCCTGCCATCCGCGCGGCGCTAACCGGCGGACCCAGTGCGCCGCCGCCCGTGTTCATCGGGGCCGCGATGGCATTGATGTTCGTGGGCCTGGCGTTCAAGGTTTCCGGCGCGCCGTTCCAAATCTGGGCGCCGGATGTTTATCAAGGCGCGCCGACGCCGGTGTCCGCATTCCTGACTACCGGCCCGAAGGCCGCGGCGTTCGCGATATTTCTGCGCATCTTCATGACGGCGTTCCAGCCGATGGCGCGCGACTGGTATCCGCTGATCTGGGGATCGGCGCTGCTGTCGATGACCATCGGTAACTTCGCCGCTCTCACACAGTCGAACATCAAGCGGCTGCTCGGTTATAGCTCAATCGCGCACGCCGGATATGTGCTGGTGGCGCTGGCGGCGCACTCGAACGTGGGCACCGCAGCGGCTATGTTCTATCTGGCGGCGTATGCGCTCATGAACATCGGCGCGTTCGCTGTAGTCGCGCATCTTTCGGGCAAAGGCGAGCGCTTCCTGAGCGTGGACGATTTCTCAGGCCTGGCGGTGAGGCAGCCGGGGACGGCTGCGCTACTTGCAGTTTTTCTGCTATCGCTGATCGGCGTGCCGCTTACCGGCGGGTTCTTCGGCAAGTTCTATATCTTCAAAGCGGCGCTCAGTTCACACTTAGTCTGGCTGACGGTGCTCGGACTGCTGAACAGCGCAGTGGCGGCTTATTACTATCTGCGCATTCTGGTGGTCATGTACATGCGCGAGCCAGCTGCAGCCACTGCGGATTTGGAGCCGCTTTCCTTTGGCTTGCGTGCGGCATTAGTCATCCCGGCGCTGGGTACGCTGTTTCTGGGAATCTTTCCTGGCTGGGTGTTAAACTTCGCGGGTAAATCATCGGTGCTGGTGAAGTAGGCGGAGTCACTGGATCAGGTAAGCTGCCGTGCCACCGCCGCTAAGTCCGGTGTACTGGCCGGTAGGATCCTGCTTAAAGTTGACGGAGCCGTTGATTTCGAGCGTATTCACGACCAGGCCGGTGTATGTACCGGTCGAACTTTCGCCGGTGTAGAGCAGTGGGACAGTGGGCATATAAATGGTACCCTGGATAGAGGCGCTGGTCGATCCGTTGATCTGATTCTGACTCGTAGAAGTCTCAGACCGGTCCGTGAAAAAGAATATGCCCTCGTAGGTACCGGAAGTTGGCGCGCTGAAGGTGACGTTGGGCTGGCCGCTAATAGTCATGGTGCCATATGAGTAAGTGCTGTTTGACGTATTATAGAAACTCACTCCCGACCCGGTAACCGTGGTGCTGGCGCTGTCGATAGTCAAGCCGCCGCCGAGCAGGATATACTCCCCCGCCGAGAATGTGACAGTGCCGCCGCTGATATGGATTCCGCCGCAATAAGTGCCGGGAGACAGCGTCGTAGTACCTTGACTGAAATTGTAGTTAGTTTGACTGCAGGAGCCGGCGGTGGGTTCCGGCAGGCTCGCCAGCGGATCGGTGACGGCGGTTTGGCCGGTGAGCGGCGAGGGAACGATGGTCCCTTGGCCGCCATTCTGATAGTTCCCTACGATGGATACGGAGCTGGCCGAGATGGCGGGACTGCCGGCGCCGCCTGGCGGATTGCCGCCGATGTAAAGCGCCGTCGAATTACTGGAATTGATATAAATTCCGCAGGTAGTCTGTACCTCCGAACCCTCTACATCCATGGCGCGGCTCGACGTAGTGCTGAGTACGTAGATGCAACCGGAAGCCGCTCCATTAGACACGATGGCGGCAGTGGCCTGCGCGCCGGTGAACAGACCCGAACTGCTGAAGAGGGAGGAGAACAGTTGCGGCTGGCGAGTGCCGACGACCGCTTGAGCCCAATAGATGACGGAGACATTCGGATTGCCGGGCGGTGGGGTGGTATTGTTGGCCGTGATTTTGATGCTGGTGTTGCCGCCCTCCGTGAAGCCATTCTGCTTGGCAAAGAGGCAGCCGTTGTCGAGGTTGGTTTTGGGTGGGCTATTTGGCGATGAAGCGCAGGCAGTGGCGGAACTGGAGCACTGTGTACCACTAGTGCCCGAGGTGCTGCAGGTAACAGAAGTTCCGCTGACACTAGACATGGCGGCCAGCACGGTGGCCATGGCGGCGGATTCCGCGGCGGCGTGCGCCGACTGCCGCAGATAGTACGCCGTGCCCACCTCCGTGCTGAAACCGACCATGGAGAGCAGCAGAATTATCAGCAGGGTGGCCAACGGCAATACCTGCCCTCGTTCGCGCGCGTTCTTCAATCGCATGGGTCCTCAAAATAAGACGCGTTGTTTGGAGTAAGCTCCAATGTTGTAACTTCCATAGGTGGCCGCGCGGGCCCCGGGCCAGACCATGGTGAAGGCCGGACTAACCTGGTATTGCAAGCGGATCTGAATCAGAGTGCCCACCGTACTATCGGCGGAGGGCGGCCACTGGTTGGTGTTGGACGTACAGCTCGAAACCGGATTGCAGGTGTAAGTGGTGCTGGGCGAAGTCAATGTCATGACGAGGCCGGATGAAGTCAGGCCAATCGCGTAGCTTTCGGCGGCGGTTGCCACGTTGCCCACGGTGAGCGTGCAACTATTGCTGCCGCTGGAACAGTGTTTGCCGTGGACTGCAATGTACCGGTTGAGCTCCTGAGCTGAGTACGAGAGGGTCTGGTAGGTCCACATAGTGAGACCCATTCCCATGATCGATATGAAGGTCAAAATCATAGGAATGCCCGCCAGGGCGAATTCCAGTACGGTGCTGCCGCGCGAGGTCCGCCGCCTCGTCATTGTGTTACTAACCTCATCTGGACGACCCGGTCGAACGTAAACTGCCCGGACAACTGGCCGGGAATGGGAATGAGTTGCGGGCTGGTATAAGATACACTCACCTGGCTAGCCAAGGCACTGTCGGCACCGGTGACCTGAGTTGCCGTGACCACTACGGGCGACGCACCGCAAGTGGTGACGGCGGTACCTACGTTGGGCATAGCGGAAAGTTCCGCGAGCGCGTAAGTGCAGGCGGTGGTGGAATCAGTGGCCGTAGACGGGCTTTGCGAAGTATACCAGGCGGCCACGCGCGCGGCATTCTCGGTGCAGATGAGTGCATAATTGTAAAAACCGACGTCAAAGACGCCCACGAACATGAACAACACCCACGGGAGCAGCAGGGCCGCCTCGAGCATGGCGTGGCCCCCTTCGCGCCTGGAGGGATGGCTTGGTACTGGCATTTCAACTGCCATGATACTTGGCCGGGCGGGCAGCGGACAATTGCGCTTAGGTTAGCTTGAAGAAGATCCGATTGGTTAACCTATGGCTAAGTTCAGGTTAATTTCCCGCCGGTTTTCGATTTCGGGCGCTATTGGGATGTCCTTTATTTTCCAACCGATCGAAGCCAATTTTTGAACGAACAAAGACGAATCGGCCTTTGTTTCCTCATTCTTGCGGGAGAAAGGGCGGAGGCCGAAGAAGTCCCGGCACCAGGATAGCATCGGGAGGCTGTGTCACTGGCTGGGAGGTCGGGGGATGTCGTTTCAAGGTATTGATAGGGGGGATTATAGGGTTATTGGGCAGATGTGTGACCGGCGGTAAGGCAGCCGCTCTTGCCAGCTCGACCGTGAACTCGCCGCGGTAGTGGGATGCCACCCGTCGTGGGACCGGTTGTCCGCCCGTAGTTAGAGCGAAGACGAACTGCTTGCCGGCCCAGTCGCCCGAAGGGCTCGGGCTGCGCCCTCGTCTGAACCCGTCCGTCGCTTTTCTCTTACCGGCTCGGATGGGAGCCTGCTGATAAGTACTTTTGCAAGCTTCAATGTCCGCTCGGCACACCCCGGAATCTGGTGGGAGGATCTCACGGGTATAATGCTCGTCAAATCGCTCCTCCAGATCGGCTCCAACAGACCGAACGAGCCGCTCCATTCCGCCGAGAATCTTCTCTGTGGTGAGCACGTGCCGGGACTGCACAAGTTCCGAAGTGATCTGCTGGCCAGACAGGCTAGCTTCCAGCCCATCTGCGGCGCATTCATTATGGCTTGAACTCACGGACCATCTCCACGCAGGCTTTCACGTTCTCGACGGGCGTCTCCGGCAGGATGCCATGGCCCACGTTGAAGATGTGACCGGGCCGCGTGCCTGTGCGCTTCAGCAACTCGGCGATCTTCATCCTGAGCTCAGGCAGCGGGGCGAAGAGGGCCACGGGGTCGAGGTTGCCTTGCACCGCGGAGCGGTAGCTGATATCGGTCCAGGCCTGGTCGATGTTCACGCGCCAGTCCACGCCCATGACGTCGCCGCCGGCCGCGTGCAGCTCGCGGAAGAAGCCGGAAGCGCCGGTGCCAAAGTGGATGACGGGCACGCCGGTGGAGCGGATGCGCTCGATCAACGCGCGCGAATAAGGCTGCACGAAGCGCACGTAATCATCGGGACCCAGCGCGCCCACCCAACTGTCGAACACTTGTATGCAGCGCGCTCCGGCAGTGACCTGCAGGCTGGCGAAGGGGGCCTGCACGTCTACGATCTTACCCATCAGGCGGCGCCACAGAATTTCGTCGGAATACATCATGCGCTTGGTGCGGATGTAATTACGCGATGCGCCGCCTTCGATCATGTAACTGGCGAGAGTAAATGGCGCACCCACGAAGCCGATTACGGGGGCCTTGCCGGCGAGCGCGCGGACTACGTTTTGGATAGCCTCGCCGACGTAGCCTAAGTCGTCCGTATTCGAGGTAGAAAGGCTATCCACGTCGGAGTTAGTGTGTACCGGGTTATCGATGCGCGGTCCCTCGCCGGTGGCAAAGCGCAGCTTCAGACCCATGGGTTCGACGGGGAGCAGGAGGTCGGCGAAAATGATGGCGGCATCTACATCGAGAATTTCGACCGGCTGCAACGTGACAGTGGCAGCCAGATCGGGGCGCTTGCAGATTTCCAAGATGCCGTGCCGGGAGCGGATTTCCCGATACTGACGCAGATATCTGCCCGCCTGGCGCATGAACCATACGGGACGAACGTCGGTAGGTCTACGCTTGCACGCATCCAAAAAGCGGCTGGTCATGGGAGCCACGCGCATGGCTGTTCCGTCCTGTCTTCGCAAAAGAAAGCGCGAAATCCTTGTGGATTATGTTGCGCCGCCCATTGGCGGCCATTGATGAAATAGG
Organism: Bryobacterales bacterium; assembly: GCA_963818855.1. GTDB lineage: Bacteria > Acidobacteriota > Terriglobia > Bryobacterales > Bryobacteraceae > Bog-159. Next base: position 345,405 of record CAWFUH010000005.1, on the reverse strand, counting down.
GCTTCGCCCACGCTTCACTGTCGATGGTGCGAGGGGTAATGAGCGAAACCGAGAGCATGCCCGGCGCCGGGTAGCCGGTGCGGGGATCCATAATGTGGCTGTAAACATGGCCTTCGGCGCGGAAGAACTTCTCGTAGCTGCCGGAGGTGGACATGGACTCATTCTTCAGAAAAACTTCGGCGACGCTGGCATGCTCGTTGCGCGGATCGCGGATGGTGATGCGCCAGCCGCGCGGCTCGTTGGGCGGCGCGCCCAATCCGTAGATGCTACTGCCGGAACCGGCCACAAAAGCAATGCCGATGCCCTTGGCTTTCAGCACGTCGACCATACGGTCCACGGCGTAGCCTTTGCCGATGCCACCGGGATCGAGCTCCACGCCGGGGCGGTCGAAGCGAACGGTCTGGTGAGCCGGATCGAGGTGGACGTGCTGGTAGCCGACGGCTTGCATGGCGGCCATCACTTCGGCGCGATGCGGCAGGTGGCCGGTGCCCTTGTAAAAGCCCCAGACCTTCATCAGCGGGCCGACCGAGATATCGAAAGCACCTTCACTCTCACGGCTGTACTGCTGGCAGGCGGACAGTAACTGGAACAATTCCGGCGAGACGGGGACTGGATGGGCGGCGGCCTCACGGTTGACCGCGCTCCACTCGCTATCCGGCTTGTAATTCGAAAGCATGTTGTCCAGTTGCCTTACTTCGTCGAAGGCGGCTTCGACGGCGGCGCTCATTCGGTCATTGTCGTAACCGTAGACCACGATGGAGTAGGCGGAGCCCATGGCTTCCGCGCTTTCTTCCAGGCGCAGGAGTTCGGGGACCGCTCCCTTACGGTCGCGGTTCGGTACTCCGACGCGGCTCGGTACCCCGGCGCCGCTTGGTACTGCACCACCCGGTACGGCTTGGGGCCGCGCCGCCGAAGCCGTCAACAAAAACAAAACTACCACGAATTGTTTGACTTTAGGGCTGATTTTCAGTTGGCGCATGCTTTTTTTTCGCCCTCTTGAGCAGGATGTCGACGCGCGTGGCGGCGTCGGGGTGGTGATCCGGCTCGAAATGGAGTTCGGGGACCCGCCGCAGATTCAGACGGCTGGCGAGTTCATGCCGCAGGTAGTTACCAGCGTGTTCCAAGGCGGCCAGGGCCTGTTTTTGCTCGTGCGGACTGCCGCGGAGGGCTACTTTGACGGCGGCGTGGCGGGAGTCGGGGCTTACGGTAACGTCGGTCACATCCACGTTGACCAGGCGGGGATCGGAGAGCTCAAACCCCACGATTTCGGAGAGCTCTTCGCGAACCGCGGCGGAGATGCGTTGGAAGCGATGCTGCATAAACGGGGTTATGGGTTGTGGGTGGTAGGTGGTAGCAAACCCTTCAACCGTGTACAGTGCGTACGCCAGAACCCATGGCCCACCACCCACCACCTGCCTTCACATCCATTCCACCGTGGCGCGGGCCAGTTCGGGGCCCAGCAGGGCGGCGGCTTCCTCCTCGACCGATTGCAGGACCTTCTGGGCGTGGCCGTGATCGGAGGATACGGTCACCGCTGCGACTACGGCGCGCTGCCACAGGTCCTGACAGTCGATTTCCGCCACGGCCACATTGAACTTGCCGCGCAGCCGGTCCTGGAGGCTTTTCACGACGTGGCGCTTCTCCTTCAAGGAATGCGAATTTTCGAGGACGAGTTCGAGCGTCAGCACACCGATCGCGGCCACGGCGCCTCAGGCGAAGACTTCGGTGGCTACGCGCTCGGTGACGAACGCCTCGATGACATCGTTCTGTTTGATATCGCCGAAATTTTCGAGCGTGATGCCGCACTCCATGCCGCTCTTCACCTCGCTCACGTCGTCCTTGAAGCGGCGCAGCGAGCTGACTTTGCCCGTATAGACCACCACGTTATCGCGCAGCAGACGCACTTCGCTGTCGCGGGTGATGGTGCCATCCAGCACCTGGCAGCCGGCCACGTTGCCAACCTTGGTAATGCGGAAGGTTTCAAGCACCCCGGCTTTACCCTTGTAGACCTCCTTGAAAACAGGCTCCAGCAGGCCGGTCATGGCGCGTTTGATCTCGTCGGTCAGGTTGTAAATGATGGTGTGCAGCCGGACATCGACCTTCTCCTGTTCGGCGAGCGCCGCGGTGTTGCGCTCCGGGCGCACGTTGAAGCCGATCACGATGGCATCCGAAGCGGAGGCGAGCAGCACGTCCGATTCGTTGATGGCGCCCACGCCGGAGCGCAGCACGCGGATCTTGACCTTGTCGTTGGACAGCTTCTGCAGCGTATCGCTGAGCACTTCGGCCGAGCCGCCCACGTCGGCCTTCAGGATGATGGGCAGTTCGGTGACTTCGCCCGCCTTCAACTTCTGGTGCAACTGTTCGAGCGTGAGGCGGCTCGACTTGGCCATGGCGGCTTCGCGGACTTTGGCCTCGCGGAAGAGCACGATCTGCTTGGCTTTGGCGGTATCGGTGACTACCTGGAAATCGTCGCCGGCCTCGGGCAGCGACTCCAGACCGAGCACCTCGACGGGAGTAGATGGCTCGGCTTCACGGATCTGCTCGCCGCGGTCATTCAGCATGGCGCGCACTTTGCCGAACACGGCGCCGCAGATGAAATAATCGCCCACGCGGAGCGTGCCGTTGCGGACGAGCACGGTGGCCACCGGTCCGCGGCCGCGATCCAGTTTGGCTTCAAGCACGTTGCCCATGGCCGGACGGGAGGGATTGGCTTTGAGTTCCTGCAGATCGGCCACCAGGAGAATCATCTCGAGCAGCAGATCGAGATTGATATGCATCTTGGCGGATACGGGCACGGTAACCGTGTCGCCACCCCAGTCTTCAGCCAACAGGCCGCGATCGGCGAGCTGTTGCTTGATGCGTTCGGGCTGCGCGTCGGGCTTATCGATTTTGTTAATGGCGACAATGATGGGGACCTTGGCGGCGCGGGCGTGATCGATGGCTTCGAGGGTTTGCGGCATAACGCCGTCGTCGGCCGCCACCACCAGTACCACGATATCGGTTACTTTGGCGCCGCGGGCGCGCATGCGGGTGAACGCTTCGTGGCCGGGAGTGTCGATAAACACAATTTTGCGGCCGTCTTTTTCAACATAGTATGCACCGATGTGCTGGGTGATTCCGCCGGCCTCGTGGCCGGCCACATTGGCTTCGCGGATGGCATCCAACAGGGACGTTTTCCCGTGATCGACGTGGCCCATGATGGTTACGACGGGCGCACGCTTGAGCAGATCCTTTTGCTCTTCGGCAACCTCTACCTGCTGCTGAGACTCTTCTTCGTAGGTGATGGTGGCGGTGGAGGCGCCAAACTCGCGGGAGATTTCGGTGGCGAGCTTGGAGTCCAGCGTTTGATTGATGGTGGCGAAGATATTGCGCTCGACGAGCTTCTTGATGACCAGGCTGGCCTTGACGTCCAGCTTTTCGGAAAGTTCTTTTACGGTGATGCCTTCGGAAATGGTGATCTCGCGGCTGACCGGCGGCGGACCGGATTGGGTCTGGCGGCGGGTGGACGGCCGTAGAATTTTCTCTTCCGGTTCGAGGCTGCGATCGCGCTGGGGGCGGCCGCCGCGCTTATCGCCGGGGCGGCGCTGCTGATCGGGCGGCGGGGGCGCGACCGCGGGTTCCATCCCGGGACGGCGCGAGGTAGGATGCATGGGGCGCGGGCCGCCGGGGCGCATGGGAGCGCCGGGGCGGAGGCCGGGAGCGGCACCTTGGCGGGCCACGGCGGGCTGGCCGGGACGGAGCGGTCCACGATAGATAGGCTGGCCGGGAGCGGGTGCGCTTTGAGGGCGGGGAATGCCGGGGCTGGCCGGGCGGCTGGGCGCGGGCATAGCGGGCATGCCAGGGGCGGCGGCACGGGGTTGGCTTAACTTGGCGACGAGATCGGCTCGCGGCGGGACCACGGGACGCGCGGCGGGTTGACCGGCCAGCGGACGGGAAGGCGGCCGGGGCGCGGACGGCATGGGCGTACCGGGCGCGGCTTGCGGCGCGCTTCCTGCTGGTGAGGGTGGAACTGGGGGACGCGGAGTCCCGCCCGGCCGGCTGAAGATGGGCGCCGAAGGGGAGAGAGGTTCGCCGACACCGGGTGGCAGGGGTTGACGCGGTCCGGATAGCACCTGGCCGGGCCGTGCCGCCGGGACGGGCTTCACTGTTGGCATTGCCGGACGACCGGGCGCGATTACCGCGACCGGAGGCGTCGGGCGTGGCGCCGGCGGAGCGAACGGTGTGGCGGCGGGTGGCGGCGGTGGCGTGCTGCCCGCGAGTGGCGGACGAATGGGATGGACCGGGCGCCCCGCTGGACGTTCGAGGGTAGCTTTTCCGGCAACCTGCTCGGGAGAGCTTTCCTGTGCTGCAATGGGCGACGGAACTTGACTTGAGGGCGCCGCGGGTGCGGCTTCCGGAGCCGGTGCGAGTTCGATGGCGGCAGGCTCCGGCACGGGCGGCGCGACGGCGCCGGCTTCCGGCTCCGCGTACTCTTCAGCTCCCTCGTGACCGAAGATCCGCCGCAGTTTGATCGCGACATCTTCGTCGATCGAGCTGGAGTGGGTCTTCTTTTCAGTTACACCCAGCCCGGGGAGCCTATCGAGGATTTCGTGTGCTTTGACCTCAAGCTCCCGCGCCAGCTCATTAATACGGATTTTGTTCATAAATACTAAACTGTTTCGCTCAGGCGCACCTCACTGGCTTGCCGAACCGCTATTTTCGGACTCGTCGTGAGAAGCCGGCCCCGAGTCTACTATCGTATCAAGTTCGGAGGGTTCCGGGTGCTGGGCGCTCGCGGAGGGCTCCGGGTTCTGGGTGCTGGGTTCCGGCTCCTCAGCGGCGGCTGAGTCCTGTGATTCCAACTCTTCCACGGCGGGTGGGGCCTCTTCAAACTGGGCGTAGTAGGCGGTCACGGAATCGCGGATGTTCTCCACCTTCTCCGGATCGATACCCGCAATTTCCTGTAATTGTTCGGGCGTCATGCCGCCCAGCTTGTCGATGGTATCCACGCCGGCTTCCGCCAGGGTTGCGGCCACCTCTTCGCCCAATCCGAACGCCATCAAAGCCGACACAGGTTCCGGCGGACTGACCAGCGCGGCCATGGCGGTCTCCACCTCCTGGCGCTTCTCCTCCTCGCTCTTGATGTCCACCTTCCAGCCGAGCAGCTTGGCCGCCAGGCGGACGTTCTGCCCCTTCTTGCCGATGGCGAGCGAGAGCTGCGAATCGTCGACGATCACTTCCATGTGTTTTCCGGGCGCGTCCACGATAGTTACGCGGCTGATTTTGGCCGGGCTCAAGGCATGCGTGGCGAATGTCACCGCATCCTCGGAGTACTCGATGATGTCGATTTTTTCGCCGCGCAATTCGCGGATGATGGACTGCACGCGCATGCCTTTCATGCCGACGCAGGCGCCCACGCTATCCACGTCGCGGTCGCGGCTTTGCACGGCGATTTTGGTGCGCTCGCCGGCTTCGCGCGCACAGCCCTTGATGGTGACGGTGCTGTCGTAAATTTCCGGGACTTCCTGTTCGAACAAACGCATGACCAGTTCAGGCGCGGCTCGCGACACCACCACGCCCGGCCCCTTGCTCGATTTATCCACGATGCGGATGACGCAGCGCACGCGGTCGCCCACACTGTAACTTTCCAGACGCGACTGCTCCTTTTTCGGTAGGCGGGCTTCGGTTTTGCCGAGGTCCAGGATGTAATCCGGACCCTCCACGCGCTTCACGGTGCAGTTCACCAGTTCACCGGTGCGGCCGGAGTATTCGTTGAAAACTGTTTCCCGTTCGGCTTCGCGCACCTTTTGGAAAATCACCTGCTTGGCGGTTTGCGCCGAGATGCGGCCGAGCAAGTCGGTCTTTTTGGGAATGCGTATCTCCGCGCCGATTTCGGCTTCCGGATTAATGCGGCGCGCCTCGGCCAGGGTTAATTCCTTGGCTGGATCTTCTACGGCCTCGACCACTTTCTTGACTGCGAAGAGCTGCAGCGCGCCGGTTTTTTCGTGCAGTTCCGCGACGTAATCCTCGGTAGTGCGGAAGTGTTTGCGCGCGGCGATCAGCATAGCGTCCTTGACGGCATCCAGGACGATCTGCGGATCGATGCCCTTTTCCTTGCTCAATATTTCGATGGACTGAAAAATAGTTTCCAAAATGTGCCTCTTCTATGTCTGTCCCTGGATTGTTAACCCGATGGCGAGGAGGGGATCTACCACTCGAACTTCAAATTCGCCTTTTCTACCTGTTCCAGCGGGAAGCGGATCTCGCGGCCCGCGGATTCGAGACGGACGATACCGTCGGTGAAGCCGGCCAGAGTGCCTTCCCAATGCCGCTGATTTTCGACCGGAGCGCGCAACGTGACCTTGGCCTTCTTGCCCTGGAATCGCTCGTAATCGCGGGGCTTAAGCAACTTACGTTCGAGGCCCGGCGAACTGACTTCCAATGTGTAGTGACCAGGCACCACATCCTCAACATCCAGTATGGTGCCGACCTGCTGCGAGATCAGCTCGCAATCGGCGTGAGATACGCCCTCGGGCTTATCGATAGAAATGCGCACGAACTGATTCTTCCCGCCGCCTTTGACTTCCACTTCGACTACTTCAATGCCTTCGGAGAGCGCTACACGCTGGGCGATCTCTTCGATGCGCGATGTGATGACCGGCCGCATAACACCCAAAAAAAAGTGGGCTTTCGCCCACTCGACTGGTTCGACACTCCAAGAAACTATTGTACCGCGGATGGGGAGAAATGCAAATTCGATAGGAAAGCAAATGGGGGGGTAAGCCCCGCGGAGGCCAGCTTTCAGGCAGCCTTCCCGATTCCTTTCTGGTTTTCGCGGTAATACCATTCAAACAAGCATGGATCTAGTCAAAGCAGCTCGAAGAGGCCGGGAAGCCGCTTTCCTGCAACTGTTTGACGACCATCATCTGCCCCTGTTCCGCTTCGCCTACCGGCTGACCGGTTCGGTCGCGGACGCCGAAGATATCGTGCAGGAGTGCTTCCTGCAACTGCTGCGCCCGGAGTGCGCGTACGATCCGAGGCGTACTTCGGTCCGAACTTACCTCTTCGGCGTGGTCAGGAACCAATCCCTGAAGCGGCTGCGGAGAAATGATTTGGCGGTTGACGCCAGCCGGAATGCGAATCACGACAGGTCGCCCGAGAACGAGGCCGCGCGCGCGGAGATGGAGGATGCGGTATCCCGCGCCGTGATGCAGTTGCCCGATACCCAAAGGGAAGTGCTGATCCTCGCCCATTACGAGCATCTGCCCCTGGCAGAGATCGCGCGCGTAATGGCCCTCGATTTGGGTGCGGTAAAGTCGCGCCTGCAACGCGCCCGCGCCGCTCTGCAAGAGACGCTCGCCGCCTATGCGTCGAGCCTGGAGCGAAAAAAATGAACGAAACCGAACTGGACGATCTGCTCGATACTTGGACCGCGCCATCGCCGCCGGCATCCTTGCGCCAAAGCGTGCAGGCCGGGTTTGCCGCGGGCCACGGACGGACCCGGGTTCGGGCGCCACGCGCAAGAAAGCGCTTGTTTGCGGCAGCCATCTTTTGCGCGGCGGCACTGTTGCTAGTGGTGGCCCAGGCGCACCCGGGAGCACCGGTCCGCATCCCCTACATCGTAGACTCCGAATTTGTCCGCTATGCGAACGATGGCTCGTCCTCGATCGACATGTATACCGAGTCGTACGAGCTCAACGGAGCTGAGATTCTCAAATCGCGGTCGATCCCAGGCGGTCCGTTCGGAACCGTCCTAGGGCGAGCTGCCGACGCGACCCTTCCTATTTGGTATCGGCTCATGGCGCGCTTGATGGCCGCCGAAACGTTGAAAGGGCTCCGACAGCGCGCCTCTCATACCGTCGGAGTAATCGGCGGCTGCGATGCGTCATGTTTGGTTTTAGAGCGTTACTTTTTCGCCAGAGGCGCCGCCGGCGCTGGTTCCGCCTGTGTAGATGCGGCCGTAGTTGGCCAAGACACGATACTCAACTTTCCGGTTACGGCCGTCCGTCCCTCCTGGGGTGCGGGTGGAAGGATGACGATGTGGATGTCCCCGGACTTGGGATGCTTTCCGTTAAGAATCACCTTTGAAGCAAAACGGCCCGACGGCACTTTTCGCCTGCTGTCCGAAAGACGGGCGCTCCGGGTGAACCTGAACCCCTGAGACTGTTTGTTGTCGTCTTTGCGGGGCAAACTCGTGGGCGGGGCTTAAGCCCCGCGCCGGCTAAAGCCCGCCCTCCAAACCGGAGTCCCTTGTTAGCATGGATGAATGTACGATCTGGCATGGTTTCGCGCGAACTTTGACCGTATAGCGGAGCGGCTGCAGACGCGCAGCAATCCGCCGAATCTGGATGGGTACCGGGAATTGGATCAGAGGCGACGGGCTGCCATCGCCGAAGCGGAGCAGTTGAAGGCGCGGCGCAACGCGGAGACTACGGAGATCGGCAGGCTGCGCCGGGAAGGCGCCGATACCAGCGAGAGACAGCTGCAAGTGCGGGCGATCGGCGAGCGGATCGCAGTTCTGGAGGCGGAGCAGAAGGCGGCGGAGGAATCTTTTCGCGAGATGCTGACCGGGATTCCGAACGTGCCGCACGAGTCGGTGCCGGTGGGATCGAGCGAGGCAGATAACCTGGAAGTCCGCCGCGTGGGCGAACCGCCGCAATTCGATTTCGAGCCCAAGGCGCACTGGGACCTCGGTCCGGAATTAGGCATACTAGACCTGGAGCGGGCGGCCAAAGTGACCGGCGCGCGGTTCGCGGTGTATTGGGGACTGGGCGCCCGGCTGGAGCGCGCGCTCATCAATTTCATGCTCGACATACACACGCGGGAGCATGGTTACACCGAGGTGCTGCCGCCGTTCCTGGTAAATTCGGCGAGCATGTTCGGCACGGGCCAGTTGCCGAAATTCGCGGAGGATTCGTTCAAATGCGAGAATACGGATTTCTGGCTGATACCCACAGCGGAGGTGCCGGTAACTAACCTATACCGGAACGAAACGCTGGACGGGGAACGGCTGCCAGTGAAGCTTTGTGCGTACACGCCGTGTTTCCGCAGCGAGGCGGGATCTTACGGGCGGGACGTGCGCGGTATCATCCGGCAGCACCAGTTCCAGAAAGTGGAGTTAGTGAAGTTCGCGCATCCGGACAGCAGTTACGACGAGTTAGAGAAGCTGACCGCGGACGCGGAGGATATTTTGCGGCGGCTGGGACTGCCGTTCCGGACGGTGACTCTTTGCACCGGCGACACCAGCTTTTCGTCGGCCAAGACTTACGATATCGAGGTGTGGCTGCCGGGACAGAATGCTTATAAGGAGATCTCGTCCTGCTCGAACTATGAAGCGTTTCAGGCGCGGCGGGCGAACATACGGTTCAAAAACGCGAAGGGCAAAAGCGAATTCGCGCACACGCTGAACGGCAGCGGCCTGGCGGTGGGACGCACGTGGGTGGCGATCGTGGAGAACTATCAACAGAAAGACGGCAGCGTAGTGGTGCCGGAGGTGTTGCGTCCGTACCTGGGGGCGGAGGTGATTGGGAAGTGAGCAGGCAGGAGACAGAAGACAGGAGACAGGAGACAGAATGACTACGGTTGCTGCACCGGACCTATCGCTGCGGCCTTTTAGTTTGCGGGTCGAACGGGCGATGCGGAGTTCGGCCGGCGTACTGTTCCGCGCCTGGACGGAACAGTTTGATCGCTGGTTCGCCGCGCCGGGGTCCGTGTTGATGAAAGCGGAAGTCAACGCGGTTTTTTATTTCGAGACACACTTCGAAGGCCAGAGGCATCCGCATTACGGGCGGTTTCTCAGGCTGGAACGCGACCGGCTGGTGGAACTGACGTGGGTCACGGCGGCCACCAAGGGAGCAGAAACGGTGGTGACGGTGGAACTCGCGCCGCAGAGGAGTGGAACGCACTTGCGCCTGGCGCACGATGGCTTCCCGGACGAAGAATCGAGGAGCCGGCATGACGAGGCCTGGCCGAAGGTGCTGGCGCATCTCGACCAATCGATGGCAACGCCGGGCTGACGGACGCGAGGGCCATGCCGGACGGAGCGGATGCGGAGAGCGTAGGTAGTTACTACGACACGGCGATCTTTGAAGCCGAGTTGGTGCGGTTGACGCGTGACAGCCCGGTGGAGCGCGCCATCACGGTGCGCTGGCTGGAACGGCTGGTGCCGCCGGACACCGAGGTAGTCGAGATCGGCGTGGGCGGCGGGATCTATTCTGAATTCCTGGCGCGGCAGGGCTGCCGGCTGCGGCTGGTGGACGTATCGGCGCGCCTGCTGGAAGCGGCCGAGGGGCGTTTGCGCGCCGCCGGATTGGGCGCGTCCATCGTGGGGATCAGCCGCGAATCCGCCACGCATTTGGACAGCCTGGCAGCGGGCGCATGTGATGCCGTTCTGATGCTGGGTCCCTTATATCACCTGTGCGAGTTGGAGGCGCGGCAACAGGCGGTGCGCGAGGCGGGCCGCATCCTGAAGCCGGGCGGGCTGTTGTTCGCGGCGGGGATCAACCGCCTGGCGTACCTGCGCGAGTTGTTCCGCATGACCCCGCTCGAGGTTCTGGAGCGCAGGGCTTTCCACGAACAGTACCTGCGCGATGGCAATGTGGACCCGCAGCACGCGCCTCCGATCGGACTCGCGCACATGTCCACGTGCGAGGAGTTTCGCGCGCTTTTTACTGGCGGTTTCGAGGAGTTGGCTTTGGTGGGCGTGGAGTCGTTCGCCGTACTGTGGCAGCCTATTTTGAACGATCTGCCGCCGGCGGAAGCGGAAGCGTGGCTCGACCTGATCGAGCGGACGGGGCACAGCGTCGAGGGCTTGGGGGTCGCCGACCATTTCCTGTATGTGGGACGAAAAAAGACTCACATATCCTGAATACCAGCTACAATATATACATTCGGAGACCGTATGGAAATCGTCGTCAAAGAACGTATGCGCGAGCTGACCCGGGTAAAGGATCGTCTGCTACTGGGCGGCGGCGGCGAGCGGCTGGAGAAGCAACACAGTTCCGGCAAGCTCTCGGCGCGCGAGCGCTTGGCTCTGCTGCTCGACCGCAAGTCATTCCGCGAGTCGGGCATGTTCGCCAAGCATAATGCGCGCCTGTTCGGCCTGGACGGCAAAGAGATGCCCGCCGATGGCGTGGTTACGGGCAGAGGCCGTATTGACGGCCGGCTGGTGCATGTGGCGAGCCAGGACTTCACAGTAGCGGGCGGATCGGCGGGCGAGGTGCATGGCACGAAAATCGCCGATACGCTGAAGTGTTCGCTGAAAACCGGCTCGCCGTTCATCTTCATCAACGATTCCGGCGGCGCGCGCGTGCAGGAAGGCGTTGGCAGCCTGGCCGGTTATGCGCGCATCTTCTATCAGAACGTGATGCTCTCCGGTGTGGTGCCGCAGATTTCGCTGATCTGCGGGCCGTGCGCCGGCGGCGCCGCTTACAGTCCGGCGCTCACCGATTTCATCATCCAGACGCGCGACGCCCAGATGTTCATCACCGGTCCGGCGGTGATCAAACAGGTGACCGGCGAAATCGTCGCACCCGAGGCGTTGGGCGGTCCGCGCGCGCAGATGAACAAATCGGGCGTGGTGCATTTCGTCGCGGAGAACGATGTGGAAGCTGTCAAAATTTGCCAGCGCCTGCTCTCGTTTCTGCCATCCAACAACCTGGAGGACCCGCCGCATCTCGATCCGGGACCCGCACCGCGCGATGATGACGATCTCAACGATATCGTGCCGGCCGACCCCAAGAGCAGTTACGACGTGAAGAGTATCATCACGCGGGTGGTGGATGGCGGCGACTTCCTGGAGGTACAGGACGAGTTTGCCAAAAATCTGGTGATCGGCTTTGGGCGCATCCGCGGCCGGAGCGTGGGCGTGATCGCCAACCAGCCGGAAGTGCTGGCCGGCGCACTGGATATCGACGCATCCGACAAGGGCGCGCGCTTCGTCCGGTTCTGTAATGCGTTCAATATTCCGCTGGTCACATTTGTGGATATTCCGGGATTTCTGCCGGGAGTGGATCAGGAATACGGCGGCATCATCCGGCACGGCGCGAAGTTGTTGTTTGCTTACTCGGCGGCGACGGTGCCGAAAATCACGGTGATTCTGCGGAAGGCTTACGGCGGCGGGTACATCGCGATGTGCTCGAAGGAATTGGGCGCGGATTGCACGCTGGCATGGCCATCGGCGGAAATTGCCGTGATGGGCGCGGCGGCTGCGGTGGAAGTGCTCTTTCGCCGCGAACTGCTGGCGGCGAAGGACAACGGCGCGAAGCGGCGGGAATTAGTCCAGGAGTTCACGGATACATTTGCGACACCTTATGTGGCGGCCGGCCTGCGTCTGGTAGACGATATCATTCAACCGGCGGAAACCAGGGCGCAAATAGCAGAAGCCCTGCAGGCCCTGGCCGCCAAGCGCGACTGGCGCCCGCAGAAGAAGCACGGGTTGATCCCGCTGTAATCGCTCAAGGAACGGCGATGGCTGACGAAGACCAGGATCCCGCGGCGGCCGGCGCGCAGACCGTGCAGCGATGGGCGCGGCATGCGCGGGAAGATCTCCATGGATCGCACATTCTGACTGAACCGCTTGCGCGGTGGCCGGCGGAACGCGTGGATCCGCCCCCGCCTGAGGTACCTGCGGATGGCACTGGCGCGGAGGCGGCGCCGGAAATCACGATTCCGGAATCCGTTTTGATCCCACGTTCACCGCAGCGGCTGCCGGAGGATGCGGTCGGCCGCAGCCCGATTTGCGGCCAGGTGATCGCGATCCTGGCCTCGGCCGGCCAGCCGGTATACAGGCACCAACCGGTGATCGTGATCGAGGCGATGAAGATGGAGAACAACATCAGTCCGGAGGTGGATGGCGTGCTGAAGGCTGTCCTCGTGTCGCCCGGGGACGCGGTGAAGGCCGGACAGATGTTGTTCGAGTTAGAGTAAACTTCCCGCGGGGTTGAAGCCCGCCCGTCCAAAACCGCAACGAATCCGCCTGTTCCCCCGTCTGATAAACTAACCGGAGAAGTGCGCGTGAAAATACTATTTTTCGGGGTGCTGAAGGACGTGGTAGGGCGGGCGGAAGATCAGCTCGACTTGGACGACAGGGACACCTTAGGCGGCGTCTTCGACCGTTACGCCACGCAATTTCCGCGGCTGCGCGATATGGCCGGTAGCATCATGCTGGCGCGCAACCACGAGTTCGCCACGCCGGCCACGCAACTGGACGCCGGGGATGAGATCGCCTTCCTGCCACCGGTCAGCGGCGGTTCGGGACCGGCGCGCGAGATTTCCGAAAACGGGAATTTTTTCGCTTTGACGTGGCATCCCATCGTGACGCGCAAGATCGCCGACCGCCTGCTGCGGGCGGAAGACGGCGCGGTGGTCACTTTCGAAGGAGTAGTACGAAATAATACGAAGGGCCGCCAGACGCATTTTCTGGATTACGATTGCTACGAGCCAATGGCGCTCAAGATGTTGGCCCGCGTCGGACGGGAAATCGCCGCGAGCTACGCCATCGACCGCATCGCTATGGTGCACCGGCTGGGTCGGATGCTGATTGGGGAGACCAGCGTGGTGGTAATCGTAACGGCGGCGCATCGCCAGGCGGCTTTTGCAGCCGCGCTGGAGGGGATCGATCGATTGAAGCGTGTGGTGCCCATCTGGAAAAAGGAGCACTTCGAGGACGGCGAGGTCTGGGTGGAAGGAGATTGGGACCGCAATGCTGCCCTGGTTCAAAGCGGCTAGTGCCGCGTTGGCATTGGCGGCGGTTTTGGGCGCGCAAATCAAGGTTAACGTGCGCCTGGTGCGCGTGCTGGCCACCGTGAAAAACCCCGCCGGCGAACTGGTGGGTGCGCTCAATAAAGATGATTTCGAGGTTCTGGATAACGGCGTTGCACAACAGATCGCGGTGTTCGAGCGGCAGACCGCGCAACCCCTTTCCGTGGCGATGCTGGTGGATGCCAGCGGTTCCACCGCCAAGGACCTGAAGTACGAAGTGGATTCCGTGGCGCGCTTCTTCAAAGCCTTGTTTGCCGAGGGTAACCCGAGTGACGCCGTGGCGCTGTACAGCTTCAACTACCAGGTGACGCTGCACAATTTCTTCACGCATAACCAGGCGCCGCTGGAGCACTCGCTGCGTACCATTCAAGGCGAGGCCGGCACGTCTTTATATGATGCGATCTACTTCGCCTCCCGGCACCTGGAGGAGCGTGAGGGGCGGAAGGTGATGGTGATCGTGACGGATGGGGGCGACACCACCAGCGTGAAAGACTTCCACGCCGCGCTCGATTCGGCGCAGTTGGCCAACGCCTCCATCTATCCGGTGCTGGTGGTACCGATTGAAAACGATGCGGGCCGCAACCTGGGCGGCGAACACGCCCTCACAACCATGGCACTGGGCACCGGCGGCCGTGTATTCCAACCCACGCTGGGAGCGGCCATGGATGCGGCTTTCAGCGATATCATCAGGGAACTGCGCACGCAATACCTGCTGGCCTACTATCCGAAAGATATACCATTGACGAAGAATCGCTTCCATCGCCTGCTGGTGCGGGTGCGCCGCCCGGATTTGCGGGTGACGGCGCGCAATGGCTATTATGGGGAAGCAGAGCAGGAGAGCCAGCTACGTCAAGACCAGGCGGAAAACCCGGGAATCGCGCTCCCGAACAAACCTTTGAAGAGGTGAGATATCTGCGCCATTTGATCGATGCGGAGATACCCGTTCGCGTGAAGCTTACCGACGGCGAAGAGGTATTGGGCACGATCGAGTATTACGATCACTCTTTCATTCGGCTGACGCGTAAAGATGGTCCCAACCTATTTATCTATAAGCACGAGATCATGTATCTGGTGGAAGGCGGTTGATCTCCGCTCCCTGACGGTCGCGGCTCGGTTAGTGGTCGCGCCTCGGTAACGCATGACTTCTCCTCTCGAAACAGCCGTTGAAATTGCTCGTGAAGCAGGCGCCTTGCTGGTCACCTACTACGAGCGGCGTGTCCCCTATGAATTGAAGGGCGAGTTTGACCTGGTTACGGAAGCCGATCGCGCATCCGAGAAGCTGGTGGTCGAACGGTTGCAATCCCACTTTCCGCGGCACGGCATCATAGCCGAGGAAGGCGGCGGCCAGGCCGGCGATTCGGAGTATCGCTGGTACGTGGACCCGCTGGACGGCACCACCAACTTCGCGCACTCCCTACCCATCTTCAATGTGACGCTGGCGTTGGAACGCGCCGGTGAAATGCTGGCGGGGGTGGTATTCGATCCGATCCGGCAGGAGATGTTCATTGCGGAACGCGGTTCCGGCGCCTGGCTCAACAATCGCCGCATACGCGTTTCATCCGTCAGCCGTCTGGATAGCGCCCTGCTGTGCACGGGCTTTCCCACACGCCGCCGCCACTTGAGTGTCAACGTGCACTTTTACCATCAACTGGCCATGGCTACCCACGGCGTGCGCCGGACGGGTTCGGCGGCCATCGACTTGGCTTGGGTGGCCTGCGGGCGGCTGGACGGCTTCTGGGAATTCGGGCTGAAGCCCTGGGACATGGCCGCGGGCAGGCTGCTGGTCGCCGAGGCGGGCGGCCAGATATCGGATATGCGGGGGGCGCCGCACGATTTTCAATCGGAGCATCTGCTGGCCGATAACGGCCACCTGCACGGGCAAATCGCGGAGATTTTTGGCGAGGTTTTTGAGGGACACTATCGCGTGCCGCTGCCGGTCATTTCCCGCTCTTTTCCGGAATAACAGTTGCCGCGATTTCCGCGTCCAATTACCATGAACTTACATGGTGCGACGTTTTCTCCTGACACTCGCCCTGCTGTCACGTCCGCTTTACGCGGAGGACTCTCCCGACCAGATTCTGCGGTCTGCCATCGCCATGCACCAAGCCGGCGATACGGAAGGCGCCATCCGCGAGTACCGGGCATTCCTTAAGCTACGGCCGGATTCGCCCGACGTGCGCTCCAATCTGGGTGCGGCTCTCGCCAGCACCGGCCGTTATGCGGAAGCGATTGTCGAGTATCAGGCCGCGCTTAAGCAGGGTCCCAGAGATCCGCGCATCTGGTTGAACCTCGCACTAGCCTTATACAAGGCTGGCCGCATTGCGGATGCGGCGCAGGAATTGGAAGCCTTGCACGCGGCGCAGGCTGCGAATCAGCAGGTGATTCTGGTGCTGGGAGACTGCTGGCTGCGGCAGGGCGAGAACGCCAAAGTGATCGCGCTGCTGGCGCCGCTCGACCAGCAGAACCAGGACAACCTGGCCATCGCTTACATGCTGGGTACCGCGTTGCTGCGGGATAAGCAGGTAGTGCGCGGCCAGCAGATCATCGATCGCATCCTGCGCAACGGCGATTCGGCCGAGGCTCGCCTCCTGCTGGGCATGGCGAAGTTGCAAGTTCTCGAATATCCCGCCGCCATCGCGGACCTGACCAGGGCCGTGGAGTTGAACCCGCATCTTCCGGACCTGTACTCCTATCTCGGCCAGGCGCAGATGGAGAGCGGCGATATGACGGCTGCGCGGGCGGCGTTCGAAAAGGAGTTGGCGCAAGATCCCAATGACTTCGAGTCGAACCTGCGGCTGGCCGTGCTGCTGAAGCAGGATGGCGATTACAATCGCGCGCGCGAACTGTTGGTGCGCGCGCTGCGCGTTCGTCCCAGCGACCCCGGCGCGCTCTATCAGGTGGGCGCAACCGATCTGGCGGCGGGCGATATGGATCGCGCCTGCGCCACGCTGGAAAAAGTGGTGAAGCAGTCGCCGGAATTTCTGGAGGCGCATGTTTCACTTGCCCAAGTCTATTACCGGCTGAAGCGCAAAGCCGATGGCGACCGCGAGCGGGCCATCGTGCAAAGGTTGAAGGCGGAACAGGACGCCAGGCAGTCCAGGGGCTCCGCGCAATAAACAAGTTGGTTGGGCTGGCGGGTCTGGAGATCCGCTGAAGGACTGGAGTACTGCCCACCCAGACTCCCCTTGCACTTCGACAAGAGATGGTGTATTCTTCTTGTAGAAGTGAAAGAGGAACGCATGCCGGCTGCACCCCGAATCGAACTTCCGCAAGGTACTTTGGACCTGCTCATTCTGCAAACGCTCGTTCTTGAACCGCAACATGGCTGGGCCATATCCGAGCGCGTCCAGCAGATTTCAAGCGACGTGCTGTGCATTCAGCAGGGCTCGCTTTATCCCGCCCTCCATCGGCTGGAGCGGCGCGGGTGGATCAAGTCCCACTGGGGAACTTCCGAAAATAATCGGCGCGCCAAATATTACGAGCTCACCAGGAGCGGACGCCGGCAGTTGGAAGTCGAGAAGGACGCTTGGGGAAGGCTGACGGCGGCGATGGCCCAGGTGCTCGGAACCGCCTAGGAGATCCTTCATGCTCAACGATATTTCTTTCCGCCTGCGCTCTCTGGTCTGGCGAAAGAGGATGGAAGCGGAACTGGACGACGAACTCCGTTTTCACTTCGGGAAGCAGGTCGAAAAGCACGTACATGCGGGCCTGTCGCGCGAGGAAGCAGCGCGGCGCGCGAGCTTGTTATTCGGTGGAATCGATCAGGTGAAGGAGGAATGCCGCGACGCGCGGGGCGTGGAGCTTATGGAAAGCTTACTACAGGATGTTCGGTACGGCTTGCGCATGCTGCGCCATAAGCCCACTTTCACAGGGGTGGCATTACTGACGCTCGCGCTCGGCGTGGGCGCCAACACGGCCATTTTCAGCATTGTGAATGCCGTGTTGCTGCGCCCTCTTTCCTACCGCGACCCCGATGGTTTAGTGCGCATAACTTTCAGCAACCCCGGCGTAGGTTTACAGGATGTTCCGTTTTCGGTGCCGGAACTGGACGATCTTAGAACGCGATCCGGCGTATTTGAAGGCGTGAGCGCGATCGGTGGAGGCAGCGTGAATTTGACCGGCGCCGCCAAGCCGGAGCGTCTCGAGTTTGTCGTCACGCATCCCAACTATTTTTCCATGCTGGGCGCAGCCCCCCAAATTGGACGGTTATTTGGTCCGCAGGACGCAGCGCTCGGCTTCGCTCCGATCGCGGTGATCAGCGACGGCCTGTGGCGCCGTTCTTATGGCGGGGATCCCGGCGTTTTGGGCCGCACCTTGCATCTGGACAATGATCCGTACACCATCGTCGGTGTTCTTCCCCCCGGATTTCGTCATCCCGGACGCCCGGGTGCGGGAGACGTGGAGCTATGGTTAACCGCCGGATTCAGCGCCGATCCCGTTCCCAAACCCAAGCGCGACCTCCGGATAATACCTAGCGCCATGGGGCGCCTCAAGCCCGGACTGACGCTCAAGCAGGCGCAGGCGCGGCTGACGGCAATGGCTATCGAGATACGCCGCGATTATCCCGCTGATTATCCGCCGCAGGCCAAATGGACCGTTGAAGTTCAACCGTTGCAGGAATATCTGGTGGGCAATGTGCGACCGATGCTGCTGGTCTTGCTCGGCGCCGTCATCCTGATCGCGTTCATTGTGTCCTTGAACATTGCCAACCTGCTATTGGCGCGCGCCGCGGAACGACAACAAGAGATGGCCCTGCGATTGGCGCTGGGGGCGAGCCGCGGCCGCATGGTGCGCCAGATGCTGACCGAATCCATCCTGCTGTCCTCGATTGGAGGAGCGGCCGGGATTGCCACGGCCGCCGGCGCTTTGAGGTTTATCCCGCACTTTGTTCCGCCGAGCGTACCCCGGCTGAGCGAAGTAAGTATCGACTGGGTGGTGCTGGCGTTTGCTCTGGTGATTGCGCTTCTGACGGGCCTGCTATTCGGACTGGCTCCCGCTATCAACGCCGCAAAATCGGAGCTCTCATTACAAATTCGAGAAGGGGCGCGCGGTTCCGGCTACGGCGTCAAGACCGGCCGCCTGCGGGATGTCCTGATCGTCTCGGAACTGGCATTTGCGGTTGTTCTGATGGTGGGAGCCGGCTTGCTGCTACGCACGCTGCGCGAACTGCTGCAGGAAAATCCTGGCTTCAACCCAACCCATGTCGTGGCGGCAAGCGTATGGCTGCCGATACCCAACGATCCCAAGGTAGATCCGTATCTTGGCAATGCCCGCCAAACTACTTTCAATCGAGAGTTACTGCGGCGCATGAAGGCTATTCCGGGAGTTGAGTTGGCCGGGATTACCTCAGCTCTACCTACCGTCGCCCAAGACAATATCAATAGCAACGTTCTGACAATTGAAGATCGTCCGATCGAATCCTTACAAGATTTGCGCGCCGAGATCATTCGGGTAAGCCCCGATTATTTCAGAGTGATGCAGGCTCCGCTGGTGCGCGGCCGCTTTTTTGTGGAAGGCGACGAAGACGGCAAACAGCGGGTAGCGATTATTGACGAATCCACTGCTCAGCGGTACTGGCCGGATCGCGATCCGCTGGGCCGGCGGCTGCGGTTCGGACAGGATGCCAACCAGCCATGGCTGACCGTAGCAGGAGTAGTCAAGAATATAAAACATGACGGGCTGGATATCGACGGCGTGCCGCACATTTTCGTCCCGATCTATCAAAGCGGGGACAGGCAACTAGGTGTGGTGTTGCGCACGTCTCTGCCGGCCACCCGCCTCGAGCACCAGATACGACGTGAGATCCAGAGCATCGATCCGGGCTTGCCGGTATTTGATGTCTCATCTATGAACGACGTGATCGACAGGTCGCTGGCTTCGCGCCGGTTTTCGGCGCAGTTAGTGGGCGGATTTGCCGGCATCGCGCTTCTATTGGCCGCGATCGGGATCTATGGCGTACTGGCTTACATGGTCGGCCAAAGGTCCCGCGAGATCGGTGTCCGCATGGCCCTGGGAGCCACGCGGGACGACATCCTTAGACTGATCCTGCGGAAGGGCGCTGTGCTCGCCTGTGCCGGAGTGACGGCGGGTGTGATTTTATCTGCATCAACCGCCTCGCTGATGGCCAGCCTGCTCTATGGTGTACGCCCCCACGATCCCGCTGTGTTTCTGGCCGTGCCTCTGCTTTTGCTGGTGGTCGCCCTGTTGGCCAGCTATCTTCCCGCCCGGCGCGCCACGAAAGTAGACCCGATGTTTGCCCTTCGCGAGGCGTGAATTGTCTGCGTACTTCACCATAGGGGTGTCGCTGAATGAAAACCACGCAGCTTCTGAACAGGCTGTTCCGCACCGGTGGACTAGCGGGATGCGCGGCGCTGTTGTTCGTGCCGAATTCAACTGGCCAAGTGCCTCAGCCGCCCGCACCCGCCACTCTGATCAAAGCCGGGCGGCTGCTCAATCCGCGCACAGGCGATGTGCTTTCTGCAGCTGCTGTCCTCATTGAGAACGGGAAGATCAAGTCCGTTGGGCCGCTTGCGCAAGAGCAGGCTGACGCTCAACCAGGCGTCAAAACTATTGACCTGGGCAGCGCAACCTTACTGCCGGGACTGATTGACAGCCACACCCATCTGCTTCTCGATGTGGTTGTACCTCCAGAAGCCGAGATCACCCGCCGGCCCAATGGCATGTTTGCTCCAGCACTCTTGCTGGCAATGGCCGAGTCGCCCACTAAGCGCGTGTTGCTGGGGGCCCAATTGGCGCGCGAAGACCTGGAGAGTGGCTTTACCACTGTGCGCAATCTGGGGCACTCCGGTATTGATGGCGATGCCGCGCTGCGCGATGCGATCGATCGAGGCCGCGTTCCCGGCCCCAGGATATTGGCATCCGGACGTAAGCTTATCGCGTTGGGTTCATACATTCAGAGTCTGAATCCTGCTCTCGCAGAGGCAATCCTACAACAGGAATTCCTACCGATAGACAGCCCCGACCGGGCACGGCAGGCAGTGCGACAGAACGTCTTCTATGGCGTCGATCTGATCAAGGTTACAGTCGGCGACGACATCTCAACCCCCGAGTTAAAGGCGGTTGTGGAGGAGGCACATCGCCAGCGCCTCAAGGTTGCCGTCCACGCCATCGATACCGAGAGCATCCAAACCGCTATTGAAGCCGGCGTAGACTCTATCGAGCACGGGAACGCAATCACCGACGAGCAGCTGAAACAGATGCGCGATAAGGGCATCTTCCTGGACCTGACGCCAACTTTTCTTGCCGGCTTTTTCATGAAGATCGCCGAGCCGAGCATAGTGATGTCCCCCGCTTTCCACTCTTCGCAGGCCGCCTCTGATGCACGCACGCAAAAACGATACGGCGATTTGGTTCCGCGGGTGTTGAAGTCGGGGGCGAGGTTTGCGGCGGGATCGGATATGTGCTGGTTCTATCCCGGAAAGACGCGCGGGCAAGCCAGCGCAGCAGCGTTAGTGAATTTGCGTGATGCCGGAATGCCGCCTCTGGACGTTATTCGTGCCATCACCATCAACGCGGCGGAAATGCTTGGCTGGCCGGACCACATCGGCGCGATCGAGCCTGGAAAGTTCGCTGATCTGATCGCTGTCGCCGGTGATCCCGTAGCGGACATTACTGAACTGGAGCGCGTCCGCTTCGTGATGAAAGACGGCCAGGTGATCAGAAATGATCTTGTTTCACAGTGAAGTGCCAATCAGTAACACGGGCGCGGTCATATGAAACCTTATCCAGGAGCCAATAGGAGCCAATGACAATGAAAAATCCGAGCATCATCGTCATCCTTTCAGTAGCTGCTTTGGGACAGGGCCCGAGCGCGCTCCAGGCCCAACACTCGCAGCCGCCGCCGACTGTACTTATGGTTGACCTGAAGGCGGCCGACGGCACCCTCTTGAAGGCCAGTTATTTTGCGGCGGCACAGCCGGGCCCCGGTGTGTTGTTGTTCCATCAGGGCAACCGGCCGCGTAGGGCCTGGGATGATCTGGCCGGGCGCCTGGCGGCGGCCGGCATCCACACGCTTACACTCGATATGCGCGGATTTGGCGAAAGCGGCGGCACGCCTCATGAGAAGTTGACGTCGAAGGAGCGATCACAGCAACGCCGCCAGATCTGGCCTGGCGACATCGACACAGCGTGGCAATACTTGGTTTCGCAGCCCGGCGTCAATGCGAGTGTCATTGGCGTGGGAGGAGCCGGGTTTGACGGCGTCGACAATTCCGTGCAAACGGCACGCCGGCACTCCGCGGAGGTGAAATCGCTGGTTTTGCTTTCCGGAGAGACCTTCCTGCCCGGCTTGCGATTCCTGCGGCAGGCGTCGCAACTGCCTGGGCTGTTCGTGGTGGCCGACGACGACGAATATCCTCCCACGGTAGAGGCGATGGAATTGCTCTTTAACACTTCCTCCAACCCGGGCAAGAAGTTCGTACACTACGCTGGGCAACAGCCGCCCTGGCTTGGGTCTGAAGACATAGAGGCAATTCCCGCCACTGGCGGCCACGGCACCGACATGTTCAAAGTTCATCCGGAGCTTCCCGGCCTCATCGTGGATTGGTATGTGACCACGCTGATCAGGACACCGGGCCAGGCGCCAGGGGACAACGGCGGCGCAACCGTCTTGCCATTTGCGGCAATCCTCAATCAAATCGAGAGGCCCGGCGGAGTGGCTCAGGTCAAGCAGCAACTGACGGAAGCTCGGCGGAGCGATCCTAAGGCGCAGTTGTTCCCGGAAATGATCGTCACCATCATGGGCTATGACCATTTGCGGGCGGGCGAGCCGAAGCTAGCGGTGGAGATCATGAAGCTCCACCGTCACCGCTTATCCGGACTCGGCCAACGCAAACGATAGCCTCTCCGATGCGTATTTGGCAAACGGCGAGAAAGATCTGGCACGGCAGTATGCCGAAAAGGCATTGGCCCTGCTGGCTTCTGATACGGCCGATTCGGAGCTGCGGCGCAATGCCATTCGCGAGAGCGCGCAGCAAAAACTCAAGCAGGTAAGTGCGGTGCATTGAGAATGGAGGAACTTACGATGAAGGGGTCTGTGCTTAGCGTTTGGCGCATGCACTGCGCAGCGCATCTCTGGCGCGCCGCGATCTGCCCGATCTGCGCTAAGGTCATCACCAACTGGTGCACGCGGGAAACCCCGCCACCGAGCGCCACTCCCTGGTTAAATGCGGAGACTGGCAGACTAATGAACAGCTTGAACACATGTGAGCCAAGAATTAGTCGCGTGGCGGCGGGAAACCCGGCCTACTTGGGGTGAGCCGCCATTTTTCTTTCGAGCGCGGACAGCAGGCGCGATTCGATTTCCGGCGAAATCGGATGTGCTTCCATGCCTTTGTAGATGCGAATGGTCTTCTTGGTGGTGTCGCAGACCACCCAGCAGTTGGGGCACTCGGTGATGTGTT
Source organism: Bryobacterales bacterium (assembly GCA_963818855.1). Classification (GTDB taxonomy): domain Bacteria; phylum Acidobacteriota; class Terriglobia; order Bryobacterales; family Bryobacteraceae; genus Bog-159. Next base: position 322,243 of record CAWFUH010000005.1, on the reverse strand, counting down.
GCTCCAACTTGGCGCGAATCTCCGCGTCGACGTTCTCGTCCAGGTAATCGCTTAATTCCTGCAGAAACTCCTTACAAGTAAGCAAAGGCGTCGTCCTCCTTATGCTTGAAGAAACGGGTAAGCTTATCGCGGAGCTGCAGGCGCGCGCGCAGCAGCCTGCTCTTAACCGCTGGGACCGACAAGTTGAGCGCTTCAGCGGTCTCCTCCGTGGAAAGCTCTTCAATATCCCGCAGCACGAACACCGCGCGGTACGGCGGCGCCAGGCTATCGACCGCGGTGGACAGGATCTGGTTAACTTCCTCGCGGGAATAGCGCTGTTCGGGATTTTCATCCCAGGCCGCGATCTCGCGGGCCACGGTGTCTTCGCCCGTGTCGATGGTTTCGTCGATCGACACGGTTTTATCCGTCTTCCGCTTGCGCAATTTCATCAGTGCCTGGTTGACGGCAATGCGCACGATCCAGGTATAGAATTTGGAATTGCCCTGGAACTGATCGAGATGTTCGTAGGCTTTCAGAAAAGTTTCCTGTAGCACGTCCTCGGCATCTTCCCGGTTTTGCGTAATATGCATAGCCAGGCGGAAGATTTTGTTTTCGTAACGGCGCGCAAGTTCCGAGAAGGCCTTGGCGTCGCCGTCGCGGGCCTGTAAAACGATAGCGGTTTCGTCGGGAACCTGGCTGATCGCGGGCATGCGCTAATTTCAGTATCGCACGAGGAGGCGGAATAATGCTTCGCGGCAGGCGGCGTCGAAGCGGGGCGCTGGCTAAAGCCTGCCCTCCTTACGGTTTAGGCGACGCGGCCGCGGGCTTGGCGGCTGCGGGCGGCGCCGGTGTGCCCGTGCTGGCGGACGGCGTGGACGAAGGCGCATTCTTATCGTAGAGAGCGATGATATCCTGCGTGATATCGATGCCGTCGGCGGCGTACAAGACCGGCGTTTGCTGCGAGCTGACATCCAGGATCACGGCGTAGGCGTTATCCCTGGCGTATTTGATGATCACGGCCATGAGGCGCTGCCCTAGTTCCTGCATGATTTTGTTCTGCGCCTGATCGAGCTCCGCGTTGGCATCTTCGCTCTCGCGATTCAACGCCTTGGTGGTTTGATCGATCTCGCGCATCAGCTTTTCCTTGGCCTCGTCGCTCATGGTGTTGCCGCCCTTACGCAGCTGATCCTGCAGTTGGGCGATGGAACTCTGCTTCTTCTCCAGATCGGACTTCTTCGGCGCAAATTTGGCGGTCAGGTCGGCCGCGGCTTTCTGGCCATCCTTGGTGCTGACGATCGCGTTTTGAATATGGATGATTCCGACTTTGGTGGGGGGCGCCGCCGCGGTTTGCGCCTGGGCCAGCATAGCGGCCCCCAGAGCGATGGCAGGCAGGAAAACACAATTCTTTGTCAAGCTAGACTCCTTGGATTGTTTCGATACTAACATATTGCGACGGTTCGCCGCAGGCACGCGGGTGCATCGCTGAAGGGCGCCGGAACCGGGAACAGTGAGTGGTTCAATTGGGGATTTTCATCGACATGGAAAACCACTTCCATGGAATGGGGCGGGATCTCGCGCACACCGGTGGCGACGGTGGCCAGCGGATGGCCGCTGCCGGCCGGCTGGGTCTCGATACCTACATCTTCAAACCGGCCTGTGTTCCAGAGCGCGATCAGGTCGCAGTATAGATTGAGGTATAGATTATGGACGTCATAGACGTCGCCTTTTCTGGCATGAATGAGGGCGCGCAGTGTGTCCGCCGGCACGGTGAGCGCAGCGGTAGCAGCGAGGATACCCAGGGGGATGCTAGGTCGCATAGGGCAGATTTTATTCTAGCCAATTGCCGCGGACGCCTACAACGAGGCAGTGCTGCCACAGTGTGACGCGCAGGCACATCCTGCGGCGGGTCTCTTCTTGACCCGCCACCAGCGGGACGTAGACGTCCCGCGCAGGCGTGGACGCCTGCCCCACAGGAATCATCAGGCGGGATGGCTGCTCCGGCATTCCGCGCAGGGGCAGATGTTGCGCAAATGCTCCCAGGAGTAAATGCCGGTGGAGTGCCCGTCGCTCCAGTGGATGCGGATGGCGTAGTTGCCTACCGGCTCGACGTTCAGCATCTTCAGCGCGGGCTTGTACATCTGGAAGGGCGAAGCGGGCGCCGCGCCTTCCGGCTGGCGCGGCGGCGTGCCGTGCGCGCCCGTACAGGTAGCGCAAGGGCATTTATCGCGCAGATATGTGATGCCGTAGTCGCTCGCGTGCCGGTCCTTCCAGTCGATCTTGATGCCCTTCGATTTCGAAATCGCGATGTGCTCGGGGTCGGTCGACGGAGGTCATATCAGTTTACCAGCCGCTCCACGTCGCGCACCCCGAGATGCGCCGCATGGCGGCCACCAGCTTCTCCAGATGTTTCTTGTCGCGCACGTCCACGGTCATCTCCACCAGCGCGCCGTCCATCATCTCGCTCTCGGTCTTGGCTTCCAGGCTGCGGATGTTGGTGTTCTCATCGGACAGCACGGACGGTGAGCTGGGCCAGCATGCCCGGACGGTCGTCGGTGTGAACCACGATCTTCACCGGGAAAGCGTCCGACGTGCTGCGCGCCCATTCCACTTCGATCTTGCGCTCCACGTCGTACATCAGGTTCTGCACGTTGCTGCACATCTTGGAATGCACGGCCACGCCCTTGCCGCGCGTGACATAGCCGACGATGGCTTCGCCGCGAATCGGATTGCAGCACTTGGCGCGGTACACCAGCAGATCGTCCATGCCCTTTACCCGGATGACGGCATCGCCATCCGGACCGCGCGGCGCGCCGCGGCGGAGCGGGCACGGTTTCCGGCTGCGCAGCGGGCGTCTTGGCGGTCTCCGGCGGCTTCCGGCAGCACCTGTCCGGGCGCCAGTTTCTGCAGCACCTGGCGCGCGGAATACTTGCCGTAGCCCAGCGCGGCGTGCAGGTCTTCGATCTTGCCGTAGCCGTAGTCGCCCGCCACGCTCTCCAGACTGCCCTTCGAGATCTTGCCCAGTTGCACGCCCAGCCGGCGGGCTTCCTTCTCCAGGTACTTCTCGCCGATCTCGATGGCCTTCAGCCGCTCGCTGGCGTTGATGACGTGCTTGATCTTGTTGCGGGCGCGCGCGGTCTTCACCAGCGTCAGCCAGTCCTTGCTGGGCAGGTGGCCGGGCTGGGTCATGATCTCGACGATGTCGCCGTTGCGCAGCGCATAGCGCAGCGGCACGATGCGGCCGTTGACCTTGGCGCCCACGCAGGTCTGGCCGACGTCGGAGTGGATGGCGTAGGCGAAATCGATGGGCGTGGCGTCGCGCGGCAGCACGATGACTTTGCCGCGCGGCGTGAAGGTGTAGACCTCCTCCGGGTAAAGATCCACCTTGAGGGTGGACATGAACTCGCCGGGGTCCTGCATGTCGCGCTGCCATTCGACCAGATGGCGCAGCCAGGCGATGCGCTGGTCGTCGGGCGCGGGGCCCTTCTTGCCTTCCTTATATTTCCAGTGCGCCGCGATGCCCTCTTCGGCGATGCGGTGCATCTCTTCGGTGCGGATCTGCACTTCGAAGTGCTGGCCGTGCGGGCCGACCACCGAGGTGTGCAGCGACTGGTAGAGATTGGGGCGCGGGATGGCGATGAAGTCCTTGATGCGGCCGGGAATGGGCCGCCACTCGTTGTGGATGACGCCGAGCGCGGCGTAGCAGTTCTTCACCGAATCGGTGATGATGCGCAGGGCCATCAGGTCGTAGACCTGGTCGATGGCGATCTTCTGCCGCTTGATCTTCTGATAGACGGAATATGGCCGCTTCAGGCGGCCTTCCACGCGCGCCGGAATGCCTTCGCGGCGCAGTTCGCTTTCGACGGTCGTGCGGATCTCGTTCAGGAACTCTTCGTTGGAGTGGCGCTTCGATTCGATGGTCTGCGCGATCTCTTCGAAGGCTTCCGGATCCAGATGGCGGAAGGCCAGGTCTTCCAGTTCGCCGCGCACTTTGCCCATGCCGAGGCGGTGCGCGATGGGAGCGTAGATTTCGATGGTCTCGGTGGCTACGTGCGCGCGGCGCTCGGGGCTGAGATAGCCGAGGGTGCGCATGTTGTGCAGGCGGTCGGCCAGCTTGACGATGATGACGCGGATATCGTCCACCATGGCCAGCAGCATTTTGCGAAAGCTCTCGGCCTGGCGCTCCTCGGCGTTGATAGATGTCGAGCTTGCTGAGCTTGGTGACGCCGTCGACGCAGCGGGCCACTTCGTCGCCGAAGCCCTTGCGGATTTCGTCGGGGGTGATGCGGGTGTCTTCCACCAGGTCGTGCAGCAGGCCGGTTTCGATGGTGACCAGGTCCATGCGCATGCCGGCCAGGATGTGGGCGACCATGAGGGGATGGACCATGTAGGGCTCGCCGGACTGGCGCAACTGGCCTTTGTGCAGCTCGGCGGCGGTGCGGAAGGCCTTTTCGACGGGGGCCAGATCGTCGCGCGGGCGGTATTCGCGGATCTTGTCGTCGAGTTCCTGAAACAACTGCTCGATGCGGTCAGGGGGCGGAGACACGGGCGGTGTGGCAGTGACGCTGGAGACCTCTGGGGACACTACTTTGATTGTAGCTGACACGAGAGGGCGGGGCGGGCGCTACGCTGGCGAACAAAACGAATCCCCAGATTGAGATGGGAGGGGCGCACGGGCTGCGAAAAAGGGTGACACGCAATCTGCCCGAGAAACCCAAGTGACTCGCTCCGACGAATCCGATGTTGAAGTGATTCCGGGGTGGTGGCCCCGCACAGGTTCGAACTGTGGACCTTCTGGGTGTAAACCAGACGCTCTAACCAACTGAGCTACAGGGCCGCGCTAACAATCATAACACTCTCCAACCCGGCCACGCACAGCGGGCCGTCCCGGCTCGTAGATCAGCCAGGCGATCATCGCAACTTATAGCGCTGTACCTTTCCAGTAGGGGTTTTGGGCAACTCCTCCATGAACACGATTTGCCGAGGCGACTTGTAACCCGGCAAGCGCTGCCGCACGAACTGATGCAACTCACTCGCCAGAGTTTCGCACGCGCTATCCGGCTGCTTCAGCGTCACAAACGCGCAAGGCCTGAGGAAACCATTTTCGTCCGGCTGCGCCACTACGGCAGCCTCCAGGACGGCCGGATGCTCCACCAGCGTGCTCTCCACTTCGATGGGCGATACCCACTCACCTGACACGCGGAACATATCGTCAGAGCGTCCCGCATACCAGAGATATCCGTCGGCATCGGCGCGGTACTTGTCGCCGCTAAAGAACCAGCCGTCGCGCATGCGGGTAGCCGTAAGCTCCGGGCGATTCCAGTAATGCGAGGCGGTGCTGCGCCCGCGTACCCAAAGATCGCCCACTTCGCCAGCCCGCAGTTTGCGCCCCTGCTCGTCTGTGATGCGGATCTCGTAGCCCGGCACAGGTACGCCGGAGCTGCCCGGCCGCACAAATCCCGGCTGGTTCGAGATGTAAATGTGCAGTACCTCGGTCGAACCGATGCCGTCCAGCACTTCGGAGCCAAAGCGCGCGCGCCAGCGCCGAACCAGTTCCGCGGGCAGCGGCTCGGCGGCCGAGATGCCCAGGCGCACACTACTCAAGTCGTACGCGTTGGCCGCGTCGGTCTCCTTCAGCATAGCGGCGAAGTGCGTAGGCACGGAGAAGAACAACGTGGGACGGTATTCGTGAGCATGCTCCAGAATCGTCTTCGCCTGCGGCTTGCCGGGATCGAGGACTGTCGTCGCGCCCACGTAGAAGGGGAACATCAAGCCGTTGCCAAGGCCGTAAGCGTGAAACAGCCTGGCGGAGGAGAAGGTAACGTCGTCGGGCCGGATATCAAGCACGCCGCGCGCGTAGGCCTCGCAGCATACCGGCCAGTCCTGGTGGCGATGAACGGCCGCCTTCGGCGGTCCGGTGCTGCCGGAGGTCCACAGCCAGAAAGCGGGGGAGTCTGGTGATGTGGGGCTGCCGGTGAGTTCCGTCGGGCACGCTTCCAGACCGGCGATACCTTCGTCTCCGACGACCAGCTTGGCTTGGCTCTCCTCCACCAGATAAGCGTAATCGGCCGGGCGCAGAGCCGTGCTGGTAGGTACTGCAACCGCTCCGATTTTCATCGCGCCGAAGTACGCTGCCACAAACTCGGGGCAGTCGCGCATCACGATCATGACGCGGTCGCCGGGCTCAACGCCGGCCCGGCGCAGCGCATTGCCGGCCTGGTTCACTTGCGCGGCAACCTCGGCGTAAGTGGTGCGCCGCCCTTCACAGACGATGGCAGTGCGGCCGCCGCGGCCTTCGGACACATGCCGGTCCACAAAGTAAGACGCGAGATTGAACAGTTCGGGCATCCAGATGCGTCTATGTCAGGCGGCCGGCTCCTCCTCCACGGTAACCCGTGGGCCAATGCCTGAGTTACGACGGCTTTCGCGAAACCGGCACGTGGGCGGAAACGAATGCTTCCTATTGCTGCTGCCCGGCGTGGTTCCTCCACGCAAATTCTTCCGCCGATATCATTTGACGCACCCCAAATCGCGCCGGCGGTCGCGGCGACGGACAGCTGCGCTGATTGTGGCGCCAAACCCGTACTTTATTCCCAGCGAAACACCTTCGCTGAGAGTGCCGTGCAAATCGCAAATACGACCACGAGTGCCGCGACGTCGCCAATGTGCGCCGACCACGCCTCGCCTTTCCAGATCCCCTCGAGTAGGGATACCGCGTACGTCAGCGGCAGAACTCGCGCCGCGACCTGGAGCACGGGCGGCAGCGACTGCGTCGGTACGAATAGCCCGCTCAGGGCCAGCATCGGGTACAGAATGGCCGCGCCGATCGGTTGCGCGAAACGCGCCGTAGGCACAATGCTCGCGATCAGGAAACCGATCGACAGGATGCTCCAGGTGCTGATCAGCAGCGCCAGCGCAAAGCCGAAAATGGGAACGTCAACATGGATCGGGTAATAGCGCTTGCCTGCCAGCACCATCAAGGCCATGCTGAGCACCGTCAGCGCCAGTTTGACTAGCACGTGGGCGGTGAGAATGGTCTGCGGGCGGAGGGGCGTTGCACGGAGCCGTCTGAGAATGCCGCCTTCACGATAAATCGAGATAATCGTGACCAGTGACAAAACGCCGCTGAGTGCGATCAGCATGGACACGAAGACGGGCATCCCAACCCGCACGAACCCGGTAGCGGCGATGAAGTTTGGCGTGAGCCGGCCGCCCATTATCCGGCCGGCGACGACGAACACCACGACGGGGAAGAAGATCGATCCAAACGCGCCGAGCGGCTCACGCAGGAAGATCTTGATTTCCAGCCAGGTCAGTTTCCAAAGTCCGCGGAACATTGCGTGTCTCTCCTGGGCTTCCTTTCCTAATCTCGAATGGTATGGCCGGTCAGCTTCAGAAAGACGTCCTCCAGGTTGGGCAGCAGTGTCCGAAAATCGGTAACCCTGATCTGGTTCTCCGACAGGCAACGGATCACGTCCGTCACGAAGTCGTCGCCCCGCCCTTTAATGGTGAACAGGGAATCTTGTCGGGTGACAAAATCCATGGACGGGATCTGGTGCAGGTGCTCCCCGGCGCCCGCATCGTCGGTGGCCAGCACGACCGTTCGTGCGGGGCAGTGCCGCCTGACCAACTCCCCGGGGCTGCCCATGTCGATGATCTTTCCGTGCTCGATGATGGCCACGCGGTCGCACAACCGCTCCGCCTCCTCCATCAGATGAGTGGTCATGAACACCGTCTTATCGCGATCGCGGATGCCGCGCACGAGCTCCCAGATGGCGTGGCGCGACTGCGGGTCGAGCCCGGTGGTCAGCTCATCCAGAAACACTACCTCCGGATCGTTGATCAGGGCCAGTGCGATAAACAGTCGCTGCTTCTGCCCGCCTGAGAGCGTCATGAACCAGGCGTTCCGTTTGTTAGAGAGGCCCAGTTGTTCGAGCAGCCGATCGCTATCCACCGGGTTCGAATACAGCGAGGCCCAGAGGTCTACCGCCTCCCATACTTTGATCCTCTTCTGGAGCTGTGCCTGTTGGAGCTGTACCCCGATACGGTTCTGTAGCCGGTACACGTCGCGGAACGGATCCAGGCCCAGAATCGTGATAGCTCCCCGGTCCGGCCTGCGCACTCCTTCCACGCATTCCATGGTGGTGGTCTTGCCCGCGCCGTTCGGACCGATCAACCCGAATATTTCGCCTTCAGTGACTTCAAACGAAACCTCGGACACGGCCACCGTCGTCCCGTACGTCTTGCGGATGCCGGAAACCTGGATGACTTTACGAGCCCCGGAAATGCCAATCCGTTGCTCGCCAGCCTTGCTAATGGTTGGACTACTTTCTTCTTTCAGTACACAAAAGAATATCATAGCGTTGGTCGGGCATCTGGAAGTTAGTGCCCGGCGCAACGGCGCCCAGCGACGCCTAACCCTCGTCTAAAACGAACTCCTTATGGTCGCCTGTGGCACGCAGGAGGCCATGACTACACTTTCGTCGAAATGACCACCTTCGCGCCGGATTCACGTATAATCGAAGCGAAGAATGGAGCGTAAATGGGAAAAAAGATAGCCATTGGTTGTGTCGGCGTGACACTCGTCTTCGTGCTGATCGTGGGAGTTTCAATCAGCGGAATCTACAACTCACTTGTGCAACTCGATCAGGCCACGCAGGCGCAGTGGGCCCAGGTGCAAAACGCGTATCAAAGGCGCGCCGATCTGGTGCCCAACCTGGTGGCGACCGTTAAAGGTGCTGCAAATTTTGAGCAGAGCACCATGACAGCGGTTACGGAGGCGCGCGCCAAGGTCGGCCAGATTACACCCGCCGCCCTGGCCGACATCACCAAAGATCCGGCAGCCTTCCAACGCTATCAGGAGGCGCAGCAAGGGTTGTCGTCGGCGCTGTCTCACTTGCTGGTAGTCACCGAAAACTATCCGCAGCTCAAAGCCACCGCCAACTTCCGGGACCTACAAGCGCAACTTGAGGGCACCGAGAATCGCATTACTGTTGAGCGGCAGAGATTCAATGAGGCGGCGCAAGCCTTCAATACCCGCAGGAGCAGTTTTCCGGCAGTGCTGTTCGTTGGCTTCTTCGGTGATAAATTCGCAACCAAGCCTTACTTCCAGGCACAATCCGGAAGTGAAAAGGCGCCCGAAGTGAAGTTCTAGGTTGCTTGTGCGCCGTAGTTTGCTTGTACTTATCGTCCTGGTTTCGACCGTGTTGCTATACGCGGCTGAAACGCCCATACCTCCGTCGCCCACCGAGTGGGTCACCGACACCGCAAACTTCCTCTCGCCGGAAGCAGTGCGCTCACTGGACGCACGCCTCGCTGCCTACGAGCAGGCCACGGGTCATCAATTGATTGTGTACATCGGCGCTACGACGGGTGATGCCCCGATAGAGGACTGGGCCGTCCGGGCCTTCGCAAAGTGGAAGGTGGGCCGGAAGGCGCTGGATGATGGACTGGCCGTCTTCATTATGTCCCGGGATAAAAAGATGAGGATAGAGGTCGGCTACGGACTCGAAGCTGTAGTGCCCGATGCAACCGCGTCCCGTGTGATCAACGAAGTGATGGCGCCTCGGATTCAGGCCGGGCATGCCGATGAGGCGGTAACGGCGGCTATCGACTCGCTGATTGGAGTCATCGGCGGCGAGGCCAAGGCGCCTCCACCCACGCCGACTCCGGAACGGTCCAAGCCATGGACCCTGTTTCAATGGATCTTCTATGGCATCGCCGGGATACTGATCCTAGCCTTGGTGATTACGCATCCGGCACTAGCCTTCTACTTGTTGGCCAGCATCGTGTCCGGCGGCGGTGGAAGCGGTGGTGGTGGGAGGAGGCGGCGGATTCGGCGGGGGCGGGGGACGGTCCGGAGGTGGAGGAGCGAGCGGATCATGGTAGCCATCGACAAGGATCGGATCAAGCAAGCCATTCAGAAAGCCGAGAGGCGGACATCCGGCGAGATCCGCGTTTCCGTGTCACCGCTGTTCTGGGGCGATGTTCGGAAAGCCGCCGAGAAAGCATTCGAGCGGCTGGGCATGACCGCGACGAAAGCTCGCAATGGCGTGTTATTCTTCGTCGTGCCGACGCGCCGCAAGTTCGTCGTATTAGGTGACCGCGGAATCCATGAAAAGGTTGGTCAAGAGTTTTGGCATCACATCGTCCGCACCGTGTCCGAGAAGTTTAAGCAAGGTGATTTTACGGGGGGCCTTGTCGCCGGAATCGAAGCAGTCGGCGATGACCTGGCGAGGCATTTCCCCTACCGCGCAGCCAGCGACGCGAACGAGTTGCCGGATGATGTCGACGACGGTCCCGGGCTATAAAGGTGGAGTCCGTGCCGGTCCAAAATGGCGGCGAGCCGTGCCCAGCCGCGGCGTACCCGGCGGCGGCGATGGCATCGCGGGCGTGGAGGGCGAACTCGATCGCACAGGTCGCGCGGGACCGGAGCTGGGCTGAAGAGGCATCGAGCGCTATGTCATAGGGCTTAGCTGGTACCGTGAGCAGCCTTTGCGCACCCGCCATAAGAAACGGAAATCACTTTCGAATCGTTGGGTTTTAAGCCGGTCCACCGCGGCGGTGGGTTGCGAAGGCACCGCCTGTCGGTATCCTCGTTGCACTGTGCGGTGAATTCGAAAGCCGCTGATATACTGTAAGGAGAATCCGCGTGAAACTCCTGCTCGCCTCCTTGATATTCTGCTCGTGCGTACTGGCACAAGGACATCACCATGCGTTGAATGCCGAGCCGGCTGTGGACCTGACGAAACTACCTGGGCCGGTTGCCATGGACGGTATTGGCCACAGCCACATCCCGATCACGACCAAATCGACGGAAGTGCAGCGCTGGTTCGACCAAGGCTTAGCCCTCCTGCACTGTTTTTGGGATTACGAAGCCATGCGCGCCTTTGAACAGGCAGCGCGGATCGACCCGGATTGCGCCATGTGCCATTGGGGCCTGGCGCGTGCGCTGAGTATGCGCGGAAACGCAGACCGGGCCAAGCCGGAATTAGCCAAGGCTGAGGAGCTGAGTGACAGAGCTTCCGATCGCGAGCAGCGCTATATCCGGGCCGACGCCGCGTCCCAGGATCAGAAGGGCGACGCGGGCGACCATGCTTTCGCCGAGGAGATGGAAGCCCTGATCCAGCGCTACCCAGACGATATCGATGCCAAGCTGTTGTACGTGCTCCGGCTGAACCATGGCTACGATGAAAAGGGCGATCCACGATCTGGCACGTTCTACGGTCAGGCGATGTTGCGCGAATTGCTGCGCCAATATCCTGATAACGCCGCCACGAATCATTACTGGATTCACGCCATAGAGGACAGTGAGCATCCGGAATGGGCACTCGAGAGCGCAGAAAGGTTGGGTTCGCTGGCGCCGGCGTCCGGACACATGGTGCACATGCCTGGTCACATCTTCTTTCGGGTGGGCGATTACGAGCGAGCGCGGGAGATCTTCCTCGCGGCCAAGCGGGTGGACGCGGACTACATGGCCCGCCAGCACATCGCCGTTCGCGACGACTGGAATTACGTGCACAATATCAGTTACCTGATCGCCGACTGCGCCGAGGAGGGCCGCTACCAAGAGGCACGCGAAGAGGCGCACACCCTGGCCGGAGTAGCCGATGATCCGGACCGCACGTCGAACCCGTTCTTTTATGTGCTTCAGATCGGCAGTACGGAAGCGCGCCTGGCCGTGCGCTATGCCCGGTGGGACGACGTCATCGAGCATCCGTTGAATTTCGGGGTGGCCGATGAAGAGCTAAACACCTGGGCACGTGGATACCGGGATGGTCTGCTGGAATATGCCCGCGGTATGAAGGCGGCGGAAGCGAGCCGATTGGCGGATGCAGAGACCCACGCGAACGCACTCGAGGCGCTGCTTTGGCGCGTATCGCAGGAAGATCTGGACGAAAAGAATCAAGGCGGGCAAAAGCGAGTGCTGAAGCTCTTGGGAACGGCATCGCTGGAACTAAGGGGCTTGATCGCGGGACAAAGGGGCGATTTTGAAGCCGCCCGTAAGCTGCTGATCCGCGCCGACGAGGAAGAGAAGAAACTGGGTTATTCCGAGCCGCCGCTATACTCGCGTCCGGCACTGGAAGTGCTCGGCGCGTTATCTGTTCGGGCCGCCAAATTCGACGAGGCCCGCACGGAGTTTGCCAAAGCGCTTGCGCGACGGCCGCATTCCGGATTCGCTCTGTATGGTGTTGCGACGGCTTGGGACAAGGAGGGCAAGCGCCCCGAAGCGGTGAAGGCCTATCGCGAATTCCTGGACGCTTGGTCGCATGCAGATGACGATCTGCCGCAGGTGAGAGCAGCCCGGCAGTATCTTGCTGCCGCGAATTCGATCGGCACGGTCGGCACAAGCCGCGGAACCAGGTGATCAGTTCGGAATCGGCGGCCTCGGTTCGCTGCGGCCAGCCTGCATCCAGCACATGCCCCGGGGGACACTTCCTCTGCACTCATACCTCCAGTTTGCGTCCGCAAACTGGTTTACCGGCTCTCGCGCGACACTACTGCCGCATTCACTAACAGATCTCGCTCGGCCTCCGGCCGCCTTTAGTTTTTCCTTCGAACTTCCGCGAACGGGGATTTGAGAACGCAAGCGTGGGTGAAGTGATGAAGGCCGCCGGCCTAACGAACGGGGCGTTCTATGCCCATTTCGGCCGTTTTCTGCATCCTCCACCTATGATTGTAATCTCATATTTGACGCCACTCGCATGCGGAAGGAGATCGGCAGTGAAGTCAACCGGATAAGCGAAAATGCATTGCGCGATACTAAGGTCTAGTCGAATCGCCTCGGTATGTGTGATGTTATCCACAACACGAGGAGTAAGAGAATGAGAGTTGAACTCGTTCCTCCCGACTCTGACACAGAGCCGCGTCATTGGGCAAGGCATGATCGGGCGTTCGCAATGATGTTGCGGCCCGGCTCAATTGAGTGGGGCTCGAGCGTTCCGCTCTGGAAAATTGCCTCGTCGGAAGAATCTGTGGGTTCTCGCGGCGGTCAGCAAGGCAATGACGTGAGAAAACGCCGGAACTTGCGGCAGGTGGACTCGAACGATCTCTGCTGTTCCTCTGAGTCGGAGTGATAGAGCAAGGGGCCTCCGTCCTCGACCAGGTCAGCGAGGAGTTTTTCCACTGGCACCTTTCTCAGAGAAGGGGTTTCATTGAGATCGCGAATGATCTCGCCACCTAACACCCACAGGTTGTCCACGTGCTTCTGAATGGTTTTGGGCGCCAGATCCGAACCAACCAGGTGTTCCAGGAACGGACGAAAGTGGATCACCAACTTCTCGCCCGGGGGCAGGTCCTTTTCCCAGCCCATCCACGAGCGCGGCCAACCCTCCAGCCCACGGCAGTAGTGCTCCAGCAGGGAAGACACGGCGGGCGTGGTGCGGTTTATGGTAGAGGTTTTCGCCGGCGTTCGCCTGCGCGCCATGGAACTCATCACGATTTTAAACCGCTGCCATCGCTTCCGGGGATTTGTTCTATCATCGCACCCGCTTCAGTCCGGACCATAAGAGTATCGAGGTATCCGTGAGACCCCGCAGGGGCTCCGCCGCGATTTGTTCGCGCTGCCATCAGCCCGCCCCCGGATACGATCAACTGGCCGAACGGAGCTTCGAGTTCATTCCTTTCTGGGGCTTCCTGGTTTTCCTGTTGTATGCCATGCGGCGCGTGGAATGCCGCCGCTGCCAAGCGGTGGTCGTCGAAGAGGTTCCCTGGGGGGACGGCAAACGCACCCTGACCAAGGCGTACATGTTGTTTCTGGCCCGTTGGGCGCGCCGCCTCTCTTGGAAGGAAACCGCCGCGGCGTTCCGCACTTCATGGGAAAAGGTTTTCGACGCGGTGGAACATGTCGTCACCTTTGGCCTGGAACACCGCACACTCGGTGCTATCGACGTCGACGAGATCCAGTATGACAAAGGGCACAAGTACCTGACGCTGGTTTACCAGATCGATCTGGAGGTGACCCGTCTGCTCTGGGTAGGCAAGGAAAGAACCATCCAGTCCTTTCAGGGGTTCTTCACTCTCATCGGCGAAGAAATCGCGGCCAAGATCGTCTTCGTCTGCTCCGACATGTGGGAGCCGTACCTGAAGGTCATCCGCGAAAAATGTTCCCAGGCCCTGCATATCCTCGACCGTTTCCATATCGTGGCCAAAATGAACAAGGCGCTCGATGAGGTCCGTGCCGGCGAATCGCGCCTCATGGCGCGAGAAGGCATGGCTCCGCTGCTGAAGAAGTCGCGCTGGCTGCTGCTGAAGCGGGACGAGAATCTGCAGACCGAACAGCGCTTCCGCCTGCGCGACCTACTGCGCTACAACCTGAAGACCGTCCGTGCTTACCTTCTCAAGGAAGCCTTTCAGCAACTCTGGGATTACAACTCCCCTGCCTGGGCTGGAAAGTTCCTCGATGAATGGTGCCGCCAGGTCATGCGGTCCCGCATCGAGCCCATGAAGAAGATCGCCCGCTCATTGCGCCAACACCGACAGCTGATCCTCAACTACTTCTGGGCTCAAAAACAACTCTCCAGCGGCGTGGTCGAGGGTCTGAACAACAAAGCCAAAGTCACTATGAGAAAATCCTACGGCTTCCGCACCTTCCGCGCTCTCGAACTGGCCCTCTATCACTCACTTGGCAAGCTCCCAGAGCCCGAATCAACCCACGATTTCTTCTGAGGAACCGGAAAATTCGACTACGCGGCGTGCGACTTAGCACTGTGCCATCGTCATGAGGGAGAGTGGGTTGGACTCATGAACGTACCGCATCTGCAACTCGGTATTTCCAATGAGGCACTGATGGCCGCCTCTGACGAACCGTATGGCGAGGTCGAACTGCGCCCTCGCCGCAGGTTTGCAGACTCCCGCCTGGGTGCGCTGGTTGCGGCCGTTCATTCCGAGATGGTGGCTGGGTTTCCGAGCGGGCGGCTGTTTCTGGATTCTGTCGAACAGGCGATGGCCGTAGCTTTGGTCAGTGGTCATGCGGTAAGGCACCGTCCCGAGGCGGACTAGGCGTAGCGCGCTTTCGAAGGATTAGAGAGTTGGTCCATGCGAAGATGGAAGACGAGTTGAGTCTCGACAAGATGGCGAAATCGGTGGGGTTGAGCACAGCTCATTTCGAGCGGATGTTTCGCAAGTCAACGGGCGAGACCCCGCATCAATTTGTTCTACGCCAAGGGCTTGAGCGTGCTAAGGCGATGTTGCGTGCTCCCGATGCGCGAGTATTGGACGTGGCTGTGGCCTGTGGCTTCAAGACCAAGCAGCACTTTGCGCGGGTCTTTCGTGATGTCTGTGGAATTAGCCCGACAGGGTACCACCAGGACTTTCTGGGCCACGAAGCGACTTGCGTGTCGGAAACCCGCTCCGGAGATACTCCTCGCCTGGTGATCGTTGGTTCGCAGCCAGAACTTCACTCTCACGCGCTGCCGTTCACTTCCTTGTTAACGTCCTGCCCTGTCCGGAATTTGTAACTCAACGCTCCTTGGACCCGCCTCAGCCCTGTGTCCTCCGCCAGCAATTCTGACTCGGCCACGCCGTAGCTCATTCGAACTCTCGTCGTCGGTCCCTCAAGACAAACCCCAGACTCAGGTGTAAACGTCGGAATTCCCTATCGAGGAGCATGAATTTAGCAAGATTCCGACGATCCCAGCAGAAATCCGCACAAGCCCGTTTCCGATGCGCAGTTTAATCTTAATTGTGAGCAGAGTTCCAGCGTCAACAAACCGGACACCAGCTTAACTGATTATTGTTTGCCGGCGATCAAGGAAGCCAACCCGATTGCGCTCGGTCGATCCATCTTCCCGATCCAACGCTCCGTAGTCGACCCTACCGGCACCATGCGTTCCGTTTTCAACTTGCCGAGGGGCACGTGAATTGCCCAACGATCCGGAGCGACGTTGCGCAGGCAATCCCAGGAAAGGTCGACACATTCACCGATGCGCATACCGGTGTGGCGCAGCAGCAAAAAGATGTTGGCCGCCAGATCGTTGCGGCGGAGCAACTCCATTTGGATGGATTGATCCTGCGGCACCGTCAAGGCCCGAGCAAGACGTTGCGGAGGCCGCGGAGAATCCTCGCGACGGATCAAATGGGCCAGATCGGGAAGCTGTGCGGTCCAGGCAAGTTCCTCCAGGATGCACCGCAGGCGCATGAGTCGAGAGATGTAGACCGCCGGCGCCAATGAGCGCAGGTGGGTGAACCAGCCGAGGATGTGCGGGTCGCGGCGCAACTGATTTAACGAAGTAACATCAGGATGGTTTTCACCAAGATAAATCAGGAAGTCGCGCGCGGTGCCACGGTATTGACGAGCTGAATCCCACACTTGGGCGGCAGTGAGGGACTCGACGGCTCGCTGGAACTGGAGAGCCAGTGGATGGTCCACAGGAACATGGCGAGAGAGTTTCACGGCGGGGTCACCGGTACAGGCCTGATGAGCTGGGCGACCGCTCGCGCATATTGCTGATAGACTTCCAGAGGCGTGACCTGCATGTAGACCAGCGTGGTCTGGATTTGCGCATGTCCCATCAACTGCATGAGGGCGGGCAGGCTCACGCCGGCGCGCACCATATCTGAGGCGAAGGTGTGTCTAAAACGGTGCGGGTTGGCAATGTGGACGCCGGTGGTCCGACGATGATAGCGAAACAGTGAGCGTAAACCCGCGGGTGTCATCCGGGCGCCGCGCGCGGGACCCTTGAGAGAAACAAACAAAGGATTCGTCGCGGTAGGCGGCCTCTCCAAGCGCAGATAGTGATCTAGCAACTGAGCCGCTTCCGGAGCTAACGGCAGGAAGCGGGTCTTGTTGCCCTTGCCGCGCACGCGGATCTGCGCTTCCGGCAACAACAGATCGTCCCGATTCAGATCCAGGACCTCTTGGGACCGGAGTCCCTGCAGCAGCATCAAACCCACGATGGCCAGATCGCGTGAGGTACGAAAACTGGACCAAAACCGTGCCACTTCGTCTACCGAC
Source organism: Bryobacterales bacterium (assembly GCA_963818855.1). Taxonomy (GTDB): domain Bacteria; phylum Acidobacteriota; class Terriglobia; order Bryobacterales; family Bryobacteraceae; genus Bog-159. Next base: position 305,313 of record CAWFUH010000005.1, on the reverse strand, counting down.
AGCGGTACGATGGTTCGTTTGGGGGTCCTTACCCGCAACCGGCTCAATGCCAGCCGCGGCCTGCCGATGCCCATCGGTGCACGCTGCCAGTAAGTCTGCTGGAACCCAGGAGCAATCTGCCCCGGAGCGTCCGGGAATACGATGCGCAAGGCGCGATCGACAATGGCTACGCGCTGGTTGATGGTACCGCCGGTGAGCTCGCGTTGTTGACTGGACTGGATCGCACATAGTCCAGCAGTGTCGATTCGGTGAGTGCATCTTTGTGGATCGCGTCGGTGTGATGAACACTCTCCCACCAACGGAGAAAGTGCAACAACTCGTGCGCATAACTTTTCAGAGTATTATCTGCCAGGCGGCGCAGAGTCTCGTAATCGAGATACTGATTGATCCAGTCAATCTCACGTCCGGTGGCCTGCACGATGACGCGATAAGGGCATCGTGTCTGATTGTTGGAGGGCTGGTGGACCACACGAAACGTCATGGCCGGGCAGCCTCCAGCAGCGATTGGAACTGGCGGGCATCGCCGCCTTGGACGAAGAAGCTGTTCGGGTCGTACCCTTCGGGCAAGGAAACTCGGCAAGCGTTCAATCCTTCTTCCCTGAGTCGGCCTACCAGCACTTGGGCCGCCTGCTGGCCGCTGCCATTGCAGTCGGCATCAAAGGTGACATAGACGGTTCGCGCGCGGCCGTCGCACAGTTGCCGAAACTGGTGTGCATTGAGATGGTTTCCCATCCCACAGGTGACGTTGTGAAAACCGGCCTGCCACAGCGCGGCGTAGTCGAACAGACCCTCGACGAGAATCACTTCTGGAGATTGCCGGACTGGCTCCCACAAATACAGCCCACCCTTGGCCCCTGGCAAAAACCGGTGCGGCGGCGCCGTGGCTGACAGACTGCGGCCATAGAGGTTGCCTTCCAGCGGGAAAACGATGCGATGCATGTAGGTGTCGTATCCCACGGCGGAGACCAGACCGGCTTGATGCAGATGGGGGAGCGTATAACCCAACCGTGTCAGCCAACCGCGCAGGCATCCGCCAGGCGCGTAACCGATGCGCATGTGCTCGATCAGTTCCGGCGAGCGGAGTCCTCGGTGGTGCAGATAAGCAATCGCCTCGGCGTGACGGTGTAACTGCATGCGATAGAAACTCGCGACTTCGTGCAGCAAGGGTGTTCCACCACGCCATTGGTGCAGCAAGGCCAAGGCTTGCGGAAACCGCACCTGATGGTAGAGCTCTGCAAAGCGGATCACATCGCCGCCGCGGCCACAGCCGTAGCAGTAGAACAAGTTCTTGCCGGGATCCATCAGGAGGCTGGGCTGGCGATCGGCGTGAAGCGGGCACAACCCCATCCATCGGCCGCGGCTGAGCCGCCGCATCGGCCGCCAATCGTGTGCTTCCAGGTAGTCCCGCAAGGGAATCTGCTGTTTGAGTTCATCGAGTTCTTTCCGGCTCACGGACTGCTCGCCTCCAACAGCAGAATACGGCGGATCGCGGTCCAATCCCAGGCAAGGATGGTGGGTGAGATCGAAAGGCTCCAGCCGGCGGCCTGCCAGAGCTGGGCTGCCAGCAGGGTTCCCAGATGCAGCAAGCGTCCCGCCCACCGTCTCACCGTAGATGGGTCTGGCGATCGCGACGCGTCTGCGACGTCGGGGATGGATCGCTCCCAGGTGCCATCCGTTTGGTGCAACAGCTCCCACGCTTGATGCCGGCAGTGGAGGGTGTAGTGCCCGGACGGCGGCGACCAGTCGGGCAACACCGTAAATGTCTTGTGGCATGGGCGACAACGGCCCCGGCGAATCCAGATCCGCTGGTGCCGTTCGTCGTGCGCATTTTTGAGGCGCTGTCCGTGACCGATGATGGTCCGCTCGCCGCAAACCGGGCACAGCCGGGGGAGCAGTTCCAGCGGGATCTCGGTCACCCCGGGTCGGTCTTGTTTTCTGGCTCAGGCAGTGCGATAAAGAGAATCACGGCTGGTGTGAAGGCCGGCCCTGACCGTCGCTGCCAAGTCTCGATCTGGTGGCTGGCCTTCACCCTCCAGGTAAAGTCAGTTCCGAACGAAAAAAGAATATCGCGTTCTGCCTATTGCCCGCACGACCTCGTTTCAACATTGGCCGGTTTAAAACGACTATACGTCCATGTCTGCAAGATGGAAACGCTCCAGGAGGCTTACCAGATGGCGAAGAGTAATGACGGGGCACCCGGGACTGACGGGGTCACGTTCGAAGCCATCGAGGAAAGTGGAGAGGAGAGTTTTCTGCAGCAGATACGGGATGAACTGGTCTCCAACACGTATCGGCCCATGCGGGGACGGAAGAAGGAAATTCCCAAGGACGGGGGCAAGAAAGTCCGTGTTCTGACGATTCCGGCGATCCGCGACCGTGTGGTCCAGGGGGCGCTCAAGCTCATCCTGGAGCCGATCTTCGAAGCTGATTTTCAATCGGGGTCGTATGGATACCGACCGAAACGGACAGCGCATCAAGCGGTGAACCGAGTGGCACAGGCAATTGTGGAGGGCAAGACGCGCATCATTGACATTGACTTGCGGGCCTACTTCGATAACGTTCAGCATTATCTGCTGTTAGAGAAGGTAGCTCGACGGGTACAGGATGATGCGGTCATGCATTTGCTCAAGATGATGCTGAAGGCGACTGGGGAAAAGGGCGTACCGCAAGGCGGGGTGATTTCGCCGTTGCTCAGTAACCTCTACCTCACCGAGGTGGATCGGATGCTGGAAAAGGCGATCACCACCACGCGGCGCGGGGAATACACCAACGTCCAATATGCACGATTCGCGGACGATCTGGTGATATTGATCGACGCTCATCCGCGGCATGACTGGCTGTTGAAGGCGGTGGAAAGGCGATTGCGGGAGGAGTTGGCGAAACTGCGAGTCGAGATCAATGAGGACAAGAGCCGGATGGTCGATCTGGCGAAGGGAGAGAGTTTTTCATTCCTGGGTTTTGAATATCGTCGCATTCGGAGCCGTAATCGAGTGTGGCGACCTTACTACGCGCCGAAGCTGAAGAAGCGGACTGCGCTGTTTGCCAAACTCAGGGAGGTCTTCCGACGCAACGTCAGCCAGCCTGTGGGAAAAGTGATTGAGAGGATCAATCCGATCCTGCGGGGCTGGGTGAATTACTTTCGGATAGGCGATTCGAGCCGATGCTTCTCTATGGTGAAACGATGGGTAGAAAAGAAGGTCCGGCGGCACTTAATGCGTGCCAGTAAACGCAAGGGGATGGGTTGGAAACGGTGGAGTAGGGAGTGGCTTTACGACGGGGTGGGACTGTTCAATGACTACCGCCGCGTGAGGACACAGCAATTCCCGAAAGCCAGTCCAATGCCAAACGTCCCATAGACCTTGATGCGAAGCAAACAGGAAAGCTCACTGCGGGAAATCCGCACGGTGGGTTTGATGCGGCGGGGACTGGAAACGGGTTTACGGTTTGGCTAGTGAGGCACTCCCAGAGGAAACGGGGAGCCAACGGATAGGCTGAACCTACGGAATGCCGCGCCAGTCCTCGACCCTACCTATCCTGACGTTCCTGGCTGAAACGCGGGAATATGTGGGGGGTGAGTTGCGCAATGGAGATCGGCCCACCGGCAAACAGATCGCTCGCCACCTGGAGAGTGTGTTCGCCGCCTTACCCAAGGGCGTGGAGACCATCTATGCGCGCGCCGATTCCGGGTTTTACTGCAACGAAGCGGTGGCGGCGTACGAGAAAGCCGGGGCGCGGTACATCGTCTCGGCGCGCAAGACCTCGCGGCTGATCGACGAACTGAAGGGGGCGCCCTGGACCGGCTCGCCGAAGACCGATGCCGACGCACAGTGCGAATTTCGTTATCAGCCGGAGGGCTGGAGCCGAGCGCATCGATTCATCGCTCTGCGCTACATCCAGAAGAAGCAGCCGCCCGCGACGGAGAAGCCAGAACAATATCAGCTGTTCGACACTGCGGAGTACAGCTACCGCGTCTTCGTCACCGATATGAGCGACGGCATCGCCGTGCTGACGTGGTTCTACAGCCAGCGGGCGGGCGCGGAGAACCTCATTAAAGAAGCCAACAACGACGCGGGGCTGACAGACCATCCGTCGGGGCGGTGGCCGATGAACTGCATCTACTTTCAGCTCGCCATGGTGGCTTACAACCTCAATTGTTGGCTGATGCTGTTCAATCGAGAAGAGGAGGGCAAGGTCGAGCAACTCGGCCATATCACCCTGGCCACGGCTCGGTTGCGATTCCTGTTTCTGGCAGCGCGCATCTGGCGCCACGCGGGAACCGTAGGGGTCAGCTACAGCGATCACTACCCGGAGCAGCCCTTATTCCAGCGACTGATGGCACGGCTGCGGGCTGTGACGGCCAACGCAGAGGGGTTTGCGCCGGTGATCGCGTTGGCCCTCCGCTGCTGAAGGGTGCGCATAGAATTCTATGCACACGCGGCCCCACTGAAACAATGACTTGCGAGTGGAGGGAATCAGTCAGGCACACAAAACGTCGAGGAAACAACCAGAATCGCGTTAAGCTACGCAGTCAGGGCAGGCGCTCGGCTGCTCTTCAGGGTAGCTCTGTGCATAAGTCAGGTACCAGAAGTCGCGCCAATCGGCAATGGAGCGCTGGGAGACAGCGGCTTTGAAGCGGGTGGTGTGGCCGACGGTCCAGTTGGTGAGCACGCCGCCGCCGCTGCCGCCGGTGACTCCCAGTTTGTCGGGGTCCACCCAGCCGCGGGCGATGAGGTCGTCCACGCCGGCCATCAGGTCTTTGAAATCGTCGCCCGGATAGGCGTATTGGATGAGGTTACCGAACTCCTGGCCATAGCTGGTGCTGCCCCGCGGATTGGGGTAGAGCACCACGTAGCCCTTGGCGGCCATCCACTGGAACTCGTGATCGAAGGTGTAGCCATAGGCGGAGTGCGGGCCGCCGTGAATATCCAGGATCAGCGGGTACTTCTTGCCTTGCGTGAAATCGGGCGGGCGCTCGACCCAGGCCTGGACGCGGCGGCCATCGAAGCTCTTGTACCAGATCATTTCCGGCTCAGTGAGATTGAGCTGACCGAACAGATCGCCGTTGACGTGCGTGAGGCGTTCGAGGCGGCCGGATGCGCCATCCAACAGATACAGGTCACCGATGTTAGTTGGTGTCGAAATCAGACGACCGCGATCGGCACGCCCTTGCTCAACAGGCTGGTGGCGTGGGAGTGCCGCAAGGAATGAGGCTGACACCCTGCAGCCCGACTTTGCGCATGTATTCGGACACGCGCGCGCCAAGACGGTCGGGTGAATAGAAGGCGCCATTGGGCTGGCAGAAAACCAGATTGTGATCCCGCGGCCGCAGCCGGTGGCTGACGCCAGCACAACCAGTGGATAGAGGCGCGTGCCCCTGGCGCGTTCGAACAAAGCCTTGAGCTTCTCTTTATCCAGCACTGGCGGCCGGCGCTTCGGGAGCTTTGGGAGAAGCACGCGCTTGTTCGTCGTTTGTTGATCCGCGTGTCTCCGAGGTGCTTTGCCAGGTAACGGGCGCAGGCTTGGCTTGCCGCCTTTCGATTTCGGCCGGTCGCGCGCTTTCCGCGGCCTCCCTGTTCGCTAAGCCTCCAAGATTCTGATCGCCGAGGACAAATCCCAATGTGCGGCGTCCTAGCGGATCGACGTGTTCCGTGATGCGGCCGCACTTCGTCTCGTACTCGGTGATTGCAGGGCCGTCTGGGCAGTTCCCTTGGTGGCGACGCCGGATTTGAAGATCTGGTTCCGGTTCCGGCGGCATCCTTGCCGGCGGTGGACAGGTAGCCCCACCCCGTACCGGATTTGAGTTCTCTTGGAGACGCAACCTGTCATTTCTTACCTGTCCAGCGACGAATTTGTGGCTCGGCTCAGCGCGAACTGCGCGCGCCTCAGGACAGGTACCTCGTCTTGCGCGGCACAAGCAAGGCGGTCCCCAATTGGCGCGGGCATCTCGGAGGAATGCAGCACTGGGCGGCTCCATCGGATCTCAGAGGCGCACCCCATCCCGCTGTTCCGCCTTATCGCTTTGCCGGCTAGCGTCCGGCACCGCAGCCACTCCGCGAATGGCCGCCTTCGGCAGGATGAAACCGTCGCCCAACGCGAATGTGGGGAATCTCGCCACGCCGAGGTGCGCTCCGGGTCGATCTTTCGCTTAGGCCTCGCTTAGGCTGATGTCGCCAGCCAGCGCGCCGACTGAGGCATACGTGCTCTTGTTGTCGGTGGTAGTAGACTCATCGCCGATTGCCATCAAACAGAAGCTCCTTTCGACCGCTCACACATACGGCAAACTTCCGAAAAACCCGTACTCATCCGAGCAACTCCTTGCCGCGACGCCGCACCAAGAGTTTGAAAGGAGGGCCATGACGAATCTCGACATCGACAAGGCCGTCGCCGAGTTGACTTAGCTCATTGACAAGGCGCTCGATTCGGCCTTCAGGGTGAGGTCGGCTGGGGTGAGGTGGGCTAGGCTGCGCTCGAACGGTTTCGGCTGCGATCCCAAATTGATCTTGCGGACAGTTTGGCTCGCCCGCTCAATGCATGGTCGACTGTCGCAAACCGGGATCTGTTCAATACGGCCGAAACCCAGTTCCTCAATGGCCTCGACGAGCTGGAGTTGGGCCGGGTCGAGGGAGCGCTTGGTCAGATTCATGCGGCCGGCAGTTGGCAATCGGGATTTGACCCCAGAGAACTTGAGAACTTGAGGACCTCCTGACGCTTCCACACAACGACGAACAGGCCGATATTGCGCCGTCGTTGCCGGAGAATCCCGTGTCACGTCTTGGTGATTTATGGTTGTGTGGCAGGAACACGGCGGTTTCTTCGGAGCCAGTTTCCTGTTGTGTGTAGACAAAACCCCGTTGTGCTATACAAATACGTGCTTGGCTGGCGCGTTCCCGGTTCGCCTCAACGGATGTTTTGCCAGGTTAAACCGGGGGGCCTGCTTGCCTGCAAGCGTCTCGGTGCCGCCTCATCACCCTACCTGGCAACGGCGACCGCCACGTGACCTGGTGGCACAGGCTTCGACACCGGTTGTTCAAGGCTCAACGGTAAACACGTATAATTGATCGCCCGCGCCGGCAACCACGTATTGCTGGCCGTCCAGCAGGTAAGTCTCAGGCCCATTGCTAAGATCGTCGGCCAGGCCGGCATGCCATAGGATGCTGCCGTCCGCCGGATCAAAAGCCACCAGGTGTTGTGACCCGTCGCCGGCAAAGAGTAACTTACCCGCCGTGGTCAGGATACCCACGGGTCCGCCGCCGAACGGGTAGTGATGATCCCATACAATCTTACCGGTCTTGATATCGATAGCTTCCAGATCGCCGCCATAATAGCCGGCATCGCGCTCCGCCGCGCCCCAACCTTCGGGATGAGGATCGGTGTCGGTGAGGTAGAACATACTGAATGATTGAGAGGTGCCTACATAAAACAGGCCCGTCTCCGGGTCGTAACTGGGAGGCGGCCAGTTAGTCGCACCCCCTGTGGGAGGTGAGACCAAAACTCCATCGACAGTAGCTTCCTTACCCGGATCCGGTATTGGTTGGCCATTGGGCGAAATGCCCTTCGACCAGTTCATGGTCTGAATCATCGGCGCAGTAACAATGTTCTGACCTGTGACGCGATCCAGCACGAAGAAATAGCCGTTGCGATTCGCTTGCGCGAGTAGCTTGCGGGGTTTGCCGTCGATCTCAGCATCGATAAGGACTGGAGTCTGCGCAGCGTCCCAATCGTGGGTGTCGTGCGGTGAAGGTTGGAAGTACCACGCGAGTTTGCCGGTGTCCACGTTCAGGGCAACGATAGAGCAGGTGTACAGATTGTCGCCTTTGCGGCTGCGACCGGTCAAAACTGGGTTCGGGTTGCCTGTCCCGAGAAAGTAAAGGTGCAGGCCGGGGTCATAGGTGCCCGGTAGCCAAGTCATGCCGCCGCCATGACGCATGGAGTACTCATCGGGCCACGTTTCGAATCCCGGGTCGCCTCGCTTCAGAGGCGCGCTCCACCACTTCCACTGCATCTCGCCGGTTTCGGGATCGTGCGATTCCAGAAAGCCGGGCACGTCCAATGAATCGCCTCCGGTTCCTACCAGTACATGGTTTCCTACGATGATCGGGGCCGGCGTAGAGAAGTACTCCTGCTTCACGTCGGCGATTTCTTTGTGCCATCGCTCTTCTCCGGTACGCGCGTCGAGGGAGACCAGATAGTTATCTGGCGTTTCGAAGAACAGCCAGTTTCCATACATGCCCATGCCGCGGTTGCCGATGTGAATACCGCCTTTTGTTTTCCAGGTGAAGTGCCAGATCTCGCGGCCGGATCTCGCGTCTACGGCCCAGGCATTGTCCGGAGTCGAGAAATACAGGATGCCGTTCACCATGAGCGGAGTGGCTTTGATGGTAGACACACCGGGGTCGCCCGGCGGACCTTGAGGCACTGGCCCCTCACCGCCGACGATTGCGTTAGGAGTGATGCCTACTTTGATGCGGAAGATCCAGGCAAGCGTCATCTGCTTGACGTTAGACTGATTGATCTGACTAAGTGTACTGAAGCGGCGTCCGGAATAATCGCCGTGGTAAGTGGGCCAGGCATCGGTCGCAGGCTTGGTAAGCAACACCGGATCGAGAATCTGCCCATGGATGGATGGCGGAAGAAGCGCAATTAAAAGCGCGGGAATAAGAAAGCTGCATTTCATTTGAGAGTCACCAGGTAGGCCGTCAGGTTATGAATATCCGTATCACTTATATGAGTTAGCAGGTCGAGATGAAATTGCAGGCGGTTGTGAATCTCGACACGCGGCATATCTTTGTTGCGGCGCTTAAAGGAACGATACGCGCCGTTGGGATCACGGAGGGCGACGTTGAAGTCGTCATAGTTCAGGGGAACGCCTGTGAAAGATTCACCCGAGGGTAGAGTGACGGTTACTGAGACAGCACTCACGCTCTGCGGCGGAGTGCCTTCACTCCAGTTTGAATCCGGCTGCAGAAACTTGCCCTGCAGTGTGACCGGCTCATACTTGGCGCCTATGCCTTTCAGGTCCTTGTCCACCGAGTGGCAGGACACGCATTGTCCGGCGCCGTCAAAATAGGCTTTGCCGAGCCGTGCATCGCCCGTCACGATGTTCAGAATCCGGTAGCTATCGCGATCGATTGCGCTGTTAATGGCGTTGTGCAGGAAGTTCGAAATGTCGGCGATCTGCTGCGCCGAGTATGGAAATCGGGGCATGCCTTTGTCGGGGCGCCCTCTGAGGATCACCGGCCCGATGGTCTTGCCGTTCTCGTCGTCCAGAACAATCACGGAGCGCAGCAAGTCGGGGCCTTTCTCGCCCCCTTTGGCATTCGAACCGTGACAGAAGCCGCAGGCGCCCACGAAGGTCTCCTTTCCTCGCGCTACGGAAACAGGATCGTATTTCGGCGGCGGAGCGTTAGCCTGCGGTGCATCCGCCTGGCAAAACGCAAGCGCGGCGGTGGTGAAAATGATACACGGGACCATCCCAAATATTCTGCTGGTGTTCAAGGGCCGTTACACTCCTCAGCATCTCTTAGCTTATTACGGCGTACAGTCCAATGGATGCGAGCAGCAAACCCAGCCCTCCGAAGCTGGCGGTAAGCGACTGCGGCGCGTAATTCGGCGGGTTGAATGTGATTCCAACCGGCTCATTCGCCGTTCGAGCACGCGGATTTCAGTCCCTTTCGAACACCAGCACATTCGGCTCGCTCCGTCCCGGCGCGTGTATTGTCATCGTCAAGGTCTTCCCATCGTTGGAAACACTGATCTCCTCCGTATTTACGACCTTCCCGCCGATCTTGTCCGTCAGCTCTACCATCCTTTCGTTAACCCGCTGCGCCGACGACAAAGTTTTCTCTCCCGAGCCTGCGTTCGGATAATCCTTGCCATTGAACTTTACGTTCTTCGTGACTCCTTCTGCAGAAGAGATAATCGAAAGCCCGTCACCTTCATACCGCCGCACCCGCACCACGTACACTGTGTCCACCTGTTCGCTCGCGCTCACCCAGTAGGCCGCAAACCTCGGTCCCCTCCCCTGCGCTCGTATACGTGAACGAGATGGATCGTCTTCCCGTTGTCGGCGATGCCAGTGTAGTCGGCATACCGCCAATTCGCCCTGGATTTGGCTGATTCGCCCGGGTTTTTCGTCGGGTCGCCCGCGATCGGCGATCGATGCCCGTTGCCTAACTCACCAACTTCCGCCGTTCGCAATTGAACAGCGCAGTCCGAAAGCGGACATCGCGCCGGACCCGCCGCGGCGACTTCACCACGCGGCACGGTCCTTTCTATCGCAGGCCGATGAAGCTCAGCCTCGCCAGTTTCGTGCGGTGGCGCTGCGGCCGGAGCGGTTGCGATTCCTACCGGCACAAAGCCAACTCTCGTTGTGGATACTTCGGCGGTTACGACTGGTAGGTGGTTTGGCAGTCAGTGCGCGCACTGGCGGCAACGGCACGATCTCACCAGATCCCCTCTGCCTAGACTAACTTGGTGATCAACTGATAGAAGCGTGCAATTGCATTGTGGTCCCGGCTCGCTATGTTGTAAGGTTGGTCGCGGCTACAGCGGGCTGGCCACACAGCACTGATAGGCGCAGTTGGCGCCCAGACCCCGCCACCGGACGTTGTGATCCGAAGTTCGGCCCGCGCCGCAGTGCAAGGCGCACGAGATTGCCATTCGATGACAAAGTTACCCGGCTGGCGTCGGAGAGACAACCAATGCGCTTCCAACGATTTCGATCAGGGAATCGCCAGGAATCCACTCGACAGCCATGCAGGCGCGGGACGGAGTTTTGCCGGGGCTGAAGTAAGTCCCGTAGATTTTGTTCAGGGCATCGTACTGCGCTTTATGCGCGTCGAACCGAGCTTTACCCGTAGGCATCTGGACAATGTCGGCGTGAGGAAGACACAGAAAAACTTCCAGATGGATGATACTGTCCATCGTGCATCCTGCGCGCTCAACCGATTTCTTAAGTGCATCCATTGCTCGGGTGACGTGCTTCTCGAATGGGTCCGTTACGAGAACGTGATCGTCTTTCGGGTAGCCGTCATTGGAACCAGTGCCGGAGAAGTAATAGACTCCATTGTGTGTGTGATTGTCGCGGCGAGACCGATCCCCAGGAGAGCTGGTCGATGGAGTACCCGCAGACGGAGGCTGCTGAGCGAAAAGAATCGGGGCTCCGGTCACGGCCGCCATCATTGTCGCGATTTTATTGAGGTACCGGCGTCGAGTGTCGATCTTCATAACAATCTCCTCCATTGATGTGCCTGATTCAAAGGCCTTTAAAGCACCACCACCACTACTGCTCCCAAACCCTGCATTCTGCGAGATCATGGTTGTAAAACTGATCCATGGAATACATTTACCATATGCGGAATCCCCAAACGGGCTCATTGTTCCTTCCTCTCCAGTGAGGGCGGTCCAATTCTGAAGTCAGACACATGATAAGCTCATTCACTATGAGATCAATTACGAAAGAGAAAAATTGCCATACAATCCAGCGGCGCCTGTGGTCGATGGGCATGCTGTCGTTTTGCGCGTTGGCCAGTGCTTTTGCTCAAAACGTCGCCATCGACTTCAAGGACGGCATGCCCTTTAGCAATGGGTATGTGGCGGGCAATACCCTCTACGTCGCAGGCCAGCAAGGGCCCGACTCGAACGGCAAATTCACGGGGACCGATATCACCCAACAAACTACAAATGCGATTGCCGCAATCGAAAAAATAGTCAAGAAAGCGGGCTTTCAGATGACGGACATCACATCCGTGACGGTTTATGTCACGGACTTGAACGACGTCCCCAAGATGAACGATGTCTACAAGAAGCTCATGCCAAACCCCAAACCAGCGCGAGCCACCGTACAGGTTGCGGGTTTGATCGGCGGGGCAAAGATCGAAATTTCCGCCATCGCCGTGAAGCACTAGGGTCTATGACCGCACCGATGTTTTCTTTATGGAACCCCGACACTTTTACCGCACGTGCGACGCTAAGCAGGCACTGCTGTGCGTTAGAGATCTGGAAGAGTTGTCCATTTTAGTCGACATGGGTGTGGTTGTCTTACTGGAACGCCAATGCCCATACCGACTGGTACGTCTTCGCAGACATGAAAGTACTTCAGCGGATGAGGCGGCCCTCATCGAAACCATCCTTTCGCAACGTGTCTCGGGGGCTGTCCGGTGCGCGCGATTCCGGTGGTTAGCAGCTTTATGAAATCTGCCTTGGTTCCCGGCGGTTCACCCGCAATTCGCGGTACCTTCAGCGCCCAGTTCGGTGCTGGATAGCTAGGCCTAATTTGAACGGCCCACCCATGAGCCAGTTCCCCTAGCCGGGTTTGCCATTTTCGTCGCGGCGCGTGTCACTGTTCGCACATCGCCACGTCTTCCACGATCTACCTGCCCCGTGCGACCTCATCTCGCCCAGTTGTGCCTGTCGTTGCGTCCTGCCTCTGCTGGCCCCGGCTAGTTAGCGCCAGCGGCCACAACCCAGATCAGCACAGTCAGAAAGAGCTCATTCATATTCGGCCTTCCCAAAATCATACGGTGAGCGCAACCGTGAGTGACCGCACTCCAACCGATCCAGGAAGCGCGGCCGTATTCCGAGCCGGGATCATCACCGAGTACCTATCCTGGTGGGCCCAAGTTCATTCAGCGGGATCACCGCGGGGCCCGACGGCGCGCTGTGGTTCGCGGATTTCTACGGCGTCAAGATCGGCCGGATCGCTACCGTCGGGACCATTAGCCAGTATCCCGTGCTAACTCCGCATAGCGCTCCCAACTAGACCACGCCAGGACCGGACCGCGCGCTGTAGTTCACGGAATCCGATGCAGTTCAGACTGGGCACGCTCCGGCTGTGGCTTGGGGTTCAGCGCCAAGCTCAGCCGCACCACCGGGACCTTGAACTTCGATCTGGGGATCGACACGCCGGCCACCTTTGACGTTATTCTTCAGGACACTAGCCCGATTGGCGAACCATTCTCCGAGGAGATCGGGGTAGTGGTGCCTCCGCAGGCTTTCACAAGGCGATGGCATAATTTTCCAGACCTCGGAGAATTAGTCCGGTCAGTTTTGACGGCAGGGCCGGTTTCGGAATGGTCATATTCTGCGTCTGCGTGCCGGGCCGAGCGTCCGGCAGTCACTTGGTTTTATGTCGCACCTGATCCTTTGGATCATTTCGCGACATGCGTGAAAGGCCCGTCTGGACGGGCTGAAAGCGTGACAGAGCGCCTAAAGTGAAGTGCGGCCTGACGCGTCCTATAGAAATGAACATCAACGCCTCGCCAATCCCCTCCGGCGACGTGTCGGCCAGGATAAGCGCGCAGCCCTGCCGCTCCACCTGTGCGCCGTGCGTCTCGTAGTTGGGAAAAAGGTATTCAAGGTTACAGATTCATTGGCGGACAGCCCTTCTACCGAAGCAATCCCCAGGCACGGGGCATCTCACTGCCATGAAGGTATTTGTGGCAGGAGCTACCGGCGCCATCGGCCGCCCGCTTATTGCGGCGCTGGCCGCAGCGGGGCATGACGTTGTGGGGATGACTACTTCCGACCGAGGCCTGGAAATGCTGCGCCATAACGGCGCCCAAGGTGTCATCGCCAACGCGCTTGACGGACTGGCGGTCGAAGCAGCCGTGAGGAGTGTCCGCCCGCATGCCGTCATCGAAGAACTCACATCCTTGCCCGAGCACTATACGCATGAGGAGATGCACGCCGCCTCGGAGCGCGACCGCCGGCTGCGGCTGGAAGGCGGGCAGAACTTGCAGAACGCCGCCATCGCCGCCGGCGCGCGGCGCTACCTCGTGCAATCCTGCGGCTTCTTTTATGCGCCAGGCGAAGGGCTCGCGACGGAGAGCGAACCGCTGGCAGTGGACGCTTCACCCGCCGTGGCCGGCAGTGCACGGACCTACACGCAGATCGAGAAGCGGGTTATCGGTGCGCGCGGCATCGAAGGCGTGGCGCTGCGCTATGGATTCTTCTACGGGCCTGGCACGTGGTTCACCGAAGGCGGCGACATTGCCAACCAAGTGCGCGCGCGCAGCTATCCAGTCATCGAACCGGGCAGCGGAGTCTGGTCTTGGGTGCATGTGGCGGATGCCGCCGCAGCCACCGTGGCAGCCTTGGCATCCGCGCCAGGCATCTACAACGCCGTCGATGATGACCCGTCAACGCTCTCGGTCTGGCTGCCGGCGTTCGCGGCCGCCATGGGTGCGCCTCCCCCGTTGCATTTGAGCGAGCCGGATGCGCTGGTCAATGCCGGCGGCGACTCGGTCTATTATGCAAACCGCCTGCGTGGGGCATCCAATGCGAAGGCCAAGCGCGAGCTTGGCTTCGCGCCGCGCCGCTTAGAGTGGCTCTATCAGGAAAGGGCGAATTCCTCCTACGGGACAGCCGGTTTGATTTCGCGACTTAGCTGATAACCTCGTGACATTATCGGACGCCTTTATTTAGGGGTCATCGGGAAGTGTAAGAGGGTGCTAAGTCCTGACATTCACGAATCACCATGCGAACCATAACTCTTGAAGAGCATTTCGCAAGTCCGGGCTTCTTCGATGGTCCGGGGCGCGCACTCAAAGCACAAGCTCTGAAATTTGGAGGGGCCGCCGAAAAGCTCCTTGAACAGCTCTGCGACGTTGGCGAGAAAAGGATATCGGAGATGGATGTGGCAAGGATCGATATGCAGGTGCTATCGCTCACTTCTCCCGGTACCGAGCAGATCGAGGCGGCCGACGCTATGGCGCTTGCCGTTGAGGCCAATAATTTTCTCGCCGATGCCGTCAAGAAGAATCCGGCACGCTTTGCCGGATTTGCTGCGCTCCCCACCGCAACGCCGGACAAATCTGCCGGAGAATTGGAGCGGATGGTCCGTGAACACCGTTTCAAAGGAGCGATCATCAACGGTCATAATCGGGGACGCTATCTCGATGACAAGTTCTTCTGGCCAATCCTCGAATGCGCGGAAGCGCTGAACGTTCCCATCTACCTCCACCCCACGCAGCCTCCAAGACCGGTGATTGAAGCATCGTATGGAGGTTTCTCGCCAATAATCACTGAGCTGCTCGCGGGCGCGGGTTGGGGTTGGCACATCGAGACCGCGATCCATGTTATCCGCCTCATCCTCGGGGGAGTATTCGATCAATACTCAAAACTCCAGATTGTGATCGGCCACATGGGAGAGGCGTTGCCCGCCATGATGCAAAGACTTGATGTCATGCCGATTGCTATGACGAAACTTAAGCGCCCAATAAGTGCCTATCTTCGCGAGAATGTGCACTACACGTTCAGCGGATTCAACTTCACGTCGACGTTCCTCGACCTGATGCTTCAAGTCGGTGTCGACCGGATTATGTTTTCAGCGGACCACCCATATGCATCGATGGCGCAGGCACGAGCGTTCTTGGACCAACTGCCTGTAAGCAGCGCCGATAGGGAGCGGATCGCGCATGGAAACGCGGAACATCTTCTTGGGATCGAATGCTGAGCGTAATCGGGGCGCCTCGAAGGCGGCCGCCCCGTTCTCGAACAACAAACGGCGATCGCCTGTAGGCGGCTTGCTGATGATTTCGCAAGACTGCTGATGATTTCGGAAAGTCTGCTAGCCGCAGTTCTACGCGACAACAGACGGAGGGCGGGCCTGCAGTATCCATGGTATTGACCAGTTCATCGGTGAAGTCAGCCTCTGAAACCGTGGTATCGGCACACGTGCCGTCCGGCTCCTGTTGCGCTACCTATTTCTCGTCAAGGATGCGTCGAAAGTGATTTTGGACTCCACGCCGGAAACACGCGAAGTCACTTACTCCTGATGCAGCGCCTCCATGGGATCGATGCGCGTCGCGCGCCGCGCCGGAATATAGTTCGCGATTAGCGCCACCGTGAGCAGCAACGCCGCGACTCCGGCCATCACGGCAGGATCGAGCGGCGCTACCCCGTACAGCAGCGTGCGCAGTGCCGACGCCAGCGCGGCGGCGCCGGCCATTCCGGCCATCAGGCCGATGATGGCGGTCTTGAGACCGTTCCGGATTACCAGCGCCTTTACTTGAGTTGGTGTGGAGCCCAACGCAATGCGAATTCCGAATTCCCGCGTGCGCGCGGCGACCCCGTAGGAAATGACGCCATGAATCCCGAGCGCGGCCAACAGCACCGAGATGCTCGCGAAAACCAGCAGCAGTACAGTCGAGATGCGCGGCGCGGTTTCCGACAGCGAAATATAATCGTCCATGCTGCGAATCTGAAACACCGGCTGGCCGCGATCGACGGACCACACCGCCTGCTTCACGGCTTTCACCACGGCCGGCGTATCCATGGTGGTGCGCACGGCCAGCGCCATGGCCTTGTCCGTCATCTGCTCATAGGGAGCGTAGATGGTAGGCTGCGGCTGTTTTTCCAGGCCATAATGGCGCACCTGGCCCACCACGCCAACCACTTCCCGGAATTCACCCCACAACCGCATGCGCTGGCCGAGCGGATTCTGGTGGGGCCAACACTGGTGCGCGAGTGTCTCGTCGATCAGGATCACTGGCGGCGCGTCGCGCACATCGCGCGCGGAGAGCGTTCTCCCCCGCAGCAGCGGGATTCCCATCGTACTTAAATACGTCGGGCTGATACGCCGAAAGTCGGCAACCAGTTCCTGCCCCGGCGGCAGCGGGCGATTTTCAATAGTGAAATACTCCCGGTCGTTTTGTTCGCCGAGCGGAAGCACATCGCTCAGGCCGGCGGACTGAATGCCGGGGATCTGGTCCACCTTGGCGAGTAAGCGCCGGTAGAAATCAGCCTGGTCGCGATCGCTCTTGTACAAGTTGTCGGTGGGCAGCCGCATGCGAAACGTCAAGACATGATCGGGCCGTATGCCCGGGTTCACGTGTTGCAGATTTACGAAGCTCTTCATGGCAAGCCCCGCACCGATCAGCAGCATGCTGGCGAGAGCCACCTCACCCGCCACCAGCCAACTCCAAACCCGCGTGCGGCCAGCTGATGCGGAAGACGTTCGGCCACCTTCCTTCAACGCGTCGTTCACGTCGGCGCGGGCCACATACAGCGCCGGTATCAGTCCGAAAACCAGGGCGGCGCCGATGGAGATCAGCAGCGCGAAGACCAGCGCGCGGGCATCCACAGCAATTGCGGGCCGCACGATCTCGGCGCCGGCCTCCGCCATCGGCAGCGTGTTGGGCAGGACCGCGCTCAGCAGGTCGACGCCCCATAGGGCGACGAACACGCCCAGTGCACCTCCGGCGAGCGAAAGCACCAGGCTTTCACTGAGAATCTGCGCAATCAGGCGGCCGCGCGGCGCACCCAATGCCGCGCGAATAGCCAGTTCTTTGCGGCGGCTGGTGACGCGCGCCAGCAACAGGCTGGCTACGTTCACGCACGCCAACAGCAGCAGGAGTCCTACTGCCCCCAGCAGCAACAGCAGCGCGGGCCGGATGTATTCGAAGAGCGCCTGCTTCATCCCCACCACGGTCACATCCCAACCTGCCAGCCGGGACGTTTGCGCATCGATGCGGCGCGCGATGGTGCTCAACTCGGCCTGCGCCTGGGCCATGGTGATGCCCGGCTTGACCCGCGCGATGACGCCGAAATCGTGGTCTACGCGGTTCTTGGCGCGCAGTTGCACGATCGGCCAGGGCACGTAAAGATCGGTGGGCAGAGGATGGTAGAAATCCGGCGCGAGCACCCCAATCACGGTATAGGGCTCGCTGTTCATGATGAACACTCGGCCGATGACGCGCGGGTCGGATGCGAAGCGGCGCTTCCAATACCCGTTCGCGAGCACAGCGACCGGGTAACGCGCCTGGCCGGCGCCTTCGGCCGCGGTAAAGTCGCGCCCCAGAATGGTACGCGCTCCGAGCATCGACAGAAAATTCGTGGTCACGCGCAGCCCGGTCACCTGCTCCGGCTCGCCCACACCGGTAACGGTGCCGGTACCGACCTCGAGTAGGGCCATGTCTTCGAAGGATTGGCTCTGTTCCTTCCAGTCGAGGAAATTCGGCGCGGACGGCCCTTCGCTCTTGATGCCGTCCTTCAAATCCGTTTCCCAGATCATAGCCAGGCGATCGGCGCCGGGGTAGGGCAGGGGACGCAGCACGACGGAGTTGACCACGCTGAAGATAGCGGTGTTCGCGCCGATGCCCAGCGCGAGAACCAGCAGCGCTATCACGGTGAAGCCGGGCACCTTGCACAAGATGCGGAAGGAGTAGCGCAAATCCTTCAGGAGTGTGACCATTCCGAGGTCTGGAGGGCAGGTGGAGGTCCCTTCGTTGTGGCAGGGCAAGTGACTGAAACGATTAACTGCAAAGGGATCGCTTACGGCATAAGTGTCCGCTTTCGAGAATCGCCCGTTCGGTTCTGCGCCCCGGTGCCTCTTTGCCCATGTGACTGTGTGCCTCTGTGGCGCACGCTGAAGCGTGCGCCACAAAAGGAAACAATGCTACCGCAGAAAGAAGCCTGGCCCAATCGTCAGGTGATGACTGATTGAGTCCGGAATCACCACGAAGAGCACAGTCCCGATCACTGCGTGTGCCAGGCCCAGGAAATAGATATTGCGGTAGCGCATAAAGATCTTCGTGCTGTAATAGCCGGTCACAAACGTAACAGCCATCAGGAACCAGTTAGGCAGATGTGCGCCGGCGAATAGGGACGCGGCCATCAATGGCACATATCGCGCCGAGAACACCGCCAGCAGGCGATTGGCGATGTATCCGTTCAGCAGGTATTGCTGAAACAGGCCCCAGGGACAATACGCCAGCAGGCACATCAATCCGTATTCCAGGCTGATGGGACGAATGGTTTCGAGGAGCATTCCGGCGGCCAGCAGCGACAGCACCAGCAACAGCAGCGCCGGCGCCAGTGTTTCGGCGCATTCCCGGAAATTGACGCGACGGAAACCCAGGTGGGCGGTCCGTTCGCCGTGCAGGATATGCGACGCCACAAAAAAGCCCAAAATGAAGATCCAGGCGCGCGGAGCGGTGAAGCGCAGGAGCCAGATATACAGCATGATCAAAGCGAAAGCGGCGGCGGCTTCAGCGGCGATCCATTTTTGCCGGCGGGTCATATACGTCTCCGCTCAAAAGAAAATGTGCTTGGTGGCGTCCACCAGGGCGTGACAGGTCACCGACGAAAACACGCTGCCGGACTTCTGAAACGCCAGGCCATAGGCGAAGCCGGCGATGGTGGCCAGGATCATGTATCGCCAATTCGGCAGGGGCTGCGGCCCGTTATCCAAATGCGCGCAGCCGAATATGAACGCCGCCACCACCAGCACACGGATGGTGAAACCGAAGCGCTGAATCAGCCAGTTCTGGATCAACGAACGAAACAGGATCTCTTCGGGCAGCGCGGTACCCACGAAAATGAGCCCGAATGTACGGCCCATGCTAGCAGCAATGCCGCCCGCCGAAAGATGCACGGGCGCGTGAAACGGCGGGATGAAACCGAGCAGCCGTCCGCCGGCGATCAGTACCGGCGCGCACAGCACGAATGCCGCGGCGCCGTAACCCAGATCGCGCGCCGAAGGCAGGTTGAACTTCATATCCGGCAGCCGCCGGAAACCCAGAAAAATCGTGAGGCCCAGCAGGATGGCGATCCCGTAAGCCACGCTGTGCAAGAATCCTTGCGCGGGCTTGGGTATCAGATGCTGCCCCGCCGAAAATTCGAGGGGCAGCCAGAGCATCAGGATAATGGCAAAATCGAGCCAGGTGGGGCGTCCACCAGGGCCTTGCAGCAATGCCAGCAGCGCAGGCGCGAACGTGTACGCCAGCACCAGCAGCGCCAATGGCAACGTGAAAGCATCAGCGGTATACGCCAGCCAGCAAAAGAGCAGCGTCAAAGTAGTGGGCACGGCGAGCAGCAGAACGGGTCGCGCGTCGAACAGGGAGCGTGTGCGGTTTTGGACGCCGGGGACCAGAAAGGCCAGAATCGCAAATAGCAGGACAGCGGGAATCAACGCATGCATCAGCGACCCAGGAAACAGCCGTTACAGTTAGATTACAGTGGTGCCGCACTGAATGCAAGGCAAAGGAAGCCACAGATGGACACAGATGCACACAGATAACTTCCAATCTTATCTGTGTTTATCTGTGTCCATCCGTGGTCAAGAAGTCTTCGTTACTGCGCGTCGGTCGTGATACCGCCGGTGGGAGCCTTCTTCTCCGCGTTGGCCTTCCTGGTATCGATGGTCTTTTGGAAGTAGTCGTTGGCCTTCTCGATGTCCGCCTTATAGGCCTCCGTGCTGTCTTCCAGGTCCGCCTTCTGGCGATACAGCAGGTTCTCGTATGCCATGGCGTCCGCGTAATCGGGGTCGATCTGCAGGGCTTTGTCCAGGTCCTTGATGCCTTCGTCAACCAGCGGACCATTCTTCGCGGCCACCTCGACGCGAACCTTCTTATCCTTCAGCGGCCCTGGATCCTCGGGCTTCATGTTCAGGTGAGCCCTGGCTTCCCCATCCGTCACCAAGGCCTTGGTCCAGGCAATCACGCCCAGCGTATAGTATGCATCCTTGGCTTTGGGGTTGAGGGCGATCAGCTTCTGGTTCCACTGCTGGGCGTCATCCAGCTTCTTTTCGTTGAACAGCAGCGAGGCGATGGAAGCGACGGCTAACTCGTTCTTGGGGTCCTGGGCCAGAACCCGCTGGAACTGATCGTAGGCCGCGTTAGCCATCTGCATGTTTTCTGGCGATTCGGCTCCCGGAATATACTGCTGCATGTAAGCCGTCGCCAGATACAACCGGGCCGTGGAGAAGCCGGGATCGTACTGTACGGCCGTCTTGAAATGTTCCACCGCCTGGGGGTACTGCGCACTCTTGAAAGCCTGCACGCCCTTGTTCAACTGATCGCGCGCTTTCAGCTTTTCGCAACTGGTGGCGAACACCGTCATCGCGGCGACCGCCAGCACCACAACGGCTTTGCGTTTCATTACTGTCCAGCCTCCATTTGCGGCGTCATCAGCCCCACCTTATCGATTCCCGCACCGTGCGCCATATCGATGGCCTTGGCCACGTACTGGAATTCCAGGTCGGGGTCGCCCTTAACGAACACCACCCGTTCCGCGCGCGTCTTGAAGATCTCTTCCAACCGCGCACCCAGATTCGCTTCCGGCGTGGGCTCCTGGTTGATCATGTAGGTCTTGTCCTTATTCACCACGATAACCACGGTGCGCGTATCCGAAGCGGGCGGCGTGCCCGGCGGAGGCGGCTGCGGCACCAGGGCCTCCAAACCTTTCGGCGTCAGCGGCGTAATCACCATGAAAATGATGATCAATACCAGGAGGACGTCGATCATGGGCGTCATATTGATGTTGGACATCGCACCGCCCTTACCGCCTAATGCCATTGCCATAAATTACTCCTTAGTTCGTTCCGGCTATCGTTTGGCCTTACTGCCCCACCGGCGTAGCTGTGGCCGGTTTACCCTTCTTCTGTTGCAACTGCTCGGTGAGCAGGCCGAGTTGATCGACGCCAGCGGCACGCAGGTTGTTCACTACGTCGACCACCTTCTCGTACTTTGCGCGAGAATCCGCCCGGATGTAGCACATCTTATCCAAGCGGTTCGTCAGCATATCTTTCACTTTGCCCGGTAGCTGATCGGCGGCCATCTGCGTGGTATTGAGATAAGTGCGGCCATCGCGCGTGACCGCAACGATGATGGCATCGCTCTTATCGGCGGCCTGCATGGAGACCGGGTTCACCGTCTTCACCATATCCACGCTGACGCCCTTCGACAACATAGGCGTGATGACCATGAAGATGATCAGCAGCACCAGCATCACGTCCACCATGGGAGTGACGTTGATATCGGCCACCGGCGGCGGGGATTGTTGCTTCATAATTACCGACATTGTTAAACCTCCACTCCAGGCTTGCGTCCGAAGTGCCCCGGCCGGAGGACCGGGACACCTCGATTCAACTCGCCTTCCAACCGGACAAGCCGAAACCTGTCCCGCATGGCAGGTTAAAACCTGCCCTACCTCTTCGCCGCGGCGCGCTGGGAACGCTTCAAGAAGTAGTCGATCAACTCGGAGCTGGAGTTGCCCATCTCCACGTCGAACGCTTCAATCTTGCCCGTGAAGTAGTTGAACATCCAGACCGCCGGGATGGCCACGAACAGTCCGATAGCCGTGGTCACCAGCGCTTCGGAAATACCGCCGGCCACCGCGCCCAGACCAGTGGTCTTCTCCGTCGAAATGCCCTTGAACGCGTTGATGATGCCCACCACCGTTCCGAACAGTCCCACGAAGGGCGCCGTCGAACCGATGGTCGCCAAGCCGCTGATGCCGCGCTTCAGTTCGGCATGCACGATGGCTTCGGCGCGTTCCAGAGCGCGTTGCGACGCCTCGATGTCTTCGCCCGAAATTTCCGAACTCATCTGGTGAGCCTGAAACTCCTGCAGTCCCGCCACCACCACTTTCGCCAGGTGGCTCTTCTTGTAACGGTCGGCAATCTTGATGGCTTCATCCAGCTTGCCTTCCTTCAATGCGCCCGCCACGGCCGGCGCGAACGCGCGCGATTGTTTGCGCGCGGCGCTGTACGCGAGCAAACGGTCGATCATGACGCCGATCGACCACGCCGACATCAGAAACAGCAGGATCACCACCAGCTTGGCGGGAACACCCATCTGTGCCCACAAGGAGCGCGGGTCCCATCCAATGGGGCCCTGTTCCTGTAAGAGTAAAAACGCCCAAATCTGCAGCTTGCAAAAGCATTGTCCTGTTCTCCTGCGAGTTGAATTAGTTTAACGCTGCTACTGGCTCAACGTGAAATTCACGTCAATCTGAGTTACCACTTCTACCGGCTCTCCGTTCAGGAGCGTCGGCTGATAGACCCACTGCTTCACCGCTTCCATGGCGGACGGCACCAACAAAGGGTGTCCGCTGGCGAGTGTCAGATTCTGAATCGTACCATCCTTGCCGATGATCGCGTTCAGGATCACGTGACCCGAAATGCGCGCCTGCTTGGCCAGGGGCGGATAGACCGGGCGGGGCTGGCGCATCAGCTTGGCCGCTTGCACCTGGCCGCCCACACGGATGCGCTGCGGTGTCGCAGGCTTTTCAACCTTCACCGGCGGCGGAGGAGGCGGCGGAGCAGCCGTGGGGACCGATCCGATGATGCCGCCAATGATGCCGCCAGCCGAGCCACCCGGCACGCCGCCGGGAACGCCACCGACCACACCGCCAGCGGACGGCGGAGGCAGCTCTTCTTCCTTAATCATGGCCACTTCTTTGGGGATGGCCTTGGGCGCCATCAGGCGGCCGGCGTCAAACTGGCGCGGGATGACTTTTACAACCTTGGGCGGAGCCGCGGCCGGCGGAGGAGGAGGCGGCGGGGGCGGAGGCGGCGCCACCAGGAAGCTGGTCAGCTGGCTCTTGGGCAAGGCATCGAAATAGATCATCGGGATCAGGATGGCAACCACGATCACCAGGATCTGGGCGATGAAGGAAACCAGCACCGTCCAGCTCTTGCGCGTCTTGCCTCCATCCACGAATGTTTGCTCAAACATAAAATCCTCCTAACTTTGCTATTTCACGGCTTTGGTCGACGTCCTTCTGGCCGGCTGCGGGGCTTTGGGAGCCGCCACCGGCACCGGCGCCGTTCTCTTCCGGGGGTCCGCCCAGTTGTGCCAGAAGAGCACAATGGGGCTGGCCACGAAAACCGAAGAGTACGTACCGATAATAATACCTACTACCAGCGCAAAAGAAAATCCGTGCAGCACCGGCCCGCCGAACAGGAACAGCGCCACCACGGTCAGGAACGTTAGACCGGAGGTCATCACCGTCCGGCTCAACGTCTGGTTCACGCTCTTGTTGATCAGGGATTCGAGCGGCTCCCGGCGCAGCAGCTTGATGTTCTCGCGGATACGGTCGAAGATCACGATCGTATCGTTCATCGAATAGCCGACCAGCGTCAACAGGGCCGCGATGACCGTGAGCGTGATCTCCTTGTTGAACAGGGAGAACAACCCGATCGTGATAATCGTATCGTGGAAGCACGCCACCACCGCCGCTACGCCATAAATCCACTCGAAGCGAAACGCTATATATACCAACATTCCACCCAGCGCGTAAAGGGTGGCCAGCAGCGCCTTGGTGCGCAACTCCCCGCCCACCTTGGGGCCGACCATTTGCACCTGCTGAATCGAAAATGGCGCCAGGTAGCATTGCTGTTTGAGTACGCTAATAATAGCAGGTGTTACGCCGGGCACGGCCGCTAGTTGATCGAGGCTGGTGAGCAGGCCCGAGCGCGGCGGCGTATCGCGAAATTTGCGCATATTCTCGGCCAGATTCTGGAGTTGCTGGTCCGATAGCTGCACGCCGGCCTGCTGCAGCGGTACCGTGAGGCGGTCCGCAATTTCGCTGGCGCCAGCGTTGTTAAAGTCCAGCTTGCCGCTCTGCGGGTCGCCGAACGAGGCTTCGAGCGTATCCTGCATGGCCTTGCGCGCGGCGGCCAACTGCTGCTCGCCCATGCGCTCGCTGCCGATGACGATCTCGTCCCGGGCGCCGATATCGGTGAACGGCTGCACGCTCACTTCACCGTTGATCCTCTTGGACAGCGCCGCGCGGATCTTGTCCTCGGGAGGAGTGCCGTTCCACTTCACGGTCATCTGCGTGCCTTCCTTGAAGTCGATGCCGTAGCGCAGCCCGCCGTGGAGAATGATGCTGCTGATGCCTGCCACCGAGAGCACCAGGGAGGCGCCAATGAAAGGCCATTTGTACCGGAGGAAGTCGAAATTCGTGTTCTTAAAGATTTGCATCGGAGTTACGCCATACCGGTGCTTAACATGACTTGGACACCGGCTCTTTCTATTTTGTTCCCATGGCCGCCGCGGCCCTGGGACGGTGGTGGGTGGTGGGTGATGGGTTGTGGCCTACGCGCCGCAAACGGTCCGAACGGCTTGACACCACCCACAACCTAAAACCCACAACCCGCCGCATCATATACTTAGTTCCACCAACTGCCGGCGGCCCGACAACTCGTAATCGAAAATCACCTTCGAAACAAACACGGCCGTGAACACGTTGGCGATCAGGCCGATCGTCAAGGTTACCGCAAACCCGCGCACCGGGCCTTCTCCGAAAATGAAGAGAAAAGCGCAGGAAACTACGGTCGTCACGTGCGTATCCACGATGGTCCACCAGGCCTTCGAAAAGCCCGCGTCCACGGCCGATACGATCGCCTTCCCGGCCCGCAGCTCTTCCCGGATGCGCTCGAAGATCAGCACATTACTGTCCACCGCCATACCGATGGTCAGGATCACTCCTGCAATACCGGGCAGCGTGAGCGTCGCCTTGAAGTACGACAGCGCCGCCATCAGGATCACCGTATTCAGGAACAGCGCCAGCACCGCGTTCACCCCGCTGCGCTTGTAGTACACCAGCATGACCACGATTACCGCCGCCAGTCCGGCCAGTCCGGCCACGATCCCCGCGTGGATCGAATCGGCGCCCAGCGAGGGACCCACGGAATTCTCGTACAGGATCTGTATCGTCGCGGGCAGCGCTCCGGCGCGCAAGACCAGCGCCAGGTCCGACGCCTCCTGCTCGGTGCCGATGTTCTCGATCTGCCCGCTGTCCTCGATGCGGCCCTTGATCACCGCCACGCTGCGGATCTGGTTGTCGAGCACCACCGCCAGCCGGTTTCCGATATTCGCTTCCGTGTATTTGCCGAAGCGTTTGCCGGCATCCGGGCTGAGGGTGAATTGCGTATCCCACTTGCGCATGTCATCCTGCCCGGCGCGTGCGTTACGCACATCGGTGCCGCGGATCACCGCCGACTTGCTCAGCAGGTACCACTCCTCCGGCCGTTCGGCAATGGGGGGCGCATGCATCAGCTTGGTGCCCAGCGGCAGGATGCCGCCCTTCTGCGCCAACGCCGCATCCTTACTCTGGAATGGACCTTCCTTCACATCGTCGATTTCCAGCTGCGCGGTGGTCTGCATGATTTCTCTCACGCGCGCCGGATCGTCCACGCCGGGAAGCTCCACCAGGATTTCGTAATCCGTACCCGCCTGGCCGTATTGCTGCACCGTCGGTTCCGTCAGGCCGAGCTGGTTGATGCGGTTGCTGATGGTCTGCAGGCACCGCTCCACCGTGTCGCGTTTGATCGTCACCAGTTCGGAGGGCCGCATATTCAGGCGGTAATCGGTGGAATTGAGCGGCGTCAGAATCCATTGGGTGAAATGGTCGGCAATCAAGCTGCGGAAGGCGGAGGTCTTGATCGGCGGCACGCCCTTCACGTCGATCTCGATCTTGTCGGCATCTTCCACCGTCGCCGGATCGTTCCGGTCGATGCTCGCATAATCGATCACTTGTTTCTTCAGCTCCGCTTTCATGCGCTCGATGGCGCCATCGGCTTCGATCTTGATCGCGTCCTGCACGTGGACTAGAAGCACCAGGTGGCTGCCGCCCTTGAGGTCCAGCCCCAGCCGGATGTTGTGCTGCAGATTGTCCAGCAGCGCGGAGCCTGACCGCGGGAAGCCGATGATGCCGAACACGCAAATCAGGATGGTCGCAACGATGATTACGGTCCTACCCGTCACATTTTTTCGCATGAGGATTTCGCCTTGCTATGGTAAAACAATTCCTACTACTTTTTGACTTCGCCCGTCACCAGGTTGGAAACCGCGCTGCGCGCCACTTGCAGCTTGATGTTGTCAGGCTTCACCCGCAGCACCAGTGTATCGTCATCGCCAATGGAAATGATAGTCCCGACGATGCCGCCGCTGGTGAGCACGGTCTGTCCATTCTGCAATGAGCTCAACATCTTCTGCGTCTGTTTCTTCTGCCGCTGCATGGGCAGGAACAGGAGAAAATAGAAGATTCCGAAAATGAGGAGAACCGGGAGAAAGCCCAGCATGGAACTGCCGGGGGTCGAGGATTGGAGAATCAGATTGAGGACCACGTTTCGAAACTACTCTATTTCAACCGGCGCGGCGCACACGGTTAACAAATATTTTAGAATTTCTACCTGTTTAGTATAGCGTGCCCGAAGGGCGTGGTGTGGAGGGCAGGCTTTAGCGGGGTGCCCTCTGGGCCGGGGGCTTCAGCCCCGCTCTCCGTATGTCTAGCCGGCGTCTAGCCGTACTGGGGCGGTACCGGGTCTCCGAAGCCGCCGGTGCAAAATCTGGCGCAGGTGATATCATCGAGCCCAAAAGAAATCCAGACAAATCCACTTCTGCCTGGCGTGCGCGTGGGCCGCAATCGCAATGGCGCAAGCCCAGACGCCCGGCCTCGAGGTCATCCACAGCTTCGGCAATTACCCGAACGGAGCCAGCCCGTGCGGAACCTTGGCGCGCGGTAACGACGGCAGCCTTTATGGAACCGCCTACACCGGTGGTGCGGCGGACTTGGGCGTGGTGTTCAAACTGGACCCATCCGGCGAGTTTACGGTTCTGTACGCTTTCACTGGCGGGGCAGACGGAGGCATGCCCGGCGCCGGCGTCATCCGCGACTCGGCCGGCAACCTGTTTGGGACCACGCAGTACGGCGGCTTCGGATCTCTTTGCGTGCCCCAGGCTCTCGACGGAGGCTGCGGCGTGGTCTTCAAGGTCGATCCATCCGGCAATGAGACCGTGCTGCACGCATTCTCGGGCACCGATGGAAGCTATCCGAACGGCATCATCTTCGGCGCCGCCGGCGTTCTGTACGGCACTGCTTCGAGCGGCGGCGCAGCCAATGGCGGCGTGGTGTACAAACTCACGCTGCCATGACGGTGCCGTGCGCGTTCATTCCGGCTCCTCTGCCGCGGTAACACGCGTCCTCGCGAGATATTGGGGATAAGTGCCCTCCAAAATCGCCCGCCGTATCTCGCGCATGATATCTAAGTACCGCCGCACATTATGCAAAGTAGCCAGCGACGCATACAGTATCTCCCCCGCCTGAAATAAGTGCCGCAAATACGCCCGCGAGAAAGTCGCACAGGTATAACATCCGCACTTAGGATCCACCGGTCGCGAATCATCCCGATAGCGCGCCTGCTTGATCCGCACCGCGCCCTCGGAAGTGAACAGGCAGCCGTTGCGCGCATTGCGCGAGGGCAACACGCAATCCATCATGTCCACGCCGCGCGCCACGTATTCCGGCAGTTCCTCCGGCATACCCACGCCCATCGCGTAGCGCGGCCGGTCGCGCGGCAGCAGCGCTTCGGTCGCCTCCACCATCTCCAGGCTCAACGGCCGCGGCTCGCCCACCGACAGACCGCCGATGGCGTAGCCCTCCGCGTCGAGTTCCACCAGCTCGGCGGCGCAGGCGCGGCGCAGGTCTGCGAACATGGACCCTTGCACGATGGGATAGAGCGCGTGCTGCGTCTCCAGTTGCGTGCGCTGCTTTTCGAAATGTGCATGCGCGGCGCGCGCCCATCGAACGGTGCGCTCGACGGACGTACGCGCGTATTCGTGGCTGACTGGATATTCGGGGCACTCGTCCAGCACCATCATAATGTCGCTGCCAAAGGCCAGTTGCGTATCCACCGTGGACTCGGGCGTGAACATGTGCTTATCGCCGTTCAGATGCGATTGGAAGACCACGCCTTCGTCGGCGATCTTTCGCAGGCCGCTCAGGCTGAACACCTGGAATCCGCCGGAGTCGGTGAGAATGGCGCGCGGCCACGACATGAAGCGATGCAATCCGCCCATGGCGCGGATCAGGTCCGGGCCCGGCCGCAGATATAGATGATAGGTGTTGGCCAGCAGGATGCGGACGTCCAGTTCGCCGGCCAGTTCGCGCGGCGCCAGTCCTTTCACGGTGGCCTGCGTGCCGACGGGCATGAAGACGGGCGTTTCGATAATTCCGTGCGGCGTGTCGAGCAGTCCCGCTCGCGCGCGCGTCACCGGGCACTCGGCTTGGATTTCAAAGGAGAACGGCATAGAAGAGCGGCGCGATTCAGTCTACCCCAGATCCCGCCCTTACCGTGAAACTCCTCCATTTCGTTTCCCGTTGCGAAGATTGTCTCACGCAGCAGAGGCTAATATTGCCGAGTTGCTCGACGTTGGCCTCCTTTTCTCGATTGAACAGCAGCAGCCAACAATTGAGGTTGTCGGCCACCATGGCCCTGGCGGATGGTCTGCCAGCCCCGCGGCGTTTTTGGCTTCGTTGATGAGGTTCTCCGCACGCGCCGCTGCCGGTAGAACGCGCCAGCACGGCGATGCCATCGCTCTTATTGGTGACGAATACGCGGTAGCTGTACTCCGCGGTGTCGAACAACTGATGCTGTTCTGTCTTCCCCTCCGCGACCGGGAAGGTACTGTTACTCACAAAATTGGAGACTAGGACTTTACAAGAGAGGCGACCAGCAGCTATGGTAGTCGAGCCGAGGGACCATAATGGAAATCTTGGGTTAATCAGGTGTATACTGCTGACGATCTGGGCTCCAAAATGGAAATTCTGGACAGACACTTTCTCAAAAACGGAGCCTACGCATGTTTATTAAACGGTTTTTGATCTTCGGGGCGCTCGCCATCTTGCCTGCATTCGCGCAGGTTTCGGACTTATCCTCTAACTGGCGCGAAGCCATCGCGCAGACCGAGGTACCAGGGGAGGGATGCTTTCAAGTCTCTTATCCCAACCTCGTCTGGGAACAGGTGAATTGCAAGGAAGCGCACCCAAGCTTGCATCCCCATCCAGTCTTCAGCAACACGACTGGCGGGGAGGTGACGGGAAACGGTCACGACTACGTCGCTGAAGCGGCGGGGCTGATCAAGAAGACACTTGGAACCTTCCCGACGGTCACGGGCGTGACGTCCGAGAAAGGTGTCGGCGTGCCCTTATTTGGAGACGGAGGGATCCTCGGGCCGAATGAATATACGCTTCAGCTCAATTCGAACTTCACGGGCACCACCTCGGCATGTGCCGGTCATACCGGTTGTACCGTCTGGCAACAATTCATTTATGCGACGGACTACGAAACCAAGGGGGAGGCGGCTGTATTCATGCAGTATTGGCTGATCGGCTGGGGCGCCTCGGCTTGTCCGAGTACTTTTGGCAGTGACGGCGGGGGCGATTGCTACAAGAACAGCGCTTACGTACCGGCACCCGATATGAAGATTACTACCCTTGGCAGCCTGTCGCTCTCAGGCGCCGCGGTAGCCGGTCTCCACGATACGGTGGTATTCAACAATGGAACCACCGCCTACACCGTTAGCGCCTCCGACAGCGTGCTGGATATCTCTGCGGTTTGGAAGGAGTCCGAATTCAACGTCGTCGGTGACGCCGGCGGTTCGCGAGCGGATTTCAATAAGGGTTCCTCGATCATCGTGAAGGTGGCGCTAACGGATGGCTCCACCGCAGCCCCGACCTGTGTCGCGAATGCCGGCTCAACCGGAGAGACCAATAACTTGAATCTGGGCAGCTGCGTAGTCACGGGCGGTGCCACGCCCTATATCGAGTTCATCGAATCGAACTAATTCGAACTGATATTGTTCTGCCGCTCCCTCTGTGGCCGGCGTCTTCTTTTTGATGGAGCGCAGGGCGATAAATCGATGCCCTGTGCTCCGGCCCTCCGGCTGATCACGGAATTCGCACTGGGCATCGGCACCGTCTTCGGCGAGCCGGCCCAGGGCGCCGCCTTCAACTCGTCGATTAGCCGGGAGGCCTTGCGCGCCGAGACGATGTACCGCGTCCCGTCTTTTTCATACGCCCGCACCGCTTCGTTGCAGTTTCGAAACCGGAAATCGGCGCGCGCATAGATGGTCTCCACTCCCTAGGGTAAGGCGGAGAATACACTCTCGAGGTGGCGGCGATCTGTTTGCCGGTGAGCCGATCCCCATTGCGCAACTCGCCCCTCCACGTATGCCCGCGTCTCGGCCAGGAACGTCAGGATGGGTGGGGTCGAAGACTGGCGCGCTGCTCCCAGGTTCAGCCTCCCCGTTGGCTCCCCGTTTTCTTTGGGAGTGCCTCACTAGCAGAACCATAAGCCCGTTTCCAGTCCCCGCCGCATCAAGCGCACCGTGCGGATTTCCCGCAGTAGGCTTTCCTGTTTGCTTCGCAGCAAGGTCTATGGAACGTTTGGCATTGGATTGGCTTTCGGGAATTGCGGTGGCCTCAGGCGGCGGTAGTCATTGAACAGCCCGACTCTGTCGTAAAGCCACTCCCTACTCCACCGTTTCCAACCCATCCACTGGCGATTACTCGCACGCATCAAGTGCCGCCGGGCCTCCTTTTCTACCCATCGTTTCACCATAGAGAAGCATCGACTCGAATCGCCAATCCGAAAATAATTCACCCAGCCCCGCAGGATCGGATTGATCCTCTCAATCACTTTCCCACCGGCTGGCTGACGTTGCGTCGCAACTCCCTGAGTTTGGCAAACAGCGCGGTCCGCTTCTTCAGCTTCGGCACATAGTAGGGTCGCCACACCCGATTACGGCTCCGAATGCGACGATATTCAAAACCCCGAAACGAAAAACCCTCTCCCTTCTCCGGATCGACCATCCGACTCTTGCACTCATTGATCTCGACTCGTAGTTTCGCCAACGCCTCGCGCAGTCGCCTTTCCACCACCTTCACCAGCCAGTCATGCCGCGGATGAGCGTCGATCAAACTCACCAGGTCGTCCGCGAATCGTGCATATTGAACGTTGGTGTATTCCCCGCGCCGCGCGCGTTCGGATTGTTTTTAACGTCGTCGTTCCAGCACGCGAATCATTCCCGCCAGGCACAAGCGCGCGATCCCAAACGCCAGCGGAAAAGTCGTTCCCGCCAGCAAAACCAGAGCCAAGAAGCCAAGTTCATTCATCGGAGTTTTCCTTTACTGACCGCCTGCTATCACCGTGCCCGCCGGTCCACGGTTGGCGGCCACTTGCTGCGGGGCTGCGGCTACGCCGAATATGCGCGACACTTCGTCCGTTCGTTCCGCGTACAGTTCCACTGGGTCGCCCACCGCCACCAGTCCGAACAATATTTCTACGTCGGCGTTGCGCATACGGATGCATCCGTGCGACGCGGGGTGCCCGATCGAATTCGGATTGCTGGTGCCGTGAATGCCGTAGCCCTTGCGGCTCAGCCCGATCCAGCGCGGCCCGAGCGGGTTGCGCCTGCCCGGGGGCACCACTTTGCCCGGCCCATACCAGGTCGGATGAGAGACGCGCGCCACCACCGTGAAGCTGCCAGCCGGGCTGGGTGTAGCTTTTGCGCCCACGGCTACTGGAAAGATCTTCGTCACGTGCCCGCCTTCCACCAGCGCCAGCGCGCGGTCCGGGATACTCACCACAATCCGCCGCGCCGCTGTTTGAGTCTCCTGCGCCATCGCTTCGCCCGCCGCCACAAACAGCGCCGCCAGCGCCTCGCCATACCTCAATTGCCGCCGCGTGTCTCGCATCTGATTGCCTCCGTTCACAGCCGGCATAAATGCAGTCCGCCTGCCAGCGCTAACCTGCTGATTTTGGGTACGGTGCGATGCTTCGGCGTGTCTGGCCGAACACGTAGCGTGAAAGATACAGCCACGGCGCGTGGCTCTTGTGGGCTAGGGCTCCCCCCTCCGCAGAATAATCAGATCCTGGAGATTGCCGATCGCTCCCGGCAGAATATCCACGATTTCGAAATACCGTGACCAGTTACGCAAAATAAATTCGTGCGAGACGAATACATTGCAATAATAGCCAGGGTCCGCCACTCCGGTCTCGTCCAGATCTTTACTTGGCCCGGCGTTGTAAAAACCCGAGTTTTCTAAACGCCAGGTGGAGTATCGGTTCCAGGGCAGGCGGCCTCGCCACCACGCTATATCTCCAAATGTGGTTAAGAGAATTATGGCATTCGGCTTGGCGATCCGCCGCAGTTCCCGCAGCCATTTGATTTGATCGTCCTCGCCTAAATGGGTGAGTACGGAAATGCCGTAAATGAGATCGAAAGTAGCGGCTGCGACTGGCGCCGGCGGTTGCGGCCTGGCCGCGATGAACGCGCCCAGCGGAAAAGTCTGGCGGCACCAGGCGATGGCTTGCGGATCAATGTCCATGCCGGTGACGCTTGTTGCGCCGCTGCCGGCAAAATAGCGGAGCACCCGTCCGGAACCACAACCCCAATCGAGCACCTGGCTAAAACCGGTGATTGATTTTGCAAAATATTCTTCGAGTGCCCGCTCGAGCCTGACAAACACGGTGGAGCCCTCGCGTATGAAACTGGCTGCGTCTTCCGCGCCATGGACGCGTTTGCGCAGCGCCGCCGGTGGGAGGGGCGCGGCCCTTTCGAGATAGTGAATGGTCTGATGAGGATCGAAAGGGCGGCGCGAACCGGCGTGCTGAAAAGAAAACTCGTGCGCGCCGGAAGCGCCGGAAAGCGGACTTTGCGCGCGAAACCCGAAACCAGTCTCGTCGCGAACCAATCCGATCATGCGGGCGATGTCATCGCGGGGGTGACGAGTCAACGCAAGCGTGGCGCGATTATGGGCGATCTCGAAGGGCACTGGAATAGCTCGCGGAGGTACACACCAGCCGTCCAGCGCCAACTCCGTTTCCGATACGTTAAGGTTGTCGATCGACCAGAGGCCTCGGGCGAGCACGGAAGAGACCAGCAGGCGATAGCTCAATCCAGGCAAGACGCACACGCCGTTGTGGAGGACCGGGCCGCCGCCGGCGAAGCGCACCGTTAGATCGCCATCGAGTTGGGGAAGTTCGTACGAAAAGCCGTGACAGCCATCGCCGATGTGGGCATCCAACAGATCCTGGCGAAATTCCGAACAGCCAATGGTGGCGACGATCTCTCCATTAATGCAGATATCGACGATGGCCGGCGAATTCGGGTTTTGATCGTCGTATGCCCAGCCCCGTATGCAGCCGCCATCGACGGAATCGAGGAACCCTGTTTTTGCCATTCAGATTTCCGGGGCGATACGGAATCGGCCGGCCAGCCCGATTGAAGATTGAAGCCAACTGCGGGCCGCTCAGCCTTTCAAGTCCTGAAAGGCTTCTTCGATCTCGTGCTTGGCTTCCGGCGTGGGGACCGATAACGGCAGACGCGGTGGGCCGCCGTAGTAGCCGTTGAGGTCCATCGCGTGCTTCAGGCCGGGAATGCCGTATTTGGTGGTGATCAGCGCGGCGGCGCGCGCGATGCGGTTCTGCCAGTCGCGGGCGGCCTCGTCTTCGCGCGTGCGGTACGCCTCCCAGATGGCGATGCAGGCGTACGGCGCGGCGTTAGCGAATGCCAGGATCCCGCCGGTAGCGCCCATCAGCAGCGCAGGCCACAGGGTGGGCGCCGAACCGACCGTCACCTGGAAACCGGGGCGCGATTCCCGTATCATCTGCATCACCTTCTCCATGTTTCCGGAGCTTTCCTTGATGCCGATGATGTTCGGATGGTGGGACAGTTCCACCACGGCCGAGGCGGGGATATCGAGTGCGGTCGCCTGCGGGAAATTGTAGATGATCACCGGAATGCGCGACTGGTCGGCCACCGCGCGGTAATAGAGGGTCTGCGCGTCGGCGCGGTTCAGCAGGTTCTTGTAATAATGCGGCGTTTTGACCAGTGCGGCCTTGTAGCCCAGTTCCGCCGCGCGGTTGGTGAGACACACGGTCTCGCGCACGCTTTCGACGCCGGTGCCCGCGATCAGCAGCTTTTCGGATGCGGCATAACGCGCCACCATTTCCCACAGTTCGATTTTCTCTTCGGCCGAGAGCAGGACGCTCTCACCGGTGGAGCCGGTTACCACGTATCCGGCGAGCGTGGTGCGATTCCATTTTTCGATATTGTGCTGGACCTTGGCGGCGTAAATGTTGCCGGCGTGGTCGAAGGGGGTGGTGATGGGGGGGATGATGCCTTGTAGTTTCATAGCTTGTTTTAGGTCACGAAATTCGGTAAGCGTAGGCGTCTTCCACCCAGCGCTTTCCGATCTGTTGTCCGCCCAGCCGCAGGCCTTCCACAGTTTTGACTCTGCTCGCGATCCGGCGCAGCGCGCGAACGGTGGAATCCGTCGTTGGCAAAATCAGAATCGTCGGAGTCTTTTCTACCGGAAAGTCCGCGGCAACCAGCGCGTCGAAGACCAGGCCCGAGGCTTTGCCGGGGCCGGCCGCATCGAGTTGCCGGGATGACAGGAGGAGCCGCCAGTCACCGTACTCATCGAATACAATCCATGTGGCGACGCTGACTCTTACTTCGGCATTATCCAGAATGCGAATGATTTCGGCGCCCGCATTGAGGTCCACGTTTACCAATAACGCTTGGCCCATTTCATTACTCTGTGATTTCTGTCGCCGATCGCTTCAATCAGCGCCAGTGCGCTTTGCTCGGAATGCTTGTCATAGCGGCTTTGCTCCGACCATTCTCGCACGTCATTCCAGTACTTTCGGAATAGCGGATCAGCATGCGCTGCCGCCAATTGCTCGTCTTGCAATTCGGCGACCTTTACGAGTTCACCGAGATCGTGCGTATGGCTGGCGTTAACCCTCTTCTTCTCCGGAAATTCATACCGCTGCGTCGCCCTGGCGATGCATGCCTTAAGCGCGCACTCCACCGCATATCCGGCCAAATAGTAAGCTCCATCCGGCAGTCCCGCTTTCAGCAAAGCCCGGGCCTCCGCGAGACGCACCCGGGACGACGCTCGCAGATTTCTCCGGTCCATCTGGAGATATGGTACCGAACATTCGCGAACGCGGGATTGCACCGTGCGAGAATGCCTCTAAACGCCGATGTTCTCGATCGAGATAGAGTGCCCGCCCGAGCGGACGGACCTGGCCATCGCCGAGCTTTGGGAAGCGGGCGCGGGCGGCATCGTGGAGCTGAGCGACACCCGGCTGCGCGCCTTCTTCGAAGACGAATGGGACCGCGGAGCGCTCATCGGCCGGTTTCATCCGGTGAGCTGGCGGCAGGAAGAGGAGCGCGACTGGGTGGCCGCGTCGCAGGCCGACTGGGAGCCTATCCTGGTGGGCGAGCGCTTCTTTCTGGTCCCGGAGTGGCGTAGCGATCCGGCGCCCGACGGGCGGTTCCGTATCGCGGTGAATCCGGGAATGGCGTTCGGCACCGGCAGGCACGAAACCACGCAGTTGTGCCTGGAGGCGCTGGAGAAGTATGCACGTCCGGGTATGTACATGCTGGATGTGGGGACCGGATCCGGCATACTGGCACAAGCTGCGGCGCTGTTGGGGGCGGAGCCAGTGTGGGCGTGCGACATCGACCTGGAGGCGGTGGAGATCGCGCGCGGTAATGCCGGCGCCAACGTGTTCGTGGGATCAGTGGACGGGGTGAGGTCCGCCGCGGCGGGATTGATCACGGCCAACATCAGTCCGGAGGCCATCGTCTGGCTGGCCCCGGACTTGTTGCGCTGCCTGTGCGCAGGCGGAGTGGCTTTGCTCAGCGGCTTCAACGGGTGGGAGATCCCCGCGGTGGCGGCGGGATTAGAGGGCGGCCGGGTTCTGGAGACCCGCTACAAAGGGGACTGGGCGCTGCTGGTGGTTGGAGATAAACTCGATGGGGGAGTCTAGCATGTCCGCCACCCGACGGCGTTTTCTAACAAGCCCGCAAAGGCGCGTGGGCGCCTCTTGGCGAGAGGGGCATCCTGCACCTCCACGGCGATGGCGTACGGCTGGAGCGTCATAACCGCCCGCCCTAGCAGGGCGACAGGATTGAAACCTTCGCGCGGGCGACAGAGGACGAGTTTCTGTCGGAATACCGCCGGAGATATCCGGTACCTGTTTATCGCAGACCGACTGTGGTGGATGAACTTTTACAGGTTTTTTACAGGCCCGCCACCGTGCTCCTGCCCCGAATAGGTGAAAATATTCAGATGACGTGTAACGGAGCATTGCGATGCCTGGCGGTACAATCCTCATAGTGGAAGATGCCGCTTCCTGGGCTACCACCCTGGAAGTGGCGTTCCTGGCGATTCCGGACATCGCCGTGACTGTACTGGCCACGGCGCAGGATGCTTTGCGTCTGCTGGCCAGCGGAGAGTGCGCCGTCAGCGCCGTCGTCACCGACCTCAACATGCCGCGCATGGACGGATTCGAATTCATCGAGCGGATCCGCGCGGAACCGCGCCATCAACGGCTGCCCATCATCGTCGTCAGCGGCGATACGGACCCCCGCACGCCCGCGCGTCTCGCGTCTATCGGCGCGAACGCCTTTTTTCCGAAACCCTATTCACCCGCCCTAGTGCGGCTCAAACTGGAGCAACTCCTCGATGAAAAATCTGCCGATCAATCGCCCTAGTTGCCGGTTGCGGAAAATGGGCACACTTCTGAGGCGCGCGCGTGAGCAAGCGGTTTCCTGTCTTTTTCCGAAAAATGCCATCCGCGGAATGGTGCTCATGTGGCTGGCGCCAGGATTCCTTGCGGCCCAAACGGCTGGCCCCGATATGGCGCAGATCATCGAGCGGCTCGACCGCCTGGAGCGGCAAAACCAGTCTATGGCCGAAGAGATCCGGCAACTGCGCCAGCAGTTGGCGGAAGCCAATAGCCAGCCGCAGCCGCCCGCCGCCGCGCCGGCGCCCGACGAGAAAACCGCCGTGGACGAAAGCCGCCTCGAAGAACTCGCCGAGAGCAAGGTGGAAGCTTCCCAGAAGTTCCCTATCCGCGTCACCGGCATGGCGCTATTTAATGCGTTCCTGAACTCCAAAGGCAGCGGCGGAATGGAATACCCCACGTTCGCGTGGCCGGGCAACCAGGCCAACGGCGGCGGCAGTTTTTATCAGACTACCATTGGGCTGGATTACTCCGGTCCGCAAATTTTCGGCGATGGCAAAGTGCACGGCTCGGTCTACATGGATTTCGCGGGCGGCTCCGGCACGCCGCTCGATTTCGGATTCCGCCTGCGCACGGGCGAGATCGCCATCGATTGGCCCAACCAGAGCATCATGGCGGGCCTGGAGCCGCCCATCTTCGCGCCGCGCTCGCCCACTTCACTGGCGCAAGTGGAGTTCGCGCCGCTTTCGGCCGCCGGGAACCTGTGGCTCTGGACTCCGCAGGTGCGCTTCGAACAGAAGATCCGCTTCACGGATTCGACCGGCCTGCGCGCGCAAATTGGTGCCGTGCAAACCAACGAGGTGGCGGCATACCAGCAATACGTGCAAATGCCGGAGCCCGCGCGTCCGGGCCTGGAAGGCCGCTTCGAGTTCTATCATCGTTTTCTAAGTGACTCTCCCGAAGGCCCGCGCGTCGAAATCGCGCCCGGTTTCCACACCAGCGTTACGCACGTGGCCGGCGATTCGGTGCCTTCCAATTTGTTTTCGCTCGACTGGTTCACCAACCCCGTCTCGAAGCTGGAATTCACCGGCGCATTCTTCAGCGGGCAAAACACGGCGCCGGTGGGTGGCCTGGAAGGCTTCACCATCCTGCCGTCCGGCGCGGCGATCCCGGTCCACACCAAGGGCGGATGGGGGCAATTGACCCTTCTGGCCACATCCCGCCTCTCCTTCCACCTGTTCTCCGGATTGGAGAACGGCCGCGCCACGGACCTGGCGCCATATGTCATCGGGCGGAACTGGGTGTACGGCGCGAACTTCTTCGTCCGCCTGGCTCCCAACGTTTTGTTCGGTCCGGAGGTTTCACAAGCGCGCACGACTTATATTGATAGTAGGCCGCGGATGAACAACCACTATGATCTGGCTCTGGCGTATCTTTTTTAGCACCTTCTGGTTGGTGCCGCTGTGGTGCGCCACCCTGAAAGGTTCCGTGGTGCTGACTGATTCGCGCGACCCGGGTGTGCGCCATCACAAGGATTTCAAGGGGGTGGTGGTGTGGCTGGAACCCGCCGGCGGCGACCCGCCTCGAAAAATCCCGTCCCGCCACTACGTGATGGAGCAGAAGGACAAGCATTTCAAGCCGCACGTCCTGGCCGTTCCGGTGGGGTCGACCGTGGATTTTCCGAATCTCGACCCCATCTTTCATAACGTCTTTTCCAACTATGACGGGCAGCGGTTCGACGTCAACCTCTACCGTCCCAATACCAGTCGCCACGAGGTGTTCAAGAAGGCCGGTATTGTGCGGGTATTCTGCAATATTCATCCCACCATGAGCGCCGTTATCGCGGTGCTGGAAACGCCCTGGTTCGATGTCTCCAATGCGGCGGGCGAATTCGAGATTCGCAATATTCCGCCCGGCAACTACACAGTGCATGTTTTTCACGAAAGAGCCACGGAAGAGACGCTGCACGCGCTCGCCGCACCGGTCACCATCGATGAGACAGTTGGGCGCGTTCTGCCGCCCATCCGTATCTCCGAAACGGGCTACATTCCCGCGCCGCACAAGAACAAGTGGGATAAAGATTATCCGCCGGTGATCGACGATCAGCCGGCTTATCAGCCAAACCAATGATCGCGCGCTTTTCACGCCTGTCGCTGCTGTGGAAGATCCTGCTCTCCACTTCCGTGGCCGTCACGCTGCTATTCGCGCTTACGGGATGGTTCGTGCTGCGCAACGCGGTCCAGACCACCACCAGCACCATGGAGGACGAACTGGGCGCCAGCTTCCAGGCATATCAATCCTTGTGGGAGGCGCGCGCCACCTTGCTGGCTTCCGTCAGCCTGACATTGAGCCAAATGTCGGACGTGCGGTCGGCATTCGGCACCCGCGACCCGGCTACCATTCGCGACACCGCCAACGAGCTTTGGAACAAGCTGGACATCAAGAAAAAAGCGGCGTTTCTGGTCGCCGACGCAGCCGGCAACGTGATCGCATCGGTGGGTGGCATGCCGGTGGCCGAACAGGACGTGCGCACCGCCGCGGCGCGCTTCCCGGACCAGGTTTCCGGCCTGCTGCTGCGCGGCGGACACCTGTACCAAACGGTTTTCACGCCGGTCTATCTGGAGAATGTTCCGCAAAACGTGTTGGTAGCTGGATACGCGGTAGATGGCCTGGTAGCCCGGCAACTGAAAGCCGGCACCGGCGGCAGCGAGTTTCTCTTTGTCTCGGGCGGCCAGCCCATCGCCTCTTCGCTCGCGCCCGATGCCGCCCGTCTGGTAGCCTCCCGGCTGCCGGCGCATCCTTCGCTCGAGCCCATCAGTGCAGGCGGTATCGGGTACGCGGCGCGGCCTACGCCGCTGCTCGATATCGCGGGCAAGCCCATTGGCGATCTCTGGATTTTGCGTTCCTTCCAGAGCGCGCAGGAGCGCTTGGCCGCGCTCCGCCGCAACATCATTGGCTTGTGGCTGCTGGCTGTAGCTGCCACTCTGGGACTCACATACCTGCTGGCGCGCCGCATCGTCGAGCCGCTCAAGGAACTCGACCGCGCCGCCGCCGAGGTGGGCCGCCAGAATTACGAGCACCGCGTGAAGGTGGTCAGTCAGGATGAGCTCGGTCGCCTGGCGCAGACCTTCAACGCGATGTGCGCGTCGATTCAGCAGGCGCGCCAGGAGCTGATCCGGCAGGAGCGCATCTCCACCATCGGGCGGCTGTCGAGCTCCATCGTGCACGATCTGCGCAATCCCCTGGCTGCGGTCTACGGCGGCTCGGAAATGCTGGTGGATACAGATTTGGCGCCGTCGCAGGTGAAGCGCCTGGCCGCCAATATCTACCGCGCTTCGCGGCGCATTCAGGAGCTGTTGCAGGATCTGCTGAACGTCTCGCGCGGCAGCGCCAGCGGCGCGGAGTTGTGCAACCTGAGGGAAGTGGCGGTGGCCGGCTGCGAATCGCTATTGGCTTCCGCCGACGCACAGCACGTGGAAGTGCACATCGGAATACCCGACGAAATCGAATTGCCGCTGGAGCGCAACCGCATGGAGCGGGTCTTCTCGAACCTGGTCGGCAACGCCCTCGAAATGATGCCGGAGGGCGGCCGCGTTCAGATCTCTGCTGCGGCGCAAAACGGATTCGTGGTGGCGGAAGTGCGCGATACAGGCCCCGGCATCGCCCCCGAAATTCGCGGCACGCTGTTTGAGCCGTTCGTCAGCGCCGGCAAGAAAAACGGGCTGGGCCTGGGGCTGGCGCTCGCACGGCAAACGGTGCTCGACCACGGCGGCGACATGTGGGCGGAATCCGAGATTGGCCGCGGCGCGTGTTTCCGCCTGCGGCTTCCCGACCGCGGAGCCCAGTGAGCCTCGTGGGGCAGACCTCCAGGTCGGCGCGGGACGTCCACGTCCCGCACTTCGCGCAACGGAGTCATGCCCCACGATTCATTCGGGAAAAATTCAGATCATCTGGTTGCGGCGGCGATCAGCCAGATGTAGCTGATACAGAAGCAGACCAGCGCGCCGAACCCTAGTGACTGGTTGCGCGTGTACTGGAATCGGCTATAGGAGTGGGGATCGTTCGGATGGTGCAGATGATGCTCGTAGCTTAAGCCCAGCAAAATCATGAAAAGCACTCCGTAAATGATGCTCATGGCCACCAGAAACAGAGGCGACGCGAAGGGCTTTAGAGAGCGGCCGTTTGACTGACTAAAATTCAACGAGCCAACCAGCAGGACAATCGACCCGGCTGCCAGGCCCAGGACAAATTTCGTAATATCCAGGTACATGGGCAGCAGCCTCTTGCCGAACTCACCATGCTTGCCTCCGGGATCGAAGACCACCGGCTGCCCCTTGCTCTGCAAATAGACGATCAGCCAAATCAGCGCGAACAGTCCCAGCGCCGTGGCGACTCCGGGAAAGCCTGGAAACAACATGCATTGAGCATACACGATATTGGCCGCTGGCCTTGCGTGGCAATCCCGAATAGGCCATCATTGATTACCATGGATTACCAGGCATGGCGGCAACCTATCGCGCAGTGATGCTGACGAAGAAGGGTGGGCCCGAGGTTCTCCAGATCGTGGAGTTGCCTGTGGCACCGCCCGGCGCCGGGCAATTGCGCGTGCGGGTGCGCGCGGCCGGGGTGGGCGCGACCGACTTGCTCATGTTGGACGGAAAGTATCGGTACGCGCCGGATATCCCATTCGTGCCCGGCTATGAGGCCGCCGGCGTGGTCGAAGCAGTGGGAGCGGGAGTCACCGGCTTCGCGCCCGGCGATCGGGTTGCCGCGCTTACCGTTTACGGCGCCTTCGCCGAACTGCTGGTGCGCGAGGCCGAGCACTTCCTTCCGATCCCCGCCGGTGTCTCCGATCGCGATGCGGCCGCCGTGATTTTGAATTACGTGACTGCGTGGCAGATGATTCATCGCGTGGCGCAAGTCGAGCCAGGCCGGACTGCGCTGGTTACCGGCGCCGCGGGCGGCGTGGGCACGGCCGCCCTGCAACTGTTACGGCTGGCGGGAGTGAAGACTTACGGCGCGGCGTCGGCGTCGAAACATGACACATTGCGCGCACTCGGTGCCACTCCCATCGACTATCGGGCGGGGTCGATCGACCGGCTCACGCGTGCCGT
This sequence comes from Bryobacterales bacterium, assembly GCA_963818855.1. Taxonomy (GTDB): domain Bacteria; phylum Acidobacteriota; class Terriglobia; order Bryobacterales; family Bryobacteraceae; genus Bog-159. The sequence continues at coordinate 263,142 of CAWFUH010000005.1, read as the reverse complement.
GGAACCCGCGGGTGTCGACTACGCGTTCGACGCCGTGGGTGGCGCCAATACCGGTCGCTCGATCGGCGCGCTACGGCGCGGCGGGACGTTGGTCGGATTCGGTTTCATGGGGGCCTCCGGAACGCTCTCCCAACTGACCACGTTCGCCAATATTTTCGTTGGGGCGCGCCTGCGCGGCCGGCTGGGCAAATTCTATGGCATCACCATGCTATACCGGAAAGACCCCAGGCCGCTGCGCGAGGATCTGCCCAAGATCTTCGCACTCCTCGCGGAGAAGAAGATCGATCCCCTGGTCGGCCGCACGTTCCCGCTTTTCGAAGCGCGCCAGGCCCTCGAACTTCTAGCAACTGGCTCCGTGGAAGGCAAAATCGTGCTCGCCGATGGCTGATTTGGCGGCGCTCATCCACCTGACTGTCCGATGTCCTCTCTCACTGAGTAATTGCGCTTACTAAGTACAGATGGCACGCTGCCCGGCATCCGGCAGGGCCAACTTAGCGCCTAAAATCGGAGGACTTTTCCAATGAACAAAGGTCAAGGGTTAGCGATCAGCGGACTTCTGGCGGCAGCGCTTCTGTTGCGGCAGACAGGTTCCGACGCTCCACAATTGGCCGCAGCGGCCGAGAACGGCAAGGGCACGGCGACTACGGAAGAGCCGCTATCTGCGCGCGAGGGTCCATGGATTGCGTCGTGCAATTATTGGGCGCCGGCGCGGAAAGCCGAACAAAAGCCGCTCCGGGCGTCACCTGAAATTGCCACGTTTGAAGTGAAAGTCGGAGAAACCGATCTGCATGGACATGTGGCAGATTCCGATCAAGTGTCCGCATGCGCCACTGACCAGAATGGACGATGGGGATTCCCTGCACGAGAAACGCCGGTCAATGTCACGGCTATCGTCGCCACGGTGGCCGACCCGGTACATACACACCTATCTCTGACCTTCGACCGCACCATCGACGAGATCTTGCAGGCCGCGTCGGATAACGATTATGTAAGCAGTTACTACTGGCTGCCCTGGAAGAACCGCGGCGGTGGGACGAAGTTCGCGGAATCTCAGGACGATGCCGAGCCTGGCCACCGCCCGGAACGCGAACGCCAGCCAGGCCTAATCGTTTTGAAGCCTGGAAATAAGCACAATCAGAGCAGCTTTTATAACGTGATTTACATTTTTCTGGTCGCGGAAACGCCGACGCAGGGTGTGGACGGCTATCAGTTGCAAAATGCGTTTCTATATGAGGCTCAACTGAAAGCCTTCCTAGCAGCTCGTGGCCAGCTCTTTTCGACAGGGCTGAACAACAGAATAACAATCCTCGGGCCGCAATTCTCCGGTTCAGCGGCTTCGCTCCGGGTGGGCATCGAAACGGCGCAAAAAAACCTGGGATTGGGCAACGTCGAGTTTGTCGTGGCAGGTACAACCTCTACCAGCCTTCCGCCAAAACAACTGTCCGGCGACAACCCTAAGATCAAGTTTTCGTCCTTCGCCGATGACTGGGACTACGACCTGACCGTCCTTCTGAAGCGTCTGGCTGATTCCGGTTACAAGGCAGAAAGATTGGCCTTGCTGGTCGAGGACAACACCGCCGCCAGCGCAGCGTTGGCTGACGAGGCGATCATCGACAAAAATAAGCTGGTCCAGATTGTCCGTTTCCCCAGGGAGATTTCGTTACTGCGTAATGCGCAGGTGGCGGGCCAATCTGGAGCCGCGCTTTCCTCCGGATCGGCCTTCAGTCCCTATCTGCATTTCTCCCTGAAGGATTACAGCGCGCAGGACAGCGTTCCGCAATTCTCCCGTGAGAACACGCCGGTTTCGCAGGAATCGCAGTTGATGGCCATCGCTCGTCAACTCCGCCAGTTTCGGTCGCAATTCATTGCCATCGGCGCCTCTAACGTGCTGGACGAAATCTTTCTTACGCAGTTCTTGCACCGTGCCTGCCCGGATGCCAGGCTGCTCTTTTTCGGAGCCGACCTCCTGATGGTGAGGGAGATCGATAACGTCCCGTTTATCGGCTCCATAACAATCACCCCATATCCTTTGATCGGACTTAAGAGCGTTCGCCGCGCGCAGCGTTCGCCGCGCGCACACCGATTCCGCGAGCGAGGCATATTATAATGCCGTCTCCTACACGCTTTGGAAAAATAAGCTCGGCGTTCGTAGTTCCCCTGTCGGCGCCGATCTGCCTGTGCTACAGAACTACCATAGCCTGGAGGACCCGCCTGATGTGCTAAGCCCAAGCCTGTGGGCCACGGTGATCGGGAAGGACGGCTACTATCCGCTCGGCATTCTCAGTAAGCGCGCCAGCGGCAAGGGTTCCAAGACTCTTCCGATCATCGGAGACCGCCCCGTAAAGCCGGATGAATCCATCCAAGCTGTGAAGTTGGCTCTCTCGAAAGCCACCGTTTACCCCACGCAACTGTGGGCCCTGCTTTTGATATTGGTTTCTCTCCTTTGTCTGTCGCATACCGTGATGCTGCTGATTGCGGACTACTGGTCGCCCTCCACTCGGGACCTCGCCATCCGTGACAATGACCAACCGCGCCGCCGGTCCATGTACGTGCACGTGGCCACCGCCATGCTCTTTTCGATGGCGTTCGTAGTTTCCTTCCCCGTGCTCTGGCTCTCTCGCATGGTGCGCGTTGGTCCGACCGGTTTTTGGGCGAGCATCGCCGCACTCGCGCTTGGCCTGGGTACGGTTGTGGTGGCCGCATGGAAGACGTGGGGATACATTGGCTGGACGCGCACGCCATTTGAGCCCGCGCAGTCCCCCAGTGACCTTCGGCACGTGTATCTGCTGGCCCGCACCAACGTGTATCTGCTTCTGAACCTGGCCGCATTGACCACGCTAGTGGGCGTGCCGGCGCTTTGGTTTCACCTGTGCCCGACCGAGTCTGCGTTCTATCCAGCCGACGGCAGTACCTTTTCCCTGGTTGGCTTGTCTTTCTGTTATCGCTCGATTCACCCTGGCAGCGGCGTCTCCCCCGTCGTGCCGGTACTGCTGCTGCTTTTCAGTTGGTATCTGTGGGGCTTCTTCCAGACGGGACGTCTGCGCTTCTCGACAAACGGCAGGCCGCGGCTTCCCAAACGGATGGAAGCCGATGCGCAGAGCCGGTTCTTTTACGTTTCGGACGACGATCTGGAGCAGTGCGAGGCCACGCGGGATAGCTGCCTTTACCAGAACATTACATGCCTGCTGATTACGCGCGAGGTACTCTGCCGGTTCTTCCGGTTGAAACCGCCTCGCGGGCGAGCGGCAGCCGTGGACAGCAGCGGGCGCTGCCACAGCCGGCATTGCCTCGCCTTGGATATCATTCTGGGAGCCATTTATGCCGGCGCATTAGTGTGGTTTGCTTTCTTCACACCCATGCACAGCCTGGATCACCTGCTATGGAACGCACCGGCGTACCGATCGTGCCCGTACGAGTTCCTCGTGGGGATACTGTTCTTTCCATTGTTGGCGGTCTCCTTCACGGGATGGCTGCGCATGATCCTGATTTGGGGAGCCCTCAAAAGGGGTTTGCTCGAACGCCTGGAAAGCATGCCTATCCGGTTTGCGTTCAGCCGGCTAAATGTGATGGGTTGGATGACCATGCTCCGCAGCGGACGGCTGCAGGACCAGTGGCTTGACATGGCCCGCGGCTTGGAATCCATGCGCCAGATGCTGCATCAGCCCGAGCTGCAGACCTCCGTACCCGAGCGCCTTCCGCTCGTAACCGCGAACACAAATCTCTTGCACGAGGTGAAACAGCTGCGCGGGCGCATCACCGGGCAGACCGAAAGGGTCCGCGCCGACGGATACGACTACGAGTATATGCGCAGGATTGAGATCGGACTGGCCGAAGCCAGCCGGGAACTCCTGGCGACGGTGCTCATTCCTTACTGGAAAGACGAACGCACCGGCTTGGTGGAAAGCGAGGAAATCTGCGGAGCGCCGGACAAGTCCCGTCAATCGCGAGCCGATATAGAGGGCACACCCGTGCCCGCGCCGGTCCTTGTGGCGGAAGAATTCCTGGCGATCCGCTATATCTCGCTCATCCGGGCTGTGTTGGCGAACCTGCGTTACCTCATGATTTTCGTGTCCGGCTCATTTGTGCTGGCCATCTGGGCTTGGAACTCGTATCCGTTCCAGCCGCGGCAACTGGTCGATTGGTTGTTTACCGGCTTGTTGGCCGTGCTTGGAACGGGCGTGATCTGGGTGTTCGCACAAATGCATCGCAACGCCATTCTCAGCCGGAACACCGATACAAAAGCCAACGAGTTAGGTTGGGACTTCTACCTGCGCATCATATCGTTCGGGGTTTTGCCGGTACTTACCTGGCTGGCTTATCAATTCCCGGATATCGGTGACTTTGTCACTAAGTTTGTCCAACCCGCCGTGCCGGTGATCAAGTGAGATGGTGCGATCTGGCTATACTATGAATTCCAGATGCGCTACCAGGACGCCGGTGTCAACATCGATGAAGCCGATCGCGCCGTTTCCACCATACGCAAGCTCGCGCGCGGCACTTTCACGCGCGGCGTCCTGACCGACATCGGCACGTTCGGCGCCTGCTACTCCCTGGCTGGATGGAAGAAGCCGGTGCTGATCAGCTCGGCCGATGGCGTGGGCACCAAGATCAAGATCGCCTTCCTCACCGGCCGGCACCATACGGTCGGCGAGGATCTGGTGAATCACTGTGTGAACGATATTGCGGTGCAAGGCGCTACGCCGCTCTTCTTCCTGGATTATTTCGCCACGGGAAAGCTGGAAGCCGGTGTGGCCGCGCAGGTGGTGGCGGGACTGGCGCGGGGCTGCCGCGCGAACGGTTGCGCGCTGATCGGCGGCGAGACGGCCGAGATGCCAGGCCTTTACGCGCCCGGCGAATACGACCTGGCGGGATTCATCGTGGGCGCGGCGGAACGCGGCGCGCTGCTCACCGGCAGCCGCATCCGGGCGGGCGATGCGCTGCTCGGCCTGCCCTCCACGGGCCTGCACACCAATGGCTACTCCCTGGCGCGCAAGCTGCTCTTCGAAGTGGCGGGCTACACACCTGCCACCGTCGTGCCCGAGCTCGGCAGCACGGTGGCCGATGCGCTTCTGCAAGTCCATCGCAGCTATCTGCGGCCGATCCGCGCGCTGGCAGAGGCGGGCGTACTGCGCGGCGCGGCGCACATCACCGGCGGCGGCCTGACCGATAATACGCCGCGCATGTTGCCCGCGGGGTTGGCGGCCGAAATCGACACCAGCACCTGGACCGTACCGCCAGTCTTCGAGCTCCTGCGGCGGCTGGGCAACTTACCGGAAGACGATTACCGGCGGACTTTCAATCTGGGCATCGGTATGGTTTTAACGGTTCCCTTGCGGAGGTTGCGGCGGGCCAACGCGCTGCTGGAGGAGATCGGCGAGCCTTCCGTGCTTATAGGGCGAGTCGTGCCGCAAAAGCGGCGCGGGCCGCGGGTGGTGTACCGGTGAAGCGCCTCGGCATCCTGCTTTCGGGACGCGGATCGAACTTCGAGGCCATCGCCGGGAATGTGCATGCCGGCAACATCGCTGCCGAGATCGCCGTGGTCATCTCCAACCGCCCGGAAGCACGGGGCCTGGAGCTTGCACGGCAGCGCGGACTGCCGGCTGTATGCATACCATCCAAAGGCCTGGATCGCGTCGTTTATGACGCCATGTTGGTGGACGAGCTGAAGAAACACGCCGTGGACCTGGTTTGCCTGGCCGGCTATATGCGGTTGCTCAGCGCCGGATTCATTCGCGAGTTCCCCGGCCGCGTGTTGAACATCCACCCATCGATACTGCCGTCGTTTCCCGGCCTGGACGCGCAGCACCAGGCTCTGGAACATGGCGTGAAGGTAACCGGTTGCACCGTGCACTTCGTCGACGAGTACCTGGACGCCGGACCCATCCTGATACAGGCGGCAGTGCCGGTGCTTGACGACGATACCGTGGAGACGCTATCGGCACGCATTCTCGACGAGGAGCACCGGATTTACAGCCAAGCCATCCGCATGGTCCTCAGCGGCGCGCTACGGATTGAGGGACGCCGCGTCCTGGCCCGGTAATGGTGGCGGGATTGCCGCCATTTGGCGCTTTCGCCGTCCCAGGAAATCCGCAAATCTGACCGGTGGAAATTCCCTTCGGTCCAGTTGTTTTTGCACCGCGCGTTGATACCGGCGCAGAGCCTCATCCCGCCGCGAACGCGTCAGCCGGCAGGCTTGCAAGTCCAACAACAGGTCAACTTCCCAGCGCTGAAACGAGGTGCGGCGCACCTCTCCCTGCAGCAGTTCCTTCACCAGGCGGTAGAAGCGGTTAGCTATCAATTCCAGATCCGGAGGATCTTCCATAACTCCTTTATCGGCGTATTACGGATGAAACTTTACTAACCTAAAACTGACAATGATTTACACTCGCGAACGGACCCCGCCGCGCGCCCCGCACATCTATTTAGGTGAGTACGGAGGTGATGCGATGGCGCCACAAGTTGCACTCAAGAATGTTACGGAAGCCGCCGCTGAGGCGGATATCCTGCGCGAACAACTCGATTACCTGATCGACCATGTGGATCGTCACCCGCAGTGCGGGTGCTCCGAGTGCCAACGTTACCAGTGGGCGCGCGCGGCACTGCTGGCGATCTTCACCAAGCCCACACGGGCCAACGTTGAAGGCAGGGTGGAAGAGATGGTGCCCCGGTTGGCGAAAGCGGCTTGAGAAGAAGACCGGAGTCAGGAGTCAGAAGAGAGCATGGACGGTGTCATCTATTGCGCTCGATTATGGCTTTTGCCGCAGCCACGACCTTGACCCTTAACTCCGCCGGTTCTATCGCCTCAATCTGGCCGCCAAAACTGAGCGCAAACTGGAGCGCTTCTTCTTCCGCATCGAACCGCATGCGTACGCGCACCGCTTCCCCTGCCGCGGATTCTTCTTCCAAGCGCCAGCCGCGGTATCGCACCCATGGCATTACGGCGCGGCTGGCCAGGAACGTGGCATAGTAACGCGGCAGCTTCTCCCGAAACTGGCTGGCCGATCGCTCCCAAAATTCCCCTAGATCGAACCCGGCCAGCCGCACGGCCGGCTGTTCCAGAATCGCCGCCTCTCGAATCCGCGAGACGCGATACGTGCGCGGCTCATCCTCCACGGACGCCACCAGATACCAGGTGCTTCCCTTAGCCACCAATCCCAGCGGATCGGCGATGCGCTCTCCTGGTTCGCCGAGCACGCGGTCATATACGAAGCGCACCCGCCGCGCGCGCCACAACGCATCCAGCAGCACCGGCAGGCAGGCTACCGATTCCGAGGGATCGCGCCAGCCGCGCGCATCCACCAGAATGCGCTTCCGCGCAAAATCGGCGTAGTGGCGAGAAGCTGCCGGCAAGGACGCCTGCAGCTTGATCATGGCCGCGTCGGCCTGCTGCGCGAAGCCCAGGTCTGCCATCAAACGCGCCGGCCGCGCCAGAAACAGCGATTGAATCTCCGCCGCGCTCAACCCGGTGAGCTTCGTCTGGTACCCTTCCACCAGGCTCCAACCGCCGCCCGCGCCGCGCTCCGCCATCACCGGCACTCCCGCGCCGCTGAGCGCATCCATGTCCCGCAGCACCGTACGCTCGGAAACTTCCAGGCGCTTGGCGAGGTCGCGGGCCGTAACCCGCCGGTGTACCTGCAGCAGGAGGAGGATGGAAAGCAGCCGATCGGCGCGCATAGGGAAACTTTATCAGCCAAATATGACAAAAGGTGTCAGGAATGGGCCGTTACTGTACCAGCCATGAAACCTTTACAAGGAAAGATCGCAGTTGTGGCCGGATCCAGCCGCGGCGCTGGTAGAGGCATTGCTCTGGCGCTCGGCGACGCTGGAGCTACCGTGTACGTCGCCGCGCGCACGTCTCGTCATGGACCCAAGCCCGCCGACGGAGCGCCGGGCACGGTGGAAGATACCGCCGAGGAAGTCTCGGCGCGCGGTGGCCTGGGCATTCCGGTGCGCGCCGATCTGGGCAATGAGGCGGAGACGGCTGCGTTGTTCCAGCGCGTGGTGGAAGAGCAGGGCCGGCTCGATCTGATGGCCGATTCCGCCTGGGGGGCGACCATTGCGGAATGGTCCAAGCCGTTCTGGGAACTGAGCGCCGGCATCTGGCGGGATACGGTGGCCACCATCAACGCCGCCTGGCTCACCAGCGTCCATGCCGCGCGCATCATGGTGAAGCAGCCGGGCGGCCTCATCATTCACGTTACCGATAATCTTCACCCCGATCCGTCGGCCTATCGCGGGCAGATACTCTGGGATCTGGGCCACGACTTTCTGAACCGCCTGGTCATGGCGATGAGCCGCGACCTGACCAAACCGCCCGCGAAATCGCCTGCGAAATCGCCCGCAAAATCGAAGGTGGCGATGGTGGGGCTGAATCCGGGGTTTATGCGCACCGAACGCGTGCTCAAGCACATGTCCACTGACGCGATCAAGCAGCAGTTCCGCTTCGACCTGAGCGAGTCGGTGGAATACATCGGCCGCGCGGCAGCGGCGCTGGCGGCCGATCCCGACGTGTTCCGCAAGAACGGCCAGTTGTTATGGGCGGCGGAACTCGCCACTGAATACGGCTTCACTGACGTGGATGGACGCTACATCCCGCTGTTCGATCCGAACGCCCCGCCGCAACCATACCCATGCTGACCGGGGCAGCCTGCGGCGGATCCCAAGACCCGCAGGGAGTGTGCCAAGGTCGTGGACGGCGGACCTACGACTTCGTATACTTCAATCCACTGGCCACGCCGCTCCCAGCGCGCCAGCAGCGCTAACGGCCTTCGCCGCATCTCCGGAATCGCAAGCTCCGGCTCGTAGCCATAAAAATGACGCCAGATCTTGCGCACCAGCTCGATGTTGATCCAGCTCCATTCGGGCTCCCACATGCGCGAAAAAAATACCAGGATGCGCGCGTTGCGCCGCCAGTCCAGCCGATCCACGCTGTATGCGGTGAAATCCGGCAGGCTCTCCACCTTCAAGGCGCGCTGCACATAGCCGAATTCGGGCCGGCTCAGCGCCGCGGTGAGGGGCCAGACGGTGGCGATCCGCTCACCCGGGTAGTTTCGGGCAACGAATTCCGCCGCGGACTGCTGCAGCGCCGTGAAATCGGTAAATGCCAGGTTGTTTTCGAAAGGAAACGGATACGGCGGGTTCAAGAAATTGCCAACAATCAATCCGGCCAGCAGGGCAACCTGGCAAATCACTTTTAGGGCTCCGTTGTAAATGGACATGGCCGCGGTCATCGCCGCGTACACGACGGGCAGAACCGGCAGCAGGTAGCGCTCCAGCATGGCCCCGCCGACCACGCTCAGGAACAGCACGTGGACACCAATCAGCAGCCAGGCGACGCGCCAGGACCGCGTCGCGAAAACGGCACGGCGCCACGCCAGCACTATGCCGATGGTTCCAATCCAGTGGAAGTCCTGAAAGAACAGGTAATACAGTCGCCGGCCCAAGGCGAAAGTGAATCGTACCGGATGGAACGGGTAGTACAGGTTGTACCGGGTGAATTCCGTGTTGCCGAAGAGATTTCCCGTCGCGTGCGCCAGCATCGCCAGCCAACCCCCTAGGGCGGCGGCGGGCAGCAGAAACCAGGCGGCCTCGCGTAGGCGCTTCTCATACAGCAGCCACCCCGCAAACACCAGCGGGACAAGCAAACCAGTTTCCTTCATCAACACCAGCGCCGTCGACGCCAGAAAGGCCAGCCGGATCTTGTCCTGCAGAAACAGCAGCAGGGCCAGGCAGGTGAACAGCATAGCGGGCATATCCAACTGCGCCAGCATAGACTGCGCGAAGAACAGCGGAGAGACGCAAAGCAGAATCACGGCCATGAAGGCCGGCGATCCGCGCACATTTCGGCAAAGCTCAATGGCCAGCAGAAACGCAAACAAGAGTGCGACAGATGCCAGCAGCAGCATCGCGAGGCGCGTGTGCAGCGGCGAATAGCCGGCCAAGGTCCAAAAGACCGCCAGGTAAGCCATCACGCCCGGCGGATGCACATTGGGAACGGTTGAATGCGGAATCCAGGCGCCGCTATGAAAAATGTCCAGCGCCGCTGGTACGAACTGGCCTAACTCATCCCAGTAGTACGGCACGCGCAGTAATGGCGCGTGCGAGAGGAACACGACCAGAGCAAACAGCACCAGGAAAAAAAGGTAAATATCCGGGCGGATGCGCCGGCGGCGGGTGCGCTCCGCGATCACTGGACGGTCCCGGCCGGCGGGTGCGGCTCCAGCTTGATCTCGCCGAACGCCGTTTCGTATTGGGTCACGTTTTGCTGCAGGACGTTGAGCAGCGCCTTGGCCTGCTGCGGGCTGAGGTACACTCCCTGAAAATTCTGGATACTCACATTATCAGGTGCGGTCTGATTGACCAAGCCGAAGAGCATGAAGAAATCCCACAGGTTGACGCGGATCTGCACACTATTGGCATAGCCCTCGCGGTATTCCGGCAGATTGCTCATCTGGATTTTGGGCGGTTGCGGCTGGTTCATACAGCCATGGTGACATAAACCAAAGTATTACAAGTGCTCCAAATCTTCGCAGTGCGCGCCGCCTTTGGAGGGCGGGCTTGAGCCGGCGCGGGGCTTCAGCCCCGCTGAGAGCCCACCCCACACGCTTACAAGCAACCAAGACGATGCTGCGGCGGTCTGGTGGTTCCGGATGCAGCTCCACTGCCATTCGGGAACACTGATTTTGCCGGCGGCTTGAAACCAGCGACTGAAAGCAGCATGGGTACAGGTTCCTGAACCAAGAAGTAACCACAAGCTGTAGGTGAATCGCAACGCGCGCAGTTCCTCTGCGATTCCGGTGGCAGGCCACGGTTAATTTTTGGGATCGCTCTTGTGAGAGGCTGTTGCTGGCATCCACTTTGACGTGTAGTCGGCGATCAACGAGGCTCCGGCGATTTTACTTACCACCGAAGGAGGCTGATGATGACCTCGATACGCCCCACGAGGTGCCGATTGAATTCGTCCAGCTCATCAGCTAGAGTCCAGGTATTCTCGGTGAATTCGCGCACCGGCTGTTTGACCTTGGTAGCGGTCCAGAAACGATTTTTCAATGTAAAGCCGAACCACGTAGCCCGTACCGCCGTTCTTGGTGTTCCAATCACGGGCAATCTGGGTCGCGTACTCCTCATGAAGCACCGGATAAAAGAAGGGTTGCTCCGGGAGGCGCGAGGGAACGCTCGCCAATCGACCTGGCGAATGAGAGCGAGCTCCTTTCTCCGGCCGGACGGTAAAGAACGACGCTGTTGTTCCAGACCTCCGAGGGGAAAGGCAGTGGTTGTGGAGGCCGCCGAACGAAGCGCTCCGGGTACGCTTGGTAACCAGCATCGAGCACCAACTTGGCGGTGGGCCAAGACGGCTTGGCGAAGTGAGCCACGGCCGGGGCGAGCAAGCCGATCCCGGAATGATGGTGCTCTTCGTTGTGCCTGGAAAAATTGCTGACAGAAGACGCGGCTGTCTTGGATGCGGCCGAAGCGGTCGGGGAACTCGGGACGGTATTTCATGGTGCGGAAGTAGCTTTCCGAATAGGGGGTTGCCGTCGGAAACGTAAGGTCGGCTGTGCGTCTTGGTGACGCCGAGGTCGGCCATCAGAAAGGCGACCGGCTTCGAAGTCATCCGGCCGCGGTCGGTATGGATGTTGAACTGGCCGGCAGGGACTGGTGTGTTTGCGGATGGTTTCTCGATGAACTGCTTGGCCAGTTCAACGGCTTCCCGATGGGCGACCATCCAGCCGGTGACGTAGCGGCTGAAGGCGTCTAGTACCTACTTGCATAAATTAGAGTAAATACGTTGGGGCTTGGTCTGGTGGACGACAGCCTTGGTCCACTCGAAGGGCGAAGCTTTCGGATTGTAAACCTCGACAAAGGCGTCGATGGCCTCCCTGAGCTGGCGGGGAGAGGTGAAGCTGGCGCCGCGCAGCGCCGCGCGACTCATAATACTGAACCAGCACTCCACCTGGTTGAGCCAGGAGCTGTAGGTGGGGATGAAGTGCAAGTGGACGTTGGGATGCGCTTGCAGCCATCTGTCCCGCTTGGGCTTGTGGGTATTCAAGTTGTCCAGCACCACGTGAATCATCCGGTCCGGATGGTCCGCTACGATGCCATTCATACAGTCCAGAAACTCGCGGCGGCGGCGCCGCGGGTAATGGCCAGTCTGCACTTGGCCGGTCAGGATGTTCAGGGCGGCAAAAAGGGTCGTGGTACCGTGTCGCTTATAGCAGTGACTGAAACCGTTCACCGCTTTGCCATCTGGGAGGCGGAGAAAGCCCTGCGCGCGTTCCAGCGCCTGAATATGCGGTTTCTCGTCGACCGACAGCACCACCGCGTGTTCCGGAGGATTCAGATAGATCCCCACCACATCGGCGGCTTTGGGCCCAAACTCGGGATCGGTGCTGATACACCAGCTCCGTCGCCGCTGTAACTGGATTTTGTACTTGCGCAAAATCCGCCACGTGTGCGCCGCACTGACATCGCCCAAAGCCTCCGCCAACAAGCGGCCGTTCCATTGCGCATAGCCGCGCGGCGGGTCCTGATCGAGCAGCGCCAGCACGCGCCGGTCGGTTTCCCGGTCGTACCGCCGAGGCTTGCCGGTGCGGGGGGCGTCCGACAGCGCATTCAAACGGTCCCGCACGAAGCGCTGCCGCCATTTAGAAACACGCGCCAGTCGTGTGTGCAACCTTTTGGCAATTTCCACAACCGCAACGCCTTGGTGCGACATTAGAATGATCCGGGCGCGATCCGCCAGCCGTTGCTCTCCGCTGCCCTTGCGTGTCCAGGCGCGCAACACCTGCTCTTCCTGCTCGGTCAGGCGTATTTCAGCCGTCTTTGATCGGGACATACCCGATTATCTCTATTAACTGCTATTTATGCAAGTTAATACTAGGATGACATAGAGATAGAAGCAGGTCCACTTGGCCGGCCCCAGTAGCTTGGTGATGACCCAGCTCCAAAGTTGGTTCGGCGCGGTGGCCAGCAACTCGGGTCTTGGGGTAAGACGGATGCACGAGTTGATCGCGGCGCTCGCCGGATTCGCCCTGTTGTTCGAGGATGCGATACATAGTGCGGGTCGAGCAAAAGTACTGGCCTTTCGTCCAGCAAAGTGGCCTGCACAGCCGCCGCAGAGATGACCGCGTTGTGGCGCCAATCGGGCCAGCAGTTGCGCATTGTGGAATCGCAGAACCAGGAGGCCAATCAGAAGTTGGTGCTTTTCGACGTGCCAGTTCTCCTGGAATGCGCCATTCCAGTCCGGGACCTTCTCGCCGCGCTGAACGAGGCGGACGGTCCCATCTTCCACCACGCGCCAAACCTGGCAGAAGCGCCCGAAGAAGCCATAAAGATATTCACCAGATTCGCTCCCGAATTCCTCGCTCATACCATCCGCCACCTGAAGCTTCCAATGCGCACGAGCGTCCTCCTTGCCGTGCTGCATCTGCCAAGCAAGCTCCACCGAAGCGATGATAGCCAGGCGCTCGCGGCTGAACGCCGGACTCTACCCCAAGCGAGCCAATAAAATTGCTTCGTCCGGTTGGGGCGCCGTACGAGTTACACCCCCACCATCGTTATGTATCTATAAGATACTGATACCGGCGCCGTCGGCCCATGATAGAGTAAACATGGAGGAGGCGTGGCATTCTGTCAGCACTGCGGAGCACGCGTAAGCGGCAAGTTCTGTTCCGTCTGCGGAACTCCGGCCGTACCCGCTGAAGTGTCTCCGGCCCCGAACACCGCCCCCGCCCCACGAAAAACCAGCCCAGGCGTCTGGATACTGGTCGCCGTCCTGGGTGTGTTCGTGCTGTTCGGCATCGCCGTGATCGGCGGCGGCTTCCTCCTGGCCCACAAAGCCAAGCGAGCCGGCATCGATACGGAACTGATGCGCAACAACCCCGGACTGGCCACCGCCAAACTGCTGGCTGCGACCGATCCGGACGTGGAAGTGGTTTCCAGCGACGACCAGCACGGCCTTATCACGCTGCGTCAGAAGTCTACCGGAAAGACAGTCACCCTGAACCTCGATGATATGAAGCAGGGTAAGTTCACGTTCAGCGGAGATAGTCCGCCTGCATGGGTTCCGCTATATCCGAACTCCGCTCCCGCGGGCAGCTTCAGCGCGAATAACTTTAATTACCTAACACAGGACTCAACTGCCAAAGTAATCTCGTTTTATCAGCGTGAACTGACCCGGACCGGATTCCAGACTTACACCACACCCGGCCTGATTTCGGCCACTAACCTGGAAAGCCACCGTAAAGTATTAGTAACTGCTCGCAACGACAACCAAGCCACAAAAATAAGTGTGACTTACTCGCAGAAATAACATAAGTGGACAGGTTCTCAGCCTGCGGGCCCGAATCCCGCGAGCCCCGTCCCAATGACCCAATCCGCCAGTTCCTCCATTCGGTCCACCAGCAAATCCGGCGGCACGGCCCGCAAGCTCTCCGGCTGCAATCCGTAAGTCACGCCACATGACTTCACCTGGGCATTGCGCGCCGTCTCGATATCTACCGAACTGTCCCCCACCATAATCGTGCGCGTGCGCGCGGCGCCACACTCCGCCATCAGCGTCTCCACTCCGATCGGGTGCGGCTTCTTGAAGTCGAAACTGTTGCCGCCATAGACCTGCCGGAAATGTCCGCCCACTCCCAGCCCGTCTAAGATAGCCCGGCTGATGCGCACCGGCTTGTTGGTCAGCACGGCCATCCGCACACCCGCCCCCCGCAGGCGGTCCAACGCTTCCCGCACGCCGGGATAAAGCGTCGTATAGTCCAGCTTGTGGTCGGCGTAATACTCGATGAAGAATTCCAGCCCTTCCTGCACCTGCGCCTGGCTGGCCTCTTCACCCAACAGCCTGCGCACCAGCACGGGAGCGCCATTGCCCACGTAGGACCACACCCGCGTATCGTCCAGCGCCGGCATGCCCATGTGCCCGCGCGTGGCGTTCCCCGCATTCGCCAGGTCCTGTCTGGAATCGATCAGCGTACCGTCCAGATCGAAGACCAGCAGATCGGCGCGGTTCACGCCGTAGCGGCTCTCCGCCGCGCCCGGGATTCCGCGCGCACGGGCTTGCGCCGCGTTTTCTGAGCACCCAGTTTGTACTCCGCCATCTTCCGTTGCAGTGTATTGCGATGGATCCCCAGTTGCTTGCTGGCCGCCGAACGGTTCCCGCCCGTGCGCTCCAGCGTCCTTTCGATCAGGGTCCTCTCCAGCAGTTCGACTACTTCTTCCAGGAAAAAGCCGTTGCCCACCAGATGCTCCACCAAAGCTTCGAACTTCTCTTTCATCTCATGCCTTTCCCGCATCCGGCACTCCCCGAATGCCCTTCTTCAGGGCGTCGCCCCAAATCGCCTTCACCTGTCCGTAGCTCTTCCGGAATCCGTCCTTCAACTCGTGCGGCGCAACCGCCGCGACCACCCGCGCCGCGTCGATCACGTAGGGCGCCACCCGCGAGTCGACGACCGCATTTGGCGGAGACTTGCCCGGCGTGAACGCCAGCAGTGCCAGCACCAGCGCGATCGATATTAATAAACCCCGCACCAATCCGAAACCTGCGCCCAGCAGCCGGTCCACGAACGATAACCCCGCCACCCTCATGAGCCGCCCCATCACACGCCCTAAGATCGCGCCCAGGATCAGCACGCCGCAAAACACCATCAGGAAGCCGCAGAAATTGGCCACTCCCGGCGAACTGACGTAGGGCTGCAGAAATGATCCCGCCGTTCCATAGAACCAGATCGCCAGCACCAGTGCCGCCAGCATGGAAACCATCCCTACGATCTCCCTCGCCAGACCCGTGGAGAAGCTGGTCACCACCGATCCCACCAGCACCAACGCCAACACCACGTCCAGCCAGTTCATAGCGCTTTGCCCGTCAGGACATGATAGGCCTGCCGGTACTTCTCGCTGGTCTTGCGCGCTACCTCGTCCGGCAACGGCGGGGCCGGAGGCTTCTTGTCCCAATGGATCGACTCCAGGTAATCGCGCACGTACTGCTTGTCGTATGAGAATTGCGCGCCGCCGGTCCGGTACGTATCCGCTGGCCAGAACCTCGATGAATCCGGCGTCAGCACTTCATCGCCCAACACCAGTTCGCCATTCACAAAGCCGAATTCGAACTTGGTATCGGCGATGATCACGCCCTTGGTCTCCGCGTATGCCGCTGCCCGCGAGTAAATCCGCAGCGTCAGGTCGCGCAGGCGCGCGCCCAACTCCGCGCCCACCAGCGAGCACATCTTGTCGAACGAGATGTTCTCGTCGTGGCCGGTCTGCGCCTTGGTAGACGGTGTGAAAATCGGTGCGGGCAAGCGGTCGCTCTCGCGCAGCCCGGCCGGCAACGGGATACCGCATACGGTGCCGTGCGTTTTGTATTCCTTCCAGCCGGAGCCGGCCAGGTATCCGCGCGCCACACATTCGATCTCGACCATTTGCGCGCGCTTCACCAGCATCGAGCGGCCTTCCAATTGCTCGCGAAACTGGCGCAACGGCGCGGGATATTCATCGACGTTCGCCGTCACGAAATGCGTGGGCGTCACGTCGCGCAAAAAATCGAACCAGAAAATGGAAAGCTGCGTCAGCACTTTGCCCTTGTCCGGAATGCCGGTGGGCAAAATGTAGTCGAACGCCGAAATACGATCGGTGGCGGCAATCAGCAATTGCCCGTCCACGCGATACACATCGCGCACTTTGCCTTGCGCGTGCCTTTCGATTCCAGGCAAGTCGGTATGGAGGATGGTGGTTTCTAGTGCCACAGGTTTTCGAGGGTCGTCTATCGGGGGAGTAACTCAAATAATAACGCGCGGACGCGATTTGTCAAATAGCTTTCGTACGCTGCGTTCCATTACGCATGCACGTCGCTGTCGTCGTCGAACAGCTTCTGCGCCAGACCGCCCGCGCTGCGCTCCCACGCGCTGGTGCGCCAATTGTCCAACGTGTTGGATACGCGCATCCAGGTGGCCGGGCTCAAGATGAACCGCTGCGCCAGCGCAAACACGTAAGGCTCGTAAAGACGCCGCGCCTCAGCCAACTTCGCGTCGAACTCTTTGGCATTGCACGGCACAATACCGGCCGCCGCAAGTCCGGCTTTGAATTGCTCCAAAGCCGCGGGCGGCAGGCGGTCCGGTTCAGGTGTCCGCGGCGGCGCATCCACAATTTGCGCCAGGTCCACCACGGTATGCCGCGCCATGGCGAAGGTCACCCGCGCTTGCCAGGGCGGCAATCCGTCGATGCCCGCGATCACCACCGCGCAAACATCCAGAATGGTGGTCAGCGCCGCCAGCCACGATTGGTTATCGTGCTGCGAGCGGAAGTAGGCCAGCACCGGATAGGAAATGTACGTCTCTAGCAAATTCGCGGACCAGACCTCCCACTCGCGCAGCAGTTCATTTATAGCCGCCAGCCCGTGCGCGCCGGAGTAACGCCGCAACAGTTCCGCGGCCGTAGGAGGTGATCCAGCCCGCGCATCCAACAACAGGATGCTGGTTTCCCGCTGCGCGAACGACTGGTACAGTACCGGCAGGTAGCTGATCACCAATGCCAGGAATCCGTATCCGATGCCGGCCTCCAGTACTACCACCGCGCGCTCCATTCGCGTGTGCGGCGTACCCATACCTAATGTGATGAAGGACGTGCCGCTCAGGTATAGGCTTTCGGAGAAAGGCATGGTCGGCTGCCCGACCGACCACTGCACCATGGCGAAGGCTACCATCATGCTCACGGCCCACACCGCGATCAGGAACAACAGCGAGAGCGGCCCGTAAAAACTCAGATAGCGCTCGCGGCGCCTGGATGCGCGTATCCGGCGCGCCACCCAAGCACACACTAGCCAGGTGAAACGATAGAACAGCCGGCTCAACCGCAATTTCCGCGACACGCGCCGCGGCAAAATGATCACCTCGAAGCCATCCCAAAGGATGATCAGCAGGATCAGCACACCGAAAGTAGCCGCCAGTACAGTCATGCGAGATTCCTTTGTCGGATATTAGCGTGTTGCTTGTCAAGCGACCTCGACCGGGGGCTTTGGTAGAATCGAAACAAGGCACTCATGAACGAGCCGGCCACGCGCGAAGACTTGCAACAGACCGCCGATGCCATTCGGGCGGAAATGCGCAGCACCGCCGAAGAGATCCGCGTGGAAATGAAGCGAACGGCTCACGGCATCCTTAACCTGATCGTCTCCGTTAGCGAGCGGATCGACAAACGCTTCGACGCGGTGGAACGCCGCTTCGAAGCTGTCGAAAATCGCGTAGGTCGTTTAGGAGAAACTATCGGCGGCGTGTTGCATCAGGTTGCCGGATTCACGCGCTGGGCGGAACAACTCGACCGAAGCGAAGCGCGCATCCTGGCGATCCAAGAAGCGCAGCAGCATTACCTGGACATGCTGGCAGCGCGAACCGCTAAGCTTGAACAGCAGCAGCCACCGCCCCCGCAGTAGGTAGTCAGGGCGCCTCCCAGCCCGCGGTTATTGCGCCGCCCTTCGCAGCGCCTCCTTCAACATCTCCGGCAACGCCTGCGCCCGCCCCGGCCGCCCCACACACACCACCACAATCGACCCATGCGCCGCCACCAAGCCATCCTTCAGCGCGGCGAATTCCAGCGTGTACGACGATGTGCCCACCCGCTTCACCGAAACCCCGATCTCCAGCTCATCATCGAAGCCCACCGCCGACCGGTACTCGCACTCTACCCGCACGCGCGGAAACCCTACATCCGGGTAGTCGCGATACTGGTATCCAAGCGCGCGCAGAAACTCGATCTCCGCGGATTCGAAATAGCGCAGCATGGCCGTGAAGTGAATGCGGCCGGAAGCGTCCGTATCCGGGAACGCCACCCGCACCCGGTGCGTGAATTTTGGCATCGTGCTATTTTTCCGGTTTGGCGAAAGCCGTATCCGTCAGCGGCGCATTGTTCAGAATCTCGGAGAACTTAAAGATCATGGTATTGTCCGGCACGTGCTGTTCGATCGTGAAGGGCAGCTTCACTCCATCCACATCGCGGTAATCGCGCAACACCACCTCGTACTGCACGATGCCATCCTCCAGCGTGACGCGCTCGTAATCGCGCTTCAACAGCAGCCCGCTCTGCGCATCGAAGTAGAGCTTCTCGGCGGGACCCGCGGCCGGTGTGGCCGCGATCACAAACGCATCGTGCCCATCCACCTTCTCCGTTCCGGCCGCCTCCAGCTTCGGATACAGTTCCTTCAGCCGCATTTCACGGTAGAAATGGTGGTCCCGCTGCGCCAACGCCAGATCCGCTTTGCTCATGGCATGCGTACCTGAATCGGGATTCTTCTCCCAACCATTGTCGCCGTCGAGCACCGTCTCGACCACGCCATAACCGGGAATGTCCATCGTCAAACGATAGCTGCCCGGCGCCTTCGCTACCACCAGCGCGCTGCCGGTCACGTTGTCGTCCGGCAGTTCCACCGTGCCTTTCATGGCGCGCGTGGTAAACTTCTCATAGACGGATTGCCCGCCCAGAGCCTGCGCGTATTTCGCCAGGATCTGGTCGGTGCTAGGCTGCGCCAGCGCGGGAACGGCGCCTGCCAGCGCCAGTAAACAATATGGTCGATATCTCATAGGAACCTCCGGGCGGCGGAACGCGCAGCCCTCAGTCTACAATAAAACGTTGTATGCACTTGCAGGAAGTCGTAGAAGCCGAAGGCCACCTGATCGACTCCCACGTGATGGAGAACATCTTCGATAAGGTGGTGGAGCATCACGGCCGCTTTGAAGTGGAACAGTTTCGCATCGGCCGCACCAACAGCGAACCATCCTATTTGCGCCTGAGAGTGGAAGCGCCATCGAGCGAGCTGATGGCTCATCTGCTCGAAGATCTACTCTCGCTAGGCTGCGCACCGGCTGATCCGGGTGATGCCGCTATGGCAAACGTCCATCGCGATTGCTGCGCGCCGGAGGATTTCTACTCGACGACCAATCACCGCACCTACGTGCGCATCAACCAGCAGTGGATCGAAGTAGAAAACCAGCGCATGGACGCGCTGATTGTGGTGGCCGATGGCCGCGCCTGGTGCCGCCGCTTGCGCGATATCAAAGCCGGCGACGGCGTGGTGGTGGGGATGCGCGGCATTCGCGTGGCGCCCGAATCCAAAGAGCGCGACCGGCTGGCGTTCGCCTTCATGTCGAACGGCATATCGTCGGAGCGCCAGGTGGAGACGGCCGTGCGCCAGACCGCCGCGTTGATCCGCCAGACGCTGGAACAAAAGCTGAAGGTGATCGTAGTGGCGGGGCCGGTGGTGGTGCATACCGGTGGCGTGGCCGGCCTGGCGGCGCTCATCCGCGGTGGATTCGTCCACGCGCTGCTCAGCGGCAATGCCCTGGGCGTGCATGACGCCGAGGCCGCTCTGTTCGGCACTTCATTGGGCGTGCGGCTGGCAGACGGCCGCCAGGAGGAGCACGGACATCGCAATCACATGCGCGCCATCAACGCCATCTTTCATGCCGGCAGCGTGCGCCAGGCCGTCGAAAACGGACGCCTGCCGGGCGGCATCCTGTATGAATGCGTGCGCGCCCACGTGCCTTTCGTGCTGGCCGGCAGCCTGCGCGACGATGGCCCGCTGCCCGATACCATTACCGACATGAACGCCGCCCAGGACGCCTATGCCGGGAATCTGCAGGGCGCCGGCCTGGTACTGTGCCTCGGCACCATGCTGCACTCCATCGCCACCGGCAACATGCTGCCCAGTTGGGTCAAGATCGTGTGCGTGGATATCAATCCCGCGGTGGCCACCAAGGTAAGCGATCGCGGCACGGGGCAAGCCATCGGCGTGGTGGCGGACGTCGGCATGTTCCTCGACCTGCTGGCGAAGGCAGTGATCGTTCCTACCACCGCAATCAGATCATGAAACGAGCCTATACCGACGAACACGCCGCGGCCGGAGTCGATGCCGCGCTGCCTGAAATCGAAACCTGGCCGAATCAGTTTCCGAATTACGAAATCGAAATCGTCATTCCCGAATTCACCTCCGTGTGCCCCAAAACCGGATTGCCGGATTTCGGCACGCTCACGCTCCGCTACGTGCCGGATAAGAAATGTCTGGAGCTGAAATCGCTCAAGATGTATCTGCTGGCCTATCGCAACCTCGGCATCTTTTACGAGAACGTCGTCAACCGGTTTCTACGCGATGTGGTGGCGGCGGTCAAGCCCGTAAGCGCGACTGTCATCGGCGAATTCACGGCGCGCGGCGGACTGGAGACCAATATCACCGCGACATTTGCTAAGCCCGGAAAACGCTATTCAGGGAGCATGCTCAGTGGATACCGATGAATTGACCGCCATCCTGCAGGAGGTGCGCGACCGAGTGCGCGCGCGGCATCCGGATGGTGCGGCGGCCGAGGCGATGCATCTGCCCGATCTGATGCCGCTGCTCTACGCACGTGATGCGGCGGAAGCCAAAGTGGCGTCCATCGGCACCGTGAATCCCCGCGCCGGCGGACCGGTGAACTGGGTGGCCCAACAGTTGAAGAAGGCTATCGCGCGCGCGCTCGACTGGCACGTGCGCGAGCAGGTGGAGTTCAATCGCCATGTGATGGCCTGTGTGCAAGCCACGCTGGACGCCCTCGAACAAACGCGCAGCACGCTGGCGCCGATTCGGGAAGACGCCCGCGAACTGAGGGACACCCGCTCCCACTGGGTGGATTGGCGCCAGGAATGGGAACACAAACTGGTGCTCAACGAAACGAAGTTGCTGCGCGGCTTGGCGGAGTTGAATGCCGCTTTCCAGCATCGCACTGGCCAGAACGAAGCCTTCTTTCGCGACCAGATCAAGCTGCAGCATGCCGACTACGAGGCCGCGCTCGACCGGTACGGCGTGGATATCCAGAAGCGCCTCTGGGCGGACTTGGAACGCGTCCGCAAAGATTACGATCACCTGATTCATTCCGAACTGCGGCTGATCCGGCAGCGCGCCGCCACCAGCGTGCCAGTCGCTGCCACACCCGCCTCTCCGCCCGCCCAACCTCCCGCCCCGGCGCAACTGGATTTCGATTACACCCGCTTTGCCGAGCGCTTCCGCGGTGCGGAGGACTACGTCAGGAAGGGGCAGCAGTTCTATCTGCCATATTTCGCCGGCCGTCCCGAAGTGCTGGATATCGGCTGCGGACGCGGTGAATTTCTGGAATTAATGCGCGATGCGGGTGTCCCGGCGCGGGGCATCGACTTGAGCCGCGAATCTGTGGAACTGTGCCGCCAGAAGGGACTCCAGGCCGAGACTGCCGACCTGTTCGTCTATCTCGCGGACTTGCCCGAAGGGTCGCTCGACGGCATCTTCAGTGCGCAGGTGGTGGAACATCTGCCGCCCGAACGGCTGCCGGGGATGATCCGGCTGTCGGCCTCGCGGCTCGCGCGCGATGGGGTGCTGGCGATCGAGACCCCCAATCCGGAGTGCCTGGCAATCTTTGCCAGCCACTTCTATCTTGACCCGACGCATACCCGCCCAGTGCCGCATGCGCTGCTGGCGTTCTACATGGAAGAATCCGGTTTGGGCGGCATAGAGGTGCACCGGCTCTCGCCTGCCATCGAGTCCATGCCGGCATTGGCTTCGCTGCCGGAAGATTTCCGTCAGGCTTTTTTCGGCGGTCTGGATTACGCGATTATCGGGAGAAAGCTATGAGCCGCGTCGGCTCGCGCGAAACCGAGATCAAATTGGTGCTGACGGATGTCGCCCAGGGGCGGCGCCTGCTGCGCGCCGCCGGATTCCGCGTCTCTAAGCGGCGCATCTTTGAAGCCAATACGCTGTTCGATACCGCGCGCGGCCTCCTGCGCCGCAAGCAGTGTCTGCTCCGCGTCCGGCAGGCCGGCGGCCAGGGAATTCTGACTTTCAAAGGTCCGGTCACCGAGGGCATGTACAAAGACCGTGAAGAGTTGGAAGTTAACGTATCCGATGCGCGCGGATTCAGCGAAATACTTGGCCGGCTGGATTTTCTTCCGGCGTTTCGCTACGAAAAGTATCGCACCGAATACTCCCGACCCGGCGAAGCCGGCACGGCCACACTGGATGAAACACCCATCGGAGTATATCTCGAATTAGAAGGCGCTCCCGGTTGGATCGACCGCAGCGCGCGCCGGCTGGGATTTACCAATTCGGATTACAGCACGGCAAGTTACTACGGGCTCTATGCGGATTACTGCCGGAACAGAGGGTTACACCTGGCCGACATGACCTTCAGCAGCGTGCAGGGGGGCTCTGCCTCGCCTTAGTTCGGTGCACCAGTTTTCGGAGCGATCGGCACAGCCGGGTTTTGCGCCTTCAGCAGATCCTTTACCATATCATCGGCCGAGGCAGCCGTATAATCCTTCGGTATCTCGAAGAGCGATGCATCCACCGCGGCGCTCGATAGCTCCGCAACTTCCTGTGTCATCACCATCACGGGCGCATCCGGGTCGATGTCCATCGGCGGCTTACCCTTCGCCGCCATCTGCTTTGCCACGGTGGCCAAAAACGGCATATACATTTCCATCTGCGAGCGCAAAATCACGGATTGATTTTTGAAGATCTCTTGAAGTAGCGGGCCAATGCTATCGGACAAGCCCGGCATCTTACCGGCCATCTTCTGAATCATAGAGGCAGGGTTCAGGACATACCTCTGCCAGGCGTAGTAGCCAGTCAATTCCCGTATGGCGGGGACGCGCAAGGCTTCTTCCTTTTTGGCCGTCCAGATGTGCATTACCATTTTCATACCGGGGCCGCTTTGATTCATCATCCGATTCGTGGTGGGAAGATCCATGGTCAAAGTAAGTTCGCGTTCTTCTGCTTGGACACCCTGAATCTCCGCGGTGTTACCCGTCATCCTGGAGGCCACGTTACTCTTGATTGAGGCCATAGCTTCCTGGGCGGCCTCCGCCTGTTGCGCATTGACCTGCGGGACGGCACCCGCCATCTTATCCCCGAGCTGCGCAAGGGGCAAAGTCGCAAATGTCTTATGCTCCGGATCGAGCAGCGTCACCTCGCCCGATGCAAAGTCGAAAATCTCAGTCCACTTACCGGCCGTGGAGTACCCCTTGTTGCCCTTCATGCTGACGGATACCCCACTCCCTGCCTGCGCCGATTTCATGATCTGTTCGAGCAACGGCTGCAATGCCGCCGCGGGCGTGAACTCAGTCTGGTAGCGGATAGTCACGTCCGCGCGCACTCCGGAAGCTATCCAAAGGATCAGCGCCGGAATAATCAGGGCACCACGCGTCTTCATTCAAGAAAGCTCCTGCACTTATCCTTTCCATTCTAGCCGAACTCACTGGACCGGAAACTCAATCGCCGCGAAGCGCACAATGTGATTTGGCTTGGCGGGCAGCAAAACCCGCGCCAGCGCATGGATCACGTGGCCGGTTGGGCAGTTCGGCTGAATCAACGGCAAAGAGTATTTGGCCGATGCGCCCACGTGATCGTAATTGCTCCAATCGTCGAAAGCGCGCAGGGTATTATCTACGCACGCATCGTTGGTGAACAACTCCGCCGCGCGATAAACGTCATCCTCCGGCAGCAAAATTGCAATCCTCTCGCCGGCGTTAGCTTTTCCATCGCCGTTGCCGTCGCCCAACGTCAGTTGCACTTTCTCGGTTGCGTGTTGATAAATCCGCACCGACTGTCCATCCACGATGCGGAAATCCTGAAACGGCCGCACGGGTGGAAACAGCGGAATTTCGGCCTGAAGGCGCGTATCGCCTTGCACACCTTCGATCCTCACAATGGCTCGCTTCGGATCGCGCGCCGTAACCGTCAGCGCGATGTCCGTGGATTGTCCCGGCGCGATGGCCGGCAAGTCCGATGAGATCGGCGATAAATCCACGCCGGGGTTGGGGCTGAGCCAGCGCAACGTGCCCGCCCGCACTGGTGCGGCGCCCTTGTTCCAGATGTGCAGCCGCGCGTGCACCGGCTCGCCCGCGGTATCCCACGCCGCGCCGTCCAACTGATATCCGGAAAGCGCCAGCAACGGCCCGGGCGAGATGCCCACCTCGTAATCCTCCCCGTCCAGGTCCAGATTCAGACGGCCATCGGCGCCGGCCGTAAGCGTCTGCCGGCGCACGCTGCCATCGCGCAGGCGGATGATGGTGACGGTTTGCGGCTTGCGCGGCGGATACAGCTTATCGGTCTCAATCGCGAGTTTCACTCCTGAAATCGTCGCGCCAGCGGGCAGCCATTCGCGCACCGCCGAACGGAACCCCGTGGCCGACACATCGGAAAGCATCGTAAAGCCCGGCTGCTTCCGGTCCGACGCCACCTCCCAACCCCACACCGTGAAGTTGGGATACACATCGGCATGGTTCCAAACCGCCGGATGCGGCAGTGGGTGCGCGAATGCATTCATGTGGAACTCCAGTGTCTTGGCCATGCCCGGCGTGCCATGATCGGAATCGAACTCCTCCGTCTCGTGCCAGTCGCGCGCGTACTTCCAAATGTCGTTCAACTCGCGATGATAAAACTGGATGAAGTCGCGCGTGCCCGTCACCAGGCGCGTGCGCACGCCCGCGTAGTTGCCATACATCTCGTCGTGGTCGTATTCGACCGGGAAGTCGCGCGGACCCACGAAAAACTCCGGCGACCCCATGAAGCTCGAGGCGCTCGAAACCATGTGCGGGAACTTGCCGGCGATCCAATAAGACATGAAGCCGCCCATCGAGAAGCCCGCCGTAGCGCGATGATCGCGGTCCGCGATGGTGCGGTAGTTGCCATCGATAAAATCGACCAGGTCAGGAAAATAGAGCGGGAATTGGCGATTGGTTTCGACCGGTCCGATGTTATAAGGCCGGATATAATTATCGCCCGCGAACCGCGGGTTGTAGCCATCGACCTTTACCACGATCAGGTCGTGCGTGGCGACGAAGCTGGCTATGTTGTCGCCGCCGTAATCGGTGCCTGAGTCATAATCGCGATGCGGCGGATTGTCGACCGTCTTGTTAAAGCGTTCGCTGAAACCGTGAAACCAGTAGATGACCGGGTAGCGCTTTCCGGAGTTCTCGTAATTCGGCGGCAGGAAGATGCGGAAGTTGCGCGTCTCCCCAAAAACCTGGCTGAACTGCACGCGATCCTGAATAATGGCCTCGGCGCCAAACAGTTGCAGAACGCCCAGCAGAAGAACAATTGCCCGCGTAATCACCCCCTCATATTATCAGTGGGCGGGCCCTCGGCCACAATGTCACTTACTTATCCCAATATTGGGAATGCTGCATAATTTGTGGGGCAGACCTCCAGGTCTGCGCGGGTCCTCCAGGACCCGCACTGCGCGCTTGGAATCAGCCGTCCAAACGCGAGCAGGCCGACGTGGACGGCGGCCGCAGGACTGGAGCCCTACCCACAGTTTTATGCAGGCGTCCGTTCAAGCGAACACTAAGGGCCTGTCTAGAAATAACATTTCCACTGGTGAATGTTTTGGCGTATACTCGATCCAGTGGCCGATTCCGCCGGGATCACAGCACGCTACGAAGCTTTGAAGCCTGTCTTGGACGAGCGGGCGCGACGCTTGCTGGCAGCGGCTGAGAGTCAAGTAGTTGGCAAAGGTGGAATTTCTGCGGTCGCCCAAGCAACCGGGATTTCGCGACCGGTAATCCGGCAAGGTATCGCCGAGTTGAAGAATCCCGACACTCTGCCCTCGGGACGTATCCGCCGAAAAGGTGGCGGGCGGAAGAAGGCAGTGGAGAAGGACGAGTCGTTAACATCCGATTTACAAAATCTGTTGGAATCGACGACACGGGGCGATCCGGAGTCGCCACTACGGTGGACTTGCAAGAGCGTTCGGCAACTGACCGGGGAGTTGACTCGGATGAAGCATCGGGTCAGTCACCAAGTGGTGGCGGACCTGTTGCATGCATTGGGCTATAGTCTGCAGGCCAATAGCAAGACGAAGGAAGGGACGGACCATCCGGACCGCAACGCCCAGTTTGAGCATCTGAACGGAAAGGTGAAATGGTGTTTGGGACGGCACCAGCCCGTGATTTCCGTGGACACCAAGAAGAAGGAATTGGTAGGGGACTTCAAGAATAACGGCCAAGAATTACGCCCCAAAGGCAGCCCGGAGTTGGTGCGCGTCCACGACTTTGTAGACCCGGAGTTGGGGCCGGCCGCGCCTTATGGCATTTACGATTTGGGCCGCAATAGCGGTTGGGTAAGCGTCGGCATGGATCACGACACGGCGGAGTTTGCCGTGGAGACGATCCGACGCTGGTGGCGATCCATGGGACAGCCCAGCTATCCAAGTGCGACACGCTTACTCATCACGGCTGACGCGGGAGGAAGCAATGGCTCCCGGCTACGGCTTTGGAAACTGGAGTTGCAAAAACTGGCCGACGAAACAGGCCTGCGAATCGTTGTCTGCCATTTCCCTCCGGGCACCAGCAAGTGGAACAAGATCGAGCACCGGCTCTTTTCCTTCATCAGCCAAAACTGGCGCGGGAAACCCCTGCGCAGTTTTGAAACGATTGTCAGCCTCATCGCCGCGACCACCACCTCAACGGGCCTCAGGGTGCATGCCGAATTGAACACAGAAACCTACGCAGCCGGGATTAAGGTCTCCGATCAAGCATTTGCGCAAATCAAGATCCGTCGTGACAAATTCCATGGCGACTGGAACTATGAGATCCAGCCGCGCGCTCCAACATCCTGATCAGGTTATTTCTAGACAGGCCCTAAGTGACATTGGGTTATCAGTCCGCCTGCCGCGAGGCCGTCTGACCTAAGCTATACTAACCATAATTGTGAAGCCATTCACAATCCGCTGGACTTACTTCGCCGTAATAATCGCCGGGCTGGTAGTGCCGGCCTCCGCGACCATCCGCATCGTATCCATGAAGCCCTCCCTGCCGTCACCGCAAGTGATCGGCTCCCGTATCTTATGGACAGTCACGGCGACTGATAGCGGGCCGGGAGCGCCGAGATTTCAGTTTAACGTAGCCGGCCCCGGCCAAGCCTTAACATTGGCCGTAGACTTCAACGCCGGCAGTCTGAGTGACGGGACCTGGACCGCCCAACCCTTCGCGTGGGTGCCCACCGGCATCGAAGGTCTCTACGAAATCCAGGTGGTGGCGAAGGATTTTGCCTCTGGCGAGACGAACTCGATCACAGCTCATTTTGCTGTGACGCCCTTGGTCACCGGCAGTACCCCAGTAGTCGTGCCTACGGCGAACCCTCTGGTGGCTCTTTTCAGCGCGCCGGCATGCGCTGCCGAAAGCTCGATGCGGGTCTCTTTCCGGCAGGATACGGCAAATAGCGCGGAAACTACTACGAGTTGGATGTTATGTCATCCTCCCGGCACCATGACCTTCGAAATAGCCGGCATGTATCCTAAGACATCCTATCTGATGCATGCGGAAACGCTCACGAAGCGTGCAGTCACAAACGGCCCTGGCGTGACATTCACCACAGGGCCCCTACCCACCAATATCCCGTTCCCGTCTTTTAATACGATTGTCGCGCCGGGTTCGCAGACAGATACCGGGCAGCCGCTGATCCTATGGGGGCTGAGCCAACTCGGAAAGGAGACCTCGTGGCGCGATGAAGCCACCGACTTAGGCGGCAACATCATATGGTTCTACGAAACATCGAGCCAAAATCCGGACCTGCTTACAAGGCCGTTAACGGGCGGCGGGATGCTTACCTTACAGGATGGAGCGGCCTGGAGTCCGGCGACGCAGAACGGGCAACTGCTGCGGCAGATCGACTTAGCCGGCAACGTGATACGGGAGACTAACATCGGCGTCATCCAGCAGGAACTCCTGGCACTGGGCGCAGTCGATGGCGGCCCTTGTAACGCGATTGCCAGGCCGGCGCCGGTCGGCGCGGCGTGTCTCGGCGGTTTCCACCATGAAGCCATCGCGCTGCCGGGGGGCGGTGTAGCCGTGTTAGCCGACATTGAAGAGATCTTTGCGCCGGGGACGCAGGGCGATACCAGCGGCCTGCCGGTGGACATCGTAGGCGATATGATCATCGTGCTGGATGCCGACTGGCAGGCGGTTTGGTATTTCGATGCATTTCAGCATGCTGCGGGCGCGGGCCAGTTGCAGATCAGCCGGGCCGCGGTGTTGGGAGAAACGTGCGTGGCCAACCAGGCGGGTTGTCCACCGATTCTGCTGCTGGGAACCGGCATCGCACCCACGGCGAAGGACTGGCTGCACGGCAACAGTCTTTATTACTGGCCGCAGAACGGCGATCTGGTCTTCTCGTCGAAGAATCAGGATTGAGTGATGAAGGTGGATTACGATAACGGCCCGGGCTCGGATAACATACTTTGGCTAATGGGGCTGGACGGCGACTTCGAGTTCATCAACGTCTTTAACGACCTCTGGCCGTGGTTCTCGCACCAGCACGATGTTTCGCTGATCGATAACGGGGGCCCGATGTTGTTATTCGACAACGGGGACACCCGGATTGCGCCGCCGCCGATCGGCCTGGGTCCCACTGGTTGCGAACCTGATGATTGTGACAGCCGGGGTATGGCACTGACATTCAGTGAAAGCTCCATGACTGTTACACCCGTACTCAGCGTCGACCTGGGCGTCTACTCGCCCGCCGACGGAAGCGCGCAAGCACTCTCGAACGGCGACTTCTTTTTTCAAGCGCCGTTAGTAAGCGCAATGAATGAGGTGTTGGATTACGCGATCGAGATCAATAGCGTGGCTCAGGTGCTGAACGTGCAAGGTCCCGAGGGCTACCGCGGGTGGCGGATGGGAAGCTTGTATAACATCGAGTAAGTGGCCAAGCCTATTCCAGTTTGGGTAGATCCCGCCGCGGCAACATCTCCTTACGATTCGCAGCATCGTAGACACATGCAGCGATCACCGCCGATGCCTGCATCAGGTCGGCCGGAATGGCATGGTCATACGTGTCCATGTCTGTGTGATGAGTAAGCGTCCCGTAGTCCAAGGGATCCTGCACGAACTGGAAGCCGGGCAACCCGACGGCGGCGAACGAAAGGTGATCGGTGCCGCCGGTGTTACGGATGGTAATGGCAGTGACTCCCAGGTCGCGGAACGGCGCCAGCCACGCTTGGAAAATGGGCCGCATGGCTTCATGCCCTTGCAGGTAGACTCCGCGAATCTTGCCGCTGCCGTTATCCAGGTTGAAATAGCCGGACAGTTTGGCGTGTTCCGGAGTCACTTGCATGGTCTTGGGATCGGCGAAGTGCTGCTTCACGTACGCCCGTGAGCCGAATAAGCCTTCCTCTTCGCCGCTCCAAAGACCGATGCGCACCGTGCGGTCGAGCGGCAAGTGAAGGGCCGTGAGAATGCGCATCACTTCCATCATGACGGCGCTGCCCGCTCCGTTATCGGTTGCACCGGTGCCCGAGTGCCAGGAATCGAAATGCGCGCCGACCATCACCACCTCGTCCTTTTTGGCGCCGCCCGGAATCTCTCCGATGATATTCTCGCCGTCGGAATCGGTGCTCGAAATCGACGCCTTCAGATTCAGCCGCACCTCGATGGGCTGCTTCTTCTCGACCGCCCGCGCCACGCGGTCGTACTGTTCGGCGGTGATCACGAAGGTCGGCGGCGCCATGGTCTCGGTGCTTTTGAAACTGCCCGCGGCTTCGGCGGCCAGCAAGCCGTCATGCGCGCGCCGGTCTTCGAGAAGCACGCCGGCCACTCCTTCATTCGCCAGGAAGCGCCCGCGCTCGGCGACGGCATCGTCATATAGGTCGAACAGCCGCTCCATCAGCGAGTTCGGAAGCATTGAGAAGAACTTACCGATCTCGTCCGGGTTCTCCGGCCAATCCAAGTCGTCTAACGTTTTGGCGGCGAGCTTGGCGGCGGGCTCCGGCGCGTTCTCCATATCGGAGAGCTCGGCCGCGGTGTAGCGGCGGAATAGAGGCTGTGCCTCGGACGTTGGTATGTGAGGCACACTCAACAGGATGATTTTTCCCCGCAGTTTGCCGGTCCACTTCGCCTGGTAGTCCTTTAAGGCTGAGGCGAGTTTCTTCGGACCGTCGCGAAAGGACGCGGAAAATGGCGCCATCATAGGTTCGCCGGAGATCGCCCCATTGGTCGATGCGCTCCACGCCAGCGGTACGGCCGTCATCTGCTGATAGTGTGGCTTGAGCAACTCGACCGAGGATTCCTGCAGCATCCAGCTGCGGCCGGCCGGCTTCCAGTTTTCCGTGTGCACGTTCTGCAGTCCCATTTCCTTCATCTCGGTCACGGCCCAATTGGCGGCCTCCATAAAACCAGAAGACCAGGTCAGTCGCGGTCCGTGCACTTCGGCGAGTTGATAGAGGTGATCCATTACCTTGGAATGATCGAACGCTTCGGCTTTGATCCGGTCAACGGTGGTGAGGTCTACCGTTTCCTGGCTGAAAGCCGGCAGCGTGAGAATGAGTACAAACAGAATGGAGCGCATTTTTGAAGTATACTCCGGGCGAGCGCTAACCAAAGCCAGTATGGAGTGGTTGTCCGACGAGTGGCAGGATGGCTTTAAGGAGTCATGCGCCGTAACGAGGGTCCAATGAAGCGCTTCTCGAAAGTCTTTCTCGCCGAAGACGGTGGGCAGGACCTGGTCGAATACACGCTGCTGGTTGCTTTTGTAGCGCTGGCCAGCGCGGGATTGTTTCTGGGGAGCGGCGCGAACATCAGCCAGGTCTGGTCATCGGCCAACAACGTCCTGAGCGCGGCTGGTGGGTCGCCGTCTGATACGGGCGGACATGATCACGGGGGGAACGGCGGCGGCCACTAGCGCCCGCCGGAGCCTGCCGCGCTGATTGCTTTGTGCGCGCGCTGAAACACGGCGAGCAGCATCTTTTCGGTCAACTTGCCGGTCGAAGTATTCTGCTGGCTGGGGTGATACGAACTGATCAGCAAGGGCTGGCCGGGCGCGGTTTGGAAGACACAGTTGTGCCCAAAGGTGAACGCCGCGCGGGACCGGATCAACCCGCGCCGTTGCAGAATGCCCAGATAGTTATCGAATGCCACGCGGCCCAGCGCCACTACCACTTTCACATTGGGTAACAGATCCAGCTCGCGCTCCAGGAAGGGCCGGCAATTGGCGATTTCTTCCCGCAGCGGTTTGTTGCCCGGCGGTGCGCAATGCGCGACCGCGGTGATGTAGGCATTGATCAGGCGCTGGCCGTCGTCGCGCGAGATGCTCTCGCCGCGGCTGGCGAAGCCCGCGCGGTGCAGCACTCTATAAAGCACATTGCCGGATGCGTCACCGGTGAACATGCGCCCTGTACGATTGGAGCCATGCGCGCCCGGCGCCAGACCTAAGATGAGCAGTTCCGCGTGCGGATCGCCGAACGAAGGCACGGGCTTGCCCCAGTATTCCCAGTCGCGATAGGCGCGCCGCTTGACGCTGGCCACTTCGGTGCAATGCGCGATCAGCCGTGGGCAAAGGGTGCACTCGACGACTTCAGCCTGTAGAACCTGCAGGGCGTTAGAATTCAAGCGATGCATCTTCCTTTTCGTGTGGACGGGCGCACGGCCTTGGTCACCGGCGGCGCGAGCGGCATTGGCGCCGCCACCTGCCGTACGCTGGCTGCCGCGGGGGCGCAGGTCACCATCGCCGATATCGACGGGCCGGGAGCCGAAGCCCTATCGCGGGAATTGCCGGGCGCTTCTGTCCTCATACTTGATATTACCGATGAAGCGGCAGTGATTGCGGCGTTCGCGCGCATCCGGGCGCTCGACATTCTGGTGAACAATGCCGGCATTGGGCTGGTGGGAGGGGTGGAGCAGACCGAGTTGGCGGATTTCGCACGGCTGTTCCAGGTGAACGTGCAGGGCATGTTTCTGGTGACGCGCGCGGCCATGCCGCTGTTGCTTGCGGCGCACGGATCCATCGTGAATATCGGGTCGGTGGCGGGCCTCGTGGGGGTCAAGAAGCGCTTCGCGTATTGTGCCACGAAGGGCGCGGTCATCGCCATGACCCGGCAGTTGGCCGTGGACTATCCAGCCGAGCTGCGCGTGAACTGCATCTGTCCGGGAACTGTGGACACGCCGTTTGTCGAGGCGTATCTGGAGAAGTATCATCGGCACGAGAAAGAGAAAGTACGGGCCGAGTTGAATCAGCGGCAGCCGATCGGGCGGTTGGGGCGTCCGGAGGAGATTGCGAATCTGGCTTTGTATTTGTGCTCGGCGGAAGCGGAGTTTGTTACTGGTTCGGTGATTACTATTGACGGCGGATGGACGGCGGGTTAGCGGGAGATTTCTAACCTCTTCCACACGCATTCCATCATCCGTGCTGGATCGGTGATGCGCAAGGCCTCGAATCCCGCGGCGCGCGCGCTCTCTATCCCGGGCGGCGAGTCCTCCACCGCCAGTGCGCTCCGGATCCCCAGGCGTTTGCCGGCCAGCACGTACGGATCGGGCGCGGGTTTGTGCCGCTTCACATCGCCGCCTCCCACCACCGTATCCAGATATTGCAGGATGCCCGCAGTCTCCAGCGGCGGCTCGATTTCGGCGTGTGCGCTCGAAGAAACCACTGCCAGTTTGTAGCGCCCGGAAAGCTCGCGGAAAAAGTCTGCCAGGCCTTCGGCGAACGGCGGATACGCCGCCATGCGCTCGCGGAACATCTCCTTCTTCACTTCGTAACGCTCCCACAGCCTGGCCGGGTCGGCAGGCGGATTTGCCAGCTTCGCGAAAATCGGCATCATGGCGCTATCTGCCGCGCCCACGCAATGTGCCGCGTACACCTCCCAAGTGACGTTCACACCCAGCGGCGCCAGCGCTTCGCGCCAGCAATCGCAATGCACCGGCTCGCTGTCTACCAGGACTCCGTCAAAATCGAACAGGATGGCTTCAAATTCAGGCATGCGGGGAATTACCAGTCTAGCAACGCCGGGTTGAAACCGCTCCCTCACGGTCGCGGGTCGGTAAGCCACCAAGCGCCTGCCCCACTGTTACACTGAAATCATCTATGGATAATTTTCGTGTCACCTTGGAAGAATTCAAGGTCCTGGGCAAGGAACTGGTCGATAAAATCCAGGAGTTGATCCACGAAGGCAACATCCGCCGCATCATCATCCGCGACGAGCAGGGTCACACCTTCATGGAGATTCCGTTGACCTTCGCTGCTATAGGGGCCGTCGCCGCCCCCGTACTGGCCGCCGTCGGTGCCATTGCCGCGCACCTGGCGCGCTTCACGATCGTGGTGGAACGCGTCCACCAGCCCACTGGAGAAACACCCGCACCGCCGCCCGCCGAGACCAAGGTCTAGACCGTGGCCAGCTACGACCATGATCTCAGCCGTATCGTCGAAGAGCTGAATCGCGCCGTGCCTGGCTCGCGCGCCGCCGAAAAGCCGTCTGCCGCGCGCCCTCCCCAAAACACCGGCTCGCTCGATCAATTGCTCTCGTTCGCGAATCGCCAGAACGCCTCCGACCTGCTGCTGATCGCCGGCACGCCCGTGGCGTTGCGCGTGAACGGGGCGCTGGCGCCGGCCGCCGGACCGCCGCTTTCGGCCGAGGATGTCCGCAACTTCGTATTGCCTTTGCTGGATTCCCGCCAGTACGAAGAACTGCAAAAAAGGAAATCGGTGGACTTCTGTTTCGTGCGCGATCCGGTGGGCCGCTTCCGCGCCAACATTCACCATCAACGCGGCACCCTGGCGGCCAGTATCCGCCTGTTGCCGGCGCGCATCCCGACCATCGAATCGCTGCACCTGCCCGCCACTCTCGCGCGCCTCGCCGACCGCCGCCAGGGCCTGGTGCTAGTTACCGGCGCTACCGGCTGCGGCAAGAGTTCCACCCTGGCGGCCATGATCGACCTCATCAACACCCGGCGCCGCACGCACATCGTCACCATCGAGGATCCTGTCGAATACCAACACGTGAACCGCAGCTCCATCGTGGAGCAGATCGAGGTGGGACACGATACGCCCGATTTTGTGAACTCGCTGCGCAGCATTCTGCGGCAGACGCCCGACGTCATCCTGGTGGGCGAGATGCGCGATTCCGAGACCATGGCCACCGTGCTCACCGCCGCCGAAACCGGCCATCTGGTGTTTTCCACGTTGCACACCAACGACGCCGCGCAGTCCGTTTCCCGCATCCTGGATTCGTTTCCCGCGGCGCACCAGGGCCAGATGCGGCAACAGATGTCGCTGGCGCTGCTGGCCGTCGTGGCGCAGCAACTGGTGCCCGCGGCCGACGGCATCAACCGCTATCCCGCGCTCGAAATCATGATGGCTTCGGATGCGGTCCGAAACCTGATCCGCAAGGGCGACGATCACCAGCTTCGCAGCCAGATCACCATCGGACGCGCCGAGGGCATGATCACCATGGAGCAGTCACTGGCCGAACTGGTGCGCGCCGGCCATATCCTGCGCGAGACCGCTTTTGCGCACTGCTTCCGGCCCGAGGAACTGCGCCGCACTCTGCAGGAATGAATGTTTGGGTAGACTATCTGAATGACCCTCTCGCGCTTCTCTCTTTTGCTGGCCCCTGCCGCCTTGCTGGCCGCCGCCCCGCCGCTTTCGGAAACGTATAAGGACGTATCCACCCAGATCATCAGCGCCGCGCTGGCCGACCAGGATGGCTACGCCAAGCTTTCCTATCTTTGCGATCGTATCGGCAACCGGCTAAGCGGTTCGGATTCGTTGAACGCCGCCATCGCGTGGGCGGCGGCGCAAATGAAGCGCGACGGCCTGGAGAACGTCACCACTTCCCCGGCCAAAGTAGCGCACTGGGTGCGCGGCCACGAAGAAGCCGAAATGGTCAAACCGGTGCGCCATAAGCTGACCATGTTGGGGCTCGGTGACAGCATCGGCACGCAGCCGGATGGCATCACCGCCGAAGTCGTCTCCGTGCCCAATTTCGATGCGCTGAACGCGCTCGGCAAGGATAAAGTGGCCGGTAAGATCGTACTCTTCAACGTGCCTTTCGAGGGCTACGGCAAGACCGTGATGTATCGGGCCGCGGGACCGTCGCGCGCGGCCAAGTTGGGCGCGGTGGCCGCGCTGGTGCGCTCGGTCGGCTCGCTGGCCATGCAGACTCCCCACACCGGCGCGCTCAATTATTCCGAGGCGGATCCCAAGATTCCCGCAGCCGCCATCACTATGGAGGATGCCACGCTCATCCAGCGACTGATCGATGCCGGCGAATCCGTTACCGTGCATTTGTCCATGGAGGCGCGCATGCTTCCGGATGCCGATTCCGCCAATGTGATGGGCGAAATTACGGGGAGCGAGAAGCCCGCGGAGATCGTAGTGATAGGCGGCCATATCGATTCCTGGGACGTTGGCGCGGGCGCCCAGGATGATGGCAGCGGCATCATGGCCTCGCTCGAAGCGGCCGTGGTCATTAAGAAGCTGGGACTGCATCCGCGGCGTACGCTGCGCGTGGTCTTCTGGACGAATGAAGAAAACGGAGGCGCCGGCGGCCGCGCTTATCGCGAGATGGTGGGCGGCAAGATACACGATTATGTGGCAGCCATCGAGATGGATGGCGGCGCGGAAAAGCCCGTCGGATTCGGCGTGAGTCCCGGCGGCGCGGTATTGGCGCAGGTGAAGGAGATCGGGCCGCTGCTGGCGCCGATCGGCGCGGACAGCATTCGGGAAGGCGGCGGCGGCGCGGACATCGCGCCTCTCATGCACGATGGCGTTCCGGGATTCGGCCTATTTACGGTCGGACAGCACTATTTCGACTGGCATCATACGCGGACCGATACGGTGGACAAAGTCAACCCGCAGGATTTTCGGCAGTGTGTCGCTGCTATGGCGGTGATGAGCTACGTGCTGGCCGACATGCCGGACCGGCTGGGCGAGTAGGTTTGTGGGGCAGGCGTCTACGCCTGCGCGGGACGTCCACGTCCCGCCACATGGCGGGTCTGGAGACCCGCCGCAGGACTGGAGTCCTGCCCCACCCTTACGCGTCCATGTCGTAGGCAGTCTTCATCCAACGCAACACCTCGCCATCGATATCATCCACCGACGAAATCTCGATTCGCCGCGTGATCCTGTCCTTCTTGGCGAATCCACCGGTATCGATCAGACGTTTGGGCGTCTTAGTATCCTTCAGAGCCAGTCCGAAGTCGATCCGGGTGCGCGTAGACGGCTTGATCTGCGCAAAAACATGATTCCGATAGAGCGGCACGAACGTCTGGCACGGGCACACGCGCACGTCTTTGCCGAGCTTCAGTCCGGCCGCCAGCAGCGCTTCGTAGACGGGACGCAGCGCGGCTTTCGGACCCGCGAACAGATTCTCCACATACTGATCCGCCAGCCGCAGGTACCCTTCCGGGCTATATAAATCACCCTTGCCGCCGGCAATCTCGACGATGCATCCGGCGTAGTTCGTGCCCAGCCCGTGCCTCGACTTCAGCCACGCGGCCCGCTCTTTTTCCGAGGCTGGTCCGTCATTCGCCACGAGTTCCAGCCACTCTTCGAGCGAGCGGCCGGTCTTGTCTTTCATGGCGGCGATGATGGAGTGCGCCATCGCCACGCCAGGGTGGACATCGTACTTTGTTTTGGGTTGCGCTTTAGCCGGCATTACAATCATTCTATATGTACTGGAGCGGAATCGGCGCGGTGCTGTTGGGCCTGGCGGTGATCCTGGGAGCTTTCGGCGCCCACGGCTTGCGCGGCCGCCTGGATGCCTACGCTATGGGCATCTACGAGAAGGCGGTGTTCTATCAATTCGTCCACGCGCTGGGCATTTTGATCGTGCCGCTGTTCACGCGCGCCGACCTGGTAAACGAATCGGGGATGGCCTGGATCTGCGGCCTGCTCACTGCCGGCATTGTCATCTTCAGCGGCAGCCTCTATCTGCTGGCGGTCACCGGAACGCGGGCGCTCGGCGCCATCACCCCAATCGGCGGGCTCTGCTTTATCGCCGCGTGGCTCCTGCTGGCTATCCGCCTGCTGCGGTTCTAATACGCCTTGGCGATCACCACGCGCCGGTCGACCGGCACGCCCGTCACGATGCACTTTCCCGGCCCGTCATATTCATCCACCGATGGAATGTTGCGCACGGTAGCCTTGAATTCCTTAATGCGCGCGTCACTCGCCGGATCGTCGGCCACGTGCGCCATCACGAATTTGCCGCCGCCTTTCTCCGCCGTAACATCGTTCAGGATGGCGTATACTTCGTCGATCGAATTCGCCAGAACCGTATTGTCCTTCAGGCGCAGCCTGGCTTTCGCGTAAAGATCCTTCTGCATGGCCTCCAGCGTGGCGGCGAGCTTGCCCACAGCAGCCGTCTGAGGAATCACTTCTTTTGAGCCGGTATCGCGGCGCTTAATCACGATATTGCCGCTTGCCACATCGCGCGGCCCCAGTTCGAACACCACCGGCACGCCCCGCCGCTCCCAGTAAAAGAATTTCGCTCCCGGTGTAAGTCCTTCGCGGGCGTCAATGTGCGCGCCCAGTTCTGCGCCCAGCCGCGCCGCTACCTCCATCACCTGCGCGCGCTCTTCGTCCTTGCGGTAAATAGGCACCAGCACAGCCTTCC
The DNA here is from genome assembly GCA_963818855.1 of Bryobacterales bacterium. GTDB lineage: Bacteria > Acidobacteriota > Terriglobia > Bryobacterales > Bryobacteraceae > Bog-159. The sequence goes on along the minus strand of CAWFUH010000005.1, from coordinate 224,776 downwards.
GCGGCGCAACCTTAGGCGGCAGCACCAGGCCTTTATCGTCGGAATGCGTCATGATCAGCCCGCCGATCAGCCGCGTGCTCACGCCCCAACTGGTCTGCCACACGTAATCGAGCTTGCCTTCGTTAGTCTGGAATTGCACGTTGAACGCCTTGCCGAAGTTCTGTCCCAGATCGTGGCTGGTGCCGGCCTGCAGCGCCAGGCCGTTCTGCATCATGGCTTCGATCGAATACGACCGCAGCGCGCCGGCGAATTTCTCCGCTTGCGTCTTGGCGCCCTTGATCACCGGCATAGCCATGACGTCTTCGGCCACCTCGGCATAAATATCCAGGATGCGGAAGACCTCTTCGAGCGCTTCCTGGTGATTCGCATGCGCCGTATGTCCCTCCTGCCAGAGAAACTCCGTGGTACGCAAAAACATGCGCGTACGCAACTCCCAGCGGATGATGTTGGCCCATTGATTGACCAGCACCGGCAGGTCGCGATAACTCTGAATCCACTTGGCGAAGAAGTGTCCAACGAGAGTCTCGGATGTAGGGCGGATAACGTAGGGCTCTTCCAGCTTCTTACCGCCGGCAATGGTGACTACCGCCAGTTCCGGCGCGAAGCCTTCCACGTGCTCGGCTTCCTTCTCCAGGAAGCTTTGCGGGATCAGCAGCGGAAGGTAGATGTTCTGATGGCCGGTGGCCTTGAAGCGAGTATCGAGTTCGCGCTGCAGGATTTCCCAGACGGCGTATCCGTTGGGCTTGATCACCATACAGCCTTTGACAATTTCGGCCGGCTCGGCCATGTCACCCGCCAGAACCACATCCTGATACCAGGCGGCGAAGTCTTTTTCTCGAGAAGTAATCGGGGAATCTGCCATGAGCGTAATTCTCTAGTGTGGCAGATTCGGCGACGTGGCCGAAGCGCGCGGTTCAGCCCTCCGGCGGTGCGATTGGTTCCCCGATTGGTTTAAGGTTCGGGCAAAGTTCCGCGAAGCCGCGCGTGGACGAACTGCGTGCCCCATCCTGGCGAAGCAGCGCGCTAAAGAACACCGGCTTACCAATGCGCACGAGCGGTTGGAAATCTTCGCGCTCGAGGGGCCCCTGCACCGGCAACTTGCGCCCGTCGATCGCGCGGCCCAACAACCCCGCGGCGGACTTAGGCGCGCTGTTCGCCGGCTCCAAATTCTGGAGATACCATCTGGTCTGCGCAAGGAGACGGTCCTCCAACTCCCGCTGCCGGATCGTTGTCCTGATGCGGCGCGCCAGAAGGTACCCGCTGGGAAGCACCACTGTTCCCAGCGCCAGTTCGATACCCAGCCCGATTCCGTGGGCGCCGCTTAGCGCCAGCACGAAGCTGGCGGTCATGCCCAGCAGCAGGAGAAGCGTTCCCTTCTGCGTGAGTTTCTTTTTGATGGACTCTCCCGGCAATGCGTCGTCTATGGTCATACCCTCTGGCTTCCTTTCAATGCAATTCTACGCAATCCAGGCGCGCGCAGCGGTCCTACAGGTAAGGGCAAATGTACCTGGTAACCGGACTCCATGGCCGGTGGTTAACCGTTGCGGTTAACGATTTGGCTGGGCTGGCGGCAGTGCCTGCCCACAATTTAGCCTGCTAAGCTTTAGGCTTATGATGCGAAGCTTCGACGAGCTATTGGAGGCGGCCCGCGCCCGCGGTCCAGTCTCCATCGCCGTCGCCGCCGCCCATGATCCCGATGTCCTCGAAGCGCTGCAGCGTGCGCGCGAATTGCGCCTCGGCGAAGGCATCCTGGTAGGCCGGGAGAATGAGATCCGGGCACTGGCGCGCGCCAGCGGATTCGATGTCTCCGCGAGTCAGATCGTGAATGAGCCGGACCCGGCGGTGGCGCTGCGGCACGCCATCGCTTTGGTACGGGAAGGCCGGGCGGATCTGCTGATGAAAGGCAAAGTCGCGACAGCCAGCCTGGTACGCGCGGTACTCGACCCGGATGCGGGTCTGCGCACCGGCCGCCAGTTGAGCCAGGTCGTCGTATTTCAGGCGCCGGGCTGCGGCCGCCTCATGCTGCTCACCGATGCCGCCATCAACATTGCACCCACGCTCGCGCAGAAGGCGGAGTTGTGCCGCAACGCAATTGAAGTGGCGCGAGCAATAGGTATCGAAAAGCCGAATATCGCAGCGCTGTGCGCCCTCGAATTTGTCAATCCCGAGATGCCCGCCACCATAGATGCCGCCGCTCTCTGCGCTATGAATCGCCGCGGCCAACTTCCGGGCTGCTACATCGAAGGCCCTGTCGCCCTGGATGTCCCGCTCAGCCGGTTTGCGGCGGACCGTAAGAACATCCAAAGCCCCGTCGTCGAAGCTACGGATATCTTCCTGGCGCCGGATATCGAGGCCGCCAATATCCTGTACCGGGCGATCGTATATTTCGCTAAAGCAGAATCGGGGGGAATTGTTTTGGGCGCACGCGTACCCCTGGTGCTCCTTTCGCGCGCGGAAACTGCGGAAACGAAGGTGCGCTCGATCGCCATCGGAGTCTTGTGTACCCCCGTGTCTGGTGGTTAGTGGCTGGTGGCTGGTGGTTTTGCCGGCACCCTCACTCGCGGCGCCCGCTGGGCCGGCGGCCACCACCGCCCCCGCCCTCGCGCAAGGGACGCGCCTCGTTCACTACCAGGGTGCGGCCCTTGAATTCCTTGCCATTGCACGCCTGGATGGCCCGCTCCGCTTCCGGATCCGGTAGCTCGACAAAACCGAATCCGCGGGCTTCGCCCGTATACCGGTCACGCATCATTGTAATGGCTTCCGCGGTAATGCCTGCCTGGCCAAACCAGCTCTGTAGATCCGCTTCCGTGGCCTGATAGGGCAGGTTGCCTATGTACAGCTTCTTCATGCATCCTCCTTGCCCGCCGGCATCGTTTCCGGCGGGAATGACCGAGGCCACAGGCACAAGATCAAGACGGGTGGCCGGCGCCCGCCACACCGATTGGTTCTTTGCTCTAGCGACTTACGAACTTATCTTTGACCAAATAATCAGCCGCGTCAAGCCTTATTCGTGCGGTTGGCCCACTTATCCAGAGTTGCCCTTAACGAAAATTACTGCACTGTTTTATTATGAATTTGTAACGTTTTAATATTATGATTTCACTATCTATTTTGAGGGGCATGAATGGATCATGACGAGGCCGTGATCGCTCGGGCTGCCAGCCGCTACGCACAGAACCAGCTTTCACACGCGGAGAGGGAGGCTTTCGAAGAGCATTTTTTCGATTGCAAGATATGTTCGGCCAGAGTCAGTTTCGAGGTGAAGCTCCGCGCGAACATCCGGCAGGCGATGCAGACACCCTTTCCGGAGCCCCAATTCGTGCCCTCATCCGCACCCCAACTTTCATCACTGCAAGCTGGGCAAGCTGGCATCCGGAAAGAATGGCGGCAGTGGCTGCGTCTGCGCCCCGCCCTGGCGGTTTCGCTGGCAGCCAACCTGGTGTTGTTTGCCGGAATGGCATATGTGCTGCTCGAACGCACGCACGAGGTTGGCGGGCCGCAACTCAGGGCCGCCTATTTTGCGCCGGGGCCGGCACACGGCGCAGACCTGGTGCACCAGATTTCAGCGGGCGAGAAATATTACCTGGTGCGCTTTGTCGCCTCCGCCCAGAAAAGCCAGTCCTACGCTTACGAGGTTCTCGATCAAGCGGGCGACCGCAAGGTATCCGGGTCGTTGACCACGCCGCCCGCCGAAGACGACTTCTTATACTTGCAGATTCCCGTTGAGAATCTACCCGCGGGCGTTTACACGTTGTCGGTCCGGGGTATGCCGGGAGATGAAATCGTGTCATGGTCGAGATTCCGAACTTCCCATTGAAAAGGAGATAGCTCCAGCCCCTCCCGCTTTCTCTACGGCAAGAATCCTGGTAGGATCTTCTTCGGCCAATGGACCCTGCTCCCCAACTTGGACTGGCAACCGATCCACCAGGTTTATATGGTGCGGATGGCGGGCGGCCAAAGCGATGGGCGCGGTTCTGGAAACGGCAACTCGTTGTCCCTGCCGTGATCGCCCAGTTTCTGTTGCTTTGCGGCTGCCGGCAACGCGAAAGTGATGCCGTCTTTTACGGGAAGGCGGCGTACGCACTCCGCAGCGGGGACTTTAACGCATCGCTCCAGATGGCCCGCGAGGGGCTGCGCCAGTGGCCCGTCGGCGAGTGGGGTTGGAAGTTTCGCCTGTTGTGCATCGAGGACCTCGTTCCGCTGGGCCGGATGCCGGAAGCGCGTGCACTTCTGGAAGCGGCCCCCGGCCTACCCAGCGCCAGCCTGCGCGGCCGGTGGGCACTCGACCGTGCCAGGATAGCCAAGCAGTCGGATCCTAAAAACGTACCGGCACTGCTGCGGGAAGCTCTCCAGCAGGCGCTGTCTGGCGGCGACACTGCGTCAAGCTGCCGCGCCTGGCTGCTCCTGGCCGAACTGGCCGAGACCTTTAGCGAGGCGGAGAAGTATAACCGCGCAGCTCTCGCCGAAGCCGAACGCGAACGCGACCCCTATTTTGTCATCGCGTCGCGCCTCGATCTTGGTTACAACCGGGCAAGATTTGGGCGTTTCGATGAAGCCATCCCTTTTCTGGAGGACGCCCGCGACAGAGCGCTGCGCCGCGGCGCCAAGTACATGATCGCCACCGCCTTGGGCAATTTGGGTTGGTGCTATTCGATGCTGGGCGATGCCGACCGGGCACAAGGTGCCTTCACCAGCGCCGCGGAGATCACCGAACGAATCGGCGCCAAGGACAACGAGCAGCGCTGGCTCGGCGGGCTCGGGAACATCTACATGATCCGGGGCGATCTGGATCGCGCCGAGAGTTATCAGCAACGCGCCGCCCAACTGGCGCGGGATGCCGAAAATGACACCTGGCTGGCTATCGCCTTCACCAACCTGGCGCAGATTGCGCTCGAGAGGGGGAACCTGGCGGCCGCCGAATCGTACAATAACCAGGCTCTGGAGATTAAGCGGCGCTTGGGTAACCAGTGGTCGTTGGTCTATTCCGAATTGACCGCCGCTGCCATCGAGAGACTGGGGCGCCGCTACCAGGCCGCGGAGACCGAATACCGCACGGTAATTCAGCAGGCGCCGCGAGCGCACGCACCGGACGTTCTGTGGCAGGCGTATGGCGGGCTCGCATATCTCTATTGGACGACGGGCAGGCCGGTACTGGCCGAGGCTCAGTACCGCAATGCCATCGACACTATTGACCACGAGTGGGATAAACTAACCAGCGACGACTGGAAGACGACGTTTCTCGCGCCGGCCGTCCTGATCGGATTTTTTCAGGACTACGTTGATTTCCTGATCGCGCAAGGGCAGACGGCGAAAGCCCTCGAAGTGGCGGAGTCGTCGCGCGCGCGCGTTCTCAATCAACGGCTGGGGCATCGCGGCTGGGTCCCGCCCAGCTTTCAGATCAGCGAACTGCTGGCCGCCGCCCATGCGTCTCACACGGTGATTCTCTCGTACTGGTTGAGCGGTCCCGGCGGAGCCAGGTCTTCGCTATGGGTGATCGGTTCCGGCCGCCTTACCAGATTCGATCTGCCGCCGGGAAAGGAAATCGCCAGACTGGTCGAGAAGTACACCGGCATCATCGCCCAAGGGGGAGATCCACTGGCCCGCCGCGATAGTGTATCGTCGGCATTGTATGCCGCCGTGCTGGCTCCGGTGCAAAAACTGATCGCGCCCGGGTCGAACGTGATTATCGTGCCGGATGGCGCGCTGCACCAGCTCAACTTCGAGACGCTGGTGGTCCCCGGCGCGCCGCCGCACTATTGGATCGAGGACGTGGCCATCTCGACGGCTCCCTGCCTGCGGGCGTTGACCGGCGGCCAGCGCCAGGCAGCCCGTACGCCGAAGTTGCTGCTTCTGGGTGACCCGGTCCTGACGGGCCAGGATTTTGCGCCCCTCACACACGTGAAGCAAGAGATCGCGGCGGTCGCGGAGCAGTTCCCGGCGGCGGACCGGGTGGTTATCACCGGGGCCAATGCGATTCCGGCGCAATATGCGAAAGCCTCGCCGGCGAACTTCACCGACATCCACTTCGCCACGCATGCCACGGCTAATCGGGAAAGCCCGCTGAACTCGGCCATCATTCTTTCGCACCAGGGTGAGACTTACAAACTGTACGCGCGGGACGTAGCGGACGTGCCGCTCAGCGCGGACCTGGTGACCATATCCGCGTGCTCCAGCGCCGGGGCGAAAGCCTACGCTGGCGAAGGGTTGATGGGATTTGCCTGGGCTTTCCTGCAGGCGGGCGCGCAGAACGTGATTGCCAGCCTGTGGGACGTGGATGACGCCCGCTCGGCCCGCATGATGGGCGATCTCTACGCGCGGATCACGGCCGGCCAGAGTCCCGCGCGGGCACTGCGCGCCTGTAAGCTCGCCCTGCTGCATGGGGGCGGAGGCGGCCGGTTGCCATACTATTGGGGACCGTTGCAGGTTTTCACGCGCCGCATCGAACGGCCAACTTCAGTTCGCCTTCCTGCGACAACCTAACTGCCTAGAAATGCTTCCATCGCTCCGAAGAACGGCTCGGGTTGTTCCAGCCATATGAAATGTCCGGCGTTCGAAATAACCAGCAGGCGTGCGTTGGGAAACGATCTCTCCCATTCGCGCGAGCCCTCCAGCGGCACGAAATCGCCCTGCCCGTGCAGGATCAGAACCGGTCCGCCATATCGGGCCGCTGCGGATCGCCAATCCCACGCGCTGAGTGAGGCCGTCAGCGCGCGCAAATGCCGGCTTACATTGGCCATCCGTTCGTTATCGGACTCGCGCGGTTGCGGGAACCCGCGGGCATACGCGCCGCCATCGGCAAAGTAGCCGGGCATTACGGCGGCGCGCCAGGCTTTTGGCAGCGGCCGCGGGATCGGCGGGCGGCGACTGCATCAGGTCCGCGATAGCCTTGCGGGTCCAGACGCGACTGCAGCACCCTGGCAGCCTCGCCGGAATATGATGGCGCCATTGGTCCACTGAGAATCAGGCGCTCGACAAGTTCCGGATGGCGGCTGGCGTAGTCCGCGGCCACTGCGGCATGGTAAGACCAACCAAACAAAGCCACGCGTTCCAAGTCGCAATGGCGCAAAACCAGGTCAAGATCTTCGGTCTCGCCTTCGAGGGTGATCTGGCTCGAGTCCGGCATGGGGCCGGAATCGCCGCGCCCTAACTTGCGAAAATAGACAGGCACGCCGCTCCGGCCGGTGATCGTTCTTTCCTGGCCGGCGGTGTCCGGCCCCACGAATTACAGGCCTTTCTGCGTCAGGAATTCGATCAGATCCACGACCCGGCAGGAATAACCCCACTCGTTGTCATACCAGGAGATCACTTTCAACAGGTTGCCGTCGAGCACCTTGGTCATCTGCCCGTCTACGATCGAGCTGTTTGGGTTATGCAGCATGTCGGTCGACACCACGGGATCGTCGGTGTAGGCCAAAATGCCCTTCATCGGGCCAGCCGCGGCCGCTTTGAAAGCCGCATTGACTTCCTCCGCACTCGTCGGCCGGCTGGTAAGCGCGACCAGGTCGACTACCGAAACATCCGGTGTCGGCACGCGCATGGAATAACCATCCAGCTTGCCCTTCAGTTCCGGCATGACCAGACCGATCGCCTTCGCCGCGCCCGTGGTGGTGGGAATCATATTCAGCGCCGCCGCGCGCGCGCGCCGCAAATCCTTGTGCGGAAAGTCCAGGACATTCTGGTCGTTGGTATAGCTGTGAATGGTGGTCATGGATCCTTTCAGAATCCCCACCGTGTCATGCAGAACCTTCACCACGGGCCCCAGGCAATTGGTGGTGCAGGAGGCATTCGAAATGATGTTGTGCTTCGCGGCATCGTACGCGCTGTCGTTCACGCCCAGCACCAGCGTGACGTCTTCGTTCTTCGCCGGCGCGGAGATGATGACTTTCTTTACTGTGCCCCGAATGTGCTTGCAGGCATCCTTGGCATCCGTGAATTTGCCGGTGGATTCGATGACGATCTGCGCGCCGACCGAGTTCCAATCGAGCAGCGCGGGATCCTTCGTGGCGAATACTTTGATGCGCTTTCCGCCCACCAGGATGGCATCCTCTTCGGCGTGGATTTCCACGGGCAGCGTGCCCAGCACGGAGTCGTATTTCAGCAGGTGCGCCAGCGTTTTGGTGTCGGTTAAATCGTTGACCGCCACGAATTCGATGTCGTTCCGGTCGAGAGCCGCCCGGACTACGTTGCGGCCAATCCGGCCGAACCCATTGATGCCAACCTTTACAGCCATTTATTCTCCTAAAGACTTGAATGTGGGATTACATTAAAGGATATCAGGAGGACACTATCCGATGCAATGGAATGTAACTTCTTTCAGGATGTCGCGAACCGTGGGGCAGGACTCCAGTCCTGCGCGGGTCCTCCAGGACCCGCAATGAGGCCGGCGTGGACGCCGGCCGCAGGACTGGAGTCCTGCCCCACAGGTGTATTACCTCGGAACTTGGGGATCGGCCACCTCGGTGCCCAGTCCCGCGTATTGTTCTTTGACTTTGATCACCTTACTGCCGTTGAATGTTACAAACGTAATCTTGCCGGGCGGCTGTCCGAAGACCCAATCTTCCAGTTCGACGCCATCTTTCGTTTCGCGCGATTTGTGATTGGGCCGGCCCATGGCCATCAGCACCTGGTCGCGGTCCATTCCTTCAAGCACCTTTTTATCTTTAATCGCCGTCTGCACTTCCGGCGGCAGGACTTCGGCATAGATTTCGGTGGCGCTGCGCTTCTCGAAATCCAATACAGGCGCCAGCATCTTCTTGACTTCAGCCGCCTTCATGGGCTCCAGAGGCTTATGGAAGAGTACCTCGATGGTAGTGCCGCCGGGCGCATTGGAATCCCCTTTGCCCAATTGCACGGGGGTACCGCATCCGCCCATGCCCCCGCAGATCTGCGAACTGTCGAACCATCTGCGGCCCCCATTGAATCCGCCATTGATCTGCAGCACCAGCTTATCGGCATCGATGAACACGCGCGTGATCTTCACGGTGTCGCCCACGCGCCCAGCCGGGCCATACTCATGGGACGCCGCCTGCCATACTTTCTTGTCGAACGTGCCCGTGGATTCGAACGGCAGAGCCTTCTTCGACCGGGGCAAGAATTGCTTCACGGTGGCGTACTCGGCCAGCAGGCCGCGCACCAGTTCGATGCGGTCCTGCTCGGTGAGTTTGTCCGCCGCGTGTACCAGCGGCGTCAGGAAGATGGCGAGAACGGCTGTCCAGCGTCGCATGTCACATCACCCGCGGGCGGGTCCAGCAGGGCGGAAGGTTGCCGCCGTATAGGCGCTTTCCACAAATACACGAACAGCAGAAACAGTACGGCCGACGTCAGGATGCTGCCTTCCGGACCGTAGTCGCCGCCGCTCCAAAGCGTCCCGGCGGACCACCGCATGGTGAATCCCGTCAGTCTTATTGTAAGCCCGCTGACGTTGACGCCGAAAAGCGGAAGAGTAAAATTCCATCCGAAGTGCAAGCCGATGGGCAGCCAGAGATCGCGGCTGCGCACGAACGCGTATCCGAAGAGGATGCCGAATCCCGCGGTATTCGCCAAACCGAGCCCGGTGGAATTTGGATTACCGGCATGCAGCAGAGCGAAAACGACGCCCACCGGCAAGATGGCCGGCCAATCGCCCAGCGCGCGCAGCAGAATCTGAAATCCAAATCCGCGGAACAACAGTTCCTCGCCCGCCGATCCGAATAGCAGGAGCGCGGTGACGAAGAAAAACGAAGGCAGACTGGCTTGGGCGGCTGGATCGCTTTCCAAGCGTGCCGCGCGAAAAAGCACCGGTCCGGCAAGCACCAGGGTGGCCGCGCCGATGCCGCCGAGGCAACCGTAGCCCAGATTCAATAAAGAAGCCCGGTCACTATGCAGTCCGATGGCCGCGATGCCCCGCTGGACATAGATCCGCAGGCACACAAAGTTAGTGAACGCGGCGGACAGTAATCCGGAGATGGTGATGGTCACGATGTAGGTGGCGGGCCCGCCGATCCAAAGCAGGATTGAACCTAAGACAAACGCGGCAGCGAAATACAGGGTGACGTAAACGACCACTTTGATTGCGACGGTGAGCGCGTCCGCGCGTGCGTTCATAAGAGTGCTAAGAAGACTCAAATCCTTGCAGGCCGTGGAGGGCGGGCTTTAGCCGGCGTGGGGCTTTAGCCCCGCTGCCATCATTATAGACGAGAAGTTGCAGGGCTGAAGCCCTGCGCCGGCTAAAGCCCGCCCTCCACGTTTACCACGGGTCATGCGTCATATTCGAGTAACCCCGATTGACTCATGCTCAGGTTAGTTGTAGCCGCGATCTGTTGCTGCGCCGCGCAAGCCGCGGTGATCAGCGGCGTCGTGCTCGATCGCGCTACCGGCCGTCCCCTGGCGCGTTCACTGGTGGTCCTGCGTCCCATCGAGGGCACCGGCGGGAAACCGCTCACAGTGCGCGCCAACCGCACGGGACAATTTACGTTCACAGTGGACGCGGGCGTGTACCTGCTGCGCGCCTCGCGGGACGGCTTCGCGCCTTTCCAGTACGGCCAGAAGCAGTGGCACGCGGCCGGCAAGCCCATCTCTGTCGAACAGGACGGGTCCCTGTACCTGGATATCCGCCTGCGCCGGTACGCCGCGATCTCGGGCACGGTGCTGGACGAAAACGAAATCGGCATTGCGGAACAGAAGGTGGTCGCGTATTTAACCAGGCTGCCCCTGCGCATCGCGGCCGGCGCCACGACTGACGACCGCGGCATCTACCGCATACACGGTCTGGAACCCGGCACTTACTATGTGCGCGCGGCCGCCAAACTGCTGGAGGATGGCTCCGGGCTGCTGCCCACGTTTCACAAGGAGACCATGACGGTGGACCAATCCATCACCGTGGATGTGGATCTCGACCAGCAGGCCGATGACGTCGATATTCGCCCGTTCCCCGGCAAGCTGTTTCGCGTACGCGGCCGGGTCTATGTAAGTCCGCCGGCGCCGGTTACGGTGAGCCTGATTTCGGATGTGGGGCGCGTGCAGACCAAAACGGCGAGTACTTTCAACTTCGAACAGGTCGCGCCGGGAAACTACCAACTGATCGTGGAGGGCGACGATCCTTACGGCCACGGCAAACTTACGGCCTACCAGGAAATCGCGGTCGATCGCGACACGGAGTTGTCCGTGCATGTCACCAGCTTTCGCGAAACCGAGTTCCGCATGCAGGACGAGAAAGGCAATCGCCTGAACCCCGCCGACGCCCGGATCACGGCGCGCCGTAAGGATCTCGACGGAGGAGGGCGGCCCGAAGTCTTGAAGCTGGAGAATGGCAGCGTGGCGCTAGGACCTGGACGTTGGGAGATGTCTGTCGGGCCTCCGGCGGGTTATTATGCCGTGCAGGTCGCCGGTGCCTACGGCATGCCGGAATCGGAATCCGGCCGCGCGGATGGTTGGAACGAGGTCTATTTGCGCGGCGCGGACGTGGTGTCGATCAAGGTGTCATCGCATCCCGCTTCCATTCACGGGCTGGTGACCGGGGCGGGACACGATCCCGCGGCCGGCGCGCCGGTTTACCTGGAGGCGTTCGATAAGGACAATCGCAAGAGGCTGGGGGAACTGCACGCGATGCGCACCGACGTGCGCGGCCAATATCGTTTCAACGGTCTGGCGCCGGGGTTATATCGCATTCTCTCGACGTTCGAGTATGAGAAGCCGGAACCAGACGAGATGGAAGCCTGCGGGGCGCGCTCTCTGACGCTTTCGGAATCGACCGACACGGCACAGGATCTGGATCTCTATGCGCCCTAAAAAACTGTGGGGCAGGACTCTAGGGGGTGCCCGCTGGGCCCGGCGGGTCTCCAGACCCGCCCTTCGGGTGACTCCATAAGTGGTGCGCGACCAAATTCGAAAATGGCTGTCGCGCTTTGGATATGTGGTGTTCAACACCCGCGCGCCTGGCTGCTATGCGCGCGATAGCCTGTTCACCGCGAATAATCACCATTTCCAGGACGACCCCGCTTTCCGGGACGCCTACGCGCGCGGCGTGAAAGCCAGCGCGGGCGCCGATCCGCACATGGAGTGGCGGGTCCACGTGGCGTTGTGGGCAGCCGGTATCGCGGCGCGCTTGCCAGGCGATTTTGTGGAGTGCGGCGTGAATGCCGGATTCGTCAGTTCCGCCATCATGCAGCGCTTGGACTGGGCCAAAACCGGGAAGCGCTTTTATCTGATCGACACATTCAGCGGACCGTTACTCGCGCAGTACTCTGCGGCAGAGATCGATACCGGGCGGGCCGGCTTGGCGGAGGAAGCCATCGCCAGCGGCGCGTATGTGACCGACATGGAGCGGGTACGCGCGAACTATGCGGAGTGGCCTAACGTCGAGATCGTCCAGGGCGCGGTGCCTGGTGTACTGACGGCGCTGAGCCTCGGCCGGGTCGCGTTCCTGCACATCGACATGAATTGCGCTTACCCGGAGCGGGCCGCCTTGGAATACTTCTGGGACCATTTGGCGCCGGGCGCCATGGTACTTTTCGACGATTACGCGTATTTTGGGAACGACGCTTTGGCTGCGGCGATCGACGCGGCTGCCGCGAATCTGGGCGCTGAGGTTCTGTCGCTGCCGACCGGACAGGGACTGATCGTCAAATAGTGCGCGCCGGGCGCACCGCTCTATGCCCGAACGATGCCTTGCCGGATGGCATAGCGCACCAGGCTGGCGGTTTCGTGTACGCCCAGCTTTTCCATGATGCGGCTGCGATGCGAATCGGCAGTCTTATAGCTGATACCAAGCAGGCCGGCAATTTCCTTCGTGGAATGGCCATTGGCGACCAGCGACAGCACCTGCACCTCGCGCGACGTTAAAGGGCTCACGGCCGTGGTACGGTTGGGCACCGGGATCTCGACGCAGGAACCCAGGTAGCCGAGAAATGCGCCGTCTTTATCGAACTGCGCCACGCCCGCATCGCGTATCCAGCAGTATTGCCCATCCGCGCGGAGCAAGCGGTACTCCATGTCAAACGCCTGGTGCGCTTGGAGCGCGCGGCGAAACGTGGCCAGGCAGCGTTCCCTGTCATCGGGGTGAACCCCTTCCACCCACCCGTTGCCGATCTCTTGCGCCATGGTCCGGCCGCGAAACTCGAGCCAGGAGCGGTTGAACAACGTGCAAAGTCCGTCGCGGTTGGCGGACCAAAACATGAACGGCGCCTGGTCGATCAAAAGGCGGAAGCGATCGTCGGTGGATTCGGCGTAGTCTAGAGTGGCGGAGGTGGACTGAGACATATTCTTATAGGATCTTAATGCTTGGGCGGGTGAAGACGTAAGTCAGGTAAGTACCATTACTTAGGAAGGATACCTTTAAGCAGAGAGTACTTCACGCCGCCACAAACTCCTGTGAGACCGGGCGCTTGCCGTCATGCGTCCCGGAGTGGTACCATAGAGCGTACGATTGTGTCAGCGTGCCCTGCATCTACCCCGAAGATTCCATTTCGAGTGTCGCCACGATCCGAAAAATAAAGGAGTAAACCCCTACTAATGGCTGCCAACAACTATTCCCAAGGCGCTCAGGTTGAGCACGACAAATTCGGACTGGGAACTGTGCTCGCGAGTAACGAGGAGCGGATTGTGATCAAATTTGACGATCACGGTGAAAAAAAGTTCGTAACCCCCATGGTGATGGGGCAGTTGAGGAAGAGCGACCGGCAACCGCCGGCCGAGAAACGGGCCTCCCGCGCACGCAAGCCCAAAGCCGCACCGGCGCCCGTACACTAAAGAAGCTAAAGGAATTGTCATTTGAACGCTCGAGCAAAACGCTTATTCGAAGAAGCCCGCAAGAAGAATCCCGACCTCAAGATGCCTTCCGAGACCGCTCCCGCTACGGAGCTATCTGAGGAAGATCTGGCCCTGATCAAGCAGGGGGTTGGCGATAAGAGCAGCAGATCCGGCGGCCAGGGCTCCGCGGAAGGCTCCGGGGGCGATGGCCCTCGCGAACAGATTGGCTCGGTAGTGACCTACTTCGAAGCCAAAGGTTTTGGTTTTCTCCGCCCGGACGATGGGGGACGCGATGTGTTTTTCCACGTATCCCGTCTGGCAGAGGGCGACCCCACCACGTTAAAGCCTGGCACTCGTTTGCTTTACGAGCTGGGGATGGATCGGACTGGAAAACTGGCCGCCAGCAGCGTACGAATCGCTCCTGCTGCTACCACGGAATAACGGTCCTACTGATTTTTCCTGTTTTTTTTGAAGACCCTTGCCCTTTCGGGCGCCGGGGAGGTTGCTTCAGGGGTCTTTTATTTAGAGGTTAGTCTCGCTTTGGTGGGAGTTGCCTCCCCGGCTTATTCCAATAATAGAATATCCTTCGACGGATTGCAACAGTTTTCTGTATTTTTTGGTAGACCGGCCAGACTTGGTAAAGAAAAATACAGAAAACAGGATTCAGCCGGCATCGACCTTGCTGGCTTCGCTCCCTTTTACCTGCACACCGGCTAGATCCTCCAGTACTTTAATGGTCGCGCAAATGTCCTCGTCGCCATGCCCTTTGGCGATAGATGCCTGAAACATCTGGTGCGTGAGGGCGGTCAGCGGCACAGGCACGCCCAGTTCCTCGGCGGAGTCCAGCATCAGGCCTATGTCCTTGTGCATCCATTTCACCGAGAAAGCCGGAGCGAAAGCGCGCCGCAAGACTAACGGAGCTTTAGCCGATACCAGTCCCGATTTCGCGGCACTGTTATCGAGAATATCGAGCATGAGGGCCGGATCCACGCCGGCCTTGGTGGCCAGCACCATGCCTTCGTTGAAGCCCTGTAACAGATTCGACAAAATCAGATTCTGGGAGAGCTTGGCGTGCAGGCCCATGCCGGGTCCGCCGCAGTAATAGAAGCGCTTGCCCATCACTTCCAGGTAAGGGCGAATTCGCTCGAAGACCTCATGCTTGCCGCCAATCATGAATGTCAGAGTGCCGCCTTCAGCCCCGGGCTTCGAGCCAGTGCAGGGCGCATCCAGAAAATCGACACCCTTGGCGGCAAGCGCCTGGCCGATCTGCTGGCTGACGGTGGGGGCGATGGTGCTGGCATCGGCCACTACCGAGCCTGCACGGGCTCCTTCGATGATGCCATCCTTTCCCAGAATCGCCCCGCGTGACATCGCGGTATTGCCCACGCATAGGAAGATGACATCCGCGTTCTCCGCAACCTCTCTGGGGCTGGCGCAGAAGCTGCCCTTCCCCGTGGCGGCCAATTCGTGCGCTTTGCCCGCACTGTGCGACCAGAGCGCCACCTCGTGGCCGGCGCGCAGAAGGTTCCGGGCCATCGGGTAGCCCATAATCCCAAGTCCTAAAAATCCTAATCTAGCCATCTCCGAATTGTAAGCCGGGTGCGGCATGTGCGACAATTTGCGTTCAATGAAACCAGCCGTATTGGTCACCAAACGCATTTATCCCGAGGCCATCGCCTATCTGAAAGAGCACGCGGAGCTGGACTACGAGGAATCGGATGACGGCATGCCGGCCGCGGAGTTGGCGCGGCGCATCCGCGGTAAACGGGCGGTAGTGAGTCAGCTTACGGACAAGTTCACACCCGAGGTGCTGGCCAGCCTGGATGGCCTCCAGGTGATCGCGAACGTGGCGGTGGGCTACGACAACATCGATATACCGGCGGCCACGCGGCTCGGCATCCTGGTGACGCACACACCCGACGTGCTCACCGATACGACGGCCGATTTCGCGTTCACGCTGCTGCTGGCGGCGGCTCGGCGCGTGGTCGAGGGGCATCAGTTCGTGCATTCCGGGCAATGGACCAAGTGGCGCGTGGACCTGCTGGTGGGGCAGGACGTGCATCACCGCACGCTGGGCATTTTCGGGATGGGGCGCATCGGCCAGGCGGTTGCGCGGCGGGCGAAAGGTTTCTCCATGCGCATCGTTTACCACGACTCGCGGCGGGCGCCGGAAGCATTGGAGAAAGAGCTGGGAATGGAGCCGGTCAGCGCGGACCAGTTGCTGCGGGAAGCGGATTTCGTGAGCCTGCACGTGCCGCTGATGGCGGAGACGCGTCACCTGATCGGCGCGCGCGAGTTGCGCATGATGAAGCCGACGGCCATCCTGGTGAACACTTCGCGCGGGCCGGTGGTGGATGAGCCGGCGCTGGCGGAAGCGCTCGCCCAGCGCGTGATTGCGGGGGCGGGTATCGATGTGTATGAGCACGAGCCGCAGGTCGATCCAGGGCTGCTGAAGCTGGAGAACGTGGTGCTGGCGCCGCATATCGCCAGCGCGTCGGTGGACACGCGGATCAAGATGTCGATGATGGCGGCGGAGAATGCCGTGGCGGCGATTGAGGGGCGCCGTCCGCCGAATCTGTTGAACCCGGAAGCTTGGAAGAAATAGCGTGGGGCAGACCTCCAGGTCGGGGTGCCCTCTGGGCCGGGTCCTCCAGGACCCGCCAAGGCTGACGTATCGAGTGCTGTAAAACTTACGGCATGGCAATATAAAGCTGCTTCATGCGCAGCATGGGGTTAGCCCGTCCCGTGGGTGGCGTATTCGATATGTTGGTCATACCCGCCGTCACGCTGCCCAGACCGCCAAAGAGTTGCTTAATCGGATAAATGGCGCCGGTCACCTGGCCGTTGGGGCAGGCGTAACTTGCCGACTCGGTTTGCGGGCAGGTAGAGACTGGAAACGTCGGAGACCCCAGCGGGTCGCCCACGCAACTCCAGATCGCGGCATTGGTGTACGGATCCCGCACGCCAGCCAGGAATTCATAGTGTCCGTTCGACGGATTCTGGCTGATAAAGGCGTACCAAAAATACCAGTCATTGCCCTGGGAGTTAGGCTGCAGCGTGGGCAGGTCCACTGCGGCCGAGCACTGATTTACTCCAAAGTTCTGCCCGTCCTCCGATTCGATGCAGCCATAGCTGTCCGCCGTACCGGGGGCCGCGGAGCAGTTGCTGAAGTTGTAAAAATAGAACTGGTCCACCGCCGGGCTGTAATAGTTGTAGTGCGCGAAGCCGTACTCAATGTCGCCGGAGTAACAGGAATCCGAGGCGAAGTATAGCGCGCCGAGAACGTATGGTGCAGTGGAGTAGACGTTGGGATTCCATTCCGCCAGCGCGGCAAAGCCATATGTAGGCTGTTCGGAACCGGTCACCTGTTGCGAGGCGGACTGGTAAACCGAACCGATCGCCGCTTGCGCACGCAGGATCGGCCCGGTTAATTCCTCGTATTTATTGCCAGTGGCCTCGCCGCCGTTGTAGATCCAATACGGGGGCGCGTCGTAGGATGCATTCCAGGAGCACCCGCCCGCATACTGGCTGACGCCTCCCGACGTGAAGTAGGGCTCGAAATAGAACGCATCGGGTATGCCTTCCAGGCCGAACTCGCCGGTTGTCCAGCCGGGTGTCGACGGCGTAACTTGCACAGGCATGTCAAAATTCCACAAACCTCCGGTTGGAAGCAGGGGCTGATTCGGATCGGCGCCGTAGGAGAAATTGTATTGCGGGGTGACCGCGCCGAACACGACGGTGGCCGGCGACTGGCCCGCCGGCACGGTTACCCGGACGGGGGCGGGCGGCGTGCCGCTGGAACTTTGGTTTTGAGCGGCGACCGCGAGTACACACAACAGCATGCCGGCAAGGCCTCGCGCCATCGCCGTGGGCAAATTCCCGGGAATGAGCATTTTTCTCCTTGGGAGCGAACTTTGCGATCCCGCTTTGGGGCCGCTTACTGCAATTCAGCCGCCAGTGGTTAACTATCGTTATCGTGAACACGGTTCCCGCCGATCTGTATACTAGTGCCTGTGATTCAATTCACCCGCCCCGCCGTGGGCATCGAATTCGTCCTGTTACTGAGCGTACTGGTGGCGAGCTTTACAGATCTGCGCTCGCGCCGCATTCCCAACTGGCTGACTGTAAGCACGCTGGTGCTCGGCTTTGTGTTGAATGCACTCATCGCCTACCCTTCGCCGCTCGATGGTGTGTGGCTGGCGGCCAAGGGGTTCGCGCTGGCTTTTGTGTTGAACCTGGCGATGTATATGCTGCACATGACCGGCGCTGGAGACGTGAAGTTGCTGGCGGCCGTGGGAGCCATGGTGGGATGCTCCGATTTCGTCGGCATCTTCCTGCTAAGCGCCGCGATTGGCGGCGTGTTGGCCATCATACTCGTGCTGATGAAGGGCCGCGTGCAGCAGACTATGTGGAACCTTGGATATATGATGAGCGAATTGATGAAATGGCACGCTCCCCACGTGACGCGCGAACAACTGGACGTGGGCAGTGCGAAGGCGCTGCGGTTACCCGGCGCAGTGCGGATCTGCCTGGGCGTGGTCGCATTTCTGGTAATGGCGCGCGTTTGGTCACCGGCATAGTCCTTACTTAGTACGTGCATTACGGCTTTCGCCCGGATTGCGCAGCGATCTCCTTCTATAATTGCAACTGAGGGAAGTGCGATCCTTCCCCCGGCTGGCGATGCCAAGCCAACGGACGGCCGAATGCTCTATATACAGATATTCTTGTATTTACAGGTGCTGGATTTTTTTACCACGCTCATCGGGTTCAAGTTAGGGTTGGCGGAAGCCAGCCCATTCATCCGCGCGCTCATGCACTTCGGGCCGGTGGTGGCACTGTTGCTTTCGAAGATGGCCGCCCTGGTGCTGGCCGGTGCCTGCGTTGCGATGCACAAACAGCACGTCATCCGTTGGATCACCTACTGGTATGCAGGTCTGATAGCCTGGAATCTTTGCACCATCCTGGCTGGCGGCCGGTGCGGATGAAGCCTGCTTCCCCCAGCTATGCTTAAAGCAGGAGGGGGAGAATGTATCCGCTGAAAAAAGGCAAAGTCGCCTCACAAGCACACGTCGGATTGCCGGAAGGAACCTTCGAAGAGGAGCACGGGCGCAAAGGCTTTTACGGCAAGAGCGCGCATTTGTACCACGCCCACGCGCCCACGGGATGGGTGCGCTTCGAAGGCAAGCTGCGGCCGCATTGCTTCGATCTAAACCTCCTGGAGCCGCCCGACCTGCACGACGCGCAAGGTCTGCCGGTAGCGTTCCTGGGCAACCGCGACATCAAGCTGTACGTGTCGCGCCGCGCCGCGGCAATGCCGTTTTACTATCGTAATGCCGATGGCGACGAACTGATCTTCGTGCATCGCGGCGAGGGAACCATCGAAACAGACTTCGGCCCCATGCCGTTCGAGCGCGGCGATTATATCGTCGTACCGCGCGCCGTGACCTACCGCATTGTTCCGGACAGCCCGGATAATTTTTTTCTGATCGTACAATCCCGCGCCGAATTCGACCAGCCGGACAAGGGACTGCTGGGCCAGCACGCGCTGTATGATCCGGCCACGATCGTCACACCCGAACCCGCCCCGCGCCTGGATGACGACCGCGAATGGGAGATCCGCATCAAGGTGGAGGACGAAATTTCGAAAGTGTTCTATCCGTTCAATCCCATGGACGTGGTGGGCTGGAAAGGCGATCTGACGGTATGGAAGATCAACATGCGCGACATACGCCCGATCATGAGCCATCGCGCGCACTTACCGCCGAGCGCCCATACGACCTTTGTCACCGAAGGTGCGGTGATCTGCAGCTTTCTGCCGCGGCCGCTCGAGCAGGATGCCGACGCCTTGAAGGTGCCGTTCTTCCATCGCAACACGGACTACGACGAATTCATTTTTTACCATGATGGCGATTTTTTCAGCCGCGATAACATTAAAGCGGG
Source organism: Bryobacterales bacterium (assembly GCA_963818855.1). Taxonomy (GTDB): domain Bacteria; phylum Acidobacteriota; class Terriglobia; order Bryobacterales; family Bryobacteraceae; genus Bog-159. The sequence continues at coordinate 205,111 of CAWFUH010000005.1, read as the reverse complement.
CATGGCCACCCTGCACCCGCGCGGCATCCACCACGGACCGCATCCTAAGGCGCTGGCTAACCAGGGAAAGAAGTCGTTCACGGACGAGAGTGCTGTGATGTTGGACGGGCTCAATCCGCTTGAGGTGCTGCCGGCGGGGGAAAGCGTCGAGTGGAAGGACTATTGGATGAGCTGGATGGAAAAGAAGTAGTGGGCAGGACTCCAGTCCTGCGGCCGGCGTCCACGCCGGCCGAAAGTTGCGCGTGATCCCAGTTTCTGCATGCGAGATTGCAGGGTGGTTCGCTTCATCCCTAGTCTCGCCGCAGCGCCTGCAGATCCGCCGACCACCCATTGCGACTCGCGCTGGGTGTGGATCTGCGCAGCGGCGGCGAGCCCTCCCCGGCAGCTGTAAGCGGCACATGACAGCGCGGAACCGCGCGTCCGAATCACGGCCCGCTCGATCAGGTTTTCCAGCTCCGGCACATTGCCCGGCCAATTCCGGACCAGCAGCGGAATATATTCGCGGCGCTCGCGCATGGGCGGCAGCGGAATCGGAAACACGTTGAGCCTGTAGAAAAGTCCTCGCGGAATTCAGCAGCTTGGGTCGCAGCTCGAGCGAAAAGTCGCCGATCTTATCCAGAAACAGCGTGCCCTAGCCCGCCAGTTCGAAACGGCCGGTCTTCTGGCTGATGGCGCCGGTGACTGCGCCTTTATCATGGCCGAACAGTCCGCTCTCGCGCAGGCCCGTAGGGATGCCGGCGCAGTTCACTCTTACGAAGCGTGCGCTCGCGGCGCGCACTTAGGTTGTGGATGGCGCGCGATCAGCTCCTTGCCGGTGCCGCTTTCGCCCTGGATCACCACGGTCGAACCGGCCCAAGCGCCGTTGTGCTGTGGAGCACGCGCAGGCGCATCGTATTGTGTTCGGGGACGTGCAACACCAGGTTCAAATAATCGAACCGCAGCACGCCATGCAAACGCTGCGCCAGATCTTCAAACAATGCGGATAAACCCCGGTTCTGGGAGATCGATTCGGCAACGGCCAACACGGCGCGGTACTGACTTACGACAGCATCAGTCTCGGTTTTCGAGTCCAATTTTAACAATACGGTAAGCGGGGATTAGCCGGCTTTTCGGTGGCTGCGGCGGGAAGGTCCTTATTGCGGCGCGTCCGAAATTCATGTTGTTCGATGTGCATCGCGGCGCTCTTCTCGTCGGCACGCACCAGGCGGCCGAGCGCCACCAGTTTGAGGGGACATCCGCCATCCAACGTGGCTGGCCAGTTGACTGACACCTCCACGCGCTTGCCGGCGCGTAGCTGCTGTTGGGTTTCGAAGAGCATCCCGCCACTACTCATATCCAGCGTCTTACCGACTCCGCTTTCGGGAGCGGCGGCCCGATGGTCGAGTATCCTGTAGAGTACTTCCTGTTCGATGGCAAACCGTCTCGTGGCGCGGCGATCTGACGCTTGATCCGGCTTGGAATTTTTGTGGGACATGACCCTATAATGCGGCTTCGCCTGCCGCACGACAATGGTATCCCAGCATCAAAATCGATCGCCGTACCTGGTACCAATGATCTGCGGGAAATTTCAACAAATGAAGAGCGAGGCTGGACTACAATAGACATTTCATATGCATAAACGTGCAGCGTTGCTACTGATCGCCTGCTGCGCCCTCGGTGCGGCTGACATCCCGCGCGCCGAGTATCCCCAACCGCAATTCCAGCGCGAGCATTGGCTCAGCCTGAATGGCGTCTGGCAGTTCGAATTCGACGACGCCAACGCCGGACTGGACGCCGATTGGGCCGCCGGCGATCATAAATTCAACCGAAACATTACAGTACCGTACTGTTTCGAGAGCCGCCTGAGCGGCATCGGCGATACTTCCTTTCACCCCTGGACCTGGTACCGGCGCAGCGTGGTGGTACCGGCCGAGTGGAAAGGCCGGCGCGTATTGCTGCATTTCGGCGCTGTGAATTACTGGTCGATGGTCTGGGTGAATGGAAAGCTGGCCGGCAGTCATGAGGGCGGCAACACGCCATTCTCGTTCGACGTCACACGGCTGCTCCAGCCGGGCGCGAATATTGTCACCGTGCGGGCGCATTTTCCGCCTACGGATCGCGATATCCCCCGCGGCAAGCAATTCTGGGAGCCTAAATCGAAGAGCATTTTCTATACGCGCACCAGCGGCATCTGGCAGCCTGTGTGGATGGAGCCGGTAGGCGTCAGTTATCTCGATCACGTCAAGATTACGCCCGCGCTTGAGGGCGCCGTGCGCCTGGAATTCGCCATTGCGCGCCCGCAGCCGGACCTGGAGATCGCCGCGTCAGCCAACTTCGCGGGAAAGCCGGTGGCATCCGCCACCTCCCAAGCGAACGGCGCCTTTGCCACCGTAAGGCTATCCATCGACGAGCCGCGCCTTTGGTCGCCGGCATCGCCCAATCTGTATGACGTCACGCTGGAGTTGCGGCGCGCGGGCGTTGTGCTCGACCGCGTGCAATCCTACTTTGGCTTTCGCACCGTGGCCGCCGGGCACGGGCGCATCCTGCTGAACGGCAACTCCATCTTCCTGAAGATGGTGCTGGACCAGGGTTACTGGCCCGAAAGCATCCTGACGCCACCCACCGATGAGGCCATCCAGTACGACATCCGCACGGCGCAGGCCATGGGTTTTAACGGCGCGCGCAAACACCAGAAGGTGGAAGATCCACGCTACCTGTATTGGGCCGATCACCTGGGTTTTCTGGTTTCGGGCGAGATGGCCAACGCGCAAGAATTCGACGACGCCTATGTCGCGCGCTTCACGCACGAATGGACGGCGGCGGTAGAGCGCGATTACAATCACCCGTCGATCATCATCTGGGCCCCCATCAATGAAAGCTGGGGCGTGCCCAATCTGCGCGACGTGCGCCAGCAGAATCATTTGAAATCGTTATACGCGCTGACGCATTCCCTCGATGCCACGCGCCTGGTCATCGACAACGAAGGCTGGGAGCACACCGGCATGACGGACCTTTTCGCTATACACGATTACACGCGCACGGGCGACCTGCTCTACGAGCGCTATAAGGATCTGGGCGAACCCGGCGCCGGGGTTCCGGACAACGCCAAGGTCGCGCTGCTACCCGGTTACCGGTACAATGGGCAGCCCGTGGCATTGACGGAGTTCGGCGGGATTGCGTTCATCCCGGCCGGCCACGATGTGCCGCCGGAGGCCTGGGGCTATTCGGGCGTGGAAAAAACGGCGGATGCCGCGCTCGAGCGCCTGCATGGGCTGTATAGCGCCATCGCCCGCATTCCCGGCTTTGCAGGTTTGTGCTACACGCAGTTGACCGATGTGGAGCAGGAGATCAACGGCTTGATGACGTATGACCGCAAGCCAAAGTTTGATGTACAGAAGCTGCGGGAGATTAATGCGCTGGTGCATTGATCGCATTACAACCTTAAAGTTCTTAATAGCACGGGCCGAAGCTTGGAGGGCGGGCTTTAGCCGGCGCGGGGCTTCAGCCCCGCTGCGACGGAGCTTCTGGCCTGCGGCTGGCTGAGCTGCTACCAAAAGTTTGCTCCAGCGGGGCTGAAGCCCCGCGCCGGCTAAAGCCCGCCCTCCATAGAGAATTTGGCGTTGGTACGACTAAATGATCCTGGAACTAGCCGCCAGCGGCGCCGGCGGAGCGGCCTTCTTCGCCTGGGCAGTTCGCGGCAGGGCGTCATCCGTCTTCGGTCCGTCTGTGCACCGGGGCCCGCGGAAGCGTAAAACCATCGCGCTCACGTTCGATGATGGCCCCAGCGAATCCACACCCCGTGTACTGGATCTGCTGCACCAGTACCGCATCCCCGCCACCTTCTTCCAGATTGGCGCAAATGTGCAGCGCCTGCCGGACGTGACACGCGCCGTGTACGCCGCCGGCCACGAAATCGGCAATCACAGCCACACGCATCCGCTTTCCTGCCTTCATTCGCCGCGGTTTATCCAGCGCGACTTTGCCCGCGCGCAGAACACCATTACGGATGCCACGGGATGCCCGCCCCGGCTGTTGCGCGCCCCGTTCGGCGTGCGCTGGTTCGGTTTCCGGCGAGCCCAGCGCCGTCTCGGCCTGTGCGGCGTAATGTGGACCGCCATCGGTTATGATTGGAAGCTGAAGGCTGATACCATAGTAAGCCGTATGTCGGCGGGGGTGGCCAATGGCGCTATCCTTTGTCTGCACGACGGGTGCGAGTTACGGGTCAATCCCGATATCCGGGAAACCATCGCGGCCGTCGGCCGGCTGATCCCTGTCTTGCGGGACCAGGGCTACGAGTTCGAAACGGTTAGCCGCTTATTATGTCCGACGAATTAATCGAGAGAGTCCGGAAAACGATTGCGACTTCCAAGCGCCTCCCCGAAGATCGCGTGACGATCGATAGCGCCTTCGAGGAATTGGGCATTGATTCCATGGATGCCGTGGAGATTCTGTTCGCTCTTGAAAATGAATTCGATATCAGTATCCCAGACGAAGAAGTGAAGACCGTCCGCAATGTGCGGCAAATGGTGGAAGGCGTGGAAAAGCTCCTGGCGGCTAAGTCGGCCGGGACTCCCACTGTCCAGTAGTATGCGCCGGGTTGCCATCACCGGCGTGGGCGTGATCGCCGCACCGGGCCGCACCGCGGACGAGTTCTGGCGCAACCTGGTCGCAGGCTGCTCGGCCATCGGACCGCTCGAATCGATGGACGGCGCGGCGCTGCGATTTCAAAATGGCGCGGAGGTGCGCGGCTACTCGCATGCCCCCTACTTCGAGGACCGCCGCGCCGATTTCATGGACCGTTTCGCGCAGTTCGCCGTGATCGCCGCGCGCGAAGCTGTGGCTGGAGCCGGCATCGAGTGGACTCCCGAGCTGCGCGAGCGGACCGCCATCATTACGGGCTCCTGCGTGGGCGGCCAATCCACCGAGGACCTCGGGTTCGTGGAAATTTACAAGCTCGGCCACAATCGCGTGCATCCGCTCACCATTCCCAAGACGATGGCTAACGCCAGCGCCAGCCACATCTCGATGGAGTTTGGAATTACGGGCCCCAGTTTCACAATTTCGACAGCCTGTTCGTCGGCCGCGCACGCCATCGGCCAGGCCTACTGGATGCTGCGCTCTGGCATGGTGGATCTGGCGTTGACCGGCGGCAGCGAAGCGCCCTTCAGCTTCGGCATTCTGAAAGCCTGGGAGGCCATGCGGGTGGTCTCGCCGGATACCTGCCGCCCGTTTTCGCGCGACCGGCACGGCATGATCCTGGGAGAAGGCGCGGGTATGCTGGTACTCGAACCGTGGGATGCCGCCCAGGCGCGCGGCGCCACCATCTACGCCGAACTGGTGGGCTTCGGCATGTCGGCAGACGCCTGCCATATTACGCAACCTTCCAAGGAGGGCGCCGCCCGGGCCATGCGCGGCGCGCTGCGCGACGCCGGCATTCAACCCGAACAGATCGGCTACATCAACGCGCATGGCACGGCCACTGCTGCCAACGATCCAACCGAAACGTCGGCGATTCGTAATGTATTCGGTGCGCACGCCGATAAGCTGGCCATCAGCTCGACCAAGTCCATGCACGGGCACGCGCTGGGCGCGGCGGCGGCATTGGAGGCCGTGGCCGCCATTCTGTCGCTGCGCGATGGCATGCTGCCGCCTACCGCCAATTACCGCATGCCCGATGCGGAGTGCGATCTGGATGTGATTCCGAATTGCGCGCGCGCCGCGCAAGTGGAGTATGCGCTGTCGAATTCATTTGCGTTCGGAGGATTGAACGCGGTGCTGGCGTTTAAGAAAGTGTAGACGTGGGGCAGGCGTCCAGCCTGCGCGGGACGTCCACGTCCCGCCACCTCCGTTCTACGTCCCGCGCCGGTTGCCCCACAACTCCACATGCAACCGCGGACTGAACCGGAAGCCATCCTGCTTGCAAATCTCCGCCAGCCACACGCCCCGCTCGCGCAACACATTCGCGTCGATGCCTTCCGGCATCAGGACCACCTTGCCCGCATCCGCGCCTGACTGGCGCACCAGGCCCCGCACTTCGGCCATGTCCTCCGGCCGCGCCACGACGAACTTGAGCTGATAGTCGTAAGTCTCCATCAGCCGCCGCAGCACTTCCGGCTGAATTCGCAGGCGATCGTGCCGTTCCTGCCACTCGCCCTCGGGCGTCGAATTAGCCAGCTTCGGGCTGATGCTCATCAGGTCGCATTCTACCGGCGCGAACACCGTGCCTGCCGTCTCGATGGTGATGTGCCTTCCGCGCGTCCGCAAGCCACGCGTCAGTTCCACGATTTCGCGAGCGATCATCGGTTCGCCGCCGGTGACCACCACGTGGCGCGACGCGTAAGCTTCCACAGCCGCCCAGATACGTTCCAGCGTCCAGTCGTCGCCTTCCGGTTGCCAGGATGTGTACGGCGTATCGCACCAGGAGCAGCGCAGGTTGCAGCCGCTGGTTCGCACGAAAACCGAAGGCACCCCCACCAGCGAGCCTTCCCCCTGAATGGAGTGGAAGATTTCAGCGATCCGCAATGCCGGCCTCTTCGAATCCCTTGCGGCGCAGCAGGCAGGAGTCGCACTGTCCGCATGGACGGCCCGCCGCGTCTGGATCGTAGCAACTGTGGGTCAGGCCGAAATCGAGGCCCAGGTCGCGCCCCAGTTTCACGATCTCCGCCTTCGATAACCGGATCAGCGGCGTATGAATCTGGATACGCAGGCGGCCCTCGACGCCCGCTTTGGTCGCCAGGTTCGCCATGCGCGCGAAGGCTTCGATGTATTCCGGGCGGCAATCCGGATAACCGGAGTAATCGAGCGCATTCACGCCGATGAATATATCCGGCGCTTCCAACACTTCCGCCCAGGCCAGCGCGAACGAAAGGAAGATAGTGTTGCGGGCTGGAACGTAAGTTACCGGAATCCCCTGCGACATATCTTGCGCGGAGCGTCCCTTGGGTACTTCCAGGTTATCGGTCAACGCGGAGTGTCCGATCTGCCGCAGGTCGATGCGCGCCACCACGTGCCGCGCCGCGCCTAATGCCTGGGCGACCCGCGCCGCGGCCTCGAGCTCCACGCGATGCCGCTGGCCGTAGTCGAACGAGAGCGCGTAGCATTCGTATCCTTCACGGCGTGCCAGTGCCAGGCATGTAGATGAGTCCAACCCGCCACTGAGCAGGCATACCGCTTTGCCGCGGCTGTGTGGTGCCATACGTTCCTTGCTACAGCGGGGCTGAAGCCCCGCGCCGGCTAAAGCCCAATGCCACTTAGTTATCCCAATATAGGGGATGCCGCATAATTTGTGGGGCAGACCTCCAGGTCTGCGCGGGTCCTCCAGGACCCGCCCTTCGCGCTCGGAATCAACCGTGCCAAACGCGAGCAGGCCGACGTGGACGTCGGCCGCAGGACTGGAGTCCTGCCCCACAATTTATGCAGGTGTTCGGTCGCGCGAAAACTAAGTGACATTGGGCTAAAGCCCGCCCTCCACTATTCGTGTGACTTGCGCCAGTCCGCCTCGGAAATCGGCGCAATCGGGGCCAGTTTCTTCGCCTGCAATTCGCGATTCAGATCCGGCAACGCGCGGTTCGACAGATCGGTGAACTCGTGGATGACATCCTCCAGTTCCCGGCCCAGCACCTCGGCGCGGGCCACCTGCGAATCCGTTGGCCGTCCTTCATAACCGTTCACGTCGCCGTATAATCCGACGTCATCCGAAGACCCGCCGAGAAACTCGCGCAGCCGCTCTTCGCCCGTGATCATCCCGCCTTCTTTGGTGGCGACTATCTTAGACCGGATCGCGTCGGCCGACGCCGCCAACTCAGTCAGCTTAGTCCGCAGCGGGTCGGCAGCCGGCAACTGCCCGGCGCTTTTCTGCGCGCCGTCGCGCACCGCGACGATGTCATCCACCGCCCAGCTCATGTGATCCAGCAATGCGCCCAACTTAGTTACTAAGTCGAACTGCGCCTTGCGGTCTTCCACCGTAAATTTGGCGCGCGGGTCCAGCACTACACGGACCTCGGCATTGTAGATTTTATCGCCCTTCGTCATCTTCACCGTGTAAAGACCCGGGACGACGCGCGGACCCGTGATAGCGCCGGCGGCTACGGTGGCCGCGGGCGGGACGTGCGGCGGCTTCAGGTGCATCGTCCACACGGCACGGTTGATGCCCCGATGCCCGCTCGATGGCAGCGTATCTACCAGTTTTCCTTGCGCATCGAACACCTCGATCTTCAGATCGCCATAAATGTGACGGCTGCGCTGGTAATAGGGAATCATTGCGCCAGTCGGCCGGTTAGGTCCCACGTAAGTAGCATCACCCTCAGACCAGCCGCCAGTTGTCTCCATCCACTCGACGGCCGGCGGAACCGCCAAGAACGCGGCGTATTCCCCCATCAGACCCGGCGTCAGTGCGCGCAGGGGAGAGATGTCGTCGATGATCCAAATGCCGCGGCCATGCGTGGCGAGAATCAAGTCGGAGGTGCGCGGGTGAATGAAGATGTCGCGCACCGCCACCGCTGGAAAACTGGATCCTTTGTATTGCGCCCACCGCTGGCCGCCGTCCACGCTGATCCAAAGTCCGAATTCCGTGCCCAAAAACAACAGGTTGGGATTAACGATGTCTTCCCGGATCACGTGCGCGTAGCCGCGCGCGCCGCTGTCCTGTACAGGCAGGGGCGTCCAGCTCTGGCCGTAATCGGTCGTCTTGAATACGTGCGGCTGCATATCGCCATACATGTGCCGATCGAAGGTGGCGTACGCAGTCCCTTCCGCGAAATGACCGGCTTCCACCCAAGTGACCCACGGCGACTTGCCCACCCCCGGCACGTTCCCCACAACATTAGTCCAATGCTGGCCGCCATCCCGCGTGATCTGGACGTTACCGTCATCCGTCCCCGCCCAGATCACCTGGCCGTTCTTGGGCGACTCGGCAATTGAATACACAGTGGTGTTCATCTCGGCCACGGAGTTATCGACCGTGACACCACCCGACTCCTCCTGCTTCTGCTTCTCCGGATCGTTGGTCGTGAGATCGGGCGAAATGCGCTCCCAGGATTGCCCATGGTTCCGCGAGCGAAACACGAACTGCGCGCCGATGTAAATGGTGCCCTTCTCATTGGGACTGACCACCAGCGGCGTATTCCAGTTGAAGCGCAGTTTCTTCTCGCCGTATTGCGCGTAGGGCTTGATGGAGCGCGATTCGTGCGTCACACGGTTTACCCGCTCGACTTCGCCTCCCTGCGTCTCGACATAGATGTAAGCCGTGTCTGCCGGATCTTCCCACATCCAGAAGCCATCGCCGGCGCACATGTTTTCCCAGCGCGCATTGCTCACGCCGCCGGGATAAGACGAATCGCCCAGCCAACAGCTGTTATCCTGCAGGCCGCCGTAGACGTGATACGGCTCGGCGTTATCGGCGCTGACGTGATAGAACTGCGAGACCGGCAGGTTCATCAGGTGCTCCCAGCGCGTGCCGCCGTCCTGGCTGCGCCAGAGGCCGCCATCGTCTCCGGCGAACATCATGTTCGGATCTGAAGGATCGATCCATACGTCGTGAAAATCGCCGTGCGCCGCATCGGCTACGGCGCTGAAGCCACGCCCGCCATTGACGCTGAGCAACAGCCGTCCGTCCACTTTGAACAACTTATTTTCGTCTTTGGGGTCGACGATCAGGTTGGCGAAATAAAAGGGGCGCCACACCTGGTATTGGCTGGCATCCAGGCGCGTCCAATTCTGCCCGCCGTCGGACGAGCGATACAGCGCGCTGCTTTTCGACTCGATAGTAGCGTAGACCACCTGCGGTTTGGATGGGGCCACCGCGAGCGCAATCCTGCCATACGGCTTGTCTGGCAGACCCTTGGCGTCGGCGGGCGTCAGTTCGGTCCAGTGCTCGCCGCCATCTGTGGATTTGAAAAGGCCGCTACCGGGGCCGCCCGAGCGAAAGGTCCACGCCTGCCGCCGGAAATCCCACATGGATGCATAGATGGTTTTCGGCTCCTGCGCGGACATGGAGAGCATGCCGCACCCTGTTGAGCCATTCGCGCCGGCGAGTACTTTCCGCCAGGTTTGGCCGCCGTCGCTGGTCTTGTAGACGCCGCGTTCGTCATTGTCGTCCCACAGGTGACCGGTGGCGCAAGCGTACACAGTGTTGCCGTCTTTGGGGTCAATCAAAATCTTCGCGATGTGCTCCGAATCCTTGAGCCCGACATTCTTCCAATTCTCGCCGCCGTCGACCGACTTATAAACGCCATCCCCTACGGACACACTGTTGCGCACCCAACTTTCGCCGGTGCCTACCCACACGTTCTTCGAGTTGGAGGGGTCGATCGCCACGGCGCCGGTCGATTGCACGTCCGGCAGATCGAAAACGGACTTGAAGGTGGTGCCGCCGTTGACCGACTTCCAGATGCCGCCGCTGGCCGATGCGGCGAAGACAGTGAGCCTGCCGCTATCGCTTACCGCAGTCACTGCCGCGATGCGGCCGCTCATTTCCGCCGAGCCGATATTGCGCGCCGGCAGGCCGGAAATGGTGCCCGAATCGTAGCGCACAGGCGCCTGCGCAAAGCAGCGCGGGACTGAGCAGCAGTGACATCGACCCATAGCCGCGTCATGGCCGTTTCTCCTTTGCCGGCATTTTAAACTCAGCAGCTTCCATGGGAATATTGGCCTCGATCTTGTCGATGGTGATCTTACTCGTTTCGCCCGGACTGCGCGGGTTGCCGGCCTCCAATGCGAACGGGAAATAGACGCCGTTCACCAGCTTGTACGAACCCATTTCGGTGAACGATTCGCGCACCGAACCATGAATAAACTGCACGCTCTCGGTGCGAATTTCAAGAAACGTCTCCGGGTCGAGATAGTAGTAGATGATATCGCCGTTCTTCAGCGTCACCTTCAAACGAAAGGCGTCGTCCCCATCGACAGTATCGTGGCCCAGATACTCGATGGTGTTGCCCTTTTCTTTGTAGTCGGCCAGGTGGCCGTAGAAGTCGGCCTGGTCTTGGAGTCCCCGCAGGTCGTCTTCGCCCATCATCTCTGCATCTTTGCGTCCCGAGAACGGCATGATCTGCCAGCCCACGGTGCCATCGTAGGCCTGGATGCCGGTCATGCCCATGAGCGTGAATGTCTGGCGGAGCAGGTCGGGCGCCATGGTGTCCATTCCGACCTGCATGCTGAAGGAACCTTGTTGCATCTTGCCGGTCATACGCAGCGAGTGCAGTGCCTTAAGCTTCTCGACGCCGCCGTGTGCCGCCATGTTTTTGTTCACCAGTTCGTCGGCCGTCTGCGCCGGTAGCAGCGCTGCAAAAGCGATCCCAATCGTGAGTCTTGCCACGTAACCCATTTCGTTGACCCCTTGTCGTCAGAACACATATCGTAGCAGGCCCCGCCCCTTCGCGGTAGCTCTTGTAAATTAGGATAGTCAATGTGTAAAATGCCGCCACTCAGTGCGGATAATGGCGCGGTGGCGTGATAAGTTGGATATCGCTATAGCGCAGTGGCCAATAGTAAGTCGCATTCGGATCATTAATTACATGTTACAAAGCTAACTGGTTTAAGGAGGCAGTAATGAAAGATCAACTCACTGACGCAAAACCGCCGGCGAACCGGCGGTCATTTATGAAGCTGGGATTAGCGGCTGGCGGCGCCCTCATGGGGTCGAAGCTGCTTGCCGCCGATGCCACCGTTTCCTCAACTCCGCTGTCCGCCGGCGACGCCGCGGTCCTGAGATTCGTGGCTGCGGCGGAACTGATCGAAACCGATCTCTGGCAACAGTACGCGGAACTGGGGGGAGTGACTCAGGGACGCCAGAATCCGTACCAGCTCGCGTTACAGGTTCTGGATTCGGACGGGTCGCAGTACATTACCAGCAACACCCTGGACGAACAGAGTCACGCGTCGTTTCTGAACGCTTACCTGATCGCAAAGGGCCAGGCCCCGGTGGATCTGGATCGATTTCGCACGCTGCCGAGCAGCCAGGCTAAGGGCGCCCAGCAGATCGGCCGGCTGACGAACCTCATGCAGTTGAGTGTGGACACGAGTTGGTTTGTCCGCTATCGCAGCACCACTAATCCCGATTTCGGCGCCACGTTCGAGCAGGCCTTGCCGCAGTTGGATGCGGGACAATTCACCGCTATTCCCAGGACTGATGACGATTTCGGGCCCGGGCCGCATATCCAGGCAATTGCCAACACGGCCGCATTTCACTTTGCATCGATCGAACAGGGCGGCTCCAGCCTGTATCCGACGCTCGCGCAGAAAGTGTCCAGCCTTGAAGTCCTGAGAATCATGATGAGTATTGGCGGCGATGAAGTCGCGCACTTCCTCGAGTGGGTGGATTTTTCAGGCAACGGAGTGCAGCCGCCTGTAGCTCCCCTGACGGATCCGACAAACGGGCTGACTTTCCCTAACTTCGATGCGACTCCCAATCCGCTGTTACAAACGAACCTGATCTTCCCGGTCCCCTGCGAGTTCATTAGTCCGAGCCTGCCGCGCTGCGCGGTGATCCGGCCCACTGGGCAGGGCCAGATCGATGCGATGGGGGCGGCCAATTTCCTGATGGCCTCTGGTCTATTCATTGGCCAACCGCCCGCGTTCACCGAGATGCTGCTCAACTTGGCACAAGCAGCCGATGCGGCACAGCGGCAGTTGTAAGTCAGGCGCTCACACGCGATAAGTATCGGCCTTCCAGTTCTTGATGTCCCGCTTGATATCGGCCGGCGGCATATTGCTGTCGGCCGCTTTCCGGCCGAGCTCGACTAATTCACTATCCGGCGCGAAACGCAGCGCGATGATTTGCGTGGTGCTGAGGCGCGCATCGAGCAGCTTGCCCGTCAGTGCGAAGTGCCGCAGGTTCTCCTCCGCGCGAATCGCCCGGTCCTGTGCCTTCAGCGGAAAGGTGCGGGCGTAATAGGCAAGCATGAATCCGCAAACCGTCAGCACCACGATTAACGCCGCGCTATAGAATTCGCCGTGGACGCCCCACGACTTATACAGATTGATCAGCGACCCGATCAGCGTCAGGAACAGGATGCCCGCCAGGACGTAGTGAAATCCCGGCACCAGGCGGACGTGATTTGAGTAGTTCTGGGTAGCCATGAGGCGATTGTAAGCTATCGCACCTCATAAGACCACCCGTTCATCGCCCTCCCGCCGCGTGACGCGCTCACGGTCCAGGTACTCGAGCAGCGGGATCGCGTATTTGCGCGAGATGCCCGTCCAGTCTTTGAACGTGCCGACGTTGAAGCGCGTGCCTTTGTGCGCGGCCAGCATGGCACGCAGCTTTTCCATGGCCGTATGATGGAAGACCAGGTCATCGCTGACGCGGATCAGCCGGGCTTCCCGCAAGAGAATCTGCAAAAGCGAACGTGCGCGGGCGGCTTCGACCCCGGATTTAGCCAGCACCTCCGGCACCCCAGGCACGGCCAGGCCCGCCTGTTCGAAAGCGCGCTCTATGACGGCGCGCGCCTGCTGCTCGTCCTGCTTCAAAACCAGCCGGTGCGCAGCCAGCCGCACGGTTTCGCCTTCCACGACTATTTGTTTTTCCTGCGCGAGCATGGCGTCTATCAGGAACGGAGGCGCATCCGGCAGCTCGCGGCCACGCAGATCCTGCTTGGGTATGCCGGGCAGCAACGGATTCGTTTTATGGAACTCGCGCACGGCGCGCAGCAGCCTCTCTCTCGCGCTGTGAAACCACGGGCGATCCACGAACCAAAGATGGGGATGCTGGAGCACGACCAGTGGCGCCTGCGCCGCGGCCACCGCGATCTCGCGCTCCTGAAGACCTGTGCGAGCCGCCAGTTCGGCCGTCCCCATGCCGTATTTCGATTCGTGTACCAGCAACGCGATGCGCTCGGCCTCGGGCGCTTCCGCCAGAGTTGCCAACCGCTCGGCCACTCGATCGCCCTTGCGATAACGCTTGCCGCCGATATCCACCACCATGCCGCCGCCAATCGTCACCACGGGAGAGAACATGCGAATGATGAAGCGGTCTCCCGGCAGCAGCAGCGCCGGCTCGCGTAAGACGATGCGCGCCCACGCGCGCTCTCCCGGCTGCAATCGGGAAGCGCCATCCAGTAGGCGGACCTGCGCTTCGATCTCCGCCGTCCCCGCGTGAAAATGCACCGGCGCGCGGTGCTTCAGCGGTTTTGCGGACGGCAGCAACTGCAGGGCGCAATCGATCTGAGTGGCGGCACGGAACACTTCAGGCGCGGCCAGCACCATGCCGCGCGTCACTTCCGCCGGCTCGATGCCGGCCAGGTTAAGCGCCGTGCGCTCCCCGGCCAGAGCCTGATCGGCGGGCGCTCCGTAGACCTGCACGCCGCGCACGCGCAGGCGGCGGCCGGTTGGGTATAGCTCGACTTCCTGCTCCTTCGAGACGCTGCCCGAAATCAACGTTCCGGTTACCACCGTGCCGAATCCTTTCACGGTGAAGGCGCGGTCGAGCGGCAGGCGGAAATGGCCGGCCGCGCTTCTCCCCGGAACCGCGCAAGAGGCACGCCATAAGGCTTCGCGGAGTTCATCGAGACCTGCGCCGGTCGTGGCGCTGACTGCTACCACCGGCGCGCCCTCCAGAAAGAACCCCGCCACGAACTCCTCCACCTCCAGCCGCACCAGCCCCAGAATGTCCGGATCGACGAGGTCGGCCTTGGTCAGCGCCACAACGCCCTGCGGGATGCCCAGCAGACGGCAGATATCGAAATGCTCGCGCGTTTGCGGCTTGATGGATTCGTCGGCCGCGATCACGAAGAGCACCAGGTCGATGCCGCTCACTCCGGCCAGCATGTTCTTCACGAAGCGCTCGTGGCCGGGCACATCGATAAATCCCAGCCGCAGATCGGGCGTCAATTGCATGTGCGCGAATCCGATATCGATGGTGATGCCGCGGCGCTTCTCCTCTTCCAGGCGATCCGCGTCGATGCCGGTCAAGGCTTTTACGAGTGTGGTTTTACCGTGGTCGATGTGGCCGGCGGTGCCGACGATGACGTTCTTCATGCGCTGATGTTCATCGTACTACCGCATGGCGGGGCTATCGGAACAGCGCGCCCGAGTGCATCAGGTAGTGCTCCGCAATGGGTCCCAGCGACAGCGCGGGAAAGAAGGTCAGGGCAGTGAAGATGAGGATGATCCCCACCAGCAAACCTGCAAATAGTGCGCCGTGGGTGGGCATGGTGCCTGACGTTACTGCCGCACGCTTCTTACGAGCCAGGCTCCCGGCCAGCGCCAACGTGGGAACAATCGCCAGAAAGCGCCCAATCAGCATTTCGATTCCCAAAGTCAGGTTGAACCATGGAGTGTTGGCGTTCAGTCCGTTAAACGAGCTCCCATTCGTGCCGACGGCGCTGGCGTTGGCGTAAAGGATCTCACTCAACCCATGTGGGCCGGCGTTTCCCAAGTTAGCCAGCAGCGCGCCAGGAGGGTTCCAGTAGCCGTGGGCGGGAAAGCGCACGATGAAGGTGGCGCAGGAGAACAGCAGGTTGGCCGCGGCCGGCACCACCAGCGCCAGCATCACCATCTTGATGTCCTTGGCCTCAATGCGCTTACCCAGGTATTCCGGCGACCGGCCTACCATCAGCCCCGCGATGAACACGGCTACCAGCACCATCAGGATCATGGAGAAAATTCCGGAACCGGTGCCGCCAAAAATCACCTCCCCGGTCTTGAGGTTCAGCATCTGAATCAACCCGGCGAGCGGTGTGTAACTGTCGTGGGCGCTGTTCACCGCGCCATCGCTGGAAGCCGTGCCGGCCATCGAGAACAAGGCCGATCCCGCGGTTCCAAAGCGAACTTCCTTGCCCTCCATGTTGCCGCCGGCAATCCCGAGACCGTGCAAGGCTGGGTTACCCCACCCCTCGCTGGTCGTGGCAATCGCAGCGCCGCACACGAAAAGAATGAACATAACGGCGAACAGGGTCCAACCCTGGCGGTGGTCCCTCACGACCTCGCCGAACGTATAGGTGAAAGCGGCAGGTATGGCCAGAATGAGGAGCATCTCCAGAAGGTTCACGGCCGGCGAAGGGTTCTCGAAGGGATGCGCGGAGTTGGCGTTGAAGAAGCCGCCGCCGTCCGAGCTGAGCAGCTTAATGGATTCCTGCGAGGCGACGGGCCCGAGCGCGATGGTCTGTTGCGAGCCCTCCAAAGTAGTGATGTGCCGGTAGGCGTGGAATGTCTGCAGGACGCCTTGCGAGCAGAGAATCAGTGCGGCCGGAAGCGATAGCGGCAGCAGGATGTAAAGAACCGCGCGCGTCACGTCTACCCAGAAATTGCCAAGCCGGGCGGACCAATTGCGCGCAAAGCCGCGGATGAGCGCCATGGCGACCGCCATCCCAGCGGCTGCCGAGGTGAAGCTTTGCGCGGTGACCCCCACCATCTGGGAAAGGTAGCTCAGCGTGGCCTCGCCCGAGTAGGCTTGCCAGCTTGTGTTGGATAGGAAGCTGACCGCCGTATTGAAGGCCAAGTCAGGGGTGAGGGAAGTACCTCCGGCGGGATGGCCGGGCAAAAACTTCTCGCATCTCAACAGGGCGTAGAAGACAATGAAGTTCGCGAGACCGAAGGCCAGGCAACAGCCGGCATACGTTCGCCACGTTTGCTCTTTCTCCGGGTTTACGCCCCCCAACCGGTAGAGCAGGCGCTCCAGCGGCAGGAGCGGTTTCGAGAGGAAAGTCCCCTTTCCCTCGAAGACTCTTGTCATATACCAGCCGAGCGGCTTGGTGATGGCCAGCAACAAGCCCAGGAAGGCCAGGAGCTGACAGAGACTGGTCCAGGTCAAGATTTTCTAACGCCAGTATGGCAGAGTTCCCATCAAGAGGCTCTAAGGAAGGTCTAAGGAATGCATAACGAATGCATAACGGATGGCGCGCGCGCTCCGGCCAGTTATGGTCTGGTCATTCCAAAACGAAACGAGTAACCGATTCCGACAAAGTGGTCGGGAGAGGCCGCGGAAAGCCCTACCCCCACGTGCAAATCGAGTTGGTGCTGCGGCTCAATCTTGTAAGCCGTTCCGAAGTGCAGAAGGTGCCGCGGTCCCCCGGCTTGGGGAAAATCGCCGGCGTATTCGGTAAACGCGTCCCAAGCTTTAGTCAACTGTCGATCCACGAGAAAGGTGGACTCGCCTACAACCCTGTGCGAGCCGTCTTCGGTGGGCACGTAGACGGACAGCATGCCTGCCGCGGTCCAGTTGGACGAGAGCGGGCGTGACCAGGGCAGTTGGAAGGAAGGATCGTAGCCATGGCTGGAGATGGCTGCCGCTCCGGTGGGAAAGCTGAGCGAGACGACGCCCGCCACCTGGAAGCCGCCCTGGGCATTCAGGATTTGCTGTTTGATGCCCAAAGCAAGGTCGCCAAAACCCGATTGTACTCCGGCGGAGGTGATAGAGCCCTGGTAATAGTCGGGAGCGGTGAAACGGATTTCCGTGCCCGGATCAATGCCAATGCGGATGAGTATCTCTGGGAAATCGATGGTACGCTGCCCTTGATTCCCGGTATCGAGCACGCCGTTTTCGGCCTGGAACACTCCATTGCCGACGACTGCACTAGAGTCCGTGACGGCGGGCCGATCCGTCGTTATCGTCGTTATCGTCGGCGAAGTGCTACCTGAATCGGGCGCCTGCGCTGAAGCCCCCACGGCACCGCCGCCTAGGAAAGCCGGCAGGATCGGTGCACCAGCGTAGCCGCAACCAAAAGGTTCGCTGCAGCGGGGCTGAAGCCCCGCGCCGGCTAAAGCCCGCCCTCCAAAACCTGCGCGCGCTGAAAGGGGCGAGTCTCACACGGGGCCGGTAATCACCAAGTTTACTGCATCTGGATGCCAGGTCGCTTAGTCAAAGCAGGTGCGGTACGAACTGGCTGAAGTCGTGCCCGATCAGCCAACTGCCCACCACCGGTGCATGGCGATGGCTTCCCAGCTTCTCCAGATTCGCGATGGGTGGCCGGTAGACCCGGATGGCGCGGATCATCGGTGGATTCGGGCCGCGGGCCAGGAGCTGCAGCTTGTGTTTCGTGCCGGCGAGCCCCAGCGCCAGCGTGGTGGCCTGCTCGCTGGTACGGTCTTCGAGGCGCGGCGCGCGATACACATCGACGAACATGGGCTGCACACTCCAGGTCACTTCGAAGCCCACCGGCGTGGGCTGGCGCCGTAGTGTGAAAGAGCGCGCGAAGGTCCAGTCACCCGGTTCGATCACGACCCGGCCGGACTTGGATACGAAGCGTTCGGTACTAACGCCACTGCCATCGGGGCCGGTACGTGAGCCGGCCACTTCGAAGCGCAACCGGGACTCGTCCGCGTTCACTTCCAGTATTTTCAGGGTCCAGTTCTCAACCAGCAGAGGCTTCTCTGCGCCGACCTGGTTCACGCCCGGCCAGTCCACGCTGAACGTGTCGGTGGGCCGCGTGATGTGATAGAGCTCAGGCCGCTGGGAGGGATGCTGGCCGTCGATGCGAACTTCCGCTTCGCCGCCATAGTAGGGGTCGGCCCAGCCCGCGATGGCGTCCACACGATTGCCGTCAAATTCCAGCTCCAGCTTGCCGTTCACCCATTGGAGGTCGCGCCCGATTTCGTAAGTGCGGACGAGATCCTCCCAGGGCTTGCGCGGCAGCGTGGGATCGTAGCGCAGGTGGCGCGCGGTCAGCTCCGCGATCAGATAGTCGCCCTGAAAGTTGAAGTGAGCGCCATCAGTGAGGACATCGGCCGGCTTCAGGTCGTGGGCTTTCAGGTAATCAAGAAATGGCCCGCGCACGTCGGCGATCTCGCAGTTATAACGGGCGGCCAACTCGGGGAGCCACTTGGCGTTGTGCCGGTTCATCCACCGGTAGCCGCTTCGTTTCTTGGGATCGGTGGGCTCGGGTCCGGCAGTGAGGGCGTCCGGCCGGTCGTTCTGGATCAGGATCTCTGCCGTGGTATGGCGCCGGATCTGATCAATGATGTACTCATAGTCGGGCTCGCCGCCGAAATCGTGGAAAATGATCAGGTCGGGATAGAACGCGAAGACGTCGTGCGGCAGCGTGCGCTTCAGAAGATCTGACGCGTAACCTCCGATGGCGCGGTTAGCGAACGTGATATCGGCGTACGGAAAACGCGCGCGCAGTTCGTCGGCGATGGTTCGCGTCCACTCCTGCTTGCTAAGCGACTGGCCGTAGAACAGGATGCGCACGGCATTGCGCTGCGCCGGGGTGCTGGTAGCGAGCAGCGTCATGGTGCGCTGGATGCCGGTGCCGAACTTCGAGACGTTCGGATCCGGGGCTAGAGCGGGGAACGCGGGCTTCTCCACGCGGAGGGGGAGGTTAGCGGTGGCGGCATTGCCGTGCCCATCGCGCACGTAGGCGAACAGCCGGTAGTTGCCCTCCTTCTCCGGCAGGCGGAACGTAGCGCGATTACTCGTGGCGGCGAGCACCAGGCCCTCGATCGGCGGAGTGGGCTCCTCCCGGTCGCCGCCGACTTTGGGGTCGCCGCTTACGTCCAGCCGCAAGTCCCAACTGTACTCGAGCGCGTCTCCGTCCGGATCGGAAGCGTCCAGACGGCAATCCAGCACGGCGTCGGGGGGCAGAATAGCGGGGCCTTGCGCCGCCCCGTTCTCGGAGTTGATATGGATCGGCGCCGGGCCCAGACGGGGGCTGCGATTGGCCGGCCAATGACCGCTCCAGAGATATGTCATGATGTCCACCGCTTCGGTCCGGCTGCCGTCCTCCAGAAACATGCCGTACCAGGTGTGAGTCTTCTCGTGGTGCTGTGCCCAATGGAAAACGTAGGAGCCCAGGCACTGGGGCCGGCCTTGAACGGCATGTTCGTAGGCCTTGCGGTAGAACTCGGCCTTCTCCGTGCTGGAGTCCTCGATGGGCAGCCTCCAGGCGGTGCGGGGCACCTGCCAGTGGCCGCGTGGGCCGAACTCCGTCACCCAGTAAGGACGCGTCCAACCCTCGCGCCGAATGTCTTCCGGCAGGGTGAGCATGTCGGCATAAGAGTTCAGACCGACCGCGTCCAGGCTTGGGCAGTATTGGTTCAGCTCGTGCAGCATCTCCTTGTACTGGCCGCCCACCACCGTGATGACCGGATGATTGGGATCAATGTCGTGGATCATGCGGGCCACGGCTTCGATTTCCCGCCACAGCAACGCCCGCTGGCTGGCGGTTGTGCCGATCTCCAGTTCGTTGCCCAGCGCCCAAGCCAACACGGCCGAGTGACTCTTCGACCGCTCCACTATGACCCGCAACCCTTCGCGCTGTTGGTTCACGGCGACCGGATCTGCATAGTTGAAGCCCCGGCGCGGCTTGCCGAAAGGCAGATCGGTAAGCACGGTCAGGCCTAGCGCCTGCGCGCGATCGAGCGCGGTTACGCCGGCGCGGATGGAGTTGCCGCCAGCGGCGACCAACTCTTCCAGATGCACCGCGCCGACCGCGCCTTTCACGAAGTACGGCTGGCCGTCACGCAGCAATGAATAGCCATCGCCCTGGCGCACGATGCTCACTGTGGAACCGGTCAGCACTCCGGCCGCAGTGAGAAGAAACAGCAGAGCAAATCTCACGGCGAATGGATTCACGCCGCCGACGCCGCCGCCATGCCGCGCTTCAGGAACTTTACTCCCTCGAATGCGATGGATTCCGGTGAGGGCGCGATATCCCGCCAGATGGAAGCCGCCGCCGATAGTTCACCCAGGGCGAAGCCGAAGCTCTCGATGGTCAGCCAGCCGTCGTAGCGCACATCGCGCAGCGCCTGGAAGACGCCGGGCCAATCCACGTGGCCTGTGCCGGGAATGCCGCGATCGTTTTCGCACGTATGTACATGCTTCAGATGCCGGCCCACGGTGCGGTATGCGGCAGGCACGTCCTTCTCTTCGATGTTGGCGTGAAACGTATCGAACAGGATGCCCACGTTCGGATGTCCGATGGCATCGCACAACGCCACAGCGTCGGCTGCGGTATTCAGGAAGTAAGTCTCAAACCGGTTCAACGGCTCGATCGCGATGGTGACGCCATACTCAGTGAGCGTTGGGCCGATGGCCTGATAGCAATCTACGGCGCGCTTCCACTCATCGGCGGTGCGGCGGCGTCCGGTCATCAGGCCGACCGGGGAGTATAGCGGTCCGGCGATAATCTTCGCACCCACTTCCGCGGCGGCCTTGGCGCAGTCCTGCAGGTGGACGCGCGTCTTTTCGCGCACGGCGGCGTCTTCGGAGATCATGTTCAAGCCGCCGGTCAGAATGGAGCAGATGGTACATTCCAGACCGTTGTCCGCCAGGCCTCGGCGAATATCCGCCGCCGCGAACTGCGCGGGGTGAAACAGCGGGACCTCGACACCGTCGAAGCCAGCCGCTTTGATCGCGGGCAGCAACGGCAGGTTGGACCGGTCGAAGTTCGCCGTCCAGATGAAGGTATTCACGCCGAATTTCATGCGATGAACTCCGCGGCCTCCGGGTTGCCTGGGCCAAAATGTTTCAGCATCACCAGATTCTCTGCATCGCTGCGATTGCGCACCAGCACGCCGCGCCTGGCCGCCGCCGCGCTGACGAACAGCTCGTCCCTGGTCATCGCGCCGTAGCGGATGAGCGAAGGCGTCTCCACATCCATTTTGCCGACCGCGCCCCAGCCCTCGACTACGATCAGCCCATAGGCCACCGCATCGTGAATTACGGCCGAGCGCCCCGGCAGGACGGTCAGCTCTTTCGCTGAATAATGTGGCGTCGAGTAGCACACCCACTTCTCGGAGTAACCGCACTCCGCCATCTCCGCCTCGGCGCGCACGGGCCGCGGATGGAACAGCCGGTGGCTGGCGAATTCCGGATCCACGTTGGCGTCCCAATCCAGCATGCCGATGATGTAATCCAGATCGTGATGGTGTTCCGGGGGCACGTCCTTCACCAGCAGGTCCCACGGCACGGCGCGCCCTTCCACCAGCGACTGAAACATGCCGAACACATCCGAATTCACCTGCGGCTCATAGGTGACCAGCGAACCCGGCGCGTGCAGAATGCCCGCGTCGATCTGCCATCCAGTGCCTGGCTGCAGGCGATACGCCTTCGAATGATACAGGATGCCGTTATCACCCTGGTTCCAGCGTTCCAGGCAGCGGCGCACGTCGGCGGGCGTGGTGCCCGGCTCCAGGCCCATGAAGGTATACGGGAAATTGTTGTCCTTGAAATTGTATTGCGGCGGGAAGTAGTAGGCCTCCGGCTTGCCCTTCTGGCCGACCTTTTGCGCATGCTGGTCCATCTGGTGCATGTGGTGCGGGATCGGGCCCAGGTTGTCGAAGAACTTGCACAGCACGTTCCAGCCGCCGTACCGCGCCATCACCTCCGCACCCAGAATTTCGTCGCCGAGGCCCGCCACGGCTTCGCGCAACAGTACGCGCTGGCCGTCGATGGCGATGTAGCTGAGGCCTTCGTCTTCCGGCGTCCCCGGGCCGTTGGCCGCCTGCGTGGTGGACGAAAACCAGCGCTCGTCGATGCCGCCGCGGTGCGCGCCCAACGCATACAGATCGCGCGGATCCAATTTCAACCGCCCGCCGGGCATGAGGAACGATCGCGGCACCCAGCAGGGCGCCAGCCTGACGATGCCCTCGCCTGCCTGGAGGGCTTCCCGTACTAGCGAGATATTCGACATGGAATTATTTCTTGGCTGTCACTTTGAGTTCGATCGGCTCGGATGCATATTCGTTCTGCTGGCCGGATCGCGTTTCGATATTACCAGATAGCACGATGGGCTGGTCGATGGGTTCCGCGTTCGCCAGCGCCTGGAGCGTGAACGTGACGCGGTTGTCGTTCTCGTGGATGAGTACGCCGTTCAGTCCTACGTTGGCCACCATCACGGTCGCCGGCAGATTGTACACCTCCACCGGCACGCGCCCGCCAAAGTTGTTGTTTCGGTGGATCTCAACCTCAACTGTGGCCGACTCCCCTGGCGCCAATATCACGGCGCGAGTCTTCGCCTCCATGGTGATATCCGGTTTCGGCATCAGGGCGATGAGCTTCAGCTTGTCTTCGGTGCTGGCCCAGTGCGCGAGCTGCCGCGCGCCGTCCTGCGCCTTACCCATCACACGCAGCGGCACGGCCCGGTCGACGTGCGCATTCTCATCCGCGCTCAACAGGATGGTGGTAGATGCGCGCCCCGGCTCGATGACGCCGCGCGTGGCCGAAAATCCGGCCGGAAGATCTTCGATGCCCACCTGGATGGGCCCGTCGAAATCATCCAGCCGCAATGCGGTGACGGTCACCGGGATGCGCCCGCCGACGGGAACATTCGGATTGCGCGGATCCACATCCAGCCTGAAATCGGGAGCCGGCGGGCGCACCGTCAGCCGGTACGCATAGGCATCGCCCGAGAAGCCGCGTACGTCCCGCAGCCGCACGATGTACTCGCCATCCGCCGGCGCGGTGAAGCGCAAGCGGGAGTCCTTGCCGTAGCCGGGACCGCCATCGTCATTGCGGTAGGGCAGGTGCACCAGCGGCAGACCGTTGGTCACGAACGCCTTTCCAGGCGGATAGACCTGGACCTTATATACCGGCGTGTCGATGGAGTGCGCTTCGGGCGTGGTATCGAGCAAGCCGGTGCGCTGGTCTTCGAACGACTCGAAGCGTATGTCGTCATCCGGCCCGCGCGGCATGGCGCGCACTTTGATGAGCTCGCTGCCCACCATCAGCGTGTCACCGACGGCCATGCCGGTCCACGACAGAATGCGCATGCCCGAGCCGGACGATCCGGGATCGTTGAGCGTGAGGGCGGTCGAGAGCTCGCAGCGCACCGTGGCGCGTTCTACCGGGTGGCCTTGCGCATCCAGAATTTCAAGCATCGAATCGAGAGGCGAACCCAGCCGGTTGGCGTTTACTTCGAGCACCAGCTTCTCGCCTTTATGCGCTTTGAATCGGAAATCACTCTTCGCCGCCAAAAGCTTGCCGTTTACCGTGACGGGCGCCTGGATGAACTGCGCGGCGCCGGCGTCGATCTCGGGCTCGTCGCTCACCGCCAGCTTCAGCCTGTTGAACGTCTTGCCTGCGCCGACTTTCGGGCGCAGGATTACCATGGATTCGTCTTCGGGCGATGGCTCCCCGGCGACCGCGAGCTTGCCCGCTCCGAGATTGTATCCGGTCAGCGCGATCTCGACCGTGTGCCCTTTCTGCACGCCTAACGGATACGCCGCCAGAGCCAGCGGAAACCTGCCGACCTTGATGCGATAGAAGTGGCGCGCGCTGCCGCCTTCCTCGTAGTCCGCGATCCGGATGTAGTACGCACCCGCCTTATCGAAGCGATGCGCGAAATACTGCGCCGACTTGCCACCCTCGAGGCCGTACTCATGGACGAGCGTTTGGCCGCCATCGTAAATGCTCACCACCGGCTGCAGGGCGGATCCCAACATCGCCGCACCATTTTCGAACACCAGTTGCTCGCCGGCTTTCACGGTCACCTTGTAATAATCCACGTCGCCCGGCTTGGAGATGGCGCCCACCAGAATCGCCGGCGTGTAAACTTCCACGGCTTCTTCGGGCGTATCGTTCGGTTCGCGGTCGGCGCTTTCGCCGTAATACGGCTCGATGAGGAAACGTCCCGTGGGACTGGTGCCGAGCGGCGTTTGCAGGCGAAAATCGACCGGACCGACGTCGGCATCCGCGCTGATATCCAATTCCAGCGTGACTTCGTTGCGCGGCGGCAGGGGTCCGACATCAACGGTGGAAATTCCGCCATTCGAACCCAATCGGACGTCCGGCCCGTCGGGCAATTCCTTGATGCGTAGGATGCGCGCGGTGACGCCCGGTTCGCTGAAGAATACCGCGCTGGTGGAGGCCAGGTTGAGTCCTTCAATGGTCAGTTCGGTGGTGGCGCCGCGGGGCACGCCTCGAGGGGAAACGGAACTGATGGTGGGCGGCGTGGTGCGATTGCCTGTGGGCGAGTCCGTGGTTGTGTTGGCGGCGACGGCTGCTACGGAGAAGGCTAAAATTAGTAAGCTTTTCATTTTCCTTCCTCGCGAGTGGCGGGGCTTAGAGCCCCGCGCAGGCTGGGAGCCTGCCCCACATCATATATCTCGTAGGAGCCGTCGAAGCGGCCTACGGCTACGGTTTTGCCATCCGGGGCGAATGCCAGGGACAGCGCCCAGTCAGGCTGATGCCAGGATTTCACTAAGCTGAGGTCGTCAGCGTTGAAGATTTTCACTTCTTTGTCGGCGGCGGAGGAGACCAGGAATTTGCCATCGGGAGACCAGGCTAATTGCAGTATGGCGTCTTCGTGCGCGATCAGGGAATTGAGCAGCGTGCCGCTTTTTTCGCCCAGCGACCAGACGCGAATGGTGCGGTCGAGACCGGCGGCGGCCACGCGCTTGCCCGCCGGATCGAGGGCCAGGGTGTTCAGTCCGTCGGTGGGTTCGCTCAGCGTATACAACCGCTCGCCCGAGGCCGTGTCCCACACCTTCACGCCGCGATCCGCCGATGCCGAAACCAGCCGCTTGCCATCCGGCGTCAACGCCAGCGCATACACCGCGTCTATATGATCCTTCAGGGTGCGTATCTCCGCGCCGGATGCCACATCCCATAGCTTGATGAGCTTGTCGTAGCTCGCGGTGGCCAGCGATTTGCCGTCTGGTGCGAACTCCACCGCGTAAATGCAATCCGTATGCCCCACGATGGTGCGCAGCAGGGCGCGCGTCTCGACGTCCCAAATCTTCACCTCGCCGCTGCGCGCCGGCAGTCCCCCAGCCGCCGCCAACAGCTTGCCATCGCCCGAGAAGGCCACGGCGCGCACGTCCTCGGCTTCGCCGGATAGCGTGGCGGCCACCTTGCCGGTGGCGGGATCCACCAGCCGAACCTCTTTATAGGTGCCGAGCGCCAGCAACTTGCCATCGGGCCGATATGCCAACGCGCTGATGAGAGGCCGCACAGGGGTGCGCGGTTTGATGTCCGGAATCGCGGGCTTAGCCGCCACCGCCACTTCGCCCGCGGCAGGCGGGGGCGCGCCGGCATCGATCCATTGGCGAATGATTTCGATTTCGCCATCGGCCAGCTTCTTGCCGTTCAGCGGCATGGCGGGCGTGACTTTGCCCGTGATGCGGAGATAGAGCAGGCTTTCGGCGCTCTTGCCGGGCGCGATAACGGGGCCGCTATGGCCGCCCTTTTGGATGCCCGCGAAGGTGTCCAGATTGAGCGTGCCCATGGTGACATTGGCGGCATGGCAGCCGGCGCAATTCGCCGACAGAATAGGCGCGACGTCTTTGGCAAACGATGGCGCATCTGCGGCGCGCACGGACATCGGCGGGAGGAGCAGGACAACCACCGCGATCGGAACAGCAGCCCTCATTGTGTGACTCTCATGCAACTCCCATTAGCTTACACCCGAGTAGACCGGAGGTGGTCAGCTCGCGGTGGAACTGGGTTCCTTTCTGGAAATGTTGTTGAAAATAAAGGGCTTGTTGGGTTCGAATGGTAATTTCGTATTTTAAAATTACAAGGAGCCTGGGTAGCGAACGCTCTACCCAGTGAAAGCGTAGCATGCCGGCCACGCGATTTCGGCGGAGGGAACGCCGCGGACGTGTGTTCTCTCGCCGGTGTGGGCTGCGGGGCGTGTGATGCTGGTTCTGACGGCTGGAAGATGAGTTGGCCACACGGCTCTCAACCGCGAGAAGCCGAGGCCCGGCGGGGCAGAGGAGTTTACATAGCATCGGATTGTGGGAAGCCGAGAAGCGAACGATTGTGAAGCCTAATTTTGAGATTTCCTGCGCATCGCCAGCAGCTATCTCATCGATGGCGCTGGATTCTGCGACGTTCGAGTGCCTGATTTTCATTGTGATCTTCAGAGAAAAATGACAGGCTTTCTTCGGCGCTATTTGACGTTCGCGTTCGCGCGGCGTCGCCGTCCCCGCCAGCGGTCCTTTACGCAACGGCTAGTATGGCGAGGATGGCACTATTTTGCGGATGCCTGCTCGCGGCGCTACCGACAAGAAGATTTGTCTTGACAGAATAGTGCTCCGGTGCTTAAATTAAATCCATGCTGGCGACGTTGCAAATCGTACAGAGCCCCGAAAAAGCGGGCGTCTTACTCCAGCCTGGCCGACTTCGTCTCCTCGAACAATTAACTGAGCCCGATTCCGCCGCCGGACTCGCCCGCCGCCTCGGTGTGCCTCGGCAGAAACTGAACTACCATCTGCGCGAACTAGAGCGCGAAGGCTTCCTGGAGTTGATCGAGGAACGCCGTAAAGGCAATTGCATGGAACGCGTGGTGCGCGCCGTGGCCCGCGAATTCCTGATCGCTCCCCAGACCGGCGATCACGTCACTGCCGACCGTTTCTCCGCCGCTTATCTCGCTTCTACTGCTGCGCGCATGATTCGCGAGCTGGCCTCTCTCTGCATCCGCGCCCGCCGCGCCGGAAAACGCATCGCCACGCTTACCCTGGAAACCGAGATCCGCTTTGCTAGCGCTGAATCCCGCGCCGCCTTCGCCGAAGAGATGACCGCCTCCATTGCGCGCCTCGCGGCGAAATATCATAACGAGCGGGCCGAAGGAGGGCGGCGTTTCCGCCTGCTCTCCGCCGTTTATCCCGCTGTCAGGCTGGAAGAATCCGCCAGCGAATCCGCAAATCTGGAGTGAAATATGAGCAGATCCCACGAGACCGTCATCGATCTAAAAGCGACCCCCGAAGAAGTCTTCCGGGCCATCACCGACCCCGAACAGATTGCGAAATGGTTCGCCCCCGAAGCCCGAGTCGATCCGCGCGTCGGCGGAGAATATTACTTCTCCTGGGGCCCGGGGATGGAGGGTAGAACCACCATCACCGCCTGGGAGCCCGGTAAGCATTTCGGCACTTGCAGCGAACGTTCCCTCACCTACGGCCGCAAAGGCCCGGTGGACACAGGCGTTGCACAAAAAATGTGCGTCGATTACTACATCGAATCGCTAGGCGGAGGAGTCACGCGCCTCCGTCTGGTTCAGTCCGGCTTCGGCCCCGAAGCAGCCTGGGACGACGAGTTCGCCGACACGAAATCCGGCTGGGCGGACTTCCTGAAAAAACTAAAGGAGTTGTTCGAAAAATAATCACATGCAAGGAATACCCTGGAGCACAATTGCGCTCGGCTCGCTGTTGCTCATCTCGGCCTGCGCACAAGGAGGACAGGAAGTGCAATCTCCGCAACCTGAAAAGTCGAAGCCGCCGGTCAAAATGGAGCAGCGCGGGCGCATCCTTGGAATCGGCGGTGTCTTCTTCAAATCCGCTAATCGTGATCAGATGCGCGAATGGTATGCGAAGCATCTTGGACTCGCTGACAAAGGCGGAGGCGCGATGCTTCCGTGGCGCGAACACGACGACCCGCAAAAGGAACACGTTACAGTTTGGACTGTTTTTCCCAGCGCCACTAACTATATCCCAGCCACGCAACCGTTCATGGTCAACTACATCGTGGACGATCTGGATGCTTTGCTCGACCGCTTAAAACAAGAGGGAGTAAAGATTGACGCCAAACGAATGGATGAATCCTACGGTCGCTTTGCCTGGATCTATGACCTGGATGGGAATAAGATTGAGCTCTGGCAGCCGGCGTCCGCAAAGCCCTAAGGGGCTTCCACTGCAGTTACTCAATCGTTTTTTTGTAGCTATGGTCCCGTAGTCGTAGAATAGCCGGAAATGCTTTGCGCCTGGTCATCTCAATATCCGCATCGGCCGATTTCCGCCCGATCAGTCGCGCAGCGTAGAGGTTAATGGTACCGGCAGCGTCCTGGTTCCAGCCCCCGCCATGTTACAGGGCTTGTCCGATCGTCTTCTCCAGCGACAGGGCTCGCTACAGCGTATGGCGAATGACCTCAAGCTCGTCAACGACCTGCACTTTGCTGTACTCCCCAGACCGCAGCAGTGCCCGCGCCTTCTTCAAATCCGCTTCATCGAGCGCCTTGGGGCTGCCGCCCACGCGACCCCGACGACGAGCGGCTTGACCTGCGTTCACCCGTTGACGCTGTATGTCACCCGCAGCACCCTCGTCATTGGAGCAACATAGCGTCAAGTACCGCTGAAGAAAGCCCGCATTTTTCCTCTGAAGGTAACGCTGATTTTCATGGCTTCTGCCGCTGTCTCAAAAGCTACCCATTTCGAAACACGGGGCCAGGAAAGAGCGATGCAAGAACTTAGTTCTCGGTTGGAACCTTTTCCGCATAGTCCACTACAAGAATCTTGACGGGGGCTTTCTCGGACTTCAGTTTTAACCCGAGTTGCTCCTGCAATGCTGTGAAGAGCGGTTCATCATTGTCGATCACGGCGTGTTTCATATCGGCAGGGCTCAGGCCGGCGCTAAGGCGTTGAAGGTTCATGCGGAAACTGTAGCCACCATTTAACCCGGTACGGTTTAGAACAGGGCGTCCGAGGGCTCGATACAAAGAAAGCGAGGACGCTAAAGCGTCCATAGAGTAGTTCTCATATATACCTCCACCGGAGTCGTCAGCTCGGGTGCGCGTTGGGCCTCCGTCACCAGCCTTGAACTTCGGGCCCTTAGGGCCGACCACCAGCGCATAAACCCGAAGCTCGCGGGTTTCCCGATGAATGCTCAAGTGAAAACGCTCGCGCAACAGAGGTGCCAGCATCCGCTGGAGTTGTTCGCCAGAGACCGGGGTTGCCGTGGTGGCGACGATGTCATAACGCTCGGAACTGCCGAAGTTCACGACCCAATCGGGGCCGGAGATCTGATAATGGCAAACTCCATAGGCCATTTCGATAAATTCCCCAAGCGTGATACCGAGGTAAATCAATCTGTCAGGCTCGAAGCGACGGGTTGTGCCGCTGTGCGAACGATTCACCCTGACCGACGCTACCTCGAAAGCAAGCGGTTGTTGCGCATGGGCTTCGCTTAGCGGTCCCTGCAGGAACGTTGCCGCGATCAGCGCTATAACCATTCCGGTGATTGCCCGCATGGTCGTGTCGACCTTCTTAGGATGCTTTGCCGTGGTGCCTCGAGATTCATCCCAACAAATATTGTTCCATAGGCTGGTCGCCCGAATAACCCCCAACTGGTTCGGAAGCTCGTCTCTCAAGGGACCAGTTGTGAGACGTCCGTCCGAATTCCCCAAGCATATTTCCAGACGCTAGAATTGGAAACAATGAACACGTTAGAGCGGCTTTCTTGCGGCGTATCGCTGTCATTGGTTTGTGTTTTAGTCTACGGGCAAACTCCGGCGCAACCGCCGAGCTTCGAAGTCGCGTCCGTAAAACCTGACCCTTCGCTAGCCTTGCGGCACGTCCTTCTGCCACCCGTCGGTGGTCGGTTGAGCACCAGAGGGGCATCCCTGCGGCTGCTCATCCAGAACGCATATGGTGTCCAATCCTTTCAGATCTCGGGCGGTCCGGAATGGATGAACTCCTCCGGCTTCGTCATTGAGGCGAAGGCGGAGGGCAATCCCGACCGAAGGCAGATATGGTTGATGCTGCAATCGCTTCTGGAAGACAGGTTCAAGCTGAAGGTTCACCGAGAGTACAAAGTACTGCGCGTGTACTTTCTGACCGTGGCGAAAAATGGCCTCAAGCTGCCGAAACCGACGGAAGGGGACTGCGTCGAGTCACCCCCGGCGAGCGGGCAGCGGCCGCTCGGTCCCTGCGCTTCCGCCACCGTGGCATTTGAACCTTCAACGGGGCTCGATGTAGAGGGACGACAGGTAGGCATGGAGGACCTGATTAAAGTGCTGTCGGGGATGCTCCAACGGCCCATCGTCGATAAGACGGATTTTAGCGGGAAGTTCGACGCCAATCTCCGATTTGCGTATGAACAAGAGGTCACGGTCGGACTCGGCAACCCGTGGGGGACACCCGATGGAGACGCTACGGGCAACCCGTCGATCATGACGGCTTTACAGCAACAACTTGGATTGAGACTTGTTTCCGCGAGAGGGCCCGTCGAAGTCCTGGTCGTTGACCACGCGGAAAGACCATCGGAAAACTAGGTCTCACAGAGGACCCCTTTGCGGGACGGCAGGCCGAGTACGGACCCCGCCGCAAAACCGATATCATGAGGCCATGGACCACGACCATTCCGCATGTGGGGAGTGCCAAGCCATCTACAGAGACTTGCTGGCGGCAGGCGTAGCGATGGAACGGAGGCAGGGCGGCGAGGCAACGCCGCGGGCCCTTGCTGAGTGGCTTGAGACGCTGAATGAGGAAGAGTGCACACAGACGCGAAGAACTTCGAGCCTTTGGGCTGCGCAGCGAAGGCTGCAGGAACATCGCGCCCTTACCGGTCACTACCTATCGGTGTTACCGCTGCCGCCGCGAGCGATCTCAAACCCAAACTGACCACGAAAACACGTTACGCAAAGGACCCTTTGCGACTGCACACGAGACCGTTGGGCCTGCGGCAATGAGTCAATAGTTGAACAAAAATTCCTTGCTGGTCAACATGGCCCACATCATGTCTTCGAGCGCCTGCCGGTGGGCCTCGCGCTGCACTTCGGGCGATCCCGTCGTCGTGCGGGCCGCGCGCAAGGCCGCCAGCAAGGGCTGCTTCTCGGCGTCCGTGGGATACCGGCTGAAGGCCGAAAGATACAGGTGATCGAGAATACGCGAATCGGACAGGCCTAGTTTCACTGCAAGGGCCGCGTACCCTTGCGGGTCGCTCAGTTTCTTATTCAGCGTGTCGCCATTGATGACGTGCAGGGCCTGCGCGATGTTCGGCTCGCTCGACCGTTCCCCCGCATCGCAGATGATTCGCTTCGGCCGTCCGAAGGCGCTCAAGAATTGCGATTGCACCTGTACGTCCGGCAATTGCTGCGCGCGCGTGCCCGCCGGATAGCCGGCGAACTTCGCGGGAACGCCGGTCACCTGCGACATGGCATCCAGCAACACTTCCGCGGGCAGCCGCTTCACGAAGTAGCGCGAATAGTATTTCGTATCCATCTGGTTCGCTGCGTTCGCATCCGCCGAAAGCTGATACGCGCTGGAATTCATAATGGTGCGGATCAGCCGCTTCACGTCGTAGCCGTTCTTCACGAAATCGTCGCTCAGCGCAGCGAACAGTTCCTCGTTCGAGGCTGGATTGGTAGCGCGCACATCGTCCACCGATTCCACCAGCCCGCGGCCCATGAAATTCGCCCACACCCGGTTCACCAGCGACCGTGCGAAATAAGTGTTCTGCGGGCTGATCAGCCAGCGAAATTCGGAGCAGAGACACCTGAGACTGACCATGTTCCGAATCTTTGAGATTCTGGAACATCGTCTGAACTGTTTAGCGTCACCGGATCGCTAAGAATCTGGATCCAGACCGTGCGGCAGCTCAAATGTAGTCAAGAATTCTCCAACACTCACGGAACTGATCTATCAGCCACTGAAAGTATTTGATGGCATCATTAACTAGTTCGATTACAATGGGCTCGGAGGCGGTGATTGTGCGATGCTGCTGATCGATGCACTGTGGCAAGAACCGCTCGACATCGCTCTTTTGACATTTCTGACCGGAGACAGCTTCAGTCTGCCCCTCGATTGGGATTGGTTGAGGTGAATCATCGTCGTCAAGGCACCCTCCAAGGTGGACGATCAAGTTCCGCGCACTACGTGCTCCGCGTAGCCTGTTCTTGGCTCGCTTGGTCCCTTCATCTATTGGATTGACCCTAAGGTCAATTTTTGGTTCGATGTGAAGTAAGGACAGGCTCTTGAAGCAAACTGATCCGGGGTCAACATCGATAGGGCGCCTAATCAGTCTTGAGTGCAACTCCGATGCCAGTCGCTCCAAACTGGTGTACAGGCGGTCGATCAGGGCAACGAGAGCATAGTTGCAACAGAAACGGATTTGCTCTACTTTGTCCTCTTCATCGTCATCGGAATTATGAATGTTATCGACTGTGCTCCTCATACATTGGAGTACCAGGAGGTTCGTGCTCATCGATTCCAAAAAGGCCAGATAAGCCCGTTGGGTCAGCATCACGATTCAAGTCGTCAAGGATATCCATGTCCCAAAGGCTACCATGAAAGCATCGCTGAGAGTTGACACCGGACTGGGCGAAGTGGCGCAAGCGCCGAAATCGGACCACCTGGCGTTGCCAAGCGATTCATCCGGCATTGACGGCTCTCGTACGAGGCAATTCAAGTGACGCGCCCTCGCCTCGCCGTCCAAAAAGACTGGCTACCGCCATGGGCCGCTAGACCGGCAGTTCGACCTCAATTTCCCGAACCGTTGAGGCTGGGGACCAGTCAGCGTGTAAAATTTCCCAGTAGAGGCCAATGGCTTCCTTAGCGCGGGCGGTCAAATCCTCGATGGAGTTCCCCGTGACCAGAATTGTCGGGAGTTCGGGCACGTAGCCACTATAGCCGGAACTGTCCCCATCGATGATCAGCGTATACTTTCGGATCATTTATCGGCTTCCTTGATACCAGTTTGCCGCAAAACGGCCCGATAGGTGCCGGGCCGAACATCGTCGCCTGGTTTTCCGGACACAACGGTGATGCGGCCTTCTGGGTTTTTAAACACGCGATGGTCGCCATTGGTCCGCATGTGTCGCCAGCCCGCATCTTCTAGTGTCCGGATCAAATCGCGAACCTTGACTGGCACGAATTCATGGTACGACTTTTCGAATTGTGTCCACGCTGGCCCCAGTTCCCCCGCGGTGAGTCAATAGTTGAACAAAAATTCCTTGCTGGTGAGCATGGCCCACATCATGTCTTCGAGCGCCTGCCGGTGCGCTTCGCGCTGCACTTCGGGCGATCCGGTGGCCGTGCGGGCCGCGCGCAAGGCCGCCAGCAAGGGCTGCTTCTCGGCGTCCGTGGGATACCGGCTGAAGGCCGAAAGATACAGGTGATCGAGAATACGCGAATCGGACAGGCCTAGTTTCACTGCAAGGGCCGCGTACCCTTGCGGGTCGCTCAGTTTCTTATTCAGCGTGTCGCCATTGATGACGTGCAGGGCCTGGGCGATGTTCGGCTCGCTCGACCGTTCGCCGGCATCGCAGATGATTCGCTTCGGCCGTCCGAAGGCGCTCAAGAATTGCGATTGCACCTGTACGTCCGGCAATTGCTGCGCGCGCGTGCCCGCCGGATAGCCGGCGAACTTCGCGGGAACGCCGGTCACCTGCGACATGGCATCCAGCAACACTTCCGCGGGCAGCCGCTTCACGAAGTAGCGCGAATAGTATTTCGTATCCATCTGGTTCGCCGCGTTCGCATCCGCCGAAAGCTGATACGCGCTGGAATTCATGATGGTGCGAATCAGCCGCTTCACGTCGTAGCCGTTCTTCACGAAATCGTCGCTCAGCGCAGCGAACAGCTCCTCGTTCGAGGCTGGATTGGTAGCGCGCACATCGTCCACCGATTCCACCAGCCCGCGGCCCATGAAATTCGCCCACACGCGATTCACCAGCGACCGTGCGAAATAGGTGTTCTGTGGGCTTATCAGCCAGTCGGCGAAGTGCACGCGGCGGTCGTCAGTCGAATCGATCGGCATGGGCGTGCCATCGAGCGGCGTGGGCGGCAACGGCTTCAGCAGCTTCGGATGCAGCACGTCGCCGGTGGCCTTCGCATACACCACGATATCGCCCGGCTCGCTGCCGTCCTTCAGCCCGACGCGCGCGAACAGGTTCACCAGCTCGTAATACTGCTTCTGCGTCCACTTTTCCAGCGGATGATTGTGACAGCGCGCGCAAGTCACCCGGTTGCCCATGAAAGCTTCGGTGGCGGTCTCCGTCAGGTCGATGGGATCCTTGTGCAGCACGTAGTAATTTAGCGCGCCGTTCTGCCGCGTGTCTCCCGACGACGTGAAGATCTCGTAGGCGAACTTATTCCAGGGCTTGTCATCCTTCACGCTGTCGCGAATCCAGTTGTAGAACGACCACATGGCGTTGGCGCGCAGCTTGCGGCTGGAGATCAGCAGCAGGTCGGACCACTTATACGTCCAGTAATCGACGAACTCGTCGCGCTCGAGCAGGCGGTCGATCAGGCTGGCGCGCTTGCCGGCGGAAGGATCGGACAGAAAATCCTCGACCTCTTCGGAAGTGGGCAGAATGCCGGCCGCATCCAGATAGGCGCGCCGGATAAATGTTGCGTCCGAAGCCGGTCCCGAGGGCGCGATATTCAGCGCCTTCAGCTTGGCCACCACCAGATCGTCGATGTAATTATGCCGCTCGAATCTGGTGTAGACCGACGGGTCCACCTGGTTGGCATAGGGCACTCCCATGCGCGCGTACAGCACCCGGCTGGCGTACCACAGCGTGATGGCCGCTTCGCCGCTGCCGTTCATCTTCACGTGGCCGGAATCGTCGACCGAGGCCACGCCTTCGTCGCTCGACCCGTAGCGCACCCAATGCGTGACGTCGCGCAGCCGCCCGTCGGAATATTTCGCGCGGACCACGATCTGCTGTTCGGCGCCGGGCTTGAGGGTGGCGCTGGCCGGGAACACTTCGAGCCCGGTGACGGTGGCATCGCTATCGGCAGGCCGGGGCGCACCGGAAGCAATCCACTCCGCAATCACGCGGTATTCAAGCGAATCGGTGGAGAACCGCTTGCCGCCTCCGTGGGGAACCCCGAAGGTGGGTTTCAGCAGCATCAGGCTATGCGCGGGGTCGGAAAGCGAGACGCGCCGCCCGAGGGATTGGCGCGTCAGAGTTTCGTAATCCTCGTCGGGATCGTAGCCGCGGAGGGTGAGCTTGAATCCGTTTTTGCCGGCTGCGGCGCCGTGGCAGGCTCCCGAATTGCAACCGACTTTGCTGAGCACGGGGATGACGTCGGTGCGGAAGCTCCAGGTGTATGGCGCGTGTGCGTTCTTCACGTGTACGTCGATGGTTGCGGTGCGGCCCTGGGCGGCGGCGGTGATAATGGCTTCGCCATCCCCTGCCGGCCGCACCATTCCGGTCTGATCGACGGTGGCTACCGCGGGGTTGGAGGAGGTCCACCGGGCGATGCGGGTGCAGTCTTCCTGATGGCTGTCGAGCGATGCTTCGGCCAGGAGTTGTTGGTAGGATTCGGGACCTTCGAGATTCACAGATGGCGGGAGCACCGCGAGACTCGCGGCGAACGCGTTTATGGGCAGCATCAGGAGCAGGGCTAGTGCCGGACGTTCCATTTAGACGAACAGTTCCTTGATAGGCTCAACGCCGCGCTCCACGAGCGGGATGGGCCGGCCTTGCGCTCCCGGCAATTCGAGCTCGAGCGAAATGCCCAGGCCGTCGTAAATGGTGGCGGCAACTTCCGCCGGGCTGGTGGGGCGGTCCTTTGGCGAGGCGCCAATCTCGTCCGACGCACCGATCACCTGTCCACCCTTCACGCCGCCGCCCGCCATGATGATACTCCAGCATTGCGGCCAATGGTCGCGCCCGCCCGCCGGGTTCACTTTGGGCGTGCGCCCGAACTCGCCCATCGCCAGCACCATGGTATTGGCCAGCAGGCCGCGGTCCTGCAGATCCTGCAGCAGCGAACTGTAGGCCATGTCGAACATCGGCCCTACCAGGTCGCGATAGCAACTGATCGGGCTGAACGGCTTCGACCCGTGAATATCCCAGGTAATCTCGTCGAAAACTGTCTCGAACATGTTGACGGTGACAAAGCGCACGCCCGCCTCAATCAGCCGGCGCGCCAGCAGGCAGCTTTGTCCGAAACGGTTCTGCCCGTATTTCTGGCGCACCGCTTCGGGCTCCCGCGCCAGTTCGAATGCCGCTCGCGCTTTCTCGGAGGACATCAACGTGTACGCCTGGTGGAAGGTGGCGTCGAACAAACGCGCATCCTGCGACGTTTCGAACTTGCTGACCGTGTGATCCACCATCTCGCGCCAGTTCTTGCGCCGGTCGACGCGTAGGGCCGTCAGATAATCCGGCGGCAGCATGTCCGGCACTTTGAAGTTGGGGTCCGATGGGTCGGCATTCAACACGAATGGATCATACGTCTTGCCCAGAAAACCGGCGTTCTGCCCGTGCGGCATATTGCCGCCGGTGTTGCCGATGGGCCGGGGCAGCAGTACGTGCGGCGGCACATCGCCATTGGGTCCCTTCAGCTTCGACAGGACGCAGCCGATGTGCGGATACTCCACGCCGCCCTGGAACAGCCGGCCCGTCTGCATCATCTGGTGGCCGGTGTCGTGCACCGCGGCGGCGGTATGATACACGCTGCGGATCAGCGCGTATTTGTCGGCGTGTTTGGCCATGCGCGGGAAATTCTCGGAGATCTCGATGCCCGGCACGTTGGTCTTGATGGGCTTGTACGGCCCGCGAATCTCCACCGGCGCGTTAGGCTTCATATCCCAGGTATCCAACTGGGACGGGCCGCCCACCAGGAACAGCATGATGCAATTGGTATCTTTTTTTCGATCGACGGCGCCCAGGGCCTTCAGCGCGAACATGTCGTTCAGGCCCAGACCCAGCAGCGAAAGAGCGCCGGCATGCAGAAAGTCGCGGCGGCGCAAGCCATCGCAGAACTCGACCGGTTTATCGGAGTCTAATCTCAGCATCCGTGCCTCCACTCAAGGGAGTCTGGTGCCATTCTAGCTCTTTTTGCGCAAAGCTGCGGCGGGGCTTAAGCCCCGCGCCGGCTAAAGCCCGCCCTCCTGAAGCTAAGATTTGACGGCGGTTGGTAGCCTAATGCGTCTCGCGCGGCGAATACTTATTCAGCTCCCCAATCAGTTTGCCCGCGCCGGGCGGCCGCGGCAACCCGCTATGCAAGATTTGCCGGTTCTCATAAGGCTTGCCGTACATCTCATTATTGACGTCAACATCGTTGCGCAGCGTCGATCCGTCCAGCGATACGCCGGCGAACACGCCGTGCGAACGCGACCAGGAGAGAATTTCAGCCGACATCAGGGCATCGGTCTGCGCGGTGGCGTCGCGGCCTACCGGGCCCGCAGCTACCGTCGCGTCTCCGCCCAGCGTGAACTTAGTCGTCAGCAGCCTCTTCATACCACGCTCATTCATCACCAGCAGCACCAAATCGGTTGAAGAGACGCCAATCTGAAGTCCGATGCTGCCGCCTTCTATGCGCACCGCTCCAGGCGGACCCCAACCCTGGCCGGCAGCCGCACGGCAAACCGCAAAGCCGCGACCGAATTTGGCCGCTATCACAAATCCGCCCTTCTTCAAGCCGGGCACCAAAATGATGCAATGGGACTTATTGAGCAAATCCTGCGGAATGGCTTTGTCGGGTGTGCTCATGACTTCGTGGAACAGCGCCGCCGCATCCGCGAGGCGTTCGCTGGTTTTCGGTTCTTCGGCCGCCCACACGATCGAACAGAGGCCGGCAACTGACATGGCAAGTGACATGGCAAGCGTAATGATTCGCATGGGACTATGGTAGCAGCCAAGCGGTCATACATCGCCGGCCGCCGGCTCGCGCAGCCCCGTCTTCAAGACGGCATACGCGGCCAAAGGCATCACCGCCGCCGCCATCGAAACCGGCGCATAGCCGTAGCTGTCGACGACCGCCCCAATCACCGGTGAGATCAGCGCTTGCGCCGCGCCGTAGGATGCCACCAGCATGGCCACCGCGAACCCCGCGCGCTCGCCGCCGAAAATATCCAGTGGGATCGTGTACACATTCACGCTGATGGCCGACACCGCCAGAATGCTCAACGAGATTCCCGCGGCGGTCCATCCCGCGGTAGGCAGCCACGGAATCGCAGCGGCCGCCAGTGCTGCGAGCGCTCCCGCCAGACAGACCCTCGTACGTGCCGCTACCGCCGTGAAGCCCAAGCGCATCCATCCGAGCGACAGCCATCCGCCGCCGAATCCGCCCAGCGCCGCGATCGCCGGCGGAATCACCGCATACCAGTTCGCTTCGGCCAGCGGCAGCCGGTACCGATCCACCAGGTACAGCGTGGTCCAATTTGTCCACAGCGAATAGACGCTCATGTTCAGCGCATTCGCCGCGACGAGCGCCCATAGCCGCGGCGACCGTAACAGATTGCCGTGCGGAAGCGTTGCGGGTACGGCCGCGCGTACGCCCGGTTCGGCGGCACGCGCCGTCAGGTTCCATAGCGGAATCCAGAGCAGGCCCAGCGCGCCAGTTACTACGAATGCGTGCCGCCATCCATAGCGCATGGCGATCCAGGTGGCTACCGGCGGCGCCACAATCAGCCCCAGGCTCACGCCCGCCTGGTTCCACGCGTTTCCCAAGGCGCGCTCCGCCGGCAATAAATAGCGATGGATGGCCTTGCCCGCGCCCGGAATACCCGCCGCTTCCGACATGCCCAGCACGCCGCGGCACCCCAACAGACCGGGCAAGCCGCGCGTGAATCCCGTGCAGATGCCGGCGCACGACCACACCCCAACGGCCACACTGATCGCGCGGTTGAGCCCGATGCGGTCGATCAGCATGCCCGCAAATGGCGCGCAGGCCGCATAGGCGATGGAGAACACACTCACGATCAGCCCATACTGGGCATGGGAAAGACGGAACTCGGCGCGCACCAGCGGCGCCAACGTGGCCAGCGTCTGCCGGTCCAGGTAGTTGATGGCCGACGACAGTACGAAGACTCCCAGCACTACCCAACGGAACGGATTAGGGCTCACTGGAACTCGATGGTGGCCACTTCGCCCCTGGTCGCCATCCTGGCGTTGGTTTTGGGGAAGTATTCCACCTTCACCCGGCGCGATGCCTGCGCTCCGCAGCTCAGTTTGAGTTCTCTCTCGCCGCCCAAGATCGCTACCACCGCGGGATCGGCCACCAGCAGCTTCACGGTTTTCCGATCGTCATCGATGACCACCAGGCGAAGCTGCTTGCCCAGACAGTCCACCTGCTTCAGCACTCCCCTGGTCATGCCCGAAGGTTTCGGACCATCCCACCACGGAACCACTTTTTCATTCGGCGACGCCGGAGCCTGGCCCTGATTGGCGTGCGCTTCGAGGGCGTGCAAATCCGCACGCGCCTGCTGCTTTAACCTATCGATTTCGCGCGCTTCTTCGTCGGCCTTGCGTTTGCGTTCGGCGTCTTCCCAATCGAGCCGCTGGTCCTCGACCTGCAGCCGGTTGTGCTCGATGCGCGCCCGGTCGCCCTGCGTGATGGCGGCCTGTTCGGCCGATTTCCAGGACTGCGCGGCTTGCGCGTAATTGTGCGCGTCCACGCAGGCTTGGGCGAGCGCCTCCCAATACGCCATGTTTCGGGCGTCCAGCTTGGTGGCGAGCTTCAGCTCCTCGATCCGTTTCGGCTGATCGGTTTGCCGTTGGGCCATCAGAAAATGGGGCTCCGCCAGTTTGGGATTGATCTTGGCCGCCTTTTCCAGCGCGGCCAGAGCCTTGGCGTTATCCGTCTCGAGCCGCGCATATTGCATGTAGCACTCCGGGCTCTTCGCACCGGCAGCCATGGCCGCCGCGAAATCCTGGCGCGCGTCATCCGTGTCATGATCGCTGAGCGACAGCATGCCGAGGCCTTCCCAGGCTTCCGGCACGCGCTCGTTCTGTGCAATCAGCTCCCGGTAAATCGTCCGCGACTGGACACCCAGCAACAAGTCCGCCATCGCCAATTGGGCCGCGTCCGCATCCACTGGCCGCTCCGGAAAATCCATGGGACTCATGGGCAGCGGCGACATCGAGGTAGCCTGAAACCGCCCTTGCGCCAGGTGCGCCTGGGCTTCCAGTTCGATCTGCTCAGGCGATTTGCCCAGGGCATTGCGGAAGGCGGCGTCCTCATCCACGCCTTTGCGCAGGTTATAGGTGAGCACGCGCAGCTTGCCGAAATATTCCGGATCGACGGCCAGCAGGTGCACGCGGGCCCAGTCCATATCGGGATGCAAAGGCGGCTCGCCCAGCGTGATGCGAATGCCGTTCACCTGGATGGTGGAGAATAGCGAGACCAGTCCGCGCTCCAGGCGCTCCGGCATGCGCGCCGTGTTGGCGTCCATGAACAATTGCGTCAGGCGCGCGAAAACGTCGCTCGAAATCCCCTGTCCGGCAGTGAGTACGAGATTGTACTCATTGCGCCCGCGCATAACCGGCTCCGGCAACTGCGGCGCGCCGGATTTGAACAAGAGTACGTGGAGCGGAACGGGCAGTTGCAAATCGTCGTCGCCCAGCACCAGCCCCAGCGCGTGGCGGAACTCCTCGACTTTCACCAGTGTTTCGCGTCCGTCCTTAGACCCGGCGCTGCTGAAAACCTCGATGGGGCCGGACGTGAACCGAATCCAGTGCTCGGCCGCCACGGCGGTCCAGGGCAGCAGGCCGCACAGGAGAAACAACCGCCGCATGCTTTCATCTTCGCACTTCGCGCCAAAGTGCGGCGCTGAAGGTTCGCGCCGGCTACAGTGGGGCAGACGTCCACGTCCCGCCAGATGGCGGGTCTGGAGACCCGCCGCAGGACTGGAGTCCTGCCCCACGCGAAAGCCGAAACTGTCACTTTAATATGCGAGACTCAGTGAAGCCCACCTTCCATGGCGCTGGCTCCGACGAAAGCGCGAATCAGCGGATGCGGTTTGCCCGGCTCCGACGACAACTGCGGCTGAAAAAGTGTCGCGATGAAAAACGGGTGCCGCGGCAGTTCGATAACGCGCACATCACCAGTCTCCGAAAAGCCCGAGAGCGCCAGCCCGGCCTTCTGCAACGCATCGCAATAGGCGGGATTCACCTCGAAATTACAGAAGTACCGCTCGGAAATTTCATCGCGCGCGTAGATTTCCCTGACGCGCGTGCCGGACCGCAACTGGATGGTCTCCGCGCCGTGCAAACGCGGTGATCCGGCCGCACGGTTGGGCATCGGGCACGCTACCGCCGTGATCAGCAGGTTCGCGGACGGAACGCCATGCTCGGCCGATTCGGCGTCGGCGATTCCCATCACGTTCCGGGCGTACTCCAAGACCGCATGCTGGAAGCCGGCGCAGGTGCCGAGTAGCGGCCGGCCTTCGGTGCGCGCAAAACGGATCGCCGCAAATGCCCCTTCTTTACTGCGATATGGGCTGCCGGGGGAAATAAACAATCCGTCGTGATTCCGGAAGATCTTGCCCGCATCGCGCGCCGCGCATTCGGTGGCGATCCATTTCGATTCCACGCGGACCCCCAGCGCCTCAGCCGCGTGACGGAGAGCCGCGCCGATGGCGAGGTGCGTTTCGGACTCCGGATTGAAGTCGCCCACGATGGCGATGCGCGCGATGCGCTCGGGCGCAGCCAGCAGTTTTTCCTCGTCCAGTATGGTGCTGTCGAGAACGGCTACCTCTTCTGCGACAAGAGCGGGCATTAATCCCATACATGCTACCGGTTTGGCGTGTGGGATTGCAAGGCAGCTTTGGGGGGCTTAACCTATTCGGGAAGGTGCGTCCCTGGCGAAGCCTTAAGTCTCCCAGGGGTTGAGGATCTCGACGCCAAGGCCGGCGAAATCCTTCGCGTTCCGCGTGACGACGGTAAGGCGGTGCTCAACGGCCGTCGCCGCGATCATGCCGTCTAGGGTATTGGCCGGAGTCCCTTGTAACTGGCGGGTTGCGTCGAGCATGCCCCAGCGGTTGGCGATTTCCTTGGTAACCGGCAGAACGCGGCCGGAAAACAGGATCGACAAATCCGTTTCAAGCCATAGCTCGAGCTCCGATCTTCGCTTCCCAGGCGCCCGCAGGACAATCCCTCTACGGATCTCGCCGAAACTCACGGCGCTCATGAACAGGGCATCAAGGCTCTGGGCGGCGACCCATATTTTGACTCTTGGCTCAGGCTGAGGCCGTACCAACTCCGAGGGAACGTTGGTGTCCAACAGGAAGCCGCTCATTCAAAATCGACCGGACGGCTGGCTGAGTTTGTGCGGCTGAAGAGCGTATCCACTTCCTCGTCCGTAAGCAAACCGCGCACCTTGGCGCATATATCGATCAATTCCTGACCAGTGCGGCGATGACGCGGTTCGGGCGCGGGCGCAGAGACTAAGGCCTGCATGATGACATCCTCGATATCATTGAATCCGCCGCTGTTCATGCGCTCGCGGATCAGAGCTTCAAGTTCCGGGCGGTTGATTTCAATCGTCATGGCCAACGTGTCCCCATTCCATTATGCTTTTATACCCTACCAAAATCCAGCGCACGCAAATTCCGGATCAGGGGGCTTGGCTTAGGGCGCGGTCTCTTCGGAGCTTGGCGTTTAACCGGCTATGCGTTTCGGACGCCCAGTTCGATGCGGATGCTACACTCGAATTGGGTACGGAGTTCTTCGCCCGGCACGCAATTGATCCAACCTGCCATTCGTGACCTCTTCCTCAACCTGAGCCGTCATCCGGCCTTTCAGGAGTTACTCAGGCGCTTGCCCGTCCGGCGGCAATCTGTCGCTATCCGGCCTGACCACCACCGCCAAGGCCATCTACTCCGTTCTGCTTTGGCAGATGACCGAGCGCCCTTTGGCCATCGTGGTGGATGGCAACAAACGGGCCGAAGAACTGTTCGAGGCGCGTCGAGACATTCTACTCTCTGCTGGTGGCCGGCCGCGAAGGCCGCCGGCCCGCAACTGCTTCCCGCGCTGGATGTCCTGCCGATGCAGAACCATGTCGCCGCACGCCGAGATCTGCGAGCAGCGCGCCATCGGCCTGTGGCGGCTGGCCACCCGCCGCGTCCCCGTCACCATCATGCCGGTAGCGTCGGCGCTGCTGCGCATCGAGTCCGGCGACTTCTACCGGCAGCTCGCGCTCAACCTGCGCGTCGGCGACGAAGTGCCGCTGCAGGATGTCGTCGCACACCTGGAAAGCGTCGGATACGAGCGCCGCGAGCCGGTGGAAATGGTCGGCGAATACTCCGTGCGCGGCGGCATCCTGGACGTCTTCTCGCCCGGAATCCGCCAAGCCGGTCCGCGTGGATCTGTTTGGCGACCTGATCGAATCCATTCGCCGTTTCGATGTGGAATCGCAGCGGTCGATCCAGAAGGTGGAAGACGCGCTGCTGCTGCCATTGACCGAATACCAGAAATCGCGCGCGCTGCTGGCGGAGATCGGCGAGCGGCTGCAGGAATCCGGCGTCCCCGCACGCGATCTGCCGCTGCCCGGCGAGCCATTTCCCGGCTGGGAACTGCTGGTCCCGATGGTGCGATCCGCGCCACCACTCGGTATTCGCACTGCTCGACCGGCCATTGATCCTGTGGGACGAACCCGCGCAGGTTGCGGGCGCGGCCGAGCGTCTGTGGAAGCGCCTGGAACAGACGCCGGTCTCGCCAGCCTATGATCCCGCAAGAGTCTTTTTCCACGCGGACGAATTGGAAGCGCCAGGCCGCCGGCGCGCCGCATATCGCACTCGAAGAAGCTGGAAGTAATCACCGGGCAATGAGAGCCGCCAAGCTTCTACATTCCCACCCGCCCGTCGCTGGCGTTTCACGGCAACATGCCGGTAGCCATCGCGGAGGCGCGCAATCTGGCCGAGGCCGGCTCGCGCGTGGCGTTTTTCGCCGAATCGAACGGTGCGCGTCGAGCGCGTGGCCGATATTTTCAATGAATACGGCGTGCCCTACCAGCTTGGTCTCGAACAAGTCCGAGATCCACGCCCGAGTATCTGGCGGAGCGCGCCTACATGGCCGGATCGGTCGCGTCCATCTACCTGATCCGCGGCGCCGTCCGGCGCGGCGTGGTTTTCCGCGATGCGGGCCTCGCCATATTCGGCAGCGAGGACCTGTTCGATACCGTCCGAATTGGTGGGCGCGCGCGCCGGCCGGCAAATCCGCGCTGGCCACCTTCTCCGCCGACCTGATCGACCTGAAGCCCGGCGACTATGTGGTGCATGCCGAGCATGGCGTGGCCCACTTCCTGGGTCTGCGCGAGATCGATCATGGCGAGGCTACAGGGCGACTACATGCTGCTCGAA
The DNA here is from genome assembly GCA_963818855.1 of Bryobacterales bacterium. Classification (GTDB taxonomy): domain Bacteria; phylum Acidobacteriota; class Terriglobia; order Bryobacterales; family Bryobacteraceae; genus Bog-159. Next base: position 160,512 of record CAWFUH010000005.1, on the reverse strand, counting down.
TATGCGGGCGGCGCCAAGCTCTACGTGCCGCTGACCCGCATGGATCTGGTGCAGCGCTTTCGCGGCGCAGGCGATCAGCGCCCCGGCGCTCGACCGCATGGGCGGCGCCACCTGGAGCCGCACCAAGACCCGCGTCAAGGCCAAAATGCGCGACATGGCCGACGAGCTGTTGAAGCTCTACGCCGGGCGCAAAATGGCCGAGGGTTTCGCCTTCTCGCACGATAGCAACTGGCAGCGCGAGTTCGAAGACGCTTTCGAGTTCACCGAAACCCGCGACCAGCTCGCCGCCATCAAGGACATCAAGCGCGATATGGAAAGCCCGCAGCCCATGGACCGCCTGCTGTGCGGCGATGTGGGCTACGGCAAAACGGAAGTGGTGATGCGCGCGGCGTTCAAAGCCATGGGCGACGGCAAGCAGGTGGCCGTGCTGGCGCCCACCACGGTCCTCACCTTCCAGCACTACGAAACCTTCAAGCGCCGCTTTCAACCTTTCCCGATCCGCATCGAAATGCTGAGCCGCTTTCGCACGCCGAAAGAGATGAAAGCCGCGCTGGCGGACCTGGCGGAGGGCAAGGTGGACCTGGTGGTCGGCACCCATCGCCTGCTCTCGGCCGACGTGGTCTTCAAGGATCTCGGCCTGGTGCTGGTGGACGAGGAGCAGCGCTTCGGCGTGAAGCACAAGGAACGCCTGAAGCAACTCAAGCAGAGCGTGGACGTGATCAGCATGAGCGCCACGCCCATCCCGCGCACACTACATATGTCGTTGCTCGGATTGCGGGATATGTCGGTGATCGAAACGCCGCCCAAGGACCGGCTTTCAATCCAGACTAACGTGGCGCATTTCCAGCCGGAACTGATCAAATCGGCGTTGGAGCTGGAACTAGGCCGCGGCGGGCAGGTCTATTTCCTGCACAACCGCGTGGATTCCATCTGGGCGCGCGCCGCGTTCCTGCAGGAGCTGGTGCCGACGGCGCGCATCGGCGTAGGGCACGGCCAGATCGGCGAGGCGGAACTGGAAAAGACCATGCTCAAGTTCATGCGGCACGAGTATGACATCTTCGTTTGCACGACGATTGTAGAGAATGGTCTGGACATTCCGCTGGCTAACACCATTATCATCGAGAACGCGGAGCGCTACGGCTTGGCCGAGCTATACCAGTTGCGCGGGCGCGTGGGCCGCTCGAACCGGCGCGCCTATGCTTATTTGCTGGTGCCGCCGGATACCGAGCTGAGTGAAGTGGCGCGCAAGCGGCTGGCGGCGCTGAAGGAGTTCAGCGACCTGGGCGCGGGGTTCAAGATTGCCGCGCTTGACTTGGAACTGCGCGGGGCGGGAAACCTGCTGGGCGGCGAGCAGCACGGCCACATCAACGCCGTAGGCTTCGACATGTACGTGCGCCTGCTGGAGGAGACCGTCCGCGAGTTGAAGGGCGAAGAGGTGCCGGCGGAGATTCACTCCAGCCTGAACCTGGGCCTGGATATTCGCATTCCGGCCGAGTACATTGCGGATGAAAACCAGCGCCTGCGCGCCTATCGCCAGATCGCCAACGCCGGCACGCCCGCCGATCGCGAGCGGGTAGAGAAGGAACTGGAAGACCGCTACGGCCCCGTCCCCGAAGCGGTGCGCAATCTGCTGGAATACTCGGGATTGAAGACTGCCGCCGAGAAGCTAGGCATCGAAGCCATCGACCGGCGGCACACGCTGCTGAACGTGAAGTTCCACCCGGAGACGCACATCGATCCGGCGCGGCTGATGAATCTGGTGAGTCACACGCGCGGCGCGCAGTTTACGCCCGCGGGCGTGCTGATCCTGCCGCTGGATGGCGCGGCTGGGCCGGGAGACATCCTGGAATTTCTGAAACAGCGCTTCGAGCAATTGCAAGCATCGTGAGGCAGGCTCCCAGACTGCCCAATCTTCGTTAGAATTGTAGTCACGATGGCGTTTCGCGTATTCCTCAGCTACAGCCTCGATCCTACCGAGATGGCGCTGGCATGGCGATTGCAGACGCTCGCGGCGGCGCACGCCATCGACATGCATGTGCCCCATCAATCGCGCTGACTGCGTGCTGGCAATTATAACGACTGCCGCAAGCAAAATGGTCCAGCAATGAATTGCGGTACGCGCTGGAGCGCCAGAAACTCGTCATTCCCATTGTGCGCGCGGATCTCGCCGGTCACCCGCTTCTGGCCGGATTCCCTCGTGTCTTCACGTTCTCGCCATGGGACAATCCCGGTCCAGTCGAATCCCAAATCGTGGAATTCCTCAAAGAGCAAAAGCTGACGAGAGAGAAGCAACAGACCATCGGCGCGCTGGCCGCTCTCGGCCTTGGCCTCCTCGTGCTCTTCTCCCTGAACAAGGAATATTTTTGCTGAGGGTCGCCGTCGTCGATGCTTCCTCATCAACCTCACGCACTTGAATCTCGCCGGCGAACTGGCTTTTTTTTGACAAAGTGTATATGTCTCGCACGTACAGGAAGAACTGAACAGAAAAGGACGCTTTCGCGATCGACTGACCAGACGCACATGGGTGGACGGCCGTAGGCACGCTGCGCCTACTTGCGCGTCTCAATCGATCTGGCGGCGAACCGATCTAATCGCCTCCAGTTCTCAGCCTGCGGCGACGGTCCGCCAAACCCTCCCCAGACCCGTTTCGCTCCTCGCCCAGCACCTGCTGTCGCTACTCCACTGAGTTATAATCCATCGAAATGCAAAGTTACGCCCGCGGCCCCGTCCTGCCACTCCTCGAAAAAACCATCGGCCAAGTGCTTGCCGATGCTGTCGCACGCAATCCGTCCGGCGACGCCCTGGTTTCCCGCCACCAGGGGTTGCGCATCTCCTACACCGAACTGCAGCAGCGCGCCGAACGCACCGCGCGCGGTCTGTGGGGGCTGGGGCTGCGGCCTGGCGATCGGGTGGGTATATGGGCGTGCAACTGCGTCGAGTGGGTTTATCTGCAACTGGCCACCGCGCTCACCGGCACCGTGCTGGTGAACGTCAACCCCGCGTATCGTGCGCACGAACTGCGCTACGTGCTGGGAAAGTCCGGCATGAAGGCCCTCTTCCTGCACGAGCGCGATGCCCGCATGGCGTATCTTGATATCCTCAACGAAGCGCGCAAGGGCGAGCAGATCGAGCTCGCACACGTCGTGCTGTTAGGCTCGGCCGCGTGGGACGGCATGCTGGCGAACGGCGTGGATGTGCCCGCACTGGAACAGTCTCCCCATGACGTAGTCAACATCCAGTACACATCCGGCACCACCGGTTCGCCGAAGGGTGTGCTGCTCACGCACCGCAACCTGGTGAACAACGCCTATGTAGTCGGGCGCGGCATGCTGCTGACGCCCGCGGACCGGCTCTGCTCGCCGGTGCCGCTCTATCATTGCTTCGGCTGCGTCATGAGTTCGCTGCTGGCCGTCGTGCACGCCATCGCGCTGGTGATGCCGGCGGCGCAGTTCGATCCGCTGGCCACACTGCAGGCGATCGACGCGGAGCGCTGCACCGTCATCTACGGCGTGCCGACCATGTTCATCGCGGAGTTGGATCATCCGGATTTCGGCAAGTACAACATGAGCACGCTGCGCACGGGGATTATGGCGGGCGCGCCGTGTCCCGTCGAAGTGATGAAGCGCGTGATCGCGGAGATGCACTGCAGCGGGATGAGCGTGGCTTACGGGCAGACGGAAAGTTCTCCGGCGATTACCATGTCGGCCGTCCACGACAGCATGGAGCATCGCGTGGCCACTATCGGGCAGGCGCTGCCCGAGACAGAAGTTAAGATCGTGGCACCCTGGAACGACGAGATCCTCGCGACGGGCCAGCGCGGCGAGCTATGCGCGCGCGGCTACATGGTGATGAAGGGCTACGATCGCGAGCCGGACGCCACCGCGCGCGCGGTGAGCGAGGATGGATGGCTGCGCACGGGCGATTTGGCGGTGATGCGCGACGACGGCTACCTGCACATCGCCGGCCGGTTGAAGGAGATGATCATCCGCGGCGGCGAGAACATCTATCCGCGGGAGATCGAGGAGTTCCTGCACCAGCATCCCAAGATCGCGGATGTCTATGTGGTGGGGCTGCCGGATGCGCGGCTGGGTGAGTCCGTGCTGGCGTGGATCAAGCTGAAGGCGGGCGAAGGGATGACGGAAGACGAAGTGCGCGATTACTGCCGTGGGCAGATTGCACACTTCAAGGTTCCGCAATATATAAGGTTCGTGGATGCGTTCCCCATGACGGTGACGGGGAAGGTGCAGAAGTTCCGCATCCGCGCGCAGGAGATCGAAGCGCTGGGCCTACACGCGGCGGCGGAAATCAAAACTGCGTAAGTGGATCAAATACGGCCGACGCTGACAGGAAAGCTGTACTGCTGTTGGGCATGAGTATTGAGCCTGGGTTCGGGCGGCCTGGTCCTGTACAGACTGCGGTCTATCAGGTGCAGGAGTGGAAAGGCTTACTGCTTCGGGGCTCTGACGCGCAATTGCGGCACCAATAGGAGGTTGCGTTCCACAAAGCAGGAAAAACCCGTGACCGCGTTGGCTGAGGAACTCCGCGTGATGGTGGCGGACGAGGCGGGCCAGGCCCTTATCGAGCAGTTCACTGCCGCGCACCAAGCCATGGCGGAGAAGTATGAAGCGGCCTTGAAGATCTTTACAGACGCCAAGGGCCAGAACACGGATCCTGCGGACGCTATGGTAAGCGCTCAGCACGGCGGGCCCACGAATCCGATTGATAAGCTGGTCACTTTGCTGGCCAACCGGAGCCAGCAGAGACACCGCTCCACGCGAAGTGCCGCGCTCCTGCTGGTTTCGTTCAGTCGTCACGATGCGTCGCACTGACCGGGGACTGGCATTTGGTAGTGGAACTCGGGGCGACCGCCGGGCAGGCTTTCTCGCCGCGCAGGTCCCTTCCTCCAGCCAGACGCTCTGGTGCCGATGAATTTCGTCACCGCGTTTCCGCATGACCATGGTCCGGATATGATGGCGCGCAAAATCGCCACGCCCGCCAAGCCGCGGATTTACCTGGACATGTTGAAATGGATTTTCCTCCGCCACGTTGACCGGCAATCCGGCGACAGTTTGTCCCGTGGGACGCACGGCGGAAGGGCTGCCTTGCTGAGTGCAGATCCTGGGCCCGTACCTGGAGGATGCTACGCCGATCGATATCGCCGGACGCATCGCCGAGTTGACCGGCGGTTTCGCGCCACCGCGACTGGCGGCATAGGTTAACATTGGGGCAGGACTCCAGTCCCGCGATGGAGCGGGACGTGGACGTCCCGCGCAGGCGTGGACGCCTGCCCCACTTCACGCCACTCAGCCGTGCAGGTGATGCATCAGGGCGCAGCTCAGATGGCCGAGCGCAAACCACAATACGGCCTCCAGTACCCGCTTAGTTCTTGGTGTCATCGGGAACGCTCCTCGTATCGCATCAGTACCTCGCGCGCCGCCTCGCTGGCTTCCAGATCTTCGGTTACCGGCGGCGCTTTCGCGCCGGCATCCAGCAACGCCGCTACGGTAGCGGCATAATCACCCGTCTGCCGATGCCAACTGTTTTCCGAGCCATGCAACGCAGACCCCAGCGCCGTGACCTCATGGCAGTTGTACAGTTCCAATTGCGGACGATACCGCAGAATCTCCCGCACCATCTCCGCGTTGCCGTGCCATGCCGCCCACCCGAGCGCCGTCAAATCGTATTCGCCGAGAGCGTCCACCGGCCAGCCGGCAGCCAGCATCAGGCGCACGGCCGTAGTATTGTTGTTCTGCGCGGCATCCGGCAGACTGCGGCGCTCTTCATCCGATAGCGTTTCGACCAAATTCGGACGCGCCGCCAGCAAGGCGCGGAAAGCGCTCTCGTCGCCTAATTCGCAGGCCTGCGCCAGTTTCACATCCTGCGGGCTACGCTCCATCAGGAACGCGAAAATCTCTGCGTGCCCGAAGTCGCGCGCTACCATATGCGGCGTACTACGCGGGCCGAAAAGCTGGAAGTAGATGGTGCCGGCGCTCCGCGAGTCCTGCTTCGGAAAGTGCGCTTCATCAACGCGGATGCGAATGCAGTCTGGATCGGCATCGAGGTGCTGCTCGATCAGCCGGCGGTCGCCCAGCGCCGCTGCCATCAGAATATCGGTGCGGCAGCCGCGCGCGACGAGATAGCGCGCAATCTCCTGACGGTCCTTCGGATAATGCCGCGCTTGCACCACACGCAGCATGTGCTGCGCCGGCGTCGATTCGTGCAGCATGTCGCGCGCATCGATGTCGGCACCGTGTGCCAGCAGGTACTCGGCGATCTCCACGCTGGAGGCGCAGTGCAGCGCGGTCTGTCCATTGGCGCCGCGCGCATTGGCCGCGCCCGGATCGGCCGCCACCAGGTCCCGCAGTTTTTCGAGCATCCCCAGGCGCGACGCCGCCAGCGCATCTACCGCGGCGCCGCGTTCCATCAGAAAAGGCGCCAGATCGGGTGAGCATTCATCGAGCACACCGACGCCCCCAGCCCACCAACGGCTGCGCGCGTTGATGTCGGCTCCAGCACGCAGCAGCACCTCAATCGAGCGGCGGTCAGACCTTTGCACCGCCGCCAGCATAGCCTGCATGCCGGCGCCGTAATCCGCCATCGGTTCGTTGATCCGCGCTTTCAACTCGGGGTGGCTTTCGAGCGCGCGCGCCACGCGGTCGGCATCGCTCGAACGCACGGCGGCTGCCAGCATTTCTCCAGGTTCGCGTTCGCGCGCGAGGGTTTCGACGTGTTCCTTCAGCTGGGACCAAGTCGCAAAATTGTATTCGCGGGCAATCGCGTGTTGCGCGTCCGCGAGTTTCAGACTCGCCGCGTCCGTGAACGCAACGAGGGATCGGAAGCGCTCCAGCGCGGCGGCCTCGCCCTGCTGCACCTTGCGCAGCAGACTCTTGGCTTGTTTCTGGAGATGTTCGAGATTCGGCTTTTCGGGTAATGCGAGAGACATCATTCCTCCTTCTTAATGGCCCGGTGTCCGCTATGACGGGCAGAAGTGAGGTTGATGTTTGTTCGTGCCCAGCAGTTCAGGTGGGATGGTCCCTTTCCGCGGACGGGGTGCAACCTGGTTTGCAGTTCTCAGTATAGCGAATTCGGTTGGAATTTCAACTCATTTTGAAAACGCACCAGCCGGTTAACACTCGCCCCCTGTCGCGCCGTCCTTTGTACAGGAGGATGCTGAACATGCTTCCAACAGACCAAAGGCGCCGTAGCCGCCGGCAATTCCTCAAATCGGCCGCACAGGTGGCCGCCGGCGCCGGAATCCTGGGCCTGGCTGCAAAAGAGTTGGCAGCCGAGGAACCGTTCGATTCCTTACCGCCCGATGTCTGGCGGCACGCGCGCAACAATGGGCTGGTCATGATCCGGCGACCGGCTCCCACGCTGTTGTCCTGGCGCGCGCAGCTAGTGAGTGACGGCGAGCCCGGTCAGCCATTGATCGTGCACGGCGCCATGGCCGCTCCGGATGGCCAAACGCAAGCGGCCGGAATCACCGTATATGCCTACAACACGGACGCCGCGGGTTACTACGGCGAGAACCGGGCCGAGTATCCGCCGCGCCTCTACGGCTGGATGAAGACCGACGCCGCCGGCCGGTTCGAGCTGCGCACCATTCTGCCGGGCCATTACCCTGGGATGCATGTCCCGGCGCACATTCACTTTTCATTATGGGGAGCCGGCTATCCCCTGCAGTGGGTGGATGAGCTGAGGTTTGCAGGCGACCGCTATCTTACTCCCGCGATGCTGAGCCAAGCCGCCCAGGAAGGCGCCTTCCGGACCATACAGCCGTTGGCCAGGGAAGAAGATGGAACGTTGCGCTGCGGCTTCAGGATCAGGCTGCAGTCCCGGAGTAACTTCAGCTAAGCTGCGGTATTCCGAACGGAGTGAGAAGGAGACGGTCATCGCGGACCAGACCGGCGGATTGCGGGGTATGGTGGGCGCGGCGCGCTCCGGCGATGCTGCCGCTTTTGGCGAGTTGCATCGCCGGTTCTTTCGCATGGTACATGCGGTGCTCCTGTCGCGCGTGCTGCCGGCGGACGTCGACGATCTGGCGCAGGAGGTTTTTCTGCGCGCGTGGCGCGAGCTTCCCGCATTGCGCGACCCGCTGGCCTTCGGTGGATGGCTGCGGCGCATCGCCCTCCATCAATCGGCCGATCACTTACGCCGCGGGCACCTCACGGAGCCATTGGAAGATAAGACGGCTCTCGCGCCGAATGACGAAGAACCCTGGTTTCTGCTGGCGGAAGTGCGCCGCCTGCCCGAGGCATACCGGGAGACCCTGGTGCTGCGGTTTGTCGAAGGGTTGACCGGCCCCGAAATAGCCGAACTGACCGGTCTTACTCCCGACTCCGTGAGAGTGAATCTGCACCGCGGCGTAAAGCTTCTGCGCGCCCGGCTGAAAGGAGCAGCGCGCTGATGGAACCGGATGAGAGCCGCTACTTATGGGACAAGACCGGCACGCCGGATGCCGAGTTACAGCGGTGGGAACAGTTGTTGGGGCACTTCTCCCGGGAGGGGCCTCCGTTAGCTTTTCCGCCGCGTGCGAGTCGCGCCATTGTGCGCCGCTATTACTGGCTGGCGGCCGCGGCGTGCGTGCTGCTGGCGATGGGGGCTGCGCTGCGTTTCGCATGGCAGCCCGGCCGCGATTGGAAGGTTGCCGCTGTGTCGGGCGCTCCCCTGATCGATCGGCGGCCGATCCCCGCGCACGGCAGGATGGGTGTGGGCGAACTGCTGGAGACGGGCAACGATTCCCGCGCCAGGCTGCGCCTGGGTCTTATGGGGGTCATCGAGATCGAGCCGAACACCAAGGTACGCCTGATTGCTGCCGGCGGGCGCCGCCAGCGCATCGCGCTCGAACGCGGGACCATCGCGGCGCACCTGTGGGCGCCGCCCGCTAGCCTCTCGGTGGACACACCATCGGCCACCGCCATCGATCTTGGCTGTGCGTTTACACTGCATGTGGATGCGGGGGGTACAGGTTCGCTACGTGTCACGTCGGGATGGGTGCAGTTTCAACTCGATGATCGGAAGGCAATCGTGCCGGCCGGCGCCGCGGCGTTGACGCGTCCGGGCGTGGGGCCGGGGACGCCATTCTTTGAGGATGCCAGCGGCGCGTTTCGCTCCGCGCTGGAGCGGCTGGATTTCGGCGAGAGCGGCTATGGGGATGCCGCCGCACTCGCGACCGTGCTTTCCCAGGCGCGGCCCAAGGATGTTTTGAGCCTGCTGAGCTTGTTCCGCAGGCTACCACCGGGTGTACGGGGAGTGGTTTTTGACCGCGCCGTCCAGCTTGTCCCGCCGCCCGCAGGACTGACTCGCCAGGACGTGATCGACGGCACGAATATTCCCGGTATGGATGCGTGGTGGAAAAAGCTCGGGCTAGGTGACGCGAAAAACTGGCTGGTGAACTGGCGCGACCTTTTCAGTTAGCAACTCTGCGGGGCTCAAGCCCCGCGCCGGCTAAAGCCCGCCTTCCACCTTCTCCCACTGCCCGCTCCCCGCCGACCGCAGCACCGCATCGGTGACGTAATCCGTCGCCAGCGCCTCGCGGAATGTTGGACCGGGCGCGTGCCCTGCGTCCAGACCCGCCAGGAAGTCCGCCACCTGGTGGACGAACGTGTGCTCGTAGCCGATCTGCAAGCCCGGCACCCACCAGTGCTTCATATAAGGATGATCGCCGTCGGTGATGTGAATCGACCGCCAGCCACGCAGGCGGCTCTCATCGCGATGGTCGAAGAATTCCAGCCGGTGCAAGTCGTGCAGGTCCCAGAATATAGAAGCGTGCTCGCCGTTGATTTCCAGCGTGTAGAGCGCTTTGTGCCCGCGCGCGTAGCGGGTGGCTTCGAACGTCGCCAGCGATCCGTTCTGAAAACGCGCCAAGAAAGCGCTGGCATCGTCGATGCCCACCTTCTCTATGCGGCCGGTCAGCGCGTGCGGGCGCTCCTTCACGAAGGTCTCGGTCATCGCGGTTACCCGATCGATCCCGCCATTCAGCCACATGGCCGTATCGATGCAGTGCGCCAATAGATCACCGGTCACGCCGCTGCCAGCCACGTTGACATCCAGCCGCCACAAGCCCGCGCCACCCTGCGGCAGATCGGCCGAGATGGTCCAGTCCTGCAAAAACTTCGCGCGATAGTGGAAGATCTTGCCCAACCGCCCTTCCTCGATCAACTGCTTGGCGAGCGTTACGGCGGGCACCCGGCGGTAGTTGTACCAGACCATATTCGGCACGCCGGCTTTCTCCACGGCCGCGACCATGCGCGCGGATTCCGCCGCGTTGCGGCCCAGCGGCTTCTCGCATAGCACCATCCTGCCGGCCTCGGCTGCAGCGATGGCAATCTCGGCGTGTGTGTCGTTGGGACTGGCGATATCGATCAGATCGATATCGGGGCGCGCCACCAGCTTGCGCCAATCGGTTTCGCGGGAGGCGTATCCCCATTGTTCGGCAAACGCGCCTACCTTGGCCGCATCCCGCGCGCACACGGCCTGCAACACCGGACGATAGGGCAGGTCGAAGAACTGGTTCACCCTCGCGAATGCATTGGAGTGCGTGCGGCCCATGAAGCCATAACCGACCAGGCCGATACGCAATGGCTGCGCGCTCATAGGCTACTCCTCGGCCGGCTCCGGCACGGCTTCCTGCCAGCCGTGAGCGTCGCGCACCGCCAGCATCGCCGCCAGAATGCCGTTCCACGTGCGCTGATCCATCATTACCGCATTGGGGAACATGCACCCATCCCAGCAGATGTGGCGGATCGTTTTGGTCAATTGCCCATCATCGCCGCGCAGCCAGTGGCCGGCATCGCGCACGATATCCAGCTTGCCGTTGGGATCGTCGGGCAGGCAATGGTGGCCGGTCTTGTCGTGGGATCCCGATCCGTGCACTGTGGCGTCATTCTGTGCCACGTGGAAGTCGATGGTCCAGGGACGCAATGCCACGGTCAACTCACGCAGGGCTGCCTGCAAGCGATCGGTCTGCCCCCACTCGAAATCCGCGGGCAGGATGCGATCCTCCGGCGCATTGCAGCCCATGGTGAAGAGCAGCGTGTGCGCCATGTCCGCCTGGAAGCCCAACGTTGCCGGACGGTCCACCAGTTCCAGAAGCTGGACCATGCGCCGCCAGCTATGCATCCCGCCCCAGCAGATTTCGCCTTCGGCCGCCAGGCGCTCGCCCTCACCCGCGGCCACTGCACAAGCCTCGCGAAATGTCTCCGCGATCAGCCGCGTGTTGCCCGCGGGGTCCTTGGCCCATTCCGCAGGACTGGCTGCCGAGTCAATGCGCACGATGCCGTACGGCCGCGCACCCAGTTCGCGCAACTTACGCGCAATGCGGCAGGCTTTGCGCACCTGCGTGACGAAACTGCGCCGCTCGTCCGCATTGCCCATAGCTGATCCGCCGCCCGTCGGCGGCCACACCGGCGCCACTACCGATCCCACCACGAGGCCCAGTGCGCGCACCCGGTCGGCGAGCCCCGCCAGATCATCGTCGTTCGAGTCAATGGAAACGTGCGGGTCGAACAGAAAAAGGTCCACGCCATCGAACCTGGCGCCGCCGCATTCGGCCGCGGCGGTCAGGCGCAGCATCGTTTCCAGATCGATAGGGGGTTCCGAATCGGGACCTTTGCCGACGAGGCCGGGCCACATGGCGTTGTGGACGCGGGGAAAACTGTGCAAGCCTGGCACGCGCATGATGCGCCATGATAGCATCAGACGCTAGCATCAGACGCCAGCACCAGACCCGCCCCTTCGCTGCACTCACACAACCGTAGCGCCGCCGTCAACGATGATCGTCTGCCCGGTGATGTAATCCGAAGCGGGTGCGGCCAGAAACACGGCGACGCCCTTCAACTCGCCCGCGCGACCCACGCGCGCCATCGGGATGCCGGACTCGATGTACGGTTGCGCGGCAGCCAGCACCTTCTCCGTCATGCGGGAGGGAAAGAATCCCGGCGCGATGGCGTTCACGCGGATGTTGTGCGGCGCCCACTGCGCGGCCAGTTCGCGCGTGAGCCCCAGCAATCCGGCTTTCGACGACGCGTATCCGGCATAGTGAATGCCCTGCGGCATGGAACTCTTCAGCCCGGCAATCGACGCCACGTTCACGATTCGTCCATACTTGCGCTTGATCATCTCCCGCCCGCAGGCTTGCGAGAAGAGGAACGCGCCGGTGAGATTCACGTCGATCACCTGCTGCCATTTATCGAGCGGCATCGCCTCGGCGGGAGCGCCCCAGGTGACGCCGGCGTTGTTGATCAGGATATCGATCTGGCCATAAATAGCGAGGGTCTGCTTCACCGCCGCGTCAATTTCGTCCGGCTTCGAAACATCGCACAGCGCACCCGCGCAGCTGAATCCGCGCTGCTTCATGACGTCCACCGTCGGCGTGAGCCACCGCTCGCGGCGCGCCAGCAACATGAGGGACGCGCCGGCTTCGGCCAATCCTTCCGCGATTTCCTCGCCGAGGCCGCGCGAGCCTCCGGTGACCAGGGCCACCTGGCCCGAAAGATCGAACAGTTGTTTGAGTGGAGTCATGAGTTTTTGTCAGGTGCCGAGGAATCGAGTATATAAGAAAAGGACACTCCTTGCCTGGGTAGATTACGCTTAGTCCGGAACAGGAACGGACCATCCGCGATGCCATTCGAGCCGGCCGCGTCGCATCGGTCGAGGAATTCATTGAGCACGCCATCGCTGGCCTGCCTGCATGCCCAGGCGGCAGGGAAGACCGGCGGTCGGCTGGCCGCACCATTTTCGACCGGGGTTTTGGATTATTTGGAAGTCCGGAAGACGCTGCATTGCTCGACGAAGTGGTAGCTATCGCCTACCAGGAGAGGCGTCGGCCGAGCAAGCAGGAGCCGCGGCTCTGACGGCCTCCAGCCAATTGGAGAAGGTGCTGGCATTCCTGGACCAGAACGAGGAGATTACTCCAACCTCGACCGACTACCGCAGTGCTGCTTCTATCAAGGCGGCAGCACGGAAGCAAGGGCCCGTCGTCGAACTCCCTGACTGCCTCATCGCGGCCATCGCCGTACGCATGGTATGGCCGCTGGCCACTGGCAACACCGCGGATTTCCGGGTGATCCAAAGTCTGCGCCTTCTCACCGCAATTTACACAGCGGATCGCCCACGACAATGTTCTGCCAGCTCAGCGCGGGCATCGCCAGATAATAACTCTCCGCCAGATTGCGGCCGTGGAAATACGCCGGAAAAAGCAGATCGGGGCGGGGATTGAATTCCAGGTACGGCTCGTAGACATGGCCGGAACAGCCGGCGGCGCCTTCATGAATGTAATCGGCCGTCAGGGTTTGGGGCGAGCCGTCGAACCATCCCCCAGCTTCTTTCCATGTGCCGATGGTCCAGTCCACGGGCGGCCGGCGAAACGTGCGCCCGTCAGTTGACACATACTCGACGACCAGTGCGCCCGGCAGCCATTCGAATCCAAGGTTGCGCTGGTGGCGGTTCGGATCGTTGGATCCCCAGCCGGCGTAACCGATGACGTCCTTTTGTCCGGTCAGCACCTTGTTGGACTCGTCCATCACTACGCGCTCCTTGGGCAGCGCCAGGGCGGCCGTGCGCAGCCAACTGTTGCCGGGCGCATCGTCATTGGATTTCAGGTCGAACACAAACTTGCCTTGATTACGGGCGGCCAGCGAGCGGTCGATGATGCCTTTCACATCGTCGAAATCGTAGCCGGCCAGCCTCGTCACCAGGTAGATCGGAAAGCGCGCGTGCGTGAACGGCTGGTCCTTCTGGCGATAGAACGGATTCGGCGAAGGACCTGCGCGTGGGAAGCGCCTGCCATTCATTTTGGAATAGAGCAGTGCCAGTTCGGAATCGACCGCGCCGTATTCGGCGGTGATCCCTTCGCCCGGCCCGCTCACCTTCAGCGGAACGCCCATCGTGGTCACGATGTAGAGCACCTGCTCGCGCAAGCCTGCCTTGGACAGACAGTGGGCTATGGGCCGTTCGACCTGCTCCGCGTAGGTGTCCCAGTCGATCTCCTCCTTCTCGGACAAAATGTCCAGCTCGCAAACGTTCTTAAATGGGATGCCGCGCTTGGGAATGTAATAATCGGCGATACGCCGCGAAAGATTGTCGGCGTGGTTCACCACCAGCAGCACATTCTGGCCGTCCTGCGCGCAGAGCGCGGAACAGCCCGCCATCAAGCCTAGCGCCAGTGTGGATCGCCGCATAGTGATATTATGCGCGTGACTGCCATGAATCCCCAAAAGCATTTCGCCGTTTGCGGAGCGCTGCTACTGGCCGGGGCGGCGCCGCTCGCGGCCCAGAATCAATATCCATTTCAAGATCCTCATCTGCCGATTGAACAGCGCGTCGATAACATTCTGTCGCTGATGACGCTCGATGAAAAGCTCGCCTGCCTGACCACCAGCACCGCCGTGCCGCGCCTGCACATTCCGGATGCAGGCGGGTCGGAGGGGCTGCACGGGTTGGTGCGCAAGGGCGATTTTGGCGCGAAGGCCATCACCACTACACAGTTTCCGGAGGTGATCGGCCTGGCATCCACCTGGGACCCGGCGCTCATTCGCCGCGTAGGTGCGGTGCAGGGTTACGAAGCGCGCTACATCTACCAGAACGAGAAGTACAAGAGCAACGTGCTGGTGGTGTGGGGACCGAATGCGGACCTGGCGCGCGACCCGCGCTGGGGAAGAAACGACGAGAGCTATGGCGAGGATCCGTTCCTCACCGGAACGATGTCGGTGGCGTTTATCAAAGGCATGCAGGGCGACAATCGCCGGTATTGGCAGGCTGCCTCCCTTATGAAACACTTCCTGGCCAACAGCAACGAAACCACGCGCGGCAGTTCTTCCTCCGATTTTGACCAGCAACTGCTGCTCGATTATTACTCCGTGCCCTTCCGCATGGGATTCGTCGAAGGCGGCGCGAAATCGTTCATGGCATCTTACAACGCCTGGAATCAAGTGCCCATGACCGTGAATCCGATTCTGAAAAGCATGGCTATCGAGGAGTGGGGCGCGGATGGAATCATCTCATCCGATGCGCTGGCGGTTGAGCTGATGGTGAATCCGCGCCACTATTACAAGACGCAGGAGCAGGCCTTGGCCGAGGCGCTGAAAGCCGGCATCAGCCAGGTGCTCGCGTTCCTGTTCAACGTTCCAAAGACGGCCAAGCAGGCCATCGACGATCATCTGTTGGCTGAGGCGAATATCGATGCCGTGCTGCGGGGCAAGTTTAGAACGGTGATCCGGCTGGGGCTGCTCGATCCGCCGTCGATAGTTCCCTACTCGAACATCGGCAGCGCCGGCGAACCGGAGCCGTGGACCACGGAAAGGCACAAACATACGGCACTGGATGCGGCGCGCGAATCGGTGGTGCTGCTGAAAAATGCGGATGCGCTTCTGCCGCTCGATAAGAACGCGATCAAATCTATCGCCGTGGTGGGACCGCGCGCGGACGAGGTATTGATCGACCTGTACGGCGGCAAGCCGCCCTACGCGATTACGCCGCTCGCCGGGATCCGTGCCAAGGTGGGACCTGGCATTGCGGTGAATTATGCGGCGAACAACGACAACGGCGCGGCGGCCGAAGCTGCCCGCTCGTCGGATGTGGCGGTCGTGCTGGTCGGGAACCATCCGACATGCAACGCGACCAACATCATGGCGATGTTCAATCTGGACGTTTCAAGCAAGCCGTGCGCGGACCCTGGTGAAGGCCGCGAGGGGCGCGATCGCGAATCGCTGGATCTGGCGCAGGAAGCGCTGATCAAACAGGTGTACGCCGCCAATGCGAAGACCGTGGTGGTGCTGGTGTCGAGCTTTCCGTATGCCATCAACTGGACCGCGCAGAACGTGCCGGCCATTCTGCACATCGCGCACGCCGCGCAGGAGCAGGGCGCGGCCGTCGCGGATGTTTTGTTCGGCGACTATAATCCTGCCGGCCGCCTGAATCAGACCTGGCCGAAATCGCTCGACCAATTGCCGCCCATGATGGATTACGATATCCGCCACGGCCGCACTTACATGTACTTCAAAGGCGAGCCGCTGTACCCCTTCGGGTACGGACTCAGTTACACGACGTTCGCGTACGCGCATGCGAAGTTCGATGCCGCCACGGTTAGTGTGGATGTGACAAACACGGGAAAGCGCACCGGCGACGAAGTGGTCCAGGTGTATATTCGTCAAGGCGGAGTGAAACAGTTGAAAGGGTTCCAACGCATTTCACTCGCACCGCATGAAATGCGGACGGTGCGGATAGCGTTGCAGGCGGCGCCGGGAACGCGTATGGTGATAGGTGGATCGTCCGCGGATGAGCGCGTACAGTTAGCGGCGAAGTAAGGCGGGAATGAACTCAATCGACGAAATCATCGAGTTATACAAACGCGACGTGGACGTGACCATGATTGACGAGTCGCTGCGCCGCACGGTGGAGCAACGGCTGCAGGCGCTCGAAGACTTCTCACGTTTTCTGGAAGAATTGCGTGCCGGCACGGTGAGTCGTGACACTCTTCGTTGATTTGCTTCGCGCGCTGGCATCGGCCGACGTGGAGTTCATTTTGGCCGGCGGCGCAGCCGCCACCGTACACGGCGCGATACGTTCAACTCAGGACATCGATATCGTTTACAATCGGAGCGTCCAAAACCTGCAAAAACTCGTGATCGCCCTTGGCCCACACCACCCGTACCTCCGTGGTGCGCCGCCAGGTCTGCCTTTCCGGCTCGACCTGGAGACTCTCAAGGGCGGATTGAATTTCACGTTAGTAACAGATCTCGGCTGGATCGATTTGCTCGGAGAATTAGCCGGTGGCGGACGGTATGAAGATCTGATCTCGCACGTGGTCATGGAAGAGGTGTTCGGCATCCGTTTCCGCGTGCTGGACCTGGATACCTTGATTCACACAAAACGCTCCGCCGGCCGTCCCAAAGACTTCGAAGGCATAGCCGAGCTGGAACTGTTGCGAGACCGCTCGCGGCCCCGCCCGGCCAACTGACAGCCGGCGCTGTCACATGCGCTAACATTAGCGTTCATGGCACTTAGCGGCCGCATCAAAACTCTGTGGCGTCTCGTGGCGGACTGGTGCGGCACCCAATGGACAAGCCTTCGTCCAGGCCCGGAAACGCGCCGCGGCGCAGTATGGGGTACCCTGGCTGCGGCGGCCGTCTGCATCGTCATCGCCGGACTCACGGCGCGCACCGGGTTCGGCTACGCCTTCGATTTCGGATTTGCCGCCCTGATCGCCGTCGTGCTCATCCCCCTGATCGCACTGGCAGTCGCACTCCTCCTGACGATTGCCCGCAGACTGCCGCGCATGGCCACCGGCACTATCGTGGGAGCCTGCGCCATCATCATGATGGTCTGGATGCCACCGCAACTGGGCTTTCCGATGGCTATCGTCATCGGCCTGGCGGAAGGCGTCCTGGGAGCCACCATAGCCGCGTTTATGGCCGGCCGTTTCGGCGAAGCGGCGCTGAGCAAGAAGATCGTCACCGTATCCCTGTGCCTGATGGCCGTAGCGTTCAACGTCTGGCTGGTATGGCTGTTCGTCCACCAGGGATCGATGGACGAGATCATCACCTGGGAGCCGCCGGCAGCCACCATGCCCGCCAAGCTGGCTGCCGCCGATCCGGCGAGCAACGGCCCGTATAAAGTGAAAACGCTGTTCTACGGCGTCGGCAACGACATTCGCCGTCCGGAGTATGGCCCATCCGTGGCCATCAAGACCCGGACCGTGGATGCCACCGTGTTCTTCAAGGATTTCAAAGGCTGGAAGCGCTGGGCTCGCAAGAAGTACTGGGGATTCGATCTGGACAAGCTGCCGCTCAACGCACGCGCGTGGTACCCCGACGGCGATGGACCGTTTCCACTCGCTTTGATCGTACACGGCAACCACAACATGGCGGATTTTTCCGATCCGGGCTATGCTTACCTGGGCGAGCTGCTGGCCAGCCGCGGGTTCATCCTGGCATCCATCGACGAGAACTTTCTTAACAGCGGATTGTTTCACGACCCGCCTAAGCAGCAACCCGTGCGCGGCTGGATGCTGCTGGAACATCTAAAGCTATGGCGGCAATGGAACCAGACCGCCGGGAATCCATTTCGCGGCAAGGTGGATATGATGCACATCGCCGTGATGGGCCATTCGCGCGGTGGCGAGGCCGCGGCCACCGCGGCGCTATTCAACCGGATGCAATACTACCCGGACAATGCGGACGTTCGTTTCGATTACGGCTTCGCCATTCAGTCGGTGGTAGCGATCGCGCCCGCCGAGGGCCAATACAAGCCCGCCGGACAATATCGCTGGCTGCACGACATCAGCTATCTGACCTTGCAGGGCGCGCAAGATGCGGATGTTTCGTCGTTCATGGGCAGCCTGCAATGGGACCATGTGCGCTTCACCCGGCCCGGCCCCTGGTTCAAGGCGGAGATCTACGCGTACCGCGCCAATCATGGCCAATTCAACACGGGATGGGGACGCACCGATGCGGGCCAGCCGCTGAGCTGGCTGCTGAATCTGAAGCCGCTGATGCCCGGTGCCGAGCAGCGCCGCATCGCGCAGACTTACATCGCGGCGTTTCTGGAAACCACCCTGAAAGACCGGCGTGAATATTTGCCGCTATTTCAGGACTGGCGTGAGGGGCGCGCCTGGCTCCCGCATACGATATACGTGAATCGTTTTCAAGATGCGTCGTACGTGCCGCTGGCTTCGTTTCAGGAAGACGCCGATATCACTACCACGACAGCTCCGGGCGGGCGCATCGCCGGTGAGAGGTTGTCCATCTGGCGCGAAGGGCGCATCCCCTGGCGCGGCGGCGATCGCGATTATAATGGCGTGTTTCTAGGGTGGAACCGGGCCAAAGGCGCGCGGCCGGCCTCCTATACCATCACGTTGCCCCAGGGTGCGGCTGGCAGCTGGCGGCTGGAGAAGTCGTCATCGATCGAGCTGTCTTTAGCCGCGCTCGATGAAGACGCGCCGCTGCCCGGACATGCGAATGACGAGAAATCGAAAGCCGCGGACGACGGCAAAGAGCGCCAGTCACCGGAATTCACCATCGAACTCGAAACCAGCGATGGGGTGACCGCTGGGGCGCCCGTGAGCCGATTCGCCGCGATTCCGCCGCCGCTCAAGGAGAGGTTCACCAAGCTCGATCCGATCGAAAAAGCGGCATACGAAAAAGATTGGGAGCCGGTGTTGCAGACCGTGCGCGCACCGCTAGCGCAGTTCACAACCGTCGGAAACAGACCGTTCGACCCGGCCAAACTGAGCGTAGTACGGTTAAAATTCGACCGTACCGCGACGAGCGTGATTTGCATCAGCGGAATTGGTTTTGGACAGGAGGATTAATGAGAACATTCGCGATCGCGTTACTGATGGCGGCCGCCGCACTGCCTGCCGGTCTGCCGGAGGGAGTCGCGCATTTCGCCAGCGCCGAGTTGCGCGGCTTCGCCCAGACGTTGGGTCCCAAGATGAATGCGCAAAAAATAGCTACGCAAGCGCTGGGCAGTTATGGGAACCATAGCTTCCTGGTCGCGCATCGGGAAGGCAATGGTGAGGCGGAGTTGCACGAGACCCAGAACGACGTGATGGTGGTGGAAAGCGGCGAGGCTACGCTGGTGGTGGGCGGAACCGTGGTGGATCCGCGGACGACTGCGCCGCACGAGATCCGGGGGCCGTCCATTCGGGGCGGGGATAAATTGGCCCTGACTGCCGGCGACGTGGTCCATATTCCAATCAAGACGGCGCACCAGATGCTGCTCGAAAGCGGTAAGCAGATTACCTATTTCGTGGTGAAGATCGACGCGCGGTAATGGAACGGAACGTGGCGCAAGCTTAGCTTGCCGGGCGAACTTCAGTTCGCCATTAGGCCGGCGTGGACGCCGGCCGCAGGACTGGAGTCCTGCCCCACGGGGATATAATTGGTATCGCAATGACGCGTCGAGATCTTGGCAAACTGGCGGCGGTCGGAAGCGCGGCCCTGCTGCCCGCCGTGCCGCCCATGGCGCGCGGCGAAACCCCCAGCGCGTACGGCGGTCCGCTGGAGGGTTTTGAGGACAAGGTCCCGCCGGCCGCGATCGATCCGGTTCTTTACACGCGCCAGCTCTACGAATCCGCTCCGCTGCGGCTCACGTTTGGCGCACAAACGCGCAAGCAGGCGGATGCCTGGCAGAAGCGTCTGCGAGCCAAATTGACCGAGCTGCTGGGCGGGTTTCCCTCGGCGCGTACGGCGCTAAAACCTGCCACCTTGGAGACGCGCGAGTTCCCCGCCTACCGCAGAGAGAAATTCGTTTTCGAGAGCCGTCCGGGACTATTCGTGCTCGGCTATTTGTTGACGCCGAAGTCCTCTCCGCCCCCGCATCCCGCCATGATCTGCCTGCCCGGCCACGGGCGCGGGGTGGACGACATCGTAGGCATCGATGCGCAGGGCCGCGACCGCACCGGCAAACCAGGTTATCAGCACGACTTCGCCATCCAGGTGGTCGAGCGCGGCATGGCCGCGGTTGCCATCGAGCCGCTGGGGTTCGGCTGCCGCCGCGATCCCGTGACGCGCAAGAAAGGCGCTGAGGCCACCGCGTGCCAGCCCTCCGCTGGCGCGGCGCTGCTGCTCGGTCAGACCATGATCGGCTGGCGCGTCTACGATGTGACGCGCACTCTGGACTGGATCGAAACGAGAGCGGAAATCGACCGGCGGCGCGTCGGCTGCATGGGCATCTCCGGAGGCGGCACCGTCACCACCTTTTCCGCGGCCCTCGAACCCCGGATCCGTGCCGCCATGATCAGCGGCTATCTCAATACGTTCCGCGACAGTATTATGAGCCTCTCGCACTGCATCGATAACTATGTCCCCGGAATTCTGAATTGGGCTGAGATGTACGACGTGGCGGGGCTCATTGCACCACGCCCGCTCTTTGTGGAATCCGGCATTAAGGACGACATCTTTCCCATTGAAGCGAGTAAGGCCAGTTTCGCGCGTGTGCAGAAGGTGTATGAAGTATTCGACGCGGTGCCCCTGGCCCAGCAGCAGGTCTTCAATGATGTCCACTCGTTCTGTGGCACAGAGGGCTTACCGTTCCTGGCAAAGCATCTGGCGTGAAGCACGACGTTAACCACAGTTACGACAACCTTCACTCGCCGGCCAGTATAGTACCGTACTGCTTGCAATCGCGGATGCAATCACAGACTGACTTTCGCCCTACGTGTATACTCATAATTGTAAAGTGATCGTCGAATCGCGCCAGATCGGAGAGAAATACCGTGCCACAATCTGAAGATTTCAACCGCCGGCAATTCCTGAGCCGCCTGGGGGCGGGTGCGCTGGTGGGCGCCGCGGGTCTGGGTGCCCGCCAAGCTGAGGCCGCGGGCGAACCCTGGACGCCTGCGCCGCTCATCTATAATCCGAACATTTTGATCATCATGGTGGATCAAATGCGGCAACCGGTGTGGTTGAGCAAAAACCAGATCGGGACGCTGGGCCAAACGGTTCTGCCCAACATCGTCGGCCGCATCCAGAACAAAGCTTACAATTTCTCGCAGTACTACGCCTGCGCGAATAACTGCACTCCGAGCCGGTCCACCATTCTCACCGGCCTTTACGCGCCGCAAACCGCCATCTATAACACCGACGATACCGGCGCCGGCCCGCCGCTGAATACTGCTTATCCTACGTGGGCGACCGCGATTCCGCAGATCAATAAGGCGTACGGCGGCAACATGTGGTGGTTTGGAAAGTGGCACCTGTCCCTCGCGCGCAGTGCGAATCCCCTGCTCCCATACGGATTCAATACCAGAACGTATCCCGGGGGAGTGCCACCATATAATCCGTCGCCTAACGGGGCTGCAAACGAGGGGACCGTGGGTGGGATGTCCGATGGGGCCGAGTGGGCCAACGACTTGCAGATTGCCGACGATTTCCAAGGGTGGATTGAGGGTCAAGCGCCCACTACCGGCGCGCCCAAGACTCCGTGGTGCGCCACGGTCAGCCTGATCAATCCCCATGACATCTGCTTCGCTCCCGCATTTTTTGAGCCCGGCCCGACACCCTGGGTGCCACCCGCCGGTATCCCTGTGCCGCCAGTATGGTTTCCGCCCCCGCCTGGAACGCCTCCCTCGTTCTATACAGGAGATCCGAGTCCCTGGAATTATGAGGATCTGAACACCGTAAAGTCCAAGCCCACCCTGCAGTACGCGCTCCTGGAACACGAAAATGCGACCGTAGGTCAGGTCACGAACTGGGTGCTTTTCCTGAATCAATACTTCTGGCTACAGAATTGGGTGGATAAGGCGGTGGGCGCGGTCCTGGACGCCTTAGCCAACTCTGCGTTTGCGGATAACACTATCATCATTTTCCTGTCCGATCACGGCGAGTATGCAGGTTCGCACGGCCTTCACACCAAAGGCTGGGCCGCCTATGACGAAGGCATCCGCGTCCCGCTGAGCGTGCAGTTCCCCAAACAGACCGGTTCGATCGCTATGGGCCAGATGTGCTCCGCGGTGGACTTCTTCGGCCTGGCTTGCGACCTGGTGAGTAAAGGATTGGGGATATGGAAGAAAGACTATCCGAACCTGACCACCCGGCAATCGATCTGGAATTTCTTGCGCACTAACAGCAGCGAAACGCGTGTGGCGCCGGCGCCCGTAAGTCTGCCTTATATCCTGTCCACGTTCGACGAACTGGCAGCCAGCGATGCTACCACGTTCGCGCACGTAGTATGTATGCGGACTAAGCAGGATGCCGCCGCTGGTCAAATCGGCGGTAAGTTATGCTACTACTATAACTGGTCGAAGTGTACGACTTACCCCAACACTCTGACGCCGCAGGGCGAGTTCTACGACTACAATCCGGCGGGCGCTAACAATGCCCACGAGCTGGGAAATGACTTTACTAACCCGGCTTCCCAAGTGACTATCGCAAACTATACGCAAGTATTAGGCACTTGGGGACCGCCCGGAACCGGGCTGGTGGGGAGCGAACTGAACCGGCCGCTTACCGGCAACGGTACGAACGGCGCTCCCCTGAGCCAGGCGTTGGCTACCGCGCAACAGACTTTCTATAATTTCGCCTTTGGCAACGGCACTTGTAAGACCTAGTGTGCGGTGGGGCTAGCGTGACTCGCGCTTAATCGCTTCCTTTACCGCGACCGCCGCAAGCATCATTCCCGGGCCGGCCAGTAAGGCTTCCACCGGAAGCCGCGCGCTATTCACGCAGGCGATCGCGAACAAAACCCAACCGCCGTTCAAAAGCCATCCCGGCCAGCGCTGGGTGGCCCAGTTCTCAAACCTCTGCATCAAGCTCCGCCTCCGGCAGCACATCGCGCTCTCCCGCCACCCACACATACAAGGTGGGGAGAAGAAAAATGCTCATCACCAGGGCCGCGATTAGTCCGCCTACGATGACGATGGCGAAGGGCCGCTGGGAATCAGACCCTATGGCGTGCGACAGCGCGGCCGGCAACAGCCCCAGCGTGGCTACCAGCATGGTCATCATGATGGGGCGCAGCCGCAGCACCGCGCCTTCGATCGCGGAATCCACGATGGTTCGTCCGCGCGCGCGCAACTGGTTCATATACTCCAGCATGATGACTCCGGTCTGGACCGAGACGCCAAACAGAGCCAGAAAGCCGACACCGGAAGACACGCTGAAGTTGGTGCGCGTGATCAATAACGCCAGCAGCCCGCCCATAGGCGCCATGGCCACGTTCGCCAGGATGAGCGCCGCCCACTTGAAAGAATGGAACATGGTGTAGAGGATCACGAAGATGATCAGCACGGTGATGGGCACGATCATCGACAGCCGCCGTGCGCACCGGCGGGCGAAGGCCGCTGGGAATCGGAGCCTATGGCGTGCGAGAGCGCGGCCGGCAGCAGCCCCAGCGTCGCCACCAGCATGGTCATCATGATGGGGCGCAGCCTCAGCACCGCGCCTTCGATCGCGGAATCCTCGATGGTCCTTCCGCGCGCGCGCAAGCTGATTCATGTACTCCAGCATGATCACGCCCGTCTGCACCGACACGCCAAACAGAGCCAGAAAGCCGACACCCGACGACACGCTGAAGTTGGTGCGCGTGATCAATAACGCCAGCAGCCCGCCCATACGCGCCATGGCCACGTTCGCCAGGATGAGCGTCGCCCACTTGAAAGAATGGAACATGGTGTAGAGGATGACGAAGATGATCAGCACGGTGATGGGCACGATCATCGACAGCCGCCGTGCGGAGCGCTTCTCGCTCTGGTACTCGCCTTCCCAGCTCACCTCGTATCCGTTGGGCAGCTTCACCTGCCGATCCACTTTGTGGATGGCTTCCTCCACCGCACCGCCCAGGTCCCGCCCGCGTACGCTGTACTTGATGGCTACGTAACGCGAGTTGCCTTCGCGGTAGATTTCCGATGCTCCGTCCCGGGTGCCGACCTGGCAGAGTTGCGCGAGCGAAACGCGCTCGTTCGAAGGCGCCAGCAGGCGAATGCCCTGAATTGCTTCGCGCGTATCGCGGTACTGCGGCAGATAGCGCATCACCAGGTCGAAGCGTTGCTCGCCTTTCAACACCTGCGTGAGGGCACTGCCGCCCACCGCTGTCTGGATGGCGTCCTCGACGTCCGCTGCGTTGATCTGATAGCGGGCAGCTTGTTTGCGGTCCACCGTGAAGTCGAGGTTAGGCTGCCCGCGCACCTGCAACAGTCCCAGGTCCTCGATGCCGGGGATGCGCCGCATCACTTCCACCACTTCCGCGCCCTTGTCCTCCAGCGTTGCCAGGTCGTCTCCGTAAATCTTGGTGGCCAGTTGACCCTTCACGCCGCTGACCGCCTCTTCCATGTTGTCCGCAATCGGCTGCGAGAAATTCCAGATTACGCCCGGCATTTTCTCCAGCTCGCGATCCATGGCCCCGATCAATTCTTCCTTATTCTGGTGAAAGACCGGCCGCCAATGCTCTTTGGGTTTCAGGTCTACGAAGTATTCCGTATCGAAAAAGCCGGTCGTATCCGTACCATCGTCCGGCCGGCCCACCTGGCTGGTAGCGGCGGTCACTTCGGGAAAAGACGCCAGTTTCAATCGCGCCCAATTCGCCACGCTGACGCCTTCGTCCGGCCCGGTGCTGGGCGCCAGCGTGCCGCGGACCCAGATGGCGCCCTCGTCCAGATGCGGCAGAAACTCCGAGCCGATTACGCCGCTGGTGGCCAGATAGACTACGGCGGCCAGGCTCAGGGCGGCCGCCCCGACCGTAACCCATCGCTCGCGAATGGCCCAGCCCACCGCCTTGCGGTATCCCGCCGTGAGCAGGTTCAGCGCGGGATTACGCCACTCGCGCACGTTCCGCCGAAACAGGAGACTCGCCAGCACCGGCGCCAGCAGCATGGAGAAAGTCAATGCGCCCAGTAGCGCAAAAGCTACCGTCCAGGCCATCGGCTTGAACAAACGCCCTTCCACGGATTGCAGCGTGAAGATCGGGAGGTAGGCCGTAATGATGATCCCAATCGCATAGAAGACGGGCCGCTGCACCTCATGCGCCGCCTCGCGGATGCTGTCCATCGGCGATTTGTAGTTGTCGCTCGCGCGGCCCAAATGGCGCACGATGTTTTCCACCATGACCACCGCCCCGTCCACCACCATGCCGAAATCCAGGGCACCCAGTGAAAGCAGGTTCGCTGGAATCTGCCGCAGGTCCAGACAGATCGCCGCGAACAACAGCGAGAACGGAATGGTCAATGCCACGATGAGTGCGCCACGGGCATTTCCGAGAAACATGAAGAGAATGATCGAGACCAGGATAATACCCTCCGTCAGGTTGTGCAGCACCGTATGAGTGGTGAAGTGCACCAGATCGCTGCGGTCCAGGAACGGAACCACCTTGACGCCCTTCGGCAGAATATGGCTGTTCAGGTCCGCAATCTTCTTGTGGATGAGATCCAGAGTTTCGTCGGCGCGCGCGCCTTTGCGCAACAGCACGATGCCTGAAACCACGTCGTCATCGTCCAGGATCTTGCCGTCGGCGCGGTGAATCGACTTCGCGAACTGGCCCAGCCGGATCTTCGGCCCTTGCGCCACCACACCCAGATCGCCGACCCGCAAAGGCGTGCCATTTTGGGCCTTGATCACCGTCTCCGCGATATCATCAACAGATTTCACCATTCCAACCGCGCGCACGTTGATCTGTTGCAGTCCCTCCTGGATGAAGCTCCCGCCGGCATTCACATTATTGTTCGAAAGTTGCTGCTCCACGGCGCCGATGCTCAGGCCATGCGACACCAACTGGTTGGGATCCACCTGCACTTGGTATTCCTTGGTCGGCCCGCCAAAACTGGAAACGTCCACCACGTTCGGTACGGATTTGAACTGTTTCTCGAGCACCCAGTCTTCGAGCGCCTTCAGCTCCATCACGTCGTATTCCGGATTGGTGCTGGTCAGCGTGTAGAACATGATCTGTCCCACCGGGCTATAGTCGGTGCCCATCTGCGGCTGAAGGTTGGCGGGCAGCGTGACTTGGGCAAGCCGCTCCAATACCTTTTGCCGGTTCCAGGCGTTGTCGGATTCGTCGTCAAAAATCAGCATCAGGCTGGAAAGCCCGAACAGTGACACGGAGCGCAGGTGCGTCAAATGCGGCAGGCCGTTCATCACGATCTCAAGGGGGATGGTGACCTGCTGCTCGACTTCTTCGGCGGCGATGCCCGGCCACTGCGTGATCACTTGCACATAGTTGTTGGCGACGTCAGGATAGGCTTCGATAGGCAGGTTGCGGAACGAGATCACGCCCCAGGCGAATAGCAGAACAGCCAGCGCCAACACCAGAAAACGGTTGTTCAGGGCAAAATCGACAAATCGGCGGATCATCTCAGGGAGAGTGCTGATTTCAGCTTAGGACCGCCGCGCTGGCGGACGCCAGTTATCTTTCAAGCAGCCGCGACTATCTTTGTTGCGCATTCGGAGGGACCGTTCGCAGAAGATAGATAAACCTTTCGGACGCGCGCGGCAGATCTTTCGGACACTACGCCCCTATCTTTAAGTCAACCGGCGGCTTTTCGCTCGGCTCATATTGGACAATGTGTTAACACAAAGTTTGTCCGCTCGACTCGTTCCGGTAACGCTAGTAACTTCTTTATAACTTGTTATCGATTTATTTGTAGCTTACGAGACGCGATGATGGAGCGCATACATCTTCTGTTGCTGGTCGATTACGTGTTGGTTCGGGAAAGCCTCGCCCGTCAGCTCCGCTTGGAACCCGAGTTTGAAATTACCGCCGAGTGCGGCAGCGCGGCCGAAGGTCTGGAAGCCCTGCGCAGTTCGCCCGTGGATGTAGTTCTGTTGGATAGCGACGACCTGGGCGGCCAGAGCGCACAGTTCATATCGGAAGCCCGCCAGAACGGGTACCAGGGGAAGATTCTGATGCTGGCTTCCGAGAGAGACACAGCCGGACTCATCATGCCCTTGCGCGCCGGCGCCTCCGGCGTATTCCGCAAGCGCAATTCGCTCGATAGTCTGCCGCGAGCCATACGGCAAGTCGCGGCCGGCGAAGCCTGGATAGACCTGGAAGTTCTCCAGCTCCTGGCTGGCTCGATGGGCGCGCGGCAGAACCTGGCCCTGCACGGTCTGCTCACGAAACGCGAGCAACAGATACTCGAGGGAGTGCTCGACGGCCTTACCAACAAAGCCATCGCTGCGCAGGTTGGGATATCCGAGGGCGCCGCCAAGAGCATCTTGCGGGAAGTCTTTCGCAAGTCCGGCGTACGCCGGCGCAGCCAGCTGGTCCGCGTGGCGCTGACCGGGTCGGCCGGATCGTAGAAGTGGCGCAGGCTTCGTGCGCCACGGCTTACCTACTCCGGCAACTTGTCCTGGCTGGGTTCCGGCAGCCAGAAACTCGACACAAAACCAACCGCGTAAACCAGCAGGGCCACCGCGCTCGCGGCATAAGCCAATTTGGTGAACGGTGTCAAGCCCGGCATCACGTTGGCCAGTTGGGTAGTGAGTAATGCGGCGGAGGTGCCGATCATCCGGCCTCCAATATTCGCCGCAAAGCTCTCGCCCGTGCCGCGCAGGTGCGTAGGGTACATTCGGGGCAAATAATTTCCCCAAAAGCTGAACTGCGCCACCGTGAGCAGACCAGCCAGGAAAATCCCGATCTTCACCATTCCGAGGTCGTGAACCGCCGGATAGAGGAATACGAACGGCACCAGAAACAATCCCGGAAGCTGAAAAACGCGCAGCAGCAGCCGGCGGCTGACGATACGAATCGCCAGGAACGCCAGTATCACCCGGCCCAGAAGCCCGCCCGTCTCCTGCAGAAGTTGCACGTTGGCCACGATGTGCTGCTGTACCGGCCTAGCCAGATGCAACACTTGCGGCAGTCCCGGGACAATACGGGGAATATGCTGTATAGCGCCGAAAGCCGCGCCGTAGCTGCACGCGAACATCAACGTGGTCACGAGGGTGGTCCGGCGATACTCCGGCCGGAACAGCTCGGCGATGCTGGGCCGCTCCAGCGTTCCGCGCAGTTTCTTTTCCCGCCATACGGGTGACTCCGGCAGGAATGGACGAATGACCATCAACGGAATCGCCGGAATCAGGCCGGAGATCAACGTGTAGCGCCAGGCTTCGTGTCCGCCGTAGATGGCCGGCCACGAATTGGAGTGAGTGGCCGCGAATCCGTAGGCGCCGCTGATAAGCAGTCCGCCGATCGACGAAAACGCCTGCGTGTATCCGAGCACGGATTCGCGCTGTTTGGCGTCCGGGAACAATTCCGCCAGCCAGGCCACGGCAGCTACAAACTCAACCGAGACACCGATAAAGGTTGTGCAGCGCAGCGCCAGGAGCATGCCCGCCGACGTTGCATATCCGGACGCCAGTGCCGAGAAGGCGTATAGCAGTATGCTCCAGACCAGGATGCGGCGCCGGCCCAGGAGGTCTGTCAAATATCCGCCGAGCAAACCGAAGATGCCGCCCGCGACTGCGGGTACGTAGAACAACAGGCCTACCCAGGAATTGAACTCAGGCGTTCCCGGTTTGAGATGGGCCAGGTCCGTCAGCGCAGGTCCGACGATCAGCGGCAACACCAGCAAAGCATAGGTGTCGAATGCGAAGCCGATGGCGGCAATGGCGCAGATGACCCATTCGACGAACGTGAGTCGGTGAGCGGTTGCGGCGGCTGGCGATTGGGCCATGTTTTAAGGTGTCCTCATGCTTTGGGAGTTTTCAGGTAGTATGGCATAGACGGGCAGAGGATTTCATTCGTATGGAACAAGGCGCGGTGGCAACTAAAAAAAGAGAGGGGAAGCGTTCGAAAATGTGGGTCGTTTTTGTAATTGGCGCGGTGCTCTCGTGGGGCGTTTATGGACCCGCATTGCACAAGGGACAAACGCAGCTTGGCAATCCGCTGAAGGCCCTGCTGTGCGTGGGGTTCGCATATTTCCTGATCGGTGTGCTGGTGCCGGTAGCTGGACTGGCGCCGCAGGGCGGACTCAGCGGCTTCAACACGGGCGGATCGGTCTGGTCGTTTATCGGCGGCGCCCTGGGCGCCCTGGGCGCGGTCTGCATCATCTGGTCGTTCAAGGCGGGCGGCGTTCCCAATTTCGTAATGCCGCTGGTTTTCGGAGGCGCACCACTGGTCAATGTGCTGGTCTCGATGGCCATGCATCCGCCGAAAAACGCACCGCACCCGCTGCTGTATGTCGGGTTCCTGCTGGCAGCGCTGGGCGGCGGGATCGTGCTGTACTATAAGCCTTCGTAGGCAAGCTGGGGCAAGCCCGAGGCCTGCCCCACAATTCTACTGGCCTAAACCCTTCGCCATGGTCTTCACCATTGTGCCGTTCGTATCGTCGTCCTTCACTGCCCAGACGTAAGCGCCACCCAGCGCCTGATTCAGCACGTAATGCATCTTCAACGTGGCCGTCTCAGGGTCATCGAAGCTGTAAAACGTGCCGGGCGTTGAATCGAACAGGTACGCCGCCACTCTTTGCGAATCGAAGTATTGCGTGTAGCCGTTCGCCTTCAGATTCTCCAGCGTTGCATAGGTGGCCAGGCCCGCGGTCAAAAGCGGATCGCATCCGGGCGGATCGCTACTCGGGTCGGGGCAGAGGCCTGTGCCATTCGCCAGCGGAACGGGAGCGGAAGCAGTCGAGGTCTGATAGAGGCCATTATTCACGTCCGGCGCGCCCGTCCAACCATCGCCATAAAGCGGCAATCCCAGTAAGAACTTCGCGGCAGGCACACCGGCTGTGAGATAAATGTTCAAAACGCTGTTGTCATCCAGGTCTTGCCCGAAATTGGGATCGTGCTTGTCGTCAAATAGCGACGATGCTTCGTTGGTGACCGTTTCCCATGGTCCGTTCAGGTCGTAGCCCTGAACCGTGATGAAGTCCACTGGCTTAGACGCCTGCGTCAGGTTGATGTTGGCGATGTTGGATGTCCCCGCCGGTCCGAAGAATGACAAGTAGTAGGTCTTGCCCGTGGTGGCGGAAAGCTGTGTCAATTGCTTGCGGAATTCGTAGAGCAAGGCGGTGAAATTCGAGGTGTCGGTGGAACCCGGGAATTCCCAATCGATGTTGAATCCGTCGAACAGGCCCGGCGCGGTGATTCCCGGTGCGATGTTTCCCTTGATAAACATGTCGATGCAGGAAGAGGCGAGCTGGTGCCGCCCCTGGGCTGTACTGGCGGCGGTGGAGAAATTCGCCGCATTGGTGGACGAAGCGCCGCCAATGGATATAAGAACTTTCATATTCGGGTGAAGTTGCTCAAGCTGTTGGATGGCCGCGAAGTTCCCGTAGAGCGGCCCCGGGTAAGGAGTACCGCTGACGCTTGGAAGATAAGGGTCCTGGTAATCCGCATAGGCATCTGCGATCGCGCATCCGGGCGGGCTACTCACATTCGCGAATGCGTAAAACAAATGAGTCAGCTGGTTGGCGACCCCATTCTGCTGCAAATTGGCGACGTTGTAGCCGGCATAATAGATACTCCACTCTTCGAAGAACCCGCCGAGTATCTTAGGCGGCGGGGCGTTTTGTGCGAAGGATGGAATACCTGGAACGACCGCGAACATGAGACCTACCCGAAAGGCCCACAACGGGAAACGCGTCTTGATCATTTAACCTCCTGGCGGCATGGCCGCGCGCTGAACAAGAGCAGCGTAATCCGGATCGCTCCGCGAGGCAAACGTCCAGGTATCGGAAAATACAATGGCATAAAACGCGCCGACGCGCTACCTGCCGATCGAGTAGAGAAACTTCTCGGTCCGTATCAGGATGTGGCCATCCGAGATTGCCGGCGAACTGAGCGTATAATCGTTTAGGTCGTTCTCCGCCAGAACCTCGAATTGCGGGCCGGCCTTGACCACCGTAGTCAAGCCCTCTTCGTTGGTGACATAAATCTTACCGTCCGCCAACACCAGCGACGAACTGTAAGTGCCGGGCTTGATGCGCTTGCCGCCCCAGATTTCCTCGCCGGTCTTGGCATTCAGGCACCAGAGGATGCCGCGATCGTTAACCGAGTAAAAATATTGACCATCGGAGACCGGTGAGGGCACATCCGGCCCGTTCATGAACTCCCACAATTTGTGCGATTGCGAAACATCGCCCCGCCCACCGGCGCGGAAGGCGATCAACGGCTTCACCCGCGTGGGTGCGTACACCACATCGCCGTACACCACCGGCGAAGCGATGATGCGATGCGCGGGGTCGTTGTTCGGATTGAATCCTGTGGCGCGCCACAATTCCGCGCCGGTAGCCGGATCGTGGCCCGTGATGCAATCTCCGCCGGTAACTACGATCTCCACGTGATCGCCATAGCGCAGCAGCGCTGGTGTAGTGTAGGAATCGGGCGACTCGCGGATTGCATCCGTCGGCCGGACGGTGCGCCACACGGTCTTGCCGGTCTTCTTGTCGATGCGCAGGATGTACGACGGATCGTGCGTCCGCATACCATGCAGCACCTGCACGTACAGCGCGTCCTGGTACAGCAGCGGAGAAGAGGCATAGCCCCAGTTGAGGCCGAACTTGCCGTAATCTTTCTGTATGTCGCGCACCCACAATTCATCGCCTTGGAAATCAAAGCTCTTCAGCACGCCGACGCCCGTCATGGCGTAGACGTTTTGGCCGTCTGTGACGGGCGACGGCGACGACATGTTCTGCTTGTTGATTTTGTAATTGCCGGCGGCGATGAACTTCTTCCAGACCTGCGTGCCCTTGGTTTTGTCGACGCACCACAGGTACAGGCTATCGCCCTCCGCCACGTTGAGAAAAACGCGGTTTCCCCAGACAATCGGCGTAGCTCCCGAACGGGAGGGCATTCCCAATTTCCAGGCGATGTTCTCCGTAGCGCTCCAATGTAGCGGGAGGTCTTTTTCATTGCTGATGCCATTCATGGAAGGCCCCCGCCATTGCGGCCAGTCTTCCGCGTGCACCGGCAGGAAAGCCACGGCGAGGATCATGGCTAGCGATCGCCAGTTGCGCATGGTTACCCTCCGCAATATTCAGCAGGATAGCAGAACCGCCAGCCACCAGCCATAGGTTCCTATCGCACCGTCAGGGTAAACGGGATGATGCGGAACAGCCCGCCGTGGGCCCACAATTCCGGCGGCCAAGCCTTAAGCAGACGCTCGAGACGCGACTCCGTCATGCTGTCCGCCGCCCGACCGAACAGCACGTCCAGAATGCTGCGCCGCGGCGGGTACATTACGATCGTGACGTTCTCAGAAGCCGGTATCCTGGCCTTCTGCTTCACCAGTTCGAGCGCCCGCTCGATGCCGCCTAACTCATCCACCAGCCCGTTCGATTTGGCCTGGTCGCCCAGCCAGACGCGCCCCTGCGCCAGCGGTTCGATCTGATCGAACGGGCGGTGGCGGGCCTGCGCTACTTTCGCTACGAAATCGTGATAATTCGCGTCGATGCCTTCCTTCAACTTGGCCAGCTCCGCGGGCGAAAGCGTGGTGTAATCCGAATCTATGTTTTCGAAGCGGCCGCGCGAGATCGTATCCTTATCGACTCCCAGCTTGTCATAAAGGCCGTGCAGATCGGGCTTGCCGAACACTACGCCGATGGAACCGGTGAGAGTGCCGGGGTAAGCTACGATGGGATCGCCCGTCATGGCCATGTAGTAGCCGCCGGATGCCGCCGTATCGGACATGGAGATTACCAGCGGCTTCTTCTTGCTCAGCAGGTTCATCTCGCGCCAGATCTCGTCGGAAGCCACCGCATCGCCACCCGGCGAATCGATGCGCACCACTACGCCATCCACGCTTGAATCGCTGGCTATGCGGCGCAATTGCCGGTTGAATCCGCTGGCCTGGATACCCTCGTCGGAAACGCCATCGTCGTTGGCGGATCCGCGCGTTATGGTACCGTCGCCCACCATCATGGCGATGCGATGATGCCCAGTCAGGCCCAGTGAATCCGCCGGTATCTTCTGGTACGTGCCGCTCGAGATCTTATGCAACTCGCCGAAGTTCACCTTCTGCTGCAGGTCGGAGAACATTTGATCTTCATAGCGCAGTTCGTCCACCAGGCCATCGTGCAACGCGTCGTTGGCCAGAAACGGTCCCTGATCCACCAGCGTGCGCATATCGTCGGGGTTCTTTTTGCGGGCGCGCGCTATGTCGGCCAGCTCGTTACCATACAGGTCGTCCACCACCGAGGTCAACACTTCGCGCGTCTCCGGACTCATCGAAGTGCGGGTGAACATATCGCCGAAGTCCTTGTACTTTCCATCGTGCTCGACCTGCACACCCACGCCCAGTTTATCCAGCGTCTTTTTGAAGTACATCGTTTCCACGCGCATGCCCTTCAGGTCGAGCCAATCCGTGGGGCCGAGATAAACACGATCGGCGGTGGACGCAAGGTAATACTCGCGCGCGCCAGGGGTCTTGAGGAAGGCATAGAGAGGTTTGCCGGACCTCTTGAACCGCTCCAGGTCGGCGCGGAATTCCTCCAGCTTGCCCCAGCCCATGCTTAGCGACTGCGGCTCCAGCGCCACTGCCTTAATCCGCCCATCCACGGCTGCCTCGCGCAGCATCAGCCAGACGCTGGTGACGGTGGGCGCGCTGCGCTCCGCCAAAGCTCCGAAAGGGACCTCCACCGGCGGCCTCTCCGGAATGTCATCCGAAAGCTGTAGCTGCAGCACCGAGTTCTGTGCCACGGCGGGCGCGCTTTCGCGAAAGGTTCGCGCCAATGCGAAGAAGATCAGGAACAACGCCACGACGCAAAGAATTACGCCGGTAATCAGGCCAAACAGAAACTTCGCCATCCTAATTCCGACAGTAACACAGGCGAAGACCCCCTACCGTCGCGGCGCGACTTCCTGGTGTACGGACGAAAATCGGCACGGGCATTTCCGATATCACGCGGTACCCCGCAACGATGGGACTGCCGCTGGACCTCGAACAATCTTGGAGGACGCTCGGGCACCTCCCACGGGAAGTCGAAATCCTGCCTCGCGCGGACCCCAGGCCTCAGGCTTCCGCGCAAGCTACTTCACATACAATTGCGCAGTCTTGGCGCTAACCCCACCGATACTGCACGTGATCGGTTGGGCCCCGGCCGATATGCCAGTGGGCACCTGCACGTTCACCTGGTACAAGCTGACGAATCCCGGCGCCAGCCCACTGAACGAGCCGGGCGCTGCCTGCCCGCCGATCGTGATTGTGGGCGTCGCCATGGTCTGCGCCAACGCATTCGGATTGGACGGCGCCGCCAATCCATCGCCCGGCTGATTCGTCACCGGACCCAACCCGTTCAGATACAACTGTACATATGATCCGCGTGCTACCGGGTTGCTCGAATCGACCAGCTGATAGTTCTGGTCCAGTGCCGCTACATCATTAGCCAAGTCAATTACAAAGAATCCCGGTGAATAGGTTGCTAACGGAAGAGTATACTCCGCACTGTACGTATAGTTGACGATCACCTTCACGATGGCGGAACTGCCAGTCAGATCCCAAGGCACTTGAAGATTGATTTGCACCGGGCTTACATAATTCAAGCGTCCCGGCAGGCTTTGGCTCGAATTGTCGAAGCTGAACGCCGCGCCGTCGATACCCATCGGCAGAGCCTGGTTCGCCACGTTACACGCGCCGCAATTGGCGAAGGCCTCGTTTACTCCATTGAAGCCCTGGGTCGTGTCCGTCAGGTTCTGCCCGAAGACCGAAATCCAAGAGCCAGGGGCCACCGCTTTGCCAACTGTGAAACTGGCGGCATCCACCACACCGCCCGTATTAATAACTGGAGGCACGCGCGCATATCCATCGAACGGGAGTATCATCCCATTCACGTCCACGGCAAACTCCTGTGAGCCCGCTGCGCCCAGATATACCGCCGCACCGGCAATCCCATTCTGGTTCGTAACGCTGTCGGAGTTAGCCACATCAATTGCTCCGCTGCCTGCCGTCACTCCCCATGTAACCGGGAAATTGGCCACCGGCGCACCGTACTGATCGATCACCTGGACCGCAATTGGCCCGTAATCATTTACGCAACTATTGTTCAGGTTCTCGCACGGCGCATACCACCATGGAAGATAGGCGCCCTGTGCGCCATCGAACGCAACGTAACCCTGGCCCGGCTGGGTCGCATTGAGCGGAATTACATCGTAAGGTACGCCGTTACCGGCGGTGTAGCCGGCGATGTACATATAAGGCACGGCCAGTGGTACCGGACCGCCGCTCAACTGAATCACGCCTTCGTAGCGGCCGGGCGCCGGCGAGCCCCCGGTAAGATTCACGGTCACATTAGTATTGCTATTCGCAGGTATGTTTATAGCGGAAGGACTGACGGAAACCTGGTCCGTGGCGTTCGAGTATCCGGCGCTCTGGACAACGCTCGCCGTCAAAGTGACTGGACTGGCGCTCGTATTATAGACTGTCAACGGCACGGAGGTGACCAGCGATATGCCCGTCATCCCGAAAGACACTGAGGACGGCACCACTTGTACAGTGGACTTCACCGCATTTTGGGTCTGCAACAGTCCGGCCCCCACCTCAGTAACAGACGCCTGCGCGCTGGTGTCCGATGTGGTCAGGTTGGTCAGGACCGCGCTATTCACCAGCGCTGACTTGATTTGCAGCGGCGTCAAACTGGGATTGGCCTGTTTCACCAGAGCGGCGCTTCCGGCGACCATAGGAGTGGCGAAACTGGTTCCCTGTGTGGTTCCGTATCCCGCGAAGTTGAATAACTCTCCTTCGGGATCGTAGCTTTGCGTCGGAATCAGGAAGTCAGTAGCTACAGCCACTAAGTCAGGTTTGAGCGCGCCCGTCTCATTTACCGGACCGCGCGACGAGAAGGATGCCACCGAATAAGGCGCGAGGCCCTGGGACGTTGCGGTCACCTGGTACGGCTTGGGATCCATAGTGGCGGCCGCGCCGGAATTGCCGGCGGCGTAACTCTGCAGGGTCGCGCCGTCGGTCTGGCCTACGATGAACGTTGGAATAAACGTGCCGGAAAGGCCGTACGGGAAAACCTCCACCTGGGTGGAATCGGCAATCTCGATAACGCCCACGGCCCCCGCAGTCTGCGCGTTGGTCACCATGGTGACGTCGGGGCAGGTCCCTTGGCCGACCAGCACTATTTCGCCCGAGAACGTCGTCGGGCCGGCGGCGTTGCAGAGGCTGCCTGCAGTTTTCGTGGCGTCAGCTAAAGGCGCCGTAAGCGGCGCGTCCGGAGGCGGCCCATCGTAGCTCTCGTAAGCGTCAATTGGTGCCAGACCCGAGACTTCCACCTGCTGGACATAAGTGACGTCATTCTGGATGCCGCCCACGGCAATGGCGGATGGCGCATACGCCGGCGAACTGATGGTACTGAAAGTGGGCGCCGAATAGTTGTCGCACGGCGGCGATCCGCAGCCAAAATTGAACTGATAGCCCAAGTCGCCCTGATTGCCGGCCGCTACCACCACCGTCACCAGCGCATTGTCCATGGCGTTCTCCACTTCATAGGCAAACGCGTCGCAGGCGTCGCTGGGGATCGGAATCGGCGAGTTGGGCAGGCCCGTGTTAGGACAGTTAGTCGAGTCAGTATCCAGTGGTCCGCTGAAATAGGCGGGACTGCCCGACGACAAGTTGACGACATCCATCCCGTCGGTAACGGCATCCTCCAGCGCCTGGTAAATATTTCCAATGCCGTTCGGGTTCGTATCGTCGGATCCGAATACTTTGTAGTTGCCCAGATATGCCTTGGGCGCCACACCCGAGATAGTAGTCCCGTTGTAAGTGGTCTGAACTCCAGCCGCCACGGATGCTACCCCAGTGCCATGGCCGTCCAGGTCGCGCGCCGAAAGGTCATCCGGCCGCGACTGCGCCGCCGTGTTCGGCGCGACAGGCGACACGTCTGAATCGACGATCTCACATACATAGCTGCGGGCGACGATGATCTTATTGTTCGTATATGCGCACTGGGAAGGCAGAGTTGGGCAGTCCGACGGCGGCACATTACAGACGGGGTAAGTCACCGGGCCGCTGGGCGTGGGGAGCGAAGAATCCTGAAACGCCGGATGCGTATTGTCAATGCCAGAATCGATAATCCCGATTTTGATGCCAGCGCCCGCGTTCGACTCGCCGCCGATTCCCGATGCACTCCAGGCGGCTTGTACATTGCTCATGCTCAGTTGGTCCGCTTTGCGAAACTGCACCATGGGCACCACGGCTTTCACACCCGGCAGTTTACGCAGCGACGCGGCCTGCGCCGGTGTAGCCACCACGAAGATGCCGTTCAACAGGTGCTGCAACGCGCCGGTTACGCGCACATGCATGCCTTCGATCTGGGGACGCAGACCTGCCTGAACCTGCTGCAGATGCAACCGGTAAGGCGCGGCGGTGTCGCGGATTTTCTCGATTCTTCCCGGATACTGCTCAGCGACCGGCTTCTCCGTCAGTAGCACGATCCAGTGCGTGGCACTTGCCGCGCGAGTAGGTGCGGCGGCCGCCGGCATCCAAGCAAGGCTCGCCGCCACGAAAGATAGGAGAAGTGAGAAGGATGTTAAGCGCATGTTAAGTATCTGCCTTCATCAAACCCTATAAGACGCAGATACTCTCAAAACCGGTACATGAAAGCGAGAGTATAAGACCGCACCAAGCGGATTCGGTCAGTCCAGCGTCAGATCCCGCGCCAGAGCCGTCAGAAACTCCGGACGGTGACTTTGTAGATAGAAGTGGCCCCCGGGAAACATGCGCACTGTGAACGCTGCCGTAGTCTCAACTGCCCAAGCTGCCAGATGCTCCGGCCGCACGTTCGGATCGTCGGCTGCCCCCGTAAGCGCGAATCGGACAATCGAGCGGCGGCTCCTCGGCATAGACGTAATTCCGGTAAATGGCGGCATCCTCACGCAGCGCGGGCAAAATCACTCGCAGGAGTTCGGGATCGGCGAGAACTTCGGGCGGAGTGCCTTGCAAGCGCCGCAACGCTTCCACGAACTCCGCTTCGCTCGGTTCGGGCGGCGGTACATGTCCGCGGCGGAACTGCGGCGCGCGTGCGCCCGAAGCCACCAGCATGCGCGGCGCCGGACGATTGCGCAGCCGCAGCAGGCGTGCCAGTTCGAACGCCACCACCGCTCCCATGCTGTGCCCGAAGAACGCGAACGGCTCGTCCAGACGCGGCTGGATCGACTCGCAAAGCGCCGCCACCAGACCGGCCATGCTGGTGGCTCCGGGTCGAGGCGAGCGTAGTGGCAGCACCGCAACGGATCGCGGCAGCCGCTCCGCCCAGGCATGGAACGCGGCTCGCGCCCCCTCCCGGCATGCGGGAAGCAGAACAGGCGGAGCGCACCGGCAGCCACGGGGCCGGGCCGGAGGTTCCTGCGCACCCGCAATGCCAGCAGTTTGCGACGGTCGGCCGAGAGCCGCTCCAGCGCGGACGCATGCATACCGGCATTGCCCGCCACGCAGGCGGTTTCGCCCGCCACCCGTCTCACCTGCTCCAGCACTCGCTCAAACGGTTCCACACTCAAGCTGGCGGCCTCCGCCAAAGCCGCCTGGCGCGAAGCCCGCGAAAGCTCGTCATAATGCGCCCGATCCGAGAGCAAACTCGTGAGCGCCGCCTGCCAGGGCCCAATATCCTGCGGCGGCACGTCCGCCAGCGGCACCATCTGCTCATCGAGCTGCGCACGGTATTTTTCGATGGGCCGCACCGGCAGCAAATAATCCACGCCCAGCTTGGCCTCCGGGATACCGCCGATATTGCTGGCAATCACCGGCACGCCGCGCAGCATGGCCTCCACCACGATCCGGCTGACGCGCCTCAGCCCACAGCGAAGGGACCAGCAGCACGCGCGTGCGGCGGAGAATATCGTCGACGTTATCCACCGGATCGAGCAGCGTGATATTGGAACGGCTGGCTAGCGCCGCGCGATCTGTCTGCGTCGTGCCCCAGGTGGGCACGCCTGCGAACTGTACTTCGGGCATGCGGTCCGCCAATGCCAGAAAGATGGAAATACCCTTCACCGCGCACGGATTCACCAGCGTGACGAATTCGTTTTCGAAGCGGCCCAGCTCCGGATAAGGCGGCGGGTCCAGCAGCGAGATCGGCACGGATACGGCCGGAATGCCGCTCCACTGGCGGATGTAATCGGCGACGTACCGGCTCACCCCCACCACCGCGGCGGTCTGCCGCAGCACGTCCGTTTTGGCCGCGCTGGGGAAGGCGCAATCCGGACCGAACGGCAAAGCCAGCGTGGCGCGCGCCAGGTAGACCGTGCGCACTCCCGCCCGCACGGAGACTTCCAGCAATAGTTGCGCCGGATCGTCGGTGGAGGCCAGGATCACGTCGGGCCGGAACGCCGCAATCTGCGCCGAGAAGTAGGCACGCAGATTGGGGCGGTCGCGTGACTACGTGCGCCTCCACACCCGCGCGGCGAAATACGACTACGCCGCCTCGCCGACGATTCGCGGCGTAACCGCGCGGGCGGCCAGTTCGTCGAGATAGGCTGCGTGCCCCGCGGCGCCAAACCGCGCGATGCGCGCCACCACCCGGCATACGTGTCCACGCGCTGCCAGCGCCTCCAGCAACATGCGGTTGGAACGATCGCCGCCGCCGTAGGCCGGATAGTAGAGCGCGTTTTGCGCCAGCAGGATCCGCATTCAGAGCTTCCGGCCGCGCGCCATCCGCAGCAGCAGCGCGCGTTTCTCAGGCGACAGGTTCGCCGAGTGACGGACGCTCAAGCACGGCCTCGCCCGGCTCGAGCGATTGCACAAATATTGCAGCATGCGCCCGGCATCCAGGCCGCGGACGAACCGCGAGCGCCGCTTCACGCGACAGCTGCCGAAACATGCTCGTAAAGTTCGCGATCGGTGAGCAGCGCGCGCAACGCGTCCTCCCACGGCTTCAGGTCCATCGGCCCGATCACCGGCTGCGGCAATGCGTGCTCGTCGAAAACCGGTGCGATACCGCTCGATGGCCGGCGCGTGCGACCACGAACGGAGTGCCCATCTTGGCCTCCACCAGTCCGCCGGCGTCGCTCGCAATAACGGGAATGCCGTGCAGCATGGCTTCCATTACGGTCAGCCCGAATCCTTCGTACCAAAGCGATGGCATCAGCAGGATGCGCGTGCGGCTGAGAAACTCCGCGATATGGCGGCAATTGGGCAGCATCGCGATGTTCGGGTGCGCGGCAAGCGTCGTGCGATCCGCGGCGGTAGTGCCCCAGCCGGGCAGCGACCCCGAAGCCGTATGCCGGGAAGCGCTCCGCCAGCGCCACGAAGATCGAGATTCCCTTCACCGCGCACGGATTGACCATGGTTACGAGGCCGCTGTCGAAGGACGCCAGGTTCGGAAATGGTCCGCTGCCGTAAATCGGCGGATGAATCACCACCGCCTCACGGCCCGCATGCTGGCGTATATACGCCGCCGTGTGCTGTCCGATGGCCACCACGCCGGCCGCGCGTGCGACCAGTTCCGCGGCGGCCGGGTCGGGATTCCAACTGGCCGGACCGAACGGGAAAAACTGCGGCGTATGCGCCAGATAAACCACGCGCCCCGGCGCCGAAAAATGCGCCTCGCGCAGCAGCGCATGCCCCAAATCTTCCGACGATACCAGCACCCAGTCCGGCTCGAATTCGCGGATGTGCCCGCGCAGCACGCGCGCCAGCCGCGCGCGGTTCCGGGACTTCGTGCACCTCCACACCGCGTTGCGCCAGAGTGTGCCGATCCGCGCCTTCCTGGGCCATCTGCGCGCGTTTGGCCGCGTCTTCAGCGAGCGCGGCCGCCACGATGCGGCAGGCGTGCCCGCGCGCCGCCATGTACTCCAGCCACAGCAGATTGCTGCGCGTCGCTCCGCCGCGCGGCGGCACGTAGGAGGCGTTGGCGGTCAACAGAATGCGCATCGCTCAGTACGGCGCTTCCCCGCTTTCCTTGGCCAGCAACTCGCGCACCTCTTCGTCGGTGAGTTTTTCCACTTCGGCCAAGAGCGCGGCATACTGGTCCGCACCCGCGGCCTCGATTTCGCGCAACTCGATCGCCTTGGCCAATTCCGCCACGGTGAAGTCCGCGCCATACACCACTTCGAGCGACAGCTCGATGCCGAGCTCTTCCTTTACGCGCGAGAGCAACTGCACGGCCAGCAGCGAATGGCCGCCCAAGTCGAAGAAATTGTCGTGGATGCCGACGGCCTGCACGCCCAGCATGCCGGCCCAGATCCGGCACAACTGCCGCTCGATGTCGGAGCGCGGTGCCTCGGAGGCCGCTGTGGTCGTAAGCCCGCGCGGGGCTTCCGCCGCGCAAAACGCGAGGATCTGCTCCACCGTGCGCAGTTCGGTGGCGATGCGCGCGTAAGGAATTCCATCCCGGCGCAACACCGGTGCGGGCGCGGCAGGCGCGGCATGCGCCAGATGAGGCGCCGCGGCCGAGGGCTGATATACGATCCTGGCCGCAAACTCCGCCGGGAATTGAAACACCAGCATCTCGCCGCGCACGCTCTGGAACTGCAACCCGGCGCTCTCCAGAAACAACAGAGCCGGCCGGTTCCGCTGGCTGCGCACGTAGCGCGCTTCCACCGCCGCCAGCCCGCGCTGCTGCGCGATTCGTCCCAATTCCGCGAGCATGCGGTGCTCCACGCCGCGGCCCAGCGCGCGGCAGCTCAGCAGGAACGTATCGATGGCCAGCGCATCCACGCCGCTGCGGAAGACCATCGCGCCCGCCAATCCGTAGCTGCCGAAGCGATCGCTCACGTGCACGGTAAGGCATTCGGCTTTGCCCGATTCGAGCAGCGCCTGAATGTCGCTCTCCGAGCGCCGCACCGTGGTGAAGTTCATCTGGTTGGTGCGCTGCGTCAATTGCGCCACCCGCGCCAGGTCTTTGGGCGACATGGGCGCGATGCGCACTTCGATCTGCAGGCTGCGCAGAAACTCCTCCAACCCGGACGCCTGTTTTCCGGCATGCTGGCGCGCGAGTTCCTGTGCGTACATGGCCGGCCGCGCGCGATCTTCTTCCGTCACCCGCAGCCGGTCGAAAGCCCAAACGTGCCGCAGAAATTCCGGTATCTCGCTATCCTGCGCCGGCAACGCCAGCGTGAGAACCTGCGGGCAGGCCGCCTCCACTTCGCGGCATTCGCGCGGATTGTCGTCCACCAGGATGAAGCTGTCGAGGCCCAATTCCAGTTCTTCGGCGAGCGCCGCCAGGTTCGCCGGCTTCGATTGCCAGTTGATGCGCCACGCCGCCAGGTGATCCATGCGCAGCGCCATTTCCGGATGCAGCCGGAAGGTGTCCAGCACGTCTTCCACATTATTCTTGCTGCATAACGTGAGCAGCATGCCCTGCGCGTGCTGCGCCAGCATGAACTCCTGCAGCGCCCGCCGCGGCGGATCCACGACGACGCCTTGCGGGCCATCCTCACCGCAGATGCCGCGCCACAGGGTGTCGTCACAATCGAGCGCGGCCACTTTGAAAGGCGGCGTGTGCAACGCATGAATCTTGCGCGCCACCATGGTGGCCAGGGCCGCGAAATAAGCCGGCGTGTAAGGAATGTGGCCCAGTTTGTCGCCCAGCGGATCGTGCGGCTGGGTCACTGGATAGAGCGCGTCAGTCTCGCACGGCTTCACCAGATGGATCGTGCTGAGTTCGGCAACGGCGGCTGCCAGCCGGTCTTCCATCCCGGTCTGAAAATCGGCGGTGATGCGCGCCGATGCCGGACAAACACACACCACCAGCGGCGCCGCGAAGGAGTGCGCGGCGGTCCGCAAACTGGCGGCAAAATGTTCGATGTCGGCTTCCAGGCGCGCCAGGTCCGGTGCACCAATCTTCGAATCGCACCAGCACCACGTTGACCCCGCCGTGGTTGGACGCCAACGCGCCTGCGGGATCCAGGAGCAGTTGGAACACCTGGTTGTACGGCGCCATCTGGATCGCGTAATCGAATCCCAACTCGCGCATCCAGAAAGCCAGCGGAAATTCGATGGCGTCGGCCGTGAACGTCGCGCTGATAACGATTGAAGGACCGGACATCAGATTCACCACCATTATACGGGGCAGCTATCCTGAAATTTGCCCAACGGTTCCTATCTCTACTGCGACGTCAGCCTGCCCGTCCCGCTCGATCAGCCGTTCACTTACGCGTTGCCCGAGACGCTGCGCCACCGTGTCAAGCCCGGTTGCCGCGTGCTGGTTCCCTTCGGCAGCCGCAAGCTGACGGGCGTGGCGCTGCGCTGCCACGACGACGCGCCCGCGGTGCCCACGCGCGAGGTAATGCGCCTGATCGACGCCGAGCCGGTGCTGGATGCCGAATTGCTCGCGCTCGGCAACTGGATCGCCGGCTACTATTGCGCTCCCCTCGGCGAAGTCCTGCGCGGCATGCTGCCGCTGGCTTCCGATATCCGCCGCGGCAAAGTTTATTCGCTCACCGATGCCGGCCGCGATGCCGCCCGCCAGCTTCTCTTCGATTCCTCGCCCGAAGATCCCGTGGTTCAGATCCTGCGCCTGCTTGACCAGCGTCCGCTCTCCGCCGCCTACCTGGAACGAAAGCTGCCGCTGGCCGGCAACGCCCTGCGCGCGCTGGAGCGCAAACGCTTCGTAATGGTCGAACAAGTCCAGACCGAGCGCGATCCATTGCGCGCGCCCGCCGAGCGCCTGCGTGTAGAGCTTACCGGCGCGCGGCCCGCCGCCAAACTCGCTAAGCCCGAACGCGAACTGCTGGCGTTTCTCGAACTGCATCCCGGCTCGCACAATTTGAAAGATCTCGAATCCATGGTCCGCGATTCGAGCCCGGCCGCCCGCGCCCTGGCCCGTAAGAAACTCGTCTCCCTGCGCACCGAACCCATGGCCATCCACGCCGCGCCCGTGCGCGCGCCGCACGTGCTCAACCCGTCGCAAGCCGCCGCCTTCGACGAGATCCGCGCCGCCATCCAGACTCACGAATTCCGCACCTTCCTGCTGCACGGCGTCACTGGTTCCGGCAAGACCGAGGTGTATCTGAACGCCATCGACGCCGCGCTGGCCTGCGGTCGCAGCGCGCTGCTGCTCGTTCCGGAAATTGCCCTGACGCCCGCCGTCGCCGGCCAGTTCTTCAGCCGCTTCGGGGATCGCGTCGCGATCCTGCACAGCGCCTTCAGCGATTCCGAGCGCTCCGACCAGTGGCGCCGCATTCGCTCCGGCGCGGCCTCCGTGGTGGTGGGCACGCGCTCCGGCGTCTTCGCGCCCATGCGCAACCTCGGCTTAATTGTGGTCGACGAAGAGCACGACGGCAGCTACAAACAGGAGGAAACGCCGCGCTACAACGGCCGTGACGTGGCTATCGTGCGCGCGCAAGCCGCCGCCGCGTGCGTGGTGCTGGGCTCCGCCACGCCCAGCCTCGAAAGTCGGTACAACGCCGAACGCGGCAAGTACACTTTGTTAGAACTCCCCGGCCGCATTGAGGCCCGGCCCATGCCGCAGGTGGAACTGATCGACATGCGAACCGAATTTCTGGAGACGCGCAAGCAGGCCACTTTCTCGCGCCGCCTGCTGGAGGCCGTGGCGCACCGCGTCGATAACGGCGAGCAGACCATCATCCTGCTCAACCGGCGCGGCTTCTCGAGCTTCGTCGCCT
Organism: Bryobacterales bacterium; assembly: GCA_963818855.1. GTDB lineage: Bacteria > Acidobacteriota > Terriglobia > Bryobacterales > Bryobacteraceae > Bog-159. Next base: position 115,579 of record CAWFUH010000005.1, on the reverse strand, counting down.
GCCGCTCCTGCGGCGAGCGCGTCCAGTGCATGAACTGCTCGGTCACCCTCACCTTTCATCGCCGCGACCGGCGCCTGCTCTGCCACTACTGTAACTACGCCGAGCGCGTACCCACGCATTGCCCTAAGTGCCAAAGCGAGCATATTTACTTTCTGGGCGTCGGCTCGGAGAAGGTCGAAGAAGAGCTGCACCACGAGTTTCCCAAAGCGCGGATCGCCCGCCTGGATCGCGATACCGCCACCGCCAAGCACCAGTATGAAGCCATCCTGCAGGGCTTCCGCGACGCGTCCTACGACATTCTGGTGGGCACCCAAATGATCGCCAAGGGCCACGATATTCCGAACGTCACGCTGGTGGGTGTGGTCTCGGCCGACGTGGGCCTGGGACTGCCCGACTTCCGGTCCGCCGAGCGTACGTTTCAACTTCTCACTCAGGTAGCCGGCCGCGCCGGACGCGGCAGCCTGCCCGGCATCGTCCTGGTGCAGACCATCAACCCCGATCACTATGCCATCCGCATGGCCGCCGCGCAGGATTACCAGACTTTCTACGAAAAGGAATTGCAGTTCCGCCGCATGATGCATTACCCGCCGTTCAGCGCCATGGCCAATATCCTGGTGCGCAGCGAGCAGCAGGAACAGGCCATGCGGTTGAGCACCGAACTGGGCCGCTTTCTGACACCCGCGCCGGAGAAAATCAAGATCATGGGTCCAGCCGAAGCGCCGGTAACCCGGCTCAAGAAGGAATATCGCTATCAATTCCTGATCAAGGCTGCCAGCCGCGTTGCGTTGAACGAGCTCTTGCGTCGCGCACAGTTATTCGCCCGGGAGAATAAGTGGAGTGCCACGGCGCTAGTGATCGACGTGGACCCACTCACACTCTTGTAATTGTGTAGGTTGACAGAGTAGGTGAAAGACTGTGCATTGATAGCGAAGGACGAACAAGGGCGCCTTGGCAGAGATCATGAAGAATCTTACAAGGGTTCGTGAAATTATCCCACCCGCTTGCCATTGTTCTTGAAACAATCCTACACGGGACTCCGTCCGGCGATGGCTCGCATCGGCCTCGATTACCGCGCTCTCGCGGTCATGAAGAAAGACCGCATCGTGTGGTAATAGATGTCGTCTTCTCCTTCCAGTTTCTTAAAGTGGATACTGGGATGCGCGCATTAACTTGGAAAAAGCGGTACACGCGCCTTGCATCCCGTTGGACATCGATCGGCAGATCGCGAAAGAGCCGCCAAAACTGGCGCGTCGTGCGCGAACGCATCAGAGCAGATCGTCTAAAGGCAGAGTGCCCCCACGTTCGTCTTCGTGGAGGGCTTCGCGCGCCATGCGGCGGATCACATCCCGCTTTTCAGCAAAGCGCCGCTTCCATCCTTCCTCGTCGGCTAGCGATGCGAGAATCTGGGATGCAATCGCGTCCTGCTCATCGGGCGGCAATGCACCCACCTTCTCCAGCGCCTTCTCCAGCAGGGAGGACATGCCTCCATGCTATCAGTCGTCACGGCCCACTGCCAGCCCGGTGATTGCCTTGGGCCGGTTCGGTGGCGATTCCACGGCATGGGAGCAATACGTCCAAATGAAATGGTACAGCTAGGGCTAGAGCGGTAGACGCTGAATCAGATGAGTCTTGGACGCAAGAGCCCGGTTGACCCACCTTCCGACTCAGTGAACAGAGTTACAACGATCGCCGAATTTTCGGATACCTAGACACCGGACTGGAGGCCTTCTCAAACAAGTGCCGGCCATTTTGTTGCCCTATCACGTTATGTACCGTCCCGGGTGGGGCGCCCGAACTGTGATCGACAGGATTGAGCCTCTTCATCCGATCTACGCAGCCGACGTTCGGCTGGAGGGAGACACCATCGTGATCGTCGAAGGTGAGCGTACGTGCAACGATGGGGTCGCGACCGCCACTGGTATGCGTTTCCGGGTAGCTGTCCGACTTGCGCATGACTGTTGAAGGCGACCGACCGCGTACCGTTTCGACGGCCGCACGCGCTAGATGCGGAACTGCTGGTGGGATGCGAGAACTGTGGTGACCGTTGGGTAGCGGCTTCAAGAACAACTCTACCGATTTGAATGGGCCAGTGCCAAACGCCCGCCCTCCAAATACCAAATGCAGTAAGATAGCGGTGATGCTGAATTTTCGCGAGTTTGAAGTGGGGCCGGACCCGTTCGGGCGCAAATGGGAGGTCCTTTTCAAGTGGCTGCAGACGGCAATTTCGCTGCGCCACAGCGATACGGTGGATGTGAAATTCATTCTGCGGAGCGACGATGCGCGCATCGAAAAGCAGATTGCCATGCCGCATGCAGACCTGCTGGAATTGAGCCATCGCACGGGACACCCGATGACCGACGCGTGGTGTTCGCGCCTCGCCGGCATGCATCTGAAGCGCATGGTGGAGAGCGGCGAGGATCTGGAGAAGGACCTGGTGACGGTACGCCTGCACGAACTCGCTGACCATGCCGCTGAGATCGCACGCGAAGAAGGCGCGGATATAACGGCGCGGCGGGGCGCGGCGTAAATTCGCCGCCGTGTGGATTCCGCCATACGCCGTCTATATCCGAACACACGAATTGAGTGCGGCGCTGAAGCGCCGCGCCGGCTGAAGCCCGCCCTCCATGCTTTGGTATGCGGCGTGCCAAGATGATCGCTGGAGTCGATCGACATGTTTCGAGCAATTCTGGCGGCGGCGCTGAGCGCAGTCCTTCTGGCGGGCATGGGCGTGATGTGGCGTGCGTCTCGCGCCCAGAAAGAAGCGGCTAATGAGGTTCGCGCAAAATCGGAATTCCCGTTTCGGATCCTCTCCCTCGACCGCTCCGTACCAGCGGCTGTCGAACCGATAGCGGCGAGCCCCGCGTTCCGCGATCTGGCGACTTATAAAGACATGATCGCGGTGAGCGCACGCGCGGGGCTGTTCCTCTACAGCCGGAACGGCGCGCTCATCCGCGCATATCGCGCCGGCATCGAGTTGCCGTCCGCCGAGCTGGGCGGCATCTCCACCGGAATCCTGGCAGGTTCGGCGGAGCCGGAACTCTTCGTCGCCACGCGCGGCGAAGGTCTGCTGGCTTTCAACGGCGCACGCTTTCGCCAAATGCTGCCGGCGGATTCGGGCTTACGAACGGTCACCTGCGTTCTGGTGTTAGGCTCGGGGCGGATTCTGCTGGGGACCGAACGGCAGGGGCTTCTGGTATTCGACGGGCGGCGGCTGGCACCTTTTCATGCGCGCCTGAAGGCGGCGCACATCACCGCTCTTGCAGGTAACGACGGCAACATCTGGATCGGCACGCTCGAGCACGGCGCCTTTCACTATCACGCCGGACAACTGGACGAACTCCTGGACACTTTGCCCGATCCGCAGGTTCTCTCGCTCAGCGTCGATGGCGATACTGCATACGCCGGAACGCCCCTGGGCGTCGTCGAGTTCCACGATGGACAGCGCGTGCGGACTCTGGCCGATGGGTTCTTCGCGCGCGCGCTGGCCGAACACGGCATGACTCTCCAGATCGGAACGGAGGATGAGGGCATCCTGGAAGTTCCACTACAGGCGCAACCCGGACCGCGTATCCCCACCGAAACAGGCGGTCCGGAGTCGCCGATTATCCGCCTGGCGAACCTGGAGGGCGAACTGTACGCAGCCGCCGAGAGCGCCATCTACCGTTACGATCCGGCTGCCCGGCATTGGTCGCCCGTGCTCACCGCTGGGCCTGCTCTGATGGCCGACCGCGATGTGGCCGCCCTGGCCCTGAGCACGGACCGGTTGTGGGTGGGATATTTCGATCGCGGCCTCGACGTGCTGGACGCGAGTCTCGAACACGCCGCACATCACGAAAGCGACACGCTTTTCTGCATCAATCGCATTGTGGCCGATGCGGGGCACGGGCGTACTGCGGTGGCTACCGCCAACGGCCTGGTACTGTTCGATTCCGGCGCTCAGCCGCGCCAGATCCTGGGGCGCAAAGACGGCCTGCTCTCCGATCACGTGACGGACGCCGCATTTCGCGACGGTGGCATGGTGGTGGCCACGCCGGCCGGCCTGTCGTTCATCGATCGCTCCGGCGTGCGCAGCCTGTACGTTTTCCAGGGACTCGTCAACAACCACGTATATACAGTCGCGGCGCAGGGCGCGCAGGTCGTCGCGGGCACGCTGGGCGGCTTATCGATGCTGGATGACGATCGGGTGCGCGTAAACTATACCACCGCGAATTCGCACCTGCGGCACAATTGGATTACCGCGCTGGCGCGGGTTGGCGACGAGTGGTTCGCCGGAACCTATGGTGCGGGCGTCGAGCGGCTGGACGCGTCGGGCGAATGGCATGCGTTCCCCGATCTGCAGCCGGGCTTCGTAGTCAATCCGAACGCCATGGTGGTGAGCGGGGGGCAGGTTTATGTTGGCAGTCTGGATCGCGGCCTTTTCATTTACGATCGCGGGTCCGGCCGCTGGACGAATACATCCTCTGGATTGCCTTCCAAAAACGTGACGGCGCTGGCCGCCGGTGGCGGCTACGTCTACGTCGGCACCGATAACGGCCTGGTGCGGATCGCGGAAGGAGCGCTGCGATGACTGGGCGCGTTCTGATGGCGGCGTTTGCCTTGGCCGCTTGGGCGATGGCGGATACGGGCGTGCTGATCCCCGGAGACCGGCAGCAGCCCGACCCGGCCGTTTTCTCTCTCGATGAAATGGCGCTGGAGATTCTTATCGATAATGGGGTAGCCCGTGTTCGTGTGCGGCAGATCTTCGGGAATCACAGCCGCGCTATCGAAGAGGGCGTCTATCATTTCGCTCTTCCGGACAAGGCGACGGTATCCGATTTCGCCGTGTGGGACGATGTGACGCGTATCCCGGGCGTGATTCTGGAACGGCGGCGAGCCGGCGAAATCTACGAACAAGCCAAGGCCCAGGCCATCGATCCGGGATTGCTGCAGATGGGGGAACGGGATGCCGCCGAAGCGCGGCGCAGCCAGGAGTTCACGGCGCGCATCGTGCCCATTCCAAGCTACGGCGCCAAGCGGATCGAGATGGAATACCAGCATCCGGTGGCCGTCGAGCGGTATCAGTCCGAATTTGTAATGCCGCTCAAGCCAGATGTTTACGGCGTGCAGACCGCGGGACATCTCACGATTACGTTCGAAATGCGATCGGCGAACGCCATCCGCGCCTTCGATGCGGTCGCGAAGACTTACCCGCTGCAGATACGGGAGCGCAATCCGAACCTGGTAAAGGCGGAGTTTTTTGGGAACAACGTGGAGTTGAAAGAGGACTTCACGGTCCGTTACGCGCTCGATCCGGCGGAAGCCGACGCGGTGCGCGTGATTACAGAGCGCGAGAATGCGTCCGAACCGGGATTCTTCCAGGCGCAGGCGCTGGTGCGGATTCCTGCCGCTCCCTCCGGCACGGGCGTGCCACATGCCGCGCAATCGGCCCGCACGCTGATCCTTTTATTCGATAATTCGCTTTCGATGCAATGGGACAAACTGGAGCGCAGCTTCGCGGCGTGCGAGACGGCGTTGCGCCGATTGCGGCCATCCGATTCGTTCAACCTGCTGCTTTTCAACTCCGCCGTGAGCGCGTTCGCGCCGCAGCCGCGGCCGGCGACCCCCCAGAATATCGAACAGGCGCTGGCCTTCGTGCGCGACAGCCGTATCCGCGGGGGAACGGACCTGCAGCGTGCGTTGGGCGCCGCGCTCGCCCAGGCCACCCCCAGCGAGCCGTACCTGATGTTGATCAGCGATGGCGGCGCGACCGAGGGCGCCGTGCAGAACAGCAAGCTGTCTGCGTGGTACGCGAGCGAGTGGCGCAAGCGCGCGCCGGAGCGGCGGCCGCATACGCTGGTGCTGGGCATTGGCGATGATGCCAACCTGCCGCTGCTGCGCATGCTCGCGAGCCACAACGGCTACTTCGATTGGGTGCGATCCACCGAGCCGATCGAGTTCAAGCTGAACGCATTCCTGGGCAAGATCGGCCAGGAGCCATTGAACAATCTTGCACTGGCGGCCGCGCCGGGCGCGAATGTGGATTTCGTATATCCGCTCGAAGAGACGCGCTTCGCCGGTTCGACGGCCACTTGGGCAGGCGAGTATAAGAAGCCGCTCTCGCAGGCCACGTTCACGGTGACGGGGATGCGCGATGGCCAGTCGCTGCGTTTTGCGCAGACAGTCCCGCTGCCCGCCGCTGAGGCCGACCACCCCGAGTTACCGCGCACCTGGGCCAAAGCGCGCGTGGATGCTCTGCTCGCAAAAATCGACCGCGACGGCGAGGACCGCGCCTCGATCGACGAGATTATCAGGCTTTCGAAGAAGTACAAATTCGTCACGCCGTACACGTCGTTTCTGGCCGTGCCGCGCGCGCTGCTGCGGCCGCGCGTGATCCGGCCGGGCGATCCAGTGCTCCGGCTGAAGGCCGACGAATCCATTGTTTCGGTGATCGCGCTGTTCCCCTTCGGCCTGGTGAAAGCGCTCCGCTATTTGAAAGAGGAAGATACCTGGCAAACGCGGTTCCTGGCGCCGGTGGAGATGTCGGACGGCGTGTACCAGGTGCGCCTGATCTTGCGCGACCGCGACGGCCATGTGTATCGCGAGTCCAAAAGCTTCGTGATCGCCAGCAAGACTCCGGTGCTGCGCGCGCGGCTGGAGCGACCTCGCTTACGCGCCGGTGAGACGCTGCGCATTCGGGCGCTGGTATCCGGAAATGCGCGCACCATCACGGCGCGGCTGTACGGGGCGATGCCGGTGGCGCTGCGCTGGAACAGTACAGCGAAAGCCAACACGGGCGAGATCGCGGTGCCGGCGTATCTTCCGCCGGGCAAGTATACCGTTCACGTCACGGCCGAAGACATCGCGCACAATGTGGGCACTGAGGAGGTGGCGTTTGAAATCTGGTAAAGTTCGATTCGTATACCAGTTCCAAATTCTCCGCAGTATGCGTGCCTTGTGGAGGGCGGGCTTTAGCCGGCGTGGGGCTTCAGCCCCACTGCACGCATGGCGGCCTGGGAGGCCGCCGCAGGCAAAATGCCTGCCCCACTTGGCCGCCGTCGCGTTAATCATCGGCGGCGCATTCCTGCTGCGCGCGGAACTGGAGTCCTGGCTGCAGCACGTTCCCGCCGGCCCGGCGCTGGCAGCGCTCTTCCGCAGCGTGCCCATGCCCGGCGGAGCCGTATCCATCGCCCTGCCGCCCGCCCAAAGCCGGCCGGCCCTGACCAAGCTGATTTCCGCTGCGCAGCACGACGCTATGCTGTACCGGTTGCGCGCCCAAGAAGCCGAAACAGCTTTGGATTTCGCCGCGGCTGAAACTGATTGGAAGAGCTACGCGCAAGCCGCCGCGGACCGGTACGGCGCATTGATCGAACTGGCCGATTTTTATCACCGGCGGATGCAACCCCGCGACGAAATCGCCGCGTTGAGCGCCGCCGCCGCGGCGGCCAAGGATGATCCACTGCTGCCGGCAACTGCGCAGCGCGCCTGGGTGGCATTCGTGCGCATGGCGGCGGTCGCCGGCCGCGAAAGCCTGCCCGAATCCGTGACGGGTCCCATCTTCCACACGTGGGTTGACCGGTACCGGAAAGAGCCCCAGGCCTGGCGCAAGCTGACCGACCACCTGGTCTCCACCAGGCAATTCGCCGCCGCGGAAGCCGAGATCGCGCAATACGGCCGCGTGTTCGACGACCCGTTCGCGCCGGTGAGCATGCGCGCCGATCTGGAAATGCGCCGCGACCGCCCGGATGCCGCTCTGGCGATCTACGATCGAGCGTTTCAGCCGCTCTGGCCGCAGGATCTCACGGCAGGCTATTTCAAACTGCTGGAACAGCAGAACAAGCTGCGGGAATTTGCCGGAAGGGCGCATACCGCGCTCGCCGCGAACCCAGCCGATTTGGATGCCACGGCCCGGCTGTTCGCCTATTTTCGAGCGCAAAATAATGCTGCGGCGGCGCGCCGCGTGTTGCTCGAATACCGCATGGCAAAGGAGTCCGGCGCTCACCCCGGCCCACCCCAGTGGACGCCCGATGAGCTGCAGATCACCGCTCAATTATTCGAGCGGCTGGCGGATGTGAACGAGGCCGCGCGTCTGTACTACGCGCTCTACAGCGTTCCGCCGGCAGAGCGGGCCGCGCCAGGAGCGCGCACTCTACGGCCTGGCCAACCTGCTGCTCACGGCGCCCGATCAGCCCATCGAGTTCGGATCGGGCGATGTCTCCTTCTACAAAGACATCGCCACGGTGGATTCGTCGCCGGGCTTTCTGAACGGCATCCTCTCACTGGTGCTGAACGGGACGCGGCCGCGGTGGGAGTATCAACTCCAGAACCAAAAGTCGGCAGCCTATTTCCATCGCGCCGCCGCGGAGCAGTTGACTGGTTTACTGGAGCAGCGCTCTCCGAAATCCGCGTACCGCGAGGTGTTGCGTGCCATGCTGATTTCGGCTTACGGCGTGTATGGCGATGATGCGGCTGTGATTCGCGCCGGCCGCCAGTACCTGGCCGATTTTCCTTCCGGTGCGGCGCGCGTCACGGTGGCCTTACAGGTCTCCGATGCGCTGGCGCGCGCGAATCGAACGAGCGAGGAATTTGCCCTATACGATCAACTACTCCGCGAACTGGCGGCGAAAGCTTCCGGCGTGCCGGTCGGCGCAACTCCGGCCTCCGCGCGCTCCGCCGCCTATACGCAGGTGCTCGACAAATATCTCTCCCGGCTGGCGGAACTCAATCGTCCGCTGGACGCGTTGCGCGTATACCGGACCGAAATCGCCCGCAATCCCAACGATCCGGGGCTCTACGAACGGCTGGCCGCGTTTCTGGAACAGAACGGCACGTCGCGCGAAGTGGAAGAGGTGTACACGAAGGCGATTGGGAAGTTCGCCGATCGCTCCTGGTATCACAAACTCGCGCGCTGGTATCTACGCAAGAAAGAGTACAGCGCGCTCGAAAAGATCAGCCGCGACGTGATCGCGGCATTTTCCGGAACCGAACTGGAGGGGTACTTCGGCGATATCGTTACGCAAACCCATCCCGATGCCGCGCTCTATCTGCAGTTGAACCGGTATGCGCATGCGCGTTTTCCCGAGGACCTGGTGTTCGTCCACAACCTGTTGGGTGCCTACCGGCGCCAGGAAACATTCGACGCCGCCGCGTACGACAGCCTGCTGCGCCAATACTGGTTCTACGACGCGCAGCTTCGGACGACGCTGTTTGCAGATCTTTCGCACGCCGGCAGTCTTTACGCGGAACTGGCAGCGATACGCGCCGCAAACCCCGGAATCACGGACGGAAGGTTCAGCCAGGCGGTAGCCGCTAACCCGGCGGCCGTGCAATTCGCCGTGGAAGCGGAAGCGTGGCTCTGCCATTTTGAAGCGGCCGCGCCAGCCGCGCGCGCCTTGGCCGATGCGTACCCCGGCCGCACCGAGTTCACCAGCAAAGCATCCGCGCTCTACCGTTCGCTGGCAGCCTATGACGAGCGCAACACCGGTATAGCGGTTTCGCTGGCGAATTACGAGCAGCAAGCCAATCCCGGCGACCCCGGCATTCTGGCGCGCATGGGCGACATTCTGGCGGACCGCGATCTGTTCAGCCGCGCGCGCACGTTTTGGGAGCGCATGCCCGCCTTGCAGCCGGGCAATCCCGAAGCTTATCTCGATACGGCCACCGTCTATTGGGACTACTATTTGTACAACGATGCCTTGCGCTGGATCGCCGCCGCGCCGCCGGAAATTCAACGATCCCGCCATGTTCGCTTACCAGGCAGGCGCCATTTACGAAGGCAAACGCGACTATGCGAGCGCGGTGCGCGAGTACGTTGCGGGCGCCGTCAAAGGCCAGGGCGAAGCGCAAAGCCGCCTGCTTCGCCTGCTGAACCGGCCCAACACCCGCGACCTGGTAGATCGGGCCACCGCAGCGGCGTTGGCTTCAGATGTGACCTCCGATCCGTCGTCGAAATCTCTATCGCTGCGCGTCACCGTGCTCGAAGCCCAGCAGCGGCGCCAAGACCTCGAGACTCTGCTCGAGACCCGTATGGCTAACGAGAAATCATCCACTGCGCTCGCCGACATCGAAGAGACGGCCCGGCGCTTGGGATTCGACGCCATCGAGGAGCGCGCCAGCCAGCGCCTGGCCGCCATCAGCAGCGATCCAGTGGACCAGATGCGGCTTACGCTCAGCTACGCGCGGCTCCTGGAATCGAAGAAGGACATTGCCGGCGCGGCGCGCGTGGTGGATGCTCTCTATCGCGATCATCCCCTGATTCTCGGCGTGGTGCGTGCCGCGGTGGATTTTCATGTCCGCAATCGTCAGTCCGCCGAAGCCATCGGAATTCTGCTGGATGCCGCCAGGCATGCCCGCACGGACCTCGCGGCCCAATTCACTCTAGAATCGGCGCGCGTTGCGACGGCCGCCGGCCAGTTCGATCGCGCGCGCGATTTGCTGGCTGGGCTTCTGCGGACCGAGCCGCGCAACGCCGCATACCTGACCGCTATGGCCGACACGTATCTGCAAGCGAGGGACGATCGCGGTTTTCGCGACTACGAGCTGGCCACCATCCAGCAGTTGAAGCAATCGACACTGACACCTGCCGAACGCATCGAGCGCATCGCCACCTTGCGGCGCAGCTTGATTCCGGCGCTGGAGCGTTTGCACGATAGCTCCGGGGCGGTCGACCAATATATCGAGCTGGTGAACAGTTATGCGGAAGATGCCGCGCTCACCAAAGAGGCCGCGGCGTATGCCGTCGCGCACGGCCAGGCGGCGCGGATGGTGGCGTTCTATCGCCAGACCATCGCTGCCGCGCCGCGCGACTACCGCTGGCCCATCGTGTTGGCGCGCGTGGAAACCGTGACCGAAGACTACCCGGCGGCCATCGCCGATTACGAACGCGGCATCCACGACCGGCCGGATCGGGCGGACTTGCTGGAAGCCAAAGGCAGGCTGGAAGAGCGGCTGATGCGGTTCGCGGACGCCATCGCGAGTTATAGCCGGCTATACGAACTCGCGTATCGCGATCCGCAGTGGCTCATCAAAGTCGCGGAATTGCGGGCGCGCACCGGGCAGAACTCCGGGGCGGTCGACGCGCTGAAGACCGCAATTGTCGGCGCGCGGACCGAGACGGCCGACGCTGATTTCGAAATTGCCGAGCGGCTGGAGGCCTGGCACATACTGCCGGCTGCCGTGACGTTTGCCGATCGCGGCGCCGCGCTGGCGGGTGCCGATCTGCTTAAACAAATGAACAATGCGGTAATTTACGCGCGTATCATGGCGCGCGCGCGCCGCATGGATGCCCTGCTGCCGCGCCTGGACGCCAATCCGGCGGCAGAGCAGCAGCTGAAACAGCAAGCGGGGAGCATCATCGCGGAAACATATACGCCCGAAGAAAAGATGGCCTTCGAGCAGACGCTAACCGCGCGCGCGGCTACCATGTCGCTGCATGATCGCCCCGATCGCCCCGATCGCGAAGATACGCTGCTGCCGCTCGTGGAAGCGGCCGGGCTTGCCGACCTGGAAGCAAGATGGCGGTTCGAATCGATCGCGGCGCAGGACCGGCAGATCGATCCACGCTTCGTAACGCTGCAGTCACAGCGCGGGGTGTACTGGGATTTGGGCCGCCAATTGGAACTGTATGTCCAGCAGCATCCGGGCCGGCCGGTGGAAGGCACGGCGTGGATGCAAGCGGCGCAGGCGTTCATCTGGGAGGGCGACCGCGATGGGCAGATGCGCGTGATGCGGGAGGCGATGACGCGCAACGGCCTGTCGGGCGATCTATTGGACCGCTATCTGGCGATGCTGGCCATCGCGCAGCCGAAAGAGTTGGTGGCGCTCGCCCGCGGCAGCGTCTACGCGGATCGGGCCGTGCAATCGGCCATCGCGGGCGACTGGCGCGACCTGGCGTACGCATCCATACAAGCGCGCGGCAGCGGGTTGCCTCCGGTCTGGAACAAGGCCTACACCGCGCTCGCCGGTCTGTATTTTGACGACCGTGCGCCGGCCATCGGTCGCGCGTTCCAGTCCGGGCTCGATACGCGTACGATTGGCGAACGCCTCAAAACGCCGCCCCAGACGGATTCCACTATCGTGGGCACGGTCTGGTTCTACTACGGCGCGCGCTACGGTGACTATCTTATGTCAGGCAAAAGCGCGGCTGCGGACGAATGGCTGCCTGCATCGCTCGAAGCGGCGCCTGGCAATCCCGACGCCTACATGGCGTTGGGCGATTCGTACGCCGCTTCTGGCCAAACCGCTAAGGCAATCACGCAGTTCGAGCATGCGCTGGAACTCGATCGCGACCGCGGCGATGCCGGCGATCATATCGCGCGCGCGCTTTGGTCCGCCGGCCGGCATGCCGAAGCCATCGCCAGTTGGAAATCGGCACTGGCTGTTTTTCTGCGCGTTCAAAGCCGCGGTGTGCGCGTGCCCGAGCCGTTCTGGAGCCGCGCGGCGGAAACCTTCACCGATATTGGAGAGCGCCACGCGTTCGGGGAATTGCGCCCCGAGATCGCGCATCTGATCGGCGATTATTACCAGCGCAACAGGGAATACCGGCTCAACGAACTAATCGAACCGGCCGCGCGCGCATCGATTGCGTCGGGCGCCGGAGTCGGCTGGTTGGTGGAGTTGGCCCGATCGATGGATCAGCCCGCGATGATGCTGAACACGCTGATCGAGATGCACGGCGTGAGCGAGGCGCAGCGCATTGAGTTGCAGCGCGATCTGGTGGCCATCTGGGCCAAGCAGGCCGCGGCTACGTTTGGCGATGTGCGCGCAACGTTTGAAAACACCGAAGCGCAGGCGCGCATGCAACTGGTCTCCATGCTCCTCGATGCGGGCGACGTGCGCGAGGCGGCCGCGGAGTGGAGTCGCGTCCCCAAACAATATGCGGAAGCGCCCGATGTTGACATTGCTATCCGGTTGGCGTCGCGTACAGGCGCGCTGGACACACTGTTGGGGCAATACCGGACGCATCCCGATTCGGTACCTCCCGCCGACACGTTGCAGCGCGCCGCGGTCACGCTGCGCAATGACGGCGATGAGAATGGCGCTCGCGCGGTCCTCGAATACCTTTATGATCGCGAGCTCCACAACGGGCATCTGGACGCCGCCAATTTTCTCGGCCTGGCCGAAATTCATCTGCAGCGCGGCAACGTGGCCGCGGCCGTGGCGCTGTTAAACCGCATGTCGCTGGTGGTCGAAGATGGATTCGAGACTTTGATGCCGGCGGCGGAATTGCTCACCAGGTATGGGAAAACGGCGGAATCCGCCGCCTTCATCCGCAAGCGGATTGCAGCCGTGCCGTGGGATGCGGAAGCTAAGGTCGCACTCGCCCGCACGCTGGCGGAAGGATCCGTGGAACGGGATCAGTTCCTCACGGCCGCCGCCACAGATTCGCAGGCGGCATACAAACTGCGCGCCGAAGCCGCTCGGTTGGCCGCTCCGCACCGATTGGCGGGCGGGTCCGATACGGAACTGGCGCTCCTTTCCGCCGCGGACATCGCTCTCGATGCCGCCGAAAAAACGTACTATGTGGAGGCGCGCATTCGAGTGGCGGATGCGACTTCCGAGCCGCAGACCAAGCTCCGGTTGTATCGGGAGGCGCTGGCCATCGCGCCCACGGATGGCCGCGTTCGTCTGGGCACCCTGCGCGCCGCGCTGGCGCTTCACCGCGACAGCCTCGCGCTGGCGCTGGCACGCACGGATGGACAGCAGGAAGTATTCAACCAGCCCATGTCTGATTATCGATTCCGCCGCCGGTACATGCCTTTCCGTCAGCCCGGAGTGGCCGCCGCGCTGCCGCCGGTGCAACTGACCGCTGCCGAGCAGGTGACCCTGGCCCAGTCACTGGCCGCCGCCGCGGAACGCCTTGACGATCTGAGTACAGCCGGCAGCTATCTACGGTCGGCGATCGATTTGAGCCCACCCACCGCGCGCGAAACGCTGCAGCATCGTCTGGATGGGCTGACGGCCGAACAGGATCGTCGCGCGCAGAATGCCGCGCATCAGCCGGCGGTCAAGAGCGCGATCGAGCAGGATCACGTGGTGCGTCCCCGCATCCTAAGGAGTGCCCAATGAAAAGAGCCGTTCTGGTCACTGCCCTGATGTTGTCTGCCGCTGGATTGCTCTTCCTGCAGACGGCCGCGCCTCCGCCAAAGCTGGCCACGCTGATGCCGAGCGGCGCTTTGGTTTACCTGGAAGCGCCAGATTTTGGCAGCCTCCTGCACGAATGGGACACGTCGCGAACCAAAGCCGATTGGCTTGGCAGCGAGAACTATGCGGTGTTTTCGCACTCGAACCTCTTCATGAAGCTGCACGACCTATTTGGCGAGTACGGCACGGCAGCGGGATTCCGGCCCACCTTCAGCAGCGCACTCGAGATCGCCGGAACCGATTCCGCGCTGGCGCTGTACGGCATTCGCGACGTGGAGTTCCTGTATATCAGCCGTATCGGCAGCGCGGACCTCATGAAAACACAACTGTGGGCCGTCCGCGATAAGTTCGAGGAGCGTCAGGCAGGCGGCGTGCCGTTCTATCTGCGCATGGACGCGGCATCCAAGCGCACGGTGGCGTTCGCCTTCGCTAAAGGTTACCTGTTACTCGGCACGCGCGACGATCTGGTCGCCCGGGCGCTCGAACTGCTGGCCGGCGGCTCCAACCCGAGCATCGCCGCGGACCCGTGGTATCGCGAGTCAACCGCGCGCGCGCGCACGTTGGCGCCGGACACCGCTCAGTTGCGGCTGGTGATGAACCTGCAAGCGTTGGTCAAAAGCGACTATTTTCGATCCTATTGGATTCAGCGGAACGCCTCCGAGATCCGCCAGTATTGGACCGGGCTGGCGGTTGTTACACGAACCAGCCGAGCCATCACGGAGAGCCGGATCTTCCTTCGCGCGCCTGACGCGGCGGCAAGTGCGCCGGGGTCCATCGGGCAGGATGTCTCCGGCCTGGTGGCGCTGGTTCCACCCGAGGCGGGGCTTTACAAAGCCGCGCCCGTGAGCGACTCTTCCGCTGTGGCCACGCTGATCGTCCAGAAGCTGATCGCTTCTCAACCGCAGGCCGCCGGCGACTGGCGCGCCGCTCCCATGGCGGTCTCGCCCGACACGCAGGCCGGCAGCGAGGGCGATCTTGAAACGCGCATCGATCAGCAGCCACTGCCGCCGGACGCCGGCATTTCCGATTCCGTGGCCGCGCTGCGCGCCATGGTGGATCACACCGGCTGCCGCGCGATGCTGTTGATTCAATCGACTTCGCCCGTATCCGCCACATTTGTGCGGATGCCTGCCGTGCTGGTGCTTTATGGCTCCCGGAACTGGGAGGCGGATGCGGTGCGGGTCGCTCTCACTGCGGCTGCGGGAAAGTTGTGGACCACGTCGCAGTTAGGCACGGCGTGGGTAACCGGAACTGCCGGACAGCATCCGGTCGAACGATTGGACGGCTTGGGAAAACTGACCTTCGCGGTCGCGGGACGGCTTCTGTATCTGGCGAACGACGCGAGCCTGCTGACCACAGTGCTGGATCGATCCGGGGCACCGCCACCCGCGGGCGCAGTCACTTACGCTACCGGTTTCCGGCACTCACTCGAACATACCAACTACGAGCGAGTCATGACAGCGCTCGATTTCAACTCGTCCGGTGGAAATGCGGAATCCCGGCAGGACGATCCCGACGATCATGCGCCGCCATTCTTTTCGGGTAACATGGGTAGCCTGAGCCGCGTTCTTTCACACGTCACGGAGATGCGCATCACGCAGGAGGAAAAGGACGATGTCATGTCGCAGACCGTGGTGTATAGCATGGCCCAGTGACAACGCCCAGGCAACCCGCGCAACTAGCTCGGTGGCTGTCCTTTGGATTCGATCCGCCGCAGAGTTTCCGCGATAGCTTCCACACCCTTCGTGATGCGGTTCAGTGCCGACAACACTTGCCACACAATCAGAACCAACAAGAACAGGTAGATCAGGGGGATAACCAACGCAAGGAGCGATGCAGGACCCATGATCCGTAGCGTAGCATCACCGCTACCGGCGTGAGAAGCCGCTCGATTCAAGAGCGGAGTTCCCCGACGTCGTATAAATCGTGAATGTATTGCTGTTGATTCCGTTCACGCTCAGGTAATACCCAAACTGGGCGGAAGCACTTACCTGAAAATTAATCTGGACCACACCATTCACGTCGCCGGGAGCCGCGCCCGAATAGGATACAGTCACCGGAGTCGGACTGGCTGACGGGATACCGCTGGACTCCAGAATGCCGCACAGCAGAAGCCCGGACGCGCAGAACTGATCGGCTGCCGCGGCCATCTGTCCATCACTTCCTGGAAAGTATCCGGTCCCGGTAGTCCAGATTGACACGTACGATCCATCCGGCGCCGGATTGGCCTGCGAATTCACGCTGCCATCCTGGTTAATTGCTGCCGCGCCGCCATTGGGACTCTGAAACACACCCGGCGCGGCCGTATCCACTCTTACTTCGAAATCGGGGAAGATCGTGCTGCTCTGGGTCAACTGCAATTCGGCGGACGACCCTGCCGTCAGTTCCACCGGCGCGACCGCGTTGATCTGTGTCTCAGATACATACAGCAACGGCGCCGGAGTGCCGTTGATAGTGACTTGTACTCCGCCGAGTGTGGTGGGCAGAAAGCCGGCCGTGTCGAACGACCCGAATGCCGCAACCGCCGGACCAAGGTTCAGCCCGTAAATCGCGACGAGCTCACCCGGCGCCAGGCGGCCCAGCAGCAATCCGCCGGCGGCATTGGTCAGGCCAAACATCCACGGCGCGGAAGTCTGGCCGGGCGGCGCGCTGACCGCAAAGGAACTGACCAGTCCGGTACCTCCCGCCGCGTGCACCGTGTTACTCGAATCCACCGCCAAGGCTTGCGCAACTGTGTAAGTGGGAAATAGCGCCGAATAGATGAGTGCGGATCCCGTGGAGTTCAATTCCGCCAGGAACTCGCCGCCCCCAGGCGACACCGATACCGTAGTGGGAAAATCTGTGGACTGCGTGGTGCCCGATACCCATACATCGCCTGCGGAATCGAGTGCGACTGTTTGCGCCGAATCCATTTGCGTTCCGCCCAGGTATGTGGCCCATACCATCGCGCCTCCCGTCGGGTTGAGCTTGGCCACAAAGGCATCCGGGAGGCCGGCCAGCTTGGTCTGAAACGCGCCCGCTGTCACTGGAAACGACGGGTCCGACGAAGATCCGGAGATATACGCTTCGCCCGCTGCGTCTGCCGTAATCGCAAAGACTGAGTCGGTGGCAGTGGTTCCGACGCCCGGCTGAGCAATCCCAGCGCCCAGGTAAGTAAGATAGACCAACCCGGTACCGGCGGAGTTCACCTTCGCCACGAATGCGCCGATCCCATCCACGATTAGCGCTCCTGGTGTGGAGGGCAGGCCGGCGCTGGCATTTCCAGCGACATAGGCATTGCCGGCTGGGTCCACAGCGATCGCGGATCCCATGTTCGAGATAAACCCGCCTTGGCAGACAGCGCCGCATGTCGCGCCGCCCGATAATGCCCCGGCGTAAACAATCTGGCTGCCTGTCGGGTTGATCTTGGCGAAAAAAGCCCCGTAGACGACTTCGTCCTGTGTGTCGAAGACCGCGCCGGCCGGTAAACCTGGAGTGTGCTGATAGTCTGTCGCCGTCGTCCAGCCTGTAACATACGCATTACCCTGGGCGTCCGCCGCCACGGCCGCGAGCGAACTTGCGCCGAGCGTTCCTCCGAGGAAAGTCGAATAGATGACAGAGCCATCTGCCGCCAGCTTCATCAGAAAGCCTGTTCCGGCCAGACCCGTGAAAGGAGCGCCCTGCAGAGGATTGCGCAGCGGAAAATCCGTAGACGTCGTGTACCCGACGACATAGATGTTACCGGAGGAATCCACAGCGATGCCATTCGCCTGATCGGAACCCTTGCCGCTGACGGTTGCCAGGACCGTGAGATTGCCGGTAGCGTCCAGTTTGCTCACGAAAACATCCGTAACTGGGCCGGTATTCACAGTCGAAGCCGGGACAACGATGCGGCTGCCCGTCAGGTAGCTGTTCCCGGCTGAGTCCGTTGCCAGAGCCGAAACCTGATATTGGTACGCATCACCGATATAAGTGCTATAACTTGCCGCGTGAGCCACACCGGCAAACACCCACAAAACCAGTACGGCATAAATTCGCATGGAGATCTCCGCGGACGCGGCAATTACAATGTATTACAATCCACGAAGACACGCAACTCGCCGACCGACCAGGCGTGCACATCCAGTGTTTTGGAAAAGTGCAACACTTGCGGCGGGCCCTGCATTCCAATTCCCAGCCACTCGCCCAGACTATTCACATGTATCTCGGCAACAGCTCGTTGTAACGGCCATGGCGCATGGTCGATCTCACCGCGATACAAACGGCCAGCGGCGTCCGCGGCGTAGAGGCAGTACCGATTGGTGAGCCACGCATCCAAACTGCCGCTGGCCGCCGGGTTTACCGCACCCACCGGTTGATACGTCGCCGAAAAGGATGCGCCGGGTGCGCCGCGGTGCGTCCTCACGGCAGAGTATTGCACGCGTTCACCGGTCGAGTGAGTCTCAAAATGGGCGTCAAAATAGGGCAGATGAAAAAAGCGCCGCGCGGTTCTCACGGCCAACTTCTGGCCGGCATCCAGACTGAAAAACCAGACGCCCGGTTTGCCCCCCGCCGTCACGTACGTCCGCAGGTTCAATTCGGCGAAGGCGTGCAGGCCCGGAATCGCAGGCACGCGCCGGAGCGTCACGCCTTCCATGCGGAATGGGACGGCCCCGACATAGGCTTGTCCGTCGAACAAATCCAGATCCAGACCCGCCGGAATCAACCTGCGGAGAACGGCGGCGTCCACGGCCCAGTGGGCGAACAGCAAATCGACCCACCGCATTTGCATCACCCATGGCCGATCTTGCACAGGCCAGGGGCGGTGAGTCATGACTGAACTCAATTCTTAATACGCCCCAGCATCTGGTATATCCGGATCAATGCCGTGTCCATTATCGTTTCGCCCGCGCCGATCGCGGCCGGTGACACGGCATTGTCGGCGCCGTAGCCGCCCTCCGCCACGGCTTCGATCGTCGGAAAATACTGGTGATACCCATTCGCATATCCGAAGAAAAACAGCTGCTTCACCCGCGCGCGCTGCTTCAACCGGATGGCGTGATTGCTGAAGAACTCGCCCGACACTCCCACCAGCGCGATGTCGCCATTCAGCAGCGCCACCGTCAATCGCGGACGAATTCCGTCGGCGTACTCATCGACATAATTCGGAATCAGTTCCGGGAAGAATGCCTTCGCATACATCGCCTGCACCGTGGGATTTGTGAAGTCCGTACGTGAGCTGAATCGCAGCCGCTCTTCCCGGCAGTCGAGCGAGGCATGCGTCACCTCCTGCGGATTGAGTGACTGCGCCAACTTCACCGCTTCGCCCGCCAGCGCCTGCCCGAACGCCTGATAGCCTTTATTCACCCCCTCGTTCGCCGACTGGTCGCCCGCGGCGCCTTGCATGAAAATCGCGGCCGCGCCCGTCTGCCTGGTCACCTCCGCTTTCAGCGCGCCCACATAGTCCGCCGAGAACTTCAGCATGCTGGAAGGCAGCATAGTCGGATGCGCGGCGAAGTTCACCAGGATCGCCACCGGCTTGCCCGCGGCATTATCGAATCGCATCACCGCCAGTTCGCGATCGCTGGGTTTCGGCTCGATTTTGGTATGCCGGTTGCGATTGAATCCCTCCAGCTGCACCGATCCTACCGCCATGCGCGCCGGCGCCAGCCGTGTGTTGGCTTCCACAATGGCCGCCACGATGCCGTCTTCCATCTGGCTGTAATAACCGAGCGCCGCATCGAAGCGCCCCTTGCCTTTGCCCTCCTCGTTCGGTCAGTTCCAGCACCGGACCATGGTGTGTGTGCGAACCGGCGATGATCGAGTTATCGATCCCCGCCTGCTCCTTAATGCGTTGCCTGATCCGTTGGAGCGAGGCTTCCGCGGGCGCACGCCCCAGATCCAGACCCACAATCGCGATCTTTTTCCCGCCAGCCTGGATCACTAATGCATCCGCCCAAAGCGGATCGAGCACGCCCGCCGACAGCGCATCGTGCCGGTCGCCATAACCCCACATAGGCAGCGGTTCGCGTGGCGTAATATCCCGCCGGCCCGTTCCCACTTCGAGACCTTGCCCGCAGGCGCAAGCCGCCAGCAGCAATCCAACCAGCCATCGCGTGTTACGCAAAGCGCCCGCCTCCTACTGCGTGATCCGGCAACTGCGATTCAACGGCCCAACGGACAAGCCAATCTCGCCTGCCGTGGCGCGCGTCACCGTGAAAGTCACGGTCTTCTTCTCGCCCGCGCGCAGCGGCACCCGCGCGAACCCCTGCAATTCGCGCACCACGCCCGGATGCTTCACATACAACTGCACGACGTCTTCGCCATCGCGCTGGCCGGAGTTCTCCACTTCCACCGACACTTTCACCGGACTGCCGGCGTGCGCTTCATCCGGCGCCGCCAGGTCCCTGTAAGTGAAACTTGTGTAACTTAGTCCATAGCCGAACGGATAGAGCGGCTCGCCCTCGAAATATCTGTAAGTTCTGCCTTTCATGTTGTAATCGTCGAAAGGCGGCAGCTGATCCTCCGACTTATAGAATGTTACCGGCAGCCGTCCCGCCGGATTATAATCGCCGAATAACACATCCGCCAGCGCGGTTCCGCCGGCCTGCCCCGGATACCACAGCTCCACAATCGCCGGTACGTGCTCGCGCGCCCAATTCACGGCCAGCGCGCTGCCATTCAACAGCACCAGCACCACTGGCTTTCCCAGCGCCGACACCTGCTGTAACAACGCCTCCTGCACGCGCGGAATGCCCAGCTTCACGCGATCGCCGCCGCTGAAGCCATCCACCTGCACCGGCATCTCTTCGCCTTCCAGGCGCGGCGAAAGACCCAGAAACATCAGCACCACGTCCGCCTGGCGCGCCGCTTTCAGCGCTTCGTCTTCGTAACTCGCGTGCGGCGGCGCCCAAACCAGCCGTACATCCGCGTCGCCATGAACCTCGTGAAAATCCACCCGGATGGGATACAGTTTGCCGGCTTCCAACTCGACAGTCTTGTATTCGTAGCCGCGCTCGTGGACGTTGTCGCGCCCTACCAGCCGCTTGCCATCCAGGTACACTTCGTAGGCATTCAGACCCGTGGCGCCTAATTGATACTTGCCGCTCACAGCCGGCGCCAGATAGCCGGTCCAGCGCACACCAAAGTCGTCATCGTGCATGTCCGCGCGCGGCGCGCCGTCCTGCCAGTCGAAATCCACCCGCGGGTCGATACGCGTGAACAGAGGCTGCGGATCAGCCGGAATCACCGCAGCCTGGCGCATCGCCGGCGAGACGAATGCCTGGCTGAAATACGCCCGCCCGTTGAAAGCCGCGGCATTGAAATATTCCGCCTTCAGGCCCGCCTGCCGATCCGTACCCTCGGAAGTAAACAACGCGCTCGCCGGCACCGTCTCAAAGAGCGGCATACCCTCTGCCAGGTCCGATCCCCTGGCATACAATACCTGCGTGTCCGCGCCCACTTTTTGCCGGATCCCCGCCAGCGGCGTTACGGGGTGCGCCGGCTGTCCATTGTAGTTGCCCAGCAGCACCTCCACCGAATCCGCATTCGGCCCGATCACCGCGATGGTCTTCAAATGCCGGTCGAGGGGCAGCACGCCGCCTTCGTTTTTCAGCAGTACAATGGATTTGCGCGCCGTTTCGAGCGCCAGTTCCTGGTGCGCCGGGCTTTCGTTCGCGCTATAGGGGATCCGCGCCCATTTCACCATCTCCGGTGGGTCGAACATGCCGAGCTTGAAGCGCGCGGTCAGCAGCCGCCGCACCGCCGTGTCCACGTCTTTCTCCGCCAACAGCCCCTGACGCACCGCAGGCGCCACATTCAGATATTCCAAGCCGCAATCGAGATCCGTGCCGGCCTTCACGGCCATCGCCACTCCCTCCACCGGGGTCTTGGCCGCTTTGTGCCCCTGCCAGATATCGCCCACCGCGCCGCAATCGGAAACCACGTAACCGGGAAAGCGCCACTCGCCGCGCAGGATATCACCCAGCAGGCGCGTGTTCGCGCACGCCGGCAAGCCGTCCAGGCTATTGTAGGCGCACATCACGGAGTATGCGCCGCCCTCCTCCACGGCTGCCTGGAACTGCGGCAGGTAAGTGTCGCGCAGATCCGTATCCGAAATGCGCGCGTCGAACACGTGGCGCGTCGATTCGGGTCCGCTGTGTACGGCGTAGTGCTTAGCGGTGGAGACCGTTTTCAGATATTTGGGATCGTCGCCCTCCAGGCCGCGTACAAACTCGACGGCCATGCGCGCTGTGAGATACGGATCCTCGCCGTAAGTCTCCATCCCGCGCCCCCAGCGCGGATCGCGAAATATATTGATGTTGGGAGTCCAGAAGGTCAGGCCCTGGTAGATGCCGCGCTTGCCGCGCCGCACGAATTCGTGATGCTTGGCGCGCGCTTCGTCGGAGATGGCCGTGGCCACCCGAAACAGCAGATCCGTATCCCAGGTGGCCGCCATCCCGATGGGCTCTGGAAACACCGTAGCGCGGCCGGCGCGCGCCACTCCGTGCAGGCATTCGTTCCACCAGTCGTAAGCCGGAACGCCCAGCCGGTCGATAGCCGGCGCGGCGCTCAGCAACTGGGAAGCTTTCTCGTCCAGCGTCATGCGCGAAAGCAAATCGTCAACGCGTTTTTCGAGCGGCTGGTTCGGATCTTTATAGATCTGTCCGGCTAGGGGCAGGCATGCGGTCAGGACAGCCACAAGCAAGTACACGGTTCTCATCGTTTCTATGATGCCTTATTTCAGATACACTGGTGGCCAATGAGACAAATCTTTTTCGCAACGATCGCGGCCATCGCCGCGGTCGCGCCGGGCCTTCCGGCCGCCGCACCTAACTCCTTCGCGGGCCGCTGGGACTTGACTGTTACCACGCCCAAAGACACCTATCCATCCTGGATGGAAGTGACCGGCGGCCAGCCAAATGTACGCGTGGTGGGCCGCGTGGCCAGCGTCCACCCGGCCACGGACGTCAAGCTGGATGGCTCGCGGCTGACCTTCACGACGTCGGAATGGTTCGATGGACAGATCAAAGTCACTTGGGAGTTTCATGCCGCCGGCGGCAAGCTCACTGGCACCGAGCACCGCGCCGACGGCGTGACCGGGCAGATCGCCGGCGTGCGCGCGCCCGCTTTAGATCGCAAAGCCCCGGCGTCGTGGACCCAACCCGAACCGCTATTCAATGGCCGGGACCTGAGCGGCTGGGAACCGGACGATCCCGCCAACAACCACTGGGTGGCGCAGTCGGGCGAGATGTTGAACCAGGCGGCGGGCGCGAATATCCGCACCACGCGCAAGTTCGACGATTTCAAGCTGCACATCGAATACAACTGTCCCGATGGCGGGAACAGCGGCGTGTATCTGCGCGGCCGCGACGAAGTGCAGGTCGAGTATGAAAAGGCCGGGGAAAACGATCAGTTCCACGCCATGGGATCGATCTACGGTTTTCTGGCGCCTGCCGTGGAGATTCCCAAGCAGCCAGGCCAATGGGAAAGTTACGATGTTACCCTGGTCGGGCGGAACGTAACCGTGGTCCGCGACGGCCAAACCACGATCGATCACAAAGAAATTCCGGGCATCACCGGCGGCGCGATCGATAGCCACGAGGGCGAGCCGGGCCCTATCTATATTCAGGGCGACCACACCGGTGGCATGAAATATCGCAACATCACCATCCAAGTACCGGAGCGTTGAAGCTATGCCTTTGCAATTTACGACTTCTTATCTTGAAGATGCGCTTAGTTTGTTCCGTTCTTACAAGAAACTCGCCGAGGGTGCCATGACACAGGTGACCGACGAGCAGCTTTTCGCGACGCTTGACCCCGAGGCCAATTCCATTGCGATCGTGGTGAAGCACATGGCGGGCAATATGCGCTCGCGTTGGACGGACTTCCTGACCAGCGATGGCGAGAAGCCGGATCGGCATCGCGATATGGAATTTGAGGAACCGCCACCCACGCGCGAAGCGCTGATGGCGCTGTGGCAGGCGGGTTGGGATTGCCTCTTCGGCGCGCTGGAGCCGTTGACGGATGCGGACCTCGGCCGGCGGGTCTTAATTCGCGGCGAAGCCCACTCGGTGATGCAGGCCATCAACCGGCAGTTGGCGCACTATACGAATCACATTGGACAAATCGTGCTGCTGGCCAAGCATTACCAGCATGCGCAGTGGAGTTCACTGAGTGTGCCGCGCGGCAAGTCGGCGGATTTCAACCAACGGGTCAACACGGGAGAGGCCAGCCAGCGTTAGGAGGGCGGGCTTTAGCCGGCGCGGGGCTTCAGCCCCGCTGCAACGAAGCGTCTCCGATTTTCACCCGTGGGAACCGTGCGTTAATCTGCACGAGCCCGAAACCAAACCCGGCGCCGCCCCCTGTTAATTGAGCTGGCACGGCAAAAGCCGGATGCCGGGGCGCAAACCGCTATTGAGGATTGCCAATGGATTCAGCAATCCGTTTGGCTGCAGAGCACGCAGAAGGGCATGGGCCGGGCTTCAGCGCGGTATGCGACTTGTGAAACAAGACCTTCCCCTGCCACGTCTCCAGATGTTTGTAGACTCTCCTATATATGCGTGATATGCGTGCCTCGCTCTCAATTGTGACAATATCAGCCGGGTTAGCCGTTCTAATCGCCGCACAAGCGGCTGACCCCCAGAAGGCCGAGCATGCGGTCGATGCCCGGCAGGCTTGGGAGCAGGCCGTGAAAGCCAAAGGCGGCCGCGACCGGCTGCGCAGCGTGCACGCGCTGGCAATCTATATGAAGCCGGCCGAATCCCCGTTGCCGGGTCCCTTCACAAACTGGCTCTGCGTGTTCCCGGACCGCTATTTCGAATACGACGGTCCCGGCAGCGGCGGCTATCCGTTCCCGGGGGCGAACGGGTTTGGAGTCGCCGGCAGCCCACGTGTGATTGTGGTGGACGCCGGCGCCGACCGGATCGCCATGGATGCTACCGGCATGCCCCGCGCGGCCTGGCATCCAACGCCGCTCGAACGCGACCGGCTGGTGCTGAATCAGATTGTTTTCCTGCTGGAAAGCGCCTGGGTTCAGCCGCAGCCCGTCGAGATGCGGCATAATGTGCTCGTTGTGGAGGCGGCCGGGCGGAGTTACAGATTGTCTCTGAACAGCGCCGGCTTACCCGAACGCGTAGTATCGCCGCCGATTCCCGGCCGCAAGCCGAAGATCCAGTATGCATACCGGCTGCAGCATTACCGCGATTTCGAGGGCGTGATGCTGCCCGCGCGCGTGATATCCACATCCGGCGTGCGCGAATGGACGTGGGACGTGGACTACGAGATCGAGGCCAAATACAATCCGAAGCTGTTCGAGCGCATGCCGGATCTGTCCAACGGACCCGAACCGTGGAGGATGCGATGATCCGAATATGCGCGCTGGTGTTGTTGGCCGTGCTGATGCCGGCGCAGGAGCAGCCCACTTTCACCACGGGCGTGAAAGTAGTCAACGTGCTGGCCACGGTGCGCAACAAGAAGGGCGCGTTTGTACGCGACCTCGGCCAGGACGATTTCTCGGTTGCGGAGAACGGCCGGCCGCAGGCCATCCGTTACTTTTCGCGGCAGACCGATTTGCCCCTCACCCTGGGGCTGATGATCGACACCAGTATGAGCCAGAAGCGGGTAATGGAAGCGGAGCGCATCGCGTCATACACGTTCCTGGAACAGATGCTACGCGAGAAGAAGGACCAGGTCTTTATCATGCAATTCGATCTGTCGCCCATCATGCGCCAGGAGCTGACATCCTCGTTTTTGAAGTTGAGCGAAGCGCTGCAGCGGGTAGACACCCCCAACATCAACGACTTGCGCAGCCAGACCGGCGGCGGCACCATGTTGTACGACGCGATGGTGAAAGCGTGTCACGAAATTATGGCGCCTCAAACCGGGCGCAAGGCGCTGATCGTGCTGACCGACGGAGTTGATACCGGCAGCGAGAAGACGTTGGCGGACACCATAGAGGCGGCCCAGAAGGCCGACACGCTGATCTACGCGATTCTGTTCTCGGATGAGGGATTCTACGGCGCGTTTGGCGGTGGCGATGGCCGGGGCGTCCTCACCCGTATGTCGCGCGAAACGGGCGGCGGCTTCTTCGAGGTTTCCAAGAGACTGAGCCTGGATGATATTTACACGCAATTGCAGGAAGAATTGCGCAGCCAGTATAACGTCGGATACGTATCCGATCAGCCCGTGAGTATTTCGGAGTTCCGCAGGATACAACTGACCACCCATCAGAAGGGCTTGACGGTGCAGGCCCGCAGCCGGTATTGGGCGCAGCGGTGATGTCGTCTGAGACGCCCCCGGAGGGACCGTCCGCCCCCCAAGAACCAAGAAGTGTGTGCTAGTGTCGAGTGTGGGAAGTTTGTAACGTGGCCCTCGTGAAATGCACTATTTATCTGAACGAGCATGCAGTGGGAGGTGTGTGAAATGAGTGAAGTCAAGCCGCCGGCTCGAAAGGCTGTCGCACGTGCCATCGGCGCCGTACCGTTTCCAGGCTCTTCACAATCCGGACCGGCGTCCGTCTTTCAACCACTCGTTTACCATGAACACCAATGGCTCTCGTTGCCGGAAGCCGCCGCTTATACAGGCCTGCCGCAGTCCACCCTTCGCAAGCTATTGGCCACCCGCAAGCTCTCCGCGCTGGATACAGGTCCGCGCCTGGGCGGACGTTGGCGAATCAAACGTTCGGACCTGGACAATATTTCGGCGATCTAGGCGTTACGCACGGTGCCGGTCATGCTGACTCCTGTCTTCTGACTTCTGTCTTCCATATCCCGCAGGGATATCAAGGGCGCAGCCCTTGGCCTAACGCCCCTGGTCCAGCACCTCGATGGCGTAGACCGACGCATAGTTGACCACCGGGACAAATTCGAAATTCAGTTTACCCTGCGCGGTGGGCCGCAAGCCCCGGAATCTCTTGATCAAAGCCTGGTTGGGGCCGGTTTCCTTCAGGATATCCAGGTTATGGGCAATCACCGATCCGTTGCAGTAGATATCAAACACACGCTGGCCCGGGCCGCCGCCGCCTTCATTTTCCTTGCCCCAATACGTTTCGGCGAAGTATAAATTCGCCATATACACTCCCGGCGCGACCGGGATGGCGTATGAAAAGTGGCCGTACCGCTCGTTGGCGAACAAATCCCCATCCGCCGTGCCGCTGACCCCTTTGAAATGGTTCGAAACCTGCCCGCCATAATAATAGTTGTCCGCCTCCCAAACGCTACCGCGTGAATCGGTCACGGAATTGGGTTGGGTCACGATCCGGATAGGGTTAAGCTTGTGCGGCTCGGCCGGCTGGATTTCGATCGCGCTGATGATAGTTTGCTCGCGCTGTGCGTGAAAACCCACCCGGAGAATGCCGTCCGGTCCAGGCTGGATATCCTTAAATACCCGGACGTCGGCAATCAGCGGGCCGCCCGCATCGGAAACGATGTCGAAACTGGTCAGCAATGGCTTGCCATTCAAGAGAATGTCGAACACCCGGCTGTTCTCGCCGCCGCCGGTTTCCAATCCCGGGCCGTATACCGGCTCCGCAAAATGCAGCTTCATTTCATACGTCCCGGGTTTCAGAGGGATGTTGTATGCAGTCAGCCCGATCCGTCCGTTTTGGTAAAGCAGAGGGTCGGATGTGCGGGCGAAAAACTGACGGAATGGCGCGGCAGGTCGTCCGCCACCCTCAAAATATCGGTCCGGCAGCCAGGTATGCCCTCGGTGATCCGTATATGTGCGGTCGTAGCCCGCGATAATTCGGACCGAGCTCTCCGGTGTGGCGGCGGCCGCGATGTGGGGCGGATCAACGGGGGCCGCGGGTTCCGCGCGATGGCGGTCGCCCCCACTTCGTAATACTGCGGCGGTGACGGCCACAGCCGCAATGGCTACCGCGGCGATACCCCACAACCAGGTTCTGCGGCGTTTGCCGGGTTGTTTTGGGGACGGCTGGGCGGGAGACGGCTCCGGCACATCCGGCAGGGGATCGGCTGGCGCTTCAGCCACTGCCGGCGTCGCGGATTCCGCGGGCGCATCCCCGTTTACGGGAGGCGGCGCGAAACTTCCGTCCGATTGAAAAACCGGCGTATACATCCCTGGCGGGATGATGATCTTGAGCGGCTGGTGGGACCCCTCAGCGGCGTAATACTCCCTTAGTTTCTTACGCAGCCGATGGATCTCCACGCGGGCAATGGCATCTTCGGCCGGATCGAAATTCGTGGGCCTGCCGAGCACTTCCGTGGCGATGCTGTATTCACACACCTGGGCATCCTGACCCTGAAAATGTTTCTCGCAGATGTACTCCAGCACTTTGATGGAGCGCTGGGCGCGGGCAAACGTGGGAGAGGCGAGTATGGCGCTGAGTTCCCGACGTTCGGCTCCTGTTACTCCGGTAACTTCGGTCGGGCGCAGTCCACCATGATTCCGATCCCCCATTTGTCGCGATTATACACGCTTGCGCTGTGCTGTGGCGAATATGTGCACTTGTAAAATCGGGACAATCGGTCGATATCAATTTTGTAACAAGGCGTACATTACTGAAAACATTGGGAATATAGCACCACTATGGTTTTTCGAAGGCGGTGTTACAGCGGCTAACTCCTTTAGCTTTAGTAGTCAGTTCGGCCCAGCGGAAGAGGGGTAACTGAAATGTACTAGTTCGCCCACACGCACCGCGCTACACTCGCCAAGACGTAACCGGGTCGATTTGTGCCACTGTTAACCGGCGTCTAGGCGCGGCTTTGGCGCGCTGAATTAGCTTGACTGAGTGGTGTAGTGGGGTTATGCTACTGGCAACCCGCTAGTTTCAGGTGTTTCAGGTTCTGTTTCTTGTTTGGGGCAGGATCACGTGGGCAAGGGGTTTTGCGTTTAGAAAAAATAAAAACAAGAGGTTAGAAAGGGGTCAAATGAAAATACCAGATCGGATGCCGGCCTCCGTAATAGCTCGGCATAGCCATCCGGGAAGATCTTTCTGGTTGTTGGGATTATTGATCGTGGCCCTGGCACTCTCGCAAGTACCTGTATTTGCGCAGTTTGCCAGCGGGTCGATTGGTGCCACGGTCACCGACGCAACTGGAGCAGTCGTCCCCGGGGCGAAAGTAGTTCTGAAAAACGAGGCAACCGGCGCCCTTCGCGACAGTGTCACGAACAGCGCGGGTGCTTTTGATTTCCCGTCGATTCTGCCCGCAACATACACGCTTATGGTCACTGCGGCGGGATTGCAGACTTTTGAAGAACAGGGCATCACGCTGACGCAGGGCTCTACTCTACGTTTGCCGACGATCATTCTCCAGGTCCAATCCACGAAACAGGAAGTCGAGGTTGTGGCAGGCGCCGACGTGGTGGTTCCGGTAGATTCCGGACAATCCAGCCAGACGCTGAATAAGAACATGGTCGAGAATATCTCGCTCTCCGGGCGCGATGCGGCTGAGTTGATCAAGATCATGCCTGGCACGGCTATCGCTTCGGGGCTCGGCCAGAGCATGTGGGGTCAAGGGTCGTCTCCTACATCCAGCAACAACGGGCCTATCGGCAATTTTTCTCCTCAAGGCGCCCCGCTCTATGGCGCCGTGACCATGACGTCAGATGGCGCAAACCTGCTCGACCCGGGCAACCAGGGTACGCAGACGGCCAATATCAACCAGAACCAGGTGCAAGAGGTTTCAATTTTGACCTCGGCATACGGCGCGGAATTCGCAAAAGGCCCGGTCACTTTCCAGGCGATCGGAAAGAGCGGCGGCGCGCAGTTCCATGGCGGCGCCTATCTCTATGCGCGCAACGGCGTCTTCGATTCCAACGGCTCGTACAACAATAGCCAGAAAGCGCAGGCTCCTTCGAATAGCTTCTACTATCCCGGCGGTGATTTTGGCGGCCCGGTCATCATCCCGCATACCCATTTCAACAAGAACCACGACAAGTTGTTCTTTTATGCTGCGTTTGAGTATATGGAACAATCAGCCGGCCGGCACCCTGCAATAGCTACTTCGTGCCCACCGTCGCAGATGATGGCGGGCAATTTCTCTCCGGCGTATCTTGCCTGTCTCGGACCGGCGTTTGCCAGTTCAACGGACCGCGCAATATCTGGTGGGCGACCGCCCCTACCGAGGGCGGCAACGGTGGCGGCACCCGTTCCCAGGCGGTCATGATCCCTCAAAGCCGCTCGATCCGAATTCGGCGGCGATCCTGAAGCTGATGCCCGAGCCGAACGCCGATCCGGCCACGCAATTCGACGGGTTCCAACTATAATTGGTTTCAGTGGCACCCCCGGTGAATCGCTATGAGCTCCGTCTGCGCGGCGACTACAACGTCAACGATAAGACCAAGTTGTTCTTCTCCTGGAACAAGCAGTTGGAGCACGATCAAAACCCGATCGCCATCTGGTGGTCGATCGGCGGTTCTTTGCCCTATCCGTCCAGCTCAGAACGCCAATCAGCTTTCCAATGTTTACAGCGCGAACCTGGTACACGTGTTCAGCCCCACGCTTACCAACGAATTCGTCTTCGCCGAAGCCACCTTCCTTAACCCGATTATCCTCGGCAATCCGGCCGCTGTTGACCCCTCCAAGATCGGATTCAATATGACCGGCCTGTTCTCGAATCCGTACACGCCGCAGATGCCTAATACTTATGGCTATAGCGGGCAGACTATGCGGGGTCCGTTGGTTTCACCACGTATCAGTTCGGCGAGCCCTTTACGCCTGGCCCCCAAAACTGCTTTCGGCAAGCTGTCGCAGACGCCGCAAATCAGCGACAACGTGACCAAGATCCAAGGCAGCCACACCCTCAAGGCGGGCGTCTATTGGGATTACGCCCGCAATTACCAGACCAGCGGCAGTTTCGACACGTGGGACCAACGGGGCCATGGAATTCGATCCGTGGCACGCGACCAGCACGGGCAACCCCTTGGCCGACTGGGTGATGGCTCGCGGTGAAAACTTCACCGCAAGATGAGGGCGAGGTCGTGCAGGATATGAAGTACCACCAAGTTTCGTTCTTCGTGAACGACCAGTGGAAGGCCACCCGCAGGCTCACGCTCACCGGCGGGCTGCGCTTCGAGCACATGGGTAATTGGGTGCCGGACGACAACCACGGCGTTGCTGTTTGGGATCCCGCTACCTACAACAATACTTCGTCGGCTCCGGGCTTTACGGGCCTCGAATGGCACAGCATCGATCCCGCCATCCCGCTATCGGGCTTCCCGTCGAAGACGTTCTTCGTAGAGCCGCGCTTCGGCTTTGCTTACGACATCTTCGGGAACGGCAAAACCGTGTTCCGCGGAGGCGCCGGTCTGTTCCGGTACCAGATTTCCTACAACAGCGCCAGCGCGGGTTATAACCAGCCGCTGGGCCTCGATAGCGCAGGGCGTCACTAGCCAATGCTGCGTGGGGTGGAATAACTTCCAACAATACACTGGCCGCATTGGGTGCGCCTGGGCTCGGTACTGGAATCAGCGCGCTGACGATGGGCGACGAAAATACACCCAATACCTGGACCTACAATGCCACCATTTCGCAGCGCGCTCCCTGGCGTTCGGTTGCGGAATTCCAGTATGCGGGCAGCCGGTCGCGCGATCTGCTGACGAATGGCGGCGGCGATTTAGGGAAACATTGACAACATTCCGCTGGGTGCGTTCTTCGGGGTCGATCCGATCACCGGCCAGAACCTTTGCGGCTCGCTGCTAACGGAGCCTGCTACTGGAGCAACCTGTGTCATTTGGCTCGTTCAAGGCTTTTCCAAACCTGAACGACTTCTACCCGTACCATAACTACACGGGCATCTCGTTGCAGGGTCACGGCAGCTACTCCAATTACAACGCGTTTATCGCCACGTGGCAGAAGCAATCCGGACGCTTCACGTTCACTACGAATTATTCGTTCAGCAAGAACCTGGGCGTTCGCGATCAAAATAGCGCCAACGGAAGCAACAGCGGCAACGTCGTGGATCCGTACAGCGCGGCGGCGAATTACGGCGTGCTGTCCTATGACCGGACGCACATCTTCAATGCCGCCTATGTCATTAACCTGCCCGCTCCCGTGAAAGACAACAAACTCCTGGGAGGGGTGGTGAATGGCTGGGTGCTCTCGGGCATTACGCAGGGCAGAGCGGGCCGCCCCTGCAGCCGAACACGGCCGGCACGCTGAACGCAGGGTTCCCCACTCAGTTGTCAACCCTCCAATTGTCTGGGTACGAACGCCGGAGGCTGCCAGCCCATTCTCACCTGCGACCCGCGCAACGGGCTGAAATCCGGTCAATACTTCAACCCGAACTGTTTCGCGCCTCCGTCGGGCCGCCAGCAGGCGATTTCGTCTGGCCGTACATCAAGGGGCCCGCTTTCTTCAACAGCGACCTCGCGATTTACAAAGACTTCCTCTTCAAGGAGCATCAGAAAGTCGAGTTCCGGTTCTCGGCGTTCAACTTCCTGAACCATCCGCTTTGGGAATTCGGCATATCCGGCAACGGCGACGTCAACCTGAACTTCTCCGGGGCGAACAACGCGTTGAGTCAAACCAACCTGAACGCGACTCACCACGGGGTCCCCGTTGTATAAGAACAGGTGCCGCGCGTGATCGAGTTCGCGGTCAAGTACAACTTCTAGACTTCGTTCGCGAAGTTTGGAATCAATCGCAGGGGGTGGCTTTCAGCCGCCCCCTTTTTTATTGTGTGTGCCGTCCTCGTGGGGCAGGACTCCAGTCCTGCGCGGGACGTCCACGTCCCGCAAACGGCGGGTCGGGAGACCCGCTGCAGACCTGGAGGTCTGCCCCACCAGCGTTCGTTTTATGTCATAATCCATTGCATGTCCGCCGTTGCCGTCGTCAAAATGGAGCCCAAGTCGGAGGGCATCGCCACACCTCGCAAGAAGCGGCCCAAGGAGTTGGCAATCATCACCGAATGCTGCACCGGCTGCGCCGGTTCGCCGGCCTGCGTACCGTATTGCCCGGTGGCCGATTGCATGTATTGGGTGCCCGACGAAGATCACTCGCCGTTCGGCCGCATTGAAGTGGACCCCATCCTCTGCATCGGCTGCAAGAAGTGTACTAGCAAGGGGCCAGACGGCGCGTTCCTGGACGGCTGCCCTTGGGACGCCATCGAGATGGTTGCCATCGAGGAAGTGGAGGTCATGGTAGGCTACAAGATGCCGGCCTGACATGAGCCTAGAAATCCAGCAGCGGGAGCACGAAGGCATCGTGATTCTGGACCTGAAGGGCCGCATTACCGTCGGCCAGGAAGCCACCACGCTGCGCGACAAAGTGGCGGCGGTGACCGCCGCCGGGCAAAAGAATATCATCCTCAACCTGGCCCACGTGGATTACATCGATAGCACCGGGCTGGGCGCGCTGGTCATGTGTTCCACCAGCCAGCGCAAGGCCGGCGGTGCCGTGAAACTGCTGAACCTCAACCGCCGCAATATCGAGTTGTTGGTTATGACCAAGCTCGCCACCGTATTTGATTTGTTCACCGATGAGCAGGACGCGGTGAACAGCTTCTTCCCCGACCGCGCCATCAAGACCTTCGATATCCTGAGTTTCGTCGAGCAGATGAAAAAAGAGGAGTAGCCGGCGCATGCGGCTGCTGGTTATCGGCGGTGTGGCCGCGGGGCTGAGCGCCGCTTCCCGTGCGCGGCGGATCGATCCTGGTCTGGAAATCGTGGTGCTCGAAAAGGGGCCGGACATCTCCTACGGCGCCTGCGGCCTGCCGTATTACCTGGAAGGCCGCGTGCGCCGCGCAGCGGACCTCACCGTTTACACGCCGGAGTATTTCCGCAAAGAACGCAACATTCAAGTGCGCACCGGCGCGCGCGTGGTTTCGATTTCCCACCCGCGGCGCGAGGTGAATCTTGGCCCCGAGCGCGTGCACTACGACCGCCTGGTGATCGCCACTGGAGCGCGGCCGCGATCGCTGGCGTTAGCCGGCGCGGCACACGCGTTCACCTTGCACACGCTCGAAGACGCCGAGCGCTTAAAGGTATATTTACGCGACCGGAAGCCCCAACGGGCCGTGGTGATCGGCGCAGGGTACATAGGCCTTGAAACGGCGGACGCGCTGCGCCGCAATGGCCTGGCGGTTACGGTTGTCGAGCGGGGCGCGGACGTGTTGGGCCGCGCCGATGCCGAACTGACCAAGGCCGTCGGCGAGCGCCTTGAACGCTTTCGCGTGCCATTGCAATTGAACACGCCAATGCCGGACCTGACGCGCTACGATCTGGCGATTCTCTCGACCGGCATCGAGCCCAACACCGAACTCGCGGTAGAGGCCGGCGTCGAGATCGGCCAAACTGGCGCGATTCGCGTGGACGAGCACATGGAGACCAACCTGCCCGGCGTTTACGCGGCGGGCGATTGCGCCGAAGCACTGCACCTGGTGACCGGCCGGCCGGCGTACATCCCACTCGGGACCACCGCCAATAAAATGGGACGCGTGGCGGGCGCCAATGCCGCCGGCGGGCGCGAGCGTTTTGCGGGCGTGGTGGGCACGGCCATCTTGAACATCTTCGGTTTGGGTGTGGCCTTCAGCGGCTTGTCTGTAGAACAGGCGCGGCGTGAAGGTTTCTCTCCGGTTTCCGCGCGCATCACAGCCCGGAGCCGCGCCGGTTATTTCGGCGGCAAGCCCCTTACGGTGGAGTTGGTGGCCGACGCCGCGACATGTCGTCTGCTGGGCGGATCGATATGGGGCGAAGATGGCGCGGAGGGGCGCATCAACGTAGTCGCCACGGCCCTGCACAATCGCATGCGCGTGGATGATGTCGCACAGTTGGACCTCGCCTATGCCCCGCCGTTCGCTACGGTGTGGGACCCGGTCCTGATTGCCGCGCAGCAGTTGAGTAAAATGGTTTGAGCAATGCCACTCGTCAAAGTCGCCAGTCTCTCACAGTTGCCCGCCGATTCGGTTACCGAAGTCACGGTGGGGAATGACATATATGCGCTCTGCCGCGTGGCTGGGCGCGTCACCGCGCTGAGCGGAACCTGCCTGCACCGCGGCGGACCGTTGGGGCAAGGCGCGCTCCATGGGAACAACGTGGTGTGCCCCTGGCACGCCTGGGAGTGGGATTGCCAGACCGGCGCCAACGATTTTGATCCTTCGCAGAAAGTGGCCACCTACCCGGTGGAAGTGGCGGGCGACGACGTCATGCTCGAAGTGCCGGACCGTGCCTGAGCTTCCCGAGGTCGAAACTGTAGTCCGGTCGATTGCCCGTATTGCCGGGCGGCGCATCGTCTCCGCCGAATTCAGTTGCCCGCGCATCCTGCGCGGCGATGCGGACCAGATGAGTGCCGCGCTGGCTGGCCGGCGTATCCGGGCAATCCGCAGGCGCGGCAAGTTTATCGTGATCGAGCTGGATGCCGGGCATTGCCTGGTGGTGCACCTCGGTATGACCGGCAAGCTTCTGTTGGGCGGCACGCCCGGGCGGCATACGCACGCGATTGTGAATCTGGACCGGGGCGTGTTGCGTTACGAGGATCAGCGTCAGTTTGGCCGGATCGAGGTGGCCCACGGATTACCGGCGCGTGTGGAGAAACTCGGCCCGGAGCCGCTCGAAGTCACCTTGGCGGAGTTCGCCGGGCGGCTGAAGCGCCGAAAAGCGCGCATCAAGTCGGTCCTGCTCGATCAGCACTTCGTGCGCGGTGTGGGCAACATCTATGCCGACGAAGCGCTGTTCCGGGCGGGCATTCATCCGCTGGCCATCGGTGCTCGATTGCGTCCGGAGCGCGTGAAGCGGCTGCATGCCGCCATCGTGGAGGTCTTGACGCAAGCTATCGCGAAGGGCGGCTCCTCGATTTCGGATTACGTGGACGCCGACGGCCGGCGCGGCTTTTTCCAATTCGAGCACCGCGTTTATCAGCGGACGGGCGAGCCCTGCGTGGTGTGCGGAGCAGCCATACGGCGGACCCTGGTCGCGCAGCGGGGGACGCATTATTGTCCGAGGTGCCAGAGGTGAGAACTGTCGCGGTGCTGCTATTGTTTGTGAGCGGCTCGACGATGTTGTCCGGTCAGAGTTCCAGCCCGCGGGCGGCGGACACCGGTATCCACAAGATCCGCCACGTGATCGTTATCATGCAGGAAAACCGCTCGTTCGATAGTTACTTCGGCACATTTCCCGGCGCTGACGGAATCCCCATGCGCAACGGCGAACCGGCCGTATGCGTGCCCGATCCCGCCGGCCCGACCTGCGTCAAACCCTATCACGATGCTAGCGACAGGAACGGCGGCGGTCCGCATGGCGGGAAGGCGGCGGTGAGAGACGTGAACGGGGGCAGGATGGACGGCTTTATTGCCGAGGCCGAACAAGGCGCGCGCGGCTGTCTGGATAATAATGACCCTTCCTGCTCCGTCGCAACGAAGCCTGATGTGATGGGATATCACGACGGCGGCGACATTCCAAACTACTGGAGCTACGCGCGGAATTTCGTCCTGCAGGATCGGATGTTTGAGCCCAATGCCTCCTGGAGCCTGCCTGCGCATCTTTTCGAAGTTTCGGAATGGTCGGCGCTCTGCACAAAACATGATGATCCGTCCAGTTGCCGGAATGCATTGGACCTCCCAGGGCTGCCGCAGGACTTCAGACTGCGCGCCCGGCTTGGCATGCCGGCAACCGATCCCATCTACGCCTGGACGGACCTGACATACCTCCTGCATAAGAAAAATATCAGTTGGGGTTATTACGTCCTCGAGGGCACCGAACCGGACTGTGAGGACGATGATCAGGTAGACTGTCTGCCTGTCCGGCAGAATTCGAAAACTCCCGGAATCTGGAACCCTCTGCCCTATTTCGACACGGTCAAGGCGGACGGCGAACTCGGCAATATTCAGTCGGTGGAAAAATTTCTCCAAAAGGCGAAGAGCGGAGCTTTGCCCGCGGTCTCCTGGATTGTGCCCTCGGGCGGGGTAAGCGAGCATCCGCCGGCGCTGGTGAGCAAAGGGCAAACGTTTGTCACTATCCTGATCAATACCGTGATGTCCGGGCCTGACTGGAAAGACTGCGCGATCTTTCTGGCGTGGGACGACTGGGGCGGCTTCTATGACCATGTCGCACCCCCGAAAGTGGACGACAATGGCTATGGTTTGCGCGTCCCAGCACTGGTGATCTCCCCTTATGCGAAGAAGGGCTTCGTCGATCATCAAGCTTTGAGCTTCGATGCGTACGTTAAATTCATCGAAGATGACTTCTTAGGCAGTCAACGAATCGATCCGAAGAATGACGGCCGGCCCGACCCGCGGCCAACCGTACGCGAGAATGTTTCGCAGCTAGGCGATTTGGCCAGCGATTTCGATTTCAACCAGCCGCCGCGCGCCCCGCTGATCCTGCCCAAGAACCCGCGGACAAGTCTGATTCCGCCGGCGGGTCCTGGAAGGCGCGCGCGTCGCGGAGCGGCACAACGACCAACCACTAACCACTAACCACCAGCCACCAGCCACGGCGAGCTTCGCTCGCCCTACAGGGGCGTCAACGGGCGGGTCTCGGCTCCCATGCGCAAGACGTGGATCAGCGAATTGTCCGGTGGCGGCGTCAGCAGCGTCGGCCGCAGCAGAATCAACACCCGGTCGTCGCTTTTGGTGTGTGTGACGTTGCTGGTCAACCGGCCGATGAGCGGGATGCTGGCCAATCCAGCAATGCCTGCGATGCTGCGCGCTTCTTCATCGTCGATCAATCCGGCAACTACCGCGAGTTCGCCCAGCTTCAGCGTCACATCGGATTTCAGCGACCGGTTGGAGATGATCGGGATACCGTTCGAAGCCGAACCGGCCAGTACTTTGAATTCGGCTTCCAGCGATAATGTCACCTCATCGGTGCCGTGCACATGGGGCGTGGCCTTCAGCGAAAGGCCCAGGTCTTCAAACGTGAAAGACGGCGGCGGCGTGTAGGCTCCCGGCCCGCTGAAACTGGCGGGGCCGAAGTAGCCTGCGGTGAGAATCGGATATTTCTGCCCCACGTGAATACTGGCCGCCTGTCCATCCACGGAGCGCGCACTGGTATGCAGCAGGACCTGGCTGTCGGAACGCGTGAGCATCGCCACTAATTGCAGGTTGGCCAGGCCGACTCCGATCAGGCCCGCACCCCCGCCGAAACGCAGCATGTTGAGAACGTTTGAAGCGACCTGCGGCACATTATTCATGAAGGTGCTGAAAGACGAAATCGGAAACGAACTCGGCAGCGGCAGGCCGTAGTTCAAATTGCTGCTGTTGGTCACTTCCAGGAAATCCATGTCCAGCAAAATCTGGGCGCGCGGATACAGCAGGTCTTTTAAGAGCTGCTGCGCGGCCAGGACCTTCGAGACGGAGTCCCGCATCACGACCACGCTTGCGTGGCTATCCCAGGCGATCTTCTGGATGCCGCAAGCCTGTTGCACGGCCGTCACCATGGCAGTCAGATCCTGCTGGGTGGTGACTTCCGGTATGGGCACCACTACGGCCGCGTACGGCTCATCGTCTTTCCGCTTGGCCGGGGTGTCCTTAACCACCATGAAGAGACGATCGGAAATGGGTACCAGGAACGAACCGGTCACAGCCTCCAGGCCGTGTAAGGCGTCGCGATAATTGGCCTGATCCATCTGAAAGCGGAGGGTATCAGTGGCGCGATAGTCGCCATCGAAAACGCAATCGAGGCCGTAGGTGTGCGCCACCGTTTCAAACAAAGTCTTGGCGTTGCCGCGCAGATCGAAATCCTTCACCACCGGCAGGGCGTTCAGTTTGACGGGAGGCAGCGGCTTACGCGCTTCCGCCAGGTCCAGAATGGTAGCGGTGGGAAGCGGCGGCAGATCGGGCTCCGGCTCGGCGGCGTCATCGGCCTGCCCCGCGGCGGTCTTCGGCTTCAACTGGGACTCCAGCGCCGCCCGCGTCTGTAAAGCCAGGCTGCGCCCCCAATACTGGTGGTTGTTCGGCTCGAGCGCGGCTGCCTCCGAGTAAAGCAGATAGGCCCGCGTTACTTGCCCCGCTTTTTCGGCTTTGCGTCCCTGCTCGTAAAGCTTGGAGGCTTCCGAGGCCCATGCGCTGCCGGCGAGTGCCGTCAGTGCCAAAACCAGCCGCATCAGCCGCATGGGAAATGCCCGCATAAACGATTGACGCGCCACCAGCTTACGGCGTGCAGACCAAACCACGCGCGCGGGTATGATGGAAGCTGAGATGAAGGGATTCGACGCGCAACATTGGCTGGTGTTGCACTGGCCGCAGTTGATTGTCCCGATTTGCGTTTTAGGCTTCACGCTGGCCATAGGATATGCGGCCAAACGCCTGATGATGCGCCTGTTGCGTCCGTGGGCGGCTCGCGCCACCGGACACGCGGCGCAGATCGTCATTGACGCGCTGAAGGCGCCGTTCATGATCTGGGTGGTGATCCTGGGCATGCATCT
Organism: Bryobacterales bacterium; assembly: GCA_963818855.1. Classification (GTDB taxonomy): domain Bacteria; phylum Acidobacteriota; class Terriglobia; order Bryobacterales; family Bryobacteraceae; genus Bog-159. The sequence goes on along the minus strand of CAWFUH010000005.1, from coordinate 76,182 downwards.
GGCCATGCAGTCTTCCGAGCTGCCGTACAGGGCCACCTTCATGGTCGGCCGCATCCTGCTGGTTCTGTGGATCCTGTCGCTGACCATTATCAGCTCTCGACTGGCCGGTGACCTCATCCGGTTTTATGGCAGCGACATTCCGGGGGCGCTGCCGGTGACCACACTGTCGCAGACACTGGCGCAACTGGGGGTGGTGATCTTCGGCGTGTTGGTGCTGCTGAATCTGCTGGGCATCTCCGTCACGCCCATCCTGACAGCGTTGGGCGTAGGCGGCCTGGCGGTGGCGTTGGCACTGCAGGACACGCTGTCGAATCTGTTCGCGGGCTTCTACATTGCAGTGGCCCGCCAGGTTCGCCTGGGCGATTACATCCGTCTGAACACGGGCGAGGAAGGTTACGTCACCGATATCGGCTGGCGCAGCACCACAGTGCGCTCGCTGGCCAACAGCATGATCATCATTCCGAACAACAAGCTGGGGCAAGCCATCGTCACGAACTTCTATCTGCCGGAAAAACGCGTGAGTGTGTCGATTCAGATCGGCGTGGCGTGCGATTCCGATGCGGACCAGGTGGAGCGGGTGCTGCTCGAAGAAGCGCAGGCCGCGGCGCAGGAAGTTCCCGGCATGCTGGCGGATCCGGCGCCCAGCGTGAGCTTCGATCCAGGCTTTGGCGACTGGTCGCTGAATTTCACGGTGGGATATTACGTCGCGGAATTTGCCAACCAGTTTTCGGCGCGGGCCGCATTGCGGAAGCGCATTCTGAAGCGGCTGCGCCAGGAAAAGATCGAGATGCCGTTTCCCACGCGCACGATTTACGTTCGCGGCCAGGGCGGCTCCGCATGAAATTGGCTGCGGCGCTGATCCTTTCGGGCGTGGCTGTTTCCACGGCGCCGGCGGTGGAGTTGAAGCCCGAAACCGTGCAGGCTTTTGACCGGTACATTCATGACACGGAGGCGCGCCTGGGGGAACGGCTGCTGCCGGGCGGCGAATTCCTTTGGGTGGATGAACAACCGCAGCGCGCGCGGGCGGTCCGCCAGGGGCAACTGCTGATCGAGAATCTGGGTGGCTCCGGTCCGGTGGCGGTCACCGGCGGATTGATTCACGACTGGGTGGGCGCGGTCTTTATTCCAGGGGTGACGCTGGCGAGGACCCTGGCGCTGATGCAGGATTACGATCGGAATCAGGACAACTACAAGCCCGAGGTGCTGCGGTCGCGGCTGGTCAGCGGGCAGGGAAACGACTTCAAAGTTTATTTGCGGCTGATGAAGCATGAGGTCATCACCGTAATCCTGGACACGGAATATGATGTGCGATATTTTCCGCTGGATAGCACGCGCTGCCGCAGCCGGGCATATAGCTCGCGCATTCAGGAGGTGGAGAATGCCGGCAAGCCGGACGAGCGCCTCCGGCCGGTGGGCGAGGACAATGGCTATCTGTGGCGCCTGTATTCGTACTGGCGATTCCAGGAGCGCGACGGCGGCGTGTACGTAGAATGCGAAGCGACCTCGTTGACGCGCGCGATACCGGTGGGACTGGGATGGTTGATTGCGCCGATCGTCACGAAGCTGCCGCGCCAGTCGCTGGCTAACACCCTTCGCGAGACGCGGGCGGCATTGGCACGTTAAAGGGCCTGACCTGTCCGCTCCCGCGCCGGACTATCCCACAACCGCACATTCGGCGGCGGCGAAGTGGGCTAACTTGCTGAATCGGCGTTTGCCGGGTTGGCAAAGAGCCTGCCTATAGTGCCCCGGAGGATTGTCGATGAACACCCTGACCCAGGATCTCCGCTATGCTTTCCGCAACCTGCAGCGCAATCCCGCCTTCACGGCGGTGGCGATCGGCGCGCTGGCTATCGGCATTGGCGCGAACACGGCTGTCTTTACAGTGGTCGAATCGGTGCTGCTGCGGCCGTTGGCATATCACGATCCGGCGCGGTTGTACACGGTGCGGCCGACCCCAAAAACGCCCAGCCCTTTCGAGATGGGCAGTATGTCGGACCCGGGCTTCATCGCCTCCCGGTCCGCCGGTACGGCGTTCGCGCAACTGGCGGCGTTTAGCGGCGGGAGTTGGAATGGCACGGGATTCGGCGATCCAGTGGCAATTCATGGCCAGGAAGTGACCACCAATTACTTCGCGACGCTCGGTGTGCAGCCGCAACTCGGCCGCAGCTTCTTGCCGGGAGAGGGGTCGCCTGGCCGCGTCAAGGTCGCGATTCTGAGCGACTCCTTCTGGCGCGCGCATTTCCAGTCGAGCCGCGACGTGCTGGGAAAGCCGATCACGCTGAATGGCGAGCCGCACACGATCGTCGGCGTGATGCCGGCCGGTTTCGACCCAGCCCAGGAGCTGTGGGCGCCGGCCGTGCTCGATCCCACCAATCATCACATCGCTTTTCGCCAGGTAATCGGCAGGCTGGCGCCGGGGGCCACGGTGGCGCGCGCCAAGGCGGAACTGGAAGCGGCCAACGACCGCGTGACGACGGAAGAGGGCGGACGGCACGGTGAAATGGAGATGGCCATCGCGCCTCTGCGGGATAGCGTGGTGGGCAAGGCACGGCCGGCGCTGCTGGTCTTTCTGGGCGCGGTGGGCTGCGTGCTGCTGATCGCCTGCGTGAATGTGGCCAACCTGCTGCTCTCGCGCGCTTCAGCGCGGAAGCAGGAGATCGCCATTCGCACATCGTTGGGCGCCACCCGCTGGCGCTTGACGCGGCAGTTGCTCACCGAGAGCGCTGTGCTGGGCGTAATCGGCGGATCGCTGGGGCTGATCGTGGCGCTGTGGGGAGTGGAGATGCTGATCCAGTTCGCGCCGGCGAATCGTATCCCGCGCCTGGGTGAAATCCGTTTCGATGGCTGGGTGCTCGCCTTCAATATTGGCGTGTCGCTGGTAACCAGCATGCTGTTCGGCCTGGCGCCCGCGCTGCAGTTAACGCGCGTGCGGCAGACGCAGAACTGGAAAGATGCGGCGGCCCGCGGGAGTGCGCGCTCGGGCGCATTGCGCTCCGTGCTGGTGATGGCCGAGGTGGCGCTGGCGCTGATTCTGCTGATCGGCGCCGGCCTGCTGGTGCGCAGCTTTGAAAAACTGCGCTCCGTGAATCTTGGCTTCCGGCCTGACAATGTGCTGGCGGTGAGCTTGGAATTGAATGGCAAGCAGTACGAATCGGCGGCGCAAATCCAGCGCTTCGATAACGAGGTGCTGGAACGGATCGCGCGCGTGGACGGAGTGACGGCCGCGGGCCTGGTGAACTGGCTGCCTATGGCGAATGCACTGATCATGGGTGATTTCAAACTGCGCGACCAGCGCGTGCCGCCCGACGTGATCGCGGCTAAGCCGGCCGTCAGTCCCGGATATTTTCGGACGATGGGCATCCCACTGGTACGCGGCCGGGTGTTCGATGAACACGATACTCTGAATGCCGCTGCCGGTGGCGATGGTGGATGAATCCTTCGCGCGGCGCTTCTGGCCCGGCCAGGATCCCATCGGCAAGCGCATCAGTTTCGCGGACCACCCCAAGGACGACAGCGACTGGATGACCGTGATCGGGGTGGCCGCATCCATCCGGCAGGAAAATCCGGCTTCGCGGTACATGACCGTATACCAGCCTGTCGCGCAGGTGCAAGTGCCGTTCTTCCTCCAGGAAGTGAGCCTGGTGGTGCGCTCGAAGGAGAACCCGGCGAGCCTGGCGCCGGCATTGCGCGCGCAGGTGTGGAACGTGGACAAAGCCCTGCCCATACGCTCGATGAGCAGCATGCAGGACCTGCTCTACACCTCCACGGCCGAGCCGCGCTTTCAAACCCGCGTGCTGGCTTCATTTTCATCGATTGCGTTTCTGCTGGCCATCATCGGGATTTATGGCGTGATGGCTTACTCGGTCACGCAGCGTACGCAGGAGATCGGCATCCGCATGGCGATCGGGGCGCAGCGGGGACACATCGTCCAAATGATCTTGTGGCGCAGCGCAGCGCTGGTGGCGGGGGGCCTGGCGATTGGCCTGGCCGGCGCCTGGGCCGCCACGCGCGTGCTGAAGGACTTTCTCTTCGAAGTGACGCCCTTCGATCCGGCGACGTTTGCGGCCGTGTCACTCTTGCTGGCGCTGGTGGCGCTGGCGGCCTGCTACATTCCCGCGCGGCGCGCGGCCGGCATCGACCCGCTGGTGGCCTTGCGATACGAATAGTACTTTCTATTCCGCCCGCAGCGCGCTGGCTGGATCGACCGTTGTGGCCCGCCGGGCAGGCAAGTAACACGCTACCAGCGCGACCACAATCGCGACCGCTGTGACCGCTGCGAACGTCATGGGGTCGGTGGCGCGTACCTGGAACAGCAGACTGCGTAACACGCGTCCGAGCGCCAGCGCGCCCAGCAGGCCCAGCATCACTCCCACCAGCGCCAGGCGCACGCCCTGGCGCAGCACCAACCGCCGCACGTCGCTGGCTTGCGCTCCCAGGGCCATGCGCAGCCCGAACTCGCTCGACCGCTGGCTCACGGCATAGGAGATCACACCGTAGATGCCGATGGCGGCCAGGGTGAGGGCCAGACCCGCGAACAGCGCCACCAGGAATAAGGTGAAGCGCGGCGTGGATACGTTGGCGTCTGCGATGTCATCCATGGGGCGAATGTTGGCCACCGCCAGCATGGGATCGAGCTGGCGCACTGCCTGCCGCAGATCGTTCGCCAGCAGCGCAGCGTCGGAACTGCCGCGCAACACGACCACCATATTATTTACACCGACCGGTGTTTGTCCGATGGGCCACCACATCGCCATCTGCGCTGCCGGGCTGTCGGGCTTATCTTTCACGTCCCCCACGATGCCGACCACAGTCATCCAATCGGTGGGCTTGGGATGCTCCTCGAAGGATATGCGCTTCCCGATGGCATCTTCGCCAGGCCAATAGCGGCGCGCCATGAACTGATTGATGATCATCGCGATGGGCGCTTTCATGGTGTCGCCATCCGTGAAAAACCGGCCGCGGACAAGCGGAATTCCCAATGCGCGAAAGTATCCGGGAGTGGCTACGTGATAGCGCGCATGGAACCCCTCCCCGTCAGCCGGCGCCGTCTTGCCTTCAATGGTTAAGCCGCCGATATTGTCGTCATACCCCGTCCAAGGCAAGTCGGTACCGACGCCCGCGGCGCGGATGCCGGAGGCGTATTCGAGCTTGCCTGCCAGGCGGTTCCAGAAGCTGACCGTATCCAGAGGCTTGTAGGTCGCATCCGGCAGCGATACACCGGCGGTGAGCAGATGCTCAGGGCGGAAGCCTGGATCGGCACGCAGCAGGTTCACGAAGCTACGCAGCATCAGGCCCGCGCCGATCAGCAGCAGACAAGCGAGGCTCACTTCGCCGACCACCAGCGCGCTGCGCAGCCGGAGATGCCCGCGGTGGCCAACGGCTCCGCGTCCACCGGCGCGCAGGCTATCCTGCACGTCCGCGCGCGCGGCTTGCAAAGCCGGCGCCAGACCGAACAGAATGCCGGTCCCCAGCGCGACGAGCAGCGTAAACCCAAACACCGCGGCGTTGACGTGAATCGTGTCGGCGCGCGGAAAACCGGCTGGTAGCAGCGCGACTAGAATCCGCACACTCACCACTGCAATAGCCAACGCGAAGACGCCGCCTAGAAATGACACCAACAGGCTTTCGGTGAGCATCTGCCGCACCAGGCGCGAACGGCCCGCGCCCAGCGCCATGCGCACCGCGATCTCACGCTGCCGGGCCGTAGCGCGCGCTAGCAGCAAGTTCGCGGCATTGGCGCACGCGATCAACAACACCAACCCCACTGCGCCCAGCAGGACCAGGAGCAAGCGTTCGCTGGGACCGACAATTTCCTGGAACAGCGGAAACACCAGCACCTGCCAGCCATCCAGGTTGCCAGAATGCTCGCGCGCCAATTGCGCAATCAGAGCGTTCATTTCGGCTTGTGCCTGGGTAGCTGTAACATCTTTCCGCAAACGTCCGATGGCTTCCAGAAAATGCGAGCCGCGCTGATTCGGATCCCCGCGAAACGCGAACGGCCACCAGACATCGACCGTTTCGCCGTGCGCCACTCCGTTATATTCGTTGCCGGGGTGCTCTGTGCCGGGAGGCATCACGCCGACCACAGTGAACGGCTGGGCATCCAGCATGATCTTCCGCCCGAGGATGGCGGGGTCGGCCCCAAACCGGTCACGCCACAACCGGTCGCTGAGAATCACTTGCGGGGCGCTGCCCGGAATTTCATCTTTGCTCGAGAATTCATGGCCGCGCGCGGGACGCAAGCCGAGCGTTTGGAAGAAATCGGCGGTGACCTGAAAGCCCGTAAAGCGCTCCGGCTGTCCGCTGCCGGATAGCTGCAGATCGCCGCGCGTGTAGCCGGCCAGCGAGGCGAAAGATCGATTGCGGGCGCGAAAGTCGCGAAAATCGAAAGGATTCAGCGGAAAGTGGGCATAGTTGGCGCTGTGGAAGAAGACGCGCACGAGGCGATTGGCATCCGGATAGGGTAGCGGCCGCAGCAGCACGCCATCGATGACGCTGAAGATAGCGCTATTGGCGCCGATGCTGAGCGCCAGCGTCAGCACCATCACTACTGTGAAGCCGGGATTCTTGCGCAGCATGCGCCACGCGTAGTGCAGGTCGCGCCAGAAATTTTCGATGATATCGGTGCGTCGCATATCGCGGCATTCCTCCTCAATTTGGGTCACGCCACCCAGGTTGCGCGCGGCCGCGCGGCGCGCTTCGGCGGGTGGCATGCCGGCGGCCAGGTTCTCTTGCGCCTGCTGGTCCAGATGGAAACGAAGTTCCTTTGCGAGATCTTCCTCTACGTGGTTGCGGTCGATGAGCGAACGCAGCCGCAGCTGGACGATATCCCACCGGCGCACTCAGCCCTCCTCCATGCGGATGACCACGCCAACCGCATTCGACAGGCGCTCCCACTGTGCGAGCTCTTTGGCGAGCTGCGCGCGGCCGGCTCGGGTCAACTCGTAGAACTTGGCCTCGCGCCCGGTGTCGGTTTTGCGCCACGAGGAACGGATCCAGGCTTGCTGCTCCAGCCGATGCAGTGCGGGATACAACGCGCCCTGGGTGACTTGCAGGACGTCACCGGTGACTTGCTCGATGCGCTTGGCGATGGCCCAGCCGTGCTTGGGTTCGAGGGAGATGGTGCGCAGGATGAGTAGATCGAGAGTGCCCTGGATCAAATCGGATGGTTTGCTCATGACGCCTAAATCAATTACAACTATACCTAAGCCATTTACAATACGTCAAGGGAGGCCGTGTCTGGTGGCTAGTGGCTAGTGGTTGTGCCCGGGAATTCGCTAGTGGAGGCGGGTATGCCTGGGCGGAAGTGGCGGTTTACCTTGAATCTGCTGCGCCGGCGCCGGGCTCACACAGGGCGGTCCCGGCGGCGTCCAGGCGGGCATGAGACCGGCCAGGAGTTGATTTGAAGGCATTTTGGTCTTCGCCGGGCAGGACAGCGGATTCGGACTTTGGTCTTGCCCGCGCGTGTTTTGGGGCCTGTGGATCGCTGCGCGTTGCGGCGGTCGCCATAATTTTTTCTACCGACCGAGCCAATTCGGCTGGCTGGCTGCGCGGGGAAGATGTTAATTAACCGCCGATGCACGCCGATTCACGCCGATGATGGCTGATCACGATTACAGGCTAACGCCACGCTAAGGCGAGGGCGGGAGTTTGATGGCCGTCGGGCAGCGCAAGTACTTGTTTGGCGTGAGGGGCGAGGATTAAGAAAATTCGGCACGGCACGCAGGAACCTCGCGGTCAACAACTACGGGAGTCCATTTGACCGCCAACAGGAATGGTAGTATGCTTCCTGTAGACGGTCAAATGAAACAAAAAACCGATGTGCTGCAGGGCACTCTGGATCTCCTCGTTCTCAAAACGCTGGATGTCATGGGGGCGATGCACGGCTATGGCATTGCTCAGCGAATCCGGCAAATCTCGGAGGATGTGCTTCAGCTCAATCAGGGTACGCTCTATCCGGCGCTGCTGCGGCTCGAACAGCAAGGCTGGATCCAATCGAAGTGGGGCGTCTCAGAGAACAACAGGAGAGCCCGATATTATTCGGTGACCCGGTCCGGCCGCAGACAGCTTGCCGAAGAGCGAGCGAGCTGGGACAGGGTCTCCGAAGCGATCAGGCGCCTTCTCGAAGCCGGAGCCTGACATATGCCCGTGCGCGCGTTCCTCGCGAGACTTCGGAGCCAGTTTCAGCAGAGTGCGCTCGATCGTCAGCTTGAGGAAGAGATGCGTTTCCACCTCGACATGGAAGCGGACGCGAATCGCAAGCGCGGCATGAGCTCCGAAGACGCCTCATCGGCAGCCCAGCGTACGTTTGGCGGCACGCAACAAATCACAGAGATCTACCGCGAGCGAAGAGGATTACCAATGATTGAAGCTGCGCTAAAAGACCTGCATTATGCTTTTCGCACCATGCGCAAAAGTCCCGGGTTCACCGCCATTGTGGTGATCTCCCTGGCTTTAGGAATCGGCGCAAACACAGCGATTTTCACACTCATCGACGCGGTGATGTTGCGTTCATTACCGGTGCGGTCGCCCGACGAGCTCATATCGGTAGGCGACGCGTCGCGGCCAACCGCACTTTGGCATGGTGGACCGATGCCAAATGTGTTCTCTTATCCGTTGTACCAACGCCTGCGGGACGATAACCACGTTCTCGCCGGGCTGCTGGCCTCCGGACAAAGCGGACGTCTTGACGTGGGGGTGGGCACTGGCGCGACGGAAGAGGCCCATGGCCGGCTGGTTTCGGGGAACTATTTTCGGGTGCTCGGGGTGCCTCCGATTGTCGGCCGCACGTTCTCATCGGAGGAGGACCGGGCACCCGGCGCCAGCCCGGTCATCGTCATCAGTTACGACTACTGGAAGAATCATTTTGGAGGCGACCCTAACATTCCGGGGAAAACACTCAGAATCAATGGGTCGGTCTTTACGGTAATTGGTGTTGCACCGCCTCACTTCTCGGGCGAAGTCGTAGGAAGTCCTACGGACATCTGGATTCCGCTGTCGATGCAAGCGCAGGTGAATCCTGGAGACCCCAGACTGGACAGGCGCGATACAAACTGGCTGCTGTGCATCGGAAGGCTCAAGCCCGATGTGTCAATCCAGAACGCGCGCGCGGAGATGGTGACGCTGGTAGAGAACGTTTTGATTGACTACGAAGGCGCTGCCGGCTCACCCGATAAACTGCGGGAAATTCGGAGTGAGAAGGTGGATGTGCAGCCAGGGAGCCAGGGATTCTCGTGGATACGCAAGCACGACGCCTCGCTTCTGCTCACGCTGATGGCAATGGTTTGTCTGGTACTGCTCATTGCATGCGCCAACGTCGCGAATCTTTTAATTGCGCGCGGCACCAGCCGGCAAAAGGAGTTTTCGGTACGCATGGCCTTGGGTGCCAGCCGCGCGCGCATCATCCGCCAGCTGCTCACCGAAGGCGCGTTGTTGGCCGGCGCCGCCGGAACCGCGGGTGTGGTATTGGCAGGCTGGGGCAGCAGGGTGTTATCGCAGCTCGCCTCGGCGGCCTCCGGCCCCAATCCGGTTCCATTCGTTGTGGACGTGCATCCCAATATGGCTGTGCTTGGCTTCAATGCCGGAGTCTCGATTCTTACCGCGTTTCTGTTCGCTCTGGTCCCCGCGTTGCGCGCGACGCGCGGCGAGCTCGCGCCCTCGTTGAAAGCGAGCGCGCGAAGGGTGAGCCAGGGCCGATGGCGTGTGGGCAAGTTGCTAGTCGTGGGACAACTGGCGTTATCCGTCGTGATCGTAACTGGAGCGGGGCTGTTTCTCCGCAGTATGGCTCATTTGAATTCTTTGGACGTCGGTTATTCCCGCCGCAATGTGTTGGTTTTGGCAGCCGATCTAGCCGGTAGCGGTTATCCGCCATCGCAACGGTTACCGGTATCGCGGAGGTTGATGCAACATCTGCGTTCCGTAGCGGGCGTGGCCGGAGTCACTGTCTCGGAAAATGGCATTTTCAGCCGCCTCGATGCCAGCACGGACAGTTTGCAGGTTGAAGGTTTCGTTCCGACCCGAAGCGACGACTCGTGGGTCAGCTTCGATCAAGTGGGGCCGCACTATTTTCAGGTCCTCGGGGTGCCGATCATTGCGGGGCGGGAGTTCGATGAACACGATAAGGCAGGCGCAAGCACTCCCGTAATCCTCAACGAAACGATGGCAAGCTTCTATTTCGGAAAGAGCGACCCGCTGGGAAAGTATCTTCTCAACGGGGGCGATCGCTATACCGTCGTTGGCGTCGTGAGGGATATGAAGGAGCGTAGTTTGAAAAGCAAGACCGAACGGCGATTCTATGGACCCCTATTTCAAAGTGACGACACCTTCAAGACGTTGAACTTCGAGATCAGAACGCGGGTCGACGCAGCACGCATGATCGCGGCAATTCGCCGCGAAACACACTCCTTCGATCGCAGCCTGAGAGTCTCCAGCATCGATCCGGTCAGCGTCCTTATAGACCAGGACATCGGTGAGGATCGATTGATCGCCGAGCTCTCCGGATTCTTCGGCATCCTGGTTGTCCTTTTGGCCGCCAACGGGCTGTATGGCGTAGTTTCGTACACCACGGCCCGCCGCACAAACGAGATCGGCCTTCGGATCGCAATCGGGGCCGAGAGGAGAGAAGTCATGCGGATGGTACTCGGCGAGACGCTGATGCTGGTATGCGCGGGGCTCGCCATCGGCCTGCCCGCGGCCGTGGCAGCTTCACGGCTGATTGCCGCACCACTGACGGGCGTAGGTCCTGGCGATCCGATGACGCTTGCCGCAGTCGCCCTGGTAATGCTCGCCGTCGGTCTCCTGGCCGGCTTCGTGCCTGCGGCGCGTGCTTCCCGCGTGGACCCTGTGGCAGCGCTACGACAGGAATAGGGCGAACAAATGTGATGAAAACCCATCGTGGGGCAGGGGTGCCCACGTGTATTGGCCAAACCCGCTCCCCGTACTATGCTGAATCGAGTGGCACGCCTACTGCTCGTATACGGTCATCGCGGCGCGCGCGCCCTGCTTCCAGAGAACACGCTGGCCGGGTTCGAATATGCCATCTCGGCGGGCGCCGATGCGCTGGAACTGGATGTGTCGGTCACGCGCGACGACGTGGTGGTGGTCGCGCACGATCCCAAGTTGAATCGCGCGATCTGCCGTTCACTCGGCTTGCCCCGGATCATTCGCGAACTGACGCTGGCCGAAATCGAGCGCTGGGACTGCGGCAGCCTGCGCCATCCGCGCTTTCCGCATCAAGCGCCGGTTCCCGGCGCGCGCGTGCCAACCCTCGACCAGGTTTTGGCCCTGTCCGGCCGGGGACATTTCCTGTTCAACATCGAAGTAAAGAGCTTCCCGGAGCGGCCAACTCTAGCGCCCCCGCCCGAACAGTTCGCCGGCCTGGTTTACCAGGCGATCAGGCGGCACGGCATCGAGAATAGGGTGATCGTGCAGTCCTTCGATTTCCGGATACTCGACGCCATGCGGCGCCTGGCGCCGGAGATCCGTCTGGGAGCCCTGTATGCCGGCGCACGGAGGAATCTGGCGGCGATCGGGCATCGGGCGGGCGCGGATATCGTGGCGCCTTACCACCGCCTCGCCTCGGCCAAGCGCGTCCGCCAGGCACATGCCGCCGGCTTGGAGGTGGTGGTCTGGACGGCCAACCGTCCGCGCGACTGGAGGCGCCTGATCGCGGCCGGGGTGGACGGCATTATCACCGACAACCCGGAAGCGCTACTAACGTACTTGAAAGAAAACGGGCTGCGGTAGCACGCCCACGCGCCTTTGCGGGCCAGCCAGGGTTCCCAAGTAACGGTGCGTCAGTAGACCTGGAAGCAAAACACCTGGTTCGAGTCCGAAGGCGTCAGCGCATACTCGCCGTCCTCCAGGATTTCGTCCACTTCGACTTTATACAGACCTTCGGCGACCTTGGTGACGTTCAGCCGGATAGGGCGCGCCGCCAGTTTATTTCTGTGCCGGGCCAGCACTTCGCGCTGTCCGCCTTTGGATTGCAATTTGAAGAGCTGTAGCTTGTCGGCCTGGACCTGCTCCGTCTGGATCAGAAACGACGGCGATGCCAAAGGCGTGCGCGCCGTGGAATTGGCCCCTGCAATCACATAAGTCACGTCGCCCTTGCGGTCCTCCTGCTTGGCCTCCAGGCTTTCGGTGGGCACCAGGGTATCGGCGTGCATCAGGTAGGGAACGTCTGGTTTCGGCGGACGCGGTCCGCTGTAGGTTTCCGCCGGCAAATGCCCGGCGCACAGCAATACGATCGGCAGCCATTTCCACATAAGATCACTCTACCGCGCGGGCACCCGCGGCCGGCGGTTGCCGCACTCCGGTCCGTATAGCGTCCAGCACGCGGTCCAATTGCCTTTCATCTACGGGTTTCGCCAGGACGAACCGCCGGTCGCCCGCGAAATCCGCCGACAGATCCGCATCATAAGAATCGGAAAGCAGCACAAATCCGGCCACGCGAGGCCGCACCTGCTCGGCCGTCTCCACCCAATTCAGGCCCGGCGCATGCACCGAGCAGAAGACCGCATCGAAGCGCATGCGCTGCGCCAGGTCCAAGCCCTCGTCGGAACTATGCACCGGCACCACCCGATATCCGCGATCGGCCAGCAGGCCCCGTAGCTGTGCCTGGATGGCATCCGCCGGTTCGATCACCAACGCCGTCCAGTTGTGGCTGCCATCGCGGGTACTGTCGAGCGACGGACCGCTCACCTTCCCCCGCCCCGTACACGGCAGTTCCACCTGAAACGCCGGATCTCTGCCGGCCTGCTGCACCAGCCGTACCTCGCCTCCATGGCCGGTGATCAGGCTGCGGCAAACGCCCAATCCCGCGCCGAAGGAGGTTTCGTCAACCCCCGGCAAAAAGGGGTCCCCTTCGGCTTTCGCACCGCTGTAGCCGATCTCCACCACCGCCCGGCGAGCCACTACGCTGCTGCGGATCACGATGGATTTCTCGCTCGCTTCGGAAAGCGACTGCTCGGCATGCACCAGCAGGTTCAGGAAAACCTGCTCGAGTTGGCCGTGCGATCCCTGCACGGTCAGCGGCTCATCCGCCAACTCGCTGCGTACCCGGATGCCGCGTACTTTCCACTCCCGCTCGCGGAATTCGATCAGGTTGCGCAACAGGCCGTTCAGCTCCACCGGCTGGGTCTGCGCCGGACCGGTGCCGGCAAATCCCACCAGCCGCTCGACGATCTCCGCGGCGCGCCGCGCCTCCGACGCAATACTGGCCAGGTCCGCCGCCGTTGGCCCCCGCGGACTATTGCCGGCGGCTTGCAGCGCCTGCGACACGTTCGCAATGGTGGCCAGCGGCTTGCGCAGATCGTTCACGATCCCCGAGATTAACTGGCCCACCGCCGCCAGTTTTTCGGTGCGGAACAGTTGTTCGCGCACCGAGCGCTGGTCAAGCAGCTTCACCGCCACGGCGATCTGGTTGGCCAGATGTTGGGTCAGCGCCTGCTCGGCGCGGCTGAAAACCCTGGCCCGCTCGCGCTGTTCCATTTGCAGTATGCCCAATACCTCGCCCTGCGCCAGCATGGGAACGAACAGCAGCGAACGCGGCGCCGCCGGCCCAGGCTCTCCCGTTACGGGAAACGGGCTGCGCGAGGTATCTGGGATCGGCAGCAGGATGCGGTAATGAAAGCACGCCACAGCGCCGGCTTGCAGTCCGGTCAGCGGCGCCGAGATCGGTATGGAAATCTGCTCGGCGCCGTTGCGGCCCACCGCATCGAGCGTTTTCGCATGGCGGTTATACAAATAAAGCTCCGCACTGCTGACGCCGAAAATTCTGGGCACCACGTCTCTGACCTTTTCCAGAATCTGGTCCGCCGTAGAGGCGCCCAGGATCTCCTCGCCTACTTCGTAAGCCCGGCGCAACAATTCGCGCTGCCCGCGCGAACGCTCGTCACGACGCCAGATCCAGAAGATAATCGCGGCAATGGCGAAAACCCCGAAGCCCAGGGCCGACTCCATCACTACTCGCAGCAGCGGGTCCATTATGATCCGTCCGGGACCTGCCTCTGCAGCCACGCCGGCAGTTGCGGGCTGCGGAAATCGTCGATTTCCAAGTGGGCGCCCGGCAGTGCGGCATGCGTGGTGCGCAAGCCCACGATGCGGGTGCCTGCCGCTTGGGCGGCCGCTACGCCCCAAAAGGAATCTTCAAATACGATACAGTTCCGCGGCGGCACCGCCAGCAATCGGGCGGCGCGCAAATAGATTTCCGGATGGGGCTTGGGACGTTCGACCTGGCTGCCGTCCACCACCGCCCGGAAGTAGGCGCGGAGTCCACTACGGTCCAGTATGAAGTCCACGTTCGCGGTTTCGGCATTGGTCGCCAGGGCGACCGGTGCGCCGGCATGCCGCTCCAGGAACTCCCGTACACCCGGCACCAACGCTTCCGCCGGCGATTCGGCCAGCAAGGGCGCCAGCATTTCCCGGTACAGCCGCTCTTTGGCTGCCCCGTGCGCGGCGATCTGTGCGGCGCTTAGACCTTCCCCGAAAAACTCGCGCACGATTTCGTCGTTGCGCCGGCCGTACATGCGTTCGGCAAGCGCTTCTCCGGCATCAATCCCGCAACGGCGGTTATACTCTGTCCAGGCCCGCACGTGCAGTGGATTCGAATCCACGATCACGCCATCCATATCCAGCGCCATGGCCATGCCGGGACCGAGCCACGCATCAGCCACCCAATTGGCCCTCCAGCCAATGCAGGTAGGCGGGGGCGCCATCTACCACCGGCAAGGCCAGCAATTCCGGCACTTCGTATGTGTGAGCTTTTTCCAGGGCGGCCCGCAACGGTTCGAAGAGCTGCCGCGAAGATTTGATAATCAGCAGACACTCCGCGGCCGATTCGATGGCCCCTTGCCAACGATACACACTGCGCACGGCCGGCACCATCGTGACGCACGCCGCGACGCGCGCTTCCACCAGCACCTGCGCCAACTTGCCGGCCTCCTCTTCCGTCGCGCAGGTACTCAAGACAACAATTTTATCCGTCATAAGCAAAAATATGCCAACACGATTTCGATTCCGATGTTACCATTATCTTCTTGGCACGCGGCGATGAGATCATTCTTCACTAGATTTGCCGGCGCCGTAGGGCTCTTATTACTCGCCGGCTATGCCTTTATAGCGTTGCAGGGGCACCAGGGTATTCCGGGACTTATAGAGAAGCGCCGCCTGATACGGGATTACGAGAAGAAAAACGCGGATATTGCGCGGCAGATCGAAGAACAGCGCGCGCGCATCGATCGCTTCCGCGATAGCCCGACGGGCCCGGATCTGGAGATCCGCAAACGGCTGCAACTCGTGAAACCGGGGGAAAAGGTGTTCATCCTGCAGGATGGCACACCTGCGCCAGCCGCACCGCACCAATAAGTCACTTACTGCCCACTTATCTGATCCAGGCGAGTGCCAGTCCCCAGAGCGCGCCGGCCAGTGCGAGCCGGGCGGCACTCAACCGGTAGCGAAACAGCATTACCAGGCATACCGCGGCGGTTGCGACCGTGAGCCAGTCAATCAACGCGGTACGCGCCAATTCCCAGGTCACCACCACCATCAGCGCAACCGCCGCCACATTTACCCCATCCAGAAAAGCACCAGCCACGCGCGAACGGCGCAGCCATGGCATGGCCGGACCGCTGACGGCACAGAGCGCGAAGGCCGGAAGGAAAATACCGGCGGTGGCAACTGCGGCGCCCGGCACGCCTCTTAAAATGTAGCCGATGAAAGTAGCCGTGGTGAACAGCGGTCCCGGCGTAATCTGCCCGACCACCACTGCGTCCAGCAATTGTCTGTCAGTCAGCCAGTGCCACTGGACCACCAGGTCCTGCTGCAGAAACGCCAGCAGCACGTATCCGCTGCCGTATAGAACGGAACCGATCTTTACGAAGTACACAAACAGCGCGGCCAGGCCGATGGCCTTTGGGCGGGTGGGTGCCGCCGCGTGGGAGGCGAACTGCGCCACCAGAGCCGCCGCCGCGATCAGCAGCAGCGTTAAAAGTGGCGCCCGCCGTCGCCCCTGCCGCCACCATTCGCGAAAAGCCGCGGCTACTCCCGCGCCCGCAAAAATGGTCAGTGCCGCGGCGCCCGCCGCCCCCGCGCCGATCGAGGCGACGGCAATTACGCTCAGAAAGCGGGTCTTCACCGCCGACCGCGCCAGATTCCACAGCGCCTGCGCCACGATGGCGATGATGACCGGCTTCAACCCGTAGAGAAATCGCGCCACCTGCGGGAAGCTGCCAAAGCGGACGTACGCCCAGGCAAAGCCCGCTACCATCAGCACCGCGGGGATTATGAAGCAAAGGCCGGCCACGATCAGGCCCGGCCATCCCGCGCGCATATACCCGATATAGACTACGATCTCGGTCGAAGTAGGTCCCGGGATGAGGCTGGCGGCGCCCAAACGATCGAGGAACTCCTCACGGGTGATCCAACGCCGGCGCCTGACGATTTCGTCTTCCATCATGGCGATGTGCGCGGCGGGACCGCCAAACGCAGTCAGACTGAGGCGCAAAAACAACCCGGCGACCTCAGCGATACACGATAGCTGGTTGCGGGAAAGTTGTGCTGCCATCGGCTCCCGCGATGATAACAAACACTGGAAGGCGGGCTTTAGCCGGCGCGGGGCTTCAGCCCCGCTGTCCCAAACATCGTTTCCCAACTTTTTGATATTTCGGTCCGATTCTCTTGCTAAAATCTGATTTAAGGGGGGCACCCGCTACACGCCCATGTTTCGATTCGATCAATTGATCCGCCACAACATGATCATCCGCGATGTGAAGCAGTCGCATCCGCAAACTATACCGGTGTTCGAGGAGTTTGGTTTCCGCGCCAGTTGCGACGACTGCGATATCGAAACGGTGGCGCGCAAGAACGGCCTTCGCAGCCAGGACGTGGTGGCCGCACTCAACCAGGCCGCCTTTGGATCGACCGCCGAACACTGAATTGTCCGTGGATTTGAACACTATGCAAGTCACCAAACCAGCCCGCAAGGCCATCAAGGAAGGCACGCAGCCGCTCGATGTATTCTTCGCACCCAAAACCGTGGCGGTCATCGGCGCCACCGAAACCGCCAATACGGTAGGACGTACCATTCTCTGGAACCTGGTGAGCAGCCCCTTCGGCGGCACCGTCTTTCCCATCAATCCCAAGCGGCCCAGCGTGCTGGGCGTAAAGGCTTATAAGCATATCTCGGAGGTACCCGAGCCGGTGGACCTGGCCGTAATCGTGACGCCTGCGTCCAGCGTGCCCGGCATCATCCATGACTGCGCCGAAGAAGGCGTGCAGGCGGCCATCGTGATTTCGGCGGGTTTTAAGGAGATTGGTCCCGCCGGTGTCGAACTCGAGCGCCAGACGCTGGCCGAAGCACGCCGCGGCCATATGCGCATCATCGGCCCCAACTGCCTGGGCGTGATGAGCCCGCTCACAGGCCTGAATGCCACCTTCGCCTCCGGGATCGCACGCCCCGGCAATGTGGGCTTTATCAGCCAGAGCGGCGCGCTGTGCACGGCCGTGCTCGACTGGAGCCTGCGTGAGATGGTGGGCTTCAGCGCCTTTGTTTCGATCGGCTCCATGCTGGACGTGGGCTGGGGCGACCTGATCTATTACCTGGGCAACGATCCGCGCACGCGCAGCATCGTCATCTACATGGAAACCATCGGTGACGCCCGCGGGTTCCTTTCCGCCGCGCGCGAGGTGGCGCTCAACAAACCCATAATCGTGATCAAAGCCGGGCGCAGCGCCGCCGCCGCCAAAGCCGCCGCTTCCCATACCGGCTCGCTGGCGGGCAGCGACGAGGTGCTGGAAGCCGCCTTCCGGCGCAGCGGCGTGCTGCGCGTGAACAGCATCTCCGACCTGTTTTACATGGCCGAGGTATTGTCCAAGCAGCCCAGTCCCAAGGGCCCGCGCCTCACAATTCTTACCAACGCCGGCGGCCCCGGCGTATTGGCCACCGACGCACTGGTGGCCAACGGAGGGGAGCTCACGGATCTCTCGCCGGAAGCCATGGAGGCGCTGAACCAGGTACTGCCGGCTGCCTGGAGCCACAACAATCCCATCGATGTGCTGGGCGACGCCAGCCCGGAGCGCTATGCCAAGGCGGTCGAGATCGCGGCCAAAGATCCCAACAGCGACGGTCTGCTGGTGGTGCTCACGCCGCAGTCCATGACTGATCCCACGCAGATTGCGGAGCACCTGAAGCCTTACGCCAAGTTGGATGGAAAACCAATTCTGGCCAGTTGGATGGGTGGCGCCGAAGTCGCTGCCGGGGTGAGTATCCTGAATCAGGCCCGCATTCCCACTTTCCAGTTCCCGGACACCGCCGTCCGGGCATTCACCTACATGTGGCGTTGGGCTTATAACCTGAAGGGTCTCTATGAAACGCCATCCCTGGCCATTGACTCTTCGGAGTCCGCGCCCAACAAGACCCTGACTGCCGAGATCATCCAAAACGCGCGTAACGCGGGGCGGACCATCCTCACCGAAGCCGAGTCCAAACAGGTGCTGGATGCCTATTACATTCCGACCGTGCGCACCGTGGTGGCGCGGACAATGGAGGAGGCCATCGAGCAGGCCGAGCGCATCGGTTACCCGGTGGTGCTCAAGCTGTTTTCCGAAACCATCACCCACAAGACGGATGTAGGCGGCGTGCAATTAAACCTCACGGGCCGGGAAGCCGTAGATCGCGCCTGGCGCCGCATCCAGGCATCCGTCACGGAAAAAGCCGGCGCCGAGCATTTCCAGGGCGTCACCGTGCAGCCGATGATCAAGACCGGCGACGGCTACGAACTCATCATCGGCAGCAGTCTGGACGCGCAGTTTGGACCCGTGCTGCTGTTCGGCACCGGCGGCCAGCTGGTCGAGGTCTTCAAGGATCGCGCTTTAAGCCTGCCGCCGCTGAATACCACGCTGGCGCGCCGCATGATGGAGCACACCAAAATCTACAAGGCGCTGAAGGGCGTGCGCGGACGCAAGCCCATCAACCTGGCTGAACTGGAACAGGTGATGGTGCGCTTCAGCCGCTTGGTCGTAGAGCAGCCGTGGATTAAGGAGATCGATATCAACCCGCTGCTGGCCACACCGGAGCGCCTGGTGGCGCTCGATGCGCGCGTGGTGGTGCATGGGCCTGAAGTGACTAAGGAGGAGCTGCCGAAGCTGGCCATCCGGCCTTATCCCAACCGCTACGTCTCCACCTGGACCATGAAGGATGGAACCGAGGTGCTGGTCCGGCCGATCCGCCCCGAAGACGAGCCCATGATGGTCAAATTTCATGAGACGCTCTCCGAGCGCAGCGTGTACCTGCGCTACTTCCACCTGATGAATCTTCCGCAGCGCGTGGCGCACGAGCGGCTGACGCGCATCTGTTTCATTGATTACGACCGCGAGATGGCCCTGGTGGCGGAGCGCCGCAATCCTTCGAGCGGCGAGAACGAAATTCTGGCGGTTGGGCGGCTAACGCGCATCCTGGGCACCAATGACGCCGAAGTGGCCGTGCTGGTCAGCGACCATTTTCACGGCCGTGGGCTGGGGAAGGAACTGCTCGCGCGCCTGGTGATCGTAGGCGGCGACGAGAAGCTCCGCGCATTGCAGGCGGACATCCTGCCCGACAACCGGGATATCATGCGCATATGTGAAAAGCTGGGTTTCGCACTGCGCCACTCGGTAGAAGATGAAGTAGTAAAGGCCGAATTCCGGTATTAGTGGGGCAGGCCTCCAGGCCTGCGCGGGACGTCCACGTCCCGCCAAATGGCGGGTCTGGAGTCCTGCTCACTACATCGCCTGCCACTTCAAATTCGCCAGCTTCAGCACCTTATATACGTCCACGTTCACGCCACGCAGCGCGACCTGCACTCCTTTAGCGGCGGCCGACGCAGTGAGATTCTCCAAGGCCCGCAGCCCGCGCGAATCGATGCGGCACACCGGCGATAAATCCAGGATGACTTCGCCTCTTGCGGAGTCCAAACGGCCTAAAGCCTCTTCAACGATCTCATACGTCGTCATACGCACACCTCGATTTCGGTTCGCCGCTCAATTGTCATCCGCGGCGCGCTGCGCCCGCGATACGCGCTCCGGAACAGTTCCTCCAGCTCGGCGATCAGCGGCATGCGCGGATTCGATTGCCAGGAAGGATCGTCAAACGCAATGCGGATCAGATCTGGCAGGGCGCGTTCAAACTCTTCCCGCGAAATCCCCAGGTCGGCGATGGAGCGCGGCACCTGCAACCGGTCGAGCAACTGTTCGATCGCGGCCACCAGGTTGCTTACCTTTTCCTCGATGGTCCGCCCACCCAATTCCAGCAGGTCGGCAATCTGAGCGTATTTCTTGTGCGCCACATACGCCCGCTGGTTCGGCGACGGACGGAACTTGGTGGGAACCGCGGCGTTGTAGGCGATCACATGCGGCAGCATAAGCGCGTTGGCGCGGCCGTGCGGCACCCCGAAGCGGGCCCCGAAAGCGTGCGCCAGGGCATGATTCACGCCCACCGACGCATTGGCAAATGCCAGTGCCGCGATGCAGGCGGCGTTGTGCATCATGCTGCGCGCCTCCTCGTCCCGCGGGTTTTCGAAAGCGATAGGCAGATACTTGAACGCCATCTGTATGGCTTCGAGCGCATTCGCATCGGTGTAAGGCGAGGCGTAAACGGATACGCGGGCTTCTAGCGCATGCGTCAGGCAGTCGATGCCGGTGTCGGCGGTCAGTCCCTTGGGCATCGACATGACGAACTGCGGGTCCACGATGGCCACATCCGGGGTCAACGAATAGTCCGCGAGAGTAATTTTGCGTCCGCGCGCTTTATCCGTGAGGACCGCGAATGGGGTGACCTCGCTTCCGGTCCCGCTGGTGGTGGAGACGGCGATCAATCGCGTGTGGTTCGATTTTGCGGTGGGGAAGCGCACCACACGCTTGCGAATATCCAGAAACGGCGCGGCCAATTCGTCCAAATCGGCTTCCGGCGATTCGTATTTGAGCTTCATGATCTTGGCCGCATCGATCACAGACCCGCCGCCCAGCGCGACGATCTGGTCCACGGCGTGGGCGTTGAGGATCTCGACGCCGTGCATGATCACCTTGGTCTCGGGCTCCGCATCGGGAATGGCGAGCACGCGCACAACGGTTTCCGGCGGCATGGAGCGGCGCACAATATCGACATGCCCCATCTGCTCGAGCGCCGGATTGGTGACGATCAGCGTCGAGCGCGAGGGGAATTCACGCAGGTTTTCGACGGCATTGAAATCGAAATAGATTTGGTTGGGTACGCGGAACCACATATGCGCTGGAGTCCTCCGGGCCACACGTTTAATGTTCAGGTAATGATAGATGTTGACGTTGTCCATGGTGCTGTTGCCGCCGCCGGTTCCGCAACCGAAGGAGAACGTCGGCACCAGATCGTTGTAGACGCCGCCGAGCGCGCCGATGGCTCCCGGCGCGTTGACGATTACCCGCCCGGCGTTCATGGACTCGCCGAACTGACGGATAATGTCGTCGTTGCGCGAAAAAATGACGGCCGTGTGTCCCAATCCGCCGGCGTGATTCACTTCCATACACAACTTCAGGGCCTGATCGGCGGAAGTGGCCCGGCAAACCGCGAGCACGGGAAAAAGCTTCTCGACCGAAAGGGGATAGCCGGGGCCCACGCCGTCGATGGGGGCGATCAGAAGCTTGGTTTCGGGCGGCACCCGCAGGCCGATCATGCGCGCGATGTCGCCGGCTTTCTGGCCTATGGCCATGGGCTGCATGTGACCGGTAGCGGGATCTATTACGGTGTGGCCGAGCAGTTCGGTTTCGGCGCGATTACAGATGTGCGCCCCCAGCTCGGCAAATTTGGCGAGAGCCTCATCGTAGATTTCATCGTCGATCACCACGGTCTGCTCGGAGGCGCAGATGGTTCCGTTGTCGAACGTCTTGGAAGTGATGATGTCCACCACCGCCATGTCCAGTTCCGCGGTTTTTTCCAGATAGACGGGCGTATTGCCCGACCCGACGCCCAGCGCCGGCTTGCCGGAGCTATAGGCGGCCCGGGAAGCGCCGCGTCCACCGGTGGCATCCACTAGCCGGACATCTTTGTGCCGCATCAGGTAGGCGTTGTCGGAGATGGTAGGCGATTCCACGCAAGTGAAAACACCCTCCGGCGCGCCATGCTTCAGGGCGGCTTCGTACATAATGCGCACCGCCTCGGCCGAGCAGTGCCACGCGTTCGGATGCGGCGCGAAGACCATGGCGTTGCGCGTCTTGATGGCCATGATGCACTTGAAGAGCACCGTGGAGGTCGGGTTGGTGATGGGCGTGAGCGAGAGCACCACGCCGATCGGTTCGGCCACTTCAGAAATGCCGCGCTCCGGAAACTCGCGGATGACGCCGACGGTGCGTTTGTCCTTGACGTAATCGTAGACGAACTCGGTGGCCACCATATTCTTAATAGCCTTGTCTTCGAGCACGCCGAGACGGGTCTCTTCGACGGCGAGGCGCGCCAGGTGCTGCGCCTGCGTCAATCCGGCCAGAACCATCTGCTTGACAATGCGGTCGACGTCCGCTTGCGTGTACTGGGTGAAGACGGCGGCCGCCGTACGGGCTTGGCCGACAAGCGAATCCAGGTAGGCCATGCGTTCTTCACTGGGCGGGGCGATGATTTGCGGCATGCTGGGATCTTCCTTTCCGAATGCGGGTCCGAATGCGGGCAGCCGATGCCGGCGCGCGCCGTTGCTGATAAACGATTAAATAGGATTATAGCATCTGAACAACCGAATAGATATGCAGGATCATCCCGATCTTACTTGGTTTTCCCGCGGCGTGATAGAATCGAGCGAATCTGGAAATGCCCGAAATCCTGCCATCCATCCTGGCCGCGGACTTCGCCCGCTTGGGCGAACAGATCGCGCAGGTCGAGCGAGGCGGGGCTACCATGCTGCATCTCGACGTCATGGACGGCCACTTCGTGCCCAACCTGACGATCGGGCCTCCGGTCGTCGA
This sequence comes from Bryobacterales bacterium, assembly GCA_963818855.1. GTDB lineage: Bacteria > Acidobacteriota > Terriglobia > Bryobacterales > Bryobacteraceae > Bog-159. The sequence goes on along the minus strand of CAWFUH010000005.1, from coordinate 53,226 downwards.
GTCCATACGAAAGATCACGCGCCTCACGCTGGATGTTCACCTGATGATCACCGACCCCGATAAATACGCGCCGATATTCATCGCAGCGGGCGCCGATCAGGTGCTGGTGCACCAGGAAGCGGCCAGGAACCTGGACGGCACGCTGCGCGAAATAAAGCGGGCGGGGGCGCGCGCCGGCGTGGTGATTAATCCGGCTACTCCGGTTTCCGCCCTCGAGGAAGTATTGGGACTGGTGGACTATGTACTCGTGATGAGCGTGAATCCAGGATTCGGCGGGCAGCAGTTCATTCCATATGCTCTTGACAAGGTCCGCCGGTTGGACGCCATGCGCCGCGATCGCCGCCTCACATTTGCCATCGAGATCGACGGCGGCGTGACTAAGGACAACATAGGCGACATAGTGCGCGCGGGGTGTGACTGGATCGTCACAGGGTCTTCTGTATTTCACACCGCCGATCCGGCCGCAGCCGTGGCCGAGTTGCTCCAGGCGGCCGTGCACGCGCATGATGGACGATGTTGAACGGCTTAGCGCACGCGGGGTAAAAAACCGCGACCATGCCGCCCACCGCTGGCGATCCAATTGCTATGCTTAACTAAAGGTCCAAAGCATGTATTCACGTACTATTCGTAACGTTGTTGTGTTCGCCGCGCTGGCGGTGCTGCTGAGTTCCTGCGGTATCCGTCGTCACAAATACGCAGATCCTATCAGCAAGCAAACCGAACAACCCGATAAGGTGCTCTTTGACCGCGCTATTAACGATATCGAGCACAGCCGTTATGAAATCGCGCGGCTCACGCTGCAGACGCTCATCAATACCTACGACAGCAGCGAATATCTGGCCAAGGCAAAGCTGGCTATTGCCGATAGCTGGTTCCGTGAAGGCGGCGCGCACGGCCTGGCGCAAGCCGAAGCCGAATATAAGGATTTCGAGTTGTTTTATCCCAATATGGAGGAGGCCGCCGAGGCCCAGGAGCGCGTTTGCGATATCCACTATAAGCAGATGGACAAGGCGGACCGCGATCCCCTGCACGCCGTGCGCGCCGACGATGAGTGCCGCCAGTTGCTGCTGCAGTATCCCAACAGCAAGTTCGCGCCGGAAACCCAGCAGAAGCTGCGCGAGGTCCAGGAAGTTCTGGCCTTGCACGAATATGCCGCCGGGTATTTCTATCATCACAAGGGAGCCATGCCGGCGGCGGCCAATCGCCTGACTACCCTGGTCGATCAATATCCGCTCTTCAGCCAGGCTGACGAAGCGCTCTGGATGCTGGGCGATTCCTATGATCGTATGGGCGACCGTTTCGAGGACAAGTCCGCGGCAGCCTATACGCGTATCGTGAAGGACTATCCGCTGAGCGTGCACGCGGATGCGGCCAAGAAGAAATTGGCGGCGATGAAGCGTCCCGTGCCGCAAGCCGATCCGGTGGCCTATGCGCGTATGAAATACGAATTGGAAAACCGGAACGCCCCGAATAAGATCAATCGCTTCGTCAATGAGTTCAAGAGGAACCCGGATACCAGCCTCGCGGCCAAGGGCGGAAGTCCGACTATGACGATTATGCGTCCGGGAGTTCCGGTCAGCGTGCCGCAAGGTGCGACCAGCGGCACGGCGGGGGCGCCGGGCGCGACACCAGGGGCCGCCGGCACTACCGGAACGAGCGATGTCACCATCGGCGTGACCAGCGATACGAAGGAACTCGATGCGCGTCCGGATGCGCGCGCGAACCCACCTGGCGCTGCACCCGTATCGCACACCGCGGCTGTGGCCAACCCCACTTCCAAAGCGGACGTAGTCATGGCGCCGCAGCAGCCTTTCGCCACCAACCATCCGTTGAGCGATGCGGACAAAAAGAAATACATGAAGCAGGCGCAGGAGAAGGCCAAGCGGGAAAAGAAAGCCGCGGCCAAAGCGGCCAAAAAGGGCCAGCCCCCGCCTGCGCCAGCGGCGCAACCCGCCGCGCAGACGCCGCCCCAGACGCCGCAGCCCTAGCGCAAATGGCACGCATTCTGCTCGCCGATGACAGCCCCCACGCGCAGCGCATGGGCGAGCAGATACTCAGCGAGGAGGGCTTCGAAGTGGTCACCGTAAGCGACGGCGACTCCGCCCTGTTGCGCCTGGAAGACGTGGACCCGGACCTGGTGCTCGCCGGCGTAACCATGGCCCACCGCTCCGGCTATGAAATCTGCCAGTATGTGAAGCTCAGCCCCCGCCACAAACATGTCCGCGTGGTTCTGGTGGCCGGCGTCAAAGATCACCTGGATGAAGCCGAAGCCCGTCGTGCGCAGGCCGATGGCGTCGTGCAAAAACCTTTTCAGGCGTCAGTGCTGCTTGGCGCCGTGAAGCCGCTGCTGGAGATGGCCGTGAAAGAGCGCGGATCTTCCCCGGTTGCCGCAGCCGGCGCGGCGGTGGGATCCGGCAAACGGTCCGCTTCAAAAGCGCCGGTCGTGGCGCTTATCGATCCGGAACGCGTGCGCGCCGCCGTCACGGTGGCTCTGGACGCCTCCCTGTCTGGTATGATTGACGAGATTGCCGAGAAGGTCATGATCGCGCTCAGCACTCGTTAGAATCTATGCCCGATAACAGCTTCGACGTCGTTTCCAAGATCGAACTGCCGGAAGTCAGCAATGCCATCCAGCAGGCCTTGAAGGAGATTCACACCCGCTACGACCTGAAGGATTCCAAATCCTCGATCGAGCTGAATGAGAAGGACCACAAGGTGGTGCTGGCCAGCGCCGACGAATACAAGTTGAAGGCTGTCATCGAGGTGCTGGAAGGCAAACTGGTGAAGCGCAAGGTGCCGCTGAAGGGACTGACGTACGGTACGATCATTCCCTCAGCCGGCTCTTCGGTGAAGCAGGAGATCTCGCTGCAGCAGGGCATTCCTATCGAGAAATCGCGCGAGATTGTGCGCAAAATCAAGGACAGCAAACTGAAGGTGCAAGCCGCGATTCAGGGCGACCTGGTGCGCGTCAGCGGGCGGGACCGCGACACGCTGCAAAGTGTGATCAAGCTGCTGCGCGATAGCGATTTCGGCATCGACATGCAGTTCACCAATTACCGCACCATGTAAAGTACTTCGACATTTAGCCCAATGCCACTTAGTTATCCCAATATTGGGAATGCTGGATAATTCGTGGGGCGGACCTCCAGGTCGGGGTGCCCTCTGGGCCGGGTCCTCCAGGACCCGCCCTTCGCGCCTGGAATCGGCCGCTCCAAACGCGAGCAGGCCGACGTAGAAGTCGGCCGCAGGACTGGAGTCCTGCCCCACAATTTATGCAGGTATTGGGTCGCGCGAGAACAAACGGCATTGGGCTTTAACCTGCGGCGGCTAACCGGAATCACCACCGCGGTTCCGATGCAGCGCCGGGTCGACCGCCGCAGCCATCTTCCCCACATCCAGCCCGCCGCCCAGAAACTGATTCACTTTTGCGGCAGTAGCGAGCGCATCGGAAATGGCGGCGCGATATTCGACCACCAGCAATCCCGTGCGCGGCCGCCGTGCCAGTATTGCCTGCACCCGCCCCAGCGTGCGCACGAACTCGCCTTTGAGCAGCCGGCGCCGTTCGGGCGTGGCCTCCAGCGGCTGATGGCGGCGTACCAGCATACGCTCCTGCGAATCGAGCACCTCTTCGATATCGCGCTCAATCAGGATCACGCGGCAGGGCAAACCGCGCGGCAATGCGCCCAGCAGCGGCGCCACAATCTTGACGGCTTTTCCCCTTCCCTCGAACAGCCATTGCGCACCTTGCAGCAGCTTCTTCACCGGCGCAAATTCAAGATACCCGCGGGGATTGTCTTCGTCCGCTTCCCGCGACTCGTCTGCCAGGACAGCCAGGCCGCCGGCGGCCAGCATCTGCATCACCATGGAAGTGCCCGAGCGCGGCAATCCGGTCACCACCACGAGAGATTCGGCGAGCGGCGGCAACTGCGTCGCCTGTGCTGGATCTGCAACGCCAGCCGTGCGCTCCACTGGATCAGCCGCGACCTGACGCACCGCAGGAGCACGGCCGCGCCGCATCTCACGCGCCAGACGGCGGTGATCGCGCGCGGCATCCGCATCGCCCAGATGTTTTTCGAGCAAAGCGGCCAGCCGCACGTGCGCTTCCGGAAAATTCGGATTGCAGGCAATAGCTGCGCGGAACGCCTCGGCCGCCGCCGCATATTTCCGCATTCCCGCTAACGCGCGCCCAAGCGAGAAATGGGCCAGTGGATATCCATGCATCCTTTCAAGTGCCTCGAGGGCCGCCTGCGCGGCGACACTGTATTTCCTGCGCCGCAGCGCGATCTGGCACACGCCCATATGCGCCTGCGCGTTATCGGGATCGATGGCCAGCGCCTTCTCGTACACCTGCAGCGCATCATGTGCGCGGCCCAGGCGCAAGTACAGGTCGGCGGTCTGCAGGAACACAGCCGGCCGCACCAACTGCCCTTCCGTCACCCTTTCGAGCGCGGCCAGCGCTTCAGGATAGCGCTTCTCCGCAGCCAGCACCTGCGCGCGCAAATAATCGATCACCGGCGGCTGGAAGCGCGCCAGGTTACGCCAGCGTGCCAATTCGCGCCGCTCGTCGGTGCTCAGCCGCGACTCGGATTCGGCGGCGGCCGCCGTGTTGACCTTCGTCCGCGCCTCCTCAAAGAGCGCCCGGCGGCGGCCATCCAGATCGTCGACAATGCGCCGCATCTCCGCGTGCATTCCGAGAGCCTGGCAGGAAACGAACAACCGCACCGCAAAGCGCTGCTCATCGGGATCGGTCCGATACAGCTCGCTGAAAATCTCGTACGCTTCGCGGTGCCGGGCGCCATCCTGAAAGGCTTCGCCCAGGTTATAGCGCAGCTCGCGGATGGTCTTCTCCACCGCAATTTCGCGATTCTCATCCGGCCGTTCGATATATCCCAGCGCAATCATCTGCTCGAGCGCGGCACGTGCGGCTACCGGATCGAGGCGCGTGTGCGGCGGATGGCGCCCATCGGCTCCCGCAACCTCGTCCCAGCTCGGAATGAAGGCGGCGGGCGGCCTCTCCGCAAAGGCCTGCGCTAACACTTTGCCGTCCATATCTTCGCCCGCCGGCAGCCCATAAATTGTGAGGACCGTGGGCGCCACATCCAGTAACGAGGGCCCGTGCAGCCGTTCGCCTTTCCGGATGCCTGGCCCATGCATGACCAGGATGCCCAAATCGCGGTGCTCGATGGCCGGTCCGGCGGGAATGTCTGGAATGGAGGCGGGCCGCAGGTGGTCCGGATGAAAGCCGTGGTCCGACAGGAGAATGACCATGGTGTCCGGACCGGCTTTGTCGAGCATTGTGCCCAGCATTTCATCGTGGAACTGGTACGCCCGCGTCACCACGTTGTGGTACAGCTCGAAGTCGCGTTCCGGAATCCAGGATTGCCGCGGAGGATGGTACTTCATGAACCCGTGGCAGAAGTGATCGATCGAATCAAAATAGACGGCGAAGAAATCCCACGGCTGGTTGTCCAGCAGCCACATCGCGGCCGAATGTATGCTCATGCATTCCGCCAGCGTCCCCATACACACGCCCAGGCGCCTGTCGCGATCCTGGTCGATCTCTTTCGCCAGAGGGATGAACGGTTCTATCATCTGGGGCAGCAGTTGGTCGGGATGCATGCGCAAACCAGCCAGAGTCTGGGCCAGTTCCGGCGGATGCACTGTATGGGTCCCCAGCGGCCAACCGTCGGTGAGCGGACTGCCGGCGCGATGGTAACGGTCGGAGACCATTACGCCATTGATTGGCTCGGCCGGATGGCTGGGCCACCACCCAATCACGATGCTGCGCAGCTCGTTCTGGCTAAAAATGTTCCACAGCGCCTTCGATTTTCGCGACAGATTGGTGACCGGCTGCACGCCGCGCCCGTCGGGAGTGGGCTCGGAGAAACCGTGAACGCCATGCTTGAACGGCCGCTTCCCGGTGGCAATCGAAGTCCATAGCATCGGCGAGAGCGGCGGATGCAAGGTGGCCATCTGCCCCATCGCACCCTGCTCGACCAGGCGCCGCACGTTCGGCATTTTACCGGCATCTATGAGCGGATGGATGACCTTCCAGTCGGCGGCATCCCACCCGACCAGGAGCACTTTAGGGTGCATTATGGCTTGGCTGGAAACTGCAGCCTGGGCGTATACGGCTTCTTAACGTTCCCTGTGCCGCCGCCACCGCCGGTTCCACCGCCACCACCGGTTCCGCCACCGCCGCCGGTTCCACCGCCGCCACCCGTTCCACCGCCGCCACCAGTCCCAGTCTTGTTCCCTCCTGTAGTGCCGGTGGTTACCGGCAGCTGCGGGAAGGTAGAAATTGGATGCGAAGAAATGACCGGACTGCTGCTCACCGGGTATATGCCCAGCCCGGCCTGCAGTGAAAAGCGCGCAAACGACTGCGTCTGCATGCCCCCCACCAACGCCTGAATGGGAACCTCGCCCTGTCCCACCCCCGGGGGCACCACCAGGTTGATCTGGTAGAGACCCGCCTCCGACAGTCCGGCCCAAAGAGTAGTTACGCCAACACTATTGATGGAAAGAGCCACCGGGGTGTTGACCGGCGCACTACCGGAGAAGGCCTCTCCAGCCGGCACCTGGGGCGTAGTCGGCCCAAATCCGACGCCGAAAAGCTCTACGATATCGCCGGGCTTCGCGGCTACCGTGGGATAGCCGAACGAATTCCCGGTCGGGCCGAGGATATCGTAACTTCCTCCTCCGTAGTTCCCCGAGCCATCCGTTCTGGGAATAATTGCGGCCACGTACCCGTACCCGTTCTCGGTGTTAATCAGGCAGAACGACGGCGCATACTCACCCAGCGTCACGGTCGAAGTCGCGCTGCCGGCGGCCGTTGTAACCACTACGGACACGACTCCGGTAGCCGTGTCGTCCGGCGTCTGCACGTTGATCTGGCCGGGGCTGACAAACATAAGATATGCCGCCTTGCCATCGATCTTTACGCTGGTGCCGCCCAGCGTAGTGGGAAAATCGCCGTTCCAGAAAGCCGTCTGGCTGGCAAGATTGGACCCATAGATGGTTACCCATTCGCCTGGCTCAATCGTGTTTACCGTACTGTAAATCGGCACTACGCCGCCGGGTGAGATAGACGGGGCCTGCGCCGGAGTCACCGTACTCACTTGCCCGCTCACCCGCGGGTCCGCGCCATGCCGCTGTCCGGCATTCTGCCGGTCGATGGCTTGCCTGACGGCGTTGATCAAGGGCATGTATCTGGAAGTCGCGATATTCTGTTTGGCGGCTAAAACACTGGCTATCGCGTCCGCCGTGTTCCGTCCGCCGCTGCCGATATCCGCTGCCGAGACACTGGTCGCCATGGCCACGGCCGAACCGGTCACTGCGGCATAGATCTGCCAGTTCGCCGCACTGCGCTTCAGCACCTCCCGCAGCGATGACGGGCGCAGGGTGGCGAAGTAAGCTTCCAGGCGGCGATCCAGGTCGGATTTGCGCGAAGCTCGCACGTTCATTCACCTACTTTAGATGGTGCCACAGATCCCACTCCGAATAGGATACTGTGCCGATGGTAGAGACGAAGCGATCGGGCAGGCGGTTTCGGAATAGTGTGTCCCGATTAACCCTGCTTAGTCGCTGGCTGGTCGATGGTCAGCCGAAGGTTAGTCGAAGGTTAGTCGGAGTTAACTGACACGAACGTTATCCATTACCCCGAGTACCTTTGCCAACTTGCCGTAGCACTCCGCGCCAAGGTATCCAGTAAGAGGAGCCCAGAGTAATGTCGGAAAAGAGGAAGGAACAGCGGCGCTTCACCAATGCCATGTTGGCCGTGGTATGGCAGGATGGGCGCGGACATAATCGGTCCCTGCGCGTGCGGGGACTGAATGTTTCCAAGTCCGGCATGCGCGTCGAGGCGAGCGAAGAACTGCAACCCGGCGCGCCGGTCAGCCTGCGCGCGGAGCGCCACGAGCTCAGCGGCAAGGCGACCGTGCGCAACTGCACCCTGCGCGGCTCGAACTATGTAATCGGGCTGGAGTTCTCTGAAGAAACCAAGCGCACGCTGCGCCTGCCGCTGGTCGATGCCATCGATTATTACGAGGTGCTACAGGTCAGTCCGAATGCTGAGACGGAGACCATCCACCGGGTCTATCGCATCATGGCCGCGCGCTTTCACCCCGACAATCCCCAGACTGGTGACTCGGAGCGGTTCCTGCTGCTAAACGACGCCTATGAGGTGCTTTCCGATCTGGAAAAGCGCGCCCTTTACGATGCTGCCCGGCGCGTGGGAGAATGCCAGCCGCTGCCGGCCTTCGAAATGAAGGAGTTCGTGGACGGGATCGAGGGCGAGCAGAATCGCCGCCTGGGTGTGCTGTGCCTGCTCTACAACCGGCGCCGATGCGACATGGATCATCCGGGGCTTTCCTTGCTCGATCTGGAAGGTCTAATGTCGTTTCCGCGCGAGTATATTTCGTTCGCGATCTGGTACCTGAAGGACCGGGGCTTTGTGCAAATGGGCGACAATTCGGATTATGTGCTCACGGCGACCGGCGCCGACCACGTGGAAGCCAACTCTCCGCGGCATGCCGTGCTTCACAAATTGCTGAGGGCTTGAAGGCTTAACCCAAAACCTAATCCACCGCCATCGTGACCGTGCTCAGGCCAGCCACATCGCCCGCGCTAATCGTCACCGGCACCGCCGCTCCCGGAGATACGTTCGCCGGAACCTGCGCATTAATCTGAACTACTCCGGCCACCAGTCCCGGCGCGGCGCCCTGATAGCTTACCGCCGCGGTCTGTCCACCGATGGTTACCGATATCGGCGTGGCGGTCACCGGCAGACTTACCGCCGAAACGATGGCCCCATCCGCTACCGCCGGAGACAAAAGACCGGCGCCGGTGGCGTAAATCGCGACCCACGAGCCGCGCGCCGCCGGATTGGCCGGCGAATTGACGGAATAATCCGTATTCAATATGGCGCCCTGCCCGGACGCGCTCGTCAGAAATACGGCCGGAGCCGCCGTGCTCACCGGCAGCGTGGCCGTGAACATGGCGCCTCCCGGAGCCGAAACCTGCATCACCGTGGTGGATTTGCCCGCTATCTCGAACGGTACCACCGCGTTGATCTGGCCCGCGGCGGCGTACAATAGCGGCGCCGGAGTGGCATCAAAACTGACTCTGACTCCTCCCAACGAAGTCGCCACTGTCCCCGCCGGATCGAGCGCCAGACCCACGGGTGCGGGTGGGCCGATGCTGTAGCCGAAAATCGCAATCAGTTCACCCGGCGCAACGGCGGCACTGGTCAAGCTGGCGGCACTAGTCACTGCGGTGATACCGGGAACGGGAAGCAATCCGTAAGCGGTGACTTGATTCGAACCCGTGGGCATGTAGACCTTGCCGTTCACCACCGTCGGATTGGCATATTTGGTGAAGTTCCCCATCGTATCCCGGCTGCCCTGCATGTCGCTGTTCCAAAGCTCCTGGCTCACATTCAAGGCATTGAACGCATGCAGGGTGCCAGGCTGCGGGAGAGTCGAATTCGCCACCGTACTCGCCCAAAAAATGCCGCTCTCCGGCACCGCACCGTTGGACGACACGGTCATGCCGCTGAAGGGCAGCACATTGGTGACAGAGCTGTTGGACGCCAGCGCGGTGGTGTTGAACGTGCCGTTTTGCATCTGGAATTCGCGCAGCGTTTGGTCGCTGCCCCAAATGTAAAGGATCGGTCCGGCGGCGAGATTCCAGAATGCCGCGTTAAAGATGGCGAACTCATTGTTGGAAACCGCCTGAAAAACCTGCAGCGCATTGGTATCCATCCCTTCGTGACCCATGTTCGTGGCGTCGATCAGCGCTACCAGGCCCGCTTTGCCGCCGGCAATCACCATGTTGCTGCCCGGCACCAGGATCGGACCGTCCGAGCCAAAATCCTGGTCGTCGTCGGTCCAGGTGGCGTACTCCGCCGGCGTGAACCAATCCGAAACCTCCAGGGTAGGAGTCAAACGGAGCACGCTTTCACCCCACGACGTGATGCCGTCGTAATCGCCATTCGAAGTCGTGCAATACACGCTGCCGTTCGCATCGGCCGCCAGGCCCCGGCCCCCTTGCCAGATCGAAGAGCCGGCGGCCGACGGCGTGGCGTTGAAAACGGCGGTTTGTTCCATCAGGTCGCCGGCATTGTAGGCCACAATCCAGCCGTGCCACGGCATGTAGTCTCCGTGTGAACCGAAACCGGCATAAATCGTGTTGTTGGCCAGCAGCAGCGCCGGCCTTTGAATGTGGTCCGCCGGCACCAGCGGAAGCTCGCCATTCACCGCATCCCCCGAACCGCCCCAGCCGCTGCCGGACACCGTGGCCTGGATTTGCACGGGCCCGTTCAACTTCTCGGCTCCCGTTCCCAGGTCCAGCGCATGCAGGAAAAACGCCATGTTGCCGCTGACCAGAGTTTCATTCGCGACGTAGATGGTGTTGCCGATCCGGTCGATTACCGGCGTGCTGAGAATTCCGATCTCGTTCAGGATGTCGATGTAGGTCGCCCCCGACACCGCGAATAACGACGGACTGACCGAGCTTCCCAGATTCACCTGCCATATCGGCGCGGTGCCGTTGGCCGCATCCGCGTCGAAAGCATACACGCTGTTGTGCATGGTCGCCACGAAAAGTACGTTCAGCGTACCCTTCCCAGGCATGTTCAAGGCATGCACGTAGAGCGGCTGTGCATATACCTGTCCATCCACCGGAAACGTGTATAGCTTCCCGAACTGCGTGGGATTCACGTTGTTCAGATTCAGAATCCCTTCGTTCATGTTCGCATTGGTACGGTTGTTATCATAATTCGCTGTAAGCACGTCCACCTGCGCGCGTAATGCGCCGGCGGCGGCGAAAAGCAACGCAAAGAAAAGAGTTCCCTGGATCATGGTTTGTGTCAAGGCTGTTAATGATGACTCGCAGACCCTCCAGGTTACACTCTTTGCGATAGGAATTCCCCTGTGGAAATAAGTTAGATTTCCATAAGAAGCCGCCCAGGGACGGCCACCCACGCACCGCCCAACATGTAATAGACTGCATACATGCGAGTCCACACCGCCCTGCTTGCGGCTGCCGCGCTGCTGATGCCGGCCCATGCCCAACAAAATGCCAGCCCCTTCGCCGGCCGCTGGGATTTTAATATCACCACGCCTGGCGGCACGCGCGCCGTCTGGCTCGGCGTGACAGACAAGGGAGGCAATCTGGAGGTCTGGTATCAGCCGTCCGGCGGCAATGTGTACCAGGTGAAGGATGTCGCAGTGGACGGGCCGCGCCTGAAACTCACGGTCTCACCTGCGACTGCGCACCGTCCGGCGACTACCTGGATACTCACCGCCAGCGGCGATAAGCTCAGCGGCGAGCAGAGCGGCGGCGCCACCATCAAATTGGACGGCGTGCGCGCTCCGGAGTTGAAGCGCGAGGCGCCCACTGCCTGGACCGATCCGGAGCCGCTCTTCAACGGAAAGGACCTCACCGGGTGGGAGCCGATCGGCTCCGCCGCCAGCCACTGGACCGTCGCAGACGGGTTGCTGGTGAATACCGCCCACGGCGCGAACCTGAAAACCACTCGCACGTTTAATGATTTCAAAGTGCACTTCGAAGTGAACTGTCCCGACGACGGTAACAGCGGCTTCTATCTGCGCGGCCGCTACGAAGTCCAGGTTGAATACGAACCGCTAACCAGTAATCCGGTGGAGCGGCGCATCGGGTCGATCTATGGCCGGATCGCGCCCCAGCCGGAGCTGCCGCGTGCACCAGGCCAGTGGGAGACGTTCGACGTTACCCTGGTAGGGCGCACGGTTACGGAGGTCCATAACGGCGTGACTACGATTGACCACAAAGAGATAGAGGGGATTACGGGCGGCGCGCTGGACGCCAACGAAGGCGAGCCTGGACCCTTCTATATCCAGGGCGACCACACCGGTGGCCTGAAATACCGCAACATCACGGTTTCGGTTCCGAAGCCTTAGCGCACCGCCAACAGCACCAGGAAAAGCGCGAGGAGCAGCAGGTCGGCGATGAGCCCGGCTTTGTTCTGCTGCAGGACCGGCAGACCGGATTTTAGAAGCGAGCGCATCCAATTCCCTGCGTATGAGACGCCCGCGTGGCGCCGCCGGTTGCACCAACTTGCAGCGGTCAGTGGGGCAGCCAAGGCTTAAACACGGTTACAATCAAAATGGACATGGCCGATCTAACCTGTCTCCCCAATCAGCTTGACGCTAAGAAGTGCACCTGCCGGGCAATTATCGAAACGCCGAAGGGCAGCCGCAATAAGTTCGATTACGACCCGGATTCCCGTCTGTTCATGTTAGCCGGGCTGCTGCCCGAAGGCATGATGTTCCCGTTCGATTTCGGTTTCATTCCGTCCACGCTGGGCGACGATGGCGACCCGCTCGACATCCTGGTTCTGACGGACGCACCGGCTCACGTCGGCTGCCTCATGGATGCGCGCATCATCGGAATTATCAAAGCTGAACAGACCCAGGACGGCAAAACCGAATCCAACGACCGGCTGTTGGGGGTGGCGGTCCATTCTTACAGCCACGAGAACCTGGAAACCATCGACGACGTGAACAAGACTCTGCTTTCGCAAGTGGAGGAATTCTTCATTTCATACAACAAGCAGCGCGGCAAGAAATTCAGAGTCACCGGCACGGCCGGCCCGAAGAACGCCATTACGTTTCTCAAAGCCGGCATCAAAGCCCACAAGAAAGCCACTAAGAAATAGGATTCAGGTTGCACCAGCTCAGGCCAGCGCGGCAAGTAGGGAAATGGGATCGTTGGACTGCACGCGGCCCGACTGGATCACGCGCGCGTAGAATCCGCTCATGCCCCAGCGCGGCGATGTGGCATCGCCCGCGTTCACTTGTGCGTCGTAAATCTCCTGCTTGATAGCGGGCCCATAGATATCCAAGGACGCACACGGGCCGCGCACCTTGGTGATCTCCAGGACGGCTTCGCCGGCGCGCAACTGATGGCCGATGCGCAACTGCCGGCGGTCGAGGCCGCGGGTGGTCAGGTTCTCGCCAAGCGCTCCATGGAAGACCGGATAACCACGGCCCTGCAATTCCTCGATGGTCTCGACCGCAATGAGCAGCACGGCCTGCCGCAACCCACCGTGGATTTCCGGGTGCGCGCAGGCGTCGCCAGCGAGGCCTAGCGGAGTGATCATACCCGACGCAATCGGGCGTTTAGGAATGCCGCCGGCAGAGACGTTGATTTGGACGATCACGCCTTCGCCATCACAGGCACTAGCGGGCATCCGCGTCCAAATATTCGATCCAGCCGTCCATCATTTCCATTTCGCTGGCCTCACCCCAGCGCACCACCTTCGTAGGATCCGGGTTCAACGGATTATTCAGTGAGTTATCGAAGTGCGAGATGATCGCCAGGCGTGTGCCCTTCGGTATGAACTTCGGCTGCTCCATGCGGTAGGTGATCTGCCAGTTGAAATTGTAGTGCGGCACCAGCAGCAGAGTTTCCCGGCGGCCGTCCGGATAGGTCGCTTCGAAGCGCGCGTCCTTGCCGCGTAGATGCATGTGGGGCGTCAGGCTGGTCAGATACATGTCCTGCTTGAAGGTGTGACACTCGGTGACCTCCACGTTCGGGTCGCCGGCCGGAATGCGGAAGAAGTAGTTCGATAAATCCACGCGCTTGGCCACCTGCTGGGGCGGCTCCTTGGCGAAGATCAGTCCTACGGCCGTGGCGTCGACCTCCGGCTTCCGGGTGGCCTTGGAGTAGTGAATCTGGAATCCCAGCGTGGCGCCCGCCGGGATTTTGCGCGCCGTCCCCGGCGGATAAACATCCGGTCCGCGCCCGGGCAGATACGAGCTGATCAGCCCCCAACTGCCGAAGTTTTCGTCGCGGGGCTTGCCGCCCGGCCAATAGGAGTTGTCGTCCACGATGCAGCCATCATCGATCACCGGCGCCTCCGGACGCATCCAGGAGAGCTTGCCTTCGTGCACCTTGAGCCAGTCGGCGTAGGCCGATTGCGGATCCGCGTGCTCTTCCTTCTTCGCGCCGGCGGTTTTCGGCTTGGCGGGGTCGTTCACGAATACATGCGCGTGGTGCACAATTTTGCGATTGGTAGGGCGCAGTTCGGCCGCGATGATCCACTTGTCTTCGGTGAAGTTAGTGGGAACGTTGAAGTATTCGTATTCGTCGGGTCCATCGGCCGTGATCGAGTGCGGCGGAATGGAGATGACCACGTCCGGCTTCCCGATGCGCCAATCCGTGGAGAATACGGGCGGCGCGGGCAGTTGGCGCGGGTCGCCCTCGGCCGAGCCTTGATCCACCCAGGTCTTGATCGTATCGATTTCGGCGGCGGTCAGGCTCCAGTCGTTTCGCCACTTGCCGAAGCGCGGGTCCGCCTTCCAGGGCGGCATCTGGCGGGTCAGGACCGCTTCGCGAATGGCTGCGGCCCAGGGGCGGGTTTGCTGATAGGTGATCAGCGGCATAGGCGCAATGTCGTCCGCGTGGTGGCACGTGGCACAGTGCTTGTAGAGGATCGGGGCTACGTCGGCGCTGTAGGTGACTTCCGCCGCAACCAGCGGGCACACAGCGGACAACCAGGCAGCGATACCGAGCGTTGGCAGCTTCATGACTCGCCTCCGAGTTACTCTGAGTGTACCGCACAATGTGGGGCAGGACTCCAATCCTGCGGCGGGTCTCGAGACCCGCCATCTTGCGCCATGTGGCGGGACGTGGACGTCCCGGCCCAGAGGGCACCCCAGCGTGGACGCCTGCCCCACTGCTTTGCTTTCGAAGGGCAGAGTTTCCTCTCTCAAAATCTGCCTGGTGGAATTCCGTCCCCGTTGACGTCGCCTACCGTCAAGTCGAAAGTGTTGTTCAGTGGATAGGATGCTTAAATCTCGAAAATTGCCATTGCCTTGGCCGAGGGCTATCACCAGGTTCACGTCGGCAGCCCTCTCGTTCTTGTTCACGAGCACGGTCACCAGGTCCGGCTTCCCGTCGCCGTTGCGTTCGGACGATGGATACTGAGCGAGGCGCGAATGCGGCTACGAACCCTCACCGCAGGAAAGCGACCTTTAGCTCTGCCCTCCAAATAATCGGAGCCTGGCGCTGACGACGTCGTGTATCGCGGCGACCGCCGACGGGAGGATCTTATACGGCACCACCTCGTCCTCGCGCAGCGCGAGACCAGCTTCCAGCCCCCGCTTCCACGCCAGACGCACTTCCGTATTGATGTGAACGATGTTGATCCCGGCACGGATGGCCTGTTTCAGATCTTCATCCGCCGTGCCAGAACCGCCATGCAGCGTCAGGGGTACACCGGTCGCGGATTTGATCTCTCGAATTCGCTCGATGGCAAGATGCTTTCGCTCCTTGCCGGTAACCATGCTCATGCGCATGCCGTGCGAGTTGCCCACTGCGGGGGCAAGCACGTCCACCTTCGTCTCCGTGACAAACTGGCGGGCTTCTTCGGGGGTTGTCAACGCGCGGTCAGGACTGGGACCATCTGCGTGAATCCCGGAGCCGCTGCCGATGTCCCCAATTTCTCCTTCGACGACCACTGCCGGGTTCAGAGACTTGAGCGCCTCCGCAGCCTGCTTAGTCGTCCTGGACATTTTCTTCTAACGGCAGCGTGGACAAATCGAACACCACTGAATCGAAGCCTGCCTTCACGGCCTCCAGGGCCTTTGCCAGCGAATGCGTGTGATCGGCATTCAAGAACATAGTAAAGTCGAACTCCTCACGCAGACTCCGCACCGCAGCCGCGAGCTGCCGCGTTCCCGCAACTCGCGTTCTCCCTCCGAAGCGCCGACCAGAACCGGCACTTTTAGTTCGCTCGCGGCTTCGAACACACCTTTCAGCAGGACCAGATCGGCGATGTTGAAATGGCCAATGGCAACACAGTTTCTTCCTGCTTCCTGCACTACTTCAATGAGCTTCATTCACTGTTTCCTCCCACGATCAATTGCACGCCGGCTGCCAGTTCAATGAGGAGACGCAACAATTGGGAATCGAGGTCCGCGCGGCCCCGCTCGCGTCGAAATCTCGACAGTCGGATCGGGACGTTTGCCATGCCTTCCCTTCCGTCGTGTTTGCCGGCGCCGGCACGTTCTTCCACTCGGCAGCTTTGGCGGGTCCCACGCCTGATAGAGTTGGACAATCGATTCGCGGGCTCGGTCGAGGTGATACAGCGTCGGTTCAGTCATCGATCTACTTCCGCACGAGGAGAAGCGCCCAGTCATTGCCTCCAGGGGCCGCAGGCGACGTCCACGAGGTTGCGGTGACACTTACGGAGGGCAGAGCAGTCTTCTCACCGGTTGCTGCATTCCACCAGGTGCCACCATACCGACCTGATTGCAGCCGCACAGTCACACTGCCGGAATGCGGCAGATAGACGGCATAAATTTCACCGGGCTTCGCCAGACAGTAATTGCCGTTGTTCACCAGTTCGTCGTGCGGTTCGGTGTTCCACCAATCGAAACTGGTGAAGAAATCGACTATGTGAGCGTACCCCTCGAACATGGTCATGGTGTCGTCACCGCGGCCGTTCATCCATCCACCGCCCGTGTCCGGCCACACATTGGTTCCGCGCCGTGCGGTCTCGCCGGCAGTTTGGTATCCTCCCGCCATTACGATTTCCCAAGCGGTCCGCCGCAGCGTATCCGCGGACTCCGATCCGATGCCTTTGGCCCACATTGGGTAGTGGTCCTCGTAGCCGTATTCCTCATTCGTCTGCGGGAGGATCCGGCCGAGACTCTCCTGCTGCTTGCGCTCGGCCAGCATGAAGGCGTGCTGAACTCTCGACCACTCCTGAAACGACGTGAAGTCGAACCAGTCGGAAGTGCGATCCTGGTGCACGTTGTCAACGGGATGACTGGTAGCCAAATGCCGGTACGGGTCCCAAGCTTTGATCAGGGTTCCCGTGGCGTGTGTCCAGCGGTCATCCCGATACTGATCGAGATCGTCGCCGAGGTCCCAGGTGATGTTCGAAAAGGCGCCAAAGCGCGCAATTGCATACCGGATGAAGCGGTGCTCGTTTTCACTGCCCGGCGCAGGGTGAACACGGCTATCGTTCATATCCAGGACGAGCGAAAAGATTACATCCCGATCTCGGGCAAAGCGCAGTGCCCGCTCGAATTTCTGCCAATACGAGACCCGAAAACGGCCATAGTCGAAGCCGGGATGATAGATGTCCTCGGCCAGGCCGGTACCTGGCCAGGGCGTGGTGAACGGTGTCCAATTGCGTCCGGCCATAACCGGCTCGCCGTAATACAGGCTGGTCCTGCCCGCAATCGTTACGCGCATTCGATTGATTTTCAGCCGATGGAGGCGCTCGATGGCTGGACTGGATGATGTGGTCATCCCGCCAACCCATCAGCCAGTAGGCGGTGGTGCCGTTGAAGAAATAATGCTCGCCGGTACCCTCCCAGACAAAGTGCCAGCGGTTTTGAGAATCGATCCGGATGGGACCACGGCGGCGACCGTTGCTCACATGGAAAGTGCCGGTGGTCGTCGCCGTGGACCATGCCTGACGGTACTCCACGGTGTAGGTATAGTCGCCCGGGAGAGCCGGCATGAACCGGACGCGGTACACGCTTCCATCATCCGCGTCGCAAAACCCGTCAACACGCCAACGTTTGTTTCCGGCAGCCATCTGAAAGGTTCCACGAATGGCGGTATCAGTGAATGGGTTTCGCGCATGGGGCGCGGAGATCCGGGCTGTAACTTCTACAAAATCGTAAGCCTCCAATTCGTGCAGAGATTGAGAGAAAGACACGGTGCGGGGAGGCAGACCGCCGCACCCGATAAGCAGGACGGCGACCGCCGCCAGCGCCGCGATCAGCAATATCAAGCGAATTCGTTTGGCTTTTTGCACAACGAGTGTAAAGCAATCGGCGTCTATCGCAAAAGGTCTTCGAGTTGGATCTTGGTATCCGTCCGGCTGTCCCGGTATTTCACTATGACGGGTGTGTAGACGGAAATGCCCCAATCTCTGCCGGGACCGAGAGTGATGGCGCGTGCGCCGGCCACCAGGACGGCTTCTTCCGGGATGACGAGCGGCGCATCGTCTGAGGCTTTGTAGACTTCGCCGCGCACCAGGTCGTAGACCGGCGTGGAACGATTGAGGATGGTTCCGGTGCCGAGCACGGCGCGTTTCCTGACTACCGCCCCTTCGTACACTCCGCAGTTGCCGCCAATCAGCACCTCGTCTTCGATGATGACCGGCAGCGCGCCTACGGGCTCCAGCACACCGCCGATTTGCGAGGCAGCCGAGATGTGGCAATTCTTGCCAACCTGCGCGCAACTGCCGACCAGCGCGTGCGAATCGACCATAGTGCCATCGTCCACATAAGCGCCTACGTTGATGTACATGGGCGGCATGCAGGTGACGCCTTTCCCGATATAGACGCCATCGCGCACGCTCGATCCGCCGGGGACGATGCGGACTACGCTTTGTAGTGAAAAGTGCTTCACGGGAAAGGTAGCTTTGTCTAAGAAAGGCTGGCGTGTGGGATCGATCGACATATCCACTACGCCGCCCATGCGAAAGCCCAGCAGGATGCCTTTCTTCACCCAGCCGTTGACGCGCCAGCCGCTGGGCGCCGCAGGATCGGGTTCGGCGGCGCGGATGCGGCCCTGATTGAGCGCGTCCTTGAATTCATAAAACAGACGGAAGTGCTCTTCGGTATAAGTATCGGGCTTGTGATCGAACAGCGATTCGATTTCAGCCTGCAACGGACACTCTCCCGGACAGGCCGACGGTTGCGAGCACCTTTTCGATGCGGGCGAGATTTTCCGGTTTGGGTGGCACCATCGGTAAACGGTAAACCGGCTCGAGCAGGCCCATCAGCGCCATAGCGGATTTCACGGGGATAGGATTCGACTCGATGAAATTGACCTCCATTAACGGCAGATACTTGCGTTGAAGCGCGCGGGCGGCGGCGAAATCGCCGGCCAGGCAGAGTTGCGCGAGTTGGGCCATTTCGGCGGGAATTTCATTCGACGCGACAGAAATGATGCCGCGGCCGCCCAGCGCGATCAAGGGCAGGGTGATGGCATCGTCGCCCGAGAGTACGATAAATTCCGGCGGAACCTGGTGAATGACGCTGGCCATTTGGGCGATATTGCCGGAAGCTTCCTTGACGCCCACGATGTTGCGAATGGCCGCCAGGCGGGCGAGAGTAGCGGGTTCGACATTCACGCCGGTGCGCCCTTGCACACTGTAGACGATGATCGGCAGGCGCGTGGATTCGGCGATGGCTTTGTAGTGCTGGTAGAGTCCTTCTTGCGTGGGTTTGTTGTAGTAGGGAGTTACTGAAAGGATGCCATCGACACCGAGGTGTTCGAGTTCGTGCGCCAGTTCAATCACTTCGCGCGTGTTGTAGCCGCCGGCGCCTCCCAGCACTGGCACGAGGCCATGGGCCTCTTCAACAGTGATTTCGACGACACGCAGATGCTCGGCGCGCGTGAGGGTGGGGCTTTCGCCGGTGGTGCCGCAGGGAACCAGAAAGTTGATGCCGGCATCGATCTGGCGGCGAATCAGGCGCCGTAGAGTTGCCTCATCGAGGGATTGATCGGCGCGGAAAGGCGTGACTAGCGCGGTGCCGCAGCCTGTGAATGGGGTTGTGGGTTGTGGGTGATGGGTGGTGGGTCGTCGTTTCTCGGTCATTTGAAGAGTACCTCGCTGAATTCGTGGAAGCCTTTTTGGCCTATGAGCCACTGCGCGGCTTTGAGGGCGCCTCGGGCGAAGCCTTCGCGGCTGCGCGCGGTGTGGCGCAGGGTGATGGTATCGGCAGACGAATCGAAACCGATCTCGTGCGTGCCGGGGTGGGCTCCCGCGCGGTTGGCGGTTGCGTCGATAGGGCGCGGGTAGCCGGCCTGTTTCATCTCATCCACCAACTTCAACAGTGTACCGGAAGGCGCGTCCTTTTTTGTCGCGTGATGGATTTCCCAGGCCCATGCGCTGTACGTTGGCTCACTCGCCAGCAGACGCGCGGCTTCCGATACCAGGCGGATGAAGGCGTTTACGCCGATCGAATAGTTGGGACTCCAGACCAGGCCGATGCCGTGACGCGCTACGGCGGCTTTGACGCGTTCGAGTTCGTTGGAGCCAGCCGGTGGTGCCCACTACGATGTTGACTCCCAGGGCGGCGATGCGGTCCACGTTTTCGGGCACCGCGGATGGAATGGAGAAATCGACGGCAACGTCGATGTTTTGGAAATTGGCGGGGGTCACGCCTTCGAATTGGGCGTTGTTGAATTCATCCAGCTTCAGCGCGACTGCGAAGCCGTATTCCGATGCGAATTGTTCGATGAGCCGGCCCATTTTGCCATAGCCGACGATGGCCAGGTTATGTGGAGAGCTGCGTTCAAGCGGCATCGAAGACCTCCGCGTCAAGTTGGGCGAAGAACTCGCTGTGCAACGCGGCCACGGCGCAGTGCAGATCCTTTTCGGCCACCACGAAGCTGAGATTCAGCAGCGACGCGCCTTGCGAGATCATGCGGATGTTGATGCCGTCGAGGGAGCCGAAGACACGCATGGCTACTCCAGGCGTGTAGCGGATGTTGTCTCCCACCAGGCAGACGATGGCCTGGCCGTCTTCGATGGACACTTCGGAAAACTGGCTCAGCTCCTGGCAGATGGCATCGAGCGCCTGGGTGTTGTCGATGGTGAGGGAGACGCTGACCTCGGATGTGGACACCATATCGACGGCGGTCTCGTGCCGGTCGAAGACTTCAAAGATGCGGCGCAGGAAACCGTGGGCCATCAGCATGCGCGTCGAATGCACGTTCACCAGCGTGATCTTACGCTTGCAGGCGATGGACTTCACCGCGTTGGCGCAGGGCACGGCTTCGGAAACGATGCGCGTGCCGGAGATTTCCGGCCGGCGCGAGTTCAGGATCAGGACCGGAATGTTTTTCTCGATGGCCGGGACCACGGTGGCCGGATGCAGCACCTTGGCGCCGAAATAGGCCAGTTCGGCGGCCTCGGCGAAGGAGATGGTCTTCACCCGGTGGCCGCCGGGCAGGATAGTGGGATCGGCGGTGAGCATGCCGTCCACATCGGTCCAGATCTGGATCTCTTCGGCGCCGACGCCCGCGCCCACGATAGACGCGGTGAAGTCGGAGCCCCCGCGCCCGAGCGTGGTGGTGACGCCATCCTGTGTGGCGGCGATGAAACCACCCATCACCACGATTTTGTTTTCCGCCAGAGCCGGAATGACGGCCGCGAGACGCGCGTAAGTTTCCGGAAAGAGGGGCGCGGCCTGCGTGTGGCGGCGGTCGCTGACGATGACCTGGCGGGAATCGACATGCGCGGTGTCCATGCCGAAATGGCGGAAGGCGAGCGAGACGATGTAGCTGGAGAGGCGCTCGCCGTAGCTGGAAATGGCGTCGATGGAACGCGGCGTCAGCTCGCCCAAAACGGCCAGGCCTTTGACCAGTTCGGTGAGCTCCTGGAAGTGCTCGTCGAGCAGACGGTCGAGTTCGGCGCGCTGGGCAAGAGGGACTACCAGGCGCGCCTCGCGGGAGTGGAAGTCGCGCAAATCGTGGATCTGCCGGATGTACTCTTCCCGCGCGCCGTCAATGGCCGCGGCGGCGATGGCCAGCAGCTTGTTGGTGGTCTTACCCATGGCGGAGACTACCACGATGGGCCGGCGGCTGGCGCGGGCTTTCACGATGGACGCGACGCGCTCGATGGCGGCCGCGGACTCCACCGATGTGCCGCCGAATTTCATGACGATCATCAGTCGAGCATTCCTTCCGAATGCATCAGCTCGGCATTGAGCACGGCCGCGCCGGCCGCACCGCGCACGGTGTTGTGGCCCAGGGCGACGAACTTGTAGTCGAGCACCGGGCAGGGGCGTAGACGGCCGATGAAGGCGGCCATGCCGTTCTCGCGCTCGGCATCGCGACGGGGCTGGGGGCGGTCCTTTTCGTCCATATAAATGACCGGGTGGGGCGGGGCGCTGGGAAGCTGGCGCTGCTGCGGCACGCTGGAGAAGGAATCGAAAGCGTGGCGCAGATCGGCTTCGGACGGTTTGGCGGAGAATTCCACCGAGACCGTGACGGTGTGTCCATCGACCACCTGCACGCGATTGCAATGCGCGCTCACACCCGCGGGCAGCGGTTCGATGTGATCGCCGCGGAATTCGCCCAGGATCTTTTGCGTCTCCTGCTGCATTTTTTCTTCTTCGCCGCCGATGAAGGGGATGACGTTGGCGACGATATCCATGGAAGCCACGCCCGGATAGCCGGCGCCGGAAATGGCCTGCAGCGTGGTGACGATGACACGCGTGATGCCAAATGGCTTCAGCGGGCCGAGCGCCATGGTGAGCACTATCGTGGAGCAATTCGGATTGGTGACGATTTGCCCCTTCCAGCCGCGATGGCGCTGTTGGCTGGGCACGAGCTTGAGGTGCTCGGGGTTGACTTCGGGCACCAGCAGAGGAACGTCGCGCTCCATGCGGTGGTTCTTGGAGTTGGACACCACCACGTGGCCGGCTTGGGCGAAGGCGCGCTCGATTTCGGTGGCGACGGAGGCATCCATGGCGGAGAATAGCAGGCGCGGCGCGTTGCCGGGTTTGGATTCTTCAACCGGCAGGTGGGCGACGGTGTCGGGCATAGCGCCCGAGAGCCGCCAGGTGGTGGCTTCGCGGTACGGTTTCCCGGCGGAGCGGTCGCTGGCGCCCAGCCATTTCAGTTCGAACCACGGATGGTTCTGGAGGAATTTGACGAAATGCTGGCCCACCATTCCGGTGGCGCCCAGGATGCCGACTTCGATTTTGGTTTGCATAAGTTTAGTTTTCCATAGGTGGAAATTTCTGCAAATGAATTGTGGGGCAGGCCCGTGGCCTGCGCGGGTCCCTTGGACCCGCCTTTTGCTCGAAATGCGGCTCGCTTTGCGGGAAGAGGACGGCCAGAGGCGACAGACGGTCGCGTCGGGAGTGTTTGGGGCGCCAGAAACCGCGACAAAGCTTCGCGGCAGGCGGCCTGAGAGGCCGCCGCAGGCCGAGCGCCTGCCCCACAGAGCAGTATAGCCGCAACCAAGAGGTCCGATGCAGCGGCGCTGAAGCGCCGCGCCGGCTAAAGCCCGCCCTCCAAAACCTGCGCAGGCAGCGAAGATTTAGAGCAGTTGTAATACTAGGGGACAGTAATACAAGACTAGGTGACATTATGAAGCCCGTCCTCCGTGAGCAATTGGCTCACCATATTTTGATAGATGCCGACGGCGTCCTGCAGTTGCCGTTTGGGGATGCGCTCGTCGAGCGTGTGGGCGACGTGGATGGAGCCGGGGCCGATCAGGAACGGCGTGCCCCAGGCGTCGCCGAAAGCCGGGATATCGGTGGTGAAAGCTACTACCGTGGTTTCCATGCCGGGAAGCGAACCGAGGCGGACAGCCGGAATCTCGATCATTTCGCGGGCTTCGGCTTTTCCGGCTACGGCGGCGGCGATGGCGTCCTTGATCGCAGTCGAGTCGCCGACCAGGCGCACGAAGATTTCGGCTTTGGCCTCGTCAGCGATGACGTTGGGCGCACGCCCGCCGGCTAGCGTGCCGATGTTCAAAGTGCTGGGGCCGAGCAGATCGTCGACCGGCAGCGGGATCGCGCGGATCAGGGCCAGCACATCGAGCAGCTTGTCGATGGCGGATTCGCCCAACTCGGGATACGCGGAATGCGCCATGCGTCCGGAAGCCGCGATTTCGTAGCGCAGGGCGCCCTTCGAACCGAGCGCGATTTTGTTTTCGGTGGGCTCGCCGTTGATGAAATAGCGCGCGCCCTGGGGATGCGCCGCCGCGTGATAAGCACCGATGCTGTTGCGTTCCTCGCCCACGACGAAGAGGACTCCGAAATTGCGTGTGCCGCGTTCGAGCAGCGCCTCGGCGGCGGTGAGCATGGCGGCGATGATGCCCTTGGTATCGCACGCGCCGCGTCCCCAGATGTGCTCGGCGTCTTCGCGCGAAGGGATGAAAGGCGGCACGGTATCCATATGCGTGGAGAGCGTGACGGTGGGCCCGTCGCCCCAGCAGGCGAAGATGTTCGCGCGGCCGGCCTCGACCGGATAGCGCTCCGCGCGGCCGCCGTAGCGGGTGGCGAGGACGGTCAGGTGATCGAACAGCTGATGGCCGATACGCTCCTCGTTACCGGTGATGGATTCGGTATCGATGAGCGCCCGCGTTAGATCGAAAAGCCGCATAGTGCCTTGCGCGCGGGCGGTAGACGATGGCAGAAGAAAAGACGCGGGGAGATCCGGCGAGTCTTCGCTTCCGATAGCGCTCCACCCGCGTAAAAACCCGAGTGACAGTGGGCAGGTGTTAGCCTGACCCCCCAACCGCCGCGGCTAAGAGCCATCCGCGCCGGTTTCGGCGGAACCTGAATCGGCCCCTTTCGCCGGGCGTCCGAAGCTCTGCCGGAAATGCCGCCCGGGGTAATGATGGCCGCCGCGCCTCTACCAGAAAGATCCAGGATAGCGGACGGGGTGGGGGGGCGTCAAACGAGCGGCTTTTCCTGGGCGGCGGGGCTAGAGCGAGGATAATCCGGCGCCCGGACGGGGTTGGCTTTCGTTTTTCCTGTTTTGTTGAAAACAAAGGGCATGTTGGGTTCGTATGGAAATCTGGTGTCGGGAATCAAGGATTCGGATTTCAAGGATCGTGGGTAGGGCCCTGTCGAGCGACGCTCTACCCGGCGTAAGGGTAGCACGGCAGGGACCGGAGTTCGGTTGACCGATTGCCCTTAGTGTTTGTTTTCAGAATGGAGGGGGGCGGACGAGATTGGTCAACGCCGCTCGGCTTTCGGATCGACGACCGCTAGCGCATCTGCTTCTCCCGGCGCGAACGCGCACGATACCCTGCAGCCGACGTCCACGACGGCCTGATTCCAAGCGCGAAGGGCGGGTCCTGGAGGACCCGCGCAGACCTGGAGGTCTGCCCCACCCTGGCGAGTTACAATTGAGCCATGGCCAGCACGCTCGTAGCGGTTGAAGAATATCTAAGCACGAGCTATCCCGACGGCGATCGCGAATACGTTGACGGCCGGATCCTGGAGCGCAATGTGGGCGAAATCGAGCACGCGAACTTGCAGACCCGCATCGTGTTTTATCTCCTGACCCACTACCCCCAATTTTGGGCGGCCGTGGAAGTTCGGGTACAGGTCAAGTCCAGGCGCTTTCGGGTTCCGGATGTCACTCTGGTTGCGGGTCCGGAGCCTGAAGGACGCATCATCGTTAGCCCTCCGCACTTGACGGTGGAGGTTCTGTCGCCCGACGACCGGGCTGCGGACGTGCAGGAGAAAATCGACGACTATCTGGCTTTCGGGATTGCCTATGTGTGGGTGGTAAATCCGCGGACAGGCCGCGGATATATCCACACGGTGGAGGGATCGCGGGAAGCGAGGGATGGCGTGCTTCGTACGGCGGATCCGGCTCTTGAACTGCCGCTTGGCGAGTTGTTCGGCGCGAGCGGCAAGCGGGGCTGAAGCGGGCTAAAGTCGGCATTCGAGTGCTACCATAAAAATTCTTGGCGAATGCTGCGATTTGAAACCGCCGGGGAGTCGCATGGCGAGTGCCTGGTGGCCACCCTCACAGGGCTTCCCGCCGGAGTGCCGGTCTCTCTCGACACCATCAATCACGAGCTTTGGCGCCGCCAGCAGGGCTACGGCCGCGGCGGGCGCATGAAGATCGAACACGATCGCGCGGAGGTTGTGTCCGGCGTGCGGCACTCGCGGACCATTGGTTCGCCGGTGGCGATTTTGATCCGAAATCGCGACTGGCAAAACTGGACCGAGGCATTGCCGGTAGAAGACACGGATGGCGCGGAAGACAAGAAGAAGCCGGTGACGCGGCCGCGTCCCGGACACGCCGACCTGGCGGGCGCGATCAAGTACAATTTCGACGATGCGCGCTACATTCTGGAGCGGGCCAGCGCGCGCGAGACTACGGCCCGCGTGGCGCTGGGGGCGGTCGCTAAAGCGCTGCTGATCCAGTTCGGCATCGAGATCGCCAGCCACACGATCGCGGTGGGCGGAGTGCGCCTCGAAAGAAGCGCGGCGTGGGAAGAAGTGGCGGCGCTGCGCGGAAAGACCGAAGTCCTGCTGGGATGTGTGGACGCCGAAGTCGAGCAACGCATGAAAGAGGTGGTGGACCAGGCCTATCGCACGGGCGACACAGTGGGCGGCGTGTTTGAAGCCATCGCGCACGGTGTGCCGCCGGGCCTAGGATCGCATACGACTTGGGACGCGCGTCTGGATGGACGGCTGGCACAGGCCATCGTTTCCATTCAAGCGGTGAAAGGCGTGGAGGTGGGATTCGCGGAAGAGAATGCCGCCAGCTTCGGGTCCGCGGTGCAGGACACGATCCGCTACGATCGCGCGGCGCGCCAGTTTACGCGGGGGGCGAATCGCGCGGGTGGCTTGGAGGGCGGCATCACCAACGGGCAGGACGTGGTGGTACGCGGATTTTTGAAGCCCATCTCGACGCTGCGGCGGCCGCTTGAATCGGTGGACCTGGCGACGCGCGAACCGGCGCTGGCCGCTTACGAGCGCTCGGACGTGTGTGTGGTTCCGGCGGCGGGCGTGATCGCGGAGGCCATGATGGCATTGATTCTGGCGCAGGCTTTCCTGGAGAAGTTCGGCGGCGATTCACTTGGCGAGACAAGGCGTAATTATGAAGGTTATCTGATGCAAGTTCGGGATTTCTGAGATATGGTTTATCCAATCGTGAAGTACGGCGATCCGGTGCTGGAGCGGGAGGCGGAGGAGGTCACGGAATTCGGCACGCCGGAGTTGGACCAATTCCTGGAGGACATGTTCGAGTCGATGTACGCGGCCAAGGGTGTGGGGCTGGCCGCGCCGCAGATCGGTTTCTCGCGCAAGATCACGGTGATCGACATTTCCAATGCGCGAGAATCCGGCGGACAAGCTGGTGCTGATCAATCCGAAGATTGTGCATGTGGAGGGCAAACAGGAAGGCGAAGAGGGCTGTCTGAGCATTCCGGGATTCCGGGAGCAGGTGAAGCGCGGCAAACGGGTGACCGTGCGCGCGCAGGACGCCAAGGGCGAGTTTTTCGAGAAGACCGGCGAGGATTTGCTGGCGCGCGCGTTTCTGCATGAGACCGATCATCTGTACGGGAAGCTGTACATCAGCCATATCAGTGCGCTGAAGCGGGATTTGATCCGGCGTAAGGTGCGGAAGCTGGTGAAAGCCGGGGAGTGGGCGTGATTGGGGCGTCTACGCCTGCGCGTCCGCGTCCCGCCATATGGCGGGTCTGGAGACCCGCCGCAGGACTGGAGTCCTGCCCCACATGAAATCGCACTGTCTCGGACGTAGCTGATGCGTGTGATATTCCTGGGCACTCCGGCCTTCGCGGTTCCTACGTTGGAGGGTCTGGTTGAGGCGGGGCATGCGGTTGTTTGCGTTGTTACGCAGCCGGACCGTCCTCGCGGACGGGGACAGCAGCTTACGGCTTCGCCGGTGAAGGCGGCCGCTTTGCGATTGGGCCTGCCTGTTTATCAACCCGAGCGCGTGCGCCGGCCTGAGGCTGTCGCAAGGCTGGCGGAATTGGCGCCCGAGGTGATGGTGGTGGTTGGGTACGGGCAGATCATTCCGCAGGCTGTGATCGATATTCCGGCGCACGGGATTATCAATGTGCATGCGTCGTTGCTGCCCAAATATCGCGGTGCGGGGCCGGTGCAATGGGCCATTGCCAATGGCGAAACGCGCACGGGTGTCACTACTATGCGTATCGACGCCGGTCTCGACACCGGCGAGATGCTGCTGAAAGCGGAGACGGACATCGGGGCTGAAGAAACCGCCGTGGAATTAGGCGCGCGCCTGGCGGGCATGGGCGCGGCGCTATTGGTGGAGACGCTGCAACGCCTGGATACGATTACTCCTGAAAAGCAGGATGGCACTCAGGCGAGTTACGCGCCGCTGCTTACAAAGGAAGATGGGCGGATTGACTGGCGCCTGCCGGCGCAGAGCATCCATAATCGGGTGCGCGGATTTCAGCCCTGGCCAGGCGCTTATACGGGCTTTCGCGGCCAGCAATTGCATATCTGGAAATCGCGCGTGGCGGGAGGCGATGGGCGCGCGGGTGGCGAGCCGGGCAGGCTGCTGCCCGGTCCATTACGAGTGGTTGCAGGTGAAGGCGCGCTGGAGTTGATCGAAGTCCAACTCGAAGGGCGGAAGCGGATCGGCGCGGAGGCCTTCGCAAACGGGCAGCACATCAGCGGCGGTGAAATTGTGGGCGAATCCGTTCTGGGAGAATAATAGCGTGGATCTGCCGCTGGGCTACCGTTACGCCGCTACTTACGCGGGCATCCGCCGGGAAGAGAAGGACGATCTGGGGCTGATCGTCTCCGGATTGCCCGCCGCGGCGGCCGGGGTGTTTACGCAGAACCGCGTGCAGGCCGCGCCAGTGAAACTTTGCCGGCGTCATCTGGCAGCGTCGCGCGGCGCGGTGGGCGCGATTCTGGTGAATGCCGGCAACGCGAACTGCGCCACGCGCACGGGAGATGCGGTGACGCTGGCCTGCTGCCGGTCCGCGGCGCGACTGTTGCGGCTGCCGGTGACGCAAGTGCTGCCTGCCTCCACGGGTGTGATCGGCGTCGAACTGGATGCGAAGCTGATCGTGAATGCGCTGCCGCGCCTGGCCGCGGAACTGCGGGAAGACAACTTCGGCAGCGTGGCGCGCGCGATGATGACCACGGACCTGGTGCCCAAGCAGGCCTGCGGGGAGGTGAAACTGCGGCGCGGAAGGGTGCGCGTTGCGGGCATGACCAAAGGCTCAGGGATGATCCAGCCGCGCATGGCGACTACGCTCGCGTTCGTGCTGACGGATGCGAACATTCCGGTGGTTTTGCTGCGGCGCATGTTGCGGCGGGCCGTGGAGCGCAGTTACAACCGGCTCTCGGTAGATGGCGACACATCCACCAACGACACGCTGCTGCTGCTGGCGAACGGCGCGTCCGGGGTGAGGCCCGATCCTAAGGAGATGGCGGCGGTGGAGGAGCGCATCACGGGCGTGGCGGAAGAACTGGCGCGCAGCATCGCGCGGGATGGCGAGGGCGCGCGCAAGCTGATCACGATTCTGGTTTCGGGCGCGCCGACGGATGAGGCGGCCGCGCGGGTGGCCCGTTCCATCGCCAATTCGCCGCTGGTGAAGACGGCGGTCGCGGGATCCGATCCGAACTGGGGGCGCATCCTTTCGGCCGCGGGCAACGCCGGCGTGGCGTTCGATCCGCGCAAGGCGGATATCGATATGCAAGGCGTGGCGGTGTGCCGGGGCGGGCTGGCCACGCGGTTTTCGGAAGCCGAGTTGAAGGCCAGGCTGGATGCGCCGGAATGCGAGATCCGCTTCGCGCTGCGCGGCAAGGGTAAGGGGGAAGCGCGCTTCTGGACGTGCGATTTCACGGAAGGCTACATCCGCATCAACGCGAGTTACCGGACCTGATATGAGACGACGCACCTTCATGCAGGTGATGGCCGCGTGCGGCATGGGCGCGGCGGCGGGCATCGCGCGAGCGGCCGATGCGCAACAGCAGATCTTCGACCTGTTCACCAAGATCGCGGGGGCGCTGAGCGACGACGATGCAGCGATGTTCGTGGAGGCGGTGGACCCGAGCATGCCGGACTTCCAGAATTTTCGCCGCGAAATCGTGGCGCTGACCGATGTTGCCGATCTGACAAACTCGATCGAAGTGCTGTCGGATAAGGGCGATGACACGCATCGCGAGGAGGAACTGGACTGGTTCCTGGAGATAGTGGGCAAGTCCGATCCACACCCGTTGGAGCGGCGGCGCGAGGTGGTGAAGTTCCGGCTGGAACGCAAAGGTAAGAAGTGGAAGATCGTGTCGATTGACCCGCTGCATTTTTTCGCGCCGCCGAAGGTGAGTTGAGAGGGGGGCCTGGGAGGCGGGGCCCAGAGGGCACCCCTGCATAGGCATTAGAATAAGCCCGTTCGCCAAACGACCTCACCTGGCGCGTTCTAATATCGGCCTGCGTGCAGTTGCAGCTTCCCAGATCGCCGTTTCCGGCCAATGGCGATAATCAACACGTCATCGCACATCGGTAAACGCTGCGCGACTTCCCGCGACTTGCTCTTGGAAGACCCTTGCCCTGAACGAGCCTGAGCGCGTCGAAACGGCATGGCAACGCTTGCCACGCCACGGTCCCGTTGGCCTTCTCGGCGTCCTGAACACTGCGCCACGGCGTAGTCACCGCTTCTTTCCCCCGACGAAGGGGATGGTGGCGGCCTGCTTCATCCATGACGCCAATTGGCGCTCGTCGAAATCGTCAACCGAAGCTAACTCGACTCCGCGGGTGGATTTGCCCATCCCGATCGGCGTCACAGGCGGTTCCGGCTTGATCTCCGTGCCGCGTATGAACATCAGTTTCACATGGCCGACGAAGGCGCCGGATGAAAAGCACCAGCCCCCTTCGACCCCGTAGTACGCCATGCCCCACTTCACCGCTCGCTGGATGTCCGGCAAACTTTTGGCCGCCAGGGCATCGATGCGCTCGGCGATGCCGCGCTGCGGCTGCGGCAAGCTAGCGATGTACGCGAACACGGGTTCGGCGCCTGTTGCGGTCTTCGCAGCGCTTGCCTTGCCAGTCATGGCGACTAGCGGCTTCGCCGGGGTCTTGCCTTGGGCACTTTTCTTACCCTCGCGGCCGGCCACACGCTTCGTTGATTGATTGATTGCGTCATTTTGTCGCTGAGCTTGATCCCAGGCTGGCGAGAAGCTCGTCGAGTTGGTCGAGCGCCTCGGGCATCGCGCCCGTCGATCCGGAGTCAAGCGCTTCCTTCGAGGGATAGCGATCGTGCACGACCAACAACGTCTTGCCTGCGTTTTCATCGAAGGTCACCGTGGTGACGGTCTCGCCGTTGTCACCTTCCTCGTTGGTCCAAACGAGGCGCGAGTGCGGTGTCACTTCGAGGTACGTCCCGAAGAACTCCATCGTCGAATCTTCGTGGCGAAACACCAAACGATACTGCCCCCCAACGCGAACATCCATTTCGCAGGAAAGCAGGGTCAGCCCATACGATTTTGGTACCCACCACCTCCTGAATAGTTCTGCTTTGGTCCACGCCTCGAACGCGAGGCGCGCAGGCGCGTTGACGGTTCGCGTGACGACGAGCTCACGGTCGGACTTCCGCTCCACCCCCGTGCGGTTCTTCGTGGGGGTGGCCTCACTTTCTCTTCTTACGTCCATTTGCTTTCTCCTTCCGTCTCAATTCCTCGACAACAATGTCCAACTCGTCGAAGCGCGCGGCCCAGAGCTGGCGGTACCTCTCGATCCATGCCGCCTCTTCTTGCAGTCCGCATACGCCGAGCGTGCAGGTCCGCACTCGCCCGACCTTCTCCGTGGTGACGAGCCCCGCTTCCTCCAAGACGCCCACATGCTTCTTCATGCCCGTGAGGGTCATGTGGAAGTTCTCGGCAAGGGCCGAGATCGAAGCGTCCGCACGCCCGAGTTGCTCCAGAACGCCGCGTCGGGTGGCGTCCGAGAGCGCGCCGAACGAGGCATCGAAGTGGGTTTGGCAATACTGAACCATTTCGTTCAGTATACAACATGGATTGACGGCATGCAATGGGTATCCACCTAAACCCACGATCGACGGCGTAGTGTTTAGGATCACGCGACAGCGACCTGTTAGGACACCAGCGGGGTGCGCGCCCGCGAAGTCCGGTTGGGGGACCCGAGTCCCCCGATCACGCTTCCGCCAGGTCTATTCCGTCGTTCACCGCGTTTCGCAGTTTCTGTTTGCAACCGAGATACCGCTCGGTCGTCTGAACCGAAACATGACCGAGTAGAAATTGGATCTGCTCCAGTTCTCCGCCGGCGAGATGACATAGGCGCGCGCAACTACGGCGGAGGTCATGGGGAGCGAGGTTCCCGATTCCGGCGTGCCTGGCCGCTCCCTTCACGACATGCCAAATGGCCTTGGGCGTGATGTGGCTCCCCCAGATCGCGCCGTTTCTGCTGACAGCGCGAAAGATGGAGCCGGTCGAAATCCCGGCAGCCTGCACCCAGACATCTACCGCCTGTTTGACCCAACTCGGCATCGGAACAGTTCGGATGTGTTTGCCCTTGCCTATCAGATCGGCCACGACCCAGTGCTCCTCCCGGACTTGAAGATCTTCAGCATGTAGCCCGACCAACTCAGCGCGCCCTTCGGCGCGCGGCAAGAGTGATCCAGCAGTGCTCGGCTGAAGTGACCCACTCCGAGAACGGGACCGAGATCGGAAACGAGATGCGGACGGCCATCATCCGCGCCGAAGGCGTGCTGCTTGGGGGAAGAGAGGGTCAGGCAATATCATCCACGCCGAAGGCGTGCGGGGCGCGTTTCCATTAGGATGCCTGGGAATGCGCTGAAAAGAGCGGCGTGGAAATGCTTGCCAACAGCGATTTCGTAGGGAAGTGCGTGCCGCGGCTGCTCAGTGAGGAACCACCCCTCGATGTCCTCTGGGCTGGTGTACTGCTCGATGTGGGATTCGATTGCCATCCACCAACCTCGTGGCACTTCATCGAGCTTCTCGCATCGGTTCCGAATTTCATCGATCTCTGCGAGGGGGAGTCCATCCCGCTTACGAGATTTGTCGGCCCCGGTGTTGGTTTCGAGTGCGGCTGCAAAAGTCCTGATCTGCGATTTAACTCGCCAAGTTCGGGTGACCATCCAGGCATTCATCATGATCGCAACGGCGATCAGGACGATGCATCCATAAAGGACGAGTTCCGGAATTGTCTGGAGAAAATGAAGCATGCGCTAGATCCTCGTCGCAGTGCACGCAGCTTGACGGCGCATCAATGTCATTTTTAGCGCAGTCCAGACCGCTTGTGGAAATCCGAGCCAAGTGATGTTCCGATAACGTGGACTGGCCGGGAGCATGCGTGCGCGCGCTCGCGCAGATTTAGTTGAAAGAAAAGAACTTGGCTTTAGCTGAACCTTTGCCTCGACCAGGATTCCAAAAAACTACAGGACCGCAGCGGCTCATTCAGCTACATCGGCGGGTCCGCACACGCTACCCGTACCGTTTTCGGCCTTGACAAGAGGGGGGGCCTTGCGTATAGTGCTAATTTAATTGTAGGATTGTGTTGTATGCCGCGACATCATCGTGCTGCGCAACGGAGACTCTTCGAGGTCGCTCACGACCAGCAGGGCTTCTTTACCGCAAAGCAGGCAAAGGCGGCCGGTTTTGCTGAGAACACCCATCCTTACCATGTGGGGGTAGGAAACTGGATTCGCGAACACCGCGGGATCTACCGGCTCGCCCTTTTCCCGCTGGCGGAGCATCCCGACCTCGTCAAGTGGTCCCTGTGGTCAAAGAATCGGAACGAAGTTACGGAGGGAGCCTACAGCCATCAGACCGCTCTGAGTCTGTATGAGCTGTCGGACCTGAATCCAGCCAAGCTGCACATGACCGTCCCGACCCACTTCCGGCGGAACAGCGATATCCCCGCTATTCTGGTGCTGCATTATGCAGATCTGGCCGTCGAGGACGTCCAGGTGGCGCAGGGTTTCAGGTATACGCGACCCCTCCGGACGATCCTGGATCTGATCGAAGCCGATGGCGTTGAGCATACTTTTCTGCGTCAAGCCCTCAGACAAGCTTTCCATCGCGGGTTGATTACGCGATCGGAGGTCAACAGGGTAAGACTGAGCGCTCGGGCCCAAAAAGTGTTCGAAAGTCTTCTACGGCAAGTCGCGTGACCGATATGTCACGAGACTATGCGACGGCCAAGGCATTCCGCAGAGCCCTCGAAGACCGCCTGAGCAAGATTGGCGAAGCCGAGCACGTCCAAGTGAATCGCCTTCGTCGCCAAGTAGCATTTGATCGCCTGCTGATGCGGCTTTTTCGAACCGAGGCCCCTCCATGGGTCCTAAAGGGAGGCTATGCTCTGGAGCTTCGCTTCAGGACAGCTCGCAGTACGCTTGACATTGACCTGACAGTGCCACGAGTCATGGCCGCTACCGAAGAGGAGGCCACGCGAGTCCTCCGCGAAATGCTTCAGGAAGCCGCGGGCTTCCCCGTCGCAGACTGGTTTGAGTTCACTATCGGTCCGCCCGTACTGGACTTGGATGCGGCACCGTATGGGGGAGCCAGATATCCCGTCGAAGCATGGATGGATGGTAGGATTTTCGCCCGTTTTCATCTGGATGCCGGGATTGGCGACGTCGTGATCCAACCCGTGGACATTATCGAGTGTCGGGACTGGCTCGGATTCGCTGGGATCGCGACTCCCGGAGTGCGGACGATTTCTCGCGAACAGCAATTCGCTGAAAAGCTGCACGCCTATACGCTACCGAGGAGTTCAACCAACAGCCGGGTGAAGGACATCATCGACCTCGCGCTGTTGATCAGATCTGGCGGGCTCACAATGAAGCGGACCGCCGACGCGGTGCATCTGACATTCGAGAGAAGGCGGACCCACGAGTTGCAACCGTCGCTGCCGAAACCGCCGCGGGATTGGCAGGGACGCTTCGAAGTGTTGGCCGGGGAATGTCAACTCCCAGGAGACATGGGCGCATTATTCAGTGAGGTCGAAGACTTCTTCGAGCGCATGATGAAGAGTGGAGCACAAAGCTGAGCCTGCTGTATGGACGACCGTGATCTCAAAACCCATCAGTTGGAGACGGTGGTCGCCGATAATCTGCGCTTGAAGGAGGAGAACGCCAGGCTTCGCCAACTCCTGGCCGAAAAAGGGATCACGATCCCGGCGCCGCCGAAGAAAGACTTGTCACTGGCAACCGGGCGAGATGCGCACGACGCCGGTGTAAACGAGCACTCTACCAAGGACGTCAAGGTTGGCCTGTTCCGCGGTTTGTTCCGAGGCAGAGAGGATGTCTACGCAGTGCGCATGCGGTTCAAGAGCGGAGATTGGGGCTATGTTCCAGCCTCGATCCGCGATTGAAAGGCAGTTCTGTCCGCGGATGCCGCCGTCCGGAAAAAGGTGGACCAGAAGACCAGGAAGCTACTGTCTCTGACCGATGATGTGCTCCGACAGCACCTGGAAGGCAAGCAGACCATTGGCGTGTACCCACTGCTGCTAGACGAAACCTGTTGGTTTCTGGCAGTCGACTTTGACAAGAAGAGCTGGCAGGAGAACGCCGCGGCATTCCTGGAAACGTGCCACGGATTGGGCGTATCGGCGGCGCTGGAACGGTCGCGCTCCGGAAACGGAGGCCACGTTTGGATTTTTTTCGCGCGCTCAATTCCTGCGGCAACCGCGCGGAAGCTCGGGAGCCTGATTCTTACGAGAACTATGGATCGCCGCCATCAGCTCGGCATGGACTCATACGACCGGTTCTTCCCGAATCAGGACACGATGCCAAAGGGCGGTTTCGGCAATCTGATCGCACTGCCATTACAGTGGATGCCGCGGCAGAACAATAAGCCTCGTCAGGAGAATTTGTGGGTGATTTGACGGGTTTAGCGGAGTGGGTGTCCGAGGAATCGGAGGAATTTACGGCAGGTGGTATCAAAGGACCGCTGTTGTTGCTCTGAACTGACGCCGTAGATCAGCGGGCCGCCATCGTCATCGATCACATCGAAGAGAATCTGTTGGATCTGTTTCCTTCTCAGAGGAGGGTTGTCGTTCAGATTCCGGATGATCTCTCCCCCCAGCGCCCAGAGATTATCAACGTGCTTCTGGATGGTCTTCGGCGATAGATCCGCAGACGTCACCAGGTATTCGAGGAATGGCCGGAAGCAGGCCACGAGTTTCTCGCCCGGCGGTAGGTCCTTTTCCAATCCCATCCACGAGCGCGGCCAATCGTTCAGGCCACGACAGTAACGCTCCAGGTCGGCAGCCGGCACAGGAGTGGCGCGGTTTATCCTGGGAGTTCTCGCCGCTGCCTTTTCCGCCATGCTACAACTCATCACGATTTTAAACCGCTGCCATCATTTCCGGGGTTTCGTCTACCAGCATGCTGGCTTCAGTTCCGATCACAAAAGCATCGAGATCGCCGTGCGTCCGCGCAAGGGTTCGGCGGCGGTTTGTTCCCGCTGCCACCAGCCAGCGCCCGGTTATGATCAACTCGCGGAAAGGCGTTACGACTTCATCCCTTTCTGGGGGTTTCTGGTCTTCCTGCTGTACGCCATGCGGCGCGTGGATTGCCGCCGCTGCCAAGCGGTGGTTGTCGAGGAAGTTCCCTGGGGCAACGGCAAGCACCAGTTGACGAATGCCTACATGCTGTTTCTGGCCCGCTGGGCGCGGCGGCTTTCGTGGAAAGAAACGGCCGAGGCGTTCCGCACCTCCTGGGACAAGGTCTGCGACTCCGTCGAACATGTGGTCGCCTTCGGACTGGAACACCGCATGCTCGGCCAAATCGATGCCATCGGGGTGGATGAAATCCAGTACGCCAAAGGGCACAAGTACCTGACCCTGGTTTATCAGATCGATAGCGTCACCCGTTTACTTTGGGTCGGCAAGGAGAGAACCATCGAGTCTTTTCAAGGATTCTTCACTACCATGGGTGAAGAAATCACCTCCAAGATCGTGTTCGTCTGCTCGGACATGTGGGAACCCTATCTGAAAGTCATCCGCGAGAAATGCTCCCAGGCCCTGCATATCCTCGACCGTTTCCATATCGTGGCCAAAATGAACAAGGCCCTCGACGAGGTCCGCTCCGGAGAATCGCGCCGCATGGCGAGCGAAGGCCAAACACCGCTACTGAAGAAGTCGCGCTGGCTCCTGCTCAAACGTGAAGAGAATCTGAAGACCGAACAGCGGTTCCGCCTCCGCGACCTGCTCCGGTATAACTTGAAAACCGTGCGCGCTTACCTTCTCAAGGAAGCTTTTCAGCAACTCTGGGATTACAACTCGCCAGCCTGGGCCGGGAAATTCCTCGATGAGTGGTGCCGGCAGACGATGCGTTCCCGCATCGAACCCATGAAGAAGATCGCTCGCTCACTGCGCCAACACCGCGAGCTGATCCTCAACTATTTCCGCGCTCAAAAGCTTCTTTCCAGTGGGGTCGTCGAGGGCCTGAACAACAAAGCCAAAGTCACCATGAGAAAGTCGTACGGCTTCCGCACCTTCCGGGTCCTTGAACTAGCGCTCTATCACTCACTTGGCAAGCTGCCCGAGCCCGAGTCTACCCACGATTTCTTCTGACGAGTCAACAATAATAGCGTGTTCGTGGACGCGGATTTCCGGCCTTACCCCGATCAATGGAAGTTTCTCTCGGGCATTCAGAGGATGAATGCCGAGCCCGTAGAAACTCTCGTGCGCGAGGCCATGCGCACGGGCAGTGTGGTTGGAGTGCGGATCAGCCTGACGGATCAGGACGACGAGACGGAGCCTTGGACTATGCCGCCATCCAAGAGGCGGCCCCCCAAAGCCATCGAAGGCCCTTTTCCGGAGCGTGTGGAGATTGTGCGATCGAATCTTCTGTACATCGAGAAGGGAAACCTGCCTTCTGCGATGCTCAATCGGCTGTTACGGCTGGCCGCTTTCCAGAATCCCGAGTTCTACAAGGCGCAGGCGATGCGCCTCTCCACCTTCGGCAAGCCCCGGATTATCGCCTGCGGTCAGGAGTTCGCACAGCATGTTGCGCTCCCGCGGGGCTGCCTGGTGGAAGCCATGGCCTTACTGGCAGACCATAAGATCAAAGTCGACTTGCGGGACGAACGCTGCGAGGGTACCCCGATTCAGGCGAACTTTGAGGGTCAACTCCGCCCGTACCAAGAAGACGCCGTGGCGAGCATTGCGGCCCATGATGATGGCCTCCTGTGTGCGCCCACAGCATTCGGAAAAACGGCGGTTGCCGCCTGGCTGATCGGGAAACGTAAGGTGAGCACGCTGGTTTTGGTGCATCGGCAACAGTTGCTCGATCAATGGCAAGAACGGCTGGCCATGTTTCTGGGCGCGCCATTGAATTCAATTGGCCAGATCGGCGGAGGGAAGTCGGAGCGAACCCGATCCATAGACATAGCGGTGATTCAAAGCCTCTACCGGAAGGACGAAGTAAAGGACTCCCGGCGGTTGGGGACGGCGCGTACCGGCAAAACCGGCCAATGAGGTGTCCGCCGACCCTTCGGGCGGCACGGCGGCCGAACTCGGCCAAAACCGGCCAATGGTGTCCCCCGACTCGGCACCGATTCCGCTGCCTGGTCGCAGTCCGACGGGTAGTGCCTGCGAGCCGTACTTCGACTTCATCGAACTGTCGCTGAGCAAGGGCCGGAACGCCAAGGCCATTTACCAGGACTTGGTGGACAGCCACGGCTTCTCGGGGCGCTACGCCAGCGTCAAGCGCTTTGTCGGCCGGCTGCGCGGGCAGTCGGCAAAATCCGCGTGTGCGGTCAGCCGTATGCGTCAGACCAGTCAGCCGTCACGTCGGCTGCCGGGTCCCCGGCGTCAAGCGATCCGTTCCGAAACCTCCGCGAGCAGCGGGAGAAAAAACAGTCGACCGGATTCGACTATGATCCCTTCTCAATTCAAAAGCAGCTCATCGACTAGAGGAGAACACCATGGCAACCACAGAAAACGGAAGGCCGAGATCAAATCAGGTTCATTTGATCCTCCAGGGAAAAGGAGGTGTCGGAAAAAGTCTTGTTTCCGCCATTCTCGGCCAGTACTTCCATGCCCGGAAAGCCACTCTACATTGCTTTGATACCGATCCGGTCAACGCGACCTTCGCCCAATATCAGGCTCTCGCCGCCGAACACATCAACGTTTTGCGTCGTGGCGCAATCTACGATAAGCGATTCGACGAGTTGATTGAGAAGATCTGCCAGGTCGACGGTATCTGTATCGTGGATACCGGTGCCACAACGTTTGTGCCTCTGTGGAACTATATCCTCGAAAACGAGATCCTGTGCTTCCTCGCTGCCCGGTCACGGCGAGTTTTCGTCCATTCGGTTGTCGCGGGCGGACAGGCAATGAGCGATACGTTGAACGGTCTGGAGCGGCTGGCCGAAACGACAACCGAGAAGAATGTGATCGTATGGCTGAACGAGTTCTTCGGCGAAGTCTCGAAAGACGGGAAGCCATTCGAGCAGTTCCGCGTGGCCGAAGAGCAGGCTCACAAACTTCTCGGAACAGTCGTCATTCGAGAGCGCAATCCCAACACGTACGGCGACGACATGCGCCTGATGCTGGCCAGGCGGCTGACGTTCCAGGAGGCAATCCGGCTCGGCGAGTTTTCGCTCGTATCGAAACAGCGTCTTGAGATCATCCAGCGCGAGCTGTTCGAGCAACTCGATCGGATCGAGATGGAGTGAGCCATGGCGGCGGTGAAACCAATAGCCTTCGACGTGCAACGGCTCATTGACGAGGTGGCCGCGCGGCATCGCCTCCTGCTCAAGCCGGACGACGCAGCCTTCGCCATCGTGACCATGAATCGCCTGGTGCTGGAGGAGTCGATCGAAGCCATCCATTCCAGAATTGTTGAGGACCTCGCATTGTTTGAGGCCGCGGCGAAGAAGGTGCAAACCCGTGCGGGAACCGTGCTTGCAGCGGAGGTCCGCGAGTCCGCCGCCGGAATTCGACAGGAGCTTGAGCGAGATGTTCAGGACGCGCGGCTGCAAGCATCAAGAATTCGTTCGACAGGTCGAGGCGGCATACCAGCAACGCATGTCCGCACAGAAGCTCACAATCGCGGTTCTTGCCGCCGTGCTGCTGTTCTCTTGCGGTGTATGGGCTGGACGGATCAGCGCGCTGTGGTGACCCTACCAGATGCTTCCTGAATTCGATGACTCCGGTCACGCAGGCTCGCCCTCGCGCCGTACAGGTTAGAACAACGAGAATGCCTATGAGTCCGAAAAGCCTCCACCTTGAATCCACCAGGAACGGCTCGCCCGCCGGCTTTGCCGTTGCCGAGATTCCGCTGACGGTTCGGCAGGCAGCGGTCTATCTCGGAGTCAGCCCGCAAACAGTGTATCTCTGGGTCGAACGACGCCGGATTCCACACCTCCGAATGATGGGACGCAACATCAGGTTTCTTAAATCCGACCTCGAATCCTTCCGCTCAACTTGCCGACAGGACGTAATGGATGCCACGGCTCCGTCCACATCGTAACGACTCGTCCACAGGTGGCTCTCCGTGGGCTATGCTCATATTGAGCGGAAGCAGATTCCCCTGTTCAGCAACCAGGGCGCGATATGACCGGTTCTCGTTGAGCGCCGGCTCGTCGGCCCATTTCCAACTGAATGGAGGAATCCAATGAGTAAACGAGGACGGCCGCGCAAGTGTGAAGGCGCGGTCTACGAACGAGAAGAGTCGAAGTTTTTGCAGGTCTGGTACCGGGACCAGAAAGGAGAAATACAACGAGAATCGACGGGCACCACCGATCGACAGAAGGCCGAGCGTTTTCTGCGCGATCGCCTGGACGCACGAGACGAGGGCCGTCTCTCAACTGTCTTGGACAGCAAACATTTGACGTTCATGCAGTGGGCGGGCTGGTTCTTGGAGCGGCGTTCCAAGCCTCCGTTCCGGAGCGAAGGAAATCACCAGCAGAATCTGAATGCTATGAAATTCCTGGGCCCGGTATTCGGAGAGGTTGCCCTGTCGGATATTACGGCCGAGGCCATCGAAGACTACCTTGCCGAGCGGCTTCGGTCCGGCCGCAGGGTT
This sequence comes from Bryobacterales bacterium, assembly GCA_963818855.1. GTDB lineage: Bacteria > Acidobacteriota > Terriglobia > Bryobacterales > Bryobacteraceae > Bog-159. Next base: position 12,707 of record CAWFUH010000005.1, on the reverse strand, counting down.
CACACGAAGTTTGGCTTACAGCTTCGGGGAACTGTGAAGCCGGCTACCGTTCATCAGGAGTTCCGAATTCTCTCGCACATGCTGAATGTCGCGGTAAAGCAGAAGAGATTATCGGACAACCCTTGCCGGGCGGTCGAGTTTCCGGTGTCGGTGGCGAAATCGACTCGCAAGCCGCACTACATGGCGGCGAGCGAGCAGGCGAAGATCGAATTCGCGGCTCCAAATTACCTGAGCAACATCGTCGTGATTCTGTCGGAGATGGGGCTTCGCTACAAGAAGGAGCTTCTTCCGATGAAGAAAGTGCAGGTGGATTTGGAGAATGGCGTCGTGCATGTCGCCGATTCCAAAACGGTGAATGGCATCGGCGATATGCCGATGACCGCTGTCGCGCGGGAGGCGTTTCAGCGCCAGATCGCGGAGACGCCGGGAAGCGAGTACCTGTTCCCGAGTCCGGTCTCAACCGGCAGCAAGCCGCACATTACGAATCTGCGAAAGACGTGGTCGGCAACGTTGAAGAAGGCTGGCGTTCCATACTTCGCACTCTACGAATTGCGCCATACCTTTGCAACGCGGCTGAGTGCGGGTGGCGTGGCCGATCACATAGTGACGCAGATGCTTCGGCAGAGCGATGCCGAGGTGTTCAAGCTGTACAGCCAAGCCAAGCTCGGCATGATGCGCGAGGCGCTCGCCAAACTGGATCGTCAGGCGAACGAGCGGCCGGGGAATTGGTTCACGGAGCGGCCCGATTGATGCATTTCGTTCACAGTTTTGCCACAATCGTGCCGAAATTGGTGTCGGGCGGGAAGGAGGAAACGTTGTAATTAAAGGAGTTTTTGGTCGGGCCGCCGAGATTTGAACTCGGGACCTCTTGCACCCCAAGCAAGCGCGCTAGCCAGGCTGCGCCACGGCCCGAAGAATCAATGACTTACGAGAACAACCACGCGATTTGCATACTTGCCTCGCATACCGAACGGTTCGTCCAGGAACGGCGATATCTGAAAGGGGTGTCGCCTGCAACGGAGCAGTGGTACAAATACAGCCTCAAAGCATTCGCTCCCGTCCTGTCCGAACCCTATCAGTCTACCACGGCTTTCAAGACCGCCGTTGCCAACCGGATTCGCGACCTCATGGCGGAGCGGCGGGGCAATAAAGCCGTTTCCATCAATACCTACCTCCGATGCCTCAAGGCGTTTCTCCGCTGGGCGCATGAAGAGGGACTCACGAAAGAGCAAATCAAGCTCGCGTGGTTGAGGGAGGAGGAAAAGGTCCTAGCGACATTTTCCCCGGAACAGGTGAAGAGAATCATTCAGTGGAAGCCGTCAACCCGTACGGAAGCGCGGCTCCACGCGCTTGCCATGACCGCTCTGGACACCGGCCTTCGGATTTCGGAGCTGCTTGGCCTGTCCCGCCAGGATGTGGACCTGGATAATCTGGTGCTCCGGGTCAAGGGCAAGGGCAACAAACACCGCCTCGTACCGACCAGCATGGAACTCCGCAGAAAGCTGTACCGACACCTTGCGAAGCATGCCGATGCACTAGTCTTTTGCACACGGAACGGCGGGCACCTTTCGCAGCGTGACGTGCTGAGGGATTTCAAGAAACTTTGCGGTCGGCTCGCAATCGCAAACGTGCGGTGCTCGCTCCACACCTTAAGACACACGTTTGCCGTGAATTATTTGAGGGCTGGCGGGAACCTCTACTACCTTCAGAGGATTCTTGGACACTCGTCAATCACGACTACGGAACGATACTTGAGGAGCCTCGGCGTTGATGATCTCCAGGCCGTCCATGACCGTTTCTCACCGCTCGCGCCGGAGAGGCTGAGGGCAGCAGCGGCGGGGAGGTAGTGGCCCACAAGTCCCCATCTCCGCAAAAAGGGCAAGCCGGTTGCCGTTCATGGTCCGCACAGGTACAGTGTTGAAATATGCCACTGCTCACGAACTTAAGGGGCAAGCCCGTGCTGCAATGGACCCCTGCCGATTTCGACCAATTCTTCAGGGAGCGGGTCGCCGAATACGAGGGTGACTCGTACCTGGTGGATGACCGAACGGAGGCCGGGGGGTACACGGCTGAACAGGCACAGAAGGAGTTGAGCGACCCCAACACGCTTATGGCTATCCTGGAATGCGATGGACTCGCAGACATCCTCGCAGACCGCACCGCTTGCAAGGCGTTGAAGGATGCCATCCTCAAGCCCAGGGCTGATGTTATCGAGGCTCTTATGACAGCCGTGAAGAAGCTACGGGTACCCAAAAAGCGCGGGCCGAAAGGCAAGATGGTGGCAGGCCAATACCGATATCAGCAGATACTGAAGCTGCACGAGGACGGCCTCAGCTTTCGGAAGATTGCCGTCATGGTTTACAAGGACGGCAGGAAATCCAATGTCGTGAAGGCACACTACCACCTGGCGAAACGGAAAGCGGCAAGCATCAGGGCAGAGGCCACCAGTCCTGAAGCCCGGTAAGATTTTCCGCAGCCAATTCTTTCGACAATAATTTCGCAGCGCAAATATTAACCCTTCCGCGACGGCCCCCGTCTGTGTCAGAATGCCAGTGGAGGTAGTTGGAGGAGTAGCAAACAGTCGGAGCTGGCTAAGTTAGGTTAAATCTTTGGTAAAAGCAAGCATCCAGACTTGACTTTTGGCTCTAGCTGTGATATAGTGGTTCCGGGTGGTATTACTTGGTGCGGAAGTCTCAGCACCACGCATTACCCTCGTCATAGTAATAAACCAATAGGAGAGAGTCAATATGGAGGTATCACTGCTCAGTGTCCGTAGTGTCGCTACTGCTCTGAGTCTAAGTCCGTGGACAATCAGAAAATATCTTGCCACTGGCAAAATCCCGTGTGTGCGAATTGGGCGCAGAGTGCTCATTGAGCCTCAGGCAATCGAACGTCTCATAGAGCAAGGCAGAGCAAAAGGAGGTAGGTAAAACTTCATGACGAAGCAAATCGAGATAAGAGCACTCAAAAGAGCAACCCTCGAAGGCGATCAATGGGAACCGATCGTCAACGAGGAGACGGGGGCGTTACGCGGTTTCCATGCCATCGGTACCAATTGTACAATCTACATAACGCAAGGCGAGATTGACTACCGTGGAGAACTGTTCAAGGTGCCCGATCATGGTCGAGTGTTATTGCAGGATGGCCTTGTTGTGCTGCCTGAGAGCGCCGAACCGGGGGAGGTGGTTTTAGTAGCAAATGACCAAGGAAACTGAAGCCGCACTCGACTACATCCAGGATCTCTCAGGACAGCGGTTCTGGGGATTCCTCACGCTGAAATTTGAAGGCGGCACGGTCGTGCATGTCCGCCAAGAGGAGAATTTGAAACCGAATGAACTGCCTGGGAGAAACAAGGGGAAACAATATGAGCGAAACGGGAATTGAAGTATTAGAAGATTGCACGGGGCCTGATACGATCATCCGGCCCACTTACCATGCCAACAAGGAGATTAGCTTTCTTTGGACGCCGGGAGAGAAGCTTGCGGAATTGGTGTACATCCCACGGCTGGGACTTCGATTCGCGTTGAAGGACCGTGCCGGGAGTCAGGGTCTTGTGGAGGAGGTCGATGGTTTCAGGCCCCTGCAATGGATTGGGGAATACGCCCGAATCGGCGGGATCAAGCTGCCGTCCCGCCCCAAAGAGTATCGAAGCTTGGATTCCCTTGCCGCGAGCATCCGCACATTCATCCATTCGTATTTTGATTGCGATGAGGCGTTCGAGTCCGCCGCAACCCTCTATGTCCTGCACTCGTGGCTCTATGAGCGATTCCATGCCGTGCCGTACCTCAGGTTCCTGGGCATCAGCGGCAGCGGAAAGTCACGGGCCACAGAGACAATCGGGTCGCTCTGCTACAGACCGCTAGTTATAGCTGGATCGGCGACACCAGCGCCGATGTATCGCATGATAGAAGCCGTTGGCGGGACCATGCTCATTGATGAGGCGGATTTTGCGGACAGCCAGATCGGGACGGATATCGCGAAGATTCTGAACTGCGGGTATACAAAGGGAATGCCTGTTACCCGTCTGGACAGCACAGACAACGGCTATGTGCCACGGCCGCATCAGGTATTCGGCCCCAAGATCATAAATGGCCGCCGCCCGTTCCAGGATGATGCAACGGAGAGCAGGTGCCTCACCCACACGCCCGTGTTGACTGAGCGCATGGATATCCCGACGCAGTTGCCACCGGGGTTCCAAGATGAGGCGCTACACATCAGGAACATGGCGTTGACTTGGCGCTTCGACCGCCTGGACGCATTTCAGGTGAAGAATGTAGTCCTGCCTGAGATCCGCCGCAGGACCAATCAGATCTTGTCGCCCCTCGTGCTCATCGCGGAACAGATGGAGCCACCAAGTGCGGAGCGGTACAGGCGCGACCTGATGCGGTATGCGGTTGCGATGGAAGGTGAAGCACTTGAAGAAAGGAGAGACACTGCCGAAGGGCGGGTCCTTCGGGCATTCATCGATCTAAAATCGACTGGTGCGGACCCAACGTGTAAGGAGATTGCAGACAAGGTCATCAAGGATCACGGGCACGATGACCCAAAGCTGCTGTCGTGGCTCAACCCCAAAACCGTCAGCAAAATCCTCAAGAACATGGGATTCGAGATCACCCACACCAACAAGGGATCAGTGGTTAGGATAGACCCAAAGCGGCTCGCGGCCCTGACGATCAGATATGGGATCGTCACCCATTTGTCACGAGAGGTGGAGGAAAGTGACGGTTACGTGACGATGGCCCAGAATATCGTCACCGCCTCAACCTCAATCAACTGAGAGCTTTACACTACTAACGTGATGAAGTGACGGTAGTGACGGTAGGGGAGGGGGGTTGTCGAAAAAAGCAGATCGGGGTCTCCCAACAGTGGAAGGGGGCGATCCTCCCGAGTTCGTCACTACCGTCACTACCGTCACCAGCCCTCCATTAGGGGATTTATCTGGCGTCGTTTGGGCATTTTTCGGCATTTATTCTGAGCGCCGCCATCCCACTCAGGCTAATCCAGGGCCGGGCGGTACTCCCCCAACCAACAGGCTCCGCCGGAAACGGGCGCTGGTGGCACGTGGGGAAGGTGAAAGCATGGCTCCCCGAGGTCAATGCTCGCTTTAGGTGCGGTTTGAACCCTCCATCGGCGCGGTCCTGCCTGCTACCTATAGTTGACTTGTTCCGGCCCGCTCCCGAATGCTAAGCCATAAGGAGAGAGGAAACGTGTGCGGCCAGCGCCCCTGCACTTTCCAAGACGTTCAGAGAAGCGAGGAAAGCAATGGCATCCCGGCCTGGAAACGGAACTCTCAAAATGAGCACACGCTCTAACATTTCATTGATACTTAGCACACTGCTGATCCTGCTGCCGATCACAATGACGGCAAGGGACAATGGATACAACATCAAATACGACGGCGGTTCGGTTCCTGATGTCAAGGCAGGCAACCAGCTACGCATGTACATTGATGCCAACCAGATTCGATTCGTCAAAGGCAAGGAAGAGATGCTGACGATCCCGGCAACCGCCATTACGGAAATCAGCTACGGCCAAGATGTTCATCGGCGAGTAGGAACCGCCGTTGCTGTGGGCATCTTCACTCTTGGGGTTGGGGCACTGGTGGCACTTAGCAAATCGAAGAAACACTTCGTCGGTTTGATCTGGGCCAACGGCGACAAGAAGGGCGGCATGGCGATGCAGTGCGACAAGAGCGAGTATCGTGGTATTTTGGCCGGGATCGAAGGGATTACGGGCAAGAAGGCGGTCGATTCAACAACCATGACCGTTAAGAACTAGGGTCGAGCCAGGGACGAGGAAGGAACTTAACCCGTCTTTTCATAAAGGTAGCGAACCGAGCGGAGGTGCCAGATGAAGTGCTTTCGAGGATTACCCCTTATCGCGTTACTTGTACCGCTTCACGCTCAAACACAAATCGGCGGTGGTACGTGTTCCACTTCCACGCTGAGCGGAACCTACTTCTACGTGCTTGGTGGCTCGGTCCAATCACAGGGGGGCTACTATGCCTATGCGGAATTAGGGAAGCTCGTTGCCAACGGTCAGGGCAACGTCTCGGGGCAGTCGCAGTCGAGCCTTGGCGGTGTGCTGACTAATTATACCCTCGCCGGAACGTATAGCGTTCAAGGGAACTGTTCAGGATCGATGTCGTTGTCCGTTAATGGACAGGCGCAATCGCCGATCAGTTTCCAGATCACCAACGGAGGGCTTGCTGCGGTAGTGGCATTTTCAACGCCGGGTGAAGTTGTAACCGGCCGTGCGTTTCGACAAACGGCACAGGCTGGGTCAATCCAGTGCAGCACTGGGTCGCTCACTGGTGCCTACGGATACTTGCTGACCGGCGTGACCTCTGTCTCGGGGAGCACCGCATACTATTCGAATGCTGGAAGCGTTGTTTCGGACGGTGGCGGCAATCTCACTTCGCAGAGTGTCGTGAATTTCGGAGGCACTACTGCCCAGCTTCAAGCGGCCGGGACATACTCACTCACGAGCGATTGCACAGGAACCGCCCAATTGAGCAGTGCGTCCGGAAGCGGCAATTACTTCTTTGCGGTCGCAGAGGACGGCCAAAGCGTTTTGTTCATCGAGACCGATGCTGGCACGACAGTAGCCGGTTCAGCCCAACCCCAATTCTCAGCGCCCCAAGCGGCGATTCTGAACTCTGCCAGCTTTGCCCAGCGAGCGCTTTCACCAGGAGCGCTATTCTCAATTTTTGGTAGTGGCTTGGCCAGCAAAACCACTTCGGCAACGACAATTCCCCTCCCAGGGACTCTTGCATCCACCCAAGTGCACGTCAATGGCGAGGTCGCCCCTCTGCTTTACGTCAGCCCGACCCAGATCAACGCTCAAATGCCGCTCGACGTTTCGACAGGACAGCCGGTTTCTCTGAGTGTGACAAGTGGCAGCGCCCAGAGCAACGCCGTGACCGTGGGCGTAATTCCGGGGGCACCCGGTATCTTCGAGTACGGTGAGAATCGGGCTATTGTCCAGAACCCGGATTACTCCCTCAACTCTGACGCGAACCCGGCGCATCCCGGCGAGGTTGTGATGGCGTACCTGACTGGCGGTGGTCTGGTTACTCCTGCCGGTCCTCTCGCCACTGGCGGGGCAGCACCCAATGGACCATCGCCCACAACGCTCAACTACTCCATCTCTGTCGCCGGGCAGGGAGTGACCCAGTACTATCTTGGGCTATCGCCCGGCTTCGTTGGCCTCTATCAGGCGAATTTCCTAGTGCCCCAAGTGGCGGCCGGGGACTATCCGCTTGTAATTACGGTCAACGGCGTACCCAGCAATGCTCCCCTCCTCTCGATTGCACAGTGAGATGCGCGTAGTTCCAAATGCCGCTCTTGGGGGAGTCTTAGACGGGCGCTGAAACCTGAATAGGGAGTCCGTCATCCCGTCGGGCGAGATCCAGCCTTCTTCTCCAGCCCCGACAGCAACCGTGCCAGCGTGACTCCAAGCCCCCTTGCGATCTTCACGAGATTCGAGAAACTTAGATTGGACTCCCCGCGTTCAATCGTTCCCATGAAAGTCCGATGCACGCCGCAATGATCGGCAAAGCTCTCCTGGGAGTAGCCCTGCTTCACCCGTAGCTCCCGTATTCGCTGCCCCAACGCCTTGAGGATTTCTTCCACTTCCACGAGTCTGAAGGGGCGTCCGCATCGCGTCTACAGCGAGTGCGTAGACACTGTTTGCATAGAGTGGTATGATGCCTTGCTGTGAAGCTCACCGTGCAACCGATTGACCTGCCCTCGATCTACAAGGACATGGTACGGATACCGGAAGAGTATCGTCGGGACAAACACCAGAACAAGATTGCTGAGGGCAAAGTTTGCAAAATCACTTTTTCATCAGGAGCGTCGAAACTTCTGACGGTTCGCGGGCGGGGACCATTCGCAGACGATCTTCCAGAGATCCACATGGATGACACGACCCGGAACGATCTGGGCGTGAAAGTCGGCGAGGAGCACGATTTCCGCATTCGTCCGGTCGGATGGCTGGTCATCTGCGCTGGTCGTGGAACGCCTCTGATCCCGCCTACCGCATCCCGGCGCTGATCGCGGTAATATCGGCCAGTCTGGGCTTCATATCGCTCATCTTGGGCCTCGTCGGTTTAGCGCTTGGAGTAGTCAGCGTGAACGGATTTAACAGGAGGCCAGCGGTGGTGCCTATCGCTAACCTGCGAGATCCGCGCGCTTGGTTTATAGAGTCGTGGGACAAAGGAGTCATTACTGTGCAGCACGAAGGCCAGACATACGAGGCTATGTGCGATACCAGTATGTTTTTCGGCCCGAACGAGGGGGACACCCACGAGTCTAAATCGTGCAGGTTGGCTTTAGACGTGGTCGGGCGCAATGTTCAGCCATTTGAGGGCAAGCAGCGAGATCCTGACGGCTGGATTGTCTTGATGTGGAGTGTTGGAGATACCCTCGCGCTAAAACGCTACAAGGATGAGCACTCAGCCTTGCAACAGGAACACTACAGAATCACATCGGTAACGCGAACACCGTAGATGGTTTTTCCGCATCTCTCCTGAACCGCGTGGTCGCGGAATTCCGAAAGAATCCAAGCAAATGCTGTATCCGATGCCGATTCGTATTTTCCTTTTTTTAAAAAATTTTTCCGCTCCCCCGACACCCACCATGGCCCCCGGCTCTGGGCAGGCCAGAAGTGCTTCGATTCGACCCGCCCCCCCGTCGTTCCCCCACCCCCCTGCCGCGTCCCTCTCCAGATAACAGTCAGACAGTAACATCATGCTGTTCTCTGTTGGCGTTAGACGTTGACTCAGCAACTTACTAAGTGGCGAAAATAAATTTGTGCGGACGTGAAAAAAACTCTTGACAACTTACTCGCGACGGATGCATTCTGAGTGTGTCGCTGATGTTCGATTATTAAAGGAATCGAACACTAGAACAGAAACGGGACCGCGATCAGATTGGCATCTGGCACGGCCCCTAAACACCAAAAGCTGATGGAGAGCTTCGATGTCTACAAACGAGAATACCGCAACCGAGAAACCGGACGTGTACGCGCGCGTAACGTCCCAAATCGTCAACGCAATCGAACAGGGTGTAGGGAACTGGCGTATGCCGTGGCACACGTCGGGCCGGTTCGCCTTCTCGCCCGATCAACGCTAACCAGCAGAAACCCTACCGCGGCATCAATACCGTGTGCCTGTGGGCCGCTGCCGCAATCAAAGGGCTACGAACTCCGGCGAATGGGCAACGTACGAGCAATGGCAGGAACGCGGCGCACAGGTCCGCAAGGGTGAGAAGGCCACCACGGTAGTGTTCTGGAAGTTCGCCAACGGCACGGCCGAGAATCAGGACGGTGACGAACAGACCGCGTCGCGGTTCGCGTCTGCTGTTCACCCGTGGCTATACGCGTGTTCAATGCCGCCCAAGTGGACGGCTACACTGCCGAAAGCTGAACGCGGACGCGCCGATAGAGCGAACGCATCGAACGCGCGGAAACGTTCTTTCAGTCGATCGGCGCCACGTGTCGCACGGCGGGAACCGCGCGTTCTACTCGCCCGGCACTGATGACATGATCCAGATGCCGCCGTTTGCAGCGTTCCTCGAAAACGTCGATTACTATTCGACGCTGGCGCACGAACACACGCATTGGACCGCGCACGCGGACCGCTGCGACCGTCAGCTTAGGCAAACGGTTCGGCGATAACGCCTATGCCGCGGAAGAACTGATAGCGGAACTCGGGGCCGCCTTCACTTGCGCACACCTGGGACTGAGCACGGAACCGCGCGAAGATCATGCGCAGTACATCCAATCGTGGCTGAAGGTTCTGAAGGCCGATAAGCGCGCGATCTTTACGGCCGCCAGCAAAGCGCAACAGGCAGCCGATTTCATGATCCAGCGGGCCGGAGTCGCACGCGTCGGAGGTGGCAGCATGACCGGGCGCTATCTGATCTACACTCCCGTGGAAAGCGCGCGGGAATGAAAAGCGCTTTGACGCCGCTGGCGCATGTTTGCGGAGATGTGCCGTTCGCTTGCATGCGGACGGACTCGATTACAGCGTGCAATTGAATCTGACGGAGCTACGGCCGCATGTGCTGATAACCGCGTCAGTGGCACGGCCAAACCGCGCAAGCAGCCCGCAGCCGCGGCGTCGGCTGTACGCTTCCCACGCCGGTACCCGGCCAACGTGCCGGGACAGCGCGCTAGAGGCGGCATGGTTCCTGCCGGAGAACCGGGAACGGCGGAACGCCAATACGACCCATTGGCGGAAGCGTGCAGGGCCGGTATGCAGGACTTAACGCGATGGCGGAAGAATACCTCCGGGCGGAACTGGAGTTCTGGCAGCGAACTGGAATCGCTGAGCGGGCAGCGGGAGCACTTCAAACCGGGCCGGACGGATGAAACGGCATATCTCGATGACGAGGTGGCGGCATGACTCCGGGCATGGAAGTCATCAGGCACGGTTGACGGGCACGGGGGCGGACATAGTTCCGCTCCCCGTCGCTCCCGTCGCCGGTTCGCGCTTCCGTCGCTCGATCAGGTCCGCGAGTACATCCGGGCATCCAAAGCAGAGAACACGCTACGGGGCTACCAGAGCGACTGGCGGGCGTTCTGCGCATGGTGCTGAGGCGCGCGCGCTTATGCCCGCTTGCCCGCGACTCCTGAGACGCGTGGCGGCCTATATCGCCGAATGCGCCGGCGGTCTGAAGGTCGGGAGCATTCAGCGGACGATTGAACGCCATCGCCGAAGCGCACAAAGCCGTGGGGCTGGAATCGCCCACGCACAACGCAATGGTGCGCAACACCATGAAGGGCATCCGCCGCACAAAGGGCACCGCGCCCGCACAAAAGACGGCGGCGCTGACCGACGATATCCGCACAATGGTGGACGCGACGGACGCGGGCACTAATCGGCGCGCGGGACCGGGCACTAATCCTGCTCGGGTTCGCCGGAGCGTTCCGCCGGTCGGAACTGGTGGGGCTGGACGTTGAGGATTGCGCGTTCGGCAAAGACGGCCTGACGGTCACGTTGCGCCGGTCGAAAACCGATCAGGACAGGGGCGGGCCGCAAGATCGGGATACCGTACGGATCGAATCCCGAGACGTGCCCGGTCCGCACGATGCAAGCGTGGATCGAACAGGCGGGCATCAGCGGCGGGCCGCTGTTCCGCTCGATCAATCGGCATGGGCAGGTACAGCCGGGCCGGTTGTCCGGTATCGACGTGGCGCGCGTGGTGAAGAAACTGGCACAACGGGCCGGGCTGGATGCGGCGAAGTATGCCGGGCATTCGCTGCGGGCCGGGCACGCCACCAGCGCGGCGATTGCGGGAGCGTCGGAACGGTCGATCATGAACCAGACCGGGCATCGGTCGGTTCAGATGGTACGGCGGTATATCCGGGATGGGAGTTTGTTCCGGGAGAACAGCGCGGGGAAGCTGGGGCTGTAGGTACGCTTTTTTGACCTGCGCTCGGCGATACTTGGTACAGTTACGGGAGAGTTCGATTAAGGAGAATAGGTCGTGACGCCAAGTGCACCGAAGCTGAGGATTTTCATCAGTTGGTCCGGAAAGCAAGCCGAAACCATCGGGCAGGGATTCCGCGAATACCTGCCGGACGTGGTGAACGCCGTTGACCCATTCATTTCGGGCAGCGATATCGACAAAGGCAGCCGTTGGGACGAAGTGCTCACCGGCAACCTTCAAGAGTCCCCTTGCGCCATCGTGTGTCTGACGCCGGAGAGCTTAAACGCCGTTTGGGTTGCGTTTGAGACTGGTGCCATCTCACGGGCTACCGGGGGACCCGAGAGCGCTCGGGCGCGTGTCTGGACGTACCTAGTTGGGCTTGATAAAAAGGATTTGCAGTTGTCGCCATTTGCCACCTACCAAAGTACCGCCTCTACCGAAGAGGAAACGTTCCGGCTCATCAAAAGCATCAACCAACTCTCGCCGGATGTGGTTTTGGCTGATTCCTTGAAACGGAAGTTCGATCTTGTGTTCTGGCCGAAGTTCTCGGATGTCTTAAGAACAGCTCGCGAGATTCCGGCACAATCCATCGGTACAGTCAAAGTATCCGAACAGGATATTCTCTCAGAGGTCCTTCTCACGGTTCGGTCGTTACAACAGGACCTGCGAACAGGAAGTTTGAGTGTCAATGTAATTGACATGTCCGCCGAACCCGCTACCATCCGTCGTGGGCAGACGCTGAAATTGACCTACAGAATTGAATGTTGGGAAAGTGTTTCCGATGGCGTATGGCTCGGGGCATCGTTTCAAGATAAGAAGTCGGGAAAATGGTTTTACAATTTGCAGGAAGATAAGTCCATTTCACTGAAAGGCATTGGAACGTACGACAGAGATCTTACGATTCCGACGGATGCTCCGTTAGGGGAGCAGATGCTCACCTCCAATGTGTGGCGGGGGGTTGTTGGCAGGAGCGGATCATCCAAGGTGATCGCGCGGTGCACGCCTGTGCCGATAACAATAGTCGAATAAAGCCCCTGCCGTGCAGGCCGGACAACCCACGGCGTTTCTGTGGGGCATCACGGACTGCCAGAGGGTTAAGGGGAAAGTGAAAGGCCCCACCGGTAGAAAATGGCACTGTGGGGACTTTTGTGGGGACCCCTGTGGCCTTATAGGATGCCCGGTTTCCCGCTTGCCATACAGTAATTTGGAGTTGAAGACGTGGAAGAAGTGCTGTAAGATCAGTGAGAAAGGAGATTAAGGGCTTAGGTT
>CAWFUH010000004.1:0-287951 GCA_963818855.1 Bryobacterales bacterium | reverse complement strand
CGCTGCGCGCGGTTCACGATGGCGGCCAGCATCTCCAGATCGCGCAACAGTTCGGCTCCGGCCTCGGCCGGGGCTTTCTCCTGCGCTTGCCGCCGCGTTTTGAAAAACAGCTCCGGCGCATCCAGGATGCGTTTGCGAATCGCGGCCGACCCCTGGCGCCAAGCGCCATACAGTTGGCTGGCTTCCCGCGTATCGCAGTGATGTTTGGCGAAGATCGCCGCCATGCGCTGGCAGTCTTCCAGGTTTTGGCGGGCCACCGGCACCAGAAACCTCAACGCCACTTGCGCCAAGATCTGGCCCTCGCGCACCTGCTGTTGGATGGCTTCCGGCAGGACCTCCACCAGCGCCAGCCGCCGCGACACCCAGCTCACGCTACGATCAAACCGGCGCGCCAACTCGTCGAGGCTATAGCCGAAGCGCTGCTCCAACTCCGCCAGCAGCCAGCCCACCTCCAGCGCGGTCTCGTGTTCGCTCAGCCGCAGCGAGCGGTCCAGCAGCACGGCCGCGGCTTCGCTCATCGGCCATACCACCGCTTCCACTGTGTCCCGCCCCAGTTGTTCCAGCGCTGCGATCCGCTTATAGCCGTCGATGACCACGTAACGATCCGCCGGGCCCTCCGCCGCTACCACCACGATGGGCGATTGCTGCCCACTCTCGGCCAGCGACGCCAGTAGCCGCCGCTGCCGCGCCGGATGGCGCACGCGCAGGTGTTCCCATCGCCGGTCGAGTTGGTGAAACTCCAGTTGCATCAGACAGGCTGAATGTAAGGCCCGCGCCGCCCGCGGATCAATATCTCCGGATTAAGTGCGCGCCTGTTTCCAGCGCCGCTCCCGTTCTACGACGCGCTCCAGCGCGCGCCGGCAGGCGTGGGAACAGAAGCGTTGTAAGGGACTTCGCCGCGCACGCACGAATCTCTCGTAGCAACCCGGCCGGTCGCAGCAATGGTCGAAAAAAATGTTCTGTAGTGATTACCCTCGCGGGCGCGCTAACCGCTTCTGGTTCTGGTGGTTTCCGGCTCCGGACCCGCTCTCGGTAATGACGGCTTTGGCCGTTGCGTTTCTGTTTGCCCGCCACCGTCGCCCGGTACGCCTGCTGGGCCTTCCAGCGGGACCACTTCCGCGCTGCGTGCCGGCAGCGCTCGCTGCAATAGCGCTGGCGTGCTTGCTGGGGATGAAAGCGTTGCTCGCATCCTTTAAGCAAACAGCGCCGCATGCGCGGCCGAGGCGCCAATCGCTTCCGCCGGCTAGCCGCTTGATTTTCGGGATGGACTGTAGGATTCTCGAAAGGGCCCATGGGAGGTGATGACTCCCAGAAGCTCCTGTCCTGGAGGGGACCATCTCCCCTCCGGGGCGCAAACCTCCGGCTCAATTACGAATCAACAAGGTAACTGAACCTGCCGTTGGAATCTCGCGGGCGCCACTATTCCCGGCGATGGCCTCAGCTACCGCCCGCCTGGGTCATTATTGGAAAGTACGGGTGGGTCATTTTTGCCGCGCGCCGAAGACTAAAGCAAGTCTTAAGACGTATCATCCGGTTCCTGCTGTTCGCTGCGGTGGCTGCCGCGCTTGGGAATGATGGCGCCAACGGACAGATCAATGCGATCACCGGCAATAACCAAGTGCTCGGCACATGGGACGCCAGTCAAGCGGCGCGTACAAACAGCTCGCGCACGGGCACTGGGTCTCCGGTAGGCCGCGATAGTTGCCTGCGCGCGGGCGAATCGTATTTCCAGACGGACGCCACGGCCGGACAAAACAACTGGTCCTGCGTCGCACCTGGCAGTCCCGGTTCATGGGCCAACTCAAGCGGCTTTTCCGCAATTGCTTGTGTCGGCACTACCGGCAATACAGTCGGCTCTTACTATCAACAGCGCGTGACGAGCGCCGATGCAGTCTACACCTGTAACAACTAACAACGCGACTGGATGCACGACGGCCGGCCGATGGGTGGCAGCGGCGGGTCCGGCGTTCAACTGGCCCAGCGCAGGCATTATGGTGTCCACCGGATCTGCAGCGGGCACCTCTCTCACAACCACGAGTGGGTTGCGGGGCATCACGTTCTCCGCTGGGGTGCCGAGCCTGACGTCTTTGGGCACGGCTGGTACATCAAACAGCAACGCGTTTCAGTCAGCAATTACAGGCGCCGCGAACGAGGTATTCGGCGGCACTGGTCCAGGCATGATTGCGCTAACATCCAGCTATCTCTGCCGCTGTCCTCCATGGGCACCATCACTGGCGGAGTGTGGAACGGGACGGCCATCGCGCGTGCGTACGGCGGACTGAACTCCACCAGCGCCGGGACTGGTCTGCTGCGAGACGGAACGACCCCGGCGGCCTCAGAGATTAGCGGCGACTGCACCACCTAAGGTAGCAACGCGATTACCTGCACCGCGTCCAATGGCGTGCCATTCGCCGCGGCGGCCACGGGTTGGTTTCCCGCTGGTTGCGCAATGTACTTGCACAGTCGCCAGTGCGGCAGGTAACACGTTTCTGTGGTCCGGCGGAGTAGCCACAGTTGTAGCGGCTCTACTGGTGCGGATGGCGTACCAATGCCTATTGCGTGCGCTGCCAGCACGCTTTTCGTGAAAGCTGCTACCGGAGCGACATCCCCTACCGACGCGGTGACACTGTACAATAACGGATCGGCCACGGCAATCACTTGTGCGTTGGGCACCGGAAGTAATGCCACCTGCAGCGATGTAGGCCACACGGCGACCTTCTCGCAGGGCGACAAGTGGAGTGTTGGTATCGCAACTCAGACCAGCGATACAGTGGCAGGAGCGAGAGCAACGTTTCTTTGCAAATGAACGGAGGTCTTCTACGATTAGCAAACAACGGATCTGGGTACGACGCTAACGGCCCGCGCGTTTGGGCCGATCCGGTTTCCCACGGGGCGAGTGCCTTGTATCTGGGAGGCCCGAAAGAGCTGCCGGAATGAACTCGCCCGCTCCGGAGGCTCAATCTAAAGCGGCGTGGCAGCCCCCTACGAATAGCTACCGATATCGGCAGGTAACGTGGGACCAACGAACCGCTCGAAACCGTTCAAAATTGGTCGAAACCGGTCCAAAACAGTCAAAGCGCTGCCAGATCCGATCCGACATAAGGGAAATCCGCTCCGCCCAAGAAATGCGGCGGTACGTGGGAACCTGTTGGATAAGAACAACTTTCTGCAACGCGTGGCCTCCTGGCCGGCTTCGGTTCGCCTGTCAAAGGCCAGCTGACACCAGCACGGGCCGAAACCTTGCCAGCTCGGGTGACTGATTGTAATTCTATGTATTTAATGTAGAAAGACTCGCTGAATCAATACGCGCCGACGATCGCCGAACACGTCTCGTCTGCGCGCAGTCCCGCTGCGTGGCAGTCGCGAGGTGTCCCACTGGCGCGCCGCCGTGGTATTATTAGTGACCTGATTATCGGAATGCCGCAGGAGGCTCATAGTTACACTTGATGACAGGGCAGGCGCCAGCAAGAGAAGCCGGCCCCGCGTGGGAGGACCGGCTACGGATGGTCCAGGAAGCCGCCACCACGGTGAACAACGTTTTCCTGGTATTGGCGACCTCCTTGGCCTATTGCTGTCTGACGATTATCACCACGACAGACGATAAGCTCGTTCCCAATCAGGCAACCGCTCCACTTCCACTTATACAAACGTCCGTCCCGATCACCAATTTCTTCTTATTTGCTCCCATCGCGCTGATCGTGGTATTCGGGTACCTGCAGTTGAACCTGATTTCATTTTTTCGCGCGGCGTCCCGCTTGCCAAGTACTTTCCCGGATGGCACGCCGCTGCCGGAAAAAATCTCGCAGTGGGCGCTAAGTGCGCTGCTGCAGCAGTGGCATAGCGGCCGGAGTGACTCTGCTGTCATGGCTAGAGGCACATCGTGGGCGGCGGCCACCCTGCTGTGGGCGGCCACTCCGTTGATAGTCTTACTACTTTGGGTGCGGTACTTGCCGTGTCACGACCGCGACGGCAATCTTCTTCTAGCCGCATTGGTGCTGGTGACTTTCGCGGTTGCGGTTCTGTCGTTCGCCGCCACTAAGCGCGAATTTTACTTCGAACTGCCGCGTCCGTGGTTCCAGCAGGGCAAAAAGAAGAAGATCGCGGGTACGATGTGCGCGGTGGTGCTTATCGCCGCGGCCTCCATAGATACGGCGGGAGGTGGCTGGCTCTGTAAGTTACTGCCGGCGAGCGCGGACTTTGCCGATCGCGAAGTTTCTACGCGCCCCGAAAAATGGGACGAGAAGAATCCCAAAGAGGTGCGCGGCGCCAAACTGGCGGGGAAGAACCTGGCCTACGCCAATGCGGGCCGGGCATTTCTCGTGCACGCGGATTTCTATGATTCCTGGCTCAATCGCGCTAATCTGCGGGAAAGCAACGTTCGCGGTGCGGACTTCTCCGGGGCGCACTTTCTCGATCGGAACCGCGAGGACGATATTTGTAAGCCAGAATACTTGGGCGATACCTTCCCACTATTCCAGCGCGCCCACATGGAACTAGCGCAGTTTTCTGACCACGCCATGCTATGCGCGGTTTCCTTTGCGTTTGCCGATCTTACCAAGGTTCGTCTGGAAGATGCCACTTTAACGCATGCCGATTTCACCTACGCGAACCTGACCGGCACTCATTTTAGGCTGGCGGACCTTCGGTACGCCCGCTTCGACTATGCCACGTTAGTGGATACCGATTTTAGCGGTGCAGATCTGACGTGCGCCGACGTAAGAGGAGCAACCATTAACAACGTGAATGCGACGAAAGCTACCCTCGCCGGCTTGAAGAACGGGAGTGGCGCTCTGATCGCCGATGGAGTTGCGCAGCCGCCTTGCGACGTTCCGGGACCTAAGAATTAACGATGCCGGTGACTCGACTTCTGATTTGGTTCGGGCTCTTGATGCGGGTGGGCCTTTTGCTAGCCGAAGATGCGGTCGCGGGACACGTACAAGTGCACGGTGACGCTGAAGCCACGGTGACCGGGAAAAGGGGAACCAAACACCTCCCGACAGGCCCGTCGCAGCCGCAGCAAGGGATGGAACTTGTGGTGGGGGATCACGTCGTGCTGATTCAAGGCAACGCCACAGTTCTAGTCTATGTAAAAGCTACTGAAACACCATTGTGGAAGGTTTGGGCAAAGCCCGGTGCCAATACACGTGAAAATAACAGCTGCGATTACCAGGCGAAGAACCACATTACGATTACAGGCGACATACAGCCGAAGGCGGATCACCAGGGAAATTGTCGGATCGACCCCGTAACGGCCCCCACACGCGGCGGTGGAAGGCCGGCCACCGTTGAGGGCGGTGCAGATACGATCGCCGGGCACAAGCGCATGGCCCTGCAATACAAGGCCAGCGGAAACCCGCGCAAGGAACTGGAAGAATACGAGGCGCTCTCAAAAGAGGAAGGGATCGACCCCCGTTCGCCGCCAGTCTGGATGGCACGCAGAATCGAAGCGGCTAAATCGCAGTTAGATCTGGCCAGCCATCACCTATCCCCCGTTTCCCGGCAACAGGTTACTTACGCGCTAGTGGTCGGAGTAGGTAATTATCCGTGGCTGTCCGAGACACAGCAGCTTCAGGGCGCCGTCGAGGACGCCCGGCAGTTCCGTGAATATCTGCTGTCACCTCGGGGCGGAGCCACCCAGGCCACGGTCACTCTACTGCTCAACGAACAGGCAACCACCGCCGCAATACGACTGAATCTGCAACGCATCACTCAATTGGTACAGAAGGACGACCACTTTGTCTTCTTCGTGTCCGGACATGGCGCGGCCAGCGGACGTGAGGGATATATCGCCGCGTACGACAGTCGCCTCGACGTAGCGAATACCATGCTGCCGGCATCCGAGCTTGTGCAGTCGTTGGCAACCATTTCGCGGGAGGGCGCCCAGGTGCTCGTCTTTGCCGATATCTGCGATGCCGGCGCCGTGAAGCTGGATTGGGTCAAACAGCACCAGGCATCGCTTCGGGTAGGCGGATTTGCGGGGTTGTTAGCCAGTGAAAGCGGGCGGGCCGCTCACGAGGACAAAATCGGAAAACAGGGCGAAGTTCGCGGCGTGTTCAGTTACTATCTGCTGGATGCGCTCGTAGCTCCATCACCTATTCAATGCGGTGCCTCGTCTGGCAAAACGGATAGCTTGAGCCTCGGCTGCCTAAGAGAGCTGGTCAACCAGGGCATGGGTCCAAAGTATGGGCAGCGTTCCGTTCCTTTCGGCCAGGCAGATCTCCCGATTGCAGATCTCACTAAAAGCGGAAACGGCCCCACACCGGGCGGCCAACCTCAGCACCCTGCTGACCTATCCGATCCGATGCAGGCCGCGCGTGAACTGCTCGCCAGCCGTACAGAGCCGGAGACAGAAGCATGGCAGAAGGATCGCGCCGGGCTTTTGACTCAAGTCGAGCAGGAGGCCCAGGAGGTCATCCTCCGCTATCTGGCTGGAGACGAGTTACCGCCCCAAAAAGCCGATTACCAAAGGGCCGAACAGCTCTTC
This sequence comes from Bryobacterales bacterium, assembly GCA_963818855.1. Lineage (GTDB taxonomy): Bacteria > Acidobacteriota > Terriglobia > Bryobacterales > Bryobacteraceae > Bog-159. The sequence continues at coordinate 281,467 of CAWFUH010000004.1, read as the reverse complement.
TCCGCCGCCCTGCTCCTCGATCCTCACAACACAGACATTCGGGCCAACCGCAGCTTCTGCGCCGCGATGACCAAGATCCGCGATCATCCGAAAGACTGGGATGCCGATTTCTATGAGGCGCAGTCGTTGATTGAGCAAGCTATCGCCGACAATCCGGAGGCAAGTTACTTCTACAACGCCCGGGGAATGTCACTGCTCGAGCACAACGTGGATCCCGAGAACATCATGCAAGCTAAGGCATGCTTCCAGGAAGCCATGCTGCTCGATCCATATTGGTCATACCCGAGATTCAACCTGGCTCTTACCTACCAGTTGACCGGGCGCGAAGATGCCAAGGCGCGGGCAGCCTACGATGAAGCCATCCGCTTTGCCCGTTTCTATGGGATGAACTCCGGCTACCTGCTTCACAACCTCGGTGTGTTTCTCGAACGGCGCCAGGAATGGGATGAGGCAGCGGAAGCTTTTAGCAACGCAGCCGCGGATCTGTTGGGAACCCGCAATTACCTGGACCGCATTGCTCCGCACACCGCCAGCCCGGCAACCACCGCCGGCTGGATGATGCGCCGGGAGGCGCTGGGCCGTTCCGCGGCGGAAGCCTACAATTCGCTAGGGGCGCTCTATGCGGTCGAAGGCTTCAGGGCGCGCGCCCACACGGCATTCCATCAAGCGCTTAATCTTGATCCTAATCTCGTCTCTGCGGCTCGTAACTTGGGCCAGCTATTCTTGAATGCGAGCGGCAAATTGCACGCGGCCGGTTGCTGTCCGAGCTTGTCTCTGTTGTCCGCAAGGGATCAGGAACGCTTGTTAGTTGCCCTCGGACGCACCGAGTATTATGGCGGCCGTACGGGACCATCCAGCGAGCCAATCAAACAGTCCGCGGAAGAAGACAAACGGCTCGTCGATACGTGTCCCTGCTTTCGACCGGCGCTTGCACAGTTTTCGCATTCGAATATCGCGCGGAAAGCCGCGACTCCATGAGACGGTGTCGAGTCTCATGTCTGTGGCCGTTAGTGCTCTTATTGTGCGCGGCAAGATGCTATTCACAGACAACCCAAAGCCTGCTGTGGGGCAGAGTGCGGATTGACGGCGAGGCCCCCAAGAAGGGAGGGTTGTCGGTCGCGTGCGCCAGAACAACAGGTGGCCCTCCTCTCACAGCACGCATAAACGCAGACGGGTTTTACTATTTCCTGGTCATTTCACCCGGGACTCATGTACTTACTGTTCAGGGCCTCGAACCTCGAATCCAAAACCGCGAAATTCGGGGCGTCGAAGTGCCCGTGGCAGGCACCCTGCGACAGGATATCGACTTACAGGCCTTAAACAAGGCCTTGGGCGAGTACCGGCAGTTTGCCGGAAAGACAGGCACTTTCAACTCATTGCAGTACGGCCCGGATATAAATGGCGATCGTAGCATCATCATTGACTCTCATCCGGGGATCGCCGGTACGCTGGATACCAGTGTGTCCTATGTCGTACAACAAGACCTCATTGATAGCCTGCCGTTATTAGGACGTGACGTCTACTCCCTACTTGTCCTGTTGCCCGAGGTAACTGCCGCCACTACTACTTCGCGGGGATTGAATCTATCAGTCGCAGGCGAACGCCCGTCGTCCTCAAATTTCCTGCTCGACGGATTAGAGTACAACAATTATCTGATTACGGGTCCGCTGGCTGCTGTTATTCCGGAATCTATCCAGGAATACCGGATCTCAGCGAGTAACTACTCCGCGGAATATGGGCGCACCAGTGGTTTCATCGCGAATGCGGTCACGCGCAGCGGCAGTATCGGATGGCACGGCTCTGCTTTTGCATTTTGGGAGCAGGAGGCCTTCGACGCGAACAACTTTCAAGAGAACACCAATGGGATTGCGCGTCCGCCACTGCGCCAGGCTGAACCGGGCGGTACACTGGGCGGCCCTCTGATCCGCGATCGATTGTTCACTTACACGGCAGTCGACGTGTTGCGTTATCACTCACAAAATGACCCGGAAGCATTTCTGCTGCCTACCCAGCAATACATTGCGAGTACCGATCCGGACAGTCCGGCCGGCCGCCTGCTGCGGCAGTATGGGTCTATCGCGCCCCCGGGCGCCTCACCATACACATCGGTTACCATTGCGCCGCCCACCGGACTCCATCGGGATACGGCAGTGGAACGGATCGACTACAATCCTGCCGGCAAATCTCGTTTGACCGGCCGAATCACTTATGGGGATGTTTTCCAGCCGGATCTTCTGTACAATCCATATCCAGGCTTCTCATCCGGACTTACGGAGCGGACTGTCTCTGTTGGCTTAGCAATCACAAGTACGCTGTCACAATCTGTCACGAACGAAGCCAGAATTGGAAGAGACGGCATGCGTTACGATTTCGACCGCCCCCATGCGGAGATACCGGCGCTGAACAGCGCGGACGGTGTATCGTTGCCTGGAAGCCAGGCATATTACGGTTACGGGAATCGCGATCATACTTGGGAAGCCCTGGACGATCTGGCCTTCGCGCACGGCCGGCATCTTCTGAAGGCTGGCGGCGGGTGGCTCGGCCGGGGCATCGAAACTGGCTTAAGCCTCGGCAGTGCAGGTTATTATGACTTTCCTTCCCTGGCGGCATTCCAAAACAGTATGCCGGCCGATTTGTACCTGACTTACAATCGCGCTACTGGCGGTGTGCCGCAGTTGGACCGTAGTTATTCTTACCAGCAAGCCTATGGTTTTCTTCAGGATAGTTTTCAGGTATCCCGCAAGCTGTCGTTGAACTTCGGGTTACGCTACGAGTTTTTCGGCACACCTTTCAACACCGGGCCGATCAAAGACACCCTGATTCAATTGAGCCCAGGAACTGTGCTGCCGCAGGGTCTGGCATCGGCGTCGTTCTTTACTCCGGCCGCTGGTGAGGAACGTGTTTATAGCGCCCAGACGGGCTACTGGGCACCTCGTGCGGCCTTTGCCTGGACGCCAGGCGGAGGTACACGAACAGTCTTGCGCGGCGGCTACGGGATCTACTATGACCGGCCGTTCGATAATTTCTGGGAAACCGTGGCTCCCAACGCTTTGACGTTTGGCTTCACCAGCTTCGCGCCCAACCAGGTCGTGAACTTTCTGGCCCCCCCGCATAGCGCTGCGACCACCTCCGTTCCCATGACGTCGCCGCCCGTCTATCCGGTTCTCTTTCAGCCGCGGCTCAGAAATGGCAGCACGCAAGACTCTTTTCTGGAGCTCGAGAGAGACGTTACTCGCTCTGTTTCCGCCGAGTTACTAGGATCGTCCGCGCTGGGACGCACGCTGGCCACCAATGATCTGGTGAATCGCTACGGCAGCACGCCGGAGGGGCAATTCAATCCCGATCTGTCGTACCTATATTATCGCGCTAACCAGGGAAAGTCCGACTATTTTTCCTTCTCCTCTATTGTGAAGTTTCGCAGCCGCCGCCTGCAGGGACAAGCATCTTATACTCTAAGCCACGCTATCGATAATCAAAGCGATCCGTTGGCGGGCGGTTTCCTGGATTATAATTTCGCACCAGGAAACGCCAATCCCATCGCGGTGTACAACGACTTTACCCGTCAATTCGATAGTCAATTCGATCGAGGCAATGCGGATTTTGACCAGCGCCAGAACCTAGTGTTTTACGTACTGGGTGAGATCCCTGCATGGCATGGCAAACTGCGATCACTCGCCACAGACTGGCATGTAGGCGTGCTGGCGGCGTTTCGCTCCGGGTTCCCCTACTCGGTATACGCGCAGGGTGGATCTCTCTTCTACGTGAACAACCGCGCTGATTTGAAGCCAGGTTTCTCGCCTGTGGAGAATCTACCGGTGCGGGGCGGCGAACAACTACTGAACCCGGACGCTTTTGCTCTCGTACCACCGACAGCCCTTGGCCAAACCGGCCGCAACGCCTTCACGGGGTCGGGACTCTATAACATCGACGTGTCGTTGATGCGCGAATTCCACTTGCCGCGGTTTGGCGAGTCAAAGCGAATTCAGATTCGAGCGGATGCCTTTAATTTTCTGAATCACGCTAATTTGAATATCCCAATTAACACACGCCTCGGCACCGGTTCCGGCTGCGATGGGTTTGCCGTGTCGTGCTACGGCCGAATTGAAAGCAGCGGCTCGCCCTTGCTGCAGCCCCTGCTGGAAGGCGCGCGGCAGGTACAGGTCATGCTGCGATTCAGTTTCTAAGGCGCCACCGCGATCGTGACACCGTTGCCGGCTGAGACGCCATTGATTGTGACGGCGAGCGGGACGTTATCGCCGGTGGGTGTGGTCGGATCCAGCAATACGGCGATCTGGTACTCGCTGACATATTGCGGCGACAGTATGGAGTAGATAAATGTCGCCGGCACGCCGCCTACGGTGACGGTCGGCTGGAGCACGGTGTTACGAAGCGTGTCGGTGCCGTCGGGGTTGTACGAATTCGCATAATCGGCGATGGATGGCGTAACATCGCCTAGCCCGGTGCACCAGATGATGAGTGCATGGCGTGAACTGAGCGAAATGGGCGCGGTGGGCGCGGCAATCAGGTAGGTGTTGTTGTCTGTTGCGATGGCCTGGCCGGACCCGCTTTCGTTCACGCTGAAGATGCCTGGTACAGCGGGCAACGTAGTTATCGCCACTGATGATGACATTCCTGCGCTGGTGGTAACTACCACGTCAACGCTTCCACTCTGGTTACCATTCAAAACTTCCCAGGGAACCTGGGCATTAATCTGGTTCGGACTTACAAAGTATAAACCAGCGGGGATACCGTTAAACGTTACCGAACTAACAGTGTCCAGCGTGGTACCCAGCGGGATGGAACCAGATAGCACCGCCTGGCTAGCCAGATTGGTACCGGAGATGGCCACGATAGACCCAGGTGCGATACCTTCGGTCGAGTAATTCGCGGCGTTCACCACTCCACCGGGTTTAATGGTGGGTCCGGGCGGCGGTGGCGGCGGCATAAGATTCACGGGTTCAACCGGGGCGAGCGCTCCGCAACTGACGTTCATGCAACTTACAACAATTTCTCCAGTCCACGGACCGGGCTGCGGGCCCAGTAATGCAGCAGTAGCTTCAACCGAGGCAGACTGCGTGTTGGTGATGGTATAAGTCTGGTTCAACACGTTTACGGCTACGTCCGCCGTAGAATTGTCGATAAAACTGACCGTGAAACTGACGGTGTTAGGTTGGCTCGTTTGAACGGTATTTGGAGCCTCCTGAACGGTAAAGGACAACTGTTGTCCAGGATAAGTGAAGGTCAGTTGAGAAGGTGTGAATTGCAGGCTGGCGGTTATGGTTGTCAGCGCTGTACCGCCTTCGAAGCTCGTGTTGCCGCTCGAAGTACGGGGCTGCGAGTGGTCCAGGCCGCCCGCGATGGTTGGCAGCTTCTCCGGCCGCCGCCCTCTGGCGAAGCCGCTGACATAGACTGTATTCGCGACCGTGTAAGTACCTGTGTAATACCCAGGCGCCATAGGTTGCCCATTCGGGTTAAATGTAACCGTGAGTTGCATCGATGCCCCGCCACTTAAACTGCCGCCTGCAGGGGAAATGCTATACAGAGATGTGGGTTGAATGGAAGCAGTAAAACTCACGGCGCTGGAACTGGTGTTCGTCACCGTCACCGGCGGCAGCACTACCGGTGCGCTGGACGTATCCGGCGAGGTTGCCGAAACAGTAGCGGTCACTTCCAATGACGGCAGTGTGGAATAAACCGAAATCTGATAGCCGGCCTGCCCCCCCGGATAATTGATAATGAACTGATATTGGCCGAGTTCGCCGGGCACGCCCGTGACGGAACAAACGCCATTCAACACCGTAACTTGCAGAGGGGGCGGCGGCGTACCACTAGCCAGAGAACAACTGTAGTTGCCGATACTGGCGGTATAGGATTGACCCAGATAGGCGTCGGGGAGCGGCTGGTAGGGTGTAGTTACGGCAAAGGTGATCGGAATACTCAAAGGGCTGTTGGAGGCGCCGTTCCCGGTAATGACAAGTGTGTTTTTGTATAGGCCCGGCGCGAGACCGGCAGGCTTGGCCTCAAATGTCAACGGGTGTTGGAATCCAAGTAGAGTTCCGGGAGTGTTAGTCAGCAGGGAAATCCAGAGAGGGTTCTCGGTATAACCTAAGTTCACACCGAAGTTGCTCCCGCATGCGCTGGATGAGGAGATTCCGAAATCGCGCTCGACCGGCAACCCACCCACCGGGGACTGAAAAGCCAGCGTTGGAAGGGAGGTTAGAATACTGCAAATCCCGCTTAGCCCATTCAGCAGGATAGTTACCGTATTGTCCGCCTGATTGGTAACTGCCAGATCCGGATTGCCATCTCCATTGAAGTCTCCAATGGCCAGCGAATCCGGGTTATTTCCGACACTGTAAGGGCTCTGCGGCGCGGAGTTGAACGACGCTGTTCCATTGCCCAGCAGCACGCTCACCGTGTTGTCGCCCCCATTGGCGGTCGCAAGATCCGCGATGCCATCCCCGTTAAAATCACCGGTGACGATGAAGAGTGGCTCTTTCCCAACCGTCACAGGGCTGCTGGGAGCCGGCATGAATCCGCCGGAGCCGTTGCCCAGCAGAATCGAGACGGTATTGTCACCGGAATTTGCCACGGCAAGATCCGGGCTCCCGTCGCCGTTGAAATCCGCGACCGCGATTGAGGCTGGTGCCGTGCCGACGGTGATCGGATTGCTTGGCGATGTGAACGCTCCGGCGCCGTTGCCCAACAGCACCGTGACAGTTCCATCACCCCCATTGGCAATGATGAGATCCACGTTGCCATCCAGATTCAGATCGGCAGCCGCCACCGCATCAGGCTGATTGCCTACTGTGATGGGACTGTCAGGCGATGAGGCAAACCCACCTGCGCCATTGCCCAACAGCACCGACACCGTACCGTCGGCGGAATTGGCAGTCGCGAGATCGAGAATCCCGTCGTTATTAAAATCCGCCACGACCAGTGAGACCGGATATTCGCCAACTGAGAACGGGCTGCCGTTGGCCGGCGAGAATCCGCCTGTTCCGTCGCCGACGAGCACCGTTACGTCATCATCATACTCATTCACTATGGCCAAGTCCAGGATTCCATCGCCGTTGAAGTCGCCGATCGCGATCGCAACCGGACCGTTGCCTACAGAAATAGGACTGCCGGTCGCCTGCGTGAATCCGCCGGCCGCGGTTCCCAGAAGCACGCTTACGCTGTTGTTGCCGGTATTAGCGATTGCCAGGTCCAGATAGCCGTCGCCGTTGAAGTCCCCGGCAGCCACTGACATGGGGCTCGTTCCCACAGTGATCGGGCTATACGGGGCCGGCGGGAATTGCGCCCACATCACGCCGGACACCACCAACAAGCTGCCAGAGAGACCCAGTATTCTCATAATCCCCGCATCTCAATCCATGCTTCGCCGCGAAATTGGGTGCCTATTATATTACCCGTTGCGTGATCCGGCGGCAAGCAGTTTTTGCGCGGGCGATCGCGGGAATGGCTAGAGCCCGCGGCGGCGGCCTTCCGGGGGAATCGGGCCGCACGGGCGTTGACCGGCAAGCCGGAAAATGCGGCCGTTACCTGAGCATCCACTTCGCTCCTATGGCCCGGGCGGCCGGCCGGCAGCAGGAAGCGCTGATTCTGATAGCGGAGATCGGTGTAGTCACTGATCAATCCGCCCAGGAAGGCTTGACTCACTTCCTCGATCCCGTCGCGTACTGAGTGGCGGCCGTGAAAGTCCGGTCTAGTTTCTATCTTCGCGAAACTGACTCGCTAGTTACGGTGCCCGGTGTTAGCCACGTGCTCCACCCGCGTGTGCGGAAACCGGTCCGTCCGCGATGGCCCCGGCCACGTCATCGAGCGTGTAATTCAGGAGCGAATCACCGACATTGAAGATCTGTTCGCCCACCCAGCACAATGGCGACCTCCCGGGAGTTGTCTTCAGAATGATTGTCGACTATCCAGACCGTGACTGCTGTATAGGTGCACTCCTGAAGCGTGCGCAGGTATCTCGCGTTCGCCTAGTAGTGATTCGAGCCTTACACGCGGAGAGAACGCCGGCCTGAATCCGCGCGTTCACCGACCAGAAACCGCAACCGATACCAATCCGTACTGCGCGAACCCGATCAAGTCTGACTAGTCCCAATCTGGCCCTACGCATGCCAGCAACCCCTGCTAAGCTCTCAACCATGCCATCGTTGCCCGCGCGCATCATCGCTTATTTTTTCGTCGGCATCCTCTGCGCGGCCGGCCCGGTCATGCTCCTCATTGCCGCAGGCACCGGCCTCGAGCGCGCCCTCTTTGTCCGTTCCAGCCTCTCTGCTGAGGGCGTCATCGTCGGACTTAGCCCCGTCCGCTCCCACCGACCTACCGACAAGTCCCGCCGGCCTGTCTTCCGCTTCACCGCGAAGAACGGCACGAGCTTCACCATCACCTCCAATATCGCCCAAAGCCCGTCTCCCTGGCGTTTTGGCGATCGCGTCCGTGTTCTTTACCAGCCAGACCATCCAGAGAACGCCCACATCGATTCCTTCCTCCAACTCTGGATGCCTCAAGTCATTGTCGGGATCGTGGGTGGGGCCTTCTCAGCCATGCCTTTTCTTATTTTTGTTCGCCGCCGTGGTTCGGCAACCGTGGCCGCGGCCTATCATTAAAATCCGCGCACTCACCGGCCGGAGAGCGCTACCGATATCACGGGACAACGCCGTCCTTAGTCGATCAGCGGGCACTCGACCAACCGGCGGCCGAGCGCGACGGTTTCATTGATGCCGCGGGTGAGAGCCCCAGTGTCGCAGCGGAGGTGCGCAAGCTGCTCTCAGGCGATCAGCAGGCCGGCAGTTTCCTGCAGCACCCGGGCCGCAACAACGTGGCGCCACTCCCACGCAGACGACGCCCACCATTGAGGAACCTCCGCCAGTGAACCCGGCACAAGGCCCGGACGAACCGCTGAAGTTGCCGCTATTATTGGCCGCGCCGTACTCAACGCCAGCGCCTCGACCCACTTCGGAAACGCGCAAGAACGCCGCGGGATCCTATCGTGGACCGGCGCGATTTTGGTGGCGGGCCAGACTGTCGTCATCGACGGCATGAGGGCTCAACCAGGCCGCGTCACAACGCCGCCATTACCGGGTCGGGCAATGCGGATCACGGAGCGGCGTCCCGAAACGCTCGTGGTAGTGCAGGCCCGGTGACGGGCGCATGGACGCACATTGAATTGAAGAACATCGGGAATCGCCCGTGAATGAATTCCTGATCTACTGGGAGATTATCGAGTAGTTTTGGCCATCACCGGCAGCCGCGCCAACTCGGAGCAGTTCACCCCGGTGTTGAGCTTCCATTCTTCGATCTGAACCTCCCGCTCCAACTGGCCATTTCGATACCCGACTAGGTGGTGAGGCAGGAGGACGCCACTGACCGACTTCCAGTCCGAGAAGTGCTCTTCGACCGGTGCGGTCAAGCCTGTTTTCCCAACGAAGGGGCTCTCTTTCCTCAACGGCAGGCCAGTTTTAGGATCCACCGTAACCGATGCTCTAGTTCCGGCCTCATCGATAATCTGAATCGTCTGCTCGTTCGGAAGGCTCAGGACGCTGACGGCCTCGTCCTGGCGGAATTCATTTACAACGGCCCTGGAATATCCGGCGCGGATCATGACAGGTCTTCGATGCATTCTTCACTACCAAGGCGAACGGCATGGGGATTGGTCTCGCAATCTCACGCTCGATCGTTGAAGACCACAACGGCAAGCTGTGGGCAGAGAATAATGCCGACGGTGGGGCCAACTTCAGTCAGTCTCCTATTGAGGACTCCATAAACTACGCCAGAGGGTGACCCTCGGGCCGGCCGGCGAAGTCACGCTGGAGCATCTGGCCGTTACATGAAGTCCGATGAGATCGATTCTGGCTCGGACAGGAGTGAAGAGGTAGTCGCTAATGCCGACTTCCCTCGAGGTGCTGAAGCATGTGCTCAGTGATACGCCCGCGGTGAGAAGATCTCATCTATCCCATGTCACGAAATAATGCTCGCGCGAAAGTGTTGAGGGAGAAACTCGCATGAGCGCACTGAAGACGAAGGATGGCGCGCAGATTTACTACAAGGATTGGGGCACCGGACAACCCGTGGTGTTCAGTCACGGCTGGCCGCTCAATTAGGACAGTTGGGAGGGGCAGATGTTCTTCCTGGCGTCGCACGGTTATCGTTGCATCGCCCACGATCGCCGCGGTCACGGCCGATCCAGCCAGCCATGGGACGGAAATGAGATGAACACCTACGCCGACGACCTCGCCGCACTGATCGAGTCTCTCAATTTGCAAGACGCCATTCTGGTCGGCTTCTCGACCGGCGGTGGTGAAGTGGCTCGCTACATCGGCCGTCACGGTACAAAGCGTGTTGCCAAAGCGGCATTAGTTTCCTCAGTCGCACCACTGATGCTGAAAACGGCATCGAATCCCGGAGGGCTGCCGATTGAGGTTTTCGATGGCATTCGCGCTGCCTCGATTGCCAATCGGTCCCAACTCTACAAAGATCTGGTGAGTGGGCCGTTCTTCGGCTTCAACCGCCCAGGGGCGAAGGTTTCGCAGGGACTGGTGGACTGGTTCTGGATGCAGGGAATGCTCGCTGGGCACAAGAATACCTACGACTGCATCAAGGCTTTTTCGGAAACCGATTTCACGGAGGACCTCAAGAAATTCGACGTCTCGACGCTGGTGGTTCACGGCGATGACGACCAGATCGTCCCGATCGACGCGGCGGGGCGGGCATCGGCCAAGCTGGCGAAAAACGCGACTCTCAAGGTCTATCCGGGAGCCCCACACGGTTTGACCGATACGCACAAAGACCAGCTCAATGCGGACTTGTTGGCTTTTCTGCCAAGGGTCCCAGAGCGAACGCAAGCTCAATAACAACGACGGAACATCATCTGGCCGGCGAGTCGGCCAACAAATTGAAAAGTTCAAGGCTCAATTGGAAAGGAAAGGAACCCCATGTCTCAAATAACGGTCGCGTAAAGCGCAGTGAGAAAGGACTCCTCACACCGGACAACTGTGTTGTGGCGTTCATCGATCATCAACCCCAAATGCTGTTCGGAACCTCGAACTTCGACCGGCAGTCGATCATCAACAGCACGGTCGCCCTCGCCAAGGCAACGCGAATCTTCGACGTGCCGGTTGTGTTGACCACGGTCGAAACCAAGAGTTTCAGCGGCAACATCTGGCCCCAGCTCAAGGCGATCTTCCCGGGTCAGACGCCCATCGAACGCTCCTTCATGAACTCCTGGGATGACAAGAACTTCATCGCGGCCCTCGAAAAGACCGGCCGGAAGAAAATTGTGCTCTCGGGTTTGTGGACCGAGACCTGCGTCGCCCTACCCACGATCCAGGCGATTCACGATGGCTACGAAGTCTATGTGGCCGAGGATTGCTGCGGAGACATCAGCCAGTTGGCGCACGACAACGCGATGCGCCGCGTGGAGCAGGCCGGCGCGAAGCCGGTCACCTCCCTTTCCACCTTGCTCGAGTGGCAGCGCGACTGGGCGAATCGCGACACCTACGATGCCGTCATGGATCTGGTAAAGAACCATTTTGGCGCATACGGCAGCGGCGATCCGCGATGGTAAGTTTCTCGCGGCCGGAAGCAACCGGGAGGTGATGCGCTTGCGCGATGACAGCACCAAGCTGATCGACCTGAACAAACGGACCGTCATCCCCGGATTAAACGACTCGCACCTTCACCTGATTCGCGGCGGCTTGAATTACAACCTCGAACCTCGCTGGGACGGCGTGCCTTCGTTAGCACACGGCTTTCGCATGCTGCGGGAACAAGCGCAAAGGACGCCTGCAGGCCAGTGGGTGCGTATCGTTGGCGGATGGTCGGAGTTTCAGTTTGCCGAACGCCGGATGCCGGCACTGGACGAGCTGAACCGGGCCGCGCCAGATACGCCGGTCTTCGTGCTTCACCTCTACGACCGGGCGTTCCTGAACCGAGCCGCACTCCGTGCTGTCGGCTATACCAAGGACTCGCCCAATCCGCGGGGCGGGAGATTGTACGCGACGGCGCGGGCAATCCAACCGGCATTCTCATTGCCAGGCCGAACGCGATGATCTTATATTCCACTCTCGCCAAGGGCCCGAAGCTGCCGCAGGAATACCAGGTCAACTCGAGCCGGCACTTCATGCGGGAGCTCAACCGCCTGGGGATCACCAGCGCCATCGACGCCGGCGGGGGCTTTCAGAATTATCCGGAAGACTATCAAATCATCGAGCAGCTTCACAAGAATGGCGAGTTGACCGTCCGGATTGCCTACCATCTGTTTACCCAGAAGCCCAATGGCGAGCTCGCCGATTTCCAAAACTGGAGCAGCGTGCTCACACCGCGGCAAGGCGACGATTACTTTCGTCACAACGGCGCCGGAGAGATGCTGGTCTATTCTGCCGCGGACTTCGAGGACTTTCTCGAACCGCGGCCTGACATGCCTGGGATCATGGAGCAGGAATTGAAAGCCGTGGTGAGCCTGCTGGCGAAGAATCGCTGGCCCTTCCGCCTCCATGCCCTACGATGAGACGATCACGAGGGCGCTCAACGTCTACGAAGAGGTGAACCGGGCGATTCCGCTTCAGGGCCTGCATTGGTTCATCGACCACGCGGAAACCATCTCGCAGCGCAATATGGATCGGATCGCGGCGCTGGGCGGGGGTATCGCGATTCAGCATCGCATGGCGTTTCAGGGCGAGTATTTCCGCGACAGGTACGGAAACGCCGAAACGAAACGAACCCCACCTGTCCGGGAGATGCTGCGGACCGGACTGCCGGTGGGCGCCGGCACTGACTCCACGCGCGTCGCCAGCTACAACCCGTTTGTGTCGCTTTACTGGCTCGTGACGGGGAAGACGGTCGGCGGCTTATCGATGTACGACGAGGATCACCGGTTCGACCGAATGGAATCTTTGCGCCTGTGGACGGTGGGAAGCAGTTGGTTCTCTACGGAACAAGGGTCGAAAGGGTCGATCGTTCCGGGCCAACTTGCGGACCTCGCAGTGCTTTCCGCGGATTACTTTTCGGTCGCTGAAGAGGAGATCAAGAACCTCGAATCAGTGCTGACGATCGTCGGCGGCAAAACGGTATACGCCGCAGAGGAGTTCGCCGCGCTCGCACCGCCGATTCCGCCTGTGCTGCCGGAATGGTCTCCGGTGGCGGCCTATGGCGGCTACTTCAAACCCGCGACATCGCCGGCTATGGCCTGCTCGTCTCTTGAGCTTGCGCATCGCAGCGAACATCGGTGTCATGATCACCAATATGGCGGGGGATTCGGTTGCCTCTGTTGGGCCTTTTAACACGGTCCGCTCGTCGGAAAGGAGCATCAAACGCATATGAAACGATTGCTGGTGACCGCCTTTTGCCCTGTTCTCGATCATCGTGGCGTTCGCTTTGCTCGCGGATCCCAACTTTGGCGTCGGCGCGCAGTACGACACGACTCACGTGTATGTCCAGCCGGAGGACTTCGACAAGTTTGTGGCCAGCCTGTTGGCCACGTTCGGCGGGACCGCAACGAAGCAGGGCATCTTCACGGTAACTCCGACTCCGAGCAAGACGATGTCGCAACTTGTTCTGACGCCGGTCGGAACTCTTTCGGTCTTTGGATTCAAAACACCCGTGCCTTACCCGTTCGGAGTCGAACGGACGGGTTATCTCGTGACCAACCTGGATGCCGCGGTTCGGGCGGCGCAGGCTGACGGCGCGGATGTTCTCGTGAGCCCGTTCGACGATCCGGTCGGCAAGGACGCCATAATCCAGTGGCCCGGCGCCGTGAATGTGCAACTCTATTGGCATACAACGCCGCCTTCGTACCCGGCGCTCCAAACCATTCCGGAGAACCGCGTCTACGTTTCTCCGGAACGGGTAGCCGCATTCGTTCACAGCTTTCTCGCGATTCTCACACGGGAAGGTTGCGTCGGACAATGCCCACGCGCCGGGCGTCGAGATTGGCCGCGCTTCGGATACCTATCGCCGGGTCCGGATTTCTTCAGTCTTTGGCGCGATGGCAGTGCTTGTTACCGACGGCCATCTTCCGTATCCGTATGGCCGCGAGATGACCGGATATGAAGTCGCGAATCTGGCCGATACTCTCGGGAAAGCGAAGACCGCGGGTGTCTCGGTCTTGGACGGGCCGTTCTCAGCCGGCGGACGGAACTCTGCGATGGTGCAGTTTCCGGGCGGATACATCGCTGAAATCCATTCCACAGCCTCGAAGAAGTGACACTGAATGCGAAACGTTTCCGCTTGGATGCTCGCACTAGCTGCTGCGATTCCTGCTGCGCAGGCGCAAGCGGACCTGCCCTCGAGTTCCGCGGAACCGGATCGCACTTACACTCTCCTGCCGGAAGACGAAAACTGGAGTTTTCTGAAGGACCCATCGCTTCGGCGAGACTTCTGGGACCCAATCAAATATATCCCGCTGGGACCTGAAGGCTGGTTCCTCACGATCGGTGGCGAGGCGCGCGAGGCCTTCGAGCAAGTGGGCAACGACGACTGGGGCAAGCAACCCTATACAAATACCTTCTTCCTCGAAAGATACATGCTGCATACGGACTGGCACTTGGGAAAGCATGTGCGCGCATTCGTGCAAGTCAAGAGCGGCTGGAATCGTTCCGCAAAGGCGGGCCCAGGCCGATCGACGAGAAGAAGTTGGATTTCGAAGCGGCATTCGTCGAGGTTGGCACATCGATCGGCGATAATTTGGTTGTGTTGCAGGCGGGCCGGCAGGAGCTGAACTACGGATCGGGGCGGCTGGTTTCGGTCCGAGAGGGTCCGAACGTACGGCAGAGCTTCGATGGGGCAAAGGTGAAAGGTAGAGCCGGTGAATGGAGGGTCGACCTGTTCGCCACTCGTCCGGACATCGACAAGCCGGGCTTTTTCAATAACGTTCCCGATCATCAGACCGCCTTCTGGGGCGTGTACGCAACACGTCCGTTGCGGCGGAGAGTATCAATCGACAGCTACTATCTGGGCTTGGACCGTAAGGCTGCCACGTTCAACCGCGGCACTGCAACGGAAAACCGCGAGACCCTGGGCGTACGCCTCTGGCGTCCACCTGCCACAGAGGAACACGATTGGGATTTCGACTACGAGGGTGTATGGCAGTTCGGCAGTTTCGGTGCGGACGGAATTCGAGCTTGGACCTTCGCCTCGGATACAGGCTACAGCTTTCCCTCCGCGCCACTGCGACCTCGCATCAGCTTCAAGGCCGACATCTCGAGTGGAGACAATCCTGGCAAGGCCGCACTGGGCACTTTCAATCCGATCTTTCCGGTTGGAAACTACTTCGGCGTCCTGGCAGACACCGGGCCCGGCCCGGTGAATTTCATCGACGTACACCCGCGCCTTCAGACTTGGCTTCCACGAGGTGTGTCGATTTCGACCGATCTAGTGGTGCAATGGCGAGAGAGCCTGTACGACGGAGTCTATGCAGTTCCCGGCTTCCTGCTGGTGCCGGCGGGCGACAGCCGAGCCCGGTTTGTCGGTTACCGTCCCGGAGTTGAAGCCCGATGGCAGATCGATCGTCATGTCTATCTGCAGGCCGATTACGGAGTCTTCTTCGCTGGCGATTTCCTCAAGCAGGCCGCACCAGGTCGGAACATCAATTACACGGAGCTTTGGGCGGGGTACAAATTCTGATGGAACGTATATTGGCAAAAGCCATCTGGTCCGGCTAATCAACTGGCGCGATTTGCCGTAGCGGAAGGGATTTAGCGGCAAGAACGATGGAATCAAGACAAAATGGGTGCGCGATCGGCAGGGGGAATGGACCTCGTGGGCGACTTAGCGAGTCTGGACAAGACCATGGCCGAGCGGATGAGCGGACCGGTCCCTGTGAATATGAAGGCGCCGGTGAGAATTCTCCTGGCGATCACCGTGGTAACCGGAATCGTCGATGCGGTGAGTTTTCTCGCGTTGGGCCGTGTCTTCACGGCCAATATGACGGGCAATCTGGTGCTGATCGGGTTTGCATTCGCCGGGGTTCCGGGGCTCTCCATCTCGCGTTCCGCTGTGGCGTTGCTCGCATTCTTGTCGGGGGCTGTACTCGGCGGTCGAATGGCCTGAGGAGTCCATTTGGCATCGTTAGGCAGACCGGGCGTTTGTGTTGGAAGCGCTCCTTCTTGGTGTCGCTGCGGTGACGGCTGCGGGGACCGGTTCGAGTGCCTTAAGCAATCCACTGCAACTGCATGCCGTCATCGTCTCAACTGGGGTCGCCATGGGGCTGAGAAACGCAATCGTCAGAAAGCTCGCGGTTCCGGACATGACCACGACGGTGTTGACATTGACGATCACCGGCCTGGCAGCCGACTCAAGCCTGGCGGGCGGAGAGAATCCACGCTGGCAGCGGCGTGTCGCCGCAATTCTGGCGAAGATCTGCGGAGCCTCAGCGGGTGCTCGCATGCTGGATTATTCGATCTCACTACCGCTCGCGGTCGCCTGTGGCATAGCTGCGGTGTGCGCGGCCGCTCGCGAGCACTTGTTTTCCGAAGGGAACAAATCGTGAAAATTGCAATTGGTTTTGTGTTCAGTTTCATAATCGGCGCGGGGTGCCGTTATTTCGACATTCCCGCAGCCAGTCCGCCGGTAATTCCTGGCGCACTGATCGTGCTTGCTATGACCCTCGGTTACACTTCCATGGACCGGGTTTTGATCCGGAAAGACCGGGCAGCTACAACCAAACACCTGTGTGGAGGGCCGACCGGTCTCCCCCAAAGTATGGCTGGCCCGACGCGGCCGTCTCCGCCAGAGAGCCAAGCGAGGTCGTGACCGGCCGATGACCAAGTACATCCTGGGAATTCACCACATCACAGCGATTGCCGGGAAGCCCGGTCAAACTTCCTTTTTGCATGCGCCTGATGTGTTATCTACTTGCATAAATAAGAGTAAATCCGTTGGGGCTTTGGACTGGTGGACGATAGCCTTGGTCCACTCGAAGGGCGAAGGTTTCGGATTGTAAACCTCTACAATGGCGTCAATGGCATCCCTGAGCTGGCGGGGCGAGGTGAAGCTGGCACCGCGAGGTCCCGCGCGGCTCATAATACTGAACGAGCACTCCACCTGGTTGGGCCAGGAGCTGTAGGTGGGGATGAAGTGCAAGTGGACATTGGGATGCGATTGCAGCCATCGGTCCTGCTTGGGCTTGTGGGTATGCAGGTTTGTCCAGCACCACGTGAATCATTCAGTTCGGGTGGTCCGCTACGATTCCGTTCATAAAGTCCAGAAACTCACGGCGGCGGCGCCGCGGGTAATTGCCAGTCTGCACTTGGCCGGTCCGGATGTTTAGGGCGGCAAAAAGGGTCGTGGTACCGTGTCGCTTATAGCAGTGGCTGAAACCGTTCACCGCTTTGCCATCTGGGAGGCGGAGAAAACCCTGGCCGCTGTAACTGGATTTTGTACTTGCGCAAAATCCGCCACGTGTGATCCGCACTGACGTCGCCCAAAGCCTCCGCCAACGAGCGGCCGTTCCATTGCGCATAGCCGCGCGGCGGGTCCTGATCGAGCAGCGCCAGCACGCGCCGGTCGGTTTCCCGGTCGTACTGCCGAGGCTTGCCGGTTCGGGCGGCGTCTGACAGCGCATTCAAACGGTCCCGCACGAAGCGCTGCCGCCATTTTAGAAAAACGCGCCAGTCGTGTGCGCAACCTCTTGGCAATTTCCACAACCGCAACGCCTTCGTGAGACATTAGAATGATCCGGGCGCGATCCGCCAGCCGTTGTTCTATTTCAGCCCTCTTTGATCGGGACATGCCCGATTTATTTCTATTAACTGTTATTTATGCAAGTCAGTACTAGACTCTGGGGAACCATCAGGGGAGAGGGACAGAGCGGGGACGGTCATGACGGGATCATGGCACAATTGTCAGGACCCGAAAGGCAAGCGCCCCCGCGCCAAGCACCAACATGAATGCGGCGGACCCAATGCCTTTGACATCGCCGACACGGAGATGGGACACGAAGGTGGCCACGAAATAGAGCACGAGACCGATTGCCGCGGCGGTTCCGATTATCGGCCAGCAGATTCCAACCACAAGTCCTAACGCCCCGGCAAACTCGCACGCAGCCAGGATCCGAAAGTAGGTCAATGGAACGCCGACAATTTCGTGGACCACTTTAACCTGACGCGGGTCGCCTCATGCGCTAAAAGCCAGTTATCGGGGATCTGTTCGAGAACCGCAGTCCGCTGTAGTAAGCCGGATCGGCAAACTTTTCGTTATAAAGGCGTTCCCAGCGGGCGTTGCTAATGCAGACCCGGCACACCCCACACTGGCAGGGCCGTCGGTCCGCATTGCTACGGGTTGGCAGCATCTCGCGGTCGCGGATTGCTTCATCATGTTTCATCGCATCTCATAGTGATATCAGTGGCGGGAACATTACATGCCCTTCGCGGACTTCAAGATTTTCGCATTCCGTTTTTTCGGTTTGCCGTACTCTTCGATCCACTGCTCCAACGTCAGACTACTGATCTTGGGGCTCGCACGGTCCGGTCCAGCCAGCCACCGGCTTCGCCGCCAGAGAAGTAAAAGTACGGGCAGGCGTGGCCGCGATTCGCCAGCTCCGCGTTGATGGTATCCGCCACGTGCTGGGGAACCCACTCCCTGACGGTCGCGGCTCAGTGACGGTCAGAATTGGCTACAGTAATGAAGTGACGCGATGTGCCGTGCTGCTGTGGCTCTGTGTGAGCGCGTGGGCCCAGACCGATTGGCCATCTTACGGAAACGATCCGGGCGCCATGCGCTTTTCCACCTTGCGGCAGATTCACACGGGCAATGTCGCACGACTGAGACCCGCGTGGACGCTTCGTACCGGAAAGCCGGGATCGGAAGCGGTGCCCATCGTTGTGGATGGGGTGATGTATACCACGGCACCCGATGGCGTATACGCGCTGGTTCCGGAAACCGGCGAGTTGCTTTGGAAGTATGACGCCGCGGCGATGGCTCTTCGGGGATTGGCATATTGGCCGGGTGGCCGCAATGTGCATTCGCGGGTGTTCGCCGGCAACGGCCATTTCTTGTTAGCACTGGATGTGACCACCGGTAAGCCTGCTCCAGGATTCGGAAACGAAGGGCGCGTGGACTTGAAGCCAGGCGTTCTGGGGGGATTGAAGGACGGACGGTATGCGTTGGAGTCGCCGCCAGCCGTGTTTGGCGACATCGTCATTACGGGTTGCAGCAACGGAGAGGGTTCGCCGAGTGCGGGCGCTTACGGGGACATTCGCGGTTGGGATGCCAGGACGGGAAGGCTGCTATGGACCTTCCACACGGTGCCACGGCCAGGCGAAGTGGGATCGGAGACCTGGCCCGCGGGAGGCTGGAAGAATCGATCGGGCACTAATGTGTGGGGTTTCTTCACGATTGATGTGGAGCGTGGGATAATTTTTGCGCCCCTGGGTGCGCCTACCTCCGACTTCTATGGCGCGGATCGAATCGGGGACGGACTGTACGGCAATTCGCTGGTGGCGCTCGACGCACGCAACGGCACGGTGAAGTGGTACCGGCAGTTGGTGCATCACGATGTGTGGGATTACGATCTGGCGGCGCCACCGGCGCTGTTCGACATTCACCGCGGCCGCCGTGGCGGAACCATTCCGGCCGTGGCGCAGATTACGAAGATGGGTTTGTTGTTTGTGTTTAATCGGGTGACAGGGGAGCCTGTCTACGGTATGGAAGAGCGCCCGGTGCCCCAATCGACGGTGCCTGGTGAAGTGACCGCCAGGACTCAACCGTTTCCTCTGAAGCCGCCACCGCTGGCGAAGAACACGTTTCGCATCGAAGAAATGTATGACCGGTCGCCGGAGCACGCGCGCTTTTGCAAAGAGTTGTTCGAATCGAATCAGATGAAGATTGGCGGGCCGTACACACCACTGCCGGTGGAAGGGAACGCGTTATTTTTTCCGAGTACCTTGGGAGGCGGAAATTGGGGCGGCGTGTCGGTCGATCCGTCGCTTGGTTTGCTGTTCGTGAACGTGATGAACGTGGGACAGTGGGGCCACATGGAGAAGCGGGGTGCGGAGTACATGCGGACCTCGGCCTACGGCCCGTACGCGCGGTTTTGGGATCGGGAGACCCGTATACCGTGCCAGAATCCGCCTTTTGGAGAACTCGTCGCAGTCAATCTGGCTACGGGCGATATTGCGTGGCGGTCGGTGTTGGGCAGGATCGAGGCGCTGGAGGCGATCGGGGTACGTGATACGGGGACGCTGAACCTGGGCGGCAGCATCGCGACGGCGGGTGGGCTGGTGTTCATTGGGGCCACCAATGATTCCCGGTTTCGGGCGTTTGATTCGCGGACAGGAAAGCTGCTTTGGGAAGTGAAGTTGGAGGCGAGTGGGCACACCACCCCGATCACATACATGGGTAGAGACCGGCGGCAGTATGTGGCGCTGATGGCGGCGGGGGGCGGCGGGTTTCTGGCGGGAGGGGTGAGCAATAGCCTCGTTGCGTTCGCGCTGCCGGATGTGGACCGGCGGCCGCTGCCGGTTTCGGTTTCGAAGGCTGTCGCCGCCGCCGCTGCGGCAAGACGCGGGGTGCCTAAGGTCGGCGGATTCAGGCCGGCGCCGCTGCCGGTGGGCGGGGCGCAGGCATTGGTCGAGAAGACTTGCGGGACCGGTTGTCACTCGACGGAGGTAGTGACGACCCAGCGGATGAGCGGCACGGAATGGAATGCGGTGGTCGAGGCCATGGTGGCTCGCGGAGCGCAGGCGTCCGACGCCCAGGTCAAGCTGATCGTGGAGTATCTGGCTAAGACACTGGGGCCCGAACCAGCCCGGCACTAAGGTCCTATGAAATCTTCGAACATCTGCCTGCTGGGCGCGACTCTTCTCAGTCTCTCGCCTCTCTCAGCTCAACAGCCTGCGCCAGATCCCCTGCTGCGGTGGATGGACCAGATCGCGCAGCAGCAACTGCAGAAACGAGAAAATGCAATTGCCGAAATCCATAATGTCGCGGACGCGGAACGCAGGAAGCAGTGGGTCCGCCAAACCTTTTTATCTCTGATCGGCGGTTTGCCCGACTATAACGGCCCGCTGAATCCCAGAATTACCGGCCGTCTCCAAAGTGAGAACTATGTGATCGAGAAGGTCATCTTTGAGAGCTTACCGGGGTTTTATGTCACCGCCAATCTTTACCTGCCCAGCCAGTCCGGTCGTTATCCCGGGGTGCTCTTACAGGCGGGTCACACGCAAGAGGGCAAGCCGGAAGGGCAGTTACTGGCGGCGAACCTGGCATTGAAAGGTTTCGTGATACTGGCTTTCGATCCCGTGGGCCAAGGCGAAAGAGAGCAGACCTATGATCGGCAAGTGGACCGGGCCTTGGCAGGGTGGTCAGTCCCGGAGCACATCCAGGCGGGCGCGCAGAGCATTCTAATTGGCGAGAGCGTGGCTCGCTACTTCATTTGGGATGCGAAACGAGCCCTGGACTATCTGGTCAGCCGGCCCGAAGTAGACCCCGAACGTTTAGGGGCAGTGGGGTGCTCGGGGGGCGGGGCACTGACTACGTTCATTGGCGCGCTGGACCCGCGGGTGAAGGCGGTGGCGCCCGCCTGCTTTGTCAATTCTTACCGGCTGTTGTTTGCGGGCCCGAACCCCGATTCGGAGATGAGCCCGCCGCGGCTCCTTTCGAGCGGGCTGGATATGGCGGACTACATCGAGTTGTCGGCTCCGACCCCCTGGTTAATCCTGGCGACCGAAGGCGACTATTTCACGCCCGCCGGGGCCAAGCTGGTCTATGAGGAAGCCCGCCGGTGGTTTGGCCTCTACGGCGCTGCGGATAAGCTCCGCTTCTTTGTCGGACCGGGCCCGCATGGCACTCCGCTCGAAACGCGGGATGCTATCTATGAGTGGCTGATCCGCTGGCTGAAGGATGGCAAGGGGGATGTTCACGAACAAGCGGTGAAACTTTATACCAATGCCGAACTCCTGGTAACGGCAAGCGGTCATGTCGAAGACGAACCGGGCAGCCGGAAACTCTATCAGCTCATCTCGGACGAGTTTCGCGCCAAGATGGGGCAGGGAACCATACCTGAACTGCTAGCCGAGCTGCGCAGGCTGAACATCCCTTCAGACGGCGCCCCACTCGAAGCGAGGGCGTCCGATGAGTCTGACGGCCCTGATCTGCTTCGCCAGCAGGTCAATTTCGAAAGCGAGGCAGGTGTTGAGATTGGCGGGAAGCTTTACATTCCGCACTCCAGCGGGCGAAAGCCGGCGGTGCTGGTGGTAGCGGATCGCTCGTTGGCGGAGACGATTGCCAAGACTGGGCGAGTGGTTCTCGAACTGGAACCGCGCAACTCTCCAGGCGAGGGCGAACGCCCATACGTGGGGAATTGGCAGACCAACGCGCGCGCCGACCAGATAGGCCGTAACTTGCCCGCCATGCGCGCACACGACATCTTGCGTGGGATTGACCTTCTCGCGGCGCGCAGCGATGTAGACGCGTCTTCGATTCGAGCGGCCGCCCGCGGCGTCAAAGGAATCTGGCTACTGCTGGCGGCGGCGGTTGACACCCGGATCGGTAAGGTCTGGCTCGATCGCACACCGTACAGTCTGCGGGCTGCATTGGAGAATTCCATGAACACCGACTTGTTTGATGCCGTGATTCCGGGCATCGCGCTGCATTGGGACTTGGACGATCTCAGGAAGGCTATGGCGGAGCGGCCGATACTTTGGACGGACCCTGCGAACTGGATGGGGCATCCAGTCGCTCTTGGCCCGGCATTTCGCTATCGGACTGTCTTGGGCGACACAACCGATCTACGCGATGAACAGGACAACGCTTTCATCCATGATTTCATACAATAGAGAGTCAGTCGATATGCTCAATCCTTATGCTTCCCAACTAGGCGAACTCGATCCCGTGGAAGTGATTGCGGCCACGCCGGCGAAGCTGCACGCATTGATCGATGCGATCGGCAGCGAACGTGCCGAACAGCCGCGTGCGCCAGGCAAATGGAGCGCGCGGGAGATCGTCTGCCATCTGGCTGATTGCGAAGTGGCATTCGCTTTCCGGCTGCGCCAGACGCTGGCCGAAGATCGCCATGTGATGCAGCCGTTTGACCAAGAGGCGTGGGCAGAGAGGTACGCCGGTTACAGCATGGCGGCCGCTCTTGCCACGTTCGCAGCGCTGCGGCAATGGAACCTGGCACTGGTGCGGTCGTTCAGCGCGGCGGATCTGGCGCGGACAGTGAGTCATCCCGAACGCGGCGATATGACGCTCGGAATCATAGTGGAAACCATGGGCGGACATGACCGGAACCATTTGAAGCAAGTCGAGGAGATCGCCAGTCTAATGAGCTAAGGCGGTTGTCTGTGCGGTCGTGGTAAGCGCCTTCAGGCGATCCAGTGCAGCGACCGTCTCGGACCACGCTTTTTGAGACTTATTCGTGGCGCTCTTCGCAGCGGCTGCTAACTGCTGAGGATCCTGATAGAATGCCAGCAGGTTTGCACGTAACTCCGGAGTAAGTCCCCGAAATTGTTGCTTGTCGAGATCGCGCAATAGCTTGGCGTAAGTCTCGTCCGCCAACGAGTATTCTTCCGCACGGGTGGGCTGGCCTGTGTCGAAATCCAGGTTGGCGAGGTGCAACTGGGTCCCACCCACATCCGCCAGGAGCGCCCGATAAACAGTGACGGTCCGGTTGAAGCTCTGCATGAACAGCGTTTCAGTCTTCGCCGTGGGCGGCCTGAACGCGATGCTTTTGAAGGGGCCAACCTTGGGGACAATTCGTATCAGGAAGGCCAGCATGTGCGCGATTACTCCCGGCCGCGCATAACTATTGCCCCACTCCTTCTCATAGCTGGAGCGGCTGATGTTGTAGAGGAACTTCTCTTTAGTCATGCCGGGGCGCGCTTGCACGATGTCGTTCTTCTTGAGCACCCAGGCCACCCTGGCGGCCTCCGGCAGAATCGTGCTGACGGTGTGCCGATAGGTGCCCAACGCGAGGTCAAGGCTTGTAAACTGTTTCTTCAATTCCAGTGCATAGGTCTCCTGAAAGGCACGCTGTAACAACTCTTTGGAGACCTGGAACCCAATGAAGTCGTGATAATTCTCGGCGGCATAGTTGCCCTGCGCTACTTCGACGACATCGAAGCCGAACTCGGTCTTCAAATGCGCCGCAGGGTTCTCCGCATAAGTGATGTCGTCGCCGAACCGGGCGCGCAGTTTGGGATAGCCGATGGCGACTGCACGGTTCACGGCGATGGGATGCCCGTTGCTGTCGGCGGCATAGTGAGCCAGGGCGCCGAGCGCGAAAGCCATCTCATCCACGTCCTGCGCGTCGCGCAGCAGGGCCATGACGAAGTCACCGCTGCGAACGTAGTGTGCCAGGTCACTGAAATAGTGGCTCCCGAGAGGATAGTAACCCATGTCCTGGATAATGCAGCCGCCGTATGCGAATGCATGCGCTTTCTTCAGGTCTTCCGCCGTGGCGGCGGGAAAGCGCTGCAGAAGCACCGCTTTGATATTGTCCCAGGCGGAATCGATGACCGCCTCGTGTGTCAGTACGGCATAACCGGGTAGAAGCCGTACGCAGGTCAGCAGCAGCGGGATCACCGGCGCGAAGATGGAGGCCTTAAGCATCGGACTTGGCCGAGCAATCCAGATGCCGCCACGGGTCTTTCCGACGCCGAGATTGTGTGACAGGCCACGATTCATGCATGGCTGAATTCCGGCGAACTCTCACGCGACCGAAAAAACCTTGGTAACCTTTCCACTCATGCGGCGTATATAACTGCAGGCTTGTTCCAGTAGAGATTCTGCCGGAGCGGAACGACAGGCTGGCGCCATGCGCAAGAAAGCCGCACAAACCGATATTCTGCAAGGCACGCTGGACATGCTGATACTCCAGACGCTGGCGCCGGGTCCCGCCCACGGCCACACCATCGCCCATGCCATCGAGCGCCGTTCGGAAGAAGTACTACTGGTCGTCGCGATAAGCAACAGGCCTTCGCAGGAACCTTCGCGTGGAGCGCAAACCAGCGCTACGTAGGCCGCGGCAGCGAGATGCGGCACTTCGACGAGATGCAGGTGAGCGGCGATTTTTTCCGTGTGCTGGGTGTGCCGCCGTTCCGCGGGCGGCTGCTGGGGGCGCAGGATGAAGGCGCCTGCCCGTCCTCGACCGCGGTGGCCAGCTACGCATATTGGCAGAGCGAACTGGGCGGGCGGGACATCGCATCCGGTATCAAGTTGTACGCGGACAACGAACTGCTGGAGATTGTCGGAGTAACACCGCCGGAGTTCTTCGGCATGGCCGTAGGTGAAAAGTTCGATCTCGCCCTGCCGTTCTGCCAGCCGAAGGACGGATTGCGGCGCGACATTTTCGAAGTGTCCGTGATGGGCCGCCTCAGGCCCGGCGGGACGATCGAGCGGGCCTCCGCGGCCATGGACGTCTTGAGCCAGGGTATCTTCGAAGCCACCATCCCTCCGGGGCGCGACCCGCGCACCCTCCAGATGTACAAACATTTCCGGCTGGCTGTGTATCCGGCCTCGGGCGGTGTCAGCCAGTTGCGCGATCGATACGATAAATCGCTCTGGCTGTTGCTGGGAATCACCGGACTGGTGCTGCTTGATCGCCTGCGCCAACCTGGCCAACCTGATGCTCGCGCGGTCCAGCGCGCGCGGGCGTGAAATCGCGATACGCCTGGCGCTGGGCGCCTCGCGCGGCCGGCTGCTGCGGCACCTGCTCGCGGAAAGCGGGCTGCTCGCTCTCGCCAGCGGCGCTCTGGGCATCGCGCTGGCCGGACCACTGAGCCGCGTGCTGATCTGGTCCATCGCGCCGGAGGACAGTCCGGTCAACCTACACACCACGACCGACTGGCGCGTGCTGCTCTTCGCCGCGGCGGCTGCGATTCTGGCTTGCATTATCTTTGGTGCGTTGCCCGCGTTGCGCGCCAGCAACTCACAGCCAGCCGAGGCCATGAAAACCGGCGGCCGTGGCATGACCGCGGGACGGGAACGGCTCTCACTCGAGCGCATCATGGTAGTCACGCAAATTTCGGTATCGCTGCTGCTGCTGGTCGGCGCGCTGCTGTTCGTGCGCAGTTTCCGCAACCTGATGACCTTCAATCCGGGCATGCGGGTGGGCGGCATTACCGCCGGTTTCCTGGGATTCTGGCAATCCAATCTGCCACCCGATCGTTGGTTGGAGTACAAAAGGCAATTGCTGGAAGAAGTGCGCGCCACGCCCGGCGTGCTGGATGCCGCAACCACCTCCAACGTCCCGCTGCTGGGATCCAGCTGGGAGCACGACGTGCGTGTCGGATCGGTCGAAGCCACCTCGAAGTTCACCTGGGTGAGTCCCGGCTATTTCAACACCATGGGCATTCCGGTGGTGCGCGGCCGCGGCTTCGACCGCAACGATACCAATGCCTCCACGCGCGTCGCGGTCGTGAACCAGACCTTCGCGCGCAGGCTGGTGGGCAGCGCCGATCCCATCGGGCAGACGTTCCGCGGGATGCAGGAAGGGGACTATCCGACCACTCTCTACGAGATCGTCGGCGTGATCCCGGACACGCAATACAACGATTTGCGCGGCAAGACGCCCCCGATGACTTTCGAGCCGGCCTCGCAACTGCCCTCGCCTGGTCCCTGGACCGGCCTGTTGATCCATTCGAACATACCGGCAGCCGCGCTGAGTTCGACCATCAAGCGCAGGCTGGCCGCCACGCACTCCGACGTGATCGCGGAGCTCAGCGACTTTGAGCAGGACGTCCACAACGGACTCGCGCCCGATCGGCTGATGGCTATGCTCACGGGATTCTTTGGCATCCTGGCGGCCGTGCTGGCGATGATCGGGCTGTACGGCGTAATCTCTTACATGGTTGCCCGGCGCCGCAACGAAATCGGCATCCGCGTGGCGCTGGGCGCGAAACGCGTGCAGATTGTCGCGTTGGTGATGCGTGAATCCGCGCACCTGTTGGCCATCGGTATCGCCATCGGCATGGCGGTATCCCTGGCTGCGGGGAGTAGCGCCGGCTCGCTGCTATTTGGATTGAAGCCGTACGATCCGCCCACGTTGCTCGCGGCGGGCGTGCTGCTGGCGCTGGTCGCCGCTGCGGCCAGTTTTGTGCCCGCGCGCCAAGCGTCGAAGCTGGACCCGATGGCTGCATTGCGCGACGAATAGTATTCTGGCGGCTAACTATCCACGCGCGCGCGGGCCATGCCCGGCGGCCCGTGGTAGACTTCAGACAAGTATGGCTCGACAATTCAAGATAATCGTGGAGCAGCACTCCGACGGCTATGTTGCCTATCCCCTCGGGTTAAAGGGCGTCGTGGTTGGTGAAGGCAACAGCTACGAGGAAGCCCTCGCGGATGTCAAATCGGCCATCCGATTCCACATCGAGACGTTTGGCGATCAAGTTCTGCTGCCGGATGACTCGCCTCTGATCGAGGCCTTTATAGCGGAGGCAACGATCTCCGCCTGATGGCCAAGTTTCCGGTCGATGCTCCTAAAGCCAGAGTCGTCGGGGCATTTCGCGCCCTTGGATTTGAGTTGGTGCGCGAAGCTGAACATATCGCCTTGCGGCGCCCGCGGCCCGGAGGCGGCGCGGACTGCCTTAGCATGCCAAACCACCGGGTTATCAAGGCATCCACCCTGCGCACAATCCTAATGCAGGCCGGCATTGCGAGGGAGGAGTTCCTGCGCGCCTATGAGAAATCGTGACACGTGCGCATTAGTCCATAAAGTCGCAACGCAAATCACGGCCGTCTCGCTATCCGGATAAGAGAGTTTGCATTCGCCGGCTAGTGGTGTTATCCTCCCCTAAGGACATTATGGGACGTCCTGACACCCGGCCCGGCGAACTGCTGCGCGACACCCTCGACATGCTCGTGCTGAAAACCCTCATGCGCGGTGCCATGCACGGCTATGCCATCGCGGAGTTTATCGAGGAGACCACCGAAGACGTACTGCGCGTCGAAGAAGGAGCCCTCTATCCCGCATTGCATCGCCTGGAACTGCGTGGACTGGTGGCGGCCGAATGGGGCGTCTCGGAAAACAACCGGCGTGCTCGCTACTACCGGTTGACCGCCGCGGGGCGCAAGCAACTCAACGAGGAGGCGGCTCATTGGCAACGCATGGCGGCCGCCGTCGCCCGCATTATGGAGGCGTGATATGCGCGCATGGTGGACGAACCTGCGGCTGCGGATCAAAGCCCTGGTCCACCGCCGCGCGTTCGACCGCGATCTGGAGGATGAGCTGGAGTTCCATCGGGCCATGCGCGAGCGCAAGCACCAGAGCCTGGGCTTCAGCGCGGAAGATGCGCACCACGCCACGCTCCTCCGCTTCGGCAACCCGACACTTCTGAAGGAGGAGACCCGCGAAATGAGGACGTTTGCTCTGCTCGAAACGCTCTGGCAGGATGCCGGCTATGCGGCGCGCTGCGCAAGAGTCCGGCGTTCTTAGCGGTGGTGGTGCTCTCGCTGGCTTTGGGTATCGGAGCCAACTGCACCATATTCAGCGTGCTGAACACGGTCCTGTATCGCCCGCTGCCTTACGAGCATCCCGAAAGGCTGATGGGAATCTGGGAAACCGAGCCGGGGCGGCCCAATGCCGAAAACACGCCGGCTATCGCGGACGCGGCCGATTGGCGAAAGCAAAGCCGCGTTTTCGAAGACATCGCCTTGACCAGCGGCAGTGAAGATACGCCCATGTCCGCGGCCGGAGTGGCGGAGCAGGCCCGTGCGCAGTTTGTGACACCGAATTACTTTCACCTGCTGCGGGTCAGTCCCATGCTCGGGCGTACGTTCACGGCCAGTGAGGCGCAGGATTTGAGCCAGACCGTGATCCTCACCGAGGCTTTCTGGAAGCGGCGGTTTCACGGCGACCCCAAGGTGCTGGGCCAAACCTTCAAGATCTCCGGCGTTTTGTCGACCGTGGTGGGTGTGATGCCGCCCAGCTTTGGCACGTTCTACGGAGATCCGCTGGACCTGTGGGTTCCCATCAACGCGGAGAGCAGCCGCTACTCGGAACGAAAAGATCATTGGCTTTTCGCGGTGGGCCGCCTGAAACCTGACGGGACCCAAAACCAGGCGCAGACCGAGATGAACGTGATTGCCCGCCGCCTCGAGCAGGCTTATCCGGCGACGAATAAGGGCGTGGGGGCCCGCGTAGTGCCTCTGCACGACGCGTTGTATCGGGAGTTCGGAGGTTATCTATACCCGCTCTTGGGGGCGGTTGTGTGTGTTTTGCTGATTGCGTGCGTGAACGCCGCGAATCTGCTGCAAGCGCGCACCGAGACCCGCCGCACCGAATTTGCGGTGCGCGCCTCCCTGGGCGCGGGCAGCCGGCGATTGATGCGGCAAATGCTGGTAGAGAGCGGTCTGCTTGGCTTGGCGGGCGGGGCCCTGGGCATTGGGCTGACCTGGGGCGGCATTCAACTGTTTCGCGCGCTGGCTGGAGACTTTCCCAATGCCGCCAGTATCGCCATCGATATGCGCGTGCTCCTGTTCACAGTGGGCGTTTCGCTGGCGACCGCCGTTCTGGTGGCCGCGGCGCCCGCTTTTCACGCAGCGCGCACCGATCTGAATCTGGCTTTGCGCGAGGGCGAGCGCCGGACCACCGCGGGCGTAGGCGGCCGTCGCATGCGCCATATTCTGGCGGTCTCTGAGATCGCCTTGGCGATGGTGCTGCTGGTGGGGGCCGGCCTGATGATCAACAGCGTGCTGCGCTTGCAGCAGGTCAATCCCGGCTTCAATCCCGCCAATGTGATGAAATTCGAACTATCGGTGTCCGAAGGCGCGCCTTATGTCGAGCGACTGCCGGGCGGCGACATCGAGCGCGCGACGCCTCTGGTTTCGACCTTCTACCGTCGCGTTCTGGAGAAGGTTGCAGCCATCCCCGGCGTGGACTCGGCGGGCATTTTACGCCATTCGCCTTCGGCTACGGCTTTTCGGTGCTGGGCCGGCCGGCGCCACCGCCGGATAAGATGCCCATGGCCGTTTTTCGCGAAGTCAGTCCCGCGCTGTTCCAGACCTTGCGGATTCCGCTGAAGCAGGGCCGCTATCTGAACAACTCCGACCAGCCCGGCGCACCCTGGGCGGCGGTGATCAGCGAAGCGTTCGCACGGCGCTACTTTCCAAACGAAGATCCCATCGGCCGCCAGTTGCGGCTGAGATTCATGGACATGGACCAGAAACAACCGCGGCAGATTGTGGGAGTGGTCGGCGATGTGAAATGGTATCTGGCGGCCAAAGAGATCGATCCGGTAGTCTATGTTTCGTATCTCCAGCAAGGCTCGGATTATCGCGGCGGCAGTATCATGGCGCATTTGGCGCAGGTGGTGGTGGTGCGATCTGCCGCCGGCTTGGGGAGCCGCGCGACCGGCTTGGCTGCGGCTGTAAAGAAGGCCGTCGCCGAGGTGGACCCGGACCAGCCGGTCACCGGAGTCATGACCATGGATCACTCTCTCGCCCAGTCCATGGGCGATTCGCGGTTCTACGAGCATCTGCTGGAGATCTTCGCGCTGATTGCCCTGCTGCTGGCGGCGATCGGCATTTATGGATCGATGTCTTACTTCGTGACAGAGCGCACGCATGAGATTGGCATACGTGTGGCGCTGGGCGCGCAGCGTGCCAGCATTCTGGGGTTGGTTACGGCGCTGGGCCTGAAGCTATCGAGCCTGGGCGTGGTTATTGGAACGGTGCTGGCGATCTGCCTCACGCGCGTGATCGCCAAGTTTCTGTTTGGCGTGACCGCGACCGATCCTGCTACCTTCACGGAGGTTGGGCTGGGCCTGCTCGGGATCGCGTTGCTGGCATGCTACATCCCCGCGCGGCGCGCCACCAGGGTCGACCCCATGACGGCTTTGCGCCACGAGTAGTCGCTCTCGCCCCTCGTCAAAATGAGTAAGATATAACGAAGGGCGGTAAGTGCGATCGGACACGTGGCGCGCCGCCCAGCCAGCGTTTGGAGGGGGCTCTGACATTTCTACGGGGCAGCGTGCGGCGGTTTTTGCTAGCCGTGCTATCGACCGCAGCGGCCGTAGGGCAATCGGCCACCTTCGATGAGGTCGCCGCGCAAGCCGGCTCAGCCCGGCGCGCCAATCGGCTCCCCGAAGCCATCGAACTGTACCGGCAGGCGGTCCAACTGCGCGCGTCGTGGCTGGAGGGCTGGTGGTTTCTCGGAACGCTTTCCTACGCGACTTATCAATATCCCGGTTGCGAGACTGCCTTCCACGAATTCGTGAAGTTGGATGACAAACGCGCTTTGGCGTGGTCGTTGCTGGGTCTATGCGAGTTCGAGACCGGCAAATACGATGCGGCGCTGGACCATCTGCGGATAGGCCTGGCGGGCAAGGATCTGGCGCCGGAAGTCGAGGCCGGGGTCCGGTTTCATTATGGGCTGTTGTTGACCCGGGCGGGGCTTTTCGATCCAGGAAAGCGGGAACTGGAACGGTATGCGCGTGGCGGGGCGCACGAACCCATGCTGATCGCTGGCCTGGGCCTGAACGCTCTGCACCAGCCCCTGCTGCCCAAGGACGGCCCGGCCGAGCGCATGGATGCGGTCACGCAGGCGGGCGCGGCCACCCGTTCCTGGATTCTAGGCGAGATCGATCAGGCCGAAGCCGGTTTCCAGCAGTTAGTGAAGCAGCACCCTACTCTAGCCGGCGTCCACTACTTATACGGCACTTACTTGAGTTACGTTCGTCCGGACGAAGCTATGGCGGAATTCCGGCGCGAGTTGGAGCTGAATCCGGACAATTCTGACGCGGGTGCCATGCTGGCATTGCTGCTGTTGAATGCTAAGGACCTATCCGCCGCAGCACCATACGCCAAGAGGGCGGCGGCCAAGTCTTCCGATGCACTGTCGGATTACGCCTATGGCCAAGTCTTGCTGGGGACCGGAGATCTGCGCGCGGCGATCCCCCGGCTGGAGGCTGCGGCGCGTCTCGAACCAGCAAACTTGCAGTATCACGCGGCTCTGGCGGGCGCATACTCGCGGGCGGGCCGGCGCGCAGACGCACGCCTGGAAAGACGCGTATCGCTGGACTTGGCGACTGGAGTCACAGACAGCGTGGCGGCTCAGACAGCCGCAACTCAAACCACGGTCCACCCGCCGGAGAATCGATGACCGCGCCGCGTCGACCCTGCCCGGTATGGATTGCCGCGGGGCTGTGCACGGTGATGACGGTCATGGCGGAAGGCGCGCCGGGCAACGTCCGCACTATGACGTGCGCTACCTGCCATCGCGCGGAGGCGCAGTCGCAGCCGAAAACCGGTATGGGGATCGGCATTCAACTTCCCCCCGACCAGAAATTGCTGCAAGAGCATCCTAAACTGACTTTTGAGAAGAACGGATATCGCTACGACATCGAACGCAAGAACGGGGCGAGCACTTACACAGTCCGCGATGGCTCCGGTGCGCTGAGTCTGCCGATTCAATACGTCTTTGGGGAAAACAACCTGACGTTCGTGCTGCAGTACCAGGGCCGCTTCTATGAGAGCCTGGTAAGTTATTACGAGAACGCCGCAGGGCTGGCAATCACTATCGGCGACGAAAGAATCCAACCGCACAATCTGACCGAAGCCATGGGACGGCTGAACTCGGACACTGAGATCACAGCATGTTTCGGCTGTCATGCCTCGCGCGCCGTGATTAACGGTAAGTTGACCCTTGCTTCGCTGAAACCAGGTCTGGATTGCGAGCATTGTCACGTGGGCGCGGATGCGCATCTACAGGCGATGGCCACGGGTAAGACGGCGCCGGTTCCGCCAAAGTTGGGAGAGATGGCGGCCGAAGAGATGTCGAACATTTGCGGCGAGTGCCATCGCACGTGGGAGAAGGTGGTGACCGAGCGCCTGTTTGGCGAGAAGAATGTCCGGTTTCAACCGTATCGTTTGGCCAACAGCCAGTGCTTCCTGGGAGACGACAAGCGCATACGCTGCACGGCTTGTCACGATCCACATGTGGAGTTGGTGCGCGACGTTTCGAGCTACGACCGTGCCTGTTTAGCCTGCCATGCCGTGAAGGCGGGTACGGCCATGGCCGGCGCGACCGAGAAGGCTTGTCCGGTGGCGAATAAGAACTGTGTAAGTTGCCACATGCCGAAAGTACAGCTACCTTCGAATCCGACGATATTTACCGACCACAATATTCGTGTCGCGCACGCCGGCGATCCTTACCCCCAATAGAATCGTGGAGGGCGGGCTTTGGCCGGCGCGGGGCTTCAGCCTGGCTTCAGCCCCGCTCGACATTAGCAGCAGCGCCGTGCCGAAAGAGCCATACTCGTCCATTGCGTCTCTGGGCTATTCCCCATCGAACGGTCTCCGGTTCCAGACGGCGTTGCGAATATGTCCATGCCTGCCCAGTCTCTCGACCGCCTGATGCCGGCGCCGTTCTCCGGTTACGAGGTCGATGCGGCCTACTACGAGCTGTTCCGCACACGCGGACGCCCTCGCCCGCATTACAAGAATCCCTAAGCGCAACTGCTGAACCTGCCATCCGAAGAACTGAAGCACGCAAAGAAGGAAGCCGACCTCTCGTTCTTCAACCAGGGCATCACCTTTACCGGGTACGGGCGCGCCGAAGGAACCGGCAGATATTCCCGCACGATCTGCTGCCGCGCATTATTACCAGCGCGGAATGGGCCACCATCGAGCGCGGCCTCACGCAGCGCATCACCACTCTCAACGTTGTCCTGGCCGACGTTTATCGGCGTTCACTACGTCCGACTGGCTGCAAAAGATCGACCAAAAACTGTTCCAGGCGCTTTCGACATCGACCCAACTGGGCGTCGGTCATCCCAAACATAACG
Source organism: Bryobacterales bacterium (assembly GCA_963818855.1). Taxonomy (GTDB): domain Bacteria; phylum Acidobacteriota; class Terriglobia; order Bryobacterales; family Bryobacteraceae; genus Bog-159. The sequence continues at coordinate 247,739 of CAWFUH010000004.1, read as the reverse complement.
CCTATTTTGTGTTCTGTCATTACTTAACGGAGTAATACTAGATGGCGTGCCGCTGGCCACACACGAAGCGCGGTGCAAGCCGAAGTCATCCCTGGGGTTCAGATGAAGGAGCGAGGCGGCGCAGGGTTCGTGGAAATTAGCGGCCAAGACTGCCGTTTTTGGGCCGACAGCAAGCCAAACGACACTTTGCCTACCATTGCGCCGAAGACCGCGAATGTACGAGTGGATGGCAGTATAGAATGCGGTGTAATAGGAATGTGGGTCCGCTTTTTCTGATGGCTGCATTGGCGATCGCGCCTGGCGCGATGGATAGCGCGCGGGACCGGCAGGACCGTCCCGCGCTTGAGAAGCAGATTTCGGAACTTACGGCGGCCGCGCAAAAAGTGCCGCACGATGCCGAGGCGCAATATCGCGTGGCTCTGGCTTGTTCGTATCTGGCGGAAGTGTCGCTGGAACTGCGCGACAAGAGCCAGGCTGAGCGGGCGGCGAAATCGGGCATTGAGGCGGCGGAGCGGGCCATTGCGATCAATCCAAAGAACGCCGAATATTATCGCGTGATGGGCACGTTGTGCGGGCAGGTGGTGCCGGCCAATTTGCTTTTTGCGTTGACGTACGGAAAGCGGGCGCGCGAGGCTATCGATAAAGCTTTGGAACTCGATCCGAAATCGGCGCAGGCGTACCTGGCGCGGGGGGTTGGCAATTACTATCTGCCGGAGGCGATGGGCGGCGGGACGGCGGTGGCGATTCCGGACTTTCGCAAAGCCGCGGAGCTGGCACCCGCATCGGGGGAGATCTACTTATGGCTGGGACTGGCGCTGCGCAAGGAGCACCATAACGCCGAGGCGCGGCAGGCCTTCACGAAATCGCTGGAGCTGGACGCGGCGCGCGTGTGGACAAAGCAGCAGTTGGAGAAAACGCCGGCACAATGAGAAAGCTCGCGGTGACCGCCGGTGTTCTGGCGCTCACCGCGCTCACGTGGTTCGAGTTTCCGGGCCACACCTGGCTCGAGCAGGATACGCAGATCTACGCTCCGATCCTGGAGCATCTGCGCGACCCCACGGTGCTGGGTCGCGACCTGATAGTGGAACGGCCGCACGTGTCATTCACGCTGTACGATGAGACGGCGCGGGCGCTGCGGCGCGTCACGGGCCTGAGCTTCCGGGACGTACTCGAAGGCGAACAACTGGCGACGCGGGCGCTGGGCATCTGGGGACTGTACCTGATGGCGGCGGCGCTGGGACTGACGGCGCCGGCGGCGCTGCTGGTAGCGGGGATTGTGTCGCTGGGCGCTACAATTGCGGGTCCGGCGGTACTTTCGGTGGAACTCGAACCGGATCCGCGGGGCTTCGCGCTGCCGCTGCTGTTGCTGGCCATCGGGCTGGCGGCGCACGGTTGGGACCTGGCTGCGGGGATGGCAGGATCGGCGGCATTCCTGACGCATCCGCCTACGGTGTTTCCGTTCTGGGGTGTGTACGCGGCGCTGGCGATGGCGGACGCAGAGCGGCGCAGGTGGCGGGCGTTTGTGCCGCTGACGGCGGCGGCGATCGTGCTGGCAGTGGCTGCCCGTTTCCAGGATGGCGCCAGCGAAGCGCAGCTTTTTTTCGCGCGGATTCCTTCGACAATCGAATACCTGCAGCGGCTGCGCGCGCCTTATTCGTGGATCTCGGCATGGTGGCGCGAATGGCTGCCGCAATATATCGCTTTATACGCCGCATCGCTGCTGGCGTATGCCCGGCTGCGTAAGGGAGTTCCGCGCGCGTTGCGATTTTTCCTGATCGGGCTGCCGCTGGTGGGTATGGCAAGCATGCCGGCATCGTACCTGCTGCTGGAGAAGATGAAGTGGGTACTGCTGCCGCAGATGCAGCCGATGCGGGCGCTTTTGTTCGTTACGGTGATGGCGCAATTCGCGGGAGCGGCGGCGGGGATGGCCGCCGCGCAATCGCGGCGATACGGGGAGGCGCTGGCGTGGTTCGTACTGGTGTACCTGATTCCGTTGGATGCGGGAGTCCGGTGGTATGCAGTGGTGCTGCTGGCGGCGGGCGCCAGTTTCGCCGCATGGGCGGAGGGCCGGCGATTCAGATGGAGTGCGGCGGCGCTGGCGGGGGTGGCGGCCGCGGGCTTCTTCGTGCTTCCTCCAGGACGCGGCGAGATGGCGCGGACGCGGCTCGACGCGCCGGAATTGCAGACGCTCTCGGCCTGGGCGCGCGCATCCACAGCACGCGATGCCGTTTTTTTATTTGCCGATGCAGGCAAGCAACTGCAGCCGGGTGTGTTTCGCAGCGCAGCGCTACGGGCGATCTACGTGGATTGGAAGGGCGGCGGGCAGGTGAATTATTTGCCGGAGTTGGGGGAGGAGTGGTGGCGGCGCTGGCGGGCCGTGTTCGATGGGCCATTCGATGCGCGGGGGGTTGAGCGATACGGGGTGCTGGGCATCGATTATATTGTGTTATCGCGCAGGCACCGGTTGGGGGATCGCGCGCCGGTGTTTGAGAATGGCGGGTACGTGGTATATCGGGTTTCGGGATGAAGGGGGCGATGCGACGGCTTTATCGGAACAAAACATTTGCCGGGATTTGTGTGCTTTCGCTGGCGTTGGGGATCGGGGCGACGACCGCCGGCTGCTGTGATTCACGAGCCTATTCTAGGCCGGGTCCCATCGTCGCCAAGCTCCGTCAATGCACGGATTCCACAGGAGTTGGACACCTGATCCTTTTGGATCACTTCGCGACCTGCGTGAAAGGCCCGTCTGGACGCGCTGAAAGTGTGACGGGGCGCCTAAGTCACGCGCGGCCTAAAGCGGCCTAAGTTCGTGTGGTCCCCGACTCGAAGCTCCTTTGTTCCGTTTCAAGGTTTTGGGCGTCGGCTGGGCGTAATAGCCCGTCGTTGTTTGGGCCTTGAGATGGGGCTGGCCCATCTTGACCTCAAGTGCGTGATACTCGTTGGGACCGTCAGCGGCAGGGGGAGCAAACGTAATAACGTAGTAAGCATTTGCGTCTTGAACGCACGTTGCAATCTCCTCGGCTATGTCGTTGCCTGAGCTCAGCACCCGGCCCCCGCTTTGAACCGCAAGAACCTGTAGCGCGAGATCGCCCAAGGATACCTGGTTCGGCGAGCGCACTCCTTTCAGGAATGACTCATGATAAAACTCGCGACCCTGGTTCCCCATTGGGCCCAGCGGATCCACGCTATATAGCGTAACGCCCGCCTGTCGCAATTGAGTTGACAGCGAAACAATCGTCGAAGATCGCCTTCTTGTTCTCTGCGGTCAGTCCCTCTTCCGCGCTCGGCCCTGAGAGCAGGGACCAACCCGGACTCACGCAGATGACGATCTTCCCCAGGGAATGTGGACCGGAGGTCGATCGAGCCGCTGGCGCATCTTGGGCCAGAGATCGCGTTTGAGCTCGCGATCGGCCGGACCACCCGCGGCGCGCGTCACCAGCTCGTTCAATATTCCGTCTGGCTCACGCTCATATTACTCCATCGAACTGTTGGGGGAGCCCCAAATGCGTCTTCATTACAATGTGAGCTTTCGGAGAGGCTGCGACGTCGACACGCCGAGAGCCAGGTGAGCCGTGGCAGCGACGCGTTTCCATTAGCTGTTACCGGGAACTCCTGAGGCATTCAAATAGTGGCTTGTGATATGGAGCGGCAAAGGCTCTCGCCTAGCCAGTTCTGTGCCCGTAAAAACTAACGCACAAGTTACCCGCCGTATCGTGACACTGTGGGTGATATGCTCATTCGTCATGGCCTCCCCTTCCGCTCTCGCCCCTGCTGTGCGCCGTGCATGGATATTCGCGGCAATGCTGGCCGCCCTGCTGGCCAGCCTGGGCCTCGTCGTGTTCCCGGCAGCTCTGGCCGAATGGCAGATTTCGCTGCCCGGGTTGGCGGCTGTAGTAATTGTGCTGGGAGTCTACGCGCTGTTGGGGGCCTGGGGAGCGGCACGCCTGGAACGCATAGACCCGCGACTATTGCGCCTGGCTCTGGGTTTCGGCTTTGTGGCAGCCGCGATTTACGCGGCGGAGATTGTGCTCGAATACGTGTTGCTCCCGCGCGACAATACCCGCTACGGCTTGGTCGAATTCGGCTTGGTGTTTCTGTCTTATCTGACAGCTGGTTTCACCGCGGCCCTCCACACGCGCCGAGTGCGCAACGGGATGATGGCGGCCGTGGGCGCAGCGCTCATTAGCACCCTGCTGTGGTATATCGTGCTGCTGGCGACCACCTATGTGATGAAGGGCACGCCGCAGGAAGCAACTGTGTTTCGCGCTGAAGGTAATCTAGACGACTTTGCCCACAGCGGCTCGCCGAACTTCGAGGCCTGGTTGATGCAGGACTTCCTGGGCGCGGGTTTCTATCACTTGCTGCTCGGCGTCATCATTGCCGCCATTCTGGGAAGCGTGGGTGGGTTGATTGCCAAGGCTTGCCGTGGCGGCCGGGCACAGCGCAGGCGACCAGTTTAGTTGGGGACTGAGCTAAACACCGACACACCGCCACGGTTTTCGGGCGGGCCATTGGTTATGCGGTACTCAAAGTTCCCAGTCTTGACCGATTTTTTTGTTTTGTGGAAACGGGGCAAAAATAATGACGATGCAGCCCGACATCCGAGGCTGGCTGGGGGAAGCGGCGAGAGCACGGCGACGTACCTTCTGGCCGGGCGCGATACGTTCGACTGGGACGTTCCACCCGACGCGGCGAACGAAACCAGCCCGGCGTTTGACCCGCTCATGATGCGCCAGCAGCGGATCCGAGGCGGACGCACGCGACAAGCCCAGCGTTCCATTCATGGCCAAGGCGCACCAGCCTGTGCGAAGCGCCAACCGGTGCGGTCACGGTGATCATTGCCAGGATGGTCGGGCGGCGTGGCATGCGCGGCACACTGCTTGCACGCCGGCAGCGCCAGTCGCGCGGAGGGTCACCCCTTCAAGGATGGGAAGCATACGGCGCCTCCAGCGCGGTGCGCATCCCGATACGCGTACGCGCGGTCGCGGCGACGGACAGCGCGGCGGCGCCGGATGGAACGCCGGCAGCGAGATGCGGGAAGCGCCGACGTGCTCCTGGGCTGCGGCCGCGGCGGTTCCAGTGTTCAGAACGCAGAGGCTTTCTTGAGCCAAGGCATTCATGCAATACCGCAGGCCGCTGGGAGGGGGACGGTCTCTACCCGCTTCAGGAAGGCGGGTCCGGAAAGCGGTATGCGATGGCATTGTTTGCCACCGGCTGCGCCCGTCGAGCGTCAGGCCGATCCCGATCGCCGCCTGGCTCAGTAGATCGATGACGGCATATCCTGTGTCTAGCCTCCACGCGCACGGGTCTCCGGGCCGACGTCCTGCGACGCGTGCAGGTCGTCCATCGGTAGCGTGCTGCCGGCAGCCGCACATTCTTCGAGATCACCAGGGCATTCACGAAGATTGCGCCGATTTGTACGAGCGGCAATTGATCGGGCACCCCGTCCGGCCCGATCCTCTTAAGGGAGCAACTCGAACACCGTGCCGTCGTTGAGTTTTCGTGGAAACGGGGCAAAAATGACGACGCAGCACGACATTCGAGGCTGGCTGCGGGAAGCCGGCGAGACCACCGCGACGCGTCTTCTGGTCGGGTGTGATGCGTGTGACTGGGACGATTATCCAAGCCGACGCCGACGCGGCGAACAAACCGGGATCCCGGGCGGACGCGCGCGACAAGCCCGGCGTTTCCTGCCATCTCTACATTCATGGCCATGGCCAACGCGCACAGCTTGTGCGAAGCGCCAACCCCGGCGCTCGCGATAGGCACGTCAAGGGGCGGGATGGCCGGCTGTGCATCCTGGAAGGGGCACGGCAACCAGCGCGGGCGGCGTGATGCGTGCGTCCAGATGCTCCACGGCGGGCTGCTTGACCTTCAACTCCGTCAGCCCTTTGCCGATCTCCTCTACCCAGATGTCCCCGCGCAAGACTCCCAGTGCCTGCGCCACCACCTCATAGAGCAACTCCGCGCGGTCACCTCGACAGCATGCTCGTTCCCGGCGAGGTCGCGACAGGAGACCAGGTAGGAACGGAGGGCCATGCGAGGAAGTTAGCATTGAGCGCCGCATCGCTGAAATACCAGGCTGCGGACTATCTCGCGCAGCGCGACGAGCATGGCGGGAAGTGAGTATACTGCGGCAAGATGAATTCTTCGAATACTCGCCCAGGAATGCCATTGCGCAAGCGAGGGGTTGACCGTGACCAAAAATGACGTTCATCTGCTCTATGAATTTGACCGCTGGGCGAACAACAGAGTTTTGCAATCAGCCGCAGCGCCTTCCGTTCCGTGCGAGACACTCTGCTGCACATCATCGGCGGCGAGTGGATCTGGCTGGCGTATTGGAGGGCGTCGTCCCATAGTTCCGCCTTTGTGACAGATTTGCGAACGCGACGCGATGCCCTGTTCAATCCGCATGCGTTTCCCAACGTCGCTGAGGTTCAGCTAAAGTGGGCGGAAGTCGAGAAGGAGCAGGTTGAGTTCGTTAATCACGTTACAAGCGAATCCTTGGAAGAGATGCTGCCTTTTCGTACAACACATGTGCGATTGACGCACCTGATGCAGCATCTGGCCAACCATTCCACGTACCATCGAGGTCAAGTCGCATTGATGATGCGGCAGCTTGGCGCCGAGCCTCGAGCCACGGACTTTCACCTGTTTTTGACGGAAGGTCCCCATGACGCTACGGGTGCACGTTAGCGCTGTCATAGTGCGATTCGCCGCCCACACCTCCAGCGTCGCTCGGGATGTGGTCATCGCTTCGGGCAGCGTGCGCCTGCAGGGGCAGATGAAGGTCGGTCTTGCACAGCCTCTCGTCGCCGATCGCGTCGCGCATCCGCACGCCGGCGGCTGCGGCGACGGACCACGGGCGGCAGGCGACGGACCTTGCCGCCGGGTATCGGCCGCGTGAAGCGCCAGCCGTGTGCCTAGGTTGCCGGCGGCTTCCAGTAGCGGGATGGCGGCGATTCGTGTAAGGGGCACGGCCGCCGCCGCGGGCAGCGTGTCATGCGCGCCCCGCTCGCACACCGGCAGCGCCAGTCGCCGCAGGGTCCTCTGCGGCCAGACAGAACAGCTGCCTTCAAGTGCTCATTAAAAACGGGCCTATGCGAAAGCCAAATCCGAATTTTGGCTAGGCACGGAGGAGGCCGAAATGTTCCAGGTAACGCTCAGCGGCTAACTGCTATATGAACTCCTGATGCTGCGGCTATTACCTCGGGGCGGAAGTCCGGGCGTCGAGAATCAATCTCACCAGATGACCGAATTGTGCCCGGTCCTCGCTGACCGACGATCGGTTCACAACTTCCGTAATGGTCCTGGCATCCTTGACCGGAGGATCGTTGTCTGTGCGGTGTACGATGACCATGTCAAGAGTCGGAATTATAAAAATGTAGTGTGCGCCCGCTCCGCGCGCAGAGAATATGCCAGGGAGCGAGGCTTCCGGAAAATGAACGCCGCCGTAGTCCACCCACCAGAGATATTCGTCGCCGCCGACATCGACTCCGTTGGCCTTCACCATTTCATTGGTGTGACTGATCTTCTCGACCCATTCTGCGGGCACGATCTGTTTGCCGTTCCAGCGGCCATGCCGTACGTAGAGTAGTCCGAAGCGGGCCATATCACGCGCCGTAACTTCGAAGTGGTACGCCGGATATATGGAAAACGGGCCTCCGAAGTAATACACATCGTCCGGCCGAAAATCCTGCATGCCAATCGGTTTCGCGATCCGCCGATAAAAGGCGTCGCCTATTTTCAGCCCCGTCTTCTTCTCGAAAATGGCGCCCAAGACATTGAAGTCCCAGTTGTTGTAATACCAGTGAGTTCCTGGCGGGTGGCTGCCGCGCGGCGGGCGGCTTCTTTTCATGGATTCGGTTTCGAAATCCACCGCGTGATAGACGCCCGAACGCGCGCGCAGCAGATCCACGACCCGCGCCTGCTTCTCTTCTTTTGTCAACGGATCCGGCGAATCGTCGATCCCCAATTGCTCCAGGGTCTGGTTGATGTCAATTACGCCCTCCGCGGAGTAAATCCCGTACAACACGCTGAGCAGGCTCTTCCGGACCGAATAGGAGCTGATCTTCTTATGTATATCTCCCCACTGATCGACCACCTCACCACCTTGGACAACCATCACTGCGGACGTATGAATCGAATCGGCCGCCGCATAGGCACGGACGGCTGCCAGTTTCTCAGTGGACCATCCGGCCTGTTCAAGGGATGATATTGGCTGCCAGGACTTCCCCGGGAAAATCTCTTGCGATTTACTTTGAGGAAACGCGCATGGCTGGGCGAGACCCGCCAACAGAATCAGGTGCTCAAGGCGTGTAAGGTTCATATGCTCTCCTTCGGCTGTCTACCACTGCTTCCGCTACGCGCGCGTCCCTCGAGAGACGGCCGGAAAAAGCAGTCTTTCCGCAGCCGTTAGAGTGGGCTATCCGGAAAGATGAGCGTCCGCCACATGTGTGCCACGGGACTGTTGTCGTATCCGAGCCCTTCTTTGGGCTGTTTGAAATGCCGGCCGATGATGTCGATGAAGGGATCGAGTGAGACCTTCATGTTCGGAGTAAAGGCGTAGAGATCGTGCACCGTGATCATGCGCGCCTCCATGTACCACTTGTGGTTGCGGGCTTCCTCGTAAGCCTTCTTGATATAGGGTGGGGGTACATAGTCCTTGCCGAAGATGCGGTTGTACATCTCAGGGTACTCGTAGCCGACCGAGAGATCCGGGTAGAAGCGCAGAGCCTGGTGACAACGGATGGCCCAACTCACCTTCGCCGAAACGTAGGGCGCCAGCATCTGCGCGCCCCACCATCCGTGGTCGACTTTTATTAAGTTCAGAACCACGTCGTGGAGCAGGCAGGCGAGAATCGTTTCTTCTTTCTCACCCCTCTTCATGGCATCAGTTGCACTCTGCAGGACATGCGTCGCCGGCGCGAACCGATATTGAAAAAAGTCTGCCAGCGTCGGCTTTTGCGGCATGGGCGCGATTGCTCTGAGCCCGAGTGCCACCCCTGATGGTGAGGGACCGCCGAATAGGGTTCCGGCGCCGCGCCGAACCTTGAGTTCGTTTGAGGTGGTCTGTTCGTCGAGCGTCTCCATCATATGATGCTCCAGCGCGTCGGCGAGCGCCTCCGAGGGCATAGGCTTGATAGCCGCCGCGGTGCCCAAGGTCGCTAGAAAGGCCCTCCGATCAAATCCCATGCGGCATCCTCCTGAGGCACTCATTGTTGATGAAGAGACCCAGCGGATTGCTCCAACCGGTGAAATGGGCAGTCGGCGTTCTTCGCGCTGGACATCTGAGCCATGCCCCGAGTATAGAAACCTGCCCGCTGGCCGCCACGAATTGCGGTGGAATTAAAAGTGCGTTTGTTCCAGTCGGGCCAATTGACAGGGTCGCTGGGTGATGGCCCCGATCGGCGAGCGGCTCGCCGACGTTTGAAGTACGACAGAAGAGAATCCGGTTGGAATCGGGCACCTGCCCCGGTCGTGTGTAGGCTGCGAAGTGCGCGGAAATCGGCCTTCGGGCCAGAAATGTCGCAGTGATCAAGCGCCCATTGAGGACAGGTATCGAACGCTCGTCGTCATCATCCGCCAGGGCCGCGTGAATTCTCAGCAGCGCTAAGAAGGCGAGCAGCAAGGTCAGGGCCGCAATCCGTTTTCGTCGTATCCTCGTTTCCTCCTTCTGAATAGCGCCTGCCGCCGGCAACTCCGGATCCGGTAGCGCGGGCGCCCGAGAACAGCCCATCGCTTCATAACGCTGGTGGATTCAACCAGTCGAAAGCGCTGTTCGGGGAAGTCGCCGCATGGTTAGGCGATCTGTGTGATTCGTCCGTCTTCTTCGACTTCCCATTCTCCTAGGAGGGGTGGGCCGAGAAGATCCATCCCGTGGTCGTGGAACAACCGACGAAATTCATCAATCGACAGGACCTCATGGACGTACGGCTTGCCGTTATACTTACCTAACTCGCGGAAGAACTCCTCGACCTTGCCTGCGGGTCGGTACACATTGATAATCTTGCCCGGCTTCTCACTCACGCAAGCCCACGCGTGAGGAACATTTCGCGGTAGGAAAACGGACTCACCGGCGCCCACGCGAAATCGCTTATCGCGAACCTCAAATTCAAACTCGCCATCAATGACGTAGATCCACTCTTCCTGGTCGTGGTGGAGGTGGCGGGGCCCGCCGCCTCCGCCGGTGAATTCGAAAACGCACATGGCGCCATGGGTGTCCCGTGCAGAGACCTTACAATCGTGCGGTTCGCCGCCGAGTTGGATTCGCTCATCGAATCGGTCTTTCCCGGAGCCGACGCTGAAGCCCAGAAACATCTCCTCAGTCTTCATTTTCTTGGTTCCTTTCAGGTGCTGGACGGTTTTGTCGATGGTTTCAATCAACGTCTGCGTCCGGGCGAGGTTTTCTTGCAGAACCTCCCGGTGCGATTGCAGGACGGCAACTTTTTCGAAATCGGCCCGGCCCAGGATTCGTTCGATTTGCTTCAACTCGAACCCCAGCTCCCGGTAGAACAGGATTTGCTGGAGGGTCAGGAGCTGTGCTTCCTCGTAGAACCTGTAGCCATTCGCCCCGTGATAGGCGGGCTTCAGCAGGCCCGTCTCATCGTAGAAATGAAGCGTGCGCACGCTGACGCCCGACATCTCGGCCACTTGTTTGACTGTGTAAGCCATCGCTCTTCTCGGCAGAGACCCGTTAGTCCCTGCGTCCACTTTGTATTCTAGGGGATCACGTAACGTGAGGGTCAAGGGGGAAAGGAAGAAATTTTGGCCTCGTCGGCCGAATCTGTGTGCTCTCGCGTCAGGTCCTGTACACAATGCGGCGAGTCGATTTGCCGGCGGTACGGTGCCGTCCTGGTCGAGGAAGTTCCGTCGGGCGACGGCAAACGCATGCTCGCCAGGGCTTACCTGCTGTTTCTGGCCCGCTTGGAACGGTGCAACCAGTTTCACGAATGCGGGCTTTGGTCGCCTTCCGCCGGAAGGTCGGAGACGCGTCGAGGCGGCTCTGAGCCTCGTATAGTCCAAGTGTAGCGGACGGTATAGGATACACGCTGTATGGTCGGGGCTGGCAAACTTTCCGTCGCGCAGGCTTGCCGAAAAGACACGCTGTAGGGCGCGGGCTGTGTATCGCGCGGCCTAATCGCTCGCACACCTCCGGCACCCGGCGCCCGGCGTGGCCATCGCTGCGAGCGGCAGGCAACTGGCGGCTGGCGGCGGAACCAGCCAGCCGGGACCGGCCTACTCGAAGCGCCAGCCCTGCTCCTGCGCCGGTCCGAGGCCGCGGCGCTCGCGATGGGCCGCGTCGAGTGGCAGGGATGGCCACTAACGTATCGGGGAAGGGCACGGCCGCTGCCGCGGGCGGCGTGTCACGTGCGGCCATACTGCTCGCACGCCGGCAGGGCCAGTCGCGCAGAGGGTCACCGCTTCAAAGGATAGGCAGAATGCGGCGCCTCCGCGCGGCGCGCATCCCGCCGCGCACGCGGTCGCGGAGACGGACAACGGGATGGTGCCAGGAATTGGATGGCGGCCACCAGGCTGCACGAAGCGCCGGTCGGGCAACATCGCCGAATTTCAGGTAACGGCGTTTGGGTCGAATTCCACGGAGTGGCGCAGCATCCTTTCAGCCTCTGGTTCATCGGGTTTCTCGCCATAAATGTTGTCGAGTCCCCGGTAATAAAGCGCCGAAGCCGCCTGCCCAGGCAAGTAAAGGTTCCACGGAAGATAAGTAGGTTACCAAATCGCATCACCGGCGTGGCCCCCCGCAGGGCCGCGCGGTCCCAATAACTATTTCGAAAGAAGTAGTCTGCTGTAGCAAAAACGGTCCCGGATCTTTCCGGGAGGTCGACCCGATCCTTATCGCGTTTGCTTCCAAAACAATCGATGCCTCTGGCGATCATCCCTTCGTCCGGAGTATCGGTGAAACAGACGGGCCGAAGGTCATTGGGTTTCAACGCACGTCGGAGTACGGGCAAGTTCCTTCGCCCGTTGTCCAAGGTGCCCGCCTTCATCGACGAAATACTTGTAAGCGTTCGCCGTGCCGCCCACGAACTCGTCGAAATATTCCCAGGGCCGCATCTGCGGCAACGCCGAACCTGCCGCGGCGGCGAAGGCGTGCGCGACGAGAATCTTGAGTAGCCATGTCTTGGACGATAGCGCCATCTCAACACCGATCCCCGCGAATACGGAGAGCGGAACGGCCACAGGCAGAGCGTGCCGGATTCCCGCATAGGTCTCTCCAGCCGAAAGAACGAGCAGGATCAAGCCCGCGACGGCCAACACAACCGCGCAAGGAAAGATCCAGTCCTGCGGGATGCGGCCCCTAAGAAAGAGGGACAAACCGAGCAGCATCACTACAGTCAGACCGATGGGCACTTTAACGGCAATGATTGCGGGGAAGAAGTACTTTGGGCCTCTGAAGTGGTATGTCCTGCCGAAGATCAGCTGAGGGTTCTCCCGGCCTTCCATTCCCGCGCGGATGGTATCTGCAAAACCCGAGAGGTAGGTGCGGGGGACCACATGCGTGACGGCCATCGGGGTGAGCACCGCGCGATATCCGGGCGAAGTCACATCCGCGATCTTCAGTGCGAGAGGACGGTTGAACGACTCGCGTCCATTGAGCGTTTCGGAAAAGCCGAACAGGTAGGAACCCCACAGGACGGCCATTGCCCCGGCGAGCACCGCGCAAAGCTTCATGATTTTCATCCAGCGCGAGTTCTTCTTCGAGTGCACCGGCTGAACAATGGTAAGCACGGCGCCAACGAGAGCTACGCTCAGGACCACCACCGGGGAGGAATGTTTTGTGGCCAACGCGAGCCCGAGAAATGTGGAGCAAGCGGCAAGGTCCGTCCAGATCCACTCGCGAAATGCGTTGGCGGCGAGGACCACGGCGGTTGTTGAGAGGAGGGCCACCGGCAGGTCGGTCATGACGGCGGGCAGGTGTGCCGCAACCGTTGGGTCGATTGCGAGAAATAGCAGCGTGCCTAGGGCGACTCCCCTATTGAATACCCGCTGGAGCGCGAATGACAAGACAAGCATGGCCAAGCGGCGCATGCACAAGAACTTGCATCCGTCATATCCTCGCTTGGCGGACAGCTCACGAGTACCGCCATAGGGTTTCGAAGCACGGGTAGCTGTCGCGATATCCCCTGGTATTGAGGGATGGGCTCTTCAATCATAAACTGGTGATTCGGTGGGTGTTATCTAATATTATTGAAATCGGTCCTGGCAGTCCGGATCACGCCCTGTGGACGAAAAACGGGCATTTCGTCTGTCGTCGCCGATTCGAGTCGTCCATCCGCACGCCGGCGGTCGCGGCGACGGACAGCGGGCCGCTGGTGAACAGAACTGCCCGCGGCCACTAAACTAAGCTGCGGGAAGGGCACGCCATGCTGTGGGGCCGCGCGGCGCCGGTCTGAGGCCGCGGCTCTCACGATGCGCGATGTCGAGCAGCCGGCCCGGTAGAATATCGTGTAAGGGCCACGGCCGCCGCTGCGGGCGGCGTGCCACAAAAATATGCGGCCTAACGCGCACTAGACGATCAATTCCCGAGGGCCCCTTGCAGATTCACGACTTCCTGTGGCGTGGGCGTCGTCACGATCATTCCGGCATGCTCCACCCGGTAAGGACTCGGCACGCTTTCCGAACAGCCGGCGAGCGCCCGGAGCGCTTCCGCCCGTAACGCAGCCGGCGCATTCGGCATCGCAGCAACGCTGCGGGCGAATGCCGCGGCGCTCGCGCTTCTAAAGATCCTGGCTGTACTGGCGTCGGCGGGCAAATGCTCAGCCAGACGCATTTCCTCACGCCGGAACCCGATCGCCTCCTGGTACTTTCGCAAGCGATCTGCCCAGCCGGCGAGCGTGTGCGCGATGGCCCAGCGCATGGTTTGCGGCTCAAAGCCACTCGCATGCTCCTGGTTCAGGCGGTCGCTCGCCGCTTGAAAATAACGTTCGCTGCCAATCCCTTGCCCGTCCGCCTCAAGGGCCTGGCCGTAGATCAGCAGATCCCTTGGTTCAGCCTGCAAATCATTCGGCTTGACGAATTTGCGCAGGACACCGAGCGCCTCGCCCGGGTGTCCGGATGCAATCAGCGCCAGGGCATAACTCCCGCGCAGCGACTGTACCGCCGTACGGGCCACCACGTCGGCGCTGTCCGCTGCCAACATCGCGTCAAAATCGGCGACTCCCCGCTGCATCAAGCGCAGCCCATCTTTCTCTCGCCCGCCTGACCAGTCGACCAGGCCGGCGTAACCCTCCAACTCCGCCGTTCGTGATCTACACATCTTGTCCGGACATCCCTCGACCGCCGTCAGCCCGATATGCATTAGAGCCGAGGCTTCGGCGGAATAACCATGCAATCGCCACTCGGAAAGCCCGGTGTCGGCATTGCACGCCGCCAAGTTGTTTTTCACCAACGGCGATTTCAGCCACTGCGTCTGCATGTTCGCGGAAAACGCAGTTAGCGCGCGGCGATTCAGCGCCAGCGATTCCTCCATCTGGCCCTGGCTCGTCTTCATCGCGGCGATTTCTTTGTATGCCGTCGCGATGTCGTAATCCACGAAGGCGTCTTCCCGATGCATGCGTGATGGTAAAGCCTGGGCGTGAGCCACAATTTGGCGCGCCACTCTTTCGGCCTCCGCGAAGCGCTCGAACCGGCGGTAGTTGTAGAGGATGGCCATCTGGCTGGTCAAAAACATCTTCTGCGCATCTTTATCCTCGGGGTGCGCGTGGATCAGGCCGCCGGCGATTTCGCCCGATCGCTTGAAATAGTTGATGGATGTCTGGAACTCCCCCAAGGAGCCGTCGGAAACGTCACCGCCTCTCACGATGCCAATGGCGTAATAAGCCCGCGCCAGTTCCAGATCAGCGTTCCGGTCGCGTCCGATTTCGCCGCTTAAGGCCGCCAGCGCGCCCTCCATGTCGCTCATGAGATCGGAACGGAGCTTCAAAGAGTTGGGTAGTTGGGCCAATTGCGCGGGCCGTTGGATCATCGCCTTGCGCACCACGTCGCGCAGGGCTGCGGCGTTGGCATTGGCACGCATCTGCTGCCGCAAAGCCACCGACATCCACACGACAGCCACAATCAACAGCGTTAGCAGAGCCGCCGCTGCTCCCAGCACCCAGCGGTGCCGCCGAGCGAACTTCCGCAAACGATAGCTGCGTGACGGCGGCTGGGCTTCCACCGCCTCGCCCGCCAGGTAGCGTTCAATATCCCGCGCCAGCGCGCCCGCCGATTCGTAGCGCCTTTCACGGTCCTTCTCCAGAGCCTTGAGCGCGATGGCATCCAGATCCCCGCGTAACTGCCTGGCCAGCGCCCGCGGTTCGGTTTGGCGACGCCTGGCCACCTCGCTCGAAGCGGCCGCATCTTTCGTGCTGACGCGTGTACTGGGACGCGGCGTATTTTCTTCGCGCAGCCGCCGCAGAAACTCCTCCAGTCCCATTTGGTGGAGATCGATGGGCCGCGCGCCCGCCAGCAGCTCGTAAAAAACGATGCCGAGCGAATAGACGTCGGTGCGTGTGTCGATATCGGCGCCCCCGGTAGCCGCCTGTTCCGGGCTCATATATTCCGGTGTTCCCACCAGTGCGCCAAAACTTGTGTGGATGCTGTCCGCGCTCAATTTCTGGTTCACTGGCTTGGCAATGCCGAAATCGATGATCTTGGGAGACGGCCGTCCCTCGATTTCGACGACCAGAATGTTCGACGGCTTCAGATCGCGGTGAATGATGGCCTTACGATGTGCATGTTGCACCGCTTCGCAGACCTGGATGAACAGTTCCAGCCGCTCACGGGTGCTCAGGCGCCGCCGGTCGCAATAGGTCGTGATCGGTTCGCCAGCGGCGTATTCCATTACGAAATACGGCACGCCCTGCGCCGTGGACCCGGCGTCGAACACTTTGGCGATGCCCGGATGGTCCATCAGCGCTAACGCCTGGCGCTCGGATTCAAATCGGGCCATCACCTCGCGGCTGCCGGAGCCGGTTTTGATCAACTTGAGCGCTACCTGGCGTTGCACTGGTTCCTTCTGCCCGGCAAGCCACACTTCGCCCATCCCGCCTTCGCCGATCTTCTCCAGCAACACATAACGGTCAATCTCGGTGCCGGCGGCTAACGATAATGGGTGCACCGGCAAAGGACGCGCCGCCGAGTTGCTGTGCGCTAATCCGGACGCACGGCTGCGGGTGGCCGATCCACCGGAGTGAAGCATCTCGACCACCGCATCCCGCACTTCGGCACTCATGGGCGATTGCTCCAGGAGTTCCGCGGCTTCTTCCTCCGGGAGGTTTTCGGCGGCCCGAAACGCGACCCACGCTTCCCGCCATTGTTCTTCCGTCATTTGCGATCGGGCGCCATGGCCTCCTCTAACCACTTGCGCGCGAATTCCCAACGGCGGCCCACCGTGCGTAACGAACACCCCAGCCGCGCCGCAATTTCCTCTCTCTCCACACCTTCGAAGATTTTCATTTCTACAATCTGCGGCAACATCGGATCGATGTGGCCCAGCCTGGTCAGTAGCTCTTCGATCTCGGTGAGGTCCTTATCGTCCGGAGCAGGGGTGTCCAGCTCCTCCGGTGGGGCAGACTTCCCCGCGCGGCGCGCCAGGGGACGCGCATGGTGGATGAGCAGCCGTTTCATAAGAAAGCCCGCCAGCCCGAGAAACGCGGCTTTTTCGGATTCAGCATGGGGCCCAGGCGGTGGCAGGGCCTTGATGCGCGCCAGAACCAGGTAGAGTTCGTTCACCAACGCGGTAGGTTGCCAGGTGTGGTCGCGACGCTCGCGCTGCATGCGCTGGGCGGCCAGCCTGCGTAGCTCCGGGTAGAACAGCTCGACCAGGTGATTCGCGGCTTCCGGCTTCCCGCCTCGAAAATCCGCCATGAGCTGACGGACGGTCGGCGGATGCTCCCCCGAATCGGGCATATCCGGAGATTCTAGCGCATCTAATGCAGCCCGCGGCCCGCATATGTTGGATAAAGAAGAACCCTCGTCTGAGGAATCCGTGTGTCACCCATATCGGATCGGCGCTGGAGGGCCCGGCCCGCTCAGCCGGCGAACCCAGTGTGAGTCAGCGCGGCTTCAGCTGTTTCTGTTGGTAGCCAGTTGCCTTTCCAACCAGTTTGCCCGTTCCGGTAAACGCTACACCGTCAGGAGGGATCAATCCCGCGCGCGACCACTTCTCATCGTCGCGTTAGACGGCCATGTGAACCGGCGAACCAGTCGCAGGGCCGGTGCTTGCTAAAATCTAAGTATGGTGCGTCCTGAAAGACGCGTTGTTCTAGCAGGTGCAAGTCCTGTCCGGGTAAGCGCCGGAGCGCCCGGTAGCAGGCTCCAGCCGAGCGGAGTAATCCGCCCGCGCCGAGCGGAGCGTCGGAAGCCCTTGAAAGAGAGGGGAGCAAACCAGCGGGCCGCAACAACAGGTGAACGCTGCAGCCTCGTCAGATTATCAGCCGAAAGGTGTTTGGGAGGGCCGAGCCGCTCATATCACGGCGAAGGCAACAGACAGCATCATGAGCCGGAATGGATGCTGGACCTCTTCGGGGTCTCAGGCGGTGGCACGTTGGGACAGAGCAATGCGGAACAGGAGAGACCCTACTTGGCAGCCTTGTCGGGCAAAGACCGGGCGTATAAGGCCGGACGGCTGAAGTCGCGCGGAGCCAGGAGGGAGTCCGAGGGGTCCGTAATACCGATGAAGGCGCGCATTATAACGCGCCGGAGGGAAGGGACCCTGCTTTGGTCACGTCGGCGGCGAGGTAAGCGTGAGGGCATGCCGGAAACGGCCAACAACCTCAATGTAAAAGCGCGACAACTCGGCTGTCCGGCTATCGGTGTGCGCCAAGTGCGGCCCGCATTCGTGGGATACGGCGAAGGCATGGACAACCGGCGTGACATCCCGGTGAAAGGCCCGATTCCGACGGTTATGGGGCGTCACGCACGCCACATCAAGAAGATCATCGTTAAGCCGTGTGCGGGAAAACCGCAAGCACGGTTTGAAAGGGGGTTGATGGAAACGGGCCAGCGCTAAACGCTGGAACCGCGCCATAATCTACCAATGGACCGGGTTGAAGAAATCGAAACGGCGATTACGAATCTGCCACCGGAAGATTACCAGCGTTTGGTCGACTGGTTCCGTACTCGCGAGCAAACGCGTTGGGACGAGCAAATGGACCAGGATTCCGTCACAGGGAGGTTGGACTTCCTGTTCAGGGAGGCGGAGAGCGAATCCGAGCACGGGCTGTTCCGGGCCTGGCCTCCCTCAAAGTGAAATCCGTTGCGACCCGGCGTTTCTGGGCGTTGTTCCAGGCACTCCCCAGTGACGTTCAGGAACTCGCAATCAGGTCTTATGACTTATGGCGCCGCGACCCGCGTCATCCGTCGCTGCATTTCCGCCTGTTGCGGGGCACTGCGGATCGGTTCACGGTTCGCATCGGCGACCACTATCGCGGTCTTGGCACATTGACCGCGGATACGATCACGTGGATCTGGATCGGCACGCATGCCGAATACGACCGGCTCGTGGGTTCCTAATCTGCGCCGTGATCGAGTCCGGTCTCCGCAAGCGGTCGAACCACTCAACGGTACGCGCGTTTTCCTTCAAGCTGAGGCGGCGCTCAACCTCCGGACGAGGCATTTCCGGTTAACGTGCGAAGGGCTCGTTAGCAACCGCTCTCGTAAAGGCGACAGGCGATTGTGATCTTGTAACCGCCACGCTTGAGCGCATATATGTTGAGGAGATCAGATCTCAGTTGCTCTGGTTGGCCATGCCGGGGCTGGCGCGGGGCCCTGCCGATTCTTCCGTGATTCCCAAAAGGTGCTTGCGAAGCGTCTTGAGCCGGAATTCGATTGCTGAGGCGTCGTTCGGCGTTTGGCTAAGACGGTCATATTCGAGAAGTTCCCAATCAGCCTTAGAGAGATCGGATTCCGCGACCTTGCGATTGTCTTTCAACTTGCCTTCAAAGGCGTCAAAGTCCCTGCGCTTAAGCTTTGGTGAAGCCGCATGGGTGGGCAGTTCACGGAACAACAAGAAATAGACGACGACCGTACCCGGCGACTTCAATAGTGGGTCGGCCGATTTGAATATCGCAGACATTGACGTAAGAATCGCGCGCACTGCGGCCAGCAGCTCTTGGGTCCTTTTCTTAAGCTGCTTCTTGGCGAAGTCTTGGACAAATTCATCGAGGGTACTCTTCTTCGTCTCGGAAGCGTGTCCCTGATATTCAAGATACAGCAGTTTGCAGGCAAGATCGTGATGACGATACCTGCTGGATGACACGGTCACTTTAGCAGTGAAGAATTGTTCTTTGACTAACTCACGTATCGCGACCGGCAAGGGGCCGCCGAACGCGTTGCGTTTCTCTGCCGCGTTAAGCGGCACGGCCTCGTTTAGCCTCGAAAACATGTCTTCGATCAGATCAATGTCTCCCGTTCTAATGGTGATAACTGAGAGCGTCCGACCAGTGAATCGTGCATGTATCGCAAGATGCTCCTCCCTTAGCTGCTCGTATTTAAGTCCTTTCAGCTTAATCTTGGGATCACGGAGGTATTCAATGTCATCGCTGAGCGGAAACCCTCCGTCCATAAACTGCCAAATCGCAAGCAACCGCTAATTGCCGTCGACGATGGCATACTTGATCAGCTCACCGTCTATCTTCCGGACTTTATCGTACTCATGCAGGTACAATTTCGGAATGTCATAGCCGTTGATAAGGGAGTCGATTAAGAGTTGTTTTTTATAGAGCGTCCACACTTCTCCTTCCCGCTGGTATGGTGGGCTCAGGAGAATGTGCTTCCTCTCAAGGTACATCAGCATCACGGTGCTATCGTTCAGGGTATTGCATTCGAATGTCACCATTTTATTGCCTCCATGGCCTGGGATGCAGCATTGTCAAGCTGAGGAAAGATAGTTAGCTTGTTAACACCGAGTAGTGTCAGTTCCTTAGTAATCTGCTTATGTTCGTTCTTCGGATCTTGATTTTGACAAGATGTGGTTGGTTGCCATCGCCGTCCTTCAACTCCTCGATCCGTATCACCTCTCGATGCTGAATGGTGAATACGCCTTTCTGTGCGTACACTCTGTCAAAGCGTCGCGCGGCAATGATTGCTAAGGGATTTTTCTTAGAATTCCCGAGTCGTACTCCCGACGGCAAATAGTCGTTAAGCTCCTTTTCGTCGCCGAAGGCCGGAATATCGTCAGCAGGTGTCAAGACAACGCCGGAGATCTTGTTCAATTCTTGGGGATACAGGCACCAAAGGGCCGCGGCCTGTTTCTTTTTGCCTCGTCAGGAGAATTTGTGGGTGATTTGACGGGTTTAGCGGAGTGGGTGTCCGAGGAATCGGAGGAATTTACGGCAGGTGGTATCAAAAGGACCGCTGTTGTTGCTCTGAACTGACGCCGTAGATCAGCGGGCCGCCATCGTCATCGATCACATCGAAGAGAATCTGTTGGATCTGTTTCCTTCTCAGAGGAGGGTTGTCGTTCAGATTCCGGATGATCTCTCCCCCCAGCGCCCAGAGATTATCAACGTGCTTCTGGATGGTCTTCGGCGATAGATCCGCAGACGTCACCAGGTATTCGAGGAATGGCCGGAAGCAGGCCACGAGTTTCTCGCCCGGCGGTAGGTCCTTTTCCAATCCCATCCACGAGCGCGGCCAATCGTTCAGGCCACGACAGTAACGCTCCAGGTCGGCAGCCGGCACAGGAGTGGCGCGGTTTATCCTGGGAGTTCTCGCCGCTGCCTTTTCCGCCATGCTACAACTCATCACGATTTTAAACCGCTGCCATCATTTCCGGGGTTTCGTCTACCAGCATGCTGGCTTCAGTTCCGATCACAAAAGCATCGAGATCGCCGTGCGTCCGCGCAAGGGTTCGGCGGCGGTTTGTTCCCGCTGCCACCAGCCAGCGCCCGGTTATGATCAACTCGCGGAAAGGCGTTACGACTTCATCCCTTTCTGGGGGTTTCTGGTCTTCCTGCTGTACGCCATGCGGCGCGTGGATTGCCGCCGCTGCCAAGCGGTGGTTGTCGAGGAAGTTCCCTGGGGCAACGGCAAGCACCAGTTGACGAATGCCTACATGCTGTTTCTGGCCCGCTGGGCGCGGCGGCTTTCGTGGAAAGAAACGGCCGAGGCGTTCCGCACCTCCTGGGACAAGGTCTGCGACTCCGTCGAACATGTGGTCGCCTTCGGACTGGAACACCGCATGCTCGGCCAAATCGATGCCATCGGGGTGGATGAAATCCAGTACGCCAAAGGGCACAAGTACCTGACCCTGGTTTATCAGATCGATAGCGTCACCCGTTTACTTTGGGTCGGCAAGGAGAGAACCATCGAGTCTTTTCAAGGATTCTTCACTACCATGGGTGAAGAAATCACCTCCAAGATCGTGTTCGTCTGCTCGGACATGTGGGAACCCTATCTGAAAGTCATCCGCGAGAAATGCTCCCAGGCCCTGCATATCCTCGACCGTTTCCATATCGTGGCCAAAATGAACAAGGCCCTCGACGAGGTCCGCTCCGGAGAATCGCGCCGCATGGCGAGCGAAGGCCAAACACCGCTACTGAAGAAGTCGCGCTGGCTCCTGCTCAAACGTGAAGAGAATCTGAAGACCGAACAGCGGTTCCGCCTCCGCGACCTGCTCCGGTATAACTTGAAAACCGTGCGCGCTTACCTTCTCAAGGAAGCTTTTCAGCAACTCTGGGATTACAACTCGCCAGCCTGGGCCGGGAAATTCCTCGATGAGTGGTGCCGGCAGACGATGCGTTCCCGCATCGAACCCATGAAGAAGATCGCTCGCTCACTGCGCCAACACCGCGAGCTGATCCTCAACTATTTCCGCGCTCAAAAGCTTCTTTCCAGTGGGGTCGTCGAGGGCCTGAACAACAAGCCTCGTCAGGAGAATTTGTGGGTGATTTGACGGGTTTAGCGGAGTGGGTGTCCGAGGAATCGGAGGAATTTACGGCAGGTGGTATCAAAGGACCGCTGTTGTTGCTCTGAACTGACGCCGTAGATCAGCGGGCCGCCATCGTCATCGATCACATCGAAGAGAATCTGTTGGATCTGTTTCCTTCTACAGAGGAGGGTTGTCGTTCAGATTCCGGATGATCTCTCCCCCCAGCGCCCAGAGATTATCAACGTGCTTCTGGATGGTCTTCGGCGATAGATCCGCAGACGTCACCAGGTATTCGAGGAATGGCCGGAAGCAGGCCACGAGTTTCTCGCCCGGCGGTAGGTCCTTTTCCAATCCCATCCACGAGCGCGGCCAATCGTTCAGGCCACGACAGTAACGCTCCAGGTCGGCAGCCGGCACAGGAGTGGCGCGGTTTATCCTGGGAGTTCTCGCCGCTGCCTTTTCCGCCATGCTACAACTCATCACGATTTTAAACCGCTGCCATCATTTCCGGGGTTTCGTCTACCAGCATGCTGGCTTCAGTTCCGATCACAAAAGCATCGAGATCGCCGTGCGTCCGCGCAAGGGTTCGGCGGCGGTTTGTTCCCGCTGCCACCAGCCAGCGCCCGGTTATGATCAACTCGCGGAAAGGCGTTACGACTTCATCCCTTTCTGGGGGTTTCTGGTCTTCCTGCTGTACGCCATGCGGCGCGTGGATTGCCGCCGCTGCCAAGCGGTGGTTGTCGAGGAAGTTCCCTGGGGCAACGGCAAGCACCAGTTGACGAATGCCTACATGCTGTTTCTGGCCCGCTGGGCGCGGCGGCTTTCGTGGAAAGAAACGGCCGAGGCGTTCCGCACCTCCTGGGACAAGGTCTGCGACTCCGTCGAACATGTGGTCGCCTTCGGACTGGAACACCGCATGCTCGGCCAAATCGATGCCATCGGGGTGGATGAAATCCAGTACGCCAAAGGGCACAAGTACCTGACCCTGGTTTATCAGATCGATAGCGTCACCCGTTTACTTTGGGTCGGCAAGGAGAGAACCATCGAGTCTTTTCAAGGATTCTTCACTACCATGGGTGAAGAAATCACCTCCAAGATCGTGTTCGTCTGCTCGGACATGTGGGAACCCTATCTGAAAGTCATCCGCGAGAAATGCTCCCAGGCCCTGCATATCCTCGACCGTTTCCATATCGTGGCCAAAATGAACAAGGCCCTCGACGAGGTCCGCTCCGGAGAATCGCGCCGCATGGCGAGCGAAGGCCAAACACCGCTACTGAAGAAGTCGCGCTGGCTCCTGCTCAAACGTGAAGAGAATCTGAAGACCGAACAGCGGTTCCGCCTCCGCGACCTGCTCCGGTATAACTTGAAAACCGTGCGCGCTTACCTTCTCAAGGAAGCTTTTCAGCAACTCTGGGATTACAACTCGCCAGCCTGGGCCGGGAAATTCCTCGATGAGTGGTGCCGGCAGACGATGCGTTCCCGCATCGAACCCATGAAGAAGATCGCTCGCTCACTGCGCCAACACCGCGAGCTGATCCTCAACTATTTCCGCGCTCAAAAGCTTCTTTCCAGTGGGGTCGTCGAGGGCCTGAACAACAAAGCCAAAGTCACCATGAGAAAGTCGTACGGCTTCCGCACCTTCCGGGTCCTTGAACTAGCGCTCTATCACTCACTTGGCAAGCTGCCCGAGCCCGAGTCTACCCACGATTTCTTCTGACGAGTCAACAACAAAGCCAAAGTCACCATGAGAAAGTCGTACGGCTTCCGCACCTTCCGGGTCCTTGAACTAGCGCTCTATCACTCACTTGGCAAGCTGCCCGAGCCCGAGTCTACCCACGATTTCTTCTGACGAGTCTTCTTTTTAGCCGTATACTCCTCGACAGCGAAATACAGTCCTACGAGCGGGTGTTCCGTCCAATCCAGGAGCCTCGTCGGTATGGCGTAGTGCTGCATCAGAACAATCCACTCGGACTCACTCTGCGGGGGACTCGCTAAGAACTGAAAAGCGTTTTGCTTGAACTGTTTCATCAACATCAATTCGGATTCGACCAACCCACGCCGCGAAAGGGATGGCTCCAGGTGCCACTGATGATTTGCCTGGCCCCGAAACCAGACGGTCTTCGGCTTTCCGGGCTTTCCATAGATCTTGGGAAGAATCTCCAGAAGTTCCGCGACGCCACCAACTTCGTATTCAACCATAAAAGACACCTCCCGAACGGCCATGAGCTACCGGAACCGAACGAGGATCTTAATATAGATACTACGCTACACCAGCCGGCGCTGCCAACGTATTACGGGTCTGGCTCTAACTCCGACCGTTCGGAAGGCGTGGCGCGCGTTCGGTGATGCGCGGTGCCTGCCCAGCTGTCCTTGGCGTCGGCTTCATTAGGTAAAAAGAGATGAAGACCCGGCCACGTCCGCTTCAACCTGCCGAGGTCCACATGGACGAAAAGTCGTTTTAAACCGGCCAATGTTGACGATGAGTTGGTCCCGCTGTCGCGCGTGCTCTCGCTCCTCGCGCGCCTTGGCCAGCGCGCGTAGCCTATTGTTCCATTCGCTCTCTAGGGTGTCGGCGACGAGACGGTTATTCGGATCAACCAGCATAAATCGGCGCTGCGCGAGGTCAGCTTCGATCTGAGCTCGCTGAACGGCGCGGCAGCGCAACTGATCGGCCTCCTCGTACCGAGCCTCGATCTCTCGCCGGATTTCCAGAGCCAGTTCGACAGCTGCGGGAGTCATGCTCTCGGTCACGAGCGTTCCAATGGCCTGATCAATGGGCTTTGCTGAGATCGACTGGCAGTTCGGCTCGCCACGACTGGTGTGCCCGCGGTCGCAGACATACCAGGCCTCCTGCCTGCCCCGGCGGGTCACATATCGGACACGGAAGTGCCTTCCACAACGACCGCATACGGCCCGTCCTTGCAATAGAGCCGCGCCTTCTCGCGGCGGCGATGCACGCGCCACTTCGTATGGACGACCGTTAGTCTCGAGGATCTTCAGGTTCTCCTGAAAACACTCCCAACCGATGTACCCGGGATACGCGTTTGGAATGCAAGCGAGCCAGTCATCCTGCTCGCGTTTTCGCTGGATTGTCTTCTTGCCATCAGCGGCGCGCCGATATCGCCGACGTCCGTACACATACGCGCCCGCATATCGCGGATTGTTCAGTGTGCGCATCGCCGCCGATGCCGTCAGCGGCCGAAAAACAGTCCTGTCGCCGATGCGGAGTCGGGATGGGAAAACAAGGCCCTCCGTCCGAAACACTTTCACCGTCTGGCTTGCCGAGCCAACGCGCGAGAAGGTTTCGAAGAAATAAGTGATAGCCTCCCGGACCTGTGCGTCGGGATCAAGGACCACGTTGCCAACGTCGTCGTAGACGAAGCCTGTGGGTAACGGGCAACGATACTCGCCGCGGCGCACTTTGTTGAGGATGCCGCCGCGCAATCTGGCTTTGAGGACATGCAGCTCAGCTTCACTCATGGTTCCTTTGAGCCCAAGTAGGAGCCGGTCGTTGAAGCTGGCAGGATCGTAGACGCCGTCCTCGTCGAGGATCAATGTGTCGGTGAGCGCGCAGATCTCCAGCAGCCGATGCCAGTCGGCATTGTTTCTTGCCAAGCGGGAGACCTCAAGGCCCATCACGATGCCGGCATGCCCCATGCCTACATCAGTGACCAGCTGCTGAAAGCCTTTCCGCCAGGCTGCTGACGCGCCGGACTCACCCTGGTCGTTGTCGATGACGATAATCTGTTCCTCTCGCCAGCCGAGCGCGACGGCGCGACTACGCAGTGCGTATTGACGTTTGGTGCTCTCGACATTCTCCAGGACCTGCCGCATGGATGACTGCCGGATGTACAGATATGCGCTGCGCTCGAGATGGTGAGCCTGAACTTTGAGTGACTCATTCATAGTGTTGCTCCTTGGTAGGTGGTCCTGATTGCCATGGCTGCAAAGATGTAAATGACGGTTCTGTATTCCTCTGGCGCCTTCCGGCTGGATGGCCCGGGACCAGCTGGCGGCTGGCATGAACTCATGCTGACCACGGCGCGCGCCCATCCCCACATGCCCCGACGCAGGAAGAGCATCAGCCCGCATCGGGCTTCAACTGGCAACGCGTCGCCGAGAGCAGCCCTGCGCATAGTCTCGTATTGCGTTACGACGGTAGATCGCTCGGCCGGATCGCTCTTTGGATTGGTCATCGCGGAGTTTTTTTTCCAGCAACGGCCCGCTCGATCGTCCTGGGATGTATGCGCAGACCGAATTTCTGCTGAATGAGCTTGGCGAGTTCGCGCGCCCGCACAGGTTCACCTGCGACCAGTTGCTGTTCAACGAACGCCCGTGCCTCGGCGCGCGGCAAGAGTGATCCAGCAGTGCTCGGCTGAAGTGACCCACTCCGAGAACGGGACCGAGATCGGAAACGAGATGCGGACGGCCATCATCCGCGCCGAAGGCGTGCTGCTTGGGGGAAGAGAGGGTCAGGCAATATCATCCACGCCGAAGGCGTGCGGGGCGCGTTTCCATTATCCGCGCCGAAGGCGCGCATGGTGCCGTTGATAACAATGCATCGGCAGCGCTACCGTATCGGGGCGATGCGTGCGAGCGTGTGGCGCAGATATTGGAAGTAGCCGGGACTGACCTTCAAGTCGAGCACCTCCTCGATCACTGGCAGGAAGTAAGCCAGCGAACGAACGGTGCCCAACGGCGGCGTATGGGCGGGCCGGATCAGGCGACGTACCGCCGCGAGAACCAACGCGTTTTCGATGACGCTCAGAGCCACGCCACGTTGATAGAGTTGCGCGGCCACCATCCGGTCCGGTCGGCGGACGGCTCCCATCGTACCCGGCGTTTTGCGATACGCCTCCAGGACTTGACGGACATATTCTTCCTGGCCGCGGTTGTCGTCCACTTGGGTGCCCCTCAACCTTGCAGATCGCGTAGCGACGGACCGTCGATCGTCACCGTGTGGCAGTAGTGTCGCAGGCGACTCAGCAGCGCTTCCACCATGGGCCGGCTGCCCAAAAAGTTCGGCCACTCGTCGTATACCAGATTCGTAGTAATGATGGTGGAATGCTGGCGGTAACGCTCTTCCATCAGCTTGAAGAAGATGTTCGACTGCTCCGGTTTCAGATTCAAGTAACCTAGCTCGTCGATCAGCAATAAATCCAACCGCGCCAGGCGCTTGAGCAGTTGCCGCGTGGAGCGGTCGGCCAGCGACGCATACATCTCATCGAATAGATCCTGCGCGCGGATGAACTGGCAGCGATAGCCGTTCTCCAGCGCTTTCAGCAGCAAACCGCACGCTAATCCCGTTTTGCCGACACCGGTCTTGCCGACCAGCACGATATTCTCCGCCTTGGTGATGAACTCCAGCTCCGCGAAACCGCGGATCTGTTTGCGATTCACGCCCGGTTGTCGCGCGAAGGGAAACGTTTCCAATGTCCAGCGCTCGGGCAGATTGGCGCGCCGGATGCGCCATTCCAGCGCGCCCTCCTGCCGCGCCTGAAACTGCGCACGCACCAGGCGCGTGACGAAGTCCGAGTAGCTGATGTCGTCCTTGTCGGCGGCGCGCAACTGTTCGTCGTAGATCTCCAGGATGCGCCGCAGCTTGAGATTCTTCAGCAGTTGTTCCAGTTCTTCAGTCATCGTCCGATTCCCTATCGAGCAGAAAATACTCCCGTGTCACACGGCGCAAGATCATCCGTTCCAGCCGGTCCAGGTCGTAAAGACCGTAACGGCCGGCCTCGCGCACGGCCCCCAGCAGCGGTTCCCGTGGATACTCCCGCACCAGGCGCAACAGTTGCCGCAGGGCAAGCGTGACCAACTTGCGGCTCCGTTGTTTCAACCCTGCGACATAGTCGGCCAGCTCGGGCGCGGCTGTGACGATGGCCTTTTCTTCGGGATGCGGATCGGGACGCGCGTCCCTCTGGCCGCGGGGCGGCCGGTGCTCGGCCAGCATCACGCGCTGGTGCTCGGCTTCGGCGATGCGCCGGTGCGTCACCAGGCGGCGCGCATCCAGTTGAATCTCGATCTTGTCCTTGGTCTCACGCACCTCCACGCGACGGCCGATCCAGTCCACCGGGACCGAATAGCGGTTGCTGTTCAGCGCCACATACCCTTCGATATCGACCAGGCGCTGCTGCAGCCGGTAGACTTCCGGAATCCACGCCGGCAGCGGCTTCAGGTGCAGCCGCTCGACGGCGAACAGTTCCCGCGGAACCGCCCGGATATGTTTCTTATAAGTCGAGTTGACCTTGTCGCACCACTCCCGCGCCCGCTGATTCAGATCCTCCCAACTGCGGAAGGTGCGCCCGGCCAGAAAGTTATTCTCGATGAAATGAAAGGGGTTATGCACTGCAGCGCATAACCCCTTATCAGCTTAGTCATTGGTTATGCACAGTTGACGGTCGAATCCTGGCCCAAGATGGTGATTCTTAACGGAAATACTACCAAAATGAAGCCAGGTTATTTTGCATAATCGTTAGACTTTCTTCCGGGGCGGGTCGATGCTCGCCCAAAGGAGGAAGCAAGTGATCACCGAATATTTTAAATGGCGCCAGTCTCTCACGCGACTTCTGGCGACCCCTGCGGGTCCGCACCTTTCAGCGATATCGGAAGGACTGAAAGCCCAGGGATTCAGCTATTGGATTCTGCGTAAACGGCTGCAAGGGGCCGCCCACTTTAGTCAATGGAACCAGCGCAAGGGGAGGTCTATCGAACAGCTACATGAAAGCATGCTGGGGGAATTCGAGGTACATTTGAGCACGTGCCGTTGTCGCAGACCGTTGCGGTTATCCGGTCACGACGATGTAAGGCTGCTGGCTGGCGCACAGGCGCTTATGGATTATTTGCGGGGCTGCGGCGTGGTCACTTCTGTGCCGCCGCCGAACCAGGAGGCCGGTCCGTCGCCTTTGGTTGCGGCCTTCCTGGAATGGATGCGAACCCAGCGCGGCACCCGAGAAGGCACGTTACGCCAATACGGCGTCGTCATCGAGGACGCGCTGGCGGCCCTCGGTACAGATCCCCGGCTTTACCGAGCCGAATCGATCCGCACCTTTATTCTCAGCCGGACCAAGGGCCGCAGCCGATCGAGAGCCAAAGAGGTCACCTCGGTAATGCGGATGTTCTTGCGTCACCTGATTGCTGAGGGTAAGTGCAGGACGGGGCTGGACGACGCTGTGCCGAGCCTGGCGATGTGGCGTCTCTCCGCGCTCCCTCGATACCTGCCGGCCGCCGATATCGAACGTGTGATTGCCGCTTGTGAGCGTGAGACCACAGTTGGACTGAGGGACCGTGCTGCGATTCTGCTCTTGGCACGGCTTGGGTTGCGCGCAGGTGACATTGTCAAAATGGACCTCAGCGATCTTGATTGGGTGAGTGCCAGCGTTCGCGTGTCGGGTAAATCCCGTTACGAAGTAAAACTTCCCATCACGCAAGAAGTGGGTGATGCCATTCTGGAGTACTTGCGAAGGGGGCGCCCGCCCGTTCAGGACAGCCGTCTGTTCGTCCGCGTGCTAGCCCCGTGGAAGCCACTCAAGGTCTCTTCCGTGCCCGCGATCGTAGAGCGTGCCATTGCCCGGGCCGGCGTGGAGGCGCCATTTCGCGGCGCGCACGTACTTCGCCATTCGGCTGCCACAGAGATGTTGCGCCAAGGCGCCACGCTCGAACAGGTTGGCACCGTCCTCCGCCATCAGTATCTCGACACAACGGCGCACTATGCCAAGGTAGACGTGCAGCGTCTCCGGAGCATCGCTCTTCCGTGGCCGGAGGTGTTCCCATGCTGAGCCAACTGGTGGATTCCTATCTTGAGCTTCGGCGGTCTACTGGTTTCGGCATGAAGGTGCATCAGTACCTGCTCCACGGCTTCGCTTCTTTTGCTGCCCAGCGGGGGGAAACCCACATCCGTACTTGCACGGCCATAGAGTGGGCAACCCAAGCCCCGTCAGAGGGTCAGCGTGCCAACCGCCTGGGCATGCTCAGGGTGTTCGCCCGCTTCGCCCGTGCCGAAGATGCGGGTCATGAGGTCCCCTCCGAACGAGTGTTCCGGGCACGACGGGTCCGCTATCGCCCTTTCATTTTCACTGCCGATCAATTACATGAATTGCTGGTGCGTGCCTCAAAGCTTCCACCGGGTGGATCGATCCGGCCATGGACCTTTACGACGCTTTTCTCGTTGCTGGCCGTCACCGGCTTGCGCATTTCCGAGGCGTTGAACCTCCGGCTCCACGACATAACTGAAGACTGCTTGGTGATTCGGGAAACAAAGTTCCAGAAGAGCCGCCTGGTGCCGCTGGATCCGACGACGATGGTCGGCCTCAAGCGGTATCTGGATCGCAGAGGAACAGTTCAGGACGATCACGTGTTTGTCTCCCAGCGTGGCCGTGGCATGCGGCCTTCCGGCGTCGTGACCGTATTTCTACGTATCGTGCGGGCGATGGGGATCCACCCCGGTCCGGGGCAACCCGGCCCGCGCGTCCATGACCTTCGTCATGGTTTTGCAGTCAGGGTCCTCGAGTCCTGCTCCGGTGACCGAACGGTCGTCGATGCAAACATGCTGGCCTTAATGACCTATATGGGCCACAGCCAGATCGATAGTACCTATTGGTATCTTCACGCGACTCCCCACGTACTGGGACAGATCTCCGATCTGTCGGAGACTCTCTGCAAAGGAGACCGATCGTGACGCCTCTGGCTCCTTATATCACCGCATTTCTGCGCGAGCGGCTTCCCATTGATCGTCGCGCGAGCGAACATACCTGCGACACCTACGCGCACGCGTTCCGCCTGTTGTTTCAGTACGCCGCCTCGCGATTGGGTAAAAATCCATCGCAACTGGACCTGGAGCAGATCGACGCACCCTTGGTCGTCGCATTTTTGCAGCACATCGAGACCGAGCGCAAAAACGGACCCGTGACGAGGAACGTCCGGTTGTCCGCCATCAAATCGTTCATGCGATATGTCGAGTATCAAGTCCCATCCGCGTTGGAACAGGTACGACGGATTCTCGCGATACCGCTTAAGAAGACTGATACGAAGTTGGTTGCGCACATCACGCTCGACGAGATGCAGGCCGTACTGAATGTCCCTGACCCGCGGACTCGGTTCGGAATCCGCGATCGAGCCATGATGGACGTTTGCTTTGTCGCAGGTCTTCGAGTCTCCGAGCTTGTGGGTCTGAGGGTCGATAACGTGACCTTTGAGCCGCGGCCCTTCGTCCGAATCCTCGGAAAAGGCAGACGCGAACGAGTGCTGCCAGTCTGGACGCGGACCGGTGCAAATCTTCGTGCATGGCTTGCCATCCGTGGCGAGGCGGCCGTGCCCGAACTCTTCCTCAATGCACGCGGTAGCGCCATGTCACGGACTGGATTCGAATACGTGCTCAAATGCCATGTAGCGGCTGCGAGACTGAGTTGTCCCTCGTTGTGCAACAAGCGCGTTTCACCACACACCTTGAGGCATGGCTGTGCGATGTTGATGCTCCAAACCACACACGACATTCGGAAGGTTGCCCTCTGGCTCGGCCACAGCAGCGTGCAGACCACCGAGATGTATCTTCGGGCCGACCCGACGGAGAAGCTGGCCGCTGTCAGCGCACTCACCCCTCCCGCCCTTCGCAGAGGGAGATTCAGTGCGCCGGACCAACTTGTTGCTATGCTGACCGGCGGACGAAAGGACAAAGATTATGCAAAGGAGTCAACGGAACAAACGCCGTGGATAGGTCCAAGGAGACGGCTAACTGTGCATAACCAGGAACTGCGCTGATAAGGGGCGCTCGACGCGCGCGGAACGGTTCGCATTCCCAATCGCGTGCGCCACGAACTGAAAGCCCAAACGCTCTCCAAAGGCGGCCATCTCCGGCACCTGAACCATCTCGCGCCCGCTGCCGCGCAGCACCACTACGTGCGTGTTATCGATCATGACCCGGGTCGGGGCACCACCTGTATAGCGCAGCGCCTCGTGGAGAAATACCTTGCAGTCAAAACGCCGGAAGGTGGGATAGCACTGGAAGAACAGCATCCGCGAATAGCACAGCACCGCCGAGGCGGTCTGTACCCGGCGTTTCTTGCCGCCCAGTTCGAGCTCGTGGGGAGACGTGTCGTGCTGCAGTTCCTGGCCGGGCGCAAAGTCATACTGTCCCGCCGGCGTGGGTGGCGCGTAGCCGATTCCGTGCCGCCGACAGAAAGCCGTTAACGCGGCATACGACAACGCCGCGCCGCCCGCCAGCAACTCCTCATGGACTCGCACGAGATTCCCCTTGCACTGCTCGAAAAGCTCCAGGATCTGTTGCCGGTGGGGTGCGGCTTTCTCCGCACGCTGCAACTCCGGCACGGTGGTGGAGTTCGCGCGCAAGACTTTGCGGACAGCCACGCGGGAGATCCCCAGTACCCGCGCGATTTCGCGTTTGCTCACCTGCTGCGTATGCAGTTCCAGAATCGTGGTGCGTTGCGCTTGGCTCAACATGCGGTACTTGCTCCGGTAAGAGTTTTTCGTCGATGCGGCGGAGTTGATTTTGAATGCGAGCGATCTGTTGCCCTGCGGCTTCGCACTGCTGGCGATCCAGTTCCAGCGCCGCCGCGCCGGCCAGCCGCCGCTGCGCGCGGTTCACGATGGCGGCCAGCATCTCCAGATCGCGCAACAGTTCGGCTCCGGCCTCGGCCGGGGCTTTCTCCTGCGCTTGCCGCCGCGTTTTGAAAAACAGCTCCGGCGCATCCAGGATGCGTTTGCGAATCGCGGCCGACCCCTGGCGCCAAGCGCCATACAGTTGGCTGGCTTCCCGCGTATCGCAGTGATGTTTGGCGAAGATCGCCGCCATGCGCTGGCAGTCTTCCAGGTTTTGGCGGGCCACCGGCACCAGAAACCTCAACGCCACTTGCGCCAAGATCTGGCCCTCGCGCACCTGCTGTTGGATGGCTTCCGGCAGGACCTCCACCAGCGCCAGCCGCCGCGACACCCAGCTCACGCTACGATCAAACCGGCGCGCCAACTCGTCGAGGCTATAGCCGAAGCGCTGCTCCAACTCCGCCAGCAGCCAGCCCACCTCCAGCGCGGTCTCGTGTTCGCTCAGCCGCAGCGAGCGGTCCAGCAGCACGGCCGCGGCTTCGCTCATCGGCCATACCACCGCTTCCACTGTGTCCCGCCCCAGTTGTTCCAGCGCTGCGATCCGCTTATAGCCGTCGATGACCACGTAACGATCCGCCGGGCCCTCCGCCGCTACCACCACGATGGGCGATTGCTGCCCACTCTCGGCCAGCGACGCCAGTAGCCGCCGCTGCCGCGCCGGATGGCGCACGCGCAGGTGTTCCCATCGCCGGTCGAGTTGGTGAAACTCCAGTTGCATCAGACAGGCTGAATGTAAGGCCCGCGCCGCCCGCGGATCAATATCTCCGGATTAAGTGCGCGCCTGTTTCCAGCGCCGCTCCCGTTCTACGACGCGCTCCAGCGCGCGCCGGCAGGCGTGGGAACAGAAGCGTTGTAAGGGACTTCGCCGCGCACGCACGAATCTCTCGTAGCAACCCGGCCGGTCGCAGCAATGGTCGAAAAAAATGTTCTGTAGTGATTACCCTCGCGGGCGCGCTAACCGCTTCTGGTTCTGGTGGTTTCCGGCTCCGGACCCGCTCTCGGTAATGACGGCTTTGGCCGTTGCGTTTCTGTTTGCCCGCCACCGTCGCCCGGTACGCCTGCTGGGCCTTCCAGCGGGACCACTTCCGCGCTGCGTGCCGGCAGCGCTCGCTGCAATAGCGCTGGCGTGCTTGCTGGGGATGAAAGCGTTGCTCGCATCCTTTAAGCAAACAGCGCCGCATGCGCGGCCGAGGCGCCAATCGCTTCCGCCGGCTAGCCGCTTGATTTTCGGGATGGACTGTAGGATTCTCGAAAGGGCCCATGGGAGGTGATGACTCCCAGAAGCTCCTGTCCTGGAGGGGACCATCTCCCCTCCGGGGCGCAAACCTCCGGCTCAATTACAAATCAACAAGGTAACTGAACCTGCCGTTGGAATCTCGCGGGCGCCACTATTCCCGGCGATGGCCTCAGCTACCGCCCGCCTGGGTCATTATTGGAAAGTACGGGTGGGTCATTTTTGCCGCGCCGAAGGATCGGCGTGTGGGGTGGTCCGCCCCATTCGCAAACACATTTACTGTTTGTAAAGGAGGAATCCGCTCACGGCACGCATGGCTTGCTGCTCGACCGATCGTTGCCGTTAAAGAGTAAAGCAGCGCGCGCTTCTATTCGCGAAGTACTGCCCGCACCATTGGCAGGATGTCGTATCGAAATCCGATTTTGGGAGTGATTACAGAGTCGGCATCGCGCAGTGCGTTCACCTGTGAGGCGGCAAAGGAAGTAACCCGCCGCCGCTCACGGAGCGACGTGGCGCGTGCGCCATCCAAGAACTTTTTCCCATCCTGAGTATGACCTTGACAGGACTCAGCCAGCGTGCGCAAGAATAGTATGGCTCTCCGCGGTAGACTGGACTTCTTGTAAAGATTGGGGTTTGGCCCGATTGGAATCGTGGCTGTCGACCGGCGATCGTGAACCTCGTTCCCGAATTGGAGCTCGTGATCGGGAAGCAGCCACCTGTCGCGGATCTGCCGCCGCAGGACGCGCAGCGCCGGTTCCAGATGGTCTTCCGGCGCTTCCTCGGCGTATTCGCGCGGAAAGAGCACCCGCTCGCCCTGCTTCTGGACGATCTGCAGTGGCTGGATGCAGCGACGCTCGACCTGCTCGAGTCCGTCATGGCGGATGCCGAGGTGCGATATCTACTGATGGTTGGCGCTTGGCTATTACGACTTGTACCCCGAGTCAGCATCAATTTACAACTGAACCGTTTCGATGGCTGGGCCGGCGACGACAATAAGCTGACATAGTCGTAGCATGCAGTGGCCCGCGACGTAACCTGACGCGCCGGTCACAAGAACCAGATCTGAGCTCATTGACGGGACCTCCAACGATAATTTGCTGATTCGCCTGAACCGCTGTTATTATTATATAGCAGCGCTATATACAAGTCTATAGCGGTGCTATACGATGGGTAAGCGGATATGAGGATTAGCGAGAAGCTGAAGACCGAAGAGGCCCTCCTGCGTGTGGCCGAGTCATTGCTCGAGCAAGGAGGGCCGGCCGCGGTAACGACCCGGGCAGTCTGCGATGCAGCGAACGTGGGGGCGCCTACGCTCTACCATCACTACGGTGACAAAAACGGGCTGCTCGATGCGCTGGTGGCCAAGGGGGTAAAAGCATTCTTGAAGCGGAAGCGAGCCGTTCCCGACACAGCCGACGCTCGGGCCGACTTAATATCAGGATGGGAAAGTTTCGTCGAGTTCGCCTTGGAGCGCCGGCAACTGTTTCGGCTCATGGTGCAACGGGTCGGCGATAACCCGCAAATCCTGGATGCGGCCATGGCGACAACCGACGCCCGCCTGATCCGATTGGCGGATGAGAAACGCCTCGCGACCGACGTGGCGTTCGCCCGCCAATCTCTACTGGCTCTGTCGCTCGGCGTCACGGCGATCGGAAGCCACGGTGCCTCGAAGGCGGAGGTGAAGGCGGTCGGCCGCTTTCTCCTCGATGCGGCGCTAAGCGCACTTGTTCGCACCAAACGTCCCTGAAGCTGTCATTGACGATTGAAGGCTCTTGGCCGATGACGGCCAATTGTAAGATTCAATGGATAGGGGTGCCAACGGAGGCGAGATATGAAAATAGCGGTTGTTGGAGCGACGGGAGCGACGGGACGCAGAGTGGTAAAGCATGCACTTGCACAAGGACACTTCGTTACGGCCACTGCTCGCCATCCGGAGCGACTGTCATCTGCCGACCGGCTGTCCCTCGTCCGAGGAGATGTCCTTTCCCCAGGGGGCCTGACAGGTGCTCTTGACGGCGTGGTGGTCGTCATTAGCTGCATCGGACCAGAAAAGAACCTTTCGCCAGGAACGCTCATGTCAGTCGGTGTCGCCAACATTCTCGCCGAATGCAAACGTGCGAACGTCCGACGATTCATATTGCAAAGTGGTATCGGCTTGAGCGATGGACGCGAGCTCTCCTGTCCCAACCGCTTTGTCGTCCGCGTATCGGGCCGGATATTCACTGCTGCAGTTACTGACAAGGCGGTCGCCGAGCGGATGACGCAGAAAATAGACATGGAATGGGTCATCGTTCGCCCGGTCGTATTGGCAGATAAGCCGAAGCGAAGGGACGCTATACGGCAGGTCCGTTAGCACGAGTTGCGCCACTCGTTCCGCTTTCATTTGACGATTGCGCCGACTGCCTGCTTCGTGCAGCGACAAATGAACCAAACTGGATCGGAAGAGTTGTGAACGTGGGTTCCTGACACCGAAATGAGTATGTCGCCTGCAAAGTCCATCGGACTCGTGCAGAAGTTTGTCAATGTGTCGGAGGAAGAATCGCCAGTCGGTTCTTTAGTAGACGCCAACAGAGATCGGATCAGAGGAGAATATTTTGTGCCGATTTTGTACCGAGAGCCTGCTTTTGAGGCTTTTGACGACTTCTGCGACCATGTCGAATCAGTAAGTTGCAGAATCCAAAAACCCTGTCAAGATCGTGGTTCGAATCCATGCCCGGATGCTGATGCAGTTGCTCCTGCGAGGATCGAGTCGAAGGCTGCAAATCATAGAGACCTTGGACCAGTGCGTCCTGAACCACTGGCTTGTGGACTCGCGAATCGGAGGGACCGGCTGACCAAGCACCCAACTATGGTAGCTGTCTTGCCCGGCAAGATCCGATCACCGGCCAACGATCAGCAGAGGATGGTCCCACCTGGCAACTGGTCGCCGCCCTGCTACGGTATCAACGCCGGGAACTGGAGGGGCGCCTCCCACCCCACCGGCCCAACAACGGCTTACGTTTGCGTAGCCTCAGTACCGAGCCGCGAGCCGGTAACTGAGCCGCGCGCGTCAGCAAGCGGTACTTACCCCACTTACTCGCTGTCCGCGTGATAGTTCGGATACGCCGGCCGTTTCGGCGTCGGCGTTGGATTCTTGGCCAGCATCTCCATCACCACCTGCACCGCCTTTTCCAGTTGCGTATCCGTGCCTTGCCGCCATGCCTTGGGGTCCAGGTCCACTTCCACGTCGGGCGCCACACCGTGATTCTCGATCTCCCACTTACCGTCTGGGGAGTAGAACGCCAGGTTTGGTGTACCCGTGAAGCCCTGGTCTATCAAATCCCCGGGGTTGGTGTAATGGCCTACCAATCCTCCCCACGTTCGCTTACCAACCAGGGGTCCGATGGCCGACTTGCGGAACAGCCACGGCATGGCGTCTCCGCCAGACCCCGCCATTTCGTTCGTGATCATCACCTTCGGTCCGAAAATCCCCGCGATCGGCGTAGTGATGTCCTGGCCCTCGCGCATCGTCCAAAAGCTCAGCAAGGGCCGCCGCAGGTAGTCGATGATGTAGTCCGCGATGTCACCGCCGCCGTTGAATCGCTCGTCGATGATAGCCGCTTCCTTACCCACCTGCGCGAAGAAGTAACGATTGAAATTCGTGTAACCGCCGGAATAAGTATCCGGTAAGTACACGTAGGCAACCCGGCCTCCGCTCATCTGGTCAACCCTGCGCCGGTTGTCTTCGATCCAGGCCAGGTTCCGCAGGTCGGTTTCGTCCTCAATGGGAACGGCCGTAACTTCTCGAGATCCCGAGCCATCCGGATTCGATCCTACGCGCAATACGATCGACTGTCCGGCAGTCTCCTCGAACAGGCTATAGATGTTGTCCCCGCCAAGTAACTCCCGCCCCCGCACCGCCAGCAGATATTCGCCCTGAGCCACGTCCACTCCAGGCTGGGTCAGCGGCGCCCGCAGCTTGGGATTCCAGCTCTCCCCGTTGTATACGCGCGCGAAGCGGTAACGGCCATTCTCTATCTTGTAATCCGCGCCGAGCAAGCCGCCCTTCACCTTCTTCGCGTCGGGCCGGTCTCCTCCGCCCACGAACATGTGGCCGATGGTGATCTCGCCCAGCATCTCCTCAAATAAGTAGTTCAGGTCGTCGCGGCTGGTGACACTGTCGAGGTACGGCTCATATCTTTTCTCGATGGCTTGTAAGTTCAGACCGTGCAGGCTGGGATCGTACAGAAAATCTCTTTCATCGCGCCACACCTGGTGGTACATATGGCTCCACTCCTTGTGTGGGTCCACGTACACCTCCAGATTGTCCAGTTTCAGCGGGCCGCCTTCCCCAGGTTTGGGAGGCGCGCCACTCGGCTTCTCCGCTGGAGCGATGACCCATTGCCCCTTTTGCCGGTAGAGCATCTTATCCCCATTAAAGGACACGTCCACCGAACTGATGCCTTCCAGAATAACTTCGGTCTTCCTGGTTTTCATCTCGAACTTGTGCAGGGTCGCAGCCGGCCCGTTCGGGTCGAATTCAATGGGATCGACCGGCGGGCCTTCTATCAGGAAGAGCACTCCCGCCTTCCCGGCTGCCATGCCAGTGTAGTTTCGCGCGGGAATCGGCAGCGAAACGATACGCTGGCTGATGTTGTCGAAGTCGATGGCCACGGTAACCGGCTTCTCCTCCTTGGCCTTGTCTTTGTCTTTGTCCTTCTCTTTCTCCTTATCCTTATCTTTGTCCTTGTCTTCGATCTTCTCCTCATCGCTCTCGGGCGCCACTGGCGAAGCCACGCCTTTCTTCAGCACCGCCGCGTAGACGCTACGCGTCACCGGCCGGCTCAGGCTCGACATATCCAGCCACCCGATGGAGAGAGCGGCATCCGTGCTGGCAGTCAGATACAGATACTTACCTTCCTTATCGAAATTCGGGTATCTCGCATCGCTCATTCCGTCAGTCACCTGGTGTGTTTTGCCGTCATCGAGCGAATACACAAAAATGGCGTGCAGGTGGCTCCGCAATTGCTTGCTGTAAGCCAACCACTTACTATCCGGTGACCAGGCTGTATCGATGTTGAACGGTCCCGCAAAAGTGTCCGTGTCAATGCGCACCGGGGCCTTCTTTTCCAGGTCCACGTACCACACGTTCAGCCGCTTGTCGGTGTATGCGATCTTCTTGCTGTCCGGAGACCAGCTGGGCGAGTAATAGAACGAAGCGGGCTTGCCCAGGTCGATCTTATGAACCTCTCCCATTCCGCTCTGGTCGCGGTAATTGAGCGCGTATTCGCCGGACTCATCGGAGAAGTAGGCCACCCACTTTCCGTCCGGCGACCAAGCCGGGTCGCGTTCGGCCACATCCGGCGTATTCGTCAGATTGCGTATATCGCCTTTCTCCGCGGGCACGGTGACTATTTCTCCCCGCACGCCGAATACGGCGCGGGCACCGGTTGGCGAGATCCCCTCGAACTGGATGCGCCTGGCTTCGATCTTCTGGAAGTGCGGCCTCACTTCCGGCAGGTCTCCGCTGATGTGGATGTCCAGTTTCTTTTCCCGGCCCGATTTCAGGTCCACGACGCGAATCGCACCGAACTCTTCAAGTACGATGGCATCCGGCCCGGCGTTGGCGGATTTGAGATCGAGACTGTTGTCGTGCGCCACTTGTCTCACCTGTTTGGTCGAAGTATCATAAGCGAACAGCGAGACCCGGCCGCTGCGATCGGACAGAAAGTAGATGGTCCCGCCGACCCACATCGGATTGAAGTCATTCGAATTGTCTCTCGGGATTTGATACTCAACGCTGGAATCCGCCAGGTTCACAATCCAGATCGGCTTGGTCTGACCTCCGCGGTAACGCTTCCAGGCCCGCTGCCACTGCAGGTTGGGGACATAGGCCAGCCGTGTGCCGTCCGGCGAGTAAGAGCCCTCCTCGGCCGCCGGCAAGGGCACTTCCGCCTCCAGGCCGCCGCTCAGTGCCACCGTGAACAGGCGCCGGAACCCGAATGAGTAGCTGTTGCGCGGAGAACGAAACAGCACCTGTTTGCCGTCGCGCGTCCATCCCACAGCCTCGTCGTCTCCAGGATGGTACGTGAGCCGCCGTGGCACACCGCCGGCCGCCGCTACCACGTAAACGTCCCGATTGCCGTCGTATTCGCCGGTGAACGCGATCCATTCTCCATCGGGCGAAAAAATCGGGTCGGTCTCTACCCCCACTCCCGCCGTCAAACGCCGTGCGTCGCCTCCGTCCCGGCCCACGATCCACAGATCGCCCGCATAGCTGAATACGATTTGGGTGCGGCTAATCGACGGCTTCCTCAGCAACAGAGGCCCGCTTGTCTGGGCGGCGCAAAGACCTGCGGCAACCAGCAACACAATTACACTTCGGCGTAGAGTCATCATGCCTCGACCTCCTCCAGGATTTCACTTTTGTAACATAAGATGCGAGTTAGTATACACCCAACCGCCGCCCGACGTGCGTGCTCAGATGCGTTCGCAACCGTGCCTCCGGGTCGCGCGTCTATGCTTAAACGATGAGGCGCGCAGGGGTGGCTGGCCTTCGCTCTGGTAACGGTTCTGAGCGCGCAGTATCCGCCGGATATCCAGTGGCGAAGGATCGTGACGCCGCATTTTGAAGTTGTCTTCCCACGCGAGATTGCCGCGGACGCCGAACGCGCCGCCAACGCGCTCGAGAGCGGTTATTAGCGGCAGACCGGCAACTATTACTTTCGAGTCAATTACTGTTTCCGCGAGGCTACGACGCGGTGATCGGGCC
The DNA here is from genome assembly GCA_963818855.1 of Bryobacterales bacterium. Taxonomy (GTDB): domain Bacteria; phylum Acidobacteriota; class Terriglobia; order Bryobacterales; family Bryobacteraceae; genus Bog-159. Next base: position 207,266 of record CAWFUH010000004.1, on the reverse strand, counting down.
GAACATAACCAGGCTCTCGGGTAACTACGAAGTGCCGCTGTTCTATCCGGACTTCGCCATCAGCCAGCTTCTCTATATCAAGCGGGTCTCCTCCAATGTCTTCTATGACTACGGCAAAGTAACCGACACGCAGTTCCGCTCGACGGGCCTGGAGACACTGTTCGATGCCAATTTACTGCACTTCCCCTTCACTTTCCGGTTTGGAGTACGCTATGCGTATTTGCTGGATTACCGGAGTTCGCGGGTGCAGCCGTTTTTGGCCCTCGGCTGGTAAACCCTGCGCACGAACGGCCACGTCAGGGCGCGCTCTTGACGAACTCGATCGTTCCCTTATCGGTATCGATGGTACCGGCCATCTTGTATCCATCCACGGTGAGTTCGCACTTCTCGAAGGCCGCCGTCCGTCCGGGCTGCGGAGAAGTTTTGATCGTGAGCTTGTTTCCCTCGAGAATGCCGGAGATGGGTATCGGATCGTCTTCGCTAGGCCCCACCCAACCCGCCACCACATCACCGGTCTGCTTGAACGATGCCTTTCCCGTTATCGCGCCATTAGGTGTGGAAATCGTGACCCGCCAGGTTCCCGTCACATCGGCAGCCCTAACCGGAGCGACCGATAGAGCAAATAACAACATACTCAACAACTGCGCGCGTGCCATCATCGCCGTCTCCCTGCTGTTAAGAACGCAACCAACAGGGAAAGGTTAACGGGAGTTCCGCCCATCGCGGCGCTTTATTCGTCGCGCAATGCGTCCATCGGTTGCAATCGCGCGGCTCTCCACGCCGGACCATAGCTGGCAAAAAGTGCCACTATCGCCAGCAGGGCGACCGCGGCACCCAGTGTCACTGGATCTCGCGGCGTGATGCCGTAAACCAGCGACGCCGCCGCCTGCCCGGCCCATGTGGCCAACGCCGTGCCTAATGTAAGCCCGATCGCCAGCAGCAGAACGGCTTCCCGCAGCACCAGCGCGATTACCCGCCCGCGGCTCGCCCCCAGCGCGATACGTACTCCAATCTCGTTTCGCCTGCGGGCCACCATATAAGCGATCACACCATACAACCCCAGCACCGCCAGCGTACCAGCCAACAAACCAAAGGCGCCCGCCAACGCCGCCATTAGCCGGTCGCGCATCAGCGATTCTTTGATCTGCGTCGTCAGCACCGTGAACTCCACCGCCAGCCCCGGATGGATTTCCGCGATCGCCCCTTCGGCGGCGTGGTAGAACTCACCAAGCGGCGCATTGGTGCGTAGCACAAAACTTCCATGCGGCGACGGGTCCTCATCCTGATCTTCCGGCACGAATGCAATCGGCCGGAAATCCTCGCGCAGTTCGTAATATTTCGTATTTCGCACCAGCCCTACCACCAGCAACAGCGTGTCCGGCTTGTCCGCCGATTCTTCCCGGCGGAACGACCGGCCCACCGGGTTCCCTCCGTGGAAAATCTTCCGCGCAAACTCCTCGTTCACAATCGCCACCTTCGGCGCGGTCAGATTGTCGTGCTCGTCAAAGTCCCGCCCTGCTGCGAACCGCGTCCCCATCGTCCGGAAATAACCCGGACCGATGCGGTTGAACATGGCATCCACACGCGGCCCAGCCGAGCCGTCCGCCCATACATTCTGATCCCAGCCAGAGCCGCTGACAGGGGTCATGTCCACCTGTCCCGCCAGGCTGGCCCCCGTCCGGACACGGAGCTTTTCGAGCGTCTGTCGCCGCACCTCCGTTATCCGCTCTTTTGGAAAATGCGCAGCGCGATAGTCCACGCTGATCGCCACGATGCCCTCCGGACGGAAGCCTGGATCGATGGCCAGCAGCTTTTCGAGGCTGCGCACAAACAGCAGCGCGCCGGCCAGGAGCACCAGCGACATGGCCACCTGCGTCACCACCAGTATCCGGCGTAGGCTGAATCTTTCGCGCCCCGCCGTCATGCCGCGGCCGCTGGCCCGCATGACCGACGCCGGTGACACCTGTGTCGCGCGCAGCGCGGGTGCCAACCCGAACAGCAGGCAGGTCAGCATCGCCATCGCGGCGATAAAGCCCAACACCCGCCAGTCGACGCCCAGCCCGACGAACATCCGGTTATCCGGCGTCGTCAGGAACGCGATCAGCCCGCGGCTGAGGAGCACAGCCAGGCCCGCGCCCAGGGCCGCGCCGAATAGAGCCAGCAGCAGGCTTTCGGAAAGCAATTGGGTGATCAGCCGGCCGCGTGAGGCGCCCATCGCCTGTCGCACCGCGATCTCGCGCTCGCGCACACTCGCGCGCGCCAGCAACAGATTTGCCAGATTGGCGCAGGCGATCAACAGCACCAGCCCGGTGGTCGCCAGCAGAATCCACAGCGGATCTTCATAACGCCGCCGCAACTGCGAGACGCCCGTCGCCCCTGGCGTTACCGTCAGTTTGTTGGCCAGATATCCCTTGGCCATGTCGGCCCGGTAGGCGGGCGGCAGCGTCTCCCGCATGATGGCCGGGGAGGCAGCCTGCAGCTGTGCGTTGGCCCGTTCGATGGTCCAGCCCGGCTTCAGCCGGCCCATGAGCGAGAGCCACCACCCGGTCGGCGTAGGGATTCGTCCTTTGCCCGGCTCGAAGAAAAACGGATCCGCGCAGATGGGCACCGCCACGTCGAACCTATGCCCTATCTCGACGCCGAAGAATCCGGGCGCCGTCACCCCAATCACCGGAAACAGCCTGCCGTCCAGCCTGACACTGCGGTCGGTGACCGCCGGATCGCCGCCAAACTCACTCTGCCAAAAAGAGTAGCCGAGCACCGCGCCCGGCGACCCGCAACCGGGCTGATCGTCCCGTGCGCTGAATACTCGCCCTACGATGGCCGGCGCATTCAGGACGTTGAAAAACTCTCCGCTCACGAACAGGCCTTCCGCGTATCGCGCCTTGCCCCCCTGCGCAAGGTTGAATGCTTGTGCGCTCCACGCAATTATTCCTGAAAACGCCTGCTGCTGGCGGCGAACGCAGTCCCATAAGTTGGAAGTGAAATTCGCGCTGCGGGTTGACCACCAACCGCCGCGGTGGGACCCGTTCGCGAAATCGATATAGGCCAACTCCTGCGGTTTCGCCACCGGCAGCGTACGCAGGCGAATAGCATCGATCAGTTGGAAAATCGCGGCGTTCGCCCCGATCCCCAGGGCCAGCGAGAGCACTGCCACCGCCGTGAAAGTGGGGTTCAGCCGAAGCTGCCGCAGCCCGTAACGCAGATCTCCCCAATACCGGCCCATCTTGCCTCCCAATCTTTATACTCCGATGGACCGAAATGGTTACTAACGAACGGTGCTGTCTTCTACCGTGTTCAATACCCTTTCTGCTTATCGACCACGTTCACCAGCGGCTTTCCATCCACGAACCGCTGGATATTCTCCTTGATCGTGGCAACCATTCGCTCATAATCGCGATCCGACCGGCCAGCGATGTGCGGTGTAATCACCACGTTATTGAACTTCCACAGCGGGTGTCCCTTCGGCAGCGGCTCCGGATCGGTCACATCCACCCCCGCACCCGCCAGTCGCTTACCGTCCAGCGCCTTCACCAGGCCGCCCATGTCGTAGATACCGCCGCGGCTCACCGCAATGAAGTACGATTTCGGCTTCATCAACTCGAACTCGGCGGCGCCCATCATCTTATGGCTCTTCTCGGTATGCGGCGTCGAAATGAACACTACGTCGGCTTCCGGGATCACCTCATCCAACTGGTCCGGCTTCACCACTCGTTTCACGAATGGGGAGAAAGGCTTATCTTCCGGGTCCACCCCGATCACGGTCATGCCGAAAGCCCAAGCCCGCGTCGCGATCTGCATCCCAATGCCGCCGAGCCCAATCACCACGGCCGTCTTCCCGTTGAGTTCGATGCCGCCAAAGCGGTTGCCATCCCAATTCTCCTGTTCGTCGTCGGCGATATACTTCCGCAAATCGCGCGACAGCGTCAACAGCATCGCCATCGCGTGGTCGGCAATCTCCGGGCCCTGTACAATCTTGTTGTTGGTCAGCACGATGTTGCTGTCGCGCAAATCGTTGCCGCCGGACATGAACAGCACGTCCTCCACGCCCGCACTCATCACCTGCACCCATTTCAGTCTCTTGCCCGCACGCACCTCCGCCGGTGTGATGCGGCCTATAAATGCGTCCGCATCCCCGATCTCCTGCATGACATCGCTATCCGTAACCGGCACGATGCGCGCCTTCGCCGAAACTTTTTGCAGATCCTGAACCAGGTCTTCCCCGCCTCCTGCAACCAGGATCTTTTTCGTTTGCGCCGAGAGCGTGCAAGCGCAGAGCAATAGTAATGGGCTCCAACGAATCATCGGATGTTTCTCCTTGAATAAAACGGATTTTACCGCAGGTGGCGAGGCCGGTCACGCGTCCCAAAAAGAACCTCTTCCCAATCATCTGCACATTTCCCTATCCTGCCCCCCGGCCCCCATGCTACCGTTGAGTCGAAAGAAAGCCGGCACAGTCTTCGCCAAATTGGCTTTTGAATCGCAGTTAAGTATAAGTAAATAAACAACATCTTGGCTTTGTTCGTACGAAAGTAAAATGACCGAAGAACCACCGCCCCCTACCACCCACAACCCATCACCCACCACCCGCGAGCGAAGCGAGCCCATCGCCTATAATGAAACCGGAGGTCACCCTTTTGGCCAGCACCACGTTGTCGCTCGAACAGGAGAAGAACCCCTGGCTCGCCGCCGAAGCCCGCTTTGACGAGGCCGCCACCCGCCTCAATCTCGACGATGGACTGCGCAAAGTCCTGCGCACTTCCGCAAAGGAAATCACCGTCCACATCCCCGTCCAACTCGACGATGGCCGCCTGGAAGTTTTCACCGGCTTCCGTGTCCAGCACTCCATCGCCCGCGGTCCGGGCAAGGGCGGCATCCGTTTCGGTCCCGATGTCACGCTCGACGAAGTGCGCGCGCTGGCCTCCTGGATGACCTGGAAGTGCGCGGTCGTCAACATCCCCTTCGGCGGCGCCAAGGGCGGCGTCATCTGCGACCCCAATCTTCTCTCGCTCAGCGAACTGGAAAAACTCACGCGCCGCTATACCTCCGAAATCATGGAATTCCTCGGCCCCGAGCGCGACGTCCCTGCGCCGGACGTCAATACCAACGATCGAATCATGGCGTGGATCATGGATACTTATTCCATGCATGCCCGCCACACGGTCACGGCCGTGGTCACCGGCAAGCCCATGGCATTGGGCGGCTCGCGCGGGCGTCCGGAAGCCACCGGCCGCGGCTGCCTGATCGTATCGCTCGAGGCCCTCAAGCGCTTCAACAAGCCCCGGACCAATACCACCGTCGTCATTCAGGGTTTCGGCAATGTCGGCGGCATGGCAGCCAAGCTGATGTCCCGGGAGGGCTTCAAAATCATCTGCGTCATTGAATATGATGGCGCCGTCTACAATCCCAACGGCCTCGATACGCGCGCGCTGTTCGATCATCGCGCCGAGACCGGATCGGTGCGCGACTTCTCCGGCGGCGAAAGCATCGATCCCGCCGAAGCCATGTTCCTGCCCTGCGATATCCTGCTGCCCGCCGCCCACGAGAACGTCATCACCTCGCAAAATGCCGACAGGTTGCGCTGTCGGATTCTCTGCGAAGGCGCCAATGGCCCCACCACTTCGGTGGCCGACCAGATCCTGGCCGACAAGAAGATCTTCGTCATCCCCGATATTCTGGCCAATGCCGGCGGCGTGACGGTCTCTTATTTCGAATGGGTGCAGGACCGCCAGGGCTTCTTCTGGAACGAGAAACTGGTGAACGAAAGGCTGCAGGAGATCATGGTCGAAAGCTTCGGCGCGGTCGTCGAATACGCCCAGAAACACGGCGTGAACAACCGCACTGCCGCTTACATGCTGGCGCTGGACCGCGTAGCCGAAGCCATCAAACTGAGAGGCATCTACGCCTAGCCCTTGTGGGGCAGGACTCCAGTCCTGCGGCCGGCGTCCACGCCGGCCCCATAGCGACCCAAATTTATCGAGTCATAAGTGACCACCGACCCCTCCACGCCGCTGATGCGGCAGTACAACGCCATCAAACAGCAGGTGCCCCACGCCCTCCTCCTCTTCCGTCTCGGCGATTTCTACGAACTCTTCTTCGAAGACGCCATTCTCGCCGCCCGCGAACTCGAAATCACCCTCACCTCCCGCAACAAAGAAAAAGGCGCGCCCATCCCCATGTGCGGCGTCCCCTACCACTCCGCGGAAGGCTACATCGCCCGCCTCATCCAGAAAGGCCACCGCGTCGCCATCTGCGACCAGATGGAAGATCCCGCCCTGGCCAAGAAGCTGGTCAAACGCGAAATCACCCGCGTGGTCACGCCCGGCACCGCCACCGATTCGCTCGCCCTGCGCTCCCACGAAAACAACTTCCTCGCCGCCGTCTCCAGCTTCTCCAATAGGGTTGGAGTCGCCCACGTGGATGTCTCCACCGGCGAATTCCGCGTCACCGAAATGGACCCCGCCGAGGTCCAAGCCGCCATCGAGCAACTGGGCGCGCGCGAGGTGCTCTACCCCGCCGATCTGCCCCTGCTCGGCGCCCAAGATCAAGGCCCCCACTACCTCCGCACCGATCTCGAAGATTGGATCTTCACCTTCGATTACGCCGACCGCACCCTGCGCGATCATTTCCATCTCCTCTCGCTCGATGGCTGCGGCCTCGCCAACCACCCCGCGGCCGTCTGCGCAGCCGGCGCCATCCTGCATTACCTGCGCGAAACCCAGCGCGCCGCGCTCGAACACCTCGACCGCCCCACCCACTACGATCGCGCCGAAAGCATGCTCCTCGATGCGGTCACCGTACGCAATCTCGAGCTGGTCGAGCCGCTCTTCGCCGGCGAGCGCTCCGACGCCACCCTCCTGCACGTCCTCGATCAGACTCAGACCGGTATGGGCGGCCGCTTGCTGCGCCAGCGCCTGCTGCGTCCCTCGCTCGACCTGGCAGAAATCCAAGGCCGCCTGGACGCCGCCGCCGAGTTCCTCCAGCAAACCATCCTGCGCGCCGAATTGCGTAAGCAACTCGCCGGCATTCTGGATATCGAGCGCCTGCTCGCCAAGATCACCATGGGGATCGCCAACCCGCGCGATGTCCTGGCGCTGGGCCAGTCGCTCGAAAAGATCCCCACCCTCAAAGCATCGTTCGAAACGCAGCGTGCCGCCCGCCTGCGCGATTTGCACGATCGGCTCGATGAAGTCGCCGAGGTGCGCGACCGCATCCTGCAGTCCATCGCCGACGAGCCGCCCATCAACCTGGCCGATGGCGGCACCATCCGCGCCGGCTGCCACGCCGAGCTCGACGAACTCCGCGATCTCAGCCGCAATGGCCGCCAGGTCATCGCCCAAATCGAATCCCGCGAGCGCGTCCGCACCGGCATTCAATCGCTGAAGGTCCGCTTCAATAATGTTTTCGGCTATTACATCGAAATCTCCAAGGCCAACCAGCATCTGGCCCCCGCCGACTACGAGCGCAAGCAAACCCTGGTCAACGCCGAGCGCTTTACCACGCCCGAATTGAAGGATTACGAGCGCAAAATCCTCGACGCCGAAGACAAGATCCTCACCCTCGAAAAAGAGTTGTTCGCCGAAGTGCGCAAGTTCGCCGCCGCGCACGCGCAGCGCATCCGCGCGACCGCCGCCGCCGTGGCCGAAATCGATGTCACCGCCGCGCTCGCCCAGGTCGCCGCCGAGAACCGCTACGTTCGTCCCACGTTTTCCGAAAACGGCGAAATGCGCGGCGAGATGCGGATTTTGGCCGGACGCCATCCCGTCATCGAGCGCCTCGAACAGCAGGACGCCGGCCGATTCATCCCCAACGATCTGTATCTCAACTCCAGCGCCGATCTGATCGCCATCATCACCGGCCCGAATATGGGCGGCAAGTCCACTTACCTGCGGCAAGCCGCGCTGATCGCGATCCTGGCGCAAATGGGTTCGTTCGTTCCCGCCGATTCCGCCACGCTGCCCCTCACCGACCGCATCTTCACCCGCATCGGCGCATCCGACAACCTGGCGCGCGGCCGCTCCACCTTCATGGTCGAGATGACCGAGACCGCCGTCATCCTGAATACCGCCACACCGCGCAGCTTCATCGTGCTCGATGAAATCGGACGCGGCACCGCCACCTACGATGGCCTGGCGTTGGCCTGGGCCGTGGTCGAACACATCCACGCCCGGACGCGCGCGAAGACCCTGTTCGCCACCCACTATCACGAGCTCACCGAACTGGCCGGCCAGCTCGACGGCGTGCGTAACCTCAGCGTCTCGGTGAAAGAAGCCGGCGACCGCATCATCTTCCTGCGCAAGGTCGAGCCGGGCAAGGCCGATCGCAGCTACGGCATCGAAGTCGCCCGCCTGGCCGGATTGCCCCTCAGCGTGATCGCGCGCGCCCAGGAAGTTCTGCGCCTGCACGAGCGCACCGAGCATGTGGTTACCGAAGAGCTTTCCCCCGCGCCCGCGCACCCCGTCCAGATCCAGCTCTTCGAGCCGCTCAATTACGGCATTGCCGAGCGCATTCGCAATTTGCAGATCGACGAACTGCGTCCCATCGAAGCCTTGCGCCTGCTGGCGGAATTGCAGGAGGAATTGAGGCGCGCGTGCGTGTAGCCGGCGTGATGAGCGGCACCTCCCTCGATGGCATCGACGTCGCTATCGTGGAGATCGCCGGCCGCCGCATCTCCACCATCGGCTTCGCCTCCACACCGTATGCCGCCGCAATGCGCCGCGCGATTTTGGCCGTCTCGAATACCACCGCCCACACGCGCGAGGTCGCGCGGCTCAATTTCCGGCTGGGCGAACTCTATGCGCGCGCCATCCAGCGCGCCTGCCGCCGCTATGGCCCGGTGGAGCTAATCGGTTGCCACGGGCAGACCATCTATCACGAAGGCGGCGTATGCACCACCCAGATCGGCGAAGCCGCCGTGATTGCGGAACGCATCGGAGTGCCTGTCGTCTCCGATTTCCGCACGCGCGATATCGCCGCCGGAGGCCAGGGCGCGCCGCTGGTGCCCTTCGCCGATGGCCTGTTATTCGGCCGCTCCCGCCGCACGCGCATCGCGCTGAATATCGGCGGCATCGCCAACATCACGGTGCTGCCCGCGGGCATCGCGTTCGACACCGGTCCCGGCAACATGGTCATCGATGCGCTGGTGGCCGGGTACACCGGCGGCCGGCAAAGCTTCGACCGTGACGGCCGCATCGCCGCGCACGCAAATGTCAACCGGCCCCTGCTCGATCGCCTGTTGGCCGATCCATATTACCGAACGAAGCCACCCAAGAGCGCCGGCCGCGAACAATACGGCGCGGAGTTTGTGGCCCGGCTGACGAAGACCGGCCTGCCCCTCCCCGATCTGATCGCCACCGCCACGGTGCTCACCGCCGCGACGATTGCCATGGCCGCCGCGCCCTACGCGCCGGCTGAACTGATCGTTTCCGGAGGCGGCGCCCACAATCCGCAAATCATGGCGCATCTGGCCGCCCTCCTGCCCGGCGTTGCGCTTGCCACCTCGGCCGATTATGGCGTGAACGTGGACGCGAAGGAAGCCATCGCCTTCGCCATCCTGGCTTATCAGACCTGGCACCGCCGGCCGTCCAACCTGCCATCCGCCACCGGCGCACGCCACCCCGTCGTGCTGGGCAAAGTGACCTTGGGGTAGCCTCGCGCTGTATGCAACAATTTTGGAATGCTCAGATTCACCTTACTGACAGCTATCCTGGCTGTGGCTCTGGCGGCGCAGAACATGCCGCCCGATGCGGAAAAACAACTGGCACACGACATCTATAAGCAATTCATCGAGATCAAATCTGGATACACCACCGGCGCCACTACACCAGTCGCCGAAGCGGCCGCAGCCAGGCTAAAAGCGGCGGGCTTTGCGGAATCCGATATGTTCATCGGCGGCGCGATCCCCGCCAAAGCCAACCTGGTGGTGCGCTATCGCGGCACCGGCGCGCGCAAGCCTATCCTCCTGCTCGCGCATACCGACGTGGTCGAAGCCAAACGCGAAGACTGGAGCATGGACCCGTTCCAGTTCATCGAGCGCGACGGCTACTTCTACGGCCGCGGCACGGGCGACGACAAGGCCCAGGCCGCTGTCTGGATTGCCAACCTGATCCGCTACAAACGCGAAGGGTTCCAGCCGGACCGCGACCTGATCGTGGCCCTCACCGCCGACGAGGAGGGCGGCGGCCCCTATAACGGCGTCCAATGGCTGCTGAAAAACCATCGGGACAAGATCGATGCCGAATTCGCCATCAACGAAGGTGGGTGGGGCGATATGTCGCATGGCCGGAAGATCGCCAATGACGTGCAGGTCAGCGAGAAATACGTAATCAATTTCAGGCTGGAGGTACGCAACAAGGGCGGCCACAGTTCGCTGCCCGTGCCCGATAATGCCATTTACCATCTGGCCGCCGCGCTCGACCGCCTTTCCAAATTCAACTTCCCGGTAAAAACCAATGAAGTGACATCCGCGTATTTCGGCGCCATGGCAAAACTGGAAAGCGGCGCCGAAACGAACGATCTGTCGCAAGTGGCACAGGGCTCTGCAGATGCTATGGCCCGCGTGGCGTCTCTTTCTCCGGCCTGGAACGCCACCCTGCGCACCACCTGCGTAGCCACACAAATCGAGGGCGGTCATGCCCGCAACGCCCTGCCTCAATTGGCAGCCGCTAACGTGAACTGCCGCGTGCTGCCGGACGACTCCGCCGATTACGTGGAGAGCGCCCTCAAGAAGGTCGTGGCCGACGATCAGGTGAACTTCAGCACGGCGGGCGAGGTGGTGAAAGGTCCCGCATCGCCCATGCGCGCGGACTTATTCCAAGCAGTGAGCCGCATCACCGACACTATGTGGCCGGGAGTTCCCACGGTGCCGATCATGGTGATGGGCGCCACCGACGGCTTATACCTGCGCGAGGCCGGTATTCCGACCTACGGCGTACAGGGATTCTTCTTCGACCGGGATGATATCCGCTTTCACGGCCGCGACGAGCGCATGGCGGTCGCGTCGTTCTATCAAGGTCAGCAGTTCCTGTACGAACTGGTGAAGTCGCTGGCGAAGTAAAGCCGGCGGCGGTCAGTTCGAGGTCGCGTTCGCGCCGATCTTGGTGCCGATCACCTCGCCCGATACGATCAATTCCACGCGACGGTTCTGCTGCCGGCCCCCGACCGTCTTGTTCGATCCGATGGGACGGGTGTCGCCGAATCCGGCGGCGCTCAGGCTGTCGCCAGCCAGCCCTTGTTCGTTGAGGTACGCGACCACTGCCTCGGCACGCTTCACGGAGAGTTTCTGGTTGAATTCGGGCGTGCCGGTGCTGTCGGTGTGCCCTTCAGCCGCCAGCATCAAGCCGGGATGCGCGACCACGATGCCCGCCAGTTTCGCGAGTTTCTCCCGCGCGGCCGGCCGCAAAGTGTATTTGCCGGTATCGAACAAGACATCCGCCATGGTCACCACCAGGCCGCGATCCGTGTCCTTCGTCTCCAGCACGGCGTTGAGCTGCTGCAGCAGTTGCTCGCGCAATTGCTGTTTCTCCCGCTCGGCCTGTTGCCGTAAACGGTCGGATTCAGCCGCTTCGCGCCGCGCCTTCTCGGCGGCCGCTTGGGCGGTCTGGGCCGCTGCCGCCGAGCGCGCCTGGTCGGCCTCCGCCTTGGCCCGTTCCACCGCCTCTCTGGCGGCGGCCAACTCGGCTTGCAGACGCTGCGTGTCGGCCGTAGCTTTGGCAGCTTCGGCTTGCGCACGCCGCGCCGCCTCGGCCTTGCGATCGGCTTCGGCCTGTTCGCGGCGCTTCTGTTCGTCTTCTGCATGGCGCTTGGCTTCCGCTTCGCGCGCCGCAGCGGCTTCACGCTCGTTCTGCAGCGCCTCATCAAGCTGGCGTTTGAGCGCGATCACCCGCGCATCCTCCGCCGTCTGCGCCGTCTCCCGCGCAATCATAATGGCCGGTTTCCGCTGCTTGCGCTGCAGATAGTTCTCGGCCTGCCCGAGCGTAGTCTGCGCTTTCTGGAACGTATCCGCGGCATATTTATCCGCCCCCGACGACTTCGCGATCTCGACGGCATTGCGCGCTTCGTAGATCTCGATGGGAATCTTTGGGTCCGGCTGCAATCGCAGCACGTTCGCCAGCTTCTGATATTGCCCGCGCTGCAGCAGTTCGTACTTCGCATCGATCAATTCGATCTTGCCCAGCGTTTCCGGCCGCACCTCGTTCTCCATCACGATCACGTCGCTCGGCTGCGTCACCGAAAAGTAAGGCTCCGCGGTTACGATCAATCCGAATACCTGCAGATCCGTGGTCACCTTCAGACTGCTCTTGCCGCCATCGAGCAGAACCTCGCCGAGGTTCTTCGGCCGCCCTTCGGGCGAAACCGCCCAAAGCACGTAAGTCAGGTATTCGGCGCCGAACTGGCTGGGAGGTCCGACGTCGCGGAACGATGCGTCGATGGCAATGGCGCCCTGCCGGCTGTCCACTTTTGCCTGCCCCTGGGCTTTCGGCATCTGCGCGGTACCCACGAAGCTGATCTCCGTGGACCCGCTGCGGTGCCGGTAATTGATCGCCTTGGTGGAATGGGCTACCACGTTCACGCGGAAAACCGGCGGCGGGATTTCGTTTGTTTGTCCCAGTGCGGCTGCCGCGAAGAGTGAAGCTAAGGCAAATAGGTAAGAACAACGCATATCAGACCAGCCCTCTTATCGAACTATGTTACTACGCCCGGAGCTACTTCAAGAACTTGCCAATCGACCGCGTGGCCTGGCGGATGCGATGCTCATTTTCCACCAGGGCGAATCGCACGTATCCCTCACCCAGGGGGCCGAAGCCGATGCCCGGCGACACAGCCACCAGCGCTTTCTCCATCAGCAGCTTAGCGAATTCGAGCGAGCCCGCGGCGCGATAGCGCTCCGGAAGCGGCGCCCATACGAACATCGAGCCGCGCGGCGTCTCTACCGGCCAGCCGGCGCGTTCCAGTCCGCTCACCAGCACGTCGCGCCGCTTCTGATAAACCGCGCAAATCTTAGCTGTCTCCTCCTCGCACTCGCGCAGGGCGATAATGGACGCAATCTGGATCGGCTGAAAAACACCGTAATCCAGGTAGCTCTTGATGCGCGCCAGCGCCCCGATCATGCGCGCGTTGCCCAGGCAATAACCCACGCGCCAGCCCGCCATGTTATAGCTCTTGGACATGGAGAAGATCTCCACGGCCACTTCTTTCGCGCCTTCCACTTGCAGGATGCTGGGCGGCTTGTAGCCGTCGAAGCCCAGGTCGGCGTAAGCGAAATCGTGCACTACCAGCGTGCCGTGCCGGGCCGCCAGCGCCACGATCGCGCGGAAGAAATCCAACTCCACGCAAGTAGTGGTGGGGTTATGCGGAAACGAAATCAGCAGCAGCTTGGGCTTGCGCGTGGAGGTGCGGTACAGGTCTTCCAGGCGATTGAGAAACTCCGCCGGGCTGGGGATGGGGAGCAGGCAGGCGTGGCCTTCCGCCATAATCACGCCGTACTGATGAATGGGGTAAGCCGGATTGGGCGAGACCACGGCATCGCCCGGGCCGACCACGGCAAAGAGCAGGTGCGCCAGGGCGTCCTTGGCGCCGATCGTTACGATGGCTTCCGAATCCGGGTCGAGTTCGACGCCGTATTTGGTCTGATAGCGCCGGACAATCTCTTCGCGCAGCCGCGGGATGCCGCGCGACGCCGAATAGCGGTGGTTGCGTGCGTTGCGGGCAGCTTCCACCATCTTGCTCACCACCACGCGCGGCGTGGCGCCATCGGGATTGCCCATGCCCAGGTCAATGACGTCCTGCTGCGATGCGCGCGCTTGCGCCCGCATTTCGTTAATTACGGCGAACACGTATGGGGGCAGCTTTTGAATGCGGTAGAACTCTTCAGAACTTTCAGCCATTTGTTCTATTTTAGCCGTGGCTGGACGGGTCGCGCTCCGTTGACGGCCGTGGGGCAGACCTCCAGGTCTGCGGCGGGTCTCCAGACCCGCCCGGACCGGCGTGGACGCCGGTCCGCAGGCTGAAGCCGGTGACCCGCCGTAAATACTGGTATTCTGGCGGGTGCATGCTCACCGAGCATCCCCTGCTGAACGCCGTGATTTTCGCCGCACTGGGGGTGGCCGTCTTCGCCCTGGCCGCTGCGATTTTGCTGAAATTGACGCCCCTGAAGCTGTGGCGCGAACTGGTCGAGGAGCGGAACCTGGCGGTAGCCATCTTCGCCGGCGCGGCGGCGATCGGCATCTGCCTGATCATCGCCGCCGCCATGCACTGATGCCATGCACGGAAACAAGGAGCCACCAGCCGCACCGGCCATGGTAATTTTTATCTATGGCATTTGAGTCCGATAAAGTCATGTTCGAGATCTATCGGGAGACGCAGTATTCCGGCAAATACCGGGTGGTCTACTTTACCGAACTGCAGGACCACAACAAGGAAGCCGAGATCAATCACGCCCTCAACGGCGAGCATTACTACGACGGCTTTATCAAGAATTACGGCAAAGACGAGGCCAAGCAGATCATCGACGCCTGCCTGGCGCGCCTGAACGGGGGCGAGAAAGTGGAGCCGCTGGAGATCGAGCGCGCGCTGGGCGAACATATCGCCTGACGAAATCCAGTGCGGATCACTCGTTACCCCAGCCTTTCCGAGCCGCAGTTTTTAGGATGCGTCAGCGCATTCACCGATGCGCTCACCGGCGAGCTGAACTCCGCCGCCATGTACCTGCGCAAACTGGAGGGCCAGACCAAGGGCGGCGCTTTCGCCTACGAAATGTCGCTCGATCGCCACCGCTATGGCGCGCTGACCGTGCTGGACCGCTGGAGCGCGCTGGCAGCGGCGTTCGGGCCGCATCTGACACTTAGCCGCTATCCCGCCATCCTCGCCGAAGCGGCCGCGCGGGTGCACTCCGCCGAGTCCATTCTGGAGAACGCCAATCGATTGGTGGACGCGGCCGATCGTTACGGGAGCGATGTCGTGGAGGCCTGTTTACTCGCGTTTCAATCGCTGGCCGGAGTCTTCGCCGAGGAGCGCCAGGCGGCTGCCCAATCCGCGCAACTCGGTCCCCTGCTGCCCGAGGAATTCAAAGAGGCCCGCGGCATCTTCCTGCAGGATCTGTCCGCACGTTAGCCGGCTTTTAGGAAAGCCTCGATCTCCTGCAGTTCTGCCTCGCCCAACCGGAGTTCCGCGGCGCCGATCACGCCTTCCACCTGTTGCGCCGACCGCATGCCGACGATGGCCGCCGTCACGGCCGGATGCCGCAGCGTCCACGCAATCGCGACTTCGCCGGGCGTGCGGCCATGGCGCTGTCCGATGCCGCGCAGCAATTCGGCCAACTCCAGATTGCGCGTCAGCCGCGGCTCCTGGAAATGCGGCGTGCGGCGGCGCCAATCGTCCTCCGGCATGGCGGCGATCCGCTCGCGCGTCATGGCGCCCGACAACAGGCCCGACTTCATCGGCGAGTACGCGATCACGCCGATGCCATGTTGCTGGGTGAAAGGCAAAACCTCCGCTTCGATCTCGCGCGCCAGCATGGAATAGGGCGGCTGCAGCGACGTAATCGGCGCGATGGCCTGCGCGCGGCGCAGTTGGTCCGCGTTGAAATTCGAGACGCCGATCCAGCGCACCTTGCCCGCACGCTGCAGTTCCGCCATCGCGCTCCAGCCTTCCTCGACCTCCTGATCCGGCTCGGGCCAGTGAATCTGATACAGATCGATGGTGTCCAACTGGAGACGCCGCAGGCTGGCCTCCACTTCGCGCCGGATGGAGTCCGCCTTCAGGCTCTTGCCGATCTCGCGGCGCTCGTTCCATACGCGCGCGCACTTGGTGAAGACGAAGGGTCGGGGGGAGCGGCCGCGCAACGCACGCCCCACCACTTCCTCGGAATGGCCCAGCCCATACACCGCCGCCGTGTCGATCCAGTTGATCCCGGCATCCAGCGCCCGGTGAATGGCAGCAGTGGACTCATGGTCGTCCTGCGGCCCCCAGCCGAAAGCCCAACCGCCGCCGCCCATGGCCCAGGCGCCAATGCCGATGGGCGTAATCTGCAAGTCGCTGTTGCCCAGTTTCCTCGTCTGCATATTCAGTTATTTAGTTTGCCCGACAACTATTGAATGGTAACGTAGACTCCGGTCTGCGTTTGCATCCCGCCGACCTGTGCGAACAACACGGCGTCGCCGCTTGCAAGGCTGCTGGGGATCGTCACGTTGAGTTGATACAGTCCCGACGCGGTGAGCCCCGCAAATTGCACCGTGGCCGTCACACCGCCGATGGTGGCGGTCGCGGTATTGGCTAGCGGTTCGGCCGTGGTGACTTGATCGGCGGTGGGCAAGGCAGGGGTGGTGGGTCCGAAGCCGGCACCGTACATCAGGATGGTTTCACCGGGCTTGGCCGGCGTGGCCCCCGAGAACAGGGTGGTTGCGCCCACATAGCTATAATCGGCATGCTGCGCCGCCACATACTTGCCATTATCAAAGGTGAAGAACGAAGGCGCGAACTGCTGTTTATAGGCGGTAAAACTGTTGCTCGTCTGCGCGGCGGAGGTCACCTGGACCGCGACGGATCCGGCGGTGGCATCATCGGGAGCCAGCACGTTAATCTGTGAGGGGCTGATATACTCCACGTAAGCGGGGATGCTGTCGATCATGACCGATACGCCGCCGAGCGAGGTCGGCAGCGCCCCGTTGACGAAATTGCTGGCGCCCCAGGTCTCGGTGTTCGCCGTGAGGTTCGAGCCACAGATGGTGACCCAGGTGGCCGGCGCGAATCCGTGTTGGAAACTGCCGGCGTTCAGCACGCTCGTAATAGTCCCCGGCGCAGCCACCATTATGGGGATGGCATCGGTGCCCGGTACGGCCGTTACCTGAATGGTAACCAGGCCGCTGATCGAAGAGGGTAGCGCCGCGGTAATAGTCGTATTGTTCCACGATGAGACTGCGAGCGCCACTTGCGTGCCGGTGCTCACGGGCGTCGCCAGCACCTGGCAACTGGTGCACTGCGAGGTCCCAAAGTCAGTGCCCGTTATCGTGATGTTCGATCCGGAACTGACGATCCGCCCCGGCCCGCAGTTGAGCGGCCCAACGTCGAAAATAGCGGTAACAAGTTTACAACGCGCGGCCGAGAAATAACCCGGCGCTTCGGTAAGGTTGCCGCAGGTGATGCTGCCCAACGACGTGCTGGTGGCCAGGTATTCGCCCGTGCCGTTGACGAAGTCGGTGTAATAGATCGTGTCCAGATCGCCGCCCGGCGTGAACGCCACGCCGCCCCACGAGACTGCCGTCACATCGGTCGCGTAGGAGTCGCTCCCACCTTGAAGCGCGAAGTATATGCCGCCATCCAGCGACAAGTACGCGTTGCTGGCGGCGAACTGCCCCACGCTCACCCACGCTCCCGTGCCGGCCAAAAACGAACGGACGATCTCGCCGGTCTCCTGCGTGTCGCTCGAAACATTCGCAATACCGGGCGCATTGCAGTCGAAAGTCCCCAATGTAGTGTTGATGAAATCAGTCGGATCGACGTGGCAATAGGGGACTACCACGGTGGGCGGCGATTCCGGCAAGCCAAATCCCGCCGATGCACTTGTTAGTGAGACCAGCCCATCGCTGGCGTCGCTAAGCTGTGTGGCGGATTCTAAACTGGGCAAATAGCCGCCGGCATTGCCCACGATAGCCAGCGTGTTGACTCCGCGCAAATCGTCGCCGCGCTGGTTCCAGGTGGCCAGGTTCCAAAGAAAAGCACTGGCCGGGACCAACTCGGCGCTCTGCGTCCCGGCCGGGATCGAGTTGATATAGTTGCCGGCCACCCACGATCCGAAGTTCGGCGACGCGATCAGGATCAGATCCCGCACCTGAATGACAGATGGCGGCGTGGCCGTTCCATCGGTTTGGAGCCCAGCCAGATAGCCTCTGGCGATCAGGCCGCCCATGCTGAAAGCCACCACATCGATCTGCGGCACCTGCTGGCCATTGTCGTAGTTGATGGAGTTCAAGTAAGTGCCCAGATGGTAGGCAATGCCTTCAATGGTATCGTTGGGATCTTCCACGCAGTTATCAAAGAAATAGACCACTGGCACGCCATCGGAAACCAGGTATTGGGCGAGATTTCCAAACGTATCCGCCGAACTCGTGGAGACGGTGCAGGAACCCGTGATGCCGGTTTCCCAGCCGTTTACCAACACCACGGGAGGCCGCGAGTAACCGGACGATGGCACGGTCTGGCGGGGCCTCACCACGACATCCAGCGCCGCTACGCGCTGCTCACCCGCTGCGCTGGTGGCGGACAGGGTGACCTGATACTCGCCGGGGCTTACCTGTGACGGCGCCGCCAATAACACCTGGTCACGCGCGTGGCTTGGGCCGATCACCAGTCTGGCGGACGCCGTGCCAGAGTTCGAGGCGGTCAGGTTCGGGGCCTGCAGCATGAATGCGAGCGTTTCGGGCTCGACGGCCATCTGTACGGTCTCGCCCGCGCGCACTTCGTAGTGCGATTGCCGGACTGCCAGTGGCCGGCCTTGGCAGACGGCGGCCAAACCAAACAGCGTGATCGTCAGTCTTACCTTCGTACCCAAGAGATAAAGACGAATGGATCGCCAAAAACGCGCAGCAAATTGTGGGGCAGGCGTCCACGCCGGCGCGGGACGTCTACGTCCCGCCAAAATGACGGGTCTGGAGACCCGTCGCAGGACTGGAGTCCTGCCCCACACGGGCGAATGTATCGCGCGATACTAGACGGTATGCACCACAAACTTTGCGCACTGCTTCTCCTGCTGGCTCCGCTTGCCGGCGCCCAATCCGGACATCTCCTGCTGCGGCGGCCCGCGCTCAGCCGCACGCAGATCGTGTTCTCCTACGCCGGCGATCTGTGGAGCGTTCCCCGCGATGGCGGCGAAGCCAAGCGCCTGACCGCCGGCCAGGGTGTAGAAACCGATCCTATCTTTTCGCCGGATGGATCGCAGATCGCCTTCACCGGCGAGTATGACGGCAATGTGGACGTTTTCGTAATGCCGGCCGGGGGCGGTATGCCGAAGCGCCTGACGTATCATCCCGGCCAGGACAGCCCCGTAAGTTGGACCCCGGACGGCAAGCGCGTGCTATTCGTCTCCTCGCGCGCGGTGCCCAACGATGGCGCCCGCTTGTACACTCTGCCGGCCGAAGGCGGCGGGCTTCCCGACGAATTGCCGCTGCCGATCGCGATCGAGGCTTCCTATTCCCCCGACGGTTCGCACCTGGCTTATGTGCCGCTGTTTCAATGGCAGGAAGCCTGGAAACGCTATCGCGGCGGCCAAACCCGGAAGATCTGGATCGCCAGCCTGGCGGATTCCAGCATCGTCAAGATCCCGCGGGAAAACTCCAACGACTTCGATCCCATGTGGATCGGCGACCGCATCTATTTTCTTTCCGACCGGGAAGGTCCCGTTACGTTGTTCTATTACGACACCAAAACCAATAAGGTCAGCCGCGCCATCGTCAATCATGGGCTGGATTTGAAGTCGGCCTCCGCGGGTCCCGGCGCGATCGTTTATGAACAATTCGGCGAGCTGCATCTGTACGACTTGAAGACCGGGCAAACCAAAGCGGTCCCGGTAACGCTGGCAGGCGATCTGCCGGAGGTACGGCCGCACTACGTGAACGTAGCCAAGCGATTGCGCAACGCGGATATCTCGCCTAACGGCGCGCGCGCGGTGTTCGAAGCGCGCGGCGAAATTCTGACGGTGCCCGCGGACAAGGGCGATGCGCGCAACCTGACCAATACCACAGCGGTCATGGAGCGCGAACCAGTGTGGTCGCCCGACGGGCAGAGCATCGCCTATTTTTCCGATGAATCCGGCGAATATGCGCTGCACATTCGCCATCAGGACGGCACGGGAGACACCGCCAAAATTCCGCTGGGGGACAAAGCGTTCTACTCTACGGCGCGATGGTCGCCCGACAACAAGAAAATCGCTTATCTGGATAATCACAGCCATCTCTTCTACGTGGACCTGGCTGCCAGGAAACCCGTGCTGGCGGAGACCGACTACTATTACAATGGCAACGGCCTGGCACCGGCATGGTCGCCGGATAGCCAATGGATGACTTACGCGAAGACGTTGAAGAGCCATATGTCGGCGATTTACCTTTACTCGTTGGCCGATGCGAAAGGCACGCAGATTACCGACGGTATGAGTGACGCCGAGAATCCGGTGTTCGACAAAAACGGCAAATATCTGTACTTCACGGCCAGCACCAACGCCGGCCCAGCCATGGAGGAGGACATCCAAAGAGTTGCGCGGCAGGTGACCGCGAGCGTCTATCTGGCCGTGCTCTCGAAGAGCGAGCCATCGCCGCTGGCGCCGGAAAGCGACGACGAGAAGAAGGAAGAGCCTAAGAAGGACGATGCTAAGAAAGACGACGCCAAGAAGGACGATGCCAAGAAGGACGAGGCCAAGAAAGACGATAAAGACAAGAGTGCCGATAAGGTTGTGGTGAAGGTCGATCTCGAAAAAATCGGCCAGCGTATCCTGGCGCTGCCCATGCCGCAAGTCCGCTATGAAGCACTGGAGGCGGGCAAGACCGGAGTCGTTTACGCCATCGAACGAGCACCGCGCACACCCGACACGCCGTCCTTGTTTACCGTGCATCGCTTCGATCTGACCAAGCGGAAGGCGGACGTGGTGATCGGCGGCGTGAAGAATTTCCAAGTCTCGTTCACCGGCGAGAAGATGCTCTACCAGCAGGACGACAAATGGACCATCGCCGAGCCGCCGCCCATGCCCGACAGCCCGGACGGCGGGCCGGGCAAGCCGGGAAACGAGAAGACACTCAAAACCCAGGATCTGGAAGTCAGAGTAGACCCGCCGGCGGAATGGAAACAGATGTTCCATGAGGTCTGGCGCATCGAGCGCGATTACTTTTACGATCCCCACTATCACGGGCTCGATCTGCAAGCCGCGGAGGAGCGCTACGGAGTGTACCTGGACGCGTTGGCATCGCGCGACGACCTGAATTACTTATTCACCGAGATGCTGGGCAACATGACCGTCGGCCACATGTTCCTGGGCGGCGGCGACCGGCCCGAGGTGAAGAAGATTCGCACTGGCCTGCTCGGCGCGGATTATCAGATTGAAAACGGACGCTATCGTTTCGCGCGCGTCTATGACGGCGAGAACTGGAATCCGGATCTGAAAGCGCCACTCACTCAGCCCGGCGTAAACGTGGCCGCGGGCGAGTATCTGCTGGCCGTGAACGGGCGCGAACTGCACGCCCCCGATAACATCTACAGCCTGTTCGAGGAGACCGCCGGAAAGACCACTCTGCTGAAGGTCGGGCCGGATCCATCGGGAGCGAATGCGCGCGAAGTGAAGGTGGTGCCGGTGGACGATGAATTCAACTTGCGGCACCTCGCCTGGATTGAGGATAACCGGCGCAAGGTGGATCAAGTGACCGGCGGCCGGGTGGCGTACATCTACATGCCCGACACCGGCTTCGGCGGCTTCACTAGTTTCACGCGCTACTTCTTCGCGCAGGTGGGCAAGGATGCGGCGATTATCGATGAACGCTTCAACCACGGCGGCGCGCTGGCTACAGATATTATCGAGTATCTGCAGCGCAAACCGATGAGCGTGGCCACGTCGCGCTCGGGCGCGGATTTCGTGCAGCCGCAGGGCGCGATTTTCGGACCGAAGGTGATGATCATCAATCAATTCGCGGGCTCGGGCGGAGACGCTATGCCGTGGTACTTCCACCGGGCCGGGGTCGGCAAACTGATTGGCGAGCGCACGTGGGGAGGACTGGTGGGACTCAATGGATATCCGCAACTGATGGACGGCGGTGTGGTGATGGCACCCAGCGTGGCGATCTGGAATCCGAACGGAACCATGGACGTCGAGAACCAAGGCATCACACCGGATATCGAGGTCGATCAGGATCCGGCGCTGGTGCGGCAGGGGCACGATCCGCAGTTGGAGAAGGCCATCGAGGTAGTGATGCAGGAACTGCGGGACAATCCTCCGCCGGAGTTGAAGCGGCCTGTGTTTCCGAACTATCAGACGCCATAATCCCTTGTGGGGCAGGACTCCAGTCCTGCGGCCGGCGTCCACGCCGGCCTCTTGGCAGTGCGGGTCCTGAAGGACCCGCGCCGCGCTACTCAGACTGTGTTGACAGCTGCTACTTTATATTATGAAGTAGTCAGCGTGATAGCTTGGAAACGCCCGTCCCTTCGGCCACGCCGCTGTTCCGGCAAATGGAAGCGGAGGGGCGCCGCGTGGCGATTGGAGTTGCATGCCGCCTGGCTGCCGCTGGTGGAAGTGACCAGACTGCGCTTCCGCAAGCAATGAGCCGCGGCCGGAAAGCCGGATCGCTCGGCAGTGAGCGTTGTGACTGCGGGCGTATAGCGCGCTCCGCGCCAGACCACCCCACTGCGGTAAGATCTTCTCAAGGTAACGTCCGCGAGGCTTATGGACACCACTTATTCGAAAGCCGTGGCGCTGGCCGTGCCCGTCTTTCTTTTCCTGATCGCGGTGGAATTGATCGCGGACCGCGTCCAGCGCAGGCGTTATTATCACCTGGCGGATGCCATCAACAGTCTCAGTTGCGGGGTAGTCTCGACCGGCGTGCGCGTGTTCTTCGGGTTCCTGGGCATCTACTTCTACGAGAAAGTGCTGCTGCACGTGGCGCCTCTGCATTTGCCCGCGACGCACTGGGGTACCTGGGTGTTCGCCTTCGTTCTTTACGACCTTTGCTACTACTGGAGCCATCGCTGGGGGCACACCGTGGGGCTGTTCTGGGCGTCCCACGTAGTGCATCATCAGAGCGAAGAGTTCAACCTCACCACCGCGCTGCGGCAGCCGGGCACCGGCGCTTTTCTGGGTTGGATCTTCTATCTGCCTATGGCACTTTGCGGCATACCGGTGGCCGTGATGCTGCTGGTGGGCGTGGCGCAGCTCTTCTACCAGTTCTGGCCGCACACGCAACTCATCGGCCGGATGGGCTTTCTCGACCGTTGGATTCAGACACCCTCGAACCACCGTGTGCATCATGCGCAGAACGACATCTACCTGGACAAGAATTACGTGGGTGTGTTCCTGATATGGGATCGTCTGTTCGGCAGCTTCCAGGAGGAATTGACCGAGGAGCCGTGCATCTACGGTATCCGCGGGCAATTAAAAAGCTGGAATCCGGTGTGGGCCAACCTGCATTACTACGTGGCTATGGCAAAGGATGCGTGGCACGCGGCGTCATGGTCCGATAAGGTGAAGGTGTGGTTCGCTCCACCGGGATGGCGGCCAGCGGATGTCGCGGCGCGCTTTCCGAAGCACCCTTACGATCCGCGCGTGGATTTCGTAAAGTACGATCCGCCCCGCAATGTGGCGCTCAGTGCTTACGGCCTGGTGCAGTTTGCGGTTCTGATCGCGGCCAACAGCCAGTTCCTGGCGCTGCTTCCGAAGCAGGCAACCGCCTGGAACGTTGCGTATTTCCTGTTCATTCTCGGGTCGCTGGTTTCGCTCGGCGGCGTGCTGGAGAACCGGCGCGGGTTTCTGATCGCAGAAGGCGCGCGGCTCACGGCGACTGCCTTGGTCGTGCTGCTAACTGGCGCGTGGTTCGGCGGCGTACACGACCCGCGGCTGGTAATTCCGGTCGCGGCATTTCAAGGCGTGTCTCTGGCGTGGCTGTGGTTCGCGGCGCGCGTCCGAGCCAACCCTTCCCTTACAGTCGCGGCTCGGTAAGCTGCGGCACTTTCTCTGAGCCGCGCGTGTGAGCAAGCGTCTACGCCTGCTTGGCTGCCAGATCGCCGATGACCGGCAGCACAACCTTCTTTCCCTGATAGGTCTGGACCAGCATGTAGATCCACAGGACAAAGAAAGCCAGGTCGATCACGCCGAACAGGCTGATCATACTGAAGAAGCTACCGGCCAAAACGATCCGGAGCGCAAACCAGACAATGATCACCGCCACATGCAGGAAGATCGACTGGAAGGCGTGAAAGCGAATCAGCTTGTTCTTGTTGTAAGGCTCCAGAACCAGGAAGAGGATCCCCGTAATGAGCCCGAGCAGATAACATAGCGCGGCTGCCGTATTCTCCGGCAGCCCGGCAGCCGCCGCCACCACCGGGACTGGTGTGACTGACGCAGCCGGGGCAGGATCCATCGCCGTGCCGCACTTCGGACAATAGCGCCCTTCCGCGGGCGTACCACAACTTGGACAGAATGCCATATTTCCTCCGTTTTCACCGATAGAAGCGCTCAGGCGGCGCGTCCGGCGCGCGGGGCGGCTATCGAAAACACCACGCCCCCCAAAACCGCGCCGGCCATAATAGCTGCGTTCCCCAACCCCATCATCGCGGCCCCCAAGCCAACCAACGCGCCCATCGCCATGCCGACCAGCGCCACCAACAGCTTCTTTAACATATATTGCTATGCTCATGGTAACGGTGAATACCGGAATTGTCATCTTTGCGCATGGCTCAAGCGTCAAATCTGCTAACGAAGCGGTGGACGCTGTCGCGAAAGCAGTGGCCAGCGCCGGCGGGTTCCAACACATTGAGACGGCCTTTCTCGAAGCCCAGCCCGGTTTGGCCGAGGCGGTTGGGCGCTTGGCCGATTCGGGCGTAACTCGAATCTTGATAGTGCCTTACTTCCTGACACTGGGAATTCATCTCCAGCGCGATCTGCCTGCGATTGTGGAACAACTCGCCGACGCGCACCGGGGAGTGGAAATTCAGATCGCGCCGCCGCTCGACGGACATCCGGCGCTTGTTAACGTTCTGCTGGAGCGCATCGGATCTGCGCTTAACCATTTAAAATAAAAGGTTTATTTAACTTAACAGGCAAACTGCGCAAGACACTTGACAATAACACACTAAAGTTTGATAATGAGGTTGTACTAATGAATGTCAGGAGGATTTTAGAAGCATGGGCAAGATTATAGGAATCGATTTGGGAACCACGAACTCTGTGGTGGCGGTAATGGAAGGCGGGCAACCGACCGTAATTGCCAATCAGGAAGGCAATCGGACCACGCCGTCCGTTGTGGCATTCACCAAAAGCGGAGAAAGGCTGGTGGGGCAAGTTGCCAAGCGGCAGGCCATCACCAATCCGGAGAACACGGTTTTCTCGATCAAGCGCTTTATGGGGCGGCGCTATGACGAAGTCACTGAAGAGATGAAAATGGTCCCCTACAAGGTGGTGCGCGGCGACGCGAATGACGCGCGTGTCGACATCAGCGGGAAAAAGTATTCGCCGCCGGAGATCTCGGCGATGATTCTGGGCAAGCTGAAAGAGGCGGCCGAGGCTTACCTGGGCGGCAAGGTGACCCAGGCGGTCATCACGGTGCCGGCTTATTTCAACGACGCGCAGCGGCAAGCCACCAAGGATGCGGGCAAGATTGCCGGCCTGGAAGTGATGCGCATCATCAACGAGCCCACGGCGGCGGCGCTGGCCTACGGCTTGGACAAAAAGAAGAACGAAACCATTGCGGTATACGATTTCGGCGGCGGCACGTTCGATATCTCGATCCTGGAAGTGGGCGAGGGCGTGGTGGAGGTGAAATCCACCAATGGCGATACCCACTTGGGTGGCGACAATATCGACCAGCGCATCATGGACTGGATCATCTCGGAGTTCAAGCGCGAGCAAGGCATCGATCTCTCCAAGGACCAGATGGCGCTGCAGCGGTTGAAAGAAGCTTCTGAGAAGGCCAAGATGGAGTTGTCCACGCTGCTGGAGTCCGAAATCAACCTGCCCTTCATCACGGCGGATGCCACCGGCCCGAAGCACTTGACGATGAAGCTGACGCGGGCGCGCTTCGAGCAGATGGTGGAAGACATCGTGCAGCGCTCGGTGGGACCGTGCAAGCAGGCGCTGACGGATGCGAACGTGACTCCCAGCCAGATCGATGAAGTAGTCCTGGTGGGCGGGCAGACGCGCATGCCGCGGATTCAGCAGATCGTGCGTGACCTGTTCGGGAGAGAGCCGCACAAGGGCGTGAACCCGGATGAAGTGGTGGCGATAGGTGCGGCGGTGCAGGGTGGCGTGCTGGGCGGCGAAGTCAAGGACGTGCTGCTGCTGGACGTGACGCCGCTGTCGCTGGGCATCGAAACGTTGGGTGGTGTATTCACCAAGCTGATCGAGCGCAACACCACGATCCCCACCCGCAAGAGCGAAACGTTTTCCACGGCGGCCGATAACCAGCCATCGGTGGAGATCAAGGTGTTCCAGGGCGAGCGCGCCATGGCGCAGCACAACCGGTTACTGGGCGTGTTCCAGCTTGGAAACATTCCGCCTGCGCCGCGCGGGATTCCGCAGATTGAAGTGACCTTCGATATCGACGCCAACGGCATCTTGAATGTGGCGGCCAAGGACAAGGCTACCAACAACGAGCAGAAGATCACCATAACTTCTTCTTCGGGATTGTCGAAGGACGAAGTGGACAAGATGGCCAAGGATGCCGAATCGCATGCGGCGGAGGATCGCCAGCAGCGCGACACGATTGAAACGCGCAACCGCGGCGACGCCATGATCTACAACGTGGAAAAAACGTTGAAAGAGCACCGCTCCAAGATCAGCGACGAAGAGGCGAAGAACATCGAAGCCGCCATCGAAGAGACCCGCAAGGCCATGCAGGGCAACGAACTCGGCCCGATAAACGCGGCCATAGACAAACTGACCGCGGCCAGCCACAAGCTGGCGGAGGCTATGTACAAGTCAGCTTCGCAGCCAGGCGCTGGACCGGGTACAGGAGGCGCTCCGGGCACCGACGGTGGTCCGGGCGCAGACGGCGGCAAGAAGAAAGACGATGTAGTGGACGCTGAGTTTGTAGACGTCGACGACAAGAAGTGAAGTAAGGTTTTAGGTGGTGGGTTGTGGGTGGTGGTCCGGTCCTCCTCACAACCTACCACCCACCACCCATCACCGTTTTTATGGCCAAGAATGATTATTACGAGACACTGAACGTGTCTAAGGGCTCCAGCCAGGATGAGATCAAGAAATCTTATCGCCGGCTGGCGCGCAAATTTCATCCCGATGTAAACCCGGGCGACAAATCCGCCGAGGAACGTTTCAAGCAGGTGCAGGAGGCTTACGACGTTTTAAGCGACACCAAGAAGCGGCAGGTCTACGATCAGTACGGTTTTTATTCGGATAATATTCCGACCGGGGCGGGCGCCGGTGCGGCCGGGGGAGCCGGTGCGCCGCCCAACATGAACTTCGACAGCTTCGATTTTTCGGACTACTTTCAGAGCGGCGCCGAAGGCGGCCGGCGGCGTGCGTCGACCGGCAGCGGGGCCAACACCGGGGGAGGCTTCCGCGACATCTTTTCGCACCTGTTCAACCGCGGCGAGGGACCGCAAGGCGCGCCCGAGAAGGGCGACGACCTCGAGTATTCGCTCAATATCGATTTCTGGCAGGCTATTAAAGGCACCCAGACGCGGCTCAGCATCACCCGCTACGATACCTGCCCGACCTGCCACGGCACCGGTTCGGCGGGCGGCCAGACGGTGACATGTCCGGAATGCGATGGCTCGGGATCGGTTTCCCAGATGGCCGGCGCCATGCGCTTCAATTTGACGTGCCCGAAGTGCGGCGGCAGCGGCAAGCTGAAGAACGCGTGCCCCACGTGCCAGGGTGAGGGACGCATCGCGCACACCGAGACGGTGGAGGTGCGAATTCCCTCCGGCGCGCGCAACGGCTCGCGCCTGCGGGTGCCGGGCAAAGGAAATGCCGGCTCGATGGGCGCTCCCGCCGGCGACCTTTACATCACCACGCGCGTGGAAGAGCATCCTTACTTCCACCGCGAGGGCGATGATATTCACATCCGCGTACCGGTGAGTGTGTGGGAAGCGGGGTTGGGCGCCAAAATCGAAGTGCCCACCATCGACGGCCGCACACTGCTGAAGATTCCGCAGGGCACGCAGAACGGGCAGAAATTCCGCTTGCGCGAAAAAGGCGTCTTCAACGCCCGCACCAATCAGCGGGGCGATCAGATTGTGGAGGCCGCCATTCAGGCGCCTAAGGTTCAGGACGAACGCACCAAGGAGATCCTGCGCGAGTTGGCCGGACTGCATCCGGAAGACCCGCGCGCGGACCTGTGGGCAAAGGTATAGGAGCCGGACAACAAATGGGCAAGGGAAAATCCAAAGGGTCGTACATGATTTCCTCGGTGGCCGAACAGTACGGCATCCACCCGCAGACGCTCCGACTCTATGAGAGAGAAGGGCTGCTGAAGCCTTCCCGCAGCGATGGCAACACACGGCTATACACCGACGGCGACCTGGAACGTCTGGAAGTGATTCTGCATCTCACGCGGGAACTGGGCGTCAATCTGGCCGGAGTCGAAATCATCCTGAACATGCGGGAGAAGATGGCGGAGATGCAGACCCAGATTGAAGAGTTCGTGGCTACGCTGAATCGTGAACTGGTGGCCCGTCGCCGGGCTCCGGCCCTGGATAAGCACTCGCTGATTCGCGTAGTCGATTTTGCGAGTCTGTCGCCGGCCGCGCCCGGACGCAAGAGCCGGGGCCAGGCAAGTTAGCGTTAGTTATCCAGAGCCGACATTCACTCAGGAGCTTTGCGTCATCGACCACGAACCCGGGTGGGATTGGGCATCCGGTTGCCCCGATGGCAAGCCCGCCTGCTCCAGTTGCTGCAAAGTATAATAGCGGCCCGGTTGCAGGCCGGTTACCGTACCGGTGTATCCCGGGACGCAGAACGTGTTGGTCCCGGCTAGCTGCTCGTTGGCCGAGAGATAGATCGGCTGGGGGCCGGAAGACTGGCATGGTCCGGCATAACCCAGTTCCTTCGAAGTGTAGGTGTGCCCGTTAACCGTGACCGGGCCGGGATCGGACCAGTAGGCTGAGGTATCGATGGCCGACCCGGTTGCCAGCCGGTTGGCGTTCTCGTTCGCCAGCAACATATCGAACTCCTGTTGGGCTGTCTGGTTGGGAATGCCAGGGAGTTGCGAAGTGAGATTCGCGGGATTCTGTCCCGTCATGCCGGCGAAAACATTCCCGTTCTGGTTATAGATCGCCTGCGTGTAAACCTGGTCCGGACCAATAATGCTGTCGGCTGTGTAATAGCTGCCGGCGCCTGCCGCGGGCTGGTACGGAATGTCGGCGGAGGAGGCGGAAACGAGCGGGTTAGCCGCCGCCATCTCCGTATAGTAGCTGTTCAGCCAGGTCTGTACATTCGGATCGCCCGAGCTTGCCGGTGCGGCGGAAGTCGCGGTCTGCGCCGTCGAAGTATCGGCAGCGGGTGAGGCAGCCGATGGAATGGAAGCTGCTGCAACGGCAGTCTGTACGGTGGCGGGTGGTACGACCGGCGCGGAGGCCGGGCCGACACCTTGGGTGGCCGCTCTCGTGGCGCCGTCAAATATATCCATAAAGTTGAGGTTCGCCGGCAGCGGTGGAACCGGTGGTTTGTCACTGCTCCCGACGAGGTTGTTTTGTATGGCTGAGATCATCTCTTCCTTTCCAGCGCGCCGGCAGGGATAAGTTGTGCGCGCCCGCACCCTTTCCAAGCATGTCTGAAGCCACACACGCTCGCGGCTAAATACGACAGAAAACAAAGGGGAAAGCGCGCGAGCAGTCGTCGCACAGGCGCATTCCCGCGACGCGATTTCGACTTCGTAGGGAGGCGCGCCATAAAACCGTCGCGCCAGTGTTCCGGCTAAAATGAAAAGATGCTGAGAGTCATCATACTTACGCTGGTGACGGTGGTCCTTTTTGGCCAAGGGCCCCAGGCGGCGCCCGTAAAGGCTCCGCAGCCAGATCCGCAAAGGCCCCCGATCGAGGTGGACGCCGCGTTGCGCGCGCGCGTCAGCCAGTTCTACCAATACGAGATAGACCGGAAGTTCTACCGGGCGCTGCAACTGGTGGCAGAGGATACCAGGGACTATTTCGTGGAATCGAGCAAAGCCCCGTATCTGGGCTTTCAGCTCGACACCATCAGTTATTCCGACGGCTTTACCAAGGCGGCGGTGGTGGCGATGGTGAGCCGGCTGGTGCCGGTGGAGGGATTCATGGGACATCCCTTACCCACGAAGATGACGACACGCTGGAAGCTGGAGAACGGACAGTGGTGCTACTACGTGGATCCTCGCGACTTGCGGGTTACACCGTTCGGACCGGCGCCGCCGACCATGTTTAGTACTCCCGGAGGCGCACCGGCTACGCCGCCTCGCCCCGCGGCACCAGTGACACCAGCGACCCCGGCGGCCGGGACACCGGGGCTTCCGGCCGCACCGGGAACGCCAGTGCAGCCGCGAATGTCAGGGGTGCCTGGTCTGCGGGCCGGTATGCTGGGCGTCCCTCCGAGTAATATTCCGCGAACACTGCTGGCCGACACCGACAGCATCCAACTGAAGTCCTCCGGCGCATCATCCGGGCAGGTTACAATTTCCAATCCGACGCCATTTTCCGCGAACGTTACGGTCTCCTATCCCACGGAAACGGGACTTACTGTCAAACTGGACCCGCCAACCATCTATCCGAACCAGAAAGCCATACTCAGCGTGCAATCAAGCGGCGCCGGTAAGACTGGCAAAGCACCCGTTACTATCAGCTTAAAGGTACAGCAAACGAACCAGGTTATTCCGATTAGTATTTCGTTTGCCAACTAACGGGAGTACAGGCCGGCGTGGACGCCGGCCGCAGGACTGGAGTCCTGCCCCACATCGATTACTGGATCGCGATGAGCGATGGATTCCCGAATAACAGATTCGAGCCCTGATACACCGCAATAGCGAACGGCTGGCTGTTGCCCGTAGCAGTATTCTCGGGGACCTGGAAATCCACTTCGTAGACGCCTACCATGCCGTAGGCATACTGAGCGGAGAGCACCAGGACGCCGCCATTGTTGACGCCCACGACCACGTTGGCGACAACCGGCAGGCTCTGCGGCACCCATGCGCCGTTGACCTCAATGATAGGATCGAACTCATCGGTAGATAACGGCGGGGACGTCTGGCCGAGTCCGGTAACAAACATACGGACGATCTCGCCCGGCGCCACCGGATTCGATGCCGAAGCGAAAGACCCATCCGGCCGGACCAGAACCGCGCGATTCTGCCCGTCGGTATCCTGGAATTGAAAAATACCGGGAGCAATCGGCAGCACCGTAACATCGAAGGGCGGAGAAGCCACACCGCCGGCACTGACCACCATGGGGACCGATGCCGGCGGCGTCGCGGAGGACGAGGGCACATTGCAGGGCACCTGAAACGATACGGATTCCACGCCGTTCACGTTGGCCGCATAGAGAATGGGAGCGGAAATGGGCGGCGTGCCGAATTGGACGGTCAGGCCGGCTACCTGGTTCTGCGGCGCGATCGGCGCCACCACCACGCCTTGCAGGGTATTGGTCAGGCCGGTTCCATAAGCAGTCGCGAGGCCGCAAGGCGAAACGAATTGACTCTGGAATCCCGCCGAATTTTCGACCGAGGTAATGATCGGGCCGGGCGCCAGCACAGTCAGGCTGAACGGAACCGAGAAGGTTTGGCCGGCGTAGGCCACGCTGGCGGTAATTACAACCGCGCCAGGAGCGCTTCCCGCGGTGGCCGTAATCTGCGCCTGGCCCTGCGCGTTGGTGACGGCACTGGTGGCGCTCAGGGTAGCGGGTCCGCTGGTGACTGCCCAAGTCACCGTAACACCTGGTAAGGGCGTGCTATTGTCGTTGACCTGCACGATCAACGGATCCGTGAAAGCTATTTCCTGCTTGGCCGATTGGTTAGTGCCGGAAACGTACTGCAGAGTGGTAACTACCAGGTTCACGTTAACCGAAAAGACAGCCTTCAGGGACGGGTTGCTATTGAGTGACACCGTCACTTGAACAGGGCCCACAGTCGGGGTTACATAAGCCGAAACCAGACCGCTGGGACTGGTTGTTGAGATTACACTACTGAGGGTAGCGGTGCCCGAGGTTACGGACCACGTGACCGTGGCGGCATTGGAGGGATTTCCTGCAAGATCGGTTACTTCAGCCTGCAGCGCCAGGGGCGTCCGGGAGCCTGAGTTGACGCTCTGGTTGCTGCCGCTGTAGATCTTAACGATGGCGGGCACGCCGGCGGTGACTGTAAGAGTCCCCGGTCCATACGATAACTTCCCGGCGATCACAACGGTATATGAGCCGGTGCCGATGATGCCGCCGAACACTGGCGTACAAGTTGCTATGCCGAGGGAATTGGTCAAAACTAAGCCGGGTTGCTGCCCTGTCTCCTGGCCTGCCACGGGAGCACAGCTTACAGTCGGACCGGCAGTGGGTACGAGCGTGACACCGATATTCGGCACGGGACCGGTGGCTGGGGAAGCCACGCTCACTTCAATAGTCGTAGCGGAGGTCTGATCCACGGCACCGGAAAGCGCGGGAGGTCCACCTGTGACCAGGTCGGGAGTAAGTTCGGGAACTCCCCCGGCGCCAGGACCGGTGGTAGTCTCCACGAACTGAACGCTGGCACTCGGAATAGACGCGACTACGGTCGCTAGGTCAAACGCCGTACCAAACGGCGCCAAAGTGACGAGATTATAGCTGGCCTGCCCGGATGAATTTGTCGTGGAAGTCGAAGTGGCCGTCTGCACCCCCGTTTGTGTGAGGACCCAGGTAACGGTGGCATTCGCCATCGGCAGGCCGGCGGTGCTGTTCACCTGCACTAATAAAGGGGAGAAAGTCGTCCCGCCGGATATACAGTCGGGACACACTAACTGCCCGTTACCGGAAACGATAGAAATGGTTTGAGCCGGGCAGAACGCCGGGGAAAAGAACAACGCGGTTAGAAAGGCACCGGCGGCAAACGCGAGTTTCTGCATACACGTCCTCCTGACGCTTAAAAGGGAAAAATAAGGATGGTGGACGCGGAAGATCAGTCTAGCATCATTCCGGGCAAAAAAAAAGGGGGAGCTTAAAGCTCCCCCTTCTCCACGGCCACTGCCGTGAAAGTTAGTGAACGAGTTGCTCGCCAGTCTCGGTGACGCCGCAGCTCCCGGTAGAGGAGCAGAGGAACGGCTGTGCCGAGCGAGTCGCGTCCGGAATAACCAAAGCCAGGTAAGCTGCCGCGAACTTCATGATTCCAGTGTCACTCACGAAAGAGTAGCCATGAGCATACTGGAAGGTGCAAGTCGCGATCGCGTACCCGCTGGCCCCGGAGGTCGAAGTCAGGTTGTAATTCGTATCGGTGGAAGACATGGAGAATGCCCAAGTCTGTCCAGGACCGATCACCCCTGTACCGTTGATGGTTGGGATGCCGTTGTAAGAAACGGTCGAATTGACATATCCAGGTGTGTTCCCGGTGGTGCCGATGTTCGTCGACACACCAGGAGAAGTTCCGCCGAAGAACGCCACGGAGCACGTACCGCTTTGCCCAACCGCGCTCGAAGCGCCAGCGCTGCCGAGGCTGTCGAGGGACGTGTTCGAGATAGCGATACCGGTATCAAACCCGTATACGTCGGTAACGTACGGGAAGAGCAGGAGGGTTT
Organism: Bryobacterales bacterium; assembly: GCA_963818855.1. GTDB lineage: Bacteria > Acidobacteriota > Terriglobia > Bryobacterales > Bryobacteraceae > Bog-159. The sequence continues at coordinate 173,849 of CAWFUH010000004.1, read as the reverse complement.
CGCAAGCGGTCACACCGAACAGGTTTTGTGCGGGTACCGGTAAGTTGAACGCATTACTGAACTCCGGATACGGTGCACCACTTACCCATGACGCCACTTGCGGGCTGAAGCCGCTTACGGCGGTAGCTGGTACCGGTGTCACCGGACTCGTAGAAGTATTCGGTTGAGCGGTATTGGTTACGTAAATATTAAACGTAAAGCCATCAGTTGCTAGAGGATCCACAGCGGTAACTGCCCAAACGATGGTCACACTGTTGGCGCCTCCCGCAGTGTTATCCAACACCTGGGTAACGGTGTTGCCGTTAGAGGCCGTCGCCGTGATTGGAGTGGTTGCCGCGGGGCTCACCAAGCCCGCAGCCGAAGTCGAGATAAGGGTCGAAGATACTGTGGGCGTGTCTAGGCCACTACTCCAGACCGAGGAATTCGCCGAGGCATCTACCCAGATTACGGCACCGGTTGGCACGCTGGTGATGACCGTCTGGAACTCCGTAGCCGTGGCAGCGGATCCAGTCCAACCGCCGTTAGCCAATACCTCCAGTCCGCTCTCTGAGCTGTATAGAGCTCCGGGCTGGGTTTGGCAGTACGTTGTCGAGTTGAGACAGCCCTGGAGCTTGAATGCAGTTTGGAAATTCTCCTTAAACTGCACGGCTGTAACTGCTGTCGGAACTGTGACGCTCTGGCACTGCAGCACAGTGCTGCTCAAGTTGTTGGGGTTGGGGGTGAACGCCATGCCATTCGTTACAAAACCAACGATCGGCTGCGCCGTACCAGGATTGATCGAAATCGAAGTACTGGTGCCCGTCGAGAGGAACGCATAGACCGGCGTCAGACCGAACGTGGATGCCGGGACCGAAGGACCCTGGATGCGAACGTTCGTGATGCGGTACGTGCGAACACCTGTCGCGGGAGGATCGATGGGAACGCCGAGGAACGTGATCGAGTTGCTTCCCGGTCCGCCCGGAACTCCCTGGAAAACGTTCCACACGCCAGGCCGGTTGTACGATAAACCACCGTCGGCGGCGTCAGGGCATAACAAACCGTTTGTCGGGCTGAGGCATACTGTTTGGTTTGCCGGAGCGGGATCGTCTACTAGCAACAGTGAATCTAGCCCGCCGGCGGTCCCAACGAGGTTAGTGCTCAAGCTGGCGCCCACGGATACCGAGATATTTGCCTGCGGCACCTGACCGGTCGTAAGTGGACCCGTATAGCCAGTCCCGGGTGTGCAACTGAGCAAAATGTCACCGACCAGCTCGGTCAACCCTTCGTGACGAAGTGTATTCGGAACTGTGGTCACATTGCACTGGACTTGGGGTCCTTGTGCGGCCGCTGGAACTGCCGACCCGACTAACAGGACCAGCGCAGCGAACGCAAGAATCCATTTGCGAAAATCTGCCATTTCCTTCTCCTTGTGAATTGCGAAATTGAATCGGTCGAAGTTCTCTATCAACCTGAGCCTCTCTACAACTGTCTTCCAACAACCAGGGAACTTCTCCGTGCGGGCGGAGATTCATCAAGATTTGCCGGCAACCCTACTGCCCGGCACCGGGTACTGCTAAACTAACCCCTGCGACGGCTGCGCGTTTCTAGTTTTTTTGTCCTTGGCCGGCTCGCAGGATTGCCAAAAAAAATTGCACATCTCGCGGACTAGTAAAGATATACATACCGTATCGCTCAGTCCGTGTCAAGAGAAATTCTTTGCATTCAACGGAGAACCCAGTATTTCGGGTGTCAAAAACACACATCAAACGACACGCTCGAATTAGATCATGACGCCTGTCTGCCAGTCAATGGTTTCACACCGAATCGTCTCATTTTAACGATTTTTAATCAAAGTGAGCTGTGGAGATCTTCCACGCCGACTAAACGATAGCATTATCAATGTGTTGTGCAACGCTGGCGGCGGAGTCCGCCAGCCTATATCCGCAGCAGGTATCCCGCCGCGTCCCGCTCTGTGAGCGTTGACAGTACGTATAGATACCATTGCAATTGATTTTCGTAGCGCGCGGAGTTGCCGACGCCACTCTTGAAGTCCACCACCACCCAGCGGTCCTGCTCCAGAAAAGCTAAATCGATCACACCTTCGAGCAACTGTCCGTCCGCGAGGCGCAGTTGGACGGGCAATTCGCGATGGCAGCGCTGGGCAACGCGCGCGCGTGCCAGCAGCGGGTGTGCCCAGGCAGCTTCCACGGCCAGAGCGGCGGCATCGGTTTCCTCGGCGGATGCACCCAGCAGGCGGGCGTGCACGCGGGCTAATGCGCCGATTTGCACGGATGCGTCTTGCGGATCGGCGTGCAGATCGAGATCGCGGAGAATGGCATGCATCAGGGTGCCGAAGCGCGGGCCGGCGGGCCGTTCGCCGGCTATGGCAACGTTTTCTATATGGATGGCGCGGCGGGTAGGCGGCTCAACACTGCCCTCGGTTGGTGACACGATCCGGAACGCCGGCGCCAAACCCCGCTGGACGGTTTGCCGGCGCTGCTGCTGCCACTGGCGATAGCGCTCGCTACCCTCCGCTACCTGCTCCGCAGGCTCAGCGGAGAGGATGTCCTCCTGCCGCAAGCCTTCGCTTGGCGGCACGTCCAACCGCAGCGCCAGCGAATCCCACCAGACCACCTGATGATGGCCGGCTTGCGGACGATGCAGACCCGGCCTGACGGACTCCTCCGGCGGCGCACACAGCACCGTGGCATCGCCTTCAAATACGGGGCAGCCTGCGGCTGCGGCTTTGGCTCGGCGGTCGTCGCGCGCCGCATAGAGAGCATCGTTCAGCGGCGCCAGCCATCCATCCACGGGGCGATCCCCCACTACGGGAACCACCAGCAGATCGCGTGCGCGCGTTGCGGCTACATAGGCTACGCGCACGCCTTCGGCCACCTCGCGTTCGTGTTCGCGCCGCTCGGCATCGAGCAATTCCCATGGCGCGACCTCCAACAGGCGCGTGGCGCAGAGATCTCCATCCACGAACCGCTCGGCATCCTGACGCGCGATGTTGGTGGTTACGTGCGCCAGGATCACGACCGGAAATTCCAGTCCCTTGGCGCCATGCACGGTCATCAGGCGCACACCGTCGGAGGCTTCTTCGAGCACGGGCGCTTCAGCGGATTCAGCTTTTTCGGCCTGGGCGGCCAGATCCTCGACGAAACCGCGAAACGAGAGGCCGCCCGTGAGTTCGAAGGCGCGCGCCAGATCGCCAACGCGCGCGGCATTAGCCAGCACTTGCGCGCCGGCCTTGCGCAGCATGAAGCCGGCGTGCGCGCGAGTCTTCTCCAACAGCGCGTTAATGGTGTCCGCGATGGGACGGCGATTGCGATGGCGGTTCAGGTCCGCAAGAATTGCGAGCGCGTCCCGCAGCAATGCAAATTCGGCCGGCAGATCCTCCGGCAGGCGGCGAAAAGGATGCAGCGTGTGGTGGGCCTCGAGCCGGAAGCGCAGCAGCAGATCGTCTGGAATGGCGAACAGCGATCCGCGCAGCGTACCGAAAACCGACAGCTCGTCGTCCGGCCACTCGATGGCGGCCAGCGCCGTGCGGATGGTTTCGACTTCATCGCGGTGATAGAACGATTTCGAACCGACCAGCAGGTGCGGAATGTTGCGCGCCTCGAGTGCCTGCGTGTATTCCCAGGAAAGGTCCTTGCGGTAGTCCAACATCTTGCGGAACAGGATGCAGATGTGGCGGGCCTGGAGCGGCACGCGCGTGTTATTGCGCGGGTCGCGCACTTTCCAGCCGCTGCGGTTGACGAGCCACTCGATGTAGGCGGCGATAGTTTGCGGAAGACGCTCGGCGATTTCGGGCTTGGTGGCGCGCGCGCTGACCGGTGCAGGAAGCGCAACAATGGCAGGCTGCGAATCGTAGGCCGGCGTGTATTCTTCGAGCGGCGCATAACGGGCTTCGCCACATTCGCGGTCGCCGGTCATCAGCGGGGCAAAAGCCGCATTGACCATTTGCTGAATCGCGGGCACGGCGCGAAAGCTCCTGGTCAGATGTATGGTGGCCACGCCTCGGGCGGCGAGCGCCTGCGCGATCTCTTCATACAGCACTACGTCGGCACGCCGGAATTTGTAAATGGATTGCTTGGGGTCGCCAACCACGAAGAGCTTGCCGGCCATGGGCGTGACGCTGCGCCAGTCGCTTTGGGCGGGGTCGTCCGCGGAAAGCAGGATCAGGATTTCGGCTTGCAGCGGATCGGTATCCTGAAACTCGTCGACGAAGATGCGCGCATAGCGCCGCTGCAGATAATTGCGGACCTCGCGGTTATCGCGCACCATATCGCGCACGATCAGCAGCAGGTCGATAAAATCGAGTTTGCCGGCGCGCCGCTTGTGCGCGGTGTAAGTCGCGATGAAGTCCTGCATTTCATCCCGCAGGGCGGCCGCAAAATCGGCGCCGGCTTCCCGGCAGAACGCTTCGAGATGCGCAAGCAGGTCTGTGCGCGCCTGCAGCACGTGCTCGCGGGTGATGTCCGGTGCGAAGGCGCCCCTGCCTTTTTTGAAATCGTACTTGAGATCGCTCGCCAGTCGCGTCAGCCGCCCCTCGCGCGTATCGTAATCGCCGGGCCGGCTGAGCAGATCGGCGAGCGGCCGCAAGGATCGCGCCAGTTCGTCTTGCGGACGCGTGCATTGGCTAGCCATCCCGGCCAGCGCGCGGCATTCATCGAACAGCGCATCGATGCGGGCGTTGCGATCGAACGGCGGGCGGCGCCAGGGCGAGCCGTAATCGCGCCATTCCACCAATTGCTTGCCGGCATATTGCAGCGCTTCGACGGGCGGCGAGGACGCCTGCCATCGTGGCCGCCAGGCCAATCGCGCGAAGGCGCGCCGCAAGGTATCGGAGCCGTCGCGCAGTTTCTGTTGCAGCCAGCTATCGAAGGCCCGCGCGCGCACGCGATCCGCTTCCGGCTCGGTGAGTACTTCGAATGCCGGATCGATGCGAGCTTCCACCGGACGTTCGCGCAGGATCTGTTCACAGTAGCCGTGGATGGTCCCGATGGCGGCTTCTTCCAGACGCTCCAGTGCGTCTTCCAGATGCCCGCGCGCCTGCGGATCGGCGCACCCGGCGCGCGCGTGGTCGAGTTCCTGGCGCAGCCGGATTTTCAGCTCTCCGGCAGCTTTGTGTGTGAATGTCACGGCTACAATCTGATCCACCGGCGTGCCCGCCATCAGCACACGCACGATGCGACCGATCAATTCCGTAGTCTTACCGGTTCCGGCTGAGGCTTCCACGATCAGGCTTTCGCCGAGAGAATCGCGGATGCGTTCGCGGGCGGCATCATCGCTCGTGTGGACGCCGGCGATCACGGCATGTTCCTCAACTGTTGCAGTGCGTCCAGCTCGTCGGGATCTTTCTTGGCGGTGCGCCGCTCTTCGAGCGGGCCGCAAATCGGCCGGTAGTCGCAGAGCGCACAGGCATCCCGCTGCGGCGCGGCGGGCAGGAAGCCGCGCGCGATCTCGCCGTCGATCAGCTTCATGGCGTGCTTGAAAAACGCCAGTCGCGGCGGAGTGATGTCGAATGGGATCTCGCGAAATCCGCCTTGGTGGGTGCAGTAATAAAGCCGGCTCAGCTCCGCTTGGGCACCGAGCAACTTCCCCGCGGCAAGCGCATAGGCCAGCGGTTGCAGATAGGCGCCGCCGCCGACATAGGACGGTTCTGGCGTGGGCACTTTGCCAGTCTTATGGTCGGTGATGCGCAGCGTGCGTCGCGCCGGATGTCTCTCGATCAGATCGATGGCGCCGCGCAGGCGCACGCCGTCGTCGAGCACGGCTTCGTCCGGAGTGCTGTGCGGATCGCGGCCGTCGCCGGGCGGCAAACCAAAGCTGAATTCGAAATGGGCCGGCAGCCAGTCGCCGCCGCTCTTGGCTACGTGTTCGATCCAGCCGCGCAAATCGGCGCGCAATCCTTCGATCTCGTCGCGCCACACGCGCGGTATGGCCGGCGCGAGTGTCTCCTCGTTCTCGGCTGCTACACGATCGAGTACGCGGTCTGCAATTTCGGTGATGCGCGCCTGGTGCGCCGGCCGAATGGGCAGCAGTTGCGCGGTCTGCAATTCGCGGAAGAGTTGGAACTGCGCCTGGTGGAAGAGCGCGCCGCGAGTGAGCGGATCCATTTGCTCCAGCGCGACGGTCTCGGCGCGCGGCCGGAAGCTGTAGATGGCATACAGCAGGAAGCGGTAAGGGCAAAGCGCGAAATGTTGCAGGGCCGACGGTGAGTAACTGCGCGCCGCCAGACGTTGGGTGGCCAGCACGGCGCGGGTGGCTTCGTCCGGTTTCACCAGGCCATCGGCGGAGAACCAGGCAGCGCGATGGCGGCGTCCGTGACGGCGCAGGGATTCGGCTAGGTACTGATTGGCGGCTATCAGGTAATGCCCGGCGCCTTTGGCAGCCGTCCGGCCGAGCGTGGCCAGGTCGAATTCCGCATCGTCGATGGCCTCGCGCGCATCCGCGGGCGCCGGCCAATCCAGGCGCGAGGGAGCAGCGCGGCGGGCCTTCTCTTCGAACGTGCGCAGATCGGGCAGCCGCCCATACGCCGCGCGTACGATCTCGAGCGCATAGAACGATGGCACACGCGGGCGCGATTCGACGGCGTCCACGCGCGGATATGAGAAAACCAGGCGCGTGCGCGCCGCCGCGCAGGCCATGTGCAGGCGGCGGCGTTCGTCGGCCACGCGGTCGTCCTGCACGCGCAGGCCGGCGTTCAGCTTGCGGCGATAATCGTCCAGTAAGATGGGATCTTCGTGCGGACGGCTGGGGAACAGGCCTTCACACAATCCCGGCAGAAACACGATATCGAAGGCGCGTCCGCGCACCTCGTCGATGCCGGCCACCCACACGCTGCCATAGCGGCGATCGGCCGGCGGCTCGCGGCGCAGAAAACGCAGACGGTCGCTCAGGACGCCGGAAACCTCCCCCAGGCCCACCGGCCCGACCTCGGCCATAGCTTGCAATTCGCTTAACACGGAGAGGACGGATTCAGGGCGGCGAAGCGCGGTTCCGGCCAGCGCGCCGAGATGCTCGATCCAATCGCCCCAATCCGCCTGCGTGGGCAAGGCGGCCAGCCGCTCGATCAGCGGGAGAGCGAATTTTTCCAGATTCTTGAGGCGGGCGATTTCGCGCTCCAAGTGCTGGCGGCGGCCTTCCTCTTTTTGTCCGAGGTCGGCCAGGCGCATACGGAACTCGGCATCCAGGCCGCGCAAGCGGCGGGCCCAACGCTCACGCCCGCCGATGACCGCGGCGTCCACCAGCAGTTTCTCCCAGGCCGCGGGCGATTGCAGGGTGCCGCCAATCACCGCGGCGTCTTCGTTTTCAGACGGGTTTTCAGACGGGTTTTCAGCCGGGCTTTCGGCCGGCTCGCGATCGACTGCGGGCGCGGGTTCAGCGGCGCGCTCGTAAACGCGCGTGAGCATTTCATCATCGGGGGGAAGCGGCGGCGTGGCATCGTCGCGCGATGTGCGGTCGAGCCGCGGCGTTTGCCCCAGCGAAAGATATTCGGCAAAGCGCGTTGCGGAACAACCTTCGCTGGCGCACGCCAGCAAGGCCAGAAATGCGCGTCCGGATGGATCGGGCCGCGCCACGCCGCGGGTGAAGTAGGCGGGGATGCCTGCCCGCCGCAGCGCTTCTTCCACTAACGGCTGATAACGTTCCGGCGACCGCAGCAGGATGGCCATGCCGTCGAATGGTATGCCGTTTGACGCGGCCTGGTGGATGCGGCGCACGATTTCGACGCATTCTAGGGATTCCCCCGCCGCGGAGAAGTAGTCCAGGCTTTGATCCGGTTCGTTGTCGGGCGCGGATGTTGGGACGAAGAGGGATTGGCGAATTCGGTCGAGGGTGGTGGCGGGCTGCGAGCCGGCCCCACCTGGCTTCAGGATGGCTTCTAAGACTACGGGCGCCTGCTTCATTATTGCTTCGGCGAACTCCCGGCGAAGTGCCGAGCGCAGATCCGGATCCAGGAGCACGACCGGCAGTCCCAGCAGCCGGTGCTTTCCTTCCCTCGCAGCCGCGATCGCATACTGCAACAGCAGCGCGAAATCGGCGGAGGATCGCTGGGCCAGATCCTCTTCGAACAGAGCCGCCATGCGCGCCAGATCGCGGCCCGGCGGACCGGTGACTGCGACCTGTTCGGGGCGCACGCCTTCGAGGCGCAGCTCGGCAATTGTGGCAGCCACCGCGCGGGCTAATCCCGGCGTCTCCGCGACGCGCTCGAAATACGGGATGGATTCCGCTTTCAGCTTATGAATCACGCGCGCTACCATGGCCTGGGCGCTCAAGCCGCCTGCGAGTGAAAGGCCGGCGCGCGCCAGCGGTGCTTCTGCGAGGTCTACCGCCAATCCGGTCAGCGTCAGGCGATGCAAGCCCAGCAGGCCATGGCGGCAGGCGGTGCGGGCGAAATCGTCGGCTGCTCCGCGCGTGTGGGCTATGACCACGACTTCCGGATAGTCTTCGAGCGAATGCAGAAATTCGGCTGCGGATTCGAGCAGTACGGAATATGAGGCGGATTCTACTGATCGGCGCACTATGCCGCAGTTTAACAGGCAGGGCTTAAGCCCTGCGCCGGCTGAAGCCCGCCCTCCTTAGGTCGTGCGCAGGGCGAGCATGGGATGGATGCGTGCGGCGCGGCGGGCAGGGATATATCCGGCGATCAGCGCCACGGCCGCCAGCAGCAGGATGGTGGCCGCAAAGGCCGACGGATCGCCTGGTTCGGTATTGAATAACAGCGCGGCAATCGATCGCGCGGCAATCGCCGAAACGACGGTACCCAGCAGCATGCCCGCCAGCACCAGGCGCATCGTGCGGGCGATTACGTCCCGTTGTACGCGCGCAGCGGTAGCGCCCAGAGCCATGCGGATACCGATCTCCTGCGTCTGGCGTGTGACCGAGTAAGAGATGACGCCATAGATGCCTAGCGACGCCAGCAGCAATCCCAAGCCGGCGAAGATGGCGACCAGCGTGGCGAGGAAGCGGCGCGGCGAAGTGGCGTGATCCACGACGGTTTGGATGGGACGAAATTCGGCGGCGGGCTGTTCGGGATTATATGCGCGCAAGGTTCGCATGAGAGTGGGAGCCAGCGCGCCAGGCGCGAGCCCGCTACGGACCACGAGTTCGGCTCCCTCCGGATCGGCTTGGGCGGCGGACAGATACATTTCGATTCCCGATCCCTGTTCCACGCTGCTTTCGCGGACATCGGAGATCACGCCGATCACAAGCGCATCGCGACCCATGACCACGGCGGTGCGGCCGAGCGCGTCCTGGCGGGGCCAATGATAGCGGGCGGCAGCCTGGTTGATCACCACAACGCGTTCTTTGGTGGATGTGTCCTGCCAGTTGAAGTCGCGGCCTTCACGCAATTGCATGCCGATGGCGCGCAGGTAGCCGGGCGTGACAACGTAAACGAACGCCGCACGTGTCTCATCATTTCCGTAGACCCTGCCTTTCGCCGCGAGGTCCCAGTTGCGATTCCGGTCGAGCGGCAGCATATCCACGATACCGGACGCTTGTATGCCGGGAATCGCGGAGACACGCCGCAGGATTTCCTGCAGAATGGGGCCACGGTTCTCGATCTTGCCGCCATCGTCGTAATCGATCTTGATAGCGGCGGCGCGGCTGGGTTGGAATCCCAAATCGACGTCCAGCACGCGGAGAAAACTGCGCAGTAGCAGTCCCGCGCCCGACTAGCAGGACACAGGCCAGGGCGACTTCGGAAACCACTAGCGCGGCGCGCAGTCGGTCGTGCCGGCGTCCGCCGCTCATGCCATGGCCGGTATCCTTGAGCGCGTCCTGCAAATTGGCGGCGGACACTCGTAAGCTCGGCGCGAGACCGAACAGAAGCGCGGCGGCCCCAGCAATGAGCACGGTCCAAACCAGCGCCGCGCCATCCACACGCAGCCTGCTGAGTAGAGGAAGCGCCATGGATCCCTGGCGGGCGAGATAGAAGGTCATTGCATGTGCAATTCCCAACCCCAGCACCGCGCCTGCGGATGCCAGCACCAGGCTTTCGGTAAGCAACTGGCGCACGATGCGGGTGCGAGCCGCGCCCAGTGCGCAGCGCATGGCGAACTCTTTGCCGCGCGCGGCAGTGCGAGCCAGCAGCAGGTTGGACAGGTTCACGCAGACGATCAGCAAAATCACTCCCACTGCGCACCACAGCACCACCAGAGAGCGGCGCAGCTTTCCGCTGACGTGGTCCTGCAACCCTGTCATGGCCGTGGCATAACCGTCGTACCAGTCCTTGTGAGCGGCCCGCAGCTGCGGCATCAGGATATCCACTTCCGCCTGTGCCTGGGCCACCGTCGCGCCGGGCTTCAGGCGGCCCAACAGAGCCAGGGCGTTGCCGTCATCGCGCAGCGCATCCATGACGGCCGGGACGAAGATATCCTTCTGCGCGCCCGGGGTGAAGACAGAGCTGAAATCGAAAGATGCGGGCAGGATACCGACGACCATTACCGGGCGGTTGTTCAAAATGATGCTACGCCCTACGATGGCGGGATCCGCCGCAAATTGCCTCTGCCAGAAATAGTATCCGAGAATGACCGCGGCGCGGCCGTTTTTCCGGCACTCTTCCGGCGTGAAGAGCCGTCCCAGAATAGGCTTCACACCCAATGTGGAAAAGAAGTTCCCGGCGACCATGACGCCCGCGAGCTGTTGCGGCTCGCCCCGGCCGGTCAGCTTGTAGTCGGAGTCACCGAAGAAGGGCATATAGCTGGTAACGTCTTGAAAGGACCGGTTGTGACGTTGGAACTCCTCGTAGACAGCGACGGGATAAGTTATGGCGGACAGGCCGCCCACGCCACGGTTGGCCGCGATCCATACGAGCTGCCGCGGATCGCGGAACGGCAGCGGCTGCAGCAGGATGGTATTCACCACGCTGAAGACTGCGATGTTGGCGCCGATTCCCAGCGCCAGAATCATCACGGCGACGGCCGTAAAGCCACGGTCGCGGCGCAACGTGCGGAACGTGTAGCGGAGATCCTGCAGCAGCACGTCGAGCATGGGAAGGCCGCGGGCTTCGCGGTGTTGCTCTTTGGATTGCTGCAGGCCTCCGAATCGCACCAGCGCCTGGCGGCGGACTTCCTGGGGCGAGAGGCCGCGCCGTAGATTGTCTTCGATGGCCAGATCCAGGTGCGCGGCCATCTCCGCATCGAGATCGCTATCCAGGGGAGCCTTGCGGACGAAACTGGCTAGCCGCGCGAGGAACTGCTGCAGCGTATCGATCATTGGTCACCGCCTTCCGGTTGCATGGCGAGCACGCGGCCCATTACGCCGGAGAGGCGCTGCCAGTAAGCGGCGTCATTCACCAGTTGTTTGCGGCCCCGCCTGGTAATCGAATAGAACTTGGCTTTGCGGTTGTTATCCGAAACGCCCCAAGCGGCCGAGATCCAGCCGCGCTGCTGCAGGCGTACGAGGGAGGCGTAGATGGTTCCCTGGTTCAACAGAACCGCGTCGCCGCTGGCCTGTTCGATGCGCCGGGCGATGCCATAGCCGTGCAGAGACCCCATGGCGGCCAGGGTTTGCAGCACCATCAGGTCGAGGGTACCTTGCAACAGGTCCAGTTTCTTCTCAGCCAAATTGCCACCTCCTGTGTTATGCCCACAGTAACAGGATAGCGGTCATGTGTCAAGGCCACAGGAGATTTAAGCGAAGTGGGGAAGGCCGGGGGGATGTTCCACTAGTCCGCGCGCAGCATTGCGGCCGGGTCGATGTGCACGGCACGTAAGACGGCCGGCAGCGCGGCCAATAACGCCGCCGCCAGGATCGTCACGGACGGCAGCGCCAGCATTCCGATATCCGTGGGCTTCACCTGATAGAGCAATGTTGCGATGTAGCGCGCAGCCGCCATGCCCAGCGCGACTCCGGCCAGCGTTCCGATTAGCACCATGACGGAGATTTCCACGGTCACGAGGCGCGCGATCGTAGCGGCGGGCGCGCCGATCGCCAGGCGAATGCCGATCTCGCGGCGGCGTTGCAGAACGGAATAGTCGAGCACGCCGTACAGTCCGACAGCCGAGAGCAGCAGGGCGACGGCGGCGAAGAATAGCGCCAATTGGGCCACCAGCCGCTCCCGGATAGCGTGCGACTGATTGAGCTCTTCCTGTGTCTGGACGTTTTCGACGCGAAATTCGGGCCGCGCGCGCGGCACCTCCCGCCGCAGGATGGACGCCAGCGCCAGCGGATCCGCGCTCGCGGTGCGCACGATGAACGTTCCCCAACGCTTGAGCTGCGGCGCGCCCTGAGCGTCGATCCACTGAAAGGGAATATAAGCCACCGGCAGGTTGGGCTCCCGCAGGTCGTGGTAGCGGGCATTGCGAGCGACGCCGACGACTGTAAACTCTGAACGGCCATCAGTTTTCTCGAAGTGTTTGCCCAAAGGGTTTTCGCCGTTGAGGTACTGCCGCACAAAAGCTTCGTTCACGATGGCCGCCCCCGGCGGCGCGGCGGCTGCCGCCTGCCCACCCGACCCGACCCACAATGCGGAGTCACTCGCACGAAAGTCCCGGCCGGCGATCAAAGGGATCTTCATGGTGTCGAACCATCCGGGTGAAACGTCGATGAAATAGGCTATTTCCGGGCTGGGGGGCTGACCGTTGACTGCAATGGAGCCAATGGTGGCGTCCCCTTTCAGAAGCGGGAATCCAGCCAGCGCGGCCATTTCGACTCCCGGCACGCTGCGCAGGTGTTGTACTACCTGGTCCCAGTACGCCGGCGGCTCCGCCCGTTGCCCGACGGCCTCCAGAAGGAGAATCCGGTCGGCCGAAAAACCGATGGGCTGGTGCGCAAGACGTTCGAACGTGGCTACGAAAAGGCCAGCCACGAAAAGCGCCAGAAAGCAGAAGGAGATCTGACCGGCAATGGTCCAACGTGTCAGACGGCGCCGCGCATGCGGATCATCGCCGCCTTTGAGCGCGCTGGCCGGACTGATTGCCGATGCCCGCAGCGCGGGCGCCAGACCGAACAGCAACGCCACTCCGATTGTCAGGAGCAGTCCGAAGCCAACCACGCGCCAGTCCGCCGGAAGAACCAGCCGCGCAGGATTGTCCGGCGGATTGATTCGGCCGGCAATGAACGGCGCAGCCCACCAGGCGAACGCGCCGCCAACGGCAGCCGCCAGCAAGGCGAGGCAAGCGCTGTGCATCAGCACCAGTTGCGCCAGCCTCCGCCGGCCGGCGCCTATCGAAACACGCAACGCCATCTCGCGCGCCCGCGCCGCCGCCTGGGCCGTCATTAAGTTGGCCACATTCGCGCACGCGATCAGGAGCACCAGGGCCACCAGAATACCGAGCACGACCAGCGGCCGCCGGTAGTCGCGCTGCATCTGTGATATGCCCGACGCTGCCGGCGTCAGCATCAGCGTCTCGCTCAGGAAGAGGCGGATGCGATCCTGGCTCATACCGGCGAAACGGCGCTTGGCCATCTCGGTACGGAATGCCTGAAACGGCGCCTGCATCCGGTCACGCACCCTTCCGGCGGCCACACCCGGCTTCAGGTGGACCAGAATCCGGATCCAGCTATAGTCGGGTCGGTTCACACGACCATCCATCATGGTGGGGATGAAGATGTCGGTCATCGTTCCGGTCTCGACTCCGGTGAAGCCTTTTTCCGACACGCCCACGATCTGGTACAGTGTGTCACCCAATCGGAAACTGCGCCCGAGCACTTGGGGATCCTGGCCGAACCGGCGCGTCCAATAGTCGTAGGAAAGCACCGCGTAGGGATGCGCGCCGAGGGTGAGATCGTCATTTTCCGTGAGCAGCCGGCCCCACGCGGGGCGCAATCCGAACGAGCGAAACATCGACCCCGATACGTATTGCCGGTAGGCTTTCTCCATCTCCTGGTCCGCGCGGTATGTCAGGTCCGTGCGCTCCGCATACGAAACGGCAATGATATCGGCATCACCCCGCACCGCGTCGCGCAACTGACGGAACATCGGATACTCGTAGCCATCCAGGATGCGCGCCGGTCCGCCGGAAAGGTACGACTGGTTATAGCAGGCGTACAAACGCTCTGGCGCGGCGATGGGCAATGGGCGCAACAGCAGGGCGTCGATGAGGCGGAACGCGGAAGTGCAGGCGCCGAAAGCGAGGGCCAGCGAGAGAATGGCGGCGGCCGACGTCACTTTTCGTTTCATCAACTGACGCCAGCCGAAGACGGCATCCGCGCGCAGCGAATCGAGCCACGGAATGAGGCGGAAATCGCGGCTCTGTTCACGATGCAGGAGCGCGGGGCCGAACGCGCGGGTGGCTTCGGCAGGATCGCGGCCCTGCCGGGTAGCCTCCGCGATGTGAGACGCGAATTCTTCGTCGATCTCGCGACTTATACGATCGTCGCGGATTATGTTTGCGATGCGCGACCAGAGTGACACCGTTGGATCCTCACTCCGCACGCAGCATCGCGGCGGGGTCGATATGCACGGCGTGGAAGACCGCCGGCAACGCGGCCAATAACGCCGCCGCGAAAATCGTCACGGACGGCAGTGCCAGCATTCCGATATCGGTGGGTTTCACCCGGTAGAGCAGTGTCCCGATATAACGTGCCGATGCGAGGCCCAGTACGACTCCGGCGACCGCTCCGATCAGCACCATGGCGGAGATTTCCACGGTCACCAAGCGCGCGATGGTGGCGGCGGGCGCGCCGATCGCCATGCGGATGCCGATTTCGCGCCGGCGTTGCAGCACCGAATAATCCAGCACGCCGTACAGACCGATGCCCGCCAGCAACAGCGCCACGGCGGCGAAGAAGAGCGCCAGCATGGCCAACAGCCGTTCGCGAACGGTCTGCGCCCGGACCAAATCCGCCTGCGCGCGGATGTTGCTGACGCGGAATTCAGGCCGCGCGCGCGGTACTTCGCGGCGCAGAATAGAGGCGAGCGCCATGGGGTTCGCGCCGGAGGTGCGCACCATAAAGGTCGCGTCGCGTATAGGCTGCCATGCGCCTTTGGCATCGATCCGGTGATTCGGCACATAGACCGAGGGCAGGATGGGCTCCCGCATGCTGCGGTAAGGAGCATCGCGCACTACGCCCACCACCCGGCAGCGAATATCGCCGGTCTTCTCGAAGGACTTTCCAATGGGGTTTTCGCCGTTGAAAAATTGCCTGGCAAATGTCTCGTTGATGATGGCCGCGCCTGGAGTCGTATCGTTTGGGCGAAAGTCTGCTCCGTCGATGAAAGGAATTCTCATCGCGTCTACCCAACCGGGTGAGACGGGCAGAAAGTAGGCCAGCACGGGTCCAGGCGGCGCACCGTTGACCGAAATGAAGCCGTTCCAACCGCCCCCGCCGAGCAGCGGCCATCCGGCGATCGCGACCGCCTCGACGCCGGGCACGGTGCGCAGGTGATCGGCGACCTGGTCCCAGACGACGGGCGCTTCGGGACGCTGCGCGACGGTATCCAACGCTAGCAACCGGTCCGCGACAAAGCCGGCGGGTCGCCTGGACAGCCGCTCAAATGTGGCGGCGAACAGGCCCGCCAGGAACAAAACCAGAAAGCAAAAGGCGACCTGCCCGGCGATCAGCGCATGCATCATGCGGCGCCGCGTATGCGGGTCGTCTCCACCCTTGAGTGCCGCAGCCGGCTTGACCGCCGAGGCGCGCAACGCGGGCGTCAGGCCGAACAACAGCATCACGCCCAGGGTCAGCGCCAGGCCGAATCCCAGCACCCGCCAGTCCGCCGGGAGATCCAACCGCGCCGGATTGTCCGGCGGATTGATCATGCCAACGACAAACGGCGCCGACCACCCGGCAAATATCGCACCGATGGCGCCCGCGAGCGAAGCCAGGATAGCGCTCTCCACCAGCACCAGTTGCACCAGGCGCCCGCGCCCGGCGCCGATCGAGACGCGCAAGGCCATTTCGCGCGCCCGGGAGGCCGCCTGGGCAGTCATCAGGTTAGCGACGTTGGCGCACGCGATCAACAGCACCAGCGCCACCAGCACGCCCAGAGCCACCAGCGACACCCGGTAGTCGCTTTGCAGACCCGAGGCGCCCGCGGCGGCCGGCTCCATCACCAATCGCTGATCCAGAAATTTCTCAATGTCCTGTTTGCTCATGTCGGTGAAGCCCTTGGCACGCTCCTCCTCGAAGGCGCGCGTGCTGGCATCGAGTTTGGCGCGCAGCGGCTCAAGGCCGGCGCCCGGCTTCACGCGCACTAGCGTGCGGTGCCAGGTCCAGTCGTCATGGACCACTGCGGGATGCATCATGGTGGGCACGAATATGTCGGTCACCGTGCCAGTCTCGGTCCCGGTGAAGGGCTGCGGGCTGACTCCGACGATCTGGTAAAGGTCGTCGCCCATGCGAAATGT
Source organism: Bryobacterales bacterium (assembly GCA_963818855.1). GTDB lineage: Bacteria > Acidobacteriota > Terriglobia > Bryobacterales > Bryobacteraceae > Bog-159. The sequence goes on along the minus strand of CAWFUH010000004.1, from coordinate 157,566 downwards.
GCGCCCAACGACGCCCGGATCCTGACTGAAGCGGCGCTTCCAATAGTCGAAAGACAACACCGCATACGGATGGGCATGCGGCTTCCGATCGTCGTTTTCGCTGAGCAGCCGTCCCACAGCGGGCCGCAACCCGAACGTGCCGAACATCCAGCCCGAGACGTATTGCACCTCGGCTTTCTCCATCTCCTGATCCGACTTGTAGGTAAGATCCGTACGCTCCGCATACGATATGGCCAACAACTCAGCTCGATCCTTCACCCCTGCGCGCATCAGGCGAAAGTCCGGGTACGCCCAGGCGTCGTAAGTGTAGGGCTTTCCATCGGGACCGATTCCGGCGCGGGAAAGAACGTACAAGCGCTGGGCGTCCGCTACCGGCAACGCGCGCAGCAGCAGGGCGTCAATGAGACGGAATGCCCCGGTGCAGGCGCCGATGGCCAAGCCCAGCGACAGGACGGCCGCGGTGGAGGTGACCTTGTTCTTGATGAGCTGGCGCCAGCCGAAGATGGCATCCGCGCGCAGCGACTCGAGCCAGGGAATGAGCCGGATGTCGCGGCTTTCGTCGCGCTGCTTAAGGGCCGAACCAAATGCCGCGCGCGCTTCGGCGGGATCTCGCCCGTCTTCAACCGCTGCGGCGATGTGCGATTCGAACTCGTCGCCGATTTCGCGGTTCAACCGATCGCCGCGGGTAACATTCATGATGCGTGACCACAATGACATATCTTGTCCTTCTGGGGCGTCCCTATTCCGAACGCAGCATCGCGGCCGGGTCGATGTGCACGGCGCGGATTACCGCCGGCAGCGCGGCCAATAACGCCGCCACCACGATGGTCACGGACGGCGCCGCCAACATTGCGGTATCTGTGGGTTTCACCTGGTAGAGCAAGGTCTCGATATACCGCGCCGAAGCCATGCCCAGCGCGATTCCAGCCAACGCTCCGATCAGCACCATGACGGAGATTTCCACCGTGACCAGGCGCGCGATGGTTGCGGCGGGCGCGCCGATCGCCATGCGTATGCCGATTTCGCGACGCCGTTGCAGCACCGAATAATCGAGCACGCCATACAGACCGATCGCCGCCAGCAACAGCGCGACGGCGGCGAAGAAGAGCGCCAGCGTGGCCAACAGCCGTTCGCGCACGGTCTGTGCCCGCACCAAATCGGCCTGCGGCCGGATGTCAGTCACGCCGAATTCAGGCCGCACGCGCGGCACCTCCCGGCGCAGAATGGACGCCAGCGCCATGGGGTTCTCACTCGCCGTCCGTACGATGAAGGTGGCCTGACCTTCCGGATTTAGCCCACCCTTTCGATCGACGACGTGCAACGGAACAAAAGCGACCGGCAAGATGGGCTCACGGATATTGCGGTAGGGCGCATCGCGCAGCAGGCCCACGATCTGGAATCGTCCGCCGTCCATATTTCCCACAAAAGTTCTCACAAACGACTTGCCGACCGGATCCGCACCGTTGAAGAATTGCTTGGCGAAAGTCTCGTTGACCAGGGCCGCGCCCGGCGCGGTGTCATCCGCGCGGAAATCTCTGCCGTCGATGAGAGGAATCTTCATAGCATCTATCCAACCGGGCGAGACCGCCAGAAAATGGGCCAGAACAGGACTCGGGGGAGCGCCGTTGAGGGAAATGAAATTGTTCCACGAATTATTACCATCGAGGAGCGGCCACCCAGCCATGGCAACCGCCTGGACGCCTGGCACGCCGCGCAGGTGTTCAGCCATCTGGTCCCAGACGACCGGGGCCTCGTCACGTTGCGACACCATATCGAGCGTCAGCAGACGTTCCGATGAGAAGCCCATGGGCCGGTGCGATAAGCGTTGAAATGTGGCGGCAAACAGGCCTGTCACGAACAAGACCAAAACGCAGAAAGCCACTTGCGCCCCGATCAGTGTGTGCATCAATCGGCGCCGCGAGTGCGGCTGATCGCCACCTTTCAGCGCGGCGGCCGGCTTCACCGCCGAAGCGCGCAATGCCGGTGTCAGGCCGAGCAGTAGCATGACCAACCCTGTCAATATCACGCCGAAACCGAGTACCCGCCAATCCGCCGGCAGCGCCAAACGTACCGGGTTGTCAGGCGGATTGATCATACCGACAACAAAGGGCGCGGACCACCACGCGAATATCCCGCCGAGCGCGCTGGCCAGGAACGCAAGAATGCCACCCTCCACCAGGACCAGTTGCACCAGCCGCCATCTGCCCGCGCCGATTGAAACGCGCAGTGCCATTTCGCGCGTGCGCGCCATAGCCTGGGCGGTCATCAGGTTGGCGACGTTGACACAGGCAATGAGCAGCACCAGTGCCGCCAATACGCCCAGCGCCAGCAGCGACACGCGGAAGTCATTCTGCAAATTCGAAGCGCCGGCGGCCGCGGGCCGCAGGACCACCGTCTGGGCCAGGAACTTATCGATATCTTGCTTGCGCATGCCGCTGAAACCCTTGGACCGTTCGAGTTCGAAGGCGTGGGAGGTGGCGTCGAGCCTGGCGCGAATCGGCTCGATGGCACCGGGCTTCAGCCGCGCCAAGGTGCGATGCCAGCTCCAGTCATCGCGGGTGGCTCCGGGATGCATCATGGCGGGAATGAAGATGTCGGTCACTGTACCGGTCTCCGTGCCGGTAAAGGGCGGCGGGCCGACGCCGACGATCTGGTAAAGATCGTCGCCCATGCGAAAAGTGCGTCCCACCACTTGCGGATCGCGGGCGAAGCGGCGCGACCAATAATCGTAAGAAAGCACCGCGTACGGATGCGCGCGCGGCTGCACATCGTCGCCTTCGGTGAGCAGACGTCCTGCTGCGGGCCGCAGGCCGAACGAGCCGAACATCCAACCGGAGACATATTGCAGGTTGGCTTTTTCCATCTCCTGATCTGACTTGTAAGTCAGATCCATACGCTGCGCGTAGGAGACCGCAATCAGTTCGGCTCGACCTTTTACGGCGGCGCGCATGAGCCGAAACGACGGGTATGCCCATTCTTCAACCGTGGCGGGCTTGCCGTCGAAATCGATCCAACTGCGAGTCACCGCATACAACTGCCCGGCATGCGCCACGGGCAGAGGCCGGAGGAGCAAGGCGTCGATCAGGCGGAACGCTCCGGTGCAGGCGCCCACCGCCAAGGCCAGCGACAGGACGGCCGCGGCGGAGGTGACCTTATTCTTGATGAGCTGCCGCCAGCCGAAGATGGCATCCGCGCGTAGCGACTCGAGCCACGGAATGACGCGGATGTCGCGGCTTTCGTCGCGCCGCTGGAGTGTGGAACCAAACGCCGCACGCGCTTCGGCGGGATCGCGCCCGTCTGCAATAGCGTCGGCGATGTGCGATTCGAACTCGTCGCCGATTTCGCGGTTCAGCCGCTCACCGCGAGCAACATTTACGATGCGTGACCACCATGACATATTTATCATCCTTATTCCGCGCGCAGCATTTCCACCGGATCGATGCGCACGGCATGCCACACCGCCGGCAGCGCGGCCAGCACCGCCGCCGCCAGAATCGACGCCGCCGGCAGCGCCAGCATGCGCGGATCGCCGGGCTTCACCTGGTAGAACAGCGCCTCCACAAATCGCGCCAACGCCAGGCCGAGCCCTACGCCGGCCAACGCTCCCACGAGCACTACGGTGAAGATCTCCGCGGTTACCAGCCGCGCGATGCGGGCGGCGGGCGCGCCGATCGCCATGCGAATGCCGATTTCTTTCCGCCGTTGGGTCACCGAATAGTTCAGTACGCCGTAGAGTCCAATGGCCGCCAGCACCAGCGCCGCGATGCCAAAGAAAAATGACAGCGTGGCCAGCAGTCGTTCACGCACCATGTGCCAGATTACAAAATCGCTTTGCGTCTCGATCGTGCGCACGCGGATATCGGCGCGAGCCTGGGAAATGTCGCGCCGCAAGGCGGGCGCCAGCGCCCGCGGATCACCCATGGTGCGCACCAGAAAAGTGTTCTCGGTCCGCGCTCCCATCGGCACATATACCGTGGGCCGAATCGGTTCGCGCAGGTCACTATAGGCGGCGTCGCGCACCCAGCCCACGATCTCCATGGCCGCGGGGACATTGTTACCCGTAACGTCAACCGACCGGCCCACCGGATTTTGCCCGCCGAAGTACGTGCGGGCGAACGCTTCGTTGACGATGCCAACTCCCGGCGACGGCCGTGCCGGATCCTTCAACCGCGGCGGGACATCGGTGAGCCGGAAGTCGCGCCCGTCGACCATGCCGATGCGCATGGTAGCAAAGAAGGCGGGAGACACTTCCAGGAAATACGGCGGGCGAGAATCCGCGGCGCGACCGGGCAGATGCACCGCGCGTGTCCAGCGGTTCTCGCTCAATAGCGGCCATCCCGCCAGCGCGGCGGACTCGACGCCCGGTGTCGCGCGCAACCCGTCCGCAAGCTGCATCCAGACCGGCAACAGCTGCTCATTATTGGTTGCGGCGTCCATCACCAGGACGTTTTGGTGGGAGAATCCCAGCGGCCGGTTCGCCAGGCGTTCGAAGGTGGTGACGAACAATCCGGCGACGAATAGCACCGCGACGCAAAAGGCCACTTGCGCGGAGAGCAGCATGTGCATGAAGCGGTTGCGTACGCGCGGGTCGCCGCCGCCTTTCAGCGCGCTCATCGGTTTCACGGCCGAGGCGCGCAGCGCCGGGGCGAGTCCGAAAAGCAGGGTGACCGCAAATGCAAGGACGGCGCTGAACGCCGCACCGCGCGGGCCGGCATCCAGAACCAGGCGCACCGGATCTCCGGGGACGCGGAGCCTGGAGACCACCCACGGCGCCCACCACCTGGCCGACCAGGTGCCGCACACCGCGGCGGCCATCGCCAGCAGCGCGCTTTCCACCAGCACCAGTTGGATCAGGCGCCACTGTCCGGCGCCGATCGCCACGCGCAGCGCCATCTCCCGCGCGCGCGCCGCGGCTTGCGCGGTGAGCAGATTGCCCACGTTGGCACAGGCGATCAGCAGAACCAAGGCCACCAGCACCGCCAGCACCAGCAGCGGCTCGCGGTATTGGCGCCGCACGTCCGAGGCGCCCGAGGCGGCGGGAAATAGCAGAAGTCTTTCGCTGCGGAATGCGTCAACTACCTGCCTGGGTGTGTCGGATTGAAAATGCTTGATCTGCTCCTCGTGGTCGCGCGAGAACAGCGCCTGCAATGGCTGCCGAACCTGCTCCGCCGAAAAGCCCGGCTTGGGACGCGCCCAGATGCGAAACCAGGACCAGCCGGGACTATTGATCGCCTCCCGGTTCATCATGGCCGGAACAAAAACATCGGTTACACCGCCGGGCTCCGTTCCGGTGAAGCCCTTCGGCGCGACGCCGACGATCTCGAGCCGGTTATTTTCCTCGCGCAGGGTTTTGCCAAGGACGTGCGGGTCCCGGGCAAAGCGACGCGTCCAATAGTCGTAGCTCAGGACCGCCACGGCATTCGCGCCGGGAGTCCGGTCGTCATCGGGTGTGAGCAGGCGGCCGAGAGCGGCCCGCAGCCCGAAAACTCCAAACACGTTGCCGGAAACGTACTGCCGGTAGATCTTGGCTTCGTCCGCGCCCGTCCCGGAGTCCGGCTCCTGGCGCGGGCTGTAGGTGTGACCCAACACCAACAGATCCGCCCGATCGGCGACGGCATCCCGGTATTGCTGAAAGGTTGGGTAGTCAAAATCATCCTGATAATCCGGGAGGCCATCGCGGTTGATGAAAGTGGTGGCCAGAAAGAAGAGACGCTCGGGATGCGCGACGGGCAGAGTCCGCAGCAGCAAGGCGTCCACCAGGCGGAAGGCGGCGGTCACTGCGCCGATGGCCAGGGCCAGCGACAGGACCGCCGCGGCGGAGGCGACCTTATTCTTCATCAGCTGCCGCCAGCCGAAGATGGCATCGGCACCCAGCGAATCGAGCCAGGGAATGACCCGGATGTCGCGGCTTTGGTCGCGCCGCTGGAGCGTGGAACCGAACGCCGCGCGCGCTTCGGCGGGATCGCGGCCGCCCTCAATCGCTTCGGCGATGTGTGATTCGAACTCTTCGTCGATTTCGCGGTGCAAGCGTTCGCCCCGAACAACGTTCACTATCCTCGACCAGATTGACATATCAAAAGCATCCTTATTCCGTGCGCAGCATGTCAGCCGGATCGATGTGCACGGCGTGGAACACCGCCGGCAGCGCGGCCAACATCGCCGCGGCGAGAATCGTGAACAATGGCAGCGCCAGTTGCCCCGGATCGCCGGCCTTTACCTGGTAGAGCAACGCCTCGATATATCGCGCCAGCCACACGCCGAGCGCGCTGCCCGCCAGCGCCCCCGCCAGCACCATGATGAAGATCTCTGCTGTGACCAGCCGCGCGATGTGCGCGGCGCGCGCGCCAATCGCCATGCGAATGCCGATTTCACGCCGGCGCCGCAGCACTGAGTAGTTGAGCACTCCATACAGGCCGACGCCCGCGAGCAGGAGTGCCACCAGCGCGAAAAACTCGGCCAGCATCGCCAGCAGCCGCTCGCGAACCGTCTGCGCCTCCAGCAATTCGGATTGCGTGCGGATGTTGGTCACCCGGAATTCGGGCCGCGCGCGCGGCACTTCGCGGCGCACCATAGACGCGAGCGCCAACGGGTTCGCGCTGGCCGTGCGCACCACAAACGTGGCCGCGTTGCGCGGTTCCATCGCCCCATCCGCGCCGATTGCATATATCGGGACATAGACCGTCGGCGTGATAGGTTCGCGCATATTGCGATAACGGGCGTCACGCACCAGGCCGACCACTTGAAACCGGCTGCGGGTGCCGTCGCCTTCCACCTTTTCGAATAGTTTGCCTACCGGATCTGCCCCGTCAAAGTAACGTTTCGCGAATGCCTGGTTCACTATCGCCATAGCCATGCCAGCGCCTGGGTCGGTGCGGCGGAAGTCGCGGCCGTCGATTATGGGAATTTTCATGGTGCCTAGCCAGCCGGGTGAGACGCGCAAAAAGTAAGCGAAGTCGGCAGCCGGCTGGGCACCGCCGATTGAAATGACGCCGTTCTGGCCGTTGCCACTCAGTAGCGGCCACGCGGTGAGCGCCACGGATTCGACGCCCGGCAGGCCGCGCAAATGCTCCATGGCCTGATCCCAAAACGCCATCGGCTGCATCCGCGGCGAGACTGTTTCCGCATTAAGGAGGCGTTCAGCGGAGAAACCCAGCGGCTGATGAGACAACCGGCTGAACGTCACGGTGAACAATCCGGCCACAAACAGCACCACAAAACAGAACGCCACCTGCGCAGCGATCAGGACGTGCATCAGATGGCGCCGCGCATGCGGATCGTCGCCGCCCTTTAGCGCACTGGCCGGCTTCACGGCCGAAACACGCAGAGCCGGCGCCAGGGCGAACAGCAGTACGACGCCAAGGGTCAGCAACAAACCGAACGCCGCCAGCCGCCCATCCGGCGCCAGGGCCAGGCGCGCCGGGTTGTCCGGCGGATTGATCCGGCCGACCACCAAGGGGGCCGACCACCATGCAAACAATCCGCCCGTCCCTGCCGCCAGCAGCCCTAGAATGACGCCCTCCACCAGGACCAGTTGCACCAGCCGCCACCGGCCTGCGCCGATAGAAACGCGCAGGGCCATCTCGCGCGCCCGCGCGGTTGCTTGCGCCGTCATCAGGTTCGAAACGTTAGCGCAGGCGATGAGCAACACCAGCGCCACCAGCACACTCAAGGCCGCCAGCGCACTCCGGTAATCGCTTTGCATGCTCGAGATGCCCGCGGCGGCCGGCTGCAGTAGCAGAGTCTGCTTAAAGAAGCGGTCGATGAACCGCTGGGGCATGGCCGTGAAAGCCTTGGCGCGCTCCTGGTTGACGGCGCGAAACGTGGCGCGCAATTTTTCAAGCACGGGCTCCGGCTTCGCGCCTTCTTCGAAGCGCACCAGAACGCGGAACCAGCTCCAGTCCGCATGGGTCACGCCGGCATGCATCGCCATGGGGATGAAGATGTCGGTCATGATGCCGGGTTCGGTGCCGGTGAAACCTTCTGGGCCCACACCGACAATTTCGATAATGCCCTCATCGCCGCGGAAAGTGCGCCCAATCACTTGCGGATCCTTTCCGAAACGCCGCCGCCAATAGTCGTAAGATAGAACGGCATACGGATGTGCGCCCGGCGTGACATCGTCGTTCGCGGTGAGCAGCCGGCCCGCCGCGGGCCGCAGCCCGAACGCGGAAAACATCCAACCGGAGACGTTTTGCTCCCAGGCTTTCTCCGTTTCCTGATTCGCGCCATACGTTATGTCGCCACGGCTGGAATAAGAGACCGCGATCAGGTCGGCCTGACCCTTTACGGCAGCGCGCATTTCACGAAATACCGGATACTCGTAGCTCTCGTCGACGCGGCGCTTGCCATCGAAGTCAAAGCTCTGGCGGAAGAGGCCGTACAGGCGATCGGGTTGGGCCACGGGCAGGGGCCGCAGCAGCACGGCGTCGACGAGCCGGAATGCCGACAGGCAGGCGCCCATACCGAGCGCCAACGACAGGACAGCCGCGCCGGACGTGACTTTGTTGTGCATGAGCTGACGCCAGCCGAAGACAGCATCGGCACGCAATGATTCGAGCCAGGGCACCAACCGGATATCGCGGCTTTCGTCGCGCCGCTGGATCGTGGAACCGAACGCAGTGCGCGCTTCGGCGGGATCGCGGCCATCTTCAATCGCCGCGGCGATATGCGATTCGAACTCCTCGTCAATCTGGCGGTTCAAGCTGCCGCCGCGAATTACGTTCACCACCCGCGACCAAATGGACATATCAAGCTGTCCTCAAGACCCGGTTTATAGCGGAAGTCACGGCCTGCCAACGGGACTCCTCGGCGGCCAGCTGCTTTTTGCCGGCGGCGGTCAAATCGTAGATGCGCGCCCGCCGTCCGGTATCCTTAATAATCCATTCCGCGCGAATCCAGCCGGCTTCCTCCATGCGGTGCAGCGCCGGATACAGCGAGCCTTCCTCGGCGCGCAGCACGTCGCCGGACCAGTCCTTGATGGCCGTCATGATGGCGTAACCGTGGAGGCGCGGCCGGCGGGAGAGAATCTTCAGGACGAGCAGATCGAGGGATCCCTGGAGAGCGTCGGTTTTGGGCATAATCAGACTTCTTATTATACAGACGTCTGAGTGCCAGAAAAGTTAGCCCCGTGGCGGCCTGAGAGGCCGCCGCAGGCTGACAGCCTGCCCCACGGCGCGGAGCAAGCGTAAACCGCCCCTAAGCAGTCACGCGTGCGGTCACTTTCACCGCCGCGGGCGCTTTCAGATAGCGGCTGGCGAACTCGATAAATGTCGGCCAGTTCGGACCGGCTGAATGCCCACCGCTATGCTGCCGGAAGGCCACATCGCCCTCGATCAGCGCGGTCTCGATGGGCGGCATTTCAGTAGTTCCCAAATCCTTCTTGCCCAGCAGCCGGTAAACCGGCCCCGCGCCTACCGCCGCCAGAAACATGCCCCTGGCATCCACCCATGCATCGCCCTTGAACGCCCCGGCGCTGATGAATACCGGGCGCGGCGCGCACAGCGCCACCAGTTCGTGCGCATCCACCGGCAGGTCGTTCCCGTGGAGCGGTCCCGCGTACTTAATGTAGTTGCCGGCCATCCAGTGATACCCGCCCGTGCTGGCCAGGTTCTCCACGATCTCGCCGTAGTTGCGGCGATACAGCTTCGCGCCGCCCTCACCCGACGAAGCTATGAATCCGATGGCGAAGCGTTGATCGTACGCCATGGCGACAATGGCCGCTTTACCGTAACGCGACAGGCCCTCGATGCCTACCTGCCTGGCATCCACCGATTTGTCGGTTTCGAAATAATCGAGCGCGCGACTGGCGCCCCATGCCCATGCGCGCAATGCACCCCAATCGTCCGGTTTGCGCGGCTGGCCTTTGTTCACCAGTCCGATGACGCCCTGCGTCAGCCCCGCACCGTTGTCCGCCTGCACAGTAGTGGGAATCAGGATGGCGTAGCCCCAGCCTTTGGCCAGCACCTGTTGTTGCCAGGCTGCCGCGGCGGCCGCGAATTGCGGCGGCAACGCCCGGCCCGGCGGCGGCACAAAGCCGAATTCCATAATCACCGGCACCGGACCGCCGGCATTCGCTGGCGTGGTCAGCGTCAATCCGATATTCACGGTTATGGCCGGATAGGCCGAATTGTCCACGTAGCCGATCAGTTTTTTGGTAATCACCGGCACATCGCCTTGCTTCTCTTCGGCGGTACTGGTGACCTCCCAATTCACCTTCGGTGTCACCTGGGGCACGCGCCCGTAGACTTCGCGGTCGAAGTCCTCTACGATCTCCGGACGCCGCTTGCTCCACCAAACCTTGGCGGTCTTGACCTTCTTGCCATTGTTCAGCACCATCGGATCAGGCAGTTTTTTATACGGGTTGGCTTTGGCCTCGTCGTAGTTGGCCGCATTCGGCGCGTCCGGGTGATTACCGTCCGCTCCGGGACGTAGCTGGGTGATATGCAGCCGGGCCATCATTTGTTGATGATCCTGCTGCGCCGTCGTCTGCGGCGAGGGTGGGGCCGTGTCCTGCCCGCGTGCCAGGATAGCAGTGAACGCCGTCAGCACCAAACCGAGCCATCGATTTTTCACAACATCATTGTAATTTGCGATAATTCGCGGCGTTCCAGCGCTACCATTGACTCAAAGATTGACTCAAAGAAAGGCACTCGAATGAAGCAACCTATTCTCTTCATCATCGCGATGATACTTGCAGCCGTGTTTGTTCCGATTCAAGTGACCGCGCAAGCCCCGCGCAGCGTAGAACTGGAAGTCCACGACCTGGACGCGCACCGCTTCCGAGCGATGACCGAGGCCGACCTGCCCGCCCTCGAGCGGGTGCTCTCCAACGACCTCGTTTATACGCATGCCAGCGGTTGGCGCCAGAGTAAGGCCGAGTTTCTGGCATCGCTCCGCACCGGTGAACTGGTTTACCATTCGTTTGCCTCCGAGAGCCAGCAGGCGAAGGTCTATGGAGGCACTATGCTGGTTACGGGGCGCGCTTCCGGTAAGGTCAGGTCGAGAGGCGAGGAACTGAACGTGGAGCTTCTTTACCTGGAGGCCTACGTGAAGCAGGATGGGCGATGGCAACTGGCCGCTTGGGAATCGACCCGCGTTGCGCCGGCGCCGGCCTCATCGCACTGAGCTATGCTGGGCCTATGAAGATCTCTCGCCGTGACTTTCTGGGTACCGCGGCCATCACCACCGCCACAGCGATTTCCGCGGCCGATGCCATGCCCACCCGCATTCTCGGACGCACCGGCGCGCGTGTCTCTATCCTCGCCATGGGTGGGGGCAGCCGGTTCCTGATGTATCAGGACGAGGACAAGGCCCTGGAGGCGTTGAATCGCGCTTTCGACCTGGGCATCACGTACATGGATACGGCCTACAGCTACGGCAACGGGCTCAGCGAGACACGCATCGGCAAGGTCATGCAGACCCGGCGACAGGGCATCTTCCTGGCCACTAAGATCGAGGCGCGTAAGGGCGACGAGGCGCAGCGCATTGTGGAAGGCGGCCTGAAGCGTATGCAGACGGACCACTTGGACCTGATCCACGTGCATAGCTTGACGGACGAGCAGGACCTGGCCGCGGTGGAAGCGCCGGACGGCGTGCTGAATGTCCTGCTGAAGTTGCGCGATCAGAAAGTCACGCGCTTCATCGGGGTGACCAGCCACACGGACCCGGTGGTGCTGAAGATGGCGCTCGAACGGCACGATTTCGACTGCACCCAAATGGCGCTGAACGCAGCGCGCGCGGGCATGCGTAACGGCAAGGGCGGCATGGTGCCGAATCCGGATCTGAAGACCAGCTTTGAAGACGTGGCGTTGCCGGTGGCGCGCAGCAAGAAGATGGGCGTGATCGCGATGAAGGTATTCGCGCAGGAAGCGCTGGTGGGGCAGGCGCCGCCCGCCAAGCTGCTCTACTATCCGCTCTCGCTGCCCGGGGTGACGCTGGCGGTGGCGGGCATGCCGAAGTTCGAGTTCATCGGTCAGAATGTGGCGCTGGCCAAGGCTTTCCAGCCACTGCCGGCGGAGGAAATGCGGCAGCTTTCCGCCAGCCTCGCGGCGCACAATAAGGTGGCGCTCGATCGCTTCTTCAGCACGCACGTAGATGGTTAAGGAGTGGGGCAGCCCCGTGGCCTGCAGCGGCCACCTGCTTCGCTTGGCGAAACTCGACGCGTTTCCCTTCGTCGGTCCGCCAACAAACCAGCTGCCTCTATCAGTCGCCCGTTTGTCAGCGACCGCCACTCCATTTTCAGCGACAGTCCTTACTTCGTCTCCGGGAAACGCCAAGCGAAGCCTCGGATTCACGCATTCGTCAAGGAGGATGCGCATTCCTTCATCTGGTCCCCGGCGAGTTGGATAAAACGCTGAGCTTGGGATCGTTCCAAAGAAGGCACAGTTTCCAGAAACTCATCCAGCGAAAATCCGGCTGCGAGGTGCTCCATCAGCATCTGCACGGGGATCCTGGTCCCCCTAAAACAGGGCGTTCCCGACATTCGGTTCTGGTCTACCCAAACCACTTCTTCAAGGCGCTGAAGGAGATCCGACTTCATAAATCCAAACTACAGCAGGCCGATGAGACATGCAAGTTCCCGCATCGGCGAGCCGTCACACTGTCGCCACTCGGCCTGGCGAACAGCCTTGACCGCGCTGCAACCGCTAAAATAAAAACAAGTGTCCCCCCTCGCCGATTTCGACCCCCTGGTGCGCGACTGGTTCCTCCAGCGCTTCGCCGCCGCCACCGATCCGCAAATCCTCGGTTGGCCCGAAATCCGCGCCGGCCACGATATCCTGATCTCCGCGCCCACGGGCTCCGGCAAGACTCTCGCGGCGTTCCTTCTCTGCCTCGACCGGCTGGTGCGCGCCGCCCGCCTCGGCCCACTGCCCAATCAAACTGAAGTCGTCTACGTCTCGCCGCTGAAGGCGCTGAGCAACGATATCCACGTCAACCTGGAAGTGCCGCTGGCCGAAATCGCCGCTGCCGCGTCCGCGCAGGGCATCGCGCTCGCGCCCATTCGCGCCGCCGTCCGCACCGGCGACACGCCCGCGTGGGAACGCCAGCAGATGGGCAGGGATCGTCCGCATGTGCTGGTCACCACGCCAGAGTCGTTATTTATTCTGGTCACCGCCGAGAAGCCGCGCGACATGCTGCGTACCACCCGCACCATCATCGTGGACGAGATTCATGCGGTTGCCGACGATAAGCGGGGCTCGCATCTCGCACTGACCCTGGCCCGTCTGGATGCGTTGGTCACGGCTTCGGGCGGCGCCAAGCCGCAGCGCATTGGCCTTTCCGCCACCGTGAAGCCCATCGAAGAAGTGGCGCTTTTTCTGAGTGAAACCGCGCATGTCGTTAACGTAGGTCATCGCCGCGATATGGAACTGGCGGTCGAAGTTCCACGCGACGAACTGGGCCCCGTCGCCAGCAACGAGATGTGGGCGGAGATTTACGATCGCGTCGCCGATCTGATCCGCGCGCACCGCACCACGCTAGTCTTCGTCAACACCCGCCGCCTTTCCGAGCGCGTGGCGCATCACCTGCAAGAACGGCTCGGTGAGCAGGCCGTGCTGCCCCACCATGGCAGCCTGTCGCGGCGTTTGCGCCTGGAAGCGGAAGCTCGCCTCAAGGGCGGTGAGTTGCGCGCAGTGGTGGCCACCGCCTCGCTAGAATTGGGCATCGATATCGGCACCGTCGACCTGGTCTGCCAGATCGGCACGCCACGTTCTATTGCGGTTGGGTTGCAGCGTATCGGCCGCTCCGGGCACTGGGTGGGCGCGCGTCCCCACGGCCGCCTGTTTGCCACCACCCGCGACGAGTTGATCGAATGCGCCGCTCTAGTGCGCGCCATTCGTTCCGGCGCGCTCGACCGCACCGAAATTCCGCACGCGCCGCTCGATATCCTCGCCCAGCAGATCGTGGCGGCGTGCGCTACGGACGAATGGACCGAGGACGCCCTCTTCGCCCTGGCCCGCGCGACATATTCTTATCGCGCGCTCGACCGCCGCGATTTCGACGACATCGTCGCCATGTTGAGCGACGGCATCGTCACGGCACGCGGACATGCCGGCGCCTATCTCCATCGCGACCAGGTGAATCATCGCTTGCGCGGCCGCCGCGGCGCGCGCCTGGCAGCGATCACCTCGGGCGGCGCCATTCCCGATAACGCGAATTACCTGGTGGTCGCCGAACCCGAGGGCGTCACCGTTGGAACAGTGGATGAGGACTTCGCCGTCGAGAGCATGTCCGGCGACGTTTTCCTGTTGGGCAACACCTCCTGGCGCATCCGGCGCGTCGAAAACGGCCGCGTCCGCGTGGAAGACGCGCACGGCGCGGCACCCTCGATTCCATTCTGGAATGGCGAAGCGCCCGGACGCACTGCCGAGTTGTCCGCCGAAGTCTCGCGGTTGCGCGCGGATATTCTCGCCGCGCCGGATCCGGAATGGCTGCTGCGCGAGGCCGGCCTCGACCGGCTCGGCGCGGAGCAGTCCATCGCCTACGTGCAATCGGGGGCGCGCGCTCTGGGCGTGCTGCCCGCTTCCGCGCACGTGGTGGCCGAACGCTTTTTCGACGAAGGCGGCGGCATGCAATTCGTACTGCACGCTCCCTTCGGCGCGCGCATCAATCGCGCCTGGGGCTTGGCCCTGCGCAAGCGCTTCTGCCGCACATTCAATTTCGAGTTGCAAGCCGCCGCCACCGACAACGGCATTGTGCTCTCGCTCGGCGAGCAGCACTCGTTTCCGCTGGATATCGTCTTCGAATTCCTGCGTCCCGAAACGGTCGAAGATGTACTCACGCAAGCGCTGCTGGCCGCTCCCATGTTCACCGCACGCTGGCGTTGGAATGCTTCGCGCGCGCTGGCCATCCTGCGATTTGCGCATGGCTCCCGCGTGCCCGCGCCCATCCAGCGCATGCGCGCCGACGACCTGCTGGCGGCCACCTTTCCGGATCAGGCGGCCTGTGCGGAGAACCTCACAGGACCGCCGCGCATCCCCGACCATCCGCTGGTGCGCGAAACCATTCGCAACTGCCTGCACGAAGCCATGGATCTGGATGGCCTGATCGCCGTGCTCGAAGGCATCCGCACGGGCGCGGTGCGCACGTCCGCCGTGGATACGCCGGAAGCCACCCCGTTTTCGCACGAGATCCTCAACGCCAACCCCTACGCGTTTCTGGACGACGCGCCGCTCGAGGAACGCCGCGCGCGCGCCGTGCAGTTGCGCCGCACCGTGCGCACGGATTTCGTGGAGGGCGCCGGCGCGCTCGATCCGGACGCCATCGTGCAAGTGGCCGCGGAGGCTTGGCCCGTGGTGCGCGACCCCGACGAGTTGCATGAAGCGCTGTTGACGCTGGTCACCGTTCCTCCGGTGCCCGAGTGGGAGCCGTTTTTCGCGCCGCTGATAGACGCGGGCCGTGCAGCTACACTCACAGTCCACGATCCAATCCCGAGCCGCGACCGTGAGGGAGCGGTTTTTTGGACGCCTGCCGAACGCATCCCTATCGCGCGCGCCGTCCATCCCGGCGCCATCCTCACGCCGCCGATCGATTTCGCCGGCAGCCGCCCCGAAACCGAAGAAGCCTGCGCCGCCGAGATTCTGCGCGGCTGGTTTGAATCCGGCGGACCGTATCGCGCAACCGAACTCGCCACCAGCCTGGCATTGCCCCGCGCGCTGGTCGATTCCGCGCTCTCCCAACTTGAAGCCGAAGGCCAGATTCTGCGCGGCCGCTTCACTCCCGGAGCAAATACCGACGAACCCGAGTGGTGCCATCGCCGCCTGCTGGCGCGCATCCATCGGCTCACCATCGGCCGCCTGCGGCGCGAGATCGAGCCAGTTACCACCGGCGATTTCGTGCGATTCCTGCACCGCTGGCAGCACATCGCACCCGGCACGCAACTTCATGGCCCGGATGGCGTGCTGCAGGTCATAAAGCAACTGCAGGGATACGAAATTTCCGCCGCCGCCTGGGAGTCTGAAGTCCTGCCCCGGCGCTTGGCACAGTACAACCCTGAATTTCTGGACCAGCTTTGCCTTTCGGGCGAAGTAATGTGGGGCCGTCTCTCGCCGCACCCCGCGTTCGAACATGACGACGATGAGCGGACGCATCGCGTGCGCCCCACCCGTGTCGCGCCGCTGACGCTGTTCTTGCGGGAAGACGCCGAATGGTTGCTGGCCGGCCCGCAGCCGGCTCCCGACAGCGCGCTTTCGCACCCCGCGCGCGAAGTTCTGGCGGCTCTCCAGCAGCATGGTGCGTCGTTCTTTCCGGAACTCACGCGCGCCACCGGCCGCCTGGCCAGCGAGGTGGAAGACGGGCTTTGGGAATTGGTCGCCGCCGGCCTGGTCACCGCGGATGGCTTTGAGAATCTGCGCGCACTGGTGGACCCCAAACGCCGCCGCGGCGAAGGACGCGGCCGCCTGGCTCGCCCCCGTCACGCCGCTGGACGTTGGGCGCTGCTCCGCCGCACGGCCGCGCCGCCCGGCGAAATCTCCCCGGCTTCTTTCGCGCGCCAGTTACTGCAGCGTTGGGGCGTGGTCTTCCGCGATCTGGCCAAGCGTGAGACGCTGGCACCCGCCTGGCGCGATCTGCTGGTGGAACTGCGCCGCATGGAAGCGCGCGGCGAAATCCGCGGCGGCCGCTTCGCCGAAGCATTCTTGGGCGAGCAGTTCGCGCTGCCCGAAGCCCTCGATTTGGTGCGCGCCGTGCGCCGCAACGGCGAATCCGGCGAACTGCCCGATGTTTCGCCTGTGGATCCGCTGCACTTGGGTGGCACCCTGTTGCCCGGCCCGCGCCGCCCGGCGGAAGAACCGTTGGAAGCCGTCGCCAGCCCCATAGGAGCGTGACCCGTGGAGATCCGCAACATCGAATCTTTCCTTTCTTACCGGCAGGGCATACGCGGCCGCACCATGCGCGGCGATCACCACATTGAAACTGCTGCGCGCCAGAATCGAGCACGAAGTGCACCATCGCGGCGAAATCGACGTCGGAAACTAAACCACCAGCCACCAGCCACTAACCACCAGCCACGGCGAGCGAAGCGAGCCTACATGTACATGCCGCCGTTGACGTTCAACACGTGGCCCGTGATATATCCGGCCTCGTCGCTGACCAGAAAACGCACAGCCGCCGCGATCTCCTCAGGCCGGCCCAGCCGTCGCAGCGGCACCTGTGCCAGCAGCTTCTCTTTCAGCTCGTCCGTCAGCACCGCCGTCATATCCGTGTCGATGAACCCGGGCGCTACGGCGTTCACGGTGATCTCGCGCGCCGCCATCTCCTGCGCAATCGCCTTGGTCAGGCCGATGATTCCCGCCTTCGAGGCCACATAATTCGCCTGGCCCGCGTTGCCCGCTTCGCCCACCACCGAAGCAATGTTCACGATGCGCCCATAGCGCTGCTTCATCATGGTGGGTAACACCTGCTGGATAGCGAAAAACGCGCCGTGCAAATTGATCTGCAGCACGCGGTCCCAATCCTCGCGCTTCATGCGCACCGCTAACCCGTCGCGCGTGACACCAGCGTTGTTCACCAACACGTCGATGCGCCCGAATTTTTGCATGGCTTTGCCGACGCCGTCCCGAATCGAATCGTACGATAACAGGTCCAGATTCACGGTCAGCGCCTGCCCGCTGCAAGCCCGTATTTTTTCCGCCACTTCTTCGTTTTTTTCGATCTCCGGTGAGGCCACCGCGATATCGAAACCGGCGCGGCATAAAGTCAGGGCTATCTCCCGGCCAATCCCCCGACTGGCCCCCGTGACGAATGCCACTCGATTAAACATGATGACTCCTTTATGGATTTTACGAGTGAACTTCAATCATAGTAGAAAGTGAGAACCCATGGCCTACGCCGATCTGCGTGAATTCATCGCCGCGCTGGAGAAGAATCAGGAGCTCAAGCGCATTCCGTTCGAAGTGGACCCCATCCTGGAAATCACCGAATTCGCCGATCGTGCGGCGAAGGCCGGCGGCCCCGCGCTGCTGTTCGAGAAGCCTAAGGGTTATCGCATTCCGGTGCTCATCAACAGCTACGCCAGCATGCGCAAAATGCAAATCGCGCTCGAAGTGGACTCGGTCGAAACCGTGGCTCAGCGCATCTCCGAGTACCTGGAAATGCGCATGCCCGAAGGCCTGATCGGCAAGTTGAAGATGCTGCCCAAGCTGGCCG
Source organism: Bryobacterales bacterium (assembly GCA_963818855.1). GTDB lineage: Bacteria > Acidobacteriota > Terriglobia > Bryobacterales > Bryobacteraceae > Bog-159. The sequence goes on along the minus strand of CAWFUH010000004.1, from coordinate 139,422 downwards.
AAATGGGATCGTTCTTTCCCAAGATCGTGTCGAAAGCGCCATGCCAGGAGGTGGTTCGCGCGACAGGCTTTTCGCTGCTCGATTACCCGGTGCTGCAGTGCTGGCCAGAGGATGGCGGCCGCTTCATCACGCTGCCACTGGTCTTCTCGCGCAATCCCGATTCCGGCAAGCGCAATTGCGGCATGTACCGCATGCAGATCTACGACCAGCACACCGCCGGCATGCACTGGCAGACGCATAAACAAGGCGCCGAGCATTACCGCCGTATGGGCGCTGCCGGAGCGAAACGTATGGACGTCGCCGTCGCGATCGGCGCGGACCCCGCCACCATGTTTTCCGCGATCCTGCCGCTGCCACCGGATCTGGACGAAATGATGATCGCCGGCTTCCTGCGCGGCAGTTCTGTAGAGATGGTGAAGTGCCAGACTTGCGATCTGGAAGTACCCGCGCAGGCTGAGATCGTGCTCGAGGGATACGTGGAGTTAGGCGAACTGCGCACCGAAGGTCCCTTCGGCGACCACACCGGATTCTATTCGCTGGCAGACGAGTATCCCGTCTTTCACGTCACCTGCGCCACGCAGCGCAACGATCCGATTTACACAACCACTATCGTGGGGCCGCCGCCCATGGAGGACTTCTACATGGGTAAAGCCATCGAGCGCATCTTCCTGCCGCTGATGCGCCTGCAATTACCTGAGGTGCGCGACATTTGTATGCCGGCCGAAGGTATCTTTCATAACTTGATCCTGGTGGCGATTCGCAAGTCCTATCCGGGTCACGCGCGCAAGGTGATGTCGGCCATCTGGGGCCTGGGGCAGGCGATGTTCAGTAAGTGCATCGTGGTGGTGGATGAAGACGTGAACGTGCAGGACGTGCGCGAAGTAACCTGGAAGGCGCTAAATAACATCGACCCGGAGCGCGACATACAGTTTACGATGGGACCTATCGACTCACTAGACCATTCGAGCCGTCTGCCGAATTACGGCTCTAAGATGGGCGTGGACGCCACGCGTAAGTGGCCTGAGGAAGGATTTACCAGGCCCTGGCCAGGTGTGATCCGCATGTCTGAAGAGGTGCAGCGCCGGGTGGATGAGTTATGGCGGCGAGCAGGGTTGTAGGAGTGCGTTTCAGCTACAATAGAAATGATCATGGTGGAGATCGATCCAATCCGTGTCGAAGTCGAACGTGAGCAGGACGGTCGCATTCTGGCTTCTGTGCCGGACCTCCCGGGCGTGATGGCCTATGGCGCCAGCGAAGAAGAAGCAGTGCGAAAGGTGAAGTCGATCGCTCTTCAGGTGCTGGCAGACATGATCGAGAGCGGCGAGGAAGTCCCCGCACCGCTGCGTGTCCTCTTTGCGGCATGAGCAGGTGGCCGGCGACCAAGGCCAAGAGAGTCTACGCAGCTTTGTGAAATTGGACCACCCTGCCCGTCTCAGCTTTCGATCTTCACGACAGCGAGGAGGTTGGCCCGGCCGCGCTCTCAAGAATCGCGAAGGACACGGGGCTTCGCCCTGAAGATCTCTGACTTTGGAATTCAGTCACCATAAAGCGGCTGAGGAACCAGGCGCTCAAGTCATAGAGTTCGATGGCATCGCGCTCCGAGAGTTCGGAACCGCCATGGCTGGACGGGCGACGGAGATCATTGAGCCTCCAAGCGCGTTTTGTGTCCCAGTCCCGCCAGAGGCGGTGCGCGTTGAGTTGGAGCCACGCTTTCAAGTCCGGGTATTGAGGCTCTGGCAACCGCTATTGACCGACGACAAGTACGCCACGGACCGTCCTACTGCACGGTGATCGGTCCCGCGCGCAGTGCCTGCAGGATCGCCCCGGTTCCGATGCCCGCCTCGCCTCCGTTCGAGTGGCATTGCAACGTGATGTTGGCAGCCGCCGTTAACTCCATATAGCCCTGCAGCGGGATACTATAACTCCACGCAAGATTTGTCTCGCTGCCGCTGGTGGCCGTGCCGGCTCCGCCATAAGCTATGGGAGCTTGTGTACCGGTGGACGGGTCGCCGGTCCCCTTCCAGATGACGCATGCAATAAACGAGTTCGACTCTGATGCAAAGACGTTGCTGAAGCCGTACACGTTAGCCGACAGCAGATATTTGCCCGCCGGAAGCTTCAATGTTCCGATAATTGTGTAACTGAGACTGGCGGGGTAGTAACTAACAGGGTTCGTAGTTACAAACACGTTGCTAGCCGCTGTGGGATCGGCAGCGGCGGATATGGCCGGCATGGCGCAGGTCGCGCACAAACCGGCTAACATTACCAGACACGCCGTAGCATGGCGTCTCGCAAATGTGGTGTTCCATCTCGTTCCAGTCATAATTCCTCCTCTGTTTTTGCCGGGCCACAGCCGCGCCAAGACAGCGTCACAGCCCGCCACTATTAGATGCGAGATTTCGGAAGGAAACGGGACACGCGCTCACACCTGTTCCTGCTCCGCCGCCTTCACCCGGATCTCCACGACCTTATCGCCCAAATACGGATGGCGCGCATGCAGCCGGACTGTTCCCGGAAATTCGGTGCTGCGCACCCAGATCGCGCCTACGCCGCCGGCGAGCGAAAACGGATTCTCGCCCACGATCTCGCCTGGACCGTCCACGCGCAGCGTCACCGCGCCGCTCGCGAACGGCCGGGCGCCTCCATGTTCGTTGGTCACCCGCAACACCACGCGCGTGCAATCGCTGCCATCGGCCACCAGTTCGGTGTCGTCCGGTTCCAGGTGCAACTGGCGATCGTAATCGTTGCCCGGCAGCGTCTTCGAAATCACTTTCTCGCCCTTGATATAGCCATCGATGCGCAGGTCGCCCCAATCTTCCAGGCGCTCGCCGGCTATGTCCGTCACAAAAGGCGGATGTGGCAGGTGGCCGTAGTGCTCGCGATCGGGTTCCACCTCCGCCTTCAGATCTCCCTTTATATAAATCTTCAAATGGTCGCAATTGGAAACCATCACCGCATGCCGAATGCCCCCGCCCTCGGATTGATCGCCCTGCGACCAGTTGAAGCAGGGTTCCAGCACGATCTCCTCTTTCGGGTCGCATTGCGAGCGATAGAACTGACCGGCGGGTTTCGCGATGCGGAAGATGTCCGAAACTCCGTGGTAGCAAATCTTATCGCCGGAGCCGAAGTTGGCGTGCGTGTTGTAATCGAAGGCGCACCAGCCGATGCCGCCCGCGTAGCGATCGTCGGATGCCAGTTGATTATGCACCCGCGCGTGCCGCAGCGCATGTTCCATGACGCGGTCCACGTTATCGCTGTGCTTGGTGGGAAACATGTGGCCGTTGAACTCGGTGTTCAGGTACAGCGGGTGGTTGGGCGGCCGCAGCGGGAAGCCGAAATCGTTCATAGTCATCACGTCTTCGAGCAATTCGGTGTTGTACAGGTAGCGCACGCCGCCGGTCTGGCGGGTGTTGTCGAGTTCGTGGGCCAGCGCATTCGTGCGCATATAGAAATCGTGGTTATCCTGCGACTCGTTGATGCGTACACCCCACAACACGATGGACGGATGATTCCAGTCGCGGCGGATCATCTCGCCCACGTTGCGCACCGCCAGGTCCTGCCAGGGTTGGTCGCCGATGTGCTGCCAGCCGGGGATTTCCTCGAACACCAGCAGGCCCACTTCGTCGCACGCGTCCAAAAAGTGCGGCGACTGCGGATAATGCGAGGTGCGCACAAGATTACACTTCAACTCGCGCTTGAGGATGAGCGCGTCGCGGCGCTGCACGCGGGCGGGCATGGCGCCGCCAACGTATGGAAACGTCTGGTGCCGGTTGAGGCCGCGCAGCTTGACGTGCTTGCCGTTCAGCATGAAGCCTTGCGGCGTGAAACGCGCCTCGCGGAAGCCGATACGCGTGGAGTGCTCGTCGATGGCTGCGCCGCCCTGATACAGGCGGGCGTGGACGCTGTACAGCTTGGGGTGATCCAAGTCCCATAGTTCAACTGCGCCTAAGTTGGACAGCGTGAGCGGCTGGGCGGATACGGGGCCCTCGGCGCTCGACAGGACGCGCGCGCCGTCGCGCAGTTCCACTTTCAGTGTGTGCGCATCGGTGGCTTGTCCATCGAGCACGCACTTCACCTCCACACGCCGGCCGCCCTCGAGGACGTCCACGGGCTTGGCAAACAGGTTCTCGATGTATACCGGCGGCACGATGCGCAGAGCGACTTCACGATAGATGCCGCCGAAGGTCAGGTAATCGATATTCTCGCCGAAGGGTGGGATATCGGGGCGCTCGGTGGAATCCACTTCGACGGCTAACACGTTCGACCCGTTAGCATTCAAGTGCGGAGACAGTTCGAACGAGAAGGGCGTGTAACCGCCGCGATATTCGCCCAGCTTGTGGCCGTTGATGGCAACGGCGGCAGCGGTCATGACGCCGGCGAAATCCACGAAAACGCGGCGGCCCTTTGGCGGAGTCAGATTGAAGTGGCGGCGGTAGATGGAGACGAATTGGAAATCCTTCTCATCGAAACTGTGCCACGGGAAGATTTTGTTGGAGTGCGGGATAGTGACGTGCTGGAAATGGCTGTCGTCGAAATCCGCGGCGGAGCAGCCCGGAACCGCGCGCCCGCCAAACAGCCACTTGCGGTTCATCGATTGGGTGCGGCGGAGGCCCTGCGCCGCTGGGGTTTGGGCCGCGCGGGCCGCTTGTAAGAGGGCCGCGGCGCCGCTGAGGCCTGCCGCACCCGACTTGAGAAATCCTCTTCGGTTAAAAGTATCCATCAACAGGAATAGTAGCGCGCGGCGCCGGTGGAGCAGGGTGGCGCCCAGTCGGGTCTGTCACGCCACAGCGGCGGAAGCCGAGCCAAACCCTCCGGCCGATTCGCCCTGCTCGGAATCCGTCCCGTCCGAATTCCTATTGGGTCAGCACGAAACCGTGATACACACCACCCACATCATAGTAAGATCCCGTGATCTGCCCGGTATCGCTGATACTGGTAGGGAGAGTTCCGCCGTAGGCGCCAGTGGCGGCTCCTGGACCATCGAACGTGACTATGGCGCCGCGCGGCCCGCGGACGAAGCCGTGGTGCCTGGCCTTGGCGTCCAGGTAGTTCCCCGCGATCACACCGGCTGCGTTGATCGTCAAGGCATAAGTACCCTCGACAGTATGGGTGCCCGCGCCGGGAGCGTCGAACGTGGAAATGTCGCCGCCGGCAGATCGCACGAAGGAGTGAACCACACGGTTCCCATCCGTGTAATATCCCGCGATAGTTCCCGCCTCATTGATGCTCCAGGCCGTGGTTCCCTGCTGGTCGCCAGTGCCCGCACCGGGAGCATCGAACGTGCTGATCGTGCCATTGGCAGGCCATACGAAGCCATGATAGACATTCGCCGCGTCACGATAGTATCCCGCAATCGTACCGGCGCTGTTGATGCTCTCCGGAAAGGTGGCCGCCGCGCCAGGTGCATCGAAGCTGAAGATCGTGCCAACCGGCCCGAGGGGCGAGCGCGCGAAGCCATGGTATGCTCCGCTCGCGTCAATGTAGTATCCGGTAACGGCGCCGAATGCGTTGATGCTCATGGGATGGGTCCCCTGGTTGGGGCCGGTGCCCGCGCCGGGCGCGTCGAACGCCAGAAAAGATCCGTCGGCAGTGCGCAGGAAGCCGCGAATCCAGTTTGGGTTGGCACCATGATACGTTGCATAAATTCCCGTGATTGCCCCGCCCTCGTTAATCGCCCAGGCGCTGGTGGAGATCGCCGCGGGAGCGCCGAAAGTGGTGATCGTACCATTGGCGGCGCGCACGAAGCCCGAATTGCCCGCGTATCCCGCAATCACCCCGGCTTTGTTGATGGACATCGCGAAGGTCCCCTCGCCGGCGCCCGTGCCCGCACGGGGAACGTCGAACGTGGTGATGAAGGTGGCCGGTTGCTGCGCGCGGGCCTGCGCGGTAAATAGCACGCAAAGGCAAACGCCCATTCTGACAAGCCCGCCTCTGCGCTGGCGGGTCTCAATTTCTGAACAACGGACTGCTTGTGTCTCTTTTCTCATTTTCTCCGTCTTGAACCGCGGCGAGCCGGGCCCATTGGATTCTGTTGGCCGCGGCTTTCACGCCAGCGTCTTTTCCCGCGCATGAATCTCCTGCAAACTCCACACCCGGATGGGATCGCGGCGCCGCGCCGCCATCGCTTCCGCCGCCGCGCGGGCGCCGCTCATCGTTGTGATGCAAGGCACGCGATGCATCACCGCGCTGCGCCGGATGGCCTTCTCATCGTGAAAGGCCGGCGCGCCTGCCGTCGTGTACACCGCCAGTTGAATGGAACCCGCCTTCAACAGATCCACCGCATTAGGACGGCCTTCATTCACCTTGAACACGATCTTGCAGGCCAGCCCTGCCGCGCGCAGGGCCGCCGCCGTACCGCGCGTGGCCACCAACTGAAATCCGAGCGCCGTGAACTTCCGCGCCACGGCCACTGCCTCCGGCTTGTGATGCTCGTTCACGCTGATGAACACGGTACCCTTGTCGGGCAGCGGCGTGCCCGCGCCGATCTGCGCCTTGGCGAAGGCTTCGCCGAAGTTCGCGCCCACCCCCATCACCTCGCCCGTCGAGCGCATCTCCGGCCCCAGCGCCGGGTCCACACCCGGAAATTTGCTGAAAGGAAAAACGGGCGATTTTACGAATTCCTGCGGCACCGGCAGCACGCCGCGCACATCCGTGTAATCGCGAATCTTTTTGCCCAGCATCAGGCCCACGGCGATCTTCGGCAGCGGCACGCCGGTGGCCTTGCTCACGTACGGCGCCGTGCGCGAGGCGCGCGGGTTCACCTCCAGCACATACACGGTGCCGTTCTGAATGGCGTACTGCGCGTTCATCAGCCCGATCACATGCAGCGCTTTCGCCAGGCGCACCGTGTAGTCTTCGATGGTGTCCAACTGGGCCCGCGGTATGGACTGCGCCGGCAGCACGCATGAACTATCGCCCGAATGTACGCCCGCCTCTTCGATGTGCTCCATGATGCCCGCAATCAGCACTTCTTCGCCATCCGCCAGCGCGTCCACATCCACTTCCGTGGCATCTTCCAAAAACCGGTCGATCAGCACCGGACGATCCTGCGAAAACGTGACCGCTTCGCGCATATACTCGCGCACGGTGTCTTCGTCATAGGCGATCACCATGGCGCGCCCGCCCAGTACGTAGCTGGGCCGCACCAGCACCGGATAGCCAATACGCCGCGCAATGGCGCAGGCCTCTTCCGCGTTGGTGGCCGAGCCGTTCTCGGGCGCCGGAATGCCCAGTTCATCAAGCAGTTTGCCGAACAGCTTGCGATCTTCGGCCAAGTCGATATCTTCCGGATCCGTGCCGATGATCGGCACGCCCTGGCGCTTCAGCGGCAGCGCTAGCGTAAGCGGCGTCTGCCCTCCAAACTGCACGATCACCCCATCTGGCCGCTCGGTGTCGAAGATGTTCAACACGTGCTCCAGCGTCAGCGGTTCGAAATACAGCCGGTCGCTGGTGTCGTAATCGGTGGAGACCGTTTCCGGATTGCAGTTCACCATGATGGACTCGTAGCCCAGTTCCTGCAATGCGAACGAAGCGTGGCAGCAACAGTAATCGAATTCGATGCCCTGCCCGATACGATTCGGCCCGCTGCCCAGAATCATGACCTTCCGCCGGCTGGTGGGGTCCGCCTCGCACGCGCTTTCGTAGCTCGAATAAAGGTAAGGCGTGAAGCTCTCGAATTCCGCGGCGCAGGTGTCCACGCGGTTAAAGACCGCGCGCACTCCCAGAGCTTTGCGCTTCTCGCGCACCGCCAGTTCCGCCGCGCCCCACGTGCGGGCTAGTTGCGCGTCGGAGATGCCGCAGCGCTTGGCACCGAGCAGCATTTCCTTCGAAACCGAGTCCAGGCTGGCGCCCTGCAATTCACTCTGCAGCCGGGTCACGTCTTCCACTTGCCGCAAGAACCATGGGTCGATGGCGGTCATCTCGTGAATCTCTTCGGCCGTGTAGCCGCTTTCGAAAGCGAAGCGGATGTAGCTCAAGCGGTCCGGCGTGGGCGTGATCAGCTTTTGCGGGATCAGGTTCTTATCCAGCTTCTCGGAACCAAATGCCTTGCCCGTCTCCAGACTGCGCAGTCCTTTCCACAGCGCCTGTTTGAACGTGGGGCCGATGGCCATCACCTCGCCCACCGACTTCATCTGCGTGCCCAGCGTGGTCTGCGCGCCGGGGAATTTCTCGAACTGCCATTTGGGAATCTTCACCACTACATAATCGATGGTCGGCTCGAAACAGGCGGGCGTTTTGCGCGTGATGTCATTGCGGATCTCATCGAGGCGATAGCCCACAGCGAGCTTGGCCGCAATCTTGGCAATCGGAAATCCGGTGGCCTTCGAAGCCAGCGCCGAGCTGCGCGAAACACGTGGGTTCATCTCGATGATCACCATGCGCCCCGTCTTGGGATCGATGGCGAACTGTACGTTCGATCCGCCCGTATCCACGCCGATCTCGCGCAGGCAGCGGATCGCGCCATCGCGCATCATCTGGTATTCGCGATCGGTCAGGGTTTGCGCCGGCGCCACGGTAATGGAATCGCCCGTATGCACACCCATGGGATCGAAATTCTCGATAGAGCAGACGATGATGACGTTGTCCGCCAGGTCGCGCATCACCTCCAGCTCGAATTCCTTCCAGCCCAGCACGCTTTCCTCGATCAGCACCTCGTGCACGGGCGAAAGCGCCAGGCCGCCTTCGATAATTTCGGCCAGATCTTCGCCGCTGTACGCAATACCGCCGCCGGTGCCGCCCAGCGTGAAGCTCGGCCGCAGAATGCACGGATATCCTATGCGCGCGGCGAATTCCAGCGCCTCCGATTCGCTTCTCACCAGCTTCGAGCGCGGCGTCTCGAGGCCAATCTTGCGCATGGCGTCTTTGAAAAGCAGGCGATCCTCGGCCTTCTTGATAGCGTCGATCTTTGCGCCGATCAGCTCCACACCATAATGATCGAGCACGCCCGCCTCGGCCAATTCCATGGAAAGGTTCAGGCCGGTCTGTCCGCCGACGGTGGAAAGCAGGGCATCGGGCCGCTCTTTGCGGATGATCTCTTCCAGGTAGGGCCGGGTGAGAGGCTCGACATAGGTGCGGTCCGCGAGGTCCGGATCGGTCATGATGGTGGCCGGATTCGAATTCACCAGCACCACTTCGTAGCCGTCGCTGCGCAGCGCCTTGGCCGCCTGCGTACCGGAATAATCGAATTCGCAGGCCTGGCCGATGACGATCGGGCCGGAGCCTATGATCAGGATGCGGTGCAGATCGTTTCGCCGGGGCATGGCTTAGTTCTCACCCGCCATCAATTTTACGAAGTCGTCGAACAGGTAATGCGAGTCGTGCGGCCCCGGCGCAGCCTCCGGGTGATACTGTACGCAGAACACCGGATAATTGCGATGGCGGAAACCCTCCAGCGTCTGATCGTTCAGGTTCATGTGAGTGATCTCGACTTCGTTCGTATTAAGCGAATCGGGATCGACCGCGAAGCCATGATTGTGCGAGGTGATCTCTACTTTGTTAGTCACTTTGTTGATCACCGGATGATTGGCGCCGCGATGGCCGAATTTCAATTTGTAAGTGCGGCCGCCTACCGCCAGTCCCAGGATCTGATGGCCCAGGCAGATGCCGAAAACGGGCGTCTTGCCGATCAGCTTGCGTACGTTGTTGACCTGCGCCTGAAGGGGTTCGGGGTCGCCGGGACCGTTGGAGAGAAATACACCATCGGGCCGCAGCGCGAGTACATCCTCGGCGGACGTCAGCGCCGGAACCACGGTGACCCGGCAGCCCACCTGCACCAGCCGCCGCAGAATATTCTGCTTGATGCCGAAATCGTAAGCCACCACGTGGAAGCGCGGCGCGGCAGCGGGCGGAGTCAGTTCGGAAGGTGAGCACGGCTCAACGGGCTTGTCCCAGCCGTACGCTTCGGCCGTGGAGACGCGGCTCGCCAGGTCCAGGCCGGCCATGCTGGGAATCTGCTGCGCGCGTTCTACCAGCTTCGCGCCATCGCTCTCCACGGCGGAAAGCACGCCGCGCATCACGCCGCGCTCGCGCAGATGCCGCACCAGAGCGCGGGTATCCAGATCGGAAACCACCGGAATGCCGCGTTTGCTCAGAAACTCGCGGGCTTCCTCATCCGCGCGCCAGTTGCTGGTGATGGTCGAAAACTCGCGCACCACCAGTCCTTCGATGTAGGGATGCGCGGATTCGCTATCGGCAGCGTTGGTTCCGTAATTCCCGATTTGTGGATTAGTCAGAATAACGATCTGTCCGGCGTATGACGGATCGGTGAATATTTCCTGGTAGCCGGTGATGGCGGTATTGAAGACGACTTCGCCGGATCGCTCGGCGGACGCACCAAAACTCCGGCCCTCGAAGACGCTGCCGTCTTCCAGGGCAAGGATAGCGGATGGCAACTCGATGGTCCTCCCGGGGACTGAATTTATCCTATTTTAGCAGGGGCGCGCTGAGCACGCTAGAATGATCATATGGCGACGGCGACGACGATCACCTCGGCACAGTTCCTGGCACGGCCGGACGAGTTCGACGAAAATGGCAACCTGATCAAGGAAGAACTCATTGGCGGAGAAATCGTTCCGATTGCACACACCTCGAAGTGGCACGACGTAACCAAGAACTGGATCGGACGGATGCTATTTAGATATCTGGATGCGAATCCCGGGCAAGGCTTGACAGCTCTGATCGAGGCTGGCTTCGTCGCGACGGAGCACGACACGTTCGCTCCAGACGTGGCCGTGTTCCGCACGAAACGCCTCGCCGAAGAAGGCCGCCTGATCAACGGCGCGCCCGAGATTGCCATCGAAGTAATCTCGCCCACCGACACCGTAGGCGGTATCAGAAGAAAGACCAAGGCATATTTGGAGAACGGCGCTCTCTCCGTTTGGATTTTTTATGACGACGGCTCCATAGCCGTGCACGCCACTTCCCAGATTCGCGAGCTGAGCGGCGAGGAAAAGCTCGAAGACCCGCTGCTGCCCGGATTTTCCGTGGCGGCATCCACATTCTTCACACAAGCATAGCGGCCGCTACTGCCTACTCCCGCTGTGCCAACACCGTCTCCACAAAATCTCCTAATTGCTCCGCCGTATATTCATTGCCCTCGAAATTGGCCGCTAGCTTGCCCTGGCGATCGATGACAATCGTGTGCAGGGAATGCGTCAGCGCCCCTTCTCCGGCCCAAAAGCCCACGCTGAACCTGCCGCACACTTTCCTGACTTCGGGTTCCGGTCCCGTAAGAAAGTGCCACGAATTGGGATCTGCCTTCCAGGTGGCGCTGTATCTGGCAAGCACTTCAGGCGTGTCGTGGACCGGATCCATGGTGATACTCAGCAGCACCAGGTCGCGTCCCAAGCGATCCGCAAACCGTTTTTGCAGGCGTCCGAGATTGTTAGACAGCCGGAAGCAATAATTCGGTAAGGGGCAACTCGCATAGAAAAATGAGGACACCACGACCTTCCCGGTAAGTTGCGACAAACTGATGCTGCGTCGGGCTTGGTCGTTCAACGTAAAGTCAGGAACCGGAGCGCCGAGGGCCAGTTGTTCTGCCGCCCCATCTCGGTGGCCCGCGCCCGCCAGCAGTTGCAGGCTGCGCACCTGAAGTGGCTCCAGTTCGGTGCTCTGGTAGCGGTGCACGCGGATATTCTCGGCGTAAGAATCATCATTGGTCACGACTAATGTGAAATCCACCATCGTGCTCGGCTTCAGGGTCTCCAGCAGTTTTGCGTCGCGCACCGGGATGGGCATCACCATGGCATCCATGTATCCGGGAATCGCCATGCAAGATGCCACGAATGTCCGATGCGGCTGATCGATCTTCAGCACCAGGCCAGTTACCTGATAGCGCTCGGCGGCCCAGATACTCCCGGCGCCCACGCAGATGAACATCGCCACTATTCGTCTGATTGCTCGCATGATCCTGCGCGCTCCTTAACGCCGGGTTGCCGAAGGCTTCACCGCCAAACCTTCGCTGCCGGCCGCATCGGGACTCTTCGGCCCGCCCAGTCTATAGGCGCGATAGCTGAGCTTCGTATACTCCGTAGCAAACTCCTTAATCTCGATGAACTGATTTTTCCCGACGTTTGAAAACACCTGCGGCGCCGGATTTCCCGGCCACCATATTTCGATCTTCTGGATTTGCGCCGAACTCCCCAGACCGATGTGCTGCCGTAGCGGAGTGCCTCCGAAAGAGCTTTGGCTGCCGACGTTGCGATAAATCGCCCGCGTCTCCTGCCTGTCGTTTTTCACGGTCACCTTGATGCGCGCGCCGATGGCCGACCGGTTCGCCTTCACTCCTACCAGGCGCAGCACGATCCAATCGTTTCCATTGCCCGGGTTTTGAAAGAGACGGAAAGTATGGCTGTCGCCGGGCGCCGCTCCGCCAATGGACGTTAAGATGTCTAAGTCGCCATCGTTGTCTAGATCGGCGATCGCGACGTTATGGCCTTTGTGCAAGTCGCCGGTACCAGAGGAAGCTGTGATATCGACAAAATACTTCCCTCCCTTATTGTGCAGCAGGACATTAGGCAGCCAGGAATCATACGACGGGCTTCCCGTTCCCAGGTAGATATCAGGGTATCCGTCGTTGTCCAGGTCGCCAAAGTTTGCGCCCATGGGCATGAAGATTTTGTCCAGCCCGACCTCCTGGGTTACGTCGCGGAACGTACCGTTTCCCTGGTTCTTAAATAGTTTTAGCGTTGCAGGGTTGTGGGGCAGCCCCAGGTAACTCTTTATGCTCTCCTCCACCGACGGATAAAAGCTGTTGGCGAACAGGTCGGGCCAGCCGTCATTGTCGTAGTCGAAAAACCACGTAGCGAAGCTCCGTCCGGTTCCCTGCACGCCGGCCGGTCCGGCGACATCGGTGAACGTTAGATCGTGATTGTTGTGATAGAGAGAGCTGTCGCCGCCCATGTTGGTGATATAGAAATCCACATAGCCATCGCCGTCATAGTCCGCTGCGGTTACACCCTTGGCATAGCCGTGCCGGTCGATGCCGGCCGCGTGTGAGATATCGCGAAATGTCCCGTCTCCGTTGTTCAGAAACAGTTGCGCCGGACCGGTTTCGTTTGCCACGAATAAGTCGAGGAGTCCGTCATTGTTAATGTCCGCCCAAACCGCGGACTGGCTATTGGCAGCCGGATACGCGAGGCCGGTCTGTTTTGTTACATCCGTGAATGTGCCATCGCAATTGTTGCGCAGCAGCGACTTACGCTGTCCGATCGTTTCCCAAGCGCCGCGCAGAACCAGGATGTCTATGCATCCGTCGTTGTTGTAGTCGGCCTGGACTAAGTTCAGGCCGCCCAACTGCCCGCTCAACCCCGCGGCGGCCGTCCGGTCCGTGAAAGTACCGTCCCCGTTGTTATGGAAATAGTGCATCGGGGCGCAGGCGTCATAGCTGGAAGTAACTACATCCAGCAGCCCGTCGTTGCTGAAGTCATCCACCACGATGCCCGACGCCGTCGCAAATAAGTTCAATCCGGCCGCGGGGGCCACATCGGTGAATCGTCCTATGCTTTCGGAAGACGCAAACACGGATGCAGGTATCAAATATTGCGGCGGCACGCCATCCGGGTATTTGCCCAGAGTCATTTCAGCCAGGTTGAGCAGCCACTTGGCCTCCAGATCTTCGGGTTGCTGAGTCAGATACTTCAGGAAGTGCTGTACCGCTTTTTCGGAGTTGGCCGTTTGCTTGTAACGTAGCGCTGGACTCATGGGGAACAGGCATCTCTCTCCGGGATTGCGGTAAATGTCGTTATCCATCTCCGACGCGTGTAGATAGAGTATGCCGAGCGACTCCTCCAGCGTGGGCACCGCCTGTGGACTGTCCGTAGAAGCGATGCGGTAGGCCGCCTCCCACTGCTCGATGGCCTTGGCCATCTCGCCTTTATAGGCGTATAGTTGTCCTCTGGCCACGTGCACCTGAACGCGATCGAGCGGCGCGTTCGGTGGCGCGCTGCCGTTCTGGACCGCCGGACTCATCATTTGGTCAAGCCAATCGACGACGGCGGCGTAAGAGCGGTTATGAGCGTCGCAGATCGTGAGTGGGTGCTGGTCCCAGCCGTCCGGCTTGGGAATTGCCGCGAGGGCCGACAACGATTCCTGGATCCCGTCTATGTCGGGACCGAAGCGGATACTGCCCGCCACCGCCAGAGCGGCCTGACGCGCACGGTTCGCTTGATCGAGGTTGGCGGATTCGGATGCCGTCAGGACCCTCAGGATGGCGTAACCGGATGGCAACTTAACGATGCGCGAGAGTTCTCCCGGCCGCAAGCCCTGCAAGGCGTCCCGTAGCTCCGGCCGCAGCGCCGCAGGATCAACCTGCCCGAGAAATCCCCCATCCACCGATGTGGCGTCGGTGGATTTTTCTCGCGCCAGTACCGCAAAATCCGAGCCGGCCTGCAACTGCCGTAGGATTCGCGCGGCCTCATCGGCAGCGTCCACCACGATTACGCGCACGGCCACGGTCTGTGCGCACCCAGCTGCGAAAGGGTAGGTGCATACGGCGCACAAACCGAGAGCAATACTCAACTTGAGTCTCGCAACGCCCACAGACAACCGCCCCTCGGCCTATGGTACTACTTCTCGCCGTTCTTCAATCGCACTCGGCCGATCAGTCCCAATTTAGCGAACCGCAGCAGCACTGAATCGCTAGACCTCAACGCGGCAGTCAGGTTTAATTTTTTGTTGGGCTGATTTGGGACCGGGGCTCCTGCGGGATTTTGTCCTTCAAAGGAGGAGGCCTCACCCGCGTCACCGGAGACGGACAGACGCGAGCGCTGGCGCAGAATTAACGCTGCTCGACCGACAACCCCTCCCGAAGGCCCGTCGGGACGGACCGGCGGAATTATCGGAACTTAGCTTGACAAGACTTCTCCAGTTCTTTTAGTATATAAAAACTATCGACTAAATCAATTTAGGGGACAAATACTCGAAGGACTCGGTGAAGCAGTCAATAACTATATGCAAAATAAAGACTTACGTGTTAAGTTGCTGGCCGTCGTCGCGCTAGCCACCTTGCCTTTATATACCCTGTGGGGCCAAGGCGTTACTTCTGTCATTCGCGGCACCATTACGGATACCTCTGGCGCCGTGGTCCAATCCGCCGCCTTGACCATTACCGATGTCACCAAGGGATGGAGCCGCACCACGATATCGGGTGCTACCGGCGAGTTTGAATTCGTGGAACTTCCGCCCGCCGATACTTTCTCGATAGCCGTGGAAGCGCCTGGATTCAAGAAGGACGTCCGTTCGGGCGTGGTGCTGATTACGGGCCAGGAGAGCCGGGTGGATGTAGCCCTTTCCCCGGGCTCGGTCTCCGACACAGTGATGGTCCAAGCAGATATTTCGCTGGTGCAATCCGAGGACGCCTCGGTAGGCGATGTGGTGGAAGAGCGTAAGGTGAGGGAACTTCCACTCAACGGGCGCCAGTTCTGGCAGCTTTCGCAACTGATTCCCAATGTCCTGCCGCCGGCGCAGAACTCGTCGATCGGGTTTCGCGGCGGCTTCAACGTTTCCGGTCATCAGGAAACGGAAAACAACTACGTGTTGGATGGCGTGGATAACGCGGACCAGGCCACCATGCAGCCCACCAACCGTCCCTCCGTGGACGGTATCCAGGAGTTCAAGATTTTGACCGGCGTATACAGCGCCGAATACGGGCGCTACTCGGGCGGGCAGGTGCTGATCACCACGAAATCCGGCAGCAACGGGTTTCATGGCACCGTGTACGAGTTTCTGCGCAACAGCGACATGGATGCCCGCAATTTCTTCAGCCCGCACGATGTTCCGGCGTTTCGGCGCAACCAGTTTGGCGCCTCCAACGGCGGCCCCATCCGCAAGAATCGCACGTTCTATTTTGCCACCTACGAGGGTTTGCGGCTCACCGATCAGGTGACCGGCCTCACTACGGTGCCGACGCTGCTACAGGATTCCGGTAACTTCGCGGGGCAGGCTGTCATCAAGGACCCCGTCACCGGCGCGCCATTCCCCGGCAATATCATTCCTGGAAACATGCTCAATCCGATCAGCCACGCGTTGCTCGGGTATTTTCCGGCGCCCACCAGCGCGGGCCTGGCGAACAATTACAACTACAGCATGTTGGGCAACGAGCAGGACAATCAGTTTTCAGGGCGCGTCGATCAGGTGATTTCCGCAAAGAACAATCTCTTCGTGAGTTACCAGTTCGCGGATCGCACGACGCTTTATGAGAACAACACGGTCTGCGGTTCGCGAACCATCCCCGGCTTCGGCTGCCTCGAACCCGAGCGCGACCAGGGCCTCGCGATCAACGACGTACATATCTTCAGTCCCGACGTGGTGAACGAGTTGCGTCTCGGTTACAACCGCATTCGCACCGCGCGCTATAACCAGGACGCTTCGTTCGGCAACGTGGACCAGACTTTGGGGATTCCGCAACCTGGGCCGAGCGGCCAGGATATCATCGGCAACCTGGGCGTGCCGATCGTTTCGATTACCGGTCTCGCGACCATCGGCGACCCCAGCAATCTGCCGCAAGGCCGGCGCAACAATACTTACAACATCATAGACGGGCTGTCGTGGATCAAAGGCACGCACACGTTCAAGTTCGGCGGAGACTACAAGTACTTCATCTATAACTACGCCTGGCTGGATATCGCGCAAGCCCGGGGATCCTTCAGCTTCAACGGGGAGTATACAGGTTCCGCCTTTGGCGATTTTCTGCTGGGAGATATCCGCTCCACATCGGTCAGTCCTGGCGATCCCACGGTGAGGAGTTACACTCCCACCGCCGGCCTGTACGTGCAAGACGACTGGAAGGCCACACGCCGCCTGACGCTGAGTTACGGCCTGCGCTACGAGCTACCTTTTCCGCAAAAAGCCCGGCTGGCCCGTGAAGCGAGCTTCGATCCCACTACAGGGCTCGTACCCGTTATGAACGGCGAGTTGCTGAACGTGAAAAACGGCAAACTGGTCAACGTCGGCACGAATCCGCTCGGCAGTACCGCCTGGAATGTGCAGATGGGCGACTGGGCGCCTCGCTTCGGTTTCGCCTTCCGTCCGTTTGCCGACGACAAAACCGTAATCCGCGGCGGCTTTGGCATCTTCTACGACTTAGGCAGCGGCACGGATGCCTCCGTAAGTGGACTGTTCCGCGGCATTCCGTTCCGGCAGACTCAGACATTCACGAATACTCCTACGCAGCTGGTGGCCACTTACACGGATCCATATCCGGCCACATCGGTAGCGGTGGGTGGGTACACTCCCTACGGCGTGGCCTACGATCTGAAAACTCCCGGCGTGCAACAGTGGAGCTTCGGCGTAGAACACGAACTCAAGCGCGACCTGGTCTTCGAAGTTACCTATCTCGGCTCGAAGGGCACGCACCTGTTTGAAAGCTATGACATCAACCAGCCCATGCCCGGGGCGGGAGCCATCCAATCGCGACGGCCCTATCCGCAATGGGGACCCATCACCTGGGTCGATCCGGTAGGTAACTCCGACTATCAAAGCCTGTCGGCGCGGCTGGAACGCCGGTACTCAAATGGCCTGTCTCTCTTGATGTCTTACACCTATTCGCATTCCATCGATGAAGATCCCATGAACGACTCGGGTGACGGGGAAGTGGCGATCATGAATCCGCTGAACATCGCGGCTAACCGGGGCGACTCGCCCTTTGATATCCGGCAGCGGCTGGTGACCAGTCTGGTTTATCAACTGCCGTTTGGATCTCACAGAGCTTTTGGCAGCAATCTGCCCCGCTATCTCCGGGCGCCGATCTCCGGCTGGGAAACCACGGCCATTGCCACCGAGCAGACTGGTCCACCGTTCACGGTCGTGACTTCCAAAGATATTTCGAACACCGGCGCCGCTAACCGGCCCTTTGTGATCGGCGATCCGGTGCTGGCGAATCCGATTCCAACCGATTGGTTTAACGCGGCGGCGTTTAACATTACCCTTCCCACCGGCACTTACGCCTACGGCAACGAGGGCCGCAATAACCTGCGCGCCGGCGGCATCCAGAACCTGGACTTTGGGTTGTTCCGCAACTTCACGCTTACCGAGCGGTTTGCGTTGCAATTTCGCTCCGAATTGTTCAACATAACCAACCACCCGAACTTCGGCCTGCCGGTGAATGATGTCAGTTCCAGTTCGGTAGGCCGGGTTACGCAAACCAGCACAACCAGCCGTGACGTTCAGTTCGCACTGAAGCTGGTGTTCTAAGGGGAAGCGGCGCCGGTATGAAACGAGCACTCATCTGCGGCGGTGTCTTGGCCTGCACGGGGTTCTTGCAGGGTGGGCAGGCCGATGACATGCGGCCCGCGGCGCAGCACGCACTGATCGGCCAGTATTGCGCTGGATGCCACAACGACAAGTTGAAGTCGGGCGGCCTGTCGCTCGCGAGCCTGGAGAAAACGCTGGACGGCGGCCATATAGCCGATGAGGCCGCCGAATGGGAGAAGGTGATCGTCAAACTACGGGCCGGCATGATGCCGCCTGCGGGACTGCCGCGTCCGGATGCCGCCCGACTCGACACTTTTGCAGCTTCTCTGGAGAAAGGGCTGGATGAGGCTGCCGCGGCGCATCCGGATCCCGGCCGGCCCGCCCTGCACCGGCTTAATCGCACGGAGTACGCCAACTCGGTGCACGACCTTTTGGACATGGATGTGGACGCCGCATCATATCTGCCGGCTGACGACATGAGCCACGGCTTCGATAACATGGCGGAAGTCCTGAACGTTTCTCCTACCTTGATGGAGGGCTATATACGAGCGGCGGGCAAGATCAGCCGCGCGGCCGTGGGCGACCCCGGTATGAGCCCCATCGTGGAGACTTACCGCATCCCCTCCACGTTCGACCAGACCGCGCACGTGGAAGGTACCCCGTTCGGCACGCGCGGCGGCATGGTAATCAAGCATAACTTTCCAGCCGACGGCGAGTATATCTTTCGCGTCACTTTATACTTCACGACAAATACGTTTCTATTTGGAGTTTACTCGCCTGGCGAGCAGGTGGAAATTGCCATCAACGGCGAGCGGGTGGCGGTGTTGAATGTGAACCCGTTGATGAAAGTTGACGACGACGTACGCACCGGTCCGATAAAAGTGAAGGCTGGTCCGCAGACAGTCACGGTTGCGTTTCTAAGGAGAGCCGCGGGCCCGGTAGACGACTTCGTGATGCCTTACGAGCAGAGCCTGGAAGATCTGTTTGTGGGCCGGACGCAGGGCCTGACGGCGCTGCCGCATGTCCGCGATCTGGGCATCCGCGGGCCGTATAACGCAACGGGGGTGGGGGATACCCTCAGCCGCCGCAAGATCTTTGCGTGCCATCCGGAAACCGGGAGCGAGGAGATACCCTGCGCCAAGAAGATTCTCTCCGCTTTGGCCCGCCAGGCATATCGCCGCTCGATTAACGGTTCGGATCTCGACGATCTGCTGACTATCTTTCAGGCAGGCCGCAACCGTGGCGGATTTGAGGCAGGCATCCGTACAGCCCTGCAACTGATTCTGGCCAACCCGCAATTTGTATTCCGCTTCGAGCGGACTCCCAGCGGCGTCGCCCCTGGAGAAAACTACCGGATCACCGATATCGAACTGGCCTCCCGCTTGTCGTATTTCCTGTGGAGCAGCGCGCCCGACGAGCAGTTACTCAGCCTGGCTGCGCGCCGCAGACTGAGCGTGCCAGCGGTACTGGAGCAGCAGGTGCACCGCATGCTGGCCGACTCGCGATCGCGCGCCCTGGCGAGTAACTTCGCCGGGCAATGGCTCTATCTGCGCAATTTGAAGGACGTCCAGCCTGATATCTTCACTTACCCGAACTTCGACGGCAACCTGCTCGAATCCATGCGGCGCGAGACCGAACTGTTCTTCGACAGCGTTGTAAGGGAAGACCGCAACGTAGCGAATTTGCTCACCGCTGATTACACCTTCGTGGACGAACGTCTGGCGAGACATTACGGGATTCCAAACATCGAGGGCAACCGGTTCCGGCGCGTGAAGGTGACGGAGGATTACCGGCGCGGGCTGCTGGGGCAGGCCAGTATTCTGACTGTTACATCATTCGCGACACGGACCTCACCGGTTCTACGCGGTAAGTGGGTGATGGATAACTTACTAGGCGCGCCGCCGCCCCGGCCGCCGGCAGTCGTGCCTCCCTTGAAAGAGAGCGCCGATGGCGGGAAGCTTTTGCCCGTGCGCGAACGGCTGGAGGAGCATCGCGCGAACCCCGCCTGCGCAGCCTGCCACAAGATGATGGACCCCATCGGCTTCTCACTCGAGAATTTCGACGCCGTGGGGGCGTGGCGTATTCACGACGCGGGTTTCTCCATCGATCCCACCGGAAAGATGGTGGATGGAACTAAGTTGGATGGGCCGGTGAGCCTGCGAAACGCGCTGCTGAGCCATTACGGCGCGTTTATCCGGACGTTCACCGAGAAACTGCTGACTTATGCGCTAGGGCGCGGAATCGAATATTACGACATGCCGGTAGTTAGAACAATCGACCGGGAAGCGGCCGGCAAGGGCAATCGCTTTTCGGCATTCGTGTTGGGAATAGTGAAAAGTGCGCCTTTTCAAATGAGGAAAGTGGAGGAGAACCCGGCGGAGGGCGCCAGCCTGGCCGCCGGGAACTAATTGCACTAGAGTGTTGCGGAGGGCAGGCAACCGCTTGCTCACGCGCACGGCTCAGAAACGGGCCGCGAGCCTACCGAGCCGCGACGGTGAGGAAGCGGTCTTATAGGGGGGGAATAGGAATGTTCATAACGAAGAAGCATCTGTCGCGGCGCGCACTGCTTCGCGGCATCGGAGTAGGTTTGGGATTGCCACTGCTGGATGCCATGCTTCCGGCACAGACTCCCTTACGCAAGACCGCGGCCGTTTCCCGTACGCGTCTCGCCGCTCTCGAGATGGTACATGGCGCGGCGGGCAGCACCGTGACGGGCGGAGCGAAACACTATTGGTCTCCCCTGAAGGATGGTGCGGATTTCGAGATCACGCCGACCCTGCAGTCTCTGGAACCGTTCCGGGAGTATCTGACTGTGGTGACAGGAACGGACCTGCACAATGCGATGGCGCTGGCGCCGGACGAGGAAGGCGCCGATCATACCCGCTCGTCCGCCGTTTTCCTGACGGCCGCGCATCCCAAGATGACCGAGGGATCCGACATCTTACTGGGCACGTCTCTAGATCAGATATACGCGCAGCAGTGTGGGCAAGATACGCCGCTGCCCTCCATCCAGCTTTGCATCGAGGACGTCGGGTCGCTGTCGGGCGCATGCGGCTATGGCTATAGCTGCGTGTATGCCAATACCATTTCGTGGTCGTCTCCGACCACGCCGTTGCCGATGGAAATCGACCCGCGGGTGGCCTTCGAGCGATTGTTCGGCGATGGCGGCACCAACGTGGAGCGCGCCGCACGGCGCGCAGCCGACCGCAGTATTCTTGATACCATCACGCACGAAATCGCGCGCCTGAAGACCGGGCTGGATTCGAGCGACTGCCGCAGGCTGAGCGATTATCTGGACGACGTGCGCGAGATCGAGCGACGCATACAGAAGGTCGAGAAATACAATTCGAGCGGAAACGCGCGGGATTTACCCGCCGCGCCCATCGGCGTTCCGGACTCTTTCGAAGAACATGTAAAGCTGATGTTCGACTTACAGGTGCTGGCGTTCGTGGCGGATGTCACGCGCATCTCCTCGTTCAAAATGGGCCGCGATGTAAGCTCCAGGGTCTATCCGGAGAGTGGTGTCAAGAGTCCCTTCCATGGGTTATCACATCACGGAGAGAACCCGGATAAGATTGCGGAATTTGCACGGCTCAACCAGTATCACGTGAGTAAGGTCGCCTACTTTCTGGATAAGTTGAAGAACACGCCGGATGGAGACGGTAACCTGCTGGATCATTCGGTGGTGCTCTATGGCAGTCCCATGGGCGACTCCCATGTGCACGAACACAAGCGGCTTCCCATCTTTCTGGCCGGCCATGCCAACGGCCAGATCAAGGGAAATTTGCACGTGCGATGCGCGGACGGCACTCCCATGGCGAATCTTTTGCTCACATTGGCGCACAAACTGGGGGTCTCCGTGGAGAACATCGGAGATAGTACTGGAGAGATCGCGATCTGACAATGTGGGGCAGGTACCGTGCCTGCGGCGGTCCCTCAGGCCGCCGCAGGCCGAGGGACTGTTCCACAAGAGTAGAGAGGAGCGTATGAAGACTCTGATTTGCGCTTTATTTCTGGCCGCCGCGATGTACGCGGCGGGTGGCGACACTCAATTGCCGGATGCGGCCATGCAAGGCGACCGCGAGTCGGTGCGTGCGCTGCTGAAGAAGCACGCGGATGTGAACGCGGCGCAGGGCGATGGCATAACGGCGCTCGATTGGGCGGCGGCAAAAGACGATCTGGAAATGGCCAAGCTACTAATCGCGGCAGGTGCCAACGTGAAAGCGGCGAATCGGGTAGCCGCGGTCACACCGCTCTCGCTGGCTGCCACGAACGGAAACGCGGGCATGCTCGCGATTCTGTTGCAAGCGGGAGCAGACCCGAACGCCGCCACTACCGATGGCGCGACGCCTTTGATGGCTGCCGCCGCCTCCGGCAGCGCGGAAGCCGTGGCCACGCTGCTCGATCACGGCGCGCAAACAAACGCCACGGAATCGGCACGCGGCCAGACCGCGCTGATGTTCGCAGCCGCGAAAAATCGCGCGGCGGCGATCCAGGTCCTGCTGCAACACAAAGCCGATCCCGCCGTAACCACTAAAGTGGTGAAGCTCGAAAAACCCAAGTTCGACGAAGACGGAAATCCCATCGTGGAACGGAAGGTGAAACCCGGCACACAACTCGATCCAGCCACGGCCGCGGCCATGGCACGGCGCGTCACGGCCAGCGTGATGGGCGGCATGACGGCGCTGCTGTTGGCCTCCCGGAACGGCCACATGGATGCCGTTCGCGCGCTGGTGGAAGGTGGCGCCAACGTCAACCAGGTCAGCGCCGGCGACCAGAGCAGCCCGATCGTGATTGCCATCTGCAACGGCCACTACGATCTGGCAAAGTATCTGCTCGACCATGGCGCGGACCCCAACATAGCCACCATGGATGGTCTCGCCGCACTCTACGCCGTCATCGACACCCAATGGGCGCCCTTCGGCTGGTCGGCGAATCCGATCACGAATCAGGAGCGGATCACATACTTGGAGCTGATGAAGGCGTTGCTTGATCGGGGCGCGGATCCCAACGCCAGGTTGATTCGCCTGCTATGGTTCCGGCCCACTTCCCATAACCAGATGTGGGTCGGTTCGGCCGGCTCGACGCCTTTCTGGCGCGCGGCGCAGGCCACCGACGTGCCCGCCATGCATCTGCTGATCGAGAAAGGCGCCGATCCCAAGATCGCATCCACCGAGGGAGTCACACCGCTGATGGTCGCAGCCGGGTTGGGCTGGAACGGGAACTATTCGAAGAATGCGCCCACTTCCGCCCTGGATGCCGTGAAATATTGCCTGGAGCTGGGCCTGGATCCGACACCGAAAGATGTGCAAGGTTTCACGGCGTTGGCCGGGGCGGCCTATCGGGGCGATAACGAATTGGTCAAACTGCTGGTGGAGAAGGGCGCAAAGATGGATGTCCGGACGGTCCGCGGCTGGTCGGTAACCGACATGGCCAACGGACCATCGCTGCGCAGCAGTGTGCCGATGAAGCATCCGGAGACAGTGGCGCTGCTGGTGCAACTGGGCGCCCCTCCACTCACGGCCGTGGAGGGTGAAGAGATACTCGGCATCATCCGGCGTCGCCCGGCTGCAGCCAATAAGCCTGGCGCAGACACTCCCGTGCCCGACAAACCGGCTCCGGCCGCAGTCCCGGCCCAGGCAGCCCCTGGTTCGATCCAACCGTGAGAGGACCTATGCGAATTCTAACACTCGCTTTTGGAGCGGCTCTGTGGTGCGCCATCGCGGCCGCGCAGTCGCCGGATTTCGAGACGATGACCTGGCCAGAACTCAAGCGGGCCATCCACGAGCAAGGTAAAACCACGGTGCTCGTCTTTAACGGCGGCACCGAGCAGCGCGGGCCACAGGGTGTTACGGGCGCGCACACCTTTGTGGCGCACGCCATCGGCATCGCCATCGCCGAACAGCTTGGCAACGCCATCGCCGCGCCGGTGATGCCGTTCTCCGTGAATCGCGCGAGTGCTGAGTTGCCGGGCACGATTGGCGTCACGGGGACGCTGTTCGCGGAAGTGAACGAGCAGGTAGCCGAGCAGATGATCGCCAACGGCTTCAAGAACGTCGTATTGATGGGCGATCATGGCGGCGGGCAAAAGGAATTGGCGGAGGTCGCCCAGAAACTCGACGCCAAGTACTCCGCGCAGGGCATTCGCGTAGTCTACTGCCCGGATGTCTACGAGAAGGCCGGCAGCGAAATCAACAAGTGGCTGGAGGCCAACGCCCTTCCCGTGGGCGCGCACGCGTCCATCAAAGACACGTCGGAGATGCTGTATCTCGAAGGCGATCGGCCCTGGGTGCGCAAGGAGCAATTGGCGACGGCCGTCGGCGATCCGGTGCGCAAGCCGGGCGAGCCCGCCGATCCGAATGCCAAGCGCATCGGCAACGGAATCATCGGCGATGCGCGGCGCTCGTCAGCGGAGATCGGGAAGCACATCGTGGACATTAAGGTGCAATGCGCGGTGGAGCAGATTCACAAGCTGTTGGGCGCTGCCAACGCCGCGAGCACGCAATAGTGACGTCTCTCGCGATAGTCGGGCGGAAAACGCCCGCGCAGCGCGCCAACCCCAGTAAAGCGCGCCGCGGCGTGGTGGTATTCGGCGCATCCCTCGCTTTTCTCTCTTTCCTGGACCGGGCGGCCATCAGCCAAGCCGCCCCTGCCATGCAGCGCGAGTTGCATCTGACGTCCTGGCAAATGGGGCTGGTGTTCGCGGCCTTCGGTCTCACTTACGCCGCCTGCGAAATTCCCAGCGGCTGGCTCTGCGACCGCTTTGGCGCGCGCCGGTTGCTCACGCGCGTGGTGCTGTTGTGGTCCTTGTTTACGGCGGCCACCGGCTGGGCCTGGAACTTCACCTCGTTGCTGGCCACGCGCCTGCTGTTTGGCGCCGGTGAATCGGGATGCTTTCCCGGCTTGGCGCGCGTCTTCCGGACCTGGCTGCCGCCGCGCGAGCGCAATTCGGCGGAGGGCGTGAAGGCGGCCGCCGCGCGCTGGGGCGCCGCGATCACACCGGCGCTGATGGCCGCGCTCTATCGGTTTTTCACCTGGCGGCAGGTCTTTCTGTTGTTCGGCGGACTAGGCATTGTGTGGGGTGTGCTGTTTTCGCGCTGGTACCGCGACAGGCCGCGCGACCACCCCTCCGTTAATGATGCCGAACTAGCCCTGATGCCAACCACCAGCGCACATGCAGAGGCGCCGGTCGCCTGGTCGAAGCTGGTGCGCGCGCGCAGTGTATGGATGCTCGGGTTCCAATGGTTTTGCCACTACTACGGGTTCTACTTCTATATCACCTGGCTGCCACTGTATCTGTACCGGGCGCGCGGGCTCGATATCCGGCACGGCTCGCTGGCGGCTGGCCTGCCGTTGTTTTCGGCTGGCCTGGGGAGCTTGTTCGCCGGATGGGCGCTGTCGTTTCTGTCCGCCCGATTGAATAACACAGCCCGCGCCCGGCGCCTGTCAGGCTTCGTCAGTTACGGTGCAGCGGGAGCGCTGTTGCTGGTCTGTGCCTGGGTTCCCAATCCGGCATTGGCGATGGCGGCGATGAGCCTTTCCAGCTTCGCC
Source organism: Bryobacterales bacterium (assembly GCA_963818855.1). Lineage (GTDB taxonomy): Bacteria > Acidobacteriota > Terriglobia > Bryobacterales > Bryobacteraceae > Bog-159. Next base: position 113,679 of record CAWFUH010000004.1, on the reverse strand, counting down.
GCGGAGTTCAGCGGCCCAATCTCCTGGACCACCGCCATGGATATCGGCGGCGAGCACGTCGGCACAGTTTCCGGATTCATGAATATGTTGGGACATTTAGGCGGCAGCGTGGCTCCCGCCGTCACCGGGATGCTCCTGACGGTTAGCGGCAATGCCTGGAATATGGTTTTCTACTGTTCGGCTTTGATCTACGGCTTAGGCGCGATTTGTTGGACCGTAATCGATCCGGTGATTCCCTTGGATATCGGGCGGGCCAGCAGCCTGCGGCCGAATCTTTCCAGGAACCTCTAATTAAGCCGTGTTGTATGCTGTGATCATGCGCCATGTTGCCCTGGCTCTGACATTTTCTGTATGCGCTCCGCTGCTGCTAGCCAGCGGAGTGACCGTGAACTGGAATCCGCAGGATCCCACCGTTGGCCCTTATCCCACCGACGTCCTGACCGTTCCCGATAGCACGCAGAAGAATGGCACGCGGATCAACCTGCCGATGCCCGATTGCACTACAAATCCCAGCGATTGCCAGGACGTGCAGCTGATCAACCAACTGGACGGCTTCCAAACCGTGCCGCGCATTACGGTGAATTTCTCGGGCCCGGTGGACGTCAATTCCATCCACCATGCCGTTTATTACGTGGCGCTCGATAACCTGACTCAGGAAGAGAGCGGCATCAACTTCACCGGCCAGATGCTGTACACCACGCAGATGGTTTACGATCCCGCCACCAACACGCTCTACGGCAAGCCGGACGGCAACCTGGACCAGCATCGCCAGTATGCCATCATCGTGCTCGATGTTATCCACGATCTGTCGGGCGATCCGGTCACGGCGGATCCCGGGTATACGGCCTGCGCGCAACCTGGTACGAATTCCAGTACGGCGACTGCCTATTGCACCGAATTGTCGCAGGTGGTGAGCAACCTGGCCCCGCAGTTCGCGCCGGCCAACATCGTAAGCGCCTCCGTGTTTACGACCATGAACGTCACCTCCTGGATGGAAGGGGCCTACGCGCAATTGCCGACTGTGATCCCCCGTGCCACACCGGTCCAGCCTTCCACGCTGATCCAGTTTTCCAATATTGCTTCGCTGGTGCTGCATGAACAGGTGGCCGTGAATCCACCGCAGTTCGTGGATGTGGCGCTGCCCATCACGAACCCGCTGATCACCGGCATCGGCGCGATCGGGTTTGGGTCGTTCGCCTCGCCCAACTTTCTCACCTCGCAGCAAGTGATCCCATGGGAACCCAGCGCCCAACCAGTCTCGCAGCCCGGTGAGTTTATCTACATCTATTTCCACGTTTATCTGCCCTCGTCGCCCAAACCGGCGGCTGGCTACCCGGTCGTGATCTTCGGCCACGGCCTCGGCGACAGCCAGTGGGGCGGCCCCACCATCGTGGCGCCCACATTGGCGCAGGCCGGTTTCGCTACCGTTGCTATCAACGCCGTCGGGCACGGATTCGGTCCGCTGAGCCAGGTGATTATCACGGACCCGTCCGGCAACGTCACCACCCTGACCGCGGGCGGGCGCGGTGTAGACCTCAACGGCGACGGGCAGATTGGCCCGTACGAAGGCTGCCTGGCGATGAACCCTGGCGAAGTGGGATTGCGCGATTGCTTGCGCCAGACCGCGCTCGACCTGGGAGCACTGGTGCTCACCATTCAGGGCGGCGTGGATCTGGATGGCGATGGGAAGCCGGACCTGGACGCTACCAAGATCTACTATGTAGGTCAGTCGCTGGGGTCGCTCTATGGCACTATCTTCTCGGCCATGGATCCGGCTGTGCGCGCCGCGGTGTTGAACGTCGGCGGGGGCTCGGTGGAGGATATCGTGCGCTGGAGCCAGGCATATCATTCGTTGGGGGCGGCGGAACTCGGTGCGCGCACCCCGTCGCTGCTCAACGAAGGAACCGACTTCAACGACAACTATCCGTTCCCCTATTATCCGGTGTTGGTCAACGAAGTGCCGGGCGCGGTACAGATTCAAAATGGATTCGAGCTTTATGAATGGTTGGAATCGGCTGGCGATCCCGTGTATTACGCGCCGCACCTGGCGGATTCCATGCTGCCTGGCGTGCCCTTCAAGAGAATCCTGTTCCAACTCGCCCGCCTGGATCTGACCATGCCGAACATGGCGACTACGCGGCTGATCAAGGCCGCCAACCATCCTACAACGTGGGAGTACCGGCACGATCTCGCGCTGGCCGATGGCTTGCAGCTACCGCAAGACCCGCATCCGTTCCTGGCCCTGTTCATCGGGATATCCGGCACCACGGTGGAGATACCGGGGCTGGACGCGATACTGATCGGACTGGCGGCGCAGAAGCAGGTGGCCGGGTTCTTCGCCTCCGATGGACAGAGTGCGCCGGACCCCAATACGTTCCTGCCCTCGGGCATCCCGCAGGGCCTGTTTGAAATTCCGCCGCAGCTGCCGGAAGACAACGGCTACTAATCGTATTAGTCTTCGTACTATTGGGGGGCGGGCTTTAGCCGGCGCGGCGCTTCAGCGCCGCTGCATCGAACTTTTTGTCTTCCCTACCAAGTTACCGAAGTGACACTATACGGGCCCAATTGTATCGGATTGTTGGACAGAGTAACCTGTATCTGCACATTGGCAGGCGCTTGCGCGGTATTCGTCGCCAGCGGGCTGGAATTCGACACGTAAGTCAATTTCATCGTGTTCTTCACCGGAACCCCATTGATGGCAATCGTAACTGCTTGCGCCTGGGCGGACTTATTGGTAATCAGAATGTATGGTGCGGCACCGGTTGTCGCGTACGTTTGCGCATATATCGAAGGTATAGGATTGCCGTCAAATCCGGCGATGCTTACCGTCAGGCCGCCCGTCACGATAGTCGGAAGAGTATGGGTACCCTTGTTAATGGCCTGGTTAGCCACTTCCAAAGCCAATCCCGGCGCCGAAGTGTAGAACTGAAACTGAGTATTCGGGTCCGTGGCCGTGTCAGTGGAATAGTCCGGGTTGGCAGTTACTTGACCGACCAGGTAGCTTTCATAGTCATTCACCGATTGGATCATCCCATGATAGTCGCTGTTATCGGTATATATGGAGTTCACACCGACACCTTTTACATTCGGTATGACAGACAACCGCGCGATGTATTCGGCCAGGAAGATACCGTTGTATAAAAAGCTCAGGAACTTGTTGTTATATGCCGAGCAGCAATTGAATTCCGTAATGAATATCGGCGTGTTAGCTCCGGCTAAGGGGATCAAATACGAATTGATGTAATCGGAGCTGCCATATGCCAGGATTCCGTTCAGCTCTTGTATGGTGGCCTGGGCGGTCTGTGCCGTAGTCACCGGATAGATGTGATTAGATATAGCATTCCAATACTGTGGGGTATAATTCTGCAATCCGTTGTCCCAACTCGGAAAGCACGGTACTGGGGACAAGGGCGGCACCGCGCAACTGGAAGTTCCCGCGTACCAACCCGCCGGAAACAAGGCTGCCGTCGCGGTAGGCGACACGTTTATGATGCCGTTGTAGTACGAGTTAGCCGACGCGGCATAAGATCCGGCCGTGGGGTACAAAGTCGGATATTGATATGCCTCATTGCCCAGTTCCCATTCCAGCACATTTAAGCCGTCGTTTTGCGCACTTAGGGCCATTTGCGTGGCGCTGCCTGGATTGTTGTCCGTAAAGGTATTGAAGCAGAGAATTGCCGCTGCCCCCAGCGTATGCACAAACGTGGCAAAATCGGAAAACTGGACGCCTCCTTTCGCCTGCGTGAGCTGCTGGGACAACGTCAAGATACTAGCCGACTGGCCTGTCACAGCCGCCGGATTGCCCGTGATCAGGGCATTGATCCAGGCAACGTTCATGTGACCGGTAGTCCAGTCGAACGCCAGAGAGGAAGTGCCGCCCGGATACCGCATCCATCCCCCCTTAAGCGGCGCCACGGCGGCAAGAAACTTAGGATCGTAATACTCTATACCGTTCCGCGGTTGAGGGACGTTGAAGCCGCTGAAACCCGGCGCCAGGGGAGTTGACGGTTGCGTCTTAATATTTATGACTGCCGGATTTGCCGCGCAGAGAGTAGGCAGCCAGGTAAGCGCGCATAAGAAACCGGCTCCCAGTAATCGGAACACAATCCTCCCTCGTCGCGGACACAATGCCGTTGGCGACTAGATATACCATGGCCACTATCCGGCGTCAAGACGAGGCAGTAATAGCCCGTTTAACTTCGGTTAATTGCCCTGGCCATCGGTATTATGGCACAGCCCTTAGCTGGAGTGCCCGCTGGGCCCGGCGAACTTCAGGTCGCCGATCTGTCGTCTGAAGCTGGCAGGGTGTTATCCTGATTTCTCGTGGTAAGTCCAGCCCCGGCGGCCGTTTCCACTACTCCCTTCCCTCCCGCAAACGTGGCGCAGACGCTTGCGCCTGCGTGCGGAACGTTACTATTGCTCCTCTTTACCTGTGTTACATCGGCTGCCCTGGCCCAATCTGTTGTACTTCTCGACACCATGGGCCAGGAACTGGATCGCAACTTCTCCACGCTCAAAGCCAAGGCCGATCCAGCGCCCTATTTTCTTTCCTATGAGGTCACCGAGGAGGATTTTCACGGCCTGTCCGCTACCCTGGGCGCCATCAGCAGCAATAATCACGGCAAGAGCCGCCGACTGGATGTGTGCGTTCGTGTCGGCTCTCCGAAACTGGACAATTATCATAACGTGCGCGGTGAACGGACGCAGTTCACTTCCGGCGCGCCGCTCACTTTCGAGGACCAGCCCGCCTCCATCAAGCAGCGTATCTGGCTCGAAACCGACCGCGCCTACCGGCTGGCAGCCGAGCGGCTGATCAAGATCCGCGCGAATGCCGAAATCAAAGTCGCCGACCAGGATGCCTCGAGCGATTTCGCGAAGGAAGAGCCCGTCACGCACGTCGAGGCCCTCGCCCACGGGCACTTTGCGGCCGATCAATGGGCCGCACGCGCACGAAAGCTGTCGGCGAGATTCAAAGATTATCCCGGCATTCTCACCACCAACGTCGCCGTAACCTATCAGGAGGAAGTCAGGTACCTGGTGAACAGCGAAGGCAGCCGGTTGCAGCACGGGCGAGGGTTCGCGCGCGTAATCATCACTGCGCAGGCGAAGGCTATGGATGGCACCGATGTAGCCACGGCTGAAACGTTCGAAGCCGCCGATCCCGCGGGCCTGCCGCGCGACGAAGTCATCGCCGGCGCCATCGACCGCGTAGCCAAGGATCTGGAAGCGCTACTGATTGCTCCCGAAGCCGATCCCTTCGCCGGCCCCGCCATCTTTTCGGGCCGCGCCGCGGGCGTGTTTTTTCACGAGATCTTCGGACATCGCGTGGAAGGACATCGCCAGAAAGACGAAGAAGAGGGCCAGACCTTCACCAAGAGCGTCGGCGGCAAAGTCCTGCCGGATTTCTTGTCAGTAGTCTTCGATCCCACACTCAAGAAGTCCGGCAACATCGACCTGAATGGCTCTTACACATTCGACGACGAAGGCGTCCCGGCGCGGCCCGTTACGGTGGTCGAAAACGGCGTGCTCAAGGGATTCCTGATGTCCCGCTCGCCCATTCAGGGATTTGACTACTCCAATGGTCACGGCCGCCGGCAACCAGGCCTCGAAGTCGTCTCGCGCCAATCGAATTTGTTGGTGGAATCGTCGCACGCCGTGCCGGAGGCGCGCCTGCGCGAAATGCTCATCGCCGAAATCAAGCGCCAAAACAAACCCTACGGCCTGTATTTCCGCGATGTCACCGGCGGCTTCACCACCACTGGGCGACAGGGACTGCAAGCGTTCAAGGTGATCCCCATCATTGTTTATCGGGTCTATCCGGACGGGCGTCCCGACGAGTTGATTCGCGGCGCCGATATCGTAGGTACGCCGCTCGCCAGCTTTGCGAAAATCCTGGCGACCTCCGACCGGCCGCAGGTGTTCAACGGCTATTGTGGCGCCGAATCGGGGAGCGTGCCGGTTTCGGCCGTCTCGCCGGCGTTGCTGGTCTCGGAAATCGAAATCGAGAAGCAGAATAAATCGCAGGACCGGCCGCCGTTACTGCCGTTTCCGGTGGAGGGCCAGTGAGGCGGCTCGCGGCTCTCTTCGTTCTGGCCCTCACGGCCGCCTCCGCCCAGACCACTGACGATGTCATCCTGCGCGCCATGCGCGATGAGTTGAACCGCTCGCGCGGCTTGCAGGTGCTCAGCCTGGCTCCGCCCTACTTTATCGAGTACACCATCGAGGATGGCGACGGATTCGAAGTTTCCGCGAGCCTTGGCGGATTGGTTTCCGTCGCGCGCGATCGCTTCCGGATTCCGGAAGTCAAGGTGCGCGTGGGTGACTACAAGTTCGACAACACCGACTATGTGGGAAGCGGGCACCACTTCGCCGCGCTCTACGATGTCGAGCGGTTCCCCATCGAAGACTCTTACCCGGTGATCCGCCGCTTCCTGTGGCTGGCCACCGACAGCGCGTACAAGAACGCGGTGCAGGCCATCTCCCGTAAGCAGGCCGCGCTGAAAAACGTGGCCGTCAACCTGCCATTGGACGACTTTACCAAAGCTGGACCGCTCACCAAGATCTCAGAAATCCGGCGCGCCGTTCTGGATGAAGATGCCTGGATTGCCCGCATCCGGGCGCTCTCCGCCATCTTCGCCGGCTATCCCGCGCTGCGGGATTCGGGCGTGGCCTTAAGCGCCATTCAGACCACCCACTATTACCTGAATTCCGAAGGCACCGAAGTGCGCGTGCCGGATAATCTGATCTACGTGTTAGCGCGGGCCGAAGCGCAGGCTCCCGATGGAATGGTGCTGCACGACGCGGCCATCTTTCACTCGCTCGATTTCGACCACCTGCCGGCCGAGCCGGAACTGCGGCGCGCGATCACCGCCATGGCCGTGGACCTCACCTCCCGGACGGGCGCGCCCAAAGGCGAGAGCTATGCCGGCCCCGTGCTGTTTGAAGGCGCTGCCGCCGCGCAGCTCTTCGCCGAGATCCTGGGCGCTAACCTGGCGCTGACGCGCCGCCCTGTCAGCGAACCGGGACACGACGGATTCTTCCAATCGAGCGAGTTGGAAGGTCGCCAGGGCGCGCGCGTACTGCCGGACTGGCTCGACGTGGTGGACGATCCCACCCAGAAAGAGTGGCATGGCCGTGCGCTTTTGGGCAGCTATGAGGTCGACCGCGAAGGCGTCGTCCCCCAGCCGATGCAATTGGTCGAAAAGGGCGTGCTGCAGAACTTTCTGCTTACGCGCCAGCCCATGCCGGGATTTGCCGGCTCTAATGGACGAGCGCGTTTGCCCGGCAGCTACGGCGCGAATGGAGCGGCCATCAGCAACCTGTTCGTCCGCGCCACCCAAACCGTTCCCGTTTCGCAGCTCAAGCAGAAGCTGATGGAAATCTGCCGCCAGCGCAACAAACCGTACGGCATGCTGGTACGCCGGATGGATTTCCCGTCGTCGGCTTCCTTCGCCGAGATGCGGCGGCTGCTCAGCAATGCCACGGAGTCCGGCGGCCGCCCGGCGAGCGCACCGGTCCTGCTGTATAGGGTTTATCCGGATGGCAAGGAAGAACTGGTGCGCGGCTTGCGCTTCGGCGGCTTGAACGCGCGCTCGCTTAAAGATATCCTGGCCGCAGGGGACGATAGCACTGTGCTCGATTTTCTGAATAATCAAGCGCCGTTCGCCTTGATCGGCGGCGCAAGCTACGTAGCGCCGAGCTGCACCATCGCGCCTTCCGTGCTGATCGACGACGTGGAACTTCACCCAGTGGAAGAAGAGCTGCCCAAGCTCCCCATCGTGCCGGCGCCCGCTCTCAGCGCCCAGGCGGTACACCCCTAACCATATGCGCATCCTGGGCCGTTACATCTTCCGCGAGATCATCTCCAGTTCTCTGCTGGGCATGGGCCTGGCCACCGCGATCATCTTTCTGCAAGGCGTCGGCAAGCTGTTCGAAGTGCTGGTGCGCAATTCGCCACGGCCCGGGACGGTGCTGTACCTGTTTGCGTTATCTTTGCCGCCCCTGCTGCCGCTGACCATTCCTTTCGGTACCCTGGTGGGCATCCTGGTGGGATTGGGGCGCTTGGCCACCGATGGCGAGATCACGGCCATGCGCGCGGCCGGATGCTCCAGCCGCAAGGTCGTCCTCCCAGTGATGCTCTTCGCCTTCCTGGCCATGTTGGTAGCCGGATTGATGACCTTGCGGCTCACACCTCTGTCGGTGCGCATCAGCAAAGACCTGATCGACAAGCTCTCCGCTTCGCAGGTGAGCGCCGATATCGAGCCGCGCGTATTCGACGAGGATTTCCCGAATACCATCCTCTACGTCGGCGATGTGCGGCCCGGTCCGGTAGTGGTTTGGCGCAACGTCTTTCTGGCGGACCTGACTCCCCCAGAGCAGCGCACCAGCGGCATGGGCGACAAGGCCCAGGGCCCTCTGATCACCGTGGCGCAGGAAGCCATCGCCGTACCCGATCCGGACCATAACCGCCTGCAGCTTTCCATGCGCAACGCGGGCACTCACGAAATGGGCAAGGATCTGAAAGGCTACGACAGCTTTTCGCCGATCGTGGCGCAGGCCTTGTATGCCGCCCCTCCCGAACCGCTGGCGCGGAAGCCATTCAGTGAGATGAACACCCGCGAGTTGAGCCACTACTCGGCCCACGGTAAGGATTGGGTGGAAGCGCGCATCGAATTGCATCGCCGCCTGGCGCTGCCCATCGCCTGCCTGGTGCTGGCGCTGGTCGGCATTCCGCTGGGCGTCTCCTCGCGCAAAGGCGGCAAATCGGGTGGATATGTTACCGCCGTCTTCCTGGCTTTCTTCTGTTATTACCTGGCGTTCATCACACTAGTGAGCCTGGCGCGTGCCGGCACGCTGCGGGTGGAAGTTGCGCTGTGGCTGCCAAACGAGGTATTTCTGGTTGCCGGAATCATCGCCGTGGCGCGCATGGAAACACCCGGCGGACGCGATTTCGTCGGCGGATTGAAAAATACGGCCAGCATCGCGCTGAACCGCCTGCGCGCGCGCTTCGTGCCTCAACTGGGTCCGGCCACCCGCGGCTTTCGCCTACCCTTGCTTCCGCAGATTCTCGATACCTACATTCTCACCAACTTTCTCTTCTACTTCATCGTGTTATTGGCCAGCTTCGTATCCATGAGTCAGATTTATAATTTCTTCGAGTTACTCGGCGATATCGTCCGCAATCAGATTTCGCTGGCCAAAGTCTTCACCTACCTCTTCTTTCTGACGCCGCAATTGATCTATAAGACGCTGCCGATTACAGTGCTGGTCGGCGTGCTGGTGACCTTTGGGGTGTTGACCAAGCATAACGAAGTCACGGCCTTCAAAGCCTGCGGCGTCAGCTTATACCGCCTGGCGATTCCGATCCTGGTGGCCAGCAGTTTCTTAAGCGGTGGCCTGTTCGCTTTCGATCATTACTACGTGCCGGAAGCCAACCGGCGGCAGGATGCCCTGCGAAATGAAATCAAGGGCCGCGCCGTCCAGACATATCTCAGCCCCGAGCGCAAATGGATTTTCGGCAAAGGGCCGCGCATCTATTACTACAAATTCTTCGACAGGGACGAGAATGTGATGGGCGGCGTGATCGTCTACGAAATCGACCCGAACACCTATCAGATCGTGCGCCAGATTTCCGCCGAGCGTGCGCATTGGCAGGCGTCCCTGAAAATGTGGGTCTTCGAAAATGGCTGGCGGCGTGATTTTCAAGGCAACCAGAGCGTCCCCTTAACGGCTTTTCAGGTGCAAACGTTCGCGGAGTTGAACGAGCCCCCCAGTTACTTCCTGAAAGAGGTCAAACAGGATTCGCAAATGAATTTCCGGGAGCTCGACAGCTACATCCGCGACCTGCAGCAGAGCGGCTTCAATACCGTCAAGCTGCGCGTCCAGTTCTATCAGAAATTCTCCGTGCCCCTGTTTGTGCTGATCATGGCGATGATCTCGATTCCGTTCGCGTTTCTGGTGGGCAATCGCGGAGCCATGGCGGGCGTGGGGGTGAGCATCGTGATCGCCATCACGTATTGGGGCATCGGGCTGCTGTTCGAGAAGATCGGCGACGTGAACCAATTGCCGCCGGCCATCGCCGCCTGGTCGCCGGACGCGCTATTCTCGCTCACGGGACTCTATCTGTTGTTGCGTATGCGTAGCTAAATGGCTCAACTCTTTCCTACCGCCGCTATCACCGACGAATTCTCCCAGGATATCGAAGTGGCCGTTGGCGCCATGGCGGAGATCGGCATGACCGCAGCCGAACTACGCATGCTGTTCGGCAAGAACATCATCGACCTGACCAATGCCGAACTCGGCCGGGCCCGCGAAATCGTGGCCGGCCACAAACTCGAAATCATATCCATCGCCTCGCCCCTGCTCAAATGCGTTCTCCCGGATTCGCCCGCGGTGGACGCCCGCTTCCAACAGGACGTGTTCGCCGCTACGTACACGTTTGAAGACCAGCCGCGCCTGGCGGATCGCGCGCTCGAAATCGCGGACCGCACCGGCGCGCGCATCATTCGCGTATTCTCATACTGGCGCTCGGTCCGGCCGGAGGAGTGCTTTGACCGCGTTGCGCACGCGCTGGAGCATCTGGCTGCACAATCCGCACCGCACGGCCGCATTATCGGCCTCGAGAACGAGCACGCTTGCAATATCGCCACCGGCGCCGAGGCCGCCCGCCTGCTGGAAGCCGTCGCGCATCCGAATCTGAAGCTGGTCTGGGATCCGGCCAATGCCTACGTATCCGGTGAAACGCCGTTTCCGGACGGCTACCGTCGACTGCCCGCGGGCCGCGTCGCGCACGTGCATGCCAAGGACTGCCGTGTCGAGGGCAACCAGCTCAAGTGGTGCGCGCTGGGCGAGGGCGGCATCGATTGGCCCGGCCAAATCGGTGCCCTGGTGCAGGATGGCTACGCAGGCGCGATCAGTCTGGAGACCCACTGGACCGGCCCGCACGGCGATAAGTTCGAGGCCAGCGGCATATGCGGGAGAAACCTACAGGCGCTCGTGAGCGTCTGAGCCGGGCATGAGCCGCACGCCTAAGCAAGCAGTTTCCTCAGAGCAGCGCGACATTAGTGGCCGCCGCGAGCGCATAGGACGCACGGTATGGGTTTCCGAAGGTAGCATAGCATTTGACGGGATGCCGGTTGGGACCTAAACTGAAAGTGCCATGAAGAGAATCATCCAGGTGCGGATTTCCAAGGGAGAGCGGCAGTACGTGGCGGAGTGTTTGGACCTCCCGGTCGTGACGCAAGGCAGGACCCTTGATGAACTTGCGGCGAACTTGAATGAGGCGCTCGCGCTCCATCTGGAGGGCGAGAATCTGGCGGAATTCGATCTCGTGTCGGATCCGTCCGTACTCGCGAGCTTCGAATTGCCGCCGCTTTCCCATGCCAAAGCTTAAGGTCCTCTCCGGAAGAGAGGTGTTGGCTATCCTGTTCAAATTCGGTTTCGAGATTGAAGCGCAGCACGGGAGTCATGCCAAATTTGCGCCGCTGGCTTCCGGATGGGACGCGCCAGACGCTTACGGTACCGATCCATGATGAGTTGGATAAAGGAACACTGAAGGCGATTTTCCGCCAGGCGACGCGATATATTTCAGAGGATCAGCTCCGGCCACACTTCTACGGCTGAGGCCGTTAATTTCCGGCTTAGGTGGCGCTGGCGCTGGGCGAACGTACTCAAGAAGGCGGTGGGTTTGCGAAGTTAGGTCGAGTACGCTATCTGTTGGGGGCATGCAAACGCGGCGCGGGGTTCGCTAAAACTGGCAGTTCTACCCGGCGTCCTAACCCTCGGAAGAGCGGTGGTGAACGCCGACGGGCAGGCGCGTTGGTGCAGGATGGCTGTGCAGGCGTCTGAAGACCCACTGGACCGGTCCGCAAGGTGATAGAGGCGAGCAACATCTGCGGAAGAAACCTACAGACGCTCGTGAGCTGCTGAAGCGAGCCTCAAGGCCGCAACTTCGCCATGGCCCGCTCGATGTCGCCCGGTGCATAGGGCAGTGCGGGATTCAGGATTTCGTGGCCGTTGCGCGCAATCAGGATGGTATCCTCGACGAAATACATCTGCCCGCCGGCAATCAAACCGGGTTCGTAGCACACCACATTTCCCACCCGGAAGACTGACGGAGTTCCCTCTGCCATATCCACCCCCAGCCCATGCAAGGGCTGCATGGCATTCTTGAGCGCTGCGGAGGCTGCCTCGCGCGCCAGGGCAGTCTCCAGGCTGCCCTGATGGCTTTCTACGTAGGTGCGGAAAGCCTGCCGCACCTGGCCTGGCGTGGCCGCGGGCTTCATAGCCTCCACACCAGCCAAATAAGCCCCATTCAACAGTTCCATCGTCTCCCGCTGCCCCGGGTCAAAATGGCCGGATACCGGCAGCGTGCGTCCAAAGTCCCCTTTGTACATGCGATAATCGCAGCCGAGATCGAGCCGCACCACGTCACCCGATTGCATCGTTCGATCCATGTTGCGGTAATCCGCGAATGCTTCGAACAGCATCGCCGGCATGGTAAACGGTCCGGAGCGGACCCACGGCCACAGCGACAGGCCGTCCGAACCTCGATTCAAACAAGCGCGAATCACTTCGCCCTCCACTTGCCGCTGGGTCCTGCCGGGCGCGATCGCCCGCACTCCAGCCCAGAACCCTTCGGCGGTGATAGCAGCCGCTTCTCGCAGCAATGCCAGTTCGGCGGGACTCTTCACCCACCGCACCTCATCCAGAATCGGAAACGCGTCCTTTACCTCCAGATCGCTCCACTTCAGACGTAGCGCATCCCGCCACAACATGTGAGGGTTTTCAATGGCAGCCAGGCCGACCGGATTGCTCACGTCGCCCGACATGCCCCCTGTTTGACCTGCGCTGTCAATATAAAGCACCAGCTTGGGGTTACTCTTGCGGTGTGCATCCACGAATGCGACAAATGTGTCCCACCGCACGACGTGGTCGATCTGCAGAGCTGTTTCGGCGGCTGCGCCGGGTGACACAAACGCGGCATTGAACCCTTCGAGGTCAGCGCCGAATGCGCCGGAGTGTGGCATCACAAAAAGCCATGACTCCCGGCCGGTTCCGTCGAGCACCAGAATCGCGTTACACGCATTCGCCAGTCCGGTGAACGCATAAAAACTAGCGTCCTGATGAAATCCCGATTCGTCCCAATGTTTCAGGCCTGAAGCCGAGTGCAGTGCAATCATCCCGTCCGGGATCTTTTTCATGGCGGCTCGCCGGCGTGCCGCATACTCCGTGGCGTCGATTTGCGGTTGAGCCGCAGCACATGGAAGCAAGAGCAGCGGAATCAACAGGCGCATGCCCTCCCTCCGCCCAATCCGCCTTTGCGCGCCGCTGGCCGGCAAATTGTCCCGCATCGCTCCATTATAGCCACTATGGATATATCGTCAATGGCTATAGTGCCAAACCTTGCAGAGCGCGCAAAACCTCCTGAGAGTATCTCCCTCCTAAACCCACTACCCGTTTTTGCAAAAGCTTGACGAAGCTACCCTGGCTTTCGGTTAAAATACAGACGCGTAGTGTCCTCATTCTATTGGGAGCGCGTCAATCATGCTGGAAGCTTATGCCTTGAGCGATAAAGGCTGTGTCAGGGCAAATAACGAGGATTTTTCCCGGATTGATCCGGAAATGGGATTGTATGTGCTGGCGGACGGCATGGGCGGTGCCAAGGCCGGCGAACGCGCCTCCCGGCTGGCGGTGGAAACGGTCTCTGAAAGCATACTGAACGCCGAGAGCCGCGATTCCCAGGCTTTGCTGGTGGCGGTGGAGGAAGCCAACCGGCGCGTTTTAGAGGCGGCCGCCCACGACCCCGAACTGGAGGGCATGGGCACCACCCTGGTAGCCGCATTGGAGGTCGGCGATGAGTTATTGATCGCCAGCGTGGGCGACAGCCGCGCTTATCTGTTGGATCACAGCGGATTCCGCGTCGTCACGGAGGACCAGAGTTGGGTCAACGAAGTGGGCCGGCCATTGGGACTGAACGAGGAGGCCCTGCGTACGCATCCCATGCGGCACGTTTTGACCATGGCCATCGGGGCGGGCATCGCGTTGGAGATCAATTACTACCACGACATTCACCTGCGGCCGGGGGACATGTTGCTGCTGTGTAGCGATGGGCTGCATGGCGTGGTCGAGGAACAGCGCATCGTAGCCATTTTGCGGGGTGGTTCGCCGGATCAGCCGCTCGAAGAGAAGTGCCGCGAGCTCATCACGGCCGCGCGCGAAGCCGGTGGACCGGACAATATTACCGCGGTGCTGATGCGGGCCGCCTAGGATCGATGGATCCGGTCCGGCGCGCCTGCCTCCGCCCGGATCGGGTTTCATATGAAGGCATTTCCAGCAGGGGCTCTTCTATTAGCGCTTGAATCAGTGTGGAGTTGTGCGGCGATGGCGCAGGTCGCCGTTCTGCAAATCAAAGTCATCGATGGCGAGGCCGCCGTGCATCCGCCAGGGGTGCGCGTGGCTCACCCGATCACGGTGGAAGTGACGGACGAAACTGGGCGGCCGGTGGCCGGCGCCGCAGTCAGTTTTCAGCTTCCCCCGGACGGGCCGAGCGGTCTCTTCTCGAATGGACTGCGCACTGACCTGGTCCTCACCGACGCGGCAGGCCGTGCCGCCATTCATTCGGTGCAGCTCAACCGCACCGGCGGCCCGTTTCGCATCCGAATTACGGCGGTGAAAGAGCAGGCCCGCGCCGGATTAATTTCCATGCAGTACATAGCCGAAGGCGGCGGTGCACACTCGACCACCGCCAAGGCCGCGCCAGCCGCCGTATCTCCATCGGCGCCCCAAAGCACGCCGCAGGTGACCACCACCCAAACGACGGAACCGCCAGCCCGCGCGCAGGCCGGTGACATCACCAAGACCACTACCAAGATGGGGTCAGGAAGCCACAAGAAATGGATCATCATCGCGGCTGTAGTTGCGGTGGCCGCCGGTGCGGCGTTTGTGGGCGTCAGCCGCGCCAAGTCGAGTTCCAATTCAACGGTCTCGAGCAGCGTGGTCAGCGTCGGCACGCCCACCATCACCATAGGGCAGCCATGAAACGCGCCGGCGCAGTGCTCGTGCTGCTGGCGGCGGCTGTTTCCGCCTCCGCGCAAGTGACGCTCTCGATCGTGCAGGGCGGCGTGGCCAGCCCCGCGCCGCAGCTCTACACCTTCGGGAACGTGACGCTAGGGAGCGTCGTGGACATCGAGTTTGAACTGACCAATGCGGGACCGGCGCCTGTCTATCTCACCAGCCTGGCCTTAGCCGGTCCGGTTTCGGCGGTTCCTCCTTACCCGCCGTATTTTTCCGTGGTGTGTTCGCTGTCGCCGGATCTGTGCGGCGCCGCTGCCACCCAGCAGTTACCCATCCTGATGAACCCGACCGGCACCTTGGATTTCACGGTGCAATTCGAGCCATTTCAATTGGGATCGCCAAGCGCCACCATGACCATCATGGCCGGCAACACGGATACGATCATCTTAACGGGCACCGGCGTGGCGGAGCTGACGGTGCTTTGGAATAACCAGCCATTAGGCGCCGGCCAGACCGTCACCTTCGGCAATGTGCAGGTCGGCTCCAGCCAAACCATCCCACTGATGCTGTCCAATGCTTTAACCGTCCCGGTAGCCGTTCCTACAATCCCGGCGCTGGCCGCCGGCCCATTCAGTTTGTCGGGCAGCGCCCTCGCAGCGCCCACCGTGGCGCCCGGGGCTTCCGCCGAATTGGATGTGACCTTCGCGCCTGCCGCCACCGGTCTGCAACAAGCCACGTTGACTATCGGATTGTACACGTACCCGCTCGAAGGCACCGGAACACCGGCAACTCCGCCCAATTTCCCCACCCCGTCGATTCAACTGACTCTGGCGACCGCGGCCAGCGCTCAACAGGGAAGTCTCTCGGTGAACCTGGCGTCTGCTTCAGCGGCTAGCGGTAACGGCACGGTGACGCTGTCCTTCCAGTCGGCGGTCAGCGGCGTCAGCGACGACCCCAGCATCACTTTCGCGGATGGCACGCGCTCCGCGACTTTTACGATCGCGGAAGGAGCGTCCATCGGACAATTCACAGACGGCCCCTCCATTTCGTTTGGGACCGGCACCACGGCAGGCACTCTGGCTTTCAACCTGAGTCTGGGCACCAACACCGCGCAGGCAAACGCCACGATTCCGGCAGCGGTTATCGGCATCGATGCGGCAGTTGCCGCGCGCAACGCATCCTGCGATCCCAGCCTGGTTTACTGCACCACCAGCAACGTCCAGCTGCAAGTGAATGGTTGGGACAACACCCGCAGCGCCTCCCAAGTGGTGTTCACCTTCTATGATTCGAGCGGCGTCGAGATCGCTCCCGGCAATATCACCGTGGCCGCCGCTTCGGCCTTCGAGCAGTACTTCCCGGCCTCAGACCTGGGCGGCGTCTTTGGCTTGACAGCTTTCTTTCCGGTCACGGGAGATTCCAGCCAGGTCGTGGCGGCGGTGGTCCAGATCACTAATTCAGTGGGCACAGCGCAAAGCAGCCAGATTACGTTTTAGCTTTAGCAAGGAGACAGGAGTCAGAAGTCAGAAGGAACACGTCCGGTCTCGCGGCTTCTGACTTCTGTCTTCTGTCTCCTGACTTCTTTCTCCTCAGAACGTGAACTTCGCGACCAGTCCCTGCAACTGCGCAGCCATGCCGCTGAGCGCCTGCGCCGCCTTCTGCATATCGGTTGCCCCGCGCGTAGTGTTTTCCGCTGCCAAGGCGACTCCGCCGATGTTCTTGGCGATTTCGCCCGTGCCTTTGGCCGCCTCGCCGACGTTCCGGGCAATCTCGTTGGTGGTGACTGTCTGCTCTTCGACAGCGGAGGCGATGTTGTTGGAAATATCGTTAATCTGCGCGATGATCGTGCTGATTTCCCCGATGGCCTGTACCGCGCCCTTGGTGTCGCTTTGAATAGCTTCGATCTTCTGGCCAATTTCTTCCGTGGCTTTGGCTGTCTCCTTGGCGAGTTCCTTCACCTCATTGGCTACCACGGCGAATCCCTTACCCGCTTCGCCGGCGCGCGCGGCTTCGATAGTGGCGTTCAGCGCCAGCAGGTTCGTCTGTTGCGCGATCGAGGTGATGACCTTGATCACCTTGCCGATTTCGACGCTCGATTCGCCCAGCTTAGCAATGGTGTTATTGGTGGATTCCGCAACGCCCACCGCCGCCTTGGCAACCTTGGCCGACTCATTGGCGCTCTTGGCGATCTCGCGGATGGAGGCCTGCATCTGTTCGCTGCCCGTTGCCACCACGGTCACGTTCTTGGACACTTGTTCGCTAGCGGCTGAGACGACGTTGGCCTGCGTGGCGGTCTCTTCCGCGTTCGAAGCCATCTGGCTGCTGACCGCCGTGAGCTCTTCGGCGGAAGATGCCAGCGCGGAAGCCTGGCTGGCAGCAACTTTCAGCGGATCCACCACGGTATCGAGCGTGCGGTTGAAGCCATCCACGATCTTGCGATAATCGCCGCGGTGCTTGGCCGCATCCGCACGGACCCCCAGCTTCCCGTTTACCGCCGCCTGCGCCAGCGTATTGACGTCGTCCACCAAGCCGTTGATATTGCTCTTCAACAGCAACAACCATTCGTGGATCTGATCCTCATTGGAGGCCTTCTCCATGGTGGCGGCCATATCGCCATTGGCAATCTTAGTGACATAGGCGATCAGGTCCGTGAGCCAGTCATGCACGCCGTTGATGGCGTTCTTCATTTTTTCGTGTTCGCCTTTGCAGGCGATCTCCACTTTCTCGCGCAAGTTGCCGCCGCGGATCAGGCGCAATACGCGGTTGCCTTCGCCAATAGGCACCAGGATGGCATCCAGCATGTCGTTAACGCCCTTGACGATGCCGGCGTAGGCACCCTGGAACTGGTCCGGCTTACCGCGTTCCGAGAGTTGCCCTTCACGGGAGGCCTCCGTCAGCCGCCCCAGCTCTTTCTGCAAACCTTGCAGCACGGTGGCGACGGTATTGACGGCCTGCTTCATGTTTTCGTGGTCGCCTTTGTAAGATTGTGTGACGAGTTCGTCGATTTTGCCGATGGCGACCTGCGACAGAATGCGGTTGCCTTCGCCGATGGGAAGCAGGATCGCGTCCAGCATCTCGTTGACACCCCCGACGATCTTGCGATAATCGCCATGGTGCTTAGTAGCGTCGCCGCGGGTAGCCAGTTTGCCTTCCGTCGACGCCTTGATCAGCATGCCAGTATCGGTAACTAACGCGGAGATGGCATCGATGCAAACGTTCAGGTTGTTCTTGATTTCGTTGAAGTCGCCTTGGTAGGCGTCGGTGATCTTGGGCGGAATGTCGCCCTTCGAGATGCGGTCCACGTATTCGGCCGAGACATTCAGCGGCTTGATGACGTTGTCCAGCGCCAGGTTGAAGCCTTCGATTACCTTTTTGAAGTCGCCCTGGTGCTTGGCCGCGTCGGCGCGCACGGCCAGCTTGCCTTCCAGCATGGACTGCGTCAGCGTTACGCCGTCACCCACCAGCCGCGCGATGGAATCGATGCAAACATTCAGGTTGTTCTTAATTTCGTTGAAATCGCCTTGATAAGCGTCGGTGATCTTGGGCGGAATGTCGCCCTTCGAGATGCGGTCCACGTATTCGGCCGAGACATTCAGCGGCTTGATGACGTTGTCCAGCGCCAGGTTGAAGCCTTCGATTACCTTTTTGAAGTCGCCCTGGTGCTTGGCCGCGTCGGCCCGCACGGCCAGCTTGCCTTCCAGCATCGATTGCGTCAGCGTTACACCGTCGCCCACCAGCCGCGAGATGGCATCGATGCAAACGTTCAGGTTGTTCTTAATTTCGTTGAAATCGCCGTTGTAGGTATCGGTGATCTTGGGCGGAATGTCGCCCTTCGAGATGCGGTCCACGTATTCGGCCGAGACGTTCAACGGCTTGATGACGTTGTCCAACGCCAGGTTGAAGCCTTCGATTACCTTTTTGAAGTCGCCCTGGTGCTTGGTCGCGTCGGCCCGCGCGGCCAGCTTGCCTTCCAGCATGGACTGCGTCAGCGCCACGCCGTCATTCACCAGCCGTCCGACGGCGTCAATACAGACGTTCAGGTTATTCTTGACTTCGTTGAAGTCGCCTTGATAAGCGTCGGTGATCTTGGGCGGAATGTCGCCCTTCGAGATGCGGTCCATGTACTCGGCGGACACGTTCAAGGGCTTAATTACCGAGTCCAGCATCCCATTCAGGCTCTCGACGACGGCACGGTCGCTACCCTGGAACAGGTCGGCTCGCGCCCGCTCCGCGAGGCGGCCTTGCTGGAGAGCGGTGGCTACCCGGATTATCTCCTCCTGCAGCAGATCCTTCCGCTGCGTCTCCCGCTCATCGTGTTCGGGAAGGTCCAAAACGGCGGCGCCGGTGGACGGGTTTCGTGCGGATCCAATGCTCCGGCCGTTACCTGTTTGTCTTGCCATTAGTCTGCTCCTTAAATTCCTTTAGTTATGAGATTCCAAAAGGCAGGCGACACCGCCTGCCCCACCACCGCCATTACCTGCGGCCATCCTCGATTCACGCAGCCTCTCATTGCAGTTCTCCGTCAGCGGAGGGCCGTGCCCGAAGTAGATCGTCCGGACATCGCGGGCGCACACCTTTTCCAATGCCGCCAGAAATTCCGGCTCATAAGTGCCGGTCGCCGACGCGTTCACCACAGGGGTGTCGCCCGCGAAGAGTACGCCCTCTACCCGGTTGTAAAGGCAGATCGAGTCGCTGCTGTGACCCGGCGTATGGATGACCTCGAAATACTGGTCGCCCATTTTAATGGTGTCCCCATCGTGCACCAGGCAATCGACGCCGTCGGTATTCGGTGAAAACGCGAACACCTTGGGGCGGAACGCCTCCCGCACTTGCGGCAGCAACGCCGTGTGATCGGAATGGTTGTGCGTCAGCACCACCTGTTCCACGGGCCATTTGCCGACCCCAGTGGGCGCCCGCTGGATGCTCGCTAGTATGGCCGGGTCCTGGCCCACATCCACCAGTGTGTTCATGTCCTCCAGGCGGCTGGCGTCGCCGAGCACCAGGTAAGCCTGGGAAGAATAGATTTCGCCGCTGTTCTCCAGCGTCACGATCCTCATCCGGCGCCCTCTACTTTGCGAAACAGCTGCACGTCGGGAATCGCCCTCTCGAACAGGGGGGCAAGCTCCGGTGGCATATCCTGTGTCAGTTCGCTGGCGAACAAGCCGTCGCGCGCCAGGGCGCGATGAAACATTTTGAGCACTTCGATCCTCTCCGGTGCCTGGAAATGAAGCAGCACATTCTTGCACAGAACCAGTGAATACCCCTGGCCTATTTCCTGGAGCGATAGAAGATCGTGTTGCTGAAACACGACCGTCCGCCGGATGCGGTCGATGACCCGAAAGTAATCGTGTTGGCCATTCGCCTCGAAGTACTTCTCCAGGATGCCTTCGGGTAACCGCGACAACTCGTCTCTCGGGTACAGGGCCGCCTCTATCATTTGGGCGAACTGGCCGGTGTTTTCCACATCGGTGGCATCGATGCGGAGGTTGTTGAACGCGAAGTGTCCCATCCGCTCGGCAAGTATCATGGCCAGCGTGTAAGGCTCTTGCCCCATGGCGGAGCCGGCGTCCCAGATGCGCGGATGGCTGCGGCCAGCCAGGTTGGGAAGGAGGTGTTCCGCCACGCGCTCCAGCACCTGTTGGTCTCGAAAGAAGAACGTAAAAGCCAACCTCAGAACCTCCTTGCCTGCCTTACACTGGGGCGCACGTTTCAGCGTTCCCCTGGCCGGCGTTAGCCGGCAGTTTCCGCGCGGCCACCCGGAGGTCTGCCCCACATCAGGTGACATTCGCGGCGATATCAATGACTTTCTCGGTATCCAGGACCAGCAAAAGGCGGCCCTTAAGTTTGTACACGCCCTGCAGCAGATCGCGTGCCGCGGGATCGACATTATCCGGGGTTGCCTCGAATGTTTCGGCGTCTACCTCGACCACATCACCGATCTCGTCCACCAAAAGGCTGACGGCGGTCCCGTCTTTGGTGCGGACGACCGTGTTCATGGGCGTCTGGCCTTCGGCCCGCTCCCGGAGTTTGAGACGCCGCCGCATATCCACGGCTGTGACGATCTGACCGCGCAAGTTGATGAGGCCTTGAATTACGGCCGGGGCCCGCGGTACCTGAGTCATCTCCTGGTAGCGCAGCACCTCCTGCACCTGCAACACGTCAATGCCGAAGAAAAGGCCGTCGACAAAGAAAGTGGCGTACTCCCGGCAAGCCCTGGCGCCTTCCGCGCCATTCGTTGTTTGCGCCGTGCTCATGCGCTTCAGCCTTTCTCGCCTGTGGGTGCCACCGCTTCCGGCGTTCCCACGGCGCCCGCCAGCCTGCCCAGAGATCGCAGCATGGCCTCCCGATCGAACTTCATCTGGTAATCGAAGAACCCTTGCGGATGCTCACGCTGGGCCTGGCCTTGCTCGGCGCTGTCGATAAGTGCCAGCGCGGGAATCCGCGCCAGGCCGGGCAACCGCCGCATTTCTTCCAGAAGACTGTGGCCGGCGTCCGCCGGAAGATCGAGACCCGCCAGCACCACGTCGATTTTGCCGCCCTCCAGTTCCCGCAGGGCCGCTTGCGTGTCCGCAGTCTCCACGACGCGATAGCCGGCCATTTCGAGCGAACTACGCACCAGGCCGCGCACAAAAGAAGAAGGTTCGGCGATCATGATGGTGGCAGCCGCGGTGCGCTGCCCGTCCTGGATGTTGAACCAGCCATCGTCGACAGCCTGAATGATGGTGTGCAGATCGAGCAGGTCGGTCACCTTCTTGCCGATCACCGCGGACCCCAACAATCCCCGGCGCGTGGATGGCTGCCGCGCCGTCACCTGGTCCTCCACGATGTCCAGAATCTGGTCCACCAGGATGCCGATGCTGCGATCGCCGTTATTGAAGACCACTACCTGTGCCGGATCGTTGAGACTGGCCGTGTCCTCCACGCCCGGATCGAGGATCGGCGCGAGCGAAGCCAATTGCAGAATCCGCCCGCGGTACTGCACAACCTGTTTGCCGCCCGCGTGCTCGATCTTGGAGAGGGCGATTTCCTCCAGGCGCGCCACTAACGAGAGCGGCACGGCCACGCGCGCGAACGGCGCCGCGCGGAACAACAGGAAGGTCTGGCGATCGCTCGCGGAGTTTTCGCGGCGGCGGATTTCCGCAGTGGACTTATCACGGGATTCCTGCACCACGCCCGACAACTGCGCAATTCCCGCCACATCCAGAATCAGGGCCACGCGGCCATCGCCCATGATGGTGGCGCCGGCATAGCAGTTCAAGCCTTTCAATTGTTTGCCCAGCGGCTTCACCACGATTTCCTGCGTGTCGCTGATTCCGTCGACGACCAAGCCAAACTGACGGTCCTCGGCTTGCAAAACTACGATGTTCACGACTTCGGATTCAGCGGGACTGTCGGTTTTTAGGACGTCAGCCAGATAGACCAGCGGCAGCAGGCTCCCGCGCCTGCGGTAGAACGGCGTATCGTGGATGCGTTCGATCTGCCGTTTTCCGGCGTCCCCCTCCAGGCGGATCAGCTCCAGCAGGCTCACCTGGGGGATCACGTAGCGCAAGCCGACACCGGTCAAGTTCCGGGGCGCCGATCTTCTCTCGGCCAGGGTGACTACCAGCCCTGGAATGATGGCCAGCGTAAGCGGGATTTTCAACTTCAGCGTGGTGCCTTCACCCAGGCGGCTGGTCAGCTCCACGACGCCGCCGATCTTTTCAATGTTCGTCTTGACGACGTCCATACCCACGCCGCGGCCGCTCACGCTGGTGATCGCTGCAGCCGTCGAAAAGCCGGGAAGAAAGACCAGCGCCAGCGCTTCGCGGTCGCTCATGCGCTCGGCCTGCTCGACGCGGATCAGCCCTCTCTGCACGGCTTTGTCTTTCAAAACCTGAACGTCCATTCCGGCGCCGTCATCGAGGATCTCGATATTGACCTGGCCGCCTTCGTGGAAGGCGCGCAGAGTCAGCTTGCCCTGGGCCGGCTTGCCGTTGCGGACGCGGATTTCGGGTTTTTCAATTCCGTGATCGCAGCAATTACGCACGATATGGGTGAGCGGGTCTTTGATAGCCTCGATGATGGTCTTATCCAGCTCGGTATCGGCGCCATCCATCTGCAGGTTAATCTGCTTGCCGAACGAAGTGGCCATGTCGCGCACCACGCGCGGCAGTTTGTTCCAGACCACGCCGATGGGCTGCATGCGGGTCTTCATGACGCCTTCCTGCAGCTCGGTGGTGATCAGGTTCAAGCGCTGCGAGGTGGCGTTGAGGGTGGAATCGTCCTGGCGGGCGTTGAACTGCAAAATCTGATTGCGGGCCAGCACCAGTTCGCCCACCAGATTCATGAGCTTGTCGAGCAGGCCGACATCCACGCGGATGGTGGAGTCCGAGACGGAGGGTCCTTTGGGGGCGGCCGCTTTTTCCACATCAGGGGACGCTGGGGGAGTCTCGCCCAGCGGCGTGCCGTTGGTTGCCTGGGCGCAAGCCGCTTCCAGACGTTTGAGCAGATCGTCGGGGGTGTTGGATCCTTCCTTGCCGCTGGCCTCGATGGCTACCAGGATGGTCTTGACTACATCCACTGCTTCGAGAATCAGGGTGACTAACTCCGGCGTCAGCTCGCGTTTTCCTTCGCGCAGTTGGCTGAGGATGCTCTCCGCCAGATGCGTTACGGATCCCAGAGAAGAGAAGCCGAGAAAACCGCAAGTGCCTTTGATGGTATGGATTGTGCGAAATATACTAGCCAGCAATGCCGGGTCTTTGGGGCGCTTCTCAAGCTCCACCATTTCCAGGTCGAGGCGTGCCAGGCTCTCATTGCTTTCAATGAGGAATTCTCGAATGACTTCTTGATCGTCCATTCCGAGACGGTCGACTCACTTTCCTTTGGGATTTTCGAAATGCTAGTGGCGCGGCCGGGGGAAAGTCTCAGGGGATAAGCATTGCCCGGTATTTTTTGTTCCGCTCCCTCACGGTCGGGCTCGGCAGCTTCTGCCGCGTTACCGAGTCGCGACCGCCAGGGAGCGCTTTGGCTCAGATGAGCTTTAGCCTACTGAACCAGTTGGTAGGCTTGCACTTGTTTGAGCAGTTCCGAGAGGTTGATCGGTTTCACCAGGTAAGCGTCACAGAGCTCGTGGAAGCACGACATGACTTCTTTCACGTCGTCGATCGCTGTAGTCATAATGATCTTGACGCCACCGCTGGAGGGAATACCCCGTGCTTCTTCGATCTTGCGCACGTGCCTGACGGCTTCCCGCCCATCCATTTCAGGCAGCATGATGTCCATGCAGATCAGGTCGTAAGGCTGTCCGCCCTCCCAGGCGGAGCGGAATGCCTCCACCGCCTCCCAACCATTGACGGCGATGTGACATTCGCCGTAGCGGGACAGGTACGTCTGCAGTACCAGCCGGCTAGTGAAGTCGTCTTCTACGATCAGCGTTTTCATTGTATGTTTTCCTCGATCCGGGTATGTTCCCATCCAGTGCGCCGCAGGGTGCTCCTGAGGCGCTCGAATTCACCGGCAGCCCGGGGCAACAGTGTGCCAAAATCCGCCAGTTTACCGGCCGCGCCGGCACGCTCTAAATCCAACGCCAGGCCGCGCAGACTGCTCGCGGAAACAGCCGCTGCCGCTCCGCGCATGGCATGCGCCTGCAAAGCCGCTCCTGGCCCATCCCCCGCCTCGAGCCGCTGGCGCAATTTGTCCAACTGGGCTGGAAAGTCTGCCAGGAAACCGTTCACAATGCGGCGCGCGAACTGTCCAGCCTGGCCGAAACGCTCCAACAAACTCTTTTCGTCGAAAACCGGCTCTCCGGAGCCGGTCGCCGGCAGTTGAACAGTTGGCGCCTTTTTTGCGGAGGAGTGCGCGGGCAGCCACTTGGCCAGCACGGCTGCCAACTGCTTCAACTCCACCGGTTTCGCGAGGTAGCCGTTCATACCGGCCTGGATGCATCTTTCGCGATCGCCCGCCATTGCATCGGCCGTGACGGCGACGATCAGAGCATCCTGGCTCCCATCCTGTCGAATGCGGCGCGTGGCTTCGAAGCCATCCATGCCTGGCATCTGGCAATCCATCAGAATCAGGTCGTATTTCTCCTGCCGTAGCGCGGCGACCGCCTCTTCGCCAGTGGCAACCACGCGCGCCTGAAACCCGAGCCTCTGCAGTTGTCCCACTAGTACCAGCTGGTTGGTCGGATCGTCCTCCGCCACCAGGATACGCGCGTCGTGTCGCGCACCGTGCCCGTCAGGCGGCGCCAGTGCAGGCGCATGCGCGGCGGTCTGGTGAACGCCGTCCTCGCCGGAAGCCAGGACCGGCTCAGACGAAATATCGAAACGCGCGGTAAACCAGAATGTGGAGCCCTGGCCCGCCTCGCTTTCAAATCCAATTTTCCCGCCCATCATTTCGACCAACTGCTTCGAAATCGATAGCCCCAATCCGGTGCCGCCATATTTGCGGGTGGTGGATGTGTCGGCCTGCACAAACGGCGCGAATAATTCCGCGGCCTGATCCGGCCGGATACCGATGCCGGTATCGGCGACGGAGAAACGCAGCGTGGCCTGGCCGAAATTCCGGGCCTCGCTTGCCACCTCGATGCGCACCTCGCCCCGTGCGGTGAACTTGATGGCATTGGCGGTGAGATTCAGCAAGATCTGCCGCAGGCGATGGGGATCTCCCCGCAGGAAAGGCGATATTTCCGCGGCCACCCGCGCATGCAATCCCAGGCCCTTGCTGTCGGCCCGTGCGCGCAGGCTCGCCACAACATCCTCTATGACATCCGCCAGTTTGAATTCCACGTGTTCCAGCGTAATCTTGTGCGCTTCGATCTTGGACAGATCCAGGATGTTATCGATGAGTGTCAGCAAGGTCTTCCCGCAGGACTCAATCACCGCGGCGTAATCCCGCTGCTGCGGCGTGAGATCGGTCTCGAGCAGCAATTGCAACATGCCGATCACGCCGTTCATGGGCGTGCGGATCTCATGGCTCATATTGGCGAGGAACCGGCTTTTGGCCAGGCTGGCGGCATCGGCGGCCTCGCGCGCGTGCACTAATTCCGCTTCATAACGCTTGTGTTCGGTGATATCCTCGGCGATGCCGGCCACGCGGATCAGGCGCCCGGCCTCGTCGCGTATAGGGAAAGCACGATCACGGATCCATCTCTGCTGTCCGTCGGGGGTTTGAATGCGATAGACCGAGTCGACGCCCTCGCCGGCCATCTGTCTCGCGAACACCTGGTGCGCCTGCTCCCGATCGTCCGGGTGAATGGCCTCCAGCCACGCCATCGGGTTGCGGTACAGGCTTTCGCAACTGCGGCCCCACACCTGTTCGTACGCCGGGCTGACATAGAGGATCTCGGTGCCGGCCGCGTTCATCATCCAGAAGACTTCGCGGATGTTCTCCGCCAACTGGCGAAATTTCTCCTCGCTGCCGCGCAGATCGACGCCCATCGGCCATACGACGTGGAATAACATCGTGTCTCCCGAGGGCTATTCGTCCAAAGGGAAAGAGGACACGCTGGTTTTTCTCAATCGCGTCTCGCCTGGTTTCTTCGAGACGCTGCGCACGCCCCTGCTGATCGGGCGCGATTTCTCCGAACACGACGATCTGAGCGCGCCGAAGGTGATGGTCGTCAATGAGAACGTGGCACACCGGTTTTTCGGGCGGGCGAGCCCCATCGGCAAGACCATCGGCGTGCCCACCGATAAACCGGGCGTGCAGGATACCTATCAGGTGATCGGTGTAGTCAAAGACGCGAAATATGAAAGCGTTTCGGAGGCCAGTTCTCCGACTGTATATGTCGCTTGCGCACAGGATTCCGAACCGTGGTCGTTTGCCACCTTCGAAATCCGCGGCGAACGCCCCGTGGCCACGCTGATTCCCGCCGCGCGCGCAGCCATCGGCCAAGTGAATCGCAGTATTTCGCTCGAGTTCCGGAATTTCGAAACGCAGGTGGAAGATTCGTTGCTGCAGCCGCGGATGGTGGCCCTTTTGTCGGCGTTCTTCGGTGGACTCGCGCTGCTGCTCGCCATGATCGGGCTGTACGGAGTGACAGCCTACGGGGTCGCGCGCCGGCAGGCCGAAATCGGAATCCGCATGGCGCTGGGCGCGCAGCCAGGATCCGTGATCTGGCTGGTGCTGCGCGAAGTGGCCGTCATGCTGTTTATTGGCACGCTGCTCGGGCTTGGAGCGTCATTGGCCGCCGGCCGGCTGGTCAATACTCTGTTGTACGGCGTGAAGCCGTACGATGCTGCGCCGCTCGCAATCGCGGCCGTGGTATTGGGAATTGACACGGGCATTGCGGCCTACCTGCCCGCGCATCGCGCCGCGCACTTGGATCCGATGGTCGCTCTGCGGGAAGAATGAGCTATCCACGGACCATTCGCTTTGCGCGCCTGCGCCGCCGTACATACACGAATACCGCCCCTGCGAGCGCAACCACGAGCGACACCGCTACAACAGCCTCTGCTATGAGTACGTGGATTGAGTTCATGAGAAGTAAATTTCCGCTGCGGGAGTAGAACCCATTGAAGCTGCTAACGGCCGCCGGCAGCGCAAGCAGGTCCGCTTTTGTCATCTGCAGGACATGTTCATGGGGATGATATTGCGACTGCCATGAGAATGTATTCCCATCGGTGTCCATTTCAATGTGCCCGCCGAGGACATAAGCAATCGGACGGTCTCTGACGAATTCGGCGACTGCCTTCGCGCTGGCAAGGTAGGCCTTCGTGTCGTCGACGAGAAGCCGCGCCGGCATCAGAAAATCGCCGGAAAAAAATAATCCCGTGCTCCGGTCGTAAAACGAGACCTCGGTCTCGTTGTGGCCTGGTGTCGGAATCGCGTCGGCAGTTCGATCGCCGAGATCGATCCGGGCGACTCCGTTCGGCCAACCCTTAAAGTTGTAGTAACGCCGAACGCTGTCGATGTCAAAACCAACCACTTGAACGTTGGGCAAATGCAAGAATTGTACGTCCCCCGCGCGATGGTCAAGATGCCGATGCGTGTGGAGCACGAGCAAGGGGAGTTTTCGCGCTCCGTCTCCCGGCAATAAGTCCTGCACGGTTTTCGCTAGCGGAACTTCGCGTGGATCGGCAACGTCTCCCGTATCGATTAGAATCGCTCTCGCCGATCCCACCAGGAGGTACATGAAAGGCGCCTCGAATGTTACACAAAGGTTCTCCCGAAGGATGAACGTTCGGGCGTTATACCGATGCACTTGAAGCGGCTGTTGTGAGCTTTTGCTGCAATCCACCGCGCCCTCGCTCCAGTGAACGTCCATGGAGCCTGGCACGAGTTGAGATCTTGCGGCGGTGGGCAGAAGCAGCAGTTCGACAGCCAGCAGGGCGCACACGATGGACCATACGGAGGGTACCTGGCTAGCGAGGATGCTCGCGATTCGGCGTCCGATGGGTGCCATTTGCTACGAAGCCTCCTTACGTTCGACCAGCATGGGGTCCAGCGTGCGGAGCCACAAGGCTACGGCGCGGTCCAGACGTTTGCGGTCGTGAGTTGTGCAGTAATCCAGCATGAAGCCTCGCAGTCCGGCCAAAACGACGGTTGCGAAGGCACGCGCCTCGACGCGCCTGTACCCGTTACGACACAACGGATCGGCGATCGGCCGTATCCAATCATCAACAGTGGCCTTCAGGAAGTCCGCGTAAAGCTGCGGTTGGCGCAAGGCGATCCCATAGACTTCGAAAAAGAGGCGGAATAGAGGCTCGGAATCGGAAGCGCTCATTTGTTTCCAAACGATCTGACAAGCCTCCGCAAACGTGGCCGCCGGCACTTGGTCGTAGCTCGCGCGCTGCCGCTGCCGGATGTCCGCCAGAACCTCGATCACCATTTTTTCCTTTGAGCCGAAGTAGTAAAGCAGAACGCGAGGACTGGAGCCGATTGCTTTGGCCAAGGGCCTGAGCGATAGGTCAGCGAGGCCATGCTGAATCAGATATTGGACGATGGCGCCCCTTAACTCCTCCGGCCGCTTTTCATTCACGGTTCGGCTCATAGTACGAGGCTATCATAAATGAAACGATCGTTTCAAGAATGATCAGCCGGCATGTCGGTGCCCATTTTGTATGGCTTCCGGCCATTTTGGAGTGCCCCCGCTTGGGAGGCTTCCTAGGCTGGAGGTGAACTGTTGCTGGACTGAGCGCTGATAGGTGGCTTCAAGGCAGCCTCACGATTGGTCCTGCTGAACACGTCAGGACAAGGTGATCTGCTTGGGCGAGAAGTCTACCCGCGGATGTGGTCCTCGCGAGCACCGTCCGAATGGTCGCGACACGACTGGCACAGCAGTCGTAGCCAGCGAAGTGGGCACCCGAAGTTGCGAGGAGAGCGCAACACAAGTGGGCACTGACCTTTTCATCGTACAAATTGGCTTATCCGGGCGTTTGACCGGCTGACCGCGCGAAGACGGGCTTAGGCAGTCGAGTTTCAACCCGCTCTCGCTCCTGACGCATTCGGCGAGGATGTTTCTACATCCACTGCGTCCACCTCCTGCTTTTGCGATCACAACGAAGTCATTCCCGTTCATACCATCGTGCCACCACTGTACCAACCACTTGTATCCGAGCCTGGTCAGCAGCGCACTTACCGGGCGTGGCGGTTGATAGCTTCGGTAATGGCTTCCCTCGCCTCGTCCGGCCCGGCCCACTTCAAACCTCTGACCCATTTTCCTTTTTCAAGATCCTTATAGTGCTGAAAAAAGTGCGCGATCTGTTCGGCGAGAATACCTGGAAAATCTTTGTAGGATACGACCTTCGAATAGAATGGATACAAAGCGTCGACCGGGACAGCCAGAATCTTTTCGTCCACTCCCTTTTCGTCCTCCATAAAAAGGACGCCAACCGGGCGAGATCGGATGATCGCGCCTGGAATGACTGGCGACTGACCAACCACCAGGACGTCACACGGGTCGCCATCGGCGGAAAGTGTATGCGGGATGAATCCGTAATTGCCGGGATAGATCATGGAAGTATGGAGGAAACGGTCAACAAACATGGCTCCGGATAGTTTATCCATTTCGTATTTCACCGGAAAACCGCCCTGCGGGATCTCGATGACGACATTTACGTCATCTGGCGGGTTCTCGCCGACTTTGATTTTGTTGATGTCCATACCTGCCCTTCAGTATTGCACCGATGTTCTGCCTGGCGGAAGCGACTGATCAACCATGATTCCCGGCAAGGTCGTCAAACAACGGCGCGACTCTTGGCTCTAAGCTACGGCTCGACCAATCCGACGTTTTACGCCCCAGTTGCGCTGCAGCATAACTCACTGCTGGATAAGTCTCGAGAGACTACGCTAACCAATTGATGCCCTGGTCGTCTACAATTGTTGACTATCTAGGCGTATGGCTAAACCAACCGACCTGGTCCAAGGGACTTTGGACCTGCTGATTCTTAAGACGATTTCGCTTGAGCCCAAACACGGGTGGGCGATCGCCAAGCGCATTCAGCAGGTTTCACGAGAAGCCCTCCAGATCCAGCAGGGTTCGCTATACCCGGCGCTGCACCGCCTCGAACAGCAGGGATGGATCGAGGCTGAGTGGCGGCCGACTGAGACCGGCCGAATGGCGAAGTTTTACTCCATGACCCGTGCCGGCCGCGGCCAAATGAAGAAGGAATTGGCCACCTGGACCCGCCTCTCGGCTGCGATCGATCTGGTGGTCCAAGGGGTTTGATGTGCGAGTTTTCCGCAAAGTCCGTTTGCGCATCCGCTCGTTATTCGAGCGCCGTCTTGGTGGAATGCGAGCTTGAGGCCGAATTTCGCTTTCATCTCGATCAGCAGATCGATGAGAACCTCATGTCGGGCATGGCGCTTGACGAAGCCCGCAGGGCCGCGTTGCGCACGGTCGGAGAGCTTACTCAGTACCAGGAGGAATGTCGCGATATGCGCCGTGTAAAGCTAATCGAGAATTTCGCACAAGACCTGCGCTTTGGTCTCCGCACTCACAGTAAAACCCCGGCCTTCGCCGCGGTCGCTATCCTCACCCTGGCGCTGGGAATCGGTGCCAATACGGCCATTTTTTCGGTTGTCCACGCCGCCTTGCTCCGCCCCCTGCCATATGCCCAGCCCGACCGCCTCCTTACCATCGGCGAAGTGCGCAGCCAGGAAGAATTGTCCGGCCCGCTATCCCTGCAGTCCTGGAACGCCTCTTACCCCGATTTCCTCGATTGGCGGGCACAGTCGAAGACCTTTGAATCGCTCGCCGGTTTCACCGGGGACGGTTTCACGCTTCGCGGCGCCGGCGAACCCGAGAGCGTCTCCGCCGTCGAGGCCACCACTAATTTCTTTTCTACACTCGGCGTCAAACCGTTCCTCGGGCGCGATTTTCATCCCGGTGAAGACGCAGCCGCGGGCCCATATGTTGCCATCCTTACGCATAGTTTCTGGAGAAACCGGTTCGGCGGAGATCCGCGCGTCATCGGCCGCTCCATCCGACTGGACTCCAATAGCGTTACCATCATCGGCGTCCTCCCCGCTGAGTTTGAATTCGCGCCGCGGGGGAACGCTCAACTCTGGGTGCCCCTCCATATCGTTCAGGATCTGGTCACACGGCGCAGTCTACGCTGGATGCGCGTCATCGGCCGCCTCGCCCGCCGTACTACTCCTGCGCAAGCGGGCGCGGAAATGGATCTGATCAATTCCCACCTTGCCGCCGCGTACCCACGCCAAAACGGTCGGACCCGACTCATCATAGCTCCCCTGCGCGATCGCATCGTTGGACAAATCCAGCCGCTGCTGTTGGTTCTGTTCGGTGCCGTGGGGTTCGTGCTGCTCATTGCCTGCGCCAATGTAGCGAATCTTCTTATGGCTCGCGCGACGGGGCGCCGGAGGGAATTCGCCGTTCGCAGCGCCCTCGGAGCCGGCCGTGGCCGGTTGACTGCACAACTCCTGGCTGAAAGCCTGATTCTCGCATCAGCCGGCGCCGCAGTGGGCTTACTCATCGCGCGGTCCGGAACGAGGCTGCTCATCGCCGAGATACCCGAGACACTGCTCGATTCGATGCCATTCTTGCGCGACGCCCACGCCGATCCCCTGGTGATGGCATTTCTGTTCGGCATCATGATCATCACCGGAGTAGTCTTCGGCTTGGCGCCCGCGCTCGAACTCTTCAATCCCAATGTCAGCGCGACGCTCAAGGACGAAAACCGCGGATCCACGGGGGGAATGCGCACTCGGCTTCGCCGCGCGCTCGTGATCACGGAAATCGCCTTCTCGCTCGTACTCCTGGTGGGCGCCGGCCTGATAGTGAAGAGCTTTACGGCGCTGCTTCATCGCAATCCCGGCTTCAATACGGTGCGCCTCCTCACATTCTCGGTATTCCTGCCGCCCGTCTCCTACCCCAAAGATCCCGACGCCATCCGCTTTGACCGCGATTTCACCGATCGTATTGGCGCCCTGCCGGGAGTAGTGGGAATAGCTTCCTCCAGCGTCGTCCCGCTGACTGGCGGCGGCAACACCATTCGTTTCGCGATTGAAGGCCATCCCGCTGCCACGGGCGAAGAGAACGAATGCAGTATCCGCGACGTTTCCGCCGGATACTTTTCCTTGATCGGAATCCCGCTTGTCGCGGGGCGCTTCTTCAGCGATTCCGACGATACCGCCTCGGGGCCCATGCGCGTCATCGTCAACCAGGCCTGGGTGAAACGAAATCTTCCGGGTGAGGATCCGATCGGAAAACGCATTAAGTTCACATACTCGCCTACCCAACCCTTCCGCCAGATCGTCGGCGTGGTCGGGGACATCGCAGATGCCGACCTGGACAGCCCCAATGAACCGATTCTCTTCGCGCCGTACCTCCAGGATGTGAGCCCGTTTATCACCTACGTTGTGCGCACCGCCGGCAGTCCAGCCGGCGCGATTGGCGCCATACGCGCCGGCCTGCGTAGTGCCGATCCGCAGCTGGTTCTAATCGGTCCCGCCACGATGGACCAGATCATCGCGCAGTCACCCTCGGTGTTTCTCCGGCGCTACCCGTCGTTGTTAATCGGGAGCTTCGCCCTGCTCGCGCTGATTCTCGCCACGGTCGGGCTGTATGGACTAATCTCCTATTCGGTTTCGCAGCGCACACGCGAGTTGGGAATTCGCATCGCTCTGGGGGCGCAGCCGGCCGACGTGGTGCGCCTCGTCGCAGGGGAGGGAGCGCGTCTGACCGCGATTGGCATAGGTGTTGGCGTGTTCGCCGCACTGGGATTGACGCAGCTCATGCGCAGCCTGCTTTTTGGCGTCAGCGCGGTGGACCCACTTACCTTCGCCGGCGTCGCACTCCTGCTGACGCTAGTGGCCGCTGCGGCGAGTTACATTCCTGCCAGACGCGCCATGCGCACTGATCCCATAATTTCCTTGCGCTGTGAGTGAGGCGTATGGTTTCCCAAGGTCGTGCGCACAATCACGAATACCAATAAAATGAATTATCGGGCGCCGAAATACGGCTCCGGTTGGTGGCCCTGGCGGCTTCGGGATTGTGATCCTGACGAGTTCGCCACGGAGGCCAAGGTGCGGATTGTCGCCAGGGAGTTCTACGTAAGCAGCGCCCCGATCTTCTTAGTCGCTGTCGGGAACTTGCCAATACCCGCGCCTACAACTTCATCGGCCACCGTCACATAGACATCGGCGACCGTCCCGGTAACGCGCGTGTGAGTCCCCTTTGCCAGCTTCTTGTCCCCTCCGGCCACAAGCATCGCCAAGCCGCTGTTTTTATGCGGATTGGCCTCGGCATGTTCGTGGACGAAAATCAAGCTCGTGTGGTCGAACAGCGTGCCATCGCCTTCCGCAACCGATTCGAGCTTCGCTACCAGATACGCGAACTCCTCCACGTGCCACCGGCAAATGTCGCGGAGCACGTGCATGCCGTCCGTTCCGTCCGCACCGGACGTTTTTTCTTGCGCGTGCGTGTAGTCATGATGCCGTGCCGAGGTATAGCCAAGCCACGGGAACCGCGTCAAGCTCTGGCATTTCGTCAACATATAAGAAGCGACGCGCGTCTGACGCGTTGCCAGCGCCTGCACCAGCAGGTCGCTCTGCAATTTCGCAATTCGCGGCCAATCCTTCATATCGCCGTCGAAGTCGGGCGGATCAACCCGTGCATACTCCGGAGGCAGCCCGGCAATGGCGCGCTCCAAATCCCGGATACCCGACAAATGCTCGTCCACGCGGGCCCTGTCGTCTCCCGGCAGCGACTTCTCAAGCGTGGAAGCGTCCGCCCGCACCGCGTCCAGAATGCTGCGCTTCCGGTTCACCCAGCCCTCTTCGCGCGCGCCAAACAAGCGGTCAAACAGCCGGTGCGGGATCATCTCAGGCGGCAGCGCCCGCTCGTATCCCGCCCAGCTCATGTTACGCTGCATGCTCTCGCCGAAAGATTCCTGAGCCACACCAATCTGTAGCGAGCGGAAGCGCGAATCCCCGCCGATCTTCCCCGCAATGATCTGGTCAATCGACGGCCCGCTCGGTCCGCGGCCGGTGAAATCCAGGCCCGTCATCAAACCGCTCATGGAGTTCGTATGGCCGTTCCCCTTGCCGCTGGCGGCCGCATTGTCCACGCCGCTCAGCACGTGAATATCCTTGCGCCAGGCGGCCAGCGGAGCGAGGCATGGAGTCAGTTCGTAGTCGCTCCCTTCTTCAGTGGGAATCCAGTAGCGTTCCGGAATGCCGTTCCCGTTGAACCACAGAACAAAACGGGTTTCAATCGGCTTCGCCACCAGGGCTCGATCCGCTGGTCTCGTCGGGGGTGTGGCCGCATAAGCGGTCCCCGTCGAGTTGAACATCGACGCCAGTGGCGGGAGGCCAACGACAATCCGCGCTCCGGCAGCCGTGAGTCCTTTCAGCAGCGCCCTACGGGACGTCCTAATGCGGTTGGTGATTATTTGCGACATCCAGCCTCTGCCCCTCCTGAGGAAATTCTCTATACAGGACTATTGACAATATTAACTCTTTAAAGCGGAAACCTGAATTGCGAAAGTCGTCGGTGACGAACCGGATCAGCGGCCGGTCCGCCGCCGTTTCGCTTCTTCCGGCCTGAAACCGGAAATACTGCTTCACGACGCATTCCTGGCATTGGGGGCTCGTTGCCAGCACCGCGCCCAACTGTTGCGGCGACGAAAACTCCGAATTCGGGACGCCAGCAACGTAGGCATTGGTGTTCAGTGCCAGCGTGATGACTCGCTTCGGTATGGGATGTTTTCCATCTTCGTCATCGTCCTCATCCTTTTTCTTTCGAAATTCCAGGACCATTTGTTCTCTGCGTGCCCCGACCGCGTCGAACTTCTCAAATCCGAATCCCACGGCATCCATCAGCTTGTGGCAGGTGGCGCACGAGGCATTGGTCGTATGTTCCGACATTCGGTCGCGATTGGTCTGGGGCTTGGCCTCCGTCACCGGTGGCAGATTTGTGTTCACGCCCGGCGGCGGATCCGGCACATGTTGACACAGAAACTGTTCCCGTACGAAGAGGCCCCGCGCCGTGGGCGATGAATCATCCGGTTTCGCTGTCAACGCCAGAAACAAACCTTGCCCTAAGATCCCCGCCCGTTCAGAGTCCGCTGGAAACGCCACCCGTTCGAAATCTCTGGCCGGTGCCGGTACGCCATAAATCCGCGCCAGTTCCGGGCTGACGTAGCCGTAATCGGCCGTGAAAAGATCCATGAAGTTGCCATCGTTCCATACCAGGTCTGAGACAAACGTGCGCGCCTCGGTGATCATGGCGTTGGCTGTTTCGCGCGTAAAATACGGGAACTTGCGCCGGTCCTTGCTCGCTGTCGTCAACCGGTCAAATCGCAGCCATTGGCTGACAAACTCATCCAACGATTCGTGAGCCCGCGGGTCCGCCAGCATGCGCCGCACCTGCTTCTCCACGCCCGCCCGGGTCGCCAGTTCGCCACGCTCAGCGGCGGCGAAAAGCTCGGCATCGGGCATGGTGTCCCACAGCGAATACGAAAGCCGGCTGGCCGTCGCCCAGGCCTTCAATTTCCGATCCGACGCTCGGTTGGTCCAAAACAGGAAGTTCGGCGATTGCAGCATCGCCTCCACCACCAACTGCGCGCCCTTCAGGAAATCCGGCTCTTTTGCCAGCAACGATTCGTAGCGTTGCTGCTCCGCAGGCTCCAGCGGCCGCCGGAACGCTTTCCGCCCGAATTCCCGTACAAACCGCTTGCCACACTCCGGAGAAGGCTTACAGGGAACCAGTCCATGCGTATCGCCGCCCCGAAAGGCCGAACGCGCCAGCTTCTCCGCGGCGTCGCTATAAGCCTCCACCAGCAGCGGCGAAAGGCTCTGCCCGCGGGACTGATTCAAGAATCCGTTGACGAAGTCCTCCGGCGGAAATTGCATCGCCGATGCGGTTTGGTCGCCCAGTAAGTCGCGCACCGTGTGGTTGTACTGGCTGTGTGTCAAGCGCCGCAGTTGCGCATCTCGCACCGTTCCCGCGCCCACACTTTCCAACTCCCGATAATTCATCGCCGTCGCCAGATCGAGGCCCGATAATTGTGCCAGCTTCGCAATCCAGGCTTTCAGTACCGCTTCTTCCGGGCTGTTCTGCTTAATCCGCTCGCCACCGGTGTGCGGCATCCTCGCCGTCGGCTTCCGGAGTAAAAGCGACGCATCCAAATTTTGCCGGTCCACCAAAACAACCAGCGAATTCCCAAAAGCGGCGATCTTATCGCCATCGGCATCGGCGTCGGGAAAATGCAGCCGGGTAGCCGACGCCACGCCATCGGCGTTGTGGCAGGCACGGCAGTTCGCTTTCTCGAGAATCGGGAAAAGGGTGGTCCGGAAATCGCCGCTTTGCCCCCAGAGAGCCCCGCTCGCCAAAACCAACAAAATCGTCCGGCTAAGCACGAGCACTCTCCATAGGCCCCGGCTCTTCTTCAGCCGCGCCCTTCATCCCTGTAGAATAACAGGAGATGCGACAGCTCGTTGCGGCCTTCCTTTTTTTTTCAGTCGCGGCGCCGGCAGCGACCGAACGCGAGGTCGCTGAGTGGACGCTCCGCTGGGAAGGCAGTTTGATCCTGGAAGGGTCAAACGAGCCCATCCGCGATCTCTCGCAATTGCCTCCCGGCGAGTTCCACATTGCCTCTATCGACCTCACTGCCGCCGTCATGCGCCCCGTCGAGCTCCGCAAACTCGAAGGCCTCACGCACCTGCGGCAGCTTTATTTGCCGGGCCGAATCTGGAACCCGGGCGCAGGCAACGAAGACAAAACCGGTGTGTTCGAAGCCCTCGCCTCGCTGACTTCCGTCGAGCGCCTGGCCTTCAGCTGGCATTTCAATTCGAATATCGAAGTCGATGACAAAGACATCGACAAGCTCGCTCCCTGGTCCGGCCTGAAGCAACTCCGCTGCGCGCAATGCAGCCTCGCCAAACCCAAGTTGTCGGTCTTCTCGCAACTGCGCGATCTCGATCTCAGCGACAATCCCTTCACCGACGATGGCATGGCTTCCCTCGCCGGACTAAGGAACCTGAGACATCTCATTTTGCGGAACACCCTGGTCACCGACGATGGCCTCAAGTATCTGCAGGATTTGACCGCTCTAGAAGAACTCGATCTGTCCGGGACTCGCATCACGGGCCGCGGCCTGGAGCATTTCAGTAACTTGAAGTCGATTCGGAATTTGAATCTGCTAGGCGCGCAGGTGCCCGATGAGTCCATGGACATCCTCGCCGGCATGAAATCACTGGAGGTTTTGAACCTCTACCGGACGCTGGTGACGAACTCCGGCCTGGCCCGTCTGCATTCTCTGAAAAATCTCACCGACGTCGATGTCCGCTACAGCCGTGTCACTGCCAATGGTGTCGAAGCGATCCGCGCGGCCCTGCCCGAACTCAAGGTCCGTTTCGATGGAGCCGCTCTCTCCAAGACGCCTCGCGCCACTGCGAAGCCCATCGATTCCTCTCCCCAGGCCATTGCGACGTGGGTTCGCCTGATGGGCGGAAGCGCTGACTTGGTGAACGGCCACATCACATCCGTTAACCTGGCTTCTACCTCCTTGAGTGATGCGCAGCTCGCCTTTCTCGAAAACCTCCCTGACGTCCAAAAACTCGAGCTCCAGGTAACGCAAGTCTCCGATCTGGGCCTGGCCTCCGTCCAGCGGCTCACCGGTCTTCGCGAACTCAACCTAAGCAACACCACCGTCTCGTCAACCGGCCTTTCGAAGCTTGCGGCGTTAAGCCACCTCGAAACTCTCGAGCTGGCCGGGACGCTGGTCGACGGGTCGGGACTGGCCCAGTTAAAAGGCCTAACGGCATTGCGCTATCTCGATCTGTCCGGCTCGCATGTCGCCGATCGGGGTCTTGAAGACATCGCCTTGCTCACCGGTCTGCGCACTCTGCGGCTCCGCTTTCTCGACATCACCGACTCCGGCTTAGGCGGACCCGCGAGACTCGCCAAACTGGAAAGCCTCGATCTCAGCAGCACTGAAATCACCGACGCCGGCCTCAAACAAATCGCCGCCCTCATCAACTTGCGCGAGCTTTATTTGAACTATACAGGCACCGGCAACGCCGGCCTCGCGGCCTTGAGACCTTTGCAGCATCTCGAGCGCCTCGAACTGATGCACAGCCGTGCCAACGACGAGGGCATCGCTTCAGTCGCCGCCCTGAAGAACTTACGCGTCGCCAAGCTCGACTACATGACGCTCGACGATCAGGCCGTCGTGTTTCTCAAGGATCTTCCCCGGCTAAGTGAGTTGAGCCTCGATGCCACCAGCATTACCGATCAGGGCGCCCAGACGTTGCGCTCCATGACTGAGTTGCGCGCCCTCAACATCTATCACACGCTCGTCACGGAAAACGCCTGGCATGCCCTGAAAACCGCTCTGCCCGAATGTCAAATCGTATTCGATCGCGATTCGGCTTTGCCCAACCGGAGAATCCGCCAATGAAAGCCCTCTGGTTCGCCCTCCTCCTCTGTGCAGTTTCAGCCTGTGCCGCAACTCCAATAAGCGAAGACACACAATGGATCACCGACCTCGGGGGCACCGTGGCGCGCAACGCTCAGGGCCTCGTCACTGCCATCAGCCTGCGCGGGACCTGGGTAAACGATACCGACCTCCGCCGCTTGAGTCGCTATTCCGCTTTGAGTGTTCTTGATCTTTCCCTCACGCACATCACCGATGGCGGCATGCAAGAAATCAAGAACCTGCGCGGCATCACCGATTTCGATCTCTATTTCGCCGAGTACGTCACCGATGAAGGTGTCGCCGCCATTAAAGGATGGAAACGTCTCAGGCGCCTCAACCTGCACGGTACCAAGGCCGGCGACACCGCTCTCGAGCATATTGCCGGGCTCACCTTACTCGAATGGCTCGATGTCGGCTCCACCCTAATGACCGACGTCGGCCTCGAACGGCTCACTAGCCTGACGAACCTCAGGACATTGACCATGGGCGGCAACGAACTGGGCGACGCCGGCATGCAAGCACTCCGCCAGATGCCGAATTTAACTTACCTCGATCTGAGCGGCCGCCAGGGCAACGACAAGAACGTCTGGAGTATCGCCATGTCCAACACCGGACTCCAGGCCGTTCTCACGCTCAAGAACCTGCGCGACCTGCGCTTCTCTTGCGTATCGACGTCGGTGGGAATCGAAGGCGCGAAGCTGGGAGAGGTAAGTACCCTCAGCGTCACCCAGGAATGGTTGGAGCAACTCAAATCCCTGACCGGTCTCGAGCGGCTGAAACTGCAAGGCTGCGGACGCATCA
Organism: Bryobacterales bacterium; assembly: GCA_963818855.1. Classification (GTDB taxonomy): domain Bacteria; phylum Acidobacteriota; class Terriglobia; order Bryobacterales; family Bryobacteraceae; genus Bog-159. Next base: position 74,002 of record CAWFUH010000004.1, on the reverse strand, counting down.
ATGACCAAGCCGTCGCAGTCCTCATCGCAATGCCGTCCCTCCGCGAAGTCGACCTGAAGGGCACCGCCGTCACGGAAAAAGGTGCACACATGTTTCGCGTCGCCAAACCACGCGCCGTCGTCTACATTGGCCCTTGGGAAGGCAAAGCTGCGGCTTACCGTAACAATTGAGCGCTCCTTTGCGGGAAGAGCCTGGAGCAGGGGCTTGAGGAAGGCTTCAAGTGCGTCCAATTCGGCGGCAGGGTGAACTTCCAGGTGTTTCGTCGCGCCAACAAGGCGAATATTGCGACAAGGTTTTGGCAGACCTGGGGCCACCGGCCGGGCGTCAGCTTGGAGGGGTTACGCGATTAGTCGATCTCGATCAGAAGATCGGGGTGATAACGAGGCTTGAATCCGAGGTAATCGAGGCGCCAGAGAATGACGGCCTCGGACTCGAAGCCCAAAACAGCAGTCCAGGAGTTCAAAAAACGGAAACGGAGTAAGCGGAGCAAGGCGCGAAATTCAGGGTCTTTGCAAATTGTTGAAAAGTGGAGCGGGAGACGGGAATCGGACCCGCGACCAACAGCTTGGAAGGCTGTGACTCTACCACTGAGTTACTCCCGCGCCGGAATCCATTATATCAAGGTGGCCAGGCGCACAGCCGTTGCGAGTTGAACAGCTACTGGTTCTTGACGACGGGGACCAGCACCGTCCCCATATCCGCGGGCGAGGACTGCACCCGGATGGTTCCGGACGGCGGCTCGGGTAAGCCGCTGCCGATCTCGGGTGGCCGGAACGCAGCCATCCTGGCCGCCTGGCCGGTCTGGCGTTGCTGCAAGGCCGCGCGGATCTGCTGTTCGGGCACTTCGAGTGAGAGCGAAAGGCGCTTGCCGTCCACCTGGAAGTTCATGTCGTCGAGGCTCAGCGCGGTCTTTTCCTGCGTTTGGACGACTCCAGCGAACCAGCGCAACCCGTCAGCCATCTCCGCCACGTCCTTTTCGTTGTGCATGGTCATGTCGGCGGAGAGTTCGAAGTCCGGGCTGAAGCGCACGCCGCCGGCGAACGCATCCAGCTGCTCGAGCCACTTCATCGATACACCGCCCGCGGACTTAACTGAACCAAGCGCGCCGGCCGAGACCATCCAAATGTCATACTGGCCCTCGAAGCGCGCCAAACCCTCCGCCAGTACGGGCGATGGCGGCGTACTTTCCCCGCGGCGGCGAATGGCCGCCTTCACGTCCGCCGGCTGTCCGATCGCCGCGATAGACCCATCCAGGAACGCCACCACCGGGTTGGCACCGCCTGACGACAGAATGGGTACGCCAAGGTAATTGCTCTTGGCACCGCGGAAGGCGTTGAGGGACTCGAGCCAGGCGGGATCAATCAAGCCATGCACGATGATTAGGGACGGCGATGGTTTCCCTGCTCCGGCGGGCGCGCCACTTGCGAAAATAACCTCTTGCGCGTAGTGGCTCCAGTCGGGGCCGCCCGTCTGCGCATCCCCCCACGTGGGCCGGAGGCTGGCCAGTTCAGCCTTCATCTGCGGAGACATGGTTTGGCCGATGGGTGAGGCGGCGATGCGGTCCAGGTTGATTTCCATCACCACGCGCGCGTCGGGCATGACCAGCTCCAACATGGCGGGATCGGCGGCGGCGGCCAGACCCTGCATGCATGCCGCAACCGCCAACAGACTACGCCAACTAGCCATTATGGTTTTCCTCTACTCTGGGTTAACATTCGGCAGCGAAGTGGAACAAGTCCACCATGGTTAGTCATCGGGGTTAGTCGGCGGCTCGCACTGGCGCTGCGGATCGGCTCGGTTCTTGCCCAGGTTGCCGCCGCGCTCAGCCGTGTGCTACCGTTTCGTTCGCATGAAATCCTGGCAAGTGCACGCGTTTTGCGAGCCGGAGCAGATGATGCTCGACGATGTCCCGGTGCCCGTACCTGGCCCGCATGAAGTACGCATCCGCAACCATGCGGCGGCGCTGAATTTTTTCGATATCCTGCAGATTCAAGGAAAGTATCAGGTGCGTCCGCCGTTTCCATTCACACCTGGCGCCGAGGTCTCGGGTACTGTGGATGCCGTCGGCGCGGAAGTGAAGCACGTATTTCCGGGCGACCCGGTGATGGCCATGACCCACAATGGCGCCTTCGCTGAATACTCGTTGGCCGCGTCCAATCGGACCTTCCACGCCATCGCCGGAATGGATTTCGCCGAAGCGGCCGCCATGCCGGTTGTATATCACACCTCGTACTTCGCCCTGCACCGCCGCGCCGGCCTGGCGCACGGCGAATGGCTGCTGGTGCACGCGGGCGCGAGTGGCGTGGGCATGGCCGCAATCCAGATTGGGAAAGCATACGGAGCGCGCGTGATCGCCACCGCCGGCACTCAGGCCAAGTTGGACTTCTGCCTGGCCCAGGGCGCGGATCACGCGCTACTTTATTCCGGCGCGGGATGGGTCGAGCACGTTAAGGAAATCACGAATGGCCGCGGCGTTGACGTCGTCTATGATCCGGTAGGCGGCGACGTATTCGATCTATCCACGCGCGCGATCGCCCCGGAGGGACGCATGCTGGTCATCGGCTTCGCCAGCGGGCGCATTCCCAGCGTGCCGGCAAACCGCATCCTGCTGAAGGATATTTCTATCGTCGGCGTGCATTGGGGGCAGTACGTCCAGCAGCACCCGGAGTTTCTCTCGCATACCCACGAGGTCCTCACAGCCATGTATCTGGGCGGACAGCTCCACCCGGTGGTGGGTAAGACGTTCCGCCTGGATGAAGTGCCGGCCGGCTTGCGCCAATTGGCCGACCGCAAGATTCTCGGCAAGGCCGTGGCGTTAGTAGATTAAGCTGCCCGTAACTTTTATTAGTGATGATAAGCACTTACCGTCGATTTGACATTTCAGTGTTCATCCCGATGTCACAATGCTGAAACAGCTATCTGTTAGGTTCGAGTCCCAGGAGGATTCTACCTTGTCAGGTAATGTGTCAGATAGACTCGCGACTATAGCCGCCATGGCTTTTTCCTCAATGGCAGTCATGGCCTCAAACGCTTACGCCCAGCCACTCAACAGCACCAACGGCATTCGCCACGTCTTGTTAATCAGCATCGACGGAATGCATGCGCTCGACTATCAGAATTGCGCACGAGGCGGGAGTTGCCCGAATCTTGCCGCGCTGGGAAAGGCGGGCGTGTCTTACACGCGGGCTAACTGCTCACTTCCGTCCGATTCGTTCCCCGGACTCATGAACCTGATGACCGGGGGTACGGCGCGCTCGCATGGCGCATTTTATGACGTAGCCTACGACCGCGTGTACGCGCCGCCGTCGGTGACCACTGGAAACGGCCTCGCCGGAGGCAAATGTACGCTGGGAAAGCCGAACGGCACCACCTCTGAATATGACGAGGGCATTGATATCAACCAATCGCTGTTGAATGGCGGAGCGCCCGGCGCCGGATTGACTGACGGCGGCGTCAAGTCGATTGATGCCAGCCGTCTGATACGCGATCCGCTGGATGGCTGCGCGCCTGTCTATCCGTGGAATTTTATCCGCGTGAACACGATTTTCGGAGTGGTCCACGCGGCCGGCGGCTATACCGCCTGGTCTGACAAACATCCGGCGTATAACGCTGTTTCGGGCCCCGGCGACGGCACCAATACGGACGATTACTTTTCTCCGGAAATCAACTCGACGGTAGTGGCCCTCCCGGGCGTCACTACTCCCGGTGGTATGTCCTGCGCGACCATTCCGGATCCGTCGCAAACCAGCGCCTGGACGAACAGCTTTCAAAATATTCAGTGCTACGACACGATCAAGGTGAACGCCATCCTGCATGAGATTGATGGCAAGAACCACGATGGCACGATGACCACCAAAGTGCCCGTCCTGTTCGGCATGAATTTTCAGGCCGTGAGTGTGGGGCAAAAACTCATCGAAGCAAATGTCGGAACGGGCGGTTACCTGGACGCTTCGGGCACCTTCAGCCCCCTGCTGCTCGGAGAGATTGAATTCGTGGACGCCAGCATCGGCAAGATGGTGGCGGAGCTGACCAAGCAGAATCTCATCGATTCCACCATGATCATCATCACGGCCAAGCACGGCCAGTCTCCCATCGATCCGCACCGTTACTTCCCGATTCCCGGGCCCAGCAGCACCAATGGCGAGTCGCCGGCCACGTTGGTCGCATCGCTGCTGCCTTATTCTGAGTCGCCTCTCAATCCAACCGGGGTTGGACCGACTGAAGACGACATCTCGCACCTGTGGTTACTGAACGGCAGCGATACGAATACCGCAGTGGGGATACTGGAGGCGAATCCGGCCACCGCGGGAATTGGTGAAATCTACTACGGGTCGTCACTCACCACCATGTTCAATGCGCCGGGCTTGCCGTCGGTCGGTGGAGATCCGCGCACGCCGGATATCATCGTGGCACCGAACGTGGGTGTGACCTACACCGGCAGCTCCACCAAGCAAATGGAACACGGCGGCTTCGCGCACGACGACACCAACGTGATGCTCCTCGTTTCGAAGCCCAGTTTCGCCGCAAGCTCGGTGAATACGGCCGTGGAGACCGCCCAGGTGGCTCCCACCATCCTCGAAGCGCTGGGATTGTCACCTACCTCGCTTCAGGCCGTGAAGGCGGAAGGCACGGTGGTGCTGCCCGATTTGAATCTGCAGTAACGGTCGGCGGTAGTAGTGGGGCAGGTCTCACCAATTGCACGCCTGCCCCGCTCAACTCAGCTCTTCCGGCGCACGCACGATGCGCGACAGTTCGCCCTTATCCAGCCAGTTCGAATTCGTTCGCGAACTTTGTCGAGTCGACCAGGTGGGGAGAATCGTTCTGATACAGCATCTCGTACGACTCGCGGACTTGGGGGGTTGAACCAACCGGCCAGTCGAAGCATTGGCCTGTTCAGAACCCGATATTTGGGGGCCACTCCGAATTCACTTGCGGCCATAGCGATAAACTCTCTAACGGTTGGTGGATTGGGCGCCGTCGGCAGATGCCACACCTGGTTTCACGCTGACTCCTGGTCCGCCAGCAATTGCCCCGCTGCGCGCTGGGTCAGGAGTGAGGTCAGCGAGTGAGGTACTGCTGCATTGACCAACCACGATGCTTTTGCCCCTTTCGCAAAAAGGTTCAACGACCAGAACGTTCGGTACGCGTTTTGGGGATCGGGTCCGTAGAAATCTGCTGAGCGCGCGATCATTGCGCTCAGACAGCCAGCCTGCGCCCCATTCAGCAGGGCAGTTGCGATCTTTGCGCGGATCTCTCCCTTCTTCGAGCAGGGAGCGTACGGAGTGTTTTCCGTCATCGGGCCCGCGACCTTGCCATACATGTGGACGTTTATCGAAGAAAATCAGCTTCGCCTCCGCCCGTTTGCAGGCTTCGATGGTATTAGCCATGATCCGTGGCCAGAGTTCCTGCCAAACCCGAAGGTTATATTTGAGACCGGCGATCAGGTGCACCGCCGTCGAGCCGGCGACTGCCCGGATGGTTTGCTCCCTATCGGCAAGGTCTGCTCGGAACAATGCCCCTCCGGCGACTGGTCTCAGGTTTGCGGCCCACCAATCGGAACGGCCTCTTTCTGCCCGCCAGGATCTTGGCGAGTTCAGTTCCGATCGGGCCGCGGGCGCCAAGGATCGTTGTCATCGTCGTCATTCGACCTCCAGATTTCGCGGTGTTTCCATTACGGTCATTCCGAACCTTCGTAGGTCCGTGAAGCCGCCGTGCAAGTTAGAACCTAGATTATGCACACGGCGGGCCTTCCGAGCGCCGGCCGCGCTTGGTTGATGTCATCCAGAAGTGAGTAGGTCAGTTCGATTTCCGCTAGTTCATCGTCCTCCCGAGAATCCAGTCCCGCCAAGGCCCGCTCCGAAGTTACGTGCTTCGTTGAGCTTGCCGCCAGTGCATAAGTTTCTATGCACGGCGCGCGGAGACCCGGCGGCAAGTCTGTTCAGCGCAGGGCTGGCAGCATCACTGGTGCGTATCTCCCGGCGCGCGGCGCAATCTTTCGCAAACGATCCATCAACCGTTCGAACACGCCCTTCTCCTCGTAGTGATCGCTGTAGCTCACTCCAGTGCGCCCGGCGTGACGCCAGATCTTGGCGGCCACGAACAGGAACCGAAGCCGCGCGGTCGCCAGTGTCGCGTGTCTCAGTTCCGTGGCGTCCGCCTGCGGCTCGCGGTTGAACAGCATCAGCCAGCAGTTCAGGTTGTACGCCAGCATGGCCAGTTGGAAGTGATTGCCGTTCACATCAAAGCGGTGGGACGGATGCGCCGCCAGCCCGGCATCGTTGTTAGCCTCTTTGATCAGGTTTTCGGCGCCCCCGCGCTGGCCATAAAACCAGACCACGAAATAGATCGGATCGCTCATGTCGGTCACGAAGACCCGGTACTTGTACTGGCTGGTTTCGAACCACTGGTATTGCTCGGTTTCCTCGGCTTCCAGTTCTGCGCGTGGCTTTTGCTGGCGTAGGGCCACGAACCGATACGACTTGTTCCATCCGTCTGGCTGGTAACGGAATTCGCATTCCGCGTCGGCATCGGTTTTGGGCGAAGGCTTCCACTGGGCTTGGCGTAGTTCTTCGACCAACCGGGACGTCTTGCGTGCACAAATCACAAACCGGGAGTCAATTCCTTCATACGCCTCGACGGCTTCCCGGCAGTAAAAACCCGAATCGGCCCGGCCATAGATCTGCTTCACGCTGGGCGGCAGCGCCGCCCGGACATTCCGCAGATGATCGTGGATCTGTTTGCCGGTAGGGCGGTCGCCATTGCGCAATTCGCCCCACACGTATTCTCGCGTCTCGGCGAGGAATGTCAGAATTGGTTGATAGCTCTTCTTGCCTTTGTGCTGCGGGTTGTAGCCTTTGCGTCCGCCCATTTGTTGGCCATACAGCGTGTGCACCGTCGTGTCGGTGTCGATGGTGACGACCTCCAGTTTCACGTTGGCGGCCTCCCAGACTCGTTCGCGCATGGTCCGCATGATGACCAGCATCTGCCGGGCGACATTGCGATGCAGCGCGTTGACGAATCTCCAGAAGGTGGACTGCACCGGCAACTTGGTGACTTTGAGAATGCCCGTCAGGATGGGGTCGCGGGCGATGAAGCGCAACTGGTTCAGCCGTGCAAAGCCGATGTAGAGGCCAAGCACGATACCCAGCACGAAACGGTACAGGTCCATGGCACGGGGAATCCGGTTCGAGGTCACCGTCTGTTCCACCAGGGACTGGAATCCGAGTTTCTCCAGCATGGTGATCACCGGCAGTAGCCCGCCGTAGGGAGTCAGATTCTTGCCGTTGAAGTCATACGGCGTGCAAGCATTGATTTTATTGGGCTCCGGAGCAACATCACGTACCCCTTGCTTGGAGGGCCTTCGGCCGCTATTCTGTTCTTGTTCGTTAACCATTTGGGTGGCTTCTGAGAATCGGTCCGCGAAGCTGCGAACTCCGCGGACCTACTGTTTTAACGCAGGATTCTCAGGAGTCCCAAATGGCATCACGCCTCAGATGGGCAGTGCCGACTCAGGCTCTGTGCATAATCCAGGTAGAAACGACTCATTCGTGTCCGTATATGAGTTTTACGCTCGGATAACCTCTCGCGAAGCGCCCAACCGTTCGCGGCTTACGCGGCCGCGAGCGGTTCCGGCATCATTCCAGCCACGTCGGCCGACGCCGGTCTTGAAAGCCCGGGCGAAGTGGCTTGCATCGCCGGTCAGTAGAGTTGGCCATGCGCTGTTGATTAGAAACGCCATGTCGTCGTCGGTATGACGGGCGCGGAGATGGCCCAAAAGGATCCATCACCAAGCAGATCTACACACGGCCCGAGGAGAGGCATGGAAGGCGCGACCAGGAAATCGATGCTGAGAAACTTCGCGTTGGCGGGGAACCGGCTCGCGACGGGAACGCCCCCGGTATGGTCGGGGTGGAGATGCGTGAAGAACACCGCCTTCGGCTAAAAGTTCAGGCCCGCGAGCGTCTGGTTCAACCCCAAGTGCGCGAGTCGTACCAGATGGACGCGGCGATCATCGGCCCGATATCGTCAGGTACCCAACGCGTTCCAACGCCGTCAAGGCGAAAATTTGCTTGTCTATCTCCCGAATTGTCGCCACGATTCTCCCGCTAAAATCGGCCTTAAGGTTTTCTCATCGAATTCTCCCTCCTCATTCCGTTGTTCCGAGTTTCGTCGCGTGCAAAGAATGCCTGGACGACCTCGGCGGGCGCAGTCTCGGGCGTGCCGCTGTGGAGTGGGCCCGGGGCGTACTCGATGTCCAACTGAATTTCCTCGGCGACCACGTCACCCCGAAGTATAGAAGCGATTTTGAGCGACCCATCGAGGCCCGCAGTGACGCCAGCCGTGCCGAGGTAGTTCCCGTCCACGACAACACGCGCCTTGGTCGGGATCGCCCCGTAATAATGAAGTAGATCCCATGCAGCCCAGTGGGTCGTGGCCCGCCGGCCTCTTAGGACGCCAGCAGAACCGCAGAGTAGGGCACCGGTGCAGACCGATAGGAGATACTTCCCGGAATCGGCTTGGTTATTAATAAAACAAAGAATCTCCTGATCTTCCATGAGCGCCTGCTGCCCTAAACCGCCAGGAACAAGCAGCAAATCGAGTGGAGGAGCATCGGCGAGGCTTATCTCCGGCGTCAGAATCAACCCCTTCACATCGCGAACGAATTCTTCGTTTTTGCAATGACATGAACCGTGGAATTTGGTATGCGAGACAGCACCTCGAAGGGCCCAGTGAAATCGATTTGATCTTGCCTTGGAAACACAAAACAGCCGAACGTCGAGTGCGTCGACGACAATGCCTCTACACACTAACTGCCGCTGTGACTAGCGCTCATGATTCTCCAATCTCCGAGTCGCGGACACTATTGCGACCTTATTTAAGGAAGGCTCGGTATTGCCCAGGCGTCACGTCATGTCGTCGAACGAAACGCGCAAAGGGATTTCGGCCTTAACTCTCGCGCCCGGGATTTACGTAGTACGAATCGGCGCTGGCGGTACGACGATTTCAACAAGCCCGGTCGCCACGTCATAGATGAGGCCGGAGATAAGCCAGTCGCCCGGCAATGCCGGAACCGCCCGGAGCGCAGCGACGTCGACTGCAACCGCCGTGCGAGGATCGGAGATCGATTTGGCCTTGAGTTCCGGTTCCTGGATTTGAAAATAGCGCGCCAGCAGTGCCGGGTCGCCGGCGAGGCGCGTGATGCCGCAATCGGTGTGCTGAAGTACGATGAGGTGAAACTCGCCTCCTCCTCCAGGAATCTCTCCGGCAACCTGACCGATTCGTCCGAGTAGACCCAACTGCTCCAATAACCCTGGGGTTATTCGCCCGCCGATGTTCCGCATGATGACGGCCTCGCCCGGTCTAATTCCAAGGACATGAGCAGGATCGACGCGCATATCCGCGCAACCGATGATCACTGCCTTCACATTGGGTAATGAGCGTGGAAGCGAGGGCAATAGTGTGCCCGCAGCAGACTGCCGAGCAGCAAAGTTCTTGTTGCGTTCTAACATTGAGTCCAGACTTTTCATGTTGATTCTCCAGTTGTGAACTACGAAGGTAGCCATTCGGGTGGCGCGATTTTCGTGAGGTGACACTATTCTCGACGGCCACCCTGATCTACTTCCTCAGCACGAAGTGCTTCATAACAAATCTCAGCGCGGATTATCGCGCTTGCAAACCAGATGATCGCCACGAGTCCAATTCACGGTAGAGGTCTTGCTGATCTGCCAATCCATGGTAAAGGTGTCCGCGGATGCGATGGCGTAAAGAAAGCGGTTCGCCGCATAGGGGGCCTTCGGGTCATCAGTCACTCGGGACGTCATGGTGAGCACGCCGTCCACCCAGCCATCGACGCTAGAGTAAGTGGCCGCGCCGAAGTTGTTGGCATCGAACTCCACCAGGCGTTTCTGCTGTGAGTCATAGCCTATCAGATACTTCGCCAGATAGCCGGTGGCGGGCTCGAGGTCCTGCTCAGTAAGTTCCAGCCATTTTCCGCCGAGTATCACATTGCCGGTGAATGTCGATCTGTGCGGCTTGCCATTGCCCATCGCGCCGGTACAGTCCCAAGTGCCCGCAAACTGAAAACCTCCCGGAGGAATCGCCGTGAGGGCCTTGCGGTCCTGGGCTGAAACAGTTATCGCCCCGGCGGACAAACAGAGAACGATAAAGAGTCTGTGGCCAATTCGCACCATGCTACCAAGCTCCTCTTTTTTGGGGCTACGGCGACTTTTTCATTCTATCGTGACGGCAGAAAACCAGGAGGTTAGCAGTCGGGCTTGTCGAACGTCCGTTTTCGGGCAGCGCCTCCCAGAATCGCACACAGACCGCCAGCCTTGAGCGAAATAAATCGCCCCTATTCAAAGTCCGCATTTGGCGTTACATTTGCCCGCGGTCGTCTCATGATCATGCTGAAGCATTGGTGGAATTACAGCGCTGCAACCGTATGGGCGGCCAGTTGCCTTTTTGCAGAGACACCCGCACGGGTGCAGACCTTTCCCCTGCGCGATACGGCCGGTCTGATTGCGCCGAAGGCGAAGACAGAAGCGGTGACATATCTGGGGCGCGAATCCGTCCGGATGACCGTCGAAGGGGGCGATCGCGACGGCCTTGCGCTGCTGCCGGGAACCGATTTCCAGGATGGCGCGATCGAGGCGGATATCGCGCTGAAGGTCACCGTGCCGCCGGGTATCAGGTATCCGGGCTTTATCGGGATTGCCTTCCGCGTCCGGCCGGATGCATCGCATTACGAATTATTCTACGTGAGGCCCGGAAACTCGGATGCCGCGGATCAGGCAATGCGGAACCATGCTGTACAGTACGTTTCGGAGCCGGACTTCGGCTGGTATCGCCTGCGGCGGGAATGGCCGTGGGTTTATGAGTCTCATGCCGAACTGGCAATGGAAACCTGGACCAAAGTGCGGATCGAGGTGGCGGGCCGCGCCGCGAAACTCTATCTGAACGGATCGTCCAAGCCGAGCCTGGTGGTGGATGGGCTGAAGGGCGAGGATTTGCACGGCGCCGTCGGGCTGTGGGGCTTCACCGGCGAGGAGGCATATTTTTCCAACGTGCGGATTACGCCGGCCGCGCCGCAGAACTTGAAGAACGGATCCGACGTGGCAGGTTCGTGGGCGATGCGGTATGCAAGCGACGCAGGCGGGATGGAGGCGTTGATGCAATTGCACCGCGACGGAAACAAAGTGACCGGAACATGGTCCGGCCCGCTGGGCGAGGACCGCGCCATAACCGGCACCTGGCGGAACGGATACGTGGAGCTCTCGTTCGCGGGTGAGTGGCCGAAGGAAAGCGGTAACGGAGCTCCGGGGCCGGTGAATGCGTTCCTGACCGGTTGGATTGACGGCGATTCCGGCAAGGGACGGATGCGCGTAGAAGGACGGTCCGATGGCGCATGGGTGGCGAAGCGGAAGGAGTAAGCGCGCCCAAGCTTATGGCACGCGCTTGGCGATCAGCTCCAGGCTCGTCCCGAGGGACTGCACTTCCACGGTGAACTTGATCGTGTCGCCCTCTACTTTGCCCTTGTAAGTGACCTTTCCCTCGTTACCCTGTACGTTCACGGTGATGCTGAACGTAACATTGTCGCCGTCCACCTGGCCATCTTCAATGGTGGACTTGCCAAACATGTTGCTGGTGGTTTCCCCGGTCAGTTTATGGCCGTCCACCTTGAAAACGAACGTTCGCTCCACGGTGCCGTTGGGCGTATCGGCGGTTCCCTTCCAGTTTCCGCTGATGTCCGCGGCAGAAGCGGTGAGCGCGCCCAGCGCCATCAAACACAGTAGCCACTTCATGGCGTCCCTCCTCTTTCCCAAAACCCGTCTTTATTCCTCGGTCTTCCCGGCATGCTCGAACAGGAAATTCAGCGTCTTCTCCGTCTGAATATGCGAGGCGATGCGGCCCAGCGTTCCATCCTTCTCAAACCGCAAGCGCACCGCGGCGAAGGGCTCGCGCTGCTGCCTGGCGATGCGATCTACCTCTTTATCCACTTCATCACGCGTGGCCGCAATGGCTTCCCGCTCCGCGATGCGCGATAGCAGCATGGATGCTTTCACCTCGCGCTGCGCCTTGTCCTGCATGTTTTCTTTCAACTTCTTCCAATCCAGCTTGAGGCCCTTGGGATCCACGCCTTCCTGGGCCAGCGCCCGCACGCGCTGCTCGGTACGGTTCTTGATCTGCTGGTCGACAAAGACCTCCGGCACCGGAAAATCGTGCAGGTCCACCAACTTGTCAACCAACTGGTTCTTGGCCTCCTGCTGCGCTTCGTACTGGCGTTGGGTGAACAATGATTTGCGCACGGCCTCGCGCAGCTCATCCACCGTGCGGTAGTCGCCCAGGTCCTGCGCGAATTCGTCGTTAACCTCAGGCAGTTCCTTGCGCCGCACGCCTTTCACCAGTGCGCGGAACCGTACGGTCTTCCCGGCGAGCTTGGCCTGACCGTAGTCCTCCGGATAATGCACGTCAAACTCTCTGGTCTCGCCGGGAGTTACACCGCGCAGATTGTCGCTGAATTCCTCCATCGTATCGCTGCCGCCGATTTCGAGCGTCATTTCTTCCTGCTTCACCGCGGGGCCCTCCACGGCGCTCAGGCTTTCGAGCGACAGCACCGCGAAGTCGCCGTCCGCGAGCGGCCTGGGATCTTCGTTCACGAATTCGGCCTTCTGGTGGCGCAGTTCTTCGATGCGCTTATCCACATCCTCGTCTTTGATTTCGGGATCGTGATACTTCACGGTCAGGCCCTTGTAGTCCTGCAGTTCGATCTGGGGCACCACTTCGAATTCGGCCTTGAAGCGCAACGGTTCGCCGGCATCCAGGTGAACATCGGTGATGTCGGGCTGTCCGACCACTTTCAGGTCTTCGGCCTCGAACCGGTTTTGCAGATATTTCGGTATCAGGCTCTCCAGCACCTGCTTGCGGATATCGCTGGCAAAATGCTGGCGAATGATGGAAGCCGGCGCTTTCCCTGGCCGGAAACCCGGCAATTTGGCGCGCTGCTGGACCTTGGCTACTGCCCGGCCGGTTTCCGCTTCCACTTCCTCGGCGGGAACGGTAATTTCGAGCGTGTGCTTGCAACTTTCTTCAACTGCCAATGGGATTTACCTCGAAATGGAACTAAGCCATAATCATACCGCTTTACATATGCGGGCAGGCACCGAAGGGCAGGGGAACCGCTCCCTGACGGGTCGCAGCTCGGTAAACAGTAGCGCCGCGAATTACGGGGCGGCTTCGCAAGCATTCCAGACGAAATGGCTCGCTACCTTCAGCACGTGCTCGCGGTGGAACGGTTCTTTCTTGAGTATCTCCTCCGCTTCACTCCAGTCCTTGGTGGCGAAAAGAATCGCCGCGGTGTGTTTATCTTCCATGGGTCCGGCGGAAATCACTTTTCCGGACTTCATCAAGCCGCGCATGTATGCGAAATGCTCCGCGGCGAATTGGGCGCTGTTCGCGGCGTTTTCCGCGAATTCAGACAGAACCAACGTTCGTTGGGGACATCGCATGCCCGCGGGCGGCCATTGTGCTTGGGCAAGGGAAACCACGCCAGCCAGGATCAATAGTGTTCGCATTCCGCCAATTATAGCCCCAAAGGGCGGCTGCCCGGTTTACAGTAGGCGTAGAATCGAAATCATGTGCAAGCTTCGTTGTTTATTGGCCGCTACCCTGGCGGCCGCATCCCTATCACCGGCCGTCGCGCAATCCGCATCCGGCGTGGATCTCAAAGCCATGGATCCTACGGTCAACCCGTGCCAGAATTTTTACCAGTACGCTTGCGGCGGTTGGCGGAAAAACAATCCCATTCCGCCCGATCAGTCGCGCTGGGCGCGCTTCAACGAATTGGCCGACCGCAATCTGACCATCGATCGCGGCATCCTGGAAAAGGCGGGTGACTCGCAGATCGGCGATTATTATGCGGCCTGCATGGACGAGTCGGCGATCGAGCGCAAGGGCATCCAACCGATCGAGCCGTTGCTGAAGCCCATCGACGGGCTCACGTCGAAGGACGAGTTGGCCGGCGAAATGGTCCGACTGCACATGGACGGTGTACGTGCGCTCTTCAATTTTTACGTTCGTCCGGACGACAAACAATCGGATCGGGAAATCGTCGTCGTGGATCAAGGCGGGCTGGGCCTTCCGGATCGCGACTACTATCTGAAGACGGATGCGCACTCCGTCGAATTGCGCAGGCAATACGAGGAGCACATTCACGCGCTGTTCGCACTGCTCGAGAAGGCGCAGGGATCCGCCGGCGCCGATCCCGACCCCGAGGCCGAAGCCCGCGCCGTGATCCAATTCGAGACGGCGCTTGGCAAAAGCATCCATGGACCGCGTGGCGCGGCGCGATCCGGCGAACACTTATCACAAAATGACGGTGGCCGAACTGGCCCGGCTGACGCCCGATTTCGAATGGAAGAAGTATCTGGCCACCATAGGCATCCCGCCCGTGGAGTCGCTGAACGTGGCGGCGCCCGATTTCGTGAAGGCGCTGGACGCGGTGATCGCCGAGACCAGCCTGGCGGATCTGAAAACATATCTCCGCTGGCATGTTCTGGCATCCCACGCGGATATGCTGCCGCGCGCCTTCGATGAGGAGGATTTCCGCTTCAACGAACATATCCTGCGCGGCACCGCGGAGATGCCGCCGCGCTGGAAGCGGTGCGTCCGCGCCACGGACCGGGCTTTGGGCGAGGCGCTGGGCCAGGAGTTCGTGAAGGCGGCCTTTGCCGGCGCCAGCAAAGAGAAAGCCCTGCAACTGGTGGGCGAGATCGAGTCGGAGATGCACAAAGATATCGAGAACGCCGCGTGGATGACGCCCGCCACCAAACAACAAGCCTTTGCCAAATTGCAGGACGTGACCAACAAGATCGGCTATCCGGAAAAGTGGCGCGATTATTCGAGCGTCAAGGTAGTGCGGGACGATTATTTCGGCAATGCGCTCCGGGCATACGATTTCGAGCGGCGGCGTAATTTTGCGAAGCTCGGCAAGCCGGTGGATAAATCGGAATGGGGCATGACGCCGCCCACCGTGAATGCCTACTATTCGCCGAACATGAATAACATCAATTTCCCGGCCGGTATTCTACAGCCGCCTTTTTACAATCCGCATGCCAGCGACGCGGTAAACTACGGCGCGATCGGGGCCGTGATCGGCCACGAGTTGACGCACGGATTCGACGACGAAGGGCGCAAGTACGACGGCGCGGGCAACGTGCGCGACTGGTGGACGGCGGAGGATGGCAAGGCTTTCGACACGCGGGCCGATTGTATCGTAAAGGAGTATGATGGCTTCAGCCCGGTGCCGGAAGTGCATCTGAAGGGGAAGCTGACGCTGGGGGAAAATGCGGCGGACAATGGGGGCATCCACCTGGCTTATATGGCGCTGATGGACAGCCTGGCGAAGCATACGGAAGGCACCTTGGACGGCCTCACGCCGCAACAGCAGTTCTTCCTGGGGTACGGGCAAGTCTGGTGCGAGAATATCACCGAACAGGCGGCGCGCATGCAAGCCGCCACCAATCCGCATTCGCCCGGCGAGTTCCGCGCGAATGGCGTGCTCGAAAATATGCCGGAGTTCCAGCAGGCCTTCTCATGCAAGGCCGGCGATCCGATGGTGTCGGCCGATCCTTGCCGCGTCTGGTGAGAACCCGCGCCCCGGCGGGGCGGCCGCCGCAGGCAGGGTGCCTGCCTCACAACGGTTGCTTACTTCGCCTGGATCCCTTCGATGTACTTCATCAGATTATAGACGCGGACGGTACCCAGGTCCTCATTCGGACCCATGTGCCGGAACAGCTTGCCCCACATCGGCATCTCCTTTGACCCGTGCGCGGCCGGCTCGTCGCCTTCGCCATTGATAATGTGCTGCACTTGCAGCTCCGGAAATTTACCGCCGTTTTTCGCGGAGATCCGTGTCAGGTCGGAAGGCGCTGGTTTCAGCGCGCTGGCGGCGGGTCCGTCGCCTTTTGCGCTGGCGCCATGGCAGACAGCGCAATACTCGTGATACAAATCTTTGCCTGCCACGGACGTGGTGGGCTGTATCGGCACCTTTTTGACGATCGGGGGCTGCTCCGCGCGAAGCGCGCTGACGCCAAAGGCTACCAACAGGCAGCCTAAAACAAGATTTACGGACTTTATTAGCTTTTTCATGTCCATATGATATACGGAACAGCGCCCGAGTGGAAGCCCATCGAGAAATTTTGCTACGGGTGTGCGCTCACTTCAAAACGACCGGGATTTCAAAATACAGCAATTCGCGCCCGGACTCCGCTTCGCTCAGTCCCGTCAGATAAAGGCTGGCGCCTTTCTGATAACCCGTCTGGAAGTAGAAAAAGCCGCTGGCGGACTGGCCGGCCGGCAACATCTCGGCGGCGAAAGCGCGGCCTTCGATCTCCCAGGTGTCCAGCGGATTTTTGTGGCCGATGACTTTGGGCACCGTTCCAGGAGGACCGGGAATCGAATTCGGCCGGTTCGGCCCGTTCAAGAATCGGACGTCTTTGGCGGGCGTGGCGTCTACGCGGTCGCCGTTCGGGCCCACCCAAACCGCTCGCAGGGACTTCACTTTGATCGTCTTGCCGCTGTCGTTCTGGATGACTACCAGCACCGGGAGCACACCGTAGGTGTAAGGATTGTGTTTGCCGAATACGGGGCGGGTGTCCTCGTCATCAAAATAAGGCAGCACGCCGATCGTGACTTTCTCGCTGGTCTGGTGTGCGGCATAGCTGGCCGCCGAGCCGGGTGTGAACTTGGGTTCCTCCTTCTTGGACGGAAACGCCTTGTCCGGCGCGAGCGCCATCGCTATACTCGTGAGGAGAGCCAACCGTTTGAAAATAAAAGGCATCTATTTACTCTACCGCCTCCTTCAGGCGCTTGGATCGCCCATTGTTCTGCTTTATCTCCTCTGGCGCGGCGCGCGGCAACGCGCCTACCTGGGTACCTTGCGGCAGCGCTGCGGATTCCTGCCCGCCTCCTTTAGACAGACCGTACCCGGCGCGATTTGGTTGCACGCGGTTTCCGTGGGCGAAGTGATCGCCGCGGTTGCATTGATCCGGGAACTGCGCCTTCGCCTGCCGCGCTCTCCGGTCTTCGTGTCCGTCTCCACGCTAGCCGGATACGCCGCCGCGCTCGCGAAACTGGACGGCCTGGCGAGTGTTTTCTACGCGCCGCTCGATTATGTCTTCGCCGTGCGCCGCGTACTACGCACGCTGCGGCCGTCGCTGGTGATGGTCATGGAAACCGAGGTCTGGCCCAACTTGTTTCGTGAAACGAAACGCACGGAAGCGGGCCTGTTGTTGATCAACGCGCGGGTGTCGGATCGCGCCATTGGACGGTATCGCGCATTGTGCTGGTTCTTCGGTGCGGTGCTTGGGCACCTGGATCTGCTACTGGCGCAGAGCGGAGAGATGCGCGCGCGTTGGATCGAAATTGGCGCTCCACCGGATCGCGTGCATACTGCAGGCAATCTGAAGTACGACCTGGACGCGCCCGTGGCGGCGCCGGATTCGCCGGTGCGCCGGTTCATCGAAAAGCTTCGCCCGCGGGTTGTGTGGATCGCGGCCAGCACCATGCCGCCCGCGGACACCGGCGACATCGACGAAGACGATGCCGTGATTGCAGCCTTCGGACAAGTGGCCGCACGGCACTCGTCCCTGCTCCTGGTGCTCGCCCCGCGTAAGCCGGAACGCTTCGATGCCGCCGCACAGGCGCTGGCACGCGCCGGCATTCCATTCGCGCGGCGTTCTGCATTGACCGGCGCGGAAGCGCTGCCGCTGCCCGGAGCCCTGCTGCTGGATTCGATCGGCGAGCTGGCCGGCTTGTTCCCGCTGGCGAGTGTGGTGTTCATGGGCGGAACGCTGGCCGCGCGCGGGGGGCACAATATCCTGGAACCGGCCTTGGCCGGACGACCGATCGTTACAGGTCCGCACCTGGAGAATTTCGCCGAAATCGCGGCTGATTTCTGTGCCGCAGGCGCGCTGGTGGAAGTAAGCGGCGCAACCTGGCTGGCGGCCGCCGTTACGGAAATCCTGGAGAATCCCGCGCGCGCTGCGGAACTCGGCGCCAAAGCTGCGTCCTGCGCGCGCGCGCGCCAGGGAGCGACCAGGCTCGCGGCTTGCCGCGCCCACGAGATCTTTACCCGGCACGTTCCGGCGCACCGGCCCGCACAACCCGCTTTTGCTTTGCTGTGGATGCTCTCCCGAATGTGGTGCTGGGGCGCGACGCTGAGCCGCACGCGCGCGCTTGCCCGCCGCAGGCACCTGGAAGCGCGAGTCGTCAGCATCGGCAACATCACGGCGGGCGGCACCGGCAAGAGCCCCATGGTCCTGCATCTCGCCCGTAAGCTGAAGGCCGCCGGCTGGAATCCGGGCATCCTGACGCGCGGCTACGGGCGCCACTCGCCGCAGCCGCATCATGCCTTGGCCGCCGGAGCGCACCTCCCCGTCAGCCAATCGGGCGACGAGCCGCAACTGTTCTTGCGCGCGGGCGTGGCGCCGGTGGGCATTGGCGCCGACCGTTGGCGCGTGGGCCAGTTGCTCGAACATGAGTTCGCCACTGACATGATCATCCTGGATGACGGCTTCCAACACGTCCGGCTCGAACGCCAGGTCGATATTGTGCTGGTGGATGCGCTCGATCCCTTTGGCGGCGGCTATCTGCTGCCATTAGGCCGCTTGCGCGAGCCGTTGGCCGGCCTGTACCGGGCGGACATCCTGGTGATCACGCGTAGCGAGGCTGGCCGCGTAGTGGAGAGCGCCGAGCACTTCCTGCACGGCGCGAATCCGCGCGCACCCGTCTTCCACGGGCGCGCTCAGCCGGAGGCGTGGGTTTCAGCGGTAAACGGCGAAAGCCTGCCCGCGGATGCCCTCCCGTATGCGCGTGTGGCCGCCTTCTGCGGACTCGGCAATCCACAGTATTTCTGGTTCACGCTGGCCGCGCTGGGCATGCAGGCAGCCGTGCGCGTTGAGTTTGAGGACCATCACGCGTACAAACCGCACGAGCTGCGCTACATGGGCCGCCAGTTCCGCGAAGCAAAGGTGGAGGCCGTACTCACCACCGAGAAAGACTGGGTCAATCTGGGCGACAACCCTGGCCACTTGCTGGCGCCGCTGCCGCTTTACTGGTTGCGCATCGGGGTGCACGTCGATCGCGAAGATGAATTTCTGGATGCGATCTTACAACGGCTACGGTGACCCCAGGTGGACTTACAAAATGAAAGGCGGACGCCAGACGAGTTATTCGTAATGGCGGCATCGTAAACCAGCGAACTTACCGTAGCAGTGTCGGTCAGCACTGTGCCGGACTTCGCGGCTGCTTGTACGGTCATACTCACCATGTAACTGCTGCCAGTGGCCAGAGACGCGGCGGAGCACGTCACTTTACCGCTGGTCCGCCGGCAGCTGGCGTCCTGCACGAACCGGCCATGGCGGCGGCGCCACTTGGAAGATGACGCGGTTGTCGCGTACCTGGAAGCGGCCTCCCACTTCCTGGCGCGCGGCGTTCGCCGTACCCGGCTGGTACACCGGCGGCCTATGGTAGCGCACCTGCTGGCCCGCCGCCAATACCAGGTCTCCGGTGGCTTCATCGACCCAGGTGCGATCCCCGCCCTCCACGGCCAGCCGGACACTTTCCGGCTGAGCGCCCGGCGACAGTACGAAGTCATATTGTGCGCCACTTACCAGGGTCTTTGCCGAGGATGTAATTCACTCTTCCCGGCAGCGGGTCGGTGGCTGTCAGCCTGACAGCGGGATTGCCGCCTTCTTGCTTGAGATTCCCAATAGATTCCCGCGCACTGCTTGGCTTTTGGAGGGAAAGCGTGGCTCCACATGGCGTCAGGAAAACGGTGCAGTCTTTACTGCGGGATAGGAATTTCACTTGGGCGGGCTGCTGGCCTTGGTTAGCTTCGAACCGGAGCGACCACTGTTTTGCGCGCCTGCCTGGAACGGGAAACCGAACCAAAGCCGGTCGAACGAACATGCGTCGAAATCCTCCTGGCGTGCGGCACATGCCTCCAGTCAATACGGCGCAAACGGTCCGCAAAACACTTCAAGGCACGGGGCCACCTGTCGCATCTCCGAAGCGATCCTCGACTAATAAGGGGACCGCCGCACTAACGGCGTATTCGGCGGCTATTTCGATATCGCTCGGAAATCCGCGGCCTATTAATTCCTGTCCCGATGTGCTGCGGGCCAAGGCATCGCCTAAATTATGCCGGAAACGTTCGAATGCGGCAACGGCCGTTTGCGCTTCGGGCGACGGCCGTCCCGGCAGACTGGCCAGCACCGCTCCCGCACCGATCAGATCCTCGATTGCTGGGCGCAGGGTCGCATCGCCCCATTGCTCGCCAGCGGGGATTACGGCGATGTGCCGTCCGTGGCGCAGCGCATGGACCGCCACCGCGCGGCAGTTTCGCAGGCAGGCGGTGAAGATAGTCACGCCGCCGCCCAGCAAAGATAGCGTGCTGCCGTTCGGCGAGGGCAGCACCAAAGTTGTGCCTGAGGGGACCTGCTGCAAAGACGCGGGCGCTAGAGAGTAACCTCCGGCGGACCGCGCGCCTGCCAGCAGTGCGCCCTTCGATTGGGCGAAAGCCGCGGCGGAAGCGTCGCGCCAGCGATAGGGCAGCACCTGCGCGCCCCGGGCGACAGCCACATCCACGGCGGACGAAAAAGACAACACGTCGACTACGATTACCACGTCGCTGATCGGTGACAGCAGGCGTATGCCTGCCGGACCCCACTCGCAGCGCAGATCGTATTCTGCCTGGTCGCCAATCACTGGAGTGCCTGTAGCTTCGGGTCGAAACGACACGGCTGAAGACACGCGCCTACGCGTGCGGCACGCGTGGAGGTATGGGAACAGGTCTGAGGAGCTTAGACGCGGCGCCCGGCACGATTTCCAGCGCCATGCGCAGATCGGTCACTCTGGTGGCAAGCGCTCTGTGATCGGCATTTTTGAGCCCGCTAATTCTCGGAAGCACCCTTTTAACCCGGACGTACACCTCTTCCGCCTCCGCAAAGAATAGCGATTGGGAAGTAGCGGCCACGCTTGCCATGGCGATGCCGCGGTCCAACTCTTTGTTAATCATGGCCACACCCAGAATGGCCGGAACACTGATCTCGGCCGCCGCAACCAGGAGGAAGATGTGGTGCAGGAACCTCACACCTTCAGATTACATCATTCAACCTCGCGGTAGTGGATCTCCGGCAGGCTGCGCAGCCGGGCAGCGGCGCTCTCGGCGGTGATGTCGCGTTGCGGCATGGCGAGCATTTCAAAGCCCACCATGAATTTGCGTATGGTCGCCGAGCGCAGCAGCGGCGGATAGTAATGCGCGTGGAAATGCCATTCCGGGTAGGCCGCGCCATCGCTGGGCCGCTGGTGAAAGCCCATAGTGTAAGGAAACGGCGCTTCAAAAACATTGTCGTAACGTGTGGTGAGGCGCTTTAGGATTCCGGCCAGGCGTCCCCGCTCGGCCTGGTCAAATTCGTCTATGTCGGTCGCATGGCGCTTGCTGATCAGGATCGTCTCAAAGGGCCACACCGCCCAGAATGGGACCAGCGCCGCGAAGGATTCGTTTTCGCAGACCAGGCGTTCGCCGGACTCGCGCTCCAGCGCCAGGTAGTCGCAAAGTAGGCAGCTTCCATGCCCGTCGCGCCAAGCCGCCTGTGCGCGCTGCTCGGCGGCGACCTCGGGGGGGATAATGCTGCTGGCCCAGATCTGGCAGTGCGGATGCGGGTTGCTGGCGCCCATCATCTCGCCGTGATTCTCGAAGATTTGCACGTGTCCGATGCCGGGGCGCCGGCCCAATTCGGCGTATTGCTCAGCCCAAACATCCACCACCCGCGTGAGATCGGGTACGCTCATGCG
The DNA here is from genome assembly GCA_963818855.1 of Bryobacterales bacterium. GTDB lineage: Bacteria > Acidobacteriota > Terriglobia > Bryobacterales > Bryobacteraceae > Bog-159. The sequence goes on along the minus strand of CAWFUH010000004.1, from coordinate 52,147 downwards.
CGCCACGCTCAGATCGTGCCGCGGTGAAAAACAGCCCACCCGGCAGATGCCCGGTTCGCCGGCAGCGATTAACAGGCCATTGCGCTCTTCAGTGGCGGACGGCGTGGTGGGCAGCAGCGCCGCAAAGTCGTTATCGAAGACGAAGGTGCTGGCATACGGCGGATTGCGAGCGCCTCCGGCGCGCGAATTGCCGGGACAAAGATAGCAGTTGGGATCGTAAGCAGGCTGTGCGGGCGGCGCGCTCTTCTCCACCTGGCCCTGCCACGGCCGTTCGGTGCGTTGAGGTGAGACGAGAACCCACGTTCCATTCAGCAGGTTGAAGCGGCGATGCGGATGCCGCGTAAGATCAAGCATCGTTATTGCAGGATAACAGGGGGCTGCATGCTACGATACTCAATTGTCAGGTCTCGGGCTCCGTGCGACAGGCGGCCGCAAACCCCGCCAGGTCCGGAAGGAAGCAACGGTAGTGGTTTAACCTGTGTGCCGCGGATCACCCGGGGCCTGGCACTTTGGGCGCCCGTTCCTCAACTTTCGCCGAGCTCGGCCGTGAAATTTCAGGCTTCTTGCAGACGGTGTTCGGCACTGCGTATGGTGCCGCCGGAGCCTTCCATCAGGACGCGCACTTGACGCCCCGTTTCACTTAGTACCTGCGCCTGCGCCGTGAGTTGTTGAGCTGCCGCCGCGCTTTGTTCGGCTGTGGCTGCGGTGGTTTGACCAGCGTGCTCCATCTCTACGATTGCCTTACTGATCAGATCAATCCCGTGGGCCTACTCCTGGCTGCCCCCGCTGACCTCGTCTACGAGTTCCTTGATCTGAGCGGCCTCCGCTGTGACGCCGCGGATGGCCTCGGCCACGCGGTCCACCTTAGCCTTGCCGCCGCTTGAACTGGTAATCGATTCCTCAATGAGTGCCGCCGTATCCCTGGCTGCCTGGGCGCAGCGTTGCGCCAGATTGCGCACTTCGTCCGCTACTACGGCAAATCCCATGCCGGCTTCACCCGCCCGGGCCGCTTCCACTGCTGCGTTCAAGGCGAGGATGTTGGTCTGGAACGCAATTTCGTCGATGACCTTGATAATCTTCGAAATTTTCTGGCTGGAACCGTTGATGTCTCCCATGGCAACGACCATCTCGTCCAGCGCCCGGTTGGTGTCGCTGAACTTGGCCTCGGAACGAGCCACGATCCCGGCTGCATTCGTGGAATTCTCGGTGTTTCGGCGCGCCATGGCATGAATTTCTTCGCTGGAGGCAGAGGTCTCTTCGAGAGATGCAGCATTTTTCGAAGCGCCCTCGGCCAGCGTCTGACTGGAGGAAGAGACCTGCGCGGCCGCCGCAGCCACCTGACTGGCGCCGGTGTTCACCGATTCCGCGATCTGCTTTAACGTAAGGGCCAATCCGATCACCGTGAAAAATCCTCCACCGCCGGCCAGCAGCACCAGTCCGATCAGAACCAGCGTGACGGCCTGGTTGCGCTCAATGTCTTCTTCCGCGGAGGCAATTCCTTTATCGCGGCGCGCAGCGTTGGCGTCGCCGAATTCCTTCGCATTCTTCTGAAGCGCGTCCATCTTCGGCGTGAAGTTCTTCAAGGCAAAAATATTCGCTTGCTGCGCATCCCGGTTGCACAGTTCAGCGAATTCAGGAAAGCTGGCATGCCATTGGTCCAGGGCAGCCAGCATGGATTCAACAGCGCCACGATTCTCGGGCGCGGCCTCCGCCTTCATTTGCTCGAGGGTTTTGCGAGTCGTGACCGCCGTGGTGTCAAACAACGCTTGGGACTTAACAAACATATCCTCGTTGTGTCCTGCTGCGAAAATGGTCACGCCGCGCATCGCGATGCGCATATTGCCCAGACCGATCTCCGTCAGCCGCGCCTGGTCGAGACGCGCGGCACTGCCCACGATCTCTGATTGGATATCGCGCCGGACCTGCCGGATGTTGGACAAAGAATAAATGGATGCTGTCGTCGCGGCAGCCGCTACCAAACCGAAGCATGCAACCAGCTTGGTGCGCATGCCCATCTTCTGGATCATTTGAATTTCCTCTCCGTTTTAAAACCGGGCACTTGCAAAATACATCGGCGAGTGACCGGCCAAGCATTAAGAACGGCGCCAATTCCCGGAGCGTGCGGGCGGTTGGCTCACCTAAAACGTATCGGTCAGGAGACTGTTTTCTTTAGCCCGGGCATGTTTGTCAGGCGTTAGAACCGGCTCGCACATAGCTCGGCTGTCCGACGGCTTTACGGAGCGCATGTCTGGTGGGGTCTATACCCTTCTGTTTACCTTCGGTCCTGGCTCCCGCTAAAGATTTCGAGCGCATCGTTCGATCTGGTTATGAAAGCGGAACGCGCTCGCTTGCGAGCGTGTTGGGGGAGCCCTGCCGGCGATAACACGGACCGTTTTGATTACAGACCAGGAGTGTTAAATGTTGATGTTCAATCGTAACGCTGAATCCGTCGCGAAACAGCGGGTGGGGAGAGGCCGGTCCGCGGCGCTCCTCGGGATAGCGCTGCTGACCATCGGGATCGCAAACGCGGCCGTAGGCGGCGGAAGTGTGTATCCGGCAGGTGTCGAGACGGTTATGCCGGGCTTGCTGCCCGGTCCGGGCGGCACGCTGCTAGCCAACTTCGAGAACTTCTACCAGGCCAACGAGCTAACGGGCCCCAATGGCCGTGCCTTGCTTCCCGGATTTCATTTGCGCGTGGCCGCGGTAGCACCTAAGTTGGTCCATAACTGGGGAGTCCACTTGCTGGGCGGTGCGCTGGTGAGTACGGGCGCTATACCCTTTCTCAACATCCACATGGATGCTCCGTTCGGCAGTGGCGACAAAGTCGGCTTCGGGAACCCCGATATCGAGACGCTGGTCGCATACTCGAAGGGAAGCCTGCACTGGTGGTACGGTTTGGACGCCTTTACGCCGGGCTTCAGTTACAATAAAACAGATCTCGTGAATGTGGGTCAGCATAACTACGCCACGGCTCCCGCGGCCGCCCTTACCTATCTGCCAGGCCACGGCAAAACGGAGCTGAGCTCCAGGTTTTTATACATCGTCAACTATACCGACCCCGCTACAAATTACCGCACCGGCCGCGAATTCCTTTGGGAATTCGACGGAATGCACAACGTGACCAAAAAACTGGCGCTCGGCTTCAACGGCTACTATTACCAACAGATGACGAACGACATGCAGAATGGCGTCACGTACCTTGACGGCAATCGTGGCCGCAACATGGAATTCGGTCCGGAGATCCGGTATCATTTCGCCCACTACGCGATGGCCTTGAAGTATGAAAAGGATTTCCTGACCGAAAACCGGCCCATGGGCAATTCGTTTTGGGCCCAATTCGGCATACCGTTGGGCGGTCGCCACGACTAGCGCTTTCTGAAAACCGGGTTTGGCCGGGAGGCCGTGTTACGATAGTCGGTTGTCAGGCTGATGGGCGGCGGATGGTATCCATTCGCCGGGCCGCAGCCTGGCAATTACCCACCCATGTACCAGGTCATCGCCCGGAAATACCGGCCCCAATCGTTCGCAGACGTGGTGAATCAGGAGCATGTTAAGACCACGCTCGAAAACGCTATTGCGCAGAACCGGATCGCGCACGGTTACATCTTCTCGGGGCAGCGCGGGACCGGGAAGACCACCGTGGCGCGCATTCTGGCCCGCTGCCTGAACTGCGTGAACGGTCCCACAAACCAGCCATGCGGCGTTTGTGCGAGCTGCAAGGAAATCGCGGCGGGCGGATCGGTGGATGTGATCGAGATCGACGCGGCATCCAATCGCGGCATCAACGAGATGCGCGAGTTGCGCGAGAACGTCCGCTACCAGCCGGCGCGCGACCGTTACAAGGTCTTCATCATCGACGAAGCGCACCAGATCACCAACGAAGCCTTTAACGCGCTGCTCAAGACCATAGAAGAACCGCCCTCCTGGGCCGTATTCATGCTCTGCACGACTGAGGCGCACAAGATTCCCGCCACCATCGCGTCACGTTGCCAGCACTTCAGCTTTCGATCCGTGGAGTTTGACGCATTGGTGGAACGCATGGCGTGGATCTGCCAGCAGGAGGGCATCCAGGCGGATGCGGAGGCGCTGGCGGTGTTGGCGCAGGCCGGCGAAGGCAGCGTGCGCGATTCGCTTTCGGCACTCGATCAGGCGATCGCCTGCTGTGGCGATACTTTGCGCGCGTCGGAAGTGCGTGGGTTGCTGGGCGCGTTCTCGCTCGATGCGCTGGGGCAGGTGAGTCAGGCGCTGACGGAGGGGGCATCGCCGCGCATGCTCGAAGTGGTGAACGAACTGGAGCGGAATGGGCAAAACCTGCAGCATTTCAGCCGCGAGTTGGCACGTTACTTCCGGAATCTGCTGGTGGCCAAAATCGCGGGCGGCGATACGCGCCTCATCGCGGCGTCGTCCGGCGAGCGGCAAACCCTCGCGCAGGTGGCGGGACAATTTTCCGAAGAGGACTTAACCCGCTATCTGCAACTCTCGCTCGATCTCTTTCGCGACTTGCAGTTCTCGCTGCAACCACGTTTTCACCTCGAACTCGGCCTGTTGCGCATGGTGCAAGCGGGACGGCTGTTGCCTATTGAGGAAGCCCTGGCCGGCCTCGGCGGTGACGCGGCGGCGCGGCAGCGGGGAAGCCCGGCGAAACCAGCGCCCGCCGCTCAGCGTCCCGCGCCGTCCCCATCACCCATCACCCACAACCCACCACCCGTGCCCCCCGCAGTTAGTGCCTGGCGCGATAAGCTCCACACCACGCTCATGGAACTCGGCATGACTTTCACGGCCGATGCCATCGAACATTCGGAGGTTACCGAAGCCAATGGAGAGCTGCGGTTCACCACACCGCGGGAATTCTCCATTGCGATGCGAGAGGCGGATATCAACCAGGCGGTGCGGCAGATCGCCGGCAAACCGCTTAAGATCAAAGTTACGATTTCCGACGCCAGCGCACCGGATCCACCCCGGCTTGGGGCCGCGCCCGCCGCTCAGGAAGATGAAGTATCGCGGCGCGCGCTGGCCAATCCCGAGGTGCAGAGCTTTCGCGATGTATTCGGCGGAGAAGTCCGCACGGTGCGCAACCTAAAGGAGTAGCTTAAGTGAAACTACCGGGCAACATGCAGTCGATGATGAAGCAGGCGCAGCAGATGCAGGAGCGCATGCAGCAGGAGATCGCCCAGATCCGGGTGGAGGCCTCGGCGGGCGGGGGCATGGTCACCGTCAGCATGGATGGACATAAGAACGTGCTGGGCGTGAAGATCGACCCGGAAGTGGCGGGCGATGTCGAGATGCTGCAGGACATGGTGCTGGCCGCCTGCAATGAAGCCGCCAAGAAGGTGGACGAAGAAAGCCAGCAGAAGATGAGCGGGATCATGGGCGGCATGGGGCTGCCCCCCGGCCTGTTCTAATCCATGCCGGACTTCGCGGAGCCGCTGGCGCGGCTGATCAACGAATTCAAGCGGCTGCCCGGTATCGGCCAGAAGTCGGCGCAGCGCCTGGCGTTTCACGTTTTGCGCGCCTCGCGTGAGGATGCCGAACAGCTTTCCCAAGCGCTGCTGGACGTCAAGGACAAGCTGGGCCTCTGCCGCATCTGCAATAACATCAGCGACGGCGAGCTGTGTGTGTTTTGCCGCGATCCCAACCGCGACCAGAAAGTACTTTGCGTAGTAGAAGAGGCTCCCAATATCCTGGGCATCGAGAGCACTCGCCAGTTCTCAGGTCTCTATCACGTGCTGCACGGTTCGCTGTCCCCTCTGAAGGGTATCGGACCGGAGCAACTCAAGATCAAGAGCCTGGTGGAGCGTATCGGCGGGGGCCAGATCGAGGAGATTATCGTGGCGACCAATCCCACCGGGGAAGGCGAAGCGACCGCGGTCTATTTGTCGAAGCTGCTGAAGCCGCTCGGAGTGAAGGTGTCGCGCATCGCCATGGGAATTCCGGTCGGCAGCGATATCGAATTCGCCGACGAAGTCACCATGTGGAAGGCCATGGAAGGCCGGCGTGAGATGTAGGCCGGATATCTAGGCGAAGCCTTTTCCGTTCCGTGGCTCCCGCAGCAGAGCCGCCACCATATCCGCGTGATCACCTACTAATAGACGCTGCATCTCCTTCAGGTGAGCAGTTTCTCTCGAGTAGCTGAATACGGAATTCGTGGTCCAAGGCGGCCTCGGTTCCATTGTTAGTCTATCGGTTCGCGCCGCCTAACTCCGCGCCCGCCGCACCCTCCCACCGCATCGCCGCCTTCTCCATGCGCGCCACCGCCTCCATCAAATTCTCAAGCGAATTCGCGTAACTGAAGCGGAGATAACCTTCTCCGCAATCACCGAACGACCCGCCATCCAGGCTCGCTACCCCAGCCTCCTGCAGCAGAAAGTCTGCCATCTCCTTTGACGGCATGCCGGCGTCCCGCACGTTGGCATACGCATAAAACGCGCCGCCCGGAACCGTACAGTGGAAACCCGGAATCCGGTTCAGACCCGCACAGATCGCATCGCGCCGCCGCCGGAACTCGGCGATCATCGCGTCCACAGGCTCCTGCGGACCACGCAGCGCCGCGATACCCGCCCGTTGCGTAAAACTCGCCACGCACGAACATGAGTTCACCATCAGTTTGTTGACCGCCTCCACCAGCCACACCGGCATTACGCCGTAACCCAGGCGCCACCCGGTCATCGCGTAGGTTTTCGAGAATCCGTCCAGAATAATGGTTTTCTCCACCATGCCTGGATAGCTCGCGATCGAAACGGGCGCGTGTTCGTAATAGATGCGCGAATAAATTTCGTCGGACAGCACGATCAGATCGCGATCCCGCACCATCTCGGCAATCGCGCGCATGTCCTCTACCGGAATCACTCCGCCGGTGGGATTGTGCGGCGAATTCAGCACCAGCATCTTGGTCCGGCAGCCGAGCTTGTCGCGCAGCAGGTTCAGATCGAGCGAAAACCCGCGGCTCTCCACCACCGGTATGGGAACCGGCGTGGCGCCCAGCGTCCGGATCATCGATTCGTAGATCGGAAATCCGGGATTCGGGTAGATGACCTCATCACCCGGCTCCAGGAGCGCCAGCATGGGAAAGAAGATCATGGGCTTGCCGCCCGGCACGATCGAAACATGCTCCGGCCCCACACAGATGCCGCGCCGCCGCGAAACATCTTCCGCTACGGCTTCCCGCAACTCGGCGAAACCTTGCGGCGGACCGTAGCGCGTCCAGCCCTCGTCGAGCGCACGCTTGGCCGCTTCGACAATGTGCGCCGGCGTGGGGAAATCCGGCTCGCCAATCTCCAAATGGATGATGTTGCGCCCTTGCGCCTCGAGCGCCCGCGCCCGCACCAATACGTCAAACGCGGATTCCACCGCAACATAGTCCATGCGTTTGGCGAGCTTCATGCGATCTTCTTAAAGAACGGCACGCCGCCGCGGATTTCCACTCGCGTAACGCGGTCGTCGATCCCTACGCGCTCGCCCAGAATCCGCCCCGTCACGCGGCCACCGGCATCCAGCGTCACGATGGCCGTCTGATAGGGCACCTCGGCGGCGAACGCCTCGGTCGCCGAGTAGATCACCGTTTCCGTATATACCGTTCCAGTGGCGTCGCTCATACCGTTCCCAAAATCGTCACCACGCAGGTGGCGCCCGATCCACCCAGGTTCTGCGCCAGCGCCAGAGAATGGCGTGGCACCTGCCGGGCGCCGGCTTCACAGCGCATCTGTAGCACCAGGTCGCAGATCTGTGCCGCGCCCGTCGCGCCCACCGGATGCCCCTTGGACTTCAGCCCGCCACTGGTGTTGATCGGCTTATCGCCCGTGCGCGCCGTGTGGCCTTCCAGTGTGAACGGACCGCCTGCGCCGCGCGGCGCAAAGCCCAGGTCTTCGATAGCGATTATCTCGGCGATGGTGAAGCAGTCGTGCAGTTCCGCGAGTTGTATATCCGCCGGCCCCACGCCTGCCATTTCATAGGCCTTCTGCGAAGCGAGCCGCACCGCCGGGAAAGTGGTGATGTCGGGTTTTTCGTCGAGCGCCACAAAATCGGAAGCCTGCGCGATTCCCAGCACGCGCACCGGTTTATTGGTAAATTCACCGGCGCGCTCGGCGGGCGCCAGCAGCACCGCGGCCGCGCCGTCGCTGATCAGCGAACAATCGTAAAGGGTCAGCGGATCGGCAATGGGCTTGCCTGCCATGGCCTGCTCCATGGTGATGGCTTTGCGCATCTGCGCATCGGGATTCAGCGCGCCGTTAGCATGATTCTTCACGGCCACCGCTGCCAGATGCTCGCGCGTGGTCCCGAACTGGTACATATGGCGCCGCGCGATCATGGCAAACAACGAGGCGAATGTGGAACCGGCCTTGATTTCACCGGCGCAATCGCCCGCGCCCGCCAGGATCTCGGTCACCCGGGGGGTGGGTTGCGAGGTCATCTTCTCCACACCCACCACCAGCACCGTATCGTACACGCCGCTGGCGACGCCGGTATAAGCATGGAAGAACGCCGACCCGCTCGATGCGCAAGCCGCCTCCACACGCGTGGCCGGCACGCCTTGAATACCGAGCGCCGTCGAAATATATGGCGCCAGATGATTCTGGCCAACAAATGAAGGGCCGGCAAAATTGCCGAGGAAGAATGCGTCCACCCGGGATGGAGCGGCGTGTCCGTTATCGAGGCACTTCTCGCCGGCTTCTACCGCGAGCGAACGAAGATCGCGGTCCGGGAATGCGCCGAACGCCGTCTTGCCGATACCGATTACAGCGACAGGTCTCATGGGATGGCCCGTGGCTCCCGGCCGTTTCCGGCGCCATCGAACCCCTGATGCATCTCGCGCTGGAACGAATCGAACAGCTTCTGGGAAAACTCCATCGTGTCCCGGTCCATATGTATATTATACGGACGCCCTAAGGCCGTTCGAGAGGCTTCGCCCCGCTTACAGGCGCCACCACGTACACGTATTCCAATGTTGTCTTTCCAGTGTTCGAAACGTTGTGGCGAGTCACCGGCGGAATATACGCGAAGGCAGGCGCAACAAAGCTCTGCTGCGCCTGTCCCTCGATCAGGGCCGCGCCCTCGCCGCGCAGAATCACCAGCGCCTCTTCGTGCTGACCCGTGGTGTGCCAGCCCACTGTCTCACCCGGCTGCAGGCGGACGAAGCCGCTGCGCATCCCCGCGGTTTGCGGCGCGCCCTCCAGCATGGGGCACTCGGCCTTTGCACACGCCAGCGGCCGCGCCAAGGGCTTAGGCCCGGCCATCTGCGGGCATAACTGCGCCGCCGTAGCGCACAACATGAATGCGATCGTACCGGATTGTCGTCTCATGGTTTGCTAAAAATGAAACTTGGCCGCCAGTTGCACCAAACGCGGGGCAGCCGCGCTCACCACCCGGCCGAAACTCGGATCGTTGATCTCGCCATCCACGGCCGACGGCCCGTAGAACTGCGCGTGGTTGAATACATTGAATGCTTCGACGCGGATATCGAGCGATTTGGATTCGGTGAACCGCACTGTCTTGGTGACCTGCATATCGAAGTTATCAATCCCGGGGCCGTAGAAGAAGCGGCGCGCTGCGTTGCCCAATTGTCCGAGCGTTTCCGGCGCGAAGAGGCTGGTGTTGAATTCCGGCCTGCCATTGCGTGGGTTAGTATTGAAATCGAGCGGGCCGGACGAAATCTCGGGCGTGTCCAGCAGTTCGTTATTGACGCCGTTGCCCAGCGTTCCCAGGAGTGACCGGTCCGAATCGTCGGCCAGTGTAACAGGGAGGCCGGTGGTGAACCGGGTAGTGCCCGACACGCTCCACCCTTCCGTGACACGGCTGCGCCCAAACAATCGGTCGAATGGCAAGGCATAAGTATAAGTCGCCACGAAGTTATGTTTCATGTCGAACGAGGAGATCACGCGCGTCAGGCTGGCATTGAATGGATTAGTCTGCTCGCCTAGATTAGACGCCTCATCGATTGACTTCGAGTAGGTATAGCCGAGTAGAAGCGTGGTCCGCTTGCCAGTGATGAAACGCAGGCTGACTTCCAGAGCATTGTAGTCCGAATTGCCGACTGATTTCTGCGCGGTCATCGATCCAAAGTTCTGCCCTAAGCCCACACGGGTACCCTGATAAACCTTGCCCGCTGCCGAGGTGTAGACGGAGTCCTCGCCGAAAGGTCCGCATGTGGCGCTGCCGGGGGCCACTTCATCCGGTCGGTTAAGACCCAGACACAGCGCCGGATTGCCCACGTTTGTGGGGACCAACACGAGCAGGTGATGCCCTTCGTTTCCCACGTAGCTGACAGTCAACAGCGCATCGCCCGCGATCTGGCGCTGTAGCGAAAACATATAGTTTTCCGTATACGGAACGCTATTGCGGTAGTAGAAGTAAGGATCGGCGCTGATCGGAGTTACCGCCGCAAAATTGAAACTGGTAAATGGATTCTGCGCGGAAACGTTGTGCGGCGGGAAGTCCAGCGGGAACGGATTGGTGTTCTGGCTGCCATTCGCGGCCGTGATGAATGGGGTGGCAAACAAGGGGGGCGCCGGACTCAGATAGTTATAGCCGAACGGGGGCACGCCGTACATGATGCCGGCACTCAATCCCGGAAAGGCTGTATAAAACATGCAGTAGCTGGCGCGAATGCTGCTCTTTCCCTGGCCGCCCAGCAGAGTCTTCCAAAACCCATCGCGGAAGCTGGGTGCGTATGCCAGGCCGATGCGCGGCGCAAAGTTGTGGTATTGGGTAGGCGAGAGCGTCGAAGGAATTCCCGGATCGCCAGGCACAACTAACCCCGGGATCGCGTTGGGATAGAGGACCGATTGCTCGCCCGGAACGATAGTCTGTATGTTGTTGTACTTCTCCCGCCAGGGCATAATCAAGTCCCAGCGCAAGCCGAAGTTCAGAGTCAGATTATTCCGCGCGCGCCAGCTGTCTTCCGCAAAGGCAGCGCCATAGCGGTTCCGCAGATAGAAGCGCTGCCCGGTGGTTTGCGTGAAGTTACTGGGAAAACCTAACAGGAAGTCGGCGAATGGTGAACCGGTTTGCGTGCCGTCGATGTTGAAAGTCCCGTTGAACGTGGCGTTAGGGTTTTCATTGACTTGATCGGCATGGAATTCGCCGCCGAACTTGAGTGTGTGCGTCCCGACGACCTTCGATATCGTATTGCTGAAATATAGCGTGTTATTCCACTGATCCAGATTGGTGATCGGAACGCCCATGACAAAGGAAGGAAAGACAATATTCTCGACGCCTTCGAATTGCGGCGCCTGGACGACGATGCCCGGCGTACCCAATCCAGTCACAAAGCCCTGCGACTGTAGAGTCACTCCCGCGCCGCCCCGCGGCTGGCCAACATTGTTCACATTTCGCAGAAAACCCGCGTGAAATTCGTTCACGGCGGAAGCGCCCAGCACCTTCGTGTCACCCAGCGTGATCATCTGCGCCCGACCTATGGTGAGCGCGTCAAAGCCGGGTATGCTGGCGCCGCCCTGGCCGCCGGGATATGGATTATCCAGCCGGTAATTATCGATGAAGTAGTAACCGGAGATTTGCCCCCATCTCGTATTTGCGTCGATCCGGCTGCCTGCCTTATCGTCTCTAACGGATTCAGGGTATGCGGAGGTCGCAAACAGATTCGCGCCGATGTTAGGCGCCGGAATATATGGCAACAGCTTCGCAGCCGGCGTGGACCATGCATCGCCCGGAATGATTGCTTTCGGAAAGACGCAAGTGAGCGGGCTGGCACAGCCGGGCGTATAGTATGGCTCGCCCTCCGAGACCCCGTATCCCAGTTTTTGCGTCAGCAGGCTGGCGATGTACGCTCCGCTCACCGTGCCGGTTAAAGAACTCGCCATGTCGCTCAGGTTACCGGCGCGATCCTGCAGGGAGGGTACCGATGTTACCGGAGAGGCGATGCCTTCCTTAGTACGGGTTCCCTGATAATCGAGAAAGAAAAACACCCGATTTTTTCGGATCGGCCCGCCGATCACACCGCCAAACTGGTTCTGTTGGAACGCGCCGCGGACATCGTCGAAGTAATTTCTGGCGTCCAAGTCCGTATTCCGCAGGAATTCAAAAGCTTCGCCATGCAGAAAGTTGCTGCCGGACTTCGTTACCACACTCACTAAGCCGCCGTTGTAGTTACCATATTCGGTGTCGAAGTTATTAGTGAGCACGCGAAGCTGTTGAATGGAATCAAGATTTGGAATGACGGAGGTGCCTCCGTTCATATGCTCTTCGACGTCGATAGAGTTCACCATGAAACCGTTGGATGATTCTCGCTGTCCATCGATCGAAACGTCTCCCGGGTTCAGATCGCCGGAAGGGTTGATGGTCCCGGTGACTCCCGCCATGATCACCGAAGTGGGAGTCAGAGTGGTGATGGGGCTGACGCCCGGCTGAATCGCCAGCAGATCGGTATAGCTGCGGCCGTTTAAAGGAATCGCCTCGAGCTGGCCGTCCGACATGACGTTGCCAAGGTGGGTCGCCACGGTATCCACCTGCGTCTGGAGGTCGCCCTCCGTCTCAATGACCGTTACGCTCTCGGTTTGCTGTCCGATTTGCAACACTGCGTCTAAACTGACAGCTGCATCGGTATCCACTGCCAGATTTCTCTCTTGCTCCGTTTTGAATCCCCGAGCTTCAATTGTCAGATCGTAATGACCCACCGGGATGGCGGGGAACGCGTAGAATCCCCGCGCGTCGGAAGCCGCCTTGAACTCGGCTTTGAGCGCCGCATTAACGAGGGTGAGTTGGGCGTCTGGGATTACGGCGCCGCTAGTATCCTTGAGGGTGCCCGAAATACTACCGCCGGCGAGGGCTCCTGCCAGGCGCGCCGCCAGCAGAACCAGGAAGACCACCTGCGCCAACTCCCCCCTCCAAGTCAACACGCCCCTACGCCTCCTCGCCAATCGTAGCACGAACAAACCTTTCGTAATACCGCCGCACTGTATCAGTGCGCAAGGCCGTCCAGAGTGATCCGGGCCTGCTCTGCGTCCACGGTATTCAGTTCCGCTGCCTGCTTCAGATAGCGTCTGGCCGCTCCCGGATCTCCAGCCTTCGCGGCGATTTCACCTGCATGGCGGAAAAGCCTTGCATCTCGAATTCCTACGGCCAAGGCGGTCTCCATCTGCTTGCGCGCCTCCACATCCTCGCCATTGACATGCAATGCCCAGGCATAAGCGTCCAGCGTGTATACATCGTGGCGCCAGGCGTACTCCTGTTGCGCCACTTGCAGAGCTTTGGCAGGTTGGTGCGCGTGATCGGCATAGTAGAAGATCAGTTCGCGGTTGGAGTTTTCTCTCTTGCTCGATTCCGTAAGCGCTCTCGTTTCGAATTCCGCGAACGCCTTCTGCGCTTGGTCGGCGCGGCCCGCCAATCGCAGCGCTTCGGCCAGGTCATAGCGGTACTCCGCGCGCGGTGCGGCCTCATAGCGCCGCTGTAACAGAACCACCGCGTCCTCGTAACGCTTTTGGGCGACGCGAACTTGGGCTAGATTTCCCAGCGCGGAGTAATAGCCTGGAAAAGATGTCAGCGCCTGCTGGAACAGTTTTTCCGCCGCTTCGGTGTTGCCGGAGGCGAACCGTAGATGGCCCATCTGTGTGAGGAGCGAGGCGCGCTCGCTTGTCTCCGTCGGCACCGTCGACTGATAGGCCATCTCCATCAGTTCATATGCACCTTCCGCATCACCGAACAATTCGCGTAGATGGGCTGCGCGGATCAACGCAGGCAAATTCCCGGGGCGAAGATTGAGCATCCACTGCGCGGCGTTTTCCGCGTCCTTGTAATTGCCCAGCGCCACATTCGCGTCGGTCAACAAGCCGTAGACCATGACATCGTCTGGAACCTGCTTGTTCATTGTCCTGGCGGCTTCGAGTGCGGCCGGATACTCATGTTCACCCAGTAAGATGGAGACTTGTATCTTCCCGGTATCGAAGTTATGCGGCGATAATTCCAGTGACTTCCTCACCGCGTCTTCGGCTTGCACGTAGTAACTGTCGTCGGCGGTCTCCTGTGCGCGGCGCACCAGCGCCGTTGCCAGAAGGTTGTAACTCGTATATTGCGCGGGTTTGTCTTTGATTACTTTGTTGGCTTCCGCGATGCTATGCGCCGCTGGTGAAAGGTCTGCGCTTGCGCCGAACGCAGCGCCCATCATAAATAGCACGGAAAAGATTCTCTTCATGGCATGCCTCATTTTGATAGAAAATCGTGGCCGCCGTTCCCAGCACGGCGGCCACAAGTTTTGTTTATTGCACGGGGCAGATACCGCCCGGTTGTCCGGTGCAGCCTGCTTGTCCAGGTCCAATGTGAGCGCTGTCGCGCCCATTGTTGGCCGGCATAACATAAGGGAAGGAATTGTTGAATCCTTCCGTCTTGGTCTGCACGCCGTCTCCGAGCGCCAGACCGTAACTCGAGGAACTCACCAGGATGCCCTCGACGGCTCGCGCGGAGATATCAAACACATCGTCGACCGGACGGCGGCCGTTGGGATAGCCCGCGGTGTCGCCTGCCAGAAAACCGAGTCGCTTTTGGCTGCCGACCGGGGTCGGGGGGATGCCGGTATTGAGGCGCAGGAGGTCGGCCACCGGCCCTGCATCGCTTGGTCCACACCCGGGACAGATGGGAGCCTCATATTGCGCCAGGATCAGCAAGTCAGTGCGGGGATTCGGCGCCACCGGGATACCGGCAGAGCTGAATACCGCTGCCAGCACGGGCTCGAGAACGAAGTTCGCGAACTGCGAGTCGTTCACTGGAAGATCCATGCTAAAGCGATCTTTGGAGCCGGTGCCAATGATCAGTTCGTTGATCAACGGATTGCCTTCGCGGTTCACCTGTTGGAAAGCGCCGGAGTTTACATCCGGATTCGGCGACCGCCGCACCGTCATTCCAGCGCGCGAGGTGCTGCCATAGGTTCCGATGACAGCCTGCTTTTCGCCGGCAGAGTGCAGTTGCCCGTCCACCGTCAGCATCGTGATGGGGACTTCCAGCACAATCGAGTTGACGTTGTAGCCGCCCACGGCGTCAGGCGCGTAGTTGTGAGTATCGTCGGCGTCGATGGAAGGAGGCAACACGGGACCGATTCCGCTGCGAAAGTTCAGAGAGTCGAATGCGGCTCCCAGGTCGATAAAGAATGGGTCGTCCGCCGTTCCGGCCCATACTTTGATGCCATTGCCCAGGCTGTAAATTCCCTGGTTGAACAGCGCCGGGTAGTTCGGCATCGTCGCCGGACCCACGTTAGACGGAACCGCATAAAGAGTTTGCCCGCAGTTCAGGCAGCTCGATACGCCATTCTTGACCATCGTTACGGTGTAGGTCTGCCTGAGGCTCAAACCGTCCGATCCCGGGCCACTCAAGGAGGTGATCGACGGGATTCCGGCGAGGCCGCCGCCTATGAATCCGGTGTAGAGCTTAGGCAAGCGGATGTCGGTGGTGAAGCGGAACTGGAAGACCACGTCCGGTTTTCCGTCCTGGTTGTTGTCGATCAGCATCTGGTAAAGCACGCTGGGATCGAAAGGAAAATAGTTTGGACCGTTGGCCGGCTCGAGGAGCGGGTCAACGTTCAGAATAAACGTGACGTTGTTGGGATTGTCATAGCTCACGAAGGCGTACCAGTCGGTAACATCCGCGCTATGATCCAATGCCGTAATTGGCGCTTCGCGATGGCTCGATGCAAAAACGCCGGCAGGCGCCAGCATGAGCAGCGGCACGACGAAGGCCGCGATTGACTTGTGTTTTCTCAATGAAATACCCCTCTAACAGGATTCGCAGACGTCGCCGCTGGATTGACTGCCTGCGGCTACAACACTCCGCAGTTCCCTCGGTTTGTCCGCGTGTCTATGATTACGTTCGGACGAGTGAAAGCGGATTTGACGTAGTGACATATTTATAGGAAGAAGTGCAATGCACCATAAGTACGCCAGTTATTGCGGAATCCAGCGCACTTGGGACGTAAATAGCCCGTCGACAAAGCCTATGTGGTAGACAAGAAACATGCCGAAAACCACGCTGGCAAGACCCGAAATTGCGGTGAGGTGCCGGTTGATCTTGAAGAATCTCTTGCCTGTGTAGACCATAGGTACAGAGATGGCGACAGTCATAAACATCATCCCAGCCATTGTTCCTACACCAAAAACGAGCAGGTAAGCAGTAGACCAGAGAGGACTCTTGATGGTGGAAAGCACTAAAAGGGCAACCGCCGCCGAACCGGCCAGGCCATGTACGAGGCCCACCACTAACGGCCGAATAGTCTGGTAAAGGCCGAGATTCCCGATAGCCTTGTCAAGCGAAACGGCTGGTAGGAATGCAGCCGGCGTGGCTTTCTGCGGAGTAAAACGGTCTGTTACCCAGTGTATGGCGCCTGTTAGATTCAGTGCCCCAAGCAGGACTAACATCAGGGCAACGCAAAACTCCATAGATAATCCGAGACGGGGTGGAATCACGACACCAAAGACAATAATTGCGGAACCAACCAGAAATATTGTCACTGTGTGCCCTAGCCCCCATAGCAACCCAATTGCTGCCGAACCCCGGATGGACTGTTGGCGGCTCACAATGGTGGATACCGCCACTACGTGGTCGGGGTCCGTCGAATGACGCATCCCCAGGAATAATCCCAGCAAAATTACCGTTACGAACGGGAGTAGTTTGTCTCTCGAGAGAAGGCCTTGCCCGATGTGCACCGATACAACCGCAGATAGCGTAATTCCCACACCAAGCACCACCATGCACGCGGATGACAAGAAAGGAAGAAAGCGGAAGGCAGGGTTTTGCGCCTGCATACGGGATGACAGTGCACGTTTGGCGTAGACCATCGTCAGCCCGACCGCGACCAGCACGGCCGCCAGTCCCAAACTAAATGCGGTGATCAGGAATAACCCGAAACCTATCCGGTGAAGAGAAAACGCGCTCAATAAGACGACCAGCGCGGCCGGACATGGCACGATGCCTCCCGTGACACCCAGCATGCACAGCTCACGCAATGACACGGCGCTATTGGCTGGCTCAATGGGCGCCGCTGGCCTGGACATCGCGAGAAACCAATGTGAGTGCCGCTCGCCCGGAGCGTGTGAATGTTCGCCGGTCTCTCCGGTCCAGCGCTTTAAGAATGTAAATATACCGAGTCCGGCGACGCTCAGGCCGGAAATTGCGCCAAGCCATGGATAGAGATGCTCGGGAACGATGTATCGCGATGCATAGAGAGTCAGGACGCCTAATAGGTATACGCCCGCCGTGTGCGCGGCAGTGACCACGATTCCCAGCAACACCGCATGTCTTGCCGTACCGCGCGAACCCACCAGGTATGCGGCTACCAAGGTCTTGCCGTGTCCCGGCTCAAGGGCGTGCAGCGCGCCCAGCCCCGCGGCGATCAGAGCGGATGTGAACAATATCCACAGGCTCAACTTACCCTGCGTCGAAATTAGCTCGGTAAAGCGGCTGCGAGGAGTGTTACTGGCGTGAGCCGCGACTGTGGGCGGAACGACGATCTTCAGATCAGACGGCGTGATTGCATCTGCAGACCGATGCTGTCTTTGCAGTGTGGGCAACCGATGTCTCGCGTTCGGCGCGCGAGTGACCGTTGGCGCGGAAGCCACCATTTCCGGCCCCGGGATTGACGTCCTATAGCCAACCAGGGCCGATAGTAATTGCGGGGGGCTGTTCAACGCATCGCTTGAGTACGTGGTCAGCTCATTGCTTCGGTCGGTAGCCGGAGCCGAACTATTCAAAATCGACAACTCCGTCAGCCACCACCACGATCTCTTTCCAGCCGGCCCGGCCTGGAAAATTATCATCGCGGTACAAGAGGTTATGAGCGCTCCCGGCAGCGTCAAGCTTAGCTCGGAACACAAACGCGAGTTTCATCGTAGGCAGACCACCGGCGCCGTCGGTGAATTCGATATGTCGGGATAACGTCTCTAGTGGGATAGGTTGGCCGTCGCTCTCCAAAGAGAGTCCTGCCCTCAAGAGCCGATCCTGTTTGTCGAGGTAGCCGGAGGCGCTGGTGTCATCAGCCTTGGGAGTGATGTCGAACCGCCGCATCTCCTGAAAGGTCGGAATTTCAGCCATGTCGACCAGATAGCGGATCTCAACCGACCTCGTTCCAATGCCGATCTTCGCATAATGATTCACGCTGAAATTTCCCATAGGATGGGCGAACGCCGCCGCCGCGGCCAGAACGAAAACTAACAGCAGCAAGAGCAAGCCTCGCCGGCGGTGCGCGCTTCTATCGTTCCGCATTGCTCGACCTCAAGTTTCTGTTGCGGGATTGAGAGATGTCTTCTAAAGTGCGGTTGGCTACTTCAGCTTGAAAGACGTGGAAATGCGGGTTGGCTTTCAACGCACGGCGCAGAAAGTCTTCCGCATCGGAGTCCTTGTCCAGGCTGTGATAGATCATGCCGGCATGAAACAGGATCAGCGAATCGTTGGTGTGCAAGGCGAGGCCTTTGTCTACCGCATCCGGCCGCTTCCTGGAACCGGCCATTCCGGTAGAGGACCCACGCCAGGGCGTCCCACGTGTAAACGTCGTGCCGGAGTTCAAGTTCTTTTCGCGCCAGCTCCAGGGCCTCCGCCAGCTTGATGTTCTGATCTGCGTAGAACAGGGCCAGTTCGCGGTTGGCCAGCACCTCATTTAGCTTGCTAAGATGCCCGATGTACTCCACCAGGTCGTACTGCTGCTGCGCCTCGGCCGTCCGTCCCATCTTCTTATAAACGTCGCCCAATTCAGCGACGTAAACAGGGAACGGTATGATGGCAAGCGAGCGTTGATAGAGCTGAATGGATTCATCGAATTTTCCCTGTGCCGCACGTACTTTCGCCAGGCCGGCGATAGACCGATAGTGATTAGCGTCGGCTATCATGCCCGACTGATACGACAAACCGGCATTTTCGAGCTCGCCGGTTTGAAAGTAGCGTTCACCTAATTCGAAGTAGAGCCACGCGAGGTTCTCCCGGGGAACGTTGGTTTGTAGCGCGGCCGCAATGGAGCTCTTCATCAGCCGGATAGCTTCCGTGGAATCGCCGTGCAGGAAAGCCAGATATGCCGTGCGGCTGTCGCTGATGTATGCGAGCTTTAACGGCGATGAGATCTTCCGGCCCAGAGTCTGCAGGGTGTTGTAGGCCGCCGCGGCCTCGCCGTAATCTCCCATATCGGTGTAGGCGTCCCCTTCGATGGCAAATGCCGCCAGATTTCCCGAGCCTAAGGCGATCGCTTTTTGTGCGCTGGCAAGGGCGTTCGTAAAGCGATGTTCACCCATGTACACCAATGCCATGTCAACCAGCGGATCCGCGGCCCGGAAGTCTTCGGGCGCCAGTTCGAGCGCCTTCTTCAGGGTTTGTTCGGCCAGTTCGTAATAAGCGATGTCGCCGGTTTCCCTGGCCTTCTGGAAAAAAGCGGAGCCCAACCCGGCATATCCAAGGTAATCGCCTGGTGCTGCTTTTACCTGGTTTTGAAGGGTCTGAATCTGCCTGTCCGTCGCCGACGCAACGGGCGCAGTCTGAGACCACGCCGCCGCGGCACAAAGAGTCGCAAGTGTTAATAGCCGCTTGGCCATGCCAGCCTCTCTAAGTTATGAGATACGGGCAGGAGCGCAAATCGGATTGCCGGCAAGCCGCTTTCTTTGTGGGGTCAGGCGTCCACGCCTGCGCGGGACGTCCACGTCCCGCCCCGTGGCGCGTCAGGCTGGAATTATTTCATCCCGCTGACGTCGAGTGCGCCGTACTGGCCAACGCTACTTTGTAATCCCCGGCTTCGAGCACGTGGTCGTGGAAGACCAGATCGCCGTCGAGCACGTAGCAATGTTCACCAGAGACGTCACATAGCCGGTAGTCTCATCCACGAAAAGTTGCCGCACGGGCTGCCAAGTCCGTTTGTTAGAACGGACCAGCACCCGCGTGCCGCCTTTGGCGCGATTCGGTCCATCAGCCAGCCGCGAAGGCGCGAGCAAGCTCCAGCGCACGTCGCTGCTTTCGGTTTCAGTGTATTCAGGGCAGCCCATACCCGGCGCCGCTGTTGGCCCATAGCCGTTATGCTCTTCGGGATCCGCCGCGTCCGTCGGGGCGTCGCCCGCTTTTCCAGCGGAGCGCACTTTGTCGATAGATCGGCTCCGGACGATGGTGAGCAGCCATGCGGTCACGCTTCCGCGCTCCGGGTCGTAGCCGGCAGCCCTGCGCCAGACCTGTGTATAGACGTCGAGAGTAAATTCCGAGGCATCCGCTTCGTTTTTCCGAATACGCGCAGGACCAGCGAATACACCAGCGAAACGCATCTACCCGGCCCCTGCTCCCAGCTACGGCCCTGCAGACGGCCCTGGATTTGCTCATCTCGGAATTTCCCCCATAATCCGCTGTGCCTCGGACGAACACCCGACGTTATGTCGAGATTTAACAATTGCCACGGCATATGGCTCCGACACGAACAGCCCGCCGCATCCCTCCTGGGCTAAAATCAACCTAGCGACGGTAGGAATGCCTGCCGCTTTGCATCCACGTTTTGAAGAGCTTCCACGTCACATATACAGGACCGTGGAAGCCGTAATTTACGCCCTGATGAGCGAAGCCGTCGATCCCGGCCTGGAACTCCTGGAGACGCAGAACAGGTTTGTTTCAGACCACTTACGGCGTATCTTCGTGCAAATTTACCGGATCGTAGGCAATGTGGCGGATGCTCAGGACCTCACCCAGGAAGCTTTCATCAAGGCGCTGCAGCGGCAGGAACAGCTTAAAGACGAGCAAAAGGCGGCGCACTGGCTTTCACGCATCGCCACCAATACCGCCATCGATTTCCTGCGGCGCAACGGGCGGGTGGCCTATTGCGAACTGGAAGCGGCGCCGCAAAGCCACGACGAAAGCCCGGAAGATATCCTGTTGCGCGCCGAGCAGCGCGACTATTTGGAAGACGGCTTGCGGCTGCTGACCGCGCGCGAGCGGGCGGCGCTGATGCTGCGCGATGTAGAGGGCCTGCCCTCCGAAGAGGTGGCGCAGAGGTTGGATTGTTCCAAGGCTACCGTGCGCTCGCACATCGCCAACGCGCGCATTAAGCTGCGGAAGTATATGGAAAAGAGAAAGCCATGACGCATCCGAATCAGTCCACCCTGGCACTTTTCGCCGGTCAGGACCTCGGTTGGTTCGCCCGGCGGCGTACGGAACATCACATAGTGGGTTGCCCGGCATGCCGCCATGAAGTGCAGGCATTCTCCGCGGCGCGCGATCAACTGGTGGCGCTCGATGAAATGCCAGCCGTCTCGTGGAACCGGATGGCGCTCGAGATGAAAGCGAATATCCGCCTGGGCCTGGTGGCGGGCGAATGTGTGCGCGCCGAGCGCAGTGCGGGACGCGCGCTGTTTGAGATTTTCTCAGGCGCGCGGGCGCTGGCGGCCGGCGCCAGCGTGATGGCCCTGATAGCGGCGAGTCTGCTCATCCAGCGCCCCATGCCCCTGCCGCCCGTCGCGGCCGCCGGCGAAGGTTCGGTCTTGCGAGCCACTTCGAGCGGCATCGAATTGAACCAGGGCGGCCGAAGTTTGAGCTTGCTGCAGATCCGCGCCGGAGATGTCTCCTATTCGGCGGGAGCGCAAGGTTCCATGCGCGCTGATTATGTGGATTCCGACACTGGCAACGTAACTATTAATAATTTGTATGTACAGTAAATTTGCCATTTTAGTCGCGGCGGGCCTGGCGGCGCTGTGCGCGCAGGAATTCCCCCTCGACAACTCGGTGGTGAAGATCAACCTGCCCCAGGATTCTCCGCTGACGCTGATCTCGACCAGTTCTGGTGAATCGCACGTCAGCCAGCGCGGCAGCGCCGTAGTGCTTGATTTGGACGTGGCCCTTACGCTGCATAACTCCAGCGCGAACCGGGTGCGCGGAGTCACCCTGCTGGTGGCCGCGCAGGAAGTTACGCCGGGTGGCAAAGCTTCCGTCTCCGTCCCCAGCCTGGACGTGGCTCCTAACCAGAACTTCCCAGTGCGCATTAACCTGCGCCTTTTACGGCCGGCGCAGATGGGCGGCGGCCCGTTGGTGCAAGTGAATCTGGATGGTGTGTTGTTTCAGGATTATTCTTTCTACGGCCCGAATCGCTTGGATTCCCGCCGCACCATGACAGCTTGGGAAATGCAAGCACAGCGAGACCGAAAGTATTTCAAGTCTATCCTGGCGGCGCACGGCATGGATGGGCTGAAGCAGGCCATGCTGGAGAGCCTGAATCGCCAGGCCGAGCGCCCGCGCCTGGATGTGCAGGTCTCGCGCGGAAGGGCGGTCACATCCGCGGCCGTAGAACGTAACGTGAACTTCGCGTTCTTGCGCTTCCCCGGCGAACCCGTGGAGCCCGTCGCCGGCTGGGCCGAGATCGCCGGCAACGAAGCGCGCAACCCGCGCATCGATGTGCGCAACCTTTCCGCGCAGCAGGTGCGTTCCGTCGAGATCGATTGGATTGTGAGCGACCGGCAGGGCAAACAGTACATGGCCGGTTCAGTGCCGGCCTCGGGTCCCGCATTCAATTTGAAAGCCGGCAGCACCAGCCGCGTGCTGCAGGACACGGCCTTGCGTCTCTCGCGCCTCGCCAACGAGGGCGGCGCGCCGCTATCCATCGCCGGTATGACTGGTTTTGTCGGCCAGGTGGAATTTGCCGACGGCAAGGTTTGGATTCCCAATCGCGAATCGCTGGCCAATGCGCAGCTTTTGGGAATTCTGGAGCCGTCGCCGGAAGAGCAGCGCTTGATGGACCTGTATCGCAAGAAGGGGCCGAAGGCGCTCGCTGACGAGCTAGGCAAGTTCTAATCTACCGGCGCTTCTGTCTTCTGACTCCTGTCTTCTGACTCCTGTCTTCTTGCTTCCGCCTAGAAATGCACGATGCTCGCGAACGAATTGGCATCCAGACTAGCCCCGCCCACCAGCACGCCGTCGATTTCAGGCTGCGCCATCAGGCTGCGCACATTGTCCGGCTTCACGCTGCCGCCGTATAAGATCCGCACCGCGTCGGCGGCCGCCGCGCCATAATGCCCGCGCACCTGGTCGCGCAGCACCCGATGCGCGTCCGCGGCGATCTCCGGTGTAGCCGTCTTACCCGTGCCAATGGCCCATACCGGCTCGTATGCAATCACGATGCGCGCAAACTGTTCCGGCGTCAAAAGCGCGATGCCGCCGCGAAACTGGAGCGACAACACGGCTTCGGTCTCGCCCGCTTCCCGATCCGCCAGGTGCTCGCCTACGCACACGATCGGCGTCAGTCCGGCATGCAGTGCCGCCACTGTGCGCTGCAGTACGGTCTCGTTGGTCTCCTCGAAATACTGGCGACGCTCGCTATGCCCGACCAGCACATGCGAGCACCCGCAGGCCTTGATCATCGGCCCGGAGACCTCGCCGGTGAAGGCGCCTTCTTTCATCCAATACAGATCCTGCGCGCCGATGCGGATGCGCGTCCCGCCGGCGGCAGCGACGGCCGCGGCGATGTTCGTATAGGGCGGGCAGATCACCACCTCGCAATGCTCCGCCTTCTCAACCAAAGGCCGGAACTTCTCAAAAAACGCGGTAGTTTCGGCGGGGGTCTTGTACATTTTCCAATTCCCCGCCATGATGGGTTTTCTCATGTAATCTCCGGTAAGAAAGTGGCTCCGTGGGCGATTTTCGCGCCGAAATTATCAGCCACGGTCTGGCCGATATCGGAAAGAGAAGAACGCAGCCCCAGGTTGACGCCCTGCCGTACGCGCGGCCCGCTCACCAGCAGCGGAACATACTCGCGGCTGTGGTCCGTCGATGGCGTGGTGGGATCGCAACCGTGATCGGCCGTCACGATGGCTAAGTCGTCTTCGCGCTCAGCGGCGAACAGATCCGGCAGCCAGGCGTCGAACTCCTCGAGCGCCCGGGCGTAGCCTTCCACGTCGTTGCGGTGGCCGTATTGCTGGTCGAAATCGACCAGGTTGACAAAAATCAATCCGGCATCGAACGACCGCATGGCTTCCAGCGTGTGCGCCATGCCGTCGGCGTTGCTTTTGGTCTTGGCGTAATCGCGTATGCCGCGGCCCAGAAATACATCGAAGATTTTACCCACGCTGTGCACCGGCACGCCGTGCGCATCCAGCACGTCGAGCAGCATGCCGCGCGGTGGCGGCACCGCATAATCCTTCCGATTGGGTGTGCGCGTGAACGATCCGGGAGATCCCACGAACGGCCGCGCAATCACGCGGCCCACTTCATACGGCCCACGCAAAAGTTCGCGCGCCGTCTGGCAGATCTTGTACAACTCCCACAGCGGAATGACTTCCTCATGCGCCGCCACTTGGAAAACACTATCGGCCGAAGTGTAAACGATGGGTGAGCCTGTGTGCATGTGCTCCGCCCCGAGTTCCTTGATGATCTCGGTTCCCGACGCCGCCTTGTTGCCGATCGTACGGCGAGCGATACGGCTTTCCAATTCGTCCAGGATCGCGCGCGGGAAACCGTGCGGGTAGAGCGGAAAGGGTTTCTCCAAATGGATGCCCGCCATCTCCCAATGGCCGGTGGTGGTGTCCTTGCCCGGCGAGGCCAGCGCGCAACGCCCGAACGACCCGGCCGGCTCAGCCGCAGGCAGCAGTCCATCGAGGGGCTTGATATTACCCAGTCCCAGGTAGCACAGGTTCGGCAGGCGCAGCAGACGGCGATGCGCGATGTTGCCTAGCGTGTCGCTGCCGGCATCGCCGTACGCGGCCGCATCCGGCATCTCGCCGATGCCGACGCTGTCGAGCACGATCCAGATGACGCGCCGGAACACATCTTGAATGTAACATCGTTGCATCCGGGCTACGCTGCGGTTCATCCACTCATAGGAGAACTTGCCATGTCATATTACGGTCCGAAACAAATGGCGGACGCCTTCCGCACCGTTCGCAAAAACACCATTCAAATTGCAGAAGAAATTCCCGAGGCGCACTACGGCTTCCGTGCTACCCCCGAGACGCGCTCGGTAGCCGAGACGCTGGTACACATGGCCGTGACCACGCGTTTCCCGCAGCAGGTGCATATCGTCGAGCGGCGCAGCACTATGGAGGGCGTCGATTTTGTGAGCCTGTTCGCCAAGATGAGCGCCGACGAGAAGGCGCCGCGATCCAAGAGTGAGATTCTGGAACTGCTGCGCACTGAAGGCGAGAATTTCTCCGCGGCGCTGGAAGCTCTGCCGGAGGATGCTCTGGCCGATCACGTCCACTTCCCGCAGGGTATGGTCCCGCCAACCAAGACGCGTTTCGAGATGCTGCTGGGACCGAAAGAACATGAGATGCACCATCGCGCCCAGCTCATGGTGATGGAGCGCATGCTCGGCATCACGCCGCATCTCACGCGCTTGATGCAGGAGCGCATGGCCGCCATGAAAACCGCAAAGGCCGGCGCGTAGAACCTAGATTATGCACACGGCGGGCCTTCCGAGCGCCGGCCGCGCTTGGTTGATGTCATCCAGAAGTGAGTAGGTCAGTTCGATTTCCGCTAGTTCATCGTCCTCCCGAGAATCCAGTCCCGCCAAGGCCCGCTCCGAAGTTAC
Organism: Bryobacterales bacterium; assembly: GCA_963818855.1. Taxonomy (GTDB): domain Bacteria; phylum Acidobacteriota; class Terriglobia; order Bryobacterales; family Bryobacteraceae; genus Bog-159. The sequence continues at coordinate 26,691 of CAWFUH010000004.1, read as the reverse complement.
GTGCTTCGTTGAGCTTGCCGCCAGTGCATAAGTTTCTATGCACGGCGCGCGGAGACCCGGCGGCAAGTCTGTTCAGCGCAGGGCTGGCAGCATCACTGGTGCGTATCTCCCGGCGCGCGGCGCAATCTTTCGCAAACGATCCATCAACCGTTCGAACACGCCCTTCTCCTCGTAGTGATCGCTGTAGCTCACTCCAGTGCGCCCGGCGTGACGCCAGATCTTGGCGGCCACGAACAGGAACCGAAGCCGCGCGGTCGCCAGTGTCGCGTGTCTCAGTTCCGTGGCGTCCGCCTGCGGCTCGCGGTTGAACAGCATCAGCCAGCAGTTCAGGTTGTACGCCAGCATGGCCAGTTGGAAGTGATTGCCGTTCACATCAAAGCGGTGGGACGGATGCGCCGCCAGCCCGGCATCGTTGTTAGCCTCTTTGATCAGGTTTTCGGCGCCCCCGCGCTGGCCATAAAACCAGACCACGAAATAGATCGGATCGCTCATGTCGGTCACGAAGACCCGGTACTTGTACTGGCTGGTTTCGAACCACTGGTATTGCTCGGTTTCCTCGGCTTCCAGTTCTGCGCGTGGCTTTTGCTGGCGTAGGGCCACGAACCGATACGACTTGTTCCATCCGTCTGGCTGGTAACGGAATTCGCATTCCGCGTCGGCATCGGTTTTGGGCGAAGGCTTCCACTGGGCTTGGCGTAGTTCTTCGACCAACCGGGACGTCTTGCGTGCACAAATCACAAACCGGGAGTCAATTCCTTCATACGCCTCGACGGCTTCCCGGCAGTAAAAACCCGAATCGGCCCGGCCATAGATCTGCTTCACGCTGGGCGGCAGCGCCGCCCGGACATTCCGCAGATGATCGTGGATCTGTTTGCCGGTAGGGCGGTCGCCATTGCGCAATTCGCCCCACACGTATTCTCGCGTCTCGGCGAGGAATGTCAGAATTGGTTGATAGCTCTTCTTGCCTTTGTGCTGCGGGTTGTAGCCTTTGCGTCCGCCCATTTGTTGGCCATACAGCGTGTGCACCGTCGTGTCGGTGTCGATGGTGACGACCTCCAGTTTCACGTTGGCGGCCTCCCAGACTCGTTCGCGCATGGTCCGCATGATGACCAGCATCTGCCGGGCGACATTGCGATGCAGCGCGTTGACGAATCTCCAGAAGGTGGACTGCACCGGCAACTTGGTGACTTTGAGAATGCCCGTCAGGATGGGGTCGCGGGCGATGAAGCGCAACTGGTTCAGCCGTGCAAAGCCGATGTAGAGGCCAAGCACGATACCCAGCACGAAACGGTACAGGTCCATGGCACGGGGAATCCGGTTCGAGGTCACCGTCTGTTCCACCAGGGACTGGAATCCGAGTTTCTCCAGCATGGTGATCACCGGCAGTAGCCCGCCGTAGGGAGTCAGATTCTTGCCGTTGAAGTCATACGGCGTGCAAGCATTGATTTTATTGGGCTCCGGAGCAACATCACGTACCCCTTGCTTGGAGGGCCTTCGGCCGCTATTCTGTTCTTGTTCGTTAACCATTTGGGTGGCTTCTGAGAATCGGTCCGCGAAGCTGCGAACTCCGCGGACCTACTGTTTTAACGCAGGATTCTCAGGAGTCCCAAATGGCATCACGCCTCAGATGGGCAGTGCCGACTCAGGCTCTGTGCATAATCCAGGTAGAATATACAACTCACGGACATACGCCAACGGCTTGATAACCGAAGACCATGCGGAGACTATTACGAAAAGCACTGAAAGCGGGGCGTTGGCGCGGTGAAAGGAGCTAGCCGGGACCTCAGCACCAATCCGCGGCGCTCCCGTGAATTTGGCGAGTCTTGACCGGTCCGGCACCCGCGAACACAGGACCCATCGTGGCCGTACTATCGGTATCTGACGATCGCCATGCAGAGTGCGTCGAGCAATTGAAGGTGCCATCCTTGATGTGCCGCTGAGTTGTTGGCCGGTCATCACCTAGCCTGCGTGGCTTTTGCGCGCGTATCCTTTTTGAGATGAGAAAAGCCTGCGACGCCGCGCTGGTGCATCTGGCTGACCGGGAAAGCGTCGAGACGATCTTTCACCTGATTCCGTGGCGCCACGTTTCGTTGCTGGCGGGCCTCGCCGCTTTCCCGATGATGTGAATCGCTACCAGAGTGCGTACGTTCCGAAACGCCCTTTGGGACCACCAGCGGGAGGGTCCGAGGTAGCGACTATATCCGCATGTGCTTTCTATGGGCGACGTTTTCACGACGGTGATCGCCGCTCGCGCTTGAATCATGCATGCCCGAGCGCCAGTCGACTTGTCGTTCCTGATCCGGAGATTGCCGCCGCCGCCTGCCGGCCCTGGCCAGCGAGAACTCAGATCTCACTGGTATGTAATCCTTCTAAGAGAGGCGCCGTCAGATTCACGGCAAGATCGTGGCGCCGGTGCAGACTCTCGTCGAACAAGGAAGCTTCTGCCGTCTCTCCGCGATCAACGCTTTTCCGTTGCCGATCTTACGCCCCGGCTATTCCCGTGTTGAAGCGGGTTCTCTCGACATGGTCGTCATAGACATCCGCTGATTCGCCGCTTCAATCTTGTGCCGTGTGAATCTGTTCCCTGATAATGAGTTTGTCGACCGTCAATTCCCGGATACTAAGCTTATCCACTCGGCCCTGTCGAATCGCAAGCCGCCCGATCGCAAGCGCACCAATTGCCAACGCGCCGACAGCTGCGGCTCCGAGGGTCAGTCCTACCGTTGCAAGCCCAGTTCGCGCCAATGAGTTCAGGAGACCGTTGAAAGATTTTCATAGTTGCGATTGTAAGCCCAAGAGAAAGATCGCTGCGTTCCTCATCTCAAGGCGTTCGCAGTAGCCCAACCGCTAAAGTCAGAACCGAAATTGCGAGAACCACGGCGCCGAGATAGACAAGAGAGACAGCACGATTGGGCGCGGTCGCGGTTGGTGACGGCATCGACAGGAAGAACCCCAAGGGCAAAAAAATCGCGGCAGCAGGGACCCCAAGCCTTACAAACCATACGAGCAAAGAAGGCAAAGTTGCCGCATCCGCCAATATTTGGCAACGAGAGACAACAGCACAAAGACGCCTGCATGCGCGTGGCCTGCCCGGAAGAAATTTTGACGGAGAGGATTATCCATATAGCGGCTATCCCGATCCATAAAAGACTTGAGCAAGAAGTAGCCGCCGTACTGGATGGAAGGAACAGTAATCAGCGTGATTCCTGCGATTGTCCTGGCTTCGGGCGTCACAACTCCTCCCGGGTCAAACTGTACAAACGTGATTTTACGATATGAGAGCGGAGAAGTTCAATCGATTCGTTATCTCGATACCGCCCTTCGTTTTCTGATGCAAGAGGCTGTCCGCCGCGCCCTTTTCAGAGTAGCGTACGCCGCGATCATATCCCGCGGGATGAGATCCGTACCAATGCTAAAAGTGCTCGTGCGAGCGTTGCGTTTGCCCTCCCCAGAGATTGTTCGCAGGCACCGGCACATCGCCCAGAGAATCCTTTCCGATGCTTTTAAAAAATATGCTTGACATACGAAGAGCTTACTAGTAAAGTCTTCGTATATGGCAACCGAGCCGCCCCGGCCCACCGACGCCGAACTCGAAATCCTCACTGTCCTGTGGAGCATCGGACCCGCCACCGTGCGCGATGTCTATACCGTGATCAACCGGCGCCGGCCCGCGCAATATAGCACTGTGCTGAAATTCATGCAGATCATGTCCGAGAAGGGACTCGTGCGCCGGAACGCGGCCCAGCGCGCGCACATCTTCGAGGCTGCCCGGCCGCGCGAGTGGACCCAGCAGCAACTGGCCGGCCACTTGCTGGAACGCGCCTTCAGCGGGTCGGCCGAAGCGCTCCTCATTGGGGCGCTCTCCGCGCGCAAAGCTTCCAAACAGGAGCTCGCAGCCATGCGCAAGCTCCTCGATCGTTACCGGAAGGAGAATCCATGAGCCTTCTCGAAAGCTGGTTCCAGACGCCGCTCGCCGGTGCGTTGGGTTGGACCCTGCTGCACTCATTGTGGGAAGGGGCCATCGTCTCCGCGATGTTCGTCATGGTCTTGTGGGCGACGCGTTCGCCGCGCATCCGCTACGCTGCGGGGTGCGCCGCCATGGCCACCATGCTGGGCGGATTCGCTCTCACCCTGCTTGACGTTCTGCCGCAAACCGCTTACCGGCCCGGCATACCGCGCCCGCATGCTTTCGCCGCGCTGAGTTTCGGCGCCAGTCTGAACGCCCTGAGCCCGTCGAGTTCGTGGCTGGCCGCCGCGGCACCGTGGCTGGCGTCATTCTGGATCGTGGGAGTGTGGATGTTCGGCCTGGGGCAGCTGGCCGGCTGGATACCGGTTCGCCGCCTGCGCCGTCGCGGAGTGTGCTGTGCGCCGGAGAGCTGGCAAACCGAACTCGGCCGCTTGCGCGCCCAGTTGCGCGTATCGCGTCCAGTCCTGCTGCTGGAGTCCAGCGTGGCGGAAGTGCCCATGGTTCTCGGCCATTTCCGTCCATTGATTCTGATGCCCGTCGGTCTGCTGGCCGGGCTGCCAGTGGAACAGATCGAAGCGATTCTGCTGCATGAACTGGCGCACATCCGCCGCTGGGACTATTTCGCGAATATCATGCAGCGATGCGTCGAAGGTCTCTTGTTCTATCACCCCGCGGTCTGGTGGATCTCGAGCGTGATTCGCGCCGAACGCGAAAACTGTTGTGACGATGTGGTGGTCGCAATGCGCGGAGACGCGCCCGCCTACGCCGCGACGCTCGTAACCTTGGAACAAAATCGTTGGCAGGAAAACAATGGTCCCGGCCGCACCGCCGTGGCCGCAACTGGAGGTAGTCTGATGAAACGTGTACGTCGTTTGCTTTATCCCAAGAGCCCCAGCGGCGCATGGACGCCGTTGTTCGGCGCCCTGATCCTCATGCTGACCGCCGCGGCCGCCGTGGTGGCCTGGCAAGCTGCGCCGGCGCCGGCGGATCGCGAAGCCACACCCTACCTGGGGTGGTTGAACCAGGATGTGGTTTACATCATAGCCGACGAGGAGCGCGCCGCTTTCCTGAAACTCACCACCGACGAGGAACGCAAAAAGCTCATCGAGCAGTTTTGGGAGAGGCGCAATCCATCGCCGGGCGCGTCCGAAAACGTATTCAAGGAAGAACATTACCGCCGCATCGCGTACGCCAACAAGCATTGGGCCATGGCATCCAAACCCGGCTGGCAAACCGATCGGGGGCACATGTATATCGTCTATGGTCCTCCGGACGAAATCGAATCCCACCTCCCGGGGAGGAATGGTATCCCATTTGAAGATTGGAAATATCGGAACGTCGAGGGAATGGGCAATGCCGGGTATTTCACCTTCATTGACCGGACCGGCCACGGCGACTATCGCCTGGCGCCCGCCAGCGCGATGTGAACCGCCTTCCCCGCTCCCTGATGGTCGCGGCTCAGTACAGCAGTAATAAGACTGGTGCCGAGCCGCGACCGTCAGGGAGCGGTTTTCGGTTCAACGCAATGGCCCGAAGTCCCCGCCCTGTCTCTGCTAAGCTAATGGGTTGCCATGACCGTAGACGAGATCCGCGAGTTGATTAACCTCGCCACCGAAACCGGTATTGACGAGCTCGAAGTCCAGCACGGTGACAACCGGGTGCGTATTCGCCGCGCCGGTGCCAGCCAGCGGGAGATCGTATATGCGCAGCAGCCCGCACCGGTGGCCGCGCCGCCCAGGGCCGAAACGCCTCCTGCCGCTCATCCCGCACCTGCCAAAGAGCCGGCGCCCGCTTCCGGCGCCGATCCTGGCCTGCAACTGGTCCGCTCTCCCATCGTGGGTACATTCTATGAATGCTCCGCTCCCGGCTCCCCGCCCTTCGTGCGCGTGGGCGAACGCGTCCAGCCCGGCAAGGTTTTGTGCATCATCGAGTCCATGAAGCTGATGAACGAAATCGAGGCCGAGATCTCCGGCATCATCGAGAGCAAGCTGGTGATGAACGGCCAGCCCGTCGAGTACGGGGAGGCGCTGTTTGCCATCCGGGCCAATTAAGAAAATCCTCATAGCCAACCGCGGTGAAATTGCTCTGCGCATCGTCTGCGCCTGTAAGGAACTGGGCATTCGCACGGTGGCGGTTTATTCGGAACCCGACCGGCACAGCTTGCATGTGCGCTTCGCCGACGAGGCCGTCTGCATCGGTCCCGCGAAGAGTTCCCGCAGCTATCTGGACATCCCTTCCATCGTCAGCGCCGCCGAGATCACCGGCGCCGAAGCCATCCACCCCGGTTACGGTTTTCTCAGCGAGAACGCTGGCTTCGCCGAAGTGTGCGAAGTCTCCGGACTGAAGTTCATCGGCCCGCGTCCGGACGTGATCCGCCTGATGGGTGTCAAGGAACGCGCGCGCGCCTTTATGCGCGATGCCGGCGTGCCCATCCTGCCCGGCTCGCCCGGCATTCTGAACACCGCGGAGGAAGCAGTGGCCCTCGCCAGCGAGATCGGTTTCCCAGTGATCCTGAAAGCCTCCGCTGGCGGCGGTGGGCGCGGCATGCGCATCGTCAACGAAGCTTCCGAGCTCGAGCCGCTGTTCAATTCCGCGCAGCAGGAAGCTGGCGCGGCCTTCGGCTGCTCCGACGTCTACCTGGAGAAGTACGTTCGAGCGCCGCGCCACATTGAGTTTCAGGTGCTGGCCGACGAGCGCGGCCGCGTTGAAATCCTGGGCGAGCGCGAATGCAGCATTCAGCGGCGCCATCAGAAGCTGCTCGAAGAGTCTCCCTCACCGGTCATGCGCCCCGAACTGCGCGCGTCCATGGCAGCCAAACTGAAGGAAGCGCTGTCCGCCGCCGGATACACCAACGCCGGTACGGTCGAGTTCCTGATGGATGAAGGCGGCCAGTTGTACTTCATGGAAGTCAACGCCCGCATCCAGGTGGAGCACCCTGTCACCGAATTCGTCACTGGCATCGACCTGGTGAAAAGCCAGATTCGGATCGCTGCAGGCGAGCCGCTGGACCAGGTGATCGCCTTACCGGTTCAGCTGCGCGGCCACGCCATCGAGTGCCGCATCAATGCCGAAAATCCGGTGACGTTCGCGCCATCCCCCGGCCGTATCACCGGCTTCCACGCGCCCGGGGGAATCGGCGTCCGGGTGGATACCATGGCCCACACCGACTGTGTCATCACGCCGTATTACGATTCGCTGGTGGCCAAGCTGATCGCCTATGGCGGCGACCGCGCCGAAGCCATCCACCGCATGCAGCGCGCCCTCGAAATGTTCGTGGTGGAAGGCATCCATACTTCTATTCCGCTCCACCAGCGCATCCTGGCCGATCCGGATTTCCAGGCCGGCCGCTTCGATACCAACTTCATCAAACGCTTTATGCCGCCCGAACGCGGCGCGCATTAGCCGGCCCGTATGCGCCTGCGCACCTCCAAAGACCGCCTCAAAGTCGAGCACAGCATCATCGAAGGCGTCCGCGAAATCCTTGAGCGGACCCTGGCCGCCACGCCCGCAATCCGTTCCATCATCCCCGGCGTCATCCGCCCGGTGCGCGACGCGCGCGGCCCGGTGAAAATGCACATCACCGTACCGGTGCAGAACGGATGGAAGGCCATCGCCCTGAGTTCCGGCGCGCGCCAGGAGCTTTTCGTCAGCACGGCGCTTTCGAAAGAGGAGATCGAACGGGCGTTTGAGCAGGCCGGCGCGCAGGTATCGCGCACTTGATTTGGGGCAGGCGGGTCTGGAGACCCGGGCCCAGAGGGCACCCCGACCTGGAGGTCTGCCCCACCTGTCCCTCACCTTTCGATGAATGCCCCTTGCGAACAGAGTTCCTGGGAATTGGCTGACAATCCGGCTTCGACTGCCAGCGTTCTCTCATAAACCGCGTACGAATCGCTGAAGGCGAGTGGCGATGATAGAGCCGGTATCGCCTGCGTGAGCAGTGTCCGCGTGCCGTCGTCGTTTACCAGATACGCTTTTAAGGTCGCCGGCGCTGGTGTTCCTACGTCGAAATTGACGGTCAGCGTATGTCCGGACAGGCTCAGGCTCAGCCCAATGCCGCAAGCCGGAGCATATCCCACGGTGTTGTTCAAATCCTCCGTGAACCACATCTGTCCGTCAGGGCCGGTGGTGATGAACCCGGCGCGCTGGGCATCCATCGGAAGCTTATACTCGCTAACTACCCCAGTGGTCGTGATGCGTCCAATCCGATTCCCCCCAAACCAAAGCGCGCCGTCGGGGCCCGCCGTGATTCCTTCAGGAAAGTATAGTGAATCCGGCAGCGTATACTCTGCGGTGACGGTCCCGGCGGTGGTGATACGCCCAATTTTATTGCTCGTCGTTTCGGTGAACCACAAGGCGCCATCGGGCCCTGCCGCTATCCCATAGGGATTGGCGTCCGCGGTCGGCACCGGATACTCGGTCACAGACCCGGCAGTGGTAATGCGGCCAATTTTGCCGGCGGCAGATTCAGTGAACCAGAGCGCGCCGTCGGGGCCAGCGGCAATCAACTCGGTTCCGCTGCCTGTCGTCGGAGGGCTGTACTGGCTGAAGCCGCCTGTGGTGGTGACGCGCCCGATGAGGTCGGTTCCGGTGGTGAACCACAGCGCCCCGTCCGGACCCGGGGAAATTCCCAGCGGACTGACCAGTGCGCTGGGCACGGTGTATTCCGTGATAGCGCCGGCCGTAGTAATGCTTCCAATGGCGTTGCCCAACGGGTCCGTGAACCACATGTTTCCGTCCGGACCGTTGACGATAGACAAGGGATTGCTGGAGGGGTTACTGAGCGGATACTCAGTGAATGTCCCGCCAGTGGTGATGCGCCCGATTCCCGGCGAGCCACTGTTACTGTCGATGCAAAACCACAGCGCACCATCGGGTCCCGATATGATGCCCCAGGGGTAGTTAGTCGGACCCAGACCATACCCTTTGATGTTCAGCCACTGTGCGGGTAACGCCGCAGCCGTAGCGAAGATCAGAACCGCGATCGAGACGGCCCTCACAACCGTACCAATCGGCTTCCTGCCACCGATTGCCGGCGCCAATACGTGTTGAGTTGAAGTATTATTTGTCATACCCGATGCATAGTGCGCCGGGCACGCGAGGCATTTCGGGAAATGTGCCGGCGGCTATCCGATATGCTTGCGCGCGGATAGGACGCCGGCGTTCAGCCCCAGCGTGCTCAGTCCGCCGAAGAAGCGGGCATGCTCGATCTTCACGCACCGGTCCATCACCACTTCGAGCCCCATTTCAAGGGCGCGCGCCGCGGCTGCCTCATGGATCACGCCCAGCTGCATCCAGATTACCTTCGCCCCGCAAGCGATAGCTTCGTCCACAATGGACGGCACGGCGTTGGATTCGCGGAAGATATCCACGATTTCGAGCGGCGGCGGAACTTCGGCCAGCGATCCATACGAGCGCCGGCCCAGTATCTCGCGCTCGCGCGGATTCACCGGAAAGACCTGGTAGCCCGCCGCCTTCATATACAGCGCCGCAAAATGGCTCGGCCGGTAAGGATTCGCCGACAAGCCCACCATGGCGATGCGCTTGTACGTTTTCAAAATGCGCAGATGCTGCTGGGCCGTGGTGGCGAAGCGCGTGCCTAGCACCGGCGAGGTGCTGCTGACTTCGCCGCTCATGCCGCCTGCGCGGCCTCCAGGGCCTGATCCAGGTCCCAGATAATATCTTCAACGTCTTCGATGCCCACCGAGAGCCGCACCAGGTCTTTGGTAATGCCCGCGGCAAGCTGCTGTTCATCGTTCAACTGCTGATGCGTGGTGGAAGCCGGATGAATCACCAGGCTCTTGGCATCCCCGATGTTGGCCAGGTGCGACAGGAGCTGCACGGAATCGATGAACCGGCGGCCGGCATCCAGACCGCCGTGGATACCGAACGTGAGGATGGATCCGCACCCGAGCGGTAGATATTTCTTCGATAGCTGGTAGTAAGGACTGTCTTCGAGACCCGGATACTTCACCCAGGAAACGTGGCGGCTTTTCGCCAAATGCCGCGCGACCGCCAGGGCGTTGCGGCTGTGCGCGTCCATGCGCAGTTGCAGCGTTTCAATACCGGTAAGAAACAGAAAGGAGTTGAACGGGCTGATGCAAGGTCCGAAATCGCGCAGCCCTTCCACGCGCGCTTTAATGATGAACGCCAGCTCACCGAACGTCTCCGAAAAGCGCAAACCGTGATAGCCGGGACTCGGCTCCGTCAACTGCGGAAAATGGCCGGCGGTCCACGGGAAACGTCCGCTATCTACGATCACGCCGCCGATGGAGTTACCGTGTCCGCCCAGAAACTTGGTTGCCGAATGCACCACAATATCGGCGCCATGCTCGATCGGCCGGCAGAGAGCGGGCGAGGCCATAGTGTTGTCGATGATCAGCGGGATATGATGCTCGTGCGCGATGGCCGCCACCTTCTCGATATCCAAAATGTTCATGCGCGGATTGGCGATGGTTTCCCCGTATAGCGCGCGGGTCTGCGGCGTGATGGCGCGGCGGAAGTTTTCAGGATCGTCCGGCTCCACGAAAATCGCGTTGAAGCCCAACCGGCGGAAGCTGACATCGAACTGGGTATAGGTGCCGCCGTAGAGCGTGCTGGCGGACACAATATCGTCGCCCGGCTGCATCAGGCTGCTGATGGCCAGAAACTGGGCCGCCTGGCCGCTGGCCGTGGCCAGCGCGCCCACGCCGCCTTCGAGCGCCGCCATGCGTTCTTCGAAAACGGCGGTGGTGGGATTCATGATCCGCGTGTAGATGTTGCCGAAGCGCTGCAGCGCAAAAAGTTCCGCGGCGTGATTGCTGTCTTCAAAGACGAACGATGTCGTCTGGTAAATGGGCACCGCGCGCGCGCCGGTCGCCGGGTCAGGTTTTTGACCGGCGTGCAAGGAGCGGGTGCTGAAGCCCATCTGGCGTTCGGGAGTGGATTCGGACATATCTCACAAGTTTAGCGTGGGGCGGGCACTTTGCCTTGGCACCCTGCCCACCCTCTCCTCACAAATGAGTCCAGCCGGTAATTTCTCCCACCAGCGGCGCGGCATACTCTCGAAAAGCAGGCAGCACGTCATGCCCGTCGGGATGGATGCATTCCGCGGGCAGCCGCCGCTCCACGCGCGCCACGGTCTCGAGCGGCGTGAGGAAGGTGCTGCCATCGCGCCGCAGCGCAATCATTACACCGGACTCACCCGCTGCCGCCGCCAGCGCCGCCGCCCGTCCGCAGTCGAAAGCCTCCTGCCTGTCGCGCGCAGTTGCAAACGGGCCACAGCAGCGCCCCAATAAGCCCGGCTTCTCGGCGCGCGCACGAATCCCCAGTTTCTCGCTCAGTAAGTGCGCCAGCGTGTGCCCCAGATTCGAAGCCAGCCGCTGTGCCGCGTTGTCCGCGCGATCCACGTCCGCCCCGAACGGCCGTCCGGTATCGTCGAGTTGTCCTTCGCACACCGCCAACACGACGCGGCCCAGGCGGCCATATACCTTCTCCACATCCGCCGCCATTCGATCCAGGCTGAGCCGCCGCTCCGGAAAATAAATCAGGTGCGGCGCATCGTCCTCACCGTGCCGCGCCAGCGACGTAGCCGCCACGATCCAGCCAACGTTGCGCCCCAGCGTCTCCAGCACGCACACCGGCGACGGCAGAGAGCGGTTGTCTTCGCCCACGTCCCGCGCGGCGCAAGCGAAGAACCGCGCCGTGGAAGCATAACCCGGCGTGTGATCGGTTACACACAAGTCGTTATCGATGGTCTTTGGTATTCCGATCACCTGCAGATCGTAGTGCGCGTCGCGCGCGTGACGCTCCACGCGCAGCGCCGTCTCCATCGAGCCGTTCCCGCCGGTATAGAAAAAGGTATCGATGCCGGCGCGCCGCAGATTCTCGAGCAGGTGTTCGTAGTCGCCCTCGGCCAGCGGCATCCGGCTCGATCCCAGCGCAGATCCGGGCGCCTCGAAAATCTGCCGGACCAGCTCGGGATCGATCGCCAGCAGATCCACCAGGTCGCCCCGCAGCAGACCGGTCAGTCCGTAGCGCGCTCCGAAAAGGTCCTGGCCAAGCCGCCGCCGCTCTTCGATGAGTCCCGCGAGGCTAGAATTGATCACCGCCGTGGGACCTCCGCCATGAGCTACCACCGCCCTGTTGCGCATACTTATGTTGTCTCATTATGTGGCCCAGCTTCACTCAACCGAGGCGGGTCTGGAGACCCGCCGCAGACCTGGAGGTCTGCCCCACCGCCTTTCTTGTGTGCTATTTATCTAAGCTGAGCGCGTGCAGTAGCTGCTGGAAACGTGGATCGCCGCGCAAGGGGTCCCAGCGCGGGTCGACTTTGAGCAGGGCTAAAGGAGCTTCGTGTTGCTCGAAGCTCATCTCCAGCAGCGCCAGCGCCTCATTCTTATTGTCCAGGCCCGTTTGGACCAGAGCCAGATATTGCGGCGAAACATGGCGGGTCTGGGCCACGCGCGTAAGATCGTCCATCACGCGGAGCGCCCGTTCCCGTTTGCCTGAGACCGCATAGACATGCCCTAAGTCGCCTAGCACGGGGGCAAAGTTTCCAGTCTTAGGCACGCGCTCGAGGATTGCTTCGGCCTCCGCATAACGCCCCAATCCTTCATAACCGCGGGCCATCAGGACAGGCGCCCGATCCAGGCGCGGATCGAGTTCCAGAAGCCTGCGTTCCAAATCGATAGTGTCCTGGTAGCGGCGGCTGCAATAATACACCGTACCGATGTGCACGCCGATATAGAGTGACAGCGGATCCAGTAACTGCGCCCTCCGCAGCTCGGCCTCCGCTTCGGAGAACCGCCCCGTAGCCAGCAAATTGATGGCCCACCAATGGTGTGCGTTGGCACTGCTGGGATTCGCTTCGAGCGCGGCCCGGTACGCACGCTCGACGGCCGCGAAGTCAGATGAATCCACCGTGGCCGCCTTGGTCAAAAGCGCCTCCGGCAGGTTGGGATCTATCTCCAGCGCGCGCCGAACTGCTTGTTTGGCTAAGTCCGTCACTTGGGACATGTCCTGATCTTCATTCGCGGCCAGGACCACGTAATCTTCCGCCTGACCGGCATAGGCCAGGGCGAATCTCGGGTCCTTTTTTAACGCGGCATCGTAGAGTTGGACGCTCTTCCACAGATTCGGCAGCTTGCGGCTGTTGAACAGGTAGCGCGCTTGCAGATAAAGGTCCAGCGCCTCGGAATCGTTGGTCCAGCCCCTGGCAGCGTGAGTGCCGCCAGGTTGAGCGGGTCCCAAGTCCAACGCTGCGGCGATAGCCGTCGAAATCTCGTCTTGTAATTCCAACGTCTCCGCGGAGGGCCGGCTGAATTCGCTCGCCCAGACCTGGCGCCCAGTGTGGGTGTCATAAATCCTCGCGGACACGCCGATCCTGTTTTCCGCGAACCGCACGCCGCCCTGCAACACGAGATCGACGTGCAGCCGATCGCCGATGCGGCGTACGTCGCCCGCGGGCTCCTTGATCCGCTGAGCGGAACTGCTCGCCGCTACCCTCAATTTCCCGGTGCGGCCCAGTTGACCGGTGATACGTTCCGCCAGTCCGTCGCTGAAGTAATCCTTTCCCGGCAGGCCACCTTCGTTAATAAACGGCAACACCGCAACAGAGCGGCGTGAATCGCCGGTGCGCCTGCTGAGCGGAACCAGGCCCGCCATGGTGGTGACAGCGGCCAGCACTACCGACAGGCCCAGCAGCCAGGGAATCCTCCGGCTCGCCGCAGGCACGCCCAACGCCACAACCTCCGCCAGCGGCGACGTTTCGCACACCGGCACGTAACTATCGCGCGGCAAGTGAATGCGGAAGGCATCATCCCGGCCGTCGGTTTCGTAGTAGTCGTGCAGCCTGGCGCGCAGCCGATTGGCCTCCACGCGGACGATGGAATCCACCCTGGGATCATAATCCGGGCCGCGGCCATAAACCGCAAGCGCGATGCCGTGTTCGTTGATCTCCGCCGTTTCACCGGCGGCCGCTTTCAGGGTGACGAATCGCAGAAAATCGCTAAGCCGGCGGGCGTTGGCGAAATGCGCACTGGCGAGCACCTTCCGCAGGGCGTCTGCCGAGGCTTCGCGATCCGTCATGCATTCAGAATACTGAATTAGAGTGGCAGTTCCGATATATACGAAAGTTATTGTGGGCAGGCACCCTGCCCGCATTATTTCCGCAGCATGGGCTGCAGATATTTCATTACGGTAGCCGCCACCAGCCGGTTGCCGTCCGCCGTGGGATGCAATCCGTCGCGCTGCATACGGCTGGTGCCCGCTACACCATCGAGAAGGAAGGGAATCAAAGCGACTTTATATTTCACGGCCAGATCGCCGTACACACGTTGGAAAGTGGCGATGTATTCCGGGCCGTAGTTAGGCGGCAGCGTCATTCCGGCAAGTAACACCTGGGCGCCGGAACCCTTCAGTCCGGCGATGATCTGATCAAGGTTCGACCGCGTAGTGGAGACCGGCAAGCCGCGCAACCCATCGTTGCCTCCGAATTCGACGATGACTACCGCGGGGGTGAGCGCCACCACGGTGTTCAGCCGCTCCTGTGCATCGGTGGTGGTCTCACCGCTGATCCCCGCGTTTACCACGCGGTACCGGTAGCCGCGCCGATCCAGTTCCTGCTGCAAAAAATCCGGATAGCTTTTGCCGGTATCGGCGCCGAATCCGGCGGTGAGGCTGTCGCCAAACGCCGCGATCACGGGACGATTGTCAGGCGCGGATGCGGGTTGCGCGGGCGCGGCGGATTCGCGCGCGGCGGCCGGCTCCGGCGCGGGACTAGGAGCATTGCCACATCCGGCCAGTACCACCAAGGCCGCCGCCAGGCTGACGATACGCATCTGAATGCCATAATAAAACGTAGACCGCCAATTCATGATTCAGGTACACCGCCTTACCAAGAGTATCGATACGGGAACGCACCGCGTGGATATTCTGAAAGGCATCGATCTCGAAATTCCGCGCGGGCAGTTCGCCGCCATCATGGGTCCGTCGGGCAGCGGCAAAAGCACTTTGCTGGGCCTGTTGGCCGGCCTGGATACGCCGACATCTGGCACGATTTCGCTCGACGGGCAGGAGATTACGGGCCTTAAAGAGGACGAACTGGCACTGGTGCGCGGCCGCAAAATCGGTTTCGTATTCCAGTCCTATCATCTCATCCCAACGCTGACCGCCGAGGAGAACGTGCGGCTGCCCATGGAATTGGCCGGCAACGGAAGCGGCGGCGGCCCGGCCCGCGCGCGCGACCTGCTGGATCACGTGGGACTGGCCGATCGGCGCGATCATTATCCGGTGCAGCTTTCCGGCGGCGAGCAGCAGCGCGTGGCCCTGGCGCGCGCCTTCATGGTGCGCCCGCCCATCCTGCTGGCTGACGAGCCGACAGGCAACCTGGATTCCGAAAACGGGCGCCTGGTGCTCGAGCTGCTGCTGTCGCTCAACCGTAAAGAAGGCACCACGCTGGTGCTGGTGACGCACGATCAGGAGTTGGCGAACGTGGCCGACCGCCGTATCCTGCTGCGCGATGGCCGAATCGTATGACTA
Organism: Bryobacterales bacterium; assembly: GCA_963818855.1. Lineage (GTDB taxonomy): Bacteria > Acidobacteriota > Terriglobia > Bryobacterales > Bryobacteraceae > Bog-159. The sequence continues at coordinate 11,207 of CAWFUH010000004.1, read as the reverse complement.
GGCCACTAGCCACCAGCCACCAGCCACCAGCCACTCTTAAGATAGCCTGGCGCGACATCCGTTCCTCGCCCGCCAAGTTCCTCTTCGTCATACTGGCCGTCGCCGTGGGTGTCGGCGCGCTGACGGGCGTGCGCTCCTTCAGCCGCGCCTTCCACAACCTGCTGCTCCGCCAGGCCCGCACCCTGATGGCCGGCGACATCTCCCTGCGCGTGTTCGCCCAACCCACCGCACAACAAAGCGCGGCCATCGCCGGCCTGGAACAACGCGGAGTGCGCGATACTTCCGTCACCGAAACCTTGACCATGGCCAACTCCGCTGAAGTGCCGGAGCCCATGCTGGTTTCCATGAAGGCCGTCGATCCGTCAGTGTATCCCTTTTATGGCGAAGTGAAGCTCGACCCGCCCGCTCCTCTGCGCGCCATTCTCGACGACCACGCGGCGGCGGTTTCCGACGACTTGCTTCTCCGCCTGAAGACGCACGTGGGCGCCAACCTGCGCCTCGGCGGTCAGGACTTTCGCATCGCGGCTCGCCTGGTCTCCGAACCCGACCGCTTGACCGGCAGCATCAACGTCGGCCCGCGCGTCATGATCAGCCGCCAGGGCCTCGACCGCACGGGCCTCATCAGCCTGGGAAGCCGCGCTGCGCAGCGGTACCTGTTTGTTTTGCCGCCGGCCGGTCCGGACGTACAGCAAGTACGAAATATTCTGAAGCGCGCGTTCCCCGAGGGCCTGATCGCGGATTACCGCGAGACCCACCCCATTGTCACGCGCGGCCTGGAGCGCTCCACCACCTTCCTCAGCCTCATCAGCCTGATCGCGCTGATCGTGGGAGCGCTAGGCGTGGCGACGGCGATGCACGCGCACTTGCGGCAGAAGATGGATACCATCGCGGTTCTGAAGTGCCTCGGCGCAAGCTCCGGACAAGTGCTGCGTATCTACCTGGCGCAGACCCTGGCGCTGGGTCTCGCCGGCGGGTTGCTCGGCATCGGTTTCGGTACGCTGGTGCAGCGCGCGTTTCCGATTCTGATCGGGCGCTACTTCCCGGTGCCGCCCCATATGGGCCTGGATCTGGTGCCGGCCGCGCAGGGTCTGGCGATTGGCGTCCTCACCACGCTGCTATTCACTTTGCCCCCGCTGCTCGGCATTCGCGAAATACGTCCCGCCGTGATCTTCCGCCGCGAGATGGCCGAAGCGCGGCCGGACTGGCTGAAGCGCTGGAGCCGCTCGCGCCAGGCCATTGCGACGGCTGGCGCCATCCTGGTCGGTATCGGCCTGATCGCCGCCTGGCTGGCGGGAACGACGCTGCGGGACTCGTTGCGCACCGGCGCATATTTCGCGGGCGGGCTGCTGGTGAGCCTGCTGGTGATCGCCGGGGCGGCCTGGCTCCTTCTGCGCGGCTTGCGTCTGCTGATGAAGGGCGCTGGACGCACGCTGCCCGCCCCATTGCGGCAGGGCATCGCCAACCTCTACCGGCCGGGAAATCACGCGCAAACGGTGCTGGTCACGCTCGGCACCGGCGTGATGTTCACCCTCACGGTTTACCTGGTGCAGCATGCCTTGCTGGCCGAGATGACGCAGAACGCGCCGCCGGGCATGGCGAATGTCTTCCTGCTCGATATTCCGGGCGCGCAGCGCCAGGCGCTCACGGAGTTGTTGAAGCTGCAGAAGGGCATCGAAACCGCGCCGGAGATTCTATCGTCGGTAGCGATGCGGCTCACGTCGGTCAACGGTGAACCCGTCGAGAAGATGCACTTGCAGGAGTGGGGCCGCCGCTTCCTGCGCACGCGCTCGGTGACCACCGCGCCCGTTCGTCCGCGGGAGACGGAGATCCTGAGCGGCGCGTGGTGGGATGCGCACCCCGCCACACCGCAGGTTTGTGCATCCGAAGAGGCCGCCCGCATCCTGCATCTGAGGGCCGGTATGCCGCTCGAATGGACCGCCTGGGGACGCACGCTTCACTCAAACCTCGCCTGCATCGAGCGCACCGATTCCGTGCGCATGACCGCGCGCTTCGAATTTATCTTCAGCCCCGGCAGCCTGGATGGATTCCCGGCCATCTACTACGGCAGCGTGCGCATGCGCCCGCGCGATGTACCGGCTATGCAACGCGCGGTGTATGAGAAGATGCCGACCATCACGGTCATCAACATGGCGGACGTGCTCGAAATCGTGCAGCAGGTGGTCGATCAGATCGCGCTGGTGGTGCGCTTCGTGTCCGCATTTACGATCATTGCGGGCGCCATTATTCTGGCATCCAGCGTGGCGGGCACGCGCTTCGGACGGGTGCGCGAGGTGGTCATACTGAAGACCCTGGGCGCCACGCGCCGCCGGGTGGCCGGAATCTTTTCCATGGAGTTTTTGGTGCTGGGCGCGGCGGCCGGACTCCTCGGCAGCCTACTGGCCACCGGCTTCGCCGCGCTGGTGGTGAAACGTCTGCTCAACTCGGAGTTTCATTTCGATCCGGCGGCGGATCTGTTCTCGATCGCCCTTACGGCGCTGGTGGCCGTGGCGACGGGGTGGCTGGCCAGCTATCGCATTCTGGGCCAGAAGCCGCTCGAGGTGCTGCGCGATGAGTAGCGGCAGGCCGGCCTTCTTTCGCATCAATATCTGCTCTCGCTGCCGGAGCGGGTGGTGCGTTCCATGAGCGGCCTGAGCGCCGGCCCGCTGGCAGGAAGCCACGAGGCTGCGCAACACGGCCGCTGTTTTGCCGCCCTGGTCGCTGCCAAAGAAGGTCCAGTTGCGGCGGCCAACTGCGACTCCGCGGATGGACCGCTCGGTGGCGTTATGCCGACTCCCGGATTATGCCGCGTCCGCGGACTCCTGAGCCTTCCTGCCGTGGTTTCGATGCTTCCTGACGCGGCATAATCAGATCGCCTCTCCCGACTGGCATTCGTGCCAACCAGGAGAGCGAAATGACAATAGCCACAGCAGCAGGCAGAACATTACAGTGTCTGCTTGATGACGAGATCGAACCTTTCCTTCAACAGCTTCGCGCCGCTCGTTATACCGACGAAAGCGTGCACCGGAAGCGGGCCATCGCGAGAGAATTTGCGCAGTGGGCACAGCAACACCTGATCGTCGCCGACGATCTCAACAGGAATAGCGCGGCCGAATTCCTAGCCCGCTTGCCTCAAAGGGCGAAGACCCGCGTGGCACTGGAACGCGCGACCGTGCACTCGTTTCTAAAACATCTGTACACAAGGGGCCGTCTCCACCTCCCTAGCCCCGAGGAGACCGGCTCAGGCTGCGACAGGTATTTAGGCCGATACGAGAACTATCTGCGCAAAGATCGCGGACTCGCAGATAATTCAGTGCACGTCTACCTACCGTTCATCCGTGATTTCCTCAGTAGCCAAGTCATCCAGGCCGGTTGCCTCAGCCAGGACGCATTCGACACGTTGAGCATTCGGAACTTCCTGCTGGCACAGACCAAAGGCCGGTCGGAGGAGTACACCCGGCTTCTGGCCACATCGCTGCGATCCTTCTTTCGTTTTCTGTTCTTCACTGGCGAGACGGCGCGGGATCTCTCCAGTTCCGTTCCCATGGTCCGAAAGTACCGCATGTCGAAGCCGCCATCATTTCTTTCACCCGAGCAAACCGAGCGTGTGCTGGCGGCAACGGACAGAACCACATCGACTGGGCGCCGGGATTATGCCGTGTTGCTCCTGTTGGCTCGACTCGGCCTTCGCGCGGGAGAAGTAGTCTTGCTGGGATTGGATGACATTCGGTGGCGTTCCGGCGAGATCCTCATCCGCGGCAAGGGCCGCATGTTGGACCACTTGCCTTTGGTCTGCGATGTCGGTGAAGCGCTTGCCGCATACATTGGCGACGACCGCGGCGTCAGTGCATCTCGGCGGGTCTTTTTACGAACCTGGGCGCCGCGCGTCGGGCTGACCGGTCCGGCGGCGGTTGGACACATCGTGCGAAAAGCACTCGCCCGCGCCGGGGTGCGGCGCTCAGGCCGCGGCGCGGCCCATTTGTTCAGGCACGGTTTAGCGACCAAGATGATTCGGAACGGTGCTTCGATCGCGGAGATTGCCGAAGTCCTCCGGCATCGCTCACAGAACACTACTGCGATTTACAGCCAGGTGTCCTTCGAGGCCCTGCGTACGGTTGCTCAACCCTGGCCAGTCACAGGAGGTGCTCGATGAGTGCCCTCCGCGACGCTCTCCCACAGTATGTGGCACTCCGTCGGGCGCTCGGCACGAAGCTTCGGGAGCCCGCCAGGACACTGGAGCACTTTTTAGAATTCCTGGAACGAGAAGGAGCGGAGTTCATCACCTCGGAACTGGCGCTCCGCTGGGCCATGGAGCCGCAAGGTGTCCAACGCGCCACATGGGCGCGGCGGCTCGGCATGGTGAGACGGTTTGCCACCTGGTTCAGCACGATTGATGCTCGTACTCAGGTGCCGCCACACCGGCTCCTCGCTCCCCGCCGTAGGCGGAACAAGCCGCATATCTTCACTGAACAGGAAATCGCCCGGTTGATGGCGGAGGCTGCCAGGCTCGCTTCACCGACCGGACTACGAGCTCTGACTTATACAACACTTATTGGCCTGCTCACCTCCACGGGCCTCCGCCCAGGGGAAGCACTGGCGCTCGGCAGATCCGACGTGGATCTGGAAAACGGCATCCTCGCGATTCGCCAGACCAAGTTCGGAAAATCCCGCTTCGTGCCCGTCTCGGACTCGACGCGCGCGGCTCTTCAGGAGTATGCGAGTCGGCGTCGACGTCGGAAGAGAAATGCCAAAGCTCACTACCTATCTCGGACACGTCGATGTCGCCCACACCTACGCGCACCCGAAATAACCGTCTGGCGGCCTTACACGCGTTCTTCCAATATGTGTCCATCAGCGAACCGGTGGGCCGAGACTTCAGGACTTCCGCCACTGTTTTGCGACGCGCAAACTCATCGAGTGGTATCTACAGTTGCCGCGAACCTCTTCGAGATAGTCAAGGAACTTCCCCAGGAAGGATGCGTCGAGATCCGCGATGGATAGCTCGGAGGGCGCGCGGCTCAGACGTTCCGATGCGAACTGGAGCAACAGACGGAAGGCGTCACGGTAAGCGGCTACCGTATGTACTGGTACCTGGAAGCGGTTCCGGAACTCCTGCAACTGGCCACCGACCGCGTGGGCGGGCACCAGACCGGAGGCAGACAGTGAAAGGTTCCAGTCTGCAATCCCTCATTCAGCTTTTCTTCACCGATCGATTGCGGAAGCAACTCGGCGTAAGCCCGGCCGATCCGGCGGTTTCCCGCGGCGGTGCGCAAGCCGATAGTGCACGAGATTCTGGCGAAAGTGCGGCGGGCAGTACGCCCCTGCACCCGAGCGCCACGCTCGGAAACAAGAAAAGCGTCCGTCCGGCGGCTCGGACGCAGGGTATCACGCTGCTTGGAACTTGCGCTGCACTGTCAACGCGTCCTGGCGATCCCATCGAAGCGGCATGAACGCGGCCCGGTCGCATTCCTCACCGAAGAAGAGGGCGCCGCGCTTATAGCGGCACCCAATCTGGACACATGGATCGGAAGGCGCGACAGAGTTCTTTTGCTCCTGGCCGTTCAAACGGGCCTCCGGAATACCGAACTCACATCGCTCCGGCGCCAAGACGTAGAGTTCGGCGCAGGCGCCCACGTCCGCTGTTTCGGAAAGGGCCGAAAGATGAGATGCACGCCACTGCGCCCGGATGTCACCGCGGTGCTCAAGGAATGGCTGTCCCGGCAGGAAGCCAAACCAGATGATCCGGTGTTCCCAAGTTCAAATGGAGGACGGTTGAGCGCCGATGCCTTCCAGCGGCTGGTTGCAAAGCATGTCGCGACCGCCGGTAAGAGTTGCCCAGCTCTCACTGCCAAGAAGGTCACGCCGCACACGCTGCGCCACGGTGCTGCCATGGCCATGCTTCGCCGTGGCGTGGATCTCAGTGTCATTGCTCTCTGGCTTGGCCACGAATCGACCGAAACGACCCAGATATACCTCCACGCTGATATGCAACTCAAGGAGAAAGCACTGGCGCACGCCGCACTGTCGGGCGCCGTGCCGGACCGTTTCCGGCCAACAGACTCGCTGCTCGCCTTCTTGGAGGGTTTGTGATTATGCCGCGCCTCGCAATTACACGAATTAGAGATCCTTCCAAATCGGAGCAGCCGCAACATCTCCGCGCGGCATAATCCGGGAGTCGGCATAACGCCACAAGTGGGTATCCCCTTGACTCAGCTGACCCCAACCTGTAGATTTGGGCGGTGGAGGATTACCCGCGAACCATCCAGGAGTTCGAGGAGCGCTTTTCGACCGAGGAGGGCTGCCGGGCATACCTGGTGAGTCTGCGGTGGCCAGATGGCTTTCGATGCCCGCGTTGTCAGGGATCGAGGGCCGTCATGGTTCGGGCCACTTTGTTCCAGTGCTGCGCGTGTGGGCGACAGACCTCGGCGACGGCAGGCACCATTTTCCAGGACACCCGGAAGCCGCTGGTGATGTGGTTCCGCGCGATGTGGTACGTGACGAGTCAGAAGAACGGCACCAGCGCGCTAGGGTTGCAGCGGGTCTTGGGGTTGGGGAGTTATGAGACTGCCTGGACGTGGCTGCATAAGTTGAGGCGCGCCATGGTGCGGCCGGATCGTGATCGGTTGAAGGGCTGGGTCGAGGTGGACGAAACCATGGTTGGTGGATTGGAAGAGGGCGTCGCAGGCAGGCAAACCGAAAGTAAAGTCTTGGTCGTCATAGCCGCCGAGGCCGATGGTCCGGGCATTGGACGGATTCGGATGCGGGTGATTGAAGACGCCTCTGCCGCCAGCCTGCACACCTTCGTCACTGATTGCGTTGAGCCGGGAAGTACGCTCCACACGGACGGCTGGCAAGGCTACTCGGGCTTGGACAAGAAGGGATATCAGCGGGAGATCACGGTACTGCGGGGACGGAGGAAGGAGGCCTCCACGCTGATGCCGCGCGTGCACCGGATCGCAGGCTTGCTGAAGCGGTGGCTGCTCGGTACCCACCAAGGCGCAGTGGCACCCCAACATCTGTCCTACTACCTGGATGAATACACCTTTCGGTTCAACCGCCGGAAGTCGAAAAGCCGCGGCAAGCTCTTTTTCCGGCTCATGCAACAGGCAGCCACCACCTCGCCGAAGACCTACGATACCTTAATCGGCGGTTTCAAATTCGCACAGCAGGCGGCACAACAGGTTGGGGGCAACTGAGTCAAGGGGATACCCACTACGCCACAAATGCCGCGCGCGGCATTTACGATGTTATTGTCGATCTCCAGGTCGCCGTCGTCACAGTAGCGGTTCAGCGCAGTCCAATTCTTTAGCGTGTAATTCACGGCGCGGCCCGCCGGACTCTTCGGCAGGACTTCTCCCTGAATCTCTCTTAAATAGTCACGTAACTTATCCAGAATGGGCCGCGACCGTCTTTGACGTAATTGCAGCCGGTCCTCCGGCGTCATCGGCCGGGCCTGCTGCTCTACGCGATATAACTGTGCAACCAGCAGCAGCGCCGGACCCATACGTGCCTGATCCGACTCCAAAGCTTTGTACAGATGACGCCTCGCATGCGCCCAACACGCGACCTCGATCAAACCGCGCGCCGGGTTCTTGAAGAAGGCGTCATATCCGCCGTAAGCATCCACTTGTAAGTAGCCGCGATAGCCTTTGAGAAATGCCTCCGGTCCCGCCCGGCCTCGCGTGGCGGTGTAGTCATAAACGATCACCGGATGAGCTTTGTCCCCACAGTAAGGCCAAATACGTCCGGTGCGCGCAAACGGCAATTTGATATCCAGCACCTTCACGCCGGTATCATCGGTTCCGATCACCTTCGACTGGAACAGAACCTGTTTGAGCGATCCATACAGTGGCTGCCCCAGATGTGCACATTGGGCCAGCCAACCGCCCATGGTCTTGCGCGAAATGTCCACGTCGTGGCGCGCGAATATCTTCTCTTGACGGTGCAGAGGCAGGTGATCCGCGTTCTTGGCTACGATGACTTGTGCCAGCAGGCTGGCGCCGGCCGTGCTCTTTTCAATGGGCTGCGGTGGCTGGGTGGCGGTCTTCACCGTGCAGTCGCAAGCGTATTTCTTGCAGACCTCTTCGATCACGATCAGTTGTGCGGGAATGAATTCATAGCGCTCGCTGGACTCTTCACCCATGGGGCGCAGGTCCTGCTGACAGGTGGCGCAGTGCTTGTCCGCCTCCGCCAGATCATGCACGATCCGTTCGCGCTTGAGGTGTTTGGCTAAAGGTTGCCGGCCGCCATTCTTCTTCGGCGGAGAGCTTCGCCGCCCGCCTGGGCGCCTGGGTCTTGGTCATCCGGCCGGCCGGTTTTCGGAGGGGCTTCCGCCGCCGCCTGCCGCGCTTCCCAATCTGCCGCAAACAGCGCCAACTGATCTACTGACAGTTGTTCGCTTTTACGGTTGCGTTTGGAATCCAACAGTTCGCGCAGCAGCGCTCGATCTTGGTTCGCTCGCTAGATTCCCGGTCCAGCTGAGCTATCAGATCCAACACCATCTGCCGTAAGATCTTGGGGTCTTCCGGAAGATGTTTAGGATCGAAGGCCGCAGCGAGTAAGTAACTAGTGTACTCGCTAACTTAGTATCTGACCAGTACAAACTGACGGTAAGTTAGAAATAATGTGGTCAGCGACGGTAGCGCTTGGAACGCGAAGCCTGTTGCAGGTCGATTCCACTCAACAAGGCGGCTAACTCCTGGGTTGTGATCTCTCGCCGCCGCTCCATGGCGTCGGCCACCGACGGCATCGTGTAGGTACCGCCGCTTCGCCCAAATCGCAAATCCGTCCCGGTGTCGAGTAGGCCCAGGGAATTTCACCCCGAGCCCCTCACGGAACCGTGCATAAATCTCTCGATTTACACGGCTCTTGTTATCCAACCTGGTTCTCGAATGCCCGCCAGTGGGCGAACAACCCCGGATCGTCCTCCTTCACCCTGGAGAGCCAGTCTAGGCTGCGCCGCTTATGCCGCGACAGCGTCTTGTACTTGCGTCTGGCCCACTGCTCGAGCTTGCGATCGATATATCGAAAGGGCTCTCGCATCGCAGTTTGATAGAATAGAAGGTTCCGTAGTATTCCCACCACCCGCGTATCACCGAGTTGTATTGCTGCGCCAGTTCGGCCAACGTCGCCGGCGTCTGGCGTGGAATGCGCCACCCTCGCACTACTTTCCGCATGCGCTTCACTGCATCAGAGCTCACACCCGGCAAGAAACTGGTAAATAACCGGCGCTGCTTGCTCATGGCCTTCCTTGGCCGAAAGGTGAAACCAAGAAAGGTGAACTGCACATTTGGAAAGTACTCGGTGCGATTGCTGTCCTGGCAATACACGATCTTCGATTTTTCGGGATGCATCGTCAATCCACATTCCGCTAACCGTTCCGCGATGGCCCGCATGACTTGCTCCGCCTGCGGTCTACTGCTGCAGTGGACAACCGCGTCATCCGCGTACCGGGCAAACGGACAAGATGGATTGGTGCGCTTCATCCAGACGTCGAACGCATAGTGCATGAACAGGTTCATCAGAATCGGACTGACCACCCCGCCTTGCGGCGTGCCACGCTCCCGTGGCACTCGAGTGCCTTCTGTCGTCTCGAACGGCGCAGTAAGCCACCGCTCGATGTACAGCAGGATCCAGTCTTCCTTGATGTGGCTGCGAACCGCTTTCATCAAGAGAACATGATCAATTTGATCAAACGCTCCCTTGATGTCAAACTCAACCACCCAATCGAATTGCCAGCACCGTTTTCGGGTGACGGCTATCGCCTGTTTGGCCGACCTGCCGGGCCGATATCCATACGAATCCGCATGGAACATCGGGTCCAGTTTCGGCTCGATGATCTGCTTGACCACGGTCTGCGCAATCCGGTCCGACACAGTGGGAATTCCCAGCTTTCTCGTGCCGCCCTTTGCCTTCGGAATTTCTACCTGCTTCACCGGCGGCGGGAAATACGAACCCGACGACATCCGGTTCCACAGCTTGTACAAATTCTTCGACAGGTTCTGCTCGAACATCGCGATAGTTTCTTCATCGATGCCGGCCGCACCCCGGTTGGCCTTTACTTGCTGGTATGCCTCCCATACTGCGCGTTTCGCAATTACATAAGGTTTTGCCGAGGTCCGGTTGCTCATCCCCGCTTCCAGGTTGGCAACCTCGCTCGACTGGACAACGCTGCCCCTTCGCTCCCCTCTCATTACAAGAGCTTCCTCGCTACTATGGGCAGCTCCGCCCCTCGCTCTGGCATCGGTATTCTTCCTCATGGTGTCTGCCAATTGTCATTTCCCTTGCCATCCAGGGCGAGGTTCTCACGTTCCCCACCAAAGCCTACGTTGAGCTCATGCCGCCTAAACACCGACTGCCGCCGGGCCAGTATGCAGGTTTCTTCCCGGCTCATCCTGGAGCTATTGGGCGGCTCCAGTTTCGACAGTGCCTTGAATCCTTGACGATGCGTCATCGGACGGTTCGCTTTCGCTCATCTTCTCAACGCTCACCTGACGCCCTCTTCGGACGCCTTTTCCTCGGACGTTCACCACCACGCCTTTTGGACGCAGCGGCTCCGGGTGGTTTGAAGCCGACTCCTGAAAGCCGACTTCGGGAGGCCATCTCCCATCTTCAGCACAGCATTGCAAGTTTTCACTCACATTCGTGACACACCCCAATACAGGATTTTGACGCGATCCTTGCGCCGGCTGGCGAACACAAATAGATGAGCCGGCGAAGCCGTCCAACTCTAGGTGTTCTCGCACCAGCGCGTGCAAACTGTCAAAGCTTTTGCGCATGTCACAGGGTGTCAGGCACAAATACACTCGCACGCTACCCGGCAAGTGGATCATGCCCGCAAGGTGGCCAATACGGTGCGGAGCGTCGCCTCGTCCACTCCGCGGCGGATGCGTAGCCGCTCGCCTGTCTTCAGCGCCAGTTCCAACATTGGCTCCGCCGCTATGGCTGCTGGCGCCGCTCCACGTTCCACCAGCGCAAATCGGACTGCCTCCGGCTGCCGGAGTCGTTTCCGCCAGACGTAGAAGGACTGGCTCGGTGATTTGCTGTTCCTGGCAAAGACGCCCGACTGACATTCCACTGCGTTCTTGTTCGGCGATTCGTGCACGCCAATATTCGATTCGAGCCTCCGCGCTCTTTCCTAAGCCGGTCTTGCTCATGACACCAATATGCGGCCGGCAAAGCGGGCGCCGAAAGAGGGGTTCATCGGGCGC
>CAWFUH010000003.1:0-1028382 GCA_963818855.1 Bryobacterales bacterium | reverse complement strand
AGAAAAAAGCTTTCCCGGCTTTCAACTCGGCCAGTACGCTATCCTTCAGCACATCCTCCACCACGATGGCCTGCTCGCTCGAACACACCGTGCCGTAATCGAACGACTTGCCCTCGATCACCTTGGCGATAGCGTCGCGCACATCGGCGGTGCGCTCGATCATCACCGGCACATTGCCGGGTCCCACGCCGAAGGCCGGCTTGCCGCTCGAATAGGCCGCGTGCACGATGCCGTGCCCGCCAGTCGACAGAATCACGCCCGTGCGTTCGTGCCGCATCAGCGCGTTGGTGCCATCCAGGCTGGCGTATCCCAGGCACTCGACGATGTCCTCTGGCGCGCCGGCTTCGCGCGCGGCGCGATACAGCAGGTCGGCCGTAGCGCACGTGCAGCGCACCGCGCGCGGATGCGGGCTGAGCACGATCGCGTTGCCGGCTTTGAGCGAGATCAGAATTTTGTAAATGGCCGTCGAAGTCGGATTGGTGGTGGGCAGGATGGCCGCTACCACCCCCACCGGCACGGCATACTCGACGATGCGCTCTTCGGGAATCTCACGCAGAAACCCGATGGTCCGCATGCCGCGCATCTTCCGCGGCAGCAGATCGGCATTCAACAGGTTCTTGGCGATTTTGTCTTTAACGTTGCCGTAGCCCGTCTCCTCGACGGCCAGGGCAGCCAGCCGTTCGGCGTTGGCGCGACCCGCTGCCGCCATGCGCTCCACGATCGCATCCACCTGCGCCTGGCTGTAAGTGCGATACTTCTGCCACGCGGCATAGGCCTTATCGACCTTGGTGCGGACCTCCTGAATGGAGACAAGGTCTTTGTCTTCGAGCATCAGCCGAGAGATTTCTTCGCCGGCCCGGCGCCTGGCAGCACCTTGGCCGTCTCGTCATGCGGGCGGGGGATAACGTGCACGGCTACCAGTTCGCCCACGCGCCGTGCGGCCGCGGCTCCCGCATCGGTGGCGGCCTTGACGGCGCCCACGTCCCCGCGCACGCTGACTACCACGTAGCCGGCGCCGATGAATTCCTTGCCCGCAAGCACCACGTTGGCCGTTTTCACCATGGCGTCGGCCGCTTCGATTGCGGCCGTCAATCCCTTTGTTTCAATCAGGCCAAGTGCATCCATTTTGCCTCCAGTAGCGAATGAATCTCTACCCTATCACAGAAGAGACCAGTGGGGCTGCCGGACTCGCGGCAGAGCAGCGCCTCAGGCCCCGCACGGGCTACTACCGGCTAATGCCGGTCCTCCAACTCTTAGTACGCAAACCCGCATAAAGTTCCATTGAAGTGTTTAAGAGCTGATAGTATTCTGTGGGCATGGCGGACACAGAGCAGCACCTGTCCAAAGAGGATCTGGAGACCTACTCTTTGGGACGACTGGCCCCCGATCGGATCGTTTCGCTCGAACAGCATCTCCTGATTTGCGCGCGCTGCCGCGCCAGACTCCACGCCATCGAACCCTACAACTTCGTGCATTTCACCGTTGACGGTCCCTTCTATTCACGCGTCACAAAACTGCGGACGGGACGATTCCTGGGCCGCCATTGGGGACAAAGCCTGGAAGGCGGCAAGGAGTTTCGCAGCGGGCAAAGCGCGAAGAAATACCTGGAGCGCACTTTCATGGAACTTTTCCCCGAGCACGTTTGCACCCCGCGTTGCGGCCCCACGGATTCCGTGTAGCTGCGGTGGGGCAGACCTCAGGACCCGCACTGCGCGCGAACAGGCCGGCGTGGACGCCGGCCGCAGGACTGGAGTCCTGCCCCACCGCCATTGAACGTGTTACGCTCGGCACATGAGCGGCCCGGAAGCGGAAAGCTCCAGTGTGGCCGTGCTGGCGGAAAAGCCTTCGGTAGCCCGAGACATCGCGCGCGTGCTGGGCGCCACAAAATCAGGACAAGGGTACCTGTACGGCAATGGCTATGTGGTCACCTGGGCGATCGGCCACCTGGTAGCCCTGGCGCAACCTCACGAGATCCAACCCGAGTGGAAGCAATGGCGGCGCGACCTGCTCCCCATGCTGCCGCGCGCGTGGCCGCTCGTGGTCTACGAAAAGACCCAGCCGCAGTTCGAAGTGGTCCGCAAAATTCTCAACTCGCCCAAGGTGGCGAAAGTGGTGTGCGCCACCGACGCCGGCCGCGAAGGCGAACTCATCTTCCGCTATATCTACGAGGCTGCGCAATGCCGGAAGCCGTTCAGCCGGCTCTGGATTTCTTCGCTCACACCCGACGCCATCCGCAAAGGCTTCGGCGAATTGAAAGACGGCGCGGCCTACGATCCCCTGGCCGACGCCGCGCGCGGGCGCAGCCGGGCCGATTGGCTGGTGGGCATGAATCTCTCCCGCGCCTACACCTTGGCGCTCGACGACGAACTCTCGGTCGGCCGCGTCCAGACGCCCACGCTCGCCATGTTAGTCGAACGCGAACTGGCCATCCGCGCGTTTGTGCCGGAAGACTACATGGAAGTGGTGGCGACCTTCTCGCCAGGCCCGGACGCCAAGTATCAGGGCACATGGTTCCGCGAACCCGTTAAGGATTCCATGCAAATGGCCATGCGCCTGCCGGCCGATGGCGAAGAAGCCGGCCGCATTGTGGCGCGGGCGCGCACGGGCGAAGCGCGCATCGAGTCTATTCAGTCCGAAACGCAGCGCATGGCGCCGCCGCTGCTTTACGATCTCACCGAACTGCAGCGGCATGCCAATCGCCTCTTCGGTTTCAGCGCGCAGAAGACGCTCGAAATCGCGCAGGCGCTGTACGAGAGCCGCAAGCTGCTCAGCTATCCGCGCACCGACAGCCGCCATCTTTCACAGGACGTGGCCCAAACGCTGCCGGCGGTGGTGCGAGCCATCGAGCAGCCCTACCAGCCGCTCGTCGCACCCGGTACCGGCGAGCGTCCGCTGGGGCGCCGCTTCGTGGACGATGCCAAGGTGACCGATCACCACGCCATCATCCCCACGACAGTGCAAATCGGGCGCGCCGGCGACCTTACCGCCGACGAGCGCAAAATCTACGATCTGGTTTGCCGGCGGCTGCTCAGCGCCTGGCATGCCGATCACATCTGGGCGGTGACAACCGTAATCACCGCGATTGCCAGCCCAGGCTTCAAGGACCACTATCACACTTCCGGGACTGCCGTTGTGCAGCAGGGGTGGAAAATCCTAGACGTAGTGCCCGAGCGGCGCCAGGACCGCGCACCGGAAACTCCGACCTTACCGCCGGGCCTCGCCCAAGGTCAACCGCAGACCGTTCTGGACGTGGAAGGGTTGAAGAAGAAGACGCGGCCGCCCAAGCGATTCACGGAAGCCACGCTGCTCACCGCCATGGAAACCGCCGGCAAAACACTCGACGAGAAGGAACTCTCGGACGCCATGAAGGACACCGGCCTGGGCACGCCCGCCACGCGCGCAGCCATTATCGAAGTGCTGCTGAAGCGCGGCTACATCGTGCGCGAAGGCAAAATGCTGGAGGCCACCGAGAAGGGAATCCATCTGATCGAAGTAGTGCATCCGGAGGTCAAAAGCCCAGCCATGACCGGCCAGTGGGAAGCCTACCTCAAGCGGATCCAAAGAGGGACGGCGAAGCTGGAACCGTTCATCGAAGGCATTGAAAACTACGTGCGGGAAGTAGTGGGGAAGGTAGGGCAGGCCGGACCGGTAACGAGCGAAGCGAGGCACACAGCCCCGGCCCCCGTCCCCCGGCCCCCAACCCCGGCGAGCGAAGCGAGCCTCACGGATCTGCTGCACACGGCCTTCGGCTACGAATCCTTCCGCCCCAATCAGGAAGCCGTGTGTGAAGCCGTGATCGCCGGCCGTGATGTCCTGCTGGTGATGCCCACCGGCTCCGGTAAGTCGCTCTGCTATCAGCTTCCCGGTGTGGCACGCGGCGGCGCCACCTTGGTGATCAGCCCGCTCATCGCGCTGATGGAAGACCAGGTGGCCAAGCTCAAAGCGCAGAACCGGGCGGTCGAGCGCATCCATTCCGGACGCGATCGCGCCGCCTCCCGGCAAGCTTGCATCGATTATCTGAACGGCCAACTGGAATTCCTGTTCGTGGCGCCCGAGCGCCTGCGCGTGCCTGGTTTTCCGGCCATGCTGGCCAAGCGCAAACCGAACCTGGTAGCCATCGATGAAGCGCATTGCATCTCGCAATGGGGGCACGATTTTCGTCCGGACTACCGCATGATCGGCCAGTACCTGCCGCATTTCCGCCCGGCGCCGGTCATAGCCATGACGGCCACGGCCACGGTGCTGGTGCAGAACGATATCATCGAGCAACTGGGGCTGTCCGAAGCGGCCCGCTTCATTCACGGATTCCGCCGCGCCAACATTGCCGTGGAAGTTGTCGAAGTGCCGCCCAGCGAACGCGCCGATCTGGCGCGCGAACTGTTGCAGGATGCCACCCGCCGCCCGGCTATCGTGTACGTGCCCACGCGCCGCGAAGCCGATAGTTTTGCCGCCGAGCTGAAGCAGGATTTTCCGGCGGCCGCGTATCACGCAGGTCTCGAATCCGACCGCCGCAAGAAAGTGCAGAGTGCTTTCTTCGGCGGCGAATTGCAAGTGGTGGTCGCCACCATCGCGTTCGGCATGGGCATCGACAAGCCCGACATCCGGACCGTGATCCACACGGCGCTGCCCGGATCGCTCGAGGCTTATTATCAGGAAGTGGGACGCGCAGGCCGCGATGGAGCGCCCTCCCGCGCCATCCTGATGCACGCTTACGCGGACCGCCACACGCACGATTATTTTTTCGACCGCGATTATCCGGATGTCTCCGTACTGGAGAGTATCTATGCCCGGCTGGGGGTTGAGGCGCGGCCGAAAGAGATGGTCCAAAGCATGGCGCGCATCGATCCGGACGTGTTTGACAAGGCGCTCGAAAAGCTCTGGATCCACGGCGGCGCCATCGTGGACGCGGCGGAGAATCTGAAGCGCGGCACTGAAGGTTGGCGCGAGCTGTACATTGCACAGGCGGAGCACAAGATGGCGCAAATCGAGCAGATGATCCGCTATGCTCAGTCGAGCGAGTGCCGCATGCTCGGCCTGGTGCGGCATTTCGGCGACTATGCGGATGCCCAGCAGCGCTGCGGGATTTGTGACTTCTGCGCGCCGGACCAATCCATTGCGCAAAGCTTCCGGCCCGCTGCGGATGCGGAGCGGCAGGCCGCCGGCCGGATTCTGGCCGCGCTGAAGAAGTCCGGACGCAAGGGCACCGGCCGGCTGCACAGCGAGGTCTTCGCGGACTACTCGCTCGACCGGGACGGATACGAACAGGTGCTGGGCGCGATGGCGCGCGCCGGATGGGTGGAGCTGTCGGAAGCTTCGTTTGAGCAGGACGGGAGGCGCGTGGAGTATCGGCTGGCGGGGCTGACGGCCGCCGGACGGGAGATGGATGCCGCGGCTGTACCGCCCTTCGAGATGAAGCTCGAGATCGAGGCAGGTCCGGGGCGGCGGCGCAAAACTCGTGCCGGGCGCCGGAGGAAGGCGCCTAAGCCGGAGAGAGTTGCGCCGGCCGCCGCGGCAGCGCCTCGCGCGAAGAGCGCCGCATCTGGCGCCGGTACGGCAGTGGAAAAAGCTCTACGCGAATGGCGGTTGGCAGAAGCCCGGCGCCGCGAAGTGCCGGCCTTCCGCATATTAACCGATCGGTCGCTACAGGCCATCGCAGCTGAAAAACCGGCTAGTATGCGCGCATTGCTGAATATCCCCGGTGTGGGCGCCCACGTGGCGGAACAGTATGGCGCGCAAATTTTCCGGATCCTGGAGCGCCTTTAAGAAGCGCTCCGAAAACGGTCGCGGCTCAGTAACGCTGCGCGCGCGGTAACGCGGCAAGCGTTGCTGAGCCGATAGACGTCGCGCGTGAGCGGTAGGCTCCGCCGCAACGCACATCAACGAACACCGAGAGCTGGGACGATCACGGCCGCCATCGGCTGGCCCGCACCCTCAGAGTCCAACTCGCGTTCCTGTCGGGACGGAGGAACGTGGCCGTCGACCGCGGCGGTTTTCACTTCAGCCAGGAAGTAGCGGTCGCCGATACGGTGGAACAGGATGACATTCTTGTCTTGGGGTCCCTTATATTCGTAGGCGGCGTCGGGTGTGAGCACCAACAGTGCCTGGCGTGTTTCGACATTCCGCACCACCATCAAATTGTGGGTTAAGCCCGCCTTGTACATGACGTACTGGCCGGCTGGCAGCGTGGTGTTCTGCGCGGAGAAGGCGAACGGGATGCTGGCCGTCGCCTGGGTCTGCGCATGAAGGCCGCTGGCCCCGCACAGTGCAGCCACGGCGACGCTAAGAAGTATGCTTTGTGAGGTCTTCATTTTCGTATCTCCTTGTTTCTCTGAGAGCTGGTTTCTGTCAATCACGTCGCTCAGCAAAGGCAAGCGGCCTGCCAATCAGAAAATGCGGTGGTCTCTATGCAACTCGTTGATAAACCGCCGATCGCGAATTGAAAAACGGCGCATGCCGCTCAAATAGGACGGCGGCTCTGTACCTCCAGGTGAATCCAGTAACCAAAAGGTGAACAATAGAAGATTGATGACTCCCCTACTGCGCGTGATGACCGGCCCGGACGAAGGTGGCAGCTACCCGATCGCCGTGGACCCCTTTACCATTGGACGCGATACCAGTAACCAGCTTCCGTTGCACGATAAGTCGATCTCGCGCGAGCACTGCGTCATTGTGCGGGCAGGGGACGCCTTCGTCATCCGCGATCTGGGCAGCTATAACGGCACGCTGGTCAATGACGCGCGGGTGACGGAACAGATGCTGGCCCACGGCGATCGTATCAAGGTCGGCGGCATCGAGTTCGAATTTCTAACTCAGGCGGATACCATATGGGAAGAATCCGGCGGCGACACTACCACCATCGAAATCCCCGTCGCGGCCGGACAAATTCCGGCGGTGCTGGAGAATGCCTCTGATTTGCGCGCGCTGCTGCGCGTCAGCATCCTGTCGCACTCGTTTCACGCGCTGTACAAGTTGCGCAGATCGCCGGCCCGCAGTGTTCTCGAACAGCAGTTGCTGGAACTGATCCTCGACGTAATTCCAGCCACCTGCGGAGCCGTCCTGCTGTACGAGGAAGACCTGAGCGAACCCTCATCGCTGGCCGTAAGGGCGGGGGCCTCGGCACCCCACCGGCCACTGGCCCTCGACCGCACCCTGATCCAGCGCGTCATGCGGGAGTCTTGCGGGCTGATCGCCGGCAATGTGGAGGCCGGCAAGGCGCTCCTCCTGGCGCCGCTGCTGATCCGCGAGCAGGTGTGCGGGATCCTCTATCTGGAGGGCGCAACTTTCGAGGAAAAGCATCTGCAACTGCTGGTCGCGCTCACGCAGATTGCCTCGATGGCGCTGGAGAACGCCTTCCACCTGGAATGGCTGGAGGCGGAGAACCAGCGGCTCGAATCGGAGCTGCACGGGGACCATCACATGATCGGCGAGAGTGACCGCCTGCGCGAGCTGCAGCGCAGTATCGGGCGCGCTGCGCAGGCCAATTCCACTGTTCTGATCGCGGGAGAGACCGGCACCGGCAAGGAACTGGTGGCCCGCGCCATACATCAGAACAGCTCGCGGGCCGGGCAGCCTTTCATGGCGGTAAACTGTGCGGCGCTGGCCGAGACGCTGCTGGAGAGCGAGCTTTTCGGCCACGAGAAGGGCGCCTTCACGGGCGCATTTGCGCAGAAAAAAGGACGGCTGGAAGTGGCGGCCGGCGGCACCGTGTTCCTCGACGAGATCGGCGAGATGCCCTTGCAGTTGCAGGCCAAGCTGCTGCGCGTGCTGCAGGAGCGGCAGATGGAGCGCGTTGGCAGCACGCAGCCGGTGAAGCTGGACATCCGGCTGATCGCGGCCACCAATCGCAATCTGGAAGAGGAGGTGCGCGGCGGAAGGTTCCGGCAGGATCTCTATTATCGCCTGAACGTGGTGACGCTGAAGACACCCGCGTTGCGCGAGCGCCAGTCGGATATTCCCATCCTGGCGATGCACTTCGCGACGAAGTTCGGGGCGCAATGCGGGCGGCGCATCGGCGGAATTTCGCCCGAAGCCCAGGCGTATCTCGCGCATTACGATTGGCCGGGCAACATCCGTGAGTTGGAGAACGCCGTGGAGCGCGCGGTGGTGCTGGGATCGAGTGACGTCATTCAACTGGAAGACCTGCCGGAGAGCATCCGCGAGATCGCGCGGCCCGCTGACGTGGAGCGTGTTCCTGGTTTGCAGGACGCGGTGGATCGTGCCAAGCGGGAGGCTATCGCCCAGGCGTTTCAGCAAGCCAAGAACGATCACCCGAATGCGGCCAGGCTGCTGGGCGTACATCCGAATTATTTGTACCGGCTGATGCGTAACCTGGGTCTGCGCTAGAGGACTGTATGAACATCGAATGGGTGCGCCGCTACTGCATGTCGCTGCCCCACGCCACTGAGACCGTGCAGTGGGGCGACCATCTCGTATTCAAAATCGGCGGCAAGGTTTTCGCCATCCTGGCGCTGGAACCTTCCAAGGTCTGGCTGTCGATGAAGTGCCCGCCTGAGGAGTTCGTTGAATTAGTCGAGCGCCCCGGCATCATTCAAGGGCCGCACTTAGCGCGCAATCTCTGGGTCGCGCTCGAGACGGAAGACGCTTTGGCAGCGGTGGAGATCAAGCGCCTGGTGCGCACATCCTACGATCTGGTTCTGCAGAAGCTACCCAAGAAGATCCGTTCCACGCTGGCGTGATTACCTACTGCCCCGGCGCGTCCTTCAACTCCTCCGATTCGCGCAGCAGCTTCTTGCCCTCTTCGGCGCGCCCGGATTGGATCAGCGTGCGGCCCAACAGGTAATGCGCCGAGGAGTTGCGCGGGTCCAATTGCAAAGCGCGCCGCAGCATGCGTTCGGCTTCCGGCAAGTCGCCTTTCTTCAGATAGGTTTTGCCTAAGACAATGTATGGTCCGCTGTAAGTGGGATCGAGCCACACCGCGCGCTGTAATGGCGGAACGGCATGTTCCCAGTCTTCGCGGCGCGTGTAGGCGTCGCCCAGGCGGTAGTAGGCCATCGCAAATCCGGGGTTGACCGCGATTTCGCGATTGAGCTCAGCCACGGCGCGGTCGATTTGGGCGCGGTAGATGGCGATTTCACCCAGCATATAATGCGCTTCCGGAAGCTTCGGCTCACGTGCCACAGCCGCTTCCAACTCGGCTTGGGCATCGTCTTCGAATTCCAGACGCATCAGCAGCCGGGCGGTTACGGCGCGGGCCGCGCCCGATCCGGCCGGGACCCCGTACAGGTCGGCAAACGCCCCGCGCGCTTTCGGGATTTGGCGCGTTTGCAGATAACTGTTCCCCAACACGAAGAGCAGCTCGTTGTTCCGGGCGCCTTGTTGGCGGGCCTTCTCGAGCCAGGGAATGGCCTCCGGGATGTGCCCCGCCAGATACTCGCTGCGGCCAATCATCTGCAGGGTCTCGCGATATTGCGGAGTGTTCTGCGGTATGGCGGGCAGGGCTTGTTGCAGGGTCTTGGCCGCCGGGACGTAATCGTGCCGGCGGTAACTGGACAGGCCGCGAACGTATGCGGGATCGGGAGCCGGAGCTTGGGAGCCACGGGCCGGAGAGGTAGTGCTGGGCGCCGGCGACTGTGAGGCGGCGGCTGTGGGACGTGAGGGCGCGGAAGCTTGATCCAGGAGAGCGCGAATCTCGCGGTCTTGCGGGTCCATCTGGAGCGCATGACGCAGGGCGCCCCCTGCGTCATCCAAGTCGCCTCGCTTAAGATAGGCCTTACCGATTAGCGCGTATGGGCCGCTATGGTTGGGATTCAGCCAGATGGAGAGCTCCAGCGCCGAGATGGCGGCATCCCACGCGCCGCGCTGCACGTACGTCGCGCCGAGCCTGTAGTAGGCCATGAAGAAGCTCGGATTGTGCGCGATCTCCTGCTGAAATTCGGCGACAGCCTGGCGTACGTCGCCCGAGGTGAACGCTGCCTCGCCCAGCACGTAGTGCGCCTGCGGGACGTGTGGGTCGATCTCGAGCGCGCGGCCCGCTTGCTGCGCGGCGGCCGCGGTCATCTGTGCGCGCAGCATCATGCCGGCAGTTAACAGGTGCGCGGCCGCGGATTCGGGCTCGACTTGATAGAGCGCGGCGAAGGTCTCGACGGCCTTCTCATCCTGATGTGTCTCGAGGCAGGAGATGCCTAGCATGTACCGCGCCGCCGGCACCTGCGGACCACCGGCCGCGGCCTTTTCAAACCATGGGATGGCCTCCGCGAACCGATGCTGGCTGTACGCCTGCATGCCCGCCTGGTAAGCCCCGGCCTGAAGGAACAAGAGCAGCAGAGATCCCATGGTCGTTATCGTTTGCCAACGTTGGGATCGATCTTCGCGGCCAGCGCCATCTCGGCCGCCGCTTCGGCTGTCTTGTTGTCCTGTTCCAATGCCACCCCCAGGCTGTAATGAAGAGAGGCGAATAGAGGGTTCACGTCGATCCCTTTGCGATAGATTTTAATCGCGTCTTCGTACTGGCCTTTGCCATATAGCGCGGCGCCCCAGTTCAGATAGGCCAAAACGTAATCGCCATCGATTTCTATGGTGCGCTGATACTCGGCAATTTCTTCCGCCTTGCCCAGCGCCCCATAGGCGAGTGCCAGGTTAAAGTGGGCGCCGGCATCCCGCGGATAGAGCCGCGTGGCAATGGTCAGAATTCCGGCACTCACGCTCGGATTGCCGCTTTGCCCATACATTGCTCCGAGCCAGGTCAGCGCGCGCAGAAGATGCGGATAGATCTTCAGCGCCTCGAGCATTTCGTTCATGGACTCCTGCTGCTTGCCTTGCTTGCGCAGACCCATCGCATGGTTGAATACAACTTCGGCATCCTCGCGGAAATTGCGCGGCATGCGCTGGAGCGTGATGTACTTGCCTTTTGCTTCGACGACAGCGGAGATCTCTCCGGGCTGCAGCTTCAGCGCGGCCGCGGACCACGCCGGATCGAGCTGGCTGGCGTCGAGGTCCCCCAGATAGCCGCCATTCATGGCCGAGCCCTGGTCGATAGAATTGGCCCGGGCGAGTTCGAAGAACGATCCTCCCGATAGAAGCTGCTCCCGGATGGCCGACGCTCTTTCGCGGTCGTCTAAAACAATCATGCGGAGATAGAGATGCTTGGGAGTGACTGTCGTTTGCCATGCCGGATTATGCGCGCTCACCTCAGTCTTTTGGCCAGGCTGTACGCGAATCCAGTGTTCCGCTATGACAAACGCGCCGCGGGTCTCGCTGGCCATATGGCATTCGACGCAGCCTGTGCGCCGATTCACCGGGCACAGACCCGCATGCTTAGTTACCGTGGCGCTATGGCACCCGAGACACGTTTTTTCGGCCCTCGAGACCAGCACCGGACGGGGCGCATCCTGGTGCGGGTCGTGACAGTTCGTGCACGTGATCTGGGCCGCACTCTGACGCCAGCACTCGCTGTTTTTCAACGCCGTGACCTGATCGGAAATCAGCGTATCGTCCGGCATGGGGTCTTCGACCACACTGGAGCCGGCATGACATTGCGAGCAGGGCCGAAACCTCTCCGCAACGGGCAGTTTGTCCGGGTTCGAAATGCGGAGGTCGCGCGCGTGGGCGGCGACCGCGGCTAAATGGGGTTGGCCGGGGCCGTGGCAGTTCTCGCAACCTACGCCGGTCTCGACGCGCGTTCCGTGAGTGCGCGGCGCGCCGTGGCAGGAGAGGCATCTCACTTCCAAATACGGAGTCAATACCCGGCCCATGGCGGTTTCGTAAGTGGAGGGTTTCTCTTCTGGAAAGCCGAGCGACAGCGCCAGTTGGCCGCGCTCCGCATAGTGGAAGTAGCGGGCTTCGAGCAGACGCGCGCGCGGCAGAGGCAAGCCATCCAGAGAGGGAACACGAAACAGAAAACTGATTCCATGGCGGTGGCCGCCGACCATGCTTTCCACCGGAAAATCGAGCACCGGTTGCCCCGGCATTTGCACTCGATACTGGAGGCTCTGGCCGGTTCTCTGGAGCTCGTACTTGATCTCGGGCGCCGGCCCTTCCGCGTGGGTCTGGAAGTAATTCGCGGGGAACTGCTGGTTAACAGCCACGCCCTGCCAGGTGCGCGCCATGTTGGTGCGCAGGTGCGTTAGCGCGATGCTCTTGTGGCAGCCGGCGCATGCGTCGCGGCCCACATTACCGCTTCCGCCGGCGCTCGCCAGCGAGGTGATCGCCAGCAGCAGGCAGAGCAGACGCACAGGCGGGGCAGCCATGACGCTCACGCTCGATTAGGCCTCACCCCTCAATTCTAACCATCATCCGCGGCATAAAAAGGACCCGCAGAGCGTTAGCCCCGCGGGTCCTTTAAAGAGATAGCGCCGCGCTCCGGAATGGTTAGAACTTGATGTTGCCGGAGAACTGCAGCGTGCGCATGCCGACGCCGTTGTTACCGCCGAAAGCAATGCCGGTGATCTGGCCGGCTTGTGGACTCGTGACGTCGCTATTGAAGCCGCCGAGGTTGGTGTGGTTGAAGAAGTTCCGCGAATCCATGCGGAGGCCGAATGAAACGCGCTCCGTGATGTGGAACAGCTTCTGCGCCGAGAAGTCGAAGTTGATGAAGTGCGGACCGATGAGCGTGTCGATCGGGTAAGTGCCAAAGGTATTGCTCGCCGGGTACATATACGGGCCGGATGTACACACCTGGTCGGGACAGCCCTCGATCCATTGGCTGCGGTTCTGCGTCGATGGGTACACGGCTCCGCTTCCCGCATCGGGTCGGTTGTTGGGTCCCGCACCTGGTTTTACCACCCCCGCGGCTGCACCATAGTTGTCTATCGTGGGCGACTCGGGAATGCCGCTGTAAAACGTTGTGATCGCGCTGATGGTCCACCCTCCCAAGGCCAGATCCACTCCCTTGTTCGCCGTAGAACCGAACTGCCTGCCGTGGCCGAAGGGGATATCGTAATTTTGCGCGATGGTGATCTGGTCGTGCGGCAGCAAGCTGCTGTCGCCATAGCCGCCCGCCCCATTCTGCGGGCCATAGATGAAGTAGTAATTGGTATCGTAGGGCCCGTCCCAACTCTGGAGCCTCTGGTAGGTGTAGTTGCCCTGCACCGTCCAACCGGCCAAGGCCCTTATTGTGAGAGTGGATTGGAAGGAGTTGTACTGCTGATTGGTGCAATTGCAGTAATACCCCAATCCCTGCGTCCATCCGTACAGCGCGTAGTAGGGCTGTGTGGCCGTCTGCGTGGTTGGATTCCATTCAGCTTCATTCGGATTGATCGTGTTGCTGGTGCCTATCCAACCGTGGCGCGTGGAATTTCCCACGTAGCCACCGGTAATGGCGATCTTATTCGTCAACTGCCGCTGGATAGTGGCGTTGTATTGGTAGACCACCGGCATGGTGAAGACGTCAGGCCGGAACTTCGGGCTGATCCCGTTCGGCAGCGGGAAAGTGCCGTTCGATCCAACCGTGATGGCCGCGGGAGACGACGGCCCCTGCGAGAGACTAAACACCGAGGCGAACGGTTGGGTGGACACGTTGTTGATCTGCTGGTAGTCGAGCACCGGCGGGTTCTGGGTTACGTTGTGCCCGAACGTCGAGCCAAAAGTTCCCAGGTTGTAGGACCAGCCATAACCCGCGCGGACGACGGTCTTTTTGTCCACCTCGTAAGCCAGGCCGACCCGCGGCGCAAATTCATGCCAGTTCATGTTCTGAATGCCGTGCGAGGAAACGCCGCCCACGCCGAAAACGTACATCAGGCCATTCTGCAAATCGAGCGTGGAGCCGTTGCCCGCGGCGTTCACGGTTTCGGGGAACACCATCTCCCAACGGACACCCAGCGTGGCGGTTAACTTAGGCGTGACGCGCCATTCATCCTGTCCGTAATAGAAAAAGCGCTTCTGGCGTTCCTGGGCATTGGTGCTGGAGCTGACATAGCGGTCGAAGCTGGACGTGTCTCCCAGCAGGAAGGTGGCCAGTCCCATGCCGTCGACCGGGCTTGCACCGACTGCGGTGACATTACCCGTGTTGTTGCCATTGAAGTACAACTCGCCGGCCCGGTGGCTGTCGCTGGGAACCCGCAGGTTCTCGGCATAGCGGAGATCGACGCCAAACTTAAAGCTATGGTTGCCGCGGATCTTAGTGACGTTATCGACAAACTGAATCTGCCGCTCGCTCTGCGTTAACGGGCAGTTGCACTGGTTCGCGCCCAAGCTATATCCCAGCTTGTCGTCGCCTACGCCGCTATCCTGGATGTCGAAGTACGGCATGCCGGAAGTATACGTCTTGTCCAGGTTCAAGCCTGGGATGCCCGCTTGCGTCGCTGGGTCCGTGCCAAAGCCGTTAGGCACATCCGTAACGTGATAACGCATGTAGCCCAGCCGGAATTCGTTCACCAGGGTTGGACTGATGGTGTAGGTCCAACCTGCGGCAAGACTTTGGTTCAGCGCGCTGGAGTCCCCCGCGTAATTGCCGAAGTTGGGGCCACCGGCCTCCAAGCCGAAGGCTCCCGGGGCCTGCTCGGTATAGGCGGCGTAGCTATAGCGGCCAAAGATGGAATTCTTCTGGTTCAGGTAGTAGTCCCAACGCGTATTCCAAAGGTTGCCCGTAATGGCGACGTCGCCGCTGGCATCGTAGTTATTGGCAAAACTGAGGCCGTTTGACGTCGTGTTGGGCAGGGGCCAATACGCCATTATCGCCAAAGCTTGCGGGCTCAACCGGGCGGTGGGGATGACATTATTAGGAAATGGCACGCGGCCCACACCCGTAGTTTGATTGCCGCTCGCTGGGTCATATATCTGGTAGTTCTTACTGTCCGCTAGCCAATCGCTCAAATTGCCGGTTCGATCCTGGGCGGTGGGCACCGATGTGTTCAGGGATCCGCCCAGCGCCTGGCGGTTCAGTTGCGTATCGGCAAAAAAGAAGAGCTTGTCCTTGATTACTCTGCCGCCGATCGACCCGCCGAACTGGTTTTGCCGGTATACCGGGTTGCCGTTCGTAAAGGGGTTCCTGGCAAAGTCGGTGAAGCCCGGAGTATTCACCTGCAGGAATTCGAACGCATCCCCGTGAAATTCGTTGGTGCCGGATTTCGTGGAATAGGTTGCCAGTCCCGCGCCCGTATATGAGAATTCGGCGTCAAAGTCCTGATTGGCCTGCTTCACCTCGGCTACCGAATCGAAGGTCGGGTTAATTACAATGATCCCGAGGATAGGGTCCTGGTTAGTGGTCCCGTCCAACTCATAGCCCATGGCGGAGAATACCTGGCCATTCACGACCATCTGCACGCTCCCCTGAGGGTTTTCATCGGAGGCGTGTCCCCAGCCGAACGGCACCGTTCCCGGATTCAACAGTTCGAAGGCCTGAAGGTTGCGGCCGACGCTGGGAAGTTCCTCGATCTGGTGAGCGTCGAACGTTTGGGCAACGTCGGCGCGGTCCGATTGCAACAGCGGTGCCGCCGCCGTCACTTCCACTTCTTGGGAAACATTACCGACCTGCATCGCCACATCGAAACGGGCAACGGCATCTACTTGCACCGTAATCTGGTTGGAGACAGCCTTGGTGAACCCCGACGCCTCAATCGACACCTGGTACTGGCCAGGGATGAGTTGCCCTTTGGTGTAGTTGCCGGACTCGTTCGTGGTGGTGTCGGATTGTGTGCCCTTGGCAATATCCGTGATGACTACTTTGGCGCCGTTGACGGCGGCACCAGTGGGATCGGTGACGGTCCCTACGATACTGCCGAAAACCTGTTGCGCGCGAAGAGTTCCGTTGAAGCAGAACAAAAGCGCGAAAGAAAAACATACGGCAAACGTAGCCAATTTACGCAGACTGAGCATTTTCCCCCCTCTGAACAATCGAAAACGCAAAACTAACCCTCTGTTGACAGCCCGGCTGATGCATCCACGGCACAGCAACAATAACGGTTGGGTATATAATAGATCCGGATTAGGCGCAGGGCAAGTGCCGAACTTGTTTGTTACGGTTAACTAGTATAGATGCTTTTGTTGCATATACTTAAATCGGCCGTAACATCACTGTTTAATCGTTACAGCCGATAGATTGCACCGGTAACGTAGATGGCAGAAGCCGCCCAGCGAGAGTATCCAAGCACTTGGATATTGAACGCAGCCGGTCCGGATGCCATAATGTGGCTACTGTATTTAAAATGAGTAGCCGGCCATTCGCGCTCGACCGCAGGCAGTTCATACGTTCGCTTTCGACAGCTATTCCCGTGTTCGCATTCGATCAACTGGTTGAGGGTCTTCCTTTGGGCGTGCGGTTCGTGGACGTGGCGCGGGAGGCTGGATTGCAAGCCAAAACCATCTTCGGCGGGGAAAACAAGAACAAATTTCTGATGGAGACCACCGGCTGCGGATGTGCGTTCTTCGACTATGATGGCGATGGCTGGCTGGATATCTTTCTGGTGAACGGCACGCGGTTTGAGGCCGACTGGAACGCGGCGCAGGCTCCCGTCAGCCGGCTGTACAAGAACAACCGGGACGGCACGTTCACCGACGTCACTCTGGCGGCAGGTATGGCGCGCACGGGTTGGGGCCAGGGCTGCTGCGTGGGCGATTACAACAATGACGGCTACGACGATCTGTTCGTGACCTATTGGGGCGATTGCGCATTGTGGCGGAACGAGGGCGGCGGCAAGTTTACGGATGTAGCGAGAAAAGCAGGCGTTACCACCGACGCCGGCAACGGGCAGAGGCGCTGGAATACGGGCTGCGCGTTTGTGGATTATGACAAAGACGGCCATCTGGACCTGTTTATTGCCAACTATATCGATTTCGATCCGAAGACGGCGCCGCTGCCGGAATCCGGGCCATGCCTGTTCAAGGCGATCGTAGTGGCGTGTGGGCCGCCGGGGCTGCAGGGCGGCAAGAACATCCTTTTCCACAACAATGGAGACGGTACTTTTGCAGATGTCAGCCAGAAAGCGGGCATTCTGAAGACGCAGGGTACTTACGGTCTGGGCGTGGCGGTTTCCGATTTCGATAACGACGGCTGGCCGGACATCTACGTAGCGAACGATTCTACGTCTTCGGCGCTGTACCGGAATAATCACGACGGCACGTTCTCGGAGATCGCGATTGAAGCGGGCGTGGCGTATAGTCCGGATGGGAAGCCGCAGGCCGGCATGGGCGTTTCGGTAGCCGATTACGACGGCGATGGGCGTTTTGATATCGTGAAGACCAACTTCGCCGGCGATACGTCGAGCCTGTACCACAACCTGGGGAACAATTATTTCGAAGACATGACGTTCCAGGCCGGGCTGGGGCGGAATACGCGCTTTATGGGCTGGGGCGTGGGGTTCTTCGATTTCGATAACGACGGCTGGCCGGACATTCTGGCGGTGAACGGGCATGTGTACCCGGAAGTGGGGCAAACCAACGACGAGCAGGGCTATCGGGAACGGAAGGTGTTGTACCACAATCTGGGAAACGGGCGGTTCGCGGATGTGTCGCACGACGCCGGGCCGGGGATTCTGGAACCGGCTTCGGCACGCGGCTGCGCCTTCGGCGATTTCGATAACGACGGCGACCTGGACGTGCTCATCAACTGCGTCAACGATACACCGCAACTGCTGCGGTGCGACAGCCAGGTGAAGAACAACTGGTTGAAGGTGAAGACGGTCGGGGTGAGATCGAACCGGTCGGGGATCGGCGCGCGGATCTACTGCACGCCGGCGGGCGGACGGAGACTGATGGATGAAGTGCGCAGCGGGAGCGGGTACATTTCGCAGAGCGATCTGCGGGTGCATTTCGGACTGGGGGCGGCCGCCGCGGCGGATCTGGAAATCCACTGGCCCAGCGGGCAAGTGGACCGGGTGACCGGGGTGAAAGCGAACCAGGTGGTTACGGTTACGGAGGGGAAGGCCTGAAGGCGGGTTGTGGGTTGTGGGTGGTGGGTTGCGGGTGGTGGGGGAGGGCAGTGATTACGCTTATGGACGACACCGATAATCACTCAAAGCACGAGCTTTCGCGCATCTTGCGGCCGATGTATGCCCGGCAGTGGCTGTTGGGACCGGCGCCCCGGCATACGATTCCGGCGGATGGCATGCCGCCGTCGACGGCGTATCATCTCATTCACGATGAACTGATCGTGGACGGCAGTTCGCGTTTCAACCTGGCCACGTTCTGCGGCACTTGGATGGAGCCGGAAGCCAACAAGCTGATGACCGAAACGTTCGACAAGAACATGATCGACAAGGACGAGTACCCGCAGACCGCGGAACTGGAGATGCGGTGCGTCCACATGCTGGCGGATTTGTGGCATGCGCCGGATGCCGCCAATGCGCTGGGGACATCCACGATCGGTTCGAGCGAGGCTTGCATGCTGGGCGGCTTAGCCTTGAAGTGGCGGTGGCGCGAGAGGATGCGCAAGGCGGGCAAACCGGTGGACCACCCCAACCTGGTGCTGGGCACGAACACGCAGGTGTGCTGGCACAAGTTCGTGCGCTATTGGGATGTGGAAGAGCGCGCGGTGCCCATCGAAGGCGAGCGGTTCGTGACGGATCCGGAGCGGGCGGCGGCGGCCTGCGACGAGAATACGATCGGGGTGGTGGCCGTTCTGGGCAGCACCTTTACCGGCGATTACGAAGACGTGGAAGCTTTGAGCGCCGCACTGGACTGGCTGCAGGACAAGACCGGCCTGGATATTCCAATTCACGTGGATGGAGCCAGCGGAGCGTTTGTGGCGCCGTTCCTGCAACCGCAGGTGCGCTGGGATTTCCAGTTGCCGCGGGTGAAGTCGATCAACACGTCGGGCCACAAGTATGGGCTGGTTTATCCGGGCGTGGGCTGGGTAATCTGGCGTGAGGTTGCGGATCTGGATCCGGGGCTGATCTTCAACGTGGATTATCTGGGGGGAACCATGCCGACGCTGGCGATCAATTTCTCCCGGCCAGCCAGCCAGATCGTGGCGCAGTATTACAACCTGATCCGGCTGGGGACGTCGGGGTATCGCGCGATCCACCAGGCGTGCCAGGACGTGGGGGTGCATCTGGCCAGCGAAATTGCCGGGATCGGGCCATTCGAACTGGTGAGCCAGGGAAGGGATCTTCCGGTGTTCGCGTGGAAGCTGAAAGAACCCGCGCATTGGTCGCTTTACGATCTGGCTGACCGGCTGCGCGACCGCGGCTGGCAGGTACCGGCGTATCGGATGCCGGCGAACCGGCAGGATCTGGTTGTGCAACGGGCGGTGGTACGCAATGGATTCACGCGGGATTTGGCGGACATGCTGGTGAAGGATATCCGGCGGCATTTGGATTGGTTCGCGTCGCAGCCGGGACTGAAGCCGAAGGTGGAGGGTGCGCAGTTCCATCACTGAGGGTTCGACTGAACACTCCGCCCTCCAAGAGTCTAGCGGCCGTACACCAGTTCTGAGATTTCGTCGGCGATGTGTTGCATCGTGTCGGTTTGAGCAGAGAGCTGAGAAGCCGCGGCCGTGCTCTGTTCCGCCGCTGCCGCCACATGTTGCGTGACGGTTCCCACCTGGGCCATGGCCTGGGAAATCTGCCCGATTCCTTGCATCTGCTGCTCACTGGCCTCGGTAATGACGCCAGCCGTGGCCTTGACTCGATTTGAGTCGCCGGTCAGGGTCTGGATGGCGCTTTGAACCGCATCCGTGTGGGTCCTTGCGACCTGGGAGCGAGCGATCGACTCGGTGATAAGGTCCGCGGTCTCCCTGGCCGCTTGCGCCGAACGCTGGGCCAAGTTGCGAACCTCGTCCGCTACCACGGCAAAGCCCATGCCGGCTTCACCCGCGCGAGCAGCCTCGACCGCTGCGTTGAGGGCCAGGATATTGGTCTGGAAGGCAATTTCATCTATTACCCGTATAATTTTCGAGACCTTGTCGTTCGAAACGGCGACGGCGTTCATGGCCGACACCATGTTATCCAGAGCGGCGCCGGCAGCCTGGGTGTCCTTCTCGGAACCGGCCATCTGGGTGCCCAAGGAGTGCGCGCGGTCCGCGCTGTTCCGGGCCAGGGATGCAATTTCCTCGCAGGAGGCGCTGGTCTGTTCGACAGATGCGGCTTGCTCACTGGAACTCCGGGCGAGAGACTGCGAGCCGGCCGAGACCTCAGCCGCAGCCTTTGCGATCTGGCCGGCAGAATCACGGACCTGGCTCACAAACCTCGTCAGCTTGCGGTTGATTGTAACGACCAGCAGGGATGCGATCAGGGCCGCAGTCAGCAGGACGCCGATGCAGGTAACGATGGATGCGCGGACGGTTTTTTGCAACGCCGCGGCGTTGGCCACAGATAATGTTGTGCTCAAATTCGCGCATTGCGCGTTCAATTCGCCGGCAGTCGAGACCAGACGGTTTCCCAGCCGAGCCCATTCCTTAATGAGGGGCGGGAAAGAATCGTTCTTGTTCTGGTGCTGTGCGACGGCGTCGAGGATCTGGCGAAGGGACACCTCGTAACTATCGAAATCGGATTTCAGTTGACTGGTCTGCTCTCGTAACCGGGACAGACTCGGCGAACTCGTGACGTGGGCTTGCAGCTTCGGCAGAATGAATCCGGGCATTGAGCACTTCCCGCTCGAAGGCGGTGGCCAACTGCATTCCCGGCAAGTGGTCGCCGGCGATAGCTTTCATGGTCGCGGCGCCGTTCGACATAATGACGCCGCCAAACCAACTCAGGGCTACCAAGATGGCGACAACGATTCCGAAGGTGGGTGGTGGGTTGTGGCGACCGGAGCCTATCCTATTGAATTTGCGTTGGGCGCGGCGGTGGCGGGTTACCGGTGGTTGCGGGTGGCGGGTTGTTGGTGGCCGGTTACGGGCCGGGGGTCGGGCTTGCGGGGACACGGATTGTGTATCCGTTGTGGCGGGCGGATGGGTTGTCAAAGATCAGGGGGCAGGTCGTTAACGGGTATCGGTGGGGGCTGGGGCGCATAGCACCGGATGGTCCGCGGTGGGTTCGGACATTTTGTACCGGTGGAGTTCGGGCGGCGATGATTCGTGCGCGGCGGGCTTTGCCTGGGGAAGGGACTTAGGCTGCTTTTGTAACTGCTGGAGAGCTTGCATGGCGGACGCGAAGGAGCGTTCGAGGCGGGTTCGCTGGGTGGAGACTTCGCGCAGGAGCGCCAGTTGTTTTTCGAGCGGAAGATCCGCTTCGTAAATGAGCCGCTCGCCACGGGCCATGCGGGCAAGCAGCCATTGGGCAGTGGCCATCTGTTCCAGGTGCAGGCGCTCGGTGCGGTTTTGGGGCTGCCAATCGGCCGCGAGATCGTCCCAGAGCTGCTGGTATTCGGCGGGCTCTTCGCCGGGGATCAGGAGATCGCGGGCACGTAGGCCGTACTTGAGGGCGTTGAGGCGCACGGCGGCCTTACCTTCGGGAGTCTTTGGACCGGTGGACAGCCGGGCATTCTGCTGGTTGGCTGCATGTTGCCTGGTGGAAATCAACATTTCGATTTTTCCTTTTCCTTTTTCGCGGAGGGTATGACGGGATCCGCCATCCGATTCCATGATATGGATGGCAAGTTGGCGGGGGGCGGTGTGATTGGGGGGCACTAAGTTGATATGTATTGTGATTAGTAGAGAGTAGAAGCCCGGTTTTTATTTTTGAAGTTTGTGACTGGTTGGGAGACGGCGAACTGAAGTTCGCCGCGGCACGCTAATGGTTGTAGGTGGTGGGTTGTAGGTGGTCGGTGACATCCGCTCGGAACCTGGACCGAGAACGAATCCAACCTTATTGAACTGCGATTCCGATGGGGGCCTTAACGGAACCCGTTACAATTCCGCGGTCGCACAGCGTTAGGGCAGATCCGGGCAAAATTGCGCATCGGAGGGACCTTTATCGCGAGCATCCGAGATTATGACGAGATCCTAATGCAGCGTCCCGTTGTGGAGGGACCGGCTTTCTATTCAGATGCAGGAAAGCGCCGGGCCGTGTTTCAACTTTGGGACTGGACTATCGTATTGGCGAAAAAGAAGGCCCTTCTCGTAGGGTCACTGGAGAATGAATAAATCAAAAAAGAAAATCTCGGCGGGTCCGCGTGCGTCGGAGCTTGAACTGCCGCCCGAGTTTGACCATGACGTCCTCGACGCCGCCGATGTTACCTTCGAGTACGGCCCGATCATCCAGTTTGGGCCGCACCGGTACGAGCGCCGAGCACTGTCGGGGGTGCGTTGCCGCTAGATTTTCGTGATGACAATCTGCGGGTGATGACGTGACCAACAGCGCAGATCTGCCCGGAGCGATAGCGTCCCGTTCCGGCGCCGGGGGTTGCTTTTCCTTTCGGGCAGCGACACGTGGCCCGAGTGGCTATTGGAGCTGGTACTCATACTTTCTCAACTAACTTGTGCTGATTATCCAGCGCCGATAGCGAGTGGAGGATGGTGTCGGCGACCATATCCTCGCCCAGCATGGTGTTGATCATCAAGTGGAAGAACTGGCGATCAGGCCACTCTATCTTGAAGGACTTCTGAATGTATTCGATGCGCTCACGGTCAACGGTCTCCGCCAGTTCGATGGCTTCGCTCTCGCTTTTTCCCCTGGCGCGCAGCCGCCGGACCTTTTCCGCAAATGGCGCATACACAAAAACGTGTAAGGCGTCCGCGCGGTCCTGCAAATAGCAGGCTGAACCGCGCCCGACGATCACGGCGTTTCCTTCCTGCGCCGCCGCCAGAACCACGCGGCGAGTGACGTCCCGGATACAATCGGCGTCCACCAGCTTGAGCCGGGGGGCGTTCAAGCTACCCTCGAAACTCCCCCGCATGAAAGACTTGAACAGGCGGTACTGCAGCGAATCGCGCCGTTCCTCACGTTCCTCCACCGTCCGTTTTGGACAGTCCAGCAGCCGCGCGATCTCGTCGGTCAGCGCCTGGTCCCAAAGCTTCCAGCCGAGCCGCTGCGCTACCGTTTGCGCGATCTCGCCGCCACCGCTGCCATATTCGCGTGCGATGGTAATTAGTCTGATCATGGCTTCCTCTTTAAACTCTACGCCAATTCACCGGACGGCGCTATGCGAAATGCCGGACGCCCGATCATCCCACCGCCACTTCTCCGCCGGCCGTCGGATCGTTCTTGCGGACCAAAAACGACAGCAGGAACATGATCGCCGCTCCAACCGCCAGCACCATGAACGCATCCAGATACGCCAGCGTCTGGGCCTGTGCACCGAGCCCCTGGTAAATGAGGCCATATGCCTTGCCTTGCGCATCGGCGGCGGTGGCGCCGGAAGAGAGTAGCTGCCGCGTCAGTCCGCCCACTTGAGTCTGAAACGCGGGATCGTAGCCAGTGACGTGGTAAACCAGCA
This sequence comes from Bryobacterales bacterium, assembly GCA_963818855.1. GTDB lineage: Bacteria > Acidobacteriota > Terriglobia > Bryobacterales > Bryobacteraceae > Bog-159. The sequence goes on along the minus strand of CAWFUH010000003.1, from coordinate 1,005,174 downwards.
TCGATTGATGGAACTGTGCGCGGCGAGCCAGCAATGTCGTCACCATTGAGGTTCCCACGCTGCTGCCAATATTGCGCATGAAATTGATCAGTCCCGCGGCATCGTTGCTCTTTTCCGGCTGGATGCCTATATAACTGGCCAGGGTGATCGGCACGAAAAGAAAGGGCAAGCCGGCAGTCTGCGCGACCCGCAGCCACATTGCCACTCTAAAGCTGATATCCAGATCGATGCGTTTGGTGGAATAGAGCATCGCACTACCGATCGAGAGCCAGCCAAAGGCAATCAGGTATTTGGCTGGAACTCTCGCACTAAGCTGACCCACAATCGGCATGGCCACGAGCAGTACAACGCCGCTTGCCGAAAGAACCAGCCCGGCTGACTCTGCCGTGTATCCCATGAGAGTCTGCAGGAACTGCGGCATCAAAACCAGACTGCTGAAATAGACGACACCCAAAACGAACATCATCAGGTTCGCCGCCGCAAAGTTGAAGTTCTTGAACAGCCGAAGATCCATAATCGGATCCCGGTGCAGCCACTCCCAGATGACCAGGGAAATTAGGCAAATGGCCGCGATTACGGAGAGCGTGAGAATGAAGCGCGAGCCGAACCAGTCGTCCTCCTGTCCCTTATCCAATACCACCTGGAGAGCGCCTATTCCAACGGCCAGGAACCCGAGCCCAATGTAGTCCAGGCGGATGCCGGCGCGCTTCCGCAGGCTGAGATACGGCGGATCCTCTACCATGCGGAATACCAGAAACGCCGCCAGAATCCCAATGGGGAGATTAATGTAGAAGATCCATCGCCAGGTGTAGTTAAAGGTAATCCACCCACCGAGGGTTGGGCCGATCGTGGGTGCCAACACGGCGGTGATTCCGTAAAGCGCGAAGGCCATCCCGCGCTTCTGAGGCGGAAACGTGTCGGCAAGAATCGCCTGCGCCATCGGTTGTAGTCCCCCGCCCCCTGCTCCCTGCAGTGCGCGGAACAGGATCAGCACCGCCAAATTTGGGGCGGAACCACATAACACCGAACTTACTGTGAAGAGAAGGATACAGAGGATAAAGAAACGTTTTCGCCCGAAGCGGCCCGCGAGCCATCCGCTGATCGGAAGAACAACCGCGTTTGCTGCGAGGTACGACGTGAGCACCCAGGTACTCTGACTGTTACTGGCAGCGAGACCTCCTGCAATATATGGCAACGCGACATTGGCAATGCTGGTGTCCAGTACTTCCATGAACGCAGCCATAGCAACCACTACTGCTATCAGCCACGGGTTGAACTTGGGCTGCCACGGCTCTAGAGGCGGGCCGGTGTTGACGGGTGTTTCTGGGGTTTCGGCCATATGCGTGAACCCGCGCTATTGATTTATGTACACTTTGGGTACCACCGACATTCCGACCCGCAAGAGATGATCCTGGTTCTCTCCCGGGTCCAGGTCAATCCGGACCGGAATGCGTTGCACGACCTTCACGTAATTGCCCGTGGCATTCTCCGGAGGAAGTAAGCTGAAGCGGGATCCCGTCGCGCCTCCCACACCTGTAACATGGCCGTGGTACTCGCGATCGTAGGCGTCTACGCTAAAAACCACCTTCTGTCCCGGCTTCATCTTTTTCAGTTGCGTTTCCTTGAAATTGGCCGTGACCCAAATGTCCTCCAGGGGAACGACGGACATGAGGCTTTGCCCGGGAGACACATTTTCGCCAATCTCTACAGTCTTTTTGCCGACGATTCCGGCTGCAGGCGCGGGGATAATGGTGTAGCTGAGGTTCAACGTAGCCTGGTCGAGCAGAGCTTGTTGCTCCTTCACCTTGGCCTCGGCCGATCTTGCCCTGTCGTGACTTTGCGCCACTTGTTGAGGCCGGGTCATGGCGGATCGGATAGAAGCATCCGACTGCGGGATTCTGGTCTGCGCCTCCTCGACGGCGGCCTGCGCCGCGGCAACGTTATGCCGCGCCTGGTTCACCGCTGCGTTGCGGGCCGCGACAGTGGCATGGTCGGCGGCGGCTGTCTGCACGGTGGTGTCGTATAGCTGCTTGGGTATCTCATCCTTCACCACCAGTTGGCGATAGCGCTCGACGTCGTCTGCATCCTTCTTATAAATCGCCTCCGCCTCCGTCACCTGGGCTTGCGCCGTTTCCAAGGCGGCTGCGGCCCCATCCAACTGCCGTTGCGCGGCAGCCAGTCCGGCGTCGGCATTCACGCGGGATGCTCTTGCGCTCTCCAGCGTGCTCGCCGTATTTGTGGAGACGATGGGAACATCTTTGCGGGAACTTTGCAAAGATGCTTCTGCGTCCGCCAGGTTCGCCTTGGCCTGCGCTACCGCGATCTCATAGTCTCGCGGGTCGATTCTCACCAGTGTATCCCCGGGTTTGACAATCTGCGCATCTTCCACCAACACCTCGCTTACGTGGCCGGTAATGCGCGCGCTGATGGCATCGACGTGTCCGTCGATCTGCGCGTCATCGGTGGATTCGTAAGCGCTGAAATAGTTCCACAGCCAATACCCTCCCGCCGCCAGCACTACGACCATCAGGAGCAGCAGAAGGAGTCGCGTCCGCCGGCGCCGCGGAGTCTTCCTCACCGGGGTGGAAGGGGATTCGGGCTTTTTTTCGGAAACGGTTGTATCCGCCATTTACTTCACCTCGATGAATCTCCTGACGCGCTGCTCGGTCAAGCCGATGGCCTTGGCGAGCGACACTTTGGCCAGGTTGTGAGCGTACAGTGCCGCGATCAGATTGTCATTGGCCATGGCCACCGATCCCTGCGCTTGTACCACTTCGATGTTGTCGGTCACACCGGCGGTAAACCGGTCGCGCGCCTGCTCCAGGGTCTGGTTGGCCAGCGTCAGATTGTCGCTCGCTACCGCCACCTGATCCGCCGCCGATTGCAGGTCAAGAAACGCGTTTCGCACTTCCACTTCTATTTGCGCGCCTTGGTTGGCCAGTTCGTCGGAGCGGTCTTTGAGAGCCGCTTTGGCTTTTTCGACATCCGCGCGAATGCGGCCGCCGTTAAAAATATTGAAATTCACCGCGCCGGTGACCAGAAAGACGCCGTGGGAGTTGCCGAGCGTCGGGCCTGTATCGCCGTAATAGCCGTTCAAGTCCAGCCTGGGATACCATTCGGCCTGCGCCGAGCCTAGCGCCTGTTGGGCGGCCTCGACGAGTTTCTTCGCGCTCGCGTAATCCGGCCGTTGCGCCTGTGCTGTACGTATCGCCTCCTCCTGAGTGATTCCGCTGAGCGGCGAAAATGGAGCGGTATCCGCAAGGTAAAAGATCTGCGCCGGTTGAAGACCGATGATCCGGCCCAGCGCCAATTTGTCTTTCTCGAACTGATTCTGTTGCGCCAGGAGCACCTGCTGCTCGGCCTTGAGCTGCACTTCGGAGCGCAGCACGTCGATGGCTGCCGCCAGCCCGGCCGACTTTTGATCCGCCGTTCTTTTGTACAGGGCCTGGTCAGTGTCCACCTGTGCCTTGATGGATTCTACCCGTGAGGCATCGGCGATGACGCCCAGATAGGTATTGGCAACCGCTTGGACTACCAAGTCGCGGGACGCCTGGACCGAGTATTTACTAGCCTGCTCGTTCGCTCGAGCTGATTTGAGATTCCGGCGTGCGCTCCAGTCGAATACGTTGGCGGAAACATTCGCCTGCGCGGCTGTGTAGGAAAACGGTCCCACAATTGCCGGAATATTCAAGTAAGGGTTGGGTGGAATATTAAAGCCGAGCGTCCGCAGGTTGAGTTGCTCATCGGTCTCGGAAAAGGTCCCCGTCACTTGGGGCAGCAAGGCCGATAATGCCTGTATCCGTTCTGCCCTGGCTGTCTGGCTGGCGGTATCGCTTTCGAGCAGGCCGAGGTTGAACCGAAGAGCGCGCTGGATGGCGTCGTCGAGCCTCAGTGCCAGCGGCGCCGGCGATAAGGCACCGGGCACGCTTCCTTGGAATAAATTGGGTTGCTGGCCGGCCAGCACTGTGACAAACAATACTCCGGCACTAACTGGGATCCAAATGCCTGTACCCATCATTGGTAATCTTACATTGAAACGCCCCAGTTAGCTTCCACAGATTGTGAGTCGATGTACGGGTTATTGTCTCGGCCACTCTGGTGTGATTGAACGACGACCAAGGTTTGTGCGCGCAGCAATTCGAAGCCCGCTATGGAGCCGCGCTAGTCGTCGACGCCAACGCGAAGGAATTCCGCCAAACGTTGTTCATCGAGCGCAAGTTTTCCGAAGATCGCGTGCCGACGGATCTCGCGCCGGTTTCGCCGGCGCCGGGCGCGTACCCACTATGGCAGCAGCGGAATTGCCCTCGAGACACTCAGAATCCAGCGCACCGATTATAGTCTGCTCCCGCGGAACTTAGGTGTCAATCGTCTCGCCTCCGGGCTGCGGCTCTCACGATAGCCCACGTCGAGCAACTCGCCGGTGGTACAGCACGGCCCGCCGGAAACACCTCAGCCGTGATTACGCGCAAGGACAGAGGACTTCACGCTTCCCGCAGCCATTGATGGCCGTGGCTGTTCTGGCGCGAACCAGCGGCGAGAGGAATCACAATTGGAGGGCGGGATTCGGCCCGGCTTCAGCCCCGATGCGCCGAACCTTTAGTACACCTGCGGTAATATGGTCCGAGTCCCATGGCGATTCTCGATTTCCTCCTCGGATCCCCCCTGGCCACCAGCGACGAGCGCGCCGAACGCATCGGCCCCTTGTCCGGAATCCCCATCTTCGGCCTGGACGCCCTCAGTTCCGCGGCTTACGGCCCAGAGGCCGCCCTCACCCTGCTCATTCCGCTGGGAGCCGCGGGCGTCGCTTACATCCTGCCCATCAGCATCAGCATCGTCATTCTCCTGACCATTGTCTTCTTTTCCTACCGCCAGACCATCGAAGCGTACCCTGGCGGCGGCGGTTCCTACACCGTCGCGCGCCATAACCTGGGCGTCTTCCCCGGCCTGCTCGCCGCGGCGGCCTTGATGATCGATTACATCCTCGTCGTAGCGGTGGGAATCTCGGCGGGAGTGGGCGCATTGGTATCGGCCATGCCCAGCCTCGAACCGCACACCCTCGCGCTATGTCTGTCGATTCTGGTTCTGGTCACTTTAATCAACTTACGAGGCGTACGCGAAACCGGAGTCATCTTTTTATTCCCGACTTACTTGTTCGTCGGCACCCTGATGATCGCCATCGTGATAGGTGTGGTCAGGACGCTGGCCAATGGCGGCCATCCGGTACCTGTTATACCGCCGCCCGCCGCGCAAAAAGCGGTAGCGGCAGCCTCCGCCTGGCTGCTGCTCAAAGCCTTCGCCAGCGGCTGCACCGCTATGACCGGCGTCGAGGCCGTCTCCAACGGCGTGCGCGCCTTCCGTGAACCAACCGCCAAAAACGCGCGCAGCACCTTGGCCATCATCATCGGATTACTCATCCTGATGCTGCTGGGCATCGCCTACCTGGTGAAGGTTTATCAAATCGCCGCCACCGACCCCGGCGCTCCCGGTTATCAGAGCGTCCTCTCTATGCTGGTAGCGGCAGTTACGGGCAAGGGACCTTTTTACTATGTGACCATCGGCGGCATCCTATTAGTGCTGGCTCTCTCCGCCAACACCGCTTTCGCCGATTTCCCGCGTCTCTGCAAGATCATCGCGGAGGATGGATTTCTGCCCCGCTCGTTCGGTTCACGGGGCCGGCGGCTGGTTTATTCGCAGGGTATTTACGTGCTGGCCGCGCTCTCCGGCGTGCTCATCGTCGTATTCGGCGGCGTGACCGACCGGCTGATTCCGCTCTTTGCCGTCGGCGCTTTTCTGGCATTCACGCTGTCGCAGATCGGTATGGTATTCCATTGGCGCCGCACCGGCGGCCGCGGCGCAGGCCGTAGCATGCTGGTAAATGGTTTGGGCGCCCTGGCCACAGCCGTTACGGTGGTCGTGGTATTAGTCGCTAAGTTTCTGGAAGGAGCTTGGATTACCTTTCTGTTAGTTCCTGGACTATTAGCGATCATGATCGCGGTGCGCCGCCACTATCATACGGTAACCATGGCGGTGATGAGTCAGTCGCCGCTGGAACTGGGTAGCTTCGAAGCGCCGCTGGTGGTGGTGACCATGGACCGCTGGAGTAACATCGCCAAGCGGGCCATCACCTTCGCTTTGACGATTTCGCCTGAAGTGACTGTCCTGCACATAGAATCCGGAGAACACACCAGTTACCTGAAGGAGGAGTGGGTCACCTTCGTAGATCAGCCCGTGCAACGGCTCGGTATGTGCCCCCCCAAACTGGTGCTTCTCCCGTCACCCTTCCGCTTCGTCATCAACCCCGTCGTGGATTACGTGCTGGACTTGGCGCAGCGTAATCCCAAACGCCAGATAGCCGTAGTTATTCCGGAAATCGTGGAGCGCCGCTGGTATTACCACCTGCTCCACAACCAGCGAGGCACCGCCTTGAAATCCATGCTCTTTTTCAAAGGCAACGGGCGCATCATAGTAGTGAACATACCGTGGTATATCGAGAGGGAGTGAGGAGAGAGGAGACAGGAGACAGGAGACAGAAGTCAGGAGACAGAAGTCAGGAGACAGAAGTCAGAAGTCCGCCGTGCCGCACTGCCGGCCATGCCGCACCATCAGTCACTGCCTCGCCTTCTGACTGCTGTGGCTCCTATTCTCCCGGGGCATGATCTCCGAAATGCTGCGGCTGTTTCCTGGCTAGTCCGCAGAGGGCCAAAGCGGCAACGATAAATCACTCAATACCGCCCCGTAAGCCAGAGCCGCGCCTTCTGTCTTCTGTACTCCTGTCTTCTGTCTTCTCGTCTTCCGTCTTCTGTGTCTCCCTCACTGTACATAAAACGGAATTCCCGGACTCCCCGCCGGCCCCGCCGAAAGCACCAGGAAGTTCTCACCCGAGGCCGCGCCCGCCGGCACAAACGCATTGATCTGGCAAACCCCCGCCGCCAATCCCGGCGCCGGTCCGTAGTAAAACACATTCATCGGCAATGCCGCCGAGAAGAGCGGGTTCTGGCTGAGCGTCGCCGCTACGGTGTAGACTTGTTTCGGATAGTTGACCACCGGCGTCACTATCCCGTCCGTCCCAGCCGGGGTGGTCTGCCCCAGCCCGGTCCCGTACATCTGCACGTACGATCCCTTCGGAGCCGGATGCGACGGACCGTTGATGCTGCCATCTTCGTTCACAATCGCGTCGGGGAAAATGCCGGGCGCCGTCTGCGCCGCGGCAATGGTCGTGTCCGAAACCGTTCCGCCGGCCGTCTCGACGCGCACCGTGGAAAATCCGTTGGCCACCGCATACGGCGCCACGGCGTTCACCTGGCCCGCCGAGATGTAAACCAGCGGCGCGGGCGTATCGTCGAAGAAAACCTGCACACCGGCATTCGGAATGGTAAGCGATCCGTCCGAACCGAGCGTCCAGGTGGCTGGCGTGGCCGGCCCCAGGTAGTTTCCATAGAAGGTGATCAGTTCGCCCGGCGCCACAGCGCCGCCTTGAAAGCTGGCGGAACTCACGAGCGACGAAAAGCTCGGTGGCGCGGAAGCCGGCGGCGTGTCCGGAGTCACCGCGCGCACCACCTCGCCGGTCGTGTCCACCACATACAGGGTGCTCCCATGCAGCGCGATGGCCGATACGGAACGAAGCTGCGCTTGCGGAGCCGGACCGTTATCGCCGGTGTACCCGGCCGTCCCGGTTCCCACCACCGTCTGAATGATCCCGGTGCCGGCCGCGATTCTGCGTACACAATAGCAAGTCGTGTCGCCCACGAAGATATCGCCGCTCGAATCTATGGCCATGCTGGTGGGCTGGCACATGCCCGCCATGGTGGCCGGCCCGCCGTCGCCTATATAACCGCACCCGCCCACGCCGCCCGCCGCCGACACCGCGCCCGCCGGCGAGATCTCCAGCAAAAAGTAATTAGCGACACCGCCCGTATAGGTGTTGCCTTGGGCGTCTACCGCCACACCGCCTAAATAGCCCAGACCGGTGGCCGTCGCAGCCTGCCCGAAACCTGAAAATTTCGACTGCCCATTCCCGGCCACCGTCGTGATGGCGCCGCTGGTGGCATCGATTTTGCGCAGCCGCTTATTGCCGCCGTCCACGAACACTAAGTCGCCGGATGCATCGAGCGCCAGCGCGGTCACGTCACTGACTTGCGCCGCACTGGCCGGTCCTCCGTCGCCTGCGAACCCCTGCACGCCCGTGCCCGCAAACGTCGTGATTACCCCGCTCGCATCAATGCGCCGGATCGAGCCCATCTCCCCCACCAGCAGATTGCCCGCCGCGTCGAACCCCAGGCTGAGCGGACTCAGCTTCGCTTGTAAAGCCGGAATCCCATCCTGTGTGCTCGAACCACCACCGGCGATCGTCGAGATGACACCCGTCGTCGCATTCACTTCCCGTATATCGCTGGTTTCGCCGATAAACAAATCCCCTGCCGAATCCACCGCGATGGTCTGCGGAAGGCTCAGCATCGCGCCGGTGGCCAGGCCCCCATCGCCATTTTGCGAGGTGCCCGCGATGGTGGAGATCACTCCCGTGGCCGCCGTCACTTTGCGTATGCGCCGGTTTCCCGTATCGCTAATATATAGGTTACTCGCGCTGTCCAGCGCCACGCCCGCCGGCACGTTGATCTCCGCCTGCGTAGCGGCTGCGCCATCTCCGGCCAGTCCTGCTGTGCCGTTGCCCGCCACCGTGGCAATCAGTCCGGTCGCGGCGGTGATGCGCCGCACCCGGCTGCCATCGATCACATACAGGTTGCTGCTGCTGTCGATGGCAAGTTCGCCCAGCGCGCCGAACGAAGCCTTCAGGGCGCTGCCCCCATCGCCGCTCTCGAGCGCCTGCCCGGTGCCCGCAATGGTGCTGATGGTATTGGTGCCGGCAGTAATTTTTCGGATGCGCAGGTCACCCGCATCCGCAATGTAGAGGTTGCCGCTCGCATCGACCGTAATGCCCGTGGGGCGCACCAGCGTGGCCGCTGTCGCCAGGCCCCCATCGCCGCCAAATGTGGATCCGCCCGTGCCGGCGATGGTGGTGATCACGCCACTCTTCCCATCGATCCGCCGCACGTATCCCGCCAGTTCCACGATATAGATGTTACCCGCGGCATCCAGGCAAAATTGCTGCGGCATATTCAGCGATGCGGACGCCGCCGGGCCGCCATTGCCCGCCTCGGAATTCACGTTATTCTGCCCTGCCAGCGTGGTGATGGCGGCCTGCGCCACGTTGAACTGCCGCAGCCTGGAGCTGTCCAGGAACAGCACGTTGCCGCTCGCGTTCATCACCAGGTCCGTAGGCGTGACGCGCACCGAAAGGGCCGGTCCATCCGTCACGGCAAAAACAGTGGGTCCGCCGCCCGCCACCGCCGTAATCACCTGCGTGGCAAGAGCAGCGCGCAAAATATGGTTCTGCCCCACCGAGCTCAGATCCGCAATATATACGTTCCCGGAAGAATCCACCGCGACTCCCTGTGGGTTGCTGAGATAGGTTTGGAGCGCCGGCGCGTTATTGACGAAACCGCCGCCGGCCACCGTGGTGACAATAGCCTGTCCATACGCGCAAGTGGCGCAGGCCAGTGCGCCGGCAACGTACAGAGTGCCGATGATGTTTGCGTAACGTGACGATCTCATAGTCATAAGGTAGATAACTTCGCACCAACAAGAACTTTGCCGCACCTACGTTAAGCGGCGCGCGCTGCAGGCGTCAAAGCAATCGCGCTGCCAAAGGATTGCCGTCCGCTCACAACACGATTTCATTTGCTTGCGGTTGAAAGCGACCGCCGCCACTCCGGTCGCGTGAGTCAAATTGACTCACGCGCCGGTCCGCGACTGCTTAACTGGAGGTGGGGCAGGCATGCGCCGCTCCTTATGCGGCTTCAGTGCCGCAAGCCTTGCGGCAACGCACATGCAGGAAATATGCCACCACGCGCGTATCCGCCACCACCGGGAAGCGCCGCGCGGTCTCCCGGTCAACGCAAGGCTCCGCGACCCGCTCGATTTGAAACCCGGCCTTCAGTACTGCGTTCAGCCAATCCGATAACGGCCGATGGAAGCGCGGCACCTGGAATTGCGCCAGGCCAGCTTTGGCCGCGGGCGGCGCGGCCGAGAACAACCACCGATCGATACGTCCGTCGGTATCGTCGAAGTAACCGCCAACTTCCACGGCGTAGGCAGCACCCCGCGCATCCCGCAGCAGCCGCCGATAGGGCGGATCGAAGCAGGGATGCGTGATCGAAAATTGCAGAAAGCCGCCGGGCTTCAGGACGCGCCAGGCTTCCCGCAGCGCGGCGCGCGGGTCCGGCATGTCCATCAGGCTCATGAACGCCGTCGCAAAGTCGAAGACCGCATCGCGAAACGGTAGACGCTGCGCGCTGGCGGCGCTATACCGGTTGTCGGCGGAGCCGCTCTGCTCCGCTTCGCGCGCATAGCGAACAAAAGTGGGTGCCACATCCACAGCGAACATGCACGCCCCGCGCTCCGCCAGCAAGCGCGTGTTGTGCCCTTCGCCGCAGCCTACATCCAGCCCCACCCTCCCCTCGATTGCGGGCAACATATTTAGAAATGCAGGCGTATTCATCAGGTCGCGATAAACGTCGTAGCCCCGGCGGCTCAGGCGCGTCCAGGCTTCGGCGTTCTGCTCCCAATAGCGGCCCGCGGCGGAATCGTCCATGGTGTCCATTATCAACCGCGCCGAATTGGCGGCCGTACCAGGCCGATGCGTCATAGCAGGCGGAGTTCTTTGCCGGTGGGGGTCAGTACTTCGCAGCCGGTGGATGTCACCACCACGGTATCTTCTATGCGGACGCCGCCCACGCCCTCCAGGTAAACGCCAGGCTCGATCGTAATGGCCATACCCGCGGCGAGCGGTGTCTGGTCCTTCTTGCCGATGCGGGGCAACTCGTGAATTTCGAGGCCGAGGCCATGGCCGGTGGAATGCACGAAGGTGCGCTCCAGCTTATAGGTCTTAAGCACCTGGCGGGCGCGGCGGTCTACCTGGGCGGCGGTTACTCCCGGACGCACGGCGTCGATAGCCGCCAATTGAGCCTCCCGGACGGCGCGGTACAGGTGCTTGACCTGCGGGCCGGGGAATCCCAGAAAGAGCATGCGAGTCATGTCGCTCGCGTATCCATCAAGGAACGCGCCCATATCGATGAGCAGCAGTTGCCGCGGTTTTAAGACCGCGCCGGTGGGCCGGGCGTGCGGCAGCGCGGAACGCTCGCCGGCGGCCACGATGGTTTCAAAAGAAGGCTTCTCGGCTCCCAGGCGGCGCATCTGGTGGTCGATTTCGGCGGCCAGTTCGCTCTCGCGCATGCCAGGGCGAATGCGCCGCGACGCGCGCTCGAACGCTTTGGAATTGGCGGCCACAGAGCGGCGGATCAGCGCGATTTCGGTTTCCGATTTCAGCATGCGAAGCGCTTCCAGCCATCCGGACACGGGTTCCAGCGACGCGTTCAACGGTATGTTGGAGCGCAGTTTATCGTAGGCTTCGTAGGATAAATGCGCAGGCTCGAAGCCCACCCGCCGCAAGCGTTGGGCGGCCGCCATGGCTGCCACGGCCGCAAGAATGGGTCCTTTTGCAACGCGCCGGCGGCAGGCGACTTCGCGGCCGGATTGAATGGCGTAACGCGGGTCGGTGAAGAAGATGGCTTCGCCGGGCAGCACCAGCAGAGCCGCGTTACTGCCGGTGAAGCCGGTCAGATAGCGGACATTGGCCAGCGAGGTGAGCAGCATGGCGTCCAACTCGCGGTTTTCGAGTCCGGCGCTGACCAACCGGCGGCGTGCGGCAAATTCGTCACTCACCCTGCAGTTCCCGGGCCAGCGCCAAGGCGCGTTCGGAGAGGGAATCGGCTTGGGAGTAATCGCCGCGCGTTGCGGCTTCATCGCACTGGGTCATGAAAGATTTAATGCGCTCGACGAGGGCTTCATTGTGGCGTGTCAAATGTCCGCCGATGTGGGCCAGCTTGTCGGCAATTTCGTGCTTGCGGTTTTCGATGGTGATATGAATCCGTTTTAGCTCCTCGCCGCTCAAGAGGGGCTGGATAGGCGCCTGCTCCGGCGCGGCGGGAGTGGACGGAGCTGCCTCGACTGGTTCAGGTTCGGTATCCGGCTTCTGTGGCGTCGCCGCGCGGCGCACGGGGCGGGCGGGGGGAGGAGCCTCGGTCTTCTCCGGCGGGGGAGCCGGGGCGGGCTCATGCGGAATGGCGTCCGGGTTGACGTCTTGTGGACTGGGAAGCACGATGGCGGTTTGCGGGATGGAAAGCGACGGCTCCGGGGGCGCCGGCTGCACCACGGCGGGTTTCGGCGGCGGAGGTGCGGCAGCTTGTTTAGTGGCGTGCAGCAGGCACCCAGCCAGCGGCACGATCAGGAGGATTAGTGAGCCGGCGAAGAACGGACGCAATTCATGGAGTGGCGGACGCATCTCGGTAGCAACTTCGATTGTAGCGCGCCGAGAACCGGTGGCGCGAAGTGCGGGCACCCCGACCCGGAGGTCTGCCCCGCATGGCGGCAAGCCGCAACCAAACGGTTCGCTGCAGCGGGGCTGGAGCCCCGCGCCGGCTAATGTCTCAATGTCACTTAGTTATCCCAATACCGGGAATGCTGCATAAATTTGTGGGGCAGACCTCCAGGTCTGTCAGGATGGGCTTGCGGCCCACGAATAGCGTGCGGGATCCGCGTCGGTAGCACGTGACCGTGCTTAACGATTTCAACTCGTGCTCTACCGAGGTGCGCTTTACAGAGGTAGAGAACATGGAAACACCATACCCCGGCTAACAGATACATCTCACTTATTTACCGGAGCTGGCCACCACATGACGAACACGGGGCTGCGCGGGTCCTCCAAGACCCGCCCTTCGCGCTTGGAATCAGCCATTCCAAACGCGAGCAGGCCGACGTGGACGTCGGCCGCAGGACTGGAGTCCTGCCCCACAATTTATGCAGGCATTCGGTCGCGCGAAAACTAAGTGGCATTGCTGAGGGTTGTAATACAGCGGCCCGCTCAAACCGAGAGCGGCAGGCGTACGATGAAGGTGGTGCCCTTGCCCGGCTCGCTGCTGAAATCGATGGCGCCCTCGTGCAACTGGACGATGCGGAAAGTCATGGCCAGGCCGATTCCGGATCCCTCGGGCTTGGTGGTGTAGTAGAGCCGGAAAATCTTGTCACGCAACTGGGGCGGGATGCCTGCACCGGTGTCGCTGATGCGAATCTCGGCGTCTTCGTCCCGCACGACGCACTCTATCCGCAACTCGCCTCCGTGCGGCATGGCCTGAATCGCGTTGACCACCACGTTGAGAATGGCCTGCTTCATCAGGTCCTGATCCACGCGGATGTTGGCCGCATCCGTTTCCGCGCCGACCGAAACACGGATGCCAACCGCCTGCGCTTGTGGCGCCGCCAGGTCCACGATTTCGCGCACGAAAGTGTCCAGGGGAACTTCCACCGGATGCAATTCCATGGGCCGCGTGAAATCCAGGAAAGTCTTTACCACCCGGTCCAGCCGGAGAATCTCGCGTGAGATGATTTCCATCTGCGGCGCGACGTCGGTGTCGGCGCGCGCCAGTTTCATGCGCGCCAGTTCTACGTGCATCAGGATCGCATTGAGCGGGTTTTTGACCTCGTGCGCCACGCCGCCGGAGATGCGGCTGATGGCGGAGAGGCGGTCCGCGGTTTGCAATTGATGACCCACCTGGCGGGCGGCCTCCGGATCGCGCAGCCGCACCAGCAGGCCGGTACCGCGACCGGGATTGTTGCCCGAGCTGAGAGACTCCCAAATGTCCACGGAGAGCAATGCTACGAATGCGGCCGAGCCATCGTCATTGGTGATGGGCACGCGCCGGTTGCGAATGGGCCGGCCGGTTTGGGCTGCTTGCGCCAGCATCAGGCCGACCGTAGTGTTGGGCGGGAAAACTTCGGGAAGCGCGCGCCCGATGAGATCGGCGCGCACTTTCCCCAAAAATTTCTCGACCGCGCCGGAAGCCACCACCAGGCGGCGGTCCCGTCCAAACATCAGCACGGCGTCCTCCAGTTGGTCCAGCAGCCGCTCAAAATTGCCGCGCAGATCGGAGAAATCGAATTGCGCGCCGCGCAGCTGTTGGCCCAGCAGATTCACCTTGGTCGCCATGATGCCGAACTCATCGGCGCCGGTGCGGGAAACGGGCACCACCGCACTCGGATCGTAATCGCCCGTGGCCACCTGGTCGAGCATGCGTCCCAGGCGGCCCAGCGGCCGGAAGGCAATGATCGAAAACAGCAGCGTGATGCAAAGAGCGCCGCCCACCGATGCGAGCGCCACGCCGGCGCTTTTCTTCAGCGTGGGCATGATATCCAGAGACTTGATCAACGGTGGATAGATGACCACGCGGACATACAGTTGCGGGTTCCCGGGTGTCCCCAGCGCCTGCCAGAGCTGGTACGAAATCGGCTGGTAGAGGATGCGGACCTTTTGCAGCCAATTGGTGTCGGTGACCACGGGCCCGAAATCCGGATCGGGCGGAAAATATTTCCCCACCGATTTAGGATCGCTGTCCAACAGAATCTTATTGTCTTTGTCGCAGACCGCAATCTCCAGCAGAGCGTGCGAAGCGCTCATGATGTTGATCAGGTTGCGATCCAGGTTCGAATTGAGCAGGGTTACGCGCCAGGGCTGCTGCCGGTTGCGATTGACCGTTTCGACAATGGTGCTGGACGCGGTGGTCTTCAGCAGCTCGGCGTGTGCCAGTGTGGCCTGGAATTGCGCGTCCATCTGATCGACCAGATCGAGGGCCGAAATGATGACGACAATGGTTGTCATCACCAGAACCGAGGAGAGCGTCAACTTGGTCTGGGTGCTCATTGGCGGGAGCTACTGGGGGATCAGGAGAAGTTTGCCGGCGGTGTGCCGTCCTTCGAGCGCGCGATGGGCGTCGGCGGCCGCGGCCAGCGGGAACACGCGGTCCACGCGGACCCGCAAGGCGCCGGATGACACCCAGGCCAGCACGTCGCCGGCGCGCCACTTCAGCTCCTCGCGCGTGGAGCAGTAGTTTGCCAGTGACGGCCGGGTGAGAAACAGCGACCCCTTGGCATTCAAGATATTCGGATCGAAGGGCGGCACCGGACCGCTCGACTGGCCAAACAGCACCAGCATGCCGCGCGGGCGCAGGCAGTTCAAGCTCTTGGCAAAAGTGGTGGCGCCTACCGAATCGTAAACCACATCGACGCCGCGGCCGCCGGTGAGCCGTTTCACCTCGGCGTCGAAATCCTGCTGCGTATATAAGATGATCTCATCGGCGCCGGCGGTCTTGGCAATCTGAGCCTTGACGTCAGTGGAAACCGTACCGAAGACGCGCGCGCCGATACGGTGGGCCATCTGCACCAGCAGCGAGCCGACGCCACCCGCGGCGGCGTGCACCAGGCAGGTATCGCCGGATTTAAGAGCGAAAGTTGAATGCGTCAGGTAATGCGCGGTCATACCTTGCAGCATGGCGGCAGCAGCGGTCTGGAAATCTACGCCTGCGGGGATTTTCACCAATTGCGCGGTGGGGACCAGCGCGTATTCGGCGTAGGAGCCGCGCACCATGGCATACGCGACGCGATCTCCCGGCGCAACATCGGTGGCATCGGGCGTGACATCGGGGTTGACATCGGGACCGGTGGACTCGACCGTGCCGGCGCCTTCCGATCCCAGCGTGATGGGCAACTCGGCTTTGTACAGGCCGGTGCGGAAATAAACATCGATGAAGTTGACGCCGGACGCGGCGATTTTAACCAGGGCCTGGCCCGGCCCCGGTACAGGCTGCGGCAGATCCACTAACTCCATCTTGTCGGGTCCGCCGGTTTCCTTAACTTGAATAGCTTTCATGAGTAGCCTCTACGCAAAGCGCGGCGAATGTGAACAGTTGATGCATAGAGTAACAGATACAGCAAAGTGAACGGAAACACGCACAATCGCGCCAGCGTACGGGCGGCGCCGGAACCGGTGAGTCCGGCGCGGAACAGGGCGAAGTGCAGGATGGTGCGCCATTGGCCGCGATCGAGCCAGAAGTAATCGCCGTTTTCGTTAATAATGAAAATCTTCACGGGCAGGCGCGCGGCCAGCGCCCATTTCCATTTAGTCATGATGGGCTCGGCCGAACAGAGCATGCCCATGATCGAGTAATGGCGGGCGGCAAGCGTGCGATAAAGCTGCCGGCGTCCGCCCGGCCCGCGATGTTCGGTGACGTGATGGACAGCCTGGATACCTGGCGGCATGCCGGTGTAGCAGGTGACCAGATCGATGGGGATGGACTGGCCGTAGGTGCGGCGAAGACTCGGCAGGACATGCTCGATGAGGTGACGGGAGCCGCTCTCGACCAAGAGGATGCCGGAGACGGGAGGTTGTCCGCGGCGGAGAAAATACCTCACACCTCGAATATAGCTAATTGGAGGGCGGGCTTTAGCCTTGATTTAGTCCGCAATGCCACTTAGTTATCCCAATATTGGGAATGCTGCATAATTTGTGGGGCAGACCTCCAGGTCTGCGCGGGTCCTCCAGGACCCGCCCTTTGCGCATGGAATCAACCATTGCAAACGCGGGCAGGCCGACGTGGACGTCGGCCGCAGGACTGGAGTCCTGCCCCACAAACTAAGTGGCATCGGGCTTTAGCCTTGATTCGAGCGCCGCGGGGCTTCAGCCCGCTCTGTTATCCAATTGCAGCAGCGCCCAACGCGCCGATTCGGCTACCACCGGCTCTTCCGACCCAGCCAGCTTCTCGAGCGGAGCGCGGAACTTTTCCTGCCCGGCATTACCCATGGCGATCGCCACGTTGCGCAGAAATCCGGCGTAGCGCGCGCGGTTGATGGGGCTGGCGCGGAACATCTCGCGGAACTCTGCTGCCGTCACCGCGGCTAGATTCTCCAGCGGCGGCACGAAATGCGCGGGCGCGAAGGCCGGCTCCACGGTGGCGGGCGCCCGCCGATTCCACGGGCAGACATCCTGGCAGATATCGCACCCGAAGACGTGGCGTCCGATCGAGGGCCGCATGTCTTCAGGCGCCGCGCCGCGCAGCTCGATGGTGAAGTACGAAATGCACAAGCGCGCATCGAGCGCCCACGCCGGACCTTCCGCGCCGCCAGTGGGCACGATGGCCGCAGTCGGGCAGGCATCGATGCAGCGTGTACACGAGCCGCAGCGGGCCGGCGGCGGCTGATCGGGCGCGAGGTCGAGCGAAACCAGCAATTCGCCCAGAAAAAACCACGAGCCCATACCCTGGTTAATGAGGCAAGTGTTCTTGGCGATCCAACCCAGTCCCGCGTGCCGTGCGTAGGCGCGTTCCAGCAGCGGCGCCGTATCCACGCAAATCTTCCAGGCGAAGGGCTCGGCCGCCAGCGCGCGCAAGCCGTCCACCACCCGCTCGAGTCCACGGCGCAGCACCTGATGGTAATCTTCACCCCAGGCGTAGCGGGAAATCCAAGCTAAATCGTCGCCCGCGAGTTCGGTCGAATACGGCTGCGGCCCGTTATACAGCTTGCCTACGCAGAGAATTGACCTGGCGGACGGCAGCAACTGGCGCGGATCGTCGCGCAACCGAGCGCGGCGGTCCGTCAAATAGCCCATCTCGCCGGCCAGCCCATCCGCGATCCATCGGGCGTAATAGCCGGCTTCCGGCACCGGCGCCGCCGCCGCGATTCCGGCCAGTTCGAATCCGCACTCACGCGCCAGCTTCTTGACTTGTTCCGGGTGCATGGATCGCAAATTTCCCGCGGTACTTTTCGGGCATCCTGCTCGGACGCAGGTCCCGCCCCAGAAAGATGTGCTTGGTTTCGCCGGTGGCCAGCTTGCGCCCGTCCGCCGCGAGGCGCATTTCGTAGGCGAACCGCACCATGCGCGGATTGGCCGCCTCCACCCAGGTACGAATGACCACCTCTTCGTCGAAGCGCGCGGGCGAAGCGTAACGGCAGCGCGCTTCCGCCACGGCCAGAAAAACGCCGTCTTCCAACTCCATTTGCTTGTACTCGAAGCCGCGCGCTTTGCAATACTCTACGCGGCCGACCTCCATCCACACCAGGTAGTTGGCGTAGTACACGACGCCCATCTGGTCGGTTTCAGCATAGCGCACGCGGATACGCGTTTCGTGAGCCGTCATTCGCAGCAATTATAGCCGGTAGATGCGCCGGCCGCATGTGACATCCTGGAGGGATGCCCGTTTTCGAAAGCATCCGGCGCGAGTGGCGGCCATTGGTGGTACTGGCCTGGCCGCTGGTGCTCGCCGAGCTCGGCTGGATGGCGATGGGCATCATCGACACCATCATGGTGGGCCGGCTGCCGGATAGCGCGGCGGCCATCGGCGCCGTCAGCGTGGGCAGCATCCTGTTCTACACCTGCACGGTGTTTGGCGGATGCCTGCTGCTGGGCCTCGACACCGTGGTCTCACAAGCGTACGGCGCCCGGCGCATGGAGGAGTGCCACCGCGCCTTGTGGAGCGGATTATATTTATGTGCGGCCGTGGCGCCCGCGCTGATGCTGGTGAACGCCGCCATGGCCGCCGGTTTGGCGGGCTTCGGCGTGAATCCCAGGGTCTTGCCGCAAGCCACCGCTTATATTCGCATCCTGAACTGGAGCACCTTGCCGCTCATGTTGTACTTCGCGCTGCGGCGCTACCTGCAGGCTATCGGGATCGTGAAGCCGGTGATGTTCGCGCTGCTTTCGGCGAATGCGGTCAATCTGTTCGGCAATTGGGTGCTGATCTACGGACACGTGGGTTTTCGCGAGATGGGCACCGATGGATCGGCTTGGGCCACCTGCGCTGCGCGGGCTTATATGTCGGGAGTCCTGATCGCCACCGTACTCTACTACGATCGCCGGCGCCGTCCCGGCATCTTTCACGTTCCCCTGGCGCCGGATTGGCCGCGCATCGGCCGCCTGCTGAGACTTGGCATTCCCGCCGCCGCGCACGTGGGATTCGAGATCGGGGTCTTCGGATTGGCCACCGCCCTGATTGCCCGGCTGGATCCCGTGTCGCTGGCCGCCCACCAGGTCGCATTGAACATGGCCAGCCTCACCTTCATGGTGCCATTAGGCATCAGCTCCGCCGCAGCCGTGCGTGTCGGGCATCTGATTGGACGGCGCGATCCGGATGCGGCGGGGCGTGCCGGATGGAGCGCATTGGCATGCGGCGCGGCGTTCATGAGCCTGGCGGCCGTTGCGTTCCTGACCATTCCGCAGCGCATCGCGCGTTTTTATACCGCCGACCCGGCGGTCATCCGCATGAGCGTTACGCTGCTGGCCATCGCTGCCGCTTTTCAGTTGTTCGATGGATGCCAGGTGGTCGCAGCGGGCGCTTTGCGCGGAGCCGGGAATACGCGCACGCCGATGTTGTGCAACCTGCTGTTCTATTGGTTTGTGGGGCTGCCGGTGGGCATGTGGCTCTGCTTTCGCGCCGGGTGGGGAGCGGCAGGATTATGGACCGGCCTCTGCTGCGGACTGATTCTGATCGGATCGGTGTTGTTGTGGGTGTGGCGCCAGACTGTGCGTGAGTTGCGCCGGAGCACGGCTGTGGGGGCGGTAGGTGTGCCGGCCCGGAGGTAAAGGGAGATAAAGCATGTGCAGCGAGTCGGCTGGTTGCCGCCGCGGGCCGAGCATGACACAAATGGATCGCGGTTACACGGCAAGACCGAGCCCGATTCCGCGAGGTTGGCAGTTCACGTATCTGGCGTTTCCTATTCTGAATTAATGCCGAATCACGGTTAAACAAGGATCGCTCATCCGCTGGCTTGAATGCGCACGCTCATTCTTTGGGCGAGCCTCACGCGGAAGATTTCCTCCCAGTAGCGCAGGTGCGCACCGAATGGCACACGGCATCCCAGATAGTGATAACGTTCCACCTGCTCGCGCCACCGGCGGCTCTCCGCCTGGCCTTCCACCAGAGCCAATTCCAGCGGCTCGCACTCCCGGGCGGCACATGCGACGGGCACCGGTTCGCACCAGGTCGTTGATACATCTATCCGCCGCGTACCCCGGCCGCCCAATTTCCGGAGATCGGGAAGCTGTAGGAAACCTTCGGCCTGGAGCCGCTCCAGCAGTTGCCGGCACTCGTGATTCTTCAATCCTCCACTGGGCCGTTTCCACTCCAGCAACTCACAGACGGTGCGCGCGATTTCGGTGACTCCCAGGGCGGAGAACTCCAGCGCAGTCTTGCGCATCAACTCCAGCTCGCCGGTGTGGAACGTGCGTCCGCAAAAGGTGAGGGATTCAGGCATGTAGTAGTGAATGGTGCGGGTCAGCCCGCCCCCGGCACAATGTCCAGGATCACGCTCCGTGGCGCACGCAACAGCCTCACGCAGCGCGTGAAGGCGTCCTTGCCTTGCTGCCAGCAAGTGCGCAACACGCTGGCCAGAATCTGATGCGTGCGCGCTCCTTCCCAGGTTCGGCTCCCGCCCCATACCTTGCGTGCGATCACCATGCCGCGGATGGCTCGTTCCGCCGCGTTGTTGGTGGCATCTAAGCCGAAGCAGTGCAGGAAGGTGAACAACCAGAGTTGCTCATGTGCGAGATGGCGCGCCAGCCGATGGTTCGCCGGGTTCCGGCGGCGTGTTTCCAGCATCCGGTCCAGTTTGGCTTCCAGCTTTCCCGTGGCGGTCCGCCTGCCATGTTTAGAGATCTCGCCTCGCGCAGAGCGGTCACGCAACTCCAAGCCCGTGCGGAGCAGATGCTCCACGGCCCGCGGGAAAGCCAATGCCGCCGGCGGGGCGACCTGTGCCATCTCGCGGCAGCGCTTCAGCAGATGCGCCAAACAACTTTGATGGAATGCGAACTGGAATCGATAATAGGGTGCCCAGCCGTCATGAATCAGAAATCCATCATACGCGGCTCCCAGAATCATCGCAGACTGTTCGTATCCGCGGCCGGGCAGAATGGCGTAGACGGTCACCTGTGCACTCACCGCCACGTGCAGCCACTGCAGCCGTCCACCCACCTTCCAGCCGGTTTCGTCCATGCCGTTCACGGGAGCCTGCCGCGCTGTTTCCACCAGTCCATCATAGGTGGGCGCCGCGCGGCCCGCCATCCGCGCCAGGGCCCGATACAACCCTCCGCGACTCACCTCCAGCCCGAACCCAAAGGACAGGACTTGTCGCGTATGCCCCAGCGACAACCCCATCTGCTTGTTCAGGATGGCCGCCAGGGTCAGAGATTCCGGACCCAACTGTACGTTGCCGACTCCCACCGCATCGGAGGTCTGTAACGGATGGCGCCCCTGAACGCATCGCTGGCAATCGCGGCAGCGGCCCACGGTGATATCGAAACGGCGCACGACGGTCCGCCGGACGATCTCTAAACCTTCGGGCTGGGTTCGTCAACAAATTCGCCACCGGCTTTACAACAGGCCTCTGTGTGGGCATAGCAGCAGTCCAGCGGTCTATGGATGGGCTCGAATTGAAATGTTCTGCCATCTTGGCCGTTTATTGGCGTAGGAAGGTCGGTTGATGAACATTCCAAAACTCCCCATCCATCCTGCAGTTGCTTGCCGTCACAACAATCCGCATGCAAAACGTCCTCGGGTGTGCTGTACTTTTGTCGATTGAATGACTGGCGCGGGAACCTGAAGGCCGATGGAAGCAATTGCTGGTTTTGAAAGTGCTCCACTCTGTAGCGCCTGTACAGGAGTTCTCCCGCAGTGAATACTTTATCCTCGGGATCTCCATTTCGGCATTGGGGATGTCCAGGTTCGCCCGCGCAACACATAGTTGTCAGCCGAGATACGCCAGAATCCTGCTACTCACGGCCGAACGAGGAATATCGCGGCCAATCTCGAGCACTTCCGCATCGCAATCGCGATCGTACAGCACGAGTGTCTGAGATCCCTCATTGTAAGTTTCGACATAAACGGTCCGACGGCCAGTCATGAAGTAGATCGAGACGCCGCCCTCGGCAGATGGCACGATTGTAGACGGCAGGATCAGAGCGTCGGCGAGTTCCGCCAAGATCTCTCTGGACGCCCGGATCGCAGTATCGCTCGGGGGCGCTGCGCCATACGAGTCCCAGTCTGTCTCCATTTTGGAAATTCGGTCCAGTGCTCCTTCGGCGTCAATGAGCCCATACTTGATGGTCAAGAATGTACTTTGCGCCGTTCTGCGCAACCAGTCATCCCGCAGTTCACCGGTCCGCTGGTTGTAGCTTGGTGTCTCCACGCGGTGAAGTGCCGGTTTAAATCGATCGAGTCGGAACGGATCTCGATCAGGTGGCATCTGGGCTGCCGGCATTTAGCTGATTAACTCCCTCATGTTATTAGTAATACATCCTTCAAAGATCAAGTTCTTTCGCAAGCGCAGCTTCTCCAACACGTCCCATACTTCATCATCCGACTCGAGCTTGAGCCCCGGCTTGAACACATCTATATCGAGCACAACCGAAGCGACGTCTGGACGGGGCGGAGGAACCATTGCCTCGTTTAGGATCAGCATGGCGCCCAGATCGTCCTGCGGAATCTGAACTTGCACGAAGAATCCGGCCAATTGTTGAGGCAGGTCCGATGAGACCTCGGGGTAAAGGCGGATGAAGTCCCGAAAATCGCGCATCGGCATTGGAATGTCTAATTGGTTGACGTACCGAAGCCCAACACGAACAACCGGAAGCACTCCAACGACTTGCCGGTATGATTCCCACAGCGTCCTAGCCTCGTTTCGCAGCTGCTCCCACGTTTGATATGGAGCAAGCCTGCTGAAAGTAAAGCCGTTTATTCTGAATTGTACGATATGTTTTTCTTCGCCTCCGACGAACGCATAGCCCATCGGGTCCTGCTTCGTTGTCGCGGTGAGTGTCCCGCCTTCAAGTTGTCCTCGGAGTTGGCCTAGCATCAGCTTTTGGCGTTCCGTGTAGCCCCATGGCGGCGAGATTGCCACCTTCTCAAGGTTTGCCAGCGTGACGGACTGGGAGTTCTTAATTTGGATATCAATGATGGCCTCCTTGATAGGGGCCTTGTCGTAGTGCCTGTCCTTCAGCCACGACATCCACTTTTGAGTCGCCATGTTGTCAGCGTTTATCAATCTGACGTGCGTTGGGCCGCTTTTTTAATCCTGACAGCCACCGCCTTTCGGGCTAGTTCCCTTCGCTGCTCAGGCGTGAGTCCCCCCATGCGTCTGTTTCACGAAGAAATCCCGAACGTTCTTCGGTAGTTTTGTTCAGGCCACCTGATCCATCCTAACCCCGTCTGGATCATTCCACAAGTTGCGGGCAAGACGGTCCGCCCGCATATCTCATTCCGCCAAATCCGCTTTGGATGACGGGCTTGGTACCGGTGTGGCCGGACGCCACAAGCTGGCCCGGGGTCCAATCTCCGGTTACTGCATGGCGATTCCCCGCGATTCCAGCAGATCCCCGGTCCGTACCAACAGATTCATCAAATTCCGACGGTAGTTCACGGCATTCTGCACCACGCTCGATTCGGCGGTGACCAGTGCGCCCTGCGCCTGCAGTACGAAAAAGATGGTGCTGTTGCCCAACTCGTATTTCTTCTGCTCCGCCTCCATGTACTTCTGCGAAAAATCGCGCGCCACCACCGCCAGCTTCATGGCGTCTTTGCTGGATTCGGCCTGGCTCACCGCCGTCAGCACGTCCAGCCGGACCTGCTGTTTCACCGTGCGCACGTTCAGCGCGTCATGTTTCTTGGCCACCAGCGCGTCCGCCATGTCCGCCGACGCCTGGTGATTCTTTATCGGGAGGCGCAATGTCAAGCCGAAGGAATACATCGGGTAGCCGAAGCCGAACATCTGGCCCAATGCGTCGCTGAAGCCGCCCGGGATGGCGGCGGGCGCCGGCAGGGCGCCGACTAGCGCACCCGGGTAGAAAACCCCTCCCAGGCCCTGGGTCGAGTACGCGCCGGTCAGTTCCAGATCCGGCAGGAGTTCATTCCTGGCCTGGCCGATACCGAGATCGTCGATATCCAAGTCCTGCATGGCTGATTTCAGATCCGGCCGGGTGGCCATGGCCTTCCGCACCTCTTTCTCGGCGTCGATGGGCGGCGCGTCTACTTCGGGACTTACAGTCTCGCTCAACACGATGGGCAGCATGCGGATTTTCGCATCCAGATCGGCCCCGATCTGCCGGCGCACCGCGTCTTCGGTCTGCTGTAGCGCGTATCGCGATTGCGAAACGGCAATCTGGGATGTGGCATACTGCTGCTGCGGATTATAAATGTCCAGCGGCGAGAGCGCGCCCAACTCCAGCTCCCGCTGCGCGCGTTTCAAGGCCTGGTCCGCCAGGTCGCGGGCGCTCTCGGCCACTCGCAGATTCTCGCGCGCCAGCACCGCGTCCCAATAGGCGTTCTCGGCGTTGCTGACCAGTTGCAGCAGGCTGGTCTTCAGGTCGTATCCCGTTTTACGTAGACGGCTGCTGGCCACCATGATGGGCAGCCGGTTGATAAACTCGCCACGATTCTTGATCAGCGGCTGCGATACGCTAACTCCCAGGCTGGCATTGAGCGTCGGATTGTAATAGTAATATCCGCTGTTGGTGGCGAGTTTCGAGCCGAAAAACTGGACCTGGTACTGTAAACCCGTGGGCAGTGTCTGGCCGTATGTGAAAGTAGCGGGCTGGGACAGTTCAACCAGCGTGCTGGCGCCGGTGAGCTGATCGCCCGATGGCGTACGCTGCTCGGTGCTGCTGAAGCTGGCGGTGGCCAGCGGATCGAATGCGGAGAATGCCCGCGTGATGGCATTCTGCGCCACGTCTACATTGAGCCGTTGGATGGCGATATCCGTGTTGTTGGCCATCACCAACTCCAGATAGGCGTGCAGCGAAAGTTCCAGCTTGCCGTCCGCCACGTAATCCTGCAGCCGCACCGGGGACTGCAGCTCGACCCGCGTCACAGGCCTGGCGAAGGTCTCGCGAAAGTACGACGGTTTGGGGAATGAGGCGAGCTGCCCGAACGCAGCCGCGGAAAGCAGGAAGCTGCCTAACAAGAACCGGATGAGCATGCGTTACTATGATTGGACGTTTCGGCACACAATTTCGCCTACGGTTTTTAATGTTTTTGCGGACCGGATGTCGATTCCCGCCGGCATGGTTCGTTATAGGGGTGCAACACACACTTTCAAAGGAGAAAACCAATGAAACGACACGTTCTGGCCATGTTGGCGATGGTGGCGATATTCTCGGCGGCGGCCCTCCAGGCCGGCGGTTCGAACACGGAAAACGCTCCGGGTCCGGCGGCCTTCGCCCGGCTCAAGACCCTGGCCGGCGATTGGGAAGGCGACTCGGAGATGGGAAAGATTCATCTCAACTACGAACTCATTGCGGGCGGCACATCGCTGGTGGAACGGGAATCCGGCGAGAAGATGCCCGCCATGATGACCGTCTACTATCTGGATGGCGACCGGCTGCTGTTGACCCACTATTGCATGGCGGGCAATCAGCCTCGGATGCAGGCGCACGCCTTCAACGCTGAAACCGGCGAAATAGATTTCGAGTTCCTGGATGCCACCAACCTGAAACCCGGCGCCGGCCATATGCATAACGTCAAGTTCCGCGTGACGGACAGCGACCATATCAGCGCCGCCTGGCAGTTCTTCGAAAACGATCAGCCAAAGAGGGGCGAAACCTTTCAGTACACACGCGTAAAATAGGAGAAACCGATGTCACAATTCATGCTTTTGCTGTACGATGACCCCTCCGGCTGGGCCAAGCTCAGCCCGGAGGAAATGCAGAAAGCGACCGAGAAGTTCATGGCTTGGACGAAGAAGCCATTTACGCGCGACGCGCACCGGTTGGCGGAGGATCCCGGACGGGTGATGCGTACCGTTGGCGGCCAGGTCCGCACCACGGACGGTCCCTATAGCGAAACCAAAGAGGTCCTGGGAGGCTACTACACCATTGAAGCGGCCAACTACGACGAAGCTGTGCGCCTGGCGCTCGAGCACCCTACCCTGGAATACGGCGGCACGATCGAGGTGAGGCAAGTCTGGGGAACGTAGCCACAGGTGCGGAAGCCGGGGCGCTGCTGGAGCACCTCTTCCGCCACCAGGCGGGCCGGATGGTCGCGCACCTGACGCGACTGCTCGGCCCCGCCCATCTGGAACTGGCGGAAGAAACCGTGCAAGAGGCCGTACTGCGCGCACTCCAGACATGGCCCTATCAAGGCGTTCCCGAGAACGCCGCGGGATGGCTTTACCGCGTCGCGCACAACATCGCCATCGATGCGGTGAGGCGCAACCGCACACTCGGAGAAAAGACCGCTGACATAATCGCGGAACTATACCGATCCGCCGGCGCGCCGGAGACGCCGGAGTTCGAGGAGCAGCTGCGCGACGACGAGCTACGCATGATCTTCATGTGCTGCCATCCCGAGATTGGCGGCAATGCGCGCGTGGCCTTGAGTTTGAAGACGGTGGGCGGCTTCAGCGTGCGCGAGATCGCACGCGCCTTCCTGGCCGACGATGCCGCCATCGCGCAACGCCTGGTGCGGGCCAAACGCCAGATCCGTGAGGGCCAGCTGACGCTCGATATGCCGCGCGGCGACGATTTGAGGCGGCGTCTCGATTCCGTGTTGGAAGTCGTCTACCTGATGTTCAACGAAGGATACGCCGCACACGCGGGCGAGGATTTGATTCGCCAGGACCTGTGCCTGGAAGCGTTGCGCCTGGGCCGCCTGATTGCGTTGTCTTCCATTGCGGAACCGCGTGCGCATGCGCTGGTCGCACTGATGGCGTTGAGCGCGGCCCGACTGCCTGCGCGGGTGGATGCTTCGGGCGATCTGGTCCTGCTCGAAGATCAGGATCATAGCCGCTGGGACCAGCGCCTGATTTCGCTCGGCTTTCATCACCTGGATCGCTCCATGGACGGCGAGGAGGTTTCGGAGTATCACCTGCAGGCCGCCATCGCCGCGACACACGCGCGTGCGGTCGACCCGCAATCCCGGGATTGGCCGATGGTCCTGGAACTGTACGATCGACTGCTGGCGCTGAACCAGTCGCCGGTGGTGGCGCTGAATCGCGCGGTCGCGGTAGCCAGAGTGCGCGGTCCGGCCGAGGCGCTCGCCACCCTCGAACCGCTGGCCAACGATCCGAAACTGCGCGGCTACTATCTGCTGTTGGCCGTCCGCGGGCACCTGCTGCTGGAACTCGGCCGCCGTGGGGATGCCGCCGCGAGCTTCCAGGCCGCGCTCGACTGTGCGTGCTCCGAGCCCGAGCGCCGGTTCCTGCGCCGCAAGCTCGCGCAGGCCGGGGGCGGCCACAGCGTCTTCCTGAACGGAGCGTAGATTGGGAATGCTGCATTATTTGTGGGGCAGACCTGCTGTCTACGGCAGGTCCGCGCGGGTCCTCCAGGACCCGCCCTTGCGCATGGAATCAACCGTTCCAAACGCGGGCAGGCCGACGTGGACGTCGGCCGCAGGACTGGAGTCCTGCCCCACAATTTATGCAGGTGGCATTGGGCTCACAGCCTGCGGTGGTCTCGCAGGCCGCCATCGCGTTCGCCGAGGTAGTCGATTTCGCGCACAGAGCGGGTCCGCGGGACCCGCGCAGGCCACGGGCCTGCCCCACAATATGTGCAGGAATTCCACTCACGGGAAACGAATGTGGCATCACCCTGCGGCCCGCGTAGACGGCGGCCGCCAGCCTATAATGGCTTTCATGGAGACCGAAGCCGCCGAGGCCCCGCAAACATCCGAAACGGACGTCAACCGGCGGAAGCTGGAAGAACTCGCCCGCCTGGGCTGGTATCACACCATGGAATTACCCGACGGACGGGTGATTCCCGGCTTCCTCACTCTGGACGTGTTGCGCAACCGCCTTGCGCAATTCCCCATCCCGGCCGACCTGCACGGCAAACGCGTGCTCGATATCGGAGCTTGGGACGGCTGGTTCACCTTTGCATTGGAACGCCGCGGCGCGCAAGTGATGGCGGTCGATTCCACGCCGTTCGAAGGCTTCCGTATCGCGCGCGATTTGTTCGGGTCGCAGGCCGAATATCGCATCGAGGACGTCTGCCGTCTCACGCCCGCCACGGCCGGTTACTTCGACATCGTGATGTTTCTGGGGGTGCTGTACCATTTGAAACACCCCATGCTCGCGCTGGAGAGAGTCTGCGAACTGGCCACGGACATGGTCTGCGTCGAGTCGTTCGTCACCGATGATGGCAGCGATCCAGCCGCCAAGCCGGTCATGGAATTCTACGAATCCACCGAACTCTGCGGCCAGTTCGATAACTGGGTCGGGCCGAATACGGCCTGCCTGCTGGCCATGTGCCGTTCGGCCGGCTTTGCGCGCGTGCAATTGGAGAGCGTGCTGGACCATCGCGCCCACGTCACCTGCTATCGCCGTTGGCCCGAAATCGAAAGCCCGCGCGCCCCGTCTCCCTACCTGATGGCCGTCGAAAACACCGCCACGCGCAACCGCGAATTTTCCAGCGTTAACGACGAGTATCTCGCGATTTGGTTCAAGAGCCCGCGTACCGGCCTTACGCCGGCCGATGTGTTCCCACGCGTTGGCCCGTATGGCTCGCACCCCGTCTTCCTGCAGCATACCGGCGGAGATGGCTGGCAGGTTAATTGCAAACTTCCGCCAGGTCTCCAGCCCGGCTGGTGCGAAGTTACCCTGCGCACCACCGATAGTCCGTGGAGCAATCCTCTGCGCATCGCCATCGACCTGACTTCCGAACAGCGCCGCCAGCCGCATGCGGGACCGGAAGCCGCCAACATCCACATCGCCATTGTGACCGATGGCAGGACCTGGGAACGCAATCTGGTACACGCCGGTCTGCAAAGCGGCATTTCGCTGTGGGTCTCCGGATTGCCTGAAGAGGCCGACAGGGATAGTGTGACAGTATGGCTGGGGGGCAGCGATTTGCCCGCCTCCTTCCTCTCCGAACCCGACCCGCAGGGTCTGCGGCAGATCAACGCCATGCTGCCATCGGGAGCCGAGCCGGGCGAGTACTCCGTCTCTTTGGGCTTCCGCAATGCCGTCTCGGCTCCTGTTCCGGTGAGGCTGGTCTGAATGCCCGCTCATAGCGCGGCGGGTGATCCTACCTTCCACGAAATGGTGCAGCGGCAGGTGGAACTGCTCTCGACCAAGGGTTGGTATCACAGCATCGAACTCCCCGGCGGCCAGGTGATTCAGGGCATGATCGGCGTGGACGCATTGCGGGGGCGGCTGGCGGCCTTTCCTATCCCCGCCGATCTGGCCGGCAAGCGCGTGCTCGATGTAGGCGCCTGGACCGGCTGGTGCAGCTTCGAAATGGAGCGCCGCGGCGCGCAGGTGACGGCGGTCGATTGCATCGAGTTCGAAGAGTTTCGTGAAGCGCACCGGATGATCGGCTCCCAGGTCGACTACCGTATTCTGGACGCCGACGAACTGACCCCGGAGAGCGTCGGCCTGTTCGACTACGTGTTGTTCTTCGGCGTGCTTTATCATCTGCGGAATCCGCTGCTGGGTCTCGAGAAGATTTGCGCCATCACCACAGACAGCGCCTTCGTGGAATCCTTCGTCACCGACGACGGCTCAGCCCCCTGCGCCCCTGCCTGCACCCCTGCTTGTACCATGGAATTCTACGAAACCGATGAGCTCGGCGGCCAGATCGACAACTGGTTCGGACCCAGCGTGCAATGTGCCGCGGCGCTTTGCCGCTCCGCCGGTTTCGCGCGCGTCGATCTCGAATACGTATCCGAGCGCCGCGCGGGTCTCACCTGCCGCCGACGCTGGGAAGCGCCGCCGTCGAATCCCACCGAGCCGTCACCGCTGCTCTACTCCGCCGTGAACAATCGTACCAACGATATTCAGTTCCACCCCGGCAAGGACGAATATATCTGCGTTTATTTTCGCAGCGAGGTGTCCGGACTCACGCGCGATCGACTGCGCATCGAAATCGACGGCTATGGCGCACCCGCATTGGTGGTGGTGAATCTGCGTGGGCAGGAATGGCAGGCCAACCTGCGTGTTCCTCCGGGGTTGGCGGATGGCACCCACGACGTACGCCTGCGCATTGCGAATAGCGCCTACAGCAATACGTTCCAGATCGCAGTAGGGAGGGCGGGCTTTAGCCGGCGTGGGGTTTCAGCCCCGCTCCCCGCAGTATCCGAAGAAACCTCGCCGCCCCCAGTTCTTTACGAAGTGACTAACGGCATGACGGATTCCAATCTGTTCCGCGGCCATCGCAACGAATACGTCTGCTGCCGGTTCCGTTTACCGGGAGCAACGCTCGATCGAACCGGCGTAATCCTGGAAATCGACGAGGCCGAGCAGTCCGTCCTGTTTCTTACCGATCTCGGAGGAGGCTGTTGGCAGGTAAATTCCCACTCACCCCGGAGCCTGACGCCCGGATCGCATGCAGTCAGAATCCGCACAATTCACAGCGGATTCAGCAATCGCATGGAAATCGTCAGAACATAATCGATGCGGAGCGTTTTTTCCACAGGTAGTACACCGTTAGTTATCTGTATGCGACTGAAAATAGGCATAATAAAACCTGAGGAAAACCACTCTGAAACCGATTTTTCATTTGACTGTAACATTGCAAAGAGTCATGATGGCAGTGGTTCCAAGAGGTCTGAGGAACAGCAAGCCGCTGAACGTTTAGCGAGCCTGAAGCGGTGATCTGGTATCGGCACTAATAAAATAGATTCGATGCCGGGGAGTGACGGGCAATCGGGAATGTTCGGCAGGCGAACCTCCAGGCCTGGAATCGGATTGAACGCTTTGATCCTTAAGGGTCCAAAAGACCCCGAAGGGGAGTGGAGATCCGAGGAAGGGTCGGGAATGCCGGGCGTGAGTCAGGCAACGGGGTTTCGATATTGATGCTGCGCGAGCCGGGGCAAACTGGATCGCGTGGCGGAATCGGAATCCGAACGGGCAGGACGAACGAGCGGTAGGGTATCGAAGAAGCAGGTCGGGAGCTTTGACCTCGAAATGGTGGCCTGGAGACGGGCAGTCGTTTCGGGAGAGTGAAAGGCCGCTTCGAGACGCCGGTTCCAACCAGGAAGAAGCTGGCAGGTGAGCCTGGAAGCTTTGATCCGTTGCTGTCGAAAGAGAGCAGCGGGGAGTTGAAAGGACGGCACACGGCATTCCTGGTTGCAAGGCTCTGTGCCGTTGCATGCCGGCGGAGAGTTTGGCTGCGAGATCGGGTCACTTGGAACCATTTTCTTTTTTGGACGCCACGCACGACCCTACTCTGACAAGCTGGGTCGAATCCTCCAATCTCCCCGACACCGATTTTCCGATACAAAACCTTCCATTTGGCGTGTTTGCCAGCCAGTCCACATTCTCCGTAGGCGTCGCTATAGGCGGCCGAATCCTGGACATGCGCCGGTGTGCGCGAGCCGGCCTGCTTGATGGACTCTCGCCCGCGACCATCCTCGCGTGCCAAGAGCCGCACTTGAACGTTCTCATGTCACTCGGGCGCAATCACTGGTCGCCCTTGCGCAGGCGCCTCTCGGAATTGCTGGGCGCGGGAGGTGAGCATCGGGCCAAGGTCGAGCCGTTCCTGATTTCGATGGCCGATGCCGAGATGGCCGTACCGGCTCAAATCGGGGATTATACCGACTTCTATGCTTCCATCCACCACGCGACCAATGTCGGCCGCCTGTTCCGCCCGGATAACCCGCTCCTGCCGAACTACAAGTATGTCCCCATCGGCTATCACGGTCGCGCGTCGTCGATCGTTCCGAGCGGCATGTCCATCCACCGGCCCAGCGGCCAGACCAAAGATGCCGCGGCCGAAGCGCCGTTTTTTGGACCCACGCGCGCGCTCGATTACGAACTGGAAGCCGGATTCTTCACTGGGCCAGGTAACGAACTGGGCCGCCCTATCCCCATCTCAGAAGCCGAATCCCACATCTTCGGCCTCTGCCTGCTCAACGACTGGTCCGCGCGCGACGTGCAGTCATGGGAGTATCAGCCTTTGGGTCCATTCCTCGCCAAGAGCTTCGCGACCACAATTTCTCCGTGGGTCGTCACGCTGGAAGCGTTGGCGCCATTTCGCGTGCCTGCTTTCCCCAGGCCGGAAGGCGATCCTGCACCGCTCGCGTACCTGAATTCCGCGGACGACCAGGCACGCGGCGGTATCGATCTGACCGTGGAAGCGTATATCGCATCGCGCCAGATGCGCGATGCCGGCCTGCCGCCGATGCGGCTGAGCCGCGGCAACCTGCGCAACCTGTATTGGACGCCGGCCCAGTTGCTCACGCATCACGCGAGCAACGGCTGTAATCTGCAGTCCGGCGATCTGCTGGCCAGCGGCACCATATCCGGACCGCTGCCGGAAGAGCGCGGCTGCCTGCTCGAACTGACCCGCCGTGGAGCCGATCCAATCCGCCTGCCTACGGGCGAGATGCGCAAATTCCTGGAGGATGGCGACGAGGTGATCCTCCGCGCTTACTGCGCACGTGTTGGCTGCACGCGTATCGGCTTTGGGGAGTGCCGCGGAACGATCGGGAACTAGCTCGGCGCGGTTATTCGCGGCTCACTTACACTGAGTAAGCTATTGCTGTGGACCTCTGCCCGGCCTGTTTTACGCCAGCCAGCCTAACTCCCGTAGGTCCACCACCGGCTCCGTAAACGAACAGGAACCGAAGCTATGAGCGAAATCCCGCCTCGCCGATTGAATCTCCGCGGTCCGGATGCTCCGCCCGCGCCACCTCAACTCGTCCGCTAGAAAGAGAACCACGCCGGCGTCATCCTCGTTCAGAAAATCGAGAACCACAGCACGCTCCGCGCCTTGCCAGGCAAATGCCGCGGCGGCGAACACATTCACAAATCCGTGCATCGTGGCGCATGGGCTGTCGGATGCATAAGTCAGCGCGCGCCGCGACCGCAAGGGATGATGCAACCCAGCTGTAGCCTTGAATGCCACGCGGCGCGCGGCGGCCTCGGATAGGAAATCGGCCAGCGACTCCGATGACGGAATTGCTTCCGGCGTCAGACCGCCCGTGCGCACCTTTGCAAATGCTCCGCCCGCGAGCGCGGCGACGGGCGCTTCGCAATAAGTCGGAAGAGAGAGACGATCCGTTCGCTTGCTTTCCAGCGTTTCTACTTGCGCGGGCAGCGGACCCGGCTCGCCATCCACCAACAGCGTGATCCGCCAGTGGGCGCGCAAACGCACTTCCGGAAGTTTCGCCGCCGGCAGCACCAGCCGATTAAGCATCCAACTTTCCGGCAAAGCCAGATAGGTTTCGTAATTCTCCAACACCTCCGCGAGCGTCAGAGCCGCCGGCGGATAGAGACCTGCATAATCGATCAGGTGTGCCAGCAGCGCGCGCAGCGAGTCCGGAATTCGTGTCATCATTGTCAAGAGCCCATTGTAAAAGGAGTCTTCAGATGAACCGCCGCAATCTGTTGCTGGCTTTGGCCGCCGCCGGACTGGACCTCCGCGCGCAAGAACCTTCATCCGGCTCGCTCTACATTCCGAAGCCCCACCTGGTCGAAGACCGCACGTTTCTCCAGGATTTCATGGACGAGTACGCTTTCGCCGACCTGGTCACCGCCGGCCCCGGCATCCGCATCACGCACATCCCCACGGTTCTCGACCGGACGGCTGCGCCCTACGGCAAGGTGTTCGGCCATATCTCGCGCCAGAACGTGCAGAACAAATGCTTCGATGGCAGCCAGCCGGCCGTGATCGTGTTTCGCGGACCGCACAGCTATATTTCGCCCACCTGGTATACCAAGCCGGAAGCGGTTCCCACCTGGAACTTCGCCGTGGTACACGCCACCGGCCGGCCCACTGCCATCACCGACCCGAAGGCCTTGCACAGCCTGCTCGCCCAACTCATTACCAAATTTGAAGGACCCAACTCCGCGTACGATTTCGCTAAGCTGCCTGACAGTTATGTCAACGGTATGCTCGGCGGCATCGTCGGCTTTGAGATGCCGATCGAGCTACTGGAAGGTAAGTTCAAGTTGGGCCAGGAGCGCAGTGAGGCCG
This sequence comes from Bryobacterales bacterium, assembly GCA_963818855.1. Taxonomy (GTDB): domain Bacteria; phylum Acidobacteriota; class Terriglobia; order Bryobacterales; family Bryobacteraceae; genus Bog-159. Next base: position 971,336 of record CAWFUH010000003.1, on the reverse strand, counting down.
ATCGGCAGGTCGTTTTAAAGAACCTGCAATCCGCCAAATACGCCCGCTCGATTTACGAATTCACAGCCGCCTTTTACAAACGCAACTCGTGAGTGTCCAGCCATTTTGCGGGACGTGGACGTCCCGCGCAGGCGTGGACGCCTGCCCCACTGTCTGAGCTATAGCGCACACTCGACATGCTAACTTAGTTCTTAGTGCCCTCCATCGACGAACAGATCACCTATCTCAAGAAAGGCCTCGTGGAGATCATCCGCGAAGAAGATCTGCGCGAACGTCTCACTCAAGCGGCGCAAGCCAGTCGTCCCCTGCGCGTGAAAGCCGGATTCGATCCCACCGCGCCCGATCTGCACCTGGGACACACCGTACTGCTGCGCAAGATGAAACACTTCCAGGACCTCGGCCACACCGTGATTTTCCTGATCGGGGATATGACTTCGCTCATCGGCGATCCTACCGGCCGGAATATCACGCGCCCGCCCATGACTCGCGAAGACATCCACCGCAATGCTGAAACCTATCGCGCGCAGGTTTTCAAAATTCTCGATCCTGACAAAACCGAAGTGCGCTTCAACAGCGAATGGCTGCAGCCCATGCGCTATGAGGAACTGGTGCGTCTATGCTCCCGCTACACCGTGGCGCGCATCCTGGAGCGCGACGAATTTGCCAAGCGATATAAGGAGGGTATTCCCATTTCCGTGCACGAATTGTTGTATCCGCTGGCGCAGGCATACGATTCCGTGGCTCTCGAGTGCGACGTGGAAATGGGCGGCACCGATCAGAAATTCAACCTGCTGGCGGGCCGCGAGATTCAAAGAGATTTCGGACAACCGCCGCAAATCGTGGCCACCGTGCCGCTGCTCGAAGGTTTGGACGGCGTCAATAAGATGTCGAAATCCCTCGGCAATTATATTGGCATCGCCGAGCCGCCCGAGATCATGTACCGCAAAGTGATGCAAATCAGCGACGACCTGATGTACCGTTATTTCGAACTGCTCACCGATCGCAGCCTGACGCAGATCGGCCAGATGCGCGCGCAGATCGCCGGCGGCGAACTGCACCCCATGCAGGCCAAGGCGGAATTGGCGCGGCTGATTGTGGGCGATTTCCATTCCGCGGAGGATGCCGCCCGTGCGGAGGACGCCTTCAACAGAGTGGTGCGCCGCCATGAAGTTCCTGCGGATATCGAAAGCGTTCCTCTGCCTGACGGCGTGCGCACCACCGCCGGCATCCGCGTCGACAAACTGCTCGCGCGGGTCGGGTTGGCCGAGTCAGTCAGTGATGCAGTGCGCAAAATCAAGGCGGGCGCGGTCGAAATCAATGGCCAGCGCGTACACGACTTGGTGCTCGCCAGTGAAGCGGGCGAGTTGATCGTCCACGCCGGAAAGAACTGGCGCAGAGTAGTCCCGTAAGTGCATGCTCGCCTTTCGCGATAACATTTTCCTGGCCGCCGACGCCCTGCGCGCCCACAAACTGCGGGCCGCTCTCACAATGCTCGGCCTCACCATGGGCGTAGCCACGCTGATCGCCGTCATGACTCTGGTGCAAGGCGCCAACCGCTACGTGGAGCAAAAGATTGCGAACCTCGGCACCAATGTCTTCCGCATTTCACGCCTGCCGTTCGTGGTCACCGATTTTTCGGTGCTGGTGCGCGCCCAGCGCAATAAGAACATCGAGCTCGATGATCTGAAAGCGGTCGCGGCCGGCTGCGCACATTGTCAATACGTTGGCGCTTCGATCTTCACCACGCTCGGCGTCCGTTATCGCGACCGCGACCTGGAGGATGTCACTTTCTGGGGCGATACCGCCAACATGGCCGACATCGATACCCGTACGCTGGCCACGGGCCGGTACTTCACGGAGTCGGAAGACCGGCACGCTGCGCCGGTCTGCATTCTGGGCGACCGGCTGGTGCAGGAATTATTTGCCGGCGTGGACCCCATCGGACACGTGGTGAAAGCGGGCAGCGATGAATTCACCGTGGTCGGAACGTTCGAGCCGATCGGTTCCGTTCTGGGCCAGGACCAGGATACCTTTATCATCATCCCGTTAAATACCTACCTGCGCATCCGCGGCGCGCGAAACAGCCTGACGCTTGAAATTAAGGCCGAGGGCAGCCAGCGGTTTTTTCAAGACGCACAGGACGACGTGAGGGTGATTATGCGCTCCCGCCGCCATATCACCGGCGACCATGCCGAGGATTTCTATATAGGGACAGCCGAAAGCTATATTTCTCTGTGGCAAAGCATCAGTTCGGCATTCTTCGCTGTATTTGTCATGGTAAGTTCGATCTCCGCGGTGGTAGGCGGGATTGTAATCATGAACGTGATGCTGGTAAGTGTCACGGAGCGAACCAAGGAGATCGGCGTGCGGCGCGCCATCGGAGCCACCCAGAACGACATACTAATGCAGTTCCTGACGGAAAGCATCATGCAATGCATTGTCGGGGGGCTCATAGGAGTATTTATAGGCTTTCTGTGCGCGCTGGCTATCCGGGCACTGACATCAATGCCTGCCGCCGTGCAAACCTGGGTGGCTCTCCTGGGGGTAGTTCTAAGTTCTATCATCGGCCTGTTCTTCGGCATCTACCCGGCTACCAAGGCTGCCAAACTGGACCCCGTCACAGCGCTCCGAACGGAATGATTTTGCCGCAGATGGACGCAGATGAACGCAGATGGAACGAGATCACGCGCACAGTGATCGGCTGCTCGTACACTGTGTCTAACACGCTGGGACCCGGCTTTCTGGAGAAAGTCTACGAGAATGCCCTCGCCCATGAACTGCGCAGCCAGGGACTGGCCGTCGAGCAGCAGAAGGGGCTGACGGTGTACTATCAAGACATTGTGGTTGGAGAATATCTGGCCGACCTCTTGATCGAGAATTGCGTCGTTGTGGAGTTGAAGGCAGTACGGGCGTTCGACGACATCCATTTGGCACAGTGCCTTAACTACCTCAAAGCGACTGGAATTCGAGTCGGCTTGCTGATAAATTTTGGTACCCAAAAGGTGCAAATCAAGCGTGTCGTCAATAGCTTCTGAATCTGCGTGTATCTGCGTGTATCTGCGGCTAATTAAATGACCCGCACGGAAGTTAGAGAAAACCTGCTGGTGGCGCTGGATACTCTCCGGACGCGCAAGGTGCGTTCGGCGCTAACCATCCTGGGTATCGTTATCGGCGTCACCTCGGTGATCTCTGTTGCCGCTATCATCGACGGACTGAACGGCTATATTCAGGGACGCATCCGCAGCCTTGGCTCGCAGGCCATCTTTGTGACTCGCATTCCGGCCGGCTATACAGGTTTGTCGCGCCTGCCGGCCAACATTCGCGCGCGTAAGTATCTGCGGTTCGACGACGGCAAGTACCTGATGGAGACCGTGCCTTCGCTCTCGTATGCCACAGCGTTTGCGCAACGCATTAATCTGGGCGAAGTGGTCGACCAGATTACCTACGGCGCACAACACGTCGAACGCATGATCGTGCGCGGCGTGGAACCGGACTACACCAACGCCGTGCCTTTGTTTTCCGTAGCGGAGGGCCGCTTCGTCTCGCAGTTCGATGAGGACCATTCCCGCGACGTAATCGTGATTGGCCAAGCCATCGCTGAAGCGCTGTTTCCGCACGTCGATCCCATCGGCAAAATGGTGCGCCTGAACGGCCGCCTGTATGAGGTGATCGGCGTTTTTGAAAAGGATCCGGGTTTGTTCGGTGGATTTGGCGTGGACCAGTTTGCGGTGATTCCGCTCACCAACTTTCATAAGAACTACCCCGACATCCGCGAAGTCTTCCTGATCGCCTCCGTGCGCCCAGACGCAGACGTCAGCCGCGCCAGCGACGACATCATCGACGCCATGCGCCGCCGCCGCCGCGTGCCCTACAACGCGCCGAACGACTTTAGTGTAGCCGATGCGAATTTTTTCCTCGACTTGTGGAACCAACTGACCGGCGCCATGGTGCTGCTCACCGGTGTCATCAGTTCCATCGGCCTGCTGGTCGGCGGCATCGGGGTCATGAACATCATGCTCATATCCGTTACGGAACGAACGCAGGAAATTGGCATCCGCAAGGCGATTGGAGCGCGCCGCGCGGACATTCGCGTACAGTTCCTGCTGGAGGCGACCACGCTTTCGGGCATCGGAGGCGCGCTCGGCATCTTGTGCGGTGCGTTGATTACTTTCGCCATTCGCGCCCTGGTGCCATCCATTCCGGCCACCTTATCTGTACTGTGGATCACACTGGGAGTTGCGATCTCGGTGGGCGTAGGGCTGTTTTTTGGCTTCTATCCCGCCAATCGCGCCGCCAACCTCGATCCCATCGTGTGTCTACGCTACGAATGAAACGACCTCTGGTAGCCGACGTGCGGTGATATTATATTAGTCGTGAGCATGCTACGGCCATCACTGCAACTTAGGGTCGCGCAGAAGCAAATTCTGACCCCCGGCTTGGTCCAAATGGTGACCGTACTCCAGTTGAACCGGCTGGAGTTGAAGGAGATGATCACCCAGGAAATCGTCGAGAATCCGGTCCTCGAAGAATCCCCTGAAGAAGCCGGCGAAGAGATCACGGCGGAAGAGCTTCTGCCGCTGCTGGAGCCGGAACGGGTCTCCGATCCGTCCGACCAGCAGCTTCTGGAAGCCGCCTTGGGTGACGCGGCGCACACTAATGGCATCGCCGGCGAAACTCCCGCCGAACTGGCCGCGGAGTCCTTTCAGGAAGCGGCCGATCTGGCCACCGCTGCAGGAACCGAAGTGGCCACGGCGGACTCCGTCGAACCAGCTGCCGCTACCGATCCGTTTGACGAAATTGATTTCGGATCGTTCTTCGACGATTACCTGGATCCCGGCTACAAGAGTCCTGCCTCCGAATCCGTAGAAAAGCCATCCTTCGAAACGTTCCTGTCCGCACCGGTCACCTTGGCCGATCATCTACATTCCCAATTGAGCGTCAGCGTACTTTCCGAAGACGTACGCGACGCCGCCGGATCCATCATCGGTAACCTCGACGAGGACGGCTATCTTTCCGCGTCGCTCGAAGAGATCGCCGGCATGGGCGATCACACGCCGGAACAGATCGAGGCCGCGCTGAAGGTGGTGCAGTCGCTCGATCCGGCCGGTGTGGGCGCGCGCAACGTGCGCGAATGCCTGCTGCTGGAACTGGAGAGCATGAATGGCCGCGGCGGCGTGGCCTGGCAGATCGTCTCCGACCATCTGCGTCTGCTCGAAATGCGCCAGTATCGCGAGCTCGCCAAAATCCTGGGCCGCCCCATGGAACACATCGAGATCGCGGTCAAAGCCATCCGGCGGCTGAATCCGCGGCCAGGCCTGCGTTACTCGGGTGCGGGCGCCCGCACCGTCGAGCCGGATGTCTTTTTCATCAAGGATGGCGAGGATTACATCATCCAGATGAACGATGAGGACGTGCCGCAGCTCCGCTTGAACGCGCAATACCGGCGCATGCTCGATCGCGATAATGGCGCCACCAAAGAAGTGCGGGATTACGTGCGCGAGCGGTACACGTCTGCCATCCAGTTGATGAAGAATATCGAGCAGCGGAAGCAGACCATCCTGAAAGTCTGCCAGGCCATCGTGCGGCGCCAGACCGAGTTCCTGGCCAACGGCCTCGACTACCTGAAGCCCATGATGATTAAAGAGGTGGCCGAAGAAGTCGGCGTGCATCCCTCCACGGTGAGCCGGGCGGTCGCCAGCAAGTACGTGCACACGCCGCAAGGAGTGTATGAGCTCCGGTATTTCTTCTCCGAAGCCGTGCAAGGTCCGCTGGGCGGCAACACCCCGCTGCTGCTGCTGAAACGCAAAGTAAAGAAGATGATCGAGGAGGAGAACAGCGCGCACCCCTTGACCGACGAACAGATCACCACAGCGCTGCAGCACGAAGGCATCAACGTGACGCGGCGCACCGTCGCCAAGTACCGCGAAGATATGAAAATTCCTTCGACGCACCAAAGACGGGTTCGCCCCTGAGATGGAGGGCGGGCTTAAGCCCGCGCGGGGATTCCGCCCCGCTGCCTTTCGGTTTCACGGAGGGACACATGAGGATCACATACACAGGCAGGCAAGTGGAACTGGCTCCGGCCCAACTTAAGAAGATTGAGGCGCAATTTGCCAAAGTCGGCAAGCTTCTGGACGGACGTGAGGAGAAGGAAGCACACGTAATCTTGTCTCTGGAGAGACACCTGCACCAGGCCGAAATCACGGTGCATTATCATAACCATCCGCTGGTCGGCATCGGCTCTAACGCGGACCTGTTCACCGCCATTCACGCGGCCATCGAAAAGTTGGAGAAGCAGAGCATCAAGGTGCGGGCCAAATGGCGCGACACCAAGCGCACGCCATTCAAGGAAGAGGCCGCCGCGCATCCCGAACCGGCTGCCGAACCGGAGGAGCCCGAAAGCGCGCGGCATGTAAACCGCATCAATCACCACGAGCGGCGTAAGCCCATGACCCTGGAAGAAGCGTTGATGGAGATGGAGAAAGGCCCCGATTATCTGGTCTATCGTGACGCGGAGTCCGGCCGGACGGCGGTGCTGGTGCGCCGCCGCGATGGCAATTTCGATCTCATCGAGGCTTGACCCGGCGCGGAATGGCGAACACCACCGATGCGGCCAAGAGTCGCAGCGCAGCGGACCGGCCCGCCGAACTCGTGATCATCACCGGACTCAGCGGCTCGGGCAAGGGTTCGGTGCTCAAGGCGCTGGAGGATCTGGGTTACTATTCGGTCGATAATCTGCCCGTCGATTTAATTCCCAAGTTCGCCGAGCTGACTCAGGATTCCGCTAGAATTCGTGCGGCCGCGCTGGTGGTGGACGTGCGCGAAGGCGAAGGGTTGAAGCGCTTCCCGGCAATTTACGCACGGATTCGCAACCGTGTGCAAGCGCGCCTGGTCTTTCTCGAGGCCGACGATAACGCCATTATGCGGCGCTTCAGCGAAACGCGCCGTCCGCATCCGCTCGGCACGGAGAACTCCATCGCCAAGAGCATCAAATCCGAGCGCCGGCAACTGGCGCCCATCCGGTCCATGGCGGATCTGATCATCAACACTTCCAAATTTACGGTTCACGAGCTGCGCGATTTTATAAAGGAGAGCTTTCGCGGCGATCGCGACGAGTCGAAGATTATGGTCTATGTCACCAGCTTCGGCTACCGGCACGGCGTGCCGGCCGACAGCGATCTGGTCTTCGATGTGCGCTTCCTCCCGAACCCGAACTACATTCCACGATTCAAGAAACTGACCGGCCGGCATCCGCAAGTGGCCAAGTACATACGCTCGTTTCCGCAAACCATGGAGTTCATCGAGCGCATCTCGGAATTGTTGATTTACCTGATGCCGCACTATATCCGCGAAGGCAAGAGCTACTTGACGATCGCGTTCGGCTGCACCGGCGGCCATCATCGTTCGGTTCTGATCGCGGATGAAATACGCAAACGCCTGGCGCAGGCCGGATTTCGGGTGAAGGCCACGCATCGGGATGTAGCCAAAGCCGTATAGCTTGTGGCGCTCTGTTATGCTGAAACTTCCTCTACTGTATGGCGAACATCTTCCCCTTTCAACCGTGCCGCTATACCGCCAAGGCGGGCAGGCTCCAGGATCTGGTGACCCAGCCTTACGACAAGATCTCGCCGGAGATGCGGCAGCGCTACCTGCAGGCCAGCCCGTACAACTTAGTGCGCATCATTCTCGGCGAGCGCCAGGCGTCCGATTCCGATAACGATAACGTCTACACACGCGCCGCGCAGTACTTGAAAAACTGGACGGCGCACGGCGCCTTGGCGCGCGATGCGGAGCTCGCGCTATATGCCTACTTCCAGGAGTTCACCATGCCCGATAGCGGCGAACGGCTGGTGCGCAAGGGCTTCATCGGACTGGGCGCGGTGGAGGAGTATGCGGCGGGCGTCGTCCACCGGCATGAGCAGACCCTGTCCGGCCCGAAGAAGGACCGGTTGGAATTGCTGCGCCACACGCACGCGCACTTCGGCCAACTCTTCATGCTTTACCCGGACCCGGCGGGTGAGATCGACCATCTGCTGGACGAAGCCGCGGAGGCGCAGCCAACCGGCGATGTCACCGACGAATATGGCGCGCGCCATTCGTTTTGGAAGATAGCGGACGCCGGCCGTATTGCGCGCATCCGGCAGCTTATGGCGGACAAGAAACTGCTCATTGCCGATGGGCATCACCGCTATGAAACTGCGCTGGCTTTTCATCACGAGAATCCCAACCTGGCGGGCGCTGACCGCGTCATGATGACGTTCGTGAATATGCATTCGCCGGGGCTGAAGATTCTGGCGACGCATCGCCTGGTCAGCGGCGTGGCGGGGTTCGATGCAGGCGAGTTTATCCGTCAGGTGGCCGCGGGGTTTGAGGTGGCGCAGATCCCCGGTGCGGAAGCCTTGCAGCGCGCCTGGACCGAATCGCCTGGCCGAACCATTATCGGCGCAGCCATGGGCAGCCGCTTGTACCAGATCGAAGCGCGTGATTCTGCCGGCCAGTTGGATGTGCGCGTACTGCATGAACGGCTGCTACGTCTGTTGGGCATCGGCGAAGAGGCCGTACGGGAGGAGAAGAACCTGCGCTACGTGCGCGGCCTGGATGCGGCGCTCGAGGCTGCGCGCAGCGGCGCAGCGCAGGTGGCGTTCTTGCTGAAGCCGGTTTCGGTGGAGGAAGTCGCGCGCATCTCCTTTGGCGGCGGGGTAATGCCACAAAAATCGACCGACTTTTATCCGAAGCTGCTGTCCGGCTTGACCATCTACAAGCTGGATTGAGTGGGAACAATCGGCCACGCGGCGGTGTCCATTCAATCGCTATGCTTGAAGTCCGCGGATTGACCAAACTGATTTGGGGATTCGTGAGATTACATACAGAGCAAGGCTAAAGCCCCACGCCGGCAGCCGAACCGCTCCCTGACCGTCGCGGCTCACTAACAGTGCGGCCAGGCCTACAAATTGCCGCGGCGGCCTTGTTCTTTTTCGAGCGCTTCGAAGAGCGCCTTGAAGTTGCCCTTGCCGAAGCTGCGGCTGCCTTTGCGCTGGATTACTTCGTAGAACAGTGTTGGCCGGTCCTCGACGGGCTTAGTGAAGATCTGCAGCATGTAGCCCTCATCGTCGCGATCCACCAGAACGCCTAAGTCTTGTAACTTGTCGATAGGTTCGTCTATCGTTCCCGTGCGTGCGGTCAGATATTCATAGTAAGTTGATGGGACGCGCAGGAACTCGATACCCTGATCGCGCAGCCTGGTCACTGTGTCGATAATGTCATCCGTAGCCATGGCGATATGCTGCACGCCCGGCCCATGATAGAAATCCAGATACTCTTCAATCTGTGACTTACACTTGCCTTCGGCCGGTTCATTAATTGGAAACTTGACCCTATCGTTTCCGTTGGCCATTACCTTCGACATCAGCGCTGAGTATTCGGTAGATATGTCCTTATCGTCGAAATGCTGATACAGGCGGAAGCCCATGATGTCGCGATAAAAATCCACCCACGTATTCATTTCGCCCCGGCCCACGTTGCCCACCATGTGATCGATGTATTTCAGGCCCACCGGTCGCGCTACGGGATCGGGCTGCTCTACCGGCACGAAGCCGGGCATAAATACGCCGTGGTAGTTGCGGCGCTCCACGAAGGAATGGATCGTATCGCCGTAAGTGGCGATGGCGGAGATGCGCACTTCGCCCTGCTCGTCTTGCAGGGTCTCGGGCTCGCGCACTTCGCCCGCACCCCGTCCAGTGGTGGCGCGGAAGGCTGCATCCGCGTCGTCCACCCACAACGCAATATCCCGCACGCCATCGCCATGCAACCGCACATGCTCGGCCACCGGATGATCGGGTGCCAGCGCGGACGTGAACACCAGCCGGATTTTGCCCTGCTCCACCAGCCACGATGCACAATCGCGCGTCCCCGTTTCCGGCCCGCGATACGCCGTCAGCCGCATGCCAAACGCGGAACGGTAGAAGTAAGCCGCCTGTTTGGCGTTGCCGACGTAGAACTCCACATAATCGGTGCCGTTCAACGGCAAAAAATCCTGCCGAGCTTCGGATGGCGAATCGGTCAGCGTTTGCATACCTGCACCCCCAGTGCCTCGACGCAGCGCGCGTTCTCGTCGTCGGTACCCGTGGATATCCGGATACATTGCGGCAGCCCGAACGCGCCCAGCGGCCGCACGATTACCCCTTCCCGCAACAGCGCCTCGTTCAACGCGATGGCTTCGGCGGCGCTCGCGAGCGGCAACATCACGAAATTGGCATCCGATGGAACGGGCGCGAGCCCCATCGCGCGAAATGCATCCGTCAGTAACCGCACGCCGCGCGCGTTCAACTCGAGCGAGCGGTGCAGGAATTCTTTATCGGCCAGCGCCGCGATCCCCGCCGCCTGCGCCAGTGTGCTGGGTTCGAATGGTAATTTCACCTTTAGCAGGTTGCCGATCAGGTCCTCGTGCGCAAATCCGTAGCCGATGCGAATGCCCGCCAGGCCGTATATCTTCGAAAAAGTCCGCAGGGTAATCACGTTGTCGTAGCGGTAGTGCATCGAATCGGGATACCGCGGATTGTCCTTGGCATACTCGAAATAGGCTTCATCCAAAATGATCAGGACGCGCTCGGGCACGTGCTGGTAGAAGCTGTCGAATTCGTGCCTGGTGAAGATCGTTCCGGTCGGATTATTGGGATTCGCCAGGTAGACGATTTTCGTATGTTCGGTGATGTGAGCGGCCAGGGCGGGCAGGTCGTAGTGCCAGTCGCGGTAGGGTACGGTCCGGTATTTGACGCCGCGAGAGCGCGCCAGCACCTGGAAGCCGATAAAAGCTGCATCCGTGGTGAGCACCTCGTCATCATCACAAAGGAAGGTCCTGATAATGCCGGACATGATGCCTTCCGAACCGCTGCCGGCGATCACGTTTTCGGGCTTCAAATCGAACTTTTCGGCCAGCGTGCGGCGCAGGTCCAGACCGCCGTTAGGATAGAGATTCAGGCCGCACAACTCGCGCCGAATGGCTTCCAGGGCCAGCGGCGACGGCCCCAGGGGATTCTCGTTGGACGCCAGCTTCGAAACATTGGTCAACCCGTATGCGCGGCGCACTTCGTCAGCGGAACGGCCCGGCTCATACGGGCGCAACGATTCGATATATGGCGGGACCAACGGCATGCGGCTGTCCTTTACCATAGTAATTCGAATGGCCCATCGGGAGGATTCGCTAACTTGAAACTTCCCGTCACGCTGCGTGCGCTACGATACCGCAATTTCCAACTGTTCTTCGGCGGACAGTGGATCTCGCTGATCGGCACGTGGATGCAGAACGTGGCGCAGGCCTGGCTGGTCTACCGGCTGACGGGGTCGTCCGTGTTGCTGGGCCTGGTGAGTTTTGCGGGCCAGATTCCAGTGTTCCTGATGGCGCCCGTCGGGGGCATTGTGGCGGACCGCTTCCGCCGCCGGCGGGTGGTGATCGCCACGCAGGCGATCTCCATGCTGCTGGCGTTGACATTGGCGGCCCTGACACTCACCGGCATAGTGCGGATCTGGCACATCTTCGTTTTATCGGCGCTGCTGGGGATCGTCAACGCTTTCGATATTCCCGCGCGACAGGCGTTCCTGGTGGAGATGGTGGGGCGCGAGCACCTGATCAACGCCATCGCGCTGAACTCCTCGATGTTCAACGCCTCGCGCGTGATCGGCCCGGCGGTGGCAGGCATTCTGGTGGCCAGTATCGGCGAAGGCTGGTGCTTTTTCGCCAATGGCGCGAGTTACATTGCGGTGATCGTGGGGCTGTGGCTGATGAAGGTCACGCCGCCCAAGCCGGTGACGCGCGGATCTCCGGTGGCGGACGTGATTGAAGGATTCCGGTTCGTGGTCACCCACGCGCCCATTCACCACCTGATGATCTTGCTGGGGATCGTGAGTGTCACCGGTATGCCTTACGCTGTTCTCATGCCGATTTTTGCCGACCAGATCCTGCACGGCGGTGCTAAAGGCTTGGGCATCCTGATGGGTGCTTCGGGCGTGGGTGCGCTGGCGGGGGCCTTGCTGCTGGCCTCGCGCCAAACGGTTTTCGGACTGGGGCGCTGGGTGGCGATTTCGGCGGCGGCATTCGGTGTGTCGCTCATGGCACTGGCGGCTTCGCGCTCGTTCTGGCTTTCGTGTGCGCTGTTGCTGCCGGTGGGCTTCACCATGATGGTAGAAATGGGATCGTCGAACACGTTGATTCAGAGCATGTCGCCGGATCATCTGCGGGGGCGGGTGATGTCGGTGTATTCGATGATGTTCATGGGAATGGCGCCGGTGGGCGCGGTACTAAGCGGCGTGGCGGCAGGGCGCTGGGGCGCGCCGGTTACGGTTGCCGCGGCCGGCATCATCTGCCTGGCGGCCGCGGCGGTATTCGGCTGGCGCTTGCCGGGGCTGCGGACCGAGGCGCGCCGTCTGATCGCCGCCGCACAGATGGCTGGTGGAGTTCCTCCGCAGAGCGGCGCCGGGGGCGGTTTGGTAATCGAGACGGGCGACGAATTAGCATGATTCTGAGGCGCGGGTTTTACGCGCGCGGGACTGTCGGGGTGGCGCGCGATCTATTGGGAAAAATCCTGATGCACGGCGACGTAGCCGGCAAGATCGTGGAGACGGAAGCTTACCTGGGCGGCGACGATCTGGCGTCGCATTCGGCGCGTGGGATTACCGACCGCACGCGCGTGATCTTCGGACCACCGGGCCACGCATACGTGTACTTTATTTATGGCATGTACGAGTGCCTGAACCTGGTGGCGGAGTCGGACGGCAAACCCGGATGCGTGTTGATTCGCGCCTTGGAGCCAGTGGCTGGTATTGAGGTGATGCAGCGCCGCCGGCCGGGCGCGCATAAGCTGGGCGATTTGACATCCGGACCCGGCCGGCTTACGTTAGCGCTGGGAATCACGCGCGCGCTGAACGGCGCGGATGTGACGCGCGGACCGCTCACGGTGCACACTGCCGCGCATGAGGAAGCGTTCCAGATCGAAGTGACGCCGCGCATTGGGATCCGCCATTGCGCGGACTGGCCGCTGCGATTCGTAATTAAAGGTAATCCGTTCGTGAGCCGGCCCGGCGGAAGTCAACGCGCCGCTGCAGCGGGGCTGAAGCCCCACGCCGGCTAAAGCCGGCCCTCCAACCCGGCACCCCACACCGCGAGCTATACTGGCCCTTCTTCAAAAAGGAGGGGCCATGCTGCCCGATTACATTTCGAAAGCCGTTCCGAACCCCGCGTCGAACCGCAGTCCGTGGTATACCAATACCGCCCCCAGCTACGCGGGCATTTTTCTTTGGATCGCCTTTTATCTTTCGATCGCGAAAGACACCATCCCGCATGCCGGTCCGGTTTTGTGCATCGCCGCCATCGTGGTCGCGGGACTGCTCAGTTATGCGCTTTATTATTACGCGCCGGCCATGTTGGGTATGAAGACCGGCTACCCGCTCTATGTGGTCGGCAGTTCGACCTTCGGCACGGCGGGCGGGTACATAATGCCCGGGCTGTTGATGGGACTGCTGCAGGTAGGCTGGTTCGCCGTGAATACCGCCATCTCGACACAGTTCATACTGAACACGGCCGGTTCAAAGGCCGGTCCGGGCAGCCTGCCGTTCATTGTCATCGGTATCCTATGGGGCTACGGGATGGCGTACATCGGCGTGATGGGAATCCAATACGTAGCCCGGCTTTCACGCTACCTCATTATCATTCCCGCGGTCATGGTGTTGCTGGTCTTCTTTCGGACTAGTCCAGGCCTAAGCCAATACACGCCGCCGGACCCGCAACCCTTCGTGGCTTTCACGCTCCTGCTGCAGATCATCATCGGCTTCTTCGCCACCGCGGGTGCCGCCGGTGCGGACTTCGGCATGAACAGCCGCAACGAAAAAGATGTGCGCCTGGGCGGCTTGACCGGCATCACCCTGGCGATCGTATTCGCCGCCGGATTGCCGCTGCTTTCGGTGGTGGGGGCGAGCAAGCTATACGCGCTGCCGGGCCTCGGATATGACGACGTAATCCACTCGATCGGCGGCGTGCTGGCGACCGCCATGTTCCTGCTCTTCACGCTGGCGTCGGTGGCGCCCGCCTGCTTCTGCGCATTTATCGCGGGAAACAGTTTCTCGACCATGATTCCCGGCGTGCCGCGCATCTCCTCCACTATGGCCGGCGTGACCGTGTCTATCGTGCTGGCCGTAACCGGCGTCGCCCAAAATCTGATCGGCTTCTTCACCGTCGTGGGAGCTTCGTTCGGACCTATTTGCGGCGCCATGGCGGCGGACTATCTGCTCTCGGGGAAGCGCTGGGCCGGTCCCCGCCAAGGCGTCAATTGGGCCGGATACCTTGCGTGGGCGCTCGGCTTTGTGGTCGGAATACTGCCCTTCCTGCCGGTCTCCAGCACGCTGAAGACTTACGTCCAGCCCGCCGTGCTTTACAGCTTCTTTACGGGTTTTGCGGTGTACGCGGTGCTTGCCAAAGCCGGCCTCGAGCCGCGTACGGTGAATCTGTCGCTTTCCGCGACTCGTTAAACCTCGTTAAACAAAGTTACGGTTTGATTAGCGAGCATCAAACTTATAAGATATTTATAAGTATTCTATAGCACAGGCGCATTCGACTAAGGCGCACAGTACCGGTTTTGAGTTAGACGGGTTGATTCTGCGCATAACTCAAGATATACTCCGTCCAAACGGGCTAAGGCCTCGTGTTCCGGAGGAGGGCAGCTATGCGGATAAGCTTGTCGAGATTGGTCCCGGCAGTCGGCGTGTTCCTGCTTGGCGCGCCAGGCTGGGCGCAAGTTCCAATTTCCGAGTTCGTCAACTTCGAGGGCGCGCAGACGAATCCGATTCGGATCTCCGCGGATGGCACTCGCCTGTTTGCCGTCAATACACCGAACGGAACGTTGTCCGTCTTCGACCTTTCGCAGCCATCGAGCCCCGCTTTGATCGCCGAAATCCCGGTGGGCATCGAACCGGTTTCGGTCAACATCAATCCGAATGTCGCCGGTAACGATGAGGCCTGGGTGGTCAACCAGGTGTCGAACAGCGTCAGCGTCGTGTCGGTTTTGAAGGGCATTGTGACCGACACGCTGTATGCCAAAGCGGAACCGGCCGATGTGGTATTCGCCGGGAGCGGGCTGGCCTTCGTCAGTGTGGCCCGCAGCAATCTGGTGAACGTCTATAGCGCTTCCACGCATGCGTTGGTCAAGTCCATCCCACTGCTGGGAGAGGGGCCGCGCGCGCTGGCAGTCAGTAAGGATGGCGCCGCGGTTTATGTGGCTTTCGCATTATCGGGCAACCACACCACTATCGTACCGGCGACATCCGCGCCCCCTCCGCCGGCGCCGGTCAACCCGGCTTTGCCTCCCCCACCGCAAGTCGGGCTGATCGTGGACGCTTCGGATTCCACTTATTATCCCAGCGTTATCAAGTACACGATGCCGGATAACGATGTGGCGGCCATCAGCACCAGCACCTTGTCTGTGACTCAGTACTACCAGCATTTAGGTACGTTGAATCTGGGCTTGGCCGTTAATCCTCAGTCGGGGAACCTGTATGTGGCGAACACCGATGCCCTTAACTTAATCATGTTCGAGACCGCCCTCAACGGCCACATTGTCAATCATCAGATCAGCGTGGTGAATCCGGCTACCCGGGAGAGCCAGATCTCGGACCTGAATCCGGGAATCGACTATTCGCAATTGCCCAACCCAACGGCCCTGGCCTCCGCGCTGGCCATGCCCACGGCCCTTGTGTTTGAACCGACGGGGCGCTATCTGTACATCGCGGCTTTCGGCACCGATCGCGTCGCGACGTTCGACACTGTCGCCGGGACGGTAACGAACTTTGTCGAAATCGACCCGCAGGCTATCGGAGCCACCGTCAACCCGGTTACGAAGCGCGGTCCGCGCGGCCTGGCTTTGAATGTCTCAGCCAACTTACTCTACGTCTTGAATCGTATTTACAACACGATTTCGATTGTGAACCTCGCGGCCAACGTGGTGGCACTGGAGATACCCACGGGGTCCTTCGATCCGACTCCCGTGGTGATTCGTGACGGGCGTGGTTTTCTGT
This sequence comes from Bryobacterales bacterium, assembly GCA_963818855.1. Lineage (GTDB taxonomy): Bacteria > Acidobacteriota > Terriglobia > Bryobacterales > Bryobacteraceae > Bog-159. The sequence goes on along the minus strand of CAWFUH010000003.1, from coordinate 955,277 downwards.
ACGATCATAAGCTCTCCGGTAATGGTACGGGAGCCTGTGCTTCCTGCCATCTCGACGCGGAAATGGATCTGCTGGCCTGGAATCTGGGCAATCCGGACGGCGACATGACCACCTTGCAGCAAGACGGTCAAACGTTCCTATTCCACCCCATGAAGGGGCCCATGACCACCCTGACGCTGCGCGGCCTGTTGAACGTACAGCCGTATCACTGGAGAGGGGATAAGCCCGACTTGTCGGCTTTCAACGGCGCCTTTGCCAGCCTGTTGGGCGGTCCGCAACTCTCCGATGCAGATATGGCCGCATTTACAAATTTCATCAACACCGTGGCCTATCTGCCCAATCCTAACCAGAACCTGGACCGTACTTACCCATCCACGCTCTCCCTGCCCGATTATCCAAATCCAGGCGACGCGGCGGCGGGGCATGACACTTTCCTGACGGCGCCGTTCAATCCCACGTCCGCTGCCACGTGTAACACTTGCCATACCTCGAATCCCGGGCCTGGCACCAACGGATTTCTTGACCAGGCCAAGGCGGCAGGTACCGGGCAGCCGATGAAGCATCCCCAGTTGCGCAATCAATACCAGAAAACCAATGTGGATTTTAGCCCTCGCGGGGTCAGTGTCGACGGTTTCGCGTATCACAACGACGGATCGTTGGAGCTGTTCCAATTTCTCAGTGGCCCGGAGTTTCCACTGATCAGAGACAATGACCCACTGAAAGCTAATCTCGAAGCATACCTGTTGAGCTTCGATACCGGCACCGCCCCGGCCGTGGGTTACTCGCGCACGCTGACTTCCACCTCGGTCGCGACTTCCCCAGTGCAACGTGACTGGAATACGCTGCAGTCCCAGGCTTCCGCGGAGAACATCGATCTGATTGCCAATGGCACGATCCACGGCCAGATTCACGGGCTGCTGTATCAGCCAAGCACCAATAACTACGAAACCGACACCACTGGACTGGGACCGTTCACCCAGGGGCAACTGATTTTCTTCGTGCAGAAAGGAGACACTCTGACCATCATGGGCGTTCCTCCTGGTTCGGGCGTGCGTCTGGGAATCGACCGGAATTTGGATGGCGTTCTAAACGGAGATGTGCGGCCCAAGCGTTAGAAGTTACTGAGCCGCGACCGTGAGGGAGCGGTTTGCCCCTAAGCCAAAATTTCATCCAGCCAGTTATAGATGCAGAAATCACGGTAGCCGGGTGCGGCGACCTCGCAGTGCTCGCCGGCGCCCTGATCGCGGGTGAAATGGACTATCTGCTTCGGACATTGCAATGCATCGTAGACTTTTTGAGCCTGGCCGGGGAAGAACTGTTCGCCTTCCGGGTCGGTGATCAGCATCGGGCAGCGGATGCGCCCGGCTACGTCCGCCAGGGTGTAATTGCGCACGGCATGAAAGGCATCATAGTAAGAGGCTGTCCCAAACGGACGCATGCGAAAGCGTAGCAGGGCCTGGGCGCGCAGATTGGAAGCCGTGCCCATGCGGATCATCTGGTCGAACTGATCCTTCTTGCCGGCCTCCAGAACGTCGCGCACGAACTTAGGCAAATTACGCAGCCAGGGGTCGGACACATCCCAAACACCCGGATCTGCGACGCCGGCTGCTATGCGATGCTCGAATGCGAGCGCGCGCGGGACCCAGTAGCCACCCTGGCTGACGCCGACCAGAGCGATGCGCTTGGGATCGACCTCCCGATGGCGCAGCATGGCGTCCACCACGGGCGTGACGACTTTCTCCCAATCGGGCCGGAAGTACAGCTTGCGCACCCACAGCGAATCGCCTTGGCCGGGACCGTTGAAGATGAGGCAATTGTAGCCGCGCGCCAGTGCGCCCGCGCCGCCCAGAACATACATGCTGTTTTCGAGGCCATCCGCCCCGGTGTTCAGGATCACCAGCGGCCGGCGGCGGCGTGACGCATCCACGCGCAGGAACCAAGCAGTCAAGGCGCCGCCTTCGTAGGGGATCTCCAGGCGTTCGGCGGGCGGATCGAACAAAGCCGCGGCGGCGGTCCAGCAGCCGTTATAGCTTTGCCAGCATGCGAGCGCGCCATCCGGATCTTTGGTTCCGTCGACAACGTGCAGAGCGGCGCTGAAGTAACCGGCGGCCCAGAGGTTTGCTTCGCGCGCGCTCACGTTGTGGTGTTTGGCAGCGGCTTCCTGGGCCAGAGTGCGCATCCCGGCGGCGGCATCATGATACGCCCGCCAGGCGGATGTAAAATCGCCGGGCTGGATACGAGACACAATCGCCAGCAGTTTGCCAGGGTCGCCTCCGCGATAGTAAGATCCGCCCAGGGCGATCAAAGCAGCGAAACCAAAGTCGGCGTCGCTAAACGGCGACACAGGTTTGGCGGCCTCTGGGGCGGGAGCGGGCGTTTGCGCGGCACCAGTGGCTGTAGCTCCGAGAGCGATAAACTTGCGGCGATCGAGCATGCTGGACCTCACCTCATCGTATACGCTCGCGCGATACTGAAGAGATGAGACTGATAATCGCATCCCTGCTGTGCGCGTGCTTCGGTATCGTCTGGGCCGACAGCAATCCCCCCACGCTGGCCATCGGTGTGCCCGCGCCGGATTTCAACCTGCCGGCCGTGGATGGCAAAACCTATCGCCTGCAGGATTTTGCTTCGAGCAAGGTGCTGGTGGTGGTCTTCACTTGCGTGCATTGTCCCACGGCGCAGCTTTATGAAGGCCGCGTCCAGAAGCTGGCGGACGATTACCGGGACCGCGGCGTGGCGCTGGTAGCCATTCAGCCCAATAATCCGAAAGCCGTGCGCCTGGATGAACTGGGTTACACGGATCTTGCCGATTCGCTGCCGGAGATGAAAATCCGCGCGGCTTACCGGCATTTCAACTTTCCGTTCCTATATGACGGCGAGACGCAGTCGGTAGCGCGCGCCTACGGTCCTACCGCCACGCCGCACGTGTTTGTGTTCGATCAGGATCGCAAGCTGCGCTACGAAGGCCGGGTAGATTCGAGCCCCCGCGAGGCGCTCGCCAAGCGGCAGGATGCGCGGCTGGCCATCGACGCGGTACTCGCCGGCCAACCCGTGGCCATGAAAAAAACACCCACCGTAGGTTGCTCCATCAAGTGGGCTTACAAACAGGCGGGAGGCGAAGCGGAGATGACGCGTATCGCCGCCGAACCTGTCGTGTTGACGCCAGCCGGGCTCGCTGACTTGAAGGCGCTGCGCCAAAATGGAACCGGCAAAGTCCTGCTGGTGGATTTCTGGGCCACCTGGTGCGGCCCCTGCACCGCCGAATTCCCAGAATTTCAAACGATGTACCGTATGTATCGCAAGCGGGCTTTTGATCTGGTGACGGTCAGCGTCAATTTTCCGGATGAGGCCAAAGGCGTAATGAAATTCCTCAACGAGCAACACGCCTCAACCAAAAACCTGATCTTCGCAACTAACGAAACGTACGATCAAATGGCGGCGTTTGATCCCACCTGGAATGCCGGTGTACCTTTTACGGTGCTGATCGGCATCGACGGTAAGATCATTTACCAACAGCAGGGCGAAGTCGATCCGCTGGAAGTCCGCCGCCTGATCCTGGCTAACCTGCCGGACGACGACTATATCGGCCAGCAGGCGTATTGGAATTCAAAATAGAAGCCCGTGGGGCAGACTGAAAGCCTGCCCCACCAGGGCAAGTGAGGCGGCAGAAGTTAAAATGGCGCGGTAAGCCACGGAATAAAGCTCACGCTCGGGCCGCCCGCCATGGCGCATCCGGTGGTATTAGCACCGCCCGCGCACCCCCACCAGTTTTCCCAGGCTTTCGCAGAACCCAAACCGATGTTGTCAACGCCAAACATGGCGTCGTCGAAATTGTTGAGATACGCCTGTACATTTGCCGGCGTGTTCACCACAATATCGTCCTGTTCGCCGTCGATGGTGTTTTGCACGATGATGGTGCCCGTGATTGGCGAGACGCCGAAGACATTGATACCTGTCGTGCCTGGAGTGGCCGCGTCCTCTGAGTCCGCGGCATTACCCGATATCGTGTTACCCACGATCATGTTGTCGTTCAGCACTTCACCCGTACCGTGGCTATGGAACGCCACGCCCGGCAGGCCGTTGCTCAACAGTTGATTGTTGACGACAACATTCCCGGATACCGTGCCGCCCGGAAGAAATGTGAAGATACCAACTCCCGCGCCGGCGCCAGGTACCTTAATTCCGTTATGGGACGAAATGTTATTGACGATAACGTTGTGCATGATGCCAAAGGGCACCGTGCCAGATGCAGGCGGGTGCGAAGCCATGACAATTCCGCAGTCGTAGGGGTTTTGCGTCACCGTATTACCACTGATCAGGTTGTACTGATTGACAGCCGTTTCGTCAGTCAGCAGGATCCCGCCGGAGTTGGCCTCCACGAAATTATCTGCGATGGTAGTGTGATCGGCCCCGACCAGGTGAATCCCTTCGCCGCAATCGTCCGATTCCGATGTCTCGAACGAGGGCTGCCCGGGACATGCGGGAGTCGCAATAACCAAACTCTTATCGTTGCTGAGGACTCGATTGTTATACACGAAAGAAGCCGAGGTATTAGTGAGCAGGATACCTTCGAAGTTAGCATTTCTCACGGTAAAACCGGTTACCAGGACGCCATTAAGGCCCGGGTTATCGAGGCCGTCGATATAAATGCCGTTCGAGAGGCCCGTCGCGTCGATGGTGGTAAGGCTGGAATTCGCGCCGATCAAAGAAAGTGGCTTACCTATAACTACATCTTCCTTATAAGTCCCTGGCGCTACCTTGATATTGTCATGGTTTGCTGCGGCAGCCACCGCGGCCGAAATTGTGGAGTAGCATCCCCCCGAACCCGCCGGATTGACGCAGAGCGTAGCGGCTGCGGCGGACTGACACATTCCAAGGCTCAGCGCCGCGCAGAATACAATCAATCCGGGACACCCAAATAACGAATGCGCGCTGGCGTCTTTGGTCCATACGTAACGGTACTGTTTCATGGTTTGTAGCGGCATAATTCTCTCCTTGTAACTCCGATGTAATCTTTTTTGGAAGTGTTTATTACTTCGGCAGTATAGTCGTGCAGCTAGATGGTATAACCACAGCGAGTAGCCGTCAATGCTCTTTTGAGTCTGATTGAGTGGTTTCGCACGAACCTGCTCGGCGGCCTCACAGACCGCTATGTCTCCCGCCGGGCAGATATTCTACTCGTCCACGCGCGTAAAGCTGGTGAGTTCCGCGGACCGCACACCGTAAATCTTCATCAGCTGGCGGCAGATGTCCGCCCCCAGCCGCTCGGGCTGGTCCTCCTCGTCGTGCTCGATGACTACTTTGAAGAACAGATTGGTGCGATGCATATCCCTTTATACTAAGGGAATGCCTTGCGCAATTTGCCGTATCCGGAAACCTCGCCGCTTCTGCCCTGGGGTGAACGGCGACATCTGCACGCTCTGCTGCGGACAGGAGCGCGAGGTCACCGTGGACTGCCCGTTCGATTGTCCGTTTCTGCAGGAGGCGCGCAAGCACGAACGTACCGAGCCCTGGAATCCGAAAGAGCTTCCCAACCAGGACATTCGCGTTACCGAAGAGTTCCTCGAGGAGCACCAGCACCTGCTGCTGAGTACGTCCATGAGCATCATGGGGGCGGCGGCAGACACCGCCGGCTCCGTGGATCGCGATGTACGGGAGGCGCTCGATGCCCTGATTTCCACGCAGCGTACCCTGCAGAGCGGGCTCTATTACGAGACGCATCCGGCGAACGTGCTGGCGGACCGGATCATGCGTGAAACCATGGCTGGGTTGGAGGAGTTTCGCAGGACCGAGCACGAGGACGTAGGTTTGCGGCATACACGCGAGTCCGATATTCTGACCGTGCTGGTGTTTTTGCAGCGTCTGGCGATGGATCGCGACAACGGGCGGCCCCGCTGCCGCGCTTTCCTGGACTCGCTGCGCGGTTTCCTGGCCGAGGCGGAAGAAGTCGTAAAAACAAATCCGCAGTCGTCGCTTATCGTCCCATGAAGGGGCGGCACGACCTGGCGGCTCTCGGACTGGCGCTGCTGTTCGCGGAGCGCGTCACGCAAGAATACGGCGGCCGCGCGTTTTCGGCCAAGCCGGCAGCGGACCAAAATCGCGCCTGTTTCAGGGTATCGTGGAACTCATGCAAAATTACGATAAGGTGGCTACCGCATGACGCTCGAAAAGCTCGCTCTGGCCCTCCTGTGCTGCGCCGCCGCTCACGCGCAAGACGACTCCCTCTTCATCAAGACCGACGCCATGATCCCGGTACGCGACGGCGTGAAGCTGCACACCGTGATCTTCGCGCCGCGCGATCCGCACGAGCCGCTGCCGATCCTGCTGGAGCGTACGCCCTACGGCGCTATGGCCGATGAACGGTCCCTACGCACGCGCTATGGGCACCTGATCGCCGACGGATACATCTTCGCGTTCCAGGATATTCGCGGACGATTCCAATCCGAGGGACAGTTCGTGATGCAGCGCCAGGTGCGCGACAGGCGCGATCGCAAAGCCATCGACGAGAGCACCGATACCTACGACACGATTCAATGGCTGCTCGATAATGTGAAGGGTCACAACGGCCGTGCGGGCATGCTGGGAATTTCTTACGGCGGCTGGCTCACAACCATGGCCCTGCTCGATCCGCATCCCGCGCTGAAAGCGGCATCCGAGCAGGCTTCGCCCGCCGACATGTTCCTGGGCGACGACTTCCATCATAACGGCGCTTTCCGGCTTAGCTATGGATTCGAGTACGCCGCGCTGCTCGAAACAGCCAAGGAGACCAACACCTACTTCGCGTTCGATCGCGCGGACACCTATCAGTGGTACCTCACGCTGGGCGCGCTGCCTAATGCCGACGAGAAGTACTTTCACGGCAAGATGCCTACCTGGAACGATTTCGTGGCGCACCCGAATTACGACCAGTTCTGGCGGCAACAGGCCTTCGCCGCACAAATCGGCACGCCCAAGGTACCGAACCTGAACGTGGCCGGCTGGTGGGACCAGGAAGATTTTTACGGTCCGGTGAAGATCTACGAGCTCTTCGAGAAGAACGATCCGGATCATCTGAACTACCTGGTGGCGGGCCCTTGGAACCACGGCGGCTGGGCGCACCGGGACGGCAGCAAACTCGGCGACATCTCTTTCGACGGCAACACCAGCAAGTATTTTCGCAATGACATCGAGGCGCCCTGGTTCGCCTATTGGCTGAAGGACAAGGGCGCGCGCGATTTTCCCGAAGCGATGGTTTTTCAAACCGGCTCCAATCGATGGGAGAAGTACGATACATGGCCGCCGAGCACCTCGCGGAACCGCAATTTGTACCTGCGCGAAAACGGCACGCTATCTTTCGATCCGCCGCCCACGGATGCCAGCGAGGCCTTCGACAGCTACATCTCCGATCCGGCGCATCCGGTCCCTTACCGCCATCGCCCGATCAGCCCGACCTACCCTGGCGGCGGCTGGCCGGCGTGGCTGGTGGAAGATCAGCGGTTCGTGGACAATCGCCCTGACGTGTTGAACTGGGAGAGCGAACCGCTGCGCGAGGATTTCAAGATCGCCGGCGATATTGCGGCAGAGTTGTACGCCGCAACCACGGGAACGGATAGCGACTGGGTGGCGAAGCTGATCGATGTTTATCCGGAATACAATCCGGACGACCGGGCGCTCGATGGATATGAACTCATGATCGCCGACGAGATTCTGCGCGGGCGTTTTCGCGAGAGCTTCGAAAATCCCAAAGCTATCGTGCCCAATCAGGTGACACCTTACCGCATCGATCTGCATACCAACGACCATGCATTTCTGAGGGGTCATCGCATCATGGTGCAAGTGCAGAGTTCGTGGTTCCCGCTGTACGACCGAAATCCTCAAAGCTTCGTCGAGAATATCTTCAAAGCGCACGCTGCGGATTATCAAGTGGCCACGCAGAAGGTGTTTCGATCGCGGACCTACCCGTCGCACGTGGTCCTGCCGGTAGCGCCCTAATGCCGCGGGTGCGCCTGGTTCACTGGAAGGCGGGCGAAACTGGCGCGTTGCGGGCGGCCCTGCGGGCGGCCGGTCACACCGTGGAGTATGACGAAAAGCTGGACTCGAATGCGTTCCGCGGGATTCGGGCATCCCCGCCGGATGCTTTCGTAATCGATCTTTCGCGGCTGCCTTCGCATGGACGCGAGGTAGCCACGTTCGTTCGCGGCCAGAAGGCCACGCGCCACATCCCCATCGTTTTCGTGGGTGGCGCGCCGGAGAAAGTGGAAGCGGTGCGCAAAGTGCTGCCGGATGCGGTGTACACGGCGTCCGCGGGCTTGCGGCCGGCACTACGGGTAGCGCTAGCGAACCGGCCCGCGAGCCCGGTAGTCCCGGAGCAGATGATGGCGCGGTACACCTCGCGCAGCGCGGCGCAGAAACTTGGCATTCGCGCAGGCCTGACGGCGGCGCTGATCGGCCCGCCGCGAAATTTCGCGCGCGTCATCGGGGAACTGCCGGCCGGCGCAGCATTCGAAGAGGTGCTGGAGGATGCGCCGGCGGATGCCTGTCCCGTGACGCTCTGGTTCGTCGAGGATGCGGCTGACTGCCAGGCCGCGTTGCCGCACATGCGCAAGTTGGCCGCCAGGACGAAGCTTTGGATACTCTGGCGCAAAGGCTCCAGCGTGACGCAGCCGTTCTTGCGCCAGTCTGCCGCCGCGGTGGGTTTGGTGGATTACAAGATCTGCGCCGTCGATGCGACGTGGAGCGCGATGCTCTTCGCCCTTAAGAAGACCTCAACTTAAACGAGGATTGAATCCGCAGCCCGGGCCATTCACAGCCCGAAGCAAAGAATATTGGGACCCGCGGCAACCGCCACATACTGCGCTCCGCCCACGCTGAACGTCATCGGCGACGCCTTCATGCCTACATTGGTCGGAAAGTGCCACAGCGTGGCGCCGGTGCGCGCGTCCACCGCATCGAAGCCGCCGTTGGGCTTGCCATAAAAAACCAAACCACCCGCGGTGGCCAAGACGCCTGACCACGACTTAGCCTTGGCCGCCCCAGGCTGCGCAATTTCCCAAACAATTTCCCCGGTTTCGATGTTCACCGCGCGCAAGTAACGCCGGCCGGTCTGGTCCGGATAGCCCATCCGCTCACCCACGCATTCTTCGAGCGCCAGAAAGTAGTACAGACGCGTCTCGGGACTCCAGGCCGTCGCGCTCCAATTCGCGGCATCGTCCGGACATCCCGCCGGATCCTTCACGCGTGGCCGTCCATCCAGCCCGATATCCGAGGCCCAATCCACGCGCCGCAAGAATGGCTTCGCCAGCAGTAACTCGCCGGTTACCCGATCGAGTACATAGAAGAATCCGTTGCGGTCCGCATGCAGCAGTAACTGGCGCGGCTTACCCAGATACAATGCACTTACTAAGACGGGCGGCTCGGTGGCATCGCGGTCTTTAATATCGTGCGGCGTGAATTGATAGTGCCACTTCAGCTCACCGTTAGCGGGATTCAGCGCCAGGATAGAGTCTGTGTAGAGATTGTCGCCGCCGCGTTCGGCGTCCTCCGAATCCGGGAACGGATTCCCAGTAGGCCAGTACAACGTGTCCGTCTCCGGATCATACGAGCCAGTGAGCCAGGTAGATCCGCCTCCCATCAGCGGCTCGCTGCCGTGCCAGGTTTCCGATCCCGGTTCGCCGCGGCGCGGAACCGTCCAGCGACGCCACACCAGCTCACCCGTTTCCGCCTTGTAGCATGCCACGAATCCGCGAATGCCTTCGTCCGCGCCGGAGACGCCGGCAATCACGGTGTCTTTCACCACCAGTGGCGCCAGTGTGCCGCCGTAATGTTGCGGCTTCTCGGGCATGGGCGTCTCCCACACCAGATCGCCCGTCGCCCGGTCGAGCGCCAGCAGGTGAGCATTGTCGGTGACGAAGAAAACCTTGGCGTCGCGGATGGCTACGCCGCGATTCGTTCCCAACGCGGCATCGCCATCCAGGCCGCGCGTCTGCGGGCGTGCGTATTTCCAGATCTTCGCGCCTGTCAGCGCATCGAGCGCATACACCTGGTTGGGGCCGGTAACATACATCACGCCGCCGGCTTCCAGGGGCGTAACCTCCAGGCCGAAATGTGGGATCGGGAACAGCCATTTCAGATGCAGCCCGCGCACATTGGAAGTGTCGATCTGCTTCAACTCGCTGTACCGGTTCGCGCTGAGATTGCCGTTGTAAGTAAGCCAGTCGCCGGGTTCTGGATCGCGCCAGGTCACTCGCCCGGTGGTGGGGATGGTGGATGGGCGGAGGTCCCGGTTAATTGCGCGGACATAGCGGGCCACGTCATCGAGTTCGGCGGCGGGCAGATCGAACGGCGGCATGCCTGAATCCGGAAAGCCGCGTTGAATCACCGCCTGGATCTCGGCTGCGGACAAGCCAGCCAGGCGCGGATTGGCGGCTAGTCCGGGCCCCTTGGCGGTGCCCCGCGCTGCCGCACCGTGACAGCCCGCGCAATGGCGCGTGAAGACGTCAGGGGCGGCTGCGGCGGCGGGAAGTGCCAGCAGACACGCGATGGCCGGTGCACTAATCACTGGTTGCGGCACGCGCATAGAAGCCCGCCAGATCCGATTTCAGTTGCTTCAACGCGTCCACATTCAGATAGATCATGTGACCCGAATGATAGTAAGCAAATTCGATATTGCCGCGCAGCTTCGGGTCCAGTTCCATGTGCGCCAGGTCGTATTCGGTGATGAAGAAGGGCGTCGCCAGGTCGAATAGTCCGTTGGCCGAAAACACCTTCAGCCGTGGATTCTTGCGCATGGCATCCGCTAGATCCCCCGCCACGTAGGCATCCCGCAGCGGCGGCGGCTGCGGACCGGGCCCGCCCGCTCCCGGCGCATGGTGCGTATGATCCCACTCCTCGTTGATTTTCATACCGCGCGGGAAGTAAGTCTCCTTCGTGGTGTATTTCAGTTCGCGATCCAGATAATCGTGAAATGCGGATACGAACGCGCCGGTGATGCCGGTGCTCGAAGGATCGTATCCGGGGTTCTCGCCGGCGGCATCCGCATCGCTGCCTTCGAACCGCGCATCGTAGCGGCCCAGAATCATGCGCTGGTCGCGCAACAGCTCCTTGCGGAAACGGCTCGGATTGACCCGCAGGTTGGCTTCCTTGATGTACTGCACGCTCAATCCGGTGTAGCCCGCCAGCTTCACGGCCAATGCGTCCACCTGCGCTTGCGGCAGGTTCTGCCCCTGGGCCAGGGCTTCGGCGTAAGGTCCGCGCGCGAACGTACGCACTTCATCCAGGAACGCTTTCTCATCCCGCCCCTTGTGCGCGATCTTTTCGTAATGCCAGGCGATGGCCGCATAAGACGGCAGGTTTCCGATGAAGACCGCGTCGCTGCCCGGCGCGAGCGTGAAATAGTTGAGAATCGTCGACATCAAAATCACTCCGTTGCACGTCATACCGGCGCCTTCGAGCGCGTCTACCAGCGCGGCCGAACGCGTGGTGCCGTACGATTCGCCGAACAGGAACTTCGGCGAATTCCAGCGGTGGTTCACCTCCACGTAGCGCTGGATGAATTTGGAGAACGCCTGCACGTCCTGATCGGTGCCGGCGAAATTTTTGATAGTGGCTTTGCCCACCGGCCGCGAATAGCCGGTGCCCACCGCGTCCACAAACACCAGGTCGGTTTTGTCCAGCAGCGAATACTGGTTGGGCGCGACCTGGTATGGCGCTGCGCCCGTAGCTTCCGGGCTGGATGTGGCCACGCGCACAGGACCGATGGAGCCCATGTGCAGCCAGAGACTCGCCGATCCGGGCCCGCCGTTGTAAAGGAATGTGACTGGCCTGGTGCGCGGATCGCTCAGGCCGCTCAGCGTGTAGCCCACATAGAATACGATGCCGTACGGTTTTTCGTCCTCGCCATCGATGAGCAGCGTACCGGCGGTGGCTTTGTAATGCAGCGTTTTGCCGTCGAGCGCCAGTTCGTGGTCCGTGACAGATGAAGTCTCGGCGGGGATGGCCGCTGGCTTCTCTTCGCCGGCCGGAGCCGCGGGCGGCGTTTGCGCCAGCAGCGCCAGGGCGCCTGCCGCAAAGCAAACGGCATAGGTCAGTCGGGACATGGGTTCTCCTTTCGGCGTATTCTCTCACGAATCGATAGCCGGGCGGACGGCGCCCACGCCGGTCCAGACGGGTCGGCATGCGCATGTTACAATTTGGATGCAAACCTCTTCTTCGAAGGAAGCCCGCATGGCACTTGACAACGATGTCACTCGCCGCGATTTTGTAAAGGCCGCCACCGCGGTTTCGGCCGTCGCCGCTGCTCTTCCTGCCGCCGAAGGCGCGCCTTTCATTCAGAAGGTGCACGCCGCTAACGACCAGGTACAATACGGCTTCATCGGAACCGGAAGCCGCGGCACCTACCTGCTGAAGCATCTCCACGAAACCGACGCGGGCCGCTGCGTGGCCGTGTGCGACAACTGGGACGTCAACTTGAAGAAGGGCGTGGAAACCGCGGGCAACAATCCGGCGGCCTTCAAGGACTACCGCGAGTTGCTGGCGCGCAAGGATATCGACGCGGTGCTGATCGCCGTGCCGCTCTACGAACACTTCCCGATCACCAAAGACAGTCTGGAAGCGGGCAAGCATGTCTTCTGTGAGAAGAGCCTGGTGCACAAGCCGGAAGAAGTGCACGCGTTGCGCGCGCTGGTGGCCGAGCATCCCAAGCAGGTGCTGCAAGTCGGCTTGCAGCGCCGTTACAGCCAGTTCTACCAGACCTGCAAGCAGATGATCGACCAGGGCGTGCTGGGAAACGTCACGCACATCCGCGGACAATGGCATCGCAATTCGAGCCAGCGCCGCCCGGTGCCCGATCCATCGCTCGAGCGCAAGATCAACTGGCGCATGTATCGCGAGTACGCCGGCGGGAACACCGCGGAGCTGGCCTCGCACCAGATCGACGTGGCTGATTGGATGTTCGGCGCGACGCCCGAATATGTTATCGGCGTGGGCGGTATCGATACGTTCAAAGATGGCCGCGACGTCTACGACAACATTCAGTTGATCTATGTCTATCCTAACGGGCGCAAGCTGCTGTACAGTTCCATCAGCACCAGCTCGCACCTGGATCTGCTGCAGGCGCAGCGGCAGGAGTTCGGCGAAGTCATTATGGGCACCGCGGGCGCGATCGAGATCACCATCGGCGATGACAATCATCCGGCGACGGCACTCTGGTATCGCGAACCCAAACCGGTATCCGCGCCCGATGTGAAGAAGGCTACGGATAAAAAAGATACCTTCCAGGCCGGCGCTACCATGACCACGGCGGCGGCGTCGCGCGGTATCCCGCTACTGCTGCCGAAGGATTCGCAGGGGGCCAGCGATTCGTTCCTCACCCGCGAATCAAAATTCGCTCGGCGCTGGCTCTACAGCAAGGGCATCATGGCGCCGGAAGAGGACCGCAATCCGGTGACCGTGGAACTGGAGGAGTTCTTCCTCTCCTGCAAAGATCCGGCAAATCGCAAGCCGAAATCCAACCTGGAAATCGGGTTGAACGACTCCACGGCGGTAATCCTGTCGAACCTGGCGATGGACGAGCATCGCCGCGTGGACTTCAGCGAAATCCAGACGTTGGGCCTCCCCGGCGCCAAGAAACAAGCCTAGTTGCTGTCTCTCAGGCTGCGGCGCGCGCTTTCAGCCCGCGGCGCGGCGGCCCCCACCTATTGCTTTCCCATAGAACTTCTGCTATGATCCCTATTGGCTGCCAATAGGAGTGCCAATGAGCGATAAAACCGACGTCTGGCAAGGAACCCTGGCCCTGATGGTGTTGAAAACCCTCGAAACCATGGGGGCCCAGCACGGGTATGGCATCGCCCGCCGCATCGAGCAAATCAGCGGCGACCGCCTCTCCCTCAACTACGGAACGCTGTACCCCGCGCTGTTGAAACTGGAGCAGGAAGGTGCGATTGCCTCGGGATGGGGCGTCTCCGAGAATAATCGCAAGGCCAAGTTCTACAAGCTGACGCGCCAGGGCCGCAAACAATTGGAGAAAGAAGCACGCAACTGGCAGGAGGCCACCGCCATCCTCGCCCGCTTCCTCTCGCCTTCCGGGGACGCGGCATGAATCGGCTGCGCGCATGGCTAATCCGGTTCGCGGGCTTATGGCCGAGCGCCCGCCGCGAGAGTGAGTTGGCGGACGAGATCGAATCTCATCTCGCGATGCACATCGCGGACAACCTCCGCGCCGGCATGCCTCCGGATCGGGCGCGCCGCGACGCCATCCTGAAGTCCGGCGGCCTCGAGCCAGCCAAGGAAGCTTACCGCGATCGCCGCACCCTTCCGGTTCTGGAGAACCTGCTGCGCGATACGCGCTACGCGGTGCGGCAACTGCGCCAGAATCCGGGCTTCACCGCGACGGCCGTGGTGGTGCTGGCGCTGGGCCTGTGCGCGGGCGTCGCTATCTTTGCGTTTGTGGATGGCGCGCTCATCAAGCCCTTGCCATATCGCGATCCGGCCCGGCTAGTGGGCGTCTTCGAAACCAATGCGGTGACTCTCCACGCCAATCTTTCCTATCCCGACTATCTTGATTGGAAGGAGCGCAACCGCACCTTCCGTTCGCTCGAAGCGTACGCCCACGGCGGCCTCGGCTTGACACTCGCGACCCCCAGCGGCAGCCAGCGCGCGGATGGTGCGCGCGTGAGCGCCGGCTTCTTCCGGACGTTGGGCGTCACTCCTCTGCTGGGCCGCGATTTCTACGCAGGCGAAGATCTGCCCGCCGCGCCGCGCGCTGTCCTGCTCAGCTACGGCGCCTGGCAACAGCGATACGGCGGCAATCCCGGCGTATTGGGCCAGACGGTCACGCTCGATGGTGATCCGCACGTCGTCATCGGGGTGCTACCGCCGGATTTTCATTTTGCGCCCGCCGAACCCGCGGAGTTCTGGACGGCCCTGCACCCTACTTCCGGTTGCGATCTGAGAAGGACCTGTCATGACCTGTTCGGCCTGGCAAGACTCAAAGACGGCGTCTCCCTTCCGGCCGCATTGGCCGACGTGCGGCGCATAGCGGAACAACTGGCGAAGCAATATCCGGATATCGATTGGGGCCGCGGCGCCGCGCTCATGCCCCTAACCGAGGTAATCACCGGAGACATCCGTCCCATCCTGCTGGTGCTGCTCGGGGGGGCCGCGTTGCTGCTGCTCATCGCCAGCGTCAATGTGGCGGGCCTGCTGCTGGTGCGATCCGGAAACCGCACGCGCGAGATGGCGGTCCGCACTGCATTGGGTGCGGGGCGTGCGCGGCTCGTCAGCCAGTTCGTCACCGAGGGGCTGGTTCTCGCCGGGATGGGAAGCGCGCTCGGCGTGGCGCTGGCATGGTGCGCCATCAGGTTCCTTCTCAGGCTCATGCCCGCGGAAATGCTGGCTGGAATGCCGTTTCTCCATGGCCTCGGCCTGAACTTCCGGGTGCTGATTTTTGCGGGCGCTGTCTCCATCGCTGCGGCGGCATTGTTTGCCATCACTCCAGTCGTCCACGCATCGCTGTGGGACGTCCGCGAGGGCCTTGCCGAAAGCAGCCGCGGTTCCGCTGGCAGCACCTGGCGCCGCCTGGGCTCGAAACTCGTTGTAGTGGAGATCGCCATGGCCATGGTGCTCCTGATCAGCGCGGGATTGCTGGGCAAGAGTCTCTATCGCCTGCTCCAGGTGAACGTAGGGTTCGTGCGAGATCACACGCTGATGCTGGTGGTCGATTCGCGTGCCTCCGCTTATACGAAAAACGAGCAGGCCATTGCGCTGGAGCGTCAGGTAATCAGCCGGATCTCGAACCTTCCGGGCGTGAAATCCGCCGGCATCACCAGCCAGGTCCCGCTCACGGACTGGGGTAATACTACATGGTTCCATGTGTCCGGAAAGCCGTGGCACGGCGAACATAACGACACGCCGGAGCGCGCTGTCAATCCCGCCTATTTCGCGACTCTGGGTACGAGGCTGCTCCGTGGCCGCTACTTCAACGAAGCCGAGGACGCGTCCAAGCCGCTGGTGGCGATCGTCAACCAGGCGCTGGCCAAACGGTATTTCCCCGGCGAGGATCCCCTCGGTCAGAAGCTTGTCTACCTCGATGACAACGCCCCAAAACTGGAGATCGTGGGCGTAGTGGACGACATCAAAGAGGGCCAACTGGATACTGCCGACCGGCCGGTCATTTATGTCCCATTCAACCAGGAGCCGGGCAATAATTTCGTTCTGGTGGTGCGTACGGAGGCCGATGTGTCACTTCTTTCCGCTCTGGCCGGCGCGATCCATCAGATCGATTCGGGCATCGTGGTTTCCGGCGGGGCCACTATGCGGGACAGAATCGATAATTCACAATCGGCGTACATGCACCGGTCGGCAGCTTGCCTGGTGGGCGCTTTCGCCGCCATTGCGTTGTTGCTCAGCGTCATCGGACTCTACGGCGTGGTCGCCTATTCGGTAAGCCGCCGCACGCGCGAGATCGGCGTCCGTATGGCCCTCGGCGCGCAACCCGGCGCCGTCTACCGGCTCATTCTGAAAGAAGCCGGATGGTTAATCGCTATCGGCATAGTGGCCGGCGTGATCTGCGCGATGGCATCGGCAACTCTGTGGCAGCGGCTGCTGTTTGGCGTGCGCCCGTCAGACCCAGGCACGCTGGCGGGTGTGGCACTCGTGCTCGGAATAGCGGCGTTTCTGGCCAGCTACATCCCGGCGCGGCGTGCGGCGTCCGTCAATCCCGTGGAGGCTTTGCGTGCCGAGTAACACTTTAGGAGGCAGTATGAAACAGATCCGGGCCTGGTTTGTCCGGCTGGCTGGATTATGGCCAGCCGCCCGCCGCGAACGCGAGTTGGCGGATGAAATCGAGTCTCATCTCGAGTTGCAAATCGCCGCCAACCTGCGTGCCGGCATGCCCGCAAATCAGGCGCGCCGCGCTGCCATCCTGAAGTTGGGCGGTGTCGAACCCGCCAAGGAAGCTTACCGCGACCGGCGCACCATTTCGGTTCTGGAAAATCTGCGCCGCGATACGCGCTACGCCCTCCGGCAATTGCGCCGAAATCCGGGCTTCACCGCGACCGCGGTGCTGGTGCTGGCGCTGGGCCTGTGCGCCAGTGTCGCCATCTTCGCGTTTGTGGATGCCACATTGATCAAGCCTTTGCCGTATCGCGATCCGGCCCGGCTGGTTGGCCTTTTCGAGACCGTCCAGTTCTGTCCGCGCTGTCCTCTGTCTTATGCCGACTACCTCGACTGGAAACGGCTCAACAAGGTCTTCACCGCGGTGGACGTGTTCGAGGGCACCGGCTTTACGCTGCGCACGAACTCCGGCGCCGAGATGGTGCGCGGCGCGACAGTGACCGCGGGATTCTTCCGGACGCTGGGACTGGCGCCGATGCTGGGCCGCGATTTTCGCACTGGCGAAGATTCGCCGGCCGCGCCTCGTACCGTCATGCTGAGTTACGCCGCGTGGCAGAAACGCTACGCCGGAAGCACCGCGGCCTTGGGACAGACGGTCACCCTCAATGGCGAAGCGAACGTCATCATCGGTGTGCTGCCCGCGAGTTTCCACTTCCCCGCCGCAGGAGAATCAGAGTTCTGGAGCGCGCTGCACACCACCATGAAATCTTGTTACTCGCAGCGCGGCTGCCACAGTCTCCACGGCGTGGCCCGACTGCGCGACGGCGTCGCCACCGAGACTGCGGACGCCAACATCAAACTGATCGCGCGAGAGTTGGAAAAGCAGTATTCAACTAATCGCGGCCAGGGCGGCTCGGTGATCCCGCTCATCGATTTGGAGGTTGGACGCCTTCGACCTATCCTGATCGTGCTGCTCAGCGGAGCGGGGCTTCTGCTGCTGATCGCGTGCGTGAATGTCACCAGCCTGGTGCTGGTGCGCGCCGAGAGCCGCAAGCGGGAAATGGCCGTGCGCACCGCGCTGGGCGGGTCGCGCGGCCGATTGGTCAGCCAATTCGTAACGGAAGCGGTGGTTCTGGTGGGTGCCGCGGCCGCGCTCGGTTTGATCTCCGCCCGCTGGCTCATACAGGTCCTGCTCAGCCTGATCGGCGCCAATCAGATCGCCGCCATGCCATTTCTCATTGGCTTGGGATTGAGTCCCCGCGTACTCGCGTTTGCCGCGCTCGCCGCGCTGGCAGCGGCCGCGATCTTATCCGCCGTTCCGGCCTGGCGATCCTTCTTGCCGGATTTGCGCGATAGCCTCGCCGGCGGCAGCCGCGGTTCATCCGGCTTCGTGTGGCGCCGCGTTGGTTCGCATCTGGTGGTGCTGGAACTCGCGGCCGCCGTCATCCTGCTGACTGGTGCGGGACTGCTGGGCCAAAGCTTCTATCGCCTGCTGCACGTGGATATCGGCATGCAGGCGGACCATTTGGCGACCTTGCGCGTGGCGGCGCCCGATTCTATTCGAGATAACAATGCCAAGGTCGCGGCACTGGCGCGCGAGGTCCTGAGCCGCGTGGCGACTCTGCCCGGCGTGGAGTCGGCGGGCATCTCCAGCATGCTGCCGGTCGCCGGCGGCAACACCATGTGGATTCGCGTGGTGGGACACCCATTCCACGGAGAGCACAACGAAGTGGGCTACCGGCAGGTCAGTTCCGGCTACTTCACCACGCTGCGCGCGAAACTCCTGCGCGGCCGTTATTTCACCGAGGCGGATGACGCGTCGAAACCCGCGGTGGTCATTATCGATCGGGCGTTGGCGGAAAAATATTTTCCGGGCGAGGATCCGGTCGGTAAGCAGATCGCCTACTCCGGCGCAGATTCGCCGCCCATGCAGGTGGTCGGCCTCGTAGAGGACATCAAGGAAGGTGCGCTGGACGAGACCACCTGGCCCACCTTGTATGTCGCCAACAACCAGGATCCGGACGACACTTTTTCCCTCGTCGTGCGGACATCCAATGCCGCGCAGGCCCTGCTCCCCACGCTGGCCGCGGCCATCCATCGTATCGATCCGGACATCGCCACTTTCGACCCCGCCACCATGAGCGAAAGAATCGATAACACACCGGCCGCCTATATGCGACGCGCGTCCGCCTGGTTGGTGGGAGGTTTCGCCGCGCTCGCTTTGTTGCTCGGCGCCGCCGGACTCTACGGCGTGATCGCTTATTCCGTGAGTCGCCGGACGCGCGAAATCGGAGTTCGCATGGCGCTGGGCGCGCAGCCGCAAGCGGTGTACCGGCTGATTCTGCAAGAGGCGGCGCGGTTGATCGCCGCCGGTATGGCCATCGGTCTGATCTGCGCGGTAGCTGCGGCGAGTCTGCTGCGCGACCTGCTGTTCGGAGTGCGTCCGGCGGATCCCGCGGTAATGGCGGCAGTGGCCGCCGTGCTGGGAATCGCGGCGTTTCTCGCCAGCTATATTCCCGCACGTCGGGCTGCATCCGTCAATCCGGTAGACGCGCTGCGCGCCGAATAGACTGGTGGGGCAGGCGTCTACGCCTGCAGCGGGTCTCCAGACCCGCCGCTCACGACGCCGGACAGGCCGACGTGGACGTCGGCCGCAGGACTGGAGTCCTGCCCCACAATTCGCGTAAACCCGGCTTAAAGCCCGCTCTCGAGCGGGCGGATTAAACGCAGGGCCGGGCGCGTATTGTATTCTTTCCGATACTTCTGGTGTCGAGGGTCGTCCGGAAAGTGCTCTCCCGGCGCATACGGGTATTGCGACATAGCGTGGAACGGCAGCGGCTCCACGGTTTGTCCGAAGGCCGTATTGGCATCGGCGTCCTTCGCCCAGCCGTCCACGAACAGCAGGAAGTCACGCCTCCATCCGGCGGGCAGCGGCCTGGCGGCGCTCTCAGGGAAGAATAGGCGCAGTTCATCGCCCGATCCCATGATCACCAGGCGGTCGTCGATGGCGCCGATCAGCGGCAGCACGTCGCCGTAGCGCGTATATAACCCTCGAGTCGGATTCCACATCGATACCGGCATCCACTGCGCGTAGTCGAAGCCCTCGGGCTGCTTGCGCTGCGGATGAATCACCGGCGTCGAGAAGCCCCGGAAATCAAGGCTCGCCGCCGCCGCGGGGATCTCGGTGAGGCGCCCGGACGGCGCGGCAGTCTCTTCGCTTAAGAAGATCTCGTCCCAGTACACGCACAGGTTGGTGACAATGCGCACCGCGCGCGAATCCGACAGGAACTTGCCGGTGAGGTCTACCGCGATGGTTTTGGGTTTGCCCGCCGGAATGCCCATATCTTGAATCACGGTCTGCCAGCGGCCGTTGGCGTCCTTCACCTGCAGGTACGGCAGCACCAGATCCTTCTTCGCCTGCGCGGCGGCCCGGAAAGTACTGCCGTCGGCCCAATCCACCCAGCCGTTGAGGATCAGCACGGCGCGGTTGCCCGGCGCGGCTTTGCCGAAATCGAGGTCGAGGGCATGCAACTCGGCGACATCCAGGTAATCGCGGCGGAAACCATCCGGATAGGTGCGGTCGCGGTGAAGCAGGCGCGGCAGCACATCACGGCCTTCGCTATCGCGCGCACGCGTTGGATAAATGCGCCGCTCCACGCCGAACAGGCGGAATTCAGGAAACGGCGGCGACTTGAACTTGTCGTTGGTAAAAATTTCCACCGAGGCAGGGTGATCGACCGCGATCAGCTTCACCTGGTCCAGATACGATACCTCACGCAACTCCTCGGTGATACGGATTTCGTAGCGCCCATTGACGGCCTGCAATGCGTCGCCGGGAATCTGTACGTACTCGTCATGATCCACAGGGAAGTAAGTGCCGTCGCCCGAAGCCGCACCCAGCGGCGCGACACCCAGCACATCCGTAATGAAGCGGAACTTGCGGCCATCCCAGGTGAAGATCATAGGGCAGGAGCCGGATAGGCGCTGCTGTTCCTGGTAATCGATGGCCTTGTCCACGGGCTGCTCCGCCTCGTTCTGAATCGTTCCGTTGGGCCAGGTGATGCGCACGTCATCGGCGGACTTGTAGGAGTCCACGCCGAACAGCAGTGGCACGCCGCGGTAGATGCGTTTTTGATAACTGGCGCCGGCCTTGATCTCGACCTTCGTGTAAGGCGCCAGCTTCGGATTCTTGACGCCATTGAGACCCGCCAGCAGCCAGTTGTTTTTTGTTTCGGTGGTATTGTGCAGCAGGCGCAGGGACCCGTCTTCTGTGATGAGCGCTACATCCGCTCGGCCGGCGCCGTCGAAATCCGACTCCACGGCCGCGATCGCCGGGGGAATCGAGGTAGTCATTTTCTCGAAATGATCCAGGCCGAGATTGCGGAACACGCCGTTGGCCGCTACCAGGTCGGCGATGCCGAGATTGCCTAGATCGGCGAAGGTCAAAGGCCCCTTCGCTTCCAGTCCGGCGAACGGCTGCAGCTTTCCCTGATGGTTGAGCAGCAGGAGGCCATCGGCAGCCAGGTCCGTCCAGCCATCGTTATTCACATCGTAGGCCGCCAGGCCTTTCGCGCCGGCCGGTAGTGTATCGAACGGCTCGGCTGCGTACTTCCCAAGCAGCCGGTCGCGATAAAGCACGCCGGCATGGTCGCTGTAAGAGACGGCGAGGTCCACGCCATTGGTATCCGCGATCAGATCGATGGCAGCGGCATCAATGGCCGTGCCTTGCACAAAAGGGAACGCGGCGGTCTCGTCGCTGAAACCGGCTTCGCCGTTGTTGCGCGCGAGAGCGGAGTTTTCGCCAAGCAGAATGAGATCGAGATCGTAGTCGTGATCGAAATCGAGCCATACGGCTTTGGCGAAGTGTCCGGCGGGCAGCTTCAGCGGGGACTTCTCGAACTTGCCCTTTTTGTTGCGATAGAGTGCCGCGCCGCCGGTGGTGATAACGCAGAGGTCGGGAAGGCCGTCGTTATCATAATCGCCGGCGGCGATGGACACGATGTTGGTGAGACCTGCCAAGCCGGAATCGGGGACCAGCATGGTTCCATTGCGGTAAAGCTGCGCGCCGTGTGACGACCAGGCCAGCAGGCTGGGGCGCCGGTCGCCAAACGCATCCAGCACCAGCAGGCCGGCGGTGGCGGGATCGAACCCATCCGCCAGCTTGCGGTCGTCGAATTTGGGCGGAGGCGCCGGCTCGCCTTCCGGACGCGGCGCGATGGGGTCGTAGATCTCGGCGTAATAGCTCCACTCCATATCTTCCGGCACGGCGGCGTTTTCAGTGAGAACTTTGATCTTCTGGAAAGTCTCCAGTTCGCGCGCGGCGTCGGCGGCGCGGCCCGTCTGGCGATAGAGGTTGTAAAGTTGAAAGTGCGGTCCGGCAAGATTGGGATTGAGCCTCTCGGCGGTCTCAAATTCGTGGATAGCATCGTTGCGCTTATCCGCGAGCTTGTGCAGGACGCCCAGGCTGTAATGCGAAACCGGCTCGTCCGGAACCAGCCGCAGCATGCCCTCGAACTGCGCCACCGCCGGTGCGTATTCGCCTTCTTTCTTGAACACGATCCCCAGATTGAACCACGTGTGGGGAATGGTGGGGTCGAGCTTCTGCGCGCGCTGCAGTTCGGCGACGCCTTCGTCGTTCTTGCCGGCGCGCAGCAGGGCCAAGCCGTAGTTCAGGTGCTCACGGGCGGAGTTCGGCGCCAGGTCGAGCGCTTTTTTGAATTCGTCTACAGCTTGCGCCTGGGTGGTGGGGTTCTCGTAGAAGGCTTTGCCCAGATTGCGCAGGCGGCCGATACGATCCTGTTCGACACGCGACGCGTCGGCGCCGGATAGCAGTACGAGAGCCGCGGCGGTCAGGATGATGATGCCGATCCAGGAGGGAGTTCGATTCATTGGTTTTCTTCATTATGCACCTGCAGCGGGGCTGAAGCCTCGCGCCGGCCAAAGCCGGGAATGCTGCATAATTTGTGGGGCAGACCTCCAGGTCTGCGCGGGTCCTCCAGGACCCGCCCTTCGCGCTTGGAATCATCCATTCCAAACGCGAGCAGGCCGACGTGGACGTCGGCCGCAGGACTGGAGTCCTGCCCCACAATTTATGCAGGTGTTCGGTCGCGCGAAAACTAAACAGGGCCGGCTAATTTTGCCTGCCGCGGGTCTGCATCGTCACCCGGGCCAGCTCTTTTCGGAACAGCGGATTGGCAGGATAGTCTCGTGCCAGACTCTCCAGCAGCTTCTCGGTTTCTCCCGGGCGCTTCTCACGCAGGTCGATGATGGCCAGCAGGATCTTGGCGAATGGCTTGAAGTAATTCCCATCCCGCTCGACGAGTTCCAGGTTCTTGACGCCCTGCTGCTTGCTGCCTTGCACGTTGTCGAACCGCACGAACCAGCGGACAAAAAACGGCAGGCTCCCCACCATGTACTCCGATATCCCCGCCGTGATGTAGGCGTCTACGCACGGAGGGTTCAGCTTTAAGAGCTGTTGCGCGTAGCTGTTGGAGCGCTTGGCGGGCGCCAGGCTGGCGATCTGGTGCTTCTCCACGAATGCCATGTAATCGGTGGTCACGCCCTCCACAATCGACATGGTGAACAAGGCCTGGCGGTCCTGAGGATTCTTCGCCAGCGCCGCATCGGCGCGCGATTGCGCATCTGTGAGCGCCCGCAGAAATAGTTCGCGCACCGCGGGATCGGGGCGCAGCGTCTTCTTGTCGGCGATGTGCTTGTCGCTGGTCAGAAACTCGGATTCCAGGATGCCCAGCCGGTCCAGTTCGTAGAAAAGGTACGCCGAGGCACGAATCGCATACCCCAAGGGCTCCTTCGAGTGACTGGCGATGTACATGTTGATATCGGCGTGGGCCGCCGGAAAATTGAAATTGTAGAGACGATCGAAAGCTTCGGAGAGCTCGGGAGAATCCGCGCCACAAGCATTTTCGACGGACGCCATCAGGGGCATGCACAGAAGGAATCCAAATACCCAGAACCGGAACATTCTCACCTATCCTAGCAGGTAGTTACGTGGCCATGAAGGCGATTTCGGTTCACCGGAAGCGCTCCGCTACCACCGTGATTTCGCGATCGCGGGCCAGGCGCACCACTCTGTGAACGGTGCTCCCCACCCCTCCCCAAAACCCTTTGGCGCCCGCCCGCCCCAGGAAGATCTGCGTGATATTCTGCACACGCGCAAACTCCACAATGGTACGCGCAACGTCCTTGCCTCTCAAGACGTGCGTTTCGATGTGCAAGTTGCGTGCAAAACTCAGATGCTTGTCGAGGGCACCGCTGGAGCCTTTCGCCCGGCCGGTGCCGCGCTGGACATGCACGGCCAGACAATCCGCCTGGAGATAATCCGCGACCCGTTTTCCGCGGCGGATCAGGACGGCCGTAGACGGCCGTTCCGTCAGGCAGATGAGAATCCGGTCGTGACGCTCTGGTGATTGCGCCGCCGGCAGCGACTGGCGGGACATGCCAACCGCGGGAGTGGTCAGATCCGAAAGCCGCCCTTCCACTTCGTGCGCGGTGTGCCGCAGGGCCATCTCGCGGAGTGCCGTCAGGTTCGCTTCGGTGAAGAAGTTCTCCATCGCCTTCCGGGCCTTGTCGGCGGTGTAGACGACGCCGCGATGCAGACGGTTTTGCAATGCCTCCGCGGTCAAATCCACCAAAACCACTTCGTCGGCGGCGTCCACCACCCAATCCGGGACCGTCTCGCGAACGCGCACGCCGGTAATATGCCACACCTCGTCGTTGAGGCTTTCCAGGTGCTGCACGTTGAGCGTGGTGAAAACATCGATACCCGCCTGCAGCAATACCTGCACATCCTCCCAGCGTTTCAGCCGCGGCCAACCCGGCACGTTGGTATGCGCGAATTCGTCTACCAGGCACACCGCCGGTTTGCGCCGCAGAATCGCGTCGGTATCCATCTCTTCGAAGACGGAGCCGCGGTATTCGACCTTCCGGCGCGGAATGAATTCCAGATCCACCGTTTTGGCAATGGTATCCTGGCGGCCGTGGGGTTCAAAATATCCCACCACCACGTCTACGCCCTTGCGCCGCAGCTCCTGCGCTTCGTCGAGCATCTGATAAGTTTTGCCCACGCCGGCGGCATACCCTAAGAACACCTTGAGTCGTCCCTGCGGCAAGGGCTCGGCATCCACTGGCAGTGCGGTGGGGGAATCGCTCATGATGTTTCGGGATGCGGGAAGATGCGCACGTCGATATCCGTGGCTGCCCGGATCAACCGGTCCACCGGGCTGCGCGACCACAGTTCTTTCCAACGATCTGGCGCGCTGTGCCCCACGAAGATTTGCGTGACGCGCTGTTCGCGCGCAAAGCGCATAATAGCCCCGATAGCATCGGAGCCCTCCAGCACGTGAACGTCGGCATGCAATTGCTGGGCCAGCGCCAGGTTCGAATCCATGAGCGCCCGGTCGCGCGTGTTCAGGGCATTCTGCCGGACGTAACAGACCAGTAGATTGCCATGGAAACGGTCGGCATTGCGCCGCCCGCTGCGCAACATGGCGCCCGCATCACTGCGCGGCGTGACGCACACCAGAATGCGCTCCTGCGATCCCCACCGCACTTCCACACCGTTCGAGCGCAGGTAATTTTCCAGTTGCCCATCGATTACATCGGCCGCCAACAGCAACGCCAGTTCCCGCAGTTCCGAAAGCCTTCGCACGTCGATCGGCTCGCAGGAACCCGCCCGCTGCATCATGTCGTCGACCGCGGCATCCACCAGCACGATCTCGTCGGCGGAACGCAGGAACCGCTCCGGCACAGTCTGGCGCGCGCGCTTACAGGTGATACGCTCCACGGCGTCCTGCATCTCCTCGATGTGCTGTAGGTTGATGGCCGTGATTACCGAGATGCCTTGATCGAGAATATTGTCCACATCCTGCCAGCGTTTAGGATTGCGGCTGCCCGGCGGATTATCGTAGGCCAACTCATCCACCAGGCACACGCGCGGATGGCGGCGGAAAATCGCCGCTACGCTCAGCACTTCATACTCTTTGCCGCCGTAAATTTCCTTAAGCGGGGGGATATGCTCGACGGCCGACATCAGCGCTTCCAGATCGGGCGTGAGCGGAAACTGGATGGCGGCCACCACCACGTCTTCGCCGCGCTCCTTGCGCCGGCGGCCTTCGTCGAGCATGCGGAATGACTTTCCCACGCGCGAGGCGTAACCCAAAAACACCTTGAGCCGGCCGCGGCGGGCGCGGCGCTCTTCGGCCTGCACGCGGCGCAATAACTCTTCGGGGCTGGGGCGTTTGTCGATGCTGGCGGGCACGGTGCGGCGGATCTCCTCGTCCACCATTCTGCCCTTACCGGGAATTGGTGTGCAAGCGCGGTGTCTGCCCCAACAGAAAAGCTTATGGCCTCGAAAAGAAATTTCGTCTTGACGCTCATCGGCACCTTTGATTCACTCAATTTAAATGGTCCGTTCCTGTCTATTTATGGTTTCCTTATGTCCCCCGCTCGAGACCGTGCCGGGCACATTCCGATTACACAAAACCGAGGAGAACTAAACGATGACAAAGAGCGTCGCGAGGCGTCGCCCGTCCCTTCCCCGATTCTGCGCCATCTTCGCCAAGTTGGCTGTCCTGGTAGCCGCCGGAGTGTTAGCCCTTGCGCCGCAAGGCCGCGCCGACGAGGGACCCAAGCCCGACCCGGCCGGTATCGCCACGGGTGATAAATCCACCGCGGTGGACGCCGGCGGCACGGCGTTTACGGTGCCGGCTCCAGACAAGAACTCGCCCGACTATCAGAAGAACAAGAAGGACTACGACGAATACCAGTCGCAGGCGGCTAAGGAACCGCTGGCAGTGAAACTGGCCGATTCGGTGGGTCATATCCGCGTCGCGACCAATTTCGCCTGGACCCTGAACACAGGCTACCTGGTGCTGTTCATGCAAGCCGGATTCGCGCTGCTCACATGCGGGCTGGTGCGTAAGAAAAACGCCGGCCACCTCATGATGCTCAACTTCGCCGCTTATGTCTTCGCGTTTCTGGCTTACTACGCTTGCGGTTACGCGTTCCAGTTCGGCGGCGTGGCGATCAATGCGGCGCCGGGCAACCTGGGCGGCACTCCTACGTTGAACCACTACCTGCTGGGCGGGGGCCAGTGGGGGTTCCTGGGCGGCAACGGATTCTTCATGGCGGGGCCCGCTTATGACGCAGGCAGCAACTGTCTGGCGCTGTTCGAAGTGGTGTTCATGGAGACGGCCGGCTACATCATCGTCGGCGCAATTTGCGAGCGCATCTCATTTTGGGCATTTCTACTCTGCGAGCTGTTCGTCGGCGCGCTGCTGTATCCGTTGTTCGGCTGCTGGGTTTGGGGCGGCGGCTGGCTTTCGCAAGTAGGGTCCACGATGAACCTGGGCCACGGCTATGTGGATTTTGCGGGCTCCACCGTGGTGCACGCCGTGGGAGGATTCTGCGCCATGGCGCTGGCCCTCATTCTGGGCCCGCGCATCGGTAAATACGATAAGCACGGAAATCCGCGCGCATTCCCCGCGCACAACCTGGTCTACGTGGTCACCGGCACTTTCATTCTGCTGTTCGGATGGATGGGCTTCAATCCGGGCTCGACGCTGGGCGCCACGGATCTGCGCATCTCCGTAATCGCGATTAATACGAACCTGGCCGCGGTGGCCGGTTCAGCGGCATCGCTGCTGCTCTGGTATTTCATGTTCGGCAAGCCGGATGTGACGATGGCGTGCAACGGGATGCTGGCTGGACTGGTGGCCATTACCGCTCCTTGCGCTTTCGTATCTCCAACCTCGGCAGTAGTCATCGGCGTGCTGGCCGGAATCGTGGTTTGCCTGGGTGTGCTGTTCAACGAACGGGTGACTAAGATCGACGATCCATGCGGAGCTATCTCAGTGCATGGATTCTGCGGTTGGCTGGGAGCCGTCTGTGTGGGTATTTTCGCGGACGGCACTTACGGCTCCGGTTGGAATGGTGTGGGAGCTGCCAGTTATCTCGGACACTCGGGCCAAGGAGTGACTGGCTTGCTCCACGGTGATACTCGCCAGTTTCTCTGCCAGCTGGGCGGAGCGACACTATGCGCGTTGTGGGCGTTTGGTGCCACTTACGTGGTGTTTTCCGTGGTCAATAAGGTCAAGCGAATACGGGTAGCTCCGGAGGTAGAGCTGGAAGGGCTGGATGTGCCGGAGTTCGGCATGCACGGTTACCCGGAGGACGCGGTATTGACGGTCGAGTAGAGGACCGGTTTCGCTGTCGGGTTTTAGCCAGACTTTGCGTCGTACTAACGCCGTATTTAAACGAGGTGGAAATATGGAGCGGCGCGAAGCCTGGACCATTGCGGCCAAGCCGCCGTGGTAGAGTCGCGTTGTCGGGGCAAAGTCACCACCAACTAAGATGGCTACACCAGCTGAAAAACGGCTCTCCATCCCTATCTACATCTACGCTCGGAAATTGGCGTTTCCGTTTTCAAGTTTAAGTAACTAAAGGGCTTATTGGCTTAGTTCGTACAGCGATAGAAGTATGGTTCGTGGCGCGCGGTGGGGCAGACCCGCCCGCCTGGGGCCGGTCCCTCGCGCCGCCTTTCATCAAGGGCGGACCTTGCAATCCCTGATTTGCCTTACAATCGTTCGAGAGGCCAGACGAGCCGGAATGACCAAGACACATCGCTATTCGGTCGATGTCACCTGGACCGGCAATACCGGCAGCGGCACCTCCGGATACAGAAACTACGAGCGGCGGCACGAAATATCCGCCGGTACCGGGAAGCCGGTCATCGCGGGCTCTTCCGATCCGGCCTTCCGCGGCGATGCCGCGCGCTGGAATCCCGAGGAATTGCTGGTCGCGTCACTGTCGGCATGCCACAAGCTTTGGTACCTCCACTTGTGCGCGGACGCGGGCATCGTGGTGCTGGCTTACGCCGATCATGCCGAAGGCGTGATGGAGGAAGCGGCCGAAGGAGCGGGATGTTTCCGGCGTGTGCTTCTGCGACCGCGCATCACCGTCGCCGCCGGGTCGGATCTGTCGAAAGCGCGCGAATTACATAAGGCCGCGCACGCCAAATGTTTTATAGCCAATTCGGTGAACTTTCCGGTGGAACTGGACCCGGAAATACAGGCTGGATAGCATGAGCAAAGGAGAATCGTGAGCACCAATCACCTGATGGATTTGACCGGGCGCGTGGCGGTGGTCGTCGGTGGCACCTCCGGCCTTGGCCGCAAACTGGCCGTCGGCCTGGCTGCCGCCGGGGCCGATGTGGTGCCTACCGGCCGCCGCGCCCCGCTCATCGAAGAGGTCTGCCTGGAGATCGAGGGGGCCGGCCGCCAGACGCTGCGCCAGGTGTGTGATGCGGGGTCCCGCGAGTCGGTGGACCGCTTTCGCGACGCGGTGCTGGCGCAGTTCGGCCGGGTGGATGTGCTGCTGAATGCCGCCGGCCAGACCCAGCGCAAGCCCACCGCGGATGTCTCGGAGGCCGACTGGAACCGCATCATCGACGTGAATCTGACGGGCATGCTGCGCGCCTGCCAGTCGTTCTACCGGCCCCTGGCCGCGAACCGCCGCGGGCGGGTAATCAACATCGCCTCCATCACTTCGTTCGTGGGCTTCATGGAAGTGACGGCCTACGCCGCTTCGAAGGCTGCCGTGCTGTCGTTGACCCGGAATCTGGCGGTGGAGTGGGCGCGCGACGGCATCAACGTCAATGCCATTGCGCCGGGCGTCTTCCGCACCGATCTGAATGCGCAGCTGCTCGACGGCACCGAGCGCGGCCGCGAGTTGAAGCTGCGCACCCCCATGGGCCGCTTCGGACAGCCGGAAGAACTGATCGGCGCGGCAGTGCTGTTGGCGTCGGATGCCGCCAGTTTCATCACCGGCCAGTGCATCGCGGTGG
Source organism: Bryobacterales bacterium (assembly GCA_963818855.1). GTDB lineage: Bacteria > Acidobacteriota > Terriglobia > Bryobacterales > Bryobacteraceae > Bog-159. The sequence continues at coordinate 925,606 of CAWFUH010000003.1, read as the reverse complement.
ATGGCGGCTTTCTGGCATCCGGCGTGAACCATTGAGGTGAGGCGGCCTCCCAGGCGGCCACGGTGCCCCACAAGGCGGGTGCTACACTCCTGAAATGAGGATGTTTGCAATCGCCCTCATGTGCATCTTGGCCCCCTGGCCCGCTGCAGCCGCCGACACGCCCCGCTGGCTGCAGATCAAATCGCCCAACTTCGAGCTACTCACTACCGCCGGCGAGCACGGCGGACGCGACGTCGCGCGGCATTTTGAACAGGTCCGCGCCTTCTTCCTGGATACTATGGGCCTCGCCTCGAAATCCGGTGTGCCCGTACGCATTGTAGTCTTCCGCTCGGATAAGGAATACGCGCCCTACGCCCCAAACGATTTTTCCTCGGCGTTCTACCAGGGCACGGGCGATCGCGATTATATCGTCATGAAAAACGCATCCAGCGAACAGTTTCCGGTGGCCGTGCACGAGTACACACACCTGCTCGTGAAGCATGCCGGAATCGCGGTTCCGGTGTGGTTCAATGAGGGCCTCGCCGAACTGTATTCGAACCTGAAACCGCTGGGCGGCAAGATCGAGGTCGGCGCCGTCATCCTGCCGCACCTCCGCGAGTTACAGCAATCCAAATGGATCGATCTCGGGACGCTGCTGGCCGTCGAGCACGACTCCCCGTTGTATAACGAAAGGAACCATGCGGGGCTCTTCTACGCCGAGAGTTGGGCATTGGTCCACATGCTGTACCTGGGCACCGGTTACCGGCCCCGCCTACCAGTGTTGCTAGATGGCCTGAAGGCCGGCGCCGGAATGCCGGAGACCTTTCAAAAAGCTTACGGTAAGCCGGTCGAGCAAGTGCAGAAGGATCTCGCGGTGTACCTGAACGCCACGACGTTTAATGCATCGCTGTTCAGCACGAAACTGGCAAAAGCACCCGACGATCTCGAAACGAGCGAATCGAGCCCGCTCGAAGCGGGCCTGGTGCTGGCGGATATTCTGGCCTGTAGGCGGGGCAAATCGGCCGCTGCACAGCAGTTGTACGGAGAATTGGCGCGCGACAACCAGGAGGATTGGCGCGTGGAGGCAGGTCAGGCCCGCCTTAATATGCTGGATGGCAAACGCGGTGAAGCCCTGACCCATTACGCGCGCGCGGTAGAACTGGGTAGCACTAGTGCCGGGATGTTTCTGGATTATGGCCGGCTCTTGCGCGCGGAGGGCAAGCATGCCGAGGCCGTGGCCACCTTGCGGCGCGCCGTAGAGATCGACCCGTCCGATCGCGATGCGCGCCTGGAACTCGGCTACGCGCACGTGATCGACGGCGAGTTTGACCAGGCATTGGCGCAATTCAAAATGGTGAAGAGCGTCCCCGAAATGCAGGCCTTCGGCTACTTCCATGCCATGGCGTACGCCTATTACCGGCTCGACCGCCTGCCGGAGGCCAAGGCCGCTGCGTCCACCTGCCGGAAGTATGCCAGGAACTCCGGCGAGATCGCGCGCCTCGATCAATTGCTGGCGTCGATTGACTATGTGCCGCGCTATCCGCTGCTCGGCGGCGACAGCCCGCACCGCGGACCGGGAGGGCCGCCCGGCGAAGATACGGAACCGTCGCGCACGCGGAACGCCGCTCGATTGGCCGTCCTCGAGGGTACCCTGCAGCAGATCGAATGTCTCGAGGGAAAGATCCGCATGCAGATCGGCGTGGGCGGCGATACCATCTCGTTCGCGCTGGACCCGGCTTCCGTCAACACCAGGAACGGCGCGCCCGTCGACTTCACCTGCGGTCCACAAAACCCGCGGCGGATCCGGATCGAGTACGAAGCGAAAGAAGATGCCATGCCGAAAACCACCGGAGTGGTCCGGTCGATCGATTTCCCGGAGTGAATGGTAATCTGGCGGCCGGGCCTCAGCGGCATTACCCCTCTCCGCTGAGAGTTCTAGTACTTCCACTAGCGTTAACTTTTGCATCCTCCGGCACGACTTTGGGTATGATGGTTAAACCCCGTAGGGCTTCCGGAGAATGGGCCGGCTTCACGGCTCTTACACTGTTTCATAAGGGATTTGGATGTACCGACAATTCAATTTATTATTAAAACGCTGTCGCTCTGCCGGCCGTAGGGTGAGCAGTGTGGTACCCGCGGCAGCGATTCTGTTCGCGTTCAGCGTTTCGTTTGCTGTGCTGCGGGCGCAGGGACTCCCCCCGCACGCGGACACGACCAGCGGCGCCGTAAATGTGCTGACCTATCACAACGACGTGTCCCGCACGGGAGCGAATACCGCCGAGACACTGCTGACACCGGTCACCGTGAATTTCGCAACCTTCGGCAAGCTATGGACATTTACCACCGACGGTACCGTGGATGCCCAGCCTCTGTACGTCTCCAACCTCGCCATGGGCAGCCAGGGCACTCACAATGTACTGTTCGTCGCCACCGAAAACGACACGCTGTATGCCGTCGACGCCAACAGTGGCGCGACGCTGTGGCAGAAGTCGCTGCTGTTGGCCGGAGAGACGGCGGCGGACGATCAAGGCTGTGGGCAAATCGCTCCTGTCGTGGGTATTACGGCGACTCCCGTCATCTATCTGCAGAGCTCCTCGCAAGGCGGCATAATTTTCGCCGTGGCCATGAGCAAAGACAGCTCGGGCCATTATCACCAGCGGCTGCACTCGCTGGGGTTGAGCGCCGGTACCGAGCAGGCCGGCAGTCCCGCGGAGATTAAGGGCACTTATCCGAGTTCGGGCCCGCAAAGCTCCGGCGGTGTGATTACATTCAGTCCCGGCTCATACAAATCCCGGCCGGCCTTACTGCTGCAGAATGGGAACATCTATGTGGAGTTCTCTGCTAACTGCGACGAGCCTCCATATTCCGGCTGGATTTTCGTATACAACATGATCGGCCTGTCTCAGGTGGGCGTGCTGAATGCCAGTCCCAACGGACAGGACGGCGCCTTCTGGGGCGCCGGCGGCGGCCCGGTAGCCGACACCAACGGCAATATCTACATGATGGTGGGTAACGGAACCTTTGACACCACCATGAATGCCCAGGGCTTCCCGGTTAACGGCGACTACGGAAACTCCTTTCTCCGGTTGACATGGGTCTCGAAGAAGCTCCAAGTCGCGGATTACTTCGCCTCGTTCGACGCGGGGAACGGATTCGCGGATGAGCGCGTGGAGTTAGGTTCGAGCAGTTCCTTGTTATTGCCCCCCATGACCGACGCTAACGGACAGAGTCACAACCTGCTCACGGGCGCGGGCAAGCTCGGCACGATCTTCCTTGTGGACACCGCAAACATGGGTAAGTTCAACGCCAAGGGCGGTAACAGCAATGTTTACCAGCACGTCGTCGGCGCACTGGGGCCGGGCGGGGACGGCAACGACGCACTGGGCGCAGTGAGAATTCCGCCCGTGTACTTCAATAACATGGTTTATTTCTCGGCTAACCTGGATCCCATCGAGGCATTTCAATTTAATGACGCGGTTATGTCCAGTTTGCCGGTTACTTCGACCAGTAATATATTCAACTATCCCGGCGGCGCCATGAGCATTTCGGCTAACGGCACGAGTAATGGGATCCTATGGGTGGCCGCGCCCGGCACGCCGGCGCTGGCCGGCGGATTACTGGCGTATACGGCCGGCAATCTGAGCAAGTTATTGTACAGCAGCAACCAGGCCCCCGCCGGGCGGGACGCATTCACTTACAGGAAGTTCGCGCCCCCGACGGTGGCTAACGGAATGGTCTATGTGGCCACGACCACGGGCGTAGTGGCCTTCGGGCTGCTGCCCTAAACTAATAGAACTTAATTGGGACTTATCATGACTTACAGTCTTCGCATGTGGCGTGCCGCGCTGATTATCGGATTGGCGGCAGTGCCCGGACCGGGCCTTTACGCTCAGAGCAAACCGACTTACTCCACGGTGTTCCAGTTCACTTACAACAACGGCGCATATCCTTTCGGCGGATTGGTGTACGGCAAGAACGGATCGCTTTTTGGCGCAACCTTCGGCGGCGGCAAGTACGGTTACGGAGCGATCTATGAAATGACGCCGCCCACGTCCGGACAGAGCTGGACTCCCGCCGTCATCTTCGCTTTCCAGACCCCGGCAACTCAAGGATCCAATCCGTATGGGGGACTTTTGGTCGGTCCGAACGGCGCGCTCTACGGGACCACCACCCGCGGCGGCGCGAATGGCGTTGGTACGGTTTACGAATTGGTGCCGCCGGCAAAACCGGGCGCCGGGTGGAGCGAAACTCTGCTGTACAGCTTCGGCAGCACGGAAGGTGACGGCAGTTTTCCGTACGGCGGCGTGGTGATGGACACCAACGGCAACTTTTACGGCACAACAGTTCTGGGCGGCGCCTCGGGTGTAGGCACGGTATATTCGTTGACACCATCAGGGCACGGATGGGAAGAAACCGTTTTGCATAGCTTCGGCGGTGCTGGCGATGCGGCCAATCCTTACGCTACGCTGGCCATCGACGCGATCGGAATACTTTACGGCACCACGCCTTACGGCGGGGAAGCGGGCCTGGGTGCGGTCTTCTCGGTGGCTCCCTCGCAGGACACTTGGACTGAGCAGGTCCTGTGCAGCTTTCCTGGCGGCGCCGTGGGCGCCAATCCCTATGGCGGACTGCTCATTGCGGGCGGAGCGCTATACGGTTCGAACGCCAACGGCGGCAGCACCAGCGCGGGCACGGTGTTTACCTGTGCGCCGGCCGGCTCCGGCGGCTGGGCCCTGAACGTGATTTTCGATTTGCCTTCCTATGCCTCATCTTATGGGACTCTGATCGCCGATGCGAACGGATCCTTATACGGCACGACCCCCGGATCGCACGGCGCGCAGGCGAATGACGGCATTATCTTCAAGTTGACGCCGCCGACGGAATCCGGCGGCGAGTGGACGGCCACCACCCTATTCGCTTTTCCCGGAGCGCAAGGTGACGGGCCTAGAGCAGGTGTGATTTGGGGGCCCGGCGGAGCGCTCTATGGCACTACCGTTGGATTAGGAAAGAGCTTTGCGGGCAACGTATTCGAATTGGCCTTCTGAGCCGCGCGCGTGAGCAAGCGGTTTCACTGCTCGAAGCGCAGGCAAGCTCTGCCCACGTAAATCTCATCGCCCGCACATAAGCGCTCACCGCGCCGGTTGCCGGCCGGCACCTCGATCGAGCGGCCTTCGCGAAAGATGCGCGTGCCGAATTCGCTTTCATCGTCGCAAATCCGGTATTGGCACGCCGTGCGGTCGAAGCGGATGTGCGCATGCGCACGCGATACCGTAGCGTTGGCATCGTCCCCGCCCTCGTCAAACACCACGTCATTGCGCCGGATCATGCGCTGCTGGCTATCGGTGATTTCGGGCATGCGTCCGATGTTGGTGTGAGATTTCTCGATCGTATAGCTGTCCTGCGCCGCCTTGCCACGCACTATGATTAGGCGACCCGCGACAAATTCTGTAGCAGGCGGCGGCACGGACGGCGGTGCAGTCGTAGGCAGTTCCGGTGCCGGCGCCGGCTCCGGCGCCGCTGGCGGCTCGTGGATCGCGTACGAAATTTCGAAGCCTTTGGGGCCTGTCTCGGCAGTCCCCACATCCACCACGAAGCCGGCCGGCAGCGTACACCCCGCGCCCGTGAGCGATTCGCGAATGTCGTTTTCCAGCCGGCGCTCGTGCGCGAACGCCGCTTGAAATAACGCCCGCCGCTCCGCCTCCGGCGACACCAGCCGTATGTGCAGCGCGTTGTAAGGAAACAGGCGCTGCCCGCGCTGTATGACCTGAATCTTGCCTTGGATTTCTTCGAGTATAGCGCGATGCACCATCAGCAACTCGTCCGACTCGGCGGGCCCGAAGGCCCGTTCGGTGAATTTGCGGAACGCGCGCTCGATGGTCTTCTCCACTTCTGAAAAGAAACTCATGGCTGTTTCCCTGCTCCTCCCACCAGGCCCAGGCTTTGCGCTGCGGTAACCAGCGCGGCGGCCGCCGGCGCTGCGTATGTGCCGCCATACTGGCCGTTCTCGATCAGTACCGCAAAAGCGATGCGCTGGCCGGCCGGATACGGCGCAAAGCCGATGAACCAGGCGTGCGACGGGGCATCGGCCAGTTCGGCCGTGCCGGTTTTGCCGGCGATGGGAACCGGCGCGCTGCCCGCCCTTACCCCCGTACCTTGGGTCACCACCTCGCGCATGAACCGGCCCAGCGTGGCGGCCACATCCGGGCCGATTACCGCCTGCGGCGCATCCGTGCGATCGTTGCTTTCATCGGCAATCCAGCGGCCCTGAGGCATCATCCCGCCGTTGGCGATCGCGGCAGCCACGCGCGCCATCTGGAACGGCGATGCCACCACCTGCCCTTGCCCATAAGACGATTGCGGCAGCGACTTGCGCAATTGCTGCGCGGTCTCCGGTGACGCCATGGAAATACCCAGCAGGCGGCCCGTATCGAATAGCTGCGGCGCACCCACATTGTAAGTGCCTAACTGCGCGAAGTAAGCATTGCAGGACACAATTACCGCGCGCTCCATGTCGATGGTCCCATGCGGCGATGTATCTTCTATATCGTCGCGGATGGGGCGGTTGGAGCCGCGTATGTAGTTACCCACTCGGCCATCCGGCAGGCGAATGCACGAGTAAGTCTGCTTCGCCAGCTGCGGATCGTGGCGTAGCGCGGCCATGGCAGTGACTACCTTGAATGTAGAACCGGGCGGATACAGACCGTAGCGGGCGCGATCCAGGTAAGGATTGGCCACATCCTCGCCGGTCTCGTCCGGCTGCGTGTCGCCCGGCCCGATAGGCGGCAGCGGATAACTGACCGCGGCCAGCAGATCGCCCGTCGCGGGATCGAGCGCCACCAGCGCCCCTTTGTCCTGTCCGGCCTGGCGCAGCGCATTCTTCAGAATGTCACTGGCCCGCACCTGGAGACGCGCATCGATCGACATGCGCACGTCGCGCTTGCGGCCGAGCACGCGCTGGACCGCGGGATTATCGGGCTCATAGCGGTGGCGCAGCAGCGGCACCAGCTCGCGCAGATCATAGTGCACCACCCGGTCCGTCTTACCGGTCTTAGGATTGGCGACGTCCACCAGCGTAGGACGGTCGTCGTAGCCGCGCAAGCGCGTGGCCGAATCCCGCTCCACAAAAGAAGTGTCGCCGGCGCCCCAGCGGATGCGCGTGCGCAGATCGCCCAACAAGGGGAACATCAGGCCCTCGAACGGATAGTGCCGGCTTTCGGTGCGCGAGCAGGCTTGATCGATATTGATTCCCAGTTGCTGGAATTGCGCGCGGTGCTTCTCCAGTTCGTCCCAATTGCTGGTGGCCAGCGGAAGGCCGCTGCGGTCGTAGATGCTGCCCTTGGGGATGTCGCGCATGATCTCCTGGAAGCGCGGATTATATTGATAGCGGCGCGCGCCGTCGGCTTGCACCACCAGCGTACCCTCGCCCATGATCGCGGCGCTGCGCAGCACCTGCACATACGCCGCTTTGCCGGCGATGATCAGGGCCAGCGCTCCCAGCGCCAGACCGGCAGCTTCGATGGGCGCGCGGAACGGGGCATTGCGCTGCGGGTCGGCGGCGGGCCGGCTGGAGATCGAGAGCAGCATGGCCATGACGAAGAAATTCGCCAGCATGGACGAGCGGCCATAGCTGAGGAACGGCGTCACGACTCCGGATAGCGGCAGCACGCCCAGCGATCCGCCGGCGATCAGCAGGATTTGCAGCACCATGGCTACACCCAATCCCGCAGCGAGAAAGAATTCATAATCGCTGCGCGCGCGCAATGCGATGCGCGCCGAGCGATACAGGACGAAAGCATATAGCACGAACACGGCCAATACGCCTATAAAGCCCCATTCCTCGCCCAGCGCCGAAAGAACCAGGTCCGTGTGCGCGGCCGGAACGAACGATGGATCGCCTAATCCCGGCCCGGTTCCCCATACGCCGCCCGTCGAGTAGGCCCATAGCGACTGCGCCAACTGATCGCCGCCATGAATCACATTGTTCCAAGGCGATGCCCACATGGAGACGCGCTCGTAAACGGTATGCGGCACGCGCACCAGGTAACCGCCTACAAATCCGGCCAGCAGAAACAACAAACCGGCCGCCGCCACCAGCGTGTCCTGGCGCGCGATCGCGTACAGCGCCAGGAACAGGCAGGTGAACACCATGGCCGGCCCCATATCTTTTTGCAAGAAGAAGAACAGCAGGGACAGCGCCACGCAGGCGAATATGGGAATGGTGTATTCGAGCGGAGGAATGCCGCCCAGCCGGTTAAATAAAGCCAGGCGCGGGCGCTGCTCGCGGGCATGCCGCAGGACATCCCAACGCTGCGCGAAGTAACCGGCCAAAAACAGGATCAGCAGTATGCGGACGATTTCGATGGGTTGAAATCCGGCCAGGTTGACTTTGGCGTCGCTGGTCCCCGGACCGTATCCGAAAACGATCAGCAGCGCGGACAACGCGAAGCTGGCCAGCAGCGGCACGAAGCTCAGCTTGCCCAGCAGTCGTTCGTAATCGAGAGCGCTGGCGAGCGCCAGCACGACGCATCCGGCGGCTACGCCTTCTGCGAAATCCAGAAAGAGCAAGCTGTCGCGGACGGGGTCGCGCAGGCTGATCATCAGGTTCAGGCCGATGCCGGTGAGCAGCAGAACGGCCGGCAGCAGCGTGCTGTCGCCGGCGAACGCGCGCACGCTCCACCATAGGTGCACGGCCCAGAATGCCGCGAAGAAAATGGCGATCCAGATCAGGAATGCGCGGCGGAACTGGGCTGGCCGGCGCACCAGGAACGACGGCTTCAATGCGCGGAATTGTTCTGCGCTGAGTAGCAGCGTACGGCCGCGGAACGATTTCAGGCCGCGGGCGGCCTCGGTCTCCGCCGGCGAGACCCGCAGCCGGGCGATGCCTCCTACGTTCCGCAGGCTTCCCGAAGCGTCGTAGATGCGGCGCGCCACGAACTGGCGTTCCGCCGGCACGGTGAAGAGTCCGAGGAACGGCAGCAGATCTTCGCGCGCGTTGAGATCGTTCAGATCCAGCAGTTGCTTATTAGCGAGCGAGGTTTCGATTTCCGCGAACGCGCGGGTCTTGGCGCTGTAGACCAGAAGGAACCCAAACAGCAGGAGGAGCGAGGCGCCCAGCATCCAGAGCGCTTCGTCGCGGCGCCGCGCGAGTGCGCTCCAGGCGAAAGCGCGCCGTCCGCTGTGGGATGCCTGTGTCCTTTCCGCGGCGCTGCTGCGTGTTACTGCCATGGGTGTCTAAATTAGATTCTAAGCTGTGGCGCTCGCCGGTGGTGGCCATGGATCATGGGTGTTTTTTGAGATGGCAACTTGGTGCCCCAAAGAATCTTGGTATTGCCTATAGCCAAACTGGAGTTACCATGTTGTCATGGGGGGCATGAAAGGCATTACGATCAAACTCCCGGAGGCTGTTGCCCGACGGCTTAAGGAGCAGGCGCGCCGGAGTGGACGCAGCGTCGCGGCGCTTGTTCGTGAACGAATCGAAGCTCCGAACTGTGATGGTGGTTCGGTTTACGCTATCACGAGCGACCTTGCCGGCAGTTTGGCAGGCGGTGGTCAACCAGCGTCAAACAGCCGCCGCAGGTTTCGGCGACGATGATCACCATTTGCGACACGGGTCCTCTTCTTGCGTATCTCAATCGTAACGATCCGTATCACCCATGGGCGGTCGATCTCATGAAACAAGTGACTGCCCCGGTGCTGGTCTCGGAACCTGTCCTTACTGAAGTGGTGTACTTTCTCCTCGGAGATTCGCTCGCAGTGGATCCCTTGTTCCAAAATGCTCGAACGCGACGCAGCTCGACTGGACTTCGATCTCTCGGCGCATTGGCCCCGCATCCGAACGCTGATGTTGCGGTATCGGCAGATGGACCTAGCCGACGCCTCGATCGTCGTCATGACCGAGTTGCATCCCCGGTGCCAAGTTCTCACAATCGATCGCAAGGACTTTAGCCTGTGTCGAAGGAACGATCGCCAGGTGATCGATTTCATCGCCCCCCTTAAGGAGTAAGCGGCGCTGACGTGAAGGGACGCAATCGAGGTGCACGGGCTGGTCGAAGACGGCTAAGTAATTGAAAGAAAAATTTGCAGGACGTTCTCGGCTTGCCCAGTTAGTGTTTCTCGACTACAAATCGATTGTTGGGCCGCATTCTCGCTCGTGCTGCTGTTCGACATGGATACGCAGAATCTCGCGCCGCTCATCGTGATGGCAGCTGCGGTCCCGGCCGCCGCCTACATCAATCGAGGAAGAAGAGGAGTGGACGGCGTTGTGCCGCTGCGCGTATATGATCGGCAAGATAGATAGAGGGTAAGCGTGTTGAGTCAGTCCTCCACCTTACCGAAAGGCGTGTGCTCGTGGCATCCGAAACATATGACCTCTCCTGCTCCAAAGATCCGCCGGCAGCGTGTCGCATAGTCTCCGGCCTGATCGAATCACGCGCGCGCCAGGAAAGTTGTGATAATCTTGGCAATCGCCTTGCCCATGCGATTCGCCGTTATCGCCGCCCTCTTGGTATCCTCCCTGGATGCCGAGCCGTGGGCGCTGGACCGGCTATTCAGCCGTCCTTACGTCTGGGGCACCACGCCCGCCAAAGTCACCTGGTCCAAACAGGGACACGTCCTTCTGTTTTTGTGGAACGCCGAAGGGCACCGCTTCATGGATCTGTATGCCTATCATCCGGAGGCCCAGCACCTGGCGCGGCTCACCAACCTGGAGGCGATCGAGGACCCCATCAACCGCTCCGCGGCGGAAAAAGACGAGCGACAGAAGCAGTATGTGGAACCAGCCGGGGGAATCGGTGAAGTCGATATCTCGCACGATGGCGTGCGCGCTGCGTTCTCGTATCACGGCGATCTGTACCTGGTGAATACCTCGGGCGCGGAACCGCCTTTTCGCCTGACCCGCACCAAAACGGCCGAAGCCAATCCGGCCTTTTCGCCAGATGGGAACAAGCTGGCCTTCACGCGCGACGGGCAGCTCTTCGTCCAGGACCTGCACACCGGCGCGCTTTCGCAGGTGACCGAGATCGAGGGCGAGGGCGCCTCGCTTGGCGGATGGCGCTGGTCGCCCGATGGCAAGCGCTTCGTATACTCGGTGCGCACGGGCGCGGGCCGCAAGCTGCTTTTGCCAAACTACGCGGGCCGGCTCGTGACTGCCAACGGCTTTCCGCGCACTTTACCCGGCGATGCGGCGACCGAACTGAAGGCGTACGTTGTCCCCGCGGAGGGCGGCACGCCGGTGGCGATCGAGCCGGGTCCTTGGGGCGATAAGGTATTTTCATTTGGCACGCCACTATGGTCGCCCGATTCGCATTGGCTGCTGCGCACGGCGGTGCATCCGAATCTGAAGCAGGCCGCCATCCTGGTGAACGATCCCGTCAGCGGAAAGGCCCATGTGGTGGCGGAAGACAAAGACCCGGCGTGGGTTGAGCCGTTCTTTGCGGCCTGGTCACCCGACTCGAGCCGGATCGTATTCACCAGCGAGCGCGACGGCTGGGCGCATCTGTATGTAGTCTCGAAGGACGGCGGCGAAGCGCGGCAACTGACGCACGGCGCGTGGGAGGTGGATAACGACCGCACTTTCGGGCACGAGCCGCAGTGGGCCGGCGATTCCATCTACTATGCATCCACTGAGGCCGGCACGGCCGAACGCCAGTACTACCGCATCCGTCCGGACGGATCGGGCAAGGAGCGTCTGTCGTCGCGTGAAGGGATGAATATCGGGGTCGTCTCCGAAGATGGCCGCGACATCGCCATGACGCTGGCGGACGTGAAGAATCCGTTCGACCTGTACGTCGCCGGCCATCGTGTGACCACGTCGCCTCGTGCCGAGTTTGCGAATTATGCGTGGCCGGAATCGCGCGTGGTAAGCTTCCCTTCGCGCGGCGACGGTAAGCCGGTGGCGGCGCGCTTGTTTCTTCCGCAGGGTTACCGGCAGGAGGATCGCGCACAGAAGCCGCGCCCGGCGGTGTTGTTCATCCACGGATCGGGCTACGCCACCAGCGTATTGAAGCAGTGGGGTTCATACGCCGAGGTGCGCTACGTCTTCAACTGCGCTCTGGTGAATAGAGGATACGTGGTGCTCGATATGGACTACCGCGGCAGTTCCGGCTATGGCCGCGACTGGCGCACGGGCGTCTATCTGCACATGGGCGGTCCGGATCTGGACGATGTACTCGGCGGCGTGGAGTATCTGCGCGGTTTGGGCAGCATCGATATGCGGCGGATCGGGATCTGGGGGTCGAGTTACGGCGGATTCATGACCGCCGTGGCGATGTTTCTTTCGCCCGATACATTCCGCGCGGGCGCGTCGTTTTCTTCCGTGAACGATTGGGACAATTACAACGCCTTCTATACGGAGCAACGCCTGGGCAAGCCGCAGGATTATCCTGAAGCGTACCGGCGAAGTTCGCCGATCCATTTTTCGAGCCTGCTGAAAAACCCGTTCCTGATGGTACATGGAATCGTGGACAATAACGTAATGTTCCAGGATTCGGTGCAGCTTAGCGAAAAGCTGATCCACGAGGGGAAGGATTTTTCGGAGATTTACTATCCGGAGGAGAGCCACATCTTCGTGCGCGACGAGTCGTACATCGACGCGTTCCGGCGAGCGGCGGAGTTCTTCGACCGGAATCTGGGCCAATGAGGGGCCAATGAAGTTGCCCCGCGTATATCCGATCCTGGATACGGGGGTGTTCGTAGAACGCGGATTTTCGCCGACGTGCGCGGCGGCGGCATTTTTGCAGGGAGGCGCTGGGATACTGCAATTGCGGCACAAGCAGCACTGGGGACGCGCGGTCTTCGAGGCGGCGCGCGAGATAGCGCGCATGTGCCGGGAGGCGGGCGCGTTGTTCATCGTGGATGACAGGGCAGACATCGCCATGCTGTTGGACGCAGGCCTGCATGTGGGGCAGGATGATTTGCCGCCGCGCGATGCACGCAAGCTGATGGGGACGGACGCGATCATCGGATTCTCCAGTCACAACGTGGGGCAGGTTTGCGCGGCGGGCGGCGAACCGGTGGACTACGTGGCGTTCGGCCCCGTATTTCAGACCGCATCCAAACGAAACCCGGATCCAGTGACCGGTATCGAAGCATTAAAGGATTGCCGCGCGCTCATGGAAAAACCGCTGGTGGCGATCGGCGGCATTACCAGGGAGACCGCGGCGGACGTCTGGGCGGCGGGCGCGGATTCTGTGGCGGTGATCGGCGACCTGCTGCCGGCCGAACTGTCGAGCTTATCGTTGCGGCAGCGGATGGAAGAATGGCAACAACTAGCAATGAAGTAAAGACAGGCCTGATCAAGGGCTTGGGGCTGATGGATTCGACCACCCTGGTGGTGGGGTCGATGATCGGCTCGGGTATCTTTATTGTATCCGCAGATATTGGGCGGCAGGTGAATTCACCCGGCTTGCTGCTGATGACTTGGGTGGCGACCGCGGTACTGACGCTGATCGCGGCGCTGAGCTATGGCGAACTCGCAGCGGCCATGCCGCAGGCGGGCGGCCAGTACGTCTACCTGCGGGAAGCCTTCGGACCCCTTAGCGGCTTCCTGTACGGCTGGACGCTGTTCCTGGTAATCCAGACGGGCACGGCGGCTGCGGTGGCGGTGGCTTTCGCCAAGTTTGCCGGCGTGTTTGTACCGTGGATCTCGGCACAGAATCACTTGATCGGCACCGGTAAAATCGGGCTGAGCACCCAGCAGCTTGTTGCCATCGCGGTGTTAGGGCTGCTGAGCGTGGTGAATATGCGCGGCATCCGAACCGGCGCGGTGGTGCAGAACGTTTTCACAATTGCCAAAACCGCCGCGCTGCTGGGCCTGGTAGCGATCGGTTTTTTACTTGGGCGGAATCCGGCAGCCGTGGCTCGGAATTTCGGCCACCTTTGGGACGGCGCGGGATGGACCATGCACGTGGTGCGGCTGGTGGGCGTGGCCATGGTAGGATCGCTTTTTTCGGCGGACGCCTGGAATAACGTAACGTTCACGGCGGGCGAGGTGCGCAATCCGCGCCGTAACCTGCCGATTTCGCTGGCGCTCGGCGTAGCCATCGTGATGGCGCTATATCTGGGAGCCAACCTGGTGTACCTGAACGTGCTCCCCTTCGAAGCTATCCAGCACGCGCCGGAGGATCGGGTGGCCACCGCCGCCATGAAGCAGATTCTCGGCCCGGCCGGCGTCGGCATCATGGCCGCGGCCATCATGGTCTCCTGTTTTGGCTGCGTGAACGGACTGCTCCTGTCGGGCGCGCGGGTGTATTACGCCATGGCGCTCGACGGCCTGTTCTTCCGCAAGGCCGGCGCGTTGGATGCACGGAACCATGCGCCGGTGTTCGCGCTGGCCATCCAAGGCGTCTGGGCCATGCTGCTGACCTTGAGCGGTACTTACAACGACCTGCTGGACTATGTGATCTTCGCTGTGTTAGTTTTCTATATCCTGACGATCGCCGGCGTCTTCGTGCTGCGCCGCACGCGCCCCGGGCTGGATAGGCCTTACAAAGCGTTCGGCTATCCAGTGCTGCCGGCTTTGTATATCCTGGCGGCGGCTACCATCGAGGTCCTGTTGCTGGCTTACAAGCCGAACTACACCTGGCCCGGGCTGATCATCGTGCTGCTGGGTGTGCCCGTGTATTTTATTTGGAAACCGAAATCAGAGGTCTGACATGAATCTGTTTGCAACCAAGTCGATGAGCATGCTGATGCGCGAGGCGCAGGAATCCGGCTCGCACAGCCTGAAGCGTACGTTGGGACCGTTTCAACTTACGGCGCTGGGTGTGGGAGCAGTCATCGGCGCCGGAATCTTTGTGATGGCCGGCCTGGGCGCACACTACGCGGGACCAGGGCTGATGCTCTCGTTCGTGCTGTCCGGCTTGGGATGCGCGTTCGCGGGTTTGTGTTACGCCGAATTCGCGGCCATGATCCCGCTGGCCGGCAGCGCCTACACTTACGCATACGCCACGTTGGGCGAACTGTTTGCCTGGATCATCGGCTGGGACCTGACGCTCGAGTATGCCATGGGCGCGAGCACGGTGTCGTCCGGCTGGTCGAACCATTTCGTCGAGATGCTGAACATATTCCACATCCACATGCCGCTGTGGCTGTCGTACGACCACTGGACGGCACTGCGCACGGCGGAGGGCACGGTGGCGCGGCAGATGGTGCAGGCTGCCGATCCAAGCGTGGCGCCGGGCACCCAGGCTTTTCTCAACAAGGTGATAGACGTATCCTCAGCGCACTCGCCGGAGTTGGTGCGGCGTGCCACCGAACTGTTGAGTGCACCCACCATCTTCGGCGTACCCGTCGGATTCAACCTGCCGGCATTCTGCATCGCGTTGATCATCACCGGGATCCTGGTGCTGGGCATCAAAGAGAGCGCCCGGTTCAACACCACCATCGTGGTCATCAAGGTATCGGTGGTGCTGTTCGTCGTGGTTCTCGGGATACGGTACGTGAGCACCGCGAACTGGGGCTCGGACTGGGGTTCCTTCGCGCCGTACGGCTTCTCGGGCATCGGCGCGGGCGCCGCATACATCTTCTTTGCGTATATCGGATTCGATGCCGTATCCACCACCGCGCAGGAGGCCAAGAATCCGCAGCGGGATTTACCCATCGGCATCATCACATCGCTGCTGGTCTGCACGGTGCTGTATATTCTGGTGGCGGCGGTGCTCACCGGTATGGTGCCGTGGCGCGAGATCAATATTGAAGCACCCGTGGCCCGCGCGTTTCTCGATCGCGGTCTCACCGGCGCCTCACACATAATCACCTTCGGCGCGCTGGCAGGACTCACCAGCGTGATGCTGGTGATGCTGCTGGGCCAGACGCGCGTGCTCTATTCGATGGCCAACGACGGTCTGCTTCCGAAGAAGTTTTTTGCCGCTATTCATCCGAAATTCCGGACGCCCTGGAAGAACACCATTCTGGTGGGCTTGCTGGCCGCCGTGGTGGGCAGCATCACCCCGATCGATGACATCGGAAAGATGGTTAACATCGGCACGCTGCTGGCGTTTGTGATCGTGTGCACCGCCGTGATGATACTGCGCCGAACCAACCCCGCACAGCCGCGGCCGTTCCGCACGCCATGGGTGCCGCTGGTTCCCATCCTGGGCATCGGTTTCAACGGTTACATGATGTACAAGCTGGGCTGGCTTAACTGGGCGCGGCTGATCGGCTGGCTGATCATCGGCTTGTTTATCTATTTCTCGTACGGCCGCTACCATAGCCGGCTGCAACAGCCAGCGCCGGAACCCGTCAGCAAGACATGAGTTTTGCCGTGGGGCAGGACTCCAGTCCTGCGGCGGGTCTCCAGACCCGCCATACAATTTTCCGAAGTTCACTAAATGAACAAGCTGGCGGGGACATGGAAGTATTCGGCGAGCTTACGTATGTGCGTCTTGCTCAACGCGCGCTTCCCGTTGAGCACGTCCGAAGCTACGCTGCTGGACCCAAATACCGGAATCAGGTCGCGTTGCCGCAGTCCGCGCGATTCCATGAGGACGCGCAGCGCCTCAATAGGCTCGGCGTGCCCCAGAGCGTAACGCGATTCCTCAAACTGACGGATCAACAGGCTCATCAACAGAGCCAGACGCTCTTCTTCCAGGGTGAGCGGCCGGCCACGCGTATCGAGCTTTTCTAACTCCGCGATCATCCGCTGATTCTCATCTTCCGTGGCGATGACCTGCGGAAGCACGCGCGTCAGAAGCTTGGCATAGGTGCGCTTGTCGATCGTGGCTACAGCCATTTCTTCCACCTTCCCTTGTCGTACGCAGCGTGCGTGAGGAACTCTTTGATGTAGATCCGCCTGTATCGGAAGACCATGCGGACGATCAGGCGGTAGCGGTTACCGCGGATGTTAAAGATTGCCAGGTCCCCTACCATATCCGTCGCCGGAAACGCCGCGCGAACCTCATCGAGGCTACTCCAATCCGAAGCGACAGCCGCGTCGTACCACACCTGCAGCGCCGATCTGGCATCCGGGTACTTGGCTGCGCGATCGAGGAGTCCGCGCCTGCTGATAACGTTCAAGGACTATCCTAGCAAAATGCTAGCAGCATGGCAAGTCCCGCCGTCACTTGCACCAGACGGTCTTCACGTTAACGAATTCGCGGATACCGAACACTCCCAGTTCGCGGCCGTAGCCTGAGCGTTTCACCCCACCGAAGGGTAGCCGGGGATCCGACGCCACCATGCCGTTCACAAAAACCGCGCCCGCCTGAATTTCATCGATGAAGCGCGACTGCTCGGCGGGTTCGCGCGTCCAGACGCTCGATCCCAGCCCGAACGGGGAATCGTTTGCCAGTTCGATGGCCTCGCCTGCGTCGCGCACGCGAAACAGCATGGCCACCGGGCCGAAGAACTCTTCGCGGAAGACGTCCGATTGGCGCGGGACGCCCGCCAGTACCGTGGGTTCGTAGAAATAGCCCGGCCCATCGATTTTGTGACCACCCAGCAGCACCCGCGCTCCGGCGGCCACCGCCCGCTCGACCTGCTGCTGCAGTTCATCGCGGATGGCGCCAGTCGCGAGCGGCCCCACATCGGTCTCAGGCGCCATGGGGTCGCCGACCCGTAACGCCTTCATGGTCTCGATGAAGCGCCGCTCGAATTCGTCGTACAGATCCGCTGCAACAATGAAGCGCTTGGCCGCAATGCACGACTGTCCATTGTTGATGGTGCGCGCCTTCACCGCCGTCGCCATCGCCTCACCGGCATCCGCGCTGGGCATCACGATGAAGGGATCGCTGCCGCCGAGTTCGAGCACCGTCTTCTTGATGCGATCGCCGCACTGGCTGGCCACCGCGCGTCCCGCCGGTTCGCTGCCCGTGAGTGTGGCGGCGGCCACGCGATCGTCGGCTATCACCGCGGCAGTCTGATCCGAACCGATCAGCAAAGTCTGGAACGCGCCATCCGGAAAGCCCGCGCGCCGTAGGATGTCTTCGATCGCCAGAGCGCATTGTGGCACATTCGAAGAATGTTTCAGCAGCCCGACATTGCCCGCCATCAGCGCGGGCGCCGCGAAACGGAACACTTGCCAGAACGGAAAATTCCAGGGCATTACCGCCAGCACCGGACCGATCGGCTGATAACGGACGAAGCTGCGCGCTGCATTGGTCGAGATGATTTCGTCTGCCAGGTGGCGCTCGCCATTTTCCGCATAATACCGGCAGGCCCAGGCGCATTTCTCCGCTTCGGCGACCGCGGATTTGAGCGTCTTGCCCATCTCCATCGTCATAATGCGGCCGTATTCCTGCTTGTCGTCTTCAAGGATGCGGGCGGCATTGCTCAGCCACTGCGCGCGCGCCGCAAAGGACGTCTTGCGGTAACTCTGGAACGTAGCGCCCGCGAGCGCCAGCTTTTGCTCGAGCACCGCGGCGGAAAGCGGCTCGAAGACCTGCAGCGTAACGCCGGAGGCCGGGTTGATGGAGGCGATGGCCATGCAACAATTATCCCGCGCGCCGGCGCGAGTAATACCAGAACAGCCCGGCTGCCAGTCCCATGAACACGGTGCAGTTCACGACCATTTTCAGTTCGAAGCGCCACACGGAATCGACTTGCCGGGGCGGCACGAACGCCACCGCGCCGCCGAGGATGGTGGTCGCCAGTCCGCCGATGGCCGCGAACCGCAGCCGCGCTTTGCCATAGAATCCGTCGCCGGCCGTACGCGAAAAGGCCACCTTCGCCATGGTGGCAAACAGATAAAGGAACGAGATCATCTGCAATACAACGGCAAGATCCAATAATGTCACGTAAGCTTCCTTCACCCCGGCGCCGATGAAGCTCATGGTCACCAGCAGGGAGGAAAGGACCGCGATGGCCAGCAACGCGACGTGCGGAGTGGCGTATTTGGGGTGCACCTTGCCCAGCGCTTTCGGCATGTAGCGATCGATGCCCGATACGAAGATAATGCGCGCCGATCCGCCCAGCCACGCCGATGTGGCGCCCGCGATGGCTACCACCAGAACCACGGCCAGGGCGATCAGCATCCAGCGGGCGCCGACTCCCATGGCGGTCATCTTGTCCACTGCCTGTAGGATGCCCTGTAACACTTTCACCTCTTGTTGCGGCACCGCCAGCAGCAATGCCAGCGTAGCGGTCACATAAACCAACCCGGCCAGCACGCCGCCGCGGAAGGTACCCTGTGGCACGCTGCGGCGCGGGTCGCGGATCTCGTCGCCCATCACCGGGCCGAGTTCCAGGCCGACCAGTCCGAAGCAGATCACACCGAAAGAGGCCATGATGCTCCAGTCGAGGCCGCGGATGGCGAAACTGGAGGCCGGCAGCGCCACCCCGTGCCGCCACACCACCGCCAAGCCCAGCGATACCAGCACCGCGGCGCCGATCAAAGTGCCCCAGCCGCCCGAATTGTTGACCCACTTCCCCACGCCGATGCCGCGAATGTTGAGCCACGCCGTCAGCCAGAGCAAGCCAACGGTCAGCAGGAAAAAGAAGACCGGTTTGTCGGCCAGGCCGGCGATGCTCTTTGGTCCCGCGTAGGCCAGGATGCCGCCCAGATAGAAGAGCAGCGTGGGCAGGTAAAACAGGTTGGCGGTCCAATAGGACCAGCCGCACAGGAACGCATGGAAATCGCCGAACGCGTCTTTGGTCCATACGTAGAGTCCGCCTTCGGCAGGATGACGATGCGCCAGTTCGATAACCGTGATCCCTTGCGGCACCAGAAAGAAGACCAGCGCGGCCAGCCAGAGCCAGACGGTGATCGGCCCGCTGGCGGCAATCACGGGAACGAGGTTCAGGTTGGCGATGGCCACGACGCAGAGGAAGGTCAGGTCCCAGGGGCCGAGGGCGCGTTTCAGCTGCGGCTTGGCTTCGGAGGTGGCAGGCTCAGCGCTGGACAATAGGACAGGATAGCGGAGAGGGGCGGTGCAGTCAAACGACAGCGCTGGGTGATTTCGCGCACTGGCACGCTTTGGTGACCACAATCCCCTTCAATTTCAGTGAGTGCGCATGGCGGTCCAATTGCTGCCCAGTTACATCACGGTTGCGATAGGAGGGGTATCCGATGAATTTCGACCAAGCACCCATGCTCGTGATCTGGGAAGTCACCCAGGCGTGTGACCTGGCCTGCGTACACTGCCGCGCATCCGCCCAGTCGGCCCGCCATCCACAGGAGCTTAATACCGCGCAGGGTTTCGAGCTGCTCGACGAGATCAAATCGTTCGGCAATCCGCTGCTGGTTTTCACCGGCGGCGATCCGCTGAAGCGCCCCGACATCTATGACCTGATCCGCCACAGCGTGCGGATCGGGCTGCGCACCAATGTGACCCCCAGCGCTACGCCGTTGCTCACCGAAGAAGCTATCGACCGCTTCCAGGAGTGCGGAGTTTCGCGCATGGCGATCAGTCTGGATGGACCCGACGCCAAATCGCACGACGAGTTCCGCGGCGTTCCGGGCACTTTCGACCGGGCCATGCTGGCGCTGTATCATGCGAAGAAGATCGGCCTGGAGACGCAGTTCCAGACCACCGTGACGCGCCGTAATATGGCGCGGCTGCCGGAAATGGCAAGGATCGCCGAAGCCGTGGCCACGAAAATGTGGAGCCTGTTTTTCCTGATCGTGACGGGGCGCGCGCTCGAGAACGACGACCTGGCGGCGGCCGAATACGAGCAGGTATTCGATTTCATGTACGAGCTGTCGAAGACCGCGCCGTTCGCCATCAAGACCACGGAAGCGATGCACTATCGGCGTTTCGTGGCGCAGCGCATGAAAGCCGAACACCGGTCGCTGCCGGAGAGCGAAAAGGCCGGCGCGGTGATGTGGCGTACGGCGGGCGTCAGCGACGGCAAGGGGTTCGTGTTCGTGTCGCACACCGGCGAGATTTTTCCCAGCGGGTTCCTGCCCGTCACAGCGGGCAACGTGCTGCGCGATTCACTCACCGACGTGTACCAGAATTCCAGCCTGTTCCGCTCGCTGCGCGACGTGAATCAGCGCGAAGGCAAGTGCGGCGTCTGCGAGTATCAGAAGGTGTGCGGCGGGTCGCGCGCGCGGGCTTATGCGCTGACGGGGAACTATCTGGCTGAGGATCCGCGCTGCGTGTATCAGCCGCACCTGGCGGAAGCGCTGGCGGGATAGCCGGCGGCCGCTTCCCAGAATCCGCGCACCAGTCTCGCCAGGAAAGCGTAATATAGAGTTCAAGAGGTAATATTCTGTTATGGCGCAATTCAGCCGCAGAGAGTTCCTCCTAACCGGCGCCGCGCTGGCATCCGTTCCGCTGCCTGCCAAGGCCGGGACGAAACCGGTCGTCAGTATCGTCCGTATACAGAACGGTAAAATCGCCATGGCGGTGGAAAAGGCGATCGACCTTCTGGGCGGCATCAAGCGGGTCACCAGGGGCGTGCAGTCCGTGATGCTGAAACCCAACCTGGTGTCCACTCAGGCGGAAGCCACTACCAAGCTCGCAGTCGTGCGGGCGCTTGCCGAAACCATGCTGCGAGCCGGAAAGCAGGTATCCATCGGCGAAGGATCGGCTGCCGCCCCGAAATTCAACGTACTCGGGACCGGCATTTACCGCACGCGCAAGCGCGAAATCCTGGACCCCATGCAGCAGTACGTGTTTGACCAACTCGGCTACACGGATCTGGCCAAAACGCTGCGCGTGCCGCTGGTGAACCTGCACTCGGGCGACCTGGTGGATGTCGATGTTCCCGGCGGATTTGTTTTCGACAAGATCACACTGCACAGAAGCCTGGCTGAAGTCGATATGCTGTGCTCCGTGCCGATGATGAAGACCCACCAGTTGGCCACCGTGACGCTGGGTATGAAGAACCTGATCGGCACCTTTCCGGGAACCGTATACCAGTCGGTGCGCGGCCACATGCACGACCTGGCGTCGCGCGTGGAACCCACCGCCGCATCGGCGGTAGTAGTCGATTTGGTGCGCGCCAATAAGCTCGGCCTGGTGGTGATTGACGGTTCGATGGCGATGGAGGGTAACGGACCGTCCATGGGCAAGGTGTTCCCGATGGAAGTCATCGTGGCCGGCACCAACCCGGTGGCGGCGGACATGGTGGCCGCCAGCGTCATGGGATTCGAGCCTACAGAGATCCCCACTTTCGGCTGGGCGAACAAGGCCGGGTTGCGGCCGGCTACGCTCGATGAAATCGAAGTCCGGGGGGAGCCAATCGACCACGTGCGGCGTCCTTTCCAAAAGCCTAATCTGATTTCGTGGAACGCCATCCGTCCTTATTGGGGAAACAAGGAACTGACGCGCGCCGGGGGCGAAACGTTGTCAGCGGGCTTCCGGACGCTTGACGGGCCATCGCACCAGATCGGGATTCTGTAGTGGGGCATGCCCGCGCGGCAAGCCGCGGTCCTGTGGGCCACCAAAGATAATAAAAACTTGCCTTCGTGTGGCACACGCTTCGGCGTGTTGCTGTCGGCTCTAGCCGACCGGCAATGCGGCACCGCGCACTGGAGCGTGCGCTACTACCGCGGCGCAATTCGGCGCGCAGCACGCGATCATCGGGCAAGCTCGACCAATCCGCGATCTGCACCTGCATCGTCCCCACCGCCGCGATCGAGCTCCGGCATGTACTCGTCGAGTGAGAGCTCTGGTGCGGGTGCGAACTGGCTGCGGCGGCGTTTCATCAGGCAGAAATTTCGGGCTATGCGCGACACCCTCGAGCGCGCGTGTAGGGGCTCTCGGAGTTGGTCGAAACTTTCCAAAATCTTCAGCACGGTATCCTGGTGAAGTTCTTCCGCGTCCTCGCGCTGGCTGCACCTCAGCCGACTGTATTGGAAGACTTTGGCGCGAAAGTCGCTCCCGCGATTCAAATTGTAGCGGGAACGCGTGTTTCGAGCACGATTTCGATGGCCGGTGGGTGCATCAGCGTGTTGTGGATGAGGCACGCATGCACCGCGCGCAAAATGCCGGCTTCGTGGCGCGGGTCCAAGCCGGGTGCGGCGACTTCGATGCGAAATGTTGACAATCGCGCCGGCGCCGCAGCCTTCTCTGCGTTCACGCGAACTTGCAGGCCCTCCACGGGCAGGCTGCGCGTTCGCAGATATTCAGCCGCATAATAGCCGGCGCACGTGCCCAGCGACGCGAGCAGGAGTTCGGGCGGCGTCATGCCATTGTCTGCGCCGCGGTTCTCCGCCGGCTGGTCGCATACGATCCGATGGCCGCGCGCGACGGCTTCGAACTTCACATTTCCGAGATGATTGACGATGACTTCCATGGTGAATCCACTTCTTCAGATGCAGTTGCGGGTGCGCGTGACATCTAAGATATATTATACTTTAAGGTCTGATAATTAGCATGTTATGGACGCACTGACTATCCACCGGCTGCATTTTGCCTTTACCGTCACGTTCCACTACATCTTCCCCCAATTGACCATGGGGCTGGCGCTGCTGCTAGTGGTGCTGAAGACCATGGCCTTGCGCACGGGGAACGAGCATTACAATCACGCCGCGCGTTTCTGGGCGCGCATCTTCGCTATCAACTTCGCTATGGGTGTTGTAACCGGCATACCGATGGAATTCCAATTCGGCACAAACTGGGCGCGCTTCTCGAAATCGGCGGGCGGCGTAATCGGTCAGACGCTCGCCATGGAGGGCGTGTTCTCCTTCTTCCTGGAATCGAGTTTCCTGGGCGTGTTTTTGTTCGGCGAAAAAAGGCTGGGCCCCAGGGCCCATTGGTTCGCGGGCTTCCTGGTTTTCCTGGGATCGTGGCTTTCAGGATTCTTCATCGTGGCGACGGACGCCTGGATGCAGCATCCGGTGGGCTACGCTTTGGGGCCGCACGGGGAGATTCTGCTAGCGAGCTTCTGGGCATTGCTGCTGAACCCGTGGCTGCTCTGGCAATACCTGCACAACATGATCGGCGCGGTGGTGACGGGCAGCTTCGCCATGGCAGCGGTAGGCGCGTTTTACCTGTTGGTGAAACGGCAGGAGACCTTCGGGCGGACTTTCGTCCGCGTAGGCGTGATCGCAGGCATTGGCGCCACCGTGTTGATGTTATTTCCCACCGGCGACAAGCAAGGCCAGAACGTAGCCTCCCTGCAGCCGCCCACGCTGGCCGCGATGGAAGGGCAGTTCGCCAGTGAGGCGGGCGCGCCGCTGGCGTTGATCGGGCAGCCGGACGTAGACAAGCAGCGGCTGGATAATCCCCTGTTGGTTCCGCGCGCCCTGAGCTTCCTGACCTATCGCCGCTGGAAGGCGGAAGTGAAGGGATTGAACGCATTTCCGCCGGATCGCTGGCCGGACAACATCGCGCTGGTGTATTTCAGCTACCACATCATGGTGGGGTTGGGGACCATTTTCATCGCGCTGATGGCGCTAGCCGCGCTTGAATTGTGGCGCGGCCGGCTGTTCAAACACCGCGCGCTGCTCTGGCTGCTGATGCTGGCGGCGCCCTTCCCATACATCGCCAATACGGCGGGCTGGATCACGGCTGAAGTGGGACGCCAGCCCTGGCTCATCTACGGCCTGATGCGCACGCCGCAGGGAGTGTCTCCGTATGTTTCCGCGGGAAACGTGCTATTCACTCTGATCGGGTTCATGGGCATGTACGTGGTTTTGTCCATTCTGTTTCTGTTGCTGGTTTATCGCGAAATTGACCGCGGACCGGAGGTGGCGTGATGCAGACGATCTGGTTCATGCTGGTCGCGGTGATGATCGCCATATACGTCGTGCTCGACGGATTCGACCTCGGCGCCGGGATCGTGCATCTTCTGGTGGCGCGCTCGGATGGCGAGCGGCGGCAGGTGCTGCGCTCGATCGGTCCGGTGTGGGACGGCAATGAGGTATGGCTGCTGGCCGGCGGCGGCACTTTGTATTTCGCATTTCCGGCGCTGTACGCATCGAGCTTCAGCGGCTTCTATCTGCCGCTCATGATGGTGCTGTGGCTGCTGATCCTGCGCGGCATTTCGATCGAATTTCGCAATCACATCGATAGCCTCGTCTGGAAGCCGTTTTGGGATATGGTATTCGGCGGGGCGAGCGCGCTGCTGGCCATCTTCTTCGGCGCGGCGCTGGGCAACGTGGTGCGCGGCGTGCCGCTCGATAGCGCCAATGAGTTCTTCCTGCCGCTGTGGACCAATTTTGGTATCGGTCGGAACGTGGGAATACTCGATTGGTATACGGTGCTGGTGGCGGTGACCGCCTTCGCCACGCTGATGACACATGGCGCGTTGTGGGTAACGTTGAAGACCGATGGCGCCTTGGAACAACGCGCGCGCGGCCTGGCGCTGGCCGGTTGGTGGAGCTTGCTGCCTCTCACGGTGGCCATTACGTGGTGCAGTTTCGCGATCCAGCCGCGGCTGAATGCGAGCTTTGCGGCACGGCCCTGGGGTTACCTGTTTCCGGCGCTGGCAATCGCCGGGCTGATC
This sequence comes from Bryobacterales bacterium, assembly GCA_963818855.1. Classification (GTDB taxonomy): domain Bacteria; phylum Acidobacteriota; class Terriglobia; order Bryobacterales; family Bryobacteraceae; genus Bog-159. The sequence continues at coordinate 900,295 of CAWFUH010000003.1, read as the reverse complement.
GGCATGCGCGCGATGCTGCGACGGGAGGTCGCGGCGTTTCTGTGCTCCTCGCTATTCATCGTCGGCATGCTGACGAGTGCTGCATTCGGGCTGTATCCTTATGTGCTGCCTTCCAACACGGATGCGTCGCTGGGACTGACGGTTTGGAATGCGGCGGCCGCGCCTTACGGTTTGAAGGTAGGGTTGGTGTGGTTCATTCCCGGAATGTTGCTCACTGCCGGCTATTTCGTGTACACCTATCGGAGCTTTGCGGGCAAGGTGAGGCTGGAAGAAGAGGGGCACTGATACATGGCAGACGGCGGGGCTGAAGCCCCGCGCCGGCTAAAGCCCGCCCTCCATCCTGGGTTTGAGGCCTTTGCGGTACCCTCCAAAGCCGAAGGGCAGCGGATGGTATTCGCCTACCAGGTCCACGTTGGTTTTGGCTGCGATGTCCGTCTCCATGCCGAGCGCCCAGAAGCAACTATTCACTATCATGCGGCGCACACCTTCGTTCAGCAGATCCTGCGAGGCGCCCATGGTGGTGGTAAAGACGCGCGCGCTTCGTCCTGGCGCGGGAGTGTAGGTCTTCACCCACGCGACAGGCAGCATCGGATCGTTAGCTTTTCCCAGCGCGGGAGGATCGTCCGAATGCATGCCGTCCACTACCTGGCCAAGCACCAGCGGGCGGCTATCGCCGGGAAGCGGCAGGCGCACCTCGTAAACATCCGTAGGGCCCCAGATATCCCCATCGTGAATCCCGCGTAAGATCGGATGATTCTCCGCGCCTTTCACCAGAATGCCGCGCGTGCTCTGCTTTCCGTGGCGGCCATGGTGATCGATCCAGGTCTCGCCCAGCACCTGGCGCCCGAAGCCGCCGTCCCAGACCTTGCTGTTCCAACTGTAGCGCCCGTAAGTGGGGCTGCTTTTCAGATCGAAGGCGTGCGTGGCGGTGCGCAGCCCGACGATGGGACGGGCGGATTCCACGTAATTCACGATGTGGCGCATCTGGTGGTCGGGCAGATCGCGGAAGCGTAGCAGCATCACCATCAAGTCCGCGGAATCCAGCGCTTCGAGTCCGGGGATGTTAGTGTGCAGATCCGGCTTAATAGTGCCGTCGGCGGGATCGATGGCATAGAGCACGGTGCAAGCGAAGCCATGCCGCATTGACAGGATTTTCGCTAATTGCGGCAAACCTTCTTCGGAGCGGTACTCATCGTCGCCACTCAGCAGGACGATACGTTTCGGTTTGACAGCGCCCGCCGCGCGTAAGCGGGTCGCCAGGAGAGACGCCAACAGGCCGCGCCGGGTCATCGCACGAAGACCAGGTAAATCGTCATGGCCACGCCGGTCACGGCCAGGATCAGCGCAATGACGACAGCCAGGGTTACAGGACGATCCACCACCTCCGTGCCGAGTTTCACGGCGCGCACGAAGCGGATGTGTTGCAAAGCGGAGAACAGATTCACCACGACGCCGATAAGGATGAGGGCCGTGCCGACCCACAGCGTAAACCTGGCTGAATGCAGGCTGAGCGGGTGCGTGCTGAACTCGATCTCGCGCAGAAACAATCCAAAGCGCGCCACCACGAAACCGAAACCCATGAGGGACAGGCCGGTGCGAATCCAGGCGAGAAAGGTACGTTCCGCGGCGAGGTAGACACGCGGATCGGTGTCCGGCGCGGCACGCTTGGGAACTGACTGCGGTTCGGTGGGAGGCATTCGGACCTAACCCGCAGGGCCCACAGGCGCGGCGCACAACGGTTCATCCGCCAAGTCAATCCACTGATTGCCGCGTGTGTTACGTACGAAAACGGTGCTGGCCACGCGGAACCGGCGGAGGCCGCGGAATTCGCGCCAACGGCGCTCTGCCAAATCGAGCAGGGCGCTCACCTGACCGGCGGGAAGATCCTGCGCGAGGGTCACATGGGGATGATAGGCGAAAGGTTCTTCAAAAGCCAGCAGGCCGCGATTCAGAGCGCGATGCAACTCGCGCAGACTTTCGCATCCGGCAGCCACGCTGATATAGATGACATCGGTGAGCTCGAACTTCTCAATCCGGCCCAACTCGACCTCGAAGGGCGTGAAAGCCGCCATGATTTTGCGGGCTTCGGCGATCGCGAATTCCGGGGAGTCCGTTAGCGGCCGCGGCGGAAGGACGCTGATATGCGCATGTGGATTGCACCCGGGCACCATCTCCAGGCGCAACTCGTCCAGAAATCCGCCTAGCGGATCTGGAAGATAGATCACCAGTGCGTAGAGACTCGGCCGTTCCCCATCAACCCGTGGACGCGTGCCATCTGGTTCTGAATGCATCGTGTGACGGCTGCACTGTCGATTATGGCACAGTGCGGGGTGGTGGGTTGTGGGTCGTAGCCTACGCATCGCAGACGGTCGAAGGGTTTGCCACCACCCACCACCTACAACCCACAACCCATTCCTGTTAATCTCTAGTTGAAAATGTCAGACACAGCCGATAATCCTCTACTGCAACTGTCGTTCAAAGTCCCGTTCGACCGTATCCGCGCCGAACATGTGCAGCCGGCGATCGGGGAACTGCTGCGCGAGGCGCGGGCGCGCATCGATGCGCTGGCCGCCAATACCGCACCGCGCACTTTCGATAATACTTTGATGGCGCTTGACACCATCACCGAGCCGCTCGATGAGGCTATGTCCGTGGTTCGGCACCTGGAATCGGTGGCCACGTATCCGGAGCTGCGCGCGGCGTACAACGCGGTGCAACCGGAGGTCAGCTCGTTCTATTCCGGTATTCCGCTGCATGCGGGCCTATGGCAGGCCATCCGAACATACGCGGCGACCGAAGATGCCAGCGCGCTAACCGGCACCTGGCGCCGCTTTCTCACCAAGACCATCGACAACTTCCGGCGTCACGGCGCGGACCTCGATCCGCAGAACAAAGCTCGCCTGGAGGCAATGGATATGGAACTGGCCACGGTCACCACCAAGTTCTCGCAAAATGTGCTGGACGCGACCAACGCCTTCGAACTGGTGATCGCGGATGAAGCCGGGCTGGCGGGATTGCCTCCGTCGGCGGTGGCCGCAGCCCGCGCCAGCGCGGAGCAAAAGGGGCTGGTCGGCTGGCGATTCACTTTGCAAGCGCCCAGCTACACGCCCGTGATGATGTACCTGAACGATGCCGGCGTGCGGCAGCAGATGTATCGCGCTTATGCGGTCCGCGCAAGCAGCGGCGAATACGACAATCGTCCATCGCTGAGCCGGATTCTGGAACTGCGGCGGGCCAAAGCGGAGTTGTTGGGATTCCGCAATTTCGCCGACCTGGTGCTGCACGATCGCATGGCCCATACAGGCCAGCGCGCGCTCGAATTCCTGGAAGATTTGAAGCATAAAACCGAGCGGCAATTCGCACGCGAAAATCGCGAGTTGCTGGAATTCCGGCGCGGCCTGGAGGGGGCGGACGCGCCCGAGTTGCAGCCCTGGGATGTGGCCTATTATGCGGAGAAGCAGCGCGCCGCGCTTTACGATTTCGATGAAGAGGAACTGCGCCCGTATTTCCCGCTGGATCGCGTGGTGGATGGACTGTTCGCCACGGTCGAGCGGTTGTATGGCATCCGCGTGGCCGAGGAACCGGGGGTGCCCGTTTGGGACCCGCAGGTACGCTATTACGGCGTGCACGATCGCGACGGCGTATTCATCGGCGGATTCTATGCGGACTGGTATCCGCGCGAGAACAAGCGCGGCGGCGCGTGGATGGACGCGCTGATCACCGGGTGTCCGGCCGATCTACCGGGTTCCAAGCCGCATTTGGGGTTAATCTGCGGCAACCTGACTCCGCCGTTGGCGGACCGGCCCGCGTTGCTGACGCATTACGAGGTGACCACCATCTTTCACGAGTTCGGACACCTGCTGCATCATTTGTTGAGCCGCGTGGAGGTGCGCAGCCTGGCGGGGACCAGCGTGGCGTGGGATTTCGTGGAACTACCTTCCCAGATCATGGAAAACTGGACGTGGGAGCGCGAGCCACTGGATCTGTTTGCGCGCCATTACCAGACGGGCGCCCCCATTCCGGCGGAGCTGTTTGAGAAGATGGTGCGGGCGCGCAATTTCCGCAGCGCCAACGCACATATGCGGCAACTGGGCTTCGGCTTCCTGGACCTGGCGCTGCACATCGATTACGATCCCGCGCGAGACGGCGATGCGATCACGTACACCCGCGGGATCCTGCAGCAATACTCGCCCGCGCCGCTGCCGCCGGATCATGCCATGGCGGCCGCCTTTACGCACTTATTCGCGAGCCCGGTGGGCTATGGCGCCGGCTACTATTCGTATAAGTGGGCGGAGGTGCTGGATGCCGATGCTTTCACGCGGTTCCGCACGCACGGGATTTTCAGCCCGGAGGTAGGGGCGGAATTTCGGGATGTGATTCTTTCGCGGGGCGACAGCGAAGATCCGGCGGAGTTGTACCGCAAGTTTATGGGGCGGGATCCGGATCCGAATGCATTGCTGGAGCGATCGGGATTGCTGGCGGGATGAGTCAAAGCGGTGGCGCACGCGTTAGTTTGCTTTAGCGTGCAGCTACGAGTTGCAGTTCGGAGTTCTGGCGGCTGCTATTGCGGTGGCTGTTCCGTTGGCTTGAGCAACGCTTCAACTGGCGCTCGATTGCGCCCGCTAAGAGAGCGCGGCGATTGCAGTTCAGGCGTTATAGCACTGCAGGCACGCCTCGCGAAACTTAGCCATCTCGTCGCGCGTGCCCACGGTGACGCGTACCCAGGTGGGCCACGCCGGCCACACGCGCCCGATATAGACTTTGTGGCGGGTCATCGCCTCGAAGAAATCCTTGCCCGGCCGCTTGGCGTTCATCATGAACATGTTGGCTTCCGATGGAAGGAATTCTATGTTGTGCTTGTGCAGGAAATCGAAGGTATCCTCGCGAATGGCGGCGATCGTTTCGCGGCGTTCCGGGATCACATGCTTGGCGCGCAGGCTGGCATTCGCGCCTACCATCGCCGTCACGGGTAAGGCACCGGCCGCGTACATATCCATTTTTCGCAGCAGGTCCGGCCGCCCGATGGCCGCGCCGGCGCGCAAGCCGGCCATGCCATAAAGTTTCGAAAATGTTCTGAGGATAATTACGTCTTTATCGGCCGCCACCAGATACGAACTCATCACCGCCGATTTGGACAGATGAATGTAGGCCTCATCCAGCAGGATGACCGCCCCCGCCGGCTTGTTGGCGGCCAGCCAATCGATGTCTGCCTTGGGCGTTACCGTGCCGGTGGGATTGTTCGGATTGCAAACATAGATCAGGCCCGGCGTGGCATGCGCGGCGGCCATGGCGCGCACATCGTGGATCGCGCTGCCTTTCACCAGCGGCACGTTGATGACCTGCGCACCAATGAAGTTTGCCGCGCGCGCGCCGGCTTCATAGCCTGGTTCGCCGACTACAAAAGGTTTGTCTTTGGAACAGAATGCCAGCACCGCGCGGTGTAACGGATCGCTCGAACCCGCGAAGGCCTGCACATAGCTGGCTTCCCGGTTCCAGGAGAACTTAACGCCTTCCTGCTCGGCCAGCGTGCTGGCCATCTCGAAGGTCTCCTCATACATGTAGCGTCCGCCCTTTTGCACAATGGCGTGAATCGCCTCGGCCGCTTCGGGGCACGGTCCCATGGGGTTCTCGTTGGCGTTGATCTTCACTGCATCGGCGGGTATACCGCGCACCATGGAAAGTTGGGCCAAGGCCCGTTCGTTATAAAACGGCAGGGCGGCGCCCGCCGCCAGCATGGACGCCAGCTTGTGGAAACTGCGGCGGGAAAAACCCCGGCTCGCAAGATCGCCCTGTGGTTGCAGCGTATTTCGTTGTGATAGCACTAGAGCCTCCTTTTGGTTTTTAGATCCCAGTTCGCCGATGCGCCAGAGACATCGATCAGTCCGGCGGCCTGGTTCCGTAACGCGAGGAATATCTGCCGCCTCCCAGTCGTGCCGTGGACCGGGCTCCGCAGGCCGGATTGGTTGCAGTATACCACCGTAGGGACCGGGCTGGATAATCAAAACCGACAAATCAAAACCGGAGTTATGGACACACACCGTGGGTTGGATAGGCGGAACGGGATTCAATCGGGTGGTTCCGCAGTTCGGGCCGCAGTGGAGACATGGGGTTCTCCCCGCGGGCGGGCGCAATTCTCGCCTTTAGCTGTCCACCCAGAATCGGGTCGGGCTCACGAGGGCTCCCGCTCTCCGGGCTCTCGGGAAGGCGTTGCCGAGGCATGCACATGAGTGCGGTCAGAGGGGCGTTGGTGGATCGAGCACCCCGAATGTAACCGGCGGAAATGAACCCAGGAGGCAGTGTATGCGCGCCGGGTGGCATCGCAGCACATTAAATAGCGTCAACCATGTGCTCCCAAGCGCAACCAAATTTGGCCGATTGCGTTTGTCTTAGTAGGAGGGTAAGTAAGATGAAGAACAAAGTGGCGATACTTATAATGACGGCCGCGGCATTTCTGTCTCTGGCGGCCTGTGGCAGGCGTCCGTATTATGCGGGCCCGCCGCCCGCACCAGGCGCCTACTGGGTACCTGGGCACTGGCAAGCCGGGCCGTATGGCCAGCACTGGGTCTCTGGCCATTGGCGATAAGAACGCAGTGATGGAGTAGTGCTGTAAGTCGCGCCGCGGGCCCCACGCCGGCCGCCCTCCAAACGCAAAGATCGGTAACTACTGAATCGGAATATAAGCCGGCGGCGCGTAACTGGTATTCCCTTGGAGATCGACTATCAGCAGGCCCAGCGGCTGGGCGGGCCCGGGCGTGGTCGTGGAGGGAATTTGAATGGTAACCGCATACACGCCGATCGCACCGGGTTGGTAAATCGCGGAGACCACCGCATCGCCCTGGTTATTCACGCCGGCGTACAGCGCGGAGCCCACAAGTTGGCCGGGCACGCCGGCCACGCCCGTGGACGCCATCGGCACCGTCTGGCCCAATCCCGTGGCAAAGAATGTGACCGCTTCACCCGGTTGCACCGGATTGGAGGGGCTCGCGTAAGAACCGTCGGGACGCAGGGCCGCGGCCAGGGGATAACTTTGGCCGTCGACCGTAACGGTTCCGCTGCTGAACATGCCCGGCGCGAACTCGTTAACCGTCACGTTGGTGAGAATGACTGAACCTAGCGGCGTTTGGATGGTCACACTGTCGGAGGTGCCGGTGGATTCCTCGAACGGAACCTGCGCGTTGATCTGCTCGGTGCCGTTCTGATTTACCAGGGCCAGGATGGGAGCGGCGATCCCATCGAACGACACAGAGTAACCCTGCATCTGCAAAGGATCTGTCACCACGCCTTGAATGGACGGAGCCAAGCCGGCGCCGAGAAACGTGACCAGGCCGCCCGGTGCGATCCCTGGCGCGAAAGTGGCCGAGTTCAAGATCGCCGGGCTCTGCGGACCAGGCGGCTCCACCGTAACTGTGAATTGGGCGATCACGGCGGTCTTGCCCGTCCCGTTAGTGGCTTGGACGGTAAAATTCCCCGCGAGAGGGCCCACGGAAGTGACCATGGTGGACGCCATACCGTTTACGTCCGCGGTTACCGAAGTAGCACTTAGCGCCTGTTCCCCGATGCTCGAGAAAACCACGGGAGCATAGGATGCCGGGTTATTAGAACTATCTAGAAGTTGCACCACTAATGGCGCACTTAGCGGCGCGTTGATCCCCGCACTTTGATTGTTACCCGAGACAATCTGAATCGACGCCGCCTTAATGCCAACCATAATAGTAAACGTAGCCGTTGCGGATCCAGCAGTGACTTGCAACGTGATGGTGGTCCCCCCCGGGCTGATCGGGGTTCCGGTGGCGCTAGCCTTTCCGGCCGTACCCGTAGTAGTAGTTACCTGGGACAAAGCCATGGCCCCGGCAGTCACTTGCCATTGAATGGGTATCCCGGGCAGCTGGTTGTTTGAGGAGTCGGTGACCTGCACCATAAAAGGCAGCGGCAGCACGGTGTCCGTGTACCCGACCTGGTTGTTGCCCGAAAGAATGCTTATGTTGGCGGGCGCACCGGCCGTGATGGTCAGAGTGTAGCTGCCGGCGATCAGGCCGGTGCCGTTGCCATAACCCTTCGAGGGCAGGCTGACCGTGAGCTGCGCGGTGCCGGGCACACCGTTTAAGACCGGGTTGCAGGTGGCCAGACCGTTGGCGTCCGTCAATGCCAGGCCCGCATTGTTCGAGCCCGCGCAAGTGACGTTTGGTGAAGTCGCGCTGCCGGAACTCACGAGCACGCCGAGATTTGGAATTGGAAATCCGCTCAAGGCAGTGAGCTGTGCCACGATCGGATTTGGCAGCGTACTTCCCGCGGCGCCCGTGAGAACAGTACCAAGCGCGGGTTGCACGATTTGCATCAGCAGTGGGATGACGGGCGGAAAGCATGGCGGCGTCTGGCAGTATGTTTCATTCAACTCCATCGTAGTCGCGAAGAAGTTCTGGCTAACGGTCGTCGTGGTTCCCAGCGTGGCACCGGCGAGTGTGATACTCGCTGTCACGGTATCTGTTTCGAAGCCTTTCGATCCGAACACCAGGGGCGGCAGATAAGTGATCTGCGCCTGCCCGGTCAAATCTGTGGACACCACGACGACCGGCTGGCCCGAGCCATCGGGCGCAGCCAGCAGACCTAATCCGGATGTGACTGTAAACGTCACCAGCGTATTTGGTACGGGGTTGCCGCTGGTGTCGGTGGCCAGGACCACCATGGGCTCGTTATCGGTGGCGGCGATGCCGGTCGAGAGATCTTCCAGAATGAATTGTCCCTGGCCTGACACAACGCTGAGCGCCGCGGGAACGATCGTTTGATTAGTACCGACCGTCACCGTGAAATCCTGCGACACCGTCCCCGCCACGGTCGCGGTGACCGTGAAGGACCCGATGTCGGTGGGCGTGCTTCCGGCTGTGAAGATAGCTTGGGCGTAGCCATCCGCTCCCGTCGCCGTGTTTACGGGGTTGACGGTGCCGTCGCTTGAAACGAAATTGACGGCCGCACCCGCGACGGGAAGCCCGTTCTGATCGAGCGCCCGAATCACCATCGGCAGGGACACCCCGCCGGGCAGTAACATCTGATTATTACCGTACTGAAGCTCGGTCAACGGCGTGTTCCCGGTCAGAGTAGGCGCATAGTAGACCACCGCCCCAGGTGTGGTGGTAGCTAAGAATGTCTGCGAAGTTAGTAAGTTCGAGGCTGGATCAATCCGGTTTAGAGAATAAAGTCCGGAGGGATCCAGAAACCCATCGGTTATCGTGAAGAGAAATTGGGGAAAATTACGGCCGGGCAACCCCAAATCGTTCGAAAGAGTCATGGCGGCTTGCGCGTAGTCGTTGATGCCCGCAATCACGGGTTCGTTCAGTATGAGACCGCCGTTGGTTCCGATCGACATACTGAACAACATTTGGCCCCCGCTCGAAAATGGATAGAGGGTGTACGGGGATGCCACATACAGGCTGTCGAAGACGGCGGTGGTGCCGGTTATAGGGGAGGTTGCCAGCGCGCTGAGTCCGGTAAAAGGCACCTCACCTTCCACCAGATAATTATTGAGATTGAGCAGCAGCACCGCCGGCTGCGTGCCGTAAATCTGGTTAGCCGCCACCAGGTAATTGCCATCCGGAGTGAACGCGAACGGGCCCGGCGTGGCATTCACTGTTACCGTCCCATTCGGCGTGGTGGCCAGCGTCGCCGGATTGATCTCCAGAATCTGGCCCGGCAGGCCCACGTAAAGCAACGCGTTCGGTCCCTGGCTCAGGGCGCTAGCCGTCCCGGTCAGCGTAATGGAGTTAGTCACGGCTAATTGGGCGATGCTGATCGCCGCCAGGTAACTCGTCCCGTTGTAGGTGGCCAGCGCGAATACGGTTTGGCTGTCGTAGCTGACGGTCACCGCGATCACGGTGGCGCCGCCGCCGACTCCGATGCCGTTGGGTGTTAAATCGATATTCGTGCCGGTATCGAAAATGTGTACGGCGTTCTCGCCTACCACCAGCCGGCTGCCATCTGGAGATAGTGCGCCGCAGTTCAGCGGGTTGGGGAAGTTACCGATCTGGAGTAGTCCGGCCACGGCGGTGACGGAGCTTCTGGCCTTGGGGTGCAGTACGGTAATCGCCGCGCCCGTGTTATTCGTGATGAAGTATAGCTCGCTGCCGTCGGGAAGACTTAGAAACTGAAAAGCGTTCGGTATGGAAGTCGTGGGGCCTGCGTTCAGTGTACTGGGGTCGAAAAAGGAGACCGTGGGATCTTGCGACACGGTGGCGGGGCCCTGGAAGGTTACCAAATATTGCGCTTCAAGAACGGCCATGGAAGCCGCCCAGCCGCAAGCCAGAAAAAAGGCTAGTCTGCGGAATATCATAAGCACGACCTTAGCATGTCCTTGCACTCTCCCGCCTGCGGCCCTCATCGGCGTTTATGGCCACGCGGCCGGGTAGCCGGCGAGGAACCGGTATTAGGCAGAGCGCTTTCGGGCCGGAGGTCGCCAGAAATATCAGACGCCTGCAACGCGATATGCTAAGTTGACGGAAAGGGTCATGAGGGAACGGTTACAAAGTTACAGCCACGGAATGTGCTTGCTCGTGACCCTGGCCGCCGCGGCCACGGCGCAAGCCCAGACATTCAATACCCTCTATGCCTTCACCGGAGGAGCCGATGGCGGGTCGCCCTGGGGGCCTCCGCTGCTCTATAACGGGTTTATTCTTGGTACTACTTACTATGGCGGCAGCCCTTCCTCGGGCCAAGTGGGCACTGTGTTTGAATATCTTCCCTACGCCAACACGGTCTATCCGTATTACACGTTCACCGGCCAGCCAACCGATGGAGCATATCCGATGGGTGGCCTGGTTAGCGACGGTTTAGGCAACTTCTTCGGCACCACCACACAAGGTGGACTCAACCTGGATGGTACGATTTACGAAATCAGCGGCGGTTCCGAGTCTGTGTTAGATAACTTCTCGGAAAAGGACGGGATTGCTCCGGAGGGTAACCTGCTGCTGGCTTCGGACGGCAATCTCTTCGGGACAACTCCTAAAGGCGGAGCTAACGGTTTGGGCACCGTATTCGTTGTCAAAGCCGGCAGTTTCGTGCGCCTTCACAGTTTTGGCAATGCTGGAAATGACGGCATCGCACCGGCCGCCGATCTGGCTCTGCTCAACGGCGTGCTTTACGGCACCACCACCGCCGGCGGCAAGTATCGGTGGGGAACGGTATTCTCACTGGACGTGAAGACCCGGGCCGAAACCGTGTTGTACGCATTCAAAGGAAAGGAGGATGGCGGAGCGCCCGCGGGCGGGCTAGTCACGGACGGCCTGGGCAACCTTTATGGAACCGCCGCTTCCGGCGGCAGCGTCACAGGCACGGCTGGAAGCGGTGTGGTGTTCGAATTGAACATCAAGACCAAGACGTACACGGTCCTACACACGTTCATGGGAAGCGACGGCGCGGATCCCACTGGAGCTCTGGTTACCGACGGACGAGGTAACTTCTTCGGCACCACCTTCGCGGGCGGTGCGAACGGTTATGGCACCGTATTTGAAATTAACTCCGCCGGTACCTTTACCACGCTCTACAGTTTTATCAACGGAACCGACGGAGCATACCCGTATGGCGGCGTTACGCTGGACTCCTCCGGCAACCTATACGGTACGGCTACGCGAGGTGGGCAGGATGACTGGGGCACCTTATTTGAGATCACGGCCGCTCCATGACCCATCGTGTGGGGCAGGACTCCAGTCCTGCAGCGGGTCTCCAGACCCGCCTGTGCCCACTTCGTAGTTAGGGCGGCGTAACGGGCGGTTGAGGTATCCCAAACGGCCCCGCTTCGGATGGAGTGCCGCTTACCGCCGGATCATCGCGCGCCGGCAGCGTGTGTAAGGGGCATTGCGCGGTTGGCTGGCTGCCGTCCAGGAAGTACTCACTGTAAGTCGATGGGCAGTCCGGACCGGCAAGTTGCCGCGACTCGGAGCAAAGCTTCACGCAGGTTACGCCGCCAGGCACCGGGAACTCTTTGGCGTCGCGATACGCGCGGTATTGGAGCGCGCGCTTCATGAATTCCGTCCAGATGGGCAGCGCCGCTTTGGCGCCTTCCAGGCCCAGTTCACGATAGTCGTCGAAGCCCACCCACACCACGCACAGCAACTGCGAGGTAAATCCGGCGAACCAGCCATCGTGTGACGTGCCGGTCTTGCCGGCCGCCGGAGCTTTGAATCCGCGCGCTCGCGCGGCGGCCCCCGTCCCGCTGCGCAGCACTTCTTCAAGCATGTTCACCATTAAATAATTGATGCGCGGGTCGAGCGCCGGGTGAGTCTCCAAAGAATGCCGATACACCACCTGTCCATCCCCGTTTCTCACCATGGCCAGCATGGAAGGTGTTACATAGCTACCGCCGTTGGCGAACACCGTATAGGCGCCGGCGATGTCCAGCGGCGTACATACATACGAACCCAGAGCCACCGCAGGTGTGGGCTTGATATTGCCGTTCAAGCCGGCCTCCCGCGCCATACCTACCACTGCCGCATATCCTATTGCCTGCGCCAGTTTCACGGTGGCCGCGTTGAGCGAGTGCGCCAGAGCTTGCCGCAAGGTTACGGTACCCATGAAATCCTGCTTGAAATTATTGGGCCGATATGGGCGATTATCGAATAAGAAGGTCGTAGGTTCGTCCAAAATAGTAGAAGCGGGAGTAAAGACCTGCGCGCCCCCTGTAAGCGCCGTATTCAGCGCCGCCGCATATACTAAGGGCTTAAACGACGAGCCCGGCTGACGCTCGGCAGTAACATGATCCAACTGGCTGGCCCCGTAATCGCGCCCACCCACCAGCGCCTTGATCTCGCCCGTGTGTGGATCGAGTGCGATCAAAGCTACTTGCGGTTGGCCGGCTGGTATGGACGCTGCATGTTTGCCCCTGCGAAGTTGCGTATCCACCTCGGCCATGCCTATTCGCACGGATTCCGCGGCGGCGCGCTGCAGATCCTGATCGAGCGTGGTGTAGACCTGGTCGTTCTGCGGTTCGCGCTCCCCGAGCCGGTTTTGCAGTTCATCATTGGCCAGGTCCAGGAAATACTGCGATCCGTTCGACTCCATGCCGCCTGGCGAAAGCTTGATCGGGGTTGCCACCGCAGTACCGTATTGGTCGTCAGTCAGGCGGCCGTTTTCGCGCATCAGGTGCAGTACCAGGTTGCGGCGTTCGAGGGCACGGTCCGGATAACGGAATGGATTGTAGTAACTGGGCCGCTGCACCAGGCCGGCCAGTAGCGCCGCCTCGGGCACCGTCAGCTGCGAGATGTCTTTTCCGAAATAAACGTGGGACGCCGCGCCGAATCCATTGATTGTGAAGGTGCCCCGCCGGCCCATATAGACCTGGTTGGCATAATAAGTGAAGATCTGCCGCTTAGTCAGCTTATGTTCCAGGTGGAGCGTGAGCAGCAGTTCTGCGAGTTTTCGCTTCCAGCGCTTCTCGGGTTCGAGCCATAGCCCGCGCGCAAGTTGCATTGTCAGAGTGGAAGCGCCCTGTTCTTTGCGCCCCTGTTTAAGGTCCACGTAGGCTGCCTTAAAAATGCGGAACAGGTCGAACCCGCTGTGTGAGAAAAAATGTTTATCTTCCGTGGAGACCACCGCGTCAACCAAAGCCGGCGGAATCTCGGAGAATTGTACCAGGCGCCGCTTTTCGCGGTTGCCGCCCGAGAGATTGGCTATGAGTTGGGGAGCGAATCGGTATTCCTGGCGCGTGGTATTGTCAGCCAGGCAGACGATTTTGGCAATCGCATCGCCCGAGAAGTAAATCGCGCCGCGCTCCTGATTGGAACTGGCGTCATGGCCCGGAAAGATACCTACGCCGTTCGGCCGAATGTCATACCACCCCACCGGATTTCCAGCCGACGTGCTATAACCGCTCTCCCGCAACCAGGCGATGATGTCGCTGCGGGAAAGGTGGTCTCCAATCCCCACCACGTGCGGCGAGGCATAAATGTTCAACGTGGTGGCGAAAACGCCGCCCGCCAGCTTTCGATCGGATAGCTTCGCGAATCTGACATAGTAGTATGTGCAGATCGTCAGCAAACCGGCGGCCATCCAGGCGGCGGTGATCAGCAGAATCCTCGCCCGGTGTCCAGGCGGCCGTTCGGGAGGCTGCGCCGCCGCCGGTGGATCGGAGACTGTGCCGGGATTCTGAATCGTAATGATGTCTGACACTGGTGCTGAGCCTCGCCGCTGTTGTTCGTAACAGCATGTACATGACCAAAATGGTGGGGCAGGCAATCAGCCCGGCTGTTGCTTAAGGCAGCCGAGTACCCTGTCCTGTAAGAAGCAGATAGGGATCGATGGCGGTCCCCTGCCACCACCGTTTTTCGGGACCTAACTTGAAGATCGCGAAGTGCAGATGCGGTGTCTGTGGCGGTGCGTCTCCCGTCGTGCCGACATACCCTAGCACGTCGCCTGCCCGCAGCAGCGCGCCTTCACTTAGTCCTTTCACGTAATGATCAAGGTGCGCATAGTAGTAACACCAGGCTTGGCCGTCGTCGAATTGATATACGGTCAGCCCGCCCTGCTTGCTTTGGAACAGCTTGGCCACGTTGCCTTCCGCCACAGCTAATACAGGTGTCCCGCGCGCCGCCGGGATGTCAATCGCTTCGTGCCGATGCCCCTCGCGCATCTCTTCGAAATCGTCGCGCAGACCATTCGCCGTAACACCCTGCACCGGTATGACTAAGCCTGCCTGCACGGGCGGCAGCGGCGAGACTGACATTGCCTGTTTTGCAGGCGCGCGCGGCGCCGCTGCACTCGATGCATGAGTTGTCCGCATCCGCGGGGCTTGCCGGAAAATGACCACGGCCAGAAATAGCATGCCGGCCGCAAAACCCGCAAAGAAAATAGCTACGGACCGCCGCCGCATCTTACTCCTTCAGGATCGCGGGCGTACCCGGTTTTACCATGTCCGCCAATTGAGAGGCGTCCCAGTTAGTCAGCCGTATACAGCCGTGTGACTCCGCGTGGCCTATCTTTGACGGATTCGGAGTGCCATGAATTCCGTAATGGTCTTTCGAGAGATCAATCCAGACCACGCCCACAGGGTTGCGCGGCCCCGGCTGGATCGCCGTTTTTTCATCCTTCGGGTTCGCATCCCAAAACAACTGTGGATCGTAATGAAACACCGGGTTGCGCGCCACTCCGTTGATCTTCCAATCGCCAATGGGTAGCGGGTCATGCTCGCTGCCGACGGTCGCGACGTAATAGGCCAGGATCTTTCCTTGCGCATCAAAAGCCGTAACGGAGCTATCGGATTTCGATACCACCACCGAGACCGCGGCTTCCGGTGCGAGGGTGATCGCGTTCGTCACCAGGATCTGTTCACCGGCTTTACCGAAATCCTTACCGGGATTGAGGCCCTCCAGCAAGGAGGGACTCTCGTGGAATTTTTCGCTCAGTTCGTCTACCGGCGACGCGTAGCCGAGCGCCGGCAGCTCGCCCTGCTGCATCATCTCGGAAGGGACATTTACGAACGGCCCCGCCACGTCCTGCGCATCGATGGTATATATGATGAGAACCGGCGCGGTGTCCGCGTTCAGCGCTGCCCACGTGTCGTTTCCCACGGTTCCATTAGCCGGCAGATTCCGGAAACGCTGGAAAGCGGCTACGGTCTTCTGCAGATTGGTGCCATAATCGCCATCAATCTGACCGCATGAGAAATGCGCCCGGTCGAGTAGAATTTGCGCTCGCACCACGGCTGACCCTTTTGCACCTGGGCCAATGGTCTGGTTCTGCACTGAGTTGATAGCGGCAGGATCGAAGGTCACTGCCTGTTCCCGCGCGGCTTCCAGCAGACCGGCGGCCAGCATAGCCGATGCAAGTGAAAAAGTTGCGATGGTTTGCACCATGCCCATAACCCTGATGAGAATAGTGCACGTGCTAGACCAAACGTTGGATGACTGCTATTGCGGCGACGTGATCTGCACTTCCGCGGAGAGATTCTGCCAGTCCGGCAACTCGTATGGCTTGAGCTTAGTGTTCAGCGGCGCCACCACCTCCTTCGACTCGCTAGGGTGCAGCGACGGCATCTTGAATGTAAAATTACCTGCAGCTTCTTCTTCCGATTTGGCTGTGCGGCCCCAAATATTCACGGTGGCGCCGAGATCGGTAATGTCTGCATCGGAATGGTTAGTTACTACGAAACGCGCTTCGGTTTCGTGCTTGGGCGATTCCACGAAGCGTATGCCGGAAACCTCGATATACTTCTGTAAAGGATTCGCATTGGCCTGCGCCTTTGCCGGCGTCGCCGCGGCAGGGGTGGATGCCGCCTGGGTGCCCCCGCGAAAGTAGTTTATCGTCCAGTAGACGCCCGCACCCAATCCCACGAAAGCCAGCGCAAAGAGAATAGCCAGCAGCCATGTCGGCACAGCCGGACGCGGCGGCGGACCGGCATATTGGACGCCGGCCAACGGGGCCACTGCCGGCGGCACATAGGCGGGAGGCGCGGGGGCAGCCGGAGCGCCTGCGGCTGCGGCCGGCGGGCTGACCACGGGCGGTTCGGCCGCAGCTTGCGCCGGTTGCCCTCCCGTTTTCTCCCTAGCCGCACAATCCGGACAGACGGCGTAAGATGGAGGCACCTCGCGCCCGCATTTCGGGCAAATCCATGTGAACATGTAATCCCTCTACCCTCATGCTACCGCTTTGCGCCGCAGTGGCCCTGCCGGGTAGGCGCTACGCTGCCCCGTCCTGGCGAAGTTCAGACAGACTAGCACGTATCACCGGGTTGGTGCTTTCATCCTCTCGTACTTCGCATACGAAGACACGCGCCTCGACACTATCGGCGAACACCTGCTGCAGCAAACAGATGCCCGACGGTGATTGGAATTGGCGGCGAGCGGCTGGCGCGACCCACTCTTCGGTACACACCGGTACACACGAGGATCATTTGCGTGCGAGGTTTTGCGGCACTATAGAACTGCAGGGGGACGCGGAGTGCGGCAGTGCGCGCGGCCTGGCGCTGCGGCTGCGAATTTCTCCTCATACTGGCACTTTCGTTCGCGCCGCCAGCTGACCTAATTTGTAATGTCGCTGGTCCGGCTTTCCTCGCGAATCGGCATGTAGACTTCATACCACTTCTTCTGCGCGGCGCTATCGGCGTATTTCTTCAGCGCCTCTTCGCTGGCAAATTCCATCACGATGACGTGGCCGTAGCCCTCCGGAAGCTGCTTTTTGATCGGCTTCGTCCACACGTGCAGGATGCCGGGGTATTCCGCGGGCAGCGCCTCCGCGCCCTTGATCGCCTTGTCGATCTGAGCCGGTGTCGCATCCGACTTCCATTGGATCGAAATCACGTGGATCACCGTTTTCGGCATGTTATCGGCCGCAAACAGGGCCGTTGCCAGTATCAGGACACCGGCGCACACTCCCCAGAACAATCTTCGCGTCATTATTTCTCCTCACCAGATATTAGAACACTCGGGCGGCCCGGGTAGCGGAACCGGCATGCATCCAGGGATACTAATCTTTGGCGGAGATGCATCGAAGATGAAGACCATCATAGAGCCATTCCGGATCAAGAGCGTGGAGCCGCTGCGCCACACCACCCGCGAGGAACGTGAGCGCCTGCTGGAGGCCGCGGGCTACAACCTGTTTCTGGTGGAAGCCAAAGACATCCTGATCGACCTGCTCACCGATTCCGGCACCAGCGCCATGTCCACCGCGCAGTGGGCGGCGTTGATGCGCGGCGATGAATCGTACGCCGGCAGCGAAAGTTTCTTCCGCATGAAGCGCGTGGTCGACGAACTGACCGGGTTCCGGCATATGATCCCCACGCACCAGGGCCGCGCGGCCGAGCGCATCCTGTTCACCGTGATGTGCCGTCCCGGACACGTGGTGCCCAACAATACCCACTTCGATACCACGCGCGCGAATATCGAATTCACCGGCGCGCGGGCCGTGGACCTGCCGATTCCAGAAGCCGCCGATACGCAGGCGCGCCTGGATTTCAAAGGCAATATGGACGTGGGCGCGCTGGAGCGCCTGATCCAGGAAACCGGCGCCGCGCATATCCCGCTGGCGATGCTCACCGTGACTAATAATTCCGGCGGCGGCCAGCCGGTGTCGATGGCCAACATCGAAGCGGTGCGCCGCGTGACGGCGCGCTGCGGGATTCCGTTCTATCTGGACGCCTGCCGGTTCGCCGAAAACGCCTGGTTTATCCAACAGCGGGAACCGGGCTACGCGGACTGGTCGCCGAAACGGATAGCACAGAAAATGTTTTCGCTGGCGGACGGCTGCACCTTCTCCGCCAAGAAGGACGCCTTCGCCAATATCGGCGGATTCCTCTCCACCAACGACGACCGCCTGGCTGCCCTGGAGACCAATCTGCTCATCCTGACGGAAGGCTTTCCCACTTACGGCGGGTTGGCCGGCCGGGATCTGGAAGCCATTGCGGTGGGCCTGGAAGAGGTGCTCGATCCTGCCTACTTGAATTACCGCATCGTTTCCACGGGTTACCTGGGCCGGCACATTGCGGACCACGGGGTTCCCATCGTGGAGCCACCCGGCGGGCACGCCATTTACATCGATGCGGCGCGCATGTTGCCGCACATCCCGCGGGCGCAGTTCCCGGGGCAGGCACTGGCGGTGGAGCTATACCGGCACGCCGGCATACGCGCGGTGGAAATCGGATCGGTGATGTTCGGCGACCAGGCGCAGCACGAGTTGCTCCGGCTGGCCATCCCGCGGCGCGTCTACACCCAAAGCCACATCGATTACGTGGTGGAGGCGATTCTCGAAGTGAATGCGCGGAAAGAGGAGATCCGCGGGCTGGAGATTACCGCAGAGCCCCCGTTCCTGCGGCACTTCAGCGCACGATTCCGGCAATTGGCGCCCGTGGTATCGACTTCCTAGTCGCGCCGTGTGCTTCAAAGGAAAGTTCTTGCTCCTTGCCTCGAAAATAAGGTAAAAACAGAAGATAGAGATATTGTTTTTTGACTCGGGGAGCCGCCCTGTGGAACGGGTGTGCAAAAGATTGCGCGGATGTGCGACGTCGATCCCCGCGATCTGATTTATAACGGTTTGCGCCCGCCGCCCCAATCGGCCCGAACGCTATGTTTTATACAGAGGCTAAGCGAATCAAAACAAGACCCGAAGAAAGTGCGTGCGCGGACTGCTTCACGCCGCTACCCTGAGTAATCCGCCATGTCAGCGACCTCCATAGCTCTCGACAAGGGCCTGCCCAGCAACGTCGACGCCGAGCGCTTCGTGCTCGGTTCCATCCTGCTCAACGACAGCCTTTATATACAGGCCGCCGGCGAACTGCAGTCCGACGATTTCAGCCTCGAAAAGCATCGCCGCATCTTCTCCCGCATGGGCGAACTGAATGAGCGTGGTGAGCGCATCGATCGCGTCACGGTGGCCAACGAGCTGATGCGCCGCAGCGAACTGGAATCCTGCGACGGCCTCAGCTACCTGGTGTCGCTCGACGACGGACTGCCGCAGATCCTGAATATCGACGCTTACATCCGCATCGTCAAAGATAAGGCCGTGCTGCGGCGGATCATCTTCGCCTCGCAACACCTGATGAACCGGTGCCTGATCGGCGAAGAGGAGCCGGACGAGATCCTGGCCGGCGCCGAGGAGACGCTGCTGAAGCTGGGCGAGGACCGCGTCAAGACCGGATTGGTCAGCCCGCGTCAGGTGATCGATGATTACCAGGGCGGCCTGAACGCGTTCCTGGACCCCAGCAAGCGCGTCAAGGGCATCAGCACCGGCTTCACTAAACTGGACGAGAAGACCAGCGGCTTGCACGCCGGCGACCTGTTCATCCTGGCGGCGCGGCCCTCGATGGGTAAGACAGCGCTGGCGCTGAACATCGCGCAGCACGTGGCCAGCAAGGCGAAGCGGACCGTGGCGGTCTTCTCGCTCGAAATGTCTAAGGAGTCGCTGCTGACTCGTATGCTGTGCGCCACGGCACGCGTGGACAGCCAGAAGTTCCGCGCCGGCTACCTCAGCGCCGACGAGCGCAAACGGCTGCAGGCCGCCGCATCGAGCCTGGTGGAGGCGCCGCTATTCATAGACGACACGGCGGGGATTCACCTGATGGATATTCACGCCAAACTGCGCCGCACCAAAGCGGAGCACGGACTCGGCCTCGTGATCATCGACTATCTGCAATTGATGTCCGGCCGCGGGCGCTTCGAGAATCGCAACCAGGAGATCAGCACGATCTCGCGCGGCATGAAGCTGCTGGCCAAAGACCTGAACGTGCCGATGATCGTGCTATCGCAGCTCAATCGCGCGCCCGAAACGCGCCAGGGAGATCACCGCCCGCAGCTCAGCGACCTGCGCGAAAGCGGATCGATCGAGCAGGACGCCGACCTGGTGGCATTCATCTTCCGGGAAGAGGTCTACCGGCCGCAGGACGAGAGCTTGCGCGGGCAGGCGGAGCTCATTCTGGCCAAGCAGCGCAACGGCCCGGTGGGGAAGGTCGAACTGGTGTTCCTGCACGAGTTCACCAAGTTCGAAAACCGGGCGGCGGATTTGGGTGAGGCGGAGGAATAACTCCGGCTTTCTGAGCACCGTCGACGCGCGACCCCATTTTAAGAGACTTTGAGAAATGCCGAGGCTTACCTTTTACGCGGATGAGAGCGGTACCGATAGCGACTCTCCCATAGCCGTCGTGGGAGGGCTGTTGCTGCGTCCCGAGGACTTTTGCTGGCTTGACCTGGAATGGAGACGGGCCCAATCGAAACCTGGAATTACCGAACCCATTCACATGAAAGAATTCGGCCCTCACGGCGTTTTCAAGGAAATTTCTGTGGACGCAAAACGTCGTCTATTCGCCGATTTGGTGTGCATCATCAATGAGCACAAGCTTGCCAGTGTGGCCGCTACTCTCGTCACCGAGACGTACCGTAAGGTATTCGCGGGGACAACCAAGCTGAGCATGTATGGGGCGTGTTTTGCTCAGCTGGCAATCATGAATGACGTTGAGTCGCGGCTGAACGACTATCATGAGCCGATCTCGTATGTGCTGGATGACGGGAATAGCTATAAGAAGGACATTATTGAAGCAAAAAGCGCACTAGCATTACCCAGCCTCAAAACGATTGTGTTTAGCAGCGATAGGTCCCTATGTGCCCTCCAAGCGGCGGACGTAGTTACCTGGAGCGTTCGGAGGCAGTTGGCGGGATACTTTCCGAGCGGATTCGAGCCGCTCCAAGGACTGTTCGACAAACATCACTTGGATCTCGATTATAGAGACGAATGGATGGCTGGAGTAGCGGATTCAATTCGCAAGGCCGCCGGCCCCGAGACAAACGGGTAGGCCTGGTTCCGGTCGCTTATTAGGAATGGTTCGACCACATCCTATCAGGGGATTTCAAGACGAATAAGACAATTCTCCCTCGCTGCGCAAATACGGCTGTTTGCGAAGCGCTGGCGCCATCGCACACAATCGGTATACTAAGGGCTGACGCAACAATAGATTCACATCGGAGCAATCGTATAGTTCCACGCGGGTAGAGTCGAATGTCGTTTGAGGGAAAGGCGGCGGACCTGCTCTGGATCGGGTGATGTGCCGGTTGGATAATGCCTGCGGTCGAGGTAAGCCGAGACCGTGAGGCCGGTTCGGGTGCAGGTGTTGCGGATGAAGTTGAGGACTTTGGGGTAGCTGTCAAGAGGCTCGGCGGCCCAGTTTTTGGAGATTTCGGAGAACAGGCGGTGCTCGATGGGATTCCATTTGGAAGCGCCGGTGGGGTAATGGGCAACGGTTACTGTGAGCCCAAAGCTGTTACAGAGTTGGCTTTGCAGTTCGGTCTTCCAGGCGCCGGTACGGCAACTGTTGCTGCCGCCGGTATCGGCAAGGATGAGCAATTGCCGGCGGCGGGGGTAGCGATCTGCGCCATCGCGCTTCCACCAACCGGCGATGGAGTGGGCGGCGAAGGCTGCTGTGTCATGCGAGACACCTACGAAGACCGAGCCTCGGTTGGCGAGCAGGTCATAGATACCGTAAGGGATGGCGACGCCGATGGCATCGGAACGGAAATCGTGATCATTGACGCGCACGGGTGTGCGGCACCACTTGACGCCATTGTTCTTGAAGTTGCCGACCAGTTCTCGTTTTTTGGTGTCGACGCTGATGATAGGAAGCCCCTGGCGCTCAAAGCGGGTACGTAAGGACGAGATGTAACGGAACTGTTGGTCGCGGTCCGGGCTAGCGTCGGTGGCCATGGCTTTGCGATTCACGCGCAGGGAAAAATCCATATCGTGAAGCAGTCGCGCCACGGTATTGGCTGAGATCTCGATATCGAGTTGCCGCAGCAGTTCGGCGACTCCGGCAGGCGTCTTGTGGGTCCATCGAATGCCGGTGATGGGATCGCCGGCGGTGTCGTGTTCCAGCAGGATTTCGATGGCTTCGATTACTTCGGGCGTTTTTTTTCCACCGCTTTACGTCCGGCGCCGGACTGTCGGATCCGGCCGACCTCGACATCCTGATCCAGCAACTGGCGGCGGCCGCGGGCGATGGTGTGCGGATCGAGGCCCAGAAATTCGGCCAGCACGCTGTCGCCGCCGTGGCCCAGTTTCATGGATTCCAGGCCGGCGTACAAGCGGCGCTGCTGCTCGTCCAGCAGACTGTAGAACAAGATGATGGCGGCTTTCATTTCATCGGGAGACACTTCCAGACGGGCGGCATCGACCACTGTGGGAACGGACTGGTTGCTACGACGTGTCAGACATTGTCGCTGGCGGGTGGCTGGATCGATGGAAGTATAGAGGAACAGGCCGGAGATCAACTCCCGGGCGATCCTCTTCTGCTGGACAAGGTGGCGTAAGACATCTTGCGCTCCTACGTGCAGGATCGCAGACAGTTCTTCCGCAAAATATCCCGCGACCGAGCTACGGATGAACGCCTCGGCGGTGGCCAGCAGGGTACCGTAGCGGGAGAACCAGGCCGGCGAGCAGGACCACAGGCCATCGGCTCCGAAACGGGCGATCTCGCGAAGAGTGTAGAAACGGCCGCTATGAGAGTAGCTGGTCAGGTAGTCGAGTTCTTTGAGCTTTCGGAAAACGGTGAGGTCGACGTCGGTGCCGAGGGCACGTTTCAGATCGGGAAGGGTTGCGATTTTGTCGCGGAGCAGCAGCTTTCGCAAGGAATCGGGCGAGAAGGCGAGAGGTCTCATAATGTTATAGTTGCGACTGAACGGCACCGTACAATCGAGACTATAACATAATCAGCGGCGAGTTGGTGCAAGAATCCAATCAACGTCCGCTGCCCATGAATATTGGAGAATCGACTACTGCGAGGGGAAATCAAGCGGAATTGGCAGCCGTAGGTAATGTGGGTATCACGACTACCAGTGAGCGGTTATTGTTGCGTCGGCCCTAAGCATGTGCGCGCGCGCTTTTTCGACCCGCTGCCCTGGGCCCCCAACCGTCTTCGGCAATCCCGGACAGAACGACCGGCGCACGGTCCGGGAACTCAGCCACCAACGACAGCTTTCCGCCCATCGCCTGGACGGTCTTCCGCAGCGTCGAGAGCAACAGGTCGCTACGCTTTTCAAGCCTCGAAACGCTGTCCTGCGTGATTCCGAGAGTCTTGGCCATGCGGACCTGCGTGAGTTTGCGCGCCTGCCGCAGTTCGCGCAGGGTCATCTCCTCGGCGATCAACTGGGCTGCGCGGGCCTCGACCTTCCTGCGCTGCGCGGGGCTCAGTCCCTTAATTATGTCGTCCACGTTGGTGGGCATGATTACCTCTTCTCCTTTTCCAGTCGCGCCAGATGGGCGTCAAAACGGTTGTCGGCCTTACGGATCAGTTCGCGGTAGAAACGCTTTTCACTGCCCCCGGATTTATCTCCCGCAATCAGAAGGATGCCCTTGCGCTTCGTATCGAAGGCAAAGGCTACTCTCCACTCGCCGCCGGGCGCACTGAACCGCAGTTCCTTCATATTCGCGTGGCGGGAGCCGTTCAGCGTATCGACGCGAGGCCGCCCCAGTTGCGGTCCGAACTGCTGGAGCAAGCGGGACAGAGCCAGAATCTCCGTCCGTATATCTTCGTGCAGCGCGGAGAATTCCGGTTCGAATTCATCGCCAATCTCGACGTTCTAGCTCACTGTCCAATATGGCATACATTACATATGATGTCAAGTACATAGTTGACCCGTTGCGAGGTCGACCTCGCGTGGCTTTCATCCTCCGGGAAGAAGTCTACCGCCCGGAGGGTAAGAGCTCGCGCGGGCAGGCGGAGCTGATTCTAGCCAAGCAGCGCAACGGCCCGATGGGGAAGGTGGCGGATTAGTTGCAGTGAGCGGCGTCTCAAAGGAGTGACCCGGTCGACGGCGGGACGGACCAGTGCATGTGTTACACTTTGGGCAGATGAGTAATGCAATCACTGTTCGCCTGCCGGACGATCTGGCGGAGTGGCTGGAGACCGCAGCACGCAAAGCGGGTATTCCCAAGGGGCGCATCGTTCGGGAAGAACTTGAGAAGGCCCGAAACGCTGGCAAGCGTCCGTTCCTTCGCTGGGCCGGTGCGATTGCTGGACCAAGCGATCTCTCGGCGCGTAGAGGCTTCTCTCGTAAATGAAGGCAATCGCGGACACGGGTTTTCTGGTCGCGTTCGGGAACCGGAAAGATTACTATCATGAGTGGGCGGTCGGGATTGCTGAAGGGGTCACCGAACCGCTGTTGACCTGTGAACCGGTGCTGGCCGAAACGGCCTTTCACCTCGGTAACAGCGCTTTGGTTCTCGCGTTGTTGCACGACGGCTTGGTGCGTTCCACATTTGTGTTGAGCGACCATATTTCGCGGTTGGCGGAGTTGGCGGCACGCTACGCGGATCGCAATCCGGATCTGGCGGACCTTTGCCTGATTCGTCTTAGCGAATTGCATCCGCGGTACCCGGTGATCACCACGGATCTGGCCGATTTCCGGGTATACCGCCGCGGCCGCCGGGAGATGATCCCCTTGATCCATCCGCCTGTGCCGTAGCAAGCCGCCGCGGTGAACTGCGTTTTACGAGAGAATCAATATAAAAGAAAGCGAAGCCCTCCGTTCCAGCAGTTGGTCGATTGGTGGGCTGCGATTCAAACCTTGCTGCGCCAATCTCACTTCTGATTACCAATCCACCGTCCGAAATTTCCCGCTCGGCAGGTGGTCCGAAGCTTTCGTTGCGATGCGGCCTCGTTCCCGCGGCGTTATTGCGATTGCCGTGCGATCTCGTCCGCCACATCCGCCACGGCCCGCATTTCGAGCACATCGTGCACCCGTAACAGGTGCGCGCCACCCAGGATCGCAGCCGCCGCGGCGGCCGCAGTGGCGAACAGGGTTTCGCGCTCGGTGGGATGCGCCAGAAAAGACTTGCGCGAGGGTCCGGTGAGAATGGGCAGGTCCAGCGCGGCCAATTCAAACAAGCGTGCCAGGACCGCGGAGTTCTGTTCTTTGCGCTTGCCGAAACCCAGGCCGGGATCTACCACGATGCGGGAGCGGTCAATGCCGGTGTGCCGCGCACGGCTGACGGTAGCTTCCAGGTCGCGCACGATGGCGCCCATAACGTCGGGCAGGGGCGGCAGCTTGGCCCACGTCTCGGGACGGCCGCGCATGTGATTGAGGATCAGGCCCGCATCATGATTCGAGACTACCCGCGCCAGTTGGGCTTCAAACGTCAGGCCGGTGGGATCGTTGATGATCTCGGCGCCATGCTCCAGGGCGCGTTCGGCTACTTCGGCTTTGTAGGTATCCACCGAAATGGGAATCGTGAGTTGGCCGCGCAGCCGCTTCAACACGGGAACGAGGCGGCGCAATTCCTCGGCGGCGGAGATGCGCGTGGACTCCGGCCGGGTGGACTCAGCCCCGATATCGATGATGTCGGCGCCCTGCTCTTCCATTTCCAGCGCGCGGGCGAAGGCACGGTCCGGATCGAGGTATTTGCCGCCGTCGGAAAACGAGTCCGGCGTGACGTTCAGCACGCCGAGAATGGCCGTGCGCTCGCCGAGTTTGATCTCGCGGGCTTTGAGCTTCCAGTAGAAAAGCTTTCGCATGGAGAAGGCGTTTCAGCCACAGACGGACGCAGATGCGCCCGGATGGACGTCGCTGCCTGGTGTTGTGCGCGTTACCGCGGCTGATACTCTAATGTCGCACGTTGCAAGCCTGCGGCCGGCAGTAGTCGCTTTTCGGAGCAGGCGGAGAGCCGGCACACCTACTGTGCCAGGGCTTCCACCGGTACGAGCATCGGCTGCTTATGCTTGCACTCCGCATTCGGACATTGCAGCACCGGCCCGGCCTTCAGCCACTTCTCCACCATGTACGGGCCGCCGCACTCCGGGCATTTCTCCTGCACGGGCTTGCCCCACGTGACGAAGTTGCAATCCGGCCAGCGGTTGCACCCGTAGAACGTCTTGCCGCGCTTGGAGCGCCGCTCCACCACTTCCCCTTCGCTGCACTCCGGGCACTTCATGCCGATGGTTTTCTGCTTCACGTGCTTGCATGTAGGATAATTGCCGCAGGCCGTGAACTCGCCGTACCGGCCGGTCTTCAGAACCATGTTGCTGCCGCACACCGGGCACTTCTCGTCGAGTTGCACGTCGGGCTTCTTTTGCGTGCCGCCGATTTGCTTTGTGGTCTTGCAATCGGGGTACCCGGTGCAGGCGAAGAAGGTGCCGAAGCGGCCCTTCTTCAACACCATGGTACGGCCACAGTTTTCGCAGTATTCTTCGTCGCCCTGCTCAGTCAGGTCAGCCTTGTCCACATCCGGCAGATCGACAGTTAATTCGCGGGTATACGTACAGAAACTGCCTTTTCTTTGCCAGAACAAGGCAGGGCCCTCGTCAGTGGTTCGCAGATCCAGATCGTAGAACTCGCTTATCTGAGGGTACCGGGCCCGAATCTTGCTCAGACGCAACGAGATCTGATCGCGATCCTTCGACTGCCGGCTCCGGATGCTGTTCGCATGCTTTTCAAGGGCGGTCTTCGTTCCGTTAGGAAGGTCGGCGCAACCAGTGCAAACGAAGTCATCCGTGCCCCACTTGATCACCGCTTGAGGGTACCGCTCTTGAGTCTTTCTCAAGCGCCGCTCAATCTCCCTGCGGGTTCTAAGCTGCCGTAGCGTAATGTCTTTCTGCAGCTTTTCCAGGTCGGCTTCCGCGTCCCTGGAGGGGAAGTCTGGATAGCCGGTGCAGGCGAGGAAGCTGCCGTGTTTGCCCCACTTGATCACCAGTGGCTTGCCGCACTTCTCGCAGGTCAAGTCGGTGGGCTTCTCCATCCGCTTGATGTCGGTCATGTGCTCTTCGGCGTGCTTCAGATCCTTGTCGAACTTTTCGTAGAACTCACCGATGGCCACGCGCCAGGCGATCTTCCCCGCTTCGATCTCGTCCAGTTCTTCTTCCATGCGGGCGGTGTACTGGATATCGAAGATATCGTCGAAGTTCTCCAGCAGCAGGCCGGTCACGACCTTGCCTAACTCCGTGGGAATGAACCGGCCGCCTTCTTTCTTTACGTACTCGCGTTCTTGAATGGTAGAGAGAATCGAAGCATAAGTTGACGGACGCCCCACGCCATCGGCTTCCAGCTTCTTTACCAGCGTGGCTTCGTTGTAGCGCGGCGGCGGCTCGGTGAAATGCTGCTCGGGCAGAAGTGCGCGCAGCTTGAGATGTTCGCCCTCGGTCACGGCCGGCAGCCGGTGCTTCTCCTCTTCCTCGTCCTCGTCGATCTCGTCTTTTCCTTCTTTGTAGATCTTCAAGAAGCCATCGAACTTGGGCACCGATCCGGTAACGCGGAACAGGTACTCGCTCGCGTCCTTGCCGCGCGCCGAGATATCGATGCTGGTCTGGTCGAAGACGGCAGGCGTCATCTGGGAGGCCACGAAACGATTCCAAATCAGACGGTACAGCTTCAACTCGTCCTCGGCCAGATATTTTTCCACGTCGTCGGGGCTGTATTCCATCGAGGTGGGACGAATGGCCTCGTGCGCGTCCTGCGCCTCTTTCTTCGTTTTGTAAATGTTGGCGGATTCCGGAAGGAACTCGGGCCCGTATTTGACCGCGATATAGGCGCGCGCTTCCTGCAATGCGTCTTCGGAGATGCGCGTGGAATCCGTGCGCATGTAGCTGATGAGGCCCACCGCGCCTTCCTTGCCCAGCTCGATACCTTCATAGAGCCGTTGCGCCAGGATCATAGTGCGCTTCACGCTGAAGCGCAGCTTGCGCGAGGATTCCTGCTGCAGGGTGGAAGTGATGAAGGGCGCCACCGGATTGCGGCGCTTCTCGCGGGTCGAGACCGATTTGACCACGTAGTCGGCGCCTTCGAGCTGCGCGAGCACTTGATCGCTGGACTCCTGGCTCGTAAGTTCCGGGGTCTGATCATCCTTCTTGACCAGGTGGGCTTTCAACAGCGGCGGTTTGCGCGCGGCCAGCTCCGCATCGAGGGTCCAGTATTCTCTTTTGACGAACGCGGCGATTTCGCTTTCGCGCTCCACGATCACGCGTAGCGCTACGGTTTGCACGCGGCCGGCGGAGAGCCCACGCCGGACCTTGTCCCACAGCAGCGGCGAGATC
The DNA here is from genome assembly GCA_963818855.1 of Bryobacterales bacterium. Taxonomy (GTDB): domain Bacteria; phylum Acidobacteriota; class Terriglobia; order Bryobacterales; family Bryobacteraceae; genus Bog-159. The sequence goes on along the minus strand of CAWFUH010000003.1, from coordinate 871,818 downwards.
TTGTATCCGACCAGCCGGTCGAGCACGCGGCGGGCCTGTTGGGCGTCCACCAGCTTCTCATCCACCATGCCAGGATTTTGGAACGCCTTCTGGATGGCATTCTTCGTGATCTCGTTGAACATCACCCGGTAGATGCGCGGTTCGCCGTTTTTCTTGCCTTGCAGCTCCTCTTGCAAGTGGGAGCAGATGGCTTCGCCTTCGCGATCCGGGTCGGCCGCCAGGTAGACGGATTCAACGTTCTTGGCGCTCTGCTTTAACTCATTGATCAGCTTGCGTTTGCCCTCGATAATCTCGTAGCGGGGTTCGAAGCCGTGCTCCACGTCCACGGCCAGATCTTTCTTGGGAAGGTCCTTAATATGACCCAGCGAAGCTTTTACGATGTACTGCTTGCCCAGATATTTATTAATGGTTTTCGCTTTGACGGGCGATTCCACGATTACGAGAGCTTTAGGCATAACACGACTTCAGACGACTCAATTAGATATCCCAGAGGCTACCACACTTTCACGAAGTTCTTTCCAGGGAGCTGTTTGACGAGACCCAGCATCTCCAGCTCGAACAGCGCGGCGATCAGTTCGGAAGCTGAGCTATCCTCAACAATCTGAATCAGATCATCCAAGTGTTTGGCGGAATCCACCTGCAGAACTGCAAGCAGCCGGCGGCCAACTTCGGGCAGCGATCCCTCTGCCTTTCCCTCTAACTCCGATGCTCGGCCACCGTCCTGGGATGCACCCGCACTTCCGAGCAGGCGTGTGCGGCCCCGCTCGATTAGCTGACGGCGAACTTCGGCGGGCAGTTCCACAATCACGTCATTCCAGTCCTGGACGAGCTTGGCGCCCTGCTTTATCAATAGGTTAGGCCCCCAACTCAATTTCGAGGTAATGTTGCCCGGCACGGCGAAGACTTCCCGGCCCTGGTCCAGTGCCAGTTTGGCCGTGATGGCGGAGCCGCTGTATTGGGCGCCTTCAACGACCAGGACCCCGGCGCTCATACCGCTGATGATGCGGTTGCGTATGGGGAAGTTTTGGGGAAATGCCGTAGATCCCATGGCGAACTCGGAGATGATCAGGGCTTTGGCCGCCAGGTCGGCGGCCAGCTTGCGGTTCTCCGAAGGATAGATCACGTCTACCCCGCAGCCCAAAACCGCCACCGTATCGCCGCCTGCTGAAAGCGCGCCTCGATGTGCAGCCGTGTCGATTCCGCGCGCCATGCCGCTGACGATGCTAAGCCCGGCGCGGGCGAGGTCGGCTCCCAGCCTTTCGGCGACTGCCAGGCCATAAGGGGTGGGCCGCCGGGTGCCGACAATGGCAAAGTGGAAGGGCTGCAGGAGATCCAGCCGTCCGCGGGCGAACAGGAGGATGGGCGGATCGAAAATCTCGCGCAAGAGAGCCGGAAAGCGCGGATCGTGCCGCGCGATGATCACCACGCCACGCTCGGCTATTTTGTGCTGCTGATCGAGGGCGTCATCGAAAGAGCAGCCGCTCGAGATGCTTTGGGCGACCGCGCCACTGACGCCGGCCGCCTCTAATTCGGTGCGCGAGGCGCGAAATACGGCTTGTGGGGTGCGGAAGCGATCGAGCAGTTTGCCCGCGTTCCTGGCGCCCAGACCGGGGACCAGGGTCAGCGCCAGCCAATGGAGTTCCTCTTCCCGGCTGATGGGAGACACAGGCGGACCTGCTAACAATTCTTCCATCCAAATATCTCTTAAGATATGAAAGATGGCGGCGGTGGCCGCTCCTCTCAAAGAAACATGCGCCAGGAAGCGTCGTTTTTCGATGGCCGGGACCCTGTACTGGTGTATATCGCCAAACGGTTGAGCGAGGCGTTAAAGCTGGAGGCGATTTTCAGCAGCGCTGGGGTGAACTATGGGGTCGAGGCCGATGAATATCGTGGCGGCTTCATTTTCCAGCGGATACGCACAGGCGCGTTCTTTTATGTGCTGCCGGATGCGGCAGAGGCGGCGCGCCGCGTGCTCCGGGAAAATGGGTATCGGCCAGCCGAGCCGGAACCCGGTTAACGAAGATGCCGGCCGTGGCTCATGCGCCTTTCCCGGCTTCGGCCAGCCAAGCCCGGTACTGCTTGCGCAGCGTCTTCCTATACGCCGCGGGAGAAATGCCCGCGGAGGAACTCCGGCGCAGGATCTCCTGTTCGGCCAGTTGCACACCTGACTCGATGCCGCCCCAATTGCCCGCACGCCATGCTGGTTCGCAGCTGAAGCCGAAGGCCCAGAGCGACGGCAGCGCCCGCTGGTAATTATCAGGCAGGCCAATCTCCGCAAACGGGAAGCCCGCCGCCCAATCGGTGTGATAGCCCACCAGCATATTCGAGGGGTTCACGGAGACCTGGGCGTGAGTGACACAGTTCCCGGCGGGAATCTGGTACCGGCTGCGCAGCATTTCGGTCAGCACCGCGCCGGCGCGGACCTGGGCCGGATTCACGATTTCCCGGGTCTGGGCGGCATCCGTGTGGGCCTCAAAGGAGATTCCCAGAAAGCTGTCGTTGAGATTCACGTAAAAGAACTGGTCATCGGCCCAGACGGAATAGCCGGCGTGGTAGGCCGTGTCGGACTCGGCGACGACGCGGTACACGCGGCCGAAGCGATCGATCAGGTAGTGGTAAGAGCGCTCACGGCGGATGTATTCGAGCAACGATTCTCCCAGGCGCTTCAATACCGGGGTATCTTGCGCTGCAAACGGAGCCTGGGAACTTTCACTGATGTGATAAACGATTCCGGCCGGCTGCGAGCGCCGCTGCCGGCCTCTGGGAGACGCGCCCTGGCGTTCGAAGGCCATATAGAGCCTGGGCCGATTGGGGACCGTGAAGTGCGTATCCACGCGCAGGCCATTACTGTAGACCTCCGAATCGGCGCTCTGTTCGACCAACCACACGGGTACGGCTTCACGGCGATCCGCGGTGGGAAAGGGGCCGGCAGGTAGGGGCGCCGCAGGCTTCCGCGGGACAGGTGGCAGTTCCGGTTTATCCGCCGCCAACTTCACCAGGAACGGGATGAGCAGCGCAAGGAAAACCGCCCCCCACAGAATCCAATGGCCAAGGCGCGGGCGGGACCGCTTCCGCACCCGCGAAGTGCCAGGTGCGGCAACTCGCAAGAAGCGGAGGCGCAAGACAGGGTCGCGGATCGAGGTCGCCAGGCGAACTATGCCGGCGTATTCGCGCGCCTCGCGCTTCATACGCCGTTCCAGCCATGGCATAGGCATGTTGACCTTTTACATATGTCGTGCGGGCTGGCAAAAAATCTTATGCGTTTCGCGGTTTTATATATGGCGTTTGACTTAGCGTGCGGATTTGGGTGCAGGGGCCCCGTCTTCAGCAAAGGCTTCAGCAAAAATACGGTGAGAGGAATTTCGAGAAAGAGTACTACTGAGGAAATACCCGAGCGGAGAAACAGAAAACACGATGCCCGCCGCGAAGGCACCTGCCGGGCGGCGGCGTCTGATGAGGAGGGCGGATTGTTTAAGCGAATGCTGCAGCTATCGAACGGGGACCGCAAAGAAGAGCCCACCGGTGCACATGATGGCGGGAGCAACGGCCGAGTGACCGCGGTAGTCGCGCCGGAAGAGACGGGTGCTCATCTGTCGGGTCCGGGAGCGGCCAAGACGGAGCACGCGCCAGCCCTGTTGACCGAGTTCGAACAGATCTACCAGGGGGGCGCCGTGAAGCCGCCGCGGCTTTCCTACGGCGTTCTGAAGGTCGCGGAGATGCTGAGCAGCGCGCACTTGCGTGGCATGTCCGGCGAATCCAAACGGGCGGCATTGATGATGGCGCTGGAGGCGGGCGGCGCGAATACGGATGAGATTCTGCAGGACGCGGTCGTACGGCAGCGGGTACTGAACGACTACGAAGAGGCGCGCCAGCGCGATCTGCAGAACTTCGAAGCGGCCATCCAGGAACAAAACCGGGCTCTGCAGGCGGACATGGAGCGCGTCAACAGCCAATACATGGCACGCATGCAGATGAATCTGGATGAGCTGGCGCACGCGCAGGATAACTTCCGGGTGTGGCAGAAGCGCAGGCAGCTGGAATCGCAACGCATTGCCGATGCGGCCGCGTGCTGCGTACCGGAAGCTAGCGCTTCCCCGGACCTCAACGGGGGACTGACGGTCGTGCTGGAAAGGGCCTCGAGCGCGGCAGCGCGTTAAAGCGCCCCGCTGGACGGGAACCGTGGTTTGGGCGGCTGGCATTTGCGGGGTGGCACTGCTTGCCTGCTGGTGGTGGGCCGGGCGCAAACCGCGGCCGCTGGCGGGCGCCGAACTCCACCGGTTGCGGCGCACCGCGGAAACTATGCAACGCGAGCAAGCCCATCCTTTTGGATGAGCCTTGAATCAGCCGGAGAATGGGAGCGAGCATGAACGACCTCGAACAGAATTACACGCAACCGCTTGGGCTCGATGTGGGCACCAGCCGCGTCGTGGTGGCGCGCGCGAAAGATAAAAGACAAGAGTACGATGCGCAGCTCAACGCCTTTTTGACGCTGCCGTACTCGAAATTGGCGGAGAGCCTGCTGCAGCGGGAAAACGTGTTCCACCAGGTGCAGGGACCGGAGATTGTAGTGGCGGGCAACGATGCCGAGAAATTCGCCGAGGTTTTTCACGTGGAAACCAGGCGGCCGATGGCCAATGGAGTGCTCAATCCCGCCGAACCTCACAGTTTGGCGGTGGTGCAGCGGATTGTAGCCAAGTTGCTTGGCCGCGCGGCTGTGGAAGGTCAGAAGGTGTTCTTCAGCGTCCCCGCACCAGGCGATAGCTTGCAGGGTGCCATCCGGTACCATGAAGCGTCTATCCGCCAGATCCTGACCGAACTGGGCTATCAGGCCACGCCGATTGAAGAGGGTTTGGCGGTGGTGTATGGGGAATTGGCGGCGTCCAATTTCAGCGGCGTTGGTATTTCGTGCGGCAGTGGGTTATGCAATGTTTGCCTGGCCGTATTGTCGGTGCCCGTTATCAGCTTTAGCGTGTCAAAGGCCGGCGATTTCATCGACGCCAGCGCCGCCGAGGTGACCGGTGATCGTGCGAACCGGTTGCGCCTCTCGAAGGAACGAGGTTTTCAACTGAACGGCTTTGGCGGGGACCGCGTACACAATGCCCTGACGGTTTACTACCAGGAAGTGATTTCCAACCTGATCGGTTCGTTGCGCGCACATGTCTCATCCGCGCAGAAGCTGCCCAAATTGGAGCAATCCGTGCCGCTGGTGCTGAGCGGCGGGACTACGATGCCCAAGGGTTTCCTGGACCACTTCAGCCGGATATTGCAGGACGGCGAGTTTCCGCTGCGGCTTTCAGAGGTACGGATTTCGAGCGATCCCTTGCACGCTACCGCGCGCGGGGCGTTGATGGCCGCGCTGTGCTAAGTGACCGCGCCGTGCAATTCGCTACAGGCGGCACGGCCGATGCGCGCCCGACCCCCGCAGGAAAGGCCCGTGCGAACCATCTGGCAGGACTGTGTCGCGGTCGGTGCGGGCCTGACCTAGTTGGGTCTGGGTGAGACCTTGGGCTGCGCGCAGGTTTGCGCCGCAAAAATTGGCGCTCATCGTGGCGGCTTCGTGAAACCGTGCGCCTGTAAGATCCGCGCCTTCCAGATCGGTGCCATTCAAGCGCGCGTTCTGAAAGCTTGCGCCGCTGAGCGTGGCCTTCCAAAACGAACTCTGGCGCAGGTCCGACCGGTCGAAGTGCGCGCCCGTCATTTCGCCCCTGCGGAATTGGCAATTCAGCAATATCGCGGCTCCCCAGTTCGACCCGGCGGCGCGTATCGCGGAGAGCTTGCAGCAGCGAAACGCGCCGTGATAAAGATTGGCTTTCTCAAAATCAGCCTCCGCGAAATTACAGTCGAATACCTTGGCCTGGAGTAGCCGGGCCTCGCGGAGGACGGCGCCTTCGAAGTCGCATCCCTCCATGTTAGCCTCCAGAAGGTTGGCCTCCCGCAGATTGGTGCTGCGAAAGACGGTGCGAAGAAGCCGGGCTCCGGCGAAGTTTGCGCCTGCCAGTAAGGCACTCTCGAACTTGGTTTGCGTCAAGTCGGCTTGAGACAGATCCGCGTCGATCAGGGTGGCGTTGCGGAAGTTGGCGAAACGGAGATTCGCGCCGCTCAGATTGGCGCCGGACAGTGCCGCATTGAGGAAATTCGCCGAACTCAGGTCGGCCCGCGCAAAATTCACTTTGTCTAGAGCGGCCTCTGCCAATACAAAACCACTGAGAGTGGCCTGTTGACCATCCGAACGCTTGTCCAGCCAGGCGTGATGTGCGTCGAGCACGCGATGTAAGGCGGCTAAGCCGAGGCGCGCACCGGCCGGTGGGGCGGCGGCGGAAGATTCCTCAGCTAAGCTCATGTGTTCCGGCATTGTTTTCCATTCTCCAGATGCGGCGGCCTCATGCGCAGTGCACGAAGTCCGATAACTCGGTCAGCTCGCTCTCGTTGGTTTCGAGGCTCCTCAATTTCGCAGCCAGCGTGGTGCGTTTGAGGCGCAAGAGATCCGCCGCCATTTTCTTGTTTCCGTTCGTCTTGCGCAGCGCCTGTTCGAGAATACCGCGCGCGATCTGCCCCACGGTCTGTTCAAAATCCAGCCCGTCATCGGGCACCTGTACAAAATTCGCATTGCTGCGCGCCGCGGCCGGAGTTGGGCGCGAGGCTTGGCCTTCGAGCGGGAAGTCGGCGGGATACAGAGTGGCGCGGTCCCCGCTTAGGATGATCGCGCGTTCCACCGTGTTCTCCAACTGCCGCACATTTCCGGGCCAGGAATAGGCTGTCAAACGGGCCAGCGCCTCGCGTGAGATCTGCTTCTCCGGCAGGTCCTCCTGGCGGCAGATCTTCCGGATGAAGTGATAGGACAGCGCGGCCACGTCGCTGCGGCGCTCCCGCAGAGGCGGCAGCCGGACAGGAACCACGTTCAGGCGATAATATAGGTCCTCGCGAAAGCTGCCCTGGTGCACGCGTTCCAGCAGGTCGGCGTTGGTGGCCGCCACCACTCGCACATCCACGCGGATGGTGTCGGAACTGCCCAAGCGTTGAAATTCCCGCTCTTGCAGGACCCGCAGCAGCTTGGCTTGCAACTCCAATGGCATATCTCCGATTTCGTCCAAAAATAGCGTACTGCCGTTGGCCTGCTCGAAGCGTCCGATGCGCTGATTGACGGCTCCGGTAAAAGCCCCGCGTACGTGTCCGAACAGCTCAGCCTCCAGCAGGTTCTCGGGCAGCGCGCTGCAGCAAACCGATACCATGGGCAGGCGGCCGCGCGGCCCGGCCATATGTATGGCCCGCGCAGCCATCTCCTTGCCGGTTCCCGTCTCGCCGGTGATCAGCACCGTGGAACGGCGGTTTCCCACCAACCGCACCAACTGCACCACTTCCTGAAACGGACGGCTCGAACCAATTAACATCTGCCGCCATGGTTCATCGGCGGCCGGGCAAACCGTCTCCCGGCTGCGCCGGCCTTCTATAGCGTCTTGTATTGCGCCGGCCAGTTTCTGCGGTCCGGCGTCTCCGCCGAGGACATTAAAGGCTCCCGACTTCACCAAACGTACGGCATCTTCCGGTCGCGCTGTCGGATCACAGACGATCAGCGGGACGGTGCCATCGGCGGACTGCAGTTCCTCCAGCGCCTGGGCCGGGATGTACTCCGCAAGGGGAAAGCAAATCAGAACGGCGTCTATACGCGAGCGCCTGAGGAATTCCAGGGCTTCGGGAACGCCGGTGGCGCGCTCGAGCTCAAATCCGCCGATCTCGGCAATGCTGGCGGGGGTCATCGGATCATCGTCGGCGGCGATCCACAACAGCCGGGCTCGTTCCACATTATCCATAGCTATAAAGAGGATCGGCTGGCTCCAAAAAAGACTTTAGTCCTTCGCGCCGGAAACCCTAATTCAGTCAGATCTGTTCCACCATGATGCGGTGCACTTTGATGAGCAGGTCCACTTCGGAACGTGGCAGTGCTAGTGCGGCTGCGATTCCGGCCGTGTCCTGGCCGCTGCGGTGCATGCGGAAAACCTGCGTGCGCTTGCTCAGATTAAGGCCCGACCGCGCCGGCGCGGGCGCCACCAGCATCCCGGTTTGCTGCTCGACCACCCGCACGTCGGCTGCGAGCGTCTGCAGGGCGAGGCGCGCCTCACCCAGCGCGTTTTCGAGCGCTGCAACCCGCTTGTTTTCTTCCAGGCAGCGGCCCAGCAAATTTCGAGATTCGGCCTTGAGAGTCACGAACAGGTACAAACAAAATCCCAGACCCGCCACCAGCAGTACATAGGACACCAGCGGCTGCAAGACGATGTCGAGGTTCCAGGCGATGCCGGGAAGGAAACTCATGGCAAGGCCTCCAGGCGTTCCTGACGAGTCATAATCTCATGGATACGCACCCCATAGTTGCCTTCCACCACCACCACCTCCCCACGCGCAACCACGCAGTTATTGACAATCACCTCTACCAACTCATCCACATGTCGATTCAACTCGATGATGGAACCGGCGGTGAGCTTGAGGACGTCCTTCAGTGGAAGTTTTACATGGCCGAACGAGACGCTGACCGGCAGTTCCACCGCCATCAGCAGATTAAACGTCCGGGACGGGGGCGATGCCGGGCTGGCCGGGTCGGCGGCGGCTGCGGCAGTCGGACGTGTCCCGGCGGCAGAGTCCGCCTCAGTTGGCGGGCTCTGCGGGTCGCCCGTAACGGTGACCAGCAGCGGTGGGATTATCCCGTCAGGATAGGTGGCTGTCACCGTGTAGAATTCGCCTGCCTCGGGCGCCGTGGCAGATTCGCTTCCGGAACAGTCCACCTGGCGTTCCCAGCGGCGCCCCGCGCTGCGAGACAATTCGCCCAACGATTGCTGCAGGATTTCGAGATAGGTTTCACGCGCCTGGGAGTCATCCTCCACACCGGCCGCACCCAAAACACGCGCCGCCAGCTGGGCCCACGCGTTACGAGGGGCGCCGATCCAGAACGACGGCTCGCCAGGTAATGGAAAGCGATGCTGCCACCAGGAGATCGCGCCATGCTTTTCGCCGATCTCCTCGCTCGAGACCGACAGCTTGGCATCCGCGGCAGCCTGCGTGCAAGCCAGCTTGGGACGCTCTCCGGCCAGCGCCTCCAGCACGGAGCCCAACTGCTCTGTCCATTCTTCGGCGAACCAGCGCGCCGGGCTCGCGTTGCCGCTCACATCACACCTCCAGCCTGCGCCGGCCAGATCTTCTCCATATCCGCACGCAACCGCAGAATGGCTTGCGACTTCAGGTGTGAGATGCGCGACTCGTGCAGGTCCACCACCTGGGCAATCTCCCGCAGCGACAGCTCTTCAATATAATAGAGGCCTAGCACGGTGCGCTCCATAGGAGGTATTTTTCGAATCGCGTCAGATAGCAGTTGTTCGAGTTGGGACCGTTCCACGATGCGCGAGGGCAGCAGGGCCTGATCGTCGCTGAGGTATTCGAGCAGACCCTTGCCTTCACCGTCTTCGCCCGTATACTCCAGGCTGCCGATGTTGAGTCCTTGCACATCCACCAACCAACGGTGATATTCTTCCAGAGCCACACCCATTTCGGCAGCGATCTCGTCCTCGCCCGGACAGCGGTGCAGCCGCTGCTCGGCGCGGGAGATGGCGAACTCGATCTGCTTGGCCTTTTTTCGTCTCTGCCGCGGCGCCCAATCCAGGCCCCGCAAGCTGTCCAGAATTGCGCCCCTGATCTTATGTTCCGCATAGGTTTTCAACTTCACGTTATGGGATGGATCGTACTGGTCCACTGCCGCAATCAGACCGACAATCCCGGCGGATACCAGGTCTTCCAGACTCACGTTTTCGGGCAAGCGGTCGCGAATGCGGCGGGCGATCAGGCGGACTTGCGGCAGATGCTCCAGAATGAGGCGTTCCCGTTCCTCGGCAGCACCTTCTCCGGTATCCGGGCAGCAGTACGGGTTAGACATAACGCTTCACGGCGATCGTTCTCTTGATGATGCTCTCGATCATGCAGCTAACCGCCTGGCGCTGAGTGTCTGCGGCCAAAGCAGACTCAGAAGGCGCTCTTTGGTGGCCGGTGCGAGGTCGTCCGGAATCTCCTGCCCTGTTCCCAGGAACGAGATGGGCTTCGCCTGCCGCAAAGACAAGGCAAATGCCGTACCGAAGCAGGCAGTCTCATCCAACCTGGTGAACAGCAGACTGGTTGGCCGGAAGATTTCGAAGCGTTCCACTACATGAGTTAAATCGGCGGATTTCATGGTGGCCGTTAGCACCAGGTTGGTGGAAATATCCGTCCGGGTGGAGAGAAAGCGGGCCAGATCCGCGGCACGATCCATATCGTGCGGTCCGTAACCCGGCGTATCGATCAGGACCAGCCGCTTTCCCTGGTGTTCAGCGAGGGTCTGCGCCAGCGCGCCGACGCTATCGAGGGCTTGAAATCCGATGCCCAGAATGGCGGCATACGAGCGCAGCTGGTCCGCACCCGCGACCCGGAAATCGTCTATCGACACCAGCGCCACCGGGCGGCGCATGGCCAGCCCGCAGGTCACCGCCAGCTTGGCGAGCGTGGTGGTTTTGCCGGCGCCAGGGGGACCCACGAGCGCGATCATGCGCGGTCCATTCTGGGCGCCGACTGAGCCGTCTACCAGAAGGCGTTGGACGATCTCCGCCGTTACAGCTTCTTCGAGCCCGCCCGCCTGGGCCGTGGCGCGGCGTTCGGCGCCGTCCAGAATTTCCTGCACGAGTTCACCGTCTATATCGGCAGCCATCAGCCGGGCGTGCCATTCCGGCATATCGGGGCTGGCGGATGACCGGTGCGCGCCGCTCCATGCCGAACGCGTAATCGTCTTTCCCATCACGTCCAGTTGGCGGCGCATCTCGGCCAGTTCGCGGGACAACCGGACGTCCTGCGCGCCCGCATTCTCGGACGCCTGCTGGGCGGCTGGCTCCGCTTCAGGCACCAGGGCGCACACCACCTCGTACTCGCCCAAGTGGCGGTTCTCGAGCGGCGCTTTGCGGGACTCCACCAGCATGGCTTCCTCCCCCATCTCGCGGCGGGCCAGGGTCACCGCCCCTTCCACCGTGTTTGCATAGAAAGACTTGATTCGCATGTCTGCCTCTTACTGAATGATTCCGAGCGATACCACCTTCACGCCGGCCGGAACCTCGTTATGCGACAGAAAGAACAAATTCGGTAACGTAGGTTCCACCATTTGCCGCAAGAAATAACGGGCGCCGGAGGTGGTGATTGCCGCCACCGGTCCCTCGGGATTTCCCACTTTCCTTTGAATGCGCTCCAGAATCTCCCGAATAGTCTGCGGCGCCATGCTCGAATGACTGTTCTGTTCGCCGTGCTGCACCGCGGACTCCACCGCCTGTTCGATGGAAGCGTCCAGGAAAAAAGCCGGCAGGTTGCCGCTGGGGTCCAAAAAGCGCTTAGCCACGGTGCGCCGGATGGCTTGCCGGGAAAACTCGGTAAGCAGCACCAGATTGCGCGTGGACAAGGCCGCCTCACCCAGGGCTTCCAGAATGGAGGCAATGTCGCGGATCGAGACACGTTCGCGCAACAGATTCTGTAACACGCGCTGCACCACGGAGAGCGGAAGCTGTTTGGGCACCAGGTCCTCAACCATCTTGGGCTGATCGACCGCCGCCAGATCCAGCACCTTCTTGGCATCCTGGCGGGAGAATAGCTCGTGTGCATGCCGGCGCGCCAGTTCCGCGATATGGGTGCCCAATACGCTGACCGGGTCGACCAGCGTGTAGCCGGCCGCGCGGGCCTGCTCGACGCGTTGGTCGGGAATCCACCAGGCCGCCAATCCAAACGCCGGCTCGCGCGTGGGCGCGCCTTCGATGGCCTTGGAGTTCTTGCCGGTGGGGATCGCCAGCTGGCAACCTTGCGGCAACTCGTAGCGGGCGATTTCGGCGCCTTTCAGCGAGATTACGTATTCCCGCGCGCGCAGCCCTAAGTTGTCAGCTACCCGTACCGGCGGCAAAAGATAGCCCATGTCCGAGGCCAGTTGCCGGCGGATGCCCGAGATGCGCTTCAGCAGCGGCGAATTCTGGCCGCCTTCCACCATCTTGACCAGTCCCAGCCCTACTTCGATCGCCAGGGGTTCGACCTTGAGCAGTCCTTCCAGACTCTCGCGCGCGGGCTTGGCTGCGCTAGGCGCCTGCTCCTTGGCGGCCGGCTGCGAGCGCAAGCGCCAGCCCACGGTGCCGAGCCCCAGCCCTAGCAAGAGGAACGGGATTCCCGGCATGCCCGGCAAGATTGCCAGCACGATCAAGACGCCGCTCGCCAGCAGCAGGGGTTGCGCGCTTCCGAAGACCTGTTTGCGAAACTCACTTCCCAGCCGCGTCTCGGAACCCGACCGGGTAATGATCAGGCCACCCGATACCGAAATCATGAGAGCCGGCACAACCGTAACCAGGCCGTCGCCAATCGTCAGCACCGTATACGTTTCGAGCGCGTGCCGCAGTTCCATGCCGTGTTGCAATACGCCGATCAAAAAACCCGCCACGATGTTGATGGCGGTGATCATAATGCTGGCTATCGCATCGCGCTGGGTGAAGCGCGAGGCGCCATCCATGGCACCATAGAATTCCGCCTCGGCCGCCAGTTGCTTGCGGCGGCGGCGCGCTTCGGCCTCGTCAATCAGTCCCGAACTCAGATCCGAATCGATGGACATCTGCTTCCCGGGCAGGGCATCCAGGGTGAACCGGGCCGTGACTTCGGAAATGCGCACCGCGCCATGGTTGATGACGATGTACTGGATGGCGATCAGGACCAGAAAGATCACCGTTCCGATGATATAGTTCCCACCGACCACGAAGCTGCCGAAGGCTTCGATCACGTGTCCGGCGGCGGACGTCCCGGTATTGCCGTTGAGCAGGATCAACCGCGCGGAAGACACGTTCAACGCCAACCTAAAGAGCGTCAGCAGAAGCAGGGTGGTGGGGAAGACACTGAAGTCCGACGGGCGAATGATGTACATGGCGACCATCATGACGATGACCGACATCATGATGTCCACCACCAGCAGCAAGTCCAGCAGGAAGGGCGGCAATGGACAGATCAGAGCCATCACGATGGCGAGCACGGCTACCGGCACTCCCAGATCCGCCACGGCTGCGCTGGAGAGAAAATCCAGCGGTTTCCGGCCCGTTTTCGCCACTGCTGTCGCTGCTGCCATTTCCACCTATCTCCGCGTTCCGTTCCTGCTTACCACTACTTAGGTAATCGGCCGTTCATGAGTTTAAATACATAGGCGAGGATTTCGGCCACGGCGCGATACAGTTGCGGCGGGATCTCCTGCCCCACATCTACCGAGCGGTAAAGCGCCTGCGCCAGCGGCGGATTCTCGATGATGGGCACCTGGTTTTCGGTGGCGCATTGCCGTATGCGTAGCGCCAGGTAATTCTTTCCTTTGGCGACTACTACCGGAGTAGCCATGGAGTCCATGGAATAACGCAACGCCACGGCGAAGTGTGTCGGATTGACGATTACGGCCGTGGCCTTGGGGACTTCTTTCATCATCTTGTGCCGCAGGCGGTCGCGTTGTATGCGGCGGATGCGCGCCTTCATTTGGGGATTGCCTTCGCTTTCCTTGGACTCGTCGCGCATTTCCTGCTTGCTCATGCGGAGGTCTTTGTTGTAACGGCTGCGTTGCCGGAGCAGGTCCACCGCGCCGAACATGATGAAGACGCCACAGGCTTTCCAGAGCAGTGTGCCGAGCGAGCCGCAGACCTGCCGGAAGCCGGATTCCACCCCTTGAAAAGGGAGGGCCATATAAGCGAACAGATTGTCCCGGATGATGCCGTATACAGCGATGCTGAATAGCGGGAGCATCACTGCGGCTCGGAGCAGCGCGGGCAGGTTTTGCTTGGGCAATTCGCGCAGTTTGGATAACGGGCTCAGTCGCTTTAGACTGGGCGCGAGTTTTTTGAAGCTCACCCCGAGCTGCGTGGCGGCTAGTTGTATAGCGAGCGTGGTTAGCAGGAGCACGCCGGCGGCGGGCGCCAGCAGGCGCAGGGCGCTCCCTAGCAAGTGGCGGCTTATCTCCAGGGCATGCACGTCCGGCTGCGCGGAGAAGGCTGCCAGGAGGGCCTGGCGCATTAAACGGCGCAATTCGGCGAACCATTCCCCGCCCCACGCCTGCAGCAACGCCACGAAGACAGTGAATTGCATGGCCGACACAAACTGGCGCGCAGTAGGGAACTGTCCTTCCTTGCGCGCCTTTTCGAGGCGCTTAGGTGTGGGCTTTTCAGTTTTTTGGCCGTTATCCGCCACAGCGTTTTCCCGTTAGAAGCGCAGCGCCTGGCGCAGCGTTCCGAAAACCACGCCGGCGAAGGGCCCGAGGAGCCTGGGCAGAAGCACGGTGATCCAACCCAACAGCACCAGCGCGGCGGTCATCTTGATCGGAAACGACAAGGTCAACAGCTGCAGTTGCGCGTTTAGACGTCCCAGCAGCCCCAGGGCGATGTCTGTCAGCACCAGCAAGGCGATGACCGGTAACGCCAGCCGGACCGCCAGTTCCAGCATGTTCCCGCCGAGGCGGACGACCGCCTCTGCCGCGGACTGTGTGATCAGGGCACCGGCTGGGTGTACCTGCAGGCTATAAGCCAGCGTCCGGATCACCTCCCGGTCCAGGCCCAAAGCCAGAAAGATCATCCCGCCCGCCAACTGCCCGTATACCAACAGGACGCCCGACTCGGCTTGCGTGGTCGGATCGATGGTCTGCGCAAAACTGAAGCCCGCGTTCAGGCTGAGGATTTGTGCGCCCACCAGGAAGACCTCCAGGATGAAGGCCACCCCGAGGCCGATGGTGACCCCAACGGCGATTTCCGGTAGTACCCAGAAGAGCAGGCGGCCGGCATCGACGTGGGTGGCGTCGATGCGCGGCCAAAGCGGAAACAGCGCCAAGGTGATCAACAGCGACAGGACAATGCGCGCCAGCCGGGGTCCACTTTGAAAGCCGGGCAGCGGCACCAGCGCGAATATTCCCGAAACGCGTGCCAGCACCAGCATAAACGCGTAAAGCGTGGAAAGGTTAAGCGTCAGATCAGCGGGCATAGCGACCCAGATCACCGAACAAAGCCGCGGTGTAAGTCGTCATGCGTTGGATCATCCAGGGCATCAGCATCAGAATGGCCACCACGAACACAACCACACGGGGGATGGTGCTGAAGGCCGTGTCCTGGATGGAGGTCACGATCTGGACCAGGCTGATCACCACGCCTGCGGCGAAAGCGATCGCCATCAATGGCGCCGCGATCCAGAATGCCGCCAACAGCGCGTGGCGTAGAATTTCAACGACGGCGTCCGTAGTCATAAGGTCCTCAGGTGATGCTTTTCATCAGGGAGCCGACCACCAGGTTCCAGCCGTCTACCAGCACGAAAAGAAGAATCTTGAACGGGGCAGAGATCATGACCGGCGGTAACTGCACCATGCCTACCGATAGGGTCACCGAGGCGACCACCAGATCAATGACCAAAAAAGGCAGGTACAGCACCGCGCCGATTTGGAAGGAGGCCTTTAGCTCCGACAGAATATAAGCCGGAATCAGGACTTTCAGATCTACGTCCGCTGGAGTGCGCGGCGCCGGGGAATGCGAGACCTCGAGAAACAGGGCGATGTCTTTCTCGCGGGCGAAGCGCAGCCAGAACTGGCGTAACGGCTTAGCGGCCACGTCGGCCGCCTGTTGCACGGTCATCTGGCCGTTTTCCATGGGTGCCCAGGCCTGCTCGTAGATCTGGCTGGCAATCGGCTGCATGGTGAGAAGGCTCAGGAACAGCGCCAGCCCCACCATAACCTGGTTGGATGGCGCGGTCTGCGTACCGAGCGCCTGCCGCAGGAAATGTAGCACTACGGTGATTCGCAAAAAAGGCGTTACGGATACCAATGCCGCGGGTAAGAGGGTCAGCGCGGTCAGCAGCAGAACAATCTGCATGGGTGCGCTTAATGAACCGGCGTTGCCGGCGACGGACCAGGATGCCGGGGCGGTTTTGGGTCCCGCCCAGGCGGTCAGCGGCAGCAGCAGCATGCCGGCCGCGGCTATCGTCCGGCGGGACATCAGCGGACCTCCGCCGCCCCGGCGGGGCGCTGGGACTCCAAACTGTCCCATGCGAAGGTTTCGAGCACCGCGCATCCCGCCGGGGATGTTCCCACCAGCAGTCCGCGGCCGGCCAAACGCACCAGATGCACCGAATGTTGCGGCGAGAGCATCAGCCGCTCCACGGACTGCAGGGCGTGCATTCGGGATCCCCCGGAAACACGGCGCACGAGTCCTCTGCGGCGCAGCCACCATAGGGAGGCCCCCAGTAGCACCAGCACAGCACTAACCGCCAACATTTGTCGTATAGGTTCCATTTATCCTCTAGCCGCCGATGTCATACGCTTCACTGTTGAAATCGGTGATGCGGACACCCAGCGTGTTTTCGACTACCACAATTTCGCCGCAACCGATGAGCGTTCCACCGACATACAGGTCGATGTTCTCGCCGGCCGAGCGCTTCATGCCGATCAGGCTTCCGGGCTCCATTTGCAGGATCTGCGCCACGCTGAGGATGCGGCGATCCAGTTCGGCTTCGATGTCTACCGGCACGTCGCCAAATGCGGCAATCTGTTCCATCACTGTCATGTCCGCGTGGCTCCTAGCTGATCAGGCTGGTGGTCGACTGAGCCATTGCATCCACGGTGGTCACCACCTTGGAATTTGCCTGGTAAGCGCTCTGCAGCACGATCAAATTGGTGAGTTCGGTGGCCATATCCACATTCGAGGATTCTAGCGCTCCGCCTACGATGGTGCCGCGGCCGCCGCTGCTGGGCGCACCGATAGACGGCGCGCCGGTTTCGGCGGTCAACTGGTAATCGTTAGCGCCGACGTTCAGCAAAGTTTGCGGGTTTTGGATGCTGGCGAGGGCGAGTTGGCCGACCACCGACTGTTGCCCGTCCGAATAGGTAGCCAGCAACTGGCCGCCGTTCCCCATGCTCACGCTGGTTAGCTGGGCGGCGGCGGAACCGTCTTGCGTAGTGGCGGAAGCGGCCGAACTCTGGTCGAACTGGGTGAGAGTGCTGGTGCCGGCTGCATTGTAAGGATTCCAATTGACGCTGATGTTCGCCGCCCCGTCGTTCAGCCCCGCGATAGCGAAGTTGATCGGCGTGCCCGCCGCGGGACTGGTGAGTTGTCCGCTGCTGTTGAAGGTCAGTGTGCCGGTTCCGCTGGGCAGGGCGTACGGCGTGCCCGGCGTGCCGGCGCTCACATCCGCGCCGGGCACGGTAGCCGTATACGACCACGTGTTTGCCGCTGTCTGTTGAAAATTGAGGGTGACTACATGGGCAGTCCCAAGCGAGTCATAGACCGTGACGGGAGCAGACCAGTCGGACGATGCGCCGGTGGTGGCGGCCGCATTGAAATTGGCGCTCAGTGTCATATTCTGGGTGGCCTGGGGCGCTTGCAGGGTTCCCAGCGGCACCGTGAGATTACCGATCGCTCCGCCGGTGTTGACCACTCCGTTGGTGGCCATCCACCCCTGGACCTGCGCTCCGCTGGGTGTCAGCAGATTCCCATTGAGATCTACCTGGAAACTGCCGGCACGCGTGTACTGGGTCGCGCCGTTGCTGTTGACGACAAAGAAGCCGCTCCCTTGGATGGCGGAGTCAAGAGGTCCGCTGCTCGATTGTATGGCGCCCTGGCTGAATTGCGCGATGGTCAGGGGCGGGGCCACGCCGAACCCCACTTGAGTTTCACCGCCGTTCATCGATTCGCTCACCAGATCCTGGAAATAGGCGACGTTTTCCTTATAACCGGTGGTGTTCATATTGGCGAGGTTGTTGCCGATTACATCGACGGCCACACCATTCGCATCCAAAGCGGATAATGCGGTGCTGAATGCTGCAAACATTTATTGATTGACTCCTTGCGTAGAATTGGTGCTCTGTGTACTGGTGCTGGTGCTGCCCGACTGCGACAGGCTGTCGAGATCGCTGTGAATGGCGACGAGCTGCTCGAGCGAGCTGAACTGCGCCAGTTGCGTAACGAACGCAGTGCTGTCGGTCGGATTGGTGGGATCCTGATATTGGATTTGCGCCACCAGGAGTTGTAAGAACTCGTTTTCGTTGACGCCGTCCACCGTGCCACCCGAGCTGGAAGCGGTCGTAGCCGGTGACGTGGCCGGCTGGACCGCAGTGCTGTTCTGGTTGTGCGGCAAGTTTGCTAAGGGTTGTAACATCATATCCGGGACTCCTGTGCTGGGCCTTGACTCGATTCCCATTCCCCGGCCCAGCGGGATTGGTTCTTAGACTGCTGTTGCTGCGGATGGCGCTGGCGGCCCTCTCTGCGGCCACCCGGCGAATGTTCTTGAGACAATGGCGCGTCCGAGCCATTGCGGCGTCCGGCATCCGCTTGCGCGCCGGCAGCGGGACGCCAGACTTCCCCCTGGAACCCGGTCTGCCGCAACTTGCCGACCAGATCCGGGAGGTCGGCACGTAAAGAGTCTGCCAGATCGCGATCCGGGGTGTGCACCGTCACCTTGATTTCTCCGGCCCGCTCCGCCATGCGAATGTCCACGCCGTTCGGGCCATCGCCCAGGTGCAGGGAGAGATTCCGGGACACCGGCTGCACCGTCGGCTCTGGCGGTTCCACTTGGGCCGGTGGCGCCACGTTCGCAGTTTGCGCCGGGGCACTGGGTGGCGCCTCCTGGGCGGCTGACGCAGGCGCTGCCGTGGTGCAACTGCTGTCCAGGTATGCTTGCCCACCTGAAGAATTGCACGCTAAGTAATCGGCGGAGCGATCGCCGGATGCGGCCGCACTTTTGGTTACGATAGCGGCCGGCGCCGCGGCATCCCGTTGCTCTGCAGCCGGAGAATTCGAAGCACCGCGCTGATTCGTGGGCGTGTTTTCATCTGGCGATTCAGACTGGTCCGCGAGCAACCGTGCCCCAAACGCCACGTCGGAAGCCGGTGCTTCGCGGCCGGCCGGCGACTCCTTGCCGGGATCAACTTTGGAATCACGAGCTTGCGGCAGAGAAGCGCAGTCCGGCTGGGAAAGAGAGCCGTTGCTGAGATCCGTCTCGTCGGGACTGGGAGCCGGCGCTCCTGAGTAGTCTAACAATCCTAGTCCGAAGGCGAGTGGCTTCGCCGGCGGGGCGGCAACCGGCGCTCCAGAGTAGTCTAATAATCCTAGTCCGAAGGCGAGTGGCTTCGACGGCGGGACGGCAACTGGAAGCTGAACAGTAGTAACCGCTCGGTCTGCCTTATCCGACTTTTCGCCGCTGGGTTTTTGCCTTGGCTCGCCCGGCTCGACCGCTCCGCCAGTGGACAGGCTGCCATCCAGAAACGAACGGAAGGCGTGCGCAGGTTCTTCGGGCGCTGCCGCGCTGGAGGCAGCGCCGCGGCTCATAGCGAATGACTGAGCGCTGAGGTCAACCGGTTTTTCCGCAGAGGACGCGATCACGCCTGGATGGATTGCATGCGAGCCACCAAAGGGTTGCATTGGTTTTCCAGCAGTTATCCGGCGCACAGCCGCCAAGACATTGCCGCGGGCGAGTTCCGCGCCAGAAAGTTGTCCGGCCCCGTATGGCAAACTCCTTCGTTTTGTTTGCGGCCGTTGCGGCGCGAGGCTTGCAATGAGGGAGGTGTGAGTGTGCCATGGATACTTTGACGATCTCGGCGGCCGGGGGAATGCGGGCGCGCATGGAATCGCTGGACATGTTGGCGAACAATCTGGCCAACACAGAAACCGGCGGCTACAAAAGCGACCGCGAGTTCTACAACCTTTATGTATCGGCGGAAGCCGGTGGCGCGGAGAACGGATCGGCAGCCACCCTGCCGGTTATCGAGCGGCCTTGGACTGATTTTTCGCAAGGATCCTTGCGGGCCACCGGCAGTGACCTGGATCTGGCCCTGTCGGGTAAAGGCTTTTTCGCCGTGGATGGGCCTTCCGGGAGCCTCTTCACCCGCAATGGGAGTTTTCGCGTAGCGGCGGATGGGTCTCTGGTTACCAGCGAGGGATATGCCGTGCGGACGGTCGCGGGAGGCGGTATTAAGGTCCAGCCCTCAGGCGCCGTTTTGGTGACCGCCGATGGCGCGGTGCGCCAGAACGGGCAGACTCTGGGCAGCCTGGAGATCGCGGATTTCGACGATTCCAGTGCGCTGGTGAAGCAGGGCGCCAGCTACTTTCACACCGCGATGGCCTCCCAGCCGGCCACTGCAGTCAAGGTGGAGCAGGGGAAGCTGGAAAGTTCTAACGTGGGGGCCGCGGAATCGGCTGTGCGTCTGGTGGCCGTCATGCGGCAGTTTGAAATGCTGCAAAAAGCGGCCACGCTGGGGGCCCAGATGAATAAGCAGACCATCGAAGAAGTAGCCCGCGTGGCCTCGTAGATTTCAGAACGTAAGGAGCAAACAATTTATGATGCGAGCGCTTTTCAGTGCCGCCAGTGGAATGACGGCGCAACAGATGAACGTGGACAACATCGCCAACAATCTGGCGAATGCCAACACCAACGGGTACAAGGCGCGGCGGGTCCAGTTTCAGGACCTGCTTTACCAAAATCTCCTGCAGCCGGGAGCCTCCGCCAGCCAGCAGACCGTGGTTCCCGCCGGACTGCAATTGGGACTCGGCACGCGTCCGGTGGGCAACGAGATCATCTTCACCCCGGGCAGCCTGTCTGAGACGGATAACCCCATGGATATTGCCATTCAGGGATCGGGCTTCTTTCAGGTGATGCAGCCCAACGGGCAATTGGCCTACACGCGCGATGGGGAGTTTCAGCTCGACAGGAACGGTAATATGGTAACGGCCAGCGGCAATCCGCTACAGCCCCAGATCACCATCCCGGCGGATGCCCAATCGATCACCATTGCCGCTGACGGCACGGTGAGTTACACGCAGCCCAACCAGACCGCGGCCCAAGTCGCGGGACAGATCCAGCTCGCCAATTTCCAGAATCCGGCGGGGCTGAGCACGGTGGGCGGCAACCTGTACACGCCCACTGAAGCCTCCGGCGACCCCACGCTGGGCAATCCCGGCAGCGCCACGGGGCTGGGTACATTGCAACAGGGATACACGGAACAGTCCAATGTGAGCGTGGTCCAGGAAATGGTCAATTTGATCGTCAGTCAGCGTGCCTACGAAGCCAACTCCAAGGTGGTGACGGCCGCTAACGAGATGTACCAACAGACTAACAATCTCGTGCAACAATGATGCCGCGAATACTCCTTCTGCTGTTTGCCACGCTGGCGGCGGCCAACCCGCAATGTCTGCCGGTTACGGGCGAGCGTATTCTGGCGGTCGATATGGCGCGGGCCGTGCCTGCTTTTGCGGATCTGGCACCGGACCTGGTCCTGGGTTCCGCGCCGCCGCCCGGCGCGCGCCGCACCTACGAAGCCGCGGAGTTGGCGCGCCTGGCCCGGCGGTATGGATTGTCGCCCGAGCCAGGCCGGGAAGCCTGCTTCGTGCGGCCTGTAGAGACGCTTACACGCGAGCGCGTGCGAGCGGCTCTCCGCGCGGCCATGCCCGCTGCAAGTATCGAAGTGCTGGAATTCAGCCGTCAACCTATTCCATCGGGCGAACTGCGCTTTCCTCTTTCCCGGCTGCGGGCGGACCCAGCCAATTCTATTCTGATGTGGAGCGGTGCGGTGATCGCGCCCGGCCGTGACGATTTTCCGGTCTGGGCCAAGGTGCGCATTCAGGTTTCAGGCAAGCGCGCGATCTCGACCGAAGCGCTGGCTCCCGGCCACCCGATCGAGCTCTCCCAACTGCGCGAAGAAACCTACGAAGGAACGCCCGGTCTGCCGGAACTTTCACAAGTAATAGGCTGGGTGCCGCGACGGCCGATTCCGGCGGGCA
Organism: Bryobacterales bacterium; assembly: GCA_963818855.1. Taxonomy (GTDB): domain Bacteria; phylum Acidobacteriota; class Terriglobia; order Bryobacterales; family Bryobacteraceae; genus Bog-159. The sequence continues at coordinate 850,021 of CAWFUH010000003.1, read as the reverse complement.
CGGTGATTGAGAGGCAATGGCTCGACCCGCCAATTGATGTAGTGCGCGGCGAGTTGGTTCGCGTGGAGATGAGAGTCGGCCAGGCGCGCGTGCTTCTGGATGCAGAAGCGCTATCTTCCGGAAGGCGGGGCGAAACTATCGCAGTGCGCAATGCCGGGAACGGAAAGACCCTGCGCGCTACGGTTACGGATCGCCGGCGTCTGGTGCTAGCGGGGAGCGAAGCGCCGTATGCGGCGGGAGGCAGCCGATGAAAACAAGAACAACAATCGTGGCTTTGATGGCGTTAGTTTGCGTAAGTGCCCCGGTCTGGGCCGCCTCGAAGAAGAAGCCGGATAAGCCGCCCGAGCCATCTGCATTGGAGCGCTATGTGGTGGAGGCCACCGCGGCAGCGCGAGCTAACAATGACGCCTCGTCCGGTTCCCTATGGTCGTCGTCTGCCTTGTTTGCCGATCTGGCGCGCGACTTGCGTGCCAGCCGGGTGAATGACACGGTAACGGTGCTGGTAGCGGAGAACGCTTCGGCACTAAGTACCGGCAATGTCCAGACCGCCCGCACCTCCAGCGTCACCTCTTCCATCACCAGCGTACTCGGACCGCAGAAGGCCGCTGGCACACTGGCCAATCTGCTGGGGGCCTCTGGGAACCAGCAACTTCAAGGGTCCGGCACGATTGGGCGCACCACGGTGATCTCTACCACGCTCGGCACGCGCGTCATTCACGTGCTGCCGAACGGTTATCTGGTGATAGAGGGGGTCAAGGAGATCCGCGTGAGCTCCGAACAGCAAATGATCACAGTGCGGGGAGTGGTGCGGCCGGCGGACTTGGGGCCGAACAACGTAGTGCAGTCGGACCTGATCGCACAACTGGAAGTCTCCGTAAACGGCAAGGGAGTGGTGGGGGATGCCATCAGGCGTCCTAACTTCCTCTATCGGCTGGTTTTGGGACTGCTTCCGTTCTAAGGTTGGAGGACACTATGCGATGGATGGCTTTTTGTTTGGCAGTGGCGGCCACGGCCACACCCGCACCGTGCGGCACGCGCTTAAAAGATCTGGCGGGAATTGAAGGCGTGCGCGACAACCAGTTGATCGGTTACGGGCTGGTAGTGGGCCTGGCCGGAAAGGGCGACACCCAGCAGACCGTCTTCTCGCCGCAGAGCTTAGCTAACCTGTTGGAGCGCATGGGAATTTCCGTACCCGGCGGCACCATTCGTGTTAAGGACACAGCTTCCGTCATGCTCACCGCCACCCTGCCGCCCTTCGCGCAGCCCGGGATTCACCTGGACGTCACGGCCGCTGCCATAGGAGATGCTACGAATCTTCAAGGAGGCATACTATTGCTCACGCCTTTGAAGGCCGCTGACGGTCAGGTCTACGCGGCGGCCCAGGGTCCACTGGTATTGGGCGGGTTCATGGCTGGAGAAGGTGGCACCACGCAGACGGTGAATCATCCCACCGTAGGACGCGTGCCCGGAGGCGGCATCGTGGAGCGTCCGGCGCCTTCTCTGGCCCCCAAGGGTTTCGTACACCTGCAACTGCGGTATGCGGACTTTACCACGGCTGCGCGCATTGCCGCCGCGCTCAACGCCAAATACGGCGCGGCGGGTTCGCTGCCGGCGCGCGCGGAAAATGCCGCGTTGGTCAACATGGTGGTGCCGCCGTCCTTTGCCAACCGGCCTATCGATTTCATCGCGGACATGGAAACCGTCACGGTGGATGCGGACCGGCCGGCGCGGGTGGTGGTTAACGAGCGCACGGGCACGATTGTCATGGGCCGCGACGTACGGATTGCGCCGGTGGCCATCCTGCACGGTAATCTGACCGTCGAGATTCAGACTAGCCTGGATGTCTCGCAGCCGGCGCCCCTATCCTCCGGGACTACCGTCGCCGGCAGCAAGGTGGGCGTGAATGCGAAGGAACAGGCCGCGCGCAACATCATGCTACCGCAAGGCGCGACGGTGGAAGAGTTGGTTCGCGCGCTGTCGGCTATCGGCGCCACTCCGCGGGACGTGATCGCCATCCTGCAGAATCTGCGAGCGGCAGGCGCGCTCGATGCCGAACTGGAGGTAATCTGATGAGCGCGCCAGTAACCCTCGCGAATTCCGCACCGATTGTAGTGGACGCACCCCCCGCGCGGGCTCCCAAGACCCTGGAAGCCGCCGCCCAACAATTCGAAGCGCTCATGATCGGGCAACTGCTCAAGGAATCGCACGGCGACGAGGCCGGCTGGTTGGGAAGCGGCGAGGACGCGGGAAATGCCACTGCCGCCGGATTAGCCGAAGAGCAATTTGCGCAGTCCCTGGCCCAGAGCGGGGGCTTGGGCCTGAGTAAGCAGATCGTTTCCAGTCTATCGGCGCGGGTGCCATAGACAGTCGGCTATTCGATTGAGGGCGCGTATGTCTTCGGGCGCCCCGGCTGCCACTATCTCGTTCGCGCTTTCCACCACAGCCCTTTGCCGCCGGCGAACCTCTCTTCGCGCGGCGGCACCGTAATGTCCGCGTCCGCCCACCTTCACGCGCTCCAACTCTGGGAAGCATATTGGGACGAGGCGTAGCCGGTAGCGGCTGGCGCGTAGACGGCCGAGTATTCGCCGTAACCGGTAAACTCCTCCTCTCTTTCTGGGCTAACTGGCCTTTCCGGGCTAGCCGCGCTGCTGTGGGAAGCGCTTTCTTGTGGATTGGTCTGGATCTGATCCCAACCCTCCTGCAGGGTCGCGAGCAGCCTTTCTACTTCTGCGAGCAGTTCCGGTTGCTGGAGCCGATTGGCTTCCACCAGGCGCCGTTGCATGTAATCGTACAATTCCGCCAGGCTATGGCTGAGCGTGCCGCCGCGCGCGGGGTCGAGCGTAACGGTCAACTCCGACAAAATGGCATAGGCTTTGTTTACTTGCTGAGAGCGCTCTAAGATACGCCCAGCGGCCAAATGGGCGCTGGCGCTGCGCACGGCATCACCCGCGGCGCGATACAGCAGGCGTACCAACTCGATTGGTTCTGCGGTTAAAACTTGACTTTCCAGATAAATATCTTGCGGCGGCATCGGATCTCCTCAAGTTACATATCGTTCAAACCCGCGCGGACTTGCGGGGAAGTTTTCTCATGCGTCGTGCGGGCCCAAGGTCTGCGCCAATTTGAGCAGATACTCCGGCGGCGCTTGCCAGAGGACCTTTCCCGATTCCCGATCGACCACCCGCACCACCGGACGCTTAGTGTCCCGATCCAGGACAAAGGTCAACTCACTGCTTTCGCCGAAGAGTTCGGAGGCGTTGATTGCCTTGACGCTGCGGATCAGTTCCCTGCTTTCCACGAGCCAATTGGCGTTGGCTGGGTCCGATACGGCTGGAAGAGGCTGGGCCGGATTACTGACGGACGCGACATCCATATAACCGCTCCAGGGACCCCTGCGATCCCTCACATCTCATCGGCAGGCGGCTGGCAAATCTGCGTTTGGGGGCTAAAGCGGCGTCTTCTCCTGCCGATAGAGTAAGGGGGACATCATAACTTGAACCGCACGCTATCACAACAGGAAATCGACGCGCTATTCAACAATGCGGCCGGTTCGCACGTGCAGGAGTCGCCGGCCAAAAAGGTGGTGCCCTTCGACTTCCGCCGTCCGGATCGCATTGCCAAGTCTCAATTGCGCGCCATTCACCAGCTTCATGAAACGTTCGTTCATAATCTGGTCTCCAGCCTGTCCGCCTATCTGCGCACGTATCTGCTGGTCAACCTGGTAAGCGTGGAGCAGCTCTCTTGCGAGGAGTTTCTGAACGGCCTGCCATCGCCCACCTGCATGCTCTCGTTGGGGCTGCGGCCCTACGACGGTTACGGACTGCTGGAGTTGAGCCCGGCGTTGGTATTTCCAATTCTGGAGGTGCTCTTGGGAGGCGACGGCAAGTCCACCGCGGCTTTGCGGCGGGAGATCACCGAAATCGAGCAGAAGCTGCTTGACAGTCTTTTCCGCATCATTCTGAATGATCTCAAAGAAGCCTGGCAGGCCGTGGCTCCCATCGAGTTTACCATCCATTCCGTGGAGACCGAGCCGCAATTCCTGCGCGTCTTGGCGCCCACCGAGGCAGTCGTGGCGGTGGGAATCGAAATCCGCATCGGAGACAACGTCGGCATGATGAACATCGCGGTGCCGTCCATCATTGCCAAGATGATGCGGCAAAAGTTCGACCAGCAGTGGTCCATGCGCCGCACGCAGTCCACCGAGACCGAGCAGGCTGCCATGCTGGAGCGCATCCGGCCATCGCTGCTATCCCTGGAAGTTCGTCTGCGGGGTCCTCAGCTGCTGGCGCAGGATCTTCTGCGCCTGACGGAAGGTGACGTGCTGGCCTTTGACTTTCCGGTGGGCCGGCCGTTGGACGGCCTGCTCAACGGCAAACTACGGTTTGGCGGGAACATCGTCGCGGCCGGCCGGAAGCGAGGCTTTCTGCTGCAGACTGGCGCAGCTCCCACTGGGCCAGCCGATAAGCAATAGAGAAACCATGATTCACCTGACGCACCTCAATCGTTTGCCGTTCGTGCTCAACGCGGACCTTATCGATTCGATTGAAGTTACACCAGATACGGTGATCGCGTTGACCACCAAACAAAAGCTGGTGGTGCTCGAAACCGCGGAGGAAGTCGTACGCCGTGTGGTGGAGTTCCGCCGGGCTGTTTTCACCGGAATCCTGGCTTGTCCATTGATCCGGTCGGAGCGGGACGCCCCTGGCGGCGAGCCCGCGAACCGGGCGAAGGCCCTGTAGCACATGCCGGAGACAACCGCGCCCAAAACTGATGCCCCGAAGACACATTCCGGACGCCGGCCCGATTTTGCGACGTTGGGAGGCTTGGTCCTGGCGATGGCCGGCATTCTGGGTGGCTTGGTGCTCGAGAAGGGTAAAGTAACCGATGTCGCGCAACTAACCGCGGCCATCATTGTCCTGGGGGGCACCCTGGGAGCCGTCATGGTGACCACGCCAATGGATCTTCTCCGCAGCGCCGCCGGCAAGCTATCCGTGATTTTCTTCGAAACCAGTCATTCGCCCCAAAGCATCATCGAACAAGTGATCGTTTACGCCACTAAAGCCCGCAAGAACGGTATCGTCTCGTTGGAAGATGAAACCGCGGAAATTGCGGACCCCTTTTTGCGTAAGGCTCTGAACCTGGCAGTGGATGGGACCGACCTGCAAGAGTTGCGCCGCATGATGGAGCTGGATCTTGAGATAGCGGAGCAGCGTGGGGAGGCTGAAGCCAGGGTTTACGAAGCAGCCGGCGGATATGCACCTACCATTGGGATCATCGGTGCGGTCCTGGGGCTGATCCAGGTCATGAAACACCTGGCCAATATCGATGAAGTGGGCCATGGAATCGCGGTAGCCTTTGTGGCGACGGTGTACGGCGTGGCATCGGCGAATATCTTCTTTCTGCCGGCCGGCAGCAAGCTCAGATCACGCCTGCAGGCGTCCGCACAGATACGCGAGCTCATGCTCGAGGGTGTACTGGGAATCGCGGAGGGGTTGAATCCCAAGCTCATCCGTATCAAGCTGGAGGCTTATGTAAACCGGCCCGCACCGGGAAAGGCCGCCAAAGCGGAAAAGGTGTCCCAGGAGAGCCCTGCTCGGGCTGCCGGCCAGGCCGCGGGGGCCGCCGCCGAGTAAAGCGGGGATGATATGGCGCGCCGACACAAAGCCGCAGCAAACGCCAACCACGAGCGCTGGCTGGTTTCCTACGCGGATTTCATCACGCTGCTCTTCGCCTTTTTCGTAGTGATGTTCGCCACGGCCCAGACCGATCACGGCAAAGCCGCTCGGGTTTCTGAGTCGGTTCGCAAAGCGCTCGAGGAAGGCCAGGTAAAATCCGTGATGCGGGCCATCTTGGGCGGCACTCAGGACGAGAAGGGCAATGGCAACGCCATGCTAAAGGGCCCGGGTGGCTCGAAACCTATTTTGCGCGAGAATCCGCCTCCCGCGGAACTGGCCGGCTCCGTGGAATCCTTGAGCGAAGCTCTGAAACTGGAGATCACGAAAGGCCAGATTAAAGTCACCTTGGAGCAGCGCGGTCTGGTGATCAGCCTGCGCGAAGCCGCCTTCTTCGCATCCGGCAACGATATCGTGTACACAGGAACCTATACCAGCATTGAGAAGATCGCGAGGGCCATCACCGCATTACCGAATCAGGTGCGGCTGGAAGGGCACACGGACGCCGTGCCCATTCACAACTCGCGTTTCCGGAACAACTGGGAACTCTCGGCCGCGCGCAGCATCGCCATGCTCGATTTGCTTGTCTCCAGATTCGATATCCCCGCGCAGCGCTTCGCGGTGGCCGGCTATGCCGATAACGTGCCCTTGGAGTCTAACGATACCGAAGAGGGACGCGCCCACAACCGCCGCGTCGATATCGTCATCCTCAACGAGTACGGTCTCAACCCGGAGCCGAAATCGGCTGTGGCGCACCCGTAACCGTTTCCCGGATCAGCCATTCCTTCGATGGCGGCCTCGCAATATGGGCGTAGGCGATGGCGGGCCTGGGCCGCTCCTGCTGGTATGATCTTCCTATATGGCGTACGAGCCAGGTGATCGTCCCACCATCCTGAGCAGACAATTCCTGCTGACCTTCGGTATCGGGCTGGTCTTCGTCCTGATTGCGGTGGCCGTCATCCTCTTTCTCCAGCGCGGCGCCCACGTGGAACTCAAGGGGGCCATCCTCAAGGTGCGCACCATGGGGATGAACGATGACAGTTCGCTGGCGGTGGTCGACTTCCGTTTCGTGAACCCGTCGGATTACCCCTTTGTCGTGCGCAGCGTAGATGTATCCGCCACCGGCGCCGACGGGCAGAATTACACCAGCACAGCCGTGCCCGAAGTGGATGCCAAGCGGATCTTCGAGTATTACCCCATCTTGGGCCAGAAGTTTAATGCGTCGCTGATCCCCCGCGACCGAATCCCGGCGCGGCAATCCGAGGATCGCATGATCGTGGCGCGCTTCGAGGTGCCGGTCGCCAAGCTGGATGCCCGCACGAACCTCAAGATCCGGATCGAGGACGTCGATGGCCCTGTATCTGAATTGGTTGCGAAGTAGCCTCCTGCTGATCGGCTGCCTGGCGCTGCCGGCGCTCGCCATCGACGTCCCGTCCGGCGCCGGACTGCAGGTTCGTCTGCAGACCAAGATCGCCTCGAACACTTCGCGGCCGAACGATCCGATCGAGGCCGTCGTCATCGCGCCGATAGCGGTCAACGGTGCGCCGGCCATCCCCGCCGGAGTCCGCCTGCGCGGCGTGGTGACCTTCGCGAGCGCCGCCACCGATCCCACCGTGCGCGCAATGCTGGCGCTGGATTTCAGGGAACTGGAAATGGGCAGCCAAAGCATACCTGTCCATACTCAATTGACGGCCGTCGAAAACGCGCGCGAGAGTGTAGACGATAAGGGCCAGATTCAAGGCATACTGGCCAACGAAACTCTCTCCGCGCGGATGGACTCGGGTATCTCGAAAGTGACCGAGAAGTACGCGGGCATCGGCGGCTTCCTGAACGCCGCCAAGAGCGCGGTATTTAAAGAGGCTGAGGGCGATATTGCCTACGACGCGGGCGTCGAAATGGATCTGAAATTGACCGCCGCGCTGACCCTCACCGCTCCGCCGCCGGCCGGACCCGATGCGGCCCTGCAACCGGTGGCCGACCCGCGCGCGTTAGCCGGTCTGGTCAACCGGCAGCCGTTTCAAACGCGCGCACAGAATCCACCCAAGCCCTCCGACATTACCACTTTAATGTTCATCGGCAGCCAGCCACAGGTGCAGGGGGCTTTCGCCGCGGCCGGCTGGCATCCGGCTTCCAAGTTGGGGGAGAAATCCAAATTCGAGACGCTGCGTGCCATCGCCGAGGACCGCGGCTATAGTGAAGCGCCGGTATCCATTCTTTACCTGGATGGCCGTCCGCCGGATATGGTGTTTGAGAAGCTGAACAACACCTTTGCCAGGCGCCACCATCTGCGCATCTGGCTGCGGCCCGATCAGTTCCACGGGCAGCCGGTGTGGGTTTCGGCCGCCACCCACGATACCGGCATCGACTTCTCGGCCGAGGACCGCACGTTCATTCACAAGATCGATCCCCAGATCGATGTGGAACGTGCGAAGGTCGTCAACGATATGCTGCTGATAGGACTGGTGGAATCCCTGCTCATGGTGGACCGTCCCAGTGTGCCGCGGAATGGACAGAACGCCACGGGCGACAACCTGCAGACAGACGGCCGGATGGCCGTGCTGATCATGAAGTGAATTGAGCGGACCATGCGCGCCGCAGGGGGTCCAGCACGACGCCGGTTATTCTGACTTCTGACTCCTGACTCCTGGCTCCTGACTTCTGTTGTCTTCCACGCCGGAGGCGGCCTAGGTGTATACTAAGTGGAAACTGGGGCTCTAAAATGCAATTCCTGGACCTTATGGCTGCGGCCCGCAAGCCCGCGCCACTATACACGGCGTGTCTGCTTGTCGCGGGAATTGCTGGCGCCGGTTCATTTCTTTTGCTGCGCGGATTCGCGCCCCAGGCACCGTCCAGCGGATTGGCAGCTATCACGGTCGATTACCCGGCGGATGGTTCCGTTTTTCCGCCCGAAATTACGCCCCCCACGTTTCTCTGGCACGACCACGCGGCCAATGCCACCTCCTGGGCTATCGACATAACTTTCGCGGACCATGCCGCGGCCATCCGCGTGAAATCATCCGGCGAACGGTTGCGCATCGGCGAGATCGATCCCGAAACCGTTTCGCCCAACAACGAACTTCCCAAGCTGACACCGGAGCAGGCCACCGCGCACACCTGGATACCCGACGCCGAAACCTGGGCGGCAATTAAAAAACGTTCCGTGGAATCGCCTGCCGTCATCGTGGTCACCGGATATCGCGACGGTGCCCCCCAGCAGCCGGTCTCGAGCGGCCAGGTGAAAATCGAAACTTCCCGCGACCCGGTGGGTGCCCCGGTCTTCTATCGCGATGTGCCGCTGATGCCCAACCAGGGCGCCAAAGGCGTGATCCGGCCGCTGGCACCCGAAGCAATTGGACTAATCAAGTGGCGGTTGCGCTACCTCGACGAGCCGCACAGCCGGGTGGTGATGCAGAAGATCTCGACTTGCGCCAACTGCCATTCCTTCTCCGCCGATGGCAAAACGCTGGGACTGGACGTGGATGGACCGCAGAACGACCGCGGGCTGTACGCCTTGATTCCGGTGGCGAAAGAAACGGCGATCCGCACCGAGGATGTCATCAAATGGCCCACCGTGCGCGATCCCAAGGTGCCGCGGCTGCGAGCTGCATTCATGTCGCAGATCTCGCCCGACGGACGATACGTGGTGTCGACCATTGACGATCCCGATGCCGCCAAGCGCGTCGGCGGCCGCACTCTCGAAGACAAGTATTACGTCGCCAACTTCCTGGACTATCGCTTCCTGCAGGTGTTCTATCCCACGCGCGGCATTCTGGCCTGGTACGATCGCGACGCCAAACGGCTGCAGCCGCTCGCGGGAGCCAACGATCCGCGCTTTGTGCAGACCAACGCCGTCTGGAGTCCCGACGGAAAATACATCGTGTTCGCGCGAGCGGAAGCCAAAAGCCCCTACCCGCCGGGATCCAAGTTGGCCCTCTATGCCAACGACCCGAACGAACTGCAGATCCAGTATGACCTTTTCCGGATCCCCTTCAACGAAGGCCAGGGCGGCGAGGCCGAGCCCATCACCGGCGCGTCCGCCAACGGCATGAGCAACAGTTTTGCGAAAGTGTCGCCGGATGGCCGCTGGATCGTATTCGTCCAGTGCCGCAACGGAATGGTGCAGCGCCCCGATAGCAAGCTCTACATCGTCCCGTCCACGGGCGGCCAGGCCCGGCTGATGAAGTGCAACACCCCGCTGATGAACTCGTGGCACACCTTTTCGCCTAACGGGCGGTGGTTGGCTTTCTCGTCCAAGGGCCGCTCGCCTTATACGCAGTTATATCTGACGCACCTGGACGCCAACGGCAACGATACGCCGGCTATCCTGGTCGACAACACCACGGCTTCCAATCGCGCGGTCAACCTGCCGGAGTTCGCCAACATTCCGAAGGGCGGCCTGGAAAAGATCGATCCGCTAGCCACCGAGTTCTACAAGATGGAGAATGCCGCCATCGAGTTAATGACCAGGAACCAGTTCGGCGATGCGATCACGGTATGGCGCAAGGCTCTGGATTTGAATCCGGGCGACGGCCGGGCGCACCTGAATTTGGGGTATGCGCTGCGCCAGACCGGCGACCCGCGTGGGGCGCTGGCCGAGTTCCGCAAGGCCTGCGATCTCAGCCCGGAGGACCCACTTGCGGTTGCGGAACTGGCACTGGCGCTGGCGCAGGATGGCCAGTCCGGCGAAGCCATCGCCAATTATCGAAAGTCCCTGGCCATCGATTCCAGCAATGCCGGGGTGCAGGCCGACTTGGGCGCGATGCTATGCCAGCAGGGTGAAACCACCGAGGGACTGGAACATCTGGAAAAGGCCGCCGCACTGAAACCTGATTCGGCAGCCGTGCTGGACAAGCTGGCCGCCGCCTATAGCAAGTTGGGCCGTTCCGAAGATGCGGCCCAAACCTGGCGCCGGGCGCAGGACCTGCGTTCCAAACTGGCCAGCCACAATCAGCCCAACGGAGCCTCTCGTTGATTTCTCCCTGGGACCCGGAGTTGCTCTCAATCAGCGGGGCAGCCGTTCAGAAGCGGGCCATCACCGAACCGCGTGTGCTCAATGAAGCTTACGATTACGATCGGCCCAGTTCGTTTTCGCGCGGCATGCGCATCGACCTGAATGGGTTGGCGGTGCTTCTGATCTCCGGCACCGCCAGCATCGATGAAAACGGGGAAACCGTGCATGTGGGCGATTTCCGCGCGCAATGCCGCCGCATGTTTTCGAACATCACCGGCCTGCTGCAGGCGGAGGGCGCCACCTGGCACGACATCGTGCGTACGACCTTCTACCTGCGCGATATCGACCGTGATTATCGCGTGTTCAACGAAGAACGCACGGCATTCTATAAAGAGCAGGACCTCGATCCGCTCCCCGCCTCCACGGCCATTCAGGCTAAGCTGTGCCGCCCGGAACTGCTGGTCGAAGGCGAGGCCATCGCGCTCTTTCGAGTGCCGGAGTCGCCCGCTAAAGCCGAATAGTTACAACTGCGGGCGCAGATGCATGGTCCTGCCAGGCACCACATAAACCTGTTGGACGAATTTCGTTGTTCCCAACTCGCGAATCTCGATGTTATAAGACCCAGGACGCAGATACATCGACTTGGCATCGTGCGTGGTGCCCGCAAAGGCACCATTCACGAATACCTCCGCGTTCTTCACCTTGGTGTCCAGCTTAATCTGTCCCGCCGCGGGATACCCGTAGCCGTAGTAAGCCGGACCCCAATAAGGACCCCAATACCCGCCGTAGCCCACGAACCCGCGAATCGCCGCCGAAGCGCTTATGGGCGCCAGTGTTATCAACGCAACAGACAGAGTCAACAGTATTTTTTTCATATGCCACCTGGCTCCGCATAGGGCAACTCGTGGGCCACCGGCTATCTCTTTTTGTTGCATCGAATCCGTCAGAGTGGTTTGGCCGCAATTCACCAGACTGGCCGGACTCAGCCACCAGGCCACTGTGCTAGGATCAGCGCTTGACTCCCTATCTCGAAATTGGCGGCGATTATCGCGAAGTGGTTCCCGGCATTCATATGCTCGAACTGCCGCTGCCGTTTTCGCTCGGCATCGTCAACGTCTGGCTGGTCCGCCTGGAGACGGGCCGCCTCCTGATCGATACCGGAATGCGCACCGACGCGTGCTTCGACGCGTTGGGCCGCGCGCTCGAAGGACTGTCGGTCGGGTGGCTCGATATTCGCCGCATCCTGTTGACGCACATCCACCCCGATCATATGGGCCTGGCCTCCCGCCTTCTGGCCCTCACCGGCGCGCCGCTCGATCTGCATTGGGCGGACCACGAGTTGCTCTCTCACATCACGAATATGGATCTGCATCGCGAGTGGCAGCAGCAGGTCCTGACCGCCGCCGGCGTGGCGCCCGAAATGCGATCCCTGGTCGCGTCTTCTATGTTCGAAATCCAGCAGAGTTTCGAGCCGTTGACGCCCGGCCGCCCGCTCGCCGGCGGAGAGAGCATAGCTACGGCGCACGGTGTGCTCGAAGTGCTGTGGACGCCCGGCCATTCACCCGGCCACGTGTGCCTCTATGATCGCGCGCGGCGCGTGCTGATTTCAGGCGATCATGTCCTCGAGCACATCTCGCCAAACATCGGATGGCAGCCGGGCCGCGACGCTTTGGGCGAGTTCCTTGCCTCGCTCGATGCGATTGCCGCGCTCGATGTGGACCTCGTCCTGCCATCGCACGGCGCGCCGTTTACCGGACACCGCGAATGGGTTCGGAAGACGCGCGAGCACCATGCGGAACGCTGTGCGCGCATCGTGGAACTGGTCGAGGGCGGCGCGGATACAGCCCACCAGATCGCGGAACGGCTTTGGAACCGGCACCTGACGCCTTTTCATTACCGCTTCGCCATTTTCGAAGTGCTGGCGCATCTGGAATACCTGGAGCGCCGCGAGGTCCTGCGCGCCGACCGTTCCAACGGGGTGCATCATTGGAAGCGCGGATGCTGAGTCGCAGCTTGGCATATCCGCAAAATTTCGGTAGTGTATCAGTCAGGAGTGCCCGGCTCGCTGGAGTTGAGGGGGTGAAGGCGAATGGTGTCTCTCTCCGAAACTAGCATCGCGTGCAACTCAACTGCCTTCGGAACCAATTTCAAAACGGGCTGGGTCAGAAGCGCGTCGAAAATAACCGATTCGCTTTCTATTTTGGCTGCGAGTTGCACGAGAAGATCGTCAAGCTTGATGCCCTTCATGTTCGCTTCTACTGTATCCTTGGCCAACCGGTACATGTCGGCACCATTGATTAACAGCAAGTATCCATTAGCCGTCATAAACAAATCCAAGACCATCACGGCGGTACGCTTGTTGCCGTTCACGAACGCATGACCGCAAGCTATCGAATGGAAGAAGGCTGCTGCTTTTTGAGACAACGTCTGATGGAGATCTTCGCCGCCAAAAGTCTGGAAGGGACGCCCGACCGCAGACTCCAGTTTATCGTGGTCACGATAATCCCTTGGGTTTATCGGCTCATCGAAGGGCATGCGTTCGGCTACGAGCACATCGTGGATGTACTCAACATATGCCCGAGTGAAAGGGAATGTCAATTATTCTTTGGCCAGCATCTCAAGAGTTCTGTAATACTTGGCCGCAGACATTACGATAGCGGAGTCCGGCTTAGAGCCGTTCTGCGAGAGCTTGCTCTCGACGCGCGCCGAGTTCTGTTCAATGCTGTCCATCAACTCCCGGAGATTATTCATTTCATGCTCGCTCATTGCAAACCCTCCTCTCTGGCCACCGGTATGCCGTTTACGCATGGAAGCCCGCTCCTGAACTACACTTTAAAGACGCGCGCTAATCGCCGTTGGATACAGCCATCAACGCACTGTCGCCAGCTTTCCACTGCCTTTGGGTGGGTGTGGCAGCCCCCAAAAAACTGATGCATACCCAGTATCCACCAGTTTAACGACAAACATCAAGCCCTGTGACGGACGCGCTCTCCTCCCGGCAGGCGCTACAATCGAAGACAGTCCCCAACGGAAAACTGATGCGCTGCCGCCCTGCCATCCTGACCTTTGCCCTCGTCGTCCCGCTGGCCGCCCAACAAGTGCCGGCCCGCCTGTTTGACGGACTTTCCTGGCGAATGATCGGCCCATTTCGCGGCGGCCGCGCGGAAGCGGCCACCGGTGTGCCCGGCGATCTGAACACGTTTTACTTCGGCGCGGTCGGCGGCGGCATATGGAAAACCACCGATGCCGGCACGGTTTGGACTCCCATCTTCGACGGCCAGCATATCGCCTCCATCGGCGCGATCGAGGTGGCGCCGTCCAATCCCAACATCATTTACGCAGGCACCGGCGAGACGGACTTGCGCTCGGATATCGCATTCGGCGACGGCATCTACAAATCCACCGACGCCGGCAAGACATGGAAGAATGTGGGCCTGCGCGACTCCCGCCAAATTGGGCGGATACTCGTCCATCCTACGAATCCGGACATCGTCTATGTGGCCGCACTGGGCCACGCCTACGGCCCCAACGAAGACCGTGGCGTGTTCCGTTCTACCGATGGCGGCCGGACCTGGCGCAAGCTGCTTTACAAAGGTCCCGATACCGGAGCCGTGGATCTCGCCTGGGCTCCCGAAGACCCGCAAACCATCTATGCAACACTTTGGAATGTGCGCCGCCCCGCGCGCGTGCAATACGGTCCTATCGAGGGCCCCGGCAGCGGCCTGTACAAATCCACCGATGGAGGCGACCACTGGACACAAATCCAGGGCCTCGGCCTTCCCGAAGGTCAGTGGCGCCGCGCCGGCGTTGCGGTCGCCCGCGGCACGCGTGGGCAGCGCGTCTACGTTTTAATCGACGCCCAGACCACCGGCGGCCTTTTTCGATCCGATGACGCGGGCCAGACCTGGGTGCACCCCGGCGCCGACCGTCGCATCACCAGCCGCGGCTGGTATTTCGGCCGCGTGACGGTGGACCCCGCTAATCCCGATGTCGTGTATCTTCCCGATATCGCGCTCTATCGCACGGCTGACGCCGGCAAGACTTTCACCGTCGTGCGCGGCGCTCCGGGCGGCGATGATTATCATTTCCTGTGGATCGATCCAGCCGCATCCTCCCGCATGATCCTGGCCAGCGACCAGGGCACCACCATCAGCATCGATGGCGGCCACACCTGGACCACCTGGTACAACCAGCCAACCGCCCAGATCTATCACGTCATCACCGACAATCAGTTTCCCTATACCGTCTACGGCACGCAGCAGGACTCCGGCTCGGTGGCCGTTCCCAGCCGCACCGATCACGGACACATCACCGAAGCCGACCGCTTTTCGATTGGCGGCAGCGAGAGCGGCTACGTCGCGCCCGATCCGGCTGACCCCAACCTGATCTACGTGGCGGGCGCTTACGGCGAGCTCGGCCGCGTCGACAAACGCACCGCGCAGAACCAGAACATCACACCGTGGCCGGCGTTTCAGTTCAACGCAGACCCCTCGCAGGTGAAGTATCGCTATCCCTGGACCCCTCCGCTCATCTTTTCGCCGGTGGAGCGCAACACGCTTTATTACGCCGCGCAGTTTTTGTTCAAGACCGCCGACGGCGGCCTGGACTGGGAAACCATCAGCCCCGATCTCACTGGCCCCGCCAAGCTCGGTGTCATCTTCACCATCGCGCCCTCACCGTTGCAGGCGGGCGAGATTTGGACGGGGAGTGACACTGGCCTGATCCATCTCACGCGCGATGGCGGCAGGAATTGGTCCGATGTGACTCCACCCGGCATCAGCGAGTGGAGCAAGATCACGCGCATCGAAGCCTCGCATTTTGATGCCGGCACTGCCTACGCCGCCATCGACCGTCACCGCCTGGAGGATTACCAGCCGCATCTCTTCCGCACGCGCGACTATGGCAAGACTTGGACGGCGATAACGGAGGGCATCGCCGAGCCCGCTTTCCTGAATGCCGTTCGTGAGGACCCTGTACGCCGCGGGTTGCTGTATGCCGCGACGGAGTTGGGCGTCTATGTGTCGTTCGACGATGGCGATCGCTGGCAGCCGCTGCAGTTCAATTTGCCGGCGTGTTCAGTGCGCGATATCGATGTTCACGGCGACGATCTGGTAATCGCCACGCACGGGCGTTCCTTCTGGATCATGGATGACATCGCCGCCCTGCGGCAGGCGAATGCGGAAGTAGCGTCCGCGGCGGCGTGGCTCTACCAACCGCCGCGCGCCATTCGCACTGCCGCCGAGGGCTTTCTAGGAACGCCGCTGCCTCCGGAAATCCCGCAAGCGCCGAATCCGCCCGATGGCGCCATCGTCGATTACTATCTCGCCGGCGAGCAGGCGCCGGTGACTCTGGAGATATTGGATGGCAAAAATCAGACCGTGCGCAAGTATGCAAGTACGGATCAGGCGCCGGCGCGCGAACACACGCAAGCCGTCGCGGATATCTGGATGGTGCCGCCTCAGCGCCTGACTGGCAAGGCAGGTATGCACCGTTTCGTTTGGGACCTGCGTTACGCCGCGCCTGGCGCTGAGGGTCCGCAGGTCTTACCGGGCACTTATCAATTGCGCCTGACCGTCGCCGGCCGCACTTACCCGCAGAGCCTCGAAGTGGCTCTCGATCCTCGCTCCCCTGCGTCGCGCGAGGATTTGGAGAGCCAGCTCGATCTCGGGTTGAAGGCTGTGCACGCGCTGGAGCAGGCCACGCAAGCGACGGCGCAGATCCAGAAGGCGGCGGGTCCGGAATCAATCCGGGCCGGTATAAACAAGGCGGCCGGCGACCTCAGGTCGGTTTTGCGGGTAGTGGAAAGCGCCGACCGGCGTCCGCCCGCGCAGGCGTTGGCGCTCTATGACGAAGCCAGCCGGGAACTCGAAAACCAACTGGAAAAATGGAACGCGGCCAGGAGCAAGATGCCGTCCGCCTCGTCCCAACGTTAGATCCGGCTCAAAGCAAATCGCGCACGCAATTGAGGAGGAAGTTATGTCAGCGGGCACCGCAGCGTGTCTTCTCGGAATTCTCGGCTTCGCCGGCGCGGCCAAAGCGCAGAACATCGTGGTGGATGCCGCTCCGTCGCACGTAGTGAATTCGTTCAGTCCCTTGCGCGCGCTCGGCGGAGCGATTGACAGGCTGCGCGGGGGAACCACCCGCGAGGAAAATGAAAAACATACCGAAAGGCTTCTGACTGATCCGGTCCTGAAGGAGCTTCTGGCTGCGGGATGGGGAACCGTGACCTATCGCCAGAACACCGAACTGATGATCGAAGCGTGGCACTGGAACGCGCGCGGCACTTGGAGCAACGCGGCCAGGCAAGAAGGTTACTTTACCGGCAGCGCCGAGTTAGGCGAACCGATTCGCCACTCGTGGGCGTACCCGCTGCCGCATCGCGGAGCTACTCTGGGCGACGGTAACGGCTGGTCGCGGCTCACTGATGGCGATCTGAAATCCTACTGGAAGAGTAATCCGTATCTAACTAAGACCTATACTGGCGATGACGATTCGTTACATCCGCAATGGATCATGATCGACCTCGGTGCGAAAGTGGATGTGAATGCCATCCGGATTGCCTGGGCCGACCCTTACGCCACGCGCTATTACGTCCAGTTCTGGACCGGCGAGCTGGAGCCGTTCTACGAAGGAATCAACAAGGGCGCTTGGCAGACTTTCCCGATGGGCACTATCCGTACGGGCAGAGGCGGAACTCCCACTTTAAAGCTCGCCAGTTGGACCACACCGGTGCGCTATCTGCGCATCTGGATGACCGCGTCGTCCAATACCTGTGACACGCATGGCTCCGCGGATCGGCGCAACTGTCTGGGGTACGCCATCAACGAACTATACGTTGGCACCCTCTCGAGTGACGGCCAGTTCCACGACGTGGTGAAGCATTTACCCAGCCGCGAACAGACCATCACGTGGCCGTCGTCGGTGGATCCCTGGCATGCCGCCTCGGACTTGGACTACGGAAGAGGCGATCAAATTGGATTTGACTTCTTCTTCAACTGCGGGGTGACGCGAGGACTTCCGGCCATGATCCCGATCGCCATTCTTTACTGCCATCCCGGAAGACGCGGCGAACGAAATCGCATACCTCTACAAGCGCAAATACCCGATTTCCTGGATCGAGATGGGCGAGGAGGCGGACGGCCAGCGCGTGCTTCCCGAGGATTACGCCACCCTGTACCTGCAGTTCGCCAACGCCATCCACAAGCTGGTTCCCAAAGCGCCGCTCGGCGGTCCGGCCTTCGAGGGCACGCCCGGCGATGTCGATTCCTGGGCAGACGCCAACGGAAGAGTTTCTTTTCTTGGCCGGTTTGTCGACTATCTCAAGCCGCGCGGCCGCCTGCAGGATTTCAGCTTCTTCTCTTTCGAGCATTACCCGTGTATGGGCGGCACGGCTTGTGCGGACTGGAGTTCTCTCTACTGGGAACCGGCTTACGTAAACCACGTCGTCAAGGCCTGGAAAGACAACAGGCTTCCGCCGCATGTTCCGTTCTTCATGACCGAGGGCAACGATCTGGATGACGGCGGAGCGGGCACCGTCAAGAGTGCCCTCTGGCTGGCCGATTACGTAGGTTCGATGCTGACTGCCGGCGCCGGGGGCACTTACTACTTCCATTACATCGCGTCCCCCGGACGAGGTGGGTCCGGCGGATTCCTGCCTATAGACGAAAGCAATCACGTCAGGAACTATCCGCCGCAGTATCTCGCCACGCAAGTGATTACCAAAGAATGGGTCGAACCGGTGGATAAGATCCACAAGCTATTCGCTGCAACTGGCGACGTGCAGGATAAAGATAGTAACAAGCTGGTAACCGCATACGCCGTCGAGCGGCCTGACGGGCAATGGTCCCTAATGCTGGTCAATAAGGATCACGACAACGACCATTCTGTGAGAGTGAAATTTGCCGATCCGCTGAGCAGGCAGGATCGTTTCTTCTCCGGCACCGTGGAGCGGGTGGTCCTCGGGTCAGCCGAGTATCAGTGGCATCCGGACCCCGCTCCAGACAGCGCACCTGCCGCATCGGGTGAGGAGCGCAGGCGCGCTCTGCGGGGCCACGCAGACCCTGACGGCCCACCCAGCAGGTCGCAAGTGACGGCGGAAGGCCCGGACACGCTGTACCAACTTCCCAAGGCATCCATCGTGGTGCTGCGTGGCAAAATCGCATGATGCTAGCATCTTGGAATGAAGCCGGGGTTGCTGCTGTGTCTCGTACCCATATGTGCCTGGGCCGGTCCGCCTTTTCAGACCGACGATCCTGAACCCATCGATTTTCGGCACTACGAATTCTATACCTTCGCCACCGCGGATGGCACGCCGGTAGAGATGGATACGGAAGGGCCCGCGGTCGAGTTTAATTGGGGAGCTCTTCCCAATGTGCACCTGCACATCATTATTCCGGCAGCGGCAATTTTCCCCTCCAACAATCCGAGCCTGGCGCCGGCAGGCTTCGGCCCCAGAGCGTTCGGCATTGGCGATATCGAAACGGGCATCAAATACCGGTTTGTGCAGGAGAGTAAGCATAGGCCGATGATCGGCACATTTGTCATGTTCGAGCTTCCGTCCGGAAGTTACGCGCGAGGTCTGGGTGTAGGTAGAACCTGGTATAAGTTGCCGTTGTGGGTCCAGAAAAGCTTCGGCCCCTGGACTACTTATTGCGGCGGTGGAGAAACAGTGTTCAGCCGCGTTCCAGGATATCGTAATTACCCCTTTGCCGGCTGGTTGGTCCAGCGCGATTTGGGCAAGAAAGTGACTCTTGGCACCGAAGTCTTTTACCATGGCCCCGAAGGTCTGGCCACGGCGCAGACGCGGCCTGCCACGATGATCGATGTTGGCGGCTATTACAAGTTCCGCGATCCCGGTTTTCAACTGCTCTTCTGCTACGGCCGCACGGCCATCGGGCAGAAGGAAAATTACGCCTACTTGGGCCTTTACTGGACCTGGGGCAATAAGTCCGCCGGCCCCGGTAAAACCGCGAACGGCTTTGGCCCACCGAACATTATGGGTCGCCCTTCCTGAGCCTGGGGCAGGCTTATGCTCCGCATCGAGGCTGCCGCACCCGCCGACACGGAAATCAAGGGTCCGACACCGAAAACCATCAATACAAAAGGTCGCGCAGGCAGCTTCGCCCGCGCGACCCGGAAAGGTACGACCTGCGCAATGGACCGTCGATTAAAACACGTACTCAATGCTCATGTACGGATAGTTGTAAGCCACTCCCTGCGTCAATTTCTGTAGGAACGTAGCCGGAATCACATGGCCGAAGCCGAAATCCACCTGCGTCTGGCGCGTCGGTGTATAGATGAGCTGAACGTCCAACTCCTCCGCCACGTGCTTTCCGTCTACGCCGCTCGGGTCGTTCAGGATGAATGAGCCACGCGTGGGATACAAAGCATCGTGCGCATTGGCCAGCCAGAAATCATGAAAGCTGGTCGCCGCCGTCCATTTGCGGGCGATGTGCCAGTCCTGTCCGAACCGCAGGTCCTGGATATTCCGCCAGCCGAACTGGTCCGCCAGGCCCAGCTTGTCGTGCGAGCTGGGATAGATCGGATCGAACGTGCCGTCGTAACCGGCCTTGTCGTTGTTGCTGCCCGATCCGTAGTCATATTCCAGGAACAGGCGCGGCCGGATCCGCACTTCCTGGAAGGTGTAGCCCATCACCCAGTGGCCCATCCAGGCGCGAATCTTGTCCACCGACAGCGTACCGATCTGGTACGCCATCTCCGTACGGTAATCGAAGCTGTGAGGCAGCGCTCCTACCCAGCGGAAACCAGTGGTCCACTCATCCAGGTGGCCGGATTTCAAGTTTTCCAGCGCAAAGCTCGGGCGCAGATTCCAGAATTCGTAAACGTCCAGCGTGGCATGCGGAATCACGTTTCTGGCGGTGGCATACGCCCCGTACAGGTTGTTGCCTTCCAGGTGGTGGTCGATCACGCCATTGCGGATAATCACCACCGAGGTGGCGAAAAGGTCCACCCGCAGCCTGCCCTGCTGGTATGCCGCGCGCACTCCATCAAAGCTGCGCGAGACGTTGGTCCACCACGAATCGCCGATCAGGCGGTTGTTGCCGTAAGTCATGTCGAAACGGCCGCCCTGCAGGCTGAAGCCGTTTCCTTCCGTGGGCCCAAACTGTACATAGGCTTGCCGGATGTCCGTCGTGTTTTCATACGGCGGAATGGCCGGGTTGATGCCAAACACCCGCGCATCCTGCATCTCGATATACATATGCACCCAGTTGGTCGGCTTGATCTCCATGCCCAGCCGGATGCGCTGCAAGTCGTAATCGTTCGTGGAATTATGTTTGAAGCTGCCTCCGCTGTAGCCCTCGTAGCGCTCGCGGAATTCTCCCGAAAAGCGCAGCCACTTCGGCAGCAGCTCGTTAAACTTTTCAGAGAGGGACGGCCCCGGTGTCGTGCCCGCCCAGGTCCCAGTCAACTTGGGGTACAAAAGCGGAGTCGTAGAAATGGGTGTCGGCGGTTGGCCATTGTTGTCCACCGCGTAGCCGCCGCCGGCCGATTGGACATCTGGTTTCGTCGTGGCCGGGTTTCCCGCCGCAGCCGCTTGTTGGGCGTATGCGCCGGCCGTCGCCGCAGCGACCATTACAAGGACCGCCAACATTCTGGTCCCGGCTTTTAGAGTGTAGTTCATTTAGATTTCCTCCGTTGAGTTCCTATGGAACCCATCAACGTATCATTTACAATCTGGATACTTTACTTAAAGAGACTGATCACCCATGGTGCAGGCACACGTCTTCCCCGAGCAAGCCGCTTGTTTTCAGCAGAATCTCAGCCAATAAAGCGTGTTGCCTATTCCAGATAGAATTACTCAACTAGGCGGTGGTTGTCAAGGTTTATCTAGCGATTCGATAGAAATTATTTCAGGCACCGGCTGGCGTAAGTACTAGAGAGTTTGGCCTGGGTAAGGCAGGGTCCAAAGCATTAAATAAATCTATTTGATTGTGTAGCTTACGGTTAGATTGTCTAAGAACGGCTGGCCTCTGGCAAGACCACCGTAAACCTGGATCCCTTGTTCAATTGGCTCTCCACCGATACGCTGCCCTGCATCTGTTCGATCACATGCTTAACGATAGATAGTCCCAGTCCGGTACCACCCACTTCACGCGACCGGGCCTTATCCACGCGGTAGAAGCGCTCAAAGATCCGCGGCAGGTCCTCCGAAGGAATCCCGATGCCGTTATCTGCAATGGTGATGGCCACCTTACCGGCGGCCAGGCGGTTCGCCTCCACCCACACTTCCCCGTCCGGCCGGTTGAATTTTACGGCGTTGTCTAGCAGGTTCACAAACGCCTGCTCCAGCTTGATCTTGTTACCCATCACTTGCAAGTCCTCTACCGTGCCCCAACCCAGACGCACTTTGCGCATGGCGGCTTCGGATTCCACCGTGCGCATGGCCGCCTCCAGCGTACCCAGCACCGATAGTTCGCCCGGCGCCACTGGCGCCCGGCCGGACTCCAGTTCCGAAAGCGTCAGCAGGTCCGAGGCGATGTTATTCAGCCGGATGGCGTGCGATTGAATGATCTCGACGAACCGTCGCCGGTTCTCGGGGTCGTCCAGCGCGCCGTCCAGCAGCGTTTCCGCGTAGCCGCGGATGGCCGTCAAGGGCGTGCGCAATTCGTGCGAGACATTGGCTACGAAATCCTTGCGCACGCGCTCCAAACGCTCCAGGTCGGTGATGTCGTGCAGAATGGCCATAGCCCCGCTGCTGGAGGCGCCCGCCAGCGGGGCCGCCTGTACTTCGAAGGAGCGTCCGTCGGCGCCGGTCAAATGCATGCGCCGCTTTAGAGACTCGCCCGACACAGTGGCCGTACGCAGCATCTCCAGAAAGTCCGGGTCTCGCACCATCCGCAAAATCGGCAAACCCGGAGGCGCCGGCCCGTGCACTCCGAATGCGTGCGCAAACGCCTCGTTACAGAACGTGACTCGCAGCTCCGGGTCCACCGCCAGCACGCCTTCCACCATACCCGTCAGGATGGCATCGCGCCGGGCACCCTCCAGCCGCACCTTATCCAGCAGATCGTTCACCTGCGCCGCCACCCGGCCCAGCGACTCGGCCAAGGCGCCCAATTCGTCCGGCGCGTCGGGCGGCGGGGTTTGTGAAGATCCCGTGACCACCCCTTCGGCGAAGACTTTCAACCGTGCGATGTGCTTCCGTAGCCGCTGCGAAAACAGGAAGGCAATAGCGATGCCCAACACAGCCGTCGCCAGCGTGGCCCATGCCATGCGCCAGCGCAGTTCGGGCTGCGCGGCGCCCATCTCCAGGCCCGCAAGTTCGAATGCCGCCAACAGCAGCACCCCCCACAGGAGTTTTTGAAATAGCGAAGTCCGCATGGGAATACAATCGTAGCAGTGCGGAGCTTTGGGGGCGACATCCGGCCTATATTCCTGGAAAATCTTGAGGAGACCATCGCTACGCGCGATTGCGCGCGTACCGATGGGGCAGCCGGCTGGTGTCAGGGCACGCCGTGCCGCTCTCGGATCGCTAGGCTCCGGCGGCGCGCGTTAGCGTTTGGGGAACGCTGCAGGGCTGCAGCCGGTAACCCAGACCGAACACCGTTTCTATGTGTTGCCGGCTGTACGATCCCAACTTCACGCGCAAGCGCCGCAGGTGTACATCCATGGTCCGAGTCTGGATCTCCGGACCGTAGCCCCACACGTTCAGCATCAGCGTTTCGCGCGATACGATCTCACCGGGCTTCCGGGCCAGTTGCGCCAAAAATGAAAACTCCATGGGAGTCAGATGCACGGGCGCGCCATCGAGCAGTACTGCCCTTCCGTGAAAATCCACTTCCAGCCGGGTGTCGCGATACCGCTCGACCCGATTGGGATCCATCTGAATCAGTTCCATCGACTGTCCTCCTCAGCTCTGCTGTTGTCTTAAACGCACTGCGGCCATCCGCAGAGCCCACCGGAATCGCAGCTTGCAGTTGACCCCGAACGAACGTTTGTTTCGCATTGACGAACCTCCACCGTCATACTGACCCCATTCAAGCGAGGTAGCAATATACTGTGAATGTAATCGCAGGAAAATGTGCCTGTAATCCACCTGTACAGCTAACGGTCTGCAAATACGATGGATAGATCGCGGCCTGTACGGATTTTGAGCCTTGAGCCGGGCCCCAGCGCCCGTTTCATGCGGAACCGCATGCCGGCAGCAATGCAGCTACGCCATTAACCTGCTATTCTGAATAGTGAACTTGATCAAGCCCATCAACTTCGCTTCCACGCTGGTTAACCGCTTTAAATTCTGAAAGGGAGGCAAATTGGACAATTTCGCTCTGCCACTCGCGAGATCCGCCGTGCCGGGCAACAAAGCACGACCGGTTCGACGCTTGAATGGCAGCGGCATCGTCACGACCGGACGTGGCCGCGAGATCACGGTCGAATATCACTTGTGTTTTCCCCAAATCGATCAGACCGCTATCACCGAGGACCCGGCCAAATCGGCGGCCAAGGACTTTTCCGGCCAAGTCTGGTGTCCGTACGACGGATCCTTCGTCAGCGTATACTCCGACAAAATCTTGACCTTGCGCCTGGAAGACGGCAGCCAGTTGCGCTTTTTCTTTCAAAATCGAGATGGCGCCATCGGCGTCACCGAATGGCTCGGTTAAACGAGCGCCGAATCGCCCTTAGGTTCTGACCAATTCGTGATAACCTACCGGCCATGCCTGATTCCGTATCCAGCCTTGACGATCGACTCGACCGGCTGTCGAAAATAGCCGGCATTCTATTGCCGTTGGTGTTGGCGCTGGTAGGCGGCCTCTACACTTACGTTAAGGATAAGAGCGACGCGCGCAATCTCCAACGGGAGGAGAAACGCGATCTCCAACAGACCCAGTACGCCAACCTGACGGCGCTGATTCCCCTGATGACCAGTACGGATCAATCGAACCGGTTATTGGCGCTGGAGATTTTCACTTCGGAGGCCAAGAAGCATCAGGCTCCCCTGGACCTGATCCCTTCTATCGAACGGCTCGGCAATGAGCATCCTGAACATCTTAAGGAGGCCATGGCCGCGGTGGCAGCCGCGCAGGGGCAAGTGAAGGAACAGAAGAACCGTAAGTAATCGAACTCGCGCTACCGAACCCGTTTCAACGGCGTTTCGCAGTTTCGTCAGGCGAGTGGACGCGACCTGGCAGGACCTCTCCCGCAGCACTCTGGACACGTCTGTCGCAACTCTCCCATTCACCCATGGTGCACTGCTCCTTGCGGCAATCGAATTCGCAGAGCGCGATGTCTTCTGGAACGTCCTGGACGATTTGCCCCTTGATCCACTGCCAAATCCTGGTCAGAGGCTTCCGCATCGCTGTCGGAGTTAACATGTTGGCAACTGTTGGAAACTGGACTTGAGTATACATCCAAACGCCGTGGGAGAATGGTATCAGCCCGCCCAAGCCCCCATGATCAACCTCCAAAAAGAGCTCGACACCGGCCGCGCCGTCGCGCAACAGGCCGGCGAAATCGCCCTGCGCTACTATCGCACCGGCATCGCCTTCGAAGCCAAGTCCGACGAGTCACCGGTCACCCGCGCTGACAAAGAATGCGAGGAGTTCATCGCCCGCGAACTGGGGCGCGCCTTCCCCGATGATGGCCTATTGGGCGAGGAAGGCGCGCAGAAGCCATCGCGCAGCGGCCGCCGCTGGATCATCGACCCCATCGACGGTACGCGCGACTTCGTGCGCGGCAATCCCGCCTGGTCCAACCTGATCGGCCTCGAAGCGGACGGCGAAGTGGTAGCCGGATTCGTCTCCATGCCGGCGCTCGGCGAGTTGTTCGTCGCTTCCCGCGGCGGCGGCGCGTTCGTGAACGGCCGGCCCATGCACTCCTCCAGCATCGCCACGGTCACCCAAGCCGTCGCCTGCTTCGACAGCTTGACCTCGGCGGCAACTCAGCCGTTCGCCAGCCGGCTGCTTTCCTGGCTGCAGCCCTTCTGGGCCGTGCGCAGCATGGGCGGATGCATGGACGCCCTGATGGTCGCGCGCGGCCAGGCCGAAATCTGGATCGAGACCAGCGGCAAGCCCTGGGATTTTGCTCCGCTGAAGATCGTCGCTGAAGAAGCCGGTGCCCGCTTCTTCAATTTCGATGGCAAATCGAGCATCTATGGCGGAAACTGCGTCGTCTGCGCGCCCGCCTTCGAAGAGGCCGTATGGCGCCTGCTCAAAAACGATTGACGCCGGAGTTATCGATGGTGGTGGTCTGGATCGCCGCCATCAAATTGGCCCTTCACTTGTATGCCGGCCGCCATTACGGCTACTTCATAGACGAGCTTTATTACCTGGCGTGCGGCCACCACCTCGCCTGGGGATATGTAGATCAGCCGCCACTCATCGCGTTAATGGCTGCAGTCATTCGTATGGTCCTGGGCGAATCGCTGGCCGCCATACGCCTTCTGCCCGCGCTGGCAGGCGCCGCCACCGTGCTGCTCACTGGCTTCATCGCGCGCGAACTGGGCGGCCGCCGGTTTGCGCAAGCCACCGCGGCGCTCGCCGTCCTGGTCGCGCCCGCCTTTTTAGGCATCGATAATCTGTTTTCCATGAATGCCTTCGAGCCGCTCTTTTGGATGGGCTGCGCGTATATCGTTATCCGCGTCATCCACACGGGCAACCAAAAGCTGTGGCTATGGTTCGGCCTGCTCGCCGGACTCGGTTTGGAAAATAAGCATTCCATGCTCATCTTCGGCAGCGGGATTGTCGCCGGCCTGCTGATTACGCCCGCGCGCCGCCAATTTCGCTCGCTTTGGCTTTGGCTAGCCGGCCTCATTACACTGTTGATCTTCCTGCCCAATCTCGTGTGGAACGTGCAGCATCATTTTCCGTTCCTGGAGTTACAGGCGAATATCCAACGCTCGCATCGCAACGTCGATCTGCCGCCGCTGACATTCATCGGACAGGAGATACTGGCCATGTTCCCGCTGTCGTTCCCGATTTGGCTGGCGGGGCTTTGGTATTACCTGTTCAGCGAAAACGGAAAACCGTTTCGCGTGCTGGGCTGGGCCTGGCTGGTAACCATGGCTATAATTATGATCCTGAATCCGCGCATCTACTACGCGTTCCCGGCTTTCCCGATGTTGTTCGCCGCGGGAGGAGTGCAGTGGGAAGCGTGGCTGGCCGTTCCGCGTCTGCAAGGAAAACCACAATGGATCAAGCCCGCATGGGGCGTCTTGATGATCGTCTGCGCCGCGCTGTTGGCGCCCTTCGTCCTACCCGTATTGCCCGTCGAGACCTACATCCACTATGCGCGGGCGCTCCATTTTCAGCCGCCCAAAATCGAGACGTTCAAGCTCGGGCCGCTACCCCAAATCTTTGCCGACCAATTCGGTTGGGAAGACATGGCCGCCGCGGTGGCGAAAATCTATAACGGCTTACCGCCAGCCGTCCGAGCCGGAACCGCGATTTTTGGCCAGAACTACGGCCAGGCAGGCGCCGTGGATTTATTCGGTGCGAAATACGGACTGCCGAAAGCCATCAGCGGGCACCAAAGCTATTTCCTGTGGGGGCCGCGCGATTATACCGGCGAAAGCATGATCGTCATGGGCGACCGCCAGGAAAACCTCGAACAGAGTTTCGCGTCGGTGGAAAAAGTGGGCCACGTCGGGCACCCCTACGCCATGCCTTACGAGCACCTCGACATCTTCTACTGCCGCGGTTTGAAGTGGCCGCTCAAAGACGTTTGGCCGAAGGTGAAGAGTTGGGATTGAGTTCCCAACGCCGCCCGTAATAGCGAAGAGACACCAGGTAGCCCGCCGCGCACGTCGCGAAGACGGCCAATCCGCGCTGGTATTCAAGAAAACCGAGAGCCATTCCGCCCATGGCCTGCAGCGCGCCCACTGGCAATAAGCGGCCGCCGGTAAATCGCCAGCGCGTGTGCGGCAACTCCGTCAGCACCGAAGAATGATGGCCCAGCGCCAGCGCGGCCAATCCGAACGTCATGCCCGGCAGGGGATCGAGCGGCAGCAGCAACACGAACAACACCGCCAGAAACGCGATATCTTTCGCCAGCAGAACATCCCAACCTCGCAACGGCAACAGACGATAGCGCGTCATGCCGGAACCGGAGCCAAGTTCCAGCCCGAAGAGGGATTGCGCATAAGTGCTCATGGTCAGCGCCACCAGCAGGCCCAGAATTGCAAACGCCTCCGGATCCGGATGCGCGGCGAAGACCCGATACGCGCCGCCGCCGATGCTGATGAGCAGCGCGGCATAAGGATCCAACAGGCTGAGCATCTCGCGCACGTTCTTGCGCACCAGCCCACCCAGCCGGCCGGGAAATCGCGGTATGTAGCGCAACACATCCCAATGCGGATCGCGCCGCGCAGCGTGATTACCCAGAGTCACGGCAGCTTGCATTCCGGCCGCCAGGCTGAAGAACGCGAGTGCCACTGGCGGCTGCGCGGTCTTTATCAGAATCAGAACGCCAATCCAGGTGACCGGACTCAGCGCCAGACTGGCGAAGCGCAAGCCCACTCGCTGGCCGGACGAGAGTGGCCACAAACCCAGCCGCGCTGGAGGGATTTTGCCCAGCGGGTCGGATGAAAGCGGAAAGAGCAAAAGAAATCCCAGTAACACGAAAAAAGGATAGGCGCTCTTGGGCCGCAACCCGCTGTTCAACGCGCCGTAAGCAAGCAAAACCACAAACAAGAACAGATTATTGACCTTGATCGAAGCAAGCGTACCCAGGTCGCGTCCGACGGCTCGGCGCAAGGCCTTCAGAATCGCGAGAACCGCGGCCATCAGCCTCGCTCCCACACGCGGCCGTAATAATAAACCGATGCGGCGTAACTGATCGCCGCCAGCGCCAGCACCGGAATCCCGCGCTGGTGCTCGAGAAATCCCATGGCCAGCCCGCTGCCGGCCTGCAGCGCGCCGAATGGCAGGCTTCCACTCGCGAAACGCCATCGTGCGAGCGGCAGGCGCAACGCTATCGAGGATTGATGGCCGAAGGCCAGCGCTACTAATCCGAACGTCAGGCCCGGCCAGGGATCGAGCGGCAACAGGAGCACGAAAAGGATCGCCAGGAACGCAATGCCCTTCGCCAGCAGGATCTCCCAACCGCGCAGCGGCAGCAGGTGGTAGCGCGTAATGCCGGAGTCCAGGTCGAGGCCGAATAGTGACTGCGCGCAGGTGCTGATGGCCAGCGCCGCCAGCAGGCCCATAATCACGGACGCCGCCGGATCGGGATGCGGCGCAAAGATGCGGTACGCTCCGCCGCCGATGCTCAACAGCAGCGCCGCATAAGGATCCAGCAGGCTGAGCATTTCGCGCACATTCTTCCGCACCAGGCCGCCCAGCCGTCCGGGTATCGCCGGCAAGTCCCGGAACAGGTCCCAGTGGCGATTGTGTTTTGCCAGGTACCGTCCCAGGATCAGGGTGCCCTGCATGGCCAGCGCCAGCGCGCAAAAAGCGAGTGCCGCTGCCGGCCGACGGGTCTTCACCAATATGATGGCGCCCACCCACGTCACCGGACTGAGCGCCACGCTGGCCAGCCGCAGGCTCCATCGCTGTCTGCGCGAAAGAGGCCACAAGGCCAGGCGCGTGGCGGGGATTTTGGCCAGTGGATCGGACGAAAGCGGAAACAGCAGCAGCAATCCCAGCAGTAAGAACAAAGCCTCCGCGCTCTTGCCCAGCAAACCCAGGAAGAGCAGATTATTGGCCTTGAAAATCCCGGCCAAATCCCGCCCGACGGCGCGCCGCAGCGCTTTCAGGATTGCGCCGAGCGCAGCCACGGCAGGTCCTCCTGTGGCGGCGTCTCCACCAGGTCGAAGTACAACGCTTCCAGCGGCCGCTGCAGGTCCGCTGTGGCGGCATGCAGGACTATCCGCCCGCTGCGAATCATCATCACATCCGTCGCCAGGTGCGGAATCATGGCCAGTGCATGCGATGTAAGAAACACGGCGATGCCGCGTTCGGAGACGGTCTTCAGCAGATCCCGAATGGTCACGGACGAAACCGGGTCGATACTCTCGAACGGTTCGTCCAGCAGCAGCACGCGTGGATTGTGCAGCAGCGCCATGGCCAGCGCAGTCTTCTTGCGCATGCCTTGCGAGCACTGGTCGAGATAGGTGTATTTTCCATCTTGCAGGCCCAGAATCCGCAGCAGCGCGCCGGCGCGTTCCTGGGTTTCCTTGCGGCTCAGACCGTACACCGGGCCGCACAATTCCAGGTGCTCTTCGATGGTGAGCGAATCGAATAAGCCCAGATCTTCCGGCAGCACGCCGATGATGCGCTTTACATGCAGCGGATCTTTGGCCACATCCTGGCCATCGATCGTGACCACGCCGGCATCGGGCGACAGCAGGCCCGTCAGAATCTTCAGCAGCGTCGATTTGCCCGCGCCATTTGGCCCGAGCAGCGCGCAGATTCCGCCGGGCAAGTTGAACGTGATGTTATCCAGTGCGATGAATTCGCCAAAGCGCTTGCTGACTTCGCGGCAATCGAGCATTTTCTGCGATTATCTCAGGTGTCAGGCGTCCGCACGCGGAACGCCCCATCCCGAATCCGGACACGACCACCGTGTCAGGCCACCACAAGCCAGCCAGAATATAGGTGATTGACATGGGCGATTCACATGCTATGCGGAACCCATGGACTCCTTCGCCATCAACCTCCGCTTGGCTGTCCGCCGCCTCCGGCAGAATCCCACCTTTTCTGCGGTCGCGATTTTGACCCTGGCGCTCGGCATCGGCGCCAACACGGCCATCTTCAGCATCATTAACGCAGCCCTCCTGCGTCATCTGCCCGTGGCGCGCGGCGCGGAAATCGTTTCCGTCAACGAGACCATGGGCGGCAGCACGGTGCCTACTCTGTCGTTTCCGAATTACCGCGACCTGCGCGACCGGAACACGGTCTTGTCGGGATTGACCGCCTATCGTTTCCTGCCCGCCAGTCTCGGCTTGCCGGGCAATAACCAGCGCGTGTGGGGATATCTGGTTACGGGCAATTATTTTGATGTCCTGGGAGTGGGCGCGGCGCGCGGCCGCCTCCTTCGTCCGGATGACGACTTGCGTCCCGGCGCGCATCCCGTGGCCGTGCTCAGCTGGTCCTGCTGGCAGAAACGCTTCGGCGCTGATCCCACGGCAGTGGGCCGCACCGTGAAGATCAACGGCATGGATTTCACCATCCTGGGGGTCACTCCGCCTGGCTTTTTTGGCACGGAGATATTTTTCGCGCCCGATGTGTTCTTCCCGGCGATGATGCAGAAGCAGCTCGAAGGCGGCAAAGGGTATCTGGAGGAGCGCGAAGCCGGCAACTTCTTCGTCGCCGGCCGGTTGAAACCGGGCGTCTCCGTGGCGCGCGCCGAAGCCGGACTGAACAGCGTGGCGCGCAGCCTTGCGCTGGAGTATCCGAAAAACGACGGAGGACTGAAGATTTCGCTGACGCCGACAGGACTGGCGGGGAACTACCTGCGCAGTGCCGTGATGGGATTCGCGGCGGCGTTGTTTGGAGTCTCTTGCCTGGTTCTGCTGGTGGCCTGCACGAATCTGGCAGCCATCCTGATGGCCCGCGCCGCCGACCGGCGCAAGGAAATCGCTGTACGGCTCGCCGTGGGTGCGTCGCGCGGTACGCTGGTGCGCCAGTTGTTGACCGAGAATCTGGTGATCGGCCTACTGGGTGGCGCCGGCGGCGCGCTGCTGGCCTGGTGGATTACCGACGCGCTCGCGTCCTGGCATCCGCCTGTGGACTTTCCCATGGTGATCCACGCCGCGCCGGACGCCGGCGTATTCCTGTTCGCGCTGGCGGTCTCCGTGCTCACCACGCTCCTGTTCGGACTGCTGCCCGCTTTGCAGGCCACCCGGACGAACCTGGTGGGCGCGCTCAAGAACGAAGCCCTCTCCGAAAAGCTGCGCCATTGGCAGCTTCGCGACTACATGGTGGCCGCCCAAATCGGATTATCCGCCGTCCTGCTGGTCTGCTCCGTGCTGGTGGTGCGCAGCCTGCAGCGCGCTCTCGAGGCGCCCATCGGCTACAACCCGAAGGGCGTCGTGACGGCTTCCTTCGATCTCAACATTCAGGGTTATAACGAGGCGCGTGGACGTGAGTTCCAGAAGCGTCTGCTGGACCGGGTGCGTGCCATTCCGGGCGTTGAATCGGCGGCCCTGATCGACTGGCTGCCGCTCTCTTTAAATTTCTCTTCCGATGACGTCTACATCGAGGGCGAACCCATACCCATGCCCAAAGATGCACCCAGCGCATACAGCATTTCCGTCAGCACGGAATACTTCCGCACCATGCAGACCAAGCTCCTCGGCGGCCGCGAGTTCGACGACCGGGACAAGCAGGAATCGCCGCGTGTGGCCGTCGTGAATAAGAGCTTCGTCGACCGCCTGTTGCACGGCCGCGATCCCATGGGCAAACGTTTTCGGACCAGCCCGGACGGCAAGCCCATTCAGATCGTCGGTGTGGCCGAAAACGGAAAGTATTTCTCGCTGACCGAAGAGGCCAGCCCTGCGTGGTGGGGGCCGTCGGAGATCTGGTACGTTTCGAGTGGCGCCCTGGTGGCGCGTACCAGGCTCAATTCCGCACACGCGATCCGGCAGATTCGCGATGCGGTGAAGACCCTGGATCCCGCGCTTCCGCTGTACAACGCCGGAACGCTCGTTGAGCGTCTGGACCTGCCGCTGTTCCCGGCCCGCATGGCCGCCGCGGCATTAGGCGCATTCGGCCTGTTGGCGCTCATCCTGGCCGCCACCGGCATCTACGGTGTGATGGCCTACGCCATCTCCCGCCGCACGCGCGAGATCGGTATTCGGATGGCGATCGGCGCCAGCCCCAGCCAGGTACTCGGCCTCATTGCCCGTCGCGCGCTGATGTTGATTGGTTCCGGCACCATCGTGGGACTCGCCGTGGCCGTGGCCGCCGGACGCCTTCTGGAACGAATTCTGTATGGCGTGCGGGCAACCGATCCGGTGACCCTGGCGATCGTGCTGCTGTTGATGCTGGCGATCGCGGCGCTGGCCTGCTGGATTCCAGCCCGGCGCGCGGTCCGGATCAACCCGGTAACCGCCTTGCGCCAGGAGTGACCGGACCGCTGGATAATTTGTGGGGCGGACCTCCAGGTCTGCGCGGGTCCTCCAGGACCCGCAGGGCCGGGCATGGACGTCGGCCGCAGGACTGGAGTCCTGCCCACTAGGCCGCGCTCCCTATGCGTTAACGACACGCCTGGCGTCCAGCATCGCCAGTTTATTCAGCCCGTCGATATAGGCCCTGGCGCTGGCTTCGATCACATCCGTGGAAACGCCGCGCCCCAGCACCTTGCGGCCGGCTTCCTCAAGCTGCGCGGTAACCTCGCCCAGTGCTTCCGTCCCGCTGGTTACGGCTCGTATCTCGTATCGCACCAGCTTGGCCGCGCTCTTAGTCACGCCTGAGATCGCCTTGCACACAGCATCCACCGGACCATCGCCGATGGCCGCACCCTCGCGCGTCTCGCCGCCCATGCGTACTCTGACCGTGGCCGTCGGAATAGCGGCCGTTCCACTGTAGATATGCAGATACTCGAGCTGGTAAGTTTCCGCCGTAGGATGGATCTCGTCGTGTAAGATGGCGACCAAGTCTTCGTCGAACACTTCCTGCTTCTTGTCCGCTATGGTCAGGAACCTCTGGTAAGCCTGGTTCAATTCCTCCTGCGATAGTGAGTAACCCAGCTTCTCCAGGCGGTCGCGCAATCCATGTCGTCCCGTACGGGCAGTCAGCACCACCCGGCTTTCGGCGAGTCCCACATCTTCCGGACGCATAATTTCATAGGTCTCGCGCTCCTTCAGAAAGCCATCCACGTGAATGCCCGAGCTATGCGAAAAGGCATTGCCGCCCACTACGGCCTTGTTCGCCGGCACGGGCATGCCCAGCATGTCACTCACCATGCGGCTGGTCCTTTGAAATTCTCGGGGATCGACGCCTGTATCCAGTCCGAAATAGTCGCGGCGGGTGCGCAGCGCCATCACGATCTCCTCCAGCGCGGCGTTACCGGCCCGCTCGCCGATGCCGTTGATCGCGCCTTCCACCTGCCGCGCGCCGTTCATCACACCGCTCAGCGTATTGGCCACCGCCAATCCCAGGTCGTCATGACAATGCACGCTGATAGTGGCCTGCGCTATGTTCGGAACGTGTTCCCGGATTGCACGGATCAGTGCGCCGTATTGCTCCGGCACCGTATAGCCGGTAGTATCTGGTATGTTGACGACGGTAGCTCCGGCGGCAATGGCCGCTTCCAGCATTTCGAAAAGGTAACTGGGATCGGCGCGGCCGGCGTCTTCCGCGTAAAACTCCACGTCACTCGTGTAACTCCTGGCCAATTTGACCGCTTCGACGGCCATGGCCAGCATAGTGACCTTCTTCTCGGCGAGACTCTTGCCGTATCGTTCGTCCCGGAACTTACCCGCAATATGAATATCGGAAACGCCGATGCCGGTGTGAATGCGCGCACGCTTCGATTTAGCCAGCGCCTTTCCGCAGGCTTCGATATCGGACGGCACGGCGCGCGATAAGGCGCAGATCACCGGTCCTTCAATTTCCTGCGCCAGCAGTTGTACCGCCTCGAAGTCTTCCGGCGATGATGCCGGATAGCCGGCTTCGATGATATCCACCTTCAGCCGCGCCAACTGGCGGGCGATCATGAGCTTCTCTCTACTGCCCAGCCGCGTGCCGGCGGCCTGCTCACCATCTCGCAGTGTAGTGTCGAATACAGCGACTTTCCCGGACATGGCTGTATTCACACTATATCGTACTTGTGGTCGCAGCCTGTCAGAATCCCGGTAGCGTTGCACGCCTTTGGAAGGCAGGCTTTAGCCGGCGCGGGGCTTCAGCCCCGCTGTACCGCAACTTTTGGTCCCGGCTTCGCCTCTCGTGTGGCGGCCTCGTACACCTGCCCCCCTCCATTCGGCGCGGCGGTAAAATTACTAGTGGAGCCTGCTTGCACTCACGTTCCCACGCGCACTCGCACGCCACCGGCCGGGTCCTCTGGTGGTCGCAGGTGGCGACCTTTGCCTTTGTGGGCGTGGAGATCATTGCAGGCATCCAGGCCCACAGCCTGGCCCTGCTGTCCGATGCCGGCCATAACTTCACCGATGGCCTGGCTTTGCTGCTGGCGTGGTTCGGCGTCTACCTGCAGGCGCGCCCAGCTGACGCAATCAAAACCTACGGGTATCACCGCGCCGGTGTGCTCACCGCTTTCGTAAACGCCATGACGCTGGTGGCGCTGGCCGCCTGGATTTTTTACGAGGGCTGGCAAAAGACTCTGGCACCCGGCGCCGGTGGGCGAGACGGTGATGATGCTGGTGGCCGCGGGCGGTCTGGCGCTCAATGGCGGGATCATGTGGGGACTGCGTGTGGCGCGCCAAAGCGACATCAACATCCGCAGCGCCTTCGTGCACATGCTGGGCGATCTGCTGGGATCGGCGGCCATCATTATCGGTGCGCTGGTGATCCGCTACGCGGGCTGGGTGCAGGTGGACCCGATTCTATCGATACTCATCGGCCTACTAATCGTGTGGACCGCCTGGGACATTATTGTGGAGTCGCTCAACATCTTACTGGAGGGGTTGCCGCGCGGTCTCGAACTGCAGCAGGTGACCGCCGCCATGTGCCAGGTGGAAGGCGTGCTGGACGTGCACGATCTGCACATCTGGAGTCTGGGATCGAGCATCCATGCGCTCAGTTGCCACGTGTTGATTGAGGACGTCCCGCCATCCGCCGGCAATTGCATTCTGGCGCGCATCAACGACATGCTGGGGCACCGCTTTCATATCCGCCACTGCGGGCCACGAACCACGCCGGGAAGCCGCCATGCCGTCGCTCCGTCACATTCTGCAACTAGACCGTCCAACTGAACCGACAGGTGGGGTTGGGTTTGGACTAAGCAGGGCTGGACTGCAACCCTGGCCGGCGCGCCGGTAGTACCGGCGCGCCGGAACGGCCACGACAACCGACCCGGGAACAGGTGATAATGCGAATCGGACGTGGAGCGCGCATGTTCCAAAGGAGACTCGTAATCAAAATGCACAAGACAACCGGTCTGGCATGCCTCGCCTGCGCTGTGGGGGCGATGGCGGCGATTGGAATCGCGGGGGCTCAGACCGCCGCCGAAACCGTAATTCACACCTTCGGAAACTTTCCATGGGGCGCCAATCCCTACTCCACGCTGGTTCGCGATGCCGGCGGGAATGTCTACGGGACCACCTATCAGGGCGGCGCGGCCAACCTCGGCGTGGTGTTCCGGTTGAGCGCCTCCGGCTACAAGCTGCTCTACAGCTTCCAGGGCGGAAGCGATGGAGCCAATCCCTACGCCGGTGTGGCGCTGGATTCCGGCGGCAATCTGTACGGGACCACCTACCAGGGCGGCGCGGCCAACGCCGGGGTAGTCTACAAGCTCGAACCGTCCGGGCAGGAGACGGTGCTATACAACTTCACAGGCGGGGCAGATGGGGGCAATCCGTATGGCGGAGTAACCGTGGACGCGGCCGGCAATCTGTACGGGACGGCCTATAAGGGCGGGACCGCAGGCGCGGGCGTTGTGTACAGGGTGACGTCGGCCGGGCAGGAAACCGTGCTGTATAGCTTCACGGGCGGGTCTGATGGAGGTAATCCTTACGCCGGGGTGATCGCCGATCCGGCCGGAAATCTTTACGGGACAGCCGTGTACGGCGGCGTAGCCATCGGCTACACGGGGTATGGCGTGGTTTACAAGGTGACTCCGTCCGGGCAGGAGACGGTGCTGTACAGCTTCACCGGGAACACTAACGGCGGGTACGCTCCCTATGGCGGCGTGATCCGCGATGCGGCGGGCAATCTGTACGGCGCGACCTCGGGCCAATACTCGATGATCTACCAATTAGAGACCACCGGCCACCTGAAGGTGCTCTACCGGACCAATGGTTATGGCCCTACGAATCTGAAGTCCTGTCTGGCGCGCGATGCGGAGGGTAGCCTCTACGGCACAGCTTCCGATGGTCTGGGCGCGGTCTTCAAGTTGGACACAGCAGGCAAATTCAAGGTGCTCTATTCGTTCCCCGGTGGCGTCTCGAACCTGGGGGCGTACGGCCCGAACGGCGGTGTGATTCTGGACCCGTCCGGCAACGTTTACGGGGCGACTGCCTACGGGGGTGTGGGCGGCATGCTCTACAGAGTGTCCTCGGCTGGCGCCGAGACAATGCTATACAGTTTCAAAGGCGCTGCTGGAGGGACCACGCCGTTTGCCGGTGTTACCAGGGATTCGGCAGGCAACCTCTATGGCACCAGCCAACAGGGGGGACCGGCAAACGCCGGCGTGCTGTATGAAGTGGACTCATCAGGCCGGGAGGTGGCCTTGTATAGCTTCTTAGGTGGTGCCGATGGAGCTTACCCCGAATCGAGCGTCGTCCTGGACTCCGCCGGAAACGTCTACGGCGTTGCGGAGAGAGGCGGGGCAGCAAACCAGGGCGTCGTGTACAAGGTGGACTCGTCGGGCCATGAGACAGTGCTCTACAACTTTACGGGGGGAGCGGACGGCGGCCTCCCCAACGGGGTAGTTCTAGACACCGCCGGGGATCTCTACGGGACGACCTTTGGCGGCGGCGCGGTGGGCGCGATGGGAGCCGAGGAGGGTGTGATGTTCAAATTGGACCAGGCTGGCCACGAGACCGTTCTTTACAGCTTTACGGGGGGATCGGACGGCTGCACGCCCAATCCCGGCCTGACTCTCGACTCCGGGAATCTCCTTGGAACGACCTTCTACTGTGGCGCGTACGGTGCGGGAGTGGTGTACGAGATAACCACTGCGGGCCAGTTCAGGGTATTGCACAGCTCTACTGGCCCTGGTCCTGGCGGCGGCAATCCGAGCGCGGGCGTGATACTCGACTCCGAGGGGAATCTGTACGGGACTGCCGCGGGCTACGGAGAGTTGACCACGGGACAAAGCGGTGCCGGTGTGGTCTTCGAACTGGATGCCGCAGGCCAGTACCGGGTGCTGTATACCTTCACAGGCGGCGCGGACGGGGCGGCCCCGGGCAGCTTGGTTCGCGGGCCGGCGGGCAACCTGTACGGTACAGCGCTCGGTGGCCTGGCAGACTGTTTTCTCGCTTGCGGAGTGTTGTATCGGGTTGATCCATCCGGCCGGGAGACTGTGCTGCACAGCTTCACGGGTGGCATCGACGGCAACTACCCTAACGCAGGCCTGATTCCAGCACCCTCGGGCGAGCTATACGGGACCACGGCCCAGGGCGGCGCTGCCGGCGGCGGCGTGCTGTACAAGCTGACGTTACAGTGACGCGAGAGTTCCCACGCCGCTCCGGGCGATGCGCCGCCCTCGACCTCTCAGTTCGGACTAGCGCTATACGCTTGAACAGTGATACTCGGGAGCGTGAGAGGAATCCCAGACTGAGGATTCGTGACTGTTAGGGTCAGCTTGTCGTTGGGCATCACCTGACACACGAGTGGCGGCGCGCCGCTGAGTAGGCTTTGAGGAAGCGTAAGAGGGCCGATATCGGTAAGCGGGGACACCGCAGTCCCAAGACCGTTGACCACCCCGACAGGCAGGTTTGCCATGACGGATACGCTGGTGTCGGTCCAGTTGGCTATGTACACCTGGCACGGAGCGCCCATGCTGGTGTCCCAGCCGAGGTGTACCCCAGATCCGCCGTCGTTCTGGATCCTCAGGTAATTCGGACAGTTCTGCGGTGTGGCGCAACTCGCCATCGTCTGCGGAAGGCTCGGCAAATACCCGAAACCGGTCCCTACGATCGTGATAGGCGCGGGAGGCTGCCACAAGTACTGGCCGGTTGCCAAGTCCCAACTCTCCTGTGGGGACTCCGGGATGGCGTCCGTGCAGGTGTTGGGTACGCTATTGCAGCCTTTGTTGACGGCCTCCGTGATCCGCTGTGTCGCCGCATAATAGATCTGGTTCGAGGGCTCGGAGCTTTGGCTGCCGCACACCAGTTCGTTAGCCACAGTGCCCCATCCTGGCCAATATGTCTGCGGCCAGTTCAATGGTCCGTTCCCGCCGCCACTGATCGACGGGTTATTCACGGCCGGGAAAATAGGGGTCCCGTTGTAGCTCAGCGCTCCGCACGAGCTGGCGGCTGGCAAAGCCGGAATGGGAGCGCCCGATGGTGGCAGGTATACCTGGTTGTTCGGATCGACATAATCCACCAGCGGAACGTACGGACCCATCAGTCCGCCGCCGGCTCCGTCCACGTTAGTGTACTCCGCCGTCGAGAACGGAACAGCAGCCCCGGAGCAGGCGAAGGCGGTGCCGGGCAGCGTATTTCGGATAGTAACCAGGAGCGCATTGCTCGTGCTGAACCCTCCGGTCGCAAATTGTGTCAAGTCCAGGACCGTGTAACCGTCCAAACCGAGTATTCGGGGAGCACCGTTCCCGACGGTGCGCCGGGGGGCTGCACAGGCTGCACGCCTTGCAACGCACCGGTCGAACTGGAGGTCTGCTTGAGCCAGTTTGGCAGTATGGCTCCGACGTTTACAAGCAGCGTCGCGTATTCGTTACCATTGGCGTCAGTCGTGGCGAAGGCTGTGTCTGCGAGGCTCACCAGGGAGACGGGGCCGTTTTGCGTGGGCGGCGCCACGCCGTCGGGGTCGGCTACGTAAAACTGGTTGCCGGAAGGCTGCGAGGCTTGGTACGCAAACGTCATGCTCATGTACCTCAGCTGCGAGCTGGAACTGAGCGAGCAATCGTAAGGCGCCAGGCAGGGCGGGTTGGGCAGCCCTGTTGGCTGCATCTTGGGCAGTTGGGAGCGGAACCGCATCAAACAGCCGTAGCCGTCCGGGTAATTGTCGGCGTCCAGGCATGGAGCGCCCCCATTCGTCAGCACCAGGCTCTGGAGGTCAGTCGACGAGATAGCACCCGCGACATAGCTGTCGTCTGGCCCTGGGCTGCCGTTGTACTCAGGGGAACGCGACCACGCGACCCTGTTAACGAACGACGGAGGTCCGCTGTAGTTGCCATAGCCGTCCGAGGTCGGTTGCCCGCCGTTCGCGTAGCAAGCCTGCGGAGTGATGTTGTCGTTTGTAATGTGCTGGATTTGCATGTTGTAGTTCATCCACGCTGTGCTGGTTGAAGTAGTCGGATCGTAGGTGGACAGAATCGCGGTCGTCGGGCTCTGGCCGCCAGTGCCACTCGGAAACGGACCGTTCAGCATATGCTGCTGCACATAGGCCGCCGTGTAGGCGCAGCCGCTTTTGGCATCCCGCACAATGAAATATTGGTTGGTGACGCCGTTCGCCGCGGTACAGCTTTGTCCCGGGCACGGCGGTGGCGGACAACTCAGCCCGCTACCCGGCAGGCCCGTACACGGTCCGTAGGGAGGGGTAAGATAGCTCCGGACAATGATGCTTCCAGCGGTGTTGGACCCGTCCTGTCCCTGGCTTGCGGGCAGGGTGTGCTGCGGCAAGTCGACCACATGCGCCTGCACCGGGACATGCACGTCCGCGCCCTGCGTCGCAGTGTTCCAGTCCATGGATAGGTGCCGTTGCGTGGCATCCAGCAGGTTGTCATTTTCCGAAGGGCTAATAATGCACGCAGCCACGGTGCCGGACGCACCCTGCTGTGGCACGCTCCCGAAGCTCACCGGCACGAGGTATCCCTGTGCCGGTTGGTACTGCGTGCCGGGCATGTACGGATTTACGAAGGCGCCGGCGCCCTTAGGCCGGGCGGGGTCCATGGCGATGTCCGCCATGTGCTGCGTGCCGGCGTAGTGCATATCGTTGTCCGTAACGGAGAAATAACGGGCGTTCGGGAAGGTTCCCAGCATGACCAGTTCAATGGGGCAGAACGGCGTGCCGTTACCGGTGCCAGTGCCGCTGGCCATCCAGGCCTGCAGGTTGGAGAGGCTGTAGAAAAGCTCGAAATACGTGGAGTTCAGGTCTCCCGCCAGGTTCGCTCCCGTGCCGGGCCCGAGTTGCGTCCAGTACGTGCTGTTATTGAAGCAGTTGAAGAAATCATCGCAGCCGGACGGGTTAGCGTTTACGGCGCCGGTAGGGCGCTGGCAATTGGTCTGCGGCCACGCCGGAATGGCCAAGATGCAGTAGGCCGCCCAAGCCGCCCAAACGGGGAAGGGACTGCGTTTGCGACCGCGTATGGGTGCGCGGAATAACAAAGGGTTCGCCAACATTGGCGTTTCGCTCCTTTCGAGTGGTTTTTGCGCCCCGTTGCGGGGCTTTTGCCGCTTGTGTCGCGAGCGCCGGTCGCGGCCGCACGAGGCCGTGGCGGCCGAAGGCTTCAGCGGGCCTCTGGGAAACTTCAGAGCTGCCCATTATTAACGACTATCGGGCTTCTTAATCTGAAATAGAATACCGCGCGGCACTCGGCGGTTGTCAATGCCACTCGCGGCCTCTGGCGCGGACGTCAACGCGGCCCTTCCGGCGCGGCGGCTTACGGCGGTAAAATCACAATTGGAGGATATCTGCACTCACATTCCCACGCGCACTCGCACGCCACCGGCCGGGTCCTCTGGTGGTCGCAGGTGGCGACCTTTGCCTTTGTGGGCGTGGAGATCATTGCAGGCATCCAGGCCCACAGCCTGGCCCTGCTGTCCGATGCCGGCCATAACTTCACCGATGGCCTGGCTTTGCTGCTGGCGTGGTTCGGCGTCTACCTGCAGGCGCGCCCAGCCGACGCAATCAAAACCTACGGGTATCACCGCGCCGGTGTGCTCACCGCTTTCGTAAACGCCATGACGCTGGTGGCGCTGGCCGCCTGGATTTTTTACGAGGGCTGGCAAAGACTCTGGCACCCGGCGCCGGTGGGCGAGACGGTGATGATGCTGGTGGCCGCGGGCGGTCTGGCGCTCAATGGCGGGATCATGTGGGGACTGCGTGTGGCGCGCCAAAGCGACATCAACATCCGCAGCGCTTTCGTGCACATGCTGGGCGATCTGCTGGGATCGGCGGCCATCATTATCGGTGCGCTGGTGATCCGCTACACGGGCTGGGTGCAGGTGGACCCGATTCTATCGATACTCATCGGCCTACTGATCGTATGGACCGCCTGGGATATTATTGTGGAGTCGCTCAACATCTTACTGGAGGGGTTGCCGCGCGGTCTCGAACTGCAGCAGGTGACCGCCGCCATGTGCCAGGTGGAAGGCGTGCTGGACGTGCACGATCTGCACATCTGGAGTCTGGGATCGAGCATCCATGCGCTCAGTTGCCACGTGTTGATCGAGGACGTCCCGCCATCCGCCAGCAATTGCATTCTGGCGCGCATCAACGACATGCTGGGGCACCGCTTTCATATCCGCCACTCCACCGTACAGTTCGAACATGCGGGTTGCTCCATGGCGGAAAACGGCTGCGTGATTCCCGCCGAAGAGCCGCACTCGCATTCGCACTGAAAGTGGGGCAGACCTCCAGG
The DNA here is from genome assembly GCA_963818855.1 of Bryobacterales bacterium. GTDB lineage: Bacteria > Acidobacteriota > Terriglobia > Bryobacterales > Bryobacteraceae > Bog-159. The sequence goes on along the minus strand of CAWFUH010000003.1, from coordinate 808,057 downwards.
TCTGCGGCGGGTCTCCAGACCCGCCTGGACCGGCGTGGACGCCGGTCCGCAGGCTGAAAGCCTGCCCCACAGCGCAAAAACGGGCCCCACCAGGGCAGGCGCCGTATATTAGAATCAGCCTGAGGACTCAATGAAATCCCTGGTCGTCTTCCTGGCCGTGTTCGTCCTGGTTTCCTGTAACCGGGACCCCAACGTGGCCAAGAAACATTATCTGGAAAACGGAAATAAATACTTTGCGAAAGGTAAGTACAAAGAAGCTTCGATCATGTATCGCAATGCCCTGCAAAAGGACCAGCGATACGGTGCCGCCTATTACCGCCTGGCCCAGACGGATTTGAGACTCGGCCGGGTTCCGAATGCCTTGGGCGAATTGAGGCGGGCTATCGAGCTCATCCCTAAGGATCAGCCCGACCACCGTGAAGCGGAAGTCCGGTTGGCCGAGATCTATCTCGCCTTCACGCGTGAATCTCAATTCCTTTCGGAAGTGGATACGATAACCAAAGAGTTGTTACAGCAGGATCCCAACTCATACGATGGCCACCGCCTGACGGGTGACCTGGATTTCGTGCGCGCCCAGACCACCTTGTCCGCGGGCAATCCCGAGCAGGCGAAAAAGCTGGTGGCCAGTGCCATCGCCGAGTATCGCAAAGCCATTTCCGTCAAGCCGCCGGATACACCGATCAGAATGCAATTGGCGCGCGCGTTGGCCGCTGACCGGCAGTTTCCAGAGGCCGAGCAGATTTATAAACAGCTCGTCACTCAAGATAAAGCCCTGATACAGGCTTACAACGAGTTATACGGCATTTACCTGGTCCAGCACCAGATCGCCGATGCGGAGCAGATCCTGAAAACCGGCGCCGCCGCCAATCCCAAGCAAGTCGCGTTTCTAGTGTCGCTGGCCAGCTTTTATTCCGCCCTCCACCGTCACGATGAAATGGTGGCAACGCTCAATCAGATCAAGGGCCACGTGAAAGACTACGACCGCGCATACCTGGTGGTGGGCGATTTCTATTTTCGCAGCGGCGATTTAGCAGAAGCTTACAAGCAATATACAGAGGGCATCGCCAAGGACCCCAAACAGAAGCCCACCTATCAGAAGCGCATGATCGAAGTGCTGATGCGGCAGAACCGGCGCATGGAAGCGGCCGATATTAATACCGCCATTCTGAAGGAAAATCCCAAGGATTCCGATGCGCGCGGCCTGCAGGCGTCTTTCCTGCTCGACCGCGGGGATTTGCAAAAAGCCATCTCCGAATTACAGGCGGTGGTGAACGCCGCGCCGGACAATTTCGTGGCCCGCTACAACCTGGGGCGGGCACACGTAGCGCGCGGCGAATGGGAGCAGGCGCGCCAGCAGTTCACCGCGGCCTTCCATGAGCGCCCCGACTACCTGCCCGCGCGGCTGGCGCTGGCGCAACTTCAGGTGATGCGCTCGGATTTTGATGCGGCTCTCAAATCCGTCGGCGAAATTCTGCAGATCGACCGGCGCAACGGCCCGGCCCGCATGATCGAGGCGGCCTCCTTGCTCGGTGAGAAAAAATATGACGACGCGCGGCGGCTGCTGCTGGCCATCCGGCAGGCGAATCCCACCGCTCCGGATATCGATTTCTCACTCGGCATGGTCTCGCTGAAAGAAGGCAAGCTGAAGGAGGCGGAAGATATATTCCGCAAGGCCTACGCCGCCAATCCGAAGGACGCGCGCGGCCTGGTAGGCCTGGTGGAAACGCTTTCCGCCGAAGGCCATTTCGATCAAGCCATCCAGTTCCTGCAATCGGAACTGGCCAAGAGCCCCACCCGCAATGATCTGCAAATGACGCTCGGGAACGTGGCCCTGCGTGCCGGCAATTTCGACTTGGCCATCGCGCAGTTCAAAACCGTGCTCAATGAGCTGGACAAGAATTCCAAGGTGCGGGGCGAGGTCTATTTCCGGCTCGGTATCACCATGCGAAAAAAGGGAGATGTGAATGGCGCCATATTAGCTCTATATAAAGCCAGAGAGGCGCTGCCCGAGAATTCCCTGGTGGTGAACGAACTGGCGCTGGCACTGGACACCGCCGGTCGTAAACCAGAAGCCCAGACGGCTTACGATCAGGCCGTCAAACTGGACCCCCAGAACGCGTACGCCCTGAATAACCTGGCATTTCTGATCGCCGATAGCGGCGGCGGCGACCTGGACCAGGCCCTCACCTACGCCCAACGCGCCAAACAGGTGATGCCGAATCTGCCGGAGGTCTCCGACACGCTGGGGTGGATCTATCTGAAGAAGAACATGAGCGACAGTGCCATGGATATTTTTCAGGAACTGGTCGAGAAGATGCCGCAGAATGCCACGTACCGGTATCACCTGGGAATGGCGTACGCGCAGAAGGGCGATAAGGTTAAGGCATTGCGCGAGCTGCAGCAGGCGCTGCGGATAGGTCCCGGAAAGGACGAAGTGAATCACATCCGGGATTTGATCAATAAGCTGCAAGCGTAGTGGGGCAGGTCTCAATCGCCGTGCGCCGCGAGCGAAGCTCAACAGCTGAATTCCATGCGTACCAGCGCCAGCGCCTCTTCCTTGGTACGCACGCGGCCCTCGAGTTGCGCGTCTTCCACCGCGGCCAGCATTTTTCCAAACGACGGCCCGGGCTGGTAGCCCTGTTCGATCAGGTCGCGTCCCGTGAGCAGAGGCTTGGGACGCAACTCTTCCTCCCCCAATTCCGCCAGGCGCGACAATACGAATTTATAATTGTCCAGATTTCCGCTGCCGGAAAGGCAATCGAGCCGGTGCAGTTCCAGATGTTCGGCGAAATTCGGCATGCGCAGGAAGCGCTTGAGGGTGCTCTCCCGCATCTGCCTGGTATTCATGAAACGCATGTGATTGGCGACCAACGCTTCGATCTGCTCGGCCTGCTCGCCCGAAAACCGCAGCCGCGTCAGCATCTCGTGCGCCAAACGTGTGCCCTCCTCCGCGTGGCCGTCGAAGCGGATCCGGTCGGCCACGCGAAAAGTCGGCGGCTTGCCGACATCGTGCAGCAGCGCCCCCGCGGCCAACGTCACCGAGGGACTGCGCATTTTATCGAGCAGCAACAGCGTATGCGTCCAGACGTCGCCTTCCGGATGATATTCGGGCGGCTGCGCGACGCCTTTCATGGCGGCGACCTCGGGCAGGATATCGCCCAATAGCCCGCTTTCATCCAGTAACTCGAATCCGCGCCGCGCTCCGCCTTCGGTCAGGATCCGCGCCAGTTCGTCGCGGATGCGCTCCGCTGAAACCTTCAAGATCAGGCCGTGCAACCGCTGCAGCGCGGCCATGGTGTGCGGTTCGATCTCGAACTCCAGGCGGGCCGCGAAGCGCACGGCGCGGATCAGGCGGAGATGGTCCTCCTGGAAGCGGTCTTCCGGGTCGCCTATGGCGCGGATCAGGCGGCGGCGCAAGTCGTCCCGGCCGTCCGTGAAGTCGAGCACCGCGTTCGTATCGGGATCGAGCAGCAGTGCGTTGATGGTGAAATCGCGCCGCAGGGCATCCTGCCGCGGGTCGGTTTCGAAGTGCACCGCTTCCGGGTGCCGGCCATCGTTGTAACTGGCGTCGCTGCGGAACGTCGCCACTTCAACCTGCGACGTGTTCTGGCGCACCAGCACCACGCCGAAATGCGCGCCCACCTGCTCGGAGCGCTCGAAAAGCTCGCTGATGCGGTCGGGGCGCGCGTCGGTGGCTACGTCGAAATCCTGGGGCTCGCGGCCCAGCAGCAGATCGCGCACGCAGCCACCCACCAGGTAGGCCTGATGGCCCCCGGCGCGCAGCCGCGCGACGATGGACCGGGCCAGGATCTCGGAGGTCATCTCAGCTATTACTATAAAGCCGTGGGGCAGGCCTCCAGGCCTGCGGTGGGTCTCCAGACCCGCCCCGCTCGCACTCTACAACAGACCGGCGGCGCGCAGAACGCGGCGCACTTTTTTAGGCGAAATGGAAAGCCGCGCGGCCACCCTGGAAACCTTGCGCTCTTCCCGCTCCCAAACTTTGGGAATTATGATGTGCGCGAAATCCTCGGTGATCTGTTGGAAGGTCTTTTCGCCGACAAGTCCCTGCGACCATTCGCGCAACGCCGTCTCCACCGGGCCGCGGCGCAGAATGCGGGCCTTCAGATCCTGCAGGTCATCCCAGATATAATCCGGCCCCTGCGGCTTTAACAGAGCGCCCGCCGCATCGCAACACTGGCGCGCGGCTTCCACGTTGTCGAAGAAATCGTTGGCGAAGATCATGCCCTGCCACACGTAGGCGCGGGCCAGCAACCGCCGGTTCTGCGTGTGTTTGGCGAATTCCACAGCGTCGCGCGCGAAATCGTGCGCGAGTTGGGCATGCTGGTTGGCGCCGGACACTTCTTCGATCTGCTCGTCGAATTTGGAGTTCTCCACGACGCATTCGAGGATGCGGGCCCGCGCCATCTGGATGTAATCGGTCTTCGATTCACCCAGCCGGAACGCTTCGGCAGCTTCCGCTTCAGCGCGATCCAGTTCGCCCGAATCCAGGCACAGGAAGCCACGCAGTATGTGTACCGCACCCATGCCGCGGTGATTGTCCTGGGCCTGGTAAATCGCGCCGGCGGCTTCCAATTGCTCCAGCGCCCTCTCCCGCAAGTGCTGAAACTGCCGCCGGTCCCGGCCCATGGCACTGGCCATTTCGGCGGCGGCGGCGGGATCCCGCTCGCCCGCGGCTTTCCGGCTGGCGGTGGCGGCATCCATTTTCTTGCGGAGTTGCAAACACATCAGCCGTTCCGCGGATGCCATATTCACCAGCGAGCGCGCCAGGTTGGGATGCCGCGGATTGCGCCGGGTATATTCTTCCATGGCCTTCTCGAAATATTCCAATGCGCGCTCGTGGCGCCCCTCGCGCCGCGCAATGCGGCCGTAGGCGGATTGAATGTTGCCGCGGCTGACGTAGTCGTCCGTCTGGCTGAGAGCCGCCTCGGCCTCCTGCAGCGATCGCGCAGCCTCCTGCAGTTTTCCCTTTTGAAAGGCCAGCCAGCTTTCCAGCACTTGCATCACGGCAGCGCTTTTGGCGTAGCCCAGCTCTTGCGCCAATGCGCGGGCTTTTACGGTGTAGCTGAGCGCATCATCGTAGCGGCCCTGGCTGCGCAGGCAGCGGCCGATCCAGAAATTCGAGATGGCCAACATCTCGCGGTCGCGCACTTCCTCTTCGACGGACTCGACGAAGTCGAAATGCCGGATGGCCTGGTCGAAGTTTTCCTCGATCATGTCGACCAGGCCTTCGGCCATGCGCAGGTGCAGATAGTCGAGCAGCGGCATGGCGCCGCGGCACTGTTTGGGAAAACGCGCTAGCAGGCACTTGATGAGTTGTGGGCCTTCAAAGCCTATATCTACCCATTGCGCGAGGTACCCTAACAGGACACCGGCGCTCTTCTGTGTGGGGGCGAGCGATCCGATCAGGTTGCGGTTCGCTTCCAGGCATCGCATGCCGCTGTCGAGCCGGCGGTCAGCGATATCTTCCCGGAGCTGGCGGAGTAGCTCGCCGTAATCGGCGGCATCTACCATCGATTAAAGTATGCGCGCCCGGCGCGTGGATGTCCAGCGGGTTGGGCTTTGTTGATCTGGCGGTCTGACTTGCCGTTACCATGACAGAAGCACGTTCGAGGAGAAGCAGATGATCCACGAAGAAATCCGGATTCCGATGCCGGGCGGCACGGCTGACGCGGTGATTTATCAGCCCGACGGAGAGCGGCCATCGCCGGGAGTCTTGCACCTGACCGATATTGGCGGTATCCGGCCGGCTCATCAAAATCTGGCGCGGCGGTTGGCCGGCGCCGGCTATTTCGTCCTGATGCCCAACGTATTCTATAGAATCTCGCGGCCCCCGGTGCTCGAACTCAAGCCCGGCGGCGACGAAGCGCTTTTTTGGAAGCGATTCGCGGAACTCACGGGGCCGCTGACGCCTGAAGCCATCGCCGCTGACGCCGCGGCGTACGTGGATGTGCTGGCGCGTCAACCTGTGGTCCTGCCAGGATCGCGTTTCGGCGTGGTGGGTCACTGCTACACAGGCGGCTTCGCCTTGCGGGTTGCGGCGGCCTGTGCCGGCCGCATCGCGGCCGCTGCATCGTTCCATGGCGGCAACCTGGTGACGGACGCTCCCACCAGCCCGCATCTGCTGCTGCCGCAAATTCACGCGCGGCTCTATTTCGCGCATGCCGTGCAGGATCGCAGCATGCCCGCGGAGGCCATCCGCACACTGAATACCGCGCTCGCCGAATGGGGCGGCCATTATGAAAGCGAGACCCACGAAGGAGCCCATCATGGCTGGACGGCATCTGACAGTCCGGTCTGGCGCAGGCCGAACGCGCATTCGCCAAGCTGACCGAATTGTTAGCCGCCACGCTGCCGGCGGCTTTATGAGAGCCGCACAATAGCCGGCTTGCGGAACCAGGTTTCATAACCAATGATGAACCAGCCGATCGGGAACCCGCCCTCGTGTTTGATGACCAGACCATTCGGATGCGCATCGGGGGGAAAGTCGAAAACGCGCCTGGCCACCGCGGACTCCTGCGGCCCGAGTAGGACGTTGAACGGGACATCCGACTGATTCTGGACCGGGTCGTAGCGGCGGCCGCCATCGTCTGACAAGTAAACCGCTAAATTCAATTCGCGTTGCGATACACGGCGCGCAGTGCTGGAAAGCCGGAAGGTGACCAGGTAAGCGGTACGGCCGTCCGCGGGCTGACGCCGGGCATTCTCTACGGCGATGCACCAATCGTCAAAACATTGGCGTTCGCCTACCTGGAGTACAGTACGCGGCCAGAACACCGATGTGAGCGCGACGATGCCGAGGTACACCGCGGCGCAGATAGCCCACCGGCGCAGTAGGGCGAGCGCCCGGGCGTGACGTCCCTGCAACGCGAAAACCGCGGCCGCCGACAGAATGGCGACCGTTGCCAGAAACAACAGAATGAATAGCAGATCGAAGATGTTCATGTCAGCTCGTCCGTCGGGTGCTTTACAATATAAAGTATTGTGAAACGAAAAGCAAGTACCCGCCGCGGTACGGACGCTGTTTGGCGGTAGTGTGTCCGATGGGGTCTTACTGTGCCGAACCGACCGGCGTCAACTCGGGGATCAGCACCAGCAGATCGTAACCATAGATGGCCCGCTCCCAATCCGGGCTCAACGCCAGCCCCTGGAATCGCAGTTTACGTAAATCGAATATAGTCCACGAGCCCGGCTTCTGCGCGTCCGCCGCCAGCTTGATCCATCGATAGTCGTCATCCTGATCCAGCACAAACGGTTCGTATTTCACCGGGCGGCCATAGCCGCCAAAGAGCGCGTGCGTGCCCTTGGCGCCCAGCACCATGATGTGCAGCGATGTGGCGTTCCGTCCCTCCGCGAATTCCGCTACGAAGTTTCCCAGGTCGCGCTGGTGGAGCGGGTTGATGCCTTTGTAAAGGTGCCAATCGCCGAACTTCAGCAGCACCCGTTGCGGCTCGCCCGCAGCTCGATAGCCTGCCAGAAAATTGCGTTTCATCAGACGAGCCCGCTGCGCGTTGGAATCGCTGGGCTTGTCCCCCTGTCCCAGGTAGATCTCGCGGCTCTCCGTCAGTTCGTGAAATGCCGTGCGCGTAGCCGCTGAGCCGTCCTTTTCGATGGCCGCCGCGGCTCTCTCGATTTCGGTGCCAGGCACCGCCAATAGAAACAGTTTCGAAGGATCACCGGTTTTGCGCGCCTCCTCCTCATCTGTTTTTTCCATGGCCTGCAAGCGCAGGATGGCATCCCGGGCGGCCGGACCAGGCCCGGTCGCCAGCATGCGCTCCAAGATCCAGCCTGCCGACCCGATGAATTCCTGGTCGAGCCCCCAGATGCGGAAACCGCTCGACTGCGATACCGCCGCGCAATGTGCCGCCAGATCGTTCTCCTCCGGCACATTTAGAAAGGCGGCGCTATCCGGGTAGCGCTTCTGCAGGTCCGCCATCTTCTCCAAACGGTTTGGATTCCGCAGCGATTCCCCCACGAAAACGGCTATGGCGGGACTCACTTCGAAGGCCATGGCGGAGAAGCCTCCGCTCGCACCCATGGCATCGCAGACTGCCGCGGCAAAGCGCGGAATTTCACGCGTCAGATGGTCCTCGCCTAACAAGACGAAGTTCGCGTGCGCGATGGCCGTCTGCAGCATAGGCGCCCCCGCACCCGTCATCTTGCCGTATTCAATTTTCAATTCATAAGCAGCGCTCGCCAGGCTGCTCCCGAGCGTCGGCTTCTGACTGCCAGGCGTCTGGGCGCAAAGCGAAGAGAGTACCGCCAAGGGGATGAACCCGACGAAACCGACTCGCATATGGCCACTGAGTACGTGCATCCAGCGAGAATAGCACGCGCGCGGAATTATCCGCGCCAGCCTCAGCGGTTCGGATTCCGTCCAATTGGAGTATCATTGTTCCGATGGCCGCGGCTGCCGAAATCTCTCCAGTTCTCCTGCGGCGCGAACCGGGCTGGATTTATAACAAATCCTGGGACCTTTCCCGGATCATCCTGAGCGCTGTGCTGGTCCCCGCGCCGTTTCTGCTGGCATACGCCGCACAGAAAACCGGCTTGCTCAGTGAGCGCCAGGCTATCGATCTGGTCAACATCCTGGTCGCGGGCCTGGTGGGTGGGCCGCATTTGTTCTCCACCATCACGGTAACGTTTCTGGATGGCTCCTTCCGCCGGAGACATCCAGTGTACCTGCGGCTGTCGCTGATTATCCCGCTGATCGTGATCTACCTGGGGATCTACCACTACACGGCCCTTATCACGTTTTTCTTCACGTGGGCCTCGTTGCACGTCCTGCACCAGGTGATCTATCTCACCGACTGTTACCGTGCCAAGAATCGTGCTGTGGAACCGCTCTGGTCGCGTTTGGTGGATTACGGCGTGATCCTGACCGGCCTCTATCCCATCGGCGCGCTCAAGCTGTCGCAAAGGAAGTTCCACGTGGGAGGCGTGCTGCTGCCGTATCCGGATTGGCTGCGCGCGCTGCATGTGCCGGAGGTAGCCGGGCTGCTCTTTGGTTCACTGCTGATCGCCTGGATAGCCAAGACTATAGTGGAAAGCCGCCAGGGCCGTCTGAGCCGGCCCAAGACGCTGCTGATCGCGATTACCAGCGTGGTTTCGTTCCTGCTGCCCATGGGATCCAATCTGGATGTGTTGTTTCAGGGCTATAACACCTGGCATTCGTTTCAATACCTGTTTCTTCTGTGGTTGATCAACCGGCTGCGCTTCGAGCGCGGCGAGATCGATAATCCGCTGGTGCGCGCGCTGGCGCGGCGGGAGAATATGGGTCTTTACTATCTGTGTTTCCTGGGTGCGACCGGCGTAACAGTCATCGCGACCTTCCTGGTGCGCGCGATAACGCCGCTGTCGGCCGACCAGAGTTACTTCGTGGTCATCCTCAGCGCCCTGTTGATGCATTACTTCTTCGATCACTTCATGTTCACCAGGACTGAATACGTTATGTGATTCTTTCAGACAGCGCGCTAGCCGGCGTGGGGCAGGACTCCAGTCCTGCGGCGGGTCTCCAGACCCGCCATCTGGCCGGACTTTAGCGGTGGGTCTTCTCCCGATCGCCCGGCCGGTAATCCGCTTCGATCTGCCCAGCCAACTGCGCCTCGGTAAACAGCACCGGCTTGGTCTTCCTGGCGGCAAACAGCGGCGACTGGTCCGCATAATGCGGCGAGTTCCGGTCCAGCGTCGCCGAGCCAAACTGATGGATGCTCTGCGATGTCAGTTTCCCCGCTTTATCCCAAGTCACGAACATAACGAACGTGTCGCCCGCCACCGCGGTCAGCGTGCCATCCGGCTGTCGCTCACCATCCACGCCGCGAAAAACATCCGGACCGCCATCGAGAGGCAGACTGAGCGCGCCGCGGCGCAGACGGTTCACTTGCCCCCACTCCGGATCGATGCGCCCGAAATGCGTCTTCAGCGTTTCGATCGCGGCGCGGAGCGACTCAAGCGGCGGCTGGGGTACCCTGCCGTCCCGCCGGGAAAGCATCACCGGTTGGACCGTCAGGATGGCGAGCGCCGCGCCCCGGTTTGCCACATCCGTGCGGCGATCCCAGCGCCGCAGCAGATCGAGCGCCTGCTGCAGATCGCGGTCGCTGCCGGGATCGATCGCCAGCACCTCCGCCAGCACGCGCGCTTCGTCCGAGCGCAAGCTATACGCCAAATCGTATTTGTACGCCTGAAACGCCGCGGCCGTGATGCGCGTATCCGCGCCGTACGTCTCCATCGCGCGCCAGGCGCGGTTCGTCATGTTGGTCTGAATCCCCAGCGTAGGCGAGAAATCTCCCGGCTTCAAATCGTCCGCCGGCGCCGTGGCGTGAAACGGTGTGTTGTTCGCATTGAACACGAAACCCGACGGCGGATTCCAGATCTGCGGCTCCTGGTCAAAGGGCAGGTAACCGCGCCAGATCAGGTCCGAACGGTCGCCTGGCAGCACGCCCTGCCAGTCCAGCCCTTCCTTCCGCACCGGGAACGAGCCGTTATAGATGTAGCCGATGTTCCCCTTCTCGTCGGCATACACGTAGTTGAGGCTGGGAATCGCCTGCAATCGCATGGCATCCCGCCATTCTCCAAGGGTTTGGGCTTTGTTGAGACGGAAATACTGCAGCGTCTGCCGCACCTCGCCCATGCCGGCGTAGCGTATGGCAAACCAGCCGCGCGGGGTTTCGAGAACCGGCCCTTGCTCCGCCCACAGCACTTCGCGATGCACGGTCCACACCAGCGGTCCCCAGATTTTCACGCGGATCCTGGCGTCGCTTTTCTGGAAATCGCGCCACCTGCCGTCCAGCCGGTACTGGTGGGGGTTCGCCGGATTGATGGTCAACTTGTAAACGTCTACGAGGTCCGGCCCGTTCACCGTATTCGCCCAGCCCAGATGCTGGTTATGGCCGTGCAGCATGAAGGGCGATCCGGGAAAGAAACCGCCCGCCACGTGCCAGCCTTCTCCGCTATCGAGTACCGCCTCATACCAGGAGACGGGGCCGGTATATGGCTGATGGGAATTGACCAGCAGCCTGGTAGCGCCATCCGCCGAACGTGACGGCGCCACGGCCACGCCATTCGAACCGGTCGGCAGCGGTGCGGGTGTCAACAGCCAGGCGCTCTTGCCGCTGTTCGAGACGGCGCTGCCGCTTTCCGGCTTGGTCAATTGCAGCAGGACGTGGTCGAGCCCATAGAACAGCGGCAGCTTGAAAGCGAAGCCCGCTACCACGTCCTTGCCGGTGAATGGCAGCAGCCCGCGGATGACTTGGTCAGGATGGAGCGCGGCGTAGTAATTCACGCCGTTCGCATAACCTTCGAGGACGCGCCGCACGTCCGGCGGAATGTCGCTCTCATATCTCGCATCGACCGTCTCCCAGACACGGAACAGGTGGACGAGATAGTCCGTGACGGCCGCTTTCGGTCCCTCCGTCGCGGCCAGTTGCCCGCGCACCGCCAGCCCCACCTGCTGGATGGTCGCGAAATCGTCTTCGCAATGCGCAAAGCCGATTCCGAACGCCACATCCGCGTCTTTGGGGCCGATTACGTGGGGCACGCCAAAGTGATCGCGCGCGATGTGCACGTTATAATGCGCCGCCCTGGCGATTAAGCTAGCCGGGTCCGGCGGAGAAGGCTGGCTGAGCCGGTCGGAAACGATGGCCAATCCCACAGCCCCGCACAACACCAGCGCCAGCACCAAAGAGCCGATCTTGATATATCGCATAAAGTGGAGGGCGGGCTTTAGCCGGCGCGGAGCTTCAGCCTCGCCGGAACACCAAAACCTTGCCCGTAAATACCTGTACCGCCTCCCCGCTCTGGTTCAGCGTGGTGCTGCGCACCCGCACGATGCCCTGGTTCGGTTTCGACCGCGACGGCAGTATTTCAATGATCTCGCTTTCCACCCGCAGCACATCGCCCGCACGCGTCGGCCGCGGCAACGCAATCTCCCCTCCCAGCCCAATGATGCCCGCGGCGAAGGGGACTCCGCCGGTGACCATGAGCCGCATGGTAATTGCAGCGGTGTGCCAGCCGCTCGCCGCCAGCCCCCCAAAAATGCTCGCAGCAGCAGCCGCTTCATTCAGGTGAAAAGGCTGCGGATCGAACTGCTCCGCGAACAAATGGATGGCGCTCTCTTCCACCCGATACTCGCCCGACGTGAAGCGCTGCCCAACTTGGAGGTCTTCCAGGTATAAAGGCCGTCGTGCCTCGCTTGCTTGATCCATTCAACCACTTTATCTAACAGGGAGAAAGCTTGGAGGGCGGGCTTTAGCCCGCGCGGGCCTTGAGCCCCGCCACCGCCGGCTTTAAAGCCTGCGGACCGGCGTCCACGCCGCTCCGCGCGGGTCTGGAGACCCGCCGCAGACCTGGAGGTCCGCCCCACGGCTGCTACCATAGAGGATGTGAAGACCGCGCTGGTCCTTTCCGCGGGAGGCATGTTCGGCGCGTACCAGGCAGGTGTCTGGAAGGCTCTCCAGCCTGTTTTCCAGCCCGATGCGGTGGTCGGCTGCTCGGTGGGTTCCATTAACGGCTGGGCCATAGCATCGGGCATCCCCGCCGACGAGCTCATCCGCACCTGGCTCGACGTGCGCTGCGCCTCGTTGATGTCGCGCCGCATTCCGTGGCGGCCCTGGCGCGCCATATTCGACCCTTCCCCGCTCCAACAGATGGTGCAGGAACTCACCTCCAGATACACGCCGCGCTTGCCCTTTGCCGTGGCCGTCACCCGGTTGCCGCAATTGCGCCTTGAAATCGTTCAAACGCCCGCGGTTACGTGGCGGCATGTACTGGCCTCCTGCGCCGTGCCATTCGGATACCCGCCCGTGCGCATCGAGGGCCGGTGGTACTGCGACGGAGGTCTGCTCAACGTGATGCCCGTGTGGGCCGCCGAGCGCTTCGCCGTCGACCGCGCCATCGCCGTGAATGTACTTCCTAGCATGCCATTGAACACGATGCGCGCGGCCGTGCGCATGGTGCGGCTGATGGCCCCGCGCGAGCCGCAGCCCACCGGCATCGAAGTGCTCCGCCTGGGTCCCGGGCGCGTGCTCGGTTCGCTGCATGATGCCATCACCTGGAACGAAACCACCATTCGGCGCTGGATCGATCGCGGCCAGGCCGACGCCGAGGCGCTCATCCGCAGCCGGCAATTTGCGCCCAGTTACAGCCAACTCCCGGCGTTTCGGCTAAAATAAGCTATTCTATGCCCTTGTATCGGGTCTACCGGATGAAGGATGCTCCGCGCCAGCAGTTTCGCTGGGCGCCCCACGTGACCGGCGCGGCCGGCGTAAAGGCTAAAGATTATGAGCCGGATGTCGAGATCCAGGCCGATAGCGAATACGATGCCTGGAGCCGCTTACGCGCTGCGGGGACGCCGCTGGCAGTTGGCGATTTGCTGGAAGCTGCGAACGGCGGGCTGCGCATCTGCAAGTACGTGGGCTTCGAATCCGCAAGCTGGATCATCCCGGAAGCCAAGTTGGCGCCGCCCGGTTCGCCCGAGCAGCCGGCCGAAACTGTGCAGGTCTGAGGAGGCCACATGCGCGAGCCGCGGTTAGGCGATATCATCGACGACTATTGCGTGAAGTGCAAACGCATCATGAATCACGCGGTAGTATCCCTGGTTAACGGCGAGCCTGCTAAAGTTCGTTGCCGGACTTGCCATAACGATCACGATTACCGCCACGAACAGGCGCCTCCGCCTAAGGTAGACGCACGCAAACAAGCTTTGTTCAACGAAGTGCTGGCCAAAGTGGCGCCCGGCGGCACAGCCGAGCCGGTGGCTGCGGCGCCTTTCATAGAGGACCCTGTAGACGAACTTCTGGTCGAAGACGAGCCCGCCGACGACACATCCATCGAAGAGGACATCCCCGACGAAGCACCTCCGGTACTGGAGGTGAAGCCGGCGCCCAAGCTCCAAAAGCCGGCAGCCGCGGCCAAGCCCATCGCTAAAACCAACGCTAAGACCGAAGCTAAAGCCGAAGCCAAAACCGAAGCTAAAACCGGGGCCAAAACCGGGGCTAAAACCAAAGCCAAGGGCCGCTCGTAGCGTGTGTGGTGGTTTTGGTTCTTTACCGGCCCCGCCCTATTGCTCGCCTTTCTCTCTCTGCGCGGTGAGCGAAAACGCGCCGCTTACGTAGCCGAAAAGCTGGCGGAGCCGCCGCCTGCCAGCCTGCCACCGGCCACGGTTATCGTTCCCGTGAAAGGTGTGGATGCCGGCTTGCGCGAGAACCTGGCCGCGCTGGCCGCGCAGGAGTACCCCAATTACGAATTGATCGTGGTGGCGCATGCCGCGGCCGATATCCCGGCCGGCGTGCTTCCCTCTGGTGTTCGCGTGGTGCTGGCGCATGCGGAGGAACCCGGCACCGGTGAAAAGGTGCTGAATCTACGGACCGCCGTCCGCTTCGCCCGCAGGGAGTCGCAGCTATTCGCCTTTGCGGATTCCGATGGACTGGTCTCGCCGATCTGGCTGCGCGCACTGGCTGCGCCGCTCCACGAGGGGTGGCTGGCCGATCGCGTGGGCGCGTCTACGGGGTATCGTTGGTTCGCGCCCGTACCCCCCGATTTCTGGTCCTTGATGCGCAGCGTTTGGGATGCGGTCATCGCCGGAACCTTCGGGCCCAGCGGCAATGCCTTCGCGTGGGGCGGGTCGATGGCCATCCGCCGCGAAACATTCCAGGATATCCGCGTTTCCGATTTCTGGCGCGATACCGTCAGCGACGATTATGCCCTCAGCGACGCCGTGCGCCGCGCCGGTCTCCAGATTGTCTTCGCGCCGGGAGCCATGGCGGTATCTACCGGTGGTACCACCGCGCGCGCATTTCTCAAATGGGCCCGCCGGCAGCTTACCATTACGCGTGTGTACCGCCCCTGGCTCTGGTGGATGGCGCTGGCCGCGCACGTATTCTATTGCGGCGGCATGGCGGCAGCGGTCGCGGCATCGATCGGGGGAAGCCGCGGCGCCGAGTGGGTGCTGCTGGCCCAGCTTTCACCAGGCATGTTGAAAGGCGCTAATCGCGCCACGTTGGCCAAAGCCGAGCTTCCCGCCTGGCAGGACTGGTTTAAACGGCACGCTTGGGTGCATACTCTGTGGGTACCCCTGGCGACTTGGATCTGGCTAATTGTTTTGCTGGCTTCAGCCTGCGGTAACCGAATCGAGTGGCGCGGCCGGCGTTACCGGTTGCATCGCCACGGCGAGTCAAGGCGAGCCACTGTAGCGCATTCTGCGATACAATATAACTGCATTTTGACTTTCATCTTCGCGTCGAGACGGGTCTAAGGGGGCTGCGTGAATTGCCGCAACCCCCTTTTTGTGTCTGTGACGCCGCGGCGGGGAGAGATCGATCTGCACTATTAGAAGAGGAAATTTCAAATGAGAGAAAAAGGTACAGTGAAGTGGTTTAATGCAGCCAAAGGATACGGCTTCATCCAAAGGGAAAACGGAGAAGACGTCTTCGTGCATTTCTCGGCCATCCAGACGGAGGGTTATCGCAGCCTGGATGAAGGCGCTAGTGTGGAGTTCGAGGTAACGCGCGGTCCGAAGGGGCTGCAGGCGGCCAACGTCACGGCCGGTTAGTCACGGTGCGGGCGGGGCGCCCGTTGTTCCGGGCGCCCCCCGCCGGCGAGTCCCTTACGGAGGTTTATGAGTAAAGAAGACAATATCGAAGTAACCGGTACGGTTTTAGAGAAGTTTCCGAGCGGAAAATTCAGCGTGCAGATCGACCACGACCGCGTCGTTCTGGCCCACTTGGCGGGACGCCTGCGCCGCAACCGCATTCGCGTGCTGGCCGGTGATAAGGTAACCCTGGAGCTCTCCCCCTACGACCTGACTAAAGGCCGTATCACCTTTCGGCATAGGTAAAGATCCTCCCCTCACTTTTGTTATCTCTGAACCACTAGTACGGTATAGTACATACACAGCGACTTATCGCATGCTAATAATTTTAGGTAGAGTTTGGCGTCCCTCAGGGCACTACTATCAGCAGCCGGTCCAAGCCTCCGCGAACTGCCCCTCGGACTGCCACGCGGCGTAACTGGCTGCAATCAGGCTGATTAGAGGCCAGAATGAACGATGAAATGATCCCTGAGGAGCGCCCCCAGCGGCGCCTAAAAAGCCGCCATCCGCGTATAATTAAAGCGGAGGGCACAGTGGAGCGCGGCAAGACTACTCAATCGTCTGGCCGATCACGGAAGGCTGCGGCTGACCCGGCCGAAAACCTGATTGCTGTCTTGTCAAGCAAGGTTGTTGGGCAACCGGCTGCGACTCGGGTTATAGTGCCGTACATCCAAATGTACCAAGCCGGCCTCGCGCCCGAGGGTCGTCCAGTCGGAATCTTCCTATTGCTAGGTCCCACGGGCACCGGCAAAACCAAGACGGTCGAGGCGCTGGCCGAAGTCCTGCACGGCTCCGAAAAAAATATCCTCAAGATCGATTGCGGCGAGTTCCAGATGGAACACGAGGTGGCTAAGCTCATCGGCGCGCCACCCGGCTACCTCGGCCATCGCGAAACCCAGCCCATGCTCACGCAGCAGAAGCTCAACGGCGTCACCACCGAGAAGTGCAACCTCTCCCTAGTCCTGTTCGACGAAATCGAGAAAGCCGCGCCTTCCATGACCCGTCTGCTGCTGGGTGTGCTCGATAAGGGCATTCTGCGGCTGGGCGACAATACCGTGGTGAATTTCGAAAAGAGCCTGGTCTTTCTCACCAGCAATCTGGGCGCCCGGGAGATGATGCGCGAGATCAACCCGGACTTCGGCTTTCAATCCGTAAAAACCCCCGAGCGGACGGATCTGACCGGAAAGCTGCAAAACATCGCGCTGGTCGCGGTACGCAAGCGCTTCTCGCCGGAATTCGTCAACCGCATCGATTGCATCATCACTTATCAGCCGCTCACGTCAGAATCGCTATCCACCATCCTCGACCAGCAGATCGCCGACCTGCAGAATCATGTCAACACGCGGCTGGGTGCCAGGTCATTCACCCTGGAAGTCCCGTTTGAAGCCCGCAAGTTCCTTCTGGAGAAAGGGACCAGCGCGGAATACGGCGCGCGCGAGTTGAATCGCACCATCTACCGCAACCTGACCCAACCTCTGGCAACTCTGGTGGCCACTTCTCAGGTGACTCCCGGCGCCCGCGTGCGCGTAGACATGGCCGAAGACGGCGAGAGCCTCTACATCCATTCGCTCGAAGGCGACGATACGCGCATCCCCGCGCATCCCACCGTGCTGCTGGTGGATGATAATCGCGATCTGCTGCATTTCCTGGAGCGTCTGATGGCGGATGCCGGCTGGAAACTGTTGACCGCCGAATCCGCCACCGAAGCGCGCAGGCTGGTAGCCGCCGAGAAGCCGAACGCCGCCTTAATGGATTACATGCTCCCCGACGGTAATGGCGTGGAGTTGGGTGTCGAGTTCCTGAAATCCCTGCCGCGCATGCTCGTCATTATGATGACGGGTACCGTGCTTCCGGCCGAAGAGGAAGCGCTCTGCGAGGAGCACAACTTTCCGGTGCTTCGCAAGCCCTTCCTGGCTTCCGACGTAATGAACCAGATTCGCAGCCGGCTCACGACCGCTGCCAGCGCCACCCGAGGCGCGTAACGCGCTGCAACACTTTACGCCCTGCGTTCATCTGTATGGTTAGACGGCCATTGGACAACAGCGTTTGGCCCGTCGAAAGTCTGAAGGGAGCAATCGATATGAAAAAGGCAGCGTTACTGGTGTGTCTGCTGGGCGGGATGGCCTTCGCCGGCACTAAGTCGTTTACCGTCACTCTGTTCGAGCCGGCCATGGTCGGCAGTACGCAACTGCAGGCGGGCGACTATAAGTTTGAAGTGCAGAATGACAAGCTGGTGGTCACGCAGCACGGCCACGAAGCCACCGTGATGAATGTTAAGGTGGAAACCGCCCCGCACAAATTCGGGTCCACGGCGGTGAGCTACGCAACCGCCAATGGTACGAATAGGGTCGAAGAGGTCGACGTCGCCGGCACGCACATGCGGCTCGTCTTGAATTGACGCGCTAAGCGAGGGTTCCGGGTGCCGGTTCAATCCGGAACCTTCTCAGGCTATTGCTACACTGAAGGTAAATGCGGCGGTATGCGGTTCTGTTCTGGGCCGTTTCCACATGTTTTGGGTTGCGTGCGGAAACGGTGTTGGTTCTGCCTTTTTCCAATCAATCGAATTCCATCAATAATTCCGCCAACATCGATTGGATTGGCGAAAGCATTGCGGAAGCCGTCCGCGAATCCCTGGCTGCGGAAGGCGTGCTGGCGCTCGAACGCGAGGACCGGCTGGAAGCTTTCCGCCGCCTGTCGCTTCGGTCGAACGCTCTCTTGACGCGAGCCTCCGTCATCAAGGTGGGCGAGGCTCTGGACGCTTCCGAGGTAATCTACGGACACTACGAGCTTGCGCTGGCGAGCCCGGGTTCTTCTGGCGGGTCGCGCGGAACCTTGCGGATTGGCGCGCGTATCCTTGATTTGAGACATATGCGGCAGGGCGCCGACATTGAAGAATCCGGAGACCTGGAGGATCTCGCGACCTTGGAAGCGCGCCTCTCCTGGGACACTCTGCATGCGCTTGCACCGAAGAGCGCGCCGCCTGAAGAGGAATTTCTAGCCGACCGCCCGCGCGTGCGCCTGGACGCGCTCGAAAGCTATATTCGCGGCCTGCTGGCGGGCAATCCGGAGCAGCAGCACCGGTTCTTCATGCAGGCGGCGCGCCTGGATGGCGCGTATTCTCAACCTTGCTTCCAGCTTGGCAAGTCATTTTGGGGAAAGAAGGATTACCGGGTAGCCGCCGGGTGGCTGGGGCGCGTGCATCGCGGCGACCCGCACTATCTGGAGGCGCAGTTCTTTCTGGGCCTGTGCGATTACCAGGTCGGTGATTACACTTCCGCCGTAAAATGTTTCGAGACGGTGGCGGCCAGCGTGCCGTTGAACGAAGTCTACAACGACTTGGGCGCGGCGCAGATGCGTACCAATCCGGCCGCGGCCATCGACAGTTTCCGCAAAGCCCTGGAGGGCGACAGTGCGGATCCCGACTATCGCTTCAACCTGGCCTGTGCATTATGGAGAGCCGGGCAGTATCCGGCCGCGGCTGAAAATTTCCGCGCCCTGCTGCAAACTAACCCCAACGACGAAGAAGCCGCCGCGCTGCTCGGCCATGCCGATCGCCGGGAATTGCCGCATCCGGGCAGCGAAGGGCACGAGCGTTTGAAGACCAATTATGAGGAGACGGCGTACAGGCAGTTGAAGGCGGAGTTGGGGAAGGGGCAGTGAGGGGAAGAAGACAGAAGTCAGAAGACAGACGCCGTTGTTTGCCGCCCCGTTCATGCACCCTTACCGGAAACTCACAAACACTTTATGCTGAAAGATGTAGCGTTTTTTCTCGCGTCCGGTACATCGAAATATCCAAAATATGAAACGACTCGCTTGGAGCTATTTGCTTCTGTTCATGGGGGCTACCTGGCCCGCCGCGGCGCAAAGCTGGGATACCAGTGGAAATGGATTGGTGAATGGCACGTAC
This sequence comes from Bryobacterales bacterium, assembly GCA_963818855.1. Lineage (GTDB taxonomy): Bacteria > Acidobacteriota > Terriglobia > Bryobacterales > Bryobacteraceae > Bog-159. The sequence continues at coordinate 788,546 of CAWFUH010000003.1, read as the reverse complement.
TACTTCCGCCAGGTCATGTGGCTCGGCGGGTATAATTCTGCCAATGATCTTCACGAAGCCATAGCGGTTTACGGCAACATCGTTTTTGGTGGTAATGGAACGTATACTCTCACCGCAAAGGCTGCCGATGCGGCCGAAAACATGGTCACACCGATTACTGGCAGCGGCACCTACACCATCGCCGCCAGCGGCTACGGTTACATGTCCACAGCACTCCAATTCGTTTACTCCCAATTCAAGGGCGATGAGATCAATTTGCTGGTGTCCCCATCCAAAGTCATGGTAGGGAGCACGACCGATAACCACACCGGTTATAATGACCTGTTCGTTGCAGCGCCGGCGCCCACATCGACGCCTTCGTTGCAGGGCACATTTTCCGTTATCGGTGTAGACATTCCCGCGCTGACCCTTGACTTGATCCACACGCGCGCTTACTCGTTTACTATGACGGGCACCAGCAGCGCAGTCACCACCACGGCCCTCACCGGAGCCTTCGGGTTGAACATCACAGCGATGACGCAGTCGGCTTTTTCCGGGGTGAAGTATTCTGTCAGCGCCGGCGCTGCGGCTGTGACATTCGGTAAAGAGCTGACGACCACTAATCTCGATAGTAGCCTGATGTCCGGCACCAAATACTTCTATTTCTCGCCCGACGGTAATTTCTTTTTCGGTGGCGATCCCGAGGATACCGACTTCATCGTCGGCGTGCGCCAGGGCCTTTCAAACGCCTTTCGGCTGATCATATGACGTGGCTGCAGCGTTCACTTGATGTTGCGGCCCGCTTCCTTGCTCCCGTTTCTTGCAACGGCTTTTGAGGCCCCGCTCTGGCCAATGGCATCTCTGCCTTCGGCTGGGGCCTGCTACCGGGCGCTCCGACGCTTACCCGGGCAAGACTCTCACTTGCTAGAAGAACGCGTCTTTCAGGACGCACCATCATTAAATTATATAATGACGATACGCGGGCGTTTGTTCTGTGCTCTAAGAGATTCGCTCCCTGGTGAAGGGCGCGTCCGCTAACCTTGCCGTTTTTTGTGCAGTTCGTGTCCGGGAACGCCGCACAACGCCCTCGCGTGCCAGGCAAATCAGCACAAGATCTTAGAGCGAGTCCTCTGCACAATTTCAGTTGAACGCCGAAGAAGCAGAAAATTCGACCCGAACGCCGGCATTTGATACACCTCCATCGGACTGCCTGTACGCATTTAGGCACCACAATATACAAGTCAGCATTGGTCCCAGAAGTAATTGCAACTCAGTTCGTGAGGCTGAACGGCCACTATTGATCGAAGTCGCTGTAACCCGAGCCGGCCGGATTGACTGGAAAAGACTGGCCTGATGCAAGGGAATATCGTCGGCTATTAGCGGGGTTCCCCAGGTACATTGCATAGGTCGCATGATCCGAGGATAGCTGGCCAACGATGGTCACTCCCGTAGGTACACGGCCGCCAAGCAGAACGGAAGGCACGTGAACTTAGTCCGATAGACGTACCAGCCCGCAACGTTATGCGGGCTTCGCCGTCGTGGGGTGTAATCCACTCGGATGCGTTACTCGCACCATTCGGAATCCACGCAATATACTGGGTGTCCACTCAAGCCGTTACGACGTACTCTAGATCACATGCCGTCAATCCTGTGGCATAGGGCCGCTGGGTAAGCGCCGCCGATATTGACTAAGGTAAGACGCAGCGCATATCATAGGGTCAAGCGATGTCCCGTAGTCTGAGTCTGGGAGTTGTGTTTATGGCGTCCGCCCTCGCACAGGCACATCCACCGCAAATTCTCGAGGTCTCTCGCGAATATCTCAAGCCGGGCGCTGTCCAGGCGGTCCATAAGATCGAAGTGGACGCGGCGCAGATTTGCATCCGGTTGAAGTTTCCCCACCGCTACCTGGTACTCGAGTCGCTCACCGGGCCGAAGGAGTTTTGGTATCTCAATGCGTTCGGTTCGCAGGCGGAGATGGATGAGGTTAGCAGGGAGTACGAGGGGAACAAGGCCTTGACATCGGCGTTGGCGGAGAACCTCAAACGGAAAGCGCCTTATCTGGCGGCGGAATCGACGAACGTTTTCTTGAATTACCGACCGGAGTTGAGCGGGGGAACTCCGTGGGCGATGGGTCACGGGCGCTTTCTGGTCACGGCTTGGACGAAAGGGTCGGCCGGCACGGGTGGCACGGTGTTCGAGGAGCCTGACGGCAATCGACTCGTGATTCGCGCGGTGCGAACGCGGGCTGAGGCGGAATCGATGGCGGCGTCCGCAGGGGCGGGCACCCATGTCTTTGCGATGCACCCGGAGTTGGGGTGGCCGGACGAGGAGTGGGTCACGGCCGATCCAGAGTTCTGGCGTGTGCGGCTGAGGTAGGGCCTCCGCATGAAATGCGACCGCGGCCAGATTGGCTTCGCCACCGGCGCCAGTTCTGCGGAACAGGCGGTCGATAATGCGGCATGACGCCGTTTTGCGTGTCGAAACAGGCAGCCGGCTGCCCTGCTGAAACGCTTTCTGCTTAAGCCAAAGTGTCCAGAACGAATACCGTGAGCACAAGAAATACAAACCCGTCAGAGATCATCGCTATGTACTCCTTCGCGTTTTTTCCCTTTTGGAAGATGTGGCCAACTCCGGCAAATCCGTAATACAAGCCGCCAACGACTGCAGCCGGAACGATCCAGCCACTGCGAAATACACTGCATATTCCCAGAAGGCCCATCGACAAGTTGGCAAATCCCACCTCCCGCACGATCCCGAATGATCCACGGTCGTGGATACCGAAAATCTCCTCTGCAGTGAACTGAGGCTGGATCACTTGCCGCGCGCCGGCAATGAAGAGTCGGACGCCTACAGCCCAGAAGACAAACCATCTCCCTGTAAGGAAAATTATGTTCTCGGTATGCCGGGAAAGGGCAGCCTCAGTGGTCACGGACGCCACCGGAAAAATAAGCAGTAGCAAAACCACGAGGACAAAGTACATGAGATCTTCCAAGTTTACGGCAACCATCGCAGCGACGTTCCAATCGAACGGTACGGAAATATCCGACTCTGGGTAAGCTGATGCACAGCGCGATACTTCCCGAACAACCTCGGTCTCGCATCCTCCGCGAGTTCTACACTGCGCTCGGACAGATCCTCGCATTCCTCTACCAGTTCCTTGCCCGCGTCGATCAGGTAATCCGCGACTCCTTCTTTTGCAGACCAATCTCCGGCGAGTTCGTGGGTCCGACTCTGGTGCCAGTAGCACCGCTGCCGCCGCGCAGCAGGCGTATAAGCGGGGAGTGCATCCCCCCCAAAAAAAAGGCGGACGCCAGACTGGCCGTCCGCCTGCCGCGAGGGCAAAGAACTTAAGTTTAGTTTAGTGAGCGCCGGTGAAGCTCATATAGCCAATGGACAGCGCTTCCGGAGAATCCGGAGAGGCCCACAGCGCCCTCACCAGTTGCTTACGGCTGGTCTTCAGCAAAGCCTTCAGATCCACGCCGCATTCGAAGCGCATGTGATTCATGCTGCTCATGCTGTTGTAGGACTCCGCCGAAACCTGCGAAATCCCCATGTTAGCGAGTACGCCGTCTCCCGTGGATGGAGCCTGCAGGCCAACCAGGAGACCACCTTCGTCCATGGCGCGCAATGCGCGAGTGCTGCCCGAGGGCGCCACCGGCTCGAAGGTCGAGAACGGCCTTCTGGGATCGATCACGGATGCAGGCACATTCGCCATGCTGCCCGGGCGAATGACCGGAGCCAGGTATGAAACCGGCAGCGGACGAGTGGCGCCAAGCACCGAAGTCTTAAATGTGCCGTTTGGCTGGAATACCGGAGCCAGGTACGAAACTCCCGCCGGGTGCGACACGCCCACCGCTGTGGTGCGCGTTGTGCTGAACGGCCGGAATACCGGGGCCAGATCGGACCCCGAAGATGACCAGCGACTGCCGCCTGGCAGGCTCACGCCGACATGCACCGCCTGCACACCGAATCCATTCCACCGGCTGCCGGCGGAATTCCGGTTGTTTTCCGAACCATGGTGCATGAATGAGCGCATCGGATGGATCGCGTCCGTCACCAGGCTGGCTGCCGGAAGCGCGCCGCTTACCACGGTCAACACCACGCTACCGGCTCTGTAGGTGATAGTGAAGTGTTCGCTGCCGTTGATCGCCAGTCCGTTCACCGCGGCGAAAGTGCCGGCTACCGACGAGGCTGTGAGAATGGTGAAAGTCTGGCCCACCGTGGGAGTGAATCCCAGCGTGATATTCAGGGTGCCGCCCAGAGTGGCGCCCTGGGTGACCTTGAGCTGATCGTACTTGGTGCCCGCGGTGGCTCCATTGATCTGAATGTCCAGCGCCCCGCCGGACTCCTGGGTATAGGTATCGCTCACGATGAGTTTGCCGGTCTTAGTGGCCGAATCGCCGGGTGTCAACGTGCTGTCATCCACCACGTTGTAGCCTAGTGTGCCGGCACCGTCGAGTGTGCCGCCATCAACGGCCAGAGTACCGAGAGTGGTTGACGTGAGAGTTCCATCTATCGTGCTGGTGCCGCCGGTTTGGGTGAAGTTGAAGCTGCTGCCGCCCACCGTGAAGGTGGTGCCGGTAGCTACCGTGAACGCGCCGGCGTTAGTGAAGCTGCCGCCGTTGGTCGTTAGCGCGGCTCCGCCAGCCAGCTTAAACGCGCCGCTGGAGGCATTGTCGTTGAAGCCCGCCAGTAGGTTGTTGTTGCCGAAATCGAGCATCTGTCCTGCGCCGTTCAGAGTGATGGTGGCGGCGTTGGTGGCGATGGTAGTGCCGCTCGCGCCGAACTGCATCGTGCCGGACACGGTATAAGTGCCGCCGGTAAGCGTTGTGCCGGAGAGATTGGTCAGCGCGCCACCGGCAGATGTACCGATCTGCATGGTGTCGCCGGCAGCCACGGTCAGTGTGCCGTTATTGGTCAGCCCGCCGGCGGTGGGCAGGATTTCCAGCGGACTCGCCTGGTTGGCTGCGATGGTCCCCGTATTGGTGATGGCAAGGTTCGAAATCGTGCCCGAACCCTGAATGAGGCTGGAATTCGTGAATGCCGGCGCCGCGCTTCCTCCGGTAATGGCTCCATTGGTCAGCGTCAATGAGCCGCCGCCGCTTAGGGTACTCGCAGCGTTGATATCCAGTGCTCCGTTTACCGCGATTGTGCCGGTGTTCGTATCCGTGCCTGCTTTGGAGAGAGTCAGGGTAGCGCCCGTATCTACCGTAACCGCGCCGTTATTGGTCAACGTTCCTACGCTGGCCGTATCGGATGTATCGTTATTGGCGCCGATGGTCAGGGTTCCGGTCCCGCTATTGGTCAGTTTGCCGGCCACGGTAATCGAGTTGGCGGTGCCGCCCTGATTGGACCCATTGGTCGTAAGTGTTCCGGAATTAGTCATGGCTCCGGTTACACTGAGTTTGCCGCCGTTCTCTTCATCCAGACTTCCGGAATTGGTGAACGTGCCGGCCTGTACGGCCATCGTTCCGCTGTCCACGTTAATCGTGCCGGCGTTGGAGTCGGCCCCGGTAGCCGTCAGCTTGAACGTTGCATTCTTGTCTACAGTGATGGTGCCCAGGTTATCGAGCAAGCCCACACTGGCCGAATCCGCGGTATCGTTGTGCGCGCCTATAGTTACGCTGTCTCCCGTGTTATTGGTCAGAGTACCGCTAATGCTGATGGAGTTGGCGCCGCCCTTAAGGTTGGATCCATTCGTCGTAATGGTGCCGTTATTGGTGAGGTTGCCGGCTACAATCAACTTACTGGCGCTCTCCTCATCCAGCGTCCCGGAGTTGGTCAAGGTGCCGGCCGCTACGTTCAGCGTGCCGCCGACCAGCGAAATCGAGCCGGAGTTGGAATCCGCACCCGAAGAGGTCAGCTTGAGCGTGGCGCCCTTGTCGACGGTGACTGTGCCGGAGTTGTTGAGCAGGCCTACATTGGCCACATCCGAAGTGTCGCTGTTTGCGCCGATGGTCACCGTATCGTTGGTGTTATTCGTCAGGGTACCGGTTACCGTGAGGGTATTCGCTCCGCCGCCCAGGTTCTGATTGTTCGTGTCTACGGCGCCGTTGTTGTTCAGATTACCGGCCACCGTGAGCGAGCTGCCCTGCTCCAGGTCGATGGTTCCGGAGTTGCCGAAACTGCCCGGCGTGGTATAGCTGCCGCCGGCCGCCACAGTGAAGGATGCGCCGTGCGCGTTGCTGTTGAAGCTGCTCAGCAGGTTATTTCCCGCCAAATCGATCAGGTGCGCGCTGGTTCCCGCCAATGTCAGGTTCGCGTCGTTGGTAACTAACTGGCTGCTGGGAGCCCCGAACTGCAGAGTACCGGCCACATAGTAAGTTCCGCCGGTCAACGTGGTGCCCGCGAAGTTGCTGAGGCTGCCGGCCACCTTGAAGGTGTCGCCCGCGCCGATGATCAGCGCGCCGTTATTGGTGAAGTTGCCGCCGCCGGGAGCGCTGGTGGTGAAGCTCCGTCCCGGGCCCAGTTGGAATACGCCTCCCGCGGCGTTGGTCGCGAAGTTAGCCAGCGCGTTGGCATTCGTGTTGCTGATGATCTGCGAACTTGCACCGCTCAGGATAATATCGGCCGCGTTGGTTACGATATTGGCATTGTCGAACTGGAACGTGCCGCCGTTGACATTGTAAGTGCCGCCGGTCAGAGTGCCGGTGCTGCTGTTGAAGTTATTGAACGGACCGCCGGTGACATCCAAAATGCTGCCGGTATTCACCTGGAAAGTGCCGTTGTTGGTCACACCGCTCGAATTCGAATCGATGAACAACTCGTTGGGCTGGTTGGCAAGTATGGTGCCTCCCGCGTTGTTCACCAGTCCCAGATTACCGTTGCCGATGTGGCCGGCGCCTTCAATGGTGTTGCTGTTGTTGGTCAGCACCTCCGTGCCGTTGGCGCCGTAAATGTAGTTGACCGTACTGTTCCCGAGCACGAGGGTACCGCTGCCGTTCAGGGTAGTGTTGCCGTTGATATAGAGAAACGTATTGTTGGCGGTGCCGTTCACCTGGATGGAACCGTTATTGGTGATGGTTCCCTGCAACTCGGCGGTGTCGCTGTTCGGCAGCCCGATCGTCCCGTTGTTGGTGACTCCATTCAGGATCGCGTTGTTATAGAAGATCATGGAGCTGGCGTTTACGCCCGTTCCCAACGTGTTGAACGTTCCGCCCGTGATGTCGGCTCCGTTGATCACTACGCTGCCGCCCGCGCTGGTCCCGGTCCCTGCCAGCCCTTCGACGGTGCCGCCGGTACTGTTGATCGTGCCCTCGAGGACCATCGTACCGCCGCTCGAAGCCTCGAAGATGCCGGCATTGGTGGCTCCCAGGCTGCCCGAGTTGATCACCAGAGAGTTCCCCTTAGCCGAGACCGCATCCACCACGCCCGCCGATTGGTTAGTGAACGCCAGGCTGCCGTTCCCGATATTTCCGGAGCCTGAGATCGTATTGTTCGTGTTCGTCAGAGAACTGCCCCCGGCGGACGCCATCAGGTAGTTGACGTTGCTGTCAGACAGAGTGAGCGTCCCGCCGCCGTTTAAGGTAACCGCGCCATTCTCGTATAGAAAAGTGTTGTTTGCGGTGCCGTTCACCTGGAGGGCTCCGCTATTGGTAATGGTTCCCTGCAGGGTGATAGCGTCGGAATTCGGTAACTGCAATGTCCCGGCATTGGTCACGCCGTTCAGCGTGGCGTTGGTGGCTGTAAATAGTCCAGCCCCGTTCAGCGTACCTCCCGAGACCGTCACGCCGGCTTCCAGCGTGACATTCGAGCCGCTGCCCGCCGTGATCGTAGCCCCGGTATTCGTAAACGTGCCCCCGTACAGAATGAGCGACCCGCCGCCGGTGGCCTCCAGCGTCCCGTTGTTGGTCATGGTGCCGTCAGGCTGAATATACAGCGAGTTCCCGCTGGCCGATTTGGTGGCATCGATGGTGCTCTGATTGACCAGGACCAGGCTGCCGTTGCCGATGTCGCCGCCGGGGCCAGAGATCGGCTGCGCGATGGTGAGCTGGTTTCCGCCGGTGGCGGCCAAAATGTAATTGCCGGGGCTATCCGAAAGCGTCACCGTGCCGCTACCCTGGAGGGTTGCCGTGGGGCTGTTCACATACAGAAAGGTGTTATTGGCGGTGCCGTTCAGCTCCAAAGTGCCGGTATTGTTAATGGTGCCTTTAATGTAGAGGTTATTGGAATTGGGGATCTCCAGAGTCCCGGCGGTGGTGACGGTGTGAGAGGAGCCGTCGAGTTGAGTGCCGCTGCTCGACACGAATGTTCCCGCGCCGTTCAGCGTGCCGCCGACGATATCGACGCTATCCTCGAGATCGACAGTTGAGCCACTGCCCGCTGTGATGGTGGCGCCTGTATTGGTGAAGGTGCCCCCGTAGAGCACCAGCGTCCCGCCCCCTGTGGCTTCCAGCAGCCCGTTATTGGTAAAGGTCGCGTCGGGCTGAATGTACAGCACGTTGCCGTGGGCCGACGCCGTGGCGTCGATAGTGCTCTGATTGACAAGAACCAAGCTGCCGTTGCCGATATCGCCCCCGGCACCCGAGATAGGTTGCGCGATGGTGAGCTGATTCCCGCCGGTGGTGGCCAGAATGTAGTTATTGGCGCTGTCGGAAAGCGTCACGGTGCCGCTGCCTTCGAGCGTAGCGGTGGCGCTGTTCACGGACAGGATGGTGTTGTTGACGGTGCCGTTCAAAGCCAAAGTGCCCGTGTTGTTCACGGTGCCGGTCATGTAGACGGTGTTGGCGTTCGGAATCTGCAGATTCCCGGCATTGGTGATGGTGTTGGTGGAACCGTTCAACGTTGAGCTGTTCTCGGCCAATACCACTCCGGTGCCGACGGTGGTAATGTTCCCGCCGCTGACGGTCGCGTCGCTCAGTAGAACTGTTCCGCCGTTAAGAGCCTCAATAGTCCCGTTCGTTGTTCCGTTGGTGTTGGCTACGTTACCGATCAACTCCAGGGTGCCGCCGCTGCTGGCTTCCATCAGCCCAAGGTTGGTGGTGCCGCCGGCCCCGGTTTGCACGAGCAGCGTCTGGCCGGTCGTCGAAGTCGCATCCACCACTCCCGCCGCGTCGTTGGTAAACGCCATACTATTGTTGCCGATATCGCCCGCGCCGGAGATGGTGTTGTTGAAGTTGGTCAGGGAACCGCCGCCGGAGGCCTGCAGCAGGTAGTTGTCGGGGCTGTTGGACATCGTGACCGTCCCGCCGCCTGTGAGCGTCACGGCTCCGTTCATCTGCAGTTCGGTGTTGTTGCTGGTGGCATTGAGCTGAATGGCCCCCGTGTTGTTGATGCTGCCCACCAGCGTCGTGGCCTGGCTGTTGTTCAACTGATAAGTGCCCTTATTGGTGACACCATTCAAAGTGGGGTTGCCCAAAGCCTGAATCAGGCCGCCGCCGGCCGTGTTGAGCGTGCCGCCGTTGATGGTCGCGTTTTCCAACGTCACCACGGAACCCGTGCCCGACGCTAGAATCGCGCCGCCGGTGTTGGTGTAGGTATCGCCATCCAGGATCAGGTTGCCACCCGCGGTGGCCTCCAGCGTTCCGGTGTTGGTTGTTCCGCTGCTCGTCTGGATAACGAGCGCCGTGGACTGATTGGCATCGATGGTCGCCTCATTCACCAGGCCCATCTGTCCAATGCCGATGTTGCCGGACCCCTGGATCGTATTGTTGACGTTAGTCAGAACGTCGGTGCCTGCCGTGCCATAGATCCGATTGTTGCTGCTAACGTCCAGCGTTACCGTGCCGCTGCCGGTGAGCGTCACGTTGGAGCCCAGGATCAGATTGGTGTTATTGGAGGTGCCGTTTAGCTGAATGGCTCCGTTGTTGGTGATCGTTCCCTCGATGGTGGTGCTTTGGCTGTTGTTCAACTGATACGTGCCCTTATTGGTGACGCCGTTCAGCGTGGGGTTGCCCGAAGCCTGAATCAGGCCACCACTGGCCGTGTTCAGTGTGCCGCCGTTGATGGTCGCGTTTTCCAACGTCGCCACGGAACCCGTGCCAGACGCCAGAATCGTGCCTCCAGCGTTGGTGTAGGTATCGCCATCCAGGATCAGGTTGCCGCCCGCGGTGGCCTCCAGCGTTCCGGTGTTGGTCGTTCCGCTGCTCGTCTGGATATAGAGCGGCGTGGACTGATTGGCGTCGATGGTCCCCTGGTTTACCAGGCCCATCTGCCCGACACCGATATTGCCAGACCCCTGGATCAGGTTATTGGCGTTGGTCAGAACATCCGTACCCGCGGCGCCATAGATCCGGTTGTTGGGGCTGTTGTCGAGTGTCACCGTGCCACCGCCGGTGAGCGTTACATTCCCGCCGATGATCAGGTTTGTATTATTAGAAGTTCCGCTGAGCGTGATGCCGCCGGTGCCCGTGCTGTTCGAGTTGGTGATGGTGGTCCCGTCGATGGTCAGCGAGTTGCTGTTGACGAAATTGAGGACGCTGGTGCTGCCGACGGTAAGATTGCCGATCGTATCGCTCACGTTCAGTTGCACCACGGCTGCCGGCGAGGAGTTGTTGATGACCGCGTTGTTGCTTGACGTCGGCGCCGATCCCGTCGACCAGTTGGTCGAATTCCAGTTGCCGGCTCCTCCACTCCAATCGTCGTCCGTGAACGCTGCGGGCCGGACAAACGGTTGGAAGCCGAATGCATGAATCACGAAACTCTTAGACAAAATCATTCGGCGGATGGCCTTTTGCCCGAGATCGCTTACCGGTTGTTTGGCGCTCGGCCCCAATGGAGCTTGGGCATCCAGGCCGGCCAACCCGGCGCCTCCAATCAGCCATGCAACTAAAAGAATGCATACAATTGAAATACGTTTGTAAACGCGGTCGTAATGGGTCACAGATTCTCCTCTAGACGGGGAGGCGTTGTACAGATAGCGACACCCTCACATTGTTTTTGAGAACTTTTGCGCAGGTTGTACCAACTCCACCTCGGGCCAGTATACTCTGCTGGTGGGAATAACGAAACGATTTTTGCGATTAACAAAAGGCTTATCAGTCCTACTCGTACGCGGCCATCCGTACCATCGTCGGTTTACTCCCTTGGTAAGCTTCGAGAGACAGTACCATCCGTAGGGAGGCCACAGGACAACGGCAGATTTACGAGCTGACTCCGGCCCCTTCGCCGGGTGGAGCGTGGACCGAATCCGTGTTATACAGGCTCACTGCGGTTCCATTGCGAAAATTGCTGTGCGCAGTCAACTGTGACTAGCGAAACGGTAATCGGCATGACCTCTTCACCCCACCAAAACGCCGACCGCGAATTTCGCAAATGGAACCGGCGTCCGCTAACGGCCGAGCCGAAAACTTCAGCCATCGTACCGCGGAAGGCAGTGAAGGGCGCGTTGTCTACCCCCACCGCGGCTGCTCGTCCAAACTGATTCCCAACGCCGTTTTGGCGACCACTTCATGCGTCAGAAAGGCATTGGCCGGGTGAATCCGTCCCAGGCGGGCGTCGCGCAGGAGACGCTCGTAACCTGCCGACCGAAAGATTCCGCCGCCCCCGGCTACATCCAACCCCTGATCGACTATTCGCCACGATCCCTCCACCGCATGATATTTCGCGGCGAAGATCTTAGCGGGCCACTCCGCGCCATGATCTACGCCGTTCGACCAATCCTCCGCGATACGGTCCAGGTGCGGCCCGATGGACTCCAGTTCGATCACCATATCGGCGATGGCATGCTGCACCTCGGGATGGTACGCCAGCGAGCGCGAGAGCGCCACGGACTGCTTGCTCTTGGCCGCGGCAATGGTTTTGTCGAGAGCCCGCCTGGCCAAGCCGTAATAGACGTTTCCAAAGCCCATCAGCGCCCAGGCGAACACTGAAAGCACGAAGGGATCGATGCCGGCTGCGCCCGCTGGAACCACACGGGCCACGTAACGGTCAGGGACAAACGCCGCTTCCAGGATCGTGTCGTCGCTGCGCGTGGCGCGCATGCCGACCACGTCCCAGGTCTCCTTGATGAGGTAACCGGCGCTGTCGCGCGCCAGAAAGGCATGGACGATTTTCGGGTGCTCGGGATCGCTCGCATCCACCCCATGAAGCCCAAACCGCGTCCACACCGGGGTCAGGCTGCCGAACTGTTTGCGCCCCGTGAAGCGATAACCACCCTCCACCCGTTCGGCCGTCGCCGTGGAAAGCAGCACAGGGATGTCGTTGCCCCTTTCCGCGTGGCCGGCGGCGAAGATCTCGCCTGCCGCTGCGTCGCGCAGCATCCATTCGAGTGAAGTGTCGCCGCGACGCCAAAGATCGGCGGCCACCCCGACCCAATAGGTGTGCATGTTGACGCCCAGAGCGGTTGCCGGCGCGTGGTATGCCAGACGGCGCTGCTGGCGGCACATTCCGGCGAGGGTTACCCCAGCGCCGCCAAACTCAGAGGGGAGCGGCAGCTTCAGATAGCCCGACGAGCGGAGTTCTTCGAAATCCTGATCGAAAAACCGGTTTTCGCGGTCATACGTCGCGGCGCGAGATTCAAAGCGCGCCAGCATCTCGTCGGTCAGTCGGCTTTCCACGCGTATTTGGGGGATGGCTTTCGCAGCTTCTGTCATTGCATTCTCCTGTCACCCGTTATCCTATACGACTGGGCAGCGCCCTGGCCTGACCGCTGCCCAGCCGTACGCCCCGCCCTACGGCCGTGCCTCGTACACGATGTTGAAAGGCGTCTCGGTCGCGCGGCGGAAGCGGCTGAAGCCGGCGGAACTCACGACTTCCTGGATCCGTTTTTCGCCGGCCTGCGCACCCAGACACAGCCCCACCTCCTGCGACCGGGAGCACGGCGTACACAGCAGGGTGGAGAAGGAGTAGTAGACGCGGCCCACGGGATTCAGATTATCCTGCAACTGATCGTTCGCGAACGGCTCCACGATCATCCAGGTGCCATCCTGCGCCAGTGATTGGCGGACGTGCGTGGCCGCGCCGACTGGATCGCCCATGTCATGCAGGCAGTCGAACACAGCCACAAAATCGTAATCCTGGCCCGGGAACTCCTTGGCTTTCGAGACTTCAAACGTGATCCGGTCGGCGATGCCCTCGCGCTCGGCCGATTCACGCGCCGCCGCGATGGACTTGTCGTGGTAGTCGAAGCCGAAGAAGCGCGAGCGGGGGAACGCCTGGGCCATGAGCAGCGTGGATGCCCCTTTCCCGCAACCCACGTCGGCCACGCGCGCCCCCGCTTCGAGTTTCTGTTTCACATCGTCCAGCGCGGGGATCCAGGAATTCACCAGGTTGGCCGCATAACCGGGACGAAAGAACTTCTCACAGCCGTGGAAAACGCCGTCATCGTGTTCGTGCCAGCCCATGCCCGCTCCGGTACGAAACGACTCCGCGATACGCGGGACCGCCGCCAAAGAGCCCAGGGCCAGTTCAAAAGCGCCGGGCAAATAAGCCGGGCTATCTTCACGCGCCAGCGTGAAAGCCTGTTCCTGGGTCAGGCTGAACGTGTGGCTCGCCTGGTTGTAGGTAATGTAGCCGCCTGCCGCCTGGGAAGCCAGCCACTCGCGTATGTACCGCTCATCGGTGCCGGTCTTGGCGGCCAGTTCCGCCGGGGTCATCGGGCCTGTGGCCAGCGCTTTGTAAAGCCCGAGCTTCTCACCGATCACCACCATCCCGGCGTGAACCGAGGCGCCCAGATCGGTAACGAATTGGCCTATAAACGCGTTCAATTTATCCATGTCAAGGGCCGGAGCCTGTGCTGCACTCATTTTCGATTTCTCCTTCCGGGCCGGAGTCCGTCCGTCCCGCACGCTCAAATTTGCGGCATTCTCTCGCCGCGGCAGCTTTGCTAGAATCGGCACTATCTGGGTGATTCACAGTGCGAATCCCGCCTGCCATCGTTGAAAGTAGCAAGGGCGGGTTGACGGCGTAACGAAGGAACGCCGAAGAAACACCAAAGGTCACTTTTTGGGGTGCGGCGGCTTGGAGGATATTCCCTTAACATATCGCTTCGGCGGGTTCACGCTGGACGTGGCGAGGGGATGTGTTCTCAAAGACGGCGCGGAGATCCGGCTGCGTCCCAAGGTCTTCGAAGCCCTGAAATACCTGGTGCAAAACCCCGGACGGCTGATCGCCAAACAGGAGTTGATCCAGGCGGTATGGCCGGATACCTTCGTCACCGACGATTCCCTGGTGCAATGCACGGTTGAACTGCGGCGCGCCCTTGACGACCAAGACCAGGAGTTGCTCAAAACCGTACCCCGGCGCGGGTATCTGTTCAACGCTCGCGTAACGCAATCCTCGGTTAAGGTCCACGGGACATCTCCCGCCGCAACGCCCGCGAGAGGACACGTCGACCTCCCCACGCCGCGAACCTCGTTGATCGGCCGCGAACGCGAAGTGGACGAGTCAGTCCGCCTTCTGCAGCAGCCCGATGTTCGTTTGTTGACCGTAACCGGCGCGGGAGGCGCGGGGAAGACGCGCCTGGCAATCGCGGCAGCGACGGCAATCGCCCCGCAATTCAACGCGGGAGTGCAATTCGTCGGACTAGCGTCCGTCACCAATCCGGATCTGTTCCTGGCGGCGCTGGCCAAATCTCTGAATATCCGAGAGACGGCCAACCGGAGCGTGCACCAGGTTCTCGGTGCTTACCTCCAGGATGCCGGGCCATTCCTGTTCGTTCTGGATAACTTCGAACAGTTACGCCAGGCCGCCACGATCGTGGGTGACCTTCTGGCTGCCTGCCCGATGCTCAAGGTATTGGTGACCAGCCGGGCGTGCCTCCGCATCTACGGAGAGCAGGAGTTCCCACTCGCTCCGCTGGACCAGAGCGCGGCCGTTCAGCTGTTCGTGCAGCGGGCGACCGCGGTTCGGCCCAATTTCACCGTTACTCCCGAGAACGCGGCAGCCGTTGGCGAGATTTGTTCGCGGCTGGACGGCCTGCCGCTATCTATCGAGCTGGCCGCGGCCAGAACCAAGGTCCTCTCGCCCAACGCGATTCTCGATCGCCTCCAAAGCCGCCTGCAACTGCTGACTGGCGGCGCGCTGGATTTGCCGGAACGCCAGCAGACGCTCCGCAATACGATCGACTGGAGTCACGGCCTCCTGAATGAGCCGGAGCAGAAGCTGTTCCGGCGATTCTCCGTCTTCATCGGCGGCGGCACTCTGGAGGCCGCGGAAGCCGTCTGCAACACGGGCCGCGACCTGGGGATCGATCTGTTGGAGGGGCTTTCGTCATTAGTAGATAAGAACCTGATCCAACGCATGGACCCGCACGAGGCGGAGGCGCGGTTCAGGATGCTCGAAACCATTCGGGAATACGCGCTCGAACGTCTGGTCTCGAGCGGTGAGGACGGATCCACGCGGCGGGCGCATGGCGCCTACTGCCTGGTCCTGGCGGAAGAAGGCAACCCGGAGCTCAGCCCGGTGGAACGGGCCGCGTGGCTGGCGCGATGCGATCTCGAAATCGACAATTTCCGTTGCGCTTTGGACTACCTGCTGGAGAGTAAAGATCACGGCTGGGCGCTGCGTCTCTCCATGGCCCTGTTCCGGTTCTGGGACATGCGGGAGCATCTCAACGAAGGCCGTGCCCGGTTGGAGACTGTTCTGGATCTTGCCGGTGAAGGCTATTTGAAAGAACGCGCCAAGGTGTGCATTTTTCTGGGAGCGCTAACGACCGCGCAAGCCGATTATCCCGCCGCGGAACGTTTTCTGACCCGGAGCCTCAACCTTTACGAACAGCTGGGCGACCGCTGGGGAATAGCCGCGTCGCTCAATGCCCTGGGGATTACGGCCCGCGATCGCGGGGACTATCAGGCCGCGCTGAATCGATTTGAACGCAGCCTGCAGGGTTGGCGCACGCTGCCGGACCGGCTGGCTACCGCGCGCTGCCTGCACAATCTGGCGAATGCGGCGAAGATCAAGCGCGATTTTCCGCGGGCGTTGATGGCGCTCAACGAAGCGACGGTTATCTTCCGCGAAGTAGGCGATCGCAGCGGCGCGGCCTGGTCGCTGAATCAGCAGGGCGATATAGCGCGTGAGCAGGGTGACGCGGATGCCGCCGCAGAGTTCTACCAGAGGGCGCTGGAGGCATTCCGGGAGGCTGGTGACCGCTGGGGCTGCGCCCGGTCCCTGGCAGACCTGGGTCATGTTTGCTGTCAGAAGCGAGAGTACGAGGCCGCGCTGGCGGCGTTCCGGGAGGCGTTGACCGTATTCGCGGAACTGGGTCATAAGCGCGGTGTGGCGCGGTCGTTGGAAGGTTCGGCGTGTCTGGCCGCGGCACAGGGGCACGCCGCCCGCGCCCTGAAATTGGCGGCCGCCGCCGCGCATTTGCGCCAGTTGATCGGCGTGCCCCTGACTCAGGCGGAACAGTCGAGACTGGATGAGAACCTCTCGACGGCGTGGGAGTCGCTCAGTGCGACGGAGGCGAAAGACGCATGGGCGGCTGGATCAGCCATGAGTATCGAGAGCGCGATCCAATACTCGTTGCAATAGACTTTCGATTATTTAAAGGCGGCGGGATCAATCAGCCGGCGCACGGCAGACACACGATCAGCCGGAATGCCCAGACGCCGCGCGTGCTCGCGGACACTGTCTTCGTCCGGCGCCAGGTACACACAATAAACTTTGTCTTCGGTGACGTAGCTGTGCAGCCACTGAATCTGCGGGCCCATTTCGCGCAAGGTTTGCAATGAGCGCAGCGACAGTCCGCGCAGCTGGACCTCGCTAAGGGACCCGGCCCCCGGGATCTCGCGTTCGATCACGAACTGCGGCATACGCCTAGCAGTGTAGCATTAACAGACGACAACACGCCGAGTACTGAGTCCGGCGTGCCGGATGTCAATTGATCGCCATGGCCGGCTTCTATGTGGCCAACTTTGCTGGGCGCATGTTGTCATCCAACTTCCGGAATCGTACACTTCCAGACCGAGCGAGCTCGCCCTTAGTAATGATTTCAACGGGCGCAGTTCCGCGTTACGGCGGAAAGCCTCGACCCACCGCATGAGCGGCCGGGCTATCTCGGAACGCGCCCAGGTTCCCGCCGGATGGAGAGTGTCCATCGGCCATCGGACATGACGGTGAGAAACCCGAATCGGGCACTCGAGATATGCGGCCTTCCGCCCGGGGAATATGGGGTTCGTGCCGACGGCCGAATCGATGGCCGGCGAATGATTGGGGACGCGAAGATCCGTGTCGGGAAGGAAGATCTAAACGATATTAAGATTACCCCGAACCATCGGCATCGATTCGTGCGTGCATTGAAACTGAAGACAAGGCGCGTCGGTCGACTCGTCGGCAGGTGATATTGTGACCCTATCATATCAGACTCTTTTTCTCACGACTCCCATCCGCAGCCACGCCGCGAGCCCGACGGCAGCTTTGTGACGAATTTTTATACCGGAAATTACCGGTTCATACTATCGCCCCTGGCGTCCGGCAGCTATCTCAAGTCCGCTCGTCTGGGTGAACAAGATGTCATTGATGCGCCGGTGCGAATCCGCAGCGGTGCATCAATCGATTCCCTTGTGTCCACTGTGAGCGGTAAAGCGAGCAGCGTAACCGGCGTTGTGCAGGATGAGAGGGGAGCCATCTCCTGGATTCAATAATTTAGAAGACGATTGCCGTTTCCGGGTACGAATTTTGTACCGACGCCTCCGTTCTGCACGCGCGTGAGCCCGCGAAACTCATTGAATCGCCTAGATGCAGCGCGCGGGCGTGAGTTCGAAGGTTGAAATCCATGCCGCGAGAACCTGCTACTGGGACCCCACGACAGAAAAGCGCGCAAACGATTTCTGATGAGTGACTCATGTTTAGACCCGCGTCTTCCCCTTGTAGGAATCGGCAGCGATTCGGATTCAAAACGGAGATTCAAAATCTTTATCCCAATTCAGAAGATCGGTCAGCAGCGGCAAGTTGCGCGTGTTCAGGGTATACAACCTAGGCCGGAAACGTCCGCGATTTTGCCTTCGTTCACAAGGGCCGCCATCTGCGACTCACGCACGGTCAACCGCCCGCCGTTTTTGAATCTCCATGTCGGCCATGGGATAGCGGATCGCCAGCACGCCGTCTTTCGATTCATTCCACTGGATTACGTCGATGAACTGTTTTTCGAGAAAACTGCGGAATGACATGCCGCCATTTACGATGAGAGCTGGCTTGTCAGTCAATATCCCAAACGGTAGTGGGCGGGCTGCTAAGCCAATGACGCCGTGCAGATCCTGCCAATCCCGACGCGCGCGCTGGCGCGCGAAGTGACTAAAGCTCCGCCGCCCTCCGGCGACGACGAACGGAATACGCCCTGTCTGCCACCGCAATCGGCGCACTGCCCGAAGATACGGTGACCCTGCCGATGGCGTAGGAACAGCAGAACTCCAAAAGCAGGCACCTTGCCGACCGTGGCCAATAAGAGCGCCAAGCCGGAGGGCATATCGGCTGGCGATTGGGAGCACAAGCGCAGCGCGGAGCTGGCGAGCAACTGCCCGCCAACGCGCCCTGTTCTATCTGGGGCGGGTCAACCACCAGTTGGCAAAATGACCATGAAGAAGGCGCAGGTGCTGGAGGCGGCCCGGTTCAGCCAGCAGGTGGCAGCCATAATACAAGTACCGCTGACTCAGCAGACCTTCCATAATGCGCGGGTTTATGAAGGACGAAGCGGCGCACAGGCGCTAGACCGCCCGTTGCAGACGCCACTTGAGTCCTCCAAGCCGGGTATTGCATCCATCTCTCAGGAGATTACTTCATGAGTTCTACGTCGGCGACCCCCGGGGTCGCTACCTACACCATCGAGCCCGCTCATTCGAGCGCACATTTCAAAGTCCGGCACCTGATGATTGCCAACGTACGCGGCGAGTTCAGCAAGATCAGCGGCACGGTGACGGCCGACCCGTCCCATCCGGAGGCCGCCAGCATCACGGCCGAGATTGATGTCAATTCGATCAACACGCGCGAGCCCGACCGGGACAAGCACCTGAAGAGCGCGGATTTCCTGGATGTGGCGAAATATCCGACAATCAAGTTCCAGTCGAAGAAAGTGGAGGCGGATGGCCCGCAGGCTTACAACGTCACCGGCGATTTGACGGTTCACGGCGTCACGCACGAGGTGGTGCTGTACGTGACCGGACCAACGCCCGAGATTAAAGATCCGTGGGGTTATACGCGGCGGGGCGCCGAAGCTGTGACTAAGATCAGCCGCAAGGACTTTGGCCTGACGTACAATTCAGTACTGGAAGGCGGCGGGGTAATGGTAGGCGACGAGGTGGAGATTTCACTCGAGGTCGAGCTGGTAAAGACGGCGTAGCACGCGCCGGAAGCTCTATAGCCCTACAATATAGTTTGATAGAGAAGGCGGTTCGAGTGTTCAATAGTCATGCCGAAGCCGATGAGGCGGATGCGCTCTCGGATGCGGAGTTGCCCCCCGAAGAGCGCATTCGCATCACCATCGAACGTAGGGACCGTCGCCACCCGGATGCCGCTCAGCAAGGAGTTGCGAGACTTTGTCGAGTTGTTGAACTCGAACGCAGTTGAATACCTTGTTGTGGGCGGGTTCGCAGTAGCCTACCCTGGGTTTGCCCGCTCTGGACTTTTGGATCCGCCCGAGCGAAGAAAGCTCCCTTCGCGTGCTGGCGGTGCTCACTCAGTTCGGATTCGGCAGTGTTGCTGTTCAAGCTGAGGACTTCGAGTCACCCCACAAAGTGGTGCAATTGGGAGTGCCGCCCAATCGAATCGACCTCGTCACCTCGATTTCCGGCGTTGGTTTTGACGATGCGTGGAATAGCCGCACCGCAGGCATGCTCGACGGCGTTGCCACCCAATTCATCGGGCGCGAGGCGTTGATCCGCAACAGAGAATCCACGGGTCGGGCGCGAGATCTGGGAGACGCGGCTGAACTCAGAAAGCGTTTTCTGAAGAAATAGGAGGATCAGAATCGTTTATTTGAGTCGCGCGGCCAACCCGAGCGTCGACCAACTCCCATTCCGTGCCCGATCTTCGTAAAAGTGCAACCGCAGATTCCTCGGTGCGCGGCGCAAGGTCTCGCCTCCCCGGTCCAGCAGCGATGTTGCCGGAGCTGACAACTTTACGGCCCCGACGAGCATGCACTCAAGACGCCAGGAGACACAAGCTCATTGATTAGATGGCGGCGGACCCACCGATCGTCGAGAGGCACAACGATGAAGTCTTGTCGCGGCCAGCGCGTATTCCTTTTTCAACACAGCAGTCTCTTGATCGGAGGCGCCGCCGTTCTCCATGAGCCGCAGGCCAACCAGGTCGCCCTCAAATGAAAGGTGCGCGTCACCAGCCAGTGCTTCCATAATCGAGATCAATAACCGGCTCTTGTCCTTCACGGCCCATTGCTCGGTCGCCGGCTCCATTATGATACGAGCATAACATTCAAGCTATTGCTCGGCTTCGGGGCTTTTCTTCCTCTCGTATGGCTTCTTCAAATATTTCGCCGCTTCTTCCTGTGCGCTCTGGGTATTATCCTTAGTGCGCACGGCCAGGTTATATTCGTTTACCGCGCGGTCGCGCTGGCCGGAAATGTCGAAGATCATGCCCAGGTGGATGCGCGCCCAGACCTCGATCCATTTGGGCTCCAGGTCGTCGTTCAGCGCGTCGCGAAACTCATTAGCCGCCGACTGGTAGTTGTTCTGCTGGAAGTAGACTTCCGCGATGCGGTAATGGGCCATGGAGCTGTTGCGGTTATTCTCCAGCGCCTTCTGATACTCCTTCAGCGCATCGGCGAATTCGCCCACTTCCATGAACTGCTCGCCGCGGCGGATGGCGACGGCCGTACGCACCTGGTTGCTGTAGCGCAGCAGGCGGCGATCCGGATCGATAATAACGTTCTTGGGCTTGCCGAAACAATCGACCGTGAATTCCGATGAGGTACCCACCACCTCCACGCGCTTCTCTTCCGGATTGCCTTCGGTCTCAATCTTCAGATCCACCGGCATGCGGAAAGTATCCAGATCCTGGGCAACTTTGCCCATCACGCGGAAGCCTTTCTGTGTCCGGTAAATCGTGTACTCGAGCTTGAATTCGGGCGCCCCGCTCGATTCGATCCACTGGATGAAGAAGTAGCCCAGATCCTGCTTGGAAACGTTTTGGGCAACATTCTTGAAGTCCTCGGTATTGGCCGATTTCCAACTGTAACGGGTGGCGTACTCCTTCAAGGTTTGCATGAAAGCCTGATCGCCGATGACAAAACGCAGCATGTGCAGCACGGCCGCGCCTTTGCTGCCCGATAGCGCCCACAATTCCGGCGAATAGTCTTCCATGCGGGCCGATTGGATGATGGGAACATTATCCACCGTGAGGGCTTCCACGGCGTCATCGCGGAACTGCGCCTCGAGCGCGCCCGGTCCGGCGGTGTGTTCCGTCCACAGCATTTCCGAATAGGCCGCCAGGCCGTTGGTGAGCCACAGATGGTTGCGGGTCGCGGGCGAGACCAGGATCTCCCACCACTGACGCGAAATTTGGTTGGCCAATAGCTTAGTCCCCACCTGGTGACCGATGGCATGCGGATTCAGGAAGATCAAACCGGGCGCGGCATAGCCATTGGGAGCGCCGGCTTCGGTCTCCACCACGGCGAGATTCGCGACAGGCGGCAAGCCGAAATCGCCCGTGAACAACGACATCATCTGGCCAATGGTGTCGCCGTACTGCTGCGCCATGCTTTTCTCCTCGTCGCGGAAATACAGCGTGGTAGTGACACCTTCGGAGGAGGCCTTGGCTCCCGGATCGTGCACTACCGCGATACTGCCCGGGAAACTCGGATGATCGAAATGGAAGCTGTAGACCACTTTGCCGGCGTTTTCCTGATGTGTGTCGAGACCGCTGCCCAGCACCTGGAAACCGGCCGGGACGGTGATGTGCAAGTCCGCGGTGAAGCGGTCCGTGGTGTAACCGTTGATGGGGAACCAGCGCGCGGGATACAGCAGGAAGGCATAATCGGGATGGATCGCCGCGAATTTGATGCCATACACCGGCGAGTCTTCGGAGCCGCTGAGGCGGCCTTCATAAATGAACTTCGCCGTTGCGGGCTGCCCTTTTGGCAGCGGGGGATCGAAGCTGAGGCGGACGGTGAAATCCTGGGTGTTGCGCGTGTCGTTGATTACGGCGCCCTTGCCATCCACTACCTTCGATACATTCAATGCATTGTTCAGCTCGAACGAGGCTGCGCTGACGTTGTTATCGAGCGGGGTGAAGCGGACTTCGGCGGTGGCGATCAGCGCCTGGGTGGCCGGCTGGATTTCGGCATCGATATTATAGTTTTCAACACGAATGCGCGCCCGGCGCTCTTGCGGCAGGGCGGCCGTCGAGAGACACACGATCGCCAGCCCGGCCAGAATCACGGGCCAGAGGCATCTGGTACTGCTACGAAACATGGGTGAGTTGTCCTTCCATGAGCTCTTGAATGATGGCTGAGGCACAGGCCATAGGTTCCGCCCGCGGGGTGAGCCGCGCGGCCACTTCGGCGAGATCCGCACGCATCCGGGCGCGCGCGGCATCGTCGTGCAACAGGCGCCCGGCTTCGGCGGCCAGGCGCTGGCCGGTGAAGTTCGATTGCATCAATTCGGGGACGACGGCGCGTCCCGCAATTAGGTTCACCATTGAATAAAAAGGCACGCGCACCAGCAGGCGGCCTAATAGCCAACTGGCGGTGGTTACTTTGTAAAACGTGACCATGGGCGTGCCGAGCAGGGCCGCCTCCACCGTAACCGTGCCGCTGGCGGCCAGTGCCAGATCGGCATGCGCGATCGCATCCCAGTTTTCCCCGTCGATAACCTGAATTGGAGCCCCGCCGATCCGTTCCTGAAAAAAGCCCACGCCGGTGGTGGCCGATGCGGGCAGAATAAAACTGGCAGCCTGATCGCGATATAAATATCCAACACCGTCGAGCAGAGACGGCAAATGCCTTGCGGCTTCTCCCCGACGGCTTCCAGGCAACACCGTTATTAATGGACGGCCTGGAGGAAGTCTGTGTTTCCGAAAAAATTCGGCGCGGGAGAGGACAGGCTTCACCAGGCCTGCCAGGGGATGCCCGATGTAGGTAGCCGGCAGGCCATGACCGCGGAAAAAGTCCTCTTCAAAAGGAAAGATGCAAAGCACATGGCGGAGAGTACGGCGCATGCCGGGCAAGCGTCCGCGCCGCCAAGCCCACACTTGCGGCGCTACCAGGTAGAAAACGGGAACGCCCTGGCGGTGCAGCTTGCGGGCCATGCGCAGGTGGAAATCGGGCGAATCCGTGAGGATGGCAAAGTCAGGCGGGTAGCGGCTGGCGGCGGCCTGCAACTTGCGGTATTCGCCGTAAATGCGCGGGATGTGGGACACGACTTCGATCAGCCCGACGACGGCCAGGCTGGCGGCGTCCACAACGTTTTCGACGCCGGCACGGCGCAGGCGCGGTCCGGTGCAGCCGAAGAAGCGAGCGTCCGGCCAGATGCGGCGAAGCTGATCCACCAGCAGGGCGGCGTAGAGGTCGCCCGAGGCTTCGCCGGCCGAGATCAGGATGTTGCAGGGCACCTAAGGCCAGTCTAGCGCGGCCGGGCGGGGTTCGCCCGCTGCCGACGACGTGGGTAGCAGGCCTTTGCCGCGGTTTTCAACCCTGCCCAAACTGCGCGAGTCGGCCAAAGAGCCCGTCCCAGGGATCCGCGCAGGCCACGGGCCTGCCCCACGATTTCTGTCACGGATTGTGGCGTTTGATGGACAGCGCCTTGCCCAGTTGCCCGAATATCTTTCGGCGTCATCGACGTGCGTGATGCAGCGGACTAGCAAGTGCACGCCATGGACCAGTCCAGCCGCTAAGGGCTGTCCTTGGTCGACTCCTCGGCCGGGTACATTGTCCCCCGAATTGGGGGCCACTAACGCGAAGGCACGGCGCGTGCCCGGCTGGACGCCGCGTTCCGGCGAAGACGCCATCATCGCCACTGCCGAAAGCTTAAGCGCACCCGGATTGCTCCGGAACTCGCGCCTGGCGGCGTGATCGCGGCTGGATGCTCAATCACCACGCTTGTGGCGGATCTGGAGACCCCGCCGCAGACCTGGAGGTCTGCACCACGGCTTCTTCGCCCTCCCGGGCTACTATGGATAGGATGCCCGAATCTCTTGCCAGCGGCGCTCTGCTGTCACACTATCGCATCGTATCCCGCCTCGGCGGAGGCGGCATGGGCGAGGTCTATCTGGCCCAGGATGTGAACCTGGAACGTCCCGTGGCGTTGAAGATCCTGCCGCCCGAACTGGCGCACGATGCCGACCGGATGCGCCGCTTCATACAAGAGGCTAAGACTGCATCCGCGCTCAGCCATCCGAACGTGGCGCGTGTATTCGAGATCGGCGAGGCGGACGGCGTCAGCTTTCTGGCGATGGAATATATCGAAGGCGAAACGCTGGCCGCGCACATTGGCGGCGCGCCCCTGTCGCTTGGCGAGGCCATCGAGATCGCCATTCAGGTGGCGGACGCGCTGGACGCGGCCCACGTCAAAGGCATCGTGCACCGGGACATCAAGCCGGCCAACATCATGATCGGGCCGCGCGGGCATGTATCGGTGCTGGATTTCGGGCTGGCCAAGATGAAGCCGACCGGTGGGGTTTCCGGCGTGAGCCGGACGGCCACACAGTTCCTCACCGATCCGGGCATGGTGATGGGCACGGTTCACTATATGAGTCCGGAGCAGGCGCTGGGGCGTGAGGCGGATGAGCGCTCGGACCTGTTCAGCCTGGGAGTCGTACTGTACGAGATGGCCACGGGACGGCTACCCTATGCGGGCGCCAATGCCACCGAACTGTTGATGCAGATCCTGCACGCGCAGCCGGAAGCCATGGCGCGCTTCAACTACGAGACGCCGCCGGAGCTGGAACGCATCGTGCGCAAGTGCCTGGAGAAGGATCGCGAACGGCGCTACCAGAGCGCGCGCGATCTGCAGGTGGATCTGCAGAATCTCGAGCGCAGCTTCATTCCCGCTGGCGACGCCGAGAAAAGCGGAGCTACGCGGGCGCGCGCGGCGCAAATCGGCGTGGTCATCGTGGACGATGAAGACCTGGCGCGCGGGCTGGTGCGCGAGATGCTGAAATCCCACGCGGATGTGCGCGTGCTGGCCGAATGCGCCAATGGGTTCCAGGCAGTGAAGGCTGTCGCGGATCTGAAACCGGACCTGCTGTTCCTGGACATACAAATGCCGAAGCTGGATGGCTTCGAGGTGCTGGAGTTGGTAGGCCGTGACCTCGCCGTGATCTTCACCACGGCCTACGATACGTACGCCATGCGCGCGTTCGACGCCCATGCGGTGGATTATCTGCTGAAGCCGTTCAGCGCCGACCGGTTCGAAAAAGCGCTGGATCGCGCCCGCCAGCGGCTGGGTGAGAAGACGCCCGACCCCGTGGAATTGGCCGCCGCCGCGCGTCGGCCTGACCAGTTTCTGCAGCGCATCGTGGTGAAGGACGGCCCAGCGGTGCACGTAATTCCGGTGGAAAAGCTGGACTATGCGGAGGCGCAGGACGATTACGTGGCGCTCAAGAGCGACAAGAAGACGTATTTGAAGCAGCAGACCATTTCCAGCCTGGAGGGCATGCTCGATCCTGCGCAGTTCATCCGTATACACCGATCGCATATCGTGAATCTGGAGCGCGTGGCCAAGATTGAGGCGTACACCAAGGACAGCAAAATTGCGGTACTGCGCGACGGCACGCAACTGCCCGTGAGCCGGGCGGGTTATGCGCGGTTGAAGGTGCTGCTGGGAGAGAGCTAGCGCGGCTTGCCCAGCTCGATGAACGCCGCCCGCAACCACGGCTCGCGCTGCATCAAACGCAAGTACCGGGCCTCATCGGGTCCCCGCTTGGCGCGCACGATGGCCTCCACCGCGGCCCGATCACGGTCGTCCCGATATTGCGCGATCTGCCGCAACACGGATTCCCCGCCGGCCATCCCGGCGCATCGCAGGCCGAGGTTCCGCACGCGGAACTGATCCCACGCGCCATGTTCGGCGTCCGCGCATTCGAAAAGCAGGTAGGATTGCGCCAGCTTCTCGAGCGTCCGCCGCGAGCTGCGATAACCGGACGTCTGGCGCAGGCGCTCTTCTTCGCGATTCGCTAGTCCTAACGCCGCCGGATCGAGCGGGCGGAAACCCAGTTTGCGATAGAACCAGAATGCGCCCGAGTCCAGCGCCTCGTCATTTTCCAAGCCCACCTGGTAAGGGTCTACGGAGAAGCACCGTGTGCCCAGCACTTGCCGGAACAGCCGCAACAGACGCGCAAAAATCCACGCCGATTCACCCTCCCGGAAAGTGTAATACAGGTTGAAGCCTACCTCGGCGCGCTCGCACAGCGACAACACTTCCACATAACCGGCGGGCACGCCGTTCTTGAAGAACATCCCGGTATGATATGCGCGCAAAGGCAGCCGCCACTCCGGCGGCACGCCGAAGAAAACGATCTCCACACCGCGCCCGGCATCGGCACGAAAGACCCGGCGCGCGTCCGGGTGCGTGAATCCATATAGCTCGCGATACCGGACCGCGGAGGTGTCCAGGATCAGGTCGAGCGCCTGGCGCGCCTGCGCGTTCGTCAGCCGGGTAACTGGCAGTGGCGGGGCGGCCAGTTCCACATTGAGCGAGATTTCGGCGCGCCGCAGCAGCGGCTGCCGGTGAATGTACGGCTTGCGCACAGGACGGCGGACGCGCGAGCGACTGGCGCGCGGGCCGATGTGCCAGACAAGCAACAGTTCCGCCGATTCGTAGAGATCCGCCTGATCGCGCGGGCTGAGGGGCAGGAAAGCGACGCGCTCCAGCAGCCACCCGAGAGCGGTAGACCCGGCTTGGCGCGCGGCGTCCACCCAGGCGCGGAATGGAACGTGCGCCTCCACCGGCCAGTCCTCTTCCACCAGCGGCAGGAAACGCCGTAGAACAGGTCCCAGCTTCTCCAACGCTGCGTAGTTCTCCCAGTCGATTTCAATATCGCGCGGATAGCGCGCGGCGAGTTGCCGGGTCACTTCGTAGCTGAATACCGCCGAAAAGGATGTCCCGGCGATCCCCGACACGGTGGCATCTTCGAAAGCTGAGAGATCGCGCCATCCGGCCAGGCGCCGCGCGAAGGAGAGCAGCGCCGCGTCCGCCAGTTGCTTGACCCGCGCGTCGGCCGGGTAGGCGCACAGAAACAACAGGCATTCGTGCAGCCTGATCAGGGAATCGGCATCGGTAAAACGGTGTCCGGCGATGGCCGTGAGCAACCGGTGGAGGTCGTCGACATCCGGCGCGCCGAAGCGGGTCTTCCATTTTTCGAGGCGGGCGAGCAGATCAGCAGGCATCCGTTTGAGCTTATTACAGCGGGAGCTTCAGCTGCCCACCGCATCCCTGGTGGCCTTGAGCGTGTGCACGAGCGCTTCTTTCGGCAGACTGCGCACGATTGGGTCGATGACCCAGCCTAACCCTGCGGGGATGTCGCGCGTCAGCGAAATCGCCCGGCACTCGGTGTAGACGCCGCCGTCCCGTTCTTGAAATCGCCAGTAGGAATTTAGCCGCCACAGGAAGCCATATCCGGTGTCGGGCGGCTGCACCTTTTCGTTCGGTTTGCCCGCGTCGTCCACCTCCGCGGTACGCGTCGTATAGGAGCGGCAGCCCCAGCGCGCTGCGTCGACCCGGAAATAGTGCACGTCGTGATCTGTGTCCAGCACTACCGTGATGATCCTTTTCTTGAGCACGCGCAGATAGATTTGAAAGTCGTTGCCGTGCCGCGCGATCAACCTGGAGTCGATCACCTGTGGCCGGTACATGATCTTATGATTGTCGTAATCCTGAACGCGCGTCAGCGTGGCCCCCACGGTGGCGCCCGGAATGAACACCGCGCCGATCCAGTCGTGAATCAGGCCCGCCGTTACTTTGATGGGTCCCTTCCCCTGCCAAAGCTCGGCGGCGATCTTGCCCTGCCGCACCTGTTTGAGCCGCTTGGGCTCCCCATCCGACCACAGGAAGGCCGCGGACTCCCGCGTTTGCTCCATGCCGGCTTCGGCCTGTTTGATGTACGCGCCGAAGGCCTGCAGGGTCTCTGGCTTCAACTGCACCGGCTTTGCTTCGTCCGCCATGGTCTGCGCTATTACAGGATAGCAAGCGGCATATCAGATAATCAGGCCCTTGATTCCAGGCCAGCGGTACGTCATAATCTTGGAAAGGAGAACAATCCATGCCCGCCGTCCTGCAATACGAGTTGGAAGCGCCCGTCACCGAGGAGGTAGTGGATCGCCAGGAGCTTTCCCGCCTTGCCGACTGGCTCTGGGAAATGCACGATTCGCCAGAACCTCGCCCGGAACCAGATTGGTTTTGGATCGATGAAGAGATTGCCCGGCAGCGGCTGGCCGCTGGATACGAACCCGACGAGTCTCGACTTTGAATTTACCTCTGCCTTGGATGGAACTACTAGGGCTCTGACTTAGAACTTGCGGGGATCTAGTCTAGGGCCTCCAGTACCCATAAATCTTCTAGGACCTTTTAGGGCTACGTAGAACTACAGACATGCCGGGGAAAGTGTGTGAAGTCTGATACACTGCCCCAATTGGATGGGAATGTGTCAGATGTCTGTAACTCGCGTAGTCAGTTTGTCTTTATTCTTTTTGGGTCTATTTCTGCGCGCCCACAGTGCGCACGGCATGGATTGCTCAGGCCTCCCAACTACGTTTACCGGCAAGGAGTTTCCTACGGGTGACTTCTTCACCAATTTCGATAATCCCTGTTATACGGTAAACCTCGGCAGCGGCGTCGGGAACATAGAGTACGGAGATCTGAACGCCACCTATTATCAGCTGTACTTTAAAGTTGATCCGCGGTATCAGCTTATTCTGCTGGGAACGCTTCCCAATACGCGATACTTTTCGGTGTCGTTGAACGATACCCACTCGGCATTGTCTCAATCGATCCTGGATACGAACATTGTGCCGCTCACGTCGCAATATATTAATCCGTACCTGCCAGGCGTGTCCTATGTCCCTGGACAACAGTACGCCGTTCCAATTAACTTTGGGGGCACGCCGGGGAATGAGCAAACCGGATGTAAGATGCAAGGATACAACGTTAGCGTGAACGGCCTCGATGCCACACAAAGGCACCAGGGCATGGACTGGAACAGCAATGCCGGCTTCTTCCAGCAGTTTCCCGGTATGATGGACCACGGCGTGGATACCCCGCAGCACACCAATCCAAACAATGCGGGCGTGATACTCGTGCGGGCTTATTTGGATGATACTGCACCGAGCTATGCGAACAACCCGCATATTGTCGTACGCGATGTGGCTTCCGGGTGCGCTTATCCCGCGGCCTACGCCCTGAATACTCTGCAGATCGTGGCGGATAACTCCACCACGGCCAAGCAATGGCTCGATTCCAGCCAGTATTACGGCCACCACACCTATGAGACCGGTTACCTGCCGAAGCTCTGTAACGCGCCGCCCACTTCGCCAAATGTGTTGCAGTGGTCACGCCTGCCGGAGTACGTGCCGGCTACTAATCCCAATGCAGCATACATTGCCGCCGGGGTACCGGAGGGTTTGCCGGCATCGCTGGCCGCGGCCGGAGAAGTGATGCGGATTCGTATTCGCGTGCCGGTCACTCCGCCCACTCCCTGCACGAACGGTTGTACGCGGTCCGGCAACGAGCAAATGCGATACATGAGCCTCTCGTTTACCGCTCCAGGCGGAGCGACTTTAGCTAGCGTTGCAGATAGCGCGTTCACTAAGGATTCGCATGGCTACGCGACCTTGATCGTCGGCACGGGCGCCACGATTCCTAAGTGGATCTCCGGGGCTAACGGCTATACTCTTCTGGACTTGACTGCAATTAATGGATACCAGCAATTGACCTTACTCAGCTTACGGCATATTATCCCGGGCACAGACTTCAACTGCGCGGGTCAATTTGTCCCTTATCGTACCGGGGTAGATACCCCCTCCGGCAACTTACTGGGCGACTACGCCCCGGCGGTGGATTATCCGCTGGCCGCCACCCTGCCTCACAAAGCGTCTCCGCTCAAAGGGCTGAGCGCTTGCGGAGTTTTTCCGGGCGGGCAGCCGGGTATTCACCCGGCCTGTGGAGTCTTACCAGCACCTCCGCCCATGATCAGCGCCGCAGTCACGCAATGCCAGACCCCTGGCTGTAACCAGTTTGCCGCCCAACCCAATCCTCCGATCAGCATTGTGGGCGAGGGCTTCGGAGTGTTCCCCGAAGGGGCGCCGTTCACGGGAACGTCGAGATACTTCGAACTCGAGAACATCACTCGCGGGTGGGTGGCCGGCTACACGGGGTCCGCCTGCACGGTCTCCATCAGCTCCTGGGACATTAATGGCATTCAACTGGTGGCTAACGTAAATGTGAATGGCAAGTGCCCGCTCCACTCAGGAGATCACCTCATGGTCGTGGTCTGGAATCCGCAGACGAATATCTCGGCTGAGTCTGCCATCACCGCGCAGTGACCCTCGGATATAATGTTCCGGCATGCCCTCTCTAGCCGGTAAGACACTCTTCATCTCAGGGGCCAGCCGTGGCATCGGCTTGGCCATAGCGTTGCGTGCGGCCCGCGACGGCGCCAACATCGTGATCGCCGCCAAGACCGATGCGCCGCATCCCAAGCTGCCGGGCACCATTCATACGGCTGCGGCGGAGATCGCCGCCGCCGGCGGGCACCCGCTGCCGCTGGCTGTGGATATCCGCTTCGAGGACCAGGTCTACGGCGCCGTAGAACAGGCCGTGAAGCATTTCGGAGGCATCGACATCCTGGTGAATAACGCCAGCGCCATCAGCCTTACCGGGACTCTCCAGACACCCATGAAGCGTTTCGATCTGATGTTGGGAGTGAACCTGCGCGGAACGTTTCTTTGTTCGCAAGCTTGCCTGCCGCATCTGGCCAAGGCCGCCAACCCGCACATCCTGACGCTGTCTCCGCCGCTCGATATGCGCGCCAAGTGGTTCGCGCCGTGCGTCGCGTACACCATGGCGAAGTACGGCATGAGCATGTGCGTGCTCGGCATGGCGGAGGAGTTTCGCAGCCAGGGCATCGCCGTGAACGCGCTATGGCCGCGCACCATTATCGCTACCGTCGCGTTGCAGGTGATCCCGGGCGCGGAACCCGAACGGGGCCGCACCCCCGAGATTATGGCGGATGCCGCCTGGCAGATTCTGACCCGCGACAGCCGCACGACGACCGGCAATTTCTTCATCGACGAAGACGTACTCACCACAGCCGGGGTGACGGACTTCTCGCGCTACGCCTTCTCGCCCGGCCAGCCGCTGCGGCGCGACTTGTTTCTTGACTGACGAATCCTCACTCTAAATCCAGCAGCCATCCCTGCTTACCCACGTTCATCGCCTGCGTCTTCCCTATTGCTGCGCGGGCCCCCGCCGCCTCGTGAATATGCCCGCAAAAGAAATGCTCCGGTTGCTCCCGCAGCACAAAGTCGCGCACCGCGGTAGAACCTGCGTGCAACCCTGGACGGATCTGGTCGAGGGACGTGCCCTGCGGCGGGCAGTGACAGATCAGCACCAGCGGCGCGAGGCCCGCGAACGTATCCAGTTTCTGCGCCAACTCCGCCTCGCTATATTCGCCCGGCGTGTGGAAAGGGGTTGGATTCGAATACCCCAGCCCGGCCACCCGATAGCGCCCCCACTGGGTATGCTGCGCATGGAAATCGTGCAGGCCATAATTGCGGCACAGGCCGGCGATCTGCGCCGCCGTTTCATGGTTGCCCGGCATTACGAAGACACGCTCGGCGCGCCGTGACAGGATCTCGCCGCAACGGTTTAGTCCCCGGCCGAAGTTCACCAGGTCGCCCGCGGCCACGTAATAATCCGCCTCCGTGTCGATAAGCCGCTCGAGCGCGCCCAGATCACTATGGATATCGGAAAAGATCAGCAGCTTCATCGGGCGGATTGTAATACGCGGCGCGGGTGGCCTTCATCGCGCTGCGCCATGTCGGCGGCGACGGTACGCGATCCGCCATACAGCACCAGTGCCAGCCCCATCGACAGCACTGGGATCACGTACATCGCCTGGTGCAACCCGATGGCCCGGTACGCTTCGCCCACCACTGCCGCGCCCGCCGCCTGGGCCGCACTGCGTGCCAGGTAGTCGCTCAGCCGCCCCGTCAGCAGCGGTCCGAAGGATGCTCCGCACAGATACATTGCCAGGAAATAGACAGCCATCGCGCTACCGCGGACGGCCGGCGCCACCACGTCGTGGATCGCCGCGTACACCAGGCCGTAATACATATTCAGGAACCCGTACGCGATCATGATGCCGGCGATGGAAGCCGCCGCGGCGCCGGCCGGTTGCCGGATTCCGATCAGTGCCAAAGGGGCCGCGAGCAATGCCGCGGCAGCCGCCGAGAGCATGCGTCCATCCTTCCGCGCGTGGAGCACACGGTCTCCCCAGGCGCCCGCACTCAGCCCTCCCGCGACACCCGCCACACCGTATCCCACGCCCGACCACAAACCCGCCTGACCTACCGACAGGCCATGATACCGGGTCAGAAACGCCGGAAAGAAAGTGGCCAGCGCATACAGATTGAAGTTCACCAACGCGCCCGATGCGATGATCCACCACATGGTGGGAATACGCAGAATGGACCAGACCGATGGCGCCGCCGCCTCCGTACGCCGCGTTTCGCTCGCCCCGCGGGGCGGTTCCGGCAGACCGAGCAGCGCCGGGATGAGCAGTACCGCCGGTACGGCCGCCACCACCAGCGCCGCCCGCCAGCCCCACGCCTGGGCCACGGGTCCGCTGATGGCGTAGCTCAGCGCACCCCCAAGGGGCACGCCCAGCATGAAGATGGCCAGCGCCCGCGACCGGCGCTCGGCCGGAAACAGATCGCCGATCCAACTGGTGGCGGCCGGCGCGCACGTGGCTTCGCCAACATATACACCCAAGCGCGAGAGCAGCAGCATCAGGTAGCTCCGCACCACGCCGCCTAATCCGGTGAGCGACGCCCACACAGCCATGCCCGCGGCCAGCAAACGCTTGCGGCTGCCCGCATCGGCCCGCCGCCCCAGGGGCAATCCGACGAGGGCGTACACCACAATCGGCCAAGTGCCCAGTGCACCCAGTTGCGTGTCGGACAGGTGAAACTCTTTGCGGATGGGCTCCAGCAGCGCGCCGAGAACCTGCCGGTCGTAGAAATTCAGAACGTTGATGGCAAACAGCACAGCCAGCGAGCGTGGCAGACTCTGGGAGGACACTTGGCAGAGCATCGTACCACAATTGAACGGGGCGGCTATATGTTCTGATAGAATGCGGCATTCTATGCTGTCGCTTTCGCGGCGCCGCTTCCTGGGCGCACTGTCGGCTGCGCCCTGGCTCAAATGCGGCGGCGGCTTCGCGGCGCTGGCTGCGCCTGAACGCGGACGCGCCCGTATCGCCGATGTCCGCGCGATGGTCTTGCAAGGTCCCCGTACTTACACCTTGGTGAAGGTCATCACGGACGACGGCGTATACGGAATCGGCGAGGGCTTCGGCAGTCCGGGTGTCGGTATCAAAGCCGGAGTCCTGGAATTGCGCCCTTATTTCCTGGGCAAAGACCCGCTCGAAATCGAAGCTCTCTATAACGGTCTAGGCAACCGCGTGGACGGCTCCGCCAACATGCTGCTGCGCGCCGTCAGCGCCATTGAGATCGCGCTCTGGGACCTGGCCGGCAAGCTGTTGAACCAGCCCGTGGCCACGCTGCTGGGCGGGCACTATCGCGACCGCGTGCGGGTTTACCACGACGAGGGCCCCGCCAACATGCTCGACCGCGCCAGTTGCAACGAGTGGGCCGACAAGATGAAGAGTGATCCGGCCGGCTGGACCGCGTTCCGCGTCACCCCGCCGCGTGTGGCACCCAAGCTGGATCCGGCGCGCGACCCGGCTAACCGCCTGCTCACGTCGCGCGAATTGCGGGAGATCCGGCAAGCCTTCGAATACTGCCGCGACGCCATCGGCTGGGACTACGATCTGATTGTCCACTGCGAAGGCGAATACGACCTGCGCGCTGCCATGCAACTTGCCGAAGCCCTCGAGCCGGTGAAGCCGCTATGGCTCGAGGATCCCCTGGCAGCGGATTTCTCGCCCAGTTGGGTGCGCCTGGCGCAGTCCTCCAAGGTCCCTATCGGCACAGGCGAGAACCTGGCGCGGCGGCAGGGTTTCAAGGATTTCATCCTGAACCAGGGCTGCGATATCGTGCAACTTGATATCCGCAATTCGGGCGGGTTGCTGGAATCCAAGAAGGTAGCCAGTCTGGCGGAGTTGTTCGGTCTGCCGGTGGCCGCGCATAATACCGGCAGCGCGCTGCATACCATGGTCACCGTACAGTGGGCGGCCGCGGTGCGGGACTTCCTGGCTGCCGAAACCATCATAGGGCGCCGCAATTGGATGGACGACGTGATTATGCACACGGGCCCGCTGGTGGCAGAGGGGCACATCGCCGTACCGCAGAAGCCTGGCTTGGGGGTCGAGCTGAATCCCGACGTAGTGCGCGCCAACCTCGCGGAAGGCGAGAAGTACTGGGATTGAAGCTGCATCCCGCAATCGCGTACATCGCGCCGTTCGCGGTTTTCATCGCGCTGCGATGGCTTCCTTTTCCTCCCGAGTGGCTCGCGCCGGTGCGGTTCATCCTGGTGGCGCTCACACTGCTTGTGTTCTCCCGGCGCGTGCTCCCTCGCAGCATTTCGCTACCCGTAGGATCCGTGCTGCTGGGGGCGGCCGTGATGGCGATCTGGATTGCTCCGGATCTGTTGTGGCACGGCTATCGCGAGTCCTGGCCGTTCCACAACGGCTTCGTCGGGATGGCCCGCAGTTCACTCCCCACGCGTCTCAAGTCGAGTGCACTCTTTGTCGCTGTGCGAGTGATGGAGAGTGCCCTGCTGGTGCCTGTCCTGGAAGAACTTTTCTGGCGTGGTTGGCTGATGCGCTGGATGGTCCACGCCGATTTCGAACGCGTGCCGGTGGGCGAATACAGGGCGTCTTCGTTCTGGACCGTAGCGATATTGTTCGCGATCGAGCACGGTCCCTATTGGGACGTGGGGCTGATCGCGGGCGTCGCATACAACTGTTGGTGCATGCGCACCCGCAGCTTGGCGGATTGCATGCTAGCGCACGCCGTCACCAACGCGCTACTGGCCGGTTATGTACTGCTTTTTGGTCAGTGGCAGTACTGGCTTTAGTGCGCGGCCGTTTTACTCGACGTCGAAGTCCTCTACACGGGTCTTTGAATGATTCAGTGCGTCGACAGCTTTCACTTCTACGGTGTAAGCTCCCGGAGTAAGTGTCTCGACGGGCACTTTCATGCCCACGGCAATCACCGGATTGCCGCCCCGAATCTCCTTACTGATGCTGAACAATCCCGAGTCCTGCTTCACCGCCTGCGTCTTGCGGTCGAGCACGCGTAGTTGCACTCCCACAATGGGCGGAGTCTTATCGACTGCATGCGGTTCGTATACCTCGGTATACAAGGCCACGTGATCGGTGGTCTTGAAGCGGTTGGCGGCCGCGGGACTGAACTGGTATCCTTGCGCAATCAGCGGCGTCCGTCCTTCAAGCAGGACCGCATCCAGGTCCGAGCCGACGTCGGCGGCTTTGTGCAGATCCTTGCTGAGCGCGAGCGAACCCAATCCGAATTCCTTACTATCATAGGGATCGACAGTAAGAGGTAACTCCACTTTGCCGAAGGCGGCGCCACCGGAAGAGAAAGCCGCTTTCAGTGTATACTTCCCGGCAGCGATATCGAACTGGCCGTCATAATAATACGGCCGCTCGTTGAAGACTTGCAGCTCCTTTTTGTTCTCCACTTCAAGCTTCTTGTTATCGCTGAAACGCGCGGCCACGCTGCCGTCGGCCCTATAGGCGATGGCCAGCACATTCACCTCCGCATGCAGCTTGCCGTGGGCTTTGTCGAACTTGATACTGTCGGCGGGAATACTGAGTGCCACATCCACGCGGGCCGTATTACTCGCCGAGTAAAAGTATGGCGCGTGCATGCTGACACCCGCTACTCCCGGCGCTGAGCCGGTCACGCGATTCTCCAGGTCTTTCTCGACCGGGTTGCCCGCCAGCACGTCGGTGGGCTTCACATTGCAGTAACCGTTGCGGAAGCGCACCGAAGTTCCCGGGCGGTCCAGCTTCACTTTCAGAAAGTGACAGGTTCCCTCCTCCGACTCAGGCGGCGTGTAACCGAGCAGATAGAACTGATCCTGCTCTTTGGCGATCTTTTCCAACCCGCCCAACAGGTCGTTCGTATTCAGGATCACGAAACCACCGGTGCCATCGGCCAGCGCATAAAGCACCTGCTGATTGGTGGAAGCGCTTTGCGGGAAGGGCGGAATCAGGTTGCGCGACTGATTGTAAGGATTCAGCGTATTGGGGTTGAGCGAGTTGTTCATACCCGGATTGGTAGTGCCGCCGCCACCGCCGCCCTTGCCGCCACCGCCGCTACTGCCGCTCCGCCGCTACTGCCGCCGCCGCCGCCCTTGCCGCCACCGCCTCCGGTGCTACCGGTACCTCCGCCACCCTTACCGCCACCGCCTCCAGCGCCGCCCCCGCCAGTGCCGCCGCCCCC
Source organism: Bryobacterales bacterium (assembly GCA_963818855.1). Classification (GTDB taxonomy): domain Bacteria; phylum Acidobacteriota; class Terriglobia; order Bryobacterales; family Bryobacteraceae; genus Bog-159. The sequence continues at coordinate 752,095 of CAWFUH010000003.1, read as the reverse complement.
TCCACCACCGCCACCACCGTGTTGGAAGAAAGCCATAGCCATGGTATCGGTAACCGGAAAAGCACCGGGAATCAGTTGGCCCAATTGGGTGCCCGGCGTGGACCACATACTGGCGCCAGTCGGACCGGCCGACATTCCAGTGGTGAGGCCGCGCACGTCGATAGGGTAGATGGCCACGTTAGCCCGGTTGCACTCCGCAATCGCGGCGGTCAACTCGGACATGTTCTCGGCCGGCACCACAAAGCCCGAAGTCAGGAAGACCACCATTTTGCGGCCGGGGATGGGCGCCAGAAGCTTCGCCATACTGCGCAGGGCCAGCAATTCGTCCCACAAGCCGAAGGCCTGGCCCGCGGAAGCCAAACTGGGGATGCCGCTGGGCATGGCCGTGGACGCTACCTCCACCGGCGCGTTGGGAGAGACGGTGGAGAACTGGAAACCTCCGACGACCTTTTTCAGGCGGTCGGTGTCCGCCGTGAAGTTCTGCGCCACGGTGATGCTGCCCGAGAAATTGAGGACTGCCATCAGGCGATTGGGACCGGTGTTGGCGTCGATGAACTTGGCCGCCGCCTGGCGCGCCCGCATCTGGTCGCTGGCATCCATAGTGGCGTTGTCAAACAGCAGCACCAGGTAGTGTTTCTGAGTGTTGTTGGGTGAATTGGGATCGGCTTCGAATGAGAAGCTGGTAATCTTCTGCTCTTTCTTATCTTCCCAGACTTGAAAGTCCTTCTGTTCGAGATCCCGAACATACTGGCCTTTCTTGTCGGTGACTACCGCGTCCACCAGCACCACGCGCGCCTCGGTCTTGATCACCTGCGGGGCGGGAGAAGCTTGCGCATTGGAGTCCTGTGCGCGTGCCATCCCTCCCTGGGCTAAGACGGCGGCTGCCAGAATTATCATGCTATGCTGCACATTGCACCTCAGTTCATCGGTATATCGACAGTGCCATTGGCGGCAGCCATGAGCTGCCCTTCCGAGTCCCGGATCACCATCCGGATCATGTAACTGCCCGGCTTTACTTCAAAGTTGCTTTTAACGGTAATTCCCGAATTTAACCTGTTTTCCAGGGTCTGGTCGCGCAGGCGCATCTGAACGGTCTTGGAGTTGCCGGTCACCAGGTTTCCGTTCCGGTCGAAGAGTCCGGAAATGATGGTGAGGTCGTCCATATTGCGTCCATTTTCCTTGCGAAAACGCAGATGCTTCACATCCACACGCGCCAGCACGGCGAGTTTGGCGTCGTCCAGACTCGGCTTGAAGAACTGGGTATGGATCGACATGGGGATGTCGTGCAGTTCCTCGCGCGAGAACAGGGCGTCCTGCATCTCCTGCTTGGCGACCTCTTCCGGATTGGCCAGATGGCGGGGAGCGTAGTAGCCGCTGCGCGCCTGTATGTCGAATTTGTTAGGGGCGCGGAGGGTCACCTTCAAGCTATGCAGCGCCCCATCGAGCTTCAGGTTCTGCGGCGAGAAACCTATTATGTATAGATACTCCGGGCGCGCCGCCACCCGCCTGAATCCCTCGAGCAGGTCGTTGCTGTTGTGAAAGAACGACCCGCCGGTGCCGTAGGAAACTTCAGCCAGGAATTCTTCATCAATGCGGGCGCTGGCCAACTGGTAATTGGAATGGGCGCCCAATCCGCTCAAGCTTTGCACAGAAGGCCGGCTGGCGTCGCCGCCGGGGATAATGGTGTATAAGCCGCGCGCGTCCAGAGCGCTGATAACCACGTCGGCATGAATGGCGTGATCGATGAGATCGGTTTCATCCTGCCGAAGATCGGCGAGGGTGAGGAAACCCGGGGAAACCAGCACGACGCTACGCTGTCCGGGCATAGCGGAAAGGCGGCGTACGGCATCTTTGAGCGCGTACAGCGAGGTGCGGCTTTCCTGATCTCCGGAACTCAAGACCTGCTGGGCGGTAGCGTGGGCCATGGCTTCCGCCTGCGCCATTTGCTTGGTGGGGTCCAGATTCAGGCAGGCCAGGGCGTCGTTTGTGGCAGTCTGCAATGCGTTCGGATCGTTCCCGTTGACGATCAGATCCGCCTGGAAGTAGCTGACATCCGGGCATTGCTGGCCTGACGCGCGGGCGATGGGCTGCGGACTGAGGCGCATCAGACCGGCGTGCAGCTTTTCGCGATCGTCGGTGAAATCGAGGTTGGTGCGGCCCGAACTGGTGAAGATGGCCGCGCGGTCGGTGGGCACCAGCGATTCAGCCATGTGCTGCTGGGCGGCGTTGCGTACCAGCATCAGATCGCTGAACGAGATGTGCACATCATCGAAGAAATATACGACGAAACGCTTGGGGATGTCGGCGGGATTAGGGGGCGGAGTTTCGTCCAGGTGGCCTGGCTCGGCGGGTTCCGCGGGCGGCTTGGGTGCCTCCGCCATCTGGCTGGCCAGGGTCTCGACGCTAAATGACGAGATAGTCTGCGGCTTACCTTTGTCGAAGACCTGGAAGTCTTCCTTTTTCAGATCGCCGATTGCGCGGCCCTGCTTGTCTCGCACCACGACCGGCACCAGCACCAGATTGACCTTGGTGCGGAAGGTGGCGGGTGTTTCGGTGGTGGTCATTTCGTCGGCTGGATTTGGCTTTGGCGCGGGCGATTGGGTTTGGGCTTCCGCGCAAGTTAAGAGAGCCAGGAGGACCCAGAGGTACAGAAAAGCTTGGGTGGGCCGCCGCATTGGTACAATTCTACTCCTAATAGTGATGGGGTGTAGGAGGAATCGAAGGCAAAAGGCGGGCCGGCGGGGCCGGGCCCAGAGGGCACCCCGGCAGTGCCTGCCCCGCCAAAATCAACGCATGCGCGAAGATGTCAGCGACCGGCGGGCGCGGGGGTGCCGCCCTCCAGGAAGAAAGCCGGGTTTTCGATCTTCAGATTCAGGCTGGCGCTGGCCTCGTCCATCCACTTTTTGAAGCGAGCCTGCTTCAGCTCGTTCAGGATTTGTTCCTGGACTTCGGAGAGAGGCTGCGCGGTGACTTCTTCGGCGCGGAACAGATAGAAGCCGTTGGGCTGCTTGACGGGCTGGCTCACCTCTCCCTGTTTCAACGCAAAAATCGCCGTGCGGATGCCTTCTGGGAGATTGTCAGTGCTGCGCAAAGTTCCGAAGTCGCCGCCTTTGGCCACGGAGGTGGGGTCTTCGGAATTCTCCTTCACGGCCTTGACGAAATCTCCGCCGGCTACGATGGCGGCGCGCAATTTGGTGATTTTGTCCTGGGCTTCGGCCTCGGTGCGGTGTTTCGGATCGCTCGGGGCGGACGACGACGGCGCGGCCGAAAACTGAATGTAAATCGCTTTCACCTTAACTTGTTTAAAGCGGTCTTTATCCTTGCTGTAAGCGGCTTCGACCTCCGCGGGCGGCACATTGATGGCGGTCAGCACTTCGTGCAACTGCGCGTTCATGAGCAGGTACATGCGGTTGAAGGCCAGGGCTTCGCGCGTGGGGCTCTGCTGATCGAGCTTGGCTTTCTGGGCCATCTCCGAAAGATGATTCATCAGGGCAAACTGCTGCACGAATCCCTTACGGTCGCGCCGGGCGGCCTCTGCCATGTTTGGCGGCATGGCCTGCAGGAAGCTGTCCAGTTCGCCGAGGGTGAGTTTCCGGTCGCCATCGAAGGTCGCGATCACGGTATCCGGCGGCGTGGCGGCGATGACCTTGCTCATATCGACGGTCACCGAGGCGTCCGGCTGATGTGCCGGCGTAGCAGGGGGCGCCGCCAGTGGCGCGGCGGATTGCGCCCATACGGCGGATGTAAGAACGAATAACAGGAAAGATTTCATGAGGTTGATGATTTCCTTAGTTTAACGCGAATGCGGTATCCGATGCCATTAGGAACTGGAACAGTTTTCCTCCGATCGATCATCTTTTGAGAAGTTTCAAGACGAAATCACATTTGCACCGTATACAAGGATGAATGTTCCAGTCGATGATCGAGTGGAGTACACTGTATCAAATGCCAAGACGCGAGTCGCCGCTACAAAGCGAAATGCTCCAGGGGACGCTGGATATGCTGGTCCTCCAGACGCTGATTCTCGGCCCCGCCCACGGACACACCGTCGCGCATGCCATCGAGCGGGGGTCGCAGGATGTCCTGCAAATCGAACACGGTTCCCTCTATCCCGCCTTGCATCGATTGGAGGATCGCGGCTGGATTGCATCTTTCTGGGGCACGTCGGAAAATAACCGCAAAGCGAAGTACTACCTTCTGACACCCGCCGGGCGGAAACAGCTGTCCGTTCAGACGACGCGGTGGGAACAGGTGGTGCGGGCCATCGGCCGCATTCTGAAACCTGCTACGGAGTAACAGATGAGTCTCAGAAGCTTCCTGCGGCGCGCGCAGTCCGATCGAGAACGATCCGATGAGATGGAGTCCTACCTTCGGATCGAGACTGACGAAAACGTCGCCCGAGGCCTGCCGTATGACGAAGCGCGCGCGGCGGCGAGGCGGAAGCTGGGCAACAGCACGCTGATACGAGAGGAGATTTATCGTATGAATACCATCACCTTCCTCGATGCGCTGGTCCGCGATATGCGTTACAGCCTGCGCCTGCTGGGGCGCAGCCCCATGTTTACTGCTGCCGCGCTGCTGACGCTAGCCATCGGGATCGGCGCCAATGCCGCCGTGTTCAGCGTGGTGAACAGCGTGCTGGTGCGGCCGCTGCGCTATCCCAAGGCCGAGCAACTGGTCGTCCTCCACCAGGATGCGCCCGGAGCAGCGGGACTGGCGAATGCCGCCGACGGACTGGCCCTCTCGCCATCGATGTACTTCACGTACGCCGGCCAGAACCGGACATTTCAGGCGCTCGGCGTGTGGACTCCAGGGACCGCGAACGTCACGGGCCTGGCGGAACCGGAGCAGGTGCGCACGGTTTCCGTGAGTGACGGAGTGCTGCAGGCACTCGGGGTTCCACCGGCCGCCGGCCGTTGGCTCCTGGCGGCCGACCAGATTCCGCAAGCTCCGCAACCTCTCAGTTTCTCGGGGCGTTCCTCCACGGTCATGCTCGGTTATGGATACTGGCAGCGTCATTTTGGGGGAGACCGATCGGTAATCGGACGGAATCTCAACGTGGATTCCCTGCCCCGCCAAATCGTCGGTGTCATGCCCCAGCGCTTCCGGGTTGTCAAAACAGAGCCCGATTTGATTCTGCCGCTGGCATTTGATCGAGGCCGTGTGATCCTGGCGGGTTTCGGATTCAATGGCATAGGGAGGCTCAAAGCCGGTGTCACCATTGCGCAAGCGAATGCGGACCTGGCGCGGCTGTTACCGGTTTGGATGGACACCTGGTCGAATGGACCCAATAGCAACGGCCGGTGGTACGAGAACTGGAGAATCCGGCCCACGATTCGCCCGCTGAAGCAGCAGGTCGTCGGCAACGTCGGCGACGTCTTGTGGGTCGTGATGGGGACCATCGCGCTGGTAATGTTGATCGCCTGCGCCAACGTTACGAATCTGCTGTTGGTCCGCGCAGAGGCGCGGCAACACGAACTGGCTCTGCGAGCCGCGTTGGGCGCCGGGGTAGCACGCATTATCCGCGGCCTGCTGGTCGAAAGCGGGATGCTCGGCCTGATGGGCGGCGCCCTCGGTGTGGGGATCGCGTATGCCGGCCTGCGCCTGCTCGTGGCGATTGGCCCGGCCAATCTGCCGCGCTTGAGCGAAATCTCCCTGGATCTACGCACCTTCTCATTTACGCTGATGCTTTCGGTGTTGTCCGGGCTTTTTCTTGGACTGATCCCGGCCTTCAGGTATGCCGGCCTGCGGATCTCGGCGGCGCTGCAGGGCGCGGGCCGGACAGCAAGTGTCAGCCGCGAGCGGCATCGTGCCCGCAACGTTCTGGTGGTTGCCCAAGTGGCTATCGCGCTGGTGCTGCTGGTGTGCGCGGGGCTGATGATCCGCACGGCGCAGGCGTTGCGAACCGTCGAGCCGGGGTTCACCGGCGCGGAGCATCTTCAAACCGTGCGCATTTCGATTCCGCCTTCGCTCCTTCCGGAGCCGCGGCTTGTCATAAGGACCCAAAACGACCTGGCCGACAAGCTGAGGGCGATTCCCGGGGTGACGTCCGTCGCATTTGCGAGCGAGGCACCCATGGAGGCGGAGCCTCCCGACTGGGACAATGTGTTTCAGGAAGGCAAGGTATATCCAGGCAACGTCGCGCCCTTACGGCGGTTCGAGAATGTTTCTCCCGGGTTCCTGCACACGATTGGCGCTCGGCTGATTGCCGGCCGCGAATTGACGTGGACTGATTTATACGATCTCAGACCGATGGTGATGATTTCCGAGAACCTGGCGCGCGAATTCTGGGGCACTCCCTCGGCCGCCGTCGGGAAACGGCTCCGCCAGTATCCGAGCACGCCGTGGCAGGAAGTGATCGGCGTAGTTCAGGATGTTCGGCAAAATGGCATTCAGGAGAAGGCGCCCGACATCGTCTATTGGCCAGCCCTGATGCGTAACGCTTTCGTCCCCGGCGGCGGCCTCATCGTCACGCGCGCAGTCACATTCGTGATCCGAAGCGAGCGTGCGGGTACGGAAGGCTTTCTAAACCAGGTGAGGCAGGCAGTGTGGTCGGTGAATGCCAGTCTGCCGCTGGCCTCCGTCCGAACCATGCGAGAGATCTATGATGAATCGCTGGCGACCACTTCATTTACACTTGTGATGCTGGGACTCGCGGGCGCCATGGCAATGATCCTCGGTTTGATCGGCATCTACGGAGTGATCTCGTACACTGTATCGCAACGGAAGCGCGAAATCGGGATCCGGGCAGCGCTGGGGGCGGAGCCGGGAGCTTTGCGGTGGCTATTCGTGCGGTATGGTCTGACGCTCGCCGGCGCTGGAACCGTGACCGGATTGGCCGCCGCAGCCGGGTTGACGCGGCTGATGAAGTCCGTGCTTTTTGGCATCAGCCCGGTCGATCCCCTCACGTACACAGCAGTGCCCCTCGTTCTGGTTGCGGCCACGGTATTGGCCAGTTATCTGCCGGCTCGCCGAGCGGCAGCGGTGGATCCGGTCGAGACGCTACGGGCGGAGTAGACGTAGATCCTCGCTATCCCAACCGCCGCACGGCTAGGCTAGACCGGTTATGGGCATTTGGGCTGATCACCCAACGAGGGCCACAGTCGATCGTTTCCGGCCAGGAAGGATTCATCATAATTGTTATGCGCCGGCGGGCGTGGCGAGCCGCGCCAGCTTCTCGCGGTAATTCCAGGGCATTCACGCCGCTGGATTACCCTTCAACTCGTTGGCGTTGCAACCCGGTCAGATAAGCGAACGGATTGGTTCCGTTCAGCTCGCAGGTGTGTATCAGACTCATGAAACAGATCGCCGACTCCGGCGCCATTCTCGTCGGCGCCGGATTTGGCGGTGGGCAACAGGTTGCGGGACCTTGGGTGTCAATCGTCTCGTCGTAATGCATGTATCGCACGCCCGCACCGTCGGCACGCGGTCTTCAGCGAAACGCTTGCGCGAAGCGCCAGCTATGTTCCGGCGGCTGCGGGCCGAGCCGGCCCGACGTGACGGCGCTCGCGATGGCCCACGTTGAGTGGCAGGATGGCCAGTGGTACATCGTGGCAGGGGCACGGCCAACCGCTCGCACGCCGGCAGTGGGGGTCGCAGGGCGGGTTGCGTCTTTCAGCGCGGCGCGCATCCCGATGCGCGCACTCGCGGTCGCGCCGACGGACCGCTAATTCACAGTATCTGGTTCAACCCTAAGAACTACCGCCAACAAACGGGCGACCCACCCATTGCCACTCTCAACGCGCTTCGGACGAAATGCCTAAACCGCCCAGAGACCTTTCACGTTCCTAAGCGCCCCCAGCGCTGCGGGTAACCAATCCGTCGCGCCGTGCACTCCTTAACAAGGGCCGCAACGCTCGATGAAACACAAAGTGCTCCTAATGCTTTGTATGTGTACGGCGCCCGCGGCGGCGGACGAGGGCATGTGGCTGTCCCAACAGTTCCCCAAAGACGCCGTGCAACAGAAGTATGGCTTCGAGGCTACCCGCCCGTTCCTGGACCATTTGCGATTGGCGTCGGTGAGAATCGGCGGCGGTTCGGGCGCTTTCGTATCGCCCCAAGGACTGCTGATCACGGGCCGCCATCTCGTGCCTGGCTGCATACCCGGGCAGGACAGCTTTTACGCGGCGGCGGAATCGGGCGAGGCGCGCTGCCCCGGCTTGGATGCCAGCGTCCTGGTGCAGATCGACGATGTGACGAAGCAAGTGAAGGCCGCGGCGCGGGAGGGCGCCACCGCAGCCAAGGCGCTGGAGGCCCGCAACGCCGCGATCGCACGCATCGAAAGCGAATGCGCGGCCGGCTCCGCAAACACCTGTTCCGTGGTCACGCTGTTTTCCGGCGGCCGCTACGATCTCTATCGCTACCGCAAGGACACCGACGTGCGCCTGGTTCTTTCTCCGGAATACGCGCTGGCCTTTTTCGGCAGAGAGCGGGATAGCCTGACGTATCTCCGCTACGGGCTGGATATCGCGTTCCTGCGCGCCTATGAGAATGGCAAGCCGGCCGCAACGCCGGACTATCTGAAATGGAGCACGGCGGGAGCCAAGGACGGCGAACTGGTGTTCGCGTTCGGCAATCCGGCCACCACCGTGCGCGCCACCACGGCCGCGCAACTGACCTTCTTCCGCGATACGGCGCTGCCCGCCGCACTGGCGCGGTTGACGCCGCGGATTCAGCAACTGAACGCATTCGCCGCCAAGAGCGAGAACGACCGGCGGGCCGCACAGCGAGTGCTGACGGCATTCCTAGAGAGCTACAAATCCGCCGCCGGCAAGCTGATAGGCCTGCGGGACGACCGGCTGGTTTCGCGCAAAACTACCTTCGACGCGAAGATCCGGCAGGCCGTGGAGAACGACCCCAAGTTGGGCAAACCGGCCGGGCAGGTGTGGGACCAGGTGGCCGCCGCATATAAGACCTGGGCTCCGTTCGAGAAGCCTTATCAAGTTTTGGAGGCGTCGCCCGCGCCGGGCTCGGAGCTGTTCCGGATCGCCCGGGAGTTGGTACGGGGCAGATCCGCGCAGGGTGCGCACGGGCCGACTCACGACGCGCTGGAGGCTATCCTGCTGACGCAGTATCTCGAGGAACTGAAGAATCTGAAGGGCGGGGATGCCCCGGTTAAGGCTATACTGAGCGGCCAGACGCCCGAGCACGCCGCCGAGGAGTTGGTGAAGTCGACGACACTGAAGAACGCCGCCGTCATGAACCCGGACGACCCGATGATCCGGCTGGCGCAGTTGTTAGACGCGCCGGGCAAGCGTCTGCGGAAGAAGCGGGAGGATCTGATCGGATCGCTCGAAACTTCGGCCGCGGAGAAGATCGCGCAGTACCGCTAGGTGTTGTTCGGCGACGCGGAATATCCGGATGCCACATCCACACCGCGGGTGGAGTTCGGCACCACCAAGGGGTATACCGACCGGGCCGGAACGCCGCAGCCGTATGCGGCGACGCTGGGAGGTTTGTTCTATCGCCGCACCAACGAGGGGCCGTACGGGGCTCCGTCCCGCTGGCTGGAAAGCCGGCCGATGTTGAACCTGACCACCCCGCTGGACTTTGTCAGCACCTGCGATATCGGCGGCGGAGACGCCGGCAGTCCAACGGTGAACCGTGCGGGCGAATTAGTCGGCGTGATTTTCGATGGAAACCTGGAAAGCCTGCTGAATATGTATCTATATGTCGAGGAGCAAGCCCGCGCAGTGCATGTCGCGGTGCAGGGAATTGTGGAGGCGCTGGAGAAGGTATACCATGCCACGCCGCTGCTAGAGGAGTTGGGAGTGCGCGCCGGCGCACCGAGCGGCTTATAACACCACCAAAGGCGCGCGCGGAAATGCGAACTTACGCCCTAACTGGTCGATCACATCGATCTGGCAGACATAGCGTCCCGGAGCCAGATCCTTGAGCGGAATCTGGATCTGCACGGGCACCGCTCCGGGACGCGTGGCGGCCAGATGAGTGGCGTCCACGGGCCCTACCTCGAAGGCTTTCACGCCCTTTCGATTGAACAGGCTCATGCGCACTTTCAAGCGGCAGGCTTGCGCATCCGCGGGATCGCTCTGGGCGTCATAGACGTCGAAGGTTACATACAGATTCTGGCTGCGGCGGAAAACGCGCGTGATGTTGGGCACGATTTTCTCGCCGTCCACGATCAGCGGATTGGCCGCACGTTCTTTGGCGGTGATCTTTTCGGCCGCGCCCACGGCGGCTTTCAGAGGCTCGCGCTGGCTGCTCCACACGATCGAACTGAGCTTCAGGCCGGTGGTATCCGCGCTCAGATCCGGGATGGTGAAGCGCGTATCGAACGTGCCCAGTTTGCCGGTCACGTTTTCACGCACGACAAACTTCAAGCGGTATCTGCCGGGCTCCAAGGTAAATCCGGCGTCGTATTGGAAACTCTTCTGGCTGGTCCTGCCGGCGCGGTTGTCCTTAGCGAGGTGGATGGTGATGTTATCGCGCACATTGCCGGCCACGGCACGCTGTTCGTCCTGGATCTGGCCGGCAAAGTCGAACTGCGTCACGCCCGCGCCGCCTTTAGCAGCCAGTGCCACTACCGACCCCGGAATCTTGATCGAAACCGGAACGAAGTAAGTTGTCGGAGCCACGCGGAAATAGTTAACCTGGAGCGCCAATGGAAGGTCTGTGACCGGATCGCCCGCCGAAAGCGCCTCCTTCAACTGCTGCTCCTTTTCCTGTCCGTTCAACTTGCCCCAGATCTTGGACGCGTAATAACCCTTGCGGTGTTCGAGCTTCGCGGATGTCAAGGTATTCAGCTTGACGTTAATTTTACGGTACTTGCCGTCCTGCGCGCCGTTAGTGGTGTAGTAACCCAGCAGATAATAACTGCGCATCTGCTGCTGCGCCTGCACGATGCCGGCCGTAATGTCGTTGCTGTCGAAGAAGGCCTTGCCACCGGTATCGGCAGCCAGGGTATAGAGCGTCTCCTGCGAGTCGTTGATGGTGGCCCTTTGCTGGTTGTAAACGGAGCCGTTGTAAATACCGGTTCCGCGCGAAGCGGCGTGGCTGGCATCCCCGCCGGGAGGGTCGGCCATCAGCCCGCGCGCGTCGATCGGATAAATGGCCAGATTGGCCTTCACGGCTGCGTTGATGGTAGCTTCCAGTTGCGCCTGATTGTCGATTCCGGTCTTGTTGACGCCGGCTGAGAAATAGATCAGCGCCTTCTTTTCCGGCAACGGCGCGAGCATGCGGGCGGCCTGTTCGATGGCGGCCAATTTTTGGTCGGTATTGAAGATGTTGAATTCGGTCTCGTCGGCGACGAAGGCCGCGCCGGTATCTTCGCCGTTGGTGTCGTCGGTATCCGCCAGGCCGGCCAACTCGCTCATTTCGCCGATTGGCAGAGCCTTCAGGATGCTGTCGATAACGTCGCGATCCGCGGTGAAGTCGGTGAGCACCTGAATCTGGCTGGTATAGAGCAGGATGGCCACCAGGTCGTCCTTGGTAATGTGTTTGGCGGCGTAGTCCAGCGCCGCCTCCTGCGCCCGCAACTGTTCGGGAATACCCATGGACGAGAAGTCCAGGTAAAAGACCATCAGCCGCTTGTCGTGATACTGCACCTGGCCGGGCTTTTCCGCGGTGATGGCGGTCTTGGGAGCTTCGGGAAGCTTGAACTGGTCGGCGAGAGCCAACTTGGGCGGCGGCGCGGGCTCCTGGCTGAGTTTCTGAAATTCAAATACGGCGATCCTCTGGGGCTTGCCATCTTCGAACACCGTGAAATCCGATGGCTTCAGGCCGTCGATCGGCCGGCCGGATTTGTCCCGGACGGTCACGTCCACGATGACTAAGTTGCTGCTCGCCGTGAAAGTCGGCTGCGGCTGCTGTCCGGCGGCGGAGAGCGTGAGTAACGCGGCAATGACCCATCGTCTCAAAAGCTGAACCTCATGAGTAGCTGGACCGTGCGCGTGGCGGTAGCCGCGGTGGGCAGCCCATAAGTCGCCGAGTTAACCGTCGTGCCAAAACTGGTAATGGCCACACGGTTGAGCGCATTGGTGGCGCTGAGCCGCAACTGCAGTTGGCGCCGCGTGTCGCCGAACCGGAAGGCGCGATTCAAGGCGGAATTGAACGAAACGTGAAACGGTCCCGGTATGGTGTCTCTGCCGGCGTTTCCAAATTCGCCAGACGGAGGCGTGGTAAATGCCGCCAGGTTGAAGTAGGCGTTGCCGCCGCCGGAGATGGGAAGCCCAGTGGCTTCGGCGCGCGTGCTGCCGGAACCCGCCAGCCCGGCCGTATTGGAAAGATTGCCGGCGACCAGCGCGGTGAGCGGCGTGCCGGAGGCGGCCGTGAAGGTTCCACTGACCGTCCAGCCCGTCAAAGTCCGTTCGGCCCAGCCTCCGTTGCGCAGCAGACCATGAACGCCGACCGGCGAAGAGAGCAGGAAAGTGGTCTGCAGGTTATTGCGCTGGTCGAAACTGGAGAGGCCGCGCTCGAGATTCAGATTGTCGATGAATTGCACTACGGTGCCTCCCGGCCCGCTGAAACTGGATGCATCGTCGATGGATTTGGATCGTGTATAAAGCATCACCCAGGAAACTCCCCGGTTGAACCGCCGGGTGAAGCGCACCTGCCCGGCATTGAAGCTCGAATCAGCTTGTGATGTTTCGTAAGTGAAGCTGGTGGCGTAGGGGATCTGTAACTGCTCCTGAGTGTCCAGCAGCGACGTTCCCGGCAATGGCCGGTTGGGCTGCTCCGCCACCGGCAAATCCGTGCCCTTCGTGCCAATGTATTCGAGTTCCACCAGGAAGCCATGCGGCAGGCTATTCTGAATCGCAAGACTCCAGGTTTGCGCGTAAGCCAGCTTAAAGTTCGGATCCACCGCGAACGTGTTTGGGATGGTCTGCGAAGGTATGATCGGAAAACCGCTTTCGATGGTCAGCGGAACGGCCGAGCTGGTGGTCAGCGATAGGTTAGTCGAATAAGGAGGCTGGGTGGCTAAGTAGGTTCCAAGCTGGGAGTATGCGGAAGGGCTGTAGAAGATGCTGTAGCCGCCTCGGATGACCGTGGAGGCTTTCGCGGAAGGCCGCCAGGCAATGCCCAGGCGTGGCGAGAATGCGTGCAGGTCGGGCCTGATGAGACTGCTGGGAAGGCCGGCGGCGCCGGGTGTCGCTACGGAAACGCCGGTGAATCCGGGATACACCAGCAGGTCCGCCAGGTGGCCATTCCGCTCCGTATAGGGGGCGAAGTACTCGTAGCGGATACCCAGATTGATTGAGAGTCCACGGCTGGGGCGCCAGTCGTCCCGCGCATACCAGCCCGCGGCCCAGCTCCGCAGATTGTAATTGCCGTCGCCGTATTGCAGGGAACTGGATTGCGGCAAGCCGAGCAGAAAGTCGGCGAAGTCGAAGCCCGTGCCGGGAACGGGCTGCCCCTTGGCAGTCAGTTGGCTGGTCAGCAGACCGCTGAAAGTGAACGATCCGCGGGCGTTTTGATAGTTCAAACTGTCGACATCCAAGCGGCGGTAGAGGAAGCCGATGCCCAGGTTATGGCGCCGGTGCAACACGTAGGTGAGGGTGTCGGTAAGATTGGTGGTTTGATTGTGCGTTAACGCCGGAGCGGAATCCGACAGTCCACCTAAGTTAGTAAAAGAAAGGCTCGGCGGCCCATAGTTTAAGGGATTCTGCAGGGTGCCGGTGATGCCCAGATTGCCCTCGATATTCTCCGTATCCGCAAAGTACGGCAAGGTTTGGTTGACGTTCCGGCTGAAGGTTAGATTAGCGCTGTTGTTGAAGCGCGGTGCGAAACTGTGGCTCCAGCCGGCCGAAGCGCTCAGGCCGTGGCCGCTGGTGGAATCCTTGAATCCGAAAAGCTGCTCGGCTTTCGAATCGCGGTTCTGAAACTGAACATTGAAGTTCAGACGGTCCTTGTTCGAGACCGGCAAGTTCAGCCGAAGGCCGACATTGTTGTTGTTACTTGGGGTGGACGTGACGATGGCATAGTTCTGAACCAGGCCGGTGTAAGTGGGAAGCGGAAAGTACTGCAACAGTCCGGCCGATGTCGTGGCGATTCGCGAGGCGGGTATCACATCGTTCGGGAAGGGCGCATGCGTGGTCGGATCGAAGATAGTCACGGGAGCGTTGTTCACCATCGTCTGAGAGAAGTCGCCGTCGCGCTCCGCCGCCGTAGGAACCGACGATTGCTGGCTATAGGGATTGCGGCTCTCGGTGCCCTGATAAGTCAAGTAAAACGGCATCCAGGGCGGAATTCTCCAGTTTCACGAACACCGAGCCGGTGTAAGTGGGCTGGTTCCGCCGCCGGTTGCCGAAGCTGGCGTATTGGCCGTTGTAGGGGCCGCGCCGGTTGTTGTTGCGGTTGGAGCCTCCGCCGCCACTGCCCCCAGGTCCGCGGCCCCCGGCGCCTCCTCTTCCGCCGCCGAAACCGCCGGGACCCTGGCCGCCGCCCGTCCCGCCGCCAAAGCCACCATTGATGCCGCTGGCTCCGAAACCGCCCAAACCCAGCGGATCACTGCTGGGGGCGCTCATTCCCGGCGGTAAGCCCAAGGTCTGGCTGCTGCCCGGACCGCCGCCCATAGCAGACCCGCCGTTGACGCCGCCTGCTCCGGCCATACGCTCCCGCCGCGTCTCATCATCGCTCGATTGCGCCAGGCCGCCGCTGGTGCTGCCGTTTACCAGCAAGGCGTCCTCGGCCTCGGCGCTCAAACCGGCGGACAAATCGGCGGACGCTGCGTTCGCGGCCGCATCGGCCAGCGCCTGTTGGCCATCGTCGGTGGCTTTAACCTGGGCGTTCTGAAACCCTCGACCGACAGCGGAATTCGGCCCGGTGTCCGGTCCCGCGCGAGGTCCATTGCGGGGACGTCGCGCCGAGGGCGATCGGGCCGGCGCCTGCGCGATGCGCGGCATCTCCAGGGTCCAGTGCCGGATGATCGGCTGGCTGCCGACGGTGACTTGGGCTTGCTCGGTTGTAAACCCGAACATCTCGACCCGGATGTTCCAAACACCGGGTCCCAATTCCAATTGCTACCGGCCGGCATCGTCGGTGTACGCCACCACTTTGGCGCTGCCCTGAATGGCGGTGACCGTGGCGCCGGGAACCCTCTGGTCCGCAGCCCTTACCGAGCCTGTGCACTGACTCGCGGGCAGGAGGCGAGGCCCGAGTAACACGGCAAAATACAGAACTGGAACCGTCAACGTTCGCATCGCTCACCGTCGGTCGCGAGGGCCGGAACAGCCCGGTGTTTAATGGGGCGCTCGACCGGCCACACGGGTTACCGCCGCGGAAAAGCATACGTTCTCCGAACAGTTTAACTCCAATTGGAGCGACAGCCGGATAATGGGCGGCCTGGCGAGCGGAGAAGGATTGATCTGGGCGGTTGGGACGAGATTCAGTAGCGGGCGCCGATTCGATCGCCACTGTCGTGCACCAGATCGTTTATGCAGAGCGTCCGTCGGCGCGAGCGCGGTCGCGGCTCAGAACCGCTTCCACGTCGCCGGGAAGACCCGCCAGCGCGCGAAGAAACGAGGGCACGTCTGCTCGCCCTGATACCCGATGCGCGGCCGGATCAGCCCGTTGGTTCTGTGCGCCGTGGGCTTGAATGACGGTCGTTTTCCCGCGTTTCACGCGGGCCTACCGCTCGCACACGCCCGGCAGCCGTCGTTCGGGAGTGGTCATCGCTTCCAGTTGCGGGTGAGACGCGCGTCTAAAACAGGTGTAGAATTCTCTCAATATGTCCACTTCAGTTGATCGACACCCTTTCACAAAGGAGCAGCAGATTCTGCTCCGCCATGATCTCACCCTGATCGAGGAAAAACTCCAAGACATCTGCGTTTTGATGCACGCCTGCCACGGCGACGACAGTCAGTCAGCGATTCGGGCTGATGAGACCACGGCCGCGTTGCAGCGCCTCAAGTGGGAGTTGGAACGGGTCCGCCAAAAGGAGCATGCGGCTGCAGGCTAATTGTGCCCGGAAGAGGCACCGCTTGCCGATGCGGGTGGCGTGATCGCGCGAGGCCCACTCTTGCATGGCACAGCGCCAGTCGCTTAGAACATCGCTTCACCCGTAGTGTGCTCCTTCACGGCGGATTGCCCGTATCGTCGCCGATCGTGCCCGCCATCCGCACGCTGACGGTCGTGGCCTGAGAACTGCCCGCGGCCACTAAGCTGTGCAAAGGGCGCGCCATGCTGCGGGGCTGCGCGGCGCCGGCCACATCGAGAAACCATGATCCTCTACAGCGGCGGGTTGGTCCGACGGAAACTCCAACCAGCACGATCATCCGCCCACGATGCTGGTAGGCGGCGCGTGTGGCGCCATCCTGTCTGGCCGTTTACTGCAGGCCGCTCCGCAGACGCCCATCACCAATCTGTATATCTCGATGCTGATGCGCATGGGGGTAGCGACCGAGAAACCCGGCGACAGCACGGGAGAGCTTTCCGGGTTGAACGATCTGGCCTGACCTGATTTTCGATGTGCAGCCATTCTTCGCAATCTAAATCGCATTCACGCTTCTTTGAAACGGTTGCGCCTGTTCGTTTGGCAGCGGTGGAGGTGCAGGCAGACGAAGCCAGCTACGCCCGGTCACTTCGGCCGCGGTCGCGTTTCCAGTCGAACGGCACGGGGATATCGACTCCTGGTAAGGACGCCCTCGTCTCGGACACCGCCTCGTCGCCGATCGCGGCGGCCATCCGCCCGCGGGAGGTCGTGGCAACGGACAACGCGCGGCAGGCGCCGGAACGGGCAGCCGGCATCGCACGCGTGGCGGCGCTCACCGATGGGCGGTGCTCGGGCGGATTCGCGCGGGAGGCGACGGGTCGCCGCCACGGCGCGCGGACGCGCCGGAACTGTCGGCGTGGTGACGCCTGCGACCTCCGACCGCGCTTCTTCGCCCGCCTTGCGCGTTCTCGGCGGGGCGAATATCGGCGCTGCGGCGAACGCGTTGACCTCGGCCAATCGCAAGAACACCCGGCAACGGCGTGTTCCGGCATGCCCCTTTTATTGTCGGAATGCGCCGGAATCTTGCAATGCTCCCCCCGTTACTGCGAGGGCTTCAAACGGACTCTCGACCGTGGTTCGTCCATGTAAGGAACGAAACCCCGCGTTGTAGTCTTGATCCGGTATACCGAAGTGGTGGCAGTAATATAGAGCGTGCGCAAGTCGGCATCGCCCCAGGCGAGATTCGCCGGCTGTTCTGGCATTTCGATCGTGCCCAGATGCTTCCCGCTTACATCCCACACCCACACTCCCAGTGGCCCGGTAACAAAAAGGTCCCCACCCTGATCGACTCTCATACCATCCGGAACGCCCGATTTGGGTGGCCCCGCTTCAGTCGCAAAGACCCTTCCATTACTCAGGTCGCCGCTTGGGCTGACATCATACACTCGGATATCGCACCTCTCGCTATCGTCGATGTAAAGGCGTTTCCCATCTGGTGAAAAGGCAAGCCCGTTTGGCTGCGCCAGTTCACGAGTCAATAGGCGGACCGCCCCGTCCAATCCAAGCCGGTAAACTCCCTGAAACGGGATTTCCTGCTGCTCGCCCTTGGGCAGGTCCAGAGTGGGATCGGTAAAATAGAGTGCACCATCCGGCCCCAGCACTATATCGTTGGGGCTATTGAAGCGCTTCCCATGGTATTTGTCGGCAAGCACCCGGTAAGATCCGTCCGGCTGAACCTTGACCACCGCACGTAGGACACTGGCGGTCGTGATCAATTCGTGATCTCGGTCCAACGTGCTGCCATCTGGGTCACCCGTCTGGAAGATAGACTCGCGGCGCCCGTCCGGATAGAGACGAAAGATCCTGTTCTGCTCCTCGTCGCTAACGTAAAGAAACCCGCGTGGGTCCCATACAGGTCCCTCCGTAAACCCGAAATCGCCTGCGACTCGCTGGAGAACTGTGCGGCGGTCGATCAGTTTCCAAAAATGTTCCGATTGTGCCGTCAGTTTGAACTGACGTGGTGGATCTTTCGGAATCTGAAACGCGGAACATACTCCCATCAACGTCAAACAAATCCATCTTGTTTCGGTAAGCATTCTTGTCCTTGGCAATCTATCAATGACGTTGTTGCTCATGTCGGAAGCTGTTTTCCTTCCAAATGAACCTTCCACTGTAACGCCGATGAAAGCACGAACGCACCGCCCCCCCGCCAGGCGCAGACGCTCCCGAACGCGCGGGTGGGCCTCGTGTCGCTGACCGAGGCGCCGGACCTGACCACGCCAAGCGGTCGCGCCATGGCGGGCCTGCTAGCCATCTTTGCCGATTATGCGGAGCGCGCGATTATGATTAACGCGTCGGGCGCTTTGAATCGGCCACGACGCAAGCCAATTGGCACAACCGCCTCGACCCGCCTCCAACTTCTCCGATGGATCCACCCGCAGATAGATTTCGGTCGTCCGGATCATCCGTCTGGCCGAGCCCCGTGCCACCTTGCGGATGTCTCGAGTAGCTTTGAGCATCGTCAGAGCGCAGCTTGCGAATCCTTGGTCGCGCGGGGCTGGCCGCGGGATGATACCGCGTCACCGCCGACGATCAGATACCTAACGCCCTTGGGTGGCGGCGGTAGGTTCAGCAACCGCGTCGATCTTCTCATGCACGGGGCGACCTGCCAGTTGGTCGCATTAAGCGGGCAGGAAGTGTGCTCTACAAGTCTTTCAGGCTCTCGTCGAGCAGCTTTCGCGTGCCTTCATACGGCTCGCCCTGGCCCTCAAATTCCACGGAGAAGTAGCCGCGGTAACCGGCCGCCTTGGCGATGGCGAAAGTTTTCGCCATGCTCACGCGGAAAACCTTCCCGTTATCGACCTCGGAATCCTTCACGTGCGAGATGTTGTAAGCGTGGCGGAACATGGCTTCCACGGCTTTGTAATTGAAATCTTCGTCGCCCTTCAGCATGGAGTTGCCGAAGTCCGGCAGAGCCCGCAGCCAGGGGCTGTTCACCGCGTCGATCACCTTTACCACGAAGAACGCGTCTTCAGTTGCCGGGTCGTCGTTCTCCAGGTTGATCATAATGTTCTTCGCGGCGCCATAGTCGGCCAACTGCTTCAAGCTTTCCGCGGCGAGGCCCACGTCCGGCGACGCACCCCGGGCGCCTTGTATGTGCGCGCGAATGCTGGGCGACTGCACTGCCACGGCGGCGTCCACCCATTTCTTGCCGCCCGCAACGGCCTTATCGCGCCGGACGGGATCGGGGTCGTATAAGCTGGCTCCCACGGCGGTGGGGATGTTCACGATGTGCGAATGCGCCTGCTCGACCGAACGACGGAGTTCCTCGAGGTAGTCCGGCTCGATGGAGGGAAAGTGCGAGTTGAGCGGCTCGATATTGTGGATGTCAAACTTCTCCACCACCATGGCGGCGAAATCGGTCAACTTCAGGCCGGGATGGCCGGGCCGGTCCATGAAATTGCGGAAGGGATAAGAAGCTACCGCCAGGCGGTCGCGCGGCGCCTCCGGAAAGTGGATATCCGGTGCGGCGGCGGCACCGGCCGGGTACTTGGCGGCCAGAGCGGCGCACGTGGTTATGAAGGTGCGGCGGGTGATTGAGGGCATACCAGCCTTCTAGCATAACGCCCAGCGCGCGGTATTTTGCGATACTGGCGGTATGCAGGAAACCGCACCCGCAAAAACTGCGCCGGATGTCTCCGAGTACGCGCCGTATTATGGCCGGTACATCACGCTAGTCGGGGGCGAGGTCGTCGCTGCGCTGGAAGACCAGCCACGCGAAACGCTGGCCTTGCTCTACCCTCTAAGCGACGAACAGGGCAATTACCGCTATGCTCCGGGCAAGTGGAGCATCAAGGAAATGCTGGGCCATCTGATCGACGCGGAGCGGGTGTTCTCCTGCCGCGCGCTGCGCTTTGCGCGTAACGACAGTACGCCGCTGCCATCTTTCGAACAGGATGACTATGTCCGTTCCGCCAATTTTGCGGATCGCCGGTTAACGGACCTCATCGAGGAATTTGTGTGCGTGCGGCGCGCAACGGTGTGGTTGTTCCGGACCTTAAGCCCGGAGGCGTGGATGCGGCGCGGCGTCGCGAGCGGCAATCCGGTGTCGGTGCGCGCAGTGGCGTACATCATCGCCGGGCATGAATTGCATCACCGGCGGGAGTTGCAGGATAAATACCGCTCAGTTATGGAAGAGGCGGGACTGATGATGTCCCGCCTCCGTCCAGAGTCTGGTCGCGTTTGAAGATCAAGGGCCGGCTTCCGCCACGGACTGTGGATGGATCTCCACTAGCCTAGAGTGACGCGATACCCAGTTTCCGCAACGCCCGTACCAGTTTCTGCGCCCGGCGCCTATGGGTGGGGGCATTGGTCTGTTGACGGAAACGACTTCTCGGCGTGGACCTGACCGCGATGGACAACGGCACTGTCCGGCTCGGCAATATTCCGTTCGATCTCTCAACCCAGCAGGGATCAGCCAGACCGTCTGTGCTCACGACGACGACCGACTTGTTCGCGCTGCCTGAATCGCCAAGGACTACTGCTACGGCGCCGACACCCTTGCGCCGGGTGGCACCCGCGATAAGGCCGTGATCTTCTTTGCTATGAACGGACAAAACCACACCTGGGCCAGACCATAGCAAGCGTACGTCCCAAGGATACCACTGGCTTCCGCGGCGGCGATGCCGACTTTATCAACGGCTTAGGCCCGGTCATCCCGAATAACGCCGCTTATTTAAAGGCCATCAGCGCTGTCGGGAAGCGCGGCTGAGTGTTCGGGGCGGCCTGCGACCCAGGCTGGCCGGGGTTTCGATGCGCCCTGAATGCATGCTATATATCGGCCATCATGCAGATCTCTAAGACCTCACGCCGTACCTTTCTGGGTGGCACGGCCGGCGCGGCTACCATCGCGACCCAGCCAGCCTGGCCGCAAAAACCCGCACAGGCGCCGGCCAAACCCAGCCTGGCACTCGAGGATTTCGAGCCCAGGAGCATGCTGGTGGTCCCCCAGCATCCAACGCCGCGGGCCAAGTACCCGGTCATTGACGTGCATACGCACGTGTCGTCAGTTTTCGCCAAGCGGCGAGTGGCGGGCCCGCCGGAGATGGCGGAGGCCTTCGGGCAAGTCGATGCAATCACGCGCTGGATGGATACGCTCAACATCCGCACCATGATCAACCTGACGGGCGGTTTCGGCGATCTTCTCAAACAGAACATCAGAGACTTGCAGGAGCGCTACAAGGGCCGGTTCGTCAACTGCGTGGAACCTGCCTACGACCACATCCGCGAACCCAACTTTCCGCAATGGCAGGCGGATGAAATCGCGCGCGGCAAACAAGCCGGCGCCGTGGGGGTCAAGGTATTGAAGACGCTCGGACTGTACCTTCGCGAGAACGTTAAGACGGGGCCGCTGGTCAAAGTCGACGACCCGCGTTTCGATCCCATGTGGGACGCGGCGGGGCAATTGAACCTTCCCGTGTTCATTCATACCTCGGATCCGGACGCGTTCTTCACGCCGATCGATCGCTTCAACGAACGCTGGGAAGAACTAGGCCATCACCCGGACTGGTCCTTCTACGGGAAGGATTTTCCATCGAAGCCGGAGCTGCTGGCGGCGCGCAATCGCGTGATCGCGCGGCATCCGAAGACCACTTTCGTAGGATTGCACGTGGCGAATCATCCAGAGAATCTCGATGAGGTTTCCCGTTGGCTCGACGACTTGCCCAACCTGCACGTGGAGACGGCGGCGCGCTTGGGAGAGCTCGGCCGCCAACCGCGGCGCGCGCGCTCCTTCTTTGAGAAATACCAGGACCGCATCATGTTTGGAACCGATGCGACGCCGAGCGAGGCGGACACCCCGCAACAAGACTTGAAGCCGGCCATGTACCAGATCTACTTCCGGTGGCTGGAGACGCTGGACGAATACTTCGACTACGCACCCAGCAGCAGGCCGCCGCAGGGGCGCTGGAGGATTTATGGGATCGGCCTGCCCGACTCGATCTTGAAGAAGGTTTACCACAACAACGCGGCGCGCTTGCTCGGCTGGGGGGAAGTGTAGTGTGGCAGTTCGTTGGGCCAGAATTCATTGCGGCTTCGCGGGAGGCCGCAGGAAACCGGCCAGTCGGTTCCATTGCGAAATTCGAGGCCAAGCGGGATGCCGCGTGCTTGTAGGCTGCGGCATGATAGACAGGATGCGATCCATGTCGGCGGGGATCCCGTAAGGAACAGCGCGTTGCTGACCTGGCCGCGGGCCAGCAACACGCCCACCAACGGCATAACCCCAAGGTTTTGCAACCTGCAGGGCGTTTGCATATTGAAAACGCGACAATCCGCGCAGCGCGGCGTACCCCAAACTATGCGTGAACGGCCCGGCGGTAGCAACAAGCAACGAAGCGATCAGCGGATTTGTACTTGAGGGGCCGAAAGTGAAGCGGCCGAGTTGGGTGGCGAGCAAACCCGCCAAAATCAGGAAGACCGTCTGGAGACCTGCCCCGAGAGAGGCACCGGCCACGAGCCACTCTCCCACGTCCTTCTTGCGCCCCTCAGCGCAGGCCAGATATCGCGGAATGCTGATGCCCGTGCCGCACATCAGGGGGAATACCACAACGCTCAGCGTACGCCTGGCCACCTGAAGACGCCGAACCCGATTGCCCCGAAGTCCCGCGCGCTCTCCCTGGTCGTCAGAAACATGCAGCACAACAACACACCCTGACTTGCCAGGGACACGGAAATGGGACCCGCGAGACGCTGGAATCCTGCCGACAAAGGCGACATTCTCGTACCGGTAACGCGTTTTCTCGTGCAGTGGCGGCCCGTGTATTTCTTCGATTGCGACGCGGATAGCGCCCTCCGGATGGGTGGATTCACGAGGGCGGCCACAGCGTAGTGCTATCTCTGGAGGACAGAAAACCGCATGGATTCGCATGCCGTGTGGAAGCTAGCGAGCGCCCGCGCGGACCCGCTGTCTCCCGGGGCGTAGGCGTCTCGCGTCGGTTGTCGCCTTAATCCCCTAGTCCGCTTGTACCGCCGGTTCCAGGCGCCACCGCGGGCCGCCGCCCACAGTTCGTGGAAGGCCAACCGGGAACGCCACAATTTCGTCTTGGCTGAATTGGATATCCGTCTGCTCGCGCTTGGCGGCGCCGGGTTAGAACTCGATAGTATCGCCCTACCACACCAAACAACACCAGCGCTCCGATTATTGAGTTGTAACCAAATGCGCTCATGAGGCCGAATATCACGAGGTATAACAGACGACAAGCACACCAAGCGCACCAAGGCCTCCTCTTCTAGCGCTAAGGGCCGGCGCAAGAATAATTTGACAGATTCAGTCGAATTGTATATTTCCATCGCGGAATTACTTTGCCAGGGGTGAAACGGAGTGAAGAGATCAGTTGTGGGTCGGGCTTTAGATGGGTTTGATATTCATTTCGGTCGAGATAGGCGGTCACGACCAAGCCAGTTTTTGTGGTGGTGGCGCGAATGAATTTGAGCATCTTTTCGTGGCTGTCCAGAGGCTCGGGCGCCCAGTTTTTTGGAGATCTCGGAGAACAACCGGTGCTCGATGGGGTTCCATTTGGAAGCACCGGTACGATAGTGGGCGATGGTGACTGCGAGGCCGAAGCGATTTGCATAGCTGACGCTGGAGTTCAATCTTCCAGGCCCAGGAAGTACAAGTGTTGCTGCCGCCGGAGTCGGCCAGGAGCAGAAGCTTGGGCGCACGGCCGTATCGGCGGGTTCCTTCGCGATTCCACCAAGTGGCGATGGAGTGGGCGGAGAAGGCCGGCGTGTCGTGGGAGGTGCCGACGCAGACGGTGCCACGGTTGTGGGGCGAGTCGTAAATGCCGTAAGAGATGCCGACGCCGCTGGCATCGGTAAGGAAGTCGTGATCGTTGGCCAGAACGGGCGAGCGGCCCCATTTGGCTCCGGCGTTTTGAAATTGCCGATCATTTCGCGTTTCTGGCTGTCGACGCTGAGGATGTGAAGACCTTGGCGCTGGAAGCGAGTCCGTAGCGAGCAGATATGCTGGAACTGTTGATCGCGGTAGGGGCTGAAGTTGGTGGCGATCTGCTTGCGGTTGTCGCGCAGAGAGAAATCCATCTGGTAGAGAAGACGAGCGACCGTGTTAGCCGAAACGGGAATGTCGATCTGATGGAGAACCTCGGCGATCTTCTCAGTCGTCGTGCGGGTCCACTTCAGCTCTCTGATGGGGTCGCCGGCGGTATCGTGCTCCAGGAGAATCTCGATGGCATCGATTATTTCGAGCGTTTTTTTCCATGCGCTTGCCGCCAGCGCCGGCTTTGCGTGCACCGTCGATTTCCACGTCTTGGGCTAATAGCTGTTGACGCCCACGGGCCACGGTATGGGGATCCAGATCGAGAAAGTCGGCCAGTTGGCGGTCGCCGCCACGGCCCAACTTGAGCGACTCCAGTCCGGCATAGAGCCGGCGCTGCTGCCCGTCGAGCAAACTGTAAAACAGCAGAATGGCGGCTTTGACTTCCTGGGCGGGAACCTCCAGCACGGACGTATCCGCCACCGTGGGCAGGAATTCCACGGTGCGGCGCGTTAGAAGTTGTCGTCGTTGGCTGACCGGCTCCGTAGCCGTGTAAAGGTACCGGCCGGAAACGAGTTGGCGGGAGACACGACCTTGCTGGGCCAGTTGATGCAGCGCATCCTGGATTTCGACACGTAAAGCGGGAGCCAGTTCATCGGCGAAGTATCCGCGCGGGGAACGATTCACGAATGCTTCCGCGGTGGCCAGCAGCGTGCCGGAACGGGAGAACCACACTTCTGCCCGCGACCAGAGTCCGTGATCATCGAAGAGCGCGATCTCGCGGAGCGTGTACAACCGGCCGCGATGAGAATAACTGCTCAGGTAGTCCAGCGGCTTCAGTTTTCGGAGGACGGTGATGTCGACGCGAGTGCCGAGAGCGTGCTTGAGATCGTCCAGAGTGGCGATTTTATTGCGCAGCAGAAGCGCGCGCAGAGCATCAGGGCGGAAGGATGTTGGGCGCATAATGTTATAGTTCCGATTGGAGTAAATCCGCCACTCGGAACTATAACAAATCTGGCCGATCTCGGCCACTGGACCTCAATGTGCGGGAACAGACCAATTTACACACATTTCCAGGCCCGCTATTGCGTGTCGCAGATCACCGCCTGTGAAGCCGGTTATGACAGAGAACCGATCAATTGTGAGCTGTTATTCTTGCGAGGACCCTACGATACGCTGATCCGCTTATCATACCGAGGAGACATACGAGTCCAAGTGCGCCAAGCTTACCGTAGTCTTCGATAAGTCCACGGTAGTACGTGTATACATTAGTGGTTGCCCCCAAGCCGACTGCCACCGTTCCTTCGTAGATGCCTGGGCGCGGGGCCGAATGCCGAGCGCTGCAACCGGCCCAGCGAACGTGAGTTGACTCCAGGTGAGAGGCGTATCTCCTGACTCTGAATCGAACCACTCGCAGAACGCTGGTACTTCTCCTAAGAAGGCCGCCTTTGCCTTATCTGTGTTGATGAACTCCAGAATTCCAGCTAGCGTTGGGATTTTGCCGCCCGAAGTTGGACCCCGGAGCCCAAAACGAGTATGCCGCCGGAAAAAAAAGACCGCGACACCGGCAAGGACTCGACTCTTCGATTTGCGTCCCGACCGGAACAATGGAGTCGTTGCAGCAAGATGACTCGCGATCCACAGCGAGACTGCGATAACCATCGCCGCTCGGGTAGATTGAACGGCGAAGACCATGGCGGCAGGCATTAGAAGGGCATACGACATAAGCAGGTCGACTTTTCGAGCGGTATCTGGTCGCGTTGATGAGTCCCCCGATTAGAGCGGACAAATATACGAACACTAGTAGTATCTCTTCGGCGCGCGGCAAAAATGACCCACCCGTACTTTCCAATAATGACCCAGGCGGGCGGTAGCTGAGGCCATCGCCGGGAATAGTGGCGCCCGCGAGATTCCAACGGCAGGTTCAGTTACCTTGTTGATTTGTAATTGAGCCGGAGGTTTGCGCCCCGGAGGGGAGATGGTCCCCTCCAGGACAGGAGCTTCTGGGAGTCATCACCTCCCATGGGCCCTTTCGAGAATCCTACAGTCCATCCCGAAAATCAAGCGGCTAGCCGGCGGAAGCGATTGGCGCCTCGGCCGCGCATGCGGCGCTGTTTGCTTAAAGGATGCGAGCAACGCTTTCATCCCCAGCAAGCACGCCAGCGCTATTGCAGCGAGCGCTGCCGGCACGCAGCGCGGAAGTGGTCCCGCTGGAAGGCCCAGCAGGCGTACCGGGCGACGGTGGCGGGCAAACAGAAACGCAACGGCCAAAGCCGTCATTACCGAGAGCGGGTCCGGAGCCGGAAACCACCAGAACCAGAAGCGGTTAGCGCGCCCGCGAGGGTAATCACTACAGAACATTTTTTTCGACCATTGCTGCGACCGGCCGGGTTGCTACGAGAGATTCGTGCGTGCGCGGCGAAGTCCCTTACAACGCTTCTGTTCCCACGCCTGCCGGCGCGCGCTGGAGCGCGTCGTAGAACGGGAGCGGCGCTGGAAACAGGCGCGCACTTAATCCGGAGATATTGATCCGCGGGCGGCGCGGGCCTTACATTCAGCCTGTCTGATGCAACTGGAGTTTCACCAACTCGACCGGCGATGGGAACACCTGCGCGTGCGCCATCCGGCGCGGCAGCGGCGGCTACTGGCGTCGCTGGCCGAGAGTGGGCAGCAATCGCCCATCGTGGTGGTAGCGGCGGAGGGCCCGGCGGATCGTTACGTGGTCATCGACGGCTATAAGCGGATCGCAGCGCTGGAACAACTGGGGCGGGACACAGTGGAAGCGGTGGTATGGCCGATGAGCGAAGCCGCGGCCGTGCTGCTGGACCGCTCGCTGCGGCTGAGCGAACACGAGACCGCGCTGGAGGTGGGCTGGCTGCTGGCGGAGTTGGAGCAGCGCTTCGGCTATAGCCTCGACGAGTTGGCGCGCCGGTTTGATCGTAGCGTGAGCTGGGTGTCGCGGCGGCTGGCGCTGGTGGAGGTCCTGCCGGAAGCCATCCAACAGCAGGTGCGCGAGGGCCAGATCTTGGCGCAAGTGGCGTTGAGGTTTCTGGTGCCGGTGGCCCGCCAAAACCTGGAAGACTGCCAGCGCATGGCGGCGATCTTCGCCAAACATCACTGCGATACGCGGGAAGCCAGCCAACTGTATGGCGCTTGGCGCCAGGGGTCGGCCGCGATTCGCAAACGCATCCTGGATGCGCCGGAGCTGTTTTTCAAAACGCGGCGGCAAGCGCAGGAGAAAGCCCCGGCCGAGGCCGGAGCCGAACTGTTGCGCGATCTGGAGATGCTGGCCGCCATCGTGAACCGCGCGCAGCGGCGGCTGGCCGGCGCGGCGGCGCTGGAACTGGATCGCCAGCAGTGCGAAGCCGCAGGGCAACAGATCGCTCGCATTCAAAATCAACTCCGCCGCATCGACGAAAAACTCTTACCGGAGCAAGTACCGCATGTTGAGCCAAGCGCAACGCACCACGATTCTGGAACTGCATACGCAGCAGGTGAGCAAACGCGAAATCGCGCGGGTACTGGGGATCTCCCGCGTGGCTGTCCGCAAAGTCTTGCGCGCGAACTCCACCACCGTGCCGGAGTTGCAGCGTGCGGAGAAAGCCGCACCCCACCGGCAACAGATCCTGGAGCTTTTCGAGCAGTGCAAGGGGAATCTCGTGCGAGTCCATGAGGAGTTGCTGGCGGGCGGCGCGGCGTTGTCGTATGCCGCGTTAACGGCTTTCTGTCGGCGGCACGGAATCGGCTACGCGCCACCCACGCCGGCGGGACAGTATGACTTTGCGCCCGGCCAGGAACTGCAGCACGACACGTCTCCCCACGAGCTCGAACTGGGCGGCAAGAAACGCCGGGTACAGACCGCCTCGGCGGTGCTGTGCTATTCGCGGATGCTGTTCTTCCAGTGCTATCCCACCTTCCGGCGTTTTGACTGCAAGGTATTTCTCCACGAGGCGCTGCGCTATACAGGTGGTGCGCCCGACCCGGGTCATGATCGATAACACGCACGTAGTGGTGCTGCGCGGCAGCGGGCGCGAGATGGTTCAGGTGCCGGAGATGGCCGCCTTTGGAGAGCGTTTGGGCTTTCAGTTCGTGGCGCACGCGATTGGGAATGCGAACCGTTCCGCGCGCGTCGAGCGCCCCTTATCAGCTTAGTCATTGGTTATGCACAGTTGACGGTCGAATCCTGGCCCAAGATGGTGATTCTTAACGGAAATACTACCAAAATGAAGCCAGGTTATTTTGCATAATCGTTAGACTTTCTTCCGGGGCGGGTCGATGCTCGCCCAAAGGAGGAAGCAAGTGATCACCGAATATTTTAAATGGCGCCAGTCTCTCACGCGACTTCTGGCGACCCCTGCGGGTCCGCACCTTTCAGCGATATCGGAAGGACTGAAAGCCCAGGGATTCAGCTATTGGATTCTGCGTAAACGGCTGCAAGGGGCCGCCCACTTTAGTCAATGGAACCAGCGCAAGGGGAGGTCTATCGAACAGCTACATGAAAGCATGCTGGGGGAATTCGAGGTACATTTGAGCACGTGCCGTTGTCGCAGACCGTTGCGGTTATCCGGTCACGACGATGTAAGGCTGCTGGCTGGCGCACAGGCGCTTATGGATTATTTGCGGGGCTGCGGCGTGGTCACTTCTGTGCCGCCGCCGAACCAGGAGGCCGGTCCGTCGCCTTTGGTTGCGGCCTTCCTGGAATGGATGCGAACCCAGCGCGGCACCCGAGAAGGCACGTTACGCCAATACGGCGTCGTCATCGAGGACGCGCTGGCGGCCCTCGGTACAGATCCCCGGCTTTACCGAGCCGAATCGATCCGCACCTTTATTCTCAGCCGGACCAAGGGCCGCAGCCGATCGAGAGCCAAAGAGGTCACCTCGGTAATGCGGATGTTCTTGCGTCACCTGATTGCTGAGGGTAAGTGCAGGACGGGGCTGGACGACGCTGTGCCGAGCCTGGCGATGTGGCGTCTCTCCGCGCTCCCTCGATACCTGCCGGCCGCCGATATCGAACGTGTGATTGCCGCTTGTGAGCGTGAGACCACAGTTGGACTGAGGGACCGTGCTGCGATTCTGCTCTTGGCACGGCTTGGGTTGCGCGCAGGTGACATTGTCAAAATGGACCTCAGCGATCTTGATTGGGTGAGTGCCAGCGTTCGCGTGTCGGGTAAATCCCGTTACGAAGTAAAACTTCCCATCACGCAAGAAGTGGGTGATGCCATTCTGGAGTACTTGCGAAGGGGGCGCCCGCCCGTTCAGGACAGCCGTCTGTTCGTCCGCGTGCTAGCCCCGTGGAAGCCACTCAAGGTCTCTTCCGTGCCCGCGATCGTAGAGCGTGCCATTGCCCGGGCCGGCGTGGAGGCGCCATTTCGCGGCGCGCACGTACTTCGCCATTCGGCTGCCACAGAGATGTTGCGCCAAGGCGCCACGCTCGAACAGGTTGGCACCGTCCTCCGCCATCAGTATCTCGACACAACGGCGCACTATGCCAAGGTAGACGTGCAGCGTCTCCGGAGCATCGCTCTTCCGTGGCCGGAGGTGTTCCCATGCTGAGCCAACTGGTGGATTCCTATCTTGAGCTTCGGCGGTCTACTGGTTTCGGCATGAAGGTGCATCAGTACCTGCTCCACGGCTTCGCTTCTTTTGCTGCCCAGCGGGGGGAAACCCACATCCGTACTTGCACGGCCATAGAGTGGGCAACCCAAGCCCCGTCAGAGGGTCAGCGTGCCAACCGCCTGGGCATGCTCAGGGTGTTCGCCCGCTTCGCCCGTGCCGAAGATGCGGGTCATGAGGTCCCCTCCGAACGAGTGTTCCGGGCACGACGGGTCCGCTATCGCCCTTTCATTTTCACTGCCGATCAATTACATGAATTGCTGGTGCGTGCCTCAAAGCTTCCACCGGGTGGATCGATCCGGCCATGGACCTTTACGACGCTTTTCTCGTTGCTGGCCGTCACCGGCTTGCGCATTTCCGAGGCGTTGAACCTCCGGCTCCACGACATAACTGAAGACTGCTTGGTGATTCGGGAAACAAAGTTCCAGAAGAGCCGCCTGGTGCCGCTGGATCCGACGACGATGGTCGGCCTCAAGCGGTATCTGGATCGCAGAGGAACAGTTCAGGACGATCACGTGTTTGTCTCCCAGCGTGGCCGTGGCATGCGGCCTTCCGGCGTCGTGACCGTATTTCTACGTATCGTGCGGGCGATGGGGATCCACCCCGGTCCGGGGCAACCCGGCCCGCGCGTCCATGACCTTCGTCATGGTTTTGCAGTCAGGGTCCTCGAGTCCTGCTCCGGTGACCGAACGGTCGTCGATGCAAACATGCTGGCCTTAATGACCTATATGGGCCACAGCCAGATCGATAGTACCTATTGGTATCTTCACGCGACTCCCCACGTACTGGGACAGATCTCCGATCTGTCGGAGACTCTCTGCAAAGGAGACCGATCGTGACGCCTCTGGCTCCTTATATCACCGCATTTCTGCGCGAGCGGCTTCCCATTGATCGTCGCGCGAGCGAACATACCTGCGACACCTACGCGCACGCGTTCCGCCTGTTGTTTCAGTACGCCGCCTCGCGATTGGGTAAAAATCCATCGCAACTGGACCTGGAGCAGATCGACGCACCCTTGGTCGTCGCATTTTTGCAGCACATCGAGACCGAGCGCAAAAACGGACCCGTGACGAGGAACGTCCGGTTGTCCGCCATCAAATCGTTCATGCGATATGTCGAGTATCAAGTCCCATCCGCGTTGGAACAGGTACGACGGATTCTCGCGATACCGCTTAAGAAGACTGATACGAAGTTGGTTGCGCACATCACGCTCGACGAGATGCAGGCCGTACTGAATGTCCCTGACCCGCGGACTCGGTTCGGAATCCGCGATCGAGCCATGATGGACGTTTGCTTTGTCGCAGGTCTTCGAGTCTCCGAGCTTGTGGGTCTGAGGGTCGATAACGTGACCTTTGAGCCGCGGCCCTTCGTCCGAATCCTCGGAAAAGGCAGACGCGAACGAGTGCTGCCAGTCTGGACGCGGACCGGTGCAAATCTTCGTGCATGGCTTGCCATCCGTGGCGAGGCGGCCGTGCCCGAACTCTTCCTCAATGCACGCGGTAGCGCCATGTCACGGACTGGATTCGAATACGTGCTCAAATGCCATGTAGCGGCTGCGAGACTGAGTTGTCCCTCGTTGTGCAACAAGCGCGTTTCACCACACACCTTGAGGCATGGCTGTGCGATGTTGATGCTCCAAACCACACACGACATTCGGAAGGTTGCCCTCTGGCTCGGCCACAGCAGCGTGCAGACCACCGAGATGTATCTTCGGGCCGACCCGACGGAGAAGCTGGCCGCTGTCAGCGCACTCACCCCTCCCGCCCTTCGCAGAGGGAGATTCAGTGCGCCGGACCAACTTGTTGCTATGCTGACCGGCGGACGAAAGGACAAAGATTATGCAAAGGAGTCAACGGAACAAACGCCGTGGATAGGTCCAAGGAGACGGCTAACTGTGCATAACCAGGAACTGCGCTGATAAGGGGTTATGCGCTGCAGTGCATAACCCCTTTCATTTCATCGAGAATAACTTTCTGGCCGGGCGCACCTTCCGCAGTTGGGAGGATCTGAATCAGCGGGCGCGGGAGTGGTGCGACAAGGTCAACTCGACTTATAAGAAACATATCCGGGCGGTTCCGCGGGAACTGTTCGCCGTCGAGCGGCTGCACCTGAAGCCGCTGCCGGCGTGGATTCCGGAAGTCTACCGGCTGCAGCAGCGCCTGGTCGATATCGAAGGGTATGTGGCGCTGAACAGCAACCGCTATTCGGTCCCGGTGGACTGGATCGGCCGTCGCGTGGAGGTGCGTGAGACCAAGGACAAGATCGAGATTCAACTGGATGCGCGCCGCCTGGTGACGCACCGGCGCATCGCCGAAGCCGAGCACCAGCGCGTGATGCTGGCCGAGCACCGGCCGCCCCGCGGCCAGAGGGACGCGCGTCCCGATCCGCATCCCGAAGAAAAGGCCATCGTCACAGCCGCGCCCGAGCTGGCCGACTATGTCGCAGGGTTGAAACAACGGAGCCGCAAGTTGGTCACGCTTGCCCTGCGGCAACTGTTGCGCCTGGTGCGGGAGTATCCACGGGAACCGCTGCTGGGGGCCGTGCGCGAGGCCGGCCGTTACGGTCTTTACGACCTGGACCGGCTGGAACGGATGATCTTGCGCCGTGTGACACGGGAGTATTTTCTGCTCGATAGGGAATCGGACGATGACTGAAGAACTGGAACAACTGCTGAAGAATCTCAAGCTGCGGCGCATCCTGGAGATCTACGACGAACAGTTGCGCGCCGCCGACAAGGACGACATCAGCTACTCGGACTTCGTCACGCGCCTGGTGCGTGCGCAGTTTCAGGCGCGGCAGGAGGGCGCGCTGGAATGGCGCATCCGGCGCGCCAATCTGCCCGAGCGCTGGACATTGGAAACGTTTCCCTTCGCGCGACAACCGGGCGTGAATCGCAAACAGATCCGCGGTTTCGCGGAGCTGGAGTTCATCACCAAGGCGGAGAATATCGTGCTGGTCGGCAAGACCGGTGTCGGCAAAACGGGATTAGCGTGCGGTTTGCTGCTGAAAGCGCTGGAGAACGGCTATCGCTGCCAGTTCATCCGCGCGCAGGATCTATTCGATGAGATGTATGCGTCGCTGGCCGACCGCTCCACGCGGCAACTGCTCAAGCGCCTGGCGCGGTTGGATTTATTGCTGATCGACGAGCTAGGTTACTTGAATCTGAAACCGGAGCAGTCGAACATCTTCTTCAAGCTGATGGAAGAGCGTTACCGCCAGCATTCCACCATCATTACTACGAATCTGGTATACGACGAGTGGCCGAACTTTTTGGGCAGCCGGCCCATGGTGGAAGCGCTGCTGAGTCGCCTGCGACACTACTGCCACACGGTGACGATCGACGGTCCGTCGCTACGCGATCTGCAAGGTTGAGGGGCACCCAAGTGGACGACAACCGCGGCCAGGAAGAATATGTCCGTCAAGTCCTGGAGGCGTATCGCAAAACGCCGGGTACGATGGGAGCCGTCCGCCGACCGGACCGGATGGTGGCCGCGCAACTCTATCAACGTGGCGTGGCTCTGAGCGTCATCGAAAACGCGTTGGTTCTCGCGGCGGTACGTCGCCTGATCCGGCCCGCCCATACGCCGCCGTTGGGCACCGTTCGTTCGCTGGCTTACTTCCTGCCAGTGATCGAGGAGGTGCTCGACTTGAAGGTCAGTCCCGGCTACTTCCAATATCTGCGCCACACGCTCGCACGCATCGCCCCGATACGGTAGCGCTGCCGATGCATTGTTATCAACGGCACCATGCGCGCCTTCGGCGCGGATAATGGAAACGCGCCCCGCACGCCTTCGGCGTGGATGATATTGCCTGACCCTCTCTTCCCCCAAGCAGCACGCCTTCGGCGCGGATGATGGCCGTCCGCATCTCGTTTCCGATCTCGGTCCCGTTCTCGGAGTGGGTCACTTCAGCCGAGCACTGCTGGATCACTCTTGCCGCGCGCCGAAGCATACTGCCGTCAGGGGCAATTTATTCCCACGTGCAATTTACACTTGAAAAGTCGACGGGGCGGGAATAATCGATGCGTTACGGAAGTACATGGGTGTGGAGAGCAAAATGTCCAAATTCATTCTTCACGACCACAACGACGATGGAATCAATCGCAGGGGATTCCTCGAATGCATGGCCTGGGCGGGAACAGGCGTAGTATGGACCCTCGGCAGCGGGGTTCTCACCTCGCGCGCATTCGGGAAGCCGGCCCCCGCCGGCGAATCCAAAGGCGAGATGACTTTCGTGCAAATCAGCGACAGCCACATCGGATTCAACAAGCCGGCAAATCCGGACGTGGCTGGCACGCTGCAGGCCACCGTAGATAAGATCAACGCGCTGCCGGTGGCGCCGGAGTTCATCATTCACACGGGCGACCTCAGTCACACGTCCAAGCCCGGGGAATTCGACACCATGGACCAGTTGCTGAAGTCCGCCAAGACCAGCCAGATTTTCTATGTGCCCGGCGAGCATGACACGTCGGTGGATGACGGCAAGCAGTATCTGGAACGCTACGGCAAAGGCACGCAGGGCAACGGCTGGTATAGCTTCGATCAAAAAGGCGTGCACTTTGTGGGACTGGTGAACGTGGTTGGACTGGAACACCTCGGAAAACTGGGCGCCGATCAGCTCCAATGGCTGGAAGCCGACCTCAAGGCGCGCTCCAGCAGCACGCCAATTGTGGTGTTCGCACATATCCCGCTGTGGTCGGTCTATCCCGATTGGGGCTGGGGCACTGAAGACAGCGCGCAGGCGCTCACGGATCTGAAAGGCTTCGGTTCAGTGACGGTGTTGAACGGCCATATCCATCAAGTATTGCAGAAGGTGGAGGGCAACGTGACTTTCCATACGGCGATGTCCACGGCGTTTCCGCAACCGGCGCCCGGAACCGCGCCAGCAGCCGGTCCGATGAAAGTGCCCGCCGAGCGGCTGCGGAGCGTGCTCGGTATTACGAACGTGCAGTATGTGGCGCGCAAGCACAGCCTGGCAGTGGTGGATTCGCCGCTGGCGGCGGGGAACTGAGTCCAATCCAATGAAACGATTACTAGTGATGTTGGCCGCGGTATTCGCCGTTGTGGTGGTTACCGCGCGCACGGAGACTAGCGACGGCAAGAGCCTCTTCGAAAAGCGGTGTTCGGGCTGTCATTCGCTGGATCATGATAAGGAGGGGCCGCGGCTGGGGGGCGTTTACGGCAGGGCCGCAGGATCTGTGGCGTCGTTTAATTACTCGGACGCCCTGAAGAGTTCGCATATTACCTGGGACGCCGATAAGCTCGACAAATGGCTGGCCGGTCCGGACAAGTTCGTTCCGGAGACTGACATGGCCTTCCATGTGGAGAGCGCCACCGAGCGGAGTGCGATCATTGCGTACTTAAAAGAAGTGCGGTGAGGTACGCCCGACATGTCAAATGACCGGCCTTTGCCAATAGGACATCCCATTCCGGCCATCGATTCGCCGGCCTCAAGTGCCAACAAACCTCGCTCCGCTCCTCTTGTGTCCCGCTATCGTGTGAGAAGTGAAGGCGGCAAATATGTACGCGACTACGTCTGAGACTGCAAGTACGAACGCCTTTTGCGTCTGGCCAAACGAAGCGACATCTAAACAGCGCGAACCTAATGACGCTGAGCTGGTAGCGCGACTGCGGGCTCGCGATGAGACGGCTTTTCGTGAAATCGTCGAGCGTTACGCATGCAAAATCTATCGCGTCTCCTATGGCATCCTGGGCAATCGCGACGATGCAAACGACGTCGCACAGGAAGTCTTTGCAAAGATATATTTCTCCATCCATGGATTCGCGGGCCGCAGCTCATTCTATACGTGGATCTACCGCATCGCTGTAAATGAATGTTGGAAAATCCTCCCGCTTCTTGTACTCGGTAAACTTCGTGTGCACCTGGCCGGGTAGCGACTTCCAGGGCGGCGAACAGATTCAGCGTCCCGTGACGTTTGTAGGTGCTTTTCAGCGCACGCACCACCGCACCGCTATCGGTTTCCACATAGCCGGAGGCCCGTTCGATGGCCTGTATGCTCGGTTTTTCATCCACGCTCAGTACTACCGCATTCACCGGAGGGTTCAGATATAACACCACCACATCGGCCGCCTTGGGAGCAAACTCTTGGTCCGTACTCACACACCAAGTGCGCCGCCTTTGCAGGTAGATTCCCTCGCTACGCAGAACGCGCCAGACGGCGTGCGCGCTGGCGTCGAGACGCCATGCCACCGCCGGCCCGTCCCAATGCGACATGCCCCGGCGGCGGCGGTTCCTCCAACAGAGCCAGCACTTGGTTACGAAACGCCGTGCCGTACCGGATCGGTTTGCCCGGCCGCGCCTGGTCCCGCAGACCTCGCAGTCCCCACAGGGAGAAGCGCTGGCGCCATTTGGAAACGGTGGCGATGGAGACGCGCAGTTCCCGCGACACCTGCTGAATCTCCTTACCCGCCAGGCAGGCCAGCACGATCCGGGCCCGCTCCACGGCGCGGGCCTCCGCCGTCCGGTTCTTCGTGATGGCCACTAAACTCGCTCGGTCTTCAGCTGAGCATTCCAGTTCGGGTGCGTGTCTGGGCATATCCCAAACATTTTTTAAATATCTATTAGAGCAATTAAGCACTAGGTAGGGAGCCGTCTCACCCCATCAGTCACAGCGCTTCAACGGGACATCGGGGTAACGGCAAGCCATGCCTGCTTGCCAAGGCCGGGAACCCTCCGCTCACCATCGCATGCTACCAACCCAGCCGTGACCCTGCTCGACCATGCGCTCGTAGCCGCCCCAGGCCGTGTTCACCAGCATGTCGATCGCATCGACCTCCGCCGCAATGCGCGAGAACACCGCGGCGGTTTCCTCGTCGTGCAAATGGTCGCAGCGGATGCGGATCACACTGCCGGGTAGCTCGGCCGCTAAAATGCTGCGGCCCGTGGCGTAGACCTGGTATCCAGCCTGGACCAGACCGATCGCTACGCCTTTGCCGACGCCGCGGCTGGCGCCGGTGACCACGGCGGTCTGCATACAGGTGAGTGTAACAGTTGCCCCGCCCGGTGGCCCCCAATCTATACAGAACCTTGTGTCCGAAACTTCGCCCTCTGGCACACGTCTAATATGCGGTAAATTCTAAAGTGTAGCGGCGAGGAGTGAACAGATGCGTTACCTACGGTCATTACGCCTGCCATTACTCTGGAGCTCGCTCATCTTCACCGTCCTGGCAAACGATCCGACGGGCACCATCACCGGTACGGTAACCGACTCGAGCGGCGGTGTCGTCCCCAAAGCGCTGGTGACCGTAAACAACATCGCCACCAATGCCGTTCGCAACGCCGTAACCAATGATGACGGCGACTTCACCGTCCCGTTGCTGCCGCCCGGCCACTACCGGGTGGCGGTCGAGAAGGACGGCTTTCGCAGATCCGTGCTGGCCGATGTCGGCCTGGACGTGGAACAGACCGCCCGCGTCGATTTCACCCTGCAGGTCGGCATCCTGAATGAGGAAGTGCAAGTCAACGACACGCCGCCGATCATTCAAACCGACACTTCCGCCTTGGGACAGGTGATCGACGGCCGTCTGGTGCACGAGTTGCCCCTGAATGAACGCAATTTCCTCTCGTTCGCGTTATTGGCGCCGGGCAGCCAATTGCCGGCCGAAGGGTCTCAAAACTCCACGCAGGGCG
The DNA here is from genome assembly GCA_963818855.1 of Bryobacterales bacterium. Taxonomy (GTDB): domain Bacteria; phylum Acidobacteriota; class Terriglobia; order Bryobacterales; family Bryobacteraceae; genus Bog-159. Next base: position 714,893 of record CAWFUH010000003.1, on the reverse strand, counting down.
GCGCGGTCAGCGTCAACGGCGCGCGCGAGCAGTCCAATAACTTCCTCCTCGAAGGCGTGGACAACAACGACCCGTACATCAACCAATATGTGGCGCTGCCCTCGATCGACGCGATTCAGGAGTTTAAGGTGCAGGCTAGCGACTACTCGGCCGAATTCGGCCGCAGCGGCGGAGCGCAAATCAATGTCATCCTCAAAAGCGGCACCAACCAGTTCCATGGCGGACTCTTCGAGTTCCTGCGCAACCGCAACCTGGACGCCAAAAACTTCTTCGATCAGCCCTACTGCACGCCCGCTTCGGTGCCGGGCACCTGCGGCCCCATCCCCGAACTCGACCGCAACCAATTCGGAGGAACCTTCGGCGGCCCCATTCGCAAGGACAAGACTTTCTTTTTTGCTTCATATGAAACTCTACGGCTGCGGCAGGCCACCACGCGCGAAGCTACCGTCCCCTCGCAAATTCAGTTGTCGCAAATCGCGGGCATATTTTCCGGCGTCGGACTTTCTCCCAACCCCGCCGGGCAGGCCATTCTGAACCTATATCCGGCCGCTATCGTTGGGACTAATCTGACCAATTCGAACACCTATGTTTCCGCCCCCGTCATTCGGAATACCGAGAACCTGGGACTCATCAAAGTGGATCACCATGCCGGGCCAAACGACACCCTCTCGGCGCACTGGGCCATCTTCGACCAGGATCAGTTCAACCCGTTCGATCCAGTGAACGCGTTCACCAACCTGCCGGGCTACGGCAGTTTTACACTCAACGACGGCCAGAACGGCGGGCTCAGCTGGGCACACGTATTCACCTCGGCTGAGATCAACGAGTTTCGGCTGGGATACAACCGCATGCGGGCTGGCGCCTTTCAGCAGAGCTCCGGCCAGAATATCAGCGCGCAATTGGGCTTTCCGGATGTTCTCACCAACCCGGTGGATCTGGGATATCCCGATGTCAACATACTCGGATTCGACGGGATCGGCGAGCCCCTGAACTATCCGCAAGACCGCCACGATACGACCGTGCATCTTTCAGACAATCTGTCCGTGATCCGGGGTCGCAATCAGTTCAAATTCGGCGCGGATATCCGCGACCTACAAATCGATAATTACCTCGATTTCGTGGCGCGCGGCGATTTCTTCTTCGAGGCCGGCACAGAAGACGGTATGGCCGGAACTCCTCTCGAAGCGCTCGCCCAGACAGCCGTCGGTATTCCCGATTACGCCGTGGGCGTTTCCGGCAACACTTTTAACACCGTGCGCAGCATCGGCATGAACTACTACATCCAGGACGATATCCACGTGGTGCCGCGCTTGTTGTTAAACGTGGGGATGCGCTATGAGTACAACAGCCCCGGAGTCGAGGACCATAATCGTTTCAGCGTGCCCGATCTCAGCGCAAATTCCGCTACCTGCACGCCGGTTCCCGATTGCCAGTTTATCCAGGCCGGAACCAACGGAGTTCCGCGCGCGACTTACACGCCGACACCCACCGATTTTGCCCCGCGCATCGGGGTCGCCTGGCGGCCCATGAAGACCGAGCGCTGGGTGGTGCGCTCCGCTTACGGCATCTTCTACGACGTGGGTATTTTCAATATCAACGTGTTTCCGCGCTTCAACCCGCCATTCTACGATCTGGATTACTACGCCAACAGCGGCTCAAATACGATTCAGAATATCCTGAGCCAGCCGGCCAACGCGATTGTAGAGCCCAACATGATCGCCCGCAATTTCCGCGACGCCTACATGCAGCAGTGGAATGTAGATCTGCAATACGAAATAAAGCCGAACTGGATGGTCGATCTCGCATATGTGGGATCGAAGGGCACGCACCTGGCCGACGTGCGCGATCTCAATCAGGTGAACCCGGCCACCGGCCTGGCGCCCTACCCCCAGTTCTCCTCCGTTCTTTACGTGCAATCGGCGGCCAACAGTACTTACAATTCCCTGCAATTCCGGTCCGAAAGACGCGTCGCCGAAGGTCTCACATTTCTGGGCGCGTATACTTTTTCAAAATCGCTGGACGATGTGTCATCCGTATTCGCAGGCAGCGTGGGATCGGGTTTGCCGCAAAACTCGAACGACATCCAGGCCGATCGAGGCTTCTCCGATTTCAACGCCAAGCACCGGTTCGTGTTCAGCTCGGTCTACGACCTGCCGCTCGGCCGTAAATGGATCTCCAGTCCCGGCTGGCGGCGAAGCCTGCTGGGTAACTGGCAGGCGGCCGGAATTCTGACGGCGCAGACTGGCTCTCCCTTCACCGTAAACCTGGCTTCATCCCAATCCGGGTCTGCCATCGCGGCCTTCGGCAATCCTTATCGCCCGGATTTGGTCTCGAGCCCATACGTTTCCGGACCCGTGATGTCCAATCCTGATCCCGCCTGCCACACCACCATCTCGCAAGGCGGAGCGGCTGCCGACGTGGTCAATCAGCCGGGTAGCTGGTTCAATACTTGCGCCTTCGCGCAGCCGCCGGCGGGACAATTCGGCAATGCGGGCCGCAACATCATGACCGGGCCGGATCTGCAGAATCTGGACTTTTCCATGTACAAGAACATCATGCTGCGCAGAGAGAGCCATCGCGTGCAGCTTCGCGGCGAGGTGTTTAATTTATTCAACCATCCGAATTTCGATATCCCGAACCATGTGTTCGGCACTCCCAATTTCGGGCAGGTACTGTCCGCCAACGAGTACGGCAATAGGCCGCCACGGCAGATTCAGCTAGGACTGAAGTATATTTTTTAGCTCAGTGGGGCAGGACTCCAGTCCTGCGGCCGACGTCCACGTCGGCCCAAAGCGGGTCCTGGAGGTCTGCCCCACCGTTTACGCAGGTTGCTCCACAGCAGCCGCCCCGTACTGCTCGAAGAAATGCGCCACCGTCATGATGCCCTGATAATAATTCTCCAGATGATATTTCTCGTTAGGAGAATGCAGCCCATCGTCCGGCAGGCCGAAGCCCATCAGCACCGTGGGGATGCCCAGGTAATTGGCGAAGTCGCCCACAATGGGAATCGATCCGCCGGAACGGATAAATACGGTCTTTTTACCTAAAATGTCGCTGAATGCCTTGGCGGCAACTTGGATGGCGGGGTGGTCCGGATTGACCACCAGCCCCGGTCCCGAGCTTAATACCCGCACTTCGAAATGAATCCCCTTGGGCGTATTCTTTTCGACGAATTCGCGGAACGCCGCGGTCACCTTTTCGGGGTCCTGCTTGGGCACCAGCCGGAAGCTCACCTTTGCGGTAGCCTTCGCGGGGATTACGGTTTTCGCGCCGGCCGCGGTAAATCCGCCCGCGATGCCGTGCACTTCGAACGTCGGTCGCGCCCAGACGCGCTCCAGCACCGACGGGCGACGCTCGCCGGTGAGCTCGCTCGACCCGACTTCCTTCACCCGGAACTCCTCCTCGCTGAACGGCAGCCGTTTCCAACTGCGTTTTTCGGCGGGCGCGGGCGGCTCGACGTCGTCGTAGATGCCCGGCACCTTGATCACGCCATCGGCATTCTTCACCTTGGAGAGCAGCTCGATCAGCCCGAAAATCGGATTCGGCGCCGCGCCTCCGTATAAGCCGGAGTGTAGATCGCGCGCCGGGCCGCTTGATTCCACCTCCATATAAACCAATCCGCGCAGGCCGATGCACAGCGTCGGAATGCCGTCGGCAAACAATTCCGTATCGGAAACCAACGCCACGTCCGCTTTCAACTTCACAGGATTTTCGGCTACATACTTGGCGATCGATTCGCCGCCCACTTCTTCCTCGCCTTCCACCAGGAACTTAACATTGATGGGCAGCGTGCCGTTCATGGCGCGCAGCGCTTCGATGGCCTTCACGTGCATGTACATCTGGCCCTTATCGTCCGCGGTGCCGCGTCCGTAGATGTTTCCGTCGCGCACGTCCGGCTCGAACGGCGGGCTCTTCCATTCTTCGAGCGGGTCGGCCGGCTGCACATCGTAGTGGCCGTAGCAGAGCACGGTAGGCTTGCCCGGCGCGTGCATCCAGTCCGCGTAAACCAACGGATGCTTGGCCGTGGGAATAATCTCGATATTCTCCATACCCACGTGGCGCAAGCTGTCGGCTACGAATTGCGCCGCGCGATCGATGTCGCCACGATGCTCCGGCAGGGTGCTGATGCTCGGGATACGCAGAAACTCCTTCAGTTCGTCCAGCAGACGATCGCGATTCTCTTCAACAAATGTATCTGTGGCTTTTGACATTTTTCTCTCTTATTGAACGACTATTATAAGACCGCGCGGTCCGCTGCTATCACGCGTTCTTCTCCGGCTTCATCACTGCCACGTACCGTAAATTACGGTACAGCTGGTTGTGATCGAGACCGAAGCCGATGACGAAACGGTCGGGAATCTCGAAGCAGCGGAATTCCACCGGGATCTGGACCAGCCGGCGCGAATTGCGGTCGAGGAACGTGCACACGGCCAGCGAATTGGGACCGCGGCTGGAGAGGGTTTGCAGCAGGTAGCGCAGCGTCAGGCCCGTATCGACGATGTCCTCCACCAGTAGTACATCTTCGTTTTCGATGGGTTCATCCAGATCCTTGGCGATGCGCACGATGCCCGGGGCGCTGGACTTGTTCGAGAAGGTGGAGATGCCCAGAAAGTCCATCTTCACCGGAATCTGGATCTGCTGCGCGAGCGCCGTGAGGAAAAAAACTGAACCTTTCAGTACGCCCACCAGTTTTAGAGACTTGCCGCGGTAACGCTCGGTGATTTGCGCAGCCACCTCGCGGATGCGTTGCGCGATCTGTTCCTCGGTGAACAGAATGCGCTCGATGGCCGGCTGCGGCTCTCTTGCCTCACGGCTCATACTTTGGCGGGCCGCTCCGCCAGGCCGTATTTGAAGATCAGGTGCTCGAAATCTTTCTGATAGAAAATTTGCACGTTCAGGTGCGGATACAGCTCACGCAGCAGCCGGATCTTGCGGTTCTTGCGCGTCACCAGCGACTGCTTCATAGTCGTGAGCTCCACGTACAGATCGAATTCCGGCAGATAAAAATCGGGCGTGAACGATTCCGCAATGCGCCCCTCTGCATCCCACTGTACCGGAAAGCTGCGCGGTTCGTACTCCCAGGGAATGCGATAAAAATCCAGCAGGTTGGCGAAGATCTGTTCGCTATGATGGGCAAAGTCCTTGCCGGGCAGCCGCGCCGTGCCGGGCGGCACGATGCCATGCCGCGCCAGGCGTAACCGGATTTGAAACTGTATCTGCGCCTCGGCGGCGGCTGACAGAAAGCCGCGCTCTTTCAAACCCAGTGCGCGCACGGCACCCTGAATCATCTCCACCATTTGTTCGGAGTCCATGGATTCGGCGTTCAGGATCAGATCGAACCAGTGCGGCAGGGCAGTGGCGCGGCCGGATGTGCTCTTGTATTGCGCGCGCTGTCCGGCATCCAGCTCGCGCAGCAATTGGCGGACCGCGGCGCGCTCCAGCCGGCGGTCCAGCATGAGATTGCCGATGCGTACCGAATCCGGCGCCACGATATGTACGCGCAGCGTGCCGGGAAACTGGCGCGAAAGCATCTCCGCGCCCGCCGCGCAGTACACCATGTGGTGTTCGGTCGCCAGGCGCGCCAGAATGGATGCTACCAAATCGGGCCGGGCCTTCTGCGGCACCTCGGCCGCACCGAATTCGCGTTCGATGAGCGAATGGATTCGCGACTCATTCACCAGCTCGAACCCCAGGCGATGCGCGGCCAGGCGCGCCACTTCTTCGAACCGGCAACCGGGTTGTCCGGAAACGGCGATCAACGCCATGTCATTAGCTCATAATATCAGTGGCGCACGGCGGAGTGCCTGCCCCACAGATCCGCAGCGTTATAAGATCGACCGTTAGCGCCTATGAATAAATCCATCGGACTGGCATTATTTCTCGCCGTGGCGCTGTTGTTCTTCATTGCCAATCGGCGGGCTTACCGCGGCTTTTTCCAGGGAGATGAACTGGACAGCCTGAGTTGGACGCCGCAGGTTCCCGCCGCCGACTTCGTCAAAGATCTCGTGAATCCGGTGTACAACGCGCGCAACTTCCGGCCGGTCGGGCACCTCTACTTCCGCTCGATGAGCAACGCGTTCGGTCTCGATTTTCGCGCGTATCTGCTGCCTCTGCATCTACTGCACCTGTTCAATGTCTGGCTGCTGTGGATGGTGCTGCGCGGCTTGGGAGCGTCGCCCTTCGCGGCTGGCGCCGGAGCGTTGTTTTTTGCGTTTCACATGGCCGTTTTCGATGTTTATTGGAAGCCCATGTATGCTTTCGACCTGTTCTGCGCCGCGTTTTGCCTGCTGGCTATCTTGTTTTGGATCCAGCGCCGCTGGGTGCTGGCGTTTGCGGCTTTCTGGCTGGCGTATAAATCGAAAGAGCTGGCCGTCATGCTGCCGGCCGTACTGGCCTGCTACGAGTTTTGGTTCGGCAAACGTCAATGGCGGCCGCTGATCCCGTTTTTTCTGGCGTCGCTCGCCTTCGGACTAGCCGGCATCTTTACGAACCCCAACCAGAATAACGAATACACGTTTCGTTTCACGCCCGCCGCCGTGGCCACCAGCGCCGAATTTTATGCAGGCAAGCTTTTCGGAATCCCGTTCGCGGGCTTCGTGCTGCTGCTGCTTCCGGCGGTCCGCCGCGAGCGGCGTTTGTGGCTCGGCGTCGCGGCAACCGCGCTGTTTTTCGTACCACTGGTTTTTCTGCCGGGACGCCTCTATAGCGCTTATTGGTACGTGCCTCTGATTGGAGTGGCCATGGCCTTGTCCTCTTTGGCGGATGCCCGGTACGGCCTGGCGGCCGCTGTTTTTCTGGCGGCGTGGCTGCCCTGGAACTATCTCGAACTGCGCGACTATCGCGATCAAAAACTGGCGGAGGATGAGGATGCCCGCGACTATGTCGCACAATTGCAAACCGCTGCCCCCGCGATCGAGGGCGTTCCCGTTTTCTTCTACCGCGGCCTGCCGCCCGCGTTTCCTGCCTGGGGCGTGGGGGGCGCCTTGCGCTATATGCAGCCCGACGTGAATGTCAAGATGTATCCGCTGGACGATCCCGCGGCGAAATCGCTGCAGCAGAGCCCCGCTATGGCCACGCTTGTCTGGGAAGAACTGCATCACAAACTCTGGATTGCGGCGCGTCATGCGGACACGCCGGATACCACCTACATTACGATGAACGAGCTGACGCCGGTCTGGCAGTTAGCGGATGGATGGTTCGGGCTGGAACAAGGCTTTCGCTGGGCTGCGCCGCGCGCTACGGCGCGTCTCGACCGTGCGTCGCGAGCCACGCAATTCGAGGTGGTTCTGAACGTCGGACCGCCATCGCTAGCGACGCTTGGGTACACCGATTTCGGCGTGCGATTGAACGGGGTCGCGGTGGGAACCGTACGCCTGGCCGAAACCGGCATCCGCACCGTGCGCTGGCCGCTGCCCGCTGGCCCGCCGGGAACCGTGGAGGTCGAGTTTCAGGCCAACCCGGCCTTTCATGAGGCGGCCGCCGACTCGCGCACACTGGGCGTGGCCATCGTATCGTTCGGATTCCTGCCCACTGGCAGGTAAAGCCCGCCCTCCATTGTCCCCATTAGAAAACAATTTCCGCTGTTATAAACAGGCGGATCTTTATAGCCAAACGGGCAGGCACTGCGGCATAATAGTTCGACAAACGCCACTGAACGGGGGATAGAATTGACAACCAAACGGCCGGCCCGTAAATGGCAAGCCTGTGGAATCCTGCTCTTGGCCGGACTGGGGCGCGCCGCCGCACAGCCGGTCCTGGTGCCGGGAACCTCCGCTGACTTGCAACAGCCCGTCTCCGTATCTACCTATGCCGGCGTGGTTCCGGCGACTGTCGTACCGGCGGAGGTCTCCACCCAGATCCTGGTAATCGCGCTCCCGGACGCCATTGCGCCAGACGGAAAAGATCATGTCCGCGCGGAGATGCAGGCCTTCTTCCAGGCGCGAGACCCGAAAGAGATCCGCCTGGGCGCGTTGCGCGGCGGCGAGTACGTGCAGGACGATCCGTTCCGTACGCGTGCGCAGGCAGCGGCTGCACTGCGGCAAATCTTCGCCGCACCGCCTCCGGAAACCACCTATCCAAGCGCTAAGTTCTATAAGTGGCTGGCCCAAGCCGCCGGTCAACTGGGATCGCAATGGAGCACGGTGGTGCTGGTGGGAGCGGCGCCCGACGTGGATGCGCCCTTGCGGGATTATGCCGTCGCTTACCTGGCCTCCCGGTTCCAGGCACAGAAAGTGCGGCTTAGCTACTGGAATCCCGATGGGCCGAATCCCGCGTGGTTCGGCGAAGTTTGCCGGGCTACCGGCGGCTCCGTGCTGGCGGATGGCTTGAAGGGGCTGGGCGCCAGTGCTGCCGCGCCCGATGATGCGCCAGTGTGGCGCGAGATCGCCTGGCAGCCGCCGACGGAGGTGCGCGGCTTTTTGCTGTATCGTGCGCGGCTGACGACTACTGCCGGACCCGCGCTGGAATTCCCTGCCATGGCCGCGCGGGCGGGCGTGGAATTGCCGGATCTGGATGCCTACGCCGCCTTAAGGCAGAACAGCGAAACCGTGCGCCAACTGGCGAGCGCGGGTAAACCCACGGAGGAGCAGGTCGGCCAGATTCGCACCGCATTAACCGAAGCCCTGCACGTCAACCCGTCGGATCCCGATACGCTGCGCCTGGCGGCCGATTTTTACGTACGCTTCAACGATTACGCAACCGCGGCGCAATTCCTGGGGATCATGGCCGAAACCCGGCCGAAAGACGGCGCCCTTCTGGCCGAATTGGGGCATGCGCAGTTCGTCGTGCAGCAACTGACGCAGGCCGAGACCGTGCTGCTGCGTGCGCGCGAGAATGGCGCGGATAATGCGCGCGTGCCGGAAGAATTAGCCCGCATTCATCTGGGGCGCGGCGACGACACAGGCGCCCTGCCGTTTCTGGACGAGAGTCTCCAAAAAGATGCGAAGCAGCCGCCGCTGTGGTTTCTGCGCGCGGATTCCGCAGCGCGCCTGAAGGATTGGAAGAAGCAGACGGAGTCGCTCGAACGCGGTCTGGAACTGGACAGCGTATTGGAGCGCCGCACGGCGCTGGTGCGGCTATACCTGGATCACAAGGAAAGCGACAACGCGCTGCGGCATGTCGGGCTTGTCACCGGCGCGCTGCCTAAAGACGCGAAAGTCGGCCAGACGTATGCCGGGTTTCTGGACGAACTGGGCCGGCCGGACGATGCATTAACTCTATGGCGTAAAGTCATCGCGCTCGACAACAGCATGGAAACCGCGCACTTTCGAGTGACTCGCCTGCTGATCGACAAGGGCACCCTGGCGGATGCTTTGGGCGCGGCAGACGCGGGCTTGGCGGCCGCGCCGAAATCCGCACGGCTCTACGTGGCGAAGTCGGAGATCCTGGAGACACAAGGTCAGGTTTATGGCGCCCGCCACGTACTGCGGCAGGCCGCTGCGTCGCTGGACGATTCCGCGCTGCTTGTGCGATTGAGCGAACTGGAAGACATCTCCGGGAAGGGCGCCGCGCGCGCGTATCTGCATCTGGCGGAGGTACTCGAGAAACAAGCGAAGTCATCGCCCGATTATCAGCATGCTCTCGATCGCTGCCGGGAAACGGCGCTGCGCGATAACGATGCGGAAAGCGCACAAAGCTGCGCGGCGCGGTTGGCAACCCTGGACGGCAAGCCCGCCGCGGAAGCGGCTGCCGCTAAACGCGAGGATCTCGCTAAGGGCGTCCTGGTTCCCGGCGGGCTGGAAGCTCTGGCCTTCATCGCCCACAGCAAGGCGAAGACGTCAACAGAGCGCTTCTTTGTCGAGTATGCCAAGGCCGTGAGGCTGAACAAGCAGCGGAACGACAAGGCTGCCACCACGTACTACGATGCCATCCGGGCACATTTCGAATTGGTGGCGTCGCTGGAGGCGCTCGGCGAACGGGACCACGATAAGGTCCGCCTGACGGTCTCGCTGCGCGATAAGAAGGCGCAGAAGCAGACGGAAAAGATCCTGAGCCTGCTGGGCTGGAAGCTGCGCGTGAGCAAGAACGAGGTGACGCTGGACGCCGGCGAGAAACTGGCGCAGGCGAAGCGGCAGGAAACCACGTCGGCGCTGGCGATCGACGAAGCGGGCATGCAGGAAGCTCTGCAGGCGCGCAAAGATTTCATCGTGGACATCGAGGACCAATGGGCGCCCGTGCTGTTCGGCGTGAATACGTGGAAGAACGCCTTCTATGCGAAGGATGAGCCGCCGGGCGGATTCGCCGGCGCGCTGGCGCGGGATGTGCGCGTAGCCAAGCTCTACGCCGGGCTCAGCGCGATGGACAAAGACGCGGCCGAGGCGCTACTGAGCGGCACCGAGTTGAAGACTCTTGCCGATAAATACGCCGACCTGGAGTATCTGTTCTCGGCGGCGCTGGCGCTGCACCAGGGCCACGCGGCGGTGCCGGGCGGACCGGTGGCCGAGCCCATTTGGGCGAAACTGGCGGGGGCATCTCCGGCACAGCCTGCGCAGTTTTTCAGGACGCTGCTCGACAAAGACGATGGCAAATTGCTCTCGTTCTACGCCACGCTGGCGCAATTGGATCTGGAGCACCAGCAATTCTTCTTGCGCAGCGCCGGCCGCACTTCCAAGTTCTACGAGCTTTACCGCCAGGCGCCGGAAGTAGCGCACGGCGCGGCCAAAGAGACGCTGCTCAGCGGCTTTTTCGATGTGTTGCGCGAGGTGCCGCTCAACTCGGACGGCAGCGTGGATTTCCCCGGCAGCCCCGAAGTCTGGCTGGTCGCCAAGGGCCAAGTGAACTCGCTCGCCCGTACCAGCAAGCTGCTGAAAAAAGTGGCCAAGGTCGCGGCGCCCGATGAAGAAGACGAGATCCTGCTGCGCCTGGCGCGCACCAAGTATAAAGCCACGCAATCGGAGCTGGATAACTTCCTGGCCGTGGTGCGCATCGATGCGCATCGTTCCAATCCGCTCGACGAAGCCTCCGCGCTGCTATTGGCGGACCATTACCCGCGCAGCCACGCGATTTACCCCTACTTCGCCAGCCTGACGGAACTGAGCTACGAGGATTTCGAAAGCTTCTTCATGATGGCGGAGAAACTGGAGCCCCTGCCGGTGCTCGAGATGAATACCAACTGGGGCGAGTTTCATGCGCTGGCACGGCTGCTGTGTCTCGATCAGGAATCCGGGCAGTTGTCCGCCAAGAAAGCCGCCGAACTGTTTCGCCTTCTTTGCGACCGTTTCGGACGCGCGGCCGGGCAGGCGGATTTCGCCAGCGCTTCGCTGGACGTGATGCGCCGCATGCTGCAGGAAGCGGGCGCCGGCAACACGCCGCCGGATGATGCGGTGCGCACGATGCTGTTTGGCCACCCCGCGATGGCGGCCATCGAAGTAGATGGGACGAGCATCGAAACACACTGGACGGAAACCCGGGATAAGGATTATCGCCACGTTTTCGAATTGCAGAAGGTCACTCCGCTGGCGGCGCTTTATGCCGTCTACGATGCAGTCGGCAAACTGATCGACGGCAAGGGCGACGCCACGGCAGCCGTCAAAACACTGGAAACTGCAAGCGCCGCGCTGCCGGTGGTGGACGTGCCCAAGACGCTCAAGGTGAAGGGGAAGAAGCGGGATAACCTGTTCGCGTATCAGCCGCGGAAGGTATCCGAACTGGTAGCCAAACTGGGCAAGAGCACGGCGAAGCGGAAGGCCGACAAGAAAGAAGTGGAACGCCTGTGCCGCGAACTGCTGGCGGAGATCAACCAACCCGTGAAGTTGGCGCTGACCGGCATTGTCTATTCATACTACTTTCGGCCGGACGACCTGTTGATCTCGGAAGATCCTTTGTTCCTGCGAAAACATGAGTTCGTCGATCTGGATCCGATTGGGCATCAGGACATATTCGGTAAAGCGCCTGAACTTGAAGCCAGCAGCGAAGATGAAGGCAGCTATTTGACCGGCGGATTCGCGGGCTTCAGCGCGGTGGTCGGACGTGTGGCGGGCAAGGGAACTTCCGGCGGAAACGCGGAGATGGTGCTGGCGTCGCAGATCGGATCGCTGCGAAATACCGATTGGAAGGGAATCTCCGAGCGCGACATGCTGCTGTTCGGCCTCAGGGTAAGGTTGGCGCGGGAGTGGATCGCACGCGCCGCCGCCAGCCCGGAGCTGTTCACGGCCCTTTCCGAGGCGAGCCTGGGCACTTTGTCGCTGAGCCGGCGCGCCGATTTGCTGAATGGCCTGCGCGCTCACGAATGGAAAGCGGTGTGGCAAGCGGTCACGCTCAGCGATCTTTACTTTCTTGCCGGCGATTATCTGGCGCGCTTCAAAACCGATGCCTGGGATTCGCCGGTAACGCGTGCGGTGCGCAAGTGGCATGCCGGCGCGGACCTGGCCAGCCTGGAGCGGTTGGGCGGCAGCCATCCGCAATTGAACGGATGCGACCATTCCCACCTGCTGCGCCTGGCGCCGTATGAGGAATACGAGCGCATCATGCTGCCCATGATGATGGCGGAACGCGTGACGGAACTGAAGCTATACCTGATCGAATACGCGGGGCAGGCGGGTATCCCGGCGGCGGCTCTGGCGATGGTAGCGGAGCCGCTGGCGCACGATCTGCTCCGCAAATTGCGCATGGCGGATCCCAAGGACTGGCGTCCCGTGCCGCTGGCTTTCGCCAGTTTAGACGAAGAGCAATTATTATCGGCCCTCAAGAACTTATGATGCCCCGGACCCTTTCGTTGTTAATGATATTTGGAGCGTACGGCACGCTGCCGGCGCAGGACGGCGGCGCGGTCTTCCGGTCGGACGTCCGCCTGGTGGAGGTTTACGCGACCGTGTTCGACCACCACGGCCACTACCTGGACGGCCTGAAGGGCAACAATTTCGAGCTGCGCGACGAAGGTACGCCGCAGCCTATTGTCTCGTTCGAATCGAACACGTCCACGCTCTCGTGTGCCATTTTGCTGGATACGACCGGCAGCATGTTCCGGGCGCTGCCGGCAGTCAAGAACGCGGTGGTGCACCTGATTGACGATTTTCGCCCTGAGGATTCCATCGCTATCTACAGTTTCAGCACGTCGCTCGAGGTCCTGCAGGATTTCTCGAACGATAAGAGCGCGCTGAAGAAGGCCGTGTCGCGCACGCGCGCGGCCGGCGAAACTGCGCTGTTCGATTCCATCTCGCAGGCGGCCGCGGCCATCGCCAAGCGCAGCGGGAAAAAAGCCATGATCGTGTTCACCGATGGCGACGACAATGCGAGCGTACTGAACGCCAGCGCGGCTCTATCGCGCGTGAAGAAGCTGGGCATCCCGATCTATACCATCGCGGAGGGCGAGGCCGTGGAGAGCGCGACGCTGGGCCGCGGCCTGAAGGAGATCTCGCAAGTCACCGGGGGAATGCCCTTCGCGGTGAAGAAGCCCAAAGATATCGAGACGTTTTTCGGATATATCTCGGAAGAGCTGCAACACGGCTACATGCTGACTTACAAGCCTCCCGCGGCGCATGGCTTCGGATGGCGGAAGATTGAGCTGGTGCTCAACGACGGTCCGAAGGACACGCGGATTCGCGCGCGGGAAGGGTACTTGCCGGAGTAGGGCTGTTCAGCCGCGCATCAGGAGTTGTGCCAGGATGTCCTCGCAATGCGCTACATAGCGCCGCATCAATTCCTGCAGCGGGATCGGTTCCGCAATACCGATGCGGCAGGGCGTATCCAGCTTCGCATCCGGGATGTTCGCGACGATGTGGACGATCAGCCGATTGAGTGAAACGGCCAGATCCACCAGGCTCGACCAGGGCAGGCGATCGTAGTGCTGCGCGGATAGCCAGGTCTCGCCGGGATATCCACTGGCTGCGACTTTTGGCTCGGTCAGCGCGCGAGCTAGCCATTGCTGGTGCGCCGCGGCCCAATCGATTAAGTGGCCCAGTGCTTCCTTGCGCGTCCATCCCGCGCGCTTCAAACGTTGCGCCGGCTTCTCGGCGAGATTTCCGATCGTATTCACCACCACTGTCAAGTCCGCAGCAGCCTGGCTCAATGGTCCGCTGATGTCAGGCGGCGCAGTGGCGGGAGGCATCGAAAGTTCGGGAATGGCGGTGAGCGCTGCGCGATAGCTTGTATAGTCGATTCCGAATTCCCGCAATATTACCGCGGCGGTGGATGTTTCCAGATGCAGGAGGCCTAGAAGCAGATGGCTGCAATCAATGGAAGGCGCCTTCGACGCCTCGGCCTCCTCGCCGGCATAGGTTAACGCTCTCTGTAAGGACTCGCTAAGCGGCAGATCCACGGATGTCGCGACCGGCGTGGCGGGCTTGGGTGCGCTCTCTTCGATTCGTTTGACGATTTGTTCGGGAACGCCGAGCGCCAGCGTGTCCCAGAGTGAGCGACCTTCGCGCAGGAGGCCAAGCAATAAGTGCTCCGTCTCCATGTAAGCAGATCCAAACCTACCGGCGTCAAAGCGGGCGAAGAAGATACTGCGGCGAGCATCCGGAGTATAGCGTTCAAACATTTGTTCAAAGATGGGGCGGCCTCATTTCAGTATGCCCCAGCGATTGCCGGATTGGTATAGTCGAGACTACCGATGCGATTATTCCTGGGCGTGGATGGCGGGCAGACCGACACCACCGCTTTGATCGGCGATGAGACCGGACGCGTGCTGGGTAAAGGCAGCGGCGGGCCGTGCAATCATGCGACGGCCGCTGAGGGCCGCCAGAAACTGGTGCGCGCCGTGAGTGAGTCGGTAGCCGCTGCCTGCGCGCAGGCGGGGCTGGATACTGGCACTGTTTGTTTCGCGGCCGCCTGCTTCGGCATGAGCGGCGGTCCGGAAGACAAGCAGGCTATCTTGCGCGAGGTCGTGCCGGCCGATGTGACGGTGGTGACGGACGACGCCGTGGTGGCGCTGGCGGGCGCTACGGCGGGCGAGCCTGGCATTGTCACGATCGCCGGAACCGGGTCCATCGCCTTCGGACGCAACGCGGCCGGACAAACGGCGCGCGTAGGTGGTTGGGGCTACATCTTCGGCGACGAGGGCAGCGGATTCGATATCGCGCGGCAGGCGCTGCGCGCGGCGTTGCGCGCCGAAGAAGGCTGGGGACCGTCCACGGCACTGCGGCGTGCGTTGATCGAGGCTACCGGGAGTGCGGACGCTAACGGCGTGCTACATTCTTTCTACACCCCGGACTGGCCGCGCTCGCGCGTGGCGGGCCTGGCGCCGCTGGTAGATGAAGCCGCGATGGGCGGCGATGCCATCGCGCGCGACATCCTGCATAACGCGGCGCAGCAGCTCGCGATGCTGACCTCCGCAGTGCGCCAGCAGCTTTGGACTCCAGGGGAATCTGCGCGTGTGGTCTGGACCGGCGGTGTCTTTCGCAGCCGCATGCTGCTCGAGCGGTATCGATGCCTGGTGGAGTTGGAGAATGGCAACCACGCGGGTCCACCGGAATACGATGCCGCGACCGGTGCGTTGATCGAGGCGTATCGCTCGGCGGACCTGGCGCCGCTCGCTGCAGCGGGGCTCAAGCCCCGCGCCGGCTAAAGCCCGCCCTCCAAAGGCTGTGCAGGCGGCGAAGATTCTGACAGTAGTCTACTTCAAGAAGCCGGCCGACGTTTTACCATCCTCCACTAACTCATACTGGCCGGTCTTCCAGTCCCACACGTCCTCGGTCAGCTTCACGGTACGCAACGCGTCATTGCCCGCCACCACCAACACCATATGGGTTTGTTCGAGCGGGTTCCTGGCGGCAAACAACAGGGCGTCGCGTTCGGATGCGTGCGGTTGTCCATCGAGGCGGAATACGTTCTCGTTGTAATCGAGGCCCAGGCGGGCGCTCCAATCGGCCAAGGCGGAATTCGCTTCCGGCCGGCCCACAAAGACCACGTCATGCTGGCGCAGATCTTCGTCGGTCACTTCGAAATCTTTGCGGATGGGAACGGCGCTTTCATACTGGTCGAGAAAATGCTTCTGCAACTGCTCGGCCGCATAGCGATTGGCGCCCGCTTCGCGCACCGTGCCGTAAACCAGCATCGCCGAATCGAGGCGGCCTAAAACATCCGTGGTCTGATAGGCCGGACCGTTGCCCACGTCAATGGAAAACTTCGTGTCCGCGCCGCCGGCGGCGAGCAGGAACGATGCCGCATTCACCTTCTGCGTCGTATTCTGGGCGAAGTAATCGCGCATCAGTTTCAGGAAGGCGTCGTCGCCCATGCGCTGGCGCAGCTGGTCCAGGAACAATTCGCCCTTTATGGCTTCGATCCAGGGGCGTTCTTCCGGCCTGGCCGCGATGTGCAACCGCCGATACGCGGCGCGCCGCTCATTCAATGCGCGATCCAAGTCATCCGATTTGAGGTCGTGATAATACATCGCCGACCCTGCCACGAACCACATATCCGCATCGTGGGCGGGCAAGAGCCAGCCCTTCCACAGGCTGTCCTTATCGAACGTCTTTCCTTTCGCGGGTACATTCTTGTGGTCCGCCGCGTTGTCGCCCGCCAGGCGGGTTTTTTCGTTCGCCGCTATAGCGGCGCCGAGTCCCTGGGAGACTTCGCCGCGGAAGAGATGATAGCCGGAGGGAAATAGTCCGTCGTTTTTCTCATAGCCCTGCCGGTCGCGGCCGCCTGCGACCCATTCGCGCTGGTTGGGCTTTCCGATGGCCGCCCAGAGCATCAGGTTCTGCGCCATGTCCGCGGTGGCGATCTTGGCGTCCATGGTGGATGAACTGACCAGCGGCGCGGTGCGGAACGCCAGGAATCCAAACTGCTCGTCGACCTGCCCGCGATACTTGTGATAGAGACGCTGCCAGGCTTCATCGCGCGGATGGGGTTCATAGGGCACGAACTCCGGCTCGCCCAGCGGATCGGGTACATACTCGAGGCGTACGTCGAGATCCTTGGCATTGTTGTTGCCCCAGTAGAAACCCTCGGTCCCGCCGAACCATTCGTTCTTCGAACTGCGCCACAATTTGGTGCGCCCAGTGCCGAGTTCGTACATGGCGATTTCATTATTCTTGGCGTCGCCGATCAGCCACTCGTTGGTGTAGAGGCCGTTATTGTGCGTGCCCAGATGCTCCACCACTTCGTCCACGTTGCCGCCGTATTGGATGGCATCGCGCGCGCGAAACGCCACCGGCGTGCCCTGGATATTGAACGGCGATTGGCGGATGGTGGTCTCGGTGAGAACCACGCCGGCGTCGTTCTGATACCAATCCGTGCCGCTCTCGATGCCGCCGGGATAGCTCTGCATGATCATGCGGTGGCCTTTGTCGGGCTTGATATCCAGCATCACGTTGGTCTGCTCGGCCAGCGTGAGCGGCCACCAGGTGACATGGCCGATGACCATTTTGCCGTCACGCGTAGCCGGACCGGTGGCGGCGAAGGCGCTGCAATGATCCATTACCGAATCACGCGCGGAATCGTGCTTGGGCCCGGCATACGCCGGCGCATCCAGGTGAAGACCTTCGAGCCCGGTGGGCGTCATGCGCATGGCGCCGCGCAGTTCGCCCAGCTCGACGGTGGTATTGGCGACGACGATATCCACCAGGTCGATGCGCCGGCCCAGCCACTTGGCGCCGGCATCGGAGGCGCCCTCGGCGATGCCCTTCATCTCTTCCAGGATTTCGCGGTCGAAGCCGCGCAGGAACAGCGCGTTGACCGTAGTGCGGAGCTGGCCCCAACTCTCCGCGTCGGCTTTGGCGTCCAGGTCGGCCGCGCAACGTTCGAGATATTCCGGAATCTCGCGCGCCATCAGATGACCGTGCTGGTAGCCGCGCTCGTAAGGCTGGCCTTCGATGTGCAGATAGATCCAGCCGGCCGAAGGATACCGATACGCCGGGCCGAAGGTACGGACGGTGGCTGCGGGCGGATCATCGGCGGCGGCGGCTTCATCCAGCGTGACACCGGAAAACCAAGCCTTACCCGTGAACGCACCGCCATTGCCCACCGTGAGCAGAATGCGATCTTCGGCGCGGCTGGCGACGAAGCGCAGGGCGAGGCGGGTCCATTGGCGCGTACCGCCCAGCGCGGCCGAATGCACATCGAACGGCATGGAAGCCATGGTCAGCGCGGCGCCGATGGCGATCGGGGAGCGGTCCAGGTCGCGCACCTGCAGGTCTTCGGTGCGCACCCATCCGGTCAGCTCATAGCTCCTGCCGATGTGCAGGGTGACGGGTGCGGAGTGTATAGAGGCATCCAATGAGTTGCCCGGCTCGACGCGCAGCGATCCGCTGTTCTCATGCGAGACGGAGGCATCCACGGCCAGCACGCCGCGTTCGGCGGTCCAACCAGTGGCGCCGCGTTCCACGGCAGGTCGAAATGGCGGTGCGCCGGCACGCAGCAGGCCGCCGGCCAAAAAAGAAGCGAGCACGCAAAAAAGGACACGAATCACAGGCAGCTCCCTTAAGTCTGTTATACACCCTGTGGCACCTGTTATACTGCGCTTCTTGCTGACTTTCCTTTGCCTTGCCAGTTACGAAAAGGGCCACGACTTCATGCGCGAAGCCAAGCGGCAGGGCGCGCGCGTCTTCCTGATTACCTCGCTCAGCCTGAAGGATAAAGCCCACTGGCCGCGCGAAAGCATCGACGACATCTTCTATATGCCGGACCAGGACAAGACCTGGAACCGCAACGACACTTTGCTGGCTATCAGCCACCTGGCGCGCACGGAATTGATCGACCGCGTGGTGGCGCTGGACGATTTCGACCTGGAGATGGCCGCCTCGCTGCGTGAACACCTGCGCATTCCGGGCATGGGCGAGACCACGACGCGGTATTTTCGCGACAAGCTGGCCATGCGTATGCAGGCCATGGAAGCCGGTCTGAATGTGCCCGAATTCGTGCATCTGCTGAACGACGCGAAGGTGCTGGATTTTATCGATCGCGTGCCGCCGCCCTGGGTGCTGAAGCCGCGCTTGATGGCGGGCGCCATCGGAATCCAGGTGATCCGCTCGCGCGATGAATTGCACGACGCTGACCGGGCGCTGGGCGACCGGCGCTCGTTCTTCCTGGTGGAGCGATTCGTGGCGGGCGACGTCTGCCACGTGGACTCGATTGTTTACGAGAACCAGATTCTGTTTGCGGTAGCCAGCCAATATGGCCGTCCGCCGCTGGAGGTTTCGCACGGCGGCGGCATCTTCACCACGCGCCTGCTGGAGCGCGGGTCTCCCGATGCGCAGGCGCTGCTGGCCAAGAATCAGCGCGTGCTGGCGGCCATGGGGCTGCTGCGCGGCGTTTCGCATACCGAGTTCATCAAGGGCAGCGACGGCGTGCTTTATTTCCTGGAAACTTCGGCGCGCGTGGGCGGCGCGCATATCGCGGAGCTTGTGGAAGTAGCCACCGGTCTGAATCTGTGGGGCGAGTGGGCCAAGATCGAAATCGCGGGCGGCAAGCTGCCTTATGTGCCGCCGCCGCCCGCGAACGATTACGCCGGGCTGCTGGTGTCGCTGGCCAAGCAGGAGCATCCGGATACTTCGGCTTATGACGATCCGGAGATTGTTTGGCGCATGCAATTGCCGCATCATGTGGGGCTGATCGTAAAATCGCCGCGCCGCGAGCGCGTGGCCGAGTTACTGGACCAATATGCCGAACGGGTGCAGCGGGATTTCGCCACGGTAGCTCCGCCCCGCGATAAACCGACCAGCTAATGGCCATTTCTATGCCCAGCCCGGCGGCCCGCACTAAGCTATCAACCGCGCAATGGGCCGCTCTGTTACTGTTGGTCGTTTCCATTTTTATAAACTACATTGACCGCAGCAATCTGTCGATTGCCGTAGCTTTGCCGGCGCCCAAAGGTCTGAGCCTGGACCCGGCGCGGCAAGGCTACCTTTTGTCTGCTTTCTTTGCGACTTATGCGTTGTTCCAGTTACTGGGCATCGTAGGATTCGTTCTGGACCGCGTGAATGTCAGTTGGGTTTACTTCATGGCATTCTTGGTGTGGTCCGCAGCTACTGCCGCCACGGGCCTGGCAAGCGGGTTCGCAGTCCTGTTTGCTTTGCGACTGTTACTCGGAGTTGGAGAATCGGCGGCCTATCCATGTTACTCGAAAACGTTCGCCACTTACTACCCGGAGCATCACCGCGGCCTGGCTAACGGCCTGATCGACGCGGGCTCGAAATTTGGCCCGGCGCTGGGCATGCTGGTGGGCGGGCTGCTGATGGCCCGTTTTGGATGGCGGCCGTTCTTCGTGGTGCTGGGCGCCGCCAGCCTGATCTGGCTCATACCCTGGCTGAAGTGGATGCCGCGGGGGAAAGGCATCGTCACGGCGGCGCACCTGGTGGAACCACCCGCCGTAATCCGGATACTGGGGCAGCGCTCGGCTTGGGGTTCGTTCGGCGGATTGTTTTGTGGCAATTACTACTGGTATTTTCTGCTCACCTGGCTGCCGTCTTACATGGTTAAGGAGCGCCATTTTTCCAAAGATCACATGGCTAACATGAGTGCGCTGGCATTTCTGGCGATCGGAGTTTCTTCGGCGTTCTGCGGATGGCTCTCGGACCACTGGATCGCCGCCGGCGCCACACCCACACGCGTGCGCAAGACATTCACCGTAGGTGGACTGACATTGTCCACGATCATTCTGCCGGTGGCGATAGTGGACAACAAGGATACCGCCATGATTCTGCTGTTTCTGGCATGCGTGTGCTTTGGGTTGTGGAGCTCGAATCACTGGGCGCTGATCCAGACGCTGGCGGGTCCGCCGGCAGCCGGAAAATGGACAGCGGTGCAGAACGGCGTCGGCAACCTGGCTGGCGTAGCGGCTCCGGCTTTGACCGGTTTGGTGGTGGCGACGACGGGACAGTTTTTTTGGGCTTTCGCGGTAGCTGCAGGGTTTGCGCTGGCGGGCGCGTTCTTTTATATGTTCGTGATCGGGCGGATTGAGCAGGTGGATTGGGGTCGCCGGTAGGGAGCCAATACCCCCATTTGCGCACGGCCGATACCCCCATAGTTTGGCTTCAAATGGTAATTTCCACATAAAAATGTGCCGGACGATCAATCGGTTTGTGCCGCGAACAGGATGTTGACCTGAGCTGAGCGTAGCATTGGAAATCGTTGGGAGATTGGGGCGGATTCCCGCTTTTCCTTTATTTTCAGCGGCCGGAGCGGTGCAACAGTCAGTGACTGGCCCCACGACGTTAGCGCAACACAGTGAACCCAGCGGCACCCGCCAGGGCGCGGTCGAAGGTGACGCAATCATCGCAACCCGCCGTGCGGCCGGTTTCGCCGATCAGATAGTCTGCAAAATCGCCTCTTCCGGTCCGGAACGCTTCCAGGCTGCGGCGCACGAGCGCATCGTTCTCTACTTGAAATTGTTTCGTTTGCAGGATCAGTTCCAGTATGCGAACAACTTCCACCTTGACTTTCCCGTAGACACTGCTCAACACCCAAACCAACTCACACAGGACCACAACCGAAAGATACAGGAAATCGCCCGCGGCCCGGCATTGTTCCACGAATCCCTCCGCCAAGGCTGTCTGCTTGACATCGTCCGCCACCAGATAGCGAACCAGCACGTTCGTGTCGAGGCCTCTCATTGCCCAGCCCAGCCCCGGGCAATGGCTTCATTCATCTCGTCTACGGCGGCAGGGGTTTTTCGTCTACTCCGGACAATCCCCTTCAGCTCGCGAATATCTACATTTTTGCGGGGGCGCATGGTCACTCGTCCTTGCCGGTCGACGTGGAACTCTACGCAGCTGCCGGCCTGAAGACGCAGGCGATCGCGGATCTGCTTGGGAATGGTGATCTGTCCCTTGCTGGTTACGGTGCTTAACGCGATGGTGTCCATGCTCCTTACATTGTACCCGGCTCCTTACTTGCTGGGAGGGGCGCGTCATGGAGCGGCCAACTTCTGGGGCTGGTCTCTCGGGGTCGCCCCAAACCGGCCATAGAAGGTCACCTTAAAACCGGCCAACGGATTGGCGCGCCCAGGACATGAGTCGTTGTACCGCGTCGGTTGGTTAACCAGACGGAAATTTGGAATCGCGAGCAGCGTGATTGGCGCGACTTCGTTGAAAGCTGCATGGATGACAATCGCAGCTTTCCTGCATTTAAGGAGTCACCACCCAAAACGCGGACGATATGCGACGGAATAGGGTAGGGGCCTCAGCCGCGCAGCGAGGTGTTCACACCGCTCTCCCACTCCTGCAGCATCCGTTGTCCAATCTCGGCAAACTGCGGATGCTCCCTCTTATAGGAGTGGACTTCTCTTGTGGTCTCCTGAATCGCTTCTGCGATGCGTTCCAGAATCTGCCTGATCCTCGAGGGTGTACCCCCGCCCCTTGTTTCGCCCAGCTTTCTGAGTTCCTTTGCCGTCGGCCATCTGGTCGAACCATTGAGGATCAGGGCCAGGCTGTCTTTCGGGAGGTACACGGACGTTGTCACGAGATCGTAGACTGGCGCGAGTCGTGCTTCGCCCTGTACAGCGTCATAGACGATCCCAAAATTCTTTAGATGGGCGTCGCCATTGCGAAGCGCGCAGTTAAGCGCAATCAGCATGAAGAGCTTCTCCACGTCCTCGTTGACATGGGTGGAGTTCGCAAACTGACCGAATCGCTTTATCACCGAGGTCTCGTAGCTGCCGCGATATTTCTCGTCTGTCCTGCGGGCGTTGAGTGCGCAGAAATCCTCGAATCCCCGATAGGTCCCGTCCATGCGCAGATCGAAGCGGTCGATGACGAGCGCCATGCCGTCTTCTGCCAGGCGATAGGGGGGCACTTCGAGTCCGCACTTGCGCGCCGCAGTCAGGCAGAAATACTCGTTGGCGGCAAGCTGCGGAAATTCATTCCGCTCCCACAGCTTCACGATATGCGTCGCGCCCCGGTGGCTATGGGAGAGGCGGTGGCCGGCATGCTGCATCTCGGCGAAGGCTTTTTCGTCGCGCACGAGGATCTTGGGCTGGACCCCGCTGATCCCGGAGAAGGACGCGAACCTCTCAAGCAGGTAGCGGAACAGGTCGCCGCCGCGCTTGCGTTCGAGAATCTCGTCAACCGACTGAAACGGCACGTCCTCGTGCAGTTGCTCCTGGTCGCCGGTATAGCGGATGCGGCCAACCTGCGAGCGGCCCACGATCGACAGCAGGTCAAATTCGTCAAAGGTGCCGGTGGCCTTCGCGAAGGCCAGGCGCAGACGCTCGCGCAGAAACCCCTCCGGCAGGTTCATCTCGAAGATGGGAGGCAGGCCAAATGGCACGCTCCAGGACGGAAGGCGCACCGGCATCGTAACGGATACCGCGCGCGCGTCAGGCACCCCCGGCAGGTAGGCGAACGTGCCGCCACGCTCGCCGGAACGGTCCAGCAGCCCAGCCTCAGCGGCGTCGGTCCAGACTTTTATCATCGCTATCCTCTTGCATCAATTCGTCGAGGGTGGGGCGGTGCGACCTTGCCGTCTGGAGCGTCAGCTCTAGCCCAAGGGGGGCAAGCAACCTGGTGAGTTTTGAAAAGCCCAGTTCGCCGGCGCGTCCGTTTTCCAGCGCGTCGAGCGTAGCGCGGCTGACGCCCGCCTTGTGCGAGAGCGCGGCTTGGCTGAGCTTGAGCGTTTTGCGGCGCATTGCGATCTGGTTGCCTATAGTGACCAAGTCCATCAGAATGCCTAGCATATTAGGCATCATCGCTATTTGCAAGCAACTTGCCTAATACAATAGGCATTTCAATAAAACGAAGCGTACATGCTGAGTCGTTTTGGCTGTACGCGCGGGCGATGGCCCGCGAGGCCACCAGTGGGCGAGGTCACGGGCGCTGCGTAGGAGAATATTCTTGTCAACTGGGACACGCATCAGTGATCGCTGCCTTCATACATGGCTCCGCGGCCGACGGCGATAGCTGCGGGGCTCGCGGTCCAAAGGTGCACGCTGGCAGAGTACTGGCGTAAGGCTAGCGCCGATACAGCCAAGCGGATTGTCGATATGGTAGCGTTGTAACGGATGGCGCTTTTCTTTCTGGTCGCACTTCAAGACTCCGCGCCCGCAATCGGGGTCGCGCTATCGACAAAGATTGCACCGGAGAATCTCTACACTATTGAAGCTGGCAAATGGATCATTGATTCTCCCGCGGCCACCTCAAAAAGCCTAACTGACGCGCTCGGATTTGCCGAAACCATGACATTCTTCGTGCTACCTGTGCGCGGCTACTTCGGACGCGCTCAGCCAGACCTTTGGGAGTGGCTAGCAGCAAAAACGACAGTTAAAGCTGGTGGCTGATGGCTGAATCGGGAAGGGGTCCGCGCCCCCCGAAGACTGGCGCAACGACGCCAGAAGCATTTCCAACGATATCACCGCCACTTCCGTCTGGTGATTATAGCTACACGGTTGAACTCGTCGGCACAATACATCACGAATTAGGCAGACTCACGGAGGCCGTAAACTCCCTGAAGGAGCATGCCAAGGAACGCGACCGGAAGCTGGAGGACCTCGCAAAGGAGATCCGAGAAGTTAGCAAAGACGTGCACTCCGCGAAGGTCGCAGGAAAAACTTTACTATGGGTCGTCGGGATTATTTGGACTGTCACTGCCGTCGTATTGGGTGCTTATCTTCGAGCTGAGTTTGGAAAGATTGCAGCCGCCGAATCTCATCAGCAGACCATCGCTGCTCCACCATCACCAAAATAGGCGCTCTCGCGCTATGCATATTTAAACCTTCACCAGTATGTGTGGCATAGTCCTGTGGTATAGTATTTTTATACATTATACCGAATAAATAACCAATGGACACCCTGGCAGGAATCGTCGGATACCGCGGCTATAGTGGCGCCGAACTCGCCCGCATACTCGAACGCCATCCGCGCGTCTCCCCCATCCTCCTCGAGCATCGCGAAGACGCCGGCGTCCACCCCCGTACCCACACTTCATCCGGCCCACGCCATGCCCACTGCACGCCGGAAATTGTGCGCACCGAAGGGATCTCCATCGTTTTCCTGGCCACCCCGCCGGAAGTTTCCATGGAGCTCGCGCCTGCCCTCCTCGCGGCCGGCGCGCAAAGTAATCGATTTGAGCGGCGCTTTTCGTTTGCGCACGCCCGCCGCGTACTCCGCCTGGTACAAGGAGCCCCACACGCAGCCCGAACTGCTGGCCGAAGCCGCTTATGGATTGCCGGAATTCTGCCGCGAGCGCATCCCCTCCGCCCGCCTGGTGGCCAATCCCGGCTGCTATCCCACAGCAGCCAACCTGGCCATCCGCCCGCTGCTCGACGCCGGCATCGTCGATCGCCAGGCCGGTATCGTTTGCGATGCCAAGTCGGGTGTGAGCGGCGCGGGCCGCAAGCCCTCGCTCAAGACCAGCTTTTGCGAGGTCGTGGGCAACTTTTCGGCTTACGCGGTCCTCCATCACCGGCACGTTCCTGAGGTGCTCATGATTTCCGGCCTGGAGGAGCGCGAGTTCAGCTTCACCGCCCAGCTTCTGCCGGTGGACCGCGGCATCCTGGAGACTATTTATTTCCGCACTGCACAAGCCGCCACGGCCGACGATCTGCTGGCCATCTACGCGCGGCGCTATGCCGGCGAGCCCTTCATCCGGCTGTACACCGCGGGCCATCTGCCGGACCTGCACGCGGTGCTGCGCACCAACTATTGCGATATCGGAGCCGCCGTGGATGCCGCCACCGGACGGGCGGTAGTCGTCAGCGCCATCGATAATCTGGTAAAAGGCGCGGCCGGGCAGGCGGTGCAGAACATGAATCTGCTGCTCGGGTACCCGGAGACGGAGGGGCTGCTGTGAAGTTGCTCGTGAAAATCGGCGGTACGCTGCTGGATGCCGACGCCACGCGCGAAGAGTTGGCGCGGCAGATCGCGGCCATCGCCGGTCGCGCCGCGCTGGTGATCGTGCATGGGGGCGGCCAGCAGATGACGCGATATCTCGCCGAACGCGGCGTCGCGAGCCAGTTCGTCAACGGGCTGCGGGTGACCACGCCGGCTGTTCTCGATGCGGTTGTCAAGGTAGTGGCCGGAAGCGTAAACCGGCAGCTGGTCGCCACGCTGACCCATGCGGGTGCGCGGGCTGTAGGCATATCCGGTATCGATGCGGGCCTGGTGGAAGCCGAGCAAATGGACCCTGCGTTGGGAAGCGTCGGCCGCGTCACGCGCGCCGATCCGCTGTTGCTCCATGCGCTGCTGGCGGCCGGTTTTCTGCCGGTGGTGGCATGCGTGGCGGGCGACCGGGAGGGCCGCTTTTATAATGTCAACGCCGATCAGATGGCCGTGGCCTGCGCCGTGGCGTTTGGCGCCGAACAGTTGGTTTTCCTCACCGACGTGGCGGGCGTCCTCGATGAAAGCAAGCGCCTGATGCCGCGGCTGAGTATGGAATCGAGCCAATCGCTGATCGCCGCGGGTGTGGCCACCGGCGGGATGCTGGCCAAGCTCAATGCCGCGCACAGCGCACTCGGCCAGGGCGTGCTCCAAGTGCGCATCTGCGCGGGCGCGGCGGATCACGTTCTGGAACGTATACTGGCAGGCGAAGAGACAGGCACCCGCTTGTCGGTGGAGGAGGTTTACGCCGCAATGATCAGCGCCCTGCGGGAAGACGGGGTATTCGAGCATGCCGGCGAAACCGCATTGCTTCGGGAGTTCCTGGTCCGAAAAGCTGCCATGCACGATATCGGGCCAATCCTGGCGCTGATCAACGGCTACGCGACCAAGGGAGTCATGCTGCCGCGCACGGAGTTGGAGGTTTCGGAAGACATCCGCGATTTCTCCGTCATCGTGAGGGAAGGCCGCCTGGTGGGCTGCGGCGCGCTGCATTTTTACACGCCTTCCATCGCGGAGATTCGGTCGTTGGCCGTGGCCGAAGAGGTTAAGACAAACGGCATTGGCCGGCGGCTGATCGAAGCTCTGATCCGCGAGGCGGTGGAGTATTCGCTGGACGCCGTGTTCGCATTCACCTACGTGCCCGGCTTTTTCGGCAAGATGGGCTTCGCCGAAGTCGAACGCGGCGAGCTGCCGTTGAAGGCGTGGAAGGACTGCGTACGTTGCCCAAAGTTTCAATGCTGTGACGAAATCGCGGTCCTGCGTGTTCTACGCCCCGATTACTCTAGAAATAATCAACAATACCGCCAAAGTGAAGACATGCAGTTCGTCCAACTGCCTGTACTGCGCGGCTAGTCCTCCGCTCAGCCCCATGGGAATACCCGCAAACGCGGGGTCATAGTCCCGATCGCCGAATAATATTTGGATTTTCGGAGATGAATTTCCCGGCAACATACACTATAATCTGCAATAGGACAAAGCAGTCTTTAATATCTGGAGTGAGGAAACATGCGAGCCCAAACGGTTGATGTGAAATCATCGAATGGCCGGGTGCTGTGCTGCACCGTCTTTCGCCCCGGCGGCAAGAAACTATTGGCGAAAGGACATGTAATCAGCGACGACGACATCCGCGTCCTCGAATCCGAGGGCATGGCATCCATTTGGGTGACCGAACTGGAAGATGGCGAGATCGGCGAAGACGATGCAGTCTGCGCGGTCGCCAGCGAGATCGGCTGCGGCAGCCTCGAAATCCGCCTGGCGGCCGGCGGACGGGCGAATTTGCAGGCCACCGAGAAATGTTGCGTGCTGGTCGACGACGAACTGCTGAAGCAGATCAACTGCAGCGGCAGCGTGGTAATCGCCACCGGGCTGAATTTCGGTTTTGCGACGCCGGGGCAGCGCATAGCTACGGTGAAGAGCGCGCCCTTTGCCGTTTCACGCACGCAGTTGGATGCCGTGGTCAGCATGATCAAAGAGCGCGGTCCGATCTTGCAAGCGCGCCCCATGCGCAACCCCACTGTAGGCGTTTTGTACACCGATCCGCTCAATGGAGAACGCGCCCGCCAGTTGTTTGAAAACATTATGCATCAGCGCCTGGAACACTTCGGCGTGTCCCCCACCTTCGCCCTCTCCTGCACCGAGGATGAAGCCTCGGTAGGCAGAAGCCTGCTGCAATTGCTGCGCTCGAAACCCGCCCTGATCATGATCGCTTCCACCACTGCGCCGGCAGGTCCGGAAGATGTAGTCGGGCGGGCCATGGAAAAGGCCGGTGGCAAGGTCGAGCGTTTCCTGGCGCCCGTTGAACCCGGTAATCTACTGCTGTTGGCCTATAAAGACGATGTGCCGATGGTTTCGGCGCCGGGTTGCTTCCGCTCCGCTAAAGCAAATGTGGTAGACTTGGTTCTTCCGCCATTACTGGCGCGCTACCGCGTCTCAGGTTGGGAAGTTGGTTGCCTGGGACACGGGGGTTTACTCGGGTAATCGTCGGTCTCCTCCACCCCTGCGGGTTGCGACCTCCGAACAACCTGCAGGTGCTCCTCTAACCGGGCGTTCTAACGAGCGCCCGGTCTTTTTTTGGCCTTTTTGTGGGGCGGCCTCTCAGGCCGCCGGCCGCACCCTCTCTCAAAGAACTCGATGATCAACAGGCGGGTCTGGAGACCCGCCGCAGACCTGGAGGTCTGCCCCACGGCAGTTCAGTTGCTGGCGCCGGCAGTCACCGGCCGTCCCTCTTCTCCCTCTCGCCGTCTGGGCGGCTGCGGTTTCGGCAAAGGCTTGCGCGGCAGCATTTCATCGCGCGTAGCGGCGTCGTAAACCACCGCCGCCATAATCGCCGAAGCCTCCATCAGGTCGCCAGCCTGCAAATGGTCGTACATGTCGGCGGTCGAATGATGCGTGTCACTCGAGTAATCCATGGGATCCTGAATGAACTGGAAGCCGGGCAGGCCCACGGCGTCGAACGACTGGTGATCCGTGCCGCCCGTGTTGCGGATGGTCACCGTATTTGCGCTGTAGTCCTTAAATGGATCGAGCCACGCCTGGAAGATGGACCGCATCATGTCGTTGCCCTGCAGGTAAACGCCCCTGATCTTTCCCGTGCCGTTGTCCAGGTTGAAATAGCCCGAAAGCCTGGCATGCTCCGGCTTCAGTGCCATGGTTTCGCGATCCGCGAAGTGTTCCTTCACATAGGCGCGCGATCCCAGCAGCCCTTCTTCTTCGCCGGTCCATAGCGCCATACGCACCGTGCGCGGCATCTTCAGATCCAGGGCCTTCAATATGCGCATGGCCTCCAGCACCACCGCGCTGCCGGCGCCATTGTCGGTCGCGCCCGTGCCGCCCGTCCACGAATCCAGGTGCGCACCCAGCATCACCAGTTCGTCTTTCTTGGCCGCGCCGGGCAGTTCGCCGGTGACCGTGAAAGAATCCAGCGTATCGTCCAAAAACTTGTTCTGAATATCGAATTCCAGCGTGACCGGAATCTTTTTGTCGATGAGCCGCGCGATGCGGTTGTACTGCTCGACTTCGAGCGCCACCGACGGCGGCGGCAGCGGCTTCTTGGGATCCTGCGATCCGGCATTCATGCCGAATACGATGCCGCTGGTGGCCCGATAGCTCGGCGTCAACGTCACCAGCACTCCTTCGTCAGTCAGAAACTGGTTCACCTTATCGCGAAACTTCTCGCGCGCCTCGCGATCGAATGGCTGCCCCGGTCCCGGTCCGGCAGCTCGCGGCGGCTGTCCGGGTACCAGGGGAATCGGGTTCGCAAACGGCGAGCGCGCCGAAGGATCGGGCGCCAGCATCTCCGATGCCAGTTCGGTGTCGGTGAATCGCTTCAAGTCCGGTTCGGTCTCCGAGACCAACGGCCGGGCATCCTCTAGCAGCACGATCTTTCCCTTCAGCTTTCCTTTGAACTTTTCGAGGTCGGCATCGGTCCTGAGGACAGCCAGCACCGGCTCTCCGGAAACTGCGCCATTGGTGCCCGGCGACCACGGGCGCGCGAAGCCGTTCAGCGGCGCAAACTGTGGTTCCTTTTGTTGCGCGCTGAAATGGACGCAAGTCCAGCCCTTCCCGAATGGCCCCCACTTTTCCATGCCGGGGTTGGCCAGCCCCCACTCGGTCATGCGGCGGACCGCCCATTCCGCGGCGGCCTTCAAGCCCGGCGAACCTGTCAATCGGGGACCGTAGACGTCGGCCAGGTAAAATGCATTCTCCATCACTTTGGAGTTTTGGAATTCCTCCGCCTTAATGCGGTTCACGGTTAAGAGATCGACCTTCTCTTCCGCCAGCAGAAGAGGGGCAAAAAGGAGCAGCGGAACATATTTCATAATGTTGACGAGATTATCACATCTATGGCTACACGATTCGTTCGAATATGCTACTCGCGCCCGAAGACCCGCTTCCAGCCTGGGGCGCTAGTCCATGTAGTCTAGGGCGCGAACGTGCGGAGGACTTTGCCGCTGCGGGCGTCGCGCAGCACCACTGTCGAATCCGAGAAAGCCGTCAGCAGGCGGCCTTCCCCGGCCCACACGATCGGGCCATCCCCCTCGAATGGCGTGCGAATCTCTCGCGCGCGCTGGCCGGCCTCGCTGAAGATCGCGATGTTCGGCGGGGCCCAGGCGAAAATTTCTTTGCCCGCGGGCGACCAGGTAAAGTCGCTGCAATCGCAGTCGGTCGTTTTCTTCGGCTTCAGCGTTTCGGGATCGAGCACGGACAAGTTGCGTCCATGTACGCATGCAGCCAGCGAGTCTTCGCTGGTCCAGCCCACGCTGACGGCGGTGCCAGGCCGGCCGACATCCAGTTTGGTGGAACTGATCACCCGGCCGCTGGCGGTTTCCCATGTGGATACCTCGCCATCGTCAGTCGCTACTGTGTAGTAACTCTCGGATGGATGCCACGCCACATCTGTGATGATGGCGCGGGTCTCCAGGCGGCGCTGCCACAGCGTGTGCCCCTGCGCGTTGATCAGAAAAATATCGCGGCCAATGGCCACCAGCATCGCATCGGACTGCTGCGACCAACTGAAAGCGGTGATCCCCTTGACCAGCAATCTGCGCGGCACCAGTAGGGTTGAGGCGCCCGTATCCGTCGCGTAAGACACCAGGCCGGCGTCGCCCTCCTGCGTAAATGCCAGCCGCCGGCCGGCGGCACTGAAATGCGCCAGCGGCTGGTTCAGTGTGCTGCGCGGCGCGGACGCATTGTAGACATGCTTCACCAGCCCCGATTCGAAATCCCAAACGACTACCTGGCCGCCCCTATAGGCGGCGGCCACGACGCCTTTCTCTTTGGCGTAGCCGATGGACACAACTTCCCGCTGCAATTCGCCGCCCGCCATCACCAGGCCACAACATACGGCGGTCGCCGCGGCGAGCCAAACACGTTTCATAGTTTTTAGACCCTTAGGTGGAACACCGCATGATCGCATACCGGCAGGGTTGCGCGACAGCGATTAACGATTGATAGCGTGCGAAAGATCGTCCGATGGGTCTATTCTGGTGGCAGCAATGAAGCCTGGAATTGGAGGTTTGAATCTTCGTAACGGTGTGGCCGTGCTGCTGATAGCGGCGTCGAGCGCGCTAATTGGATGCGCGTCCGATCCCCCGCCGCCTCCCGACCTTGCTCCGGAGGCGGCCGCCGCGGCCATTACGCAGCTTTGGTCGCAGGAGCACATGAACCATTTCAAAGTGACGTTTCATTCCGACGACCTGATCGAGTGCGGCGTAAAGAACGACCTATGGAAGCTGGTGGAAGTCACCGACCACAGCGGCAATGCCTGGTCCACCACCTATCGATTGACGGAAAAGGGCGGCAAGGCGGTGACGGCCATCAGCTTGAAGGAATCCGGCCGAGGCCACGAGATTCTGCTGAAGGGACCCTATCGCATCGAGGTGAACGGCATCACGGACGGCGGCCAGCCGGGCACCAAGCAGGTCTCGTTCCGCTGGGACATCGATTGGGATAAAGCTTCCGACGATCTGAAAGCGTGCATCCCGCGATTTGAACTGTCCGGCAGCGAGGTAGCTCTGTTTCAACTGGACAACAATAACTGGAGATTCGCTTCGTATTTGAACCCCGAAGATATCGTGGCGCCGCCAGCACCGGATGGCCAGCCCGCGCCGACGCCGTCGTTGAGTTCGCCGCTGGCGCACTAGCGGGAGGGAGCGCGCTGGAGGCGGGTCTAGAGACCCGCTGCAGACCTGGAGGTCTGCCCCACAGCCTGCAGATTCCATTGCGAGATGACGCGTGTCTCGTGCTCATGGCCCAACACGCTGAGGGAGCCGGCCGAAAGCGCGAAGAACCTCCCGCCATCCGGCGCTATTCCCAGCCAGCAGGCCGTCAATATCCGCAGCAGATGTCCGTGCGCAAACAACGCCACATCGCCCGCGGCGCCGGATGCACGTTCAATCACCCGGCTGGCCCGCGCGGCCACTTGTTGGATGGTTTCGCCGTGCGGAACCGGTCCGGTCCAGATGGTCCAGCCCGGCACGCTTTCCTGGATCTGCTCGCTGGTGCGCCCCTCATAATCGCCGTAGTCCCATTCGCGCAGGTCTGGTTCGATCTGGGCCACCTCACCGTAGCCGGCCAGGCGGCAGGTTTCCCGCGCGCGCGTGAGCGGGCTGGTCAACACCAGGGCAAAGGGCCGTCCCGCCAGGAACCTGCCGACCTCGCGCGCGCGCTGCTCGCCGGCCGCCGTAAGCGGCAGGTCCGTGCGGCCGGTATGCTGCCCCGAAAGGCTCCACGCCGTCTCACCGTGACGGATCAGCCAGATCTCCGGATAGGAATTGTGCAAGGGCATGTTAAAGGATACCCGATAGAGCGAGAATGGGGAAATGTCACTCGATCCTCGCGCCGGCAAGCCTGCCACTCCCGATATGCTGGTAAATGTTCCCCGCCTGGTCGCGGACTACTACACGGGCCAGCCCGACCCCGCCGTGCCCGCGCAGCGCGTAGCATTCGGCACTTCGGGGCACCGGGGATCGTCGTTCTCGCTGTCGTTCAACGAGGCCCATATCCTCGCCATCACGCAGGCCATCTGCCAACACCGCAAGCAGGAAAATATCACGGGACCTCTATTCCTGGCTATGGATACGCACGCGCTGTCCGAACCGGCCTGGGTCAGCGCCCTGGAAGTGCTGGCGGCCAATGGCGTGGACACCATGATCGACAGTGCCGGCGGATACACGCCGACGCCGGCGTTGTCACACGCGATTCTGGTTTACAACCGCGGGCGCGCGGACGGCTTGGCCGACGGTATCGTGATCACGCCTTCCCACAATCCTCCGGAGGACGGCGGCTTCAAATACAATCCGCCCAGCGGCGGACCGGCGGACACCGGCGCGACGCGCTGGATCGAGGACCGTGCCAACGAGATCCTGAAGGGCGGGCTGCGCGACGTGCTGCGCATGCCGGTGACCGCCGCGCGCAAAGTATCGACAACACACCAGCACGATTATGTTTCCGCGTACGTGAACGATCTGGCGAGCGTGCTGGATATGGACGCGATCCGGGGCGCGCAGCTCAACGTGGGCGCAGACCCGCTGGGAGGCGCCGGCATTGCGTATTGGGCACGCATCAGCGAACGCTATGGCGTGCCGCTCACGGTGATGCATGACACGGCCGATCCCACTTTTCGCTTCATGTCCGTGGATTGGGACGGCAAGATCCGCATGGATTGTTCGTCACCGTACGCTATGGCCGGGCTGATCGCGTTGAAGGACCGCTTCGATGTGGCCTTCGCCTGCGACACCGATCACGACCGGCATGGCGTGGTGACGCGCAGCGCGGGCCTGCTGAATCCGAATCACTACCTGGCCGTGGCGATTTCGTTCCTTTTCCAACACCGCCCCGGGTGGCCCGCGCGAGCCGCGGTGGGCAAGACGCTGGTGTCGAGCAGCATGATCGACCGCGTGGCCGGCGACCTGAATAGGAAGTTGGTGGAAGTGCCCGTGGGATTCAAATGGATGGTGAATGGGCTGGTGAACGGCACATTCGGCTTCGGCGGCGAGGAGAGCGCGGGCGCGTCGTTTCTGCGGCGCGACGGCACCGTGTGGACGACCGATAAGGACGGCATCATCATGGGACTGCTGGCGGTTGAGATTCTGGCGCGCACCGGCCGCGATCCCGGCGAGATATATCGTCAACTGACGGAGAAGTTCGGTGCGCCCGTTTATGAGCGCATCGATGCGCCGGCCACGCCCGGGCAGAAGGCTGTGCTGCTGAAGCTTTCGCCGGAAGAGTTGCATGCCGCCGATTTCGCGGGTGAAAAGATTGTAGCCACCTTGACCACCGCGCCCGGCAACGGCGAGCCGATCGGCGGACTGAAGGTGGTGACTGCGCACGGCTGGTTTGCGGCGCGCCCGTCGGGAACCGAGAGCGTATACAAACTCTATGCGGAGAGTTTTCTGGGTGAGGACCATTTGCGGAGGATACAGAAGGAAGCGCAGGAATTGATCGCACAGACCTTCGCCGCCGCTAGGTAGCATGGGTGGCGCACGCTGCTATTCCAAACTGCGTTACGATACCCTATCCGGAGGCCCGCCATGGTTCTGTCGGATGTAGACATCAAGCGCTACATCGAAGCTGGCAAGATCAAGATCGCGCCCGAACTGCCACCCGAGCAATTCGGCAGCTGCTCGGTGGATTTCCGGTTGGGCAGTGAGTTCAATGTCTTCGAATACAGCCGCCAGGCTTTTATCGATCCGCGCGATCGCGCCAGCCTGCAACACATCATGCGCACCATCGAAGTGCAGCCGGACGAACCGTTCGTCCTGCAGCCGCGCGATTTTGTGCTGGCCGTAACGCTCGAATCGCTCGAACTGGATGCCGATGTGCTCGGGCGCCTGGAAGGCCGCTCCAGCCTGGGACGCATCGGCATCATCGTACACGGCACCGCCGGATTGTTCGATCCTGGCTGGACCGGCAAGGCCACGCTCGAGCTGAGCAATCTGAGCCGCATGGCCGTGGCGCTTTATCCCGGCATGCGCATATGCTCGTTTACGTTCGAACAGTTATCTTCACCGTCGGCGGTGCCCTATCGCCAGAAGCCTGGCAACAAATACGCCGGACAATTGCATCCGCTGGCCAGCCGGTTGGGTTCGGAAGCTGCCAAATAACCCGACATTCGCGCGCGCTGGTTTGAGGGCGGGCTTTAGCCCAATGTCACTTAGTTATCCCAATATTGGCAATGTTGCATAATTTGTGGGGCAGACCTCCTGTCTACGGCAGGTCTGCGCGGGTCCTCCAGGACCCGCCCTTTGCGCACGGAATCAACCATTCCAAACGCGGGCAGGCCGACGTGGACGTCGGCCGCAGGACTGGAGTCCTGCCCCACAATTTATGCAGGTGTTCGGTCGCGCGAAAACTAAGTGGCATTGAGGCTTTAGCCGGCGCGGGGCTTCAGCCCCGCTCGACCGAAGTTTTGGTTTGCGGCTATGCTGCCTCGAGGTCAGCAAGCGGGGCTGAAGCCCCGCGCCGGCTAAAGCCCGCCCTCCAAAGCAACACTCTGCGTTACCATGGCTCTCCGCCCACCCGCATATGAAACTGACATTCCGCGGTGCCGCCGGCGAAGTGACCGGTTCCATGCATCAGCTTGAAGTCGACGGCAAGCAATACCTGCTCGATTGCGGATTGGCGCAAGGCCGGCGCAAAGAAGCCGATTATAAGAATCGCCATCTGCAGGTGGATGCCGCGTCTATTGCCGCGGTCCTGCTCTCGCACGCGCACATCGATCACAGCGGCAACCTGCCCACACTGGTGAGAAGCGGCTTCGGCGGGCCGATCTACACGACCCCGGCCACCAGCGACTTGTGCGACGCCATGCTGCGCGATACGGCGCATATCCAGGAGAAGGATGCCGAGTTCGTCAACAAGCGCGCCGCCCGCCGGCATAACGGGGACCTGGCAACCGCCAGCGGGCCGGATCCGGTAGTGCCGCTCTACACCATGCAGGATGCCGAGCGCACTCTCCCGCTGTTTCAGCAGGTCGGCTATTACACACCCAAGACCCTCGACGCACACCTCAGTTATGAGTGTTACGATGCCGGCCACATCCTGGGTTCGTCTTCGTTGATTTTGCACTACCGCAATGGCGCCGTGCGCGTGCGCCTCGCGTATTCGGGCGATCTGGGCCGTCCGAACCTGCCCATTACGCGTCCGCCCGACGCCCTGCCGCCGGCCGACTACCTGATCCTTGAAAGCACTTACGGCGGCCGCTTTCATAAGAGCGCGACGCACGTCATCGGCAAGCTGCGCGATGTGGTGAACCGCACCTGTGCGCGCGGCGGGCGCATTATCGTACCGGCCTTCGCGGTGGACCGCACGCAGCAACTGGTGCTGCTGTTGCATCAACTGGCCAATGCGGGCGAGATACCCAGCATTCCGATCTTCGTGGATAGCCCGCTGGCGGTGAACGTCACCGAGATATTCCGCAAGCACGTGGAGTGCTTCAACGCGGAAACGCGGCGATATCTACTGGACGGCGAGGATCCCTTCGGCTTCAGCCGCCTGCAATATATCCGGGAGGCTTCCGAATCCAAGAAGCTGAATGACCTGCACGGTCCGTTCGTCGTGATTTCCGCG
This sequence comes from Bryobacterales bacterium, assembly GCA_963818855.1. Lineage (GTDB taxonomy): Bacteria > Acidobacteriota > Terriglobia > Bryobacterales > Bryobacteraceae > Bog-159. The sequence goes on along the minus strand of CAWFUH010000003.1, from coordinate 678,639 downwards.
TCCGGCATGTGCGAGCAGGGCCGCATCCTGCATCACCTGCGGAACAATCTGGAGGATGCCCGCAGTACGGTGCTGATTACGGGCTTTCAAGCCCAGGACACGCTGGGGCGGAAGCTGGTGGAAAAGATGCGCGAGGTGCGCGTGTTCGGTGAGCCGGTAACGGTGCGCGCCGAAATTTCGAGCCTGGACGAGTTAAGCGCACACGCCGATCAAGGTGAGCTGATCGCGTGGCTAAAGCCGCTGGCGCCCCACCTGAAGAAAATCTTCCTGGTACACGGAGAGCAGGCGCAGTCGCAGGCGTTGGCGAGCGTCATACATTCGCAATACGGTGTAGACGTAATGGTCCCCACACCTGGGCAAAGTTTCGAGTTGCAACCTGGCCCGACCTGAAACGTAAATCTTTGCGTAACAGTCTATAATGGAATGGTTCTTACCTCGAGGAGTAAACACACGTGAGCAGCCCGATGTATACACCCCCGCCGAGTGGCTCGGGTGTGAAAACCGCACTGGTGGCCGGAGGGCTAATCGCCCTGTTGGTTTCCAATATTGCATTGTGGTATCGCGTGGAGACCACGCGTACCGAAGACCGTGAGACCGCCAGGAACATGCTGGCCGAGATCACCGCGCTGAAAGAGGCCACTTCGGTTACTACGGCGTCGCAACGGCGCAGTGTGGATACCTTGAAGGCAGAACTGGCCGCCGCGCGCGAGCAGGCCAATCTGGCCGCCGGCCACGCCAAACAGGAGGCCCAGGCGCATGCCGACCAACTCGCGCGGCAACTGACGGACGCCCAGGCCAAACAGCAGGCGCAGGTGCAATCGCAAATCACCGATGTCCAGCAGCAAGCCACCACCGCCAATGCCAAGATCGGCGAAGTGAGTGGGGATGTCAGCACCGTAAAGACGGACTTGGGAACCACCAAGGCGGAGCTGGAAAAAACCGTCGCCAATCTGAACAAGACCATCGGCGATCTGGGTGTGCAGAGCGGATACGTGGCCACCAACGCCAAGGAACTGGACGCGCTCAAGAGGCTCGGCGAGCGCAATTACTTCCAGTTTACGCTGCTGCGCAAGGACAAGCAGGCCAAGCGCGTGGGCGATATTTCGCTGAGGCTGAAGAGCACCGACAAAAAGCGGAACAAGTACACGGTGGAAGTGCTGGCAGACGACAAGACGGTGGAAAAGAAGGATAAGGGCATCAACGAGCCGCTGCAGTTTTACGTCGCCAAGGCGAAGCAGCCGTATGAGCTGGTGGTGAACGAGGTGGGCAAGGACCAGATCACGGGTTACCTGGCCGCACCCAAAGACACCACGCCCCGCAATTAATTCGCGCAGGCGGGTCTGGAGACCCCCCGCAGACCTGCCGTAGACAGGAGGTCTGCCCCACGTCATTGTGTGGTAACTTCGATTCTATCTCCCCTTTGGAGGTGACGCTTGCAAGCGACACTCAATCCGGTGTCCCCGGCGCGCGAGTGGACCCGCGCTCCGCAACCGCTGCCGCGCAACATCGCCGTAGATGCTTATCGCGGCTGGGTGATGCTGCTGATGATGGCTGAGGTTCTGGAGTTGGCGCGCGTGGCGCACGCCTACCCCGGCAATTGGTTCTGGGCGTTTCTGGGGTACAACCAGACGCACGTCGCGTGGTCCGGCTGCTCGCTGCACGATATGATCCAGCCGTCGTTTTCTTTCCTGGTGGGTGTGGCGCTGCCTTATTCCATCGCCAGCCGGCTGGCCAAGGGCGGCAAGTTCGGCAAGATGTGGGCGCACGCCATCTGGCGCTCGTTTCTGCTGATCGCGCTGGGCATCTTCCTGCGGTCAATGGACAGCTCGCGCACCTACTTCACGTTCGAAGACACGCTCACCCAGATCGGGTTGGGGTATCCGCTCCTCTTCCTTTTGGGATTCCGCAAACCGCGCTGGCAGTGGATCGCGCTGGCCGTGGTCCTTACAGGCTATTGGCTGGCTTGGGCGCTCTATCCCGTCCCCGGGCCAGGATTCAACTGGCAATCCGTGGGCGTGCCGTCCGATTGGGCACACTTCTCGACCGGCTTTGCCGCGCACTGGAACAAAAACGCGAATCTGGGAAATGCCTTCGATCAGTGGTTTCTAAATCTGTTCCCGCGCCGGCAGCCGTTCGTCTTCAATGAAGGCGGATACCTGACGCTCAGCTTTATTCCGACCTTGGGGACTATGATCCTGGGCCTGGCGGCGGGCCGCTGGCTGCGCGCGGACGCGCCCGCGATCCCCATGCGGCGTCTGGCTATGGCAGGATTAGCGGGTGTCGCGGCCGGTCTGCTGCTGCACTTTACCGGCGTTTGTCCCATCGTGAAACGCATCTGGACGCCCAGTTGGACCCTATTCAGCGGCGGCATCTGTTTCCTGTTCACGGCAGCATTCAGCTGGGTGATCGATGTGAAGGGCTATCGCAAGTGGGCTTTCCCGCTAGTCGTGGTAGGCATGAACTCGATCGCGGCTTACCTGATTGCGCACGTGTGCGAGCGCTTCGTTTTCAGCTCGTTCCGCATTCATCTGGGGCCGAATGCCTTCCGATTTTTGGGACCGGGCCTGGAACCCTTCCTGTTGGGTGCGGCGGTGCTGCTGACCTATTGGATCATGCTCTACTGGATGTACCGGCGCAAGCTGTTTTTGAAGATTTGAAGCGCTTACTGCTCACTGCCGCGATTTTGCTTCTGCTGACGGGCGCGCTCGTCTATCTGGGCGATTACGTCGCGTTAAGATATCGGATTCCGCACAATCGGGTCCAGTTCGGCAGCGTCATCGTGCAGCGGACGTGGGTCATCCCGATGAAAGACGGCAAGACACAGTATTCGTTTGATCCGCCGGCGCCGCAGGATTGCGTGAATTCGCTGTTTCCGCACTATAACGATTCACCCTGCTGGTATTTGAAGCGGCATGCGCGACAAACGGTGAATACGGGCGACCGCTGATGCGGGGCTTAAGCCCCGCGCCGGCTAAAGCCCGCCCTCCAAGATTTTTAGCGCATAGCCAGCCAGGTGAGCGCGCCGGAGGTGGCGCCGCGGGACATCGGGCGTTCCACCGCCGGATCCCAAGGCCGCTCGCTGAGCACCATGTGGTTCGTAAACGTGGCGCCGCGGTCGTAGGAGACCACCATGGCCAGATCGACCAGCAAATCTCCGCCTTCCGTTTTCGGTCCGTATTCGTAGAAGGCGCAGCAGATCTCGCCGCCGGCGGTCAAGATCAGATGCGGCTGGAACTCGTGTTGGCGGATGCCGATACCCGGCACCAAAGGCTCGCCGGCGGGCGGGCCGAGCCACGTTTGGCCCCCGTCGAGCGAGCGGCGGCAGTAGATCCGAGCGCGACCTTCCCGGTCGTCGGCCCATACGCACAGGGCCACGCCGTCGGGCGCGGTGCAGGTAGTCGGGGCCGTTTCGGGCAGCCCTTCCTGGACGCCGATGATGCCTTCGGCGACGGTTACGGGCGCGCCAAACGTGGCGCCGCCATCGCTCGAGTGGACCGCTTTGATACTGCAGCCGGATGGTCCGGTCATCCATACCAGGTGCAGGGCGCCAGTTGCATCCACCAGCGCTTCGGGATTGAAACACAGCCCGCTAAGTAGCACCCCGGGCCGCGTGTGTCCTCTGCCCTTCCATGACCGTCCGTCGGAGGAGCGCGCGAAGCACAGCGAATTGCCCATGTCGGCGGCCACATAGACGCTGCCTTGAAACGCGCTGTGCGGGTTGAGATCGGCGGCGATCGAGTAGCAGCACTCCGCCACGCCATCGAGCACGACCTCCGGCAGCGTCCAATGGATTCCGCCATCCTCCGAACTGTAGACGATCAGAGAGGCTCGGGAACGGTCGGGGTCGAGGCCCAGCGCGCCGAGGTGCACGGTGCCGTGGGCGTCCATGGCGAGAACCGGTCCCACCACGCCGGCCCACTGTCTTTCGACCGGCAAAGGCCAGGATTCCCTCCATGATCCGCCGCCATCAAAGCTGACCCGGGCCGAAATAACCGGGACGCCGTCCGGCAACACGATTTCTTCGACACCCACGATGTGCTGGGGATCCAACTGGTTCACGAGCAAAGCGGAGACGTTCCGCGCTGCGGCGGTGCCCTCGCGTTTGTGGCCGAGTTTCTGGGCCGGTTTCACAGTTTCAGTCATAGGCTCGCGGCTGGACTTCAATCCATTGTGACGCACGATCGACATTTGTATCGTTTTTATTGTTATCCCAGCCGGGCGCCGCGCGCCATTGCCTGGTAGCTTATTGCAAATTCAGGAGATGCTTTAGCCTCGGGGTGGCGACTGTTAACCTTTTGGGATTTATCTGACAACTCTCAGCTATAACCCTAATAACCGTACTTACGCATGCACTTCGGGTACCAGATGCATAACGTGAGCCTGTTCCTCTAACCGGTTCCTCTAACCGGTTCCTCTAACCGGTTCCTCTAACATGGTTCTAACATGGTTTGGATGCCTGCTCGTTCACCGGATGCCAGCGAAGTCGTCGTGATCGGCGGTGGAATCGTAGGCAGCTCGATTGCCTGGCGGCTGGCGCAGGCGGGAGCGGCCGTCACACTGGTGGATATGGGTACACTCGGCGGCGAGTCAAGTTGGGCCGGCGCGGGGATGCTGGCGCCGGGTGGAGAGATCGCCGGCCGCAGCGGGTGGGCGGAATTTGCATTGCAGAGCCTGGCGCTCTATCCGGAGTTCGTCGCGGAGCTGAAGAGCGAAGCGGGCCTCGAGATCGATTACCGGCGCTGCGGCGGGATCGAGATCGCGCGGACGGAGGCCGAATGGCAGGAATTGCTGGCGCGCCGCGCGGCGCAATCGGAACTGGGCATCCGTGCCGACGTCACGGTGAGCGGACTTTTCTATCCGGATGATGCCATGGTCGATCCGCGGGAGGTGATGCCGGCGCTTCGTAGCGTCTGTGAGAAGCGTGGCGTACGGATCCGCGAACATACGCTGGTGCGGGCGGTGCGGGTAAGCCGCGATCGCGCGGAAATCGAGACCGATACGGGCGTGCTCACCGGATCGGCGGCGGTACTGGCTGCGGGTGCATGGAGTGGTGCGATCGCAGTCTCGGGCAGCGGCGTCAGGATTCCGATTCCAGCTTCGTTTCCGGTGCGCGGACACTTGCTGGGGTATTGGATGAAGCCCGGAACATTGGGACCGATACTGCGCCATGGTCATACATATGTAATGCAGCGGTCTAGCGGATTCACGATCGCGGGGACGTCCTCTGAACAAGTGGGCTTCGATCGCACGCTGGATTTGCAAATCGTGGCGGACATACACGCGCGCGCGATAGAGCTGCTGCCCGAACTGGGAGCGGCGGCGGCGCCCACGGCGTGGTTGGGGTTTCGTCCGGCGGTGGAGGGGTTCGAGCCGCGGATCGGGCGCGTGGACGAGACGTGTTTGTGGCTGGCCTACGGACACTACCGGAACGGGATTCTGCTGGCGCCGGTCACAGCGGCTCGGATCGCCGGGGAGTTGGTCCCGAGCTAACCTTCCGCCTCAAACACCAACCGCAAGTAAGCCTTCGCCCGGAAATCGATCCTGAGAGGCACCGGCTGGGCCGCGCCTTCTTCGAACCACAGTCTGAACTCCGTCTCCTTGCCGCCTGCCGCGCGCCTGACCTTGCCGTCCACGCGCGCCGCCCCGGCCCCCGCGCGCAGCATGCCGCGCTTCTGGAAGTACACCGTCGCGCGCGTGTCCGGCGCGTGCCGCACCCACAGATGGTACAGTCGCCCCGCGTAAACGTATTCGCTCTGGCCGCGTTCCGGGTGACGCAACGCCTCCGCCAGCACATGCAGGAAGGGAAGTGGCATGGCGCCGTCGACGCGAAACTCGGGCGGCTTTCGCGGCGCCGTGGCCAGCGCCTGCTCGGCGCGCGCGATCAGTTCGCTCCGGCGGCTGGGCGAAAACCGCGCGGGTCCGGTGAAATACACACTGGCGGTCTCCACCTGTCGCTCCGCCATGCGCCCCTCAATGGCGGTATACATGGCCTCGGTGGCGGTGGATGCCAGAGCCTTGTGCGCCTCTTCGGCGCTGTCTTCCGGCGAAGCCGTCATCACGCCGAAATAGCTGGATTCGTGCACGTCGCTATCCCGGCGGCAGGACGTCTCCCGCACGATGCCCAAACGGTTCAAACCGGCGGCGCGCTCCGGGTTCGAATAGCCCGTGAACTCCAGCCGCCGCATCAGCCCAGCGGACTCGCGCCATTCGTGCCATAGTACGCTGCCGCCGCCTACGCCCTGGCGGTGCAGAATGGGTATCGAAAGGATCAGCACTTCGGCATCGGCGCGATACCGCCGCTCCTTGTTCAGGTCCGCCGCGGTATCCGGGCTGGCTTGCCCCGCATGGGCGCGCTGGAGCGCCCAGGGCGCCCAACTCAACGCCAACAACCGGGCCATTCTCCGCCTGGTCATATTTGGTTGCCCCATCACCCCACTTCATCGTACAACTCGCAGAACTGCCCGGTGACGCGCCGGTAATGCCTCTTGCCTTTTCTTCCCGATTGGTATATATATCAGTCAATACACATATGCCCCAACCCCCCAACGCCGAAAGTTTCCTGCCTCTAAAACCCCACTGGTTCCATGTCCTGCTCTCGCTCTCCGATCAGGATCAGCACGGCTACGGCATCATGCAGGAAGTCCTCGATCGCACCGGGGGCCTGGTGCGCTTATGGCCGGCCACGCTCTACGGCACGCTGAAGCGGCTGATCGAAGCCGATCTCATCGAAGAATCCACTGATCGCCCGGCGCCCGCAGAAGACGATGCGCGCCGCCGCTATTATCGCCTGACCCGCCTGGGCCGCCGGGTGCTCGCGGCGGAAAGCCAGCGCCTCGAAGATCTGGTGCGCGCCATACGCGCCAAGCGCGGCGTGCGCGAACGGAGAGCCGTATCATGACGCCGCACGCGAACCGGCCGGCTGCCCTCGTTCTGCGTCTCTATCGCGCGCTGGCCGCGGCCTTTCCCTACGAGTTCAAGAACGCCTACGGCGACGAACTCGCGCACGTGACTGAAGAGGCCATCGCCGGGATCTGGCGCCGCGACGGTATCGCCGGGCTGATGCGCCTGCTGCTCGATATCGCGTGGCGCGTGCCGGCCGAACACCTGGCCGAGTTGCGCCAGGATACGCGCTATGGGCTGCGCATGCTGGCGCGCTCGCCCGGGTTCACGGCCGTGGCGCTGATCTCGCTCAGCTTCGGCATTTCGATCGCCACATGCGCCTATAGCGAGTTGCAAGGTTTCCTGCGCGATCTCCCCGGTGTCCCCCATCCGGACGAACTGGTGGCCCTGCAGGCGCCGTCGTCTTACCCCGCCTACCAACGCTATCGCGAATTGGGCAATCTGTTTTCGTCTACCTTCGCCTACGTCGCGCCGGTGCCGTTCGCGATTGCGCACGGCGGGCGCAACGAGCGCGCCTGGGGACAACTGGTCACGTCATCTTACTTCTCCACACTGGCCGTCGATGCCGAGTTAGGCCGCTTCTTCGATTCGTCCTATGAACAGCCCGGACGGCCGCCCGCGGTTGTGATCAGCGACCGCTACTGGCGCGAGCATCTCGGGTCCGATCCAACCATCATCGGCAAGACGCTACGCGTTAACGGATACCCAGCGCTGGTGATCGGCGTCGGGCCGAAGGACTTCCTGGGAGCGTCGCCGACGCTGTTCGCCGCCGATGTGTGGCTACCGGTCACGGTCGATCCGCGCCTGTCGCCGGAACTCGCCGGTCATGCGCTCGAACGCCGCGACCTGACCATGTTCGAGGTCGCCGGGCGCTTGCTGCCGGGCATTACGGAAGCCGGCGCTGAAGCCGAACTGGATGCCGTCGCGCAGCAGATGGAGCAATCGTACGGCGACGCCGCCAGAGAACAGAAAGGGCGCCGCGTGTTGCTGGTGAGCGCCGGCAAGATGATCCCCATCCGCAAACAGGATATGCCGCTGTTCCGCGAATTCCTCATGGTGATGGGCGGTATGGTGCTGCTCATCGCCTGCATCAATGTGGCCAACATGATGCTGGCGCGCGCGGCGGACCGGCGCAAGGAGATCGCCGTGCGCCTGGCACTGGGCGCCGGACGTGCACGTCTCGTCCGGCAACTGCTCACCGAGAGTATGCTGATCGCCTTGGGCGCTGCCGTGCCGGCATTCCCGTTGTGCATGTGGCTGATGCGCCTGCTCTCGCAATTGCGCATGCCCGTGCCGGTGCCGGTCACTTATGACTTGACGCCGGACTGGCGCGCTTTGCTGTTCAGTATGGCGATCGCCGTGGCCACCGGCGTGGCCTTCGGACTGGCGCCCGCGCTGGCCGCCACGCGGCCCAGCCTGCTTCCCGCGCTAAAAGAAGGCGGCAACATCCGCCTGCCCAAGTTTCGCCGCTTAAGCCTGCGCAGCGTGCTGGTGCTCGGCCAGATGGCCGCCTCCCTCACGCTGCTGCTGCTCACCGGATACATGGGATTCGGCATACAAAGCACCATGGGCATGCAGGAAGGCTTCGATCCCGGAAACCTTTTTCTGATCTCTCTCGATCCGGTGCGCGATGGATACTCCGCCGCGCGCGCCACCGACTTTGTCCAAAAGCTGCTCGATCGGGTTCGGATGCTGCCTTCCGTGGCGTCCGCCTGCCTTACCGATACGCTCCCCGTGGCTACCGACGGCAACACCGGCGTGCGGTTCTCGACGCCCGCGGGGGAAGCGGATTGGGCGCGCAAACATATCGTCGGCCGCGGCTATTTCGAAACCGCGCGCATCGCCATACTCGCCGGGCGCAGCTTCCGCAAGGAAGACGAGGACCCCGGCGCGAGCAGCGCGATCGTCAGCGAGGAATTCGCGCGCGTGGTCTGGAAGGGGCAGGATCCCGTGGGACGGCGCATCGAGTTGAGCAATGGCGAAGCCGTGGGGAGCTTCGGCGCGTTTCCCGGCACACTGGACTATCGCGCGAGCGCCCTTGACCGACAGCGCCGGACCTACGAGGTGGTGGGCCTGGCGAGAGACGTTACTGAAGACCTGGTGATCAACAAGAAGCATCCGGCGGTCTACTTTCCGCTGCGGCCGGCGGACTACGCGCAACCGTCGCTGCGCGGGGTGACCCTGCTGTTGCGCGCCCAGCCCGGTGTGGACGCAATCGCGGCCATGCGCCGCGAGATCTCCGCCATGGACCCCAACGTCACGCCGTTTAACGCGGGCAGTATGCATGAACATATCGCGCAGTTCATGTCCGCGCTGCGGGGCGCCTCATGGACGTACGGGCTGCTGGGCGTGTTCGGCCTGATCCTGGCCGCCGTGGGACTCGCCGGAGTGACGGCGTACGCGGTGGCGCAGCGCGGCCACGAGATCGGCATCCGGCTGGCGCTGGGCGCACAGAAGCGCGACGTGCTGGCCCTGGTGATGAAAGAGGGCGCGCTGCTGGTGACGTTTGGCGTGCTCATCGGACTGGCACTGGCGTGGGCCGGAATGCGCGCTCTGGCGGGGATGTTTTTCTCCGTAGCATCTGTGCAGGGCGCCGATCCGGTGCTGCTGCTGGGCGCGCCGGCCCTGCTGGCTGCGTTGGCGCTATTAGCGTGCTACGTGCCTGCCCGCCGTTCGACGCGCATCGATCCGGTCCGCGCGCTGCGCCAGGATTAGAATTGGGACAGCGCGATGAGAAAGCCGCCGAGCTCGCAGACCAAGGCTTCTGCGTTCTCAAAGGGCACTTCGACACAGCGCTGATTTGCAGTTGCCGGGACGCATTCTGGCCCATTCTGCTGGACTATCTCGAGAGAAATCGAGACCAGCCCAACCGCGGTGACCGGCGTCACTTCCTTCCCGTGCCGTTTGATCCACCCTGCTTTCGGCCTGAGTTTTTCTTCGATCCCGTGATCCTGGGCATCGCCCGCCAGTTGATGGATGGGAGAATGGTGGCCGATCAGTGGGGTTGCGACGCGCCGCTCGAAGGCTCCACGTATCAGCAGTTCCACGTCGATTACCGGCATCCGTTATTCGCCGAGGATCCCGACTTGCCGCTGCCTACTTATATGTTGGTGGTCAGCTTTGGCCTGATCGACATTTCGGCGGCGCACGGCCCCATCGAGATTGTCCCGGGCACGCATAAGATGGCCAGGGGCGATGCCTTCCGCGCCGTGGAGCAAGGGGAAATTGCGCCGCAGCCAGTCACTCTGGATCTGGGGGATGTGCTGATACGGCATCCGTGGGCCATCCATCGCGGAACCCCCAACCGGACCGATACGCCGCGCGCCCTCGCCACCATCCGCTACGTGCGCCGCTGGTATGCCGACGACAGCCGGGACGTGAATGCGATTCCTCGCGCGGTGTGGCAGTCTCTCAGTCGAGAGCAGCAGGAAGTGATGCGCTTTCCATTGGAAGGGTGCTAATACTTGGGGCCGAGGCCCAACGCGATGAGAGAGAGTGAGTCCAACTTTCCGCTGGCCGACAGGTTTTGGTCCTGTTGAAACCGGCGCAGCGCATCGGCCGAATCCGCATTCCAGACGCCGGTGGCGTCCCCGTGCAGATAGCCCTTCTTCGCCAGCGCTTCCTGAATTTCCTTGTAACGGTCAGGCGTGGGGGCGGTCTGGCCGGGATGCCAAGCCGTGCGCGCCGGGGATTTCTTCGTGACGCCCCGCTTCGAAGGCGCGGTGTGGGCTGTGTGCACGGGCGTCTTGTGCGCAGTTGTCGTGGGCTTTTTGGCCGGCGTGGTTGTCGCGCACGAGGCGCCAGAGCAGATCAGCCCCGCCGCCACTACAGCGGTGATTCCCGATATTGATGCACCCCCCATTGCTTATGGATGGTTGGGCAGCGAACCGGCCAGGAACAATGGCGACCATTCGCCGCGGCCGGCTTGCCGCAGGATACGGAACGCTACCGCCTCGCCCGGCTTTATGGTCTGTTGGATGCGTTTCACATCGTCGGTGGTGTGCACCGGCTGGCGGTTGATCTCTACGATCACATCGCCGCGCCGCATGTCGATGTCTTCCGCGAACGAATTCTCCTCCACGGAACTGACCAGCACACCCGCCTGCTTGATGCCCATGTTGTCGCGGCGGGCCTGGGTCAGATTTTCAATCATGAGCCCGAAGCGGGCCTGGGTGCCTTCCGCTGGTTCAGCCTCTTCCTGCTTGCCGCTTCCGAAGCGATCCGGGAATACCTTGGCCAAATCGGCTACCACCACCGGGAATTCCATTCGCCGGCGTTCGCGCATGATGGTTACATTCACGGTCGTGCCGATGGGAGTGGCAGTCACGCGATCGACCAACTCGCCGCCATTGCGCACGGGTTTGCCGTTGAGGGCCACGATGATATCGCCTTCTTTGATGCCCGCCTTATCCGCCGGGCCGCCCGCGGGCACCTGCTCCACGAAAACACCCTCGGTTACGCCATTGGACTTCAGCAGCGCCTCAGCCTTCTGTGTGTCGGACTGCGGGAATGCGATGCCGATGGAGCCGCGCACTACCTTGCCGTTCTTGATGATGTCGTTATAGACCTTGACCGCCTCGTTGATGGGCATGGCGAAGCCGATGCCCTGATAGCCGCCCGAGCGGGACGCGATCGCCGTGTTGATGCCGACCACTTCACCGTTGATGTTCAGCAGCGGGCCGCCGCTGTTGCCCGGGTTAATGGCCGCGTCGGTCTGCAGGAAATGCTGGAACTGCTGGGTGGGGTCGACGTCACGCTCCTTGGCGCTGATGATGCCCAGCGTCATCGTCTCCTGGAAATTGAATGGCGATCCGATAGCGATAGCCCAATCGCCTACCTGCACGGCGTCGGAGTTGCCGATGCGTGCGGGCAACAGGTTGCTTTTGCCCTCGACGCGAATGACGGCCAAGTCGGTAGGGGCGTCCACACCGACGACCTTGGCATCGTATTCGGTGGTATCGCCGAGGAATTTCACCTGGATGCGGTCGGCCTTGTCGACCACGTGATGATTGGTGATGATGTACCCGGCTTTGTCCACCACAACTCCGGAGCCCAGGGCGTTGGTGCGGTGCGAAGAAAATTGGGGATTATTGCCGCCAAACGGGTTGTTGAAGAAGCGCTGGAAAAAATCCTCCATGCCGCCCTGGTCGCCTTGATCGCCCTGGTCCTCCTCATCGCCGTTATCGGGTTGGGGAGTGGCGCGGCGACGGCCGCCGTGCGCCTGTGCCGGCGCTTTGGGCAGATAGGTGGTTGAAATGTTGACCACCGACGGTTCCACCTGCTTGGCAATGGTGGAGAACGCATTCTGCAATGGCACGGGATTGGGAATCGTCAAGGGGCTGGCTCCGGGGGCGGAGGTGTTGTCCTTGGCGGCCTTTGCGCCTGTATTTACCAGGGTACCGATGACGATACCGATGGCCAGCGTGAACAGGATCAAGGTGAAAGAGAGCAACTTTTGTCTGCGCAATTTATCGATGAGACTCATGGGATTATCACGCTCCTTCGGCGGCTTGCGATCTTCCACCATTATACTGCGCACGGCGTGGCTGGTGACGGGTGGCTGGTGGTTGTGTTTGGACGATCGAAGCCTATCAGGTTGGATTTAAAGGGGTGGTGGGTGGTGGGTGGTGGGTGGTGGCCAACGCGCATGGCGTTTTCCGCCGAGGGTTACGCGCGTGAAGTTCTGGAACGTGACGTCGCGGCCTCACTCGAAGCGCCATCGGGTGTCCCTTTCAAGACCGGGCGCGGCATGTTCGCCAAATACGGGCAGGCTCCATCGGCCGAGGAAATCGACGCTAACCGGGCCGTGTTCCGGAACTTTGGCGAAGACCAGTGACGCCAGACTATCCGCCGCCGCAGCGTTTATGAGTGAGCACGTTTTTGCGAAAGCCGTTTTTACCGCTGCCATCGTTCAGGTGATGCGTAAGGTCTCATGCGCCGAAGTTCCGGACATGCCGGACCGCATCGTGGCGGCCACTGCGGTTTATTTCGATGTGCCGGTTATCAGCCGCGACGGACGCATCCGCGGAAGACCGTGGAGTTCCGCGGAAATCGTCACGACGGATGCGGCCGCGCCTGGAAGGGTTTCAACTCCACCACCAGGATGCCCGCCAGAATCAGGCCCGCCCCCGCTGCCCCGCGCGCGGAGAGCGTCTCTCCCGTGAGCACGTACGAGGTGATCCAGGCGAACACCGGTTCCAGCATAAAGATCAGCGCGGTGCGCGTGGATGTCGTATATCGTTGCGCCCAAGCCTGGAAGGTAAAAGCCAGGGCCGTGGCGAAGAGCCCGGTGATGACGATGGCTGCCCACACGCCCGCAGTCCAGCGGATGTGGGGCGTTTCCATGGTATGAAAAAGCAACCATGCCAGCAGCGCCGAGACGCCGATCTGGCCCACGGCCAACACCTCGAAGCTGGCGCGCGCGGAATAGCGGCTCAGCGTCAGGATGTGGGCGGCGTAACATGCCGCGCAGCAGATGGTCAGCAGATCGCCGCGATTCATAGCCAGTGTCGCGCCGGGCAAGGCCGGCAGCGTCATGAGGGCCATGCCGCAAGTGGCCAGCAGGACGCCGCCAATCTCCGCGCCGCGCGGCCTGGTGCGATAGACCAGCGCGGCGAGCAAGGGCGTCATCACCGCCGTGAGTCCGGTCAGAAAAGCCGATTTCGGGGCGGTGGTGAATTGCAGGCCGATGGTTTGAAACGCGTATCCGGAAAAGAGAAACAGGCCGGCCAGTGCGCCGCCCCCGAGCGACCAGCCGGGATGGCGCGGATGGCTCCACCAGTTTGTCGAGGAGCCCCGAAAGAGGACCAGCAGGGCGGCGGTGGCCAAGGTGAAGCGCAAGGCCAGGAACAGGACCGGCGAGACGTCCCGCAGGGCTTGCTTGACCAGTACGAACGTGGCGCCCCAGATGATGGTGTTGACCACGAGCGCGGCTTCGGCGCGCCGTTGCAGGCGATTCACGGGACCTTCACGATGCGGGGGCCATCAACTCGGGATCGCGCAGCAGCAGGCAAAGGGTCAGCAGGACGCGCTTCAATCCCAGATCGCGGCCTTCGGGCCTGAACCATTCCTGCGCCGTGTGCGCGCCGCCGCCCTGGCCGCCCGCGCCAATCGAAAGAGCGGGGATGCCCAGCGACATGGGGATATTGGCGTCGGTGGAAGCGCAGTCCAGGTGCGAGCGGATGCCCAGGTGGCTGTCCACCGCGCGCAAATACGAAAGGATGGTGGACTGCTCCGCCAGCTTGGCGGCGGGCCGGGAGCCGATCTCGCGAATCTTCACCGCGATCTTGCCGGCCGTAGCACGCTGATTTTCGATTTCGAGCGCACGCTCGATGGCGCTGGTGAGCGCATCCACCAGTTCATCCATCTTCGCGTTGGACTCCGAGCGAATGTCCACTTTGGCGCGCGCTAGCGCTGGAATGGCATTCACGCCCGCGCCGCCCTCGATGAAGCCCACGTTGATACTGGATTTCGGCGGGCCGTTCAGGCGTGTGTCGGAGAATTGTGAGATGGCCCGGCCGAGCGCGTGCACCGGATTACCCAACCCGTAATCGCTCCAACTGTGGCCGCCCGGACCGCTGAAAGTTACCTCGAACCGGCGGCTGCCCAACGCGCGGTTGGTGATGTGTTCGGTCGAAGCGCCATCCAGCACCAGAAACGCCGCGATCTTTTTGGCCAGCGGCGACTGTTTGCAAAGGTAGCGCATGCCGCTGAGATTGCCTTCGCCCTCTTCGCCCACGTTGGCGACCAGCAGCAGATCCGCATGCCATCCTTCGATGGGCGCGATGGGCGGACCCAGCTTCAGGGCGCGCGCGACAGCCAGCAGAGCAGCCAGACCGGCGCCATTATCGGAGATGCCCGGACCGCGAAAACGTCCATCGGCATCCACGCTGATATCTTCCTTCACACGCGGCGCGAGCACAGTGTCCAGGTGCGCGGTGAGGGCAACATAAGGTCCGCCGGCGTGTGCATCGGGCATGGCGATGACATTGCCCGCGCGATCGATATGCGCTTCCCACCCCAGGCCGCGGAATTGTGCCACCATCCATTCCGCACGCTCCTGCTCGAGGAAAGTTGGGGCAGGCACGCGGCACAGCTGCAGGTGAATGTCGTTGATCCACTGCTTTTCGCGCGTGAACCATTGCAGGTATTCACGCATGCCGCCGGCCGCCGCCGCGGCATCGGTCAGGTTCGAGATGGGGGCCAGGTTTGCCGCCATGCCCTATCAGTGTAGCAGGCGGGTGATACGGCGAACTGAAGTTCGCCGCGGCACGCTGAAGCGTGCGCCACGATATACTGCGCTCTATGTGGGCCTTTCGCGCTATCTTCATACGCGCCGCCGCCGCGGCCCTCTTCGCATCTTGCGCCGGCATGGTAACCGCACAATCCTATTTCCGCGGCGTCAACGTGAGCCAGGCGGAGTGGGGCGATCCGCTCAACGAGAATGCGGGGTTCGCCGGCGGTGACGGATATTATTCCTACGCCACTGCGCCTACCTTCGATTACTTCGCGGCGCGCGGCCTGCCGTTCATCCGGCTCATCGTCAAGTGGGAGCGCCTGCAGCCTGACCTGACCGCCGGCCTCGATCCAACCCAGCTTCAAATGCTGCAACAGGACATCGCTTACGCCAAGGCAGCCGGTGCGGTGGTCAGCATCTGCCCCCACAACGAGGCGCGCTATGCGACGCTCGAAAGCCAGGTTGCCAGTTACGACAGCGATGCCTGCATAATTGACAACCCGTGCCCCGGCAGCCCGATCAACGTAACCACGGCGAATTTCGTCAATTTCTGGGTGGCGATGTCGAACGTCTTCAAGGACGACCCGACGGTGGTGGCCTACGACCTGACGAACGAGCCGCATGACATGGGAGTGGCGGATTGGAGCCAGATCGCCCAGGCGGCAGTAACTGCGATTCGCGCCAACAGCGACAACAAAACGATCATGATCGAAGGCAACGGCTGGGCTAATGCAACTTACTGGGTCAGTGACAATAATAACGGCACGCCTTTTATCAACGATCCCGCCAATAACTACTACTACGAGGCCCACGAATACTTCGATTCCGATTACAGCGGGACTTATGCAGAGACTTACGCGCAGGAACTGGCGGCCAATCCGGATCTGCCCACCTTGGGAGCCACGCGGCTGGCGCCCTTCGTGACCTGGTGTAAGACCAACCAGGTTCCCTGTTATCTGGGCGAGTATGGCATACCCAGCAACGATCCGGGCTGGCTAACTGTTTTAAGCAACTTTCTGATCGCGCTGGATGAAGCGGGTCTGCCCGGTACGTATTGGGCCGCGGGTGAGTTATGGGCGTCGTCCGAGGGACCGGATTGCACCTCCTGTTACAACTCCGTGCAGCCGTTGAATAACTTCACCACCGACAACGAACAGTTACCTACGCTGCTGGGGCACCTGGCGCCGGGCTTGTTTCGCACGGCCTCGGCGGCTGCGTCTTATGGATGGGCCAGCGCGCCGGGCGAGTTAGTCGCCGGCTACGGCAGCGGACTGGCGTCTGGTGCGGGCGGATCTCCCGAGTATCCGTGGCTCACGACCCTCGAAGGCGCCCAGGTGCAGTTGACCGACAGCACCGGGAACGTGTCGCTCGCGCCGCTGGTGTACGTCTCGCCCGGCCAGATCAACTATCAGGTTCCCTCCGCCGGCGTGGCGCCGGGGTTGGTCAATGTGGCGGTCTTGAACGGCGCGAACACGGTAGCCACAGGCGTGCTGGAGGTGGCCTCTCTGGCGCCCGCCATCTTCACGGCAAACGCCACGGGGACAGGCGTGCCGGCGGCGCAGATCCAGCGGGTGCATGCGGATGGCAGTTACGATTACGAGGACGTTTTCACCTACGACAGCGCCAGCAGCCAGTTCGTACCCGCCCCGATTGCCTTCGAAGGCGACGCGCTTTATCTGCTGCTCTACGGCACCGGATTCGATGCCGCATCCGGGGCCAGCGGCACCCTTGTGACAGTTGGCACGACCCCGACATCGACAACGGTCTCGTTTTCGGGCGCGCAGGGGCAATATGCCGGATTGGACCAGATTGTGGCGCAATTGCCGCCTTCGCTGGCGGGCGCGGGCACCGTAACCGTGAATACAACTATAGATAACGCGACGGCCAACCCGGTGACGATCGCGTTCCAGTAGCCGGCATCGTGGGGCAGAACCTCCAGACCTGCGGGCAGCGTCCACCGCCGGCCTATGCGGGACGTGGACGTCCCGCGCAGACCTGGAGGTCTGCCCCACAGAGCAGCATAGCCGCAACCAAAAGGTCCGGGACGGCGGCGCTGAAGCACCGCGCCGGCTAAAGCCCGCCCTCCAAACTTCTGCGCATGCTGCGAAGATTCCGACGGATTGTATTACGAAAAATCGTCGCAAGCCGCAAAGAAACTGATGGATAGTAATACAGGGTCTTTTTGCCACTATAATCGAATAGGACAAAGCGGGCGGTTGCAACTGCAGATAGGCCGATGTACTCCGTGTATTCGCGGTCGCGCCGGTCGCGAGATTTCCTCTTTGTGGTTGAAACATTCCGTGGTAATTATGTTTTATGGAGAAGTCCGATCAGTCCTCGTTTCTCAAGAACCTCGCCCTGGCGTTTGGCGATGGCCTCTTGTTCGGCGTGGCGATGAGACTCGCACAAGGCCCACCTAAGATTCGGGAGGAAGGCATGACCGACCTTGGTCCACTGGCGGAAAGGCTGAGAATTATGGAAGACCACACACAGACGATTGACCGGAATGGCCTCACCAAGTTGGGGGAAGGCCTGGACGGGCGCGTGCTCGAAAAGGTGATTGTAGCTTTGGAAGCGCGCCTCACCGAGCATGTTGGAGTGGTGGAACGGCGTCTGGCTGAGATCGACGCCCAGGTGGCCCTGGATTTGAAAGCGGTCGACGGGCACACGGCCGCGCAGACCAACGCTTTCGAAAAAGCGCTGCAACAGATCGACGCCCAGGTGCGCGATTACCTGGCGGCGGCCCAGCATTCCACCGCCGATCAGATTGCGGAAGTGGATCACAAGCTCAACGCATTGCAGGAAGCGCTGCCGGCCAAGTTCCGCGAGATCGTGGAGGCCGTGCGGCAGTCCATGGAGGCGCGCGTTGCGCTGGAATTGACGGAAGTGGAAAATCGCGTGTCAGCGCGCGGCATCGCCCCCGAGCACATGCAGGAAATCCGGTCGAATCTGCGTGCCGAACTGGACGCGCAGATCGACGCTCTGTCGGGCCGGTTGGATGCGGAGATGCGCGGCCTGGCGGAGCGCCAACAAAGCCAGACCGCACCGCTCGAACAGGCGCTGCACCAGCTCGAAACCAAATTGACCACGCTGCGCGAGGAACTGCCGCCCAAGATCCGGCAGATCGTGGAGGCGGTGGAAGCCTCCATGGATGCGCGCATCTCGGCCGGCGACCAACAGGCTACCAGCCGCATAACCGGTCTGGAGCAGGCGCTGGCGGAACTGCGCGCCGAGTTGCCATCAGCGGGCGGCTTGCAGCAGTCCATCGACGAAAGTTTACGGAGCCACGCGGAACAAGTCGGCGCGCTGGACCAAAAGCTGACCGTACTGCAGGCAGAACTGCCGCCCAAGATCAAGGCCATTGTAGACGCCGTGCGCGAGTCTCTGGACGCCCGCATGGCGGTGGAGCTCGAAACCATCGAGGAGCGGCACAACGCACAGATCCAGCGCACCGAGGCGCAATTCAGTGAAGCGCAGCGACAGTTCCGCGAACAGATGGCCGCCGCATCCAAGACGCCGGAGCTGGCAGAAGGGCTGGCCCAGTTGCGTGCGGATCTCGGCGCTATGGATGCACGCTTCGGCGCCGCGCTCGAACAGCACGCCACGCAAGCCACTGCAGGAATGGCCGGGGAGTTGGAAGCGTTGCGCGCGCAGCACAGCGCCCAGATCGAGCAACTGGAGGCACGCTGGCAAGCGGCGCACGCGCGGGAAGATGTGCCGGCTCAAGTCGAATCGGCCGTCGCCGGGATGCGGCAATCGCTCGAGGTCAAGCTCGCCGCGCAAATCCACGAACTGGAAGCCCGCACGGCAGACCGCTCCCCCGATTTGGACCGGGCCTTGCAATACGCATCGCTGCTGGAGTCGCGCGTGCTGGCGCTCGAACAGAAACTGCAGCGTAACGCGGACGAGACGGTCGAGCGGGCCGTAGAGCGCGTCTGGCAAGCGATCGAGAGACGGTTGCAGGAGCGCCAGGCGAAGGCCCCCCAGGAAACTGTCACGGGCTTGCGCAAAATTTCGACCAGCGCCGAGCAGAACGTGCTCGACCTGATCGCCGGCATCGGACAACTGTTCGAGAAGCCCGGTCCACAAGTCGTGCCGCCGGCACCGGAACCGGCCGCGGCTGCCCCCACCCCGGCAGAAGTCGAACCAGCGCCGGCGCCGACCGGCCCCGATCAGCCGGAACCGCCGGGACCGCCGGCCGCTTCCGCGGGCGACGCGCAGCCCACCGCACCCGCGGAGCCGCCGGCCACCGCCGAATCCGCGACGGCAGCCGCCGCAGATCAGTCGATTCCGACCATGGCTGCGCCGGATGAGATGCCGCCAGTGATTCTTTTCCGCCCCAAGGATACGGGCCGCAAATGGCGTATCCCGTTTGTGTCGTCGTTCCTGCTGCTAACGGCGGCCATCGTATGGCTGCAATTCAGCTAGGCAGCCAACTCACCGAGCCGCGCTTACCGTGCCGCGCTTGCCGTGCCGCGACCGTGAGGGAGCGGTCCGTAACCATATGAGCTTCGCTGAAGAATACATCGCCGAAGCGGCCGAAGTCTTGCGCGGTCTGGACGCCGCCGCTATCGAGAAGCTGGCGCAACTGCTGGCGGCCACCCGCGCGCGCGGCGGACGCCTGTTCATCCTGGGCGTGGGCGGCAGCGCGGCCAATGCCTCGCACGCGGTTAACGATTTCCGCAAAATCTGCGCCATGGAAGCTTACGCCCCTACCGACAACGTGTCCGAATTGACCGCCCGTACGAACGACGAGGGCTGGGCCTCCGTGTTCGAAGCGTGGCTGCGCGTCAGCCGCCTGTCCGCCGCGGATGGCGTGCTGGTCTTTTCCGTAGGCGGCGGCAATCTGGAAAAACAGGTCAGCCCGAATCTGGTTTCGGCGCTGCAGTATGCCAAGTCGGTGGGCGCGGCTATTGGCGGCGTGGTCGGCCGGCCGGATGGGTACACCGCGCAAGTGGCGGATGCCTGCGTGGTCATCCCCGCGGTGAACCCGGCACACGTGACGCCGCATGCCGAAGCGTTCCAGGCGATTGTCTGGCACCTGCTGGTGACGCATCCCGCGCTGAAGGCCGCCGAGACCCGTTGGGAATCGCTCGGATGAAGCGCGCCATCTTCCTGGATCGCGATGGCGTGCTCACGCGCGTGCTGGTCCGCGGCGGCGTAGCCTATGCGCCGGTCACGCCCGCCGAGATGGAGATGGATGCGGACGCGCCCGCCGCCCTCAGACGGCTGAAAGCCGCCGGTTTCCTGTTGGTGGTGGTGACCAACCAGCCGGACGTCGCGCGCGGTATCACGCGCCGGGAGGATGTCGAGACGATGCACGCCACCTTGCAGGCCGCCCTGCCGCTGGATGCCTGGTGCATCTGCTATCACGATAATGCCGACGGCTGCGACTGCCGGAAGCCCAAGCCCGGCATGCTGCTCGCGGCGGCGCGCACGCACGATATCGATCTCGCGCAGAGCTTCATGGTGGGCGACCGCTGGCGCGACATCGACGCAGGCGCCGCCGCGGGTTGCCACACGGTATGGATCGACCGCGGCTATAACGAGCGGGAACCCGTACACGCACCGGACGTGCGCGTCGAAACGCTGGCCGCCGCCGCGGATTGGATCCTGGCGGAGTGGCGCAGGCTGTAGCACCTCCAGGACCGGGTGCGAAGAGGCCGGCGTGGACGCCGGCCGCAGGACTGGAGTCCTGCCCCACCTCGCTGCCTTAGAATATATCGATGGAGCATATCAGTGCCGCTTTGGCCCGCATCGTCGATGACGCGGAGATTCTGCTCCTCCAGGTCAGCCGCCAGGAGAGCGGCCGGCCGTTATTGCCGGGCGGCTGGTCGCGCAAGCAAGTGTTGGGACATTTGATCGATTCCGCCTCGAATAACCACCAGCGGTTCGTGCGCGCGGCATTGGCCGATGCCCTGGAATTCCCAGCCTACGACACGCCGGGTTCCGTGCGCGTGCAGGATGTGGAGAATGCCCCGTGGCCCATGCTGGTGGACCTGTGGGCCAGCTACAACCGTTACCTGGTCCACGTGATCCGGCACTTGCCCGCTGCGAAATTGGACGTGGTATGCCGGATCGGGTCCAATGCGCCGGTCTCACTTCGATACCTGGCGGAAGATTATGTGCGGCACCTGACCCATCATCTGGAGCAGATCGGGATCGGGGAGAACACGAGGGCTTGAGAGGCCGGGCCCACATGCTACGCGGCGGTGCGGGCCGCGAGACTTTTTGGAAATCGAAGCACGATGCGCGTGCCTGCGCACTCCTGCTGTTCGAGCGACCCATCCAACTGTTTGGTCAAGATCCCCACGATCCGCAAGCCGAGCGATTGCGGATTTGGACTGGTAAGGCGGCCGGCGGGCAATCCAACGCCATTGTCCTCGATTGTAAGCTGCAAGGATCCTGGCTCGGACTCACGCAGGGAAACCCGAATCTTACCCTCCCGCCCGCCGGGGAACGCATACTTGAGCGCGTTCGTCAGCAGTTCATTCAAAATCAACGCGCAGGGCACGGCTTGATGGATGTCGATTTCGATCGGATCGAGGTCCAGTTCCATGGAAATCCGGTCAGGCTCGCCCACGAAAGTCGAGTAAAGGCCGTCCGCGAGGTTTTTTGCATAGTCGGCCAGATTGATGCGATCGAAATGAGAACTTCTGTACAGGTACTCATGGACCAGCGCGATGGACCGCACGCGCTGCTGACTTTCGTCGATCGCCGCTTTGGCCTCAGGGTTTTCAATCGCGCTGGCTTTCATGCCGAGCAGACTCGAAATCACCGCGAGGTTGTTCTTCACCCGATGGTGAATCTCGTTGAGCAGGACTGTCTTTTCCGCCACCGCCGCCTCCAGTGCGCGAAGAGTTTCCTGTTGCGCCTCCTCGAGGCGCCGGCGCCCGGTAATTTCCTGGATGACGCCTACGAAGCGGACCGCGCGGCGAAGATCGTCGTGTCCTTCAAAGTACACCTTGCCGTGGGACGCCATCCAATGTGCCGACCCGTCCGGCCATACGACTCGATACTCCTGGTGGCACGCGCCACCGTTGGCGCCGGCCAGCGCTTCCCTGACTGCGTTACTGACGGCGTCCCGGTCGTCGGCGTGGATTTTCGCAAGAGCCGCGTCGACCCGGATCTGGCGGCCGGCCGGGACGCCGAACATATTGCGGCAGCGCATGTCCCAGGAAATGTCTCCCAAATCGAACCGGTATTCCCAAGCCCCCAATTCGGCCGCTTCAAGGGCCAACCCGCGCTGTTCGGAGAGTTGACGCACGGCCTCTTGCGCGCGCTTCAGGCCGCTGATGTCAGCCAGCATAACGATGCAGCCCAGGTACTCGGAGTTGGCGCCCGTAAGCAGGCTGGCACTTAATATCACGTCCAGCGTCCTTCCGTCGCACATGCGAGCGATGGCCTTGAGGCCGGCCACGCTTCCGCGTTGCTGGACCAGCTCCGCGATTTTCTTGAACGTGTAATCCTCCTGGCCGGAATCGCCATAAAGGCAAAACACGTCGTCAAATTCACGAAGCAGCACGCTCCCGCCGGCCATCTCCTCAGACGCCCGGCTGGCCCGAATGATTCTGCCGGCCGTATCGGCGACCACAATGGCGCCGGCGGTCTGGTCCAGGATCGAACGCGCCAGCCGCTCGGCGGCCATGATCTCCCGATTGCGCTTTTGCTCGCTCAGGTCCGTGACGATCAGGCAAACGCATTCGGCTCCGTCGAGCAGCAGCGTATTGGCGGATACCTGCGACGGTACCGGCCTGGCAGAGCCCTTCAACCTGACTTCAGCCTTAGCCGCGGCGGAACCGGCCAGAAGCGCGGAAAGCATGGAGGCATCTTCCGCCACGACGAAGTCATGGATGGAAGAACCAATTACGCGCTCCAGAGGGATACCGAGCATGCAGGCGAATTGTTCGTTCGAGAAGAGGATCAGACCGTCCAGCGTGAGTGTAAGAGCGCCCTCCGCCATGTTCTGCACCAAGATGCGGTACGCTTCATCGGCGCCTTTAAGCGTATAGACGCGGTCTCGGTCCGGACCCGAGACTACGATGGCATCTACTTCCCCGTTACGGATTGCCCGCAGTGTCTCTTCGGCTTCGTCGAGGCGTTCCTGGAGGTTCCGGACGCGCTCCAGCAGATCTTCTCCGGTTTCAATCGCCATGGTTTTTTTGTGGCGGCTTAACGGCAGGGCCGCACGAGACAATATCCAGCCCGACCAGCAACTTCCTCGTGTCGGACAGGTCTCCGATGATTTTGCGCAGCGGCAGCGGCAGCTTCCTGACCAGCGTGGGCGTCACGATAATCTGTTCCGGCTTGACCTGCTCCGGGTGCTGATAGATATCGATCACTTCCAGGTCGTAACGTCCGTGCAATTTCTCGTGGCAGAGCGCCTGGATATTCCGTATGGCGCGCAGGGATCTGGGAGTGCTGCCGCTCACGAACAGACGCAGGCGGTAGTGCGCCGCCTGGAGCCCGGCGGCCAAAGCATCCTCAAACGCCTGCGCGTCGCGATCGGCTTCCGAACGCTTCAAGCATACCCCTTCGAGGCGCGCGCCTGAAGGTCGAGCCCGACCAATACGCGCTCGGTATTCGACAAGTCTCCTATAATTTTCCGGACCGGCTCCGGGAGGCTCCGCACCAGAGTGGGGAGCGCGAGAATTTGATCTCCGGCGGCCAGTTGAGGATTCTTCAACAGGTCGACCACTTCGATGTGATACTCGCCGGCCAGGTGCTCCTCGCAGATGCGCTTCAGATTGGCGAAGGCCTGCAAAGATTTGGCGGTCTGTCCGGCTACGTACAGTTTCAACTCCCATTTCGCCGCGGCTCTGCCGGCAGCGCTTTGGGATTTGGTCATTGCCGTCCTCCGCGCGCCTTGGCGTTCCCGCCGTTGGCTTCCCGCGGGCCGGTGTTTACGAAGCGGCTCTTGGCCATATCCTTCTGATCGTCTTCCCCCCTCTTCACTTTCAACATCTCTTGCGCTATGAGTTGGCCGGATTCCTGTTGCTCGGTCTCGAGCTCCAGTTGGAGGAATTCGATCTTGGCGTTCAGCGCCTTGCGCTTACGTCCGAGCAGGAACAGCTTCCTTTCAATCTCCTGCCGGGCCAGCAGCGCCGCGGTTGCGTCCCGGGCTTCCTGCGCTAACCGGGCGGAGCCCGTAAGCACTCCCGCATCGCCCAGGTAGGCCGCGCGCAGTTCGACGCCGCGATCGGTTAACAGGAATTCGCGGATCTGGTTGGAATGCGCCAGCCCCCGCGCCTTCAGGATGTACAGTCCCCGATTGTGCTCCCCTCCGCTCTCGATGTCGCGCAGCTGCACCCACGTATCCACCAGGGAAGAGATATCGACCGCGGTTTGCTCCTGCCCGTCCAAGCCGCTGGCCAGTGTGGTCAGCAATATCGTGATTTGGTTTTCTTTCAGGAAATCCACCAGCCGCAGAAGCATACTCGAAGTTTCATTGGCGGTCCCGGATCGCGAGAGCCCGGTAACCGGGTCCAGCACCACGATTTTGGGAGCGACCTCCATGACCAGCCGGTGAATTTTTGCAAGGTGCATTTCCAGGCCGAACGTGGACGGCCGCGAGGCTTGGAAGTGCAGCAGTCCCTTGTCGACCCAGCGCCCCAAGTCGATTCCGATGGACATCATATTGCGGACGACTTGAATGGCGGACTCCTCAAACGATAGGAATACGCACTTCTCTCCGCGGGCGCATGCGGCATCTACGAAATGCGCAGTCAGGCTGGTCTTGCCCGTGCCCGCCGTTCCGGATATCAGAATGCTGCTGCCGCGGAAGTAGCCCTTGCCCCCAAGCATGGTGTCCAGAGTGGCCACGCCGGTGGAAACCCGCTCGGTGGAGGCAGTATACTTCAGATCGAGGGCGGTCAATGGCTGCACGGAAATGCCGTCGGTCTCGATCAGGAACGGATACTCATTGGTCCCGTGCGTGGAGCCGCGGTACTTGACCACGCGCAATCGCCGCGTCAGCACGGTTTCGGTGACGCGGTGATCGAGCAGGATCACGCAGTCCGAAATGTACTCTTCCAGGCCCTGGCGGGTCAACGTGCCCTCGCCGCGTTCACCGGTAACAATGGTAGTGAGGTTGTGATCCTTGAGCCACCGGAACAAGCGCCGGAGTTCGGACCGCAGAATCGACTGGTTTTCGAGGCCGGCGAACAAAGCCTCGACGCTGTCGAGGAGCACCCGCCGGGCTCCCACCGAATCCACCGCCTGACTCAGCCGTACGAATAGCCCCTCCAGATCGTACTCGCCGGTCTCCTCAATCAGCTTCCGCTCGATATCTACATGATCGATCGCCAGCTTCTTGCGCGCGACCAGGGTGTTGACGTCGAATCCGAGTGAAGCCACGTTGGTGGCGAGTTCGCCGGCGGTTTCTTCAAACGAGAGGCAGACGCCGGGCTCGTCGAAGTCTGTCGCGCCGCGGACCAGGAACTCCATGCCGAGCAGAGTCTTGCCGCAGCCCGCGCCGCCGCAGACCAGAGTGGGGCGCCCGCGCGGCAGACCGCCGAGGGTAACCTCGTCGAGGCCGTGTATGCCGGTCGGGCATTTCGGAATGCCGTTTAAACCGCCGGCGGATTTGGCGCTCTTAACCTTATGTAAACGCATGTCGGCTCCGTGAGAGTTAGGTAACGGGGAGATACCGGGGGCGCCCCTGAACTTTGAAGTGGTAGGCTGTCCGCAAAATCTCAGGAAAATTGCTTTTCCACGGGCCCGCGCCAGGCGTTGCCCCGGCGACGCAGCTAAGTCGTCGGCCTGGCGGCTCCGTGCGAAGTGTTACCTCGGGGACTGGCGGAGGAACTCACCCATGGCCGAGATGAGCTTGTCGATACGGGCGTCGGTTTCGCGGAACCGCTTGTCTGTCTCGGCTGCGATCGCGTCTAGCCGAGCGGTGAGCTGGTCCGGTTGCCTCTGTGTGTCGCGCCAAAGGCCGCGCAGTTCGTCGCGGTCTTTGACACTTTGCTCCGCCAGACCTGCGGCGACCGCGCGATGCGCGCGAATCGCTCGTCTATGGTCATCGCCGTACTTCAGTATAGCTCGGCGGTGCGCGATGCACGCACCACTGGTGATTGTGCAGGCGGAATCGATCTGACCGGACCCGTACCGCGACGCTATGATCGCCGCCTATATCGCCGCCGTAACTCGATCTACGTCCGTCGCTTCCTGATGCATCTGACGCTGAGAACGGGCCGAGACTCAAGTCCCAGCACGCTCACGTAAGAAACCGTCAATCGCGTGGAGCAACTGGGGAACATCGCGGCTGGCAACCAGCCAAATGCGCTCCAGGTCCAGATTCGGGTAATCGTGAATCAACACGTCGCGCAAGCCGGCAATCTGCCGCCACGGCAGTTTCAGTGTGTCCCGCAGTTCTGGCGAGATTCGCTTGGCGGCCTCACCGATGATTTCGAGGTTCCGCATCACGGCGTCCTGATAGATCGCATTGGCGAAGAACGCGTCGCGGCCTGCCTGGACACAATCGTGCACCCGGCCACACCGCTCCCGGATGTGGTGCAGATACAAGAGGTCGCTTTTCACAAGGGCACGGCTTCCCGCAAGACCTCGTCCCGAATGAACCAGTGGAGACCGCGTTCGGAGCCAATGTCCACAGTCACTCCGAGCAGATCTTCAAGGTCCTGTTTGAGGCCTACGACGTCCAGCAAGCTACGATCCGGTTCCCACTCGACGAGAAGGTCCAAGTCGCTGGCGTCGGTCGCCTGGCCGCGCGCTACGGAACCATACACCCGTATGCTCCGCGCGCCATGCCGCCGAGCTAGATCAATGATGGCCGCGCGCCGATCATCGCGCAACTCCTGGAGGGACACCATACACTCCCAGCATAATCCATGCACCGCTTGCGCTCACAATATTAGTCTACGGTCGATCTGCTCGAAGGCCAGCCGACCGCGGACGTACCGTTTCAATCCGGTTCGAGCGCTACGGGTCCATGGCGCCCTATTCGCGCTACGATCACAAACGTGAGCACAATTCCGGAAGCCGCGTCGCCCGCCTCCAAAGTCGCCCGCATCGCACACATGCGCCACCTGGTCGATCAGTTGAAGAGGCTGGAGGAGCGCCTGCGCGCGGGGGGCGGCCCGTCCAAGATCGAACGGCAGCATCGCGCCGGTAAGATGACCGCGCGCGAGCGTATTGCGGCGCTAATCGACCCCGGCACGTCGTTCCTCGAAATCGGGCTGCTGCTGGCCTACGACCAGTACGATGGCGAAGCGCCGGGCCTCGGCTCGGTCACCGGCATCGGCATCATCGAAGGCCGCCACGCCGTCATCATCGCGGGCGATGCCACCGTGAAGGCCGGCTCCTGGTGGCCGGAGACCGTCACCAAGGGTCTGCGCGCGCAGGAAATCGCCATGCGCAACCGCGTGCCTATCGTTTATCTGGTGGATTCCGCGGGCGTGAACCTGCCGTACCAGGACCGTATCTTTCCGGGCCAGTACGGCGGAGGGCGGATTTTTTACTATAATTCACTTATGCGGCGCAAGCTCCGTGTGCCGCAGATCGCCGCGGTGATGGGTCCTTGCATCGCCGGCGGCGCCTATCTTCCCGCGCTCAGCGATTACATCATCATGGTCGAAGGCACGAGCTTCATGGGCCTCGGTGGTCCGAATCTCGTGAAGGGCGCCACCGGCCAGGTGGTGGATTCGGAATCCATAGGCGGCGCGCGCCTGCATACCACGGTCAGCGGCGTGGCGCACTATATGGCAAAGGACGATGCCGAATGCCTGGTGCGCATCCGGGAACGGTTCCGCGATCTGCCCGCACCGGCGAAACCATCCGCTGGCCGCGCGCCCGCGCGTTCGATCGAGGACATCTACGGCGTGCTGCCCGCCGATCACCGGCTGCCCTACGAAATTGAAGACGTGATTTTCCGCATCTTCGACGCGGGCGATTACACGGAATTCCAACCTGATTACGCTCCCGAAATGCTGTGCGCCAACGCGCGCCTGAGCGGCCATCCGGTGGCCATCATCGCCAATCGCCGCGGTTTTCTGCGCGCCGACGGACGCCCGCGCATCGGCGGCATCGTATATACGGAATCCGCGCGCAAGGTGGCTTATTTTGTGGAATTGAACGAACGGCAAGGGCATCCGCTGATCTATCTTCAGGACGTTTCCGGCTTCATGGTGGGGCCGGAAGCTGAGCGCGAAGGCATTATCCGCGCCGGCGCCGACATGGTGGAGGCGATGTCCTGCACCACGGTGCCCAAGCTGATTCTGACGCTGAACCACGCCAGCGGCGCGGGATATTACGCCATGGCAGGGCAGGGTTTCGAGCCGAATTTTGCATTCAGCTGGCCGACCGCGCGCATCGGCGTGATGGAAGGCGATTCGGCCGTACAGGCGCTGTTTTCGGTGGAGCTGGAGAAATACAAGGCGCGCGGCGAAGCGCTGCCGAAACCGCTGCAGGCCGCCATAGAAAAGACCAAAACCGACTACGAGAATTGGCTCGACGCACGCTACGCCGCCGCGCGTGGGCATTGCGACGCGGTCATCGATCCGCTCGATACGCGCCAGATTCTGACCATGGCGCTCGAAGTAACCCTACATCGCCCGCGCGGCGGAGCCCTGGTGCTGGAGACGCTATGATCCGCATCGCCAACGGGCAGGGTTTTTGGGGGGATTGGTTGGAAGCCCCTGTCCGATTAGTCGAAGATGGGCCGATTGACTATCTGACTCTCGACTACTTAGCCGAAGTTACGATGTCGATCCTGCAGAAGCAGCGGCAGAAGGACCCTGAACTAGGTTATGCACGCGATTTTCCGCCGCTGATCGGCCGAATCGCGCAGAAGCTCCGCGACCGCAATATTAAGGTCCTCGCCAATGCCGGCGGCGTGAACCCGGTGGCCTGTGCACGCGCCGTGCTGAAGGCCGCGCCGGGATTGAAGGTCGCGGTAGTGCGGGGTGACGACGTACTCGCACGCGTCGATGAGTTCCTCGCCAAGGGTCACGCGATGCGAAATATCGATACCGGCGAGCCGCTCTCCACCATTCGCGACCGCATCCTTAGCGCCAACGTCTACATAGGCGCATTCCCGCTGGCCGAGTCGCTGGCGGCCGGCGCGGACGTGGTCATCTCCGGACGCTGCGCGGATGCCGCGCTGGTGCTCGCGCCCATGATTGACCGCTTCGGCTGGGGTCCGGAGGATTACGACAAGCTGTCCGCGGGCATTGTGGCCGGGCATATTATCGAGTGCGGCGCGCAGTGCTCGGGTGGCAACTGCCAGGTGGACTGGCAACACATTCCGGACTTGGCCAACATCGGCTACCCGATCGTCGAAGCCGAGCCGGATGGATCGTTTGTAGTGACCAAGCATCCCGGCACCGGCGGACGCATAGACTCGCACGGGGTGAAGGAGCAGCTTCTTTACGAAATCGGCGATCCGCGCGCGTATATGACGCCGGATTGCGTGGCCGACTTCACTTCGCTTCAGCTTGCAGACGTCGGGCCGGATCGCGTACGCGGCAGCGGGGTGCACGGCGGTCCTCGGCCGGCCATGCTGAAGGCGTCCATCAGTTATCACGCGGGCTGGAAAGCTTCGGGCACATTGGTCTACAGTTGGCCCGATGCGCTCGAAAAGGCGCGTGTGGCAGACCGCATCACGCGGCAGCGGCTCGACCAACTGGGCCTGCGTTTCGACGAAATCTATACGGAATATTTCGGCGTGAATGCCTGCCATGGCCCGGCCGCGCGGCCGGTCAGCGATCCGCCGGAAGTGCAGGTGCGCATCAGCGTGCGCGGTTCCGATAAGCGCGCCGTCGATCGCTTCACGCGCGAGATGATTCCATTGGTGCTCACGGGTCCGCCGGGCGGAACTGGATATGGGGAAGGGCGGCCGGAGGTGCGTGAGATCGTGGCTTATTGGCCGGCGCTGATTCCGCGCGAGGAGATCCAGACGTGCGTGGAGGTGATCGCATGAGATTCGTGTGGGGCAGACCTCAGGCCGACGTGGACGTCGGCCGCAGGACTGGAGTCCTGCCCCACAATTTATGCAGGTGTTCGGTCATGGTGGCGGAATGAAAATCGCGCTTTCACGCATTGCCCACACCCGTTCGGGAGACAAGGGCGATACCGCCAATATCGGCGTGATTGCGTGGTCGCCGCGATACTACTCCATCCTGCTGCGTGAGGTCACCGCCGCGCGCGTGAAAGCGTTCTTTGGCGAGATGGTCAAAGGCGGCGTGGAACGTTTCGAGTTGGCCAATCTGGGCGCGCTGAACTTCCTGCTGCATCACGCCCTAGGCGGCGGCGGAACCGTCTCGCTGCGCACGGACGCGCAAGGCAAAACCCTGGGCGCGGCACTGCTGGGCCTGGAGATCGATATCGATGAGCGAGAACTTACAGATTAGCTGCCACGGCCGCGTGCTGCGTCTGGCACTGAACCGGCCGGACCGGCGCAACGCGCTGAACATGGAACTGTGTACCGCGCTGGCCGCCGCGCTCGACGATGCCGAAAACAACGCCAGCGTGGGCGCGGTGCTGCTCAGCGGAATTGGCAAATCGTTTTGCGCGGGCATGGACCTGCATGAGGTGCTGGCGCCCGGCGGCGCGGATATTAACGATATCCACGAGCGAATTTTTACGGCCGGCCTGCGCATGACCAAGCCGCTGGTGGCCGCCGTGCACGGCGCGGCGCTGGCCGGAGGGACCGGACTGGCGGCGAATTGCCATATTGTGGTGGCGGCGGAGGATGCCACATTCGGGCTGACCGAAATCCGGATCGGATTGTGGCCGTTCGTGATCTTTCGAACGGTGGCGGCGGCGCTCGGCCAGCGGCGCACCACCGAATTGGCTTTAACCGGTAGAATTTTTGGGGCGGCCGAAGCGCGCGAGTACGGGCTGGCGCACCACGTCGTGGAACCGGCGATGCTCATGGAGCGCGCGCAGGAAATTGCGGGCGGAATCGCCGAGGCCAGCCCGACGGCGATCGGCGCCGGTCTGGCGTTCGTACGCGATGCGCGGGGCAAGAGCTGGGAAGAAGCTGGGGAACTGGCGCGCCAGATGCGCGGCGAGGTTTTCCGCAGCGCGGATTTTCAGGAGGGCATCCGGGCTTTTCAGGAAAAGCGCCCGCCCCGCTGGCCGTCGACGTAGGGCGCGCCGTCGCGCGCCGTGGCTGGTGGTTAGTGGCTGGTGGCTGGTGGTTTTGCCCACTATGGCCCAAGATCTTGGGGTTGATTTATGCCCGCCACTCTTTGGAGGGTAGAATGTGCTTTACTTTTTGCTCGGGCGAGTTTAGTATGGTTACGATCCCCCGAGCAAGACGAGGTGAACGTTTTTGCTGAAATTAAAACGCGTCGAACTGCAGGGCTTCAAATCTTTCTGTGACCGCACGGAGCTCCGCTTCAATGGCGGCGGCATCGCTGCCGTCGTAGGCCCCAACGGATGTGGCAAATCCAACCTGAGCGATGCCATAAGCTGGGTGCTCGGCGAACAATCGGCGAAGAGTCTGCGCGGCGCCCGCATGGAAGACGTCATCTTTGCCGGCACGCGCGACCGCAAACCTCTGGGCCTGGCGGCCGTCACCATGACGTTGGTGGATCCCCTGCTTTACCAGGAAACGCATGAGATTGCCGCGGGGGCCGGTGCAGGTGTCACGGCCACGAACGGCCACACACCGCATCCGCATGTTGGCCCAATCCCAATCACGGCCGCGCAGGCGAAGGCCGGCGAGATCACCATCACGCGGCGCCTGTTCCGTTCCGGTGAAAGCGAATACCTGATCAACGGCCATACGGCGCGGCTGCGCGACATCCAGGACATTTTTATGGGGACGGGCTTGGGTCCCGAGAGCTACGCCATCATCGAGCAGGGGCGCATCGGGCAGATCCTCAGCTCCAAGCCGCAGGACC
Source organism: Bryobacterales bacterium (assembly GCA_963818855.1). Taxonomy (GTDB): domain Bacteria; phylum Acidobacteriota; class Terriglobia; order Bryobacterales; family Bryobacteraceae; genus Bog-159. The sequence goes on along the minus strand of CAWFUH010000003.1, from coordinate 646,635 downwards.
GCCGTTCGGTGATCGAAGAGGCGGCCGGCATCACCAAGTTCAAAACGCGCAAACGACTGGCGGAAGCCAAGCTGGAGGGCGCGAAGCAGAACCTGGCGCGGGTCTTCGACATTCTGGAAGAGGTCACCCGGCAGGTGAATTCGCTGAAGCGGCAAGCCGCCAAGGCGCGCCGTTATGGCGAGCTCAAGACAGAGATGGATGCGCGGCTGCGGGTAGCGCTCTCCGGCAAGTTCCGCATGGCGGAGCGCGAGGCCGCCAAAGCCGCGCTCGACCTGAACCTGGCTTCCGCCGACCTGCGCGGGCTTTCCGAGCAGGTTTCGCGCAAAGAACTGGCGCACACGGAACTGCAGGGGCAGGCCTATCAGAATGAACAGCAGCTCACCGAAACGCGGCGCGAATTGGCCGAATGCCAGGTGGAGACCGAGCGCACGCGCGGCCGCCTGGAATCGCAAGTGAAAGAGAGCGGCGCCATCGAGCAGCGCATCGCGCAAGCGGATCGGGAATCGCAGGAGCTGGAAGTGCGACTGGGGCGCATCGCCGCCGACCTGGATGCGCACCAGCAGCAGGTGGCGGCGCTCGACCGGCAGATCGGCGAATCGCGCGCGCGCATGCAGGAAAAGAACCGCCTGCGCGAGGAATTGCAGGCCACCATCCGCGAACGCGAGCAGGGCATCGAGCAGAGCCGCACGGCGGTGCTGCGGCTGTTGGGCGAAGTCTCCACGCTGCGCAACCAACTGGCGCAGATGAACGAGTATCTGGCGGGCATCGAGCGGGAAACCGCGCGTGTGAAAAAAGAGGAGCAGACGTCCGCCGCCGAACTGGAACGCCTGGGAACGGCCCGCAAGGCGCTTTCCGAGACGATGGCGCAGCGCCAGCTGGAAATGGAAGCCGTGGCCGGCGAGCGGCAGCACACCGAGGACGAATTGAACGGGCGGCGGCAGGATGCCGTGGCGGTGCGCGGCCGCATCGATCAATTGCGCACGGAATGCTCGCAGATGAAGGCGCGCAAAGAGTCGCTCGAGCAGGTGCTGGCGCACCGCAGCTACACTACGGAATCGGTGAAGCGCCTGTTCGCCGCGCTGGAGACGGGCAAGGCGCAGGACTTGCGGCCGCAGGGCGTGCTGGCGGACTTCGTGGAAGTGGACCCGCAGTTTGAAAAACCCGCCGAGGAATTCCTGCACGACGAATTGGAATACGTGGTGGTGGAGAGCTGGTCGCAGGCCGACCGCGGCCTGGATTTCCTGCGCGCCGAACTCGACGGACGCGTCACGTTCCTGGTGCATCCGGAGAAGAACGGCAATGGCAACGGGCATCTGCCGGAGCCGGCCATCGGGCCGGAAACCGGGATTCTGTCGAGGCTGAGCGATTCGCTGCGCCTGACCAACGGGCTGAGCAATCGCGCCGCAACGCTGCTGCCGCGCGTGTCTCTATGCTTTGTCGCCGAGGACCGGCCGTCTGCCCAGCGGCTGGCCGCCGGCTATCCGCATCTCTACTTCCTGACCACCGAGGGGCTTTGCTATCACGGCCACACCGTGACCGGCGGCAAGAAGACCGCCAGCGGTCCGCTGGTGATGAAACGCGAAGCGCGCGAGTTGGCAAGGGTGCTCGACGGCAGGCAGAAAGCGCTCGACGAACAGACCGCGCGCCTGGAGGGTCTGGACCGCGAGATCGTCATACTGGCGGCCGAGTTGGAGCGCCTGCGGGGCGTGCAGCAAGCTCGCGAAAAGGACCGCGTGGCGCTCGATCACGAAATGCGCAAGGTGGCGGAGGATACCAGTCGCGCCAATTCGCGCCTGTCCGTCGCGCGGCTGGAGTTGGATCGCTTGCAGCGCGATGCGGAGCGGTCCGAAGAGCAGCGCGCGCACAATCAGCAGGCCGTAGAGCAGAAGGAAGAATTGCGCGAGCAGCGCGAGCAGCAGCTGGAAGATCAGCGGCAATTTCTGGAGAAGCTGGAAATCGAAGCGGCGGCGTTGGGCGAAGACCATTCGGCATTGCGCGCGGAACTGGCCGGACTGGAAGAGCGGCATCGCGCCGAACGCGCCGCCATGGGCCGGCTGGAAACGCAGCACAAAGAAGCCACCGCGCGGCTGGCGCAGATCGCCTCGGAAATCGGGGGGCTGGGCGTGCACCGGGCGGGTCTGCTGGCCGACAACATAGAGCTGGACCGTAAGCTGGCGGCGCTGGCCGCGCAGGCATTGGAGACTGAAGCTGCGGTGAACCGGCTGGCCACGGAGGAATCGCGCATGCGCGAGGCCTTGGCCGCCACCGAAGACGAATTGAAGCAGTTGCGCATGCGGGTGGAGGAAGCCCACACTAACCGGTCGTTCATCGAAGTGGACCTGGTTCGGCGCCAGGCGGAACTGAAATATCTGGATGAGACCAGCCGCAAAGAGCTGAACTGCGCGGTGGAAGAGTTGACCGCCGGCGACGAAACCGTTCCGGACACCGATGCCATTGCGGAGGCCGAGCGGCTGTACGAGGAAGTGCGGGCGAAGATCGAGGCGCTGGGTCCTGTGAACGCGCAAGCCATGGAGGAGTTTCAGGAAGCCTCGCAGCGCCAGGAGTTTCTCAGCGTACAGCGGCAGGATCTGCTCGATTCGATTCGCGATACCGAGAAAGCCATCGCGGAGATCGACGTGGCCTCGCGGCAGAAATTCGCGGAAGCATTCGAACGCATCAACGAAAATTTCCGCGAAGCGTTTCAGACGCTGTTCGGCGGCGGTATCGGCGAGATGCGCCTGACCGACGAAACCAACCTGGCGGATTCGGGCATCGACATCGTGGCCTCGCCGCCGGGCAAGAAGCTGCAAAACGTGCTGCTGCTCTCGGGCGGTGAGAAGGCGCTGGCGGCGGTGGCGCTGCTGATGGCTATTTTCCGCTATCAGCCGAGCCCGTTCTGCATTCTCGACGAAGTGGACGCGCCGCTGGACGAGGCTAACATCGAGCGGCTGACGCGATTGCTGCGGGAGATGTCCAACGGGACGCAGTTCATCGTGATCACGCACTCGAAGAAGACCATGGAAGCGGCGTCGGCCATGTATGGGGTGACCATGCAGGAGCCGGGCGTGTCGAAGCTGGTATCGGTGAAGTTCCAGCACGCCGCCGCGTAGCTTCAAAGCAGCGCCGCAGCCGCCGCGAAGTCATACACGAAATCTATTCCGGTATTTGCAAATTCGAGGTCCAGCGGTGGGCGCGGTGCTTTGGGCTCTCCAAAGTCGCGCGTATTCGATGTAACGAAGATGCAACGCTGCTTAAAGCCCGCACTTCGCAAGCGCCGGCACAATTCCAAGTACTGCTCGACGAGTAAGCAATCATTCTCGGCGCGGTTACCCGGTCGCGCCGGGGCGTCGCCTCCAAGGCTGCGACGCCAGGCGGCATACTGAGAGTCGTCATTATCTTCAATGACCATTCCAAGCCGCATCATGTTCTCGGCGAGGTCGTGCAAGCGCTGTGACAGCTGCAGGCCTGAGAATTGAGTGTACACGGCCGGAGCGGAGCCCATCGCGGATGCAATGGTCCAGAGATAGGACGTTTGTTCATCTGCGCGACGCAAACACGCCGCGGCCTGCTTCTGCTTGTTGGCGTGCAGATCCAGCCACTCCTTTTCCACCACCTGCGCCACCGCAATGTGCAGGAATCGAGGAGTTGATTGGAGCCGAGCCAGAATTGACAACGCCGCCGGGACTATATTTGGGCTGACCTTCTCGGCGGCATTGACAACTTCGACGATGTTGAGCAGGCTCGATGTATCCGGCAGGAGCACGGGTGCGGGCGTCTCCAAAATCGCCTTCGCTATCGCTTCCACCGTTTCAGGCATGCTGCGGTTGTCGTTCGAATTGATCCAGCAAATAACGCCCGCGCACATACTCGATGGCCAGATCATGGGCGTCGGTGTCGGTCCAGCCGTGCTGAATGAGCCAGTCGCTCAATACGTCGGAGTCGAGTTCCGAATGCGCCTGGTGAGCGCCGATTACGAATTCTTGCCACCGGGCTCTGTCATTCGGATTTGCGGCGCCCGTTTTCTTGTTAGCTTGATCGGAAAAATTCTTGAGTGCATCCACGACCTGGGGGGGCAATAGGTCGTCCACCGTTATGGCGGCCCTACTGATTGCGACCGCGAGCCCAAGGCCTTGTGCTGCTGGCCGCGCGAACCGCTCTGCGAACTCTTTGAGTATGGCGTTGTACTGAGAATAGGAAAGCGGTGAGGAGCCGGAGGGAACTATGTTGGCGACCCGTAACTGGTTGGAGTTGCGCGACAACGAAAGATCGGCCGCCTCTCTATTCGGAGATTCTTCACAGTGGAAACAGTAAATCTCCGGTGAGAATGACGATTTGTTCAGCCTCGCCTCAAGAGCGCCATCGCGCGACCACCCGTCGGCGAGTAACTTTTCGATCTCAACGGGCATCCTGCGTAGTTTCTCGGAGGGACCGCTGATGGTCAGAGTTTGGAACGCCTGCATCTTTCACCTCCACTTCATGGTACCCCAGGAGGGCGGAGCGCGAAGCTTTTCAGACGCTGTTCGGCGGGGCATCGGCGAGATGCGCGTGACCGAACGCAGGCCGTCGGCGATGTATGGTGTGACTATGCAGGAGCCGGGCGTGTCGAAGCTGGTGTCGGTGAAGTTCCAGCACGCCGCGGCATAGGCGTCTGGGCTGCACTTATGCAATGGCCGGGTGTTTCTTGCCGAAGCCAGTCGCCTGTTCGAACGCCTGCGCCATTTGCAGGACGCTGAAGTCTGTGTGGTGGCGGCCAACAATCTGCACGCCAACCGGAAGTCCCTCGGGCGTGAAGCCTCCCGGCACGGACGCCGCTGGATTGCCCGTCACCGAGATATACCAGCAGGACTTCATCCAATCGATGTAGTTATCGAACTTTACACTTGCGATCTCCGTTGGATATGGCATGGTGACATCGAATGGCGGCAACTGGGTGGTGGGCAGAATGAAGTACTCGTACGTTTCAAGGAACGCCTGAAAGCGCTGCCAGAGCTGGTAGTGGGCGGCTTCGGCGCGGGCAACATCGGTTCCGGTTAAGCGAAGTCCTTCCTCGATTTCAATCTTGAGCGTGTCCTTGAATGCGTCCGGATGCTGGCGCAGAAGCTCGCCATACGAGTTCGCCGCAGTCCAGGCGCGCAGTTTACGGAAGGCTATCTCGGCGGGAGCGAAGTCCGGCTCGGCCTGCTCGACGATGCACCCAAGGGATTCAAATGTTCTGCGATGCCCATCCACAACGGAGCGCACGCGCGGGTCGAAGGGCACGCCGCCCAGGTCCTTGAACCAGGCCACGCGCACACCTTTGAAGCTGCGGTCGAGGGGGCGCGCGAAGCGTTCTCCGGCTTCATCGATCGAGAGCGGCGCGCGGGAATCAGGCCCCGCAATGGCGCTGAGCACGAGGGCAAGGTCCGCCACGGATCGTCCGAGGCATCCGGAGGTGCTGAGCGTGAACCAGCCGAACGCCGCCTTAGGGTTTGGCACCCGGCCAACCGAAGGCCGAAAACCAACGACGTTGCAAAATGCGGCCGGATTACGGAGGGAGCCGCCGGTATCGGAGCCATCGGCCACGGGCACGAGTCCGCACGCGAGAGCCACGGCTGCGCCACCGGACGATCCGCCGCAGGTCTTGGTCAGGTCATACGGATTGTAGGTAGCGCCGAAGACGGTGTTGAAAGTCTGAGATCCCGCCCCGAATTCCGGCGTGTTGGTCTTGCCGATGGCGATCGCGCCCGCGCGCCGCAGCCGTTCGACAATCAGATCGTCTTGGGTGGGGATGTAGTCTTTATAGAGCGGCGATCCAAAGGTGGTGCGGATACCGCGGGTTTCCACCAGGTCTTTGTGGGCGACGGGCAGGCCATGCAGCGGCCCCAGCGTCTCTTTGCGCGCCTGCATCTCATCGGCCTTCAGGGCGGCGGCAGATGCCATCTCCGGCACCAGTGTCACGATGGCATTGACCTTCGGGTTCACACGCTCGATCTGTTTCAGATGCGCGGATAGCGCCTCGCGCGCCGACAGCTCTTTGGTTCGAATCAGCCGGGCCATCTCGACCGTGCTGATGAAACAAACGGACGGAGTAGCGGTCTGCGCCTCCAGAGCAACTTCAAGCAGCGGCACGCCAGCCATCCCCAGCATTGCTTCACGGCGGGTCGGATGGTTTTCACTCATGCGTGTGAGTCTAACATGCGACAAGGTCCGCGCATGGCGGCCACCTGCGCGGCGAACGTCCTACTCCACGACGCCGTGAATACGGAGCTGCACGAGTTGGTCGGTAGACAGGTTCTTGTAACCGGCGGCTTGCAGCTTCTGGATCATCGATGGAGTCACGCCGTGGATGCGCAGTTGAACGAGGTCTTCGAGAGCCACATTCTTGTAGCCTAGCGACTGCAGTTCCTTGACAAAGTCAATACTCACTCCGTGAATCTGCAGCTGCACCAGGTCGTTGACCCCGGTGCGACCGTAGCCCATGCCGCGAAGTTGATTCACAAATTCGGTAGTAACTCCATGAATTCGAAGTTGGACCAGGTCGTCCACCGGGATGCGCGGGTAACCCATGTCCTGGAATCCTTTCATGTACTCGGAAGTAACACCATGGATGCGCAACTGGACCAGTTGATCCGCGGGCACCGTTCCATAGCCGAGCTTCTTGAGCGTAGCCGCGAATTCGGTAGTCACGCCATGAATCCGCATTTGCACCAGATCATCCGGGTGCAAATCGTAACCCAAGGCACGTAGCTCGCGAATGTACGCGATGCTTACACCGTGGATGCGGAGTTGGATTACCTGGTCGAGGGGGAGGTGATGGTAGCCATTCTCGTCGAGATCCCTGAGGTAGGCGCGGGATACGTTATGGACGGCCAGTTCGAAGAGCCGCTCGCCATCGAGACCGTTATAACCAAGCGAGTGCAGAGCCGAGACGTAGTCCGCGCTCGGTGTGAAAACGAAGGTCCCACCTCCGCCGCCGTTGCGAAAGCTTCCTTCGCACGCCAGGCTGCCGGCGTCGCGCAGCATTTCGAATTTGGCCGGGCCGCCGGCTTCAATACCGGCGCGGCTCAGGCCGCTGAACTCGTCGAAATCGTAACCGGAGGAGGAGCTGTAATTGTTCAGCAAGGTGGACCGGTGGATGGAGAACTGCACGCCCTGCGGATTGCGTTCCAGGGTCCATTCTCCAGTGATGGAGCCGGTTGTGGACCTGGATTGGCCCATCAATAAGTAGAGCGGGACAATAGCGAGAACCAGCAGCCAGATTGTCTTGTAGTTCATAGGTAACTCCTTTCAAAAGCCTGATCGCTTCAATCGAAGTAATTGATCGACTGACAAATTCTTGATACCGCTCTCATTCAGATGCCGCACGAAAGCCGCGTCAACGCCGTGGATGCGTAACTGCTGGTACTCATCCGCGGTGAGACCACGGTAGCCGGCGCCTTCCAGTTCCGCTATGTAGCCGGGCGTGACGCCGTGGATACGCAGGCTAACGAGGTCGGCGACCGACAGACCGTTGAGGTTGTGCGCTTGCATGCCGCGCATGAAATCGACATCGACTCCGTGAATGGCCATCTCGACTAACTCGCTCGCCGCAACGTGAGTGTACCCCGCTTGCTTTACAGCCACGGCAAACTCGGGAGTCACACCGTGGATCTTGAGGTCGATCAGCTCATCGACCGTAAGATTGCGGAAGCCAGCGGCGGTGATTCCGCTGAGAAAGTCGTGACTCTGTTTTGGCGCGGCGGTGGACGGTTCAGGGGCATCCTGAGAGGCCATGGCAACGACGACGGGCTTTTGCGGAGTCGGCATCGCGGTGCGCGCGAGGGGGGCTTGGGGAACGGGAGGCGGCGTGCGCTCGGCGCGCACGGGCGAGTGCAGGGCGGCAATCATGCAGGCAACCACGGCCGCGCCGGCCAGCGCGGGGAGCCAGATGGGGCCGCGCTTTTCGGAAGAATCGGTGTCGAGAATGCGCTGGATGCGCTCGATCAACGATCCGCCGCGAGCGGACATGGCGAATGCCGGTTCCGCCACACGGATGTGTTCGAGATCCACGAGGGCGCGCGCGTAGCTGAGGCGGTCGCCGCAGATCTGCGCGGCGAGATCGTCACAACAGTTTTCGCGTTCGATGCGGATCTGCCGCGATACCCACCATACTGCCGGATGATAGAAGAGCAACGTATCCACGGTGGCCTGTAGGAGATTCACGAGGTAGTCGTGACGACGGATGTGTGCGAGTTCGTGGGCCAGCAAGGCCTCCAGGGCGCGCCAATCGAGGCCGCTGAGGGACGCCGCAGGCATAAGGATGAGAGGGCGCAGCCATCCGATGGCGCAGGGACCCTGTGTCCCGCGATGAATGGAAAGGCGCACCGGGGCGGATATGGCCGCGCGACGCATGAGCGACCGCAACGTGCGCTCCCATTCCGGCGGGACCGCGAGGGAGGCGGCCTGGCGCAAGCGATGCAGATAAGCCCAGGCACCCAACCAGCGTAGCGACAGGAGAACCACGCCGGTGACCCACAGGGCTACGACCCAGGGGAGGAATTGCGCGATGGAGTCGGGGAGGCTGCGGCGCGCGACGTTCCGGGCGGATGCCACCCCGGCAGAAACTGTCCCGGCCGGCGTGCCGGAGAAACTTGCCAAAGACGGAGACGCGGGCACGTGGCCTAGCGCGGCGGTGAAAGTCAGCACCGGCAATGCCAGGAGCAGCATCAGGAACAGGCAGCTCACAGCATAACGGACGCGGGCCGCCGAATCGCGGAGAGCGAAGTTGCAGGCGGCGAGGACCGCCGCGGCGAGCGTTCCTTGCCACAGGAAGTGCAGCAAGGCCCAACCGAGCGCCCGGCAGGCCGGTTGCGTCAGAAAGTTTTGAATGTAGGTCACGGCTGCCGATCCTTTCCTTTTTCAAAGTCTGTGAGCATTTGACGCATCTGCGCGATTTCTTCGGTGGAGGCATGGCTGCTGGACAAGGCTTGCATCATGAGCTTGGTAGCCGAACCACCGAAGGCCCGCTCCAGGAGGTGGCCAATCAATTGCCGCTGCGTTTGTTCCCGGGCCACCCGTGCTTTATAGACGTGGGCACGGGCGGTTTCATCCCGTTCAACGAGGCCTTTTGCGGCCATTATTTGCATGAATTTCAAAACGGTGGTGTAGCCGATCTCGCGCTGTTGCTCAAGGGTGGTATGAACGTCGCGAACGGTGCAGGGACCCTGGTCCCACAGGACGCGGAGGATTTCGAGTTCGGCATCTGTGGGACGCGGAAGATTCGTGCGGGGCATCTGGAGCCAGGATATACGAAGACGTTCGTATTGTCAACGAAAATCTTCGTACTAGTGCCGCATATTACAATCCAGCTTCACTTCCCCAATTCGTCAACAGCCTTTACATCGTCGTCCAAACCCAGCAATTCCCATCGTTGTAAAGTGAGCGGCACGTTACCATTGCTCCAAACGTAATCGTGAAACTCGCGCAGAGTAAACTTGCCGCCCAGCTGAAGACGCCGCTCCGCCAGCATCCGTTCGATCTGCAGCTTGCCGATTTCATATGCGATGCCCACGCCGGGAGCTGTGGCAAACCACGCGGCTTCGCCTTCGGCCGTTTGCCGGTCCATGGGAACGGAGCGGGCCAGGTAGCCGGCCGCCTGGGCGATAGTGAACTCGCCGAGGGCCAATTTTACATCCACCTCCACACGCAAGGCGCGCAGCCGCGCAAAATTGTAAATGATCAGACGCGATCGCGGGCTGTTGTCATAAAGCCCGGCGTCCAGCATCATCTCTTCGGCGTAGAAGCCGATGCCTTCGTTTGCGCCCGAATCGTAATACTGACGCCGGATCGGGTCGGGATTGCGCCAGGACAGCGACAACTGGAAGAAATGTCCCGGCACGCCCTCGTGTACGCCCGTGGTGCGCGGATCTTGCGCATACGCTTTCCAGAAGTAGGCGAGATCGCCGGAGGGCGGCTGAATCCAGCGTGTTCCATCCTGGTGCAGGCGCGACGGTCCGGTGAAGTCGTCGAGCTCGCCAAACCCATCGAAGGCGGCGACGTATTCCGGCGCCAGCCGTAGCGTCCAATGCGGCAAATCAGGCGGGACCGTCAGGATCTGGTGGTCAATCATAAAGCGGCGAATATCTGCGTCATCGTGCGCCATACGCGCGATCTCTTCATCCGCAGTCGCGGCCAGCTTTAATTCCGGTGCATTGAAGTCCCGCAGGTATTCGTAGGCCTCCATAGCGAGTACGCGCTCGAAATCCTGGCGCGCCATGGTCAGCAACTGCTGCGATGTATAGGGCAATAGGGCGACCTGGTGTAGATAGAATCCGAACGCTTTGTCCCCCAGCGAGAAGTCCGGCCGCATGTTGGGCAGGTTCTGTTTCAGCCATTGCCGATATTCGATGAGCGCCCTGCTCGCCTTGGCAATCGCGATTTGAAAGCGCGCGCGTTGTTCGTCGCCGGTCAACAGCGGTGCGGCCCCATGTTCCACGCGGGCCAGGCGTGCATCGATATCGGAAAGCATCGCAATGGTTAATTGCGCGAACGGTGCGACGGCTCTCAGATTCTGCCTGGCTTGTTCGAGAATGGCCGGAATGTTTTCGGCGCGCGTCAGGATCTCGCGCGAACGTGCTTCGCTGAAGGGCGGCGGAGGCATGAGTTCCTCTTGCAACGCGCCGACGGTCTGCTCCACGTAAAACGCAGGGTCGCGCTGCCAGCGGGGATTTACATCCAATTCCCAGCGGACGCGCGCAATGGCAGACCCCAGCAGCCGATAGTCAACCAGCCGCGAAACCGGCCAGCCATCCGTGCGCATGGCTTTCCATCGACGCTCGAATGCGGCGAGATCCACGCGCTGTTTGGCCACCGCTGCCGCGGACCAGTCCCGCGTGCCGGCCGCGTGCTCCATGCGGGGAACGTCATCAAAGGTGAAGGGCCTATACCGTGCACGCCACGTCCAGAAATCGGACGCCAACTGATCCAATGAATCTGCTTTTGTTTGTGCGAAGGAAACAGCACACAGCAAGCACAGCCCTAAGAGCACTCGCGACATGGGACCACAGGATAGCATCTGTCTTTTTACGCCGGTACGGCAGTCCGTAAGCTGGGTCAGCGCTAATTGTCGGAGGGTTTCCCCACGTGGTCTATGACGAGCACCTCGATGGGAGCCTTTGCGGGGACCAGTCGGAGGCCGAGTTGTTCGTGGACAAGGGTGAGCAGCGAAGGGCCATCGGGATCCAGGATCGCGTTGGCGGCGGATTTCAGAGTGATGTCAAAGACTCCCTTGATGCCGGTTTGGTCTACTACGGGAAGATCGATTCCACGCAATAAGGACAGCTTCGCCGCAAAGTCAGTTATGGAGGAATCCGCGAAAACGAAGCTGCCATCCTGCACTCGTGGCAGAGATTCGGCGGCATGCGCGGGCGAAAGATCGGCTTTCGGGGCGGGAAGTCTCGGGCCGCCTTTGGCAACAACCAGGTCATAGACGGGAAGCATCTTAGTCTCACGGTGCAGGGTGAGCTGGAACCTCTTTTCAAGCAGATCCTGAAGCATGGCCCTGAGTTGACTGACTGGTACTGAGCTCTCGGTTTTCGCGAGAATATCGTAGCGTTCCGATCTCAGAAATCCTGGTCCTGAGACTTGATAGAACTTAACGCTGTACGCCCACTGCACGCAGTCTGTCAGGTCGACGTTCCACATCGAGAGGCTGTTCGGAGAGTATTCGATCCTGGAGCGCTTGCTCCCCTCACCCCCCGACTTCCATATCGCGGCAGGTCTAACTGACGCCACGTCAAATTCCGCTGCGTGGGATACCGCCGGGGACTGGGCTCCGCTGAGAGGTGCGTTATCGATTCCGACAAGGATCGCTATGGCCAGGGCTGCGGCCATAACAACGGCCAGCATCAGTTTGCGACCGAAGGTGAGACTGTATGCAATCCGATTCGGCCCCCGGCTCCAGAGGGCTTCCACAATTTGAAGCTGCAGCTTGCTTAACTTTGGAAGTGGCATGGCGCCAACGATGGGCACTGCCCGCACCGCGCACCCCGCGTTACATCGTCACAACGACCCGGAATTGAGCGCTACCGCTCATCATACGCGCGTAAGCCTCGGCCGCTCTTTCGAGCGGATATGTTTCAATCATCGGACGTACGCCGGTCAATTCGGCGAAGCGCAGAGTGTCCTCGGAATCGGTCGGGGTTCCCGAGGCCCAGCCTTGAATAGTGCGACTTCCAGAAATGAGCTGCAACGGTGTGACCTCAATTGGATCGAATGTTGCACCGATCACCATGAGCTTGCCGTTGGGTCCCAAGCCGTCGATCAGCTCGGAAATCGCCTTGGAGCTTGGGGCGGTCGCCAGAATTACCTGTGCGCCACCCAATTTCTGCAATGCCTCTGCTGCGTTCGCCTCTTTGCTATCGATGTACACGTTTGCTCCGAGTTTCTTTGCCAGAGCCGCATTCGCGGACCCACGTCCGATAGCCGCGACCTTATAACCAAACTTGTTCGCAAATTGAATTCCGAGGTGACCCAGGCCGCCGATACCCTCCACCGCAACAAGATCACCGGGCATGGCACCGCTGTGGCGCAGTGCGTTGAAGGTGGTAATGCCGGCGCAGAGCAGTGGTGCTGCCTCGGCGGCGCCCAGGCTTTCGGGCATTGCCACCAGGGCCTCGATCGGTGCGAGCATGTATTGCTGGTAGCCCCCGTCATAGCTGATACCCGGAATTTTCAGGTTCCGGCAATTGCGAAAATCCCCCCGTCTGCACGGAAGACACGTGCCATCCTGCCCGCCGTGCCAGCCAACACCGACGCGCTGTCCCAGCTTCCATTCCCCAACACCCGCACCGAGCTCATCGATAACGCCCGCGACTTCGTGTCCTGGAACACGGGGATACTGAATTCCGGGCCACGCACCTTCTTTCGTGAGCATGTCACTGTGGCAAATCCCGCAAGCCTGCACCTGGATGCGCACCTGTCCCATGCCCGGCTTAGGAATCTCGCGCTCGACTATCTCGAAATCTGCTCCCGGTTTAGCAACCTGCGCCACCGTCATTGGCGCCGCGGCGATTTTTGTAGCTGGCATAATTTCTCCAAACAATTCTTACGTTCACGCATGCCTTTCCCTGCGCCGGGAACGTGTGGACGCGTTTTCCAACATTCTCTCTCCTTACCCGCTGCGCCGCAATCGCGAAATGTGAATTACAGAACGTCACCGGGAATCTCCTAACTGAAGCTGTCCTTCGTCGTCATACTTGAGGAATCGTTGGCATGGGTGCGCCTTTTATCCGGCAGGAGCAAACTTGAACACGACGTTGATACACGATGTGCGCTTTGCGCTACGGCAGTTAAGGAAGACACCGGGATTTACAGCGACCGCTATACTGACACTCGCGCTGGGGATCGGAGCGAATGCGGCGATCTTCACGCTCGTGAACGCGGTGCTGATGAAGAGCCTACCGGTAGCCGATCCGAAGTCGCTTGTCCGCATTGGAGACAACAACGATTGCTGCGTGAACAGCGGGACGCGGGACGATGGCGACTACAGCCTGTTTCCGACCGAAACATGGCTGTTATTGAAGAAAAATGCGCCGGAGTTTGAGGAACTCGCGGCGATGCAGGCGGGTTTTGGGTACCGGCCGATCATCGCGCGGCGCGACGGAGACCGTGACGGTGCGCGCTCCGTGATGGGCGAGTTTGTGTCCGGCAACTATTTCCGCACCTTCGGGCTGCGGGCCCAGGCGGGGCGAGTACTTGGCGACACCGATGATGTGGCGGGCGCGCCCGCGGTGGCCGTGATGAGCTACACGGCCTGGCAGCGTGACTATGCGGGCGAGGCCTCGGTGGTGGGCAGCACGTTCTGGATCAATACAAAGCCAGTGACGATCGTCGGAATCGCACCGGCAGGATTCTATGGCGACCGATTGTCGAGCGCGCCTCCAGATTTCTTTCTGCCCATTGAGACGATGCCGTCACTGGCGAATGCTCCGTACGTGCATGATCCCGACAGCCAATGGCTATATGTGATCGGTCGTCTGAGGCCGGGTGTGTCCTGGGCGCCTCTGCGGGAAAAGCTGAGCACGCTGGTGAAGCACTCGTTTGCGGAAACCGGGACTTTTTCCTCGGGCCAAGGCAAGGCTCTGCTGGCGAAAGTCCATGTGGTGCTCACGCCGGGGGGCGCCGGTATCCAGGAGTTACAAGAACAATATGCTTCCAATCTGCGACTGCTGATGATTATCTCCGGCCTGGTGCTGCTAATTGCCTGCGCGAACATTGCGAACTTACTGCTGGCGCGCGGCATGGCACGTAAGGCGGAGCTATCGCTACGGACGGCACTGGGGGCGAATCGAAGCCGGATCATCCGGCAACTGCTGACCGAAAGTGTGTTGTTAGCCGGGCTGAGCGGGATTGCGGGACTGGCAGTCGCTTACGCGGGAACGCGCATGCTTCTGGCGCTGGCATTCTCCGACGCGCAGCGCCTCCCGATTCACGCGAGTCCGTCGCTGCCGGTGCTGGCCTTTGCCTGCGGCCTGTCGCTCGTGACCGGCATTCTGTTCGGTCTGGCGCCGGCCTGGATTGCCGCGAACGTGGAGCCGGCGGATGCCCTACGGACCGGAGCGCGGACAACGGCCGCGGGGGCCTCCATGCTGCAGCGCGGTCTCGTAGTGCTGCAGGCCGGCATGTCGCTGGTACTGCTGGTAGGCGCAGGGTTGTTCTCGCAGAGCCTGAGCAAACTTCAGCATACGAACTTGCGGCTGGATACAAGGAACCGGTACATCGTACATATCAATCCTCAGGCGGCGGGCTACGCGGCGACGCAACTGGAAGCTCTCTACAGGACCATAGAGCAGAGATTCCACGCACTGCCGGGCGTGAAAAAAGTCGGCATCAGCTTGTATACTCCAATGGAAGACAACAACTGGGGCACCGGCGTGCAAGTCCAAGGGCAACCGGGTTCAGGTACGGGCGCTTCCATCGTCAAGGTGAATGCCGAATACTTCGATTCGGTTGGAACGCATGTCGTGATGGGCCGCGGAATTAGCGAGAAGGACACGTCCACGGCTCCGGCGGTGGCGGTGGTGAATCGAGAGTTTGTGAAGAAGCTGTTTAACGGCAGAAACCCGATCGGGCAGCACTTCGGCAGCCGCACGGAATCATCCGGAGACTACGAAATCGTGGGCGTCGTGGAAGATACGACCTATACCAGCGTGCGATGGAAGGAACATCGGATGTACTTTCTGCCGATGATGCAGCGGCCGGCGAGCGCGAAAGGTCCCATCGAGAAAGACGAATCGCTATATGCGGGAGCGATTGTCCTCGAAACGGAGAGACCCGTCAACCAGATGGCGGCTCTGACGCAGCGTACCCTGGCGAGTATTAATCCGAACTTGAGTGTCGTAAAGTTCCAAACGTTCGATGAGCAGATCGCCGACCGGTTTACCGAGGAACGCATGGTCGCGCGGCTCACCGCGATGTTCGGCGGCCTCGCTCTCCTGCTGGCGACAGTAGGGCTTTACGGTGTGACTGCTTATGCCGTGGCGCGGCGGACGAGCGAGATCGGGATTCGTATGGCCCTCGGCGCAAGCCGCGCCGGGGTGATCGCGATGGTGATGCGCGGAGCCATGATCCAGGCGGCGCTGGGGCTGGCGATCGGCATTCCCACGGCGCTGCTCTGCATGCGGTTCGTCGAGTCCCAACTCTATGACGTTAAGGGTATGGATAACGGCGTGCTGATGATATCGATTCTGGCGCTGGCCGTGGCCGCATCTATGGCGGGACTGATTCCGGCGCGACGCGCGGCCTCGACCGATCCCGCGCAGGCGTTGAGAACTGAGTAAAGCCAGTTGAACCGTCTCTCGGATGGCCGCTGCTACAAGAGCGCATCGCCCGGCTTCAGAGTCGGACGCCACTCGTAGGGCGGTGGCCGTCCAAAGCTCATGGCCGCCAGCTTCGTACGTGTCGCCGACAAATCAGGGCATAGGCAGGTGCGATCGGTCTACACTGCGGCGTTTTCCTGGGGGTGTGAGGCGGGGTGACTCGTCAGTGTGGCAGAAAGTTAAGGCCGGTCAAGGCCAATTTCAGGATAGCAAAAATCCACAAACAAAGTCTAACTAGCAGAAAACACACAAGATACATACCCAAAAAACAACCGTCGAGACCTTGTTAGCGGCACTCGGTCTGGGTACCCTTGGTCTATGATCCGACAAGAAAAGAGGGCAGCGGTGTCTCGTAGCTTGCGCGAAGCTATAGCGAAATGCGTCCTGACGGCGGGCAATGACTGAGCATGCGGTGGTGATCGCCGGAGGAGGTCCGACCGGGCTGATGTTGGCGGGTGAATTGGCTTTGGCGCAGGTCGACGTCGCCATCGTCGAGCGCCGCGAAAGCCAAGACATCGCCGGCTTGCGCGCAGGCGGCCTGTACTCACGCACGATCGAGTTACTCGATCAGCGGGGAATCGCGGATCGCTTCGTTTCGCAAGGGCAGGTGTTTCGGAGCGCACCCTTCGCGCGGATGACTCTCGACATCGGCGACCTCCCGACTCGCCACAACTACTTCCTCGCGCTCTGGCAGACCCGCATCGAGCGCATTCTGGCCGACTGGGTCGGCGAGCAGGCGGTGCCGATCTATCGCGGGCGTGAGGTGACGGGTTTCGCACAGGACGCGAGCGGCGTCGATGTCGAACTGTCCGACGGCCGACCGTTGCGAGCGAAATATCTCGTCGGGTGCGACGGGGGTCGCAGCCTGGTCCGCAAGAAAGCAGGTATCGACTTCCCAGGGTGGGATGCGTCAACCAGCTACTTGATTGCCGAGGTCGAGACGGCGGAAGAGCCGGAGTGGGGCATCCGCCGTGGTGAAAAGGGAATCAATGCTCTGGCCAAACTCGAGGACGGCAAGCGCGCGCGCGTCGTGTTGAATGAACAGCACGTCGGCCAGAGCGACGAGCCGACCCTACGCGACGTCCGCGAAGCGCTCATCGCCGTATACGGGACGGATTATGGTCTTCGCAGCGCCACCTATATCTCCAGGTTTACCGATATGGCCCGGCAGGCAGCGTCCTACCGGGACAGACGCGTGCTCCTGGCCGGCGACGCGGCGCACGTGCATTCCCCAGTAGGTGGACAGGGACTGAACATCGGTGTCCAGGATGCGGTGAATCTGGGATGGAAGCTCGCCCAGGTGGTCCACGGGACATCGCCCGAGAGCCTCCTGGAGACCTACCATGCCGAACGGCACCCAGTCGGTGCACGCGTGTTGCGCAACACCATGGCAATCACTGCGGTCGACCGCGCTGACGATCGTATCGATGCCTTGCGCGAGTTGATGTCCGAACTGCTTCAAATGGACGAGCCTCGCAAGCGATACGTCGCGATGATGTCTGGTCTAGGCGTTCACTACGACTTCGGTAAGGGACACCCGCTGCTTGGGCGTCGCATGCCCGATCTCGACCTGGTCACCGCCAAAGGCCCGCTGCGGGTCTTCACCCTGCTGCACGATGCCCGCCCGGTACTCCTCAACCTCGGTGACCCAGGGGGCATCGACATCACGCCGTGGGCAAGCCGGGTCCAGTTGATCGACGCCAAGTACGATGGCGCCTGGGAGCTTCCGGCACTAGGAGCGGTCGCCGCTCCCACCGGCGTTTTGATTCGGCCCGATGGATACGCGGGCTGGGTGGGAGACTTGACCCAACGGGGGCTCACCGGCGCACTGACCACTTGGTTCGGACGGCCTGCTGCCGTGTTGCGCAACGGCTCCCGATGGAGATCACTGAGTCCGGAGTCTGGGGGAGGCGGCAAAGCAGACTGTCGCTCTTGCCGAGCGCGCCGTGACAAATTGAGAACTTCTTCGAGTAGTCGCGCAGTGTAGAGTGATCCCACCGGATGGCGCCCAGTCGGACGTCTGTGGGCCCGAAGTTCTTCTGGGGAGTCCGAGCGGATCACGCGCTACTGGGAGAGAGCCCGGTTGTACGTTCCTCCCGTGACACGCTGTGCTGGGAAGTCGGCGTCGTCCTCGGGCCCAACTCCTCACGTTAGCGTTAGCGCGCAGGGGAGGGCTGTACCGATTCCCAGCCTGATGGCGAACCGGCGGGTGCGCGAGTCCAATAGCGCTACGCGGGCGGTATTGGCCGGCTTTCAGGAGCGGCACGTCGATCGGCAGCCACTTCCGAGAGAGTGAATCGGCGAGGTGCAGCCGCCGACTCTCTCCGAGTGGCCGACAATTCACCCGAAACCGTGCGAGCTACGTGTCGGAAGCGCTCGTGCCGGCTGTCCAAGGAGAGCAACGCGTGCTACGGACCGAAGCCGCGGTTCATGTCCCAGAGCGGATAATGCGGCAGAGCGCCAGCCGGATCGCGCACGAATGCTTCCGTCTGAATCACCAAATCCCGCTTGCGCTGGCGTGCCGCAGGTCCAATGTCGACGCGGCCCAGGGCCGGTGTCTGGGCACCGGCGCGGGTCGTTCCGGGAGGCGGTTTCAGGCCGTCAGACAGTTCGCCTCTTTTCAGCAGAGTCGTCAGCGATTCCCGAATTTCTTTCGTTGCGGGGCGAAAGCGTTTCTTCCACTTTTCCTCAATATCGCGCGTGCGACTGTAATACTCTTGCTGCGCCTGGATGCCCGCTTCGGACAAGCGCACGAACTTGCCGCGGCCGCGCGCAGGGTCTCTTTCAACGATGATGTACGGCTTGTGCTGCCAGCCAATGCCTGCGGTCTCTTCCGAACAGCCGGTTCGTTTGGGAATCTCCGTTTCGGGGATCGGTTCGTCACTGAGAACGCGGATCGCGTTTGCGCATAGCGAAATCGGCGTTTGGGACTCACGTTCGAAATCGAGCGCGAACGCGAGCAGAACTCGGGAAAGCAGCACCGGCAGCGGCAGGCCGTCTTCCGCAGCCGATTTCCGGGGCCCGAACTCCGGCAGCTTCAGAATCGCAACGGGCAAGCCCTGCGGCAATTCGAGGTCGATCTGGTGCTCGATTGCTTCTAACGAGCGGCGCAACCTCGTCGCGTCGTCGCCGAAGCGTTTCGACCAGCGGGCGTCGATTTCCGGGATCAGGTCGGGCCAGATTCTGACGGCTGTTTCACCGCTGGCCGTGAGCCGAACCGGCCAATCGGCGCGGATGCCTCGGCCGCTACCGAAACCGGCGCGCTTTCCGGGCTGCAGCGCAACGACGCCCCATCGTTCGAGGCAACCAAGCCCGGCTGTGGCGCCAGCCTCGGCTGTGAGCGCGCGCGAAGCGAGCGTTCGAACCGAAACTGGTCCATCGGCCAAAAACTGCAGCACATTAAGCCAAATGACCAGCGAGAGGCGCGCGCTACGGCTCTGCGTTTGCAGCATGCGGCGCTCGAATTCGCAATCGAGCTCCACACTATAGGCCACCAGAATTTGCGAGAGAAGGGCCGAAAGCGGCTTGTGCGGCGCAGACATCATCCCGTTGCCAAGTCTATCGCGGGCCGGACCTGCGAATCGCGAGGAAATGGCTCAAGCGCAAAGTGATTTTGACCGGAGAACAGCATCAAGCAGTGGATTTTCGCGGCGTTCTGCGAGGTAACGCCGAATCCGTTCCGTGCGAGTGACGCGCTACTCGGAGAATGCGCCGATCAAAGTCGACTTGCGGGGAGTAATCCGGCAAGGGACCAAACTGGTCCACTGTCCGGTTATAGCCCACAAACCAGAAGTCTTCCATTAGAGGGGTAACGGTTAACGCGCTTGTGCTCGGCGCTGGCAACCTTGTGCGCGAACTCGAATCCCCGGCAAGCACGAAATTCGGGGTTCTTCGTTCTATTCTTTCTCCAGCACAAAGTGCATCGCTTGCTTAGTGGCCCTATGCTCCGTCACAGAAAACCCAAGAGCGTGGAGGTCGAGACCAGTAAACAATGCTTCTCCCTGACCGAGTACGACAGACGCCAGCGCCAAGTGCAGCGAATCTACCAATCCCGCTTGCATATATTGCCGTACCGTGGAAACACCACCTCCGATTTTGACGTCCTTGTCGCCGGCTGCCTGTTTCGCTAGCCTCAGCGCCTCTTCAATTCCGCCAGTGACGAAGTGAAAGGTCGTCCCGCCCTCCATCACAAGCGGTTCCCGCTCGTAGTGCGTCAGGACGAACGTTTCCGCGTGGTACGGCGGGTTGTCGCCCCACCATCCCTTCCATGGGCCGTCGCGCCAAGGGCCGCGCACCGGACCGAACATGTTGCGGCCAAGGATGAAGGCCCCAAAGTTCTCCATCGACCGCCGTGCGAACTCATTGTCCACATCGATAGATCCACCTTCCTGCCCATGCATCGCGCAAAATGTCTTTGTATGGAAGAACCACTGAAAGATTTCCTCACCGCGCTTGCCCAGCGGATTGTTCAGGCCTTGCTCCGCTCCCGCGCTGAAACCGTCCAGCGAAACACCAAATCCCGCAACTCGAACCTTCGGCATATGTGTGTGCTACTCGCCTCCCAGGTTTATGCTATCGCCTGTTCGGCTTTGGCATGATCAGTAAAGGCTACGCCGATTTGCGTGATCTACCCCGAGGAGAACCTGGATCGGGATCATCCAGAAATCGCCTGTCATAGCTTCGGATCTCGGAGCCGCCCCCCGCGAGCGATATGATTTAGAAGGCAGCCAACCAGGTTATACAACCGCTATAATCAAGTCAATTGCGCTGGAGGCATTTGTGGATTCCCAAATATGCATAGGCGCTTTATTGATGTGGGCCGCCACCACTGGGGCAAGGGGCCAGACCTTGGGCGGCCAGAACCCCATCCCGGACGCAAACAGTGGAGGAGAACTGGTGGTGTTCTTCTCGGGCCGCGTAACGCTAGATGACGGGTCGGCGCCGCCCGATCCGGTGCGTATCGATCGGGTCTGCGACGGCCGGGTAACTTTCGAAGCCTGGACCGACGAGAGAGGAAGATTCGGCTTCAAGGTCGATGCGGAGGACCGCGACAAGACAGAGGGGGATGCTACTCAGCCGGCTTCCCAAGCGGCTGAGATGAACAGGCCCACCTTGCCAGTATCCCGGTACACCCTTCCGGTTACCAGCGCGCTCAGGAACTGCGAGTTGCAGGCCGTCCTTGCGGGGTTTCGGTCGGATCGCGTCAGCATGGCCGTTAAGAGCAGTCTGGCCGATGCTCGTGTTGGCACGCTCATTCTGCGTCCGCTGTCACGTGCCAGCGCGCTCACCGTAAGTGCAACCACTTTGGAGGCTCCCGCGAATGCCAGGAAGTCGTTCGAGAAGGGTCTGGCAGCCATGCGAGAACACAAATGGGACGTGGCGGCCGGCGAATTCACCAAGGCCGTCAACACGTACCCGGCGTACGCAATTGCCTGGTATGAGCTCGGTCGGGCGCGGCAGAACCGGAATGACGCGGCTGGCGCCAGGGACGCATGGAAGGCAGCGCAGCGGAGCGATCCGAAGTACCTCAAGCCTTATGAGGGCTTGACTGCGCTGGCCGATCGGCGTGGGGATTGGGTGGAGTGCGCGCAGTACTCTCGCGCATGGATACAACTCGATCCTGAGGACTTCCCGACTGCCTACCTGCTCAACGCGCTGGCCAACGCCAGGCTGCACAAGATGGAGGAGGCCGAACGCGCCGCGCGTGAGGGGATGCGGGTTGACAAGGACCATCAGGTTCCGCGGCTGAGCTATGTACTGGGTATCATTCTGATGGAGAAGCACGAATTCAGCGAGTCGCAGAAGTGCCTGCGGACTTTCTTGGAATTGGCGCCGTCCGCTAAGGACGCGCCCCTCGTGCGAGCCCAACTGGTTGAACTCGAGAAGGCCGCGCAGCGCCAGTGACCGGTGAAGAGGGTGGGATTGACGTTTGTCTCGCGCGCGCTTCCGCGTCGTGGCACCGCACGGGCTGCCGTTCGCCGATCGACGGCTAGAGAGCGGAATGCGCGTTTCCCGTCCACGGGACGTGATCGGGCTGCAAGGCGGGATTGCTGGCAAGAAGCCCGTCGTCGCCGTCCATCCTGAATGTCGCAGCAGGATATGATTCACCCGCCGCGTGAGCTCTACTCCTGGCGCTCGCTGCTTTTGGTCCCCTCAACTGAGCCAGTCGCACGCGACCGCAGTTTGCGTAGGATAGTGGCCTGCTCGGCATTGGAGAATGTCAGGTGACGCAAGCTGAGCGCCTCAAACTCCTTCCTGCCCCACGGCCCCCGCATGATCCCAGTGGCACGATGACCAGCGCCGATCAGCAGGTGCCCCAGTTCGTGGGCCATCGTGTAACCCAGCAGCCGATCGCTGCTCGCGATTGGATACTGCCGTGTTAGCTCCTGGATCCTGGCGTAGTATATGTCCGCCATGAAGCCGGCCCCTTCGGCGTTCAGGAACGCACGTCCCATCAAGTCCAGGGACGCGAGGCCAGCCGTTGTAACGGTGCCGCCCACGCGCACTCGAATAATGAAATCCGTGAGCATCCTGGCATTCTCCACGTTCATCTCGGCACAGCTTAGCCAATGGATCTCTACATCCATGGCCCGAAACACATAAGCGGCGTCCGTTTCGGCATGCTCGATCACCGAGGCCGCTATGTCGCCAAGATTGCAAACGGCCACGTTCAAGGTTACTCGGGAGACGCCGGACCGGCCACTCGCGCCGGACCTTTCAGCTTGCTGGGCGTGCACACTGATTCCCGCCAGCGCCATTGCTGTCACCACCCTGATCCTCATTTCCGCCTCGCTTTCAACCGGGCACCCGGAAGCGGAGGCGAAAAACTACAACGTCACCAGAAATCTTTTATTGCCGTAATCTTCCGATCCCTGGGGGTGGGCTGGAAGAATACGGGTGTATAATCGGCAAACGGACCGCCCAATCCGCGGTGGTTGCTATGGGATTAGCTGCGTCGCCTGACATTACTGGCCTGCTGAAAGCGTGGGCTGGCGGCGATCTTCAGGCGCTCGAAAAGCTGATGCCGCTGGTTTATGATGAACTGCGTCGTGTAGCGCGAGCTTATATGCGACGCCAGCGAGTCGGGCAGACGCTTCAAACTACAGCACTGGCGAATGAAGCCTACCTCCGGTTGGTGGGGGCCGAGGGCCTCGGCTGCCATGACCGGGCTCACTTCTTCGCCGTAGCGGCTCAGATGATGCGACGGATTCTGGTAGATGCGACGCGCGCGCGGTGCGCCGCGAAGCGGGACGCCGGCGCGCTCCGCGTCACTTTGAACGACCAGCTGGCGATCTTCGCCGGCCGGGATCTGAACCTGCTCGCGCTGGATGACGCGCTCACGGCGCTGGCGAGGCGGGATGTCCGAAAGGCCCGCGTTGTGGAACTGCGCTTTTTCGGCGGGCTAAGCGTTGAGGAGACCAGCGCCGTTCTGAAGATTTCGCCGCAAAGCGTGCTGCGAGATTGGAGACTGGCCAAGGCGTGGCTGGCGCGCGAACTGGGCAGGAGCGAGACGCATGCATCCTGACCGCTGGAGCGAGGTCGAGAAGCTCTACCACGATGCGCTGGAGCGCGAGCCGGGTGAGCGGATGGCGTTTCTTGACCAGAGCCCGGACGAAGAATTGCGGCGCGAGGTGCAATCCCTGCTTCGAAACGAGCAGAAAGGCGATCGGTTGTTTGAGAATTCGCCGTGGAAGCCCAGCCTCGGTCAGTTCGCGAGTGGCGAGGAACCGGGGCCGGCCCTCGCCGCTGGGACGCGCCTTGGTCCGTACGAGATTGTTTCGCCCATCGGGGCCGGCGGCATGGGCGAGGTGTATCGCGCCCGCGATACACGGCTCAATCGTACGGTCGCGATCAAGATCGTCTGGCCTTCGCATCTCGATAGCGATGCCGCACGTAAGCGTTTCGAGCATGAGGCCCGCGCCCTCTCCAGCCTGAATCATCCGCATATCTGCGCGCTGTACGATGTCGGCCATCAGGATGGGATCGACTATCTGGTGATGGAGTACCTGGACGGGGAGACGCTGGCGCAAAACCTCAAGAAAGGGAGGCTGCCGCTGGACCAGGCATTGCGCTTTGCGATCGAGATTGCAGAAGCACTGGATCAGGCGCACCGCCATGGAGTGATCCACCGCGATCTGAAGCCGGGCAACATCATGGTCACGCGCGATGGGCACGTGAAGGTCCTGGATTTCGGGCTGGCCAAACAGCGGCGCCCGGCCGCCGAATCGGCTACCCTGTCTCTGACCGAGCAAGGCGCGGTGGTGGGCACTGCCGGTTACATGTCGCCGGAGCAGGTGCGCGGCGAGGAGTCAGACCAGTGCTCAGACCTGTTCAGCTTCGGCGTGGTGCTGTATGAGATGCTGTCCGGCAAACAAGCCTTTGCCGGTGGTTCCTCGGTGGAGGTGATGCACGCCGTCCTGAAGAACGAACCGCCTGACTTGCCGTTGACGGTACCGCCGGCGCTGGAACACATCGTCCGCCGATGCCTGGAGAAGGACCCTACCCGCCGGTTTCAGACCGCCGCGGACCTGGAGTTCGCGCTGCACCATTGTCTGACGTCCAGCCCGGCGAGGGCCGTGTCTAAACGCCGTGCCTGGCCGAAGTGGGCAATGGCGGCATCCGTTTTGGCCGCTGGCGTGGCTTTCGTGTGGCTCAGCCGCCCATTGCCGCCTCCGCGCGTAACGGGTATTATCCAGATCACCCACGACAACAAGCCGCTTGGTTTTCCCCCTTTCCTTTCCGATGGTTCTCACCTGTTCTTTTCATCCAGTAACTTGAGCGTGCCGGCTTATCAGGTGTCCGTGAAAGGAGGAGAGGCGGTTCCGTTGAAGGTGCAAACGAAGAGCGCGGCGTACCTGTTGGATATCAACCCGGACCGGACGGAATTCCTATTATGCCGACGCGCAAATCCTGGCTGCGAACTCTGGACCGAGCCGATACTTGGGGGTTCGCCACGCCGTCTAGGCAATCTGGTAGTTGACAATGCCTCAGCGGTCTGGTCCCCGGACGGCAAGCAATTGGTATTTGCCCGGGACGAGGGACTGCACCTCGCAAACAGCGATGGGACTGGGGCCCGCAGATTAGCCGCGGTTGCTGGTCAGCCTATCTACCCGCACTGGTCGCCGGATGGCCGCAGAATCCGCTTTGCGGTTACGGGCGATCGCGGTAAGCCGGCCCGAATGTGGGAGGTGCTGGCGGATGGCAGTGGCTTACATGCCATGCTCCCCGGCTGGAATCCAACATGGAACGCATTTTCGGGCAATTGGACAGGAGATGGAGTATATTTCGTTTTTTCGGCGAATGAGCGGCTCTGGGTCGTTCGTGAGAAGACGGGCATCTTTCGGCGAGCGGGAGAACCAGTCCAGTTGAACACCGGCCAACTGGCGGCAACCAATCCGGTATTGAGCGCGGATGGCAAGCGCATTTTCTTTGCAGGCGTGACAGAGGACAGGAACGAATTCCTGCGGTATGACATCAAAACGGGCCGGTTCGCTCTCGATCTGCCGGGAGTTTCTGGGACAGAGCTTGAATATTCGAGAGATGGCAAGTGGGTTACTTACGTTTCTACCCGGGACGGCTCCCTGTTTCGTAGCGCGGCGGATGGAAGTGACCGCCTCCAACTCACCTCGCCGCCCCTCGGCCCTGGCATGCCCCACTGGTCTCCCGACGGGAGGCAGATTGCGTTCCATGGTTCGGCGGGCGGACAGTCGCTACGGATATATGTGGTGCCGTTCGACGGGGGTGTCGCGCGGCAAGTAACTAATGGAGAGAGTGGTAACGACGGCGATCCGACCTGGTCGCCGGACGGATCGCAACTGGCGTTTGGCACACTGCTGGGAGACACAACATATGTCAACGGCGACGTCAAAAAGACCGATGCAGTCATCCATGTAGTGGACCTGAAGACCGGGCATGTCTCGACCCTCCCAGGATCGCAGGACATGTGGGCGCCCCGATGGTCACCGGACGGCCGTTTCATTGCGGGCCTCTCGGGGTCCACCTCCAAGCTCATACTCTATGAGATGGGGACACGGACGCAGACCGAACTGTTCCATCGCGACGTCGGGTGTCCAACCTGGTCCAACAACGGCGAATTTCTGTTCCTCTACAGCGCGGGTGGGTGGTGGCGCGTGCGGCTGCGCGACAGGAAAGCAGAACTCGTGAACAGCCTGAACAATATCTCGCTTGCCGGTTGGGGCTGGTTTGCGATTGCCCCAAATGATTCTCTGATCACGGCGCGCGATATTGGAACAAGCGAGATTTACGCCTTGAATGTGGAATTGCCATGAGCGCGTGCTGCGGGATTAGAAATCGCCAAAACCTGGCGCGCGAACTGGGCAGGAGCGAAGCGCATGTCTCCTGACCGCTGGAGCGAGGTCGAGAAGCTCTACCACGATGCGCTGGAGCGCGAGCCGGGTGAGCGGATGGCGTTTCTTGACCAGAGCCCGGACGAAGAATTGCGGCGCGAGGTGCAATCCCTGCTTCGAAACGAGCAGAAAGGCGATCGGTTGTTTGAGAATTCGCCGTGGAAGCCCAGCCTCGGTCAGTTCGCGAGTGGCGAGGAACCGGGGCCGGCCCTCGCCGCTGGGACGCGCCTTGGTCCGTACGAGATTGTTTCGCCCATCGGGGCCGGCGGCATGGGCGAGGTGTATCGCGCCCGCGATACACGGCTCAATCGTACGGTCGCGATCAAGATCCTGGCTGCGCATCTCGATGGCGATGCCGCGCGTAAACGTTTCGAGCATGAGGCCCGCGCCCTTTCCACCCTGAATCATTTGCATATCTGCGCGCTGTACGATGTGGGATGGCAAGTACTTCGTTTTCCAGGTGGGGGCGAGGGGAACCGCTAACGTCTGGGCCCTCCGCGAGAAAGCGGGATGGTTCCAGCGGGCCGTGCGTGGCCCGTTCCAGTTAACCAACGGCCCGCTGCAGGCACGTTGGCCGGTTCCCAGCGCCGACGGCAAGCGCTTGTTCATCAATGGTCGCCAGGACCGCTACGAATTCCTCCGTTATGATCTGAAATCCGGCCAACTCGTCCCCGCATTCGATGGCGTATCGGGGGACCAACTTGAATTCTCCAAGGATGGGAAATGGGTTGCTTACACTTCGGAGCCGGATGGATTGCTTTGGCGCAGTACGGCTGATGGTAGCCAGCGCTTGCAGCTTACTTCGCCTCCCTTTTGGGCCGCCCTGCCTCACTGGTCTCCGGATGGGAAGGAGATTGCATTCTTCGGAGCGCGCGCGGGCGAGCCGGCCCGGGTCTACGTGGTGTCCGTGGATGGCGGTGCCCTCAAGCAGGTAACCAACGGAGAGAGCGGGAAGGAAGGCGACACCGACCCGTCCTGGTCGCCGGACGGAGCGTCGATTGCCTTCGGTTTGAACTATACAGGGCGGGCCGCTGGGGCATCCATCCATGTGGTGGACCTGAAAACGAGTCGGGTCTCGGTCCTGCCGGGTTCGGAAGGGACCTGGGCGCCTCGCTGGTCGCCCAGTGGACGATTCATCGCGGGTCAATCCACGTCTGGTGAGAAGATTGTGCTCTACGATTATCAGACGCACCAGCAATCCGAGCTTTCCAGAGTTCCCAGCGGTTATCCGAGTTGGTCCAAGGACGGGGAATCCCTGTTCTACGAGACTGGCGGTGATGACGCTTCTTGGTGGAGGGTACGCCTGCGCGACCGGAAAACGGAACGCGTCGCGGCCCTGAAGAACATGCGAGTGGATCAATGGTTCGCACCGGCTCCCAACAATTCCCTTATCACGGCGCGGAACATCGGTACCGAGGAAATCTATGCCCTCGATTGGGAAGCGCCATAGGCCTAGGATTGGCGAGTCTGCCGGGGTGAACGCATACGCTCGCGAGCGCACACGGTCTTCACACGTAATCAGTAATTCTTCCGAGGCGAGACACTGCTAGACAGTTTTATGGACTGCGAGAAAAGCTCACGGCGCTTATCGGTCTTTGGGTTCCGAGCGGATGACGCACACTCGGAGAGAGCCCGGTTGTACGTTCCTCAGGCGCAACACCTCACGTTAGCGCCTATGGGCCGAGGGCTTCCCCACAAATATCACTGCACTGAAATGGATCCCAGGCCGTACCAGCCATCCGGGTTTCCTCCACCACCCTCTCCGAGTGGCCGGCTATCTGTCCGGAGTTGCCCATAACTTCCCGGAGCCGGGCCCGTAGCTCAACGAGGAAATTACGTGGCGCGGAACGAGGGGCGCGGAATGAAATTGACAATCTCGACGGAACCGGATACAGTCGAGGAAGTGCGCTAACAGGGCGCCTCCTACCCGCGGCAAGGGAAGCATCCCACCTGTTTTCGTTTTGAGGCTTCCGTTACCTTCTTTCAGCCTGGTATCAGCGGGACACCGGCAAATATGAAAGGAGGCCTTGTGACCCCGTCGAAATTCTTACCCCTTCACTCGTCTTTTGAATCTATCCGGAAGCAAGCAAAGAAACTGGTGCGCCAGTTCGCCGCCGCCGACGCGTATGCACTCGCCCGTGTGCATGCGCAATTGCCGGCTCCGGCCCTTCCTCTATCGTTACGCGACGCGCAGTTGGTGCTCGCCCGAGAATACGGTTTCGCCGGCTGGCAGGATCTTCGCGCAGCAGTCCTGCGCCTGGAAGGCAAGGGCTTGGAGTGGGCCGCCGCGGAGGCGGAGCGCGCCATCCATGACAACCAGGTCGAACGATTAAGGCAACTCGTTCAGGAGTATCCTGCGCTTCTATCGTGGCGCGATGATTCCCGAGAATCATTACTTGGGTTTGCCACCGGCTCGTTTGGCGACAGCGGCGATCCTTACCGGGAGAAGATGTTCACGCGCATCGACTGCGCCGAGTTTCTACTGGAGGCGGGCTCTAAGGTAGAGCCGGCGATATGGGAACGCGCAATTAGCGCCCGCGCGAAGGGAGTGTTGCAGCTTCTTTTGCGCAAGGGTGTTCTGCCGCGTACGCTGGATGTTCTCGCGGCGCTGGGTGACATCGACGGTTTACGCGATTGTCTTGAGTCAACACGCCCCGGTGGCGATGTCGCCACCGTCACGCATGCGTTCCTTTGTGCCTGCGGTTTTCGGCATAAGGCGGTAGCCGCTCTCCTTCTCAGCCGTTCGATCGAGCTCGACCCCGCGCTCGGCGAGCGAGTGGAGAAATGGCGTGGACGAAGCGCGTTCATCGACTACCTGGCCGAACATCCAGTCTACGGAAGCCCCTGGCGGACGGTCGTTATGAACGAACTGCAAGCGGCGATACATGGGAATGACCTGGAAGAGTTCAACCGGTGGCTACAGCGGGAACCCGATCTGCTCGGCGAATCCAATGTCGGGCTTCAGGTCGCGTTAATTGAGAATGCGGCGTACAAGGATCGGGGACCTTTCATTGCTCGACTGATAGAGCTCAGTCCCGCGCTGAGGATGAAGCGCCCACCTTCGTCCGCGCTGGAATTCGCGCTGGAGTATGGGAATGCGCATCTCATCCCTCTATTGACTCAGATTTGGCCGCTGCCCGACGATCTCCCTCACGCGGCCGGCGTAGGGGACTTCGCGCGAGTCAGGGGTTGGTTTGATGAGGCCGGCCGTCCGAGGCTGGGGAGCCTCAGTCAGCATCACCCGACCAACCATCCTTCCTGGCTCCGGAATCTTCGTTGGATGCCCCCGAACGCCCAACAGGTCCTGGACGTCGCGTTGGCATGGGCGTGCATGAATCGGCAGTTTGAGATTGCGAATTTTCTGCTGGAGCACGGAGCCAACATCAATACGGACTGGGGCACGCACGAGCCGGCAAGCATCTTGCATGAGTGCGCCGTCCACGCGAACTACGAAGCAGCGCAGTTTCTCATTGAGCGCGGCATCGATATGACGATTCACGATTATCGCTGGAACGCGACCGCGGAGGGGTGGGCGCGTTACGCTGCCAACGACACGAACATGGCGGACTTCCTGGCGCGCGCAGAGCGCGCACGAAAAGCGCAATCGCTTTGAACCGGAAACGACCATGGCGTTCGAGTTTCGACGTTAAGGGAGCAGGCCAAAAGCGCGCTCCAGGAACTTGTCCAGGTGCTTCCGGCTGGATCGCCGCTCGAAGAGAGCCCGGTTGTAGGCTCCTCCCGTGACACGCCGTTCTGGGAAGTCGGCTCGTCTTCAGGCCCAACACCTCACGCTAGCCCCTATGGGCCGAGGGCTTCGCCACATATATCACTGCACCGAAATCAGTCCCAGGTCGTACCAGCCATCCTGGTTGCGGCCTTCGATTCCCAGCCGGATGGCCGGCTGGCGGGTGCGCGGGTCCAATAGCGCCACGCGCAGGCGGTATTGGCCGGCTTTCAGCAGCGGCACCTCGATGTCTTCCTCCACCACCCGGTCACCCGGCAGCCATTTCCGCACATCGGCTGGAACGTCCACGGCTTGATGCACGCCGGTGGAAGCGAACGCCAGCGCGAGTACATAAGGCCGATAAGCCGGGGCCACGCCCGAGTTCACCCACCACATCTTGACGGGCGCGGCGCTGCCGCTGCGCACCGATGCGGGATACTCGATGCGCCGCAACTCCAGGCGGTATCCCATCTTCCGTTCAAAGTCTTCGAAAGCCGCCGCGAACTCGGGTGGAATCGGGCTCGATTTGATGTTGACCGAAGTCACATGCCAGCGCAGCGCCTCGCCGAGGATATACTGCACGTCCCAACCCTGCTCCTTCCAGTAGCCCGGCACCCAGCAAGTTTCGAGCGACACCGGGCTGTGTTTCCACGCATCCTGAATACCGGTGCGCGCCATCTGCTCGGGATAGAAATCCAGCATGTGGGCCCACTTCGGCCGCAGATCGCCGAGGCAGTCGAGCCGCCAGCCCGCACCGCGTTCGGTGCCATAAGCCAGCGCCTGCGGCTCATCGAAGTTCATGAGCAGCCGCGTGGCCGGAAAGGCATCGAACCAGATGTCAATCAGCTTCTTCTGGTACGGGAATGCGGGCATGTAGTCGCTCCAGCCTTCCCCCAGTAGCCGACCGAAGAGATGTCCACGGTATCCAGATCCGGATGGCCGTCAAAGCGGCGCCCGGCCTCCTTCACCAGATCGCCCCAGTATTTGAGATACAGCGGATCGCTGAAATCCGGCTCCCAGATTGGCGCGCCCTCCGCATTGGCGCGCTTGGCGCCCGACTTTTGATACCACACCGGCAGCGGATGCTTCTGGTCGTAAGGCATCAGGCGTATGGCAAGGGTCTGGCCATGCCGGTGGGCTTGGGCCAGCGCTTTCTCGACGATTTCCCATCGCACGTGGCCCAGCGGACTCGTGGGTCCTTCTTCCGACCATTTCAATGCCGAGTTCAACCGATCGCCGTTGGAGCGCTGAAACGTCTGAATGCCCATGGCTTACCTTCCCGGTAGCATTTGGGGCGTCATGATATCGACCGGCTTATCCCGACCGTCTACGCCGCCGTGCCACACGCTCCCGCCGAAAGTCGTGATGTAGACCGCGGCCCGATCTTCCGGATCGGGAATCACGCGGTGGGCCCATTTGAAATTGAAGCCGGGGATGCGCGTCCAGTGCGCGCCGCGATCGGTGGAGCGCCAGGCCGAGAATTCAAATCCCGCCGCGTAAAGCAGGTCGGGGTCACGCGGATCGATGGCCAGCCCGTTCGGCCCGTTAACGCCCGCAGGCAACGGCACGGGCGACCACGTTTCCGCGCCATCCACGGATTTGCAGACGGCCCCATCGCCGGCATCGCCGATGCTGCCGTTCTCGCTGCGACGGTCGGCGTGCGCTGTTCAGGTTATAGCGGAGCGCCCGGGTGTCAGGTTGAAAGGAGCAGATGACTACCGGCCGCCAACACCCGCGTGGGTTTGAGCACCCCCCTCCGCACGCAAGGAACCCATCTTGAACTCCGAAGCGAAGACCGTAACTTGCAGTATTGAAAAAATGAACGTCGGGGTGTAAACTGAAATAGGACTTATGCGTCCGAAACGAAATTCCGGTCATATGATAATCAAAAACTGCAGGCTCTCATTAGGCTGCCAGACGTCACCTGATAGCCTACCTGAAGCCGGGCCACGCGGGATGGGGTCAATCGTCCGGACCTGGAGCTTGACCTTGTTGTGTCCCGCAATGCTGATGGCGCAGAGTGGACCGACCATAACCACGACCAGTCTTCCATTCGGGATTGTGGGAGTTGCTTATTCCGCGGCTCTCAGCGTCGCAAATGGCACCGCGCCGTTCACCTGGACCGTGAACACGGCCAGCGGCCCCGCCCTTGTGCCGGGTCTGAACCTGAATGTCGCGACTGGACTTATCAGCGGAACCCCGTCAAGTTCGAACTTTCAGCCCGTCATTCAGCTCCCGTACGTATTCCAAGTGACGGACAGTAATGGAGCGTCAGCGACTGCTACGCTATATTTAATAATCTACACTCCTCTGGTGATTTCTCCTGCCTCTTTACCGCAAGGCGCCGTTGGAACATATTATTTCGAATGCATCAGCGACGATGGAGGCGCACTTGTCGACCAGCAGTTTGTCAGTCACAATATAACGATAACTAACGGCTCCCTCCCAGGCGGAATCACATTCGGTCTTCCGGAGGGTGGTGGCTGCGGGGGCGCCGGTTATCACTCTCCTGCCATTTCCGGAGTTCCAACGCAATCTGGCACTTTCCCTCTGACGTTCTCAGCTACAGATGGTTATCAGGTCGTTACGCAAAGCATGACGCTGGTCATCGCTCCAGCTCCCACGCTTGCTGTTTCGCCGAGTACCCTTACATTCCAATATCAACTTGGTGGGATCGCCGCAGCTTCTCAGACTGTCACTCTAACCGTACCTAGCGGAACCAACGCCACGTACTCCGTCTCTACATCCACTGACAGTGGAGGAGGATGGTTGCAGGTGGGTTCTGTTGTTATCCAGAGCCCGACAGGGGGAAATAGTACCTTCCAGGCTTCTGTCTCAACGACTAACCAGGCGGGCGCCTTCGCAGGTAAGATCACCATCAGTTCCGCCCAGATATCGAACAGCCCCGTCACGATTCCCGTGAGCTTTACCGTTCTAGCCGCACCCAGTGTTAACGTTAGCCCGGCGTCGCTGAGCTTTAGCTATTTCATCGGCGCGACATCGTCTCAGAAGACAATCAGTGTCAGCAGTTCGCAGGGTACGTTGGCCTACGCAGCGACACCTTCGACAACGGCGGGTGGCAATTGGCTTTCAGTTTGGCCGTCTAGTGGAATCACTCCATCCAACCTCAGCGTTTTGGCCAACCCAGCCGGCCTTCCGGCGGGGGCCTACTCCGGGAGCGTCTCGATCAGCGCCAACACTACAACTCCCGGTGTCGGCGCATTTCCGGCCACGAATAGTCCGCAGACCGTAACGGTGACGATGACCGTCATACAGTCTCCCATGCTGGGTGTCAGCCCAACTCTATTGAGCTTTGCATATCAGGGCGGACCTACGCCTGGCGTACAAGCGCTCGCGCTCAGCAGTACGGGAGTCGCGGTGAGCTTCACGGCGATGGCGAACGCCTCTTCCGGTGGCAGTTGGCTTTCGGTAACCCCCACCAGCGGGACCACGCCGGCAAACCTCGATGTATCGGTTAATCCGGCAGGACTGGAGACGGGAACATATTCCGGCAACGTCACGATCAGCCCGACGGGCGCCTCGAACAGCCCACTGCAGGTCTCCGTTACGTTGGTGGTTTCCGATGCAACGCTGAAGCTCTCCCTCTCCGGTCTCGCTCCCACCTCGGCGCCACCGGGAGGGCCTGCCTTCACGCTGACGGTGTATGGGTCCGGTTTCGTAAATGGAGCAGTCGTTAACTGGAACGGCTCGCCGCTTTCCACTAACTTCCAAGGGAGTCCAACACAGTTGACCGCCGCAGTGCCCAACTATCTGATCGCCAACTCGGGCACAGCGAGTGTGACGGTGGTCAATCCGGGCGAAGTGGGGACAAATGCAATAACCTTCATGGTCACTCCGACAAGTCCCCTGCGTATTGCGCAGATCGTGGACGGATCGAGTTGGATGACGCAGATCCAGGTTGTGAATCTGGATCAAGTGCCGGTAAGTTACTCGTTGCAGTTTTGGGACGATAATGGGAATCCGCTACAACTGCCATTCGTGAGCGGTGCGGCGGGGACGTTGTCGGGAACGCTGGCTGCAGGAGGTACCGCGTTCGCAGAGACGCCCGGGTCCTCGGCGACGCTGGCCCAAGGCTGGGCGCAGGCAACAAGCAGTGGGCGGATCGGAGTATTGACAATCTTCACACAAAGCCCTCCGGGGAAGTCAGATTCGGAGGGGACGGTTATCGGGATGCAGTCCGGCGGCCGGGTGTTTCTGCCGTTCGACGATACCAATGGATATGTGACGGGCCTGGCGGTCGCCAACACAAACGCGACGCAGACGCTATTGATTTCGCTGCAGTTTCAGACCGATCAAGGCGCTACATCGGCAGGGTCATTGTCCTTGCCTCCGCACGGCCACACGGCGTTTGTGCTGAGCTCGATGTTCCCTTCGCTCACGGGATTGCGTGGTGTAATCGAGTTCACGGCGCCGACACCGGATATTGCCGTCGTGGGTCTGCGGTTTAGTCCAACGAATTCGTTCACGTCGTTAGGGATCTTTCAGTAGCACGAGAACTCACGTTTGGTCGTCTCGAAAAATCCGCCAGCGGCGGCCAGCGTTGCGCATGTCTGCGGGGATGGAGCACTTGACTTCGCTCTCATTCGGCTGCATGACTACGTCGGACGCCACCGTGATTTGAACATGCCCGCCGACCCTGGTATCATTCACTTCGATACCGCGCGCGGTTACCAGGACGGCAACAGCGAGCGGACGGTAGGAACGGCCCTGAAGGGCTGACCGGAAAGGGTGGTCATCCCCAGCAAGGGCGCGCGCAAGACGCGGCAGGAGGCTCTAGCGGAGCTGGATACCAGCCTGCGTGAATTGGCCACGGACTACCTCGATATCTGAGCACTTTGCCAGAATCGGCCCGGCCTATTTGCCGTATCTGCGGGACACGCCAGGGAGTTTGCGAGAAGGGGCTGCCGGTTGCGGACATGCTCCGGTTCCCACCCACGCCGTAGGCTACGGGCACAGTTTGCCATGGCGCGCGAGCGTTTCCTCGAACTACCGGATCCCGTCAGCTCAGTCCGCTGTGCCGATTGCTGTTCCTGCTCGGTGGCCTGCCCCAACGGCGTCCAAGTACGGGAGCACGTCGGCCGCGCCCAGCCTGGATCTCGCTGAAGCAGTGATGAGGGATCCGTCCCGAGGGCTCGGAAAGCCCGAGCCTCTTCGATATGTGCTGGCAGGCTGCTTGTCGCGTCGTGTTAGCCAGGAACACAGGTTGGTGTACCGTGTCACGGATGAAGCAATTGACTTTCTCCTGGCTCGATACCAATACTAAGCAGAATCGACTTGGTGCGGGCCCCGGGAATCTGACCGCCGAGGCCCGGGATCGGGCTTGATCCCCGGAACCGCCTTTCTGGGAAGTCGGCTCGTCCTCAGGTCACCGCACTGAAATGGATCCCAGGTCGTACCAGCCATCTTGGTTGCGGCCTTCGATTCCCAGCCTGATGGCGGGCTGGCGGGTGCGCGGGTCCAATAGCGCCACGCGCAGGCGGTATGGGCCGGCTTTCAGCAGCGGCACCTCGATGTCTTCTTCCACCACCCGGTCACCCGGCAGCCATTTCCGGACATCGGCGGGAACGTTCACGGCTTGCTGCGCGCCGGTGGAAGCGAACGCCAGCGCGAGTATATAAGGCCGATAAGCCGGGGCCACGCCCGAGTTCACCCACCACATCTTGACGGGCGCGGCGCTGCCGCTGCGCACCGATGCGGGATACTCGATGCGCCTCAATTCCAGGCGGTATCCCATCTTCCGTTCAAAGTCTTCGAAAGCCGCCGCGAACTCGGGCGGAACCGGGCTCGATTTGATGTTGACCGACGTCACATGCCAGCGTAGCGCCTCGCCGAGTATATACTGCACGTCCCAACCCTGCTCCTTCCAGTAGCCCGGCACCCAGCAAGTTTCGAGCGACACCGGGCTGTGTTTCCACGCATCCTGAATTCCGGTGCGCGCCATCTGCTCGGGATAGAAATCCAGCATGTGGGCCCACTTAGGCCGCAGATCGCCGAGGCAGTCGAGCCGCCAGCCCGCGCCGCGTTCGGTGCCATAAGCCAGCGCCTGCGGCTCATCGAAGTTCATGAGCAGCCGCGTGGCCGGAAAGGCATCGAACCAGATGTCAATCAGCTTCTTCTGGTACGGGAATGCGGGCATGTAGTCGCTCCAGCCTTCCCCCCAGTAGCCGACCGAAGAGATGTCCACGGTATCCAGATCCGGATGGCCGTCAAAGCGGCGCCCGGCCTCCTTCACCAGATCGCCCCAGTATTTGAGATACAGCGGATCGCTGAAATCCGGCTCCCAGATAGGCGCGCCCTCGGCATTGACGCGCTTGGCGCCCGACTTTTGATACCACACCGGCAGCGGATGCTTCTGGTCGTAAGGCATCAAGCGTATGGCGAGTGTCTGGCCGTGCCGGTGGGCTTGGGCCAGCGCGTTCTCGACGATATCCCACCGCACGCGGCCCTGTTCCGGCTCCAAGGTTTCCCAAAACCAGCGGCAATAGGCGATGGTGGAGGATGGAAACTCCGGCTTGGCCGCGGCCGCCAACGGACCCGTGGGCCCTTCTTCCGACCATTTCAATGCCGAGTTCAACCGATCGCCGTTGAAGCGCTGAAACGTCTGAATGCCCATCCCCGGATTGACCAGCACATCGTGGATCAGCTTGGGATGCACCACCACGGTTTGCGCCGCAGCGGCGGACACGAATAAGAGAAACAGGACGATCTTTGGCATGGCTTACCTTCCCGGTTCCGGCATTCCTGGTTGCGGCTCTCCCGGTTGCATTTGGGGCGTCTTGATATCGACCGGCTTATCCGGGCCGTCTACTCGGCCGTGCCACACGCTCCCGCCGAAGGTCGTGATGTAGACCGCCGCCCGATCTGCCGGATCGGGAATCACGCGGTGGCCCCACTTAAAATTGAAGCCGGGGATGCGCGTCCAGTGCTCGCCGCGATCGGTCGAGCGCCATGCCGAGGATTCAAATCCCGCGGCGTAAAGCAGCGCGGGGTTGCCCGGATCGATGGTGACGTCGTAGATATGCCGGTCGCGATCGAGCACCGCCCGCCAACTCATTCCGCCATCAGCGGTGAGGTAAATGCCTCCGCCCTCACCGTGGGCACCAGTGTCGCGGGCCCACGCGGCGAGATACATACGGCGTGGATCGCCCGGATCGATGGCCAGCCCGTTCGGACCGTTAACGCCCCCAGGCAGCGGCACGGGCGACCACGTTTCCGCGCCATCTACGGATTTGTAGACGGCGCCATCGCCGGCATCGCCGATGCTGCCGTTCTCGCTGCGCCGGGCCAGCAACACATACAGAGTGCCGGCGGCCTGCGCCAGCCGCCACGCGAACGGCTCCTTCTGCGTGATTCCGTTGTTCTTCGCCTGCCAGGTCCGGCCGCCGTCGGCGCTCTTATAGACGCCCCGGCCGTAAGCCGCGACATACAGCACCCGCGCGTCACTGGGACTGCGCCGGTCGAGCAGGATGTGGGTTGGCGCGGTCTCCGGCATACCGGTATTCGACACCTGCCACGTGCGGCCGCCGTCTTCACTGCGGCACACACCGCCTTTGTAAGACAGCACGGACGTGCGCCGCCACATCTTAGGCCGCGGCAGGTCGTGCGTGTAACTCATGACGCCCCACATGCGGCCGCGGACTTCCGGATCGAATGCGATCCAGTAAGTCGTGTTGGTCCACCGGCGCGGCACACCTTCCACGGAGCGAGTCCACGAGCGGCCGCTATCTTCGCTGCGGAATAGCCCGATATCCGTGTAGGTGATGAACCACCGCTTGGGATCGAACGGATCGAAATGGATGCCATAGTTAGTGGTTACGTCGAGACCCGTGGTAGTCCAATCGCCGCCGGGCACGCGCCGGCTGTAAACCCCCTCCCAAATTTCGCCGCCATCCACTGTACGCATGGTGCGGCCGAAGTCCGTGCCGTAGCATATCTTCGGATCCTGGCCGGCCACGCCCAGCGCCAGCGGATTCTCGGCCCAGCCTGGTCCCAGGCTCGCGGTGATCCAGGCATCGTGCACGTTCGGCGCGGCCTTGTCCGCTTCTTTCCAGACCAGGGCCCAAGTGCTGCCGGTGTCATTGGTGCGCGCCACGCCGAACCAAGTCCTGCCTTCCAGCTTCATTTGACCGTATGAGACATAAGCGGTTTCCGGATGGTTCAGGCTGGTTGCCACAGCTCGCACCACGCCGGCTGTGCCGCCCGGCAGTTGGATCGCGGTCCAGGTCGCGCCGCCATCCCGCGAGACGAATGCGCCATGCTCCGACACGCCATAAAACACGGGCGCGCCCGCGGCCGGGAATCCACCCGAGATGTCCGTAAAGCCGATCCCGGACGGGCCAGGATGCGCCAACACCGATTCGCCGCGCACTTCGGCGATGCCATGCGGACCGCCGGCGAATATCTTTCCATCGCGGCTCCAGATGCGCTGCGGAGCTTCAGGTAGGCGCGACTGCTCGCGCCAGGTCGCGCCGGAATCGTGCGATGCAAACAGGGCAGCCTCCCGACCTTGCCGCGTCGCCGCGAACAGTGTTCGCGAGTCGGCCGGATCGATCGCCAGCGCCACGATTTCACCCAGTGTGTCAGGCTGCGCGATAATCTGCTCATCGGCGTGATCGGAGCTCATCCGCACAGCCTGAATTGTCGCGGGATTCGGCCACACCAGGTTCCAGGACTCCCCGTCATCGGTGCTGCGCCACAATCCGTGGACTCCCGCATAGATCGTTTTGGCCTGTCCCGGATCGAACGCGAAGAAACGCACCGTCCCCCGCAGGTTGAACATGCGCCACGAACTGCCGCCATCGTGTGTGATATAGGCGCCGGTCATATCGCATGACACCAGCACGGTCCGGGAGTCATGCGGGCTGATGGTGGGATTAAACATGGCGCCGCCTCCACCGGGTCCGATCACATGGAAGTCGCCGGGACGGGCGGCGGTGGCCAGGCCAGGCAAGGTCGCTACAATGAGCGTCAGGACGCGTTTAGTCATCATAAGGTCACATCGAAACGGCCTTTCAGAGGCAATGCGCTCAACATTGAGAACAGCACCAGCCAGACAAGCCAATGCAGATGGAGCCCCAGCCAGTGAAGCATGATCCGAGGGACGCCCGAGACGGGAGCCTTGGGTCGTATGCGCCAACTCACCTGGCGCTCGCCGATCACTGGCACGGGCGGTAAAGGAGCCAAGCCGTACCAAGCTTCGAGATGCGCAAACAGCAGCAACATCGGAAGCGTCATATATGATCGCCGACGAGCATCATAGGCAGTCTTGCACACGGCGCTAGGCGGCCTGGATTC
This sequence comes from Bryobacterales bacterium, assembly GCA_963818855.1. GTDB lineage: Bacteria > Acidobacteriota > Terriglobia > Bryobacterales > Bryobacteraceae > Bog-159. The sequence goes on along the minus strand of CAWFUH010000003.1, from coordinate 607,393 downwards.
CTTTCCGATTCGACGTGCGCCCGAACGCCCAACGCATGGCCGTGCCGAGCAAAGCTTCACGCGATCCTACAAATCTTTTTCAGTTTGACCGTCCGTTGCGCCAGCATATACGGTTCGAGCGTAGCACGTCCCGTTGTGGGGCAGACCACTCAAAGGTTGCCATGAACGCTCAACATCAGAGCCCAATGCGGCGTCGAACCGAATTTGGTAACATCTCAACGGGATTCCCGCTCATGAGCGTCTCTAAGAGGCAGGAGGGCTACGTCATGCGGCGAGCAATCGTCGACGCCGGCATTTTTGCTTGGGTATGCGGCGCGGCTTTGGGGCAAGCTGTGGAACGTAATCTCAGCTTCGAGGTAGGGTCTGTCAAGCCGTCCCGACCGAAGAGCGTCCGCAATTCCGACGGCGGTCCAGGATCGCGCGATCCAGAGCGATTTACTTTCACCGGTGCCGACCTCCGTGACCTTCTATTCCTTGCCTATGGAGTGAAATATTACCGTGAACAGATCTCGGGTCCAGGGTGGATTGACACGGAAGAGTACGATGTCGCAGTCAAAATCGCGCCGGGAACCACAGAAGAACAGTTTCAACAGATGCTACAGAATCTGCTGGCGGAGCGGTTCAGTCTCATGGTCCATCATGACACCAAGGTGCTTTCCGTGTACGAACTGGTGGTTGCGAAGGACGGCCCGAAACTAAAGAAATCCGTGCAAGACCCCGCGGCGTCCGTCCTGCCTCCGGCGCAGCCGGTGATCGGCGCGGAAGACAAGAATGGCTTTCCCCAATTGCCGCCGGGCCGCCCCAGTTGGTCGACAATTAATCGAAGCGGGCGCTCGCGATTGGCGGTCAAGCAGCAGCCCGTAGGTGTCCTGACGAAAATACTGGCACGCCGTCTGGACCGTCCGATCATCGACAGGACAGCGCTTACAGGTCTCTACGACTTCACGTTGGAATTCGATCCTCGCGCGGCCACCGGAGGGCCCCCCGCACCCAGTCAAGAAGTGCCGGCTCCCGACATCTTCATCGCCATCCAGCAGCAACTCGGGCTGAAGCTGGTCGGAGCGAAGGCGCCTCTCGACGTCGTCGTGGTCGACCACGCGGAGAAGATTCCCAACGCGAATTAGTGTCCCGCACAGTGCAGAAGAGTATCTCCCTTCCTTCCTGTCCAAGCCTGTGACTCGTCAGCTCAGCTCCCTCCCGGCACGGACGAAAAGCGCGCATCATTGACGTGGGCGGACGTGGGCGGACGTGGGCGGACATGGGCGGAGATGTGCGGCGGCGGCAGTGGGCCGAGGATATGCGCGCAAAAGAATTGGGTGTGCAGGCCGATACAGGTGAGAAGATGCAGATGTGGCATCAGCCCGATCAGCAGATCGCAGTGCGAAGGGACTGTCCAGGACGCATGCGACCAGCGGCGCTCCACCTTGCCGGGCTTCATCATTATCTTCGGCCGGGCGCGCATGCATGAGTCCTAGCGGCCGGACATAACGCCAACAATCTGCCGATGGATGTAAGCGAAGGCGACCGGTTTACTCTTTTACCTTATCGGGAAGCGGCACGACGGTCACCTTGTTCGCCTCGATCGTGATTGGCTTCTTGAAGTCGCCGAATACCGGCGAGACCACGTGCAGATCGTATGTGCCGGGTTTCAACAACAGCCCGCCGCCGGCGTTGTTCAGTTCGTCCACATAGCCGTAATACTTGTCGTTGAGGTAGACCGCTCCCGTATCTCCTATCACGGAGAGAAACGAGTCCGTCTCGCCGCCACCCAGCCGGAATCTCCCGAAAGGCGGTTGCGGAACCGGCAATTTCTTCAATTTGTAGTGGATGGTGGTGGATTTGCGCGCCGTGACCGTCACCTTCGTGGTGTATTCTTCATAGCGCGGCTCGCGCAAGGTCACTTCAGCTGCGCCGGCCGGCGTGGTGTATTTCTCGGGCACGGTGAATCGTTCGGCCGGTCCTATATACTTGCCGTTGATGAATACCGCCGCGCTGCCCGGCTTGCCACGGGCTTTCACGTAACCTGTGTCTTGCGCGTACAGAGCTAATGGAATCAAGATAGCCGCCGCGGCTCCAAATCGTCTCATCGTGTTCCTCCAATGTCACGCCTATCCAGCGTATCATTTCCTACTATTGCATGTCCGTCAGCTCTTGGCGCACCTGCGGGATCACCTGGCCGTATTGCTCGGGCGAGGCTTTCTTGAGGAATGCCTGGAAGCATTCCCGCGCCCGCGCGCGATCGCCGGCCATCTTATAAATAAGCCCCAGATTGAGGTCCGCGTCGGCCAGTTCCGGATCCAGTTGCACCGCCTTTTCAAAATAGCCGCGCGCAGCCGCCGTGTCTCGCCGCTGGATCGCAATCACACCCAGCCCATTATAGGCCGTGCCGTACCCCGGGTCGATGGAGAGCGTCCATTTGTAGACGCGCTCGGCATCCCCGAGGCGGCCTTTCTCCATGTACGCGGTGGCCAGGTTGGCCTGGCTTTGCAGGTCGGCGGGGTTGAACTGAGCGGCCTTCTCATACTCAGGAATGGCTTCGTCCTTCTGGCCGGCGCGCACCAGCAGGTCGGCCAGGCGGGAGTGCAGCCGGCCGCTCTGTATCCCGTTGGCTATCGCCCTGCGGTAGAGCTGCATGGCGTCCGCCGAGCGCCCGGCCCTCTCGTATGCAGCGCCGAGTTCATAGTAGATATGCGGATCGGCGGCATCTTCGGCGAGCGCTTTGCGCAACATCTCGATGCGCCGCGGCATGGGAAGGCCGCCGCTCTCCACCGTTTCGAGCAGCTTCAAGACGCCCGTGCGATCTTTGGGATCGATCCCCTGCCCTTTCAGATCGTAAGAGCGCGACACAAACCCGGAGACGTAACCGAGCGACCTCAACTGGCTCAGAGTGCGCTCGTCCACCACGCTGGTCGCGACTTTCTCGACGCCGTCGGTCCCGATCACCGAATTCAGCCTGGCTTCGAACTTGCGGACCTCCGCCTCGTGGCCCTGGATCACGTTGTGCGTTTCGCCCGGGTCTTGGGAAAGATCGTAGAGCTCCGGTTTCGGCGCGCGGACATATTTCCACTGGTTGGTGCGGATGGCGCGTAGTTCCGCCCAGCCCATGTTGATCTTGGGATAAAGCGTCTCGGCATAGGAGAGCGTGGCGGGATCTTTTCCAGCAAGGTAGGGCGTCAGGCTGACGCCTTGTACGGCGGCGGGCGGCTGGCCTCCCATCAAAGCCAGGATTGTCGGCAGAAAATCGATCGTGCGGGCCTGCGGCCGGATGCGCGCGCCGGCTGGAACGCCGGGACCCGACAGCAGAAACACGATCCGCAGCGTCGCATCGTAGAGAAAAACTCCGTGCGTATATTCGCCATGCTCGCCGAGGCTCTCGCCGTGATCCGAAAGCACGGCGATCAATGTGTTGCCGGGCGATTTCTTACGGACGGCGTCGAACAGACGGCCGAGTTCATGGTCGGCGTACGCGATCTCGCCATCGTAGAGGCGATCCTTGTATTTATCCCGGAAGGGTGCGGGAGGCTGATACGGCGCATGCGGATCGTAGACATGCACCCACAGGAAATAAGGCTTGCCGGATTGCGCCCCCAGCCAGCGAACCGCATGGTCCACCGTCTCGCCCGCGCGGCGTTCCGCATCTTCGTCGAATTCGTGTCCTTTGCCGGGCTTGGGCATCTGATCGTCGTAGACCGCGAAGCCCTGGTTGAACCCGAAGAGCTTCTTCAAAACCGCCGAACTGATGAACGCCGCGGTATCCCAACCGTGCTGCTGCAGAATGGTGGCCAGCGTGGTGGTGGATGGTTGCAGAACGAATCCGCCGGTGTCACGGACGTGATGGGTGGGAGGATTCAGGCCGGTGAAGATGCTGGCATGCGAGGGAGGGGTCAGCGGCGCCTGCGTTACGGCATTCTCGAACAGGACCCCGTCCCGCGCGATGGCGTCCAGGTTCGGCGTCTCGATTTTCGAATAACCGTAGCAATGCAGGTGATCGGGGCGCAGCGTATCGATGGTCACCACCACCAGGTTCAGTGGACGCATCGGCGGCGTGGCGCTCTTGCCGCCGTTGGTCTCAGACCGTTTGCAGGATGCCAGCAGCAGGGCTGCCGCCAGGCACACACCACAGAGAACAGGTCTGAAGGTTCTCATGAGAACCGCCCGCAATGAGACACTACATTAGCGTAGCAGCCACTCCCGCGGCTTGGGAGGCCGTCGCAGCCCAAGGGACAATGGACGCTAAGATAGGCCCTCGGATTATTGGGCGAGATTCACGCGATCGTGGTTGACAGCCATGGCACCAGTCGTGGGATTTCTAATTGTTCGCCTTCGTCGCACTCATGCCGGCTGCAGATGTCTTTGGAAGTTGTTTCGTAACGTCACTGAGCCAGTCTTTGAAGCGCGTCTCGCCGAGTCGCGCGTCATCGTTAGGAACCAACGTCCTCTCGCTCACCTTGATACCGTAATAGCGCGCGTGCGGGTCAGAGATTACCTCGCGTGGATCCTTGCGCGCAGCCAGGTCCAGCCGGATCACTTCATCCAGACGAAACTTTTTGGGACCCCCTATTTCCACGGTGGCGTTTACCGGTGAGCCCATTGCCATTCTACCTATCGCACTGGCGACATCATCGGCTGCCATCGGCTGGAAGAGCACCGGAGGCAGGCGCACCTGGTTGCCCTCAGTAGAATAATCGGCGATGCCCTTTACGAACTCGAAGAACTGCGTCGCGCGGATGATTGAGTACGGAATTGAGGAGGCTTTGATCAACTTCTCCTGAGCCATTTTTGCGCGGAAGAAACCGCTTTCGAGCAGACGTTCGGTACCTACAACCGACAACGCAATGTGATGTTTCACGCCCGCGGCCGCTTCATAGTCGAGGAGGTTACGGGTGGATGTCTCGAAGAACTTCAGCACTGCCGCATCCTCCCATGAAGGGGAGTTCGTTACATCGACGACCACGGAGGCGCCCTTCAGCGCATCCGCGAGTCCCTGGCCTGTGAGGGTGTTGACGCCGGAAGAGGGCGAGGCGGCCACTACTTCCTGCCCATGCTCAGAAAGATTTTTGACAAGCCTCGATCCAATGAGTCCAGTACCGCCAATTACTACGATTTTCATGATATTCCTTTCTTGTTTAACCTGTTCTAACCTGTTCTAACCTGTTCTAACATGGCAATTCTAAATTGCCAGTTATTCGGTAGCACCGAACAGCCCATCACCTCGTGACACGCTGCTGGCAGGCTGTTGTTTTCAGACGATGTACATCACCTTAAGGCAGAGCGCGAAGCGCCCAAATTCGGATCGACAGAAGATAGATATGTGCAGGATCTTTCGTTGGTGGTGGATTTGCCGGTACTGAGAGCTTTGGAAAACTTCGGTCATTAGCGATCGCGCCTCTGAGTTTCTATCCGCAGCTACAGTTCAATTATCGACCTCCGCTTGGTCGGAGCACAAGGGGCGCATACTCCCCAAGGTGCCGGAAAGTACCGCCGTCAACGGTGTGTCACGCTAGGCAGCTCAGCCGCAACCAAAAGGTTCGCTGCAGCGGGGCTGAAGCCCCGCGCCGGCTAAAGCCCGCCCTCCAAAACCCCGCGCGCTTGCGAAGATTCTGAGGGTTGTGATACAAACGGCCTGCCGCGCACTTCAGAATGTGAACCGCAGCGCTACCTGAACTTCCCGCGGACCGTCGGCGACGTCCAGAATCCGGCCGAAGGTCGGGTCGCTGAGAGTCGTATCGGGATCGGCGCGCCCCGCCCGGTTAAAGGCGTTGATCAGATCGCAACGCGCCTCCAGGTACATGCCCTCGCGGAAGGGGAATCGTTTGAAGAACCCGAAATTCTCCATGGGTTGCCAGGGACCGCGCAGGTTACCGAAATATCGCGGCGAATTACCCAGTGTCAGCGCCACACCGTCGGGAGTCGTGGGGGGCGCCGCGAAGGCAGCGGTGTTCAGATACGCCTGGCCGGTACCTCCCGCATAATCGAATGCCCCTCCGGACGCCACCTTCAGCGGTACACCGGATATCACGTTGGCGCGAACGTCGCCAAGAACATTGAATAAGTAGCTGCCGCTGCCAATACCTGCGTCGATCGATAGTGGGTCGCCTGACTGGTAGGTCTGGATTCCCGTAACGGTCCAGCCACCTAGAATCTGATTCACTACGCCGCCGCGGTTCAGGAACTGTCTGCCTCGCCCGAACGGCAGCTCATAGATCCAAGTCACTTTGAGTTGCTGGGGGTGGTCGAAGCCCGCCACAGACCGTTCCAGCTTCCGGTTGTAGACATCCTGCGATCCGTTGGTATAGCCGTACAGGTTACTATCGGTCAAGCTGATGGTCTTCTGAAAGGCATAGCTCACCAGGAAGCTGAGCCCCTTGCCCGTCCGGTGATTGACTACTACTTGCGCGGCGTTGTAGTCGGACGTTCCAAAATAGGGATAGTAGTAGTACACACCGCCAGGAGCGTACTGCGGATACGGAAGCAAGGCCTGCGCGACCGTTCCTGTAAAGCTCGGGTACGGAAGCGGTATATTCGGATGCTGGCTGACATCGTCCAGCAGTTCGTCGCCAAGCGAGAGATACTTCGGATTGAGCTGGTTCAGGTCATTCAAACCGGATGCACCCAGGTGGGTTCCCTTGTTGCCGACATACGAAGCCATCAGGGTCGTATTCCTCGGTAATAAGAACTGAAAACCCATCGTATAGTTCTGAGAGTATGGCTGGTGGTTTGAATTACTCGGAATGTAGGCGATGCCTTGCCCATTGTCAAGGGTTGGGTCCAAGTCGGGAAGGTTGAAATTGTACGCGGGGTAGCCGTTATCCCAGTACATCACGGGATTGAGCGTGCTGGCTGAATAGTTGTGGCTGCCGTCGTACCCGTCGATGTTCGCGTATCCGAACTGGTTGGCGATAGGCGGCGAATACATGATTCCATAGCCGCCCCGCAACACCATCCGCGAGTTGATCTGATAAGCGAAGCCGAAGCGCGGACCGAACTCCTTCCAATAGGTGTTCTGGAAGGAACTTCGGTGCAGATTGCTCGTGAAAATCAGTGCGCCGGGATAGCCGTCCGCTCCAGGATTGGGCGTGTTCGGGCCCAGGCTGGAGGAGAGTCCTTGATTTTCGGTGATGGCGCCCACGATATCCCATCGCAATCCGATGTTGAGAGTCAGCCGCCGGCTAACCTTCCAGTCATCGGCCACATAAAACGCCGGATTCCAGACATGGGAGCTGGGGCTTACCGGAGATTCGGCCAGTCCGGAGCTATAGGGCGCCCCCAACAGGAAACTGGCGAAGGCGTTGCCGGTAGAGGCCAGAGCCGACGGGTCGGCCGTCTGGTCCGGGCTAAAGGTAAATGTGCCCGATGTGCCGCTGCGATAGTCTTGATCGTAGTAATACTTGCGGACCTCGACTCCGAACCTGACATTGTGCTTGCCATGGATCCAGGTGGTGTCGTTCTGCACGATGTAACTTCCGTTCGGTTCGACGCCCGCGTTGTTACGGCCCAGCGGATTCAATGTGCCACCCTGATAACTGGTGCCGGTAAAGTTAATCAGCGGGAAAGTAGTCTCTTTCACACCGTCCAGACCTATCTTACTCGGCCAATCCTGGTCTAGACTAACCGAGCTGTTCCCGTTTTTGAACCGGTTGTACCCGAAACCGAAGTGGTTCAGGAATGCCGGACCAATGACCCAGTCTTCCGTAGCCCGGATCATGGTTCCGAGGATATCCTGTATGGCAAAGTAACCGCTGGCGCTTCCTGGAATCGGCTCATAGCCGTGGCCTGCCCCGTTATACCTCAGGCGCTCATTGGAGTTCACAAACACGGCCATGCGATTTTTCGCGTTGATTACGTGATCGAGCTTTCCGGTGTAAGTGTTCAAGTCGAAAAACGGTTGATTGGCGACACCAGGGTAATTGCGGAGCATGGTCGGCAGCAGCGGGTTGGGGATCGGGGCGAGTGTCAGAATGCTTTCCGAAACTTTGCTGATATCCGACGTGGGAATGATGTTCCCCGGAAACGGAGTCCGCGTATAACTGCCGTCCGGCAACTGGGTCGTGCTGTGCGGATCGTAAATGGCGCCGAAAACCGTGGGGTTGCCGTCGCCATCGGTTATGGCCGTTCCGGAGAGGGGATTGCCCGTAAACGCGGGGTCCAGCAAGGCGGAGAAATCGCCGGTCTTAAACGCCGTGGTGGGAAGCGTGCGTAGCGCGGTGGGGGTGTAATTGCGCTTGCGGTCGCCTTCATAGCTGAAAAAGAAGAACGTCTTGTTTTTGCCGTTGTATAACTTTGGCACCAATACCGGGCCGCCGAGGTTGGCCCCGAAGCTATTCTGGTTGAAGGGCGACTTACCGACGCCAAAAGCGTTATTGTCGAAGGAATTCGCATTGAGGTCATTGTTCACCAGGTAATCGTACGCAGAGCCGTGGAATTGGTTGGTACCGGACTTGATATTGAAGTTCGCCACGGCGGTCAACCCACCGCCGTACTGGGAGCTGAGCGCACCGGTTTGCAGCGTGAATTCGCTGATGGCATCCACGCTGGGCTCAAATTCGTCCGCGTCGCCGGCGAGGTCGGCGCGTCCAAGCGACATGCCCTCGATCAGGATCTCGTGCGAAAACTGCGGCCCCCCGTTTATGCTTCCCTGGAAGGAGTCTCCGATGGTGCCGGGCAAGCTGTTAAAGATGAACGCCTGGATCTGCCTTTGGCCGTCGTCATTGCTGTCGATGGGCCAGGCATGGTAATCTTCGGCCGAAACTGAGTAGCCCAGTTCGGAGCTCGCGGTTTCCAGGTGCGTGGCTGCCGCGCTGACCTCCAAGCTCTGGGCAACCGCGCCCACCTCCAGTTTAAGGTTTGCGGTCACCACCGTGGCCACCGGCACTTCCACGGGTTCCATCACTTCCGTCTTGAAGCCCGATGCCGTTGCCGAGACGCGATAGGTGCCCGGCGGCAGGTACGGAATACGATAGAGCCCCTGTTCGTTCGACACAGCTTTGGATTCGACTCCGGTTTGCTTTTCCGTCACGGTAACGTCCACATGCGGGATGGCCGCGCCGCTGGCATCCGTGACCAGACCAGTGATCGCGCCGCGTTCGCCCTGTGCAAAGAGCGACACTGCCAGGCACAGCAAACCCACCGGTAGAACGGCAAACCGCAATACTGCCCTGTTCATACGTCTCGTCCTTTCGAAACAGCGATGGTGGCGAAGTTCAAAAAAACCCCAATCAGATATGACGCCCTTTATATACGAGCACAATACCGATGTCAAGGCCCCTTTCCTATCAGCCCGGCCTTGACGACGGAGGGCAGCCGAAGCGCCAGTTTTAGAATGATCTGGACGCGCTCGAGACCGCCCTGCGGCACGCCAGCCGGATCGGGCGGACTCGGAACTGCATGGCGCTGGCGTGGCAAGCATTGGGCAGGGTGCGAGACGCGGAACGCTGCTACGAGGAGGCCATGGGGCAGGGAGGAACCCGCGCAAGTGGATTACGGCCGCCAGTCCCGCCAGCCAAATGGCATCTTTCTGAACATAGGCGACGGCACATTTCGACCTGAGGGTCCTGGAGCAGCGAGGCTCTGCTCCGGGGCGCCGCGTTCGGCGATCTGGACCGCGACGGGCGGGTGCGCGAATCAATCGCCACGCGATCGGAGCGCGCCAGGCGAAGCGAAATCGCGGCTGCCGAATCTCGACGCGGACGTGGGATCAAGTAAGACGCTAAGGCCGCCTCAGCGCTATTGACATGCTTCGTCCGCGCATGCTAGTCTTGCATAACAAGCCTTGTTTAACAAGGTAATGCGAGGGACGCCGTGGAAATCGACCGGGAGCTGCTGAAAGGAAGCGTCAGCTTATTGCTGCTGAGCCTTCTTTCACGAGGTGAGATGTACGGATTCGAGATCCTGCAAGAAGCCTCGCGCCGCAGTGCCAATCGTTTCGCGCTTAAGGAAGGCACTCTATACCCGGCCTTGCATCAACTCGAGAAGAGGGACCTCATCAAGGCCGAATGGCGCACCGGCGAGAACGGGAGAGAGCGCAAGTATTATTCACTCACGGCCAAAGGCAAAAAGGCCTCCCGGAAATATGAAAGGCAGTGGCAGCACCTGACCGGCGTTGTAAAGGCCGTCCTCGAGAGCAATTAACATGCGCGCCGCCGATGCTTTGATTGCAGAAATCATCGCCCAATCCCGCATACCGTCGGGAAACCGCCGGCGGGAAGCCGTGCGCGAGCTGCGCTCCCATGTCGAAGACTTCGTACTCATCGCGCGCGGCGCCGGTCATGGGGACGACGAGATCGAGAGGATGGTTCTTGAGAGCTTCGGCGATCCCCGGCAAATGGCCCGCAACTTTTCGTGGGTTTACCGGCGGGAGCGCGCCATCCTGGGCCTTACCGTTTTCGGGCTTTCCACGATGGCGGTAGCAATCGTGATGGCTGCCGGGATACTGGCGGCGCAGGCCGGCTTGGCGATCGGCTTCGGGATCCCCCTCCCGAGAGTGCTGGCCTCCCGCCATACGGTGATTGAAGCCATTGACATCCTGTCCACGGTGGCGGCTTACACCGGGCTCATCTCTCTGGAGCGCCTCTTTGAACGGCGTGGCTTTCAAAAAGCGATCACCTGGCTGTCATTAGTTTTCGCCATTCTGATTGGCGCTTCTGTACTTGCAAAGGCTCTTACATCGTTTCTGATTTTCGGATTCGTAAACGCCATCTTCCTGCGATCGGTCCGGGAGTTTCTGGGGAACTGGAGAGCACGTCTTGGCGTCGTGGTGGCGTGTTTCCTGATCTTCGCGGTTATCCTGTTCCGGGTTCGATCGCCGGGATATCAGTCTTCCGCCGCGGCTGGTTTAGCCAGTTGGGTGGTGATGGGCGCCGGCTACCAACTGATGACGGGAATCGCGGCGCTGGTCGATCGCGGCTTGTTTAAAGGGCTTCAGCAACGCTGAACTTTTTATGATGCAAGACCTTCTTTTCGGAATTCGCATGCTGCGGCGCAACCCGGGGTTCTCCCTTCTCGCGTTCCTCTGCCTGAGCCTGGGAATCGGCGCAACCACGTCAGTCTTCAGCTGGATCGAGGGAATCCTGCTGCGCCCGTTCCCGCTGGTGATCCACCAGGACCGGATGGTCGCCATCACCGGCACTGATCGCACCGGCCGCACGGAGGTCTCGTGGCCCGACCTCCAGGACCTGCGAAAAAGCTGCACGCTGGTCGACGCCTTTATCGCGGAACACATAGGCGGTGCTACGCTCAGCATCGGTGAACGCGCCGAACGCGCCACCGGGAGTGTAGTTTCCGCCAACTATTTCGAGGCCCTGGGTATCCGGCCGATCCTGGGCCGCACGTTCGACCCGCGGGAGGACACCGGGCGCAACGCGCATCCCGTCACGGTCATCAGCTATCAGGCCTGGAAGGATCGCTACCATGGCGACCCCGCGATCATCGGGAAGGCGCAAAGGCTGAACGGCGTCGAGCACACCATTATCGGCGTTATGCCCGAAGGATTTTTCGGAACCTTCGTCGGATATGCGTTCCAGTTCTGGGTTCCGGTTTCGATGGAAGAGGCGTTCGAGGGCGGCGGCTACAAGCTGGAGAACCGCGGCGCGCGTTGGATCGAAGGCTTCGCGTTCCTCAAGCCCGGCGTGACGATCGAGCAGGCTCAGGCGGAGATATCGGCAATCGGAAAACGGCTGGAAAGAGTGTATCCGGACACGAATCGCGGCCGCGGCTACAAGCTGTATCGGTTATGGCAAACGCCCTTCAACAACGCCGGCACGTTGCTCTCCACGCTCCGAATCTCCCTGGTGGTCGCGTGCCTGGTGCTGCTCATTGCCTGCGCCAATGTCGGCAACCTGCTGCTGGCGAGGTCATTTGCAAGACGTCACGAGATGATCGTGCGGGTCGCGGTAGGGGCCGGGCGTTGGCGACTGCTGCGGCAACTCCTGACCGAGGGGCTGCTTCTTTCGGTCGCGTCGGCCGCGGGCGGGCTCCTTCTGGCAAACTGGTGCCGCAACCTGATCAAGCTGCTGTTTCCCCCCACGCCCGCCGGTATTGTGATCAACCTTCCCGCCGCAATGGATTGGCGCGTCCTGGCACTCAGCGCCGGGGTGTGCCTGGTCTCGACTGTGCTGTTCGGGCTGGTTCCGGCGGTGCAGGCGGGCAAGATCGACCTCGCCGCGGGAATAAAGTCCGAATCGGGCGGCGTGGTGGGCGGGCGCGGGAAGGCGCGAATTCGCTCCGGCCTGGTCCTCGTCCAGGTGTCGCTGAGCTTCATCCTGCTGGTCGGAGCGGGGCTGCTGCTGAAGAGCCTGCGGGCCATGCGGGATACCGATCTGGGCTTTTCGACTCAGGGTGTGCTGATCAGTTCCATTGACATGGTCGGCGCCGGTTACGACGGGCCGCGCATGCGGAATTATCAGGATCAGTTCAGCGATCGCATTCGGCGAATCGGCGGCGTCGAGTCGATTGCATGGTCGCGTAGCGTGCCATTCAGTTATCGCCGTTATGCCTCGGCGGCCATCGGCGTCGACGGATTTGTGGCGGAGCCGGGCGAGCAGCCGACCGTCGAGTACAACGAGGTCGGGCCCGGGTATCTCTCTACATTGGGGATCCAGCTGATCGCGGGCCGGGAATTCACGCGCGCCGATAACGAGACCTCCGTGCCGGTCGCCATGGTGAATGAAACCATGGTGCAGCGGTTCTGGCGCGGCGAGAACCCGGTCGGAAAGCGGCTGCAGGTGGATGGCCGCCGGCTGCAGGTGGTCGGCGTCGCCAAAAATTCCAAGTACGCCACCCTGCTCGAAACTTCCACGCCCTTTTTCTACGTACCCCTGCGGCAGGGAGCCGGCGGCCAGAACTTTCAGATCCGGACCGGGCGCGGCGCGGGAGCGCTGGCTAATGAGCTGGTTCGCGAGGTGAAGGCGATCGATGCGAACCTGGCTCCCGGAGAGCTTATCACGATGCGAGAGCAGGTGGATCGAAGGAACTGGAGCCAGCGCGCCGCGGTCAGCCTGCTAACCATTTTCGGCAGCATCGCGCTCCTGCTGGCTGGAATTGGGCTGTACGGCGTGATGTCATACGCGGTGTCACAGAGCACGCGGGAACTGGGCCTGCGGATGGCGCTCGGCGCGCGCGCCCCGGATCTAATTCGGATCGTGATGTCGCACGGACTTGGCCTGACCTTCGCCGGGATGGCGGTCGGCGCCGGGATCGCCCTGGGATCGACCCGGCTGATGGGCGACTTGCTTTATAAAGTAAGCCCCCGCGATCCCGCTCCATTCGGATGGGCCTTCCTGGTGATGACCTTCGCGTCGCTTGCCGCGAGTTTGCTTCCCGGCGTGCGGGCCACGCGTACCGATCCGGTGCGGGCGTTGCGAGACAACTAGGTTTCGGCGGCTATCTCCGCACAGGCAATCCGGGGGCGATCCCATCCACTAACTCGCCGCCTCTTACTACAAAATTTCCATTTACCAGCACATCCTGAATTCCTACGGAATACTGCGCCGGGTTCTCGAACGTGGCGCGGTCGATCACGCGCGCCGCATCGAACACGGTGAGGTCCGCGTCGGCACCCACGGCGATGCGCCCTTTGGTCCGCATGCCCAGGCGATCGGCCGGCATCACCGTCATTTTGCGCAGCGCATCCATCAGGCTGAGCGCGTGCTGTTCGCGCACGTAGCGGCCGAGAACGCGCGCGTAGGTTCCAGCCGCGCGCGGATGTCCCTTGCCGTTGTCCAGAATGCCGTCGCTGGCGATCATAGTCAGTGGATCGGCGATGGCCAGCCGCACCACCTCTTCCGGAATCGAATGGATGGCCACCATGCCGCCCTGTTGGCGATAGCGCGCGAAAGATTCCGCCGTGAGCCGCTCGCCCGTAAGCGCCCATTGCAGATCGCCGAACGAGATGCCGCCCTGCTTGGCCTGCCAACCCTCATCGAACACCGCCGAACCAAGATCGGTCATGCCAGCCGTGTACGGATACATCTCGGTGGTTACGTCCAATCCGCTGCGCCGGGCGCCGCGGATCATTTCGAGACAGAGCGCTGTTTCGCGCAATCCCATGCTGGTGATATGCACCACGTGCAGCGACGCGCCGGTGGCCGCCGCATCGGCGATCACTTCCTGCAGTGCATCGATCACGCCCGGCTCCACAGGCCCGCCGTTGCGAATGTGGACGTAGACTGCCGTTTTGCGTTTGCCCGCGAGAGAAAACAGCTCCAGGATCTCGGCGCGAGTGGCCAGCGGGACATAAGCGATGCCCATGCCGATGCCCAGCCCGCCGTCGTCCAGCCCGCGGCTCACCAGGTCGTAAACCTGCCGCTGTTGCGCTGGCGTAGCCGCGCCCTTGGCGGTATCGTGCGGCAGCAGTTTGCCGGTATCGTGCATCACGGCCATACGCGCGGGAATGTGGCCGGATGTGGCGCCGAAATTGACCAGCGCGCGGCCTTCACGCGCGGCATACCACTGCGGCACCGGCGAAACCCCGACTTCCATTTCGAGCGCGGTGGTTACGCCGTCGCGCGCTTTGAAGCGGTAGTTCTCGGGCGTCTGTCCGTGCGAGTGCAGGTCGATAAAGCCCGGCGCGACCACCAATCCCGTAGCGTCGAGCGTGGCGCGGCCCGTGAGCGGCGTTTCAGATATGGCTGAGATTTTGCCGCCCTGCACCCCGATGAATCGCACGGCGTCCAGGCCGGAAGCCGGATCCATCACGCGGCCGTGTGCAATTACCACATCGTAATCCTGGGCTTCCGCGGCGCAGGCCAGAATGCCGGCAATGAATAGCGGGATAGCGAATCGCATGATCCCTCTATGGTACCTGCTATGGTACTTGCACCTTGGCCTCCAGCTCCGCCCAGCGCGCGTACAGCTTCTCCACCCCGGCTTCCGCCGCCTGGATCTCCGCAAAGCGCTGCTGCAAAGCCAACGCATCGGAGACCACCTCCGGCGCCTGCAGTGCCGCGCGCGCGGCTTCGAGTGCCAGCTCGGCTTCCAGAATCTTTTCTTCCATCTGTTCCCACTCGCGCGCTTCCAGATACCCTAGTTTCCTTCGCGGCGATGCAACGCCGGCGGCTGGACGCAGGGGCGTTTCCTTCCCGGCGCGCGCAGGTTTCACGGCCCGCGCCTGTTCCCATTGCGAGTAATCCGCGAAGACTTCCGCACCGCCTTCGCCGTCCAAGCCGAGCACCACGGTGGCAACGCGATCGAGCATGTAGCGGTCGTGCGTCACCAGCACCAGTGCGCCGGCGAAATCCATCAAGCTTTCTTCGAGTACCTCGAGCGTCGGGATATCCAGATCATTGGTCGGCTCGTCGAGCAGCAGCACGTCGGCCGGCTGCAGCATCAGCCGCGCAATGATGATGCGCGCCCGCTCCCCGCCCGAGAAGCGGCCCACCGGCGTGTCCAGTTGCTCGGGGCGGAATAAGAAGCGCTTGGCCCAACCCGCGATGTGTATGGCGCGGCCACGATAAATCACGCTATCGCCGTGCGCACCCAGCCCCTCGCCCAGCGTTGCGGCGGGATCGAGTTGCTCTCGGCCCTGGTCGAAGTAAACGACCCGCAGTCCGTCGGCGCGCTCGACCGTACCCGCATCGGCTTCGATCTCGCCTTTGAGCACGCGCAGCAGCGTGGTCTTGCCGCTGCCATTCGGCCCGGCCAGGCCCAGCCGCATGCCTGGCGAAAGCCCGAAGCTGAGGCCGCGAAATAACTGCCGGCCGCCGAGTTGCTTGGAAATCGCTTCTGCGCGGACGAGCTTGCGCGTCTGGCGGCCGGAGCTGGTGAAATCGATACGCGTGGTGGCCTTGGCGTTCCGCGCGGAAACTTCCGCGAGTTCGCCCATCAGCTCATGGGCGGCATCGATGCGTGCACGCGACTTCCCGGTGCGCGCCTTGGGACCGCGCCGCAGCCACTCCACCTCGCGCCGCACCCGATTGGCCAGCGCGGCCTGCTGCTCCGACTGCGCCTCCAGAAACGCTTCGCGTTTCTCCAGGAAATCCGCGTAATTTCCCTGCGTGCGGAACAGGCCATCCGGATAAACGCGATTGATCTCGGCCACCGCCGTCGCCGCATTTTCCAGGAAGTAGCGGTCGTGGCTCACCACCACGGCGGCGAACGGCGCGGCCCGCAGCAGTTTTTCCAGCCAGAGGATGCCTTCCAGATCCAGGTGGTTGGTCGGCTCGTCGAGCAGCAGCACGTCAGGATTGCGGATCAGCTCGCGCGCGATCGAAAGCCGCCGTTTCCATCCGCCCGAAAGTGTGTCGACCGCGGCGCTGCCGTCGGCAAAACCGGCCTTGCCCAGCGTGATGCCCACGGCGGCCAAGCGCTCGGCTGCGGGCATGTCCGGCGCGGATAACGCCTCCTCCAGCACTCTACCCGTGGTCACCCCAGCCGGGAACTCCGGTTCCTGCGGCACATATGCAACGCGCGTCAGCTTGCGCACCGTGCGCGTTCCGGTATCGGGCGCGAGCGTGCCCGCCATGATCTTCAGCAGCGTCGATTTGCCCGAGCCGTTTGGACCGATCACACCCAATCGCTCGCCATCGGATATGTGCAGCGAAATATTGGTAAATAGCGGGGCCGCGCCGAAGGACTTCGCGGCGCCCATCACGGAGAGTAACGGCGCGGGCACTTGTTTCAGGATAACCTAGGAAGGTGCTCCGCCTCTTGTACGCGCTCGAGTTCCTGATTGCGCTGATCGCCACTTTTACCGTATGGAGCCAGGTGGGCGGACAGGGCCATCTGGACCTGATGGCATGGTATTGGAAGCTGTGCCTGGGCGCCGGCATCGCATTTGCCACCGTGAAAGCGACTTCCGCCGCCGTGGCCGGCCAGCGCACGTGGAATTCCCGCACGCTCCGATGGATTTCGATTATTCTGGCGCTTGCACTGGCTTGCGGCGCAGTCACTTACTACTATCATGTGACCGAGCCGGCCGACGACGAAGATCAGGATCAACAGGATACCGCGCCGAGTTCACAGACTGCCCTGTAATCGAGGCCGGCGCTAGCGGCTCTTTAGCGCTGGTACATCGAGACGGCGCACGAGTTCCTGGAATCTCGGCTCACCTCGCAGGTCCGCAACCGGCTCATAGACTGCCAGGAAAAGCATCATCTCCGATTGGTCCTGGTAGGCCTTCTCCAGCCAATCGAGGGCCTGATCCCGTTCGCCCAGCGCGTCGCAGACCACGGCAAAATCGAACGGCGCCACATAACGCTCGGATTTCATTTTTTGCATTTCGGCGAGCACTTGCGCGGCTTCGGCCCGCTTGCCCGAGCGGGCATAGGTAGCGGCCAAGCCCGAGAGATTAATAGTGGCATCGGGGGCCAACCGACGACCCTTTTCGAATTCCGCGAGCGCTTCTGGATATCGGTGTAAGGCCAGATAAGCGTATCCGGCCGCCATATGCGGGGGCCAAAAATCCGGGTGTGCCCGGATGGCTGCGTTATCGTCCGCCAAGGCGCCTCCAAAATCCCACCGGAGATAATGTGGGAAGCCGCGCAGGAACAGGATTTCTGCGGAAAGCGGATCGATGTTGAGGGCCTTTTGCATCTCCATGGAAGACTGGTCATACCTTCCCAACGCCGAAAGGTATTCGGCATAGGCAAAGTAGATTGGCGTGATGTTCTGGTTCAAAGCCAGGGCCCGGGTGAACTCCTTACCGGCGTCAGCCAGCTTCCACTCGTGCATCTCGGCGTGGGCCAACGCGGAATGCGCCTCAGCCAAAGCATCGTCGAACTCCAGTGCGTGCCGGGCCGAGGCCTCGGCCTTGGGCAGGGCCTCCCGCGGGGAGAGCACCCAGTCCGAAGCCGTCGTATAGGCATCCGCCAATCCGGCATGGGCCAAGGCATAGCTCGGATCGATAGCAATGGCGCGGTCAAAATACGCGATCGCCTGGTTTAATCCGTCCGGTGTAAACCGGAACTCGGCATAGCGGCCATTCAGGTAGTTTCTGTATGCTTCCAGATTGGACGTGTAGCGCCGGTCCAATCTCTGTTTTTCGTCTTGCGCCAGCTTGACGGCCAGCGCTTGGGCGACCCGTTCCGAGATGGCGTCTTCAATCGCGAAAACGTTGGTGAAACTCTCGTCAAACGTTTCCGCCCAGAGTGGTTTCCGGTCCTTTACGCGCAGCAGTTGAACGGTGACCCGTAACCGCCCCCCGGCCTTTTGTACCTTGCCTTCCAGAAGCGCGTCCACGTGCAGTTCGCGTCCGGCGGCCCAAGGGTTCGCCGCCAGGCCATCGTATTGCAGAATAGAACTGGTGGGACGGACCACCACCTCACGCAGGTTGCTCAGCTTGGTGATCACGGCATCGGCCAGCCCCAGGCCCAGCGCCTTCTCTGTCTGAGCATCCAGCGATTGGAACGGGAGCACGGCAACCGTGCGGGGTGCTGCCACACCCGGCAGTCGCACAGTATCAGCCTTCCAGAGGTACCAACCGGCCGCGGTCAGGGCTATCGCCAGTAATGCCCCCAGCACCAATGCGGTGCGCGTTACAGGCCCTCCGCGGCGGGACTGAAAACGGCCGTCCTCCTCCTCGGTCTCCTCCTCCACAACCAGATCGGTGTGCCGCTCCACGGTCAGCACGGTCTCGACGGTAGCGATCGGGCGGACATCCGCCACGAACCGATAGCCTCGCCCGGGAATGGTGGCGATGTAGCGATGTTCGCCCGGTAATTCACCGAGCGCCTTCCGCAACGCGGAGACGTGCTGGGCCAGATTGGCCTCCTCCACAAAGCTGTTCGGCCAGATGGCCTTCAGCAGCGCGTCTTTATCCAGCACGCGGTCGCGATTCTGGATCAGCACCAGGAGCGTGTCGAGGGCCTTGGAGGTTAACGATACAGGCTGGCCTTCGCGAAACAGCAGGCGCCGCACGCCATCGGCCCGGAATGGGCCGAATTCATATAACTGGTTCGTTTCTTCCGGCATAGCCCCTCCCCGCAGGGACTTTTAGAAGATTTCATCAAATTTCAAAGCGCCCTAAAGACTTCACAGAAGGCAGGCGGGCACAATTGCGAATGTGGAGCCGGCTTCACGAGCGCCGAGTGGAAGGTAGTTTATCACAACCGGCGAACCGGCAGATATGAGGGTACGTGAGAGTCAAGAGAAAGACCAGAATCTCCTTTCACATCGACGAGAAGTTGGTGATTCGGACCCGCCATACGGGCGAGACGATCGTCCCGGGCGCGGGGTCAACTTCCGCCGCGATCCCCGCACGTCCGGCTCCCAATTCTAAAAACGACGAGGACTTACAATCATGCAAAGACGAATAACCAAGATCACTGTCACCGGCGCCCTGTTGATCTGCGCCGCTTTGGCGCCGAATGCTGTAGCCTGCAGCCTGCCGGGCTACGCGGCCCTGAGGGGACCTGTCGTCCTTCCTCCGGCATTGTTCCCGGCGCCATCCGCGTCGCCAGCGGGGGGCGCGGCGCTCCAGAGTAGTGCTTCCATTGTGGGACTTTGGAATGTCACGTTCTCTTCGGGTGGGTCAGTTGTGGACCAGGCCTTTGACGCGTGGCAGAGCGACGGTACCGAGATACTGAACGATTACACGAATCCTATTGAAGGCAACGTATGTCTGGGTGTGTGGACGCAAACGGGCACGCAGACCTTTAAGCTCAAACACCCGTCCTGGACTTTCGACAGTAGCGGGAATCTCACCGGCACGGCGTACATCAGCGAGTCGGTAACGGTGGACGCGGGCGGCAACGGATATGACGGCCTCTACGTCATCAATTTCTTCGATACTTCCGGAAACCCCGTGGGCAGCTACACCGGCACGCTGAAGGCTCATCGCGTCATGCCGGATTGATGCTCTTAGGGCAGGCACCCCGCAGGCACGGCGCCTGCCCCACTATCAGCGTGCGGTTTTCAGTTCCAGGCGGCGCTGCCGGAGCCAGCGCAGGCGGCTCTGCTGCTCCTGATAGAGAGTGCCCCAACCGGCCCAATAGTAGCCTGCGACGAACAACAGCAGGAACGGAATGGAAAAGAAATTATAAGTATCGATGGCGAATGCGATCATGGCCACGAAGTAGGTGCCCACCGCGATTTCGATGTAAGGCAACAGGCCGCTCTTGCGGCGGTATTTCTTATGCTCCAGGTTCATGGGCCGGTCGCCAATCGCGAATTTAGGGGTGCGGACAAAACCGCTCGAAATGCCGAAAAGTGCCTCCAGCACGGCGCGCGTATTCACCACGGTCAACGCCACGCCGACCGCCATCAGTACAGGCAGCAGTAGAATGGAACGCTTCCAATTCTTTGGATACAACTCGCGCTGTGCCACCACGTAGAACGCGGAGATGGACCAGAAGGCCGCCATGATGAGCGGCAGATCGATAAAGACCATCTGCCATACGCCCATGTAGAAGCGCACGATCATGACCGGCAGCATCAGCGCCGAAACCACCACCATCAGCGGATACGAGATGTTGGGCGTGAGATGCATGAACGCCTCGACCTTCACGCGGCGGGGGACGTCCGCGCGGAAGATCAGGGGAAGCAACTTGCGCGCGCATTGCGTCAGGCCCTTGGCCCAGCGCGATTGCTGTACCTGGAATCCGTGCATCTCCACGGGCAGTTCGGACGGGCATTCCAAGCCGGGCATATAAACGAAGCGCCAGCCCTTCAATTGCGCGCGGTAGCTGAGATCGGAATCTTCAGTGAGGGTGTCATGCTGCCAGCCGCCGGCATCTTCGATCATCCGCCGGCGCAAAATGCCGGCCGTGCCGTTGAAGTTAAAGAAATAGCCGGCGCGCGAACGAGCCCCATGCTCCAGGATAAAATGGCCGTCGAGCAGCATGGCTTCGACTTCGGTGAGGAAGCTGTAATCCCGGTTCAGGTAGCTCCAGCGCGTCTGCACGACGCCCACGGTCGAATCCGCGAAATGATGAATAGTGCGCGTCAGGAAGTCCGGAGGGGGCACGAAATCCGCATCGAAGATCGCCACGAATTCACCGGTGGCCGTCTTCAGCCCTTCCTGCAGCGCCCCGGCTTTGAACCCCTCGCGATTATTGCGGTGATGATATTCGAAGGGAAACCCCAGCGCGCAATAGCGCTCGACAAGCGACTCGGCGAAGGGCGCGGTATCGTCGGTAGAATCGTCCAACACCTGGATCTGGAGCAAGTCGCGCGGGTACTCAATGTGACTCACTTCGTCGATCAGCCGTTCGATCACATAGCGTTCGTTGAAGACAGGCAGTTGAATGGTGACCCGCGGCAAATGCGCAAACTGTTTGGGAGGCTCGCCGGTGACTTTCTTGCGATGCTTGAAATAGGTGCGAATGATTTCGTAGCGATGCACGCCGTAAATCGAGAGCACGGACAGAATCGCAAAATACGGGATCAGAATCGCCCAATCGAACCAGCCAAGCTGATGAATGCCGCTGAAGGTGTCGTCGAACAGGCTGCGCACCATGCGGGAAGTGGCGGAATTGGCGGCCAAAAATGCAATGGGGAACAGCGTAGCTATCATTGCCGGTTCAAGCACATGTTAACAAATAGCTCCCGCGGAATCATTGCGCTTTGTTAATTGTTTTCGAATTTGATCTGCGATTCGGCTTCAAACTTACGATAATTGCGGAAAACTGTTTCGTTGCGGACAAATGCTTTAGCGTGCTGCAGTTGCAGCACCGAACGCAGGGGCAGCAAGTAGTCGTCTTTACCGATTTTCACCATGCCGTAATCGAGCGAAAGCGCCGGCGACTGCAGGCCAAAATCCTTCGCCAATTCGGCGCCCTGAATGGTAAGCCGCCTGACCAATCCCGTCTCGGCATCGATGAACACGCGCCCGGTATAGCCCACCGGCTCGCGCCGGCCGCCCTGCGTTAACGAAAAGTTCGTCTTCGACTTGGATACCTCCACCTCAAAAACCTGGCAGAGCACTCCCATGGCCATGGCGTGGCCCACCCATTTGTACGAAGCCCCCACCGCCGGATCGAACAGGCCGGCCAGCATCAGTCCGAACTCGTTACGGGTCCGAATACCCTTGTCGTCGACGGGGGTGTTGTCGGCCTTCAGGCTGTCGTCATAGAGCCGCTGGTAGTGCTGCTTGCCATCCTCGTATAAGATGGCCTCTTTAAAAGAGTCCACCTCTTTCAGTTGATCGGGCGTCTTCAGCGGAGCGGTGAACCGGTGCGTTTCCTGGATACAGCGGAAATTCGGCAGATGTTCCGAATATCCCATCGCGTTCCTGGAAGCTTCTTCCCAGAGCTGTTTCTGTTCTTCCGCGCGCATTTTAAGTCCGCCTTCATCGACTTTGGCGGGTTCGAGTTCCGGCAATACCACCTCGACATTCTCCAGGTCATCAGCGGACGTGGGCGCCGGCTTGGCGGCTACCGCGATCTGGACCGGCGCGTTGGACGCTTTGCCCGTAACCTGGAATGCCACGACGCGTTTGATGACATTTTTCTCCTGGTGAATCGAGATGACGCCTTTGTACTCGCCAGGCGGAAACCTGGCGCCCTTCAGATTTACCAGGTAAGGAAACTCTTTGGCTTGCCCGCCGTACATGTTATCGGCGCGGCCGGCGATCTTGCTGGAAGCGCCGTCGCGCGCGTTGTTTGCCAACCGCACTCTTGAATGGTAGTGCCTTGCGCGCGACCACGCGTCCACCGCTGAGTATTTCGATGTTCATATCCAGCGGCGCGCCGTGGATATCCGGATAGAGCCGCAGGTAAATCTGCAGATCAATAGGCTGTTCGGCGCGAAAGACCGGGTTTAGGACGGGCGACAGGGCCTCGCCTTCGTAGCTGAACACCTGGTCGGCTTCGAACTTATCCGCAGTTCCTTTAAACGGGCGCACCACCAACGCGTCGGTGGCCACCAGGCCGGGTGCGTTCCGGCTGGTTTTCAAGGGTGTCTGAATCATACCGGTGGTACCGGCCACCAGATCTTCCACCTTAGCCTCCAGCGTGAAGGGTCCCGGGCCGGGCAGCGACAAAGAGCGCATGAAGAACATGCTGCCCTGGCGCCGCTCGTCCAACTTGTGCACGGGCCCGTGCACGTTCACTTCTCTGCGGCCGGTCCAGATGGCAGTGCCCTTGGGGTCCCGCACGGTCGCGATGATGCGCGCCCGCCCCTGGTAGGTGTTCGTGTTGTCGTCTATATCGAACTTCAATGCGTTGAGCGGCGATTCGACGGCCACCATACCCTGCAAGGGAGCGTTCCTGTCGTTTGCTTCGTAGGAGCGTTCTATCGAGCCGCCGCCACCCACGGCAGGGCCGAGGTTGCCCGAACCGGTGGGCGTCAAGCTGGCAGTAAAGGTTTCGCCGAAATCTGCTTCGTGATCGAGCATGGAACTGCCCACGGAACCAGTTCCGGAAGTGCGTATGAACCGAATGTGCACCGGAATCTCGAACTTCGGGATGGCGCCGGGAGCCTGCGGCACGGATTCCGCGACAGTGGTGGCCGCAGGCGCGGCGGGAGCAGCGGGCGTGGCGGCAGCGGATACCGCGGTCTCGTCCGCCGGCGCAACCATGGCTACGGTTGGCTCCAGTGCTTTGGCCTGCCGGACCCACGCCCCGTTGGTCTTGGTGACCAACGCATTGAGCGTGGCGTTCGGCGCCGTGCGCGCGCCTTCACCGACGTCCAGCACCACGACGCGCACCCCGTTGGTCTGGCAGATTTCCGCCAAATGTTCCAATGCGCGCTCTGCCTCGCTCGAAAATGGCGGACTATTGAGAGCGGCGACCACGATGCGCGCGCCGGCATGGAGCGCTTCGGCCTGGACGGCGCTTTCGAGAGCGATCAGGAAAGACGGCGGATCGACTTCGCGCGCGGCCAGAGCTGCGCTATCGAATGCCAGTTCCAACTCCTTTGGATCCGAGCTCGCCTGAAATCGCCTTGTGTCGGGACTGCCGGCACGCCTGATTTCGACACCGCCGCCATCGGTTTGCATCCAGTGGCGAGCCGTCGCGAGCGCGGCGCGTGCGGACTGGCGCGCAGCTTCCTGCGAACTCGGGCCAAACACAAACGTGAGTATCCCTTGTTCGGCACGGATGGAAGGGGCCAGCGCGCAAGCCACTAACAGGGCTGTGGTCCGAAGCGGGGCGATCTTGAGCATCGGGTATATTATCGCTCCATTGCGGCCGCACCGCAGAGGGCTAGTGTGACCATAACTACGGTACTCGCCAAGCTTGTTCCGCGATTAGCGCAATGGCTCACGGCGCAATGCAAACCACGCGCCCAGGGCGGCCAGGAATGCGCCGGCGGTCAAGTAGACCGCAGTGTGAAATTCGGGCGGTCCGGCGAAGTAGTAATGGCTGAAGAAGAATCCGCGGGCCATCAGAGTCAGGACGGCGAGGCTCCAGAGAAAGAAGAGCGGCCGCCACTTCCCCCGCACCGCCAGAATCACTAACACCAGACCCACCAGGGCGCTGCCGAAGAGCGCGTAAGTGAGCGTCCGCCCCTGCCAGGGCAGCATATCGAGCTGCAAGGATTGCCCGCTGGATAACGCCACGACGGAAACCGCTAGCAGGAACGCCGTCAACACAAAATGAAAAAGATAGCTGAACACGCGCATAAGGGCCCTCAGTGCAGCCACCGGCAGACCTCCGATTGAAGCGAATATTGTAACAGTGTGGTGGAGATGATGGCGCTACATTGAGCGCATGGGCCATTATCCGTTCACGCTCTTTAATGGCGTTACCGTGTTGGTGCTGGCTCTGGTGATACTGATAGCCTGGCAGCGCTTCCGCGGCGCATTCGATGTGAACTGGCCGCTGGCCGGTTACGCAGCGATCGTGGGATACACGATCGGGTTCAAGGGCGGCCTGAATCCTTATGGCGTGGCGGCGGCGGTAATCTGCGGACTGGCGATCCGGTTGGGTTTTCACCCTCGCCACGTGCGCTGGGCGGAAACTGCCGCGCTGGCGTATGTGGCGTGGCGTTCGCGTAGAATTGCTGCTGATGTGGTGAACCTTCAACAGCCGCGGTCACCGTGATGAAGGATGTATTTTCTCGTGCTTTTCCAGCATCTCGATGAATTTTTGGATGCGCCGTGCGCGGGTCTCGTCCTTCTTGGCGGTCTGAATCCGCCAGAGGATGGCATAACGATTCGCGCGGTCGAGGGTTTGAAAGAATGCGCGCGCCGGCGGATTTCGCTGCAGGGCTGCCTCAAGATCGGCCGGCGGCGCGGCGGCAGCGGGTGAATCGTAGGCGGCGTCCCACCGGCCGTCTTGTCGCGCTTTTGCGACCTGTGCCATGCCGGCGGGCCGCATGCGGCCGGCCTTGATGAGCGCCGCAGCTTTTTCGCGATTCACTTTCGACCAGATGCTTTTCGCGCGCCGCGGAGCGAATCTTTGCCGCCAGAACTGCTCGTTCTCGGGCTTCTTCTGCGCGTCGATCCAGCCGTAGCAAAGGGCCGTTTCGAGCGCCTCGGCATACGAAACCGATCGAACAGGAGATCCTTTCTTGGCAAGGCGGAGCCAAGCGCCGGTGGAACTGGCATGGTTGGCATCCAGCCAGCGTTGCCAGGCAGCTTGATCGGCGAAGAGAAGATCGGGATTCGCTAGAGCGTCATCGCGGATCATACTGGGCCGCCACGCCTCCACAACAAAAACTTACCCTGGCGGAGGCGTAATGATGAACAGGGTTCCGTAACCACCGGGAGCGGGAACCGAGCCGCCGATCGAGGTGGCGCCCCAGATGTTGCCCGTCGAATCCACGATCAAACCGGCGTACGGTTTGCCGCCGTCGGCTTGGCCCGTAAAGCTGTACACGGTCGTCAGGTTGTTGGCCGTATCGAGCTTGAACACGGTTCCGTAACCCGGTGCACCGCCGAGCGTAGTGGTGCCGTACAGATTACCGTGTGAGTCCCGCACCAGGCCGGCCACAGGCGTAGCGCCATCCGGACCAGTAAACGTGTGCAGGACGGTCTCCGTCTGGGTTGAGGTATTGTACTGAAACACCACGCCGTTGCCAAGACCAAACATGCCGGTGCCGCCGCCCGAAGCGGTGCCGTATAGATTGTTTCCGCCGTCTCCGACCAAACTGCCCGTGGGTTCTGCGCCGTCGGTGCCGCCGGTAAAGGTGTAGAGGGGCGTTGTCCCGGTAACCTCGAAGATGGTCCCGCCGCTTAAACCGGCTCCCCCTCCGGTGGTGGTGCCGTATAGCTTGCCCCCTTGCAGGTGCAGTCCGCCTCGGGGAACCGCGCCGGCTGGCGGGAAGCTTTGTCCAGTCTTATAGGTGAGGTTGGCCAGGATTTCGAACACGGTGCCGTATCCCGCCGTGCTGCCTCCCGAATAAGTAGTCCCAAAGAGGTTGCCGAGCGGGTCGAAGACGAGGGTGCCGGCGGGGCCGCACCCCTGAGCGGTTGGTCCGGTGAAACTGTGCAACAAGGTCAAGACGCCCGCGGGGGTCAGCTTGAAAGCCGTGCCACAACCGTGCGCGCCGCCCCTGTACGTCACGCCGTAAAAGTTGTTTGCAGGATCCTGAACCAAGCCGGCAAGGGGATCGGCTCCGTCGGGCGCACCCGCGAAGGAGTGCAGGGTGCTTTCTGTTCTGGGGGTGACGTCGTATTGGTAGACGGCTCCGTTACCGTGTGCGCCGCCGCTGCTGGCAGTGCCGTAGACGCTGCCGTTGTACAAAACGGGTGTCGCGAGAGGTGTTCCGCCATCGATTCCGCCGGTAAAGGTATGGAGCACTGTAAAGGTCTGCCCGTACGCCGCCGGTAATGCCAATAACACCAGTACCAGGATAGGTGCGGAAACGAAAGCTATTCGTATAACCTTGCTCGATATCAAATTTCGCATCGTCTCTCCCAACTTGGCTGCTTGCTCTCCCTGATGGCTAAACCCTTAGCAATGTGCAGGGAACCACAACCATAGCTTGTGTCATTCTGCACCCCACAGGCCCCCGAGTCAATAGGAAACGTGCATAAATTCCGTAATCCGGCTAAGTACTGTTACTTACAGAACTAACGTACCAGACTTGGTTAGAAATGGAAATCGTAATACACTCACATAATCACTTCGTCGTGAGGCGTCCAGTTGGCTATGGGGTGCCGAAGGGCCCCGGCGAATAATAGAGGACATCATGGACTTAGCTAAAGCGCTTGCTGAGTTGCGGTCGCAGAGGGACGACATCGATCAAGCGATTTTAAGTTTGGAGCGGCTTGCCAGCGGCCGCCCGCGGGGGCGAGGCAGGCCTCCCGGCCGGAAGAATGAGCGCGCTAAGAAATCAGCTTCGGTAATGAGCAGCGGCATGCCCGGGCGGCCTAAAGCGGCGCCCGATTAGGCTTCGACCGTGCTGAACGAAGGCAACGGCCGGTGTCTTCGGCGTTACGCGCTATAATTGCACTGGAATGGATGTCTACGAGGAGATCCTCCGGCTGCGTAAACTTGGGCAGAAATGCGCCATCGCCACCATCGTTCAGGTGCGCGGATCCATCCCCAGTTACGAGAGCGCGAAACTGCTGGTGCGCGAAGACGGCTCCATGATCGGGACCATCGGCGGCGGTTGCGTGGAAGCCGAGGTGTGGAACGCCGCCCGCGAGGTCATCGAGAAGGAGCAGCCTCGCCACCTCAGCTTTAACCTGGGCCAGGATGCCGCTTATGATAACGGCCTCATTTGCGGCGGCCAGTTGGACATCTTCGTGGAGCCCGTCTTACCCGTTCCGGGCGCCTTCATATTCGGCGCCGGCCACATATCGAAGAGCATTTCCAAGGTAGCCACGCTGGCCGGGTTTGCGGCCAATATCATCGACAACCGGGAAAATTTCGCCAACCGCGAGCGTTTTCCCGAAGCCGCGGAAATCTATGCCGAAGAGTACGAAGAGGTCTTCGGCCGGCTGCCGGTGAATGAAACCAGCTACATAATTATCGTCACGCGCGGCCATCGCGACGATATGCGCGTGCTGCGCTGGGCGGTCACGACCAACGCACGCTATATCGCCATGATCGGCAGCAAGCGCAAAGTGATCAGCGTAGTCAAGGAACTCCGGGCGGAAGGCATCCCACTCGAGAGTTTCGAGCGGGTTTCCGCGCCCATGGGGCTCGAAATCGGCGCCGTCGCACCCGAGGAAATCGCGGTGTCGGTGGTGGCCGAGATGATCGCGGTGCGGCGCAATGCGGATTCCGGCTGGCGGGCGCTCTCGAAATCAATTTTCGCCGGCGAGCCTGCGCGGACGTTGTTGCCGCAGTGACCTGCGGCCTCATCCTGGCGGCGGGCGAATCGCGGCGCATGGGATCGCCCAAAGCGCTGCTGGATTATCAGGGAGAGACTTTTCTGGACCGGCTGATCGGCCTGTTCGCCCAGCGCTGCTCGCCCGTGATTGTAGTTCTGGGCGCGCAGCAGGAAACTGTGCGGGCGGCATTGCGCCGGACCGGCCAGGCGGTCCTTGTGGAGAATCCCGATTTCCGGCTGGGCCAGCTTTCGTCGATGCAGTGCGGCTTGCGCGCCGTCCCGACCGATGCTGACGGAGTGCTTTTCACGCTGGTGGATCACCCTGCGGTGGCGTGCGCAACGATTGACGCGCTGGTCGATCCCGCGCCCGGCTGCGGTGTGCGGGCTCTGCTGCGCATCCCTACATATCGTGGACGGCACGGGCATCCCATCTGGATTTCAAGTTCCCTGATACCGCGGTTTCTGGAGCTGCCCGCATCGTCGTCGGCGAAAGCGGTGGTGCGCGCACATCAGCGCGAAACATCTTATATCGGCGTGGACGATCCCGGCATTCTGGCGGACGTGGATGATCCGGCGGCATACTCGAGCCTGCTCGCGCGGAGCGGCGCATGAAGAGCGTAGCCAAGCGCGCGGCGAAGTGGCTGGCGATCGCCGCGGCCGTGCTGATAGCGGCCGGCATCGCCGCACCCTACTTGACCGTAAACCAGTTCGCGCCCCGCATCCGCACGGCGCTCGAAGGGGGTTTGGGGCGTAGGGTAGATTTCGGAGCCGTCCACTTCAGCCTGTTCGCCGGGCCGGGATTTTCGGTCGATAACGTGATCATCCACGAGAATCCGGCCATCGGCATCGAGCCCATCGCTTATGTGGGTTCGCTCGAAGCCGTACCGCGCCTGGCGTCGATTTTCGGCGGCCGGCTGGAATTCGCGTCCATACGGCTGGACGATGCCAGCATCAACGTGGCCAAGACCGGCGCACCTTCCGAACCGGGCCGTTGGAATTTCGAGCCGCTGCTGAGCCGCTCCGTGATCCGCGCGATTCCGGAATTGCACGTCCGCTCCGGCCGGATTAATTTCAAGTTCGGCGACACGAAATCGGTCTTTTATCTGACAAATACCGACCTGGATATTGCGCCGCCATCGCATGGGGCAGCCACCTGGAACCTGGAATTCACGGGTGAACCGGCACGCACGGATAAACCGGCGCGGGGCCTCGGTGAATTCATCGCGCGGGGGCGGTGGAACCAGACGGGCCCCGGGCGCCTGGATCTGGATGTACGCCTGGAGAAGAGCGCGATCAGCGAAATCGTGGCGTTGCTGCACGGCTTCGACGCGGGCATCCATGGCACGGTTTCCGCGCGCATGCATCTGGCGGGCCAGCTCGACGATATTCGAATTTCGGGCCGCATGGACGTGGAAGACGTCCACCGTTGGGACCGCATGCCGCCTTACGGGCAGAGCTGGCCGTTGCGTCTGGCGGGTAAGCTCAACCTGCCGGCCCAGACAGTGGAAATGGAGTCGACTACGGCGGGCGGCGAAACCCTGCCGCTGGCCGTGCGCTTTCGGTGTTCCGATTATCTTTCGCAGCCGCATTGGGGCGTCGCGCTCAATTGGAATCGATTTCCGGCCGGTCCGGTGCTGGACCTGGCGCGGCACTTGGGTGCCG
The DNA here is from genome assembly GCA_963818855.1 of Bryobacterales bacterium. Lineage (GTDB taxonomy): Bacteria > Acidobacteriota > Terriglobia > Bryobacterales > Bryobacteraceae > Bog-159. The sequence continues at coordinate 577,636 of CAWFUH010000003.1, read as the reverse complement.
ATCTGCCGCCCAAAATCAGTGTGTCCGGATCACTCGATGGGGTGCTGGGTTACGAGGCCAAGGGCAGTCTGCAAGGCCAACTGGATTTCCACGATGCGTCGATCGCCACCTTGAATTCTCCTCCCATCCGCTCGGCGGAGGCGCGCCTGATCTTTGGCGGCGGACACGCCCGGCTGGCGCCGGCGGAGGTGCGCACTGCGCAGGATGAGGCCGCGCAACTGGAAGGCGACTACGCCTGGAAGGAGCAGGCGCTCGACCTGACCATCACCACCGGCGCCATGCAGGTGGCCTCGCTGCGCGCGCAGGCCGCGCTGGCCGCCATTCCGTGGCTGGATCAAATCTCGGGCGGGAATTGGAAAGGCCAGCTTCGATATCAGATGTCGCCGCCATCTGCGGCGCCGGCGGCGTTGGCGAAGAACGGCTGGACGGGCGATATCGACCTGCAGGACGCCCAGTTTCCATTGCCGGGATTAGCCGAGCCCGTGACGGTGGCGACAGCCGCGGCGCACATCGATGGTGCGCGGGTGACACTTGACCACATCCATGCGCATGCCGGCAAAGTGGTGATGCAAGGCGACTACCGCTACGAGCCCCAGATGGTCCGCCCGCACCGCCTGAGGCTGCGGATTGCGGAAGCGGATGCGGCCGAGTTGGAACGTTTGCTAATGCCCGCCTTGCACCATAATCGCGGATTGATCGCGCGCGCGCTGAGCCTGGGGCGCGCGTCCCCGCCGGACTGGCTGGCCAATCGCCACGTAGACGCCGCTGTGCAGATTGGCATGCTGCATCTCGCCGGTATGGATGTGCGCGAGTTGCAGACCCACCTGCTTTGGGACGTGACCAAAGCCGAGTTTTCAGATATACACGCCGGCCTGGATGGCGGCCGCTTCACGGGGATTCTCTTGGTCAACCTGCGCGGCAACCGCCCTAACTACCGGCTGCAGGCGCAGGCGAAAGGCGTCGATTGGAAGTCCGGCAAAGTGGATGCGAACACGGTATTGGAATCCAGCGGCACCGGGGTGGAATTATTGGCGCGCCTGCACTCGAGCGGCGCATTTGTGGCGCGCGGACTCGATGTGGAGGCGCTGCCGGATCTGGAAAGCGTCTCCGGGACTTACGACCTGGTCTGGAACCAGGCCGCGCCCATCCTGCGATTCACCGAGTTGCAGCTTGTAGCCGGCGATGAAACTTATACCGGCCAAGGTGCCACGCAGAGCGATGGCCGGCTGCTGTTCCAACTGACCAGCGGGAATAAAGAGATGCAGGTAAGCGGCACGCTGGCGGAGCTGCGCGTCGATCAGCCGGTGGCGCGGTAAAGCTTCGCGGCAGGGACTGGGAAGCCGCCGCAGCCTGATAGCCGGCCTCACTAAGAATCAGCCATGCCAGGCGCGTGATAGCTTCTCGTAGGTGACCGCCAAATCTTCGGGCAACACCCGGGTCTCGCCCACCGACGTCATGAAATTGGCGTCCGCCACCCAGCGCGGCAGCACGTGCATATGGACGTGTCCGGCGACGCCGGCGCCCGCGGCCCTGCCGATATTGATGCCCATATTGAGGCCATCGGGACGGTAGTTGGCGCGCAGATGGATCTCCGCCTGGCGCACTAGCAGGATCATCTCCTGCAGGGTGGCCTCCGCGACCTCCGCGAGCACCGGCGCGTGTTCATAAGGCACCACCATCAGGTGGCCCGAGGTATATGGGTACCGGTTCAGGATGACGAAATTGAGACGGCCGCGGTGGACGATGAGGTTGTCATGATCGCGATGCTGCGCGGGCAAATCGCAAAAGATGCAGCCGGCGGCCTGCTCTGCCGTGGTCACGTACTGATAGCGCCACGGACTCCAGAGATAATCCATACCGCCGCTACAGCGTAGGAGCCGGTTCGCCAGGGACCGATTCGGCGGCTGGCGCCGCGGCGGAACTATTCACCACGTCTTTCAGTTCCTTGCTCGGCTTGAAATAGGGGATCTTCTTGGCCGGCACTTCCACGCGCGCGCCGGTCTTCGGGTTGCGTCCGATGCGCGGCTGGCGCTGCCGTGTGCGGAAGCTGCCGAAGCCGCGAATTTCGATCTTGTCGCCGGTGCGCAGGGAACGCACGATGCTGTCAAAAATGGCCTCCACGATGACTTCGGATTCTTTCCGGGTCATCTCGACCACGCGCGAGACCTCTTCAATCAGATCGGCCTTGGTCATGTACTCTTCTCCTTGTGCTCTCAAGCCGTTACAGCAGTATCTCTTGAACGGACGATTTTTGCAAGCTTCTAAACAACTCGCGCAAAACCCGCCGCGATGCTACGCGCCCCTTTGCGCTATTCGGCGCCGCTGCGATTCTTCAAGCTCAGCACTTCTTCAATGGTAGCAGCGCCGGCGGCTGCCTGCCGCTGATAATCAGCCAGGCGGCCCTTCTCCTCATCGTGGGCCACCGCTTTGAGGCTCAACCCGATTTTCTTTTCCGCCTCGCTCATCTTGATAATCTTGAAGTCAAATTCCTGGCCCACTGCCAGGGGCGGCTCCGCCGAGCGCCTCCCGGAGTAGCCCGGGACTTCCGAAAAGTGGCAAAGTCCTTCCACATTCTCCGCCAGTTCCACAAACGCTCCAAAACCAGCCAGACGCGAGACGCGGCCATGTACGATATCGCCCGGCTGATGGCTTTGCATGTAGGTTTCCCAGGCATCCGGCTGGAGCTGTTTGATACCCAATGACAGCCGGTGGCTCTTAGCGTCGATATTCAGAATCACGGCCTGCACGAGCTGGCCCTTCTTCAGGATTTCCGAGGGATGCTTGACGCGCTTGGTCCACGAGAGATCGGAAACGTGCACCAGCCCGTCGATGCCCTCCTCGATTTCGATGAAGGCGCCGAAATCGGTCATGTTGCGCACCCGGCCTTCGACCACGGACCCGATACTGTAGCGGCTGTCGATGGTGGTCCAGGGATTCGCTTCGAGCTGTTTGAGTCCCAATGAAATGCGCCGGTCGCGCGGGTTCACTTCCAGCACGACGGCCTCCACCTGATCGCCGACGTGCACTACTTTCGACGGGTGCTTCATGCGCCGCGACCAGGTCATTTCGGTGATATGGATGAGCCCTTCCACGCCGGACTCCAGTTCCACGAACGCCCCGTAATCCGTGACATTCACCACCTGGCCCATCACGCGGCCGTCCACCGGGTAGCGCGCGGTCACGGTTTCCCACGGATCGGGCGCCAGTTGCCGGATGCCGAGCGAGACGCGCTCCTTGGCGCGGTCGAATTTGAGCACCTTAGCGGTGACGGTATCGCCCACGTGCACGATCTCGGACGGATGCCCCACGCGGCCGTAGGACATGTCCGTGACGTGCAGCAGACCGTCCAGGCCGCCTAAATCGACGAACGCGCCATAGTCGGTCAGATTTTTCACGACGCCCGTTACGATGGCGCCTTCCGACAACTGGTCGAGAGTGGTAGTCTTGCGCTGGTTGACCTCTTGTTCAACGGCCAGCTTGCGGGAAACCACCACATTGCCGCGGCGCCGGTTTACTTTGATAATCTTGACCGGGACATCCTGGCCGATGAACGAATCGAGGTGATGCACGGGACGCGGGTCGACCTGCGAACCCGGCATAAAGGCTTCAATACCCACGTCCACCGAAAGGCCGCCTTTGACTCTGCCCAGGACATGGCCCAGGATCACCAGTTGATCCGCGAAAGCTTTTTCCAGGTTGTCCCACACGCGTACGCGCGCAGCCTTGGTGTGTGAAAGCAGCACATAGCCTTCGGGCTGCTCGCCATGGTCGATCATCACATCGATGATGTCGCCGGTTTGTACAGTTAATTCCCCGCCAGCGCCGCGGAACTGGTCGATCGGTACGAGTCCTTCCGACTTGTACCCGAAATCGACGATCACGTCGCTGGCAGTGACCTTGAGAACGGTTCCTTCGAGAAGCGCACCTTCAGCGGGAGCCAGATGGGTATACTCGTCGAGCAAAGACTGGTAGCTTTCGCTATCCGGCTGGACCAATTCGTCCGCCTGCTCTTTGCCTTGATCGACGGCCATTACCACGCCTCCGCGGGACAACTCTATTAGCCGATTGCCGGGGACTTACGAACGCGAGACATGATACAAGCGAGGAAGTAATGCGATCTCAATGAATTCCAGGAATTTACATCGAAACCGGCCCGCCTGATTCACCAGCAAGGCTCTGACAGATCAATATCTTAGCAAATACGTAGCGGGAAGTCACGCCGGATTTGGAGCGGCCCGAGAACTCCGCGGCATTCGGTGCACTGTACCTGCGGAGTCCTTTGCCGTGGAAATTGGAAGAACGGGTTCTCGAGAGAAGCGTCTGGGCTTCGATCGGGAAAGCCCGGGAAGCGCCCGGGCCTTCCTGTCAAAGCGGAAAGGAGGATCAACTCAATGATCAAATTGCTAGTTGAGCTGCCGCTGATCGGCAAGTTCACGGTAATTATCGTTTGGCACCGTAAGGGCCATCGGTAATCGCCGAGCGGGGTCGGGCCTCGTATACCCGATCCCGCTACTAGCATACTCCAAAATTCCTCGAATTCAAATCCCCCTTTTGTGCGCCACAAAAGCGCTTCGATCAGGAGGGCCCGGCCGGTGTGGCCCGGGCCTTCCGATCGAAGGGGGAAAGGAGGAACAACAACATGATCGAGTTTGCTGTCAAGACTGCCGTGTTCGGCAATCACGTTAGTAGCATAGTCCAGCCTGCGGCCATTTTAAAGTGCCTTCGTACTACGATGCGTACCGGCTTGTGTACCATTACTCGATGCGGGAGGGTTCCGGCTGCGTGCGCCAGGCAAACTGTTATTAAGAGTTATTTACGATTTTATGATGGACGCAGCCGGGGACAAAACGGCGGGTACAGGCGGGGCCTGAAAGCCGCAAGGACATCAGCCCCCGCGCTGTCTGTCGCCCACCAGACCTATGAGGCGATCTGGATTTGGCGGCTTTGCCGCTTATAATTGGGGATGGGAACGCGGACCTGCAGTAAGCCATCTTTGAACTCGGCCTTTGCCTTGTCTGTTTCCGCGCCTTGCGGCAACGGAATCATACGGTAAAAATGGCCATAGCTGCGTTCTGACCGCCTGAATTCGCCCTGCGTTTCCTCGTGCTGCTGCCGTCTTTCGCCTTCGATGATCAGGCCATCGTCGGTCGATTCGACTTTGACATCTTCCTTCTTCATGCCGGGTAGTTCGGCGGTAACTTCTAAATTGCCGTCGTGCTCCCGGACCTCCACTGCCGGGGACCATAGCCCCGCTTCACCGAAGTTTCGCGAGAGACCGAAGGTACTCGCAAAAGCCCGGTCCATCTCGTCGGAGAGGCGCCGCATTAATGAGAATGGACCGAAGTTACTGTAAGCGTTGAATCCTTCCCGCGCCGGATAGCTTTCCTGCCGCCGCGTAAGGTTACGTTCTGATTCGAGGGATCGGCTCTGAGCCGCTGTTGCTGCCATTTGGCTTGTCTCCTATAACTTCATTCTGCGCGCAGCGGGGAGCGGCATTCAAGACGCGAATGGCATTCCAATGTGATGCGAGGCACTCAGTCTTTATTTGCTTGCATCAAGGGACGTGGAGCGACAAGCTGCGCGCGGTGTGCTCTCCATTCATCCGCGGTGATCTCCCAGACTTCGGTGCGCAGCCGGCCTGAAACATAATCGTCTTCTCGTGTTTCGACCAGACGCATGCCCTGCCGCTCAGAAATGCGCCGCGACGCGGCATTCACCGCCGCCTTGGGAATGCGCAGCATGGGAAAGCCCAACGTGTCGAACCAGTAATTCGTCACCGCGCCGCTCGCCTCGGTCATCAATCCCTGCCCATGCCATGGCACTCCCAACCAGAATCCGCGGTTGATCTCGTCGCTCTTCATCAGGCTGATGCAACCGATCAGGCGGTGCGGATCGCTCTTCAGGCGCAGCGTCCAATGCCACGCCTCACCGCGCGCGGCCTGCGGCAGTGCAACATCGCGATAATAAGCCAGCACTCCATCGGGCGGAAACGGCCAAGGCACTTTGTTTGCCAGATAGCGGACCACTTCCCACTGCGGAAACAGCAATTGCGCCTGCTCCGCGTCGGCCAATTCCAAGGGCCGCAGCCACAGCCGCGGCGTCTCCAATGACGGCGTCACGGCGCGGCCTTCACCAGCGCGGCCAGTCGCTTGGGCGCCATCAATTGATAACTGCACGCAACTAACTCGGACACTTCTTCCCAGTCCGGCTCGCCCACATCCAGGCGCAGCGCCACCCAGCCATTGTGCGCCATGTAAGCTGGCAGATAGAAGCGGGCGGGCTGCGCCGCCGACAGTGCATGGTTGTCTCCCGGCAGCACCTTGCAGCTGACCGCCACGATGCCATCGCCATGATGGTCGTCGAGGAACCAACAGAAGGTTTTCTTTCCGACCATGAAGCCCGCATGCCGCCCCTGGCAACATCTGGTGGTTTCCGGCAGCGCCAGGCAGATTTTCGTGAGCCGGGTCAATCGGCGGTCTTCTTTGGCGGATTTCGCCATGCGGTCACCCTCCGAAGCAGTATAGCTTGCCGTCCTGTGAGCCGATTACGATGCGGCCCGCGGCGATCGCCGGCGAGGCGGATAATGGCGCGCCGGCCTCGAATTCCCAGAGCTTCTTTCCGGTGCCTAAATCCAACACGTAGAAACGGCCGTCGTTCGATCCTACGTAGACGCGCGCACCTGCAATGGCCGGCGACGAATCCACACGCGCGCGCGTGGCAAATGTCCAAGCCGCTTTGCCGGTCTTGGCGTTGAGACAGTGCACCACTTTGTCCCGCCCGCCGACCACCACGCGATCGCCCGAAACCGCCGCGGAAGAGTAGAACGGAAACTGGCGCGTGGGATTTTCATAACGCCATGCGATCCGTTTGCGGTTCAGATCGGCGCCCACCACGTCGTTGTTAAATGTGCCGAAATAGGCCCATTGGCCCGACATCGCGGGCGATGCGCCTGTGTAACCGCCGGAATCGAAGTGAAACATCTCCTTTCCGTCGGCGATGCGCAGCCCACGGAAAATTTCGTCGCAACCGGCGATATACACCAAGCCGCCCTCGATCGCCGGAGTGGCGTGCACGTAACTGCTGGTAGTGAATTTCCAGAGCACCTTGCCATCTTTGACCGAAAGGCAGTAGAGATTGCCATCGTATGAGCCAATAAATAACCGGTCGCCCGAAACCACCGGCGAGGAGCGGATCTCGCTGCCGGTCTTGAAGGTCCACAGCGCCTTGCCATCCGCCGCGCGCACGGCATGCAGAGTGCCTGCGATGTCACCGACGTAGACGACGCCCTGGTCGACCAGCGGCGACGACTCGTCGATACCATCTTGCGCGTGATATTTCCAGCGCAGCTTGCCGGTGGCGAGATCGAGCGCCAGCAGATCGGCGGTCTCCGCACCTACATAAACTGCGCCATCCACGATGGCTGCCGACGATTGAATGCCGTCACCGGCCTCGTAGGTCCACAGCAGTTTGAGCGTGTCGGGCACCGTGCCGGTGGCCACGCCGGTCAGTTGTGGATTGCCGCGGAATTGCGGCCAATCGGCGGCCGCATGCAAGCAGGCAACCAGGAACAACAGGGCAGATAGCAACCGCACGCTACTTCGCCTTCTCGATGCGGTAAAGCTTCGACGCCGTGCGCAGGATCAGGCTGGACCGATAGATCGCCGGAGTGGCCAGACACATCTCGTCCAGCGGGTTCTTGCCGAGTACCTTGAATTCAGGCCCAGCCTGAATCACGTAAGTGTCGCCGTCTTCACTGAGCGCGAAGATCTTGCCGTTGTATGCCCATGGCGACGCCGTGAAAGCCGCGCCCTCCGCGTGGATGCGCTGCTTGCCGTAGATCTCCTTGCCGGTGCGCGCATCGCGGCAAGTCAAAAAACCAAAGTCCAGCAGAGTGTAATAGTTATCGCCGTAAACCAGCGGCGACGGGTTGTAAGGACCGCCCTGCCGCTGATACCAGGCCACGAACGCGTTGCTGGTCTCGTCGCCCTTCAGGCTGATGTCGCCGGAGGCGCCCGCGCGCACGGCGAATACGGGCCGTACCTGGTCGCCAACGTAGCCGGAGGTCACATACAGCAAATCGAACTTCGCGAACGGCGTGGGAATCGCGATCGAGGACATGCCGCCCAGTTCCCATAGCGGTTTGCCGTCCAAATCGTAGGCGCGCACCCGGCGCGTGCCGGCCGTGACGATTTCGGTGCGCTTGCCGTTCTCCCATACAAACGGCGTGGCCCAGTTGCTACCTTCGTCGCGCGCCACGCGCCAGATCTGCTTGCCGGTCTTCGAGTCAAGCGCTTCCAGGAAAGATTGCTCGTCATTGTCGTTGACGATGTAGAGACGACCCTGATGCAGCACGGGCGATGACGCCGCACCCCAGCCGAATCGCATGCGGAACGGACCGAGCGGTTGCGACCAGAGCAGCTTGCCGTCGCGGTCGAAGCAGAAGACTCCAACGCTGCCGAAGTAGGCGTAGACGCGCTCGCCATCGGTCACTGGCGTTTCCGAAGCGTAGCTGTTCTTCAGATGACGGGGCGGCGCATTGCCGCGATGCACCTCCCGTTCCCAGACGAGCTTGCCGGTTTTCCAATCGACGCAGTAGACCATCCAGCGATGCTCGTCGGGCGGCGCCGCTTCTCGATTGCCGCCGAAGTAAAGGCCTTTCTTGGGCGGCTCTTCGGGTTGCGCGGCGATTACCGAGGTGAGGAAAATGCGGTCGCCCGCTACCACGGGTGACGACCAGCCGCGGCCTGGGATGTCCAGCTTCCAGGCCACATTCGTGGTCGTGCTCCAGCTTTCGGGCAGGGCGGCGTCTTCGGCAGCAACGCCTGCGGCAGGGCCGCGGAACTGAGTCCAGCCGTCTGCGGCCAGTGCTGCGCACGTGATCGAAGACAACAGAAGCAACCAAAATGGTCCGGTGCGGCGGGGCTGAAGCCCCGCGCCGGCTAAAGCCCGCCCTCCCATTTTCACTTCTTCACGTTGTAGCAAAACAGATTGTCCTGATCGCGCAGATACAGCTTCCCATTCGCTATCACTGGCTGGCTCCACGTCGGATAGCCGCCTTTCGGAATCTCGAAACGCGAGATCTCGTGGTAACTGGACGGGGTGGCCTCCACCAGCCCTACGACGCCGTCCTCGCCCAGCGCGTACAAATGTTTGTCGGCGTAAATCAGCGAGCCTTTGCCCACGCTGCGGTCGCGCCACGCCACCTCGCCGGTCTCGAATTTCATAGCCGTCAGGATGCTGGTGGAGAATCCATACAGATAATCGTCCACCAGCACGGAAGTGCTGTAATGATTTTGCATATTGCGATTGAAGTACACCTCGGCCGCGTTGCCGCTCCCGGCCTTCAGCAGCACGCATCCGGTGCCATAGTTCGACGAAAGGAAAATCTCGCCGCCATGGACGATGGGTGTGGCGATGTTGGCCGTGCCATTGGCCACGTGCTCGTACCGCCATTGCAGATTGCCGCTCGCCAAGTCCAGCCCCATGGCCGCATCGGCCGTAAAGACGACCACGCGGCGCGCGCCTCCGGCATCATAAATCATCGGCGACGAATAGGCGGCCGAATCGCTTTGCGACTGCCACAGCGGCTTGCCGTTCATTTTGTCGAGCGCCACGACAGCCGCGCCGCGCCCGCCCGGTGTGACGATCAGGCGGTTGCCGTCGATCAGCGGCGATTCACTGATCCCCCAGTGGGGCACCTGGCCATGGAAACGATCGACCACGTTGTAGCCCCAAATGGTTCTGCCCGTGGCCGCCTCGAGGCACACCAGCATGCCGTCGGCGGCCAGCGCGTAGAGCCGGTCGCCATCCGTTGTAGGCGTGCTGCGCGGCCCATGCCCGCGCGACTCATTGAACGGTATACCTGTATGTGTGCGCCACAACTGTTTGCCGGTGGCGGCGTCGAACGCCAGGACATACTCCTCGTCGCCCTGCTGTCCTTGAATGAAGAGGCGCCCGCCGGCGATGGCGGGCGACGAGTAGCCTTCGCCCAAACCTTGGATCTTCCAGACCAGTGGAGGGCCGCCCTTAGGCCACGTATCGAGCAGTCCGGTCTCGCTGGAGATTCCATCGCGGTTCGGCCCGCGCCATTGCGGCCAATCGGCAGCCCAGGTTGGTGCGCCTAAAGAGAACCAGAGGAGAAGAACGATTCCGCGACCCGGCATGTGGAAAGGTTAGCACGCCAGGGGGCCGGTGCGCGGCGGTGCGGGGAATCCGCACCACCGGGTGTCTTTCTTACAATATCCGCACACCTTCATTCGTCTACAACGGCAGGCAAGACTCGCAGGCTACCATCCACTTATGAAAGCCGCTGTTTATCGCAGATACGGGCCCCCCGATGTGGTTCGCGTCGAGAACGTCGAAAAACCTATTCCCAAGGACAATGAAGTCCTGGTTCGCATCCATGCCGCGACGGTATGCGCGGCGGACTGGAGGCTCAGAAAAGCCGATCCATTCTTCATCAGATTTATGATTGGGCTCGTGCGGCCAAAGAAGATCCACATACTGGGGATGGAGTTCTCGGGAACGGTCGAGTCAGTGGGCAAGGCCGTGACGCGGTTCGGCCGGGGCGACCAGGTATTCGGCGGTACCGGGTTCAAACTCGGCGCCCATGCGGAGTACGGATGCGTGCCCGAGGATGGCATGCTGGCGATAAAGCCGGTGAACATGACGCTTGAGGAAGCCGCGGCGGTCATATTCGGCGGATTCACAGCGTTGCATTTCCTGCGAAAAGCAAAGATTCAAGCCGGACAGAAAGTGCTCATTTACGGAGCGTCCGGGAGCGTCGGAATTTTCGCGGTTCAATTGGCGAAGCACTTCGGAGCGCACGTCACGGGGGTGTGCAGCACCGCCAATCTGGACTTGGTGAAGTCCCTCGGCGCTGACGAGGTGGTCGACTACACCAGAGAGGATTTCTCACGAGCCGGCCGGGTTTATGACATCGTCCTCGATACGGTCGGCAAGAGCGGTTTCTCGCGCAGCCTGAGATCCCTTAAGCGCGGCGGTTTCTATGTTCGGGTCGGCGCTTCTGGAGGAGTGCCGTCGATTCTGGGAGGGATTGTTCGAGGAATGTGGATTTCAATCACAGGCGGTGCGAAAGTGATTGGCGGAATGGCAGCCGGAACCGTTGGGGATCTGTCCTTTCTCAAGGGGCTTATCGAGGCCGGAAAGCTAAGGACCGTGATCGATAGACGCTATTCCCTGGACCAGATCGCCGAAGCTCACCGGCATGCGGAGGCGGGACATAAGAAAGGACACGTTGTCATACTCCTCGAACAGGCCGGCGCTATCAATTGACCGGCACGGGCGCGGCGGCGGCAGCCTGCTCCGCCACGCAAACCGCATGCCGCAGGATGCGCTCCAGATGGCGGCAAATCAGCAACAGATTTACATAGGCCGTCACATCGCCCGGCGACGACGTCAGTTGCGTCACCTTCTCGCTGAGGGCATGACACTCCGCGCGCAGGGCCGCTTCGCGCGGCCGCGCCGAGAGCGCCAGGGTCCGGTCGTCCTCACGCCAACTCTCGATGGCGGTCAACAGGATCTCCTGTATTTTGCCGCCCACCTCCACGACCTGGTTCAGCATCTGCGATGGCGGCCGTCCGCGTTTGGGCGAGGCCAGGCCGATCATTTCGTAGGCGTAGTCGCCGATCAATTCCAGGTCGACGATGGCGTCCAGAGCGCCAGTCACCAGCCGGGCGTCGCGCGCTACAGGCGCCTGCAAGGTGATGAGGTTCAGGCACTGATCGTGAATCGTCCGGTGCTGATGATCGGTTTGCGACTCGAGTTCGCTGGCTTTGGCTAACGATTCGGGATTCGGATCGGCGACCGCGCGCAACGCCGCGGCGAGCAGTTCCCTGGTCGTTTCGGCCATGGCCACCAGGTTCTGACGCACGGATTCGAGTTCGCTCGAGTAACGTGTTCTCATCATGGGTTGCATCTCCAGCCGCTTCAGCGGGTGCGGCGCCCACAAGCTACATTGACGGGAAAGCTCACTTCGAGGAAACGCTCGATCCAGCGTCCCACGGTGCGCGCTGCGTGCATGGTTTTCGTCCGCATTTGTTTTCACCTCCTTTTGGTTTGAAATAACTCAACTGAAACAGAGCTTCGGCAGGGCTGAAGCCCCGCGCCGGCTAAAGCCCGCCCTCCAACCCTGCACAGACTTAGCGGGCTAACATTACGACGTGATAGACCACCAGCAGGACCATCAGCACCAGGTATGCGCGCAGGCTCATCAGCGAGACACGCACGCTGCGCGTCATCGACATGGGGCCGAGGGCTTCGGTATTCACCTTGGTCTCGGGCACGTCATCCAGGGGATGCACCACCAGGAAATGGCTTTGATTGTTTTTCGTTTCCATTTTCGTTTCCTCCATCAAGTGGTTAGCCCGCCTGCGGCGGACGGAAAAAGATTGGGCGCAGCCACCTGCGCCGCCAGGATCAGGGACAAAACGAACAGGACGATGATGATGGTCCAGTTCACCCAGTTATTCCAGGGCTTGTTGGCGAACTCGCCCAGGAGTTCCTTATCGTTCAGCAGAAGCTGCAGGAAAATGATGGCGGACGGCAGAATGACGCCGGCCAGCACCTGCACGCCGAGAATGATCAGTTGCAACGGCGCGCGCGGGATCAGCACAATCGCCGCCGCCGCCGCCACGCACATCAGGTAAAGCGCATAGAAGCCGCGCGCCTCCCGCCACGGCAATTGCAGGCTATGCGGCCAGCCGCGGACTTCCCCGTACGCCCACGCGCTTGAAAGCGAAATCGCCGTGGTGCCCAATACCGCCGCGTTGATCATCAGCAGCAGAAGGCCGTTGCGCACGAACGGCCCTGCGAACGTGCCGAGATCCATGGCCATCTGCGCCGGATCGGTGAAATGGAATCCGTGCTTCTGCGATGCCGTCCCCACGATCACCATGCAGGCGCCCGCGGTAACGGTCACGCACGCTCCTATAAACGTGTCCAGCCGCGCCCACTTCATGTCCGCGAAACGCAGCCGCTTATCGGCTATGCAGCTCTGCTGGAAGAAGAGCTGCCAGGGCGCGATGGTCGTACCGACGATGGCGATCACCAGGAACATCAGGTCCGGCGTAATTCCGCCGGCGGGCAGGGATGGCAGCAGCGCGTGCCGGACGATCTGCCCGGCCGGCGGACCCAGCCGGAATGCAATCCAAAACCAGGCGAAATCCAACAGGCAGAGGAATACGACCGTGCGCTCCCACCGGCGGTAGCTGCCCGTCAGGACCAGCAGACTCAGGGCCGCGGCAGCCAGTGGCACGCCATAGCGCGGATCTACCCCCATCTTGCTCAAGGCCAGATCGATGGCCGCAAACTCGGTAACCAGGGTCAGAAAATTGACCAGTTCCAGGTCCACCAGCGAGAACAGCCCCCACCATTTGCCAAACCGCTGATAGATCATCGCGGCGTGGCCCTTGCCCGTGGCGATTCCCAGCCGTACCACCATCTCCTGTATGAAATAAGTAACTGGCAATAAGAGCAGAATTATCCAGAGAAGATGAGTGCCGTATTGCGCGCCGGCCTGCGTGTAAGTGGAGACGGCGCCCGCATCGTTATCGGCGACCATGACGATCAGGCCGGGACCCAATACCATCAGGAAGGTCAGCAGATCGCGCTGCCATTTGGAGTTCACTACGCGCCCGCGTGCCGGCATAAGTTCGGTTTCGATGCCGGGTGCGGGCATGGTCAGTGTTTTGTTCGTCATCGCCTTCCTCCTTTCCTGCGCCGCTGGGCGCGGACACATAGCGCGTCAGGCGCCAAGGCGCGGGTAAAAGCGCCTACGCCACCAAACGCGAGAACACAGGCGAAAATCGCCCGCGCATCAAGCTGCCAAACAAAGCTGCGAAAGGGAGAAGGAGAAATGCGCCTCCGCCCCGCGTTTTCTGCCACATCAACGTGGAAGATACGCGGGTGAGGCGATAGAGGAGGGTACCGCTACCGGGTCACTGCCGTTTCTTCCACGATTTGCCCGTCCGTACTAGGAGGGCGGTCGTCTTTAGGTTCCATATACCTTTCTGGAGGCGATTGAAGCTGGCGGGAAATGAAAAAGCCATTTCCCCCGGCGCAGAGAAATGGCCAACTATCGCAAAACGATCGCTGACGGATTCCCCAACGGGTCCAAGCTTCAGCACCGCGCGCCGTGAGAGATCCGAAGACCTCAGCCACGTTAGGAAAACCCTTAACCCGGGAGTTCCTGGTCTACCCTGAATGCCAGCATCTTTGGATGCTTTAGGGCAGTGGCTTGTTTGCCGCGCGGACGCCTCGCCTACCGAGGATCCATGCAATACAACTTCCAACTCCAAGTTACCGCTTATCTTGCAATAGTGTCAACAAAAAAATGATAAAAACTTTCTCATGTCTGCGGGTCCGAATGAATTGGCGGACGCCTATTTGGCTTGGGCCTCGCCGCGCTCCAGTTCCGCCATGCGCTGACGGATAGCGGGGACATCGTCGGCCTTCGGGGCGATCTGCACGTATTTGGTGAAGTGGTCCAGCGCGCCGCGCGAGTCGCCCTTGTCGGCCAGCACCTTGCCCAGTAGCGCCTCGGCGGCCGGATAATCATGGGACTTGTCGAGTTCGATGGCCCTTCCGGCGGCCTTCTCGGCCACGTCCGCGTGCTTCAACTCGTAGTTGGCCACGGCGTCGTAGTAGTAGATACCGGGGAATTCCACGGGGTCGAGTTGGATGGCGCGCTCACCCATAGCGGCCGCCTCCTCCATCCGTTTTCCGGCAACCGCCAGGCGGATCAACTGCAGGTAGGGGCGGATGTATTTGGGATCGGCCTTCAGCGCGTGTTCGCAGGCATCGGCCGCCTCTTTCGGATCCGATTCCTGCTCCAGCACCTCGCCCAGCTGGCTCCAAGCCTGGGCGTAATCCGGATCGAGCGCGACCGCCCGCTCGAACTGCTTCTGCGCGGCGATAAGCTTGCCGTCGCTCATGGCCTCGAGACCCTTGTCATAGGCCTTCGCGGCATCTTTGGGAACATGCAGAGCGGTCACCGAAACGGTGGAGCCCTCGGGATCGCCCATCTGCTTCAGCACGATCACCGCACCGTCATGCAGCGTTACGGTGGCCTTCCGGTAACCCTTCAGCCAGATGGTAATCGCGCACTTATCTTCCCAGCGGCGCGTTATCCGGTCGGACCCGGGATCCATGACTACCTCAACCGTGTACATAACCACCCCGTTGGCGAAAGCGCTCACTATATGGCAGGGAGGAAAATCCTGACCGGCGCCCGGAGGGATGAACATCGGCGTTCCCGGAAGGCTGCCGCCGCTTTCGATGGCGAGGTTTGCGCGATACTGCTGGTTCTGGGCGACACAGGCGCCGGCTATCGCGAGCGCGCACCCAATCAATACCGTTCGGGTCATGCCATGCCTATGGTAACGCACGGAGGGGCGGCGGCAGCCTGGGGGCTGAGTATCGGGAAAAGCTGGCCAAGCATCAGGAAGATTCCCGGCTTATATACCTTTACGCTCCGCGCTGGCTGAATTTTCCCTCGCGCCAAGTGTACATTTTTTCTGCGCATTCCGCATGTTTGATTAAGAGGGCATAAACATGTCGCAACAACGAAAGCAATGTGATTTTAATAGGGGGGGCCGGCTTGCGCTCGCGTGCGCGGTGCTGGCTGCCGCTCCGCTCCACGCCCAGTTTTACCAGGACTTGTACGACTTCGACTGTAGCTCGGGATGCGGACCCTATGGCCGATTGACACAGGGAATCAACGGCAACCTCTACGGGACTACCGCGTCGGGAGGTTCTAACAACTTGGGGACGATCTTCATGGTGAACCCGGCGGGCACCCCTTACAACGTTCTGTGGAATTTCGACGCGACTACCGGCGCCCCAAGCGGAGGCTTGACGCTGGCATCCCTGGACGGCAATTTCTACGGCACAACCTCGGGCACGCTGTTTCGCTTCAACCCCTTAACGAACGCCCTCACCGTCTTGCATACGTTCCTTAGCACTGAAGGCACCCCCCAGGGTCCCCCGGTTGAGGCCAAGGATAAAAACCTCTACGGTCTGGACAGTCTTGGAGCAAGCCCTGGAACAGCCTACCGCCTGACGGTCTCGACGGGAACGTTTGAGCTACTTCCCAAACCAGTACCCGGCTTTCCGAGCGGTCCCCTCCTTGCGGCATCGGATGGGTACTTGTATGGCACCACCGCAAACGGCGGAAGCAGCGAAGCGGGCACGGTATTCCGCATGACAATCACTGGAGCGATTAAGAAGATCTACTCCTTCACCGACGGCACCGACGGCGACGGCCCCAACGCCCCCCTCGTCCAAGGAATTAAGGATGGCAACCTGTACGGAACCGCCGTCCACGGGGGCTATTACGATGACGGCAGGTACGGAACGATTTTTGAGGTAACTCTGCCGTCCTACGGCTTCTCAACTGTGTACGAATTCGACGGAACTGCCGGCGCCGGCTCCAACCCTGAAGCAGGCCTGCTGGCCGCGTCGGATGGGAACTTGTACGGTACAACGGATTCCGGTGGGGCTGACGGCTTAGGCACCATTTTCGAGATGCAGAGCGGCGGATCCTTTATCCCGTTCTTCGATTTTTCGGGTAACGGGGGACTAGTGAGCGGCGCTTCTCCGAACACAGCTCTCATGGAGGACACCAACGGGATGTTCTATGGACTAACGCCCGCCGGCGGGGCTAACGGAGACGGAGTTTTTTACACTTTTACTCCTCCAAACCCATCGAGCCACATCGCACTATGCTGCAACTGGTGGGTAATCCTCGACCAACCGGTGACGATTATTGGCCAGAACCTGACGGGGGTCATCAGCGTTGACTTTGGCTCGGTACGGGCAAAATTCCGACCTGGTTCCGACACCTATCTGATAGCGGAGGTGCCGAGCGCCGCTATTGACAGCCTCGTCACTGTGACCCTGGCAACGGGCCTGCAAGTCGAAAGCCAGCAGTCTGTGCACATTCTCCCGAAGATCGCCAACCTCGATCCCTCGACCGGCCCGGTAGGCACGCCGGTTTCCATCGTAGGCGGCGGATTCGCGGGAACGACGAATGTAACTTTCGACGGCGTCGCCGCGGCCAATTTCACGGTGGTCAGCCCGGCGTTGATCCAGGCCACGGTGCCAGCGGGCGCGACGACGGGCAAGGTCGGCGTGGTCACCCCCAATGGCTCCGCCAAAAGCAAAGTGACGTTCACCGTCAACTGAGACGATGTGGCGCAAGCTTTAGCTTGCAGCGGCGAACTTCAGTTCGCCGTCTTGCCCAGGGGCGGTGCACGCCGCTGGGGCTGGCGGCGTCATCGAACCGAGGTGAAGCATGCGTGATTCAGCAGCTTTGCTCGCGGTCCTGATTGCGTGGGTTTGTGCCGTGCGGGCTGGGACGCCCGTCGATGCGTGCGCTCCCCCAATTGCAATTCAGGCGCTTTCGCCGGAACGGCACAACTGTGTCAAGCTGAGCACGCCGGATCAGGAGGCCAGGATTGCCGCGATTCAGGCAACTCTGGCACATTGGCCGGACGATCTGTTCCTGAACCGCTGGCTGATCGAGTTACAAGCGAAACCGCAAACCGGCAGCCTGGCGGCTGAGTATCGGGAAAAGCTGGCCAAACATCCGGACGACCCCCGATTTATATATCTTTACGCGCGGTCGCTGGTCGGTAAGGATACGCCCGCGGCCATACAATCCTTCGAAAAGCTGATCGCCCGCGAACCCAAACTGCCCTGGACTTATCTGGCGCTGACGGAGGTATACTCCAGCGCGGCGTTCCGGGATCCAGCCAAAGTGGCCGAAAACCTCCGCGCCTTTCATAGCGCCTGCCCCGCGAACCTGGAGGCGTTCGCGAATCTGAACGTGATCGAAGACCGGCGGGCCTTGCGTGAATTTGCCGGAGCCTTGCGCGCGCAACTGCAAAGCGCGACGGAGCCATGGCAAATACGTTACTACTCCACCCTCTGGGCCGCCGAATTTCGGCTGACTCCGGCGGCGGAAGTGGAGCGCGCGAGGAAAACCGTCGCGGCAGATGTGGAGCGGATCGAGCCGCTGTCGAAGCAGAACAGTTACGCCGTCCTCAATGTGCTGAGTGATGGCTACCGGCTGAGCGGCCAGCCCGATGGCGAGAAACGTACGGAGGCACGCTCGGCGGCTGCGCGTCCGCGCGATCCGGCATTCGAGGCTTACGAGGCGTGGGAGAAGGATCATCCCCAAGGCTCCAACCACGCGGAATATGAAGCGCGGGCAGCCTCGCTATACCAGGTTTCGGCCGCATGGATCAAGCAATGGCCGGATAATCGCTTCGCCTGGCAGCAGCGGCGGGATGCCCTGGTTTATACGCGCAGCCATTCCGCGGAGGATTGGAAGCAGGTTGCGGACGGACTGACGCGCGTAGGCGTCAATGGCGATGCGCACTTCCTTACGTACGATATTGCGCAGGATTGGGTAGCCGCGAACGTCATGGTAAAGGAAGCCGTGGACATGCTACGCGGCCTGTTGGATTGGACCGAAACTGATCCTCCGCCGCTGAGCGATCTGATTCGAGGAACTCTGGCCGCCGATCTGGACGCCAGCAGCCGCGCCAAATTCAACTTCGTCATCCTGGGAACACTTGTGCAGGCAGCCATTGATGCGAAGGATTTTGACCTCGCCCATACCACGCTAAATAAGATGGGCAAATGGATGGAAACAGAGTATCCCAAATATTACGACCGGGACCCGATGAGTTTCCCGGATGGTGCCGGCAGATATGTGCTCATGTTGGGCAGGCTGGCTCAGGCGGAGGGCCGCAAACTGGACGCGCTGGCCTACTATCACCAATTGATTACCAATCCCGTGTACACGCGAGAATATGCCGGTCCCCTGAAGACTGCGCATACGCTTTTTACCGAGCTCGGGGGGAGCGAAGAGGCCTGGGCGGTGTGGTCGAAGCCGGAGCCGTGGCCGGCTGGCGAACCTCAAACGCCGCGCGGTATGGGCAGGATGCGATGGAATGCGGTGAACCGCGGCTTACCGGAGATGCACATACCGGATGCCGCGGGCCGGACATGGACGTTGTCCAATTTCAAGGGCAAGACTACTTTCGTGTTTCTTTGGGCTACCTGGTGCGCGCCGTGCTGGCGGGAACTTCCGGCGATGCAGAAGCTCTATGACGCAGTGAAGGACCGTTCCGATGTGCAGGCGATCAGCCTCAGCGTGGATGAGAATCCGGCCATCGTGGAGCGGTTCATGAAGGAGCGCCAGTTCAGTTTCCCCGTGCTGGTGAGCAAGTCTTATCTGGAGCAAATACTGCCGGAGTTTATCCTGGGCCAGACGTGGCTGGTAAATCAGGCTGCGATCATCCGGCTACAACGGCAAAACGCGCCCTATGCGGATCAACGCTGGGTGGATGAGATGCTCGACAAGCTGAACCATCCACCAACGTAATCGCCATCGCCGTAAACTGGTACGAGCGATGCTTGAGCATTTGCGCCGGACCATCTGCCGAATTCCGAAAGGCCGCGTAGCAGCCTACGGAGATGTGGCACGCGCCGCGGGCTATCCCGGCGCCGCGCGGCAAGTCGCCTGGGCGCTGCACAATGCCAAGGGCGGCATTCCGTGGCATCGCGTGCTGGGCGCTGGTGGACACATTCGCCTGCCGGGCCAGGCCGGGCTCGAGCAGCGCCTGCGCCTCCAGGCCGAGGGCGTGGCTTTCCGCGGCAGCCGCGTGGATATGGCCCGCCATGCATTCGATTTCAAGGCGAAGCGAAGGGGGAAGCTGTCATGAGCTATCAAAGCATTTGTGTACAACCGGACGGGCCGTCCGCCGTGATCACGCTGAACCGGCCGCAGCGGCGCAACGCACTGTCGCTCGAGTTGATGCTGGAATTGATCGACGCGCTCGACGCCATCGGGCGCGACCGCCACGTGCGCGCGGTAATCCTGGCGGCGGCGGGCAAAGTTTTCTGCTCCGGACACGATCTCTCTGAAATGGTGGGCCGCGATATCAATGAATACCGCCGGCTGTTCGACGTGTGCAGCGACCTGATGATGAAGATCCAGGCAATTCCGCAGCCGGTGATCGCGGAGGTGCAAGGCGTCGCCACCGCGGCGGGCTGCCAACTGGTGGCCACTTGCGATCTGGCTATCGCGTCGGAGCAGGCGGCGTTCGCCACGCCGGGCGTGCGCATCGGCTTGTTCTGCAGCACTCCCATGGTGGCCCTAAGCCGCGCGGTGGGGCGCAAGCGGGCGCTCGAAATGCTGCTGACCGGCGAGATGGTGGATGCGGCCACGGCGGCGGAGTGGGGCCTCATCAACAAGGCAGTACCGGCGGCCGAACTGCAGGCCGAGACGCGCCGGCTGGCGGCGCACATCGCGGAGGCCAGCAGCTTCACCGTGTCGCTCGGCAAGCAGGCATTCTACACGCAGGTCGACCTGGACCAGCCCAAAGCGTACGCTTACGCGAAAGAGGTCATGTCCATGAATTCGCTGGCGGCGGACGCGCAGGAGGGCATTTCCGCGTTTCTGGATAAGCGCGCGGCCTGCTGGACCGGCAAGTAATCGCCGGACTCCAGTCCTGCGCGGGTCCTCCAGCACCCTACCCGTCCACTCGAGTGCCTCTTTCGCTTGGCCGCGACTGAGAATCACGAGCCGAGTAGCCCCGGGGAGCCCCATCCGTACCGATGGTTTTCGGTTTGCGCCGTTCCAGCGCCGGTTTATCAGGATGGACGCGGCCTTCCCCGCTCAAGCGCCTGGTCGGCGTCCACATGGGGTCTTTCGAGGCCTGCTCGAGATTCACACGCTCCTGCCCAGTTGCTCGCCCACCTTTCCGTGGACTTGGTCGCGAGGTTCCGACCCGGCCAGTTTCCCAACCGTGCCGCTCGCCAGCTATCGAATCTAACCATCAACTATTCGAGTGGGTCCTTCCCCCACTGGTAATCTGCCCTTTAAGGCACACACTCTGGAGTCCTGCCACCAGAAAGTGGTTAGTCGTAGACGAAGTGCAGGACCTTCTTCAGGTCTTCCCAAGCTTCGCGCTTAGGTCCCACGTTATAGGCGCGCAACAAGTAAGACGGATGGTAAGTGACCATCAATGGAATCTCGTGCCACTTATACCAGTTGCCGCGCATGCGCGTGACCCCTTCCTTGCTCTGGGTCAGGTATTTCGCCGCTGTGGAGCCGAGCGCGCAGATCGCTTTGGGCGCGATGGCCAATAGCTGGCGCGTAAGAAACTGACCGCAGATCTCCATTTCGTCCGGCTGCGGCGTGCGATTTTCCGGCGGGCGGCACTTCACCACGTTGCAGATATAGACATCCTTGCGCTGCAGCGGAATGCCTTCTTTCTTGGCGGTGCCTTCGATCATCTGGGTAAGCAACTGACCGGCGCGGCCGACGAAGGGGATGCCCTGCGCGTCTTCATCCGCGCCCGGACCTTCCCCTACGAATACGAGCCTGGCTTGTTCATTGCCTACGCCGAATACGATTTTGGAGCGCTGCTCGTGCAGGCGGCAGCGGCGGCAATCGCCGATGTCTTCGAGGATTTTAAACAGCGGCTCAACGCTCCCTGACGGTCGCGGCTCGGTAACGGCGCGCGTGTCGGTAACTGAGCCGCGCGCATCGGTTACTGAGCCGCGCGCGTCAGCAAGCGGTTCGCGCCGATAGAGGGTCTTGATTCCCAGATCCTGATAATACTCCAGGTATTGGCGCAGCGTTTCAGCGTCCATTGGTGGCGTAGAGATGCAAACGCAGTTTCAGGATTTCATCGAAAATGCGGTCGGCCACTTCGCGCTTGGACGCGCGCGGCACCTCAATGAATTCACCGCTGCTGAGCGCCAGCAGTACTTCATTCTGGTCGGATTCGAAGGCTCCGTCCTGGCCGCCCACGAGGTTGCCGACCACCATGTCGCAGTTCTTGGCTTCCAGTTTGCGGCGAGTCTCCTGCCGCAGATTCTCGGTCTCGGCCGCGAAACCCACCAGCAGCCGGTCGCCTTTCTTGCGGCCCAGTTCCGCGAGAATATCGGGCGTGGGGTCGAGTTCCAACGAAAGCCTGGCAGCCGTCTTCTTCATCTTGTGCGCGGGCACTTTCGACAAATGGAAATCCGCTACCGCGGCCGCCTTGACAATGACTGTGGCCGGTTGCAAATGCTCGAAAACCCGGTCGTGCATTTCGCGGGCGGTCTCCACGCCGATCACTTCGCAACCACGCGGCGGCGTCAGATTTACAGGTCCCGAGATCAGCAAGACTTTCGCGCCGCGCGCAGCGGCCGCTTCGGCCAACGCGTACCCCATCTTGCCGCTGGAGCGGTTGGATATGTAACGCACCGGGTCGAGCGGCTCTTGCGTGGGGCCGGCCGTAATCAACACGGTTTCGCCATCCAGATCGCGGCGCCTGGAGATCTCGGCTTCGACCGCCATGGCGATCTGCTCCGGCTCCCCCAACCTACCCGGGCCGACCATGCCGCAAGCCAGTTCACCCTCGCCAGGATCCACAATGCGGTGTCCCCGTCGGCGCAGGGTTTCGAGATTATCCTGCGTGGCGGCGTGCAGCCACATGTTGGTGTTCATGGCGGGGGCCAGCACCACCGGTCCGGTGAACGCAAGGTACGTGGTAGTCAGGAAATCGTCCGCCAGGCCGTGCGCGAATTTTGCCAGCAGATCGGCAGTGGCCGGCGCTACCACCAGCAGTTCATTTTCGTGCGCGATACCGATGTGCTCGATGGCGCTCGAAAGCGTGGTCTCGGAGTTGCCCGAGGCGAACAGTCCAGTGATCACCTTACGTCCGGTGAGCGCCGCGAAAGTTAACGGCCGGACGAATTCCTGCGCGTTCGCCGTCATCACCACCTGTACGGCGTGCCCCTGTTGCATCAGCAGGCGGGCTAACTCGGCAGACTTGTACGCCGCGATCCCGCCGCCCACGCCCAGAATGATGTGCATGACCGCGATTTAGAGGATGACTTCCGGAACCGGCGCTTCTTCCACCGCCGGAAGGGGAATGATCTCGTACTTTACCAATCCGCGCCGCACCTCTTCCATGGCGATGATAGTGGGCTTCTTGGAGGAGGTGGGCAGCACCGGCCGGGCGCCACCTTGCAACTGGCGGGCGCGCTTGGCGGCCACGATGATGAAACGGTAGGTGCTCTGTTCCGGGTCGTCCGGGATGGTGCAATGTGCGTTGTTGCGCGGATTCTTGTCGCCCATGGTTTGCTGCGTCCTTTACGTATTCTTCAAAACGTTGTCAGTGAAAGTTTCCAGAATCGGCCGGATCTGCTCTTCCATCCGGTTTCGCCGCACGCGCTCGGCGCGCACAATAGCCGCCAAGGTTTCGTCCGACTGGTTCAACTCTTTGTTAATCAACACGTAGTCGTAAGCGCTGTAATTACGAATCTCGTTGGCGGCATCGCGCAGCCGCCGCTCGATGACCGGATCCGCATCTTCGCTGCGCGCGCGCAGCCTTTACTCGAGGATCTCGCGGGACGGAGCCAGGATAAAAATCGTCACCGCTTCTGGAATCTTACCCTTTAATTGTCGCGCACCTTGCACATCAATGTCGAGTACCAGATCGCGCCCTTGCCGCCGGGCATCCTCCAGCACTCCCCGGTGGGTACCGTAATAGTTTCCGAAAACCTCGGCATATTCCAGAAACTCGTCCCGCCGGATACAGGCGTCAAACTCCGCGCGCGAGATGAAATGATAGTTCTCGCCCTGCACTTCATGCCCGCGCGGCGGGCGGGTAGTATACGAAACCGAGAACATCAGCCCCGGCACACAAGCCAGCAGCCTGTTGACCAGGGTGGATTTGCCCGATCCGGACGGAGCGGAAATGATAAAGACCGTGGTCATTGGGGGAGGGTATTGGAGACGGTTGTGGGTTGTGGGCTGTGGGTTGTGGCAAACCCTTCGACCGTTTGCGACGTGTTGGCCACCACCCACCACCTACCACCCACCACCGTTTTCC
Organism: Bryobacterales bacterium; assembly: GCA_963818855.1. GTDB lineage: Bacteria > Acidobacteriota > Terriglobia > Bryobacterales > Bryobacteraceae > Bog-159. The sequence continues at coordinate 553,715 of CAWFUH010000003.1, read as the reverse complement.
TCATTCCAGATTAAGTGACTGCTCCCTCAGTTTGTCGATCTCGGCCTTTGCGGCCAGCGCCAGGTCCGTGATGGTCAGCCCCAGATCTCCCAGTCCTCCGGTTTTCGACAGGATGGTGTTGGCTTCGCGATTCATTTCCTGGAGGAGGAAATCCAGCCGTTTACCGACCTCGCCGTCCGCATCCAGCAGCTTCTCCAGTTGCGCGGCGTGGGTTTTCAGGCGGATCAATTCCTCGCTGATATCGCTGCGTTCGGCCAGCAGCGCGGCCTCTTGCGCCAGCCGCTGCGGTTCGATGCCCGCGCCGCGCAACAATTCGCGCAGCCGCTCGCTCAATCTCTTTTGGAAAGCTTGTGTCGCGCGGGACCGGATTTTCTCCATTTGGGCGGCCAAATCGCACACGGAGGCACAGCGCTCGTGCATCTCGCCCGCCATGGCCGCGCCCTCCCGCTCGCGGAAAACGTTCAACAGATCCAGCGCTTCGGCGGTGGCCTCTAACAGCGTCTGTTCGAGGCCGGCATCCGGTTCGGCCGATTCGCCCACCTGCAGCATGCCGGGAATTCGCAATGCTGCGTTCAAATCGGGCTTGTGGTCCGCGTCGAATTCGCCGGCCGCTTCGCGAAAGGCTTGCAGATAAGCCTCCAGCAACGGCCGGTTCAGGCTGGAGGCGCCGGCCGGCGCGCTGCGGCCGAACAGCACGTGGATTTGCAGGTGCCCGCGCGCCACCCTTCCCTTTACGGCATTGCGGATGACGCCTTCGAAAGGGTCCAAGTCCGGCGGCATATGGAAATGGATGTCCAGGCCGCGATGATTCACGCTCTTGATACTGACGGCGAGTTCGCCCTCCGCCGCCGCCTTGCGTACGCGCGCGAAGCCGGTCATGCTACGCACGCTCATAGATCCATCACGCTTCCCGCCTCCACAAACTGCAGTTCGTGCAACCTTTGATAAATGCCGCCGCCGCTCACCAACTCTTCATGCGTGCCCACTTCGAAAATGCCGCCGCGCTCGAGCACCACGATCTTATCGGCGCGCCGTATGGTGGAGAGCCGGTGCGCAATCACGATGACGGTGCGGCCCGCCATCAGGTTGGCCAGCGCGTCCTGCACCAGCAACTCCGATTCGCTATCCAGGTGCGAGGTGGCTTCGTCCAGGATCAGGATCGGCGCGTTCTTCAGCAACGCCCGCGCGATGGCGATGCGCTGCCGCTGTCCACCGCTCAGCTTCACGCCACGCTCGCCGATGATGGTCGCGTAGCCATCCGGCAGGCGGCTGATGAATTCGTCCGCCAGCGCGGATCGGGCCGCCGCGCGGATGTCGCGCATGGGCGTGCCCGGACGGCCATAGGCGATGTTATTGGCCGCCGTATCGTTGAACAGGAACGTATCCTGCGCCACGATGCCGACCATTCGCCGGAGCGACGCCAGGTCGTAATCGCGCACATCCCGGCCGTCGATGCGCACGGCACCGGAGGTCACGTCGTAGAAGCGCGGCACCAGGTTCACGAGCGTGGTTTTGCCCGCGCCGCTGGGTCCCACTACGGCCACCACCTCCCCGGCGTGCACGTCGAGATCGAGGGATTTCAACTGAAATCCGTCGGGCGAGAGCGGATACCGGAAGCCGACATCGTCGAAGCGGATGGACCCTGTGAAGCGTTCCAGTTTGACGGCGCCAGGCCGTTCCTGAATCTCCTCGGCGTGCGCCAGGTATTCGAAAACCTTTTGCGACGCGCCGATGGCCTGCTCGAAGATGTTGTGGATGCCGGTGAGCCGCTTCACCGGTTCGTACATCATCAATAGGGCAATCACGAAGCTGGTAAATTCGCCGGCCGTGAGAGTGTGCGCCTTGATCTGGGTACGCGCGTAGGTGAGCAAGCCGACGATGGTGAGCGCACCGAAGATTTCGATCAGGGGCGACGCCAGCGCTTGCTGGCGCACGTAGCGCAAATTGCTCTTGAGCAGGCGCTGCGCGGTCTGGCGGAAGCGGCCGGATTCGTATTGCTCGGTGCCGAAGGCTTTCACCACCTGGTGGCCGCTGAGGGTTTCCTGCAGGATCTCGTTGAGCTCGGCGGCGTGATCCTGGCTGCGGCGGCTGGTGCGGCGAATGCGGCGGCCGATGCGCGCGGTCGGAATCAGGACGAAGGGCAGCACGGTCAGGCTCACCAGGGCCAGCTTCCAATCCATATTCAAAATGACGAAGAGCAGCCCCAGCACTACGAAGGTCTGGCGCAGCAGATCGGCCAGGATGTGCGAGACGGCTACCTGGATTTTTTCGATATCGTTCATGATGGACGACATGAGCCGCCCGGTGGAGTGCGATTCGAAGAACTCCGCGCCCTGCTTGACGACCTTGTCAAACACGGTGTTGCGCAGGTCCGTGACTGCCGAGCAGCCCACATAATTCACCAGGTAATTCGCCAGGTAGTCGCAGATTCCCTTGGTGAAGAAGACGGCCAGGATAGCGAAGGCCACCATGGTCCAGATGCTGCGGTTGTGGAATGGTCCGGGGACGATGTGGCTGAGATAAACCGGGTGGTGAAAGACGGGATCTTTGAAGAGCAATACCGGCGCGTCGATGGAGGCCGGATTGAGGACGCGATCGAAGATGGGTCCGATCAGCAGTGCGGTCATGCCGTGCGCGGCGCCCACGCAGGCCATGAGCAGCACGGAAAGAAGAAGATAGACCCAATAGCGCCTGGCGAACGCCAGCAGCCGCAACAGATCTTTCATGCGTGCACCCGCATGCGTTCGAGAGCTTCAATCACCTGTTGTGCAGTGACCGCTTGGATGCCGGCCGGATTTTGGATGATTACCGACGCCGTGCGCCAGGGACCCCAGATGGCTGGATCGGAGGCGCCGAACACCACTACGACGGGCAGTCCGAAGGCGGCGGCCATGTGGGCGGGTCCGGAATCGTTGCCCAGGAACAGAGCGGCGCCGCTCAGGAGCGATTTGATTTCGGCCAGAGGCGCGCCGGCTACGGTGCGGTATTCCTGAAACGCGGCCAGATCTTCGCCCGGTCCGGCAACAAAGACGGGGTCGAGCGCCAGCGATTCGCGCAGGAAACGCGCTGCACGCAGGAAACCGGCCGCGGGCCAGGTTTTATCCGGCTGCGATGCGAGAGGATGAATCACGGCATACGCGCGCGAGTGCAGGCAGCCGGTGGCGAATAATCTGGCGCGCGGGATCGCGACGCGGGGCACACCCAAATAAAACATGGCCGACGCTAAATGTTCGGCGGTGTGCACGGTACGCTCCTCGCCCAGGATTTCTTGCGCGCGGGGGATGGGCACGTTGTAGAGCGCCTGCCAGCGGTAGTGGGCGAATCCGGCGCGGCGCGGGGCTCCGGAAAGTACGGTGAGCCGCGCGCTGGTGGCGCCGCCGTGCAAGTTGAGGCAGAGATCGGGCGACCAGGCGCGCAACCCACGCAGGCTGGGTGCGAGCAGGGTTTCGATGTCCGGATTGTGTTCGAACACCGCGCGGAAGCGGTCTTCCACGACCACGGCGATGCGCACATCGCGGCGGGCGCGCCGCAGAATTTCGAGTGCAGGTGTAGTGAGCACGCAGTCGCCCAGCGAACGCAGCCGGATGACGGCTACGCGGCAGCCGATGGGCAGTTCGGTCACTCTTCGATCTTAGCCTCATCAACCAGCATGATGGGGATGTCGTCGCGAATGGGGTAGACGCGATGGCACTGGACGCATTTCAGGCCGCTATTATCCGGCTTGAGATCGAGGTCCGCCTTGCACAGGGGGCAGACCAGGATCTCCAGTAAGTCTTTGCTCAAGGCCATAGTTGATTTTATAGTTTAGCAGGTTTCAAGGGATTTCGAACCCAACCACTTGTTGAAAATAAAGGGGTTGTTGGGTTCGAACGGTAATTTGGATTTCGGTCAGATGAACAGTTCGACGGGTACGTGGAGGAACTCGGCCAGCCTTCTGGCCTGGGCCTTGCTGATCGACCGCCGCCCATTCAGGATCTCGGTGGCCGCCCCTTTGTTTCCGAGCACCGGCCAGATATCCTTGTGCTTCAGCCCGCGTTCGTCCATGAGCGCCTTTAGCGATGCGTTAGGAGAGACTCGCGGCATGGGATAGCGCCGCTTCTCATAATGGTCGATGAGCAGGGTCAACACTTCGGCCAAGGCCTCTTTTCGGGCGTGAGGTTCCCGCGCTCATCCAGATCGAGCAGCATTTTGGTGAAGCGAGTGTGCTAGGGCGGGGTAAAGGTTCGGCCAACAGGCCGGCATATACGGTGGTGTTAATACCAGGTGTGGCGCTCATTTCTTCCACTCTCCTTTGTCGTACGCGGTGTGCGTGAGTATATGTATGAAGGATGAACACGCGCTCGGTCCTATAGTTCACACGGGCAATCAGTCTGTAAGTGTTTCCATGGATGTTGAACGCGGTTCGCCGGCCTGCCGCGTCGGCATGCGAATCCAGCGCGTTCGGCGAACCTTAGCATGTCACTCACGGCGGGCGGCCTGAGAGGCCGCCGCAGGCTACGAGCCTGCCCCACAAAGATCATTTTATACCTACGGTGACTCCGGATTGGCTGGTTACTCCTCCGATGGTGATGGCGACCGGCACGGCTGCGCCGGGCGTGATTGAATCGGGCACTTGCGCATTCACCTGTACCAGGCCGGCGGTGGAACCGGGGGCTTCGCCGCAATAGTTGATTGTGGCGGTGGCGCCTCCGATGGTTGCCGTGCATGTGAGGTTCACCTGGGGCAACGGTGTCGCGGAGATGCGGCCATCCACTCCGGGCGGGCTGGTGACGCCTTCGCCGGTGCCGTAGATGAATACGTATTGGCCGCGCGGCGCGGGGTTGGCTGGGCCGTTCCGGCTGTAATCCTGGTTTAGGATGGCGCCCTGGTTCTTGCCCGACGCATCGTTGGTGAAGATGCCCGGCTTGGCAGGGGCTACCGGCACGGCGAACGGCTCGGACGCATTGCCCTGATACACAACCACCAGGTTGACGGAAGTCTGTCCGGCGATCTCATAAGGGACGACGGCGCTCAACTGGCCGGCCAGCGCGTAAATCATGGGCGCGGGGTAACCGTTGAAGAACGCCTGCACGCCGCCGATGAAATTGCTGAGCGTGCCATTGGAATTCACCTCAAGGGGCGTGAAGGTGGCGGGTCCCAGATTCTGACCGTAGATGGCGACAATCTCGCCGGGCGCGATGCCGCTCGCATCGTATGACGCCGCGCTTTGGACGGCGGAGACCATCGGCTGCGGCACGGACATGGCGCTTTGCGCCTGCGGAACGACGAACAGGGTCATGGAGTCGGCCGGGAACGTAGCGCTGAGGCTGTTGCCGCTCACGTTGATGTCCGGGATGACGCGCCCGATGGCGGTGAGGTTCGCCGGACCGTACTGCCAGACTTGGGCAGTGCCGGCGGGTGTGAAATTCGCGAAGCTGATGGTATCGCCGATGGGGCTGGCGGTCTTATTGAGCACGAGCACGGTCAAGGCGGAGTCCACGCGCTGGGCGGCGAAGATGGAGAGCGTGTCGGGGTCGCTCGAAGTGGCCGACACACTGGTGCCACCGAACTGGCTGCCATTGCCGTCGTAATTGAGGAAGATCTTGAAGGCGAATGCGCCCGGATCGGTGGGGGCGGGCGGTCCCCAGAGTGTGCCGTAATCGAGCGATTCGCGGCCGAAGATGCCCAGCACGTCGGCCTGCGCGATGGCGCCGGTGATACTACCGAGCGCGTGCCACCAGTATTCGGTGATGGCGAGTTTCGTGCCGGGATAATACTGATCCACCCACTGGCGCATAAGTGGAATCAGTTGCGGCGCCACCACGTTACCGCTGTTGTCGTAGTAGTTATCGCTGGCGTCGGCCTCGGGGACGAGATAGTTCGGATCCCACAGCGCGCGTGTGGAAGTCATGCGCAGCGTTTCCATGGCCGCATCGCCCGGCGCGTCGTTGTTATTGGTGTACCAGGTTTGGAGGGTATCGGGGATGAGATAGCCGTGGAGATCGAGCACGTCCAGCAGGCGATATCCGTGCTGCTGCTCGAACTGCTGCATCTGTTGCAGGTAGTAAGCGAGCCATGGCAAGCCGCCGTGATTTGCCTGATCGGTGGGGTTATCCCAATATTGGTATGGGCTGGTGTTCCATCCACTTTGCATATCGGTGCGCGAATAGAAGTAACCCATCCAACCCGAGGGCACCGGTCCGGTGATCAGCGCGGTGGGATCCGCGGCCTTGACCGCCTGCGCCAAGCGGAGATTGCGGGCCATGGTGTCATCGTAGGTTTCGAGCTTCTGGTAAATGTCGGCATGCACACTTGACCACCATTCGGGCTCGTTATCCATGCTCCACAAGGTGACGCCGCCGGCGTTTCCGGGGCCGTAGCGCTTCATCAGGTAAAAGATCCAATCGGCGGGGTAACTGGCTTCGAACGGCTGGTACGCATCGGTGGGATCGTTTACGATCTGCTGTTGATTGGTCGACAGGATGCCATTGCCACAGTCGCTCGCGTAAGGGTCTACGGCCTCTTGCTTGCCATACTTGGTGACGCTGAAGCTGCAACTGAAGTCGTCTTTGGGGGTCCAGTCCATGAGTGAGATGGTGCCCAGAGTCACTGTGCCGGTCTGCAAATCGGCTTCGTGGAGTAAGTCGAAAGACGAGCCATCGGGCAGTGAGGCGGTGCTGCCGGTGGTTTGCGAGCCATTAATGAAATACCAGTCGGCGGCGGCGTTGCTGACGTCGATTTGCCAGTTATAACTGGTGGTGGCGTCGCCGCCGAAGCGGCGCACGGGGATGTGCATGATGGCGCCGAGGCCGCTATCGGAATATTGGTTGATGCCGTAGACGTAGGGACTGATGGGATGGCGATTGGCGTTGGCATCGACGGCCAGCGTGGGTGCGGTCTGGGCGTACAGGCTCAGCGCGCACAGGGGGATGGCTGTTATCGGGCTCATTTGACGGCCACGGTTACACCGGCCTGGCTGGTCACGCCTCCTATGTTGATAGAAATCGGCACGGCGGCGCCTGGTGTGACTGACTCGGGGACCTGCGCGTTCACTTGCACCAGGCCGGCGGTGGCGCCGGGTGCCTCACCGCAGTAGCTGACCGTCGCGGTCACGCTGCCGATGGTCGCCGAGCAGTTCAGGCTCACACTGGGCAGCGGCTTTCCGGAGATGCGGCCGTCCACTCCTGGCGGCGAGGTCACTCCTTCGCCGGTGCCGTAGATGAGCACGTATTGGCCGCGGGGCGCGGGGTTGGCAGGACCGTTGCGGCTGTAATCCTGGTTAAGAATGGCGCCCTGATTCTTGCCCGACGCATCGTTGGTGAAGATGCCCGGCTTGGCGGGCGCGACCGCCACCGAAAATGGCGCGGAAGCATTCGCCTGATACGCCACCACGACGTTGACCGAAGTCTGTCCGGCGATCTCATAGGGAACGATGGCGCTCAATTGCCCCGCCAGCGCATAGATCATAGGCGAATGGTAGCCATTGAAGAACACCTGCACGCCGCCAATGGAATTGCTGAGCGTGTCATTGGAATTAACCTGCAGCGAGGTGAAGCCGGCGGGTCCCAGCCCCTGGCCGTAGATGGCGACAATCTCGCCGGGCGCGATGCCGCTGGCGTCGTAGGAAGCCGCGCTTTGGATGGCGGAGACCACGGGCTGCGGGACGGCCATGGCATTCTGCGCCTGCGGGATGACGAGCAGCGTCATGGAGTAGGACGGGAACGTGGCGTTGAGGCTGTTACCGCTGACGTTGATGTCGGAAGTCTGGCGGACAATCGCGCCCAGGTTCGCCTGGCTGTACTGCCAGACCTGCGCGGTGCCGGCGGGGGTGAAGTTGGCGAGGCTCACGGAATCGGTGATCGCGCTGGTAGTTTTGTTGAGCACCAGAACAGTTAGGGCGGAATCGAAGCGCTGCGCGGCGAAGACAGAGAGAGTATCGGGGTCGCCGGAGGTGGCGGAGACTCCGGTGCCGCCGAACGGGCTGCCGTTGCCATCGTAATTCAGGAAGATCTGGAACGCGAATGCACCAGGATCGGTGGGCGCGGGCGCACCCCAGAGCGTGCCCAGACCGAGTCCATAGGCGCCGAAGATGCCCAGGATATCGGCTTGGGCGATGGCGCCGGTGATAGTGTCCAGCGCGCCCCAACTGTATTCCGTGATCGCCAGGTTCGTTCCGGGATAGTTCTGCGCGACCCACTGCTGCATTTGCGGAATGAGCTGCGGCGCCACCTGTGTGCCGGACGCGTTGTAGATACCGCCATCAGGAACGATGTAATTGGGATCCCACAGGGCGCGCGTGGAAGTCATGCGCAGTGTTTCCATGGTCGCGTCACCCGCGGAGCTGCTGAGGCTTCCCGGGGTGATATACGCATGCACGTCGAGGTAGTCGACCAGGCGGACGCCATTGGCTTGCTCGAACTGGTTCATCTGCTGCAGGTAATAGGGAACCCAGGGGATGCCGCCGTGCGCATTCTGGTCGATGGGGTTGTCCCAGTATTGGTAGGGCGACGTCTGCCATCCGCTGGTCATGTCGGCGCTCGAAAATAGCATGCCCGACCAGCCGCCGGGCACGGGCCCGGTGACCAGCGCGGTGGGATCCGTGGATTTCACCGCCTGCGCCCATTTCAGATTCCGCGCCATCATGTCGTCGTAGGTGGCCGGCTGCGGGTAGACATCCATGTGATTGGCGTACCACCACTCCGGCTCGTTATCCATGCTCCACAGGCGCACGCCGCCGGCGTTGGCGGGGCCGTAGGTGGTCATAATATGCTGGATCCACTGCTGGGAGAGCGACTGCGTGACGGGCACGTAAGCGTCGTTGGGGTCGTTTTTCACTTGATCGCCGTTGACCAGAAAACCGTTGCCGCAATCGGCATTATCGGGGTTGGTGGACTTCTGCTTGCCGTACTTGGTTACGCTGAAGCTGCATTCGCCCGCGTCTTTGGGAGACCAATCCATCAGGGGGATGGTGCCCAGGCTGATGGTGCCGGCGGACAGATTAGCGGTATGAAACTGATCGAAATCGGGGCTGACGCTGTAGTTTTCGTAGCACCACGGGTTGTCGCCAGTGTTGTTCTTGGTGCTGGTTTGCCAGTTGTAACTGGTGGCGTCGTCGCCGCCCCAGCGGAGCACGGGAATGTGCATCATTTGAAACAGACCGTTGTCGCTCCACTCGTTGATGCCGTATATGTAGGGACTGATGGGATGGCGATTGGCGTTGGCATCGACGGCCAGGGTGGGCGCGGTTTGCGCGGTGAGGCTCAGGACGGAAAGGGACGCGGCTAGAAGATGCGGGCGACGCCTCACGACAACACCTCTTTATCATGTTATCGCGCTGCGGACGTACTCTACGGCCGACGTCCACGATTCCAAGCGCGAAGGGCGGGTCCTGGAGGACCCGCGCAGGACTGGAGTCCTGCCCCACAAATTACGCAGCACTCCCAATATTGGATAACTAAGTGACATTGGGCTGAGAGCCTGGCCCCCAAGGCTATCCGTGGCCGAAATGCATCAGCCAGCCGAGGCCCACCAGGGCAACCATGAAGCAGCCGAACACGTACAATCCGTAGCGCAGGCGTTCGCGGTCGGTGCGCTTGGTGACCACGCCCATGACAATCGAAGTGAACAGCGCAAAAAGCAGCGACGCTTCGAAATGCGAGAGGTTCATTTTGGGCATCAGCTTTTCCTCCCGGCGGCGATTTCGAAGGCATCCACCATGGCCAATATGTTCAGCAGTCCGGCGGTGACCAGGAACTTGGTGCCGTAATCGTGCACGGCGCCGGCTACGTCCGGTTGGTTGTAGCCGAGCCAGACCGTGAGCAGGTACAAGACTCCGGACGCGAGGTCGCCGATGAATCCGCCGGTATTGATCAGGATGGTCAGCAGATCACCGCTTTGCGGTTGAAACATGGCGCCGCGCATCATCAGCCCGCAAAGATACAGCAAGGTGACGGAGACTAATAACAACACGGCGCGGCCATTGCGCTTGAGCAGGAAGTGCCCGCCGCCCGGGACGAACCACCCCAGCGCGACAGGTCCCGCCCACACACGCAAGGGCGGCATGGGTTCTTTCGGTTGCTTTTGTTTTGCCACTTTTTCGATTTTAGCAGGTCGTGGCGAGCGAATGATGTGCAGGGATCACTTGAAGCGATAGGCCAAGAAAGCGATCACGGCGGCTAAGACACCGCCGATCGCATTGGCATTGTCCGCATAGATCTGTACCTTGCACTGAGGCACGTAGATCTGGGCGAAGATAAACGTCAAGACCCCGACGAGGGCGGCGCGAAACCCTCTTCTCCAACTCACTATGGCAAACTCCGCTTGAGCAAAAGTCTACCCTTTTAGTGGCCACGGGAGCAATACTTTCTGAAGTTAGCCGGAACTGAGGTTAGTTGGGCTGCACCGCTACTGGAACCGCGGCGCCCGCTTGCGGATGGTATTCCTGCTCGTAATATTCGCGGACCCATTCGCGATTCAACTCCTCACCGGAGCGTAAGGTAATCTCGACGCCGCAACGGGTGCATTTCATGCGAAAGCCCATGGACGCGGCCATGGGAGCCCCGCAGGCCGCACACTCACCGGGGGTGTGCCGCACCAGGCTTTGGATCATCCGCACCCAGGTGCCCACCTTCAGAAAATAGCGCTGCAGATCTTTCACGGCCACGGTGCCGGCGAAGGCTTCCGCGTCGGCTTCCGGCATGCGGCACAACAGCAACCGCTTCCCCTCTTCGGTCACATATCCGTCTTTCTCCAGAACGCCCGGACCAAACACCTCGACGGCCGTTTCCAGAATAGATTTATCGGGCAGGAAGATGTGGAATTGTGACTCGGTCTCCATCGAGATCTCGATCAGATCGAGCGATTCGGCGCCCAAGTCAGTCAACTGGGCATCTGGTGCGACCTGCGCCGCGTCGATGCGCAAACTCCGCGCTACTATTTGTGAGAACTGATCGAAGATTTCGGATTCGGTCATTTCTGGCATTCTTTGTCTCCTTGAATGGATGCCACGCGGAGGTGGGCGACGATACGGCCGCAGTGAGCCGTCGATTCCTCCGTTCCCTACCTAGGAGGAGTCTAAATCGCGGGGGTACCTTAACGCAAGTTAAAATGGCCTGATGGGCGATTTCACGGTACCAGTACCGAGTCATCACATCGGTATAATGAAACGAGCCGTTGTCTGACGGGTATTATCGGGTATTATGATGGTAACCTGATTTCCAAGAGGATACTGGCCGCGTAGCCGAAGTCTCTCCGGTCGCCCCACTGCACGGCGGATTCGGCATGGGTGCATGTTTTGCATTATATGCTTCTCGCCGTTTTGCAGCTAGCCATACTTGCGGCATCCTGTATTGTGCCGCGCGAGGTGCGTCCCGGCTGGCGGCGAGCTTGGAACGAGGAGATACGGCACTATGCGACGCTGCTGCGTGCGCGTGGTTTACAGAGCCGTTACGTACGGCTGCGCATCTGGCATCATTTCATGGGCGCGATGCGGGACGCCGGGCGCCTCTTCTCTGAAATGCCGCGCGTGCTCCTGGTGCGGTCAGCCATCAGCACGCCCGCCTTTTGCCTGGGACTGATCGGCGCGGCTTTGGCCACTATAGTGGCCGCCAGCCACGGTCTGGCCATCACGCGTGCCATGGTGGCGCCGCCTTTTGTTGATGCCTGGCGGCTGGTATTGGTTTTTGAAGGCGGCGATGTGCCGGGCGACCGGCATGCCATCCCGCCGCCACTTTTGGATTTTTGGAAGACCCACAGCACCACGCTGGCGGGCATTGCGGGATACCGGTGGGACGCGCAAGGAACAGCCTGGGTAACGCCGGATTTCTTTGCCGTCTTGGGAGGGCGGCCGGGTAGCTTCCTGCTGCACCGCATTCGCGATTGGAAGCCGGCGTCCGACCGGCAGGAACTCGGCGTTATCGCGCGGTTGAAACCCGGCGTGAGCGTAGGCGCGGCGCAGGCCGAGTTGCGTGACCTGGCGGGCCGCTACGCACGCGACCAGCGGGCGTCCACATTCGAGCAAGCGCACGTCATCTCTTTGATGGCGCGCATCCGGCGGCCGTTCTGGGCTTATACGGTGATCTGCGGCGCGGCCATCTTGATTTTGTTGGCGGCGGGGGCCATCGGCATGCGCGTGGATCGGCGCCGTATCGGGCGCATACGCCGCAAGTATTGGGCCTACTTCGCGGCCAAGTCGGTGTCGCTGCCGCTGGCGCTCGCCCTGGTGATCTGGGAATTCAGCCGGGCGACTTCTTTTACGTTGAACGGCGGCGCCACATTCGTGGCCGAACCGATTTTCATCTGGCTGGTGATCCTCGGCTGCGGCGCGATTGTGTGGTGGTGCCTGGCGGACCAGCGGTCGCGCTGCCGGGCGTGCCTGCGCACCTTGCAGTATCCGATCCGTATCGGTTCGATGGGTGCCGTGTTGTTCGATCATGCCGGTACGGAATTGATGTGCTGCCAGGGGCACGGCGTGTTGTACGTGCCGGCGGTCAGCTCCGGGTATGTGCAGCGGGGCGGATGGACCGCGCTCGACGTGGAAGAGACTGTAAAGCGATGATGGCGGGGCTGTTCATTTAATCTGGAACCGGGCTACGGCTTTGCCGAAATGAATCTCGTCGCCGGATTCCAGCTTCGTCCCGCGCGCGGTGCGGTGCACCTCCTGGCTCAGCCCATCGCGCACGATCCAGATGCCGCAGGCGGGTGTGCCGCTGGAGTCGCGCTTATACCAACGGTCGTTGAACAGCCTGTACTCGCCCGCGGCTTTGTCGTAGACAATGTGGGCGTGCTCGCGCGAGACGGTGCGGTTGATCTCGGTATCTTCGGTGAACGTCAGATCGTTGCGGCGGATCAGGCCTTCGTTGCGATACACATCCACCGTGCGGCCGATATTGGTGCGCGCTTTGGATAGCGCTATCTCCGCGGCGTTGGCGTGGCCTTCGATGATGATCAACTTCGCCGTGCGGCGTGCGGCGGCGGCGGGCTTTTCCTGCGACTCCACGTCCACCCACACCCACTGTTCGCCAGGCGCGGGAAGGTCATGCGATACTTCCACGTCCACCCGCAGATCCTCCGGATAGCGGCACTCGCCGCGGTCCAGGCTACCGCGCAGTTCCTGCTCGAAATAGGCACGGAAGAATTTACCGGTGAAGGTAGAAGCGCGGTTGTCTTCGATGCCGCGCACGTGAATGTGAACCACGTTGAACGGAAAAACCTTCTTGCCGCCCAGACGGTAACTCTTCTCGCGCACCTGGTCGAGGATGGCCAAGCGGATCTCGGCCACTTCAGGCGGTTCATCGCCTTGCCCGTGCGCGAACGGCTGTTCGAACACGGTGCGGCCGAATTTCTCCAGAAAATCCGCCAGATGCATGCCGCGCTTGCGGGCCGGGACCGGCTTCATGGCGTCAGCCCCAACTCCTTCGCAGCCTCCATGATCTCACGCGCGATGGGCGCCGCTACCTGGCCGCCGTAGCCGCCCTGTTCCACCAGCACGGCGAATGCGATGCGGCGAGTGGCATCTCCGTCATACGGAGCGAAGCCCGCGAACCAGGCGTGCGGTTCGCCCACGCCCACCTGCGCGGTACCGGTTTTACCGGCCAGGTTCACGGGCGTTCCGGCCATGGCGTGGCGCGCCGTGCCATCGGTCACCACCAGCCGCATGGCTTCGGCGATGAAGCCGGCGGGTTCGGCGGGCACGATGATGCGTGGAGCATCCTGACGCGAATTGGTTTCGTCCAGCAGCCAGCGGCCCTGGGGCATCGCACCGCCGGCGGCGATGGTAGCCGCCACCCGCGCCATTTTGAAGGGCGTGATCAGCAGCGGCCCTTGGCCGTATGACGCGAAGGGCAAGGTAGCCTTCAGTCCCGGCAAATCGCCGGTGGAGATATCGAGCAGATCGGCGGTCTGTTTCAGCGCTTCCGCGCCGACCTTGTAAGTTCCAAGCTGCGCGAAGTAGCCGTTGCAGGAAACCTCGATGGCGCGCTGCATGGCGAGCGTGCCATGCGGCCTGGTCTTTGATATCGTCGCGGATGGGCCGCCGCCAGCCATCCACCACGGCGCCGGCGCGGCCGTCCGACAGGCGGCGGCAAGTGAAAGTCTGGTTGCGCAGGTTCGGGTCGAGCGCGCAGAGCCGCCATGGCGGTGACCAGCTTGAAAGTGGAACCCGGCGGATACTGGCCGTAGCGCGCGCGATCGAGCAGTTCGTCATCGGTAGGCGGTGCATTTCGTGCCCCCGGCGGCACGGGTTCGGGCTCGCTGACCATAGCCAGCACATCGCCGGAATTGGCCTCCAGCACGACGGCCGCGCCCTTCTGCTTATTGGCCTGCTGCCAGATGCCGGCGCAGGATCTCCGCCGCGCGCATCTGCAGCCGGATATCGAGCGTGGTGTGCACGTCGCGATCGCGCGCCAGCAGGCTGCGCAAGGCCGGATTTCCCGGCTGATGGCGGTAGCGCACCAGGGCTACCAGTTCGGAATACTGGTAGCCTTGCAGCCGCGCGTTGGAATCGTGCTCCACCAGCGAAGCGTTGGGCGCGTGGAAATTTTCGCCCGTGCGCAGATCGCCCAGAAAATGTGCGGTGGCGGCGCCGAAAGGATAATGCCGCGCGTCCAGCCGCAAGCAGGCGCGGTCGATATCGATGCCCAGGGCCTGATACTGCGCGCGCCGTTCGACCAACTTCTTCCAATTGCTGGTAGCGAGCAGCACGCCGTTGCGGTCGAAGATGTCGCCGCGGGGAATCTCGCGCGCGATGGAGTTGATGCGCGGGTTGTGCTGCGCGCGTTTCACGCCATCGTCTTCGAACACGTGGGCATCGCGGGCCAGGTACTCGCGATCGTGAAGCACCTGGTAATGCGCGGCGAACATAATCAGGGTGATGGCTGCCGCCGCCAGCGCCGCGCCGGTCCAGTGTACGGGCGTGCGGAATAACGCATGCCCCTGCTGCGCTGGCGCTCCTGCGGAGATGGCCAACAGCAGCGCGAAGACGAAGAAGTTCGCCAGCATGGCCGTATTACCGGAGCTCAGAAAAGGCGATACCACGCCGGAGAGCGGCAGCACGCCCAACACCCCCGCCGAGATCAGCAACATTTCAAAAGCCAGAAGGGACGCCAGGCCCAGCGCCAGGAAGAAGGCGTAATCGGACACGGTGCGCAGGGCGATGCGAAAGGCGCGGTAGATCAGGAAGCCGAACAACAGAAACACGGCCGCCACGCCCATGAAGCCCCACTCTTCGCCGATGGCCGGCAGCACCAGGTCGGTGCTTCCCGCGGGGATCATGGCGGTGTCGCCATAGCCGGGACCGGAGCCCCAGACGCCGCCGGTCGAGAACGCCCACAGCGCGTGCGCCAGTTGGTTGCCGCCATGCACATCGTTATCCCACGGCGAGAGCCACATATTGATGCGGTCGACCACCATGTGCGGTTGTCCCAAACGGTAGCCGACGAAGACGGCCGCGACCAGGATAGCCGAGCCCAGGAGCGCCAGGCCTGAGCGTCCGTGGGCGACCGAGAACAGCGTGAGGAAGAGGAAATAGAGAACCAGCGCGGGCCCCAGATCCTTCAGCACGAAGAAGAGCAGGATGGCGGCTGCCATCGCGCAGGCCACCGGCAGCACGTGCGCCAGGCGCGGCACGCCCAGCCGGCGCAGACCTCTTTTGGCGCAGATCGCGGAGCCGCTCCCAATTGCGCGCGAAGTATCCGGCCAGGAAAAGCACCACCAGAATCTTGATCGCTTCGACTGGCTGAAAAGGTCCCAGGTTGACCTTTTGGTCGCTGGTGCCGGGACCTGTGCCGAAGCGCAGCAGCAGGGCGAACAGCGCGAAGGCGGCCAGCAGGGGCGTGTAGATGAAATCGGCCAGGCGGCGGTAATCGAACGCGCGCACCAGCGGCAGCAGCAGCAAAAGGCAGCCCAGAAAAACACCCAGGGCGAATTTGCGGAATTCGAGCGTGTCGCGCAGGGGGTCGCGCAGGCTCACCATCAGGATCGAGACCGATGCCGGAGAGCAGATGCAGCGCCGGCAGGATGGCGAGATCGGCCGAAGCGCGGCGGGCGCGCCAGGCGAACCAGACCAGGTAGAAGCCGCCCAGGTAGACGGCTGACCAGAGCAGGTAGGCGCGCCGGAATTCGTTGGGTGTGCGGACCACCCAGAGCGGCTTGAGCCTCGATACAGGCAGCAGCGGTTTGTGTTGTTCGCGCAGGCGCGAGAGCGTGCCCACGTTGCGTAGAGGATGGGCCGCGCGCAAGAATGCCAGCAGCTTTTCGGCGTCGGCCTGGCGTTCGGCGGCGTCCGGGATGACGTCGAGCGAGGGCATCAGTTGATCGGCGCTGGATACATCGTTGAGGTTCAGGATGTCGCCATGGCGCAGCAGCGCGGAAACATCGGCGAAGTTTTGTGTTTTGGCGGCGTATGCCAGGGCGAGACCGGCGGCTACCAGGAAGGACGCGCCGGCCATCCAGAAGATGCCGGGTGCGCGCGGCGTTTGGTGCGGCGGGGCGGACGTCGCGGGGAGGGTTTGCCAACTGGTAGTGCGCATGGCTAGTGCAATGTTAGTGCAAAGGTTGGTGGGGCGGGACTCCAGTCCTGCTGCCGGCGTCCACGCCGGCTTCCCCGTTCGAAGAGCGGGTCCTGGAGGACCCGCGCAGACCTGGAGGTCTGCCCCACAGGCTCGGCGAAAGAAAGTCCGGAATGTGGGCAGCGGCGAAATCCCGGCGCGCGGCGGACACATCGCCGGCCTGCAGCTCTTCGAAGGCGCGCCAGCGGTAGGCTTCGGCTCTCTCCTCCAGCTCGCGCGGGCCGAGCTGATAGCCCAAGCGCTCGGCCGCGGCCAGTTCGGCAAGCGCCTCGTCCGGCTTCGATGCCAGCATGGCGACTCGCGCCAGACCCAAGTGTGGATCCGGGCGATTGCGGCAGATCCGCGCGCCGCTTGCAGCAGCTGGTCGCGCGCGTTGTCGCGTTGGCCGCCGTGCAACGCTCTAAATCCTCGCGCCAGGGCCAGCTTGCCGGCGATCTGCGGGTCTGCGGCCCCGAGATCCCTCGCCCGTCCCAGGTATAGTTCGGCACGCTCCCAATCGCGGCGATCCAGCGCCAGTGCGCTCGCCTTTTCATATGCAGTGCGCAAATCCGGACGCAGGAACTCGGCCGGCGAATATCTACCCAGGAAGCCAAACTGCGCCTGCGCATCCGTATACGAGAACCAGCGCGTATTCAGATCGGTTTCCCGACTGGCGCGCCAATAGCGCGAACAATAGCTGGTGCCGATGAAGAGCACCATGCCGGCCAGCACGCACCCCAACGCGCTCGCGATTCTCCCCGCCCTGCGCAGCACGCGCCGGCGAGACGCGCGCGGCCACCGCCTTGGTTTGGATTTGGGCTTCGACGCCTGCCCCGATTCGAGTGTGGGATTCGGCTTCCACGCGCCGCGCCTCTCGCTTTCGGCAGCGGTCTCCGCGCCTTCCAAAAAAGCCTTCAGATCCTCGCCGAACGCCTCGGCCGACTTGTACCGCCGGCGGGCGCTGGGCGCCAGCGCTTTTCCAATTACGGCCTTCAACGCCGCCGGGCAACTGGCCGGCAGCGCGCGCGGCGGACGCCCGGATTGAATCAGCCTTTCCAGCTTGCGCGTGTCTTCCGCCTGGTACGGCGGCGCACCGGCCACCATCTCGTATAGCGTCGCGCCCACGGCCCACAAATCCGCCTGCTGATCGACCAGGGAACGGCCCAGCCGCTCCGGCGAGCAATAGCTGGGGCTGCCGAAATTGTGAAAGGTGGAATCGCGGTCCGGCCGCAGCGATTTGGCGATTCCGAAATCCAGCAGACGCACGGTTTCGTTGAGACCCAGGTGAATGTTGGAAGGCTTGATGTCGCCGTGCACCACCGACAAAGCTGCGCCGTCGCCCGGCCGGAAGGCATGGAATTTTTCGAGCTGCCCGCAGATCTCGAGCGCAATGCGCGCCGCGCGATATGCGCTCATGCGTCCATCGTGCCGCAGGACTTCGGCGAGATTACGTCCTTCCACGAATTGCATGGCGATGTAGAAATAACCTTCCAGATCGCCGTAATCGTAGACTTCGATGACGCGCGGGTCGAGAGAATGCAGCCGCTGCTGGATCGCCGCACCGCGCCGCTCCGCCTCCAGCACCATTTGCGAAGCGGTGTCCGGACCGGACTTGATCAGCTTCAGCGCGGCCTGGCGGTCCGCGCGTGTGTCGCGCGCCAGGTATACGGAGTTCATGCTCTTGCCCAGGCGGCGGATGATCTCGTATGGTCCGAAGTGCGTGGCGGGCTCCATCATGTCAACCTTTCAGCACGTGCAGCACGGCTCCGATCAGGATGCCCAGCACCAGTCCGTAGAACAAAAACGCCAGGCGCCCGCCGAAATAGCGCCGCACTGGACCTGGTGCGGCGTCGCCGGGGGCTCGCATGCGCGTAGTGGCATGCCGCGCGCGCGTGTGGTCGATGGTACGCCATCTGCGCGGCTGCGCGCGCCCGCGGAATTCGCTGCCCGCCACCAACACCGCGGTAATATTGTCGTTGCCGCCGGCCTCGTTGGCGGCCTCCACCAATGCACGCGCGATCTCGCCGGCGTCGCCCTGATAGCGCTCGACGATGTCCCGGATTCCGTTCGAAGGCAGCGCGTCGCTGAGTCCATCGCTGCACAACAGAAACGCGGCCTCCGGCTTGAAATGACAGCGGCGGATTTCAATGAAGCCGTCGTCTTCAGCGTCGTGCGGACGCGTGCCGACGTCGCGGAAGACCTCGTGGCGGCGTGGGTGCAGCATGGCCTCTTCCTCGGTCAGTTCGCCCGCATCTTCACCCTGGCCGACCGGCGAATGATCGGACGTGAGCTTGCGGATGGAGCCGTTCCAGATCAGGTAGAGGCGCGAGTCGCCCACGTGGCCTATGACCAACTCGCTCGAATCCATCATGGCCAGCGTGAGCACACATGCCATGCCGTGCAGATCGTCGGAATCGCGCGCAATGGCGTAGATCTGGTTGTTGGCCGCGGCAATGGCCCGCCGCACGCGCTGCTCCGCGCTGCCGCCTGCATCTCCGTCCGGACCCTGCAGTTCTTGCCGGATGACCTCGACCGCCGTTTCCGCGGCGATTTCGCCTGCCGCATGGCCGCCCACTCCATCCACCACCAGGAAGATCCCGTTTTGGTCGTCAATCCAGAAGCGGTCTTCGTTGGACGCGCGCAGCATCCCAGTATCGGTTGAGGCACCCGAGCGCCACTCGACCGCCGCGGCCATCAATCGCGCCTCCGCGCCACATGCACCACGATGAAGCACACCACGAACGCCAGGAACAGCGCCACGAAAGGAAGATGCAAAGTGTAGGGCTGCAGCATGGCGATGCGACCTATTTCCTGGTTTCGAACGACAGCGTGATCACGTCCGCGACCTGGATGCGCGCGCGGTCCGGCAGCGGCTCCTCGGCGCCGCGGGCCAGCTTCTTGCCGTTCAGCCAGGTGCCGTTGCGGCTGTTATCGGACACCGTGAAGCCGCCCGTGGCCGGATCGCGCCGCAGCCGCAGATGCTCGCGGGATACTTCATCGTTGGTGTAAAGCGGCAGATCCACCGAGAGATCCTGGCCGCCGCGCCCGATGGTGATTTCGTTCTGCGTGACGAAGTAGCTTTGCGGGCCCGAATCGTCCTCGTAGCGGATCTCGGCGAAAACCTGGTCCGCGCCGCGGCGGGTCATGGTGCGATCGCGGGCCACGCGCGCCTCGGTGACGGAAGTCTCGCGATCGATCAACGTAGTCTTGATGCCGCGATAGCCGGGTTGCGGGACGTCGTTCAGCTCCGAATGAATTTCGACGTCGCCCGGCGGCACCACGTTCTCGCTGTCGGCGAAAAACTCGATCCACCAGTCGTGCCGCGCGATGCGGTACAGCTTTTGCTTCTTGCCGCGCTTGAAGAGCGGCTGCTTGCGGTTCCACTGCGTGAGATGGGCGGCCAGGGCGCGGGCGGCGTCTTCCTTGATGAGGTCCTGGATGGTGGCCAGGCGCTTGTAATCGTCGGGGTGCAGGTAGACGCTGAAGATGCAGGGGGCAAGCACGCTGTAAGCCATCTCGAACTGCCCGAGCTCCATGTTGCGCACGAGCTGATCGATGATGAGCTGGCCGTTGATGCGGGCCTGCGGAGGCTTGCCGGTCTGCGCCATCGGATACACCTGCCTACACCTGTCGTGGAGAAACCAAAACCATAGACGCCCGGAGGAGCACAACGGGTTTCGCGGGCGCTAATTAAGCTATTTTAAGCCCCCGGAGGGGCGGGTGGTGGTGGGTGGCGGGTGATTGGGCGGTTCGTTTGAGTTGCGCGTCTGACGCCAGCATCAGGAGGTCATTCCTTCTAAGTTGTCGCCCGAAGAGCCGCGTAGAGGCGTTGCGAGATCTGGAGAAGCGCTTTTCACGTGCCCATCAGTCCGAGGTAAGCGCAGAGGAGGAAGAAGCCGTCGTAGAGGAAGGGTTGCGCTCACCCGGCCGGGTTATAGGCCAGTCGCTGCCCCTCTTAAATGAAAATCATCGTCGGGACGACCAGCCGCCGCCGGGATCAACCGAACGTGAAAAACGGCGAAGATGCTGGATTGCTTGTTTCGTCACCCCACGTGGTGAAGGATCTTGTGTTGACTCACCTGATCGCCATCGGTGCTTTTCAATTCGCGAAAAACGATGGTGGACAAGATGGTCAGTCCACCCAGAACGAAAAACGCCTGGTGGATGCCGTGAATCATTTGCGATGCGCTCGAATGAAAGCGATCGGGAATGAAGAATGCAGCGGCCAGCGACGCGGTGGCGACGCCGAAACTGATGGCCATCTGTTGCATGGTGCTGGCGATAGAGCTTGCGCTGCTGGTCTCTACCTCGGTGACGTCGGCATACACCAGGGTGTTCATGCTGGTATATTGCAGCGAACTGAAGAACCCAAAACAGAACGTCTGCGCTACGATAAGCCACACCGGCGTCCCCACCCCGATCGTTGCGAAAAGCGCGATCAGCAGACCGAGGATCGCCGTGTTCGAAACCAAAACTGCACGGTAGCCAAAGCGGGTCAGAATTCGCGGCATCGCCGGCTTCAGGCTCATGGCGGCGATTGCCTGCGGCATCATGAGCAGACCGGAATGTATCGGAGTGAACCCCAGGCCAACCTGGTAGAGCAGCGGCAGTATGAATGGGATTCCGCCGATGCCAAGGCGGGTGAAGAAGCTGCCGCTCACTGCCGCGCGGAATGTGCGAATACGAAACAGGCTCAGCCGCAGCAATGGAAACGCGTTATTCATCGCATGCCGTCCATAGCCGGCGAGTAGCAGGATCGAAATCGCCAGAAGCCCTAAAATTTCGCGTACGCTCAGCGAATGTTCACCGAATACCTCAAGCACGTACGACAGCAGCGCGATGCCGAAGCCAAAGAGGATGAGGCCGACAATATCGAGAGGAGCAGACTTTTCGCGGTAGTCCGGTAGATGCAGATAGACCATACACAAACCTAAGAGGCCGATCGGGAGGTTCACGAAAAAGATAACTCTCCAATGAAAATATCCGACGATCAGGCCACCGGCGATTGGTCCGAGCATTGGACCAATCAGACCTGGGATGGCGACGAAGCTCATGGCGCGAATGAGTTCGGACTTGGCAAACGTTCGTACCATGGTGAGCCGCCCCACTGGCACCATCATGGCTCCTCCGCAGCCTTGCAACACGCGACACGCGACCAACAAGTGGATGTTACTCGATATACCGCAGAAAAATGATCCCAATGTGAAGAGGCCGATCGCGGACGCGAACACCCGACGGGTTCCGAATCGATCCGCCATCCAGCCGCTGATTGGAATAAAGACGGCGAGGCTCAATGTGTAGCTAGATAGCACCGCCTTCATGCTAAGCGGAGCCACCTTGAGCGCCTGCGCGATGGCGGGTACGGCTGTGTTCAGAATCGTGGTGTCAAGCGACTCCATGAAGAACGCAATTGCGACAAGCCACGGCAACAGTCGCTTGCTGGCTGTACCTGCTTCCATTAAATCAGGCTAGCAGGCTCCAAGGGTGATTAACGGAACCCTGCCGTCGAAAACCACATGGGTGTTTCCCGGTTAGATTCAAGTAAAATAGTCAGTCTTCCTTTGGCCGCACGTCGGCCGCCACGTTCACCTGATTCCCGCCAAATCTATACGCTTTTCGGCCCGCAATTTATAGAGCTGGAAGCCACACGGAGCACTCCGCTGGGATCCGGGTTCTATTCATTGATTTTCGCCCTATGGCCGTCATGGTCGAAATCTGCCCAAACCACGGCGTGATCGGATGCGCCGGTGGCCCGACGTGTCTCGAGGTCCACGTCGCTTGCGCGGCAAACGGCAGCCAACGGAGCTGTCGCCAAAATATGGTCGATGCGCCACCCCCAATTATGCGCGAAGGCGTTCCGGAAGTAATCCCAGTAGGTATACTGTACCCGATCAGGATAGAGACTCCGAAACACATCAATGAATCCCCAGCCGACCGCGTAACGATAGGCGTCACGTGCGTCGATGTGGAAGTCCGGATCGTTGACACGGTGCTCAGGGTGGTAAACATCGATTGGCTCGGGCGCGACGTTCAGATCGCCCAGCCAAATGGCCGGCATCTTTGGATCGAGTCGCTCGCCGAAAAACCGGCGTACGCGGTGAAACCATTCCAGCTTGAAGACGAACTTATCAGTGCCGATTTTGTAACCCTGCGGAACATAGGTGTTGACAATGGGTATACCGTCCACTACAGTTTCGAGGATACGCACATCTTCGCTGTCAGGTCCTGCGCAGAGACCATAGAATACGGATTCGGGCTGGCGATGAGTCAGAGTAGCGACGCCATTGTAGCCCTTCATGCCGCGGAATGCGACGTGGTATCCGGCATCGTGGAAAGGGGCGGCAGGAAACTCACTGTCGGGCACCTTGGTTTCCTGGAGGCAGAGCACGTCGGGTTTGTTCGCCGTCAGCCAGTCTACGACGAGTGGCAGCCGCCGACGGACCGAGTTGATGTTCCATGTCGCAATTTTCATCGTCCATTTCGAATGATAGCGCGCGATGGCGGCGAGTTCGCGATATCAGGGTCGTGCATGCAAGATAGAGCGCCATCGGGGTGACAACTTGCATACCAATCGCTGCTCCCGCTACGGATTGCGTCCGTGAACCTCTGCGCTTCTATTCGTCGCCTTGAATACGCTTTGGCCCTACCCCGTCGTCATAGTATGCGTCGTACAAACGTGCTGCCGGATGTAGCTCTCAGGCCGGTTTCTTTGCTCGCAGCTGCCGTCGCGTCTTATGCGGACTTCTTGCGGGCAGACTTGGCCGCAGGCGCGGATTGTCCGCTCTCCGCCTTCTTAGCGGCCCATCGCTTCTTCATGGCCTCGGAGAGTGCCTTACGGGCGGCTGCGCTGAAATGTGGTTTTGGTCTCGCGGGCTTCGTCGCCTTCGCCTCGGGAGCGGCTTTGGATTCGCCCCTGATCTTAGCCCATCGCAGTTTTTGAGCTTCGCTCATTCGCTTTATGGCGGCGGCACTGAGCTTCCGACCCTTACGCTTTGCCGGGGCTTGGTCGGCACCGGGTTCCGAACTCCCAGTCAGGATCGCTCGCAACTCAGCAATTTCGGCGTCGATGCTTTTCTTTTGCCCTTCAAATCCGGCGATGGCGGCTTCTATGATTTTCTTCGTGAGTTTAGCTGTCGGCATTTGGATGGTTCTTTTCTCCCCTCAACCATCTTGTAACACGGAAGCCCACCAGGATGAGCAAGGCCAAGAAGCGGCGGCATAGACCGGCGGTTCGGCCCGCTTACGTCCAGCAATTCGAGGCCAATGGTTACGTCACATGGTTGGTGTCGGCTGGAACTGCTTCCCGGCGTGGTTCCTAAGCGTTTGCGCGCTTCAACAGCGCCCGCATATAGGCGAACCCGTACGCAGTCTGGGAGTAGTTGCCGCCCGCCATTGCGGGAGAGTGGTCCAGGATCACAATGCCGTCAAAGTTCACGTCGTGTAGCGCCTTCATGATCTTGTACATGTCGTAATAGCCGTCATCCATAAACGTTTCGATGAAGTGCGGCAATGGCGCGCTCACGTTGCGGAAATGAATCTTCCAGATCTTAGTGGCGCCGAAGTAACGGATCATCTCCTCGGGGTCTTTCTCAGTGAGGGCCTTGCCGCCCTCCAGCCACGTCCCGCAGCAGAGGCAGATACCGACGTTCGGGCTACCAGCAATCTCCAACGCCCGCTGGTAGCCTTGAAAGTTACCGAAGATGCAACGCGGCACGCCCGCCAGCACTGGCACCGGCGGATCGTCCGGATGGATGCCGATGCGCACACTGTTCTCCTCCGCCACTGGCGCTACCTGTTTGATGAAGTAGGTGAAGTTCTCCCAGACCTCTTCGTTCGTAAACTCGCGCCCGTGCGACAGCGGCTCCGTCCAGGTCTTCCCGTCCCACACTCCGGTCTTATTGGGGCTGGCCATGTCGAACTCACGCGCCGACGCGCCGCGCACTATCGCGCGACCGCTCGACCAGATGCCGTTGCCCATGTGAGCATAGGTCGTATAGTAGATCCCCGCCGTGCCCAGATTGCGGATGTACTGCTTATACTCCTCGATCTTCTGGTCGCGGCCCGGCAGGTTCAGAGTCACTTCCGGCATGTTGTGTACGCTGGTGTTGCCGATGTTCCACACCGTAATTCCAGCATCGGCGTACCGCTTCTTGATGGCCAGAAAACCCTCGGCCGTCCGCATCTCCGGAGGCGCTCCGACGCTGACGTATTCTGCGCCGATCTGTTTCAGAAACAGCAACTGCTCATCGGTTGGGGTGGCCCCCGATTGCGCGCACAGCTTGATACCGGGCGTATTCGGATGCACCGTGGCCCTCGCCATCCGGGGCGCGAGTAGCCCTCCCATTACGCCACCTAGCGCCATCTTGCCAAAATCTCTGCGCCCCGGCTGGACCGTCTCTCGTATGCTCATAGCCACCTCACAACTACGACGCTCCCAATGCGGCTACCGGGGAAGTGTATAAAACTCATAGCTGATTCTCCACCTTACGTCCTGCCCCGGCTCGGCCTTGAGATCAATAAACGCCTCCGGGCAAACGGTGGTCCGGATCGACCAGAAATACAGCTTCGCAATGGGCCGGTCGGACGTTTGTCGCACGCCGATTCCCGCATTGCGGTTTTCTACCCGGATATCGTAATCGCGTGGCGCGTCACCGAAGCCCTCCATCGCGGTGGCTACCGATTGGCCCTCCTGCAACTCGTTCAGGTAGGTAAATTCCTTTCCTCGCGCCTCCGCCGCCCCGTTCAGATTGGCCTGCGGATGAACGTCGAATGGGAAACGCACGCTATAGCCGGGGCCGGCGGGCTGATGGTCCAGCATGTAGAAATTGTGCTCGTAGACACTGGTGACGATCGCTTTCCTGCCGGTATTCCGCAGACTGTGCTCAAGCACCATCTCCGCCTTGCCCGGCACCAGGCGAACGGTCTTCTTATATGTGTAGGAGTAGCCGAGGGTGTCTGAGAGTTCCTGCGTGAACTCCACGAAATCGGCGGTCTTGCGAATGGTCCATTTTCCGTTGTTGCTGATGTCGTAGGTGCCGAACTGGCGGAAGGCAGGCTCCTCAGGTTTGCGGATCGCGCCCACCCCGATTTTCACGAAGCTCTCGCCCGGTTTCGCCTCCTCGTATCCCAGACCCGTGCCGTTCGTGAGAAACTCTTCCACCGGTCCCATGATGGCATCGTGAATCTTCGGGTCGTAGTGGTCGAACCATTTGCCGAAATATTCGTGACCCTTGAATTGGAGACTCGAAATAGCGCCTGACCAGTCAAATCTGGTGCCGCGGTAGTAGCCGTTCTGGGCGTCCGGCAACAGCAGCTTTACCCGCAAAACGCCGTTTGAGATCTGCGCTTCCGGATAATCGGCCGCCGTGCAGACGAGCGGAAGCGCCAACAGCAAAATCGTCTTTACCTTCACAGTGCTCCTCTTGGCGTGTTGGACCATATTAGCTCCTAGATGCCTGTGTCTGGTGGCCGCGCCAGCAAAGCCGCAACCGAGCATTACTCTCGGTTTGCGCCAGACGCGGCCGAGGATCGCCAGGTCATGCAGCCGTTTGATCAGCAGGCATGGGCCGAGAGTCATCCCAAACGCGGGAACGTGACACTGGAACCATCGTGGAAATCGCGGGCGGCCATGATCGGAACCACCTGAAGAGGGTGGAAGGCATCGCCGGCTAACGGACGGCCGCCGAGTAGTTCGGTTTAACCTCTCCATCGCTGCTATCGGTGCCGCGCCCGGACCGGTGGCTTTCCCTTGAACTGGGTGGAGGATCGCGCTTTCACGATCGCGGCTTTAGGTTCGACATATTGTGCCCTGCGAGCGTGAGCGGACGACACACTACTCGATCCGCAGTGCGACCGAGGGATCGATACGCATGGCTCGGCGGCCGGGCAGATAGCAGGCGATCAGCGCGGTGGCAAGCAGCAGCGCGGCTACCGCAAAATACGTCGGAGTGTCGAGTGGCTTAATGCCGAACAGCAGCGCCGTGAAGTAGCGCGACAACCACCACGATCCCACCGCTCCCAGCACCCGACCGGCCAGCACCGGCCGCATGCCTTGGGCGACGGTCATTCGCAGAATGCCTCGGCGGCTGGCGCCTAGCGCGACGCGCAGCCCGATCTCCGCAGTGCGGCGGCTCATCGAATGCGAGAGCACTCCATAAATGCCGGTGGTCGCCAACAGCAGCGCGAGTCCGCTGAATATGCCGAGCAGAATAGTATTGAAGCGCTGCGGACTGACCGACCGGTAGACGACTTGCTCGAACGAGCGCACGTCGGCAATCGGCAAATTCCGGTCGAGGCTGG
This sequence comes from Bryobacterales bacterium, assembly GCA_963818855.1. Taxonomy (GTDB): domain Bacteria; phylum Acidobacteriota; class Terriglobia; order Bryobacterales; family Bryobacteraceae; genus Bog-159. Next base: position 526,893 of record CAWFUH010000003.1, on the reverse strand, counting down.
TAACGATCGATCGGACTGTGGGCAATAGCGCCAGCGGATTGCCGCGGGTATGGATCACGAACTCGCTGGGCACCACGTTCTGACCGCAGGGAAGATAGACCGTCAGCGTGGGTTCGGAAGTCAAACCACGCTCGCGCATATCGCCCACGACACCCACCACTGCGGCTTCCGGGCCGCCCTGCCCCTCAATTTCGCCAGTCGCTCGATGATCACCACGTGCCAAAATCGAAGCCGCCTACCATAAGGCCGATCACGCCATTCAACAGGTGCTGGACCTGCTTGCAGCATGAGATTGTGAGAGATGAATTCTCAAAATCGCCGCTGCTAGAAACTAAGCCACCAAACACCGATTGCGACCCAGGCTGCCGGACGTTGTGTGCATTATCGCGGTCTAACTTCGGTTGGCGGTTCGGCCATACAGGCCGTCAAGCGTTAGCTTCAGGTCCGGATGAGCGTGGCCGGGTCAGTGCGAGGCGGCGTTTGCGCGGCCTGCGCAGCGACGCTGACGGGGCAGCAAAACTATGTGAACCTTCCCAATGACCGCCGCCGATGAAGACTGGATGGCCTGATGCGCATCCGCGCTTCACAGGGCTTCGACTACTCGGCATAATGCCAAATTGCAGACATGGCTGGGCAGTGGGGACGGTTGAGACGGGAGCGTGTGAGACTGAATTCGGCACGCCGTGAATCATGCACATGGTACTGGTGACCTGATGTGCCAGGGATTCTTACCGGAACTAGCCGGCACGGCGAATTCGGCAATACGGCTGCACGTGCGTAATTATTTGCGGCATAACCGGTCGCGTTAAGCGGGACCATCGCGGTTCAGCCTCCCGAGAGTTGAGAGCCAGCCCTTCAAGGCAATCGCCGCCGGCGGAGCCTCGAGACCGATTCCGATCGAGAAACGATCCAGCGCCCCCGCCCCCATATCGCTCTGGGTGACGCCTCAGTAGTGCTGTGCCCACCCTGTAAAACTAGACCCATTTACAACAAGTTTTCAGGTTCAAGACTCTAGACTGGCTTGGAGCGCGACTCTCGTGCCTGTCTTCCGTTGGTCCACCGCGGCTCTAGCGCGCGCGACCTCGGCGGCCAACAGGCCGGTCGTTGTATGGGCTTTGCGATAGGAGTGGCGGCTGAAGTCAGACCCGCTTTCAGTGCCCTGGCTGAAATTGGCCGCCGGCAATCTCGCACTCCTATTGGAGGGCGGCGAATTTACTCTTTGTCACCCGTTGTGCTCTGCCGTGTCTTCTTTCTCTTCTTCGCGGGCGGAACTTTCACTGCCGTCGCTTTGGCAGCGACCTTTTTCTGAGCATTCTTCGTCCTGGAGGGCACCTGCAATTTCACAGCATCCGTGGCCCGACCGACCGCAGCCTTCGCATCCTGGAGCTTTTCTCGAATGTCGGGCGAACCTGCTGAGTATCGCTCCATCACATCCGAAATCAGATCATTTACATGGGTAAGTCGCTTTAGAGCCTTAGTCGCTTTCATGACCACTCCTGGTTTGGCGATTCATCGTGAAGGAACACGCCGAACCACACCAGCCCTTTCATCAGGCGTGGAACGAGTGAAAGACCCACGTTCTGGAATCGTTTTCCGAGCCGAGTGCGCTTTTATCGGCGTCGGTGGTACTTCCACCAGATAGTCATAGACTCCACGCCGCCGTTGAAGCGGGACCGGTGGAATGACGGTGCGCTTTTCCAAGATGACGAAGCCCTCGACCATTTCGCCTACCTCGTGAACGAATTGCGAACGAATCGTCTTGGTCATCACCGCACCCTCTCGGAAACTGAGAGTAACACAATTCCACTTTCGTCCTTCTGGCGTTTTCGAGCCTGTGACGTTATTCGCCATGCAGCAGCCCCGAATTTCTGGTGATTCCTTGAGGTGCTTCTGTGAACCTGTGTCCGTCGGTGGCAAGACGGTTCTGCCCGTTGCCCATATTCGGTATGGTTTCGGTGCTGGCTCAGGTAGCAAGGGAGACGCGTATCACGCCGGCGGGGCTGGTCTAATTGCCAAGCCGGTGGGTGTCATCGAGATCACGCGCGGCGGCCGGGCGAGCAGAAGGGCGGCGTTCTTCATACGCGCCGCCATTATATCGTGGTTATATCGGGGCGCCGATGTTGTGACATGTTGCAGCATCCAATCTGTAATCGGGATATCATCATCCTGGTGCCTTGTATGCACGTTCTCATAGCAGACAAATTCGAGCAGTCGGGTCAGGATGGACTCAAAGCAGCTGGTTGCGCGGTGGCCTACCAGCCCGGCCTTAAAGACGATGCCTTGGCGGAAGCGGTCGGGCGGTTGCGGCCCGATGTACTGGTGGTGCGGTCGACGAAAGTGACCGAAGCCATTCTGTCCGCCGGTGCGTTGAAGTTGGTGGTCCGCGCCGGCGCCGGCTACAACACCATCGATGTGGCGGCCGCCTCGCGGCGCGGTATTTATGTTTCGAACTGTCCCGGCAAAAACTCCGTCGCCGTAGCCGAGTTGGCGTTCGCGCTGATCCTGGCACTCGACCGGCGCGTCGCCGACAACGTCGTCGCTTTGCGCCAGGGCCAGTGGAACAAGACGGAATTCTCCAATGCCCGCGGGCTGTTCGGCCGTACCTTGGGCCTGATTGGCGTGGGCCGCATAGGTCGGGAGATGATTCCACGTGCCGAGGCTTTTGGCATGCCGGTGGTGGCGTGGAGCCGCAGCCTGACGCCCGAAGGCGCCAAAGAACTCGGCATTGCGCATTGCGAATCGCCCATCGATGTAGCGCGCGCGGCCGATATCGTGAGCGTGCACGTGGCAGCCAATCCGCAGACGCGCGGCCTGATCGACGCGAACGTCTTCGATGCCATGCGGCGCGGCGCGTACTTCATCAACACGGCACGGGCGGAAGTCGTGGACCAGGTCGCGCTGAGCTGGGCGGTGCGCAGTAATGGCGTGCGCGCCGGCCTGGACGTGTTCGCCTCCGAGCCTTCGGGCGGCGCAGGCGATTTCACCGATGACATCGTGAAGCTGCCCGGCGTCTACGGAACCCATCACATCGGCGCGTCCACCGACCAGGCGCAGGAGGCCATTGCCGCGGAGACCGTGCGCATAGTGCGGACGTTTCAGGAGACCGGCAAGGTGCCCAACGTCGTGAACCTGGCGAAGGCCACGCCGGCAACCTGCGCGCTGGTGGTGCGGCACCTGGATCGCCCCGGCGTGCTGGCCACCGTCCTGGATCTCATCAGCTCCGCGCGCATCAATGTGCAGGAGATGGAGAATATCGTTTTTGACGGCGCGCAGGCGGCCGTCGCGCGCATCAATCTGGAAACTGCGCCCGAGGCCGATCTTTTGGACCGGATTCAATCCGCGGATCCGAATGTGCTAGAGCTCAGCCTGATCCGGCTGTCGTCCGGAAGATGATCTGTGGGGCGGAGGTCCACGGCTGCGCGAGACGTCCACGTCCCGCCAAATGGCTGGTCTGGGGGCCGGCTGCGGGACTGGAGCCGTACCATGTCAAGGACCGTCGAATCCCGCGAAAGTGGTGCTTAACATGGAGTACTCCGCGATGTTTGAGCCGGCTCGAGAGGGCAGCTTCGTCATCACGATCCCCGATCTCGGTTGAGGAATATCTCAGGCCGACACGGAAGTGGAAGCTCACAATTGCAGGCACCCGTAGCGGAACACATCCGAAAATGCAGAACCGCTTCCCCGGCCATCCAGGCGACGCGGCCGAAAGATCCGGCTGATCCAGCTGCCGGCGCTGCAGCAGGGCGAAGGCGGAGTCGTATCGATGGTTCGTCGCGTCGAGTGTACGAAAGCCGGAACTGGCGGGACGCATGGGTTTCCAAAGGCCAGCGTGGACCGGCTTTTTGATCTCCGGCATCGATCGCGGCTCGATCAGATCGAGGTCGCATTCCGCGCGTTGGACAAAGACCCTCGTGTGGAAGTACGCCCGGCAGCTTAGGGCTACGATCCGAAACCGGCTGTCGTAAGAGTCCGAACGTTGGTGCGGCTTATTCCGTCATCAGGGGCCACGCGGTTCATCCCTGCGCCATTCGCGATGTCGATCACCTCGGCAACGGGGCGAAAGTCCAATCCTTTCTCACCGCGTACGAAGATCACCCGGTCCGCGGCAATTCTGGAAAGCAGCCACAGCCTCCGCAGTTCCGCCACCGCCACAGGTTCCCGGTTTAACCGCACGGTCCCATTCGGCCAAACCGTTATAACGATATCGTGCGCGGGCGGCGATGGCTGCTGTCGGGCCGGCGCTTGACAGCCGTATCCCTGCGCATACACACTAGTAGTCTATCTATGGGAAAAGAATCCGCGCGCACCGAAATTCCGCCCGGCACGCTCTACATGCTCATCCTGCGCAGCCTCGCGCGCCTCGGGCCGATGCACGGCTACGGCATCGCGCAACATATCCAGCAATTGTCCGCGGATATTCTGCAGGTGGAAGAAGGCTCCCTCTACCCGGCCTTGCAGCGCATGCTGATCAAAGGCTGGGTAGCCGCGGAATGGTCCCAATCGGAAAACAACCGGCGCGCGCGTTATTACAAGTTGACTCCAGCCGGCAGGAAGCAGCTCGCCGTCGAGATAATGGAATTCGACAGGGTGATGCGGGCCATAGCCAATGTCATTCAACCCGCGTAGAGAACCTACCGATGTGCATGACACGCTAACCTGGCGGAATTTCGGCGACGCATCTGAAAGCGGATGCCTATCGCGCGGAGTGGCGCGGATAGCCGGGAGGCGAACTATGCGGCCATGCGCCGCCTCGGCAGCCCGACAGAGATCCGCGAATATGTGCGGACGGGGATGACTCGAGGCCTTCGCGCAGGATACGCGCTATGGGTTCCGCTCGCTGCGCCGGAGCCCCGCGTTTTATGTTCGAGGTGTTGTCGCTGGGCCGCTGCCTAATCGCCGATGCCGCGCGCGTCTTTTCGTCAATGATTCGGGCGGTCCCGCGCAATCGTTTCCCAATTATCGCGACATTCGCGACCGCAATTCGGTTCTCGCGTCGCGGTTCACGTACAGTATTGCAATGATGTCGCTCGATGACGATCGCGGCGCGCACCAGCGTGTGAGGCTAATGAGTCACGGGCAACTATTTCGAGTCGCTGGGCATCCAGCCGGCGCTCGGCAGCTTCTTCACGACCCACCGAATATATGCATCCCAGCGCCAGTCCTTCTGCCGTGCTCAGCTATACCCGCTGGCGGCACCGGTTCGGCGCCGATCCGCGCATCGGAAGTGCAGGGAGTCGCGCCGCGCGGCTTCCATGGCACTGAGGTTTTCTACTGGTCCGAGATCCGGGTGCCCATGATGATGCCGTCTCAGATCGAAGGCCACTCATGGCTGGATTCCCGGAACGCCCACAATTCCTGGGTCGCGGACGATTGCGCCGGAGTGATCGTGCGCCAGGCGGAGGCCAACCTGAGCGTCACGCTATCCTGGGTCCAAACGGGTGCGGCAAAGTCGACGCTCATCAAGGCCATCATGCGCGGATGCTATCCGCTGGCCCGTTCGGGACCGCGCATGGCGATCTTCGGCGCGGAACTGGAACGTTTTTGACCTTCGTCCTCTGCTGGGTGTGGTCTCGAACGGCTGGAGGGCCTTGTGCGCGCGCCGATGCGCGATCCGCGCGCGTTGGTACTGGATGCAACCCAGCAACGGCTTGGATGCCTTCGCGCAGCACGAATTGCGCGACATCTTGCGCGAGCCGATGCGCGCTGATATCGGGATCATTCTGGTGAAGCATCACCTCGCTGATATCATTGCCGAAATCGATCGCTAATTCTGATGCGGGAGGGCAATAGGTGGAGTTATTTGGTTTACAGGTGGAACCGAGTCAGCGCGCGGGATACTCCCACTTATGGTGAAAGTACCTTGTAGCGCGCGCCGAAGCGCGCGCCACAAGGCGGCCAAAGTTACGGAGCTACAGTCTTCCAGTTAGTAACCAGGTTATTCGCATTGACCGAGCCCAGCCCGCTGGCGAAATCCCATCCGGTAGTGGCCTTGTATGCGGGCGCATAGGAGGTGTCGGAAGTGGAGAGCACGCCGTAAGTGCCCGAGGGCAGATAGCAGTCGATCTTCCCGGTACAATCCACGTCCATATCGCCCTGGGTGATGTCATAGAAAGTGCACGTGGAAGCCACGCCATTGCCCAGCGTCGAATTGCACGAGGCATCTCCGGAGGCTCCATACTCGGCCGCCGCGAGCTTGTAATAAACTACGTTGGGATTACCTTGCGGGCTCCCATTTACTTCGTTGACTAACGCCTGGATGGCGGCCATGATCGGCGCGGCGAACGAGGTTCCCCCCGCACCAGACCAGGTGTCCGGGGCCCCAGTACAGGGTGCTCCGCCTAACGCTGTATCTGAGAAACAGAGAATATAAAAGTGACTCCATACGCCGTCCGCCGCGAAAAGAGACACATCCGGAACGTTGCGCACCTTGTTTGACGGCAAGCCTACCACGCCAGCCTGCCAGGATGGCCGGGGGTACCCCTTGCAGGTTCCGCCCACTACGCCAGCCGTCGCCGGCTTGCCGGTGGCGCATCCACTCGGTCCCCCGCCGCCGCCATTGGTATCCAGGAATTCCGACCCGATGGAGCTGTTACAGAATCCCGTGGTGCCATAAGGAGCCGGATATCCCAAGAAAGTGGTTGCCAGTTCGCCCGCGCACGAGTCGTTCCACGGAATTTCGGGAACATACGACTTGGCCGATTCAAAGGTCGCGCTGTTCTTGGATTTCCAATAAGTAGTATTGGTGCCCGCATAGGTATCACCGAAATCGGTTCCTCCTACCGCGACGTTATAGTTGGTTTCTCCCCAGCCGGTGATCCCTATGCCGTGGGTCGCCGATGAGGCGCCGCGGTCGCAGGTCGCGGCGGCGGCGTCTCCCGCGGCCACGAAGACAGAGACTCCGTGAGTAACTGCCTCCTGAAATGCGCTCTTGAATGCGGCGTTGGAACTGGCCCCATTTTCCGCTTCACACAAACCATAGCTCATGCTGATGATCGCCGGAGGCGTGGCGCTGGCCACCAGGTTTTCCACCGCGATGAGCCCGCCGAACGTGGTGGTAGTGTCCGCGCAACTCGCTACTTCGATGGTTGCGTTGGGTGCCGCGGCGCTGGCGTACTCGGCGTCCACAGTGGCTTCAACGGCTGCACTGTTTACGCCCGGATTGGCGCAATTGTTGGTCCCCGAGGATGGCGGATGCACCGTGGTCAGCTTGCCCGAAGTATATTTGCTCAGACCAAATGTCTTGCGGAAGTCGGTCCAGTCGGCGGACTTATAGAGATTGCTGTCTTCTATCACGACCACCGTCTGGCCGGTACCCGTGGTCCCCGCGGTAAACAGAGCATTTAAGTTGTAAATGGTGGCCAAGTCTCCCGGCACAACCGTATACTCGTTAAAGCCTTCGCCGCTCGGGAAAGTGTATTCGGCGCGCTGCTGCATCATAGCCTGCGGCGAAAAATTGTGCAGAGAGACGACGCCAGTTACAGCCAGGGCCAGCGCCGCCGGAATCTGCGGGTCGCTCATATTCGCTATATGCGGCACGCCGTTTACCATGAGATTGTGGATCTCGGTGTGGAAGGCTGCCCGAACCTGTCCGGCGGTGCCCGAAAAATCCATGAGCACCCCGCTTGGATAAACCGCATTGACAGTAAAGCCTTGCGACTGGAGCCAGCCGCTGATGGTATTCAGATCCTGTTGCGCCAGCCCGAATCTCTGCGCGAACTGAGAGACCGTCAGCCAATGATGATAATTCGGAGAAGCCGGATCCTGAAGCTGGTCGATCAGAGTATCGACCGCTTGTTCCTGTGCCGCCGAGCGTTGCAATTGCAGTAGCATGTGCTCGATAGGCATGCTGTCCGGCACCCGGCCGCGATCGTTTGCCGCAATGGCTTCCGGCCGCGTATTGCCCTGCAGCGTGAAGAGCTGCTGTTCGTTAATTGATTGCGTAATCAGGACCGTCGATTGTCCGTACGCCGCGAAACTCAGAGTGAGAACGATCGTGGTGTTGCGCAATATGGCCCTTGCTTTATTAACCTGCATTGAAATCCCTCCGCGGAAATCTAGACGCTGTCAAAGATAGCATTAGCAGTAATGGGAAGGCAAGGCACAGAGTGTAAAATGCGGGATAATCCCGATACGAATCGCCGCATCGGTCTTACGGATGAATTACCTTCGCTGGCGTTTACGGCGTCCAGTCGGAAAGCAGCCGATTGACACTCGCTATGCCTCGGTTAATGCAGCCACACCGGGCAACTCAATCCCCGCTAGAAACTCGAGAGAGGCGCCGCCACCGGTGGAAATGTGTGAGATCTGCTCAGCCACTCCGGCCGACTTGATGGCCTTCTCCGAATCGCCGCCACCCACCACCGACGTGGCGCCGGAAACCGCCACCGCCAATGCCAGCGCTACAGTGCCCCGGTCGAACGGCTTTTTCTCGAACACACCCATTGGTCCATTCCAGATCACGGTCTTGGCCGTGCGAATCACATGCGAGAAGTGATCGATGGTCAGCGGTCCGATATCTACTCCGATCTTGTCTGCGGGAATGGCATCCACGACTTCGTTCTCGGCGTTTTCCTTGATCTCGGAGACCACCACGTGATCCACCGGCAGCACCAGTTTGTCCTTCAATTCCACCAGCAGTTTCCGCGCCAGATCCAGCTTGTCGTCTTCGACCAGAGACTTTCCGACGGGCTCACCTTGTGACTTCAGGAAAGTGTAAGCCATAGCGCCGCCGATCAGCAGTTTGTCCACGACTTTGCCGAGATTCGCTATCACTTCGATCTTGTCGGAGACTTTGGCGCCGCCCAGGATTGCCACGCACGGCCGCGGAGGATTCTTAGTCGCCATGGTCAGGTACTTCAACTCCTGCTCCATGAGCAGTCCAGCGGCCGCCCGCGGCACGAACGCAATCATGCCCACCGTGGAGGCGTGCGCGCGATGCGCCGAGCCGAACGCGTCGTTCACATAGACATCGCACAACGATGCCAGCTTCTTCGAAAACCCCGGATCGTTCTTCTCCTCTTCGGCGTGGAAACGCAAATTCTCCAGCAGCAGGATTTCGCCGGGCGCCGGCTGCATGGCTTCCACCTCAGGTCCGACACAATCCGGCGCCATCTTTACCGGACGGCCCAGCAATTCTTCCAGGCGCTTCGCCACCGGCTTCAGGCTCATTTCCGGATTGGGTTTTCCCTTAGGGCGGCCCAGGTGCGAGGCTAGAATAACACCGGCCCCTTGCTCGAGCGCGTATGTGATGGTTGGCAGGGATGCCTTAATACGCTTGTCGCTGGTGATCTCCTGCCCGCCAGGGGCTAAGGGAACGTTGAAATCCACCCGGATGAAGACGCGCTTGTTTTTCAGATCGAGATCGCGAATGGAAAGTTTAGGCATAAGAAGCTCTCAAATGGTGTTTAATACTTGAGATTAGCAGAAACGGGGCGCTAATTCCGCGGCCCATGGGACTGCCCCGCAATTACTCTTGGGATTCCCGCCAGGTCGGGCACGGTCTCAATAGCGTGCCAGCGGGGTCCGAACAAGGCTGCCACCTGGACGCTGGTGTTGAAACCCAGTTCCATAATGAGCCAGCCGGCATGGCGCAGAACCCGTTCGGCGTCGCGCACCAGACGCGCGTAAATTTCCAAACCTGTGGGTCCGGCGAAGAGAGCCTGGTGCGGCTCCCAGTCGCGGACTTCGCGCTGCAGGCCGGCTTTGTCCCCCAGCGGAACGTAGGGCGGATTGGAAACAATCAGGTCCATGGAGTGATCCGCGAAGGGGGACATCAGATCTGCATTGACGAATGACACTGGCGCTTGCAGCCGTTGCGCATTAGCTACCGCTACAGCGATGGCGGATAGCGAGATGTCCCCGGCCCAGACGGTTGCGCCGGTTTCCAGGCGCAGCGTGATAGCCAGGATACCGGAGCCGCAACCTACGTCCAGTATGCGCTGCGGGTGCGGCGCGAGACGCAGGACGGTCTCGACCACGTGCTCGGTTTCGGGCCGGGGAATCAGCACATCGGGTGTGACGCGGAACTCGCGGCCATAGAATTCCTGGCGGCCGGTGATGTACTGGGTGGGTTTGCCCTGCATACGCTCGTGCAGGTAGCGGCCGTAGTGCAGCCATTCGAGCTCGGAGAGTTCGTGCTCGGGGTGGCCGTACAGGTACGCGCGGTCGCAATGGATCGCGTGCGCCAGCAGCACTTCGGCGGTGAGGCGCGCCACGCCCACGTCAGCATCATCCAGGAGTTTGGTTCCCTGGTCGAGCGCCGTGCGGAGGGTCATCGAGGTCAGGCCGCGGCCGGGCCCGCTTCACCCTCTTGTCTGAGCTTTTCGGCCTGGTAATGAGTGGTCAGCGCGTCGATGATGGCATCGAGCCGGCCTTCCATCACCTGGTCCAGTTGATGCAGCGTCAGGCCGATGCGGTGATCGGTAACGCGGTTTTGGGGGAAGTTGTAGGTGCGGATCTTCTCGCTGCGGTCGCCGGTGCCGACCATGCTACGGCGCTCCGCGCCCAATGTAGCCTGCTGTTTTTCAAGCTCAATTTCGTAGAGGCGCGAACGCAGCACGCGCTCGGCCTTGGCGCGGTTTTTGATCTGCGATTTCTCGTCCTGGCAGGAGACGATCAGCCCGGTGGGCAGGTGGGTGATGCGCACCGCCGAATAAGTCGTGTTGACCGATTGGCCGCCGGGGCCCGACGAGCAGAAGGTATCGATGCGGATGTCTTTGGCATCCAGCTTCACTTCCACTTCGTCGGCTTCGGGCAGCACCGCTACCGTGATCGCTGAAGTATGCACGCGGCCTTGCTGTTCGGTGACGGGCACGCGCTGCACGCGATGCACGCCGCTCTCGTATTTCAGCTTGCTGTAGACGCGATTGCCGGATACGAGTGCAATGATTTCCTTCAGGCCGCCCGCCGCCGATTCACTCGCGGAAGTAATTTCGATGCGCCAGCGCTGTGTTTCGGCGTAGCGCGAATACATGCGGAAAATCTCCGCGGCGAACAGCGTGGCTTCATCGCCGCCGGTGCCGGCGCGGATTTCAAGCACGACGTTCCTTTCGTCGTTGGGGTCCTTGGGCAGCAGCAGAAATTTAATCTCCTGCTCGATGCGCAACACCTCAGGCTCCAGTCGTACGATTTCGTCGGTTGCCATCTGGCGCAGGTCGGCGTCCTGATCCTGCAGCATGGCGCGGGCCTGATCGAGCTCGCCGGCGGACTTTTTCCATTCGCGATACTTGTCCACGACTTCGGCGATATCGCTGCGGGCCTTGGCAGCTTTACGATATTCGCCGGCATCCGCGATCAGCGCCGGATCGGCCAACTGCCGGGTGAGTGCGTCGAAACGCACCTCGATCTGCTTCAGTTTAGAAACGAATTGCATTTGCGTTAAGCGATGACCAGTTCGCCGCCCTGGGACTTTTCGAGAGCCATGGCGCCTTCGAGCGCGTGAATGGCTACGGCGGCCTGTTCGTCGGAAGGCGGCTTGGTGGTGATGCGTTGCAGCCAGAGGCCGGGCGCGGTGAGGGTGGCCAGGAACGATCCACGGCGCCTGGCGGCGAAGCGGATCAGCTCATAACTGAAGCCCGCGATAAAGGGCAGCAGAAGCACGCGGCAGAGCAGTTTCATACCGAAACCGGAGAACGGAATCAGGGTGTACACGACCATCGAGACGACCATCACCACCATCAGGAAACTGGTACCGCAGCGGGGATGGAAGGTGGTGAACACTTGCGCGTTTTTGACGGTGACAGGCTTGCCGGATTCGTAATTGAAGACTACCTTGTGTTCCGCGCCGTGATATTCGAAGACCCGGTGGATGTCTTTCATGCGCGACACCAGGAATAGAAATGCCAGGAAGATGGCCATGCGGATCAGGCCGTCCGTGGCGTTGAAAGCGATTCGGCCTTTCAAAACCGGGTACCATTTTTCGAGCGAGGTGACGGCGTAGAGCGGCACGAATTTATAGAGGAAGATAAAAAATCCGAACGAAAACAGGAGGTTCAACGTGAGCGCCCATTTGGGGACTTCCTTGGGGGCGGCCGTTGGCGCTTCGGTTTCGAGCATGGCATTGGCCGAGAATTTCAGAGCTTGCAGACCGAGCGCCATGGCTTGATAGAGAGTGCCTATGCCGCGAAGCACCGGGTATTTGAAGATGCGGTGCTGTTCGGACATGCGGGCCAATGGCTTTTCCTCCGTGACGATTTCGCCGGAAGGCTTGCGCACGGCCACGCAATAGCTGTGCGGGGCGCGCATCATGACGCCCTCGATGACCGCCTGCCCGCCGACGAGGGTTTCCTCACCGCTTTCGAGGATGGGCATCATCTGAATATGCGTGAAAAGACGAACGAAGGTGCGCAGGGACACAGTACCTCTCTCTGAATGGACCATTCTATTATAACGAATTTGCGGGAATCATTGACTAGCCCTTTGGTTATGGGCTGGAGCGTGGGGTCGTGTTCGTCAGGACCGTGATGTTGTCCGGTGATGGATTCGGCACTGCGATGTCCAACATGCCGTCGCCGTTGAAATCCGCCAAGGCCAGCACGCTCACCATCGACGAATTTTCGCCCAAGCCTGCCTCTGCCAGGAAACCTACGGGAGGAAGGGAAAACTGCCCGCCTCCGATTCCCGTCAAGACGGAGACATTGCCTTGTTCGGTTGCCCTGGCCATGGTGACTGCCAGGTCGGGTATGCCGTCACCGTCAAAATCGCCTATGGCGATGCCTCCTCCGTTATTTAGCTCAAATGGCGCCATGGAGCGGAACGTGCCATTGTGCGCGCTCAGCAACACCACCACCGATCCGTTTCCGACCACCGCCACGTCCGGATAGCCATCGCCGTCCAGGTCGCCCACTGCCATCGAATAAGCATATTTGCCGATGAAGTAGCTCGCCGGCGCCTGGAAAGTGCCATCGCCGTTGCCCAGCAGCACGGTCACATGCGCCTTCTCGCTGGTATCGAGCACTACCAGATCGAGTTTGCCGTCTTGATTGATATCCGTTGCGGCAACCGGGCCGGCAATGCCACCTGCCGGAAATGCCGTTGGCGGCTGGAAGGTGCCGTCGCCGTTACCGAGCAAGATCGTGACAGCTTCGCCTTTTGTGAGCGCCAGATCGAGCTTGCCGTCGCCATTGAAATCCCCCACGGCTACCCCGTCTGCGGGCAACTGGCTAGCGTAGCCTCCGGACCGAAAACTGCCATCGCCATTACCCAGCAGGATACTTACGTTGTCCAGATCGAGAATCACCAGGTCCGGAGTGCCATCTCCGTTGAAGTCGCCAACGGCAAATGTCCGAGGAGTCCGTCCCGCCGGATAGCTCGTCCAGGGTTGGAAAGACCCATTGCCGTTGCCCAGCAGAATGGATACGCCCTGAGATAATACGGCAAGGTCAGGATGCCCATCCCCGTTAAAATCGGCCGTGAGGATAGCGATTGGAGGCGCAGGGGCGGGTACGTTCTGGGGCTGCACGAAACCTCCGGGCTGGGACAGCACGATGCAGACCCCACCGCCGCCACCAGCGTTAATATTGCCGTTGGCAATCGCAAAATCGTTGACGCCGTCGCCGTTGAAATCCGCGACTGCGATTGGCCCACCGCTCGGCTGGAAGCGCGTTCCTGGTTGAAATGTGCCATCGCCGTTACCGAGCAGGACCAGGGTCTGGCTCTGCGTTTGGCCGCCGCTTGTGATGAGGCCTTCGATCAGGTCAGCCTTCCCATCGCCGTTGACATCGGCCGTCGCCACAGATCCAGCTTCCGGCCCAACATAGAACGGGCTCTGGAAGGTTCCGTTACCGTTGCCCAGCAGGATACCTGCATGGCCGCCTTCCGGGGGTATCGCGACTATGTCCGGTATACCGTCGCCATTGAAATCGGCGACCGCAATTTGCCCTGCGGTCATACCGTGGACGGGCATCTGGGTTAATGTGTGGGTGCCGTTGTTTAAAAAGACCTGGATGGAATCATGGTTGTAACTGCCCTGCTCGACTTCCGCAAGGTCGGGCTTTCCATCTCCATTGAAATCCGCGACCTGCAGCGGACCAGCGAGGTAAGTGCCGGGCAGACTAAGCGGGGACGCACGGAAGGTACCGTCTCCGTTTCCCAGGAAAAGTTCGAAGCTCTCGCCCTCACTGGCAAGACCAACTATCAGGTCGAGCTTGCCATCGCCATTGAAATCCAGCGCCAGCACTTGACCGCCGAGGATACCGCCATACGTGGCCAGATGCGTTTGTTGAAAGGTACCATCTCCGTTGCCTGTCAGCAGCCACACGCCGTTGTTATCGCCATACGCCAGGTCTATTTTTCCGTCGCCGTTGAAGTCGCCTGCAGCTATGCCAAACGGGAGGGTTGAGGCGTACTGGGCTACCTGGCGAAAGGTGCCGTCGCCATTGTTCAGCAGGATACCTATGTACTCGGGCGTGTAACCGTTGTTAGCGGCATCGTTGGCCACCACGGCCATATCGGGTTTGCCGTCGCCGTTGAAGTCGGCCACCACAAAGGCGTGGGTGTTTGAACCGGGTAGGTACACGGCTGGTGAATTGAAGTTCACCGCCCATACAAGCCGCGACGCGCCGAGTAGGATTACGGCGGCGAAGAGTCTGCACGCTCTACCACGCATCAGTTCCCTCCTGTTGCGGGTGTTGATTTTGCACCCATGATGCAGCCCGCCTTCGACAGTATGCCCCTTACGATACAAAAATACAATACAAGCTTTGCACTAAAGCGCCGCTCCGGAGGTAACATGGACAACGGGCTGTTACGTTGGGGTGGCGCGTATATCAGCGCATATGTTACTACCTCGAGCCATACTCGTCAAAACCTACTAATACGTCCGGTTTACCGTCTCCATTGAAGTCAGCCACCACTATGTCGCCGCCCGGCGAGTTGTTGCTCGGAAAAGGCGCGATATTGATTTTCTCAAATGTGCCGTCGCCGTTGCCGGTCAGGAGCCACAGGCCGTCAACATCCGTGAGCACCAGGTCCATTTTTCCATCGCCGTTGAAGTCACCTTCAGCTATGTCGAACGGGTAGGTTGAGGCGTACTGGGCAGCCTGGCGAAAAGTGCCGTCGCCATTGTTCAGCAAGATGCCTATATAGTCGTGGTTGAAGGCAATTACGGCCAAATCGGGTTTGCCGTCGCCGTTGAAGTCGGCCACCACGAAGGCCTCGGTGTTCGAACCGGGTAAGTACACTGCCGGTGAATTGAAAGTCGATCCTGATGCAAGCCATGGCCCAGCGAGTAAGATGATCGAAAGGCAGTAAGTCGAGCTCACCCTACGCATAATTCCCTCATAGTAAATACGCACTAAATGCGCATATACGCACTTATTTGCTGCCTGGCTTTCCACAGTATGCATCTTTCGGCGTGAGAAGGCAATGGCCCTTTCTTGGGGCTCAGGCCAGGCGCGCCCATTCCGCATTGGCGCAGACCCGGAAATCCGGAATCGGCATGCCTCGGCGCTGCAGCCAAAGCCAGTAATCGTTTCGGAGGTCGGCCCAGAAGTTGGCCGCGGCAGTAGGATTTTTTCGCGTGTCCAGCGTAAAGTGATGGGCGTATTCATGCGGGAGCGTGGTATCGCGCGCGTCCCGTAGTCCCAAAAAGATTTTGTAATATGGATCGCCTCCGGACCGGCGCGAGGGTGGCACCGGTCCCATGGAGCAACCTCCGGTGCGATCGCGATCGATGTCGTAGCCGAGGGTAGTCGTGATGAACAGGTTGATCGCGCCGCGCGACAGGAATTGGTCGGGAATCACCGAGTATCCTTGTTGGCGCAAGTACGCGTCTTCGCGGATGCGGATGTCGAAATAGATGCCGCTTACGGCGTATTCGCGACCGGCTTTTTCCTGGTAGCTTCGGAATTTGGCGATTTCATCCGGGCGCAGCGGTTTGCCGGTATGGGCCCCTCTGTCGTACATGGCTTGCACCGTGATGATCAGGGGGCGGGTCTGGAGACCCGCCGCAGGCCTGGAGGCCCGCCCCACTACTGCGCGGTGAAGGTGGTCCATGGGCGCGACGGCATGTCGCGGAGTACGGAGCGCTGCCAGGCGAATTCGGCGTGCTTGCGCAGGTGCTCGGCGGCTTTGAATCCGATACCGCAGGAGTGGCCTAGTGAAGCACGTAGCGTCATGGCTTCGGCCATGGCGGCATCCGACACTTTGGACTGCACCGCGCCGGTCGGCGAATACGGTCCGACCCAGGGCAGATCGCCGCGCGCGGATTTATCGATGTGCCCGCAGAGCGACCGCTCGTCTGGGTCTATCTTGTTTTCGAATGTATCGAAGTGGTCGGCCAGGAAGCGTTGGGCGGCGGCTGCGTCGATTTTGCCCTTGTTCTGTTCCATTAACTGCAGCCAGCGGGCGTGGCGGGCGTTGGCGCTATCGCTCGCGTCCTTGACGTCGAAATCGGTCTCCTCGCGCACGAGTTTTGCATCCACCGGGAAGTTCGATCCCACGAAAAAGCCATCGCGCGTGCGGTTCAGCGTGACGTTTTTCAGGCCCAGTTCCAGGCTGGCAACTTCGTTGGTCTTGCGGTCCGCCACCAGCCAGTTGTTGGCGTAGCCGCCGTTGTTGCCCTCTTTCATGATGCGGACGAAATCGTCGATGGAGGCCGAATACTGCATGGCTTTGCGGGCGCGCACGAATTCGGGAACGGCGTCCGGATCGAAACCGTTGAAGCGGCTGATAGTGGTTTCGGTAATCATGATGCCGGCTGAATTCACGCCGAAATCGTCGCCGCTGTGTATGAGCCCGGCCATGCCGTCCATCAGCATGTGGTTGCCCTGCGCGGGCACGATATCGAAGATGATGTTCCAGCGCTCGCCGGTTTCGTAGCTGGTCCAGTTGTTGTGGGCGATGACCACGCGTCCGTCCTTGGTGTAGCTGCCGGTGGCCACAAAGGCGCTGCAATGCTCGGCGGTCGCCGGCTGCGGGAGAAGGCCGTGCTGTTTCGAATCCCACTTGTCAAAATACGGCATCTCGAGCCAGGCGTTCAGCGCCACCACGTCCCACACGTCCAGCTTCACGCCGCGCGCGGCGGCCCCATCGGCAATGCCCTGCAATTCTGCGCGGTATTCGGCTTCCACGTGCGGCCACAGCATGTTCTGCGCCTTATCGCGGAAGAACTGCCAATCGTGCTTTTCCTCGTGCTTCATTTCGAGCGAGATTGTTTGCAGAGTGTCGCGGATCTCGGGCGCCAGCAGGTACCCGTGCTGATATCCGATGTCGGACGGGCCGCCCTCCAGGTGCACCCAGATCCAACCGTTTTGCTCGGCGCGGCGTGAGGCGTGTTTGAGGCGAGTATCGACTTGCGGCTCGCGGGAAGCCAGGGCCAGGGCCAGAGCCATGGCAAAAACAGACAGCACGATGGCGGTTCGACGCATCCCGTTATTATAGTAAGGACGCGAGGACAAATGGCGGAGACTACACAGCTACGCAAACTTACGGCCCACGTGAAAGCCGCGGGTTGAGCGTCGAAGCTGAGTCCAAAGTTGTTGGACAGGGTGTTGGCGAGCATCCCGCGTGTGGTGAATCCAAACGTGCTGGTGGGCTTCGACACGGCCGACGATGCCGGGGTTTACCAGTTGACGGCGGAGCTTGCCCTGGTGCAGACGGTCGATTTTTTCACGCCGATTGTGGACGATCCGTTTACTTATGGTGCGATCGCGGCGGCCAATTCGCTGAGCGATGTGTACGCCATGGGCGGGCGGCCGATTTCGGCGCTTTCGATTCTGGCGTATCCGGCGCAGGGCGATTTCGCGGATTTGGAAGAGATTCTGAAGGGAGGCGCGGAGAAGATGCGCGAAGCCGATTGCGCCGTGTTGGGCGGCCACAGCGTGGCGGACGAGGAGATCAAGTTCGGCTATGCAGTGACCGGTACGGTGCACCCCGCGCGGGTGAAGGCGAATGCGGGCGCACGCGCGGGCGATGCGCTGGTGTTCACTAAACGGCTGGGAACCGGAGTGATCTCGACGGCGCTGAAGCGCGGCATCGCGCGCGACGCGGACGTGGAGGCTTCGGTGGCTTCCATGCTAACCCTCAACCGCCGGGCCTGCGAGGCTATGTTGGCCTACGACGTGCACGGCTGTACGGACGTTACCGGATTCGGGCTAATTGGGCATGCGCGGGAGATGGCGCTGGCCAGCGGCGTGACACTGGAGATTGAAGTGGATCGGCTGAGATTTCTGGAGGGCGCTTTGGAGTATGCGCGGCTGGGGGCGATTCCCGGGGGCCTCAAGAATAATCGCGAATTCGCTTCGTGCGCGGTGGAGGCGGCCCGCGCGTGGCCCGGCGAAGTGGAAGACCTGTTGTACGATCCCCAAACCTCGGGCGGGCTGCTGATCACCTTGCCGGAGCCGGATGCGGCGGCGCTGACGGCCGTGTTTCCGGACGCGTACGCGATCGGGAGGGTGCTCGCGCGGCAGGCGAAACCGATCAGGCTGATATGAATGACTGGCGTGAATGATATGACTCGGAACCCTATTATCGTGGCTCTCGATGTAGATTCCGCGGCGGAAGCGCGCGCGCTGGTGGCGCGGCTGGGTGCGCGGATCGGCTTTTATAAAGTCGGGATGGAGCTGTATGCGGCGGCCGGCATGGACTTCGTGCGCGAGCTTCTGGACCAGGGCAAGGACGTGTTTCTGGATCAGAAATATTACGACATCGGCGAGACGGTGAAGCGCGCGGTGCGGGTGGCGGCGCACAGCGGCGTGCAATTGCTGACGGTGCATGGCAGCAGCCAGGTGATGCGGGCCGCCATTGAAGGGCGGGGCGTTGCCGGCACAAAACTGCTCGCCGTCACGGTGCTCACCAGTTTCGATCAGCAGGATCTGGCGGATTTGGGGTACGAGTGCGCAATTTCGGATCTGGTGTCGCTGCGGGTGCGCAAGGCGATGGAGGCGGGCATGGATGGGCTGGTATGCTCGCCGCTGGATGCCGCGACAGTGCGCGCGCAAGCAGGTGCGAAGGCGATCCTGGTGACGCCGGGGGTGCGCTCGGGCGGGGCGGCCAAGGGCGATCAGAAGCGAGTGGCCACGCCGGCGGAAGCGTTGCGGGCCGGGGCGGATTATGTCGTGATGGGCCGGCAGATCACGCGGGCTTCGGATCCAGCGGCCGAGGCAGCGCGCGTGATGGACGAGATTGCTGAGCCGGCGATCAATACTCCGTCATAGGCACCACGCGCCAGCGACTCGGCCCTCACGGCGATTAAGCTCGTCCACCATGCGCCGGGATTCCAGAGTATCGATCTCGCTCCGCCGGTGGTTCCACATATCCTCAGTAATGTCGTGCTCGCGTAAAGTGAGGTCCCAGGCTTTGTTGGCACGTTCATATGTTGCGCTGGCGCAGCTGTTGGATTGCCGCAGGATCTCGACGGCTTCGCGCATCGACCTGGCAGCCGCTCCTCAATCAGCTTGCCACTGATCCGCCGGCGCCTCCACCACGGAGAAGTAATAAATCCCTGAGCCGCCTCCCGGAGCCCGCATGGTCTCGAAGTGCGCGAAAGCGCGGTACGCGCGGCCATTCTGATCCGCGTGATCGAACGTCGCGGGATCTGGCAAGTTCCTCAATACGTCGCTGAAATCGGCCTGCGATTTAGGTCAATGCACAACGGCAGGCACCGGATGGGTTCGCCGCCGCAGGAAATATGCCGCGCCCAATCCGGCGAGTAGCAGGGAGATCCACTGGGAGGTGTTGAGCGGCCCGCCGAAGGGGTTGGCCTGCTCGTGGTAGCGCACGAATTCGACCAGGAAACGGACGGCGGAATAGAGGATCAGGTAGAGGCTGATGATGGCGCCGGGCGCGTGTGGGCGGCGGATGCGCCAGTAGAGAATAGCGAAAATGATGAGCTCGGCTGCGGATTCATACAACTGCGTGGGATGGAGTTTGATGTCGAGCGGCACGCCGACGAGTTCGTGGGCGATCGGGTTGGTAAATGTCACGCCCCAAGGGAGACTGGTTGGGAGGCCCCAGCAGCAGCCTGCGGCGAAGCAGCCGAGGCGGCCAATGCTGTGGCCCAGCGCGATGCCGGGCGCGAAGACGTCGGCGGTGAGCAGCGGGGGCAGGCGATGGCGGCGCATATAGACTGTAGAGGCGATCAAGGCCGCGATCAGGCCACCATAGAAAACGCCGCCGGCTTGCAGGGTGGACAGGGAGAGGATCTCTCCGGGATTCTGGACGTAGTAGGGGATGTCGATCAGGTACATCATGAGCTTGGCGCCCACGATGGCGCTGAGGCCGCAGAGGATGCCCAGGTTGACGACTTGGTCGCTATTGAGACCGGCGCGGCGGGCCAGGCGCGCGACCACTGATAGCGCCACCAGGAACGCGATGGCAACCAGTACGCCGTAGGTCGCTTGCGAATAGCTTCCGATGTGGAAGAGGCGGGGGAGCATCAGGCGCCTGCCGGCTGGCGTTTGGGCCGCAGCAATTCGAGCAGGATCAAACCGCTGCCGATGACGATGCAGGAGTCGGCGACGTTAAATGTAGGCCAGTGCAGGTCGCCGACGTAGAATTCCAGAAAATCGGTGACCTGGCCCGAGAGGATGCGGTCGAACAAATTGCCGGCGGCGCCGCCCAGCACTAACGCCAGACCGGTAGCGGTCCAGCGGTCGAGACGCGCGGTTTTCCAGAGAAGGCCGGCGATGAGCACCAGCGCGACGGCCGAAAAGACGATCAGGACCACGGTGCGCCAGGCCGAGGTGGAGTCGTTCATAATTCCGAAAGCGACGCCGCGGTTTTGGGAGTGTACGATATCGAAGAAGCCGGGGATAACGGGGTGGACATCGAAGGCGGAGACGTGCGCTTCGATGATCCACTTGGTCAAGCGGTCGATGGCGAAAACTACCGCGGAGAGGCTGTAGGCCTTGAGGCGGGGATCAATCATGGGTGACCTCGGAGAGCGGGGCTACGGCTGCGGTCGAAGGGCGCGTCATCCTTGCGTCTCCTTGACGGCAGCGGCGCAGGCGCCGCAGATCGTGGGGAATTGCGGGTCGGCGCCGGTGTCGGTGGTGTATTTCCAGCAACGTACGCATTTTTGGCCGTCGGCACGCTCGATCTGGATGGCCACGGGGCCGTCGGCTTGGGCTACCGCTACTTGGGAGACAATGAACAGGGCCGGCAGGTCTTCGCCGTATTCGACGAGCAAAGGATAGAGATCCGAGTTGGCGGTCAGGCGTACCCGAGCCTCGAGGGGCGCGCCGATAAATTTCTCCTGGCGGGCCTGCTCGAGGCTCTTGAGCACGTCTTCCCTCACTTTCATGAGACGGTCCCAATTGGCAGATCGTTTCCGGTGTGCATCGGAAAGGCCGGCGGTCAATTCAGCGGCTTCGGGAAACAGGGCGAGGTGCACGCTGCCAGGTTGTCCCATGTGGGTCCAGATTTCCTCGGCGGTGAAGGTGAGGATGGGGGCGACCAGGCGCACCAGGGCATATTGCAGGCGATAAAGCACGGTTTGGGCGCTGCGGCGGGCGTGCGATTTGGTGGCGGCGGTGTAGAGCCGGTCTTTGAGGACGTCGAAATAGAGGGCGCTCAGATCCACGGTGGCAAAGTCGTAGAGGGCGCGGTACACCTTGTGGAACGCAAATTCGTCATACCAGGCGCGGCAGTTGGCGACCAGGGATTCGGCCCGGACGAGTATCCATTGATCGATCTCCCGCATTTCGTCCACGGGCACCGCATGGGTGTGGGAATCGAAGCCGTGCAGGTTGCCCAGGAAGTAGCGGAACGTATTGCGCAGCTTGCGGTAGGCTTCCTGCAGGCGCGTGAGGATGGTCTCGGAGAGGCGCACATCTTCGTGGAATTCGACCGAGGCCGACCACAAGCGAATGAGATCGGCGCCGTGGTGTTTGATAATCTCTTCGGGCTCGATGGAGTTGCCGAGGGACTTGTGCATCGCGCGGCCTTCGCCATCGAGCACCCAGCCGCTGAGCGCGCACGAGCGGTATGGCGATGCGCCTTTGAGTCCGACGCCGATCAGCAGCGAGCTATGGAACCAGCCGCGGTATTGATCGCCGCCTTCGATGTACATATCCGCGGGCCAGGTCAGTTGGTTGGCGGGGGTGAGCACGGCCAGGTGGCTCGAGCCGGAATCGAACCAGACATCCAGGATGTCGGTTTCCTTACTGAACTCGGTGGCGCCGCATTTGGCGCAAGCCATGCCGGGCGGCAGCAGCTCGGCGGCGGTGCGCTGATACCAGACGTCAGCTGTGTGTTCGGCGAACAGTTGCACAATGCTATCCAGGATTTTGCGATCGGTGATGGGCTCGCGGCAACGGTCGCAATAGAAGACGATGATGGGCACGCCCCAGACACGCTGGCGCGAGATGCACCAGTCGGGGCGCACAGCGATCATATTGGAGATGCGTTCCTGGCCCCAATCGGGCTTCCAGCGGACCTGGCGGATGGCTTCGAGCGCATCCTGGCGGAAGTTGTTAAGGTCCATGCCGATGAACCACTGCTCGGTGGCGCGGAAGATAGTGGGCTTATGGCAGCGCCAGCAATGCGGGTAGCTGTGTTCGATTCTTTCGGTGGCGAGCAGGGCGTGATGCGCGCGCAGGATTTCGATGACGATGGGATTCGCTTCCCAAATCGTTTTGCCGATTATTTCTTCGGGCAGCGTTCCAGAGGCGCCTTCGGCGTGGAAGAAGCGGCCGGCGGCATCCACCGGGCAATAGGTGGCGAGGCCGTATTGGCGGCCGACGACGTAGTCTTCCTGGCCGTGTCCGGGGGCGGTGTGGACTGCGCCGGTGCCCTGTTCGAGCGTGACGTGATCGGCCAGGATGCCGGGCGAATCGCGTTCCAGGAAGGGGTGGTGGAAGACGGCGCCTTCCAGGCGCGCGCCGGGGAAGCGGGCGAGGATTTCGTAATTGGTCCAGCCGCATTTTTGGGCGGTGACGGCCAGGAGGTCAGCGGCGACGATGTAGACAGGATCGGCGGGCGGAACCACCTGCCCTGCGACTGCGACGGCCACGTATTCGTATTTCGGATGGAAGGCGATGGCCATGTTGGCCGGGATGGTCCAGGGCGTAGTGGTCCAGATGAGGCCGTAGACGTGGTGTCCGGCGAGTGCGGGATCGATCCTGGCGGGATCGGAGGTGAGGGCGAAACGCACCCAGATGGAGGGACTGGAATGGTCGGCGTACTCGACCTCGGCTTCGGCTAGGGCGGTGCGATCGCGCGTACACCAGTGTACGGGCTTGAGACCTTTGTAGACGTAACCACGATCGAGAAATTCGACGAACGCACCCGCGATTACCGACTGGTATTGCGCGCTCATGGTGAGATACGGGTCGTCCCAGCGGCCGAAAACGCCGAGGCGCTTGAAGTCGGTGCGCTGCAGATCTACGTACTTTTCGGCGTATTTCCGGCACTCGACGCGGATTTCGGCGGTGGACATTCTGGCTTTGCGCGCGCCGAGCTCGCTATCGACCTTGATCTCGATGGGCAGGCCGTGGCAATCCCAACCGGGGACGTAGGGAGCATCGAAGCCGGCCATGGTTTTGGATTTCACGATGAAATCCTTGAGGATTTTGTTGAACGCGGTGCCCAGGTGGATGCGGCCGTTGGCGTAAGGCGGGCCGTCGTGAAGGATGTAAGTGGGGCGTCCAGCGCGGGCGCGGCGGATTTGGGAGTAGATATCCTCGGTGGCCCAGCGGTCGAGCAGCTTTGGCTCGGCTTGGGAAAGGTTCGCCTTCATGGAGAAGGCGGTACGGGGCAGGTTAACGGTTTGCTTCAAATCTACGTTATGCGGGTCCATTTGGGGGGATACTTCTATCGTACACGAGCGGGCCCGCCGCGCGGTGGCTAGGGACAGTGGTTAGTGGACAGGGGCTGGTGGCACGCGGTAGTGAAGTTTACCTTCGCGGGTGGATGTGGGGCTGCCTGTACGCAAGCGGCGGTTTCGCTGAATCCGCTGCTCCTCGCCGCGGGCCATGCGGATTTTTGCGGTAGCGTTCCAGGTCGGAAATGGTGTGGGAGACGGCGCGTTCCAGGCGGCCCTGCGTCAGGCAGAGGCGACGGAGGGCGAGGGCGAACTCGGCTGGCCCTAGCGCGCCGGGCTCGTACAGGCGGGCCTTGGCGGCCTCCAGGCGGGCCCGTTTCCACTGGTAGACGGCGATTTGCTCGACCAGGAGTTTTTCCATTGCGTCCTGGGGTTTCCAGGCGGACATGAGATCGGCGTAGAGCTGGTCGAAGGCATTCTGGTCTTCGCCGGGGAGGACGGCAGCTTGGGCGCGCGGGCCGCGGACGGGGTCGTTGAAGATTTGCTTGATAGTCGCCATAGTTTCCTTTTCTAACGATTGAAGCCAATTCGGCTGGGAGGGCCGCGGAGGTAGGGATTGATTAACCGCCGATGCACGCCGATTCACGCCGATGGTGGCTGGTCACGACATCAGGTTAGCGCGGCGGTTAGGCGCGGGCGGGTGTTCGATGGGCGCGGATCGCTGCAAGTGTTTTTGTTTGGTGCGAACAGCGCAGATTAAAAAAATAGGCGAAGCTTGTGACCGCCGGCTAATCGCTGCGGAGCGCCGCCATAGGATCCGACCTGAGCGCCCGGCGCGCCGGCAGATACCCGGCAATCGCCCCCACACTACACAGTGCACCCGCGGCCGCCAGCAGCGTCAGTGGATCGAACGGGGAAAGTCCAAACAAGGAATGTGCGATGAACCGCGTGGCCTCGAGCGCACCCGGCGCTCCCACTGCGATCCCGGCCACGGTGAGCAGCAGTGTCTCCCGCATGATCATGCGCAGGATGGCGCCCGGCTGCGACCCCAGCGCCATGCGGATGCCGATCTCGCGCGTGCGCAGCGTGACCGCATAGGACATCAGGCCGAACAGCCCGATACCGGCCAGCAACAGCGCGGCGCCCGCAAATGCGGTGCAGAAAATGGCGGTGGCGTGTTCCGCGGCCAGCGTTTGATCACTCATCTGCTCGATGGTTTTGGTCCCGGCGATATACTCGCGGCCGAGCGCTTGCACCTCTTTATCCAGCGGGTGCGCCAGCGCTGCCGGGTGGTTGCCGCGCAGGAAGAGGTTGCCGTCCTCGGTGTATTGCGGAGGCTGCGTGCAGGGCACAAAGATCGCGTGCTGGCCGGCGTCATGCAAGTCGATCAGGCGCGCGGCGCGCACGATCCCTACCACTTCCAGATTTTGAAAGTCCGGTTGTACGCCGAAACGGATGCGTTTGCCGATCGCATCGCCCGCGGGGAACAAGCGGCGTGCCACCTCGCTGTCGACGATAGCGATCGGATGCTTCGGGTCGTCGTTCCAGTCGAAATCCCTCCCGGAAACGAGCGGCATGCCGATGGTCTCAAAGAAGCCCGGCGAAACGGATCCGAGCGCGGCCATGACACTCGTTTGGGAGACGTCCGTCCCGGCCGGCAAGACAGTCTCTTTCCAGGCTTGCCCCGCCGGCACGGGCAAGTCCGAGAACGCGGCTGAGAACGCTCCCGGCAACCGTTGCGCCCGCTCGATAACCTGCCGGCGGTAGCTGTTGATGTCCTGGTGTTGGGAACCGTCGGGCCGGTGCTGCAGGCTTACTTCCAGCACGCCGGTCTTCCGAAAGCCGGGATCGAAGGCCCGCAGGTTTTGGAAAGTGCGCAGCAGCAGCCCGCCGCCGAATAGCAGGACCAGCGACAACGCAATCTGCGCCACGATCAGGATCTTTCCGGTGCGTCCGAGACTGCGGCCCGCGCCGCGCTGCCGCAACATCAATGCCGGCTCCTGCCGCGACATTTGCCAGGCCGGAACCAGGCCGATCAAGGCCCCGGTCAGAATGGCCGCCAATGAGGCAAAAGCGAAAACGCGCCAATCCGGCCGCAAGTCGAGGATCACGGGCGCAGCCGTTCCCTCGGTGATCAGCCGCACCAGCAACGGACTGCCCCAGTGTGCCAACGCCAGCGCCAGCAAAGTTCCGATGGCTGACAACAGCAGGCTTTCCGTGAGCAACTGCAGAATGATCTGGCGGCGGCTGGCGCCCAACGCAGCGCGCGTGTTCATCTCGGAACTGCGCGCGGCGGCCCGCGCCAGCGTGAGGTTAGCCAGGTTCACGCAAGCGATCAGCAGAATCAGGACCACTGCGCCCATCAGCAAATAGAGGGGGCGCGACACGCGATCGCGCAAACCGGTATTGGCGCCGGTCGCGGCATCTTTCAAATTCAGCCGCATGGAAAAGAACGAGAGCCGCCGCTGGCCACGACTCTCCAGGGGAACTGTGGCGTGCAGCACATCGGGCCAGAAGGTTGCGAGTTGTGTGCGCGCCTGCCCGAGGGTGACACCGTCGCGCAGGCGGCCGGTGGCGAAGACCCACAGCAACGAGCGGCTGTCGCGATTGAACTGAGAGGCCGTGATGGGGATGGTGAATGCGGCCGGCTCGCCGGGCCTCATCCCCGTGAACCACTGGCGGGTGACTCCCACCACCGTGAACGGTTTGCCTTCGATCCGAATCGTCCTGCCGATCACAGCCGGGTCGCGGCCGAAGCGGCTCTCCCAACACTCGTAGCCGAGCACGGCGACGGGCGTACCGTGGTCCACATCCGCCGGGGCGATCAGCCTGCCGAGCTGCGGCGTGCCACCTAAGCCGGTGAAGTAATTGCCGGTAACCGCCCGCACTGCGCTCAGGAAAAGTTGTCCGTCGGCTTCTACGTTCGACAGGCTCGCCCCGCTCCACCCATAGAGCCCGGAAAAGACGCGCTGCCAGCGATCCAGGCCCTGGAACATCGGGTAGGAAAACGGCACTTCGCCGCCATTCCGATAAACCACGGATAGCTGCACGAGTTGGCGTGGCTGCGGCACCGGAAGCTCGCGCAACAATACGGCGTCGAGAACGCTGAAGATAGCGGTGTTGGCGCCGATGCCCAGCGCCAGGCTGAGTATGGTCACTGCCGCAAATGCGGGGCTGCGGATGAAGAGCCGCAAGCCGTACCGGATATTCTGCCAGAGCAACGCCATGTCGTGGGGCAGGCTCGCAGCCTGCGGCGGCCTCTCAGGCCGCCATCTAGTCCTGCTCTTCCATTATTACGCCGGCATGAGGTTGCGGTGCAGCACAGCCGACGCCGCCAGCGCCCCACCGGCCAGTGCGCCGACGACTCCAAGCATGCCCGCATCCGCACCTGTCAGGTAAAGGTTACCGACCAGCGTCCGCGGACTCAATGCGCGAGTGCGGAACCGTTCGGGCGTGGCCGCGGCTCCATAGATCTGGCCACGATGATAATTCGCAAACTGGCGGGTGGAGAGCGGCGTCGAAAGCTCACAGTAGTCGATCTTTCCGCGCACCGCCGGTACGTGCCGCTCCAGTTCCTGGCGCAGCCGTTCGGCGAACCTCCGCTTTAGCGCATCGTAATCCGGGCCGCGGCGTTTCCAGCGCGTCTCCGCCCATGGCTCGAACCAGGCGTAAGGCGCCAGCGTGACCACCTCGATGGTGGCGCGTCCGGGGTAGCGGCCTGCGAATTCTGGATCCTTGGCCGACGGGAACGAAATGAATAAGCCCGGGAAGGGTTGCTCCGGATCAGCCGCAAAACGCGCCACGTTGGCATCGTGATCCGGTCCAGGGTAGATCCACAGATTCGTCGAGCCGAATTCCGGTTCGCCGGCGTCGCGGCGCAACCCCACGTACAAGCACACATGACCCATCGAATTGGGAATGCGCTCGATTTCCGCGAGTGAGGCCGCGCGCCCCGGCGTGTCCGGTGGCAGCAGCCTGGCGTAGGTATTCCAGGCGCCCGCATCGCTGAAAATCAACGGTGCGCGCAGTTCGCGCCCGTCGGCCATGCGCACGCCCATCGCGCGGTTCCGCGCATCAAGCAGGACCTGGTCGACCTCGGCGCCCACCACAATCCTTCCGCCCGCGCGCTCGATTGCGGGCGCGATGGCCGCCGCGATCCGCGATGCGCCGCCCACCGGATAAAACGCGCCTTCCAGATAATGCGCGACGATCATGGCGTGGATGCCGAAGCTGCTCTGTCCCGGCGGGAGGCCATAGTCGCCCCATTGTCCGGTCAACACCGCGATGAGTTGGCCATCGTTGGTGAGGCGCGCCAGCGTTTCCGCGGTTGTCCGCCCGGCGAAGCCGAGGAACCGCCGGCGCATTAAAGGTCCTGCGACGCGCGCCAGGGCCGCGGGGATAGCCTTCTCCGCGAAGTACAATCTGCTGGCGCGCGCGGCATCCTGCACCTGCGCGACATACCGGCCGATGGCCGCGCTCTCGTTTGGAAAATATTCTCGCAGACGCTGGGTGAAGCGCGCGGCGCCGCGGACCAACTCGTAGGCGCGGCCGCCGATGAGGATCCGGTCGTAGACGTCCGGCATGGCCGCCCATTCCAGGCGCCCTTCCGTGATCTGGTCGAATAGCGTGCGCATGGGCGAGCCCGTCTGCATTTCGCCGATATAGTGTACCCCCACGTCCCACTCATATCCGGGACGATGAAAGACGTGCGTGAACCCGCCCGCCGTGTAGTGCCGCTCGAGCACCAGCACGCGTTTTCCGGCGCGCCGCGCCAACAAGGCGGCCGAGGTCAGGCCGCCCATGCCGGAGCCGATGACGATGGCGTCCCAATCGCCTGCGGGCGGTTGCTGCTTATAGGAAACGCCGGTATTCCCCGAAGACGTGCCGCTCGGCGGTGTTAATGTTGACATCAGCAACATCATAGCCGGATAAAGTTGCTACTGTCAACATTCGTTTGTTAGAATCAGAACATGCCCGCGGCACGGCCCTATCATCACGGAAAACTGAAAGAGGCGCTGGTGGAGGCGGCTATCGGCTTGATCGCCGAGACCGGCCCGCGCGGCTTCACTCTGCGTGAGGCGGCCCGCCGCGCCGGCGTCTCCCACAACGCGCCGTACCGCCATTTCCGCGATCGCAACGATCTGCTGGCGGCCGTGGCCACCGATGGCTTCATCCGTCTCACGCGCGCCATGGCCCGCTCCAGCACCCGGATCGGCCCCCTCAATCGTCTGCGGCGCAGCGGCCTGGCTTACGTGGATTTCGCGTTGCGCTGGCCGCAGCACTTCGCGGCCATGTTCGACGCGCCCTGGGATCCACTCCAATACCCGGAGTGCGCGGCCGCCGCCCAGCGCTGTTTCGAAACGCTGCGCGGCTTCGTGCGCGATTGCCAGGCGGCCGGCCATCTGCCCGCGGGCGATTCCGAACGGCTGGCTTACAAGGCCTGGAGCCTGGTTCACGGCATCGCGAAACTGGCCAACGCCGGGCAACTTCCCTGGCGCTCCAGGTCCGAGGTGCTGCGCTTTTGCACTTACACTACGGGAGAGGAATAGCGTGCTATGAACCCGACAGTACTGATCACGGGCGCATCCAGCGGCATCGGCGAGGAACTGGCCCGTATCTTTGCGGCCCACCGGCACGACCTTGTGCTGGTCGCGCGCAGCGCGGACAAACTGCAGGCGCTAGGCGCCGAATTGGCGCGCACGCACGGCATCCAGTCGCGGGCGATGGCGGCCGACCTGGCCGACCCCGGTGCTCCGCCGCGCCTGTTTGAAGACCTCCGCCAACTGGGCATTACCATCGACGTTCTGGTGAACAATGCCGGATTTGGTGCCCGCGGTGCTTATGCCGAGATCGATTACGAGATAGAAGCGCGCATGATCCAGGTGAATGTCGCCGCCCTGGCACATCTGACGCGCCTGTTTCTGCCGGGCATGCTCGCGCGGGGTAAAGGCAGGATACTAAACGTGGCCTCCACGGCGGCCTACGTCCCAGGACCGTTCATGGCCGTTTACTACGCCTCCAAAGCATTCGTACTGTCGTTCAGCGAAGCCATCGCCGAAGAGACGCAGGGATCCGGAGTAACCGTGACGGCGCTGGTTCCCGGCCCCACCGAAACCAACTTCGCCGCGACGGCCGGTAATCAGGAATCACTCCTGTTCCGCGCGGGTGCAGCCATGCGCGCCGCCGCCGTGGCACGCATCGGATATGACGGCCTGATGGCCGGCAAGCGCGTAGCAGTCGCCGGCTTCAGCAACCAGCTCACGGTGTTTTCGACGCGTCTGGCGCCGCGCACCATGCTCGCCAGGATCACGCGCAAGCTGAACGGTTAATTACGCGCCGAAGCCGCTGCGGGCCGCCGGATCCACATACGCATTCAGCTTCTCCGAACTGGTGATGCGCATATTCGCAGTGTCCCACTCGATCCGCTCGCCGGGAAAACGCTGTGCAATGCATCCGAGCAGGAACGCCTCGGTTACCGGTGTCTGAATTTCGAAATTGGCCAGCGGTGCGGCTGCTCCGCCCTTCGCGGCGGCTACCCACTGGTCGATAGCCACATCGCGCGGCCGGTCTCCGCGCGACTGGCGCGGCGGCGGTTGATACTGCTTCGACTCCGGATACACGCGCGGGTTGTTCCCATTGAACCCCGCCACGATGATCCCTTTGTCGCCCACATAGAGGATGCCTTCGTTATCCTCGCCCGCCTGGAAATAGTGCTGATCGTCGGCGCGCAGTCCCGCCGGGCGTTTGGGCCGCAGGCCGCCGTCATACCACGACATGCGCACGGCGGGACGGTTGCCCACCGCCGGATAATCCACGTGCACGATGGAGGCCTTCGGATAGCTCTCGCTGAAGGACTCGCTGGAACACGCTTCCACGCCCACCGGCGGCGTGAGACCCAGGACTTTGAACACGCCGGCGAAGCTGTAACAGCCCATATCGCCGAACGAGCCGCAGCCGAAATCGTACCAGCCGCGCCATGAGAACGGCAGGTACACGTGGTTGAACGGACGCTCCGGCGCGGGGCCCAGCCACATATTCCAATCGAGGCCATCGGGAATGGGTTGCGCCTCCGCGGGCCGGTCGAGCCCCTGCGGCCAGAACGGCCGGCTGGACCAATTATGCACCTCGCGCACGCTGCCGATGGCGCCGTCGGCGATCCACTCCGAGATCAGCCGCGTGGGTTCGCTCGACGGATTATTGACCGGCAGTGATGTCGCCACCTTCATCTCGCGGGCCATCTGCGCCATGCGCCGGGCGTCGCCGATGGTGTGAGTCATGGGCTTCTGACACAGCACATGCTTGCGCTGCTTCATGGCCGCCAGCGAGATGGGCGCGTGCCAGTGGTCGGGTGTGGCCACGTAGACGGCGTCCAGATCCTTTTCCTTGCTCAGCAGTTCGCGGTAATCGCTGTAAGCCGTGCAGCCCTTGTAGGTACCGGACCCGGACCCGTTGCGCGACCCGTAATAAGCCTCGATCAGCCGCTTGGCGGGTTCGCGGCCCCCCATGCCCAGGCTGGTTCGGAACTCGTGCGTGAGTTGGGCGAAGCCCGGCGATGCCAAATCCTCTCCCCAGTTTTCGTAACCCGCGCCCAGCAGGCGCCGCGCCATCAGCAGCAAATCGTTCGCGCCGTACTCGACGTAGTCCTTGCTGAAGCGGTTGCAATCGCAGACGGCCACGACTTGCACGTCGGAACGCGCCAATAACTCCATGGTGATCGCCTGGCCTTGCCGGCCGAGGCCGATAGTGGCCAGCGTCATGCGGTCGCTCGGCGGCACAAATGGCGCGCCCAACACGTGACGCGGCACGATCATAAAAGTAGCGGCCGCCCCCGCGAACGCACGGCGGGAAAGTAGACCGTTTCCGGAATGTTCCACAGAACCTCTCAATGTGGCGGGATGCCACGAGGATCATTATAGTGCCGCGCGCGCCATGCCGTCGGCGCCAAACCCGTTGGCACGGTACACTGGTAAATATGAGTGCCGCCAGACAGAATGAACTGCTGCGCGCCGGGCAGCGCGCGCCGGGTTTCAAACTGAAAAGGCTGGAAAAAGGGGCGGCCAAGGGCATTGCCGATCTGGCTGAATTGCTGGCGTCGGGGCCAGTGCTCCTGGCATTTTTCAAGTCCACCTGTCCGGTCTGCCAGATGACGCTTCCTTTTCTGGAGCGGATTCATCGCGGCCGCACGCCGGGATCGCTGGAGGTTTACGGCATTTCGCAGGACGACGCGGAGACCACCCGGGAATTCGCCGGCGAGTTCGGTCTTAGCTTTCCCATGCTGCTGGATACCGAGGAGAGCGGCTATCCGGCCAGCAACAATTACGGCCTTTCCCACGTGCCATCGCTGTTTCTGGTCGGGCGCGACGGGACCATTGCATGGAGTCTGGAAGGATTCCATAAGCGGGAACTTCTGGAGGTGGCGGCCCAGGCGGGAGTCGATCCGTTCCTTCCGGGCGAAAACGTGCCGGAATGGAAAGCGGGTTGAGGGTCCAAGAATTAAGCTCCCGGCGGGAGCCCAAACAGCAAGACGCAACGAAAGAGATCGCATGGCGAATACACTCGACGAGATACTGGGGTCGGCGGCCGGAATTGCCAAGGGGATGGGTGTCACTTTCAAAGAGATGATGTCTCCCACGGTGACGGAGAACTATCCGGACGGGCCGGCCAAGCTCGAGGAACGCTATCGCGGCGTACACGTTTTGCAGCGCGACGCCAACGGCTTGGAAAAGTGCGTGGCCTGTTTTCTTTGCGCGGCAGCGTGTCCTTCCAACTGCATTTACATTGAAGCGGCCGAGAACACCGATAAGAAGCGCATCAGCGGCGGTGAACGTTACGCCAAGGTTTATAACATCGATTACAACCGCTGTATTTTTTGCGGATACTGCGTGGAGGCTTGCCCCACCGATGCCATCACCCATGGCCACGGATTTGAGGTATCGAGCTATAACACCGCCACGCTGGTGATGCGCAAAGAGCAGATGCTGGCGCCCATTCCAGAAGATGCGCAAGTGCCCGCGGGCAGCCGCTGAGTTTTATGGATGCGCGGTAGCTTCCAATAGAATTCCGTCGATCCGCTGCAATTCTTCCGCGCCGAACTCCAGGTTACTCGCCGCGCCTACGCACTGCTCGATCTGCTCCACGCGGCTGGCGCCCACCAGCGCGCTCGCCATCACTCCGTGGCGCAATACCCAGGCGAGCGACATCTGTGCCAGACTTTGACCGCGAGCGCGGGCGAGTTCACCGAGGGCACGCACCTGCGCCACGCGCTCTTCGGTTACATCGGACTTCTTCAAAAACGTGTCCGGCTTCGCCGCGCGCGAACCCTCCGGGATGCCTGCCAGATAGCGGTCCGTCAGCAGCCCTTGCGCCAGCGGCGAGAATGCAATGCCGCCGATTTTCTCAGCCGCCAGGCGCGCGAACAATCCGTGCTCGGCTGTGCGCACGAACATCGAATACTTCATCTGGTGGATCAGGCACGGCGTTCCGAGTTGGCGCAACACTTCGGCGGCCCGCGCAGTCCCTTCGGGGCTGTAATTCGAGATGCCCGCATACAGTGCTTTGCCCGCGCGCACCGCGCTATCGAGGGCCGACATGGTTTCTTCCACAGGCGTATCCGGGTCCGGCCGGTGCGAATAGAAGATATCCACATAGTCGAGGCCCATGCGGTCGAGGCTTTGATCGAGGCTGGCCAGCAGGTATTTGCGCGAGCCCCATTCGCCATAAGGACCCGGCCACATCAGATAGCCGGCCTTCGTCGAGATGATCAGTTCGTCGCGCCAGGCGCCTAAATCCATGCGTAGGGCCCGGCCGAAGTTTTCCTCGGCAGATCCGGGCGGAGGTCCGTAGTTATTAGCCAGATCGAAGTGTGTGATGCCCAGGTCGAAAGCGCGGCATAACATAGCCCGCATGTTTTCGAATGTGTCTACGCCGCCGAAATTGTGCCACAGGCCCAGTGAGATGGCGGGGAAATGCAAGCCGCTCGCTCCGCACCGTCGATAAGTCATTTGGCTGTAGCGTTGGTTGTCAGGTTGATACATTTTCCGGCCCCCCTATTTACTCCACAGATACCTCTACGGATGTTTCACGGCGTCCGTCGGAGGGCGGCGGAACCACATCTCCCTCCACCGGCCGGCCGTCCACTGTCAACTTAACTTTGTTACCCGGGCCCGCGCGGCGCACGCTGACGTTGTAAGTCACGCCGCGAAACCGCCGCACCGCGCGGAAGCCGCTCCACCGTTCCGGAATCGCGGGTGCGATCTGCAAGCCATCGTAAGCCGGACGGATGCCCAAAATCCACTGCGTGATCGCGTAGTAGTTCCAGGCCGCGGTGCCGGTGAGCCATGAATTCTTCGCTTCGCCATGCGTGGGGGCATCCCGTCCCGCGATCATCTGCGCGTACACATATGGCTCGCAGCGGTGTACGTCACTGATCGCTTCGCGCGCCGACGGGTTGATGCGCGAATAGTAATCGTGCGCGCTGTCGCCATTCCCGGTCATCGCCTCGGCGATGATGACCCATGGATTGTTATGGCAGAAGATCCCGGCGTTCTCTTTGTAACCCGGCGGATACGACGAGATTTCACCCAGGTGCAGATAGTAGCGCGAGTAGGCCGGCTGCTGCAGCACGATGCCGTGCGGGGTGGCCAGATACTTGCGCACCGATTCAAGTGCCCGGCGCGCCAGCCCGTCCTCGAGTCCAATACCCGCGATCACGCAGAACCCCTGCGGCTCGATGAAGATCTTCCCTTCCGCGCACTCCTTCGATCCCACTTTGTTGCCGAAATCGTCGTACGCCCGCAGGAACCACTCGCCGTCCCATCCATGCTGCCGCACGGTCTCCTCCATGCGTGCGCCTTCCGCCAGGTAGCCGGCCGCTTCGTCCGCGTGCCCGCTATGCCGCGCGATGCCTGCAAGTTCCTTCGCCGCCAGGACGAATAATCCCCCGATGAAGACCGACTCCGCCACTTTGCCTTCTTTGTTAGTAGTGGTCTGGAACGACTGGCCCGGCGTATCGGAGAAGCAGTTCAGGTTCAGGCAGTCGTTCCAGTCGGCGCGGCCGATCAGCGGCAGGCCGTGCGGTCCCAGCCGCTCCAGCGTGTAGCGGAAGCTGCGCTGTAAATGGTCGTAAAGCGGCTGCTCGGAGCCCGGCTGATTGTCATACTGCACGGGTTCATCGAGAATGCTCCAGTCGCCCGTCTCCTTCAGATATGCCGCTACGCCCACGATCAGCCAATGCGGATCGTCGTTGAAATTGCCGCCTACATCGTTGTTGCCCTTCTTAGTAAGTGGCTGGTATTGATGATATGCGCCGCCGCTGGGAAGCTGCGTGGCGGCCAAATCGAGAATGCGCTCGCGGGCCCGCTCCGGGACCATGTGCACGAAGCCCAGCAGGTCCTGGTTGGAATCGCGGAATCCGAGTCCGCGCCCGATGCCAGATTCATAGAACGACGCCGAGCGCGACATATTAAACGTGGCCATGCATTGGTAAGCATTCCACACGTTCACCATGCGGTCGGTGTGTATGTCGGGCGTGGTCACCTGGTAAATGCCGAGCAGGCCATCCCAGTAAGTGCGCAGTTTCCCAAACGCCGCATCCACATGCGCCGGGTTGAGATACTTCGCGATTACCGGCTTGACAGTTTTCTTGTTGACCGTCTGCGATTCCGGTGGATCGAACTTCTCATCCCTGGGATTCTCGTGATAGCCCAAAACAAAAAGAATCTGCCGCGTTTCGCCCGGCGCTAGCGCCACCCGCACATGATGCGAGCCAATCGGCGCCCACCCGTGTGCCACCGAGTTGCTCGCCGCGCCGCGCTCCACCGTCGCCGGCCGGTCCCATCCGCGCGTGGGCCCGAGGAACGCCTCACGCTGCGTGTCGAAGCCCGCCAACTCCGCCGAGCAGGCGAACCACGCGAAGTGATCGCGGCGCTCGCGGTATTCGGTCTTGTGATAGATCACGCCATCTTCAATCTCCACTTCTCCAATGCTGAAATTCCGCTGGAAATTCGTGGAGTCGTCCTGCGCATCCCACAGGCAGAATTCAATGGCGGAGAAGATCGATAGCGCGGCCGCCGTCTGCCGCTGATTCGTAACCGTGAACTGCCATATTTCCAGGTTCTCGTCGAGCGGCACGAAATAACGCGTGCTGGCTGAGATGCCGCGGTGTCTGGCGCCGATCGCCGTGTAGCCCATGCCGTGCCGGCAGGTGTACTGTTCCAGTTCGCTGTGGGTCGGCTGCCAGGAGGGCGACCAGTAGTCGCCGGTCTCGTCATCGCGTACATAGATATACCGCCCGCCCAAATCAAACGGAACGTTGTTATACCGGTACCGCGTGACGCGGCGCAAACGTGCGTCACGATAGAATGAGTAACCACCCGCGGTGTTTGAGATAATGCCAAAGTAAGCCTGGCATCCCAGATAGTTAATCCATGGCAGGGGTGTATCTGGCCGGGTAATTACGTACTCACGGTTCTGATCGTCAAAGTATCCGTATTGCATATATATTTGTATTACAAGCTGCCAGAATCCTGGAGGGCGGGCTTTAGCCGGCGCGGGGCTTCAGCCCCGCCAGCCGCTCCATCATTTCCAGACACATGCGGCCGTTATGATAAGGGCATTTCCAGACACCCACCAGGCAGGCGTCCGCATCCTCCTCCGCCTTCCAGGGTGTGCCATCGGGCTTCAGCTTCGCGTGCCATTCGCCGTGGATCCTGTCTACGACCTTATCCGCAATGAAATCCCAAGCGCGCCAGGCCGCCGTGCGGAAGCGCTCCTCGCCAGAAACCTGGTACGCATTATAGAACCCCACCACTGCTTCCGCCTGCGCCCACCAATGCTTGTTCGAGTCGATCAGCCGTCCCTCGGAGGCCTCGTAGAAGAGGCTGCCATCGTGGTCCAGCCCTTCGTCATAAACCGCCCCGGCCATGCGCACGGCCAGTTCCCGCGCGCGATCGATCAAGGCCCGCTCGCCTAATACTTCGGCCGCTTCCTGCACTAACCAACTGCCTTCGATATCGTGCCCGAACGAGACATGATCGGTGAGCGAGGTCCATTGGCTATCGAAGAACACACGGAAGTGGCTGCCATGCACGATCCGATCCATTGTGAGTTCCAGCAGCCGCCCCAGACTCTCGCGCATCGCTTCGTCAGGCCACACGCGCAGCAGGTTAGTATAAGCTTCCAGCACGTGTAAGTGCGTATTCATCGACTTAGGACAGTTCAAATCCTTTTCGCTAAGGCGCAGATCCTCCAATGGGCTCCAATCGCGCGCGCACGCCTCCAGATATCCGCCATACTCAGGTTCGCCGCTGTGTTCCTCAATCAACCGGTAAAGCTGCCTGGCCCATTCGAGCGCCGCCGCAGATCCGGTTACCCGGGAGTATTCGGCCAAACCATAAGCGGCGAACGCCTGCGCGTAGATCTGCTTACGATCCGAAATTGGATTGCCCAGATAATCGAGCATCCAATAAACGCCGCCGGACTCCTTGTCCCAGAACTTACTCACGATATAGTCATACGCCCAATCCGCGGTCTCGCGGTATGCGGCATCGCCCAGCACACGCGCCGCCGCCGCGAATGTCCATAGGATGCGCGCATTGATCACCGCCGCTCGCGGCGCCTGCCGGTCCACCCGGACATCGCAGTCGATGGCGCCATAAAATCCGCCGTTCTCGCGATCCACGGTATGCTTCATCCAAAACGGCAGAATGTTCGACGTCAACTCTCGCCGGAATTGAGCCGCCCACGCCGCGTCCGTCGTCATCTCGCGGTCCGCTTGCGATTCTTATCAATCAGGGCGATGCGTTGCCGCACGCACAGGGCGCTGCGCAACGGGTCCGCAGGCGTACCCATCACATAGTCGAGCAGGCGGTCAATGGTCGTAGTCGCCACATAAGTGCGCGTATCGGATGCGCCGTAATAGATGAAAACCTCATTGCCGCGCGCCACCCAGCCGTTCGAGAAAGCCACGTTCGACACATCGCCCACGCGCTCCTCACCCTGCGGCGCGAGAAAATAACCACCGGGCCGCGCGATCACTTCCCAAGGCTCCTTCAGCCTGCACAGGAAACAGTACAAGACATAGCGTAGACCGGCCGCCGTGTTGCGTACGCCGTGCGCCAGGTGCAGCCAGCCCATCGGCGTCTTGATGGGCGCGGGACCCAGTCCGTTCTTCACCTCATTAATGGTGTGATACTCGCGCCGGTCTATGATGGTCTCTTCTTCGATCACGGCGTGTTCCATCGAAGCCGCCAAGCCCCAGCCGATGCCGCCGCCGCGTCCCGCTTCGATGAAACTATCCTGCGGCCGCGTGTAGAACGCGTACCGGCCCATGATGAACTCGGCATGCAACACGCAGTTGCGCTGCTGCGCCGAAGGCGTGCGCAGGTCGTCCAACCGCTCCCACGTCTTCAGATCGTGCGTGCGCGCGATGCCGCACTGCGCTACGGCCGATGAAAGATCGCCGGGCGGCGCGTTCGGATCCTTCCTCTCGGCGCAGAACAGCCCGTAGATCCAACCGTCCTCGTGCGCCGTCAGCCGCATGTCGTACACATTGGTCTCGGGATCGTGGCCCTCCGGCATCGTAACCGGATAATCCCAGAAGCGAAAACCATCGATGCCGTTGGCGCTCTCCGCAACTGCAAAGAAGGATTTCCGGTCCGCGCCTTCCACACGCGCCATCAGCACGATCTTGCCGTTCCACTCCATCGCGCCCACATTGAACGCGGCGTTCACGGCCAGCCGTTCCAGCAGAAACGGGTTAGCCTCGGGATCGAAATCGTAGCGCCACTCGAGCGGCGCGTGCGCGGCCGTCAGCACCGGATAGCGGTAGCGCTGGAACCAGCCGCTGGCCTGCGGGAGCGGCTCGTTAGGACGGTGAATGAGCTCTTCGTGCGCACGTGTCAACTCGCCGAGACGAAGCTGAAACTGTTCCGTCATCGTTTGGATTTGTGGATCGCCTTATCATACAACGCGGCGCGCCACCGCTCCCTTGCGGTTAGGCATTCGGCCTCCCAATATGGTAATTTCTGTATAAAGAGCAGGAGAGCACCATGATCAATCGCCGGGAATTCTTTCTGCGCACCGCGGCTACGGCCGGCGCGGCTGCGTTCACCAACTTTCCATATCACTTATTCGCCAGCACTACGCAGAAGTTTGCCTCCGACCGCGTCAAACTGGGCCCCATGCAAGTTGAAGTAAGCCGCCTCGCGCAAGGCAGCGGCACCGATGGCGTAGGCGGCAGTTCCAACCAGACGCGCAAACTCGGCTTGAGTGGCCTCGCCGACCTGTTCGATGCAGCTTACGATAATGGCGTCACACTGTGGGATTCAGCCGATCAGTACGGAACGCATCCGCACGTGAAGGAAGCGCTCAAACGCGTCCCCCGCGAGAAAGTCGCCATTCTCAGCAAGACGCACGCTTCCACGGAAAAGGAAATGCGCGACGATCTGGACCGCTTCCGCCGCGAACTGGGCACCGATTATATCGATATTCTGCTGCTGCACTGCATGATGGATGACGACTGGCCGGAGCGTAAGAAGGGCGCGATGGCAGTGATTTCGGAAGCCCGCGAAAAAGGCATTGTACGGACGCACGGCACTTCCTGCCATACGCTGGGAGCGCTGAAGGCGGCTGCCGCGAATCCCTGGGTGCAAGTGGACCTGGCGCGCATCAATCCTGCCAAAGTGGCCATGGACGCCGATCCGCAAACCGTCATCGGCGTGTTGCGGCAAATGAAAGCGGCCGGCAAGGGAGTGATCGGAATGAAGATCCTGGGAGCCGGAGCCCTGCGTCACAAGGCGGACCAAAGCCTCCAGTTCGCCCTCTCACTTGACTGCGTGGATTGTTTCACTATCGGCGCTGAGAGCCGCGACGAAATGCTGGACCTGACCCGAAAAATCCCAGCGGCCAGCGTCAGAGGGTGATGGGTGGTGGGTGGTCGGTTGTAGGGTGTGAATCCACCACCCACCACCTACAACCCACCACCTGCTGCTTTAGACCACTTTCACAAAAATAATAACCAGCGTATACAGCGCCAGCGATTCGATCAGCACCAGGCTCAACAGCAGGGCAAACCGGATCGCGGGCGCCGCGCCGGGATTCCGTCCCATGCCTTCAGCGGCAGCCGCCGCGGCTTTGGCCTGTGCCAGGCCACAGAGTCCGGACGCGATGGCCATCGCGAAGCCGGATGTGATCGCCACCCAGTTCGTCCCTCCCGTGGCCGCTGTGGTGCCGGTGCCTTGGGCGAAAATCGGGCTGGCCAGCGCTAACAGCACCAGCACCAGTAACATCAACTTAGTCTTCATTGTCTTGCTCCTTCGAGTTTTAAGAATCGCCCCCAGGAGGTGGTTCCCGTCATCCTCGTACAGCCGGTCTCACACTGAAGGGGCGGCATAAAGCCGTTTATTAGTGTTCGTGCGAAACTGCTCCGGCTACGTACATCATCGTGAGCAGCATAAAGATGTAAGCCTGTAACAGGGAGACAAATACGTGCAGACCCATGAAAACAGCCGGCACCAGGAAGTAAGTGAGACTTAGGAACACCAGCGTCACCTGCTCGCCGGCATACATATTGGCATAAAGACGAACGGTAAGAGATAGCGGACGGGCCATGTGACTGATCAGTTCGATCGGCACCATCAGCGGCGCCAGAAACGGCATAGGACCCGCGAAATGCGCCAGGTACTTCCCGATACCTTGCTCGCGGAAACCCATCAGGTTGTAATAGCAGAAGGTGGCCAGCGCGCAGCCTGCCGGCACGGATGGGTTGATGGTGGGCGATTCAAACCCCGGTATGATGCCGATCAGGTTGCAAATCAGAATAAATATAAAGAGTGTGCCAAAGAACGGCAGATACTTCGATCCGCCATGGCCTACGGCGTCTTCAGACTCGCCGCGTACGAAATCCCGGATGATCTCGAAAATGTGCTGCAGCTTTCCCGGCCGGTCCATCGAAAGGCGCGGCCGCAGAAATGCGAACAGCACAATAATGATGATTACGACCAGGAGTTCCATCACCATGAAGTTGGCCCACGGCCGAGGCTGGGTCGGCAAACCCAGCAGCTTCAAAGTGAGATTGCCCAGACCGGGCACATGATCGTTGAACTCTTTGGCGAGCCAGATCTCTTCATGCGGACGCATAGTTAGTGATGATCGGTGAGTAGTTCGAAGACGATTTCCCCGATAACGGCGGCCACCGGCACGAACAAACCGGCCAGCGCTGCCGCCAAGCTTAAAGAAGTAAAATTCACTATAACATAGGCGCCTGCCCCCAACAGCACATAGCGGAGACCGATCAGAATTGCGAACTTGGGGCTCGGCCGCGCGGATAGTGCGGCGCCTAGCGCATCCACCACCTGCTTGAGCCAGCGGAAATTCAAATAGGAGGCGGCTGCACCCAGCAGGTAGGCCACCGCCCATTTCCAGCCGCGCCAAACCAGGCAAACCAGGCATCCGGTGGCCGCCACTCCCACGGTACCGCGCGCGATCCGGCGCATTCCACGATCGAAGTGCGCCTGCTCAGAGTCGGCCCCGTCAGGACCGGTCATCGCGCGTGTCTCGCATCACTTGCCGGATCAGTTGCACAAATCCAGCGGCAATGCCCAGGATCAGAAACGGGATGTACAGAAAGTGGGTATGCAGAGCCTTATCCAGCAGGTAGCCGATCCCATAGCCAACCAGGCTGGCGGCGGGCAGCATGAAAGCCAGGGAGGTGTACTCCCCGACCATGATCATGAAGCTCTTCTTCACTCAGTTCATGTTCATGCCGCACATGCCGGGGTTGCTGCACATGCCGCTGGGGCACACCGGACCATCGGCCTGCTTCGGACCGGCGGCGTGCGCGGCGAATGTGGAGAACTCCTGGCGCAGATGCTTTTCCCCGCACGACGGGCATGCAATGCCGTTTTCGTCCGACGTTTTTCGCACGAGCTTCTCAAACTTCGTGCCGCAATCCTGGCATTTGTATTCGTAGATAGGCATATTTGCTTAAATTCTACCAGAGAAGGAGGGCGGGCTTCAGCCGGCGCGGGGCTTCAGCCCCGCTGCAGCAGAGTCTTGCATGTCCCTGGCTCACTCCACCATAAGCGAGCAAACCCGGTCGATAGCCGCCCGCACATCCCCCGCCGCCCCCCGGTAGTTATTCACCAGAATAGAAAACGCCAGCATCCTCCCATCCTTCCGCCGCGCATACCCCGACAACGCACTCACATGCGATAGCGTGCCAGTCTTAGCGAAAATGCGCCCTGCCAGGTCCGTGCCCACAAACCGGTCGTGCAGCGTGCCGTCCTCGCCGGATACCGGCAGCAGGTTCAGCCACGCATCCCGTCCCGCCGAACGATACATGTAGGTCAACAGCTGCACGACTGCCGCGGGAGTCACCAGGTCCAGCCGCGACAGCCCCGAGCCATCCGCAAATGTGTAACTGCCGGCATCGATGCCCACCTCGTCAAGAAAAGCTTTCTCTTCCGCGATGCCCGCTTCCCGGCTCCCCACATGCCGCCGCGCCTTGCCCACCGCCAGCAAGGCCATCTCCGCATGCAGATTCTGGCTCACTTTATCGGTGAGCTGCAGATCCTCCACTAGCGGCGCCGAATCGCGCCGCGCCATCTCCACGCCTGGCTCCGGTTCCGGCGCCGGACCGTTCTTCAAATCGGCCACTCTATCCGGCAGCAGATGCACCGCGCGCGCCTCGCCGCGTACCGTGATCCCGCGCCGCACCAGCGCATCGCGCAAGGCCATCGCCGCGTATAGCGCCGGATCCTCGATACCCAGCACTTCGGTGTCTCCCGGGTCGTGCAGCGGAAGCGTGCCCCAGATACGCAACTGCCGCGCTCCCGGCAGCCGCTCCACCTCGACCTTGCGCGGCGATTTGCCCCCGTTCGTCACCGTGCGCACGCGATTGTCAATGTCGTAATACTCGACCGCCGGTGTCAGTGTCATCCGTGCCGGATCGGATGCGTAGTTGCCCGGCAGCAGCGAAAGCGACAGCGTATTGTCGTTGATGCACAGGGCGCTGACCCGCGCGCCGTAATCCCAAATCGGATCGTCAATCGACCAGCCGTGCGCATAGGTTTGCCAAACGTACGCGGAGTCATCGCCCACAATATCGGCGCCTACACAGCGCACCCCGTGCGCGGCCAGCTGCCCTGCCAGATCTTCGATGGCTGCCAAAGGCTCGCCCGCGGGTGCATCCCGGCGATACGGAAGCGTGCGGCCCGATAGATTCGGATCGCCGCCGCCCACCAGCCGCAGAGATTCCACACAGCCGTCCTCGCCCGGCGCGCGGTCCGCCAATACCCGCGTTTGGAACCGGTAGTCCGGTCCCAGGCGCACCAGCGCCAGCGACGTGGTGAACAGCTTGGCGTTCGAGGCAGGCAGGAACAGGCGGTCGGCGTTGCGTTCGAAGAGCACCCGGCGCTGTTCCAGGGCCACGATACGGACGCCCCAAAACGAGTCGTGTGCCACCGGCGACGCATCCAGAAACGCGGCGATGCGCGCAGCCGGGTTCGCGGCCCGCAGCGGCAGGGCCAGCCCCAACAGGAAGAGAGCGCGCCCGATCAGCGTCCCGTCACGATGGTTTCGAGCCATATCAGCACCAGCAGCGCTGCCACCATGCAAGTCCCCAACAACGGGACTGCCAGCACGATCCCGATCCCCCAGTTTGCCGCGGCATAACCCAGCATGGCCGGCGCGATCAATCCGCCGAATAGCGCGAACGAAAAAATGCCGCTAAAAAGTGCCGGATGGAAATACGCAAAGCGTCCCCTGATTTCCTCGGCCACCAGCGGCAAAATGCTCGCAAATCCGGCGCCCAGCAGCAGCACGCCGGTGCCCGCGCCCGACAGGCTGCCGGTCCAGGATGCGCGCGCCAGCAGCAGGCAGCCGCAGAGAGCTGCCAGCACGCTGCCTCCCAGCAATTGGCGATGCCGCACTTTGGGCAGCATGGAAACCGCCGCCACTCTGCCCGCCAGCAGGGCGATCCAATACAGGGCCAGCATGCCCAGAGACGCTGGCGGACTCATGCCCACGCGCCGCACCAGAAACAGCGGCAGCCATCCTGCGACCGACCACTCATTGCCGAATTGAAAAAAGAGCAACAGAGCGAAAAGCACGGCGCCCAGGCTGCGGAAATCGCGCAAAGCCTGGCGCATATCAACGCCGGGCACGGCAGCTTTTCCGTCGGCTGCCATGCGTGCATACAGTACGCCGAACAGTGCGGGCGTCAGAGTCATCAGGATCAGAATGACCGGCACCGTGTACGCATAAAACGTGCCGGCCACCAGCACCGTGACGGCCAGCGAGCCGAGACCATAGTAGATGCCGGCCATCGCCGCCACGCGTACCGGGTCGCGCGAGTAGCACGTCGCAATCGCTTGAAACAATCCTGCGTTGAGCAACCCCACGGCCAGCCCCAGCGCCGCTAACCCAGGCATCCGCCACGGCCATTCGACTGGCGGCGTGGCCACCGCCAGTGACAGAAGTCCGGCGCAACCCAGCCCGCACGCGAAGACCAGCAGAAAGCGCA
Organism: Bryobacterales bacterium; assembly: GCA_963818855.1. Taxonomy (GTDB): domain Bacteria; phylum Acidobacteriota; class Terriglobia; order Bryobacterales; family Bryobacteraceae; genus Bog-159. The sequence goes on along the minus strand of CAWFUH010000003.1, from coordinate 482,671 downwards.
GGTTCTTGCGTGCCAGAATCGCCGCGGATATCTGGTGTGCCGCAATCACCCCCACCGCCAGGCACAGAAAGCAATTGCCGATGGTGATGAATTCCGGTGGATCGCGATGGTAACCCCAGGCAGGCAGCACCGCGCCCAGCAATGCGAACAGGAATCCGGAAAGCAGGAAGCCCGCCAACGTCTTGCCGGCCGAGGGTGCTGGCGCCGTGGAAACCCCGACAGCCGTGTCAGCCACCAGTCGATTGTAGCGCGGCCTCGTCTTCGGGAATGCGTAGAGAGTCGCGGGCGCCGCGCACCCACCCTACGAAAATCGGAAGTAACATCTGTAGTCCGCCCAGTGTTTGCAAGCCCTTGCGCTATGGCACTTGACATGCCTCAACAAGCGAGAGGGTAAGAGGTTTTAGCTTTGGTGGGTTGCCTCCTTTTGGCATAGCGCGCCGGCGTTCAGCGGTCAGGGGTGAGAGCTGAATGCCGGCCGCTCTTTGCTACACTAATAAGTCTCCCTCCATGCCCACACTCTATTCTCGCTGGATCTCGAATTGGGAGTACAAACTCGCTACCCGCGATAACAACCGGATCGTCCGCCCGTTCGATTGGGGGCTCGACTGGTTGGGATTGCCGCCTGCCAACGGGAGTTCCGGTCAAGCGCTGCACGAATTTGTCGGCGGCGTGCTGGCGGATTCCGATCGTTTCTTCGGCTTCGCGACACCGCGGGATTACCGCCTCGATGCCGGCGAGCTCACGTTCACCAGTCCCATCCAAACGCCCTACCCGGAAAACAATGTGGTGCATGCGGCATTCTTTCCCGCTCGCCGGCGTGACCGCCGCGCCGTTCTGGTGCTGCCCCAGTGGAATGCCGACGAACAAGGTCATTTAGGCTTATGCCGTCTGCTGAACAGGTTCGGAATCACGGCCCTGCGCATGAATCTCGCCTACCACGGGCCGCGCAAGCCGCCCGAACTGGAACGTGCCGATTATCACGTTTCGAGCAACCTCGGCCGCACCATCCACGCTTCCCGGCAATCTGTCATCGATGCGCGCGCCTGCCTCGACTGGCTTCAGCAGCAAGGTTATGAACGGCTCGGGATCCTCGGCACCAGCCTGGGGTCCTGCATCGCCTTCATTGCCGCGGCGCATGACCGCCGCATTTCCACCGGCGTATTCAACCACGTGTCCATGTACTTCTCCGACGTGATCTGGACCGGTCTATCCACCGGGCACATTCGCCAAGGACTGGCGGACGCCGTCACCGCGGATCAACTGCGCGAATACTGGTCCGTCATCAGCCCCGCCGCCTACCTCAACCGCTTGCGCACCCGCGACCTGAAGAGCCTGCTGATCTGGGCGCGGCATGATTCCACCTTCCTGCCCGTGTATTCGCAGCAGGTGCTCGACTATTTTCGCGGCCGCCGGCTTCCCCATGAAGTTTTCACGCTGCCTTGCGGCCACTACACCACTGGCCAGTTCCCCTTCAACATCCTGGACGGCATGGTGATGTGCCGCTACTTAAACCGCAAGTTATAGTGCTGTTTGCCACCTAGCCGCCCACTTGTTGGGCTACGTAAGAAAACATTTGACAAAATTACAAGCCGATTATAGGATGTAAATATCACTGGAAAAGGAGGTGGTCCAGAATAATGAATGACAGTAGACCGCGCGAGGTGGCCGACTGTTGAGTCGACCGCTCTGACGTAGCCGGCTTCGTCCAGTGGCGAAGCCAAGTTCCTGTGGACCGGCTGCCTCTCGCGTATGCCAAGCCTCAGGTTTAATTTGTAGGCTACCTTTGACCCCCCGAGGATGCGTGTGCTGTTCACGCGTCCCCGGGGGTTTGTCCGTTTTTGTTATACTGAAAGTCTCGAAAGGACCCCACTAGAAATGAAGGCCGGTATTCATCCCGCTTACGGCGAGATTAACGTCATCTGCGCTTGTGGACATACGTTCAAGACCCGCTCCACCCATAAGGGCGACATCCGCGTGGAAATCTGCTCGCACTGCCATCCCTTTTACACCGGGAAGCAGAAGTTGATGGATACGGCGGGCCGCATAGAGCGGTTTGAGAAGAAGTACAAGGAAAGTCGCGCCGCCAAGAAGGCCCAGCCCGTAGCGTAAGTTACTACAACCCGCCGTCAGAACCTTCGCAGTGCGCGCGGGTTTGGAGGGCGGGCTTTAGCCGGCGCGGGGCTTCAGCCCCGCTGTCTTTACTTCTTGGCCTGTTCCTGGTGGTGCTTATCCCGCTCGGCCCGCATCTTGGCGTATTCAGCCTTCTGGCCATCGTCCAGGATATCGTTCACCTGCCGGATGTGTTCATCCCCGATGGTCTTCTTCATCTCGTGCACACGTTGGCCGGTGGCGTCCGTAATCGTCTGCAACTTAGCCACTTGTGCCTCGGTCAGATGTAACCGGCTGCGCATGTCCTGCAGATACTGCTTGCGTAAATCGGCATGGCTCGGCGATGGTGCGCTTACGGTCGCGCTCACGGTCTTCGCCACGTACAGCCGCGTGGCGAACCCACCGACTACGGCCCCACTGGCGAAAACCACCAGCAGGTAAACCAGGGTGGCAGTATTAGACCGGCGCATCAGAGTTCGTCCGCAACCGCCTCAGGCAGATCGGGCGGGTCCTGCGCGTGCCCGGCGGCCAGCGCCTCCACGTAGCTCTCGACAGAGAACATCGAAGTGCGGCCATGCGGAATGTAGAGGTAAGTCGCCATCGCCACCGATAGCACGGCAGCCGCAGTCACCAGGGCCCGCGCCCAGCGTCCCATAAAGAACACCGACCGCTGCCGCTCCTCAATGCGCCGCCACAGTTCGGGCATGAAGTTGGCGGACGCTTCCGGATCGGGGCAAGCCTGCCGGTATGCCCGCAGCAACGCGTCCAGCTCTCCGTCGTCGCCTCTGTTTGTCCAATTCATACTTCTATATTTCGGCTTTCGCCGCACCTTTCGCGCTCGGTTCCTTGCCAGCTTCGCCGAACGCTTTCAGCACCCGCTGCCGGGCCCTGAACAGCCGCACCTTAAGAGCATTCTCCTTGACGCGATAGATTTTTTCAAGCTCCTTCAACGAAAGCCCTTCCACTTCCTTCAGCGTCAGCAGAATCCGATCGGCTTCCGAAACCGCACTCAGCATGGCGTCCACCGCCTCCGAGATCTGTTTCCTCTGCCTGACATCGTGATCCACTAGTCCGCCGGCCATCGCGTCAGCCAGCATCACCTGTTGCTCGGAAAGATCCGACATGCGCGATTCCATCCGCCGCCGGTGCTTCCGAAGATAATCATAGGCCGCATTCACCGTCAGCCGGTAGAGCCACGGCTCAAAGACTTCCGCTGTGCGAAGCTGATCCAGCGAAAAGTACAACCGGAGGAACACCTCCTGGCCAACATCCTCCACATCTTCCGGCCTGGAGATCAGCCGCGCAATCGTCCCCAGGGTCCGCTTCCGGTATGCCAGCACGATCTCGTTGAACGCCGGCGCGTCGCCCGCCTGTGCGCGTTTGATAACCTCAAAATCGACCAGCATGCGGCCCCGGACCGGCCGGCATTGCTTCTAAGCTTCCGCTGTTAAGGCGTACCGGCAAATACCCAGGTTACAACATAAAGGAGGGGCGGAAAAGTGGATCACACGTCCCGAGGCTCACGCGGGCGAGACAAACAAACGCCTCCAGACGATCGCCCAACCGAAATCGCGTAACCGGCATGTTACTCTTTCTTCCGGGTTAGAGCGTTTCGCTGCCCAAGCTGTTTGAAATTTGCACACGGATTACCATTCGAACCCAACTAGCCCTTTGTTTTCAACAAACTCCGTGGGGCAGACCTCCAGGTCTGCGGCGGGTCTCCAGACCCGCCCGCGCGGACGCAGTGCCAGCCCTTCAAGAATGAAGAATAGGATAGTAAACGGCTGCGGATATGTTACGACGGTTCGCTCGCCTCAAATACCCGTTAATCGCAGGAGCTGCTGTTTCGGTCGGCGCTCTAGTCTTTATCATCATCATCGTCGGTGCGGGATTTTGCGCGGTAGCCCTACATGTTCCAAGATCGGTGGCCCCGGCTCCGCCGGACACAGAAACTGTGGAGATCGCCGCGCGTGATAACGCGAAGCTCAGCGCTTGGTGGCTGCGCCCAGTGAAGCAGAAAGGAAACTGCGGCAGCGTGCGATTCGCGCCGATGTTTCTGGAGAAGGGCTATGCGGTCCTCGTGCCCGACAGCCGCGCACATGGAGCAAGTGGCGGCGATTTCGTGACATACGGTCTCCTCGAAAGACACGACGTCATCTCTTGGGCGCACTGGATGAATGCAGAAGGTTGCGGCAAAATCTACGGACTCGGCGAGTCGCTGGGCGCATCCATACTGATCCAGGCTGCCGTAGTTGAACCTTCGCTCGCGGCCATCGTTGCCGAGTGTCCCTTTGCCTATCTTCGAGAGACTGTGGAGTGCCGCGTTCGTCGCATGTCGAAGCTGCCGGCTTATATAGGATCTCCGCTTGCGAAGCTGGTCGTGAGTTGCGGTGCGTTGTATGCCAATTTGTCAGATGGGCTCGATTTCCGGCGAGTATCTCCGGCCAACAGCATCAGGCACAGCTCGACCCCCATTCTGCTGATTCACGGTCTCAATGATTCTCGAACCCCGCCGTCCAATTCGAAAATGTTGGCGGCGGCCAACCCCGGCGATCCTCGGTGGCTGGTGCCGGGGCCAGCCGGCGCGTGCTGGGTCGGTTTTCAGACACCACCCAGGCCCGCCCTCCAAACGCGCTTGCTATAATCCTCCTAAGTGCCTGAAATCCGCCATTCCGTCTGCGCCCTGGATTGCCCGGATGCCTGCGCCATGCTGGTCTCGATCGGCGCGGACGGCGAAGCTACCCGGCTCCGCGGCGACCCCGCCCATCCCGTCACCCGCGGATTCCTCTGCGGCAAAGTCGCGCGCTATCTCGAGCGCGAATACTCGCCGCAGCGCCTGCTCTATCCCATGCGCCGCGCCGGAGCCAAAGGCGAGGGCCGCCTCGTGCGCGTCTCCTGGGATGAAGCGCTGGATGAAATCGCCGCGCGCCTGCAAGCCATCACCGCGGATTTCGGCCCCGAAGCCATCCTGCCCTATAGCTACGCCGGCACCATGGGACTGCTCAACGGCTCGGGCATGGACCGGCGCTTCTTTCACCGCCTGGGCGCATCGCGCCTCGATCGCACCATCTGTTCTTCCGCGGGCGGCGCCGGCCTTATGGACGCTCTGGGCTTCCGCTACGGCACCGAACCGGAACAGTTCCGCCACGCCCGGCTCATCATCGCCTGGGGCGCCAACGTGCTCGGCACCAACGTCCATCTTTGGCCGTTCATCGTGGAGGCCCGCCGCAATGGCGCGCGCTTCTATACCATCGATCCGCGGCGGAACCGCACGGGCGCGGCCGCCGACAAGCATTTCTTCATCAATCCCGGCAGCGACACCGCGCTGGCGCTGGGTATGATGCACGTCATCATCGGCGAGAAGCTTTACGACGCGGATTATATCGATCGCTTCACCACCGGTTTCGCCGAATTGGCCGCGCGCGCCAACGAATATCCGCCGGAACGCGCCGCCGCACTCACCGGTATCGCCGCCGATGAAATCGTGGCGCTGGCCCGCGAATACGCCACCACCCGCCCCGCCGCCATTCGCCTGAATTACGGCGTGCAGCGCAGCGACCGCGGCGCCATGGCCGTGCGCACCATCGCCCTGTTGCCGGCGCTCACCGGATCGTGGAAAGAAATCGGCGGCGGCCTGCAGCTTTCCACCTCGCAGGCGTTTCAATTGAACAGGGCCGGGCTCGAGCGTGCCGATCTTCAGCAGCGCGTGCTGGGCCGCGAAGCGCGCCTGATCAACATGTCGCAGTTGGGGCAGGTGCTGAACGAAGTGACAGACCCGCCGGTCAAAGCAGTGGTGGTTTACAATTCGAACCCAGCCGCCATCGCGCCCAATCAGAATGCCGTGCGCCGCGGTTTCGCGCGCCACGACCTGTTCACGGTGGTGCTGGAACAATTTCAAACCGACACCGCCGATTATGCGGACTTCGTGCTGCCCGCCACCACGTTCCTGGAGCACACCGATCTGTATCTGGCATACGGCCACTACCACCTGCAATTGGCTCGGCCCGCGCTGCGCCCGCCGGGTGAAGCCCGAACGAACGTGCAAGTCTTCCGCGCGTTGGCCGCCCGCATGGGCTTCGACGACGCCTGCTTCGCCGATTCGGAAGACGATATGATCCGCACGCTGCTCGATTCGCCGCATCCCTTCGTGCGCGGCATCACCTTGGAGGAACTGGAGCGCGAGCACTCCGTGCGCCTGCGCGTCGCGCCCGCCGCCGATCCCTTCCTGCCCTTTGCAAATGGCGGCTTCGGCACACCTTCCGGCAAGTGCGAGTTCCACGCGGAGTCCATCGCCTACGCCCCGCCCGTGGAATCCCGCTTCGGAGACGAGCGCCTGCGCGCGCGCTTCCCGCTCGAAATGATCTCGCCCAAACACGACGACAGCATGAACTCCACCTTCGGCAATCGCCCGGAAAACGACACGGCCACCGCTACAATGTACATGGAGTCCGCAGATGCGGCGGCGCGCGGCATCGTCTCGGGCGACCAGGTGCGCGTATATAACGACCGCGGATCCTGCCTGCTGCGCGCGCAGGTCGATGGCGTGGTGCGCCGCGGCGTCGTCTGCGTGCCCGCCGTGCGCTGGCCGCGTATGGCCGCGGATTCCCAAAACGTGAATGCCCTCACCGCCGAGCGCCTCACCGACAAAGGCGGCGGACCAACCTTCTATAGCTGCCTGGTGGAAGTGGAGAAGAGCGGAGACTGATGCGAATTCCCGATTCGAGCCGGCGCCTGCCTGCCTTGGCCGCGGCGGCGCTGGTATTGTGCCTGACCCTGCTGCCCGCCGGTTGCCGGCGGCACAAGCCCACGAACGTGCGGACCATAGAAGAAACGCCGGCGCTGGCCACCGTGGTCGCCACGGCCGACCCGCAGGCCGCTGCCCAGTTGCTCAGCGGCTTCTATGGCGTGGAACAAAACGCCTGGCGCTGGACTGGTCCCCGCTTCTCCGTGTTGTTGCGCCCGCCGCGCGCCGCCGCAGCCAGGGGCGCCGTCCTGCAACTCAAGTTCACGCTTCCACCTGTATCCATCGAAAAGTTAAAGTCCGTTACGATCTCCGCGTTTGTGAACGGCGCCGCGCTGCCTTCCGAAACTTACACCCAGCCCGGCCAGTTCATTTATAGCCGCGACGTTCCCGCCAGCCTGCTCGGAGGCGATGCGGCGCGCGCCGATTTTTCGCTGGACAAAACCATGTCCCCTGGCGCAGCCGACAAGCGTGAACTGGGTGTGGTGGCCACCACCATCGGCTTCCAGGCGAAATAGAATGCCGCCTACGGTCCTATTGGCATTTCTGGCTGCCGGCGTCGGTCTGCGGACCGTGGAAGTAGATGCGGCGCGCACCATCGGCACGCTTCGTTCTTTCCAGGGAGTGTGCGACGGTCCCCTGCCCTTGCGGCCGGGCACCGGCGTCGATCTCACCACGCAATACAAAGCGCTGCGTATCGATTTCATCCGCGCCCACGATCTGTTTGGACCGGTGGATATCGAAGCCCGCTGGACCAATCCTCCCCGCGGACTCCCCATCAGCGCGGACGCTTCCTCGCTCACCGTTTTCCCCAATTGGAGCGCCGACCCTGAAAGGCCCGAAAGCTACAATTTTGGACCCACCGACCGTTTCGTCGCGGGCGTAGTCGGTTCCGGCGCGCAATTGTGCTATCGCATCGGGCGAAGTTTCGGCGCCGATGGCACCCCGCCGGCTGATTTCGATAAATACGCCAACATCGTCCGGCACGTTGCCATGCATTACAACGCCGGATGGGCCAACGGCTTCCACGACAACATCCGCTATTGGGAAGTCTGGAACGAACCTAATGCCCAGGGCTCCTGGAATCCGGGGGCCATTACGCCATTCTGGAGCGGCACGCCGCAGCAGTACTACACGCTGTATCAGAAGGTCGCCGCCGCCTTAAAAAGCTTCGACCCAACGCTTAAAGTTGGTGCTCCGGCTTTGGCGGTTCCCGACATGCCCGGACCCTATCGCGAAGGATTCATGAGCTACTGCGCCGCGCACCGGCTTCCGCTCGATTTCTTCTCCTGGCATCATTATCACGGCGGTTCATTCGACCCTTACGATATGGTGCGCATTGGCCAGGTCATGCGCCAACTCCTGGACACGAACGGATTCCGCAATACCGAAATGCTGGTCACGGAATGGAACACGGCGCCGGGACGGGCGGCCCGCGAGCAGGTGAATCAATCGCCCATGGACGCTGCGGCCTTCCTGGGAAACGTCCTCACCTATCTGCAGGACTCGGCCGTGAACCGCGCCACCTACTACCGCGCGGATGCGGGTCCGCACCGGCTGTTCACGACGGATGGCAGCTATTCCCTGAACGCGTATGTTTTCTGGGCCGCCGGCCAGATGCTCGACACGCCCGAACGGCTGCCCGTCGCCGGCGCGGATACGTTGGGATTCTCCGTACTCGCCGGGCGCTCCGCCGATCGCCGCAAAGTGCGGCTGCTGATTTCCAATTACGAAATTCCGCCGGAATACCGTGCGTCGCGGCCGGGCGGCCGCCGGATGTCGCGCCAGGCGGGCATCAATTATGGAAACAACCGCGGCTATGCGCTCCGCATCGCCAATCTGCCATGGGGCAGCGCAGCTTTCACCGCCAAGCGCTATCACCTGAGTGAGAGCGGCACCTTCAACGTACAAAACCTGCCTGCGGGACATGGTCCCGCATTCGAGTTGCACCAGGAACTGCCGCCGCCGGGAGTGGACTTCATTGTCTTCGAGCGCCAATAGGTTCGTGGGGCAGACCTTCAGGTCTGCGGCGGGTCTCCAGACCCGCCCCCTCCTGCTCATCATCCTCATCCTCGCCGCGACACTCTCCGCCCAGGATTTCCGGGGTAGCCTGGTGGGCACAGTCCATGACGCCACCGGCGCCGTCATCCAGTCCGCCGACCTCTCGCTCCACTCTGCCGGGCCGTCCCTCGACCGCCAGACCAAAACAGGCGCCCGCGGAGAATTCCGCTTCGATGATCTGCCGCCGGGTAACTATAGACTGAACGTACGCGCGCCCGGCTTTGCGGAGGCCGCCTCCCAGGTGACCGTGGTGGTGAGTTCCGTTCGCGAAGTAGCCGTCACGCTGCGCCTCGCCCCGGAGAGCCAGCAGCTGAATGTGCAGGCGCAAGCCTCCTCCATCGTTACCGAACCCCTCGATACCACCTCCGCGGTGCACGGCGGCGCTGTGACCGCCCAGGATTTGGAAACCATACCGCTGGCGCATCGCAGCTTCGCCAATATCGCTTTTCTGGTGCCCGGAACCGAGCCGGTCGAGCCGTCCGACCCCACCAAGGCGCGGATTACGGCCGTGTCGTTCGGCGGCAGTTCCGGCCTTAACGATGTCAGCTCCGTCGATGGCGCCGATAATTCCGACGATTACATCGGCGGCTTCCTCGAAAACTTTTCGCCCGACACGATTCAGGAATTCGCCGTCCAGACCTCCCAGCAAAATGCGGACATCGGCCGCACTGTGGGCGGCTCGGTCGAGATCACCACCAAAAGCGGCACCAACACCTGGCATGGCGAGGCGGCTTTCTACGACCGCGCCGCCGCGCTCAATGCGCGCTATCCGATCGAGAATCCACCGCCTCTGCCGAAGCAGCCATTCTCGCGGCAGAACTACATCGCCACGTTGGGCGGCCCGATCGTGAAGGACAAACTGTTCTTCTTCGCCTCCATCGAGGCGGTCCACGAAGACGCCAGCATCGCGTATAGTCCCGCCAGCCTCGCGCAGTTCAACGCGCTTTCTTCGTTGGCATCCCAAGGCCTGATCCCGGGCATCCATTCGATATCGGTACCCGATAATGTCCCCGTCCCGTTTCGCGACTATCTGGGAGACCTGCGCTTCGATTGGTCGCAATCGACACGGTCGCAGTGGTTCCTGCGCAGTTCGCTCGACACCTATACCACCGACAACGCTTTTGTGGAGCAAGCTACCCTGCCCTCCACCGGCGCCACCTGGCATTCGAATTATATGAACCTGGTGCTGGGTCAGCAGTTCATTTTCAGTCCCACGTGGCTGGGAACTTTTACGTTGGGCGCGAGCGGTTTGCGGCTGAATGAATATCGCAACTCCGAGCTGGGCTTTGCGCTGGCCTTCCCGTTCAGTTCCACCTCGCAGACCATCTCCGGATTTGAAACCTTCGGCGACAACCAGTTCGTCACGCCGATCACGGCCTTTCCCATCGTGCGGGATCAGGAAAAGTACCAACTGCATTATGCGGTGGCGCACTCGAGCGGCCGCCATGCACCCAGCTTTGGCATCGATTTTATTCACGAGCCGGTGATGAGCGGCGCGCTTCCCGGCAACGCCGAGAACCTCACTGTGTTCGCGCAAAATCCGGTAGACTACCTCACCGACCTGCAGCAATTCGCGGTCGACTTGACCTGCACGCCCACCGCGGCTCTGTCCGTCACGCCCGGCACCACCTGTACGAACACGCCGGCCGGCAATGGCAGCTTCACGCAGAATGTCCAGCGATTGGGTTTGTTCGCGGAGGACTCCTGGCGGGTAACGCAACAGCTCACCGTCAATTACGGACTGCGCTACGACACTACCTTCGGCCTGTTCACCGCCTCCGGCCGCTCGCAATTGGATAATCCAGCGCTGCTCACCATCGAGGCTCTGCAGATTCCACTCTTTCAGCATCCGGGCGCGCCGCACGATTATCGCAAGCAGTTCGGGCCGCGCCTGGGAATCGCCTACGCGCCGGGCCAATCGCGAAATACGGTGATTCGCGCCGGCTTCGGCCTCTATTACAACGACCTCGCGCAGAATGGCTGGGTGACTGCGTTTCAGGCCGTGAACGAGCCGCCCGGTCCGTGCGTCCATCCAGGCGATGCCGGCTGTCTTCCGGGTGCGGCCAACGGCGGCGCCGGCGCGCTGATCGATCCGGCGTATAAAACGCCTTACGCCCTGCATGCCAGCGCAGGAGTGCAGCACGCCTTCAATCCGCATTGGACGCTCGGCGCGGATTGGACGCACGAGGAAGGTAACCACGGCTACCGCCGCTATCAATACCAGGCCGGGTACACGCTCATCTCGCCGCTTTACGCTAATGACGTTCCCGACATCACTGTCTTTCGCACGGACAACCGCTCGCGCTACGACGGCGTATCGGTCCACCTGCAGGCCAACGTCTCGCGCTTCAGCCTGATCTTCAACTACACGCTGTCGAGCGCCGAAACCTGGGGCTGCGTCCTGGGCGAACTGTTCGACTATGTGAACGGCGTCTGCGATCCGCTGCATGCGTTCGCCAAAGGCGATTACGGACCATCGGGGGAAAACGTGACGGATCGCGCGGTGCTGGCCGGGATCGTGCATCTGCCGCGCGGCTTTGAATTCTCCGTGATGAGCCAAGCCGAAAGTGCCCGGCCGTTCACACTCACTACGCCCGTCGATGTGAACGGATTTGGGGATACGCTGGACGATCGCGCCGTGATCAACGGCGTCCAGACCGGCATGGATGAATTCCGCGGCACGCCTTATATCCAGACCGATATCCGCGTCAACCGGACGTTTCATTTTGGCGAGCGGGCGCGGCTGATGCCATTCATCGAAATTTTCAATCTGTTCAACCGCAACAACCCCGGCGCGAATTATGTCACCAATCTGGCGGCGCTGCCTGTGCCGGTGAATAGCCTGACGAACGCCACGGCCTTTTGCTTGAATCCGGATTGCACGACGACCCAGCCCATCACCAGTCTGAACCAGTTGCGCGTACCGGCCGGTGCGCTGGGCGACTTCTTTGGACCCGGCACCACCGTGGGCATCCCATTTGCGGCGCAGTTGGGAATCCGGCTAAGCTTCTAGAAGGTGACCAGCGAAGCAGCAGGATTATGCGATACTTGCGCCCGCGTGCGCATCATCTGTTCGGAGCGCGGTTCGCGTTTCTATCTTTGCACCTTATCCGCCAGCGACCCGCGCTTTCCGAAGTATCCACGGCTGCCCGTGCTCTCGTGCGCGGGATACGCAGAGTGTACGACGTTGAGAAAACCCGATGCCTGACCTGATCGAAAAGCCAACCATCATTGCGTCCGCCGGCAATCTTCCAAAGCGGATCTCGGAATACGTCGGCCGCGTCAACTCCGCGACCGAAAGTGTGAGCATCGCGCGCATGGAGAGTCCCGCAGGCTGGATCGAGCCCGCGCAGACTCCATTGTTTGACGAGTACACCGTAGTGCTGCGCGGCATGCTGCGCGTCGAGACGCGGGCGGGCGTTATAGATGTAAAGTCCGGCCAGGCAATCGTGGCGCATCAGGGCGAGTGGGTGCGCTACAGTACGCCGGAAGATGGCGGCGCGGAATATATCGCAGTTTGCCTGCCGGCGTTTTCCCCGGCCTTGGTGCACCGGGAGACGCACTCAGAATAAGCCGGGCAGCAGCGCCCACGTGCCGCAGCGATAGGCATCATATTCCGCGCCGAAGGCTATACCGAGGGTGCTCTCTTCGAGGCGGATCTTGCGCCGGTACGAGAGTATCGCCACCCCTACGCCGATCACCGCCAGCCACTCGCCGCTAACCAGAGCTACGCCGGCATACATCGTGAGAAGACCGGTGTAGATGGGATGCCGCAGTAGCCGGTACGGCCCTGAGCGGATCAGTTGGTGCTCCACCTTGATGGTGATCTCGCCGCTCCAGTGCCGGCCCAAGTGGCGGCGCGCCCAAACCGCCAGGAACAATCCGGCTGCCTCTACGGCCAAGCCTGCGGCCATGATCAGAGGATATGCCGGCAGGAAGCGGCCCAAAGCGTGGATCGGCACGATCTCCAAAAGGAATGCCGCATTCACCAGAAACACGTGCAGCCCGCGCGAGGACTTGGATTCCGAACTTTTGGCAGCAGATGCGTTCTTCGCCGCCGCCTCCCAGTAAAGGCTGAACAGGGCCCAGGCCGCGATTGAGGCAAGCAGAAATCCGCGATAACGCAACAACTCGCGGTCGAGCGCGAAGGCGGGAATGCTGGTAATGAGATGCAGTACGCGCGGCACTGACAGGGCTGCTCCCAAAAAGGCGCCGCATATCGCTCCTACCAGAACTTTCCAGTATCGCCTCATCCGGCTATTCTGATGCGGCGGCCCGGACAGTGTCAATCGCCATTCAAAGGATACGACGGCCCACCACGTTTCGGCGGATGGCGTGATAGACAAACAAGAACACGATTGACCCCACCGTAGCCACGAGGATGCTATATAGATTGAGGGTGGCGATGCCCGCTACTCCAAGCAAGTGCGCGACCCACCCGCCGATGACAGCTCCCACAATACCCAGCAGAATATCGAGAACCATGCCCTCGCCACGATGGTCCACGATGTGGCTGGCGATGAATCCCGCAACGAATCCCAGAACGATCCAAGCAAATAGTGACATTTGTAACCTCGGAGCGCGTGCAATAAACACGCTCAACAAGGTCTGTGCATGTCCAGTACCAGCGTTATCTCGCGCAACAAATCTGCGTGGAAATCAGTGAGGGGATTGTTCCGGGCTTGCCCTTGGCGAAATAGTTCTTTTGGGAAAGGTTGCGATAGACTTCACCGGCTACGCCTGCCGCCAGGGGGCCGATCGCCGGCCGTCCACCGGTGAGCAGCACGACCACCACCAGCTTGTTGCTGCCGATGTCGTTAAAAGAACCGAACCAGCCCAGGTGGGTGTGACTGTCGGTACAGGTTCCGGTCTTGCCGGCGATGGGTTCATCCTGCTGGGCGCGGTGCGCCGTGCCGTACTCGACGGCGGCCAGCATGCCAGGCTTTAGCTCCGGAATCAGGTTCGAGATTTCCAGCTGGCGTTTGACACGCGGCGCGAACTCGCTAACTTCCTGCGCGGTGCGCGGATATTGCAGGTAGTAAAGCGTACCGCCGTTGGCCAAAGCAGACATCAATGCGGCCAACTGCAAGGGCGTCTGCGCAATCTCCTCGCCAAAACTGCTCAGCATACCCACGCCCCCGTTAACAGGTGGCGCAGTTGGAAAACGTCCGGAACTCTCGCCCGGAATATTCAGACCGGCCTTTTCGCCGTATCCGAAAAGGTGCGCATAATAGCTAACCTTATCGAAACCGAGCTTGCTGCCCAAAGTGGCGAAGTAGTAGTTGTTGGAGTGTGCCAGCGCCTGCGTCAGGTTATATCCATGACGGAAGAGCCGGCCATCATTGCCGACGGCTTTTTCGCTGAGGGCCGCCAGCGCAACCGAGACCTTGATAGTGGAGCAAGGTTGAAAGCCGCTGCCGAGCGCCAGCTTTTGGTTGACGATAGTCAAAATGCGGCCCGTACTGGGCTCTACCGCTACTACGGAGCCGTTGTATGCACCGAGCGCCTCGACGGCCGCGCGGCGTACGTCCAGATCTTCGCCATCGGCGTTGTCGCCCAGGGTAGAATCTGCATAAGTCGGCTCAGTCCACGGGCCGCCGCGCACCACTGCCCCGGGCGTGGCCGTCGGGTGATACGCCGCACGATGCACCAGGGCGCGGGTGGCAGGATGAACGACCGCGGCCTGCGCAGAGGACGCAGTGTGATGAATCACCCGGTGGTGGCGCCGCGTAGTAGTAGCAAAACAAACCGTGGAGATTAGAAAAAGAGCGATTACCAGATGAGGAAAACGGGGGAGGCTAAATAAACACTTCATATCCGTCCAAACACGCGCGCCCAGGCAGCGAAACCTGTTCTAAATCGCCAGCAACCTAAGAAATACAGAACGCCAGCCGGAGCAGCCGGATAATTTAATTGTGCACGGAACAGCCCGTTTTCGTCAAGCGTTAGCCGATTAAATATACCAAGTAATCGGCGTTTCTTTATTTAGGAAGGACTTTGGGGGCTAAGCCGGGGCTAAAACCTACTTCAGCGTGCCTTTTTGCCGGGCCACCGTGAGCAGAGTCGGGTAAAATTGCACAAATGTGTTATCGACCGCACCGTGTTCGGCGTGGCAGGTATAGCAAGCTTCGGTGGCGGCCAGTTGCCGGCCGCTGGGGGATCCCTTTCCGAAGCTGAAGAAGGCCCACTTGCCCGGAAAGCGGCTGGCGTCCTTCACCTCCGCTTCTATGGCCAACCGATCGGTTTGAAAATGCCCCGCTTTATTGATCGATCCATTTGACGCGGAGGCGCGCACCTCGAGCATGAAGACGGTCGGGTCGGGCCAACGGCCGGTTTCGAGGAAAGCCTTGTAGGCGGACGGGAGCACGAAGACGTTATCGAACGTCGGGTTTTCGGCGTTGGAGGAGCCTGAGTCGTAGGACATGCCCAGGCCGGAACTGAGGTACACCCACTCGCGGTAGTCGGCGGGAAACTGCAGTTCGCCCTTGGTGTTGTACTGGGGCGCGCCGGCGTGCGGAGAATCGCCGGCCATGAGGAACGCGGCGGCGGCCAACGCGGCGGCGGGAAGCAGAAATCGTAGAGGCATTAGTTTTCTCCTAGTCACAACGCAGGGCGCTTTGCGGATCGATGCCGGCGGCGCGCCGCGCCGGCAAGTAGGCAGCCAACAGCGCTGCGCCGCATAACACGGTCGAAACCAGAATGTACGTGAGCAGGTCGCCCGGCGCAATTTCAAAGAGCATCGCTTTCAGGGTGCGGGTCAGCGCCGCAGCGCCGGCCACACCGAGGGCCAAGCCGATGGCCACCAGCAGCATGCCTTCCCTGACAACCGTGCGCACAATGTCCGCAGGGGTGGCGCCCAGCGCCATGCGGATGCCGATCTCGCGGATGCGCTGGCGCACCGAGAGAGCCAACATGGAGGCAATGCCGGTGACGGCGATGAGCAGTGCGATGCCGGCGAAAACGGCGAAGAGGCGCGCGATGGTGCGCGGCGCGGAAACCGAATCAGAGCGGGCCTCTTCGAGCGTCTTCGTCTCGGTGATTGAGATTTGCGAATCGACATCCTGAATGGCGCGCCGCACGGCGTTGGTCAGGGCCGCGGGTTCGCCCGCGGACCGCACCACGATGCTTCCCGGCATGCCAGTCTGGGCCAAGGGAGTATAGAACTGCTCGGGAGCGGCGCGGGCTAATCCGAACTCGTGGACGTCGCCGACGACTCCCACGACCGTAATCCATTTCTTACCGTCGAACGAGATACGCCGGCCGGTGGGATCCTGCCCGCCCCAGCTCTTGCGAGCGAGAGAGCGGCTGATAATGGCAACGGGAAGCGCGTCGCCGTTATCGGATTCGCGAAACAGCCGGCCGCTCACGAGCGGAATTCCGAGCACCTGAAAGTAGCCCGGCGTAACTGTACGCAGGTTCGCCACCGGCGGCCTTTCGGCACTCGATGGCACGGTACCTTCGATCTGGAACGTCTGATCCATGCCGAGCATGCCGAACGTATCCGGATCGAGCGGGAAGCTGGAAGAGATGGCAGCCATGGCTACGCCTGGCTGCGCCTGTATCTTATCGAGCAGACGCCGGACGACAGAATTGGCTGCGACGCTGGTGGTGTACTTCGACCAGTTCAGGTCGAAGCCAACGGCCAGGACGCGCTGCGGCACGAAGCCGGGATCGACCTGCTGCAATTGAATAAAGCTGCGGACCATCAAACCGGCGCCGATCAGAAGCACGTAGGAGAACGCCACCTGCGCGGCAATCAGCGCGCCGCGGATCCAATTGCGGCGGGACTGCGGGGCGACCTGCTGGCTGCCGGCTTTGAGCCCGGCGGAGAGATCGGCGCGCGCGTAGAGGGCGGACATGGAGCCGAAGACGACAGTCGCGGCCGCGGCGCAGAAAACGGCGAAGAGCAAAACCCATCGATCCATGCCGATTTCACGGGCGCGGGGTGTCAGTTCGCCGGCAAATTGGGTCAGGAGCCGGAGGCTGCCGGACGCGAAAGCCACTCCCACACCCGCGGCAATCAGCGCCAGGATGAAGCTTTCGGTGAGCAATTGGCGCATCAGGCGCGCGGCGCCTGCACCCATGGCGGTGCGAATGACCAATTCGCGCTCGCGCTGCGCCATGCGCGCCAGCATGAGGTTAGCTACGTTGGCACAGGCGATGAGCAGCACGAACGCCGCGGCGCCCAACAGCAGGAGAAACATCGGCCGGGCACGCTCAGTCAGCTCGTGGCGCAGCGCGGCGGCCGTGATGCCGAAACCCGCGCTCCGCGGGTACGATTTCGGATAATCCTGTTCCAGGCGGCGCGCGATGGTGGAGAGGTCGGCGCGGCATTGATCGAGGGAGACGCCGGATTTCAAGCGGCCGAAGAGGCGCACCATGCGGCCGTCCCGGTTGGCGATCATGCGCGGCGACGAGCGGAACGGGCACGCGGACACAGGCATGTAGACGTCGTTATCGTTGGGATATTGCGGGATGGGCGGCAGGACGCCGATGACCGTGTGCACGCGATCGTTCATCTGGTAGGTCTTGCCGATGATGGACGGATCGCCGCGCTCATCCGATTTCCAGAACTCGTAGCTGAGCACCAGCACGGCCGGCGCGCCGGGATTATCGTCGCCCGCGCGGAAGGTGCGCCCCAGCAGCGGCCGGACGCCGAACATATCGAAGAACCCGGCCGACACCACACCGGTGCGGACACGATGCGCTTCGTGGCGGCCGAGCAGCGTGAAGGTCATGCTGTGATACTCGGCGAGCTCACCGAGCGTGCGGTTCTGGCCGCGATAATCGGCGATTTCCGGAACGGAGAAACGCAGGTCGTCCGCGCCGAGCTTGGCGGCGTGCTGGTGCAGCACCACTAACTGGTCGCCTGCGGCGTAGGGCAGCGGTTTCAGCAGAACGGATTCCACGACGCTGAATATGGATGTATTCGCGCCGATGCCGAGGCCGAGAATGAGGGCGGCGGAAACGGTGTAGCCGGGGTTCTTGCGCATCATGCGCAGCGCATAACGGGTGTCGTGCGCGAGCACGTTGAGGTGCTCGCGGGGGGCCATGCGGAGGATATCCAGGATGGTGGCGCCCCACATGCGAAGCGCCGCGCGCGGGCCACCGGCCTGGCGCGTATCGGCGCGCTGGTCGCGAAAGGCAGTTTCCATGTCGTCGCCGAAATCGTTGCGGAAGTCGGCGGGCAGAAGGCGGAGCACGGCGCGGTATAGTTGGTCGGCAAGTCGCGATCGCGGCATGGTTTCCTCTTGTTAAACGCCCCGCAGCGCCTGAATCAGCCGCTTGGAGCGGGCGCGCGCCAGTACTTTTTCCAGACGCCGGGCTTCGGCAACCGCGACGGCGCGGCCATCGCCGGTGAGGCGGTAATAACGGCGGCGCTGATCGTCATGCGGGTTGGCGAGCCGGGCGGCAGTTTCGGCGATCAACCCTTCTTCGAGCAGCCGCTTGATGATGCCGTAGAGCGTGCCGGTGGAAAATTGCACTTCGCCCGCGGTATGCGTGGCCACTTCTTTGAGTATGGCGTAACCGTGCTTTTCCCCGTCGGCCAATGCTAATAGGACGTTGAACATGGCGGGCGTGAGGCCGGCCTGCGAATTGGACATTTTCCCTCTCGGTGACTATGGCGTAAGCCGCTATATCGTGTACCAATGTAGCGTATGACGAGGCAAACGGCAAAGGGGTAGGAAAAAAGATTTCAGCGGGCAGCGGTCGGCATTTCGTCCCATTCCCGTCCATCCAGACGGCGGCCCGTGCGGGACTTGAATACGCCTCCCCATTGTTTGAAGAAAAAAGCGACTTGAGCTGACTGGCACCGGTCGCGGATCTCGCGAACCCAGAGCGGGTCTACCGGACGTGCGTGCGGTCCAGACTCGCCGCCGGCGATTACCCAATCAATGCCATCGAGCACCAAGTTGTGAAGCGGCCCCAGCAGCGGCTCGAGGCTGAGAAATTTGACCGCCGCGCTGGTTCTTCTCAGCTGATCCACGCGAAAGAGATAGTCTTCGCTCTCCACGCTGACTCCCATCCAGATGTGTGGTTGCCAGTCGAGGACTTGATTTAATTCGAGCAGACGCCCGGAGCGTTTCGTCAGCACCTGGAATTGGTGCCAATGGGCGCGCTTCATCACGTTAAACACTTGTCCTATGTAGCTTGTGGGGACTTCGTCGTGAAACAAATCACTCATACTATTGACGAACACTCTGCGCGGCTTACGCCAAACGGGGTTTCCAAGTCGCGTCGGTCCATTCGATGTGTGAGTTGTTCGCCATCAAGCCCTGGAGTTTGCGATACTTCGTGAAGATGTCAATCACGATGTTATGCCCCGTTTCGATTGGGGATGCAAAGAAAAGGTAGTAAACAGTGGCCCCGTTAGGGTTGAGAAATGGCAGTGGTTCGGGTACGAACCGAAATCCGCCAACTTCCATCAGCCTTCTTCGATAGGCTTCGGCGATCTTGGCGTTTGAGTCCGAGAGTTTCACCTCGATGTCTTCGCCCCATAAGGCACCTTGCCGGGCGTAAATTGCATTTCGCCACGATTCGTCACCCCAGAACCGGTTCATACGCCGGATTTGAACGGGCGACGCCTTTTCGGGATGGCTGAGCAGTACGTTCATGTTCATGTCCATCACCATGAAGTTGAGGAAGATCTCGACCCGACCGCAACTTTCCGGCCTTGGCGACAACGTCCCACGCGACGTCGATGTTATACGGATCCAAAAGGCAAAGGCCACGACGGTAGTCCTCCCATCGCATCTTGTCTAGCAGCGCAAGTAAGATCTCGTTGCAATCGCCGTCATGAACATAGACGTTGCCGCGGCCCTGCGCTAATGAACTAAGGTGTTCTGCCTTGGCCGGGTCGAGGTCGATGAAATGGTATTCCCGGAACGGCGGGTCTGTGTTGAGCGCGTTCACTGGACTGCCTGGTACCTCAAACGCCGGACGTTCTTGATTTGTGTATCCCATAACCCGCGAATCCGTCAATGTACAGATGGTAAAGTTTGTGGTTTGTGACGAGCTTCGAATAGGCCGGCATGTAGTCGCGAATTATGGCGAGCTTCACCTCTGACCAAGGACCTATCTTGTCATTTCCGACGGCATCTGCTTCTGAACAAGACTGTACCAAAATGTTTCAGCGATTGCATGGCACCACCGGCGTCAGCGCCGGTGCGAGGCTACGATTGGGCTAGTTACGACCGGTCGGGCGCTCAAGGGGGTTCCGCCATTTCAAGTGCAGGAACCGGGCAAAGTCGTGGTCTGAGGAACAGAGCTCCGCACCATGCTCAAGGGCGAGTGCGGCAAGATGGGCGTCTGACGTGAGATTTCCAGCGGTACCTAAAGGCAGCAAGAGATCGCGGAGCAACCGGGCGTGGTGAGGGTCGGGATGGACTACGGTCACTGATCGCTTCCAAGATCGCCCTCTCCCCACCAGGACTTCGCCGCGTCGTGCAACGGTGCATCTTGATTCACGGCATAAATCAGGAAATTTACATCGACTAGCATCATTTGCGCAGCGCCAGTTTGCGGGTGAGTTCCTCGTCTTCAATGGCTTCCGTCATGGCCAGGGCCTTATCCCAGCGGAAATCCGAGACGGCTCAAAGGTGGAAAGGCTTCTGGACAAAACGCCGCGTTTGGCGTGGTCTTCCGCTGGTCAGACCGGCTCGAATAGCTTCGTTCAGAGCCTGCTTGAAAGAAATGCCGCGTTCCCGAACTGAGTTGCGGAGCATCTGCTCAACGTCAGGATCCAGCGTGACCGTGGTCCTCATGAGAGCATCATGGCAACATGACTAATGGTGTCATGATGCTCCAATCATCCCGCCAGGAACACGCAATTGGTCGCCGAAGCCCCTGTCTAGCCTACGAATTGGACATCTTCGCCCCGAATGGCTATGGCGTGATCCGCTTCGCCGTGAAAGACACGGATGCCACGTGATTCTCCCATTCGAGCCGCAGCTTCCCGGAATGCCCTCCAGTGCTGGGGACCGTCATTTTGTAAACCTCGACCAGCTTCGGCGGTTTGCTCATCCTCATCTTCACACGGCCCAGGTCCATGTCTTTCTTATAGGCCAAGCCCCACTCTTTGGTGTCTTTACTGACGATCAACTCCCAGTGGTCGGGATCGGTTTGACGAAGAGGGTATCGTCGCCGGCAGGCACGCGGAGGCCCTGGATATCGAGGTCGGCGTCCGTGTGGAGAGCCGTAGCGGCGTTCGCGCCCGCGCGCCAAACGGGGTAGGTCGGGTGGTGCGAGAGCAGGCCGGTGTCGCCGAAAATTTTCCGGCCGCGCACGGAAGGCGCCGAATACCTGATCGTACTTGTCTTGTCGCCAATGGTGAGCGAGGTGTCCGCGGGCGGACTATCCTGCGCGTAACTGAGACTCGCCGTTATGGCGAGGGTGGCACAAATCAAAACGGAATTGGTCACTGGTCTCTACTCCTCGCGCAACGCCTGTAAAGGATCCACGCGGGCGGCGCTCCGTCCCGGCAGATAGGCCGCAAGGGCGGCGGTGATAGTCAATAGCACGGCCACGGTGGCGAACGTAGCCAGGTCAAGAGGAGAGACTCCAAACAGAAGGCTCTTCAAAACACGCGTCAGAGCGATGGCGCCCGCAAAGCCCGCCGCCATTCCCGCGAGCGCGAGCAGCACTCCTCGCTTGAAGAGCATCCGTACCACATCCGCCGGACGCGCGCCCAGGGCCAGGCGCACACCAATCTCGCGGCGGCGCCGCGCGGCCGAGTACGCCATCACGCCATAGATTCCGATGGCTGCCAGCAATAGCGCGAGTGCTGCGAACACGGCCAGAACGATCGTCTGAAAGCGGCGGTTGGCTTCGGCGCTCGACAGCAAGCTATCCATGGTTTCGAAGCCGAAAGCCGCCTGCTGCGGGTCGATGGCCGCGATTTCACGCTGGATGGCGGGCGCCAGGCTGGAAGCCGTCACCTTCGCGTGCACCACCACCAGCGCGAACGGCGACGGCGACTGGGCATAGGGCACGTAGACCTCGGCTTTTGCGGGCGCCTCCAAACCGAAATGTCGTGTGCCGTGAACCACTCCCACGATTTGCCGCCAGATCGGTTTACCATCCGCAAATTCGACGCTGACGCGCTTCCCGATGGGGTTTTGCCGCGGCCAGTACTGGCGCGCCGCGACATCGCTGACGATAGCCACCGGCGTCGATTCCGCGCGGTCGTGCTGGTCGAAAAGACGGCCTGCGATCAGCCGGATGCCCATCGCCTCGAAATACCCGTTCGACACGTGCGGGCGGTTGGCCTGCGGGCCGTCCTGTCCCGCCGAAGGTTCAGGCCGGCCTTCGATGCGGAAAAAGCCTTGATCGTTGATGCCCGTGAGGGGCAAAGAGTCGGACACCGCGGCGTATTCGACGCCAGGTATAGCGCGAGTGCGGCGTAAAACTTCGGCGAAGAAGGCCGCCTGTTTGGCGGGATCGGGATAGCGCGAATCGGGCAGACTGACGATGCCGCTGAGCACTCCGGCGGACTGGAACCCCGGATCGAGCGTAACCATGTGCACGAAGCTGCGAATCACCAGCCCGGCCCCCACCAACAGCATCACAGCCAGGGCCATTTGGGCGGCCACCAGGATGTTGCGGACGGCCATGTTTGCCGGTCCGGCGGTGGTGCGCGTGCCGGATTCCTTCAAAGCGCGGTACATCCCGGAGCCGGCGGTGACCAGAGCGGGCGCCAGTCCGAACAGCACGCCCGATACCAGCGCGATGGCGGCGCTAAAAAGCAGCACCTGGGTATCGATGGTGCTCTCGCCGAAGCGCGGAATATTGGCCGGCCCGTATTCGAGCAGGAGAGACTTGCCGAAGTACGCCAGTACCAGGCCCGCCGCTCCGCCCAGCAAAGAGAGTGTCAGGCTTTCAGTTAGAGTCTGCCGGATCATGCGGCCGCGCCCCGCGCCGAGCGCTTCGCGGACGGCCATCTCGCGCCGGCGCGCCTCGGCGCGGGAGAGCAGCAGGTTGGCGATGTTGGCGCAGGCCAGCAGCAGCACCAGTCCAACCGCGGCCAGCAACAGCAGCATGCCACTTCGGACGTCGCCGGTGATATGGTCTTCGAGGCGCATGACCGTTGCGCCCATATCCTGGTTGCTGGCGGGATACTGGCGGGCCAGATCGGCGGCGACGGATCGCATGTTGGCGCCGGCCTGACGAATGTCCACGCCGGGTTTCAGACGCGCGACGGCAGAGAAATTGTGGGTACTGCGTTCTTCCAGATCCGGCGCGCGGCGCATGGGAATCCAGAGTTCGACGGGGAGTGTAAGGTTTGAGGGGACCGCGGCGGGAAAATGGAATGCAGGAGGCATCACGCCCACGACGGTGTAGCTGCGGCCCTCAATGGTCACATGCTTGCCCACGACGGCGGGATCGGCGGCGAAGCGGCGCTGCCAGAGCGCATGGCCGATCACGGCCACGGTTTCGTGTCCGGGAGTATCTTCGCCCGGCAGGAAAGTGCGCCCCAGCGCGGGCGGCACGCCGAGCACACTGAACAGCCGGTCCGTGGCTTCCAGGCCGAGCATGGATTCCGCGGGTCCGCCGCCGGTGATCGTCAACAGCGCGAAGCGGTAGCAGGCGATGTTCTCGAAGGCCCGATTCTGGCGGCCCCAATCGCGGAAGTCGGGAAACGACACCCAGTCGCTCTCACCCCCAGAGCGGGGGCCGCTATCCCAAACCTGGACCACGCGGTCCGGCTGGCGATAAGCGAGCGGGCGGAGAATCACTGCGCGGACGGCGCTAAAGATGACCGAGTTGGCGCCGATGCCGAAGGCCAGAGTCAGCACCACGATGGCGCTGAAAACCGGATCCTTGGCAACCAGTCGAAGGGCGTACCGGAAATCCTGCTTGAGGTGCTCCCACCAGATCCAGCCGATGGCATCGTGGAAGCGTTCCTCGGCGGAGGTAATGCTGCCGAATGCGTGGCGGGCGGCCGCTTGGGCGTCACGGTCGCTGAGTCCCTGCGCGCGCAGGCGGTCGGTTTCCAGTTGCAGGTGCGCGGCGATTTCGGCGGAAAAGTCGTGCTGCTTTCGCCTGCGACGGGGCCAGAAGGGCATCCTCACAGTTGCTCCTCTCGGGTTGACACTTTACCAGAGTATGACAGTATTTGGGTAAGGTGTCAACCCGAGTGGCTGCGGGCGTTCCGAACGTCTCTCAACCCGCCAGGACTTCCACGCAATCGGGGCCGCAGATCTTCTCGATCGCCGCGCGGAATTCGCGGTCGGGCCGCACCTTGGTGGGCACGTCCAGGATGACGGAGAAATCGCGCGGCATCTCCAGGCGCAGGCGCACTTGCGACTCGCCGGGTTTGGCGCGGAACAGATCATTCAGCGCGGCCGGCTTATCCGCCACGCCATTGCGGCCCAGCCACACGCGGATTGAAATCAGCGACGGCAGGTTGACGCGGGCGGTGTCGAGCGGCTGAATCTCCTGTACGGAAATCTTGGGCGGGGCATTCTCCTCGGGCAGCACCAGGCCGGTCACCAGCACGGCTTTATCTTCTACCACCTGGCTGGCCAGCCGCTCGAAGCTCGCGGCGAACACCATGCCGTCCACCGCACCGGTACGATCCTCGATCTGCAAGGCGGCCCAGGGCTTCTGCTCGCGGTTGCGCTTACGCTGTATGCCAGTGAGCACGCCGCACAGCCTGACTTCAGTCCCTTTTTCCAGGCCTTCCAGGTTGCCGGTGTGATACGTAGCCAACTCGCGCACCTTATCTCCATAGTCGTCGAGCGGGTGTCCGGTGACGTAGTAGCCGAGCATCTCCTTTTCGCCCTGGAGCTTCTCGCGGCCGGTCCAGTCGGGCACTTGCGGAAGGGGTTTCTCGACGGGCCCCTCTTCCGGGGTCATGTCGCCGAACAGGCCGCCCTGGCCGCATTCGCGGTCGCGCCAAACACGCTGCCCGGCTTCCATGGCGCTTTCGGTGGCGGCGAACAACTGGGCGCGGGTGCCCTCCAGCGAATCCATGGCGCCGGCGCGGATCAGACTCTCGATCATGCGCCGGTTAATGGAACTGAGATCCACGTGCTCGCAAAATTCGTAAATAGAAAGAAAGCGGCCCAGCTTTTCGCGCGCGGCGCGAATGGCTTCGGCCGCATTGGGCCCGAGGTTCTTGACTGCACCGAGGCCGAAGCGAATCCCCTTACCGTCGGGCGCCGTGTCATCGGGGGTGAAGCTCCAATCGCTGGCGTTCACATCCGGCTGTAACACGATGATGCCCATCTCGCGGCACTCATTGATATACTTCACCACCTTGGCCGTGTTACCGGTTTCCGAAGTGAGCAGCGCGGCCATGAAGTCCACCGGATAGTGCGCCTTTAAGTACGCTGTAACATAGGCCAGATAGGCATAAGCTGCCGAGTGCGACTTATTAAACCCGTAGCCGGCGAACTGTTCCATTAAGTCGAAGATCTTCTCGATCTTCTTCTGCGGGAAGCCGCGCTCCAGCCCGCCTTTGACGAAGCGTTGGCGCTGCGCAGCCATCTCTTCGGCTTTCTTCTTACCCATGGCGCGGCGCAGTATGTCGGCCTCGCCCAGTGAGTAACCTGCCAGGACGTTGGAGATTTGCATCACCTGTTCCTGGTATACAATTACGCCGTAAGTCTCTTCGAGCAACGCCTTCAGCTCGGGTAAGTCATAAGTGACTGCTTTGCGGCCGTGCTTGCGGTCGATGAAGTCATCGACCATGCCGCCCTGCAGGGGCCCCGGCCGGTAGAGCGCATTGAGCGCAGTGAGATCCTCGATGCGGGTGGGATGATAGCGGCGCAGAATATCCTGCATGCCGGACGACTCAAACTGAAAAATGCCGCTGGTGAGCGCCTTGGCGAAGATATCATACGTGCCCGGGTCATCGAGCGGCAGTTCTTCCGGCACGAGGCGCACGCCATGCCGCTTCTCGATCAACTTCAGCGCATCGTCGATGAGCGTGAGCGTGGTCAGACCCAGAAAGTCCATCTTGAGAAGCTGCAGCTTCTCAAGGCCGCTCATATCGAATTGCGTGACAATTTCTTCGCGGTTGGTGCGGTAGAGCGGGACGAGATCCTTGAGCGGCTGCGGCGAAATCACCACGCCGGCGGCGTGCACGGAGCAGTTGCGCGCCATGCCTTCCAGACGCAGCGCAACTTGCAGGATCTCGCTGACGCGCGGATCCTTGCGCTCCAGCTCGCCGAATCCCGGCTCCGATTTCATGGCGTCGCCGAGGGAGATATTCAGGACGCTGGGCACCAGCTTGGTGAGGCGCTCGACGTCAGCGAAGCTCATGTCCAGTGCGCGGCCTACGTCTTTGATGGCGGCGCGCGCGGCCATGGTATTGAACGTGATGATTTGGGCCACCTGCTCGCGGCCGTACTTCTCGGTCACGTACTGGATGACTTCGCCGCGCCGGTTCATGCAGAAATCGATATCTATATCGGGCAGGCTGATGCGCTCGGGATTCAGGAAACGCTCGAACAGCAAGCCGTACTGCAGCGGGTCGATGTCGGTGATGCCCATGGCGTAGCCCACCAGGCTGCCCGCGGCCGAACCGCGGCCGGGGCCGACCGGAATCGATTTCGAGCGCGCAAAACGGATGAAATCCCAGACGATCAGGAAGTAGCCCGAGAATTTCATCTTCTGGATCATCTGGATTTCACGGTCGAGGCGCTCCAGATACTCCGGCAGGTCATGCTTCAGATGGCCCGTCGCGCGCAAAGCCTCCAGGCGCGTCCGGCGCCTTTCGAAACCCTGGCGAGCGACGAATTCGAAGTATGTATCGGTAGAGTGCTCGGCGGGGACCTCGAATTTCGGGAAGGGCTCCTTGATTTTTTCGAGGGTAACCTGGCAGCGCTGCGCGATCTCCCAGGTGCGGTCGAGGGACTCTTCGAGTTCGCCGAAGAGCTGCATCATCTCGGCGCGCGATTTCAGATAGAAATCCGGCGTGTTCCATTTCATGCGCGACGGGTCGCTTATGCTTTTGCCGGTTTGGATGCAGAGCAGGATTTCGTGCGCGCGGGCATCGTCGCGCCGCAGGTAATGCGCATCGTTGGTGGCCACCAGGGGCAGGCCGGTATCCACCGAGAGGCGGTTGACGGCGGGTATGAGGCGCTGGTCCTGCTCGAGATGATGATCTTGAATCTCGAGGAAGAAGTTGCTCTTGCCGAAGATATCGGCGTAGGTGTAGGCGGTGCGGCGAGCTTCGTCGTAGCGGTCGGCCAGCAGAATTTCGGGGATATCGCCGCGCAGGCAGGCGGACATGGCGATCAGCCCCTTGGCGTGCTGCGCGAGCAGGTCTTTGTCGATGCGGGGCTTGTAATAGAAACCGTCCAGGTAGCCGGTGGAGACCAGCTTGATGAGGTTGCGATAGCCTTCCTGGTTTTCGCAGAGCAGGACCAGGTGGTTGTAGCGGTCGGTATCGCTGCGGGTTTTGTGGCCCTGTTGCGAGACGTAGACTTCGCAGCCGATGACCGGGTGCACGCCTTTGCTCTTGGCGGCGTTGTAGAATTGCACGGCGCCGAACAGGTTGCCGTGATCCGTCATGGCGACGGCGGGCATTTTCTGTTCGACGGCGGTGTCCATGAGCTGGCCGATTTCACAGGCTCCGTCGAGCAGGGAGTAATCGGTATGGCAGTGCAGATGGACGAACGGATTTTCCGGCATGGCCTTCTTTCTATCGGATCTGCGGGGAGGTGATTCTATTTTAGCGCGGTCGTGGTGCGGGGTGTTGGCAGGAGTATCGCGCGATCTACGTGGCCGTGCGCATTCCCGCCGCTCTAGACTAATCGCTCTACCCATAGTGTTCTGGGAACCTGCGAAAGGAGATGTGCCTCATTGCGGCGCAGGTTGATGCGATAATCTCAGCTATGATCGAACCGGGCATTGAACTTCGCTTCCACGACGAAATGCTCGAAATCTACAAACGGGCCAAATCCGACTGTCACTACAACGCGGCGAGATTCCTCCAGATGGTTAGCAGCATTGGCGGGCTCCAGGCGGCCCAGTCCTTGCTGGCGGCTCCCGGGTTGTCTGACGGCTTCACCGCCCTCTGGCAATGCGGCAGACTCGACTAACCGTCGAGGCTCTCATACTCAAGGCTCCGTGGAGCAGTCTCTTCACTGTATCTGAACTTGAGGTCGCCAGAAAGTGCCTTTCCGATCTGGGGTATGCAGTGGCATTGTGAGTTCGGCGGCACACCAAGAAGCCCGTCTTTTAGATTTCCACTTGTTGCTCCGCAGGCTACAGGGGTGCCGGCGTTGGTATGCGGTGAGCTTCACGCCGGCGCCCCCTGTCGGAACTCGAGCGCCGCGCCCTGCGACGTAGCCGAACAATATCCCTGATTTAATGAGAATTGCGGAAAGATAACTCAAAATTTGTGGTGACGAGCCGTGTTGTTTTAGCAACTCCCCTAAGCTACCGTCCGCAGGCTTGTCGCGGGAAGCGCCTATCGCGACAGTCCCAGCGTCACGAATTCGATCCCTCACCACCTGCTGCTCGAACACTGTGATCACGATGGCGTGCCGCCTGTGTGGAAGCTTGTTGCCGTCCGAAGGATAAACGATAATCTCCTCGCCATCCGCATATTTGAAATCGAATGGCTTGGCCCGTGAGATCGTTCGTATCGTTTGAAGCGGCAAATTGCCCGGATTATAGCAGCAGTATGAGCGGGACCAACTGGCGATTGGCATGTTGACCGGCTCGGTTACCGCCCACGAAAGCGGACCCGATCGGTCTCAACGATCCAAAGTTCTCCAGCCGGCGTTCGGTTCGCCAGCGCCAGAATGAGCCGTTCCATCAGCTTCAGCACTGTCCGTTTGTCTTGTCTTCTGGGCCTGAGGACAATAATCCCGGCATGCTGCGAGGGAGGATAGGTCCGGATGTTGCTGAAATCCAGGTCAAGGGTTACCAATACCCGGTATTCCGCTCGGGGGCTGGTCGCTATTACTGAGTCGTCCGATCCTACGAGGTTCTCATCGAAAACGGTGTCCGCTTCGAACCCAGCATTGATGAGAATGACTGCACAGTCAGCGGGCAGTTTCTCGTCGATCTTGAATCTCAAACGGTGTGTTCCAGAGGAAGGTCCGCGGTACCCTCGCGGGCCAATTCGGCGCCGTAAGCCAGGGCTGCATGAATGTCGGACTCCTGGAGGGAGGGGTAACTTTCGAGTAACTCCTCGCGGGACACGCCCGCGGCCAGATTATCCAGGATCACGGAAACCATGACACGCGTGCCGCGAATACACGCTTTGCCATGACACACCATCGGGTTTATGCTGATGTGCTCCCGCCACTCCGACATTTCTACATTCTACCTCGCCGACGGGAAAGGCAACTCGATTTCCTCTCCGAGGTACGTGTACGCATCGAGGATTTCGGCATGGGAATGATCCGATTCAGATTGAGCATGCGCTCCCCTTTTTTCCTCGTAGCGTGCACGGACGGCCAGTGGGGCCAGTGTAATGGCAGAGGAGTCAAGACTGATATATACTAAACCATATGGTTAAGCATAAGGCGAGCCGCCTGGACGCGACTTTTGGGGCGCTGTCCGACGCCACGCGGCGCGGCATGCTGGCGCGCCTGGCGGAAGGGGAGATGTCGGTGAGCGCGCTGGCCGCGCCCTACCGGATGTCGCTGGCCGCCGTTTCGAAGCACTTGCGGGTACTCGAACGCGCCCGTCTGATCGTGCGGCGGAAGGACGGACGGGTACACCGGTGCCGCCTGACGGCGCGGCCCATGCGGAACGCGGCGGATTGGATCGCGCAATACCGGCGCTTCTGGGAGAACCAGTTCGATGCTTTGTCCGCGTATTTGGAAAAGACTCAACATGAAAAAGCTCAACATAAGGAGAACGTGAAATGACCACCGAACCGCCGGCTGCGGACCGGCCTCTGCAGATACGCCGCATTTTTCAAGCGCCGCGCGACCAGGTCTGGGCCGCGTGGACTGAACGGACGCAACTCGAAGAATGGATGTGCAAGGATGTTCCCACGCACGTTCCGAAATATGTGGAACTGGACGTGCGGCCGGGCGGCCGTTACGTTATCGAGATTCCGCTGGCGGAAGGCAAATACGTCGGCCAGGGTGTTTTCCGCGAAGTGCAGCCGCCGGAAAAGCTGGTGTTCACGTGGTCCTGGAAGCGCGTGCCGGAGAAGCGCGGGGAGGATCTAGGCGGCGAATCGGTGGTGACGGTGGAACTGTTCGACCGCGGCGGCGCGACCGAGATGCTGTTTACACACACGGGCCTGGCGGCTGGGGCGGAATTCGAGAGCACCGCGACCGGGTGGCAGGGATGCTTCGCCATGCTGGAGCGCGTGCTACAAGGAGCTCCGGCATGATCGGCCGCGTTGCGATTCTGGCGCTCGCGGCGGGCTGCGCGGCTGGCGCCCAGAGCGGCTCCGCCGGCATGTTCGACCGGTTGAAAGCATTGGCGGGCACCTGGGAGGCAGACAGCCCGGCGGGCGGCAAGCTCAGCGATACGATTGCACTCGTGTCTGACGGAACCGCCATCTCAGAGACCATCGGCATACCAGCCGATAATGAGCTGTCGATCTACACGCGCGGCGCCGATCAAATCGCCATGACGCACTATTGCGCACTGACGCAGGGCGGGCACCAGGCCCATTTGCAGGCGCGCGTTACGACGGCGGGCGCGAGCGAGTTCGTGTTCACCTTCGTCAGTGCGGAGAACCTGCCGGCGCCGGCGGCGGCACACATGCGCCGCATGGTTTTGCGTCTCGAAGACAGCAGTCATTTTAGCGAGGTGTGGACGAAGCGGGAAGCCGGCAAAGATAGAGTGTTCACGCTGAACTTTGTGCGCCGCTGAGCCTGCGTTATAAACGCGCCGTCTGCCCGCTACGCAGGGCCTGATTACCCAGGTGTCCCGCGCGTGCCGCCGCCACTCCCACCGCGACCGGCGCGTTGGGCGTATTGCGCGAGCGTATGCAATCGAGGAAATTTTGCACGTGCTCGATGGCGCCGTCGTGTGCCGATTGCACTTCTTGCGCCACATCCTTCAGATCGGGAAGTTCGGTATAGCGGGGCTGCTCGGGATAGACGGCGAAACCGCCGCGATGCAGGCGCATGAGGGCCTTGGTGCCATGGAAGACCAGCCCGCCGCCTTCCAGGTAACCGATCAGGCTGCAATCGAAATTCACCAGGAAGTTGCCGGGATAGTGAAACGCGGCGTTGACCGTGTCGGGCCATTGAAATTCCGGAATGACGTAGTGGCCGCCCATGGCCTGCGCATCGGTGGGCGTATCGCTCGACATCGACCAGTGGACCACATCCACCCAATGCAGAAACAGATCGGTGAGCGAGCCGCCGCCGAAATCATAAAACCAGCGCCAGTCGCGGTAACGTTCGCCATCGAACGGCTGGGCGGGGGCGGAGCCCAGGAACATCTTCCAATCGAGTTTCGCCGCGTCGATGGGCGTGCGGTCGGCCCGCCCTTGCAGGTAATTTTGATACCAGTAGGTGCGAATGAGGGTGACCTGGCCGAGACCGCCGCCGGCCACGATGTCGCGCGCCTGCTGGAAATGCGGCCAACTACGCTGCTGCATGCCGGTCTCGACCACGCGCTTCGATTGCGCGACGGCGGCAAGCAGTGGTTCGCCTTCTTCGATGCGGTGGGTGACGGGCTTCTCGACGTACACGTCTTTGCCCGCGCGTACGGCGTCGATGGTCATGGGGACGTGCCAGTGATCGGGCGCGCCGATGACCACGGCGTCGAGATCGGGAAGCTCGAGCAGGTTGCGGTAATCAGTGAAGCGGCGCGCTTCGGGCGCCAGTTTTTCGCGCGCTTCATCGAGGTGCGGTTCGTACACGTCGCAGAGGGCCACGATCTGGTTGCCGGGCGCCTTATTCAGGAGGCTCAGCAGATACTGGCAGCGTCCGCCCGTGCCGATGCCTCCGATGCGAATGCGGTCATTCGCGCCGAGGATGCGGCTGTACGACGCGGCCGTGGCGAGGGCGGCGGTTTTCAGGAATTGGCGCCGCGCGGGATGGGCCGCCGGGGCTGGGGGCCGTGGGTTGGGGGGCGGGGTTGTGTCGTCCATGTTTGGCTCCTATGCTTGCATGCCTTCCAGTTTCCAGGGTGCGCGATAGGGGCGCACCAACATCCTGTTGGCATTTTCGCTGGCCGAATCGTTGCCGGTGAAGCGCTCCTGGCGTCCATCCCATCGCAGCTTTTGTCCCAGGCGCAGCGCGATGTTACCCAGGTGACAGGCGGTGGTGGTGCGATGGCCGATTTCGATATCGGCCACCGGCAGTTCGCGCGACGCAACGCACTTCAGGAAATTCTGCACGTGGGGCACGTGCTGCACGGAAGTGGTGCCGCGGCCCGCCGCGCCTTCCAGCTCGTAGTACATGCTGATGCCGGTGAGGTCGTCGAAAGCCGCCCGGAACGAGATGCCGCCGGGTTCCATGTGCGTCTTCATCTGCGGCGTGATCTCGTATCCGGCGCGGTCGACGAACAGCGTGCCGCGCGTGCCGTGGAACTGGATGCCGTAACTGCCGAAGGGCTTGTGGCCCGCGTCGCCATTATGGCCATAGGAATTGTGCAGCAGGCACGTGTAATGCAGCAGGAAGCCGGGGTACTCCCACGTGACTTCCTGCGTGTCGGGCGTGTCGCGCCGGTCGTGCACATAAAGCTTGCCGCCGGATGCGGTGACGGTTTGCGGCGTATCCACGCCCATGGCCATGTGGACGATGTCCACCAGGTGCACGCCCCAATCCGTAATGCGGCCACCGCCGTAGTCGAAAAACGAGCGCCAGTTGCCCAGGAAGCGCGCGGGATTAAACGGGACTTTTGGCGCGGGTCCCAGCCAGAAATCGTAATCGAGACCGGCGGGCGGCTCGGCATCCGGCGGTGTGCCGAGGCCTTCGGGCGAACTGGTCTCGTGGATCCAGGTCTGCACGTAATGGATTTCGCCGATTTCGCCCGCGCGCACGATCTGCGCGGCGCGCTGGAAGTGCGATCCCGAGCGTTGCTGAAGGCCCACCTGCACGATGCGCTTGTTGCGGCGAGCGGCTTCCACCATGAGGCGGCCTTCGCGCACCACGTTGGACACGGGCTTTTCGACGTAAACATCCTTGCCGGCATCGCAGGCGGCCACGGTGATCAGCGGATGCCAATGATCGGGCGTGGCCACGACCACCGCGTCCACCGCACGGTCGTCCAGCAGTTTGCGGAAATCGGAATAAGTGCGGGCTTTGCCGTCGGTGAGTTTTTGGGCGGCCGCGAGGTTGGGCTGGTAGACGTCGCAGACGGCCACGATTTCGGCTTGGGGCTGCTTCTGGAAATCCGCCAAGTCCATGGATCCCATGCCGCCGCAGCCGATGACGCCGATGCCGATGCGGTTGTTAGCGGGTGCAGGGTGGGCTTGCTGGGCGAAGGCGCCGGCCAGTGCCGCGCTCTTGAATAGTTCTCGCCGGTTCATAGGCCTCCAATGACTTAATGTATACCCATCCCGGTACTCAACTGCGGTTGAGCTACGTCCGGGGCGACCGCCAGTGGTTCGGTCTGCCACAGCATCCGCGTTCCGGCCGCCAGTTCCGCTGACCCATTAGCGAAAACGATCTTCGCCACCCCGGGAATCTCGGGATCGCCCTTCTTCGACGAGCCCCCACTGCCTTGAAACCCGGCCTGATTCGAGGCCACGGAGACAAGGCGGGCGTAGAAGGGTTCCCAGCCGTTCCGCGTCTGCACCCGATCCAGTTCAATAATCACGGCACTCTCTCCACGGCACGGCCGCACATGTCCTTCGATAGCCGCGCCCGCGGCAATAATTTCGTGGCCCCTCAGAGACACAGGCGCGGCAACCCTGGCTGCCAGCACATCGTTTCCGGCTGCGGCTGTCATGCTCAACGGTGAGGCGAGTGAAACAGCGATCTCCAGATCAGGCGGCAACTCCCGGCTTTCCGGGTGCCTACCCTGGTCCTGCGAACTGTCGGCACCGAAGGAGACTGTCGATTCGGCAGCGAATGCGCGGCAGTGATTGAAGAACATCCGGCTCAGGCGTTGAATGCCAGATCCCTCTTCGGCGTGAACCCGCGCCTCATATGGAAGCAGAACCGTGCCGGCGCCCACCGTCTCCGGCTGATAGTCGATTACCGCGTCGAGTTCCCTGAGTTTCAAATCGGCAGGAATCTGAACGGCACGCACCTGCACCCGTCGCAGCGTCAAGTCGGCCCTGGCCACAAAGAAGCGTCCTTCTTCTCCCGCTCGTGCGGAGGATTTGCCGTACTGAATGGACCAGCCCGCCTCGCCTGGAATAGTGTGGAAATCGTATCGATAAACGGCTTCGCCGTCGAGGACTTCGGGACCGCCAAATGCCATGGTCACCCCGTTTCCAGCGATCAGTGCGCGCGCCAGCATACCGAACATCCCGGTGGTGCTGAAGGTGTTGCCGAGCATAGCCGCCAAGCCCTCGCCTGAGAACCGCTTGCCACCCGCGTTGCCGTAGATCTCCCGGTCATTGGAGATGCCGATTTCAACGCGAAACAGGCTCGCGTCCTGGGGCTTCCCACGCGTATCGACCCGGGTTCGCGTGATGCTTTCCAGACACGTGTAATCGGGAGTCTTCAATAACAGCGGAGCATTGCGCTCGCGCAACGCACTGGCTGGCGGGCCGCCTCCGGGCGAGCGAATCAGATGGCTTTCATCAGCCGCGGCCGGCGATGCTGCAACCTCCGCGGCCGGCGATGCCGCAACCTCCGCGGCCGGCCTCCGCATTTGCGCCAGCGTGCCTCGCGCCGCGTCGGCATTGATCCCATGCGGCGCGCGATCCAGGTACGCCTGCAGGTGCTTGATGGCTTCCTCAATCTGCTGTTTGATAGCCAGGACGCTCCCCAGCGCGTATTCTAATTCGGGGTAGTCGTGCCTGGTGTCGACCCGCAGTCCTTGCCGCGCGCTCTTTTCCGCGACATCCATGTTTTGAAGATTCAGGTTTGCGAGCGCATGCATTGCCCAGGCATCCGGAAAGGCCGCTGGGTTGAGGTCAACGGCTTTTTGAGAATGATCGCGCGCCGCACTCCAGTCACCTTGTGACCCCTCCAGTCTGGCTGCCTGAATCAACGGGAGCGCGAACGTGGGATCTGCGCTTACCGCCGCCAGGAACGATATCTGCGCAGCCCGCCGATCCCCTCCGCCCAATTGCAGCAGGCCCAGGGTTAGCCACGCGGAACTGTAGTGCGGGTAAGCCGACGTAACTTTTCGCAACGAATCTATGGCATTCGACCATTCCGTCCTGGCTGCCTGATCGAGAGCCTTCTCATATATCTTTTGTTGCGCCTTGCTGGCGTCTTTATCCGCCGTACTTGTAAAGCCGTTCGCATTCGCCGATAGGGGGTGTAGTACAAGCCGCCCTACTTTCTCATCGCTTCCCAGTTTCACGTCCGCCAAGGGTTGCGCCGCGGGGTAGTACCCGTCCAGAAAAGCGTGCAACGCGCACGCTTTCGTGCCGGTGATACTGCGTAAGCTGTCCCGGCTGACGCTGAACCGTCCCTTGGAGTCGGCAGTGGCGACCAGAACCCGGTTGCCGGCGCACTCGGCGTAGATGTCCACAAGCTCGTTGGCGGCTGAGCCGTCGGCTAACACGACCGTGCCACTCAGCCTTGCTCGGCCTGGCGGCAGAGCACCCGGCTTCAGATCGCCGTTCGAATTGGTAGTTTCCGACTCCGGGACAGGGCGGTGCATGGTGCCCTGCGCCCAGGCCTCGGACGCGTCGAAGGTAAGCGCGGCTGCCGCCAAGACGAGCGCGACATTCGTTCCCCTACGCATCATCAAACAGCGTAGCGCGAATCCGGGGACGGCACGGTAAATGCCGGCGGGCCAACTATGGAACCAGGATGAACCGATCGATCGCTATGCGTGCGCTTTTGTCGGCGCGTGCTGGATCCCGGTGGAAGACCACTTTCAGATCGTCGAATTGTCGTACCGCCGGGTCGGGTGGGATGCGATAGGTCAGGACCTTTCCGACTGGCGCGCAGTTTCCCAGACTCTGTCCCGGGGCGGGGAACAGCACGCTATCCACCAGGACCAGTTCAACAGAGACGGTCTCCGGATGCGGATCGGTGCTCCGAATCGCGAGTTGGATTTCGCGGCAGCAGGCGACGCCGATTGGCGTATCCAATTTCTGATGCGCCTCCATCTCCATCGGCCAGCCGTCGGTGGTATGAAACGAGAGGTCGGTGGCGCTCCCGCGGCGGATGACCGATTGCCTTGGGGGGCGCGAGGCCGGCCGCCGGAACATCCAATACTCGCCGGAGAAGGGGATGTCGAGCGGCTTGGGAACGGCCGTGGGAAGGGTGATGGCGGGCCTGGCGGGCGCTGCCGGTACGGGAACGAAGATGGTGGGATAGGGTTTCAATTCGGGCAGGAGGATGACGCCCGGAAAGTCGCCGCCGAAACCTCCGCCGTCGGCAGGCGGTGGGAGTTCGTTAGATGGCGGTGTGGCCGGCTGGCCCGCGGGAGGTCCGTTTCCGGCAGCGGCGTCGGATCCGTTCGCGGAACCCCCGCCGCCGCGGCGGACCGCGATGCCGCCGAAGGTAAGCGACACGGCCAGCAGAAAAGTGAGCAGGATGCTGAGCGCGGAGTGCGGCAGCGTGGGCGGTTTTCCGGGCCGGTAGGCGCCGCCCGTGATGGATAGCGATGTGACAATGGCGATGGTCAAAGCAAAGAAGGCAGCCGCGCGCACCGGATGATGCCAAAGCCACGCCACGGCGGCCGCCTGCACGGACAGCGACGCCATCAACACCGGTGCGGAGCTCCATGACAGAAATGTGCCGTCCGGCCCCGCGCTGCCGAAGATGGTCGGGGGCTCCGCGAAAACCGGCTCCGGGCGCTTGGGGGATTCGACGCCCGACCAGTTGGCGATTAATTGTTGGGTGGCGGTGGCGATCAGGAAGAGGCTGGCCGCGACTGCGCCCTGTATGGGAACAGACAGCAGCACTATGGACGGCACAAACCACATGGCTGGCGTAGCCGCACGTAACGAGAAGCGAGTCGCATCGGGCAGATCCGCCAGGGCGACCACGAAATAGACCCAGAAGGCAATGAAGGCGCCGCCGACCCACGCCACGGCGACGTAGGACAGGGCTTCGGTGAAGATGCCAGCCAGGGATTCGAAGCCGAGCCGGGGAAGGATGTTGTGTGCCCAAACGAACCAGACGCCGGCTACGACGCATGCCACCCGGGCGGCGGCAATCAGGCGGCCGCCGATTTTGCCGATTTCGCTGGATAGGGGCATGCGAGCTCTCTCATCCATTTGACACCGGAGCGGTGGGTGGCGGGTTGAGGGTGGTGGGGTTGGAGGCGCCCGGGCTTACAATGAGTCCGTGAGTTTCCCTCGATCGAGCGGGATTCTGCTGCACGCCACTTCGCTGCCAGCGCGGTTTGGGATTGGGGATCTTGGTCCGGAAGCCTGTGCGTTTGTCGATTTCCTGGCGGCCGCCGGACAACGCATCTGGCAAGTGCTGCCGCTCGGGCCAACCGGCTTCGGGGATTCGCCGTACCAGTTGTTTTCAGCGTTTGCTGGGAATCCGCTGCTGATCAGTCCCGAGCAGTTGGCTCAGGAAGGTTTGCTGACGGCGGCCGAGTTGGCGGAAGCGCCGCTGTTTCCGGCAGACACGGTGGATTACGCGCGCGCGATCCCGCTCAAGTTCGGCCTACTGCGCGCGGCGTTCGCGCGTTTCGAGACGAGTTGGAAGAATCACGGCGAGCTGGACGAATATCGCAGCTTGTGCCGCGGCTGGCTGCCGGACTTCGCCCTGTTTATGGCGCTGAAGTCGGCGCACGGCGGAGAGGCCGTCTGGAGCCGGTGGCAGCCGGATATCGCCGCGCGCGAGCCGGCCGCGATGGTTAGGTGGCAGTCGCATTTGGCCGGCGAGATGGCGTTTGTGGAATTCACGCAATACATGTTTCACCGGCAGTGGTGCAGTCTGAAGGACTACGCGCGGCAGAAGGGCATCCGCATCATGGGCGACCTGCCCATTTATGTGGCGCACGACAGCGCGGATGTATGGGCGCATCCGGACTTGTTCCAATTGGACGCGGCTGGGGATCCGGCGGTGATGTCCGGTGTGCCGCCGGATTATTTCAGCGCGACGGGACAATTGTGGGGCAATCCGATTTATCGCTGGGACCGCATGGCCGAGACCGGCTACCGCTGGTGGATCGACCGGGTGTCCTGGGCGACGTCGCTGGTGGACGTGGTGCGCGTGGATCATTTCCGTGGCCTCGAAGCGTATTGGGAAGTGCCCGCGGGCGAGACCACCGCGCGGAATGGCCGCTGGTTGAAGGGGCCGGGCGCGGCGCTGTTCTCAGCTCTACAGAGCGCGCTCGGCGAGCTGCCGATTGTGGCGGAGAACCTGGGCGTGATCACGCCGGAGGTGGAGGCCATCCGGAAGCAGTTCGGATTTCCGGGCATGGCGATTCTGCAATTCGCATTTGGAAAAGATCCGCAGGCGCCCGATTTCAGGCCGCACAATTATCCGCGCGACCGTGTTGCCTATACCGGCACGCACGATAACGACACGACCGTCGGCTGGTGGACGAGCGCGGGCGCCGGTGACAGCACGCGCACGGCGGCAGACATTCGCGAAGAGCGCGACTTCACGCGGAAGTATCTGGCGACGGACGGACGCGAGATCCACTGGGTGTTCATGCGAGCGCTGATGGCGTCGGTGGCCGACACTGTGCTATTCCCATTACAGGACGTGCTGGGCTTGGGCAGCGAAGCACGCATGAATACGCCCGCCGTACCCAGCGGCAACTGGCGCTGGCGCTATCGCCGGGAGATGTTGACGCCGGCGATTGCGGAAAGACTGAGAGAGATGGTGTCTATCTATGAGCGATGGGCCGACCGATAAGCCTCAACTGA
Source organism: Bryobacterales bacterium (assembly GCA_963818855.1). Classification (GTDB taxonomy): domain Bacteria; phylum Acidobacteriota; class Terriglobia; order Bryobacterales; family Bryobacteraceae; genus Bog-159. The sequence continues at coordinate 443,903 of CAWFUH010000003.1, read as the reverse complement.
ATTTCTGGCAGATCTGGAACATGAGCTTCGGCTTCCTGGGAATCCAGTTCGGCTGGGCGTTGCAGATGGCGAATATGAGCGCCATCTACGAGTATCTGGGTGCGCGCGCCGATCAGTTGCCGATTCTGTGGCTGGCCGCGCCGTTGACCGGATTGATCGTGCAGCCGATTATCGGGCACGCCAGCGATCGCACGTGGAACCGGCTGGGGCGGCGGCGCCCCTATTTCCTGACGGGCGCACTGCTGAGCTCGATGGCGCTGATCCTGATGCCGCGCGTTTCGGCGCTGTGGATGGCCGCAGGCTTGTTGTGGATACTGGATGCATCCATCAACATCAGCATGGAGCCGTTTCGCGCGTTCGTGGCGGACCTGCTGCCGGAGGAGCAGCGCACGCGCGGGTTCGCCATGCAGAGCCTGTTCATCGGGCTGGGCGCGGTAGCGGCTTCTGTGTTGCCGGGATTGCTGCTGAAGCTATTAGGAAACGGCGGCGGAGGCCGCATCCCGCTGCCGGTGCGGCTGTCGTTTTACTTAGGCGCAGTGGCGTTCTTCGGCGCGGTGATTTATACGATTGCCACCACGGGCGAACATCCACCGCGCGATCTGGCAGCATTCCGCAAGCTGAAGACGCAGAAGCGAGGCCTGGGCGAGAACGCGCGCGAGATTCTGGAATCGATCGCGGCCATGCCCGAGACCATGAAGCAACTGGCGTGGGTGCAGTTCGCCACCTGGCTGGGACTGTTTTGTATGTTCCTGTATTTCTCGGTAGCGGTGGCGCACAACGTATTTGGCGCAACGGATCCGCACAGCGCGCTGTATACGGAGGGCATCGCGTGGGCCGGCTACTGCGCCGCGGCGTACTCCGGGGTGTGCTTCGCGTGGTCGTTCGTGCTGCCGCCGATGGCCAATCGGTTGGGCCGGAAGACGACCCACAGCTTGTGCTTATTGTGCGGGGCGGTGGGACTGATTTCGGTGGGAGTGATCCATAATAAATGGCTGCTGTTCGGGTCGATGGCGGGCGTGGGAATTGCATGGGCCAGCATACTGTCGATGCCTTACGCCATTCTGGCGGGGTCGCTGCCGGAGGAGAAGACCGGCATTTACATGGGGATTTTCAACTTCTTTATAGTGATGCCGGAGATTGTAGCGTCGCTCGGTTTCGGGTGGGTGATGGTGCACGTGTTGGGAAATAATCGATTGCTGGCGGTGATGGCGGGCGGCGTGTTTTTCGCGGTGGCGGCGGCGTTGATGCAGCGCGTAAGGGATATCGTGGTGGTACGGGTGGCGGGGGCGACGGAGCGGGTTGCGGCGCCGGCGGAGTAAGCCGACGCGTCGATAGTTCAACTAACTAACTAGCTAACTAACTAACTTAACTTAGTAAGTGCACACGCCGTGGCGCACGCTTCAGCACCAGCGTCTCTGCGGGCGGTCAGCGTGCTGCTGTCGGCTTCAGTTGGCGGTTCCCCAGGTAGCACCACGGCGAACTGAAGTTCGCCGCAGCACGCTGAAGCGTACGCCACGCGTGACTCCGCATGCTATCGTGGAAGCGGGCAAGCCACCCAGCGCCTCGATTCCCTATGAAAATCGGCATCGATCTCGGCACCACTAATTCCGCCCTCGCGTATATCGACGAGCGCGAAGCCGAAGATCGCGACTTTCCTCCCATACACATATTTGAAACGCCGCAACTGGTGGCGCCGGGGCGCATCGAGCCGCGCCGCACGCTGCCCTCGTTTCTGTTTCTCGAAGACGGCCAGCCGGTGGGCGTCTACGCGCGCGAGCAGGGCGCGCTGGTGCCGACCAAGCTAGTACACTCCGCCAAGTCGTGGCTGTCGAATCCGGATGTAGACCGCACTGCGAAGATCCTGCCTTGGGATTCGCCCGAGACTGGCCGCGTGCTTTCGCCGGTGGAAGTTTCGGCGCGTTACATCGCCGCATTCCGGGAAGCCTGGGACCGCTTGAAGCATCTGCCCCTGGCCGAGCAGGATATCGTTCTCACCGTGCCTGCGTCGTTCGATGAAGAAGCCCGCGAGCTGACGGTGATGGCGGCTAACGAAGCGGGACTCGCCAAGCTGACGCTGCTCGAAGAGCCCGCCGCGGCATTTTATTCGTGGATCGCCAACAACCTGGCGCAATCGCGCAAGCTGCTTTACGACGGCCAGATCGTGCTGGTCTGCGACGTGGGCGGAGGCACCAGCGACTTCAGCCTGATCCGAGTGGAGCGCCAGGGCGACCTGGTCAACTTCACGCGCACGGCCGTGGGCAAGCATCTGCTGCTGGGCGGCGACAACCTGGATCTCACCATCGCCTGGCTGGTGGAAACCAAGTTGGGCGTGCCGCTCTCCATCCGACAGCGCAGCGGTTTACGCCGGCAATGCACGAACGCCAAGGAGCGGCTGCTGTCTGACGCCAATCTGAAGAGCGTCGAAATCACGGTGCTGGGCACCGGTTCGGCGCTGATCGGCAAAGCACTGAAGACCGAAGTGCTGCGCGAAGAAGCTCTGGAACTGGCCCTCGACGGCTTCCTGCCGATCACCGAGCGCGGCGATATGCCCAAGGAGGAGAAGCGCAGCCTCTTCCGCGAGCTGGGCTTGCCATATGTCTCCGATCCCGCGGTGACGAAGCATTTGAATGCGTTCCTCGAAAGCGCCGGCCAGGCTCCCGACGCCATTCTGTTCAACGGCGGATTTTTCATTCCGGAGATTCTGCGCCAGCGCGTGGCCGATGCGGTGAGTCACTGGTTCGGCAAACGTCCGGAGGTTTTCGAGAATCGCGATCTCGATCTGGCCGTGGCTACCGGCGCGGCGTATTATTCTTATGTCCGGTCGACTGGCAGCGGCGTGCTGGTGCGCGGCGGACTGCCGCGGACTTATTTCATCGGCATCGGCGAGGCGACCGCTGTGTGCCTGGTGCCGCGCGGCGCGGAGGAAGGCGCGGCTCTCGAAATCGATAATGACGCGCTGCAGTTGGTCGCGAACAAGCCCGTCTCGTTCCGCCTGTACAGTTCTCTCACGCGCAGCGAAGACCGTCTGGGCGATGTCGTGGATTTGGCCGCGCTGGGCGGCGATCTGCACACGCACGCGCCGCTCAATGCGGTGATCCGTTTCGGCAAGAAAGCCGGTGAGCGGCTGATCCCGGTGAAGTTGGGCGCGCACCTAACGGAAATCGGCACGCTGGAGACCTGGTGCGAATCGAAGATCAGCGAGAATCGTTGGCGCCTGCAATTCGAGCTGCGTAAGACGGCGGCGCAACCCGCCGCACGCAGGCCCGCAGCCGTGATCGCTGAACAGGCGCTGAAGGATGCCGTGGCCCTGATTCCGGCGGTCTTTTCGCCGGGCGCCAAATCGCCTATCGCACCGGAAGAGCTACCTGCCAAACTCGAGCAGATACTCGGACTGGGGAAGAATTCCTGGCCACTGGCGGCGATTCGGCAGCTCGCCGACGCATTTCTGACCGCGGTAGACGGGCGCAAAAAGAGCCCGGCGTACGAAGCCCGCTGGCTGAACCTGGGGGGATTCTGCCTGCGCCCCGGCTTCGGTTTTCCGGGGGACGATTTTCGCATCGAGCAGGCGCGCCGCATCTACTCCGCGGGGCTCCAACATACTAACCAAGTGCAGTGTGAAATTGATTGGTGGATCTTTTGGGGCCGGTTGGCGGGCGGCATGAATCGCAACCAGCAGAACGACATTTACCAGCGGCTATCGGGCTTCCTGCTGCCACGCGGCGGCAAAAAGCAGCGCCTCAACAGCAGCTTGTTGCGGGAAATGTGGCGCACTGCCGCCAGTTTGGAACTGCTGCCCATCGGCACCAGGATCGAGTTGGGGGATGCGCTGGTGCGCCGCATTAAGGCGGGAGACGCCCGCGAAAGCGAGCTGTGGTGTTTATCGCGCCTGGGCGCCCGGGAGCTGTTTTATGGGCCTATCAACCAGGTTGTTCCGCCGGCTGCTGCCGGGCGTTGGGCCGAAGCGCTATTGTCGCTCGATTCAGCGGGCGCAGGCGATGCCCTGGCGGCTATCGCGCGCCGAACCGAAGACCCCACCCGCGACCTGGCACACGCTACGCTCAGCGGCGTGCGGCGTAAACTGGAATCACTGCCGCATTCGGAGCGCTATCTTTCGATAGTAGATGGAGAAGAAGAGCGCGATGAACAGACGCTTGGCCGCATTTTTGGCGAGGAACTACCCTCAGGCTTAATCCTGGCTTCGACCGAAGAGATGGAAGAGATCAGCTAAGACTCGCGGTCGGTCCCACGTCCAAAACGGCGCCGCTTAAACAGGGCCAAGCCAATCAGACCTGAACCGAGCAGCAGGAAAGCGGCCGGTTCCGGTGTCGCAGTCGTCGCCATCGTCAGAATGCGGATCATATCGATATGGCCGGGGGCCACATGGAAGTCCACGTACACGGTCTGCATGTTGGATGACAGGTTGACGAAGTCGCGGGGTTCGAGTCCCGCCTGGATGAAGGCGGCGGCAGGATATGTCACACCAGGAATGCCGAAAAGGGCATCTGTGTTGAAAAGATTCTGATACTGGATGATGATTCCCAGGACTTTCTCGCCCGGGCTGAAGGTGATCGAACCCACGTAATTGGTGGTGCCGGTATCCGTAGTGTCCGGCGACGCATACAGCAGATAGCTGTTGACAGTCGTGCCTGCTCCGATTGAGCCCGGCGAGAGGCTTGAGCAGCAGGCCCACGCGCCCGGAGTCGAGATGGCTACCGGCAAGTTCGAGGCTAACGTCACGCCCTGCTGTTCGGTGAAAGCCCAGATCGCGGTGTTACTCGTAAACTGGCCGGGTTCTAAAGACGGCGGAGGAGTCCCCGCCGTGGCAGCCCCCGAGAAGATAATAATCGACCCGTACGCTGGAAGGACCGCCGTCAGAACGAGCGCCACAAACAGAATCCGCATAGGAACCTTATACCACGGTTCGGTGTGACTGCAACTATTTTTCGTTATAGTGCTTTCGTATCGTTTCATCCCTCACCTCAGCGTCACTCTACTACGAACGCAACTCCGATAAATCACGCCAACGTGGGCGTTTAAGACCGCTTCAGACGCCGGATTAGCGTGCCCAAACCGGCTAATCCAAGGCCCATTAACATATAGGTGGAAGGTTCAGGTGTATTGGTCAGCACGGCGTCGTACATTACTCCGAAGGGGGAGTAAGACACAAGCTGATACGCGTCGATAACTAAAGTATACGTTCCCGTAGGCAGGTCCAGGGCGATTTGGGCATCCGCGTTTTGCAGGCAACCGATCGGCCCATTCGCGCAATTGGATCCAGGGACGGGGTTCGCCGCCCATTCCAATGTTCCGCCAGAGCCGGTACCGCTAGTCACCGTTCCCGGATCGATATAAACGGCGGCCGTGTCGTCCGCCCAGACATAGAGGAAACCGCTATCGAGGGCGTCGGTTATCACGAAGGTTTGATAAAAAATCGCAGTGGGAGTTCCGCCCACAGTGGTGGCCACCGGATTCTGCGGACCCGCCGTGCACATACCTGTTTGCGGGTTGAAGCTATTGCAACCAGTTTCGCCGTAGGAAATCCATTCGTACTGCGAACTGGTCGGTACAGCCCAAGCCGGCGAAACCGGAATACCAATATTTGTTCCGCTGATGTTGTTGCTGCCGGTGCCGGGGGTGCTGAAGATGTCCACGGTTCCAGCAGAGGCCACACTGGCGAGCGACAGAGCCGACACCACCACACCCAACCAGAGAGTGCGCGGCCCCGCAAGCGATGGCATCGAAGGTTCCCCCACTGAGTAATCTACCCCAATTCGCTCCTATATGAAAGGTAAATGCGAATTATTTTTGCAACCTTTTTATACTGGTACTTTATCTTACGGGAATGCTTGCCATCTCCGGTCAAAGCACCACTATAGGGTGGTATATATTGGGCAACACGGCCTCGCCGATCGCGATTAACTCACCGTCGGCCGATACGGCTTTGATGTGCCGGGTTCCCTGCATGACACGAAAAGGTGAAACCGGGAAGTTGCGGCCTTGCCGAATCTGGCCGAACGTCAGGCTGTCTACGCAGACAGTCGGGATATCGGGCAGCAAGCGCGCGGCCGGAACCAGGGCTTCCGCCAGGCGGTTCTCGTCGGCCAATTGCTGGAGCTGCGGAATGGTGTGTGCCTGATCCAGAACAAATTCGGCTGAAGCGCTGCGCCGCAGTTCGCGCAGGTGCGCGCCGCATCCCAAGGCCTGACCCAGATCGTGGGCAATCGAGCGCATGTAGGTGCCTCCGGAGCAATGCGCGCGCAAGCGGACCTCCGCACCGCGCACTTCCGTCAATGTAAGCTCGTAAACACGTACGGGCACGGGCGGCAGATCGACGGTTACTTGGCGGCGAACCAATGCATAAGCCCGCACGCCACCGACTTTCTTTGCGGACACGGGCGGCGGCGCCTGGAGGAACTCGCCGCGAAAGCGGGAAAGCAAGCTCTCCACATCCGCGGCGGAGAAGCGCGGCGCGGACTCCGCAGAGGTGGGAATCCCGTCGCGATCGTATGTATCAGTGGAGAATCCGAAACGGACGAGCGCGTTGTAGATCTTATCGCTGCGGGTATAGAACTGTGCCAGGCGCGTGGCTCGCCCGATTACCAGCGGCAGCACACCGGTGGCGATGGGATCGAGCGTGCCGAGATGGCCAATCCTTTTAGTGTTGGCGATGCCTCGCATCTTGCTCACCACATCATGCGATGTCCAGCCTTCGGCTTTATCGACGACGATGACGCCATCCACGTTAAGATTCTCCCACGTGCGCGAGGCTTGTATGATGATGGCTATGGCTCGTATCCCGGGAATCTTCGCATCGGCGGCATTTCTGCCTCTGATATACGGCGGGTCGCTGACACCGCCGGCGCTGCGATTGCCACAAGTGGCAAAGCCGCGTCAGTATGCGGTAGACCTGCGGCTGATTCCCGGTGAGGACCATTTCACGGGATCGGTGGAGATTGACATCACCGTTCTGCAGCCTGCCTCGACCCTCTGGCTGCATGGGAAGTCGCTGACTGTAGGAAACGTGACCATCGATGCGGCCGGTGCCAAGGTCTCGGCCAAAGCCGAATCCGTGGGCGGGGACTCTATTGCCATCACTGCGGATCGGGAGCTCGCTCCGGGAGACGCCACGCTCCACATCTCTTACACCGCAGAAATCAGCCGCACGCTGACCGACGGGGTTTTCCATCAGCAGCAGGGCAACGACTGGTATATTTTCACGAAATTCGAACCAGTGACTGCGCGGCGCGCCTCTCCCTGTTCCGACGAACCCTCTTACAAAGCACCCTGGCAGTTGACGCTGCATGTACCGGCGAAGCTGCATGCATTTTCGAATACACCTGTGGAGGCCGAGAAAGACGAAGCTGGTGGCATGCGGGAGGTGCGGTTTCGCCAGAGCAAGCCGCTGCCTTCCTACCTGTTGGCGTTTGCCGTGGGTCCGCTGGAGATCGTCCCGACCGAGCCCATCGGCAGAAACGGGTACCCGGCCGGATCATCGTACCGCGCGGGCGGCAAGAGGAGGCATCGTTCGCCGCCGGCATCACGCCGGGACTACTAATCGCGATGCTCGAAGAATATTATGGAACACCGTATCCATACGAGAAGCTGGATCAAGTCGTCGTACCGTTAACTACTTCCTGGGGCGCGATGGAGAACGCCGGTATAATTGCCTACGGCGATTTTCTGCTGGCTCCGAGGCACAAGGCGGAATCAGGAAGCTGTCGGCGAGGTCCAGGCTTAACCGGGAGAACCTTTACCGGATGCTGTCTGGGTCGGGCAATCCTTCCCTCGCCAGCTTGGACTCGGTGCTCAGCTCTCTTGGACTCCGGCTGTCGGTTGCAGTGAGATCGTAGGAACGAAGGCCAGCCGCCAAAATCAGGCCAGGATACCGTTCACTACATTCCCCGCGATGCCGGTGAGCCGCGCATCCAGCCCTTGATACTTCACCGTGAAGCGCTTGTGATCGATGCCGAGTAAGTACAACATAGTGGCGTGAAAATCCGGCACGGCCACGGCGTGATCTACTGCGGCATAGCCTAACTCATCCGTCGCGCCATAACTGATGCCGCCCTTGATGCCGCCGCCCGCCAGCACGAAGCTGAAGCCCTTAATATGATGGTCGCGGCCATCTCCCTGCGACATCGGCGTACGGCCGAATTCGCCGCCCCATACCACCAGCGTGTCGTCCAGCATGCCGCGCTGCTTCAGATCCTGGATCAGCGCGGCCGTGGGCCGGTCAGTCTCCTGCGCCTTGATCACCACGTTCGCTTTCACCCCGGAGTGGTGATCCCAATCGCGATGGTAAAGCTGGATGAAGCGGACGCCGCGCTCAGCCAGGCGGCGCGCCAGCAGGCAATTCGAAGCGAACGATCCGTCGCCCGGCTTGGCGCCGTACATCTCCAGCACGCTGGCCGGCTCCTTGCTCATGTCCACCAGGTCGGGCACGCTCGATTGCATGCGAAACGCCATTTCGTATTGCGCGATGCGGGTGAGGATCTCGGGGTCCTGCGTGGTTTTGTACTCCAGCCGATTCAGCGCATTGACGGCCTGGAAAGATTCGCTCTCCGCTGCGTCGCTCACGCCCGGTGGATTCCGGACGTGCAGGACCGCGTCGCCGAAGGAGTTGAGCTTCACGCCTTGAAAACGGCTGGGCAGGATGCCACTCGACCACTGGCGCGCGGCGATAGGCTGCATCTGGCCGCCCTTGCCTTCGGACATCAGCACCACGAAGCCGGGCAGGTTATCCGCTTCCGCTCCCAATCCGTAGAACACCCACGACCCCATGCTGGGCCGCCCGGTGATGATCGATCCGGTGTTCATTAGCGTGTGGGCGGGGTCGTGATTGATCTGCTCGGTCCACATGGAGCGCACGATACAGATGTCGTCGGCCACGCTGCCGATGTGCGGGAACAGCGAGCAGATCTCCTGGCCGGATTTACCGAACTTCTGGAAAGGATGCTGTGGGCCGAAGCAGGTGAGGCGCTGTCCCTGGAGTTGCGCGATCTGCTGCCCGGTGGTGAAGGAATCCGGCATGGGCTTGCCGGTCATTTCGGCCAGCTTGGGCTTGTAGTCGAAGGTCTCCAGATGCGAGGGGCCGCCGGCTTGATAGAGGAAGATGACGCGCTTGGCTTTGGCCGGATGATGCAGCGGGTTGACCACTCCGGTGGAAGCGAGCAGCGGCTGATCGAGCAGCGAGTTCAGCGCCAGCAGGCCGACGCCCGCTAAGCCGTTGCGCAGAAATGTGCGGCGGCAGATTTCACAACCGTCGTTCGCGGATTGCATCGCTAACACCTCCCTGTGGGGCAGGCTCTCAGCCTGCGGGGGACTCTTAGTCCCGCCCTGTACCGCATTGTTTTCCAGCGTCGCCACGGCGGAGCTGAGAGCTCCGCGCAGGCTGAGAGCCTGCCCCACAGCGCAGCATAGCCGCAACCAAAACCGAGCAGCGGGGCTGAAGCCCCGCGCCGGCTAAAGCCTGCCCTCCAAAGCGGCGCGCGGTGCGAGGATTCTGGCAGGTGGTTAGGCGACTTAATTCCTGGTGATGGTCTCATGTAAGTTCAAGATGGCCCGCGCCACCATGGCCATCGCGGCAGTTTCCGGCGCGGGCGCCGCCGTGCGCGGTGCCTCTCCTACGCTGATCAACTCCGCCGCCGATTCCGGCGCGGCACGGAAGCGCGCCAGACTGTCGCGATACAGGTCTTTCAAAATCCGCCGCTCCTCGGCGCCCGGAGTACGATTCAACGCCTGCGCGAAAGCCCAATCCAATTGGCGGTCAAATGCCGCGCCGCCCTGGCTTACGATGTTTTGCGCGAACACGCGCGCGCTTTCGACGAATATGGGATCGTTCATCAGATCGAGGGCCTGCAGCGGCGTATTCGAACTGACCCGGTTCACGGTGCACTCTTCGCGCGTGGGGGCATCGAAAGTCAACAGCGTGGGATGCAGGAACGTGCGCTGCCATTCCGTGTACAACGCGCGCCGGTAAAGATCCGCGGCGCGGCTGGCGGAGTACTCGCGTTTGGGGAAATTCATAGCCGCCAGGTAGCCCTCCGGCTCATACGGGCGCACGCTGGGACCGCCGAATTTCTCGGTCAACAGACCGGAGACCGACAACGAGATATCGTGCACGATCTCGGCATCCACGCGATAACGATTCTGCCGCGCCAGCAGGCGGTTCTCGGGATCGCGCTCGTCGATCTGCGCGTTGCTCAGCGAGGCTTGCCGGTAGGTGTGGCTGGTGACGATGGTGCGGATCATGTGGCGCACATCCCAATCGTGGGCGTTCTGCGCCTGCCATTCCGGATGCATGAATTCCGCCGCCATCCAATCGATCAATTCGGGATTGACGGGCCACTCGCCCTGGGAGCCGAGATCTTCCAAAACCTTAGAAAGCCCCGTCCCGAAAAACTCGCGCCACAAGCGGTTGACGTAGGCCCGCGCGGTCAGCGGATTCTGCGCGGAGATCAGCCAGTTCGCCAGGTCCAGGCGCGTGGCGCGGAGATCGCCGGTTTCCAGCTTGCCCAGAAACGCCGGGATGGCCGGCTCCACGATTTCGTGAGTTTCATCCATCCAATTGGCGCGCGGCAGAACGCGTGTGACGCGCGGGCGCGTGGCTTCGGTGAGCACCACGCGCGGAATGGCGGCGTCCAGCAAATCTCGTTCGCCGCGCAGCCGGGCCAGGCGTACATATGCCGGCTGCAATTCCGGCGTGGAGAATTCGAAGAAATCCAGCACTGCGTCTTTCTCTTCCGGTTTCCGCTCGTCCTCCTGCCGGCGCAGGATCTTGGGCAAATCGGGCGGCAGGCCGCGGCCGGCGGCGACGGTCAACGTGAGCGCCGGATTATCAGGCGGGCTGGCCTTCGTTTTGGAATCGGATTCGCCGTCCTCCGGCCAGGCATATGTAGTGGCCGATAGTGCCAGGCGGAAACGCCCGATGGTGGCGCGGCGCAGATCGGAATCGTGATGCAGGCGCACGGTGATGATGGAACCGGCGCGCGTGTGTACCGGCTCCGCGAAGCGCAGCGCGAGAAACGGATTGTATTCCTCGACGATGGTGACGCCCCACCCGCTCTTCGGATCGCCATCGATAGCGGCCATGGGCGGATTCTCGACGCGCTCCCCAACGCCTCCGGATGTGGCCAGAACGAACGGTAACTTGCGCGGGGCAGCGCCTGGCTCGGCGAGTTCGGCATCCACCTCGGTAAGCACAAATCGATCGGCGCCGCGGGCAAAGCGTGTGCCCGGCAGGCTCTCGTCTTGAAACACGTCGACGCCCAGCGCGGTCCAGGCGCCTTCGCCGGGGTGCAGCGTGACCGTGTAAGTTTCGTTATCCGGATTCGGACCCGACGCGACGATCAGGCCTTCGCCGCGCTTGCGCTCCGAAACGAGCGAGCCGTGCAGATAGAAGTTACTCTCCACGGTTTCGTCGTTATAGATGGTGAGCTTCGCGCCATTCGCCGCCGTGGCCGACGCGGGGCGTTGATAGGTCCACGCCAGTTTGCCGGCTTCGAAATCCGGCAGCAGGCGATCTTCCCATGCCCAGCGCTGCTTTTTCATCTGCTGCGCCTGCGCGTCCAGAGCGCGGCGCGCGGCGAGGATCTGCTCGTCGAGCGCAGCCAGGCGCTGCTTCTGTTCTTCAGTCGGGAGCGGCAGCTTCTCGCCCCACGCACCGCGGCCCCGGTCCGGGATCAGGCCGGTTTCGCGTATATCCGCGAAGAAGGCCTTCATGGAATAGAAATCTTTGTTGGTGAACGGATCAAACTTATGGTCGTGGCATTCAGCGCAACCCATGGTAGATCCCATCCAGACGGTGCTGAGGGTCCGCACGCGATCCGCGCCGTACTTGGCCAGGTACTCGTTGGGCTGCAGGCCGCCCTCGGCAGACGCACGGTTCATCCGGTTGTATGCCGCCGCGACTTTCTGCTCCGTGGTGGCATTGGGCAGCAGATCGCCGGCCAATTGTTCGCGCGTAAACCGATCGAAGGGCATGTTGTCGCGAAACGCGCGCAACACGTAATCGCGATACGGCCAGGCTGGCCACAGGTTGTCGCCGTGAAAGCCGGCGCTATCGGCAAACCGCACGGCATCGAGCCAGTGCATGGCACGCATTTCCGCGTAGGCCGGGGAAGCCAGCAGCCGGTCCACCAGTTTTTCGTATGCATCCGGCGACCGGTCGTTCAAGAACGCGTCAGCCTCTTGCGGCGTGGGCGGAAGACCGGTCAAGTCGAGAGTCACGCGGCGGAGAAGTGTGCGCCGGTCGGCTTCGGGCGAGGGCGCCAATCCATCGTGCGCCAGGCGTGCTTGTATAAAATTGTCGATCGGATTGCGAATGGGTGCCTTGGCATCCGCCACCTCAGGCACGGGCGGCCGTTTCACCGGCTGGTAGGCCCAATGGCCTTCGTACACGGCGCCTTCCGCAACCCAGCGGCGGATGGTTTCCTTTTGCGTATCGGTGAGTGTTTTTTCGGCGTATTTCGGCGGCATGCGGCGGGCGGGATCGGCCGCGAAGATGCGCTGGACGATGGCGCTCTTGTCGGGATCGCCCGGCACGATGGGAACGGCGCCCGAAGGGGTCGCTTTCAGCGCCTCTTCACGGCGATCCAGACGCATGCCGGCCATGCGGGCGCGCTTGTCGGGACCGTGGCAGCGAAAGCAGGTATCCGACATGATGGGCCGGATATCGCGATTGAACTTGACTGGTTCGGCGGCGGCGGCCAAGGCCAGCAAGGCCGTCAGCAGGACAGCTCGCTCCGCTTGCTGCATTTGACATATGGTACAACGCGGCGCGAGCTTAGGCGCGGGCCGGGCATCTGCACTTTTCCGGCCTTCGAAACGACTTGCAAATTGTTTACCACGCGCACCACCTTCGGCACCGCGCTGGCTACGGCCGCGGCTTTGGCCCTGGCGGCTTCTGAATCGACCATGCCCGAAAGTGTCACCACGCCGTTGGTGGAGTTCACGGAAATGTTCGCTACGGTGGACACGCCCACATCCGCCGCCAGCTTGGATTTGAGTTGCGTCGTGATTTCGAGATCGTTCACCTGGCCCTCCGGCGATTCGTTCGTCCGGCAGCCCAGCAGTAACGCGGCAAGCGCGATCAGCACAAGAAGTCTCATGGCACCCCGCTCCTGGGAGAAGCACTTCTTCCGCCAATGCGAAAACGCGTCCAATCGGATGGGCGAATGGTCGAAGCCGCCCTCTCCAAAACTGGGTTAGGCTAGTCTAGTGATATAGCCCCAAATCCCTAGTGGATGAATGCCGTATGAAATGAAGGAGAAAAATTCATGACCAAGTCCGTTTTGATTTGCGCCGCCCTCGCCCTGGCGGCGAGTCCTGGTTTCGCGCAGAAGAGTCCGCCTGCGGACACTTCGGCGACCATTGACGGCAAGACTATCGTGATCAAATATGGAGCGCCTTCGGTGCGCGGCCGGCAGATCTTCGGCGACGGCGGCCTGCTTTCGCATGACCCGCACTACCCGGTCTGGCGCGCGGGCGCCAATTCCGCCACGGCTCTCCACACCGACGCCGATCTGGATATCGAGGGTTTGCATGTGCCGGCCGGCGATTACACCTTGTTCGTCAATGTGGCCGACCCCGACCACTGGGAGTTGATCGTTAGCAAAGACACCAAAGAATGGGGCTTGGCCTATAAAGACAATATGGACCTGGGCCGCGTGAAGATGCAGATGAGCAAGCCGCCCGCGCTCGTCGAGGTTTACAAGATGACGCTCTCGGGAACCGGTGGCCATTCCGGGAAACTGCAATTGGAGTGGGAGAACCACGTCGCATCGGTCTCGTTCAAAGTGGCCTGATCCCGGGCTGCCGCGCCTCGCCGCAAGTGCTTTCGCGCCACGAGCTTGCCGGAACATTGTGCGCTATCGTAACGTATCAAGTTACGGATGCCTTTTTGCAGCCAGTGCGGGAACCAGGTGGATGCGGCGGATGTGTTCTGCGCCAGGTGCGGCGCGCGGCAGCCGATTGCGTCGCCAAGGCCGGGCGATCCGTTTTCGTCCATCTCGCCGCGCACGGCTTCCATTCTCTGCTATATCCCGGCGTTGGGCTGGATCTGCTCGATCATCGTCCTGGCCTCGGTACGCTTTCGGGATAATCGGATCGTTCGCTTCCATGCTTTCCAGGGCCTGTATCTTTTCGTCGCATACCTGATTGAAGACTGGGTGCTCAAGCCCATGTTCAGCGTTGTCCCGCACGTGCATGTGAACGCCATCGTGCAGTTCGTCCTGTTGGGCATGTCGGTCTTTATGATCATCAAGGCCAGCCAGGGGGAAGCGTTTTCGTTGCCGATTATCGGGGAATTGGCGGAGAAGTCGGTGTCCGAGCGCTGATTCTGTAGAGACGGCGTACGAGGCCCAGAAGCTTCGCAACAATGCCGCTGTCTTGCCGCCATGGTCGGGCCGAAAAATATCCAGTTGTGGCGGCCCACAACCACCCGATAGAGCATGGAGTACCACCGATCCATCAAGCAGCGGGTGAATGTCCACAAGGGTTCCGGCAATCTGTTCGCAATACTTCCATCTCGTTATCGAGAGTTAGCTGCCAACGTAACAAAGATGTAATGATAACCGAGGATAGATAGCCAAACAACGCCGCGTGTGCCAAGCTTGCGAGAGGAGGTCAAAGTGAAGCTATGCGGACCAAGCGGAGTGGGCATAGCGTAGTGGAATTTGCGTTTTTTGTACCCTACCTACTCTTTCTCTTTGTCGGCACGTTTGACTGGGGTTTCTATTCCTGGGCACTTCTGGCGACGGAAAACGCCGCGCGGACGGCAGCTCTATATACATCAAGCAGTTCCTCGACTGCCGGTAACACCACCGCCGCCTGTGCCATCGCCACCGCGGAACTGGCAGATGCCCCGAACATCGCGGCGAAACCGACGGTATTCAATGGCTCCTTTGGGTCCGCAACCTGCACCGGCGCTCCACTTACGGTGACGGCCACATCGGTCTCCGCGGGGGCCGATGGATCCGCGGCGTCACAAGTTTCGGTGACCTACCAGACGCCGCAATTGATTCCGATACCGGGAGTGTTGACGGGCCAAATCAGTATTACGCGGGTGGTCCAGATGAGGGTGAGGTCGTAGCCATGCGTCGGCACAAGGGCTCGGTTACGCTGGAATTTACGCTAGTGGGCATTCCGCTGATCTTCGCCCTGATCTCGATTGAAGAGATGGCGCGTGGGATGTGGATCTACCATGCGCAGGAATATGCCGTCAATGCAGGGGCCCGCTACGCCGTGGTGCACGGGGCGGGTTGTACAGCCAGCGGAAACAGCTGCGGCGTGACCATCGGCTCGATCGCGACTGAGATCGCCAACGAGGGCCTCGGACTGGTACCGTCGCAGTGGAACGTCACCTTATATTCGGCCAGTGGGGCCAATAACCAGACCTGTAATCCCCTGAGCACTTGTATGAGCAACAGCACGGTGTGGCCTCCGTCGCCGGACAACGCCGAGGGCGTAGGTGTCGCGGTCAGCGGGAGCTACCCGTTCAATTCGGCGCTGGCCATGTTCTTTCCGGGCACGAAGCCGACGCAGTTCGGCACGTACAACCTGCCAGCCTACGCCCAACATCTGATCCAATTTTGAGGTGGATGATGGTCAAGAGCAACTCACGAGGCAAGCGCGGCCAGGCGCTGGTCATGATCGTACTGAGCTCGATAGTAATTTTTTCCATAGTGGGGCTGGTGGTGGATACGGGGTGGGCGCGTTTCCGCCAGCAGGCCGCCCAGGCAGCGGCGGATTCGGCCGCGCTGGCGGCCGCCCAGTTCGCGGCGTCGGTGGCGTCATCCCCGACGTGCGGGAGCGGAGGTGTAATATGCCAGTCGGCGACCGCCTGTTCTACCGGACTGACCAGCCCGGCCACTACCAGCGTGCAGGCAGGATGTCTTTACGCCCAAGCGAATGGTTTTTCAGCCAGCGGCAAACAGAACGTGACGATAGCGGCGAACACCAGCACGCCCTATGCGAACGCCGCGGTGAACTACTGGGTAACCGCCACGGTAACAGAAGCCCAAACGGAGTTGTTCTCTGCCGTCTTCGGAAACCGGATTCTGAATGCGGGGGCCCACGCCACGGCCGCTGTGGTGCCGACGGGCGGGGGTGGCTGCATTTACGTGATGCAGTCGACCGGGTCTTCGGTGACGAATAGCGGCAATGCCACGATTAACAGCGCGTGCGGCATTTACATCAATTCGAGCGGTCCTTCGCCGGTGACCCTGAGCGGCACGTCGCTGATAGAGACCACCGGCGGAGCCAAGACCAACATCGTGTCCACCAGCGAGGGGACATTCAGCGGCTCGGCGACCATCACGCCGGCGCCGAACCTGGGCACCACGGCGGTGTCCGATCCGTTTGCCAGCATGTCGCCGCCCACGGTGGGATCGTGCACCTACAGCTCAGCGGTAGTGGTCACCGCCAACACCACGCTGAGCGCTGGCACTTACTGCGGCGGGATCATTACCAGCGGCACGGAAACCATCACGCTAGGTTCCGGATTATATATCATCGAGGGCGGGATTACGGAGAGCGGCAGCCCGACCTTCAACGGCACCGGCGTCACGCTCTATTTCAAAACGGGCGGCATCACCGGGAGTGGCACCGGCGGCTTCAACCTGACCGCCCCGACTTCTGGGACCTGGCAGGGTGTGGCGATCTTTGAAGACCGCAGCGACAGCAGCGGCATCACTCTCTCCGGCACTACCGGCACACAAGTCAGCGGGCTGGTGTACATGCCCAAGGGCAACCTGACTTATTCCGGGGACAGCGGAAGCGGCGGCCTGACTTCGACGCTGGTAGTAAACGCTATTACCTTTTCAGGAACATCTTACATTAATCAGGCCGCCACGACGGCTTATGGCGGCGGCGGCGGCGGCTCGGTGAAGTTAATCCAGTAGCGCGTTAGCGCTGTCTATGCCGGGGCCTCTTGACGCTGCAGCTTCCCCGAACGCGATCGCGCAAACCGCTCGATCATCGTCCTGGCATCGGAAATGCTTTCGGGATAACCGGATCGTTCGCTTCCATGCTTTCCAGGGCCTGTATCTTTTCGTCGCATACCTGATTGAAGACTGGGTGCTCAAGCCCATGTTCAGCGTTGTCCCGCACGTGCACGTGAACGCCATCGTGCAGTTCGTCCTGTTGGGCATGTCGGTCTTTATGATCATCAAGGCCAGCCAGGGGGAAGCGTTTTCGTTGCCGATTATCGGGGAATTGGCGGAGAAATCGGTTTCCGAGCGGTGATCTGTATACCCCGGGCAATCGCCAGTGGACCGTTTAGACTGTGCGCATCAACAGAACCGCCAAGACTGCTTCCAAGTCCGCTACGAAAAGCTTGTGCTGAATCGGACTCACACCAGTTGGGATCAACCTTAGATAATCCTTTTCCGCGAGCCATTTTCGGAACAGAAGGGGTGCCGCAACATCTTGACCGGAAGCGTAGAGTTCCATTTCCGCGACCTGCTGCCGCATGTTCAGGCATAGCCAGTCTTCGAAAGCCAGCAGATGCTCGTGACGCAGTGCCTGATCGATTTTTGCGCCGCCGCAAGGCGACCCGATTGCCTGCGCCTCGAGCGCGCTATCGTTGTATTCGCCCGTGTCCGGCTTCCGGCAGGAGGCAAGAAAAATGATTCGGCCAAGGAGGGACGGTATTGCAGATACCTTCGAATGGACGAACTTAGCAAATGGATGGTTAGAATCAGTCTCGCCGTCTGTGGCTGGCATGTCCAGAATTCCAATCGAGCTATTCATTGCTCCTTCATCGCTTCGGCGTGGAAAGGCGGATTCGCCGCCGCCGGTATCGTTCAAGCGCCTGGATGGCGGAGTCTAACAATGCTCTACGTCCGCGAAGAACCTTCAGTCTGCGAAGGATAGCCATGTGAGTCATCCCTGATCTGCCAGTCCTCAGAGAGTCGAAACAGCGGAATGGTCCAAGTTGAGCCGGAGTCAATTTCCTCGAAGAGTAGCTTGACTTCCGAAGGCTGGCGCGGTGATTCCCCTCATTCATCTTTCCGCTCTACTTCAAGAGTAGAATGCCATGCCGGGAAGCTTCAATCGGCAAAACTGCGTAGGTGCAAGTCCTATATCGCTATCGGGGATTATCCTTAGTCCCGCGCGCGGCAGGGCAGGATAGATTGGTTCAGAGTTCAGATATCGATGATCTTGTGGCGAATGGCAAAATGAATGAGGTCGCTGAGCGCGTGGATCTCGAGCTTTCGCATGATATTGGCCGAATGCGCGCCCACGGTTTTAATACTGATGTCGAGGGCGTAAGCCACTTCTTTGTGGCTCCGTCCTTGCGCCAGCAGCTTCAAGATCTCGAGTTCTCGCGGCGTCAGATCGCTGGGCGACGGCCCGGGTTGGCGAGTCTTAACCAACTGTCCCAGTATTATTTTAGTGACGGCCGGCGACAGGAACGGCTTACCCGCCTCGATGGCCTGTACGGCCGTGACAAGATCTTGAGCGGCATCGGACTTCAGCACCAGGCCGCTTGCCCCAGTTGCAAGAACCTTACTGGCGATTTCCCCCGAATCGTGCATCGTCAGGACCAGAATCTTAGCATCGGGACAAACGTTGAGAATTTGGGGAATTGCTTCCAATCCATCCATGTCCGGCATGGTGATGTCCAGAAGCACTAGATCAGGGCTGAGCTTGCGGGCATATTCGATGGCCTCGCGGCCGGTGGCCGCTTCAGCACAAACGTCCCATTCCGGTCGGGATGCCAGCAGCGTGCGGATGCCGCGGCGCACTACTTCGTGATCGTCCGCGATGAGAATGCGCAAAGATTTCATGCGCCAGTTCCTGAAAGAGGGATGACCGCTCTGACCGTAGTCCCATGATTGGGTGAGATTTCGAGCCAACCGCCGAGCTGCTGGGCGCGCTCCCGCATGCTGGCGATGCCCACGCCGGGCGTCGTGTCGCTGCGCATGCCGCGGCCTCGATCGCTTATTTCCAAGGTTACGCTGGACGAGCCGCGAACCAACCGGACACAGGCCCAGCTGCTACCGGAATGGCGGTGAACATTGCTGAGCGCCTCCTGAACGATGCGGAAAAGCGCCGTCTCCGCCTCCTGTGGCAGGCGGCCCAGCTCGGGCGCGACGTCAAGATCCACCTGGATTCCACTTCGCTGCGCAAAACCGTCGATGTAGGAGGCCAGCGCGGATTGCAAGCCCAACTCATCAAGTTCCGGCGGGTGCAACAGGTAAGAAGCCGTGCGAATCTCGCGCAGGCACTGGTTAGCCAGGGTGCGGCTCTCGTCAAGTGCCCGCCGGGCACGCGGCTCCAGCGCGCCGGCAGATTCGTCGACGACGGAGAGATTGATGCCGAGGGCGACGAGCAGTTGTGCGGTGCTGTCATGAAGCTCGCGGGCCAAGCGCCGGCGCTCCTCGTCCTGCAAGCGCAGAAGACGGCCGGAGAGCTGGTGCAGCGCTGCCTCCGCTGCTTTGCGCGCCGTGATGTCACGGTACATCGCATAGACCGCAATCCGCCCACCCGGCACCGAGACGGGCACACACACCATCAAGACGTGCAGCCGGACGCCATCCTTGCGCCGGCGCACTACCTCCGCATCCACCCGTTGCCCTTGCAACACCGCCTCCAAATATCCGGGCACTGCGTCTCGCGCATCGTCAGGTACGATCAACTCGCTGAGCAAGCGGCCGTGAGTTTCCTCCTTGGTATAATAGCCGAAGAGCCGCGTGAACTCCCGGTTCACCCTGACCACCCGAAGGTCCCCACCCAGGAGAGCGAAGGCTTGCGGCGCCTGTTCGAACAAGCCGTCCAATAGGGCCGTCCGCTCCTGAAGCCGATCCGCCAGGCACGTCAGCAGAGCGACCACCAGGACCATAACGGTAACGATGCCTATGTAGCCCCCAGTGCCGAGAGGGGAGACGCGCGTGGCGTGGGATAAGTCGGGGACTACGCCTGATCGCGTAAAGCTGGCCGCCGCCATACCCGTGTAATGCATGGCGCAGATGGTCGCCCCCATTGCCAGTGCGCTCAGAGCCTTGCGTAGCTTCCGGCCGGGGGAGCCTTCCCGGAAGAGGAACATCAGCCACAATGACAACAGAGAACCGGCAATGGCGAGTAGGACCGAAAAAGCGACGATCGCGGGGGAATAGTGGCACCTTGCCGGCAGCCGCATTGAGGCCATGGCGGTGTAATGCAGGGCCACGATGCCCCCGCCCAGGAAGATGCTACCGGCCAAAGCTGCCAGCCACCCAAGCTTCCTCCGGTGCACGACGAACAATGCGATGGCAGAAGCCACGATGGCCTCCAGGAGCGAAAGCAGCACGGTGGGCCAGTGGTACCACACTCGAACCGGTAAGCGGAACGCCAGCATCCCAGTGAAGTGCATCGACCAAATCCCGATGCCCATCGCGATGGCGCCCCCAATGAGCCACGCCGACTGGGCGGCACCGCGAGCGGCGGTTACCCGTTCCGCAAGGTCGAGCGCAGCGTAAGAAGCGAGTACGGATATCAAGGCGGACAAAGCCACTACAAGATAGTCGTAAGACCCGGCCATTGCGGCGCCGTCCAGAGGGGTCATCGATTCAGCCTACCCACCGAAGACTTCGGTCTGGTTTTCATTTTGGCCTCTCGGATTGCTGAGAGTATACACCCAGGGACTATCCCAATGTGAGAGGCTTGGGAACTGGACCCCGCTGGCCTCAGCCTGCACAACCGTGCTCGTCCATGAGAACGCCTGTGTCTACTGAAGAGAACTGGTAGGCGCGTGCCAGACTGGGACCGGCGGCCCGCTGCTTAGCAGCCGGCTACGACACCAGCGCCTGCGCTACCCGGCTGGCCAACTGGTCGAACGTGAGCAGCTCATACAGAGACGCGTCGGACATAATCCGCGCCACTAGGGCGGTATGCATGGCGTGTCCGGCCCGCTCGGCGATGACGTGGCCCAGCAGTGGTTTGCCCAGCAGCGCCAGGTCGCCGATCAGGTCCAGCGCTTTGTGCCGGCAGCACTCGTCGGGGAAGCGCAGACCATCCGCATTCATCACGCTGTCGCGCGTGAAGCAGACGGCATTTTCCAGCGAGGCGCCGCGAATCAGGCCCATGTTGCGCATCTGGTCCAGCTCGTGGGCGAAGCCGAAAGTGCGCGCCGGTGCGATCTCGGCGGCGTAGCGCTCGGGCGTGACCTCCATCTCGAGCGAGCGGCGGCCTGCGAGCGGATGCCCGTAGTCAGTCTCGCATGTGAGACAGAAGCTCTCCGCGGGCAGAATCGTAATGCGTTTGCCGCGCTCCTCGACGGAGATGGGACGGCGGATGCGCAGGTACCGGCGCTTGCGGCGGGACTGGCGGATGCCAGCTTGGCGGAGCAGCTCCACGAATGGCTGGCCGCTGCCGTCCAGGATGGGCACCTCCAGGTTATCGATTTCGACGAAGGCATTGTCGATGCCCATGCTGTAGAAGACGCTGAGCAGATGTTCGGTGGTGGAAATGAGCACGCCCTGACGCATCAGGCTGGTGGCATAGCTGACGCGCGCCACGTGCCGCCAACTGGCGGCGATCTGGAAATTATCGAGATCCGTGCGCACAAAAACGATGCCTGTGGAAACCGGGGCGGGAACGATTCGGATGGAAACCGCGACACCGCTGTGCAGGCCGACGCCGGATGTTTCGACGGGGCGTTGGACGGTTGTCTCAAAGCGCAAATGGAATCTCCAGGTAATGCATGACGGACCTGTTACCTACGGTTTAGATAGCAAGCATAACACCATGGCGAAGTTGTTTGGGTTCAACCGTTTTGAAGTTTCCGACTGTGGCTGATTTGCAACAGTTTGGGCCGACTTGTGTGGCGGAAATGCGTTTCGACGGGGCGATTCAGTGAGCAATTTTGACCGCACTATCACGGTTGACCTGCTCAATTGTGGACAGACAGAGCCGCGGAATCCTGTTATTTGTTGGGAGTTAGAGGGTGAATATCGGCTCGCGAAAGGGCTGTCGAAAAGGTGTTTCATAGATGATTCGAGCCACGAAAAAGCTGCGGATCGGGATTATCGACATCGTCTCCAGGGGTCCTACGCGGGCTTTGTACGCACGCATAATGAACGCCAGCCTCGCCAGTATCATGCCTCAGGTTATCGGGGTCTGGTGCAAAGAGGAAGGGCATGAAGTTGCCTTCGTTTGTTACACCGGATTTGAAGATCTGTTGACGGAGCTGCCGGAGAATGTCGACGTCGTTTTCATCGGCGCGTTCACCGAAGCCGCGCACACGGCGTACGCCCTGAGTAATCTGTTCCGCACAAGAGGGGCAATCACCGTGATCGGAGGGCCGCACGCCCGCTGTTACCCGGAAGATGCCGCGCGTTATTTCGACTATGTGCTGGGCTTCACGGATAGGAGTACGGTCGTTGACGTCTTGCAGGACCTCTCGCAACACCGGCCCGTGGGGGTCCAACTCGCGGCCGCGCAGCAGCCCAGAAACCTCCCAGGCGTACGCGAACGATGGCAGTTTATCGAACCGACGCTGCGGAAAGCGCCCTTCCTCAAAATGGTTCCCATGCTCGGCAGCCTGGGGTGCCCATACACTTGCGCATTTTGTATCGACGCCAGCGTGCCGTATCAGCCCATGGACTTCGAGCCGCTGCGCGAGGATCTTCGGTTCCTGCTGACCAGGTTCAAACGGCCCCTGGTAGCATGGCACGATCCCAATTTTGGAGTCCGCTTCGACAGCTACCTGGACATGATCGAGGACGCGGTCCCCGCCGGCAGCATCGACTTCGTCGCCGAAAGCAGCCTGTCCCTGCTTTCCGAAGCGCACCTCAAGCGGCTCAAACGCAATTCATTCAAAGGCGTCCTTCCCGGCATTGAATCCTGGTTCGCCCTGGGTGACAAATCGAAGACCGGCGGTTTGGTAGGGATGGCCAAAGTTCGCCATGTGTCCGAACACGTCAATCTGATTCTGCGGTACGTTCCTTATATCCAGACCAACTTCGTGCTGGGACTCGATACCGACGAGGGGCCCGAGCCTTTTGAACTGACCAAGCGATTCCTGGACCTGTCGCCCGGCGCCTTTCCTGCTTTTTCGCTGCTATCGGCATTCGGCCGCGCTGCGCCGCTGAACCTGGAATACCAGCGGTCCAACCGCGTGCTGCCCTTCCCGTTCCACTTTCTCAACAACAACGGCGCCATGAACGTCAAGCCGGCCAACTATTCCTGGCCGACTTTTTACGACCAGATTATCGACCTGACCCGGTATTCCTTCTCCACGCGCGCTATCTCCCGCCGGTTCCTGGCGACCGAAGGAGTAACCTCACGTTGCATGAACCTGGTGCGCGCGGTTTCGACGGAGGGCTTCGGACGGGCCAGGTACCATGGGGAGATTCGCGATCGCCTGGACACCGATCCGCAATTCCGGCCCTATTTCGAGCAGGAGAGCAGGGTGCTTCCCGAGTTCTACAAGAATATAGTGCGCCAGGATCTCGGAGCGCTGATGGAATGGGTTCCAGAGGGTGCGCTCGATCACGATCCCAATGCCTACCTCAAGGCCGAACGTTCCAAGAACGTGGTAGCCCTCGTCTAGTCGTGACGATTTGCGTACCTCCAGTCCTGCTCGGCAAACAGCCTTTTGCGTTCAGCGCTCCCGGCGAGTAGGAATGCGGCATGGTAATTGCCGTACGCAACCACATGCGCGGCGCCATCGATCAACTCCTTCTTGAGCCGCTGGTGAAGTTCCGGCAACTCCGACCAATGGACCAGGGGATGGTCGTGATGCTCCAGATGATAGCCTATATTGAACATGGTGAGGTTGAAGAATCTCGACAGAAACACGTTGGAGTGACTGACGGGTCGATCCGGACGCTTGCGGATACATCCCGCGTGCTGGACATACATTCCCGGCCCCATCATCACCACGTTCGCGATCCATTGCGGCAGCACCCAGAGCCATAAGGCCATGATCGGATCGATCCAGAAAGGAATGGACCATAGCATAAGGAAGATGGTGAATTCACGAAGCGCCTTTCGACGGAGACCTCGTCCGGAAGTCAGCTCCTTACCCAGGTGAACCATACAGCGCCACGGCCAATGCGCCAGCGCGTACACGCGGAAATCTTCAAACGATCCGTCGGCCTTCCTCTTTGGCAGGGTCCAGTCTTCAGTACTCAGCAACTTCGCATGGTGAACCGTAACGTGCGAGTACTCCCAAAAGAACGACGGCCACCCGCCCGATACCGTCCAGATTCGAGCGAACCACCGATTGACCAGTCGCGACGTGAAGATGCGGCGGTGTGTGTGGTTGTGGAAGTTCACGCCGACGTTGATACCCGATATCCAACCAAGCATAGTCGCCGAAGCTGCCACAAAGGCCATCCTGGACCAGGGGCCAATAACGCCGGCCAGCCTGGCATGGTGGTATAGCCAGAAGGCGCACGCATACGCCAGGACGCAAGCCATATGGAAGAGTACACAGTGCAGATCCTGGGGGTGAGAGAGGATACCCCGATGGCTTAACGCCCCCGGGCGCGCGCCTGCATGCTCACTCATAAGAACCTCAATGCGACAGTCATCGCCACGAGCGTCATTGCCAGGCTTACCCAAGGCCCCCAGAGCGTCGCTCCCACGATTATCGTAATCGCAAGAAGAGGAAAAAATGATCGCCCGATAGCCAGCCCTGTGCGTGTCAGCAGCTGAAAAAATGGACGTTTCATACGACTCCTCCCTCCGTGATTTAACGGCAGGACCAGTTTCAGGCGGGCGGTTCTCCGCTCACACCACTGCGGCGAACTTTACGGAGAAGGCCGAACACCCCGCGGACCGTCCGAGCGCACCGCCGGGTTCCGCGTGTTGCGGCGTGCGTTGCGGCGTGCTGGCCGCGTTCGCTACTTGTTTTGCCTCTAATGCCATCTCCATCATGCCGATTGCCTGGTTGTCCGCGAACGAAGGGCGTGGGCCTTATACGTTCGGCGCGCTGTGGGGCCGCGGACCTGCGACTCACGTTTCCAAGCCTCATCCGAGGTGTGTCAAATCGCAGTGAGCCTTTCGCGCCGGGTCCGGAATTCGTAGCGTGCGATTGCGATTACGGCCGTGCCCGGCGCACTGCGAACTACAGGACCCCAGATTTCGAGCGTGATCAGGCACGTGCCGCCCAGCACGGCGGGCCAGTCCACTGCCAGACGCACGCTCTCGCCCGGCTTAAGGGGGCTCTGGGTCGTGAAGTGAACCTCCTGGCTGCTGATTTCGGTGGTCTTGCCTGCACCAAAGGCCAAAACCCGGCTGCCCTTCACGCACCGGTAGCGGACCTGTTGTGCGATGGGGAATCGACGTTTCTCCCGCCACTGGTTGCGCAGGGTTGACGATAAAGGTCGTTGATCCCAAGAACCAGTTGGCAGCGCAATTGGCGAGGCCGAGACCAACAATCGACCGGCGGCTCCTGGAGTGCCCATGTTGTAATTGGTATCAAGTTCGGCGGTTCCAGTCTGGTCAAAAATGCTCACTCAATTCGGCATAGTGCGGTCAGGATTGCTCACATCCGCCCGGTTTGATGTTTCCGGGTAGCAACAGCAACAGATTGCCGCGCGGTCGCGCGCCCAATCAGTAAGATTAGTCGTGCAGGATGATATTCAGAAGGGAGCTGTGAACTTCGATCCCACCGTTGTAATGGATGAAACCGAGTTTGCGGAATCTATTCATGAAGAAGCTGACCCGTGACCGCGTGGTACCCACGAGACCTGCCAACGTCTCTTGGCTGATTTCAGGAATCACCGCCTCCGGTTTGCCTTCTTTCCCGAAATTGGCCAGCAGAAGAAGAATCCGTGCTAACCGCTTCTCACTGGAATTGAAAAGCTGATCTACCAGATCCTCCTCAATCCGAATGTTACGTGAGAGCACATAGGACAGGACCAGACCGGAAAACGTGTTGTCCTCGCGGAGCAGACGCATCATAGCCGGCTTGGCCAGCCGGACGATCGAACAGTCGGTCATGGCGGATGCAGTTGACAGACGTACGGTGGGCTGGCCCACCAGGCACGCCTCGCCAACGAAGTCGCCAGCGGTCAAAATCGCGATGACCGCCTCTTTGTTCTGTTTGGAGATGACGGTGAGCTTAACTTTGCCCTTGCGGATCGAAAAGACGGCGTCCGCCGCATCTCCCTGCGAGAAGAGCACCTGGCCTTTATGGTAGGGAACGGTAGTCCCTTCTTGAGAGATTGTGGCCAGCAGTAGATCGGTATCTGAGGTCGGCTTCATTTATGCCTCTTGCAAACGCGCCCGTACCTGGATCTCTGTTAACTCTCAGCTTATCACGGCAACTCCTGGGTCTCAATAACCGCTCCGCGGGCAATGGCGGCCGATGAAGGCCAGCGTGCGCGACTCCGTCTCTTTGCCGATGACGAAGCCGGTCTAACACATGGCCCCGGACGAATTTTTCGGCTGATAAGCCCAGGAGCCGGGACGAACGCCTGGCGATTCCGGATGTCGGCGGTCCGCAGGCCGCTGGCGCCCTGTTCAAGCTGCCGATGGTGGCGCCAGGCCTGCGGAAATGATTCCTTCGCGTTAAAGCCGCGATTTTAGGTCAGCGACTGCCGCACAAATGGCCCGATCTGCCCGATAAGGAACTTATGCTACCGCGCAGCCTGGATCCGCGCCATTCCAACGCAAGCCCGGTTCGCATCGGAAGGATGTTAATGAGAACAGCTCGTTTGCTTTGCATCTGCCTGGCAGGATGCCTGCTGGCACGCCAGGGCGGCGCGGCCCAGTCGGCCGCGACTAACCTTGGTCCGGTGAATATAGCCGCCAGCAAAACGGCTGCGGTGACGGTTTCCATTACCGGCGCGGCGACGCTGGGCACCATTGCGGTCCTTACGCAAGGAGCGGCAGGACTGGACTTTACCAACGCCGGTGGGGGGACCTGCGCGGCGGAAGCGGCTTACGCAGCCAACTCCAGTTGCACGGTAGAGGTGACCTTCAAGCCACGGTACCCCGGCATGCGCTATGGCGCGGTGGTGTTGACGGACCCAAAAGGCAACAGGATGGCGGTCGCTTACGTCTTCGGATCCGGTCAAGGTCCGAAGACGGGTTTTCTGCCCGGTATCCAAACCACGCTTACATTCAATAGCCAGACCTTCCCCGAGCACATCGCCGTGGATGGAAGCGGCAACGTGTATGTTATCAATAGCCTCAATAACAGCAACTCATTGGTGAAGGAGACGCTGTCGGGAAACGGTTATATACAGAGTGCGCTGGGAAGCGGATTGGTGAGTCCCAACGGAATTGCGGTGGATGGAGCCGGCGACGTTTATATCGCCGATACCTATGAATTCCGGGTAGTCAAGGAGGCGCTGTCCGGAGGCGGCTATGTGCAGAGCACGGCCGTAAGCATCCCGGCGGCGACCTACCCGAGTGAACCCTATGGGATCGCCGTGGACGGAAGCGGCAACCTCTACCTCACCGATGTCTCGAACAAGCGGGTGCTGAAGGAAACCCTGTCGGCCGGAACCTACACCCAGAGCACCGTGCCGACCACTGGCATGAACGCGGCTTATGGGATTGCGGTGGATGGAACCGGGAATGTGTACATTGCCGATACTTTCAATAACCGGGTGCTGGAAGAAATACTATCCGGGGGGAGTTTCACCCAGACTACGATTGCCAGCGGGCTATCTTACCCCTATGCGGTGGCGGTGGATGGAAGCGGCAACCTGTATATCGCCGACACTCTGGATAGCCAGGTGTGGCGGAGCACCGGGGGCCCTGGCGCGATCCAAAGCCCAGTGGGCGGCGGGCTGACTTACCCCTATGGGGTGGCCGTGGATGGGAGCGGCAATGTCTATATCGCGGATAGCGGAAATCACCGGACGTTGAAGGAGAACTTCGCGGTTCTGCCGAGTCTGCTCTTCGCGGCCACGAAGGAGGGCGCGACCAGCAGCGATAGCCCGCAAACGGTTACGCTTTGCAATTTCGGCAACGTGGCGCTCCAGTTCTTGTCGGTAAACTATCCCGCCGACTTTCCGGAGGGCCCCTCAGGCTCGGGTAGCTGCACATCGGGCACTTCGCTGGCGACAGGCGAAACCTGTACCCTCACTATCGAGTTTTGGCCAGTTGCAAACGGCACGTCCGGAGGGTCGATCTTATTAAGCGAGAGCGTAACGATGGCTAGCGACGCGCTGAACGCCCCGACCACCGAGCAGAAGATACCCGTGACCGGGACAGAGATACTTCCTCCGCCCTTGGCTACGACCCCGGTGTTGTCGCCGAAGTCTGGAAACTACACGGCAGGGCAATCGATCACGCTGACGGACGCAACCAATGGCGCAGTGATCTACTACACGACCAACGGCGCAACACCGACGACCAGCTCCACCAGGTACGCCGGCGCCATCGCGGTAAGCCAGACTACCACGATCCATGCGATTGCGGCGGCTTCAGGTTACACAAATAGTGCCGTGGCTTCAGCTACGTATACGATCACCCTCCCGGCCGCGACGCCTGTAATCTCTCCCAAGGCGGGACAGTATGGGGGGACGCAGACGGTCACCATCACCGACGCAACCGCAGGCGCAGTGCTCTACTACACGACCAATGGCGCGGCACCTACGGCTCAGTCCACCAGGTACAGCGGGGCTATCAAGGTGTCGGCCACGGAGACGATTCAGGCTATCGCGGTGGCCTCCGGCGATACGAACAGTGCGGTGGCATCGTCAACTTACACGATCAAATAGTTCCCGTCGTGCGACTCCGTTGGCGGCAGGCTTTCTGCCTGGCGGGTCTGGAGACCCGCCGCAGACCTGGAGGCCCGCCGCCACGTGGGCTATCATAGTCCTTTGGCGCAACCACCGCGGCTTTTCCTCATCGACTCCTTCGGATTCATCTTCCGCGCGTACCATGCGCGCTCCTCCCATGCGCACCAGCACGGGACTGTCCACCGAGGCCGTGTATATCTTCAATAACATGCTGCGCAAGCTGGCCAAAAGCTATGCGCCGGAATACATCGCCGCTGTTTTCGAAAGCGGCGCGCCATCCGCGCGCATGGCCGAGTTTGCCGAGTATAAAGCCAATCGCGCCGAGATGCCGCCTGATTTGGGCGAGCAGATCCCGCATATCCGGCGCATCCTGGAAGCCATGCTCGTTCCGATCCTGGAGTACGCCGGCTGAGCCATAGGTGCCGTCGCGCGCCTCGGCTTACTCGTGAAGGGCTGTATGCTGGTAGCGAGAAATGTACCAGGTAGTGATCGACACCAATGTGCTAGTCGCCGCGCTGCTCTCCAATCGGGGGGCTTCCTACCGCCTGCTACGTCTCGTAGGCGATCGTCGATGGCAGATCAACCTCTCGGTGCCGCTGGTTCTGGAGTATGAGCAGACGCTCAAGCGTGTCTGCATGGCCGGCAATCTGGACGCCAGCGACATAGATAGCGTGATCCACTTCCTTTGCGCAAACGCGAATTTGCGCCTCATCTTCTTTCTTTGGCGGCCGCTGCTGCGCGACCCAAATGACCATTTCGTTCTCGAATTAGCCGTGGAAAGCCGCGCCGATTTTCTGATTACCTTCAATACTAAGAATTTCGCGGACGCCGATCGCTTCGGCATTCGGGTGATATCTCCGCGGGAGTTCCTTGCGATAATGGGAGAGGCGCCATGACTCTGAACGTGACAGTTCCCGACGCGGTGTACCGCCAGATCGCCGAGATGGCAACACGGCAACAGGTTTCCGTGGAGCGTATCGTCGCGGCGGCATTGGCCGAGCAACTTTCCGGTTGGGCGCGCGTTGAGCAAAGGGCCGAACACGGAAGCCGCGAGCGTTTCCTGGCCGCGCTGGATAAGGTTCCGGCGGCGGAGCCCGCACCGGAAGACCGTCTTTAAGCCGCTGGCCCAGAAGGAGTGGGTTCGCCCCCGCCCCCAGTGAGGCCGAGCCCGGGCTTGGGTTCTCCGCGGCGATGTCTCTCACGCTGCGGATCTGAGGGTTGGCAGAGGCAACGCAGGCGCGAATGTCCTCGGAGGTGAGGTCCGGGACTTGCGCGCGAACCTCGGCTCAGTCAGGCCAGGAGCCAGACGCTCCAGTACGTCTGCGACGCTCACCTCGAGATGCCTCACCCGGATTGGCCGCCCGCTCTTGTGGAACCCACCGCAGGGATCGGCCTCCGCGGCCCGACTGGGTAGCTGGTCGTACGTCCGCCTTAAGCTACCATAATCCCTTGGCGCAACCACCGCGGCTTTTCCTCATCGATTCCTTCGGATTCATCTTCCGCGCGTACCACGCCCGCGCGCGCAGCGGCGCTCCTCCCATGCGCACCAGCACGGGACTATCCACCGAGGCCGTGTACATCTTCAACAACATGTTGCGCAAGCTGGCCAAAAGCTATTCGCCGGAATACATCGCGGCCGTTTTTGAGAGCGGCGCGCCATCCGCGCGCATGGCCGAGTTTGCCGAGTATAAAGCCAATCGCGCCGAGATGCCGCCGGACTTGGGCGAGCAGATCCCGCAGATCCGCCGCATCCTGGACGCCATGCGCATTCCGATTCTGGAGTACGCCGGCTTCGAGGCCGACGACGTCATTGGCGCCATCGCCCGACGCGCGGAGCAAGCCGGCATCGGGGTGGTCATCGTTTCGAGCGATAAGGATATGATGCAGATCGTCAGCGAGCGGGTTTCGATGCTGAATCCCGCCAAGGACGACGAATGGTACGACCCGGCGAAGGTGAAGGAGTTTCTGGGCGTGCCGCCGGCGCAGGTGGCGGATCTGTTCGCGCTCAAAGGCGACGCCATCGACAATATTCCTGGTGCGCCGGGCATCGGCGATAAGGGCGCGCGCGATCTCATCGAGCGCTTCGGTTCGGTGGAGGCGGCCATCGAGCACGCCGCTGAAGTCGAACGGAAGATGTATCGCGAGAGCCTGCAGAACAACGTCGAGCGTATCCTGATGAGCAAGCGCCTGGCCACCATCGACACGGCGGTGCCCATCGAGTTCGATCTGGATTCGGTGCGCGCGCGCGAGGCTGATTGGGGTGCCTTGAAGCTGGCGTATAAAGACCTGGAGTTTTATAGCCTGCTGAAGGAATTGGGGCCGGCTGAAGATACGCGTACGCGGGATTACCAGGAGCTGGAATCGGGCGCGGCGCTGGTGGAGTGGTTGCGTGCGATTCCGGCGGATGCGCCAGTGGCCGTGGCCATTGCGAAATCGGACGCGGGGGAGTTCACCCTCAACAGCGCCGTCGCCGGCGACGCCATCGGCGCGGCGTGGAGATCGGGCGAGGCGCGCTCGGCCCCACTGTCCGCGCCCGAGCAGATCGCCGCGCTGGAGCCGTGGCTCGCAGACGCGGCCCGGCCCAAGATCGCCTGCGACGTGAAATCCGCGTTGCTCGCGCTCGATAAGCTGGGCGTCGAGGGCGCCGGTTTCGAGCACGATATCATGCTGTATGCCTTCCTGCTGGATGCGGATCCGTCGGGCTGTCCGCTGGAGGAGCAGGCGCGGCGGCGGCTTGATTTGAAACTCGGGGCAGCGCCGGCGCAGCAGGCCGACATTGCGCTCGAAATCTACAACCTGCTGCGGCCGGCGGTGGTAGAACGCGGATTTGAGAAGCTGTACGCCGAAATCGAACTGCCGCTGGCGCGCGTGCTGGCCCGCATGGAGCGCGTGGGCGTGGCCATAGACCCGACTGAACTCGCGCGGCTTTCGGAGCTGATGGAGCGGGACATCGCGCGGCTGACGGCGGAAGTCCACGCGCTGGCCGGCAAGCCCTTCAACATCAGCTCGCCGCAACAATTAGGGCGGATTTTGTTTGAAGATTTGAAGCTGCCCGCGCCGGTCAAGTACGGCAAGGGCAAGACCATTTCGACCGCGGCGGACGTACTCGAAGACCTGGCGGCGGATCACGAGATCGTGCGCAAGGTTCTGGAATACCGGCAGCTTACCAAGCTGAAAGGCACCTACGTGGATGCACTGCCCGCGCTGATCGATCCACAGACCGGCCGGCTGCATACCAGCTTCAATCAAACAGGGGCCGCCACCGGCCGGCTGTCGTCCTCGAACCCGAACCTGCAGAATATACCCATTCGCACCGAGCTCGGCCGCGAGATCCGGGCGGCATTCGTGCCGCGCGCGGGCTGGAAACTGATTGTGGCGGATTATTCGCAAATCGAGCTGCGGCTGCTGGCGCACATGTCGCGCGACGAGGTGCTGGTGGAAGCGTTCCGCAGTGGCGAAGACATCCACACGCGCACGGCGGCGGAGGTGATGGGCGTGCCGCCGCTGATGGTGACGCCGGAGGCGCGCCGTAACGCCAAGGCGGTGAACTTCGGCATCGTTTACGGCATCAGCCCGTTTGGCCTGGCGGCCCAGTTGGGAATTCCACAGCGCGAAGCGCAGGTGTATATCGAGAATTACTTCGCGCGCTACGCGGGCGTGCGCAAATTCATCGAAGCGACCAAAGCGGAGGTGCGCCGCACGGGCGTGACACGCACCTTGTTGGGGCGTGAGCGGCCCATTCCCGATATCAACAGCCGCAACCCGGCGGCGCGCGGCTTCGCGGAGCGCACGGCGGTGAATTCACCGCTGCAGGGCACCGCGGCGGATTTGATCAAGCTGGCGATGGTGCGTATCGACCGCGCCATGGGGCGGCGCGGTGGCCAGGCGGCCATGCTGCTGCAGGTGCACGACGAACTGGTGTTTGAAGCTCCCGCAGATGAGGCGGCCGAGGTGGCGGCGCTGGCCAAGCGCGAGATGGAACAGGTCTACCCATTAGAAGTGCCGTTGCTGGTGGATGTCGGGATTGGAGACAACTGGCGCGACGCGAAGTAGCGGCTGGCGTAGGTAGGTCACTCGCTCGGTTCGAAGAGTTTCGCATACAATTCGCCGAAGTCCATCGCGGTCAGCTTCCTGCAACCGGCGTCGATACGGATCGGCAACCTTCGCCAGCATGTCGCCCGGCTTTCATCCGGGGATACGATCTCAACAACCAGATGCGGCGGTTGCCTGAAGACGGCTCGGCCTGGTAACGCCGGGCCATCACGCATGCGTTCGGAACACGATCGCGGGCCATCAACAGCGCTACGAGAAACCCCTGCGACCGGCTGTTCCCAACGCTCACCCACAATGCGTTCTACCAACGCCCCATAGCGCCCGCAGCGTAGTGGGGCTCGGATCACGCAACACCGGTCCAACAGCCGCGCTCTGCATTGATTTGCTTACGCGATTTCAGCCCCACCCGAATAACGGTGTCTTTTCTAATACAAATAAAGTATGGTTTTGTGTCCGGCAAGACTTCGTGCGTGCGCATTGAAGCCCTGTAAACACTGCCTGTAGCCATTTCTGGTTAAATAAAGTTGCCCTTTGTTAATCAAATGATTGAAGTCGAATTTTTTTCGGTATATCATTATCGAGTTGATGGTTAATTATTAGATTGGCCAGAGGAGGTTCATAGTCTCGATGGTTAACGAAACAGTATTACCTCAGTCAACCGGCTTCGAGTTGGCAACGTTTGGCGAGGTGCTTTATGCTTTCAGCTCCCTGCGTTCGACATCCGGACGACGGCGGGGAGCGCGGTCGGCGGATCTGCTGCCTTGGGAGACAATGCCCAGCGCCGCGCCGGAATGCGATCCGCGCATACCCCGCAAGGCCGCCGCGCCCGTTCCCCGAGTGGAACCCGTCCCATCGTCCAGCCCGGTCAGGTCGCGCCGTGCTTCGGGACGCTGTCATTGCGGACAGTGCCGCAATTGCCAGGAGAATGCGCGCTGGGAGCGTATATTCCAGGAAAAGTTTGCCAATTCAGATTACTATCACCACGATATCCGCGTCCGCTATGCCTCCCCGCTAAGTAGTGTCTGATCGAGCGCGGCGGCAGAAGTCACCCCCGTCCGGAAAGCATCGGGGCCACGTCAGCCCACTGCCCTGCGCCAGACTCCAAGCTACTGGTATCATGGTCTGGATGAAATACCTGCAACCCTTGCTCTTATTAACA
The DNA here is from genome assembly GCA_963818855.1 of Bryobacterales bacterium. Taxonomy (GTDB): domain Bacteria; phylum Acidobacteriota; class Terriglobia; order Bryobacterales; family Bryobacteraceae; genus Bog-159. The sequence continues at coordinate 410,000 of CAWFUH010000003.1, read as the reverse complement.
CCACTGGCCTGTTTGCTCGCGCAGACTCCGCCAGCGTCCCAGCCCGCGGTACCTGCGGCGCCCAAGCCGCCGACGATGGCCGTGCAGCCCCCCGCCCCAGCCGCTCCTCACGTCCCCCCGGAGACCGTCGTGCTGACCGTTGGAGAAACCAAGATCACCGCCGGGGAATTCGATCACATGATCGAGTCGATCCCGCCGCAATACCGCAATCAGATGCGCACCCCTGGCGGGCGCCGGCAATTCGCCGAGAATGTCATTCGTTTGAAACTCATGTCACAGGAGGCCCGCCGCCTCAAGCTGGAAGACACTCCCGCTTACAAGAGCGATCTGGCTACGCAAGTCGAACAGTTACTGGCGCGGCAATACTACCAGAATCTGGTAGCGAACACGAAAGTAGATGAAGCCACCGCCCGCCAGTACTACGATGAGCATAAGGGCGACTATTTACAGGTTAAGGCCAGCCACATTCTGATCCGCTTTAAGGGATCGAGTGTCCCGCTGAAGAAAGACGCCAAGGAACTGACCGACGAAGAAGCCTTGGCGAAAGCCAAGGAAATTCGCCAGAAGCTGGTGGATGGCGGGGATTTTGCCGCACTGGCCAAGGCCGAATCCGACGACGCGGGTTCCGCGGCCAACGGCGGCGACCTGGGAACGTTCGGACATGGCCGCATGGTCCCGGCATTTGAGGAAGTGGCCTTCACCATCCCTGTGGGCGAACTCAGCCAACCCGTAAAAAGCCAGTTCGGTTATCACATCATAAAGGTGGAATCGCGGCAGGAGAAAACCTTTGTCGAAGTGCGGGCGGAGGTCGAGCGGAAGTTGGATGGGGAGTTGGTTAAGAAGTCCATGGATGACCTCAAGGCCAGCGCAAGCGTGGTCATGGATCCCGACTACTTTGGCCCAACTCCTCCGGCTGCTGCAGCGCCCGCGGCCAAGCCGGCCGCCGCAGTCCCGCAAGCCGCGCAGCCGAAATAGTTATTAACTAACGTCGCGCGCAAGCATCGGCGCCCCCGCCAGTTCTTCGATCACAGACGGCGCCTGCGGCCGCCAGTGCAAAATCCGCCCGGCGCGTTCGCCGGAAATCTGCTGGTCGAGCGCCAGACTATCCGCAAGCGGCCCCATCGTCTGGCGCGCTTCCTCAATGGGCACGGTCTCCACCCGGCCGCCGGCGCCCGCGGCCCGGCTGGCCGCCTCGGCCACTGCCCGTACGCGTAGCGCGGCGCCGTGTGCCGCAAATAACAGTGTGCCCGCGGCCGCCCGTAACGCGAGTACATAGAGGGCCGCCAGATCGTCCACGTGTACGAACGTCCACCGATTCTCACCGTTGCCAATCACGCGGGCAGCGCCGTGCTCGCGGGCCGATTGCACAAATGAACTGACCAGGCCGCCGCCGCGGCCGTAAACCATCGCCGGTCGCAGCACCACCCCCTGTACGCCCTGGCGTACAGCTTCCCACACCAGCCGCTCAACGGCCGGACGCCACGCCACCAGCGGCGTCGGATCGAGCGGCGTGTCTTCGTCGGCGATCTTACTGCCGGTATTACCCAACACCCAACAGCCGCTCGTATAAATGAACGGGCGATTCTCCTGCGAGAGCGCGCCCAGGATGGCTTCGACAGCGGCACGGTCCACTTCGCCGGCATCCGCCGCAGGCACCATCGCGGTGTGAATCACGGCATCGGCCTGGAGCACGCCTTCCGCCAGGCTCGCCGGGTCGCGCAGATCTCCGCGATGCGCGCCTAAACCCCGGGCGGCCAGCAAACGCGCCTGATCCTCCGACCGCGCCAGTCCTGCTACCGTGTAACCCGCTTGTACCAGCGCCTCAGCCACGGCGCTCCCGATGTATCCGGTCGCCCCCGTCAGAAATACCTGCATAAGGTCCCTTGTCTTTCCCCGTGGCGATTCGGCGCGGCTCAGTGTGACCCGGCCAGAACATCGATCAGGTTGGGGCCGTTGAAGCTGCCCCATCCGGTCACCAGATCGTAGCCGGGAACCGCCGAGTAAGCGCCGTTACTGCCGCTGTTAATATCATGAAAATCGCTCGTGTAATTCGCGCTCAGGCCGAGCCGGTAGATAGCTGGATTCAGGAAACCAACCACGGCGCGGCCCCCGGCCACGGCTTGCTCGTTCATCAGCGCCGTGAACCCCGCCCACTGCGGCGCGGCGTAGCTGGTGCCGCCATTTCGCCCGCTACAGCCACCGTCATAGCAGCTAAATTGGTTGGTGTTGGCTTCCGCGGCCACGTCAGGGATATTGCGCAACGTGATCGATCCCTGATTCGACGAGTTAATCACGCCGGCGAACTGCTGGTAGGGCGGAATTGGCACCTTGTTTTTGGAAGGCATACCGGCGCTGCCGCTCCAGCCGGTTTCTGATTGCCAGGCGCCCCCCGGGCCATCCGTGGTTAAGTCCGTGCCACCGACCGCTATAATATACGGGTCATCCGCCGGCCAAACGGAGTCGGCCGGCGTGCGAGAACCATAATCGCCCGTAGCGATGAACATGCTTTGGCCCTGCGCGATGAACTCTTTGAATACCGGGTCGAGGTTGGTCTCGTCATCGGTCCATCCCCACGAACAACTGAGCTGCTTGGAGGTGTTGTCCGCCGCCATCTGGCTGAAAATCGAGATAGGGTAATTTCCCACGTAAACCACCACCTGGCTCAGGCCCGGCGCCATAGAGATGGACATCTCGATGTCCAAAACCTGCTCGATGTCGTCGCAATTGCGGTGCGGGCAGTCCAGATGTGCGCCGTTCAGAGCGACACCGGAAACCGGCACGTTCAGCGGCTGGTTCAGTTTTTGGAAATAAAGCTGGACATCGCTGATTTCATATCCTGCAAATTCAAATAATCCAACCGACTGGCCGGCGCCCGTCAGCGGTCCCGATCCGTAGTATGCCGCCCGCATGTCACTGCCGGTGAATTGGCCGTCGGGTCCGGAACCCGTGGCTTTCCCGTCCGCCTCGGGCGAAGGTGGAGCGTTCCGGATATTCTTGGCCTTCGGCAGTGTGAAGTTGTCCAGACCTGAAATGTGCGAAACCGGCACATCCAGTTCGAGAGCGGGTTCGCGGTCGGGGGCGTAAAATGTGCGATTCTCCGCCGGATGCCGATACACGCCCATCACCACGTGGAAAGCCCTCTCAATGCTGGCCACCGGCCCTTCTATATCGACCGCCAAGCGGTTCGCGCGCGTTGCCGTCACGCGGAACCCATTCGCCCGCGCGAAGCGAAGTACCGCTTCATGGTCGGCGGCATCCGGGCCGAACCGCCCGGCAAACTCCGCCACACTGAGATACTGACGGTAATTCGGACTCAGCGGATCGTAGAGTTGCGCCAGCAGATCGTCCAGTTCAGTCTCGTTACGCAAAGGTAGGGAGATCGCCAGGTTAATGCGCTGCGCCGCGTCGAGCGCACCGACTCGTGCCGCTTGGCCGTTGACCACCGCGGCTGGCACGTGTGTCGTCAAAGTTAGGCGTGGTGCTGCCGCGGCTGCGCCCGCGAAAAGCAGCAAACCTGCCATGGAAGCTATGTTCCTCGGACTCATTGTTCCCCTCCGGTGTTTAAAGATATCTAAAATACTACCAATTTGGCGAAGCGCGGGGACCGAACTTCGCGGCAGAGCACTGCGATCCTGCCCCACAACTAATTTTTCTTGGTCGCTTCCGCGGCCATCTTTTTGGCCACGTCCAGCGCCTCGCTGGCCGGGACTTTGACGTCGGGTTCGACACCGGTGCCTTCCCAGTTGGTCTTTGAAATTGGGTTCACCGCGCGGGCGAATGGCACGCCGATCATGAAATGATCGTCAATGCGATGCCCAGCCACGGGATGCGCGCCGCCGCCCGTAGTCTCCCCGATCAGCGTCGCACGCTTCAGGTTTTTGAGATTGTAACTGAACTCTTCCGCGCCCGAAAACGTGCGCTTCGACGTCAGTACGAATACCGGCTTGCCCGAGAGCCGCTTTCCAGGAACATAGGGCAGCGTCCAGTACTGCGTGGTGCTGTCCTCTTTGCGATTATAGAGATCGTTCAGATGCGTGGGTTCGCGGAAAAGATAGGTCGAGATGAACGCGATCATTTTCGGATCGCCGCCCCCGTTTCCGCGCAGATCGAATATGATGGCGTCCACATTAGCCAGAAAATTCATAGCCGCGATGGCTGTTGGCGCGCAGATCGCCGGATCGAGAAACGCGTTGAATTTCAGATAGCCGATGTTCGCGGGGAGGCGCTCCACTTTCTCGAAGGCGCAGTTGTCGCGCTCCAGGCTGGCGCGCATCTTCGGGTCGTCATCGTTATTCCGCCCGGGCTCGTCTTTGGGCAGCACCATGGGCGAGAAACTCACCCGCAGATGCTTGTCGTGGCTGACTGCCTGCAGGCTGTCCGTGAGCAGGTCTGCAAAGGCGTCACCGTCGGTTACGGCGTCGTAATCGCCCTTTTTCTGGTGCGCCCGGAGGCCGTCTTCCATCTTCTTCGCGGTTTCGGGGAAGACATAGAACTCGTTCAGGTCGGCGACAGCCCCGTCGATCACCCGCGCACGCGCGGCGGCATCCATCGTTACGGTCATGGCGGCCGCGGTCGTACCCGGTGGGATCGCCCGGAGGCTGAAATTTACGATCTCCGGAGGGTCGGCATCCTTAACGTTGATTCTGCCAAACGCGGTGGTCGGGCTGGCCAACTCTTTGACGCGGAATTCGATGTGCAGCTTCTCGCTCTTGTCGATGCCCAGCAACTGGAACCCGCCGGTTTGTTCGCGGAACGACATCGATTCGTCCAGTGATCTGGTTGGCTCATACTTGGCGAGGAAGGCCTGGATGCGCGCCCGGTCGCCGCTGTTGAAAGCTTCGAGCCAGGCGGCCAGCGCGTGTCCGGCGGGCGTGTCGGGCATGCTGGGGATGTTGGTTTGCGGCCGGCAGGAAACTGCGGCCAGGAAGAGCAGGGCAGCCATGCGCATGTGCATATGTCTTAAACTCTAGCGCTAGCGGCACGCAGTCTGGTACAGGCATACACGGCGCGCGTCGCAGGCATGGCCACGCCCAGGCGATCGCCTAATTCCAGTACCGCGCCTACCACGGCTTCGAGTTCCAGCGGCCGGCCGGCTTCCAGATCCTGCAGCATGGACGTTTTGTGTTCGCCGACCTTGGCGGCACCGGCCATGCGCTGCTCGACCGAGACCGGCAGCGTCATCCCCAGGCGCGCAGCTACGCACTCCGCCTCGGCCATGATGGCGCGCACCAGCGCGGCCACATCGGGTCGGCCGACATGCGCGGCCAGCGTGGCGCCGGTAAGCGCGCTGATGGGATTGAAGGCCACGTTACCCAGAATCTTGACCCAGATCTCTTCGCGGATGTGGGTCGTGACGGGGCAGCGCAGCCCGGCGGCGATGAGTGCCTCCGCGATGGCGCGGCAGCGGGCGGAGCGCGTGCCGTCCGGTTCGCCGATCGAGATGCGGTGGCCTTCGATATGCCGCACCACGCCCGGCTCGGCGATTTCGGTAGCGAAATAGACCAGCGATCCCACCACCCGGCGCGCCTCGATGGCGGCGGCGATCACGCCCCCTGGATCCACCCGATTGAGCGGCGTGAACCACCACGGCACCCCGTTCTGCAGGCTGACCACGCACGTCTCGGGCCCGAGCAGACACGCCAGGCGGGGCGCCAACTGCGGCAGGCTGTGCGCCTTCACGGCCAGGAACACCACGTCGGCCGGGCCGATGGACTCCGGATCGCCGGTGGCCTTGGGACGCGCCTCGAAATCGCCATCCGGGCTGACCACACGCACGCCGTGCTCCTCGATGGCATGCAATTGCGGCCCGCGCGCGAGCAGCGTGACATCCAGACCGGCGCGCGCCATCGCCGCACCCATGTAGGCGCCCACAGCGCCGGCGCCGGCGATCACGAACTTCACTGAGACACTCCGTGCATTACTTGATCGCTTCGCGCAGTGCCGCTGCCACGTTCAGCCGCTGGATTTTACCGGTCGCGGTGCGCGGAATCGACGTCACGATGTGAATCTTCTTGGGGCATTTGAAATCCGCCAGCCGGCCGCGGCAGAAGCGCAATCAGATTCGGCCTCCGCCGCCGGCGTTTCCGGCCGCAGCACCACGGCCGCTTCCACCTCCTCGCCCCAGGTGGGATGCGGCACGCCGAAGCAGACCGCCTCGGCGACCGCGGGATGCGTCAGCAGCACCTCGTCGATTTCCCGTGGCGCGATGTTCTCGCCGGCCGCGGATGATCAACTCTTTGAGGCGCCCGGTCAAATGCAGATAGCCGTCCTCGTCCAGGATTCCCTGATCGCCCGTGCGGAACCACTCGCCGAAAAACGACTTGGCGGTGGCTTCCGGATTGTTCTCGTATTCGCGGATCACGCCGGGACCGTCGATGCACACTTCGCCCGCCTTTGCCGCGCGGCAGTTCCAGCGCCTTGCTCGTCGCGAATGCTGATGCGCACGCCGGTCGCCGGCCCCACCGAGCCGGCCTTGCGCGCGGCCGGGCGGCAGCGGGTTGGAAGCCATCTGGTGGGAAGCTTCGGTCATCCCATAAGCCTCCAGCACGGGCGCCGCGAAGTACTCTTCCATGCGGCGCATCAGATCGGGCGGCAGCGCGGCGCTGCACGAACGCACGAAGCGCAGCTTCTCGTCGCCCGGGCGCTTGCGCGTGAGGATGAGCTGATGCATGGTGGGCACCGCCGAATACCAGGTGACGCCGTGATCGCGCACTGTACGCCAGAAAGTCAGCGCGATTGAAGCGCGCGGGAACCACCACCGTTCCGCCGGTCAGCAGCGTGGCCATGGTGGAAGCCATCAAGCCCGTGCACGTGAAACAGCGGCATCAGGCAGAGCGAGACATCGTCGGGACCGAGAGCGTAGGTGGCGGCGATCGTGCGTGTGGAGGCGGCCAGATTCCGATGGCGCAGCGGTACGCGCTTCGGGCGTCCGGTGCTGCCGCTGGTATGCAGGACGAGGGCGATATCATCCGGCCGGGCTGCGGGGGCTGGATTGATCGCCGGGCCATCGCTCCAAATCTCCGGCGTGACCACGGGAATGCCGGCCTGCTCGGCCGCGCGCCGGGCGTCGCGGAGCATCCGCCTGTGGAACCATCAGCACCTGGCGTTGGGTGTCCGCCAGATAAAAACAGAACTCCTCGAACTTGTAGCCGGGATTCAGGGGCGCCGCGGTGCCCGCCGTCCGCGGCCGCCAGGAAGGCCACAATGGCGTCCAGCCCATTGGGCAGCGCCAGGGCGACGCGATCGCCCCGCGCCGCACGCCCGCCGCGCGCAAAGCACCGGCCATGCCGCGCACGCGCCGCCGCAGATCGTCATAGGTGACGGACAGGCCCGTATCCGGCAGAATGACCGCGGTGCGATGAGCCATCCGCGGCATCCAGCATGTCCAGCAAAGTCGTGTAGACTTCGCTCACCTTTGCAACATAGCAAATCGGATACAATTGAACACGGGTGGTCAATGGTATGTATTCCCGACGCGATATTGGACCGCTTGGCGCTGGCTTCGCTGCCACTGGGCCCGGCGTTTGGCAAGCTGGATTCGCACGTGAACGGCGTGCTGATCGGCGCGCAGTCCTATAGCTTTCGCGACCGGCCGCTAGACGCCGCCATACAGGGCTTCGTCGACGTGGGCCTGAGCGAATGCGAACTGTCGATGGGTCATGTGGAGCCGGAGTTCCCGCGCGGGCCGGAAGGCCGCGACGCGCTGCGAAATTGGCGGCTGAACGTTCCGCTTGACGATATCCGCGCCATCCGCGCGCAAATTCGACCAGGCCGGCATCGAGCTTTCCGCCTACGCTTACAACATGCGCGACGATTTCACGGACGAGGAAATCGCCGCGCGGATTCGAGATGGCGCAGGCGCTGGGCGTCAATACCATCACGACTTCGGCCACTGTCTCGGTGACGCCGCGCATCGCCGCGCAGGCCGAAAAATATAAGATAGTGGTGGGCATGCACGGGCACTCGAATATCAACGACCCCAACGAATTCGCCAAGCCCGAAACCTTCGTGGAGGCCATGAAGCTTTCGCCGTACATCGCGGTGAACCTGGATATCGGACATTATTGGGCGGCGGGCTACGATCCGGTGCCGTTCATCGAGGAGCATCACGCGCGCATCGTGACGCTGCACATCAAAGACCGGAAGAAGAATCAGGGCAAGAACATGCCATTCGGCGAGGGCGACACGCCCATCAGGAAGTGCTGCAACTGCTGAAGCGCAAAAAGTACCCGATTCCGGCCAACATCGAATACGAATACGATGGCGGCGATACGGTGGCGGAAGTGCGCAAGTGTTACGAGTATTGCCGGCGCGCGTTGGCCTGAGCAATTTTTCGCGAGCTGGGCCGATATGATAGTTGGCGGCCGCTGGCAGAATGATTGATCTCCTCCTGCCACCGGAGGGCGGCCGCCCCAGTCTCCTCCGGAATGATGATCCCGGCGTTGATCAACCCTCCTGCGCCGGGTCCAGCCTACACGCGCACTAAACCGCGTCCGAAGGCCTGGCGGAGCCAGTTGAGCCGATGGCCCTCGCGGCTGCTACCATTAAATTTGCCCGAGCCGCTGCCCCGCCTCCGTTACGCCCTCGACATGCTTCCGTCTCCGGCGCCCGACCGGCCGGGCCTCCTGCTCCGCGATCCGTACCATTACTCCGAGGAGATGCTGATTGTTCCACCGCCCCTGATCGAGTGCCTGCGCTGCTTTGACGGCCGCCAGACCGGCCTGGACCTGCGCTCGTTGCTGGTCCGCATCACCGGCGATTTGCAGGTCGGCGATCTGGAACGGCGCCTGCTCGAAACTCTCAGTTCGGCCGGATTCCTCGAAGACCACACGTTCGCCCGAATGAAATCGGACCGCGAGCGGGAATTCGCCGCCGCGCCCAAACGCGATCCGGCACATGCCGGAGGCGCCTATCCGTTCGAAATCGACGCTCTGCGCCAGACCATGGCGCGTTACATGGATGGCGCTATCGGCCACCCGCCGTCTGCCGGCGGGAGATGCGGGATCGCTGCGCCGCACGTCAGCCCCGAAGGCGGCTGGCAATCTTATCGCGCCGCATATCAGGCGCTTGGACCCGAGTTGAAAGACCGCACGTTCGTGATCCTGGCGACTTCGCACTACGGCGCGCCCGAACATTTTGGTCTCACGCGCAAACCCTTCGTGACGCCGCTGGGAGAAACGCCTACCAATACCGCGCTGGTCGACCGGCTGGCGGCGGAAGGCGGTCCGGCGGTGCTGATGGAAGATTATTGTCACTCGTTCGAGCACACGGTGGAGTTGCAGGTGATCTTCCTGCAGCACATCTACGGTCCGGACATTCGCATTCTGCCGATTCTGTGCGGCCAGTTCGCGCGCAGCCTTTACCGCGGCGGGACGCCCGAAGCCGACGACGGCGTGCGCCAGTTTCTGGCGGCACTGGCCGAGATGGCCGCGCGCGAGGGCGACCGGCTGTTTTGGATTCTGGGTATCGACATGGCGCACATGGGCACGCGTTACCAGGACGATTTCGCGGCGTACGCGGACCGCGGCGTCATGGCTGAGGTCGCCGAGCGCGACGGGAAACGCATCGCGTGCGTGATGGAATCCGACGCGGGCGGCTTCTGGAGCCTGGTGCAGGAGAAGCACGACGATTTGAAATGGTGCGGGTCCGCGCCGCTTTACGCTTTTTTGAAGATCCTGCCCGGAGCCCGCGGCGAGTTGCTGCGATACGAGCAGTGGAATATAGATCCGCGCAGCGTAGTCAGCTTCGCGGGGATCGCGTTTTCGAGACCCTGAGGAACCCCTAACGCTCCCGCGGATCAACCGAAAAAACCTGCCATCTAAATCCAGGCCGGGCCGCCAAGAATTCAACAGGTATAGTAAATCATGCTCCCCCCTTACCGACCGGCGTTCATTTCTCGATTTGCTTTTCTTAATTCCGCAGAGGGGAGCCGTTAGCACAGGCCTTCACGTGATACAACATTCGGTATGCGCAGGCGTACATTCTTGCAAACAGCCTCCGCCGGCGCGGTGGCGGCCATGAGTTCCGCAGCCCAGCCTGTGCCCATCAAGCTGGGCTTCGATTCCTATTCGATCCGCGCGTACCAGTGGAAGGCTATCCAACTGCTGGACTACGCCGCGTCTCTGAAACTCGACACCGTGCAACTTTCGAGCCTGGGCGATTACGAGAGCCTGGAGCCGGCTTATCTCCAAAAAGTGAAGGCGCATGCCGCGCACCTCGGCGTAGAGATCGACGCCGGCATCGGCTGCATCTGTCCGTCATCGCCGGCTTACAACAAGAAAGAGGGCGAAGCGACCGAATACGTGGCGCGCGGTCTGCGCGTGGCGCAGGCGGTGGGCTCGCGCGTGATGCGCTGCTACATGGGCACGCGCGATAACCGGCACACGGAGTTGCCGCTGGCGGCCCACATCGAGAATACGGTGAAGGTGCTGCGCGCCGTGCGTGCGCAGGCGCTCGACGCGGGCGTCCGCATCGCGGTGGAGAACCACGCGGGCGACATGCAGGCGCGCGAAGTCAAAGCGCTCATCGAAGAGGCCGGCAAGGATTTCGTGGGCGCGTGCCTGGATACCGGCAACCCGATGTGGGTGTCCGAGGATCCGCTGCTCACGCTGGAGACGCTGGCGCCTTACGTGGCCACCTCGCATGTGCGCGACAGCGCCGTCTTCGAACACCCGCGGGGCGCGGCCGCGCAATGGGTGGCGCTGGGCGATGGTTCGCTGGACCTGGCACGCTTCGTCGAGATCTTTCGTAAGCGTTGTCCGGCCGCGTCCATGCAGCTCGAGATCATCACCGGCCGGCCGCCGGAGATCCTGGCTTACCTGGAGCCCGACTATTGGAAAGCGTTCCCCCAGACGCCCGCGTGGGAGTTCGCCCGCTTCGTGGCGTTGGCCAAGAGCGGCCACGCGTTCCTCGGGAACATGGTGATCGGACAACGGTCGGATAATTCGCCCGTGCTTGAGGCCGCACTCAAAGAGCAGCAGCGTGTCGATCTCGAGCGAAGCCTGGAGTACGCCAAGAAAACGCTGGGCGTGGGCGTACGCTGGCGCGCCTAGGTGCCCTCAATTTACGAAGGATTTTCCGAATCGGCTTCCGCTTCCGCCGCCGCGGACGGACCGGCTTCCTTCGCTTCCGCTAGAATGCGTTGCGCCTGTTCCAGATCCTCCCTGGGAACCTGCACTTCGAATTCCAGCACCGGAATGGTGCTGGCGCCGACCACCATGGACTCGATGCCATTCGCGTCCAAAAGGCTGTGGATTGAGGTGGCCTCCATCTCGGCATCATAATTGGAGGAGCTGAACAGCGTGACCATGTCCATTTGGTGCGAAGCATCTGGTTCGGGCGGCATGCTTCCAGCATAACCCCAATGACATAGAATAAAGTTTCGAGCACGTACGGAGGATTTCCATGTTCGATCACGATAAAGTGCGGGACAATCTGGCGAACAACTTCGGTTGGTTTGTGGCCGGCACGGTGGTGGGGCTGACAGTAGCGGTATTGCTCACGCCGCAGAGCGGGAAGGATAACCGCCAATTCATCGCGGGCAAGACGCAACAGGGCAAAGACGCGGTTACCGGTACGGGTAAAGAGGTTTACGATCGCAGCAAGGACATGATCGACAAGGGCCGGCAACTGGTCGAGGATGCCGCCGATTTGTTCGATCGCGGCCGCAAACTGGTCCGCGGCCTATAGGGGCCCGGCAGCACTCAGCTCGATTTCAGAGACGATCGATGCGCGTCCCGGAGGCAGTGGCGACAACCTGTGTGCCTATGCACTGCCTGCCGTCCATGCCAATAAGAAGGAACGTGCCACAAATCGAGGTGCATAAACTGAAACGTCCTGGCAGCCGTGAACCGAGCGTCGACCAGCGCTACAGTTGACGATATCACTTGAAGAAGGGCGCACCAGCATGAATCGTCGAAGCTTTCATCGGACTCTTCTCGCCGCCGCCAGCCTGGGCCACGGTCTTCGCGCGGATAATCCAAACCGTTATCAACCCACCTGGGAATCCCTTTCCGCGCACCAGGTCCCCGCGTGGTTTAGCAATGCCAAGCTCGGCATCTTTATCCACTGGGGTCTCTATTCGGTGCCGGCGTGGGCGCCCACCAGCGGTGAGTTGCACAAAGTGCCTCCGGACAAATGGTTCACCGACAATGCGTACGCGGAGTGGTACCTGAATAGTCTACGCATAACCGGTTCACCCACCTGGCAACATCACGTCGCCACGTGGGGCCGGGATTTTGATTATTACAGCTTCATGCCCATGTTCAACAAGGGCGTGGCGAACTGGGATCCGCAGGTGTGGGCTAAGCTATTTCATGACGTGGGCGCACGGTATGTGGTGCTGACCACCAAGCACCACGACGGCTTCACGCTGTGGCCAAGTCATGTGCAGAACCCCCGGCGCCCCGGAAAGCTTTGTGCCGACCGTGACCTGGTCGGAGGATTCGCCGCGGCTGTGCGCGCCCAGGGAATGAAGATGGGGCTTTACTATTCCGGCGGGCTGGACTGGACATTCACAACCGAGCCCATCCGCAGCATGGCGGACCTGCATGCGCGGACTCCACAGTCGCTCGAATATGCGCTGTACGCGGATTCCCACTGGCGGGAGCTGATCGATCGCTATCAGCCATCGGTCATGTGGAATGACATCAGCTATCCGAAGGCAGGAAAGATTCCGGAGCTGTTCGCACAGTATTACAACACGGTCCCGGAGGGCGTGATCAACAATCGGTTCGGAGTCAGTTTCAGCGACTACACCACTCCCGAATACGCGAAGTACGACAAGATCATGGAGAAGAAGTGGGAGGAGTGCCGCGGTCTGGGTTTCAGCTTCGGATACAACCAGGCCGAGGGCCCCGAGCAGGTGATCGCGCCGGACAAGCTGATTGCGCTGCTGATCGACATCGTCAGCAGGAACGGGAACCTGCTGCTGAACGTTGGCCCGAAGGCCGACGGATCCATCTCCGATATCCAACTCGACCGTCTGCATAAGCTCGGCGCGTGGCTTCGAGTCAACGGCGAAGGTATCTTCGACACCCGCCCCTGGGTCCGGGCCGCTTCCACCAGCGCGGCATCGGAAGTGCGGTTCACTCAGAAAAGCGACGCGCTGTACGCGTTTCTGCTGGATCCAGTCTCCGGTTCGGACGTAACACTTCCTGGCATCCGCGCGGCCAGCGGGACTACGGTGCGAACGCCCGGCGGTGCCGCCGATATTTCCTGGAAGCAAGCCGGCGATAATCTCGTGGTGAGCATGCCTCAAACAGAACGCGGACCGTACGCTGCCGCAGTTCGGATTACGCCGCTGCCTTCGGCGGTCTGAACGACCCGCCTTCATCGGCGCGTCCAGCCAGGCGAGGCACACTCATGGAGCCGAAGTTACTTTGTAAAACACCGCTCCGTGAACCGGCACGTGAAAGGCACGCCCACTGCGGACCGCACCGGCCGAGGTCTTTGCCCAAAGGTCGCGGAGGAGGCAGAGGTCCGGGAGACCCAGTTCGCTCCAGTTCACGCGAATGTCCGCCGCTCCGCTGTCGCCGACATTGAAGACCGCCAGGTATTTCGAGACGCCGTCCGGCGCTGTGGAAACCCATGCGATTCCACCACCACGCGAGAATAGTTGATGGCTCTCGGTTCCCTGCTGGTCCGCAGCGAGAACCTCCTCATTTGTAATCAGCGCCAGTGTCGCGGAATCATTGCTGGGCAGATCCCCGCCAAACATCAGGGGTGAGCGGGCGATGGACCAAAGAGTGATGTGGGTCTGCTGTTCGTCCGCCGTGAATCGCGTCTTGCGATCGTCGCCGACCTCTCCGCGGATGCCGATCCGCCCGAGCGGGAGCATGTCCGCGTCCGGCCAGTTGCCCGGTTTCGCGTAGCGACTCCAACTGCTCAGCAGGTCGAAAGCATGGCGAAGGGACGGCCAAGTATCCCAGAAATCATTCGAGATCCGCCAGAGTTGGGCGTTTTCGGCAAGGAAGCCGGCTTGCTCCAGCGGCGCGGGGCCGGGCGAAAGACTGAGTACGATAGGCCGGCCCGATTTCACAATGGCCTTGTGCAACGCGGCAATCTCCGCCATCTGGATCGGTTGAGACATGTCATCGGCTTTGATGTAATCCACGCCCCATTCCGCATACAGCTTCACGAGGGAGTTGTAATAAGCCTGCCCCCCGGGGTGCTTGGTGTTGACTCCGTACATATCGGCCATGCCTGCCCAGGGGCAGATGTTCGTTGTGTCGGCCACATCCCCCGCCGTGAAGGCGGTGCCCTGTATCGGCAGCCCGCGTTTTACCGCCTCGCGTGGAATGCCACGCATGATGTGGATTCCGAATTTCAGCCCCTTCGCGTGAACGTATGTTGCCAGGTGCGTGAACCCCGAACCGTCCGCCGCCGAGGGGAAACGATTGACCGCCGGCACCACACGTCCAAACTGGTCGAGAGTCACATTCGAGGAATCCGGAATGTAGCCATGCGTCTTGATTTTCGGCGTGTACCATTCGATATCGACTACTATGTACTGCCATCCATACCGGGCCAAGTATTTCGCCATGTAGTCGGCGTTCGCCTTGACCTCGTCCTCCCGAACCGTAGTCCCGTAGGCATCCCAACTGTTCCATCCCATGGGAGGCGTTGCCGCCAGGACCCCGGCATGGCTGACCCGGCAGGCGAGGGAAACGGCGAGCGCAACCAGAATAACTCTGGAGATCTGAGTCATTTCTCTTCTTCCCCAGCCTATATCAACACGAAGCGAGAAGCCCGCGCACCAATCGTTTTTTGATGGACGATTACCTGCAGTTGAGCTGGATCGACAGAAAAGATCGGCCTCGATTGCGCAGCGTTCCTGTTTTCCCGATATGGTAACCGCCGGCAAGCCGGGCGGCTCGGTGCGTGTGCTGCTCGGAGGCCAGTAGCGGTGGCGGTCCCTCGACTCCTCGACCGACCCGGTGATTTGTGCCGGCGGTGGGTGGATCCGGCGGTGCGTCAGGCAGCCTTTATTTAGGCCGGGGGCACGAAACCCGGCTCCGTTTGCGCCAAATCCCGAAGAACCCGGTCCCGAGAGTCTGGCTCGGCCAGGCGAACCGGCGGCGAGGCGCACAAGCCGGTGCAGATGTGCTCCGGAAACATCTGAGAGAAGGATTCGCTCAAGTATCGCTTGGCGGCAGAAAAGCTCCTAAATACCCTCCCGGCGTGCAAATCCTGGCCGCTATGGCGGGCCATTACCGCACCTGTCGTTAACATTGTTATGCGCTCATAGACCGGCCCGTCTCCGGTGTAGTGGATGTAGTTGATAGGCTCGATACTCTCCAGCGTGGCGCGGCACTGGTCGCAAACCAGCAAGTGTTCCTCGATCCCGGCAAGATCGGCTTCCGCCAGTTGATCGAGCAAGTATTCCTCGAGAGATCCGTTCGAAGGATGGTCTCGGAATGCACTGTCCGGACTGTCTTCCGAAGATCTCGACGGCGCCGCGGGCTTGGTCACGTAGGTAAGCGCTAGTTTGATAACCACGATAATGCGGCTCTCCCATCCGCGAGAATCGACTGAAGTTCTTTTTACGGATGGCTTTGGCCCCCGTCTTACTCCTCTATCGGTTGAAAGAGACAGGAAATGTAGTGTCTCGATCTGTGATTCCGTCCTTGCAAATCACACTGATGTCTGGCTGGCAGCATCCAGGAGGCGCCGGCTGGAATCGCCTTGTAGCAAGAAATGAATCTTGTCTCAAGCCAGGGCTTCAAAGGCGGAGATGAAGGTGCCCCCGGTGATCAGTTCGGGTGTTTGAAAATACGTAAAGAGCAGGCCCGTCGTGAGGGCGTCAAGCACCCGAATGAACCGTTCCGCAGGCATCGGCAGATCCTTTGCCGGAATGACTTTAACCAGGTCCCGCGCCATCCGTTTATAAATAATCGCGTTCTGCCTGGCCATGCGGTCCCGCATCGATTTGTGCGTCAGAACATAGAGTTGGAAAGCCGTCGCGGCAGCGGCCTGCCTTTGCCGGGCACGCGCTTCAGCGGCAATGGTTTTGCCCAGAATACGCATTTGCTCCTTGAGGCCCAAGCCGCGCTTCAGCGATGGAACAATCGGTTTCCAGTGGCTTGCGACCAAGGCTAGGAAGAGTTCTTCCTTACCCTTGAAATTACCGTAAACGGCGCCCCGCGTCATCCCGGCACGGGCAGCGATTTCCTCAAGCGACGCGCGATCGTAGCCTTTTCCCGCTATAACCTCACCCGCTGCCTCAATGAGTTTCGCGCGCGTGCGCGCGCGCTTGCCTCCGGAAGGGTGATCTGCGGCCGCCCTGGCGTTTTTGGGCATCCTGGCTCCTATAAAATACAGTTATGTATTTTATGCGACAATGTATTATTCTAGGCCCCAGTCATGCCCTACGTCAAATGGATTTTCGCAGTCGCAGCGGGCCTTTGCCTCGTCTTGACGCTCGCCGGTTATATCTACGAACGCATCAGCGAAGCGCGGGATCGAAGAAGCCATGGCCCGCCCGGCCGGATGGTTGCCGTCGGAGACCACCGGCTTCATCTACTCTGCAAGGGAACCGTGGGTCCGACCGTGATTATCGAGCAGGGCGCCGGCGAACCGGCGATATCCTGGTGGCCGGTGCAGGAAAAGGTCTCGGCGTTTGCCCGCGTTTGTACTTACGATCGCTCCGGTTACGGTTGGAGCGACCCGGTTCGAGCAGCGCGCACGATCCAGGAACGAGCGGAAGAGCTGCACACTCTTCTGCTGAACGCCGAAGTGCCGGGCCCGTTTATTCTGGTCGCGCACTCTTATGGCGGTTTCATCGTACGATGGTTTGCCCGCGAGTATCGCGATCAGGTAGCCGGGCTTGTTCTCGTGGATACCGCCGAAGAAGGCTCGATTTTCCGCGAGGACGTGCTGGCCTTCTATTCCCGCGTCAGGATGTTTCCCCGGGTGATGGAGTTCGCGGCGCGATTCGGACTACCGCGCGTGTTGCGACTTTGTTTTCCATCGCTCCGTGGACAATTGTCGTCCGTCGAGCCGGGCGAGTTTGCCGCCACGGCGGACGACCTGGCGTCGCTGCGGCGTAAAACCACCGTTCACCGAACCCGGCGGCTTCGGTTCGCTGGGTGACCTGCCGTTAATTGTGGTCGAACATGGGCAACCTTTCCCGGGTCCGTTCGCACTGCTTGAGCAATATTGGGCCGCCGGACAACGTCGTTTGGCAGCACTATCAACAAAAAGTGAGTTGATTCTGGCACAGAAGAGCAACCACATGATTCATCTCGATCAACCGGACCTCGTGGTAAATGCAATTCAGCGTGTCCACGCTGCAGCCCGCGCCGTGGAGTAGCGCCGACGTGTTGGGAGGGCGTCAATCCAGAGGTCGCGCGACACGCATTCGCCGCTCTGCGTTGACTCTTGACGTCCCGATCGGCAGAGACTCCATCATGCAGCTGGGGTGTCGGCCGAACAGTCCGTGGCGTGCGAACAGGGCCGGGGAGGCCTACCACTGGTTGCGGCGGTTTGGTTGCGGCGGTCTGGTTGCCGGCTTTCGCAACGAGCCAAGCGCGCCGGCTAACCCAACGGTTTCTGTTGTAACCCGACTGGTGGTGACGCACGTGGGTCAGATAGGTACATTTCTGTGGCCGAAGGCTACATTGGGACTCGAATTTCAATGCAGAGTACGATTTGCGCTGTTTTCACCACTTGGCAATCTGATTGCTCTTGCCGATTATCGATCGGGGGTCTGACCAATGATAAACGCGCTGCTCGACGGGCTGTTCGGATGTAGTCACCGGAAGACGAGTTTCCCGTTCACATCGGGCCGCAACCTGGAGAGCACCTACGTGGTGTGTTTGGATTGCGGTAAGGAGTTTCATTACGACTGGGAAGGAATGCGAATGGGCGCGGCAATAACCGCCGCGCGACCGATGGCGGCAGCTCCCGAACCCGCGCTGCACGCCACGGGACTCGCCCGCCGGTTCTTCGCATAATGCCCAAAACGACACCTATTCGCGGGCCACAACAGACGGCTGCCGCTTACATCCGGCAACTGCGCGAAATTGCCAAGGATTTGGATCAGCGAGCCGACAACCTCCATCGCCACGCCTGCGATCTGCGCCAGGAAGCGGATGCACTCTGCTCGGGCGGCCGGATCGCGGCACAGCCCTTTCGTCCGGTGGTGACGGCCGGGCGCGCGCGACGGCCGGCTACGGCGCCTGTCGCGTTTAGAGTGAGGCGCGGAAAGCTCCTCAAATGAATACCAAAAGGATCGGCCAAAAAGGAAGCAAGCGATGACAACGTCCACTCAACTCAATGGAAACAGCCCGCTGGCGGACCACCGGCGCGTTCCCCAGTCTGAAGCAGAATTGATGCAGGCCAATGAGGTCATGATGGAGCAACTCCAATACCTGACAGACCTCGCCACGGAGCATGGCATGTGCGGCTGTTCCGCCTGCCAGCGCTATGTGCGGGTGCACTCCGTGCTGCTGGAGATTTTTGCCTGCGCGCCAGTCAGTCTCGCGAGAGCGGCTTAAACGAACGGCGAAACGGCTACGCAGGCCTTCGCTATTGCGCTTCGTTTCATCTCTCGGGGCTGTTAACGTCCGATCTGCGAAGCCACGACTGCCGCAGTCTTATTATCGCGGCATCCTAACAACGGGCCTTGGGTGATTCCTTTAAGAATCGTGACCAGGGGCGCCCGACGATCCGCATTCTTTCCACAGCCTCTCCCAATTCCACATCCCGTACGCCACTTTATTTGGCAACGGCAATCCAAGCTGATGCGCGAGCATACACACCTGCCCGCGATGGTGGGCTTCGTGAGAAAGCATGTAGCACAGCATTTCCGGGCCAACCGGCCAGGGCTGCGCCCAACCGTCTCTACGAAACTTTTCCACGCGGCCCCCGCAGTCGCCGAGCGCTTCCGCGAGCATCTCCGCGCAGCGAGCGGCACTCTCGGCCAATCCCGCACGAGCTTGCTGCGGCGTGCAGTGCGCGCGGTTCAGTTGTGGTGGAACCTTCAGGTGCGGAGCTGTAAGCCTCACCCACTTGGTGCGGACATTATGCATGTGCGTGAAGATCGCCGCAATAGTGCGGGCATTGCCGGGCGGTTTTGCTCTCCACGCGGTAGGGTCAAGATGCTCGATAAGCACCTGGTTTATGCGGTCATTGGCGGCAAAGATCTGGACTGCGGCTCGGCCGAGTTGAGTCTGAATTTTGTGTTGACGGGCGGCCACGGCTCTCTACTCCTTGACCCATGATACTTCCGGCCGGATTGATAAAATGTTACAACATTTCCTCTTGACTTAAACTCAACTTCAACAAGTAGAGTTAGGTCATGAAGACTACATTGATGTTAGTTCCGGTCGTTCTGTTGCTCGGCACGAAGGTCGTCGAGCGGGCGATATCGCAACAATCCCCCTTCGCTTGCGACCGGTCGGCGCTCACCGCCGCGGAACGCAAGCGGCACTTTGCCGAGCTTGGCCCCGCTTTGCGGCAGATGGTCAAAAACGTCCGTGAACTAAGTGACGGTTACGAGTTCCAATTTCCCGCAGACCCAGTGACCTTCCGCCTGGTCGCTGAATGGGCCGCCGGCGAACACCTCTGCTGTCCGTTCTTCGACATCGACCTGCAGCAAGAACGGGAACAGGGTGCCTTCTGGATGCGCTTGTCCGGCCGCTCCGGCGTCAAGCGGTTCATCGAAGCGGACCTCGCTAGATGGATGGCTAAGTGGGTGAGCAAGTGAACGCAGTCGCCCATATGAAAACAATCGCACTCATTCTTCTTTGCGCGGACGCACTGGCCCAGACCGGAACCGCGCCCGTGCGTCTCAACGCGAGCCAGGTGCTGGACGCCTGGATTACCAACGTTGAGAACGCAGTGGTCTCCGCTGCCGCCGCTCTCGCCGAGGACAAATTCGCATTTACGCCAGCCAATGGTGCGTTTCATGGGGTCCGCACTTTTGGCGGCCAAATCAAACATCTGGCCGCCAACAACTACGAAGTCGCGGCGCGGATCCTCGGCGAAACATCTCCGCACGGCGAACGGGGCGAAGAAGCGCCGGACTCCGTGCGCACCAAGGCCGAGATTGTGGACTACCTGAAAGGCTCCTTCTTGTATCTCCATCGCGCCGTAGCCACCATCACAGAAAGCAACCAAACGGAACCGATTCCCGGCACAAAAGGAACCTGGCAACGAACCCGCCTGGGCCTGGCCGTCGACGCGGTCGCGCACTCCTACGATCACTACGGTCAAATGGTCGAATACCTGCGCATGAACGGTGTCATCCCCCGGGCAAGCCGCTAAACTTCCTGCGTAAACTCAAAGAATACTGTGGTGATGTCCACGCTTCTCACTATCGGCGAGGTCGCCAGAATGGCCTCCTTGCGGGCGTCCGCTATCCGCTTCTACGAAAAGGCCGACCTGCTCCCCAAGCCGATCCGCTCCGGCGGGCAGCGGCGCTACGATCCCTCGGTCCTTGGCCGCCTCGCGGTCCTGCGGCGCGCCAAGGATTGCGGTCTTTCGCTCGCGGAAGCCCGGGAGCTGTTCCATGACCGTGGCCGCCCTTCGGAGCGCTGGCAGCGCATCGCCCGCAAGAAGATCGTTGAACTGGATGCCATAATCGAGCGCATCACCGCGATGCGCGACCTGCTGCAGCGGCGTTGCGAATGCGCCGACCTCGATGAGTGCGGCCGCAGAATGGTGGAGGCAAAGGCGCGGCGCTAGCTCATGGGGATCCCCACGCCGGCGCGGGCCAATAACCCTCAGCGGCCCGCGAGAGACAGCCGGAACGCCGCCATCTCCTGGCCATTGCGGACCAGCAGGACGTCGCCGGCCAGCACCGGGTGGTTCCACGTCTTTCCTTCGATTGCCGGGAACCGGGCCACCTCCGTGAACTGATCGGGAGTCGCGCCCACCAGCGCCAGTTCGCCCTCTTCCGACAGCACCAGCATCAAATCCTGATCGGCCAGCAGGACGAGCTGGCCGTTACCATAGCGTCCGCCCTTCCACTTGCGCTTGCCGTCCTTCAGGTCGATGCATGCCAGGATACTGCCGTCGAAGCCGTAGGCATAGCCATTGTGCACGACGAAGTCGTTGAAGTAGGGTTTCAGTCCGATGGAGGTCCAGCGCTCCGTGGCGGTCCATCCCCCGGGTCCATGCGCGACCGCCAGGCGGCGGATGCCGCTTGAGTCGCTGACGGCGAGTAGGACGTCGCCGTTCGCGGTCAAGGCGGGCTGAACGATAGGATAGCCCGGCCATTTATGCTCCCAGAGCAGCGCGCCGTCGGCTCGCGCGACGCTGGTGGCGCCGGCTTCGCTCAATAGCACGATCTGCGGGACGCCGTCGATTGTGAAAAGCTGCGGCGAGCTGTAGCTCACGCCGTGGGCCGGCCCCGTCCAGCGCGCCGCGCCGGTGACCCGGTCGTAGGCCGCCAGCTGGCCGGCAGGGGCGGCTACTACGAGATCGCCGTCCACCAACGGCGAGCTCGCGAAGCCCCATTGCGGCGTCTTCATGCCCGTGTCGGACGCCGCATTGTGCGACCACACTACCGCGCCGTCAGCGGCATCGAGCGAGTTCAGGATTCCAGTGGCGCCAAATGTGTATACGCGGCCGTTGCTGAGAGTCGGCGTTCCGCGCGGACCGGGGCCGCCATTCGACTCCCAGAACCGGGCCGGGTCGCCGTGTGCCCATACCGGCTCGCCGGTGGTCAGTTTGTAGCAGGACACCACCTCGTCGGGACCGCGCTGCTCTTGCGTGTAGATCAGGCCGCCCCGGACCGCGAAGGAAGACCAGCCCGGTCCGATTGGCCGGCGCCATAAGGCGACCGGCGGGGACGCAGCCCAGTCGGTCTTGATCTTCACGCCCGGGACGATGTCGTTGCGATGGGGTCCGCGAAAGCCCGGCCAATACACTCCGGTCTCGGCCTCGGGGGGAACTGGCGGAAGCACCGCCGGCTCGGTCACGGCTTTGGCCACGAGCTGTTTCTCAGGGGTCTTCGCTGTTGCTACCGGCGAAGGAGCGGCCACCGCGCTGCTGGAGACGGTCTCGGGCCCTTTCCCGGGAGCCAACGCCGCCACCCGAACCACCGGCAGCGCGCCAGGTTCATTGGTGGATTTGGTCAGCAGCCTCTCCTCGGCGGTCTTCGACCAGCGCCAATGCAAGTCGTTATGCAAGCTGGCGGTGAAACCTCCAGTGCGCACCAGCGTCCACCCTCCACACGCCAGCAAGATGGTGGCGACCATGGTCGCCCTGCGAAGTCCGTCCGGGAGACGGCGCGTGGCCACCGCCCATGCAACCAGCGCGAGGCTCAGAAAGGGGATCGCCAGGATATAGAGCAACAACCCTTGTGCCCCAGTCGCAATCGACACGTCCACGAGGCCCTTTGTGGCGAGCATCCCGAGGGCTATCAGGCCGAGGGCGCCCAAACGCTCGATCCAAGCCGCCCGGCTCAGGAACAGCCACCACAGGGCAATAACGACCCCGCAGGCGAACCCGCCGAGCACCGACACCAAGGTCGCGCCGGGATCCACCATAGGGAGGACAAACCAAAGGAGCCACTGCAGTATTACGATCGCCACGCCGGGCCACAGGCGAAGCGGCTTCCTAGCTGAATTTGTCATATTGTGCACCGGAGTCCTTTTCAGCACGACCGATAGGCATCAGCTTATAGACGTATTGTTATAGGCAATATTACGAAGGATAGCGGTAGATCGTTCCGTATAAGCCGCGATCCTTACCGGGCGATAGAGCCCGGGTCGAGTCCGGCGGCCAGACTAAAGCCGCCACCCACCGCGCCAACCGCAGCGGTTGCGCGCGTTAGGCCGGTAAGCTGGCGCAGACGATATACCGCTTCGATGCCCGTGCAGTGCGCACCCAGCAGGTTTTGCAATCCAAAATCCTTCAGTTTCGACGCGGTCCACGCCAGCGTCTGGTCACTCGCATTGTAAAGATGAAAGCCGCCTAACGCGGCGTAGATGGGAAGCGGCGCAATCCGGGTGCGGGCGTACTCGAGCGTATTCACGATTCCGGCATGGCCACAGCCGGAAATCACCACCAGCCCCTTGGCAGTAACCACAATCAGCGACTGGTCTTCCGGTAAATTATCCTCCACGGTCTGGCCGTCAGCCAGCCGCAGCCTTTCGCTGGTATTCCAGTTCCGTTCGGGGTATTTGCGCGGCACCGGACCGGTCAGCCAGACACCTGGAAAGATCTCTCGCGGTCCGTCGTAGACGATAATTTTCCCGCCGGTGGCCTCATATTCACGCCGGGCGGAGATCATGTGATTCGCTTCCGGCTCACCCGCTGCGGTCCGGCTCAGGAAAATGCCGTCGCCCACGTGCGCGCGAGACAGGGCGGCGGGATTGGATTTCGCGTACTCCCGCCGCAGGGTCAGCAGTCCCGCGGTGTGGTCGAGGTGATGGTGTGAAAGAATCACATCCGGAACGTCGGAGAGATCGATGTGCAGTTCGCGGGCGTTGCGCAACACGGTGTCCGGGTGCGCACCGGTATCGAACAGGATGCGGTGGCCATCGGCAACCACCAGTGCCGCAAAGCCCCATTCGCCGAAACCTTCATCGGCCAGCATGGTGGAAAGGATGCGGACATCCAGCGTGCGGGCCTGATCGGCGGCGGAACAGGCCGTGGCGGCCGCCAGCCAGGCGGCCAACAGAGCAGTGCGGCAAAACATAGCATGATACGTTAGCACAATCGAGGAGGACGGCCCATGCGGGCAAAGGCGGGGAAGTCGGGGACGTGGTTTATCGCTTTGCTGGCGGTCGGATTGTGCCTTGGCCAGCAGCGCGGGATCGTGCTGGCGGATCTGACCTGGGTAGAAGCCGAGAAGGCGCTGCGGCCGGAGACGGTGGTCGTGATTCCGATCGGTGCGGAAGCCAAGGAGCACGGACCGCATTTGAAGCTGAAGACCGACTTTCTCGAAGCGGAGTACTACACGCGGCAGATCCTGGAACGCGCGGATGTGGTGGTGGCGCCCACCGTCAATTACAGCTACTATCCCGCATTCGTCGAATATCCCGGCTCGACCACCCTACGGCTGGAAACCGCGCGCGACATGCTGGTGGATATCTGCCGGTCGCTGGCGCGCTATGGTCCGAAACGATTCTACGCCCTGAATACGGGCGTCTCGACGGTGCGGGCGCTCCAACCGGCGGCGGAAATACTGGCCGGCGACAGTATCCTGCTGCGGTATTCGGATGTGCTCAAGCTGGGCGGGGAAGAGGAGAGGCGGGTGAAACAGGAAGAGGGCGGCACGCATGCGGATGAAATCGAGACGTCGCTGATGCTGTTCATCGATCCGGCGACCGTGGATATGCGCAAAGCGGTGAAAGATTACCATCCGGCTGACGGCGGACTCACCCGCGATCCGCATAAGCCGGGCGCGTATTCGGCAAGCGGGATCTATGGCGATGCTACGCTGGCAACGCGCGAAAAGGGCGAGGCCGTGGCGCGCGCGACAGTCGAAGGAATGTTGCGGGAGATCGAGGCGCTTCGCAATGCGCCATTGCGCACGGCGCATTAGCGCTACTTCTTCAGAATCTTGTCCACAGCCTTGGCCAAGTCGCGGAATTCCTCGTGCGCGGCCGAGCCCGGCGCAAATTCGGCGACCGTCAGCCCGCTGGACACTGCCTCTGCCACCACGATCCGCTGCCCGATAGGAGGCAGCACTTTTTTCCCCATGTCTTTCAGCGAAGAGGCCAGCCCACGCCCGAGATTTGTAGACATCAGCACCTTGGAAGGCACGAACCGGATGCGCGGCTTCTTCGAGCGCCGTTCCGCGCGTGCTTTCAGAGCCAGAGACAGCGCCTCCTTGACTGCAAAGAGATCAAGCGGCGATGGACCGCATGGGAGCAGCATGAGGTCGGCCACCAGGGCCGCGTCGTACGTAATTTCAGGAGTACCCGGCGGCGTATCGATCAGCACGATGTCGGTGTCCTTTTCAGCCTGGCGCGCCCGCGCCTTCAACGCGGCGCCGCTTTCCACCTTCTCGACCGTGCGCGCCAGGGTGCCGTCGCCTTGCTTGGCCCAGGCCACCATGCTGTGCTGCGGATCGGCGTCGAGGACCAGCACGCTGCGCTTCATCGCGGCGAACTCCCCCGCCAGGTTTCCAGCGATGGTGGATTTTCCGACTCCGCCTTTGCGTCCCGCGACGGCAATGATGGCCATAGAACGCTACTTTAACGCGATATGATGTGCGCCGCCCGGCACCTCTAATCCAGCCGCCGGATCCGGATATTCCGGAACCAGGCGTCGTTGCCATGGTTTTGCAGTGAGATGGGGCAATCTTTGCGCGGCTGCTTAGTCAGACCGAGAGTGACCGGCGTCCCTACACCCCAACGCCGCGCGATGCGCTCCGCCGCCAGCGGCGAATCCAGATCCGTCTCCACCACCTTGACGCCGTTCAGCCAATGTTCCACGTGACTGCCCTTCACCACCAGGCGCGACTCGTTGAACTCGCCCACCGGCCGGGTGACGTCCTTTTCGGGACCCACAATGTCATACAGTGCGCCCGCCTGGTGGCTGGTGCCCGCACGCGCGTCGGAATTGCGCGTGTTGTCGAGCATCTGATATTCGAAGCCCACCACGTATTCCTGCCCGTGGTCAGGCCGGTCGGCTGGCCGGTTAACGACCGAGTAGTTCACCAGATCTTCGAAGCGCATTCCGGGGCGCTGCGCCAGAAAGATCCGGTCCTGGATTCGATATTTCACGCCGCTGTTCGCGCCGGATGCCACCTTCCACTCCCACGCCAATTCGAAATCGCGGAACACATCCTTGGTGAACAGATCCTCGGTGATGCGCGGACCGGCTTTGGCTTTTAGGCAGCCGTCCTCTATGGTCCAGGCGTCGCCGGGCGGAGTCTTCTGCCGCGGGTCGTCCCATCCCGCCATGGTCTTGCCGTCGAACAGGGCGACCCATCCGGATTGCGCCTGGCACAGCAACGGCAAGGCCAGTGCGACCCCCAATGACCACCCAGCTCTTACGGCGCCTACCTTCATGCCGCCACTCCCTTCTGTTTGGCGAATACCTTGCCGAGAATCTTTACCGCAGTGTCTACCTCGCGCTCCGTAATGATGTAGGGTGGCAGGAAGCGCAGCACCGTATCATGCGTGCAGTTTATCAGCAGTCCGTCCGCCATGGCATCCAGCACCATCTGCTTGCCGGGGATCTCCATCTCCACGCCGATCATCAGCCCGAAACCGCGCACTTCCTTGACGAAAGAGTGTTTGCGCGCCAGTTCGTTCAGCCTCAGGTGCAGATAGCCGCCTACCGACTGGATGGACGGCAGCAAGCCTTCCAGAATATCGAA
Source organism: Bryobacterales bacterium (assembly GCA_963818855.1). Lineage (GTDB taxonomy): Bacteria > Acidobacteriota > Terriglobia > Bryobacterales > Bryobacteraceae > Bog-159. Next base: position 383,716 of record CAWFUH010000003.1, on the reverse strand, counting down.
AAACTCGAGCGCTACGCGGCAGGCCAGCGCGCTGCCGCCAAAGGTCGACCCGTGCATGCCCGGCCCGATCGAGGCCGCGGCTTTTTCGTTGGCCACGATGGCGCCCAAGGGCAATCCGCAAGCCAGCGGCTTGGCCGCTACGACGATATCCGGCAGTACGGCCGGGTGTGTGCGCTGGTATGCGAAATATGTGCCGGGCCGTCCCACGCCGCATTGAATCTCATCGAACACCAGCAGGGCGTTGTAGCGGTCGGCCAACTCGCGCGCTTTGCGCTGATATTCCGGCGATATGGGGTAGATGCCGCCTTCTCCTTGAATCAGCTCCAGAACTATACCAGCCGTCGATTCGCCAAAGGCAGCTTCCAATCCCGGCAGATCGTTGGCGCGCACGAATCGCACGCCAGGTGGCAGTGGCTCGAAATCCTGGCGGTACTTGGCTTGCCCGGTGATCGAGAGCGCGCCTAGCGTGCGGCCATGGAAGGAATTCTCGAGTGAGATGATTTCGTGCTTCCCGGTTCCGTTATGATTGCCGTGCGACCGGATCATCTTCATCGCACCTTCCATTGATTCGGTGCCGCTGTTGGTAAAAAAGGTACGCTGGAGGCCACTGATTTCGGCCAGTTTCCTGGCGAGCGGTCCCTGGTATTCGTGGTAGTAGAGATTCGACGAGTGAATCAGGAGCGCGGCCTGTTCGCGAATAACCCTGACGATGCGGGGATGGGCGTGGCCCAGCGCATTCACGCCGATGCCGGCGATGAAATCGAGATAGCGCGTGCCGGTCAAATCGTAAACGTGGCAACCCTTGCCCCGGTGCACGACCAAAGGATAACGGCTGTAGTTCTGGAGCAGGTATTGGCTTTCCAGATCGACAATCGAATCGGCGGTGACAGGCGAAGAGGCTTCCGGGGCGCTGGTCATTTACTCATCATACAGCGTAGATTCTTTGGAAGGCGGGCTTTAGCCGGCGCGGGGCTTTCAGCCCCGCCGCTTTCATGCTGCCCCGCCCGAAGCGCGGGATGAGCCGCAATCCAGTAGAGCGCCACGGGCGCGCGGTCCTCCGCACTGGTACCGCGTTGGAACGAATACGGATTCGAAAAAGACTCGTCCGTTCCGGGCCCTGAAGGTCTGGATGACCATGGCATCTCGGGCTGCAGGGATACCGGCGTCCCCCTGCCAGGCGGCGCGGGCGCTGCCGGATTTCCACGTGCGCGAGCCGCAGAGCCTGAGCATTGTGTGCCGCGAGTTCAGGACGAAGGCCAAGCCTCCCTGAGGAGATGTAGATGCGTTGCTGCAGTTGCTGCGCGCGACGTACTGAGCCGCGACCGTGAGGGAGCGGTCCGCAACCCCCAGCCGCCTAATCCAAATCGATGTCTCGCCGCGGCGGCGCCACATCCGGATTCTCTTTGGCCTGCTTCAGCAGTTCGTCAAACTTCTTAGCCAATACCTTGCCGTGCGATTTCTCCGCCTCCACCTGCTTCCGGAACACCTCGTCGCGCCGGCCGGCTTCGCCTTTCAGTTTGGCCACCGCCGCCGCCAGATCTTCAATGAGGGGCGGCTTCTCCGGGACCACGTGGGCGATGACAGCCTCCGTTTCCGGATCGATCTTCAGCACCGCGCTACAGCAGGGACACGTTACCTCAAACAGGCCTTGCGACATAGTGCCCATCGTAGCACTGCGGTAGCACTGCCGGCTCATACCAATGGTGTTGGTGGTGCGTTTCGACCGCTGGCAATCGCGCAGGTCAAGCTGGACTTGCAGCTTCGCAAGCCCAGCAAAAGCGATTGTGGGGAATTTGGAGGATTTAGAGGATAGTAGAGGGGTGACTTGGTTGGAGGGAACCAATCGGGGATTCAATCGCTTCTCGCTGGGCCTGCTCTTTGTTTGTCACGCCGTTCTATGAGCAATCCTCGCGCCAAACCGCAAATCATTGTCTAGCAGCAAAGTAGCCGAATTAGGTGACGATTCTGATGCAAATTTGGCACCTGGTGTCAATTTTTGTCCAATTCAGGAACACAATTTGACACCAAAAGGTGAAACACTGTAACCTCCAGGTTAATCCGTTGCCGGCAAAGGACTCGGCGGCCGCGAAACCACGCCTTGAAACGCCTCGGTAAGTGAAATTCGGTTGTTATTCAAGGTTTGTCCCGTCACCCGGTCGAGTTCCACTTTGGACTTGGCATACGCCGCCTCGGCCGCCAGTTCACTTTGGCGCGCGGTCGCCAGGTCGCGCTCTGTCAGGATCACGTTATAGATCACCGAAGCGCCCGCCGCGTACTTCTTCTGCTCGGCGTCCAGGGTACGCTCCTGCAGAATGCGCGCCTTCGTCGCAGCGGAATATTGCGCGCGAGCATTTTGCACTCCGATGACAGCGTTCTGCACGTCCACGCGAACCTGGTTTTCCAGTCTCTGCACGCCGAGTTGCAGCTGCCGCAGCGTCAACTGATCGTTGATGGCCTGCGCCTGTGCCGCCCGGTTGCGCAACGGGATCGTCAGGTTGAATCCGGCGGAATAGTTGGGGTAATCGCGTGCGAACAACTGCTTCAGCACCGTGCCGTATCCGCCGATGAAAGCCGGGCTGGGCGTTCCGAAGTTGAACGGTAAGGTCGATGTTATGGTATTCAGCTGCCCCGCCAGCCCGTTATTGGACATCGAGGCTACCAGGTCGAGCGTGGGCAGGAGCCCGTTTCGCGAACCATGCAGGGTGATCTCCTGATTCGTCACCTGGATGCGGTTTTGCACGAGTTCCGGCCGCGCCGAAAGCGCCATTGCCACCAAATCCTGCATGGGTGTGACCGGCTCGACGTCCGGCACGCGGATGCGGTCCGTCGGCACGATCCGCGCTTCAGCCACCGACGGGCTGGCCACGCCGGTGCGGCTCAACGCGTTTTTCAGGATGGTCTCCTGCTGCAGCACCTGGGTTTGCGCCAGCGTCAGATTCTGCTGGTCGGTAGCCACCTGCGCCTCCGCCCGCACCACTTCGATCGGCGCCATCATACCCGCTTCCACCTGCTTCTGATTGTCTTCGAAAAGCTTCGTGCTGGTGGCCACCGCTTGCTGCTGTACACGTACGTTGTCGTTAAACGTCACCAGGTCCCAGTAAAGGTCCATCACCGCCACCACGGTGGTGATTACCTGCAGTTTGAAGGTGAGATCCGACAACTCGCGGTTATTCTTCGCAATCTGGATCTGTCGCTGGTTTACAGCCAGGCTGAAGCCCTGCAGCAAATGCTGCGTCACCGTAATTCCCAGCGACGAGCTGGTCACCGGATTGAATAGCGTGGTTGAGCTGTTGCCGATCGAAGTGGAATTGTTCAATCCCAGGCTCACCGAGGTTCCGGTCGAGAAACCCTGCTGGTAGGTCAGACCCGACGTGTCCTGCCGCTGAATCAGATCGTCGACGCCGGCGATAAAGACGCTGCTCTCCGGGATCGTCTGGTGCGCCCAGCTCGCGTTGCCCACCAGGGCCGGATCATAGACCGGGATCGGCGGGCCGGTCTGGTTGATTACAGTGTTGCCGACCGCGGTGGCACTGGCGGCGCTGGCCTGTGTCGAAGGATTCCCGGTGACGCCGCTCTGGGCCACGCCGCCGGGCTGCGCGCTGGTGGGTCCCGCGGTCACGGACGTGGAGACGCCTTGCGCGAACGCGCCCGCCCTGGCGCGCAGGACCTGGGTGTCCGCGATCTGCGGGCCGTAGCGCTGGATCTCTATGTCCAGGTTGTTCTCGAGCGCCAAAGCGATGGCGTCGTCGAGCGAGAGATATAGCCGCCCGGCGCGCAGCAACATTTCCAGGCGGCCCGAGTTCGCTACGTCGATGGGGGGTACTTCGTGGTCTCGGTATGGCCTCGTCAGCCACGCGAAACTGCCGCCCGGTTCGGCGATCTCGTGCGCCTCCTGGGCAAAAACCGGCGCGATCAACAGCCGGACACAGAGTATGGATAGGACAAATCTAGTGCGATGCATGGATTAACCTTGTTTTTTTCTCAATGGTATAGTAGGCGTTTGTGACGCCGCAAGCTGAGTCGATCCTGGAGTTGTTCCGCACCACCGGCGCTTATCTGAACGGGCACTTCCGCCTCACCAGCGGGTTGCACAGCCCGGCATATCTGCAAAGCGCCCTGGTGCTGCAATATCCCAGATACGCAGCCCAACTGGGCGAGGTTCTGGCCGATGAGCTACGCAAGTTGACGCCCGAACCGGTTGGCCTGGTGGCATCGCCGGCGCTCGGTGGCGTGATCATAGGCCACGAGGTCGCGCGGGCGTTACGGGCGCGATTCATTTTCACGGAGCGGGATGAGCACCAGAAGATGACACTACGTCGCGGCTTCACCGTCACACCCGGCGAGCCGGCCTTGGTAGTGGAAGACGTGGTCACGACTGGAGGAAGTACCCGAGACGTGGTGGAGGCGTTGCGCGCGGCCGGAGCGCGTCCCCTGGCGGCTGGTTCGATCGTGGACCGCAGCGGTGGTCACGCCGATGTAGGAGTGCCACGCGTGGCGCTGGTGACCCTGGAAGTGGCGGCCTATGATCCGGCCGGGTGCCCGCTCTGCGCGCAGGGGTTGCCGGTCGTGAAACCCGGTTCCCGGCCGGCGTGATGCGCGGCTCATGCGGCGCATCCGGACAACCATCGCCTACGACGGTACCGATTTCCACGGCTGGCAGGTGCAGCCGGGTTTGCCGACCATCCAAGCGGCGCTGGAATCCGTAGTTAGCGAGATCGAAGGCCATGCCGTACTCGTGGCCGGCTCTGGCCGAACGGATGCGGGCGTGCACGCCCTCGCGCAGGTGGCCGCTTTCAGCATCGCCAATCCGATCCCCCTGGCCAATCTCCGAAAGGCCATGAACCGGCTGCTGCCCGCGGCCATCCAGGTGCTTTCCGCCGCGGAGGCCGCGCCTGATTTTCACCCGCGCTTTCAAGCCGTAGCCAAGACATATGAATACCGCATCGTCCGCGCGGAAGTCTGCACGCCATGGGAATGGCGCTACGTCTATCATCATCCCTATCCGCTGGCGCAAGACCGCATGTGGTCCTGCGCGCCGGTTCTCGAGGGGGAACACGACTTCAGCGCCTTCGCCGCTTCCGACGAACGCGACGAAGAAGGCCACACGAAAGTACGCACCATCTTCAGCTCACGGATCGAGTCCGCGCCGGACCGGCTGATATATCGCGTGCGCGGCAGCGGCTTTCTGAAACACATGGTGCGTAACATCGTAGGGTCGCTGCTGGAAGTGGGCCGCGGCAATCTGGATGAATCCGGCCTGCGCGCGCTGCTCGTTCCCGGGTGTCCGCGCAAAGGCGGGCCCACAGCGCCAGCCAAGGGCCTGTTTCTCGTCGGCGTCGAGTATTAATTTCCCATTTGCGGGCAGGACTCGCCAGGCACCCGCCAGTTCCCCAGCCGGAACCGGATGCCTGAGATGGGCACGTCCGGTGCCGGGCTGCAAGCCCTGCTTGCTGTGGATCGTGGAATTCGTTGTAAACTGGGGAAACTATGTCAAACCTTCTAAGAGCTGTTCTGTACGGGACCTCTCTCACTTGCGCGGCCGCCCTGCTGATGGCCGCCGGCGGTGCCATCCTGCACCCCGAAATGGCTGTAACGACCGGCACCTATGATGCGCCGGCCGCTACTCTAGGCGTCTCGGCCAGCGAGCCGTGGTCTGCCACCACAATTGCAGCCGGTGTCGATAAGAAGCCGGAGGCGGGCCACGAGGTCACGCTGGTCGGCGAAGTGGTGGATGTCTCCTGTTATCTGCAACTCGGCAAACACGGCGAGAAACACCGCAGTTGCGGCCAAAAGTGCGCTCAAAACGGCCAGCCCGTCGGATTGCTGACCAAAGACGGCACACTTTACATGCTCATGCCCGAGGAGCACGACCCGCGCCGCGATGGCGGTGTGGCTATCGCCGCGGCCGGCGCCGAGCATATGGGCCACATCATCAAAGTGGTTGGCACTGAGGCCCATCTCGAAGGCTACCGCGCCGTCTACGTCGCCGGCCTGACAAAATAAGTTGGGGCAGGCGGTCTCAGCCGGGAGGAGCGAAATGAAAAGGTTTGCCGGCGCGGCTGCCGTTTGTCACTGTCTCTGTTTCCAATTCGCCGCGGAAACGCACGCGCAGAACAGGAAGCCCACCTTCACCACCATCGATGTCCCTGGCGCCGGCACCAGCGCGAACGGCCAGGGCACCTACGCGATGAGCATCAACACGGCCGGCGCGATCACGGGGTATTACGTTGATGCCGACAATGCGCCTCACGGCTTCGTGCGCGCTGCCAGCGGGGTGATAACTTCTTTCGATCCTCCCGGTGCAAGGGGGACCTTTTCCGTGGCCATCAGTACGCCGGGGTCGACCGCGGGATACTACGCCGACGCGGGTAATGCCATTCATGGCTTCGTGCGCACGGCCGGTGGCGTCATGACCACGTTCGATGCTCCGGGCGCAGGCACCGCTTACGGCGAAGGCACCTACGCCCTTGGCATCAACCCGGCGGGAGATATCGCTGGATACTATGGTGACTCAAGCGCCGTGTACCACGGATTCGTGCGCGCTGCCAGTGGCGCCATAACCACGTTCGACGCTCCAGGCGCAGGTACGGTCAACCAGCAGGGCACCGTAGCCTACAGCATCAACACGGCGGGGGCTGTCGCTGGATATTACTATGACGCGAATCTCGCAGCCCACGGCTTCCTGCGGGATGCCAGCGGCGCCATAACCGCCTTCGACGCTCCGGGCGCGGCTCCCGGTTCCAACCGGGGTACTTTCGCCTATAGCATCGACGCGGCGGGGGCTATCGCGGGAATGTACTATGACAGAGACGACGCGTTTCACGGATTCGTGCGCGCTTCGAGCGGCGTCATTTCCGCGTTCGACGCTCCGGGTGCCGGCGGAGTCAATTCCCAGGGTTCCGTCGCATTGGTCATCAACGGCGCGGGAGTTGTCGCCGGATATTACGTTGATGCCAGAAATGCGAATCACGGCTTCGTGCGCGGCGTGCGCGGCGACACAGCGCCGTTCGAGGCTCCGGGCGCAGGCGACGGCGCCGAACTGGGTACCAGCCCCCAGAGTATAAACGACGCGGGTGCTGTCACGGGCTGGTACCTTGACGCGAGCGGTGTGTTTCGCGGCTTCCTGCTGACTCCTTGAGCGGAGTGAGGGTACCGGGTGCCTTACCGGCGCGCCGCTTCTTCCAGCGTCCGGCGCAAAATGGGCAAGGTCGCCGCATCTTTGGCACCTCCCACCTCTTCCTTGACTGCGATCAGCGTCTCCAAATTGAGGACCCGCAGGCGAAGTCCGACCCCTGCGACGATGTCGACCGTATGCGGCAGCAAGTCGTCGTAGCCGCGCGACCGCCCGATGCTTCCTAGAACGTCAAGGGGACCGAAGCGAGTAATCAGAAAGACTACTCCGTTACCGTTCGGGCCGGGTGCGCTGCCGCCTGCCACGGCTGTCCCGTACAGATTGCCCTCGCCATCTGAAATCAGGCCGGCAAAAGGTATCCCGCCGTCAGTACCGTAGTAAAGCTGTACAACACGGTCGTCGTACCAGTGCCGGCGTTGACCTGCAATACGGTGCCGGCGTTATTGGCGCCCCCGGCGCCCGTAGTGCCAAACAGCTCGCCCTTGTCTAATAGAAAGGTGGCCACGGGAGCCGCGCCATCAGGCGTACCGCTAAACTGATGCAGGATGCTGAAGTTCCCCGCCCGCCCCATTTTGAAGATGCTGCCGAAACCGTAGGCTCCCCCCTTCCCCGTTGCACCGTAGAGTGTGCCCGCGGTATCCAAGACCAAGCCTCCGTATGGATCCGTCCCTTCCGCTGAGGTAAAGCTATGGAGTACGGTCTCCACGCCCGCCGCCGTCACCTGGAAAATCGACCCGAGGCCGGTCCCGCCGCCTACCGAGGTTCCGTAGAGGCTTCCTGCTGTATCCCGTACCAGTCGTCCGTAGGGAAAAACTGCAACTCCTGGCGGCGCCAGAGAACACAACGTGCTCTCGCCTCGCCGTTCAACTGAAACACAGTCGACTGGACCGTAGCCCCCCACGTAGTGCCGTATAGGCTGCCGTGGAGAAGCAGCGTCGCCATAGGATAAACGCCATCCGCACCGCCTTTAAACGCGTGGAGCACCTTGAACGTTTGCGCTTGCGCTGTCGATATCAGAGCGGCGAACCAAATCGCCAAAATCGGTGCGAGGGCGGTCCTATTGCCTGAAGGAGGAAGTAGGCCGTAAGCCATCAAACCATATTACGCTCGTTCCGGATTGGAGAATCGATGATCTCAAAAATGCTGGCTGCGCATGATTTCATTGAGCTCGGCAACCGGGCTCTAGCCATGTGGTATTCGTACATGAAAGGGCCGGGATGCTGACCGTTCCCGCCGCTCGCCCCATCAAGCCCGAATACATCAGGCGTTTCGCCGCATCGATCGATAACAGGCGAAGTACTTCGCACAATTCCAGCTAGTACCTACTTGCATAAATTAGAGTAAATACGTTGGGGCTTGGTCTGGTGGACGACAGCCTTGGTCCACTCGAAGGGCGAAGCTTTCGGATTGTAAACCTCGACAAAGGCGTCGATGGCCTCCCTGAGCTGGCGGGGAGAGGTGAAGCTGGCGCCGCGCAGCGCCGCGCGACTCATAATACTGAACCAGCACTCCACCTGGTTGAGCCAGGAGCTGTAGGTGGGGATGAAGTGCAAGTGGACATTGGGATGCGCTTGCAGCCATCGGTCCCGCTTGGGCTTGTGGGTATTCAAGTTGTCCAGCACCACGTGAATCATCCGGTCCGGATGGTCCGCTACGATGCCATTCATAAAGTCCAGAAACTCGCGGCGGCGCCGCCGCGGGTAATGGCCTGTCTGCACTTGGCCGGTCAGGATGTTCAGGGCGGCAAAAAGGGTCGTGGTACCGTGTCGCTTATAGCAGTGACTGAAACCGTTCACCGCTTTGCCATCTGGGAGGCGGAGAAAGCCCTGCGCGCGTTCCAGCGCCTGAATATGCGGTTTCTCGTCGACCGACAGCACCACCGCGTGTTCCGGAGGATTCAGATAGATCCCCACCACATCGGCGGCTTTGGGCCCAAACTCGGGATCGGTGCTGATACACCAGCTCCGTCGCCGCTGTAACTGGATTTTGTACTTGCGCAAAATCCGCCACGTGTGCGCCGCACTGACATCGCCCAAAGCCTCCGCCAACAAGCGGCCGTTCCATTGCGCATAGCCGCGCGGCGGGTCCTGATCGAGCAGCGCCAGCACGCGCCGGTCGGTTTCCCGGTCGTACCGCCGAGGCTTGCCGGTGCGGGGGGCGTCCGACAGCGCATTCAAACGGTCCCGCACGAAGCGCTGCCGCCATTTAGAAACACGCGCCAGTCGTGTGTGCAACCTTCTGGCAATTTCCACAACCGCAACGCCTTGGTGCGACATTAGAATGATCCGGGCGCGATCCACCAGCCGTTGCTCTCCGCTGCCCTTGCGTGTCCAGGCGCGCAACACCTGCTCTTCCTGCTCGGTCAGGCGTATTTCAGCCGTCTTTGATCGGGACATACCCGATTATCTCTATTAACTGCTATTTATGCAAGTTAATACTAGCCCGCAAAAGCGCGTGGGCGCCTCGATGCCTTCGAGGAACTGCACACACGCCGTTTTGCGGGCTGTTACTTAGAATAAAGCTAATTCGTGGAATGAACGACACTGGGTCGTGCCCAATGGCTTTACATCAGATGAGATGGTCCTGGGGAATCAGCAGCCTCAGGCTTGGCCGGCACGACTGGGGTGACTTCCCGAGAGAGTAGAATTCTGGGAGATCCGAAGATCACGGTAGTATTTGGGATCAACGTTCTTGTCAAAAAACCGATCCCATCGAGCTTTATCCAGGCACCAGCGGCATGCTCCGCAATCACAATACTGCCGACTCTGAACTGCGGAAGCAGATTGTGCTGCAGGCTGGACGGGCAGACCGTCTGTCGCAGAGATTACTGGATATTTCTGAAGAAACTGTCGCACTGATTCTGCCAGTTTGGCCCTCCTGCCCGTACTGGGCAACCTGGAATCTGGCTCGGGTTCGGGAACGACCTCATGGCTATGCGGGACGCGCAAATATCTTGACTGGCTTTTTTCCGCCAAGTCGGTTCGGCCGGACATGTTCGCTACGGTGTCCCTCGGGTAACGCGGCCGCACTGCTACCGGCGCAAGCAGGCTGGCCAACTCTTCTTCCGAGGCTAGGAAATTTTCGTTGTCAAAGACGGTGTTGTCGAGCATGGCCCTAGCGTAAGCGATTCACATACCATTTTGGCAGTAATGGGATAATGCCCTAGGGATAATCCGGCAATATTAGGGAAATAGACTATTTATTAATGGCCGCTATTCTAATTGACGCGGGTCGAATTGCAAGAGACCGATGGGTATTAGGTGAGCGAATGCACCCAATCTGGAGCGGCGCTGTGTGTGATTCCCCAGTCAGGATGCCGCCGCCAATCGCAGCAGTTGCGAAAACTCTACCAGCGAAAGCATTGACTGCCCGCGCCGTCGCGGAGGGCGTAGGCCTTTGGAAGCGCGCACACCCGCGCAAGCCAGTAGCCGCCTGCCGCCCACGGAATTCAGTTCCCATCCAGAAAGTCCAGGATCATCGGGTCCAGCCAACCCGGCCGCTTCTGAAAAGTAAAGTGATCGGTTCCCGGCAGAATCGCCAGCCTGGCACTCGGAATCATCCGGTAAATCCGCGCCGTCTCCTCGACGCGCGTAAAATCCCGGTCTCCGGCAACAATCAACACCGTCGCCTTGATTTTCCCAAGGTCCTGCTCCGCAAAGCCCCAACTTGGTTTCGCCCACATCGTCCGGACCTTGTCGAAGAACACCGGCCAGTGCTCCGCCCCGTCCGGCGAGAGGCGCGCGTACTCCTCGCGCGCCGGCGCCGGCCAGCGATCCGCGGACAGCTCCCGCATGGCTTGCTGCATCCGTGGCGTCGTCGCGCCCAACCCCACGCCCGACGCTACCACCCGCCGCACCAGTTCCGGATGCGTGAACGCCAGCCGCAGCGCCAGTTGACCGCCGTCGCTCCAGCCAATCACGTCCGCGTTCGAAATCCCCAAATTAACCAGCAGCGCGGCCGTGTCTTCGGTCATGCCTTCATATGACAGTTCGCGCCCCGCCACGTCCCCCGTGTGCCCGTGTCCCATCTGCTCGATGGCGATCACCCGATGATTCCGCGCCAGCACTGGAATCTGCTCGGCGAACGAGGCCTGAATCGTCGACATCCCGCCGTGCAGCAACACCACCGGCCGCCCCTCGCCGCTCACCTCGTAGTACATTTTGATCCCGTGGACCTCCGCGTATTCACCCAAGGCGGACACCGGCAGCAGGAAACCGAGCAGCATAGTTGCGCGCATCCGTCGAGTGTATCATTCGCACCGTAGGACCTCGAGTTGAAGGCCCTGGACGCCACCAACGTCTGGCGAAGTTCAGAAGCCGGCGGTGTCTTTGCTTAGCTCCTTCAAGGGTGGCTTGGTTTGGCAATGGCGATCCGTAATAGCCGATCGTTACTCGGTTCCGCCCGACCTTGTTCCCAGTCCCGTAGCGTACCAAGGGGAATGTGATACCGGGCGCCAAATTCCTCTTGCGTCAGTTCCAAGGCCCGGCGGATGATTTTTCGCTTGTGGTGTTCGCTTCATCCGCTTGAGGTCGGTTTTGGTGAGAGGCTGGGCGTCGCGATCCGTGCGCGGCCCGCTCAATTGCCTCGACGGTCATCGACCGGGGAGGATTAGGCGTCTTGTCGGAAGTAGTCGTCTTGCTCATTTTGCGTTGCTCGCCGGGCGGAAATAATGCGAATACCTTCCTTGCGTTCAGTGTAAGCTACAAACAGCACCACCCAGCGTTCAGCGATGCCGATGATGACAAAACGCTCCTCACCGTAGTCTTGACGGTCATCGAGGCGTTCGACGGCAAACGGGTCTTTGAAAACCGTCTTCGCCAAATCGAAGCTCCCGCCGGAGTGCCAGGCGGCGCGCAGGCAGCCCTGCAAAGGCCAGAACCTTGAAACAGAGATTATGAAACACACGTCAATCCCGAGTGTTTACCGGGTGCCGGCGATGCTTCAAAACCTACCAGCTTCGAGACGCGCCTGGCACTCTGATTGCGGCAAGCGTCAATCTCCTTGACCCCGCCCGACAAGCGGAGAGATGCGGATATTTTCGTTGACAGCCAGTTGGTCTGCGCCCTATCCTCTTGGGTTGAGTCGAGTCAAACAACGAAGTATGAGCAAATTAACGCAAGGCGTGGGCGTGACTTCATGATGGACTTTTGGAGATCTGCGATCCGGCAGCAGTTCCTTGCTGCGATTGAAATGCTCGCCAACGCGATCAAAGCCTGCCCCGATTCCGTTTGGTCCGGCGAGGGACGGGGCGCATTTTGGTATGTGGCTTTTCACGCGCTCTTTTTCCTCGACCTCTATCTCTCCGCGGAAGGCGAATCTCAATTCCGTCCGCCGCCACCCTTCGGCCTCACCGAACTCGAGCCCGAGGTCGTCTTACCGGAGCGCGCCTACCGAAAGGACGAAGTGCTCGGCTACCTCGAACACTGCCGCGAAAAATTGGATGCAGCGATGATAGGAATGACGGAAGCTTGGGTTGCAAATTCCTGTCCCTTTCCCTATCGCGCGATGAGCAACGGTGAACTGCTTCTCTACAATATGCGGCATGTGCAGCATCACGCGGCGCAACTGAATTTGTTGCTGCGCCAGACGACGAAATCGGCGCCGGACTGGGTGTCAAAAGGCGGCCTGAACAGCTAGAGGACCGACACTCAACCGAAATCCTCGGCCATAGCAAAAGAATCGTGTTGCTGGCTTGTCTGATTAGCGAAGTGAGGGGTGACCTAATGCGAATTGCGGTAAAGCAGGCCAACATCTGAGCCGGGTGCGGATGGGTGGCGAGGGCGATGTGTGACTGCCGGTTTCACGGGAGGGGGAGCGGGGGGGCGTCAGCCCGTCGCGGTTCACGACGGCCACACGGCCATCGAACAAAGCGGCTTCATCACTCCGCGCCCGCGAACCAAACGATGCAGCATGAGCTACGCCGAGCCTGTCCAGAGCTGGTTCGTTTTCCCGCAGCCGGGCGGTGATCTCTTCCCGATTTCATGATGTACCTTTGTCTTAGCTTCTCAAAGAAAAACGCGAGGACAGTACTCCGTGCCCAACCTCGGCGGACTAAGCTCTGGAGGGAGGGCTCCGGCCGGCGCGGGGATTCAGCCTCGCTGCACCGCTCCTCTTGGTCGCGGCTAAGCACCCCGTCGATCACTGCCTGAGGAACGGTTCTAAGATAGGCCGCCTGACGGTAACAACCCAATCCCCGCGGCCCCGCGAGGAACAGATGCCATCGCCCGAAACTGCCCGCCATCCCCCCACTCTCCCGATATCGCACAACACCCCATGAAAACACCCGAATTCCGCGAAATTGGCCTCCCCGGACGAAAAATATTAAACCGTTTGCCACCACCCGGCGCCCACAACCCCACACACGAAGCGCGCTCAAACAGGTGGGATGTTAAACTCGCTAATGGCCCGATCCAGGTGGAAGCATCCGTGGACCCGAACGATCGTTCCCCGCAAATTCTCCAATTCGGCGTTTTCGAAGTCGACCTGGCCCAAGGCGAACTGCGCAAGTACGGCCATAAGATTAAGCTGCAGGAGCTTCCCTTCCAGCTTCTTGTGGCCCTGCTCGAGCGTCCCGGCCAGGTCGTCACGCGCGAGGAATTAGTCCGCCGCCTTTGGAACGACACGCTGGTCGATTTCGATAACGGCCTCAACATCGCCGCTAAGAAAATCAGGGAGGCGCTCGCCGACGATCCCGCCACTCCCCGCTACGTCGAGACCCTCCCCCGCCGCGGATACCGTTTTATCGCCCCGGTCCACACCAAAATCGCACCCGCGCCAGGCGCCGCCCCCGCTGCGCTCGCGCCACCTCCCCCCGCCCCTCCCACCGCGCCTGTAACCGCGCCGCGGCGCCGCCTCATCTACGGACGCGTGGCGGCCTTGGCCGTCCTCCTGTTCCTCGCCGTCCGGGTTTACTGGTTGGCCACCTCCGTCCAGCCCGCCAGCCTCGTGCGCGTCGTGCAGCTCACTCAAACTGGCCGCGTCGAACCCGGCAACGGCGTAGCCACCGATGCCACTCGTGTCTATTTCACCCAGCGCGAGGGCGGCCGCTGGTCGCTGGCCCAGGTCTCCGTCGAAGGCGGAACGCCGCTGCCGCTCCCTCTTCCGCTCGAGCAGCCCCTCTCTAACCCCGACATCCTCGACATATCGCCGGATCGTTCCAATCTGCTGGTAGCCAGCGGCTCCGGCGCCGAAGTAGAGCGGCCGTTTTGGGTGGTCCCCACTGTGGGTGGCTCGCCTCGCCGCCTTGGAGATGCTGCCGGGCACGCCGCGGCCTGGTCGCGCGATGGAAGCCGTATCGTCTTCGCGCGCGGTTCCGCGCTGTATCTGGCCGCCGCCGACGGCTCCGATGCCCGCAAGCTTCTCGATACGCCCGGCATTCCCTACTCCATCCGCTGGGCGCCGCCATCGCGCGCCGATGTGCTCCGTTTTTCCATGCTCAGTCCGAGCCTCGGCCCGCGGACTTTATGGGAGGTTTCCACCGCGGGCACGGACCTGCATTCCTTTCTTCGCCAATGGAAGTCCGGCGCCGCCGAACCGGACGGCGACGACGACGGAAATTTCACCGCCAATGGCAACTATTATTTGTTTCGCGCGCTCCGCAACCGCGTCTCCAGCGTTTATGCCATCCGCGCGCATCGCCGCTTTCCGCGCGCGTTTGAAGGCCCGCCGCTCCAGCTTTATTCCACCCCCATGGACTTCAGTTCCCTGGCGCCCAGCTCCGATAACAAACACGTCTTTTTCGCCGCCGGGCAGGAGCGTCGCGAACTGGTGCGCTACGATGCTCGCCATGCTGAAGCCGCGCCCTTCCTCTCCGGGGTGCAGGCTCGCCGCGTCAGTTTTTCAAAAAACGGAGACCGCATCGCTTACGCCACGGCGCCCGGCGATCTCCTCTGGCGCAGCCTGCCGGATGGCAGCCAACGCTTGCAATTGACCCCTCCCTCGTTGCATGCGTCCAATCCACGCTGGTCGCCCGATGGAACCGAGATCGTCTTCAGCGGCGGCCCGGTCGGTCACGCCAGCCAGATCTTCGTGGTTCCGTCCGCCGGCGGCGCCCCCGAACCACTCACCGATGGCCGGTTCATCGATGACGACGCAACTTGGTCCGCCGACGGAAATTCTCTCGTATTTGCGCGCCGCCTTCCGCCCGGCGCGTCCGGCCAGTCCGGTCTGTTCTCGGTCGATCGCAAAACGAAGGCGGCTTCTCTTCTGCCGGCATCGGAGTCTCTCGTCGAGCCCGCCTGGTCGCCGGATGGCCGCTACCTCGCCGCAACCAATCGCGCTGGAACCCAAATCTCGCTGCTCAACCTCGCCACCCGTCAATGGAGCCCGCTCGCTTCCGGCCAGGGTCTCGGACAGCCCTTCTGGGCCACCGACAGCAAACACGTCTACTGGGAGGAAGTGCTCGCCCCCGATCAGCCGGTCTTCCGCGCACTCGTAAACGGCACCCGAAAAGAGCGCATCATGAGCGCAAAACAGATACCGCAATCCAACTCCATCGGCTATCTGCTGGCCGGACTGGATCCCAACGACGCCCCCATAGCCGCGGTGATTTATGCCAACTCCGATATCTACGCCCTGGAAGTCGACCTCCCGTAGGCCACCGATCTACACCACAGCCAAAGCCAGCGGAGTATTGCTGCTTTTATGCCAGCCCCGCTAACGGCCCAAACGCCAGTCAATCCGCAAGCCTCGCCCGAAGCGCGGGCGCTGCTCACCATCGCTAACTGGACAGACCGCGCCTACGATCTTACCGGCAAGTATCCCGCCGACTTCGGCCAGGATTTCGGCTTTCAAGGCGGGGCGGACAAAGACTCCACTCTGGCCCGTCCGGCGCTGGTCGAAGAAGCCATGCGCCAGTATTGCAATGGCGCATCTTTTCGAGCGCTGGTGCGCACAGGTCGGCGTTATCGCCGGCTACCTGAAGCAATTGTGGGAGGCACGCGTCCCCATCCTGTGGCGTCCCTATCATGAGGTCAATGGAGGCTGGTTCTGGTGGCGATGCGCTGCAGCTTGACCTCGGCGATGTCGAACGGTCGCGCTACAGTCGGCCCACGAAATTGGAGCGGTTCCTGACGTCCGGGAACGGA
Organism: Bryobacterales bacterium; assembly: GCA_963818855.1. Taxonomy (GTDB): domain Bacteria; phylum Acidobacteriota; class Terriglobia; order Bryobacterales; family Bryobacteraceae; genus Bog-159. The sequence continues at coordinate 367,498 of CAWFUH010000003.1, read as the reverse complement.
GCAACCCGAAGCCGTGCGAGCCGAGTATACAAACCAACATGTCCTGACGAGTCACTAAATGACAAAACTACAATGTGTGTTCCTCTTACTGACGCTGTCAGCGCAAGCCCAACAAGGCACGCTCGAAAAGCAGATTCTAGTCAAAGAACGCCAAGGCCTGGACAGTCTGAAGACCGGCAACCTATCGGAATTCGCCGCCCTAACCGCGGACAACGCTATCTTCGTGGACCCGCATGGACCCGCCGGCAAAGCGGTAGTCCTGAAAAACACCTCGGAGTTCCGCCTCAACGACTACACTATAGAAGACGTACACTTCCTGCCCCTGTCTGCCAAATCCGGCTTGATTACTTATAAGATCACTGAATCCGGGACGTCCCACGGCAGACAATTTAAAGCCACTGCATATGTCTCGTCTATTTGGGAGCAGCGCCATGGCAAGTGGCAATGCTTATTCAGCCAGGAGACCGCGGCCCGCCAGCCGGCGCCTGCCGCCACACAACTCGGCGAAGCGCACCGCGAAGCCGTAACACCGGCGAAATCGAGTGAGCCGTGAAGGCCCCGTCGCGTGTGCGGATCGGCAAGCGCGGCGGAGAGTGCGCTACCACAGGCTGTTCCGAGGATAAAGATGTTTTGCTACGCGCCATGTCGCTCGCGGACGGCAAAATGCGCTCTCCCGACGACCGCCGGCTGGCCTTGGTCAGCTATCAATGGCTTCCGTGAGTCCCACCTGACGGCCCGTGCCTGTATAATCAACTGTGGCGCATCCGCAACCCAACATGCAACGCGAGATAGTCATTCAGTGCCCGGACGGGCAGATCAAGAACGTCCCTCTGCGCGGAGACCGTTTTACGGTGGGCCGCTCGAGCGCGGCCGAATTGTGTTTTCCTGACGATGCCGGTCTTTCGCGCCAGCACATGGTGCTCGATCGCGATGGCGACGACTGGACCGTGCAGGATCTGGGCAGCAAGAACGGAACGCTGGTGAACAACATCCCGCTGCGCGCGAAGCTGAAGCTGAAGCCCGGCGATCGCATCACCGCGGGGCATCTGGCCATTGTGTTCGACGATAAGGGGGACGGTGCCCGGCCCAAGGAAGGCGTGGTGGTGTTCGAGACCGGCGAAGCCGATCCGCCCAGCACCTCCACCATCTTCACCAGCCTGGAAGGCGCGCTCTCCAGCCAGACGATTGTGGACCGGCCCGGCCAGCAGGGCGCCAAGCAGGTGCAGGCGCTGATTCGCGCCGGACAGGAACTCGCCGGCCGCGGGACCCTGGCCGATCTGTTCCCGCTGATCCTGGACCTGGCCATTGAAGGCGTGGGGGCGCAGCGCGGCGTGTTGATGATTCTTGAAGGCGAACGCCTGGAGGTGAAGGCCAATAAGGGCGAGGGCTTTCGCATCAGCTCGGCCGTGCGCGACCGCGTCATCAACGAGAAGGCTTCCATGCTTATCCGCGATGCGCAGTTAGACGAGGCTTTTCGCGAGCGCATGAGCATCGTGGAGCAGAAGGTGCGCACGCTCATGGCGGTGCCGCTGCAAACCGAGAAGCGCACCATCGGATTGATTTACGTCGATTCGCCCAACATGTTTCGCGCGTTCACCAAAGACGATCTCAGCCTGCTCACGGTGATGGCCAACGTGGCGGCTATCCGCATCGAGCACGCGCGGCTGTCCGAGGTCGAGGAGATGGAGCGCCGCATGGCCCGCGAATTGGACCAGGCGGCCGAGATCCAACGCAGCTTTCTGCCGGCCAGCGCGCCCCAGGTGCCCGGCGCCGACCTGGCCGGATACAACGCCGCTTGCCGCACGGTGGGCGGCGATTACTACGACTTTTTCACTTACCCGAATGGGCGCGTGGCCATGGTGCTGGGCGACGTTTCGGGCAAGGGCATGCCGGCGTCGCTGATGATGATGGGCCTGCAGGCGCGCGTGCAGGTGCTGGCCGATGAGCCGGAGAACCTGGCGGCGTTCATGAACCGCGTGAACAAGATCACCTGCAAGAACTGTCCGGCCAATCGCTTCATTACGTTCTTCTTTTGCGTACTGGATCCGGCCACGGGCGAGCTGGGTTACTGCAGTGCGGGACACAATCCGCCGGTGATCGTGCGCGCCCAGGGCGGTGTCGAGTATCTGGATGGCGGCGGCCCGCCGCTGGGGATACTGGCGATGGTGACCTACTCCGAATATCACGCGAAGCTGGAGCCGGGCGATGTCCTGGCTATCTACAGCGACGGCGTTACGGAAGCGACTAACGCGAAAGACGACGAGTTCGGCGACGAGCGGTTCGCGGCAGTGCTCACCGAAAACCGGACGAAGGGCGCCCCGGAAATTGTGGCGGCGGTGAATCAGGCGTTGACGGAGTTCGCGGCGGGGTCGCCGCAGGCCGACGACATCACATTGATGGTGGCGCGCCGCGTTTAGTGCCGCGTGCGCAGCACCGGACGGGACGGGTCATCGCCCGGCTTGCCCCGGTTGCCCAGCGTCATCAGGTGCGCGCGCACATCGTGGAATTCCGAAGTATCCACCGTGTATTGCGGCGCGGCTTTCAGATCCCGCTCAATCGTTTTCTGCGCGGCGCGGATGCGATCGCCGGTCATCGGATGCGTCGAGAAGAGCTTCGAGACAGCGCCCGGCTTGGTTTTTTCCAGGCTCTGGACTCGCTCGAAGAAATTGACGAATTCGTTGGGATCGTAGCCGGACTTGTACAGGTATTGCAGGCCGAGCAGGTCGGCTTCGGTCTCCATGTTCCGGGAGAATTTCAGGAACCCCATGGGCACGGCCAGCGAGACGGCCTGGCGTACGGCGTAGCCCGCCCATCCGCCCGCAAAGATGAGCGGGATGGTGCCGTAGTTGATGAGCTGTCCGCGGGTGGCCTGGCGGGTGCCGTGACGCGCGGCCACATGCGCGATCTCGTGCGCCAGCACTCCGGCGAGCTCGGCCTCATTGTCGGCACGCATGATCAGGCCGGTGTTGACGAACATGAAGCCGCCGGGCAGCGCGAATGCGTTGACCTCGGCGGAGTCGAGAATCCTGACGGTGAAGGGCATCTTGGCATCGGAGTGATTCGCCACTGTCTGCACCAGGCGGTTGACATATTCGCCGACGATGGCATCGTCCATTATCTTGGCCTGGCGTTCGGTCTCCTGCGCCATCTGTTTGCCAAGGCCGATCTCGCGCTCGACGGAATAGAAGTTCACGCCCTTGCCGACATCGCGGCTTCCGATCTGGTCTGGATCGTGTTCCGGATCTTTGTCTTTGGCGAACGTGAAAGATGACGCCAGCAACAACGCCAGCGATAGCAGTCCCGTGGTGCGGTGCGCGCGCTCCATCTTCCCCTCCTAGAACGCAGATAGGGAGATTATACGCTACTTGCCGACATTACGCACGTCTACCAACGCGTTCTCGCGCACGGCATCGGATGGATTGGCCACGACCATTTCGCCGGCCGACAAGCCGGAGACAACGGCGATTTCGGATCCCAGATCCTGGCCGATACGGATCTGGCGCAGGTGAATGCGATGGTCCGGCGCAACCACAGCGACGCGCGGGCCCTGGCGGCCGAGAATGAGCACGTCGCCGGGGACCAGGATGGCCGGCTCGGCGCGGCCGGTGGAGAAGCGCACCTGGGCGTACATGCCGGGCATCAGTACGCCACGCGGATTCGGCACTTCGAGCACCGTCACCATGGCGCGCGAGTTGCTGTCGAGCGCGTTGGCGATGCGCGTGACGCGCGCGGAGAACACCTGTCCGGGCAACTCTTCGACGCGCAGTTCGGCGGTCTGGCCGGGCTGGATGGAGGCGACGTTAGTTTGCGGCACGTTGACGAAAATGCGCAGCACCTGAATCTGCGCGATATGGAACAGCTCGCGGGCGGCGCCGCCGTTGCCGGAGTTGATGAGCCAGCCGACGTCCACTGTGCGCGAAGTGATGACTCCATCGTACGGCGCGAGGATGCGGGCGAACGCCTTCATCTCCTCCAGGCGGTGCACATTGGCTTCGTTCGCGTGCACCGTCTCCTCGGTGGTGGCAATGCTGGCCTGGGCCTTGGCGACCTGCGCTTCATTCACGGAGAAGTCCGCCTCTTTCTGATCGGCTTCCTGGCGGGCTACGACGCCGCCCTTGGCCAAGCGGCGCCAGCGCTCGACGGTGAGGCGGGCCATGTTCAGATTAGCTTTGGAAAGATCGAGATCGGCCTTCACTTCGTTGAGCGCGGATTGCATTTGCGAGAGCGTGGCGCGCGCCTGGCGAAGCTGCTGGTCTAATTCCGGCGTATCGATTTCGGCCAGCAGTTGGCCGGCCTTGACGCGGTCGCCATAATCGACCAGGCGGGTGCGGAGGTACCCATCCACACGGGCGAAGATGGGCGAGTCGACCAGAGCTTGCAGATCGCCCGGCAGATCGAGCGTGGAGCGCAGGGGCGCGAGCCGCGCAGTGGCAACTTCCACCAGGGGGCGCTGGCCGTTTTGGGTTTCCGCGGCGGCCAGGAGCGCCTTCTGGCGGCTGAGGCGGGGCAGGATTCCGCCCACGACGGCGGCGCCCACCAGCACGGCGATCAGCGCGAAGAACACCAGCAGGCTGCGGCGCCCGGCACGGGCTTGCGGGCGGGTGCTGGCAGGGGGCGTTTCAGCGATCATACGCCTGCACCTCGGCCTCGTGTTCGAGATAAGTTGGCGGTTGACGGCGCAGCACGCTGTAAACCACCGGCACGAAGAACAGCGTGGCGACGGTGGCCAGCAGCAATCCACCGATTACGGCGCGGCCCAGCGGGGCGTTCTGTTCGCCGCCTTCGCCCACACCCAGAGCCATAGGCAGCATGCCCACGATCATGGCCAGTGCCGTCATGATTACGGGGCGCAGGCGGGTGTAACCGGCTTCGAGCGCGGCGGTAGTGGAATCGGCGCCGGTTTCCCGCAGATCGTTCGCAAAATTCACCAGGAGGATGCTATTCGCCGTTGCCACGCCAATGCTCATGATAGCGCCCATCAGCGACGGCACGTTGATAGTGGTCTGGGTGACGAATAACATCAGCAGGATGCCGGAAAGCGCGCCGGGCAGGGCCATCAGGATGATGAACGGATCGAGCCAGGATTGGAAGTTCACCACCATCACGAAATACACCAGCACTACGGCGAAGATCATGCCCGCGCCAAGACCGATGAAGGACGTGCGCATGGTTTCCACCTGGCCGCGCGTTTCGAAGAAACTGCCCTTGGGCAGCCGGGGACGGAAAGTGTCCAGCGCGCGGCGCACTTCGCCGGCCACGCTGCCGAGATCGCGATCCTGGACGTTGGCGTAGACGTCGTAGAGCGGCTGCACATCGTAGTGATTGACAACCGAAGCCGTGGCGCCGCGATCGAGACGCGCCACATTGGTGAGCAGTTGATTGGCAGCGCGCGCGCCGCCCGCATGCACGGGCGTATCGAGCAGTTCGGCGGTGGAGGCCATGCGGTATTCGGGGGCTTGCACGATGATGGGATAGTCCACGCCGTTTTGCGGATTTATCCAGTAATTCGGCGCGAGCTGCAGGTTGCCGCTCAGCGAGATCAGCAGGCTGTTGGCGACGTCCTGCTGGGTGAGGCCAAGCTGATCGGCGCGGGTGCGGTCCACGTTGAAGCGCAGCTCGGGTGCGTCGACGACCTGGTGCAGGTGGACGTCTACCGCGCCCGGAATTTGCGCGAGGCGCGCGGTGATCTGGCGGGCCAGCGCGTAGTTGGCGGGCGCGTTGGTAAGCGGGCCGATGACCTGTACGTCGATGGGCGCGGGCAATCCAAAATTGAGAATCTGTCCCACGATATCGGCCGGCTGGAAGAAGAAGGTGAGGTCGGGAAACTGGCGGTTCAGGCGCAGGCGCAGATCGCGGATGTAGCCCCAGGTGGAGGCGTGCTCCGGCTTTAGCGAAACCAGAATTTCGCCATCGAAGGAGCCGATGGTGGCGCTGTCGCTCAAGGCGATGTTGAAGCCGCTATAAGGCAGGCCGATGTTATCGAGGATATCGGACAGTTCGGCGGGGGGCACGGTCTGGCGAATGGTGTCCTCGACCTGTTTGAAATAAGCTTCGGTCTCTTCGATGCGGGTGCCGGCGGGCGCGCGCACGTGCAGGCGGATCTGGCCGGCATCCACTTGCGGGAAGAAGTCCGTGCCGATGAAGGGAAGCAGGGCCACGCAGGCGGCCACGATGAGGCCGAAACAGACGGCTACCAGCTTGCGGTGCGCCAAGGCGGAGCCGAGCAGGCGGCGATAGGCGTTGCGCATGCGCTCGAAGCGTGTCTGGAAACCGTGGTGGATACCGGCGAACCAGCCGTGTCCGGTATCTTCCATTTCGCCCGACTCGTTTCGATAGCGCTCCGCTTCGCCGCGCAGCATGTACTTGACCATGGTGGGAATGAGCGTGCGCGATAGCAGGTAGGAGGCCAGTATGGCCAGCACCACGGCCAGCGCCAGGGGCGTGAACAGGTAGCGCGCCGCGCCGCTTAAGAAGACCACGGGGACGAAAACGATGCAGATGCAGATCGTGGAAACGAAAGCGGGGATGGCGATCTGCGACGCGCCATCGAGAATCGCTTTGATGATGGGCTTGCGCTGGCCCATGTTGCGATGAATGTTTTCGATTTCGACGGTGGCATCGTCGACCAGGATGCCCACGGCCAACGCCAGTCCACCGAGCGTCATGACGTTGATGGTTTCACCCATCAGGTTCATGATGGCGAGCGAGGTGAGGATGGAGAGCGGGATGGAAATACAGACAATGATGGTGGAGCGCCAACTGCCCAGGAACAACAGGATCATGAGGCCGGTGAGGCAGGCGGCGATGGTGGCCTCTTTGAGTACGCCGTTGATGGCGGCGCGCACGAAGATGGATTGATCGAACAGCAGCTTGAGATTGAGGGCGGCGGGCAGCGTGGACCGGATGCGCGGCAGAATCTCCTTGATGCGGCTGACGATGCGCAAGGTGGACGAGCCGCCGTTTTTCAGGACGGTGAGCAGCGCGGCGCGGTTGCCATTGTGGCGCACGATGTTCGATTGGATGGCGAAGCCGTCGCGCACGTGGCCGATGTCGCGCAGGTAGACGGTGGTGCCGTTGGTCTGCTTGATGGGCAGGCTGTTGAAGGCTTCGGCCGTGGGCGGCAGGCTATTGAGACGCACCACGAATTCGTTGGAGCCGATTTTGGCGACGCCGGAGGGGATGATGAGGCTTTGCGCATTGACGGCGTTGACCACGTCGTTGGCGGAGAGACCTTGCGCGTAGAGCGATTTGAGGTCGAGATCGACCATGATCTGGCGGGGCCGGCCGCCATAGGGCAAGGGGAAACTGGCGCCTTGCACGGTAGCCATCTGGGTGCGGATGAACTGGTAACCGTAATCGTAGAGCGACGATTCGCTCATGGTGTCGCTCGAGATGCTCAACTGCAGGATGGGGACGCTGGAGGCGTTATAGCGCAGGATGGAGGGCGGCGTCATGCCGGTGGGCAGCGAATGCAGCACGGATTGCGACGCGGCGGCCAGTTGCGCGACGGCGGCTTCGACTTTGGCATTGGGGTGGAAGAAGATCTTGATGATGGCGATGCCCGGGAGCGATTGCGACTCCATGTGCTCGATGTCGTTGACCGAGGTGGTGAAGGAACGCTCGCAGCGGATGGTGACGACTTCGGCCATTTCCTCGGGGGAGATGCCGGCGTAGGACCAGATGACGCTGACGACGGGGATGTCGATTTCGGGAAAGATGTCGGTGGGCATGCGGACGGCGGCGAGGATGCCCAGGATGACGATCATCATGGACATGACGACGAAGGTGTAGGGGCGGCGGAGGGCTAGGCGGACTATCCACATGAATGATGGCCGGAAAGAACTCTTTCTGATATTTTAATCCGAATTGCGCGGGGGCGCCGGGGTCGGGGTTGCGCCCGATCTTTCGTAGTTTCCACATCCTACCTTGTTCGTCCGCGCGCAAGGCCGGGGAGCTTTTGAGAGCATGGCTTTTTCTGTACGAACTAAGCCAATAAGTAATTTGTTTACTTGGGCTTGCAAAACCGCAAAGCCAATCTCTGAGCGTAATTGGCGGATACGGTGGACGTATTTTCAGGAAGTTTCATCTTGTTAGCTGTGTTGTGCGCGTGCCTTCGCAGGCCGCGCAGATGAATGGCTGCCGCAAGAGTCAGGCTACCGTTCGCTCGTCAAGGCCACTCTACCAAGGCGGCCGGGCCGTTTCCGCGGCCTGATGCGGCGGTTCAGTTTCCTTTCAATGAGATCAGGACAGGTGCCGACGGGTGATCGGGGAGGCTCGGCCGATGGCAGGGAAAGCGCTGTGCGGTCAGGAGGAACGACGGAAGTCAGCGCGCGCGTTTTCGTGGCGGGGAGGGTGGCTTGGCATCAACCGAGTCGAATGCGACTGGCAATCGCTCCGGAGAGGGGGCGCGTTCCCAGGAAAACGCGACCGGACAGGCGGCAAGTATAATGGCTAATGGCGCTAGAGTTCGAATGGGATTCGCGGAAGGCCGCATCGAATCTGTCGAAACATGCAGTGTCGTTCGAGGAGGCAGCCACCGTTTTTGAAGATCCGCTCGGCCGAATTGTGGCGGACCCACGCCATTCCTCGGACGAGGAGCGTCTGGTGCTGTTGGGCGTTTCGCGAAACCAGCATCTGCTCGCCGTGATGTTCGTGGATCGCCGTGAGACAATTCGGATCATCAGTGTGCGGCCGGCCACCAGGCGTGAGCGACAGGACTATGAACAGGCCACCGAGTAAACACGAAGCTAAAAGGCGGAGCCGCGGCGACGAAATTCTGCCAGAATACGACTTCAGCAAGGCGAAACCGAATCCGTACGCGTCCCGGTATGCCGCTGGAAGCTCTGTGGTGGTTCTGGAACCGGATGTAGCCGCCGCATTTCCGACTTCGGGAGAGGCTAATGAGGCATTACGCGCCCTGGCGGCTATCATCCAGAAGCATCGCAGGCGCGAGCCGCGAACGCGTCGGAGCTCCTGAGTGTTGACGGATACGCACGGTTGGACGTGGGCGCTGAGGTGGGGGGACCCTGGCGCGTTTATCAGGACTCATGTCGGCTTCGGTTGTGAAGGGTGACGATTCTTCCGAGAATTCAGCGATTTCCCGCCACCTTCTTAATCTTCAGCATTACAATCGCAAGTAATGACCCCGGCAGCACCATTCCCGCCAGATGGCCCGATCGTGCCGCCATTATCCGCATGCTGGACACCCGAACGGCGTGATATTAAGGTGTGGCTTGCGAGCAACGCGCCATCACTCGGCGAGCTCTATGTCGGCGCCGTCACGATGTTATACGACACGCCCGTTCCCGGCTATGTGCGGTTTGTTTCCCATGCCGTGCGCGAGATTCGCAACCGCCTCCCGGACGTCGTCGCCGGCCCGACCGTGAATCAACGGCTCGATCACACGAGTAGGCTCGACGAAATTACTGCCCTTCCAGGATTTCCGCTCCTTATCGCGGACATTGGCGGCGCAACAGCACCACCAACCATCCCAGTAACGATTGATCGCACACTCGCCACCAAAGTCGCCGATCTTCTGCAGGACCATTTGCGCACGCGCAACAAACCAGTTGATGCAGCACGGCGACTCTTTCGCGGTATTGCACCCGAGCATACGCCGGCGGACGCCACCCTGACCCCGATTTTGCGTCAATGGCTTGCCGTCACCAACTGGTTTATGGGCAAAGCTCACGTTAATGAAGATACGGACGGCGACTTCCGCTTGGACGAACTGCAACGTCAGTTCGGGTTGTTTGAGAGCGCGATTGCCGCAGCCATTCGACCATTTTTCACCACGCTTGAGGACCTTGATGCCATTCTACAAAACGCCAACAGCTGAAGAGGTGGATCGCGCCGTAGCAATGCTCGCGCGTCCCGAGCAGCGCCGCTACTTTTTCGAGCGTTTAGAGAACCCGACTTGGCTGGCGCCATTGGAGCAACGCCGCTTCTTCAGCGAGCCGCCCGCGCCCATCAAAGACGATGAAAAGGGGACCGTGCAATTCCCGCCCTGGCCGGCAACGCAGTACCTCGCACGAATGGCCCGAATTCCCGATGCACACCAGGATGTGTTCCGCATCGCCAACGACATCCCTGATACCGAGAACATCTCGGTCCACGAAAATCTGGCAGACGTAGCAGCACAGTTGCCGGCAGGGATGGCAGCACAGCTCGCTCGCAAAGCGGCGTCCTGGCTGGCATCTCCATACCATCGACTCCTCGCAGAAAAGCTCGGCACCCTCATCGACCACCTGGCACGTAACGGTGAACCCGCAGCCGCAGCACGGCTGGCGCGAGTCACGCTGGCGCTTACCAACAACGCTCCTGCCGACCTGACTGCCCACTTCGACCCGTGGCATTACCAACGAATCATCGCGATCATCACACCCACGTTCGTACAACACCTTGGGCTCGACGCGCTCACGCTCTTTAGTGACCTCCTACAAACGGCAGCACCGTCTTACACCAAAGACGGCCGACCCACCGGGGAGGATGGATCACGCATCTGGCACAGCAAAATCGAGCTCGATGAAGACCTGCACGGCGTCAGAAACCTTCTCGTAAGCGCCACCAGAAATGTGGCAGCACAACTAGCGATTGACAATCCTGGGGCGGCGGCACATGTCATCGCAACGCTTAATGCTCGGCCAACAAAAGTGTTCTACCGTATCGCGCTCGATATCCTCCGCCGAGTACAAGCAACCGTCCCCGAACTCGTCCGTGCACAACTCACGAACAGGAATCTGTTCGACGACGTCAGCCTCAAGCATGAGTACCAACGCCTCCTGCACGACGTCTTCCCGCACCTGCCACCGCAGGATCAAGAGACTATCCTTATGTGGATTAATGACGGTCCACCGCAAGGCCAATACGAATCGTGGGAGGCATTCGTCGGACAGGCTCCCACACCCGAGCGAGCCACACAATACAGGCAAGTATGGCAACGCGGGCATCTCGTACCGATCGCCGATAGCCTTCGGCCGGTCTGGGCCGAGCGATACGAAGCTATTATTGCGGCGGTAGGACCGGAGAAGAAAGCGCCTGAAGAAGGTTTCGTTGGCCCGCAAAGCCCACTCACCAAGGAGGCGCTCGTGGCAAAGACACCCGCCGAGCTCATTACGTACTTTAGAACCTGGGAGCCGCCAGGCGACTTCTTCGGCCCATCACGAAGTGGTATCGGCATGGACCTCACCAGTATCATCACAGACAATCCGGCCCACCTCGACGAGGTCATTGACGAGTTACGCACCCTCAGCCCGACCTACGTGCGCTCCTATTTCTACGGTCTACGTGCCGCTATCGAAAAAGGAAAAACCATCGCCTGGCCCAGAGTCCTCAATCTCGCAACATGGGTCGTCAATGAGCCATACGTGCCACCCGCGCAACGTGACCCATTCGGTGACGACCAGGATTGGGGCAGCACACGCAGCGCCATCGCCGACGTCATCGATCTTGCACTCACCAAAGAGGTCCCCTTCGAGCACCGCACGCAGGTGTGGGAGATCATCAGTTCACTCGCCAACGATCCCGAACCCAGCATCGCTTTGGAGCAAGAACAGCCGCGGGATTTCGATGCGGCAAGTCTCGCTATCAACACGACACGTGGCAAAGCCATCGAAGGCGTCATCAAATACGCGTTATGGGTACGACGGCACGAACCAGGATCACGAACCTTCGACACGATGCCGGAAGTGAGGACCGTCCTTACCGAGCACCTCGAGCACGACGAGTCACGGGCCATCCGGTCCGTTTACGGACGATTCTTCCCATGGCTCGTCTCCCTCGATCACGTATGGACAGCCGAGCATACCGATGACATCTTTACCGGCATACCCGGAGTGGACGCTTGGGACGCGTATCTCACGTTCAGCCCAGCATATGACGATGCTGTCGCGCTCCTGCCGCAGTATTACGAACGCGCCGTCGCAGCATTGCCAGGACCACCGCAACCGGCACGACAACATAAGCCTGACGCGCGCGAGCATCTCGGGGAGCACCTCATGGCCCAGTACTGGCGCGGTCAACTCCCACTCGACCACCCGCTAATCCAACGCTTCTTCGCACAAGCCAGCCCGACCGTCCGCGCACACGCGATGGCCTACATCGGAAGAAACCTCTACGCGAGCCGCGACTCCATCGTTGCACCCATCCAAGAACGACTTGTCGCGCTCTGGAATGACCGAAAACAAGCCGCAATTGCCAACCTTACGGAACATCGCGGCGAACTGACGGCCTTTGGCTGGTGGTTTGCTGCGGGCAAGCTCGACGCAGCATGGGAACTCGCTGAGCTGCGCGAGGTCCTACAACGAGCCCACCGGACAGACCACGACTACTTCGTCTTGTCACGCCTAGCACAGCTAGCACCGACACACACGCTTCCCGTGCTCGAATGCCTGCGAGAGATGATCAAGACCGAGCACGAGACGTGGACCATCCTCGGAGCAGAAGCGAACGTCCAAAAAATCCTGGAGGCAGGACTGGCCAGCAGCGACCCCGCCGGCCACACACTCGCAAGCTCTCTTATCAATGAACTCGGCGTCCTCGGTTACGCAAAATACCGAACGCTACATCAGCACTCGTAACGCTAGTGTGCTACACAGAGGTCCCCCGGAAAACGTTGAGAAACATATATACATACGGCAGTCGCACCGGATAGGTAACGCCAAGTCGGCCCGTGTCCGGAAACTCGGGACGGGAAATCAGGAGATCGTCGCAGATTTTTCGGGCGGGAAACCGTTCACTTCACGATGCTGCGGGACCGCGAAGAACTGCGCGCGTTGCGATTCACTTACAACTGTGTAATTGGTCCCTGGCGCAGGAGCTCGCGCCCGTGGTGCTCCAGATGCCGGATCAAATCGATTCGTTTCACGCCGCCGGCAAAACCAGGGTTTCCCGAATGACATCGGCACCCTCTAGAGACCGTGCGGACAACGCGCGGTTGGCATCCAGAACCATCGCGACTGCTTCATTCAGGTTCGTGCGGGCCTCCTCGAGGGTTTCGCCTTGAGTATTTGCGCCAGGCAGCTCCTCGACGAACCCAATGTATCCCTCTGGCACTTTCATATACACGGCAGTCAGGGTCATTTGGGGCATACTTAATGATCATATCAGGGAAGGGCTGGCGGATCGGTACGCTCAATCTGAAGGCTGGCCATACTCTGCACAGGCATCTTCGAGATAAGCAGCGGCCCAAGAGCCGGTCCTGCGACTGGGCTGGCCAGTCCGAAGGCGCAAGCTCGCGGCTAGCACTCGTCCACCAACTCGAACTCGAACTCCGGTCTAATACCAACGGCTCTCGGATCTGTCGCGGGTTCCGGGCGGTAATGCCGTCAGTTGCCGGAATTCGGAAATACTCTCGGCGGCAGAGCCGCGCTTGACACAAGCCGCTGCGGCCCTTACCCTTGGGCATGGAAGTAAATCTTAGCCCGGAACTCGAAGCCAAGCTTGCCCGTCTTGCCGCCGACCGGGGCAGCGACGCCGGCACGCTAGTGCAGGAAGCTATCGAGCGCTTCGTGGACTACGATGAATGGTTCCTGCGCGAAGTGGAGAAGGGCATGGCTGCCGCCGACCGTGGCGAATTCATCGACCATGAGGAGATGGGCAAGTTGATTGATCGCCGGTATCCAGGCTGATGCGCGTTCGATGGACGGAACCAGCCGCCGGCGACCTCACTAACATTTGCGACTACACCGAGGAGCATGACGGTCCGGAAGCCGCCCGCCGCGTCGCGCTCCGTATCTACGAGGCCTTGGGCAGTCTCAGGCAGTTTCCGCGCCGCGGCCGCCCAGGGCGCAAGCCAGGCACCCGCGAGCTTGTGTTTCCCGGCCTTCCCTTTCTGCGGTATATCGCGTCGGCGAAGAGGTCGTGGAAATCGACCGCATTCTCCACGGCTCGCGGAAATGGCCTTAAGCGAACGCACCGAGACGCACCACGAATTCGTTGGAGCCGATTTTGCCGACGCCGGAGGGGATGATGAGGCTTTGCGCATTGACGGCGTTGACCACGGTTTCGGCAGGAACTACTGCAGTCCTCCGATTTTTGTCCAGAGGTCGATCTGGAGCGTGCGGCACACACGAGTGTAGAATTAGCTGACCATGCGTTCTGAAAAGCCGAGCCGCACGGCACAGTTTGTAGCTTACAATCGGGCTCTCGGGAATCTGGCGCCGCAGGTGCCGGGCTTCTCAGATCCGCTGGCGGCTGAATTCATGCCGGAGAAATGGAGGGCCAAGATCCGGCATACGCAAGCGAAATTATCCGCCCATCCGGCGAAATCGCCGTATCCATTCTGGCTGCGCGGGATGGGTTTATTCAATCAGTTTCGGACCGTGGTTCTGGACTGTGCCATCGCGGCCGCTGGGCCAATCGCGCAGCTGGTCATCATGGGCGCCGGCTTCGACACGCGCGCCTGGCGATTGGATGCGGTGGAGGACACGACCGTGTTCGAGGTGGACCACCCGGCCACCCAAGCTGTGAAGAGACAACGGGCCGCGGCGGTTCCACCCAAGGCGCGGCAAGTCCGCTTCGTGGCCACGGATTTCCATCAGCAGGATATGGCCAAGTCGCTGCTCGCCGCCGGTTATGATGCGCAGCAGCCGGCATTCTGGCTGTGGGAGGGCGTCACCATGTACCTGCGGCCGGAAGCTGTAGCCGCGAATCTGGATACACTGGCCAGGCTCTCCGCGCCCGGCAGCCATTTGGCGATGACGTACCTGAGCAAAGATCAGGGGCGGACGCCGCGGAGCTTATTCCTGGCGTTATTGGGCGAGCCAGTGCGCGCGGCTTATGCGCCGGCGGAGATTACAGAGGCGGCGAAGTCCTACGGTTGGGCACGCACCGCCGATTCCGGAATCGAGGATTGGCTGCGCGAATTGACACCTGGGCTACGGCTCACCCGGCGGCAAGCGGGCCTGCAGTGGTTTGAGCGCATCTGGGTAGGGGAAAGACTTCCGTGACCGGCCCCTGCTATTCTGTACGGTGGCATCCAAACACCGAAAGGAGAACCTTTAAGTGAGAGTCGGCGTATTCACCGCCTTGTTGGCGCAACTATCCCTCGACGATGTGTTGAAGAAGCTCAAGACCATCCACATCGACACGGTGGAACTCGGAACCGGCAACTATCCGGGCGATCCCCATTGCAAGCTATCCATGCTTGAAGATAAGGCCGAGCGCAACGAGTTCAAACAAAAGCTGGCGGATAACGGCGTGTCGATCAGCGCGCTGAGCTGCCATGGCAATCCGCTGCACCCCGATCAGGCGCGCGCGAAGCACGATCAGGAAGTCAGCCGCAAGACGATCCGGCTGGCCGAGAAGCTGGGTGTTCCGGTGGTTATCGATTTTTCCGGCTGCCCAGGCGATAGCGACAAGTCCAAGTGGCCCAACTGGGTCACCTGCCCCTGGCCGCCGGATTACCTCGAAATTCTGAAATGGCAGTGGGAGGCCAAGGTCGCGCCCTATTGGACCAAGCAGGCCAAATTCGCCGCCGATCACGGGGTGAAGGTGGCTATCGAGATGCACCCCGGCTTCGTGGCCTACAGCCCGGAGACGATGCTGAAGCTGCGCTCCATTGCGGGCACCTCGATCGGCTGCAACTACGATCCCAGCCACATGTTCTGGCAGGGCATCGATCCCATCGCCGCCATCCGCGTGCTGGGAGACGCCATCTTCCATGTGCACGCCAAGGACACCCAGATCTACGACCGGAACCTGCCGTTGACCGGCGTACTCGACACCAAGCCATACACCGACGAGCGCAACAGGGCTTGGATTTTCCGCACTTGCGGCTACGGCCACGGCGCGGAGTGGTGGAAAGAGTTTGCTTCCACGCTGCGCATGTTCGGCTACGATTACGTGCTCTCGATCGAGCACGAGGACAGCCTCCTTTCGCCCGAGGAAGGTTTGCGCAAGGCCGCCGATTTTCTGAATGGCATCGTCATGAAGGAACAGCCCGCCGCTGCCTGGTGGGTATAGTGCGTTTCTTTCTCCTCCTGGCCTGCGCGGGATCTCTGTTCGCTGAATTCCGTGCAGGCGCTTTTAAGACCATCATTACCCCTTCGGTGAGCGGCCACGGTCCCGTGTACATGGCGGGCTTCGGCCAAAACCGCGTAGCCGCCGGCGTGCATGACGACCTCTACGCGCGTTGCCTGGCGTTCAGCGCCGGGGGGAAACCGCTGGTGATGTGCGAGGTCGATCTGATCGGATTTTTCCTGGACGATGTGGAGCGGGTGCGCGCTAAAGTCGCCAACGCGGATGTGGTGGTGGCGTCCACGCACGTGCACGAAGGTCCCGATACGATGGGGCTGTGGGGCCGGGCGGCGGGGCAATCGGGCATTGACGATGGGTACAACGGCTTTGTGGTCGATCGCGTGGCCGAGGCCGCGCAGGGGGCCATCGCGGCTCTCGAACCTGCCACGTCGGCTTTGGCCGTGGTCCACACCGCGGAGCTGGATTCGTTCATCGACGACGACCGGCCGCCGGTAGTGCACGATCCAGACTTGATCGTCCTGACGCTGACGGGCAAGGGCGGCCGGCGGATCGCCACCGCGGTGAATTGGGCCAACCATCCTGAGACGCTGGGTTCGCGCAATACGCAGATCAGCGCGGATTATCCGGGTTTTTTCTACAAGCGGCTGGAAGCCAAGGTGGGTGGCATGGCCGTGCTCTGGAACGGGGCGGTGGGCGGGATGCAGTCGCCGCTGGGCGCTAAGATCAATGACCCGGATACGGGAAAAGCCGCGGCGGAGAATAGCTTTCGCAAGACACAGATTCTCGGTGAGCGCATCGCCGACCTGGCGGCAGATTCCATCGGTGCGGCCGCGCCAGTGCGTATCGATAAGGTGGAGTTCGCCGAACGCATCATCACGATTCCGGTGACCAATCGCGGATTCGAGATGGCGGCGCAGGCGGACCTGTACAAGGGGCGCAAGAAGACCACCGCCGATGGCGCCACCACTGCGCCCGTAGGACTCATTCGGATGTCGGGTGGAGAGCCGGTTCTCGAAATCGCGCTGATACCGGGCGAGATGTATCCGGAACTGAGCTTAGGCGGTGTGGAGCGCTACGCCGGCGCCGATTTTCCGGATGCGCCGATCGAAGCACCGATCAAGCCGATGCTGCATGCGCGGTTCAAAATGCTGATCGGCCTGGCCGACGATGAGATCGGCTACATCATTCCCAAAGCGGAGTGGGACGAGAAGCCGCCCTACCTGCAGAACGCGAAGAAGGCGTGGTACGGCGAAGAGAATTCCGTGGGACCGGACGCGGCCGCGCTTATCGCAGCGGCGATTGCGGAACTGTCGAAGTGAATAAGCGATGCAGCGGCGCTGAAGCGCCGCGCCGGCTAAAGCCCGCCCTCCAATCTTACTGCGGCGGCTGCTGGGGCTGCGGCGTAGATTGCGGCGGGCTGGGTTGAGATCCAAACATACCCTGCGAGCCGATGGTACCGGTCGAGCCGGAGCCGCCCGGACTTGAGGAGAACCCGAAGCCGTTACTGCCGCCGGGAGACGATCCGAAAGGACTGTTGGATTGCATCCCGCCCATACCGCCGGGCTGCTGGCCCGGAATGCTGCCCATTTGTCCGGCCGGCGTGCCGGGTGCGCCGCCGTTACGCTGGACGCCCGCCAGGCCGCGATCCTTGCTCTGATCGTAGATGAACTCCCACTCGTTGTACTTCTTGCGCTCGTTGAAGACGATGATCGAGGGTCCCTTGGATTCGCTGGCGACGCCGGCGATGCCGCCTCCCATCTGCGTGCCTCCCATGCCAGGCAGGCCCTGCGGTTGCATTTGGGAGGGTCCGTTGAGGCCGAAGGTACTCA
This sequence comes from Bryobacterales bacterium, assembly GCA_963818855.1. GTDB lineage: Bacteria > Acidobacteriota > Terriglobia > Bryobacterales > Bryobacteraceae > Bog-159. The sequence goes on along the minus strand of CAWFUH010000003.1, from coordinate 349,691 downwards.
TGTTGGGGCCGCTTTGGCCTGGAGAAGTGCCTCCGCCCGAGCCGAACGTCGACGACTGTCCGAAGCCGCCGCCCGATTGCTGAAACCCGCCCGGCTGCTGAAATCCACCCGGCTGTTGGAACCCGCCGGTCTGCCCGGGAAATCCGCCCGTCTGCCCTGGGAACATGCCTGGCCGTCCTGGGAAGCCTCCCTGTTGGCCGGGAAAACCTGGCTGTTGGCCGGGAAAACCTGGCTGTTGGCCGGGGAAACCTGGCTGCTGGCCGGGCATCGTGGGTTGGCCGACGCCGCCAGGCGACGTGCCCGTGGTCGGTGACGAGCCCAGACCAGGCGCTACATACACGCTGCCGCTGCTGCTCGAATCCCCTCCGGAGTTCTGGCCGTTATTCTGGCCGTTATTGCCGGGAAGTCCCCCATTCATACCCGGATTGAAAGTCTGGTTGGGCATTGAGCCCGGCATGCCAGGCAGATTGCCCATGGCCGGGTTGAAACCGGGCTGACCCGGCAAAGTGCCCGGCGGGAACGTGCCTGGCTGCGGATTGCGTCCGAAAGGCAGGGCGGGGTTTTGCTGATTGGGAGCTCCCGGATTGTTGGATGCCGTTCCCGGGCCGCCCGGCGTCTGGTTCTGGTCGTTGTTGTCGTTGTTATTATCGTTGGCGTCGGTGTCGCCCGAGGCGCTATCATCCGAGGCGTCCTGCGGCGTATCGGGCGCCTCTTGCGTGACCACCGGCTGGTTATCACTGGCGCGCCGCCGCATCGCGGGATTGACCTGTTGCTGGCTGGGATCGTTGACCGCCCCCATTACCGGACCTTCGCCGATGAACGTGTTGGTATTAGCCTGCTGCTGTTGATTCTGTCCCGGTTGACCGGGTTGACCGGGCTGGCCCGGCTGAGTCTTGGGAACAATCGAATCGGTGAGCACGCCGCCATTGGTGTGGATAAGGCGCCATTTATCTTTGCCGGTCATCGGGTCGATATAGCGCTTGCGAAGAAAGCGGGTGTTGTTGAGGCTTTCGAGTTCTTCGATGCTGGCAGGGTAGCGGTTCACCTTGCGCACGAAAAGCTGAATCGCGCGGGTGTACTCGTGGCCGCGCGAGATCAGCAAAAGCTCCTTGCTGCGCTGCGCCTCAAAGGCGACCCGCGGCATTTCCTTGTAGAGCGCGATAGCGATCATGGCGGCCATGATGAAGACCAGCAGCATGGCGTAGCCGGACTCCGGGGGGTGCTGGGTTTTGGGTGCTGGGTGCTGGCGGGTCATCCGGCAGCCTCTTCCTGCAGCGGCAGCGTTTGCTCGTGCTTGAATTGGGTGTCCTCCATGACTACCGAGTTTACGCCGATGCGCACCACGCGGTAGCGCTTCTTCACGGTTTCCCCTTCCGCGGCCACCAGAATATCGTCGCCATCGAGGAAGAAAGCGTGCTTGCGATTGTCGCCGCGGGCGCTCGAGTAGCCGTAGTATTTCAGGGTGATCGGCGGTGGCGGCGGCGGCGCGGGGGGGCCCGGAGGTTGAGGTTTCGGTTGCGGTCCAAAGGCTGCCTGCTGCGCCTTCGCGCTCTTCACCGCTACCACCGGCTCCGGCGGCAAGGGCGCCGCGCCCACGGCGAAGAGGTTTCGGCGGCCGCCCTCGATACTGACGGCCTGCACTTTGGCCAGCAGGTCCAGGCGCAAGGTGGGATCGATGGTCATGGGATCCACGCGATCTTCGGGGCGCTTCGGCTTCAGCGACGGCCGGAATTCTTCGCTCGTCCGCACTGGAGCAGCACGGTGGGATGGCGGCGGCGCTTCTTCGGAATAAGACGGCTCCTGGCCGGCGGTGGGACGGGCTGCACCCTTCTGCGCGGCGGCCCGGGAAGATTGGCTCGGGGAACTGGAAGGTCCGGAAAGTACGTTGGTATATAGCGAATAGCCGCCGGCCAGGACCAGGAAGCCGATCAGGAAAGCGAGCCGTTTGCGTTCCGCAGTCCATTTCATAGCGTGTTCCCCGGTTCGCGAACGAAGGTATCCAATTTAATACTGACGCTGAGCGTATCACTGGTGTTCGCCGTGGATTGCTGCGGCGCGGCCATCAGGCTTTCGATAATGAGGAAGTGCGGCGACTTATCCAGCAGGTTGATGAACTTAGTCAGGCTGGTGTAACTGCCCTCATAAGCCGCGCTGATATTCATCTGGTAGAGGGAATCGCTTCCCTCCACCTGATCCAGCTCGGTTGACGAGGGGCGGGGCTGGATATCGGCCTCGCGGGCCACGCGATCCAGTTCCGCGAAGATGGTCGAGAAAGTAGTGCGGCGGTCGGTGGTGTATTCGGCCAGGAAGCCGTCGCCTTCTTTGCGGGCGCGTTCGGCCTTGCCTACCAGGGCTTTGGTTTTCTCGAGGCGCGTGCGCTGCGAGGTGAGTTGCTGCGAGAGATCGGCCTGTTGGCGCGCCAGGTCTTCGGCGGAGCCGCCCCACGGCTTAAACACCAGCAACGCAGCCACGAGGTTGGCCAACACCAGCACAGCCAACGCCGCGCGCACCAGGACGCGCGGGTCCTTCAGGTTCAGCCCGGAACCGCCCGCCAGCAGGCGCGGCGAAACGCTAAAGCTTTTGGACATAATTCACGCTCACACGGCAGCGGTACAGCTTGTCGGTCTGCGTAGGCGGCAGCCAACTATGCGAATACACAGCACCGAAACTAGGGGAGTTTTCCAGATTTTTCAAAAGGTCGATTACGGCGACCGACGTTTCCGAGCCGACCGTCATATCGAGAGAGATTTGATTCTGCCCGGCTACCGAGGGGCGAATTGCCATGATGCGCACGTTATACGGCACGACTTTCTCAAGGTCGGCAAAAATTTTCGTCCAGCTGATGCCTTTGCGGTACAGCAGCGCGTTCAGGAAAAGGCTGCGTTCCAGGACCTCCGCATTTTCGGGCTGGCGCAGAATGGCATCCTGGCGCGCCTGTTGCGCCGACACATTGTGGAGCTGCGATTCGAGGCGCGCGATCTCCTGCCGGGTTTCCGTGACCTTGCCGCTTTCGAGCGTGTTCAGGGAAAGCAGGAAAACCAGCAGGCCGACGAGCATGATAGCCACGGCGCCGGAGGCGACCAGCACGGCGCGGTCGCGGCGGAAGGGTTGGCTGGCGAGATTGACCGGTATTCTCATGTTGATTATTAGTTATCGCGCGCGACAGACCTCAAATATCCCAGCAATCCGGCATTGTTTTCGCCCGGCGGCCCGAGCGGCGAACGCACGGCCTCGACCTCCACGGCAAGCTCCCGCTGAAACTGCTGGCGCGCCGCATCCAGATGCTCGCCGAATCCGCACAACAGCAGCTGGTCGGCCTTCGCTCCGATATTGTCTTCGATATAAACAAATGTCGGGTACAAGTCGGCGGCGATTTCGGCCACGTCGTTGGCGTGCACTTCGAGGCACCGCACCAGCTTGAGCCGTCCATTCCGGAGGACCATGACGGTCAGCACGCGGCCGCTGATTTTGGCCACCACGGTAATGCCGCCCTCCTCGATCAGGTTCAAGGCGGACAGCGAAGAGGTGGTCACCAGGCCGGGGTTTATGCCGGCGGCACGGAATGGCGCTTCATACCGGGAGATCACCTCCAGCGGCGCCACCACCACCACGACGTCATATTTTTTGCCTTCCGACTGCTGCGCGAAGTAGCTGATGGCCGCCGATTCGACATCGAACGGAACGCTCTTGCGGATGCGGAAACGGATGAGCGCCAGTTGCTCCTTGTGATCGGAAGGAAAATTATCGAAATCCAGAACCGAGATGCGCGTGCTGTAATCCGGCAGGATGAGGGCGGCGTCGCGGCGCTTGCGATTTCCGTTTTGCGGCGCGGCTTCGCGCACCGCGATGGCCAACTCATCCGGCAGCAGGACGTTGTCTTTAAGCGGCGTGATGCCCAGCACGCCGGCTTTAAGCGGACGAAAATCGAGCTCGGTTTTGGCGCTCAGGCGCGCCACGGAGATGCCGGCTTCGGAGATCTCGAAGGCCATGGATGGCGGCGGCTCCTGCAGGATGGCGGCGATAGGCGCGGGAACTCTCATAGGGTGGTAGGCCTACCACCTACAACCCACCACCTACCACCGCGAACGAAGTGAGCCATCATCATCATTCTATAAACGTGACCTTGTTGATTTCCTTCAGCGTGGTCACGCCCTTCCGTACCTTATCCACTGCCGATTCGCGCAGGAAGGTCATGCCTTCGTCGCGCGCCTGGCGCTTGATTTCCGAAGTCGGCCGCTTATCCAGAATCATCTCGCGGATCTTGTCGCTGAGATCCAGCAGTTCGTGTATGGCGGTGCGCCCGCGATAGCCGGTGCCGCCGCATTCGAAGCAGCCGGCGCCTTCCATCAATTCCACGTGCTCCCATGCAGCCGGATCGAGGCCCGACTCGATCAACGCCGCATGCCGCGCTTCGACGCTCTCAAACTGCAGCGGCCGGCGGCAATAGTCGCAGATTACGCGCACCAGCCGCTGCGCCAGGATGCAGTTCAGCGCCGACACGAAGTTGTACGCCTCCACGCCCATGTTCAGGAAGCGGCCCAAAACGTCGAGCACGTTATTGGCGTGTACGGTGGTGAACACCAGGTGGCCGGTGAGCGCGGAGTTGATAGCGATCTGCGCGGTCTCCTGGTCGCGGATCTCGCCGACCATGATTTTATCGGGGTCGTGACGCAGGATGGAACGTAAGCCGCGGGCGAAGGTCAGCCCCTTTTTTTCGTTGATGGGGATCTGCGTAATACCCTTGAGCTGATACTCGACGGGATCCTCGATGGTGATGATCTTGTCTTCGTCGTTCTTGATCTCGCTGAGCGCGGCGTAGAGGGTAGTGGTTTTGCCGGAGCCGGTCGGCCCGGTGACCAGCACCATGCCATACGGCTCGGAGATGTACCGGCGAAACTTCACCAGATCGTTTTCGGCGAAGCCCACCACTTCGAGCGAGAGCTTGGCAAACTTCTCGCTCATCGACTCCTTATCGAGCACGCGGAGCACGGCATCTTCCCCGTGAATAGTAGGCATGATCGACACGCGGAAATCGATCAGGCGGCCCTTGTAGCGCACGCGGAAACGGCCGTCCTGCGGCACGCGGCGCTCCGCGATATCCAGCTCGCTCATTACCTTGATACGCGAAAGAATGGTCGAATGCCAATCCTTGGCGATCGGCGGCATGGCGTAGTGCAGCACGCCGTCAATGCGGTACTTGATGGCAACTTCCTGATCGCGCGACTCGATGTGGATGTCGCTGGCACGCCGCTCAAGCGCGTTGAAGATGGTGGTATCCACCAGCTTGATCACCGGGGCGATGTCGCTATCGACGGCGGTGAGCTTATCGATGGAGAGCGTCTCGTCGGGGTTTTCCTCGTCCGCCACCACGTCGAGTGTGAAGCCCTCGGTGACCTCTTCGAGCACGCGCTGCGACTGTTCGGTCTTCTTCAGCAGATCCGAGATCTGGCTGAGGGTGGCGACCTTGACGCGCAGCTTCTTATTGAGCAGCAGCGCCAGCTCGTCGATCATGTTCAGGTTGCGCGGATCGGCGAGCGCGATATCCAGCGTGCCGTTCTGCGCGCGCAGCGGCACGAAGTTATAGCGGAACATCAAATCGACCGGGATGGTGCGGAACAGATCGTGATCGATGGAGCCTTCGCGCAGGTCCACGTACTCGCAGCGGTAGCGCGCGGCTACGGCCTGGGCCGTCACGGCCTCTCCCGTCGGGTCGGTCAATCTGGGTTTATCGCTAGCCATATAAAAAACCGGTCTTGGGTTGTGGGTGGTGGGTTGTGGCCCACTCACCGCAAACGATTAGTTCGTTTGCTACCACCCACCACCCACCACCCACCACCCATCACCTTATTGTGTCCGCCAATGAGAAAATCGGCAGATACAAAGCTATCAGCACAAATGCCACAAAACATCCCATGAAAATCATGATGGCCGGCTCGATGAGCGACAGAGCCGCGGCCATGCGGGTATTTACATCCTCCTCGTAGAATTCGGCCACGCTGTTCAGCATGATCGGCAATGCGCCCGTGGATTCGCCTACTTCAATCATATCGATGGAAAGCGCGGGAAAGATACCGGTGGTTTTGAGCGAGGCGGATAGCGCCTGCCCTTCGCGCACCATCTTGCTGGCTTTATCCAAAGCCTTGCGCAGCAAGGCGGTGCCGAGCGAATCCGAGGCCGTTTCCAGGCCCTGTACCAGCGGTATGCCGCCCGTCAGCAGCGTGCTGAGCACGCGCGAAAACTGTGCCACTTGATACTTCACCCAAATATCGCCGAGCAGCGGCACGCGCATTTTCACGCCGTCGATGCGCGCCCGCGCCGACTCTTTGCGCGACCAATAGCGGTACAGAAAGATCAGCCCGATGACGATCCCGAATACCACCAGGATATAGGTGCGTGCCGTGGTGCCGATGGCGATCAGGATGACGGTCACCTGCGGAAGCTTCGCCTGCATACTGGTATAAAGCTGCGCAAAATTCGGCACCACGTAAGTGACTAGAAATACCATCAGGCATAGCGTGAGAAGGATCAGAACGGATGGATACATGAGCGAAACCATCACCTTCTTCCTCACAGCCAGCGAGAGCTTCTGGTAAGTAATGAACCGGTCCAGGACTTCCGCCAAGCTGCCGCTTTTCTCGCCGGCCATCACGGTGGTGACGTAGATCTTCGGGAAAATGCCCTGCATGCGGAAAGCGTCGGAAAGGAGCGTGCCGTTGCGCACCTCATCGCGCACGGACTTAATGTACGGGCCGAGCTTGGGATCGGTGAGGCGGTCGGCCAGCAGATCCAGCGCTTTCAGGATCGGCAGACCGGCGCGGATCAGCGTCACGAACTGCTGGTTGAAGATCAGAAACTTCTCGATGTTGAGCTTCTTGCGTTTCGACAGGTTCGTGGACCAGCCGGAGGAAATGCCGCCTTTGTGCTTGATCGAGTAGATCAGGAAGCCCTGCTGGGTGTAGCGGTCGCGCAGTTCTTTCTCCGAGCCGGCGTTCGCCACTTGCTGGTGGATTTCGCCCCGCGTGTCCGCGTATTTAAGTAGGAATTCGGCCATTATCGGGCGGTCTCCGTTACTGGGTAGTCTCCACGAGGGCCGCGCCGGGCGGCATTTGGAACTGGAACAGCTTGGCTTCGATCGGCGGATTTAGCTTTTCCTGCTCGAAATCGAATGTGAGAACGGATTGGTCGTAGCCGGTGACCTGAACCCGGCGGATCTGGTCATCCTGGCCGACCGTGAACTCGACCTTCGTATAGGGAAGGGTGTCGGTTTTGGGATCGGCGGTGATTTGCATGCCGCCTGCGGCGGGGACGCTGTGGACGTTGCTAAACTCCTTATCGAAGTGTAGTTTACCCAGCAAGAATGCGAGGGGAGCCCGCATATCGTCGCTCTCCTTGATTTTCATCTTCTCGACCTGGTGATTGCTGGGCGTGTAGAGCCAGAGGTACTTGCCATCGGAAACGAACAGCTTGCCTTCGGGCGAGGTGTAATCCCAGCGCATGCGGCCGGGTTTGCGGAGGAGAAGCGTGCCGCTTTCCGAGCGGCGGGGCTGGCCGGGGCCTGTATATGCCTCATGAAACGTGACTTGGAGGGTTTGGGCGTGGTTGTAGCGAGCTTCTACGGCTTTGAGCAGCGGTCCCAGCGCCGGCGTTTGGGCGGCCAGGGACACGGGCAGCAGGCAGATCAGTAGCCGTATGGGGCTCACAAAGGATTAGACGCGCGGGGGGCAGGGAACGTGGAGATATCCAAAGATTAGCCGGACGAACCCAGTTGCCGGCGTGGGCGCCTGCGGCGACTGGGTAAATTCCCTGCCAGGTGGCAAATGCCAAAGAAACGGGTGGGCGAGCGGACCGGCAGCGAACGAGGCAAATACAGCGAAGCCCAGGGAAGCAGCGACCGCGCTGCAGCGGGGTCGCCGTTTTCGAGATTATGCCAGAATGGCTAAGTGCAGAGTTACGCTGTCGGCATTCATGAGGAGCCGCAAGGCGGCTTTTGGGGCGAGGTTCGTTGGTGTGTTGGAAGTGATGGAGGAGTAGTTTCACATCTTCACTAAGCCTGGCGAGCGCAAAGTTATTTCTGGTGTCTTCCCAGGTGTAAGTTGGGTCGAGTATGTTGCGTGCGGATGCAGCGGGCTTAAGCCCCGCGCCGGCTAAAGCCCGCCTTCCACTTACTTCGTAGTTGTAAGGTTGTGCTCGATGGCGAACTTTACTAATCCCACCAGGTCGTGAATATTAAGCTTGCGCATCAGGCTGGCGCGGTAAGTATCTACGGTCTTGGGGCTGATGTCCAGCAGGTTGGCAATCTCCTTTGCGCGGAGGCCGTTCACCAGGTGGAAAAACACATCGCGCTCGCGGCGGCTGAGATGCCCGAGCGGTTCATCCTCATCCGCCTCGCGCGAGGATGGCAAGAATCCGGCGACTCTGAGCAGCGGCGACACGTATACGCCACCGTCGCGAATATAGCTGATGGCATCAGTCAGGTGGCGGGGCGGCCCGTCCTTCAAAAGGTAGCCGTCGGCGCCGACCTTCAAGGCCTCGCGAATGGCGCTCTCGTCGCGGCTGATGGTCAGGATGACGCAACGCGTGGGCAACTCGGATTCGCGGACCTTGCGCACCACCTGCAGGCCGCTCAGCTTCGGCATGTTCAGGTCGAGCAGGGCGAAATCGGGCTTCAGCGAGCGGATCGTGTCGAGGGCCGTAAGTCCGTCGGCACATTGCGCCAGCACCTGCAAGTCGCGGCTCTGGCACACCAGCGCCAGGCCTTCGCGAATGATCCCTTGATCCTCGGCAATCACCACTGTCGTTGGTTTAGTATTATTCATTGGTCACCGGAAATGAAATGGTCAATTGGGCGCCTTTGGTAGTGTTCCCGGTGCGCAGATCGCCGCCCAGCTGGAGCGCCAGATCGCGTATCGCGCGCAAGCCGATGCCCGTGGAAGCAGTTTCCAGCGCCGCATCGGCCGGAAGACTGAAACCGGAACCGTCATCCGCTAACTCGAAGGTGATGCGGCCGTCTTCCTCGCGCAGGGACATCCGCACGCGGCGCGCGTCGGCATGTTGAATGGCATTCGAGATCCCTTCTTGCGCCACCAGGTAAATGGCGCGCCGAATCTCCGGCGGCGGCTCGATCAAGAGCTCGTGCAGATCCAGGGTGCCCGCGAACTTCTCGGGTATTCCCGAACTCTCCCACAGATTCCGCAAAGCTTCCACCAAGGTCTGCGCTTGCCAGGCCGGCACATACAAGCTGCGCGAGACGCCGCGCACAAGTTGCAAGGCGGCGCCCGCCAGTGCCGTAATCTGGTCCAGGCTCTTGCGTACACGGGGCGGCGGATCGGGCAAGGCGTCCTGGATCAGGCTGACGTGGACATGGATTCCCGCGAGCGCCTGTCCCACGCCGGTATGCAACTCGCGGCCGATCCGCTGGCGTTCAGCTTCGAGCGAATCGGAAAGGAGCATGCCGATGGGCTTGGGTGTGCCGCGGGCGCGTGCGCGCAATTGGCGATCGGCCTCCAGCAGACGAAAGTAATTGCGCAGAAGAGTACGCTCGATGGACGAGAGGCGCTCCAGTTCACGCGAGGAAAGAAGAGGATCGTCCACGCCGGAGCGGCACTCCGCCGAGGGCGTGGTTCCCGCCATTTGCTGCAGACGGCGTACACATTCACCCGGATTTTTCTGCAAAAATCCCGAGACCAAATTAAATCGATCCTTTCGATGATTGGGAGCTATGATGAGGAATAGCCTTACCCCAGAATGCCAAGTAACGTATGCAGGCGCAATCCCATATGTACTTAGTACTTGCGTGAGATTCTTAGTACTTGCTGCAGCAAATTTTAAACGACTACGGTAAGAGTGTCTGGAACTACGAATGTTGTTCGAGCGGCTGGCGGTCCTGATCGGAGGCTTCGCCGCCGGCGCGCTCGTGCGCCGCTGGCAGGAACATGAAGCCACGTCTGCGCCGCGCTCCGATCGCTTCATCCGGGAGCTGAAGGCACAGGTGCGTGCGCACGATCAGCGGCTCGGCCGCCTGGAAGCGCGCGCCGATGCGCACGACGCCAGACTTAAGGAAACGCCATCCACCGCGCAGATTCTTTCCGCTATGGACGAGCTATTGGCCAAGGCAATGCAGGGACTGGAAGGCCGTCTTACGGCCCAGGCGCAATCCATCGAGACTTTGCAGATGGCGGTTTCGCAGACGGATGAACTGTTGGAGCGCGTGTTGGAATCGCTCGATACTTTGCGGGACGAGCCGCCTGCCCCGTAGGATGGGCAAAACTCAATTTGCAGCGGGGCTGAAGCCCCGCGCCGGCTAAAGCCTACAATGTCACTTAGTTTTCGCGCCACCGAACACCTGCATAAATTGTGGGGCAGGACTCCAGTCCTGCGGCCGACGTCCACGTCGGCTGCCTCGCGTGGAACGGCTGATTCCAAGCGCGTAGGGCGGGTCCTGGAGGACCCGCGCAGACCTAGAGGTCTGCGCCACAAATTATGCAGCATTCCCAATACTGGGATAACTAGGTGACATTGTAAGGCTATAGCCCGCCCTCCAGTTGGTCAGCGCTCCAGCAGACGCTCCAGATTGCCGCCCAGAATCAGCGCCGCCTGATCTGCGGGGACGTTGAGATCACGCAGCGCCTCGGTCTGCGCGTGCAAAATTTGCGCGTGCCACCCCCGCGGAAAGAATGACGAATCAGAACCGAATAGCAGCCGCCGCGGGCCGGCCACCTCCAGCGCCTTGCGAAATACCTCCTTCAAATCGAGCTGCGCGGGTTGGTAGCGTATCCAGCCGTTGCTGCTGGAAGTGTCCAGATAGATGTTGGGGCACAGGTCCGCGAGCATCAGGGCCTCGCGAAAATAGCCCGCGCCGAAATGCGGGATCACGAAATTAACAGCGGCATACTCCAGGGCCACGGCATGCAGGTCGATCGGATTCGAATAGCGCATGTCGAACCGCGACGGCAGCCCCAGTTTTTGCCTGACGCCCACCGTCAGGACACCGCAATGTACGAAGACAATGGTCCCGGGACGCGCGGCGGCAGCCTCAAAGACCGGACGCACGCGGGGATCCGCGATTGAGTAACGATGCATAGCGGGGAACAGGCAAACCCCTTGCACACCGCCGTAGGCCAGAGCGTTCTGCACGCGCCCGATGCCATCCGGCGCCGCGGGATTCGCCATGAAGAATCCCCAAAAGCGGTCCGGATGCAGTTTGACCGCTGCTGCCACCGAGTCCTCATCGCCCGGTATGCTGGCAATCAGCGCCGCTTTGGCTACGCCATGTTTATCCAACTCCGCGGTCCAGGCGGCGGCCAGATCTTCGCAAGTCGCGGGGATGCGCCAGCCGAGCCTGCGGCCGATTTCCTCCACAGATTGCCCGGCCTCGGCCGCCAGCCGCGCGAAGAACGCGGGAGAGAAAAAATGGACGTGCGCGTCGCAGACGGGAACGCTACTGTACGGAGTTTCCATTGGGTCTGTTCCAGTGCGTGATGCCGGCGGCCAAGGCCACTTGCGTGAGACCAGCTACGTTATTGACGCCCAATTTTTTCATCAACATCTTGCGATAGCCGCGCACGGTTTGCAAGCCGAGTTCGAGCAGCACCGCGATGTCCTTGCTGGTTTTGCCTTCGGCCACCATGCGCAGCACCTGCAATTCCCGCGGCGAGAGCGTGTCGAGGGGCGCCTGCGTGCTGGAGGTCCTCAGGTCGCCGCTCTGGATGCGGCTCAGGAGACTGTCGGAGACTTGTGAACTTAGATACGACCCGCCGCGCGCCACTGTCCGCAGGGCGTCGATCAGGTCCGCGGCGGAGGCGCGTTTCAGCACAAATGCGCGGGCGCCGGAACGAATGGCGCTCACCACGGAATTTTCATCGTCGTAAATAGAGAGAATCACCACCCGCGTTTGCGGGGAGTAGCGCAGAATTTCGACGGTGGATTCGATGCCATTGAGACCGGGCATTCCGATATCCATCACTACCAGGTCAGGCCGCGACTTCTTGCAGAATTGTACGGCCTCCGTGCCGGTTTCGGCCTCGCCCACAACGCGGAATTCAGGCGTACGATCGAGGATCGCATGCAGACCATCGCGCATCATTTTGTGATCGTCCACCAGTAAAACGTCGTAGGGCATAATTCTTACTTGCCCACCTCCACGGTTTGCGGATCGGGCGATTTCCTGCGCCGGCCCCGCTTCCCCTCCGATGGCGGCCCTGCTTCGGTCTCGATCCGCTGTCTGGCCGTACTAAGGATTGGTGAGCGGTAGAGCGCCTGCACCACGGTGCCGTTGTCCGGCGCACGGCTGATTTGCAATTCGATCCCGGCCCGGTCCGCAAAATATTGCATCACCATCAACTCCAGTCCGGCTGCCTCGGGGCACCTATCCGCGCCATCGACCCCATTGTCGTGAATCTCCAGCATAGGTCCGTTCCGCAAAGACTTGAGCAGTATCCCGATGGCGGAACAACCCGGGCGGCGTACGGCTTGCGCGGTGGCCTCCTGCGCGATGCGGTATAGCGCAGCCGCAGCCTCGGGAGGCGGCTGCGCCCTGGCATCTGTGAACACGCGCACGTTCCCGCTGAAATTCGCCCGTAGGCATCCGGCCAGGCGGTCCAGGGCCGCGCGCAATCCAACCCGTTCGGCCGTGGCCGGGTTCAACTCGCGATTCGCGTCACGCACCAGAGTGACGATGGTTTCGAGCACGGCCTGGATTTCGCCGATGCGCTGCGGAATGGGGAGGGCGCTGTCCTCCAGATCCATGCGCAAGAGGTCGAATTGCAGGCCGGCGGCGCTCAGACTCTGGCCAATGTGATCGTGGAGGAGTTCAGCCATGCGCGCGCGACTGGCTTCCAAAGTGGCGAGCGTGCGCAGCACCATGCCGGCTTGTGGCAGAGGGTGTGCCATGCCCGCGGCAAATGCGATTTCACCTTTGAACCGCCGGATGGGGAACAAGGTGATAGCAAAAATCTGGGCAGCTTCGCCAAACTGGCCGGCGGCGCGGATGGTCTGGCCGGCGAAGACGCACTCCAGGCGGGCGGCCCAGGAAGGCTGCGTGGAAGGCCCACACAGGTGGATGAAGTTGAGCGCGCCGAATTCGGTGGCGGGGCGGCCAAACACGCGCGCGGCGTTGCCATATACAGCCTGAAACATCCCGCCGGGCTTCAGCAACCAGGCGCAGCCGGGACTTTGGCGCAACAGCATCTCGCACAGCGCCGCGCCTGGCAGGGGTTTGCTCCTGACATCATTCATCAGACTCGTGCCAATCCTGGTAGTGTTCCGCACATTCTAGCAGGTTGCCGTACTTTACGCGCTAGAGTACTGTAACTCACAGCCCGAGCGTACCTGTTCTAGGCTTGCTCTAGCCTTGCTCGCGCAAAGCCGCGGACACCTGCTCGATCGCGCGGCGGCCCTGGCTGAGGGCGCCTGCCAAGGAGAAGAATGGGTGAATCATACCGGCGTATCTAGTGCAGGTCACTCGAACGCCGCTCTCGGCCAGCCGCTTGGCATAAGCTTCCCCTTCGTCACGCAGCGTGTCGCACTCGGCGGTAATCACCAGGGCCGGCGGCAAACCGCGCAGGTCCGGCGCCAGCAGCGGCGATGCGTAAATGCTTTGGGCATCCTCGATGCGCGCCAGGTAATGACCACGGAACCACTCCATCTCGGAGCGAGTCAGGTAATAGCCCTCAGCAAATTCCGTATAAGAAGGTGTGTCGAAAAATGCCAGGTTCGTCACGGGATAGACCAGCACCTGCAAGGCGAGAGGCGGACCGCCTTCATCACGGGCTTTGATGCACATCACGGTGGCGAGATTGCCGCCGGCACTGTCCCCACCGACTGCAATGCGGTGCGCATCCACGCCGAGGCGGGCGGTGTTGGCGGCCACCCATGCGGTAGCGGCGTAGCAGTCCTCGACGGCTGCCGGAAACTTATGTTCGGGCGAAAGCCGGTAATCCACGGCCACGACCACGGCTCCGGCGCGGCGGGCGATGGCCCGGCAGACGGAGTCGTGCGTATCCAGGTCGCACAGCACCCAGCCGCCGCCATGGAAGTAGACCAGGCACGGAAACGGGCCGTCGCCCGCCGGGGTATAGATACGGACGGGGATCGATTGCGCCGCGTACGGAACGCGGAGATCCTCGACGCGACCGATCTCCTCGGATGGGAGAGCAGAGTCTCTTAAGCCATCAATGGCGGCTTGGCGAGCCTCCGCGGGGGTAAGCGTATCTATGGGCGGGGCTGCCTCGTCTTCCTGCGCTTCGAGCAGCGCCCGCACTTCAGGAAAGAGTTTGGGCCGGAGAGGATGCGCGCGCTGATGCGGCATGGTATGCGGAGAGATCCTTTCGAGAAGAGCAGCGTAACAGGGTGCACTGGGCCGCGGGGTTTGCCGGAGTCATGCTCCGCCTTTTGATATGATAAGAAGGTCGCCGCCAGGCGACTCAATGAAACTGTAAAGACCACCCTCGTTAATCTACCCGCCCAACCGGCGGCTTGTGAGGTACCGTGTCTTTACTGAGTCTTTGCGAAGTCTCTTTTGCGTATTCCTGCGGCGCGCGCCTGTTTGAGGGCGCGTCATTTTCGATCAACGAGAATGATCGGGTAGCGTTGGTGGGCCCAAACGGCGCGGGCAAATCGACTTTGTTGCGCCTGCTCGCGGGCCAACTCGAGCCTGCGCAAGGCGAGATCGCCCGTCGCCGCAGGCTCCATGTCTCCGTAGCCGGTCAGGAGTTCGGGAGCACCGCGCCCCAGACGCTGTTCGGTTTTGCCTTCAGCGTGCTGCCGTCGCTGGCGCCGTTGCGGGCCCGTATCAGCGAGCTGGAAGGACAGCTTTCGAGCGCGGCATGCGCGGTCGAGTATGCCGATCGCATCCATGCGTATCAAGAGGCGGGTGGTTACCGTGCGGAGGCCGAAGTAGAACGCACGCTCAGCGGGCTGGGTTTTTCCGAATCTGATTTCAGCCGGGACGTCGTCTCCCTGTCCGGAGGCGAGCGCATGCGCGCCCAACTGGCGCGGGAGTTAGCCATACCGGCCGATCTGCTGATCCTGGATGAACCTACCAATCACCTGGATGCCGTCGCGCGCGATTGGCTCGCTGGCAACCTGCAAAACCGCGCCGGTGCATGCGTCATCGCCTCGCACGACCGGTCGCTGCTGGCTTCCTTCGCACAACGCATCGTCGAAATCGATGGCGGGCGCGTGCGCCTCTTCGAGGGCGGATACACCGGCTATCGCCGCGCCCGCGCGCTGCTCGACGCGCAGGCCTGGGCCGCCTACGAAGCCTTTGCGCGACGAAAAGCGGCCATGGCGCTGGCCGCCCGCCGCCGCGAGACGCTGGCCTCGCGTGTCGCACGCACGCCGGATGGAATTCGCGGCGGGAAGGATCACTACGCTCGCAAAGCGGCTAAAGTGGCGCGCACTGCCCGCATTCTGCGGGAGCGTGTCGCGGACGAACACGGCGTCGAGAAGCCCTGGGAAGAGCAGCCCATCGACGGCTTGTCGTTCGACCGGGTGACCCGTGGGAGCGATCTGGTGCTGGTGGCCGAGCGACTCACCAAATCGTACGGTGCCCGGATTTTGTTCCGAGATCTCAGCTTCCACCTGCGCCGCGAAGGACGTCTGGTCATACGGGGCGCGAATGGATCGGGCAAAACCACGCTGTTGAACATCCTGAACGGAACCGTCCAGCCCGATACGGGATCGGTTCGTTGGGGCGCAAACGTGGAGCCGGCCGTGGTGGCGCAGGATATCGAGGCGCTCGATGCGCAACTCTCGCCGCTCGAGATCTGCGGTGCGGATGCCGCCGCGCGCACCTTGCTCGCCTGCCTGAAGCTGCGTCCCGAGTGCCTCAACCGGCCGCTAAAGGGCTTAAGCGGCGGCGAGCGCACCAAGGTGGCCCTGGCGCGCATCCTCAATAGCCGGGCCAATCTGTTGCTGCTCGATGAACCGACCAATCATCTCGAAATCGAAGCGCAAGAGGCATTGGAACAGGCCTTACAGCTTTACCCAGGCGCCGTGGTGGCGGTATCGCACGACGCTTTCTTCATCGCCGCACTGGGTCCGGACACCGCTTTTGTGGACCTGTGATATCCTACAGCCGCATGGCTGTCTTGCAGAAGAGCTTTCGCGTGTCGACGCGCGGCCACGGCGACGTGCTCGATGTGACCGCGCAGGTGACCCGCATTGTGGCGGAGAGCGGCGTCCAGCAGGGCATCGTGAACATCGCCGGGGTGGGCTCCACGCTGGGCGTCACCACGCTGGAATTCGAACCGGGCTGCGTGGCGGATCTGCGGCGCGCGCTCGAACAGATCGCCCCCGCCGCGGGCGACTACGCGCATAACGCGCGCTGGGGCGATGGCAACGGTTACGCGCATCTGCGCAGCGCGCTGGTGGGCACGACACGCAGCTTTCCCGTAACCGGCGGCCAGGTCGGGACCGGGACGTGGCAGCAGATCGTGCTATGCGATTTCGATAACCGCGCGCGCGACCGGCAGGTGCTGGTGACGGTGATGGGAGAATGAAGGAGCGTCGCGCGCATACCCGGCTGTGGTGTTCGGACCTGATTAAAGTGCGTCTTGAGGACGCCGGCGGCGCATCCGCGGAGCTGATCGCCAATCTGGAAGATATCTCGCCGTCGGGCGCCTGCGTGCAGTTCGAGCAGCCCGTGCCGGCCGGCGCGCGGGTCTGCTTGAGGCTGGGCCGGTTCCTGTTCCGGGGGCAGGTGATGCATTGCACGCATAATGAAATCGGGTATTTCGTAGGGGTCCGGTTCGATGCCGGGAGAGTGTGGTCGCGCGAGATCTACGAGCCGAAGCACCTGCTCGATCCCGCGCGGGTGGCTGCCGGCGGGTCTAAATAGCCCGCTTCACCGGCGCCGCCCGCCGCCACAATCGATAGCCGCCGCGGAATGCGTAGGAATTGTCGCCGAGGCGGGCGCCGGGAGGGAGCTTTTTCAGTATCTTCGAGTTGCCGCCGCCCAGCACGACGTAATCGGCTTCCAAGGCCGCTTTCAGCCGCTCCACGACGTCGAAGACATGCTGCCGCCACTTCTTTTTGCCGAGTCGCTTCAGACCGCGGAGGCCCAGATAATCCTCATAGGTGAGGCCGTGTTTGTAGGGCAGGTGCGCCAATTCCATCGGCTCCAGGACGCCGTCCACAATCACCGCCGAGCCGAGGCCGGTGCCCAGGCCGAGGAACAACATCCGCCCGCCCTCGTAATGGCCGAGGGCTTGCATAGCGGCGTCGTTGATGATCTTCACGGGACAACCCAGCGCTTTTTTGAAATCGAAATGCACCCAACCCGGCCCCAGGTTATACGGTTCGCTGATAGGCTTGCCGTGGACCACTGGTCCGGGATATCCAATCGACGCTACCGAATATTGCCAGCCATCGATGGCCTTGCGCACATCCGCCACCATTTTCCGGGGGGTCATCTTGGGCCCGGACGGAATCTCGACGAAAGTCCTGTGGCCGGTGGCCAGGGCTTTGACGTGTGTGCCACCCACGTCGAGAACCAGGATCTTCAAGGGCTTCGCGGCCGCGTCAGTCATCGTCAGTCATGGTGCAGCGAGGGCCCATTACTCCACGGTGACGTGCGTGCCCTTCACCTCGTGCCGTGACATGCTGTTGATGCGGTCGTCGATTACGCTACGCACGCCTTTCAGGAACTCCATGCGCGAATTGCGGAAATGGTCCTTAGTCGCATCGGACCAGGCTTTCCGGAGGAACGGCTTCACATTCAGACAGTAGAAGCAGCCCGGAGCGTCCATGTTCGGTTTTTCGTCTGCCATAATTTAATTCTCCCTCATTTCCACGGTCAACACTTTATTCTCCAACTTTGCATGCGCGGGCGAAAGGGCCGCCATCGAGGTGGGCAGGCCGATGTGCCGGCGCAGCGTCCCAATCTGCACCACCAGCTCGTCGCCTTTCTTGAATAGCCCGATTTCGCCCTTCACGGCGAAGGGAAGTTGCAAACATACCTCATAATGCCCGTCGCGCTTGGTGAATGTGTAGGGCGCCTCGGTGCGCGAAATCACAGCGGGGTCGTCATTGTCGCCGTACAGCGCACGCGCCAGATCCTGCAGCCGTTCCGCGCCCAGCACCTCGTGCGTGAACAACGGCACGTGCTTGACCGCTACCGGCGAGAAGTATGCGGAAATCTCCTCCAGCACGCGGCGCTGTGATTCGCGCCATTCGGAGAAGAAGGAATCGGTGATGGTCTCGGGCAGCACGCGATTCACGATAATGCCGTCCACGGTGAGCCCGTGCAGCGAAAAGTACACGAAGGCGCGCTGCGTCTCGCGCAGCACCATCTTCTCCGGATTGGTGACCAAACGCACGCTGGTGGTGCGGGGATTCTCCAGCAGTTCGTCGATACCATCGAGCTTGCCGAAAAGGTCCTGGATATTGGCGAAGTAACTGTCGGTCGGCAGCTCCACCGGCGAAACCCGATTGGCCAGCGGACGCACGGCTTTGAGTACCGTCCGCTGAAATGGAAAGATATGCTTCATGTACCAATCGAGCGTGGTGGGCATGCTGACGAAACGCATGGACTCGGCCGTGGGCGCGCAGTCGAGCACGATCACGTCATACCGGCCTTCGCGCCGGAACTGGTTCACCCACATCATGGCGCTCAACTCTTCCATGCCGGGCAGGATAGCCAGTTCTTCGGCTTCCACATCGCTGATGCCGGTGGTGCGCAGCACCGAAATCACGTAGGCGGAGATTTCCCGCCAATGCCGCTTGATCTCCTTCTGGATATTGACCTCGTGAATGGCCAGCTTGTCGCTAATCGGGTAAGGATCGCCGGTCTTTTCGTGGAACAGGCTGGTTTCGAGATCGAAGGAATCCGCCAGGCTGTGCGCGGGATCCACGCTCATCACCAGCGTGCGGTAGCCGAGGCGCGCCAGTTGGACGCCTGTCGCCGCCGCCAGGCTGGTCTTGCCCACGCCGCCTTTCCCGCTGAACAGCAAAATGCGCATATTTCACCATGATAGCAAGCGCTGGTGAACGGGCCGCGAAGTTGCCGCGCGGCGACGGTCAAGTCATGAAGACGCAAAAGCTGGTATTGCCACAGTCAGAATCTTCGCAACGCACGACGGCTTTTCGCATTCTGAAAATTCTCTCGACGTATGCGGCTTTTTGGAGGGCGGGCTTTAGCCGGCGCGGGGCTTAAGCCCCGCTGCGCGGAATGGCTCGTATAGTTGTGGTAACCTCCGTCACAATGAACTTATTCAGGCACTGATAAGCATCGTTGCGGCTCAGCAGCAGCACGGGCGGCGGCCTGCAGCCGCAGGCAACTTCGCCCACCAGATCTCGAACTGCCTCACGGCTTATAATCCTCAACCGCGGACCAGCCGTCGGCGTCCAGGATCGCATCAGGCTGCTTGCGGTAAGCTTCGCGCATGGCGCGGTACTCTGCCTAAGGGCGTTTCGAATGGCTCTCCGCACAAACTCCGGCCGCTGGCGTTTTCCGGGCGCGGCATGCCCTTCGCCTTTCGGGTGGAAATGTCCAACCATAACTGTAACCGAAGGCTACCGAAGTCCGTTAGCAGTGTAAGAGATGCAGATGCGACTTCTGACCTCGGCGCCGATATGGGCGGCGGCAGCTTTACTCGCGCAGATGCCCGAACCGATCATCCGGACTACCACCCGCCTGGTTCAGGTCAACGTCATCGTGACCGACCATGGCAAGCCCGTGCCAGGTCTCAAGAAAGAGGACTTTCAAGTCTTCGATAACGGTAAACGCCAGGAGATCCGCCAATTCTCCGAGGATACGAGGGCCATCCTGCCGACGGCGGCGGCGCCTCTGCCTGCAGGCACGTTCACCAACCAACTCGAGCAGCGGTCGGGAACGCCGGCCGCGGTGACCGCGATTCTGTTGGACGGCGTCAATACGCGTTACTCCGACCAGACTTATGCCCGCCGGCAGGTAGTGCAGTTTCTGAGACAGATCCAGCCGGAAGATCGCGTGGCCATCTACACGCTCGATTCCAAGGGCCTGCGCGTGCTCCACGATTACACTACCGATTCGACGGATCTGGTGGCGAGGCTGGCAAAATATCAGGGCGACATTGCCCCGGATGTGACTGGCGTTAGCGACATCAGCGATCCATTGGGCGGCTGGATGGGGAGCCAGGGAAACAGTTTTGAGAGGGGGTTCTATCTCAATAACCGGATCCAACTGACCCTGCATGCCATCGAGTTCATCGCCAACAACCTGGCGCCGCTGCCCGGCCGCAAGAATCTGATCTGGGTCTCCAGCGCGTTTCCCTTGCAGATCGGATTTCTCCATGTCCCGGGGAGCGGCGGCCTGTCGGGCGCTGGTATCGGCCGATCGAGCCCGCGTATCGCGCCGGGCCGGCCGCGCGATCAGGAGACCTGGACCGCCGATACAGACCGTGCCATACGCGCCTTGAACGATGCCAACCTGGCCATCTATCCAGTCGACGCGCGCGGATTGGTAGCTTCCGCCTCGGCGCGAGTCTCGTCCCGCGTCTACCAAAACCAGGGCACCATGGAAGAGCTCGCCTCTCGTACGGGCGGGCGCGCGTTCATCAATACGAATGACATCGCGGGCGCCATTCGCACGGCGGTGGAGGATTCTGCAATCACCTACACGCTCGGCTTTTACCCGCAAAACGACAAGTTCGACAACTCGTTCCACAACCTGAAAGTGAAAATGGTGGAACTGCCGCATATGGAACTGCGTTACCGCAAGGGTTATATGGACCAGAGCACTCCTCCGCAAGACGAAGGACTGCGTCGCGCGGCGCTGCACGATGCCGTTCTCAGTCCCATGGACGCTAACGGAGTGGGGCTGCGGGCTAACGTACGGGAAACCTGCGGGAATCTGGACTTGACGCTGCGGGTCGACCCGAAATCGATTCTACTCGATCCACAAGGCGATCGCTGGGCCGGAAAACTGGACCTTCTCTTCGTCGAGAAAGATCTGCACGGCGCGCAGACTTACGGCGTTGACGACACGTTATCGCTGGAACTCAGGCGCGACAATTATAATCGGGTCGAGAAAGAAGGCCTCATGTACCACCGCGTGCTGCCGAAAACGGGCGCGGCCAGCGAAATCCGCGTAGTAGTGCGCGACGCCTCAACCGGTGCGCTTGGCAGCATCACCGCGCCCTTCAACGCCATCCCCAACCAGCCGTAAAGATGGCGCCCTGAGAGGCCGCCGCAGGCTGAGAGCCTGCCCCACCCCATTCTGACTTCTGACTTCTGACTTCTGTCTTCGCTAGAATAATCTTTCATCCCAAGGAGCAACATGCAACCAACCTGTGACATCGGTCTGATCGGGCTCGCGGTAATGGGCCAGAATCTAGTGCTGAACATGAACGACCACGGCTACCGCGTGGCCGTCTTCAACCGCACCATTTCGAAGGTGGACGATTTCATCGCACACGAAGCGGCCGGCACTCAGGTAGTGGGAACGCACTCCATCGAGGAACTCGCGCAGGTGTTGAAGAAGCCGCGCCGCGTCATGCTTATGGTCAAGGCCGGCGACACCGTCGACGAAATGATCAGCCATCTGACGCCGCACCTGGAAAAGGGCGACATTATCATCGATGGCGGCAATTCCCACTACCCCGACACGAATCGCCGTACCGCGGCGCTCGCCGCGCAGGGTCTGCTCTTCATCGGTACCGGCGTCTCGGGAGGCGAAGAAGGCGCGCGCCACGGCCCCTCCATCATGCCCGGCGGAAATCCGGCTGCGTGGCCGCACGTGAAGGAGATCTTCCAGGCCATCGCCGCCAAAGTGGACGACGGTACGCCCTGCTGTGACTGGGTCGGCGAAAACGGCGCCGGCCATTACGTGAAGATGGTGCACAACGGCATCGAATACGGCGACATGCAGTTGATCTGCGAAGCCTATCAATTGCTCAAAGACGGCTTGGGCCTGAATGCCGGCGAACTGCATCAAGTCTTTGCGGACTGGAACAAGGGCGAGTTGGATAGCTACCTCATCGAAATCACCGCGGAAATCTTTACGAAACTGGACGACGACGGCGCGCCGATGGTGGACAAAATCCTGGACACCGCCGGCCAGAAAGGCACGGGCAAATGGACCGGCATCAGCGCGCTCGATACGGGCACGCCTGTTACGCTGATCGGCGAAGCCGTGTTCGCCCGTTGTCTTTCCGCCATGAAAGACGAGCGCGTGGCGGCCTCCGGTATCCTCACGGGACCGAAACGCACGCCCGCCGCGGATCGCGCGGAGTTCATCGAAGACGTGCGGCGCGCGCTCTACTGCTCCAAGATGATCTCCTACGCGCAGGGATACATGCTGCTGCGCGAAGCTGCGAAAGAGGAAGGATGGAATCTCAACTTCGGCGGCATCGCGCTGATGTGGCGCGGCGGCTGTATCATCCGCAGCCGCTTCCTGGGTAAGATCAAGGCTGCGTACGATAAGAACCCGCAACTCACTAACTTGCTGGTTGACGATTTCTTCAGCCAGACGCTGATAGGCTACCAGGATTCCTGGCGGCGCGCGATCGTGCGTGCCATCGAGTATGGCGTCCCCACGCCGGCCTTCTCTACCGCCCTCTCGTTCTACGATGGATACCGCACCGCCCGTCTGCCCGCCAACTTACTCCAGGCCCAACGCGACTTCTTCGGCGCACATACTTATGAGCGCATCGATCAGCCGCGCGGCAAATTCTTCCACACTAACTGGACGGGACGCGGCGGCCGCGTGTCATCCGGCAGTTACAACGTGTGACCGGCATGCCCGACCGTCTGCATATTCCCCCGGCCGGCGCGCTCGACTTACTGTCGCTGGGTGCCCTCGTGCATCGTCTGGACCCCGGCATCATACCGTTTCGCAAAGCCAGCGAGTGCCGCATTCATGTCTCGGGCGGCGAATTCAATTGCGCCGCCAACCTGTCGGACTGCTTCCGCATGGCTACCGGCATCGCTAGTGCTATGGTCGATTACCCGATCGGCGACCTGATTGCCGAGCGCGTGCGGGCCATGGGCGTCAAGCCTTTCTACAAGCACTTTAAGCACGACGGCGCGACCGGGCCCAACATGGCGGCTGTTTATAGCGACCGCGGGTTTGGCATCCGCGGTCCGGTGGTCTTTTACAATCGCGCGCACGAAGCGGCCGCGCTGTTGAAGCCGGGTGACTTCGACTGGAACGCCATCTTCAGCGGGGGCGTGCGCTGGTTCCATACCGGCGGTATCTTCGCCGCCCTCTCCCCGACCACCGCCGAATTGATTATCGAAGGCATGCGCGCCGCTAAGGCGGCCGGCGCAGTGGTCTCGTTCGACCTGAATTACCGCGCGAAACTGTGGAACATCTCGGGCGGGCACCAACGCGCCGTGGCCGTGATCCGCCGCATTATGGAGCATGTGGATGTGCTGGTGGGCAACGAAGAAGACCTGCAGATGGGACTGGGGATTCCCGGCCCCGAAGTGGCCGCCAAATCCAAGCTCGACCCCAGCGCTTTTTTCGGAATGATCGACCGCGTGGCCGCCCAGCATCCGCGAATCAAGATCGTGGCCACCACGTTGCGGGAAGTGCACTCCACCAACCGGCACAGTTGGGCCGCGGTGGCGTGGGTGGAAGGCCGGAACTACGTGTCACCAACTGCCGAACTGGATGTGCTCGATCGCGTCGGCGGGGGCGACGGATTCGCGGCCGGATTCTTCTACGGCCTGCTGACCGGCGCGCCGCCGGAGGAGGCCCTCAGGCTGGGGTGGGCGCACGGCGCGCTGCTGACGACGTTTCCGGGCGATACCACCATGGCGACGCTGGACCAGGTGCGCGCGATCGCCAAGGGGGGCTCCGCCCGCATCCAGCGCTGACCGTGGGGCAGGACTCCAGTCCTGCGGCGGGTCTCCAGACCCGCCAAACAGCCCGTACCATGCAATCTCGTCAGCCCAGCCAGACTGCCCGCGCGGCGGCCACACATCGCGCCGTCCACCAGATCCTGGAGGATGGCCGCATCTTCACCGATCCCCTGGCCATTCGCATTCTGAACGAAGATGCCGCAGCCCTGGCGCGCGAAGCCCAGCAGAACCCGCACCGGCGAACCATGCGTCTGTTCATCGCCATGCGCACACGCTTCGCAGAAGACGCGCTGGCGGCCGCTGTGAACAAGGGCGTTCGTCAACTCGTCGTGCTGGGCGCAGGCCTGGATACCTATGCCTATCGCGGTCCGCTGCGCGAAAGCCTGCGCATTTTCGAAGTGGACCATCCCGCCACGCAGGCCTGGAAACGTGAACGGCTGGCCGCGGCAGGCATCCCGCCGCCGCCCACACTCACCTTCGCCCCCGTGGATTTCGCGCGCGAAACCTTGCCCGCGGGATTAGCCGCAGCCGGCTTCGATCCGTCGCAGCGATCTTTCTTCACCTGGCTGGGAGTCGCGCCGTACCTGACCCATGAAGCGGCCTTCACCACGCTACGCTTCATCGGCAGCCTGCCGGGCGGAGCGGAGGTGGTGTTCGACTACAGCAATCCGCCGGACTCTTTTTCGCCGGAATTGCGCGCCGTCCATGACGCACGCGCCGCCCGCGTAGCGGAGATTGGTGAGCCGTGGGTCAGTTACTTCGAGTCGGACGGACTGGAAGTCAGTCTCAAAGCGTTTGGCTTTACCGAAGTCGAGGACTTGGGGCCGCAGCAGTTCGTCGCGCGCTACCTTCCGCAGCGCGCCGCCTTTCCCCCGGAGAATGGTCCGCATATACTCCGTGCGGCAACCTTCTGAGGCGCCGATTCCAAACGCCCGCCTCTTGCATGTACGATATGTGATTAAGGGGTGCGGCCGATGTGGACTTGGGAAGATATAAAGAAGCGATTTTCGAGGTCCTACAATATCAATCCGCCGCAATGGACACCTCCGTCGTGGCAGCCCGATCATGTGCAGGCATCGCTCGAAGCCATGCGCCAGTACGCGGAAGCCGATGTCGAGGCCGCCATTCGTTGGTATTATGCCAAGAAACCGTGGAAAGCCTGGGCCTCGCAATTACTGAAGTTCCTGACGCTGTTGGCTACGGGGTTGGGCGGACTGTTGCCTATCATCTCAGCGACGGGTGTCTTCACATATCGTCTTAAGGAAAGCGATCGTCAGCTTCGAATTTTGCAGGTGAATCAGTTCGGGTATCTGTGCTTTGGTCTGGCCGCGGCATTTCTGGCGTTCGATAAGTATTTCGGATACTCCACCGGCTGGATGCGCTACATCATGACGGCCATGTCGCTCGAGACGTCTCTACGGAATTTCCGCTTGGATTGGGCCCGCACTACCTCCGGTCTCGCGGGCGCCGCGCCGAATGGGGCGGCGCTCGAAACACTACTCCAGAAGATCCAGGACTTCTGTATCGGCGCGCGCACCATGGTCGAAAAGGAGACCCAGGCATGGGCCATGGAATTCCAAACCAATTTGAGCCAACTCGAAAAGCAGGCGAGCGCCGCCTTGGACAGCGCACGCAGCCATGCTGAGGCAGCCCAAAAGGAGTCTAAAGCGTCTGCCGATTCTACTCGTCCCGGCGCCGTTGATCTGACAGTCGAGAATGTTCTGGAGACCGATCAAGGATATGACGTGTTCATCGATGGCGAACAACGGAAGTCCGCGGTAACCGGCCGGACATGCGCCATAATGAGTGTCTCACCGGGACTGCACGAGATCGCCGTAAAGGCCACTCTTTCCGGCGCGCCTGTGCACGAGTCGCAGAGCGTAAGCGTGGCCGCCGCTACGCCCACCAAGGTGAGCATGACACTCTCTAAGGCCAAAGCCGCTGTCTCACCCTGATCGCAGGGCGCTACAGGGCGCCCGCATGTGCCATACTGTGCGTATGCTTGAACAGGAAAAAGCAAATCGAGCGCGTACCATCGGTTCGCTGGTCGGTCTGGCCGCGGTCCTCGCGGTTCTGGCGTGGAAATTTCTGATTCACTAAGCGCTCTTGGCCGATCTCGAGCAACATCTCCCCAAATCGTGTTACAAGCCCGCCACCCGTGAGCGGCAGAAAAGAAACACTGTATCTCGTGATGTGTTCTAGTGTTCGATACCGGCATACTGTCGAATAGATGCAACCACAGTATAGACTTCATTTGATAGTTGGGCCAAAGCCACAGGGCGATGAGCCATCTGGAGCCGCTGTCTGGCAGGCGGCCGCGGAGAAACTCGCCGCGTTTTGGTGCGACCTGATGCACGACTCTCCCATGTGGCCGATTCACGGACGGTACCGATGCCGCGCCTGCGGCCGCTGCTACTCCATAGCGTGGGCCGAGGCCGGCCGCATGCCACCTCTCAGCGTTACCTCCGAAACCAGAACAGGCCAGCCTTGGGGAACGGAAGCCGCCTGACTGTTAGCTGCCAGGCCCGCCTTGGTCATCCCCTTCGAATCCCTCGAAAAACGTACTAAAAATCACATCAAAAAATGGCCACCGGGGCCACGCTGACCGGTACCTGCCGCCAACCTGCAAGAGCTTGTTGCAGATTATCCCCTTGACGCTGGTTCTGCACGGATATATACTCCCGCTAATACAGGTGTTGGGAGTGCTAAAAATTCTGCGTAGCTCGGGGTACGTTCCAGGCGCCGCGAACCGCGGCCAAGAACTCGATTACTGCCTTGGAGCGTCGCGCCGCGCCAATGAAGCCCATTTTTGGAGCCTTAAGACAGATAGCGCAGAGTTGCTCGGGGGGATTTCCCCACCCGTAGGCCCTGCCTGGGGCAGTTCCAAAGAGCCAGGTTTGCTTATTAAAGGAGAAACTGAATGCAGCGATTTTGTCGTGTATTTTTTCCGCTGCTGATCCTGCTTGCGCCCACGTTGTTCGCACAGGGCACGGGTTCGATCACCGGCGCTGTCAGAGACAATACCGGGGCGTCAATCGCCAAGGCCGAGGTCACCTTGACGAACACCGCGACCCGAACACCACTGAAAACCACCACGAACGCGGATGGGGAATATCTGTTCGCCGCCATTCCGCCTGCCACGTACGATCTATCCGTCAGCGCCGTGGGGTTCAATACCTATAGCGCCAAAGGCATTGTCCTGGACGTCTCCCAGCGCGCGCGCGTGGACGCCACGCTGGCCGTCGGCGAGGTGAGAACCACGGTGACCGTGGAGGCCGCCGCCGCCACCCAGGTGGAAACCGAGTCGAGTGAGGTCTCCGGCGTGGTTACCGGCAAGGAGGTCACTGGGCTCGTCTTGAACGGGCGCAACTACACGCAGCTCATCTCGCTGACGCCTGGCGTCAGCAACCAGACCGGTCAGGACGAAGGCACGGTCGGCGTTTACGGGAACGTCTCGTGGAGTGTCAACGGCGGCCGTGTCGAGTACAACAACTGGGAACTCGATGGCGGCGACAACATGGATAATGGCAGCAACAGCACTCTCAACGTCTATCCCAGCGTCGACGCCATCGAGGAGTTCAAGGTCCTGACTTCCAACTACGGCGCGCAGTACGGCCGCAACGGATCGGGCACCATCGAGGTGGTGACCAAGTCGGGCGGGAAGGAATTCCATGGCGACGCGTACGAATTCGTGCGGAACAACGACTTTAACGCGCGCAATTTCTTTGCGCCGAACGTGCCGTCGTACAAGAAGAACGATTTCGGATACACCATAGGCGGTCCCGTGTATATCCCGAAGGTGTACAACACGAAAAAGGACAAAACATTCTTCTTCTGGAGCGAGGAATGGCGCAAGGACCGGCTGCCGGCTACGTTCGATAACCAGGTGCCGTCGACCGAGGAGCGGCAGGGCATCTTCAACGACGTTTGCCCGGCGGCGGCCAGTCCGGTAAACACCACCACCTATCCGAATTGCCCGGTCAACCCGGTGACGAAGGCATATTTTCCGAACAATACAGTACCTATCGATCCAAACGCCCAGGCGATGCTGGGCATGATCCCCGCGCCTACCTCCGGCAGCGGAGCGGAATCCTTCTTCACCGCATCCGCGGTAACGCCCACCAACTGGCGCGAAGAACTCGTGCGCGTCGACCACAGCTTTTCGGACACCGAACGCGTCTTCGTCCACTATATCCATGATTCGTGGAATACCATCACTCCAACGGCGTTGTGGAGCGGCGACAGTTTCCCCACCGAGCAGACGGGTTTCGTGGGTCCCGGCACGAGTTTTACGGCGCACATGGCCAGCAACCTGACACCGAGCCTGCTGAACGAGTTCACCTTCAGCTACACCGCCGATCATATCTTCCTGACCCCCTCGGGCGATTGGCAGCGGCCCTCCAGCATGACCATGACGTCGCTGTTCAACAACGGGTATGACGGCAAGCTGCCTGGCATCCAGATCGACAACGGGTCGCCCTATGGCGGCGGTTTCACGGCGGATGTGGGTGGCAATGCGCCCTGGAACAATGCCAATCCCACTTACACTTTCCGCGACCAGATCGCCAAGATCTGGGGATCGCACAATGTCTACATCGGCGCCTATGTTGCCTTAGCCCAGAAGAACGAAGACGGGGGCTCGGAACTCGGCGGGTACCTGAATTTCAGCGACACTTCTCCGGTCACCACGGGCAACGCCTGGGCGGATTTCCTGGTTGGCCGCATCGCGAATTACTCTCAGGTCAACCAGCAGCTCAAGTATTACTACCGCGACAAAGTATTCGAACCGTATATCCAGGACGATTGGCACGTCAGCAAGAAACTGACGCTGAACCTGGGCCTGCGCATGAGCGGCTTCGGCGCGTACACGAATAGATATAACGAGTTTTACAACTTCTTCCCCGGGCTCTACAATCCCGCGAACGCGCCGCAGATCGACGTCACCGGCAACATCACCGGCGTGCAAGGCGACTTGGTGCCGGGTGTGGGGAACCCCTACGATGGCGAGGTCGCCTGCGGCACGGGGGGCACCCCCAATAGCTGTTCCAAGGGGCACTTCGTGAATTGGGCGCCGCGTTTAGGCTTCGCGTTCGATCCCACGGGAGAGGGCAAATGGGCCATCCGCGGCGGTTACGGGATCTTTTACGAACACCTGAACGGCAACGAAGGCATCTCCGGACTGGAGGGCGCGCCCCCCGGCGTTCTGAATCCCACGCTGTATAACATCGTCGGCTACACCAACATCGGCGGCAACGGCTTATCCGGCACCACCGGTATCACCAACTACTCCACTCAGATACACTATCCTTACGTGCAGCAGTATCATTTTGACCTGCAGCACGATATAGCCAAAGATACCGTGGCCACTATCGCTTACGTGGGCAGCAAGGGCACGCACCTGAGCTGGCAGCGCGATATCAATCAGCTTCAGCCGGTGACCAACAATCCGTTCCAGCCGGGGCAGCCCCTGTCAGCCACACAATGCAACACGGTAAACGGTGCTTGGACCCCGAACGTGACAGGCGTGATTAACGGCCAGACGGTGAGCGGAGTCACGGCGCAGAATTTGGCAGTGGCTTGCGGAGCGAGTGCGGCCGATCCGTACCGGCCCTACATCGGCTATTCCAACATTACACAAATCGAGCAGGGCGCCAATTCCTCTTACAATGCGCTGCAGGTCTCGGCGCATCGGAACGCGAAGTATGGCCAGTTCACGTTGGCTTATACCTGGAGCCATTCCATCGACGACTCTTCCGACCGGTACGATGGCGGCTTCCTCAACTCGTACAACATGGAATTGTCGCGGGCCAGTTCGAATTTCGACCAGCGGCAGATCCTGAATCTCGGGTACGTGCTCGATGCGCCGTTCTTCGCCAATACCACGAAGCTGACCGGCAAGGTGCTGGGAGGCTGGCACTGGTCGGGTCTCTTTACCGCGCAGGACGGTACGCCTTTTAACGTGGTGGCCAACACCGGCAACGGCCTGATACCGGGCGCCGGCGTGGGCAATGGCTCGGGCACCAACTCGTTTGCCGACGTGATCGGCAATCCGAACGCCGCGCCGCCCATTACGAATGCGGCGAATGTCATTGGTCCGCTGCTGTACAATCCTGGCGCTTTCGCCGCGCCCACCGGCCTCACCTTCGGCGATGCCGGCCGTAACATCTTGAACAATCCCAGCCGCTGGAACCTCGACACGGGTCTGTTCAAGAACTTCGCCGTGAACGAGCGTGCCGGTTTCCAGTTCCGCGCCGAAGCCTTCAACGTCTTCAATCACACGCAATGGAGCGGCATCAACAACTCGATCAGTTGCTACGGCGGCTCCAACAATTCGGCGGGTGACCCGAGTTGTCTCGGCCAGAGCTTCCTGCACCCGAACGGCGCGCACAACCCGCGCATCCTGCAACTGGCGCTGAAGTTCCTCTTCTAGTTCTACTGCAAGCGCACACGGCGGGCGGCTCTGAAAGGAGCCCGCCCGCCGTTTGTTTCCCATTGCCTTCCTGCATCCGAACTCATCTTCTGACGGGTCTTCCGTGGGGCAGGACTCCAGTCCTGCGCGGGTCCTCCAGGACCCGCCCTTCGCAATGGTTTTCATGATCTTTGGTGGCCCGCAGGGCCATGCGGACAGGCCGCCCTCTTGCTCGCCAGAAGCGGCCACATTTTGTGAGAGTGGCGAAAGCTCTGGATACCGGCGTGGAGTTTGCACAGCGGTCTGTCACCAGCCTGACCGGACGGAGATTGCCGGCGGACCAAGACATATTACGACCTGAACATCCGGCACTTCCATGAAAAACTGCGGGATGAGCACGCCATCGAGCTGAGCTATACGTGGGTACAGAAAGAGCTGCAAGGAGCCGGACTTGTGGCCAAGCGCCAAAAGCGGGGACCGCTCGCGGATGACGTGAACGTGGGCGGCGCCAATGGAGTCACGGCGAGCGGCGCGGAGTCAGGGCTGCTGCCTGTATAGCTGGACGCCCGGCAGCAGCATTCCGGCGGGAACCTATAATGTCGCTCTCGGCGTGTTTAATTCGAACTGGACCTACAATTACTATTGGAACGGCAGCGCCGCAACAATCACAGTGACGCAATAGGAGGACATCCGCCGCTCCACGAAGCTTACGCCTCGCGTTTCTTGAAAAGACGATAGATGCCGTAAGCCACGCCGGCGCCCGCGGCGGCGCCGATGCCGATCACCAAGCCGGCGGAAAACCCGGTCGCGATGCCCCGGGCCGCCAGTTCTAAAACGCCCACCGTGGCCCCGCCGGCGCTGCCAACGCCCGCCCCCACGCTGGTAACCGCAGCCGTTTTGGCCATCTCCTTCTCCTCTTTGGTCATTGCGGAGTAGTCCTCACCAAGTCCATTTCACATTATCCCCGATCCCGGACGCGCTGTGGCGCTGTTGTAATCCGTTAGCTTGCCACTACGCGCGTCCATGCGGCATATTGGAATGCTACGGTGGAAGATACGCAAAAGAATGAATAACCGTTCGCGTTGGGCACTACAGGGGGAAACGCATGATCGAAGAACACGAGTTCAAGAAGCACGCCCAGGAAACGTTGACCACCTTGCAGGGCGACCTGGTCCTGGCGGGTGACGATTACGGCTTCGAGTCCAGCATGCGCGGCGGCGCGATCACCATCTCGTTCGAGCATCCGCCGGGTAAATTCACGGTGGTGCCGGACGCCGCCACAGGGCAGATCAAGGTGACATTGGGCGCGCGCGGCTACAAGCTCGATTGGGATATTGTAGAGAACACCTTCGTCCACACCGAATCGGGCCAGACGTTGAAAGAACTGATGACACAGACCATCAGCAAACATCTGAAGCGGGACGTGGAACTCTAGCCGCGCCGCGCTGATGTCTTTCCCGGAACAGGATCGCGCCGATCTCGGCCGCTTCGGATACGCCCAGGAACTGTTCCGCGGCATGGGCGGATTCTCCAACTTCGCAGTCTCGTTTTCCATCATTTCGATTCTCACCGGCGCGGTCACGCTGTTCGGCTACGGCCTCGAGATGGGCGGGCCGTTGGAGATGACATTGGGCTGGCCCCTGGCTACTGTTTTCACCCTGACGGTGGCGGCCAGCATGGCGGAACTGTGTTCGGCATATCCGACTGCCGGCGCTACCTACCACTGGGCCGCCGACCTGGGCGGCAAAGGCTGGGGTTGGCTGGTGGCCTGGCTGAACATTCTGGGACTGATCGCCGCGCAGGCCGGCATCAACTACAGTTGCGCACAATTCATCCTGCCGTTTCTGAATCTGCCCTCCACACCGCTCAATCTGTTTTGCATGTTCGCATTCATTCTGCTGACGCAGGGCTTCCTGAATCACTACGGCGTGCGCTTGGTGGCCATCCTGAACGATTGCAGCGTGACGGTACATATCGCCGGTGTGGGCGCCGTGGCGCTCGCTCTGTTCTTTTTCGCGCCAAAACAGCCGGTGCGGTTCCTGTTTGAAGCAGTAAACAGCAACGGACGTTCGCTCTACTGGTGGGCCTTCGTGCTGGGACTCTTGCAGGCGCAGTGGACCTACACCGGCTTCGACGCATCGGCGCACATGGCGGAGGAAACCCGCGATCCGCGGCGGCGGGCACCCTGGGGCATCGTGCTGTCCGTGGCGGTATCGGGCGTCGCCGGCTACGTGCTTTTACTGGCCCTGACGCTCGCCATTCGCAGCATCCCGGGCGTGCTGGGCGCCAAGGACCTGCAAGGCAACCAGATTCCGGCGGTGATTGCGATTCTGCAACAGGCGCTCGGCGCGAAGGCGGGCAATGCCATGGCGGCGTTGGCGTCGATGGCCATGTGGTTTTGTGGACTGGCGTGCATCACGTCGGCATCGCGGGCGCTTTATTCGCTGGCGCGCGACCACGGTACGCCTCTGGCGGAGCAGGTGCGCTGGGTCAGCCCCCGCCACGGCACGCCGGCGCCATCCATCTGGTTGATCGTGGCTGCATCCATGGCCGCCATGCTCTGGACCCAGGCCGTCCCCATCGTGACGTCCTTGAGTACGGTGGCGTTGTATCTGGCCTACACGATTCCGATCGCCCTGGCATGGCGCGCGCGGCAGCATGGCTCGGACTGGCCCAGCCACGCCGTCTGGAGCCTCGGCCGTTTCGGCGGCCCGTTGAACCTGGTGGCGGTAGTTTTTGCGGCATTCATCTGCGTCGTGTTGATCATGCCACCCAATGAACTCGCGGGCAAAACCCTGGCCGGTTTATTGGCGGCCTTGGGAGTGTTGTATGTAGTAGTCGTGCGGCAAAGATTCAACGGACCGGAATGGAGCCGGCACGATCTGAAGAGCTGACCAGGCGCCCGGCTCACATCCCTCGTTCCGGAGTAAACTTAGGTGTCGGCCGGAGGCGAACGGATATGCCCAGTGACGAACTGGACTTAGAGCCCAGGCCCAACTCTCAGACTCAAAGCGAGGTTGGCACTAAGGACATCAGAGATGAACCTTCAGGATGTCGCCAAAAGGGCGGGCGTCGCCAGCGCCACGGTCTCTCGCGTGCTCAACGGAAATCCGGGCGTCAAGAACTCGACGCGCATGAGGGTCCTGCGCGCCGTGGAGGAGTTGAAATACCAGCCGAACCTGCACGCGCGTACGCTTGCGGGAGGGCGCAGCCGCGTGCTTGGCGTGGTGATGGCCAACCTTTACAACCCGTTCTTTGCCGACATCTACCAGGCCATCGAAACCAACGCCGTCGAGCGCGGCTACGAAACCGTGCTCGAAAACAGCTCGCACGATGTCAAGCTTTTGAAGGCCAGCGTGCATCGCCTGCTTGGCCAGAAGGTGGCCGGCCTCGGCGTGTTTCCGGAAATGGAACCGGCCATCCTGGAAGATCTGCAGGAAGCGCGGATACCGGTGGTGTTGTTCGACGCCGGTGAAGTGACTGGCAGCTTCACCACCATCCAGTTCGACCACCGCAAGGGCATTCGCATGCTCCTCGATCTGCTGCATGCCCTGGGGCATCGGCGCATGGCTTATGTCGGCGCGCCGTTGTTCCTGCGGCCCACCGAGGAGCGGCGCCTGGAGTTTGTGGAAACCACCGCCCGCCACGGCGCCGAGAGCCTTGTGGTGACGCCGGTGGAGGACGGATTCGCGGGCGGCCGCCAGGCCACGCGGGAGTTGTTGCGTTCCGGCTTCGCGCCCACCGCGATTCTCTGCGTCAACGACTGGATCGCCATCGGCGCCATCCGCGAGCTGCGGAATCAGGGGTTGTCGGTGCCCGGCGATGTCTCCGTCACCGGCTTCGACAACATCACCATGTCCGAATTCAGTTGTCCTTCGCTTACCACCATTCACATCCCGCGCGCGGAAATCGGGCGCCTGGTGATTGCCGGGCTGCTCCCCGACGCTTCCGGCGCTCCGCCCCGCCCGCGGCATATCTTCCTGGATCCCGAACTGGTGCTGCGCGAGTCCACGGGGGTGGCCCGGCCCGCTAACGAATAATGTCCTGTGCGAACGCGCGCCGATCGGAGGGCGGACTTCAGCCGGAGCGGGGCTTTAGCCCCGCTGCAGCACCGTTTTGATTGCGGCTATGCGGAGTAATTCGCGCTGGCATGCCTCCCGCCCCGAGTGATATCCTCTGATTTGGCGCGCTCGGGGCGCCGCCGTGTCCGCGGAAAGGGACTGCGTCCCACCGGGTTTTCAGATCTCGACGACCTTGCGTGAACTCTTTTCTGCCCGAGCTAGCGGACACCGGGCGCGATGGAAAGGAGCTCATGTGAAACAGAACCTACCCACCCGCCGGATGCGCGCGCATCCGGACCTCGCACAACTTAAGCGTCAAGCCAAAGAGCTGCTGAGCGGCTTTGCGGCAGGCGATCCCGCGGCCGCCGCGGAGGTCAACGCACACTACCACAGCGCCGCCGCCGGGACATTCGCATTGCACGATGCGCAACTGGTTATTGCCCGCAGCTACGGGTTCCAGAGCTGGCCGAAGCTCAAGGCTTACGTCGATGGCGTCACCATTAAGCGGCTGGTGGAAGCGGTACGCGCCGGCGCCGTGCAGCGCGTACGCACGATGCTAAACGCGCGGCCCGAACTGGCGGACATGACGTTGTCATATGGAGACGAGCATCGTGCGATCCACTATGCGGTCATCGACCGGCGGCCGGAGATGGTCCGATTGCTCATGCGGAAGGGTGCGAACGCGCGCGCGGGCATAGATCCCCACCGTGATGCGACCTCCGCCTGGACGCTGGCGCACGAGCGTGGATACGACGAGATCGTCGCGATTATCGAGGAGGAAGAGGAGAGCCGAGCCGAGCCCGCGCCCGGCCCGGAAACAGCGTCAGACGCAGAGGGCGGTGATGAAGCGGCTCGTGCCGCGGTTGCGAACGGTGACCTGGAGTGGCTGCGCGCGCGTCATGCGGAAGGCACGCTCGAAAATCATGTGCGTTGGAACGGCGGCGGCCTGCTTACTGTTGCGGTGCGGAACAACCGTTTCGATGCGCTCAAATTGCTGCTCGACTGCGGTCTCGATCCGGACGAGCGCGTCTCATCCGGCGAAGGAGATTGGACGGCGTACTCGCAAGGTTATCCGCTGTGGTATTGCGCGGCTTTGGGGCGCCGTGAGATGGCTGGGTTGCTGCTCGATCGCGGCGCCAACCCGAACCTGCATGTCGATTCCAGTGGGTCGCCCGTGCATAGCGCATACAGCCACAAACAGTGGGAGATGGTGGAGTTGTTGCGGCAGCGCGGCGGGTTGGTAACCGGCGACACCGCAGCCCTCTACCGCCAGACCGGCCTCGCGCGGCAGATGCTCATCGGCGACGATGCCGGCAGATCGGCGGAAGAACTGCTCCGATTCGGTGCGGACGGAGGCGCGGCTGAGATCGTTCGCATGGCGCTCGATCGCATCGCTTGGGCCCGCGCAGACCCGCGCTGGTTTGGCATGCTCGCATCTCCGTTGACCTTCTGGCACCACATCCCATGGCTGTATGCGGGCAACAAGGACTTCGATCGTGAAGGCTATCTCGCCTGTTTCCGCCTGATTCTCGGCTCGTGCGATGTCAACGTCGGCGGCAGCTTCGGACGGACCATTCTGCACGAGATCGCGTCGATGGGCGATTGGATTACCGGCGACGAAGTAGCGGCGTTTGGGCGTGCGGCGCTCGATGCAGGCGCGCACCTCGACCGGCGAGACGACATCCTGCAAAGCACCCCGCTCGGTTGGGCCTGCCGCTGGGGGCGTGTCCAGCTTGTGCGACTCCTGATCGAACACGAAGCCGACCGGGAGGAGAGCAGTGCGGAACCGTGGGCCCGCCCGCGTGCATGGGCACAAAAGATGGGGCATCCCGAAATCATGTCCGCTTTGGGTTAACGAATTCCCGCTCTTGGAGGGCGGGCTTCAGCCGGTGTGGCGCTTTAGCGCCGCTGCCCCACACCCTTTGGCTGCTGCTGTGAGGATAAACTGAATGAGCAAACCTCAGATGGTACTCGCATCCCCACATATGACTCCAGTGATCCCAACCCTCCTCCTGGTCTTTGCGTGTTGCAGCCTATCCGCCCAGAAGCCATGCTGGCAGCCATCGCCGGGTCACACCCAAGTGCCCATATGGCCCGGCATGCCGCCGGACGCGCAGTTCGGGCCGCCGGCGAACACCGAAACGACCGAGCCCGGAGAGATAGACAACGTCTCACGGCCGACCATGACGGTCTATTCGCCGAAGGGAACGAATACCGGTGCTGCTGTGCTCGTCTTTCCCGGCGGAGGCTATTCCGTCCTGGCGATCGATCTCGAAGGCACCGAGGTCTGTGACTGGCTAACGTCAAAGGGCATTACGTGCGTGCTCTTGAAGTACCGCGTTCCGAACACGGGGCCGCATTGGGATGACCATTGCAAATGCCAGATGAATCCGAAAGCCCCGATGGCACTGGAAGATGCGCAGAGAACCCTGGGTTTGGTCCGCTTACACGCCGCGGAATACCACATTGATCCCCACAAGATCGGTGTGCTTGGATTCTCAGCGGGCGGCCACCTGGTGACGGATATCAGCACGCATTTTGACAAACGTTCGTACCCGGCTGTGGATGCAGCCGACAAAGAGAGCTGCCGCCCGGATTTCGCGGTAGCCCTTTATCCGGGGCATCTGTGGCTCTCTGCCTACAAGAAATTTGAGTTGAATCCGGATGTTCCTGTCAGCCGCCATACGCCGCCGACCTTTTTGGTGCAGGCTGAGAATGATCCCGTCGATAGCGTGAACAACTCGCTGGTCTACTACATGGCGCTGAAGAACGCCGGGGTCCCGGTAGAAATGCATCTCTATGCGGAAGGCAAGCATGCCTTTGGGCTGCGTCCCACGAAGTTTCCCATCACGCAATGGCCGGCGCTGGTCGAAAAGTGGCTGGGCACGATCGGGATAATTTCACAGCAGGGTCGCCGGTGATTACTAGCGCGCGTTCAGCAACCAGGCTCCGGCTACCAGGCCCCCGGCGCTGAAGAGCAGACCCGCACTCACCCGCAGCGAGCTGCCGCGCAACTCACCCGTAGACAGGCCCAGGGCATTGCTGCCTAACACCAGAAAGCTGATAAAGACGCCAAAGGAGACGTTGGGCGACGGGTGTCCGGCGCCGCTGCCTGCAAAGCCGTAGAGCACCGCGCTGGCTGTGGCGCACAGACCCATCACCGCGGCCAGCGACCAGTTCCACATCGCATGCCTGCCCAGAAACAGCGGCAGGCCGTGCGCACGCGCAGCCACCAGCACGCCTAGCGGGATTCCCACCGTAGCAGCCCCCAGATACACCGGCAGCACCACCACCAGCGAGGCCGAGAGCTGCGAGATGCCGCCCGCCATCATGGCCCGGATCTGGGCGAAGCTGAAAGTAAACGCCAGTCCGTATCCCGCCGACGAAAAACCCGCGAACATGGCCACCGCCAAAATCGCACGGTAAGAGCGGAACGGCGCCGGCATCGGCAGCAGCGGCTCCTGACTGCCGTGGCGTCGCAGGAAGCCGATGAGCACCGTCGTCAGCACGCACAGCGCCAGGCCCGCGGCGAACAACGGCGGGCGCGGTGGACTCTCGACTCCGTTCACTGCCAGCGGCAGCAAGGCGCCGGTCATGGTGGTGACGCCAAAGACGAAGGAGTTGGAAAAAGCCATGCCCAGGCGCGTCATGGTCAGGCCCCAGGCGGCGCCGCCCAGCCCCCAGATCAGTCCCCAGCCGTACGCCGCAATCCAGTGGGAGCGCGGGATGTGCGCCGCCTGGCTCCAGAATGCGGCCGGCACCACCGCCGCCCATAGCAGCGGGAACAGCAGGTTGGCTGTCACTGCTTGCGCCACCCACATCTGTTCCCAGCGCCATTGCCGCAGATGCCTGACCGGAAGGGCAAATGCCGCCTGAAAGAAACCCGCCGCCGCAAGCAGAAAGAGCGCACCGGCCTGGCTATGCATGGGTTTCCTTCACAGTATAGACGAGCTTATGGCGGTGGTCCGCCCGGCGCGCCTCCTTCCACGAGCCGGTACCGCTCTTCCTCGTCCTCCAGCCGCCGGCGCAGATCGTTGAAGCGGGCCAGCAACGTGCGGATCTCCCCAGCGCTGCCCGGCTTGCCGGACTTTTGCAGCGCGCGCGAAATCCGCCGCGGCTACCGGCTGCTGTACCTGCGACAAGGCCTGCGCGAACGAGCCGTACCCCCGCCGCGGGTCCAGCCGTTCCCCGGTGGCGAAGTCGGCGTCCGCCCGGTCGTAAGGCCCCCTTGGACGTCCAGGACACCACGGGCAAGATACAATGCGGCCGACTGCGGAGCATGCCCGAGACCCGCGTCGATCATGGTAATCCCGGCGTCGCAGGATCTGTGGGTCACGCACAGCGATGCAAAATCGACGTACTGCCGTGGCGCGCGGCGTGTTCCCGGTAAGCTTCCCTTGCCGCCGCGGCCAGATCGAGTGCGTCGCCAGGGAGCCGGTATACGACTTTGCCATGAACTGGCCCGCCGCCAACTGGTAACGGATGTGGCTGTTCGGCTGGCGCCAGTGCGCTGAGTTGCCGCGGAACGGGACGGCTTTCGCGGGCCGCTGCAGGCGGCCATTTCGCAATCCCGCTCGTTCGCGGCGATCACGGGCCCGCATGCGGCTAGGCGCGGCCCCTGCCGGCTCGGACCACGCAATCGCTTCCAAAGTCAGAATCCGGACGTCATTGGGAGAGGACGCTAAAGCCGAGCGCGCCAGGCTCAATGCCTGCTCGTATTGGCGTCTCCGAAGTCCGCATTTCGTCGGCTCCGCAGCGTAGCGCAATCCGGGCGGTGGGGTACCAGCAACGCCCATTCCCTAAATGAAAGCGCTTCCATTTTCCTGTTGACTTGGTATACAGCGAGTGATATAAATCTAGTAGGCTTCAAGATTCCACTATCGGCAGCCGCTCCATGGACAGCTGCTACGAAAAAATGTAAGGGCTTTCTGCGATGCGATGACGGCCAGGTCCCAGCCGACTGGCAAGGGGGTTTTCCATGATGAAGTACCCAGCTTTCAAGGCTTTAGGGTTTGTGTGTCTAATTGCGGGCGTCTGCGCGTACGGCCAGTCGGTGTTCAGCGGAAATATCCAGGGTGTGGTCAGCGACCCCAGCGGGTCAGCCGTTCCCGGCGCCGCGGTGACCTTGAGGAATCTGGACACAGGTGTAGAAACCGCGGCCACCACCAGCACATCCGGCAACTACCGCTTCAGCAGCCTCCCACCTGGCCGCTATACGCTTCATATCGAAACAGCGGGCTTCCGGCCGGCCGAGGAGGGCGTCACGCTGGACACCAACCAGACGCAAGGCATCAACATAACCCTTGCGCTAGCCACTTCGACTCAGGCCGTCACCAACGTCTCCGAAGCGCCGCCGCTCGATACCGATGACAGCCGCATCCAGGCCACGCTAAATTCCGCCACGGTCAGAGAGCTGCCCGCGCTCAACCGCAACCTTTGGGATGTTCTCACGGTTCACGGCCCCCTCCACGTTCGCCGCGGAAGGCAACGAGAAGTCGAGTCAATTTCGCGAACCGAACTTTGCCGAAACGGATGCGGCCTTTTACAAGGACAATCACCTGACCGAGAGAGTCAATTTACAATTACGTTTTGAGTTCTACAATATCTTCAACCATCCCAATCTCACCAACGTCGACGCCAATCCCGTGGACGCCACCTTCGGCAAGGCCCTGTCACAGCAACTTCCCCGATGGTGGCAGGTGGGGGCGAAAGTCATGTTTTAGGATGGGGCGTTTGGGCGCTCCCAACGAAGCCCGCAAAGAAAAAGGAAAAACATGAAATCTCCAGGAATCCGGCTGACAGCGCTTCTGGCGGCCGCGCTCTGTCCCCTGGCGGCAGGCCCGCAATCAGGCGCTGCAAATACTGCTGCCGCGGCCAGGGACTACCCCATCAAGCCTGTCCCCTTCACCGCCGTGCATTTGACCGACGCATTCTGGGCGCCGCGCATCGAGACCAACCGCAAAGTGACCATCCCCTTCGCTTTTCAGCAGTGCGAGAACACCGGCCGGGTGGCCAACTTCGTGCACGCCGCCGAAGCGCTGCGCGGCCAGATTTCCGCCCAGGACCGCAAGATCCCTCCCTATCCCTTCGACGACACGGACATTTACAAAGTCATCGAAGGCGCCTCATACACTTTGAGCGTTAAGCCCGACCCCGCACTCGAGTCATATATCGACGGCCTGATCGCGAAGATCGCCGCCGCGCAGGAACCGGACGGCTACCTTTATACCGCGCGCACCATCGATCCCGATCACCCGCATAAATGGGCCGGTGCCCACCGCTGGGAAGACGAAGAAGTGCTGAGCCATGAGTTGTACGACCTGGGCCATCTCTACGAAGCGGCCGTGGCGCATTATCAGGCGACGGGTAAGCGCACTCTTCTCGACATCGCGCTGCGCACCGCCGATCTGTTGTGTGCCACCTTCGGGCCCGGCAAGAAAACCATCTGGCCCGGCCACCAGATTGTCGAGATGGGCCTGGTGAAGCTGTATCGCGTCACCGGAGACGAGCGCTATCTGGATCTGGCCAAGTTCATGCTCGACTCGCGCGGCCCGGGTGGCTCTTCCTACAACCAGGCCAACTTGCGCGTAGTGGATCAGACTGAGGCCGTGGGCCACGCCGTGCGCGCCACCTATATGTACTCTGGCATGGCTGACGTGGCCGCCATGACCGGCGATGCCGCCTACGTGCACGCCATCGATGCAATCTGGGACAACGTGGTGGGGAAGAAACTCTACATCACCGGAGGTATCGGCGCGACCGGTAATGGCGAAGCCTTCGGCGGGAACTACGAGCTGCCCAATCTGACGGCCTACAACGAGACCTGTGCCTCGGTGGGTAACGATTTCTGGAACGAACGGCTCTTCCTGCTGCACGGCGATGCGAAATACATCGACGTGATGGAGCGCACGCTCTATAACGGCCTCATCTCCGGCGTGTCGCTGGATGGAAAGTCGTTCTTCTATCAGAATCCGCTCGAATCGAATGGCCGGCGCGGACGCAGCCCATGGTTCGGCGTGGCCTGCTGTCCGGGCAACATTACGCGCTTCATCGCGTCGGTGCCGGGCTACATGTACGCGCTGGCCGGCGACACTCTATACGTGAACCTCTTCGCCGGCGGAACTGCCGACGTACACATGGCGAGCCGCACGGTGAAGGTGGTACAGGAGACCCGTTATCCTTGGGACGGACGCGTGAAGATTTCGGTGGACCCCGGCGCGGCTGCCCGCTTCGCCATCAAGGTCCGTATTCCCGGCTGGGCCAGGGATCAAGCCGTCCCCAGCGATCTGTACCGTTTCGCCGATGCAGTGCACGCCGCGCCCAGCCTGAGCATCAACGGGAAACCGGTGCGCATCGATTTTGACAAAGATCTGGAGCTAGGTTATGTGACGCTTGACCGCGAGTGGAAGACGGGCGATACGATCGATCTGGATC
The DNA here is from genome assembly GCA_963818855.1 of Bryobacterales bacterium. Classification (GTDB taxonomy): domain Bacteria; phylum Acidobacteriota; class Terriglobia; order Bryobacterales; family Bryobacteraceae; genus Bog-159. Next base: position 308,003 of record CAWFUH010000003.1, on the reverse strand, counting down.
TGCCGATGCCCGTGCGCCGGGTCATGGCCAATTCTCAAGTAAGCTCCGACCGCGGGCGCGTTGCCATCGAGCGCGGTCCCATCGTGTTCGCCGCGGAGTCCGTGGATAGTCCCGATCATAAAGTGCGGAATCTGCTGTTGCCGGATAGCGAGCCACTCACCGCCGAATTCCGGCCCGATCTGCTGAATGGCGTGGAAGTGGTGAAGAGCCGTGCAGTGTCGCTGGCTTATGATGCGGCGGGACGAGTGGTGCGCCAGAGCGAGGACTTCACGGCGATTCCATACTACGCCTGGGCGAATCGCGGGCGCGATGAGATGGTGGTCTGGTTTCCCGACGTGGAGTCCGCCGCACGGCCCAAGCCGTGGCCTACGCTTGCCATGAAAAGCAAAGTCAGCGCGTCGCAAGACGGGCAGCGCGTGAGCGGCGAAGGCATCGAGAAGCGCCCCGAAGCCGTAAACGACGGCGAGGAGCCGCAATCGTCCAGCGATCCGGCCTCGTACTTCGACTGGTGGCCTGAAAAAGGCCGGACCGAGTGGATCGAGTACACCTTCCCGCAGAAGTCGACGGTCTCGCAGGTGGCGGTCTACTGGTTCGACGATACAGGGCGCGGAGAGGTTCGCGTGCCGGCCTCCTGGCGCGTCCTGTATAAAGATGGCCAGGAGTGGAAGCCAGTGGCGGCCAACGATCCCGCCGGCGTCGAAAAAGACAAATACGACAAGCTTACATTTGCGCCCGTCTCGACGGACGCGTTGCGTTTGGAAGTTACCATGCAGCCGGGATTCTCGGCCGGCCTGGAAAAGTGGAAGGTGCAATAACCGAATTTCGACGGCACGGGCAGCGTCATGCGGCGTAGCGGCTCAGCGCTTCTTCATAGGCGCCGCGCAGAGCCGTTGCGCGCTGATCTCCGGCCACAGGTTCGACAGGGGAACGCCGTGCACCTCGCCCAGCGCGGCAGCCCGCAGCCATCCGGTGACGCCGCCGATCTGGGTCCTGCTCATCGGCAGCGGAACTTGGAGTCCCGGCCGGCCGAGGGGTAATGTAAGAATCGAACGGCTCACGAGCTTTTCGCCCAATGGCAAGCAGGTAGTGTTCTCATCGAACAGGGACGATCATGAGCCAAAGCTCTATGTGACGCAGGTAGCAGGCGGAGCGGCCCGCCGACTTACTTCACCCCATGGCGGGACCAGTTCGCGGCTTGGTCTCCGATCGAAGAGCTGACTGCGTTTGTTCGCGATTTGAAGGATGTTTAAGCGATCGGGGACCGCATAGACGCAAGGCAGCGGTTCGGCATTTTCACCGAATGGCCCCTTTTAGTTAGCCTCTGTTGGGTACGCGTCGGGGGGGGAAGACAGTCAGGAGATCTTCATCCGTCGCACGGATCAAGGCCCGGCTGTCCCTCCCCCCGGCGTCAACTATTCCCTCGGATGGACAACAACTATTTCTCCGGGTCGGCGACAACTATAACTCCGCATGGACGACAATTACTCCTTGGCCGGAGATCTAATTGTCGCGATCACCCGGCTCGGCAAATCACATTTCTGGGAGCGGAGATCCCTGTTGGACTTGGAGACCGGATGGCCGCGAGAACATCTTTCCAGGTGCACCGGATGTTTTGCCTTCAACCGATATCCTTTTAGATTTTGGCGCCAAGCGGAGCGTCGCAATGATGCAAGCGAAAGTCACCGGAGGAGGCCCCGCGCATCGCTCAGGATGCTCGACAAACCGAATCCCGGCGATCCAAAATCAAGGCGCCGCTATAATCTCGTTGTATGGTGTTCCTTTCGCGTCGTCAATTTGCGGCGGTGCTGGCTCCGCTGGCCTGCAGGCTCCCGGCCCTGCCGCTCTTTACCTTCAAACTCGGCATCACCACCGACGAGATCGACGACGATCCTCTCGCGGCCGCCCACTTTCTGCGCCGCTACGGCCTTCGATGGGCCGAGGTTCGGAACATTTGGGGTCCGTATAATACCGAGCAACCCCTGGAGAAGGTCCGCCAGGCACGCGCCATTTTCGACGAACAGGGCATCCGCATCTCCGTCCTGGACAGCGGCTTCTTCAAGATCCCGCTTCCTCCAGATACGGCTGAAGGCGGCCGCAAGCTGGATGAGCAATGGAAGCTGCTGGATTCAGCCATGGAGCGGGTCCGCGGTTTTCGGAACCCGCAAAATCCGAATTTTTCACTTTTATGCTCGAAAAGGGGGAGAAGCCCTCTACCAATACTTGCGACCGAATCGACGAACTGCTGCGAGAAAGTGGCACGACGCGCTCGACCAGGCCGGTTCGTGCTAGCCGTGGAGGACATCGGTGGCGGCTACGTCTCAAACGCGGCGGAATCGGCGGAACTCCTCAATCGGGTGAAAGACGACAATATCGGCCTGACCTGCGATCCCAACAATGCAGCCGAATCAGCAACCGTTTCCAGGAGGGTACCGCAGGCTCGACCCAGCGCGTATTTTTCAGGTCATCTTCGTGACTACCGCCACGATTCAGCCGGAAAAGCGGTATGGACGGCTGTCGGCCAGGGCGAGTTCGACAACCTGGGACAGATCCGTGCTCTGCCCAAGGACGGCCACAAGGAGACGTTCACGCTCGAGACCCACTGGCGCGATCCGCAGGGCAAGCTGGACTCCACGGAGACGTCTCTCAAAGGCCTTCTGAAAATCGTAGAGCAGGTTTAGGGCGTTGCATCGCGCACCCGGCGAGTCTAGCCATCCAAGCTTGCTCGCACTGAGCCGGTCTAAACCGCATCGGATACTGACGCAGAGCGAGGTCCGGCTGCGCCAGATCTGCTACTACGTGGAGCGCTGGGATCCGGAGTTTGAAAAGAAGGTGATCGAGGTTCTGCATGCCTACAAGTACGTGGAGATCGTGAACGCTGGATTGGTTGAAGGCACCCTGAAGAACGATGAGAAACCCGGCATTCAGGCGCTGTCGCCGACTGCGCCGGACGCGCTGCATCAGTACCCCAGTCATCTGCGCGACTACGAACCACTCGGCGCACATTCAAAAAAGACGCAAGCGTACCTTACTGTAGTCTTCACACCCAACGCTTCGACCTCTACTTGAAGGAGGAATGCCGACCCGGTAATCTTTCGCTGGAAATATCTAATCATCAATAGAACGGTGATCCAGAGAACCCAGCACTCCTACCTTTGGGCCGTGGCGCTGACGAAGCTATCCACGTTGCTTTTATCCACCAACATCTCGCCCGTGTCGATGAACGTCGCCACCGGCGATTGCGGATCCTGCGACCAGGCCTTATCCAGGGGATTCGGCGGATAGTGATGCAGTGTATCCAGCGTTAGCGCGCCTATGTAACCCATGGTGAAAGGTTTTTGCGCGATGGTGCCGGCGATGCGGTCTTTCTTAATCCAATCGAGCGTGCGTTGATCGGCGTCCATCGCTATCACCACCTTGCCGCTGATCTTGTTGCGGTCGAGCACATCGGCCACCTCCGGACACGCGATGGCCTCCAGGCAGATGAATCCGTCGATCTTGTCTATGCCCTTTTTATCGACCAGATCTTGTGTATGGTCAAACGCGATGCGCGCGTCTCCCTTCACGTCCACCGTGTCCGCGATCTTGATGCCCGGGTGGCCCTCCAAGCCGTCGTGATAGCCGCGCAAACGGTCTTTCAGGTTGGCCTGCTCGGGCATGGTGAAAATCACGACGCTGCCTTTGCCCTGCAACTGCTTCACGGCAAGCTGCGCGCCCATCAGGCCCGCTTTGTAATTATCGGTTCCTATGAATGAGAGTCGCTTACTCGCGGGCGCGTCGGAATCTATTGTTACCACCGGGATGCCCTGCCCGATTGCGGCGTCAATATCCGGCTGCATTATGGCCGGATCTGCCGCTGATATCATAATGCCCGCCGGTTTGATCTTCTCGGCCAGCACCCGCTGGAAAGCTTCGTGTTCCGCCTTGGGGTCGAACGAATCCGGCCCCACGATTTCGGCCTTCACGCCCATCAGTTGCGCGGCGTGCAGCAACCCAGTATTCGCGCTCTGCCAATAGGGGATCTTGATGTTAGTCGCCACCAGCCAATACTTCTCCGTGGTAGCGTGCGGGGAGCCGCCGCACCCCGCCAGCCACAGCATTGGGCCGCCCCAAAAACCCGTCAGGATCTTCCGCCGCATTCGCATATCAGGCCTCCGCAATTGACAGTATATGTCAAGACATGCGCGGATGCGTTTGGGGGAGCCGGGCGCCCGCAGCGCACGCCCGCCAGGCAGAGCGGCTGACAAGCACCCTTGCGGATTGGTAGAATCAGAATTGCTCTCCCGTGGCGCTATCGTCTAACGGTTAGGACGGAGCCCTCTCAAGGCTTAAATACGGGTTCGATTCCCGTTAGCGCTACCATGATTTCATAGAGTTACGGCCGCCGAGTGACAGCAACTGACAACGCGCGGCGCGCCAGCCGTCCGCTCCAATGAATTCTAGCGATTGCCCGTGTGACATATTTGATGCGTGACATGCGAGCCAGCTAGGGCCGAACGGAACCTCCTGATCCCCGAACGCCGGACCTGGGTACTTCGGGTTGTTTCCACCGACTGCCGGACCGCGAGGTAGCATCGACGAGTGCCGTAGGGCAGAATGGGTGTAGCGAATGGCTCGGTATCCCAACATGAATTGCGCCAGACATGGCGATGACGTGCCGTGCTACATCGTTTGTGAGCACGTGATTTCCAGTTCCGCCGCAGTGTTTCATGTCGAGACCCTGATAAAGATCCAGGACTAATGCTCTGCAAGGCGTGCAGAGAGATCCCCAGACTCCTAAAGGACGTCGCGAGACTTCTCCTGATGCATTCAATGTGCAGGGGAGCGGGGCTGGGCAGCCGGGCCGACGCGGTGACGATCGGCAAGAACGGGACGCTTGGCGCTTTGATGAGCATCGGTCATCATTTGGCAGATCCGCTTCGCCTCGACAGCCGAGCGTATTTCTTCCTATCCACTTTCGCGCGCCGGGTGATTTCTTGCTCGTAAACGTGGTATTCACAGCCGACACTACAAGGATCACCGCCAGCACCGCAATCAGAGCGCCCACGATGCCCTTCGTTGATGCCCGTTCTTCTTGCACCTCACCTCCAGAAAACGCCGCGCGTCCATCGTCGCCTTCTGACTCGTGTTTACTGCCTTCCGTTAGATACCAGCTACAACGCTTGAACCGTACGAGGCGAGGAGGCGGTCTACGCATCCCGAAATCGTTACAGTTCCGGTGACCCTCGCCGATCCCAGGGTAATTGTACCTCGGATCGTACAACAAAGGGTTCAGCGGTTCGGAAAGATGGGGGTTGCCGGTATCCGAGACCCAGATCCTGCGGCAGTTGGCGGAACGTATCAGAATGCTGCGCGTGGCGAGGGGCTGGACTCAAGAGCAGTTTGCGGAGCGCGCCGCCATGCAGCGCAGCTACTTAGCCGACTTGGAGTTGGGGCGCCGGAATCCGTCCGTTCGAACGCTGGTGAAGGTGGCCAACGCATTCGGCATTACCGTAGCGGAGCTTTTGGAAGGCGGCCAAAAGGAACGAACGGCGCGAAAATGAGCAGACGGCTCATGCGTGCGTCTGGCCTTGGGTCCTAGCACGCCGTCCGTGACCTCGGCTATCTGAAGACGCTGTCCGACGATTACACCGGACCACCGGATAGGAACGTCCTGGACCTGAGCCGCTCTCGCCGGCAAGCCCCATCGACGACCTCGTCGTCCGAGTCTGCTACGTGGAGCGAACGCCGGCCTGGAATCCGCGCCATCGCCAGCCAGAAGCCGCTACCGATATCGGTATAGTTCACTTGACGTTGTAACAGTAGAGCGCGTCCTGTTCCCGCAGGTACATCTTCCCGTCCAAGATCACAGGGTGTGACCAGCTCGGCAGCTTCACTCCCGGAATCCGGAACGAGCCCGTCTCCCTATACCCGGCGGGTGATGCCTCGACGAGCTTCATGACTCCGTTCTGATACCGGAAATACAAGTGTCCGTCGGCATACGCCACCGCCGCCGAGCCTTGCGATCCCTCCGGCCGGAAGTCGCCGCCCCATCTCACCTTGCCCGTCAGAAAGTCCAAACAAATCGGGAAGCCGTTGTTGTGGCCATGCCCGCCATAGATAGAGTCGCTCACCAGCACGAAGCCGCCATGATGATTCTGGAACGTGTGCGCGTCCAGAAAATAAATTTCCTGCGCCGCCACCCCATCCGCCGTCCGCGCGAGCTTCAGCAGCACGCTCCCGGTCTGGTAGCCCGTGGCCGCGAACACGTAATCCCCGCGCACCACCGGCGTCGGAATGTTGGCGACATCGTTGGCGATCCGGTTATAGTTCCACAGCACCTTGCCGTCCGCGGCCCGCACGCCGAACAGCCCGCGCCCCGCCAGTTGCACGTATTGCTTAACGCCCGCGCCTTCCGAGATCACCATCGAGGCGTAGCCCGCGCCGTTACTGCCCGCAGAGCCCACCCGTGCGCCGCCTCCCGCCCGCCAGATTTCCTTTCCCGTCCGCTTATCCACGGCCGCCATCAGAGCGTCGAAACTGCCCGGCGTAAAAACCACTCGGTCGCCATCGACCAGTGGCGATTCCGAGAATTTCCAGTCCGACATCATGCGGCCGTTGTAGTCGCGCACCATTGACTTGCGCCAACGCGCCTCGCCGGTCGCCGCGTCGAGACACACGACCTCGCCCTCCGTGCCGATCGCGTACACCGAGTCGCCGTTCAGCGTGGGCGTTCCCCGCGGGCCCGGCGCGTCATTGTCTTCCCACGGCTCGCCAATGCGTGACGCCCAAACAGTCTTGCCGTCCGCCCGATTGAGCGCCAGAGCGTACTGTCCGTCCTGGCGGTCGCCCATGGTGTAGATGCGGTCGCCCGCGATCGCCACGCTCGAGAATCCCGCGCCCAGCCCGTGCGCCTCCCAGGCAAGAGGCGGTCCGCCCGCCGGCCAGGCCTTCAGCAACCCGCTTTCCGTGGAGAGTCCGTCGCGATGCGGTCCGCGCCAGCCCGGCCACTCGGCTCCCCATACAGCCAGCGTGAAAATCGCAGCCACGCAGGAGTACTTCGTCATCCTGCTAAGGACGGATGGGCCGTCACGCCGTTAGCCCGTTACCGCAAATTGTGTTTTTTGATCTTTCTTGGCCGCGAATGAACTCCATTGGCGAAATCGGGCTCCTGCCCGAAATCCGTCGTCGGCGGTGTTGGCCCCTAAATCACGCCGCTGAGTAGCCGCCTAGAGTCGGGGGTGAACGCGAGACAACCACGGGATTGGTACGACCTCCGTGGCGATGAGATCCCGGCCGATGAGGTGGAGCGCATCGTGATTTAATGTTCTCTACCCGTCCGGCGCTGATCTAGACACCTGCGTTCACTCCGCGCCACCACGGCCGCACGGCTGCTCGATGCCAACGTAGACATTATCAAGGTGAACGGAACTGTTTGACCACCGACGTCACAACCACCCAGATCTACGACGAGAGCCCCTCTTTCTCGAAATCGCCAACGGCAGGATTAACTTGGCCCATTCGCGCGCATTCCATGATATTCTTATTCCCATCGCAGCGGTAGTAAGCCAGGGCCAATGCAACCAGAAAACTCGAGTAGGAGGCCACTTCATGGAGAGGGAAGCGTTTAAAATGTACAGGCCCGAAAGGGAGTCCTGGCCGGGCCTGATCAGACTCGCAAGGCCAGGTGTGGTCTGTCTGTGGCTCGTTTTCGCTGCGGGGGTGTCCGCGCAACAGGCGGGGATCGCCGGGATGGAGGATAAGACCAAGCCCACCATAATCACATTCGAAGTCCCAGGCGCTGGCAGCGGCGTCTATCAGGGAACCAACGCGCTCGGCATCAACTCGGCGGGCGTGACCACCGGTGTCTGGGGCGACGCAAACAATCTGACGCATGGTTTCGTGCGCGCCGCCGATGGCACGATCACCACCCTCGATGTGCCGCAGGCGGGTACAGCCGCCGGTCAAGGCACTTGGCCCCAGAGCATCAACACAGCCGGAACGGTTGTGGGTTTGTTCTTTGACGCGAACAACGTGAGTCACGGGTTCGTGCGAACTGCCAGCGGGGTTATAAGCACGTTCCATTGCACCGGGTCCAGCACCGCGCCTGCCGGAGCAGCCGCCTGCCTGAGCATCAACACCGCCGGCGTTGTCTCGGGCTACTGCACCGATACAAATAACGCATTCTACGGCTTCGAGCGCGCGACTGGCGGCAAAATCACCTCATTCCATGCTCCGGGGGACGGCGTCGGCGTTAATCAAGGGACCTTGGGCTTTGGGATCAATAACGGGCGGACCAGCACGGGATTCTACATTGACCCCACCAACGTGTATCACGGCCTGGTGCGCGCCGCTGACGGAAGCGTCACCACGTTTGACGTTTCAGGCGCGGGCTCGGGGGCTTCACAAGGCACTGTTGCCAATGCCATCAACAATGGAGGTGCGACGGCCGGGAACTACATCGACGCGAACAACCTGAGTCACGGCTTCACAAGAAACTCCGGCGGCGCGGTCACCACACTCGATGTATCCGGCTCGACGGGCACCATGCCCGCGGCCATCAACACCGGAGGCACGATCGCCGGATTCTACACGGATGCCAACTATGCGCTTCACGGATTCGTTCGTACTCCCGGCGGCGTCATAACCTCCTTCGCTGCCCCTGGTGCGGGCACGGGCGTCAATCAGGGCACATTCCCGTTCGCCATCAATGACGCGGGTCAAATCGCGGGCTTCTACCTTGACGCCAACAATGTCTGGCATGGATTCCTGCGGACGCCATGACCGTTACCTCTCTAGGGAATCCCCCGGTCGGGCGCGCATCCGCTGCACTCCGAGCCAGAGACCGCTAACGATATCACGGGATATGTAGCAGCTGCCCTGTGGCACTGCCCTGTGGCACGAGGCTTTCAGGCGCGGCTTGGGTGTATACTCCAAACCAGCAAGCCAAAATTGAAACCCTGGAATGAAAGCGGAAAATAAATAATGCGGAATGAAAGATCGAAACTGAATTACACGCTGGTAGTGCTCGTGTTAGCCGGAGCCGGCGCGGCGGCGCCGAGCACTTACTCCGTGGTGTACAGCTTTACCGGAGGAGCGGGCGGAGCGAATCCCAACACCCCCCTGATCCGCGACTCTGCGGGTAACCTATACGGCACTACAGTGAACGGCGGGAATACCGCATGCGAGGGGGGCTGCGGAATCATATTCAAGGTCACCCCCGGGGGAAAGCTCACCGTGATGTATGGCTTCACCGGAGGACCCGACGGGGCAAACCCGTACACAGGTCTGTTCCAGGACTCGGCTGGCAATTTTTACGGCACCAGCGCGTTTGGCGGCGCAAAGGGCTACGGAGTAGTGTTCGAGTTGGATACGACGGGCACGGAAACGCCGCTGTACACGTTCCAAGGGGGAGCTGACGGGGCAAACCCCTACTCCGCGCTGGTCCAGGACGCGGGCGGCAATCTGTACGGTACTACCGCGTTCGGCGGCGGCGTTACCAGCAGCTTTCCATCCGGCTGCGGCGTGGTCTTCAAGATCGATACTGGCGGGACCTTCAGTGTGGTGCACACTTTCACCGGAAGAAGGGATGGCGCCACTCCCTATGGCGGCGTGATCCTCGATTCGAGCGGTAACCTGTACGGCACCGCGGAATTTGGGACTTCTTTCAACGATGGAGTGGTATATAGGATCGATACGACCGGGCAGTTCAAGACCCTGTACACCTTTGAGGGGGGAACCGGCGGGGCGAATCCATATGCAGGCTTGTTCCGCGACTCGAACGGCAACCTTTACGGCGCCACTGTCTTAGGCGGCAGCAGCGGCAGCGGAACCGTCTACAAGCTGAGAATCAACGGTACGCTTGACCTGCTGCACAGTTTTACCGGCGGTTCGGACGGTGGTAATCCTTATGGGGGCGTATACGTCGATCTCGGGACGGATGGCGGCACGCAGTCCTTCGGGCCGATACACGGAGCGTTCGTCTACGGCACGACCCAAGTCGGCGGCAGCGGCGGAGACGGGGTTGTATACAGAGTTCAGACTCCGGAGAATACCCTCGTCGTGGAGGAGAATTTCACCGGTTTGAATGGCGCCGGTCCGGTCACAACCATGACGAAACTCAGCATTCTTGACGGAACCACTGCCAAGGGCGGAGCTTCAGGCGCCGGCCTGATATACAAGTTCCGGTAATCACAGGACAGCAGCGGTAGTGTGCACGCCACGTATCCGGCCATGAGCCCGCCGGACGGAGAAGGTTTTCTTCATAAGCTCCAGCTGGCTATGATTAAGATCGTAAATGAATAGGCCCGAGTGGCCAGGTTTGGATGTATGCTACAGAGTACCAGGAAACCAAAATGGAAATCTGGATTAGTGGATACACTTAGCTCCCAGAAAAGGGTTAACGAACCAATGCAACATCGTGGCTGGATTTCCGGCATCGTATGTTTCGTCATAGCGGCTTTCACCGCGACACCAACGGCCCGGGGTCAGACGTACAAGATACTGTACAACTTCAGCAGAAGCGGCGGGCGGAGCCCCTACGCTGGAGTGATTCTGGATTCAGCAGGGAATCTCTATGGGACTGCTCCGAACGGTGGACTCCATGCCGCCGGAGTAATTTTCAAGCTGGATCCGAGCGGCAACGAAACGGTGCTCTACAACTTCACGGGTGGCGCGGACGGAGGCCATCCGGGCTCGGGCGTAATCCGGGATTCGGACGGCAACCTTTACGGGACAACCTCTGCCGGCGGCCTGTGCGCCGGCTGTGGAGTAGTTTTCGAGTTGGATGCGGCCGGCAACGAAACCACGCTTTACAGCTTCACCGGCGGGACGGACGGGGGCAGGCCCGTGGCAGTCGTAGCCCTCGACTCGGCAGGCAATCTCTACGGCACGACCTCTGCCGACGGGATTACCACGGGGAAATGCGCGACCCTCACCAGCATTCCCGGCTGCGGGGTGCTCTTCAAGCTGGATACGGCCGGCAACGAGACAGTGCTCCACAGCTTCACTGGCAGGGTGGACGGAGGCAAACCGGGCGCAGGAGTTATCCTGGATTCGGCGGGCAACATATACGGAACTGACGAGTACGGCGCCAAGTGCCGCGGCTGCGGAGTAGCCTTCAAGGTGGATGCTGCTGGCAACCTGACCGTGCTTCACAGCTTCGGGGGCAGCACTGACGGCATTATGCCCATGTCAGGTCTGATCCAGGATTCCGCCGGCAACCTTTACGGGACTACGGAGTACGGCGGGGTTAGGGGCGGGCTGTGCGGCAATGGTGGATGCGGCACCGTTTTCAAGGTTGATACCGCCGGGTCGGAGACAGTCCTTTACAGATTCACTGGCAGCGACGGGAGCATACCCCTGTCAAGTTTAGTCCAGGACTCGGCTGGGAATCTTTACGGGACGGCCTACGCTGGCGGGGTGACCACGGGGACGTGCGCGACCCTCGGCGGGAACGGCATGCCAGGTTGCGGGCTAGTCTTCAAGCTGGGCGCGACGGGCGACCTGACGTTACTGCACACATTCACGGGACCAGACGGGGCAAGTCCTATGGCCGGTCTAACACTAGACTCGGCCGGCAATCTCTACGGGACTACACAGCACGGTGGCGCGTCGGGCGGAGGAGTGATCTTCAAGCTGACTCCTTGAAACTGTTTCTCTGGGCGGCGCGGACGTTCACTGGTTGGATGTCTTGGATCAGACCCGCGGCCACGCTCGCTTTTTGACGTAATCGAGACAACGTGAAGGAGCTTTCAGCGTTAGTGCATGAGCGTCCGACGTTGATGGAAGGAGACTGGTTTGAGCGTGTTTCAGCCGCGGTGATGGAATCCGGCGAGTATTATCTGTGTAGATAGGTTCCGTTGCGTAGACACGGCGACACGGGCCGGCAAGTATGGCAGGGTTCGGTAGCCGTTCGACCCGTCGGGGACGAATCGCGACACGAAACGCTGTGGGAGCCGAGGATGGCGGCCGGCAGTGGCAATGCCAGCCCATGCGGGGTTGCCAACGCTCCAATCAGAATGTTGGGGGGAACCAACCGGAACCTGCTCCCGCGAAGAGGCGCGGGCTCAGATGTTCCACCACTCGCTGACCTGCGAACTGTAATAAGCCATCGAGACTGGCCTGCAAGAAGCACTGATTAGAAAGCCGGAATCCGCAGACCAAGGAGTCGCTTGCGAACCGGAGCACTTGGAGGGCGCCCCAGCCGCTTCAAACCGGCCCCCAGTCGCCGTCTTGCCTACCGATATTGACGATTAATTGGCCCTGGCCCAACTTCCGTAACGGTGACTGACCCCACCACTGGTGCTGGTCATTTACCGGAGCGGCATCCGAGCCAGCCGCACGCGACCGCAGCTTGCGCAAGATGGGGCATTCTGAGTTGTATTTTCCCCCAAGACGGGAAAAAGCACGCCTCGTTGAACTTCAGGCTGCGGTGGTTGAGTGCATCCAACTCTTTCTTGCTCATAGCCGCGCATCAGCCGTTGGGATGGCCAGCGCCGATCAGCAGGTGCCCCAGTTCGTGTGCCATCGTGTAACCCATCAACTGGTCGGCTCCCGCCACCGGATAGAGAAGTGACCGTTCGCGAATTGCGCCATAGTAGACGTCCGCCATATTACCCGCGCCGTCCACGCTCATCAACGCCCGGCCCATGGCTTCCAGAGACGTGGCGTCCGCCTTGGGGAGGTGCCCGCCAACGCGCACGCGAACGACGAAATCGAGGCGAGTCCGGGCGGCCTGCGCGTCCACTTCCGCGACGCGGCTTGTCGAGCGGATCTCGACGCCCATGGACTCAAACACATGGCGGCCTCGGCCTCGGCGTGCTCGATCACGCTGGCCGGCAATTCGCCTACATTGCAAACAGCTACGGTCATATTTTCGCCAGCGATTGCCAACGCCATCGAAACATCGTCCCGATCAATCGTCCCTTTCTCATATCCCCTCCTCGCACGGGCGTCGCGACTTACTTCGAATGCCGCTCTGACACCCTGAAGAAGCGCTATAATTCCGGGACAGACACACGGGGAGGAAAAAATTGTGGAGACGACGGGACCCGAGCCAGTAACCCAACTGCTCCTCCGCTGGAGGGCCGGGGACCAGGAGTGTCTGAACCAGTTACTGCCGATGGTGGAAGGCGAACTGCGGCGCATCGCCCACCGCTACATGCGAATGGAGCGGCAGGGTCACACCTTGCAGACCACTGCCCTGGTCAACGAGGTCTACCTCAAGCTGGTGGACCAGGCACAGGTGGACTGGCAGAACCGGGCGCAGTTTCTAGGCGTCGCCGCCCGGCTGATGCGGCACATCCTGGTGGATCACGCGCGCGCCCTATGCCGGGCGAAGCGCGGCGGCGGCGCCCATGTGCTCCCGCTCGATGAGGGACTGGACGTTTCGGCTCAGAAATCAGCCGCCCTGGTGGCGCTGGACGACGCGCTCACCGAACTTGCTAAATTCGACCCACGCAAGGCGCAAGTGGTCGAACTCCGCTATTTCGGAGGGATGAGCGTGGAAGAGACGGCGGAGGCGCTCGGCGTGCATCCTGACACGGTCATGCGCGACTGGAGACTGACAAAGGTCTGGCTGAAACGCGAACTCAACCCGAAGGGCGCCAATGCAGGCTGAGCGCTGGAAGCAGATCGAGGATCTCTATCAGGCCGCGCTGGCAGAGCCTACCCAGACGCGCCCCGCATTCCTGCTGGAAGCCTGTCCCGATGATCCCCAACTGCGCGCCGAAGTGCAGTCGCTGCTCGATCAGCAGGCCGATTCCCTCCTTGAAGGCACCCCCGTGTCGGCGATCAAAGCGCTGAGTACGGGCGCCAAACTCGGTAATTTCGAGATTGTGGAACTGCTTGGCCGAGGCGGCATGGGTGAGGTCTACCGTGCACGAGATCTGCGGCTGAAGCGCGAGGTCGCCATCAAAACGCTGCCGCCGGCCCTAGCCGCTGGCCGCGACCAGCGCGCGCGCTTCGAGCGGGAAGCTCGCGCCGCGGCGGCCATCAATCACCCGAACATCTGCACTCTCTACGAGGTCGGCGAGCAGGATGGCCATCCATTCCTGGTGATGGAACTCCTGGAGGGTGTCACGTTGAATCACCGCATCGGCCAGCAGCCGGTGCCGCTCGAGTCGCTGCTCCATTGGGGCATCCAAATCGCCGACGGGATCGAGGCAGCCCACGCGCGCGGTATCGTCCATCGCGACATCAAGCCGGCAAATATTTTCATCACAGCCAGGGGGGATGCGAAGATTCTCGACTTCGGCCTAGCCAAGCTGGCGGTTCTCAAAGCGGACGCAGCCGGGGCTCCATCCGGGCGGACGGCCACCACCGCCGATGATGTACTGACGGCAATGGGCACGGCGGCGGGTACTCCAGGCTACATGTCGCCCGAACAAGTCCGCGGCGAGGAACTCGATGCGCGCACGGATATTTTCAACCTCGGCCTAGTGCTGTACGAGATGGCCACTGGACGGCAGCCCTTCGGCGGCAACAACATGGCGGTGATCTGCGAGGCCATCATGAACCGCGTGCCGGAACCGCCGCTGCGCCTCAATCCGGGGCTGCCGCCGGAACTGGAGCGCGTCATCGCCAAAGCGCTCGAAAAAGACTGCGCCCAGCGTTACCAGTCAGCAGCCGAGATGCGGACCGATCTGACACGACTGCAGCGGAATATTGCGTCAGGCAAGGGCGGCGGCCGACAGTTCCGGGGGTTCGGCCGCCGGAAAAGTGCAGTGGCGGCGGGGATCCTGTTTCTTGTAGCGATCGCGGCCGGTCTCTACTACTTACGAGGGCGCGCAGCGCCGAAGCTCACCAGTGCAGACACCGTCGTCCTCGCGGACTTTTCCAACGCCACCGGCGATTCCGTCTTCAATGGCGCGCTGCGTCAGGGGCTCTCCGCACAACTGGAGCAGTCGCCGTTTCTGAACCTGCTTCCCGACGAGCGCATCGCGGAGACACTCGTCCTGATGACCCAGCCTAAAGACGCCCGGCTCACGCCCGAACTGGCCCGCGAGGTCTGCCGGCGTACGGGTAGTGCTGCGACCATCGAAGGTTTCATCTCCAGCTCCGGTAGTCAGTACGTGCTGGGGTTGCGGGCGGTGCACTGCGAGAGCGGAGACGCACTGGCGCAAGAACAGGTGAAGGCCAGCAGCAAGGACAAGGTACTGAGGGCGCTGGCAGAGACGGCCACGAAGATCCGCCGGAGGCTAGGCGAGTCGCCGGACTCGGTCGAAAGGTACGATGCGCCGCCGGAGAGCGTCACTACTGGCTCGCTGGAAGCGCTGCAAGCCTATGGCCTTGCGTATCAGGCGCAGGTTGTGAAGGGTGACTACCCGGCCGCCATTGGGCGATACCAGCGCGCTATCAGCCTGGATCCGAATCTTGCCATGGCCTATGCGCATCTGGGGATGATCTACGCGTATAACGGTGAAACCGAACTAGCAGCCGAGTACCTCCGCAAGGCTTACGAGCTGCGCGAACGAGTCAGCGTGCGCGAAAAGTTCTTCATCAAGTCAAACTATGAGAGTTGGGTCACTAACAATCTGGGCGAGGCCCAAGAGGCTTTCGAGTTATGGGCGCAGACTTACCCGCGCGACGCCAGTCTCTCGGTGGTGGACATCTACATTATGCTGGGCGAGTACGAGAAAGGCCTCGTAGCGGCGCAGCACGCCCTGAAACTGAACCCCGGAGGCGAGCTTGAGTACGACCGTCTTGCCCGTATGTACATGTACCTGAACCGTCCGGAAGAAGCCAAGGCCACGATCCGCGAAGCGCAAGCCCATCATCTTGACCTGCGGTCCTATCACTTCGTCCTGTACTTGATTGATTTCCTGCAGCATGATCCGACGGGGATGCAGAGGGAAGCTGCCACACTTATGTTGCGGAGTACAGAAGACGCAATGTCTTACTTCGAATCGGTTAGCGCCGCTTACGCAGGTAAGTTTGCGATAGACTCGGAGCTGACGCGGCGGGCTGTTGCTGCTGCAATGCGGAGGAATGAGAAGGAATTTGCGGGCGGCTATCAGGCGGAAGCTGCGCTGTGCGAAGCCCTGGTGGGCAACTTTGCTCAGGCAAAACGCCAAGCGCAGGCCGGGCTCGCAATCTCTAACGGGAAGGATGTAGAGGCGATCTCAGCGCTTGCGTTGGCCCTGGCAGGTGACGCCGGCGAAGCCACCCGGCTGGCCAACGATCTTGCCAAGCGCTTCCCGGAAGACACGGTCGTGCAACTCGAATACCTGCCAATGATCCGGGCGGGTACTGATCTGAGTCGTGGCACCGAGCGCAGGAACCCCCGTGCGGCCATTGCGTTGCTCGCGGTTTCTGAACCGTACGAAACGGGGCTGATATCATCTTTGAACTTCGCTCTCTGTCCTGTTTACTTACGGGGCGAGGCGTATCTGGCAACGCATCAGGGCCCTTTGGCCGTCGCGGAATTCCAGAAGATTCTGGATCACGCTGGTGTGGTCGGGAACTTCTTGGTCGGAGCACTCGCGCATCTTGGCATCGGCCAGGCATATGCGCTTGCCGGCGAAACGGCCAAAGCGCAGGCTGCCTACCGGGATTTCTTAGCCCTCTGGAAAGACGCCGACCCCGATATCCCCTTACTAAAGCAGGCCCGCGCGGAGTACGCCGGGCTTGCTCGGCAGCGACTGTAATCTTGTGGCGCCAGGGGTGAGACTCACCCATTGGACCCAATCGTTCGGGACAGGAACGCTTGGGCTGTGCTCTTGCTCTCTCTTGGAGAACGGCAGGGATTATCCACTATTAACACCGTAAATCCCTAGCCACTTGGGTCACCGAGGATAACTGGCGATTCTTGGCAGGTTGCGGAGGTAATCTCCTATCGCTCCCAACTGTTTACAATGCCAACGTGTCTTTGCAAATGCCGATACGTGCGGCGAATTTCACATAACTACGTTAACGGCGAATCGGCCGTCAAGGTTCAAGCTTGAACGCTACGCCGCACCGGAGGCCGGAAGTGCATTCGCCACTCCCGCCGCAGTAAGTGGTGCCGTAGAGAATGCAGGCCTTGTCGGCGATCACGACCGCGGAGAGGTTCGCGCCTTCTGTCGGACCTCCCATAAAGTTGTGGAGCACCGACTCGGTCCAAGAGCCGCGACGGCCGTTGCCTGTTTCGACAGCTTAAACACGACTCCGCAGCCGCCAGGATATAGCCTGCAAGGGCCCGTGCCGCCCCCGAAGGTAGTCCCGTAAAGGTTGCCTGCTCTGCCGAGCAGTAGGCCCGCCTGCGGTATGGAGCCGTCTGTGCCTCCCGTGGAGCTGTAAAGCACGGTCTCTTTGCCGCTCGGATCCAGCTCAAACGCGACTCCCCAGCCCAAACCGCCGTGTTCCGTTGTGCCGTAAATCCGGCCGGCCGAGTCGCGGCGCCTGCGATAGGATTCGCGCCGTCCGGCACTCCATTGAAACTGTAGAGCACTTTCTCGGTCCAGGACTGCCCTTCCACGGGGGGCGCCGTCAGCTTGAATACTGTTCCGACCGCGTTCGAGCCTCCCTGAGTGGTGCCGTGAAGGGTGCCGGACGAGTCCGAGACCAAACCTGATAACGGGTCTCCCCGTCCGCCTCTCCCGTGAAGCTATAGAGCGTTGTTTCCGCCCAAGCGCCGCCCGCCGCTGGCGGTGTCAGTTTGAACACCACCCCGCAACTCCCGGGCTCACAACCCTCCCCGGTTAAGGCGCCTGCGTAAGTCGTGGAACCCAGCCGGAAATAGAGTAAGAAGACCGGCGCTGACGGCAGACCAAAACAGATCTTTGCGGTCCCCGGGCCGGTCGTCTGGACCGAGATCACCGACAAAATCAGCGAGTGTCTCCGGACCTCTGGAGTTTGATACGACTATGGTGTGACCAGCGGTTAACAAATGGCGGCCAAACGTGCCCGTTACAGTACCGGCGCCTATGAATCCTACTTTCATGACCAAATCTCTTTTCTTCGCGGGCTTGCGGATAGCGGAGATATCAGCGAACGCACTGCAGATCAACTCGCCCGGGTAGTGGCGCCCTAATGAACGGATTCGTCACGGTAATCGGCTATACCCCTTCACTGCGCCAAAACGCCGATCAGACATCGAATTTCGCAATGGCACCGGAAGTGCGCCGCTCGCACTCGGAACTACCCTTGACCGTGAGAGAGGGTGCCCGGTTTCTTGGCGTGAGTTCCTAAACGGTGTATCTTTGGGTAGAGCGAAAGCGGATTACTCATCTCCGCGTGATGGGCCGGAACACTCGTTTTTTGATGTCGGATCTCGAGTCCTTCCGCGCGCAGTTTCACCAGGAGGTGGAGAATGCCAAGACCGAGTAAACATGACGGTGTTTTATATCGACGAAAGGAGAGTGCGATATGGTGGATGCACTAGCGTGATACGCGCGGCAAGCGCGATTTGAATAAATTTGAATAAACGGGGTGTACGGATTGGCAGGAGGCGAATCGAAAGCTGCGGGAGCGCCTCACTGCCCGCGACCAGAATGTCCTTGAGGTAGTCCGCAAAGGTGAGCAACTGCTGTTCCGTGATTGGGCGGATTTTTTCTGCAGAACTATTCGCAGCCGCCGCAACGGGAAGCAGAGACCCGTCAGGCGAATATGCGAGAGCTAAAGCACCTTAACGATTCGTTCGCATGCAAGCCGCTGGCGTGCTGAGGGCTGACGAGATCGACTTGTATTTGCGCTCGCGGCTCAAACAGCGGGTTCGGTGTGAGACGTTGAAGGGGTTCGTCGAGCTCGGCCAGATACAAAAGAAGTTGCTATCGGCAAATCCGCGCCGGAGTGTGGTATTCCCGATCCGCGTCAAGGGGTTGTTTCGGCCCCATTACATGACGTGGTCCGAGCAACGGCAGGTCGAATTTCACGCGCCCGTTTACCTGGCCAATGCGGTCCGGATTATCACGGAAACGGGCTTTCGGGTGTTACAAAGAGCTGACCACCACGCGCAAGGACCATATCGATCTGTCAAACAAGACGGTCTGAATTTCAGATTCCAAGACAGCAAATGGAGTCGCCGAGGTGCCGTTGACCGATGAGGCACTTCAGGCAGTTGAGAACCAGATCCGAGTGGGAGGCAAAGGGTCGTGGGTGTTCCCGAGCAGCGACAATCCGCGCGGCCATCAGAAGGGCTTCAAGACGGCTTGGCGGGCGACGCCTGCGCCGCGCCGGTGTCCCGTATTTTCGGATTTATGATCTGCGCTCCACCTACGCAACGTGGCTTTCCGCTGGAGGCGTCGCAGATAAGTGGGTCATGCAATTGCTACGGGCAGGCTGACGCTCAGGTGTTCAAGAAGTATTCGCAGATGAAGTTGCAGATGAAGCGCGAGGCGTTGCAGAAGCTCAATCGCCACGCGAATGAGCAGGGCCGGAGTTTGGATACAGGCAGGCCAAACTGAAGGGGCTTTGATAGAGTATTGATACAGTTTGGCCGAAGGAAGCAGGAATCGGGATGGTTACGAAGCCGGAAGTAGTTTAGAATCAATAAAGGAATGAGGTGGGCGCGTTGCTCAGGCGGATAGAGCATCTGCCTTCTAAGCACCGCAACCCGCTCCAAAGCTTCTTTAGGTTCACCTCCACTTCTGAGGTTTTCAACAACTTGGGGAATCTGCTTTTCGCTCAAAGGCAACCCAAGTTACCTCAACGCCAGGGGTTTTGTCACGGTTTTGCCACGGTCCACTCAGGTTGGATCGTCGACATTCTGCCTCCATCCATGGCGGCGGTGCAAAGAAACCTTCGACCGTTCGATTCGCCCTCCAAGTCCGCAAACAGACACCTTCGGATTCGTCCCCCCAGGCATAATGCCGTTTCAGTCTTGCCGAGTTTCAGAATCTTGTTTAGGCAATGCGACAAGAGGTTCGTTCGATCGGACCTGTGACAGTGCTTCCTTTGATTGAGGGCTCGGTTCGTCCCGATTTTGCCAGGGTCCGCTTGGTGGCCATGACCCTGACGATTCACTCTCGGCACTGGCCGCGCCCGCTGGGGAAAAAAGGGCTCTCCGCAGGAATTCGTGGTGGACCCCATTTTCATTGGGTTCGGTGATTTGGGCCCGCTGGCTTGGTCAAGGTTCGTCGGCTTCGGATGTGTGTCGTCGCCACTATTCATGGGTGTTTCGGTGAGTCTTGGAGTCCACCGCTTGCGCCTAACGAGCGGCGCCCAATTTCTCCGTTTTCAGGCTGCGCCTAATACGAGCCGGCGTCTACCTCCGTCCGATATACGGTCTGTCCCAACACTTCGCGGCCGGATGCTATGGCCACCCGGGCGGTACCGCTCCACAAAAGCGGTCGCACAATACCCAGTGAAATCAACGGTTACGCTCATTTTCGACTCGCATACGAACGCCCAAGGACCAACGGCCCGACACTCTCAAAGGCCCCAGAACTCAGCAGACCTCACCGCAGAGCGTCGTTCCTCAGGATCGGCCATGACGCGGACAATCCCAGGAAGGTAAAACGCTCAAGTCCCCGCCAATTGCCCACTTTCCCGAATTCTTGCGCAGAGCCGAAAAAGCATGGGCCCTTTCAGAATGAATTGGTCTCGGTATTTCGATTGGCTGAGGCGGTAGAGGAGGCGCTCCAATGCGTAGCGCGTCAGAACGAGACCGAAATCCTCGCCGGTGCTGGTGGCGAGATTCAAAAGCTTCTGGCGGACGGATGCTGCGGTGATCCGGGATTTGACCGGCTTCAAGTGAGAGCCTCCATGTACGGCCTCATCACGTTTGTGACTCGGCAGACTTTGGCGGCTTGCCAGAGATCAGCCGTGGTTGCTTTTCGGTTCCTGATCGATTCGCGGAGAGCCTCCAGTACGACATCGAGCCCGATCTTATTTCGATACTTGAAACAATCCGCAACGGTCTTGGCACCGGAAAAAATGCGAACTGGCACTCCCTCAACGTTGTGTGTCTCCTGGCCGAATTCAAGCGACTGCTTTGAGAAGCGAACGATTCGCATCGGTGGGTTGTCCGAACGCGGGCGGCGATCCTTTTCGCCGATTGCCATCCAGATCTCAAATGGGCTCTCGGTTCCAATGTCGTGAAACCGGAGGGCGGAGAGCAGGCAGATAACCGCTCGCGGCGCGCGTTTCGCTGCTTCAGCGAAGGTGTGGAACTCCGTGATTGCGGCATCGGCTGGGGTGTAGAGCCCGCGCCCTGATCGAACGACGAGCCCTTGCTGCTCCGCGAGACGGAGATATTGACGGGCGATTCCGTGAGCCGCGAGATCCCGCGGACGAAGGACACCGGCGGCTTTGGCGAGCTCCGTGATTTTGGCGATAGGTCCTAAGATAGGCACCATTTTATTTTTACATAACGTCGGGGATTATGCACAAGTCCCGACAACGATAGAGAGGCTCTCTCGGAGTAACCAGGGTCCCGACCAGCTTCGGAATACGGTCGTCGCTGGACAATAAATAACAATGAACTAACTAATTTAGGGATGCCAGGGCTGATTTTCGACGTGCGCGGGCGGCGGTTCGGCCGCCTGCGAATCCCCGGCGGAGCGGAGCCGGTGATGCGCGGCCAGCATACCTACTGGCCGGCGGTGTGCGATTGCGGCAACCAAGTGCTGGTGCGCGGCGCACGGGTGCGCGCCGGTCGCACGCGGTCGTGCGGCTGCTACCGCGTGGACCCGGAAGCACGCCAAGCCACGCGCCTCGACGAAATCAAGGCTGAGCGGCGCCCCGCGATCGCGCGCGCGCCGAGAAATAGCGACGTACATTAGGTCCCGGCGTTGAAAATCGGTTAACTCACCACGCCAAACCGAGCCCGAGCTCTTTCGCCGGGCCCGGAGTCTGGGGGCGTAAATAGTGGCCATTTGGTTTCCACAACTGCGAATGTGTAGAGTTTACTGTGAAAGCCTCTTGCTCGGCACGTTGTTCCCCCCTTAACGGATACTATTCTCGGGCAGCGACGGCCACAGCGCACGTCCGGATTCTCGGAATTCTCCGATCGACAACACCGGCCGTCCCGGCCAGTCTCGACTGTGCGCTAAAGGGGAAGCCGGCCGGACTCAACCCAAAACAGGCGATCTGACCGAATTTTCGACTTATGGAGCCGCCTCCGCTGACGTGCGGAACACCAAACGCGAATTTGAATTGGACGATGCCGCACGCAATCGCGGATTATGGGAAATGGGGCGGCCCAGCCTGCCCCGAGACAGTCCTGCCCGCAGCGATAGCTTCCGGATGTGCCGCAATCCAGGACTTGGGCGCTTCCTGATCGACCTTCCACACACCTGTCGTATAATCTTTCGTTAAAGGAGGAAATTCATATGCGGATGTTGCTGAGAGTATCGATTCCCGTGGAGGCCGGAAATGCCGCCGCCAAGGCTGGAACCCTGGGTTCCACGATCGAGGGAATACTGGCCGATCTCAAACCGGAAGCAGCCTATTTCTTAGCCGACGACAGCGGCAATCGGTCGGGCTCCATCGTTTTCGACATGAAGGACACATCGCAGATTCCGGCGGTCGCTGAGCCTTGGTTTCTCGCCTTCAACGCAAAAGTCTCGATACGTCCGGTCATGACCCCGGAAGATCTTGGCAAGGCGGGTCCGTCTATTGGCGAGGCTGTCAAAAAATACGGGAAGTAGCCACAACTGCAATTCGCGAAGGTGATGATCACAGCGGCAATCGTGGCCGCGGTGATCATAGGATTCTGTCCGGATACGCCATGTTTACCGGCCAATGTTCTGAGTGAGGGGAGCGCGGCCGCCAGCGCAAAGCGGTATTGTTTTTTCGTTCGGAACTGACTTTACTTGGAGGGTGAAGGCCAGTCACCAGATCGAAACTTGGCAGCGACGGTCAGGGCCAGCCTTCATACCAGCCGTGATTCTCTTTATCGCACTGCCAGAGCCAGAAAACAAGACCGACCCGGGGTGACCGAGATCCCGCTGGATCTGCTCCCGTCGATCAGCAATAAATCCAACCGCGCCAGGCGCTTGAGCAGTTGCCGCGTGGAGCGGTCGGCCAGCGACGCATACATCTCATCGAATAGATCCTGCGCGCGGATGAACTGGCAGCGATAGCCGTTCTCCAGCGCTTTCAGCAGCAAACCGCACGCTAATCCCGTTTTGCCGACACCGGTCTTGCCGACCAGCACGATATTCTCCGCCTTGGTGATGAACTCCAGCTCCGCGAAACCGCGGATCTGTTTGCGATTCACGCCCGGTTGTCGCGCGAAGGGAAACGTTTCCAATGTCCAGCGCTCGGGCAGATTGGCGCGCCGGATGCGCCATTCCAGCGCGCCCTCCTGCCGCGCCTGAAACTGCGCACGCACCAGGCGCGTGACGAAGTCCGAGTAGCTGATGTCGTCCTTGTCGGCGGCGCGCAACTGTTCGTCGTAGATCTCCAGGATGCGCCGCAGCTTGAGATTCTTCAGCAGTTTGTTCCAGTTCTTCAGTCATCGTCCGATTCCCTATCGAGCAGAAAATACTCCCGTGTCACACGGCGCAAGATCATCCGTTCCAGCCGGTCCAGGTCGTAAAGACCATAACGGCCGGCCTCGCGCACGGCCCCCAGCAGCGGTTCCCGTGGATATTCCCGGACCAGGCGCAACAGTTGCCGCAGGGCAAGCGTGACTACCTTGCGGCTCCGTTGCTTTAATCCCGCGACATAGTCGGCCAGCTCGGGCTCGGCTGCGACGATGGCCTGCTCTTCGGGATGCGGATCGGGACGTGGGTCTCTCTGGCCGCGGGGCGGCCGGTGCTCGGCCAGCATGACTCGCTGATGCTCGGCTTCGGCAATGCGCCGGTGTGTCACTAGGCGGCGCGCATCCAGTTGAATCTCGATCTTGTCCTTCGTCTCACGCACCTCCACTCGGCGGCCGATCCAGTCGATCGGGACCGAATAGCGGTTGCTGTTCAGCGCCACATACCCTTCGATATCGACCAGGCGTTGCTGCAAGCGGTAGACTTCTGGAACCCACGCCGGCAGCGGCTTCAGATGCAGCCGCTCGACGGCAAACAGCTCACGGGGAACCGCGCGAATATGTTTTTTGTAAGTCGAGTTGACCTTGTCGCACCACTCCCGCGCCCGCTGATTCAGATCCTCCCAACTGCGGAAGGTGCGCCCGGCCAGAAAGTTATTCTCGATGAAATGAAAGGGGTTATGCGCTGCAGTGCATAACCCCTTATCAGCGCAGTTCCTGGTTATGCACAGTTAGCCGTCTCCTTGGACCTATCCACGGCGTTTGTTCCGTTGACTCCTTTGCATAATCTTTGTCCTTTCGTCCGCCGGTCAGCATAGCAACAAGTTGGTCCGGCGCACTGAATCTCCCTCTGCGAAGGGCGGGAGGGGTGAGTGCGCTGACAGCGGCCAGCTTCTCCGTCGGGTCGGCCCGAAGATACATCTCGGTGGTCTGCACGCTGCTGTGGCCGAGCCAGAGGGCAACCTTCCGAATGTCGTGTGTGGTTTGGAGCATCAACATCGCACAGCCATGCCTCAAGGTGTGTGGTGAAACGCGCTTGTTGCACAACGAGGGACAACTCAGTCTCGCAGCCGCTACATGGCATTTGAGCACGTATTCGAATCCAGTCCGTGACATGGCGCTACCGCGTGCATTGAGGAAGAGTTCGGGCACGGCCGCCTCGCCACGGATGGCAAGCCATGCACGAAGATTTGCACCGGTCCGCGTCCAGACTGGCAGCACTCGTTCGCGTCTGCCTTTTCCGAGGATTCGGACGAAGGGCCGCGGCTCAAAGGTCACGTTATCGACCCTCAGACCCACAAGCTCGGAGACTCGAAGACCTGCGACAAAGCAAACGTCCATCATGGCTCGATCGCGGATTCCGAACCGAGTCCGCGGGTCAGGGACATTCAGTACGGCCTGCATCTCGTCGAGCGTGATGTGCGCAACCAACTTCGTATCAGTCTTCTTAAGCGGTATCGCGAGAATCCGTCGTACCTGTTCCAACGCGGATGGGACTTGATACTCGACATATCGCATGAACGATTTGATGGCGGACAACCGGACGTTCCTCGTCACGGGTCCGTTTTTGCGCTCGGTCTCGATGTGCTGCAAAAATGCGACGACCAAGGGTGCGTCGATCTGCTCCAGGTCCAGTTGCGATGGATTTTTACCCAATCGCGAGGCGGCGTACTGAAACAACAGGCGGAACGCGTGCGCGTAGGTGTCGCAGGTATGTTCGCTCGCGCGACGATCAATGGGAAGCCGCTCGCGCAGAAATGCGGTGATATAAGGAGCCAGAGGCGTCACGATCGGTCTCCTTTGCAGAGAGTCTCCGACAGATCGGAGATCTGTCCCAGTACGTGGGGAGTCGCGTGAAGATACCAATAGGTACTATCGATCTGGCTGTGGCCCATATAGGTCATTAAGGCCAGCATGTTTGCATCGACGACCGTTCGGTCACCGGAGCAGGACTCGAGGACCCTGACTGCAAAACCATGACGAAGGTCATGGACGCGCGGGCCGGGTTGCCCCGGACCGGGGTGGATCCCCATCGCCCGCACGATACGTAGAAATACGGTCACGACGCCGGAAGGCCGCATGCCACGGCCACGCTGGGAGACAAACACGTGATCGTCCTGAACTGTTCCTCTGCGATCCAGATACCGCTTGAGGCCGACCATCGTCGTCGGATCCAGCGGCACCAGGCGGCTCTTCTGGAACTTTGTTTCCCGAATCACCAAGCAGTCTTCAGTTATGTCGTGGAGCCGGAGGTTCAACGCCTCGGAAATGCGCAAGCCGGTGACGGCCAGCAACGAGAAAAGCGTCGTAAAGGTCCATGGCCGGATCGATCCACCCGGTGGAAGCTTTGAGGCACGCACCAGCAATTCATGTAATTGATCGGCAGTGAAAATGAAAGGGCGATAGCGGACCCGTCGTGCCCGGAACACTCGTTCGGAGGGGACCTCATGACCCGCATCTTCGGCACGGGCGAAGCGGGCGAACACCCTGAGCATGCCCAGGCGGTTGGCACGCTGACCCTCTGACGGGGCTTGGGTTGCCCACTCTATGGCCGTGCAAGTACGGATGTGGGTTTCCCCCCGCTGGGCAGCAAAAGAAGCGAAGCCGTGGAGCAGGTACTGATGCACCTTCATGCCGAAACCAGTAGACCGCCGAAGCTCAAGATAGGAATCCACCAGTTGGCTCAGCATGGGAACACCTCCGGCCACGGAAGAGCGATGCTCCGGAGACGCTGCACGTCTACCTTGGCATAGTGCGCCGTTGTGTCGAGATACTGATGGCGGAGGACGGTGCCAACCTGTTCGAGCGTGGCGCCTTGGCGCAACATCTCTGTGGCAGCCGAATGGCGAAGTACGTGCGCGCCGCGAAATGGCGCCTCCACGCCGGCCCGGGCAATGGCACGCTCTACGATCGCGGGCACGGAAGAGACCTTGAGTGGCTTCCACGGGGCTAGCACGCGGACGAACAGACGGCTGTCCTGAACGGGCGGGCGCCCCCTTCGCAAGTACTCCAGAATGGCATCACCCACTTCTTGCGTGATGGGAAGTTTTACTTCGTAACGGGATTTACCCGACACGCGAACGCTGGCACTCACCCAATCAAGATCGCTGAGGTCCATTTTGACAATGTCACCTGCGCGCAACCCAAGCCGTGCCAAGAGCAGAATCGCAGCACGGTCCCTCAGTCCAACTGTGGTCTCACGCTCACAAGCGGCAATCACACGTTCGATATCGGCGGCCGGCAGGTATCGAGGGAGCGCGGAGAGACGCCACATCGCCAGGCTCGGCACAGCGTCGTCCAGCCCCGTCCTGCACTTACCCTCAGCAATCAGGTGACGCAAGAACATCCGCATTACCGAGGTGACCTCTTTGGCTCTCGATCGGCTGCGGCCCTTGGTCCGGCTGAGAATAAAGGTGCGGATCGATTCGGCTCGGTAAAGCCGGGGATCTGTACCGAGGGCCGCCAGCGCGTCCTCGATGACGACGCCGTATTGGCGTAACGTGCCTTCTCGGGTGCCGCGCTGGGTTCGCATCCATTCCAGGAAGGCCGCAACCAAAGGCGACGGACCGGCCTCCTGGTTCGGCGGCGGCACAGAAGTGACCACGCCGCAGCCCCGCAAATAATCCATAAGCGCCTGTGCGCCAGCCAGCAGCCTTACATCGTCGTGACCGGATAACCGCAACGGTCTGCGACAACGGCACGTGCTCAAATGTACCTCGAATTCCCCCAGCATGCTTTCATGTAGCTGTTCGATAGACCTCCCCTTGCGCTGGTTCCATTGACTAAAGTGGGCGGCCCCTTGCAGCCGTTTACGCAGAATCCAATAGCTGAATCCCTGGGCTTTCAGTCCTTCCGATATCGCTGAAAGGTGCGGACCCGCAGGGGTCGCCAGAAGTCGCGTGAGAGACTGGCGCCATTTAAAATATTCGGTGATCACTTGCTTCCTCCTTTGGGCGAGCATCGACCCGCCCCGGAAGAAAGTCTAACGATTATGCAAAATAACCTGGCTTCATTTTGGTAGTATTTCCGTTAAGAATCACCATCTTGGGCCAGGATTCGACCGTCAACTGTGCATAACCAATGACTAAGCTGATAAGGGGCGCTCGACGCGCGCGGAACGGTTCGCATTCCCAATCGCGTGCGCCACGAACTGAAAGCCCAAACGCTCTCCAAAGGCGGCCATCTCCGGCACCTGAACCATCTCGCGCCCGCTGCCGCGCAGCACCACTACGTGCGTGTTATCGATCATGACCCGGGTCGGGGCACCACCTGTATAGCGCAGCGCCTCGTGGAGAAATACCTTGCAGTCAAAACGCCGGAAGGTGGGATAGCACTGGAAGAACAGCATCCGCGAATAGCACAGCACCGCCGAGGCGGTCTGTACCCGGCGTTTCTTGCCGCCCAGTTCGAGCTCGTGGGGAGACGTGTCGTGCTGCAGTTCCTGGCCGGGCGCAAAGTCATACTGTCCCGCCGGCGTGGGTGGCGCGTAGCCGATTCCGTGCCGCCGACAGAAAGCCGTTAACGCGGCATACGACAACGCCGCGCCGCCCGCCAGCAACTCCTCATGGACTCGCACGAGATTCCCCTTGCACTGCTCGAAAAGCTCCAGGATCTGTTGCCGGTGGGGTGCGGCTTTCTCCGCACGCTGCAACTCCGGCACGGTGGTGGAGTTCGCGCGCAAGACTTTGCGGACAGCCACGCGGGAGATCCCCAGTACCCGCGCGATTTCGCGTTTGCTCACCTGCTGCGTATGCAGTTCCAGAATCGTGGTGCGTTGCGCTTGGCTCAACATGCGGTACTTGCTCCGGTAAGAGTTTTTCGTCGATGCGGCGGAGTTGATTTTGAATGCGAGCGATCTGTTGCCCTGCGGCTTCGCACTGCTGGCGATCCAGTTCCAGCGCCGCCGCGCCGGCCAGCCGCCGCTGCGCGCGGTTCACGATGGCGGCCAGCATCTCCAGATCGCGCAACAGTTCGGCTCCGGCCTCGGCCGGGGCTTTCTCCTGCGCTTGCCGCCGCGTTTTGAAAAACAGCTCCGGCGCATCCAGGATGCGTTTGCGAATCGCGGCCGACCCCTGGCGCCAAGCGCCATACAGTTGGCTGGCTTCCCGCGTATCGCAGTGATGTTTGGCGAAGATCGCCGCCATGCGCTGGCAGTCTTCCAGGTTTTGGCGGGCCACCGGCACCAGAAACCTCAACGCCACTTGCGCCAAGATCTGGCCCTCGCGCACCTGCTGTTGGATGGCTTCCGGCAGGACCTCCACCAGCGCCAGCCGCCGCGACACCCAGCTCACGCTACGATCAAACCGGCGCGCCAACTCGTCGAGGCTATAGCCGAAGCGCTGCTCCAACTCCGCCAGCAGCCAGCCCACCTCCAGCGCGGTCTCGTGTTCGCTCAGCCGCAGCGAGCGGTCCAGCAGCACGGCCGCGGCTTCGCTCATCGGCCATACCACCGCTTCCACTGTGTCCCGCCCCAGTTGTTCCAGCGCTGCGATCCGCTTATAGCCGTCGATGACCACGTAACGATCCGCCGGGCCCTCCGCCGCTACCACCACGATGGGCGATTGCTGCCCACTCTCGGCCAGCGACGCCAGTAGCCGCCGCTGCCGCGCCGGATGGCGCACGCGCAGGTGTTCCCATCGCCGGTCGAGTTGGTGAAACTCCAGTTGCATCAGACAGGCTGAATGTAAGGCCCGCGCCGCCCGCGGATCAATATCTCCGGATTAAGTGCGCGCCTGTTTCCAGCGCCGCTCCCGTTCTACGACGCGCTCCAGCGCGCGCCGGCAGGCGTGGGAACAGAAGCGTTGTAAGGGACTTCGCCGCGCACGCACGAATCTCTCGTAGCAACCCGGCCGGTCGCAGCAATGGTCGAAAAAAATGTTCTGTAGTGATTACCCTCGCGGGCGCGCTAACCGCTTCTGGTTCTGGTGGTTTCCGGCTCCGGACCCGCTCTCGGTAATGACGGCTTTGGCCGTTGCGTTTCTGTTTGCCCGCCACCGTCGCCCGGTACGCCTGCTGGGCCTTCCAGCGGGACCACTTCCGCGCTGCGTGCCGGCAGCGCTCGCTGCAATAGCGCTGGCGTGCTTGCTGGGGATGAAAGCGTTGCTCGCATCCTTTAAGCAAACAGCGCCGCATGCGCGGCCGAGGCGCCAATCGCTTCCGCCGGCTAGCCGCTTGATTTTCGGGATGGACTGTAGGATTCTCGAAAGGGCCCATGGGAGGTGATGACTCCCAGAAGCTCCTGTCCTGGAGGGGACCATCTCCCCTCCGGGGCGCAAACCTCCGGCTCAATTACAAATCAACAAGGTAACTGAACCTGCCGTTGGAATCTCGCGGGCGCCACTATTCCCGGCGATGGCCTCAGCTACCGCCCGCCTGGGTCATTATTGGAAAGTACGGGTGGGTCATTTTTGCCGCGCGCCGAAGGCAGTATGCATGGATATGAAGAAGATCCTCCTAAAGCGTCATCATTACGCCATTGCGAGCGCCGGCGTGCTTGCCGTAGCGTCGGCCTTGATCCATCCGTTTGGACTAAAGACCAATTCGGCCCGGCCGTTGCTCTCGGGCGCCGATGTCGATCCCGCCCTGGTGCGCATCCTGCAAAAGTCCTGTCAGAATTGCCACTCTGAGCGAACCGAATGGCCCTGGTATAGTTATGTTGCCCCGATGTCTTGGCTGATCGAGAAGGATGTGCACGAGGCCCGCAGCCATCTGAACCTATCCCGCTGGGGGGAGTATGACGCCCAGAAGCAACATGACCTCCTATCAGAGCTCGCCGCCGTCGTGCGAAGCCGCAGAATGCCGCTCTCCCGCTATACTCTGTTGCATCCTGGAGACAAACCAACACCGGACGAATTCGAGCGAATCTATCAATGGACACGTGCCGAAAGGCGGCGTCTGACGTCGTTGGCCTCGGCTCATAGTGACGCTCCCGGAGATGCGGGTGTTGCCCGGTAATGTGCGAGGCGGTGCAAGCATATAATGACAAATGATTTCGCATTCCCGACGTGGACCGGTTCCAATGGCCGCTCTACCGCGCAACTCGCAGGCCGGGCGCTCCGCGGGGCCGGGCCGATCGAAGCCGTGCTGAGAGCCGAGAAAACGATGCGTCCGCATTTTGACGTGCTTTTTGGCTTGGCGCGTTGGCTTACACGGAACGAGCACGATGGGGACGGCGTCGTCCAGGAGGCCCACTTGGTATTGCGGACCATCGCCAGGAGCCACGACCGTCCGTCTCCGCCCCGAAAACTGGGAGATGGAGAAATGTCGTACCGGTATTTCGCTGAAGTTGCGAGTGGCCGTCAAAAAACCGAAAGGCGCGCAGATCGGCACCGTCATGTCCCGGCGGCCGCACGCCAAAGGATGCAGGGTTGCGTGGTAGCGCGGATGAAGGAGGCTTCCAAAATGACCTGTTTGCCGGCGAAGAATCTGCTGGAGTCCTATCTGGACGATGAATTGGATGTGGCCCAAACAGCCCATGTCGCGGAGCATTTGGCGAGCTGCACTTCTTGCGCGGGGGTGCATGCGCAACTTCTGCGCCAGCATCCGGGCCCACGCGCCTTATTATCGTGCGCCCGCTGGCCTGCGCGGGCATATTTCGGTTTCGGTGCGCCAGTCGGACCGACAAGCCGCCCGGCAAGCCGCCCCATTTTGGCCCAGGATGGCGATCGCGGCCGCCGTCCTGCTAGGTCTCAGACCGCCTGAAATAGTTCTATAAAACGCTTCCATCGGGAAATGTTTTAAGCTATCCTGAGACATGGCTCGCCGCCCTGTCCCAATTAAGGTAAAGCCTAAGGATCTGACTCAGATTGTTGAACTGCTGCGAGGTGGCATTCAGCAAGTGCGTGTCGTCCTCCGCGCTATTGTGCTACGACAACTTGCCGATGGCGTCACGGCACCTCGTGTCGCCAAAACAGTCCCTCTTACGCCCAAGGCGATCCGTCAGATCGCCCATCGCTACAACAGTGGCGGCCTGAATGCCGCTCTCTACGACAAGCAGCGGCCAGGTGCCCACGAGGTTCTCGACGACTCCCAGAAGCAACGCATCATTGCCATGGTTTGCAGTCAAGCGCCGGAGGGGCGGGCACGTTGGACGGTGCGCTTGATCGTGGAAGAAGCCGTCAAGCGGAAACTGGTGCCTAAGGTGGGCCGAGAAACAATCCGGGTTTTGCTGCAGAGCCACGAGTTGAAGCCGTGGCGGGAAAAAAATGTGGTGCGTGGCCGAGTTGACCCCGGAATACATCGAAAAGATGGAAGACACACTGGGGGTCTACGAGAAGCCCTATGATCCGGACCAACCCGTCGTTTGCTTGGATGAGAAACCGATCTCGCTGCACGATGACGTGCGCCCCCCGATACCAGCCAAACCGGGAAAACCCGGCAAGCAGGACAATGAATATGAACGGTGCGGCACGGCGAACGTATTTGGCGTGGTGGAACCGAAGGCCGGCCGCCACTTCACCACCGCCACACCCAACCGTTCCGGCGCCGAGTTCGCGCGCATCGTGGGGCACGTCGTGGAGCAGTATCCGGCGGCCAGCACGATTCACATTGTGATGGACAACCTCAACATACACACCCGCAAATCATTGACCGATTACCTCGGCGAGCAGAAGGGCGGGGACATTTGGGACCGGCTCACCGTGCACTACACCCCAAAACACGGAAGCTGGCTCAATCAAGCGGAAATCGAACTCAGCCTGTACGCGCGGCAATGTCTGGGCAAACGGCGGATTCCGGATCTGAGGAAGCTAAAGCGGGAAACCAAGGCATGGAACCATCGGGCCGACCAGAGGCGGACCAAGATCAACTGGCGGTTCACGCGGCAGAAGGCCCGCAGGGTGTTCAAGTACAAACCGCCCCGCCACCACTGACGGCGACCGCAGGCTGAACCAGCCCGTTGAAATTACGCTCCGCGAAACCAGGCGCGCTGCGCTCAAAAAGCCGCACCAAGAGCGCGAAGACCATCCTACGAAGGCTAACCTGCGGAAAATCCGAAGGAATGGAACATCACAGGCCAGTCCGTCCGAAACTCAATCTATGCATTCGAATATATTAGAACCTTTTCAGGCGGTCCGAGACCTAGCGGTTTCGGCTGCATGGAGTATCGCCTTGTTCCGTTCGCGGATTTCCGGTGCGGATCTGGTCGCGCAGGATGTCTTATCGAGCCACGTGCGATCGCTGATGGGCGCACACCTCCTGGATGTACCCTCATCCGATCAGCACACGGTAAAGCCGTGGTTCAATGGCAAGCTAGACTTCTCGCCGGACGTCAGAGACTTCGCGGCTCAAGGCTTCCCCTTAATTGGCGGGCGGATCGATTACGTGGGCGGCCGTCCGGTGGCGGCCCTCGTGTATCAGCGGCGGAAACACGTTATCAATGTGTTCACGTGGCCCTCGGATGCAACGGATGGCGGCCCGGAGCTTGACCGAAACGGTTATCACGTTGTCCATTGGACCGCAAGCTGGATGAGTTGGTGGGCCGTATCGAATCTGAACGTCGGCGAACTGCGGCAGTTTGAGGATTTATACAGACGGTAACCGCATGCCGGCGTCCGCCCGAATTTCGCCTTGACCTCCCGGACGAGCACCGCCACCGGCATCCCCCACTTCACGCCGGCTGGTCTGTCTGCTAAATCAGATGAGATGTACTTCGTGCGGGTCGATCGCGAGCGCACGGCACCCAGCGCTCGCCATCGTCCAATGACGATTTACAGAATGTTTGCAATTTAGCGGAATAAATATTCGAGTTTCTAAGTACGCTAAAACAGACAACACAACTTATGAGCTCAGTTCTCCGAAGAGTCTTTTCCTCAGCGTGGACGCTGGACCTCGCGAGGAAACATTCCCGAGCAATTCTTGCGGGACGGGGTTCTCGCGTTTGCCCGACCTCTTTTTGCTTTTGTTCTTAACAACTTTTTTGGCTACTCCCTGGAATATCACCCACCTCACAAGAGTCTGATTCAGTGGAACGGCCGAAATCTCCGTTCTCAGGAGCACCGCTGAAGACACGACGGGCACTGTGAAGCATTTATGAAGAGGGACAAAAAACGAAAATAAGCAACGAACTCTACTACGGAAGGTGTAGGACCGCCGTCAGCAAAGGGTTGGCGCTAGCTGCCGTAACGGTGGCGCTTGTGGCCGGTTCCCGGTGCGCAGTTACGGTCCTGGTGGAGGCCTGACGTTCAACGCAAAGGGCGATCTTCTTGGCACGGCCAGCTTCGGCCGTAGAACGGCGTCCGTCGACGGCACGGTTTTCGAATTGACGCCGAACGCGGGTGGCCGCCTGACCTTCCAGACAATCCACGGCTTTTCGCAGGCAACTGGCGATGGTGCTAACCCGGGTTCCGCCGTAGTGTTCGATTCAAAGGGCAACCTTTATGGGACCACCCCGAACGGCGGCGCCGGGTGCGGCATTGTTTATGAACTGTCGGCCCCCGCCGCCGCAGGTGGAGAGTGGACGGAGGCCATCCTGTACGAGTTCAACCCGCAGGGCATAGGAATCGGGCAACCTCCCGGGAACGATGGATGTAATCCTAGTGGCCGTTTAATCGTTTGACAAAGCGGGAAATCTCTACGGCAACACCTTCAACGGTGGCGGCGGCGTGAGCCACTCCTCCTTCAACGGTTTCGGCACGACTTACAAGCTGCACCTGGCGAACGTGAAGTGGACGGAGACAATTCTCCATTCCTTCACAGGGGAGGGCACCCCAGATGGCGAGAATCCTGCGGGCGGGCTGGCGTTCGACAAGGCCGGGAACCTGTGGGGCGCGACGGCGTTTGGCGGCGCTGGCAACTCGTCGACCTGCGGCGACCCAGACGGCGGGGTAGGGATGTGCGGTAGCGTGTATGAACTGACGCCCAACGCGGATGGAACATGGACCGAGAGCACGTTGTATAGCTTCGCGGACGCCAGCACTGGCTGGAATCCTTTCTCCGGCGTGATCCTTGACCAGGCGGGCGACTTGGTCGGCACGACCGAGAATGGCGGAAGCGCCTTGCAGGGCACGGTGTTCGCGGTAACCCCCGGAGCTGGCGGGCAAGTCACGGAGAGGCTCATTCACGAATTGGACGGAGACGATTTTGTATACCTTCCTGGGGCCGACGGAGCCCTCCCTGCGGACGATAGGCTTGCCCTCGGCCCCAACGGCGAGATCTTTGGCGCGGCAGGGGCAGCCGGCGACCTCGACCGCAAGAAAACCGGTTGTTCAGCCTTCAGCAACGTCCCTGGCGGATGCGGCGTTGTATTCGCGGTGCAGCAGTAACCGCGAGCGGCGCGTAGTGGCCTGACAGTAGCGCGCGGTCTCCTTCAGTTGGAGACTCCGCGTCTTTGTTCTTAGGGGGGACCCACGCATCCTTCGGCTCATCACACCGACAATATCGCTCTTTTGGACCACACTCCGTGCGTTCGCGCAGGCCCCCGATCTGCGAATCAGATTATTGGAAGTCTGGCGGCCCAGATCACCCGAGACAGTCCGTCATCTGATCGGCACACAGTAAAGCCGTGTGTTCAATGGCACGCTGGACTTCGCGCTGGATTGTCAGAGCCGTCTCTTGTACCACCAGGGGCAACACATCATTAATTTGTTCACGTGGCCCCCTGCTGCAACGGACAACGACCGAAGCTTGCGCGAGGGCATGGCACCCGGGTTACCTCCGTTCAGCGAAGATTTACCGAGTGTTTACAAGTTAGTGGAATAAATCTTCGGGTGTCTACGTACACTCAACCAGGGAGCACAACTTATGAACCTACTCTCGCCGAAGAGTCTTTTCCTCAGCGTGGCGCTGGTCGCATTGCCGGGCGCGCGGGCGCAGTCCGGATGCACCGGCCGGGACGGCAATCGATTCAACCTGGAGCCTCGGCCTAACGCGGTGGTGCAGACTGCGCTATCCGTCGCCATGCTCCCCAACCGCGTCGGTCCAGATATGGATCTGGTCGTCGCGACCGCCTTCGATGGCCGTAGTCTCGGGTCTACCGCCGATGATTTCTACGTGCAGAGATCCAGCGGCAACTGCCGGCCCGACTTTGAAGGTGGGCTGCCGGCGATCGACAACGAATTTAGTCCGGACGGCACCCCTACGGTGATCGCCGATCCCGCGCGCGACGCGTTCTTCATCGTGGATCTGAGATTCGCTGATTTCCTTGGTCAAGTCGCTGTGGGCATTTTGCGGACGACGTCTGCGAATCTGCTGAGTTCGACGGTCTGCCCCAGCGGAACGCAGACCAGCACCGACAGTACGTCTTGCTGGCCCACCGGCACAGTCATCAACAAGGTGGGGATAAATCAAGCCCTATCGTCGCCGCACATGGCTGCCGACCCCCGCCATACCGGTTCTGCAACGGGCGCAGGCGATCTGTACACGGTGGTGACTGAGCTAGCGCGCCCAGGTACAAACATCTTACTTAATGCGTGTACCAACCCACACTCAACTGCAGTGACGCGATCGTTGTCAGTTCCGGCGATCTCAATGCGGATTTCAGTTTCGTGCAGGTTCGCCCGGACGGCCTGATCACCGTCTCGTACGGGAACCTCACCTCCACCGGTGCGGACGACATTATGTTCGTCACATGTACGCCTAATGGGGCGCCCACTGCGCCCACATGCGGTTCACCGCAACTGGTGACGACTGAGAATAATCCAGCCACCGTCCTGATCGGCGACTTACCGATGGACAGCGTGGTTTACCCTCGACACGTGAACCGGCTGGAAAGCGACGGAACGACGTTCACCACTTTCCTGGTCTACGATCGCTGTGACGTGGCGGTGATTCAGAAGGTGGGCGAAATGCTCGCCTTCTGCCCCAAGACTGATGTCGTCGTAACAAGCTCCACAGACGGCGGAGCGTCTTGGAGCCCGATAACGAAAGTGAGCACGAGTGCCGGACAACAGTTTTTCGGCGCAGTAGCCTTGGATACGTCCACGAACACCGTCAACGTGGGTTACTATTCGACCGAAAACGACCGTTTCCAATTGCGGCCGCAAATATTTCTAGCCCAGATCGCACCAGGTACTACAACGGTCGGAGAGCCTCATCTACTGACCTCGGACTTTGGGGACGTACAGGCAAGCCCGCCAATCGTGATACTTAGTCAACCGGTAGCTTTCGGCGACCGCCTCGGTATCGCGGCGAATGGTACGGGTGTGTCCGGGCAGAGCCGCGCGTATGTCGGATTTACCTGGGATAGCGTGTTTGGCGTTTATGCCGGCGTTAACAGCGCGGACGTTAACAACCATTTAACTAATCTGCAGTACTAGGGGAAACGAAACAATGAAACGACTTACCTATACTCTTGCAAGCCTTCTCATCTCTTCCGCGTTCGGCGCCCAGCGACCTGTGGTGCCCGAGGCATTCCGCAATTTTCGTGTCCCGCCTTCTGCTACGCTGCGGTTCCTCGCTTCCGAAGAGGGCCGCGCCTTTCTAAAGGCCACCGGACATCCACTGGCGGCGCCGGCCATACGCGCGTTCGGCGAACCTTCGAAGACCACTGCGGTCCCACCGGCATGGTTCGCGGATCTCACCACCGAAGCAGAGTCTCCCGCCCCCGCGCCCTCTCCTTGCGGCGGGCCCCAAGGCGCCCGGTTTAACTTGGAACCACGCGCCAACGCCGTTGCCCAGAATCAGGCTTCGGCGGACTTTCTGTTGAACCGGGTGGGCCCCAACGAGGATCTCATCGTGCAGGCTGCGAACGACTGGCGCGGCAATCTGACATCGGACAAGCACTGGGATCGGAGCGTTAGTGGATACTATGTGCATCGCGCCGCAGTCGCCGATTGCGGCGTACAGTTCGAAGGTGGGTTGCCGAAATTCTCGGCGCAAGGCGTCACGGTAATGGGAGCGGGAGATCCCGCGGTTGCCGCGGACCCCGCTCGCGACGCATTCTTCATGGCCGACCAGCGCATTGGTTCCGCCATGGGCGGCGTAGGACTATTTCGGGTATCCGCGTCCCGTCTGCTCAGCCCGAGCGCATGTCCCTCCGGCACACACACTGAAGCGCGAGCGGCATCCTGCTGGATGGCTACCCCGCCGGTGCTGCTCTTCGCTGAACCCCAGTTCGATTCGATAGACGATCTACCGCGCATCGCGGTGGATGAGCGGCCCACTTCCGCCGGCGACGGTTCGGGGAATGTCTACGTCGCGATCGTCCAGTTTAACTTCGCCGCCCAGACCAATACGGTGATGCTGGCGTCTTGCTCGGCCACGCTGGTATGCGCCGCGCCTGTGCTCGTCAGCGGATCCAATACAGCCGCCGGGTTTGCCGGTGTGCAGGTGCGGTCCGACGGACTGATCACGGTCTCGTTCACCAACATGAACACAGACGGAAGCTTGGACGTCCTGTTCACAACCTGCACACCGGCCACGGCTCCCAGCGCGCCGGTGTGTGGCAGTACCACAATGGTTACCCACGTGGCTAATCCGTTGTCTCCCAACTTGAATAGTCTGACGACTATGGTGAACATCAACATCATGGACTTTACTAATCCGAAACATACCAACCGGACCAATGCCGGCGGCGGATTCACGACGTTCCTCACTTATGAGGATTGCAAGAGTCCCTTTCCGGGCGGGGCTTGCCTGGATGCGGAAGTGGTGATGACGACGTCGGCCGATAATGGAAATACGTGGACCACTCCGGTGTCGGTGGATACAGCCAGCGGACATCATTTCTTTGAAGCGATCTCGACCGATACTTCAACGGGTATTGTGAATCTGTCCTATATGAGCGCGTCGGCCGACAAATACAACCACGAGGTTGAGGTAATGCGCAACCAAATCGCTGCCGGTGCGATCGCCGTCGGAACACCGCAACGGGTGACGACGATACTGGATCCTATCGATAGCGATCCACAAAACCTGGGCTTCCTCCAGTCGGACCTATACATGGGCATTAAGGCTCGCGGCACCGGCACAGCGGGAAAAAGCCACCTTTACACGTCGTTCGACTCCACGTTTGTGGCCGGCACTTACAACGGACAGCCGGACCACGAGCTGAATAACACCATCGACATGCGTATCTACTAAGCATTGTTCCGTAATTCACCGGGCTGCCATCGCGATCGCCTCCCGTGATCGGCGGCGGCCTTGCCCCATGAGGTACCGGATCCGCAAGTTTCGGCGGAGGTGTTCAACGCGTGTAACCAAGCGCAATCCAAGAACCCCGGCAGCACGTGGGTGGTGCCACCTTCGGGCAGGTTACCCAGGCGCGACGCCAGGAGACCCAATTTCGTTTGAGACTGATTTGGTAGCGAAAGAGGACGTATGCCGCATCCCATCTGCCGAGTTCTTGTTTGCCCATTGCTGCTCCTTCCGATCCTCGCTTACGGGGGATGGTCACAATCCGTCGGGCCGGCGCCGGATCTTCTCGACAACAATAGCATCGCTGTCGCACAGATTCGCCGGTCCGCCAGTCCTTCTATCCTCCGCGTGTCGTCGAATCTGGTTCTGATCGACGTTTCAGTACTCGACCAGGAGGGACGCCCAGTCCGGGGGTTGCCCGCGGAGGCCTTTCACTTGTTCGAGCGTGGCGCCGAGCAGCACATCCTATCGGTCAGCGAAACCGAGGTTCCCGTGTCGGTAATTATCGTGCTTGACGAGAGCGGCAGCATGGGGAAGGGTGTTACGCAATGCGTGCAGGCAGTCAAGCAGTTCCTGAAAGGTTCCACTGAAAGCGACGAGTTCGCGCTAATCAGTTTCTCGGACCGGGTGGTGCTTGAGTCCGATTTCACAACCGACACCGGGGCCATTCAGGCGCGGCTTATGGGGGCGGCTAGCCATGGGCGTACGGCTCTGCTTGGATGCTGTGGAGCGTGCGGCGTCGCTGGTGCGCCGGGCGCACAATCAAAGGCGCGTCATTCTGGTTCTCTCCGATGGTGGCGACAACCGGAGCCGCTACCGGGAGGCCGAGGTACGGCGAGTGTTGCTGGAGACGCCAGCCCAAGTGTATGCGGTCAGTATTGCCCAATTTTTCCAAGACGAGAGTACCGCATTCGGCCCCGATCTTCTGGATCGGCTCTGCTATGTCACCGGCGGAAGGAACGTCGCCATCGACGGCCGCGTGGATCTCGATCGTGAAATGACGCGCGTAAACGACGAAATCCGCGCTGATTACGTTCTAGCCTACAGCCCGGACCGCGTGATGCGCGATGGAAAGTTCCACCGCGTTTCTCTGCGCCTCGCGCGCCCACCCGGGGTCAAACCGGTTTCCATCTCCTGGAGACTCGGCTACTACGACCCATTAGAGTGAGGAGTCTTCACTCGCGAATGCCCCGGGGGCCGACCCAGCTTGGGTGCCTGGATGTAGACTCTCGAGGTCGTCCAGGCGACCCGTCGCTCGTCGCTCTCCTTACAAACAAATGCTCCGGAAGCCCTCAAAACGATAGATTCTCATCCAGATGACCGGCCGGATGTCATGTCCTTGGCTGCGGACCCGAGCTCGTGGGAACGGAAGGCCATGCGTAGCAGCCTGCTCTCCCGCAATTGGTGCCTTGGAAGGGCACCAGAAGCACACCCCGCAACACATCTTTCAATAGCGCCCCCTGTTGGCTGAAGCGAATCAGCCCTCGCCAGCCAAGCTTTCCGAGAAGAGCGACCCGTAAACGTGCAAGGCTGAACAGCATACGAGACAAAGACGCCGGAATGTCCCCCTCGCGGTAGTATTCGTAGAATGCGCTGTTCATCGAAGCGCCGGACTGGACTTAATGATGTTACGGACTGCCCGGTTCTTCGGATTTGCGCTAACCTGCCGGATAAGATCATGGAACTTTCCCGAGTCAGCCGCAAGTGTTTCGAGTTTGAAGAACTGGTTAACAAGTTTCGCCATCAGCGGGTCCCAGAGACACTCGTTCATAAGCAAAGGGAGCGCGAGGTCGAAAAGTTCGGTCACTACGAGATGGACGCGGAGATGACACTGGTAGGCGTCACCCATGCATTCATACAATCGTGTTGTATCTCGCGTCACCCCGCGTTGAAACGTGGCGATCGCGGTATCGAGATCCGTCGTGAACTGGTGCGTGTCGCGGCCGTTCAACTCCCGCTCGATTATCGCCGCAATCTGCCGGATCCGTACCGACGATAAGGCCATCCCAACGCTGTAGAGTGGATCGGCGGTGTCGCCCGCATCGCCGATGACGTACCACCCATCGGATGAATAGCGCTGGCGGCATTCCCACATGTAAGAGCAGTAGAAATTTGTGTCCACGACAGTGCCGCTGCGCGCGAGTTCGACGATCACCTCGTGCTCACGCCCGACGCACTCCAAGAACTGCACCATCGTGCGCACCTCGCCATAAGGATAGATGTCCTTGCGGTACGTGATGCCGATGCTGATCAAGGGCTGGTCTTCGGGCGACCGCATGGGGATGCACCAGATCCAGTTACCCTTTCCAAAAGAAATGATGAGTGGCGAAATAAGGAACAAAGGCGCGGTTTTTCTTTTTCAGAGCGTGAATACGGCCCAGGATTTCAGGATTGAAATTCACCAGCCGGAACCAGAAAACGTTCTTCTGTTCTTTGACCGCCTCGTGAAGCCGCAACAACCTGGAGAGCACGCGGTTGCGCCCGGTCGCGTCGATCAACCAGCGCGCACGCGGTGTGTGTTTCTGTTGTGCGGAGTCATGCACGGTCACAGGGTGCAACTCATCGGTCCTGCCGATATCGATTCCGGTTACAGTGCCATCGATCGTCTGTACCCCGTTCTTTAGGTTGCGCTCACGTACCTCGTGATCGAATGTGAAGCGATTTATTTGGAAAGAAAGTAACGGTGGTACCGCCGGAGCTTCGTCTACAATGTAAGTACGATCGACGGGATGGGTCGATGTCGAGCTTGAAACAATAGGTGAGGCCATGCTTGGGATAGTACTTTTCAATAAGGCAAGCGCCCATTCCAAGTTCCATAAGGAAATCGACCGTGATTCGACGAAGGATTCGCCGACAATTGGACGGTTCTTGTGCGGGCCCTCGACCACGGCTAGCCTCAGGTTCGGGAAGCGCATCCGCAGGTACGCAGCCGCAAGCAGGCCGGTTGCTCCGCCTTTCATAGCTAAGGCATCGCTGGTTATAGGATCTCTGATTTCAACCGGCCGTTGCGGCCCTGATTTCGGGTTCCTCTACGCTTCGAAGCAAAAAGCCCACCGATGCAGGTAAAGCCGTCAGTATACGAAGCTGCTAACGTAAGCAGCAGCTCTCCGATTCGAAGATCAACCCACGGTCCGAATTACAGTAGTGCTGCGATGTCATTGAAGGCAACGACCGCGGTGAAGGGATTGCAGCGACGGAGTAACGCCCTGGCCGCGATGCGCCCCTCTTCGGCATGGCCAGTGCTAAGGTGTTCGAGTCGCTCCAACTGAACTGTAAGACCAAGTTCGACACGAAGCCTCAAACGTCTTGCATGTCGCAAGCACCGCGTTCCAGCGTTCTTCTGTGTCGCCGCTCCCTTCAAGGCCTTTAATGAACGCAGTCTCTCTATGGCCCAGGGTAACGAGGTAATGAATCGCTTTGCTAACGCCGAAAGCGTTGTCGATGGAAACTCGCGTGCTCCATATGGGCGAGCGTTCCGTACATATGGTCACGGCTGGAATACCAGGCGATTCATTCGGGGTGGAGTTGATCAACAACAGGCCCTCTGCGCCGCGATCGCAAAGCGTCTCGACATGACGCTTGAGAAGTGATGGGGACCAGAGGTGAGTGGATACGAAGGATATGTTTCCCGTATTCAACAGATGCCGTTGGAATCCGCTCAGTAATGCGGCCTCGAAACCATCGCCGAAATCGGGCGCGATGACTCCGATCAGGTAACTGCGCCTTTTGCCGAGCGAATGTGCGAAATAGTTAGGGCGATATCCAAGTCGCTTCTCTGATTCCATGACACGCTGCCGTGTTTCCTCCGGAAAACGTGTCGCTTCGGGGACGTCATTTAGAATGATCGAGATCGTCGTTCGCGACAGGCCGACACGTTCGGCCAACTCGCTCAATGTGATTCGGTGGTCTGAATCCGCCTGTGACGTATGTTTGGGCTCGGTGGAATTCATGGGCTCCGATTTCATCGAGGCCAGCATATCACGTCCACTTCTTTGGCCTGTCGACGTCCTTGGCCTTGACAAGCATCTTCGATGTGTGATCGAATCGACCCGGAACAGTAAACCGGTTCACTATTAAAGTGATGCGGTTCACCAAGGGAGCGGTAGGAGTGAGGCAGCCTGGGAAACGTTCGCCAGGAGCAAGACGACCTTGCGATAGCTACGCTCCTCGTGGTGTCAACTGGCACAGACGGAAAACAGGAGCTATGGAAAGAAGGAACCAACAAAAAATGAAACTGACGCGCCGGCAACTCGCCCTCTCGCTCGCGGCCAGCAGCACTTTGCGTTCCTCTCCGTTCGACTCGCCGCTTTCGCCATTAGGAGTTCCCCGAGGTATTGCTCCGGGACGTGTCACCTGGGCGCACGATTCGGCGGCAGTGACCTGGGATGGGACAGGTTCTTGGTGGGAAGACGCCCACAACCATCAGTCAGTAATTGACCGCATGGTCTCCAACTCTATCCGCGCCTTACCGATCAAAAAAGCGATGCTCTGGCCTGGACGGCTGTCTTTCAACATTTCAATCGCACGCATGGCCGAGGCAACGCGGGATACAGAACCGGGGAGAAGATCGCGATCAAGGCGAACCTGAACAACACAACGGGACACGGCACGATCGACCGGCTGAATTCGTCATTTCATTTGATCCTTTCCCTCGTGCGACAATTAACCGGGCCAGGGAGGGTGCAGCCGTCGTCGATCGCCGTTTTCGATTCCAGCCGGTTCATTCCAGACAATCTCTATGAGAAGATTCACAGAGAATTTCCCGGCGTTTTGTTCGTGGACCATATTGGTGGCGACGGACGATTGAAGGCCGAGTTCAAACCCAACGCGATCCCGTACTCCATTACCAGCCGCAACGCTTCGGGACTTGATACCACGGTTGTCGAGGCTGCTTACCTAATCGATGCGGCTTTGTTGAAAGGCCACGTTAGTTCAGGTGTTACGCTTTGCGCGAAAAATCTGTTCGGGGCTACGAGTATCAATCCCGACTGGCACAAGAACGCGCACGACGGCTTCCCCCACAATCGAGACGGATCGGCAAGTTACTCCGCGGTTGTAGATTTTTTGGGCCATAAGGATATCGGCGAGAAAACTATTCTATTTCTCATAGACGGTCTCTACGCAAGTGATAGTGCGGACCCTCCGCCTGGTCGCAAGTGGAAGATGACGCCATTCAACGACGCCTGGCCGAGCAGCATCTTCTTGTCGCTTGACGGGTGTGGCGATCGACTCCGTAGGCTTCGATTTTCTAACTTCGGAATGGACCGATCTTCCCGATATCGCCAATGCGGACAATTATCTGCGCGAAGCCGCTCTCGCGAACGACCCACCTTCCAAGACGGTGTATGAGCCGGAACGCGACGGCGTCCGGTGCGGCAGCCTTGGCGTATTTGAGCATTGGACGAACGGAAAAGAAAAGAGGTACTCGCGAAATCTCGGGAGAGCGCACGGAATCGAATTGTTCCAAGTGAGCTGAAAGAAAAAGATGAGAGCCATCCGCTTGGAGCCGGACTCAGGCATTCCCTGCGGGAATGCAGAAGCAACTCGATGCTGAGGTAATTGACTGATGAACCGTATTACGGTGCGTCTTTGCTTCATGGCAGCGTTGATGCTGCCTGCGACAGCATCGTCTCAATCGTTTCTAAGCCGATACGAGGGAGTTCCGTATCACGACAACGTGTATCATGGCGGCCCACAGAAAATACCTGGACGGGTGTGCGCCTATTACGACCTGGGCGGCGAAGGAATTGCGTTTCACGACTCCGATCCACAGAATCATGGCAGCGGCGAGTTGAATCCGGCGGATGGAAGCTATCCGAATGAATTCCGTGTTCATGAGGGGTCGATATTTCCTATACGAAGTTTCACCAGCAGCCCACGCCGATTGACGACAATCCCTTCGGCAAGGTCGTGCCTCCTGCAGACCTTCTATATGTTGGCTGGACCGAGCCTGGCGAGTGGTTCAACTTTACTGTCGATGTGGCGCACGCGCGAACTTATCTGGCCGATTTTTTCTACCCCGCCAATCGTGGCGGAACTATTTCTATCGACCTGAATGGAA
The DNA here is from genome assembly GCA_963818855.1 of Bryobacterales bacterium. Lineage (GTDB taxonomy): Bacteria > Acidobacteriota > Terriglobia > Bryobacterales > Bryobacteraceae > Bog-159. Next base: position 263,487 of record CAWFUH010000003.1, on the reverse strand, counting down.
AAGACGCAACAGGACCGCTGCCGGTCCCCACAACGTTTGACTCTGCAGATCCCGTGGCTTGGCGTCAGTGGCATCACTGGAACTTGGCTTGGCGGTTTTTCAAGCTTCCCCTTAGTAAGGGAAAGAATGTTTTCACCGTACACATTTTGACCGGCGGCAACGTGAATTTGGCCTATTTTGACCTCAGAGAGGTTCAGTAGGAGCTTTGAGGACCGTCGAGAATCCAGCTTTGGTAGCGAAAAGAGCGGGGCGCATGTGCAGCTCCGGAGGAAAGAGCAATCAGGATGAACTGGATCAGCCGGCGCCGTTTTCTTGCTGCTGCCGCCATGAGTGTTGCCGCCACGCGTATGCGCGCGCAATCCGCGGCCGACGTGACTTTGACGAATCCGCCCGAGGCCACCGGGCCACACGTGCCAGAGGATTACGTCGGGCTCTCCTATGAGGTGCAGCAACTCCTGGATCCTGACGTCTTTTCCGCGCAGAACACGGGGCTGATCCGGGAGTTCAAGGCGCTGAGCCCGAAAGCTGTGCTGCGGTTGGGTGGAAACACGAGCGAGTTCGAGTGGTGGAAGCCGAGGCCGGAGTCGCCGGAGCCCAAACATCCGCAGACGCGCTAGGTGGTGGGTGAGCCACAGGCGCAGTATTACCCGGTGACCGCCGAATCGGTCCGCAACCTGGCTGCGTTTCTGCGGGCGACGGGATGGACGTGTTTGGACGGGATCGGGATGGGTACCAACACTCCGAAGCGTGCCGCGGGCCGCCGAAGTAATAGTGGTGTGTCAGTGCGCTTACGTGCGGAGGATTCTGGATGGACGGCCGATCTGGAAGTACTCTAGCCGGTCGCCGAGTGCTTTGGCCCCACCACCATCCGGGGGTACATTCTACAAGTCGCGCAGTTCGCCAAGCATTTTGGCAAATCGCCCGACCAGCTCGGAGCCGAACATATCCGGGCCTATCAACTGTTTCTGGTCAAGGAAAGTGGGCTCTCGCAGTCCACATACATCCAAGTCGTCTCTGCGCTTCGGTTCCTCTATACGCAAACACTGAACCGGCAGGTGAGCATTGATCGGATTCCGTTTCCAAGAAAGGAGCAGAAGCTCCCGATCATCATGAGCCGGGAAGAGGTCCAGGCCCTGCTCGAAGCACCCCGTAACCTCCGCCATCGCGCGCTGCTCACCACTATGTATGCCGCCGGCCCCAGGGTCTCCGAGGTCGCCAAACTCCAAGCCGGCGACATCGATAGCGCCCGCCACGTCCTCTGGATACGCGGCGGCAAAGGCCACAAAGACCGCCAGACCCTACTGCCTCCCAGGCTTCTGGAACTGCTGCGGTCCTATTGGCGCTGGAAACGTCCGGCTGAGTGGCTGTTTCCCAGCAGCCAGCCCGGCCAGCCCATCTCCGTGAGGTCCATTTACCTGGCGTGCCGGGGCGCTGCGCGTAAAGCCCGTATTACTAAGGCCATCCACCCGCATTCTCTGCGCCACGCCTTCGCCACGCATCTGCTCGAAGCCGGCTGCGATATCCGCAAGATTCAACTTTTGCTGGGACACGCCAGACTGGAAACCACCGCGCGCTATCTGCATGTCGCCGACTTGGCCGTGCGGAGTACCACGAGCCCTCTGGAACTGTTGGACCCCATCGATCTGGTCCAGACCATTCTGCCAAAGCGATGAACGAGCATCGGCTGGAATTGGCCGATGTCTTCCGCAAACACGAGGCCGACTTCCTGACGGTGTGGGGGTCTACCCTTTCGCCGTCTCAGAAGAAGGCACTGCGCGACATCCGCGACTGCCGTACTTCCGCGCTCGGCGGGCACGTAGAGGAGTATGACTGCGGGCACGCGTCATCTTGTATAACTCGTGCCGCAGCCGAGACTTTGCTGACGATTGCGGCGGACCCCAAGCGCCTGGGCGCCGCCATCGGTTTTCTGGCCGTGCTGCACACCTGGGGACAAAACCTTCACATCCACCCGCACATACACTGTGTAGTGCCCGGTGGCGGTATCGCTCCAGACGGCGCGCGTTGGATCGCTAGCGGCAGTTCGTTCTTCCTCCCGGTAGAAGTCCTCAGCACGCGGTTCCGCAACACATTCCTGACCTACTTGCGCGAGGCCTTCCGCAAGGGCCAACTGCACTTCCACGGGGAACTCGCACCACTGGCCCAGCCCGACGCCTTCAAAGCACTATGCGACCACAGCGGCAAGATCAAATGGGTCGTCTACGCCAAGGCACCTTTCGGCGGACCCGAACAAGTGCTCAAATATCTGGCACGCTACACCCACCGAGTGGCCCTCTCCAATAGTCGTCTGTTGTCGTTGGAGAATGGCCAAGTTTCCTTTCAATGGAAAGATTACGCGGACCAAAGCCGGACCAAGACCATGACGCTGGACGCGGTCGAGTTCATGCGCCGATTTCTCCTGCATGTCCTACCGCGGGGCTTTGTGCGCATCCGGCAATTCGGTTTCCTCGCCAATCGCGTCCGCAACCAGAAACTGGCACTGTGCCGCTCCTTGCTGAACTTCCCATCACCGGTTACCAACCCGGGCCCGCCTGCGGCATCCGACGCTGAATCCAAGGTCCCAGATCCGGAGTCGCATCGCTGCCCCATTTGCAAACTCGGACGGTTAGTCCTGGCCGAGGTGATCCCGCCCGATAGAATCGCGCACCGGATGCTCAGCTTTTGCAGAACGCCTCAGCTACAAGACACATCATGATGATCGCACCCGCCGCCGCAGCCCTCACCGAACCCACCCCTGCTCATCTGAGCGACAGGAGATTCCTGTCCGGACACCGTGTATCTCCATTCCCTGGCCCCACGTGTTGCCTCCTCCACCCGGCCATCCCACTTTCCTGCGCATCACCGGCGTGCATTAAACCATTTGCCGGCCTATTCCGCCTTCCGCCCACCCATCATTCCGAGACAAAAACCAATAGGTTACGATTCAAAACCCACGACGTAGTGCGGCTCAGTTCAATGCCTTGTATCCGAAGCGCTCCGGCCGTGCATTTTAGCGCTAACGCATTCACGGAGCGCTCCGGATACAAGCCTCTGCATTTGCAGCCATGACGACATAGCCCAGCCGGCGAGAACAGCGCTCCATTTCAGATTGCTGACGGCAAAGACTCAGGCGTTCGTGTTGCCATGTTCATCCTCTGTCCATGCTTCTCAACATTGTGTGATGTCTTCTTAGTGGCAGCCCGCCTCAACGCAAAGATTCTTGCTGAAAAACGGCAGGACATGATTCTGAAAGCGATCCGCCACGGCGCTGGTGTGCGTGCCTGAATACACTTCAAAGCTGTTCGCAATTCCGTATAAATCGAGAACGTCGTGCAGCTTGCCGGTATCGGTACGTAAGCGGTCCTGGTCCCCCACGTCCAGTGCGATCGCGCGGTACTGGCGGAGATTGCCAATATATTGATCGATAAAGGCGAGGGGCGCGTTGGCCGCCCATTTAGCCAGCACCTCGGGTCGCGCCGTCCCGTCCTTCGCCGGCAGATCGAGATAGAGCGGTGGATTCTTGGGGTTGGGCGACCATGCCGCTGCGCTAGCGAGTTGGGCGCGCGCGAAGAACGGCAGATTGGCCGAATCCTGCGGTGTCTTCACCGCCTCGAGGGCTTTGTCGATTTCCGGGTTTGCGGGGCCGCCCGTTCGCGCGGACAGGCAGCAGGGGCTCATGATGTACAGGCTGCCGAAGACGTCGGAATGCTTCATGCCGATGCGGGTCGCACCATACCCTCCCATCGAGTGCCCAACCAAACCGCGGCTCTTGCGGTCCGGAATTGTCCGGTAATGCGCGTCCATGTACGCAACCACATCGTGAGAGATGAACTTCTCGAAATCGCCGGTGGTGACGGAACTCGAATACATCGAGCCGTTGTGCAACGTCTTCGAGTCCGGCAGAACGACGATCATCTCACCGGCGCCTTGCGCGAAGGCGCCTTCGACAGTCTGCGGCACGTGGATTTCATGGGTCCACTGCTCGGCGCCGATGGAGTAACCATGCAGCGCGTAGACCACCGGATACCGCCGGCGTTCGTCCTTCTGGTAGCCAGGCGGCAGGAAGACGATAACGTCGCGGTCGACGGCGTCCCCCTCCAGGTTGCCCTCCAGGGCGGCACCGTGGATCTTGATGTGCTCGACCGTGACCGGTTTTGCGCCCTGGACCACCGGTGGAACCTGTGTTTGCACCTGGGCCGCCACGAGCCCGCATGCGGCCACAGTGAGCGTCACTTCACAGAATACTCGCAGCGTCTTCATTTTCCTCATGGCTCCAGAGAGATGACCGTCACCGACTTAGGCTCGACCGTCACTGTCAGCCTGCCGGCTTTCAAATTTGCGGAGACCGGTTTCGGCACGACGGCGTTGGGCGCTGAGAATGTGTTCACACTGTCGACGGCGGACGCAGTCAGCGTCTCTCCCTTCGCCGACTTCGCCGTCATGCCGGTGATCTCCGCATCCAGGTCGACCGGCTTTTCGGGATCCAGGTTCGTTATTTCGAGCCAGAGCTTGCCGGACGCGTCCTTGGCGGCGACAGCATCCACCCGCGGCAGGCTTATGCTTCCTTGTGTGTAGGTGCCGGCGTCAAAGGCGATCGGGACAAACGTGGCGTCCTGGAACGGAACATACATCCTGTACACGTAGTAGGTCGGAGTGAGAACCATCTTCTCCTCGTCCGTCAGGATCATCGCCTGCAGTACGTTGATCATCTGGGCGATGTTCGCCATGCGCACGCGCGCGGCATGCCGCGCGAAGATGTTCAGGTTCAGCGATGCCAGGATCGCGTCCCTAAGACTGTTCTGCTGGACCAGGAAGCTCGGATTCGTGCCGCGCAGTGCGGCATGCCATGCACCCCATTCGTCCACCACCAGGGCGACCTTCTTCTGCGGGTCGTACTTGTCCATGGCGGTCTCCTGCTTGCGCAGAAAGTCGTTCATGAACAGCGTGGACTTCAGCGTCTTACCGTAATCCGCTACGCCGAAGCCTGTGGAAGGCGTCGAGGGCGGCCACCCGTTGGGCACCGTATACCAGTGCAGCGAGAGGCCGTCGATATTCCAGCTCCAGTCGTGGTGCTGCCAGGCCTTCATGATGGACTCGGTCCACTCGGTCTCGGGAGTCCCCGGGCCGACGGCTATCTTGAGCATCTGGCTGGGTCCTTCCTGGGAAGGATTGTCATTCCTAACGAAGTGGCTGTAGATTTTGAGCTGGCTCAGGTAGTAGTCCGCGGTCATGTTGCCGCCACAGCCCCAGCTCTCGTTTCCAATGCCCAGGAAGGGGACCCTGTAGGGATCGGGATGGCCGTTGGCGGCCCGCTCCTTGGCCAGCGCCGTCGGTTTCGCGGCAGTCATGTACTCCAGCCATTCGGCCGCTTCCTGCGGACTGCCGGACCCGACATTGATCGAGACGTATGCCTGGCTGCCGATCTGCTGGATAAAATCCATAAACTCGGCGGTGCCGAAGCTGTTGTCGTCGACGACCCCTCCCCAAGAGGAGTTGAGCGTGGCCGGCCGCTGTCCGACTGGGCCGACCCCTTTGCGCCAGTGGTACTCGTCGCCGAAGCAGCCGCCCGGCCAGCGGACATTGGGAACCTTCAACGCCCGAAGCGCGGTAACAACGTCATTGCGGATCCCGCGTGTGTTCGGAATGCCAGAATCCGGGCCAACCCAAATGCCCTCGTAAAGGCCGTGTCCGAGATTCTCCGCGAACTGGCCGAAGAGGTTGCGGTCGATCTTCGTTCCGGCCTTTGATGCGTCGATGGATGAGTGCGCAGTCTCCGCAGCCAGTAGCGGCGCGGTCGAAACCAGCAGCAGAAAAGGGATGCACGAGATGCATCGAACACCGCCGAACTTCATGATGTCTACTGTAATGAAGCGCTCAGGCTGGAGCAAGTCCAAAAAATCGCTACTCAGATCGAGTGGGTCCTCAAGATCCACGCGCGATGGCCCGCGGAATTGATTCTGGACGACGACTTCAACGCAGTGAGCGCCAAGCGCCTCCCCGACGTCAAGAAAGAATGAGCATGAAAGCGTCGTCAGCGGGCCTGTTGATGCTCCTGGCGGGAGCGGCTTACGCGGCCGATGTCAGCGAGATCGCCTTTACCCGGACGGACGAATTGCCCGCCCTGCAAACGGTAGCGACGTAAGATGCGACTCGTTACACTGCTACTCGCGATTTGGCTCCCGGCGATTGCCCAGCAACCGGTCTACAAGGTGACCTTTTCGGAATCAAGGCACGCCATTCGCGCCTTTCTCGCCCACCGGGGAGATCACGCTTCCGGTGGTCCGGCTTGACGTGGACGTCCATTATCCGGGCATCAAGGCCGAGCGCGCCCACATGGTGATCGTTTACGACCCTCAAACGGGGCACTATTTCTGGCTCTGCTCGGCGTCAAGGTACGCCGGAGATTCGTTCAGCTTTCTCGAAGAGCTGGAATCCGGCATGGAATCCGTCAACGCCGGGCCGGCTGGCCTCTTGGACGCCGACATGCCAAGCGACCTCTTTGTACAAGAGCATAGCGAGCGGGCGGACAGCTTGGAGGCCGCCGAGGATGCCTCCATAGGCGAGCTCCGCCGCGGTCTCCCGGTCTTCGCAGGGCACGGCTACGACATCGGATCGAAGGATGTTCCGCTCTTTCGCGCCATCGGTATCGAATTCGCGTGTGCGCCATTTGGCAAATCCCGCCTTCAGGCCAACGTGCCAGTTTCAGGCCAAGAGGATCGTCTCGATCAGTCGCGATGGCGAAAACTGGTGGCTGGTGGTCGAGAACCGTTGGGAGCAAGAGATAATCCTCGACTCGAAATTCAACCTGGTCAGCACCAAGCGGCTGCCGGCTGCGGCGACGAAGTAGCGCTTCGCACCGTCGTCCGACGTCTACGCGCTGGGCTGGACGCCCATCTCGACCAGCCACGGCGCTGGCCCAAGTCAACCGCGCGCGCGCCGCACGGCGCCGGCAATCTCTCCGGTGGTATCCTCGTCGCCCAACAGCGCGCGGTGCGGCAGCCAGAATGCGTCGCCGATGGTAGCCTCGGCTACCGGGCATGGTTCCACGCGGCAGCCGCCTTTCTGGTAGAGCGGATTACCGTACAGCGGATGCGGATAGAACGGCGTGCAAGGCACGCCCTGGGCGGTTAGCGCGCGATGGAACTCGTCGCGCGTGCGTCCCATGCGTGGCGCGTCAATGCGGCCCAGCAACAGATACCACGAGTTGGCATTCTGCTGCCGCGGCACGGCTTGAAACGCAAGCCCTGGCACGTCCGCCAACAGCGCGCGCAACAGCGCCGCATTGCGCGTGCGCCGGCAGATCTGTTCCGGCAGCCGCTCCATCTGCGCCAGCAGCACGGCGGCCTGCAAGCCGGTGATGCGATAGTTGCTGCCCAGTGCGTAATGATGGAACCAGCCGCCGTCCGGCTGCCGTCCCTGATCCATGATGGACCACACCCGTTCCGCAAACTCCGCATCGTTAGTGGTGAGCATACCGCCTTCGCCCGCCGTCATCACTTTCGAATTTTGAAAACTGAACGATCCGGCCAAGCACAAGCTGCCCGCGCAGCGGCCGGCCCACTCCGAGCCATGCGCGTGCGCCGCATCTTCTATCAGGGCCAGGCCATATTCGGCGGCTAGCGGCACGAGCCGGTCCATATCCGCCATAGCGCCGCCGAAATGCACCGGGATGATGGCTTTCGTCCGCGCGGTGATCGCCCGCGCCGCACGCTCCGGATCCATGTTGAAGCTCAGCGGCTCGATGTCCACGAACACGGGCGTCGCGCCTACGCGCGACACGGCCATGGCCGTCGAGACAAACGAAATGGCCGGCACGATCACCTCGTCGCCCGGTCCGATGCCGGCCGCGCTCAGCGCCATCTCCAGCGTGACGGTTCCGTTCATGGCCGATATGCCGTGCCGGCATTGCGTGAAAGCGGCGAACTCGCGCTCCAGCCGCTGGACGAAGTCGCTGTGCCCGCCCCAGCGCCCGCTCTCGAGCACCTCGCGCAGCAGTGTAATCTCGCGCTCCGTCGAAATGGGCCAATCAGGTATCTGCATCTACATTCCCTGCAGGAAATAGTTGAATTGTTTTTCGCGGCCGAGCGTGGTCACCGGTCCATGTCCGGGCACCACTACGGTTTCGTCCGGCAGCGCGAAATACTTGTCGTGGATGGAACGCAGGATCTGCTCGCCATCGCCAAACGGCAGATCCGTGCGGCCGATGCTGTCGTAGAACAGCGTGTCGCCCGCCACCAGCTTTTTCTCCCCGGGCATCCACAGGCTGATGCTTCCCGGCGTGTGCCCTGGGGTATGCAGCACATGAAACTCGGCGCCCGCGGCGCGCAGGATATCGCCATCGCGTGCGGGCGCATCGATCAGCGTCCGCTCCGGCGTGCGCACGCCCACCCACGCAGCTTGCATGTCCATCATGTCCTGCAGCTTGTCGTCGTTTTCATTCATGTAGACCGGCGCGCCGGTGGATGCGTGCAACTGGTGTGCGCCCCCGATGTGGTCGATATGCGCGTGCGTCACCACGATGGCCGTTACGTGCAGACCGTGCCGCTTGAGCACCGCCTCTATGCGCGTCAGGTTGTCGCCGGGATCGATTACCACCGCGTCGCCCGACTGCTCGTCGCCGAAAATGGAGCAGTTGCATTGCAGCATGCCCACCGGCAGAATTTCATGCACCATAAGTAACGATTGTATAATCAACGCATGTTCGAAGCCCTTGGCATCTGCATGCGCTGGTTGCATCTAGCGTCCGTCGCTACCCTGGTAGGCGGCATGCTGTACGGCTGGCTGGTGCTTGTTCCGGCCGCCGGAGTGTTGGCGGCAGAGCCGCGCAGATCGTTGTTTGCCAAGACCGCCGCGCTCTACCGGGCGCTGGTCTTCACGGCCATCACCGCGCTACTGGTCTCAGGCGGCTACAACCTGGCCACCCACCCGGGGCACAACTTACGCTACTACGTCCTGCTCAGCCTGAAGCTTCTGCTGGTGGCGCACGTTTTCGCGGTGGGGATCGTGTTGGTGACGAAGAACCCGGAACATCGCGGCCGGCTGTTTGCCGGGGCCGCCATCTCGGGCCTGCTGATTATCGCAATTTCGGCGTATCTGGGGCGGACTTTTTAGCCGAGAACTTCGGCGAGCGGGACGGCGATGTCCGGATCGGTGGTCCGCAGGATGCCATCTTCCACTTCGTGCATGCCCGTGGCGGTGTGGATGAAAGCTTCGCGCGTGCGAGGATTGATTACCCAGATGTAGCGCACGCCGAACTTCTGGTAGTCGGACAATTTACGCTCGATTCGCTCGGCGCGGTCGTCGGGCGAAAGAACTTCAATGCACAGGAATGGCGGCTCGGTGAAAATTTCCTCGTCGGGTTCGGCGAGCATGACACAAACGTCCGGCACGCGATAGCGCGTGGCGGAAACTCGAGTCCGTTGTTCCACAACGACAAACAGGGAGGGGTAACGGAAGTTGAAGGCAATCAGCAGTTTGCTCTGCGCTTTGGCATGGCTCTTTTGGCCCACGTTGCGATCCTCCAACTCGCCATCCACATAATCGCAGTCCGGATCGTACGATGTGGACAAATATTCTTCGACCGAAACCAGCGCGCCCGTAGCCATGCGTCTATTATGCCACCAGCCCTCGCCGATCTTCCGGGCCGCTCCTGCCCGATTTGCCGGTGTGCGGCGCGGGTGGTGTGCGCCATGCTGGAAGCATGGAAAATGAGTTAGCTGCTTTATCGAATGAACTGGCCGCCGCAGTGGAGCAGGCCGGCCGCGCCGTGGTGGCCGTGAATGCCCGGCCTCGGTTCGCCTCAAGCGGCGTGCTTTGGCGGCCCGGCGTGATCGTTACCGCCGAGCACACCATCCGCCGCCGCGACGAAATCGGCGTCACGCTGCCCGACGGCCGCTCAACTTCCGCGACGCTATTGGGCCGCGACGCGGGAACAGACCTTGCCGTCCTCAAACTGGCCGAAAACGGCGCACCTACCGCCACCTTCGGCGCCGCCGAAAGCTTGAAGCCGGGCCAGATCGTGCTGGCCATCGGCCGCTCGCCCGATTCGGGAGTCAACGCCACCATGGGCATCATGAGCGCGGTCAGCGGGCCGTGGCGCTCGTGGCGTGGTGGCCAGATCGACCAATACCTGCGCTTGGATCTGACCCTATATCCCGCCAGTTCCGGCGGCGCCGTAGTGGACACCGCGGGCCGCGTGCTCGGCATCGCCACCAGCGCCCTTTCGCGGATCGCCGGACTGGCGGTGCCTGTCTCCACCGTCAACCGCGTGATCGACGAATTGCTGCGCAGCGGGCACGTGTCGCGCGGCTACCTGGGATTAGGACTGCATCCGGTCGCGCTGCCGGATGGCAGCACCGGTCCGATCGTGCTCTCGGCCGAAACTGATGGACCCGCCGCGCGAGCCGGAGTGCTCATCGGCGACATTCTGGTGGCGCTGGGCGGCAAGACGGTGCGTGACACCGACGATATCCAATCCGCGCTCGACAGCGAGACGGTGGGCAAGCCCATCGCGGCGCGCATCGTGCGCGGCGGACAGGTCATCGAACTGAGTATAACGGTGGGCGAACGGCCCAGGAGGGAAGACTGATATGGCGCGCGCTTTCGGAGAGACCGCGGAACGGTTGCGCCGCTCGACCGTGGAGGTGCGCTTGCGCGGGGCCAACGCAGGCGGCTCCGGCGTGATCGCCACTGCCGACGGACAGATCGTGACCAACGCGCACGTTGCTCGCGGCGCCGAGGCATCGGTCCGCCTCTGGGATGGCCGTGAGCTTCCAGCTAAACTTGTGGCGCGCGATGCGCGGCGCGACCTGGCCGCGCTTCAGGTGGAGACGGCCGGTCTGCCGGCGGCCACTTTCGGCGATTCGAGCGCCCTGCGCGTGGGCGAACTGGTGATGGCCATCGGCAATCCCATGGGATTCATCGGCGCTCTGACCACGGGCGTAGTGCATGCGCTCGGCGGCATTGCAGGTTTCGGACGGCAGAGCTGGGTGCTGGCGGATGTACGCCTGGCGCCCGGCAATTCCGGTGGTCCGCTGGCTGACGCATACGGGCGCGTGATCGGCATCAACACGATGATCGTGCATGGGCTGGGTGCGGCGGTTCCGGGCAATTCGGTGACGGCCTTCTTGCGGCGCGGCGCGTCCGGCTTTTCTCTGGGCGTGACTATACAGCCCGTGAGCTTGGAAGATCGGCGCTTCGGCCTGCTGGTGCTCAAAGTCGAACAGGGGAGTCCGGCAGCCGCCGCCCCGCTCTGGATCGGCGACGTGCTCATCGGCGCCGGCGGCCGGCCGTTCCGATCGGTGGACGATCTGCATGAAGCGCTGCATGAAGTGATGGACGGCGCATCGAGCGTAATCCATCTGCAATTCTTGCGCGGCGACCGCTCCGCCATGCGCGAAGTGGCGATCCGCCTGGACTGCGGGATGCCGTTGGTGGTGGCGGAGGCGGCGTGATTCGTCTGCTGATCGCGGCGCCGTCTGCGATCGTACGAGCGGGGCTCGAGTCGGTAGGCGCCCAAGCCCCGGGCATCGAAGTAGTGGGCTCCGCGGGCTTGGCCGGGCTTAGCGTGGCCATCGACCGGTATCAGCCCGATGTCGTGTTAGCGGCGGTGGACAGGCATTCCGACGAACCGCCCGAGGATCTCATGGCGCTAGCGGGCCGTGCGGGCACTCCGGCGATAGTCGTGCTGGCGCCGGATCTGCAGTCCTCCTGGACCGGCGATGCGCTACGCGCGGGCATCCGCGCCGTGCTGCCCGGCGATATCGGCGCGCGGGAAATTCTGGCCGCGGTGGAAGCCGTTGCCGCTGGGTTGGCGGTGCTGCATCCGCAGGATATCTCTGCATTGGTTGCCGAGCGGGTGCTGCCCGCGGGGCAAGTCCAGGCGCTGACGCCGCGCGAAGTACAGGTGCTCGCGATGCTGGCAGAAGGGCACGGCAATAAGACCATCGCCTGGAAGCTGGGCATCTCGGAACACACCGCCAAGTTCCACGTGGCGTCCATCTTGAGCAAGCTGAATGCAGGCACGCGCACCGAGGCAGTCACGCTGGGCATCCGGCGGGGATTGATCATGGTATAGCAGCCAGTTACTGCCTCTATGTTGTATACTACTGCGAGCAGATCAGACTTTCTTGGAGGGCAACGTCCATGACGAAACGTGTTTCGGTAGCTGCGGCGATCGGTCTGCTCCTAGCGGGCGGCCTGGAAGCGGACAACTTCGCGTACGACTTTACCGGGACAGATCAGTTCGGAAAAATCGATTTGGATAGCGGTGCGTTTACTCTAATTGGCAATACGGGCGTGCTACTGTGCGGTCTGGGAGTGGCACACGGGGCACTGTACGGCGGCGAATTTGAGGGGAATACGTTCTACCGGGTCGACCAGGCGAACGGGGGCCTGACAATCGTGGGCAACAGCGCCATCACCTATTTTTTGATGGGGTCGACAGACAGAGGCCTTTATGCGATCGATGAGGGCAATGTCCTTTATTCTGTATTCAGCCACAGGTGCTGCCGCGGTCATCGGTGATGGCATCGGCGTCCCGATTAATAACACTTCAGGGATGTCCACGAATTGTAGGGCCCTCTACCTTACGGTTGGGAGCAACCTGTATGAACACGATCACCGGAAAGGCGACGAACGTGGGCGACACGGGCTTGGGCGGGGCGGCGATGGTGTGCGAGGGGGGAAAGCTCTATGCGGGCGCGAATCAGCCGTTCCAGATCGACACGTTGAACACGTCGACGGGAGCGGGAACGTTCGTGTCGAACCCATCGGGAAACCCGCCCCGGGTAACTTTTGGGGTCTCGCGCCCTCGATCCTTCTGGACATTGTTCCAGCCAAACTAACGTTCGCGGGCCAGACTGTGGGGACCACCAGCGCGCCGCAGGTTGTCAAACTGAGAAACAACGGCTTCGTACCGATGAAGGTCACGAGCATCGAGGCCAGCGGAGACTTTGCCCAGACCAACACATGCGGTGCGAGATTGCCAGCCAGAGAGAGTTGTACGATCAGTGTGACGTTCACTCCCACGCAGACGGGCAGCCTAACCGGCTCGGTGGACATCAGCGACACCGCCGGCGGCAGCCCGCAGCACATTTCGCTATCGGGCACAGGGACATCTCAGTAATCCGTTTCGGGAGTCCGCACAGGCGGTTTTCGGCCGAACTGCTCGACGATATCGGTGGGGGGCTGATGCCGGATTGGCCGTCCTGCATCCGCAAGATATTCTGGCATTGATTGGCGAGCGGGTGCTGCCCACGGCGCAGACGCAGGCGCTGACGCCGCGCGAAGTACAGGTGCTCGCGATGCTGGCAGAAGGGCACGGCAATAAGACCATTGCCTGGAAGCTGGGCATCTCGGAACATACCGCCAAGTTTCAAGCAAGCTGAATGCGGGCACGCGCACCGAAGCAGTCACGCTGGGCATCCGGCGGGGGTTGATTATGGTCTGATGAAAACCGCGGCGCGGCTAATAACCTCGGCGCCGCGGAAGAACCGAACATGGTAAGTAGGACGGCGTGGCCGAAGCGTCCGGTGACCTGAAAGCAGAGGCGTGCGTGTGTTCGAACTGGCGGGAGATCGCCGGTTACCTTGAAAAGATGATGGCCCCCTGCAATACATGTTGGTGCAAGAGTAATTGACATTGCCGTAGCCGCAGTTCCAGAGATCGAGCGCACGCTCTTTCAGATGAACATCCACGAGCAGTCGCTGTTTCCAGACATGCAGGGCTTAGCGGACTTTATCGGACAAAGGCTTCGCCTGCACTGGAAATAGGCCGCGAATTACCGAGGCATGAGAAAGCGGCCATTAGGCGCTCACGCGCAGTGCCTTACTGACGGCAGCCGGCAGCCGTACCGGCACGAAGTAATCAGACGGATAGAGATAGTCTTCCCCGGACTCGTCGATGATGCGCACATATCCTTCTCGTGCGGCTGATGCATCCGCAAGGATCTGATAGACCTTACGGACCTCTAAGTCGTCCGACCCGCCATTGCGGATGCACAGTACAAATTTCAATCGCGGTTGTTCGCTTTTCATACGTCAGTCAAGAAAGCTCTTAATCTTCCAACCCGTTCTCCCAACGCCGTGGGCCTCGTACCAGTGCAGCTCAGCGGTTCGGATCGTGCCACTGGCCAGCCGGACGGGAGCTACACCCTTCATTTTGCGCCAGCGGCGTCCACCGTAGCGCTTCCGAAGGAACTGCAGCCGTCGCAAACTACTACCGCTGGCGATAAGCTCAATTTCAGTAACCGCGCCAACGATCTCAAAATGCAATCTCTTTCCATTCTAGCTGCAGCACTCGTCGGATGGATGGGCGGGATCAGACCGGCGCTGCCGCTGCTCAGAGATAATAGAACAAGTATGCCATCCGGATACGACGCTCTGCACGCCGGCGCGGCCTGGCTGGACCTCTGCGCGCGCGGGCGCATCTACGCCAGCGGGGAAGATAGCGCCCGCCTGCTGCACGCCATGACCACCAATCATGTGCAGCAGCTCACTCCCGGCACCGGATGCTACGCGTTCTTCCTCAACGCGCAAGGTCAAATACAAGCCGACGTCAATTTGTTCTGTCTGGAGGAACGCTTCCTGCTGGATACCGAACCCGAAACACGCGAGCGTGTGTTCCGGCATCTGGACAAATACATTATCGCGGACGATGTCGCGCTGGAAGACATTACCGCGGCAACGGGCTGTATAGCAGTAGAAGGCCCGCATGCCGTCACGGTAATCGCGGCCATGGGCGCGCTGCCGCCCGAAGCGGAATATGCACATGTCGCGGTTGAAGGCGCGGTTGTCGCGTGCGTGAGCGAAACCGGTGAGACAGGGTTCCGCATCTTCATGCCGGCGGCGGCGCAGGCGGAATGGATCACGCGCCTCGAGTCCGCCGGCGCGATCTACGCGACACCTGAAGAAGCGCGCGTCGTGCGCCTGGAGCATGGCAAGCCGCGCTACGGCGAAGATATCTTCGAAACCACGCTGCCGCAGGAGACCCGGCAGATGCACGCCGTCCACTTTACGAAGGGCTGCTATCTCGGCCAGGAGATTGTGGAGCGCATCCGTTCACGCGGGCACGTCAACAAGTTACTCGTGAAGCTGACGGTGGATGGCGCTGTTCCGCTCGCCGGCGGGACGAAGGTGAGCGCCGGTGCGGCCGACGCTGGAGAAGTGACATCGTCCGCGTTCTCTCCCGCGCTCGGCGAGGTCGTCGCGCTGGCCTACGTACGTGCGCAATATGCCGTGGACGCAACCGTGCTGCAGGCGGGCGGGCGCGGAGCCGTCGTCCAAACGCTGAGTGCGTAACGCCGCGGTCAAGCTGGAATACGCGCGGGCCGCTTCAGCCTGGGAAGAGCTTTGATCGATCTCCCTACTCGCTTCTGTGCAGTGCGCAGTTCGTAGAGAGCTTGCAGATTAAGCCAGAACTCCGCGCTGGTGCCAAAGAAATGCGCGAGCCGCAAGGCTGTGTCTCCGGTGATGCTGCGCTGCCCGTTGAGAATGCCGGTGATGCGGTTCGTGGGCACGTCGAGATTGCGCGCCAGCGCGGCGGCGCTCATGTCAAGTTCTTTGAGCACTTCGGCCAGGTGTTCCCCGGGGTGTATTGCGGTCACCGCCATAGCATCCTCCTAATGATAGTCGACAATCTCCACCCTTGATGGTCCCGGCGCGTCGCCCGGCCACTCAAAACAGATCCGCCACCGGTCATTGATACGGATGCTGTATTGGCCCTTGCGGTCGCCAGCCAACGCCTCAAAACGATTACCCGGCAAGATCGCGAGATCCTTCAGCGCCAATGCCGCTTCCAACCGGTCGAGTTTCAGGCGGGCCGAGCGCTCGATCCCGGCGAACGCCTTCACCCGCCTGCCGGCGGCAAATCGCGAGTGCGCTGGTCTCGATAGCTGGCGATCAATCACAAGCATAGCCTTCGTTATGCATTACGTCAAGCATAACGGCGATCCGCGGTGAGGCCTACCAGACTGTTACCGAGTTAGTAGAGACAATGATGTCGTGGGTCTGCTATAATTCTCGTTTATGCTCCCTGCCGCCCGGCATCATCATCACAGCCAAACTCACGCGTGGCGGGCGCTCCACTGATTCGACCCATATCGAAAAAAGAAAGGACGCCCGCCGCGGAAGCCCTCAGGCCCCCGGCGGGTTTTTTGTTGCCATTCGCATGCATCTGGATTTTTCGAAGTGCGACGGTCTGATCGCGGCAGTCATCCAGGATTACAACTCCGGCCGTGTCCTGATGGTTGGCTACATGAACGGCGACGCGTACCGCCGCACCGTCGAGACCGGTTTCGCCACCTTCTATAGCCGTTCGCGCCGGAAGCTGTGGGTGAAGGGAGAAACCTCCGGCCACCGTCTGGTGGTCAAGGAGATCTCCACCGATTGCGATCAGGACGCGCTCCTGCTGCGCGTCGAACCGCAAGGGCCGGGCGTATGCCACAACGGCTACCAGAGCTGCTTCTATCGCCGCCTCGAAGACGGGAAGTGGGTTGTTTCGGAACCGCGAGCCTACGATCCGGCCGCGGTCTACGGGAGCCAGCGATGAAGCTGAAGCTCGGCATTCCAAAGGGCAGCCTGGAGAATGCCACCATCGAGCTGTTTCGCCGCGCGGGCTACGTCATCACCACCAGCAGCCGGTCGTATTTTCCATCCATCGACGATCCCGAAATAGAGTGCATGTTGATCCGCGCGCAGGAGATGGCGCGCTATGTAGAAGACGGCATTTTGGATGCGGGGCTCACGGGCCGCGACTGGGTCGCCGAAACCGAAGCGCACGTGGAGGCTGTTGCCGATTTGGTTTACTCGAAGCAAAGCTTCGGCAAGGTGCGCTGGGTGCTGGCGGTGCCCGAGTCGTCGGGCCTGCAGTCGGTCGCCGACCTGCAGGGCAAGGTCATCGCCACCGAACTGGTGGCCACCACCAAACGCTACCTGGCGCAGAACGGCGTGACCGCGCGCGTGGAATTCAGTTGGGGCGCGACGGAGGTGAAGCCGCCGGTGCTGTGCGATGCCATCGTCGAAGTCACTGAGACCGGCTCTTCACTGCGCGCTAATAAGCTGAAGATCATTGACACCATCATGGAGTCCAACACGCAGCTTATTGCCAACCGGGAATCGTGGCAGGACGCCTGGAAGCGCCGCAAACTGGAAGATATGCGCATGCTGCTCGAAGGCGCCATCAACGCGCTGGGCAAAGTCGGACTGATGCTGAATGTCCACCAGAACGATCTGCGCGCCGTGCTGGATGTGCTGCCCGCGCTGAAGCGGCCGACGATCTCGCACTTGAGCGATGAGGAATGGCTGGCGGTGAACACGATTCTGGATGAATCCACCGTGCGCGATATCATACCGCGTCTGAAGCAAGCGGGGGCCCAGGGGATTGTGGAGTATCCGCTGAACAAGATCGTGCTATGAAGAAAGCCGGGAGACAGAAGTCAGGAGTCAGAAGTCGGAAGCCATGATCCGCATTCTGCGCTCCACCGCAATGCCGAGTATACTCAGCCGGCGCAGGGCGCGGCTCGCTGCAGCCGAGGCGGTGGTGCGCCCGATCCTCGATGCTGTGCGCGCGCGCGGCGATCGGGCGTTGGTCGAATACGCTCGCCAGTTCGATGCGCTCGACCGCAAATCGGTGGCGGTTCCCGAATCCGATCTGGAGAGCGCTTCGGCCGGCCTGTCAAACGAGTTCCGCGCCGCGGTCGCCACGGCTGCCGCCAATATTCGCGCTTTCGCCGAAATGCAACTTCCCGCGGAATCGCTGCGCGAAACGCATCCCGGGTTGGAACTTGGGCAGGTGATCCGCCCGCTCGAAACCATCGGCGCTTATATTCCCGCGGGCCGCTATCCTCTGCCTTCCACGCTGATGATGACAGTGATTCCGGCACAGGTCGCCGGCGTGCCCAATATATGCGTGGCCTGCCCGCGGCCTGTGCACGAGATCCTGGGTACCGCGCACCTGTTGGGCGTACGGCGCGTCTACCAAATGGGTGGCGCGCAAGCCATCGCGGCTTTCGCCTACGGCACGCGCACCGTGCTGCGCGCCGATCGCATCGTTGGCCCGGGCAACATCTACGTGGCCGCTTCCAAGAAACTGCTGGCGGGCGATGTGGGCATCGATTTCGTCGCCGGACCTACGGAGATCCTGATTATCTCGGCTGACGGCAACCCGCGCCATCTGGCGGCCGATATGCTGGCACAGGCCGAGCACGACACAGATGCCGCGGCTATTTTGTTGACGTCTTCGCAGCGGCTGGCTAATGCGGTCGCTAAGGAGATTGAGCGGCAGCTTACGGATCTGCCAACCGCGGCGGTCGCGCGCAAAGCGATCCAGCGCAACAGCGTCATTATTGTGGTGCGCTCGCTCGAAGAAGCCGTCGAACTTTCGAATCGCTTCGCGCCTGAGCACTTGAGCATCCCGGACGAAAGCTTGCTCACGCGCGTACAGCATGCCGGCAGTATTTTCATCGGTCCATTCAGTACGGAGGCGGCCGGCGATTACGCATCGGGACCCAATCACGTGTTGCCAACCAGTGGCGTGGCGCGCTTGCGCGGCGGCCTTGCGGTGACGGACTATCTGAAAGTCATTTCGGTGCAGCGCTTAAGCCGCGATGCGCTGGCCGCGCTGGCTCCGACGATAACCACGCTGGCGCGCGCGGAAGGACTGGAAGCCCACGCGCGCTCCGTCGAGGCGCGCTTATGACCTCGCCAAAGGCTAAGCTCGCGCGTCTCCCCAAAGGCGCCATCCGCCCGCGCGAAGCGGTGCTCAAGATGGCGCCCTACTCGCCACCCACCGCCGGGCGGACAGATAAGCTGCGCCTCGATTTCAACGAGAACACGGTGGGCTGCTCGCCACGCGTGATCGAATTTCTCAAGCAGCGGCTGGATGCCGGCGGCCTCGCGGTGTACCCCGAATATGGCGAGGCCAAAGCCGCGCTGGCCGAATTTTTCCGCGTTGCGCCGGACCAGTTCGTCTTCACCAATGGAACCGATGAAGCCATCCAGGTGTTCATCAACACATACGTCGATGACGGGCACGAAGTGCTGTTGCTGCGCCCCGCCTATGCCATGTATCGGTTTTACGCACAAGTGGCGGGCGCGGCGATTCGCGAGATCGATTATGAAGGCGATGCGATGGATTTCCCACTGGCCGCTGTGCTGGACGCCATCACGCCGAAGACGCGCGCCGTGCTGATCGCGAACCCGAACAATCCCACCGGCACCGGTCTGTCGCTGCTGGCGATCGAGCGCATCCTCAAGCGTGCGCGCAAGGCCGTGGTCTTCATCGATGAAGCTTACTTTGAGTTTTCCGGCGTCACCGCGCTGGGCCAGATTGAACATTCTCGCAATTTGTTTGTGAGCCGGACATTTTCCAAGGTTTATGGCATGGCGGCGATGCGGCTGGGCTGCCTTTTTTCGCACGCGGCCAATATTCAATACCTGCACAAGGCGCAATCGCCCTACAGCGTAAACACGCTGGCCGTGCTTGCGGCACAGGCTGCGATTCGCGATACGGCCTACGTGGAAACTTATGTGGCCGAAGTGCTGGCCGCGCGCGAACTGTTGTGCGCCGGCCTGGAGCGCCTCGCAATCGGCTACGTACCGAGTTCCGCGAATTTCGTGCTGATCCGCGCCGGCCGCCGCGCGCTGGAGATTCGCGATCGCTTACAGGCTCTCGGTATCCTGGTGCGCGACCGCAGTTACGAAGCGCCCGGCTGCGTGCGCATCACCGTGGGTACGCGTGCGCAAACACGCCGGCTACTCGCGGCGCTGGAGGAGATATGGCTCGCCCCTTAATCGTTTTCGACATGGACGGCGTGCTCGTGGATGTGACTGACTCGTACCGCGAAACCATCCTGCGCACCGTCGCGCACTTCACCGGCGAGTCACTCACGCACGCGCAAATTCAGGACTATAAGAACCAGGGCGGCTTTAACGACGATTGGAAACTGTCGCATCACATCATCGCACAGCATGGCGTAACCGTGGAGTTTCAATCCGTGGTGGAGTATTTCCAGGACCTGTTTCACGGCAACGGTTCGGGCGGCCTGATTCTGCGCGAAAGGTGGATGGCGCGCGAGGGCCTGTTCGACCGGCTCGCCGCACGCTTCGATTTGGCGATCTTCACCGGGCGCATGCGTTGGGAAGCCGACGTCACGCTGCGGCGGTGCGCGCCCTCCTTGCACTTCGATCCTATCATCGGCATGGAGGATGTGACCGCGCATAAGCCCGCGCCGGAAGGACTGCTGAAGATCGCCGCCGTAGCCGGTGGCCGCCAGATTTGGTACATCGGGGACACGGTGGATGATGCGCGCTGCGCACGCGCGGCGGGTGTACCGTTCATCGGTATCGCGTCCCCCGAAAATCCGCGCCGCGCGGAATTATGCGGGCTGTTCCAAGCCGAAAATGCGATCGCGATTCTGGATGACATCAATCAACTGGAAAGCGTGCTCGGCTGATGCGCACGGCCAAAATTCAACGCGACACCAAAGAGACACAGATTCGCGGTTCGCTCAAGATCGAAGGCCGCGGGCGGTACGATATCTCCACCGGCATCCGCTTCTTCGATCACATGCTGGAGTTGTTTTCGAAGCATGGCGGCTTCGATCTGCAACTGGCCGCCAAGGGCGATCTGGATGTGGACCAGCATCACACCGTGGAAGACGTGGGCATCGTGCTCGGCCAGTTGTTTTCGAAGGCGCTGGGCGACCGCCGCGGCATTAACCGCGCCGGCTATTTCGTGCTGCCCATGGACGAGACCCTTGCCGTGGTGGCGCTCGACCTGGGCGGCCGACCGGCCCTGGTCTATCGCGACCTGGTGCGCGTGCGCCTGGTGGGCGATCTGCAAACGGAACTGGTGGAGGATTTCTTCGGCGGCTTCGTGAATCACGCCGGCGCGAACCTGCATGCGCGGGTGCTCTATGGCCGCTCCAGCCACCACAAGATCGAAGCGATCTTCAAATGCTTCGCGCGCGCTTTGAAATATGCGTGTTCCACCGACAGGCGGCTGCGCGACGAACTGCCGTCCACGAAGGGACTGCTATGATTGCCGTTCTGGATTACGGGGCGGGCAACTTGCGTTCGGTGGCCAACACGCTTGCCGAAATTGGCGCGGAATATACGATCGTGCACGATGCGGCCGGTCTGCGCGCCGCGCCGAAGATTATTCTGCCCGGCGTGGGCCACTTCGGCCAGATGATGCGCGCGCTCGACCAGATGCAGGTGCGCGATGCGCTGATCGAACGCATTCGCGCGGGTGTGCCGTTTCTGGGCATCTGTCTGGGATTGCAAGCGCTGTTTGAATCGAGCGAAGAGGCCCCCGCAGCGCGCGGCCTGGGACTGTTCGCGGGCGCCGTGCGGCGCTTCCCCAACGGCGTACGCCTGCCGCATATGGGATGGAACCAGATCGAAATGCGGCCCGGTTCGCGCCTGCTGGTTGGACTCGACCCAGGCACGTTTGTCATATTTATGCATAGTTACTATGTGCCCACTATGTCGGAGACCGCTGCGACTTGCACTTACTCGTTACCTTACACAGCCGTGCTTGAATCGGGTAATACGTTCGCGGTGCAGTTTCATCCGGAGAAGTCCGGGCCGGCCGGATTGCGATTGGTCCGGAATTTTGTGGAGTTGGAATAGCCTCACCCGATGCTGGCCAAGCGCATAATTCCCTGCCTCGACGTCACGGGTGGCCGCGTGGTCAAGGGTATCAACTTCGTCAACCTGCGCGATGCCGGCGATCCAGTCGAATTGGCCGATCGCTACAACCAGGAAGGCGCCGACGAGTTAGTCTTCCTGGATATCACGGCTTCGAGTGACGCGCGCGATATCATGGCCGGAGTAGTCGCGCGCACCGCACGCAAGGTGTTTATCCCCCTGGCGGTGGGTGGCGGCATCCGATCGGTTGCCGACGCGCGCGGTATCCTGCTGTCCGGAGCGGACAAAGTTTCGATCAACACCGCGGCCGTGCGGCGTCCCGAACTGATCGGCGAGTTGAGCCAGGAATTCGGCGCGCAGGCCGTAGTGCTGGCCATCGACGCGCGGCGCCGTGCGCCGGGTGCGTGGACCGTCTACACACGCGGAGGCCGCGATGCGGAAGATCTGGATGCGGTGGCTTGGGCGGCCCGCGGCGAGGCTTTAGGCGCGGGCGAAGTGCTGCTCACTTCCATGGATACCGACGGCGTTCAACAGGGCTTCGATTGCGAGTTAACACGCGCCATTTCGCGCGCCACCAATATCCCGGTGATCGCCTCCGGAGGCGCGGGCAAGGCGGACGACTTCCTGCGCGTGCTGACGGATGGCGAAGCCGATGCGGCGCTGGCGGCATCCGTGTTTCACTACGGTACGCTGCGCATCTGCGACTTGAAGGAACACCTGGACCGGCACGGCATCCCGGTACGCAAAGTGTAATGATTTTTCCTTGCATCGACCTGATGGACGGCAAAGTGGTGCAACTCGTACAGGGCCGCGAGAAAGCGCTCGAAGCTGAGCCGCCGCTCGAGATGCTGCGCCGGTTTGCCGCGTTTCCCGAGATTCAGGTGATCGACCTGAATGCCGCGATGGGCGCCGGATCGAATGACGAACTCGTGCGCCTGGTGGCCGCGCATTGCCGCGCGCGGGTGGGTGGCGGCGTGCGCTCGGTCGAGCGGGCGCGGGCGCTGCGCGATCAAGGCGCGCACAAAGTGATCGTGGGCACGGCGGCGTTCGCTGCCGGAGGCGTAAACCGACCGTTTCTGGCGGAGCTGGCGGCGGCTATCGGTAAAGACCGCGTCATCGTCGCGCTCGATTCCAAACAGGGCCGCATCGTGGTTAAGGGCTGGCGCGAATCCACAGAATTGCGTGCCGAAGACGTGCTGGCGGAGTTACAACCTTACTGTGCGGGGTTCCTGTGCACTTACGTGGATAAGGAAGGAATGTTACAGGGCACCGATCTCGATTGGTTTCGCCGTCTGCGCGCCGCAACGACTCTGGAAATTACCGCGGCCGGCGGCATCACCACGCTCGATGAAGTGCGCGCGCTTCGGGCGATGAGCGTGCACGCCGCGCTCGGCATGGCCGTCTACACCGGCCGGCTCAACCTGGAAGATCTGGCGGCTCTGGCACGGTAGGTGTGGGGCAGGCGTCTACACCTGCTCGGGACGTCCACGTCCCGCCACATGGCGGGTCTGGAGACCCACCGCAGGACTGGAGTCCTGCCCCACGGATTATTCCGGCGACGGCGGCAACTCTTGCTCCGGCGCAGCGAACCGATAACCCACCCACGGCTCCGTCATGATGTACTTCGGCTTTGCCGGATTCGGCTCGATCTTCTTGCGCAACTGATTGATGAAGACGCGCAGATACTCGGGTTCATCGCCATAGTCCGGCCCCCACACGGCTTGCAGCAGTTCACGGTGCGGCACCGGCTTGCCGGCTTGCGAAACGAGATAGCGCAGCAACTCAAATTCTTTGGGCGTGAGGCGCTTCTCTTTACCTTTTACGTGCACGCGCCGCGTATCGAAGTCGATTTCGCAGGTCCGCCGTGGCCACCGCGTGCGGACCGCTTTCCGGCGATGTCGGCGCGCGCCGCAGAGCTGCGCGGATGCGCGCCAGCAGTTCTTCCATGCCGAAAGGCTTGGTGATGTAATCGTCGGCGCCCGCATCGAGCGCCGCCACCTTATCTTTTTCGCTATTGCGCACGGAAAGGATGATGATGGGCACATCCGATCCCGAGCGCAGGTGCTGGCAGGTTTCCAGTCCTCCTATGCCGGGCATGTTCATATCCAGCAGCACCAGGTCCGGCATTTCGGCGGAGATCCGGTTGAGCGCATCTTCGCCGTTGCGGGCATCGCTGACTTCGTACTTATGCCCGATCAGGGTGGCCCGCATCACGCGGCGGATCTGCGGGTCGTCGTCCACAACCAGAATTTTTCCGGCGCTCACTGAACCATTTGACCACGGTACACAGGCAACGAGAAACTGAATACGGACCTTGTCCCGGCTCGCTGGTGACCCAGATTTTGCCGCCGTGGGCTTCCACGATCCCTTTGGCAATGGCCAGTCCCATGCCGGTGCCCGGCACGCGGAAACGATGCTCGCGCGCGCGGAAGAATTTGTCGAAGATGCGCAATTGCTCCTGCTCGTCGATGCCGGCTCCGCGATCGGCCACGCTGATTACGATGCGCCCCTCGCCCGCCCGCGCGGAAATCGTCAGGGGTGAACCGGGCGGCGAGTATTTCAGCGCGTTGTCCAGCAATTGCCGCAAGGCCTGCCGGACGAAGTCGAAGTCGGCATCCGCCACGGGAAGGTCATCCTGCAGCCGCACTTCGACAAGCCGATCCTGAAGCTGCGGTTTCAGTTCCGCGACGGTGGAGCCAATGATCTCGCCTACATCCTGCGGGCCTTTTTCAAGATGCAGTTGACCCGCTTCGATGCGCACCATCTCGATGACTTCCGCAACCAGCCGGTTCAGCCGGTCGGCCTCTTCGTGGATGATGGTCATCAGTTCGCGATCCGGATCCGAGCGCGGCTGGCCGAGCAGGCTGGTGATGGCGGCTTTAATGGATGTCAGGGGCGTCTTGAATATCGTGCGCCAGCGCGTCCAGCAAAGCGGATTTGAGTACTTCGCTCTGGCGCGCCGCTTCGGCGCGGCTGGCTTCTTCGAGCGCCCGTGCGCGTTCGATCGCCGATGGCGACCAGGTAGGCGACGGCATTCAGGACCTCTTCGGAGGGCAAAGGTCCGGCTGAGCCCCAGATTGCCCAGCGCCTGACCGCCCAGGCGGACGGGAACGATGGCGAGGCCGCGGCTGCGGTCGATGAGGGGTTCGTCGCGGTCGGCCTGCAGTTGTTCATCGGAAATCAGCGGATCGTCCGGCCCCCAGCGGAAAGTTTCGGACTCAGCCGCGAGTGGAAGGCGGCGTTGCGTGACGCCCAGTATTTTTACCACGCGGCTGACCAGGTCCTGGCTGGCAGTGCGGGCGCTGCCGCTGAGCAGCAGGCTTTGGCTCAGCGCATACAGACCTTCGACTTCGCGGCGGCGGCTGACGGCCTCCTGCGTGCGGCGCTTAGCCCGCACCGAGAGCTGGCTGGCCATGACCGCAGTGATCAGAAACGCGGTCAGCGCCACCCAGTTCTGAGGGTCTTGCACTTCGAAGGTGCCTACAGGCGGAAGGAAATAGTAATTGAATCCGAGCACGGCCGCCACGGAAGCGACGGTGGCCTCCAGCAGTCCCCAGGCTGTGGAGATGCCGAAGATGACGAGCAGCAGCGTCAAGGCCACGGTGGTGTTGTTGACGGAGACCACGCGGAAGTAGAAGGCGATGACCAGAGCGACGATGACCACCGCGCCGAGAAGGTGGAAGGCGCGGCGGACGTACGGACGGTTCATGATTTTGGGGCTACCGCTCTCTGACGGTCGCGGCTCGGTAAGTCGCGGCATGTTGCTGAGCCGCGCGCGTGCGCAAGCGGTTTCCTGACTTTTTCCGCAATTTGCTAAGCTCCGAAGACGCGGTTGAAGAATTCCCGCGTCTTCTGGCGGATCTCGCCGAGCTTCAGATCGAGCCGCTGATCGTGCAACTGGCCGGGAGTCCAGCGGCGGACCAGGTCCGCGAGCAGTCTCCGATTGGGAAGGCGACGTGGGCAGGTGCCCTCCCGCATAGCCGCTGGAGACGCGCAGTCCGTGATCGATCGCGCGGTAGAACACGGCGGCATCGCGCAAAAAGTCGGCATCTTCGCGTTCCAGGTGGCCCATCTGTTCGATCACATCGATGCGCGCCGGCGTGTTCAGCACCTTATAGAATATACCGGCGCCGCGCAGGCGGAGATACATCAGCGCGAAATCGATATCGTAGTATCCGCCGATGGCGGCCTTAAGCGGATTGCGGGAACCCTGCTCTTTTTCGAGGCGCGCGCGCATCTGCGCCAGTTCCTTGCGGGACCGGCCGCCTTGCCCATATCGCCGCCAATCCAACTCCTGCAGTTTGTGCAGAAATTCGGTGGCGCGCTCCGGGTTGCCGGCCACCGCGCGCGATTTCATGTAGGCGATGCCCTCCCAGGCTTCGGCGTGCCTGGCGAAGTACTCGCGGTAGGTCGCCTCGGGCTGCACCAGCGCGCCCTCGCGGCCGTTGGGGCGCAGGCGCGTGTCCACCGTAAACATCACGCCATCGCCGGTATAGGCGCTGATGACGTTGATCATGCGCTCGGCGACCGCCGTCCAGAAGACCTGTTCAGGGGCATCCTCGTCCGGAATTACGAAAATCAGGTCGGCGTCGGAAGCCAAGTCGAACTCGCGCATGCCGAGCCGGCCCAGCGAGACGACCATCATCTGGCGCGCGGGAACATATTCGGGATGAGCCGGCCGGGGAGCTTCGCCGAGCGCGATGTGATAGGCCGCCGCGATCACGGCATCGGCCAGATCGGAGGTGCGCTCCAGGGTTTCAAAGATAGGCGCTGGCCGGAGTACGCTATCGCTCTGGATGCGGAACATCTGGCGGCGGAAATAGGCGCGCAGCGAGGCGCTGTCGGCGATCGCTTCGTGCGGTAAATCGGCTGGGGGCGGCGGGGCGGAGGAATCCAACTCCGCCACCATTTCGGGATGCCGCAAAAGCTGATCGCCGAAATACTGGCTGTGCTCGAAGATGTCCACCAGGCTCTCGACCAGCTTGGAATCGGCGTCCAGCCGCGCAAGCCACCCGGCGTCTTCGGAGATTTTCTCCAGAAAGAGCTCGAAGCGCTCCCGGCCGCGATTCAGCTTGGCGCGCGCCAGCACGGCGGCCAGCCGCGGCGCGCGCTGCTCCAGGTAGAGCGTGAGGTTGGTAGGCGCCGCGGGCGGGAGTTCCAGATCGATCGGCTTCCAGCGGTCGTCCAGTTCGCCCTCCACCGGAATGTAGTACATGGGCTTGCGCGCCTGGATGACGCGGGCGTACATCTCGCGCACATTGCCCAAATGCTCCTCCAGGCGCACCTGCAGCGCATCGGCGGTGAGCGGGTCGCCGATTTCGGCCGGCATCTTGCGCGCGAGTACGTCGAGTTCCTCCGGGTTGGTGGGCAGCGTGTGGGTCTGGCGGTCGTCGTAGAACTGCAACCGGTGCTCGATGTGGCGCAGGAACTCGTAAGCGGAAGCCAGCCGCGCATATTCGCTGGCGGAGAGCAGGTTCTTATCGTGCACGCGGGAGAGGGCGAAGAGCGTACCGCCATGCCTCACCCAGAGCTCGCGGCCGCCGTGCAGGCGCTGCAGGCACTGCACCAGGAACTCGATATCGCGGATACCTCCGGGCGCGAGTTTGATATCCAACCCGGCGTGCGGGCGCTTGGCGGCGAGTTTTTCGCTGATGCGCTCGCGAGCTTCCGAGACCGCTTCGACCGCGCGGAAATCGAGGGTCGTCGAATAGATCAGCGGCTCGACAAATTCCAGAAGCTCGCGGCCCAGGGCGAGGTCGCCGGCCGCAGACGCGTGCTTTGATGAGCATCTGCTTTTCCCAATCGCGCGCGCGCTCCTGGTAATAGCTGCGGGCCCCGTCGAGCGAGATACAGATTTCGCCCAGGCGGCCATCGGGCCGCAATCGCAGATCTACGCGATAGCAGGAGCCATCCGCGGTGTATGTGGAAAGCAGCTCGGTATATTGATTGGCGATCTTCTTGAAGAACTCCTTGTTGGTAATGACCTCCGGACCGGCGGTCTGGCCATTTCCGGAATACACGAACATCAGGTCGACATCGGAACTGTAGTTCAGTTCCTGTCCGCCTAACTTTCCCAGCGCAATCACGGCAAAGCCGCACGGGCGCGGTTGGCCATCCGGCCCTTGAACCAAGGGCTGCCCATGGCGCGCGGTGAGCTGTTCGCGGATCTGGCGATAAGCGAAATCCAGAATGGCGTCCGCGAGGTTGGATAACTCGCCGGTGATGTCGGCCAACGCGGCGAGCCCCATCACGTCGCGCAGCAGGATGCGCAACGACTGGCGGCGCCGGAAGCGGGCCAAAACGACAGGTGCCGGGAGATCGGGAGCTTCGGCCGCCCGGAATTGCGCCAAACGCTCGGTGAATTCCTCTACCGACAGCATGCGGTGCAGATCGCCCGGATCAGCAGCCTGCAACAGCCATTCCGGATGCTGCAGCACGGCTTCGGAAAGGAAGCGGCTGTATGAAAACGTCGTCACCAGGCAGCGCAGGGCGGCGGGCGAACTGGTGATGCGATTGAAAGCGGCGGGGGAATCCTCACGCAGGCGCTCGAGGAAGTGCAGCGCCTCGTCGGGATCGGGCACGGACGCCAGCAGCGACTGAATGCGGGCACGGATGCGTTCAGGAATGCCGTCGCCCAGGCGCGCTATGTCTTCGCGCGCGCGCGACGGATTACGAAACTCGACTGCTTCGAGCAAACGCTGCATGGAGTCAGGCAGACGGGGCCCCTCAATGAGATTATAGCTTCCGCGCCGCGCGGCGTCATCGAATTATGCGTACGCTACCGGATGTATACTTGGTAATTGTGTCATCGGTGGTTACCAGCGTGAGATCCTCGACGGTAGCCTGCGCGATCAGCGCCCGGTCGAACGGATCCCGGTGGATGGCCGCCAGGTGATGAATTTCAGTGACGTGACTGGAGCGCAACGGTAATGCGGTGGCGGCGAAGTCGGCGAGGGCCGTCTCCCACCACACGCGCGGATCGCCCACGTCGAGCTTCCCACTGGCAGACTTGAGGATCACCTCCCAGTAGGTCAGGACGCTGAGTACGTGCGGTCCCGCATTGACCGCCTTCAAGGCAGCCGCGGAAAGACGCTCTGGGGCTGCCATGGCCACGAGAGCGATACTGGTGTCCAGTAAGTAGCCCTTCAGATTTCGCCTTTAAGAAAGCCATCGAGATCCACCGGTGCGTCCCAGCCCGGCAGCAGACGAATGCGCTCCCGCATACTTCCCAACCGCACCTTGCGGCGCTTGGCGGGGGCCGGCACGAGTTGGGCGACCGGCTTGCCATTGCGCGTAATAACCACTGATTCACCCTCCTCGACCTGGCGCACCAGCTGAGGCAGACGATTCTTGGCATCCGCAATACTGACATCCATAGCATTCAGTATAGCCATAATAAATGGCCATTTCAAAGCTGGGAGGCCGCCCCGACTCAAGCACCCAAGCCGAGCCACGCGCCCGCGCGGACATTGGCGCGTTCATCATCCTAGCCATAACCAAGAACGATGCTATGGCGAGCCCCGCGTGGGCCAAAAGCCCGCCCTCCAAATGCGTCGTCCTCAAGCCGGGCAAAAAAAACTTTGTAAAATGCCACAACCTCCGGCCTATTTTTTGCGTCGGATGTGATAGGAGGGTAAACGCCATGAAGCCCGTTGTTGAAAAAGGCGTAAGTGGGATGGCGCACTGTCCGATTTGTACGCATACGGTGCCGGCAGTAATCGATATCATAGGCAAGCAGTTGCGGGTTTCGCCGGGACAACGGTGTGCCCGGTGCAGCGCGTCGCTGGACGTAGCTATCGTAGTACAGGTAGCAGAAGCCGCATAACCGTGCAGTACCTTTGGGTATTGGCGCACGGGGCGATTGCGCGCTATAGTGTAGTCAGATTAGGTCCGAGATGAAAAGGAAGACGCCACTCAAATCCGAACCGGTGATCGCCCCAGAAATTCTGGAGCAGGCCAAGAGGTCGCTGTCCACCGATATTCTGCGGAAACCGGCTAAATGCTCGGTTTGCGGAGCAGACACTTCGCTCGGCGTTGGCGAGCCGCTATGCTGGGTATGCCGGCGGCTCAAAATCAGCGCCTGGCGCGACAGCGAACAACAAATGCCCGCTCAGGAATGAGGAATCGCGATCCCAAGGCCCGCCGCACGCGCCCGTTCGTAGACGAACGCGGCTGCGATTACGTCTTCGACTGCCAGGCCATTCGACTTAAATAAGGTAACTTGCTCCGGCTGTGTTCGTGCCGGCGCTCGTCCTGTTACCACATCTTTTAATTCCACAATTCGCGGGCTGGCCCAGTCCTTTTCGTCCATCGCCAGCAACAAGTCGCCGGATTCCATACGGGCCTGCTCAATGGAATCGACGGCGATCTTGTCGGCCCGGCGCACCAGCTCCGCCGGGATTTCGCGGCGGGTGGCCTGGTTCGATCCCATCGCGTTGATGTGGGTGCCCGGCGCGATCCATTCGGCAGACAGCACCGGCTCTTTGGCGTAGGTGGCGGTGACGACGATTTGTGCGCCGCGCACAGCTTGTTCGGCAGATTCGGCGGCTTGAACTGGAATGCCGAAACGCTCCGTGGTTTCGGCGGCGAAGGCCGCGCGGTTGCCTGAGTTGCGGCTCCATACGCGCACGTCCGCAATATTCCGCACCGCCAGCATGGCTGCCAACTGAGTCAGCGCCTGGAACCCGCTGCCGATAATGGCCAGCGCAGCGGCATCGGCGCGAGCCATGAACTTGGTCGCCAAGCCGCTAGCCGCACCGGTGCGAATCTGCCCCAAATGATTTGCCTCGATGATGGCCAGCGGCTCGGCATCCGCGGCGCGGTACAGCAGGAACAAAAAGTGCGCCCCGCGCCGCGGGTTGGTCGCGTAGATCTTGGCGCCATAGTATTGTCCGTCACTGCCGGCCATGTAGTGCAGCACCGAGCCAGTGGGCAGGATCAAGCGGCGCCGCGGCTGGTTCAGCGCCTCACCCGCAGCCAAACGCTTGAAAACTGTCTCAATCAACGCGATGCAATCGCGCATGGGCAGAAGATCGCGCACGTGCTGTTCAGTCAGGTAGAGCATGCTCATTTGTTTGCCTCTATGGTCTGCGCTACGTCTTCCCACTCCGCCATCAGGCCGAGCAGATCGGTACGGCGGGCATTCAAGAGATCGTTGACGCGCACGGTTTCGTCCACGCTGCGGAAGTTCGCCAGGGCGTGCTCGTAGTCCGCGATTTCCACTTCCAGGCGGGTGACTTCGTCCTCGATTTCGCGGCGGCGCTGCTTGAGCTGGCGCAGCTTTATCGGGTTGAGGCGGCCGCCGCGGGTAGGTGGCAGGTGGGACCCAGAGGGTACCCCGGCTGGTGGCTGGTGGTTGTGTTTGGCGGGCGCCGATGGAGGCTCGGGGTCCTTCGCTGGTTCTACCTGCCGCCCTTCTTTGCGCCAAATGAAGTCTTCGTAGTTGCCCGGGAAGACCTGCACGGCTCCGTCCGCTACTTCGAATACGCGCGTGGCCAGTTTGTCGATGAAGTAACGATCGTGCGAGACGAACAGCACGGTTCCGCTGAATTCCTGGAGCGCGTTCAGCAGCACGTCTTTGGCGCGCAGGTCCAGGTGGTTGGTGGGCTCGTCGAGCAGCAGAAAATTGGAGGGCATCATCAGCATGCGCGCCAGTGCGTAGCGGTTGCGCTCCCCGCCGGAGAGCACTCCGATGGTCTTGAACACGTCGTCTTCGGAGAACAGGAAACAGCCCAGAATGGATCGCAGCTCGGTGTTGGTGGCGCGCGGCGCGACGTTGCCCAGGTCGTCGATCAGTCGCGCGTTGGCCTCCAGCTCCTTGTATTGGTCCTGCGCGAAATAGTCCGGCTGCGCGTTGTGGCCCAGCAGGTATTCGCCGGACGTGAGCGGCTCGGCGCCGGCCAGAATCTTGATCAGCGTCGATTTCCCGGCGCCATTCACGCCCACCAGCGCTACACGGTCGCCGCGCTCGATGACAAAGTTCACGCCCGCGAACACCGGCGTATCGCCATAGCTTTTCGCCACATTCTTAAACTCCGCCACGATGCGGCCGCTCGGCTTAGGCTGCGGAAAATGGAAATGGATGGTCTTCTCTTCGGGCGGGATCTCGATGCGCTCGATGCGCTCCAGTTCCTTGATGCGGCTTTGCACCTGCTTCGCCTTGGTGGCCTGGTAGCGGAAGCGGGTGATGAAGGCTTCCAGTTGCGTGATGCGGTCCTGCTGGTTGGCGTAGGCCGCTTCGAGCTGCGCGAGGCGCTCGGCCTTCTGCTGCTCGTAGCGGGTGTAACCGCCGGTGTAGAAATGCACGCGCTTGTTCCACAGCTCCAGCAGCTTGCGCACGGTCACGTCCAGGAAGTAGCGGTCGTGCGAGACCAGCACATAGGCGTGCGGGTAGGATTCGAGGTACCCCTCCAGCCAGTTGCGGGCTTCGAGGTCGAGGTGATTGGTGGGCTCGTCGAGCAGAAGCAGGTTGGGTTTTTCGAGCAGCAACTTGGCCAGCGCAATGCGCATCTGCCAGCCGCCAGAGAAGTCTTCGGTACGCTTGGTCCATTCGCGCTGCGGAAATCCCAGGCCGGAGAGCACCATGCCCACCTGCGCTTCGATGGCGAAGCCGTCGCGTGCGCGGAACTCGCCTTCGGCGTGATGGAAGCGGTCGGCCACCTGCGCGTACTCGGCGCCCTCGGGGTCGAGTTCGGACATCTTGTGCGCCAGCGTTTCCTGCTCCTGCTCGAGGGCCAGCAGATCGGCGAAGACGGTCATGCACTCGGCGAAGACCGTGCGTCCGGAGAGAGAAAGACCTTCTTGCGGGAGGTAGCCGACGCTGGCGCCTTTCATAGTGACCATGGAGCCGGCGTCCAGGCCGTCCATGCCGGCCAGGATCTTCAGCAGCGTGGATTTGCCGGTGCCGTTGGCGCCCACGATGCCGGCGCGCTCGTTGGGCGTAACCAGCCAGTCGAAGTTCTCGAATAGTGTTTTGGGGCCGAAGCGTTTGGCGGCCCCGGTGAGTTGGATCATTTGGGCTTGGGGGGAGTGTAAAGGTCTATTGTAACGGGTGCCTGCCCCGCTAAGGCTGGCGGCCTTCGCAAGCGTTCGGCGCCGGTATGGTTTGGTCCTGGTTTTCGGAGTAGCACCATTGGACCAGCGAATCGGGCGTCTTGCCGGCATTGGCCAGACGCAGGTCATCGAGGGTGATTTCGTGGAAGTCGAAGCGTATCGAGCCATCGGGCGATACCGTGGCAAGTAAGTAGCCATAGACGTCCGTGCGGGCGATCGACGAAGGGGTCTGTCCCGGAGGCAACCGGTAGCGGACGGCCCCGGCGGTGCCCACGATCCATCCGGGCAACACTCGCCCTTTCCAGTAAGGCGTATCGTAAACGTTGTCCATGACGAAGTGGGAGTGACTGGCAAGCACGTAAACCTTCTTGCCGGCGGCGCGCAATTCCCACAACATGTTATAAACTTCGCGGCCGCTCGAGATTCCGGCGGGCGCATCGCACATGCTGTGGCTCATTCCCCGGCTGCCCGGCAGAGTTTCATGCATGCCCACGACTACCGTGACGATGGTCCTCGACTTACGATCTTCCGCGAGCCGCTTACGGAACCAGGCCATCTGTTCCGGATCGAAGGCATTGTCCGAGGCGTTGTCGAGCGAGATGAAGTCGACGGCGCCGTTCATGACCCAATGATAGTAAGTGCGGAAACCGCCGGTGTCATGGTCGGCATCGCGCTGGGCGCGGAGGCGCGGGCTGTTCAGATAGGTCTCAAACTGCACGCGGTAGGCGGCGCGGGTTTGCGGGAAAATCATCTCGTGATTGCCGATGCCCAGAAAGATCTCCAGGGAGTGGAAGGGCCGCAGTTGGTGGTCGATGAAGTCCGGCCAGGCATTTTTCAGGTAGGAAATGATATTGAGGTGGGGATACTGTAAGTGCAGCTGCGCGGGGGGCGCCATGTCTTCATCGAAATCGTAGATGGCGCGGAAATCGCCTAAGTGCCAATAAAATTTGGCGTCCGTCCGCAGCACGCTGGCGGCAATGGCAGGCATGACGATATCGCCGCAGTTGCGCGAGTCGCCCGAAACCGCGAATCGCCAGACGGGGGCGGAGGGGCTCTGCGCCGCGCCGGCCAGGCAGATGGCGAGGAATAGCGATGGCAGTTTGTGCACTACCGTTAGCCTAACCTGAATTTTGGGGGTGCTACAACCGTCGCCGGCTAGGCTCGTAAATGCGGATGCGCGGCTCGGCGCTATGGCTTCGGCGGGTATTTCTTCACCGCCTTCTTCACCATGTCTTCGATCTTGCCCTCCACCTTCGCCGCGTCGCTCTTTTCCACCGACGAAATGGCGCGCCAGACCAGCGAATGGTTGGTTGGGTCGCGCATATCGATGACCAGGGTGCCCTCCGCGAACGGTTCGCGCACCACAATGGTGCCCCAGCCGCGCCATCCGGCGGGATAAGCTTCGGGTCTGACCCCGCGCTGGGCACCGAATGTGTATCGGATATTGAGGTCGGCAGGCCCGGGTCCGTTGACCATAACCAGGCCTCGGGCGGAAAGGTCGGCCGCGATGTCGGCTTCAATGCGCTTTTTCACTAGTTCGCCGTTCAGGCGCGGGTTGCGGCTGTTGAAGACGCCCCCGCGAATGGCGAAAGTATGGTAGTTGGGGAACGGGGCGGCCGGGTCGAATTCCACCGAGACCTTCTGGGCAAAGGCAGCCGCGGCTGCCAGCAATGTGAGGAAAAGGACTCTCATTCCTGGAATGTACCACAGGCAGACGGCCCGGTCGATATTAAGCGTGGTGGAGCTATGCCAGGGAAAGGAGCCAATCCTCCTGGGCCGCGAGGAGTGTGAGCGCGGCGTCGATCGAGATCTGCTCGAAGCGTACGCGGTCGCGTGGGCGAAGCTGGCCCAACGCATGGAAATCGGCGGAAATGACGTTGGCGATTTTGGGGTAGCCGCCGGTGGTTTGGTGCTCCACGAATAGGATAATGGGCTGGCCGTCCGGCGGAACCTGGATGGCGCCCAACGGTACGCCCTCGGTGAGCATGTGGCCGGCGCGGCGGTCGAGCGTTGGACCGCGCAAGCGGAGTCCCATACGATCGGAGTCTTCCTTCACTTCCCAGGCGGAGTCGGTGAGAGGGTGGGCGCTGGCAGGAGCGGTGACGCGTAGGGGCGCGCCTTGAACCCCGTGGGTGGTGGGTGGTGGGTGGTGGGTGGTGGGTGCGCGAAGAGTGGGACCTAGCGCCAACACATCACCGCGCTTCAGCGCCCGGCCTTCGAGTCCTCCGAGGCCGGTCAGCAGGTGAGTGGACAGGCTACCCAATACGGGCGGCACTTCGATTCCTCCATTCACGCACAGATAGCAGCGCGCTCCGGATCGCGCTTGCCCGCAGCGCACCTGCTCACCCGGCCTTAGCCACACGCGGGTCCACAGCGGAATGCTGGCTTCGAAATCCGCCCCGGTAAGCGCGACCAGCGCGCGCTTCTCGAACTCGAAAGTGCCGCCGGCCAGCGTCATTTCGAGCGCCGCCGCGCCTTCCGGATTCCCCACGATCAGGTTGCCCGCGCGCAAGGAGAGGGCATCCGCCGCGCCCGAGGCCGAGATGCCCAGGTGCGCGTAGCCCGGCCGTCCGAGATCCTGCACAGTGGTCGCGAGACCAGGCGAAATCACCTGAATATGGTTCAGAGGGCGCCCTTTGCAGCCTGGCGGGCCGGCACGAATCTAAGATGATCGCCCATGCGCAGTAGCGCCGGCGGATCGGCGGCAGGATCGAATAGACGCAGGGGCGTGCGCCCGATAATGCGCCATCCGCCTGGGGACGCCATGGGATAGACGCCGGTCTGCGATCCGCCGATGGCCACGCTGCCGGCCGGTACGCGCCGGCGGGGCGTCTCCAGACGCGGCACGGCGATGGATTCCGGCAATCCGCCAAGATACGGAAATCCGGGCGAGAAGCCCAGAAAATATACCAGGTATTCGGCACTGGAATGAATAGCGACGACGTCATCGGGCGTGTGCTCGGTCAACTCCGCGACCGCGTCCAGATCCGGCCCGTATTCACCACCATACGTTACCGGAATCTCCAAATGGCGCGGCTCGGCGACGGGCGCCGACACCGCCTGCGCGAAGAGTTCCCGAGCGGCACGTTCTACATCCCGGTGACGGACCTTCCGTGGGTCGAAATCGATCAGGATCGAAGCGTAGGCGGGATGGACGTTGGTTACGCCGGGCACGGATCGTAGCAGAGGCGTCAGGCGCAGCACATCGCGATGGGCTGGGAGCGAGATCCGGTCGTCGAACACCACGAGCAACGAACGGTCGCTCGCGTCGATTGTTCGCATACCGGGGGGTCGCATACCGGGGGATTGACTCACTCTCCTTAGTTTGCTACTTTTCAAACTGTCGGGAGGCGACGCACATATGATGTCAGCGCAACTGGCTCCGGCACAGAGCGCGGAGGTGGTTTGGCAGGAAGACAAGAAGCACAAGGGTTGGACGGTGCATCTGCACATCGGGGCGGAAGTGATCAAGTACGGGCATCCGGATTCGAGCCGGGGCACGGATGATGCCGAACTGATCTCGCTGGCGGTGGAAGACGCCAAAAGCGATGGCTACCAACTGCAGCCGGCGGCGGTCAAGGTAATGCGCTAGGGTTTAGACGTTCATTACGCGGTTCATGCGGTCGATGGTTTCGTCAACCTGGGCGGTTTCCGTGAAGCCTATGGTCACCGCATCGACGCAACCGAGGTTCATGGCGAACTTCATGGAGGCGTCGCGATCCTCGGCCTTAGTGAAGCGGCCTTCCCCGACAAGCTTCATGCTGATGACGCCCATGCCCTGCTGGTGAACCTTGCGCGTGTGCGCCACCACTTCTTCGACATTACCCAACTGATCCACGTCGCGCATGTCGGGCGTGTCCATGCGAGTGCCGTTATGGTTCATGCGGATCATGGCGATCTGCAGCCACTGGTTGCCCGGGATGGTGCGCAGCGCAGGCAGCCCATGGATGGATGCGCCGTGAGACGCGATGGCGCCCTTCTGCTGCGCCAGTGAAAAACCGTCCTGCAGGCTGGCGTAATCGGTGGCCCAGGTGGGCGGGCGCAGGCAGTGCAGCAGCAGAATATCGATGTATTCCGTATTCAGCTGCTGCCGGAACTGATCGATTTTGGGCGCCGGGTCGCCGGATGCGGGTGTGCTGTATTTGGTCATAAGGCGGTAGCTATCGCGCGGCAGTCCCTTCAGGGCGATGGCCAGCATCTCAGGCATGCCATGATAGCTCTCGGCGGTTTCGAAGAAACGGATGCCGCGATCGTAAGCGTAGCGGACCAGGCGGGTAAAGCCCTCCTGCCCGAGGGCGCGTTGCGCGCGGCCGCTGGTGGTACCTGTGCCGAACGCCAGACGGGTAACCTTTACATTAGATTTGCCGAGCGTCACCCAGTCGGTGGCCAGGCGCTTGGGCGGCGCCTCGGCCAGCAGCGTACCGCCGGCGGTTGAGAGCACCGAGGCGCCCACGCCGGTTTTGATAAAGTCACGTCGGGTAAAATGAGCCATCCATCCCTCCTTAGAGACACTGTACCACTGGAACGGTGGGCGGGCTTCGGGCCAATGCCGCTCAGTTTTCGCGCAGCCGAACACCTGCATAAATTGTGGGGCAGGAGTCCACTCCTGCGGCCGACGTCCACGTCGGCCTTGGCGGGTCCTGGAGGACCCGCGCAGACCTGGAGGTCTGCCCCACGAATCATGCGGCATTACCAGTATTGTTTCGAGCGGCCTCTACGCCAACCCGCTAGTTCACGCATACCGCCCCTTGATCTGGTTCCACCGCACCAGCAGCGGATCCAGAAACGCGGCCACGCCGCGCCAGGTACTGACCTTGGTCCCCGCCACATCGTTCCATTTCACCGCCACCTCGATCTCGCGATAGCCCAGTTGGCGGCCGATGAACAGCACCTCCACGTCGAAACCGAAGCCGTCCAGCAACTGCCGCCCGAAAATCTCGCGGGCGGCCCGCGCTTCAAACAGCTTGAAGCCGCATTGCGTATCGCGAAACGGCAACCCGGTTACCAGGCGCATAACCAGGTTGAAGATCCGGCCAGCATTTTCGCGAAACCAGGATTGGTGCACGCCGATCAGCGCGCGATCGAGGGCGCGCGAACCGACCGCCACCTGCGCGTCCTCCCGCGCGGCGGCCTGCCACAGCTTTTCCAGTTCCGCGATCGGCGCGGAAAGGTCCGCATCGGTGAACAGCGCCCATTCTCCGCGGCAATCGAGCATCCCGTGGCGCACGGCATAGCCCTTACCGCGATTGCCTGGATTGCGCAGCACGCGCAAGTCTGGGAACTCGGTCTGCATGCGCCCGGCCACGTCTGCGGTGCCATCCGTGGAGCCGTCGTCCACCACCAGAATCTCGGCGAAAGCCCAGTCGCCGCGACGCAAATATGCGATCACCTGTGCGAGCGCCGCCGGCAATCGCTTCTCTTCGTTGTAGGCTGGAATGATAATAGAAATGGATCGGGTCAAGGAAGACCTATAATATCCAAATTCCCCGAGGAGAACGATTTGTCCCTGGAAGACGAGTTATTGCAGCAACGCCTGGAGCGGATTCGGGAAATCGAAGCGCTGGGTTTCCGGCCCTACGGCCAGCGTTTCGATTTCACTCATACGATCCCTGACATCCTGGCCGAGTACAGCGCGAAAACCGCGGAGGAACTTGCCGTGCCGGTACGCGTGCGCATCGCCGGACGCGTCGCAACGCTGCGCCGCATGGGCAAGGCGGGCTTCGCGCACCTGGCGCAGAATGGCGCGCGCCTACAAATATACATTAAAAAGGACGCGATCCCCGAGCGCGATTTTGCGGTTTACCAGTTGATCGATCTGGGTGACATCATCGGGGTGGAGGGTTACCTGTTTCGTACCCGCACCGGTGAACTGAGCGTGCACGTCGAACATCTGGAATATCTGGCCAAGACGCTGCTCTCGATGCCGGAGAAATGGCACGGCCTGGAGGACGTAGAGACGCGTTACCGGCAGCGCTACCTCGACCTGATCGCGAACCCGGAGGTGCGCACGGTGTTTCTCACGCGCAGCCGGATCATTGCTTCGCTGCGCCGCCAACTGGAGAGCCGCGGATTCATAGAAGTGGAAACGCCCATGATGCAGCCTCTGTATGGCGGCGCTACGGCGCGTCCCTTCATCACGCATCACAACACGCTCGATATCGATCTGTATATGCGCATCGCGCCGGAGTTGTATCTGAAACGGCTGCTGGTGGGCGGGATCGAGCGCGTCTACGAGATTAACCGCAATTTCCGCAACGAAGGCCTCTCCACGCAGCACAACCCGGAGTTCACCATGCTGGAGTTTTACCAGGCCTACACGGATTACCAGGGCATGATCGATCTTTCCGCCGAGTTGTTCGCGCAGGCAGCGCGTGATGCGACTGGCGGCGTGGAAGTGGAATACGACGGCCATACGCTGAACTTCGGATTCCTGCAGCGATTCACCATGCGGGAGGCTATTGTGGAGTTCTGGCAGGGCGACGGCCGCCCCACCGCGGAGCAGGTGCGCGATACGGCATGGCTGCTGGGCCATTCCGGCAAGACCACGCCAGGCGAGGCGCTAGCGGATATCTTTGAACGCGTGGTGGAGGATCAACTGATCCAGCCCACCATCATCTACGACTACCCCGTGGAGACTTCCCCGCTATCTAAGAACAAGCCTGGCGATCCCGCGTTCGTCGACCGCTTCGAAATCTACATCGCCGGCATGGAGGTGGCCAACGGCTACACCGAGTTGAACGATCCGCAGGAACAGCGCCGCCGCTTCGACATGCAGCTCGCCATGCGGGAACACGGCGACGAAGAAGCGCACCAGATGGACGAAGATTACGTGCGCGCCCTCAGCTACGGCATGCCGCCCGCGGGCGGCGAAGGCATCGGTATCGATCGCCTGACCATGATCCTGACCGGCTCGAAATCCATCCGCGACGTGATCCTGTTTCCACTGCTCCGTCCGGAAGGCCCCATCGACCTGGTAGCGCAGCTGCGCGAATTGGACGGTGTTACTGAGCCGCGACCGTCAGGGAGCGGTGCCTGACCTCGTGCCATCCTCCTTTGAACTATTCGTTGCGCGGCGCTATCTGAAGGCCCGCCGCAAGGAAGCCGTCATCTCCGTTATCACTGCGATCTCCGTGGTGGGCGTGGCGGCTGGGGTGATGGCGCTGGTAGTGGCGCTGGCCATCAATAACGGCTTCCGCGACACGCTGCAGCGCAACCTGCTGGGCGCCATGGCGCATGTCACCGTACAGGAAAAGGTGCCTGGCAACGGCATTGAGAATTGGGAAGGGATGGCCGCCCGGATCCGCCGGGTGCCCCACGTCGTCGCGGTGGGTCCGGCGCTTTACAGTCCAATTTTCTTTTCCGGCCCGGTAAATCAAAAAGGGGGCATTCTGAAAGGCGTGGATATTGGCATCGAATTGCAAATCAGCGATACGTTGCGCCATCTGAAAGCCGGCTCGGTGGACCGATTGCGCGCGACGCCCACGCCCGGCATGCCCGGCATCATCCTGGGATCGCGGCTGGCCGAAGATGTGGGCATGCTGCTCGACAGCATGGTCAGCGTGGTCAGCCCGCAGGGCGAATTGACGCCTATCGGACCGCGTCCATCCATCCGCCGCTTTCGCGTGGTGGGGATTTTCGAATCCGGCTTCTACGATATCGACGATACTTGGGCATATACGTCGCTGGCGGCGGCGCAGCAGGCGCTCTCGCTGCCCGATGTGGTGAATGAGATCGAAGTGAAGCTCGACGACCTGAATCGCGCGCCGGCGGTGGCGCGGGAGATTGAGCAACTCGCCGGGTCGAAGTACGCCACCACTACCTGGATGGAGCGCAATCATCAACTGCTGAACGCGCTGCAGATGGAGAAAGCCGTGACGGTGGTTACTATCGGATTGATTGAGCTGGTGGCGGCTTTGAACATTCTGATCACGCTGGTGATGATGGTGATGGAGAAGTACCGAGACATCGCTGTGCTGATGTCGATGGGGGCGCAGAGGGCGCAGATCCGCGGCATATTTATGCTGCAAGGGGTTTTGATCGGGGTGGTGGGAACTGCGATCGGCCTGGTCATCGGGTACACGCTCTGCTATTTGGCCGATCGCTACCGGTGGATCCGGCTGGACGAACAGGTCTACGCACTGAGCTTCGTGCCGTTTGAGCCGCGCTGGGTGGATGGGTTGTGGATTGCGGCGGCGGCTGTACTGGTCAGTTTTCTCGCTACGATTTATCCGGCGCGCAATGCCACGCGGATTGCGCCGGCGGAAGTGCTGCGCTACGAATAGTGAGGCAGACCTCCAGGTCTGCGCGGGTCCTCCAGGAACCGCCGCTCGCACTACGGGCAGCGTTTGCCGCTTAGGAGCTCTTTCTGTTCATCCAGCAGCCAGCAACCAGCCGTGCTGGAGTTGCCTACCTCGGTGCCATTCCAGGTAATTCTGGCCGGCATCCACGCCTCTGGCAACGTCAGCTTCATCTGTGTGATCGCGCGGCTCACCACTTCGACTTCGTGCAAGTCCGGCAGATACTGCGCGCGCACGCGGGCCGTGACCAACTCCGCGCGAGGCGCCATATCGATTCTGGTTTCCAGGCGGACGTGTTCCTTGCCGCGTTCGACCATCACGACCACCGGCTTCTCCTCCGTTGTCTGATACAGGATCTGTGCGAATTCCACGGCGTCCTTCAGCTTCTTACCGCCCAATTCCACGATGCGATCATTCAGCTTGAGCGGTCCCGCATATTTCTCCGGCAGCGAAGTGACCAAAACACCGGGTCCGGGATCGGCTGGGTTGTATCCAAACGGCCCGATGGCCAACACCGCGCCCGATCCCAGCGGCGCGACGCGGGTGGAATCCAGAACGTCATTGCTCTCGGCGGGGTCGAACTTAGTAACTTCCACCCAATAGCAATGCGTGAACTGAGGGCTGCCAGTCTCGCAATCCACTTTGGCGGGGAACGCATCGCGCTGATGTGCGCTCAGCCATTCGAAAATTGTGGCCGGCTTGGCATCGGCAAGCTCGCGCCACTCCAGGTTGAAGCCCGCCGATTGCAGTTTCTTGCCCAGAGGTCCTTCTTCTTTATTTGCGAACAGCCAGAGCACGGGTAGATTCGTAGTATTGGCGGCGAACAGCCGATTGCTATCGATCGCCGCCCGTGGACTTCCACCCACGGCTACAGCGGCCGCCCAAAGGTCCGGCCTGCGGCCCGCCACATAAAACAGCATCGATACC
Source organism: Bryobacterales bacterium (assembly GCA_963818855.1). GTDB lineage: Bacteria > Acidobacteriota > Terriglobia > Bryobacterales > Bryobacteraceae > Bog-159. The sequence goes on along the minus strand of CAWFUH010000003.1, from coordinate 221,564 downwards.
GCTGCGCCTTGCGCCCCGAGATACACGCGACCGGGGTCCACCGGCAACCGCTTTTCGGCGTCCTCTACGGCCGCGGCCAGGGCTTTGGTGCGCTCATCCGCACTCTTCCCCGCGCCTTCGCTCTCGGGCATCAGAAACTGCCAGCCGCGCTCCTGACACGCCGCTTGCCACACCTTCGCATCGCCCCCCAGCAGTAGCAGCAGCGGGGATCTGGAGACCTGCGCCACCGTGGTCCGCGCGAGGAGGATTGTCAGGACCAGCGGCCAGAACCCGCGAGGACTCACGTTACTGCACCAGCCGGGAGTGGATACGCTTGGCCAGTTTCTCGATCTCTTCGGTCTTTTTCAGACTGGCGATCGAAAGCACATGGCGATCGTTCTTCTCCAACTCCTGCTTCAATTGTTCGGCCAGTTCGATCAGTTGTGCGGCATCCTTCAGGTCCCTCTGGTGATTCTCTTTAAGGATCTCCTCCTTTTGAGATTTGCCATCGGGAAGCGCCACATCCTCGTCGGTCAGGGAGGGCAGGTGATGCGGTGGTCCTCCCTGCGGCGTCACCCCAGGCGCCAGGACCAATGCCAGGACGGCTGCGGCTGCGAAGCGTAATAAGAGTTTCATGGTTGCTGCTCAGAGCGGCAGATCTTTATACGAGTAGCGGGTTTCAATGCTGGTAAATTTGTCGCCATCCAGTTCGACGTACGGATATACGAAATAGTTCAAGGGAGCGCCCTGCTGCCGGGGGGCGAGCACGACATCGCGCCCCTTACTGAACTCCACGCGGTTCTCGTCGTGCGCGCCGAAGAAGTATGCGCGTTTAGCCGGATTCTTGGCGGCTTCCGACGCATCTACCGGCACCCAGCCGATGCCTTGTGCGTAGAATTCCGCCCAACAGTGATACCCGGCGATTGTGCCCGCGCCGCGATCAGCGGGTAGTGGGAACCCGATCGCGAAGCGTGCCGGGATTCCCACAGCGCGCGCGTAGCCGATGAAAATGGCATGGAAATCGGTGCAATTGCCGCGTCGCGCGTCGCAAGCGTAATAGATATCGCCATTGCCCCAACCCTTGCCGGTTTTGTCGTACTTCACCGTGGCCACTACGTGGTTGTAAATGGCGCGGGCCATTTCGAGATCCGTCTTAGCGCCGGCCGCGTCGACGACTTCCCGCGCCCAACGCCGGATAGTATCGTCGAGGGGCACCAGACGGTCGGGCTGCAGATAGCGATCGAGGCCCGAGGGGTCGGTCGGGCCACCATCGGGCGAGGCCGCGGGAAACGGTTGAATATGCGCCGTGCGCGCGGCGTCGAAGCGCACTGTCACCGGTATGGAAGGCTGCTTCGGATCGCTGACGCGGATGTGCAAGATATGGTTGTTCTCCGTTCCCGTCGCGATCTCGTAGTGGTAAGGCGTGTCCACGCGCAGGTTGGTGATGCGCTGGAAGGCATCGTCGCGCGGCACCGGCAGCCAGATATCTACTGTGTGCGCGTCGGCGGGAACGTCCTTCACGGTGACCGCGTATTCGAAGCTGAAAGAACGCTCGCGCGGAACGGGGATGGTCCCGGCCAAAGCGAGCCCTCCAAGCAGTGAGAGTGCCAGCAGAGTGCGCATAGGTTTATTGTATGGGTTAGCGACTTTCGGAGGGCGGGCAATATGATGCGCTATGCTTTGACTCGAAGAACAATCCTGCAGGCTGTGGGCGCGGGCGCGATGGCGTCGGCTACGGCCAGTGTGCGCGCCGCGCAGCAAGGCGGTGGCGGCGCGGGAATGCCCAGGATCTGCCTGGACATTTCGCTACGGCCCCCGGCTGGTTTGACGGACGCAGCCATGCGCCGCGTGAAACAGTTGGGCGTGGATCACGTGGCCATGGGCGGTCCACCGATCCCCTGGGAGGAATCGGAAATTCGCGCACGCATGGATCGGCTGCGCGGCGGCGGCCTGGCCCTGGGCAATATGATGATCGCCGGTTTTCCGAACGCCATATACGGGCGCCCCGGCCGCGATGAAGAGATCGAGAAGGTCCGGCAGTCCATTCGCGCGGCGGGCAAGGCGGGACTTCCAGTGATCGAATACAACTTCTACGCGCATCGCCTGGTGGAAGGTTATTACGAAGAAAGCGGGCGCGCGGGCGCGGGGTTGACCGCGTTTGACTACGATCGGGTGAGAGATCTGCCGCCGCTGGCTGGCGAGGGCGCGCACTCGCTCGATGAAATGTGGAACAACGTGGCGTACTTTTTGAAAGCCGTCGTGCCGGTAGCCGTGGAGTCGGGCGTGCGGCTGGCCTTGCATCCCAACGATCCGCCGGCACCGCTGAGCCGCGGCTCGGGGCAGATTATGGGAACGGTGGAAGGCTGGAAACGGCTCGTCGCCATTGTGCCCAGCCCATCGAACGGGATCACATTCGATTGCGGTGTGACGCGCGAAATGGGCCAGGATCCGGTGGAGGTCTGCCGTTACTTTGGATCGCGCGACGTGATTAATCACGTGCACTTCCGCAATGTGCGCGTCGCGAAGCCTTACGAGAAATACACCGAAGTATTTCTGGATGAAGGCCAGGTGGACATGTTCGCGGTGATGCGGGAACTGGTGCGGCAGAAGTATCCACGGCTGATTTTTCCGGAACATCCGCGGGCGCTGGACGCCGATCGCGAGCAGCCCGATTTTCGTTCGTATTATCCGGGGGGTGGCGGATATGCCGGGTACGCGTATAACGTGGGCTACGCGCGCGCCATGCTGCAGGTGGCGCTAACCGCTTCCTGACGAACTTACCGAACCGCAACCGTCAGGGAGTGCCCATGGCCTGTGGCTTTCAGCCTGCGGACCGGCGTCCACGCCGGTCCAGGCGGGTCTGGAGGCCCGCCGCAGACCTGGAGGTCTGCCCCACAGGCTATCCACACTGCCGACTAGTGTTAATTTTGATCTGATGCGATACTTTTTCGGATTACTGGCTTCAGCCGTGTTGATGTTCGCCGCGGGGGAATTGTCCGGCCGCCGCGCACCGGGTTTCTCGCTGCCGGACATTCACATGCAACAGCACGATTTGCAGGATTATCGCGGCAAGATCGTACTCCTCGACATCATTCAAACCACCTGTCCGCACTGCCAGCAGTTGGCGGGAATTCTGGAAAAGATGACCGCCAAATATGGCGACAAGCTGGCTGTGCTGTCGATTGCCCTTCCTCCGGACACGCAGGCGACGGTGGCCAACTTCGCCGCGCAGTACAAAGTCACCACGCCGGTCCTGTTCGATTGCGGGCAAGCCGCCGCGTCATATTTGAAAGCCACTCCGCAGAATCCGCGGGCCAGCGTGCCGCATGTGTTTGTGATCGACGGCCAGGGTATGATCCGCAACGACTTCGGGTACGAATTCAACACGCGGAACATCTTCGAGGGCGATGGTCTCGATCTGGAGGTCGACCGGCTGCTGGCGGCTCACAAATCCAAGAAATAGCGGGGCCGCGCGAGATCTTGAGACAACCGGCGGCTTCCTGCCACTAGTTTGTTCCATGATGAAAATATCGCGACGAGCATGGGCGTTGCTCATGCTGACGGCGTGCGGCGTGCTTACCGGCTACCTGCCAGCGGCTCAGCCTGGTGGCGCGCGCGCTTATCTGACCGGGACGACGGTCCCGGATTTCCCGAGCAAGTGCGATGTGCGGCTCGATATGACCGGCGACCAGGAGCTGCTTTTTGTGACGCGGCAGCTTACGCTGCATGTGCCCTACGACAAGGTGAATACCGTCGAGTACGGCCAGCACGTGGGGCGGCGCTATGCGGAAGCTGTTTTGCTTTCGCCTCTGTTTTTGTTGAGCAAGACGCGCAAGCACTTCGTGACGGTGGGCTATGTGGACGCGAATGGCCGCCAGCAGGCGCTGGTCCTGCAGGTGGGTAAGGGCGACGTGCGTGCCGTACTGGCTGAGTTGGAAGCGAAGACCGGCCGCCGCGTGGAATACACGGACGACGAAGCGCGGAAAGGGCGGGGTTAGCCATGGGACCCCTGGCGATCGTGCTGGCGGCGTTTGCATTCGCGCCCTCGGATCCGCCTCCTGCACCCGCGCCCGCGGTGTCGCAAGCGCCCGTCGTGGAGGCGGACAATCTGCGGCAACTGTTGAAGCTTCGCCGCGTGTACGTGGACCGCTTTGCGGGCGGCGAAACGGCCGCCCAGATGCGGGATATGGTTATCAATGGCATGGAGGGTTCCAGGCTGTTCGTGATTACCGAGAACCAGGATAAGGCCGATGCCATCCTGCGCGGATCGGCGGAGGACCTGGTGTTCAACGAGACCCATTCGTCGAGCGACAGCCTGAATGTGCATAGCACGATGAACTCGAGCCAGAGCGAGGAAGACACGGCCCTGCGCGGCGGTACGCGGAGCGACGACCGGAACACCAGGGGCTTCGGCCTGGGCGCGGGAGACAGCGAATCCAGCCACTCGGTAGAGCGCCGGCATGAGGCCAATGCCGCCGTGCGCCTGGTGAATAAAGATGGCGACGTGATTTGGGCCACCACGCAGGAAAGCCTGGGCGGCAAGTTTCGCGGCGCCAGCGCCGACGTTGCGGACAAGATCACTAAACGCCTTCTGGAAGATTATGACCGGGCGCGGAAACTGTCGCACTAGCCGCTTTGGGAACACATTGGCCGCATTCCTCGTATTTACATGTGAGCGAGGAAATGCGATGTTCTGCACACGATGTGGAATTGAGCTGGACGAGACGGTGCGCTACTGTTCCAGTTGCGGCCACCCGACCAAGCTGGCGGAAGCTACGGCGAATCCCTATACATCACCCAGGTTGGCGTTGGACACCGAAAACAAGAAGATCGCGGGCGTGTGCGCGGGCTTTGCGCGGTATCTGGGCGTGGATGCGCTGCTGATCCGCATCGTGTGGCTGGCGCTGGCGTTGGGCGCGGGCTTTGGATTCTTCGCGTATGTGATTGCGTGGATTTTGATGCCGAAGGATTCGCCGCGGGAGGCGGATCTGGCGCGGCAGAACGGGTAACTGACTCCAGTCGGCGATTCAGTCTGCTGCCAAGGCCTGTTCGAGGATCGCCAGGTGCTTCATCGCGGTTTGGGTTTGCGGGTTGTCCGCACCGTACATCGCTTGGAAGATACGGACCGCACGCCGGGCGTACGGCAGGGCTCCCGCCAAATCCCCTTGGTCCTGCAGAATCTGGCCGATGTTGTTGACGTCCCTGGCCACTTGGGGATGGTCCAGTCCGTAGACTTTTTCGTCAATGGCCAGCGCACGCCGGGTGGACTCAAGGGCGCCTGTCAGATCTCTTTGGGCCTTCAGGATCGAGCCGATGTTATTGGCGCGGGTGGCCACATGGGGATGGTCCGGTCCGTAGACCTTCTCGTCGATGGCCAGCGCGCGCCGGGTATACTCCAGGGCCCCGTCAGATCGCCTTGATCCTTCAGAATCGTGCCGATGTTGCTGGCAATGCTGGCCACATCCGGATGGTCCGGTCCGTAGACCTTTTCGCCGATGGCCAGCGCGCGCTGAGTGTGCTCCAGGGCCCCTGCCGGATCCCCCTGGGCCTTCAGAATCATCCCGATGTTATTGGCGTCGGTGGCCACATGGGGATGGTCCGGTCCGTAGACCTTTTCGTCGACCGCCAGCGCGCGCCGGGCGTACTCCAGGGCTCCCGTGAGATCCCCCTGATGCTTCAGAATCAGGCCGATATTGTTGGCGTGGATGGCCACTTCGGGATGGTCCGGTCCGTAGACATTTTCGCCGATGGCGAGCGCCCTTCTCAGAGCCCGCTCGGCTGCCCCCAATTGCCCGCGGTTGCGCAAGTAAAGCCCGGCCTTGTTCAACAGCCGACTGGCCGTCTCAAGCCCGACTCCGAGGCGCTCGCTATGGCCGGCCACCGCGAGAGCGTGCGGCAGCAAATGGGCCGACGGATTCCAGGTCTCCACCATTTGGAGCCTGAAGGGGAATGCGTCGTTTACCAGCTTCCCGGCGAACTCAGCCCAGGTTTCCTCCTGCCCTCCCCTGGCCAGCCGATCCCGCGTGACGGCTTGCACCAGGCGATGGACGGCGATGGCTCCTTTGCTGACGTCGATCAGTGAGTATCGTCGCAGGGCGGCCCGCGCCTGGTCAAACTGCATGGCGTCCGCGAATGCAGGGGAAACCAGCTTCGAGTCAATGTCATCCGGTGCCAGAAAGGCGATCAGGTAAAGCAGCTCCAAAGCCGCCGGAGCTCCCGTTTGCAGTCGCTCGAATGCGATGTCCCATGTGGCGGCTACTGCATCGGTCAGCAGTTCGCGCGGGCGGCTGCGATAGAGGTCCAGGTATTCGGCGATCGATCCGCCGGTGGCTTCGATGTACGCGCCGGCTTGCTCCAGGGCCAGCGGCAGATCGCCCACGGCATCGCTCACTGCGTCCGCGACCGCCCGTTCATCCCGCCCGCAGCGTTTTTGCAGAAACTCGACCGCCTCCACGCGCGGCAGAACGGGCACCCCGAGAGGCTTCGCGACCCTGCCCCAGTTCGGGTCGCGCGAGGTGATCAGCACGTGGCCGGATGCACCCATCGGCAAATGATCGAGGCAATCGGCGGCATTGCGGGCGTTGTCCAGGATCAGCAGCCAGCCGGGATGGTGGCCCAGCCATGCGCGCAGCGCCGCCGCTGTGGCCTGCTGGTCGGCGAGGTCCTTTTCCGGCAGGCCCAACTCGGTTGCCAGCCGGGCATAGTCGGCAGTCAGCGTGGCTGTGTCTTCCGCGCGCACCCACCAGACGATTTCGTAGTCGGCGGTGTGGCGATAGGCGTACTCCAGCGCAAGCTGCGTCTTGCCAGCGCCGCCCAGTCCGGCGATCGGGACGATGGCCGTTGTGCGTCCCGAAGTGAGCGACGTGCGGAGTTCCTGGAGCAGATCTTCGCGGCCGGTGAAGTTCGGGTTGCGCAGGTGGGGGATGTTCCAGATCTCGGGCAGCGCTCCGGGAACGCGCGGGCGCGGTGGCGACGCCCGAGTCCCTTGGCCCACTCCATCCAGCAGCAGTCTTCTGGCGACCGCGTCCTGCCGCCCTACCAGGTCGATATAAACGACCTGCCCCAGCAGCCCCTCGGGCTGGCACTCGCGGACGCGCACCGGGATGAGCTTGCGATCCTTCCCGGTCGGGTCCTTAGCGAACGCCGCCGCCCACTCCGGGTGCGTAAACAGTGCGGTCAGATAGTCGGGCGAAAGCACTGCAATGGTGCGCTCGGCCTCCTTCGCGGCGCGGTCCATTTCCAGCACGAAGTTAGAGCCCGGCCCAAAGTCGTCGGCTTGGATGATGACGGTATAGTCCGCGTCCCGCAACTGCCGGGCGATCCACTGCGCCCGGTCGCGGTCGGCCTTGTTGTAACTGATGAAAAAGTGATCCAAGTTAGATAGTGCTGGAGATCCGCACAATCGTTACACCTTACTCGGAAGGTTACAGCGACTGTCCCGCGATCTGCACGATCTGCTCCGCTTCCTCCGCCGTGAACTCCTCCACCTTCGCCGAGATATTCATCGAGCAGAATTTCGGGCCGCACATGGAACAAAAGTGCGCATCCTTGAACCCTTCGTCGGGCAGCGTTTCATCGTGCATGGAGCGGGCCGTTTCGGGATCGAGCGAGAGCTCGAACTGGCGCTTCCAATCGAAGCGGTAGCGGGCGCGAGAGAGTTCGTCGTCGCGGTCGCGGGCGCCGGGACGATGACGCGCGATGTCGGCGGCGTGGGCGGCGATCTTGTAGGCGATGATGCCGGCCTTCACGTCATCGCGGTTGGGCAGTCCCAGGTGTTCCTTGGGTGTGACATAGCAGAGCATCGAAGCGCCGTACCAGCCGATCATGGCCGCGCCGATGGCGGAGGTGATGTGATCGTAGCCCGGCGCGAAGTCCGTCACCAGCGGCCCCAGCGTGTAGAAGGGCGCCTCGTAGCACATCTCCTTTTCCTTCTCCACCTGCATCTGGATCTGGTCCATGGGGATGTGGCCGGGGCCTTCGATCATCACCTGCACGTCGTATTCCCAGGCGCGCCTGGTCAATTCGCCCAGCGTCTTCAGCTCGGCGAACTGCGCGGCATCGCTGGCATCGGCGACCGATCCCGGGCGCAGGCCGTCGCCCAACGAGAAGCTGACGTCGTACTTCTGGAAAATCTTGCAGATCTCATCGAAGCACTCGTAGAGCATGTTCTGGCGATGGTTCTTCACCATCCACTCGGCCAGGATGGAGCCGCCGCGGCTGACAATGCCGGTGATGCGGCGCGCGGCCAAGGGAATATGCTGCACCAGCACGCCGGCGTGAATGGTCATATAGTCCACGCCCTGCTCGGCCTGCTCGTGGATGACTTCCAGCATCAGCGAGGCGCTCAGATCTTCCAGGCGGCGCACACGGGAGAGCGCTTCGTAGATGGGCACGGTGCCGATGGGCACAGGCGACGCATCAATAATGGCCTGGCGAATGCGCGGGATGTCGCCGCCGGTGGAGAGATCCATCACCGTATCGGCGCCGTACTTCACCGAATAGCGCAGCTTCTCCAGCTCTTCATCGATATTCGAGGTGACGGCGGAGTTGCCGATGTTGGAGTTGATTTTGCACGTGGATGCGACCCCGATGCACATAGGCTCGAGATTCGTGTGGCGGATGTTGGCCGGGATGATCATGCGTCCGCGCGCCACTTCGTCGCGGACCAGCTCGGGCGAGAGGTTCTCGCGCCGCGCGACGTGCTGCATCTCACCAGTGATCGCGCCGCGCCGCGCATAGTGCAGTTGCGTGCGGATCGCGTCGTCGTGACGTTCGGCTATCCATTGTTTACGCATGGGACTCCTCTGGGTTGTGGGTCGTGGGTGTTGGGTTGTGGGTCTCGAACCACGGCCGGCGGGGGATCGTCACCCACCACCCATGACCCAAGACCCATGACCTACTTCTTCTTTTTGGGCTTCTTGACTTCTTTGTTGCCTTTATCCCTGCTTTTTGCCATATCCGAATTATACTCGCTAACGCATGCGATGGAACACTCCGGCATCGGCGTCCCAGGCATCCGCATCGGCCGCATGTTGGAGGACGAAGCGCTGCAGGTCGCTGGTGGGCGCCGTCAGGATGATCTGCCCATTCTCTTCGCCTGTTATGGATTGCGGCGCCTGGCCGGATTGGACCGCTTTCTTCATCCAGTCGTCGTCGAGCAGCGCGACTCGCAGATCGTCGCCCTGGAGCGAAATCCGGGCGAGCAGATGGCCGGTGATGCCCAGGCTGGGATTCGATTTCGAGGTGGCGTCCGCAAACTCCGTATCTTTCAAGCGCAGCAGATGTATGTTGAACGCCTCGGCGCTGGTTTCGCCGGCATGGAAAACCGCGACAGCGTATCCGTCTCCGGAGCGCTGTACCTGCCAAAACTCACCGTCGCTCGCGACCCACTGGCCCTCCAAGGATGAATCGGCGACCAGATCCTGGGGGGTGTAGAGCGGGTGAATGGATACAGCCGGCGCGCAGCCGGTCAGCAAGGCGGCGGCCGCCGCGAAAATAGAACACATTGCAAAACGCATCTTAGTAACTCCTTTCACTACGGGATAGCGACATTCGTGAAAGGAAATTGCAGCCGTTTTCAGGCAACGCGGAAAAAACGCCGCAGCGCCATCTTGAGCGGCGCGTAACGGGCGGCCGCAACCATCAGCAGCAGGCCGGCCAACAGCAGGCTGATGGCCCACAGCGCGCGATCCTTGAAGAAATCCTGCTGCAGCCGCACCAGCCCGATGGCCAGAAAGAGCATGCCGGATGCGAAAAAGTTTTTCATCTGTTTGGGAATGCTGCCGAGCACAAAGACGCAGGCTACGGCCGGGAGCAGAAATTCAAACAACCGGGCTTCCAGGCGCATGGAGGCGCTGGCCGGCGACTTCTCCCAAAGCTCCGAAGCGGCCAGACCCAGCAGCAGCAGCGAGGTCATCACGTGTCCCGGAATCACGAAGCGAAACGTTTTGGCGACGGCACGCAACTGCGCGGAAGAGAAGCGCTCGCACACGGTCTGCAAGATGAAATAGATGCCGGCATTGATGATAAAGAGATACTCGATTTGGCCGCGCGTCCAGGGCGCCACCCGCTTTAACCAGTCCGCATAGGGATCGTGAAAGGTCACCACGCCGGTGAGCGCGGCCCAGGTAAAAACCACCGCGATCGGGTAGAAGTAGCGCGAATCGTTCAGCAGGCGGAGGCGCTCCATCGCGCCGGCCGCAGTGAAGAACAGCGCCGCGCAGGGCAGCAGATAGAAGTACGGCCGGCCGGGATCGGTGTCGATCCAGCCGACCATGCCCATGCGCAGCAGAGTGGCCAGGCACCACAGGGCAGCCATCATGGACAGCACCAGCGAAAACACCGATGCATGCGTAAAGCGCCGCAGCCAGTAGTAAGCGGGCAGAGAGAGCAGCAGCGACCACCAGAGCTGGGCGTTGGTGGTCATCTTGAAGCTGTCGAATTTCGAAAACAGTTCCAGGTTCCGGCGCCCTTGGGTAAATCCGCTGAACAGGCCGTATTCGCCCATAGCCACCAGCAGAGCGATGGGCAGCAGCAGGCAGAAGGCCAGCAGAAAAGCGACGGCGACGCGGCGCTGATCAAGCTTCCAGAATCGCGTGCCGATCCAGGCAGTGGGCGCAGTGGCGGCCGCGGCCAGTAGCACGGCCGGGGTGCCGCTGAGTCCGGCGTATCGGAATAGTACGATCAAAGCCGCGCCCACCACCAGGATCCATGCGCCCAGGTACAAGCTCACTTGGGGCAGGGACAGGCGGCGGACGTCCATAATCCACGCATCTTCTCGCTCCACCAGCCGGTCGTAGCCCCGGCGCAGCGAATCGTATTCGGAATCCGACAGGATGCGATCCTGTTTCCAGCCGTCCAGTTCGCGCAGATGCTGGGCGATCTTGCCGGTCATCAGGCGGGCGTAGGAAGCCGGCGCGGCCAGCACGGCTTCGCCGGCGAGGAAGCGCTCCAGGTCCGCGGCCATCTCGGCTGCCGATGCGTAGCGGTCGGCAGGCGCTTTTTCGAGCGCCTTCATACAGACATTCTGCAGGTCGCCGGGAATCTCCGCGCCAATGCGGCGCGGCAGCACGGGATCGTCCTGGCAGATGGACCGCACCTGGCCCGCCAAAGTCTCCGCGCGAAAGGGCAGGACACCGGTGAGCAGTTCGTAGAAAATGACGCCCAGCGAGAAGACGTCGCTGCGGGCATCCAGCGGCGCATCCGCGCGGGCTTGTTCCGGAGAGAAATATTCCGGCGTGCCCATGACCTCGCCGACCAGTGTGAGGCGCGCCTCGTGTCCAGAGAGGTGCAGCGCGAGGCCGAAATCGAGCAGCTTTGGCTCCAGGTCGGGGCCTACCAGGATATTGCCTGGCTTCAGGTCGCGGTGAATCAACTGGCCGTTGTTTAGGACGCTGACGGCCACCGCGACTTTGCGTAGGAGGTCCACTTTTTGATGCAGGGTGAGCGGCTGCGCAGCGGTGGTCAGCGGGACGCCCTCCACATACTCCATGACAAAGTGCGGCGGCTCGCTATCGGGGCCAAGAGAGTAAATGCGAGCGATGTTGGGGTGAGTGACTTGCGCCATGGCGCGCGCTTCGTGCATGAAACGCGCGCGCAGAACGGGGTGGTTGGCGAAGCGCGCGTTGAGCGTTTTTATAGCTACCTTGCGGCCCAGGCGCTCGTCCATGGCAAGAAAGACGCGGCCCATGCCGCCGGATCCGATTTCACCGAGTATCTTGTAACCGGAAAGCGTGTCGGGCACGGGCGCCGTGCTCTCCGGAGGAGCTAGCACATTATCGATGGCAGCCATGGTCTCCAGCTGCGGGCGCAATTCGTCGGCAATCTCCGGGTAGCACCGGCAGAAACCCTCGATGGTGGGGGTCTCGTCGCGCGCCTGGCGGTCGAGAAAATCGGCCAGCGCCTGCGCCAACAATTCTTCTTTGTCGGGTGCGGGCGTCATGGCTGCTCTGCCATGGCGCGGAAGCGTTTCAAAGCGCGGTGCAGCAGGAGGGCCACGTTCGCGCGCGATTTGTCCAGTTTTGCGGCAATCTCGGATGTGGAAAGGCCTTCGACCTTGGCTAAGAGGATCACCTGCCGGTAGTCGTCCGGCAGCGCATCCAACCGCTCGAACAGCGTTTGCACGGCTTCTTTTTCCGATAGCAGGAGAGATGGCGTTCTGGGATCGATGGGATCGGGGCCAAGGGGATTTGTGATGGATCGAAAGCGCACAGCTTCCGCGGCGTGGCGCTTCTGGCGGCCCTCGAAACGCGCGGCGTCCTCGACCACGTGGCCGGCGATGGAAGACAACCAGTTCCAGAAGCTGCAGGGCGATTCGTAGGTGAAGCGCTCGATATCGCGGAAGGCGCGGAGAAAGGTCTCCTGCAGCAGGTCATCGATTTCGAGCCGGGATAGTAACTCCGCGCCCGCCTTATATCGCAGGAGTACGGCCAGCCGCCGGCGATATTTGGCAAAGAGGGCGGCGAACGCGTTGTAGTCTCCGTCTTTTACCTTCTCGACCGCGCCGAAGCTGGTGGTGGGCGGGAACACGTGGCTCACGTCAGTTTAGCGCGCGTGACCTGTTTTTGTCGCGGGTCTGGAGACCCGCCGCAGACCTGGAGGTCTGCCCCACGGGCCTACTGATCTTCGCGCGCCAGTTGCGGATCAGATGGGTGTTGGCCGCTGATCTGGCGCTCCAGTTCGTCGCGGGTGGCCTGCTTCAGGTGCGCGGCTTCAGCAAACTGGGACTTGGCTTCACCGCGCCGGCCGGTGGCGAAAAGAATCTGGCCGCGCAGGTAATAGACGCTGGCGCTATGGGGATCGATCTCGCCGGCGGCACGCAGCAGCTCGAGCGCAGCCGCATACTTGCCCTGTTGCTTGTAGATTTTAGCCAGACCGTAATCGGAAGCGCCCAGTCCGGCATCCAGGCGCAGCGCCTCTCTGAAGTAACGCTCGGCTTCCGGAATCTGGTTGAGGGCGTAGCAGACCGCGCCTAACGCATCGTAATTGTAAGCCACATCCGGCTCAATGGCGGCGTCTTTCAGAAATTCCTGTTTGGAGGTTTCCAGTTCGTTCTGGCGCCGGTAGACCGCACCCAGGAAATAGTGCACGAAAGTCAGCTTGGGATCTATGCGGGCGGCCTGCGCGAACTCATCCAAGGCGCGGTCGTATAGTTCGTGCGCCAGGTGCGCTTTGCCCAAGATCAAGTGAAACGCGGCCGAGTTCTGGCCCACCTCGATCAGGCGGGCGGTGGCGCGCTGGTCGAGTTCGGCGCGTCCGGATTTGTTGGCGGCAATCGAGACGACGTACAGGTAGTTCAGATTTGCCGATTCGTGCAGCCAAAGCGGCTCGAGCGTTTGGGCGGCATCGGCGTAGCGTTCGGTGAAGAAGTAGCACAGGCCCAGCAGGTAGCGCGCTTGCGTCGAATCCGGCTGATCGTGCACCACCGAGGCGAATGGTTCGATGGCGTGTGCATAATCGGCCTGCCGGAAATAGACCAGCCCGATATTCAGCCGGATGCCAGGCATCCCGGGCGCCAGCCGTTCGGCGGCCAGCAACTCGGCCAGCGCGGCTTTCCACTGCTTTCGCCGCATGTGGACGACGGCCAGATTGCCGTGCGCGCCGACGTTATCGGGTTCGGCCGCCAGGACGACGTGAAAATCCCTTTCAGCGGTCGCGAGATCCCCTGCGTTCATGGCCCGCTGGCCCTGCTCGAAGAGTTGCCGGGGTTGCTGGGCGGCCGCGATAATGGAGACCCACAACCCACCACCCACAACCCACCACCAGCGGCTAAGCATCTCTCGCCGCTGCTGCCGCCCGCGGCGCCATGCTCCAGAGCCGGTCCCAGGAACGTTCCTTGTCCCACATGGGAGTCGGTTCGAAGAAACCGGTGTCCGGCACCAGATGCCGGCGCACCACATCTTCATTGAGCGTTATGCCCAGTCCCGGTTTATCGGGCACGGTAATGAAGCCTTTGTTGATGATGGGCTTGTCGATGCCTTCCACCAGGTCCTGCCACCAGGGCACATCCAGCGAGTGATTTTCGCACGCGAGGAAATTCTCGGTGGCCGCGGCGCAGTGCACGCTGGCCAGCGCGCCGATCGGCAAACCGGCGTAGTGCATGGCCATGGGGACGCCATACTCCATAGCGGCATCGCCAATCTTATGGGTCTCCAGGATGCCCCCGGAGGTGGAGATATCCGGATGAATCTTGCTGACGGCGTGCTTCGCGCACAAGTTGATAAACGGTTCCTTCAAATAAATATCTTCGCCGGTGAGGATGGGAGTGGGGCTCTCGATGGTGATGCGCTGCAGCAGGTCAGTGTATTGCCACGGAATCACGTCTTCCATCCAGGAGAGGTTGTATTTCTCGTACGCCCTTCCCAGCCGGATGATGGAATGTACGCCGAGGTGGCCCAGATGATCCATGGAGAGTGGTATCTCCATGCCCACCGCTTCGCGCGCCGCCGCCACATATTCGCAGAGTTTCTCGATGCCTTTGTCGGTCACCTCCGCGGCGGTGAACGGATGCGGCAACTGATTCCGCTCCCAAGGGGTCTCGCCGGAAGGCATGGTTACGGTTCCGGGAATTTGGGCGACCATGTTAATGCCGAGATCCATCTTCAGCCAGGTCAGGCCCATCTCCTCTTTACGAATCTTGAGGCGCTTGGCGTATTCCATCACGTCCGGGGACTCTTCGGTATCGGCGTAGATGCGAATCTTGTCGCGGAACTTGCCGCCCAACATCTGGTAGATAGGCACGCCGTAAACTTTACCGGCGATATCCCAGAGAGCCTCTTCGACAGCCACTACGCCGCCAGCCTGCCGGGCGTGGCCGCCGAACTGTTTGATCTTTTCGAAAATGTAAGTGATGCGCAGCGGGTTCTCGCCGACCACACGGCTTTTCAGAAACAGCGCGTAAGTGGCGCTGGCGCCGTCACGGACTTCGCCGAGTCCGTAGACGCCCTGATTAGTATCGAGCCGGATAATGGTGCAGGGGCTGGGACCCGGCTTGCGCACCGTGGCTATGCGCAGGTCGGTGATCTTCAATGTGGAAGGGCTCGAATTGGTGTTGACGTTCTGAAAAGGCGGTTCGGCTTTGGCGCGGGTTCCCAGGGCGGCTCCGCCTAGAAGTGCGGTGGATGCTTTTATGATTCCACGGCGGCCTATAAGCGCGGGGTCGTGCTTGGACATTGCTGGCCTCCTACTGATCCACCATTATAGATGGGAGTCGCGTTTATAGATGGGAGTGGCGTCGCGGACGGGCTAACGCGGATCTGCGCCACTAATAACAACAAAGCCAGTCTTGCATGTTTTATGCACAAACAATCCAAAGCGTGCGTCTTCTAACTATAACAAAATACGCTGCGAGAATCTTGAGGAAAACTGTGCCGCGCGCGCGAAATTCATTTGACTGTAACAGCGTTTGGAGTGAACATAGCACTTGGTTCCAAGGGGTTCGGGGAACAGCAAGCCGAACGGAAGTGAAGCGAGCCTGGAACGTTGATCCGCAGTCGAACTATTCCAGTAGAACGGCGGCGGGGAGCGAAAGGCAATCGGACACATTCGGGAGGCGAGCCCTTGATTTGTGGCCGCGCTGATACGTTGATCCGGAGGGGTGCAAAACACCCTGAAGGGGAGTGGAGGTGTGGGCACTGATCGGGATTGCGGAATTTCAGCCGAGAAACGGGCTTGCGGCGGCGATCTCGCCCAATCCGGGGCTAACCGGAAAGAGCGAAGGAGCCGTAGGCCGAACGGACTTGGCGAGAATTCAGCAAAGCATCGAAGCAGCAGGCTGGGAACTTCGATCCCGGAATGGCGGCCTGGAAACGGGCAGTCGTTGCGGGGGAGCGAAAAGCCGTTGCGAGATGCCGGTTCCAGCCGGAGCAAACGCGGGCGCCCTCCAAGGCGTTAATCAGTCGCTCTCAAAAGGGGCGGCGGGGAGCTGAGGAGCTATCGCCGGTAATCCGGTTGCAATGCGACGAGCCGTGCATGCCGGCGTCGATCGGGCTGAGCTTCGGATCACTTGGAACCATTTTTGTCTTCAGGCCCGCTGCAAAACGCTTCTTCTTTCCCGCCTGGTCGAACTTCAGGGATTTCAGAAGTCCCGGTATCCGGTAAGTGATCTTTGATTGATGGCTGTTCGCTCAGGAAGTCACGGATCCTGTCTCTAAGCATATCGGACACAAATGGTTTTGGGAGGAATTGCCAGCCGTTGTTCAGAACCAGCATTCCAGCAGGGAGACCGGAGATGAGAAGGATTTTTGTGTCAGGCCGCTCCTTGTTTATCTGAATCGCCAATTCGATTCCAGTCATCCCGGGCATCTCGACGTCGGACAAAAGCAATTGAATGACTCCGTCGAATTCACGAGCTTTTTGAATCGCGTCGTTCCCGTCCCGTGCCAAAATAACATGGTAGCCGCACTTGTAAAGCAGCTTCGCCACTAACTCCTGATAGCTTCCATCGTCGTCTGCAAACAGAATGGTGTTATCGGAATTACTGGCCGGTACTTTTTCTGAAGTGCCTGGAACTGTCAAAGGAATCATTGCACACGTTCTTTCCGGCGAAAAGCCATCTGCGGACGGAGCAACGGGGCGGGCCCAATGTAGCATTGGCCGCTCAGTTCGTCTGGTTTGATAAGCCGCTCTTAGTCTACCATATCCTGGATACCTTAAGGTTACGGTGCGGGCTGTTTAGCGCCCCGCTGTCGTTGGAGCTACCTGTGAGCTTCCTGGGCCTGACTACTCGATAGTCGCGACGGCGGAAGATCAATCGAGGTACTTAACCAGAATGACCTCGTTGCCCTTTTGGTTATAGATGACTTCGTCGACGAGCTTTTTCGCAATCAGCATGCCGAAGCCGCCCACGCGCATTCCTGCCGCCTTGCGGACTTCGAGGTGCTCGAGGGGCGTCTCCTCAGAGTTGGCCACCGCGGCGTGATCGAGCGCTGAGCGGGAGAACCCCGCTCCGGGGTCCTCCATGTGGTAGACCAGGGAGCGGTGGCTGCGAACACGAGAGACGCGGACCCACTCGCCAGGATCGAGTTTGCCGCCATGCTCTATAGCGTTGAGCAGCATTTCACGAAACGCCATGGCGACGTGGCTGCGCTCCTCCGGATCGAGGTCGTTTTTCAACTCCTCGAAAAAACGCTGCAAGCGTTCGGCCGTCGGAAGGTCACAGCGAATTCTAAGGGTGAGGAACTCGGGATCCGCAGACAGGACCCGAATTCCATCATCCCAGCACAGTTCGGTGACGGCGCTCTGCATCATGTCCCGGACGGCGGCGGGGTCAAAGGGCCTGCTGAAATAGCTGAACGCCTTCTGTTGTATCGCCTCGATCACTTCGGCATTGCTGGGGACAGAGCCGATGACGATGACCTTCACGCCAGGCTGGGCCTCGCGGATTTCAGCCACTAGTTCACTGCCGGCGCCGGCAGCCTGCTGATGTTCGGCGACAACCAGGTGGTACATGCGCCGGCGCAGGCAGTTCAGTGCGATCGGAAGACTGGATGTTTGGACAACCATCCATTCGAGATCGTCCGACTGGCTTTCAAACAGCGGCGGCAGATCGGGCGCGGCGCCAATCAGAAGACCCAGGTAACGCTCGCTCATGGGAATTCTCTTCAGTATAAGGCCAGTTCTGGCACGAGCCGGATCGCAAACGCACGAAACGGCTGTCGCGTAATTCGTGTGGGCACTTACGTGCTATGCGATACTGCGCGGGCGCGTGCTGCCCGGATCGAGACTGACTATGCCTTGCTTCCTCCTGCTCGTGATCCTGCTGTTTCCACGCGTCGCGTTGGCGCTGATGTGGTTCTTCTCAACCTACCTGCAGCGCGCATTCCACGGCGGCCTGCTGCTGCCGGTACTCGGATTCATTTTCCTGCCGCTCACCACGATCGTATACGCCTGGGAACTTAACAGTGGCATGCCGACGGCTGGAATCAATCTCTTGTGGCTGCTTGTCGCAGTGATCATCGACCTGGGCGGGTTGGGAGGCGGCGCGCATCGCCAATCCCGGCGCTGAGCGTTTATAAGCCGGGACTTGTCGCCTTGGCCTCTTCGCGCAGTGCGGCGATCCGGTTCTGCAGCGTCCGCAGGCTAATCCCCAACATCTCAGCGGCCAGTTTGCGATTGCCGCGCACGTGTTCGAGCGTGAGCTGGATGTAAGCCGCTTCGAGTTTCATGAGTGGCTGGCCTGGCTGGAGCACGACAGGGCCATCATAGGCGGCGGCGGGCTCAGCGTATGGGTCGGGGCTTCCACCAAGCGCAGGGGATGGCAGGTGCGTCAGGCTGATCAAGCCCTGGCCTGCCATGATGGCGGCCCGCTCCAGAACATTGCGCAGCTCTCGCACATTACCAGGCCAATCGTATCGATGAAAAAGATCCAGAACTTCGCCCGTGACCCCAGTGACGCGCGTGCTGTATTTCTTGTTCAGATTCTGCAGCATCACATCGGCGATCGGCGGGATATCTTCTTTATGTTCACGCAGCGGGGGAATCACAATCTGGAATACACTCAACCGGTAGTAAAGTTCTTCGCGCAAATGCGTTCCGAGTTCCTGACTGGTTGCGGCAAGTACCCGGGCGTCTACGGCAATCTCATGCTTACCACCAAGCCGCCGCACTCGCAAATCCTCCAGAACGCGCAGAAGTTTCGGCTGCGTGGACTGCGGCATCTCGCCGATTTCGTCCAGAAACAAAGTGCCCCCGTGGGCCTGCTCAAAGCAACCGGCCGAGCGTTCCATGGCGCCCGTAAACGCGCCTCTCTCGTGGCCGAATAGCTCGCTTTCAACCAGGGTCTCGGGTAATGCGGCTGCATTGATCGCTACGAAAGGCCCATCCGCGCGGGGGCTGCACTTATGGATCTCCCGCGCAACCAACTCCTTCCCGGTGCCGCTCTCTCCACGGATCAAGACAGGTGCTGAAGTGGGCGCCAGCTGTCTGATCTGCGAGAAAATCTGCTGCATGGCCGGGGAGGTTCCTACCATGTTCCCGAGTACGCCGCGAAGGCTCAGGTCGCGCTCCAGTTCGTCGGTCTTCTGCAGACTTCGTTTGTAGCGAATCGCGCGTTCCAGAAGAATCTTGAAGGCGCGCGACTCCACCGGCTTCTCCAGAAACCAGAATGCCTTGAGGTCATGGACGGCGGAAAGCGCCTTTTCGATACTGCCGAAAGCGGTGAGTGCGATCGCCGGCGTGACGTCCCCGCGCTCCTTCAGGCACCGGAGCAGTTCAAAGCCATCCATGCGCGGCATGACCAGATCCACAACGATGACGTCGGCGTTGAAGGTAGTGAGCCGTTCCAGCGCTTCCTGACCATCGCCGGCGACCTGCGTTTCAAAGTCAGGACCGGACAGCATGGCAGCCAAGGCGGCACGCTGCCGCTCGTCGTCGTCGACGATCAGGATCCGACCCGGAACCGCAGTTAGGCGGGACATCGCACCCTATTTTAGCAGGTCGCGGCAAAACGGCCCCCCAAGTCCGCGCCCACAGAGCTTCGAAAGGCTGGACAAAACGATTCGGGCGTAAGCGCTAAGTGATTGACATTATTTAGCAATTCCGGACATTCGGCTTTGATTGGCTCTAAGAGTAACTAGCCAGTCCTGTGCGAGCCGGGAACAAAGTACTAGCGCGGGTTGGCGGCCGGCGGGTTCTGACGTTGTGAGGGCGCCGGCAGCTCCTCAAGACCCGTGTTGCCGCCCAGGTTCCCCGAGGGCTCGCTGGCATCCGGATTGGGTTGAGACGGCGAGTGCAGTGGGCACGCGTCCGCGGGCTGGCTCCCGGCCACGAAATACTCCGCGTAGGTCGCAGAGCATTCCGGAGTTGCCAATTGCCGGGACTCCGAACAGAGATTCACCCTCGCGACGCCGGCTGGGACGGGGAACTCTTTGGCATCGCGGTAGCCGCGGTAGGCGAGCGCACGTTTCATGAACTCCGTCCAGATGGGCAGCGCCGATTTCGCACCTTCCAGGCTTAACTGACGGTCGTCATCGAATCCGACCCAAACCACGCACAGCAATTGGGAGGTAAATCCGGCGAACCATCCGTCGTGCGAGGTGCCTGTCTTGCCCGCGGCTGGAACTCTGAATCCGCGCGCCCGCGCTCCGGCCCCCGTTCCGCTGCGCAGTACTTCTTCCAGCAGGTTCACCATCAGGTAAGCCACCCGTGGATCCAAGGCCGGACGGACTTCCGGCGAGTGCCGGTAAAGCACCTCGCCCTCCGGCGAGCGCACCATGGCCAGTATGGCGGGCTTCACATACATGCCCGCATTGGCGAACATGGTGTAGGCGCCGGCGATTTCGAGCGGCGTAGCTTCGTAGGCTCCCAGCGCTACCGCCGGCGTGGGCTTAATGTTATCGTTCAGGCCGGCACGCCGCGCCATCTCCACCACCGCCCCATACCCCACCATCTGCGCCAGTTGCACGGTGGCCACGTTCAACGAATGCGCCAGCGCTTGCCGCAGTGTAACGGTTCCCATGAAATTCTGCTTGAAGTTGCCCGGCTGGTATGGTCGATTGTCGAATTGGAAAGTCGTAGGCTCATCCTCAATGGTGGTCGCGGGGGTGAAAATCGTCTCGCCGCCTTCGATTGCGGTATTCAGCGCCGCGGCGTAGACGAAGGGCTTGAACACGGAACCAGGTTGACGTTCCGCAACGGTGTGGTTCAACTGGCTTAAGCCGTAGTCTCGTCCACCTATCAGCGCCTTGATCTCGCCCGAATGCGGATCGAGCGCGATCAGCGCCACCTGCGGCTGTTCGGGTGGGATGGCGTCAATATGTTTGCGCTTGCGGAGTTGCTCATCCACATTCTGTATCCCGATCCTGACCGCCTCCACGGCGGCGCGTTGCAGGTTCATATCGAGCGTCGTATACACGTAGTCGTTCTGTGGACCCGGCTCCCCCAGGCGGCTTTGCAGCTCATCGTTGACCAAATCCAGAAAGTACTGCGAATTGAGCGATCCGAGGTCGCCCGTCTGCACCTGGATTGGCGCTTCGGCCGCGGCGCTATACTCCCGCTCGGTCAGAAATCGGTTCTCGACCATCAGGCGCAGCACACGGTTGCGGCGCTCCAGGACGCGCTCCGCATAGCGGAACGGATTGTAGTAGCTGGGCCGCTGCACCATACCAGCCAGCATGGCTGCTTCTGCCATGTTCAACTGCGAGATGTCTTTACCGAAGTAGGCGCGGGCGGCCTCGCCGAAGCCGTGGATACTGAATGTTCCGAGGCGGCCCAGATAGACCTCGTTCGCGTAGTATTCGAAGATCTGTTGCTTGGTGAGTTTGTGCTCGAGGTGCATGGTGATGAGCAACTCCTCGGCCTTGCGTTTCCAGTTCTTGTCCGGCGCAAGCCACAGGATGCGCGCCAACTGCATGCTCAGGGTAGAGGCGCCCTGCTCTTTGCGCCCGGCCTTGAGATCCACGTAAGCGGCTCTAAGAATGCGGAATAAGTCGAAGCCGCCGTGGGAGAAGAAATGCTTATCTTCCACGGACACGACCGCGTGCACCAGCGCGGGTGGGATCTCAGAGAATCGTACCAGCCGGCGCTTTTCACGGTTATGATCGGACTGATTGGTGATGAGCTGCGGGGGAAATTCGTATTCCCGGCGATCGGTGTTGTCGTTCAGCGCCACGATGCGCGCTACCTGGCTATAAGAAGCGCGACCGGAAACACCGCCGGAGAAGTGGATGATCGCGGGTTCCCGATCGGAATGCGATTGACGACCGGGGAAGATCGCGACCGCGTTCGGCCGGACTTCAAACGACCCGACGGGGTTGCTGCGCGACTCGCTATAGCCGTTCTCCCGGAGATACGTGAGTGCCTCACCGGGAGACAAGGGGTCGCCGACCGAGATGATTCGTGGACCGGCAAAAATGTTCAAAGTTCCCGCGAACACTCCGGCTGTTAGTTTTTGTCCGGTCAGACGGGCGAATTTAACGTAATAGCAAACGAAGATTGTCAGACATACCACTGCGAAGACGGTGGCCGCGATAACCGTAATCCTGGCAAGCCGGGTCTTGTACCAGGCTGGAGACCTTGGTGGAGTCTGTTCTTCAGGCGCTGGTAGAGTCACCGGTTCCGGAATGCTGACGTCTGACATGAAATGGGTGCTCCTGCACTATCCAGTGGCACGCCGGGGGCCGCGGGCGCGAGTGCGGAAAGTACGGCGGCACAGTGGTGGGCTAAATGCTATGGCAAATACGCTGAAAGGAAGAAAATCATGTTTCTGACGTTGTTTGCCGTGCTCCTGGTTCTATGGCTTCTCGGCTTCTTTGCATTTCATGTTGCGGGTGGGCTGATCCATCTGCTGCTGATCGTGGCGGTAATTTGCCTGGTTATGAATTTCTTACGGCGGGCTTGAAGAGTTTATGAAGTCTCTCTCGTTTCTGATGGCAGTGACACTCTGCTGGCCGGCCGGCGCCCAGGTGCGGAAGGCGCGCCCGCCGGAGATCGCCTTCGAGGGCGCCGCAATTAACGCTTCCAATCAGCCGCGCAGCATAGGCCCGAGTGCCGGAGGCTCGGCCGTGGTGCGTGCCCAGATCCTGCTGGACCGCGCCCATTTTTCATGCGGCGAAATCGATGGCAATTACGGCAGCAACCTGGAGAAGACCGTGGCCGCATTCCAACGCGCTCGCAATCTCCCCGTTGACGGGCGGGTCGGAACCGAAACGTGGGCCGCGCTGAATGCGGACCAAGCGCCGGCGCTGTTTACCTACACGATCGCTCCGGAGGATGTGGCCGGGCCTTTCGTCACGGTGCCCGCGGATCTCGAGGAGCAGGCCAAATTGCCACACCTGGGATACGCCTCGCCACTGGAGGGGCTGGGTGAGAAGTTCCACGCCAGTCCGGACATGCTGAAGGCGCTCAATCCGGACGGCAGTTTCGATAAAGCCGGCGAACCGATCCTGGTGCCGAACGTGATCCCGGCGCTGCCGGGCCAGGCGGCTTCTGTAGTGGTTTCCAAGTCCGATAGCTCAGTCACCGCCCTCGATACCGACGGAAGGATTCTTTCTTATTACGTGGCGACCATTGGCAGCGAGCACGATCCGCTTCCGCTAGGGGATTGGAAGATCAAAGGAGTGTACCACAACCCCATTTTTCATTACGACCCAGCCCTTTTTTGGAATGCGAACCCCGCGGATGAAAAGGCGGAGATCCAGCCTGGGCCGCGCAACCCGGTGGGCGTGGTTTGGATGGATCTCTCGAAAGAGCATTACGGCATCCACGGGACGCCGGCGCCAGGAAAAGTGGGCCACGCTGAGTCACACGGCTGCATACGGCTAACCAACTGGGATGCATTCGAGTTGTCCCGGATGGTCAAGGCCGGCACGCCCGTCATCCTGAAGGAATAAGGCGTGCGCGCAAGACTGGTAACCGTGTTCTTCGGGGGCTTTGCGCTCGGTCTGGTATTCCTCGCGGTGCTGCTGCGGCAGACCGAGATGTTACGGACCAGCAAAGCTTCCGCTGCGCCAGCCAAGTCCCAGGAGTCCCGAGAACAGCCGCCGAGGCCGGATACCCACCGCGCGAGCCGCTCCGCGAGGACCTTGTATCCGCCGGCGGAAGTGCCGAACGCCGCTACCGAAACCCCGACAGACCGGCGCTTGACGGAACGCCGGATTATCATTCCCGTGCGGGGTGTGCAGGCTGAACAACTGCGGGAGGATTTCAATGAGATGCGCGGCGGCCACCGGCACGAGGCCATCGACATCATGGCGCCGCGTGGCACGCCCGTGCTGGCGGCGGATGAAGGGACCGTCGTGAAGCTGTTCCTCAGCAAACCTGGCGGTTTGACGGTCTACCAGTTCGACGGCAGCCAGACCTACTGCTACTACTACGCGCACCTGGATTCATACGCGCCGGGGCTGAAAGAAGGCGCGCTCTTGCGAAAGGGCGACGTCTTAGGCTATGTGGGCAGTACCGGCAACGCATCGCCCAACGCTCCACACCTGCATTTCGCCGTCTTCCAACTGGGGCCGGAACAGCACTGGTGGCAAGGTACACCTATCGATCCTTACGGATTTCTCGCCCGTTCCCAGGGCAGATAGAAGAGTGCCTCCCGCGGATCCTGAGAAGGCTGGTACCAGCTATTCTTGCGTTATCGATGGCAGGACTTGCACGTAACAACTTGCGGTAGCCTCGATCTTCTGCATTGCATTCGCAAGCGGCGCACACATAGAGCTTTGGTACCCTATCTGCACTGCATTAGATTGGAAAGAAAGTGAGAAATGTCGATACTGCTGGTTGTTCTTGTACTGTTCCTTCTACTCGGCGGTGGCGGGTGGGGATATTCTCGTTGGCGCAGATAGCTCACGCTGGCCGGACTGCAAACGCGGACCGGCCGGTCGGGACGCCGAGAACAACGCCATGATTCATACCGGATTCATAGCGCCGAAGACCACGCAATCCGGGGCGATTACTCTCGGTAGCTACAGCCTCGCCCCGGATGGTAACATGCGGGTCATTCTGACTTGTACCTTCGTGCCCGACGAACGCGTTGGCAGCGCTCGTCACAGCAAAACGACACGCGGAAGCTCTAACAGGTCGCGGCCGAACGGACGCCCAAGTCCGAATTGCAATCGTCTTTGTGCTGAACGAAGTTGAGGATGTCAAAACGGTTCATGGTACGATCCGGAAAGAAGCTGTTCACTGCCTCCTGCTCATCGTCGAACAGCTCGAACGCCAAGGCCAGTTTGGTCAACAGGAAGAGTTCCAGATGCGATGGCTTGAGGTTCACCAGCGCCAGTCTTCCACCGGCCTTCCTCAGTCTGGCGAGCCCAAATACCAACATCCCCAGCCCGGTGCTGTCAATCTGGCTGACCGCCTTGAGATTCAAGATGATACTGACCTTGCCGGATTGATGCAGGGCATGCAGTCTGTCGCGAAGTACTAAATCTCCATGCCCCGACGTAAGCGGACCTTTCAAGTCGAGAATGACGATGCCCTCGCTTTCCCGCTGGTCGATTTGCAGACTCATGCTCAACCTCCTTTGACGCAGATGAAGAAATTGGCTCCTATCATCGTCTTCGGCGGTCCCTTGGGGGATTCCCGAGTCGTTAACCAAGAACCCGGCGTCCCTGAATCAGACGGATTACCATTACTACCAAGGCAATGACTAACAGAATGTGAATTAGCCCGCCGGCGGTGTAGGATGTCGCCAATCCCAAAGCCCACAGCGCCAGCAGAATTATACAAATTGTCCAAAGCATCTTTTTTTACTCCTTCGCGATCGATGACTGCAAGAGCGGGTCCAAAGCAGCGAGACTGCCTGCATGGGGATTGCTGACCAGTTGAAGGTGAACGTACCGAGGAGTTCCCGCGCGCGGAACGTGCAGAATCCGCACTAAGTCCCGGTAGTTACTGCAGGTCAATGTCCGGTGTCGTTGCTCTGTCAGCGCTCTCACCTGAACGGTATCGGGCGTGCTCTTGACGTTTCCTAGCGCTAAATGTCATTCCGTTGGAAAATGGCAGGCTCTGGAAGGACGTCATGAGGATATATTCAACCAGTTCAATTACCGGAGCCGTCTTGACGACGCTCCTAGCGTTCTCCGCTTTAGCGCGCGACCATAGCGCTCTCAACGGCACCTGGACGCTGGTGCCTACCAAGAGCGATTTTGCCGGCCAACCCGTGGTCCAAACCGGCACCGTTACGATCAACGAGCGACAGGGAATCATCACGGTCTCGCGCAATTTCGTGTATGCAGGCGCCACCGAGACCTTCTTCTACCGCGACATGTCCGATGCCGAGAACAACGCCACGATTCATACCGGCAAGGATCTCAAGAGTAAGAGTAGATGGGATCACGACGTTCTGAAGGTGACGACCACGCAATCCGGCGCGATTACTCTCGAAAGCTACAGCCTCGCCCCGGATGGCAGCATGTTGGTCAGCGTCGTGAAGCCGGAGCGTAAGCCAATCACTCTCGTCTTCAGGCACGAATAGAACAGCCGCCAGTATTCTGACCATATTTGGTCATATGGCGCGCGCAGGTCGGGAAAGGAATATCAGACATGGCAAATGGACAGGCGATGACGGCCCTCGCCGGGGAAACCGCCGGCACGGTGGATGCTATCACCGCGGTCCGCCGCGAAGAGGCTCTGCTGAAAACGGGGGCCTTGCAGAACGCGATTTTCAACAGCGCCAACTTCTCCAGCATCGCCACCGATGAGAAAGGCGTCATCCAGATATTCAATGTCGGCGCCGAGCGCATGCTGGGGTATGCCGCCGCCGACGTGGTTAACAAGATAACTCCCGCCGATATCTCCGACCCGCTGGAATTGATAGCCCGCGCGGTGGCACTGAGCGCCGAACTCGCCACTAAGATTACGCCCGGCTTCCAGGCGCTGGTCTTCAAGGCCTCGCGCGGGATCGAGGACATCTACGAATTGACCTACATCCGCAAGGACGGCAGCCGATTCCCGGCCATCGTCTCGGTCACGGCGCTGCGCGACGATCAAGGCGCCATCATCGGCTACCTGTTGATCGGCACGGATAATTCCGCGCGCAAGCGAGTCGAAGCGGAGCAGATGAAGCTCGATCAGCGCTTGCGCGACCAGCAGTTCTACACGCGCTCTCTGATCGAATCCAACATTGACGCGCTCATGACCACCGATCCGGCCGGTATCATCACCGATGTTAACAAGCAAATGGAAGCGCTCACCGGCTGCACGCGGGATGAGTTGATCGGCGCGCCTTGCAAGAACTACTTCACCGATCCGCAGCGGGCGGAGGCTGGTATCATGCTGGTGCTGCGCGAGAAGAAGCTCACCAACTACGAGCTCACCGCATGCGCCCGGGACGGTAAGACCACCGTCGTATCTTACAATGCGACCACTTTCTACGATCGCGACCGGAAGCTGCAGGGCGTGTTCGCGGCCGCGCGCGACGTCACCGAGAGCAAACGCCTGGGCCAGGCGCTGGAGGAGCAGAACGTCGAGTTGAAGAGAGCCAGAGCCGCGGCGGAGAAGGCCAGTCTCGCGAAATCCGATTTCCTTTCCAGCATGAGCCATGAGCTGCGCTCGCCACTCAATGCGATCCTGGGCTTCGCCCAGCTCATCAATTCCGATTCCCCGCCGCCGACACCCGCACAGGCCGAAAGCATCGATCAGATTCTTCACGCGGGCTGGTATCTACTGGAGCTGATCAACGAAATCCTGGATCTGGCGCAGATCGAGTCCGGAAGGATGGCCTTGTCGCGGGAACCGACGTCGCTGACCGAAGTTCTTTTCGAATGCCAGGCTATGATCGAGCCGCAGGGGCAAAAGCGCGGTGTCAAAATGACCTTCCCCGAGTTCGACGTTCCCTGCTTCGTGGATGCCGACCGGACCCGTTTGAAGCAGGTTCTCATCAACCTTCTTTCCAACGCGATCAAGTACAACCAGCCGAACGGAACGGTGGTTGTGGAGGTGGATCGCGCCATGGGAAACCCGGAGCGGGTGCGCGTTAGCGTGAAGGACAGCGGCGCGGGACTGCCTCCAGAGATGCTGATGCAGCTTTTTCAGCCGTTCAACCGTCTCGGACAAGAGAGAAGCACTGAAGAAGGCACGGGCATTGGCCTGGTGATGAGCAAGCGGCTGGTGGAACTGATGGGAGGCGAAATCGGCGTCGAGAGCACTGTGGGGTTTGGCAGCATTTTCTGGTTCGAGCTGAATTCGACGGCGGCGCCGCAACTGGCAGTGGACAGGGCCAAGACCGCGGCAAATCCGGAGACGCAGGTTCCGCACGGCGCGCCGGTGCGTACACTGCTCTATGTAGAGGACAATCCGGCTAACCTGAAATTGATCGAGCAACTCATCGCGCGCCGACCGGATATGCGTTTGCTGACGGCGCGAGACGGAGACCTGGGTATCCACCTGGCGCGGGCCAACCAGCCGGAGGTGATCCTGATGGACATCAATTTGCCCGGCATCAGCGGCATCGAAGCCCTTAGAATTCTTCGCGCGGACCCTGCCACGGCGCACATTCCCATCGTGGCCCTCAGCGCAAATGCCATGCCGCGGGACATCGAGAAGGGGCTGCATGCGGGATTCTTCCGGTATCTCACCAAACCCATCAAGGTCGATGAGTTCATGCAAACGTTGGACGTGGCCCTGGAATTCGCGCGGCAAGAGGCCGGCCATGGAAAGTGATCGGGACGAAGGCCCATGGTCAGCTCAGCCGACATTCTGCACGCCAGAATCCTGATCGTAGACGACCGGGTGGCCAATGTCCGTTTGCTGGAGGGCATGCTGCGCATCGCCGGCTATGCTTCGGTCGAGTCTACGACCGATCCGTATCAGGTCTGCGAGCTGCATCGCAAGAACCACTATGCGCTGATCCTGCTCGATCTTCAAATGCCAGGCATGGACGGATTCCAGGTGATGGAAGGCCTGAAGGAAATCGAAGCGGACGGCTATCTTCCGGTGCTCGTGATCACCGCGCAGCCGGATCACAAGCTGCGCGCCCTCGAAGCGGGCGCCAAGGATTTCGTAGGCAAACCTTTCGATCTGGCCGAGCTGCGCGCGCGCGTTCACAACATTCTGGAAGTGCGCCTGTTGCACCTCGAAGCCAAGCACTACAGCAAGGTGCTGGAGGAGACGGTCCGGGAACTCGAGCGAAGCCGCGAGATCATTCGTCTTAAGACCCTGGAGGAACAAGAGCAGCGGGAGCGGGAGTTAGCCTTGGCGCAGGAAACCCAGGAAAGCCTGCTGCCCCGCTTCCTGCCCCAATTTGAGAATTTTCGCATCCATGCATATAACAGTCCCACACGCTATGTGGGAGGGGATTTCTACGATTTCCTGCAACTCAGTTCAGGGGAGTGGATGGGGGTCCTGGCGGATGTGTCCGGCAAGGGGATCTCCGCAGCCCTGTTAAGTTCGATGGTACTGGGAGCTCTCAGCACGGAATTCCGCTCTGGAGCTCAACCGCAGGAGGCCTTGAGCCGGGTTAACCAGCTCCTTTGCGAAAAATCTCTCCCACACCAGTTCGTTACGCTCTTTCTCTTCCTCTTGAGGCCGTGCGGCACAGGGCAGTTTGTCAGCGCGGGACACAACCCGGCTTATTTGTTCCGTACCGCCACGGGAAAAATCGAAAAACTCGTCTCCGACGCCCATTTTCTGGGGATGTTCGACTCGGCTTCTTATCCATCCCGCACTTTCCATCTCGACAAAGGAGACATTCTTGTGGCGTATTCCGATGGCCTTACGGACGCGCAAAACGAGCGGGAAGAACTGTTCGGTGCGAAGAGGCTGTTGGAGATCATTCGGCGAGAGGCGCCCTCGGGAAGTCAGGCGCTCGAGCAGCAGTTCTTGAAAGCCATTGAGGAATTCACTCAAGGCATGCCGCAAACTGACGACATCACCTTCGTGGTGGTTGAAAAGTATTGGTAATCCCCTTCGCCATCCTCAAGACCCAGAGGTGGCGGTTCCGAACAGTGACCCGACGCCCGCGGTCACCGCCATAGCCAGCGCGCCCCAGAACGTGACGCGCATTGCGCCCAACAATACGCCTGCGCCGCCAGCGCGCGCGGCCAACCCTCCCAGAAGCGCCAGGAACAATATTGAACTTCCGGCGACAAGGGGGATCAAGCTCGCCTCCGGGGCTACGGCCGTGACCGAGAGCGGCATCGCCGCTCCGGCGACGAAGCTGGCGGCCGACGCCAAGGCCGCCTGAATCGGACGCGCACGAAACGACGTGGAGATGCCCAGTTCATCGCGGGCGTGCGCGCCTAAAGCATCATGCGCCATCAGCTGGCCGGCAACCTGTTTGGCCAGCGCGGGCTCGAGCCCGCGCGCGACGTAGATCGCCATCAATTCCTTGTGTTCGCCCAGGTCGTCTGTCTTCAGTTCGGAGCGTTCCAGCTTAATGTCGGCCTGTTCGGTATCTGCCTGTGAGTGCACGGACACGTATTCACCTGCAGCCATCGACATCGCCCCGGCGACCAGGCCGGCCACCCCCGCGACCATTACGCTTCCATGGTTCGCGTGCGCGGATGCGACACCAAGCACCAGACTCGCCGTCGAAAGGATCCCGTCGTTCGCGCCCAATACCGCCGCGCGAAGCCAGCCGACGCGTCCGGTGCGGTGCCGCTCGCTTTGAGGCTTCGTGACCACCGATCGTCCGCTACAGCGAGACTGTGATCGCCAGTCTGATGCCTGGATAACTGCGATTGCAAAGGTAGTATCCGTCGTCATAATCGATGTAAACGTCATCGTCCGCGTACCAGTTTTCTGCCCAGGTCCCCGGCCAGGGATCCACCAGCATGAACCAGAAGCCATCGTACGAGAAACGCGGATACCCCATGTACATCGAGGGGAGACCGCCCATCCGGAACCAGTGTTGACTACCGAAATGGAGGTTGTAAGTGTTCTGGGCAATGAAATAACCGCCATAGCCTCCGCGCTGCGCCCAGGTGCGATGATCGCTGTTCCAATTCTTATCGCCATCCTGCTGCCAGGTACTTCGCCCCTGCCAGCCGCCACCCTGCTTTAGCCATCCCTTCTGCTGTTGCCATGCGACTGCCTGCGTCCGCGTAGGGTGCCCTTGCTGTGGTTGCTCGGTCTGTCGGGCCTGTTGCTGCTTGGGCTGTTGCGGCTTGGCCTGATGGGCCTGCTGCGCCTTGGGTTGTTGCGGCTTAACCTGATGGGCCTGCTGCGCCTTGGGTTGTTGCGGCTTAGCCTGATGGGCCTGCTGCGTCTTGGGTTGTTGCGGCTTAGCCTGATGGGCCTGCTGCGCTTTGGGTTGTTGCGGCTTGGCCTGATGGGCCTGCTGCTGCTTCGGTTGTTGTGGCTTAGCCTGTTGGGCGCGCCCCTGCTTCGGTTGCTGAGCAGGTTGCTTCTGTTGTACGTGTTGTGCCGGCTGTTGGTGCGGCTGCGCCTGGGGTCGCTGTGGCTGTGCGGATGGCCGCGCAGCTTGCTGTGGTTTACTCTGCTGCTTTTCAGGCCTCTCCTGTTTTTCCTGCTCGTGTTGCGCGTACGCGGGGACAATGGTCCCGAGAAGCAGAAACAACGCGGCCGTAATGCTGGTTTGAAGGAACTTCATAGTGATCGTCTCCATTAAGATCGCTATAGGGCATGCAGGCCGAAGACCAGTCCGCGTTAGCCATCGGCCGCGGCCTTCCTATTTTTTGATCTCTTGAACAACGTAATCTGCAGTCGGTTGGGCAGGTACTTCGCTACGAATCGTGACGGCAGCCGGCGGCCTCTCTGTCGGCCGATCCGTCATCCCGTAGTCGGCGGCCGCCTCCGAGGCGGAGGAGATATCACGCGCGCCCGTCTCTTTCAGGGTCTTCTTCGCCCGCTCGCACCACTCCGGACTATCGCAGTGAACGGATAAGAGAATGCCGCCGCGCCTGATTCTACCCGCGTAACGCTTGGCCACGTATTCGGTCAGACGCGATCCCGCCAGCAATCCCACGATCCAACCCAGCGCCCCTCCGGCGCCGGCGCCAGCGAAAGCCGCCACCGCCGGTCCGGCCGCAACGAGCGCCCCCAATCCCGCGGTGGGTACGGTTTGACTGGAAACGAGCCAAGCCAATGCGGCGCCAACTACGGCACCCGCCACCGCTCCAATCCCCGCGCCAGCCGCCGCCTTAGTGTGTTTCTCGTGCGCGAAATCCTTTGAGCCCGGATTTTCAGATGACAGGACTGAGATATCTGCCGCCCTATACCCGGTTTTGTGTAAAACCTCGATGACATCCAAGACCGTCTTGCGATCCTCATAGATGCCAATGACCGACGTATTCTTTGCCATTTAGTGTTCCGCCTTTTGAAAGTGTCGTGTTTGTGTCTGTGCACGAGCTGGACCAAGCGCAGGAAACCGCTAGATTGCGGAGATATGCCGTAGGGCAGATTGCCCAGGCGCAGAATCTGCCTTTACAAATGCACATTCCGCCGCGCCCGGCAGGCTGGATGGGCAGCGGCCGCCGTTTCGCCCTTGATGGACCCCTCGAATTCAAACGGCGGCAAACGTGCCCCACCTGGGTTATTCCGCGAAACCGGAAGGAGGAGGAGTAGGCATGAATTGGGACCAGGTTGAAGGCACGTGGAAGCGGTTCACCGGCTCTGCGCGCGAGCGCTGGGGCAAACTTACCGATAATAACCGGGAAACGTTCGCCGGCAAGAAGGACCAGTTGGTCGGGCGAATCCAAGAAGGGTATGGAGCAGTGCGGGCGGATGCCGAACAGCGCGCAGAGGAACGTTCGCTTGCGCAGAAGGCAGCTGAGCGCGAAAGGCAGTACGCGACCCGTCTTTGAGGGATCGCTCGCCCATCTATCAATGCTTATGCGGCTGTCTATATTGCTCACATTGATCTTCGCGTTGCGGCCGCTTTGCGCGGAAGTATGCAACCCGAAGGATCTGCAAGGTCCCTATGGATTTCAGCTCTCCGGCGAGACGAACATTTCTGGCGAGTCGAAGCCCGTCGCCACCATTGGGAGGATAGTCTTGACCGGTGATGGCAAAATCAGCGGTTACTCAACGGTCATGTTTGCCGGTTATCTCTTGGGTAATCCCGTTACCGGGACCTACGAGGCCCTCTGGGATTGCACGGTTACCTGGAGCCTGCAAGACGATTCCGGCGCGTTCCAACATTTCAGCGGCGTCGCTACTAGCGGCGGAAAGAGCGTGCATTTCCGCCAGACGGACCCTGGCGGCGCCCAGGACGGCACATTGGCGCGAACTTCGGCTGAATGTAAACCCTCCGATTTACGGAACGGTTACGCGTTTACGTTGTCCGGCAGCACCACGCCGATGGTGCCAGGGGGAACCTCCGGCAAGATAGCTGCGAAAGGTCTGATTCAGGCGGATGAGACGGCCGGTTTCAAGCTGGCCTCCAGCGATCCCTCTGCGGTCCCCACAGACGTCACGATAACCGTCGATGGCGAATGCATCGTCGATATCCAACTGACATTACTTACTACTGGAGTCGCAACATCCATACCCACGACCTTGCGGGGCATTCTGATCGATGAAGGGAAGGCGATCCTAGCCATCGAGACCGACCCGGGAGCCATGGTGTCAGCGATGTTCACGGCCCGCTGAGTTCGGCTTGGCTCTTGCAGTGCATTGATGGTACGCGATATCAGGCCGGGAGTAAGGATTTGACGGCGACCGACACGTGGCTGTCAGGTTGCTGAGCCATTATTTGAATTGGTGAAAGATCTTTCAAACCTGCCCTCTGCTACAACCGGCTGACGGAAGGCGAGTGGGCTGTCGACAAGTAACCTGCTTGCGGGAGCCGGTGTTCGACTGATGTTATTGCTCACTTGACTTTCCGTTGCTTGTTGCTGCAGAGGGTCTTTTTGCAGGTTTTCATATCTCAGAAAGGCTCAGGTCTTCCGCCAGCACCCGCCGATTCGTGCATTCCGTACGGCAATAACTGCGTGATCCGATGTGCATCGCGTTCTTCGCGCGGTAGTACGCCGATGGACCTCGGAATGCTCCTCTTTCACGCGTGCGACAAGCCCGCCGAGGTCTAAGAGGCATGGCGCCCGACAGAGCGAACAGCCGATCGCACTAGAGTTCAGACAAAGGAGCAATTTACAGATGAGTATTTTGAAAGCAGTAACAGCCAGCGCGTTTTGCCTGGCGCTGACAGGAGTGATATTCTCACCCGGCGCGAAGGCGGAAGATTGGAACCAGAAAACCGTGATGACTTTCAGCGGGCCAGTGGAAATTCCTGGAGTCCACATGAAAGGGTGGGGGGTGTTGCCAGCCGGCACCTACGTGTTCAAACTTCTGGACTCGCAGTCCGACCGGCATATCGTCCAGATCTTCAACGCGGACCAAACGCAAATCATTGCCACTATCCTCGCCATCCCAAACTATCGCCTCAAGGCGACTGGCAAGACTGTAGTTACCTTCCGGGAGCGGCCCGCCGGTGAGCCGGAGGCGCTCCGGGCATGGTTCTATCCCGGCCAAAACTATGGCCAGGAATTCGTTTACCCGAAAGCGAGAGCAGTGGAACTAGCCAAAGAGATCAACGCCCCCGTCCTCTTCACGGCGGCCGAGATACCGTTGGAAGTCGCCGAGCCGATCAAGACGGCAGACGAGCCAGTGGTCGTGCAACTGAAGCAGGCGCCCGTCATGGCAATTCAACCTACGGGAGAAGAGGTGGAAGTCGCTCAGGTGGTCGCGGCGCCGCCAGCCCCGGAAGTGGTAGCGGAGAACGTCGAGCCGGCGAAGGTGCTGCCGTCAACGGCCAGCGCCATGCCGCTTATCGCGCTGCTCGGATTGCTGGCTTTGGGCGGAGCCTTCGTCCTGCGGCTGGCGCAAAAGCGCCTTCAATAAGGGCTCGGCTCACCATGTAGCGCACGTTCCTCAACGTGCCGAATCCGCACTCGTGCGGACACGTCCGCGGTCGAGCGCTGGATGCCGGAATGAGAACTCCATGACGAAGGGATTATCGCAGGCGGGAGAGCGTGCCGTGGCGAAAGCCATTGCTCTCCCGGTCCTTCTCCTGATTGTCCTGGCGGGGCGCGGTGAATCTCAGGATGTACCGGCAGGACAAGACGCAACGTCTTTCCGCATCTCGGTAGACGTTGCTCTGGTGGTGTTGCCGGCTACGGTGACTGACCGGCAAGGGGGCTTCGTCTCGAACCTGGTCCAACAGGATTTCCAGGTTTATGAGAACGGTCGACCGCAGCCCATCCGGCTATTCAGAAACGAAGATATTCCGGTCACCGTGGGACTGGTTGTCGACCAGAGCGCCAGCATGCGGCCGAAACTTGCGGAGGTCTCCGCCGCGGCCAGCTCTTTCGTGCGGTCCAGCAATCCGGACGACGAAATGTTCGTCGTGAATTTCAATGAGAAGGTATCGCTGGGCTTGCCAGGCTCGATCCGATTCACAAATGACACCGTCTTACTCACAAACGCCATCGTGACCAGACCCGCCGAAGGCCAAACCGCTCTGTACGACGCGATCGCCAAGGCGCTAGAGGAATTGCAAGCAGGCAGCCGGGATAAGAAAGTGCTGATCGTCGTCAGCGACGGCGGCGACAACGCTAGCGCGCGCAAGCTGGCACAAGTCATGAGACTGGCCGAGCAATCGAACGCCGTCATCTACACCATCGGTATATTCGACGAAGAAGATCCGGACCGGAACCCGGGTGTGCTCAAGCGCCTGGCGCAGGCGACCGGCGGTGAAGCCTTTCTTCCCAAGCAGCTCGGCGAAGTGGCGCCCATCTGCGAGGGCATCGCCCGGGACATTCGCCATCAATACATGATCGGATATGTTCCAACCAATTTGACTCGTGACGGTGCTTATCGTGCCATTCGCATACTTGCCCAGGCGAAGGGCCACGGCAAATTGTCCGTGCGCACGCGCACCGGCTACATAGCCGGCGGAGAACCGAGGCCTGACGATAAGGGTGCCAGATGAAGGTTGTAGTACAGAAAAAATTGCTCAGGCGAATTGTGCAGTGGACCCAGCGTGCGCTCTTTGTCGCCGCCTTGTTGTTTCTGGGCTATTGCGCATTCGCCTTGGTGGACGCGCGGATCTTCCAGGCCCGCGCGAGCCGGGATCTCGACCGCCAGTTGCGCGACCTGCACGCCGCGAGCGAGGCCACGTTTCAGCCGCCGACCGCCACTTCCACGAAGGGCGCGCCTGGCGCTGCGGCGAACGGTCTGATCGGCCGCCTGGAGATCCCACGTCTGCTTCTTTCCGTGGTCGTCGTCGAAGGGATCAGCCACACCACCCTCCGGCGCGCGGCCGGACATATCCCAGGCACGGCGCTGCCGGGCGAGGGCGGCAACGTAGGACTAGCCGGGCACCGGGACACGTTTTTTCGCCCGCTGAAGGATTTGAAAATCAAGGACGAAATTCAGTTCTCGACGCTGAAAGGCAATTTCAAGTATGAAGTCGAGTCGCTAAGGGTGGTGGACCCGGACAACGCAGAAGTACTGGCTCCGTCAGGCGGGAACGCGCTGACGATAGTGACCTGTTACCCTTTCTACTACGTAGGACCGGCGCCCAAACGCTGGATTGTGAGAGCCAGACAGGTGTCATCGCAAGCGGCGCCACCATCGACTGTGGAATGATCATGAAAGGGGGCCGGCGAAGGTTGGCCACTTGGGAGGGAGCTTGAAAGACGCTTCTGCTAATCGCGCCGCCCGCATCCTTGTCATTGAAGACAACGGCTCCGACGTCTTCCTTCTCGATCGGGCGTTGAAGAAACAAGATCTCGAATTTGAACTGGTTCACCTGCTGAGCGGAAGCGAGGGCCTGGCTTTCATCCGCAGACAGGGAGCTTACGCGGATGCGATAATTCCAAACCTGATCCTGGTAGACCTGAACCTGTCCAAGTATACCGGCAAGGACATCTTGCGCGAGATCCGCAGCGCCAAACACCTGGAGGGCGTTCCCGTATGCGTGTGGAGTTCTTCCCGATCCCGGCGAGACGAGGCCCTGCTCAAGGAACTCGGGGTTTCCCAATTTATCAGCAAGCCCTCCGGCGTCAGTCAATTCATGGAGATCGGCAAGGTAATCAAGGATCTGCTAGGCGCCAGAGCCGTCTGAGGGCCACTGGGTACCTGCCGGGGCTCCGAGCGAGCCCGGGAGGGCGTTACAATTAACGTCAGTCGCTGACACCCGGAGTGGCACGGCGCGTGCTGTTGTGGCAAGCTTCCAGTTCCAGTGATGACGCCCGTTGGGTCTGGCGAGAAAGGTAATTGTGCGGGTGGCAAAAAAGACCGGCAATCGTCGGCCAAGCGGGGTGGCGCGCTCTGCGCGTGCGCCCGATTCGCCGCGCCCCAAGCGGCGCACGACCCTGCCTGGGAAGACCGCAGCAGCCTTAGCACCGGCTTCCGCGGCAGAACTCGTACGGCCAACCGCGGAGCAACCTGCCGCAGTGGATGCACTCCCCATGGTTGTTGGTGTAGGAGCCTCCGCTGGCGGGCTGGAGGCATTCACGGAATTGCTCAGCCAGTTGCCCCACGATACCGGCATGGCATTCGTGCTGATTCAGCACCTCGATCCGAGTCACGAGAGCCATCTGACAGAGTTGCTCT
Source organism: Bryobacterales bacterium (assembly GCA_963818855.1). GTDB lineage: Bacteria > Acidobacteriota > Terriglobia > Bryobacterales > Bryobacteraceae > Bog-159. The sequence continues at coordinate 184,628 of CAWFUH010000003.1, read as the reverse complement.
CCAAAACCTGCAAAATGCCTGTCTGTGAAGTGAAAGGGGAAACTCGCGCCGAGGCCAATCATGTATACGTGATTCCGCCGCGATGCAATCTGGGCATTTTCGAGGGAGTGCTCCATACCCCGGCCCGGCCGACCAGTGGGCCCAATATGCCGATCGACTCTTTTCTCCGCGCCCTGGCGGCAGACCGGGGTAGCCAGGCGCTCGGGGTGGTTCTGTCGGGAGCCGCGTCCGATGGGACCCTGGGCCTCCAGGCGATCAAGGCCGCCGGCGGCGTGACCTTCGCACAGGACGTGCGAACCGCGAAGTTCGATAGCATGCCGCGCAGCGCCATCGCCGCCGGTGTGGTGGATTTTATCCTGCCGCCGGCAGGAATCGCGCGGGAGTTGACAGCCATTTCGCGCGCTTCGCATTTCCCGACCGAGCCTCGGGAGGCCATTGAGCCGCCGCGTGATGCAGCATTGGCCAAGATACTGCGGCTGGTGCGAAGCGCCACGCGAGTGGACTTTACGCACTACAAGCCCAGCACCCTGGCACGGCGCGTCAGGCGTCGCATGACCCTGCGTGGATTCGCGAACCTGGAAGACTACAGCAGGCATCTGGAGCAGAATCACGAGGAAGCCAACGCGTTGTGCGAGGACTGTCTGATTACCGTTACTGCATTCTTTCGGGAACCAGCGGTCTTCGAGGAACTGAAGACAAAGGTGCTCCCCGCCCTGGTCGAGAAGAGAGCGGCCGGCGATCCCATCCGGATCTGGGTGCCTGGGTGCGCCACGGGGGAGGAGGCTTATTCGATCGCCATTTGCTTGATGGAATTCCTGGACGAGACAAAAGCGCGCGTTCCATTTGAGATTTTCGCCACTGATATCAGCGAAACGGCGATCACAAAAGCCCGCGCCGGCACATTCAAGGACTCTGAAGTTGCGCATATCTCGCCCGGACGATTGGCGCGCTTCTTCACCAGAACCGAACGCGGTTACCAGGTCGCGAAAGTCGTCCGCGACGTATGCGTTTTTGCCAGGCACAATGTGGCCGAGGACCCACCTTTCTCCAAACTGGACCTCATCAGTTGCTGTAACGTGCTAATTTACCTGGGGGCTGTATTGCAGCGGAAAGTGTTGTCGATCCTGCATTACGCTCTTAAGCCGACGGGCTTCCTGGTGGTCGGTCCATCGGAAAGCATCGGCACGCTGTCCGAGTCGTTTCATCAAGTAGAGAAGACACACAAAATCTATTGCTTGCTGCCGTCCGCGGGCGAGCCGTCGCCAGGCTTGAGCCAAGGCCGCCGCGCCGAAGGCCAGGTAGATCTGCCGCAGAGGACGGCCGAGGGCCGAGCCGGACTGGACGTGGTAAGGGAAGCCGACCGGTTGGTGCTGGCCGAACATGGCCCTGCCGGCGCCATCATTGACGATGCGATGCACATTGTTCAGGTGCGGGGCCGCACAGCTCCGTACCTGGCGCTTTCGCCGGGCGAGCCGACCCACAACCTTCTGAAACTGGCGCGTGAAGGCTTAATCGCCGGCTTGGGCAAGGCGATCCAAATTGCCAGACAAACGAACGTCGTATCCAAAGAAGACGGTTTCCGGATCGATGACGGTGGCGAGCTAAGAGACGTCACCATCAAGGTTACTCCGTTCAAAGGCCCGTCTTCTCGCGACGAATGCTATTTCCTGGTCCTGTTCGAGGAAGCCGGGCCGAAAGCTGTTGCGAGCGGGCTCGAAAAGCCCGTGATCGAGAAGAACGGGGGAAGTGACCGGTTGCGGCACGAGTTGGTCGCAACCAAAGATTATCTGCAATCGATTGTCGAGGATAATGCATCCACCCTGGAAGAGCTTAGGGCGGCGAACGAAGAGGCGCAGGCGGGCAACGAGGAACTGGAAACCGCGCAGGAAGAGTTGGAATCGGCTAACGAGGAATTGAACACGCTGAACGAAGAGCTGAAGATCAGCAACGTCGAGTTCAGCAAAGTCAACCGGGATTTGACCAATCTTCTCGAAAGCATCAGCATACCCCTGGTCATGGTTGGGCGGGATTTGCGCATTCGCCGCTTTACGCGCGCCATGGAAGCTATGTTGAATCTGATCGCCTCCGATGTCGGGCGGTCGATAACCGATCTCCAGCCTCAAATGGAACTACCCGACCTGCGGCGGTTACTTTTGGATGCGATGGAAGGGGGCAGCCGGAAACCGCGTGATGTCCGCGACTTGCACGGCCGCTGGTACTCGCTGCGCATTCTCCCGTCTGTTGGGCCGGATGGCAAAACCGACGGCGCCGTGCTGATGTTGATCGATATCGATGCCGCCAAGCGCGGTCTGGACTTCGCCGAAGCGATTGTAGAAACGGTGCGGGAGCCTCTGGTAATCCTGAACCAGAACCTGCAAGTGATGAAAGCGAACAGGACGTTTTACGAAACTTTCCAGGCCTCCCGGGAGGAGACGGAGGGGCGCCTGATCTACGACCTCGGGAACGGACAATGGAGTATCCCGAGATTGCGCGAGCTATTGGAAAACATTCTGCCCGCGCACACCACGTTCCGGGACTTTCAGGTGACCCACGACTTTGAACATGTCGGACGTAAAGTCATGCTGCTCAACGCCAGCGAGATCTTCAATCCGAATGCGCAAGCGCGGACGATCCTTCTGGCGATTGAAGACGTAACAGACCGCAAACAGGCTGAGGCGGCGCTCCGGACAACCAACGCCGAACTGCAGAATTTCGCTTATGCGCTCACCCACGACTTGCAGGAACCTTTGCGCATGGTAGTGAACTTTACCGAGCTATTGGGACAGGACTATACCGGGAAACTGGGCAAAGAAGCGGACCAATTCATCGCGTATTCCATGGAGGGCGCGTTGCGAATAGAGGCCCTGCTGAGAGCCCTGCTGGCCTATTGGGAGGTGACCGAGCGGGAACCAGGGAGCGTCGCCTCGATCGACTGCGGCGCCGTTCTCGCCAAAGCGCTGTTGAACCTCCAGGCGGCTATTTCGCAGAGTCGCGCCATTATAACTTCCGATCCTTTGCCAGCCGTGGTAGCCGAAGAGGTCATGCTGACGCAGGTTTTCCAGAACCTCATTTCCAATTCGATCAAGTACAGAGGCGAGGACACACCGAGAATCCATGTCTCGGCGGAGAAAGTCGCGGAAGGCTGGCTCTTTTCGGTGAGGGATAACGGAATCGGTATCGATTCGCAAGACGCCGGCAGAGTGTTCGGCATGTTCAAGCGCTTGCATGGAACCGAAATATCCGGCACTGGCATCGGTCTTGCGCTTTGTAAGAAAGTTGTAGAGCGCCAGGGTGGGCGCATCTGGGTGGAATCGGAAAGCGGCCGGGGCGCCACGTTCAAGTTCACAATTGCCAACGGCCGTAAGGAGCGGACCCTGCTTAGGCGCGCAGACTGACAATGGGCGAATCCGGCGAAGACCACACGGAAGGCGAGATCGAACGTCTGCGCCAGGCCCTTGACGCGGAGTCTCGGGCGTGCCACGAACTGCAAAGGCAGTTGGACCGGGCCAACGCGGACTTTGAAGACTTTGTCTCGAGGGCGGCTCACAACCTGCGCGAGCCGCTCCGCGATATAGCCTCATACAGTCAACTGATGGCCGAGACCAATGCCGGCGTATACCTCGAGCGCATTCAGGAGGCGGTGGCCGGAGCTCAGTCGCTACTCGCCGACATTGTGGACTATTGGGCTCCCGGCACTGGCGAACCGTTTTCCTCCCGGACCGACATGGAAGCGGTCCTTGGCCAGGCGCTCCTGTCGACGGACGCTTTGATATCGGAACGGAATGCAGTCGTTACGCATGACTCTTTGCTGGCTGTAATGGGAAACTTCGAAATCCTGACCAAGATCCTGCACCACTTGATTCGAAATGCCATCGCGTACTGCGACACGCCTGCTCCGCGCGTTCACGTTTCCGCCAAACAGGCGGATCTCGAATGTGTATTTTCAGTGAAGGACAATGGCCCAGGCATAGAACCGGCATTCCAGGGCCGCGTGTTCGGGGCGTTTAAGCGTCTACACGGGAAAGAACAACCCGGGAACGGACTCGGCCTCGCATTCTGCAAGAAGGCCATCGAGTGGTATGGCGGTCGCATGTGGATGGAATCGTCACCTGGGGCCGGATCGACGTTCTATTTCACTCTGCCTCCGGCCGAATAGCAGTTCTTGCCTGAACGACGGCAGGAAATGCATGTTGTGGGGCAAGCCTTCAGTTCTACACGGGTACCCGCTCCAATCGATTCCTGCAGTGGCATCAAATCTGCTCATGGAATCCTATTGAAGAAACATAGTTATGGACCGATTAATCTTAAATGATATTGAAGGAAGGAGACATCATGTCACAAGCGAGAGACGTCAAAGGACGTTGGATGCAGAGTGTTCTGGCGGCAGACACTCTTACCGGCGATAGGGTCGTGAACCGACAAAAAGAGGATCTCGGAACAATCGAACACCTAATGATCGACGTGGAGAAGGGCCGCGTCGCTTACGCGGTTCTATCGTTCGGGGGATTTCTGGGCTTGGGCGACAAATTGTTTGCCATCCCCTGGAGTGCCCTCGCGGTAGACACCGTTGAAAGACAGTTTGTCCTCGACGTCGATAAGAAGTTACTCGATCGCGCTCCCGGTTTTGACAAGGCTCACTGGCCGGACATGGCCGACCACGCCTGGGGAAACGAAGTCGCCACCTTTTACGGCGCCAAACCCTATTGGGCCTAGAAGTGCACACTATATTCCAAGGCGGGTGTCACAGACACCCGCCCGATTCAAGGAGAAAAGAGATGAACTCGAGCACGAAGGATCGCCTGCAGGGCAAGTTTCACGAGGTGAAGGGAAAAATCAAGCAAAAGGCCGCCCAGGCGGCCGGCAACCCCGATGCAGAGTCCCAAGGCCAAGCGGAAAACCTCGCTGGCAAGGTTCAGAAGAAAATCGGACAGATTGAAAAGGTTTTCGAAAAGTAAAGTGCGCTGAGATTCAGAAACAAGAAAGGATTACGATGCTGATACTGATTATTCTTCTGTTGTTGGTTTTCGGCGGCGGTGGGTACTACGGTTACGGCCGCTGGGGCTACGGAGGTGGTGCGGGCATAGGTGTGGGTGGCGTGTTGTTGATCCTGCTCGTAGCCTACATGTTGGGACTCTTCCACTGAGGCAACCGCCGGCTTCGACCAAGTGGCTTCGCTGGTTCCTGTCCCATTTCAGATTGAGAAGGGCTGTGCACGTGTTCTTGAATTACATGCACGGTAAGAAAAGGAGAGTCTATTGTGGTTTATAAACGGTTGATCGGTTTGGTTTTTGCAGGCGGGCTGACCTTCAGCGCCGCGATGGCCGAGGTTGTGGTTCGCGTCGCGCCACCTGTAGCTGTAGTCGAAACGCGGGGGCCGGCCCCCAGCCCCAACCATGTGTGGATTGCCGGGTACCACCGTTGGGATGGCAATGCCTACGCCTGGAATGCAGGGAGGTGGGAACTGCCACCACGGCCGGGCGCCCGCTGGGTAGCGCACCGCTGGAATCACCGCAGGGGTGGCTACGTTTTGGCTGAAGGGCATTGGCGCTAGGCCGGCTTCGCGCCAGGCCTCACATGCCGGTAGACGGCGCTACCGGCATGTAGCATTCAAATCCGCATCAGCACGAAGTCAAAGGGCTATCTGGTAGGGTGGCGGCATCGGATCCCTTGGCCGCCGCTGCGTGCATGATCCGGGACGGCGACCTGCCAGGCGAGAATATTTCGATTCTCGAAAGCGGGGCCCCTCATGGGCGGTAGTCTGGACGGCGCGTAAGATTCCACGGCGGGTATGCGCGGCGACAACGACGAATGCAGTGGGCTTTCTGCGAGTCAATTCCTCCGCTGAATCAGGAGTGTAGAACGGTCCTCGATGAAAACGTGGAGTTCAATGAGGGCACGGGTCGAACGCGATGGCCAGGCTTGTCGACAGCCGCCGCGCCAAAGTCCACGTGACTTCGATTGGGTTCTTCACGGGGACCGTATCGAACAGCTGAAAGCGGCCGCTATGGGCTCTCTGGGAAAGGCTGGCCCAGGGCCGGCCATGTCCGTAGCGTTGGCCCATTAACCTCACTTCCCAAACCAGCCTGGCGGCGTGCAGGTGTTCTGGGGATACTCGCTGTTTCCGGACCGGGTAGGCATTTTCGTTCCGAAGGCCATGGCTGAATGTAACGGCGCGGAGATTCGGCAGGAACTCTGCGGTCACCTCGCTGCACACGCAGTTTGAGGCCTTGGTCAAAGCGTTCTAATGATCATTAGCTACGCGGTCACAAACATGATGATGGTGGCCATCAGCATGACACCGGCACATATCCACCCAAGCCATCGCAGCAGGGGCCCGTTCCGGCGCTCGCCCATTATGTCGGCTCTGCTCGTGAGCAGCACCACCAGGATGAGTAGCGGCGGCGCCAGTGCTCCATTGAGCACGGCTGACCAGAAGAGCATTTTGACGGCGTTCATACGTGCATAATCCAAACCCAGGCCGAGCGCCATCGCAACGGCGATGACCGAATAGAAGCCATGCGCCAGCGGTGGGTGTACTTCCAGCGAGCCAACCCAATCGGCCGCTTCCGCGATGGCGTAAGCGCAAGATCCGGCCAATACCGGCACTCCCAGCATTCCCGCTCCTATGAGGCCCAGGCTGAATAGCCAATACGCGCCGGCGCCCGCCAAAGGACGCAACGCCTCGGCCGCCTCGCGCGCGGTGGAAATCGTAGTTTTGCCGTGCGCATGGAGCGTGGCGGCCGACGTGAGAATGATGAAGTACATCACCAGGTTCGAAAAGAACATGCCTGTAAGGACGTCGGTCCGGGAAACACGTATTTCCCGATTGGTCGCGCCTTCCCGCTGTTCAACGGTCGAACGGCCCAGAGAGATGTCCTGCTCCACTTCCTGGGCGGCCTGCCAGAAGAAGAGGTACGGCGAGATGGTGGTCCCCAGGATACCCACCAGTGTGGCCCAATACGCGCCGGTCCACTGCACGGTCGGAATTAAGGTCGCCCGCATCACGGCGGGCCAGTTCGGGTGCGCCAGAAATGCGGCGGCGATGTAGGCAAATAAGGCCAGCGTGAGCCATTTGAAGATGCGGACGATCAGTCGATAACTTGTCCAGAACAACAGGCACATAATGAAGAGCGCGTACGCGGGGGTCCAATAGAGCGAGCTGACACCAGTCAGAAGCGCCGTGACAGCACCCATGCCGCCGAGATCCGCGGCGATGTTCACGACATTGGCGACAACCAGCAGCCCGCAGGCTCCCCACAGGATCCACCGCGGGTAGCGCCTTCGAATAACGCCTGCCAGCCCGAGTCCTGTGACCATGCCAAGCCGGGCACACATGATCTGGATGGCCGCCATCAACGGGAAAGAGAAGATTGCGGTCCACAGGGGAGCGTAGCCGAACGCGGCCCCAGTGACCGAATAGGTCGAGATGCCGGACGGGTCGTCGTCCGCGGCGCCGGTAATCAATCCGGGGCCAAGATTCGAGAAAAACCTACGAAAACGGCCCTGCAGGACAAACGCTCGCCTCGCGGTCTTGGTGCCTACGGGGCTCCGGCTCATAGGCCCGTGTACCAGGGGTTCAATGCCGGGACCGTAATTCTTCTACGGCGCGATGCCAATCTTCTTCCGGTGATCCTTCCGGACAGCCCCTGCCTTGCCAAAGTTCGTAAGCGAGCGCGGCGATTGCCTGTTTGCTGGGTGCGTGAGTGCCCTGTCCGGTCTTGGTTCCCTGATGCTCCTCTTGGGTGTGCAGGTAAGCTTGATTGGAGTGCTCCAGCGCCTGTCTGGAACTTTCATGTCCGGTCAGGTGATCTTCCTTTCCGTGGTGCTCGGAGCCGCTACGATGGGCGTGGGCGGCCAGGTCCCGATGTTCGGAGGCTATCTGTTGTGATTCGCGCATGCGCTTCCTCTTGCACGCGGGGCACCATTTTTTCAGCCTTGTTACGATCCCCGTCTGGCGAGTGGCGCGCAGACCGGCAGATTTCGCACTCTACGTGCAGCGTTTGCATTTCGTTTCGCCGAGTTTCCGCTAACCCCCGCTCGCTCAGCGATGGGCAATCCCGTGCTTATAAAAATAAGCACCGCAAGTCCGGGCGGAGGGAATGACAATGCCGATGGCATCGAACGAAATGTTCCAGGAGATCCTCACACGAAAAGCTGCGGAACTGGACCGGGTATTGCGAAACCGGGACGGCATCGCGATCGAGAAGAGCGCGGACCAAATGGACGAAATTCAGTATGCGTCGGAGCGGGATCTGGCGATTTGCAACGTGGACCGTGACTCGCTCCTGCTGCGTCAGGTAAGAGCCGCATTGCGGCGGATTCATGACGGCCGCTTCGGAACTTGCATCGAGTGCGAACGGGAGATCACCCCGAAACGCCTCAAGGCCGTGCCTTGGGCGTTACGCTGCATCAGGTGCCAGGAGGCGGCCGATCGAGATGGGCGGGAGCGAGGGGATGAGAGCGAGACTCTTGTCAATGCCGCCTAATCCAGGTACTGCCTGCGATGGAATAGGATAAGGCAGCCCCATGAAACCCGACTTGGCGCCAGCAAGGCCCGCTGCAAGGCCGAAGCTCGGCGGCGACACCGGGATCGTTGTCCTTTTCGGAACGATCGCGGCCCTGTACTTCGCGCGCGAGATTTTAATCCCCTTCGCATTTGCCCTCATCCTGACGTTTCTATTGACGCCCGTCGTGGCGTTCCTTCAGAGGCTGCGTACCGGCCGCGTGGTGTCCGTTCTTACGACGGTCCTGCTTTCGATCGCAGTGGCTTGGCGGCATCGGCTGGATCATCGCGAACCAGTTGGTGGACGTCGCCAATCAGCTCCCTCTATACCGCGAGAACATTCACGCCAAGATTGAAGCGTTTCACCTCCCGGCAACGGGGCAGTTAGGCAAGGCTGCCGCGAGCGTGCAGGAGATCCTGCGGGAACTCTCCCCGGACGCGGTACCGCCAGCCTCGCCCGCGAAGGAGCGGAGTCATAGGCAGGCGATTGCGCCGCCCGCGGCCGCGGCTCCCATACCCGTTCGCATGGTGCAATCGCCAACCAGCGGATGGGCTGAGCTTCGCGACCTGGGCACGCCTGTTCTCGCGCCGCTGGGGCGGGCGGGATTTGTGGTCATCTTTACGGTCTTCATGCTGCTGAAGAGAGAGGACCTGCGGAACCGCCTTCTGCGCTTGGCCGGGCTCGGACAGTTGAACGTGATGACCCAGGCGCTCGACGACGCGTCGGGCCGCGTCAGCCGGTACCTGCTGATGCAGTTCCTGGTGAATGCGAGCTTTGGAACGCTGTTTGGCTTTGGTCTTTACCTGATTGGTGTACCTAACGCAGCGCTGTGGGGCGCGGTCGCCGGCATCCTGCGGATTGTGCCCTACGTGGGCACGCTGGTTGCCGCGATGCTGCCGCTCGCTCTCTCGTTGGCCGTTTTTGACGGATGGCTCAGGCCACTGCTCGTGTTCCTGCTGGTTGCGGCCCTCGAACTGATCATCGCCAACTTCGTCGAACCCTGGCTCTATGGCACCCATGTGGGAATCTCTTCCTTGGCGCTGCTTGTGACCGCTGTCTTTTGGGCCGTTCTGTGGGGACCCGCGGGCCTGATCCTGTCCACGCCGTCTGACGGTCTGCGTGGTGGTTCTGGGGCGCTACGTCCCTCACCTCTCCTTTCTGCACATCCTGCTGGGAGATGAACCTGTGCTCGCCGCCGAAGCCCAGATCTATCAGCGGTTACTCGCGATGGACCAACTGGAAGCGCATGCCATTGTGGACCAATTCCTTAAAGGAAGGCCGCTGGTCGAGTTGTACGACTCGGTGCTCATCCCGGCTTTGAGCATGGCCGAACAGGACCGGCACAAAGGCGCAATCGACGCAATCAGGGAGGAGTTCCTGTTTCTCAGCATCAACGAAATGATCGCCGAGTTTTCCGAGTATCAACTGGCGGAAAGCTTATCCGGCGTCGCGGAACGTCAAGATGCCAGGATACTCTGTCTTCCAGCCCATGATCGGGCCGATGAGATCACCGCCGCCATGCTGGCTCAGATCCTGGAGCAAAAAGGGTTCGCGACTCTGTCCTTTCCTGTCGTCGGGTCCTCTCTCAATGAAGTGCTGGCGTTGATTGAAGCCGGACACGGAGCGACGTAGTCTGCATCTCGGCGTTGCCTCCTTACGCGTTCGCGCCGGCGCGGGCCATGTGCAAGCAGATCCGGGAACGGTTCCCAAAACTCAAGGTAATGGTTTGCGTCTGGGGATTCAGCGGCGACGCGCAAAAAGCCATGACCCGCTTCGAGCGAACTCAGCCCGATCGCCTGTCCACCAGCCTCGCGGAGGCCGTTGAACATATTCAGGAACTGGTCCATCCGAAGCCGGAGGAGGCGGCCCTCTCCGTCAGCCTCGTGGGAGCCTAATCTTCGTCCAGGTATTCGCCAGGCACATCGTCCTCTGGCACTTGTTTCGTGTGAACTTCAGCCACGTCAGGTTCGGGTGCATCTTCCACGCCGCCGATCGCTTCGGCTTCGAAGGATTGTCCTTCTTCGAGAAGTTCTTCCACGCTCTCCGAGCCTGCCTCCGCGACGTCTGACAATCCTTGAGTATCCCCGGACTGGCCGGCTGAACCTGTACCTACCGGTTGCTTCTTCATGCGCTATGTTGATGCACGCGACTCGCCAATGGTTACGCAATCCCGAGACGATTGAACGCGGGGAATTTGGCAAAGTCCGCGACGAATGCAAAGATCGCGGCAGCTACGAGTGTTCCTCCCATCACAAATGGCGGCAGTGGCGTCATGGCGATTCCGCAAATCGCCACCGTTGAGGCGATCGACACATCGGCTATGGAGGACCCGATGAGCCACCGGCTGGGACGGGCCGACCCCAGGAACTGGCGCCCCCGGTTGGTGCAGGCAGCTGCCTGATTGCCGACGACGATTGGCCACGAAGGCCAGCGTTCTTAGTCGTCGATTCCTAAGGACACCCGCAATCGTCAATCGACCGACGGCCGCACATTGTCCGTCGCCAACGACTTGCCCAGGATGTCGCCGGCGAGCATCATAATAACCATCAACGTCGCAGTCAGGATCGCGTGCCCGGTCATCACGCGACCACCGTCTGCCCATCTGCGCCTGGCGTAGCGCCCGTGCGTTGTTGGCGCCGTCGCCGCACATTCCTACGGTGTGGCCGCTCTTCTGGAACGCCTTGACGAGATCGTTCTTACCCTCTGGGATACGCCTGCAAAGACGCCGAAATCCTCGGGGCCCACCGCGTCTGGGATCGGTCCGGGTGGATAGACGGCTCCGTCGAGACCTACCGCGCCGAGCCACGATCGCTGCCGTCGCTGGAGCATCGCCCGTCACCATTATGCCAACTCGCCATGTTTCGGCCAGCGGTATTGGCAGTTAGGGAGCCGACGAGCCTCCGCGGGTTGACTTGGTTAGTAGTCAAAATTTAGTAGCTGAAAAAATGCTTCGCTCGACAGCTTTTCTGTACGCAGATCCCTCACCACCTGGTGCGGGGAAACCGTCCGACCCTCCCGTTCCAACGTCAGGCCCGGCGGGACCACATACCCTACCTTCCAGCCAGTGCGCTCCAGTTCAACTGCCAGAAATGCGGCCAGCAGCCACGGAACCAATGCCTGGCGTTGTGCCGGAGCCAGCAGATATCCGGGGCGCGGGTGATAAATCGTAGCTAGCGACGGAATCTCGCGTACAAGATCCGGCAGATCGGTGAGCGACCGGGCCTGCAGCGCGAGAGCATTGCGCTCCACCTCCTCCCGCATCATGGGTAGCAGTACGGCTTGTCCGATCTCGCTTATTTCGGCACGTCGTAGCGGTCGCGAGCCAAGTCCGTTTTCGAGCCGCATCGCCTGTTCTTCCAATGAATTCAAGGACGGCAGCAAGGTGCCCCGGGCCTGGGATCCTGCACACGAGCGGCGCCTACGGGCAGCACTGCAAGCCGCATCAGCAGTGGTCCGAGAAGGGGATTCGCGGGCGGCTGGGAGCGTTGCGCCTTCACTCTTTCGCCCTCGACCATTAGTAGCCATCCTGGTTCGACCAGACCATAAAACGCGGCACATGAGGATGCGATCGGCAGCAAAAAACCTTGGTCGGCGGACGGTTGCAACACTTGTTGAAGGCATACTGGCGCTATCTGGCTGCCCAGGAATGTTTGACAGATCCATGTAGAGACAGCGGAGTCTCCATAGACCCTCGCAATGCGCGCGTCCGCTTCGATATCGGCCATTACGTGCCAACGAAAGAGCAAGTCCAGGTAGAGCCTGATGAGCTTTTGCGTCTTTGTCCTACTTCGTCCATACGAATGCCGCGCCCTGTCAAGCTGTGTGAGGCGAATCAACGATTTCCGGAGAGCATAGTGTAGCCACTTCTTTGGACGGCGGCGGATCAGCGTGTGTGCAGTGTAGCAGCGTAGGCTCAGAATCGGCCAGAGGGCCAGCAGACTGATTGGCAAGCAAAACTCGCCCCGATCCCGCAGACGGGCCGCGTCACGGCCGAAACGGCGCCACACCGCTGGGCTTAGGAGAATCGCAACGGACTTCGGCATACGCCGCTTGAATTCACCGGCTACCTCACGCAGGCACGCCTCCAACTGAGGCAGCGAACTCAGCGGTTCTCGCAGCGGCTCGTCTCCCTTGTTTTCCAGCACGGACCAGAGGTTGTGATACAAGCCGATCAGAAAAGGCGATGCCGGCGGCGGCGGCCAGAATCTTCAAGAATGTGGCCATTGATCCGCGAAACATAAATGTCCAGTAGCCCGCAACTAGTGCGACCATGAGAACGAGGCAGATGGTCAGAGCTTCAATCAACACCAATCTGAGCATCTTCGCTTCAAGTTTCCAGATGGCAAACCGGAACCCCATGTCTCTACGCCTAGGATAGCCAGTTCTTTGGTTGATGGGACTCGTTCGGCGGTTTGGTGAAGGCGCAGGACACCACTTCGCTGTTGCACCGCGCAACTTTGCCTGGCGATATTGCCTGTCATGGGGAATTCAAACCGTTCGCGAATTCCAGAATGACAGACGAACCTTGCCGTCGGAGACTTCAAAACGGCACTTGCGCAGCGCTCAAGCGTAGAATATCAACGATGAGTGCCAGACCGTCGCAGCGCGGCAGTGGCCACTCATGATTCCACACATTGCTGTAGAATCAGGCAATGCGATCATTGGCCGGCAGTCTTGTCCTCCTGTCTGCCACCGCACCCGCTTTATTTGCCCAGGCGGCCGCGGCTTCCGTTGACGCCGATTTCTTCGAGACGAAGATCCGCCCCTTGTTCGCGGAGAAGTGCTACGCCTGTCACACGGACGCGCGTATGGGAGGACTGCAGCTCGACTCACGGGAACACTTCCTCAAAGGCGGGAAGTCCGGCCCCATTGTCGTTCCTGGAGATCCCGGCGCGAGCCTCCTGGTGAAAGCTGTGCGCTACGATCGAAACCCCAAGATGCCACCCACCGGCAAACTGGCCGCAGGCCAGATCGCCGCTGTCGAAGCCTGGGTCAGAGCCGGCGCGGTCTGGCCACAAGATGAGAAAGCCGCCCTAAAATCGCCGCCCTACAGGATCACCCCGGAGCAGCGCGGGTTCTGGTCCTTCACACCGGTTAAGCCCACGCTTCCGCCGGATGTGCCGCATGGGCCGGATGTCAAGGATACCGGTTGGGCCCGCACGGAGATCGACCACTTCATCGCGGCAAGGCTCGAGGCCCGTGGGCTGCACCCGGTTCACGCCGCCGACCGGCGCACGCTGATTCGGCGCGCCAGCTACGATCTTACCGGCCTCCCGCCGACCGCCGAAGAGGTCGATGCATTTGAGCACGATCGCGCGCCCGATGCGTTCGCCAAAATTGTCGATCGCTTGCTCGCCTCACCTCGCTACGGGGAGCGTTGGGGACGTCTCTGGCTCGACGTCGCCCGCTATTCCGACGACCAGTTCGACTCGGAGCGCGACCACCCCTACCCGGCCTCCTTCCGCTATCGCGATTGGGTGATTCAGGCCATCCAGAACGATATGCCCTACGACCTCTTCGTGAAGGCCCAAATCGCCGGTGACCGGCTTCCCGATCATGAAAAATACGAAGCGGGCCTCGGTTTCTATGCCCTGAGCCCCGAGATGCAGGACGATCGCGTGGATGCCACCACCCGCGGGTTCCTCGGTCTCACGGTGGCTTGCGCCCAATGTCACGATCACAAGTACGATCCTATTCCCACTCGCGATTTCTACTCTCTGATGGGCATCTTCCGCAACACAGACCTGCATGAGATTCCGCTCGCTCCCAAGGAAACCGTGAATGCGTATAAAGCGCAGGACGCCCTTGTTCAGAAAAAAGAGAAAGAACTCAAGGAGTACGTCGGAGCGCAATCCGCACAGCTCGGTCTCATTCTCGCTTCCGATACCGCGCGTTACCTGCTCGCCTCCGGCCAGCCCTCGAGCCAGCCCTCGAACGAGGTTGAAGACTCAACCGCCGGACCCGCGCTCGATCGGGAAACGCTCGCTCGCTGGATAAAGTATTTGGCGGAGCCCGAAAAGCAACATCCCTTCCTGAAGGACTGGTACGCTGCTTCCACGCAAGATCAGCGTGCGAACGCGGCCACGGCATTTCAGGCCCAAGTCCTCGCCGTTATCATCGAAAAGACGCATATCGACGATGAGAACCACATTCGCCTGGGTCTCGATCCCACGCGCGACGATCTCTCTAATGCGAATCTCGTTTCACTGGACCGCGCCAAGTTCGGCCTCTGGGAAGACATGCTCGGCGATCACGGCGTCCTCCACTACGCAGAATCCGACAAAGACAAAGAGGAAGCCAAAATCGACCGGTTCCTCTCGGGCGTTTGGCTCGATCACTTGCACCGGCTTCGCGCGCAATTAGCGGCGCTGAAGAAGGAACAGCCGCCTGCTTATCCCGTACTCGAAACCATTATCGACAAGGAGAAGCCCGAGGAACAGCATGTCTGGATTCGCGGCGATCAGAACAATCCCGGCGAACTGGCTCCCCCGCATTTTCTGGCTATCCTGTCCCGCGCCGAGCCGGAGCCCTTTGAGCGCGGCCAAGAGCGGCTGGAACTGGCGGAAGCCATCGCCAGCCCCGCCAATCCGCTGACCGCGCGCGTGATGGTCAATCGCGTCTGGCAGCAGCACTTCGGATACGGCCTGGTGCGCACACCCAGCAATTTCGGCTCCCAGGGCGACCGCCCCTCACATCCCGAACTGCTCGACTATCTTGCGGACCGGTTTGTGCGCGAAGGCTGGTCGCTCAGGAAATTACATCGCGAAATCATGCTGACTGCGACCTATGAGTTGAGCGATGACTCCTCCGACCGTAACTACGCAGAGGACCCCGACAACCGCCTGAATTGGCGATACAACCGCCGCCGCCTCGACGCCGAGTCGCTCCGCGACTCCATCCTGTTCGTCTCCGGCAAGCTCGATTTGAAGGCAGGCGGCCCAGCCGTCCGCATCGACGGCGAAAATAACCGTCGCACGGTCTACGCTTACATTTCCCGCCGCCAACTCGATCCTATGCTCGCGCTATTCGATTTTCCGAATCCGAACAACACCAGTGAGCAGCGCCTGCAGACTACCGTACCGCTGCAGAAGCTCTTCTTCATGAACAGTCCGTTCGTGATCGATCAGTCCACTGCCCTGATGGCTCGCGTTGCCGCGACTGCATCGAACGACGACCAGCGCATTACGGCCACTTACCGCTTCGTACTCCAGCGCGATCCCACGACTGAAGAGCGCAGGCTTGCTCACGAATTCATCGCCGGAAACGCCGGTCGGTGGCCCCAATATGCCCAGATCCTGCTGAGTTCTAATGAGTTCACCTATCTCAACTAAGGAAAGAACAAGATGATCCTTGCGCCAACGCGTAGGCAAATACTCCGGACCATGGGGACCGGCTTCGGCATGGCCGGACTCGCCGGTATTCTCAGCGCGCAAAGCGCCGGGACAAAGGCCCCGGCCGTCGCGGACGCGCCCATGGCTCCCAAAGCCCCGCACTTCAAGGCTTCGGCCAAACACATTATCTTTCTCTTTCTCAACGGCGGTCCCTCTCAGGTAGACACTTTCGATCCCAAACCGATGCTGCAGAAGTACAGCGGTCAGCCCATCCCGACCGGCAACCTGAAGAGTGAGCGTAAGACCGGCAATCTACTCGGCTCGCCCTTCGCCTTCCGCCGCTGCGGCAAGAGCGGCATCGAGATCAGTGAAATCTTCCCCAAACTGGGAGACGCGATCGACGACGTATGCGTGATTCGCTCGATGTACACGGAGATCCCCAACCATGAACCATCGCTCTTCCTGATGAACTGCGGCCATCGGGTCCCAGGCCGTCCGTCGATGGGTTCGTGGCTGACCTACGGCCTCGGCTCGGAAAACCAAAACCTGCCCGGCTATGTCGTTTTGTGCCCAGGTTACCCCATCGTTGGGGCGCAACTTTGGAGTTCCACATTCCTGCCGGCTATCTACCAGGGCACGTACATCCCGAACAACCAGAAGACTCCCGACAAACTCATCAACTACATCCGCAATCCGTCCACACCCATGCCCGAACAACGGCGCGCCCTGGATCTGCTGCGCCAATTGAACCTGATCGAAGAAAAGCGCGAAGGCGAAGATAGCCAGCTCGAAAGCAGTATCCAGGCGGCTGAAATCGCCTACCGGATGCAAAGCGAGGCGCCCGAGGTTTTCGATATTACCAGAGAGCCGGAAGCCGTCCGCGGCCGCTATGGCGACCATGATTTCGGCCGCGGCTGTCTGATAGCCCGCCGCCTGGTGGAGCACGGCGTGCGCATGGTGCAGGTCTATTACGGCAACGGCCAGCCGTGGGATAACCACGACGATATTCTCATTCATCGCAAACTGGCCCATGACGTAGACGGCCCCATCGCCGCCCTGCTGGCCGACCTGAAGGCGAGCGGTCTGCTGCAGGAAACGCTGATCATCATCGGCGGTGAATTCGGCCGTACGCCTGTTCTGGAGGTTAGCGGCCTGGTGAAAGTGCAAAATGGCCGGGATCATAACAGCTACGGTTTCTCGACACTGCTGGCCGGCGGTGGCGTCAAAGGCGGCACGACGTACGGCAATACTGACGAGTTCGGCTTTAAGGCGGTGGAGAATCCCGTGCACATTCATGATCTGCACGCCACAGTTCTTCACGCGCTGGGGATGGATCACACCAAATTGACCTACCGTTACAGCGGTCGCGACTTCCGCCTGACCGATGTTTCCGGAAATGTCGTGCACGACATTCTGTCCTGAGCCGCTCTTCAGTCAACGACGGCGTAGCCGGGTGCGCCGGAAGGCGGCGTCCAGTTCAGTTTTCACTGCTTGCGCCCGAGAGACGGGTGCCACGGGTCGGTGATTCCCAATCGGTGTTTCTTCGGAGCCATCCTCAATCAGGTGGAACCTTGTGACAGTAGCGCAAGGTCCTCATCAAGCTGGAACTGGCGGCATACATAGTGGTGCAGCGCGCGATGGCGGAGGCGGACCTGACGGTTCGGTGTTTGCGTATAGAGGAACCGAAGCGCAGAGACCACTTGGATGTAGGTGGACTGCGACAGCCTACCTTCCTCGACCAGAAACGGCCGATAGGCCGGATGTGTTCGGCTCCAAGCTGGTCGGGCGATTTGCCAAAATGCTTGGCGAACCGCGCGACCGGTAGATGTATCCCTGGATGGTCGTTGGCGTAATGCGGTCGCAGCCACTCACGAAGCTGCCCCGATGATATTTTGTCGAGGGCCTAGGTTCAGTGGTTAAAAACGCCGTTAGGAACCGAACGTGTCGTGGACCGTCTATCTGGTCATGCATTCCGTCTGGCTGGACTTTAGGTTCGGATTCCGAACGGCGCTAGGCGTCCTCGCGATCCTGGCTCTGGCGTTCTGCATGCTACCGACCTTCGCTGGTATGGCGTTCGACACGCGCCAGCTTTCCTGGCCACAATTCCGGGGACCGGATTCCAGTGGGATCGGTGACGGCAAACCGCCGGTCGAGTTTGGTCCCGACAAGAACGTGCTTTGGAAAGTTGCCATCGGATCGGGAATTTCTTCGCCCGTCATTGCGAAGGGGCGCTTGTTCCTCACGGAATTTGATCGCCACACGAGCCAGCTTGCGACCGTGTGCATCGACGTGCGCACCGGAAAAATTCTCTGGCGGCGCAGCGTCGCGCCTGCCCAGATTGAAAAGGTGCATGAGATCAGCAGTCCTGCGGCACCGACACCCGCAACAGACGGGGAGCGCGTCTACGCCTACTTCGGCTCGTATGGTTTAGTCAGCTACGATTTCGATGGAAAAGTGCAATGGGAACGGCGGTTCCCTCTCCCGGAGAATATCTACGGCGCGGTCGCTTCACCAATCGTCGCCGGCCACTTGCTGGTGCTCAATCATCAGGGAAAAGAGGCCTACCTGCTTGGAGTCGACCGCCGCGATGGCCGGACCGTATGGAAGACTGATCGTTCGCAGTATCAGTACGGATGGTCGACACCTGTGTACTGGCATCACGACGGAGTCAATGAGATTGCGGTGTTGGGCGGTGACTTTCAACCGAACCAACGGCTGATGGCCTACAACCTCGCCGATGGAGCGGAGCGCTGGTGGGTCGCGGGACTTCCGCCGTGCGGGAAGAGTACGCCCGTTATCGGCGGCGGATTGTTGTTCTTCGCCGCGCCGGACATTATCATGGACCCCGACGGTGAGAAAGCAAACCCGGAACGAGCCGCGCAGATGTACGCCAACAACGCGTCCCGCGTAGTGGCGGTTCGGCCGGGCGGCCAGCACGAGGTGAACCAAACTCATGTTGCATGGTCGGAGCACAAGGGAGCACTCGGCGTTCCCTCACCTCTTTACTACAACGGACGCCTCTATACATTCCAGAACGGCGGTATCGTTTTCGCTCGAAACGCGCAGACAGGCACGCTCGTTTACAGCGGCCGCACCGGAGCGCCGGGATATTACTACTCGTCGCCGGTGGCGGCCGACAACAAGATCTACATCGCATCCGAAGAAGGCGTTGTGACCGTCCTCGATGCCGGCGAGCAATTGAAGGTGCTGGCAAGAAACAAACTTGATGGCGGTATTCTGGCTACACCCGCGATTGTCGACGGGAAACTTTATGTACGAACTGAAAACGACTTATATGCATTCGCAGCAGCACCGGCGGCCCATTAACGCTCGCGCAAATTGCGCGTTACCACCTGCGTCTCCACGAACGGGCCCAGACCTACAGACAAGCTGAAGACCGTACCATAGCCGCTGGCGCCGCCGCCGAAAGTTGTTCCGTAAAAATCCCCATCGGTGGCTTGAACAAGCCCCGCGTAGGGGTACGCGCCGTCGGCGCACCCGCTTTGGAGGCAGAAGCCGTAAAGCGTCGTCAGCGTCCCACTCCGCGTAATCTTGAAGGCCGTGCCATAGTTGCCGTTGGCCCCGCCGCCTTTAGTTGTTCCGTAGAAGTCCCCATCGGTGGCCCGGAACAGATCCCCGTAGGGGTAGTATCCGTCGGCGCACCCGCTTTGGGAACAGAAACTGTAGAGCGTCGTCAGCGTGCCGCTCGGAGCGATTCTGAAGACCGTGCCGCCGGCGTGAGCCCCACCATACTGGGTCGTCCCGTAGAGATCCCCATTGGCATCCTGGGCCAGCCCCGCGTAAGGGTCTTGGCCATCCAAACAGCCGCTTTGGGAGCAGAAGCTGTAAAGTGTGGTCAGCGCGCCACTCGGGGTTACCTTGAAGACAGTCCCCAGATTGCCGGTTCCGCCCGCAAACGTGGTCCCATAGAAGTTCCCGGCGGCGGCCTGGACCAGCTCCGCAAAGGGGTTGGCGCCGTCGGTACACTCGCTCTGAGCGCAAAACCGGTACAGCGTCGTCAGCATGCCGCCGGGGCTGATCTTGAAGACCGTCCCGCAGCCTTGTTGGGAACACTTGATCCCGCCATACTTGGTGGTCCCGTAGAAGCCGCCATCGGCGGACTGGACCAGCCTCGCCCTGGGGTACGCGCCGTCCGGGCAACCGCTTTGCAAGCAGAAGGTGTGCAGCGTTGTCAATCTGCCACTCGCGGTGATTTTGAAGACCGTGCCAGCGCGGTTAGGCCCGCCCGCGGCGGTTGCCCCATAGAAGTCCCCATCCGTGGCCTGGACCAACCCGGCCTCGGGGTGTTCGCCGTCCGGACACCCGCTACGCGAGCAGAAACTGTGAAGCGTCGTCACTGTGCCATTCGGGTTGATCTTGAAGATAGTCCCGCGGTCGTTGGCGCCGCCTTCGTAGGTTGTCCCGTAGAAGTTCCCGTCGGTGGCCTGGACTAGCCGGGCGTAGGGGGCTGCGCCGTCCGTGATGTCGAAGCCCTGCAGGGTGGTGAGAGTCTGCCCCGTCACGCCCATCGCCGTCGCCGCGCAAAGTACGCAGACAGCGTATGCTCTCTTTCTCCAATTCAGTTTACCTGCGTTAACGATTCGCTTCATATCACACCTCTCGTCGAAGGCGTTCCGAGCAGCGTGCCTCTTCCGGGTGCTGCCATAAAGTCCGCAGTCACCGCTAGTATACGTCGTTCCGTAAAGTCTCCGTCGCGGGCGTAGGTCGTGGGAAAGTGAAGCTAACAAGATTTTTGCAATTTAGCGACACTTCGGGCTGATCTAAGTGCTCGGGTAATCACAGTCCGGAATCCCGAATCACAGAGCGCCCGGAGGACAGGTTCAGCAATGATCGGGTCGGCGTCGCAGAAAGCCACAACTGTTCTGGGGGGGTAATGACACGCGGTCGAAGTTGGACTGATTTTATAGCGCCATTGTTCCTGAGCCTAGGGGTGCAGTCGCCGGCAAGCGCGGAGTATCAACAGATCTACGCCTTTCCGGTTTACGACGGCCCCTCTGGTGCCGTCCCCTACGCATACGTGATTCCGGACGCGGCGGGCAATGTTTTCGGCACGACCACACTAGTACCTACTTGCATAAATTAGAGTAAATACGTTGGGGCTTGGTCTGGTGGACGACAGTCTTGGTCCACTCGAAGGGCGAAGCTTTCGGATTGTAAACCTCGACAAAGGCGTCGATGGCATCCCTGAGCTGGCGGGGAGAGGTGAAGCTGGCGCCGCGCAGCGCCGCGCGACTCATAATACTGAACCAGCACTCCACCTGGTTGAGCCAGGAGCTGTAGGTGGGGATGAAGTGCAAGTGGACATTGGGATGCGCTTGCAGCCATCGGTCCCGCTTGGGCTTGTGGGTATTCAAGTTGTCCAGCACCACGTGAATCATCCGGTCCGGGTGGTCCGCTACGATGCCATTCATAAAGTCCAGAAACTCGCGGCGGCGGCGCCGCGGGTAATGGCCTGTCTGCACTTGGCCGGTCAGGATGTTCAGGGCGGCAAAAAGGGTCGTGGTACCGTGTCGCTTATAGCAGTGACTGAAACCGTTCACCGCTTTGCCATCTGGGAGGCGGAGAAAGCCCTGCGCGCGTTCCAGCGCCTGAATATGCGGTTTCTCGTCGACCGACAGCACCACCGCGTGTTCCGGAGGATTCAGATAGATCCCCACCACATCGGCGGCTTTGGGCCCAAACTCGGGATCGGTGCTGATACACCAGCTCCGTCGCCGCTGTAACTGGATTTTGTACTTGCGCAAAATCCGCCACGTGTGCGCCGCACTGACATCGCCCAAAGCCTCCGCCAACAAGCGGCCGTTCCATTGCGCATAGCCGCGCGGCGGGTCCTGATCGAGCAGCGCCAGCACGCGCCGGTCGGTTTCCCGGTCGTACCGCCGAGGCTTGCCGGTGCGGGGGGCGTCCGACAGCGCATTCAAACGGTCCCGCACGAAGCGCTGCCGCCATTTAGAAACACGCGCCAGTCGTGTGTGCAACCTTCTGGCAATTTCCACAACCGCAACGCCTTGGTGCGACATTAGAATGATCCGGGCGCGATCCACCAGCCGTTGCTCTCCGCTGCCCTTGCGTGTCCAGGCGCGCAACACCTGCTCTTCCTGCTCGGTCCGGCGTATTTCAGCCGTCTTTGATCGGGACATACCCGATTATCTCTATTAACTGCTATTTATGCAAGTTAATACTAGGCGGCCAGGGCCCCACGGATGGTTGTTGCGGAGTGGTATTTCAGGTGGACAGCGCCGGTGACGAGAGTGTGCTATTTAATTTCGCCCCGGGAGTGGGGGCCAATCCGTGGGCAGGGCTGATCCAGGATGTGGACGGGAACTTCCATGGCACCGCGATCGACGGCGACTTGAGCTTTGGCGTGGTGTTCAAATTAGATCCGGCCGGCCACCAGACCGTGCTACACGCCTTTACCGGGCGATCGGACGACGGGGCATATCCGGCGGCTGCCCTGGTGCGCGATACGGGTGGCAGCCTTTATGGCACTACCATGGGTTGCTACTCGCTAGATAGATGCGGCGACAAAGTACGGGAAGGCGTTCAAGGTGGATCACGCGCAATTTCACCGTGCTGCATACCTTCACGGCACAGGGACCAGACGGGCAAAGCCCGTGGACAGGCCTGGTCGAGGACCGGGTGGCCAATCTCTATGGGGCAACTGATACAAGATGCGGCGGGCAACCTTTATGGCACGGCATGCGGGCGGTGTCAAGGGCTGGGGACTTGTGTTTTGGTTGGACCCCGCAAGCAAGTACACGGTGCAACCTTTACGGCACAACCCTAAACGGTGGCACTACAGGATGCGGGGGACCAGACTGTGGAACAATTTTCAAGCTGGATCTGAAGGGCAAGAAGACGATCCTTCACAAATTCACTTCGGGGACAGACGGGGCCAATCCGCAACAAGGTCTGATTTCAGACTCGGCCGGCGTCCTCTACGGCACCACGCGGTGGGGTGGCGATCCACAGGTGACGTGCGGCAACACCACCACAGGCTGTGGCGCGGTATTCAAGATCGCGCCGTAGTAAGTTGACGGTTGCCTGACTTATTTTACGCTGGGGCTGTCGTCGGCCTTCAGGTCGCCGATAGCGTATTGGATCCCCGCCAGCATGTGGGCGTCGAAGGGCCGCGAGTAGTATATCTTCTCATCGTGACCGTGTGCCTCGTAGAATACGCGGCCATTGCCCACGTGCTGAATGTAGCTCAACGCGTAGTCGCCGTCGGTGCGCCTGGTGGCTGCCGGCTCTTTGGCTTTGTCTTCCGCGCTCATCCTGCCGTAGTTGATGCTGGTGAGAACATGCACCCGCTTGCGGCTGAATGAGTCCTGCGCGAACGTGTAGGTTTCGTCGACGATCTCGAACCCACGGGCCGGCCACATAGCAGTCAGGGGACTGTTTGGATCGTCCACCTTAACCGGGATCAGGGTCGGGTAGCTCCAGTGGAACTTGAAGAAGCCGCCGATCATTTCGTTGAACTCGGGCCATGTGCCGGTGAGCGTGGGGCCATTGGTATGGTAGCTATCGGTAGCCGCGTGGATGCCGGCCAGACCCTTGCCGCCTCTGACAAAGTCGAGGAGCGCCCGCCTGCGAAGGTCTGTGGCAGCTTTGTCGTTCGGGTCATCCAGAAATTCGCCGGTGGTGCTGGACAGGAAGATGGCATCGTATTGCTGCAGGTTCTCGGGCGTGATCGCGGCCGCGTCGTACGTGATGGTCGTCATCCAGGCGCCGGTCTTGTCCCCCAGGTATTCAACCATCTTCGCCGCCAGCGGGATGGACGTGTGCACCCAACCGACGGCCCGGCAGAGGACCAGCACCCGGCGCAGGCGCTGGGGCGCAGCATAGGGCTTGTCCGGCAGCGCGGCCATCATGGCCGAGATGTCGGAAGGGCTGGCAAATTGTTTTTGTGGGCAGCCGTGTGAGAAGCCGCCGCTAAATCCTTCCACTGGGCAACTCGCGGGTTTCGCAGGAGCATTTGCCTGCTGTGCGAAATCCGCGGGGCCGGTTAATACCACGGCGGCCAACGCCGTACCGATTCCAAAGGCCTTCAGTTTCATGATCGGACATTCTCCGGGATAGCAGCCTGGATTGAAAGATCTAATTATATCCCGCGCGGTCCGCGCATGCTGCCCGCCTCGTGCTCCAGGCCGGCGGATTCTATGGCAGCACCCGGAAAGGCACGTTGCTCGAAAGCGTGCCGCCGGGCGTCACCACCTGGACAGTGCCGGTGGTTGCGCCGCTGGGGACCGTGGCCGTGATCAGCGATGGCGAAACGACCGTGAACGCGGCAGGCGTGCCGTTGAAGGCGACGCCGGTCGATCCGCTTTGATTGGTTCCCAGAATGTTGACGGCGGCTCCTGCCCTGCCGGAGGTGGGTTGTGTTTCTACAAACGCGCCGAGGCCGACGGACAGGCCGAACACCAGACCGCTCTTGCTGGCCCCGCCGACATAGGTTGTCCCGTAGAAATCCCCGTTGGTGGCCTGCGTCAGTCCCGCGAAGGGATATTCTCCGTCAGCACATCCGCTTTGGGTGCAGAAAGTGTACAGCGTAGTCAGCGTGCCGCCAGGCGTGATTTCGAAGATCGTGCCGGCAGCGTTGGCCCCGCCCAAATGTGCTGTCCCATAGAAGTCTCCATTGGTGGCCTGGATGAGCGCCCCAGAGGGATTCTCGCCGTCCGGGCAGCCGTTTTCGGCGCAGAAGCTGTACAGCGTGGTCAACTTGCCTTTGGGGGTGATTTTAAAGACGGTGCCATCCTGGCTGGCCCCACCAAAAGACGTTGTCCCGTAGAAGTCCCCGTTGGTGGCCTGCACCAGTGCCGCAGTAGGGTAGTAGCCGTCCGGGCACCCGCCTTGGGAGCAAAACCTGTACAGTGTCGTCAGCGTGCCGGCTGGGGTGATCTTGAAGATCGTGCCGCAGCCACCGTATGGCGGGCACCCGGTGACCCCGCCAATCTCGGTTGTCCCGTAGAAATCCCCATTGGTGGCCTGGATGAGCCCGGCGGCGGGTTGATTGCCGTCCGGGCACCCGGTTAGGGCGCAGAAGCTGTACAGCGTCGTCAGGGCACCGTGCGGGGTGATTTTGAAGACCGTCCCACCGCCGTGGGCGCCGCCGCCCAGCGTCGTCCCGTAGAATTCCCCATTGGTGCCGAGCACCAGCCCGGCGTAGGGCCTTCCGCCATCCGTACACTCGCTCTGGACGCAAAAGCTGTATAACGTCGTCAGCGTGCCCCCCGGGGTGATTTTGAAAACCGTCCCCAGGCTGTTGGCTCCGCCCCCGTAAGTTGTTCCGTAGAAGTCCCCATTGGCGCCCTGGACGAGTCCGGCGGAAGGCGCTGCGCCGTCCGTGCAGCTGCTCTGGGCGCAAAAGCTGTATAACGTCGTGGGCGTGCCCCCCGATGTTATTTGGAAGACCGTGCCTTGGCGGTTGGCCCCGCCGCCCTCGGTGGTCCCGTAGAAGTTCCCATTCCTGGCCTGGACCGGCGCGTCATAGGGCCCATAGCCGTCTGTGCCATCGAAGCTGAGCAGTGACGTGAAAGTCTGCGCGGGAAGCGCGAGCGCCGTGATTGCGCACAGCACGGCAAAAGCCGGCACCCTCTTCCCCCCGCTCGGTTTGCCCACCGCGATTCGTTTCATGGATGCACTCCTTTGGCAAGAATACCCACTGGCCCGCAGGATCGCACCACCCGTTTGGGTAGAAATATTGCCTCAAAGCGAGCCGAGGCAGCCCGCGGTGGGACGGCAACACAACACGGAGATGATAGTATCCGATAATAACGGGGAAGCCCTTGCCGAAATGCGCCGCATGTTTGATTGTTCTTATCACTGCCGCCTGGGGCGAACAACTGCCGACTCGCATCTACACATCCGCCGATGGATTGCCGGGTAATTCAATCAGTCGCATTGTGGCGGACTCACGGGGTTTCCTGTGGTTCTCCACGCGCGACGCGATCTCGCGCTTCGACGGATATCGGTTCCGGAATTTCGGCAGTGCGCAGGGATTGATTTCGCTCACGGGCGACATACTGGAAACAGGCGGCGGCAATTACTGGCTAGCCACGGAGAATGGGTTGGCCCACTTTCAGGGCACCGCCGCGAATCCGCGGTTTGAATACTATCGTCCGGCAAATCCAAAAGCAGGCCGGGTGATGGCCCTCTCAGCCGATCCGGCGGGCGGCATTTGGGTAGGAACTCAAGGCGGCCTCTACCACCTGGACCGGAAATCTGACCGATGGCAGCTCCGCTTCGTAGACATTGGACTCCGCGGTGAGAACTGGGGCGACAGCTCGGTAGATGACATCCTGGCTGATTCGGATAGCACGGTTTGGGTGGGAGCCGGGCGCGAACTCTATCACTGCCTCCCCGGGGGACGATGCGAAAGGCCACGGTTGCCCTGGCCGCAGCCGTTCGTTAGAGACTTAGTGAAGGATCCCGAGGGCACGCTGTGGGTGGGAACACGGCGGGGATTGTGCCGCATCCCGGCGAACCGTGGCCGGACCTTCAGCGATCCGGGCTCCGTTTGCAGCCCGGTGCGCGAGTTTCAGGGCAAATTAATTGAAGCGTTGCTCAAAACGCCGGAGGGCGAAATCCTGGTCGCCACGCGGAACGGGCTGGGAATCTGCCAAACCGGCAAGGGCCGGAAGCCCTCCGCAAACTGCTCCGCCGAAAACCAACTGCCCGGAATTGGTGGGATCGCGGCGCTCGGCCTGGACCGGGCCGGCAACCTTTGGGTGGGCATGCATGGCGTGGCTCGCATTGCTAAACACGGCTTCCGTACCTACACCCACCAGGACGGCCTGGATACGAATCACACTCTGTCGATCTTCGAAACGCAGCAAGGTCAGCTTTGTGTGGTGACCGAGGGAGTTCGAGACAAGCCGGTGAACTGCTTTGATGGCCGCGCATTCCATGCGGTGCGGCCAAATATCCCGCGCACGGTTGACAACTGGGGCTGGAGCACACGTCTCCTGACGTTCCAGTCGCGTGCAGGCGAATGGTGGGTTCCTACAGGCCGCGGCATTTTCCGGTTTCCACCGGAAACCGTCGACGGGCTGGGACGCTCACGGCCGGAAGCAGTCTACGCGCGCGGAGAAACGGCTTACGCCATCTTCGAAGACTCGCGCGGGTCAGTCTGGGCCTCCACCCAGATCTACTCTCCGAACGGGGGTGTGCGCGCCAATAGTCTGGCGCGCTGGGATCCGGCCACGGGAATCTTAAAGCCTTTTCCGGATGGCGAGCCGGTCCCATCCCAGGTACTTGCGAGTGCGTTCGCGGAGGATCGCGCGGGCAACGTGTGGATCGGATTGAATTCGGGAAAGGTCCTCCGCTTTCGGGACGGCAAGTTTCAGATATTGCCGGTGGACCGCGGCAATCCCACCTGGGTTTCGACGTTGCATGTGGATAGCGCGGGCCGGCTATGGGTGGGCACCACCGACGGTCTGAATCGCATCGACGAACCCGGCTCATCCCAGCTGCGCATGACCAGGTACACGGTGGCGGAGGGCCTCTCCAGCAATCGCGTGTCGTGCATTAGCGAGGATCTGCAGGGGCGTATTTACGTTGGCAGCGACCTCGGAGTGGATCGTCTGGCACCGGCGGATCCTGCGCCGCGCATCCGCCACTACACCGTAGCCGACGGGCTGGCTCCCGGCGATGTGTTGACCGCCTTTCGGGACCGGCACGGCACACTCTGGTTCGGCACGCGCGAAGGCCTGTCCCGCCTGGATCCTGCCATCGAGGCGCCCGCCCCGCCACCACCCGTATTCATTAGTGAAATGCGCGTGCGCGGTGCGCCACTCCCCATCTCCTTTCTCGGCGAAACCTCTCTGGCGGGCATCGAACTGTCTTCGGACCGGAATCAGGTGGAGTTGGAATTCGTCGGTCCGGACTTCGGCGTGGGCGGGGCATTGCGCTATCAATACCGGCTTGAGAACACAGATTCCGGATGGAGCCCGGCCACCGAACAGCGCACGGTCAACTACGCCAACCTGGCGGCGGGCCGCTACACCTGGAAGGTGCGCGCGGTTACGGCAGGCGGTGAGAGTGGGCCGGCCGCCACAGCAGCGTTCACAATTTTGCCGCCGCTTTGGCAGCGATGGTGGATGCGGCTTCTGTTTTTCGCATTAGTGTCGGCTCTGTTTTACAGCATCTATCGATACCGTCTGGCGCGTCTGCTGGAAGTGGAGCGGCTGCGCACGCGGATCGCTACCGACCTGCATGACGACATCGGCAGTTCGCTGTCGCAGATCGCGCTGCTCAGCGAAGTCGCACGAGGCTGGCCGGCGGAACAAGAGCGAGAAAAGCCGCTGGCCGATATCGCCCAACTTTCCCGCGATCTGGTGGATTCGATGAGCGACATCGTGTGGGCCATCGACCCCGAACAGGACCGGCTTGGCGATCTGACGCATCGCATGCGGCGCTTCGCCAACGACCTTTTCAGCCGCGACGGTGTTGAGTTGCACCTGGACCTGCCGGGCGACAACCAGGATCAGCAGATCGCCGCCGACATCCGCCGCCAGGTTTTCCTGATCTTCAAAGAAACCCTGCACAACGCGTTACGGCACTCCGGCTGCACCAGCCTGGCAGCGCGATTGTCCGTGGCCGGGGGCTTTCTGGCGCTATCGGTGACGGATAACGGGCGGGGCTTCGAGCCGGGAAAATCCAGCCGGGGCCACGGCCTGACCAGCATGCGTTCGCGGGCCGCGGCGTTCCGCGGCGCACTGACCGTGGACACCGCGCCCGGACGCGGCACGGTGGTCAGTCTGCGCATCCCCTTGACCGCGCGGTCTCCCCAGACTCAAAGCAGTTCCCTGCACAAATGGGTGGTGAACTTACTCCGGTTGTGACGTATGGTAAGAAGACAAGGTTAATCTGACCTTACCTCTCCCCGCATGCCGGATACCGCCATTCTTAAAGTCGCTATTGTCGAGGATCAACCCAGAATCCGCGAATCGCTGCAGATTCTGATCGGCCGCACCGAAGGGTTCCGCTGCACCGGCGCCTATGATTCGATGGAGGGCGCCCTGGCCCGTATCGCCGGCGATCTGCCGGATGTGGCATTGGTGGATATCGGTCTGCCGGGAATGTCCGGCATTGAAGGAATCCGCGAGTTGAAGAAGCGTTTTCCCGAAATGACCTTGGTCATGATGACGATCTACGATGACGACAAGCGCATTTTCGATGCCCTGTGCGCCGGCGCTTGCGGATACCTGCTCAAGAAAACGCCGCCCGCGCGCCTGCTGGAGAGCCTGCGGGAAGCCGCCGGTGGCGGTTCGCCGATGTCGCCGGAGGTAGCCCGCCGGGTAGTCTCCTTGTTTCGCGAAATCCGTCCGCCCGAGGACGCTCCCTGCCAGTTGACCCCGCATGAAATCCGGCTGCTGAAACTGCTGGTGGAAGGACATAACTACAAGACGGCGGCGGCCGAGCTGAATCTGAGCGTGAACACCATCCGCTTCCACATGAAGAGCATCTATGGGAAGCTGCAGGTGCATTCCAAATCCGAGGCGGTGGCTAAAGGCCTTCGCCAACGGATCGTCCGCTAGGCTAGAAACTCCCCTTCGCACTAACAACCTACCCAATTATGTGGTGACACGCAGCCCGCGGCCGTTGTCGAATGGTTCACATGTCCATCTGTAAGTTAACCAGACTTATCGCGGCTGTATCAGTTCTGGGCCCGGCTGGGGTTAGTGGATCTGCCCAGACGCTCACCCTCGACAATTTTAAGTCCGGAGCATATACCGTAACCCTGGAAGCTCCGCAGGCACAAAACGAGCATTTCGCACCGTTGAGTGCGGGCAGCAGACTCGG
Source organism: Bryobacterales bacterium (assembly GCA_963818855.1). Lineage (GTDB taxonomy): Bacteria > Acidobacteriota > Terriglobia > Bryobacterales > Bryobacteraceae > Bog-159. The sequence goes on along the minus strand of CAWFUH010000003.1, from coordinate 154,969 downwards.
CCCGGCTCGCGAAACGGTTCTCACGATCGGGGCAAATCCATACGGCCAGAAGACCACCCTGGACATTCACAAAGGTATTTGCATACTCGACGGCGGCTTCGGTGTCATTCCCGGCGTTCAGATTTATTACGGATTCGCCGATGCCACAACGCCCGCTCCCTTGGGCCTGAACCTCACTGGATATTCGGCGTTCCGGCTGAACTTCGCGGGAATCTCGACCGAGCTGTCCCTCGGTGTAGAGATAGCAGTGTTTGCGCACAGCGGCGCCATCTATGGCGCACAACAGATTCTGTCTCCGACGCCCAGCAATCTCTCCGTGGATTTTCCATTTTCAAGCTTTGTGCCCTCAGCCGTCGACGTTAGCGACATTGATACGATCGGAATCGTGACGTGGGGTGGCGGCACCAATAGTTATGGGATTACTTCTTTTCAGGCGGTAGAGTAAGACTATGTGCCCTTGGTCCCCGGCGCAGCATGCGGGAAGCCGGCGCTGGCCTTCACTTCGGCGATCTGTTGGTCATGCCGCATGTTGTGCAACGGGATGTAAAGCAGCCACTGATAAGCATTCAGCGTGTTGAATACCGGGAACGGGTGTTCGGACGTATGGTTTTTCAACGGCAGGTCCGTCTCTTCGATGAACCTCAACGTCACGGCGCGTTTCTCTTTGTAGCGCGCGATGGTCTCCTCACGCGTCCACTGGTCGTGTGGTTGAACCGGCTCGGGCGCCTGCGCCTTGTGGCTGCGATCCGGCATCACGCGCTCGATGAACTCCGTCTTACCGCGGGTTCTTGCTTCCCAGTCCGGGTTGGGTGGGTTGGCGAGCGCTTCCTTCATTTTGGAAAACAGCAAGTCTTCTGCCAACACAATGTGCTCGGCCGTTTCCGCCACTGACCAGCGATCCGGCGCGGGCTTATACGTCTATTGCACGTCGGTCAGGCCCGACACCAGCCCCAGGAACTCGGCTTCCGAATCTTCCAGGAGTTTGATGACGTGCGCGCGCTCTTCCCGGGTGATGGTGGGTTCAGCGGCCTGCGCCGCCACGCCAAACACGGTGATCGCCAGTGGAATTGTGAAGATCCTCATGTGAACCATTGTCTCGCGTTGTGGTCGCGCTAGCCCGCGGCACGCGGCCCAGCGATCGGCCGTTTGGCGGCCATCTCGGCCACCAGCGCCACACCCGCCAGTACCGCTGCCGTGTAGAAAGCGCTCCTGTAATTGTGGTACCGATCGTAGAGCACTCCGCCGATCCGCGGGCCGATAATTCCGGCCGTTCCCCACGCCGTAAATAGCATGCCATAGTTGATGCCGGCGTTCTTCGTTCCCCAGAAATCCGCGGTAGCCGACGGGGTCACCGAGAGCTGCGTGCCGTAGCACCAGTAAACTACGAACAGCGCCACGTACAACAGAGCGACGTTGGCGGCCACCGCGTACAGCCATGGCACGGCCACCATGGAGATGCCCATCATGGTGCGCAGCACGTTCATGCGGCCTAGTCTGTCCGACATCCACCCCGACACAATGCGGCCGGCGCCATTGCCGCAGGCGCCCACGACCAGGGTCATGGTGGTAAATCCGGCTGCCGCGACACCCGCACTGCGGGCGAACGGTATCAACTGGCTGATTACCATCAGGCCGGCTGAGCAGCCCAGCGCGTAGGCCACCCACATCAGGTAAAAGGTGCGGGTGGCCAGCATATCGGCGGGGCTGTATTCGTTTGTCGTGGCAGATCGCACGGCCGGCGGGGTCCAGCCCGCGGGCGTGTATCCCGCCGGCGGGTTCTTCAGCAGCAGGGCGCCCGCCAGCGTCATCACCAGCAAGATGCCGCCTAAGATCTGAAAGGTGGTGGGAAGGCCATAGGCGGGGATCAATTTCAGTTGCGCCAGGGGACCGAAAATAGCGGAACCAGCGCCGAACCCTCCCACCGCCAGGCCTACCGCCAGACCGCGCTTATCGGGGAACCACTTCGCGATAACCGGTATCGGCGTAGAGTATCCGGATCCGTTCCCCATGCCGGCGATCACTCCAAAACAGATGAACAGATACGTCAGGCTGGTGGTATAGGCGCACAGCCAGAAGCCCAGGCTCACCAGAATGCTGCCGGTCAGGGAACAATAGATCGGGCCCCATCTGTCCTGGATCCGTCCGGCCAGCGCAAAGCTCAGGGCGGTTACCACTACCATGATGGTGAATACCATGGAGGTGTCCGCCCGCTTCCATCCGAATTGTTTTTCGAGCGGGGCCACGAACACGCTCCAGGCATAGACCGTGCCCAGGGCCATGTTCATCGACAGACCGCCCACTACGCGCCACCACCGGCTGATGCCGGGCTCCTCGGTCGCCTGCTGGCCGATCGCCAACGCTGAGTCTCCTTTTCGGTTTCCCCTCAGCCTAGCAGCAATCGATCTCACTCCAGTGGAAGCGCAAATGTAGTGTTGCCGGCGGGACTCGTGAACACCAGTTCCAGCGAGCGAATATGGCTGATCCTGCCGCGATAGGGGAAATACAGGAACCCGCTGGTGGGTCCGCGATGCTCGCCTTCGGGCAGCGCAGTCCGGACCACCAACTCCTCAGCCTTTAACGGCGTCTCCGTGTCTATATCCGAAGGTGGTTTCCCAGGCACGGGGCCGTGATTCACATTCGGATCGCCGGGAAAGCGATCCGCAGGCCGGGGCTGCCCGAGTATCCAGGGGCCCAGTTGCGCCGTGGGGTGCACCCCGCTGTCGGTATTCGGATCGGAGTATTTCAGTGCGTTGGCTACGATTTCCGGTGCCTGCGGCAACAGTGTTTGATTGCGGCCGTTCACGCGCAAACTGAAATGGTTCGCATTCACCGGCAGGCTCTGGCCAACGGCCGGGAACAGTGCCACTTCCACCACCAGGAAATCCTTGGCGATGAACATCTGGCTGCCGCTCGAAAAGCTGTGGACCAGGTACTCCGCGCCAATCGTCAGCTTCGGCAAGTTCGCATGCGCCGGATAATCCTGTTCCGAGGCTTTCGTTTTCGTCCCATATTGGGCCGGCAGCAGGCTCGCCAGCACCGGAAGCAAGAAGGCCGCGCGGTAAGGCATGCATCTATTATGCGCCCGACCGAGTGGCGCATGCTTCAGCCAGGCTAAGCTTGCGCCACAGAGCCTCAAAATCTTGCCGTTATCCTAAGTTAACACCGCCCTACTTACTATTGCCGTTAGCCACATTCTGCCTAGCATCAAAAGATAACATCGCGGCAATATCCTTTCTATAATCGTGGTACAGCAAGTACTTTCATATCGCAGAATTGCTTGGAACTAGACCTTATAGAGCGTATGTTACTGGTATAGCGATGACCGCAAAACTCCACACATTCGGGGGCGCCGCTGCCGGCCGCTTCAATCTGTATCGCGCGGCGCCGCACCTTGACGCGGCGGATCCGGGACCAGCCCCCCGGTACGTCCAGGACCACCTGAACATCGTCGTGGACGGGGTGGTGGTAAGAAGCGAGCGGATGAAGGCCGTGTTCCGGCTGGTGGAACGGATCGCGCGCCTCAACGTCACGGTGCTGATCTCCGGGGAAACCGGGTCGGGCAAAGAAGTGGTGGCGCGCGCCTTGCATAGCCTCTCCCTGCGATCCGAACGGCCCTGGGTGGATATCAACTGCAGCGCGCTGCCGGATCACCTGGCCGAGAGCGAACTGTTTGGTTACGAAAAGGGCGCGTTCAGCGGTGCGGCTGGACAAAAGCCCGGCCTATTCGAACTTGCCCGCGGCGGTACCTTGTTCCTGGACGAAATCGGTGAACTCGACGCGAGGATGCAGGTGAAACTGCTGCGCGTGCTGGATGGGGTGCCGTATTACCGGCTGGGCGGCACGCGCAAAGTCGCGGTGGACGCGCGCATTATCGCCGCTACAAACCAGAACCTCGAAGCGGCCGTCGCAGCCGGTACATTTCGCAGCGACCTGTTTCATAGACTGAACCAGGTGAGCATCAGTGTCCCGCCATTGCGCGACCGCAGAGAAGACATCGCGCCGTTGGCCTACCATTTCCTACAGGAAGTGGACCCGCGGCTGGAAATGGGTGATGGCGCCCTGACCGCATTGGAACAGTACGACTGGCCCGGCAACGTGCGTGAGTTGCGCAATACCGTCACGCGTGCAGCGGTTCTAGCTGAAAGCTGGCGGATTTGCGCAGCGGACTTAAGCCTAAAATCTCCCGCGCCAGGTTCGCGCCCGGTCGAGCCCGAACTAAAGCACCAATTGGGTGGATTGGAAGAGCAGATGATCCGCGAGACACTCGAAAAATCGGGAGGCCGGCAGGATGTCGCGGCCGGGCTGCTCGGCATTTCGCGGCGCACATTGTTGCGCCGGCTGAAGGAATATAAGACGCGCGATTGCGCCGACCCGCGCGCTGCCCGGGTGTTAGCGATATGAGCCTCAAGGCCAAACTGTACGCAGGTACGGTCAGTGCCGCGGGCCTCGGGGTCATCGGCATTACCTGTCATCGGTTTCACTGCGGGGACGTATACCGGCTTTGCTTCTATCTCCTCGTAACGGCGGTCGCGGCCGGGACCAGGGTAAGTCTGCCGCGTATCCGGGGAACCATGTCCGCCGGCTTTCTGTTTGTGTTGGTCGGCATTGCGGACTTAGACCCGAGTGAGGCTTTGGCGATCGGCTGCCTGGCAACGGCGGTCGAGTGTCTTTGGAGACAAAAGCCGCTGCCCAATGTCTTCCAGGTGATCTTAAAGCTGGCCAATACCGGAATCGCTGTAAGCATCGCCTATGCCTTCTATCATTGGCCTCTTCTCGCCCGGCTTGACGACGCCGGTCCTTTACTGCTGATCGCGACCGGCGCGGTGTATTATGCTCTGAACACAATTCCGATCGCCGGAGCTTCATCTCTTTCCGAGGGAACCAGACTCGGGACTGTCTGGCATAATGGCTATTTCCGGTCGTTTCCCTTTTATCTGGCAGGCGCCGCAGCCGCCTGGCTCATTATTCTGTTCACCAGGCAGTTGCACTGGCGAAGTTCGGCGGTGTGGCTGCCGCTCATTTATTTGATGTACCGTTCATACCAACTTTACCTGGCGCGGCTGGATGATGAGCGGCGGCACGTGGAATCGATTGCCGAACTGCACATCCGCACCATCGAGGCCTTGGCGCTGGCGATTGAAGCTAAGGACCATTCCACCCACGAACACCTGCGCCGCGTCCGTGTTTATGCGGTCGAGGTTGGCAAGCACCTCGGTCTACCCCACGAGGAACTGGAGGCGCTGAAGGCTGCCTCGCTGCTGCACGATATTGGAAAGCTGGCGGTGCCCGAACACATTATCTCGAAGCCCGGCCGTCTCACAGAGGAGGAATTCGAGAAGATGAAGATCCATCCGCTGGTGGGTGCGGAGATTCTGGAACGCGTATCCTTTCCCTATCCTGTAGCGCCTATCGTGCGGGCGCATCATGAAAAGTGGGACGGAACGGGCTACCCGCACGGTTTGCGCGGCGAGGAGATACCGATCGGCGCGCGCATTCTGTCCGCCGTCGACTGTCTGGACGCGTTGGCTTCCGACCGTCAATACCGGCGCGCCTTGCCGCTCGCGGAGGCCATGAACGAGGTCGTGGCGCAGGCCGGCAAGAGCTTCGACCCGAGAGTGGTGCTCATTTTGCGGCGCCATCATGTCGAGTTGGAACGTCTGGCGCAAGCCACTCCGGCAGTGACGGCTAAGTTGTCGACCGACGTGCGCATCGCGAAAGGCGCGGAACCGGCGGCCGGGTTTCAAGGGGCGGCGCCACATACCGGGCCGGGCAATGAATATGACTTTCTGTGCTCCATCGCGGCGGCCCGGCAGGAAGTGCAGTTGTTGTTTGAACTGGTTCAGGACTTGGGCAACTCACTCAGTCTAGATGAAACCCTCTCAGTAGTGGCGGCGCGACTAAGGAAGATCGTGCCCTACGACGCCATCGCCATCTACGTCCGGCTGGACGGAAAGCTGGTCCCGCGGTACGTGAACGGAGAAGATTTCCGGTTGTTCTCCTCGTTAGAGATACCCATAGGTGAAGGTCTGTCCGGCTGGGTCGCCGGGAACCGCAAGCCTATCTTGAATGGCAATCCATCCGTGGAGTCAGGTTACTTGCCGGATACCTCCAGGTTCAGCACACTGCGATCGGCGCTGGCGGTTCCCCTCGAAGGTTCCAGCGGTACGGTTGGCGTGATGACCCTGTACCGCGCCGAACAGGATGCGTTTTCCCGGGACCACCTGCGCATCCTGCTGGCCATCAGCAGCAAGGTGTCGCTGGCCGTCGAGAACGCCTTGATCTTCCGCCAGGTGGAAGATTCGGCGACCACGGATTATCTTTCCGGATTGCCCAACGCGCGTTCATTGTTCCTGCGGCTGGACAGTGAAGTGGCCCGGTGTAAACGAAACCGGGAGCCGCTCTGCGTGGTCGTATGCGACCTGGATGGGTTCAAGCAGATCAACGACCGCTTCGGCCATTTAGAAGGCAACAAGGTTCTGCGGCTCGTCGCCGAGGCGCTGCGCAGCCGCTGCCGCGAGTACGATTATGTCGCGCGTATGGGCGGCGACGAGTTCGTGCTGCTGCTGCCGGGCAGCGACCGCCGGTCGATCCAGGGGCGGATCGCCGAAATCCGGCAGATCGCCATCGGTACGGAAATACCGGCCGGAAGCGGCGTTTCGATCAGCATTGGCGAGACCTACTATCCCGAAGACGGTTCCGATGCGGAGGAGTTGCTGGCGGAGGCGGACCGGCGCATGTTCAAAGCCAAACAGCTGCGCAGAAGGCACCGTATGACTGTCTATCCGCAGACACCCATAGAGATCGCCGCTACCGCCTGAGCGACAGGACAGGCATCCATAAGTTCGAGAATCTGTGGGTGATTTGCGGGTTTAGCTGGGAGGCTGACCTAGGAATCGATAGAGCTTACGGCATGTGGAATCAAAGGACCGCTGCTGTTGCTCTGAAGTGACGCCGTAGATCAGCGGGCCGCCATCGTCATCGATAACATCGAAGAGAATTTGTTTGATGTTTTTCTTCCTCAGCAGAGGGTTTTCGTTCAGATCCCGGATGATCTCTCCTCCCAGCGCCCAGAGATTATCGACGTGCTTCTGTATGGTCTTCGGCGACAGATCCGCGCACCTCACCAGATATTCGAGGAATGGCCGGAAGCAGGCCACGAGTTCCTCGCCCGGCGGCAGGTCTTTTTCCCATCCCATCCACGAACGCGGCCAATCGTTCAGTCCTCGGCAGTAACTCCAGGTCCGCGGCCGGCGCAGGAGTCGCGCGGTCTATTCCGGAAGCTCCCGTTGCTGCTTTTTTCGACATGCTACAACTCATCACGATTTTAAACCGTTGCCCCGCGCCCGAGTCTACCCACGATTTCTTCAGAGGAATCTTAAAATTAACCTATACGTTTAGACACAGCCGTTTTATCCTCAAAGATGGGAGCGAGTGACACCGTGTTCCGGATGGTGGTTCATGCCAACTTGGCCATGCAGACAGCCTTTTCGTGTCTGCTGGTGTGTCTCCTCGAGTTTTATTACCGGCGCGCCGCGCGCGAAGTTTGGCTGCGCTGGTTTGCATGCTCCTGGATAGCGCAAGGCGCTTACGTAGCCGCTCTCTGGATCGCGTTCGACAATCTCTCCGGCGGCGTTGCCATCCGGCTGGCGGTGGCGCTGCTGGGGTACATGCTTCCGCCCACAGTCGCGCTAACGGCGATGGCGCTGTGGAAGGGTCACTCGCCGGCGTGGCGGTGGATCGCTGCGCTGTACCTGGCGGCGCTGGCTGCCGCCGCCATCACGTTTGCAGCCGCCCTGCCATATCCCATGGACGGCGTGGATGCCTCGCGCATCCACAACGCGCCCAGATATCTCTGCTATGGCCTGGCGAGTTTGCTGGCCGCGGCAGCGTTCTTCCGTCATGGCCGCCAGCGGCATCTCACCGGCTCGCTGGTGACTGCCAGCGCCTGGGCTTTTTACGCGCTGATGAACCTGGCCCGCGCCTGGCAATGGACCGTCACGTCGACTTGGGCGCCGCGCGACGCCCAAAGCAACCCGGAGGTGCTGCAGTTCGCGCTGATCACCTTCGTAACGAATTCCGTGGTTTGGATTGGGATGAGCATCGGTGTCGGCCTGCTGCTTACTGAAACCGCCGAGCGTTCTGAACGGCGTACACGGCAGGCGTTGCGGGAATTGCAGGAAGCTCAGACCGAACGCAGCCGCCTGGCGCAGCTTGTGGAGCAGAGCCGGGATGCCATTCTGGTGGTGTCGGGCGGCCAGTTGCGCTATCTGAACGTTGCGGCCGCGAGCCTGCTGGGCTATGCGGCGGAGCAGGTTCCGTCGCTGTTCATGCAGCCCCTGCACGAGGTGTGTGGTGCCCCACCCGAGGATGCGATGTGCACGCACATGGAGGGTTCGATCGGCGCGACGGGCGTTTGGGAAGGCCAGTCGGAGTGGCGCCATCGCGGCTCCGGCGAGCCGATACCGGTTCTGGTGGGCGCATTCGCCCTGGGCGCGGGGGACAGCGGCATGGGCGCCATCGGTTTGATCGCGCGGGACCTGCGGGAGCGCATGCGGATGGAAGAAGAGTTGCGCCTGGCGCAGCGCATGGAGGCCTTGGGGCGCCTGGCCGGCGGCATCGCGCACGACTTCAACAACCTGCTGACGGTGATCATGGGATACACATCCTTAGCCCTCGACGGGGAGTTGAGCGAGCCCTTGCGGCAGAACGTGGGCGAGGTATTGCAAGCCGCGCGGCGAGCCGCGGCGATTACGGACCGGTTGCGCGCCTTCGGACGGCGCCAGGCGCTGCGCGCATCGGTTTTCGATCTGAATGCGCTGATCGGCTCGATGCGCGGCATGCTGGAAAGGCTCGTCGAAGGTGGAGTGGAGCTGAGCTATGAGTTCTCGGAAGCTGCGCTGCCGGTGCGGGCCGATGGGGCGCACATCGAACAGATGTTGATGAACCTGGTGCTCAATGCGCGGCAAGCCATTGAGGGACGGGGGCGCATTGTGGTGCGCACCAGCCGCGCGGAAGCGAGCGAAGCGCTCCACGGCGACGGCCGAGGATTCGTGAAGATGGCAGTGGAAGACAATGGTTGCGGCATCGAGCCGGACGCGCTGGAACATATCTTCGATCCGTATTTCACGACCCGGTCTGCCGGGACCGGGCTGGGTCTGTCGATGGCGTACGGCATTGTGCGCCAAAGTGGCGGGCAGATCCACGTGGCCAGCCAGCCGGGGAGGGGCACCATCTTCACGGTCCTGTTGCCCGCCGGCGGCGCAGTGGAGACGGCGGAGCGCGCCATCCATGGCGACGCTCAATCGGGCGACCTCCGCGGCAGCGAGGTGGTGATGGCGATTGACGACCGGCCGGACGTGGTGGCATTTGTGGGGGCTTGCCTGGCGCGCTATGGCTATCGCGTGATCACCCATACGGAGTCGGAATCGGCGCTGGCGGCGGTGCGGGAAGGCGCCGTTTCGCCGCAGTTGGTGATTCGCGACGTAATGATGCCGGGCATGGAACTGCGCGAGTTTGCCGATCGCCTGCGGGCGCTGCGGCCAGGCGTGCCGATGGTGCTGATGTCGGGTTTGCCGGAAGCGTCGGTGGCGCCGCTGATCGAGGGGGCGGGCGGGTACTTTATCCCGAAGCCGTTCGCACCGGAGCAACTCGCCGCACTGGTCCGGCGGGTGCTGGATGCGGCGGCGATTTTGGCGTCTTGAAGCGGCGTCTTGAAGCGGCTGATTATACGTCCCGGTGCGTTGGGCGATTTCATCGTCTCCATACCGGCTATCGTGTGCCTGCGCGCCGAGTATACGGAACTGTGGACTGCGCCGCTGAATGTGCCGCTGGCGGCGCGCATCGCACAGCGCGCGCGGTCCATTCCCGCGACTGGTCTCGATTTGCTGGAGGTGACCGGTCCCAGTGCGCAGCTGATCGAGACGCTGCGCGGGTTCGATTCCATTGTTTCCTGGTATGGCGCCGGCCGGGTTGAGTTCCGCGACGCCGTTGCCGCTCTGGGGCTGCCGTTCCATTTCTTCGCTGCGCTGCCGCCCGCAGGCTGCGGCTCGCACGCGGCGGACTATTACCTGGAGCAGACGCGCTGCATGGCGCCGGGCAGCAGTGACGGCATTCCGCGCATCGCCTGCGAACCTGTGCGCGGGGATTTTGCCGTGATCCATCCGTTTGCCGGCAGTCCGCGGAAGCGCTGGCCGCTGGCTCGGTTCGAAGAACTGGCGCGGCGGCTCGCGCGCCTGCTGCCGGTCGAATGGTGCGCCGGTCCGGAGGATGACTTGCCGGGGGCGCGGCGCTTCGACGATCTGTATCAGCTGGCCTGCTGGCTCTCGAGCGCGCGAATTTACATCGGCAACGATTCGGGTTCGACGCATCTGGCGGCGGCCGTGGGCACGCCGGTGGTGGCATTGTTCGGACCGACGGATCCCGCCGTTTGGGCGCCGCGCGGACCGCGGGTGGCCATTGCCGCCACGCCTGAGCCGCCTGAGATGGATGCGATCACGGTCGATCAAGTCGTGGGGCTGGTGATGAGTATGCTCGAAAACCCGCGTCCGTGAGGCTGACGGCGTGTTATATTCCATCCCATGTTCTGCCACAAGTGTGGTACCGAAGTCAGCCCGGATACGCAGTTCTGTCCCGCGTGCGGGACGCCCTTCGCGCCGGACGCGCCTGGACTGCCCGGTGCGCCAGTCGCGCTGTGGATGCCGCCCGCATCGGTCGAGGTGCACGCCGGGAAATGGATCAGCGAAGCGTGGGAGATGGTGATCGCGGATCTGGGCAATTATGTGGGGCTGGCTCTGTTGTTCATGATCTTGAGCATGGCGGTGCCGGTGATTCTGCAAGGCCCGATGATTGCGGGCTTTCACATTTACACGATGAAGAAGCTGATGGGGCAGCGCGCCGAATTGGCCGATCTTTTTACCGGCTTCAATTACTTTGTGCCCACGCTGGTGGCTTCCATACTGATCGGGGTATTCGTTTTTGCCGGAACGCTTCTGTGCATCATTCCCGGGCTGGTGGTGGCGGCCATGTATAAATTCACCTACCTGTTCATCGTCGACAAGCGTATGGATTTTTGGCCGGCGATGCAGGCGAGCCACGCGGTAGTGAAGCACGACTACGTGGGTTTCACGCTCTTCCTGGTCCTGCTGGCGCTGGTGGATATTCTGGGCGCGCTGTGCTGTGTCGTGGGTCTTTTCGTCGCCATCCCGGTGACATTCGCGGCCATCACGGTGGCGTACAAGGAAATTGTGGGATTCGAGCCGCGCGCGGTGGACGCGTGGTAACAGCTGCGGCGGCGCGCCGCGCGGCCGCGGCGATGGCCGTGCTCGCCTTGCTCCGGTTTGGCAGCGTGCCCGCCGAACCCGCGGTGCGCCTTTGCGGATTCCACTGGCTCACCGGACGACCCTGTCCGTTTTGCGGTCTGACGCGGGGGCTGTTCGCGTTGGCGAAGGGACATTGGACGGAAGCGGTGGGCTTCAACGCGCTTGCGCCGCTCGGTTTTGCGATGCTGTGCGCCCTCGTATGGAACGGGCGCGTGCGCGCGTGGGTGTGGGCGGGCGGTCTGGCGGCGTTTGCGGGTTATGGCGTCTGGCGGGTGTTGGGAGCGGGTTAGCAACCCGTGGGGCAGGCGTCCACGCCGGGGTACCCTCTGGGTCACGCGAAAAATTGTACACTGGTGGTTCGCCCTATGTCTCACTCGAAAGTTTTCGCTTTTGGCCTGGTCTTTGCCATGGCCTCCTCAGCCGCGCTGGCGCAAAAGAAGGGGGACGCCGATAAAGGGAAAGAAGTCTTCCAACAATGCACTCCCTGCCACAATGCCGATAGCACGGAGAAGAAAATGGGGCCGGGGCTGAAGGGCCTCTTCGCCAAGGATAAGCTGAACAACGGGAAGAAAGTAACCGAAGAGAATGTGCGCGCGCAGATCGATGAGGGTGGCAACGGCATGCCGGCCTACAAAGAGATGCTGAGCGAAGACGAAAAGACCGATCTCATCGCGTACCTGAAGACGCTCTAAATCGGGCATTCGCAGCCCACGCATGCCGCACGTAGCAAGTTCCGTCGAGCAGGTTCCACACTCCCGCATACGCGAACTGGCGGAGATCGCTATGTCCATGCAGGGCGTGTTGCGTTTGTATTTCGGCGAATCGAACCTGCCCACGCCGGATTTCATCAAGCGCGCGGCTATAGACGCTTTGGCCGACGGCTACACATTCTATACCGAAAATGCCGGGCTGCCCTCGCTGCGCCGCGCCATCGCCCGGCAGTACGGCGAGTTGCATGGCGTGGAACTCGACCCGGGCACGGAGATCGTAATCACGGCTTCCGGGGTGCAGGCTTTGAATGTGGGCATTCGCGCGGTGCTCGATCCCGGCGATGAGGCGTTGGTGCTAACGCCCGCATGGCCCAATGGCTCGTCGAACGTAGCGATGTCCAATGCGGTGGTGCGGCAGATCCCGCACCCGCTCTGCGGGGATCGATATGGCATCGACTTCGCTGCGCTGGAGGCCGCCGTCACGCCGCGCACGCGCCTGCTGCTGTACACTTCGCCATCGAACCCGTTAGGGTGGGTGGCGACCGACGATGAACAGCAGCGTCTGCTGGATTTCTCCCGTCGGCACGGACTCTGGCTGATGGCCGATGAAGTCTACGACCGGCTTTACTATGCGGGCGGCCGCCTGGGCGTGCCGGTGCCGTCGATTTTGCGAAAAGCCACGCGCGACGACGCGGTGATGGTGGTGCAGTCGTTTTCGAAAACCTACTGCATGACCGGCTGGCGCGTAGGCTGGCTGGTGGCGCGCCGCGACCTGGCGCATAAGGCCACGCAGTTGAACGAATTCATTATTTCCCACGCGCCCAGCTTCGCGCAAAAGGCGGCCGAGACGGCCCTGGCGCAGGGCGAAGCGGAGTTGGCCGGCATGCTGGAGCGTCTGAAACAAAATCGCGATCTTTGCCTGCAGGCACTCGGCGGAATGCCCGGCGTCACAGTGCCAAAGCCCGATGGGGCCTTCTACCTCTTCCCTAAAATCAAGGGTCTGACGGACTCATTCGGTTTTTGCAGGAGGCTGCTGGAAGAGTTCCGCGTAGGGCTGGCGCCCGGCGTGGCATTCGGCGCGGGCGGCGAAGGATCCGTGCGCATCTGCTACGCGGCTGAACGCGCCATCCTGGAGCCGGCCATGGAGCGGCTGGCCAGATTTTTGCGGTCCGATCATCTTTCCGACCCCCACGATATCTAACGATCATACTGACGCGCAGGCCGCGAACGGTGTACGATACGACCGGGGAAGTTCTCATCGTAAGGAATCAGCCGGGAACTATCATGAAATTGAGGGCAGTTTCGATCAGCGCGTTTGCCGCGTTTGCGGTCTTGGGAGGCTGGGCGCTTTGCCTCGCGCAAGGCGTGGCGGGCACAATCAACACCATCGCCGGCGACGGGAGCCTGGGATTCGCGGGCGATGACGGCCAGGCAACCAGTGCCCGGCTCGCCGCTCCGGACGGGCTGGCGATAGACAAAACAGGCAACCTGTTCATTGTCGATAACGGTAACAAGCGAATCCGCAAGGTATCCACCTCGGGCATCATCAGCACGGTGGCCGGAAATGGCAGCAGTGGGTATGCCGGCGATGGCGGCCCCGCAACCGGCGCCGAGTTTTCCTGGGGATTTAACGGCCATTTGGGAATAGCCGTGGACGGCAGCGGGAACCTGTACATCCCGGATTTGTCGAACGAGCGCGTGCGCAAGGTGGATTCCGCGGGAATCATCACCACAGTAGCCGGCACTGGAGTTAGGAATGAGTCTGGCGATGGCGGCGCCGCCACCAGCGCAGAGCTGACGGACCCCATCGCCGTAGCGGTAGACGCTAACGGCAACCTCTACATCGCCGAGTTTGCCGGCAATCGCGTGCGCAAGGTGGACACTTCGGGGATCATCACCACGGCGGCTGGTGGCGGGCCTTTGGGACCGACGAACGGCGATGGAGGTCCCGCAACCAACGCGGTATTGAATGCACCGTTCGCGCTGGCGTTCGACGGCGCCGGAAATTTGTACATCGGCGATGTAACAGCCAGGCGAGTGCGGAAGGTAGACACCTCCGGAATTATCACCACCGTCGCGGGCAACGGCTCGACTACTGACACCGGCGATGGAGGCCCGGCCACGAAGGCTGGATTCGCTCTCACTGGCTTGGCCGCTGATAGCGCCGGAGACGTTTTTATTGCGGAGAGCAGTAATCGTGTCCGTGAGGTGAATACAGCCGGCATCATCAACACCATCGCCGGCACTGGCACCGGAGGTTACTCGGGCGATGGCGGCCCGGCAACCAGCGCTGAACTTTCGTCGCCGGGTGATGTGGCGGTGGATAGCGGCGGAAATCTCTACATCGCCGATTTCTTCAACAACCGTGTCCGCGAGGTCATCGGTATCGCGCAGTCCTCGAAACCCGCCATTTCGACCGGCGGCGTGGTGAGCGCCAGCGCGTTCGGGGAATTTACCTCTATTTCGCCTGGGTCCTGGATTGAGATCTACGGGTCGAATCTCGCCGCGGACACACGTGGTTGGGCCGGCAGTGATTTCAGCGGCGTCAATGCGCCCGTCTCGCTCGACGGAACCAGCGTTACCATCGGCGGCCAATCCGCCTTCGTGTCCTACATCAGCCATGGCCAGGTGAACGTCCAGGTGCCATCCGGTGTCAGCACCGGTTCCCAGCAGGTGATCGTTACCACCGGCGCCGGCACCAGCAGCCCATACACCGTCGCTGTGAATGCCGTGGAGCCGGGTCTTCTGGCGCCCTCGTCGTTTATCGTCGGCGGCAAGCAGTACGTGGCGGCGCTGTTCCCGGATTACGCGACCTTTGCAATTCCTACGGGAGCGATCACAAATGTTGCCTCGCGCCCCGCGCAGCCGGGAGACACACTCATCATCTACGGCATTGGGTTTGGTGACGTGGCGCCAAGTGTGCCCCCCGGCCAGCTCGTCCAGGAGCAAAACACGCTGGCCGCGCCGTTCGACCTTTACTTCGGAAATGTTAAAGCGGCGTTGGCCTATGACGGCCTGGCTCCCGGATACCTGGGTTTATACCAGTTCAATGTGGTGGTTCCGGATGTGCCGGCCAGTGATCTCGTGCCGATGACATTTACACTTAACGGAAATCCGGGGACACAGACGCTATACATTGCGGTGCAAAACGGCAGCTAGGTTGCAGCTAGGTTAGCGTTTTCCTAAAGCCCAGTTGACACCCGGCCCGCCATGCTGCACAATTAGAGTGCAGGCGAATAAAAGGCGAATATGGCCGCTGTGGCGTTGGGTCGAGATTTCGCATTTAAAGTAGGCAAACCGGAGGTCTGCCTCACCGGCGTGGCGGAAGTGGATGCCATGGCGGGCGGCCTGCCGCATGGGTGTCTGACCGAGATTTATGGGCCGGCATCCTCGGGCCGCACCAGCCTGATGCTGGCGGCCATGGCATCGGCCGGCGGCAGCGGAAACGTCTGCGCGCTGGTGGATGCGAGCGATGCTTTCGATCCAGCATCTGCGGCGGCGGCGGGCGTGCGACTGGAGCGGCTCTTGTGGGTGCGCTGCGGCGGCAATGCCGAGCATGCGCTGAAAGCTGCGGATCTGCTGGTGCAGGGCGGCGGATTTGGCCTGGTGGTGATGGATCTGGCCGATACACCCGTGGTCACCGCGCGGCGGATTTCGATGACTTCCTGGTTCCGCTTGCGCCGCGCCGTGGAGCATACCCCTACGGTGTTACTGGTGGTGGAGCAGCAGCCGCTGGCGAAGACTTGCGCCTCGCTCACGCTGGAGATGCGGCGCGCGGCTGTGGGTTGGTCGGGCATGCCGGGCTGTTCCCATTTGCTACGCGGCATCCGGGTGCATGTGGACCGGCGGAAGCCCGTGCCGGCGATGGCGGCATCTTTTGAGGTACACGCGCAAAACGGGGCGCCCCGCGCCGCTTTTGAGCTGCGGAGTTCCTCTCCGTATGGCGGCGCGGGAAACACGCCCCTTTGCGCTTCTGTATCGCGCTGGTAGTTATGTTCGCGGCGATCCATGCCACTGCTGGCGATGCGGAAAAGCTGCTGCGGCTGGCGCAGGAATTTTCGCCGCAGGCGGAGCAGACCTCCGTGGACACCGTCGTGCTGGATGCCGACGGGCTGGAGCGCATCCACGGCTTGCCCCAGCAGATCGCGGCTGCCATTGCGCGGCGCGCGGCCGAGCGCGGGTTGCAGGCCAGCGTGGCGATCGCATCCAACCTGGATACGGCGGTGCACGCGGCGCGCGGATTTGGGGGCGTGAGCGTGATTCCTCATGGCGACGAAGCCAAATATCTGGGCAGCCTGCCGCTTACGGTTTTGGGTCCCACGCCGGAGATGCTGGAGACGCTGGAGCGCTGGGGCATACGGCGGCTGCGCGATCTGGCCGCGCTGCCGGAATTGGGGCTCGCGGAGCGGCTCGGAGTGGAAGGGTTGCACTTGCACAAACTGGCGCGCGGCGCGGGCGACCGGCCGCTGGTTCCGGTGGCGGAGCCGCTCCATTTTGCGGAAGAGGCGGAACTGGAATATCCGCTGGAATTGCTGGAGCCGCTGATGTTTGTGCTGGCGCAGTTGTTGCATGCCTTGCGGGCGCGCCTGTCGTCGCACGGCCTGGCCACCAATGCATTGCGGTTGCGGTTGCAGCTGGAAAATCGGGGCGAGCATGCGCGCACGCTGCGTTTCCCCGTCCCCATGCTGGATACCAAAGCGTTTTTGAAGCTGCTCGATTTGGATCTGGAATGCGCATCCCCCTGCGGCGCCGGTGGTGAAGGTAAGGCTGGAAGCAGAGCAGGCCAAGCCACGCGCGGCGCAAACCGGGTTGTTCGTGCCCATCGCGCCGGAGCCGGAAAAATTGGAACTGACGTTGGCGCGGCTGCGCGGGTTGGTGGGCGAGGGGAATGTGGGGTCGCCGGAATTGCTGGATACGCATCGGCCGGGAGCGTTTCGGATGCGGCGCTTCGGCGAAGCCAGGAGGCTGGAGGGCGCGGGAGAGACCATGCCGCTGCGCGCGATCCGGCCGGCGCGCGTGGCTCGCGTGCAGATGGCTTCCGGACAGCCGGTGCATGTGCAGGCGGAGGGGGTGCGCGGGCATGTGACCGCGGCTGCCGGGCCCTGGCGTACGTCGGGAGATTGGTGGACCGCGGATCCGTGGGCGCGCGATGAATGGGACGTGGCATTGAGCGATGGCGCGCTGTACTGCATTTATAGCGAGCAGGGGCGATGGTTCGTAGAGGGTAGTTACGACTGAGAATGTGGGGCAGGACTCCAGTCCTGCAGCGGGTCTCCAGACCCGCTTGGCGGGACGTGGACGTCCCGGCCCAGAGGGCACCCCGGCGTGGACGCCTGCCCCACGAAACTAGAAAGTTATGCCGGCGCCTTACGTTGAACTTCACGCTCGCTCAGCCTTCAGTTTCCTGCAGGGCGCCGCGACACCCGAAGATCTGATCGCCACCGCCGCCAGCCTCGGCATTTCCGCCATGGCGCTGCTCGACCGGGACGGCGTGTATGGCGCGCCGCGCTTCCACATGGCCGCCAAAAAGGTTGGGATGCGCGCGCACATCGGCTCCGAAATCACGTGCACCAACGGCAAACGCTACCCGCTGCTGTGCGAAAATCGCGAGGGCTACCGCAATCTGTGCCGCCTGGTGACGCGCATGAAAATGCGTGCCAAGAAAGGCGAAGGCGCCGCCACGCTGGATGAGATCGCGGAATTTTCGCGCGGGCTGATCGCCATCACGCCGGATATCGACGAACGCATGGCTGGCATCTTCGGCAAGCATCATCTTTATGCCGAATTGCAGCGGCACATCGACCGCCGCGAGGAAGCCCGCAACCAGGCCATTGTGGAGCAAGCCCGCCGCATGGGCATTCCGCTGGTGGCCACCAATGGCGTCTGTTACGCCGAGCCGCGGCAGCGGGAAGTGCTGGACGTGCTCACCTGCGTGCGCGAAAAGACCACGCTCAAAGCCGCCGGCCGGCTGCTCACGCCCAATGCTGAGCGCTATGTGAAATCCGGCGCGGAGATGGCGCGGCTGTTCGCTGATCTGCCGGAAGCCATCGCGCATACCGCAGAAATTTCGGCGCGCCTCGAATTCACGCTGGCCGGCCTGGGCTACGAATTCCCGCGCTATCCGGTGCCGGACGGCGAAACTATGGCCTCGTTTCTGCGCAAGCGAGCGGATGAAGGCGCGCGGCGGCACTACCGGCCGTATCACGAAAAGGCGCGCCAGCAGATCGAGCGCGAATTGGCTTTAATCGAAAAATTGAAGTTGGAAGGCTATTTTCTGATCGTGTGGGACATCGTGAATTTCTGCCGGGACCGCGGCATCCTGGTGCAGGGGCGCGGCTCGGCGGCCAATAGCGCGGTTTGCTATGCGCTGGGCATCACAGCGGTGGACCCGGTGGGCATGGATCTGCTGTTCGAACGCTTCCTGTCGGAGGAACGCGGCGAGTGGCCGGATATCGACCTGGACTTGCCCAGCGGCGATCAGCGCGAGCGTGCCATACAGTACGTCTACGAGCGCTACGGCAAGCTGGGCGCGGCCATGACTGCCAATGTGATCACGTATCGCGGGAAATCGGCGGCGCGCGAAGTGGGCAAGGCGCTGGGCTTTGAACTGGTGACGCTCGATCGCCTCTCCAGCCTGGTGCGGGCGTGGGAATGGAAGGATCCCAGCGACACGCCCGAGCGTCATTTCCGCGATGCCGATCTGGACCTGAAAAATTCGCGCGTGCGCAAATTTCTGGAGCTGTATCAATCCGTGCAGGATCTGCCGCGGCACCTGGGCCAGCATTCGGGCGGCATGGTGATCTGCCAGGGCCAACTGGATTCGGTGGTGCCGCTCGAACCGGCCACCATGCCCGGCCGCGTAGTCGTCCAGTGGGACAAAGAAGACTGCGCGGACATGGGCATCATCAAAGTGGATCTGCTGGGGCTGGGCATGTTGGCGGCCATCGAGGAGTGCCTGGTGCGCATACGCGAATCGTACGGCGAAGAAGTGGACCTGGCGCATCTGCCGGCCGACGATCCGGCGGTGTATGGCGCGCTGCAGAAGGCGGATACCATCGGCATGTTCCAGGTGGAGAGCCGCGCGCAGATGTCGTGTCTGCCCCGCATGCGGCCGGCGCGCTTTTACGACATCGTGGTGCAGGTGGCCATCATCCGGCCGGGGCCGATTGTGGGCAAGATGGTGCATCCTTATTTGAACCGGCGGCAGGGGCGCGAGCCCGCCAATTGTTTGCATCCATCGCTCGATCCGGTGCTCGAGCGGACGCTGGGCGTGCCGCTGTTTCAGGAGCAGTTGCTGCGCATGGCCATGATCGTGGCGGGGTTCACGGGCGGGCAGGCTGAGGAACTGCGGCGCGCCATGGGTTTCAAGCGGTCGGAAAAACGCATGCGCGAGATCGAGACGAAGCTGCGCGCGGGCATGGATCGCAACGGGATTTCGGGCGCGGTGCAGGACCAGATCGTGCTGGCGATTACTTCGTTTGCGCTGTATGGATTTCCGGAATCGCACGCAGCCAGTTTCGCCATGATCGCCTATGCCAGCGCGTATCTGAAATGTCATTACCTGGCGGCGTTCACGGCGGCGCTGTTGAATAATCAGCCCATGGGGTTCTATCATCCATCGATCTTAATTAAGGATGCGCAGCGGCACGGCCTGCGCGTGCTGCCGGTGGATGTTACGCAGTCGGATTGGCTGTGCACCATAGAAGGCCCCCTGCATTTTCTGCGGCTGGGCTTTCGCTACGTCCGGGGGATGCGCCAGCCGGTGGCCGAAGCGATTGTGCGCGCACGGGCCTCGCGGCCATTCGGCAGCGTGGACGACCTGGCGCTGCGCGTGCCGGAGCTGCGCAAAGACGAGATGAAGATGCTGGCCGAAGTTGGCGCACTGAATCCGTTGCAGCAGATCCACCGGCGCGATGCGTTGTGGATGGCGGAGCGTGCGGTACGGCCGGTAGGGCCGCTGTTGGAACGGATGGAAGCCGCGGAGGGCGCCTCACCGCTCCAGCGCATGACCGTCGAAGAGCGGCTGACGTCCGACTTTCGCGGCACCGGAGTGACTATCGGCAGGCATCCGATGGCCTACCGGCGGGCGGAGATGCAGGCGCTGGGAGTGACGCCGGCGGCGTATCTGGCGCGCATTCCGAACGGGCGGCTGGTGCGGATCGCGGGATCGGTGATCGTGCGGCAGCGGCCGGGAACCGCGAAGGGTTTCGTGTTCCTGAGCATGGAGGACGAGACTGGAGTCATGAATGCGATCATCACGCCGGCCACTTATGATCGTTATAAGTTAGTCGTGGTGGGCGAGCCCTTCTTACTTATTGATGGTGTGCTGCAGAATCAGGATGGAGTAGTTTCGGTGAAGGTGGGACGGGTGGAGGCGCTTCGAGCAGGCGCGGCGGCGGAGTCGCACAATTTTCATTAGCGTGACGCACGAACTCGTGCGTGCCGCGGTGCCCTCCGGGCCCGGTACTTGGCGTGCGCCACGTTAGCTGAAAATGCGCGTTATGTTTGAAATAAGGATCAAAGACAATGATTCGGAAGTATTCGCTTGTTATCGAAGGAAACGAAGCGGGCTATAGCGCTTACGTGCCTGAATTGCCCACGATTCTGGTTACGGGACGGCCCATGGATGAGCTGTCGGCCCGCGCCAAGGAAGCAATCGGCATCTATTGGACCGCGTTGCAGGCAGACCGCTCACCTACCTCTTCTCCGGGCTTCATGGCAAACTAGGGTGACACCCGCGATGGAGGTGAACGTCACGGATCGCGTTTGGACACTTAAGGAACTCGTATGCTTGTGAGATGCAATGAGCACCCGTCAAAATCTGATTACGGCCACCGCGTTGATCCGATTGGATACCCTAACACGGCAGCGATTGTGGGATCAAGGGCTGCTCGAATCCCGGAAGGATACTCCTAAAAGATGCCGAATGGAAAGCGTATCAACGGGGTGAGCGCGTCTTTGGAGCCAACAACAATTTCACCAAGGTTGAGGCGCAATAAGCCGTATGCTAAGAAGCACTGACCCACCATTTCCTGCCAGCTTTACTTGCGCAGTTCGCCTAATGTTGCGAGGCCACAAAGCCGCAAACCTCTTTCGCCAGGTTTGAAGCCTTCCATCTCGCCGGAAAGACATGAGCCGCATCGCCGTTTTGCCTATATAGGGCAGACGCACCCGGCGCGATGCGAAGAAAATAGTCAGCCGCCTCCCGGTTGTCGGTCACGGTGATAGCCGAAGGGCAGCGCTTCAGGATCTCGCGCGTCACTTCCAGAGAAACATTTCGCACGCCTATGGTCCGTTCCTCGATGGAAAGTCTCTTGGGATTGGAAGTGTTGTCTTGTTGCGCCGCGGCGGCGGTGACGACCGCAATTAAAAGGACCAGATATCGCAGCACGCCCATTGATGCTAGCACGCGGGCCTTCGCACGGGAAGGGGGATTGCACCTTAGCGTGGACAGCGTGGACACGAACTTTGGCAGCGGGCTACTGAGACAACTTTTCCCTTGCAATGGCGCGGTCCTCATCAGTGAACAATCCTTTCCATTCCGGCTTGAGAAGGAGGGCTTCGACCGAGAGATCGAGCCTTCCATGTTCTTTCAGAAAGACGAATCCGCGTGTTCGGAATGGGAGCACACTTCGAACTGCTTGTACGCCACCGACGTAACGCTTGCAGTGGCTTGAAAATTTTGGTAAAAGCGCCTTGCCCAATAGCCAAGGCTACCCCACTCATAGTAAAGGTGCTGGAGCTCTGCATCGAATTCTTCTTCCCGGGCCATGGCAGTTCAGACCGATTTTACTACCTACAGCAAGCCTCGAGGGAAGCGGTCGGATCGGTCCGCCTTGCTATAGGAAAACGAGACGAATTGCCGGCTCGCGGCGCCGCCTCCCTTACACCAACTCGATCCTTACACGCCGCCCGACCATTGCGGCCGCCCGTTGCAGACTGCCAAGCGTAATGTCGTTTTTCGGATCAAGGATACGGTCAACCTGGGTGCGGCTCGTCTTGAGCAGCGCCGCCATCTTACTCTTGGAGATTTTCTTTTTCTTCATGGCTTCGGTGAGTTGCCACGCGACGACCTCTCTCACCGCCTGCGTTTGCGCCTCTTCGAAGACGCCCTCCCCCTTCAGGAAGTCATCAATGCTGGAACCCATATGCTTCTTGCTCATCTCTCCAACTCCTTCTGACGCTTTCGCGCCGTTGTCAAATCCTCATACGGCGTGGCCCGCGTTTTCTTGATGAACCCGTGCAAGGCGACCAGGTGCTCGCGGTAAAGGCAGAACAGCACGCGTGCTGTCCGTTTCGTCGGTAGTTCCGTCCGAACTTCCCATAGCCCGCTTCCCATTGGCCGGCACAGCGGCATACCCACGGGCCACCGCCATTGCGCCCGGAGCAGGTCCTTTCCTATCGCCTGGCGCTCCGATTCATCCAGCCCCCTTAGCCAGTCCCTCACCGGCTCACTGCCCGCCGCAGTTCGGTAAAAAATCAACGGGACTTTTTGCGGCTGTGGATCGTCTGACGTACCCCACCACCCTACCTGGTATAATGTACCATAAAAGGTACAGGCGCCACCGGGTTGATGTGTGTAAAGCCGCAGTGCACTATCGATGCCAACGCGCAGAGATTGTGTTTGCGGTTGGATTTCGGCGCGTGGCCGAGGCCAGCGTGTGGGCCCGGGTGAGCGATTGCCGGAACAGGGAGATGACAAATACGGCGCACTTACGTCAGAGACATTTGTCGCCAATTCATCCCGGCGAAGCCTTGCAGGATGTTCTGCATGAGGCCGGACTGACAGCCAACGCGCTTGCCTTGGCCCTGCGTGTCCCCGCGAACCGTATGGGAGGCATCTTGAAAGGCGAGCGGGGCATCACGGGCGACACCGCTCTGCGGCTGGCACGCTATTTCGGAACCTCAGCCCAGATGTGGATGAACCTGCAGGCGAAATATGATTTGGCCATCGCTGAAGACGCGCTCGGAAAAAAGATTGAGTCCGAGGTTCTGCTCCGAGCGTTGTAAGTTAGTGGTGGTGGGGAATAGCCAATCCCCAATGGGAGGCCTTATGGAAACCTTGCTTCGCGAATTGCGCTATGGCTTGCGGACGCTGACAAAATCGCCAGGGTTTTCCGCCATCGCCGTACTGACCCTGGCGCTCGGCATGGGCGCATCCACTGCTATTTTTTCCGTAGTGGACGCCGTTCTGCTGCGCGCGCTTCCCTATCCGAATCCGGAAAAACTCGTGCGCGTGTGGGAACAGGCTCCCAACGGGCACCGGATCAATCTGTCGGACCCGAATTTCGACGATTTTCGTGCCCAGAACCACGCCTTCGCGGAACTGGCGGCATATGAATATGGGCAATCCTCTGTCGCCGGCGGCAGCGAACCGGTGCGCGTCAACGCCGCCATCGTCTCCACAGGCTTCTTTAAAGTCCTCGGCGTCGAGCCCGCTCGCGGCCGCGGGTTTGCCCCGGAAGAGCAGCGCCTCCACGGCGCGCCCGCGGTCATCGTCAGCTATAGCTATTGGCAGCGCTATCTCGCGGCTCAACCCGATCTCTCCAAATTCCACTTGCGTATGGAGGGAGCAGTCTACTCCGTGGTCGGCGTGATGCCCGAGGGGTTTGATTTCCCGCCCGGCGTCACCGCCTGGATTCCGCGCGAACTCGAAGCGGAAATTCCCAGCCGCACCGCGCATAATTGGCGGGGCTTCGGCAGCCTCCGCGATGGGATTACCGTCGCCCAGGCGCGCGCCGATCTGAGCGCGATTGCCCGCCGCATCAAAGCGCAGTATGGAAAAGACGTCGATCTCAGCGACGCCGCGGTGGCGCCTCTCGCCGACACCATGGTCGGGGATGTGCGCACTGCTCTCCTGACCCTGCTCGGCGCCGTCGGCCTCCTGCTCCTGGTCGCCTGCGCCAATGTGGCTGGCTTGCTCTTGGCACGCACCTCCGTCCGCCGCAAAGAACTGGCGGTTCGGGCGGCGCTCGGGGCGGGGCGCGGCCGTCTCATTCAGCAGTTCCTCGCTGAGTCTCTATCGCTTTCCGTAGCTGGCGGCGTACTGGGCGTTTTGATCGCGACCTGGGCGGTGCGCGTACTTCCGGCCATTCTTCCGGCGAATTTGCCGCGGCAGCAGGGCGTGGCCATCAACGCATCCGTTCTATTGTTCGCTTTGGCCGCCGTTGTAGCTGTTGCCGTTTCGCTGGGGCTCTTTGCCGCGTGGCGCGCCGGGCGTGGGGATCTGCAGGAATCGCTGACCGCCGGCTCCCGCAGTTACACTGGCGGGGGTGCCAGCCAGCGGTTTCGCGGCTTTCTGGTGATAGGCGAAATTGCCGCCACGCTGGTGATTTTGGCCGGCGCCGGCCTTCTCGGCCGCAGCTTTCTGCGGCTCATCTCCACCAGTCCCGGATTCAACCCGCAAAACCTGATCACCATGGAGTTTTCGGTACCCACTCCGAACTGGCAAGAGGGCATGCAACAGGCCGCCTTGCTGCGGCAAGTCCATCTCCTGGACGACATCGTGACCCGCTTGCGCGCCATTCCCGGAGCGCAGACCGTGGGCTTGGCGGGAGCACTTCCCGTAGCGGCCGGTGACGATCTCGCCGACGGAACGTTCATCATACTCGATGGCCAAAAGCCGCCCGCCAATTTCGATGAATGGGGTCGTATCGCTCACAATCCTTCGCAAGCCGGCAGCGCGCTTTATTGCGTCGCCAGCGAGGCGTACTTCCGCACCATGGGCATTCCCCTGATGCGCGGGCGGATGTTCGGCGCGCAGGACGTTTGGAATGCGCCACATGTGGCCGTGATCAGCGAAGCATTGGCCCGCCAGCGCTGGCCGCATCAGGACCCCGTCGGTCAAGTGATCGATTTCGGCAATATGGACGGCAACTTGAAGCCGCAAACCATTATCGGCATCGTCGGCGACGTACGCGCGCAGGGCCTCGATTCTCCGTCTAGTCCGGTCATCTACGTCGATTACCGCCAGCGCGGCATCAACCCCAATTCATCGCCCACCATCCTGATGCGCAGCGCGGCGCCCACCGCGCAGATTGTTTCCGCGGCGCGCGGCATTTTCCGCGATCTCGCACCCGATGCTCCCGTCAAATTCTCCACCTTCGCCGATGAAATGGGCGGCTGGCTCGCGGACCGGCGTTTTCTCCTTGTGCTGGTGGGATTATTCGCAACCGCTGCGCTGATACTTGCCGCAGTCGGCATCTACGGAGTGGTGGCTTTTTCGGTCACGCGCCGCACGCAGGAGATCGGCATTCGCATGGCGCTGGGCGCGCAGCGTAGCAGCGTACTCCGCTTGATCGTGGGCGAAGGCGCCCGCCTGGCGTTTCTCGGCGTGGCTATCGGAATTGCCGCATCCCTCCTCATCACGCGCCTTTTGTCCGGCCTCCTTTTCGGCGTCAGCGCCACCGACCCGGCCACATTCGCCGGCGTGGCTGTACTCCTTTCGGTGGTCGCGCTGCTCGCGTCGTATATCCCCGCGCGCCGCGCCATGCGCCTCGATCCCAATATCGCCTTACGCTGCGAGTAACGTGTGTCGCAGGCTTCAGCCCAACGGAACTAAATACGAGATAATATAGTATTATTACCTGGTTTCAACGATGGGACCGCTAGCATTCTGGCAGGACATCCGGATGGCCATCCGGATCTTGCGAAAGAGCCCCGGGATGACGGGTCTCGCAATTCTGTCGATCGCTCTGGGCATCGGGCTCACCACCGGCGTATTCAGCGTGGGCGATGCCATGTTGCTGCGGCCGTTCCCGTTTGACCGGCCAGGCGATGTGTTTCAGGTGTCCTCAATCGGGGACGACGGCCAGCCTCTATTTCCCGGTTGGGATGATTATCGGGACATGGCTCGCGCGGGAGCCGGCCTGCTGGATATGGCCGTTTATCAACAGCGCGGCCTAATGCTCGCGCAGGGCGAGACGAGCGAAGGCGTCCTCGCGGTTCCGGCCACGCCGAACTTCTTCCCATTTCTAGGCGTGCGGGCGGAACTGGGCCGCGCCACTTTCGATGCCGTGGGCGGCCGGCCGGGAGTCGTAATTGGTCATCGGCTTTGGCAAAGGCGTTTCGGCGGCGATCCGCAGGTGATCGGCAAAACTGTTCTGATGAATGGGAAAGCGCTGGCGATCAACGGCGTCATGCCCGCTGAGTTCACTGGACTCGCACGCGGCGTGGCGTTCGACGTATATGTCGGCATGGACACCTGGTTCGATGTCCTGGGCCATACTGACGAGAAGCAAGGTCGCAGCGGACAGTTTGAATTCGTGGTGCGTCTGAAGCCCGGCGTCACGCCACGGCGGGCCGCGGCCCTGCTCGATGCGGCGATTCGCGGCCCCGGGAAGCACAAGCCGGCGCCCACAGGCAGCGCCGGAACCTGGGTGGAGTCGAAGTTCGCGCCTGGATGGAAGGACGGCCTGCTGTTCGGCGGCGGCCTGGCGATGGTCTTGGGTCTGGTGCTGTTCGTGGCTTGCGTGAATGTGACGCAATTGCGTATGGCGCAAGCGGAAGCGCGTAAGAAAGAGCTCAGCGTGTCGATGGCTTTGGGCGCCGGTCCGGGACGTGTGGCGCGCCAACTGTTGACGGAAACCGGCCTGGTGATCGTGGCGGGCGCTGCGCTGGGCCTGCTCCTGGCAAGGGCGTTCATCGGCTGGGCTACGGCGTTCATTGCCGCTTCCGGCCTTCCCCTGGAACTCGGTATGCGCATCGACTATCGCGTGCTGGCCTTTACGTTGATCGCCACGGCGGCTGCGGTCTTGCTGGCTGGACTCGCGCCGGCGCGTTACGCCATGCGCCTCGATGTAGCGGAAGTGCTGAAATCCGAGCATGTCGTCGGCGGCGCGCGCGGCGGACGCTTGCGGAAGGTCTTCATGGTGCTGCAAGTGGCCGTGAGCATCATGCTATTTGGCCTGGCCCTGCAGTTTTTTCAAAGCCTGCGCAACGCCGCCGCCATCCATCCCGGCATGGACCCGCATAAGAAACTGCTGGTGCTGATGGCCGGCCCCGGCTGGGATTCACGCATCAATCTCTGGTGTGAACAGGCTTGCGCGCGGCTGGCGGGCTTGCCTGGTGTGCGGGGCGCGACTTTCGCGCGGCGTCTGCCTCTGGCCGATTCGGGCGGCGGCGCTACCGTGCGCGTGGAACAGCCGGGCCGCGCGCCCACGGGAGTCTGGTTTAACAACGTGGCCGGAAACTACTTCGCCATAATGGGTACGCATGTGCTCGCCGGCCGCGCCATCGATGCCAACGACCGGGAAGGCAGTCCGCTGGTAATGGTCGTGTCGCAACGCTTTGCGCGGCAGGTTTCCGGCAGCCGGAATCCTCTCGGCGACTGGATCTTGGTGGATGGAAAGAAACGGCAGGTGGTGGGGATCGCCGAGGATGCGCCGTCCAATGACTTGCATGAAGAGCTGCGGCCTTTCTTGTACCTGCCCTTTGCGCAGACGCGCACGGACGATATCACGCTCATCGTGGAAACAGCGGGTGAGCCGGAGCGACTGGAGCGCGCCGTGCGCCATGAACTGAAGCAGTTCGACCCGCGCAGCACCATATACCAGACCACCACGCTGCGCCGGCATATGCAGAACGCGCTGCTGGCCGACCGGGTAATGGTCAACCTAAGCACGCTGATGGGCGCATTCGGCCTGCTGCTTACTACCTGCGGGCTTTTCGGCGTGATTCAGTACGCGGTTAATCGCCGCACACGGGAGATCGGGCTGCGTGTAGCACTGGGCGCGCGGCCGTGGAAAATCCAGAGCATGGTCCTGGGCGAATCGCTGCGCATGGCGGGTTGGGGGATCGTCATCGGATTGGTTCTGCTCGCCGCAGCTACGTGGTCTGTACGATCGATGGTGCTGGGTGTCGGCCTGCTGAATCCCAGGGCATATGTGGCAAGCAGCGCCGCAGCAGTGGCCATCGCGCTGCTCGCGGCCTGGTGGCCGGCGGGCCAGGCGACCCGCGTGGATCCCATCACCGCACTGCGCGCGGAGTAGCTACTCGGCGGCTACAAACGTCACGCACACCGGCGAGAATACGTCCAGCTTCTCGCCCGCCGGCGTCAGGCGGCCATTTTTCGGATTGATCCGGAACACCACCACATTATTGGAATTCTGATTGGCGGCAAACAGATAAGCGCCCGTGGGATCAAGCGCGAAATTGCGCGGCTCCTTGCCCAGCGTGGCGACATCCTCGACGAACGTCAGCTTCCCGTTGGCCGGATCGATGGCATAGACCGCTATGCTGTCGTGGCCCCGATTGGAGCCATAGAGAAAGCGGCCGGTGGGATGGATGGCAATTTCGGCGGTGGTGTTCTCGCCTTTGAAATCCTTCGGTAACGTGGGGACGGATTGCAACTCGTTGAATGATCCGTGTTCGCCATCCCAATCGAAGGCTGTGATGGTATTGCCCATTTCGCTGATGACGTATGCGTAGCGGCCATTTGGATGGAGCGCGATGTGCCGCGGCCCGGAGCCCGGCTTCACGCTGCCGTAAGGCGGATCGTTAGGCGTCAGCGTGCCCGCGGCGGGATCGTAGCGATAGACCAGCAGCTTGTCGAGGCCGAGGTCCGCGACCACGGCAAAGCGATTGTCCGGCGTCAAGATCACGTTGTGGGCGTGCGGCTCCTTCTGCCGTTCGGGATCGACGCTCGATCCCAGATGCTGCTTGACGTCGGAAGCCTCGCCCAGCATGCCATCGCCTTTGACGGGCAGCACGGCCACGCTGCCGCTCGAGTAGTTGGCCACCAGCACATGGGTCCCGGCTTTGTCGACGGTGAGATGGCAGGGATCCGTGCCGTGGGAGGCCACCGTATTCAACGCGCGCAGCTTGCCGGAGCGCCGGTCGATTACGAACGATGACACCGAGCCGGTTTTAGCGCCCTGAAAATCCCCGGTTTCATTGGCGGCGAAGAGGTAGCGGCTGGCTGGGTCTACGGCCAGGAACGATGGGTTGGGGGTCTCGGCGGCCAGTTCGACCGCGGTCAGCTTGCCGCTGGATGGACGAAAGCGGCAGACGTAAATACCCTTGCTGCCTTTATCGGTGTAGGTGCCGAAATAGACCAGGTACTCCTTGGCAAGTTTGCCGGCGGCAGGGGCCGCGGCGGGCAGGACGGCACACACGGCCGTGATCAATAGCGGAACGAGGCGAAGCAGTCGCATGGGTTCATAGTAATCGGATTTGTTGCCATGTGGCGCACGCTGAAACGTACGCCACAAGGGGTGAAATCGGATAGAATGGTCCTATAGCCCAGCCGCTAACTCAGTGGAGAAAAATCTATGTCTGAACGAACTATCCAAATCACCGAACTGATCTTGCGCGACGCACATCAGAGCCTGATGGCCACGCGCATGGCCCTGGAAGATCTTGTGCCGGCTTGCGAAGACCTTGATAAAGCGGGATTTTGGTCCATCGAGTGCTGGGGCGGCGCCACCTTCGACGCCTGCATTCGATTCCTGAATGAAGATCCCTGGGAACGGCTGCGCACGTTTCGCAAACTGATGCCTAACTCGCGCCTGCAAATGCTTCTGCGCGGCCAGAACCTGCTGGGCTACAGGCATTACGAAGACGAGGTGGTGCGGCGTTTCGTGGAGAAGGCCGCCGAGAACGGCATGGATGTCTTCCGCGTGTTCGATGCGCTCAACGATATACGCAACCTGCGCACTTCACTCAAAGCCGTGCGTTCCACGGGCAAGCACGCGCAGGGGACCATTTGTTACACCATCAGTCCGGAGCACACCATTCCGGCATTCGTCACCATGGCCGAGCAGCTCATGGATCTGGGTTGCGATTCCATCTGCATTAAAGATATGGCGGGACTGCTGAAGCCCGGTCCGGCGTACGAGTTAGTGGAGGGCATCAAATTCGCGTGCGGCGCGGAAACGCTGGTGCACGTGCATACTCACGCTACCACGGGCGTGACGATGGTCAGCTTGATGAAGGCCATTGAAGCCGGGTGCGACATCGTGGATACCAGCATCAGCAGCTTGAGCCTGGGGCCCGGCCACAATCCGACCGAATCGCTGATCGAGATGCTGGAAGGCACCGGGTATCGCACGGTGGTCGATATGGAGCGCGTGCGCAAGGTGCGCGACTACTTTAATAAGGTCCGGCCGCGCTACAGCGAGTTTCTTACCGGATTCAACGGCGTGGATACTGACATTTTCCGCAGCCAGATCCCCGGCGGCATGATCTCCAATATGGAGAGCCAACTCAAACAGCAGGGCGCCGGCGACCGGTTGCG
This sequence comes from Bryobacterales bacterium, assembly GCA_963818855.1. Taxonomy (GTDB): domain Bacteria; phylum Acidobacteriota; class Terriglobia; order Bryobacterales; family Bryobacteraceae; genus Bog-159. The sequence goes on along the minus strand of CAWFUH010000003.1, from coordinate 124,706 downwards.
CGAGGTGCTGGAGGAGGTGCCCAGCGTCAGGCGCGACGCCGGCTATCCGCCGCTGGTGACGCCTTCCAGCCAGATCGTGGGAACCCAGGCGGTGTTCAACGTGTTAATGGGCCGTTACAAAGTTATGACCGGCGAGTTCGCCGACTTAATGCTGGGTTATTACGGGAGTACTCTCGGCCAGAAGGATCCTGAGGTGATTAAGAAGGCCATTCAGCATTCCAAGAAAGATCCGATTAGAGGGCGGCCTGCCGACTTGCTGCGTCCTGAATGGGAGCAATTGCGCGCCGACGCGCTGGCGTTGAACGGGTGTAACGGCAGCGACGAAGATGTTCTGACGTATGCCATGTTCCCGCAAGTAGCTCCTAAGTTTTTCCCGGCGCGCAGCCAGGGACCGAAGAACCTGAGTAAGGAGCCGGCCAAAGCGCCCGCCAAAGCCGCGCCAGCGGCCGCTTCGAAGGCCGCGCAACTGACGGAGCCCGTGTCGTATGTAGTTACACTGAATGGTAAGTCACATAATGTGACCGTGGCCCCTGTGAACTAGCGGGGCAGGCGTCTACGCCTGCAGCGGGTCTCCAGACCCGTCATCATCGAGCCAATATGAGCATCGAAACCAAGATCCACGAGTTAGAAGAAAAACGCGCCAGCCTGATGGAAGGTGGCGGCAAGCAGCGCATCGAGAAGCAGCATCAGTCCGGCAAACTGACCGCGCGCGAGCGCATTGACCGGTTGACCGATGCCGCCAGCTTCCAGGAGATTGGCCTGTTTGCCAAGCATCACGCCACGCTGTTCGGCATGGCGGACAAGGAACTCCCGGCTGATGGCGTGGTCACCGGCGCAGCCACGGTAGACGGCCGCCTGATCCATTTGGCGAGCCAGGATTTCACCGTGGGCGGCGGCGCCGCGGGCGAAGTGCATAGCGAAAAAGTCGCCGAGATGATGCGCTATTCGCTCAAGACCGGGTCGCCTTTCGTCTTCATCAACGACTCGGGCGGTGCGCGCGTGCAGGAAGGCATCAACAGCCTGGCGGGCTACGGACGCGTGTTTTACATGAACGTGATGCTCTCCGGCGTCGTGCCGCAGATTTCATTGATTTGCGGCCCGTGCGCGGGCGGCGCGGCTTACAGCCCGGCGCTGACGGACTTCATTATCCAGACCAGGGGCGCGCAGATGTTCATTACCGGCCCGTCGGTGATTAAGCAAGTCACCGGCGAAGTGGTCACGCCCGATCAGTTGGGCGGTCCGGCGGCGCAGATGTCGTATTCCGGCGTGGTGCATTTTATTGCGGAGAACGACGAAGAGGCGGCCTTCATCTGCCGGCGGCTGCTGGCGTTTTTGCCATCGAACAATCTGGAAGACCCTCCGCGTTTGCCGTACGATCAGGCGCTGGAGGCCGATCCGGCGGTGAACCTGCTTGTGCCGGACGATGGCAAAGTCGCCTATGACATGCGGTCGGTCATCGCCGCGCTGCTTGACCAGGGCGATTTTCTGGAAGTACAGCTTAGCTTCGCGCAGAACATCCTGGTCGGGTTCGGCCGCATCGCCGGCCGGCCAGTCGGGGTAATTGCCAATCAGCCCGCTGTGATTGCGGGCGCGCTGGATATCAACGCTTCGGACAAAGCTGCGCGCTTCATCCGCTTCTGCAACGCATTCAACATCCCGCTGGTGACGCTGGTGGATGTGCCCGGCTTCATGCCCGGCGTGCAGCAGGAATACGGCGGCATCATCCGGCACGGCGCGAAGCTGCTGTTCGCCTATTCCGCCGCGACGGTTCCCAAAGTGACGGTGATCGTGCGCAAGGCGTACGGTGGCGCCTACCTGGCGATGTGCGGCAAGGACCTGGGCGCGGATCGGGTGGTGGCTTGGCCGACCGCGCAGATCGCCGTGATGGGCGCGGAAGGCGCGGTCGAGGTGGTTTTCCGGAAAGAGATCAGCGATGCCAAGGATAAGGATGCGCAGAAGGCGCGCCGCCAGGAATTGATCGACCTGTATCGCAATACGTTTTCGAATCCGTACGTGGCGGGCGGGACGCGGTTGGTGGATGACATTATCGAGCCGGCGCAGACGCGGCGTTATCTGGCTATGGCGCTGGAGGCTTTGCAGACCAAGCGCGAGCTGCGCCCGGCCAAGAAGCACGGACTCATGCCTCTATAGGAGGTTGTGGGTGGTAGGTGGTGGGTTGTGGGTGGTGAACAGGAGGTCGGCATAACTTATGGGATTGTTGCTTTTGCCCCTCGGAATTTTTGCTGGTTGGGTGGCGGGTTCGGCCATGTCGCGCCGCATGATCCAGACGGAAGTGGCGCGGCTGGAATCGTTGATTGAAAGCAAAAACGGCAAGCCGGCCCGGGCCCCGGTGCCGGTGCCCGTTGTCGCCGCCGCGCCTGTGCCAGCCATCAAACCGCTGGAACCGGAGAAGACCGATGAAGTCACGCCCGAGATCATCATGGTCCTGACGGCTGCCGTCGCGGCGTTCTTAGGCAAGCGGGCGCGCATCCGCAGCGCGCGGCTGGTACGCGCCGCCCCCTCGTCCGCCTGGGCGCAGCAAGGGCGCGTATTCGTTCAGGCTTCGCACAATCTGGGGGTGGTGCACGGGCGATGAAACTAAAAATTACGGTTGACCAGAAAACTTACGAAGTAGACGTAGAGGTCGCCGAAGACGACCGCGCGCCGGGACCGCCGCCGGCTCACGCCTACACGCCCGCCGCGCCGACGGCGCTCCCGTCCGCGCTTCCACCGTGGCCGCACGCCGCCGCGCCGGATGCCAACGTCGATGAAAGCAAGGTGTGCCGCAGCCCCGTTGCTGGGGTGGTGGTACGGGTGAATGCGCAGGCCGGCCAGCAGATCCAGGCCAACGATCCCCTGCTGGTGCTGGAGGCCATGAAGATGGAAACCAACATCACTTCGCCAGTCGCGGGCAAGGTGAAAGCCATTAACGCAAACGTGGGTGACGGTGTGCAAACGGGGCAGATCCTGGTGGAATTTGAATAGTTCCGAATCGAGCGATTATGAGTGAAGATCTTTCCAAAGTTCCTGGTTTTCAGTTTGTGGACCACGTAGCCATTGCCGTGCGTCCGGGCGAGCTGGATGCGCAGGTGAAGCAGTATGCACAGCTCGGCTTCCGCGAAATTCATCGCGAGGAAGTCTACGGCGGCGATCAGGTGCGCGAGGCGCTGTTGCAGGTCGGCGATGGTCCCAACCTGGTGCAGTTGCTGGAACCGCTGGGCGCTGATTCGCCGGTGCAGAAGCTGATCGACAAGAATGGCGGGCGCGGCGGCCTGGCGCATATGGCTTTCCGCGTGCGCAACGCCCAGGCCGCGTTTCAATATATGAAAGACGCCGGCTTCCAATTGATCGACAAAGCGCCCCGCCCGGGCTCGCGCGGCACTACTGTTTTCTTCGTGCATCCGAAATCGCTGGGCGTGTTGATCGAGATCGTGGAGGACCCCGCATCCGGAGCAAGGCCATGAGCGATAATCTGACGCTGGCGGAATTTCCGCCGGTCTCGACGGCCGACTGGGATGCGGTCGTCCTCAAAGACCTGAAAGGCGCGGCTCCCAAATCGAAGCTCTACTACCGCGCGGAGGACTTGCGCGGTCTGGAATATCTGGATTCCGCGCCGGGCGAGTTTCCCTATACGCGCGGCACGCGAACCGAGAACGGCTGGCGCATTCGCGCGGTGGCCGCCGACGCTGCCAGTGCGCGCGCCGCCCTCGAATCGGGAGCGGAAGAAATCTGCTTCGTGCTCGGCGACCAGGATATCGACGATGTCCTGACGTCTCTCCCGCCCTGCCAAGTCCATTTCGAAGCCGAAGAAAGAGCAGTTGAGCTGTTGCAGAAGCTGACTGGAGGGCGGGCTTTAGCCGGCGCGGGGGTTCACCCCCGCTCAGTAGACTACGAACCCCTAACCGAATTCGACCTCGCGGCACAGCTAGTCCGCCAATCCAAAACCATCCCGGATTTCCGCCCCATCACCGTCCGTGCCCACCGCTTCTCCGAATCCGGAGCAACGATCATCCAGGAGCTGGCTTTCGCCCTGGCCGAAGGAGTTGAAATCACAGCACAACTCACTGATCGCGGTCTAATGCCGGCCGATGCCGCGCAAGCCCTGGTGTTCTCCTTCGCCATCGGATCGAACTACTTCACCGAAATTGCCAAGCTGCGCGCCGCCCGCACGCTCTGGGCGCGCGCCATCGAGAGTTTTCATCCCGCGGTGAGCGAAGCCGCCAAAATGACCATCTACGCGCGCACGGCCCACTTCAACAAGACTATATACGACCCCTATATCAATGTCCTGCGCGCCACGACCGAAGCCATGGCGGCGGCCATTGGCGCTGCGGATGGAATCCAGGTGGAAGCCTTCGACGATACTTATCGCGAACCGGACGCAACCAGCCTGCGCATGGCGCGCAACACGCAATTAATCCTGAAACGCGAAGCCTGGCTGGATCGCACCGTTGACGCGGCAGGTGGCTCCTATTACCTCGAAAACCTCACCGATTCGCTGGCGCGCGAAGCCTGGAAGCTTTTCCAGGAAATCGAAGCCGCGGGCGGCTTCCTGCACTATTCCGAATCGGGCGCGCTGGATCGGGCCATCGCCAAATCGCGCGCCGATCGCGAGGCGGCTGTCAGCACGCGCCGGACTGCCATCGTGGGGACGAATCAGTATCCCAATTTGCAGGAGCGCATGTTGGATAAGATTGCGCGCCCGGACCCTGCGCCGCGGCCGGCCCGCCTATTCGAAGAGATCCGCCTGCGCACGGAGCGTCACGCGGCCCGCACCGGGCACACTCCGAAATTCCTCATGCTCGAATCGGGCGATCTGAAAATGCGCAAAGCCCGCTCGAGCTTCAGTGCAAATTTCTTCGGGTGCGCCGGATTCGAAATTCAAATCGCCGATGAGTTGACGGGCGACCCAGACGTGGTGGTGCTGTGCAGCGCCGACTCCGAGTACGCCGCCCTCGCCCCGCGCGTCATTCAACAATTGCGGAACGCCGGCAAGGCCACGCCGGTGATTGTGGCCGGCAACCCGGCGGATTCCATCGAGCAATTGAAACAGGCCGGCGTCGCGGATTTCGTGCACGTTCGAAGCAACGCGGCGGAGGTCCTGCGAGCCTGGCAGCAACGCCTGGAAGGCGGGCTTCAGCCCGCGCCGGACTTCAGTCCGGCAACTGATGAGGGTAGCCATGCGGCCTGATTTTTCTAAGATCGATTTCAAACCCACGCCCGTTGTGCCGCGCGAGGAAGGCGCACCCGCGGGTTCCGAGTGGCTCGCTCCCGAGCACATCGCCATCGCGCCCTGGTACACGCGCGCGGACCTGGAAGGCATGGAGCACCTGGCTTACGCCGCCGGTCTGCCGCCCTATCTGCGCGGTCCGTATTCCACCATGTACTTCCGCCAGCCCTGGACCATCCGCCAGTATGCCGGCTTCTCCACGGCCGAGGAATCCAACGCCTTCTATCGCCGCAATCTCGCGGCAGGCCAGAAGGGCCTATCGGTCGCCTTCGATCTACCCACCCACCGCGGCTACGATTCCGATCACGAGCGCGTAGTGGGCGATGTCGGCAAAGCCGGCGTGGCCATCGACTCCGTGCTGGATATGAAGATCCTCTTCGACCAAATCCCGCTCGACCAGATGTCCGTGTCCATGACCATGAACGGCGCCGTGCTGCCCATCATGGCGTTCTACATCGTGGCGGCCGAAGAGCAAGGCGTCCCGCCCGAAAAACTCAGCGGCACCATCCAGAACGACATCCTGAAAGAGTTCATGGTCCGCAACACCTACATCTATCCGCCGGAAGGCTCCATGCGGATCATCGGCGACATCTTCCGCTACACCTCGGAAAAAATGCCGAAATTCAACTGCATCAGCGTGAGCGGTTATCATATGCAGGAAGCCGGCGCCACCGCCGATCTGGAACTCGCTTACACGCTGGCCGATGGTCTCGAATACCTGCGCACCGGGATTCGCGCCGGCCTGGACATCGACAGCTTCGCTCCGCGCATCTCCTTTTTCTGGGATATCGGCATGAACCACTTCATGGAGATTGCCAAGATGCGCGCCGCGCGGGTGCTGTGGGCCAAGCTGGTGAAGCAATTCAATCCTAAGAACCCGAAATCGATGGCGCTGCGCACGCACTGCCAGACTTCCGGCTGGAGCCTGACCGCGCAAGACCCGTTCAACAACGTGGTGCGCACGTGCGTGGAAGCAATGGCGGCCGCGCTGGGCCACACGCAATCGCTGCACACCAACGCCCTCGACGAAGCCCTGGCGCTGCCCACCGATTTTTCCGCGCGCATCGCGCGAAATACGCAGATCTACCTGCAGGAGGAAACCGGCATCACCAAGGTGGTCGATCCGTGGGGTGGTTCGTATTACGTCGAAAAGCTGACGCACGAGCTGATGCATCGCGCCTGGCAGTTGATCCAGGAAGTGGAGAAGCTGGGCGGCATGGCCAAGGCTATCGAAACCGGACTGCCCAAGATGCGCATCGAAGAAGCCGCCGCGCGCAAACAGGCGCGCATCGATGCCGGCAAGGACATCATCGTGGGCGTCAATGCGTATCAGACCGACACGGATGCCGCGCTGGATGTGCGGGTGGTGGACAATACGGCGGTGCGCTTTGCGCAGCTCGCCCGCCTGGGGGAACTGCGCCGCACGCGCGACGCCGCCGACGTCGACGAATCGCTCGCCGCCCTCACGCGATGCGCCGAAACGCATCAGGGCAATCTGCTCGATTTGGCCGTCATAACGGCCCGCCGGCGCGCTACGCTGGGCGAGATCTCTACTGCGCTCGAACGCGTGTGGGGGCGCTACCAGGCGGTTACCCGCACCATTTCCGGCATCTACTCTGCGGAGAGCAAGATGGACGAAAACTTTATCAAGGCCCGTCACATGGCGGATGAATTCGCGGCTGCCGACGGCCGACGGCCGCGCATGCTGGTGGCCAAGATGGGACAAGACGGCCATGACCGCGGATCCAAGGTGATCGCCACCGCGTTCGCCGATCTGGGGTTCGACGTGGATATCGGCCCGCTGTTTCAGACGCCGCGCGAAGTGGCGCGCCACGCCGTGGAGAACGACGTGCACGTGCTCGGTGTTTCGTCGCTGGCGGCCGGCCACAATACGCTGGTGCCGCAGGTCATCGAAGAGCTGAAAAAGCTGGGCCGCGACGACATCCTGGTGATCGTGGGCGGTGTGATTCCGCCGCAGGATTACGCTTTCCTGTACAAGAGTGGGGTAACCGGCATCTATGGACCGGGCACGGTGATCGCGCTGGCCGCGCAAGAGATTCTCAAAGCCCTGTCCATCGCGCCCGTGGAGAGCGCCTAAATGTGGGGCAGGCAGCTTGCTGGTGGGGCGGACCTCCAGGTCTGCGCAGGTCCTCCAGGACCCGCACGCAGCCCGACGTGGACGTCGGCCGCAGGACTGGAGTCCTGTCCCACAGTAATCCCGTGGACAGTATTACAATGATCCGCCGCCCGCGCCTGGCCCGCGACGCGTATGTCGAAGGTGTGCTGCGCGGCGACCGCACCATCCTCAGCCAGGCCATCACTTTGATCGAAAGCCTGCGCCCCGAAGACATCGAACTGGCGCAGGATGTGCTGGAACAATGCCTGCCCTACGCGGGCGATTCCATTCGCGTGGGCATCACTGGCGTGCCGGGGGCGGGCAAAAGTTCGCTCATCGAAGTGCTGGGCGCGTACCTTACCGCGGAGCGCGGCGAAAAAGTGGCCGTGCTGGCCGTGGACCCATCGAGCCAGTTATCCCGCGGCAGCATTTTGGGCGACAAGACGCGCATGGAAACCCTGGCCAACGACGAGCGCGCCTTCATCCGGCCATCGCCCTCAGGCGGTTCGCTCGGCGGAGTCGCCCGCCGTACGCGCGAAACCATGAAGCTCTGCGAGGCCGCTGGCTACCGCAATGTGCTGGTGGAAACTGTGGGGGTGGGCCAGTCGGAGACCACCGTGCGCGACATGGTGGATTTCTTTCTGCTGTTGATGCTGGCGGGCGCGGGCGACGAATTGCAAGGCATGAAGCGCGGCATCGTGGAGATGACAGATCTGATCGCCTTCAATAAAGCCGACGGCGACAATCGCGCGAAGGCCGAAGCCGCCCGGCGCGAATACGAGAACGCGCTGCATCTGTTCTCTCCCACCGGCACGGGTTGGACGCCGCGCGTAATCACCTGCTCGGCGCGCGCGCGCGAAGGCGTCGCCGAAATCTGGGATGCCGTGCTCGAGCACAATGCCTGGCTGACCAGCACTGGCCAACTCGTCAGAATTCGCCAGGAACAAGTGAAGAAGTGGATGTACGACCTGATCGAAGAAGCGCTGCGCGACGAGTTTCTGCGGCATGAGGGTGTGCATGAAAAGATCGCGACCTACGAACAGGATGTGCTGGACGGCCGTCTCAGTCCGTATCGTGCCGTACGCAGTCTGATCCGGATTTACACGGAGAATCCCATATGATTTTTTCTTTTCCCCTGCTGTCGGCCGAGGAGGCTGCCGGGCTGGTAGAGCACGGCCAGACCGTCAGTTTCAGCGGCTTCACACCGGCCGGCGCGCCGAAGGCCGTTCCCATGGCCATCGCGGAGCGGGCCACCGCCGAGCACGCGGCCGGCCGCGAATTCCGGATCGGGGTGCTCACCGGCGCTTCCACCGGCATGTCGCTCGATGGCGCCCTCGCCAAGGCCGATGCCATCAGCTTCCGCACGCCATACCAGTCCGACCCGGCGCTGCGTGCGCGCATCAACGCCGGGCAAACGCGCTTCTTCGACATGCATCTTTCGCTGATGCCGCAGGCCACGCGCTACGGTTTTCTGGGGCCCGTGCATTGGGCCGTGGTGGAGGCGAGCGATATCACCGCCGGTGGCGGCATCGTGCTCACCTCGTCGGTGGGATGCGCGCCGACGTTCTGCAGCAAGGCCGAGAAGATCATCATCGAGCTGAACCATCGCCATCCGCCCACGCTGCTGGGCATGCACGATATCTACGAACCGGCCGACCCGCCGCACCGCCGCGAGATCCCCATTTATGCGGCTTCGGACCGCATCGGCTCGCCGGTGATCAAGGTGGACCCCTCGCGCATCGCGGGCGTAGTGGAGACGGCCGCGGACGATGAAACGCACGGATTCGCCGATCCGACACCCGTCACCGACAAGATCGGGCAGAACGTGGCGGAGTTCCTGGCCGCCGAAATCGCCGCCGGACGTGTACCGAAATGCTTCCTGCCGATTCAGTCGGGCGTGGGCGATATCGCCAACGCGGTGCTGGGCGCGCTAGGCAAGCATCCCGACATCCCGGCTTTCGAGATGTACACCGAAGTGATTCAGGATTCTGTCATTCGCCTGATGAAGAACGAGCGCGTGAAATTCGCCAGCAGTTGCTCGCTCACGGTGAGCCACGCCACCCTGCGCGACGTCTACGACAACCTGGAGTGGTTCCGCTCGCGCATTCTGCTGCGGCCGCAAGAGATCAGCAACAACCCGGAAGTGATCCGGCGGCTGGGCATCATCTCCGTGAACACTGCGATTGAAGTGGACATCTTCGGCAATGTGAACAGCACGCACGTGATGGGGCGCCAGATGATGAACGGCATCGGCGGCTCGGGCGATTTCACGCGCAACGCGTACCTTTCAATCTTCACTTGCCCGTCGACGGCCAAGGGCGGCAAGATTTCGACCATCGTGCCGCTGGTGAGCCACATGGACCACAGTGAGCACTCCGTGCAGATTGTGGCAACGGAGTATGGCATCGCCGACCTGCGCGGACGGTCACCTTACGAACGCGCCACGCTGATCATCCACAACTGCGCGCATCCCGATTTCCGCGACGAGTTGACCGGATACCTGGAGATGGTGGAAGGCGGACATACGCCGCAGACCTTGACGGCCGCATTCAAGCTGCACGAGCAGTATCTGAAGACGGGGGATATGCGGGGCGTGGATTGGCGGCAGTTTGTGGGGTAGGATCGCAGCTGGCGGATCTAAGAAACGGTCTCGTCCACTTACGGGTACGGTACTAGCTTAGCTAACCTAGCAGATCTCTTCAGGAAGACAATCAAACGGCTCGGTCTACGTTGGCTGCTTCCGATCGTATTGGCTGTGGTATCTGCATCGCTGTTTTATTACGGGGCGGCGCAAGGCCGCGTCGCCTTTAGCAAAACTGGAGAGAGCCGGCTGGCATTTCGGCGCAGCTTGGCACCCTATCCCTAGATTCAACTTGCTGAATCCATTAACCTCCCCGCGATGTTAATTAATCGGAGTAATTCTAATTAACTGGTTGCCCGAACGAGTAGTCGACGTCGTCATTTTTTTTCATTTGTCGGGCCACTTCTCTGGTGGATTGTCGGAAACTGGGCCGATAACGAATTTGGTCTTGGGCGTGCCGAGGGTCGAACGCCGCCGCCGCTCCACGAGCGCACCTAACGCTCAGCTGCGGCGCCTTTCTTGGTATTGTGCTGGGCATCGCGTTTCTGGGTCGCTTTAGTCCACGACTCGTCGGGCTGTTCTGGCTAGTGCTGGCTCCGGTGTCGATTCTGACCTGGGCGGCACGTTGGCGCCGACAAAACCTGCGGCCCCGATCACGACTGTGAACGGCATTGTCAAAAAAAGTCTGCGGCGTGCCGCGAGGTATAAACGATTGCCTGCCGAATTACCGCCGACCGGGAACCTTTAATTGACGTCGACCCAGCAATTCTGCTGACTTCAACAGTTACCGCTGCTTAGTGAAGGCTCGATCCAGCTTATCCAGCACCGCCAAGCCCCGTTTTCTGGAGCCGCGCTGGGCTTGTGCTTCGAAACGTGTCTCGGTGCCATACCGCGTCAATGCCGAGGTTGCCAACTCGTCCATCAGGCGGTTGATGCTCATGCCTCTGGCTTTTGCCAGACTGCGCAAGCGATTGAGCTTGTCCTCCTGAATTCGAATGGTCAGCGTGCTCATCTGGCGCGGGCTACTCGTACCTTAACGCTTCCACCGGATCCAGTTGCGCCGCCTTATACGCCGGCCAGATGCCGAAGAACAGCCCTACGCTCACCGAAACCACGATGCCCAATATCGCCGCCCAGGCCGGCACCTGCGCCGGCAGCGAGGTGAACACCAGCCTGCTGACCAGCGCGATCGCCCAGCCGAACATAATCCCCGCAATGCCGCCCAGGCTCGTCAAAACCGCGGCCTCCAGCAAAAACTGCAGCACGATATCGCGCCGCCGCGCCCCGATGGCTTTGCGCACGCCGATCTCCTGCGTGCGCTCCGTCACCGACACCAGCATGATATTCATCACCCCAATGCCGCCGACCAACAGCCCGATCGAACTCAGCACCGCCATCACCAGGAACGTGATCGCCGTGATCTGCCGGAAATCCGCCACCATCTGGTCCGCGGTCGAAAGCGCGAAGTTATCGGGCTTATCGTAGGGCACCCGCCGGTCGATCCGTAGAATAGTGCGTACCTCGTCCAAGGCCTTGGGAAGCTGGCCGTTTTTAGCGGTCACTACAATGGCGTTCTCGCGCGCGTTCGGATACATCTTCTGCATCATCCAGTACGGAATCAGAACGCGTGTATCCTGATCGCCGAAGAAAGAGGCGGCCGGCCGGACCATGGTGCCGATTACCTGCAACTCGTGCCCGTCCACGGTCACCGTTTTACCAATGGGATCCAGATTCGCATACAACCCCTTTTCTATATCCTCGCCGATCACCGCTACCGGCGCTCTCCTCCGGCTCTCTTCTTCGGTGAAGAACCGCCCCAGGTGCATGTCCACCTGCCCGCCGCGCGCATAGGCCTCCTCCACGCCCATCACGTTCACGTCGTACATGTCGTTCGCTTTGTAGTGCGCGTTCTGGATCTCATCCGGGCCGAAAAGCATGGGCGACACATTCTCCACCGACGAGCAGCGCTCGGCTATATCCACCGCGTTCTGCCAGGTGAGATTCTTGCGCGTGCGCTCCTCGGGGCTGAGGCGATGCGTCCGTGGTCCCACCGGAAATTTGAACACGATGATCGAATTCGGCCCGAAGCTGCGCAGCACCGCGGTAATGGAGCTGTCGAACCCGGTCATGATGGCGCCCACTCCGATGATGGTGCCCGTGCCGATGATTACTCCCAGCACGGTCAGAAATGCCCGCAGCTTGTGCGACCGTATGGTTTCGAGCGCCAGCATGAATCCGTTGTAGAACGCCAGCCGCGTCATCGATTATTTCTCCACCCGCAGGGCTTCAATCGGATCCAACCGCGCTGCCCGCCGCGCCGGATAGATCCCGAAGAACAGCCCGACCATGCCCGAAAGGCCCACGCCCAGAAAAATGGAGGTCCACGGCAGTGCCATGGGCACCGCTGTCACGTTGCGCACCAACACGGCGATGGCCCACGCGATCACCACGCCGGCCAAACCGCCGCTCGCCGCAAGGCAGGCCGATTCCACCAGGAACTGGTTCATAATGTCGCGCCGCCGCGCGCCCAGCGATTTGCGAATCCCGATCTCGTGCGTGCGCTCGGTCACCACCGCCAGCATGATGTTCATGATCACAATGCCGCCCACTACCATGAACACGGATACGATGCCCACCGCCATCGCCGCAATTGCCGACGTGAGCCGTTCCCAGAGGGTGACGAAGGCTTCCGACGCGAAGATAGAAAAATTGTCGTCCTGGCCCGGCCGCAGATGCCTGTAGGAGCGCAACAGGGTGCGCGTCTCGTCCTGGGCCTCCGCCAGATGCGTCTGGTCGATCGCCTTGGCGATCAGCCGTATGCCTGACCGCGCGCCGTATGTCTTGAAGTAGCTGTCCACCGGGATCATCACGAAATTGTCTTGCGAGTTACCGAACACGCTGCCCAATTCCTTGGCCACGCCCACCACCTGGTACGGCGTACCCTCCACTTCGATGGTCTTGCCGACGGGGTCCACGGTAGGGAAGAAGCGGTTCCGGATGTCGCTCCCGATGAAGATCACAGATGCGTGACGCCGCGCCTCCTCGGGAGTGATCCCGCGCCCGATGTCCACCTGCACATTGTTAATTGCCGGAATATTGTCGGTCACTCCCTCCACGTCCACATCCTCCATGGAATCGCCTTTGTAGGAAACGCGCGTACGCTTCGAGACCATGATTCCGATGTCTTTCAGCAGCGTGGCCTGGCTCCTGACGAACTCGTATTCATCACGCTGGATCTCCGGGTTGCGCTTCATCATTTCGTAAAACTTCTTCGGATCCCATGGGCCGAACCACGCCATGCGCACGATACGGAACCCGTCTGCGCCCATATTCGAGACCTTATCGGATATGTATACATTCATACCGTGGATGAGTGCAGTCACCGCGATGAGCGTGGTAGTAGCCAGAATGATTCCGAGCAGCGTGAGGAAACTCCGCAGCTTGTTCTTGTGCAGAGAGCCAAAGGCGATGCGCGTTGCCTCCCAAAAGGAAGCGCTGGGACGGAACTTTCGGTTTCGGCTCACTGGGCCTCTATTAAAGGACGGCTGGACGGCTCTCTTTGTTCCTGACGAACCAGTGGCCCGAAAGTTAACGGCTGGGCGTGTTAAAATGAAGTCGTATCTCAATCGCGGACTCAACCGATGGACCGCAAGTCCTGCAAATGGGGGCGCAACGGATTCGACGGGATTGAATCGTGATGGGGAGGCGTGCCGGGTTCCGAGCTCCCGTAAAACGATCGGAAAAACAGAACTGCCAACAATCAGTTCGCATACGCCGCCTAATTAATTAGGTAGCCGCTCCAGCCGCTGAGCCCGCGCGGCGGTGAGTGAGCGTCATCTTGCGGGATAGGCTGAAGTGCTTCGGTCCGGAGCATCAGGCCGAGATCAACCGGACTAGGCAGCCGCTACTCTTGCCGGTTCTGAGGCGGGTGCCGAAGATTTTGAACCGTGCTACGCACGTAGTTCTCTTCATGGCGGGCTTTCTCGGACGCGGGTTCAACTCCCGCCGCCTCCACCAATTCTTATAGTTAATTTTCAATAACATCGGCTCGCTGTTCTGGATGACGAGCCAATAGCGGGCCAGTTAGCGGTACTATTGGGGTACTGCCCAGGCTCATCAAGAAGCATCTTGCAGCCTGCAAGGCGGCCTTCCTCGAATCGGATTGACCCGGCTTTACTCTCAACTCCCGAGTCGTCGGGCATCCGGAAGTTGACCTGAAAGGTGTTCTGGGAGATTACTCCCGGTAAGTCCCGCTCACATCAAGTGGCCGAGTAACGCCCATTTCGAGGAGTGCGGCAGACTCCTACGGCAGACTCCCAGGAAGGCCGGATCTGGGCAGGTCGTTCGGCGGCTGGTACGCGTTCCGCCGACCGACGTCTTGAATATGGAGACCGGCTGCTTGCGAGGATACCTGACGATAAACCTGGTTATCGGGCGCGGTCCTCTTAGAGGCAACCGGGTAACTCCCCCGCGCGGAGGATGCAAATTCGGCCTGGCGGGACGCGAGATGGCTAAAGCTTGCATCCTGATATTCTCTTAGAGTCCTGAAAGAATGGCTGGCCGAGTCCGAAAGTGAGCGCCTCGAATTCAAAGAAGCCAAGGCGAATTTCCATTTTGACAAGCTAGTGAAGTACTGCGCTGCGCTCGCGAACGAAGGCGGCGGCAGGATCATCCTTGGCGTTTCCGACAAAAAACCGAGGAAGGTGGTGGGCACCGCTGCTTTTGTAGAGACCGCGAGGACCATTGCCGGTCTCGTTGAGCGGCTCCGCCTCAAGATTGAGTGTGAAGAGTTTCGAGATCCCGTTGGGCGAGTCCTGATCTTTAAAGTTCCTCCTCGCCCGATCGGTATGCCAATTGAGGTCGATGGGGCGTATTGGATGCGGGCTGGCGAAACGTTGCGCCCTATGACGCAAGATGAACTCAGACGCATTCTCTTTGAGGCCGGTCCCGACTTCAGTTCAGAGATTTGCCGCGGAGCGAAGGTGACTGACCTCGATATTCCCGCGCTTGAGCGCTTCCGCTCGCTTTGGATTGAGAAGTCTGGAAACGTGTCTCGCATTACCACGCCCATTGAGCAGGTTCTTGAAGACGCTGAACTCCTGCAGGATGGCAAAATCACACTTGCTGCCCTGATTCTATTTGGGACGACTTCCAGCCTTGGCCGGCGCCTGCCGCAATCCGAGGTCATATTCGAATACCGTTCCTCCGAAGATCAGATTGCTTACCAGCAGCGGTTGGAGTTCCGTAAGGGGTTCTTCGACATACTCGACGAGTTGTGGAATGCCATCAATCTCCGCAATGAGGTCCAGCATGATCAGGAGAGTCTCTTCGTAAAACAAATACCCACCTTTAATGAACGAGTTGTACGCGAAGCTATCCTGAACGCGGTAACCCATCGCGACTACAGGCTGGCCGGCTCGGTCTTCATCCGTCAATTCCCCAGAAAACTCGAGGTCGTGAGCCCGGGTGGCCTTCCAACTGGGATCACCTTGGAAAATATCCTAAACCGCCAGTCGCCTCGAAACCGTCGTATTGCTGAAACGTGCGCAAAGTGTCGTCTCGTGGAGCGTTCAGGACAAGGTATCGATTTCATGTTCCGCAATCTCATTGAAGAGGGCAAGCCGCGGCCGGATTTCTCGGGAACCGACGATCATCAGGTTTCGGTCACATTGCATGGCGAGGTCCAGAACCCGCAGTTTATGCGTTTCCTTGAGCGAATCGGGCTGGAGGAGCAGGTATCGTTCGGAACAGCAGACCTGATCGCGCTCGATTACGTGCAGCGGCAGGAACCGATGCCTGAAGCGCTAAGACCTCGACTGGACCATCTCTTGGAGCAGGGTATCATCGAACGAATTGGCCGCGGAAGGGGAGTGCGGTTCCTATTGTCGCGACGGTTCTACAGTTTCCTCGGGAAGCGTGGACGCTACACGCGGCAAAGAGGATTGGATCGCGAAACGCATAAGGAGTTGCTGGCTCGTCATATTCGGGACTCTGAACCAGAAGGATCCCGACTCGCTGATCTCCAGGATGTTTTGCGAGAACTCTCCCGAAAGCAATTGCAGACTCTCCTGCGAGAATTGCGGGAAGAGGGTCGAGTGGTAGTTGTGGGCGTGACACGAAGCGGGCGATGGCATTCGGCTCGCAGAGGCTAGCGCATTGCTCCAGATCCAAAACAATAGAGCAATTGGGAGCAATAAAGGAGCAATTGAGACTTCTAGCTTGCTGATTCTTCGAGGGTTGCTTTGCTTGCAAAAGGTCCGGCGTCGGTGCAATGCTTCGAGGCCGAGTAGGTAGGGGGCGACTCGGTACGACATTGGCTGGCTGAGCCCTTGCAGAACTCAACTCCGCATCGCTGCCTAATCCCCGCCGTCAGGCACGTCCTCGCCGTCTCGAAAGAAGAGACCGAGCGGGGAGCGCAGGAGCGTAGGCGTTCCTGAAGGCGAAGCGATTCGCCGGCGGATGTCAGCATGCTGACAAAAACTCGACCGTTGCCGACATCCAGCATTTCGGCTCTTGTCAACCTTTGCTTTCTCCTGTTTTCAAGCTGCTGACAAAGCCGACAGAGGAGCTGTAAGGGGCTGAGGCTCGCTGAAATATGCGTGTCGCAAGAGCCGACAAGGATCGACCGCTCAGCCGACATTGTGCCGACGAGCCGCTTCCAAAATTCAGTCGGCAGCCCCCTCCCATCCGGCATCATCGTCGACGGTGTCAGCATTGTCAGCATTGGCGGTAGATCCCATGGAGGCTTGCTGGAAGGATCGGTATGTGAGGAATAGTACGTCCTGCGCCTCGCCCTCGATGGTTCGCCGCATGGTTATCGTGCGACGCTTCGTATCGGTTCGTGCGAGGTACCCTTGTTCCTTCAGGTCGCGCTTGATTGTCTCAACCGTACCGGTGAGGCTTTCCCCCTGCTCATGCGCCAATCGAGCGGCAACCGCGTGTGCCGCGTCCGGCAATAGGAATATGTCATCCCCTTGTACCCACCCGATTCGATCCCCGCGGCTTTGCTTCTCGCGGACGGCACCCGCCGGAGTGTACCAGCCCCACGGTCGTGCTCCTTCTGGCGCCCCACCATCCCGGCCAGCCAGGTGAGCTTTTCCCATACTGACGGCGGTCCTAACCAGCCTAAGGAAGATTCGAGCAGGCTCGTGCTCAGCATGCTTCTGGGCCTCACCGACAACGGTTTCCTGAACTGCGATTTCGGCGCGCTTGACCAGCGACTGCCTCTCCGCTCCGCTGACTGCCCCAATGTGCTCGGCAAAATCGAGAAAGGTCGTGAAGCCGAACCGCAATGCATCCAGATTCTCGGGAGTGCGCATGTGCTGAATGTCTTCCAAATCCAGGCTTTTCCTATGGAAGAGGCGCCGCTCCTTCATGCTGCTTTGGATTTCACGGATTTGAGGCGACAGCCACTTAATAAAGCTCGCCGTTGCCACAGCAAAGCTGCCCCTAGCCGCCAATCGTTGGCATTCTGTTAACTTCTCCCAGTCCATTGCGCCCTTGGGAAAACGCAGCAATAAGAGGCGGGCGCTCAGACTCTTACCCTTCGGGGTGTCTTCTCCGGTTGAGAGAATAAGGCTTCGCGGGGGCCGATTGGCCACGAGCCGCCCGTCGGATGTAAGCCGGCGCCGCCCCGCGCTGTTTCCCTGCGACCTCAGTAGGCGGTCGGCCTCGCTGTGAAGCTTTTGCTGGCTTGCGGCATTTCCAACTGGAACGAAATCATCAACGGTAAGAAGCGTGTCCTTCGCGTAAAAAGCAAGAAGCGCAGTCGCATTGGCTGTTGCCAGCCAGGATGCCGGCAGATTGTCGGCATCCATCGCTGGCCCGAAATGCTGTTGTGCGAGTGCCGCCAATTGGCTCTTCCCGGCACCCGAAGAACCTGCGATGTGAATTGAAAACGTTGCGCTACCAAGAATCGAGCGCCAAATCGCCGCGTAAACGGGAAATGTTAGCCGGTCTAATGTGACATCCAGCATTTGCAGGCTGGCCCGGATTGCGGCGACGCAGTCTGTATTGCGTGGTGGGCTTGGCAGTTGGTAGTTGGGAAGCTTGTCTTGAAGGCTGACGCGTACATCTGGGCGGTTACCCTCTGGACCAATTGCGCCGCCACCGTGAAGGTAGTATTCCTGGCCGTCGATTGAACGCCACCCCGTGTGACTGAACGTGTGCCGCGTTGGGATTTCGCCGGAGAGAAATTGAACTGCTGTCCGCGCGTACTCAGTAAGGCCAGGGTAGACGATTGCCATACCTCCGAGTTTTTCGGCAACCCAGTTCATGGCCCTAAAGTCTTTCGCTGAGATGTCGACCCTATTTTTCCTGGTACCGAGTGCGGTCTCAATCGTAAAGACTCGGGATTGTTCTGCGCCGTCGTCCGTAACGATGTCAGCGACGATTCGGGCGTCGAAATTGGCTATTTTGAATGGAACGTAGTTTTCGCGAAAGAGCTTGAAACCGTAAAGATGCCCGTTATGGATCGCGTAGGGTTGACCTGCATACCTCGGTTGGTCTTGCGTGGCTGAACCAGGAGAAGCCGCGGCGGTGCCCTGCGACGCTCCATTAGTGGCGGGCTTTGCGAACCCATTTGCCGCCGTAGGCGGCGTCCAGATCTCCTTTGTCATGTCGCAGGCGGCGGTGATTGTCCGTTCTCTGTAATCCTCTCGCTCCCACTTTTCCCTCATGAGACCGGATTGACGGAATAGGAGATCCATCCTGGAGCGATTTTTTCCCGTCCAAAACGCCAACATCGAACACAAGGCCAAATCGGCTTCCGATTGGGAGGAGTAGCCACCGTAGTCGCCGTTCCAGAGATCGGCGAATTTTGCTCCGTTCTTGGCTCTTCGCGCGTGCACCAGAAGTTCCGCATCATCTAGGCCGACGGAACAACCCACTGGGGCGCGCGGCTTCTTGGGTTTTGTCTTCGAAGCAAATATTCGGCCGTGGAGCGATGTTAGCGCAGCCTGCCTATCCTCAATGGCGTCAGGCGTTCCCGGTAACTGTTGGCCGGTCACGGTGAAGTACCGGCCTCGCGAATAAATCTCCACTTCGCCCGTCTCGAAGGCGGTGCGATTGCGCTTTCCCGCGGCAAGCTTGCCACGAACCCAGATTTTGACTCCCTGCTGAGATGGACTGATTTCGGTGTATGATTGCAGTGTCTGAACGATGTCGCGGGCCCACGGCTGCATTTCGCCGGTCTGCGGGTCGCGACAATCGTCCAGATCTATTCCGCTGTACGGGTCTGAGTCGGTGAAGACGAATCCGATGCCTTCGCACTTAAAACGATCCACTGCCTCCACGGCAGATTCGTAGTCAGCCCAACTCGTCAAGCTGTCAATTGCAGCCAGCCGGCCGGTCATCGGGCTCACCGGCAGTTTTGTGGGCTTTCCGTTCCGCAGTGCCGCTTTCCAGACCACCCACTGTGGCCTGAGAACCAGTTCTCTCGGGACCCTTGAAAGATCGGCAAAGCGACTGTCACCCGTTCGACTGGGTGTCGCGCGGGCGGCCATTTCGTCAGGTATCGAAGACGATTCTACGGCCCGACCAGCACCTACGGCGCCACCAGAATTTGAAAGGCTCATCTAACTCGCCACGGCAAGAGACTTCGACGAGGACCCGCAAGTCGAGCATGGGCCGCTGCCAGTTCCCTCAGCTATTTCAACCGGGCTAAGTTCATCGCACGATGCCGGCGACAACCTGTTCGTCCCCGCTGAGGTTTGCCTCCGGGCGGGCGGTGAAGTATGATTGGAACGTTCGACCTGACCTTGCCTACGCGTTCCAAATCACACCGCGCCGTAAGCGGCCAGGCCTGATTCAAGGCGAGATCTGGCTCGACCAGGGCACGGGAGTTCCGGTGCGCCAAATCGGGCGTCTGGTAAAGAGCCCATCGGCAGTCATCAGGCGCGTTTCGGTCATCCGCGAGAACGCGCTTCGCGAGGGCATCGTGGAGTCGCGTCTGACTCACATTAAGGTGGAGATTCGGTCGATTGGCCACGCGGAGCTTGTTATCGAAGAACGTCCATTGAGGTCACCGGACTACTTTGAATTCGGGGAGTTCGATACGCTCTAGGGCCGTGGTGTCATGGTGCAGCAATGTCTACCAGACGTAATGCACGGAGACTGGTTGATCCCGGGACCGTTTCGTGGCGACCAAGCGTTGAGGAAAATGTTATAAGAATATCTGTCCGCGAGGCGGGAGGGGCGAGAATCGTGGAGGTGGAAGGCGATGTGGATCTGGGTACGTCTCCCGACCTGCGCCGCACACTTTTCGAGACCCTGATCGAGGCTCCCAAAATGGCCGTGAATCTGGCGGCCATCCGCTATATCGATAGCTCAGGGATTGCCACGTTGGTCGAAGTACTGAAGGATTCTCAGCGACGCAAAAAACAATTCGCCTTGTTCGGGCTGACTCCCGCCGTGCAGCAGGTGTTTCGCCTCATGCACGTTATCCGCATCTTTCAGGTGTTCCGGACCGAGGAAGAGGCCTTGGAAGGCCCGAGATGGGCCGAAGGCAACAGCTGGAGCATTGAGCTCGCCTGCGACGAGACATGACAAGTCAGGAACCTGGGGCAGAATGTAGGAACTGCCAACTGCGGAAGTGTGCCGCTTCTACAGTGGTGGAGGATTCTACCCCGCGGGGTTAGACTACAGGCCTGCCGTTCGGCAAAATGACCATGGGCTGTGCGCCGCCCGAACTGTGCAGGAACATCAAGGACGAAATTGGCAGCCGCGCTGATCTTTTTGCACTTGGAGTCACGCTGTATGAGTGTGCAACCGGCCAGCATCCGTTCCGCTACCCGCCCGCGAACGATCTGGACGTGCTTCGGCGGGTTGAGTCATTGCGCCCCGTCCCCCTCAGGTTCTCATTTCCGGCCCGGTCAGGACTTCTGGGATCTGCTCGATGCAATGACGAAAAAACGCCGGGACCATCGTCCAAGATCCACAAAGGAAGCCCTGGATTGGATACAGAATATATGCGTGCGCGATCAGGTCATCTGAGGTGGATCTCTACCTGCACGTCGGAATGTTCCTCCGATGGCACAAACGATGCTTCAGTTTCAGAGCGGGAGCAGAATGATGGAACTACACCTCCAACTCGGCTGGGGAATGATGGAGCATTGCCGTGCGTTACTGACCTTATGGAACGGCAGCACAGCGATTCTAAACCCCAGAGACTTGAATGCGGAACAACTCTGGCGATTGGCCCAGACGATCAACGGAATCCGCGATAGCTACACCTGCTTGACCCACAATTCTACCTGCCGCACGAGCACTGATGCTGCCGGGCACGTTGGCTAGCATCGTCAATGACGATTGGCTTGAGACTCAAAGGGCCGTTGTTGCGGAAGCGAATGCGATTCAACCCCACCTGCCGCTCATGATGACGGTTTCATTATCCGGTGATGCAGTCCGTGAGGATCAGATCGCTCGATTACTGGAGGCCGGAAGGCTGGGAAACGCCCGGATACCATATCGTTTGCGAGAATCGAAATGGTAATTATTTGGTGACTGATCCCAACTGGCTTGCAAACGTTATTGACTTGGCCGCCGGCCTCCGGCTCCGTGGCGCCGCAGTGGCTTTGGGCTACTGCGATTAGCAACTGCTGATCGCGTCGATTGCTAAAGTCAATGCGATCGCGTCAGGAACGTGGATGAACGCACGCTCGTTTCCACCCGAGAAGTTCCAGGCTGTTTGTTCAGCGGCGCAGCGCCATCTTCAGTAGGATTCACTAACAGGCGGCGTTTCGGCATTATCTACACGCTTTACGCGGTCAGGCCCCCGGGGCGGTTAGAGAGACTTTCGATGAGACATGCTCCGCTCACGACGAGTTGCTCGATACCGCCGCCACTCTTCTAGCGCGTATTAATGCAGGAGGCATTCGAGGTCAGCTGCATGATTTTTCTGACACAGTCGATGTGAATCGAGCCGCGCTTAGGTCTACGCGCGACGCGATACTTCGTCGCGCGTGGGCACGGGTTTGACCATATTGGTAAACGTCTGGTCGTTGCTTTTGCAAACGACAAGGTGCCAGCCCTTGATCCTACAGAAGGGAATCGACCTGGGCGGCTTCCGCTGATTCGCCTCAAGTTCGAGGCGCTGGCGCGGGTTTCCACCCGCAACACTACGCAATGACCGACACCGTCACGCCGGGCCAATCTCCCAGCGGAAACTCGCACGGTTCACCAACGACGTCAAGCGCCGCCAGGAGTTTCCTCGAAGCTCCCCACCGTGCGCGGGCCGAATTGCGTCGCCTCCACGAACTCCGCTGCAATTCCTGGACGCTGAACCATCCACGCGATCCCGCGGCCTTCGGCGCTGCCGCCGTCGCCATTCACGCAGAATGCGCGGAACGCGTCGCCGCCACGAGAGAACAACTGGAAGTTGTCTGATGAAAACTCGAAGACGCCGGCATCGGTCGTAATCCGGGTCGCCTCGCCGCCCGGCAGCCCAATCCCGTACGATCCGGGATCCAGCGGCCGGAAGTCCACCTCAGGTGGCCGGGCGCGCGCAATCTGAATGGCACGGTCGAGGTCGCGGAGCGTCAGTGCCGGTTCGGGAAGCGTAGGCAGATCCAGCGAGCCTTCCACCCGGCGCGTCGATATCGAAACCGCTCTCGTCTGCATCCCTCACCTGTTGTTCCAAGTCAGCAAGGAATCTCTGGCGCGCCGCATCTCGCGCGTCCCGGGCGAGCAGCCCCAATTCTTCGAACCTGCGCGGCAACCGGGACAGAATCGGCTGGAGCCGCCCGACAATTCCCTGAAGCAGATTGATGCGGGTGCCGACGGTGAGGAATACATCCTGCTCCGCCGTGTCTTTGTATGCGAAGCTCAACACACGAATTACCGGACGCCGCTGCCCAAGACGGTCAATGCGTCCGATCCGCTGCTCCACCTTCATGGGATTCCACGGCAGGTCGTAGTTCACCAGCACACCTGCAAACTGGAGGTTTAGTCCTTCGCCCGCGGCGTCCGTACACACCAGCAATCGCACCTGCCGATCGCGGAGCCTGCGCTTGATTTCCTCTTTCGAGCATGGCTCCCACTGGCCGCTTGCATCGCGCCAGGCGCCGCCAGCGCCCGAGTAGCAGGCTACCGGCATTCCTGCCATCTGGTCAGCCAGGTAATCGCGGAGGTACTCCATCGTGTCGCTGTATTGCGTGAACACGATCATCGAATCGAAGCCATCCGCGAGGCACGCATCCAACTCGATCTTGAGCCGACGCGCCTTGCTGTCTGTGCCCAACTGCGCGATCCGCCGGAGCAGATCGTTGATCCGACCCCGCTCGTCGATCGCCTCTGGCGCTTCTGCCGCAAGACAAGCCACTTCCTCGCCGGACATCACCTCATCCGACGTCTCATCCTGCGACGCGTCTTCCTCGGTGATGCCTCCAGTGCGCATCAGCCGCCCATTCAGAGTCCGTTTCAGCGCTTCGAAACTTGATGCCAGACGGCGTCGATACACCGTCATAACGAAGCCTACCGCCGAGCGCTTCTCGGGAGAGGCCGCACGGTAGACATCGCCGATGAAATCCTCCACCGCACGTCGAGGGCGCTTCTAGCTGGCGTCATCTCCACGACAACTTCACGCGGATCGCGCTTGGGTACGGGAAGATTGTAGCGCCGCAGCAATTCGCGCGTGTTCCGGATCATGCGGTGACGTAGCGGGCTCGCAGCCTGCGACAGTCGCGTGGCGGCGCGACGGGTATCCGCATCCATCGTCTTGCGCGGTATCGCGCTTACGTCCCGCAGGGCCCTCAGCACCTTCTTGCGCTTGTGACCAGAAACCCCCGGCAGGATCTGAGCTGCTTCGGCCTCTGTCATCTCACCGAAGGTGGCCTCTGTCGAGCGGAATAGTGACGCGAGGTATTCCAGATCCTCGGGGGCGGGATTGCCCGACGCGCGTTGGAAATATCGCAGGAAGATGCCGTCGTCTTGGTGCCACTCATCCGGCGACCCGAGCAAATCCATCAGATCCCAAAGTTCGACAGGATGTACCTGCATCGGCGTCGCCGTCGGCAGAAGGAGCGACCGGCACTTCACCTGCAACTTCCGCATCAGCCCGAGCAGCGCGTTAGGCCCCTTCTCCTGCGCACTCCCGGCACCGCGCCGCCGTGCGTGGTGCGCTTCGTCCAAAATGAGGAGATCCCAATCAGCAGCATCAAGCAGTTCTCGCTGACGATCCGCGCGACGCATCGGGAAACTGGACACCAGCACTACCGGCGCGGCCTGCCATTCGTCGCGACCAGCGAACTTCTCGACGGTGCCCCGCGCGCCGTGCACAGCCCTCCATACCAGCGCCGACCCGTCATAGATCGGTACGTTCAGATTGAACTTCTCATACAACTCGTTCTGCCACTATATCTGGACGCTCTTCGGCGTCAGGATCAACACCCGCCCTGCAAGTCCGCCCAGGATGGCCTGCCGGAGGATTAGGCCCGCGGAAATCGTCTTGCCGAGTCCGACTTCGTCGGCGATCAACACGCGGCTCGCCCACTCACTCAGGAATCGCGTGTAGGTGCGCACTTGGTGCTCCCACGGCGTCACGGCACTGGTCATCGCGCCCACGCGAAGCCCTTGTGCCAGGCGCCGCGCGTCACGGATGAACGTCCACACAATGCGCCGGAACTCATCCGCCAGTAGCTTACGTGTCGCCTGCTCCTGGGCCGCCCTGCGAACGGGCGGTGTAACGAAGCGATCGTCGTTGGGCAGGAACTCCAGCAGCTTCTTTCTCAGCGCGTCGGGAAAGTCGGACACCTTGACCGATCGTGCGCGCCCCTCCCAGAGTCGGGCGAAGGCATCCACCTCGTCATCCAGATGGGTTGTCTCACTGCCGCCGAACCAGCCGCAGTGAACGTGGAAGCTCTCCCGGTTGTTGACCCAGCCGCCCGCCGTCTCATTGATCGACCCGGAAAAACTCAGCCCTGTTGCCTTCGACATCCGTCGTGCCAACCTTTTCGTGATACAGCCCCAGCGCGTGCGCGTGCCGTCCGTCGGGATCGACGGGCACAGCAACTTTTACATCCAGATGTCCCTGCGCCACCATCCAGGCGAGCATTTCCAGACTGCGACCTGCTTTCTCGTCCGGGGGCGTCAAATCGGCGGCCAGAAGATGGGTTTCCAGGCGCGCTCACCAGTCGTATCCCTCGCCGATGGCGTCCTGCTCCGGCGGTTGCAGAGTGCAGCCGACGATCAGCCGCATCCGGCCATTATTAGTAATGAGCGCGTCGATCCCGGGCGCGGCGAGCGCCAGAGCATCGGCGGAGAAGTAACCGGTCATGCGGTGGTATTGAACGGCGCAGGTGAGGGCCGGGTTGTAGAACAACTCGATCAGGGCGCCATCTTCGTGGCGATAGCTGGTGCACCACTCGCGTTGGGTTAGTAAAGCCATTGGCTCGCCGGTCCCGGCCACGCGGCCTCCGGGTCCGAGTCAATCACGCGGTCAACCGTTCCAGTGCCCTAATCGGTCATTGAACAGCCGTAACTTGCGTTTAGCGGCGTCTTTACCTGGGGGCCAATGCGTCAATCCACTCCGTATTCCGGGGAGAGTTGCCTCGCACTGTTCGCGCTGGATCAACCAATCGACCGTGGCCAGCAGTCCCGTGCCGAGCGGTCGAACCCGTCGATCAATGCGGCGGTGCGATCCAGCACCTCCTGCAGCGGACGTTGCTCGCTCTGCTTCAGATAGAGGTCGAGGAATGCCGGCCGCTCCTCGTCGAACCAGATGGTGTCCGAGGAACCGGCGTCGCTCAATCGCTTGTCGCATTGCAGATAGCTTCCATCCAATCCGTTCAGCAGATGCCGAAGGCGGTCCGAGTACGGTCCGTACTTGTCGGCGGAGAACCGTAAATCCAGCGGGTCCTCGATGCCCAAAACCCAATACCGCCGCACCATTTCCGCCACCAGCGCACGCGGCGGAGTGAGAGTCGTCACGCCGGTTTGTGTCGCCACATTCTGGTACTCTCGGTGGGCTCGAATACCACTACCTCCACCGCTTCCAGCGACCCAAGAGCCCGTTCGATCTCCGGCCGCACGTCACTCCAGTCGAGCCCGCCGTTGCCACATCCAAGAGGCGGCAGCGCAATCGATGAGATCTTCTTCTCTTCAATCACACGCCAAAGATCCTGACGCCCCTCCAAGATCCATTCCAGCTTCGATGGTTGGCGCCAGTGCTTCGTGAGGTTTCGGCAGCGGTGAGTAAGTCAGAAGCAGTAACCCTGCCCCACCCAGTAATGCCAGTCGGCAATGGCTTCGGCGGTTGAGGCGTCGGGATCAACTGCCGCCTGTTGGGACAATGGAACTGCCATCGTCCGGCCCTGCCAGCGGATCAGTACGAGCATATCGGCGGAGCAGGCATCTTCCGGCGCCATACGGAGGACCTCGACGGTTTCTCCTTTTCTGAGAGGCGAAACTATCTTGACGCCGATGCACCTGGCCTGAAAAGGGAATCGGATTTTGTCGTCGAGGTAGCAATGCCATCCCATGACCTGCTCTTCCGGCCCATTGGCGTCGGCGATGGCTTCGTTGTGAATGCGGTCGTCCCGGACAGGCTCTCTCTTGGGTCTCTTCGTGACTTTGCTCCCACAATTCGCCGCACCGAGGTGCGACCGATATCTGTACCCGGCGAGCGATTTCGGATTTGCGGGCGCCGGCGCGATGCAGTTTCCGGATTTCAGCAGCGTGGTAGGGCTGCGGTTGCCGGCCGACCCAGTCGCTTCCCATTCTGCCGCGCATAAGCCAGGCCAGCCCGCGTTCGTTCCCGCAGAACCTCCCTTTCAAACTCAGCGAATATAGCCAGGAGGCCGGCCATCGCTCGAACGGCTGGCGTGGTCAGGTCCAGCGGCTCGGTCAACGAAACGAACCCGACGCCGAGATGTTCCAGTTCCTTGAGGGTAGCCAGTAGGTCTGTTACTGACCGGCCCCACCGGTCTAGCTGCCAAACCAACACCACGTCGATTTCCCGCCGGCGGGCGGCTTCCAGCAGTTTCTCGCCGGCTTCCCGGGCGCGCCGCCCCGGAGTTTACATCGCGCACTTGCACCGCGATGGCACAGCCGCGCCGGGCGGCATGCTCCCGCATGGCATGTCTCTGCATCGCGAGAGTGTGCTGGTCATTGGTGGAGACACGGGCATACAGCCCGGCACGAAACATTTTCGCCGGCTGCGTGCCTGGCGAAAAACGTATTCCGATTTTGCCTTTGGAAAAGTCCGTTTTCTGGCCATCTCGGAGCGTCACCCAAGCATGGCCGGAATCGATCCCTTTTTCGGCCAGGCGGGATTCATCATACTACGCGGCGGCGGGTGTGGCGAGCCGTGCCAGTGTGTCGCGGTAGTTCCATGGCATCCACACCGATTGGCTTTGCTTCGACTCCTCGGCGTGCCGCAGTAACTCGGTCAGATAATCGAACGGATTGGCTCCGTTCAGATCGCAGGTGTGGATCAGACTCATGAACAGATCGCCAACTCCGGCGCCGTTCGGCGTCTTGTAGAAGAGTGCGTTCCTCCGGTTCAGAATGACTTTCTTCAAAGCACGCTCAACGATGTTATGCCGACTCCCGGATTATGCCGCGCGGAGATGTTGCGGCTGCTCCGATTTGGAAGGATCTCTAATTCGTGTAATTGCGAGGCGCGGCATAATCACAAACCCTCCAAGAAGGCGAGCAGCGAGTCTGTTGGCCGGAAACGGTCCGGCACGGCGCCCGACAGTGCGGCGTGCGCCAGTGCTTTCTCCTTGAGTTGCATATCAGCGTGGAGGTATATCTGGGTCGTTTCGGTCGATTCGTGGCCAAGCCAGAGAGCAATGACACTGAGATCCACGCCACGGCGAAGCATGGCCATGGCAGCACCGTGGCGCAGCGTGTGCGGCGTGACCTTCTTGGCAGTGAGAGCTGGGCAACTCTTACCGGCGGTCGCGACATGCTTTGCAACCAGCCGCTGGAAGGCATCGGCGCTCAACCGTCCTCCATTTGAACTTGGGAACACCGGATCATCTGGTTTGGCTTCCTGCCGGGACAGCCATTCCTTGAGCACCGCGGTGACATCCGGGCGCAGTGGCGTGCATCTCATCTTTCGGCCCTTTCCGAAACAGCGGACGTGGGCGCCTGCGCCGAACTCTACGTCTTGGCGCCGGAGCGATGTGAGTTCGGTATTCCGGAGGCCCGTTTGAACGGCCAGGAGCAAAAGAACTCTGTCGCGCCTTCCGATCCATGTGTCCAGATTGGGTGCCGCTATAAGCGCGGCGCCCTCTTCTTCGGTGAGGAATGCGACCGGGCCGCGTTCATGCCGCTTCGATGGGATCGCCAGGACGCGTTGACAGTGCAGCGCAAGTTCCGGTTCGCTGATGGACACATATTGGAAGAACGCGTGTAAGGCCGCCAGACGGTTATTTCGGGTGCGCGTACAGTTGCCGCGAACCTCTTCGAGATAGTCAAGGAACTTCCCCAGGAAGGATGCGTCGAGATCCGCGATGGATAGCTCGGAGGGCGCGCGGCTCAGACGTTCCGATGCGAACTGGAGCAACAGACGGAAGGCGTCACGGTAAGCGGCTACCGTATGTGGGCTTACGCCGAGTTGCTTCCGCAATCGATCGGTGAAGAAAAGCTGAATGAGGGATTGCAGACTGGAACCTTTCACTGTCTGCCTCCGGTCTGGTGCCCGCCCACGCGGTCGGTGGCCAGTTGCAGGAGTTCCGGAACCGCTTCCAGGTACCAGTAGGTGTGGGCGACATCGACGTGTCCGAGATAGGTAGTGAGCTTTGGCATTTCTCTTCCGACGTCGACGCCGACTCGATACCACTCGATGAGTTTGCGCGTCGCAAAACAGTGGCGGAAGTCCTGAAGTCTCGGCCCACGGCCGATCCGGCGGTTTCCCGCGGCGGTGCGCAAGCCGATAGTGCACGAGATTCTGGCGAAAGTGCGGCGGGCAGTACACCCCTGCACCCGAGCGCCACGCTCGGAAACAAGAAAAGCGTCCGTCCGGCGGCTCGGACGCAGGGTATCACGCTGCTTGGCATACTCCTGAAGAGCCGCGCGCGTCGAGTCCGAGACGGGCACGAAGCGGGATTTTCCGAACTTGGTCTGGCGAATCGCGAGGATGCCGTTTTCCAGATCCACGTCGGATCTGCCGAGCGCCAGTGCTTCCCCTGGGCGGAGGCCCGTGGAGGTGAGCAGGCCAATAAGTGTTGTATAAGTCAGAGCTCGTAGTCCGGTCGGTGAAGCGAGCCTGGCAGCCTCCGCCATCAACCGGGCGATTTCCTGTTCAGTGAAGATATGCGGCTTGTTCCGCCTACGGCGGGGAGCGAGGAGCCGGTGTGGCGGCACCTGAGTACGAGCATCAATCGTGCTGAACCAGGTGGCAAACCGTCTCACCATGCCGAGCCGCCGCGCCCATGTGGCGCGTTGGACACCTTGCGGCTCCATGGCCCAGCGGAGCGCCAGTTCCGAGGTGATGAACTCCGCTCCTTCTCGTTCCAGGAATTCTAAAAAGTGCTCCAGTGTCCTGGCGGGCTCCCGAAGCTTCGTGCCGAGCGCCCGACGGAGTGCCACATACTGTGGGAGAGCGTCGCGGAGGGCACTCATCGAGCACCTCCTGTGACTGGCCAGGGTTGAGCAACCGTACGCAGGGCCTCGAAGGACACCTGGCTGTAAATCGCAGTAGTGTTCTGTGAGCGATGCCGGAGGACTTCGGCAATCTCCGCGATCGAAGCACCGTTCCGAATCATCTTGGTCGCTAAACCGTGCCTGAACAAATGGGCCGCGCCGCGGCCTGAGCGCCGCACCCCGGCGCGGGCGAGTGCTTTTCGCACGATGTGTCCAACCGCCGCCGGACCGGTCAGCCCGACGCGCGGCGCCCAGGTTCGTAAAAAGACCCGCCGAGATGCACTGACGCCGCGGTCGTCGCCAATGTATGCGGCAAGCGCTTCACCGACATCGCAGACCAAAGGCAAGTGGTCCAACATGCGGCCCTTGCCGCGGATGAGGATCTCGCCGGAACGCCACCGAATGTCATCCAATCCCAGCAAGACTACTTCTCCCGCGCGAAGGCCGAGTCGAGCCAACAGGAGCAACACGGCATAATCCCGGCGCCCAGTCGATGTGGTTCTGTCCGTTGCCGCCAGCACACGCTCGGTTTGCTCGGGTGAAAGAAATGATGGCGGCTTCGACATGCGGTACTTTCGGACCATGGGAACGGAACTGGAGAGATCCCGCGCCGTCTCGCCAGTGAAGAACAGAAAACGAAAGAAGGATCGCAGCGATGTGGCCAGAAGCCGGGTGTACTCCTCCGACCGGCCTTTGGTCTGTGCCAGCAGGAAGTTCCGAATGCTCAACGTGTCGAATGCGTCCTGGCTGAGGCAACCGGCCTGGATGACTTGGCTACTGAGGAAATCACGGATGAACGGTAGGTAGACGTGCACTGAATTATCTGCGAGTCCGCGATCTTTGCGCAGATAGTTCTCGTATCGGCCTAAATACCTGTCGCAGCCTGAGCCGGTCTCCTCGGGGCTAGGGAGGTGGAGACGGCCCCTTGTGTACAGATGTTTTAGAAACGAGTGCACGGTCGCGCGTTCCAGTGCCACGCGGGTCTTCGCCCTTTGAGGCAAGCGGGCTAGGAATTCGGCCGCGCTATTCCTGTTGAGATCGTCGGCGACGATCAGGTGTTGCTGTGCCCACTGCGCAAATTCTCTCGCGATGGCCCGCTTCCGGTGCACGCTTTCGTCGGTATAACGAGCGGCGCGAAGCTGTTGAAGGAAAGGTTCGATCTCGTCATCAAGCAGACACTGTAATGTTCTGCCTGCTGCTGTGGCTATTGTCATTTCGCTCTCCTGGTTGGCACGAATGCCAGTCGGGAGAGGCGATCTGATTATGCCGCGTCAGGAAGCATCGAAACCACGGCAGGAAGGCTCAGGAGTCCGCGGACGCGGCATAATCCGGGAGTCGGCATAACGCCACAAATGCCGCGCGCGGCATTTACGATGTTATTGTCGATTGGCGGGCCCGGCTGTCGCAGGAAAAGCGTCGGTTTCGACCAGTGATGCCGTAAGTGGGAGATCGCTTTTCCCAGTCCGGAGTTCGGTTCCGTCTGATGCCCCCCCATTTGCGGCCCCATCCACGCATGCAGCCCTCTCATCAACGGCCCGCTGTGCTCCTGATGGAAGTGCAACCGGTCTTCCGGCGACAATTTTCGTTCCCGCGGCAGGGCATCGTGGTGATAAACGCCGCCCAGCGTTTCTAGCACATACCGGCATTCTTCACGCCCTTCGGCCGTTGCGCGACAAGCGCATCGCACATCTGGATGGATGCCGGCAGTCCGGTGAGTACCTGGACCCTCGCGCTGTTCTTCACGGGAAGGAAACACGCAGGCGAGAAACATTGCCGAAGTTCTGAAACAGCGTGCGCACGCCCGGCTCGCGAATCAATCGCAGAATGCGCATGCCGGTATCGTCGTTTGCAGCACGCGGCCTTGCGCTGCCTGTCGGATCAACTCCGCCAGCGCCCGCCGGAGTTCCGCCGCAGCCCCCATGAGTTCCCACTGTGTGGCCGCGGGCAAAGGCATTCCCAGCTGGCCTTGCAGTCTCTCCAGCCGCTTAAATGGCACTCCGGTGCCGTACTTCAGCAGAGCGATCATGGCAACGGCCCTCTCGTGGTACTTAGCCGAGCCCGCTGTCTCCGGCTCGTCCGCGGTGAAAACCTCCCCGCAGGCGTTGCCGCGCAGCCGCTCCATCGCGAACACGGTGGCTTCCAGCGGCGCGTGCCCCACGAACCTCACCAGCGTCGCTGGCTCTTTCTGAGGGTACACTTTTCCGCGGCGGCACTCCGGGCAGGTATCGCCGGAATGGCGCGTAGGGTGTGCCACGGCGACCCTATTTGCGCCACCAAACGCAGCGGCAGGATTGCGCCCATGGCCCGCGGGAGCCGATTCGCTGGGATCCGGCTGGCCTGCCGGCGCTGCATCCGGCGGCAAAACGGCACTGCTTTTCTCCATGCTCCGTTTCTGCAGCAGCCGCTCTGCCATGGCATGCAGCACCCTCTTGAGTTTCTCACCTTCCGACTCACTCAGCGGCGCGCGCTGGCCGCGATCGATGATCTGGTCCAGTTCGTCCAGGTTGACGTCGACCCGTCGTCTTCTCGTCATAACTGGCTGAGATATTCGCGGAAGCGCGACGTGAGGGGCAGGCCGAGGATCTCCTGGATCGGGCGGTTCGGCTTGTTGGTCTGATCGTTCTTGCCGCACCCGGTCGTGCGCCCCAGCAGTTGCCAGTTGGCCGCCCGGTAACAGATTCCGCGAAAACGTCCGGGATCAATGAAGGTTTCCGCAAAGTAAATCAGGTGGCTATACATCCGGCACCAATCATCGGAAAGCGCTGCGGCCATACGCCCGAGGATGTGCGACGCCAGATGGGGAACGCGCACCCAGGGCAGAATCAGAAACCGCGTGTTATAGGCGATGAAGCGGATGTGGCGCCGCCGCGCTTCCGCGTTCCAGCCGATGTAGCGGTCCCGGCTACCCAGATGCCGCGGCGCGGAACTCCACGCCAGGCACGCCATGGGACGGCCTCGTGCCCAAGCCAGATATTTGAGCTGTTCTCCGACCGGTTGTTCGTACTTTAAAAAGTGATGCTGCTCCATCAGGCTGTTGAACAGTGGTTCGTCGCCCGTGCGCCGCACCTGTTGCAACTCGATGGGCCGGAGTTCCTTGAGGGAAACCGCGATCGGAGTCGTGTCGATGAGCAGCGGTGTGGGAGTGGCCCGCACCACGAACGGGTTCAGAGTTTGGAAGCGGACGGGCGGCAATTGGATTTCGCCGGCCCGGTGCAGCATGAGCAACAAGTCGCGGCAAACCATCGCGCGCAAGACGCCGTTGGCCTGTTTCCACTGCCAAAGTTCGCACAGCTTCTCGGAGAGTCTGCGCCGGCTGGCTCCCGGATTATCGGCGATCAACTGTCCAATCGAAGTGATATCGTCGGTTGTTACCACTCGTCCGCGATATCTCCACTCCGGTGCCATCTGCCGATAGTGTGGCAGAGTCGAAGACGGAACGTAAGTATTTTTGTGATTTCTTCAAACGGTCAAGGGCCGCCATACCTGCTGGCTGCCTGCAATCCGGAGGCAGAAGCCCCACCGCTTCGGCGGTTGTTTGCCCGGTCCTTACATTCGCCGCACGTGCAGGTGGGGCAAGCGTGACCACGGCCGCAACTAATAGAAGCGACACCGCCGACTTGAGCCCGGCCTGGTTGATCTGATACGCACGCGGCGTTTCTGGGAATGCGGGGTAGCGCCGGCCGCATGTTCGGCACTGATATTCCCCGTGTACCGGCCACATTAGGGATCCATGGCTCATGCGGCACCAGGCCGCCCCCATACGCCACTGAAGTTTTCTGAACATATCGCTAGCCTCTTAACGCGTACTCCCCTTTCGCTAACGCACCTGTGATTCCATTTCGCGGTCGAGCGGAAATGAAACATTCTCGGCCTTTCTCCGTTTCCAAGCTGCCCAGGCGATGTTGGCGCCTTCGGCGGATGCCGGATTTCCGGCAGATGACAGAGCAACCAGGGAGGCGAGGCGGTCGAGAAGTGTGTGATGTGGCAAAATGCCGTACGGCTTGCGCACCCGGAGTCGAATCTGCGATAGCGCGCGAAATGCAGGATGACGCCACAATCCCTACGCCTTCCGCCCGCCAAGCCCTTAGCACAGCGCGGCCGGTTTCATCGGCGCTGGTAACGTAGCTGATATCCACGACGCAGCGCAGCCGTGGAGCTACCCGCGTTGCACTTCGCCAGCCCTCGTAAGCTTCTTGCGCCGCCCGACCGGTTAGACATCCAGAAATTTCCATTCGTAAAGCGTCCGGATCGTGATGAATAAAATATAGAAGCGGCTGGGAATCAAGCGATGCGAGCTCATTGGCAGCCTCCGCGCAGGTGTTCGAGTCTCCGGCGCACCGTCCGCCCCATATCGGCTTTTAGATTGCCGAGCAGGTGTTTTTGCTCTACTCCTGCGGCGACGAACTCCGCGCCGGCGCTTTGCATTTCCGCAAGCAATTGCTCGCCAGCTTCGTCGATGAACGTCACGTCCTCGAGAACAACGATTGGATGCGCACTCGGCGAGCGCTCGCGGATGCGCCGCCAGACGGAGCGTAGCTCGTCGACCCAAGGCCCGGAAAGTTGGCCGCAAAGATCCCAGCGCTCGCCGCCATTATCGCCGGAGTAAGAGAAGCGAAGCATCGTTATTCCTCCGGGCTTTGAGACGGCACTGGGAGGGCCAAATGTTGGCCGCTGATTATGAAGGACTTGATGCGGGTCTAGTGCCGATTACGTGACGATCCTTGGGCGGTTGCCGAACATTAAACAGACTGTAGACACCTTTATCTTTGCAGGCAAACAAGAGCAGTAGGCTTGCGCGAAATGCATCGTCACCGCTACTAGGAGCATCATCTTAATACTGGCGTCGTATAACTCGAGGAGGGATAAATGAGCCCGGTTGCGGAAAGAGACCAGTCCGCCGCGGTACGCTACGAAGTGCTCATTCGGATTTCAGATTCCATCCGCGCCCGGAAGGAGCCGCAGGACCTGTTTGAGATCCTCGTTCGTGAACTCAGGCAGGTGATTCGCTTCGACGCCATCGCGCAATTTGACGAGTCGGCCAACAAAATGTATTGGCACCTCGAGCCTACCTGCCAGCGCCACGGGGATTGTCCTGCAGACACCGAGAATGGTGAGTCTCTGCCACGTTTTGTCTATCGCACGCAGGAGACCGTTCTTTTGGGAACTTTGGAAGGCGAATTGCGGTTCCCGAATTTCACACGAAAGATGCAGGGTAACGGCTTGCAATCCATGTGCGCGTTTCCTCTGACGACCGCGCACCGGCGACTCGGCAGCCTCCTTCTTGGCAGTACTCATCCAAACGCCTATTCGCCCGAGGAGGTGCGGTTCTGTGCCCTGGTAGCCGACCAGATCGCCCTAGCGACGGATGATGCGATCAATTTCCAGGCCTCGCAGAAGGCGCAAGAGCGTCTGGAACTGCTGCTCGACCTGACCAACCGCGTGGTCTCAAATCTCAACTTGCGTGATGTGCTGCGCGAAATCTCCGCGCAGGTTCGGCGCGTGATGCATTGCGATGGCGTGGGGATCGATCTACCGAGCCCCGAGGATGGTAAGCTTCGCATCTACGCCCTGGATTATCCCGGCGCTTTGGCGCCGGTTGAAGAAGGCTACGAGCCTCCGGCCGATAAGACCGGGCCGTTGCGGTCTTTCCGGACTGGAGAAGCGATCATTCAGTCGGGCGAAGAAATACAAAGCGAGCGGGCGCGCGGAGCGGGGATTCAGTCGCTTGTCAACGTTCCAATCAAGGGGCGCAGCGGGATCGTTGGTGTGCTGTTGCTGGGGACGCGGCGCGAGGACGCTTTCTCGGAAGACGACCTTCCATTCCTCACTCAGGTCGCCAATCAGGTTGGGATTGCAATCGAAAATGCGCGGGCGTTCGATGAGGTCGCCGACCAGAAGAACAAGCTGACGCTGGAGAAGTTGTACCTCGAAGACGAGCTTCGCAATGAACTCAAATTCGAAGAGATTGTTGGCCGGAGCGAAGCCTTGAGGCAGGTGCTGGAAGAGATCGAGACTGTTGCGCCCACGGATTCCACCGTTCTGATTTACGGAGAAACCGGCTCCGGCAAGGAATTGATCGCGCGCGCGGTGCATAATCTAAGCGCACGCAAGTCGGGCTCCTTCGTTAAGCTCAACTGCGCGGCTATACCGACCGGTCTGCTGGAGAGCGAGTTGTTTGGACACGAGAGAGGGGCGTTTACCGGCGCCATTACCCAACGGATCGGCCGGTTTGAGCTGGCGAATCGCGGCACAATGTTTCTCGACGAAATCGGCGAGATTCCGCTCGAATTACAGCCGAAGCTCCTCCGCGTTTTGCAGGAGCGTGAATTTGAACGCCTGGGATCGACGCGCACGCTTCGCACTGACGCGCGGCTCATCGCCGCCACCAATCGTGATCTGGAAACATTGGTGCAAGAGCAGAAGTTTCGCCCGGATCTTTACTATCGCCTAAACGTATTTCCCGTTCGTGTCCCCTCCCTGCGCGAGCGCCCTGAAGACATTCCGCTCCTCGTCCGGCATTTCGTTCAGCAGTTTAGCCGGCAGCTTGGCAGGACGATCGATGCAATTCCGGCTGACACCATGAGCGCTTTGACCCGTTATCCCTGGCCGGGCAACATACGGGAGTTACAAAATGTCATCGAGCGGGCAGTCATTCTAACGGCCGGACCGGTGCTGACAGTGCGTAGCGAAGACCTGCGTGCGCCGAATCAGGCACCCTCATCTCTGCCTGCTGCGGCTGGAAACGGGGTTACGGCAACCGCTACGGGCAAGATCGCCGAGGCACTGGATGAAGTGGAGCGCCAACAGATCCTCTCCGCGCTCGAAAAAAGCAACTGGATCGTCGCGGGCCCGGAAGGCGCGGCTGCACGCCTCGGACTAAAGCGATCCACTCTACAGTCGCGGATGCACAAGCTTGGCATCCGCATTTTGAGACGCGGGGCCTGAAGGTTTCCGACT
Organism: Bryobacterales bacterium; assembly: GCA_963818855.1. GTDB lineage: Bacteria > Acidobacteriota > Terriglobia > Bryobacterales > Bryobacteraceae > Bog-159. The sequence continues at coordinate 88,235 of CAWFUH010000003.1, read as the reverse complement.
TCCGGCACATGCCGAAATTCCGGTATGTACCGACGTGTCCGCCCCCCCACACGGCCATTGCGAAACGTAACCACTTCAAAATTAACGTGCCCCGCATGGCGACCGGCTTGCCTCTGCTGAACGGCAAAGACGGAAATGCCCATGCTTCGGATATGTCACTCCGACACTACTGACGGACATCGCTGGCGCCTGTGTGGCCGCGTGGCCGGTCCCTGGGTTGAAGAATTTCGCGCGTGCTGGCGGCAGGCGCTGGAACGCACGCCGCTGGCGCATGTAGTCGTAGACCTGAACGACGTCACCTTCATCGATGATGACGGCGAGAGGCTCATCGCCGAGATGCTGAGCGCCGGCACGGAATTCATCGCGAACGGAGTATTCAATAAGCAACTGCTGGAGGATTTGAAAAACCATGGAGGCGTCGACTGGCGCGCAGGGTGCAAGAAACAGACGCGTCAAGCCGGGCCCGTACCTGTCAGGAAGGAGACAACTGAATCATGAAACGCAATCATCGCATTGCAGGAAGCGCGGCGATTTTTCTGATCGCCGTCGGAGCCGTGATCGGCGTTAAGTATTCGCGGAGCAACGCCGCGGTGCTGGCTCCGCCGCCGCCGGAGGTCCTGGTATCGACGGTGGAGCTGAAAGATCTGCCGATCGAGCGCGAATGGGTCGGAACGTTGGACGGATTAGTGAACGCAGCCATCAAGGCCGAGGTGACCGGCTATCTGCTGAAGCAGGATTACAGTGAAGGCTCTTTTGTCCGGAAAGGACAGTTGCTATTCGAGATTGATCCACGGCCGTTCCAGGCTGCCGCCGATCAAGCCGCGGCACAGCTCTCCCAAGCCAAGGCGCAAGTGACCCAGTCCCAGGCTGGGCTGGTACAGGCTGAAGCTCAGCTCACCAGCGCGGAGGCAAACCAGCGCAAAGCCCAATTGGACGAGGACAAATACTCGCCGCTTGCCAAGGAACAAGCCGTTACACAGCAGGAAGTAGATAACGCTGTACAAACAAATCAATCCCAGAAGGCCCAGGTGGGCGCGGCGAAGGCCCAGGTAGAGACCTCAAAGGCGCAGATTGAAGCATCACAGGCCGCGGTCCAAGCGGCGAAAGCGGCGCTCGAGGCGGCACAGGTCAACCTCGGTTTCACGCGGATAACCTCTTTAATCGATGGGATTGCCGGTGTCGCCACAGTGCAAGTGGGCAATCTGGTTGGCCCTGCGGCCAACGCCGTCACGACCGTATCCACGCTAGATCCCGTCAAGGCGAACTTCACCGTGAGCGAGCAGGAGTATCTCAGTCTGGCGCGGGCCGACGCGCTGCATCATCTGCAGTTGCAATTGGTCCTGGCGGACGGAAGCGTGCAACCGCATGCCGGCCGATTTTCCTTCGCTGACCGGCAGGTGGACCCCGGCACAGGCACCATCCAGCTGACGGCGCTGTTTCCAAACTCGGGCAATATCCTGCGCCCGGGGCAATACGCCAAGGTGCGTGCCGTCATTGGCCAGGATTTGGGCGCTCTGCTGGTTCCGCAACCAGCCGTAACCGAGTTGCAAGGAGGTTACGAGGTTGCCGTGGTCGGCCGGAACGATCGGGTTGCTATCCGTCCGGTCAAAGCCGGAGAACGGGTCGGCACAATGTGGGTAATCCAGAACGGGCTGAGCCGCGGCGAACGTGTGGTCGTCGAGGGCCAGCAAAATCTCCGGCCGGGCATGCAGGTTCGGCCGAAGCCCTTCCGGGCCAACTAAGAAAGGAGTCAGAAGCCATGTCCAATTTCTTCATCAGACGGCCCATCGTGGCTATGGTGATCGCGATTCTTACGGTAATTGTCGGAGTGGTGATGATCGCGACGCTTCCGGTCGCCCAGTTTCCCAACATCGTTCCACCCGAAATCCGAATGCAAGCCACCTATGTGGGAGCCGACGCCAACGCTCTGGAGCAGGCGGTGGCCACGCCCATCGAGCAGCAAGTCAACGGCGTCGACAATCTGAACTATATGTACTCGGTAAATGCCACGGGCAATTCGACTACGACCTTGTTTACGGATTTCGATCTCAAGTCCGATCCCAACACGGACCTTATACTCACCCAATCGCGCGAGCAACTGGCCTCGGCACAGCTCCCGCCGGAGGTGAATAACTTTGGGGTCACGATCCGGAAGTCGGTGACGGCTCCGCTCATGCTGGTCGCGTTGTACTCGCCGCACGGCACCCGCGACGCGAGTTTCCTCTCCAACTATGCCTTTATCAACTTGAACGATCCGATCGCCCGTTCCTATGGGATCGGCCAGACGCAAGTCTTCGGCGCCGGGCAATATGCCATGAGACTGTGGGTAAAGCCCGATCAACTGGCAAAGTTGGGGATCACGGTCCCAGACATCGTGAGCGCCATCCAGGCGCAGAACACGGTGAACCCGGCGGGCAAGCTGGGCGGCGAGCCGTCGCCCGCCAAGCAGCAATTCACGTATGCGGTACTGGCGCAAGGACGCCTGAGCTCGCCCGAGGAATTCGGCGACATTATCCTGCGTGAGTCGTCCAATGGCGGAATTGTGCGGGTGAAAGATGTTGCGCGCGCGGAACTCGGCTCTCAAGACTACAGCATTGTGAGCCGCCTGAACGGGGCGCCCAGCGCCATCATCGCCATCTACCAGTTGCCGGGGTCAAACGCCGTGCAAGCGGTGGAAGGAGTCCGCAAGCTGATGGCCCAGATGAAGCAGCGCTTTCCCGAAGATGTGGATTACGCGATCTCGCTGGACCAAACGCAGCCCGTCACGGAAGGCTTGAAGGAGATCGTCGAAACGCTGGTGATCGCGCTCGTGCTGGTGATCCTGGTGGTCTATCTCTTCCTGCAGGACTGGCGCGCCACCCTTATTCCGATGTTGGCCGTGCCCGTTTCGCTGGTTGGCACATTTGTCCTCTTTCCTATTTTCGGCTTCTCCGTCAATACGCTGTCCATGTTGGGGCTGGTACTGGCAATCGGCCTGGTGGTGGACGACGCCATTGTGGTTGTAGAGGGAGTGCAACGCCACATCGAGGAGGGCCTGGCGCCCAAAGATGCGGCTCGAAAGGCGATGGAAGAACTCTCCGGGCCGGTCGTTGGCATTGCCCTGGTGCTGGCGTCCGTGTTCGTGCCGACCGCTTTCATCCCGGGAATCACGGGAAGGCTATATCAGCAATTCGCACTGACGATCGCCATTTCGGTGGTGCTCTCGGCATTCAACGCATTGACGCTGAGCCCGGCGCTTGCCGGAATGTTGCTGAGGCCAACACCTGCGGGCGGCGAGCGCCGCGGACCTCTCGGCAAATTCTTCGGCGCGTTCAATCGCTATTGGGAGCGCACTACGGAAGGTTTTGTACGCTGGTCAGGCGTGGTGATCCGGAAGGGCGCGCTGGTGTTGTTGCTGCTGGCCGTCTGCAGCGTTGCCGGAGTTTTCTTTTTCCGCGCGGTGCCCTCCAGCTTTCTGCCGGATGAAGACCAAGGCTATCTGTTCATCAGTATGCAGCTTCCCGTGGCGGCATCGCAGCAGCGCACCAGCGCCGCTGCCAGGGAAGTGGAAAAGGTTCTCGCCAACACACCCGGCATCAAGTACACGACTACGGTTGTTGGCTTCAACCTGCTCAGTTTTGCGGAGACCACTTACAACGGATTTTTCTTCGTCACTTTCAAGCCGTGGGGGGATCGCAAGGCCAGAGATGAGCAATATCAGGCCATCAAGAATCGCCTGAACCGGGAACTCAGCCACCTGCCGGTGGGAACGGTTTTCACGTTTTCACCGCCCGCCATTCCCGGCGTGGGCACCTCCGGCGGTTTTCAGTTCGTGCTCGAAGACCGCGCCGGCAAGGACATGAAGTTCCTGGCCGATAACCTGAACAGATTCCTGGCGGCTGCCCGGAAGCGGCCGGAAATCGGCTCCATCAGCACGACCCTTCTGCCCAACGTGCCGCAACGGTTCATCCAGGTGGATCGGGAGAAGGCTCTGAAGCAGGGTGTCTCGTTAAACGATGTCTACCAGACCATTCAAGCTTACATGGGCGGACTGTTCATTAATTACTTCAACGATTTTGGCCGCACCTGGCAGGTGTATGTGGAGGCTGAGGCGCCTTACCGGTCCGATAGCGATAGCTTCGGGCAGTTCTATGTACGCAACAACCAAGGCGCGGCTCTGCCGCTTACCGCTCTGACGAAGTTCGAAACCCGCTCGGGACCGGAATTCACCATCCGCTACGACGAGTACCGGGCCGCGCAAATCAACGGTGGCGCCGCTCCGGGGTACAGCTCGGAGCAGGCTAGTGCGGCTCTCGAAGAAGTCTTCAAACAGACCATGCCCCGCGAAATGGGCTTCGACTATATGGGGATGTCGTATCAGGAGCAGAAAGCGCGGGAAGGGGTCCCTGCCTGGGTGATCTTTGGCTTTTCTCTTCTTTTCGTTTTTCTGGTTCTGGCGGCGCTGTATGAAAGCTGGTCTCTGCCCTTCAGCGTGCTGCTGAGTACCCCTGTAGCGGTCTTCGGCGCGATCGCGGTGCTCTGGCTCCGCCGCGTGCTGCTGGCTTTGTTTCTGCCTGCTTACATGGTGCAGATCGAAAATGACGTTTACACGCAAATTGGCCTGGTGATGCTAATCGGCCTGGGAGCGAAGAATTCGATCCTGATCGTTGCGTTTGCCAAGGAGGAGTACGAACGAGGCAGGCCGCTGGTGGATGCGGCACTGGATGCAGCAAGGCTTCGCTTCAGGCCCCTTATGATGACCGCACTGGCATTCATTATCGGCTGCGTACCTCTGTGGGTGGCATCCGGCGCGGGATCCGTCGCGCGCCAGGTGATCGGGACCACGGTTATTGGAGGCATGGTGGCGGAGACTTTCATCGGTAGGTTCCTGGTTCCCGCCATCTTCGTTGTGGTCGAGAAGCTGTCGGGTGCCAAAGCGCCCTCTACCGGCATAGATCCATTGCCTTCCCCTGCTCAAGGAGACTGATATGAGAGCCTCTTATTGTCTTGCGTTCGCCGCGGTAGCTGTGCTGTTCAGCGGTTGTACTGTTGGCCCGAATTACAAACGGCCGCAGGTCTCGGTTCCGGCAAGTTTCCGTGCGCCGGAGCCGCTGCCGGAAGCGCAGGCCGCTTCGCTGGCGGACCTCAAGTGGTTCGAGGTATTTCGCGACGCGCAACTGCAGGGTCTGATCCGGGTCGCTTTGGTGCAAAATTACGATCTCCGCGATGCCATTGCGCGGGTCGACGAGGCACGCGCGAACCTTGGCATTACCCGCTCCGACCAGTTTCCGCAAGCGACTGCCTCAGGTAACGTCCAGTTCACACGCCTGTCGCGGGATGGACAGTTCCCGTTGCCGGCATCGTTCGTCCCCAGCCAGAACCGCAATTGGGGACAGGCCGGTCTCAATCTCCTGTCGTTCCAACTCGATCTCTGGGGACAATTGCGCCGCGCGACCGAGGCTGCGCGCGCCAACCTGCTCGATGCTGACTGGAACCGAAAGACGGTCATCACCACGGTCGTTAGCCAAGTGGCGGCCGATTATTTTCAATTGCTCGAATTGGACTCCGAACTGGAGATCTCCAAAAACACCCTGGAGACGCGCCGACAGTCTCTGGCACTGACGCAGGAACGCCAGAACCACGGCATTGCCACGCTGCTCGACGTGCGCCAGGCCGAGCAACTGGTTGACAGCGCGGCGGAAAGCATTCCTCAGCTTCAGCAGCAGACCGAGCAAACCGAGAACCAGATTTCCCTGCTGCTCGGAAAGGACCCTGGAGGTATTGAAAGAGAGCATCCTTTCAACGGAGAGCACGTTCCGCCCGAGGTGCCAGCCGGCATGCCCTCGGCGCTGCTCGAACGCCGCCCGGATATTCGCGCGGCCGAGCAGGCGCTGATTGCCGCCAATGCCAATATCGGAGTCGCCAAGGCTGCCTACTTCCCGCAGATCAGCCTGACTGGACTCATCGGCGGCCAGAGCACCAAGCTGGCGAACCTGTTCTCCGGCCCCAACCGCGTGTGGAGCTTCGTACCCCAAATCACACAACCGATCTTCACCGCCGGCCGCCTCAGATCCAACGTACGGCTGGCCGAAGCGGAACGTGACGATATGCAGATCGCGTACGAGAAATCCATCCGAACCGCCTTCAGCGATGTCTCCGACGCACTGATCGCGCATCAACGCGATCGGGAAAGCCGAGTCGAGCAGGAAAAGTTGGTGACGACTTTGCAGGACCGCAAGCGTCTGGCTTACAGACGCTATCGCGGCGGGGTGGACACACAACTCAATGCGCTCGATGCGGACCGCGATCTCCTTTCGGCCGAGTTGACTCTGGAGCAGATCCGTTACTCCGAGCTGGTGAGCGTTGTTCAACTGTATAAAGCGCTGGGCGGCGGCTGGGAGTAAATGCTCACGCCGTCCTCGAGTGTCGCCTGTACGTCATTTGCGGGTTTCTCGGACCAATAAAGCAGCGGAGGACTCGTAGGCCGAGTTAGTCCCGGGGTCGGCGATATACACATTGCCCGCCCCATCTACAGCCAGGGCGCTGGGAGACAAAATCCACCGGCGAAATCGGTCCATGCCCCGCCGCTGCCCGCGGCCACCTTGTCACCCTGTGCTGCGGCGCCGATCACGAACACATCCTTCGACCCGTCCACCACCAAACCGAATTCGCTATGGTGCTCGTGACGGTCGTCTTGGCACTGGGTCCGAACGCCGTCTGCGGTCCCAACCCGACCGCTATCGCTCCTGACCGTAGCCCCGGCGTAGGCCGGCGTGAAGCCCACCTCGACAGTGCATGTTCCACCCGCCGATATGCTGCCCGTACAGGTGGAACTGCCCAGCGTGAATTCGCCGTGCTGCGTGCCCGGGGTTTCCGATGCTGCAAAATGAATTCGTTCGCGCGGCGCGGGAAAATCGAACAGCGAACGGATGGTGATAAGGCTAATCCGCACCTGCGAGGGCCGACTATACTTGACCGCGCAAAGCGGAGGGAAGGTAAAAGGCGGGGTAGTGTTTGACGGTTCCGTGGACAAGACCAAGCCGGCTGCAGGACCAACTCGGATTCGCGCTATAGTCTCCGCGTGCTCAGAAGATCTCCGTGCCGCGTTTTGGCAAAGTGGGGCAGGCTTTGCGACTGCCTGCCCCGTTATACACACTGACCTACTGACTTACTACTGCTGTACCGTGCCGGCCAGGAACAGCGAGGTCCAGCTGCCGTTACCGTTATTGCGCATCACCTTGAAAGCCAACGCCTCGCCGGGCTTGGCCGTCTGCATCAGGTTCCGCACATCGGCGCCCGTGGCTATGTGATGGCGGTTGATCTCCACCAGCACATCGCCTTTCTGTAATCCGATATCTTCCGCGAAAGAACCGGGCTCCACGCTGGCGATCACGACGCCGCCAGTCTTCAGGCCCATCTGCTCGCGGTCGGCGTCCGTCAGATTCTGCACCGAGACACCCAGGCGCGCATGCGTCGTGGGCCCCTCGGCTTCGTCGCCTTCCGGAGCCGCTTGTTCCGACCCGTTCTCGGCCACAATAGCGGCACGGTCGCCGATCTTAACGGGTACGGACATGGTCTTGCCGTCGCGCAGCAATTTCAGATCGACCGTCGAACCGGGTTGTGCCTCGGAGATCATTTGGACCAACTGGTCACCGCTGGTGATCGCATGGCCATTCACTGACAAGATGACGTCGGAAACCTGCACGCCAGCCTTGGCCGCCGGTCCGCCCGTCGTCACTTGCGAGACGAAGACGCCGTTCGATGCGCCGTAGACCTTGAGCAGAGACGGATTGTCCTCGCGGGCGAACTGAATGCCGATGGCGCCGCGGGAAACCTTGCCGGTTTTCACGATCTGGTTATACGAATTCACCGCCAGGTTGATGGGCAGGGCGAAGCCGATGCCTTCGAAATTGCCGCTGCCGCTGACGATCATGGTGTTGATGCCGATCACCTGGCCGTTGATATTCAGCAGCGGGCCGCCGCTGTTGCCGCGGTTGATGGCGGCGTCGGTCTGCAGGAAGCGCTGCAACTGGTGATCGCGCTCGCCCAGATCGCGGCCTTTGGCGCTGATGATGCCGGCGGTCATGCTCTGATCGAGGCCGAACGGAGAGCCGATGGCGACAGCCCAATCGCCGACTTCAATCGCGTCGGAGTTGCCGATGGGTAGGGGCGTGAGTTGCTTGCTGGTTTCGATCTTCAATACGGCCAGGTCGAGTTCGGAATCGGTGCCGATCAGCTTGGCCGGATATTCGGTTTTGTCGCCGGGCAGCGTCACTTGAATGCGGGTAGCGTTCTCGACGACGTGGTTGTTGGTCAGGATATAGCCGTTGCGGTCCACGATAAAGCCGGAACCGAGGCCCTGCGCGCGCCGCGGCTGTTGCGGCATGTTGGGCATGTTCGGCATCATGTTACCAAACGGGCTGTTTTCCCCGAATGGATTCTCGCCGGGCTGTCCGTTGAAGAACCAGCGCATGTTCTTGTTGGGCTTTTCCTGTATGGTGCTGACGATCTGTACGACGGAAGGCTCGGCTTCCTTGGCAATCTTGGTGAATGGGTTGGCGGGCTGTTGAACCGGGCTCGGGATGACCAGCGCGGCAGGCGTGGGTGAGTCCGCACGCGCGATTCCGATGTGGCTCGTCAGGTTTAGCGTTAATAGCCCCGCGCACGCGAGTAGAAGCGCAAGGGTAGCGTTGCGTTTGTTGAACTTCATGTTTTTGTCCTTATCTTCTGAATCCTCTGAGTAAATCTATTTCTAAGTGCCGTTAGTCGGAGTATGTGGCGGCGGCTCGTAAAGAACGACCGTAACTGCCAGGTAAGTTGGATACATCTCTATGTGCCAGGCGCGCACCAGTACCGGACCATCTCGCAACGCGGGCTGGAGCGGCAATTCGCCTTTCGGCACGCGGTTGGCTGCCAAGCGCGGCCGGGCGGGAATTTCTCTCGACGGCACCGCGGCCAATGAAATCGCCGGGGCCGCGGGTGCGCCCGGATGCGCGAGCGCCATGGTAGCCAAGGGGATCTCCTGGACACCCACCGGCGGCGTTGTCCGCGCCGCCACCATTAGACAGGCGCCCACCAATCCGCAGGCTGCCATCCAGCCGGAACGCGCGAAGCGCGGGGTCGTGTTTCGATCCGGCTGCAGCAGGGCCTCAACGCGCGTGCTGATATGCCACCGCTTTCCGGAGGTCGCGCCCGGCGCCAGTTGCGGAACCGGCACGCGGCGCGTCACCTCATGCAAGTGCGTCAGACAAGCGGCGTACGGACGTGGCTGGCCGGTAGCTGTAACCACCCAGTCGTCGCAGGCCATTTCCCGCTCGATCTTCAGGCGGCGGCCGATCCAATAGATCGCCGGGTTGAAGAACAGTACGGCTTGCGCGACGGCGTGCAGCAGTTGCGTCCAATCGTCCCAACGGCGCAAATGCGCCATTTCGTGACAGAGCACCTGCTCGAATTCCTGGGGTGTCAGTTGCTCCAGCACGGATTGCGGAAAGACAATTGCGCGCCGAACAAACCCGGCCGCCATGGGAACCGGGACTTCAACCGAGGCGAGCACCTTAATATGTCCGCGCTGGCCGAGCAGAGTGGCGCGGCGCTTCAGGCCATGGATATGCGCGAAGCTCCAGCACACCCGCGCCATCAGGACAAGGGTAATAGCCAGCCAGACGAGTGCTGCGTAAACCGGCCATTGCGCGGTTACGGGGACGGTCCACGGAGCGGACCCGGGAGCCGTAGCGATGACGGCCGCCGGCTTGGGGATCAGCAGCAGAAAAGGTGCGGCGATTACTAAAAGGAGTGCAATGAGCCAGATGGCGTACCGCGTTGTGGCATTGGGCCGGGGCAGCAGGCGAATCGCGGCGCTGGCGAGAACGCCCAGCAGCATCCCTAGCCAAAGGCCGTTCACGGCGGTCGAAATCGCCGTCGCGGCCGCCACATTTGTCCACTCGAGCCAGTTCACAGCGTACCCCCTCCCTCGCCTGCAATCAGCCGTTTGAGCCTGACGATTTCGGTTTCAGCCAACTGCTCGTCTTCCAAGACGTTTAGAATCAGTAGCTCAGGGGAATCCTGGAAAAATCGCTTCATCAGGTTGCGCACCGCCTTACGGCTGGCTTCGCCGCGTTCCACTACAGGATGATAGACGAACGCGCGGCCTTCTTTGGTATGCCTGACGTAACCTTTGCGCTCCAGAATGCGGAGCGTGGTGAGAACTGTGTTATATGCTCCGGCATGGCTGGCCAGGGCGGCGACCACGTCGGTAACCACGGCGGAGCCTTTCTCCCACAGAATATCCATGATGGGGAGTTCGGCTTCGGTGAGCGTGGGTGACTGTTTCCGTGCCATAAGACGATTCTCTTAAAGAATTAAGAATTGCTCTATTTCGAGTTTATACGGAACGGGTCAGGCTGTCAACTAATTTTTTAAGAGTTGAGGGAGACTGCGCTGTCATTTTTCTTTTCCGGCCGTCGTTTCAATCAGTGTGGACGCCAGCGAAGAGCTCCCATTAAGCTGTCATCCGGACGATCGCGCGGCGGCCACCGGCAGCCTGGAGGACACTTTTCGCCTCCACTACCCGCGACTGGTATCCGTGCTGGCGCGGATCACGGGCGATCGCGGCCGGGCCGAAGAACTGGCGTCCGAGGTGTTTTGCAGACTATCGTCGCGGCCGGCCCTATTTCGCCCGCGAAACCATTTTGACGGATGGCTCTATCGGACGGCGATCAACCTGGGACTGGACGCGTTGCGGGTGGATTCGCGCCGCCGCCGTCACGAACAGGCCGCCGGGACGGAAGCGGCGCGGAGTTCGTCTGCCGGCGACGCTTTGGCGGACATCCTGCGCGCCGAACAAAGGGCGCGCGTACAAACGGTGCTGGCCGCGCTGAAACCGGTCTACGCCCGGTTGTTGCTGCTGCGCCACACGGGCTTTTCGTATAGCGAACTGGCCGAGGCACTGGCGCTGAAGCCCGCATCGGTCGGAACGCTGCTGGCCCGCGCGGCGGCGGAGTTTGAGAAGCGATATCGCTCGAGGTATGGGGGCGAACTATGAAATGTCTGGATGAAGGAACGCTGCAAGCGTATCTGGATAAGGAACTCGCGGAACCGCGTACGCGGTCGGTCGCGGATCACGTGGAGGTTTGCGCGAGATGCCGCGATCGGTTGGGGCACCTCGCGGCAACGATGGGCTTGGTAAATGCCTGGTTCAGCGCGCTGCCGCCAGAAGACGTGCAGGCGCCGGCGGCCGCTCCAAGGATCGGGGCACGGACGCCCGGAACGCATTGGCGCTGGGCGGCAGTAGCGTTGGCTGGCGTGCTGGCGGCTCTGGCCGCGCTGTTTTTCGCCGGCATGCGACCAACGCCGGCGAAGCAGGCACATTCCTTGCAGCCACGGGCGTTGCAGCCACCGGCGTTGCAGCCACCCGTAGAACCGCCGCATGTCGCCGTCGTCGCGCCACGACCTGCGCCGGCGCGAAAACTGGTGCCGCGCCCGAAGCCGCGGCGTGCTATCGACGAGTTCGTGCCGTTGGACGGCGCCGATCCCATGCAGATCGGCATGGTGGTCAGGGTCATGCTGCCGGTCTCGGATGCATCCGTGGGCGGCGGCGTCAGGGAAATTGCGGCGGACGTGGCCATCGGCGAAGACGGCCGGCCGCGCGCCATCAGATTTGTGCGGTAAGTGAGTAGCGTACATTAAGGAGAAAAAAAATGAACAGACTGAACAGCATCATCGGCGTAACAACGATTGCCTGCGCGACAGCATTGGCACAGAGCAGTCAGGATGCACAAATCGTTCCGGATAAAGTGTTCTTCTTCAAGACGCAGGCCGACAGCACGACGAACGTCAAAATTACGGCGAGGCTCGGGCTGCTCGGCCAAACGGTGAAGGACGCACCATACTCGGCCGACGGAGCAACCGAGACCACCCAGACCCTGGCAGACGGCACGCATATCAACCATCAGGAAAACTACAGCATTTATCGGGATGGTGATGGACGCGTGCGGCGCGAGAGCGGCGACCAGGTATGGATTTCGGACCCGGTGGCAAGCGTCAGCTACGTGTTGGACACCAAACAGCAGACGGCGCGCAAGCTGGGTTTGTCTGTCAGCGTCAAGAGAGGGCCGGAGGACATGGCGCACGAGGTGAAATTGAAGGCCGAGGCAAAAGCGAGCGGTCCGATCTGGTTCAGCACCGGCGCGGTGGGCGGAGGCATGGTGGTGGGCGGTCCGACGACGGGCGGTCCGATGACTGGCGCGGCCATCTCGACGGATGCGGCGCCCAAACCGGAAGGCCTGGGGAAACAGGAAATGGAAGGCGTGGAGGTGGAGGGCACGCGCACCACCACGCTAATTCCGCAGGGACAAATCGGCAACGACCGGGCTTTGCAGATCGTGCATGAGCGGTGGGAATCGCCCGAACTGCACGTGACGATTTACTCGAAGCACACCGATCCGATGATGGGCGAGATCGTGGAGCGGCTGACGAACGTGCACCGCGGCGAGCCGGACCCCGCGCTATTTCAAGTGCCGGCCGGATACAAGATGGAAGCGCTCTCTTCCATCCAGTCAGACCAGTAGGGCGATCGGGTCAGTCGAACTCGCGGCGCGGCGGGGTCTGGTCCGGCCCCACGCGCCCGACGGCTATGTCCGCGCGATGGTAGTTCTCGCCCTTCTGCGCGCTTCCGGCCAACCGCCGCAGCATGGCGATCTGGCCAACATGCGTCAGGGCATCGGCGACTGGCCCTTGGAACAGCTTCTCGGCGGATTCGTGCAGCGGCTCATCGGAAGCCAGGTAGGCGTCTAGACTGGCGAGCGCGACGTAGAAACGCTCCACTTCCTGGTCCCAGGGGAGCGGCGTCGAGTTGAACCACTCTTCTTTTCCCTTAGCCACCGACAGCGACCAATCGAGCAGATCTCCGATGTGCGCGAGGATCTGGGCCGGCGTGCGGGTTGTTTCCGAGGCCTTAAAGGTGGCGAATTCGCGAGGCGCACCGCGTAGCGCTTTGCACCCGCGATAAGCCAGCGTGGCGACGGTGTGTCGGAACAGTTCGCGTTTCGGATCGGATGCCATGGCAATTATTATGGCAAATGTTACGGCAGGCGCGCCGCCAGAGATTTGGATAGCTCCAAGGGGTCGCGGCCATCCGCGACGTTGGCGTAGCCCACGATGTACACGCCTTGGCGGAGAAAACACAGGCGGCCAAGGTATGGGTCGGTCAGTTGCAGCGGATCGCCGGCTTGCTCAAAACGGGCGCGCAACTTCTCCATCACGGCCGCAGCGGATTCGGGCGACGGTTCCTGCACCACGAACGCCTTGCCGAATTCGTACTCGGCCACGTAGCCGCGCTTCAGCAGGCGCAAGCCGAGCACACTTTCCGGAATCAGACGCACCGATTTCTGCCCTTCGGCCGGGAACCAGGCCAGCGCCACGGGCGCCGCGTTATTGCCGGGCAGCGACTTCTCGAGCGCGTTGGAGAAAGCGCGCAGTGCGGGCGGGCGGTCTTTATCCGGATTGGCGGCCAGTTCGGCGTAGAAGCGGTCTTTGGTGAAGATGGCCCGGCGGGACGTGATCTGCCCGGCGGCTCCTAGCGCTTCCCCCGGCAGGCGCGGATCGCGATTCGCGCTGAACATGCCATAGGCGGAATCGGCGTCCGCGAATTCGGAGATATCGATCAGGATGGAATCTTCGCCACGCACGCAGGTGACGCCGTGCATGGCCACGAAGCCGTAAAGCAGGTAGCCTTCGGAATTGCCGTCCATGTACTCATACAGGCTGGTGGCGTCATAGGCGCGCGCCGGGCCCTGCTGCGTCCAACCCGGCGCCAGATCGCAGTTGGGAGCCTGCGCGGCACAGATTGCGGCCGCGGACAGAGAGGTCAGCGCGGCCAGCGCGCCGGCCAGTACGGCCGTCACGCGAAGATTTCCTGTGCACGCGAAAGCCGCTCGACCACGCGCACGCCATGCGGGCAAACCACCGTGCAATTGGTGCACGCGCCACAGCGCACCTGCGCTACCTCAGCCGGCAATTCAAGGAATCGCTCCCGGCCAAGCGAAAACTGCCCATATCCATCAGCGTAAGTCAGGTAGCGCAGGAGATCGGCGACCGGCAGGCCCTGGGCGCATGTGCCATTGCACCTGCCGCACATGCGGCAGTAGAGCGGCGCGATGCGCTGCAGTTGCATGGCTAGCAGGGCATCGTCGGCTTTGGTGAAGCCGCCGGACATAGCTTTGAGATTTTCTTCGAGCTGATCCATGTCAGTCATGCTCGGAACGGTCGTATCGATGTCGGAGTTCTTCAGCACCCAGCGCAGGGCGGAAAGCAGCGCGCCGTCTTTCTTGAACGTGTCGTAGAGCTTGGTGCCTTGCTTGGCGAAACGAAAACCGCCGGCCATCACCTTCATAGCCACGATGCCCTTGCCCGCGGCGTTCGCGGCCGCGATCACCGGGTCGAGCGTTTGGCCCATGCTGAAGTTGTATGCGGTCAAAATCACGTCGATGTGCGGATTGGCCGTGAGCGCAGGGATCAGTTCGGCCTGGCCGCTGTGTGTACTCACGCCCGCGAAGCGGATCTTGCCGGCTTTCTTGGCCGTCTGCTGCGCGTCGATCAGGTCGTCGGTCACCTCCGCCGGCTTGGTCTTGGCGTGCAGGTACCAGATATCCAGGTGATCGGTTCCCAGTTCGCGCAGGCTGGTATCCAGGTCGGCCAGGGCGGCTTCTTTGGTCTTGCCGCCGCTCTTGCTTGATAGCGTGATGCGCTGGCGTTTGCCCTTTAGCGCCGCGCCGACCATGCGCTCGTTGTTGCCGCTTTGGTATACGCGGGCCGTATCGAAATACGTGATGCCGATATCGGCGGCGCGCTCGATCACGCTGGCGTCGGAGGTGATCATGCAGCCGAAGCCCACGCTGGTGACTTTCAGTCCGGTATCGCCCAGGGTACGATAGCCCAGCCGCGGGGCAGCCAGCGGAAGGCGGGACGGCGCACTGTGCTCGTCCGCGGTGCGGGTGGCCGATGCCGCGGCGGGCACGGCCAGTCCGGCGATCAGAAAATTGCGGCGGGATGAATCCGGCATAGAGATCCTCCTAATCAGATGTTAAAATCCTATTATATGCCAACCACCACTCATCAGCCACTGTCGACTGACCACCGTTTTTCGCGACGGCTGTTCATCGGCGGATCGGGCGCACTGCTGGCCAATGGCCTGTTTGCCAAGGGTGTAACCCGGACGGCCGCGTTGCCCGGCCGGTCCGCGGTGTCCCTCATCAAAGGGGACGACCGGCGGAAGAATGCACACGACGCTCTCGAAGCCATCGACGATCAAATCCGGCCGGTGCTGCGGCGCAAAAAATACGTAGTTATCAAGCCCAACAATGTGTCCACCGTGAATCCGCTGGCAGCCACGAACGTGGACGCGATTCAGGGAATCCTGGATTATCTGGAGATGCGCTTCAAGGGGCCGGTGGTCATCGCGGAAGCATCCGCCGGCGAGACCATGGAGGGTTTCGAGAACTTTCACTACGACCGGGTGGCCGCGGAACGGCGCTCGCAACATATCAGTCTGATCGACCTGAACCAGGAAGCGCGCTACGAAACCATGCCGCTGGTGGATTACGATATCCACCCGGTACCGGTGCGCCTCGCGGCGCGGCTGCTCGATCCGGATGCGTTCGTCATCTGCTCGGCAATGCTGAAGACGCACAATACCGTGGTGGCGACACTTTCGGTGAAGAACATGGTGCTGGGCGCGCCGCTGCATTCGGCGCCCAAAGAAACGCCCCGCTGGAACGACAAGCGGCGCTATCACGCCGGCATTCGCCAGACGCACTACAACATGTTCCTGACCGCGCAAAAGCTGCGCCCGTTTTGGGGCGCCACGCTGATCGACGGTTTCGAGGGCATGGAGGGCAACGGGCCGTCGTCGGGAACGCCGGTGCCTTCGCGCGTGGCGATCGCTTCGACCGATTACATTGCCGCGGATCGCGTGGGCGTGGAGGTGATGGGCATCGATGCGAAGTGGATCGGATATCTGAACTTCTGCAGCCAATTTGGAGTTGGGCAGTTCGATCTGGATAAGATTGAGGTGCGCGGAGAAAAGGTTGCGGCGGTGCGGCGGAAGTATCGGCTGCACCAGGACATCGAGCGGGAGTTGCAGTGGATGGGTCCGATGACGGATTTGCCGCCGAAGCTGGGGTAGGCGGCCTACGGAGAAGCGGAGGCAAGAGGAGTTGATCTTGCGGAGCAATTCCGGAGAGCCACCGATCCGAAGGATGTCAAACGGCTGGGTGACCGGATGCGCCGCATGGTTTTTGGCGGCCGATGCCGAAGATCGAGCCAACACCTGATCGACCGTAGCGCAATCGGGGCATCAGTCTGGCGGACCTCAATCAGCTTCGGCTTTGGATTGAAACATCACCGGAGGTCCCAGGATAGAAAACAACCTCTTTCGACCAGCACCGGCCAGATGGGTTGACAGTTGGAATTCTTCAGGCTGTAGTCAACGATTGATATTATTCGGCTATGGATGGCCGCCTTCCCTTGCCAGCGCTGCTATCGTCGGCGCTGGTTGCGTTCACTATCGAATTCGACAACGAGTCCGAGCATCGAATCCCGCACTCGACGACCAAGCACGGGGCGACGGAAGGCGCGCTGTACCGCCCGTGGCTGGCGTCGCTGGTGATGTGGTCGAATTGCATGCAATATGTGGGCGAGAGCGGCGTGACCGCCGGCGAATTAGAACGTCTCGCCCGCACTCCGACAAATTTGCACGGCATAGAGCGCTGGGGCTACATCGTGGTGGCGCCGGGCGCGGCGGATGGCCGGGGAAAGCGCTCCGGCGCGATTATCCGCGCCACGCCGGCCGGGCGCATGGCACAGGAGATCTGGCACCCCCTGTTCGGAGTCATCGAAGAACGGTGGCGGGAGCGCTTCGGCCAGGACGAAATTGGCCGGCTCAGGGCTTCACTCGCGACAATCATCAGCGGGCTGGGCCTCGCGTTGCCTGACTGTCTCCCGATCTTGGGCTATGGGCTCGGGAGCAACCGGATTTCGCGCCCGGGTCGGACCGCCGGGGACGCAAACGCGAGTGACGACGCCGCCAGTCTTCCGCTGCCGGCGCTCCTTTCAAAGGTGCTGCTGGCGTTCGCTCTCGAGTACGAGCGCGAATCTCCGGTGTCGCTGGCAATCGGCGCCAATGTATTGCGGCTGGCTGGCGAAGAAGGCGTCCTCGTGCGCGATCTGCCGCGCCTGACTGGCGTTTCGAAAGAGGCGCTGGCAATGGCGCTGGGGTTCCTCGAGAAACGGGCATGCGCGGTGGTCAAACCCGAATCGTCCGGCAGCCGGCTGAAGGTGCTCACGCTCACTACGAAGGGGCGCCAGGTCCGCGAAGTGTACCGGGAATTGGTCTGGACCGTTGAGGAGCGCTGGCGGGCGCGCTTGGGCGCGGATGCAATTCGCATGCTGCGAGCTTCGCTTGAGCCGCTGGTGGGCGATGCCACGGCGCAGCAATCGCCACTGTTCCGCGGCCTCGAGCCATACCCCGATGGATGGCGCGCGGCTGTCCCTAAGCCAGCGCTGCTCCCGCATTATCCGATGGTCTTGCACCGTGGTGGGTTTCCGGACGGCAGTTGACGCGAGTCGCAGATCCGCCATTGACGCCCGTCAAACCCCGGCGCTACTATCGGGACACGCACGATGCGCTGGATCGGCTCCGAGACTTTCTTCGTCACCCGCCTGCTCTACCAAAGAGGCCTGGCCCTGATCCTCCTCATCGCTTTCCTGAATGCCGCGTTCGAATTCAAGCCCTTGCTGGGCGAGCATGGACTGCAGCCCGTGCCCCTCTTCACCAAAGCGGCCGCCTTCAGTCAATCGCCCAGCCTGTTCTTCTTCGGCGCGAATGACACCGCGTTTACCATTGCCGCGTGGCTCGGCGTCCTGCTCGCATGCGCCGCGCTGGCCGGAATTGCGGACCGCTTCAGTACATGGTTCTCGATGCTCGTCTGGGCCGTGTTGTGGGTGCTGTACATTTCCTTCGTCAATGTGGGCCAGATCTTCTACGCTTTCGGCTGGGAGTCTATCCTGCTGGAGGCGACTTTCTACGCGATCTTTCTCGGCAGCCGCCGCGTAGCGCCGCAGACCATCGGCATCTGGCTGCTGCGCTGGCTGCTATTCCGGCTGATGTTCGGCGCGGGCCTCATTAAGATGCGCGGCGACCCCTGCTGGCGCGATCTCACCTGCCTCAACTATTACTATGAGACGCAGCCCATGCCGGGCCCGTTCAGCTGGTTCTTTCATTGGGCGCCCGGCTGGTTCCACACCGGCGGCGTGCTGTTCAACCATTTTTCTGAGTTGGTGGTGCCCTTCGCTTACTTTCTCCCGCAGCCGATTGCGGCCATGGCGGGCGCCATCACCATTGCGTTCCAATCGCTCATATTCGCGGGTGGCAATCTTTCCTGGCTGAATGCACTAACCATGGTGCTGGCGGTCAGCACTTTTGACGACCGGATCCTCGCGCGGATCTCGCACATGCGGACGCACATCGTCCAACAACCGGCATTGGGGCACCGGGCCGTCACCGTCGGCGTGGGTATCCTGGTCGCGATTTTGAGCATCCAACCAATTCTTAATATGATGTCGCCGGCGCAGGTGATGAATACGGTCTACAATCGGTTTCATTTGGTTGGCACCTACGGCGCATTCGGATCCGTCACGCGGCCGCGCTACGAGGTGATCGTGGAAGGCACGGCTGAAACGGCGCTCAGCGACGCCACGAAATGGCGCGCGTACGAGTTCAAGGGCAAGCCCGGCGCCGTGGACTGGATGCCGCCGCAGATTGCTCCTTATCACCTCCGGCTCGATTGGCTGATGTGGTTCGCGGCCCTATCTTCTTACGAGGACCAACCCTGGTTCGAACCGCTCATGCAGAAACTGCTGGAAGGCGATCGCGCGGTGC
This sequence comes from Bryobacterales bacterium, assembly GCA_963818855.1. Lineage (GTDB taxonomy): Bacteria > Acidobacteriota > Terriglobia > Bryobacterales > Bryobacteraceae > Bog-159. The sequence continues at coordinate 69,322 of CAWFUH010000003.1, read as the reverse complement.
TTTCGCTGTTGCGCACGAATCCATTTCCGGACCAGCCGCCGCACTATGTGCGTGCGTTATTCTACGAGTACCATTTCACGAGCCCGGCTGAGCGTACTGCCACGGGTAATTGGTGGTCGCGGAGGTTGGTCGGCACGTATTTCCCGCCTTTTGAGGGGCGGCTCGCAGCAAACACAAATGCCGCGCCATAACAATTCCGCGTGCGTCATCGGTTCCGGTCCGAACGGCCTGACGGCGGCCATCATTCTGGCTCAGGCCGGCCTCGATACCACCGTCTTCGAGGCCGAGCCCGCCATCGGCGGCGGCACCCGATCGGCAGAGCTGACGTTGCCTGGATTCGTGCACGATGTATGTTCCGCCGTGCACCCCTGGGCGGCCAGTTCGCCGGCATTTGCGGCTTTTCCGCTGGCGGAGCACGGCCTCGAATGGATCCAGCCGCCGCTCGCGCTGGCGCATCCTCTGGACGACGGATCGGCCGCCGTCATGGCCAGGTCTCTGGATGAAACCAGCGCGCGCTTGGGTCGGGACGGCGCCGTGTATCGCCGCGCACTTGCGCCCCTGGTTCGCCATTGGCGTGAACTGCTTCCCATGATCCAAGCGCCGATGCTGCGCGTGCCGGCGCATCCTTGGCTGATGGCGCGGTTCGGAGCGCTGGCGCTTTGGCCGGCGGCGCCGTTGGCCCGCGCGCTCTTTGGCGGCGAAGCGGCGCGCGCGCTATTTGCGGGCCTTGCCGCGCACGCTGTGCTGCCATTGGAAGCGTTCGCATCGGCCGGGTTCGGATGGCTATTGGCGGTGGTGGGGCATGCGGTCGGGTGGCCCATTCCCAGGGGCGGCTCGCAGGCCATCGCCAACGCACTGGCGTCGTACTTCGAATCGCTCGGTGGACGCATCCTTACCAACAGCCGCATCCAGTCGCTCGATCAACTAGGCGATGCTTCATTGATTCTGTGTGATGTCACCCCGCGCCAGTTTTTGGCCATCGCCGGAAATCGTCTGCCGGACCGCTTCCACCGCAAGCTGGAAGCATACCGCTACGGTCCGGGTGTTTTCAAAATCGACTGGGCCTTGCGCGCGCCGATCCCGTGGAAAGCGTCCGAATGCGCCCGCGCCGCCACGGTGCACGTGGGTGGATCGCTCGATGAAATTGCCGCCTCCGAGCGTAGCATGACCGGTCCCATGCCAAGCCAACGTCCTTTCGTGCTGCTGGCGCAGCCCAGCCTGTTCGATCCGAGCCGCGCGCCTTCCGGCCGGCATACGGCCTGGGCCTATTGCCATGTGCCGCATGCCTGCACAGCGGACATGACCGAACCGATCGAATCCCAGGTGGAACGATTCGCACCCGGTTTCCGCGGCTGTGTGCTGGCGCGCCACATCATGACGCCGGCGGACCTGGAGCGGCATAACGCCAACCTGATCGGCGGCGATATCACCGGCGGCGCGCAGGACCTCCGGCAGCTTGTGCTGCGGCCGACGCGGATGTTCTATCGTACGCCGCTGGCCGGCGTATATCTCTGCTCCTCATCCACACCGCCCGGTGGCGCAGTGCACGGAATGTGCGGTTTTCATGCTGCGCACGCTGCCTTGCGTGGGCGAAATCTCACATAAATGCATACGGGACCATAATTGGCGCATCCTATAAGAGTGAGACGCCTTCGCTACGTTGCCGTGGTCTGCGCCGTGGTGTGCGGATCATGCCCTGTGGTGGCACAGACCGATGCAGCGGCCGCCGCGGCCAGCGGATCTGCCACCTTGAAAAGCGCGGCGCAGACGGCGCCGGATCCAGCCGCGGAAAGCGGAGCCGTCACGGTCGAGCAGAAATGGCGATTTTTCATTCAGGAGACCTTCACGCCGTTCACGATCCTGGCCAGCTTGCCCACGGCCGGCGCATCGCAGGCCACCAATACGGACCCCAAGTATGGCGTCGGCAGCATTGCGTTGGTGAAGCGCTTTGGCGCGGCGACTGCCGATAACGTCACGCAGAATTTCTTCACTGATTTCGTAATGGCCTCCGCGCTGCATGAGGACACCAAATACCGGCGGCGTGGCGAGCAGTACGGTTTTTGGGCGCGCGTGGGATATGCGATCAGCCGGGCCGTGGTGACGCGGACAGACGCAGGCGCGAGCACCGTGAACTGGGCGAATTTCTCGGGCGCCGCTTTGAGCGTGGGTCTTTCCAACGCCTATTACCCCAAGGCCAGCCGGAATCTGAACGCCACGGCCCTCAACTGGGGGTCGAGCGCGGCGGGCACGGGATTCGGCAACCTGTTCCCCGAGTTTTTTCCGGATTTCAAGCGTTGGCTCAAGCGCCATCACTTGTAGCGCAGGACGGACTTTCGCCACGGCTTTGGCAAGGGTTCTGGTCCCTTATGGCGAAGTACCCTGCGTGGTCCGTGACAGCATCGGGCGCACCGCGTGCGAGGGCGCCACGCAGATCGGCAGGTAGCGGCGTTTTGCGCAGCGTGTCTGCCTCCACAAGCACATAGACCGTCTGCGCGGTGGCGATCACCAGGCTCTGGCCGGCTACCCGAAACTCGGCGGCCAATGTGAATGAGGTGTTGCCCAGGTGCACGGCTTCCATCGACAGCTCCAGCACCTGGTCGTAACGCGCCGCGGCTTTCCATTCGACGGTCTGCTTTACAACCTGGAAATCCAGGGCGCCCACGATGAAAATCTGGCTGAAACCGAGCGCACGCAGAAACTCGCTGGTGGCGACGTCCACGTATTCGGAATAGCGTGAATTGAAGACCACCTTCTGGGCATCGCATTCCCCGTAGCGTACGCGCAGGTAGTAACGGAACGGGCTGGCCATCTTGCTATCTTAAGCCACCTCGATTGGAGTGCGGCCTGACCCGCTCAACTCGTGCAACAGGGTTCTTTTTTGGGGTAAACTGACGATATGCGACTCCCGCGCTCAGTTACGGCATTCGCCCTTCTTCTGACTGGTCTGGTGGCATACGCACAACAGGTGCCGCGGCCGGCGGGCGAGTTTGCCATCAAGATGCCGAACGGCCAAACCACCCTGTTGAGTCAATACGCGGGCAAGGTGGTGTTGCTGGCGTTTATCTCCACCACTTGCCCACATTGCCAGCACACCACGCAAGTCCTGAGCGCCATTCAAAACGAGTACGCGTCCCGCGGTGTGCAGATCCTGGCGGCGGCGTTTAATCCCGAGGCAGCGCAGCTGGTGCCCGGGTTTATCGCACAGTTCCGGCCCACTTTTCCAGTTGGATCGTCGGATCGCGACCCGGTGCTGGAGTATGAGCAGGCCTCCATGGCCAAGCCGAATTACGTGCCCGATCTGATCTTCATCGACCGCAACCGCGTGATCCGCGCGCAACACGACGGCGGCGACGACTTCTTCAAAGAGCAGGAAAAGAACATCCGCGAGATGCTGGACACGCTGTTGAAGGAGCCCGTGAAGAGCGCGAAGGCTTCGCACAAATCCCGCTCGTAGTCCGCGCCGTGCGGCGTGTAACTCCGCAGCCGGAGCGAGCGTCCACTCGACTGGATGCGCTCTTATATACGGGTATGCGGTCTACTGTGCGCCACGTTGATCTGGGTTCGTCCGGCCAGAACGGAAGAACTCGAACTGAAGATTCCTCCGGTCAAGACCACCCTGGACATCAAAGGCCACCCGGTGCTGATCACGGCGTGGGGCGCCGTTTCGCGCGCGCCGCAAGGCTCGTTCAAGGTCGCATTGAAGGCCGATCTCAGCGATTTCGAAGCCAATCTGGGCGCACTGCTGGCGTCTGAACTGAACCGCTCCGACCGTTGCGGCGAGCGGCTTTCGGTCGAAAATGCCACGATCGTGCCGGCCTCGCCCGCCGCGATCTTGACTGCGCGTGTGCACTACGAGCGATGGGCCTGCATCAAGGCTCTGGGTAAAAACGCCGCCAAGCGTCTGGTGGGCGGGCACGCTACCGTGGTGGTGAAGCTCACGCCATCGGTAGCAGCGGACGGCGTAGCCATGGCATCGGAGGTGCAGAAGATCGACGCCGACGGTTCGCTGGGCGAGGTATTGCAGTCCGGCTCTCTGGGAACGGCCGTGAAGGAGAAGATTGCGCGCAGCGTGGAGTCGTCCATCCGCAAGGGGCTGGATCTCAAATCCACGCTGCCCGCGGAAATCGCGGCCACGGTCACGCTGCACGGCGTGCAGTTCGTTAGCGGCGCGGAAGGCCATCTGTGGTTCACGGTGGATGGAGACGCGCACATCTCCGCGGCGCAGTTTCAATCCCTCAGCGGGAAAAAGTGAGTTCGCCGGAGACGCTAAACTACAAAGATGGCTACACGCCGATCTTTTCTCCTCACCGCGGGACTCGCGCCTGCCGCTTTGTCCGCCGCGCCGTCCGATTCGCCCATCGCGCAGCTTAAGAACCGCCGCGCCGAAGCGCAGCCGATCACGACCGCCGAACGCCGCGCGCGCATTGCCCGCGCGCAGCAATTGATGGCGGAAAACAAAATCGACGCTATTTGCTTGGCCGGCGGCACGTCCCTGAATTACTTCAGCGGCGCGCGTTGGGGGAATAGCGAGCGTCTCTTCATGATGATCATTCCCGCGCGCGGCGACGCCTTCTTCGTTTGTCCCGGTTTTGAGGAGGATCGCGCGAGGGAGCAGATCGCCGCCGGACCGGTGGAACACGCGCACGTCTACACCTGGCAGGAAGACGAAAGTCCGTACACCCTGGCGGCCTTCGGCTTGAAAGAAGCCGGCCTGGCTATGGGCAAGGTCGGCATAGAGGAGACCACGCCTTTCGTGTTCGCCAACAGCCTAGCGAGCGCGGCACCCGCGGCTACCGTAACCAGCGCGACGCCGGTTACATCCGGCTGCCGCATGATCAAAAGCGCGGCCGAAATGGCGCTGCTGCGGCTGGCTTCGAGCGTGACCATGCAGGCTTACGAAGCCGCCTGGAAATCGTTGCGCGACGGCATGACCGCCCGCCAGTTCGGCGAACTGATCGGCTCCGCCTACCAGGCCCTTGGCTTTCCGGGCTTCGCCAGCGTGCAGGTTGGTGAGTACACTGCGCTGCCGCACGGCTCCCGCCAGCCGCAAATAATCCGCGAAGGCTCCATCGTGCTGATCGACGACGGGTGCACCGTGGAAGGATACCAGTCCGACATCAGCCGCACGTTTGTATTGGGGAAGGCCACGGACAAGATGAAGCAGGTCTTCGAGATTGTGCATCGCGCGCAAAGCGCGGCGCTGGCTACCGCGCGTCCGGGACTGCCATGCGAAGCCGTAGACGCCGCGGCGCGCAAGGTGATCGTGGATGCGGGCTACGGTCCGGGCTACAAGTACTTCACGCATCGCGTGGGCCACGGACTAGGCATGGATGGCCATGAATGGCCATACCTGGTACGGGGCGACGCCCTGCCGCTGGCGGCCAATATGACCTTCAGCGACGAGCCGGGCATTTACATCCGCGGGCAGTTCGGCGTACGGCTGGAAGACGATATGCACATTACCGAATCAGGCGCGGAGTTGTTGTCGCCGCAGAGCCCGTCGATCGAACAGCCGTTCGGCTAGGCTCCGGCCGGCACAGCCGCATACCGCACCGTGCGCGCGGTGAACATCGCCAGTTCCCGGAAAATCTCTTCAGCTACGGCCTCGCGTTGCGTTTGCGGCAGGGCCAGGTGCGCCTCGATGCGGCGGCGCATTTCCGCCAGATCGGCGGGATCGGCCGCATCGCGCAGATGTTCGAATAAGAGACGATGCGCGCCTTTCCGCTCCATCACCTCCAACCCATCCAGAATCTGGCGATGGCTGGTTCCTTCCCAAATCGTCAGCACCATGGCCTCGCGAAACCAGCGCTCCACCGGAAACTCGGCCAGCACGCCCAGCGCGCCATGCACCTCCATGGCCCAACGCGCGATTTCCGGTGCGATGTCCGAGGTCCAGTATTTCGCCAGGTGCGCGACCAGGCGGAACAGATGATAACGGTCCGAATAAGGCGGCTTCTGGCGCCAGACTTCGTTCAGGCGCAGGATGCTTTCCCAGCCCAATGCGAAACCGTCCTGCAGCGTCTCGATGCGTTCGTCGAATTGTTTGCGCATCAGCGGATGGTCGAGGACGGGCCGGCCGAAAGCGATGCGCTGCCCCGCGAAATCCGCCGATTCCGCCAGGGCCCGTTGCGCGATGGCCATGCTGCCCAGCGCATTGGTGGCGCGCGAAAGGTTCAGCACCTCCAAGATTAAATGCACGCCGCTCTCCGGCTTCCCCAGCAGCCAGGCTTCGCTCGCGCGCAATTCGATTTCGCCCGTGGGTACGGAGCGGGTGGCCACTTTGTCCTTCAGGCGCCGGACGGTGTAGTTCAGTTCGCCATCTTCGCGGCGCTTCGGCAGCAGGAACAGAGCCAGGCCGCGCACACCTTGCGGCGCGCCTTCCGGCCGCGCGGCGACAACGGCCAGATCGGCGCCGGCGTTGCTCGCGAAGTATTTGTCACCCGTGAGCAGCCAGCGATCGCCATCGGCGCGCGCCACCGTCTCGACGTTCGCGCCCAGATCGGAGCCCCCCTTGATCTCGGTCATCCATGTCGCCCCCTGCCAGACTGTGTCGTCCCGGCGTAGCAGGGGCGGCAGGAAGCGCGCTTTCAACGCCTCGCTGCCGTGCTGGTCGAGCGCCACGGCGGTGGCCAGCGAGATGACGTAGGGGCAGGTTAAACCCGGATCGTAGAAACAGGTGATGTAATCGAGCAGCGCACTCATCGCCAGCGACTGCTCTTCAAAGGCGCGCCACACCACGCCGGCTTTGTATCCGTAGCGCAGCTCGCGCCAGTATTCGGGAGCGTACAGGATCTCGTCCACGCGGCGGCCGCTGCGGTCGAACATGCGCAGCCAGGGCGTTCCGGCGCGGTCGGTCGCGTCGGAAATGTGTTGTCCTTCGGCTTTCCACCAGGCCTCGTATTCGCGAAGGACGCGCTCGTGGGGCAGCGCCCCAAGCATCTGGCGCAGGAAGTTGACTGGAGAGCGGAGAACTTCGATTTCCATAATTACCCTAATCCGATTCACTATGGCGCGATCGCGAAGCTTTGGCAAGCGGCTGAGCCGCCCGGTGGTCGACGCTTACGCATCGCCAATGCGGTGCAGCTTCATCAGGTTGGTGGTGCCCGGCCGGCCCACCGGTTGTCCCGCGATGAATACGACCGTGTCGCCGGCTTTAACATAGGCGCGCTCGGTGAGGACGCGGTCCATCTGCGCCAGCATCTCGTCGGTGGAGGCCACGTGAGGCGCTTCGACCGGCTCAACACCGTAATTCACCATCAACTGGCGGCCCACGTTTTCGCGCGGCGTCATGGCGTAGATGCGCACGGGCGGGCGATAGCGGGAAACCAGCCGCGCGCTCGATCCGGTGGCCGTGAACACCACGATAGCCGCCACATGCGCGGCCCGCGCCGCGTGATAGGCGGCATCGGCCAGAATCTCCGCGTAGGTGAGGTGCGCCGCGGCAGGCAATTTCTGGTAACCCTGCGAGCGGATGGAATTCTCGGTTTCGGTAGCGATGCGCGCCATGAATTTTACGGCTTCCACCGGGTACTTGCCGACGGACGTCTCGGCGGAGAGCATGACCGCATCGGTGCCATCGTAGATGGCGTTGGCCACATCACTGACCTCGGCGCGGGTGGGCGTAGGATTCTCGATCATGGATTCGAGCATCTGGGTGGCGGTGATGACGAACTTGCCATGCTGGCGCGCGCGCAGGATGGTGGACTTCTGAATGCGGGGTACGGTCTCAAGCGCCAGTTCGACCCCCAGGTCGCCGCGCGCCACCATGACGCCGTCGGCCGCATCCAGGATGGCATCGATGTTCTCCCAGGCCTGCGGCTTCTCGATCTTGGCGACCACCGGCAATGGGCCGGTATGCATACTGCGCAGCCATTCTCGAAGGTTGTGGACATCGGCGGCGGTGCGCACGAAGGAAAGCGCGACCAGGTCGATGCCCTGTTGCACGCCGAAGTGCAGATCCGCTAGATCCTTCTCAGTGAGCGAAGGCAGGCTCACGGCGATACCCGGCAGATTGATGCCTTTATGGTCGCTGATTTCGCCGCCGCAGACTACCTCGGTGCGCACGTCCATGCCGGTCACATCGTGTACGCGCAGTTCGATCGCGCCATCGGCCAGGAGGATGCGGTCGCCCGGTTTGACGTCGGCGGCGAGGTTTGGGTAAGTGGTGGAAGCGCGTTCGGAATTCCCCAAGATAGGCTCCGGGGTGATCGTGAACACGCCGTCCGCCACAAGTGTAGCGCCGCCGCCCGCGAAGCTCCCCAAACGGATCTTCGGCCCTTGCAGGTCGAGGAGGATGGCGGCGGGGCTGCCGGATTCGGCGGTGACTTGGCGAATGGCCGTGATGCGCGCGGCATGCTCGGCCTGCGTACTGTGCGATGCGTTAAGGCGGAACACATCCACACCGGCCAGCAGCAGCTGCCGGATAGCGTCGGGGGAATCGCTGGCAGGACCCAGCGTGGCGACTATTTTGGTGTTGGGCATAAAAATCAGGTACCATTCCATTTTGTCCTAACATGCCTATCTATCAAGTGGTCGTGCTGGCAATTGTGCAGGGCCTGACGGAATTTCTGCCCGTAAGCAGTACCGCGCATCTCTATCTGACGTCGTGGCTGCTGGGGTGGCAGACCGAAAGCCTGACGTTCGATATCGCGCTGCATATCGGCACGCTGCTTGCTGTGGTGATCTACTTTGCGCGGGATTGGGTGCAGATCATCGCGCATGGATTCGGCGTCCGTTGGGGCCGCGACGAGGAACTGGAGCGCAACAGCGGCCTGCTGTGGCTGCTGGCGATCGGCTCGATTCCAGTGGGAATCGCAGGGCTGCTGTTTAACAAGCAGGCCGAGGGCGCCTGGCGCAACCCCATGGTGATCGGCAGCATGATGGTGGGGATCGGAATCCTGATGGGGATCGCCGAATGGATAGGGCGCAAGACGCGCGATATTTCCGGAATCAACTTTGTGGATGCCTCGACGATCGGGGTGGCGCAAGCGCTGGCGGTGGTGCCCGGCGTTTCGCGCAGCGGCATTACCATCACGGCCGGCCTGTTTCGCAACATAAATCGCGAGGCGGCTGCCCGCTATTCTTTCCTGCTCTCGACGCCCGCGATTGGAGCCGCGGCGGCCAAGGCGGTCTACGACCTGGTCAAGCACAAAGCTTTTGATCCCACCATGGAAACGGCCCTGGCGGTTGGAATTACCGTGAGTGCGCTGGTGGGGATGTTGGTTATCGCCCTGTTCCTGCGCTTCCTACGCCGCCGCAGTTTGTGGTTCTTCGTGTTTTATCGCATCATTTTTGGCATAATGGTGCTTGCTCTGGCTTTCTTCCGCCGGCCAGCGGGATGAAGCTCTTATCTCCAACTCCGCAAAAGCGCATCAATGAACTGATAGGACTGCTGCTCCTATCGCTGGGCTTGGTATTGCTGCTCAGCCTGGCGTCGTACCACGTCCAGGACCCCTCTCTGAATACGGCGGCGGCTACCCGGCCGCACAACCTGATCGGTTATCCCGGCGCCTGGTTTTCCGACCTGCTGCTGCAGGGCTTTGGCATCGGCGCATTTGTGTTCCCGCTGCTGCTGTTTGGGCTGGCGTGGAAGTGGGTTCGATCGGACGAAATCGAGGCGGGAGCCATTAAGATCAGCGGCACTGTGATGCTGCTGCTGAGCCTGACGGCAGCCGTTTCCTTCGCGCCGCGCCTGGCGCTGTTCAGCGGCACGATACCGATTGGCGGACTGCTGGGCCTGCTGCTGGCGCATTACCTGATGCACGCGCTCAATACGACCGGCGCGATTCTGCTGACCATCACTACCCTGATCGTATCCGTGTACCTGGTTTCGACTTTCACCATGTCGAAGCTGGCGGTCTGGTTTGCCGGGCCGCTGCGATTCCTGGGCGCGCTGGCGGAGGCTTGGAACTTGTGGCGCGCAGAACGGCGGCAGCGCCGGGCGGCGAAAGCTCAGTTGCGCGCCGCACAGAAGGCCGAGAAGCGGCGCCGGTCGCGGGGGACACAGCCGGTGGAAGGGCCGCCTATCGAGTCATTCGATCCGCCGGTGGAGGTGGCGGCTCCTGAAGCGCCGCAAGCGCCAGCGGAGATTCCGATCTGCGCGCTGGAGGAACCGCCGGCGGCGGCTCCGGATGCGCCGCCATGGGAAATCCCGGCCCCGGTGCCCCCCACCCACGTGGCTGGACCGCTGGCCTACCGGCTGCCTTCGACCGAACTGCTGCACGAAGGACAGGGGCGCAGTCCCTACGACGAGCAGGAACTGAAAGATATCGCCGTACGCATCAAGTCGAAGTTCGAAGAGTTCAACGTGCTGGGATCCGTGGTGCAGATCAATCCCGGCCCGGTGGTTACAACGTTCGAATTCAAGCCCGAGGCGGGCATCAAATACAGCCGCATTACGACGCTAACCGAGGATCTCTGCTTGGGGTTGCAGGCGGAATCGATCTTGATCGAGCGCATTCCGGGCAAGCCGACGGTGGGCATCGAGGTGCCGAACACCAAGCGCGAGGTGATTGCGCTGCGGCAGGTGCTGGAGTCGGACGAATTCGCGCAGGCCCAATCGCGGCTGACTATTTCGATGGGCAAAGACATCAACGGGCGGATCAAGGTGGCGTCGCTCGAATCCATGCCGCACCTGCTGATTGCGGGGTCGACGGGCTCCGGCAAGAGCGTGATGATCAACTCCATGGTGATGTCGATTCTGTACAAATCGACGCCCGATGAAGTGCGCATGATCATGGTGGATCCCAAGCGCGTGGAATTGGGCATGTATGAGGGCATTCCGCATCTGCTCACGCCGGTGATCACCGACCCGAAAAAAGCCACCAACGCGCTGCGCAACGCCGTGCTGGAGATGGATCGGCGGCTGCGTCTGCTGGCCGAATTCGGCGTGCGCAACATCGACCAGTTCAACAAGAAGATCCGCAAGAAGCAGGAGGAGCCGCGCAACCTTTTCGAAGAGGATGAACCCACGGCGGAAGACCTGCGGCCGCTGCCGTACATTTTGATTCTGATTGATGAGTTGGCGGACCTGATGATGCTGGAGGGCCGCAACGTTGAGGAGAGCGTGACGCGCCTGGCGCAGATGGCGCGCGCGGTGGGCATGCACCTGGTGCTGGCGACGCAGCGGCCCAGCGTGGACGTAATCACGGGGCTGATTAAGGCGAATTTCCCATCGCGCATCAGTTTCCGCGTGGCTACGCGGGTGGACTCGCGCACAGTGCTGGACGTGATGGGAGCCGAGCACTTGTTGGGCAAGGGCGATATGCTGTTTTTGCCGCCGGGTTCGTCGCGGCTGATCCGGGTGCACGGCGCGTTCGTGACGGAGACGGAGATCAACCGGGTGGTGGATTTTTGGAAAGAGCAGGCCACGCCGGAATACGATCAGTCGTTCCTGGTGGCGCCATCGGAGGACGCGGAACCGGAGGGCGAAGAGGCCGCGCCGGGCGGACAGGACCCCATGTACGAAGATGCGGTGCGCATCGTGCTGGAGATGGGCAAGGCATCCACATCCACCTTGCAGCGCCGGCTGCGGTTAGGCTACGGCCGCGCGGCGCGGATCCTGGATATGATGCAGCGGGACGGGATCATCGGGCCGCCGGATGGAAGCAAGCCGCGGGAGGTTTTGAAGCGGCCGGATTGGTTGCGGGAGGTGGAGGATTCGGTGCGGTAGGGGTGGCTTGAGCGATCACTCGACGACTCGGATCTCCGGGTAAAGCGGAGAGGCAATTTCGAATCAGGAAGCGCCGGCGCCCTTGAGGTACGCGTCGAAAAAGCTGTGCACGTAGTACGCCGTTACTACCAACTGGTGCCGTCCGTCGATACCCAGCTTACAAAACAAGCGGAACAATCCCCGCAGGACACGGCTCTTCAACCGTGCACCGTCGTCGTTGAATGTGAAATGGCTCGCGCCTCGGATCACGGCGCGCAGCCTTCCATCCGCCGGCAGACGATCATCAACCGATTGGATGTCGGCCTGGAACTGCTGGATCTCCGCGCCGGAGGAAAAATCGCCACAACCGCTGAGAAGGAACATGAGGGCTTAGAAATAATGGAAAGTTCTCTATATTATAAAGTTAAGGGAGTTTCTTGTCGATCGCAGCAAGGCCACCAGGTCCACTTCGGGACGGAACGGCGTCCTGAGCGTCCGCCCGGACTAATTGCGATGGCCTACATGGAGCATCAGGACGATTGAGCCTACGGCCCCGGCCAGCACTGCAGTCATGCCGCTGGGGCTGCAGGTCGGGGAACTCACCCGTGGCCTTCCTCCCGCCGTTCGATTTTTGACATAGAGTCGGCCCTTGATGGTCCTTAGCCGGCCCCAAAAAAAACCGGGCGGCAGTTAGCCGCCCGGCGATGAACTACATGCTGGTGTCCAGCTATCTCACAGTTACATTGATGGTGGAGTTAACAGGCCCACCCGGTCCGTAAGCAGTCAACGTGAAAACCGAATCGCTGATCGGATACACGGTGATAGTGCCGTTCACTGGCTGAGTTCCCGAGGGAATCCCCGTCCCGGTGATGATAATAGACGTCGCGTTCTGGGTCGTCCAGGACAGCGTTACGGGCCCTCCGGAAGCCGGTGAGAACAGCGGATTCGCCGTGAACGAGGTAATCTGAACGGCTCCGACACTCACGGTCACGTTGGCCTGAATTGGGCCTGCCGCGTTAGTAGCTGTCAGAGTGTAAGTGGTGGTAGTGGTCGGTGTCACGGTCACGCAGCCACTGGCTCCGTTTACCGTACCCGGTCCAGGCGTGATGGTGATGGATGTGGCGTTGGAAACATTCCAACAGAGCGATGACTGGCCGCCCGACGAAATGACGGTCGGCGAAGCCGTAAAGCTGATCACGTTGGGAACCGCCGCACCGCCCACCGTAACAGTGACTGCCGCGCTGACGGAAGTGACTCCATCCGCGCCCATGGCGGTTAGCGTGTAAGTGGTGGTGGCGGACGGCGTGACGTTGACGCTGCCGTTGGTGGCTACGCTGCCGACGCCGTTGTTGATGCTGACAGTGGAAGCTCCCGTGGTGGTCCAGGACAGCAGCGAGGACTGCCCCTTGATGATGTTAGTGGGCGAGGCAGCGAACCGTATAATCGCCGGCTTCGAAGCGCCCACGGTAACGGTAACGCTGGCGGTGACCGTCTGGCCGGAGGCGCCGGTAGCGGTCAGGGTATAGGTCGTGGTGGTGGTCGGTGACACCGAGGCGGTGCCTGCCGGATTGAGACCGGAGCCCACGCCCGAGATGCTGACCGAAGTCGCGTTGGGCACATTCCACGCGAGGGTGGAAGACTGGCCCGCGCCGATCGAACTCGGCGAGGCTGTGAAGCGGACTACCTGCAGAGCCCTCTGCGTGGTCACGGTGGTGTTGGCACTGCCCGTGAGACCGGTTAGCTGATCGGTAACGGTCAGCGTGAAGCCATAGCTGGTGGAACCCGCCGCCACGAACGTTGCGATCGCTCCATTCGCATTGCTAATGGTCACTGTCGGACCCGAAACCTGAACCCACGAATAGTTGAGAGCGTCGTGGTCCGGACTGTACGAGCCGCTGCCGTTCAAAGTTATGGTGCCAGGCGGCACGCCAATTTGCGCCGGACCAGCATTGGCTATGGGAGCGCTGTGGCCGACTTGGCGAGTCAGCAACTCATAACGGATGCGCGGCACATCCATGGGCACCGGATGCGTGAAAGTGGTGTATTCTTTCGGCCGCATGAAGTTGCCGAATTGCAATCCCACCGTAAATTCGCCGGTATTCTTGGCTGTCAGCATGGTGGGGTTCAAACCTGCCCCGACGGTGAAGGCGAATTCCCGGCTCAAAGGCTGCACGAGTTTGATCTCACCACCGGGCCGGCCCGACTCGCCGGGCATGTGGCTGTGTATATAACCGAAGTTGCCTTGTATCCAGGCGTCGCCCCAGGCGCCTACTTGTGCATCGAAACCAATCTGATTCATGGGGCGCGCGTAGGTCTCTATGTAGGACGACAGGCCCAGCGCCGTCTCGCCCAGGGCGCCGGTATTCTTGAAACCTTCCGTGCCGAAGAAACCGATGCGGCCGCGGCTGAAGATGTAATCCACCAGTAGATCGCCCTGCGCCATGCTGCCGCCATTGGCGTATTCGTTCAACCGGATGTACTTGAAGCTGGAGAATATACCGGCCTGCAAGTGATCCCAACGGTTGACCAGACCGATATCGAACTGGCCCTCCTGGTCTCCGGGATAACGGATGTACTCGCCTTGCGCCTGCACCGCATGCGAACCGTCGCCGCCAAATGGCGAGAAGAACTGGCCGCTGCCGTGCACCGTGACATCGCCGGTGGGCCGGTTGCCCAGCGTCGGACCGATATCCAGGCCTAACAGCGAGAACTTCTTATTGCGCGCCTGCGCTTCGTTCACGGCGTTCGTACCGGCCGTGTTCGCGATGTCGGTTGTCTCTTCCTTCGACAGCGGCTTCGGCAAGCCATTGACCTTGGCTTCGAGCGCTTTCTCCTGGCCCTCGAGTTCCGCCACCTGGCCCTTTAAGCGGTCGTTCTCGCCCTTCAGATCGCGCAGCGCCGCCAGAATATCATCCAGTTTGTCGAGCCGCTTCAGGATGTTGTTGCAGCACTCCTCCTGCTTTTGCAGCAACTGCTGCAAGATGGGCATAATATCGGAAACGCCGCCCGCCGCCACAATCTTTCCCTGGCCGTCAGTCACCGTCATCACCACACGACGATTCATGAAGCGGCCTTCTTTGGTCTTGTTATTGACCTCCGGATCTTTCTTCCCGTCGCCGGTGGTGGTGACCTGGTCAGCCGTGGCTCCGTATTTCACCAAGAAGTTTTTGACTTCCTCGGCGCGCCGCATCGCCAAACGGTCGTTGTAGCGCGCGGAACCCACATAATCGGTATTGCCGACCAGCTTCACGTGATAGTCGCGATGCTGGCTCAACATTTCGGCCAGCCGCAAAAGACTGGGATATCCGTCCGAGAGAACCGAAGAATTGAATTCGAAATTGATTTCTTCCCACTGATCCTTAGTTTGGTTTGTGTTCAAACCCTGCGCGAATAGGCACGTAGAAAACAAACCAATCGCGCCTATTGCCGCCAGTTGCTTAATCATGAGCACCTCCTCAACGGTAACGTTTTCGAGCTTGTGTACGAGACCCCTATTGCAACGGCAGGATGACCAGCCGCACCTATTTAGGATACACGGTAGTTCTTTCCACATATACAACATTTTGCTGCGGTTAACTAACGCAATGGATGTTCCCTCACACAAAAATGGCATAATGGTACGGAGCCTGCCGGATGGGCAGCCGCCCGTGTGAACGGGAGGAAAGTCCGGTCTCCACAGGGCAACGTGCCGGCTAACGGCCGGGAAGGATTTTGGCAACGAAATCTTTACGGAAAGTGCAACAGAAAACATACCGCCCGCGCCGGTTGCGCAAGCATCCGGTTTTGGGTAAGGGTGAAATGGTGCGGTAAGAGCGCACCGCGGACGGAGTAATCCGGCCGGCAGGGCAAACCCCACGCGGAGCAAGACCAAATAGGAGAGGAGGAGCGGCCCGTTCCTATGAACTCTCGGGTAGGTCGCTAGAACCGGGCAGTAATGTCCGGCCCAGATGAATGGCTGCCGCCCGCAAGGGTACAGAAACCGGCTTATAGTCCGGCAGGCTCATTGGCGATGCGTGCCGCAGACAAATGCGGCAGCGCCAAGTCTCGGCGGCGGGACGCCGGTGTCAATCGTCCGCCGCAGGCAAGGCAGCGCATTGCCTACGCCAAACCGCTTACCGAGTGCGTTGATGTCGAGCCCGCGTGACGCATCAAGCTCTGGACTCGATCATTGTCGCCGCCACCTACCCGGCCCTCGCGCTTGACCGAGTGCGCCATCTGCGGAGGGACCAGCCAATGGTTCAACCCGTATGCCCTCGTTCCGGGCCGAAGGCGACACCGTCAGCGAACCAGCCGACCGGCGACCGTCCAAATTTCTACGCTTTTAACGGCCACGGTACAATGGTACTTACCGATGGGTCAACCCAGTGTATGGTACCAGAATGAACACACGACTTATCATCGATAAAGCTGGAAGGGTCGTAATCCCAAAGCCGCTGCGCGAAGAGTTGCACCTGGAGGCTGGCGATGCTCTCGAAATGGAGAGCGCCGGCGAACAAATCACCCTCCGCCCGGTCCGCGGGACAGGGCCGCTCACGATGGAGCACGGCGTCTGGGTATTTCGCGCAGGGAAGACCCTGCCCGCCTCCGCCACTGATGATATGCTTCAGCAGATCCGCGAGGAGCGCGACCTGGCTAACCTCGGCAAGAGCGAATGAAGGGTTTCTTCGACACGTCGGTGCTGGTGCCGGTGTTCTATGGGGATCACGTCCACCATCAGGATAGTCTGGCGCTATTCATCCAATTCGATAAATCCACCGGCTGCTGCGGGGCACACAGCCTGGCCGAAGTCTACGCGACGCTCACCCGGATGCCGGGAAAGCACCGTATCAGCGGCGAGCAAGCCATGCTGTTCATTGGCAGCATACGTGACAGGCTTTCCATCGTTGCGCTCACCGGCAATGAATATGCCGATGCGCTGGAAGCATCGGCCGCTCTGGGCATCGTGGGCGGCGGCATCTATGACGCCATGCTTGCGCATTGCGCCATCAAAGCCCAAGCCGAGGCGATCTATAGCTGGAATATCCGGCACTATGCGCAATGTGGGCCGGAAGTAACCGGGCGTCTGCGGACGCCTTGAGCCTGAACAGCTTGCGTGCCAGGCTGATTCCTTATGGGCCAGCAGGTAACTGCCAAGGGCAGGGCTGCTCAGGAGGTTCAGCAAGTGACGATCAACGGCGTATAACTATGGCCGAGTCGGTCCGGGATTAGCCTGGGACTAGCCCTGGGTCTCGCGCCACGCGATGCCCTGGAAATCCGAAGCGGCGGCGGGCAATCATGTTGCGCCGGTGTGTGACCCCGGTCGCTTGTTCAGTCCAGGAGCACGGTGCTTTGGTCCTCTACACTGAGACGCCCTGCCGCCTGCCCCAGAAAAGCGCCGGTCGGCTTTTGCGCATCTCCAGACGCTACCAAAGATCGGCAGCCGTTCTTTGCAACACTTCCTTAATGAGAAATTCTTTCAGGCAAGCATTCCAGGTCGAGATCGGCCCATCGCAGCGAAGTTAGATGGTCATAGGTTCCATGGTCTTGTGCAACCTGTCACCCGCGGCGGTCACTCCGGAGGCTAAGCCCGCGCTTCTGGGGAGGGTAGTTTGCGAATCTGTTTCTGCGCCAGGCGGCTCCATTTGGCAATGAATCGCCGGCGGTAGCGCGGCGCCGTGCTGACGGCTTCCGCCGACCGCGCATAAGCATCGCGCGCTTCGCCTGCCCGGCCCAGGCCCTCGAGTGCCTCTCCGAGATAATAGAGGCCCTCGGGATCATACGGCCGGCGTTCGAGATATTCGGCCAGAAACCCGCGCGCATCCTCATGTTGCCGCGCCGCCAGGTATACCGCGCCCAGTTCCCGCAGAATTTCGCTCTGGCTGTGTTTGTCGTTCGCGTTCACCGCCACCTGGAAACGCTCCAGCGCTTCTTTTAGCCGGCCCTGCTGGCGGGCGATGCGCCCCAGTTGGAAATGCGCGTCGATCTCTCCGGGATCGATGGCCACGGCTTTCTTGAACCGTTCGATGGCTTCCGTGTATTGGCGGCGCTGCTGGTAAATCAGCCCGAGTTGATACTGCGCCTCGGCATCGTGCGGGTTCAACGCCGCCGCGTTCAGCATGCGGCGGAAGGTCTGGCCGCTGCGCAGGCCGGCGCCGAGATTACCGACCTCGCTAGCGAGATAGTAATACGCGAAAAACAGAAAGAACGGCGATGCCAGCCAGCCCAGCACGAAGCGCAACGGACCCCATAGGAAGACCGCCGCCACGACTGGAATCCAGGACAGGCACACTACGCCTACGGCGATTCCATTTTCGGTTCCGAAGACCGTGCGCACAACGAAAAACATCAGCACAAAAAAGTAAAGCTGTGCGGCCGCGGCCACCATCAGAAACGCGGGTAACGGAAGCATCCACCCGGCGAGCACCAGTGGAAGGCTAGCGGCGGCCCACGCCATGGCGGTCGAGGTCAACAGGGGCGCATAGTCTCGCTGGAAAACGCTACCCATTCCGCCTCCCAGGCGCGCCAGCAATCCGCTGAGCAGCAACACGCCGGGTGCGTAGAATACGGCCAATATCAACAGCGGCATGTAGAAGCTGATGCGCAGGCCGGATCTATAGAAAAACGACACGGCCAACACAGCCATGCTGGCAAATAGCAGGCTACCCTGATCGAGGATCGCGCTGATGGCTGCGGCCGGCTGCCAGAAGACGCGAAACAGGAGCTTGATTTGGTCGCTCAACATCGCAGGATAGCAATCCCGAAGATACTGGCGATACTTAGGACGCCGCGCGCAGATCTACAGTTCAGCCCGCCAGTGCCAGGCGGAAGCCGTCGACCGCTTTGGTCAGGCTCGCCACCTGGTCCCCCAGCGGCAGGTATTCCATGGTCAAGTAACCGCCGTAGCCGGTCTTCTGGATTGCCTTGTAGATGTTCGGGTAGTTCATCTCACCGGTGCCAGGATCGTTGCGGCCCGGATTATCGGCCACGTGGAAAACCGCCACATCGGGAGCGGCTTCGGTCAACGTGCGGATCACGTTTCCCTGCTGCACCTGCTCATGGTACAAATCGAAAAGCAGACGCACGTGCGGATTATCCACCTCGCGGATCAGCTTGAGTCCTTCCGTGCAAGTCGTCAGGAAGAAACCCTTGTGGTTGATCAGCGAATTGAGCGGCTCCACGATCATGGTAAGCCTGGCCTCCGCCGCCAGGTCTCCGGCGCGCTTGGCGCCCTCCAGGAGGCTGGCGTATTGCTCTCCGTGCGTGCGGCCCGGGATCGCATTACCGCTCATCAAGATTAGCTGGGGGACCTCCAGCTTCTGCGCAAAGCCGATGGCGTTGCGCACATCTGCGAGGAACGCTTCGCGATGCGCGGGATCGACCATCGACACGGGCCGCTTAACCCAGTCCGGCGAGCTCAGCAGCGTGTCGATACCCAACCCGAATGAGCGGGCGATCTTCTTCACGCGCGCGATATCGGCGTCCGACCAATGTGCGTATTCGTCGATCAGCTCGACCGATTGCAGCCCGGCGCGTGCGGCCGCCTCCAGCTTCTCCTCGAGCGCGCCTTTCAACGTCCACAGCATCACCGAGCTGGTAATCTTCGCCTTGGGCGGCGCGCTCGATTGCGGCCGGGCAATGGCGGCGCCCGCCAATAAAGCGGCGCCGGTTTTCAGAAGTTGTCTGCGCTGCATCGCGATGTATCACAGATTAGCATGGCGAATTGCGCGCGCTACAGAGCGCGGCCGAACCGCCGCCTCTCTCCCATGCTATTCTGGCCTAATAGTCTCGCATTGGGTGACGACATGCGTGAATCGAGCTTCACAACTCCTCATGGGATCGCCGTTATTCGCACAGCCAGCAAGACCTCGTACCGGCGCGGCCTGAAACATATACTGCACGACCTGGACACGCATCGCGGCCTTTATCTCTCTTCCGGATACGAATATCCGGGACGTTATTCGCGCTGGGATATTGCATCCACCCGCCCGCCGCTTGAAATTGTTTCGTATGACCGTAAAGTCGAATTCCGCCCCTTGAGTATTCGCGGCGAAATTCTGAATCAGATTCTGCTGCCGGTGCTCGAACACCATCCGCACTGGGACTCGTTCGCATGCGTCGAAGGCGCGTTATGCGGCCGCCTGAAGCCGCTGCCGGCGTTGTTCCCTGAAGAAGAGCGCAGCAAACAGCCATCCACGTTTTCGATTCTGCGCGCCCTGATCGCGGAGTTTCGGGACGAAGAAGATTGCCGCCTGGCGCTGGCGGGAGCGTTCGGTTATGACCTGCTGTTCCAGTTCGAGCCGATCGAAAAAAAACTGCCGCGGGATGGCCATAAGGATTTGCACCTGTTCCTTTGCGACGACCTCTACCTGATGGACCGCAAGAAGGAACAGATCGAGCGGTATCAGTATGACTTCGAGCGCGCGGGCCTGTCGACCGTGGGTCTCGAACGCACTGCCGAGCCAGTACCGCCGCCGCCGGCGCGTGAGGCCGGTCCTATCGTCTCCGACCACACGCCTGAGGAATACATGGCCCGCGTGGAAACCGTGCGCGAGGGCATGCACCGCGGAGATTATTACGAAGTCGTGCTGCGGCAGACCTTCAGCACGCCTTACTCGGGCAAAGCTTCGGAACTATTCGAGCGCGTGCAGCGCGCCAGCCCTAGCCCCTACGAGTTTTTGCTGCAGTTGGGGGAGGAGCAGTTGATCGGCGCGTCGCCCGAGATGTTCGTGCGGGTGGAAGGCCAGCGCGTGGAAACGTGTCCCATCGCCGGCACCGCGCGCCGCACTGGCGATCCCATGCGCGATGCGGAAAATATCCGCGAATTGCTGAAGTCCACCAAGGAAGAGTCCGAGCTAACCATGTGTACGGACGTGGACCGCAACGACAAATCGCGCGTTTGCGAACCGGGATCGGTGAAAGTGGTGGGCCGCCGCCTGATCGAATCGTACGCCGGCCTGTTCCACACCGTGGATCACGTGGAAGGTTTTCTAAAGGAAGGCTTCGATTCGCTGGATGCGTTCCTCAGCCACATGTGGGCCGTAACGCTGATTGGCGCGCCGAAGAAAGCCGCGGCGCAGGCCATCGAGTGCCTGGAGAAGGATGCCCGCGGCTGGTACGGCGGAGCCATCGGCATGATCACGCTGAATGGCGACATGAATACCGGTATCCTGATCCGCACCACTTACCTGCGCGACGGGATGGCACGATATCCGGCAGGTGCGACCTTACTTTATGATTCGTCGCCCGAGATGGAAGATCGCGAGTGCCACCTGAAGGCCACCGGCTTTTTCCGCACTCTGGGCGCGGGCGAGACCGCCCCGCCGGTGTCGGTGGAGGAAAGCGTGGGAAGCGGCGCGCGCCTGCTGCTGGTCGATAACGACGATTGCTTTATCCAAACGCTGGCGAACTACGCGCGGCAAACCGGCGCCGAAGTGGTCACCTATCGCGCCGGATTCCCGCCGGAACTGATCGCGAAAATTGCGCCGCACCTGATCCTGATTTCACCGGGACCCGGCCGGCCAGCCGATTTCGGCGTACCCGATCTGGTGAAAGAAGCGGTACGGCGCGGCGTTCCGGTGTTCGGCGTGTGCCTCGGATTACAGGGCGTAGTGGAAGCGTTTGGCGGCGCTCTGGGCGTGCTGGATTACCCCATGCACGGCAAGCCGTCGTGGGTGAGACACTCCGGCGCGGGCGTGTTTGAAGGACTGCCGGAGCGTTTCCAAGTGGGCCGATATCATTCGCTATTCGCGCTGCGCGACGTTTTCCCGGCGTGCCTGGAAGTAACCGCTGAATCCGAAGACGGCGTCATCATGGGACTGCGGCATCGCACGCTGCCCGTGGAAGCCGTGCAGTTTCATCCGGAATCGATCCTGACTTCCGAAGGAAACTGCGGCTTGCAGTTGATGAAGAATGTCGTGCGCCTGAATCGCGCGTTGACCGCGGAAGTGCGGGCCTAAATAGTTTGGACCGCCCCTAGCGGGAGCCGAAGTTGTAACCCACCCACACCATCCCGGCCGTCACCACATTGCTTCCGAACCCTGGCTGAGTAGTGAGGTTGGGCACGTAGTGGATGTCGAACTGCGGACGGATGAAAATGTGTTCGGTTACAAAGAGTGACACGCCCACGCCCGCGTGGATTTGAAAGTGGTTCGAATTTACAATCGGCTCGGCTTGGTTGACGCAAGCGCTCCCCACGCAGGTGCTTTGGGTGATCGAGAAGCCTGTCTTTGCGCCGCCGATCCCGCCCTGCAAATCCAGCGACACGCGCTTGGTATGCACCGGCTCGTAAACGGCATTCACATCGTAGAACGTCTGCCGGTAGTCCAGCGGACCATAGTCGGGGATGGTGATGTATTGCGTCTTGGCGGGCTGAAAGCTGACTTCCGCTCCAAAGCCTAAGTTTTTCCAAACGATCACGTCCCCGCCGAAACCCAGGAAGAAGCCACTGAGACTGGGAGTGGACACGCAGGTGCCCCCGGTCGTAATGCTGGTACTGCCAATCGGCGAGCATTGGCTGAGAGCGGAATTGTCCAGGCCGCTTGAACTCGCGCTATCGTGCGCGGTTCCGAAACCCAACATAAAATCGACAGAGCTCTGCGCGCTCGCTAACGGCACCCAAAGTAATGGAAGGGAGAGTATGGGAAGGTAACGGCGAATTTGTTTCACGTCGGAAGTTCTCCTCTAGATTGCATGCAAAATGTACAGATGTTGCGAAGGCCCTTCGTTTATTATCGCGTACTGACGGCGGCGTCGGGCCGCCACTTTCCCTACGACGCTGTTGGAACCAAAGAAGTTTCATGCAAATCGAGGCGCCCAGTGTAGGATTCCTTCCAGATCGCGCGGAACCGAGCGGTTATAATCGCCATTTGACACCCCATTTGAAACCCCATTTGAGACCGATGATCGCCTTCCTTTTCCCGGGACAGGGATCTCAATACGCGGGCATGGGCAAGGACTTATCCGCGCAGTACCAGGTAGCACGCGCCGTCTTCGAAGAAGCTGACGACGCGCTGGGTTTCCCGCTCTCAGCCATGTGTTTCGAGGGGCCGGACGACGCGCTCAAGTTGACCGGGAATACCCAGCCCGCGCTGCTCACCGTCTCGACAGCCGCCTTTCGGGTGCTGGCGGAACGTGGAATCGCGCCGAATTACGTAGCCGGACACAGCCTGGGAGAATATTCCGCGCTGGTGGCCGCCGGCAGCCTGCGGTTCGCCGATGCCGTGCGCCTGGTCCGCCATCGGGGTCGTTATATGCAGGAAGCGGTGCCGCCCGGCGTGGGTGCGATGGCCGCACTCCTGCGCCTGCCCGAGGCGGCGCTGGACGGAATTCTGGCAACCGCCGGGCAGGGCGAAGTGGTCAGCGCGGCCAATCTGAACGCACCCGATCAAGTGGTCATCGCCGGGCATGCCGCGGCTGTGAATCGTGCCATCGACCTGGCCAAGGCTGCCGGTGCGCGCCGCGCCATGCTGCTGCAGGTTAGCGCGCCGTTTCACTGCGCGCTCATGAAGCCCGCGCAGGAGCGCCTGGCGCCGGACCTGAACGCGACCGCCTTCGCCGATCTGCAGTATCCGCTGGTGAATAACTGGCAGGCGCGGAAGGTGCGCACCGGCGCGGAAGCACGACATGGTTTGTACGAGCAGGTGCCCAATCCGGTCCGATGGGCGGAATCGATCCGGTATCTCGCGGCGCAAGGGGTCACGCGATTTGTGGAAGTGGGGGCAGGTGGCGTGCTCACGGGACTGCTGCGCTCCATCGATCCGCGATTGCACGGTTACCGCTGCGGGGAGCCGGCCGATCTGGAGAAGCTCAGCGCATA
Source organism: Bryobacterales bacterium (assembly GCA_963818855.1). Taxonomy (GTDB): domain Bacteria; phylum Acidobacteriota; class Terriglobia; order Bryobacterales; family Bryobacteraceae; genus Bog-159. The sequence goes on along the minus strand of CAWFUH010000003.1, from coordinate 45,878 downwards.
GGTTACTCCGCCTCAGCCCCAAGTAATTCCGCGAGTAACATTGCCATTAGTCCAGTCTGACGCGCTCGGCGGCTTCATCGACAGACCTGCGCGCGTGCCATCCGCGATGCGAAGCAGGAGTCCTCAGGATTACAATAGTGTGTGCCGGAAATCAGCAGGTTTTTCGGGATTGTTATTCGCATGTTCGCGGAGCCAGGTACACCTCATCACGTGCCTCATTTCCACGCCTATTACCAGGACAGTGTGGGAATCTTCGGTTTCGACCCTGTCGAGCTGATTGGCGGTTCCTTGCCGAGGAGGCAAAGGCGGCTGGTAGAAGCGTGGGCCGAACTGCGTCAAGGCGCTCTGGCTGCTAATTGGACAGAACTGCAGGCGGGGCGTAAACCTGCACCGGTTGAACCCCTGGGGTAAAAAGGTATGACACACGCAATCCATGAAGTCCGCTCATTTGAGGTCGTGGCCCCATATACGCTTCGCATTTGCTTCGAGGATGGCACGGAGCAGACCATCGACTTTCACCCTATCCTCGCGGGCGAACTCTACGGCCCTTTACGAGACGCAGATTTGTTCAACCGCGTCGAGATCGACCCTAAGGCAAGAACGCTGGTCTGGCCTAACGGGGCAGACTTCGACCCCGCCACGCTGCATGACTGGCCGGAATACGAGAACGAAATGCGTGAACTATCACGGCGCTGGGCTCCCGTGCAGGCTTGAACGCAGTCCGATCTCTGTCGTCCATCGGCAATTTGGTATTATCCAAAAGCCCCTTAACGTGTTTCTGGAAGTGTATGTAGCATGGTGCCGGTTGCCAAACGCTACAGTAGTTGAGAGGCTCGATTAGTTGCTTCACGTTCCGCCTGACAGCGTGTTGATGGGCTTTCTGAAGAAGGAGTTTCCGCGTGAGTATCGCCAACACATAGTGGAGGGCTGTGCCGAATTCGTTGGCGAGGTGGCCTCACCGTACCGGACCTCGCGAAAGGCCAGAATCGCCCGATTGCTTGTCGGCAGCGTCGAACTGGCGTCTATGCAGAAGCCGCTGTGGACAAGATCTGGGCCACGCAGCGCAACCTCGTGGCCACGCTTGACGCGAAGCCTCCCTGCTTCTGGCCCTTTCTATTCCTTCGGTCCAATCCCCAGCGCCTTCATCTTACGATATAAGTTACTCCGCTCCAGCCCAAGTAACTCCGCCGTCCGAGTAACATTACCATTAGTCTCTTCTAACTTCTTCAGAATATACTCGCGCTCGACGGCTTCGCGCACTTCGGCCAGGCTCCCGAAGCGATCCATGGGACGTTCGGCCGGGCGGCGCGTGACGTTCAGCGGAATATGCCGCGCGTCTACCCGCACCTGCGGGTTCAGAATCACGATGCGCTCGATCAGGTTGCGCAGCTCGCGCACATTGCCCGGCCAGTGGTAATCCTGCAAGACGCGGTAAGCTTCGGGCGTCAGCTCTTTCGGCTTACGGCCATAAGCCGTGGTGAACTCGCGCAGGAAATACGCGGCCAGCAGCGGGATGTCTTCGCGCCGGTCACGCAGCGGCGGGACGTGGAAGGGGATCACGTTCAGGCGATAGAAGAGATCCTCGCGAAAGTTGCCGCGCTCAATCTCCTCATCCAGATTCTTATTAGTGGCCGCCACCACGCGCACATCCACCTGCACCGATGCACCCGCGCCGACCGGCTCGAAGCGCTGCTCCTCCAGCGCGCGCAGCACCTTGGCTTGCGTACGCAGACTCATATCCCCCACTTCATCCAGGAAGATCGTGCCGCCATCGGCTTTCTGAAATTTTCCGATCTTGGTTTCGTGCGCGCTGGTGAAGCTGCCCTTGATATGCCCAAACAGCTCGCTTTCGATCAGCTCTTCGGGAATGGCCGCGCAGTTCACCTCCACAAAAGGTTCGCCAGCGCGCGGGCTCATGGCGTGCAGCGCGTGCGCCACCAACTCTTTGCCGGTGCCGCTCTCGCCATAAATGAGCACGCGGCCGTTGGTGCCCGCCATGAGTCCCATCTCATGACGCAGAGCCTTCATCGGCACGCTCTCGCCGATGATGCGGTAGCGCGATTCGGTGCCTTCCCTCAGCCGGCTGTTCTCGATCTGCAGGCGGCGGTGCTCCAGCGCGTTCTTGGCCACTACCGAGATCTTCTGGATGGTCAGAGGCTTCTCCAGAAAATCGAAGGCACCCAGCTTTGTGGCTTTTACGGCGGTCTCGATGTTGCCGTGCCCCGAAATCATCACCACCACGGGGCGCTCGGGCAGCGGCATCTCCTGAATGCGGGTCAACGCTTCCAGGCCGTCCATGCCCGGCAGCCAGATGTCCAGCAGCACCAGTTCGCAGGGTTGCCGCCCGAGCGCATCGAGGCACGCCTCGCCGCTTTCCACGGCATGCGCCGCGTAGCCTTCGTCTTCCAGTACGCCGCTTAGCGATTGCCGGATGTCCGGTTCGTCATCCACAATCAGGATGTGAACCGGTTTCATGCGCCGACCACTGCCGGCTTCGGCGCAGACTCGCCATTTTCGGAATCCAGCAGCGCCGGCATCTCGATGGTGAAGCGCGCACCCGCGGGTTGATTGTCCTCCACGCGGATCTGCGCGCCATGGTCGGAGAGGATGTGATTGACAATCGCCAGCCCTAAGCCGGTGCCGCGTCCTTTGGTCGAAAAATAGGGCAGGAACAGCTTCTCTTTCTCCTCAGCCGAGACTCCGCAACCGGTATCGGAAATGATGAGCTCGACGGTCTCCGCAGCGCCCGCCTGCGTGGTGATGAGCAGCCGTTTCAGCAGCGAATCCTGCATGGCTTCCGCCGCGTTGTCCACCAGGTTCACAACTACGCGCTGGAACTGGTCTTTGTCGATATTGACGGGGGGCAAGTCGCCCGCGAGTTGTACGCGAATATCGATGCCATCGAGGCGGCCGTGGAACACCGCCAAGGCTTTTTCTACCACTTCGTTCAGATCGCTGCGGACGGGCTGCGCGGCGGGGAAACGTGCGAACTGCGAGAACTCGTCCACCAGCGTCTTCACCGATTCCACCGACCGCGAAATGGTGCTGGCGCACTCATTGAGGATGCGGCTGTTTTCCGTGGGGATCTGTAGGCGATCCAACTGGCGGATCATGCGCTCGGCCGAAAGCGCCATGGGAGTAAGCGGATTCTTGATCTCGTGCGCCACGCGCCGCGCCACTTCGTGCCAGGCGGCGGCTTTTTGGGCGCGCAGCAATTCGCTGGTATCTTCCAGCACGATGACGTAGCCCGACGTCAGCTTCTCCTCGAGCGCGGAGACGGTCACCGCCAGGTGCATGGTCTGGCGTTCCGTCTGCATCTCCAGTTGGCGGGAAGCCAGGCCGGTGCGCCGCGCACGTTTCATCAGGTATTTGATCTCGGCCGTGTCTTCGCGCGAGAACAGGTCCTCCAGCCGCGAGGCGGTGGCCACCTGCGTGGACGGAAACATGTGGGCCAGCGCCCGGTTCACGCGTCGGATGTGGCCGTCGGCGCCGATGGAAATGACCCCGGTAGGGATGCTTTCCAGGATGGCTTCCGTGAAGCGGCGGCGGGCGTCGAGTTCGCGGCTGTTGGCCTCGAGCTCCTTGGTCATCTCGTTGAAGCCGCGCACCAGGCTGGCGAGTTCGTCGCTGGCGTGCACCTCCACGCGATACCGCAGGTTGCCCTTGCTCACCTCGCCCGCGGCATACAGCAGCGCCGAGATCGGCACGCTTATTTGCTTCGAGAGAAACAGCGCAATCCAAGTGGCCACAAAAAGCACGAAGAGCGTGATCATGGCCATGAACATCAGATAAAAAGTGCGCACGTTGCGTTTTTGGAGGGCTAGCTCCTTGAGCGCGGCGGCCGATTTGTCAATTTCGCGCTGCTTCTCGGTGATGTCGATCGGCACGCGGGCAGCCAGTTCCACGGTGCCTTTCAGAGCACCGTCAATTTCGATGGCCTGGCGTGCGATCACGGTCTGTTTGTCGCGGGAAGGATGGATGGGAAACGGTCCGATCGAATCGAGGGGCGTGTCCCCGGTGACGGGAATGATGGCGGCCGAGGCCAGATCCTGATCCTTGGCGAAACGCTGGAGGAAGCCGGGCGTCTTCACTCCCTGCTCCAGCAGCAGACGCGTTTCGGGCTGCGCGGCAAGCAGGGCGGCCTGTAAGTCGGCTTCGTCGCGGAGTTCGTTTTCCAGGGTCTCGGAGATCTGAAGGAAGATCTTGTTCGAGGCATCCGCCGGCTGGCTGAACCATTTATCCAGGTTCCTGTTCAGTACCTCATAGCTGAACAGCACCAGAAAAAGGGCCGGGGTAATGCTGAGGGCCAGTGCGCCAAGCACCAGCTTGGTCTGAATGCGGGAGCCTTCGCGGCCGCTGCGCCGGTCGACATACAGCTTCACAATGGTGCGCACCAGCATGAAGCCCAGCGTGACCATGAGTACGAAGATCAGGCTGGAGATTGCCCAGAAGATGAATGTCTGTTGCGGATCGGCCGGCCCGTGTTTGCCGAAATTGAAGGAGCCCTGCCAAACTACTAGCGCTACTAAGATCGCCAGGAGGACGAGGCCGCCGCCGTAGAGGATTCGCTTTCGCACCTCTTTGAATTATAGAGGAGTGGGCGCGCGGCGGGCCTGTGCTGCCTTTAATTTACTAAGCCGCGGCCGCCGGGAAGTGCCCCATGACTCTGCAGGGCGGGTATGGAGACCCGCTGCAAACCTGGAGTTTCTGCCCCACGGCTCGATGGAGCAGGTTGGCTGTTAACTGAACAGCATTGGCTTTCCCGTCCTCAGAACTAGGTCTCAGACCGCCTGAAATAGTTCTATAAAACGCTTCCATCGGGAAATGTTTTAAGCTATCCTGAGACATGGCTCGCCGCCCTGTCCCAATTAAGGTAAAGCCTAAGGATCTGACTCGGATTGTTGAACTGCTGCGAGGTGGCATTCAGCAAGTGCGTGTCGTCCTCCGCGCTATTGTGCTACGACAACTTGCCGATGGCGTCACGGCACCTCGTGTCGCCAAAACAGTCCCTCTTACGCCCAAGGCGATCCGTCAGATCGCCCATCGCTACAACAGTGGCGGCCTGAATGCCGCTCTCTACGACAAGCAGCGGCCAGGTGCCCACGAGGTTCTCGACGACTCCCAGAAGCAACGCATCATTGCCATGGTTTGCAGTCAAGCGCCGGAGGGGCGGGCACGTTGGACGGTGCGCTTGATCGTGGAAGAAGCCGTCAAGCGGAAGCTGGTGCCTAAGGTGGGCCGAGAAACAATCCGGGTTTTGCTGCAGAGCCACGAGTTGAAGCCGTGGCGGGAAAAAAATGTGGTGCGTGGCCGAGTTGACCCCGGAATACATCGAAAAGATGGAAGACACACTGGGGGTCTACGAGAAGCCCTATGATCCGGACCAACCCGTCGTTTGCTTGGATGAGAAACCGATCTCGCTGCACGATGACGTGCGCCCCCCGATACCAGCCAAACCGGGAAAACCCGGCAAGCAGGACAATGAATATGAACGGTGCGGCACGGCGAACGTATTTGGCGTGGTGGAACCGAAGGCCGGCCGCCACTTCACCACCGCCACACCCAACCGTTCCGGCGCCGAGTTCGCGCGCATCGTGGGGCACGTCGTGGAGCAGTATCCGGCGGCCAGCACGATTCACATTGTGATGGACAACCTCAACATACACACCCGCAAATCGTTGACCGATTACCTCGGCGAGCAGAAGGGCGGGGACATTTGGGGCCGGCTCACCGTGCACTACACCCCAAAACACGGAAGCTGGCTCAATCAAGCGGAAATCGAACTCAGCCTGTACGCGCGGCAATGTCTGGGCAAACGGCGGATTCCGGATCTGAGGAAGCTAAAGCGGGAAACCAAGGCATGGAACCATCGGGCCGACCAGAGGCGGACCAAGATCAACTGGCGGTTCACGCGGCAGAAGGCCCGCAGGGTGTTCAAGTACAAACCGCCCCGCCACCACTGACGGCGACCGCAGGCTGAACCAGCCCGTTGAAATTACGCTCCGCGAAACCAGGCGAGCTGCGCTCAAAAAGCCGCACCAAGAGCGCGAAGACCATCCTACGAAGGCTAACCTGCGGAAAATCCGAAGGAATGGAACATCACAGGCCAGTCCGTCCGAAACTCAATCTATGCATTCGAATATATTAGAACCTTTTCAGGCGGTCCGAGACCTAGTCGCTGCTCTGCTTGTGCTTCTTCTCTTTGAACAGGTCCATCGGATTCTTGTCCGGGGCCATGGCGACATCGAACCAACCGATCATCATTTCCTCCCAGCTCTGATCGCCCCAGCGCACGGCTTGCGTGGCGTCGGGGTTAGCTGGGTTGTTCGAAGAGTTATCGAAATGCGCCACGCAATGCAGGCGGGTACCGGCCGGCAGCACCTTCTGGTCGGCCAGGTAATAGAAAAGCTGCCAACTGAAATCGTATTTCGGCACGCGCAACAGCACCTCCGATTCGCCGGTCGGATAGAAGGCCGTGTAGACGAAATCCTTTCCGCGCAGATGCATGTGCGGCATCAGGTCGACCAGCTTTCCAGGCTCCTGCAAAGTGACATCAGATTCGACTTCGTAGTTGGCGTTGCCAGCCGGAATCTCGAACTTATCATTCGAGGCCGCCACGGTGTAAACGCGCTCCTGCGGCTGTTCCTTGGCGAAGACTAGGCCGATGCGGCTGCGGTCCGTGCCTGCGTTGCCGTTGGCTGTGTAGTGCATCTGGAAAACAAAATCAGACCCGGCCTTGACCAGCTTGGCTTGTCCAGGACGTAGGATACCGGGTGGCAGTCCAGGGGCGAAACCCACCAGCAACTCGGGCGGGCCGCTATTGTCATCGTCTCGTTTCTGCTTCCGTTTTTGTTTATCTTCTTTGACCGGGACAAAGGGTATGCCGGGTTGGGCGTCTTTCAGCCATTTGGACCCCGGCGGCCGGATGAAAGCGATGATGTGATGCACCAGTTGACGATTGCCGGGACGGGCTTCCACTTCCTGCACCCATCTGTCCTGGGTGAAGCCGGAGGGGATCACGATGTACTGGTAATCGATCGTGCCGCAGGCGGGGACCGCGAATTCATTGGGCATCTCGAAGACGATGTCGGGCTTGTGGATGCCCCAGCCGTCCACGAATTGGGCGGGCTTGGGAGCGTCGGCCGGATCGCCCTCGCGGGCGCCGCCGTCGGCCCACGCCACCAGCGTATCGATCTCTTCGCGGGAGAGCGAGCGGTCGTTGCTGAACTTGCCGAAATGTGGGTCGGCGGGCCAGGGTGGCATCTTGCGGGTGATGACAGCTTCCCGAATCGCCTTGGCCCAGGGGCGCGCCTCTTTATAGGTCAGCAACGACATGGGCGCCGCTTCGCCTGGCCGGTGGCATTCCTGACAGCGATTCTCCATCACGGGCAGGACGTCTTTGTAGAAAGTAGGTTGCGAGGGAATGGTGGCGGCGCTGGCCAGAACACACGCAGCAAACCCAAACAGGAACGATCGCGCAGGCATCCGCACCTCCAAGTGTGCTGTTTACCTATATTATGCGATGCGGGTGGCCAGTGTAAAGCGCTGGCAGCCACGCTGGCAGCCCAGCCTTGCAGGCCCGTGGGGGAGAGGATACACTAAAGATGCCGCGCATTTTTGAAGTAATCCCCGGTCGTCTAATGGTAGGACAGCGGCCTTTGGAGCCGTGAATCGTGGTTCGAATCCATGCCGGGGAGCCAAATTTCAGAATCCTTCCCTGACCCAGCTATCTCCTTTTCTTTTCTATTACTTTCCTGGTTCGAATGGCGCAGAATTTCAAACGGTTCGAACAGCGTTGTGCGTAACGTACCGTCCTGCCACGTGGACTTCTCGACAACTACCTGGAGCAAACGGCGCTGCTCCGCGGCGGACTGCTGCATGAACAATTCGCAGGCTCTGCTCGTCAAGTGCATGAGGTTGATCGCATCGTCGACGGGCGCCGGAGTCGCCTTCTGGATGTCCTGGATCCTACGTAGCAGAACATTTTGTTCGCCGCGCCACGCAGCAGAGCGCTGGTCGTAGAACTCGCTCGTGATGCGACCGTCCAGCTTGTCCATGTACATCGTCTCAATTCGAGTATTGATTCTCTGGTAGTCGCCCTGCAAGCGTTTGATGTTTGCTCGCGCCCGGCCTGCTCTGTCCGATCTGAGCTGAGCACGGCGCCGGCCAGCCACTCCAGGATGCTCTGGGGAAATGACTATCTCCTTAAGCAGGCTGCCAAATTCACGGGCGACGATCTCCTGGCGCGCGTACCGTTCCGAGCACTTCCCCCGGTTGCCCGTGCAATGGTAGTACACGTATCTTCCCTTTTTTAACTCGCCGACAAGCAAGCATCCACAGTGGCCGCAGTGGATCAGCCCCGTGCATGCGAAGTCGTGTTTTAGCTTCCTGGTTTTGTTCTCCGCGCGAGCATCGAGCAACTCCTGCACGCGCTCCCAGCACTCGCGGGTAACCAGCGGCTCGTGTGTACCGCGGTAGGTGGTGCCGTCCCAGTCAAAATCGCCCATGTACAGGCGCTTGCGCAGGATTTGGTGGAGCACGCTTCCTTCCGAAATTGGGCCGCGAGGCTCTTAACCGAGTATCGGCCGGTGCAGAACTGCTCGTACAGCTCCGTGATCACGGGCCCGGTGCTGCTGTCGGGCACAAGAATACGCTTCCCGTGGGGCCCGTCAACGTTCCGGTAACCCACAGACGCGCCGCTTGGGTAGATGCGGGAGCGGGCTTTTCCAGCATGCCCTTCCTGGTCTCTTCGCTCAGATTGAGGCTGTGATTGCGAGCCATCAGAACCTTGATGCCATGCACCAACTGCTCGGAAGAACGGGAATTTGGACCGATGATGGCGTTTTCCTTGACAAAGTGTATGGTGACACCCAACTCATCGAGCGTGGACCAGTCCTTTAGATTGCGATAGAGGCGGTCAGTTTTTTCCACCAGGACGGTCCGGCAGGCGTGCTTGCTCAGAAACCGGAGCATGGCGGCGAAACCTGATCGGCCGCTATGGCTGGCCGTCTCCACGTCCACGAATTCCTCCAACACCGTAATCTGCTCGGTGATCGCGTATTCGCGCAACAGCCGCTGTTGGGCCGGAATGGAGAACCCCTCCTTTTCCTGGTCTTTGCTGGACAGTCTGGCGTACAGCACGGCTTGGAGCGCCGGTGCCCTCTTTTGCTGGGACCGGGCAGGGCGGTTAACGTTCTGGCTGGCATAGTCTCTCACCTTACCAAGTTGTTGCTGACCGGCCCCACCCCCCGGTGCGCCACCGCGATGGAGCGGTTCTTAGCGACCCGTTGTTCTCTAATCGATGAACTTCCAGGTGTCTACATTCTCGCAAAATCTTGACCATCGCGCGCCTGATCCTTAGCAACATCGAAGTTACTGCCCACCCGCAATGGCAGACGACGAACCGGGCACGCAGCGACCGGGGGGCGCCACTGCCATTTGCATCTAAGCCGCATTAAGAAGTGCGGCAGCATTCGTCGTTCCCTTCTGGTCCCACTCGCGCAGGATCGAAACCAATGCCAGCAGTCTGCGTCTTTCCCGGTCCCATTCGAGATCCGTCGGTATGCGGGCGGCGCAGTTCTCGAGTGCCGCCCGCGCGAGATCTCTTTAGCTGAGATTGGACGAGTGTCCGATGGCTCTGCATTCAAGTTCGCCGTATTTGCTCTCGCGACTTCAGCGTCGCCTATAGTTCGTTTCATACACTCACAGAGCGACATGTCGCCACAACTGCCATATTCTAAGCACCGGCTCCTGTAAGCTGCTAAAAAGACGATGAATTTGGTTTAAAGAATTTTTCGCCGACAAGTCTAGATGTCGAACGGAGCTATTTCCTCGCGATTTCGAATCGGCGCGTCCAATTGACTGCTTGATCACGTTTCTACGCCGCCGTACAGGTGCAATAGTCGGTGGCCAATACTGCTAGACTCGAGAGAGCCCACCCAGCCGCATTCCTGCCTGAGGAAAAAAGAGGTATCGCACAGAAGAGGCGCAAAATGGCCAAACTACCAAAATTACCGGCAAGCACACGTCGGTTGCACAGCCTTCGATGGCAAAAACTCATCAAGGAGCATGGTTTCAATGGCGATCATCTCAGGTCGCATGAATCGCAAGGCCGACGGCGTGAGGCGGCGAAGCCGGCTTTCAGTCTGAAGCCCCCACCGCCCCCCAGTTCTGCAGCGTTCCGAACGCTCGGTCACTTATTGCGGCAACCATGGTGAGCCGATTTCATACGAGAACTGGAAGCGCGAAGAAATGGCAGCTTGGGCCGTCCGCCAGAACGATCCAAAAGTAGTTGATTCAATTGCAATTGCCGAGACATCCTGCTCTGTAAAACAGGGACGGAACAGGAAGCCCACAGTGGGGAAATACAGGGAAATACAGGCTAAGCTCCACATTCCAGACTATTTCCTGTCCTTGTTAGGCCGCCTTTTGGTAAACAAGTATCTTAGAATGCGCTGTTTAGCTCGCGTAGAGGGCCCTGAGGTTTACTGTTAAGTCTCTGTTTTACAGGCCCCCCCCGCGGAGCGGCGGCAAGGGCGGTGGCGAATCGTGGAAGCGGCGCGGGGGCGTGTCACGCGGCTCGCACGCCTCCAGCGCCAGGGGCTCGGTCGTGGTCTTCGCTCAAGCGGCGTGCGCCTCGCGTCGGATGACGGCGCTGGCCTTGCCCCGACCGCGTATGATCGCACCGCAGGGGCAGCGCAGGCCTTTGCGCCAACTACGAGGCGGTCAGTGCCGGCGCCGTGGGTTTTACGGAGCTTGGCGAGCTAGCGGGCCTGGCGCGTCGTGAGCGATGAAACCAAGGGACAAAGGCCGAATGCAACGGTTTCAAAAACGCTGTCGCATGTCGCAACGTATATGATGATTATCAATTTGAACAATATGGATTCTGCCATTTGCGTCGGGAACGGAAGCTTCGACATGAGACGGCTGCTCGAATTTGTCATGATTACAAACGCGGCATTGTTCTTTTTTGGTGCTGTGCAACACGCCGGCTCGCCATCGGGTCGTTTCACGAGCCGCGCATTATTCCGGCCGCAATCGTGGAAACGCTCTGCGGGCTTTCACTGGCGCGTGGTGCCGCGGTGATCTTGATTCATTCGCGTGTCGAATGACGAGTGGCGCTGATGATGAACTGGTCGCGCTTGGCGGGTGTTACTGGGTATCGCCGCCGTCGCTGCAGGTCGCGGCCCACGCACGGCCAGCAACGATCTCTACCATCGCACTATGCTGGTTCTGATCGGCACCAGTCTTCTCATCCTGTTCTTCGGCCGATCCGCGCTGTATCCAAACCGAAAGTAACCCTGACTAAGGGATCGCGCCGCAGCAGGACCGCGAGGTGTTACGAAGCGCCGGCCACGCTCGTGGGCTGCACAGGTCCGCGCGGCCGCGCCGCCCGCGATAGGCCCGCGTCGAGTGGCGGGACGGCCGGTGGTGCATCGTGGATGGGTCACGGCCGCCGGGGCGGGCGGCGAGTCGCGCGGGCGTGGTCATCGCGGCGCGTGCGCCGTCGCGGCGGATGAAGACGTTGCCTAGGCCAGCATCTCGTCGCCAATCGCGTCGCCCATCCGCCCGCCGGCGGTCGCGGCGACGGACTGGCCGCCGGCAATCGGGCTGCGCGAAGTTCGCTTCCGCGAAGTATGACATACTGATTATGCCATGGCCCAGTCACTGGTCATTGTCCTGTCCTTCGCAGCCATATCGCTGAACGCGGCGGGGACGCCCATGACCGTTCGCCTGTTGACGAACCTGCCCTCTCCTCAGCCCGTCGGAACCCCCATCGGGCTGGCCGCTCGCGTCGAGAACCCGGCCAAGGGCATGCTGGTGTTCCGCTACAGCGTCCGCACCGGCGGCGGTACTCTGCAGGTGATCCGCGACTTCAGTCAGCAGCGGGATTTTGTCTGGGGACCCGCGCTTTATGAGCACGACGCAGTGGTTCACGTCACGGTGCGCAACAACGAATCCAAGGAAACGGCTGATGATGAGCGTCCTTTCCGAACCACCTCGCGCAACAAAGATTCGTCGCCGGTAATCACTCCCACCGCGAACCCGCTGATTGCTATATTCAGCGCGCCGCCCTGCGCGGAGGGCGGCAAGTTTCGCGTGGCGTTTCAGCGCGAGGGCCGCGCAGCCTTAACCTACACGCCGTTCGAGGCTTGCCACGCCTCTCGTGGCAACAACGTTTACGTCGCGGGCATGCGAGCCGACACCGACTACCGGCTGCGAGCGGAAGTTGCCGGCGGAAGTAACCCGGTTACGGGGCCCTGGATGATGTTCCATGCGGGTGTGCTCGATGGCGACTTTCCTCCGGTCTCCATCGCCGTCCCTCGTGAAACCGCCTCCAGCACGGCGGAGCCCGTGCTGATCTTGACCGTCGCGAGCGCCGGCGGCCCCAAGCGTCCCTTCGCGACCGACATGGATGGCAATGTGATCTGGTATTTGAGTTCGCCGCAGTTCATGACGCGTGTGTTGTCCGGCGGACGCCTGCTAGTTTTGGCGGAGGGAGCGAATTCCGCAAATGACATGAGACGGCTCCAGATCGTGCGCGAAATGGATCTGGCCGGCAATATATTGCGCGAGACAAACATCGCCAGGGTTGCCGAACAATTGGAAATCCGCGGCATCCACTCCGACTGCCGGAAATCGTCCAAAGAATGCGTGTCGGGGTTTCATCACGAAGCCATCCGCCTGCCGAATGGCCATACGCTGGCCATCGCCGGGCTTGAGCGTATGTTTCCGACTGGTACCCAGGGCTCCAAAGAACCGGTCGACATCCTGGGTGATTTGGTCATCGACCTGGATGAGGACTTTCAGGTGGCCTCGGTCTGGAACTCTTTCGATCACGTCGATCTCAATCGCGCGTCGCTCGAGGACTCCAAATGCAAGGAAGGCCCCGGTGGCGGTGGTTGCCCGCCGGTATTTCTTGCCAGCCAGGCGAATGGCTGGCTGCATAGTAACTCTTTGAACTACATTCCCGCCACCGGCGATTTCCTGATTTCCATGCCCGAACAAAACTGGGTGCTGAAGATCGATTGGCGTGACGGCAAAGGCAGCGGTAGGGTACTCTGGCGGCTCGGCGAGGGCGGCGACTTTGCCGCCAAAACCAGCGATCCGAACCCCTGGTTTTCCTACCAGCATGATGCCGGATTCGAGCCTGTTGGATCGAACCTGATTTCATTGCTGGATGATGGACATGTCCGAAAGAAAAGGGATCCTGCTGCCAACAACCGGGGTCAGGTGTGGAAACTCGATGAGGAGGCGCACACCGCAACCTTGATGCACAATGCAGACCTCGGCGTTTACTCGATAGCGGTCGGCTCGGCGCAATCTCTAAAGAACGGGGGATACACGTTCGAGGCCGGATTCATCAATCCCGCGTCGCCGTATAGCCGGGCAGTGGAAACCTCCGCCGACGGGAAGGTCATTTACGCCCAGGAAGTAGAGGGCTTGATCGTGTATCGGAGCTTTCGGGTCGCGGATTTGTATGCGGCCCCTGTCAAGTAGACCCTTATCGGCGCCGCATTGGTCATCGTGGCGGGTACCCTTACGCGCGGCGCGCATCCCCATCCGGCCGCCGGCGTTCGCGGTGCCGGACAAACGACGGCCGCGGAACCAGCCGTCGTCACCACGCCGCGCGAGGCGCCAGCAACGCCGCTGCGTGCCGCCCCCGCCCAACGCCGCGGTGCTCACGCTGGGCCGCGTCGAGCAGCGCGACGGCCGGCGGTGCATCGTGGAAGGGCACCGGCGTGGCCATCGCGTCGATCCCTTGGCACCGATCAGGACCAGAATTCGTCTTCGGTCTGCTGGTCGCCCTGGAATTGTCGGAAGACAGTGGCCTTCCCATTTTTGACGGTCCAGGCATGGACCTGTGGGGAGGACCACTCGCGACCCTCGCGGCGCGCGCTCTCCGTGACCAGCACGATCACGCGAGAATATCGGAACGTAGCTTGCGCATCGTCGCCGCGTCGAGCAGAGCCCCATTCTGTTCATTGGGGTCGAAAAGCCGACGCGACTGACCAATCACCTCAAGCGGGCATGCGTAGATTGCAGCAGCAAGCGCCGTTTGGCGGACGAAGTGTCTTCGAGTAGTAAGCGCCATGTTCGGCTCCCCCATCTCTCCACCGGAATCACACCGGTGACCCTCGCTATCGAGATGGATTATCGCAGGATTCAATTTCCTTTGCATCATGGCTCCTCAGGAACATGGCTCCTCAGGAATGAATCCTTCCCTTCAGAACGTGGCATTTCCGCGCCTGGCCAAAAACGCTCGCGGATTTACCTTCTGGGAGGCCTGTTCTTCGCCCATTTTCGAGGGTCACTCTGCCCAGCGTCATCCTATCCTTTTCGGCCAGGAAGGAATCATCATATTACGCGGCAGCGGGCGAGGCGAGCCGGGCCAGCGTCTCGCGGTAATTCCAAGGTATCCACCCCGCTGGGCTTCGCTGCAACTCCTCGGTGTGCCGCAGTAACTGGGTCAGATAGTCGAACGGATTGGCTCCGTTCAGCTCGCAGGTATGGATCTGGCTCATGAACAGATCGCCGACTCTGGCGCCATTCAGCGTCTTGTAGAACGGAGAGTTTTTTCGGTGCAAGATGCCTTTTTCAGAATTCTCTCGACCAGATTGTTATCGATCGGGACCCCTGCTTGACGAAGGAAAAGAGTCAGCGGCATCCGTGGCGAAGCATGTAACGAATGGCCTTCCCCAGACCAGAGTTCGGCTCCGTCTTCCGTTCTGCTAGGTCTCAGACCGCCTGAAATAGTTCTATAAAACGCTTCCATCGGGAAATGTTTTAAGCTATCCTGAGACATGGCTCGCCGCCCTGTCCCAATTAAGGTAAAGCCTAAGGATCTGACTCAGATTGTTGAACTGCTGCGAGGTGGCATTCAGCAAGTGCGTGTCGTCCTCCGCGCTATTGTGCTACGACAACTTGCCGATGGCGTCACGGCACCTCGTGTCGCCAAAACAGTCCCTCTTACGCCCAAGGCGATCCGTCAGATCGCCCATCGCTACAACAGTGGCGGCCTGAATGCCGCTCTCTACGACAAGCAGCGGCCAGGTGCCCACGAGGTTCTCGACGACTCCCAGAAGCAACGCATCATTGCCATGGTTTGCAGTCAAGCGCCGGAGGGGCGGGCACGTTGGACGGTGCGCTTGATCGTGGAAGAAGCCGTCAAGCGGAAACTGGTGCCTAAGGTGGGCCGAGAAACAATCCGGGTTTTGCTGCAGAGCCACGAGTTGAAGCCGTGGCGGGAAAAAAATGTGGTGCGTGGCCGAGTTGACCCCGGAATACATCGAAAAGATGGAAGACACACTGGGGGTCTACGAGAAGCCCTATGATCCGGACCAACCCGTCGTTTGCTTGGATGAGAAACCGATCTCGCTGCACGATGACGTGCGCCCCCCCAATACCAGCCAAACCGGGAAAACCCGGCAAGCAGGACAATGAATATGAACGGTGCGGCACGGCGAACGTATTTGGCGTGGTGGAACCGAAGGCCGGCCGCCACTTCACCACCGCCACACCCAACCGTTCCGGCGCCGAGTTCGCGCGCATCGTGGGGCACGTCGTGGAGCAGTATCCGGCGGCCAGCACGATTCACATTGTGATGGACAACCTCAACATACACACCCGCAAATCATTGACCGATTACCTCGGCGAGCAGAAGGGCGGGGACATTTGGGACCGGCTCACCGTGCACTACACCCCAAAACACGGAAGCTGGCTCAATCAAGCGGAAATCGAACTCAGCCTGTACGCGCGGCAATGTCTGGGCAAACGGCGGATTCCGGATCTGAGGAAGCTAAAGCGGGAAACCAAGGCATGGAACCATCGGGCCGACCAGAGGCGGACCAAGATCAACTGGCGGTTCACGCGGCAGAAGGCCCGCAGGGTGTTCAAGTACAAACCGCCCCGCCACCACTGACGGCGACCGCAGGCTGAACCAGCCCGTTGAAATTACGCTCCGCGAAACCAGGCGCGCTGCGCTCAAAAAGCCGCACCAAGAGCGCGAAGACCATCCTACGAAGGCTAACCTGCGGAAAATCCGAAGGAATGGAACATGACAGGCCAGTCCGTCCGAAACTCAATCTATGCATTCGAATATATTAGAACCTTTTCAGGCGGTCCGAGACCTAGTTGCGCTTCCATCCAGTCATGCAAGGTTTTCATCAGCGGGCCGCTGTGCTCCTGATAGAAACGCAGGCGCTCCTCGGGCAACAGTTCTTGCTTCCGCGCCAGCGCGTCATGGTGCCAGATGCCACCCAGCGTCTCCAGCACATACGGGCATTCCTCGGGGAAGTTCTCTGCTACTTCCACAAACTGGCGTCTTCCGTGCGACATACAGTGGGCCAGCAGGCGGTCCACCCCATCCTGCAGATGGGAAGTGTCCCACGACAGCGCATCGCACATCTGGATCAAGGGAGCCAGCCCCGGGGGGCGCCGCTTCAGCAACTCGGCCAGATTCTCTCCCGCATGCTTGGCGCCACTGAAGTACAGGGCGATTTTCCAGCCCGGACCGAGGGGAGACGATGCCGCTGGTGAAGATACCCGTGCGTGGGTCGGCCGGCTCCCGCGCCAGTCTGAGAATCCGCATGCCCGTGTCGTCGTTGTACATCACCTCGCCCAGCGCCGCCTGCCGAATGAACCCGTCATACACCGGCCGGAGGCCCAGTGCCGCTTTCTCGGCTACCCCCCATTGCGTGGCCGTTGGCAGCGGGATGCCGAGATTCCCCTCCAGCCGCTCCAATCTTTTAAACGGCACACCACTGCCATAACGGAGTTGCGCGATCATCGCCGCCGCTGTCTCGTCATACTTTTCCGCGCCCGCCTCCGCCGGTTCATCCGCCGTGTACACCCCACATCCGTTACAGCGCAGGCGCTCCATCTCGTACCGGGTGGCCTGACATCGTTGAATTCACGGATACGCTGATCGAGTATGTCATCGTATATCGTGAGCGGTTCGAAAAGTTGAAAGCCCGGCAGTCCTCTCCAAAGGCTCCTGCCAAATAGAAAGCGTGACACGGGGGAGTAGCGGATGTGCTTTCCAGGATCTTGGACCGTTCCGTGATCGACAAAACGGGCCTCACCGGAGAATTTGATTTCCAGGCCCAGCTCAAAGCACGTTCTGAGGCCCCCCGGCGGGTGACATAACGGGCTGTTCTACGGGCGTGGATGCTCTGCTCCCAGCACGCGAACCCGGATCGCCAAGGCGTTGTCTATGAGAGCCCCTGCATCCCCATACTTGCCTTCTAACCAGTACAGTACGGCAGGTGTCGCTCGGTTTGCGCCAGGCGGAGATGCTCAGCCGCGAGGGAATCATGCGGCGCGTGTCCTCCGCACGTCGCGCGTCGCCCTCAGACCCGCTCGGGCAGGGCGCCCGTCAAATCCATCTGCCGGAGCTGCTGTTCCAGCCGCGCCACGGCCTTGAGCCGGAGACCGCAGAGGTTGCACGCGATCTGGTACTTCCGACCGAGTGGCAGGATGGGGATAAAGAACAATGTAAAGTATTTTGATATTGACAGAGCGGTATGCACTCTGTTCGCACGGCAGTGGGAACAATGATACAAGACGTGCCCCACCGGCTTGGACTTGGTTCGAATTCCGAAAATCAACATGCTGCTTTCCTCCTAGAAAATCGGGTTATGGGCTGGAAGCGTTCACGACGGGCTTAGGCGGCGGCGTTCGCGCGCTCCCGCAGATTCTCCTGGCGCACTCGGAACACCTCACCTTAGTAACGCAAACGCTAACATTTTGTTTGAGAGGCAATTTGCTTCTCACCCCAAACCGCGACAACCCGGAAGAAAATGACTCACGGCCGCGTGAGGAAATGTGAGAAAGTTTTGAAGCGGCCCAATTCCGCGCGTCCGAGATTCTACCTGGCCGCGCCTCTTGCGCCCTTTTCCAATGAGCGCTATGAGAAGATGTCACCCATGAGAAATTCGGAAGGCCAAGTCGCAGTTGTCACCGGGGGAACCTACGGCGTTGGCCGCGGGATCGCAAGCGTGCTCGCTCAATGCGGGGCGCGGGTGTTCGTGACCGGCCGGTCTGCGCACGACGGGGTACCCAACAACGAGCAGATTACAGGTATTCGATGCGACCACCGGGTGGATGCAGAGGTGTCGGCCGCGTTCCAGCGGATCGGCTGGGAAACTGGCAGGGTTTATATCCTCGTTAACAATGTGATGGGGCGGGTACGAACGGATGGTCGAAGATGGGACATTCACATGGACTAAGCCTTTCTGGGAACAGCTGTTGTGGCGCTGGGACGCCATGTTCAGCGCCGGCGTGCGCGCCTACTACCAGGCAAGCCAGCTTGCGGCAAAGTCCATGGTCGTCAGACGGCGCGGGCTGATTGTCAACATCTCCTTTGTGCATTAAGCCCATTTATCGCCAGCTATGTGCCATACCAACCGCGTAGCGAAAGGTCGGGAAGCCGGTCCCCAGGAGAGAGCGGACGCTTCAGGGCCTTGAACGACGCAGGTCCGGGCCAGACATACGGCGACACCTGTGGCGTCAGCCAGCAACGTCAGTCCCGAGTGCCTGTAGGCAAGGCCCTGATGCGCCCGAGTGCTGTTCGTGCACAAACACGCAATTGTTTCTCGTCCAGATCGTCGATGTCCAGCAAGTCTGGATCGTCGCAGAAGGCATCCACGTCAAGCGAACAGCCGATCGAGAATTGAAAATTCCGCCTCGGGCCGCATCGTTGGGTCCTCTTGGAACATTTGCAGATGGATTCGCTCGAACTCGAGGGCGGAGATCTCGCCGCGAACGAACGAATCGATCAGCTGAATGCCGCCGCGGTCCACTCTGGGCTCGTCCGCATTGCCGACGCGGCGTGCGGCTCGCCGCGCATCGGATATAACCTGGTATAACCTGGCCGCGCCGCAGGCCCCGTCGTGCGTGCAACTCACCATCCAGTCCGATGATGTAGAAGCCACCGCGAAAAGGCCCAGGAATTGGGTGCGCGCGTGATCGTCGGGCCGGCCAAGCTGCCGGACGGAGATTGGATGGCGGTCCTCGCCGATCCTACGACCTCGCCTTTGCGATCTGGAAGCCGCGACTGCGAGTGCCGGCGCTATCGGTGGGGATGGTGTTGCGCGACTTCCAGAAGCTCCCTGGTCTCCTGCTGTGGATCGTAATAGCCCTTTCTTCAGAGATGGCATGCTCCACCCACCCTTTTCCTTGGGCCAGGCGGCCTGGCGAGTGAAGCCTGGCTTTAATGTCCCGCGAGGCAGGGTTTATTGGACAGGATATGCCCAGTAGCGGGCTCCCGAATACATAGTGGCGATGTAACGACCATTGCCGGCGGCCACGATGTGGCCCACTGGGCTGTAGGGGTTCTGTCCCCAGACAAATAGGCTGTCATCGACCCGGTAGACCCCGCCGTTGATATTGAAGTAGTGCGCGGACGCTCCGCGGGTTGGCGCCGATTGCTGCTGATCTTGCCGGTAGATTGGCAGAAAGCAACAAGTCTGAGCGGAAAGCGCCGGCGCGCCGAAGCTGGCGAGAGCCAACAGGGCGATCGTAAGCAAGCGGCCGTTCTTCAACATCGGCCGGGAAAAACGCGTCATTTGAACCATCGGATTGATCTCCAGTCTGTTTTTTTGTTTGAGAGCAATTTGCTTCTCATCCCAAACCGCGACAACCCGGAAGAAAATGACTCACGGCTTCGCGAGGAAATGTGAAAAAGTTTTGAAGCCGCCCGCTTCCTCGCGCCCGATTCTACCGGGCTACGCGCCTGACGCCCTTCTCGTACTCGGCAAGGCTCTCTTCCACCTGACGCCGCGTGTTGGAGGCGCTCGCTCCCGGCCCCGCTGCCGGAAGCATCGCCAGCGCCTTCCTGGCGGTTTCCACGGCTTCGGACGCGTTGCCGTTTCGCCAGTAGGCTTCCCCCAGATAAACCAGCGTCGCCAGGTCCTTGCCTTTCGCCAACCCGTCGGCCCGCAAAGCATACTGCAGCGCCAGCCGGTAATCTCGCAACGTCTTCATCGCGGGGTCCAACAGAACCCGCACTGCTTCGACCAGTTGTTGGACCGTCGCGTTCGGACTCTCGGCGGCCTCTTTCAGATAAGCCAGCCCGGCCTCCGCATAACGGCGCGCCTCCTGTATTCGTCCGGCGGCGGCCGCCAGGTTCCCGATTCGCCCTTGCAGCGAGGCGCGCAGCACGCGGTTGGACGTATTCAACGGATCCCGTTCCACCAGGCGGTCCAGGATCTCCACCGCCCGGCGCAGGTTTTCTTCCGAGGCGGCGGCATTTCCGGCGTAGCCCTGCACGATTCCTAACGAGCGATACACATCCACCTGGCGGAAAGCGGCGGAGGCGTTCTGTGGATCCGCCGCCGCCTGACCATCCAGGACCTCACGGGCTTCGCTTAGGCTGGCCAGAGATTCCTTGAATTCCTGCAACTGCCCCTGGTTCCATCCGACACGCACCAACATCATGGCGCGCCGGCGCCGGACGTCCGGCGTCTCCTGCTCGGCTGGCGGCAGACGCCGCAGAAGGGCGAGCGCTTTCCCGTAAGTCCCCACTGCCTTCCGCGGGTCCTGGGGAGTTTCCAGCTTGCCGATAGCCTCGTCGGTCGCTGACAGAAGCTGCAGCGTCCGGCTGTTGGAGGGATCGATCTTGAGAGCGGCATCGAAGTAGCCGGCGGCCTTTTGCAGAAACCCGATGGCTGCGCCGGCCCCCGCCAGGGTGATGAATCCGCCGCCTTTTTGGCTGAGATGCTGGCCCAAAGCCTGGTCGGCGGTCCCAGCGTCAATGAGCCCTGGGAGATCGCGCGGGTTGACGCGGGCCAACCGCTCGAATGTATCCGCGGCTCTTCGGAGCATCGCAATTCCATCGTCCGGGTGGGCGGTGAAGACCAGGGTCCCGCCCATCTGCTGATAGATTCTGGCCAGGGTTCGCTGAACGCGTACGTTGCCGGCGTCTTCCCGGTTCAGCGGCTCGACCAGAGCCAGAGCCTTTTTGTAACTCGCCAGGGCCCTGGTTGTGTCTCCCAAGCTATCGTCGGCGCCGTGTTGGCCCAGCACGTCCCCGAGCTTCAAATAGCCCTCCCCCAGCTCCAGCCGCAGGGACCGATCGGCGCCCTTCGCCACCGCCAGCCGGTCCAGATATTGCAGCGTGCGGCCCGCCAGTTCGGCCTGGACCGGCATGGCTCCGGGCACCTTCTGGATGGAGTCCTGGAGATCGAACAGGACGTAGTTGGCGAGTTCGCGGGCGTCGTTAAAACGGCTCTCCGCGTTGGCTCGCTCACGCTGCGCCACGTGCGCCTGCCAAAGCGTGCCCGCCAGCCCGCCCAGCAGCGAAATCAGCAACAATCCGGCCAGGGCGGCGCCCGCCGCGTGACGCCGCACGAACTTGCGGGCGATGTAGAGCCGGGTCCCCTCGACAGCGCTTACCGGCTGCCCTGTGAGGTAGCGGCGTATGTCGCTCGACAGTTGCTCCGCCGAACTATAGCGCTCCTCGGGGGTCTTTGCCAGCGCCCGCAATGCGATTCCGTCGAGATCGCCTTCCAGCACGCGCACCAGTTTATCCGCCGTCGTGCCCCGCAGCGCGGCGATCTGCGCCGCGGTGGTGCCTGTGTTTCCTGGCTGCCGCTCGACCGCCGCGCTGGGACGCTGCGGGTCCTGGGAGATCGCCGCGTAAACCAAATCGGCCGGGTCCTGTCCGCTGGTATCGTGGGGGCGCATTCCACAAAGTAGCTCGTACAGGATTACGCCGAGGGAATACACGTCGCTTGCCCCCGTCACGGTCCGGCCCAGCAATAGTTCGGGGCTGGCATAGAGAGGCGTCAGGTACAAGCCGCTCCCGACTGTTTGTTCCACGGAGCCGCCGGGACCCTTTAGCACTTTCGCGATGCCGAAATCCAGCAATTTCGGCTCGCCTTCCTTGGTAACCAGGATGTTGCCGGGCTTGAGATCCCGATGAATCACCATGTGCTGGTGCGCGGAATTGACGGCCGCACAGACCTTCGTGAACAACGCCAGCCGCGCCGCGACGGAAAGGCGGCAGCCGTCGCAATATTCGTCCAGGCGTGTGCCTTCCACGTATTCCATCACCAGGTAGGGCTGCCCCGTCTGGGTCAGACCTCCCTCCAGCAGTGTGGCGATGTTGGGATGCTGCAGGTCCGCCAAAATCTGGCGCTCGGCCAGGAAGCGCTGAATCAAGTCTCCGGCGCCAATTCCCGGACGAACCAGCTTGATGGCGACTTTCTTCTCGTATTGTTGGTCGGCCCGGCTGGCCAGCCATACCTCGCCCATTCCGCCCCGACCAAGAATGCGCTCCAGGCGATAGGGTCCGACCGGCTGCGGCGCCTCCGCCGCCATCGCCTCGTCGTTGGCCCACAGGAGGGACCGCACCTGCTCTTCCAGGCCGGCGTCGCCTGCCGCCGCTTCTCTCACCCAGGCTTCGCGTTCCTGCGGCGGCTGATCCAGCGCGCCGAAGAAGATTCGCTCGATGCCGGCCCAGTCCCTCGGGGAAGAATTCATTCGCCTGCCGGCTTCCCGCCGTTCCCCTTCAACTCCCGAAACAACCAGGCCTTCGCCAGCGTCCATTCACGATCGGCCGTGGCTTTGGAAATCATCAAGACCTCGGCGGTCTCCTCGGCCGTACATCCTAGAAAGACGCGCAGCTCGATGACACGCGCCTTTCGTTTGTCCTCTCGCTCCAGCCCGTCCAGCGCTAGACTCAACGCCAGGATCTCTTCGCTTGAGCTGCCCAGCCAGGGAACGTTTTCGCTGAGCGCCACGCGTTCCTGTTTGCCGCCGCGTTTTTCCCGGTGCACCTGTTTGGCGTGGTCGGTCAGGATACGACGCATGAGCATGGCGGCGAACGCGAAGAAGTGACCGCGATTGTTCCACTGCCCGCCATACTGCTTCGCCAGCCGCAGATACAGCTCGTTCACGAGCGCCGTGGCTTGCAGAGTGTGGCCGCCGCTCTCTCGCCGCATCTGGTTTTGGGCCAGTGCGCGCAACTGGCGGTAGACCAATGGCATCATCTGATCAAGGGCTCGGCCATCCCCATCAGCCCACTGTTGAAGCAGTTGCGTGATCTCAGCCGGGTCGCTCTCCATTGGCTAATCCCGCCTCACTGCATTCTACAGCAGCCGGCGGGGGACGGCGCGGCGGAAACCGTGAAGACGTCACGGTGCCTTGGCTGATTCGAACGGCTCCACTTGACCCGCGAAGAGAAACGGCGTGTCTCCACCCGTAATCTCGACCAACCGAGGTGTCATCATGATCGACTCTTCTGAGCTTGTCAGGGCATACTTGGATCGATGACTTGCTCTCCCAGGGTTGCTTTCGCAATCATCGGCGCGTGGCGCGCCTCATCGGTTGCTTCCTCGGTTGCTTCCAGCGTAGATCGCGACAGCAGTCCAGCATGGTCGCGCGACGGCAATCGGATCGCCTTCATCCGAATCCTGCAGATTTGCGAAGCCTCGGTTGACGAATGGGGCCTCAACAATGTCACGTGGTCGCCGGGACGACACATCCTCTACCACGGGCCGCGCTGGGGCGTCAACATCCTTGATCCGGATACCGGAAGGGAGACGCCACTGATACGGAATGAATCCCTCGACCTGCTCTCCATGGCGTATTCACCCGACGGGACCAAGGTGGCAGCGCTCTGGAGCCGGCGGCCACAACTCGGCATTTCGGTAATTTCGCTGGTCGACAATTCGGAGACATTTCTTTACGACCGCCACTGTAACCCAGCCGGATGGTCGCCGGACGGAAGTTCCATATACGCTTACTGTTTGGATAAAGTGGTGTCGATACCTGCGGGCTCCGTGGGCCGGGGCGCCCCGCAAACCGTTTTCACCGTTCCGGAGACCATCATCGGCGCCTAGTGTGAGCCCGGACGGAAAAAACTTTGTTTACTCCGCAGCGGAAAGTAAGTCGGATGTGTGGATCGTGGATAACTTCGATCCGGCTTACCGAAAGTAGCTACTATGACTTGGAGGAGGGTCCTGGACCTGGGCGGGCCAAGGATGCCGACCGCATCAGCGACATCCCAGTGAACTACGTGGAGAGTAAAAGGACTGCAGGCAACTAACGGCAACCCTGGTCGCATCCGCGTGCTAAGCGCGCCTCAGTTCGCTACCGATATTGACGAACAACGCCGTCGTTCGCCAGACGAGATAGGCGGCCTTTCGGAAAGCCATTTGGAGCCTCTCTTCGCCGGACCCAACCACACGGAGATGCGGCGAGCAAGTCCCAGTGTGTCTCGAAGGTCTCGGTTGGTTCAGGCTTGTGATAGGCTTGGCGAATGGCCAACGTGGGTTCAGTGACGTTGCCAGGCGCCAAAAGAACGCCGCTGTTGACCTGGGTCGCCGCGGTGATCTGTTGTGTCGCTGTCACCGACGGATGCGCGCACGTATCCAACCATGGCGGTGTGCCGCCGAGTACACTCCCTCCCTCGACACTAGTCTTGGCTGATCGTATAGACCATCTCGAGGGAGTCGTCGCTGCTGAACCGATGGGCGTCGAGCATCCGGACGGCACTTTGTTCGTGAGTGGCTACGGCGGACCGGGACCGAATTTATGGAGGAGCCAGGACCACGGCACAACGTGGACGCGCGTGAACGTCGGGAGCGCCGCCGACGGTGCGATTGGTAATTCCGACGTGGACCTCGCGATCGCTTACGACGGCACTCTTTACTTCGTGGCGATGGGGTTTGATGGATACAAACTCGAGGGCAGGAGCATAGCGATCGGGGTCACCAGTAATGAGGGCGCGACGTGGCGCTGGACCATGCTGTCGAAAGAACGGTTCGACGACAGGCCTTGGGTCGCCGTGGCGGCCGATGGAACGGCCCACGTGATCTGGAACGACGGCAGCGGCGTCCGCCACGCGGTGAGCCGGGACGGGGGAGCTATTTGGACCGAGCGGCCCCGGATCCATCACCAGGGCGGGTCGAGCCATCTCGCGGTCGGCCCCAATGGCGAGATCGCGGTCCGCGTGACTCCGCTGTCAGCCTCTACGAAGAAGTTTGACCCGGGCGTCAACTTGATCGCCGTTAGTACCGACGGTGGAGCGATCTGGCAGGATCACCCGGCGCCTGATCAGCGGCAATGGAGCGCCTCGTCCTTCAATGACTTTCCGCCCCGCTGGGTTGAGCCGCTCGCGTGGGATGCAGAAGGAGCCCTCTATTCATTCTGGGCCGACGGCAAGGTTCTCTGGCTGGCGCGTTCCCTCGATCGAGGTGAGACGTGGACGAGTTGGCGTGTCGCTGAGGGTGACGAGGTGTCGTACTTCCCGTATCTGACCGGACGAGGGCGAGGGGAACTGGCTGCCACGTGGTTCTCGGGCCGGGGCGAGACCTTGCAGGCACACGTGGCCAGGTTTGATGTCCGTAATGGCGCTACGCCGCCGAGAATAATCGAGTTACCCTTCCCGGCCTGACACTCGATCTACCGCCGGCGAATACCTGGCAGTCATGTTTCTCAAAACAGGTGGCTTGTCGGTGGTGAGCCCTCTTGCAAACGGGCGCGAACGGCACTGGGGGTTTTCATGGTGGAGGTTTGAGGCGCGCTGAGGCCCGCGGTCGCAAGCGGGCGACCACGACCAGCTCGCCGACCGGACACCGCTACCGATATGCCTCCACAACGCCGTCGTCGGGCGAAGTGGTCGTCCTTCGCAGAACGTGCCAGAGCGATAAATGTCTATTTTTTGAGCAGCTTTCGTGACGCCGGAACTGAACTTATAGGGAGGCCGCTTTTCGGGCTGTGAGCTCCGCAAGTTGGAGGGATCTGCGTTTTCAGTTCGGCGGAAGCCCCCTAACCACCCCACCTGCATTGCGCTCTGAAGTGGGCAAGGCATCGCAGAGGGCAAGGGCCAGCAGTGGATACAAGGTGCCGCTGCAAGTAATGAAGTGCCAACCGTTCGTATTCAGCGATCGTGTCCACCATCTCCCTGAAGCGCGTTGGTTGTTCAACAGCCAGGAAATACCACGCTGAATGCGAGGGTCACTGGACGGAACGCCAGCCTTGCGCAGAGCGACGATCGCGAGACCCGTCATGTGCCCGTCGCTAGGAGGGTCCGCAAACTCCGGTTCCGATCTGAGCTTCTCCGCTCTATTGCCCCTTCCCCACTGTTCGGGCAGAGCAATAGTCCGGATCGACCAGCCGCCACCAGGTCTTTGGTGCTGGCAGATCATCTCGATCAACTCCTGCTTTTTCCGCGCATCCAACAGGCCAGGAAGCTCTGACGCCGCCCGAGCAACGCGGTTCGATCATAATCACCCTGCAGTTTGCGCTCCGCCCGCAGGTAGTCTGTCAGGCGATTGACCTGGGCCTCAAGGGACGTGCCTTGCTGTTGGCTCAGCCAACCTGGTGCGTTGCCTACAGCCCTAGCCGCCACGGTGGCCAACTGGAAGGCGCTGGATTCAAAAGGTGAAATCCTGTGAGTTCCAGGCCCCGGTATCCCGTTGCAGTTTGAACATCAGGCCCAAGGCTTGCGCGGTTTCGGGCGACAATCGGTGCAGTACATGAGCGTCCCAGGCCGCCAAAGCCCGTTGCCACGTATACCACTTGAGCCGGACTTAAACCCGATTGCAGCGCGGCCGTATCAGTGGCTAACTGTCGGTGGAGAGCGGAAACGAAGAGCTCTCGCAACTCTTCGTGTGGTGTCCCAGTTGCGGAGTCAGCAAAGGCCGTAGTAACGCCAGAGCTTGCGGAAACCGCACTTGGTGATAGAGTTCAACAAAACGGACGACGTCGCCGCGGCAGCCACAGCCGTAACAAATAGAACAAGTTCTTGAGGAAGCTGGGCTGGGTGATCGTCGTGCAGCGGGCACAGCCCCATCCAGGCGGTTGGGATTGTGCAGATTTCTGCGCGATTGTGCATGGGCAAGGGCATATATGATTTGGGCAAACAAAACCAGTCAGGCCATAGAATCAATGAGATAGGTGGTTTTGGGCGCGGATCCCCGGCAGCGGTCGGGCGGGTCGTGTGGCGGTTCGTCTGCGTGGTGTTCTGTCGCGATGCGTTTGGATAAATCGTATTAAAATAATACTGGCTGAATTGACATGAAGCTATCCGTATGGATGAGTGCCGCGCTTGCGCTCGCGATCATATTTTGTGCCGCTGACGGCTTCACACCACACCTCCTGGCACAGGCATCATCGCCGAAGCTTGCAGGTATGGTCGACTTCCAGCGCGCGGTGCGCCCGATTCTTTCGGACAACTGCTATCGATGCCACGGCCCGGACAAGGCTACCCGCATGGCTGACCTTCGGCTGGACACCAAAGAAGGCGCCTTCGGCAGCCGGAAGAACGGCACACCTATTGCACCCGGCAAACTCGAAGACAGCCTCGTCTATCAGCGTATCACCGCACCGACGGCGGCCCGCCGCATGCCGCCCGAGTACGCGCACAAGACGCTGACCGAGAAACAAATCGACACGATCGGGCGTTGGATTCAGGAAGGCGCGCCGTGGAAGGACCACTGGGCCTTCATACCGCCGGTGCGCACGGAGCCGCCAGCGGTGAAGTTCAAGGAGTGGGTGAAGAATCCGATCGATCAGTTCATCCTGGCGAGGCTTGAAGCGGCGGGGCTACAGCCGGCGCCCGAAGCGGACCGGCGCACACTGATTCGGCGGGTCTCACTCGACTTGACCGGTCTGCCTCCGGATCCCGCCGCGGTGGAGTCGTTCGTGAATGACAGTTCACCGGACGCCTATGAGAAGCTGGTCGACCGGCTGCTCGCGTCGCCTCGTTATGGCGAGCACCGCGCGCGTTACTGGCTGGATGCCGCTCGCTATGCTGACACGCACGGCATCCACATTGACAACTATCGGGAGATGTGGCCGTATCGCGACTGGGTGATTCAGACCTTCAACCGCAATCTCTCATTCGATCAGTTTACGATCGAGCAACTGGCGGGCGATTTGCTTCCCAACAGAACGATGGAGTTCGAGATTGCATCGGGCTTTCAGCGGTGCAATGTGACCACGAATGAAGGCGGATCGATTCCCGAAGAAGTGGCGGCGATGTATGCGAAGGATCGGGCAGACACTACGGGCACGGTCTGGCTGGGTCTGACGGTCGGGTGTGCCACATGCCACGATCATAAGT
The DNA here is from genome assembly GCA_963818855.1 of Bryobacterales bacterium. Classification (GTDB taxonomy): domain Bacteria; phylum Acidobacteriota; class Terriglobia; order Bryobacterales; family Bryobacteraceae; genus Bog-159. The sequence goes on along the minus strand of CAWFUH010000003.1, from coordinate 17,803 downwards.
TTGACCCCATTCTACAGAAAGAATATTACTCGCTCACAGCCTTCTTCACTAACACGACCCAGTATCCTCTGGACGGGAACATTCCGGACACGCCGCCGGCTTTGGTCGTGCCGCGTGCCGCAGACCAGAAGCGCTGGGAGGAATTGAGCAAGGAGCGCGCGGGGTTACATCAAAGACTCGCGGAGTTGCGCAGTGACCAGAGCGGCAGCTTTGAGTCGTGGCTCGCGTCGCACGGGCGGCGAAACATTCAGATTCCGTATGGCGCGGCGTCGCGGACTTTGGAACTGACGGTTGGCACGCAGGCGGTGCTCGCCGAGCGAGGCCGGCCGAAGCCGCTTGTGCCGCCGGAGGGAGTGACGGTAGGAGCGGGGCCGCCGGACGGAGGCAGCGCAATACACTTCGGCAAGAACGCGTTTGTGATTTTGCCACATGTTTCCGATATCGACGCGGACAGACCCTTCGCAATCTCCACTTGGGTGTATCTGCCCAAGGGCAACGGGAGTTACGTGATCGCGAGCCAGTTCGAGCCTGAACCGGAGCAGAAACCGAAGGACGGCCGCGACCGGAGACGGGGCTGGATTATCGGGGTAGGCGACCAGGGTCCGAGTATCAAGCTGGCGGGGAAAGACGGTAAGTACATTAGCGCGAGACCAGGTGAGGACTACGAGTTGAAGGGCGATAACTGGTATCACCTGGTGTTCACTTACGACGGAAGCCGCGATCGCGCGGGCCTGGCGATATATGTAAACGGCAAATTCATTCCCACGCAAGGCACCGGGGAGGATTTGGAGCCACTCGAGAGCACCGTCGAAAACGATTCTCCGATGTACCTCGGGAACGATAAGAAGAGCTACTTCGATCAGGGCGCGATTGCCGACTTCCGTATCATGAACCGCGACGTGGACGAACAGGATGCGGAGTTGTTAGCTCGCTGGACCACGATTGCGAACGCGCGCGAGAAGGACACAGCCGAACTTACTCCCGCCGAGCGCGCGGCACTTCTTGTTTATTACGTCGCTTCGCGTGACCGCGCGGCTCGTGAAACGGTGGCCAAGCTGCGGAAGGCGGATGCCGAATGGGGCGCGATTGCGCGGCGCGGAGCAATGACGCTGGTGATGCAGGAGCGCAGCGGAACAAAGCCGGTAGCCCATATTTTGTATCGAGGGCAATACGATCAGCCGCGCGAGGAAGTTGAGCCGAATGTGCCATCCGTGCTGCCGCGGATGCCGGATTCGTTGCCGCGCAACCGGCTGGGTCTCGCCGAGTGGCTGGTGGATCCGGCGAATCCGCTAACGGCGCGCGTTACGGTGAATCGCTTCTGGGAGGAGGTGTTTGGCTCGGGCATCGTGAAGACGGCCGAGGATTTCGGCGCGCAGGGTGAAGCGCCCTCACACCCGGCCTTGCTCGACTGGCTGGCGGTAGAGTTCCGGGAATCGGGCTGGGACGTAAAGAAATTTTTCAAGCTGATGGTGATGTCCGCGACGTACCGGCAGTCCGCAGCGGCCACCGCCGAGAAGATCAAGGCCGATCCGGACAACAGGCTGCTCTCGCGCGGGCCACGGTTCCGCATGGATGCCGAGATGGTGCGCGATTATGCGCTGGCCGCGAGCGGTCTGCTGACGCCTACGATTGGCGGCCCGAGCGTGCGGCCTTACCAGCCGAAGGGCGTGTGGGAGGCGGTTGCCATGCAGGAGAGCAACACGGGAGTTTATCGACAAGACCATGGCGATAAACTGTATCGGCGCAGCCTGTACACATTCTGGAAGCGCAGCGCTCCGCCGGCCTCGATGGATATTTTCAACGCACCCACGAGGGAGACTTGCACAGTGCGCCGGGAGCGCACCAATACGCCGTTGCAGGCGCTGGTTACGATGAATGACCCGCAGTTTTTCGAAGCGGCGCGGGTTTTGGCGCAACGCGCGCTCACAGACGGGCGCGGCAATTTGGAGCGCGAGGTGAATTTTATGGCGGAGCGGCTGCTGGCGCGGCCGCTGGACGGCAGAGAGTGGGAGATCGCGGAGCGCGCCTATGGCGACTACAAGAGTTACTATAGCGCGCACACCGCGGACGCCCGGGCGGCGCTTTCGGTGGGCGAGTCACCGGCAGCGAACCTCGCGGCGCCCGAGTTTGCCGCGATGACCATGCTCGCGAACCAGATGATGAACCTCGATGAGGTTCTGGAGAAATAGGACCGGGGAGAATGGCGTAATGCATCCGTCCGATGAAGGCGTGCTAAACGAAACGAGGCGGCAGTTTTTTGCGCGCGGCGCGCGCGGCCTGGGCGTCGCGGCGCTGGCAACGATGCTGGGCGAAGAAATGACGGCTGCGACCACGCCTAACCTGACGCCGGCGGGCGGCCAGGCCGGGCTTCCGCATTTCGCGCCCAAAGCGAAACGCGCGATCTATCTGCACATGGTGGGCGCGCCGCCGCAGATGGACCTGTTCGATTACAAGCCAGAGATGTCCACGTGGTTTGACAAGGATCTGCCGGATTCGGTCCGCATGGGCCAACGCCTGACCACCATGACCTCCGGGCAGACGCGCTTTCCGATCGCGCCTTCCGTTTTCAAGTTCAAGCAATATGGCCAGCATGGCGCGTGGGTCTCCGAACTCCTGCCTTACACGGCGAGCATGGTGGACGACATTGCGATTCTGCGCTCGCTGCATACCGAAGCGATCAACCACGAACCGGCCATCACCTTCCTGCAGACCGGTTTCATGATCGCCGGCAAGCCATGCATCGGCGCGTGGATGGCCTACGGGCTGGGCAGCATGAACCAGGACCTGCCGACGTTCGTGGTGCTGAACGCGTCGCACTCGCATCCGAAGGCCAATGTGCAGGCTATTTCGGCGCGCCTTTGGAGCGCGGGATTTCTGTCGGCCCAATATGCCGGCGTGGCGCTGCGGTCGTCCGGAGATCCGGTGCTATACATCAACAATCCGAACGGCGTCCCGCCGGTGATGCGGCGGCGCATGCTGGATGCTTTGAGCGAAATGAACCAGATCGAGCAGGAGAAGGTCGGCGACCCGGATACGATGGTGCGGATTGCGCAGTACGAGCTGGCGTTTCGCATGCAAACATCGGTGCCGGAACTGACGGATCTTTCGAAGGAGCCGGAGAGCACATATCAGCTCTATGGAGAGGACGCGCGCAAGGCAGGCACGTTCGCCAATAGCTGCCTGATGGCGCGGCGGCTGGTCGAGCGGGGTGTGCGCTTCGTGCAGGTCTATCACCGCGGCTGGGACGTACACAGTTTGCTGCCGGAGGTGCTGCCGAGCCAGTGCAAAGACATCGACCAGGGCTGCTGGGGGCTGGTGCAGGACTTGAAGCGGTCCGGCCTGCTGGACGATACGCTGGTCATCTGGGGCGGAGAGTTCGGACGCACGATTTATTCACAGGGCAAGCTTACGCAGACAGACTACGGCCGCGATCACCATCCGCGCTGCTTCAGCTTGTGGCTGGCTGGCGGGGGCGTGAAGGGCGGCGTGGTCCACGGGGAGACGGATGAGTTTTCGTACAACGTGGTGAAGAACCCGGTGCACGTGCGCGATCTGCAGGCCACGCTGCTGCACCAGTTCGGCATCGATCACGAAAAGTTCACCTATAAGTACCAGGGGCTCGATCAGAAGCTGACGGGCGTGGAGAAGGCGTACGTAATCAAGGAGATTGTCTGACTCGGCGGTATGGCTCGAGCGCAGAAGATCAGCGCGTAGGAATTCAGCTAAATCGGCCAAAAGGCTGGCATCGTAGGCGGCAAGGCTCGGGCGGCGAAACTTAGTCGGCGAGTTCAAAAAGTCCACTAACGTATTTTTGCGGGATCAGCGTGGGGTGCTGAGTTTGACGAGGAGTTCGTCGAGGTCCTGGCGGGTGAACTTCCATTCGAAGGGCTGAGCGGTGGTTGCCCAGTAGTATGGGAGAGTCATTGGGCGTTGGGAGCTTCCGCTGCACGATGGAGAAGTAGATTTCGATTTGGTTGAGCCAACATACGTTAAACGTTTCTGGGTCCAGGCCTGGATCAGGCAAAAAGCTTGCAATAGACGACCGGCGAGGTTTTCGAGCAGGCCGAGAACAGGCGCGTATCACGGTGGGGAGCAGGGCGGCGTTAGTAGTACGCACGCCCCGTCTTGTACAGGTCGCGCAGGTTCTTCACGCCATCCACGCTGTGGGCACGTTCGGAATGCTGCATGTCCTGGAACGATCTGCAGGCGGCCCGTAGACGGGATTTCTGCGCATACGCCACGAGCCGCTGACCACCAAGCAGCGTGCAGCCTCCGCCAGGTTGCCGCCTTCCGTCACCATCTGGCCTCTTTCATCCATCCGGCAACGACGCAGATCTTCGAGGTAGCCAGTCAACGAGGCGAAGACCTTCAGATGCCAGGTGCGCATCCGTTGGCAAACTTCCAAAATGTCCGACTGCAAATTGTTGCCGGCAGCCGTCAAATCCAGGCCGGCCTGTTTGTACAGATGGAGCAGCCGAAACCCGTCCGCCCGTTGGCGACCGTTCCCCACAGGGTCCAAGACCCCGCGAATCCATCCCCCCGCTCCTTAAGCTCCCCCGCAAGCACTACTGGATCGCGCTCCGGACTGTAGTACTCTTCGTACAGATACCACATGCCCGTGTTCGGGTCCATGGCAGCCCAAACGACCGCTGTCGAGCGCCAGCCCACATCCATGCCAAATTCTCTGGGCCAATGGGCCCGGATCACAATCGGCTCCACGATGAATTCGCATTCCGGAACTGTGTAGACGGCTTGATCCTGCCCGGAAATCGGGCTCCAAGCGATGGCTAAGGCCATCACGCAATCGTCATGCTGACCGGATGGTGCCCCATAGCGTCGCAGGCCGGAAGGTGAAAGCTCAGCTTGGTAGGCGAGCAGTTCATGGATCAACACCGGGTCGTTGAGGATGCGAAGGTCCCCGCGCTCGAAAGCCAGCGCCAGGGCTTCGATGGCCTCCATCTTGCCCGCGTTGGTGGTGGTGAACAGCCGCACGCGTAGCCCATCCCGAGTGAGTTGTTCCATGATCGGCTGTCCGATGCTGTTGGACTCAGCCAGGATCTGTTTGGGATGCCAGCGATCCGACAGGGCCCGGAGGCGGCCCTGTTGCACTGCGTAATCCACGCGGTTGGACCGATCCAGTTCTACCGTGGCGCGCGTGTGCGCGTCGAGCACCACAAACACCGTGTAATCGGTGGTGCGGCCCCAATCACAACCGATGATGTAATCGTGGTCCGGTGCCGGATCTGTCCGCACCGCGCTGGCCGCCTCGACCACGCGGCGAAATACGGCGCCTTCCCAGTTCACGAATAGCGCCAGATATTCCTGGTTGAAGGTGGTCTCGCTCAGGTCCCTGCGTGCGGCTTCCACTTCTTGCGGATCGATGAACGGGTTGGCTTGTGTGGGCATTTGCCAGCCAGCCCAATCGCTTTGCTGCGGATCTTGTCCCTGGTCGAACAGGAATTTGAAGTAGTTCATCCCTTTGGGTGTGGACAAGAACCAGGCGGAACCTCTGAGGTCGGTCAGCGTGGGGCGAATGGATTGCTGCCAGGCTTGCTCCAGCGCCGGGACCATGGCCGCTTCGTCGATGACCACCGGGGCATACTTGCGACTCCGGCCCGCGTCGGCGCTGTCCAGCGACCAGAGTTCAATGACCCCGCCGCCGATCAGCTCCAGGCGCTTTTCCTGCTCGCTCTTTTGCAGGATGACTGGGGCCAAGACGCACAACAATTCTCGCCAGACATCTCCGAGGAGGCGATAAGTGGGGCTAAACCAAGCCACCGGTTTACCCTGCAGAGCCGTCTGAATCAGGCGATCCATCCCCAGGACGATCTTGCCAAAGCGGCGCCCGCAGCAGACTACGTTGAACCGCTGGGACTCCTGGATCAGTCGCAATTGCGCCGGGTGTGGCGCTAATTTCAATGGAATTATTTTTTGGACATAAGTCACCGTAATCTGAATTGTTTCGGGGTCTTGGATAGGGCCGCCGGCCTGGGGCGGGCCGTCGGTGTAGGACAGCAGCAGCCGCATGGCCTGCACATCGCCGGCGTAGCAGAGTTCGCAGAGTTTGTCGGCGAAGCGCCGGCGGTCCACAATCTGGCGCAGCAGTTCGCCCAACTCTTCCCCAGAACGGCGGCGCCCCTTTGGGTTGCCGCTGCGACCTTTCTGCCATGAGGTTTTGGTAATCGGCATGTTCGCTCCCTGAATGTGTGAAAACCTATCTGCGCTGATTGAACGCCTCGCGGACACCACGGATGTATCGCGTCGAAGTAGCCCATGCTTGCTCGCCACACGCGGACTCTTCGCCGATAACCGTACGCCCCGGAGGCCGGGCTCTCAGCATGCTACATCGTGGCTTGTCTCGATCGTGCCTCGATTAGCCGAAGTAATTTGCAAAATACTGATTCGGCGAGGCGTTGCAGATTCAGAAATTCGCAACAGAAACGCGCAAGTGATTTAGATCCAACATACGTCTGGATTCCCAAGCTGGACGTCGCGTGGTCGCCGATAGTCTGCTTGGAGGTTACAGAAAGGCACGACGACCCGGGCTGCATGCCGCTGACCATCCACCTGGTGTGAACGCCGGCGCCGGGCCAAATGGCCGCAAACGACGCCTACCCAAACTGTTTCATGTGACAAATATGTCGTGCAAGATGGGCGGTTTTGTCCAAATTAGTTGGACGCATTGCAATAGATTCAGTTACTTCCAATGGTATCAATGGTAGTGTCTGATCCGAATCCTACCTGATGAGCCAATCTAAATGGTGCTACGGCCTTCGGCGCTTCCGAGAAAGGACCCGCGTGTGCCGTCCAAGAGTGACCCGGGCATTCCGTTGTAGCCTCGAATGGCGCGTCGCTACTGGCCGGATGGACACTATACGGGTGGGAGCCGTAAACGATCCGCTGCGGGGATCGGTAAACGCTGCGCGACTACTCGCGGCTGATACTCCACGGGGCGGGAGCCGGGCAAGTCTAATCCGACAAACTACGCGCCAACCGCCACAGCGCCACCTCTTGACAATTTGCTTCTTAGAAGTATACTTGACTGAGGTATATTGTAGTCCAGAGGGTCAACCGTGTTCAGCCGCGAACTCAAGAAGGGCAGCACCGAACTGCTGATCCTTGCCTTGCTGGAGGCCCGTCCCCGGCATGGTTACGAGCTGGGAAAGCTCATCGAAGCCCGGTCGGGGGGCCGGCTTCAGTTTCGCGTGGGCTCGTTGTACCCGATCCTGTGCCGTCTGGAGGCGCAGAGCTTGATTCTGGGCAAGTGGGCGGAGAAGCCGGGTGAGCGTCGCCGCCGCTTCTACCGGCTGACCGCGCAAGGGCGCGTCGCGTTGGTGCGACAGCGCAGCGCGTGGGAGGAGTTCACCGGCGCCGTCAACCAGATTATAGGAGGAGAACATGCCTGAGTGGACGAAATTCATCCGCCAGAATTTGCGTCTGCACGGTCTATGCCCCGATCGCGAGGCAGAAATTATCGAAGATCTGGCTCAGCAACTCGAAGATGCCTACCGTGAGGCTCTGGCCGGCGGCATGGCGGAGGCAGGCGCGGTCGCATCTGCAAGGCAGCACGTCCCGGCTTGGGATTCCCTCAACCGGGAACTGCAGCGCCTGCGGCGCCGCGCCCGCCCTGGAGCATCTGCAGGAGAGCGCCGATACCGCCTCCCGCAGCCGCCGCTGGTGGGCGCCTCTCGGGGGCCCTTCTCCGGGACCTGCTCTTCGGCCTGCGCATGATGCGGAAAAACCCCGGTTTCACTCTCGTAGTGGTTCTCCGCTGGCTCTAGGCATTGGCGCCGCTTCGGCCATCTTCGGCGTGGTGAACGCGGTCTTGCTCCGCCCACTGCCGTATCCGAAAGCCGGCCGGCTGGCGATGATCTCCGAACTCGGCAAGACACGTAACAAAGCGCCGAAACCCTTTTCCGTCTCGTGGCAGGACTATCAGGATTGGCGCAAGCAAGTACGAAGTCTCGAACACTTGGGCGTCTTCCGCTCGCAGAATGCCAACCTCACGCGCGTCAATCCGCCCGACCGTCTGCAGGTCTACGTGACCTCCGCAGATGTATTCAACGCCCTCGGCGTGCGTCCAATCCTGGGCCGCGCCTTTGTCTCGGGGGAGGACGAGCCGGGCGCGGCCTCCACCGTCATCTTGAGCGAGATCATGTGGCGGAGCCGTTTCGGGGCCACGCTCGACATTCTGGAGCGGACCGTCACCCTCGACGGCGTGAACTACCAGGTAGTGGGAGTCATGCCCGATAGCATGCGTTTTCCGGCGCGTGTGGATTGCTGGCTGCCCCTGGGACCATTCGTCAAAACCATGCCGCCACAGCGTGGGAACCACCCGGGTCTCACCGCCGTCGCGCGGCTGCGTCCGGGCATAACCCGGCAAACGGCACAGGCGGAGATGGACACGATTGCCGAACGCCTGGCAAAGCAGTACGCGGACTCCAACAGCTTCGTCGGCGTCCGGGTACGAAGCTTGTATGACGTTGCCGTCGGCGGTATCAGAACCAGCCTGCTCGTCTTGTTCGCTGCAGTTGGTTTTGTGCTTCTGATTGCCTGTGTGAATATCGCCAACCTGATGTTGGCCCGCGGCGAAACCCGCCTGCGCGAGGTCGCCGTGCGCCGCGCGCTGGGCGCGTCGCGTTCACGCCTGGTGAGCCAGATGCTAACCGAAAGTGTGTTGCTGGCATCCTGCGGCGCTTGCTGGGGAGCGGACTGGCATGGTTGGCGCTGCGGGTGCTGGTCCAGTCGAAGCCGACCTTCATTCCGCGGATCGACCAGGTGGGCATGGATGCCGCCGGCACTCGGCTTCACCTGCCTGTTGTCGATCTTGGTGGCGCTCCTGACCGGCCTTTGGCCCGCTCTGCGCATTACCTCGACGGATGCCGAACTTGGCCTCCGGGACTTGACACGCACCGTGTCCGTGCGCTCTCGACTGCGGCCCATCCTGGTCGCGGCGGAGGCCGGGCTCGCGACAATGCTTCTCATCGGGGCCGCTCTGATGATCCGCACCTTCACGCACCTCTCACGGATTGAACCTTGGGGTTCCGCCCCGAACACGTATTGACGCTGCGCGTGAATCTGCCCCCACCACGTTATTCCGCGCCCGAAAAGGTGTCGGCCTTTTACCGTGATCTGCTCGGACGCGTATCGGCCCTTCAGGGTGTGGCAGCCGCGGCGATCAGCAGCCTTGTGCCGCTGGCCGGAGGTGGCACTGAGTCCAGCATTCTGCCCGAAGGCGCGCCCATGGATCCGAATAATCCCGGCCCCGGCTGCACCTTCGGCGCCGTCAGCGGAGCGTATTTCCAGGCCATGGGGATTCCACTGCTCAAGGGGCGCACGTTCGACGACATGATCACACGTCGAATACGCCGGTCATCGTGGTGGACGAGTCCGCGGCCTCCGCGTTCTGGCCGGGACAAAAACCCGCTCGGCCGGCGCGTGGCATTTGAGTACCACGGCCAGTCCGTCGCCGATCCGCGGCCGGTGTGGCGCGAGGTGGTAGGCGTGGTGCGCCGCGTTCGCCACTACGACCTCACCGGAAACACAGCACGAGTCCAGGTCTATGTGCCCTACACGCAGCCGCCGCTCTACCTCCAGACGCTGTCCTCCATGGCGCTGATGGCGCGAACCGACGGAGATCCCGCCGCTCTCGCCGGCAATATCCGGCATCAGGTTGCCGCCATGGATGCTGACCTGCCGGTATTTCTCGTCCGCGCCATGACCGAGTATGTGGACAGCACCCTCGAGCAGCCTCGTCCGAGCATGGCGGTATTGTCGGCCATCAACGGGCTGGCCCTCCTGCTCGCAACAATCGGAATTTATGGCGTGCTCTCGTACTCCGTTTCGCAGCGCACGCGCGAGATCGGCATCCGCATGGCGCTGGGCGCCACGCGGGGCATCGTGCTGCGCGGAATCATGCGTGAAGGCGTGCTCATTAGCGCGGCCGGCGTCGTGGTGGGCGTGGCGGGCTCGCTGGCTTGTATGCAGCTCATTGGGAACCTCCTGTTCGGCGTCAACCCCACCGATTTGGCCACCTACGTTGCGATAGCGTTGGTGCTCTTCGCCGTAGCGCTCTGTGCAACGCTGATCCCCGCGCGTCGTGCGACAAAAGTGGATCCAATAGTGGCTCTACATTACGAGTAGCATTCGGTCACGCGAACGAGCGCCTGGTCCGGCCCGTGATGAACGGTTTAAGCCCCGAGCTGACATCTGGCCTGTGGGAGGGGACGGCTATAAGCGCATCGCGGCGCTGCGTTCCGCGCGCCAGTTGCTCAAGCGCCTGGCGCGGCTGGATTTATTGGTGATTGACTAATGTGAAGTTGCCAAAAATGTGGAGTTGACGCGCGGAAGCCCTGCAAATGGGGGGGTGACCTTCGGTTTCCAACTCCGCATTTTAGCGGTAGCATCGGAACGGCCACCATCCGGCGGCCAATCCGTTTTTTTTGTCGCTGTTGGGGCCAATCACGGATGGTTTTGACGATTGGCTCGCCGCTAGTGGCTACACGGCCGGATCGCGCGAGTTCGCGATCCGCATGCTGACGAAAACTGGGGACAAGTCCATGAGGTGGGAACGCTACCGGGATGCCGCGCTGCTAATCCCATTCGGCAAGACGGCGAACGCCCGACCGGTCACTTCCTCGGCCGAGGCGGGTCCAGGGATTCTTGAGATGCGGCGAACCATCGCTTGTTCGGAATGGGTCCTCCCCGCACCAACCAAAAGCGGGCACATCGAGCCATCAAGCATTAAAAAGCAATCGAAAAGCCCGTGTGCTTGCCGGACTGAATATCTTCCGATTTATACGTTCCGGCACACTTGCCTTACAAGATGGGCGGATCACATTGACGAAACCGCGCCGCTGGCGAGAGATTTCGAGTCCTCCGTAAAGAACTAATAGTACGTGGCTTAAGTGGTAGGCGCGGCCGGACTCGAACCGGCGACCCTCTGCTTAGAAGGCAGATGCTCTATCCGCCTGAGCTACGCGCCCGTCGTTTAACCTCTCTTGATTTTAAACCACTTCCTGAATTTGCGAACCATCGCGGCTGCCCAAATCGGGCCAAATCGCCCCGACCGTGGCAAAACCGTGACAAAACCCCATCAGTTGGGCCTCTCCGTGTCAAAACCCGGCCGGCCCTCGTTGGCCTTCCGGTTCAGCTTCTGCAACGCCTCCCGTTTCATCTGCAGTTTCATCTGGGAGTACTTCTCAAACACCTTTGCCTCACCCTGGCGCAACAACTGCGTCACCCACTCGTCGGCCACCCCACCCGCGCTCAGGCGAGTCGCATAGGTAGACCGCAGATCGTAGATCCGGAAGGGGCACCTTGGCCCTGCGCAACGTTAGATGCCAGACCGTGGCAAAACCGTGACAAAACCCCATCAGTTGGGCCTCTCCGTGTCAAAACCCGGCCGGCCCTCATTCGCCTTCCGGTTCAGTTTCTGCAATGCCTCCCGTTTCATCTGCAATTTCATCTGCGAGTACTTCTTGAACACCTTTGCATCTCCCTGCCGCAGCAACTGCGTCACCCACTCGTCGGCCACGCCACCCGCGCTCAAGCGAGTCGCATAGGTCGACCGCAGATCGTAGATCCGGAAGTACGGCACCTTGGCCCGGCGCAACGTCGCATGCCAGACCGTTCTCAGACTCTTCTGATGCCCTGTCGGATTCTCGTCGCTCGGGAACAACCATGGCCCGGTCCCGAGATGCGAATCTGCTCGCGAAAAGCTTCGACGAGCCAGTTCCGTCAGCGGCACCTCGGCGATCCCGTTCGGCGTCTTCGAATCGGGAATCCAGACCATCGCGTTTTCCAGATCAACCTGCTCCTTCTTCATCGGCATCAGTTCCTTGTACACCCGAAGTCCGGATCTCAGTGATGATCCGAATGATGTTGCGCAAATACTCGGGAGCCTGGAACTCGATCCGCTGTTGCTCCGACCACGACATGTAGTGCGGCCGAAACAGTCCCTTCACCTTCACCGGAAACTCCACCCCGCGAACATGGGTTCGCAGGGAAGCAGTCTCTTGCGAACTGCGACGTTCAGCATACGGCGAAGGACCCGCAGTTCCTGATGGACGGTCGCCGGCTTAAGCCGGTCTTTTTGAATGACCCCGGCAACGGTCTTGACCTGAACCCGAGCCTGAAGCCGCCGCCGAAGATAGTGCTCAATGTCATCTGCGCCGAGTGTCAGCAAGCGGATCGCTGGCCAAACGCCTGCTTTGAGGTGCCGAGCCGCACGCTGGTTCGCTGCGTGGGTCTTTTCTGCGCGGATCGGCGGCCTGGAATAGTTCTCCAGGAAAAAGTCCACCCAATCCGCGAATTGTAGTTGTTCTCCTTTCCGGACGATATCGAGGATCTTGTCGTCCCTGGCCTGGAGGCGATCCCGCAATTTCCGCTGGGCCTCCTGCCAGTCTTCCGTGTTCGTTGATTCCCGGATACGCCTTCCGTTCCGGTCTCGATAGACCATCCATAAGACCTTGCCATCCTTGCGCGGGTATATGGAGCCATCGTGTTTACTCGGTCTTGCCAATTCCCACCTCCTGTTTGAATGTTGCGCGGAAGGGCGCGAGATCCGATTTCAAGAACCGGATGTTTCGGCCCATCACGCGGAGATGGGGAATCTGCTTTCGCTCTACCCAAAGATACACCGTTTGGGCGCTTACACCCAAATACGTGGCGGCTTGGCGGACGGTGAGCGGAACATCGTCCCCGGCAGCAGCCAGCGAAGCGTTCACCGGAAGGGGCTGAGTTTTCGATAAGGTTGCTGTGCTCATCGCTATCTCCGTTGCCTATAGGGGCCACCACAGCGCGCTGATCCGTCCCGCCCATACTCCGCCAAAGAACAGCAGCACGGCGACAAGGGCCGCGATTGCAAACTGCTGCGCGGACATGCGTTGCTGGTATGCCGCCTCGACCTGTCGAACGATTTTTGATGCTTGCAGCCGAGCATCCTGAATATCTCTCTCCAGTTCCTGTCGAATTCCGGCAGCGGACTCGCGGACCTCCGCTGCAAGCATAACTCCCGCACGGGTCTGCATCTTCTTCGCAGCTGCTTCAAACAACGCGAGGTCCTCATGAATCTGGGAATGGATGGCCTCGAGCGACTCCTCCAGCACCAGGCGATTCATGGTCACGATGGCGAAGGCTGCGTCGTCCGGCTTGAGAAGGAGCCGATGCCGCGCGGCCACCTCGTCAATCAGGCGTTGCACGTCGAAGGCTATTGGTTTCGCCGCCGCCATGGCTCACTCCATTCTCAATCCGATCGAGCTGCTCGAACAGCTCGCGCTGGATGATCGTCAAGACGCTGCTTCGACACGAGCGAAAACTCGCCGAGCTGGATGGCCTCTTGGAACGTCAGCCGCCTGGCCAGCATCAGGCGCATGTCGTCACCGTAGGTGTTTGGATTGCGCTCTCGAATAACGACTGTGCCGAGAAGTTTGTGAGCCTGCTCCTCGGCCACGCGGAACTGCTCGAATGGCTTCCCGTCTTTCGAGACTTCGCCGAAAAACTCGTTTAGCCAAACGATCACATTCTTCTCGGTCGTGGTTTCAGCCAGCCGCTCCAGACCGTTCAACGTATCGCTCATTGCCTGTCCACCCGCAACAACCGAATGGACGAAGACCCGGCGTGACCGGGCAGCGAGGAAGCACAGGATTTCGTTTTCGAGGATATAGTTCCATAGCGGGACAAACGTTGTGGCGCCAGTATCCACGATACAGATACCGTCGACCTGGCAGATCTTCTCAATCAACTCGTCGAATCGCTTATCGTGGATTGCGCCACGACGCAAAACGTTGATGTGTTCGGCGCCAAGAGCCTGATACTGGGCGAAGGTTGCGTTGACCGGATCGGTATCAAAGCAATGTAGCGTGCATTTCCGGGCATGGAAGTACTGGCCGAGGATGGCCGAAACAAGACTCTTTCCGACGCCTCCTTTTCCCTGGAGGACTAAATGAACCTGATTGGATCTCGGCTTTCCGTCTTCTGTGGTTGCCATGGTTCTCCTAGTCGATTAGCTGCTTTTGAATTGAGAATGGGTCATAGTCGAATGCGGTTGACTGTTTTTTCTCCCGTTGCTCGCGAAGGTTTCGGAACGGATCGCTTGCCGCGGGGGATGCGGAAGCCGACGTGGCGGCTGAGTTCTCTGCCGCGCTCGGCTGCGGTGCGGGTTCTGGGTGGTTGAGCAACCTATGCCGAAGGCGGGAAACGTAAACCCGAAACTGAGGATATGGAATGTCGAAGCCATCGGCGCGGGCAGCATCCCATACTTCCCGCAGTTTCTTTCCGGTACCGAGCGCGGCCTCGATCTCGGGCCAGATCCATGCCACCCGGCCCGTGCTGGTGGCCGGCTCAACACTGGGGAGTGCGCGTAGATGGACGAGATCGGATTTGGTTCTCTTTCTGGATGGCGAAACCAGGTTCGCGGTCATCGTCAAATGACGCCCTCAATCTGTAGGCCTTGGCAGAGAGGCTTCGAGACAGAAACCGCGAAGCATTTTTGGCTGCAACCGTTCGAAACACATTCGCCACGATCTGTAACAACCGGTCGACTTGCTGGCGCCAGGCAACAGGCTGCAACAGTTTGAAACCGTGGAGGGGAGCGAGGACCAGTCGGCGGGCAGCCAAAGTCCGGTAGTGGAACATAAAGGAAATGCAACACATTTGACTGCGGATTGGGCCCTAAGAGCCGCATCAGTGAATAACTTTCAGCGTGCAGCGGTTCAACCGGTTTTGTTGCACATTGTGCAACGGCGGTCCTGGTGTCACATAACGGCCATCCCAGCACCTACAGAGTAGGCACCTACGGCTATGATACGGAAGCAAAAACACTGTCACACACGGTCTGCGAATAACGCACGCTTAACAATCGGATTGAAGCGGCGACGAAGAAAGGCGGGTTCTCAAGCCACAGCGGGTTCATACGCGCAGCGATCGAACGGGAACTGGCCGGCCGGGAAAGCGGCGTCGATGCGGCGCAACAGCGGATCGCTGCGAGTCTGGATCGCATGGCCCCAGAAATTCGCAATCTGCGGATAGGACCCTCGGTGAACACCCTAAAACCGGCCATACGTGATCACTTCAAAACCGGCCAACGGATCACAGCCAGGACATGAGACTGTTGTACCCCTTTGTGGTCAGTTTGAGCAAGTTATTTTCTTCCTCGGCCGGACATGCAACGCTCGCTCCCGACCAACGGGAGGGCCTACGCTGCCAGTAGTTTGGGTTCATGTTTTTCCTTCTTAGGAAGGTTTTTTGTTTTTTGGTTTTGATTTGTTTGGTGTGGCGAAGAACCGCTAGGTTCATTCGGTGACCCCGCCGCTGATGGCCGTCTTGGTGCGCCAACTCCGTGGGCCACACTTCAGCACGTGCCCGTGGTGCAGGATGCGGTCCAGCAGTGCGGTGACCGCGGCTACATCGCCTAACAGCTTTCCCCAGTCTTCCACCGGGCGGTTGGAGGTGAGCAATGTACTGGCGCGTTCGTAACGGCGCATAATAATCTCCAGCAGATCTTCGGCCGCCGTGAGCGGCAATTTACGCATGCCGAAATCATCGATGATCAACAACGACACCGCGGCCAAAGACTCCATGAACTCCTTGCGGGTGCCCTCCGCCACAGCTTCGGCCAGGTCCTCCAGCAGCACATGCGTTTCGCGGTAGATCACGCGGTAACCCTGTTGGATGGCGGCTTGTCCGATAGCCTGGGCCAAGTGGCTTTTCCCGGTACCACCGGGGCCGAGAAACAAAGCGTCTTCCCGCTTGCCGATGAAGGTGCTGGTGGCCAGGTCGAAGACCAGGCTGCGGTTCATCTTCGGATTGAAGGTGAAATCGAAGTTGTCCAGCGACTTCTGCGGATCACGGAAAGCCGCCCGTTTGCGACGGCGTTCCAGCAGCCGGTCGCTGCGCCGGGTGAGCTCGTCGCTAACCAAGCTGGCGATTAGATCGATAGGTGCCATGGATTCGGACTGCGCCTGGCGGAGGCGGGTTTCCAGCACCGTGGCCATGCCGCCGAGCCGGAGTTGCCGTAAGGAACTTTCTAATTCGATGAGGTTCATGTCTCACTCTCCTGCTGAGTTTTGCTTTCGATAAAGTCGCGGTATAGCGTGAGCTGCCGGATCAGTGGATCGACTTGCCGTAGGGTCAAGGGCAGTTGCGGCCGACGCTCCAGATAGCGCCGCACAAAATGGTAGTCGTACACGCTGACTTCCAGCGCAGCGGTGCAAGCGTCTTCCAGCGTGGCGGCGCCGTGTTTCTTGGCCAGCGAGAGCACACCCAGAATGCGGCGGATGGCAGTTTCACCGTCTTTATGGTGCATCCCCCGGCAAAGCGCACCGACCTGCGATCCGAGTTGGTCGGCGCGGGCCAGCAACTGCAGGGTCCCCAAGGGTGTCTGCTTAGGGCGATCCTGGTCTTGGATTCGATGCCGGCCGCGCGCCTGGCGCAGGTGCTCACGCAATAACTGGCCGGTGTCCCGGCTCAGGATGCGGACCTGATGAGCATCCCATTGCACCTGCACACGGCGGCCGATCCAGCCTGGGGGCGCGCCGTAGTAAGCCGCCTCGATCTCCACGCAGCCATCCAGGTGAACTGTGCGCTCGCCATATTGGTAGTAGCGGAACGGCTCCACCGGCAAGGGTTGCAAAGCCGGCCGCTCCTCTGCAAACATGGCGCCGACCTGCCGCTTGGTGGTGCCGTGAATACGCGTATCCGCCCAACGCGTTTCCCAGTGATCCAGATAAGTTTGGGCTTCCTCCAGACTCTCGAAACGCAAGCCTTTGAGTGGCGTGTTTTTAGCATGCCCTACGCTTCGCTCCACTTTCCCCTTGCGATCCGGATCGGCCACGCGACACGGCAGCGGAACTATCTGGTAGTGCTGCAGCACGTCACGGTACAGGGGATTGATGGTGGGATCGTAGATGTCAGGTGCGAGCACACCCTCGCGCAGATTATCCATAACGATGACCCGGGTCACGCCACCCAGCCGGCGGAAGGCCTTCTCGTGTAACTCCGCCCAGATCTGCGAACTGGAACGGAACGTCAGCAGGCGCACACACTTGCGGCTGTAACCCAGCGTGAGCACGAATAGCCGCGTGCGCCGATACTTGCTGGTGGCCGCATCGCGCACCATGGGGCCCGTGCCGTAATCGACCTGCAGTTCCTCGCCCGGAGCGGTCTCGATCACCACCCTGGCCTCGGGCGAGGGTCTGGGTTGCAGCTTGCGGATAAACCGACGGACGCTCTGGTATCCGGCGGTGAAGCCGCACGTATCGATCAGGTCCTGCCAGATCGCCATGGCGTTGCGGCCGCGGGATAGCCCGACTTCGATCACGTCACGGTATGCCGTGGAGGCGCTGGCCGAGGGGCTGTGCCCCGGCCGTGGTTCCGGCGGCTTGGCCGCGGGCGCCAATGCGGCGTCCGAGTCGGTGATCACCTCGTTGGCCGGTTTTGCCAAAGCCAACCCTGGCGCAGGCTCGTGGGACGATTTCGCGCCGGTCGAGTCGGTGATCACTTCGTTGGCCGGTTTTGCCGGTGACGGTCTACCCCAGGCGCCGGGTGGCCGCACGGAGATGCCGGCGGACCTTAGATAAACGCCGGCCGTTTCGCGCCGGACCCCGGTACTCTGCTGGATTCGCCGCAGCGACCAGCCCAACCGCCCCAGGGCGATGACTTGTTGTTTCTTTTCTTCGTTCAAGACGTTACTCACATCGACCGAGGGTAGCGCCCTCGCATCGTAGTTAACGTCCTGGACTGTAATCTATCGTTGGCCGGTTTTCAGGTGATCATCTATGGCCGGTTTTGGGTGTTCACCAAG
>CAWFUH010000002.1:0-414975 GCA_963818855.1 Bryobacterales bacterium | reverse complement strand
CCCTGTGACATGCGCAAAAGCTTTGACAGTTTGCACGCGCTGGTGCGAGAACACCTGGAGTTGGACGGCTTCGCCGGCCATCTATTTGTGTTCGCCAGCCGGCGCAAGGATCGCGTCAAAATCCTGTATTGGGGTGTGTCACGAATGTGAGTGAAAACTTGCAATGCTGTGCTGAAGATGGGAGATGGCCTCCCGAAGTCGGCTTTCAGGAGTCGGCTTCAAACCACCCGGAGCCGCTGCGTCCAAAAGGCGTGGTGGTGAACGTCCGAGGAAAAGGCGTCCGAAGAGGGCGTCAGGTGAGCGTTGAGAAGATGAGCGAAAGCGAACCGTCCGATGACGCATCGTCAAGGATTCAAGGCACTGTCGAAACTGGAGCCGCCCAATAGCTCCAGGATGAGCCGGGAAGAAACCTGCATACTGGCCCGGCGGCAGTCGGTGTTTAGGCGGCATGAGCTCAACGTAGGCTTTGGTGGGGAACGTGAGAACCTCGCCCTGGATGGCAAGGGAAATGACAATTGGCAGACACCATGAGGAAGAATACCGATGCCAGAGCGAGGGGCGGAGCTGCCCATAGTAGCGAGGAAGCTCTTGTAATGAGAGGGGAGCGAAGGGGCAGCGTTGTCCAGTCGAGCGAGGTTGCCAACCTGGAAGCGGGGATGAGCAACCGGACCTCGGCAAAACCTTATGTAATTGCGAAACGCGCAGTATGGGAGGCATACCAGCAAGTAAAGGCCAACCGGGGTGCGGCCGGCATCGATGAAGAAACTATCGCGATGTTCGAGCAGAACCTGTCGAAGAATTTGTACAAGCTGTGGAACCGGATGTCGTCGGGTTCGTATTTCCCGCCGCCGGTGAAGCAGGTAGAAATTCCGAAGGCAAAGGGCGGCACGAGAAAGCTGGGAATTCCCACTGTGTCGGACCGGATTGCGCAGACCGTGGTCAAGCAGATCATCGAGCCGAAACTGGACCCGATGTTCCATGCGGATTCGTATGGATATCGGCCCGGCAAGTCGGCCAAACAGGCGATAGCCGTCACCCGAAAACGGTGCTGGCAATTCGATTGGGTGGTTGAGTTTGACATCAAGGGAGCGTTTGATCAAATTGATCATGTTCTCTTGATGAAAGCGGTTCGCAGCCACATCAAGGAAGACTGGATCCTGCTGTACATCGAGCGGTGGCTTACTGCGCCGTTCGAGACGACAGAAGGCACTCGAGTGCCACGGGAGCGTGGCACGCCGCAAGGCGGGGTGGTCAGTCCGATTCTGATGAACCTGTTCATGCACTATGCGTTCGACGTCTGGATGAAGCGCACCAATCCATCTTGTCCGTTTGCCCGGTACGCGGATGACGCGGTTGTCCACTGCAGCAGTAGACCGCAGGCGGAGCAAGTCATGCGGGCCATCGCGGAACGGTTAGCGGAATGTGGATTGACGATGCATCCCGAAAAATCGAAGATCGTGTATTGCCAGGACAGCAATCGCACCGAGTACTTTCCAAATGTGCAGTTCACCTTTCTTGGTTTCACCTTTCGGCCAAGGAAGGCCATGAGCAAGCAGCGCCGGTTATTTACCAGTTTCTTGCCGGGTGTGAGCTCTGATGCAGTGAAGCGCATGCGGAAAGTAGTGCGAGGGTGGCGCATTCCACGCCAGACGCCGGCGACGTTGGCCGAACTGGCGCAGCAATACAACTCGGTGATACGCGGGTGGTGGGAATACTACGGAACCTTCTATTCTATCAAACTGCGATGCGAGAGCCCTTTCGATATATCGATCGCAAGCTCGAGCAGTGGGCCAGACGCAAGTACAAGACGCTGTCGCGGCATAAGCGGCGCAGCCTAGACTGGCTCTCCAGGGTGAAGGAGGACGATCCGGGGTTGTTCGCCCACTGGCGGGCATTCGAGAACCAGGTTGGATAACAAGAGCCGTGTAAATCGAGAGATTTATGCACGGTTCCGTGAGGGGCTCGGGGTGAAATTCCCTGGGCCTACTCGACACCGGGACGGATTTGCGATTTGGGCGAACTAATGCTCTTCATACTACACCTCTTTCGTTTGGAGTGGCGGGTCTTGACGCCATGGCTGATTTGACGGCCGGCGATCGATCAACGAGCCGGTCCCAGCGGCTGGAATGCTTAACAGGCATGTTCGGATCTGGCAGTTCGTACAGCCAGGCGTGGCCATTGTACGCATGCCTGGTAACAAGTCCGTATTTTGCCCAGCGGACGACTGTTTCCTCGTGGATGCCAAGGCGCGCGGCCGCCTCGCTCTTGGTCAGCATTCCGCGATCGCGAAGTCGATCGCAGCGAAGCCGTAGATTGTATTCGTGGACCAGATACGCAACGCGCAGGGCGGTGAAGCGAGCATCGCTCCGGCCTGGTCGAGCCGACCCGCCAGGGTGAAGTCCTTGTTCGTTGAGAATGTCCGCGATTTCAGAGTAGGTGTGGTCATCGAGAAGTTTGTCGACTAACTCGACGACTTCGGAAGGCGTCTGGATTTGTTGCGCGGATGATTTGGGGTTCAGCGTTGTGAGCGTTTCAGTCTTGCCACCTTTGAATCGCACGTGGATTCGCGTAACGCGTTCTGCCCGGATCTTAATCAGCGTGGCATCCTCGATGATGTAGTCGAGCAGCCGCTTGCGTTCGCGGTTCGGCGTGCCCGCATCATCCCAGAGCTTCCGGAAATCCGCCGTCATGGCCACTAACCGCTGGCGGACCGCATCGTCAACGATGAGTTGGTCCCGCTGTCGCGCGTGCTCTCGCTCCTCGCGCGCCTTGGCCAGCGCGCGTAGCCTATTGTTCCATTCGCTCTCTAGGGTGTCGGCGACGAGACGGTTATTCGGATCAACCAGCATAAATCGGCGCTGCGCGAGGTCAGCTTCGATCTGAGCTCGCTGAACGGCGCGGCAGCGCAACTGATCGGCCTCCTCGTACCGAGCCTCGATCTCTCGCCGGATTTCCAGAGCCAGTTCGACAGCTGCGGGAGTCATGCTCTCGGTCACGAGCGTTCCAATGGCCTGATCAATAGGCTTTGCTGAGATCGACTGGCAGTTCGGCTCGCCACGACTGGTGTGCCCGCGGTCGCAGACATACCAGGCCTCCTGCCTGCCCCGGCGGGTCACATATCGGACACGGAAGTGCCTTCCACAACGACCGCATACGGCCCGTCCTTGCAATAGAGCCGCGCCTTCTCGCGGCGGCGATGCACGCGCCACTTCGTATGGACGACCGTTAGTCTCGAGGATCTTCAGGTTCTCCTGAAAACACTCCCAACCGATGTACCCGGGATGCGCGTTTGGAATGCAAGCGAGCCAGTCATCCTGCTCGCGTTTTCGCTGGATTGTCTTCTTGCCATCAGCGGCGCGCCGATATCGCCGACGTCCGTACACATACGCGCCCGCATATCGCGGATTGTTCAGTGTGCGCATCGCCGCCGATGCCGTCAGCGGCCGAAAAACAGTCCTGTCGCCGATGCGGAGTCGGGATGGGAAAACAAGGCCCTCCGTCCGAAACACTTTCACCGTCTGGCTTGCCGAGCCAACGCGCGAGAAGGTTTCGAAGAAATAAGTGATAGCCTCCCGGACCTGTGCGTCGGGATCAAGGACCACGTTGCCAACGTCGTCGTAGACGAAGCCTGTGGGTAACGGGCAACGATACTCGCCGCGGCGCACTTTGTTGAGGATGCCGCCGCGCAATCTGGCTTTGAGGACATGCAGCTCAGCTTCACTCATGGTTCCTTTGAGCCCAAGTAGGAGCCGGTCGTTGAAGCTCGCAGGATCGTAGACGCCGTCCTCGTCGAGGATCAATGTGTCGGTGAGCGCGCAGATCTCCAGCAGCCGATGCCAGTCGGCATTGTTTCTTGCCAAGCGGGAGACCTCAAGGCCCATCACGATGCCGGCATGCCCCATGCCTACATCAGTGACCAGCTGCTGAAAGCCTTTCCGCCAGGCTGCTGACGCGCCGGACTCACCCTGGTCGTTGTCGATGACGATAATCTGTTCCTCTCGCCAGCCGAGCGCGACGGCGCGACTACGCAGTGCGTATTGACGTTTGGTGCTCTCGACATTCTCCAGGACCTGCCGCATGGATGACTGCCGGATGTACAGATATGCGCTGCGCTCGAGATGGTGAGCCTGAACTTTGAGTGACTCATTCATAGTGTTGCTCCTTGGTAGGTGGTCCTGATTGCCATGGCTGCAAAGATGTAAATGACGGTTCTGTATTCCTCTGGCGCCTTCCGGCTGGATGGCCCGGGACCAGCTGGCGGCTGGCATGAACTCATGCTGACCACGGCGCGCGCCCATCCCCACATGCCCCGACGCAGGAAGAGCATCAGCCCGCATCGGGCTTCAACTGGCAACGCGTCGCCGAGAGCAGCCCTGCGCATAGTCTCGTATTGCGTTACGACGGTAGATCGCTCGGCCGGATCGCTCTTTGGATTGGTCATCGCGGAGTTTTTTTTCCAGCAACGGCCCGCTCGATCGTCCTGGGATGTATGCGCAGACCGAATTTCTGCTGAATGAGCTTGGCGAGTTCGCGCGCCCGCACAGGTTCACCTGCGACCAGTTGCTGTTCAACGAACGCCCGTGCCTCGCCCTGAAGTTTATGCGGGCCACGTGGACCGCGCTTTCTGGGCACTAACCCAGCGACGCCGCCCTTGTCGAAGCTGGCCTTGCTCTGATAGTACGTGGGCCTCGATACACCGTACTCCTCGGTGGCCAGGGTCACGGGCGCTTTTTCGATAGACACGCGGCGCAGCATTTCGTACTTGACCTGCACAACGTCGCGCGGATCGAAGAATTCGTTTTCTAGAAACTTCGGATCGGATACTTTCTCGGGCGTTGGGTTTAGCGTGCCCTCTGCGAGGAGGGCTTTGGTTTTGGAGGGATCGACTTTGCTCTTGGCGGCCATCGAACTCCACAGAACGTATTTGCAATTATGCCGCACATGCGGATGCTTGTCAAGTAGGTCAATGTGGTTATGTGTCCACGCAATCTGCATAATATGCATTACTGCAGCGGTCATCAGGTGGCCACGCGGCATCTTTTTGTTTTACAGATGCGGCAGAATTCCTTTTACACGCCGCCTTCCCTCGACCCGACACGTCTGCTGAGTTGGTCGACAAGCTGTGCGAGTCCCAGCAAATCCGCGACGCGAAAGAGCGCACGGTGCTTTCCTATGACGATCTCCGGGGCAGCAACCGCCAGATCCGTCCACTGTTGCGGAACAGAGCAGATTGTTCCATCATCAACTTGCAGCAACAGGCGCTTTCCATAGGGATTGCACCGTTCGCCCACACAAGCGAGTTGTTTCCCGGTCAGCGGATGAAACGGGTGTGTGATGCGTACAAGATGCGCGGCTGCGATCGGAGCACTTGCACTCTGGATTGAGTTAGAAGCGCCTGGAAGAGGGTACCTACACGATGCCGTCGGCGGCCGATACCATGGAGCGGCGGCGAGAGATCACAACCCAGGAGTTAGCCGCCTTGCTGAGTGGAATCGACCTGCAGCAGGCTTCGCGTCGTAAGCGCTACCGGCGCTGACACATGATTTCTAACTTACCGTTACTTTCTGCTTGTCAGATAGTCAGTCAGTGAGTACAATAGTTACTTACTCACTGTGGCCTTCGATCCCAAACATCTTCCGGAAGACCCCAAGACCCTACAGCAGATCGTGCTGGACCTGATGGCTCAGTTGGACCGGGAATCTAGCGAGCGAACCAAGATCGAGACGCTGCTGCGCGAACTGTTGGATTCCAAACGCAACCGTAAAAGCGAACAACTGTCTGTAGATCAGTTGGCGCTGTTTGCGGCGGCTTGGGAAGCGCGGCAGGCGGCTGCGGAAGCGCCACCGAAAACGGACGACCCGGATGATAAAGATCCCGGCGCGCAGGCGGGTGGCGGCGAAGCCTCTCCGCAGAAGAAGAATGGCGGCCGGCAACCTTTAGCCAAACACCTCAAGCGCGAACGGATCGTGCATGATCTGGCGGAGGCGGACAAGCACTGCGACACCTGTCAGCAAGACCTGCGCCCCATGGGTGAGGAGTCCAGCGAGCGGTATGAATTCATCCCCGCACAACTGATCGTGATCGAAGATGTCTGCAAGAAATACGCTTGCGACTGCACGGTGAAGACCGCCACCAAGCCACCGCAGCCCATTGAAAAGAGCACGGCCGGCGCCAGCCTGTTGGCACAAGTCATCGTAGCCAAGAACGCGGATCATCTGCCTCTGCACCGTCAAGAGAAGATATTCGAGCGCCACGACGTGGACATTTCGCGCAAGACCATGGGCGGTTGGCTGGCCCAATGTGCACATCTGTTGCAACCGCTGTATGGATCGCTCAAACAGGTTCTGTTCCAGTCGAAGGTGATCGGAACCGATGATACCGGCGTGAAGGTGCTGGATATCAAATTGCCGTTTGCGCGCACCGGACGTATTTGGCCTTACTGTGGGGACAAAGCTCATCCGGTGATCGTTTATGACTACACCGCCACGCGAGGCCGGGCGGGACCGGAGGCATTTCTCAAAGGCTATCGCGGCTACTTACAAGTGGATGCTTACGGCGGATATGACGCCTTCTTCAAGAACCCGGCGCGCGGTTTGATCGAGGTCGCGTGTTGGGCGCATGCGAGGCGTCATCTGTACAAAGCTTTGGAGTCGGATCAGGCACGTATGGGTCCGGCGCTGCTGCTGGTTGCACAGTTATATCGCGTAGAGCAGCAGGCCCGGCCGATGACGCCGGAGGACCGGCTGCAATTACGTCAAAGACGGTCGCGGCCCATTCTGGATAAGTTACGTGACTATTTAAGAGAGATTCAGGGAGAAGTCCTGCCGAAGAGTCCGGCGGGCCGCGCCGTGAATTACACGCTAAAGAATTGGACTGCGCTGAACCGCTACTGTGACGACGGCGACCTGGAGATCGACAATAACATCGTAAATGCCGCGCGCGGCATTTGTGGCGTTATGCCGACTCCCGGATTATGCCGCGCGGAGATGTTGCGGCTGCTCCGATTTGGAAGGATCTCTAATTCGTGTAATTGCGAGGCGCGGCATAATCACAAACCCTCCAAGAAGGCGAGCAGCGAGTCTGTTGGCCGGAAACGGTCCGGCACGGCGCCCGACAGTGCGGCGTGCGCCAGTGCTTTCTCCTTGAGTTGCATATCAGCGTGGAGGTATATCTGGGTCGTTTCGGTCGATTCGTGGCCAAGCCAGAGAGCAATGACACTGAGATCCACGCCACGGCGAAGCATGGCCATGGCAGCACCGTGGCGCAGCGTGTGCGGCGTGACCTTCTTGGCAGTGAGAGCTGGGCAACTCTTACCGGCGGTCGCGACATGCTTTGCAACCAGCCGCTGGAAGGCATCGGCGCTCAACCGTCCTCCATTTGAACTTGGGAACACCGGATCATCTGGTTTGGCTTCCTGCCGGGACAGCCATTCCTTGAGCACCGCGGTGACATCCGGGCGCAGTGGCGTGCATCTCATCTTTCGGCCCTTTCCGAAACAGCGGACGTGGGCGCCTGCGCCGAACTCTACGTCTTGGCGCCGGAGCGATGTGAGTTCGGTATTCCGGAGGCCCGTTTGAACGGCCAGGAGCAAAAGAACTCTGTCGCGCCTTCCGATCCATGTGTCCAGATTGGGTGCCGCTATAAGCGCGGCGCCCTCTTCTTCGGTGAGGAATGCGACCGGGCCGCGTTCATGCCGCTTCGATGGGATCGCCAGGACGCGTTGACAGTGCAGCGCAAGTTCCAAGCAGCGTGATACCCTGCGTCCGAGCCGCCGGACGGACGCTTTTCTTGTTTCCGAGCGTGGCGCTCGGGTGCAGGGGCGTACTGCCCGCCGCACTTTCGCCAGAATCTCGTGCACTATCGGCTTGCGCACCGCCGCGGGAAACCGCCGGATCGGCCGGGCTTACGCCGAGTTGCTTCCGCAATCGATCGGTGAAGAAAAGCTGAATGAGGGATTGCAGACTGGAACCTTTCACTGTCTGCCTCCGGTCTGGTGCCCGCCCACGCGGTCGGTGGCCAGTTGCAGGAGTTCCGGAACCGCTTCCAGGTACCAGTACGTACGGTGGCCGCTTACCGTGACGCCTTCCGTCTGTTGCTCCAGTTCGCATCGGAACGTCTGAGCCGCGCGCCCTCCGAGCTATCATCGCGGATCTCGACGCATCCTTCCTGGGCAGTTCCTTGACTTCTCGACGGTTCGCGCCGACTCTGATACCACTCGATGAGTTTGCGCGTCGCAAAACAGTGGCGGAAGTCCTGAAGTCTCGGCCCACGGTTCGCCGATCCGGACCATTTTCCCGCGGCGGTGCGAAGCCGCCAGTGCACGGATTATGGCGAGGTGCGGCGAGGCAGTGCGCCCCTGACACCCGAGCGCCACGCTCGGAAATAAGAAAAGCGCCGTCCGGCATTTCTCGGACGCAGGGTATCGACGCCGCTCGGCATACTCCTGAAGAGCCGCGCGCGTCGAGTCCGAGACGGGCACGAAGCGGGATTTTCCGAACTTGGTCTGGCGAATCGCGAGGATGCCGTTTTCCAGATCCACGTCGGATCTGCCGAGCGCCAGTGCTTCCCCTGGGCGGAGGCCCGTGGAGGTGAGCAGGCCAATAAGTGTTGTATAAGTCAGAGCTCGTAGTCCGGTCGGTGAAGCGAGCCTGGCAGCCTCCGCCATCAACCGGGCGATTTCCTGTTCAGTGAAGATATGCGGCTTGTTCCGCCTACGGCGGGGAGCGAGGAGCCGGTGTGGCGGCACCTGAGTACGAGCATCAATCGTGCTGAACCAGGTGGCAAACCGTCTCACCATGCCGAGCCGCCGCGCCCATGTGGCGCGTTGGACACCTTGCGGCTCCATGGCCCAGCGGAGCGCCAGTTCCGAGGTGATGAACTCCGCTCCTTCTCGTTCCAGGAATTCTAAAAAGTGCTCCAGTGTCCTGGCGGGCTCCCGAAGCTTCGTGCCGAGCGCCCGACGGAGTGCCACATACTGTGGGAGAGCGTCGCGGAGGGCACTCATCGAGCACCTCCTGTGACTGGCCAGGGTTGAGCAACCGTACGCAGGGCCTCGAAGGACACCTGGCTGTAAATCGCAGTAGTGTTCTGTGAGCGATGCCGGAGGACTTCGGCAATCTCCGCGATCGAAGCACCGTTCCGAATCATCTTGGTCGCTAAACCGTGCCTGAACAAATGGGCCGCGCCGCGGCCTGAGCGCCGCACCCCGGCGCGGGCGAGTGCTTTTCGCACGATGTGTCCAACCGCCGCCGGACCGGTCAGCCCGACGCGCGGCGCCCAGGTTCGTAAAAAGACCCGCCGAGATGCACTGACGCCGCGGTCGTCGCCAATGTATGCGGCAAGCGCTTCACCGACATCGCAGACCAAAGGCAAGTGGTCCAACATGCGGCCCTTGCCGCGGATGAGGATCTCGCCGGAACGCCACCGAATGTCATCCAATCCCAGCAAGACTACTTCTCCCGCGCGAAGGCCGAGTCGAGCCAACAGGAGCAACACGGCATAATCCCGGCGCCCAGTCGATGTGGTTCTGTCCGTTGCCGCCAGCACACGCTCGGTTTGCTCGGGTGAAAGAAATGATGGCGGCTTCGACATGCGGTACTTTCGGACCATGGGAACGGAACTGGAGAGATCCCGCGCCGTCTCGCCAGTGAAGAACAGAAAACGAAAGAAGGATCGCAGCGATGTGGCCAGAAGCCGGGTGTACTCCTCCGACCGGCCTTTGGTCTGTGCCAGCAGGAAGTTCCGAATGCTCAACGTGTCGAATGCGTCCTGGCTGAGGCAACCGGCCTGGATGACTTGGCTACTGAGGAAATCACGGATGAACGGTAGGTAGACGTGCACTGAATTATCTGCGAGTCCGCGATCTTTGCGCAGATAGTTCTCGTATCGGCCTAAATACCTGTCGCAGCCTGAGCCGGTCTCCTCGGGGCTAGGGAGGTGGAGACGGCCCCTTGTGTACAGATGTTTTAGAAACGAGTGCACGGTCGCGCGTTCCAGTGCCACGCGGGTCTTCGCCCTTTGAGGCAAGCGGGCTAGGAATTCGGCCGCGCTATTCCTGTTGAGATCGTCGGCGACGATCAGGTGTTGCTGTGCCCACTGCGCAAATTCTCTCGCGATGGCCCGCTTCCGGTGCACGCTTTCGTCGGTATAACGAGCGGCGCGAAGCTGTTGAAGGAAAGGTTCGATCTCGTCATCAAGCAGACACTGTAATGTTCTGCCTGCTGCTGTGGCTATTGTCATTTCGCTCTCCTGGTTGGCACGAATGCCAGTCGGGAGAGGCGATCTGATTATGCCGCGTCAGGAAGCATCGAAACCACGGCAGGAAGGCTCAGGAGTCCGCGGACGCGGCATAATCCGGGAGTCGGCATAACGCCACCGAGCGGTCCATCCGCGGAGTCGCAGTTGGCCGCCGCAACTGGACCTTCTTTGGCAGCGACCAGGGCGGCAAAACAGCGGCCGTGTTGCGCAGCTTCGTGGCTTCCTGCCAGCAGGCCGGAGTCGAGCCGTTCGCCTGGTTCAAAGACGTGCTCTCACGCATCGGCTCTCATCCGATCAACCGCATCGCCGAACTCCTCCCTCACAACTGGGCGCCCGACCAAGTTTAATTCCAGGCTTGATCATCTGATCGAGGCTGCTGCCCCGGTGATTCTCAGCCGCTTACGTTATTGGAAGGACCGGAGAAGGCTTGGTTACGAGACGCCGCTTTGGACGGGGAAGCGAGTCGGGCACCTGATCCAGGAAGAGTTCGGCATCCGTTATCACTCTGGGCACGTCTGGAAACTCCTGCGACAACTGAACTGGAGTCCGCAGCGTCCAGCGGGGCGGGCTCTGGAGCGCAACAAAGAAGCCATCGGCCACTGGAAACTCAAGACGTGGCCGGGCATTAAAAAAAGCCGAAAAAGAAGGGCGTACGATGGTCTTCATCGACGAAAGCGGGTTGAGCCAGCGTCCCCACCGGTGTCGCACCTGGGCGCCACGTGGTCAGACTCCCGTACTCCAATACCACTTCAACTGGAAGACCATCTCGGTCGCCGCCGGGATGACATTCTGGAATTTTTAGGTCCAGATCTTCGATAAGGCCGTCGGTAAGGAAGAGACGGTCACCTTTCTCACCCATCTTCTCGGGTACTTGAAGACACCGCTGTTAGTGGTCTGGGACAGGCTGCCGGCGCACCGCAGTCTGCTCGTCAGTGAATTTCTGGATTCCCTCCAAGGCCGGATCGTCATCGAGTACCTTCCGCCTTATGCTCCGGAACTCAATCCCGTCGAATACTTATGGGGGCACTGGAAGCAATATACGTTGCCCAATGTATGCCCCAAGGACCTCTGGCAACTCAACGAAGGCGCGCACCGAACATTGCGCCGACTTCGTCGCTGTCCGCGTCTCATCACCGCTTTCTGGCAGCAGTCCTCTTTGGTCTTTGATTGAACTATATTATGTGAAAGTCCGGGATGCAGCCACAGCGTGGACTCGCGGGCTCGCTTCAATGTCGCCGTGGATCGGGTTGAATGCAACACACGATTCTATTCCGTTTAAGGAGTCCACTGCGAATGTGTATTAAGCTTCGCCGGGGCCCGCCGGCTCCGGTCGCGCCCAGTGGCGATTTCCCTGGCTGTTCTGATGCTCTGCTCCGCTGCGCTTAGTTCCAGCAGAATCAGATCTCGATCCGCGTCGGCACTCCTCTTGCTTTGGCACGTGATGGAACGGAGTTTCCGCCTTCGATTCCGCCCAGCAATTCCACCACCGTCACGCCAAAACACCGCGCAATCAATACCAGCGCGTGGGAGGAGACATTCTTCTGGCCCCGCTCCAAATCGTGGCCGCGGCCACGGAGGGCCGCGCAAGTGTCATGGGGGCGTTACGCAGAACCGGCGAGTTCCTGAAGAACTCGCTCTCCCTGGTGGAGTTCATTCGTTTGGCTCGTGCGAAAGCTGCTAGGAATTTCGGGGTCGGTGGGGGACTCAATTGTGGCGCAATCGAGCCAGCTTCCCCACATAAGGTATTGATGAAGGGCCGGCCAGAGGCGAAGGCAGAAACTGGCCTGACCACAATGACCCCTGCTGGTTCGCCATGTGGAGGGAACTGAATGGACCTTGAGAAGACTCTAGCCGAATTGCGCCAAGAACGCGATCAAACCGACGCGGCGATTCTGAGTCTCGAACGATTGGCCAGAAGCAGGGCGCCTCAGCGGGGTTGGCTTCCTGCCTGGGTGAGCCAGATCACTGCCAAGCGGCACGGTCGGCCGCCGGGTTAGCACGAGCGAAGCCAAAAGCCGAAGTCTGCCGGCACGCCAACTCTTTCCTGACTTGATCGCCCCTCAATGTTCCGGCGCAGCTCGCGTGACCAGTCAGCAGTCTACCTGCAAGGTCGTCAACAGGCTGGTGGCACGCCTTACCGAACCTACTGAGGAGACGGTATTTGTCGCGAACCGCCATCGTAGGGACAATCGCCACGACAATCAGGGCCGTAGCACGTCCACCTCAGGCAGACAAGCGAGAAAGTGCGATCCTCACCTGCTGGGGATTCGCCGGAACATTGGCCGAACGCTTCCAGGCCTTCGAAGAACCGGCCGGGATCCTGAGCGCGCTGTTGTGGCTGGATCATGGTTGAAACCTCCATCGGAACGCGACGTCGGAAAGCAATTCGACCACCGCATCCAGATGGGGAGAGTATAGCATTCGCGATCAAGGATATCAAGCTCTTTATTCCTTATTAGTAAAAACTGATCCGGCTTACGAGCGCGTAAAAGAGCCTCTATCGCTCGATCTTGAACCCGATTTTCACCGTCACCTGGAATTCCTGCACCTTGTCTTCCGCGATACTGCCGCGCTGTTCGACGACCTCAAACCACTTTATGTGACGGATGGTCTGTGCCGCCTCGGCGACGGCAGATCTTACGGCTTCGGCGAAGCTGACGGGCGAAGTGCCAACGATCTCGGTGATCTTGTATGTTCCAGGCATGGTGTTCTCCTTGATCCATTGTCGGTCATTTCGATATCTTGGTTGAGATGTGGAGGAGGGAGGCGGTCTCCTGCTCGTCGCGCGACGAGGGCCGCCCACGCTCGAGGTAGACGTAATGCCCGACGTGGGATCGCTCGCCGGACGCCAACACGGGTCCACGGTGCCGCTCATAGTACTGCGTTACGTGTGAGCGAATGCCCAGCGCCTGGATTCGGCGCGGTTCGAGCGCAGCATGCCTTCCAAAAGGCTGCATCCGTGCCGGTGGCGAGCGTGCCGAACAGGCGCACGTGCCGGGCAAGTGGAACGCTCTCGAAATCGCCTGCCACCCGAACCGACTGCTAGGTGGCACCGCTTTCGGGTTGCG
This sequence comes from Bryobacterales bacterium, assembly GCA_963818855.1. Lineage (GTDB taxonomy): Bacteria > Acidobacteriota > Terriglobia > Bryobacterales > Bryobacteraceae > Bog-159. The sequence continues at coordinate 401,650 of CAWFUH010000002.1, read as the reverse complement.
TTACCACCCAACCGTACGATGCAGGCTTGATCAAGGTATAAAGGGAGAGAGGGCTTCAACCTGTGAATTTGGAAAGTGTGCGTCCTATTCCGCGGCGTTGTTGATGTTCACTGCCGCGATTCAAGGGCGAACGCATTCTGGTAAAGCTGCCAGCGGTTCCGGCGACGATTCTGAGGCTAGGCCGGCATGGAACAAAGGCCGATGTGCGCATTGTGCAGCGTGCGAAGGAGATCCTTGAGTCGCCGGCCGAGTGGAACCGGGCCGACAACCGAATCTACCCGGCGGCAGCCAAAACCTTCAGTCTCTACCTACTGCGCGTTGGAAAAAGGCACGAACGAAGTGAGCAGCCACTTTGAACACCGCGGCGCCGCGATGCAGGAGGTCCGATTCGTAATTGAAGACATCGCGCCTGACTGGAAAAAAGGTACTATCACCGCCTCATGGATTACAACAATGACCCAAGGACCACTTTCGCTGATATTCAAAAGGTCTTTCGGCTGTTAGGGGCGCGGATCACCAAACGCCTGAGGGAAGAGTCCGGATCTGATAAGAAATAGCCCACTACAAACAATATTCCGGCTGGCGGGGGCCTTGAAGTGAAGCAGGCTGCGCCCAGGCTGGAACCCGAGCCGGCCAGCGATATTGTCCGCAGGGCCAGGCGGTGCATTTGGAAAACATATGGCCGGCGCGATACCCAATGCCACACACACCGTCGAGTCCGATTCGGGCTGCGGGCCGGCTAGGAAAAACGCGCCGCCCGGGGAACGCGCTGAGAAGCGCGGCCCGCAGCATGGAGAGGCATTCTCAGCACGGGCAGGTGCCGCTGCCGGATATGTTAACGAAAGATACGCCTGTAAGTTTTTCGCATCTTATTCTGATAGACAGCCAGCCAACTAACCTACAATTCATAATCAGGTGCTCCCAACCGTTTTTTCGCCGGAACCTTGCCGGCGGCATTCTTGAAGCAGAGCGGCCCCGAGGCCGAAGAGGCGTTATGACGCGGGTCAGCTTGTATAGCGATCAACCCATCCTGGCTAAAGGTTTGGAAGCGGTTCTGATAGCCACGGGCCGGTTCCAACTGGAGAGTTGGCCCTGCGGAATACCGGAATTGTTGCGGCGTTTGGGAACCGAGGCCCCCGATATCCTCCTGCTGAACTTGACGCCGGAAGGTACGGTCGGCGTTCTTAGCGACATCAAGCGCGTCCGACAGGAATCCAGGCTCGTATTATGGGTCAACGCCATCTCCGCCGGGCTCGCGTTTCAGGCTATGGGGCTGGGCGTGCACGGTATCTTGCGCACGAGTCTGCCGATCGACCTGCAGATCAAGTGCCTGCAGAAGATCCAGGAAGGCGAGATGTGGTTCGAAAAGACCCTTACCGACAGCTTCGCGGACGCCAAGCGGGTGGTGTTGAGCCCGCGCGAAGGACAACTCATCACACTGCTGTCCCAAGGCCTGAAGAACAAGGAGATTGCTTCCACACTGAAGATCACCGAAGGCACTGTGAAGGTTTATTTATCCCATCTGTTCCAGAAGGTCGGCGTGAAGGATCGATTCGAACTGGCGGTGTTCGGCCTCAACAACCTCACCGCCAGATAGACGCAGCCAGCGTGCAAGCCGAGCGCCGCGGAACATACAACTGCATAGAGGTGCCCGGCTCCATGCTAACGGGAAGTCGACGGGATTAGAGACGCGGGTAGGCCGGCGAACTCCGCCCTGGCCTGCTGGAGGATGGGAATCTGGGAATCGGCAATCCCTCTAAGAGTCAGAAAATCCTGATACGCCTTGCGAGCCTGAACGGTGTCGCCGGTAAGGGCATAGGCTCGGCCGAGGGCGAGGTGTGCCAGCGCGCCGACCACGAGGTTCAGGACCACACCGGAGTGATCCGGAACCCTCCGGAACTCGGCGGCCGCGGCGGCGCCCTAGTGCGCCGATAGGAATGCCTGGCCCCTCAGGTATACCGAAAAGAGGACGAAGTTAATGTCCGTGGCAATGTCGCCCAGTTCGCCTGGCGCGGCGGCCCCAACTCCGCAATCGCCCGAGCCGGGTTCCGGGACCCGCCCGCCAGAGGCGCAGATGCCCGATCATGGGCAAGTAGTCACGCTGCACGATGGTATCCTGGGGAAAGCGGCCTGCCAGGTCGCCGGCGCGCCCCGCGGCTTCAACGGAGTCACCGGCCAGGGCCAGTGTAATGGCCGAAATGGCTTTGGCATCTTTACTGTCGGTGCGCGACAGGCCGCGCGCCGCGCCCTTGGCAAGCGCCAAGTCACCCACCAAAACGTCACGGACCGCAGCAAGCTCTGACGGTAATAGGCGAGTGCCTCTTGCGGGTCGTGTGACTCGAGTGCCGTGCGCGCAAGCCACAGTTGAGCCCGCCAACTTCTGGGTATCGCAGCAACCCGGCGCCACGCCTCCACGATTCCCTTATTGCCAGTCCGCTCGTGCGCGATCGCCGCGTACCAGGTGAGAGCGTTTTCGGTGTTGGGATCAACCTTCGGGGCGTGCCACAGCGTTACGTTAGACCTTTTCAGATTCTTTTTGTTACGGACGTTTGTCGTAATGCTTATCCGGTACTTCTTAATTTGTCAAGTGGCGGTGGCGATCTTCCTCGCGCTGGGTACCGAGATACCTGCTAGCCAGGGCCGATTCTGCGAGAGCAAAAGCCAGCACGAGCAGCATGACGTACCACGACAGGGTTTGCGGTGTCTTGCGGGGCGTGGCCGGGCCGGGTGCCGGCGCGTTTTGTGAATATAGCGGGGCATGGCTCCCTCCGCCCCGCCACAACGCCAAGACATCGTCGGGAACAACGTCGAGGTTCGATTCCTTGGGATCGGGGTTCACGCCGATTTCGTCCTGGCGGCCATTGGCTAGCCGGATCTGGTAAAAGCCGGCCTCAGTGAGCTGGAACGATTGGGCGGAGGCGGCCTCGCCCAGCGTGAGCGCGCGCTTCCCCTCGGGGTCGGTCACCTCGACGCCCTGCGTCTGTTCCTTTGCATTGCGCAGGTCGAGGTAGGCGTCTACCAGGCGGGCGCCGCCCTGCCGTTCGCCGCCCCCCAGATAGCGCGCGGTCTGCTCGATGAACGGAACGAAGGCGGGCTGCAAGGGGAAATCGTTGGTAAGGTTGTCGAGCCCGGAGGTGAACAGCACCACGTGGCCCTCGCCGATGCGTTTCTCCAGCAGGAGCGGGGTCTGGTCGCCTAAGCGAACGATTACGCGCGCGTCGCCGGGATCCACATCCAGAGCGTAGAAGAACTTCACGCCTGGCCAGCCGCCGGCCTTCGCCACGGCGGGGTAGGAGGCGTCGCTGGAGCCGACCGCCATGTAACGCCCAGGAACGCGGCTGTAGTCGCGGGTCTCAACGATGTGCGCGCCGAAGATGGGGATCTGCGAGCGGCCTCCGGCGGACGTGCCCGCCGCGATGAGCAAGCTGCCGCCAGCGCGCACATACCGGGTGAGCGAATTTTCAAGAAGCGCAGGCGGTGTATTCAGATCGGAGAGCACGATGAAAGCGTAATTGGACGGCTGGCGGTCGGCAGCCTCGTTGACGCTGATCGATTCGAGGACAAAAGCCGATTGCGCGGCCGCCGAGAGAGCAGCGCCGACGTAGAGTGGCGAACGGTTGTCGCCGTAGTTATGGATCAGCAAGACTTTCTGCGGGTCGGAACGTACGACGGCAAAACGACGCAGGTCGTCGGACGGGAATGCGTCGGCGCTGTCGATCCGGACCTCGCAGCGGCTGAAGCCGTAGGGCACCTCCAAGCCAGGGAAGTCGACCGTGGCCCGTCCGTTGGCGGGGATCACTACGGTCCTGGTGGCGGTGGTCTTGCCGTTCACCACCAGCGACGCGGTGCGTCGGGCGGCGGGCGTGCCGTAGCCGGCAATCACGGCTGCAACGTGAACGGGCTTGGCGGCCTTGCCCCAGACTTGCCCGGGCGCATCCACCGACTCCACCGTCCAGTTGGCTTGGGCCTTCGAGACCACGGCATGCGTCTCCAGTCTGACGTTCGAGGGCAGCGCCATGTCGGAGAAAGTGGCGGCCAAATCGCCGCGCTGCATATCGCTGAACAGATGCAGTTCGATGGGCGTATGCACCGACTCGGCCAGGGCACGCGCGGCGCGCGCCAGTTCGCCGAAGTTGCCGTGGCCGTCGCCGGGCTGAATGGCCTCGACGGCGGCACGCAACGCCGATTGATCCTCAATCGGTTGGGTCATGAGCCGCAACTGCGAGCCGAACGCCGCGACTTGGGCGCGCGCGGCGCCCTTTCCGGCCAGCACCTGCATAGCTGCGTCCCGGGCATCGGCCAGACGGGTTCCGGCACGCATGCTGAAGGAATTGTCGACCACCAGCAGCACCAACCGGGCGCTGGAAAGGGTGGCCGTGTTGCGGTTGACGAACGGATTGGCGAAAGCCAGAATCAACAGCAGCAGCACCAGCAGTCGCAGCGACAGCAGCAGGAAATAGCGCAGCCGGCGATGCCGGGTGGAGCTTTGGGTGCGTGACTCGAAGAGCATCAACGAGCTTACCGGCTTGGGCCTGGCGGTTTGCCGCTTCAACAAATGCAAGTAAACCGGAAGCGCGAGCCCCGCCAGACCGGCCAGGAACCAGGGCGCGAAGAGTCCCATTTATTGGCGGCCTCCGCGCAACGTCAGGTATTCACGGAGGGCGTCGTCGAGCGGCCGGTCGGTCATCAACAGGCAGTAGCTCATGCCCGCGGCCTGCGCACGATCACGCAGATCGGCAAGATGCGCCTCGACTTTTTCCCGATACTCCGTCCTGGTGTAATCGGGGGTGACCTCCAACTGGTTTTGGGTCTCCATGTCAACCAGGATGGACGGGCCGTGTAGCTCGGGACGCACATCCTCGGGATCGAGGACGTGGAACAGGACCACCTCGTTGCCGTGGAAGCGCAGCGGCTCGATGGTGCGGACAATGCTTTCGGGCGGTTCCCAGAAGTCGGACACGATCAGCACCATGCCGCGGCGCCTCACTAACTCCTGGAAGTAGCGCATGGGCTTGGCGAAATCGGTGCGGGCACGCGCCTCGGCCTGTTCCAAACCGGCCAGCAAACGATGCAACTGGCCCTGCCGGGTGGAGGGGCGGATATAATTGCGAATCTCGTCGTCGAAGGTAATCAGCCCGGCGGCATCGCGCTGGCCGTGGATGGCCAGATAAAAAAGCGACGCGGCGAGGTAGCGGGCGTAATCCATCTTGTTGACGCTATGGGAGCTGAACTGCATCGAGTTGCTGGCGTCCAGCAACACGGTCAACGGGGAGTTGGTTTCGCCGCGGTAACGCTTCAGATACATGCGCTCGCTGCGCGCGAAGACGTTCCAATCGATGTGGCGAAGATCGTCGCCAGGAGTGTAGGCGCGATATTCGGCGAATTCCTGACTGAAACCAAAGTCTGGAGAACGGTGCAGACCGGCGACGAAGCCATCGACCACGGTTTTGGCGACCAGTTCCAGGCTGGAGATGCCGGCCAGGATGGAAGGATCGAGGAAGCGCTGCAGCATGAGGAGCTATCCGCTGTGGGGCAGGCGTCCACGCCTGCGGCGGGTCCCCAGACCCACTTCTATATGACGCACGGCACCCTCCATCCGCTATAGCCCTGCACGAGATTCGCCGAAGATCGGTGATGCCTTCGCCAGCACTGCATGCACGATGTCGTCCGTTATCCGGTTGAAGGCCTTCGGCGAGGCGCCCCATGGAATTTGGCTTTGCATCTTTTCTTTTTGTTGGAAACAAAGGATCAGTTGGGTTCGAATGGTAATTTCGTTCCCGGGCCCCCGCTGGGGCCTGCCCGTCAATCGGGCGTGGGCGGGAGTTGCAGCCCAGGCCAGCCGGCCGGCTCAATTCGTTCTACGCGGCTTTCGCTTTCTTGGACGGACAAAGCTAATTCGTCCTTTGTTTTCTTCATTTGTTCACGAGTCAATGCGCGATCTCAGCGACCGACGCTGCAGCGCTCCGTCCACTACCAAATTAGCATCGAGGTGGGCGGGGCCGGTGCCAACGCCTCGGAATAGGAGTCGAAGGTTATGGAAATGGGGAAGTTGTGAATATTACGCGGCGGTGTGAACGGTTGCGCGTCGGATCGCCGGGGTAAATCGCACGGCGCCGCTTGGACGGGCCGGCTGACTGCCGATTAGGCGCGGCCAGCCGACTCGTTCCTAATCTGCAACGGCATCGAAGAATGAGAGGTCCGCCATCGGATAATGCTTGCGGTTTCGTGTCCATAGCTCTGCGTTGTTCGCTACCGCATTCGCGGCGATCAAGGCGTCGGCGACTTCGACGCCATGGCTCCGCCGGTATCGCTGTAGATAGGCGCCAGCCTGACGGCCCACTTCCTCGTCGATGGGAGCACAGGTCAGTGCCCGGAAAAGGTTGCGGAGAGCGTCATACTCGCGGGATCGCGCGCCGGCCCAGAGTTCCGCCACACTAACGGGTGAGTACAGAACGGCGGCGTCGGAGGTGCTCAATTCTATCCATGTTGAAACGAGGGCCCTATTTCTGCCGCGAGAGACCTCAATCAGGATGTCGGAATCGATGAGGACGGTCATTTGCCGTTAAGGCGCTCCAAACGCCCACCGCGGCGCAGACTGCGAATGTACTTCACGGCGTCGACGGATTCCGCGCGGTTCTTGCGAATTCCGACGAACTCCTGCATGGCCTTGGCTTGCTCGTCTCTTTTAGACAAATACCGATCGCGCATGGCCTCCCGCACGAGCTCCGAGATGCTGGTTTTCCGGCTCGTGGCCTGGGTATGCAGAGCGTTCCAGCGATGATCGTCGAGGTAGAGTTGGGTCCGCCATCGCCTCGCGCTATCGCGGGCGAAAGCCGCCTTGCGAGGACGGGCGCCTTCGCTCGGCGGCAGTGCTCAATCGCGAACGCTCCGTCACCGCGTGGGCCGCGAGCGTTCTATCCCCGATTCCCCTCCCCACCGTGTTGGCATTACCAAGAACAAAGGTGCGCTAGAATGTTGTATCCTCTGCGGAAGACGGAGATAACATGGGCACGAAGTCGCTCAAGCTCGACAGCCTCGACCTCGATATCCTAAACCCTCGTATTCCCGCAGCGACCAGCCAGCGCGATGCAATGCAGAAAATTACCACGCCAGCGTTGCCAAATTCGTCCGCAACTGCATTACCAAGCAGCGATGGATCGTTTCTTATGACAATGCGCCGGCTATTCGAAAGCTGTATGAGGGATTACCGCATATTGTCTACGATATCGGTTACAGCGCACGGTCGGCCTCGCAGGGCTCGGAGGTGATGTTCTTCGCTGATGGATTGAAGGTTCCGCCCGTCGTTGGCTCGATCAGACTCACCGAGAATCACACCCGCCAGAGTATTAGAGCATGAATAAGACTAACGACCACGAGGAGGAAATCGCGCAGAAGCGCGCAGAAGGTTGATGCAAAAGCACGCGCAATTCGTGATGGCGTCGGAGCATGGCGATGGATGCCCGCCTCCCACGTGAGCGTGGGGTCATCTCGGGACTTTGCCTTGCCGGTTCGGGCAGGGCGCGGGGATCTGGGAAGCCGAAATGCCATTCCTCAAATGAACCGTGTAGAGGAAAGCCCCGCATCCAAAGCCCGCAGCCAGCGGCGCCATCATGGCGAGGAGCCTCTTTCAAACGATCCCCCACTTGCGCCGCAGCCACCACTCGGAAAAGCGCAGCAGTAGCAACACCAGGAAGACCAGCGGCAGGTCCCACAAATCCTTGGTCTCGCGCACCGTCACGCCCGCCTCCGAGAAGGGAATGGCGCCGGCGAGCTTGCCCAGGTCGGCGGGCTTCCAATATTGTCCACCGGTTTGGGCCGCGAGGCGTTCGAGTAAGTCGCGGTTCTGTTCGGTGTGAAAATTCTCCGCTACGCCGTCCATGCGCTGAAAGGTCAATACGTCGCGCCCCAGTTCCTTCACCGTGCCGGTACCAGGATCGGCCCGCTGCGCCGTGACCTCGGTCAGGTAGGCGCCGCTCTTGGGTGCGGACCAGGCGGCTTGGAACTGGCCCGGACTATCGGGCACCGGCGTCATCTCGACCAGGGCGCTGATGCCGCTGGGGCCCAGGATATGCGCTTCCACCCTGGCATCGGGAGCGGAGTTGTATTGTGGATCGCGCACCTCGGCAGTGATCGTTACGGCGCCATTGTCGAGCAGCATCTGTGCGGGGACGGAAGCCGCCACGGGGCCAGGAGTATCCGAAACCAGCCACCGCAGGAGCTGCTGCCAGAACAGATCGTGCGCCGTGTCTCCGACCGGTGAACTCATCTGCCAGCGCCACGTGCCTCCGGTGGCCATGATCGCGGTACGGCCGTGGCCGAAGTTCTCCGTAATCAGCAATGGCAACTTGCGGCCTTCGGGCGTGATGGTGTTGGCGAGGACGACCGACCCCGGTTTGGGCGTGCCGGGATTCTCGTAGTCCATCAGGTAGGGCAGTTTTTTCCACTTGGCGGCGTTAGCAGCGGGGTCGTCGAGGAGGCGCGTGATAATGCTGTCTACGCCGGCGGGCGCCAGTTCGGCGGTTGCGTGGCTGGTGCCGCTCTTCGGATCGGCATCGCGATGAAAGGTGCCCGTCTGGGTGGGTAGCGCGGCCGGCAGCAGGTCGGTCAGGTTCGAAGCGTTCCAGCCGCCATCCGCCAGCGCGAATTGTCCGCCGAGGAGCAGCAGGCCGCCGCCGCGGCGATCCACGAACTCGCGGATCAATTCCTGCTGGCCGGGAGTGAAATAGCCGGCTTCCACCGACCCGATGATCAATCCCTGGTAGACGAAGAGGTCCTCCGGCCGGGAAGGGAAGCCGTCGGCCAGTTCTTTGGAATTGGAGATTCCCTGGCGATAGATCTTGTTTTCGCTGGTGCGAACCATGGAGGCGATCTGCACCATACGGTCGTCCTCTTCCGCCTGGCGGATAAACTTGTACTCCCAGCGCGGTTCCCCTTCGATGTACAGGATGCGGCGGGGTTCGGAGCCCACATTCACCACGCGGATCAAGGTATTGTTGGCCGTGTTCTCCTCGCCTGGGATTGGACCAGCCGAGATTTGCAGCGTTTTGGCGCCGGTGCCACCGATATCGAACATCAAGGTCTCGGTCTGCAGGTTACCGTCCGGCCCCAGGCTGACGGTGCGGGAAGCCAGGATCTTACCTTGGCCAATGGTTGGGCCAATGGTTGGGCCAACGGCTTGGCCGGCGCTGACGTCGCGCACCGTCAGGTTGATCCTGGCGCCGGCGAATCCCCGCTGGTCGAAGGTGATCTGAGCGGCCAGGCGGGACTCGGCCAGGGCGCGGGGAGCCACCACGGTATCTTGCAACTCCACGTCATGTTCGGCGCGCTCGCGCCCGAACCCCACGGTGTCGACTGGAATGTGGCGGGCGCGCAACGCACTAATGACGTCCGCGCCAATACCTCCGGAGTTGTCGGCGCCGTCCGAGAGCAGCACCACGGCGCCGATCGGTAAGTCGGAAGTCTCGTCGCTCAACTGCTTGAGGCTGTCGCCGATGCGGGTCGCGGGCGCGTTGGGTTTCAGCTCGTTGAGGTTGTCGATACGGGCCGGCACGTCGTCGACGCGGTAAAGTCGCGTTTGAAAGGAGCGGTTGAGGCCGGCCAGGACGCCTTTCCGCAGGGCTTGAACGGCTTGCGCCAGGCGGGTGGAACCGTCCTCGGATATAGCCATACTGCGCGAGTCGTCCACCAGCACGGCGATGATGTTCTGCTGCGGCTTCAACTCGGCCACGGTGATCGCCGGCTGCCACAGCAGCACCAGCAGCAGCGCGGCCATGAGCGTCTGCAAGCCCCAGATGACCCAGGCTCGCCAACCGCGCATGACCGGCGCGGCGTGCGCCAGGCGGGACCGGATCAGCCATGCCAGACCGGCAGCGGCAGCCAGGATCAGCGACACGAGCATCCACGTGGGCCACGCCCCCAAAAGGGCAAATTGACCGTGTGCGTACACCGAACGCGGATACTTAAGAAAGAACTCGAACATGAGATTGTGGGTTGCTCGGGGACTGTACGAAGAGGTGCGCGCAGTGCATGCCTAATGGGTCATGGCATAGGTGATGTAGTTGAGGACGATGCGAAAAGCAAGTCCGGAAAACTTCTCGGGGTACTCGGGGCTATCGGCCCATTCCCAGGCGTCACCCAGATGCATGTTGGCGCAAATTGCCACCATGATGCGCCCGTGGTCGTTGCGGATGGCGCGCCACTTAGGCACGTAGCCGTCCTTCTCGTAGGTGCGACCGGTGTTGACATAGACCTCGCTGGGGATCTGAAACTTTTCGTTGATGTCGTACAAGACGTGATAGATCTCGTCGTTATCTTTGAGGTCCTCGACGGGCCGGCCGGGCAGCACCATGCGCATGCCGGCCATGAAATGCTCCCAGTCGTCGGTGCCGTGGAAGTCGTCCACCATCAGGAAACCGCCCTTCAAGAGATAGTCGTGCAGGCGTTTGGCCTCCTCGTCGGTGAAGGTCCAGTTGTTGACCGAGACGGCGTAGATCCAGGGATAGTCGAACACATGGTCGCTATCGAGATCGACCACGTTCAGCGGCGACGGAGAGTTGATGCGAGTCAATCGGCGCAGGGCAATCAGGCAGTCGTTGTCGGCCTTGGGATAATCCCTGGACCAACCGCCGCGAAAACCGCGGTAACCGTAGCTGCTACCGTTGGCATAGCTGGAAGTGTACTGGAGCCGGCTCCAATAAAACTCCGAGGGGACGTTCGGGCCGGGCTGGTAGTAGTATCGCTGGCGGCCGAAGCCCTGGTATCCGCCCTGTTGCATCGCAAATAGTCCGACGGCCAGAGAAAGGCCGAGCGAAACGAAGAGGAAACGGGCGGAGGTGGGCCGCACCAGATTCATAACTAATTATCACGGATTTTCTTGAAGAGTGGCTGGCGGGGCTGGCCATCGCATAGAGGGTTGGGGCGACGCGAGTTGGCGCTCGAATTTGGCCAACGGTCATCGTATGCCCACGCGGAACTTGGACGCTCTATCGAGCACGGGCGTTCGTCTGCATTTCGCGCCTGAGGACCTCGTTCATGTAGGTCTGGTATTTCTTACCCCGCCCGCGAAACCAAGAGAGGACGTCGGCATCCACGCGAAGGCTCACCAACTGCTTAATCGGCCGGTAAAAACGTCCCACCTCAACGTCGGACGCTCGCGGACTTCCTTCAGGCGCATCGGAAAAGTCGATCTGAGAATCGGGGCGGGCTGCCAGTCGCTGCAATTCCCGGCGCTGCTTGTCGGTGATAGGGGTGGTAAAGAGCGCGCTCGCGCGGACTCGCTTTTCTTGCCGAGATGATGCGGATTTCTTCTTCGCCATGTTTTTCCTCGCTTGTATGAACTACAAACAGGATCGCGATGCCGCCGGCATAACCGATCGCATGCCAGCACTCCTCTTCGTCGACCACGCGGTCCCGGTACGAGACGACGTTGGGATCTTCAAAGATCCGCGCCGCCGTTTTCAAATGAAACGCCATGTTTTCGGCGGTTGATACGATTCTTATTCTCATCCCACGCGAAAACTATCTGTATCTACGAAATTGTAGCACATCCTGTCGAGATCTGGCTCTCTTGGCGGTCGGCGACTTCTCGCTCATGTGAGATCGCTTTCGGCCGCCGCACGCCCCTGCCCGTGACGCTTGCATCAAAAGCAGTCGTGAGGTATGCTGTTATCGGATATCGATAATAGCATGAAGCCGAATGACCTCGTGCAAGGTACGCTGAGTCTGCTCATTCTGAGAATCCTGGCGTTGGAGCCCACGCATGGATGGGCCCTTTCGCAGCGTCTCAAGCAAATGTCAAGGGACGTCTTGCAGGTCGGCGCCGGCTCCTTGTACCCGGCCCTGCACAAACTGGAACAGGAGGGCTGGATTACGGCGAAATGGTTAGTCAGCGACACCAAACGCCGCGTCAAGTTCTACTCCCTGACCAAAGCGGGCCGCAAGCAGTTGGCATCCCAGACCGCCGATTGGAAGCGCTTGTCCGGCGCTATCTCTGAGATCGTCCTTCCGGCCCAAGGTTAACTTGCATGCGATGGTTCACGAAATGGCGTCTTCGACTTCAATCTCTATTCGCTCGTTCCCGCGTCGAAAAAGATCTTGAAGACGAACTGCGCGATTACATCGACCGTGAAATTGAGCGCGAAGCCGCTGCCGGAGCGACACCCGAAGAGGCGAAGAAGCGTGCGCTCGAAAGCCTGGGCGGCACGGAACGTCTCAAGGAAGAGTGTCGCGACGCACGGGGCATCCGGTGGCTGGAAGACACGCTCAGCGATGTGCGATTTGCAGTTCGCACACTCCGCAAAGCGCCGGTTTTTACAGTGACCGTTATTGCCGCTTTGGCTTTTTGCATCGGCGTCAATACGGCCATCTTTTCTGTGGTGGACACCGTGCTCTTTCGGCCGTTGCCTTTCCCCAATCAGGATCGCCTGGTCGCGGTTACGGAGGGCGTTCCAGGGTTGGGCTTCCCGGTTCTGCCGTTTTCCTGCCCCGACTATCTGTTTGTTGCCGTAAATAACCGGTCCTTTGCCGCCACGGGAACTTATCGCACTCAATCTTACGAGATGTCGGGCGCGGGCCTTCCACGGCGTCTGACCGGCGCGCGCGTGACCGCCTCACTGTTTGCGGTTCTGGGAGCCTCGCCGGTTTATGGCCGGACCTTCACACAGGAAGAAGACGAGCACTTGAAGCGAGTGGCAGTTCTCACTTACGGATTCGCCCAGAGTGCGTTTGGCGGAGCCGGACAGGCGCTCGGGCGCACGATGTTTCTCGACCGGATTCCGTACACTGTCGTCGGCATCATGCCACGGTCGTTTTCGTTTCCTATAGGCGGATCGCGATTCAATGATCATCCAGCAGACGTGTTTGTGCCCGTTTCCTGGAGCAATGAGGACCGGCAACAGAACGTAAGCGGCTTTGACTACAGCATGGCCGCCCGTTTGAGAACCAACGTGACGATTCCGCAGGCTGGCGCGGATGTGCACCGTTTACTGAAGCGCGTGGTTGAGAATTATCCGCCGAAGATCGGAGAGGCTCTCAGCCACATGCCGAATTTTTCGCTGGAATCGCGGGCCGCTCCGTTTCGGGAAGAGTTTACCGGAAATGTAGAGCGCCCGTTGCTGCTGCTCCTGGCGGCAGTAGGCATTGTGCTGCTGATCGGATGCGCCGATGTGGCAAATCTCATGTTTAGCCGCATGGTGGGGCGGCAGCGAGAGTTTGCGCTTAGAACTGCGTTGGGCGCAGGGCGCTGGCGTCTCGCCCGCCAGACGCTAAATGAAGGTCTGGTTCTTTCGGTAACGGGTGGCGCCCTGGGATTCTGTCTCGCGGTGTGGACCTTGCCGCTGCTGGTTCGCTTCGCTCCCGACAATCTTCCCCGTTTAAGCGAAATCGGTTTGAACTGGCGGATGATGGCCTTCGTGGTGGTCGTCACGCTGGCAACGCCTTTCGTGTTCTGCCTGGGACCGCTTGCAAACACCTTTCGCTCCGGCCTGACGCATCAGCTTCGCGGTGAGGGACGAACGACCACGCAAGGCAAGCATCAACGCGTGATGATGTCGGCGGCGGTGATTACCCAATTCGCTCTAGCTTTTCTCCTGCTTACAACGGCGGGACTGCTGACGCGAAGCTTATTGAAAGCAGCCGAAGCCGATCCGGGATTCCGTCCGCAGCACTTGATCAGCGCTCAGATCACATTGCCCACCGCCGTTTACAAGGCGCCCGCCCAGATTACCGGTTTCTTTGACCGCCTGCTTTCCGAACTCAGTTTCCTGCCTGGCGTTCGCCAAACCGGCGCCATGTCAGATCTGCCGATGGGATCCACTTCCAACGTAATCATCTCGATTGAAGGCCAGGGCCGGAATACCGAGAAAGTGGACACCGTCTTCTGCCGCGGCAATGCACTGGAATCGCTCGCCGTCACACTATTGCGCGGCCGTCTGTTGCAGCCGGAGGATCAGATCGGGAAGCCACATGCTGTGGTGATCTCCGAGGCGCTGGCCAAGCGTGTCTGGCCGCACGGCGATCCCATTGGGAGACGTATTCGATTCGGTGTGGAAATTCCGAATAACGACGAGCCATGGTTGACCGTGGTTGGCGTGGTGGCGGATGTGAAGGCGCGGCTCAACAGCGATTCTCCCCGGCTGCTGCTGTTTATGACTTGGCCGGAATGGGTCAACCAGATGAATGTAGTCGTGCGAACTTCCGGTGATCCTCTTTTGCTCGCAAGCGCTATCCGGCGCGAGATCAATCGGCTCGATCCCAGTCTTGCCGTGGGAACGATTGAAACCGTCAACCAGGTACTCGAGAAATCATTGTCGGCTGAGCGTTTTCGGACTGGGCTTCTGATTTGTTTCGCAATTGCCGCGCTGCTGTTGGCCATGCTGGGGATCGCTGGATTACTCGCTTACAACACCGCACGACGGACGCACGAGTTTGGGGTCCGCATTGCTTTGGGTGCAGACCGCCGCGCTCTCTTGCTCCTGGTCTTAACGCGTTGTTTGCGATTATCCGGGACGGGTATCGCAGTTGGCCTGCTGGTATCAATGTTCGCGACCCGCGCCCTCGCATCTCTGCTTTACGACACGAATCCACACGATCTGGGAACTTTCATTGCCGTTCCTTCGATCTTGGCATTGGTTGCCCTGGGGGCCAGTATATTTCCTGCCTGGCGCGCGGTCCATACCGACCCGATCATCGCTTTGCGCGCAGAATAGCAGCACATGGGATGCCAACGAAATGCCTGGGGAGGAGACCGCCCGGCTTTTCAAACCGGCGGCGGCGATCGATCGGGCGGTACCATGAGCGCAAGATCGTTTTCTCATCTCTCATGCAACGACGCGACTTTCTCAAGATTGCCGGCTTGGCGGCCGCAAGTGGCCGGCTGGCTGGGCCAGCAAGACGCAATCCTTCCTGGCGCCGGCCGGCTCGCCAGACGTGGCCAAGACCGATTTCACGCTCGAAATCGCGCCGGTCACGGTCGAATTGGCGCCCAATCGCATCATCAGCACCATCGGGTACAACGGCACTTCGCCGGGGCCGCGGCTGCGGATGAAGGAGGGCGTGCCGGTCACGGTGAACGTGGTCAACAACACCGACGTGCCGGAGTTTGTGCATTTTCACGGATTGCTCATTCCCTCCGATGTGGACGGATCGGAGGAAGAAGGCACCCCGGCAGTGCCTCCGCACGGAAGCCGCCGCTATCAGTTCACGCCCACGCCTGCCGGCACCCGCTGGTACCACACCCACACCATGTCGATGGACGACCTGCATCGCGGCAGTTATACCGGGATGTTCGGCTTTCTGATCGTCGAGGGAGCGAACAATCCCGGCAACTTCGATCAGGAACACTACCTGGCGCTGCGCGATTGGGAGCCCTATTTCACCAACCAGATGATGGATACCGACGATCTCGATCCCGCGCTGGCGCAACCGGAAAAGCCGGCGGTGCTGGATACGCGGCCGGTCGGGCTGGAGGTAGCGGCCGATATTTATTCCATCAACGACAAGGCGCTCGGCGCCGGCGATCCGATCCGCGTGAATCCCGGCGAGCGCGTGCTGTTTCATTTTCTGAACGCCAGCGCCATCGAGAACCGCCACCTGGCGCTGCCCGGCCACAAATTCAACGTGATCGCGCTGGACGGAAATCCCGTGCCCACGCCGGCGGCCGTGGACGTGTTGATGCTGGGTCCGGGCGAGCGCATCGATGCCTGGGTGGAGATGAACCAGCCCGGGGTTTGGATCCTGGGCGCGCCCGAGGACCCGGTACGCGAAGGGGGCTTGGGCATTGCCATCGAATACGCCAATCAACACCGCACCCCGCAGTGGGTGGCGCCGCCCAAATCCATTTGGGACTATACCCTCTTCGGCAAGCCGCCGTCGCAACCGGCGCCTACCGAGCGATTGGACATGGTGTTTGAAAAGGTGCCGCGCGGCGCCGGCAAATTCAACAGCTTCACGGTAAACGGCAAACCCTATCCCCACGACCAGGAGTTTCTGCTCAAACAGGGCACGCGCTACCGGCTGACGTTTCATAACCGCACCGACGATGCGCATCCGTTGCACCTGCATCGCCACCAACTCGAGATCGCCGAGATTTATGGCAAAGCCACCTCGGGCGTGATCAAGGACACGGTGGTGGTGCCCACCTATGGGCGCGCCAGCGTGGACTTTACCGCCGACCAGCCGGGACCGACGTTGTTTCACTGCCATATCCAGCAGCACATGGATTTCGGCTTCAAGGCATTGCTGCGCTACTCAGGGAACACGCCATGAATACCGCGAGCAGCAGCACTTTCGGGCGGACCTCACCGGGCGCCTGGCTTGAGCTTATGGCGTGGTAACTTTCTTTAGAGCAACGGCATTCATGCAGTAGCGCAGGCCGCTGGGCGGCGGCCCGTCGGGAAATACGTGGCCAAGATGCGCATCGCACGTGTTGCAGAGGGTTTCAACCCGTTTCAGAAAGGCGGGTCCGTCGAAACGATAAGCAATCGCATTCAATGCCAGCGGCTGTGTGAATGAGGGCCAGCCAGTACCGGACTCAAATTTTTCCGAGGCGTCGAAGAGAACGGTTTGGCAGCACACGCAGGAATAGATACCCGGCTCAAAGAGACTGCACATCTGCGAGCTGAATGGGTGCTCTGTACCGGCCTGGCGGGTTACACGATACTGCTCCGGGCTGAGCTGCTGCCGCCACTCCGCATCCGTCTTGACGACCTTCCGATCCGGAGAAGGATTACCTTCTTTGGCGAGGTGCAAAACGTCGGGCCATTTGAGCATCATGATCCATGTTATCGAATAGCGAACCTGGGCAACAATGTCCGGCTGTAAGCACACCGGGCGCAAGAATGGCGCGGGTGGCGCGGGCGAGGAGCACTACGCCAAAATAGTCCGATCGCAGCCATTTTCCCGAGCCCGAAGCCGGGCTCTTAATTCCTCACATGAAAGCTCTGGTTGACGGCCGGGGCCGGGGCCCAGGCTGCGTTGCCGCGCTGCGTCGCCTGGATGGTACAGATTCCCACGGCGTGCAGCGTCACGGTGGTGCCCGAAACGCTGCACACCGTGGGCGTCCGCGAATTGAAGCTCACTGTCAGGCCGGAGCTGGCGGCGGCGCCGACCGTGAATGGCGGCGAGCCGAGCAAACGGGCCGGGAGTGCCCCGAAGGTGATGGTCTGGCTCTCCTTCACCGGGAAACTCTGGCTCACGGGCGTGGCTGCGGCATAGTCGGCGTTGCCGGCCTGCGTCGCCACGATAGTGCAGGTGCCCACGGCCACCAGCGTCACTGTGGTTCCGGAAACGGTGCACACCGGGTGCGTCCGCGAAGTGAAATGGACCGTCAGGCCGGAACTGGCGCTGGCGCTGACCGTAAATGGCGGGCTGCCGAGCACCTGGTACGAGATCGGCCCGAAAGAGATGGTCTGGCTCGCTTGCGTCACCGAAAAGCTCTGGTTGACGGCTGGGGCTGGGGCCCAGTTGGCGTTGCCCGCCTGAGTCGCCTGGATCGTGCAGGTGCCCACGGAGTCGAGCGTCACAGTGGTACCCGATACTGAGCAGACCCCCGGTGGATTCGGAGCGAAGCTCACGGTAAGGCCCGACGTCGCGGTCGCGCTGACCGAAAACGGCGGGGTGCCGAACACTTCATTGCCCAGCGGCCCGAAGTTGATGGTCTGTTCCTGCATTACCGGAGCTGTGGCGAGCAGAATGCTCACGTTGTTGCCGCCGAAGTTGGCAAGGGCGAGGTCGGCTCTCCCGTCTCCGTTAAAGTCTGCCGCCACAACACCATAAGAATTCGCTCCGGCCGAGTAACTGGAGGGGTTTTGGAGCGTTCCGGCGCCATTGCCGAGCAGCACGTTCGCCAGTGAATCCGGGGCTGTGGCGGTATTCCAGGAGTCCAGCGCGATATCGGGCGTACCGTCGCCGTCGAAATCCGCGGTCACCAGCATCCTCGGTAGCAGGAAACTGCCGTAGCTGGCCGCCGCCTGAAATGTTCCGTTGCCGTTCCCCAGAAGCACGCTTACTCCGGTGCCGGTGCTGAACGCCAGATCGGTATAGCCATCCCCATTGAGATCCGCCACGACGAAGGGATACGCGGCGGAGGTCACATTCGATGAAAGCCCGGTCTGGAAGGTTCCGTCGCCGTTGCCAATGAAGATTTCCAGCGTGCTGTATTCGAGCATGGCGAAATCCGCTATCCCGTCGCCGTTGAAGTCTCCCACCTCTAGAGAGTAAGCGGATCCGGCGGGAGCGCTGGTGGTCCTGGTCTTCGGGCTTTGGAACGTTCCATCGCCATTCCCGAGGTACACGGTAGCAAGGACGTTTCCGACTTCGCTGGTCAACTGGTTAAGCGCGACAATATCGGCGATACCGTCGCCGTTGAAGTCCGCGACCGCAACCGTTAGAGGCATGTAGCCGGACTCGACGAAATAAGTCGTCGGCGTCTGGAACGTGCCGTCGCCGTTGCCGATGAGCACCGCTAAGCCCCAATTTTCGGCCGTCAAACTGGATCCGGCGATTACCAAATCCGGAATTCCATCGCCATTGAAATCCCCTACTGCCACCCAATAAACATCTTCGTCGGTGGCGTAGCTCACGGCGGGCTTGAAAGTGCCGTCGCCGTTCCCAATCAATATGCTGACGCTGCTATTGGCCACGTCGGTCGCGACGGCCAGGTCGACGTTGCCGTCGCCATTGAAATCTCCCGCCGCCATATATAGAGGCATGGTGCCCGCCGCATAGTTCACCGCGGGATTGAACCCGTTTCCGGCAACTGCATTTACCGTCTGTGGAAAAGGTGTGGAAATACTGGGAAGGTCGCTCACATCGCCGTTGTAGCGCGCGAGGATAGAGAGCGTTCCGGAGGGCAGCATGACGGTTTTCAGCGCCGCTTTGCCATGAGATATCGGTTCTGTTTCGAGCACCGTCACACCGTTATAGAAGGTCACGGTGCCGGTGGCGGTTGAAGGCGATACGGTGGCCGTCAGCGTTACGCTTTTTCCGTAAGTCGACGGGTTTGCCGAACTCATAAGCGCGACAGTCGAGGAAAATGCGTTGAGCGCGGCAAGGCAGAGAAGAAAACCTGCCGCGAAAACAGTGCGGGCGGCAACTGGCAAATTCACTCCGCGCCAGGCCGGCATTAACGCCCGGCTCCCCGCCACGCCAGGTCGGCGGATCCGCGGGCCAGTCACGCGCGTGGCCCTAAGCGCGAAAGCGTTCGTTTTGAAATGCATCTTTAGTAAGCACCTTTGCGCAGTTCTATGAGCATCGAATTAGCCGGCTAGCGCGCACCCGGCTAAACGCGATCGGCGGATCGCGTGAATGCCGCCAAACCGCCCGATTCTACGACTTGCCCTGCCGGACTCGCATGACGTCTGCGGATTCTGTTGAGGTGGGGCACCGGTTCCGGTGATGCGGAGCAGCGTCGGCGCGACGCTGGTCACCGCTATGATCTCCGAAGTGGCAACTTGAGTCAAGTCTTCTGTAGTTAGTGATGGTACTGGCAGCATCATTAGAGTCCGCCGCTTGTCCTGCTTGCCGCCCGCAGTCCGACGGATTACCAAAAAAAACCGCCGGGCACCGATGAGTTTCGGCCACCACGCCGGTTTTACATAGTAGAGAGGCAAGATCGGGCAGCAATGGCAGCCCCCAAAGGAGATCAGCATGAACATCGCGAGGAAGACCGTCTTGATTACCGGCGCCAACCGGGGCATCGGCCGGGCGCTCGTCAATGAGGCGCTTCGGCGCGGAGCGAAGAGGGTCTATGCGGCGACGCGCAGCGCACTGCAAAATGCCGATGACCGCGGGACGCCTCTGACATTTGACATGACCAGCGTTTCGCAGATCGAGCGAGCGATCGGCGAGGTGGACACCCTCGACGTCCTCATCAACAATGCCGGCATCGCGCTCTACGACGATCTGAGCGGTTTTGACGGCATGGAGCAGCACCTGGCCGTCAACCTCTTCGGCACGTTCCATGTGACCCGCGCGACTCTTCCGCTGCTAAAGCGCTCAAAAGGGGCCATCGTCAACAACCTCTCCCTGGTGGCGCTCGCTCCCTTTCCGGCTGTACCCGCCTATTCCATTTCAAAGGCGGCCGCGTTCAACATGACGCAATCGCTGAGAGCGCTGCTGGCGGGCCAGGGTGTGACGGTCCACGGCGTCTTTCTGGGCCCCGTTGACACCGACATGACCCGAGGCTTCGAGATACCGAAGGCCTCGCCTGAATCAGTCGCGATGGGCATCTTCGATGGATTGGAGAATGGTGAAGAGGATATTTTCCCCGATCCAGCGTCTCAGTCCATCGCGGAGGGCTGGCGCACGGGCGTTGCCAAGGCGTTCGAGCGCCAGTACGCAGGTTTTCTGCCGGAGCCCCTGCAGTTCTAGGGTAAGTAGCGGCAGAAAAGGACAGCGAGCCATGAAGAATCCCAGTTTTACCACGACCTTTTCGGTAGACCAACCTCCGGAAGAAGCCTTCAGCGCCATCAATAACGTTCGTGGATGGTGGTCGGAAGAAATTGAAGGCAGTACGGGCACGCTCGGTGACGAGTTCACCTATCGCTACAAGGACGCCCATTACTGCAAGCTCAAGTTAGTCGAAGTCATTCCCGACGAAAAAGTGGTCTGGCTCGTCTTGGACAACCACTTTAACTTCACTGAAGACGAAAGCGAGTGGAAGGGCACTAAGATCACTTTCGACGTGTCGAAGAAAGACGACAAAACGGCGGTCCACTTCACTCACATCGGCTTAGTTCCGGACTATGAATGTTACGGCGTCTGTTCCAACGCATGGGGCTCTTATATCAACGGCAGTCTGCGAAGCCTGATTACCACGGGGAAGGGGCGCCCCAACCCGAGGGAAGAGAAAGCCGGCCAGTCTACAGCCGAGGAGCGATGAGTTTCAGCGGCGCGCATGGCGCAACCAGAACAGAGAAGGTGGAGCTGCGAATCATGAAGAAGCAGGATTTCATCACGGCCTTTTCGGTAGACCAAACTCCGCGAGAGGCTTTCGACGCCATCAACAACGTTCGCGGGTGGTGGTCAGAAGAAATCGAGGGTGACACCGACAAACCCGGCGCTGAGTTTAAGTTCCACTACAAGGAGATTCACCGCAGCACTCAGAAGATCGGGGAATTGACGCCGGGCAAGAAAGTCGTATGGCATGTGTTGTCTTCGAGATCATCAGGAAAGGCGACCAAACCGAACTCCGCTTTGCGCACCTCGGCTTGGTTCCTACCTTCGAATGCTACGGTGACTGTTCAGGCGCATGGGTTTTTTATATCAACGACAGCTTGCGGAGTTTGATCACGACGGGTAATGGACAACCCGCCCGGAAAGAATAAGAGGAGGTTGGAATGCGGAAGTTGATTTCTGGAATGAAGATTTCTGTTGATGGCAAGTTGGAGGGGTCTGACGGTAATGCGGATTGGGTAACGGCGTGGTCGGACGACTACGGCCTGACGCCGCAAATCGACGCATGCGTGCTTGGAGGAGGTATGTACCCCGGCTACGAGCGGTATTGGACTGCGATACAGAATGAACCGGACAAGCCCGTCTGGGGCAGCGGCGGCGCACCGGCGCCGGCTGAGATCGAATGGGCCAGGTTCGCCGCGCGCACCCCGCATTACGTGCTATCGAGCACCCTGACTTCGGCTCTCTGGCCGAATACGAGCTTCGTCCGGCGACTCGAAGAAATCGCCGCCCTCAAGCAGCAGCCCGGCAAAGACATTTATCTCGTTGGGGGTGCTCGAACTACGGCGAGCCTTATCGATGCCGGCCTGGTGGATGAACTCCGGCTCATTGTTTATCCGCTGATCGCCGGCAAAGGGAAGGCTCTCTTTGCGACCACGGAACGTCGTCGTGGGCTCGAACTACGAAAGGTTCAGCATCTTCCAGATGGGCGCGTCAGCCTGATCTACGGGATCGGCTAACGGAGAAGGTTAGATCCCGCTGCAGCTATCCGGGCACTATTAAAGGAGGACAAAGTGCTTTCATTGAGACATAAAAACATGGTCGTGATCGGTGGAAGCCGAGGAGTAGGAAGGCGGATTGTGGAGGCCGGTATCCGTAATGGCGCGCACGTGCTTGCGGTGGCGCGAGAGGAGGCGCCGCTCCGGCAGTTGGCCCAAGAGGTCTCCGGCACTGAAGTTCTGGCGCTCGACGCAACGGAGGAAGGTACGGCTTCCAAAGTTTTCGACGTGCTCCAACCCGATATCCTGGTCGTGGGCGGGGGCGCGTTTCCGCCTGCCGCGCCGCTACACGAGCAGAGCTGGCAGGAGTTCGCCGTCAACTGGGAGAGCGACGTAAAAATCGCATTTCACTTCTGCAAGGCAGCGCTGTCGCGGCCTCTGCTCCCGGGCGCCTCGGTTGTTCTGATCTCCAGCGGCGCCGCTCTGGCAGGCTCGCCGATTTCGGGAGGGTATGCCGGAGCCAAACGCACGCAGATATTTATGGCGAACTACAGTCAGAAGGAATCGGATCGTCTTGGGCTCGGCCTGCGATTCGTGGCACTTGCGCCGCGCATCATTCCGGACACCGAGTTGGGGAGGCATGCGGTCGCGGGCTATTCCCGCTATCTTGGCATTTCGCCGGCTGACTTCGTTCGGGGCATGGCGGCGCCGCCGACCTCAAGCGATGTCGCGGCCGCCGTCACCGAGTTGGTGGTAAACCCGGATCGCGCCACGGGAGATCTGTTCATCGTCTCGGGGAAGGGCCTGGAAGCCGTGGCCTCGCGATAAGGCCATTGAAGAATGTCACCGGAGGTCGCATAATGGGTGCAATGACAGGGGCGGAACCATCCTATCAAGAGCCAGCCTCGGAGCGTTCAAGCCAGGCGTTTGAGCTAATCGCTGAACCCTTCCGCCGCGAACTCAAATTGCATTGTTACCGCATGCTTGGCTCCCCGCAGGAAGCCGAGGACGCCGTGCAAGAGACTTATCTGCGCGCCTGGCGCAACTTCGACAACTTCGAGTTCGACAGCTTCGACCGGCGGGGATCGATGCGCGCATGGCTCTACCGGATCGCCACCAACGCATGCCTTAATGCGCTTGCCAGCCGCAAGCACGTTTGGCGCTTGCTTCCCGACCAGCAGGCGCCTGCCACCGTCCCCGTGGAGATGCCAAAGGGTGCCCCGCCAACCGACGTGGAATGGCTTGAACCCTACCCGAATTCAAACCTGGAAGGGCTCGCCGACGACGCGCCGAATCCGGAGGCGCGTTATACGTCCCACGAGGCCGTGCAGCTAGCTTTTGTCGCCGCCATCCAGCAGTTGCCGCCGCGCCAGCGCGCCTCAATCCTGCTGTGCGATGTGCTCGGCTGGGCTGCCGCTGAAGCCACAACGCTGCTCGGGGGCTCGACCGCCTCGATCAACAGTGCCCTGCAGCGAGCGCGCGAGACGCTTGCCAAACGCTATCCCGACGGCCGGCCGCCGGTGGCGCCGCGGCCAAATCCCGCGCAGCAAAGGCTCTTCGACCACTATCTACAGGCCTGGGAAGGGCATGATCTGGACGGCTTCGTGGCCCTCCTCAAAGAGGATGCGACCTACACCATGCCGCCGTGGCAGCAATGGTATGCGGGGCGCGAGGCGATCCGGTCCTTCTTTGCATTGGCTTGGAAGACCTGTGGCGGTCTTCGCCTGGTACCGACGGCTGCCAACGGGCAGCCCGCTTTCGCCGTCTATGCCCGCACTGGCGCGGACGCGCCCTGGGCCGCGCACTCCATCCACGTGCTGGCGCTCGAAGATGACATGATTTCCACGCTGACGCTGTTTGTGCCGCCCACCGGCCCGCGCCTGTTTCACGCCTTTGGGCTCCCACTCAACCTCCCTGACGCCGAGTGCGCCGAATTGCCGTCGGCGCCGCCCCACCCTTAACCCAGCGAATCTCAGGATTGCCCTCCTTAAAAGCGCGCCCCGGAGCCGGCCGTCGGCATCAAACCGCGCGAAGCCCAGCCATGCTCCTGGGCTGCGGGCTGCGCCGATCGAACCTCCCGCGAGCTGGGAAAATTGCCGGCCACTTTGGCGGCTGGAATGGTTCTACAATCGGATTTGCAACGGAGTCAGTAGAAGGAGCACGCATCTATGGAGCGCGAAATATCAAGACGTACCGCGTTAGCGAGCGCTGCAGCCGCGTTGACGACCTCCCTTTTCACGGGGCGGATAAAGGGAGCGAATGACCGCATCACAATAGGTTTTATCGGGATCGGGGCAATGGGTTCGGGGAATCTGGACTTTGCCATGAAGATTCCTGAAGCTCAACCCGTCGTGGTGTGCGATGTTTACCGGCCGCATCTGGAACGCGCGGAAGCCGCCGCACGCGAGAAAGGCTTCCAGGTAAAGGCGGTCGCCGATTTCCGCGAAATCCTCGCGGATAAGTCCATCGATGCGGTTTGTATCTCCACCCCGGACCATTGGCACGCTTACATGGCCGTGGAAGCCTGCAAGGCCGGCAAAGATGTCTTCGTCGAAAAGCCTGCCTGCAAGTTTGTGGAGGAAGGTCAGAAAATGGTGCAGGCCGCGCGCAAATACAACCGCATCGTTCAAGCGGGCACCATGCAGCGTTCCGGCGGTTATTTTCAGAAAGCCGCCGAGATCGTCAAGGGCGGCAGGCTCGGGGATGTGACCTTTTGTCATGCCTTCCAGAGTGGGCTGACGGAGCAAAATGGCTTCGGCAATCCCCCCGACGGCGAGCCACCCGCGGATCTCGATTGGGATCTTTGGCTCGGACCCGCGCCGAAGGTTCCTTTCAATCCGAATCGCTGGGGCGTCAAAGCGGCCACTTTCCCGACATTCCGATATTTCTGGGATTACGCGGGGGGCGCCATGACCGACTGGGGCATACACCTGATCGATCCCATCCACCAGTGCTTCGGCGACCCGATGCCGCTGGCGGTTTCGGCTATGGGCAGCAAGTTCTATGTGCAAGACAATACCCAGACACCCGACACGATGCAGGCAACGTTTTATTACGAGAATTTTCTTTTGGGTTACGAAGGCCGCGGCTGCAACCCGCTACCTATGTTTGGGCTCGGGCAGGGTGCAGGCACGGTAATTCATGGCACAGAGGCCTCCGTTTTTGTGAACCGGGGCGGCTGCCGCTTGATTCCCAATAGTAGGTCGAAGGAGCCGGAGACGTGGGAGAAAGACCGGAGCATGGCGGATATGAACGTGCCTCACTGGCGGAATTTCCTGGCATGTATCCGGACGCGAGAAAAGCCGATAAGCGACATCGAGACGTGCGTCCGCTCGTCAACTGTTTGCTTGCTGGCAAACCTTTCCATGCGCTTCCGATCGCGAATCGATTGGGACCAAAGCAAATGGACCTGCGCCCAGAACGACATGCGGCCGAACCTGAACGCCACCTATCGCGAACCATGGAAGCTGGAAGTCTGACGGGAGTCGTCTGGCTCCAAAGTAAACAGCCCGGCGGTCAATGGGCCGCCGGAATCGCGGGAGGAAGAGTCCGAGAAAAGCCAAACGAGTGGGTCAATGTTCCTCCGAGAATTGCTTCCGTAGACCCGCGATTTCATCACTGGTTGGAGTCCAGTCCGTATCGCATGTGTTACAGTGAAACACCAACGTGTCGGACTTCAGCGCTTCTTTGAATTCTTCGTGACTGAACGTAACTTTCTGGTTGTGGTTGTTCGGACAGACAATATCGAACTCCAATCGGTTGCTCATAAGCCCTCCCCGCTGCTTCGAGATTTGTCCAGTTCAGCAGTCTTGTCAGCTCTTGATGATAGCGCAACATTCCTGAGCCGAATCCCTCAGTAGATCACCTTTAGAGAAAACTGGATCTGCCTGGAATTGCTCGCCGTGCGGCTGATTTCGCCGAACCCGGGTCCCAGCAGAATGTTCGAAGGCAGGCCGAAGTTCACGATGTTGAACACGTTGAAGAACTCGGCGCGAAATTGCAGGGATGCGCGCACGGCTCCGGATCGCTCCAGCAGGGGCGTGTCCTTAATCAACGCGAGGTCGAAGTTCTCGAGCCCCGGACCGCGGAACGTGTTGCGTCCGAGCGTTCCGAAGACGCCGCTGTTGGGCCCTGTCCCGCCCGGCACGTCGCTGGGGATGGAGAAGTGCGAAGCATTATTGGCGCCGAGCCCGAAATAGTCCTCGCGCACTGTGCGGCTGGTGGACAGGACCGGCGTTCCCACCTGGTCGGGCCGGTCGGCGCCCTGCGAGCCGGCGCCCGTCTGTTGGATCCCCGAATAGATGGTGAATGGCGAGCCGCTTTGGAGCGTCCCGATGCCCAGCACTTGCCAGCCGGCGGTGAGGGTTTTGCCCAAGGGGCGCAGGAAGGGCACGCGATCGGCGTGCAGATCCTGGAACAGGCTGAAGGCCAGCGCGTTCTTGACGTCGAAGTTGGATGGCCCTTTGTCCAGGCGCGCGTCGAACGGGTCTTCGGGCGCGGTTTGCGCCACTGCGCCGGACTGGCCGGAGATGAAGCCGCCAATAACGGCGCTGGTATCGTCTATCGATTTCGAGAACGTGTAGCTGGCCTGAAAGCCGAGGCCCGCGGTGGTGAGATTCCTTTGCGCGGATATCTGCAAGGCGTGATAGGAAGAATGCGAACGGTTGGTCATCACGCTGACTACACCGTAGCCGCCGGTGACCTGGCCAGCGGGATTAAACTGCGTGTAGGGCGCGAAGGCCGGGTCCGCGCCGGCGTATCCGTTCGGAAAATCCATGGCGGGCAGCTTGATGCCGGCGGTGCCCACGTATCCCGCGCTGAGGTTGGCGCCGCCCAGCTTTTGCTCGAAGCCGGCGGTCCAGGTGGCGATGTAGCCGTTTTGGAAGCCGGGCGAGATGCCCGCCACGTTCAGCGGGGTAATCTGGTTTCCGGGCGAAAGGGCCGCCAGATCCCGCTCGTAGCGCAGCACGTCCATGACGGTATTGCCTGGCACCAGATTCGAATCACCAGAGGCGAATACCGGCGATCCGGCGATGGTGTAGACCGTGGGCAACTGCTGCGGCGTTATGCTCACACCGTATGCGATGGGTTGTCCAGGCACCGCAGTGTCGTGCGGGTAGACGACGAAGGGCGTGCTGCCGGTCAGCAAGTTATCCTGCCATAGGTTGACCAGCAGCGTAGTGATGGCTCCGCCCACGTGCACCGTGGTATTGGCGGCAGCGCGCCAATCGAGCGAGAGGCGCGGCCCCCAGCCGTTATGATCGAGTTTGTAAGCCGGGTCGGGGTTGATCAGCAATTCCGAGCCGGGCGCCGCGCCGGAACCCAGACCGAGCACCGGCGCGGAGGTGCGCTTGTCCGCCTCGCGGATGCGCGATTCAATCTCGTAGCGCAAACCGGCGTTCAGCGTAACGCGCTCCGACACCTTCCAGGTGTCCTGGAAATAGAAGTTGTAGGCATCCCGATGGATGGCGGAATCGCCGATGCTGGCTCCCTGCGCGAACTCGGGGGGCGCCACGGCTTGCGAGTACGTGAAGGCGTTGGCCGTGAGCAGACCGGTCAGTGCGTCGGGCAGCGGATCGCCGATGGAAATGTCGTGCATGCCGCTGGCCGAGCGGATGGGAATCGTAGCGTAGGCTGTTCCGCCGCCAAACTGGTAAGCGCCATTGGGACTGATCCCAAACACGCCATTGTCGCGATTGCCGCGGACCTCGGCGCCGGCTTTCAGGGTATGCTTGCCGCGTATCCACTGGAAGCTCTGGCGAATCTGAAACAGGTTGCCGTCAATGCCCTGCACCGAACCGGCGGCGGCGTTGAACGCTTCATACGAAGCATCGCCGAAGGTCAGCGCCGGGTCGGTGCGGTCGAACGTGGGAAACGAGGGCGTGGTGCGCGTGAAGCCTATGCCGGACTCCATGGTGAAGGTGGGCGATGGCGCGCGCGTGTAAGTGATGGCCGCGTTGCGCTGGTGGTCGAGAAATCCCACCGCGAACTCGGGATCGATGGCCGTCTGGCTGGGGTTGGTGGTAGGACCGGTGACATTGGCCATGGTGAAACGGCCGAACAATCGCGATTTATCCGAGATCTGGTGATCGATGCGCAGGGAGAACTGGTCCGAAACAGTGGTCACCTTCGAGGCAGTGGCAAATGTGCGCGCCGCGTAAGGACCCGTGGGGTCGTTGGGCAGCGGATAGCGGGCCAGTATTTTGGCGATGCGCGGGTCCACGGGTACGATCAGCGTATCGCCCGGGTAGGCGGTGGTATCCTGGCCGGAGCGTTCGGCGGCAGTGGGAACGGGGATCACCTCGGTGTCGCTGAGCACCTGCCGGAAGCCCTGGTATTCCGCGAAATAGAAGGTGCGATCGCGGCCGTTGTACAGACCTGGAATCACCACGGGGCCGCCGTTGGTGAGACCGAATTCATTGCGGATGAATGGCGGGATGCGTTCCGGCTGGGCAATGGAGCGCTGGTCGAAGAAGTTGCGCGCATCGAGCGCCGCGTTGCGCAGGAACTCGAAGACCGAGCCGTGCAGGTCGTTGGTTCCGGAACGGGTGATAATGTCGGTGAAACCGGCCGCACCGCGCCCGATTTCGGCGGGCATCCAGCCGGAGCTGGCGCGGATCTCTTCCACGGCATCGACATTGAAGTTGGTAAACGTAGCGCCGCCCATTTCGGGGTCGCTCGAATCTGCGCCATCCATGGCAAATACAGCGGCCGTGCCGCGCTGTCCGTTAACGGCGAATTGCTGGGTGAAATTCGCGGCGCCGTTGGTATCGGTCATGGTGCCGGCGGCGAGCAGTAGGAGTTGACTGAAATCGCGTTTGTTGAGCGGCAATTCCGAAACGGCTTTAGCCGATAGCTTTTGGCCGCCGGTAGCTTCCGACGACGGGGCTTCGTCGATCAACGCAAGGGCATGACCGGCGGACAATTCGAGGACGGCCGCGGAATCGCGGGGCAGTTGCACCGGTTGCGGGCAGGCGACTGTGAGGCCATGATAGGCGACGGCGATGGAGTATTCCGCGCTGGGTAACGATGCGAAGGTGAAAGTGCCATCTTTAGCGGTGGTGGCGGTTTCGCGATGAGAGGCGGACGCCAAACTCACGATCGCGCCGCCTATGGGCTGGCGCTGGTCGTCGCGCAGGATACCGTTCCACGGTTTGGCAACTGGCTGCGCGGCGGCCAAGGTGAGGGACAGGATGGCGATGACGGCGATCGCGGCCAGTTGTCTGGAAGTCACACATAAGCATAACGCGGCGCGGTTTGAAAGACGCAGGGGCAGTGGGCCACCGGGATGCCTCACTCCCAGCGCAGCGCCTGCATAGGGTCCATGCGCGCGGCGCGGCGTGCCGGAATGTAGCCCGCCAGTGCCGACACCAATAGCACCACGCCGGTAGCGCCGGCGATTACCGCGGGATCGCCGGCCTTCATCTGAAAAAGCTGACTCTCGAGGACCCTGCCGAGCGCCAAAGTCGCCGGCACTCCGACGAGCAACCCGGCCGCGCCCAGGATCAACACCTCCCGCATTACCAGCCGCAGCACATTGCCGCGCGCCGCCCCCAGAGCCATACGGATCCCGATCTCCTGCGTGCGCCGCGTCACGTTGAACGCGGTGATGCCGTACAGTCCGATAGAAGCAAGCAGCGTCGCCAGGGAACCGAACGCCACTGCCAGCCAGGCCAGTAATCGGTCCAGGAAGTGCGTTTCCCCGATCTGTGCGTCGACGGTCTTCAAGTCGAAGACCGGAAGCGCGGCGTCGAGCCTATGGACCGCCTGCTGGGCGGCCGGCGCGAGTGCCAGCGGATGGCGCGCCGTGCGCATATAGAACGTGATCGCTCCGGGCGACGCGTCTTGCAGGGCCGCCGCAAACGTCCACGGTCTTGGCTTCTCCTTCAGGTCCCCCACCTTCATGTCTTTCACCACACCGACAATTTCCAAAGGCATCGGCCCGGAATCTCCCCAACCGATGTAGTGCCCTATGGGACTCTCATGCGGAAAGAAACGCTTCTGAAACGTCTCATTCACGATCACGACTTCGGGCGCGCCCGCAGTGTCCCGCTCGTTGAAATCCCGCCCGGCGATCAGGGCCACCCCGGCTGTCGAAAAAAATCCCGGAAGCGTCTCGTTATAGCCGGGATTCATGTTTTCTCCAGCGGATGGCCGGTACGTGTCGATGTGCACTGTATTCTGCCATTGGTTATTTGCCAGAACCGCGTTGGATGCGCCGCTGGCCGCCTGCGCGCCAGGTATGCGCGCGAGTGTGGATGCCAGATCCAGGTACAGGCGGCGCGTCTGCCCGGGCGTATATTTATGCAGCGAAGGATCAACGGAAAACGCCAGCAGCCGGCTGGTTTCGATGCCGGAGTTCACTGTCATCAGGTTATACAGGCTGCGCGCAAACAATCCGGCCGCGGCCAGCAGCAGGAACGACAGCGCTACCTGCGCGCCGATCAACCCTCTGCGGAAGCGCGTCTGGCCCAAGCTCAACGAAGCGGACCGGGTCTCGTTCTTCAGGGCGGGCGTCAGGTCGGGCCGGGTTGCCTGCAGCGCGGGCGCGGCTCCCGCCAGGAGCGCGGTCAGCAGGCTGATACCACCCGTGAATGCCAGTACGCGCCAGTCCGGCGCCGTACGAATCGCCGCGCCGATGTTCTCGAACGGCAGCATGCTCACCAGCACAGCTGCAATCCACTCGGAAAGCAGCAGTCCCAGTGCGCCGCTCACCGCCGCAATCAGCAGGCTCTCCGTCATAATCAGCCGCATGAGCGCTCCCCGCGTGGCTCCCAGCGCCAGCCTGATGGAGATCTCCTTCTGCCGGCCTTGTGCCCTGGCGATGAGCAGGTTGGCCACGTTGGCGCAGGCGATCAGCAGCAGTGTCCCTACCATGGCCAGCAGCACGTAGAGCGGCTTCGCGAAGAACTCCCGCATGCCGGCAAATCCTTGTGCCGCGTCCACCAACTCCAGTTGATTCTGGACATATCGCGCCGCGAAACTGGCACTGCGTCCGTTCGTCGCAAGATCGTGGTCCAATGCGGCGCGATACACACCCGCCAAAGAGTTCTGGGCCGCGCGCGCATCGATACCCGGCCGCAGGCGCGCGAATAAGTGCAGCCAGATGCTGTCGCGCCGGTTCATATCGTCCCAGGTGGGCGTCACTACATTCTTCATCATGAGCGGGACAAACAGATCCACCGGGCTCAGCTGCGAAAGGCCCTGGAAGGCGCGCTGCGCCACACCCACCACGGTCATGGGGTGCCCATTCAAGTCGATAGTCCGGTTCAATGCGGATGGATCGCTGCCAAATTGCCGCTGCCAGTAGTCGTAGCTGAGCACCACATAAGGTTCGCCGCCTTTGAGCCGGTCGTCATCCGGCGTAAGGGTACGGCCAATTGCCGCGGCGACCCCTAAAACGTCGAAGTAGTTACCCGAAACCAGCTCAGCGGAGGCGCGCCCGGCCGGCCCTTTATCGGACACGTCGACGGTTTGCTGAAATTGCGCGGCAATGCCCGTGAAGGCGCCCAAAGCCCCGTGCAAATCGGCATACATAGGATACGAGAACGAGTCCTCGTAACCGCGCGTGGAGCCCCCGATGAACTGTCCTTTCCAATGAAGCGCCACCAGTCGCGCCGGGTCCTTGACCGGCAGAACCCGCAAGAGGATCTGATTCGTCAGCGTGAACATAGCCGAGTTGGCTCCGATTCCGAGCGCCAGCGACAGGATGGCTGTGGCGGCAAACGCAGGATTATGCAGCAGGTTACGCAAGGCGAGCTTCATGATGGGAAGGACGTCCCAACGGCCGTTCCGTTATAGTACCGACTTGAGAACTTGGCGCTCGGCAGGGAGGGGACCGAGTGGATTCTCGCGGATCGGTGTTCGAGAATAGAATAGTAGCCCCGCAACCAAAGAGTCCCCTATGCTCAATCTGCCATCACGCTCAGGATTTCGCCTGCCAGTCCGCCTGGCGCTGGTGGCCGCGATCGCCGCGTGCGGTCCTCTGGCCGCCCAACAAGTCAGCGTGACAACTTTCATCGCCGATGTGGAAACGGCGATCCAAAACCTGACTGCCAGCACTGTGCCGGGCAAAGAACCGCTCGTTTTCGCCGGTGAAAATATGTTTGCCTACGGTTCGTTGGTCGATCATTGGACTCCACAAGTGGAAACGGAATATGTGGATGGCCTGAAGGCGGCGGGCGTCCAGCGAGTGGACTTCAACCCCGGTGTCACTACCATCAACGACCCTGTGGCGGTGACCAACCTGGATGCCATGGTGCACCACACGCGCCAGCTTGGCATGATGCTGGCGATCCATCCGGAGTACCTGGTTGGCGAATTGTCCGTCAGTACTTTTCAGGATTTCACGGCCGCCGCCCTGGTAACCTATCCGCAACTGGCCGCGCGCTATCAGCCCGATAATTTCGTCATCGTGCACGAACCGACCACGCAGACGGCGCGCATGGGGATCTCCGGAAGCGTCGCGGAGTGGGACGCCTTCATTCGCGCGGTGGAGCCGCTGATCAAAGCCGCCTCGCCGCGCACGCGGGTGGGCGCCGGTGACTGCACCAATTGCAGTGAGACTGCCTACTTCCCGGATTTTGCCGCGATCCCCACTTGCACGGCATCGAACCAAGCCGCGGGCTGCCTGGACTTCCTGACCATGGATCTATATAACGATTCCGCCGCCGATTTCGCGCAAGACGTGGCGTGGGCGGCACTGGCCCACGCCAATGGCAAGGGTGTGTATATGGAGGAAACCTGGGCTCCCCATTATCTGCCGTCCGGCATTAATCTGGGCGAGTATCAAGGCAGCCCGACAGGATTGGAAGGCGCTTCGCTGGTGGGCTCGTGCGATCAGGTCTTCGAGACGCTGGATCAGGATTGGTTGTCGGCCCTGGCTCAGTTCGATATCGCCAACGGCATGGAATCCATAACGCCCTTCACCACGCAGGCGTTTTTTCTATATGTTTCCGCCGCCGCGCCACTGGACGATGCCAGCAATCACACCTATCTCCTGGAAATGGCCGCCGCGTTGCAATCGGGGCAATTGACTGCCACCGCCTCGTCTTACGCCGGCATGGTGCAGCAACACGGGATCAAAACCGTCACGAGTATTTCCAACGCCGGCTACGGGACGCTGCCCACGATTTTTAATCCCACGTGCGGCACGGGAGATAATCCGTGCAACGCCAACAGCACGGTGGCGCCGGATATGCTGGTGAGCGCTTTTGGCGGGGACTTAGCCAATCAGAGCATTCCCGCGTCGAATTTTCCCACCAGGCTGGGCGGCACTACTGTCACGCTGGTGGACAGCACTAACACGAGCTTTCAAGTGCCCATATACTCGGTGTCGCCGAACCAGGTGAACTACCTGGTGCCGAGCGATGCGGCGCCCGGTCCGGCCGTTCTGACCGTCACCAGCGGCGACGGGACGGTGACAACCGGTAGCGTGCTGGTGGCGCCCGTTTCACCCGGCTTATACACTTCGTTTGCCAGCGGCCAAGGCCCCGCAGCCGCCATTGCGATTTGCACGGGTGTCTGCTCCGGCTGGCCGAATCCGCTGGGAAACGGACAGTTCTGGCAATATACGTTTGTGCCCGGATGCACCTCGGGCACATGCACGGTACCGCTCGATTGGGGCAGTCACGATACCGTAGTGATCGAACTTTACGGAACCGGTATTCGTCATCGGGCGGCGCTGTCTGACATTACGGCGGAGATCGCGTCGGGCACCGGCAATACAAACGCGCAGGTGGAGTACGCCGACAAACAGGGGACCGATACAGGCTTGGACCAGGTGAACGTGCTCATCCCGCAAAGCCTGCGCGGCGCCGGCCAGGTCAGCCTGACCTTGTCGGGGCAGTATGTGGAAGCCTCGACGCAATTGAGTTACCCCTTCACGTCCAACGCTGTGATACTCTCGCTGCAATAGGGTGCGGGGGCTGCGCCAAGGTGCCGCAATGAGATATATGAATGCCAATTGGACATCGTCGAAACGGATTGTAGCTGGGGCCGGCGCCCTGCTCTTTGCGCTAACCATGGCGCGCGCCGAGCAACGTGCCGCCGATTTTGCCCCGCTGGCGGAATGGAAAGCAGCCGTGGCCGCAGGAGATCAAGCGGCGCTAGCCCGGCTTTATAGCACCAATCCGCCCGCCCAGGTGCAAGTGGGTAAAGAGAAAATCGACAGCCCGGATCAGGAACTCCGCTTCTGGGCTGGTCTGCGGTACGGCGGCGTGACGGACCTAAATCCCAAACTGCTCGAGATGACCGTCACCCAAGGTCAAACCAAGCTGCGTTTGCGTGTGCAGGCCATGATCACCGATATGGCGAACAAGGGCGCCGGCCAGGCCGTGGTCGCCTCCATGGTGCAAATCTGGGCACAACAGCCCGATGGCTGGCGCATCATCGCCTCCCGCCGCACCGACTTTTCCCCCGATGCGGTACGCCGATTGCCTCAGCCCGCCACGCCGAATCCGGACCTATATGCCCCTCCGCAGGACGCCGAGGCAGAGCTGAAAGCCGCCTTAGCCGAGGCGGGGAAAGACCACAAACGCGTCCTGGTAATGTTCGGCGCAAACTGGTGTTACGACTGCCACGTGCTCGACACAACTTTCCGCTCACGGGAATTCGCGCGCCTGGTGAATGCCAATTACGTGGTCGTGCATATCAACATCGGCGAAGAGGGTAAGGATAACCACGACTTGGCGGCGCGCCTGGGCGTGGCGCTGGATAAGGGAATCCCGAGCTTGGGCGTGTTGGAGCCGGACGGAAAAGTCGTAGTCGCCCAGAAGGGCGGCGAGTTTGAATCGACTGTCAAGATAGGTCCGGAAGACGTCCGCGCGTTTCTGGAAAAGTGGAAACCATCGCACCGGTCTTAGGTAGCGCACGCTTTCAGCGGCAACTGTGGATTTCAGTCCGCAGGTTCCCGCGCCACCGGCACTTTTGCGCTATAATAAAAATGTCACAACGGTTTTGGCATCTTCGCATTAGTCCGGTCCGCCGCCTTGTCCGATCCTGCCCGACTCCAACAAACGTCAGCTCACAAAGGAAAAGAAATGAAGAACATATTTGTAGGCAACCTCAGTTTCGGTGCAACCGAAGCCGCGGTTCGATCTCTATTTGAAGCGTATGGCGCCGTCGATCGCGTCAATATCGTCACCGACCGCGATACAGGCCAGGCGAGAGGGTTCGGATTTGTCGAAATGAATAACAATACTGAAGCCGACCGCGCCATCGCGGAACTGAATGGCAGGGAACTCGAAGGCCGCGCCATGAACGTCAATGAAGCCCGTCCCAAGACGGAACGTGGCGGCGGATTTGGCGGCGGCGGCGGCGGTGGGCGCGGACGCGGTCGCAGCAACGGCCGCTACTAGCACCTGGTCCTGTAGCATGCGGGCCGATGCTGAATCGGCCCGCAACTTAAGGGCATATGCTCTCCCTTGTCAGCCTGAAACCGCGAGTAACGCCGGTGCAGGCGCAAGCCCAGGCGACGCAGTTGCTATCCCGCGCCAAGGGGTCAAACGACCCGATTGGATGACCGACATCCAAAACCGTTGCGGGACTGCAGGATCATGTCGCCAGCAAACTGCGACGTTCACTGATTGCTTTGTGGTGCGGTGTGGGCCTTACTTTGCTGATCGTCTTTGTGAATCTTTTGAACCTGCTATTGGCCCGCGACGCGACGCGAAGAAAGGAATTTGCCGTGCGCAGCGCTCTCGGCACTGGGCGGGGACGGCTCAGCCGCCAAATGCTGACAGCGAGCCTCGTTTTATCGAGTGCCGGCGTATTGCTCGGCCTGTATTCGCCTTCGCCGCCACCAATCTCGGCGCATCTGGGATCCATTGCGCGCTCCCCTTGCTGAGCAGCGTGACGACGGGCACATTATTCAGTATCATCCGTCTCTGTGCTCAGATTCCGGAGGTGTGGGCTGCGGGGTCGCATACAGAATGACTCCTGAGGGGCGTTTTCAGTCCTCAACAACTTCTGCTCCCAACCTAATTGCAACGATGGCGCCGTCCTTTTCACGCAGCTCACTCCTCGGGCTTCCGATGGAAACCTCTATCGGACTCACCGAGGTGGGAGCGCGATCGGCCAAGGCACAGTATTCAAACTGACCCTGGGCGGCAAGCTGACCAGGCTGCACAGTTTCACTGTTACCCCCCTGCGGCAATCGCATCGGCGTGTGCGCCCCGCTGGTGCAAGCTAACAATGGGAACTTCTACGGAACGACCAATAACTCCGAGTTCTTAAACGGAGTCGGCACATTTTTCGAGATCACCCCCTCGGGGACGTTCACCACGCGGTACGACTTCTGCTCCCAGCCCAACTGCGCCGACGGGCCCAATCCAGCTGGATTTGTCCAGGGCACTGACGGAAACTTCTACGGCGTAGCTGTCGACGGGGGGGGGCGAGCAACAACGGCACGGCTGTTCAAGATAACCCCGACGGGCTCGCCGACAACTCTGCACCGCTTCACCGGTACCTACGGCTCGTATCCGACCGGGTTGGTTCAGCACACGAATGGAACGTTTTACGGGGAAGCCAACAGCGGTGGAACTAGCGGGAGCTGTCAGGGCGTTCGTTGTGGCACGCTTTTCAGCTTGTCCGTCGGGCTTGGCCCGTTCGTGGAAACACTGCCTACATCTGCCCAAAACTTTTGCCCAAATAGACTGCCCAAGTGCTGAAAACGCTCTCGCCGCGCGAGGAAAAGATCGTCAAGATGCGCTTCGGGCTGGAAGATGCCAGCGAACACACACTCGAAGAAGTCGAGCGGAATTTCGCGGTAACACGGGAAAGGATCCGGCAGATCGAGGCCAAGGCGTTGCGTAAACTGCGCATCCCAGCCGCAGCCACCGGTTGCGCGCGTTTATCGAGGATTGGCAGCGGTAACGGAGACCGCTAGCGGCACCGCTCTTTGCTGCCGCTCAGAGGCCCGGATTCCAGATATCCGCCAACTTCAGCACAAAACCCGCGACCGGAGTGTCGCCCTTGACCTGGTCCGGATTCTCCCGCCGTTCCGTCGCTTTCCCGGGTCGGTAGATGTAGACCGTGCGCGTCTGGGGATCGATCAACCAGCCCAGCTTGGCGCCGTTGTCCATCCACTCCCGCATCTTGGCCTGCAGCTTCGCCAGCCGGTCTGTAGGCGAACGCAATTCCACCACGAAATCCGGACACAGCGGCGGAAATTTCTTCTTTTGTTCCGGCGACAGTTTAGCCAGCCGCGATCGCAACACCCAAGATGCATCCGGCGAGCGTGCCGCGCCATTGGGCAGAATGTATTCCGCATTGGAATCCGCTGCCCGTCCCCTGCCATCCGTTTTGGACCAAGCACGCAATTGCATCGTCAAATCAGCATTCCGGTCCGAACTCTCGAATCCCGTGGGCGGCATAATGACGATTTCTCCTTCCGCGGTCCGTTCGATCCGGAGGTCCGGATTCGCCGCACAGAAGGCGTAGTATTCGTCATCGTTCATGCGCCGCACAGGCTGTATGCGGATCGGCGATTCCGTCTCAATGCCGTTCAACACCATTTGCACTGCTCTCATGATATACGATTGTCTTAAACAGGAGGCATTATGGAACGCAGAACCTTTCTGATGGGCGCCGGTCTGGCGGCCATGAGCGCGCGGGCGGCCAGCGACAAAGTCGGCATCGGTGTGATCGGCCTGGGCGGCCGCGGGCGCGACCACCTGAAGTATTACAGCAAGCTGCCGGACGCGCGCGTGGTGGCCATCTGCGATGTGAACCAGGCGCAGACCGAACGCGCCGCGCAGATTGTCGGGAAGTTGCAGGGCAGCCAGCCGCACGTGCACCAGGACCTGCGCAATCTGTTCGACGACAAAGATGTGGACGCGGTGTCCATCGCCACGCCCAATCATTGGCATGCGCTGGCCACCATTTGGGCCTGCCAGGCCGGCAAGGACGTGTATTGCGAGAAGCCGGCCTGCTACAACATTTTCGAAGGTCGCGCCATGGTGGCGGCGGCGCGCAAAAACAATCGCATCGTGCAAATCGGGATGCAGGGCCGCACCATCGTGCACAAGCAGCGTGCTATGGACCTGCTCCACTCGGGCGCGATCGGGCAGGTCTACATGGCACGCGCTATCTGCTTCAAGCGCCGCAAGTCGATCGGCCATACGCCCGCGGAACCGGCCCCTGCCGGACTCAATTGGGACTTGTTTCTGGGACCTGCGCCCATGCGCGAATACACTGAGAATCGCTATCAGTACAACTGGCACTGGTTTTGGGATACCGGCAACGGCGATATCGGAAACCAGGGCATCCATGAAATGGACCTGGCGCGGCGCGGCCTGGGCCGCGATCTGCCTAAGGGCGCGGTCTCGACCGGCGGCAAATACGTTTACGAAGACGACCAGGAAACACCCAACACCCAGATCGCCACATTCGATTACGGCGATGCCGAACTGGTCTTCGAGGTACGCGGCTTGAACACGGGCGGCGAGCCTGGCATTCCGGCGTCAGGTCCGAATTTCATCGGCGTGACCTTTTTCGGCAGCAAGGGTTACATGGCGGTGGATGAACACGGATTTCAAATCTTTCTGGGCGACAAGAGCGAGCCGGGCGAGGCCATGAAGCATACCGAGTCGGAGATCGACGAGACCATTCCCCACATGGCAAACTTCCTGAAAGCGGTGAAAAGCAGGAATCCCGCCGATCTGAACGCGGATGTTTCAGTGGGAGTCACTTCGGCCGATCTGGTGCACATGGCGAATATTAGCTACCGGGTAGGGCGGAAGCTGAATTACGACGCAGCTTCCGATAGCTTCACGGGCGATGCCGAAGCCAATGCCATGATGTCGCGGCCGGAGTATCGCAGCCCCTACATCGTGTCGTAACTGGTAACTTGAGTCACTCGAGTTACTGGCCGAGTAACCCAAAAGCCGCCACACCATTGGGTGTACCGAGATAGACTTTTCCGTTGGCAATCATCGGTACCATGAACTTGTTGCCGTTGCCAAAGTTGTCGCGTCCATTAGCCGCCTGGTTCGAATTGTATAACTCCTGGGCCAGGTTACCAGCCGCATAGGCGTGCAGGATCGCGTTTCCCCTGCTTTCGACCGCCCACAGAATCGCGTTATTCGAGCCATTCGCCGAAATACTCGGCGAGGATCCGGGATACGGATAGCTCTCGCTGGTCGATGATGCGGGAGTTGACGAAAGCACCGCGTTGGTGAATTGGAACGCGCGTATGGGGCCGCCCACTGCCCCGAAGTACACTTGCCCGTTGTAATAAGCCGGCATGGACCAAATACCGCCAGGTAATGCACCGTCCAGCTCTTGATAAATAGCGCTGTCATTATTCGGATTGAATTTACCCATGTTCTCGCGGTTCACCAGGTAGATGTTGCCATCCTTTCCGGCTCCGATTGCCAGATGCCGCACCTTGCCGTTGGCGTCGGTCATGTCCGGTAACAGCAGCGCGCCGCCCGATCCTAAGTCGACATCCGCGTCGGATTCGCTGGTCGTATCGTACATGGTGAAATAATCCGCCACGCTTAGTTTGCCCCTCGCAGTCGAAATCTTTATGAAGGCGTTGCCGTAGTCGCCGCTGTTGGGAAAGCCTTGCGCATTGAGCGTCGTGTCAAATTGGCCGTTAGCGTCCAGAAAATAGACGTGTCCGCTGAGATCCGCCGCCAAACCGGCCCCGGCTCCCCAGATCGCTCCCCCGCCGCCATTGGGGGTCACGTTAATTACAGTGATCTGCTTAAGGTTCTGGGGACGGTAAGCCATAATCCAACCGGTGTATGGCGGAATATCGCAGTGCGACGCCCACGACAAAAATAGAGCGTTGCCCAGCAGCAGTAGTCCGGCACGTTCTTTATACTGCGCAGGGTCGAACTGTACGTAACCGCCTTCGCTGCCTTCTCCGGTCCCCGGATACTTGGCTTTAATCTCCACCGGGGTCGCGAGCGGTCCTCCCGTGGTCAGATCTACCTTGTGCAATCGTTGATGGTAATTCCCAGATGAGTCTTTGCTCATCGCCACTGCAAAAATGGCGCCTCCCGTCGCGCCGGGATTCAGCCCGATCGTTGGCGTCGAGGTGATGCCGATTTGCGGCGTAACCTGGTCGCAACCGCGGTCGTCGGAAGGCGTCTCGTTGCTGCCGAGCAGCGCTGATTTCCATAGCTGCGACCCGGTATCCGCATCCAGCGCGTATAGGCTGTCGTTTTCCGTGGCCACGATCAGCACGTTGTGGGTTCCCTGGTTAGGGATCGGAACGCTGGCCACATAGAGTGGTTCTGCATCCACGACGCCGTCCAAGGTAATCTGAAACCGCTTGCCGAACGTGGTCGAACTTAGATTGGAAGGGGCTAGAATCGTTTCCGTGAGATATTGTCCCGTGCGAGCCAGGTCATTGTGAATCGTCAGCACATTGTGCTGCGCCGCCACGGGCATCAGGGGGAGCAACCAGCCAAGTAAACCAAGTCGTAAGCGCATGTCAATCTCCGTTAATGTTTGGCTACCAGAGCCGGCCCATTGTCTGTCATTAGTCTGCCATTGAAGTAGTTAGTAATCTACTCTACTATTGAACAGTAAGTATGCATTGATACCGTTTATCCGAGTGATGCGATCACAACCTGGTTCAGGCAGGCGGAAGTATTACATCTGTATGTCAGTGGGCCAGCGAATCGCCTGGCCAGCTTCAGTGTACCAAAAGTGCAAGACGGCGAAAGGTCCTCGCCGGGCCGCGGCCACCACTTCGGCGCCCTGGCTTCCCTCGATATAGACGGCGATGTAGCCGGCCTCGCCGCGCGGCAAGTGCGTTCCTTAACTTTCAGCCAGTTGCTATTCCGGCCCTGAAAACGCAAACTGTAAAGGAATGGCTTCCAAGGTTCGTAAAGCCGTGTTTCCGGCTGCGGGTCTGGGCACCCGCTTCCTCCCTGCCACCAAGGCACAGCCCAAGGAAATGCTGCCGCTGGTGGACAAACCTCTCATTCAGTACGGCGTCGAAGAAGCGCTGCATTCCGGAATTCAGAACATTATCATAGTCACCGGCCGCGGCAAGAGCGCCATCGAGGATCATTTCGACGTCAGCTTCGAGCTGGAAAACCTGCTTGAATCCCGCGGCAAGAAGGACCTGCTTTCGATCGTGCGCAGCGTCTCCGACATGATCAATGTGTCGTACACCCGGCAGAAGGAGGCCTTGGGGTTGGGGCATGCGGTCTTGCGCGCCATGGAGTTGGTAGGAGAGGAGCCCTTCGCGGTTGTGCTGGCCGATGACGTGATTGATGCCGAAACACCCTGCCTGCGGCAGTTGTTGGATGTCTACGAGTTCTTCTGCTCGCCCGTTGTGGCCGTAATGGAGGTCCCGCCCGAGCAAATTTCGTCCTATGGCGCCATCGACGCCGAGCCGATCTCCCACAACGGCTCGCGCGACCGGGTATATCGCGTCCGCGACCTGGTAGAAAAACCTAAGCCCTCAGAGGCCCCCTCCAACCTCGCCATCATTGGCCGGTACGTCTTGATTCCAGAGATTTTTCAATCCCTGCAGATGGTGGAACCGGGGACCGGAGCGGAGATCCAGTTGACCGATGCGCTGCGCCACCTGCTGCGCACGCGGCCTATCTATGCGTACCGGTTCGAAGGTACCCGCTACGATGCAGGCGATAAACTCGGATTTCTTAAGGCTACAGTCGAATTTGCCCTCCGGCGACATGACTTGGGTGGCCCGTTCCGGGAATACCTCAGAACACTTAACCTTTAGTTTTCAATACTTTACCTAGGGATGGCCGGAACGCAAAAAATAAATAAATATCTTTGGTAACAGGCGTACTAGAAATCTTATCAAAAACCGTTGCACCTGGGATTCGTGGGTGATATAATTACTCGACGGTTTCCTATTACGCCGTGTCGCAGGGCTGATGGTTGAGACAATACTGATTCTCACGTTTTCGGTTGCGTTGTTCGCGTACTGGTTGCGCTACACGATCCTCCTCCTGCTGAGCGAAGAACAGGTCGGAGAGCATAGTACTGTAATCTCGCAGTTGAGTGTCTTGGAGGTTCGGGAAGCCCTGCGGCAACCCGTCGTGGACATCCCACTCGATCGCCTGCACCGCGCTCTCGATAAAGATTACCGGATGCTTTGCTTTCTGTTGAACCATGCGAGCGATATGGAGCCTCGCCCGGCGGCGCATCACCTTTTGATGCTGGACTACCGGATTATGCATCTGTGGTTTTGTTTGACGCGCAACGCATCCGCCCGGCAGGCCCGGCGCGCACTGGACGAAATGGCCGGCGTGCTGACCTACATTGCCTATAAAATGGGCGAACGGCCCGCCGGCTTTTCACAGGCGTAGAGACCTTCGCGCCGAAAGACTCACCCGCGCTTGTGATCCACCCGCATGGCTTTGTGGATCGCTTTCCATTTTTTCTTCTGGGCCTGTGCGGCCTGCATATCGGTCTGGCGCGTGTGCCAGGCGATTTCGGCGCGCAGCTTGCGATAGCTTTCCCAGCGGCGCGCATCCAACTCCCCTGTTTCAACAGCCGCCCGGACCGCGCAGCCTTCTTCCACCAAGTGGCTGCAATCGCGGAAACGGCACTGCGCCGCGAACGACGCGATTTCCGCGAAGGCGGAATCCAGGCTGTCCTGGTCCGCCCACAATTGCAGCTCGCGCATTCCGGGCGTGTCGATGAGCGCGCCGCCCTGCGGCAACGGCAGCAGTTCCCGATACGTGGTGGTGTGCCGGCCGCGGCTGTCACATTCCCGAACTGCCTGGACGCGTTGCCGTTGCTGGCCCAGGAGCCGATTCACCAGCGTCGATTTTCCAGCGCCGGAGGACCCCAGCAGCGCCACTGTCAGTTCCGGGCGCAGCAGCCGCACTACCGGGTCGATGTCGCCTGCCCCGCGCGCGGCGATGGCCACCACCGGGGAACGCCCTGCCACGCGCGCAGCTTCTCCCAGGTGCGCATCCAGGTCCGCGCACAGATCGGATTTGTTCAGCACGATGGCTGCGTCCACGCCGCTCGCGTGCGCCAGCGTGAGGTAGCGCTCGATACGGCGCACGTTGAAATCCTGATCGAGGCCGCAGACGATCAGCGCCAGATCGATGTTGGCGGCGATCACCTGCTCCTCTTCGCGGCTCCCGGCGGCACGCCGCGAGAACATCGTATGCCGCGGCAGCACCGCGTGTATCAGGGTTTCCCCGGGCCCGACCGCCTGCGCCGCCACCCAGTCGCCCACCGCGGGCCATGCGGAACGCTCTGCGCGGTAGAGCAGCGCCCCGATGGCTTCGGCGGCCATCTCCCCGCGCGCCGTGTAAATCCTGTACCGATCGCCGTGCACCACGGACACGCGTCCCAGCAGCAGGCCGCGCAATTCATATGGCCGAAAGGCGGACACTAACGTGGGGGTCGCGCCGATGGCCGTCAAGTCGAAACACTCCTGCATTCCATATCTCCTTGGGAAAGAGTTGTTTGGGGTTAGAACGTATAAAATTCACCGCGCCCAGTCTACGAGCGATGGCTCAGACGGATCGCGGTGAATCGACTTTTAGCGGACGGACAGCGGCAATACCCAGGAATCAGACTATCCCAACGCGTCGCGCGGAGCAAGCGGCGACCTGCGCGATATAATCGGCTGCATGTATCCCACCCAAGTCCACCACATCATCCAACTGGCGCTTCCGTTGTTCCTTCTCTCCACGTTGATTGTCAGCGCCGCTGATCCCACGCCGCCCGTCGCTCCCACGGTCGATCATCGCGAAGTGCGCCATGACGCTACCGTGGTGGACAATTACTACTGGCTGCGCGAGAAGTCTAATCCCAAGGTGGTCGCTTATTTGGAAGCCGAAAACGCCTACACGGCGGCCATGACCGGCAACCTGGCGCCGTTCCAGGATGCGCTCTACAAAGAGATGCTCGGCCACGTGAAACAGACCGACCTCTCCGTGCCCCTTCGCCGCGGCGATTACCTGTATTATTCGCGCACCGTCGAGGGCCAGCAGTATCCGATCCAATGCCGCCGCAAGGGCAGCATGGAGGCGGCTGAGGAAATCCTGCTCGATCCGAACGAGCTGGCGAAATCCCACAAGTTCGTGGGTCTGGGAGCTTTTGTGGTCAGTGACGATCAGAACATGCTCGCCTACACCGTCGATTTCACCGGCTTCCGCCAGTATGGGCTGCAAGTGAAAGATCTGCGCTCGGGCGATACGCTGCCGGACACCACCGCGCGTGTGACCGCGGTTGCTTGGGCGGCGGACAACAAGACGCTCTTCCTGACCACCGAAGACGAAGTCACCAAGCGGTCCGACAAACTGTGGCGGCATGTATTGGGCGCCGCTCAATTCGAGCCGCTCTACGACGAGAAAGATGAGCTCTACGATATCCGCATCCAGAAAACCCGCGACCAGAAATACCTGCTTCTCGGAATCGACAGTAAGGACACCACCGAGTACCGCTGCCTGCGCGCGGACCATCCGCAGGGCGATTTTACGGTCTTCCTGCCGCGCGAAAAGAAGCATCGTTACTATGTGGATCATCGCGAAAATCTATTCTATATACGCACGAATAAGGATGGGCGTAACTTCGCTATCATGACCGCGCCCGAAAACGATCCGGCGCCCAGGAACTGGAAGGTTTTCATCGCGCAGCGGGACGACGTGCTGCTCGAGCACCTGGATCTATTCCAGGATTTCGCCGTCTCGGTGGAACGGTCGAGCGCACTCGACCACCTGCGCGTGTATGACTTCCACAACGCCAAATGGACGGCCATTCCGTTTCCCGAACCAGTCTACGCCGCATCACCCGGCGGCACGCCTGAGTTCGCCTCGCACACCTATCGCTATAACTACCAAAGCTTCATCACGCCGCCCAGCGTGTTCGATTACGACGTGCACAGCGGCCAGTCCGCGTTGCTGAAGCGCCAGGACGTACTGGGCGGCTACGATCCCACACAATACGCCTGCGAGCGGCTGTGGGCTACCGCGCGCGACGGCGTCAAAGTGCCGATCTCGATCGTCTACCGCAAGGGCTTCGTGCGCGACGGACACGCGCCGCTGTTTCTCTACGCCTACGGCTCTTACGGAATCGGCACGCCTCCCAGCTTTTCCAGCAATCGCTTGAGCCTGCTCGACAGAGGGATGGCGTATGC
This sequence comes from Bryobacterales bacterium, assembly GCA_963818855.1. Taxonomy (GTDB): domain Bacteria; phylum Acidobacteriota; class Terriglobia; order Bryobacterales; family Bryobacteraceae; genus Bog-159. Next base: position 356,665 of record CAWFUH010000002.1, on the reverse strand, counting down.
CATCGCCCACATCCGCGGCGGCAACGAGATGGGTGAGCAGTGGCGAGAAGACGGCATGCTGATGAAGAAGAAAAACACCTTCTGGGATTTCATCGATTGCGCCGAATTTCTGATCGCGGAAAAGTGGACGTCAAAGGAGCGCCTGGTGATCGAGGGCGGCAGCGCCGGCGGCCTGCTGATGGGCGCAGTAGTCAACATGCGCCCGGATCTATTTCACGCGGTGCACGCCGCCGTGCCCTTCGTGGATGTCATGAATACCATGATGGATGCATCTCTGCCACTGACCGTGGGCGAGTATCTGGAGTGGGGCAACCCCAACGAGAAAGAGGCGTATGACTATATGAAGACTTACAGCCCTTATGACAATCTCGAGAAACGCGCTTATCCGGCAATCTTAGTGACGACCAGTTTCAACGACAGCCAGGTGATGTATTGGGAGCCGGCGAAGTATGTAGCAAGAATGCGGGCGCTGAAGACCAATGATACGCCGCTGCTGTTGAAGATCAAAATGGAGCCCGCCGGGCATGGCGGAGCATCGGGCAGGTACGATCGCATGAAGGATCAGGCATTCGAATATGCGTGGCTGCTGACGCAGGTCGGAATCACCAGGTAGCTCGGGGGCGGGACGTGAACATCCCGCGCAGGCGTGGACGCCTGCCCCACGCTATACTGTTCCGAGTGAACCGCGAATATCATAAGTGGTACAGCCCTCATTTGCAAAGAGACATGCAGCTACTGGTGTTCGGGCACGCGGGCATGCCTGTCATCGTTTTCCCCACCTCCATGGGTCGCTTTTACGATTATGAAGACCGGGGTATGATCGGGGCCATCGGCTACCAGTACGACGCCGGCCGCCTGCAAGCTTTCTGCCTCGATAGCGTGGACGCGGAAAGCTGGTATAACCGCGGCATTCCGCCGCGCGAACGCGTGCTGCGGCACCTGCAGTACGAGAGCTACGTAATCTACGAAGCGTTGCCGTTTATCCAGGCCCGCAATCCCCAAGCGCGCGTGGCGGTCACCGGATGCAGTTTCGGCGGTTATCATTGCGTCAATTTCGCTCTACGCCATCCTGACCTGGTGGGTCCCTGCGTCAGTATGGGCGGCGCGTTCGACATACATCAATTCCTTAACGGATATTATGACGAGAACTGCTATTTCAACTGCCCGCCGGATTTTCTGCCGAATCTCACCGATGAGCGCTATTTGAACGAGTACCGGACCGGCATGAGCATGGTGTTGGCCACCGGCGAAACCGATATCTGCTTGAGTGAGAATCTGCGTCTGGCCGGCATAATGAGCGGCAAGCAGATTCCGCACTGGCTGGACGTCTGGGGCGACGGGACGGGCCACGATTGGCAGTGGTGGCAGCGCATGGCGGTGAAGTTCTTCGGTTAGGGGCGTGGTTGCATGACGGACTCCGGCCCGGCCATCGCCGTTCACAACCTCCGCAAGGTTTACGGAGACAAGGCCGCGGTAGACGGTGTCGACCTGGTGGTGCCGCGCGGATGTTTTTTCGGATTTCTGGGTCCCAACGGCGCGGGCAAATCCACCACCATTCGCATGCTGACGGGCCTGATCCCGCCTACTTCCGGCTCCATCGAACTGCTCGGCATGGCACTTGCGGAGGACGAACTGGCGATCAAGCGGCGCATCGGACTGGTGCCCGACGAGTCCCTGTTGTTCGACCGGCTGACGGGCGCCGAGTTCCTGGAGTTCGTGGGCCGCATGTATGGGCTGGCACGGCCGATGGCCATCGAGCGCGCCCAGTCGCTGTTGGACTTGTTCGAACTGCGCGAGAAGCGCAAACTGATCGCCGAGTATTCCAAGGGCATGCGCAAGCGCCTGGCCATGGCCGCTTCGCTGATCCATCATCCGGATCTGTTCCTGATGGACGAACCCTTCGAGGGCGTCGATGCGGTGGGCGCCCGCCTGATGAAGGACATTCTGCTCGACCAGGTGCGCCGCGGGGCCACCATCTTCCTAACCTCGCACGTGCTGGAAGTGGTCGAACGGCTGTGCGACCGCGTGGCCATCATCGACAAGGGCAAGATCGTGCGCGAGGGCGCCATGGACGAATTGCGCGCTGGAACAGAATCGCTGGAAGATGTTTTTGTGCGCGTGGTGGGCGCAGGGCACGAGTTCCACGAACTGGAGTGGCTCAAATGATGCGGGCCATCCTGCGCGTGCAGTGGCTCAGCATGCGCCTGTTCCGGCGGGCATCCGGCCGCCGCGGCGCCGCGTTTTCCATAATCGTGGGAGTCCTGTGGTACGGCTTCTGGACGCTTCTCGCCGCGGTAGCCGAGGAACTCACGGCCACGCCCGAACTGCGCAAGCAGATTGTGAGCTTTTTGCCTGCCGGCCTGCTGGCCGTCTTCGCGTACTGGCAACTGGCGCCGCTGGCGTCGGCCACCATGGGAGCCTCGCTCGACCTGCGCAAGTTGCTGATCTACCCCGTGCCGCGGCGATCGCTGTTCCTGGCCGAAGTGCTGCTGCGCATCACCACCTGCGCGGAACTGCTGCTGCTGTTGGCGGGCACCGCCATCGGACTGCTGCGGAATCCGGCATTCGGCGGATCGATCCCGATCGTGCGCATTCCCCTGGCCGTCATTCTCTTCGCGGCATTCAACCTGATGCTGGCGGCCGGATTGCGTAACTTGCTGGACCGGCTCTTGAGCCGCAAGGGCATCCGTGAAGTGCTGGCGCTGCTGCTGATGACCATCGGAGTGCTGCCGCGCTTGCTGATGGTGACGGGCGTCACCGGGCGGCGATTCGGGCCAGTTTTGCCCGCGGCTGCAAACACGATCTGGCCCTGGGGCGCCGCGGCGCATTTCATGCTCGCGCCATCGGCTGGAGATCTCTACGCCACCATCGCCATTCTGTTGAGTTGGACAAGCGCGGCGTACTTGTTCGGCCGCTGGCAGTTCGCGCGCAGCTTGCGATATGACTTCCAGGAGGCACAGGCGACGGTGGCTTCCGCCAGGGACCGTGCTTTCACCGCGCGGCTGTACCGGCTGCCCGGGCTGCTCCTGCCCGATCCGCTGGCCGCCATTGTCGAAAAGGAGCTGCATTCGCTGGTCCGCACGCCGCGCTTCCGGCTCGTCTTCGTGATGGGCTTCTCCTTCGGCCTCGTAGTTTGGCTTCCTGCGATGCTGAACGGCCGGATGGTGCAGTCCGGCGTATCGGGCAATTTCCTGACGGTGGTCAGCCTGTACGCCCTGTTTCTGCTGGCCCAAGTCACTTACGGCAATGCGTTCGGATTCGACCGTTCCGCGGCGCAACTCTACTATGCCGCGCCGGTCGCTATCTCCCGCGTACTGGCCGGCAAAAATATCGCCGCGGCCATCTTCATCTTCCTGGAAGTCGCCGCGGTGGCCGCCGCCTGTTCGCTGCTGCGCCTGGGGGTGTCGCCTGGACAGATTGTAGAGGCATTTCTGGTTACGGCTATCGCCGCGTTGTATCTGCTGAGCGTCGGTAATTTGAGCTCGGTCAACTATCCGCGCGCCATGAAAGGGGAGCGCGTTTCCGGAGGCGGCGGCGCCGGTCGCACGCAAGGACTGCTGTTCCTTCTCTATCCTGTCGCGATGCTGCCTGTCTTTCTAGCCTTCCTGGCGCGCTACGCGCTGGATAGCCAAACCGTTTTCTATGTGACGCTGGCTTTGGCCGCCGCGCTGGGCGTGGCGATTTATTGGATGGCGCTCGAATCGGCAGTGGCGGCCGCGCACAGCCGACGCGAAACCATACTGGCGGAGCTATCGCGCGGAGAAGGCCCCTTGATGGCCGATTAAGATACGGCCCTACAAACGGCCCTACAGTACGTCCGCGAAACCGCGCTTCATATGCCGGAAGAACAGCCCGCCCACCAGGAACATCGCCATCGCGAACACCGCCATGATTCCTATTTCGTCCGGCCCCGGCCATCGCGCCGATAGCAGCAACTCGCGATACGCCCGCACCAGGTACGCGAGCGGATTGCCCGCCAGCAGAAAGCGCAATCGCGACGGAAACTGCTGTTCGGTGATAAAAATGGGTGTCAGCCAGAACCAGAACGTCAGGATCACAGTCAACACTTGAGCCGTATCCCGCAGGTACACTTGCAGGCTCGCCAGGATCCAGCCGAGACCCACGGCGAACATGCCCAGCAGCAGCATGTACAGCGGCAGTAACATCAGGCCGGGGCCGATGTGATTCAGCCAGATGCCCACCGCGGCCACTGCCAGTCCGAGCGCAATCAGGTGGCTCACAAGGGAGGAGAGGAAAATCGAAACCGGCACGATCTCGGCCGGGAACACGGTCTTTGTGATCAGGTTGGCCTGATCCAGCAGACTCGATGTCGAGCGCTGCACCGTTTCACTGAACAACAGCCACGGCAGCATACCCGCGAAGAGAAACAGCGGGTAGTTTCCAGTCACTTCGCCGGCCGGCATTTTCTGATGCAGACAGATGCTGAACACGAAGGTCCAACTCGCCAGCAGCACCAGGGGATGGATGATGCCCCATATCCAGCCGACTGCCGATCCCACGAAGCGTTGCTCGAAATCGCGCCGCACGAGTTGGAACAGCAGGCTGCGCCTCTCTACCAGATTTCGGAGAAAACGAGCACCCGGAAACCGAAAAGACATGGCTCAACCGCAACACTACCAATTTTTTCAATAACTTGCAAGCAAAACATGCGCTTGACACGGATGCGTAGGTCCTGTTACAGTCACTAATTCGCCAATCGCAATAGCCCTCCGGACCCGGCAAAAGCTGTTTGAGACCAGGTTCGGCTGAGAAGACTATGCAGCAGAATTATTTTATTTTGGTGTTGGCCCATTCCCTCCGCGGCAAGCTGCGCCGCATCCGCGTTCCGTTAACCGTGGTCTACGCGGTGATGGCCCTGGCGCTTCTGGGCTGTTTTTCGATATTCGGCTTCATCTCGAGTTATGCGCGAATGGCCTGGAAAGTGGCCAACTACAACGCACTGCGCAGTGAGGTGGATGCGCTGCGCGCGCGCTACCAAAAGCTACAGAAGGTGACCAACCAGACCAACCAGCAGATGGCCAGCCTGGAGATGTTCGCCAACGAAGTTTCGATCGCTTACGGCATCAAGCAGAAATTGGAAGGCCCTGCCGGCATTGCGGAAGAAGGCCGTTTGCTCCCCACGTTCTCCGACTCGGTGGCGGCCTACCGCGTATTGCGCAGCTACCACGGCTCTGAAAACAGCTTCGTGCGCCGCTTCCATACCAACGTGCAGCCCAGCATCTGGCCGGTGGAAGGCCGCCTGATGGGCGGCTTCGGCGAGCGCACCGATCCGTTCTCCGGTGAAGGCGCCATGCATACGGGCGTGGACATTTCGGCGCCTACCGGCACACCCGTGCGCGCCACAGCCGACGGTATCGTATCCTTCGCGGCCTGGTACAGCGGCTACGGCCAACTGGTAATTGTGAATCATGGCGGCGGCTATGAAACTTACTACGCGCACCTATCCCGCTTCAGCGTGGTGGAAGGTCAGGAAGTGCGGCGCGGCGATCAGGTGGGCGCGGTGGGCAGCACTGGCCGCGTGACGGCCCCGCATCTGCATTACGAAGTTCGTATCGGCGGCGCTCCGGTGAATCCCCACACGTATCTGGCGCGGGCCGGAGTGGTGCAGATGGTCAAAAAGGATTTTCCCTTCTGATGGCGGCACGGCTGCCGCGGAGGTGCCCATGAAGTCTCTCTGTTTTCGCCTCGGTGCAGCGGCTCTTAGCGTCATGTTGCTGACTTCGGCTTACCACCGATTGAACTCCTCGTCTTTGATGGCCGAAGCGGCCAATCGCTTTCTGGCTTCTCTCACGCCCGAACAACGCGCCAAGGCTACCTTCGAATTCACCGTGGATGAACGCCAGAACTGGCATTTTGTGCCCATCGAGCGCAAGGGACTGGCGTTGCGCGAAATGACGTCTGCACAGAAGCATTTGGCCACGGCTCTACTCTCCGCCGGACTCAGCCAGCAAGGCTACTTCAAGGCCGAAACCATCATGAGTCTGGAAGACGTGCTGCGCGTAATGGAGCATGGCACGGGTCCGGAACGCGATCCCGAGAAATACTACGTATCCATATTCGGCACACCGTCCGCAGACGGAACCTGGGGATATCGTGTCGAGGGCCATCATCTGAGCCAGAACTACACGGTAGCCGGCGGCCATGTAGCGGGCGCGCCCAGTTTCTTCGGCGCCAATCCGGCGGAGGTACGAGAGGGCCCGCGCAAGGGACTGCGCGCGTTAGGCGCCGAGGAGGATCTTGGCCGGGCCGTCATTCAGTCGCTGGATGCCGGGCAGCGCAAGATCGCGATTGTCGATCCGAACGCGTACAAAGACATCATAACGTTCGACAGCCGCAAAGCTGCGCTGAAGGGCCAGCCATCCGGATTGATGGCTTCGCAGATGAACGCCAAGCAGTTCGACCTGCTGATGGCGTTGCTCGAAGAATATGCGCGCAACATGCCGGACCAGATCGCGGAAGCCCGCGAAGAGCAAATCCGGAAGGCGGGCAAAGACATCTACTTCGCTTGGGCCGGCGGTACCGAGAAGGGCGACCCGCATTACTATCGAGTGCAGACGGCGTCGTTCCTGATCGAGTACGACGACACGCAGAATAACGCGAACCATATCCATTCGGTGTGGCGGGACTTCAACGGGGACTTTGGCGAGGATCTGCTGAAGCTACACTACCAAACCAGCCATCAATAAACAGGCGGCCGCCTCTGCTACGATTTTCTTATGGGGGCTGTGCCGACGCGACGCGCTTTTCTGGCTTCCAGCCTGGCCCCCCTGGCGTTTGCCGAGCAGAAGGGCACGCTGCTGCCGCCTTCCTGGCATCGCTACTCCGACCCCACGACCGAATTTGAAGTGCTGCGGCTCACCGATCCCGCGCACTCCTCATGGCTTCCGGCTTATTACAACCGGACCATCGCACGGCATGGTGGATTCCTGATATACGCGAATGACGCCGCCGGCGCGCCGCAAGCCTGCCGCATGGACCTGCATAGCGGCGAATCGCACCAATTGACCGATGCCGCACGGCTGGACGCATCCTCGATCGCGATGCTGCCGGACGAACACAGCCTCTGCTACTTCGATGGTCCAGCGCTGCATCAGATGACGATGGGCAATCTGCGCACGCGGCGGATCTATGAGGTGGCCGAGGGCTGGGAGCGTTGTCCCGGATCGAGCGTAGCGGATGACGGCACGGCACTGATGGGCGAAAGCCGGGATGGCGCATCGCGTCTGAGGGTTATCGGCCTGCAAAAAGGAGGCGCGCGCACGGTTACGGAAACTCAGTTCGTTCTGTCTCACCCGCAGGCGCGTCCCAAGCGTGCGCAGATCCTGTACCGGCAGGCGGACGATGCGCTGTGGCTGGTCAACTCGGATGGCACGCAAAACCGCAAGCTGCCGCTGGGGGATGGGCGCATCGGCCCGGCGCGCTGGTCGCCGGATGGGCACACCGTATTGTATCTGAGCTACCCGGAGGATCGAGCGCAGCTGCACACTGTCCGCGAATGTTCCCCGGACCAGAATACCGACAAGCTGGTGGCGCGCACGAGCCAGTTTGCCCACTTCGGATGCAATACGAATACCTCGGTCTTCGTGGGCGCCAGCCAGAACCGCGGCGCGCCCTACATCCTGATTCTGCTGCGTCTGACGCGCCGTGAGCTTACGCTGTGCGAGCACCACGCCAGCAATCCGGCGATGGTGGCGCCGATCTTTTCGGCCGACAGCCAGCAGATCTTTTTTTCGAGCGACCGGGATGGCAAGCCGGCAATCTATAAGATTCACGTATCGCAGTTGGTGGAAGAGACGGAGCCGGAATCGGATTAAGCCCGGAGTCAACCTGGGCGCCGCTCAGAACTCGCGCGGAAGAAGTGCGCCATCGGCGCTGCCCAAATCGCCCGACCAGCGGCCCATATCCATGTGTAGCCGCCGGCCGTCGGTGCGCACCGTGACGTAACCATCCAGGTCGGTACGCAGCACACATGCCTGCCGCTCTTCGTAACGCTCCAGTACGTCGGCGTGCGGGTGCCCGTAGGAGTTTTCAAAACCCGCGGAGATGACCGCGAACGCCGGGTGCAGCAGATCCAGAAACGCGGCGGTACTGGATGTGTGGCTGCCGTGATGCGGCACCTTGACCACGTCCGTGTGGGCGATCAAACCCTCGGCGACCAACTCGGCTTCGATCTGCCGCTCGATATCTCCGCTCAGCAGGAATGAATGCCGTCCGAAGCTGACGCGGAATGCCAGTGAATCGTTGTTGTGCGGCGCGTCTTTCGGTTCGTAGTCCCGGGAGGGAGCCAGCACTTCCAGCCGGGCGCCGCCGTAGTTGAACGACTGGCCGCGATAGAGCGGCACAATTCGTACGCCATCGCGCTGCGCCTGGTCCCGCAAGGCGCACCACGCAGGGTTCTCCGAGTTCGCTCCAGTCCACAATTCCCGGGCGTGAAAATTTTCGAGCAGCGCCGGCAAGCCGCCGATATGGTCCGCATGCGCGTGCGTACACGCCATCACGTCGATGCGTTTGATGGACCGGTTCCACAAGTAGGGCGATACCACGTCCTCGCCGATGTTCATCTGGGCGGGCGCGTGCCGGCCAAAGGTAGGAATGCCACCGCCATCCACCATCATCAGCCTGCCATCCGGGAACGTGAGCAGGATGCTGTCGCCTTGTCCCACATCGACGACGGTCATCTCCAGTTCGCGGGGCTTGATTTCGGGCGGGAAGGGATGCCAAATCAGCAGTGCCAGCAGTACCGCCAGGGAACCCGCGGCCACAGTGAACGCGGCCCGGCCGGCGCGTTTCGCCAGCGCCACGACCAGGAACGCTGCACAGATCGCGATACCCAGCCATAGCGGCGGGTCCGGAATACGCCAGTTGGGTTCCAGGTGCATATGCCAATCGACCGCGACGTGCGATGCTGCCAGCAGCCATCCGGCCGCTTTGGCGACCCATGTCCAGCCGGTGAAAATAGCGATAAAGCCCACCGGAATTACGGCGCACATCAGCGGCACCACGATCACATTGGCAGATACGCCCGAGAATCCAATGCGATGAAAGTACGCCACCATCGGCAGCGCCAGCCCCACTTGCACGATGGCCGATACGACCGCTAGCTGGAATGCGTACAGCAGCACGCGCGCCGGGATACTGACTGCCAGGCAACTGGCGCGCTCCGGCAGCCGGGTCCAATGCCGCAGGGTTTCGGCCAGCAGCCGCATCTCCACGCGGAACTGGGCGGCCGCGGGCGCGATGTGCATGTCGCGGCCGGTGTCCGGCAGATCGGCCAGCGCGCGGGCACGCGGATACGAGGTTCGTTCCAGTAGAGGCGTGGCAAACGCACCGATGAAGCCCACGGCCAGGAAGGTAAGCTGAAAGCTGGCCTCGAACATCTGCTCGGGATCGAGCAGCAGGAATCCGATGGCCACGGCCGCGAGAATATTCAAGATGCGCCGCTCGCGCGCGAAGTAGGTGGCGATCGCGAATATGGTGAACCCGGCAGCGCAGCGTACACACGGCGATCCAAAGCCAGTGACCAAGGCATACAGCCACAGCAGCGCCGCGGTGATGAACAGGGCAGGCTCGCGCCGCACGAAGCAGAGCCGCAGCACCACCATCAGGAACGCCGCCAGCACCGCGGTGTGCGTGCCCGAGATCACCAGCGCGTGATAGGTGCCGGTGTTGCGGAACTGCTCGGTCCAGACGCGCTCGACCTGGTAAGTCTCGCCGATCATGACGGCCTGCATCATGCCGCTCTCGTACGGCCTGCCCCGGTAGAGATGCGCCAGCCGATCGAGAGCTGTAACGCGCAGGCCCATGATGCCGGCTTCGAAGCGCGATCCGCACTGGCCTGGTAAAACGGTGACTTCGGCGCCCGTGCTCATGGAGGCGGTCCAATAAATGCTGCGGCGCGCTAGATAGCGCGCATTGTCGAACGCGCCGGGATTGCCGAAATTACGCGGGCGCCGCACGCGCGCCTCAAACTCCACGAGCTGGCCGTAGTGCAAGACGGGCGGCGCCTGGCCTTCCACCGCGTAGGCAGTGACCTGTACGCGCGCGCCCGGCTCCAGTTCCACCACGAACCGCTCGCGGTCCGCCGACAGCGCGGGCGGGCGGATCACACAGCCGCTCAGGATCACTGGCTCGCGGCCTTCTGCGTCCAACTCGGGACGGGGAGCAGGGCGGCGCGCCAGGTCCACCAGCGAGCCTGCAAATACGAAACCGAACAAGCAGCAGGCGCCAGCCAACACGCGCGCCCGTCGCCAGAGCGATATCGCGCACAGGATTGCGAATGCCGCGATCACGGTGAGCAACTCGGTAATCCCAAAACTGGCCAATCGGGAGACAAAAATGCCCGTCGCGAGAGCGGCCAGCGGCGGGAGCAGCGGGTGTTGCATGGCGCTATCGCGGTCCGGTGATGAAGCCGATGCGCCGCTTGCGGCGGGGCGGGGCGGTCAGACTCCTGAATTCCTGGCTCACCTTCTTGTCGAGATTCTGAATCTCTTCGATCACAAATGTGAGGGCGTGCGCCTGGTCCTTCTGGGTGAGTTCCAGGCGTTCGATTTTCCGCGCCAGATCACGATGCGCGGCCAGCGCTTCCCGCAGTTTAACGAATGCCCGGATGATCAAGATGTTCATCTGCACGGCGCGCTCACTGTTCAAAACAGACGAGAGCATCGCGATACCGTGTTCGGTGAAGGCATAGGGAAAAGTGCGCCGTCCGCCGCGGCCTCTGTTTGACATCGCAATTTGCGATGTCAAAGATGCGGTTTCTTTCTTGGCGAGTTGAAACATGAAGTCTTTGGGGAAGCGGTCGAGATTGCGCTTGACCGCTTCGTTCAGGCGGAAGGTGGGCACACGATACAAAGCGGCCAGGTCGGAATCGAGCATGACCTTCTGGCCGCGGATTACGTAGATTCTTTGTTCAATCGATTCGGCCGGGACCGGTCGAGATTGGGCTGGCGCCGCTAAGCGCCTTCTTGGGGCAGTAACAGCCACCGTGGATGGCAGAGATTTACGCATAGAACAGCAAGATTAGTGGCCAGGCCGGCGAAAATCTCTCCGCGTCTGTTAGGGGAATTGTTCCGTGAGGGTGCAGTTCGTCAACCGGGTGATGGAGGCGCCCGAGCGCGACGAATCCGATTCGTGAGTTCAGTCGAGATGCATGAGGCCCGCAGGGGCAAGTCGCGCAATGAAGCGCCGGCTTGAATCACATACTCGCCGGGAACCCTTTCCCACGCATTTTTCTCGGCATGGAAAACCGAAAGATACTGCGCATCGAGATGTAATGTCACCTGTGCCGACTTCACCCGGCGCCAGCTTCACGTTTTGCCATGCCACCAAGCGCTTGATCGGCTCGCCTGCCCCGCGAGGCAGCGCGGCATCCTCGGCAATTTCCACGCAGGCGCGCTCGCCGGTGTTCGCCACACGAAAGCCGACACTGCCACTAAAGGCCTTCAGCCCCGAATGTTTGTAAGTCGTATAAGACGGTCCGAAACCTAATGGATAAAGGATTTCCTTCTTCTCTGCGTCATACCACTTGTAGCCGACCTTCAGTCCCTCATCGTACGTGACATCGAACTTTCTGGTACTGTCCTTGAAATCGGGAAAAATCCCTACCAGATCGGCGGCACTCGCCCGAGGCGGCTGTTTCGTAAGCTGCGGCTGCGGAAGATCGGCTTCCGATCTGGCGAAGGTCAACGGCAGCTTGGCGGATGGATTCATGTCTACGAAGATGATGTTAGCGAGGCTTCGGCCCCGCGAATGCCTGGATACTGCATCTCCAAGCCGCGCTTACCTGGCCGATCCATGGCATGGTCACCGCGCCGCCGGTTTCGCGCACCTGACTCTATCCGGATTAGCAGCGGCCACTGCATTCACTAACCCGTCTTGGTTGTCCGGCAGCGATAGGCTCGGGTGGTCGCTGCCTTAACTCGGAGGCTGTTGAGGAACACGATGGCCACGTCGGACGCTTTCGCCAGACGTCGCGGCGGCCGGATCCGTTCCGGCGTCGTACTGCGCACCGACATCGGCATGTGGCGCTTTGGCGCGAATCGCGGTCAGCGGCGCGGAGCGATGCCAAACCACCCTTTCGAAGAACGGCGTACCGGCGGGCCGGAGCACCGCGTTGCCGCCCATTCGATGGACCTGCGCCGAGCCACCGCCCGAGAGAACACCATACATCGCCGTGCGATCCGATTACGGCGATAGTCTTCACGCGCGGGGACAGCGGCAACTGTCCGTCCGTATTCTTCAATAGAACAATCGATTGTTCGGTCGAACGGTCTCGGATTTCCGGAAAGACATCTCGCGCAACCACTGCGATTACGGGCGAAAGCCAGGCGGAGAGGTTCGAGCCGTGTAAGTCGAGGACGTTGCCAGCCGTCATCAGATTTGCTGCTTCATCACTACGGGAACGAGACCCAACATGGGCGCAAGAGCAATGTTCCGACCATTCCGTTCAATGGACCCAGCGAAAAATCAGCTTCTCTCAGACTTTTGAAATTGCGCAGTCTTGCGCCAGGATCGCCTCCAACATATTCGGGATCTCGAATACCGCGCGATTCGTCAGCGTAGCGGCATTCGCGCGCATGCGGGCGTAGTTGGCCGGCTCCAGCAACTTATCGACCGCACCGGCGATGCCGCGGAAGTTGCGCAACACCAAGCCGATGTCCTGCTCCCGTACCCAATCGCAGTTATACCGCTCCTGCGGCAGGTTCCAGGCGTTTCGCTCCACAATCACGGGCAGGTTCATGGCCACGGCCTCGCTGAGGCTGCCCGGCCCCGGCTTGCCAATAAAGAAGTCCGAGAGATGCATGTAATAGGGTACTTCACGGGTGAAGCCTTCCACGAAGATCGGGATGCGAGCGGGCATCGCGCGCAGTTGGCCCGCCAATTTCTCGTTCCGGCCGCAGATCAGGATCAATTGCATTGGCCGTGCCGCGGCAGCGAGGCGGCGCACGATTTCGACCATCACCGCCGAACCCTCGCCGCCGAAGAGCACGAGTCCAACCGGCAGTTGCGGGTCCAGTCCGATACGCTGCCTCTCCGCGCCGCGATCGGCTCTAATCGGATTATAAAAGCTCGGGTTCAGGATCATGCCCGAAGCGCGCCAGATGCGACTCGTCTCGTACCCCAATTCGCGGGCCTGGGCGACCGCTCGATCCGACCCGCAAATCAGGTGCTGCTGTTGCCGTTCGATCCAAAAGTGCGGCGGGTAATCGGCGATGTCGGTAAGAATGGTCACCAATGGTGTGCCCGGCAACGCGGCCTCCAGGCTGAGCTTCAGGGCGCGATTGAAATTCGGGATCAACGACACGACCATATCCGGACGGCCCGCCCGCCAGAAATCGCTTAACATGCGCACCAGCGCGGGCTGAAACAAACGGATGATAATATGTAGTCCCTTCAACAGCTCGCCCGAGCCCAGTGTCCAGCCCTTTTTCAGCAGCAGATTATAATAGTCTTGCAAGCGGATTCCAGTGATGCGGCGAAAAACATCCAGGTTATCGAGCTGTTCCTGCAGGTTCACCATGCGAATTTCCCATGGCCGGCCTTGTTGCGCAATCACTTGCTGGAGGGCCATGGCTGCGCTGCGATGCCCGCCTCCCGCATCGAAATAGATAAAATCGAACTTTTTCACACTATGATTTCATCAAGCTTTTAAGCAAATGTCATGCTCTTGTAGGATTTAGGAACTATAACTTAGATTGGGATGGTGTTAGAGTTCATCACAGCTCGCGACTATAAGCTGATGCGCCGCGTCCATCGTTGGCCCGCGCCGCGCTGGGTACGCGTGTGGATGATCTGTGCTACGCGCGGCGGTGACGGCTGGCTGTGGTATGCCATGGGTATCATCATCCTGTTGTTCGGCGGTCCCGAGCGATTCGCGGCCGTGTCCACGTCGGCTGTGGCCGCGGGTTTGGGAATCGCAGCATTCCTTTTCCTGAAGAAGCGCACTAACCGCAAACGCCCTTGTGCCATCGAGCCGCACTGTTGGGCCAAACTATTACCGCCCGATCGTTTCTCCTTCCCGTCCGGCCATACCATCACGGCGTTTGCGGTAGCACTCTCGTTGGCGGCATTCTATCCCAACTTGCTGCCCGGGTTGCTCTTCTGCGCCGCCAGTATCGCGCTGTCTCGCATCCTGCTCGGCCTGCATTTTTTGAGTGACGTGGTAGCCGGCGCCTTGATCGGCTCCAGCTTAGCGTGTGGGGTGACCTGGCTGGTGCGGTGAATCCAACCGGAACCCGCGGGCGTATACTGAACATCAACAGTATATGCGTGCGATCCGAAATCTTTTCCTGATCTTTACCTTCACGGCGGCATCGACCCCGGCTGCCCCGGTCTCCGCGCCCACCATGGAACTGCGCTACGACCGGCTGGCGAGTGCTTTGACCTTGTTAAGTGACGCCGACCGCATGATTGTGGATCAGGCGGCCCAACTGATACGTGCCGGCGAAAATGCGGCTGCGTTGGCCAGGCTTTCCACCCTCACGAATTCGAACCCGAACAATTCCTCCCTGCGCATCCTGATGGCTTATGCGCAGCTTCAACTCGGCAACCTCACCGGTGCGCTGGATGAGGCAAAGAAGGCACACGATGCGCCGAACGGAAATAGTTACCGGTGTTACTTCCTGGCCAAGATCGCGTTCCTGACCGGCGATACCGCCACTTGCCGGCGGGAACTAAACCACGCCAAGAATGCCGGCGATATGCCGGACGAGGTCCGGGCGCTGCAGAATGATCTGAAGAAGTCCAAAAGCAAGACTTAAGTTCAATCCTGCTACAATCGCCCTATGTTTAGAGGATTGGAGCATACGGCTATTGCCTCACCCAACCCGCGCGCGCTGGCCGAGTGGTACGCCGCGCATCTGGAATTCGTCATCAATTACGAGTACGCCGGCAACTACTTTGTGCGCGCTGCCAATGGCAGCATGTTGGAGATCATTCCCGGTAAAGGCCCGCTTCCGCCTCCGCAGCTCGATGATCCCGGTATCCGCCACCTGGCCATTGACGTTGACGATTTCGACGCCGCGCACCAGCGCCTGCAGGCCGCTGGCGTGCGCTTCCTGAGCGAGCCGATGAACAAACAAGGAAACCGGCTTTTGTTTTTTGCGGACCACGACGGCAACATCCTGCATCTGATCCAGAGGGAAAGGCCGTTGCCGTAAATTTGTGCTGCGCCGGGTCTTCAAGGCTTTCCATTACCGCGAGTTCCGTCTGCTTTGGTTCGGCGCCTGCACGTCTTCGATCGGCACCTGGATGCAGAGCGTGGCGCAGAGCTGGCTGGTGCTCTCCATCTCCGGCTCGGCATTTCTGCTGGGCCTCGACGGTTTCCTCGGCCAGATTCCCATCGTAATGTTTTCGCTGATTGGCGGCGTGATCGCCGACCGCATCGACCGCCGCCGCGTGCTGCTCGGGTCGCAATACGTGCAGATGAGCTGCGCCTTCCTGCTCACGCTGCTCTTTGCACTGAAGGTGGTGAAAGTCTGGCACATCCTCACGCTGTCATTTGTAGTGGGCTGCGCGCAATCTTTTGGAGGTCCCGCGTATTCGGCGCTGGTCCCTACGCTAGTCGAAAAGGAGGATTTGCCCAACGCCATCGCACTGAATTCCATTCAGTTCAACCTGGCGCGTGTGATCGGACCCATGCTGGGCGGACTGGCGCTCACCGGTTTGGGCGCCGCCTGGTGTTTTGGTCTTAACGGGCTCTCATTCGTGGCGGTCATTATTTCGCTGCTTCTGCTGAATGTCAAGTTCATCCCGCGCAAGACGGGCGAATCCATTCTTACCGGTATCCAGCAAGGCATTGGCTTTATTCGGACGCAGGGCGCCATGGTGGGACTGATCGTGCTGGCGTTTCTGATGACAGGGCTGGCCATCCCGATGCTCACCTTCCTGCCGGTCTTTGCCAAAGACGTATTCCACCGCGGTCCGACGGCCTTTACGGTTTTGCTTTCAAGCTCGGGCGCGGGTTCGGTGGCGGGCGCATTGATCGTGGCCGCCTTTGGCAACGTCCGAAAGAAAGGACTGTTCGCACTGGTGACGCTGCTTCTATTGGGCTGCGGCATGACGGGCTTCGCACTATCCAAATCCCTGGTGCTCAGCTGCGCCATCCTGTTCGTCTCGGGCGCGGCTATGATGGGAGTCTTTTCGATGATCAGCTCGCTAGTGCAGCTCATCACCGCCAATGAAATGCGCGGGCGGGTGATGAGCGTGTACAACGTGGCTTTCCGGGGCGGCATGCCCTTAGGCAGTATCATCACCGGATACCTGGTGCCAATCTATTCGGCGCCGCACGTGCTCGCGGTGAATGGGTTACTTTTAGTGGCGGTCGGATGTTACTTCCTGCTGGTGCAGCGGCGAGTGGCCGCACTCTGAGGAGGCAGGCAGTGACTGAAATGGCGGAAATCGCTCGCGCCCCTGGTACGCTCTAGGCCGGACGGACCGGCGGCCTGACCGGACGCGCCTTGCGCGGCACCGGGACGAAATAGACAGCGGCTTTTCCCGCCCCGCCGTCGCGCACTACGTAAAGCGGTCCCGATCCGTTGCCATTCATCAGAAACACGGAGGAGTCGCCGAAGATGTCCAGCCGCGTGGGTGTGAAGCTGAGATCGAGAGTCTGGACCGGCGAGCGCGACACGATATCGTAGACCCCCAGCTTCTGGTTGCCCGCATTGGCCGCGTAAAGCCGCTGCCCGTCAGCGGATACCTGCAGGCCGGCAGGTGAGTTAATGCTGCTGTCGTTGGCAAAGACGGTAGCGGCGGGCGTGCCGGCGTAGTTCTGTACGTGGAAGATCTGCTGCGATTGGCTGTCGGCGAAGTACAGGCTGCTGCTCGCCAGCACGATGGCGGAGGGGCTGGCGGCGGCCGCAATCAGTTGCGGTCCCGACGCAGCGCTAGCCACGTAAATACCGCCAGAAGTGGCGGCGGCCACGCCTAGCAGCAGGTGCTGTCCGTCGAAAGCCAGCGCCGTTACCGGTCCAGGCAGACCCGCCAAGTCGATCGGCGCGCCGGCTGTCGGCGATGCCGCCAGGCTGGTGAGGATTTGCACTTGGCCCGCGCCCGAAGAGTAAACGGCCGCAGTTGCGCTGTTGGCGGCCCATGCAAAATGGTCGGCCCCCGCGATCGCGCCGGTAATGGGCAAAGCTGCAGGTGTTCCGCTGCGTAGTGCGCCGTAAAGGACCAGTTTGCCGGTTCGTTCGACGGCCAAAGCTGCGGAGCCATCCGGAGCGATGGATGCTGCGTCCATTCCGGTGGCAACTACCTTGCCCAGATACGCGGCACCAGGAATGCCCAACATCGGCCGCACCGCACCCAGTTGCGTATCGAAAACAAAGCCGGTGATCGGTCCGGCCACTGCGGCGGATGGTTGCGCCCAGCCCCGTAGGGCCAGCGCGCCCAGCACGATAATCAGTCTGCCAGTTTGCATATGCTAATAGACGCCGCCCCCTGCACAAATTCTCACGGCGCCACTATGGCAGTATAGCGCTATCACAAGAGGCCATGAAGGTGATAGTGGCGGGCGGGCATGCCGACAGGGCCGCTATGCGGCAGTGGCGCGGGTGCTCGCCTGGCCGCCAACGACGATGTCAACGTGATGTGTCTGGGCGGGGCTACGCCCGCCGCACCCGCCATCGATCCGCCAGGTAGAAATGTACGGCCGGCGTCACCACCAGCGATAGCACCATCGACGCCAGTATCCCTCCGATGACCGCGATCGCCAGCGGTTGCAGCATCTGCGATCCCGAGCCCCACGCCAGCGCCAGCGGAATCATGCCGGCCATGGTGGCCAGCGCCGTCATCATGATGGGCCGCAGCCGCCGCTCGCCCGCCTGAATCATGCTCTCTTCGGCCGCCATCCCCTCGCGGCGAAATCGCTGGTCCGCATCCAACAGCAGGATGCCATTCTTCGCCACGATCCCGATCACCATGATCAGTCCCATGAACGAAGAGATGTTGAACGTGGTCCCGGTCACCAGTAGCGCCAGAAAAACGCCGGATGTCGAAAGCAGCGCCGACGCCAGAATCGCCACGGGCGCGGCGAAGCTGCCGAATTCGAACAGCAGCACGATGAAGACCAGCAACACCGCCAGCACCAGCACGAACATCAGGTCCCGGAACGAACGCTGCTGCTCTTCGTAGCCGCCGCCGTAGGCTACCCGAATGTCCGCCGGGAGTCCCAATCCGTTCACCGTCTTCTGCACCGCCGCCATGCCGGCCCCCAGGTTCAGCCCTTCCAGGCGCGCAGTCACGGTCACATCGCGCTGCAGGTTCTCGCGGCGAATCTCCGTTTGCCCGGGCTCCTCCGTCGCGGTAGCCAATGTTCCCAGCGTTCCGGTCTTCCCGGTCGAACTCACCAGCAGCGTATTCCGGATAGCTTCCAGGGATGCCCGGGCCTGCTCCGGAAAACGTACACGGATAGTATAAGACCGATCGTTCACCACCACGGGCGTCGGCGCCGGCTCGCCCTGCAAAATCACGCTGGTGTCCAGTTCGACTTCCTGCGGCGTGAATCCAGCGCGCGCCGCCACCCCCGGGTCCACCTGAAAGACCAACGCCGGACCGCTAATGGTGTCGTCGATGCCGTTCAGAATGTCGACCACGCCGGGGATCTTCTTAATCGCATCCGCCACCTTCGGTGCCCACGCCCGCAACACCGCCGGGTCCTGGGCAAACAGCTTGATCACAACCGGCTCCGGCGCGCTGGTCAGGTCCCCGATCATGTCCTGCAGCAACTGCGGAAATTCCACCTGCAGCATAGGCTCCCGCTCGGTGACCTTCGCGCGCACTTCGGCGACCACTTCCTCCGCACTGCGGGTCCTCTTGCGCTTCAGCTTCACCGAGATGTCGCCCCTGTTCGCCTCCGTCACCGCCGCCAGGCCCAGTTGCAGGCCTGTACGCCGCGAAGTGCTCTCCACCTCAGGCGTCTGATGCAGGATCTTCAGCACCGTCGACACCACCCGGTTCGTATCCTCAAGCGACGATCCCGCCGGCATGATGTAATCGACGATGAATCCACCCTCATCCATGTTGGGCAGCAGGTCGGAACCAAGCGCCTGATAGCACAAGTAAGAGCCGGCAATTACACCCAATCCGAACATTACGAACAACAGCGGATGCTCCAGCATGCTTCGCAGCACGCGTTCGTAGATTCGTATCGCCCGCGACCGTCCCCGCTCACTTTCCTCCCTTTTGGCCCCGCTTGCACTCTGTGCACGGATGAAGTAGTGGCTCAACGTCGGCGTCCAGGTCAGGGCCAGCGCCAGCGAGGTCAGCAACGCCACCCCTACGGTCAGCGCCAGCGCCCGGAAGAACACGCCGGTAACGCCCGTGATGGAGATCAAAGGCAGCAAGACCACGATGGGGGTGATGGTCGAACCCACCAGCGGCGTGCGAATCTCTCGCAGCGCCGCTCGAATGGCATCGCCGCGGTTTTCGCCCGCATCGCGATGCGCCACGATGTTCTCCACCACCACAATGGCATCGTCGATCACCAACCCCACGGCGGCGGCCAGTCCGCCCAGCGTCATCAGGTTGAAGCTCTCGCCCAGCACGCGCAGAAAGATGAAGGTGATCGCCACCGTCGCCGGGATGACCAGGCCGGCCACCAGCGAGGTCCCCCAGTCCCGCAGAAACAGCACCAGGATCAGAGAGGCCAGCACCAGCCCGACCAGGATGGCGTCGCGCACGCTCTGGATCGACTCGGTGACGATCTCGGATTGATCGTAGAAGGGCATCAATATCGCCCCGCGCGGCATGGTCCGGCGGAGTTTCTCCAACTCGGCGTGCACCGCGTCGGCCACGGCCACCGTGTTGCTGTCCATCTGGCGGTAGATATTCAGCAGCACGGCCGGCTTATCGTTGCCGGTCACAATCGTGTACACCGGTTTCACCGATGGCAGCACCTGCCCCAGATCGCCTATGCGGATAGGCGCTCCGGCGGGCGTGGTCCGCACCACGATGTTCGAGATCTCCTCGGGCGTCCGCACCTGGCCGCTTACCAGGCTAAGCACCAGCTCATGCCGGTTTTCGATCAGCCCCGGCGAATCGATCAGGTTGCTGCGTCCAATAGCGTCCAGCAGCCCCGGCGGGCTGACCGCGCTTTCCAGCAGCTTGGCAGGGTCCGGCCGCACTTCAAACTCCGGCTCCTGCCCCCCTTGGATCACCACTGTGGAGACGCCCGCCAGCCGGTTCAGCCGCGGCTTCAATTCGTACGTGGCCATCTCCCAGAGCTGCGTTTGCGGAATGGTGTCCGACGTCAGGCTGTAGCCCATGATCGGGAATGCCGCGAAAGTGAGCCGGTTCGCAGAGATTTTCGCCGTGGGCGGCAGGGTGGGCTGCACCCGCGCCAGCGCCGCGTTAACCAGTTCCAGCGTGCGGTACATCTCCACCTTCCACGAAAAGAACAAGTCTACTTCCACCTGCCCGCGGCTGGTGATGGATTGCACCTTCTCCACGCCCTGCACGGCGTTCACGGCTTCTTCAATCGGCCGCGTTACCGTTACCAGCATCTGGTCGATGGGCGCCACACCGTTATCCACGCCGATAACCACGCGCGGAAAATCCGTCGATGGAAACACCGACACCGGTATCGCGTTCGCCATGTAGATCCCCACACCCACCAGGGTCACGATGACGAAGATCACCGGCTTGGCGTGCCGCGCCGTCCAATGCTCGCCGCCGCCGCTGGTCACTAGCGTTCCTTCTCCCGCTCTACCTTTACGTGGGCGCCATCCTCCAGGCCGAGCCCGCCCACCGTGACCACCCGCTCTCCCGGCTTCAATCCACTCAACACCTGCACGTTGTCCCCATCGCGCACGCCCGTCTCAATCTTGCGCACATGGACTACGCCATCGGTGCCCACCACGTCCGCCTGTGTGCCGCCTTCCTCCGCCGGCAGCAGCGCCGCCGCGGGCACCACCAGGGCATCCTTGATGGTGCGCGCGACGATCGTCACATGCACCGACACGCCGGGCTTGAGCCGTTCTCCGGGGTTCGCCGTCTCCACCCAAACCTGCACCGTCGTGCTGTTCGGGTCCACCGCCGGACTCACTACGATCACCTTCCCGGCCACGGCGTCCGTCATGTCCGCCTGCTTCACCGCCGCCGCATCGCCCACTCTCAGGTAGCCGGCCTGCCCCTGCGGCACATTGGCCCGCGCCACCACCCGCGTGTTATCCATCACGGTCAATAGCGGCGCTCCGGCCGTCGCCATCTCGCCCGGATACACGGGGCGGTCCGCGATCACCCCGGCTATCGGGCTGCGCACTTCCGAATACGCCAACTGCGCCTGTGACCCCTGATAGTGCGCCTTCGCCGTATCTACCTGCGCGGCCGCCGACTTGATCTGCTCCTCTTTGCCCACGCTCTGCAAGGCTTCCAGATGCTGCTGCGCAGCCTCGTTCTGGCTGCGCGCCTGTACATAGGCCACCTGCGCGTCGTCCACGAGCTTGCGCGCCAGCGCGCCTTCCTGGAACAGCTTCTGCCGGCTGTCGAGCACCTTCTTGGCCGCGTCCATGGCCTCCTTGCTGGCCTGCGCGTCGGTCTGCGCCTTCACCACCTGTTCCGGCACTGCCGCCGATGTAGTGCTGCGATAATTCGCTTCCGCCTGGTCGAACTGTCCCTTGCTCTCCTCGGCCGCGGCCGCCAGATCGCGGTTCTCCAGAAGAGCCAGCAACTGGCCTTCGCGCACATGATCCCCGCGAGTCACATAAAACGTCTTCACCGGCGCGCTGATCTTCGGCACCACCGAAGCCTGGTTCCGGGGATAGAGGATCCCATCGGCTTCGATCACCCGGCGTATCGAATCGGTGCGCACCTCCGCGGTTTGCACCGGCGCGACCGGCTCCGCCTCTTTCTCCTCCTTCTTCCCGCACCCCGCCAGCAGAACCAATGCCGACAGCAGCAGGACAAGGTGGGGCAGGCGTCTACGCCGGGGTACCCTCTGGGTCCGGGTCTCCAGACCCGCTCTTTGCAGCGGGGCTGAAGCCCCGCGCCGGCTAAAGCCCGCCCTCCAATACAAATGGCTGCGCCGGCTCATCTCAAAATGCCCCCGTCAAAGTCTGCAGGGCCGCCAGCCCCACCCGATACCGCACCAACCCATCGTCGTACGCATTGCGCGCCTGTGCCAGGGTGCTCTGCGCATCCACCACCTCCAGCACCGTAACCTCGCCCGCCTGGTACCGCAGCAGCGTCAGCCGCAAACTCTCCGCCGCCAGTTCCTCCGACCGCCGTAATGAATCGAGCTGCGCATGCGCCGCCTCCGCCTCCAGGTAGAACGAGTCCAGATTCGCCAGCAACTGCCGCTGCGCCAGGCTCAAGTCCAACCGCGCCTGCTGCAGCCGCAGATCGCTCTGCCGCACCTTGCTCCGCGTGGCGCCCCAGTTCCATACCGGAATCGTCAAGGTGGCCTGCGCTACCGATCCCAGGTTGCGCTCATTGTGCTGGTTCCAGATGGCGTACTGGTTGGCGTCGATGCCATAAAAATAGTCGAGCGACAAGATCGGGAAATAGGCCGCCCGTGCAGACTTCAGGTCCCACTCTTCGATCCGCACGGTGGCCTGCGCCGCGCGTATGTCCGGATTGTTGCGTCCCGCCATCTGCTGCACGTCCGCCCGGACCGGCAAGACCGGAGCTGTCGCCAGATTATCCTCCACCGCAAACTCCTTTGTGTAGTCGGTAAACAACAAAACCGCGAATCCGATCCGCGTCCGCTCGATCGCCAGTTGCGCATCCTGCACATCGCGCTGCCGCTGCTCCAGCAGAATCTCCGCCTTCACCGCGTCGGAATGCGCGGCCTCGCCGCCCGCCTCCAGCTTGCGTGTGATGTTCGCAAAATCCCGCGCTTCCTTCAGGCTTTGCTGCGCGTTCGTATACTTCCGCTGCGCCGCCAGCAGGGTGTAGTAATTCTGTATAACGGTAGCCGCCATTCCCCGCGCCGCGATATCCGCCCTGGCCCGCGCCGCCGCTTCCGCCGCGATGGCCCGCTGATAGTCCGCCCGCTTGCCCGGCGCAAAAAGATCCTCATGCACCAACGCCTGATTGTTGTAGATGTGCACGCCGTCATTCGCTACGAAAATGCCCGATGGTGTGCCGTTCCCCTGCGTGTAGATGTATTGGTTGAACCAGGTAACCGTGGGCAGCAGCGCCGCCTTGGCCTGCACCTTGTCCTCGCGCGCCAGTTCCGCCGTAATCACCGCCGACTGATACTGCTGGGCCACCTGGCGCGCCCGCGCCAAAGCATCGTCCAAGGTAAGAGTCAGCGTAGTCTGCCCGGATAAGGCTGAGACGCCGCAGGTCCCTAAAGCCAGCACCCACCACCCAGCGCCTGGCACCCACCGCCGATCCCGCGTCACCGGCCTATTTCCTCTTGCGCACTTCCCCCGCCAGCGTGCCGTCCCATCTGCCGTCCCCCTGCGCCAGGTAGTTCCCCAAGCCCTCCCAATCCTCCCGCGTAATCCCGTTCAGATCCCACACCACGCGCCCGTTGCGCACCGTCAATTCGCACTCCAGCTTGCGCGTGCCCTGCATGCGCGCGCCGTAGGTGTCCACATATCCGAAATGCCCTTCCTCCACCCGCAGCACCGCCACATCCGCCGCCGCCCCCACCGATAAACTTCCCAACTCCTCGTGCCGGATCTCCCGCGCCGGCGTCCACGTCGACCGCAAGATCACTTCGTCGAGCGGCATTCCGATATTCAGGAACTTCGACATGACGTTCAGCATATCCTTCATGCCCGCGTTCATGCTGCCGATATGCAAATCCGTCGAAATCGAATCCGGCCCGAACCCTTGCCGCATCGCCGGAACCGCCTGTCGGAACAGGAAACTGCCGCCTCCGTGGCCCACATCGAAGATCACCCCACGCTTCCGCGCTTCGAACAGGTACGGCAGGATCCGCCCGTGATCGTTCAGCATCGGCACCCAGCTCAAATACGTGTGCGTGTAGATGTCCCCCGGACGCAGCTTCTTCATCACCAGATCCTGAAACGGGCGCTCCGGCCGGAAGGTCCCGAAGTCCACCATCACCGGGATATTCGCCAGCGTGCCCGCTTCCACTGCCCGCTCCACGGCTATCCATTCCGGACCGGCGTAGTGCGCCGTTTTGATGCCCACAATCGTGTCTTTGTATTGCATAGCCATATCGGCGGCGGACTTGGCGTCCATCTGGCCGGTGTCCTGTTCGACGGCGCCGCCCATTCCGGCGCCCACGATATTCAGAAACGCCAACACGCGGGTACGCGCGCGGTCGATTACCCGGTCCTTGAAATCCGGAAAATTGCGCCAGCCGGAGCTGCCTGCATCCGCCACCGTGGTTACGCCCGAGCGGAACGTGAAGCCATCCGGGTAAACGCTGTTGTCGCCGCAATAGGCGCCCCGCTGCCCGGTGCCAGCATAGACATGCACATGCATATCGATCAGCCCCGGAGTGACATACAGCCCGGAGACATCCACGACTTTCAGGGCCTTGGCCGCCGGGATATCCGCGGCGACCGCCGCAATTTTACCATCGGCAATTGCCACATCCATCACGGAGCTGATCTTGTTCTTGCCATCGATAACATGGCCGCCCTTCAGCAGTAAGTCATAAGACGATTGTGCAAACATGCAGTCAACCAATAAAAATGCCGCAAACCACTTCATTGTTCATGCTCCCCGGACTGGGTGGGAGAAACACAACCCCGCCCCCCGTCCCCTGGCCCCCGGCCCCGTGCGCGCGTAGCGATCTCAAACTTCCAAGCCGTGGCCACGATCTCCCGCACCGCCTCATACTTCGGCTTCCAACCTAACACTCTCCGCAGTTTGTCCGCATTCGCCACCAGCGCCGGCGGATCGCCTTCCCGCCGCGCACCCTTCTTATATGGCACCTTCCGTCCAGTCACTTCCTCCACACTGCGAATCATCTCCAGCACCGAATGCCCGCTTCCAATGCCTGCGTTGAACTGATCCGATGCGCCGCCTGCCAGCAGCGCCTCCAGCGCCAGAATATGCGCTTCCGCCAGATCGTTCACGTGAATGTAATCCCGTATGCAAGTGCCATCCGGCGTATTGTAGTCGGTTCCAAACACGGTAAACGGCTCGCCCGTCGCGACCGCCCGCAGCATCAGCGGAAGCAGATGCGTCTCGGGATCGTGCTCCTCGCCCAGCCCACCCGCCGGGTCTGCTCCGCAAGCGTTAAAGTAGCGCAAACATACGCTGCGCAGCCCGTGTATGCTATCGAACCAGCGGAGCATCGTCTCCACCATAACCTTCGATTCGCCGTACGGATTCACCGGCAAGATGGCCGCGCTCTCCGGAATCGGCGAAGTCTGCGGTATGCCATATACCGCGGCGGTCGAGGAGAATACCAGGTGCTTCACGCCTGCCCGCAGCATCGCCATCGCCACCGACAGCGACCCCGCCGTGTTGTTCTCGAAATACATCTCCGGCGCCTGCATCGATTCGCCCACCGAGATAAACGCCGCAAAGTGAATCACTGCGTCATGTCCGGCCAGCACCTCCGCCAGTTCATCGGTCTGCTGCACGCGCATTTGATGGAAAATTGGCGTCTCCACGTTGTGCCGGTACCCACGCGAAAGATCGTCCACCACAGTGACGTCATAGCCGCGCCGCAACAGCATCCGCGCCGTGTGCGACCCGATATAGCCCGCCCCGCCCGTTACCAAAATCCGTCGTTTGCTCACGAAACGATTGTAGTATGCACCGAACGTTTTGCTCGCGGCTCAGGCGGGGCTAAAGCCCCGCGCCGGCTAAAGCCCGCCCTCCAATGTCACTTCCCGGCCGCCGCTCAGGATCGACCGGCGGCCTGCTTCGATCACCCGCTCGTTATAGCTGCTGTTACGCGCTGTGGCGATTAGTCCGGCACGTTCGATTTCGTCGAATAACTCCGGCTCGGATTCCACCCGCATGATGCTCGATACTATGTGCTCCACTGAGCGATAGCCATAACCGGTCGGAGTCAGTCCCCCGCCGCCTAAGTCCACATACTGGAAGTAATCCGGGCTAGGCTCGGCGTAGACAGTTGCACCCGGCGAATCCGGTTTACTCGTGTAACTGTACTTCAGGCCTCGATACTGATCCGAGTGCTCCAGCAACCCGCCCCTGTCATCGCCACCGCAATAGAGCGTCAGGCCCTGCGTATTTGTGCCCGGAGCGTCGTCCGGAAAGCCGAGGCCGTTCTGCACATTCAGGCACGCGCCGTTGCTCCAGATCACGCGCGCATCAGTCCAGAGAAAGCCTTCGTTCCCATTAGGAAAACGGTCGCGCACACCATACACACTGACCGCAACCGGCAGCAGGCCGGTAATGAAATGAACCAGGTCCACGTAATGGCAGCCGATATACGTGAAGGCATCGGAATGTTCGGCAGTCATCCAATTCTGGAAATTAGAGTGGCGGTAATACCATTTCTCGAACAGCCGCGCCGACCCCAGGCGGAATTCGCCGAACATGCCCGCACGATATTTGCGGCGGGCCAGCAGGCTGCGGTCGTCGAATCTTTTGTGATATTCGACGGCTACCAGCAGCTTGCGGGCGCGGGCGGCCCTCTCGATCTCTACCGCATGCCGGTATAAGAGCGCCAGCGGTTTGACGCACAGCACATGTTGATCGCGGGCCAGCGCGGCCATCACCACTTCATAATGCAGTTGATCGGGCACCGCCACCACCACGATCTGGCGCGGCGCAAGCGCGGCGATGGCTTCGCGATACAACTCCGGCTGCGGCGCCCCGGCGCGGTCCGGCCAGGCGCGGAACGATTGTCCGGGAAAGGCGCGCAGCAGCGTTTCAGCGCCTGCCAGCGCCTCCACCGTGCTGAATCGCGACGCGCACACCGCCAGTGCCCCGATCCGGCCCTGCCGCTGCATATGATAGAGCGAGGGCAGCAGTTGATCGTGCGTGATCATGCCGCCGCCCACGATCAGGACTTCGGGGCCGGCCATTACGCAGCCGCGGCCCGCGCGCCCAGGGCTTCCGCGAACGCCTCCTCAAAGCCGGCCATACTATCGAGGATCGCGGCCTCGGTGATCACCAGCGGCGGGCAGATTTTGATGGTGGCGCCGCCATGTCCCACCGGGGCGAACATCAGAACGCCCTTCTCCACCGCGCGCCGTACCACATCCCAGGCCAGCGCGGCATCCGGCTCTTTCGTTCCGGGGATCACACACGCGATGCCGGCCACCAGTCCTTTGCCATCCACGCGCCCGATCTGCGGCGTGCGGGCTGCCAGCGCGCACAGTTTCTGATGCAACACCGCGCCCACGCGGCGGGAGTTCTCCGCGAGATTCTCGCGCAGCACTAAATCGATGGAAGCCAGCGCCGCGGCGCAACAGACCGGATTGCCGGTATGCGTCGAGGTCATGCTGCCGGCGGGCTGCAGATCCATCACATCGGGACGCCCGGCCACCGCGGCCAGCGGCAGCGAACTCGATATGCCCTTTCCGAAGAGCGCCAGGTCCGGAACGATGCCGTAGTGCTCGAATCCCCAAAGCGTACCCGTGCGGCCGAAGCCGGCCTGCACTTCGTCGCACACCAGCAGCGCTTTGTGCCCGCTGCACCAAGACCGTAAATCGCGCATGTAAGCGGCGGGCGCAAAAGCGGCGCTACCGCCCTGGTAAGTCTCGATCATTACGCCAGCCACGTTCTGCGGTTCGATGGCATGGTCGCGCAGGCTGCGCTCGAATAAGCGCGAAGGAAGTGTCCGGCGTGCGATAGCCATCCGGAAACGGTACTTGCATGAAGCCCGCGTCAAAATTCACGATCCATTCCTTCAGCGCAGGGATTCCGCCCGCCTGTTGCGCGCCCAGCGTGCGGCCGTGGAATGCCTGGTCGAAGGAGACGATGACGTTTTTCGAGCGTCCGCCGCATTTGACACCGTGCGTGCGGCACAGCTTGATGGCGGTCTCCACGGTTTCCGAGCCGGTGGTCAGCAGGAAGACTTTCTTCAGCGGCGCGGGCAGAATGGAGGCCAGCTTTTCCACCAGGCGCGCGCGGATTTCACTCGGAAAGCAATAATTCGTGAGCAGACGCGCGTTGGCCTGCGCCGCGATGGCGTCGACAATCTCCTGCCGGCCATGGCCGGCGTTGGCGATCAGCACCCCGGCGGACCAATCGATCCACTGGTTGCCCCAAGCATCGAAAACCTGAAAGCCTTCGGCGCGATCCCAGACAATGGGCGGCTGCCCGCGCATTGCGACCGGTTCGTATGCGTGCAGGCGCTCCAATATAGGTAGCGACTCGGGCACCGGCAAATCCGTTACGATCCGGCGGAATGGCGTTTCGACGCACGGAACGGCCCGTGGCACGAGGCTGTATTCTTTGGCAATCCCCATAACGGAACGCGCCCGCCTACGCCTTCAATCGCGGCCGCTCACGCCGCACCGCGCCCGTATCCTGCACCGGTTCGGCATCGCATTCGATGGCCAGCACGGTCACCGGATGGTCCGGCGCAGTCTTCGGCAGACCTTTGAAACGCACGCGGAACTGCTCCTGCTCGAATTCCACCGCCTGTCCGCTGGCCAGTAGCTTGGCGGAGACCACCTTGGTCTTCAACCCGCCGAGCGCGACCGTTTCGCCGGGCCAGAAATGCACGTGCATATAAAGCGTGTTGCCTTTGCGGGTAAAGCCGGCGAATTCGGATGAATGCACGCGGCAGGGTTCCGCCTGGTAGATGGTCTGGCCGTTGCGCTCCACCCAGCGGCCCACTTCACTTAGAATTCGCACCGAATCCTCGGGAATCGAACCGTCGCCGCGGGGACCGATATTCAACAGGTAATTCCCGCCATCCCGCGCGCACAAACCCAGGTTGCGCACAATCTGTTTGGGCGTCTTCCAGGCATCGTCGGCCGCCTGGTATCCCCAGCTATCGTTCATGGTCATGCACGACTCCCAGGCGCGCCCTCCCTTCGCCGCGCTGATTTCCTGCTCCGGCGTGGAGAAGTCGCCCGGCAGTCCGTTGCGGTTATTCACGATGATGCCGGGCTGCAGGTCGAACACCATCTTGTTCATCTTTTCGGATTCCCATCCGGCGGCGTCCAGCGGCCAGTCCACGTCATACCACAGCACGTCGATCTTGCCGTAATTGGTCATCAACTCGCGGATCTCACCATGCACGTAATCGACGAACCGGCGGCGCGCGTCTTCGTCATGCAGGCAGCGCGCGCCATCGGGATGATGCCAGTCCATCAGGGAATGATAAAAACCCACGCGCAGCCCCTCGCCGCGGACGGCTTCCACGAACTCCTTCACCAGGTCGCGGCCGCAGGCTTGTTTGGGCGCGCAATAGTCGGTGTACTGGGTGTTGAACAGGCAGAAACCTTCGTGATGCTTGGTGGTCATCACCATGTATTTTTGGCCGGCCTGTTTGGCCAGCCGCGCCCAGTCGCGCGCGGCGTTCGGCTTGGGTGTGAAGCGCTTGGCCAGCAGTTGATATTCGGCCACCGGAATGCCCTCCTCCTCCATGGCCCACTCGTGGCGTCCCAGCACGCTGTAAAGGCCCCAGTGGATGAACATGCCGAATCTGGCCTGGTGCCACCATTGCATGCGCTGCTCGCGGTCCGCATCGCCGCCGGGTGTGGCCGCTAATGCCGCGCCGGCGCCGAGCAGCGCCAGATAATCCCGCCGCGATAATTGCATGGAATCCTCCCCAATTGGAACAGACTATCTTACCCCCTCGCCTGGGGTGGCGCATTCATCGCGCCGGCTTGATCCGGCTTGATGATGGCGGCAGCGATCAGCCCGACGCAAACGAATCCCACGATTTCTGTCGTAATGTATGCGAGAGTGTATGTCGTTGGGAAGCCGTACCAGTTCCAATAGGACACATTCGTTCCGATAGCCACCATCACGCCTGCCATAACCACAAATCCAAGACGCGCGGCAAAGCTCGCCAGTCGGGTCTGGGCCAGCAGAATTACTACCAGCAACGCTTGGATCAGCTCCTTTACAAACTCGATGATCAACTTACTGGGCGAGAAAGCCAGCGCCCCCGGAGGATTGTACATCAGGATGCCCCCCGGTTCGGTAGCCACCCTCTGCTCCTGCTGCTGCATGGCGGCTTGCTTCTGTTGCGCCGTGGCATCCGGGCCGAGTCCCGTGCCGGGGAAGAAGTACAAGCCGGCACTCTCGCCCAGCGACGATCTCAGGGCGCTGAGTACCGCGGTTTCGTTCGGAATCTCTTTGATTCCAGCTTGGCCCAAAGGTAGCGCGAGATGGGCCACTGACGTCCAGACGTACATGGCGATTCCGCCCAGCAATCCGGCCAGGAGAATGCGTTTTGTCATAGGGTGCCTCCGTGTTCCGGATATTATCTATCGCGGCGGAAGCCGAATGCAAACGGTCATGCCAAACGGACCGTGGACATTAAATCCCGTTCAATTTGGCACCTTCACCGCAACCCGGTACGCCATATGTGCGTTTGAGATAGGGAGGTGCACAAATGAACCGAAAACTTAGGTTGTCATGGTTGGCCGCGCCCGCCCTGCTGGTACTCGGCGCTTGCTCCGGAGGCGTCTATATCGCTGCGCCGCCGCCTCCCCCACGCTACGGAGTTGTGGGCGTGGCACCCGGGCCAGGCTTTGTGTGGGCCGACGGGTACTGGGATTGGCGTGGTGGAAGCTGGGGCTGGGTCCCTGGAAGCTGGCTGCGGGCGCCAAGGCCCGGTGCGCGTTGGGTCCCCGCCCACTGGGTCCCGAATGGCCGCCACTACCGCTTCGTACGCGGCCACTGGATGCGCCGGTAAAGCAATCCAAGTCGTTACCGCTGCCCGTAACATAGGTTATGAGGCAGCTATTACCCGCTCTGCTCCTGGCCGTTTCCGCCTGGGCCGGCACCCCGCCGCCACCGCTCGAATGGAACCAGTGGTCCGACGACGTTTTCGCGCGCGCCAAACGCGAAGACCGTTTCGTCCTGCTCGATCTGGAAGCCGTCTGGTGCCACTGGTGCCACGTGATGGATGCCACCACGTATCAAGACCCCACCGCGGTGGCGCTATTGAAATCCAAGTATGTCCTGGTGAAGGTGGACCAGGATTCCCGGCCGGATCTTTCCAGCCGCTATGAGGATTACGGCTGGCCGGCCACCATCGTATTCGACCCCGCGGGTCACGAAATCGTCAAGCGCGCAGGCTACATCGCGCCGCGGGAGATGATTGCCATGCTGCGGGCCATCATCGCCGATCCCGCACCGGGGCCGTCCGTCGTCGCCGAAGAGCCGATCCAGTTCGCGTCCAGTCCCACGCTGCCCGCCGAGATGCGCGAGCAGCTCGCGGCCAACTACCGCCTCCGCTACGATTCGAAAAACGGCAGTTGGGGATTCAATCAGAAGTTTCTCGATTGGGACGGCGTAGAGTACGCCATGCTGTTGGCCCGCCAGGGTGACGCGCAGGCCGAGAAGATGGCGCTCGAGACGCTGACTGCGCAGCTCAACTTGATCGATCCGGTGTGGGGCGGCGTTTATCAGTATTCGACCGACGGCGATTGGAAGCATCCGCATTTTGAAAAAATCATGCAGTTTCAGGCCGAAAATCTGCGCATCTACGCCATGGCCTGGCAGCAATTCCATAAGCCCGAGTATCTCCAGGCGGCCCGGGATATTCGCCGGTTTCTGCAGTCCTTCCTGACCTCGCCCGACGGCGCGTTCTACACCAGCCAGGACGCCGATTTGATCGATGGCCGGCACAGCGCGGCGTACTTCAAATTGAACGACGCCGGCCGCCGCCGGCTGGGTGTGCCGCGCGTCGACCGGCACATTTACGCGCGCGAAAACGGATGGGCCATCACGGCGCTGACGGTGTTGTCTCAGGCGGTTCCGGACCCCGCCTGTCTGGCTGAGGCGGAGCGTGCGGCGCGCTGGGTGATGGCGCACCGTGCGCTGGGCGACGGCGGATTCCGGCACGACGAGACAGACTCCGCCGGGCCGTACCTGGGTGACACACTGGCCATGACCCGCGCGTTTCTCAGCCTCTACTCCGCAACCCAGGATCGGAAGTGGCTGGAACGTGCGGAGCACGGCCTCGCGTTCATCGCCGCCAATTTTCCTGACACCGCCGGCGCGGGCTATGTCACCGCGCGCACGGCCACCGATGCCGCTTACCGCCCGCATCCCGAACGGGATGAAAACGTCGCCTTGGCTCGCGCTGCGAACTCCGTGTGGCGCGCCAGCGGCGATCCGCAATTCCGCAAAATAGCCGAACAGGCCATGCGCTATGTAGTGACGCCGCAGGTTGCGCGCCAGTACACGGCGGCGCCCACCCTGTTGGCCGATGCAGAACTGACCGCCGCGCAATAATCCGACTTCCAAATTCTCCCAGTGTGTGCGGCCCGTGGAAGGCGGGCTTTAGCCGGCGCGGGGCTTCAGCCCCGCTACAGCGAACCCATTGTTGCGGCCGCGATTTGTGTAGAATCGTAGCGATGAATGTTCCGCCGAAGAGGCCTTCCTTCGCATACATCGCGGCCTGCGCCCTGCTCATTTTACCCGCGCTAGGCTGTTCGCGCACCCACCCGCTGACCGTCGGCTCCAAGAACTTCACCGAGCAGATCATCCTGGGCGAGATCGTCGCCCAACAATTGGAACGCAGCCTCCACGTTAAGGTAGCCCGCAAACTGGATTTGGGCGGCACGCTCCTGGCGCAGCAGGCCTTGCGTAACGGCGAGATCGACATGTACCCCGAATACACCGGCACTGCCCTCACCGCGGTGCTGAAACTCCCCCCTTCGTCCGACCCAGCCGCCGTGCTGGAAACCGTGCGCACGGAGTACCGGAGGCGCTGGGGACTCGAGTGGCTGGATCCCCTCGGCTTCGACAACACGTTCGCCATGGTGGTACGCGGTCCCCAGGCGCGCGCGGAGGGAATCGCCACACTCTCCGACGCCGCCCGCCGCAAACAAGGCTGGACGCTCGGCGTGGGTTACGAATTCTTACAGCGTCCCGACGGCTTAGCCGGCTTGCTCCGCACCTACCATTTGCCTCTGGCCGGCGCCCCCAAGAGCATGGATCTGGGACTGCTCTACAGCGCACTCGAACAGAAGCAGGTGGATATGGCCGCGGCGAATGCCACCGACGGCATGCTGTCCGTGCTGGACGTACAGGTCCTGCGCGACGACCGGCACTATTTTCCGCCGTACCAGGCCGCAGTCATCGTGCGCTCCGAAAGTCTGCAAGCCCATCCGGGCCTCCGCGCGGCGCTCAACCAACTCGCGGGCAAGATTACGGCCGCAGCTATGCGTGACATGAATCACAAAGTGGATGGTGCGCATCAGCCGGTCGCTGCGGTGGCGCGCGAGTGGCTGGCAACGATTCGGTGAAAAACCTCACAAACCCGACGATCCACCTTGATGTTACCGCTAACCCCGAACACGGCCGTCCACTTACACTGGACTTAGAGGAGGATGTATGTCAGGTCGAGTAAGCCGGTTGATTCTAGCGGGATGCCTCGTCATCGCCACGGGACGGGCTGCGCAGAAACAGCATGATGACGCGTTCGTGGCGGGCAGTCCCAACGAGAGCCATATCGCGCAACAGGTGCGCCATCAACTCGTAATGCTGCCCTACTACGGCGTCTTCGACGACCTCGCCTTTCGCGTCGAGGGCAGCACTGTTACGCTGCTGGGCGCGGTTGTGCGTCCCACATTGAAATCGGATGCCGAAAACGTCGTGAAGCGCATCGAAGGCGTTACCCAAGTGACCAACGAGATCAAAGTATTGCCGCTCTCGCCTATGGATGACCAGATCCGCCGGGCCGTCTACCGCGCGATTTACGGCGATCCCGCGTTATCCACGCGCTATGGCTTCCGCGCCGTGCCTTCGATTCACATCATCGTCGAAAACGGCCACGTCACCTTGGAGGGCGTAGTGGCCAACGAGATGGATAAGAACTTGTGTAACCTGCGGGCTAATGGCGTGCCGAACGTTTTTTCCGTGACGAATAACCTGCGGGTAGAGGGTTCGTAACTCGGATTGCTCTACTTTTCAGCCCTGAGGCACCGGCAATCACGCGGCCGGCAGTTCGCGCCAGGCGGTGTGACACGATAATCATCGTACTCATGCTGCCTTGTAGCCAACCTGCCACGAACACGGCACACACTGGGTGGGCCGTCTCGCTATTTGAGGTTTAGTAAAGGTAGTGACGGCTCGCAGCGTTGGCACTAAACTGAAATAGGCATGCAGAAGCGGAGCCGTCGTCGTCATTCCGCGCCAAATCCCGCGTTACGCAATAAAACGCTGGGTCGGCGCAACATCCCGGAGCAGGATTTGTGGCTCTTCGCCCGCTCCTTTCATGCGGCTGCGAAGAATCTGGCGGAAGCGACCGACCTCCATTCCGGCCCGTATACCCCCCTCGCAGCCGGTCCGGTCGTCTTCATGTACCGCCACGCCTTAGAGCTTTACCTAAAGGCGATTGTTCTCGCTGAAGGCGGCAATTTTCTGCGGACCAGGCCCGACCGGATCTCGATTGGCAAGACGCACTCGGTGTCCTGGCTGGCGCAGTTCGTGTGCCAGATTGTGACAGCGTTGGGGTGGCAACAGGAATTCAAGTGCCAGGGCATTGAGAACCTGGACGATTTTAAAGCGATCATTGAGAGCGTCAACGAAGTTGATCCCGGCCAGTACGTGTTCCGCTTTCCCGGCGAAACCGAAGCTCGGGATTCTTTCGACTTGCGGAAGTTTGCACGAAGGCTGGACGCTCTGCTGGAGCTACTGGACTCGACCGCTGACGTTCTGGCTGCGGAGTGGGATCTGCGGTCGGGAACGGCCGAGGCCGACCCGAATGGCGCTGGTTTCGAGCCGACGATTCAGTGATGACAGGCGATCCGACTGACCGGACTTTGGGGCACCCTAGAGTGTAGTGCGCTAGGCAGATTGGCCTTTAACGCGCCCGTACGGGTTTCAGAGAGCTCCGATTTCGCTGAATTCAAGAAGCCATTCGGATACCAGTGCTCCCTCGGCGTTAAACGGTAGCCGTTCCGGGATGGAGCGGTACGGCTCATCTGGGTCCAAGTCTCCGCCGAGTACTTCTGTCAGGAGCAATTGGTTCTGCACGACGACGTGGTCCCCTTCACGGTAGAGCTTCCACCAGACCCCAAACACCTCGGATCTGGGGTCAAGCATCGATGTAATTAGGCATGACCTCAGGGCTCCCTTCAACAATCGGTCAATGTCTTCTCGCCACTGGCGTTCGTAACGGTCTGCCTTCCAGAATGTCAGGGGTGTTTCAAACGTCTCGACGAAGTCGTCCAGCGTAATCTCGCCTAGCGCGAGATCTGGCTCGTAATCCATCTTGTTTGTGAAGCGAATCTTTAGCGACATTGCGTAGGCCTGTGCGAGCGCGGTTTACCTTTCCCAGAATATTGGTGCGCGAGCCGTCCAGATAAATGGTTTTGGATTGGCGTTGTTACCCAGAGAATTCTGGTTGAATGCCAGTCACGCAAATGATATTGATGATGCCGTTCGAGGAGTAGCTTAACGTCGCAAACCAATCATCAGCAGCCCCAACGACACCACCCCACACAGAATCGGAAACCAATCGCCGTAGCGCGTATAAATAGTGCGCTCGTCAATATACGAAAACCCCGTGCGCGAAGCCCCCTCCATATAAAGCGGCAAAGTGCCGCGGATGCGTCCCGCCGGATCGATCGTCCCGGTAATGCCATCGTTCGTCGATCGCAAAATCCAGCGCCGGTTCTCCGCCGCCCGCATGCGCACAATCTCCAGATGCTGCCAGCGCGCGTTGCTCCTGCCGAAGTAGCCGTCGTTCGAGATGTTGAACAACACCCCGGCGCCCCCTGCCGCGAAACGCCGCACGAAGTTGGGGAACACCGATTCATAACAAATGAAGACACCCAATTTATGGCCGCCGATGGGCGAAACCACCACCTGCTTGCCAGGTGTGAAATCGCCGACTTCCGTGGTAATGCGCTTGACGAAATCGAACGGCCAGGGCACGAACTCGCCGAAAGGCACCAGGTTGACCTTGTCATAGCGCGTCACCAGCCGCCCATCCGGCGCAACCAATATGGCCGAATTCAGCGGCGCGCCTTGCGGCGTATGGGCCACCACCCCCAGCAGAAGATACGTATCGGCGGCGCGCGCCAGATCCTCCACATAGCCGCGGAACCGCGGGTCCGCATCGTAATAGAGCGGCGCGGGCACCTCCGGCCAAACGATCAGCGCGGGATGCTCCGTTCCGCCCGTCATCGCCGTCCGCAGCGAAAGCGCCGCCAGATTACGCTGCATGCGGTCCACCGATTCGGGCGTCCACTGGGTATCTTCGGATATGTTCGGCTGCACCAGCACGGCCGTCTCCCGCCCGCGCCGCGCATCGGGCAGCGCCGGCAGGAAGATCAAAAATGGCAGCAGTAGCAGCCACATCAGTTCCACGCGCGGACGCCGCAGCGCAGCCAGCGCCAGCGCCGTGGCCATCATCATAAAGACGAACGACAGACCGTACACGCTGGTGATGGGTGCCAGGCGCATCGGCAGTCCCATGTCGATGCCTGCGTTGCCCAACGCGAGCCACGCGAACCCCAGCATTCCGTGGGTGGCCTCGATCGCCACCCACAGCGCCGCCACCGCCGGCACCGCCCACCACTTGCGCATCAGCATGCCGGCCAGCAGCGCGAATACGCCCATGTGCAGCGCCTTGATGAGGCAGAAGAGCAAAAGCGCCAGCCACGCCAGCGGCATGTTCAGCCCCCCGTAGTTGGCCAGCACCGCTTCAATCCAATAACAGACGCCGAACCAATAAACCACCCCTGCCAGGTGTCCCAGCAGAAATCTGCGCCACGGGCGCGGCTCGACGGCCACGGCGATCAGCAGCGGCGCCAGCGCCACCGGCGCGCACCAGACGAAATTGAAGGTCGGAAACGCCAGCACCAGCAGGATGGCGGTGACGAGCGCCCCGAGATATTTCAATTTGGGGACCGCCGTGCTTCGTTGCTCACCCGATCCGCCATGTACGAACTACGCACCAGTGGGCCGCTGAACACCATTCGGAAACCGATCGCGAGGCCATAATCGCGATACGCATCGAATTGCCGCGGCTCGATATACGCCGCCACCGGCAGGTTGCGGCGCGTGGGACGCAAGTACTGCCCGATCGTCGCCACCGCCGTGTCCACGGCCCGCAGATCGCGCAGCACCGCCTGCACCTCCGCTTCGGTCTCGCCCAGGCCCGCCATCAGGCCGGATTTCGTAAGGATCGCCGGACGGTAGCGGCGCGCGAAATCCAGCACATCGAGCGATTGTTGATAATTGGCCTGCGGACGCACACGGCTGTACAGGCGCGGCACGGTTTCGATGTTGTGATTGAACACGTGCGGCCCGGCATCCAGCACACGCGCCACGGCCTGCAGGTCTCCGCAAAAATCGGGCGTCAGCACTTCCACGCGCGCGTCCGGCAAAGCCTCGCGTACCGCGCGCACCGTTTCGGCAAAATGCGCGGATCCGCCATCGCGCAAATCGTCGCGATTTACGCTGGTGATCACCACATATTGCAGCTGCATGCTGGCGGCCATGCGCGCCACATTGGCAGGCTCCGCCGGATCGAGTTGCATATCCTGCCGCGCGGGCGATCCTTTGGGCACGGAACAGAATCCGCAGCCCCGCGTGCACAGGTTGCCCAGAATCATGAAAGTGGCCGCACCGCGCGCGAAGCATTCATGGATATTCGGGCAGCGCGCGGATTCGCAGACCGTGTGCAGATTCAGTTCGCGGAAGCCGGTTTTCAGGCGGTGCAGCGCTTCATAGTGCGTAGCGCTCTTGCGGGCCCACTCGGGCAGGCGCGCCGGGCGGCCAATTATTCCACCGATGCGCACTAACGTATCGCTCACGTTATTTATCTTTTCACAAATGGGGAGAATCCCAAACGCTCCAGTTCCGCTTTGGCCTGTCCGAGTTTGGCGCGATCGGTGTAAGGCCCCACCAACACGCGCGTCTGGCCCGGCACACCCGGAGCGAGCACCGCCGGGAAGCCTTTGTCCTTCAACCCGCGCACGACCGTGTCGGCTACGTCCGGCTTGACGGATGTCACTTGCAGGTAGATCTCACCAGGCGCCGGTTCGACTGCAGCGGCTGCGGCGGGAGTAGCCGGAGCGGGCGACACCGGCTTCGTCTCCGTCGGCTGTGCCGGCTGCGTGGCGGGCGGCTGGGCTGCCGCGGTGCCGCCGGCCTCTTCCTTCTTGGCCGGCTCCTCGGCAGCCGCTGGCGGATTCTGCGTCGCCGGAGCAGTCCCCGAAGCCGCCTGCGGCCGCCCGCCCGGCGCCGAGTTTTGATCGTGACTCGCCGCCAGCTGCGTCGTGGGTGCGGAATTGCGCCCCACGATGTACCCCATCACGAAAAACACCGCGAACAGGATCACCACTACGAAAAATCCGCTCAACAGTTGCCGGTTGCCCAGCACCAGTTCGAACTCGCCGGTTTCGTTGTTCTTCATGAATTAGCAGGTTTGGATGGCTCGCCCAGCTTGCTCAACGCACGCTCCAAAGATGACAGTATATCGATTGGCAGAGGGAAAATAATGGTCGTGTTTTTCTCCACGCCGATTTCCACCAATGTTTGCAGATAGCGCAATTGGATGGCGGCCGGCTGGTGCTGAATCACCTCGGCAGCCATTGCCAGTTTCTCCGCCGCGCTGTATTCGCCTTCCGCATGAATGATCTTGGCACGCCGCTCGCGCTCGGCCTCCGCCTGGCGGGCGATGGCACGAATCATCTGCTCGGCTAAGTCCACCTGCTTCACTTCCACCACGGTCACTTTCACGCCCCAAGGCGAGGTGTGCTGGTCGAGGATGGATTGCAGCCGCAGGTTGAGCTTTTCGCGCTGGCTCAGAAGCTCGTCCAATTCCACCTCGCCCAGCACGCTGCGCAGCGTGGTTTGCGCCAGTTGCGACGTAGCGTTCAGGAAATTGGCTACCTCCACGATTGCCAGCCGCGGCTCCAGCACACGAAAATAAATCACCGCGTTTACTTTCACCGTGACGTTGTCGCGCGTGATTACGTCCTGCGGCGGCACTTCCAGCGTTTCCACCCGCAGCGAAACCCGTACCATGCGGTCGATAGGTGCGAACACCAGGATGATGCCCGGCCCCTTGGGTTGATCCAGCAGGCGGCCCAGCCGGAAGATGACGCCGCGCTCATACTCGCGCAGGATCTTGATGGAGGACAGCAGGTACAGCACCACGATAATAATCACGATCGTGGTAAAGCTCGTGAAGTCGATCATGTTGCGGCTCCGTTCCGCGGCGGAAGAGCTTCCACCTTGAGTTTGAGTTGATCCATGCCCACTACCCGCACCTGCCCGCCCGCCGCCACCTGCGCCGGCGCCAGTGCATTCCAGTATTCGCCGCGCACGAAAACTTTCCCATCCGGCGCGAGCGGCGTGACAGCCGTGCCGATTTCACCAATCATGCCCTCACTGCCCGTGACCACCTTATTACGGCGCGCCCGGATCACCAGCGAGACCAGCACCATCGTGATCAGCGAAAAGGGCAATGCCAGAGCGATCGCTGTAGCAAGATGAATCCGCATTTCCGGCACGGGACTGTTGATCAGCATCACCGCGCCCAAAACCATCGACAACGCTCCCCCGGCCCCGAGTATGCCGTGCGTGGCGAACTTAGCCTCCAGCACAAACAGCGTGAATGACAGCAGCAACAGCGCCGCGCCCAGCCAATTGATTGGCAGCACTGACAGAGCCGAGAGACCCAGCAGCGCCAGGATAGCTCCCAGAATGCCGGGTACGATCAGCCCCGGTGAAGTGAATTCGACGTATATGCCGAGCACGCCCAGCACCAGCAGAACCAACGCCAAGTTAGGATCGGCAATCGCCGATATGATTCTCTCGCGCAGATTTTTTTCGTAGACTTCGACGCTGGCGCCGCGCGTATGCAGCACGGTCTTGCTGCCGTCGAGGCGCGTGACCTCGCGGCCGTCGAGTTTGTCTAGCAGGTCCTGGTCGTCGTTCGCGACTAACTCGATCAGGTGGTTGTCGAGTGCTTCTTTGTCGGTGAACGATTGGCTCTCACGAATGGCTTTCTCGGCCACCGCGCTGTTGCGCCCGCGTTTGGCCACGACGCTGCGCAGCGAAGCCGCCGCGTCGTTTTCCACCTTCTGCTTCATGATGGCGTCCATCTCGCCGCCAATCATCACCGGATGCGCCGCGCCCGTATTGGTGCCCGGCGCCATCGCCGCCACATCGCCCGCCTCCAGAATGAAGAAGCCCGCCGACGCCGCCCGCGCGCCGCTGGGAGCTACGTAGGTTACTACCGGCATAGGCGCGGCAATGATTTCTTCAATCGATTTGCGCATGGCGTCCATCAACCCGCCCGGCGTATTCAGGCGTACCAGCAGCACCGCCGCGTTTTCTTGTTTGGCCTGTTGAATGGCGCGAGCCAGTATATCGGCAGTTACTGGATGGATCATGCCATCCACGTCCACCGCCAGTACTCGCGGCGCCGCAGCGCTTACGCTCGCTGCCGAAATTATCAACAGGAGCAGACTCGCCAGTCGCGATCGCACGATAACCTTAATATACCTCGTTGCACGCGTGTAGATACTCTTTGTCTGAAACAGCACGCCCCCGAAATCGTGATGGAATTCATAAAAACTTTTTACGGTGCGCGGCGTGAAATTTGGTAAAATCGAGAGAGTTAAGCTCAAACCTTGGGAGTGAAATATCCTTGTATGGCAACTAAAAGAAGTACCAGTTCCGAGCCGGTAGTCTCTTCCGCCGCCGCACCCGCGCGCGCCAAGAGTACACGTAAGCACAGGAACTCCGTCGTTACTGAAACATCCGGGAGTGCCATAAGTTCTTCGTCCGCATTGAGCCAACGCCCCGGTCCGACGTTCGATGAGATAGCCCAACTAGCATATTCCTATTGGGAAGCACGCGGCTATCAAGGCGGCTCTTCCGAAGATGACTGGCTGCGCGCCGAGCAGGAGTTAAGCGGCGCCCTGGCCATGGCAGCCACAAACTAAGCCCGTACGGGCCACGGATAGTCAGGCCTGAATGCTGCGGCCTCGGCTAAGTTCAATTACGCGATAAGTCAAGTTATTTATACTTGCGCAACACGGCGAGTAAGCGCCCCTGTATCTCTACGTCCGCGGCCGGCACGATGATCGGCTGCAGAGCGGGGTTGGCGGGCTGTAGCCGAACCTTGCCTCCCGGTTCGCGATAAAAACGTTTCAGCGTGGTCTCCGCGCCTTCCACCAGCGCCACCACAATTTCGCCGTCGCGCACTTCACTGGTGCGCTGCAGAAGAACCATGTCTCCATTGCAAATGTGATCGCCGATCATCGACTCGCCGCGCACTTCCAGCGCGAACGTATCCGGGTTGCCCACGAAGTCGGCGAAGCTGAGCGTGGCCCGCTGCTCTACCGATTCCACCGGTAGCCCCGCCGCGATCCGTCCCAGCAGCGGCACCTCCAGCGCTGCGGTCTCCCGATGGCGGCGGTTCTCCTGAATGTACTTCGGTCCCAATTCGAGCGAACGGCTCTGATTCACGCCGCGCTTCAAATAGTTCTTCTCCGTCAGCGCGGAGATGTGTTTATGCACGGTGGCGAGCGAAGCCAACTGCAGGCCTTGCGCCAGTTCTTCGTAGCTGGGGCTGTAGCCGTTGTCGTCCACAAATTTCGCAATTAAGTCGATCACTTGCTTTTGGCGGCGGGTCAGAGCCATACACGCATTCTCCTCTCTGTATTATTGTGGGCGAAGAAAAAGGGAAATGCAAGTATGTCGGGCAGACCTCCAGATTCGCGGCGGGTCAGGATGCAGCAGCAAGCACGGCAAAAGGCGGGGATGTGGGTTCTCATGCCGATCAAACGCTTCAGCCTTGCTCGGAGTTCTAAAATTTGCCGCGGGTCTGGTCCGCGACTCGCGCTATATTGAGAATCATCGTGCGAATGCCAGCCGCAATTGCCGCTAGCGCCGCTCTGCTCGGCGTCGCCCTCAATGCCGCCGGACCGTATCGCGAGTGGACCGTCTATGGCGGCGGCCCCGACAGCATCCGCTATTCGGCGCTCGATCAGATCAATAGAAGCAACGTTGCGCATCTCCAGGTGGCCTGGACCTTCGAGACCGGGGATGCCTCCGTCGATTCCGAAATGGAATGCAATCCCATCATCGTGGATGGGGTGCTGTATGCGACCTCGCCCAAGCTGCGGCTGATTGCGCTGGACGCGGCCAGCGGCAAACTGCGCTGGTCTTTCGATCCGCGGCAGCACCAGCGCGATTTCGGCAAAGCCCGCAACCGCGGCGTCACTTATTGGGGGGATGGCGCCGATCAGCGCATTTTCTTCGCTGCCGGTCACTGGCTTTACGCCATCGATGCGGGCACGGGCACCCCCATCAAAGCATTCGGCGACGCCGGCCGCGTAGACCTGCGTGAGGGGCTCGGCCGGCCTGCCGCGGAGATGTCCATTTCGGCGACCAGCCCCGGCATTATTTATAAAGATCTGCTGATCATGGGCAGCATTGTTCCCGAAACCCTGCCCGCATCACCCGGAGACATCCGTGCTTATGATGTCCGCACCGGCAAAATCCGCTGGACATTCCACACCATCCCGCACCCCGGCGAGTATGGTTACGACACGTGGCCGAAGGACGCCTGGCAGTACATCGGCGCGGCCAATAACTGGGCGGGCATGAGCCTCGACGAGAAGCGCGGCCTGGTATATGTTCCGACCGGCTCGGCGGCGTTCGATTTCTACGGCGCGAATCGCAAAGGCGATGACCTGTTCGCCAACACTTTGCTAGCACTGAAGGCGGATACCGGCGAGCGCGTGTGGCATTTTCAGGCGGTCCACCACGATCTTTGGGACCGCGATTTTCCGGCTCCTCCCAACCTGGTGACAGTTCGTCACGATGGCCGCGCGGTGGATGCGGTGGCGCAAATC
This sequence comes from Bryobacterales bacterium, assembly GCA_963818855.1. Lineage (GTDB taxonomy): Bacteria > Acidobacteriota > Terriglobia > Bryobacterales > Bryobacteraceae > Bog-159. The sequence goes on along the minus strand of CAWFUH010000002.1, from coordinate 313,772 downwards.
ACCAAGTCCGGCCATGTGTTCCTGTTCGATCGTGCGTCCGGCCAGCCGCTGTTTCCGATTGAGGAGCGGTCCGTGCCCGCTTCGGAAGCCGAAGGTGAGGTTGCCGTAGGACGCCAGCCGCTGCCGTTGAAGCCGCCTCCGTTCGCCCGCCAGATCTTCACGGACGACATGGTCACCAACCGCACGCCCGAAGCGCACGCCGCGGTGCTCGCGCGATTGCGGCAGGTGCGCAGCGCCGGCCAGTTTGTGCCGCCCAGCCTGGAAGGCACCGTTATCTTTCCCGGCTTCGATGGCGGCGCCGAGTGGGGCGGTGCGGCATTCGATCCAGCCACCGGGTTGCTCTACGTGAATGCCAACGAGATGCCCTGGATTCTGCGGCTCGTGGATGCACCGGCCAGCCGGAATACCAGCCGAGGCTTGTATGAGGCGCGCTGCGCCGGGTGTCACCGCCAGGATCGGCAAGGCACTCCGCCGGAATTTCCTTCCTTGATCGACATCTCCACCCGCCGCACTCCTGCGCAGATCGCTGCCATCATACATGACGGAAGCGGACGCATGCCGGCGTTCGCGCAATTGGCGCCTGTGGCTCTAGCCGCCATCGTTACGTATGTGACCACCGGCAAAAGCGCGCCTTTAGCGGGCGTGGCACCGAGTCCGTGGCCGATTGAACAGAAATATCGGATTGACGGCTACAACAAGTTTCTCGATCCGGATGGTTACCCGGCTGTCGAACCGCCCTGGGGAACGCTTAACGCCATCGACCTGAACCAGGGTGAAATCGCCTGGAAAATCCCATTCGGCGAGTATCCCGAATTGGCCGCGCAAGGCCAACACCAAACCGGCAGCGAGAACTACGGCGGGCCTGTCGTGACCGCGGGTGGCTTGTTATTCATTGCCGCGACGGTGCACGACCGCAAGTTTCACGCGTACGATAAATCCACGGGTAAGTTGCTGTGGGAAGCTACGCTGCCCGCGGGGGGTAACGCCACGCCCGCCACTTACGAAGTGAACGGGCGCCAGTTCGTGGTGGTTGCCGCCGGCGGAGGCAAGTGCGGCGCCCCATCGGGCGGGAACTACGTTGCATTTGCCTTACCGCAGGACGGCCTTTAGTGTCGTGGGCCGGCTATCCAAAAACTAACTGAGTGAGCAGCGCGGCGTCGATTTCAATGCTATAATCTTCGCGCGACCCTGTTGTTCGCGATCAGGGTCGAGAGGACGGATCGGCTTTCCTGCGCTCTCTCGAATTCACCCGGAAAGTGGTGTTCTCATGTTCGATTTAACTATCGTTCGCATCATATTCGTGCTCGTATTAACTGCGTCCGGCTACCTGCTGCATCCCTTTTTCCCGGCTCCTTCACCTTGGGCGGCATTGGCGGGACTAATCCTCGGCGGTTGTATTATCTTCTTCGAAGTGCGCCTGGAACAAGTCAGCCTGAAGCGGCTGATCGGGGCGGCCTTCGGATCGGTACTCGGCATCATCGGAGCTTTTTTCATGTCGCTGGTGCTGAACTGGGTGCGCGTGGAGGGGGGCACCGGCTCCCAGTTGATTCCTTTTATACAAGTGAGCCTGCTGCTCTGGATGACTTACGTCGGCCTGATCGTTGGCGCCCAGAAGGGCGACATGCTCAACTTGTCCGCGTTGGGTGGGGTTTTCGGCGGCGAGAAGGCATCGAAGAAATCCTTCAAAATCCTGGACACCAGCGTCATTATCGACGGCCGCATCGCCGATATCGCCGAGACCGGCTTTCTCGATGGCGTGCTGGTTATCCCGCAGTTTGTTTTGCGCGAGCTGCAACTGGTGGCCGATTCCGCCGATTCCATGAAGCGCAACCGCGGGCGCCGCGGGCTGGATATTCTGCAGCGCATCCAGAAGATGGCGCACCTGAACGTGCAGATTGTCGAAGACGATTTCCCGCACGTGCGCGAAGTGGATATGAAGCTGATAGAACTGGGCAAGGTCTACGACTCGAAGATCATCACCAACGATTTCAATCTGAATAAGGTCGCGCAACTGCACGGCGTGCAAGTGCTCAACATCAACGAACTGGCCAATGCGCTGAAGCCCATTGTGCTGCCCGGCGAGACCATGCGTGTGTTCATCCTGAAAGAAGGCAAAGAGTATAACCAGGGCGTCGCCTATCTCGATGACGGCACCATGGTGGTGGTAGACAACGCGCGCAAGATGATCTCCAAGACCATCGATATCTCAGTTACGAGCGTGTTACAAACTACCGCGGGCAAGATGATATTCGGCAAGTTCGACGAGCGCATGCACGCCGTGGCCGCGGCCGGCGCCGAGCGGCACGACCGGTTGCCGCGCAAGACCGAGCCCCTCACCACCGAGAAAACCACGATAGAATCGTAGAGCGACTCTATGAAAGTGGCTGTGATTCTGCCCGCGGCGGGGCTTGGTACCCGCATGGGCCGGACGTCCGCCGAGAAAGCGGGCACCAGTAGGAAGCAGTTCATGCTGCTGGATGGCGCTCCCATCCTGCTGCATTCGGTGCGCAAGTTTGCCGCGATACCGCGCGTCGCCGAGATCGTGGTGGCCGTGCGGCACGAGGATCTGGATTGGGTCGCGGAAATGCTCCAGCGCGAAGTATCCGGCAAGAAAATGCGCGTGGTGGAAGGCGGCAATTCGCGGCAGCAATCCGTGGAAAACGCCCTGGCGGCGCTCGATCCCGATACCACGCTGGTAGCGGTGCACGACGCCGTGCGGCCCTTCATCGATCTGGAAACCATCGAAAAGGTAATCGACGAAGCCGCCGAAACCGGCGCGGCTATTGTGGGAATCGTGCCGGTAGATACGGTGAAGCAGGTGACCCGCGCCCAGACCAGCAAAGCCAAGATCCGCGCCACGCTGCCGCGCGAAAAGCTGGTGCTGGCGCAAACGCCGCAGGTTTTCCGCTACGATCTGCTGGTGCGGGCCTTCGCCGCCGCACAGAGCGACGGCTTCACCGCCACCGATGAATCGAGCCTGGTGGAGCGGCTGGAAGTGGAAGTCAGCGTGGTGCTGGGCAGCGACCGCAACATCAAGATCACTAAGCCCAGCGATATGGACCTGGCGCGGCTGTTCCTGGAAGAGGAAACCGCGCCCCGCGAACTGTGAGCGAATACCGCACGGGTCTCGGCTGGGATGCGCACCGGCTGGCACCCGATCGTCCCCTGATCCTGGGCGGAGTCGCTATCCCCGCCCCGTACGGCCTCGAAGGCCATTCCGACGCCGATGTTCTGGCGCACGCCATTACAGACGCCATCCTGGGCGCGGCCGCACTAGGGGACATCGGCATGCACTTTCCCGATACCGACCCGCGATGGCAAGGCGCCGGCAGTCTTCAATTCCTGGTCCACGCGCGCGATCTGGCGATGGGCCGCGGTTACCGGATCGTGAACGTGGATTCCACCGTGATTCTGGAACGTCCCAAGCTAAAAGATTATCGGGACGCCATCCGCCGCCAACTCGCCGCAACCCTGGAACTCGATCTGGACCGCGTGTCCCTGAAGTTCAAGACCGCGGAGGGCGTCGGCCCGGTTGGTGAAGGCCGGTCGGCGGAGGCTCAGGCTATTGTCACTCTTCTTCGTCTTCGAGGGCAAACGGAACCTGGGCAACCGTGAGGCAGTAGATTTTGCGGAACTGTTCCTTTGCGCGGTAGAGCATGACGCGCAAGTAACCCGGATCTATCTGAAACAGCCGGCAGATATCGTTTCTGCTCATTTCATCAAGATAGACCGCTTTCAGAATCCGGCGATCCCTCTCGGACATGGTTTCAAGGACGCGCCTGATCTCCCGCTGCAGATCGTGGCTGAGCAGGCCGGCGTCCAGGTCTGTGGCAGGATCTACGGGTTCCTCCATATTGTGTTCGTCCCACAGCACGGCCCGGTCGTCCAAGCGGCGGAACTCCCGTAACACATTGTTGCATACGCCGTTAACGAAGGCCCCGAAGCGTTCCGGGCGATCCACGCCGGAGCCCTGGCGCAAAATGAACAGCACGCGCATGAAGGTCTCCTGGCGGATATCCTCAATCAACTGTGCAGAGCGCAGCCGCACGCGCAGCTTTAGGAATAAAACGTTCTCAAAATACGACACGAAGTGGTCGCAGGCGGCGGATTCTCCGTCCGTCAGCCTCTGCACGTACTCCTCGTCGAAGGTAGCGTATTTCAGTACCACGTTCTTCGCCTGAATAGCGCCTCTATGATATATTAGCGATAACCCCGATCAGAAGGGGACCAAGAAGTTACAAATACAGGGTCAAATATTTTCGACGCGACCCGGGCGAAATCTTCGGATTTCGCCCGGTTAGCTTTGAATTGCTATCCACCCCTAGTCCAGTAAAACTATATGCGGTGCCTCTTGACGAGGCCCTGTGGCACGCGCCACGGGGCGGACTGACCTTATAAAACTGTTCTATTTGAAGGGATCTGGGAGAACTGCTGCTTTGGCGAGGACCAGACGCACCGAGACAGCCCGCGATCAATCGAGGGCGTCTCTTCGTGAGGACCAGATTTTCCGGGCGGAACTAATCCTTGTGCGGCGCCGGAGTGTCGTCTGAATTCACGCTCTTCAGCGAGTCTTTAAAACTGCGAATGCCTTGGGCCAGTCCCTTGCCGAGTTCGGGCAGCTTTTGCGGGCCGAAGAACAACAAGGCGATAGCCAAGATAATAATCAGGTGCCTGGGTTGGAGCAGATCTTCAATCATGTTAGACCTGCCCTGATAGTAGCACAATCGGAAATGGTTCGCTTGCGCCTTGCATCCCGAGCCGCGCATCCGGTTAACATGAACAATTATGCAGCCTGTAATGCGTCGGCGTGAATTCCTGGCGTTGGCGGGCGCCCTCCCGCTAGTCGGCGGCGGCCCCGCAGTCCCGGCTTCCAAGCTGGCGGCCGATCCGCACCGGCCGCAATATCACCTGCTGCCCCCCGCCAACTGGATGAACGATCCCAACGGCCCCATCTACTGGCAGGGCCAGTATCACATGTTTTATCAGTACAATCCCAATGGGGCGTTTTGGGGAGACATGCACTGGGGCCACGCCGTCAGCGAGGACATCGTGCGCTGGAAGCATCTGCCGATGGCGCTCGCGCCCACGCCGGGCGGGCCCGACAAGGACGGGGTATTCAGCGGCTGCGCGGTGATCGACGGCCAGACCGTCACCGCGATATATACCGGCGTGAATCCGGAAACCCAGTCGATCGCGACCAGCAGCGGCAACCTGACGGACTGGAAGAAGTTTGCGGGCAATCCGGTGATCGCGGCGCCACCCGCCGGCCTGGAGGTGACGGGTTTCCGCGACCCCGCCGTGTGGAAAGAGGGCGACACCTGGCTGATGGGCCTGGGCGCCGGCTTTCGCGGCAAAGGCGGCACGGTGCTCTTGTACGAATCGAAGGACTTGCGCAAGTGGAACTACCTGCATCCGCTGATCACCCGCAGGTTTCACTCCGGTGCCGGCGCCAAAGATCCGGTGGATAGCGGCGAAATGTGGGAGTGCCCGGATTTCTTCCCGATCGACAACAAGTATCTGCTCATCGTCTCTACCGAACGCGTAGTCCAGTATATGCTCGGCTCATATACTGATCGCCAATTCTATGCGGAGACCATGGGTGGCATCGACTTCGGTTCGTATTACGCGGCGCGCACCATGACGAACACCAGCGGGCGGCGCATTCTCTGGGGATGGCTGACCGAGGGCCGCCCGGTCGAAGCGCAACGGGCGGCCGGTTGGAGCGGTGTAATGTCGCTTCCGCGCGAGTTGAAGTTGTTTGGCAGCCAGTTGCAAACGCGCCCGGCACCGGAACTGGAAAGCTTGCGCGGCAAGCGGCTGGGCGGCGACGCCGCAGGTGATTGCCTGGAGATCCGGGCGGAGATCGATCCGGCGGATGCGCCGCTTGCCGGCTTGAAGCTGCGCATTGCACCGGACCGCAGCGAGCAGACGCTGGTGTACTACGATCGCGACCAGCGGTTGATCTGCGTGGACCGCAGCCAGTCGAGCACCGATCGCACCGCGGATAAGTCCATGCAATCCGGGCCGTTCCTTTTGGGCCGCGGCGAGCATTTGCGGTTACATATCTTCCTGGATGGATCCGTGATCGAAATATTCGCCAACGACCGGTTCTGTTTGAGCGCGCGGGTGTATCCGGCCGGCCCACGAAGCACCGGAATCGCGTTATATGCAAGCAGCGGCACGGCGAACATGCTGTCGTTCGAAGCTTGGGAAATGCGGCCCATCTCGCCGGATCGGCTGACCTCTTAGTTACTCACAGGGTGGCCGGAGCTTGCCGTTACGCCGCGTGCGAGAAGGAATTCAATTAGTGTACACGCCGCTCGAAACACCAATCTCTGTTTGCTAAGTGCGTTTCAAACCAATTATTTAAGGCTGTTCTCAGGCCTCTGCTGTATGGCGGGGCAATTTCTTACGAAGTCATTGAGAAGACGTAGACTTGTACCGAATCGCCGTTCATTTCCACAGCCTTTTCCACAGTCCGCCTGGCGTGCCCCGTGCGCCCGGACTTTACGTCGCAATCTGGATCTGGCGGAGGATGCTCATGTCCTTGATCCTGATATCGGCTGCCAGCATAAACGCCTTGCTCAGGATCAGCGACAGCATGGCGTCGCCGTCAAAGGGCAGGAATACGTTCGCGGCGCCGCTGCGTACGATGCAGAGATAGCGGCTGCCCGGTTCGATCATCACGCTGCCGCTCCCAAGGTGGATCTTGTAAGTAGCCAGGTCGCCGCGCACCAAAAGGTGGCGATCCTCCAGCCGGCACCGGTCGCGAATGGCGAGCTTAGGGAGCAGCCCCGCGACGATCTGGCGGCGTTGATCCCCGGAAGCCGAAAGCTCGCCGAATGACATTTTGTTCCAGTACTGGAGAAACGGCGCATTTGGACGTATTCCCCATTCCGGATCGTTACCGATGCTGGTGACGCTGACAAACAGGTCCACATCGCGCATGGTTTCTGAGAAGACCGCGGGCGGCACAGATTCGAGGGGGCAAGGAAGTCCCGCTTTGAGGAATCGCACCTGGCGGGTTTCCAGGTACATATAAATGGCGTGCGCGGTAACCGCATCATCGCGAGGGAAATCCACCTCATACTCGGCGCGTAAACCGGCGTGCGCGATCTCCACATAGGGCGTGTTGTGTGAATCCCACTGCCCCATCAATTGAAAGTGCCAACCGCGCTCGCCGCACAGAGCGGCAAACTGGTGCTGGCGCAGGATGTGCCCCGCAAAGCGCTGGCTTTGGCTGCCGGCGGCGCGCTCGGCGTCCGTTACGAGATAGACCTCCCGATGCGCCTGCTTGAACGGCTGCTGCACCTGGCGATCCTCGAGCCAGCAGCGCCAGCTCAGCACCGTCTGCACGTCGGAATGGATAGGATGCCAAAGGCGCACCGGACCGGTTGGCGCGATTTCCACTCCGCCCCAATCCCGCATCATGGCGTTATGCCAGATGGCGGTCGTGCCATTGGAGAATTGCCAAATCAGGCGCCGCGCCATGCCGCCAATCAGCGGATGATCGAGATATGCCGTGCGCCATGTTTCGATAGGAATGGCTCGTCCGGTAAGCAGCAAGCGCTCCAGGCGCACGCGATGCGCCTGTCGCAGCGGAGCAATCTCTTTGGCTGCCTGCTTCAGCTCTTTTAATTCCGCGGCGAAATCTCGCTTTACCACTTCCGGCATGCCTTTCAGGTTCGCGCCGTCCGCGCCCCGGCATGTAACATCTCCGCGCGCGGTGAGTACCAGAACATGCTCGCCACAGCGCTCTTCGCGGCTGCCGCTGCCGTCCAGGCCGAAAGTTGGCACAGTGATTTCTTCAAGTTCCTCCCGCGACAGCCCCTGCCTTTTCGCCGCCTCTTCAAGCGCTTCCTGTACCAGGCGTTGCGCGGTCTGATACTTAATCCGCAGCGCCAGGCGCGCGAGTTGCGCCACTGCCTCAGGGCCGCTCATGGCCGCCAGCACACCCACGCAGGCATTGCCGGCGCGCTGTGATACCGGACCGATCGCCGGAATCTTGCGCAGGCACTGTTCCGCAAAACGCGCTATGGCGGCCGTCGTCTCGGCGTCCGATATTTCGATGAGCGACCACAGCAGGCCGCGTTGATAATCGGATTCCTGCACGGTGGTCGGCTGATTGGCTTCACCCGGACTGGGGCCAAGCTCCAACCACTTCATGGACGTTTCGCGAAACCGCTCGCGGCCGATTGCGGCGACGCGTGCCGCGGCCGCTTCCCGCCACTTCCGGGTAGGTTCGCGCCCAGAGATTTCGCGGCCGGCTTCGAGGACGCTGCGCCAGGCGGGCGTCACTTCCGCCGCGATCTGGCGGCTCCAGGCACCCGCAGGCGCGAAGGGCGCGCCGGCATCCTTCGGATTGAGCAGCTCGTCAATGCGAGCCTGTATCGCCGTATGGCCCGACATCTGGCCGGTCACCAGCACGCGGGCGCCGCGCATCCGGCGCAACGCCTCTGCCAGTTCCGGCGTCATCGGAACGGATTCCGCCAGGCGCAGCACGGAAGGAAAAGGAAAATAGTAGCTGGGATCTCCGCCGAGCTGAACCATTCTGAGGATCTGATCGGATGTGAAGGGCAACTTCCGGCGCAGCAGGGCGCTGATTGGAGCTACGACGTTAGCGGCAGAAAGGTTCGTACGATCTGACAAGCGCCGGCAACGCCTCCATGACGTAGTCCACCTGTTGTTGAGGCGTGAGTTTCTTGACTTCTTCCGCGACTTCATTTGAGGGTTTTCGTAGGCCGGCCTGGAATAGAGCTTCCAGCAGGCTGCGAGGCGGCGCGGGCATATTTATCCTCTTTATCCTCCGATTTATCCTCCGACAAGCGGCACAAGCTTAATAAATTCGACTTCACCGGCGGCGAGATCGATTTCGTCATCTATGGATTCAACCTGGCACCCGCCGGCGATCACCAGGAACCCTTGTTGCTCGAACGCCCGGAGGGCGCGTTCGACTTGCCGTTCAGGATCGAGTTCCCGTAAGTAATGGAACTTCACCCGATAGCCGTTCAGGATCTGCTCGGATTCTTCCGGCTGCACCAAGCCTTCAAAAATCTCCGGCCGTTCGCGATTGAACTGCTCCACCTCGCGGCAGACTCGCTGGCGGATCAGCTCGCGCAGCGTGATTCGGGCCGCGTCGAAATCCCACTCTCGCGCCACCGCGCCAGCGCCGGGCCTGGAATCTAGGATGCGCACATGCATCAGCCGATTATCGCCTAAGACGGCATTCCCCTGCAGGTTACTCACAACCTCGCAGGAGGATTTGCGGTGGACAGGCGATTTCGACTCTGTATTGGCATTTTCAAAATCGAGGTGCTGCCTGCGGAGTTAGCTAACCAGCTGCGAATCTATAACTTATAGACCGGCAAAGAGCGGTGCTGTATCACTGTGCACTTTGTTACGAAGTCTTTACGAACATTGCAGTTGTCGCAAATCCAGTGCTTCTTTTCACAGCTTTTTCCACAGTCTCGTTGAAAAAGCTATCACCACCGGCGGAAGGTGGTATATTCCACAGCTAGAACTACGCGCTAATCGTATTTTAAGGCGACCGTCGGATCCACGCGCGCGGCTCGTCGTGCTGGCAGGTAACAGGCCGCCAGTGCCACTGCGGCGAGCATGGCGGGCACGGCCGCGAAAGTGATTGGGTCAGTAGGGCTGACGCCGAATAGCAGGCTGCTCATGAGCCGGGTCAATACCAGGGCTCCCGCGAGCCCCACGCCGATGCCGGCCGCCGCCAGCACCAGGCCCTCGCGCCCCACCAGCCGGAGCACATCGCCGGTCTGCGCGCCCAAAGCCATGCGGATACCGATCTCCTGCGTGCGCCGGCTCACCGCATAGGCCAGCACGCCGTAGATCCCCACGGCCGCCATTAGCAGCGCGGTGGCCGCGAAAACAGCCAACAGCAGCATGTTGAAGCGCCGCTGCGAGATGGTGTCGTCCACCACGTGGTCCATGCCCTGGACATCGTGCACGGATTGATCTTTATCGATGCCCCACACCTGCGCGGTAACGGCGGATGCCATACGCAGCGGATCGCCCGCGGTGCGCACGATCAGCGCCAGCCTGGGAAACTGGCTGCGGGACGGGATGAACATCTCGGAACGCGGCGGGCTATCGAGGCCGAGCTGCCGTGTGTCGGCGACCACACCGACGACCACGCGCCGCCATGGGGTCCGGCCGGCGCCGAGGTCATAGCCGGAATCCAGAACCTTCTGCAGCGGATCTCCCCTCGGCCACAGCCTGCGTGCCAGGCTTTCGTTGACGATGACCTCGGTGGGATTCTGTCTCTCGGCTTCCGCGCGCGTGAAATTGCGCCCGGCGATCAGGCGCATGCCCATGGTGGGAACGTAGCCCTCCGTCACTTCGCGGTAATCGGCCACGGTGGCCTGTCCCGGCGGCGGCACGGGTCGCCCTTCCACGTGCAAGGGCGCCATCTGGATGCGTTCCATGGGCAGATCGTTCACCACCGCCGCGGAAAGAATTCCCGGCAGCCTCGACACGCGCTCCAACAGGTCTTTCACGAAGGCGGCGCCCTGTTCCGGCTTGGTATAGCGGTCGCTGCGCAGATCGATTTGCATGGTCAGCAAATGATCGCTGCGGAAGCCGGGGCTGATCCGCAAGACCGAACTCAAACTGCGAATCATGAGGCCGGCGCCCGCCAGCAGCACTAGCGACAGCGCCACTTCCGCTACCACCAGTGCGCGCCGGATGCGCGCGGAGATTCCGCCTTCGCCCGCCCGTCCTCCACGGCGCAATGCCGCGTTAGGATCCTGGCGCGCGGCCAGAATGGCAGGGGCGAGACCGAACAACACACCGGTCAGAATGGTAACCAACACGGTAAAGAGCAACACGCCGCCATCGATCTGCAGATCCTGTATGTGGTGCAGATCGGAGGGCGCCAGCGACACCATGCCGGCGACCGCCCAATGCGCCAGCAGAATACCGGCGCCGCCACCGAGCGCGCTGAGCAGCAGGCTTTCACCCAGCATCTGCCGCGCCATGCGCCAGCGGTTGGCACCCAGCGCCGCACGGACGGCCATCTCTTTCTCCCGCGCAGCGGCGCGGGTGAGTTGCAGGTTAATCACGTTGGCGCAGGCAATCAACAGCACGAAAGCCACCGCGCATTCGAGCACCAGCAAGGTGCGGTGCATCTCCGGCCCCATGTCTTCGGCGGATATCGGAAAGACGCTGGAGCGCCAGGTCCGGTCCAGGCGCGGATACTTCTCTTCCAGGCGCCGGGCGATCACCGCCATATCCGCGCGCGCCCGTGCAATCGACACGCCTGGCTTCAGCCGCGCGAACGTGTAGAGCCCGCGGGCCGTCAGGTCCGGACCGGCGCGTTTGGGATCGACGTCGGCCGGCACCCAAACTTCCGGTTTGAACTCCTCCATGCCGCCGCGCAGCGAGGGCAGGTGAAATTCCCGCGGCAGTACGCCGACGACCGTGTAACCGGCGCCGTTCAGAACGATCGACTGCCCTAATATGCGCGGATTCCCGCCGAAGCGCCGCTGATAGATACCCTGGCTCAGGATCACCACCCGATTTCGGCCCGGCTCGGATTCCTGTGCGGCGAACGTGCGGCCGGCTACGCCTTGCGCCCCCAAAACGTCGAAGAAGCCGGGCGAGATACCCGCGGCATTGACCTCCTCCGGCTTGTCGCCACCGGTAATATCGAAGCTGAGGTAGCGGAAAAAGGCGATGCCGTCGAAGACGCGGTTCTGGTCGCGCCATTCGACGAAGTTTTGCAGGCACGTTTGCACGCGCTCGGCCACCAGGTTGTCGAGCGCCGGGTTGGCATCCCACACCATCACCAGGTGCTGCGGATCGCGATACGGCATAGCGTGCAGCAGCATGGCGTTCAGGACCGAAAAGATCGCCGTGTTGGCGCCGATGCCCAGCGCGAGGGTGATGGCCGCCGCCAGGGTGAAGCCGGGATTTTTCAGGAGGACTCGAAAAGCGTATCGCATGATTTTTGTCGGGCAGGCTCTCAGCAGTTCCAGGCCTGCGGCCGGTGCTGCCTTTCCTGCCGCTTCCAAATGATAGAACGCTTCAGGGTTGACTAGCGATCCGTTTTCTTTGCTCCGCACTGACCACTTCTGCGCACGCTGCTATCCTATTGAGTCCTTTCGGTGCGGAGGCCGTGCGGCGGTTGGCCGCTTTTTTGTGAACGAACGAAGCCAATAAGATGTTTATTTACTTAAGGTTACTAAAACGGAAAAGCCAATTCCGGCGCGGCGTGGTGGGGGCACTCCGCTTTCACGGTAGCACTTGCTTTGATTTGGAACTGGCATCGGACGGGATGTCATTCGGGGAGGATTATGCGCACGATTATTGCCTTTATCTTGACCATGGGCGTGGCGATGGCCCAGCCACACAACCACGCTGCCAGCGAAGAGAAGCCGGTAGCCCTATATTCGGGATTGGGAGTATGGCATCACCCGATCCATACCAGCAGCACCGAAGCGCAGAAGTTCTTCAATCAGGGCCTGGCGCTGATGTACGGCTTCAACCGCTACGAGGCGCTGCGCTCGTTCCGCAAGGCGTCGGAACTGGATCCCGCGGCGGCCATGCCTTACTGGGGGATGGCCATGGCGCAGGGTCCGTACGTCAACATGGATGGCGATGCCGACTACGACATGAAAGCATCCTGCGCGGCAGCCGAAGCGGGATTAAAGGTGACCGGCGCGCCGGAGCACGAACAGGCTTATGTGCGCGCCGTGGCGGCCCGCTGCCCGCGGTATCAGCCGCAGGCTTATACGGATGCCATGCGCGCGCTGGCGGCGCGGTGGCCCGACGATCTGGATGCGCTCACACTGTACGCCGAGAGCCTTATGATTCCGGTCCGCTGGCATTGGTATGCCATCGACGGCAAACCCGCGCCCGGTGTAGCAAAGGCCGAGCATGCGCTGGAGGAAGTGATGCGCCGCTGGCCGGATCATCCGGGCGCGAATCATCTGTATATCCACGCAGTGGAATCCTCGCCCACGCCGGAGCGAGCCATTCCCAGCGCGCAACGGCTGATGGGCATCATGCCGTGGGCCGGACACATGGTGCACATGCCGGGCCATATCTGGCTGGTAGTGGGCGATTATGAAATGGCCGCCGCGGTGAACGAAAGGGCCGTGGCGGTGGACCGCGAGTACCTGGACCGGACCCAGGTGACGCATAGCGGTTATTTTCCGTATTATGTCCACAACCTGACTTTCATCGCTTACGCGCGCTGGATGCAGGGCCGCCGGGCCGACGGGCTGCGCGCCGACGACGAGATCGTGGCCGCCATCGCGCCGATGGAGGAAAGCATGCCCGACATGGCGGACGCGTTCGAGTCGTTTACAATGTTCGGGCGCGTACGCCTTCAGGATTGGGACTGGATTTTGGAAGCGCCCCAGCCGAAAGCGAGCATGCACGCCAGCGTGGCGATCTGGCGTTACGCGCGCGCGGTGGCCTTCGTTGCGCGTGGCGACCGGACGGCGGCGCGCCAGGAGCAAGCGGCGCTGGAGGCCATCCGTTCCGGCCTTCCGGCGGATGCGAGGTTCGGGTACAACAAGGAAGCCGACGTGGTGGCGCTGGCGCTTGAAATCGTCGCCGCGCGTCTGGCGGACGCACCGGCCGACGCGATTCCGCACTGGCAGCGCGCGGTCGCCATCCAAGACGCCTTCAACTATGACGAACCACCGGACTGGTATTATCCCGTGCGGGAGTCTTTGGGTGCAGCCCTGCTGCGGGCCGGGAAGGCGGCGGAGGGCGAGAGCGCGTTTCGAGAGGGCATAAAGCGGTCGCCGCGGAACGGCCGCATGCTCTTTGGACTGATGGAGTCGCTGCGAGCGCAGGGGAAAGACGACGATGCCGCTTGGGTGGGGCGGGAATTCCAGGCCGCTTGGGCCAAAGCAGATATAAAGCTGAAGCTCGAAGAGATGTGACGCAACGCGGCCTGATTCTACTGCGCGTAACGAATCAGCGTACAAGTGTGCGAAAGAGGCCGGCTTGGACGCCGGCCGCAGGACTGGAGTCCTGCCCCACGAAGGCATTACGGCGCGGGCCGCAACCGGAAACGAACAAAAATGTTGCCGCCTGCCGGATGATCGCCGTAATAACTCTTGATCGCAGCAGGCAGCGAGTATGCGGTGAAGTTGGCGCCCACGCCGGTCTCGATGTGGCGGAACAGATCGATATCGCGCGTGTAGCCGATGGTATAAGCTCCGATCCGAAAGGTGCTCCCATACATCTCATCGAGTTGCTGGGCGATCTCCGGCTGGGCACTGAACAGCTCGTCTTTGTCCACCAGCTCCCACCGGCCCGTGATCCAATTCCGCCGCCCGACCGGCAACACGGATTCCGCCAGATAGGAGTTCAGATTGCGGAAGGTGGCGGTCGAGTGGTTTCGCCCCCAGATCAGGCTCGAAGACCAGGCGCCCCGCGCCAGCGGTTTGGTGTACGCGAGCGACGCGGTGGTGCGTACCTGATCGCCCGGCTCCAGCGCCTCGGGGTGCGTGAGCCTGCCGGCCGAGAACTGCGCCGCCCAATTCTCCGATGGAAAGAACCATAATCGCGCGGACCACGAATCGATGGGACCGGCCTGGATGATCCAGCGGTTCTCGCCCGGTTCGGCGCCATGGAAGCCGCTGGCCTCCAGCTTGATCTTCTTGTGCGAAACGCCCAGCGTCACTACCTCGTCGGCGATGTGCGTAGAGTCCTGCCAATGATGCGAAATGGGCGCCTCCGGCAGTTCGGCGGCGGAAGCGCGATGCGGAAAAGCCGTGGGGCCGAGCGCGGGATCGCCGACCGGTGCGGCGTAGGCATCGAGGACAGTGCCTTCGCTGAGTTGATATACGTAATGGAATCCCAGCGCCATGATGAAATTGTGCGGATGCTGCGCGTCTGTGAGGGGCACTCCGTAGGCCGTCTCGCCTGTTTGGAACAGCAGCGGATAGCGCCGGTCCGTGATGGTGGCCGGTTCCAGGCTGAGCATCAGCACGGCTTCGAATGCGCCCTTCGCCCCGACGCGGTGTTCGGCGGATGCCATGAACCAGTTGGTGGAATATAGCTTATCGCCGCCCCGCGGTCCGGTTTGCTGGATATCGGAGACGAAGGCCAGCCCCATGAACATCGCGTTCCAATTTCCGAACGGCTGCATAAGCATGGGCATCGGCCAGGAAGCCGGATTGGCGGAGGTGCCGGATGCCAGGCCCATCAGGGCCATGCCCGCGCTGTTCATATCGGCCATGCCCGGCTGGGCCTGTGCAGAGAGCGGCGCCACTGAACATAGGAAGGCTAAAAACGTCTTTTTCCAAAACATAGCTTCTCCTCATTCGCAGGTTTCGGAGAACGACAGGAAACCGCTTGCTCACGCGCGCGGCTCGGAAGTGCGCGCTCAGATGCGGAGGAGGATAGTTGAAAGGGCCGTCAAACCAGGCGGAGAAGGCGCCTCCGGCGCACGCGGGTAGTCCAGTGGAACGCCGCTTGTAGGTGAAGGTGCGACAGCGGCACTAATCGAAAGCAGCGGCGCCGCGACATGCGCGGCCGGCGAGGTGGAAGTATGGGCCAACAGGCAATGAGCGCACGGCGCGGGACTTTGGTGGCTCTTCCCGGAATGGGAAGAGGGCGAATGGCACGGGGGAACGGTGCGGGAGGGGTTCTCCGAACAGAAGCCGGCGCAATGCACCCTCGCCAGCACCAGCGCCAGCGCGCACCAGACCATGACCCTCGTGTGCATACCGTTGAGAGACAGGATACCATGGCAAGGTCGCATATGAACCGCCGCGCATTCCTCGGGTCGGCTGCCGTGCTGCCGGCATTCCCCGCCATCTGCCGCGGCCAGGCGGCGCGGACCGGCATTCGCATCGAGGACGTCCGGTTCTCCTACGAAGACTTCCGCTATCGCACGCCCTACCGCTTCGGCGCGCAAACTGTGGATCGGGTGACCCTGCTGAATGTCGATTGCACGGTACGCACCGCGACCGGCCGGGTGGCGCGCGGCTTCGGCTCGATGACTATGGGCAACGCCTGGTCCTTTCCTTCCCGGACCATGTCCTACGATACGACTCTGGGCGCCATGAAAGCCCTGGCCGCGCGTATCGCCCGCATCACTGGCGACTATCCCGATTCCGACCATCCGGTAGACATCAACTGCGCGCTGGAGCCCGCCTATCTCAAAGCCGCCGCCGCAGTCTCCGCGGATCTGCACCTCGCTGAACCCATCCCGAAACTTTGCACGCTGGTCACCGCCAGCCCCTTCGATGCTGCCATCCACGATGCCTACGGCAAGGCGCTGGGCCTCAGTTGCTATCTCACCTACGGCCGCGACCGGATGCCCTACGATCTGGCGCATTACTTAGGCGCAGATTATCGAGGCGAGTATCTGAGCCGCTACGTGCTGTCGAAGCCGGCCCCGCGCATGGCCTTGTACCATTCGGTGGGCGCCTCGGACCCCATCGTGGCCTCCGATATCCGCACCCATATCGGCGATGGATTGCCGGAGACGCTACCCGAGTGGATCCGCTACAACGGGTTGCGCCGCATCAAAATCAAGCTGGCGGGCAACGATCTCGCCTGGGACCTGGCGCGCGTGACCGGGATCGACCGCGCCACTACCGAAACTCAGCAGGAACGCGGCATCACCGAATGGTTTTATTCACTGGATTTTAATGAACAGTGTCCAAACGTGGGCTACCTGCTGGAGTTTCTGCGCCGTTTGCGGGAGCGCACCGCGGCGGGCTTCGACCGCATACAATACGTAGAACAGCCCACCGCGCGCGACCTGAAAGCGGATCGCGCCAACGTGATGCACGAGGCCGCCAAACTGCGACCGGTGGTGATCGATGAGTCGCTCACCGATATCGAGAGCCTGATGCTGGCGCGCGAGATGGGTTATTCGGGCGCCGCGCTGAAGGCTTGCAAAGGACAGAGCCAGGTGCTGCTGATGGCCGCGGTGGCCCAGAAGCACAATATGTTCCTATGCGTGCAGGATCTGACCTGTCCGGGCGCATCGTTGATCCATTCCGCGGGCCTCGCGGTGCACATTCCGGGAGTGGCCGCTATCGAAGCCAACGCGCGCGAGTACGTGCCCGCCGCCAATCGGGGGTGGGAGGACCGGTTTCCGGGCATCTTCAAGGTGCGCGACGGCCTGATGGACACCTCCGGTTTGGACCGGCCGGGACTCGGCGCTACCTGATGCGCGCGTGTTTCAATTTAGGACAGTCGTATCCGGATTGGCACACACGGTGCGGACTTGCCGCTTCGGCTCAGTGCGGCAAACTGAAAGCAATGGATTTGCACGCGTAGTCCTGCCGTTTTTTTTGGTCCCCGCCGTGCACACGCTTCTCTGGCACGCATGCAGCCGCCCAGGCCCCACAGTCTTTTCCGGTTGCTCCCCTCCATGACGGACGCCGCGTTCGTGATGCCGCTGATTTTTCTGTTTTGCGGCATGCAAGGCGCGCGGACATTATTAGGAGACGGCGATACCGGCTGGCACCTGCGCACCGGCGAATGGATCCTGGCGCACGGGTCCGTGCCGCATAGCGATATCTTTTCTTTTACCCGATCCGGCCAACCGTGGTTTGCCTGGGAATGGTTGTGGGACGTGTTGTTCGGCTGGCTGCACCTGCATGCCGGCATGCCGGCCGTCGTGCTGGCCAACAGCCTGGTTCTGGCATTGACGTTCGCTTTGCTGTTCCGCATGGCGCGCCGCACTGCCGATGCGCTGCCCGCCCTGGCGATCACGCTGATCGCCGCCGCCGGGTCCGCGGGGCACTGGCTGGCGCGTCCGCACCTGTCGTCGATGCTGTTGACGGTGATCTTCTATTCCATTCTGGAGCGCGCCGATCGCGCGCCGGGCGTGTCGCGTCGGTTGTGGCTGCTGCCGCCGCTGATGGTGCTGTGGACCAATCTGCATGGGGGCTTCTTTGCCGGAATCGTGCTGATCTGCGCTTACGCAGCCGCGCAATTTGCCGTGCTGCTGCGCGAAAGTACGGATACGACCCGGCGCCGGGCGCTGCGGCGCGGGCGCGCCTATCTATTTACCGCGGTTGCTTGCGGCGTGGCGACTCTGGTGAACCCATACGGCTATCGGCTGCATGCGCACATTTTCGAGTACCTGGCGGACGGGTTCTATCGCGGCAACATCATGGAGTTCCAGTCCCTGAACTTCCAGAGCGGGCAGGCGCGCTTTTTCGAGATCCTGTTGTTGTTTGGTGCAGCCGCTGCTTTCGTGCGGTTGCGGCGTGGACGGCTGGTATGGCCGTTGCTGTTTGCGGCCTGGGGACATTTGGCGCTCTACTCCGCACGCAACGTGGAGATTTTCGTGCTGCTGGCGGCCCCGCCGGCCGCGGAAGTGCTATCGAAAGCCTTGCGGAGAGCGCCGGCGCTGAGCCTGTGCGCGTGGCTGCGGCGCGGGATGCGCGAAATGGCCGGCTACACGCGGGAATGGAACGCTTTTGAAACGGGCCCGCACTGGCACCTTGCCAGCGTAGTGGCTATGCTGGCACTGGCCGCGCTGATGTACGCGCCGCATCCGCCCCCGGCTTACCGCGCCGCCTACGATCCAAAGTCTTTTCCGGTCGCGGCCGCGGACCAACTGGAGAAGGCTGGACTGTTAGGGGGCGTTTTCACCGAGGATCTCTGGGGCGGATACCTGATCTATCGCGAGTATCCGCGCGGGCGCGTTTTCATCGACGGCCGCAGCGATTTCTACGGTCCGGATTTTGCCGGGAAGTATATCAAGGCCATGGGCGCGCAGCAAGGTTGGGAAGGGTTTCTGGGCCGCTATGGCGTCGAGACGGTCCTGCTGCCGCCGGATGCACCGTTAACCGGGGCGCTCCGGCAGTCGAGCGCCTGGCGCCTGATCTACAGCGATACCGGAGCCTTGATCTTCAGGTTGGCGCGCGCCCGGGAGGTGCCGGAGCAGCTTTCCGCCGTCCGCGCCGGAGCGAGGTCCGCTGCCGGAATCCCTAGCCGCGCTCCGCTCCTTTACCCCGTCTCAATCCGTTAGGCCACCGACAAGTACCCGCAACGGTCTGACCTACAGCGTCGCCGCCCTCCAGCCGATATAAGAAACGAACCGCAACTGGGCCGGTTGGAACTGCCCGGAGAAGAGAGACGAGGCCGGGGATCCCGCGAGAGGATTTGCCCCGGAGAGCCAAGCATGAATCAACGACTGATCTCCGTACTGGCGTTCGCGTTTATTGTTTCCGCCGGCGCCAGCCTGTTGCTATACCGGCTGTTGTCCAACCGCGGCGCGCCATCCCCAGCGCCTAAGTCCGTCAAGCTCATTCTGGCCGCCCGCGACCTGGAACCGGGTACGCTGGTGCGTGAAACGGATATCCGCTTCGGCGATTGGACCGGTGCGGTGCCTGAAGGCGCTCTGCAGAAGAAAGAAGATATTGTCGGGCGCGGCGTGATTTCTCCCATCCTGAACGCCGAACCGATGATGGAGAGCCGTCTGGCCCCCAAAGGCGGCGGTGCCGGCCTGGCAGCCCTGATCCCTAAAGGCATGCGCGCCGTAGCCATACGGGTAAATGAAATCGTGGGCGTGGCGGGTTTTGCCGTACCCGGCATGCGCGTGGATGTGCTGATCTCCGGCAGTCCGCCCGGAGCGGCAGCGCTGGGCGGTGTCACCAGGACCCTGCTGCAGAACGTGCAGGTACTCTCCGCCGGCCAGAACTTCCAGAAAGATGCCGAAGGAAAGCCCGTGTCGGTGCCGGTGGTAAACCTCCTGGTAACGCCGGAGCAGGCGGAAATGTTGAGCCTGGCCAGCACCCAGACCAGTATTCAACTGGTGTTGCGGAATCCGCTGGATAACGACATCGCCAAAACCAACGGTAGCGCGGTCGTGCAGTTGTTCCATCCGGGTGAGTCGTTCAAGCTGGAGTCAAACCCACTCCCCGTTCGGCGAGCAAAGGCGCCTTCCCCGGCGCTGGCAAACCCGGTTGTAACCTCATCTCCTCAGTCACGTGTGGTCGAGGTGATCCACGGCATCAAGCGCACGGAAACGCAGTTCGCATTGCCTCAGGAGGCCAGACCGTGAAAGGACATGCTGTGTGGCGTGTCGCCTGCCTCCTTGCGGCGACGCTACCGGTTTTGTGCGCCAAAGACGCAAGCCCGGTGGTTTTAGAGGTCACCGTTGGCAGGTCCCTGATGGTAGATACCCCCGGCGACCTGCGCCGGGTTGCGGTAGCCAACGGGGACCTCGCCGAAGCGTTGGCTGTGACCCCGCGCGAGGTGTTGATCAACGGCAAAGCACCTGGGGAAACTTCGGTCATTCTGTGGCAGCAGGATGGCACGCGCACCATCTATGACTTGACGGTGCGCCAGAACATGAGCCGCTTCGTCGCGGTCGAAGCACAACTCCGGCGCGAACTGGCGCAACAGGATGTCAGATTGGATTATGCCAACGACACGGTCTTTCTGCGCGGCACCGTGAAGGATCTTTCGAGCGCCGATCGCGCCGCCAATATAGCGGGCACGCTGGGTAAGGTAGTCAACCTGTTGCGCGTGGAGGTGCCCCCCGCAGAACCCCAGATTCTGCTGCGCGTACGATTTGCCGACGTGGATCGCTCCGCCGCCGCGTCCTTCGGCATCAACCTGTTGAGCACCGGAGCGGGGCATACCGTGGGGCAGGTCACCACCGGCCAGTTCGGACCGGCCGCACCCAGCATCCAGGGCAATTCCCCGCAGTTTACCCTTTCTGACGCGCTCAATATCTTTCTATTCCGCAGCGATTTGAATCTGGGAGCCCTGGTGAAGGCATTGGAAGCCGAAAACCTGCTGCAAATGCTCGCCGAGCCGAACGTGCTGGCGATCAATGGCCAGCCCGCCAGCTTTGTGGCAGGTGGCGAGTTCCCGTTTCCTGTGGTCCAGGGAGGAGCCGCATCGGGTTCGGTCACCATCCAGTTCCGCGAATATGGCGTGCGGATCAATTTTCTGCCGGTAGTAACGCCGCGCGGAACCATCCGCTTACAGGTGGCTCCCGAGGTAAGTTCGCTCGATTATTCCAACGCGCTGCAATTTGAAGGCTTCACCATTCCGGCACTGGCTACGCGGCGCGTGCAAACGCAAGTGGAACTCGAAAGCGGGCAAAGCTTCGTGATCGCGGGTCTGCTGGACAACAACATCACTGAGACGTTGAACAAGATTCCCGGTATCGGCGACATTCCGCTGCTTGGCAAACTTTTTCAAAGCCGGGCACGCACGCGCAGCAATACCGAATTGATGATCCTGATCACGCCGGAGCTGGTGCAGCCGATTCCGCCGGGCGCCGCTCTGCCCGAGATCCGTATGCCTGAGGAGTTCCTGCCCGGCACGGCTCAAGACGCGCCACGGACTCCGGGCCCGCCCGCGGCTCAAACCAAACCACGGCCAACGGCCAAGAAGGACATACCGCTCGAAGAAATGCTAGAGATCGAAAAACAAAAAACGGCCTCCGCGCCGCCCAGTGCGGCGCCGGCGGCCACACCGGGAGGAGTACGATAATGGCCGCACTCATTTTCGAACAGGATACGTTAAAAGTCCCCGCACCGCCAACCACTATCGCGCTGGCTGTCGCCACCGCGGGACTTTGGGAGCCGGTGCAGGAGGCTGTGCGCGATCTGGGTGCGCGCGTGGTGATGGAACAGCGCGACCTGCGGAACTGGTCCGCACTGATCGAACGATTGGAGTTTCTGCGGCCCGAGGTCGTGCTGCTGGACATCACCGCGCTTCCGCTGCCGGTCGAAGAAGCGCTGCGCGGAATCCGATTAGCCCTGCCCGACGCTTTGGTGGTAGCGCTCGACGTCACGGCGCGGCCGGAGACTATTCTGGCGGTCATGCGCGCCGGCGCGAATGAGTTCTTGTATCCGCCCCTGGACAATAATTTGCGAAAGGCTGTAGCGCGCCGCGCCGAAGTCCGTCCGCGGCCGCGCGAGAACGGCCGTCCGCAGGGCAAAGTTTTCGGTTTCCTTTCGGCCAAAGGCGGCTGCGGCGCCTCCACCATCGCTTGTCATCTGGGGGCCGAACTGGGGCGCATCAGCGCCCAACGGGCCGAACACACCCTGCTCGCCGATCTGGACCTGCCATCGGGAATTGTGGGCTTCCTGATGAAGGTCAAATCACCCTACTCGGTCCTGGATGCTGTGCAGAATCTACAGCGGCTGGATGTCAGTTACTGGAATGCCCTGGTATCGGCGGAGTGGCCTGGTTTGGAGATCATCGCCGCTCCCACCGGCTATCTTCCCAAAGATCCCGTTCCTGGAGAGGCGCTCGCGAAAGTGGTCGCATTTGCGAAGACGCAGTACATCTGGACCGTGGTCGACCTGGGCTACACGTTGAATCTGGCCACCATTACAGTGCTCCAGGAAATCGACGAAATATTCCTGGTCACCACGCTCGAAGTGCCCTCGCTGCACCAGGCCAAACTGGCCGTCCAGACGCTGATCAACGCCGGCTTTGGAAACCGGCTGCGGGTGGTCATGAACCGCACCCCCCAGCGGCCGGACGTGAGCGCCGAGGAGTTACAGCGCATTCTGGGGCTGCCCATCGACACCATGCTGCCCAACGATTACTACGCACTCTACGACGCGTTTTGCAAAGGTAAGCTGCTGCCGCCCGGCAGTCATTTGAGCCGTAAATTGTCGGACCTGGCCATGCGTCTGGCGGGCGCCCCGATGGAGAAGAGCAAGCGGCGCTTCGGGCTCTTCGGATAAAAGGAGCGTATGTAATGGGCAATGCATGGACCGCCGCCCCGCAACCCGCCGCGGAATCCGGCTGGGTGGCGCGGCTTTTCCAAAGTCAAGCCTCCACGCCGGAATATCAGCAGCTGAAATTCGGGCTGCATCAACAGCTGCTTGAGCGGCTCAATCTGGAAGCCCTGTCATCCATTCCGGAAGAACGCGCGCGCCTGGAGATCCGCTCGGCGCTGGTACGGCTGGTGGATCAGGAAAAGACCCCGCTCAGCCGGACGGATAAAGACCGGGTGGTGGAAGAGGTGCTCGACGAGGTTTTCGGGCTAGGCCCCCTGGAGCCGCTGTTACAGGATCCAACCATCTCGGACATCCTGGTTACCACACCCTATCTCGTGTACGTCGAGCAGGGCGGCAAACTGCACCGCACGCCTGTGCAGTTCAAGGATAACGCCCATCTGCTGCGCATCATCGAGAAAGTGGTGGCACAAGTCGGCCGGCGCGTGGATGAGTCCTCGCCCCTGGTGGACGCGCGGCTGCCGGACGGATCGCGTGTAAACGCCGCCATCCCACCGGTGGCCGTCGATGGCCCGCTGCTGTCGATCCGGCGCTTCGGGCGGCGCGCCCTGCTTCCCGAGGATCTGGTACGCACCGAAGCGCTGACTGAAAGCATGCGGCAGATGCTCGAATACTGCGTGCGGGCCCGGCTGAATATTCTGATCAGCGGCGGCACCGGCTCGGGCAAAACCACCCTGCTGAACGCGCTTTCCAGCTATATCCCGGAAGACGAGCGCATTGTGTCCATCGAAGACGCCGCCGAGCTGCGCCTGCAGCAGACGCACGTGGCGCGCCTGGAAACGCGTCCGCCCAATATCGAAGGAACCGGCGCCATCCGCATCCGGGAATTGGTCATCAACGCGCTGCGTATGCGGCCGGACCGCATCATTGTGGGCGAGGTACGCGGAGAGGAAGCGCTCGACATGCTGCAGGCCATGAATACCGGCCACGACGGCTCACTCACCACGGTCCACGCCAACAGCCCGCGCGATGCTGTGGGTCGACTCGAAGTGATGGTAGGAATGGCCAACGCCAATATGGGCGTGCGCTCCATCCGTCAGCAGGTCGCCTCGGCCGTGAATCTCTTCGTACAGGTCTCCCGCTTCAGCGACGGCTCACGCAAGGTCACCCACATCACGGAGGTCACCGGCATGGAAGGCGAGTTGGTGACTCTGCAGGATTTGTTCTTATTTGACAAACAGGGCATAAGCGAAACAGGGAAAGTCCGCGGTTGCTTCCGCGCTACCGGCCTCCGGCCCAAATTTTACGAGCGCCTGGCTTCCTGCGGTCTGATCCTGCCCGTCAGCATCTTCGAGAGCTTTCAGGAGGTCGCCTGACCGTGCCCGTCTCCGTTGCTCTATTTCTGGTCCTGTTCACCTGGGTGCTGCTCTCGATCGCGCTCGGGCTGAAGTTCTACGAATGGTGGCGAAAGCGCGAAATGTCGGCCATGCTGAGGACGGCGGCCGCGGATCCGATCCCCGGCAGGGCCCAATTGTTGCGCGAAGTTTCCGCCAAACGGCCGGCCCTGGAGGTCGGGTTGGAGCACCTGGCGCTCCTCGAAAAAACCAGAAAGCTGATCGAACAATCCGGAGTGAACTGGACGCCGGGAGGGCTGCTCCTCGGGATGGTGGGCGGAGCCGTGGGAGCTGTGTTCGTGTCTCTGCTGCTGCCCGCGATTTTCGCCTGGCCCGGCAGTTCCGCCGCGGCGGCCACGGTGTTCGCGGCGCTGCCATACCTATATCTCCGTCGTAAGCGCACGCGCCGCCTGGCGGCTTTCGAAGAGCAGTTTCCCGAAGCGCTCGATTTTCTGGCGCGCTCCATGCGCGCCGGCCACGCATTTACCATCAGCTTGCGGTTGGCAAGCGAGGACTTGGCAGACCCATTGGGGCTGGAGTTCCGCACGCTGTTTAACGAGCACAATCTGGGCGCGCCGCTCGATACCGCGCTTTACGGTCTGGTGGATCGGGTCCCGTTGCTTGACGTGCGTTTCTTCGTCTCCGCGGTAATCCTGCAGAAGCAGACCGGCGGCAATCTGGGCGAGATCCTCACGCGTTTAGGCCACGTCATCCGTGAGCGGTTTCAGCTGAAAGGACAGGTCAAGGCGGCCAGTGCGCACGGCCGGATCACCGCTTTGGTGCTCGCGATTCTGCCGGCCGCTACAGCCATTCTCATGCTGATCGCGGCGCCCGGCTATCTCCAATCGATGTTGCACGATCCGGACGGCAAGAAGCTCGTGGCGGGGTCCGTCGTGGGTCAGATCTTGGGCCAGTTGGTGATGCGCAAGATCATCCGGATTAAGGTCTAGAGGAAGGTTTGGCCATGGCTCTAATGGTTTCGGTAGCGTTGTTCGGATTGCTGGCGACCGCGATCGCCGCTTACGGCTACGGGCGTTACGCCAAGCCGGCGCGAATGCTTGCACAACTGCATCCCGAACCGGCGTCCCCGCTATCACTCGACCGCCTGGGCCAAACCAAGCAGTCTGGCCTTTCACGCCGGGTCGAAGCGATCGGACAACATGCTCCGATCTCGCCGCAGGACGCGCAGGCCACCCGCCGCACCCTGATGGCGGCCGGGTATCGCGCGGAAAGCGCCGTGGCCCTGTTGTACGGCATCAAGCTGATCCTGGCGGTGGCACTAGCCATCCTATCGATCATATTCCGGGATAACGTCACAGCGAACCCGGTGCTGCGCATCGTGTTACCCATAGCGGCCTGCGGCGCCGGATATTGGCTTCCCGGTTTCATATTGGAGCGCAAAGTTCTTAAGCGCCAGCAAAAACTGCGCCTCGCGTTGCCCGATGGATTGGACTTATTGGTTGTCTCGGTAGAAGCGGGATTGGGCCTGGACCAGGCGCTGCAAAATGTAGGCCGCGAACTGGCTGTGGCGTATCCCGAACTCAGCGACGAACTGGGGCTGGTCACACTCGAGATGCGCGCCGGGAAGCGCCGCGCCGAGGCGCTGCGCAATCTGGCGCAACGCACGGGCGAACCCGAATTGCGCAAGCTGACCGCTGTCTTAATCCAATCGGACCGCTTCGGAACAAGCATGGCGGACGCCCTGCGCACGCACTCCGAGTTCATGCGCGTGCGCCGCCGCCAGGAGGCCGAAGAAAGAGCCGCCAAAGTAGGTGTGAAGTTGGTATTTCCGATCTTCTTCTTCATCCTGCCTTCCATTATGGTGGTGGCGGCTGGACCGGGCATTTTACAGGTTTTCAAATACTTGTTCCCCTTGATGAAGGGGGTTCAATGAGAAAGGAGGACTGCCCTATGAATAACACATTTTTTCAGGCTGCTCTGTGGCTCGCTGCCGGAGTCGTGCTCGTGCTGCTAGTGGCCCGCCGCCGGAAGCGCAAAAGCATGTAATTGGCTGCGTCGCGGGAGGGCGGGCGGTACCGCCGGGTAAACGCCTTCCCGCATTCGGTCTGGCGGTCATTGCGGCCGCTTCGGCCGCGGCTGAAAAGGATACCTGGCGCGTTTTGCCGGATTGGGGTCGATGGCGCGAACGCAAGCACGTCCGGAGAACGCAGAAGACGCGCAAGACGGCTGTGGCCGCGGCGGCGAATGCCTGGAAACAAACATCGGCAAGATGCCGGTAGCCGTCGCTCGCCGCGGCTAGGGATGCAGTCCGTTTAATCGGACACCCACTGTGCATGTTCAAGCCAAAGTCCCAGAGGGCATGCTCGCGGGGCATAAACACGAACGGGCGGTCCCTTGAACGGGTCTGGCGCCGTAGGAAACTGCGACATGGACGCCCGGCTGAGCCCCGGGACAACTCAGGGGGGCGGCTCCAACGACGGTGGGGTAGTTTTCAAAATCACACCTGGAGGCGCGCTGACGGCACTGCATAGCTTCTGCGCACAGGGTCGTTCCTGCCCGGGTGGCTATGAACCATTTGCGGTTTTGGTTCTGGCAACGTATGGGAATTCCTACGGGACAACGCAACCAGACGGAACTCGTAACGGCGTCTTTCGTTTGGCAATGGGTCCCGGCCCATTTATCAAGACTCTCCCAACTCTTGGTAAGTCCGGTGCGGTGGTCACGATTTCGGGAACGGATTTGACGAGCGCAACGAGCGTGGCATTTAACGGTACCATGGCCGCCTTTAAGGTGGTCTCCAGCTCCGAAATCACCACGACCGTTCATACTTGCCTCGGCGCGCCGCGAAGTAGTCAGCTCGACGTTCGATGAACCCGCCACGCGTCACGTACAGGTGGCTGAAATGGTCATCGAAAAGCCAAGCGCCTGTGGAGCACAAGAAGGACGTGGTCATCCTGCCAATTCCATCACCCGCCTGGCGCGCACCTACAACACCATCGTGCCGCCTTCCTGCAAAGTCTCTCCGCGCGACTTCGTTGAGCGATACCGGCAGCCGCATGGACGACGTGATCTTCGAAGAGTTCAAAGGCACCGGCAACCTGGAAATCCAGATTGAACGCAAGTTGGTGCACAAGCGCATAACCGCGTGTGGACTATGCGCAAGGTTGGAATCCCCTGTCGCCGGTGGAGACGATGGAACTGCTGCTGGACAAGCTGAGCAAGACCCGCAGCAACGCGGAGTTCTTGAACTCTGTGAACGGGTAGCGCCGCCTACGCTATAAATGGGAACCTAGGTTCTGGCATCCGAGCAGGAGTATCGGGAAGCGGAAGCACGTAATCCGCGCCGCCACTGAAGCTCGCATCCGAATCGCGCCCCGCAAATACCGAGTCCTGGGCGTCTGCGCGCGCCGCGTGAGCGGATTTTCCCCACCCGCCTTCTATGGCCATCGCGATTCTTTCGCCCGAAGATCGCATGATCCGCGTACGCAAAAAGATCGACGAACACGTGGCCTTCGGTGCGGCAGGCTTACGAGTCAAAGACGGAGTGCTGCGCACCGAAGATCCCGCTATCGAAATCCCGCTGGCCGAACTGTTCCAGGCGCTGGATGACTGACTCGGGTGGAGCAGGCCCCGTGCCCGATATGCTAACCTGATCGAGAAACTCTTTGCTGTGGAGGAGAAAAACCCATGCCCGCAAAGCTGCTTCAAATTAATTTCAAGGTGAACGCCGCGACGCCCGAATACGAAGGTCTGTGCCAGTCGGTTGCCCATGCGTTTGCCGAAGTGCCAGGCCTGCGCTGGAAGATATGGCTGCTAAACGACCGCGAAAAGGAGGCCGGCGGCCTCTATCTGTTCGAAAGCGAACAAGCCCTGAACGATTTCCTGACCAGTCCGCTCGCGGCTATGGTAAAGAGCCACCCCGCATTGTCCGGCGTGAGTGCCAAGCCGTTCGACGTGATGGAGGGAGTGACGGCGATTACCCGCGGACCCCTTGCCGCAATGGCGGCGGCCGGGTAGCATCGCGCGTCATACTCCAGAAATGGGAACCTCGGTTCTGGTATCCGAGCAGAAGTACCTCGCCACCAGCTACGAGCCGGACTGCGAGTACGACGAAGGGGTTCTCTTTGAGCGCAACGTGGGGGGACAACCGCACAGCCTCTTGCAAGTTGTGCTGGACCTGCGCCCCCAACGCATCTGTATTGCCCCTCGCAAGTACCGAATCCCAGACGTCTGCGCCTATTTTCAGCAGTGTCGAGCGGACATTTACACAGCGCCGGGGTTCTACGAAGCCAAAGACGGCGTGCTGCGCACGAAGATTCCGCGATGGAAGTCCCGCCGGCCGATCTGTTCCAGGCGCTGGATGACTAGGCTTGCGCTGGCCCTGCTCTGCTCTGGCGCGGCACTGTTCGCCGCCGACGGGCCCGGCGACCGCGCGATCACCGATCCCAAATCCATAACCTCATCACCCAAGCCCAACGCCGCGTCGGCGCCAGTCGAAGAGCTGGTCTATACCCGCGCTACCGGTGGACCGGCCTGGTCTCCGGATGGCCGCGAAATCGTCTTCACCACCAACCTCACCGGTCGCAACAATCTCTGGAAAGTCGCGGCTGCTGGAGGCTGGCCCATTCAGTTGACGCAGTCGGACGATCGCCAGTCCGCCGCTGCCTGGTCGCCCGACGGCAAATGGATCGTCTACGAGCAGGACTACGCCGGTGGTGAAATTTTCGATCTATTCGCCATCCCATCCGCGGGTGGACCGCCCGTCAACCTCACGCGCACTTCCGATATCTCCGAAACCGATCCGCACTGGTCGCCCGATGGCCGCACCCTGGCCATTTCCATCAAACCGAAAACCTCGCCGAACTTCGACATCGCCTGGCTTGACTGGCGCACCCGCGAAGTTCATAACCTGACGCACGAACAGACGAAGAACCGCGCGTGGCAAATCGTGGCTTGGAGTCCCGATGGGCAGACCATTTACGGCGACCGCGGCAATTCCGGAGGCACGGATTCCGACATCTATCGCATTGGCGTGAAGAGCGGCCAGTTGGAAAACCTCACGCCGCACTCGGGCGACGTAATCTATCGCGCGGCATCTGTTTCCGCCGACGGGCAAACGCTGCTCATCACTTCAAATCAAAATGACGGTTATTCGAACGTCGCCCTGCTGGACGTGGCTACGCGGAAACTCACCTGGGTGACCAACACGCAGTGGGATGCCCACGCGGGCGGCTTCGCGTGCAAAGGCGGGCAATTCACATACATCGTCAACGAAGACGGCCGCACCCGGGCCTACATCGCCGAGCGCGGATCGAGCCGGTCCGTGCCGCTGAATTTCCCCGAAGGGTTGACCAGCCCCAGCGGCAACCCCACGGCGTTCTCACCCTCCGACGACCGGCTCTTGATCTCGCATCAAAGCTCCAATCGGCCGGCAGATCTTTGGGTTTACGATTTCGCGGGTAGCCGCGCTACGCAGCTTACGTTTTCGGCGCTGGCCGGGCTCCGCGCGGAGAATCTACCGGCATCGCAGCTGGTCCACTACCGTTCGTTCGATGGCCGCGTCATCAGTGCATTTCTCTGGGTGCCTTTCAACCTCGCGCGCGATGGGAAAAGCCCCGGCATTGTCCTACCGCACGGCGGACCTACTGGACAGACGCTCGATACCTTTAACCGCACGGCCGAGGCGCTCGCCTCGCGCGGCTACGTGGCGATCGCACCGAATGTGCGCGGCTCGACCGGGTACGGAATGACTTTTCAAAAAGCCAACTACCAGGACCTGGGTGGCGGCGACCTGCAGGACGAAGTCTACGCCGCGAAGTTCCTGGCGGCCACCGGCTACGTTGACGAAAAGAAAATGGGCATTATCGGCGGATCCTACGGCGGCTACATGGCCATGATCGCGATCGGCAAAACACCCACGGTATGGGCCGCCGCCGTGGAGCTTTTCGGTATAACCGACTGGCTCACCGAGCAGGCGCATGAAAGCCCGGAATTGCAGCAGTACGATCAGTCGATCCTCGGCGACCCGGTGAAGGACCGCAAGGTCTACGAGGACGCGTCGCCCATCAAATACTTCCAGAACGCCACCGCGCCGCTGCTGGTGCTGCAGGGCGAGAACGATATCCGCGATCCCAAGGAAGAAGCCGACCAGGTGGTCGACACCCTGCGCAAGTACGGCAAGGTTGTGGATGCGCATTATTATCCCGGTGAAGGTCACGGGTTTGCCAAGCGCGAGAACCAGGTGGACTCGCTCGAACGCTCCATCGCATGGTTCGACAAATATCTGAAAGCCGCGCGCCCATGAGGGAGTACGCCGGCGATGCCATCCTCTTGGTTTCCTTCGGCGGTCCCGACCGGCCCGATGAAGTCATGCCGTTTCTGGAGAATGTGCTCCGCGGGCGTAACGTGCCGCGCGAGCGCATGCTGGAAGTGGCGAAGCACTACCATCACTTCGGCGGCCGCAGCCCCATCAACGATCAAAACCGCGCGCTGCTGGCCGCTTTGCAGCAGTTGCTCGCGGCCGAAGGTCCGGACCTGCCGGTCTATTGGGGCAATCGCAACTGGCATCCGCTGCTGGCGGACACGCTGCGGCAAATGACGGCGGACAATGTGCGCCGCGCCTTCGCCTTTGTGACATCGGCGTATAGCTCGTACTCCGGCTGCCGCCAATATCTGGAAGATCTGGCCCGCGCGGGCGAGGCGGCCGGTCCCGGTGCGCCGGAAGTGCTCAAGCTGCGCGTGTTCTACAACCATCCCGGGTTTGTCGAGCCGATGGCGGAGCGCGTGCGTACCTCATTCGAATGCATCCCGGCGGAACGGCGTGCCGCGGCGGCGCTGGCGTTCAGTGCGCACAGCGTGCCGGTCGCCATGGCGGAGACCAGCCGCTACGTCGCGCAAGTGGAAGAAGCGTGCCGGCTCGTGGCCGAGCGCGCGGGTCGTCCATCGTACCGCTTGGTTTACCAGAGCCGTAGCGGTGCGCCGGGGCAGCCCTGGCTGGGTCCGGATGTGCTGGAATATCTGCGCGAGCTGGCTGCGGCCGGCGCCGCCCGCGATGTCGTCCTGGCGCCCATCGGCTTCATTTCCGACCACATGGAAGTGGTATACGATCTGGATACCGAAGCGCGCCGGTTGGCTTGTGAACTCGGCTTGCATATGGTCCGCGCAGAGACTGTCGGCGCTGATCGGCGCTTCGTTGCCATGATCCGCGAACTCGTCCTCGAACGCATCGCCGGCGCCCCAAAGCGTGCTTTGGGCGAATTTGGCCCCAATCACGATGTTTGCCCGGAGGATTGTTGCCCCCCTCCAAGAAGGATGCAGCACCCATAAGCCGCTGCAGAGCCGCCCCCCCCTGCCGATATGTAAACATGAGGTCCCGCCTCAGAGGTGATTTGGGTGCATCAGCAGACTTGCGATCGCGATCCGGCCGAAACCGTTAGCGCAAACACCGCCGGCGCCGCTCTCCAGAAAGCCGAGATCGCCCATGCCGGGCTGATCGCGGCCGTGGAGCAATCCGCGGATGCCATCGTAATCACCGATACCGCCGGCAAGATCAATTATGTGAATCCGGCGTTTTCCGCGATGACCGGATACAGTCGACAGTACGCCATCGGACAAAACCCGCGCATCATCAAATCGGGACTCCAGCCGGCGGAATACTACAAAGACCTGTGGCATACCATCGCTTCCGGCCAAGTCTGGCACGGAGAAATCGTCAATCGGCGCAAGGATGGCACGCTCTATGGCGAAGAGATGAGCCTCACGCCGGTGCACAGCCCCTCCGGCGAGATCGTCAGCTACCTGGCCATCAAGCGGGACATCACCGAACGGAAGCAGGCCGAAAAGACTGCGGCCATGTTGGCGTCTATCGTGGAGTCCTCTGACGATGCGATCTATAGCGTAACGCCGGATGGAACAATCGTCAGTTGGAACAACAGCGCCGAGGCGCTGTTTGGGTACACAGCCGCGGAGATCGTCGGAAAACATGCTACCGTGCTTGTGCCGCCGGACCGCCTTGAAGAGGCCCGCCGCGCGATCGTGGCGGCGCGAGCAGGCACAGCCAGCCGATACGAAGCGGTCCGCATCGGGAAAAGCGGCCAGTGCATCGATGTCTCGCTCACGGTTTCCGCCATCAAAGATTCGGATGGCCGCCTTACCGGCATGGCCATCGTGATGCGCGAGATCGGCGAGCGCGTGCGCGCCGCGCATAAACTGCGCGATAGTGAGGAACTGTTCCGGCGCGCCTTTGAGAACGCCCCGTTTGGCATGAGCCTGGGTGCGAAAGACGGCCGTATCCTGCGGGCGAATGAGGGTTTTTGCCGGATGCTCGGGTACTCCGAGCAGGAAATCCTGGATTTAGGGTGGATGGCGTTGATCCATCCTGACGATATCGAGAATTCGATGGCAGCATGGGACTTGCTGCGGGAAAATCCCCTCACGATGCTGGAGATGGAAAAACGGTACCTGCATCGGTCCGGCAGGGAAGTGTGGGCGCACACCCGGATCTCGCAGGTGCTGGATAGCTCCGGCGCACCGTTGTACGCCGTCGTCCATATCGAAGATGTCAACGCACGCAAGCACGCTGAGGAAGTCTTGCGGGAAACTGAAGGTCGCTTCCGGGTCATGGCCGACGGCTGCCCTACGATCATGTGGGTCACCGACGCCCAAGGCGGCATCCGCTTTGTGAACCGCACCTACCGCGAATTCTTCGGCACCACGCTCGAAGAAGTGGAGGAAAACCGGTGGTTTCCGTTGATTCATCCGGACGATGCGCCCCACTACATCGAGATGTTCCAGCGTGCCGTGGCGGCGCACGCGCCCTTCAACGCCGAAGCTCGTGTACGGCGAGCAGACGGGGAATGGCGATGGGCGGCCTCGTACGCCGAGCCGCGGTTTTCGCCAGATGGCGAGTTTCTGGGTCACGTCGGCCTGAGCCCGGATATTACCCTGCGCAAGCAGGCGGAAGACAACGCGGAACTGGAAGCCGCGGCCACGCCAGGTATGGCGCGCAGACGATCCACGATTTCGTCGTACACCCGCGGGCGCTCCTTTCTAGGCACGTTGGATTGCATCATGCTGGCCGTGATCAGGAGCACATTATGGCGGATGAAGCCCAAGTCGGTGTTCAGCAGATTGCGGAAGGTGCCCAGGAACAGGCTGGCGCCTACCAGGAGTATCAACGACAGCGCCACCTGGCCTGTGACCAGCGCCCGGCCCAGCCTGGCGCGATTGCCGGCCATACCCCGCGCGTGCTCCTTCAACACGCTATGCGGCGAGACACTGGTGGCCCGCCATGCCGGTGCGAGTCCGAACAGCAGTCCGGTCAAAGCGGCTATGCCCATGGTGAAAGCGAACACACGCCAATCCGGCGCCGTGTTCAATTCGAGTTCACTGCCGGTCGCGGAAATGAAACGCACCAGCAGACGGCTGCCCCACACCGCAAGAAGCATGCCTCCCACTGCGCCCGCCGCCGCAAGCAGAAAGCTTTCCGACATCAGTTGGCGCATGACCCGGCGACGGGCCGCACCGATCGCCATGCGCACGGAAATCTCGCGCTGGCGGGCCGCGGCGCGCGCCAGCAGCAGGTTCGCGATGTTGGCGCAGGCGATCAGCAGGACCAGTCCCACAACCACCACGAGTGTAAACAGAGCCGTGCGGTATTCGTGGCCGGTTTGGGAGAATCCGGTGGCGGCCGGGCGCAGGGCGAGCGAGCGTTGCAGGTATTCCCGCTGGCCGTCGGCATCCCAGTTTTGCGGGAGCGTGGCGCGATCGACTTCGGGCGCCAAGGCCTTCAGGCGGGCCTCGCTTGCTTGCCTGGACTCTCCCGGCTTAAGCCTGCCGAGCATGCGTAGCCACCACGAACTGCGCGCGTCGAACGAACTGCGGTCGGTGTGCAGGATGGGCTCGCATCCAATTGGAATGGCCACGTCGAAATGCGTGTCTACATCGAGGCCGGTGAACCAGGGCGGCGTGACGCCGATGATGGTGAACGGGTGCCGGTTCAACCGGATGGTCTTACCGGTGATCTCCGGATCGGCCGCGAAGTGCTGCCGCCAGAAATTGTAGCTGATGACGGCGACGGGCCCGGCGCGGCCGCCGCCGTGGATGTCGTCGTCGCGGTTGAACACGCGCCCGCGCATGGCCGGCACGCCCAGGACGCGAAAGAAATCGCCGCTGGCCCAGACGCCTTCCGCGAACTGGCTTTCGCCTCCCTCGGCCAGATCGAAGCGTTCTGTGCCGAACGCCAGGCTCCCGGCGAGCGCCTGCTGGTGATCGCGCACCTGCTCCCAGATCGGGTTGGTGAAGTACGCGCCACCTTGCGGTGAGACGATCTCAACCAGCCGCTCAGGATCTTCCACGGGCAGCGAACGCAGCATCACGGCGTTGAGGATGCTGAAAATCGCGGTGTTCGCGCCGATGCCTAGCGCCAGCGACAGAACCGCCGTGGCGGCGAAGCCCGGATTCGCCCGCAATGTTCGCGATGCGTAACGGATGTCTTGCGCGAGCGTTTCGAGGAACGGCCAGATCCACACAGCACGGCTGGCTTCGCCGAATTGCGCGGCGTTGCCAAAGCCGCGGCCGGAGGCTTGGGATAGCAATTCACGATGCAGGCGCATTTCGTCGGCCAGGTCCTGTTCGTGCTGCCCCCGATGGAAGAGGTGCCGCAATCGTCGCCAAAATTCGCTCATAGTCACTCCTCGCGCAGCGCGGCCATGGGATCGAGACGCGCCGCCCGCCGCGCGGGCAGATACGCCGCGATACCTGTCGCGATTCCCAATACGACGGCGGCGAGGGCGAGCGGCGCCGCATCGTGCGGCTTCACGCCATACAGCAGAGTCGCAATCAGCCGGCCGGCGGCCAACGACGCGGCGAGCCCCAGCAGGGTGCCGACGGCCAGCATGGCGGCCACTTCGCGGAGCACCAGCCAGACGACCGATCCCGGCTGCGCCCCGAGCGCCATGCGGATGCCGATTTCGGATTGGCGGCGCGCCACTCCGTAAGCCGTCACGCCATACAGCCCGATCATAGCCAGCAGCAGCGCCAGCCCACCGAAAAATGCAGATAGCATGGCGACCATCCGCGGCTGCAACAGAGACTCATCCACCTGCGTTTCGAAGTTGCGGAACTCGAGCGAGATGCCCCGATTCACTTCGCCGATCGCCGCGCGCACCGCCGGAATGAATGCCTCGACCGGAGGCTCGGTGCGGACCTCGAAGCTGACTTCCGGCCAAAAGTCTGAATCCTGCGCGCATGCGACATACGCCGACAGGAGCGGAGTTTCGTTGACCTCCTGATACTTTATATCCTTCACCACGCCGATCACCTGGTAGACATCATGCATGCCGGGGTGACTCTCCGCGCGGATGGTTTTGCCGATGGGATTAGCCTGCCCGAAGAAACGTCGCGCAGCTGACTCGTCAATCACCATCGCCTTAGGCGCGCCGGCATCGTCGTGCGCGGAGAAATCGCGGCCCAGCAACAGGCGTGTGCGCATGGTGGCGAAGTATCCCGGCGAAACACGGTTCATGTACAACATCGTGTCGTCTTGCCCTTTCGATGAATAGCCTTCGGGTTCCACCATGTTGTTCCAGGTCGTGCCGCTGATGGGCGTCAACCCCGAACTGGACGCCGATACGACGCCAGGAATGGCGCGCAGGCGATCCACGATCTCGAGGTATACGCGCGGACGCTGCTCCTTGGGGATGTGGGACTGCATCGTGCTTGCGTTGACCAGAAGTACGTTGTGGCGGCTGAAGCCCAGGTCGGTGCTCAACAGATTGCGGAGCGTGCCGAGGAACAGGCCCGCGCCCACCAGCAGGATCAGGGATAGCGCGACCTGGCCTGTCACCAGCGCGCGGCCCAGGCCG
This sequence comes from Bryobacterales bacterium, assembly GCA_963818855.1. Lineage (GTDB taxonomy): Bacteria > Acidobacteriota > Terriglobia > Bryobacterales > Bryobacteraceae > Bog-159. The sequence continues at coordinate 277,886 of CAWFUH010000002.1, read as the reverse complement.
AAACGGCCTCCCACCATGCCGCGCGCATGCTCTTTCAGAACATTGTTGGGCGAGACGCTGGTCGCGCGCAGGGCTGGCGCCAATCCAAACAGCAGCCCGGTCAGAACGGCCACGCCCATCGTGAAGGCCAGCACCCGCAGGTCGGGCGCGGTGCCGAGTTGAAGTTCGCTGCCGGTCTTCGATAGGAAGCGGACCAGCAGACGGCCTCCCCAGACTGCGAAGAGCAAGCCGCCCACCGCGCCCAATATGGAGAGCAGCAGGCTTTCGGACATGAGTTGGCGCATCGCGCGGCGGCGCGCCGCGCCGATAGCCATGCGGATGGAGATCTCGCGTTGGCGGGCGGCCGCGCGGGCCAGCAGCAGGTTGGCTATATTGGCGCAGGCGATCAAAAGCACCAGGCCCACCACCGCCATTAGAGTGAAGAGCGCGGTGCCGTAGCGTGCGCCTGTATCCGAAAAGCCTGTGGCTGCGGGCCGCAGACCGAACGATCGCCGCAGATATTGCCGCTGGCCGTTTACGTCCCAATTCTGCGGAACCGTGGCGCCATTGACCTCCGGCGCCCGCGCTTTCATTTTGGCCTCCGCCTGCTGCAGGGTTTCGCCCGGCGGGAGACGGCCCAGAATGCGCAGCCACCACCAGCTTCGCGCCCCCAACGCGCTGCGGTCGGTGTGCAGGATCGGCTCGCAGCCAATGGGGATGGCGACATCGTAGGCCGTATCCACATCGAGACCCCTGAACCATGGCGGCGTCACCCCGATAATCGTGAATGGGTGGCGGTCCAGCCGGATGGTCTTACCGACGATATCGGGGTCGCCAGCGAAGTGGCGCTCCCAAAAGCCGTGGCTGATCACCGCCACTGGTCCGGCGCGGCCCCCGCCATGGAGATCGTCATCCGCCGTGAACACGCGCCCGCGCATGGCCGGCACGCCGAGGACGCGGAAGTAATCGCCGCTGACCCACAGGCCTTCGGCAAAGTGGCTCTCGCCGCCCCCGGCCAAATCGAAGCGGTCGGCGCTGAAGGCCAGGGATCCAGAAAAAGCCTGCTGGTGATCGCGCACCTGCTCCCAAATCGGGTTGGTGAAATTTCCTTCCACCTGCACCAACCGCTGGGGATCTTCCACCGGCAGCGAACGCAGCATCACGGCGTTGAGGATGCTGAAGATGGCCGTGTTTGCTCCGATGCCCAGCGCCAGTGACAGGACCGCCGTCGCGGCGAAGGCGGGGCTGGCGCGCAGCATGCGTACGGCGTAGCGCGTGTCCTGGGCGAGGGTTTCGAGGAACGGCCAGATCCATACCGCGCGGCTGGCTTCACTCGCTTGCGTTAGGTTGCCGAGCGAGCGGCCGGGCGCTTGTGATAGCAATTCGCGGTGCGTGCGAACCTCGTCGGCCAAATCCCGTTCGTGCTGCCGGCGATGGACGAGATATCGCAAGCGGTGCCACATTTCGCTCATAGTCACTCCTCGCGCAGCGCGGCCATGGGATCGAGACGCGCGGCGCGATGGGCGGGCAGATAAGCCGCGATGCCGGTAGCGAGCGCCAACACGACAGCAGCGATGGCGAGCGGCGCACCATCGCTCGGCTTCACGCCGTAAAGCAGACTTGCCACCAGGCGACCGGCGGACAGCGACGCGCCCAGCCCGAGTGCCGTACCGATGGCCAGCATCGCAGCCACTTCGCGCAGCACCAGCCAAACCACCGATCCCGGCTGCGCGCCCAGCGCCATGCGGATGCCGATCTCAGACTGCCGGCGCGCGACTCCGTACGCAGTCACGCCGTACAGTCCGATCATGGCAAGCAGCAGCGCGAGTCCGCCGAAGAAAGCAGACAGGAGCGCGACCATGCGGGGTTGCAGCAGCGACTCATTCACCTGGGTTTCGAAGTTGCGAAATTCCAGCGAAATACCGCGGTTCACTTCGCCGATAGCCGCACGGACGGCGGGAATAAACGTATCCGGCAGCCGCTCCGTACGGACCTCGAAGTTGACCCCGGGCCGCGGATCGCTGTCTTGCGCGCAGGCGATGTAGACGGTCAACGTCAAACCTTCGTCCACACTCGCATACTTGGCGTCTTTGACCACCCCGATGACTTGGTAGATACCCGCCTTCCCGGGTCCATCCGCGCGTATCGTCTTTCCGATGGGATTCGCTTGCCCGAAGAACCGCCGCGCCACCGACTCGGTGATCAGCATCACTTTCGGAGCACCGGAATCGTCGTGATCGGAGAAATCGCGACCCAATAGCACCGGCTGGCGCATCGTCGCGAAGTATCCCGGCGAGACACGATTGAAGTAGACCAGCGTATCGTCCTTCCCCTTCGGCGAGTAGCCCTCGGGAGAGACTTCGCTGTCCCACTGCCCCCGGCCTATGGGCGTCATCGCGGAACTGGAGGCCGAGGACACGCCGGCGATGGTGCGCAGGCGTTCCACGATCTCCCGATACACACGCGGGCGCTGCTCCTTCGGAACGTTGGCCTGCGTCATGCCTGCCCCGACCAGAAGAACGTTGTGGCGGATGAAGCCCAAGTCGATACTTAACAGATTGCGCAAGGTGCCCAGGAACAGGCCGGCGCCCACCAGCAGCATCAGCGACAACCCGACCTGGCCGGTGACCAGCGCGCGGCCCAGGCCGAAACGGCCCGCCTCCACGCTGCGGCCGTGCTCTTTCAGGAAGTTGTTGGGCGAGACGCGGGTGGCCCGCAGCGCCGGCGCAAGGCCGAACAGCAGCCCGGTGAGGAGGGCCACGCCCATCGTAAAGGCGAGCACGCGCAGGTCCGGCGCGGTGTCGAGCTGGAGTTCGCTGCCGGCCGTCGAGAGGAAGCGGACCAGCAGTTGGCTTCCCCAGACGGCAAAGAGCAAGCCACCAGCAGCGCCCAATACGGAGAGCAGCAGGCTCTCCGACATGAGTTGGCGCATGACGCGGCGGCGCGCCGCACCGATGGCCATGCGGATGGAAATCTCGCGCTGGCGGGCGGCGGCGCGGGCCAGCAGCAGGTTGGCAATGTTTGCGCAAGCGATGAGCAGGACCAGATCCAACGACGGCCATCAGGGTTAAGAGCGCCGTGCGATACTGCGTACCGGTATCCGAGAACCCTGTGGCGGCGGGGCGCAAGGCGAACGATCGCTGCAGGTATTCCTTCTGGCCGCCCGCGTGCAAATTCAAGGAAAGCGTGGCGCGGTACACCTCCGGCGCCAGCGCCTTCATCCTGGCTTCCGCCTGCCGCGGAGTCTCGCCCGGCAGCAGTCTGCCCAGAATGCGCAGCCACCACCAGTCCCGATCGGCCAGTGCGCTAGCGTCGGTACGCAGGATCGGCTCGCATCCGATGGGGATGGCGACGTCGTACGCCGTATCCACATCCAGGCCCGTGAACCAGGGCGGGGTTATGCCGATAATCGTGAACAGGTGCCGGTTCAGCCGGATGGTTTTGCCGACGATAACGGGATCGCTCGCGAAATGGCGTTTCCAGAAGCCGTGGCTGATCACCGCCACCGGCCCCGCACGCCCGCCGCCATGTAGATCGTCATCCGGCGTGAACACGCGGCCGCGCATGGCGGGCACCCCAAGGACCTGGAAGAAATCGCCGCTGGCCCAAAGGCCTTCCGCGAAATGGCTCTCGCCGCCGGCGGCCAGGTCGAAGCGATCCTCGCTGAAGGCCAGGGCTCCCGAGAAAGCTTGTTGGTGATCGCGAACTTGCTCCCAGATGGGATTTGTGAAATAGACACGTAACGGATGGGCGGGGTCGGAACGGGGAGAGCCGAGCTGCACCAGCCGCTGCGGATCTTCCACCGGCAGCGACCGCAGCATCACGGCGTTGAGAATGCTGAATATGGCCGTATTCGCGCCGATGCCCAGCGCCAGCGAAAGAATCGCCGTGGCGGCGAAGCCTGGATTGGCTCGCAGCGTACGGAGGGCGTAGCGGATATCTTGCGCCAGCGTTTCAAGGAATGGCCACACCCAGACGGCGCGGCTGGCCTCGCCGACTTGCGTCAGGTTACCGAGAGAGCGGCCGGGGGCTAGTGATAGCAATTCACGGTGCAGGCGCATCTCGTCCGCCAGATCCTGCTCGTGCCGCCCACGGTTTAACAGGTACCGCAACCTACGCCATAGTTCGCCCATCACGCTGCTCCTGGCATAGTTAGACTATGCCAGATGTGTGTTGGTTAGGTCAAGTAGGGCGCACAGCTGATCCATGGTTATATTTCCGGTAAGCCGCTGGAACGAAGGTACGATGCAATCGAATCGTACTTTGAGGCCGGCCGCGTCGGGTCGTCGGGATCGCCTCTTGGCACCTAAATGATCATGCCCTCGCGGGCTCGGGTGAGCAAAACGCGGTATTTGTTGAGCACGTATTGACGCCTCGTAGGGTCACGCACCGACTGCCAGTGGGTGCCCTTGAATGCTTCGGCGCGCGGCAAAAATGACCCACCCGTACTTTCCAATAATGACCCAGGCGGGCGGTAGCTGAGGCCATCGCCGGGAATAGTGGCGCCCGCGAGATTCCAACGGCAGGTTCAGTTACCTTGTTGATTTGTAATTGAGCCGGAGGTTTGCGCCCCGGAGGGGAGATGGTCCCCTCCAGGACAGGAGCTTCTGGGAGTCATCACCTCCCATGGGCCCTTTCGAGAATCCTACAGTCCATCCCGAAAATCAAGCGGCTAGCCGGCGGAAGCGATTGGCGCCTCGGCCGCGCATGCGGCGCTGTTTGCTTAAAGGATGCGAGCAACGCTTTCATCCCCAGCAAGCACGCCAGCGCTATTGCAGCGAGCGCTGCCGGCACGCAGCGCGGAAGTGGTCCCGCTGGAAGGCCCAGCAGGCGTACCGGGCGACGGTGGCGGGCAAACAGAAACGCAACGGCCAAAGCCGTCATTACCGAGAGCGGGTCCGGAGCCGGAAACCACCAGAACCAGAAGCGGTTAGCGCGCCCGCGAGGGTAATCACTACAGAACATTTTTTTCGACCATTGCTGCGACCGGCCGGGTTGCTACGAGAGATTCGTGCGTGCGCGGCGAAGTCCCTTACAACGCTTCTGTTCCCACGCCTGCCGGCGCGCGCTGGAGCGCGTCGTAGAACGGGAGCGGCGCTGGAAACAGGCGCGCACTTAATCCGGAGATATTGATCCGCGGGCGGCGCGGGCCTTACATTCAGCCTGTCTGATGCAACTGGAGTTTCACCAACTCGACCGGCGATGGGAACACCTGCGCGTGCGCCATCCGGCGCGGCAGCGGCGGCTACTGGCGTCGCTGGCCGAGAGTGGGCAGCAATCGCCCATCGTGGTGGTAGCGGCGGAGGGCCCGGCGGATCGTTACGTGGTCATCGACGGCTATAAGCGGATCGCAGCGCTGGAACAACTGGGGCGGGACACAGTGGAAGCGGTGGTATGGCCGATGAGCGAAGCCGCGGCCGTGCTGCTGGACCGCTCGCTGCGGCTGAGCGAACACGAGACCGCGCTGGAGGTGGGCTGGCTGCTGGCGGAGTTGGAGCAGCGCTTCGGCTATAGCCTCGACGAGTTGGCGCGCCGGTTTGATCGTAGCGTGAGCTGGGTGTCGCGGCGGCTGGCGCTGGTGGAGGTCCTGCCGGAAGCCATCCAACAGCAGGTGCGCGAGGGCCAGATCTTGGCGCAAGTGGCGTTGAGGTTTCTGGTGCCGGTGGCCCGCCAAAACCTGGAAGACTGCCAGCGCATGGCGGCGATCTTCGCCAAACATCACTGCGATACGCGGGAAGCCAGCCAACTGTATGGCGCTTGGCGCCAGGGGTCGGCCGCGATTCGCAAACGCATCCTGGATGCGCCGGAGCTGTTTTTCAAAACGCGGCGGCAAGCGCAGGAGAAAGCCCCGGCCGAGGCCGGAGCCGAACTGTTGCGCGATCTGGAGATGCTGGCCGCCATCGTGAACCGCGCGCAGCGGCGGCTGGCCGGCGCGGCGGCGCTGGAACTGGATCGCCAGCAGTGCGAAGCCGCAGGGCAACAGATCGCTCGCATTCAAAATCAACTCCGCCGCATCGACGAAAAACTCTTACCGGAGCAAGTACCGCATGTTGAGCCAAGCGCAACGCACCACGATTCTGGAACTGCATACGCAGCAGGTGAGCAAACGCGAAATCGCGCGGGTACTGGGGATCTCCCGCGTGGCTGTCCGCAAAGTCTTGCGCGCGAACTCCACCACCGTGCCGGAGTTGCAGCGTGCGGAGAAAGCCGCACCCCACCGGCAACAGATCCTGGAGCTTTTCGAGCAGTGCAAGGGGAATCTCGTGCGAGTCCATGAGGAGTTGCTGGCGGGCGGCGCGGCGTTGTCGTATGCCGCGTTAACGGCTTTCTGTCGGCGGCACGGAATCGGCTACGCGCCACCCACGCCGGCGGGACAGTATGACTTTGCGCCCGGCCAGGAACTGCAGCACGACACGTCTCCCCACGAGCTCGAACTGGGCGGCAAGAAACGCCGGGTACAGACCGCCTCGGCGGTGCTGTGCTATTCGCGGATGCTGTTCTTCCAGTGCTATCCCACCTTCCGGCGTTTTGACTGCAAGGTATTTCTCCACGAGGCGCTGCGCTATACAGGTGGTGCCCCGACCCGGGTCATGATCGATAACACGCACGTAGTGGTGCTGCGCGGCAGCGGGCGCGAGATGGTTCAGGTGCCGGAGATGGCCGCCTTTGGAGAGCGTTTGGGCTTTCAGTTCGTGGCGCACGCGATTGGGAATGCGAACCGTTCCGCGCGCGTCGAGCGCCCCTTATCAGCGCAGTTCCTGGTTATGCACAGTTAGCCGTCTCCTTGGACCTATCCACGGCGTTTGTTCCGTTGACTCCTTTGCATAATCTTTGTCCTTTCGTCCGCCGGTCAGCATAGCAACAAGTTGGTCCGGCGCACTGAATCTCCCTCTGCGAAGGGCGGGAGGGGTGAGTGCGCTGACAGCGGCCAGCTTCTCCGTCGGGTCGGCCCGAAGATACATCTCGGTGGTCTGCACGCTGCTGTGGCCGAGCCAGAGGGCAACCTTCCGAATGTCGTGTGTGGTTTGGAGCATCAACATCGCACAGCCATGCCTCAAGGTGTGTGGTGAAACGCGCTTGTTGCACAACGAGGGACAACTCAGTCTCGCAGCCGCTACATGGCATTTGAGCACGTATTCGAATCCAGTCCGTGACATGGCGCTACCGCGTGCATTGAGGAAGAGTTCGGGCACGGCCGCCTCGCCACGGATGGCAAGCCATGCACGAAGATTTGCACCGGTCCGCGTCCAGACTGGCAGCACTCGTTCGCGTCTGCCTTTTCCGAGGATTCGGACGAAGGGCCGCGGCTCAAAGGTCACGTTATCGACCCTCAGACCCACAAGCTCGGAGACTCGAAGACCTGCGACAAAGCAAACGTCCATCATGGCTCGATCGCGGATTCCGAACCGAGTCCGCGGGTCAGGGACATTCAGTACGGCCTGCATCTCGTCGAGCGTGATGTGCGCAACCAACTTCGTATCAGTCTTCTTAAGCGGTATCGCGAGAATCCGTCGTACCTGTTCCAACGCGGATGGGACTTGATACTCGACATATCGCATGAACGATTTGATGGCGGACAACCGGACGTTCCTCGTCACGGGTCCGTTTTTGCGCTCGGTCTCGATGTGCTGCAAAAATGCGACGACCAAGGGTGCGTCGATCTGCTCCAGGTCCAGTTGCGATGGATTTTTACCCAATCGCGAGGCGGCGTACTGAAACAACAGGCGGAACGCGTGCGCGTAGGTGTCGCAGGTATGTTCGCTCGCGCGACGATCAATGGGAAGCCGCTCGCGCAGAAATGCGGTGATATAAGGAGCCAGAGGCGTCACGATCGGTCTCCTTTGCAGAGAGTCTCCGACAGATCGGAGATCTGTCCCAGTACGTGGGGAGTCGCGTGAAGATACCAATAGGTACTATCGATCTGGCTGTGGCCCATATAGGTCATTAAGGCCAGCATGTTTGCATCGACGACCGTTCGGTCACCGGAGCAGGACTCGAGGACCCTGACTGCAAAACCATGACGAAGGTCATGGACGCGCGGGCCGGGTTGCCCCGGACCGGGGTGGATCCCCATCGCCCGCACGATACGTAGAAATACGGTCACGACGCCGGAAGGCCGCATGCCACGGCCACGCTGGGAGACAAACACGTGATCGTCCTGAACTGTTCCTCTGCGATCCAGATACCGCTTGAGGCCGACCATCGTCGTCGGATCCAGCGGCACCAGGCGGCTCTTCTGGAACTTTGTTTCCCGAATCACCAAGCAGTCTTCAGTTATGTCGTGGAGCCGGAGGTTCAACGCCTCGGAAATGCGCAAGCCGGTGACGGCCAGCAACGAGAAAAGCGTCGTAAAGGTCCATGGCCGGATCGATCCACCCGGTGGAAGCTTTGAGGCACGCACCAGCAATTCATGTAATTGATCGGCAGTGAAAATGAAAGGGCGATAGCGGACCCGTCGTGCCCGGAACACTCGTTCGGAGGGGACCTCATGACCCGCATCTTCGGCACGGGCGAAGCGGGCGAACACCCTGAGCATGCCCAGGCGGTTGGCACGCTGACCCTCTGACGGGGCTTGGGTTGCCCACTCTATGGCCGTGCAAGTACGGATGTGGGTTTCCCCCCGCTGGGCAGCAAAAGAAGCGAAGCCGTGGAGCAGGTACTGATGCACCTTCATGCCGAAACCAGTAGACCGCCGAAGCTCAAGATAGGAATCCACCAGTTGGCTCAGCATGGGAACACCTCCGGCCACGGAAGAGCGATGCTCCGGAGACGCTGCACGTCTACCTTGGCATAGTGCGCCGTTGTGTCGAGATACTGATGGCGGAGGACGGTGCCAACCTGTTCGAGCGTGGCGCCTTGGCGCAACATCTCTGTGGCAGCCGAATGGCGAAGTACGTGCGCGCCGCGAAATGGCGCCTCCACGCCGGCCCGGGCAATGGCACGCTCTACGATCGCGGGCACGGAAGAGACCTTGAGTGGCTTCCACGGGGCTAGCACGCGGACGAACAGACGGCTGTCCTGAACGGGCGGGCGCCCCCTTCGCAAGTACTCCAGAATGGCATCACCCACTTCTTGCGTGATGGGAAGTTTTACTTCGTAACGGGATTTACCCGACACGCGAACGCTGGCACTCACCCAATCAAGATCGCTGAGGTCCATTTTGACAATGTCACCTGCGCGCAACCCAAGCCGTGCCAAGAGCAGAATCGCAGCACGGTCCCTCAGTCCAACTGTGGTCTCACGCTCACAAGCGGCAATCACACGTTCGATATCGGCGGCCGGCAGGTATCGAGGGAGCGCGGAGAGACGCCACATCGCCAGGCTCGGCACAGCGTCGTCCAGCCCCGTCCTGCACTTACCCTCAGCAATCAGGTGACGCAAGAACATCCGCATTACCGAGGTGACCTCTTTGGCTCTCGATCGGCTGCGGCCCTTGGTCCGGCTGAGAATAAAGGTGCGGATCGATTCGGCTCGGTAAAGCCGGGGATCTGTACCGAGGGCCGCCAGCGCGTCCTCGATGACGACGCCGTATTGGCGTAACGTGCCTTCTCGGGTGCCGCGCTGGGTTCGCATCCATTCCAGGAAGGCCGCAACCAAAGGCGACGGACCGGCCTCCTGGTTCGGCGGCGGCACAGAAGTGACCACGCCGCAGCCCCGCAAATAATCCATAAGCGCCTGTGCGCCAGCCAGCAGCCTTACATCGTCGTGACCGGATAACCGCAACGGTCTGCGACAACGGCACGTGCTCAAATGTACCTCGAATTCCCCCAGCATGCTTTCATGTAGCTGTTCGATAGACCTCCCCTTGCGCTGGTTCCATTGACTAAAGTGGGCGGCCCCTTGCAGCCGTTTACGCAGAATCCAATAGCTGAATCCCTGGGCTTTCAGTCCTTCCGATATCGCTGAAAGGTGCGGACCCGCAGGGGTCGCCAGAAGTCGCGTGAGAGACTGGCGCCATTTAAAATATTCGGTGATCACTTGCTTCCTCCTTTGGGCGAGCATCGACCCGCCCCGGAAGAAAGTCTAACGATTATGCAAAATAACCTGGCTTCATTTTGGTAGTATTTCCGTTAAGAATCACCATCTTGGGCCAGGATTCGACCGTCAACTGTGCATAACCAATGACTAAGCTGATAAGGGGCGCTCGACGCGCGCGGAACGGTTCGCATTCCCAATCGCGTGCGCCACGAACTGAAAGCCCAAACGCTCTCCAAAGGCGGCCATCTCCGGCACCGGCACCATCTCGCGCCCGCTGCCGCGCAGCACCACCACGTGGGTGTTATCGATCATGGTCCGCGCTGCCGCGCCGCCGAAGTAATGTAGCGCCTCGGTGAGAAATACCTTGCAGTCGAAACGCCGGAAGGTGGGATAGCACTGGAAGAACAGCATCCGCGAATAGCACAGCACCGCCGAGGCGGTCTGTACCCGGCGTTTCTTGCCGCCCAGTTCGAGCTCGTGGGGAGACGTGTCGTGCTGCAGTTCCTGGCCGGGCGCAAAGTCATACTGTCCCGCCGGCGTGGGTGGCGCGTAGCCGATTCCGTGCCGCCGACAGAAAGCCGTTAACGCGGCATACGACAACGCCGCGCCGCCCGCCAGCAACTCCTCATGGACTCGCACGAGATTCCCCTTGCACTGCTCGAAAAGCTCCAGGATCTGTTGCCGGTGGGGTGCGGCTTTCTCCGCACGCTGCAACTCCGGCACGGTGGTGGAGTTCGCGCGCAAGACTTTGCGGACAGCCACGCGGGAGATCCCCAGTACCCGCGCGATTTCGCGTTTGCTCACCTGCTGCGTATGCAGTTCCAGAATCGTGGTGCGTTGCGCTTGGCTCAACATGCGGTACTTGCTCCGGTAAGAGTTTTTCGTCGATGCGGCGGAGTTGATTTTGAATGCGAGCGATCTGTTGCCCTGCGGCTTCGCACTGCTGGCGATCCAGTTCCAGCGCCGCCGCGCCGGCCAGCCGCCGCTGCGCGCGGTTCACGATGGCGGCCAGCATCTCCAGATCGCGCAACAGTTCGGCTCCGGCCTCGGCCGGGGCTTTCTCCTGCGCTTGCCGCCGCGTTTTGAAAAACAGCTCCGGCGCATCCAGGATGCGTTTGCGAATCGCGGCCGACCCCTGGCGCCAAGCGCCATACAGTTGGCTGGCTTCCCGCGTATCGCAGTGATGTTTGGCGAAGATCGCCGCCATGCGCTGGCAGTCTTCCAGGTTTTGGCGGGCCACCGGCACCAGAAACCTCAACGCCACTTGCGCCAAGATCTGGCCCTCGCGCACCTGCTGTTGGATGGCTTCCGGCAGGACCTCCACCAGCGCCAGCCGCCGCGACACCCAGCTCACGCTACGATCAAACCGGCGCGCCAACTCGTCGAGGCTATAGCCGAAGCGCTGCTCCAACTCCGCCAGCAGCCAGCCCACCTCCAGCGCGGTCTCGTGTTCGCTCAGCCGCAGCGAGCGGTCCAGCAGCACGGCCGCGGCTTCGCTCATCGGCCATACCACCGCTTCCACTGTGTCCCGCCCCAGTTGTTCCAGCGCTGCGATCCGCTTATAGCCGTCGATGACCACGTAACGATCCGCCGGGCCCTCCGCCGCTACCACCACGATGGGCGATTGCTGCCCACTCTCGGCCAGCGACGCCAGTAGCCGCCGCTGCCGCGCCGGATGGCGCACGCGCAGGTGTTCCCATCGCCGGTCGAGTTGGTGAAACTCCAGTTGCATCAGACAGGCTGAATGTAAGGCCCGCGCCGCCCGCGGATCAATATCTCCGGATTAAGTGCGCGCCTGTTTCCAGCGCCGCTCCCGTTCTACGACGCGCTCCAGCGCGCGCCGGCAGGCGTGGGAACAGAAGCGTTGTAAGGGACTTCGCCGCGCACGCACGAATCTCTCGTAGCAACCCGGCCGGTCGCAGCAATGGTCGAAAAAAATGTTCTGTAGTGATTACCCTCGCGGGCGCGCTAACCGCTTCTGGTTCTGGTGGTTTCCGGCTCCGGACCCGCTCTCGGTAATGACGGCTTTGGCCGTTGCGTTTCTGTTTGCCCGCCACCGTCGCCCGGTACGCCTGCTGGGCCTTCCAGCGGGACCACTTCCGCGCTGCGTGCCGGCAGCGCTCGCTGCAATAGCGCTGGCGTGCTTGCTGGGGATGAAAGCGTTGCTCGCATCCTTTAAGCAAACAGCGCCGCATGCGCGGCCGAGGCGCCAATCGCTTCCGCCGGCTAGCCGCTTGATTTTCGGGATGGACTGTAGGATTCTCGAAAGGGCCCATGGGAGGTGATGACTCCCAGAAGCTCCTGTCCTGGAGGGGACCATCTCCCCTCCGGGGCGCAAACCTCCGGCTCAATTACAAATCAACAAGGTAACTGAACCTGCCGTTGGAATCTCGCGGGCGCCACTATTCCCGGCGATGGCCTCAGCTACCGCCCGCCTGGGTCATTATTGGAAAGTACGGGTGGGTCATTTTTGCCGCGCGCCGAAGCTTGATCCCGAACTAACTCCTGTAGATGGCGAATACTGTCGGCGTCGGGCGTGCAACCAGTGAGTTGCTGAATCAATGCCGTTATTTCATCTTCGAAAGTGGGCGGGTCGATGGTCGGCGCGTCCGCCGGTGCGGTTCCCTTGGCGGCTTCCGTCATCCGCGCGAGATCCACCACAGGTTCCGCATTTTTGGCCAACTCGGGGGTGGTCGCAGCTGTGTTTTCGTCTGCAACCGTTGCAGAACAATCGGCGGGTGCCACCTCGGCAAACTCTGTTGGGCGGCGTTCCTCCCCGTTTTAGAAAGGGGAGCTGCGGCCGCTTCTGTCCTGGATGCAGCCGTACTCTCTGCCAGGCAATCCCCGACGGCTGCACTCAGTGCGGGCTGCACGTCTGGTTCTCCAGTTTCGGCGGTCGCGGAACCGCCTGCCGCCCCAGTCAGAACTCCTGCACCGATTGCAGGAGCAGGGTCTGCCAAACATATGCCTTGAATGACGGCTTCGGTACGTTCGCATTCCTCGGTCGGACCTGCAGGCCGTGCAAGGCCGGCCGCCGATGCAGGGTTGGCAGATACTGGCGTACCGATTGCAGGAGCAGGCGCCGCTTCTCTGTCCGCCGCCAAATCTGGCAGAGGCGCTCCAGACGCGGTGGGAACCAGAGCCTCTGCATTTAGTGCAGCATCAGTTGGCTGTGCCTGGATGTCCAACCCCGCACTGAGTGCAGGACAACAATCCGGGGCGGCGGAAGGTGCAGGTGCCTCCTCAGCGGCCGTCTCCGGAATCGGGTTCTCCGGTGCGCCGGAGTCTCTGGGAAATCCGCACCAGCTGCCCGTCGAACTCATTTCCAGATGAATGATTCCCTTGGCCGACAACTTTTTGCGCGCAGTCTCCACGAACCGTTCGCTTACACGTGCGGCCTCGGCCAACTCCCGCGCTGTCATGCGCACATCGCTTCCACCGTTTTGTTCGATGGCGCGGTATATACTGGCAGCCAGTTTGAATTCCGCAGCCGTAAGCTCCGGCCCCCACACATCGACGAGTCTCGACAGGCGGCTTTCGTTCGTTGGCGGCCTGGATTTATCGGAAGATAATTGATCTGACATATTTTCTCCTTTTGGGACATTTTGTCCTTGTAACCAGAGTGAGAGATCGAAGTCTCTTGATACTGCACGCTTGTGACCGGCGTTAACCACGCCCAGTCATCAAGCAGTATCGGAACGGTTGACGGGCAACGGCGAATGTTCTACGTCGGGAGTTGCTTCGCCCTGCCTGAGTGCGGCCAGCGCCGCCCCGCTCCTTTCTTGGACGGCGGCAACCGCCGCATGCTTTGAGTCGGCCCCCAAGTGCGTGTAATACCTCGTCATTTCCGGCGAAATGTGTCCGACCTGCGCCATGACAACCTCGATGGGCACGCCGGCTTCGATGGCACGCGTAATGTGGCTGTGACGCAGATCGTGGAAACGGAAACCTTTCAGGCCGGCAGCCTGCTTGAGGCTTTCCCACCCGGAGTCCCAGGACGTCTGATGCCGCACCGGATCGAACCCCTTGCCTCCGTGCAGAGGGTCTGTTTTCTTTGTGTGTTTGGACAAATCTGCCGGAAGCAGGTAATGATCCGGTCGATGCGCTCCTAGCAGCTGGGCACGTTTCAGCAGTTGGTTTACCGCCCACATCGCCAGATCGTTCAGCGCCGGTTCGCGCTCGCGGCGGCTTTTGGTAGTCTCGGGACGTAAATGAATGTACGGACGCTCGCCATCGAGCATGAGATCTCTCAATTGCAGCGTCTTAATCTCTCCCGACCGGCAGCCGGTGGCGTACGCCAACACGGTCGCGCACAATGCCACGAACCATCCGTCGTTGGTCATGGCCGTCTCGATCAGCTTGGCCGTCAGTTCGGGAGAGAGCGCCTGGCCCGGACCGTGCTTCGTAACCGGGAGCGGTTCGTACAACTCTTGCAGCGGCGCCCAGAGACGCGCGTTCTTGAGCACCGCCGCCAGCACCAGGACTTCATTGTTGACAGTCTTCGGTCCGACGGTTTCAAGCCGCTTCATCTGATAGCGCCGGATGTCCCACGCGGTGATGCCGCTCAATTTGCGATCCGCGCCGAGGACCTCGTTGAGATGCCGCGCGGCCGTCTGCTCGGCCGCCACCGACGCTTTGGGACGGGTGGCGGCGCGGAATTCAAGCCATTGCCGGAGCGCCTGCTTGAGGCTCCAGCAGGCCTCTTCGGTCGGGAGCTGATTTTGGCGCAGCTTCTCGAGGAAGTCATGCTTATAAACGCGAGCGTCCGGCTGCTTGTGCTGGCCGGTGCTTTTTTCACGATATCCGACGCTGGGGTCCCGATACTTGAAGTACCAGATGCACCCGCGGCGGAACAGGCCGTCGCCGTTGCGCGCCATGGCTTTCAGGCCTCAGGCGGCTAAAGGCGTATGTGGATTCTTTTGTCTTGTATTCAGTTCGACGTAGCGTTCGAGCGCTTCCAGGCGATAGCGGAGCACTTTGCCGATGCGATAGAAGTCCGGCCCAGTGCCGGCTCTACGCCGGCGGCGGATGGTGGAAACGGAAATCGAGAGGTACTGCGCGGCTTCAGTCTCAGAATACGTAATCGGAAATTCCTGCTGTCCCATTTGGGGTCCTCGGATCGATGAAATGGGCTCGTACGGTGACGATGGCCCGGATCGGAGTTCCACGCAGCGAAAATGCTGCGCCCCTCGGGGATAGCCGCGGGAGGGCCCGCGCTGGTGGGGGTCTGAGGATACTTCTCTACCTCTACCACCGTAGCAAAACCGCGCGCTCATTGTCAAGCTTATTGTGAACTTTTTTTTCAGTGCCACAACACGCAGGTCAAGCCGGCGGAAAAGATATGTGGGTAAATATGTGGGTGGGTCGGACCTTAATCTCTCTCGTGGTCCGTAAGTGATTGATTCAATTGGTTGCGGGGGGTGGATTTGAACCACCGACCTTTGGGTTATGAGCCCAACGAGCTACCAGACTGCTCCACCCCGCACTCACATCCTACCTCCGCTATCACCCCAAGGTCAAATGCAGCCGCGCCATTATCTCGTCCCCCGGGTCCAACCTCCCCTAAATCAACGAAACCAATGGGTCCGTTTGGTCGCGATTTTGAGCGTGGCGGTCGTCGCCCACTGCCGTTCCGGGCCGGATCGTCCGTCATAGTACAATAGGCGTAACGGAGTTATTCAACACAATGAAGCAACGCATCGCTGCGATCGTTCTGCCGATTGCGGCTATCGCCCTTCCTCTCTGCGCGGCAGACCTCGCGCCCGTCCGTCCGCGTATCGGCAAGGTGGACATCTTCAAGTCCTCAGATCTGCGCCCAGGCATGCAAGGCATTGCCTGGACCGTATTTTCCGGAATTGTGCCTGAGCCGATTCCTGTGGAGATCCTCGGCCTGTGGAAGAACGCTTCCGGACCGCGTCAGGACGTAATTCTTGCCAAGTTGGGTGGCCCGGCCGCGCGCACAAATGTTGCCGGCGGGATGAGTGGCAGCCCCGTCTACATCGACGGCAAGCTGGTGGGTGCGATCGCCTTGCGACTCAGTGTGTTTTCTCCGGACGCCATTTGCGGCATTACGCCGGCCGAACTCATGCTGGAGATCAACGATTTCGACCAGTCCCGGCCAGCGGAAGCCACCACGCCCGACCGAGCGGTGGCGCGCAGTCATCCTGCTGTGCCGGGTGACCTCTTGGCGCACGCGGTGGCCGCGGGTGCGTCTCCCAACCTGCCGCGCCAGGCGCCCATGATGGTTCCAATTGAGACGCCGCTGATGTTCTCGGGCTTCCACGAGAACGTGCTGCGCGATTTTGGCCCGCTGTTCGAGCAGCTTGGCATCACGGCAGTTCAGGGCGGCGGTGCATCCAGCACCACTTACACGGCCAAGCCCGTGGCGGACTGGCAGAATTCACTGCGTCCTGGCGATCCGGTCGCAGGGGTGCTTGTTTCCGGGGATATGAGCGTTACCGGACTCGGCACCGTTACATATAACGACGGCCAGCGCGTGCTGGCCTTTGGGCATCCCTTCTTTAATCTGGGTCCCGTGAACATGCCCATGAGCAAGGGTGAAGTCCTGATGACGTTGGCCTCGCAGTTCCAACCCAACAAGTTCGCCAATGCCACCGATATCGTGGGCGCCCTGCATCAGGACCGTCACAGCGGCATTATGGGTGTGCTGGGCCAGGAATCGGAGATGATTCCGGTCAGCGTGCACGTCCGCTCTTTCGGCGAGAACAATGCGGAACACAGCCGCAAGGATTTCCGCTTCAACGTCTTCGTGCAGCAGAAGTGGACGCCTTACCTGA
Organism: Bryobacterales bacterium; assembly: GCA_963818855.1. GTDB lineage: Bacteria > Acidobacteriota > Terriglobia > Bryobacterales > Bryobacteraceae > Bog-159. Next base: position 261,132 of record CAWFUH010000002.1, on the reverse strand, counting down.
TGATGCTGACGCTATTCAATTCGCTCTCCGAGTTGAACGAGTTCAAGGACGAAGCCACTTACCGTCTCACGGGCGATGTGGAAATGAATGCCGGGCCGAACCTGTCGCTCGCCACTATGCAGGCGTCGGGTGAGATGCCCATGCCCGCGCCCATGGTGCTGGCCGGCTGGTGGGGTGATAAATTCAACCGTCTGTATTTGAATGCCGTCAATCCTCCCAGCATCAAGCGCGTCGACGTGAATGTGGACCTCCTGCCTGAACGGCGGGTTGCCAGCATAGAAAGTGCCTGGTTGGCTACCCCTGAAGCGCGCCCCGGCGACGACGTGGCCGTGAAAGTAGTGCTGCGTCCCTACCGCGGCGAAAGAATCGAGCGCAACTTTTCTCTTAAGATTCCCGCCGCGCTGGCCAAGGGGGAGCACAGAATCATGCTGAGCGACGCGGAGACGATCAATCGCATGCAGACCGTGGCCGGAATGGCAAACCATTACATCGACCTCCCGCAGACGGTCTCACTGTTGAACCAGGAACGCAGCAATAATAAGTTATACGTATCGCTGTTGGATTCGAGCCCAACCGCATATTACGAAGACAAGACCCTGCCCAGCCTGCCTGCCTCGGTTCTGAACGTCATGCAGTCCGGACGCGGTTCCAGTCACTCGCTGATCACCTCACCGGAGAGCGCATCGGAGCAAATGTCGCTGCCCTTCGATTATGTGATTAGCGGAAGTTACGCACTGAAGCTGACGGTGAAGTGAGGAGGCGGGGGACAAGAAGTCAGAAGTCAGGAGACAGAAGTCAGAAGTCCAAACCGCCCCGATTTACCGCGCTGCCCAAACTTCGAACGAAGCTTAATATGAATAGATACTCTACGCTGCCGCTTGGAAATCGAACACGGGAGCCGCTTGCACGGCGCCGGGCCATTCTGTCTTCTGTCTTCTGTCTCCTGACTTCTATCTTCTGTCTCCTGACTTCCATCGCGCCCCTCCCCGCCTCGCAAACCCGCATTTGGGCCCAGAACGAGTACGCCGATTTTGAGAAGGGCAATCTGAAAAATCTTTCCCTGCGCAGCGACGGGCTGATCAGCCTGGCGCCTCTTTTCCAGGAAGTCTACGATACGTCGTCGGCATACTTATGGGCCATGGCACGCGACTCCCGCGGGAACCTATATGCGGGCGGCGGTCCGGATGCCCAGCTCTACCGGCTCTCCGCCAATGGTGAGAAGAAGATTCTAGCGAAACTCGACGATCTCCAGATTCAGGCTCTAGCCATCGATTCGCACGATCGCGTGTACGCGGCGACGGCGCCGGAAGGTAAGGTGTACCGCATCGCGCCGGATGGGAAGAGCGAAGTTTTCTACAACCCCAAAGCCAAATATATCTGGGCCCTGGCGTTCGACAGAGCCGGCGACCTGCTGGTGGCCACGGGCGATCCTGGTGCCGTGGATCGCGTCGCGCCCGATGGTCACGCTTCGGTCCTATACAAGTGCGACGAGACGCACGTGCGGTCCATGGTCCTGGATCATGCCGGCAACATCATTCTGGGCACCGATCCCGGCGGATTGGTTGTGCGCGTCTCTCCAACGGGCGAAGCATTCGTACTTTACCAGATGAGCAAAAGCGAGGTCAGCGCCGTCGCGGTTGCGAAAGATGGTTCCATCTATGCGGCGGGATTGGGCAGCAAGCCGGGACCGTCATCCGGACCTGCGCCTGCGCCAACCCCATCGCCGGCGCCATCCACCGCGCCCGCGGGTTCGCCGATGCAACTCCACTCAGCCGCGCCTCCCCCGGCTTCCATGGCGCCCTCCGGCAGCGGGGTGTCTGTGACTGGTTCGGATGTCTATCGCATCGACCCGGCCGGAAATCCGCAGCGCATCTGGACCCACGCCCAGGACATTATTTATGCCATCGCGTTCGACGAGCAGGGGCGGGCACTACTAGGCTCGGGCAACCGGGGTTTCATCTATCGTATCGAGTCCGATGTGCTGTATACCGAGCTTGTCACCGCGCCCTCCACGCAAATCACGGCATTCCAAGGAGGACCGGATGGCTCGCTGTATGCTGCCACCGGCAGCGTGGGCAAGATCTACCAGGTGGGTCCCGGACTGTCCCAGGAAGGCTCGCTCGAAAGCGATATTTTCGACGCCGGGTTTTTCTCGCAGTGGGGGCGGCTCAGCTTTGAAGCACGCCTGAACGGCGGCCAGGTGGCAATTGTGGCGCGCAGCGGAAACCTCGATAGGCCGCAGAAGAACTGGAGCCCGTGGTCTGCGGCCATCACTACATCGGAGGGTGCGCGCATCACCGCGCCCGCGGCGCGCTTCATCCAATGGAAGGCGACCCTCACCGATGCCGGCGCGCAATCACCCGAATTGGAATCGGTGGATGTGGCGTACCTGCAGCGTAACGTGGCACCCCGCATCGAAGCCATCGAAAGCACTCCGCCCAATTACAAGTTTCCCCAGCCTGCAGGTCTGCCGGCTCCTCTGCAAACGCTGACACTCCCGCCGATAGGGAAGTCGGCCTCCAGCTCCGGGCCGTCCGCACCGTTGGAATCGGCCACGCCCTCAATGCAATACGGCAAAGGCTTCGTGGGCGCACGTTGGGCCGCCTCGGATGACAACGGTGACAGTCTGATCTACTCCGTCGAGATCCGCGGCGCGCATGAGACCAACTGGAGGCTCCTTAAGGACAAGCTACGCGATAAATATTGGAGTTGGGATTCGACGACATTTCCGGACGGCGAGTATCGCGTACGGGTAACGGCGTCCGATCTACCCGGCAATCCGCCCGCGGACGCGCTTTCCACGGCGATGGTCAGCGATCCGTTTCTGATTGACAACACGCCGCCGCGCATCGCCAAGCTGGCGGCGGGCACCGCTGACGGCAAACTGCACGCCACCTGGACTGCCACCGATGCGCTAAGCGACATCAAGAAAGCGGAATACTCGCTCGATGGCTGTGATTGGACTCTGGTTGCGCCCGTTACTGGCCTTTCTGATTCGCATGAGTTGAATTACGAAATGACACTGGACCATGTCGCTCCGGGCGAGCACACCCTAGCCGTGCGCGTCGAGGATGTTTATGATAACGAAGCAGTCGACAAAGCCGTAATCAGGTGACGCTCAGAAGTTTGTCGGCGAAGTCGCCGGCGATGTCCCTGCGAATTCGTCAGTGTTACGGATACCGATTGCAGCGTGCTGATACTGCCGGCAGTTATGCTGAACGGCTGAATATACATGAAGTGATTTCCAACGGAACCGGAAATGCCTGTAAAATAGGTTTGGAATGCGCCACTGACTCCCGCCGGCGTAGAGGTCGCACTCGATAGTTGGTCACCGGGCTGCGGCGTGAAGTTAAAAGTGGCCTGCGTGATATCCAGCGTATTGGAGTAACCCCTCACCACCACGTTGAATCCCGAAGTTAGCTGTACAATCGACACGTTGGTAATCGTCGGCGGTTGTTCCGGCAGCGTTACGGTGGTCCCCGTACTATTGGCGACGGTCACCGGAACTCCCCCGGCCGTGGCCGTGGCCGTCAGAGCAATGCTACCCGCCACGGTACCCACCAGCGACTGGAGGGGCGATTGCGCGAAAACTGCGCTGGTTTGGCCGGCGGGTATCTGGAAACTAACCGTAGTATCTCCGTTATTGAACAGGATTGACGAATCGAATACCTTAGAAGGGTTGGGCACGACTTGCAAATCGATTTCTCCAGCGAGATCCACCGGATAAGCCTGCGGCAGCGTCAGCGTGATGGGAATTTGTTGCATGGGCGTGGCTGGGCTGGTCGCATCGATATTCGGAACCTGTGGCACGGTTAGGGAGTAGGTTGTCAAACCCGTGTTGCCGGATGGGTCGGTAACTACTAAGGTCAATGTGAAAGTGCCCGGGAGCCACCGGTGTAACGGATATGACCCCCGCGCTGCTGAGCGACAAACCGGTGGGCAAAGATCCCGAACTAATCGAACACGTGAACGTAGTTGCCATACCGGCGGTGTGGCCGTGGTAATCGCGGGATTCGTCGCGATCCTAAGTGTAAACGGCGCGCTGGCGGTGGCTCGGTTGCCCTCGGTCACTTGCACGGTAAAGTTCGCCGCGCCTGCCGCGGTAGGCTTGCCGCTGATCTGACCGGTGGCGGCATTCAGCGTAATTCCAGCCGGCAAGGCGCCCGGCACTGACCGCCCATGTATAAGGTGGCGTGCCGCCGGAAACTCCGAAGGTCAGTGTGTAGCTGATGCTGACAGTGCCGCCCGTTAGAGGCGACGCCGTTGTAATTAGCGGCGGCCCATTGATGATCAGCGAGAAAGCGCGCTTAACCCCTTCGCATCCGTAACCTGGATACTAGAACTGGTGGTGCCGCTAGTGGCGGTATTCCGCTGATTACGCCGGTCGCTCCGGCCAGTGACAAGCCGGCCGGTATGGAAAGATGGACATAGTGGCGCTGTGTGTGAATTCCTGTCCGGGCAGTTTTGCAGTGCTATTGGGGGATGCAACCGGTGGCTTTCAGCCTCCGATCTTCGACCCAGCCGGCCCGTCTCAGTTCTAGCCGCCGGGTTTTTTAACAACGACGGTATACCGGACCTTGCTGTCGGTTCCTACTCAGGCGCCTCGATCGAGATCGGCAATGGCGACGGGACGTTCCAGGTGCCCACCAGCGTTTTCACCGGTGGATCTGTCGTCAGCCTGGCGGTGGGTGACCTCAATGCAAACTCGACCCGGTGGTTGGCGAAAGCGGCATCTCAGGCACCGGGCTCGTGATTGTCCTGGGACAGGGTAACGGCAATTTCACAACCGCGCCGGCCTTCTCAGTGTTTACAGTCCCCGAATCATCCCTGGTAGCCGACGTGAACGGTGACGGCAAGCCGGATGTGGTCTGGCAGGTGGGGACGCCGTCATCGTCCTTCTAGGCAACGGCAATGGCACAGTGCAACCAGAACGCGTCGACTCCGGCATCTTCGGCGGTGCGTTCTTTGCTATGTCCCTGCCGGACTGGTTAGTCGCCGGGGACTTCAATCTTGACGGGAAGACGGATCTCGCCATAATCTCACTGATCAGCGTCTCGATCCTGCCCGGCAACGGGGACGGTTCGTTTCAAGCAGCGCAGATTTTCGGCGCGGAGTCCAACCCAATAGCGATGGCGAAGGGGGCATTCGACGTTGATCAAAAACCCGATTTAGTCGTGGCCAACGCAGGCTCCAATACCGTTTCGGTGTTGCTCAACACTACGCCGTAAGCGAAAAGGCGGCGGCCAGAACAAAAAACGGCATGCCCAGGCGGGCGCATCAGCGCCGCGACCTGAAAATTGCGGCGCTGATCGAGGCCCAGAACGCACGCTGCGACTGGGCAAAATGGGTTTGAAGAAACGGCGAAGCGCCCAGTCTGGAACGTAAATCATCCAGCCGATATTCATCGAGTTGACCCCGCCACAGGCCACGCTCCAAGAGTACACCGAAGCCGCTGCCCAAGATCCCTACGAAGCCCGTCCCTGCCAAGCCTACTCCTTCGGTCAAAGCGCCCAAACGTAGTTAGGCGCCAGCACGTCGAAAAGCCCCGCTCCGACGACTGCGACGCACGACGTCACTACCACCACGCCTCATCCGGCGACTCCCGCGGGGCGTCCGGCGACCTCGGCGAGCCGTCCGTCTCTCGGCGGCGAAAGGACTGGCGCCCCCGTCGGCTGGAAGAGTTCGCCCACCCCGAAGGGCCAAACCGTCCAGACCAGGAATGGTGCCTTGTGCATCAAGCGGCCGGATGGAAAAGTTGCCACGCTGCACGACCCGAAGCGCGGCATGGACGTTCACCACACGCTCTCGGAAAACCGTCGCGTAGTGGTCGAGCGTAGCGATCATTCCCGTGTCGTCGCGGAACGCGGGCGCGGCTACGTGCAAACGCCGTACACGTATCGCGGACACCAATACGCCAGGCAGTCATACTATTACATGGGACATTACTACCACGGCTATTACGGACGCTATTACTATCACGGCATTTGGGTGAATCCATATTTCGCGAGTTACTATTACCGGCCGGCTTTCTACGGATGGGTCTATGCTCCGTGGGTCGCGCCGGTGCCGTATGCCTGGGCTGGGGCGTCGAGCCATGGTACGGATACTATGGCGTATTCTTTGCGCCCTACCCCGTGTATGCCAGTCCCTCGCTCTGGCTGACCGACTACAACATTGCGAGACCGCGTATCAAGCCCACGTATCCGACGAAGCCACGGCGTTAAGCAATACCGCGCCGCTCACTCGCCAAGTGAAACAGCTCATTGCCGATGAGGTGCGAGCACACGTGTCATTGGAAAACACGGAGGCCAAGGCCGCCCAGGGTGGCGAGGAGAAAGCCGCATCCAGCAGAATCCAGCGCGCGCTCACCGACGGCAAGCCGCCCTGAGCGAAGGCGATGCGCTTCAACTCACCGGCCAGACCGCCCCGGACGCGCAGGCCCGAACCTGACCGTCTTGGCCAGCAAGGGTGGAAAGGAGTGCCGGGCGATACCGTCTCGGTTGCATTCCAGGATCTGCAAGAAATGCAGAATGACATGCGCGAAGCGATCGACCAGGGCATGCATGAGTTGCAAGAGAAGCAGGGGCAGGGTGGCTTGCCGGCTGCCCCGGCTGGCTCGGCAGCTGCTCGCGAAGAGAGTTCCATAGCCGCAGCGGCCCCGCCGCCGCCGCAAGCAAGCGAATGCCGCCGAGATCAACCACCAGAGGCAGGAAGCCGACGGGGCGAAGGCGGAAGTGTCTGTGCGGGTCTATATCGACATTGGCCAGACCATAGGATAACTGAGCGCGGCCTTGGGAGGCCCCGACCTCATTGTGAACCTGATTGTGAACCTGGGCGCAAAGCAAATCTATCTCTATACGGACACGAAAATCACTCTTAATAAAGGGAAAATCGCCACCTTCCAGTAGCCCACGGAAGAGGCCGGCGTAGACGCCGGCCGCGGGACCGGAGTCCTGCCCCACAATTTGCGGTGCGCCCACCGCCCTGCCTGTGTTATCCTATATTCCGTAACCAAAACGAGATAAAGAGAAGACAAGGAGCAACCACTCGAGCATGGCACTGGCGACGGACGTAAAGCGGCAGGTAATCACTGGAAATCAGCGTGGTAAGGCTGATACGGGATCGCCGGAAGTGCAAATCGCCCTGTTGAGTGAGCGCATCACGCAGCTTACGGAACATTTCAAGACCCACCAGAAGGATCATTCCTCCCGCAAGGGCCTTCTGACTATGGTCGCCAAGCGGCGGCGGATGCTGACGTATCTTCGGGACACCGATCCGGATCGCTACAAGACGCTTCTGCTAAAGCTCGGCATACGCCGCTAGCCAGGTCCCTTCCGGGGCCGTTTCGTCCTGTCAACTCCAGTCTCATCGGCCAGTTTTACGACTGGCCAAATTTCGTCGCTGGCTGCCCGTGATCGGGCGGTCGAGGCTTGGAGAATAGAAAATGTCACATACCGTTGAAATCGATCTGGGAGGCCGCCAGATCACCCTCGAAACGGGTAGAATGGCCAAACAGGCGAACGGCGCGGTCGTCGTTCGATGCGGTGATTCCGTGGTGCTGGTCTCGGCCTGCATGTCCGAAGAGCCGAAGCCCAATGCCGGCTTCTTTCCTCTTACGGTGGATTATCGCGAGTATACCTACGCCGCCGGCAAGATTCCGGGCGGCTTTATCAAGCGCGAGGGGCGTCCCTCGGAAAAAGAAATCCTCACCAGCCGGCTGATCGACCGGCCGGTCCGTCCGTTGTTCCCCGAAGGGTTTTTGAACGAGACCCAGATCATCGCCATGGTGCTTTCCGCTGATCCGGAGCAGGACCCCAACTCGCTGGCGGTGGTAGGCGCGGGCGCCGCACTGGCCATTTCAGATATTCCGTTCCACCACGTGCTGGGCGGAGTGCGCGTGGGAATGGTGAAGGGCGAATACCTCGCCAACCCCACTTATTCGGAGGGCCGCGAGTCTAAGCTGAATATCATCGTAGCCGCCACTGAGGGCGGCATCGTCATGGTGGAGGCGGGCGCGCAACAGGCCTCCGAACAGGAGGTCATCGGCGCCATCGACTTTGGCCATACCTGCTGCAAGAAGATCGCCGCGGCCATCCGCGAATTGGTGTCGAAGGTCGGCAAGCCGAAGCGCGTTTACGAAGCCAAACAGCTCGACCAGACGCTTTACGATCAAATCTCCGCACAGTTGCGCGAGCCGTTGATCGACGCACTGAACACCGAAAAGTATCCGAAGCTGGAGAGCCACAGCCGCGTCGCCGCGTTGAAGGCGCAGGCCATCGGAGCGCTGCCGGAAGAACAACAAGAAGAAGGCAAGAAGATCTACGAGGCGCTGAAGGAACGCATTTTCCGCGACGAGATGCTGAAGCACCACCGCCGTCCGGATGGCCGCGCTTTCGACGAGATCCGCGCCATCACGATTGAAACCGGCGTGCTGCCGCGGACCCATGGTTCTGCACTGTTTACGCGCGGTGAAACCCAGGCGCTCGTCACCGTGACTTTAGGCACGAAGGACGACGAACAGCGCATCGAACTGCTGGAACCCGGCGAAGCTTCCAAGCGCTTCATGTTGCACTATAATTTTCCGCCGTTCAGCGTTGGCGAGGTTGGATTTATGCGCGGACCTGGCCGTCGTGAAATCGGCCACGGAGCGCTCGCTGAGCGGGCCATTCTGCCACTGGTTCCGCCGGACACTACCTTCCCTTACACGCTTCGCGTGGTCAGCGACATCCTGGAATCGAACGGGTCCAGTTCTATGGCAACAGTGTGCGGCGCTTCGCTGGCATTGATGGATGCGGGCGTGCCGCTTCCCGCGCATGTGGGCGGCGTGGCCATGGGTCTGGTGAAGGAGGGCGACGAGTACGCCGTGCTTACGGACATCGCCGGCGCCGAAGATCACTACGGCGACATGGATTTCAAGGTGGCGGGAACGCGCGACGGCATCACGGCTCTGCAAATGGATATCAAGGTGCCAAACGTCACCGCCGCCATCATGCACGAAGCCCTGGAGCAGGCTCACCGGGGCCGCCTCTACATCATCGACAAGATGGAATCGGCCATCGAGCATCCGCGCGCCAATATGTCGCAGTACGCGCCGCGCATTTACACCATCAACATTCCCACCGATAAAATCCGCGACGTCATCGGACCAGGCGGCAAGGTGATTCGCGGCATCATCGAGCAGACCGGCGTGAAGATCGACGTCGAAGACGATGGCACGGTGCACGTTTCTTCCGCCGACGAAGCCGCGGCCAATAAGGCGCTGCAGATCATCGGCGACATCACCGCAGTAGCCGAAGTGGGCAAGACCTACTTGGGCAAAGTGGTGCGGCTGGTCGATTTCGGCGCGTTTGTCGAGATCTTCCCGGGTACCGACGGCCTGCTGCACATCAGCGAGATCGCCGAAAACCGCGTGCGCGAAGTGCGCGACGAGCTGAAGGAAGGCGACCAGATTCTGGTCAAGGTTCTGGCGCTCGAAGGCAACAAGATCAAGCTGAGCCGCAAGGCGGTGTTGCGCGAGCAGCGCGAGAAACTGGCCAAAGCCAAGTAGCAACGGGCCGAGGATAGCCGTGGATCTGCACAATAACCTCTTCTACGGCTATCGTGGCCCGATCGTGGACGACGCCAGTCGCGAGCGGCAGCTTGAGAACAACCTCACTAAGGCGCTGGTCAACACCCTATCCCTCGGTGGCGAGAAGGTGTGCCGCGCCTTTCTTTCTGAAATAGGCATTCGGGATGGCCGTGACGCCAAGTTTCTACTGCAGCGTCGCGACCTTCAAATACGAAGCGCGAAGGATAGGCAGGACCAAGTGCTTTTGGGCATTTCCAAATGCGAGTCGACGTGCGTGTTTTCTGGCTGCACCTGCCAAATCTGACGATTGAACGGCTGTTGCCACCGAGCAAACTGATTGGAGCCGAGGCGGTCCAGCAGGTTGTGGACATCCTGCGACGCAATCACGCTATTGTGGCCCTGCTTAACTGCGGTTCGTAGTGCCAAACGTAGCTACGCATTTGGTACACTAGGGGCGGCGGGATGGATTTCGAGTGGGACGAGAACAAGGCCGCGCTCCGTTCCTTTTTGCGCCGCGCGTCTTCCTCGACCCAAACCGCATAGAATGGGCCGACACACGCGGATCGTCGGGTGAGGCCCGGTGGATCACCATCGGTCTCGTCGAGGCTTTGAGGTCGTGGTGGCTTATACGCTGCGCGGTGAAACGATCCGGCTCATCTCCGCAAGAAAGGCAGAGCGACATGAGCGCGAAGACTACTGGCACCGTTAGGTTCACCTTGGATCCCACGCGTCCGCCCGCACTGACGAAGCAAGCAAAAGCGCGTCTGGCTCGGCTGGCTGACAAGGATATCGATCTTACGGACATACCGGCCACGCATGGTGTTGCCTGGAAGCGCGTGGGTCTGTTGATTCCGGAAGCGAACAAACAGCAAATCACGCTGCGGATCGATGCCGATGTGCTGGCTTTTTCAGATCGACGGGCGCGCGCTACCAGACTCGGATCAACCAGGTATTGCGCTCGTATATGACTGCTCAGCGGCTGGCCGAGGTATCCCGAAGACCGCGGGCCAGGTGAGGGCCGACTGCCTCCGACATCTTCGTAGAGCACCGGGCCGACCCACGGGGTGCTATACTCCCAACTTCAGCATCCACAAGGGGTAATGTTTCTCAGTCGCCTGCGCGCCTATCTGCTGATCGACCCCCTCATTGTGATAGCGACGGTGGTCTTGGGGCTGGCATCCCTGTTGGCCTCAGCATTCGATGCGCGCGGCCGCACGCAACACGCCATCGCGCGTTTGTGGGCGCGGGTGCTGCTGGCGGTCAGCGGAGCACCCGTGCGAGTCGAGGGACTGGAGAAGCTGCAGCGCGATTCGGCTTACGTGCTGGTGGCCAATCATTCGAGCTACATGGATACACCCGCGGTGCTGCTGCTTCCGCTCCAGATCCGCTTCTTCGCCAAGCGCGGACTTTTCAAGATTCCGCTATTGGGTGGACACCTGCGGCGCGCCGGGCATCTGCCGGTGGTGCGCGAGAATCCACGAGCGTCGCTCAAAAGCTTATCGGAGGGGGCGCGCCTGATACGGGAACGAGGTATCTCGGTGGTACTGTTTCCGGAGGGCGGCCGCTCGCCCGCGGGGTTGCGCGAGTTCAAAGAAGGCGCCGCATATCTGGCGATCAAGGCCGGCGTGCCGGCGGTCCCCATAGGAATATCCGGGACCCGGCAAATATTGCCCATGGGAACGTTTCACGTAAGACCGCATGCCATCACGATTCGGATCGGCGATCCCATTTCGACCGCAGGCCTCAAGTTGGAGGCGCGCGGCGAGTTGAGCCAGACGCTGCGGAGCAAGGTCGCGGAGCTGATCGGGACAATCGGCGGATAGGTCCCCGCCCCGTTTCCTGTCAGAACTGATTGGCCATTTCTCTGATTATCCAGAAGAGATACAATTCCAGGTCTGCTTGCGCGAAAAATCTGCGCCAATGTGGCCTCAATTCGTGTAAACTACTAATACTTCACTGACGCGCCTGCGGACAGAGCCGGGGCAAAACTGCCTTGATGATTATGGGAATCCAACAATGAAGTTCGCCTGGCTTCTGGTGTTTGCGTGGCTTTTACCCGCGCAAGAAGCGAGCTTCACCCTAAGCACCACCGCTGTGGTGGTGGGCCCCACCGCTGGCAGCGGCTCGGTCGAACTGGTGTCCTCGTCGCCCACCGCAGCCTGGATCGCTTATAGCAACGCTACCTGGCTGCACGTTTCGCCAGCCAGCTTCAACGGAACCGGTAGCGCCCTGATCGAGTTCACGTATGATGCCAACCCGAACAGCGCTCTCGAAACCGGCACACTATCGATCGCCGGCCTGACCCTGACCGTGACCCAAGCCGGCACCAGCTTTGTGCCGGTCAACGCATTGTCGCCCCTGATCGCGCAGGGGCTGGAATTGCCCTACGCGACGGCTTTGGACAGCCAGGGCAACGTGTACATCGCGGATAGCGCCCAAAATACCATCCAGGAGTGGGTGGCGGCCACGCAACAGTTGACCACGCTGGTATCCGACGGATTGAACGCTCCGCACGGGGTCGCGGTGGACAGCCAGGGCAACGTGTACATCGCGGACGCTTACAACAATGCGATCAAGGAGTGGAGCCCGATGACCCAGCAGGTGACCACGTTGGTCTCGGCAGGTCTGAGTTTTCCCCTGGGCGTGGCCCTCGATGGACAGGCGAACGTGTATATCGCGGATTTCGGCAACAACGCGGTGGAGCAGTGGAACGCCACCACCCAGCTACTGACGACGCTGGTAGGATCGGGTCTGAACAAGCCTACGGGAGTAGCGGTGGATGCCTTCGGTAACGTGTACATCGCGGACTTTCATAATAACCAGGTGGAACAGTGGAGCGCGCTGACTGGGCAAGTCACCACCCTGATTTCCCAGGGGATCAGCCTTCCCAACGCCGTGACGGTGGATGGGCAGGGCAATGTATATCTTATAGACGGCAACGATAATGCGCTGAAGGAATGGAACGCCGCCACGCAAGCGGTCAGCACGCTAATCTCGTCGGGAATGAACGGAACGTTTGGCGTAACTACCGATGGGCAGGGCGACTTTTATCTCGCCAATACCGGCACAGGCAGCATTCTGAAGCTGTCGTCCGGATATATGGGGCTGGCCACCACCAGCCTGAATGAAGGTCCGCAGGCGGGCACCGATTCCGTGGCGGTCATCGCGTTGGGTGCCAGCGTGCCGCTGACGGCTACGAGCGACCAGAGCTGGCTGACGATCACAGGGACAACCGGCGGAATGATCAGCTTTGCCTTCACGGCCAATACCTTGGTGGCCAGTCGCGTCGCACATATACTTACGCTGGGGCAGCAGGTTACGGTGACGCAAGGTGGGGATGTGGCGGCCGGCCTGAGTAAGACTGCGGGCGATGGCCAGAGTGCGCAGGTGGGTCAGGCTTTTCCGGTGTTGCTGCAGGTAACCTTGACCGACGGCCAAGGAATTCCTATTCAAGGTGCCGGGGTGACGTTCAGTGTGACGGCGGGCTCAAGCGGAGCTGCAGGTACGTTCGCCAGCACGCCGCCGATGCCGATCTTGACGGATCAGAACGGGAATGCCGTAGCCCCCGCCCTGACCGCCAATGGCATCGCCGGATCGTTTACGGTGCTGGCCAGCGTTAACGGACTGAGCGTTACCTTCTCGTTGACGAACACCAGCTATGGACTGGCCAGAAATTCGGTAGTGGTAGGAAGCGCGGCAGGCAACGGAACAGCGCTGATCATCTCCAACGGGCCGTGGACGGCCACGAGCAATACCGCGTGGCTGCAGGTCGCGGCGGGTAGCGCGAGCGGCGTGGGCAGCGCCTTGATCCAGTTCAGTTACGGCGCGAATCCGAATGCGAGCGCGCGGGTAGGAACGCTGAACGTCGCTGGATTAACCTTCAGCGTGACCCAGGCAGGCACAAGCTATGTCCCGATCACCACGATGACCACGCTGGTCTCTGCGGGGCTCAACAACCCGCAAGGAGTAGCGGTGGATAGTCTGGGCAACTTATACATCGCGGACACGGGGAACAATGCGATCAAGGAATGGAACGCCAGTACGCAGCAGGTGACCACGCTTTCGTCGGCGCAGAGCGGCCCTAAAGCGGTGGCGGTAGACAACCAAGGGAATGTCTATATCGCCGATAGCGGCAACAACGCCATCGAGGAGTATAGCGCCTCCAATCAGCAACTGAGCACGCTCGTCACGGGATTAGGGAATCCATCCGGCGTGGCCGTGGACAGTCAGTACAACGTGTACTTCTCCGACACCGGAAATAACGCCATAGACGAATGGAATCCAACGAACCAGCAGATCACCGCCCTGGCCAGTCGTGGGTTGCTGAATCCTTCCGGAGTGGCGGTGGACGGGCTGGGCAACGTCTACTTTGCCGACAGCGGCAAGAATGCCGTCAAGGAGTGGGTGGTGGCCGGCGGACAGGTGAATCCGGTGATCGCCGCCGGGCTGAACGATCCGACGGGTGTGGCGGTGGACGGACAGGATAACGTGTACGTGGCCGACACCGGCAACAACGCCATCAAGGAATGGAATGCCGGCAGCCAGCAGGTGGCAGTGCTGGTACCGGCCGGCGTGAACAGTCCCGCGGGCGTGGCGGTAGATGCGCAGGCGAACGTCTACGTGGCGGACACCAACAATAATGCCATCGAAAAGGTGACTCCGGCATGGCTGGCATTGCGCGCCGGCAGCCTGACTGAGGGCTCCCAGGCGGGTACGGATGCAGTCAGTCCCCAAGTATTGCCGCCCGGCACCCCGTTGAGCGCTACCAGCGACCAAACGTGGTTGACTATTACCGGAATCTCCGGCGGCGTCATCAGTTTTGCGTTCCAAGCCAACAGTTCGACGGCTAGCCGCACGGCGCACATCGCAGTTTGGGGTGTGCCGGTGACCGTGACGCAGAGCGGCGATACTCCGTCCAGCCTGGCGAAGTGCGGCGGCGACGGCCAGAGCACGCTGCTGGGGCAGCCCTTTGCCACGGCGCTGGCTGTTTGCGTAACCGATGCGAGCGGCAATGCTTTGGCGGGCGTGCCGGTGACGTTCAGCGTGACGCCAGGAGCGAGCGGCGCGGCCGGGACATTCAGCGCCAGTCCGCCGATGCCGATTGCGACGAACGCGAGCGGCATGGCCGTCGCACCGCAGTTGACGGCCAACGCGACGGGCGGCACGTTCACCGTAGCCGCCAGCACCGGCTCGCTGAATGTGACCTTTACGCTGACGAATGTGGCCTACTTTCTGGGGACGTCGTCGGTAATAGTGGGGAATACGGCGGGCAAGGGCAGCGTGTTTTTGTCAGCCAGTGGGCCGTGGACAGCCACTGGCAATGCGACCTGGCTACAGGTGGTCCCCGGCAGCGCCAGCGGTACAGGCAACGCATTGATCCAGTTCAGTTACGGCGCCAATACGAACGCCAGCGCGCGGAACGGAACACTTAGTATTTCCGGATTGACATTTACAGTGACGCAAGCAGGCGCAAGTTACAACGCCCTCAGTCTTGTCAAAGGGCTGGTCCCGTCCGGCTTGAAGAGTCCGGAGGGTGTGGCCGTGGACGCGCAGGGGAATGTCTATATCGCGGATAGCAACAATAACGTCATTAAGGAGTGGATTGCGCAGAACCAGAAGTTAGTCATATTGGTCGGGGCGGGGCTAAGTGGTCCGGCGGGCGTGGCCGTGGATGGACAGGGCAACGTCTACATCGCCGACCGGAAAGACAATGCCATTAAAGAGTGGAAGGTGGCGACCGGAGTCTTGACGTCGCTGGTTTCCAAGGGACTGAGCAGCCCGGAGAGCGTCGCGGTGGACAGCCAGGGTAATGTCTATTTTTCGGATGCCAACCACAATGCCATCAAGGAATGGGTGGCAGCGACCAGTAAAGTCGCCACGCTGATTTCTACCAATCTCAACTTCCCACAAGGTGTGGCGGTGGACGATGTGGGGAACATTTACTTCGCGGATAGCAAGAACAACGCCGTCAAAGAGTGGATGCCGTCCGTCAACTCAGTCATCACCCTGGTGTCCACCGGACTCAACTTACCTTCCGCGGTAGCGGTGGATGGGGAGGGCAATGTGTATATCGCGGACGCCGGCAACAATGCGGTCAAACAATGGAGTCCCGCGACCGGGCTGGTGACAACGTTGCTAGCTACGGGACTCAAGTCTCCGGGAGGCGTCGCGGTGGACGGCCAGGCCAATGTGTATGTCTCCAATACCGGCGGCAACTCCATCAAGGAATACACCGCCGTGTATCTTTCCGTGGGCACCCCCGGCCACAGTGAACAGCCCACCGCGGGAAGTGACTCGATTCCCGTCGAGGTGCTTCCTGCGAATACGCCGCTGACGGTTTCGCGCGGCGCATCCTGGCTGAACATCACGGGTACGGGCGGCGGCGCGATCAGCTTCTCGTTTCAGGCCAATACTTCGATCAATGTCCGTTCCGCGCAGATCACCGTGCTGGGTGAGTCGGTAACGGTGACGCAACTTGGCGACCTGCCCGCGAACATGACCAATACTGGCGGCAATGGCCAGAGCGCGGCCGCCGGGCAAGCCTTCGGTTCGGCGCTGCAGGTGCAAGTTAAAGATACTGCCGGCAACGGCGTGCAGGGCGCGCAAGTCATATTTACGGTTGCAGCGGGATCGAAGGGCGCTAGCGGGACATTTACTTCGTCCGCCACAGTTGTTACGTCGGCGAGCGGTACGGCCGCATCGCCGCAATTGATTGCTAATAACGTCGCCGGAACATTCACCGTGACGGCCAGTATAGGATTCTTATCCACCAGCTTTACGCTGACGGTCACCGCACCTTGAGCCATAGGAGGACAACGGCATGCCACACGATGAAGAAGTAAGCCGCCGTGAGTTTTTGCAGCGCGTGGGCGCCGGCACACTGTTAGGCGCTGCAGGTCTGGGAAGCAAACCGGCCATGGCGCTGGCGAATAGCGGGTGGACACCGCCGCCGATTCTGAAGAATCCGAACATTCTGATCATCATGGTGGATCAGATGCGCCCGCCCATGTGGATGAATTCCAGCCAGTCGGCGTCTCTCAGCCAGACCGTGCTGCCCAACATCATGGGACGAATTCTCAACAACTCCTACAGCTTCGAGCAGTTTTTCGTGGCGGCCACCCAGTGTACGGCCTCGCGGGCTGCTCTGCTCACCGGCCTGTATGCGCCCCAGACGGCCATGTACGTCAACTGCGATGGAAGCGTGCCCAGCCTGAATCCGGCCTTCCCCACCTGGGGCGAGGCGGTGCCGACACTGAATCCCGCGTATGCCGGTAATGTTTGGTGGTTCGGCAAGTGGCATCTTTCGACGCAAGTGAATTCGACCCCGTTATTGCCTTACGGATTCAAGACCAGAACTTATCCCGGAGGATCGCATCCGTCCAACCCGTCGCCCGACGGTGCAACAAATGAAGGGACTGATGGCGGGCCTTTCAACAACAACGTGTTTGCCAGCGACGCGATGATCGCGGGCGATTTCGTAGGCTGGCTGCAGGGCCAGGCGCCGACCACCGGCCTACCGTCGTCGCCCTGGTGCGCCACGGTAAGCCTGATTAATCCGCACGATATTTGCGATGCGCCCGATTGGTTGCAGAGTTCGCCTTTTCCGCCGCAGGGAGTGCCGCCGCAAAATGTGTATTTCCCGCCGCCGAGCGGAACTCCTCCATCGTTCTATGCGAACACGCCCAGCCCATGGAATTATGAGAACCTGTCACAAGTTCCCAACAAGCCCACGATCCAGGAGTGGTTCGTGAACGGCGCCAATGGCCAGGTGGGAACTGTAACTAATTGGACGCTGTTTCTGAATCAATATTTCTGGCTGCAAAATTTCGTAGATCAACAAGTGGGGGCCGTGCTGAACGCGCTGGCCAGTTCCCCGTTCGCGAACAACACCATTATTGTTTTCCTGTCCGATCATGGCGAATTCGGGGGATCTCACGGTATGCGCACCAAGGGCTTCGCGGTCTACGACGAAGCCATACGCGCGCCCTTCTACGTGCAGTTCCCGGGACAGTCCGGCACGATTGCCATGAACCAGATGTTCTCCGGCGTGGACCTGTTCGGCTTCATCTGCGACCTGGCGGCGGGCGGCAGCGGACAGTGGCGGCTGCTCTATCCGGATTTAGCCAACCGGCAATCCGTATGGAGTTTTTTGTATAAGAACAGCAGCGAGACGCGGATCGCCCCGGCGCCGGTGGGGCTGCCCTATATTCTTCACACATTCGACGGCAATCCAACCGCGCCCATGGGTCACATCGTATGCATGCGTACAAAACTGGATGTAAGTAACGGAATTATTGGCGCTAAGTTGGCCTTCTATTCTAATTGGGCCGCTTGCACCACTTATCCGAACTCTACGCCGCCGCAACCGGAGTTCTACGACTACAATCCCCTAACCACTAACAACACCAGTGAGCTCGGCAACGATTATTACAGCGGCAATCCCACCACCGATAACACGATCGCGGCGTATAAACAGGTGATGGGCAGTTTGATTCCGCCCGCTACCGGGATCATGGCGACTGAATTGAATCCGCCGTTGGTGGGCACCGGCACGGATGGAAATCCGCTGAGCCAGGCGTTGGCCGTCGCGCAGGAGGCGTTCTACGCGTATGCCAGCGGCAACGGTGTTTGTCCGGGACCATGATGGAGGGGGTGCTGGTCCAAGCGGGTCTGGAGACCCGCGGCAGACCTGGAAGTCTGCCCCACCAGAGGTGACTCGGTATGCCCATTTTGGTGAACGGCGAGATCATTCCACGCGAATTGATTCAAGTGGAAGAGCGGCGGCTGGCGCAGGTTCCTGAATGGCAGGGCATACCGGAAGGACTCGAAAAAGGGCTGCGATTGCGGGAGGCTGCCGAGTGGTGCGCCATTGACCGCATTTTGCTGCGGCAGGAGGCGGACAAGGATCCGCGCCCGATCGATGCCGCATTTGTGGCTGCCCAGGTCGAACGTCTGAGCGCCGCGCAGAGCTGCCGGGTAATATTTGACGACGGTCCACTGGCGCGCCAGATTGAAGCGCAACTGCGTCTCGACCGCACGCTACGCGAACTGATCGGACCTGTGCCGGAGCCCACTGAAGACGAGATCGCGCGCCTTTATAAAGCCCACCGCGCCGGCTTCGAACTGCCGGAGACCGTGCATGCCGCACATATCGTCAAACACGTGGACGAAACCCACCCGGACGCGGAAGCGCGGGCCGGCATCGCCGATGCGTTGGCGGCATTGGAGTCGGGCGAGCCGTTCCCGTCGGTAGCGGAGCGGTACTCGGATTGTAAAGGCAATGGCGGCGACTTAGGCTCGTTCGCCAGGGGCGAGATGGTGGAGGAGTTCGAAAGCGTGGTTTTTGCTATGAAGGTGGGCGACCGCAGTTCCATTTTTCGGACCGCGTTCGGATATCATATTGCCGAGGTTCGCGCCCGTACGCCGGCAGGCGTAGCGGACCTCGGTGAGGCTAGAGAGTCCATCAAGGGAGTAATCATAGCCGCACGCCAGGAACAATCCGCCCGTGCAATCAGGGACCGCTTGCGCGCGCAGGCCCACATCCGGCGCGTTTCGGCGCGTCAGGCGCAGGCTCTGGTTAACGGGGGGGAGCGCGGCTGATGTCTCTTCCTCCTCCGCCCTGCTGCGTCCCCGCGCGGGCACGCTTGCTGCAATTGAACGAGTCGCGCCACAACTCCGCGGAGAGGCGGCGCGCCACGGCCGGTTCCACCGCCGGTATGGTTCTGCTGGACGGCGCCCGTTTCCTGATGGGCAGCGAATCGCCGGAGGCTTTCGCTATAGATGGCGAAGGTCCCGTGCGCGAGGTGGTGGTGGATCCGTTTTACATCTCAAAATTTCCGGTGACCAACGCGCAATTTGCGGAGTTCATCACGTCCAGCGGGTATGTCACCGAGGCCCAGCGTTGGGGCTGGTCATTCGTGTTCCGCAACCACGTGCCGGAGGAGCGCCGCGGACCCGCGCTTGCTGTGGTGCCCTGGTGGGTGCGCGTGGAGGGCGCGGATTGGGCGCATCCGCAGGGGGCCGATCACGCGGCTGGCGAGCGCCCAGATCATCCCGCCGTGCAAGTTTCCTGGAATGACGCCCAGGCTTATTGCGACTGGGCAGGAGTGCGGCTGCCGACCGAAGCCGAATGGGAGTTCGCCGCGCGCGGCGGTCTGGAACAAAAAACGTACCCCTGGGGCGACGAGCTGATGCTCGGCGGCCGGCACATGTGCAACGTCTGGCAGGGAAAATTTCCGGATGAGGATTTGGCCGAGGACGGATTTTCCGCGCCGG
The DNA here is from genome assembly GCA_963818855.1 of Bryobacterales bacterium. Lineage (GTDB taxonomy): Bacteria > Acidobacteriota > Terriglobia > Bryobacterales > Bryobacteraceae > Bog-159. The sequence continues at coordinate 241,289 of CAWFUH010000002.1, read as the reverse complement.
CGCCGGTGGACAGTTTTGCAGCGAATGGTTTCGGCCTGCACACGGTGGTGGGCAATGTGTGGGAGTGGTGCGCCGATTATTTCGATGCGCGCTGGCACCAAACCGCGACGCGCCTGAATCCAGTGGGACCGCCATCCGGAACGACACGGGTAATCAAAGGCGGCTCGTACCTATGCCACGTATCCTTCTGCTTCCGGTATCGCAACGCGGCGCGCAGCGCCAACACGCCTGAGAGCGCTACCGGGAACATCGGATTCCGCGTGGTGCGGGATAAATAATCCGCCACCTGTTAGAATCGGACCAAGATGTCTCAAAGCGGCTCTCCGCAGACTCGGGCCATCCGGGACATGCGGTTCGCGATGCGCCTTTCGCTGGCGTTCGGCTTCCTGATGCTGGGCGGGAAGATGACGGCGTACCTGATAACCGGGTCGGCGGCGATTTTGTCGGACGCGTCGGAGTCGGTGGTGCACTTCGTGGCGGTCCTATTCGCCTGGTTCAGCCTGCGGCTGAGCCTGAAACCGGCTAATGAGCGCTATCTATACGGCTTCGAGAGGATCAGCTTCTTTTCCGCCGGCTTTGAGGGCGCCATGATCGTGCTGGCCGCCCTGTTCATCCTGGTCATAACGATCCGGAAGCTGCTGACCGGCCTGGAGATCAGCAATGTTGGTGCGGGCGCGGTATTCACCATTTTTACGGCGATCCTGAACGCGGCGCTGGGGTGGTACCTCGTGCGGACCGGGAAGCGTACGCAATCGCTCATCCTGGAAGCCGATGGGAAACATGTCCTGACAGACAGTTGGACCAGCGCAGGCGTGGTGGCCGGGCTGGCGTTGGTGATGTGGACCGGCTGGAAACCGTGGGATGCGATTTGCGCGATTCTAGTGGCGCTGAATATTCTGTGGTCGGGCGGCAACCTGATATGGCGCTCGGCCACGGGCCTGCTGGATAGCGCCGATCCGCGCACCGGCAGCCTGCTGCGCGAAAAGCTGGACGCGGTCTGTGGCGAGTTGGGCATCCAGTATCATGGCGTGCGCTTCCGCAGCACCGGCCGGCGTCTGCTGGTGGAGGTGCACCTGCTGTTCGCGGGTTCTCAGACGTTGGGAGAGGCGCATCGCATGGCCACGCGGGTGGAAGAGCGATTGGAAGAGACACTCGGGCAGCCTGCCGAAGTGATTACGCATCTGGAGGCGCAGGACGATCACGAAGTGGTGCATCGGGTCGTACACTACACGGGGAAGCCGGGAGCGTAACGGAAACGGCCGGTTCCTTTATGTACATAAAGCATTGACGTTACGTACATTGAGCCTGTACAATACCTTCATGAAGGTGCTGATCTCGGACTTCCGGAAGGATCTTTTTCAGCTCGTCGACAAGGCGCTCAACGGAGAGGTCGTGGAAGTCACGCATAAGGGCAAGACCATCAGGCTCGTTCCGCAAGACCCGGGATCGAAACTGGGGAGGTTGACGCCCGCTCGCATCTTCAATCCGGCCTTCTCCGAAAAAGACCACCGCAAAGCCAGGCGCGAATTACTTGCGGAAATGCAGCGCGCGTGGGAAAAGGACTGGTCCGGCCTTTGATCTGCTATTTAGATACTCAGGCGGCGATTTGGCTTGCCGAAGCCAATATCAGGAGACTATCCCACAAGGCATTGTCCTCAATCGAAAAGGCGGAGCTGCGAATTTCTCCGATGGTGGTGGTCGAGTTTGGGTATCTGCACGAGCTCGGCAGAATTGTCCAGACTCCGCAACAGATCGTCTACAAGCTCAATGCGGAAGTGCGGTGCGTAGTCTGCGACTACCCGTTCCCCATCATCGCGGAAATCGCCCTTGGGGAGCTATGGACCAGAGACCCATTTGACAGGCTGATTGTTTCCCACGCCAAGGCCAACGGACGAGCCGGCTTGGTCACCAAGGACGACCTGATCGCCAAACATTACGCCAACGCGATTTGGTGAGGCATCTCCGCGGTCACTGTAAAGGTCCGTAGAATTTCCAGTTGGAAACAGATGCGGCGTCGAGCGGCTGTTTCGTCAGGCTGGCCCGCACCATCTCCACCGGAATCGCGTTCATCTTCAGGATGGCATCGTGGAAATCGCGCTCGGACATTTTTCCGCCGCCCACCAGCTCCTGGTGCAACGCGCGAAACTGGAGCGCGCCCAGCATATAAGCCGCCTGATAGAGCGGCCCATAGTAGCCCGATTCAAACGAGCGCCGCACTTCGCCGGCGGCATTCTCGCGTTCAAACCCGACGCGGTTCACCAGAAAATCCACGCACTCCTGAGCGTTCATCTTACCCAAGTGGAAACCCAGCGAGAAGATGATGCGCGCGCAGCGGTGCATCCGCCAGAACAACGCGCCGATCCGATCTTCCGGCGTTTTCGTGAATCCCTGGTCCCAAAGCAACATTTCCCAGTGCAGCGCCCAGCCCTCCACCGAGAACGGCGTTTCGAAAATGTCGCGGTACGGCCGGTAGCGCTCGCTCATGAAGCCCTGCAGGAAATGGCCGGGGATCACCTCATGAAAAACCGTGGCGCGCGAAAAATGTTTGTTGTTGCCGCGCATGCCCATGAGCTTCTGCTCTTCGGTCATGCTCTCCACCGGATACGATACGCTCAGCATGTCGCCGCCGGTGAAGAATGGATTGATGCGCTGGCGCTCGGGCGACATCATCTCCATGCGCCATGTCGCGGCGGCCAGCGGCGGCACCGTTACGAGACTGTGCACCTGCACATAATCGATGGCTTCGAGCACGAGCCCCTTGATAAAGTCGGGCTGCTGTCCGGGCGGCACGTAATCCGTCTTCACGTGCTCCAGCGCCTTCTTCCAATCGTCGCCGTAACCAAGGTCGCGCGACGCGCGGAGCATCTCGGCGTCACACCATGCGAACTCGCGGTTGGCGATGTCCACGATCTCTTCCGGAGTGTACGGGATCATCTCGTAGGCCAACTCGCTGACTAGCATGTCGCGGCCCACCGCGTCACCCACAATGGTGTCGCGATCGCCCGGCTTGATGCCCGCCAGCTTCTCCCGGATCAGCACGGCATACTTATCCATCGCGGCCGAGACCTTCTGATACGGCTGCGTCACCCACCAGGTGAATAACGGATCGTAGCCATCGTAGAATTCGAACCAGCCTTTTAGAACGTCGCGCAGGCGGTCCACTGTGCGCGCGGCGCGGAATGCGGCGGTTTTCGCCGTTTTGATTTCTTCTCCCTTGGCTGGTTCGTTGATATGTTTCGAGAGATCGTCGATCTGTTTCGAGATCTGCTCCAGAGTGGCAGCGGCTGCCGCAGGATCCAGGGGATCGACGCGCTGCCGGGCGTCCTTCAACTCGATGATGGCCGGCGCGAACGGGATCAGGTCCGCGAGCTCGTCCGTGCGCTTGCGGTTCAGATCGAGCTGGCGAATCTCGTGGTCCAGCTTGTTGCGGAAGAGCAGGTAGTCGATGCGGCCTTCCTGCGGCAGTTGGTTGAATGGTATCTGTTGAATTGCGGTCCGCCACGCGATGTAAAACTGGCGCATGGCCCGCTCGGTGATCGGCGAAAGCTGCACGTCGTAAAACTGCCTGAGGCTGCGCAAATCGGTCGAATATCTCTCGAGCAAGGGGCCCAGATCGGCGGGCGTGGGTCCCAGAATCTCGCGCGGATCGGGTGCCTGATAGGGCGGCGCGACGGGACGTCGCACCGGCTGGGCGCATGCCAGAGCGGCAGCCATGAGAAGGACGTTGACGGTTTTAGCTTGAGTGGTCACAGGTTTTTGTTATACCGCAAATCTTCGCGTGCCTGTGCAGCGGCGCTGAAGCGCCGCGCCGGCTAAAGCCCGCCCTCCAAACGATCATTTGTTACTTCACTATGCGCGGCTTGCCCGCGGATACTACCAGTGCGGATAACTTCTCGTGCAGACGTACGTACGCCTCTTGCACATCCTCGAAGTCGTTGGCTAGCGGTTCGCCGGCCTGTGCGCTTTGCGCCTCGGCGATGGCGAAAGTGTGTTGCACCTGCCGGATCGCCACCAGCAGCATCTTGATTTCGTTTTCGTCCAACGGTACGAGGTGGGGAGTCATCCTAGAGTTTGTTTTCCAGTCCATCGTGGCGGCTAACAAGGCGCCGGTCGAACGATTCGCATGTTCGTCTCCGCCTCTAGACAGCATACGCCATCCGGCAGCGCGTGCGATGCACACGGCTGGGTCTACTATGGTTAGAGAGCCTCATGCCTGCTTTGCCCCTCGTGCCGGCTTTGGTGCTGGCGGCACTCTCGTTTCAACTCCCGGACAGCGCAGGCGTACGGCATACGTCCGCCGAACTTCGCCAATCGAAGGCCGTGGTATTCGCGTTCTTCTCCGGGGATAGCCCGGGCTCGCTAGCCGAGGCTCGCGAACTAACACGCCTGCACGCGGCATTCGCGCCGCGCGGCGTATCATTCTATGCCGTGCGGTCTACCCGCGGGGCGATGGTCTTACCCTTTCCCGTGCTGCTCGATCCCGGCGGGCAATTGGCGCGCATCGCCCATGCCGGGTCCGCACAGGAAATCGCCGTACTTTCGCCCGCCGGCGAAGTACTTTATCGCGGCGCTTTGAATGATCACCTCGAGGCCACGCTGCACGGCGTGCTGGACGAAATACTGGCCGGAAAGCGCGGAACACCAACCTTCACCCACGACGTCGCGCCCATCCTCTACCAACACTGCGCCGTATGCCATCATGCGGGAGAAGTGGCGCCGTTTCCGCTGCTCACCTGGCAAGATGCGGCCAAGCGGTCCGAACTGATCGCTACGGTCACCGCCAGCCGTTTCATGCCGCCGTGGCAGCCGGAGCGGGGCTATGGCCATTTCCAGGGCGAGCGCCGCTTGCGCGACGCCGATATTGTCACCCTAAGGCGATGGGCCGATGCCGGCGCGCCCGAAGGCAATCCGGCGCAACAGCCGCCCGTTCCGGATTTTCCTGAAAGTTGGCAGTTCGGCACGCCGGATATGACCATCCGCATGCCGAAGCCTTTTTCCATCGCCGCCGATGGCCCCGATCAATACATGTGTTTCGTCATCCCGCTGCACCTCGCCTCGGACAAGTATGTGCGCGCGCTGGAATTCCGGCCCGAAGCGCGCAGCGTGGTGCACCATGCGTTGTTCCTGCTCGACTCCGGCCACATCGGGCGCCAAAACGGGGAATCGTATCCATGTTTCGGCACTCCGGGCTTTCTGCCCAGCGGTGCGTTAGGCGGATGGACCCCCGGCATGCAACCGGCGCGCATGCCGGACGGCCTCCAACTGATCCTGCGCAAGGGCTCCGATCTGGTGCTGCAAATTCATTATCATCCGACGGGCAAGCCCGAGACCGACCAATCCACGCTGGGACTTTACTTTACTGATAAGACACCCACCAAGTGGGTGGCGGATATCGCGCTGGGATCCCGCCAAATCGATATCCCGCCCGGTGCGCGCGCCTACAAAGTACGCGATCACTTCACCACGCCAGTGGATGTGGAGGCCGTGGCGATCATCCCGCACGCGCATTATATCTGCAAAGAGATGGACGGCTGGGCCATTCTGCCGGACGGCCGTAAGCAATGGCTGATCCGGATTCGCGATTGGAATTTCGATTGGCAGGAGCAGTACCGCTACGCCACGCCGGTGAAGCTACCCGCGGATACGGATTTGCAAATGGAATTCACATATGACAATTCCGCGGACAACCCGCGCAATCCGAATCATCCGCCGCGGCGCGTGGTGTGGGGTCCGGACACCACCGACGAGATGGCCGGCCTGCACGTACAAGTGGTTCCCGAAGATATGGACGACTGGCACGAGCTAGGCCAGGCGCTGTGGGGCAAGTTCATGCGCAGCGTGGGGGGAGGATTTTATCGGAAGCGGGAGTGAGAAGAAGCAGTCAGGAGACAGAAGTCAGAAGGCGGAAGCCGGGCGGGCAAAACCACCAGCCACCAGCCACTAACCACCAGGCACGGCGAGCGACGCGAGCCTATTGCGGGGCGTACAGCGGCGCCACCGAAACCATCGCCAGGCCGGCTATGAACAGGAAAAACATCAGAAACAACAGCGCCTTGATGCGCGTGTCGGCGCCCTCAAATTCCTTCCACACAAACAGACCCCACAGGGCGCTCACCATCGCCGCGCCCTGACCGAGCGCCAGGCTGATGGCTGGTCCGACTTGGACAGATTCCGGCGCGCTCGATCCCACAAAATTGGCGATGGTGCCCGCGCACCAGATCACCCCGCCCACCACCCCCAGCAAATGCTGCTTCGGCAGGCCCTTGAAGTAATCCCGAAATTCCAGGGGCTCGCCCTCTACGGGCAGATTCATGAAGAACAGGTTGAACACGAAAGTAGACAAGAAAACTCCCAGCGCGAAGACCACCCCTATGGCGTAGGGTCCCATGCCATTTTCGCCCGCCGTCCCGCCCCACTCGCTGGATTTGGCCATCACTACCAACGGATAAAACGAACCCATCAACACGCCGCTGGCCAGGCTCAAAAACACACCCTTCAGGCTGACCTTCTTGCGGGTGGTCTTGGTCTTGCCGGACTGGGCCCGAATTTCCGCTCGTTGCATCGCGATTGCGCGGTACGCGAAGGCATCGACGATCATCGCCCCCACTACCAGCCCGCAGCCGGCGAACAGTAGCATGGCATTCCCTTGCGGCCGGATAATGTAGTTCCAGATCACCCCGATGATGAGCGCCAGTCCGATACCTACTGGAAACGCCACTGACAGTCCCGCCACGGCGATGGCCGCTACCAACAGCATATTCGCCAAATTGAAGATCACACCGGCGCCGAATCCCAGGGCGGCGTAACGTTTGCCGCCGTTCATCATGTCGTCCAGGAACGAAAAGCCGTCATAACCCAACGTGCCAAGGGTAAAGGCGGCGGCCACGGCGAGCACCAGAACGCCGAATGCATAATCGAAATAGAACAATTCGAAGCGCCATTTCCCCGACATTTTCTGGGTATTGGCCCACGATCCCCAGCAGAGCATGCTAAACAGAACCACCAGCAGGGTCGCGATATACGTGTGGGGTAGGATCATGATTGCGTTTGAATTTGAAATCTGAGCCTACAACGTATCTGTCCGGCGGGTCAAGCGCATGTGATAATTAGATATCGCTGCTCCTACCGGAATGGAAACCCTCGAACAGCGGCTCGCCGAGGTCCGCCGGCGCATCGCGCGGGCTGCCGATGGTGCCCGCCGCGACCCGGCCGGGATCCTCCTGTTGGCTGTAACCAAGCTCTTTCCGGCCCGTGTTACGCGCGATGCTTACGAGCTGGGCTTGCGGGAATTCGGCGAGAATTACGTCCAGGAGATGGAAAGCAAGCTGCCGGAGACACGAGATTTGGACGGCGTGCGATTCCACCTGATCGGCCACTTGCAGAGCAACAAGAGCGCGCGCGCCGCGGAGATGTTTCATTGCATCCAGACAGTTGATTCACCCAAGCTGGCGCGGCGTCTCGATGAGACTGGCAAGCCGCTCGATATATTGCTCGAAGTCAAACTCTCCTCCGAACAGGCCAAAGCCGGCGCCGCTCCGGAGCAACTTCCGGAGTTGATCACCGCGGTGCGCGACTGCGCGAACCTGCGCCTGCTGGGCCTGATGACCATGCCGCCCTGGTCCGACGACCAGGAGAAGTCGCGCCCATATTTCCGCCGCCTCCGCGAACTGGCCGTGCAGCACGGGCTGCCGCAACTCTCCATGGGAATGTCGCACGATCTGGAAGCAGCTATCGAGGAAGGCGCCACCATCGTGCGCATCGGGACGGCTTTGTTCGGAAAGCGGCAGAAACACGCCGGCACGCCGTGAAAGTCGGATACTACGCGCCCCTGCCGCCCGCCCCCACCGGCGTGGCCGATTATGCAGCGGCGCTATTAGCGGCTCTGCGCCGCTATGGTAACGTGGAACCCCACGCGCGCGGAGCCGACGCCGCGCTCTATCATCTGGGTAACAATCAACTGCATCGGGAGATCTACCGCCGGGCGTTGGCGCACCCCGGCGTAGTCGTGCTGCACGATGCCGTGCTGCAGCATTTCTTTCTGGGCGCGCTCGACCGCGCCGCATACGCCGACGAGTTCGTCTACAACTACGGCGAATGGCATCGCCCGCTAGCCGAAGAGTTGTGGAGCGCCCGCGCTGGTTCCGCCCTCGATCGGCGCTACTTCGATTACCCGATGCTGCGGCGCATCGCGGAACGCGCGTGTGCGGTAGTGGTGCACAACCCGGCTGCGGCCCGCATGGTCCGGCAGCATGCGCCCGGCGCCCGGGTGGTCGAGATCCCGCATCTGTTTTGCCCGCCGGAACTGCCAGCCGCCTGGGAAGTGGTACGCATGCGGCAGCACCTGGGCGTTGCCACGCACGAGTTCCTCTTCGGCGTGTTTGGGTATCTGCGGGAATCCAAGCGTCTCTTTGCCGTGCTGCGTACCTTCGCGCGCCTGCGGGAATCGCGTCCGGATGCCCGGCTGCTGATCGCTGGCCCATTCGTCTCTTCCGACCTGGCGCGCGCCGCTCGACCGCTGCTGAACGCGCCCGGTATCCTGCGGCTGCCGTATCTTTCCGACTGCGATTTCTGGCGCGCCGCGCTCGCGGTGGATGCCTGCATCAACCTGCGATATCCTGCGGCTGGTGAAACCTCCGGCATCGCCATCCGCCTGATGGGCGTGGCAAAGCCCGTGATGCTCACCGATGGCGAGGAAAACTCCGGTTACCCGCGCGCCGCCTGCCTGCGTATCGAATCTGGCCTCGCGGAGGAGGACTCGCTGTGGCTCAACATGTTTCTGCTAACATCGATGAGAGAGTGTGCGGGTGAAATCGGACTGCGCGCGTCCGGGCACATCGTCGAGCATCACCAGGCAGTTCGCATTGCTCAACAGTATTGGGACACATTGTGCGCCTATCGCCCGTAGTGCCCCGCTTGTGGGCACAAATGCTGTGCGCCGGGGTGTTGTCCGCGGCGCCAGAGCAGTTGGCCCAGGCCCTCGGCTTAGCCGTGCCCATGCGCGACGGCGTGCGGCTCTCGGGCAATGTTTTCCGGCTTCCCGCGTCCGGACGCTATCCCACTATTTTGATGCGCACTCCCTACGGTAAGGGAGCTGCGATCTCTCCGACGTATGCGCCCTTCGTCGAGCACGGCTGAAGAAACACGCGAAGTGTGGAGTCTCTTTTGGCTCAGGCAACTCCTGCAGGACATTCGCCTGAGCTTACGCACGTTGCGCAAGTCGCCGGGCTTCACGGCTGTCGCCATCCTGACCCTCGCTCTCGGCATCGGCGCAAACACTGCGATCTTCAGTGTGATCAATGGAGTGCTGCTCAGTCCCCTTCCCTACAAGGATCCGAACCAACTCGTCGCCCTGAAGGAAAACGATTCGCCCCCGAACGTGATGGATATCCAGAAACAGGTGCGCGCATTCTCACAGGGTGGCGGAATCAACGTCGAACAGATGGACTACACCGGAGGAACCGAACCTGTGCAAGTCCGCGTGGGGCTCATCCACGCGGCGTTTCTCGAAACGCTAGGCGTGCAGCCGATGCTGGGCCGGATCATTTCGCCCGGGGAAGATGTGCAAGGCGGGCCGCGTCTCGCCGTGGTCAGCAACCATTTCTGGCAAAACTACCTTGGCAGCGACCCACATGCGGTGGGCAACACGATTCATCTGGGCGGAAACTCCTATGCGGTGATCGGCATAATGCCCGCGAGTTTTGCTCCGCCAACGGAGCATGCCGACGTTTTCGTTTCAATCTGGGCCGGCTACCCGGGAGCGGCTGCTGATCGCGATGTGCACTTCATGCACACCTACTGGCGATTGAAGGCCGGCGTCACGCTGGCGCAGTGCGCAGACCGACCTGGCCGCGTTCGGCCGTCGGCTCGCGGAGCAGTATCCGGCCGAAGAAAAAGAACGGAGGAGGCATCTGGTTCCGCTGCATGAATGGCTGGTAGGAGACGTGCGGTTGGCATTGCTGGTGCTCTTCGGAGCTGTAGGCCTGGTGCTGCTGATTGCATGCGCGAATTTCGCGAGCTTGCTGATGGTGCGGGCGGTTGCGGGGCGCCAGGAATTGATGATCCAGGCGGCGCTTGGCGCCGGACGCGGCCGGCTCATCCTGAAAACGCTGACTGAGAGCACACTGCTGTCGGTCCTGGGCGGTGCGGCCGGATTGGTGTTCGCGCGGTGGGGCACCAGCATGCTGCTGGCCCTTAGGCCGGAAAAGCTGGAGCGGCTGAGCGGGATTCACATGGATACTCGGGTGCTGCTGTTCGTCCTCGTAGTCTCGATGGCGACCGGCATCGTGTTCGGAATGGCGCCGGTATGGATCGCGGCTCGCGCGGACGTTGCCGGAGCTCTGAAAGAGAGCGGGCGGGGCACAACCACGAGCACGATGGGACATCGCATACGGAGACTTCTGGTCACATCGGAACTGGCGGTCGCTTTGGTGCTGCTAGTGGGGGCCGGTTTGTTGATCAAAGGATTCTCACGATTGGCGAAATCCCCAAACAAACCCGGTTCCACCGCGAGTTGCTAACCCGCTTGAATTCCCTGCCGGCCGTGCAAGCGGCCATGGTGACTGATATACCGCTCGGCGGGAATTATGTGGGTCACCGCCTCATCATTGACGGACGCCCTCCAGTGGCCGTGGGGGGTGAGCCCGAGGTGCAAACTCTTTCGGTGATGGGCGATTACTTCCGCGTGATGCAGATTCCCTTGCGTGCGGGTCGCGACTTCACTCCCTTGGACCGCGAAGGGCAAACACTGGTGGCAATCCTGAACCAGGAATTGGTGCGGGAATTTTTCCCACACGAAAACCCAATCGGCGTGCGCATCCGCTGGGCGGGCGACGGGGTGGCACGATGGATGACGGTCATCGGCGTAGTGGGCGACGTGAAACATTCGGGATTGAATCGACCCACGGATCCCGCTGTGTATACTCCTTTTTCGCAGTCGGACGAGGGTTGGAAACGATTTATGACGATCGCCATCCGGACTCGGGATGAGCCAGCTGGGCTCATTGAAGAAGTGAAGAAGCAGATCTGGAGCGTGGACGGCCAGATTCCCGTGAGCGACGTGCACGCCATGAACGACCTGATAGCCGTATCGCTTGCGCAGCAGCGCTTCAACATGCTGCTCCTCGGACTCTTCGCCGCGCTCGCGTTGATCTTGGCTGCGGTGGGAATTTACGGCGCGATGGCCTATGCCGTGAACCAGCGAAGGCATGAGATCGGCATCCGGATAGCGCTGGGAGCGCGGCGATCGGACGTGCTCCGGATCGTCTTGGGAGATGGAGCAAAAATCGCGCTGTTCGGCATTACCTCCGGGATTGCGGGAGCGCTTGTGCTGACTCGCCTGATGGCCAGTCTGCTTTTCGAGGTGAAACCGACGGACCCGGCGACATTCGCGGGTGTCGCAATCTTGCTCGCACTCGTCGCCCTCGCAGCCTGCTACATCCCGGCGCGCCGAGCAATGCGCGTGGATCCGATGGTCGCCTTGAGATACGAGTAGTCCTTCGCGCAATTGACCGGTAACCCTTCCTTAGAACAAGCTCGCATAAACGTGTAGGGACTTCTGAAGCCCTGAGCCGCAAGCATGCAGAGGCACAGTCCGCAAGTCTGATTTGTGGACATAACCAATCTCCGAGTGGCGCACCGGATGGCGTGGCGGCGAAGGCGGGGCGCGAGTGAGCCAAAAGTTCTCAGTTTTGACCATGTTTTTTTGGTATTTGTTTACCGGCTGACCGACCTTTGAACTGGGCCTCCTGAAGATTTCGCTGGACAAATGGAGTGGTTTCAGCTAACGTAGGGTTGGATGAAACCAACAGGGCGGCCCGCGGGGAACAAGCAGCCCGATACCGTCGATTTTGTTCCCAAACGAGAGTTGGACCAGGCCGAGCAGCGGATCCATAGACAGCAGCGGGAGATCGAGCGACTCAAACAGGAAGTCGAGCGTCTGCGCAAGGAATTGGAAGCAGCACTACGAGCCAGCAAGCGCCAGGCGGCGCCGCATTCGCGCGGGGCACCAAAACGGGACCCAAAGCGGCCAGGCCGCAAAGCGGGCCACCGGTACGGCCGGCAGGCATGCCGTCCCATCCCGGCGCGGGTGGATGAACGGTTCGCGGTTCCATTGCCGGAGCAATGCCCGCATTGCGGCGGTGAGGTGGAGCCGAAAAGCTGCGAAACCCAGTATCAGGAAGAGATCGTCCGGCGGACCGTCGTGCGCCGTTTCGATATCACCGTGGGCCGCTGCCGCGATTGCCAGCGATGCGTTCAGGGGCGCCATCCGTTACAGACCTCCGATGCGGTGGGAGTCGGCAACGTACAGTTGGGTCCGGAATCTCTGACCCTGGCGGCCATCCTGAACAAGCAGATGGGGTTGTCGCTGGGGCATACGCGACAAGTCCTGTCCTTTGGGTTCGGGCTGGAGGTGAGTCGCGGAGGGTTGTATCGGGCCCTGGCGCGGATGGCGGGCCGCGCGGCGCCCACCTATGATGGACTGGTGGAAACAGCGCGGCAGGCTCCCGTGAACGGCATGGACGAAACCGGCTGGAAGGTGGGTGGACGGCTGCAGTGGCTGCACGTGGCGGTGAGTGCACAGGTGACCGTCTACGCCATTCTGCCCGGCCGCGGATACGAACAGTCTGCGATGATTCTGGGAGCCGCGTATGATGGATTTCTGATTCATGACGGCTGGGCACCCTATTATCGATTCCAGTTCGCATTCCATCAAAGTTGTTTGGCGCATCTGCTGAAGCGCTGCCGCGAGATGGCACAGGTCGCCCCGCCGGCGGCATTGGCTTTCCCGCGGGCCGTGGAGCATCTGCTCCGCACGGGCTTGGAGTTGCGTGACCGCTCTGCGCGAGGCGAGATCTCTAAACATGGCAGGCGGACCGCCACGGGAAAGCTGGAAGCCAAACTGGACCGGATGCTGGAAACACGCCGCCGGAACCCGGCGAACCATCGGCTGGCGCGCCATCTCGCACATGAGCAACTCTGGTTGTTCACCTTCCTGCACTGCTTCGGCTTAGATGCCACCAACAACGCGGCGGAACGAGCCATCCGCGGCATGGTGATCGCACGCAAGGTATGGGGCGGGAGCCGAACCTGGGAAGGAGCGCGCACGCATCAGATTCTGGCCAGCGTGTTGCGCACTTGCTGGCAGCAAGGCAAGGACGCCTTCACGCGCTGCGTGAGGCTGTTGCGTGCGCCACGGAGCGTGATCCTGGACATTGTGCCGGGGGCGGGCTGACCCGCACCATTCACTACTACATGCCTGAATCCCTCACCTTTTGCGGACGCACGTTCCACACCGGCGAGCTGGAGTTGATGCGCAAGACTGCGCTGGAGTTCTCCGCCCTGGGAGTCACCGAAATCGCGCGCACCGTCTGTGAGTTGCTGGAGTGGAAACGGCCCAGTGGAGGATTGAAGAATCACGAGTGCCGGCAACTGCTGGAGCGGCTCCAGGCCGAAGGTTTCCTACAGCTTCCCGATCTCCGGAAATTGGGCGGCCGGGGTGCGCGGCGGATAGATGTATCAACGACCTGGTGCGAACCGGTGCCCGTCGCATGTGCCGCCCGGGAGTGCGAGCCGCTGGAATTGGCTCTGGTGGAAGGCCAGGCGGAGAGCCGCCGGTGGCGCGAGCAGGTGGAACGTTATCACTATCTGGGATGCCGTGTGCCATTCGGTGCGCACCTGCGCTACTGGGTGCGGCATCGCCAGCAGGACTTGGCCTGCCTACTGTGGACCTCGCCCGCCTGGAAGATGCAAGCACGGGATGCCTGGATCGGCTGGAACGACGAGCAGCGGCAAAGCAACTTGCAAGCGGTGGTCAACAACGGCCGGTTTCTGATCTTGCCGTGGGTTCACGTGAAAAGCTTGGCCAGCAAGATACTGGCACTCAGCGCTCGGCAAATGCCGCGCGACTGGGAGACCCGCTACGGGTGTCGCCCCCTGTTGCTTGAAACCCTGGTGGATGCGGCTCGCTATCGTGGAACGTGCTATCGAGCTGCCAACTGGATCTACGTCGGTCAAACCGCCGGGCGCGGTCGCATGGACCGCGAACATACCGCTCACAGTCAGGCCGTCAAAGATATCTACCTTTATCCGCTGGTGCGAGACGCGCGGCAGCGATTATGCCGCGACCTTACGCGGTAAACAAATACGGTAATTATAGCAGGACACCGAAGCAGTTGGATATATACCGGTTGGGTTACATCATTATATGACTTGACAGGTATACTGTGAGCAGGCTGGTTTGCGTTGGCGCTGACTGTCGCGGAGGTCTACCGTCTCCAGACCGGAACAAAGCGAAAGATTCCCTGGAGGGCGATTCGTTGAACTCTACAGACTTGCGATCCTGAGTTCTCAGTAGGGCCCACAGCGCCACTCTTCGGTCGGCCATATCGGTCATAGATATGCCTCCGATTGAAAATCCGTATCATAAGGCGACCTGATTGCAAGCCGCATTTTTCGGCATTCCGCTATCCCCGAGGAGGCACCCTTCCACTTGATGATTGTGTCGGACCTTAAGAAAGGCGCCGCACACCGTCTCCCATACTTGCTGTCGTTTTCGCTTATCGCAATGAGGTGCATGCAGCCCGTTAAGTAAGGTGGCCGGGGCGCGGCAGGAGGATGAAATATCAGAAACAGTTTACCGCCGTTGCTGCGGAATGGATCTTCACGAGGACACGATTGGGGTCTGTGTATTGCCGCACGATGGCCGGAGCGGCGAAGTAACGGGTAAGACATATGGCACGTTTCGCAACGAGCTGACCCGTATGCGGGGCTGGTTGAAGTTGCTGATAGCCCTACCGCACTTTGGAGCTCAGCAATTCCGGCGAGCATTCCTGCACCTGGAAACCGAGAAGCAGGGTGTGGATGTGGTGCTAGTGCTGGCGAGCCCGGATGGCAAGCCGCTCGTCACCGCCGATTGCCCTAATGGCACATTCGGTCCCGAGCCGGCGTCGCTCATCGCTGGTCGCGCGGGTGAGTATCAAGTCCGCGTGGTAAAGTCTCCACGCGGGCCCTGCCGGTGATTCGATCGGTAATCATCTCATTACCGAAGGTTCTCACGACCTGAGGGATCTGGCTAACGACTCCGCGAATTATCGTTACCCGAGCGAGACTGCCTCCCAGACCGCTCTTTGACTGCGAAAGCCAGGCGATGTGCGTCCGATCGCGTCGAAATTGAATGAGAAAGGGCCGCTACCTTGCGGCTGGTGGCAGGGATGTTGGGTCTTGGGCCTGGTAGAGATGACCGATGCCGCACACATTGGGGGAGACTCTTTTTTAGCGCCTCCGATTCAACCGCAAGAGAATATTCAGAATCGCCACAAAAACATTAAATAGCCCCGCGAACAGAATGAGCGCGCCGGGGATCGGGCTATCGGCGTCGGGATTGTGCAGGACGGCACTGGTGGCGTACACCAGAATGCAGACGCCGAGGATGCCGATGCCAGCAGCAATCAAAATTCCCAGCACGCCGATATTGAGAAACGCGTTCAGCACCATGGCGGCGATGATGCTGACAAAGATCCCGAGCATCAGTCCCCGCGGCGCCGAAAACGTTCGTTTGGATGACATCACAAACAGCGTTATGCAACCAAACACGATCAGGGTCATCAGCATTGCGATCTGAATGGTTCCGGGCGCGTAAAGGCTCGCAAACCGGAGTATCGGGGCGAGGACCAGCCCGGAAACGAACCCATCGCCCACGAGCGCGGTGATGCCTAGCACTGGATTGTGGCGCGCCGCCAGCGCGACACGCGGAATGACGTTGAGCAGGACCATCGCGAGAATCCAGCCAAGCCAGCCCGTAAAGAGGCTCACCAAGGCGTCCGATTGCGCGCCGACATAGCCGCCGCAAAAGGCACCGATCACACTGAGCCCAAGCAGCATGTACGTTTTCTTAATGGTTTCGGCACGGGTTCCGGTGAGCGCGGTGGTCCCGAATAGGTTGTCAGTCGCTGTCATGTAGGAAAGGATACCACTCGGTCGGCGAACGACGTGAACGGTGCTAGCGTCGGCACGGTCCGCTTCGGCTACCGCATCGTCGCGGACGGCTTGCAACTGCAAGCACTACGCCCCATGCTTGGTACGCGCGGTACCTGAGGGGTGATTGAAACCCGACTGCCGCCGGATCAGACTACATCCGTGCGCTGGGTTCTGGAAGTCTTGAGGGCGATTCCGCTTACGCCGCGGTGGGTGCTGGCACCACGGCGCCGTAACCGACACAGAAGGGACAGTGAGGCAACTGCTGGAGAAGTTGGCGGGCGATGGCAATTCGCAATGTGGCGATGGATTGAGGATTATGCCGTTCGGGGCGGACGCGGCGAGCCGCGCGGGCGGAAGTCCGGCGGCAACTCCGGGGCTGATAATCCAAGATTGCCAACGTGCGCTGAGGGGGAAAAGCGGTTCTGCTCGCTGATCAAGAACCCATAAGCGGCGATACACAATGTGGCGTGATGGTGAAAACCGCGCCAACCCCGTCCTTCATAGTGTCCCAACCCCAACTCCTGCTTAAGTTCCTCATAATCACGTTCAATGATCCAGCGGTGTTTAGCTATTTTCACCAGAGATTTCAGCGAGGTCTTCTCCGGTACGGTGGAGAACCAGTATCTAGTGGGCTCCTTTTCTTTCTTCGGCCATTCGATTAAGAGCCATTCTTCCGGATATGGCTCGGTGCGCTTGTAATCGCGATGCGCAGGGCGCACGCGGACGGCGGCGCAGCGGGCGTGCAAAGTCTCTTGACTGCCCTGGCGCCAACGGATCTCCTTCCAGGCCGAAGACGGCAAGCCCAGGGCCAGTTGCTTTACGGAAATGGGCTGATGGTCCACATTGCGGCGCAGGCGCTTGGGGGGTGCACCCCGCCCTGGTTTGCGCGCTGGCGCCGGCAAGGGTTGTTGCCCAGGTTCCCAGACGGTGGCGTTAGATTCAATCCCTACCGTATACGGCAGGCCCAACTGGGTGAGTTCAGTGCGAAATTGCGTGCCCTTCCCATAACCCGCATCCGCCAGTACCACTCCCAGGGGAACCCCTTGCTCCATGGCTTGCCGAATCTGCTCCAGAGCGATCTCTGGCTTGGTTTGAAACGTAATCCCTGCTGGAACGCCCGCTTGTCGGCAGCGTTCGGCATCCTGGCACCATACTTCCGGTAGGTATAATCGCCACGCGATCGGCAAACTCGAAGCCCACGTGCTCACCGACAAACTCACTGCCGTCTGACAGTTATCCGATTTGCCCAACTGACCGCAATACTGCCGGGCGACGCCCACCGAATGCTTCCCCTGTTTAGGAAAACCCGTATCATCCACAATCCAAGCCACCACTGGACCTTGTTTCTGCATGGTGGGCAGCACATACCGCCGCACCTCAGCCAGCAGTTCCTCGTCGTTTCAGGGAGCGTCCGCCACCAAATGATGGAGTGACTGATGCACGCGCCGAACCTCGTGGGGAGCCAAGCGCGCAGCCATCGGTTCGACACTCTTGCGCTCTCCGGGCAATAACAATCCCTTGCAGTAGTTCTTCAGAGGAGTGTGCCGGTCGGCGTGCCCCGCGGCGTTGGCCAGGCCCTCGATATATGCCGCGAAGCGCCTCTGTTGTGGGCCTGGCGAAGAGAGGCGTGATCCCACGAAAACAATTCTACAACAAAATGTCTGTTTTTAACACAGTAATATTAGGATAGTAGCGATCAATTTGATACACTGATATCCTTTTTTTGATGGACAGTGTTTTCTAGGACATTTCTTACTTTATGCACGACGATCGCATGCACCTCCACGGACGTATGCCGTTCACGCTGTCACCCCGCTCAAGCCAAGTAGCCGGCGCCCTGCGTGGCTCACTTTCGCTAAAGGAGATCGCCGTGCACTTTCAGATCTCCGACGCCACGGTAAGAACTCACATGCTCCGCATCGGCATCAAGATGGGTGATTATGGTCGCCCGCTCAGTACCCGTGCGGAAATCTGTTCCTTTCTCAACAAGGCACCGTTTGATGGAATGCTGCACCCGCCTCATTGCGCTTGTAACGAGGACCACGGCGCCATGGGCCGGCTACCTGAACTCGAGAGGCCGCAGCCTGAACTCATGGCGAGCACCAGTTACAATGAGCGTCGTCGTCCATCGAACGGGGCGCGCCAGTTGACCGGCTCGTGAACTTCTGCGGAGAGGCACGCGGTACCGGGTAAGTCGGCTGCGCCCTTTCTCACCTGCATAAATCCTGCTACCTTGACGCGCGCCTGCGCGTGCCTTACACTTTTTCCATGCAGAAGCGGGAATTAGAGCCGGTAACCAAAGAGATGATCTCGAAGGTTATGGCCCAGATCGGACGCAACGGCGGGCGAATCGGCGGCAAGCGCGCCATGGCGCGCATGACCCCGGAGCAGCGCCTGAATTTCTCCAGGCAAGGGAACCGCGCGCGGTGGAAAAAGCAGAAGGCGGCGGGCTCTCCGGCCTAGAACGAATAGAACTATAATCTTTCATTCGGCCTATGGGTCCTGGATCACAACCCGATCATGGAGCTGGCGTTGCGGGCCAGGCTTGCGGGCCGGAAGTAGCGCTTGAGCGAGTCCATGGACCGGTGTCCGGACTGCTCCGCGATCAAGAGGTGGTTGACGCCTGCCACTCCGGCCGCGGTGATCATGCCCGCGCGCAAGCTGTGCGTCCCATAGAGTCCGTCGATCCCAGCCGCCGTCATGGCCTTCTTGACGATCACGCCGAGGGCGTTAGGGCTGAGCTTGTCCCGTTCGCTGCGCCGGCCGTTGTCCAGGCGCACGAACAGCGGCCCAGGCTCTACGCCGCGAATGCTCAACCAGTGCTTGAGATTTCGCAGCGGGCAGGTGCTCGCGTGCTCTCCCAGCGTGGCGGATACGAACCGGCCTGTGCCCTGGCGGTCCTGTTTTTCGCGGCGCACCCAGATGGTTATGGCGGTCTCCGAGACGGTAACGTCCTCGTGGCGCAGACTGGCGAGACTCGAGCGGCGCAGCGCGGTAGCGAAGCCGAGCACCACGATGGCCCGATCGCGCGCCTGCAACGGAGACTCGCCGGAGAGCGCTTGACTGACCAGGCGCAACTGTTCCACGGTGAGCGGCCGCATCTGGCTCAGCGGTTCGCAGAGCGTGCGGCGAGCGCCGTCCAAGGTTTCCCGCACCGCGTCGTCGACCGGGTTGCGCAAACCCGCGCGGCGGTGGCGGAAAGCTACTCCCGCGGCGTAGCGGTGGACGGTAGCTACTTTCTTGCCGTGGCCCAGCAGGTCCGCGACCCACAGCGCGACTGTCTGAGAGCTGGCAGGGAGGGCTTTACGGCGGGCTCGCCGGCACCAGGCCGAGAAGTTGCGCCAGTCGTGCGCATAGCCGCGCTCCGTGGTGGGCGCCATGCGCGCACTGCGGAGGTTGGCCACTTCCTGGCTCAGACGGGCAAGGTCAGCCCGTTTGATCGGCCGTTCCATAGCACCCGTAGCATATGGGGCGAATGGATTAGTTTGGAAGTGCCAGGCGCTCCAGCGGCGTACTGCCGTGGGTACCGGCTAACCTTGACCCGGCCGGATGTGTCAATCTTTATTAAATATGCCTATCAGGAAACCGGTAGACGGGGGCCCCCATATCGCGCAGGTGAAACCCCCGGCCGCCATTGTCGGCGGCGAGTTGTACATCCAGGGCAAAGGTTTTGCTAAAGCCGACCGGCCGCGCGTGACCATCGGAGACGTGGCCGCGCCCGTGGTCATCGGCTCCGATTCGCTGGTCATCGCGCGCGTCCCTGAAGGCGCCTCAGCCGGGGAATTGGTAGTCGCTTGCGGCAACCAATCGAGCCAGGCATGGGCCTGCGATATCGGCTTTCCCATCGCCGACAGCCTGCATCCGGTAGCCAATCCGGCGGTGGATACGTTCGGAAATATCTACACCACCTTCAGCGGATCGCGCGGGCAAAATGTCGCGGTGGCCGTGTTCAAGATCGACCTGAACTACAACGTGAAGCCGTTCATCAAAGAAATGATGAATGCCACCGGCCTGGCGCTCGATCGTGAAGGCCTGCTCTACATTTCCAGCCGCCATGACGGCTCCGTTTACCAGGTCACGCCCAACGGCAGCACCAGCACCTTCGTCGAGGGCATGGGCGTCGCCACCGGCCTGGCCTTCGATCCCGACGGCAGCCTCTACGTCGGCGACCGCCAGGGAACCATCTTCAAGATCAGCCCCACCCGGCAGATTTTCGTCTTTGCCACTCTCGAACCTTCTATCGCGGCATATCATTTTGCGTACGGCCCCGACGGTTATCTCTACGTCGCCGGCCCCACTACCTCCAGCTTCGATTGCGTATATCGCGTCTCGCAAAAAGGTGAAGTGGAAGTCTTTTATCGCGGCCTGGGCCGGCCCCAGGGCTTGGCCTTCGACGAGGAAGGCCGCCTCTACGTCGCCGCTTCGCTCGCCGGCCGCAAGGGTGTCGTACGCATTAACCCCAACCGCCAGGCAGATTTGTTCGTCTCCGGTCCGGGCATCGTGGGACTGGCTTTCACCCCTTCGCGCTCCCTGGTGCTGGCCACCACCAACGCTCTATATCGCGCCGACGTGGGCATTAAGGGCCGTCCCCTGTTCTAGGCTCAGATGATCGCCGAAATCATTGCAGTCGGCTCCGAATTACTGACGCCCCAGCGCATGGATACCAACTCGCTGTTCTTAACCGATCAGCTCAACGGTCTGGGCGTGGAAGTGGTCACCAAGTCCGTCATCGGGGACGACCTCGACCGCCTGGCCGACGGCATACGCCGCGCCGTTTCCCGCTCGCAAATCGTGGTTCTTTGCGGTGGGCTCGGCCCCACCGAAGACGACCTCACCCGCGACGCCGTTGCCGCCGCCCTCGACCGCAAGCTGGTCTATCACCCCGAAATCACCGCCGTCCTCGTCGAGCGCTTCGCCCAACTCAAGCGCAAAATGGTGGACGTCAACAAGCGCCAGGCATTCATCGTTGAAGGCGCCGACATCCTGCCCAATGACCGCGGCACCGCTCCCGGTCAATGGATTGACGACTCCGACTCGCACGTCATCCTGCTGCCCGGCCCGCCGCACGAAATGAAGGCCATGTTCACGCGCCAGTGCCTGCCGCGGCTGACCCGCATCGTTCCCCGCCAGGTCATTAGCTCGCTGGTTTTGCGCGTGGCGGGCATGCCCGAATCGGATCTCGATCAATTGATTGCGCCTGTCTATAAAAAATACGCTAACCCGGCAACCACCATCCTCGCCGCCGCCGGCGACATTCAAATCCACTTGCGGGCGCGCTGCGCCACCGAGGCGGAAACCGCGGTCTTGCTCGCGGAGGTCGGCGGCCCCATTGAACTCCTGCTCGGCGATCGCATCTATTCCCGCAACGGCCAATCTCTCGAAGAGGTCATTGGAGACGCCCTGCGCGAACGGCACAATACACTGGCTGTAGCCGAAAGCTGCACCGGCGGCCTGCTGGGCGAGCGCATCACGTCGGTGCCCGGTAGCTCCACTTACTTCCTGGGCGGATTCATCACTTACTCGAGCCGCATGAAAATCGAGTGGCTGGGCGTTCCCGAGGAAGTCATCGCGCAATGCGGCGCGGTCAGCAAAGAGACCGCCGAAGCGATGGCCCTGGGCGCCCGCCGCCGCGCCGGCTCTACTTACGCCCTCGCCATCACCGGCGTCGCCGGACCCGGCTCAGGCAGCGAATCCGCGCCCGTCGGCGCCATCTACGTCGGTCTCGCCGACGCCGCCGGCTGTCAGGTAGTGCACCGCCAGTTCATCGGCGACCGCACCCGCATTCGCCAGTTCGCCACCCAGATGGCACTGGATATGTTGCGCCGCAAGTTCATTTGAAGTCTGCGGCCACCACTCTGCGCTCCGCCGCGCCGCCCCTTTTTGCCGCTCGCTCCAGTCGTGCCCTTGTTTTCTTGAGGTCTGTTGACCAAAAATAGTAATGATGACCCAAGACCAATCCCTGCGGGAACACCTCATCTACCTGCTCGATGGCGGCGGCGCTCATCTCGACTTCGATGCCGCAGTCGCCAGTCTGCCGTCCGCCCTGCGCGGCGTGCGCCCCAGCGGACTTCCCCACACGCCCTGGGAAATTCTCGAGCATATGCGCCTCGCGCAGTGGGACATACTCGAATTCACCCGCAAGGCGAAGCACGTGTCGCCTCCGTGGCCGGCGGGCTATTGGCCACCCACGCCCGCGCCCCCCGACGACAGCGCCTGGGACAAAAGCGTGAAGGCCTTCCGTGCCGATCTGGCAACCATCCGGCGCATCGTAAAGAATCCCAAAATCAACCTGCACGCCCGCATTCCCCACGGTACCGGCCAGACGGTTCTGCGCGAAGTTCTCCTGGCGGCCGATCACACCGCCTACCATCTCGGTCAAATGGTGCTGCTGCGGCGTCTCCTGGGCGCCTGGAAGTAATGGCGGGGTCTTCTCTCTGGCTCAGCCAGAGTTACGCCAGCTGCGCTACACTGCTCGCCACGCTCATGGCGCTGCTGCCTGGCTTCTGGGACACAGCGCTTCCTAGGCCGCGATTTGCTCGATGCCGTTGCCAGCCTCCCCCTCGTTCCGCCACCCGCAGTGTCGGCATATTATCTGCTCTCCGCCACGCGCCGCTGGCCATCTCCGCCATCTACACGCTGCCCCTTCTGCTGCGCATGACCCGCGCGGCGCTAGCGCTCGCATTCTGCAAAGTGGTTCTCTGCGCAAAGTTCTCGACCAGCCAGTCCGCGCCGCACGACGGCGCCAAACCCGCTGTCAACCAGGTGCCTGCCCGTCTGGGGAGCGCGCCTCCGAAATGCCGCGCGCCATGCGCCTGGAATTCGCGGGCGGCATCGTGGCCGAAGCTGTCCGCCACCACGACTGCGAATCCCATCAGGATAATGCAGATAATAAGGAGTGGCTGGTGGAGTTTCCGCCGCACGCCCTGAAGGTGCTGGGATGCCCTTGAAAACCTTCGACGAGTACGTCGCGCTGGCCGAGCAGGCGCACGGCCACATCTGCGCGGGACAGATCCTGGGCCTGCGGATGGCGCTCTACGGTCTTAGACTGCTGGCACTCGACGACCCTCTCGGTAAGCACCGCAAGCGGTTGGTCACTTTCATCGAAATCGACCGCTGCGCTACCGACGCCATCCCGGTCGTCACCGGATGCCGCCTCGGTAAGCGTGCACTCAAGTTCCGCGATTTCGGCAAAGTCGCCGCCACTTTCTGCGATCTGGAGGCCGATCGCGCCGTGCGGGTAGTGGCCCTCGAAGATTCCAAACAGCGCGCGCAAGAAATGTTTCCGGAGATCGCCGACAAAAATACGCAGCAGATGCGCGCCTACCGCGAACTGGCGGACGCGGCGCTGTTCTCGGCCGAATGGGTCCGCGTGAAGCTCGGCCCGGAAGAATTCCCGGGCTATAAGGCGGCCCGCGTAGTCTGCGCCGAATGCGGCGAAGGGATCAATTTCAAGCGCGAAGTCTTGCGCGACGGGCGTGTGTTGTGCAAAGCCTGCGCCGGCGAACGGTATTACGAGCCGATCTGATCGTAGGCAATGCTACGTTATTACATCACCGACCGCCACGCCCTGGGCGGATGCGAGGCGCTATTGGCCGTCATCGCCCGCGCCCTCGCCGCGGGTGTGGAGCGTATTCAAATCCGCGAGAAGGATCTGACCGCGCGCGAACTGGCGGAACTTGTGCGCCACGCCTTGCGCTTGCCGAACCCCCATGGCACCGCGATTCTCGTGAATTCCCGCACCGACATCGCCCTGGCGTGCGGCGCGCAAGGCGTGCATCTGCCCGCGGATTCCATCCCGCCGCACACGTGGCGCAAGATCGTGCCGCCCGGCTTCCTGATCGGCGTCTCCTGCCATTCGGTCGATGATGTGCAGCGCGCGGAAAGCGAAGGAGCCAATTTCGCGGCCTTCGGACCCGTCTTCTTTACGCCGGCAAAGGCCGCGTACGGAGCGCCGCTCGGCCTATATGCCCTGCGCGCGGCCACCGCCGTGGTACGGATGCCGGTCCTGGCGTTGGGTGGTATCACCGCGGAGAACATCACATCATGCCTCAAATCCGGAGCCGCCGGCATAGCCGGCATCTCGCTGTTCCAGACGGGAGTTCCATAAGTCGGCAGCGTGCTGAAAAATGCCAGCTTCACCGGGCCGCTTGCGACACTGATTTCGTCGTGTGACTATAAATTTCGAGGCGACGGATGCCTGTGGAATACGTTAGTTACTTCCCGGCTCAAAATGTCTGATGTAAGCTCCTTGTTTCCATAGCGTCCTGGTTCGATGGCGTGCTTGGTCGAACAGAATGCAACCGCGTTTCGTGGATGAAAGGGCTGGGACGGTAGCTGCGGACCTATCGCGACAGGCCCTCGACAGAACATTTTTGGCAGAAATGTTTCTAAAACGCTTGACGCTTCCGGCGCTTTTATGTATCATGTGTAGTGATGACACGTAATCGCGCCATCCACACCCGGGACAAGCTCGTGGCCGGCCTCGCCAACCTAGGCGAGGTTCTGCGCGGCTCTTTGTTTGAACGCACCATTCATCACTCCAGTGGTTGTCCTAAATGCGCGCGCGGGGAAGGTCATCCCCTCTGGGTTTTGAATGTGGGGTACCCCGGCGGCAAGACCCGCCAGTTGAGCCTTCGCCCTGAACAGGTTCCCCAGGTGCGCCAGGCCCTGGAACGCTACCGCCAGGTCCGAGAGACACTGGAGGCCATCAGCGAACTCAACCAGTCCTTGCTGCGTCTGGACCGCGATGAGTCCAAAACCCAGGAGCGCCCATCGTGATCGCCACCCGTCGTCTGCAGCGCAGTTTCGCCGACGGCCTGATCGCCGAGGCGGTAGAGGATCTGTGGGAACCGTGGATGCGTTGCGCCGATCAGGCGCTGGAAGACGAGTCTTTGCTGCTCATCGCTCAGCAAGACTTGGCCAAACGCTGCCAGAAGAGCAAGACCCGCGGCCGCCCCGCCTTCCCCGCCGAGGTCGTACTGCGGATGATGCTGCTGAAGCACGTGCGCGACTGGAGCTACGAAGAACTGGTCAGGGAGGCGCGCGCCAACCTGGTTTACCGCGAGTTCACCCGCATCGGAGGAGGGAAGGTTCCCGACGACAAAACCATGGGACGGCTCGGGCGTCAGATGGGACCGGAGGTGGTGGCCAAAGTGCATGATCGCGTGGTGGCCATCGCGCGTGAGAACCGAGTCGCTACGGGCCGTAAGCTACGTGTCGATACCACGGTGGTGGAAACCAATATCCACTATCCGACCGACAGCAGCCTGCTGGGCGATGGCGTGCGGGTGTTGACGCGCGTCATGAAAAGAGTCAGCGCCGTAGCCGGCGCTGCCGGGACCAAGTTACGGAATCGGACACGCTCGGTAAAACTTCGGGTTCTGGCCATTGCGCGCGCCAGCCGCAACCAGACCGAAAAGGGCCAGCAGAAACTGAAACAGGCCTACGGGAAACTGCTGGAGTCGACCAGTCGGGTGGTGGGCCAAGCCAAGAAGTTTTCGCAGGAGATCGCCCAGAAGGTCAAGCGCGGCGACCGCGCCATATTGCGCAAAGCCAAAAAGCAACTGGACGAAATGATTCCGCGCGTGCAGCAGGTGATGCGCCAGGCACGCCAGCGCGTACTGGAAGGCAATACCCGCGCGGACGGCAAGTTGCTCAGCGTCTTTGAGACGCACACCGAAGTGATCCGCAAAGGAAAAACCAGCAAGCCTAATGAATTCGGCAAGCTGGTCAAAATTCAAGAAGCCGAGAATCAGATCATTACGCACTATGAAGTTTGCGAACAACGTCCGGCCGATTCCACATTGCTGGTGCCGTCGTTGGAACAGCATGTCAGACAATTTGGACGAGTGCCGGAAGTGGTGGCGGCCGATCCGGGATTTTTCTCGGCGGCCAATGAGGCGAAGGCGGAGGAGTGGGGTGTGCGGCGCGTCTCGATTCCCAGTCATGCCACCAAAAGCCCGGCCCGCAAGCAGCGGCAAAAGCAGCGCTGGTTCAAGAAGCTACAGAAATGGCGCACCGGATGCGAGGGCCGCATCAGTGTTCTGAAAAACCGGCATGGGTTGGACCGATCCCGATACAAAGGACTCGACGGCATAAAGCGATGGGTCGGGCTCGGAGTGATCGCCGACAATGTGATTCACATCGGCTCCCACTTGGCGAGCCAACAGAAAGCCTGATCCCGAATCGCTCAACTTCTGGAATCACCTTCAGCCATCCCCCGCTTTCCCCCAGCATTCCGCCCAACGAACCTTCCATCCCGTCCCAGAAACTCAGCAAGCACTCAGACCGCCCCTCGCACCCAGTAACGCATCTCTCGTCACAGTTTCGAATTTTGCGCCGGGAAGTAGTTAGGCTCATTGAGGGCCAATACCTGGTCGGGGGGACGCGGGTTTCTCTGGATTCTCTCGTGTACCTGTTCCGAGAAGGAATGTCGGCCGAGAGCAGAAGGACAGCACACTGCCGAATCGCAACACCAGCATTCGAGGCGAACGAATGCGGAATTGATTGCGAAGCTGCGGCAGGCGCGCCACGCGGGTCAGGTTCCAGGCTGACGCCGACCTTGACGACGTGTGATCCGCGGGTTGCGGCGAGCCGAGCCAGGAATTGACCGCGTGCGCGCTGGTCCGGTACTCGCCCATTCCTCTATTTTCGGAGCATGAAGCTGGAAGCTGATCGCCTGAAAGGCGATGGGATCAGACTTGGAAGCTGGAGCTAAACTGCTCCGTGCCGTTTCGCGTAACGGCGCAGAACAAACAAAACCCCGCAGGCTGAGGCAAGGTCGAAACCGAGTAGCAAGGGAGCCACTGGCTCGGCTGTCGCCACCCGCGATCGAACTATCATAAGCTCTGTGCCGGAAGTCGATACGGGCGTGAATACCGCAAAAGGACGCTCCGGATTGTCGACTGCCGCGGCAAGATAAGCTTCCGCGGCAGACCAATAGGTCTTATTGTAAGATTCGAGGTTGGTCAAGGCCGCCGGATCGAAGATACCCCAAATGGCAAATTGAATCTCGCCTTCGGCAATCTGATTCCCCGATACATAAGCCGCCAGCAACCCACTTCCCAGATAGGCGGCCTCCTCGTATCCGCTGAGACCGGCAACGGAGTTCCACTGCGCGCCGTTCACATCGTTTCGGCTGGACAGCTCCGCCATCCACATATTACCTGGCGTTGCAGTGTCCAGATAATCGTCCGAAATCGCCAATGTCGAAATACCGGCAATCGTCACCTCATAAGGGCCGACAGGCATGTTGTCCATGGTGGCCCTGCCTAGCCGATTGAGCGTTACGGAGGCTGTCTGCGCCGGAGAAATGCCTGAAAACAACACGGCGCCTGCAGTCAACCCACTCAACAGTCGAAGCCCAGTTTTCATCTTGCCCTCCGCTTGGACGACTCAAATGTCGCGCTCAGTTCCAGCGCTCCTGGTAGTCCTAGTACGAAGTGTAATTCTTTGTATTACTTTAGTCAACCAAAAAAACTAAAGAATCGTGTATGTCTAATTAAATCTTTGTGTTACGTGTAATTTATTTTAGTACTATAAAGTTCTTGCGGATTTGATTGACGGATATTGAATAGTCATGGAGGCTTGCACAGCCCTTCTGCCACTCCCGGCGGGCCTCGCACCTGCTTTCAGCGCGTCCAGGCAGGCCTCCCACGCATGGGGCGACGCGATCCAAGGGGATCAGTTGGGGCATAAAACCGCGTGTTTCGACGCACCGGCCGCGAACCGCCTGCAGGCGATCGCAGCCTGCTGCTGTTGCCGCTGGCCGCAGCATTTTGAGGGGCCTTCAGATCCTCTAGCGTCAGCGTGCCAGTTTCGATGAGGCTGGAAACGAGCACACGTGGGGAATCGCCAAACAAATCCAGGAAATCTCTGACCAGCCCACGCGGGAACTCATTCCGATCAATCGCAGGCTCGAATAGGTGCGCATTGCCGATCTTCTTGACCTTGCGAAGAGCGCCTTTCTGCTCGAGCCTATAGACGAGCGTCTGAACGGTCGTGTAAGCAACGCGTCCCTCCACGGGCAAACTGTCGAGAATTTCCCGGACAGCGCAGGTCCCCAATTTCCAGTACTGCTCCAGGATTCGTGTCTCGGCTCTTGAAAAACGCGCTCTGTGCCGACAGGATGAAGGCTCTGGTGTGGGACGGCAGGCGTCCGCGCGGTGGCGTCGGCCCGCAGCCCCCCGGCTGATATGGTCGAACCACACGCGCATGGCGCCGGCTTCGGGCGTAGCCTGCCGGAAGAGCGGGCCAGAATACTCGACGTTCTCCCCATACGCCAGGGCCCGCGCCCGCTCGGCATCTCACTGGGATGGAATAACGTCTTCCGACGTGAAGGGCGAAGCGGGCAATCCTTCCGCGTTAAACAGATTGACGCGCGGTGCGTTCGCCCACCCATAGCGCACGTATTTCGGCGCGGGCACTTCGACGCTGGATACCAGGACGGTTTTGCCGTCAGTCCGCGCGGCGGCGCTCACGAAACGGCAATCCTGTCCGGCGATTTCAAATCCCGCCAGTTCGCCGCCCTTGGCGAGCAGCCCCCCGCTGGTATGGTCGAACCACACGCGCATGGCGCCGGCTTCGGGCGTAGCCTGCCGGAAGAGCGGGCCGGAATACTCGACGTTCTCCCCATACGCCAGGGCCCGCGCGCACAGGGCCAGCCGCGCGCCGACCGTTTGTTTATCCGCCGGATGCACATTGCCCGGATCGCCGATATCGATGCTCACCGCCATCGCCGTATTCGCCACCGAAAGGCTGCGGCGCTGGGCTTCGCGGATCACCGCCCAGGCTTCGGTGGCGTTCGAACTGAAATTCGCGAGCTGCACGTAAAAGAATGGAAAATCGCCTTCGTGCCAGTGTGTGCGCCAATCCGCAATCAACGCCGGAAAGAGCCGGGCATACATGGGCGCAAACGCCAGCCGGCTGTTGGATTCACCCTGATACCAGATCACGCCCCTGATGGGATAGTTCACTACCGGCGCCACCATGCCGTTGTACAGCGCGGAGGGCGCCCACGAGGCGGGATCGGGCCGCCAGGGGTGATTCGGCGGAGCCTTTCCGGCCTGGCGAGCTGCCAGATCTTCGGCTTTCTCCTTGGCGAGGATCGCCGTGATTTCATCCTGCTCCTGCATCATATGTGCGCGCGTGGCGAACAACGGCATCAGGGCCGCGTCCGCGGCGATGCTTTGCAGGCTCAGCCAGGCCTCGGCCACCGTGCCGTCCCACGTGGATTCGATCAGCCCGATGGGCGCCCGCTCGCGCTCGGCGAGATCGCGCCCGAAGAAATAGGCCAGAGCGGAAAATCCGGCGGCCGTTTTGGGGGAACACTCGGTCCAGGACGCGGTGGTGTTGCGCAGCGGAAAATCCGAAGCTTTGTTGGGAATATACAGCAGGCGGAGGCGCGGCTGACTGGCGTGCGCGATCTCCGCCGCGGAATCCTTCAGCGGCGCATCCGGAAAGCCTTCCAGCGGCATTTCCATGTTTGATTGACCGGAGGCGAACCAGACGTCGCCTACCAGCACGTCATCGAGCACGATCTGGTTGGCGCCGTTGACGGTGAGCTGATACGGTCCGCCGGCAGGTTGGGGGGCGAGGAAAAGGCTCCAATTTCCCAGGCTATCGGCGACGGCATCACCTGAGGCGCCATGAAGCGCGACGGATACCTTTTCGCCGGGCGCGGCCCATCCCCAGATGTGAATGGGACGGTCGCGCTGGAGCACCATGTGGCTGCTCAGAATCGAAGGCAGCCTGGTTTCGCAGGGAGCCAGCGGGGCCTGCCAAGCTAGGAGCAGGAGGGGAGCCAGACGTCGGATTAGCATGCGCATAACTATTGATCGTAACTGGTGCGGGGGCGATGAAGGGTCATCCGGCAGAGTGTTGTAGATTACACGCATCGTGCCGGACGGAATCCCGAGAGTCCCCTGACCAGGCCTTTTTACGGCCCTGCAAAATAGGGGGCAAAGCCGCTGTGGGACGGTCTCATTGGGGCAATCCGCCGCCAGCCAGATTCACTCGCACGGTAATCGATCCGATCGTCTGGCTGCCCGATTCGAGCCTTCCAACCGACCGTTTGCCATGCCGGATCTCCTTTCGCGGGCGAGGCAAGTACCGTTTCGACCGGGTACGTATCGTCAGCATCCACTCGATAAAAGGCTTGACCGGCGACTACGGTCCAGCCCTCCGGCAGCACCGCGGAGAGCGCGAGATCCTGCGCTTTAGCCGATCCATTGTGAAGCAGCAGCGGTAAATGCAGACGCTCCCCTGGCGCTATATTCACTTCCGGAGTGGTCAGCAAGCTGGCGAGGTGGTCCAACTCGTGCGCCTTCCAAAAGTCGCGATAAAAACTCCATGGGCCGCCCAGTTCGACGCTCAGTCCGGGGTCCGCAGCGGCGCGATAACCGCGAACCGGCGCGAAGGGAATGGAATCCGGTCCGATTCCCTCGAAGATATCGCCGGTAATTGTCGATCTCACGTGAGACTTGCCGAAAACCAGCAGCACAGGCTGTTCGAAATAGTTAAAGTCTCCCTTCGCGATGGCTTGCTT
Organism: Bryobacterales bacterium; assembly: GCA_963818855.1. Classification (GTDB taxonomy): domain Bacteria; phylum Acidobacteriota; class Terriglobia; order Bryobacterales; family Bryobacteraceae; genus Bog-159. The sequence goes on along the minus strand of CAWFUH010000002.1, from coordinate 210,769 downwards.
GGCTGCCTGGCCGGTATCGTCCTGGCTCAGGTGAAAGCTCATCTCATCGGCTGCCAACCGGTAGTAGGGGACGCCGCGCGATGGCGAAGTATCTTTGGTCGGATATCGTGGGCCTTTGCCTTCCAGGAAGTCGGAGTGCGAAGCGTCGGAGAAATAGTACAGCTTTTTCGGCTGCCACGGGCGCAGACCCTCGGTAAGGTTGGAGATTCCCTGTCGATCGCGCGGCGCGGCTATCTGCTCCGCAAAGGCGGTCGCGTCTCCGGCCATGTCGAAGGCCTCGGTGGCGATGACACCGGAAGCCTGATGATCTCCGTGGTTCTCGCCGGCGGCGTACAGGGGCAGCCACGTAAGAATGACCTCCGGCCGTGTCAGTCGCACCAGACGCACGGCCTGCGCCAGAGCCGCGCCGTGGTTCCAGGTTTCCAGAGAGCGCAAAACATCCTGTCCTGGTGTATCGGGTCCGCCCAGAAACCAGACGTTCATGATGCCGAATGAAGCCAGCGCGCGGCGAGCCTCAATCTCCCGCACGGCGCCAAGCGCGGCGGCTTGCTCGTTACCCATCGCATTGCCGCCCCCATCGCCACGCGTACCGAAGATAACCGCCACGCGGCGGTGCTGGTCATAGACTGCCTTAGCCAGATAACCGGTAATCTCCGTTTCATCGTCGGGATGGGCGACCACAACCAGAATATCGGCCTTGTAGCGGTCGTCAGGCCGTGGCGCCGGCGGCGCCTTCGGCAATTCTCCGGCGCAGAGTCCGGCGCACAGGGCCATGGCGATCGCGGCGACGCGTGCGTTTTTCATAAGCGGAATTTGATGCGCCTTTCAAAAGCGGAAATGGAGTCCCAGTTGCATCTGCCGCATGGGACTCGCCGTTGATGTTATCTGGCCCGCGCCGGAGACGTCCACCGTCGCATTCGGCAAACCCAGGTTCACGTGGTTCAGGGCGTTGAAGTTCTCCCAGCGTAATTCCAACGTTTTCCGTTCGGTGATAGCGAAAACTTTGGCGAGTGCCAGGTTGAAGACCACCGATCCCGGTCCGCGCAGCGTTCCCTTGCCTGCATCGCCGTTGCGGTAGGGCCCTTCGGGCGCCGTGTAGGCGGCCGGGTTAAACCATTCACTCGCATTTGGATTCGGCACGTTGGGATTGCCAATGATGTCCGGCCGGAAATAATTGAAGTCGGCATTGACTAGCGGCGCATTGGAGATCGTCGGCGTGAATGCTACGCCTGAGTAAGCAGTAGTCACTCCGCTGAAGCGCCATCCGCCGGCTATGGCATCCACTGCCTTGTTGACGTTGGTGCCGAAGCGGCGGCCCCTACCGAACGGCAGATCCCAGTTATGCAGCAATGTGAACGCATTTGTCCGATCGAATGTGGCGGGTCCATGATCGGCGGCGACGTCATAATTGTTGGCAAATCCGTAGCCGCCCTCGCCATTGTCCAGCGCCTTGGAGAACGTGTAGGTGGCAATGAAGTCGAGACCTTGTGCCACGCGCTTTTGCACTTTAACCTGGAGACCGTTATAGCTGGAGTTATCGCAGTTACAGACGCTATAGATAGCCTGCGTGTCGCCGAATTTGTAGAACGGGCGGCGCGGGTCGTAATCGCCCGGACCGGGGACCGCCTGATTCTCGTTCAGATTCAGGAACAAATGGCGTCCCACGTTGCCCACATAGGCCACCTCGGCGGTAACCGTGTGCGTGAATTCGTGCTGGACAGTGAAGTTCCAAAAATCTGCCAGCGGAATCCGGTAGGAATCCAATGGATTGAAGTAAAAGTACACTGAGACGCCATTAGGTAGCGGATAGCGGCCATTGGATCCGATGGGAGGCGTGGGCGGCGCCGGCGGTCCCGAAGTGAGGAAGGTGGGGATTGCGGTGGTATACGGATTTGGTTGCGTCAGGTTCTCCACGAACTGCACGGGCGGGTCGATCTCCGGATTTTGAGCGAAGACAGCGCCCACGCCCGCGGCGTTATAACTACGCCCGTAGCCGGCACGGATGACGGTCTTGGGAAAGATCCGATACGCAATTCCAAGCCGCGGCGCGAATCCCAGGTTGTACGGTTTGATGCCCATGTTGCTGGGAACGCCGCCGATTCCGGCTACCACAACGTCCCCCGTCGCCGGGTCGAAGGTCGCCGCGCTTCCGGGCTGTGCGCCGACTTGCGGCAGATAGTTTTCATAGCGCAGGCCGATGGTAACGGTGAGCTTGGGCGTGGCCCGCCACTCATCCTGGCCAAACAGGAATAGCCGGGTCTGCCGCAGGGCCGGGTAAAAGCCCGCACCCGTGAATTGTTGCACGAACCCGCTCGGATAACCAAGCAGGAACGAGGCCAATGCCGCTCCCGTGGTGGCATTGCCGTTGGCCAGCGTATCGATATCGGAGTCCCCCGTAACCGAATCCCCGAAGGTCACCTCGCCGGCGCGGTGCGTGCTGCTGTCCATACGCCTCTGCTGGTTGCGACGGATATCCACACCCCACTCGATAGTGTGATTCCCAGTCTGCTTGGTCCAGTTACTGACCCACTGGAACTGGTTCTCGGTTTCGTTCAGCGGACAGTTACAGCTATTCACGCCCAGCGCGTAGCCGAAATCGAACCCGCCGTTGCCGTTGATGTAGAAAGCGGGCATGCCGGATGTATCGTCACCTCCCCGGTTCAAACCCAACAGGCCGGAGTCGAGTGCCGGAGTCGTGCCATAACCCTCTGGAAGGCTGTGGACGTGGTAGCGATAGTAGCCGAACCGAAAGTCGGCGATCAGCGATGGGCTGATGGTGTAAGTGTAGCCGAGCGCCAGACTCTGATTGCGCGCAGGCGAATCGCCGGCATAGCCGAAAGGACTTGGTCCTCCCGCTTCCACGCCGAAAGCTCCCGGTCCGTACAACAGGAAATTCGCCAAAGTGTACCGCGCGAAGAAGTGATGATTGTTGGCAATGTTATAGTCCACTCGCTCAGTGTATTGGTCGGCGTTGGAAACTTCCCGCACTGTCGTTTCGTAGTTGTTGTAGATTTGACCTGGAGCGCCAAAGTTAGGCAGTGGGATGTAGCTTAATAGCTTCTCCACGGGGGGGGCTGGCGTGATTACGTTGACTTGACCATTAGTCGAAAAAGCCTCGCGGCCGCTGCCGTCCGGGTTGCCCGTCGCGGGATCGAAGACCATGCCGGCTTGCGCCGGGACCCTCCCGCCCTCAGTAGTTGTTACATAGGCCGGACTCGCGCACCCGCTAGCCGACGTCGAGCCGTCCGCGCAGATATAGTTGCCGAGCAGGCTGGTAAGGTTGCCATTACGCTCGTCCTGCGTAGGGACCGTGGTGATCACGGTTCCGCCCAAATCGCGCCGCGTCCCTTGATAGGCAAAAAACTCGAACAGCTTGTTCTTGCGGATCGGGCCGCCAAACGATGCGCCAAACTGGTTCCAGCGGATGGGCGCATCCACCCCGCTGAAAGGATCCGCCGCATTGAAGAAGTCGTTGCGCAAATACTCGAACGCCGAGCCATGGATCTCGTTGGTGCCCGATTTGGTTGCCGCCTGCAACAAGGCGCCCGATACGTTCCCGAATTGCGCGTCGTAATTACTCGAAGTTACCTTGAACTCTTCCAGTGAATCGGGGTTCGGAACGATCACTGAAATCCCGAGGATGTTACTGTGATTCTCCGTTCCGTCGAGCACGAAGCCGTTGGAGTACCCGAGTTGACCGTTCACTGGAGTTTGTTGGTCGCGCTGCTGATTCTCGTCCGTGGCTGGGCCGGACGCTCCGGAATAAAGACCCGCCCCAGGTAGAGCCACCAGCAGCGTTGTGATATTGCGGTCAAGGATCGGCAGCTTGCCCAATTCCGCCGCGGTAAGAGTATTACTCACGTCGGCGCGATCTATTTTCAGCAGCGGGCTTTCACCGGAGACTGTGACTGCGGTGGAAGTCTGGCCGATCTGAAGTTGGGCGTCGAGGTGCGTTTCCGAGTCCACCTGCACCTGGGCTGCTATCACGAGCTCGGCGAATCCCGTAGCCGAAATGTGAACTTCATAGCGGCCCGGGAGTAAGTGCGTCTGGGTAAAATTCCCGCTCCCGTTGGACACGGTCCTGAATTCCCCGCCCCGGTCCAGGTCGCGAACGATGACTGAGGCGCTGGGTACAGCGGCGCCCGCCTGATCTGTGACGTTGCCTGTAATGTTGCCAAAAACCGCCTGACCCACGGCTATTATGGCGGCCAGGAGCATGACCACGAGAAGCTTCGTTGCCATTGTGTACTTACCTCCCTCTCAGGTTTCTATCTCGGTGGATTTGAAACGCCACCGTTGGCAGGCTGCGGCGAGGCAACCGATTTATCGTCCCCGATCTTTTTATACAGGGCGATCTCCTTTTGAGCAGCGGCTTCGTCTCCCAGGGACTTGTACGCCGTAGACAGTAAATAGTGAGGAATTTTATTTCCTGGATCGAGCTTCGCTGCTGCTTCGAGGTGAGACACGGCCTCCGCGGTCCGGCCGAGCCTCATCAGTGTCTTCGAGATCCCGACTTGCGCTTCCACGAATTCCGGTTGATAGCGGAGTGCCCGTCCGAAGTGGTCGAGCGCCGAGTCCGATTCGCCGTGTTCCCGGTCGATTTCACCCAACTCGTACTCGGCATCCGCGTTCCTGGGGGAAATCGTCAATTCCCGCTCGAACTCACGCCGGGCGCGCTCGACGGAGTCGGGAGTTCGCGAAGCGCTTAGAATGACGCGGCCCAGGTGATAGTGTGCGGCCGGAAGATGCGGATCCCGCTCGATGGCGATGCGGTACTCCTTTTCGGCAGCCGCAAAGCGGTCGAGGCTTTCGTCGACCTGCGCGTTTGCATAGTGGGTCCACGACGAATCGGGGGCCGTGCGCACCAATTCCGCCATGAGCGCAAAAGAACGGTCGCTGTGCAGGCGGCAGACCTGGTACAGGACTTCCGCGTCGCCGGGGTAGCGCCGTACGAGTTCTTCGCCCACCGCCGCCGCCTTGTCAAAAGCCTTCAGCTCCGTATACGATCGCGCCAAATCCAAGCCAATGAGCCTGCCAATTTCGCGATCCGGCGGACTTGCGAACGCCGGCCCGAGTATCGCAGCGGCTTCCTCGAAACGTCCCAAATCCGCATCGCAGAGCCCGGCCATCAGGTCCAGTTGCGGCAGGGCGGGATTCAGTTTGCGGGCACGGTCGAACGCCGTCAGCGCCTCGGACGCCCTTCCTTCGAAATACAGCGCGAGACCCAGGTTGGCCTGAACTTCCGGCACGGTGGGCGCCAGGCTGGCTAGTTTCTCGAGCGTTCTTGCAGCTTGCTCCCAGTTTTTCGCCGCCAGTGCCGAGCGTGCCTGGTCGGAAAGGCGTTGGAGGTCGGCATCGCGTTCCTGGGCAGTGACGCTGAGACCGAAAAGCAGCAGAAACACGCATGCTCGAGTCATAAACCCTGATGCCTTTCTGGACACTATACCACTGACGGTCACTTCCGGCTTAAGTTTTCCTGAAGCCAGTCCACCAAGCGCTGTTTGTAGAATTCCCACTCGCTGTGCCCGGCCCAGTTCTCCATGCCGTGCGGGGCTCCCTCCAGGACAACCAGCGCGTGACGCGCCCCAAATTGCTTCAACCGCTCCGCATAGGCCAATGTGCCTGCGTAGAGTTCATCCTGTGTTCCCTGAATGAGCAGCACCGGAGGCATGTCACGGTGGGCGTGAAACAATGGCGAGTAACGCTCTAGAATGGCGGTGTCCCAATGGCCGAAAATACGATCCAGCATCGGGCGACCGGACGGGTCGTCCGCCCAGCGGGTGAAATCGTACACACCGTAAAAGGACACCACCGCTTGGACTTCGCATCGCGGGCATGGCTGCGACGCAATCTGGGTGGCCATCTGGCCGCTCGCGGATTCGCCCAGGACGGCGATGTGATCGGGGGCTACGTGAAAGCGCTCCGCGTGATTGCGCACGTAGCGGATCGCCGCGCGCAAGTCGTCCAATTGATCGGCATTGCGCACGTATGGTGTGAGCCGATAATCGACCGAAAACCAAGCGAACCCGGCCTGCGCCAAAGGGCCGAAAACCGGCGAGACATAAGTCGTCTTGTCGCCTGCCTCCCAACCGCCGCCGTGGACGATCACTACGCCGGGAAAAGGCCCCGCGCCTTCGGGAATGAAAGCATCCATGCGCAAATCGCGGCCGCCCGGACGCGCGTAGGTAATGTCTTTCCATAGGCCGCGTTGGTCTCCGCGCAACCACGCCCCCAGATCTTCCTTCCATTCCCACTGATCGGGATGCCAGTTCTCGAAGTTGTGGATGCCGTCGACCACGGGAACGAACCGGCATCCCGGCCACTCCGCGCATAGCCCTTCGATCTCACGTGGCGGCACTTCCTCATCGTTAGTTCCGTGAAAGATCAATAGTGGCGTGCCTGGCGCCGGGGGATGTGCATCGAACCGCGCACCAAACAGCACGACTCCATTCGCTTTTGCCTCTGCGGCCACGCGAACCGCCGGCGCGGCCCCAGCATCTTCGGCAATCAGTACCAGGCGGCTGCCAATATTGAATCTTCCAGGGCACTCAATATACCTCACGGCGGCGCGAACATCTTCGAGATTCCGGTAGTCGATGGAGAACCAGGCGAAACCGGCATGCTCCAAGACCTCGAACAGTTGCGTCAAATGCGTAGACTTGTTCCCATGGGCGCCGTGTATCAGAACCGCAGCCGGCCGCGGCGAACCGGCCGGCGCATACGCATCCAGCGCGAGACTTCCGGAATATTTCACATTGCCAATCGCGCCTGCAACCATATAGTTGCCGGCAGGATCGCCAGTGGGTGCGGGACAAGCTTGACCGGAGGCACTGAGCTGCATCCAGCAGCCGACGCACACGGCCACTATCGGAGACAGTCGATGAATCGGAATTCGCATTCGTTCACCCGACCCGGGGCGGCACTGGCAGCAGCGGCGTCAGGAAGCATCACCAATATCGTGGGCCGATCCAATCCGTGATTCGCCATCTTAACAGATCCTTTTCGAGTTTATCGAAGTGCAATATGGCGTCCCGAAGGACTGGTTCGAGTGGCGGGAGCGCTCCCACAATCGCACCGGAGCGCCCTCGGCCCTCCGGCGGTCGGGCCAACAGAAATCAGTCGCATCGACGTGATGGGAGGCGTTATGATGGAGCATCTTCGAGAATCTTCGAGCATCTTTGAGAAGGACCTGACTGATTGGCCCAAGGCGCGATTTGTGAGAAAGTGTCAGGCTCCTCGGCCAGCTAGCACGGCGCGCCAGACGCCCCCCGGGCAATCATGAATATCTCAGCAGTCTTCACCGAACGGCCCGTGGCCACGACCCTGCTAACCGTGGCGATTGCACTGGCCGGCGCGGTGGCCTTCCGGGTTCTGCCGGTGTCGCCTCTGCCGCAAGTGGACTTTCCGACGATTTCGGTGGAGGCGGAGTTGCCCGGCGCGAGTCCCGAGACTATGGCCTTGTCGGTGGCCACGCCCCTGGAGCGCCAGTTCACGCGCATCGCTTCCGTCACCGAGATGACCTCCTCGAGCAACCTTGGATCTACCAGCATCACCCTGCAATTTGATCTGAACCGTAATATCGACGCGGCTGCGCGCGATGTGCAGGCAGCCATCAACGCGGCCCGCGGATACCTTCCCACAAACCTTCCGAGCAACCCCAGTTTCCGGAAAGTGAATCCATCCGATTCTCCCATCATGCTGCTGGCGCTGACTTCGCCCTTTCTCAGCCAGGCCCAGATGTATGACGCGGCCTCCTCCATCCTGGCGCAGAAGTTGTCGCAGGTGAACGGCGTGGGTCAGGTGGACGTTTGGGGGAGTTCGCTACCGAGCGTGCGGGTTGAGCTCAATCCCACCGTACTGAACAAATACGGCATCGGCCTCGAGCAGGTGCGGAGCGTGCTGGCGGCAGCCAACTCCAACACTCCCAAAGGCCATTTTTCGGACGAACACCGAACCTGGGAAGTGGGCGCCAACGATCAAATCTTCACGGCCAGCGATTACCGGCCGCTGATCGTCGCCTACCAGAACGGATCGGCCGTGCGGGTTTCGGACGTAGCCGAGGTGTTGGACTCGGTAGAGGACACCCGCAATGCGGGGTATGCTAACGGCCTGCCCTCCGTGTTGGTGGCGGTCTTCCGCCAACCCAGCGCGAACATTATCGATACCGTGGACCGCATCCGGGCGGAGCTCCCGATGTTGCAGGGGTCCATTCCACAAGCCATTCACCTGATGGTTACCATGGATCAAACGGTAACCATCCGTGCCTCGGTGCATGACGTGGAACGGTCGCTGCTGATCTCCGTGGCGCTGGTGGTGCTGGTGGTATTCGCGTTCCTCAGGAGCCCGCGGAGCACGCTCATCCCGGGCGTGGCCGTGTCCGTATCGCTGATCGCCACGTTTGGCGTCATGTACCTCCTGCATTACAGCATCGATAATCTTTCGCTGATGGCACTGACGATCTCCACCGGCTTTGTGGTGGACGATGCGATTGTAGTGATCGAAAACATCACGCGTTACCTGGAACAGGGCATGCATCCGATGGAGGCGGCGCTCAAGGGCGCGAAGGAGATCAGCTTCACGGTGCTATCCATGAGCGCCTCGCTGATCGCCGTATTTATCCCGTTGCTGCTAATGGGGGGCATTGTCGGCCGCCTCTTCCGCGAGTTCGCCGTGACACTCTCGATTGCCATCGCGGTCTCGCTTGCCGTTTCGCTGACGACCACGCCCATGATGTGCGCGCACCTTCTGAAGACGCACCGCGAGCATGGCTGGCTGTACCGCGTGACCGAACGGATCTTCCAGGCCAGCATCGATTTGTATGGCGCGACTCTGTCCGCAGCGTTGCGTGCCGCGCCGCTTACACTGGCGATCCTGCTGGCGACCATTGGCTTGAATGTGTATCTGTTCATCCATGTATCCAAGGGATTCTTTCCGATGCAGGACAACGGACGCCTGATGGGTGCCATTCAAGGCGACCAGGACACTTCGTTCCAGTCAATGAACAAGATCCTGCAGCGGATGATCGCCATCGTGGATGCCGATCCGGCGGTCGCCACGGTTAACGGATTCACGGGCGGCGGTACGTCCAACAGCGCGCGTATATTCGTTAATCTGAAGCCGCTCGCGCAGAGGAAAGTAACGGTGGACCAGGTCATAGCGCGATTGCGGCCACCACTCGAACGGATACCCGGCGCCGCACTCTACCTGCAAGCTTCGCAAGACCTGCGGGTGGGAGGGCGCATGAGCAATGCGCAGTACCAGTTCACTATGCGCGGCGATAACTTGCCGGATCTCACCAGCTACGCTCCCCAGATTTTGCAGCAACTGCGGAGCATTCCCATCATCGCTGACGTGAGCAGCGACCAACAGGATCGCGGGCTCCAGGCCATGGTGGAGTATGACCGGACCACTGCCGCACGCTTTGGCATCGCGTCGCAACTCATCGACAACACGCTCTACGACGCTTTCGGGCAGCGGCAGGTCTCCACCGTATACAGTCAGCTCAATCAGTACCACGTCATCATGGAGGCAGCGCCGGAATTCTTGCAGGACCCGCGGATTTTGAATCAAGTCTATGTGCGAGCGCCTGGCGGAAGCGAGGTTCCCTTAAGTGCGTTCGCGAGGTTTGGCCCGGCCACCGCGCCCCTGGCGGTGAACCATCAGGGCCTGGGACCGGCGGTGACGGTCTCCTTCAACCTGCAGCCGGGTGTCGCTCTGGGCGACGCTGTGCAAGCGATTCTCGCGGCCGCCGCCAGGATTGGCTTGCCGCGCACCATTCGTACCGGGTTTGCGGGTACGGCGCAGGCTTATGAGCAATCCCTTGGCAACCAGCCCATCTTGATCTTCACCGCGCTGGCTGCCGTCTACATCGTGCTCGGAATTCTATACGAAAGCCTGGTTCATCCGATTACGATTATTTCCACCCTGCCCTCGGCGGGCGTGGGCGCACTGTTGGCGCTGATGATCACCCACACCGATCTCAGTATCATCGCTATGATCGGAATCATTCTTCTGATTGGCATCGTGAAAAAGAATGCCATCATGATGATCGACTTTGCCTTGATGGCCGAGCGCATTGAGGGCAAGAACTCGCGGGATTCGATTTTCGAAGCGTGCATGCTTCGCTTTCGGCCGATCCTGATGACCACCATGGCTGCCATGTTGGGGGCGTTGCCACTGGCGCTGGGGACGGGCACCGGATCAGAACTGCGCCGTCCGCTCGGCATTACGATTATCGGTGGCCTGCTGGTGAGCCAGTTACTGACGCTCTACACGACGCCGGTGGTGTATATTTATTTCGACCGGCTCCAACGCTGGTTTTCTGGCGTGCTCCTCGGAAAACGGCCGGAAATCCGCAGCTCTGAGTAAAAAGGCTGGATCCGCGCGAGTTAGCCCTGCGCGCTAAAGCATTCGCTTCGCTTCAAAGTTGCCGTCAGCATCCGCGTAATGGACTCGCAGCCGTGGTCCTCCGCTGCGCCAGCGGTCGGGCTGACGGGGACGGCTACGAACAAACCAGTTTACCTACTGTAATCTCTGCCTCGTCCACGGATATCGGAAGCGATACGTGCCAGTACGATCCGCGGTACCGGGCAGGTTCACCGCGTCTTGTGAACTCCCTAAGACCGCTCACTTCTTGCGCATCCAGACGCCCCACGCGACCGGCCCGACTTCCTTATCGGTCAGCAGGCGGCCCGCCACCCGCTACTGCTTCGCAAAATGGAAGTTCTTCACACGCCCCGCGTTCAGGGTGAAGCCCGTGATCTTGCCACCCGGTCCTCGTACGAAATGTAGATCTCCATTAAGCCCCCAAAAGGTATCGGTAATTGTCGGTTCCAGCTTCTCCGGCTTTGACTTCAGCCGCTTCAAGACGAGGCTGCTACCTTCCACGGCGATTCGATAGATAGGGTCGATCTCCTGGCTGACATACGCACCCACAAAGCCCGCGAGTTCGTTGGGAGTGGGCCGGAATTCAGCGACTCGTTCGTAGATGTCCGGCTTCTCCGCTCCGGGGACGCGAATGCTCAATCGTGGCGCGGGTCCGTCCGCAGCGTCAGGGAAGGTCAATTCACCCGGCCCATTGGCAAGCCGGAAACGGCGCTCGGAAAGGGACGTCATTTCGCGGCCGCCGGCGCCTGAAAAAGCTAACGACACCTTGTCATCTTTGACCGTCACGCGCACGGTGCGCTCGTCGTCCTTCTTGAAATACAAACCCGGGTATTGCGCCAGCCGCTCCGCCGCCACCGCAACGGACTTGGGCATCGTTTCGGAGCGGACCGGCGCCGGCTCCTTGAACTCGGCGGCCAGATAGATATCGGCAACCCTTTGCGTCAACTCGCCAGGGTTGGTTTCACCCTTGTTGCAAAGGCAGGCCACGGCGAAGTGCTGTTCGGGAAAGCGCAGGAAGTCGGCCCGATAGCCCGCGTCTGCACCACCGTGACCAACGGTGGGAAGTCCCCGATACTTTCCGAGCGCCAGTCCGAATGCATAGTCGATCACCTTGCCGCTGTTGAGCTTGCCGCGCTCCAGTTGCTGGTTCACGAACTCCGGGCCGCCCACCCGCGGATGGTAGAAATTCTCATCCCACTGCGCCAGGTCCTCCACGGTGGTCAACAGGCTGGTGGCGCCGACGGTATCGAAGTTGGTCACGCTCAGGCGATAGCTGTTTTCCCCTTCTCCTCCACGTAACCGTACGCGATGTGCTTGACGATCTCGGCGTGATCGTCGCGAAAGTGCGTGCTCTGCATGCCCAGCGGCTGGAAGATTCGCTTCAACGTAAACTCGCGCAGCGATTCACCGCTGACGCGCTTGACGACTTGCGCCAGCAATGTGAAGCCGGTGTTACAGTACACATACTCGGCCCCAGGCGTGAAGTTCAGTTCCTTTTGACGCGAGATGACGTCGAGCACATCGTCGTCGGTGATGAGGTCGAGCGAATAGCGCCAGCCGGCTAAGCCGAGCAGCGACCATTGGTCGCGAAGACCGCTGGTGTGGTGGACGAGTTGGCGAATGGTGATGCGCGCGCCGAAATCAGGCAGCTCGGTGATGTACTTGTGCACGTCGTCGTCGAGCGAAATCTTTCCTTCCTGCGCAAGTAGTATGATGATACGGATTCCGCCGGTCAACCGAAGAAGAGCTTTACGGACGCCGCTATTCCACTGCCGCCTCTCCGATCTGCATCACCACCGAGCGCGGCGCGTCAGCCGAGCCATCCGAAACCTGCACCAGCATGATGCGAATCAAATCGTTCTTGGGATCGATCCAGCCTTCTGTGCCAAACGCGCCGCCATGCCCGAATGTCCCCGGCGAGTGCAGCAGTAGCGTCCCTTCCGGCTGATTCACAATTTCAAACGTTAAACCGAATCCCGTACCGCCCAGCCAGCCCGATGGTGTCACATTTGGCGTGAACACGCGTGTCATGGTCTCAATCGCCTGCCGCGAAAGATACCGCCGCCCGTCATACTCGCCGCCGTTGAGCAGCATCTGGTAGAACTTGGCCAGGTCGGGCGCCGTGGAACAGAGACCAAACTCAGGCGCGGGGTACTTCGCTCCCTGGCGATATTTCGCTGGGTCTCCCGCCAGAATGTCATCGCCCGCCCGAACCAGCTTTCCGTTGGCGTGGTGGTACACCAGGGCCATGCGGTCCTTCTTGTCGTCCGGCGGAAAATAGAAACTGTCGTGCATGTCCAGAGGATCCAGAATATGCGCGCGAATGAAGTGCACGTAGTCTTCTCCGGAAATCACTTCAATCAGCCGGCCCAGCGTCGCAATACCCAGGTTGCTGTAGCTCCATCGCGAGCCCGGCTCGAATTGCAGATGCGTGTGCGCATAGAAACGCACGGCCTCAGCCAAAGGAACGCGCATCGTACGCGGATTATCCGCCAGTTCTCCTTCGGGATCTCCCCGGAGCCCCGAAGTGTGGTCCATGAGCTCCCACACGGTGGGCGGATGTTTGGGAGGGTGTGTTGCTCCGGGGCCGTTGAACTTCTCTTCCACTTCAATGCCGCGGAACTCCGGCAGGTAATGGGCGATGGGCTGCCGCAGCTCGATCCTGCCGTCTTCCATCAGCATCATCACCGCGACACCCGTGAAATTCTTGGTCATCGACATGATCTGGAAAATCGAGTCGGCCTGCATCGGCTTCTTGTTCTCAACATCGCGCCATCCCACCGCTCCCACAAGCGCCACCTTGCCGTGCCGCGCCACCAGCGCGACCGCGCCTGGAATGGTTTGGTCATCTACCAGCGCCTGTAGCCGCGGACGAATCGTCTGCAGCCGGGCCATGTCCAGCCCGTTGGCACTATCCGCCGCGAACGCACTGACTGTGAGAAGAAAACTGAGAAAACGCATAGCCGCAGTATATCGTTTCACAGGACTGCCAAATGTCAATTAGCCTCCGCGTCAACATCGCGAAAAACAAAAAGAAACGGGGCGATCTGCCTGGTACTGCCGCTCGAATTGGGAAAAGCTGCTGGCAGTACGCGCGCGGCACCGCCTGGGATTCACCGGTACCGCATGATGGCGGGCCAGACGCTGGGACTGGTTTCGTTCGCTGCGTCGGGGCTTACCGACCCATTACCGAATAGCTTAAGACGTTTCAGCGCATTTTGAGCTCGAAGACCGCGCCACGGTTGTCCGAGCCGCCGTAGTAAGTGGTTCCGTAGAGGTTGCCGTGCTCGTCGCGGATCACCCCGCCATACGGGCTCCCTCTATCGACGCCGCCGGTAAAGCTGTACAGCACCGTGTAACTGCCGGCCGAATCCAGTTCGTACACCACGCCCGCGTCCGCTGTGCCGCCGAAGAAAGTGGTCCCGTAGAGATTGCCCGCCCGGTCGCGGATCACACCCGCGAGGTTTCGCCTCCAGCGGCCCCGCCCGGGAACGCGTATAGCACCGTGATGTGGCCGGACGGATTCTGCTTGTACACCACGCCTTGGCCGTCGCCGAATGGACCCCCACCCCCAGCGGTAGTTCCGTAGAGGTTGCCAACCGGGTCGCGGACGACACCTGAGAAGGGCAAAGCTCCATCGTAGCCGTTGAAGCTGCACAGCACGGTCTCCTGGCCGGACATATCCACCTTGTACACTACGCCGACCTTGCCCGTGCCGCCGTCGTACGTTGTCCCGTAAAGTTTGCCGGACGAGTCGAGGATCACGCCGCTGTAAGGATTTCCCCCATCGGCGCCCCCGGTGAAGCTGTACAGCACAGTCTCCTTCCCGGCTATATCCACCTTGTACACAACACCCGCGTTGGCCGTGCCACCGGACGTAGTCCCGTAAAGGTTGCCGGACGAGTCGCGGATCACGCCAGCATAGGGTTGGCCCCGATCGGCCCCGCCCGTGAAGTTGTACAACACGCTGTACTGGCCGGCCGCATCTAACTTGTACACGACGCCTTGGCCCGCCGTGCCCCCAACGGTAGTAGTTCCGTAGAGGTTGCCTGCCGAGTCGCGGATCACACCGACGACGGGATAGGCCCCCGTGGCGGGCGCGAAGTCGTGCAACACCACCTCAGTGGCTGTCTCCGCCTGCGCAGGCACTGTGCCCAGAATCCTTAACATCCACACCAGCCCTACCAGGCTGATACGGGTTAACTTTTTAGGCTCCGTCATAAGCCTCACCCGATACGGCTTTTCCATTCTGGCAGGCGACAGCTATCAGTATACGCCCGGTTTAGCCACGCTTCACCACGCCGAATTGGATGTCACCAGCCCGCGCCCGCCGATCGCCACCGCAGCCGCTGCCGCCCGACCCGGCGCGGAACATTGTGCGAACGGCGTGCGAACGGCGGCAAAAGCGGCCCGTCGCCGTTGTTTTACTAAATGATCGGAGGAGGAACACACCGCGCGGCCGCGATTCGCCGCTATGGGCGCGAGGACCGCGAGTGATTTATTCTTGCGCCACGAGAGCCTATCCATTCAGCTAATAGTTGATAGAAGCTTAAGTACCATGAGAGGAGGATCGACATGCGGACTCCGACTCTGATGCTGGTAGCCGCACTGGCTGCTTCAGCGGCGGTGCGCGATTTCGACGTAGTCGTCTACGGGGGAACGGCGGGCGGCGTGATTGCCGCGGTGGCGGCGACGCGGGAGGGGATGAAGACGGCGCTGGTCGAGCCGGGAGTGCATTTGGGCGGAATGGTATCGGGCGGCCTGGGCTGGACCGATTACGGGAAGAAGGAGGTGATCGGCGGCTGCGCGCTGGAGTTTTACTATCGCGTGGGGCGACATTACCAGATGCCGCTTTACGGACAGGACGTGGCGTGGCTGCCGGAGCCGCACGTGGCGGAAGAGATTTTCCGCAGGATGGTGAGAGAGGCGGGAGTTGCACTGTTCGAGCGCGAGCGCCTGGTGGAGAAGAATGGGGTGCACAAACAGGGCGCGCGTGTGACGGCGATTGCGACCGAAGCGGGTGACCAGTTCACGGCCAGGGTTTTCATCGACAGCACGTACGATGGCGACCTGATGGTGCAGGCGGGCGTGAGCTACACGTTCGGGCGCGAGGCGGCGTCGCAGTACGGAGAGTCGTTGGCGGGCGTGCGGGAGCAAACGCCATACCATCAATTCCTGGTTAACGTTTCAGCCTATGACGCCGCGGGCAAGCTGCTGCCGGAGATTTCGGCGCGAACGCTGCTGGCAGCGGGATCGGCGGATAACGCCGCGCAAGCGTACAACTACCGCATGTGCCTCACCGACGTGCCGGCGAACCGCGTGGCATTCGCCAAGCCGGTGGGATACGACGCAGGGCGTTACGAGCTTCTAGCGAGGCTGATCCGCGCGCGGACGGAGGCGGAGGGTCGCGTTCCGGCGCTCGACACGCTGATGACGCTGAGCCGCATTCCGAATGGAAAGACGGACATCAACAACAACGGGGCGTTTTCGACGGACTATATCGGCGGGAGCTGGCATTACCCCGACGCGAGCTACGCCGAACGGGAGAGGATCTGGCAGGCGCACAAAGATTACCAGGCGGGCTTCTTCTATTTCCTGGCGAATGATCCACGGGTTCCGGAGAGCCTGCGGCAGGAGATGAACCGGTGGGGCTTGGCGAAGGACGAATTCACGGACACGGAGAATTGGCCGCACCAGTTGTACATCCGCGAAGCGCGGCGGATGGTTGGTGAGTACGTCATGACGCAGAAGGATCTGCAGACGGATCGGGCCAAGCCGGACGCCATCGGCATGGGCTCCTACAATAGCGATTCGCACAACGTGGAGCGCATCGTGGGGCGCGACGGAAACGTGCGCAACGAGGGCGATATGCAGGTTCCGGTACAGCCGTATCAGATCCCGTACCGCGCGATGCTGCCGAGACGGGTGGAGGCGGAGAATCTGCTTGTGCCGACGGCGTTTTCGGCGAGCCACGTGGCATATTCCTCGATTCGCATGGAGCCGCAGTACATGATCCTGGGGCACGCGGCGGGCGTGGCGGCGCGATTGGCCGTGGAGAGTGGAAAGGCGGTCCAGGATATCGACGTTTCCGCGCTAATGGCCACGCTGCGCAAAGAGGGCGCGATCCTCGAATACCAGCCGAATCCGCAAGGACCGGCGATGCAACGCTTCCCGAGGCTGATACGGCCGTAGAAGCCCTGCGCCGAAGCCCGTCCACATCGCCGCGTGTGCGGCCAGGCGCGTCGCGGTCTCGGGCCGCTTCGCTTCGACCGGCGGCACAATCGACCCGACAGCCGACATAGCGGCTATTCTGCTATTCGCCCACTCGGCGGCACCGCGGCTCGGACTTGAAGCGACTGGGCCTGTGTCCCGGTTCACTGATGTCAGCGCGCAACTCACCTGGCGAGAGTTTATGGAGCCGCGAGTCGAGCGGTCACTCCGTTTTCAGCGAGTGCAGAAACTTGTAGTCCACCTCGGCTGCCTGGATGGCCGGCATGCGGGAATAAGGCCCTTCCTGCTCGACGAAGATGTGTTCCACCCCTTTGCCCCGCATGTCGGCGAAGATTTTCTTATAGTCGATTACACCCGCGCCAATCTCAGCACCCTTCGGCCCCGCTGGGCTTCCAGGCGCGGCTCCTTTCTCGAACGCGAGGAAGTCCTTGATATGAAGCATCCGGATCCGGCCAGGATAAGACTGCGCAAGGTCGCCCGGGTGGAAACCCGCTACCTCTGCCCATCCGCAGTCGATCTCGAACTTGATGTTGTCAGGATCCGTTTTCTCCATGATGGAGAAGATCGCGGGCCGGTCGTCTACCTTGTCGAACTCAAAAGTATGATTGTGCACAGCAAACATCAGCTCTTGCTGTTTTGCGGCCGCGCCGACCTGGTTCATCAAGTCGATCAATCTCTTCAGGTCGTCAGACGATAACGGCGCGCCTAGCGTCTTCCTGACCTCCTGCATCATTTTGGCGCGTTCGGCAGCCGGGACGGAGGCGTCGAGCGGAGGCATTTGGGAGAGGAGCATGCGCGGCACGGAAGCGGTAGCGTAGGCACAGCCGAGCGCGTGTGCGTCGTCGAAGGCCTTGTTGAGATTCTTCAGATCGAAGCTGAGGTGCGCGCTGGGGCACCTGATGCCGTTATCGTCCAGCAGCTTGCGAAGCGCTGCCGCACTCCCTGCCGACCCGTACCCCGCGGTCTCGACTTCCTTATATCCAATTCGCGCAATCTGCTTGATTGTGGCTGGGGCATCCTTCTGCAAATCCGCGCCCACGGTGTATAGCTGGATTCCGACCGGCAGTCCCAAGGGATCGCCCCACCCGATTTTGGGCAGGCCGGCGCCCGCCACAGCGAGCGAAGCTGTTCCAGTCAAGAACCGTCGGCGACTAATTCCCATCATCCTGTAAAACCTCCTGTTTCCGGACTTCCACTCCTATAGCTGGATCTCCCAACCCTTTCTGTACGTGGGCTTCACCCAACGGTTCGCGCCTGCGTTGCTGGAGAATTCGCCCTTCTCCTGATCCCAAAGTAGCTTGCCATCATAGTGTACTGCCGCCGAGCCCGCCACCAGCCATTCCGTGTAGCGCGCAGCGATGTTGAAGTTGGAGCAGGCGGGAGCTCCGCCCTTGCAGGCGCGGATCCAGTCGCGCGCGTGCGCGGCGTGATTGGAGCCGGCGCTGGCGCCGGGCGAACGCTGGAGATAAGGTTCGGGCAATTTGTATTCGGCCCATCGCGATCCGGGTAGAAGACCGACGCCTTCGCCACGCCCGCTGGTTCCGAGGTAGCCTTTCGAGCCGGCGAAAATGCAATTGTAGCCGCTGCCCACCGGAGGACGCGGGCCAGCCCCCGGCCGTCCGCCCGAACCGGGTCTAAAGCCGCCCTGTCCGGCTGCCGGCCCCACCTGTGGACCTTGGCCGGGGATCTTGCGCGCGTCTTCCACCGTCATACCGGGAGGCGTGTAAGCGTCGCCGGCACCGCCGTGATGATACCAGTACACCGTCACGGGCGGCATGCCGGGACGCGCCGCAAATTCGTATTTGAGAATCAACTCATCGGGGAAGGTGAATTCCGGCAGCGAGTCTTTCTTAGTACACTCGATGCTGATCAGGTACTCCGGATCGAGTTGCAGGGCCCAGTTCGCCGGACCTAGAATGTGAACGCCCCAATCGCCAATCAGGCTGCTGCCGAAATCGTAGAAGCCGCGCCAGTTGAAGGGCAGATAGAATTTGAACGTATCCTGGTCGGGGTAACGGAATCCCTGGGGCATGCCGGGCGGGCGGTTGCGAGCTTCGCGTCCGGCCACGAACGACTCGTAATCCTCATCGCCAACAGTGAACGGACGCGCAGCGGCGACGCCCAGCCACAGGTCCCAATCGAGCGTTTCCGGAACCGGAGTGGGCGGCGGGATTCTGGCCATCTCCTGCGGCCAAATCGGGCGGCCGGTCCAGGCGTGGACTTCGCGGACCTCGCCGATTTCGCCGGACCAGATGATTTCGCAAGCCACACGGGTAGCCTCGTGCGAATATCCTTGATTGCCCATCTGCGTGGCGACGTTGTATTTCCGAGCGGCTTGCCACAGCAGGCGCGCTTCGCCGGCAGTACGGGTAAGCGGCTTTTCAACGTACACGTGCTTTCCGGCCTGCATGCAGGTGAGCGCGCAGTAGGCGTGGTTGTGGTCCGGCGTGCCGACGACGACCGCGTCGATTTCCTTTCCTTGCTTGTCCAGCATCTGGCGGAAATCCTTATAGCGAGCCGCGTTGGGGAAGCGCTCGAAAGATTCGTGGCCGCGCACCCAGTCGACATCCGCGAGCGCCACTACGTTCTCTAAACCGGCCTGCGCCTCTTTCAGGTCGGCCGCCGGCTGCCCGCCCGCTCCGATGGCTGCCAGGTTCAGCTTCTCGTTCGGTGATTTGTATCCTAAGGCGCGCAGAGACGGGGTGCTTCCGAATCCGCCCGCCGGAATGGCGCCCGCCAGCAGGCTGCCATAGAAGAAATGGCGTCTTGAGAATCGATAGCCGGACATGTAGACAAGGCTATCGCAAATTTGCCCGTCAAGGCGGTGAGGGTCCGGCCCCGCCATCAAGGTTCCGGCGATGTCTCGTAGCCGCCAGTTCCAGCGCCACCGTGCGCACCTCCACATCCCGGTCGCGCAGAATATGCATCGCTTTACCGGACCCGTCCACCACCACGCTCGCGCCGCCGTAGGTCTGGCCGTTCCAGGGACCGTGGGTCATCTCGCCGATTACATCGGTGCCTACCACCGGACATTTCCATTGGGTGGCGCGTTTCACCACCAGCAGTTCCAGTTCCTTGGCGTGCTGCGGCCATTCCGATACCGGCGCCGCCCATCCGTACGGCACCAGCATGAGATCGGGCGTCAGTTGTGCGATGCGGCTGGCCACCTGGTCGCCAAAGGTATCGGCGCAGATGACCAGCCCAATCCGTCCGAATTCCGTGTCCACCGTCCCGATATCTTCCACGCGGCCCTCGGTGTAGGGTGGATCCATCAGCCAAGCCAGTACGTTGAGCTTGCGGTGCTTCCACAGCAGCTTACCGGTCTTGTCCACCAGTATGGCGGAGTCATACAGCTTGCCGCCGTCTTTCTCGTCGAGGCCGATTGAGATCATCAGGCCATATTTCACCGCCAGCGCCGCAATGCGGTTGCTGTCGGCGCCGGGAATCGGCGCGGCCATGCGGTGCGCGTCGGGATTCTCCCATCCGAGAATTGAAGATTCGGGAAAAGCCGCGATGTCCGCCCGCTCTTCTCGCGCTTGCGCCAGCGCATACTCGACACGCCGATAGTTGCCTTCGCGATCGCCGTCGATCACTAGGATCTGGCAAACCGCCACGCGCACGGTCCGCGAATCGGCTGGCACAGTTCCCACAAGCGCCATCAGTATCACCGCCAGTTTCACGTGTATCCTCGATTGTAGCCGACTGTTCACGGCAAGCTCCCGGGCGGGCAAAAGCTGATGAATCGCCGTGTTACGCGCTTGCTCGATTAGCCTCCGCCGTGCGACGGCTATTCCTATTTGCTGCCGAACCCGGGTAGAGATTCTCGGCGCAAAGGTCAGGCCGAACCGCCGTTCGTGAACGGAAAAGTGGAAATCGACGGACGGCGATGAGGCCCTGCAGATCGCTTCTGCATTGTGGCCAAGATCGCTGGCGGGCAATCATGGTCAAAGTCCATGGCCACTCCGCCGAGCTCGTCATTTCACAAGTTCTCTTGGACGAAGCGTGCACTGAGGTGAACGTCGAGTTGTACCAGCGGCGAATCACCAACTGCCGTGAAGCTATGGACCTCGCCGGCCTTAATGACAAAGATATCTCCCGCGCCGCCCTCGAACGTCTTGCCGTTGACCGTCCACACTCCCCGGCCTTCACGGATGAACTGGATCTCGTCATACGGGTGCCGGTGGGGACCCGGTCCTGAACCGGGCTTCCCTTGGAACAGGAACACCGAAACACGGGTATCGCCCTGCTCAGCTCCAATAAATTCATGCGAACTACCAACAAAAGGCAGATTCTCTTGGTGCACGTGATACATCCCGTATCTCCTACCAGTGCATTGGATGAGTGTGGCCACGATGTGGTTCCGCGGAAGAACGCGGCACCGGTTCGGTGACTGCCAGGCGCAGGACTGCTGATGATTTCGGCAGAGTTTCATTCATTTCGTCATCAACTGCCCCCCAATGCGATGGGACCGCGTTTCATTGCTTCCCGCCCGGTCGGCCCCGCCGCGCGGCGCTGCGTCCGGATCGGCGCGGTAGCAGCCGCAGGAACGCGTGTCGCCCCGGCGTAACCGATCGCCCCGTACTTCGACCTGCTTGCCGCAGTCACACACAGCGCGCCTGTAGGCATGATGGCCACGAATCGCCGGCCCGCATGTCGTAGATAACCCAGGCATGGCAATCTGGCTAATCGCGCTCGGGTTCGGCAGCGCGAGCGGCTACTGTGCCGCTCGCCTTGAAGCCATAGCGGCCGCGTTGTTAAGGGCATTTATCCCCCCTTCTCTACTCCCATGAGGCGCTGCGCACTGATTACTGTCGTACATGGAACTGCACGGCACTTACGAGCATACCGTCCGGCGTAGTTACTTTGACCTTGCCGGTGGTTGCGCCGGACGGCACGGTCGCCGTTATCTCCGTGGCTGACTTCACCGTGAATTCAGCGGGCGTCCCATTGAAGACTACGCGGGTCGTGCCGGTCAGACTCGTTCCCAGGATCTTTATGGTAGCCCCCACCGTACCGGCTGCCGGCATGGTCTTCACAAACGCGGCCAGTCCGGTAGACATCTTGTAGACAGTCCCACCATTGCCGCTCCCACCATAAATGGTGGTGCCGTAGAAATTGCCGTCCGTGTCTTGGAGCAGTCCGCCCCAGGGTTCGTTACCGTTGGGGTCCGATTCACTAAAGCCGTATAACACCGTGAACGTGCCGCTGGGTGTCATCTTAAAGATAGTGCCTGGCGCGGGGTCGCCGCCTAACTGAGCCGTCCCATATAAATTTCCGTCCGTCCCCAGGATCAGCTGCTCGGGATACTCTCCGTCGGCTCCTCCTGTGAAGGTGTGCAGAGTAGTCAGAGTGCCATTTTGCGTGATTCTGAAAAGAGTGCCGTTGCTGCTGGCCCCCGTCCCCATCAGGGTGGTGCCGTAAAAAACACCGTCGGAGACTTCGAGCAACGGGGTCCACGGCAACCCGCCGTCCGCTTGTCCCGTGAAGCTGTACAGCGTCGCCACGGAGCCACTGAGGTTGGCGACGAAGACCGTACCGTATCCGTTGACTCCGCCGCTTAAGGTGGTCCCGTAAAGAAGCCCGCCGCTGGCCATCGTCAGTCCGAAAGGTAGGTCCCCCTCCGTGCCAAAGCTGTACAACAGGGTCAGGGTACCGGTTGAGGTGATCTCGAAGAGCGCTCCAGCCCCGTTTGCTCCGCCATAGTATTACTGTGTTAAAAACAAACATTTTGTTGTAGAATTGTTTTCGTGGGATCACGCCTCTCTTCGCCAGGCCCACAACAGAGGCGCTTCGCGGCATATATCAAGGGCCTGGCCAACGCCGCGGGGCACGCCGACCGGCACACTCCTCTGAAGAACTACTGCAAGGGATTGTTATTGCCCGGAGAGCGCAAGAGTGTC
Source organism: Bryobacterales bacterium (assembly GCA_963818855.1). Taxonomy (GTDB): domain Bacteria; phylum Acidobacteriota; class Terriglobia; order Bryobacterales; family Bryobacteraceae; genus Bog-159. The sequence continues at coordinate 188,252 of CAWFUH010000002.1, read as the reverse complement.
GAAGCGATGGCTGCGCGCTTGGCTCCCCACGAGGTTCGGCGAGTGCATCAGTCACTCCATCATTTGGTGGCGGACGCTCCCTGGAACGACGAGGAACTGCTGGCTGAGGTGCGGCGGTATGTGCTGCCCACCATGCAGAAACAAGGTCCAGTGGTGGCTTGGATTGTGGATGATACGGGTTTTCCTAAACAGGGGAAGCATTCGGTGGGCGTCGCCCGGCAGTATTGCGGTCAGTTGGGCAAATCGGATAACTGTCAGACGGCAGTGAGTTTGTCGGTGAGCACGTGGGCTTCGAGTTTGCCGATCGCGTGGCGATTATACCTACCGGAAGTATGGTGCCAGGATGCCGAACGCTGCCGACAAGCGGGCGTTCCAGAAGGGATTACGTTTCAAACCAAGCCAGAGATCGCTCTGGAGCAGATTCGGCAAGCCATGGAGCAAGGGGTTCCCCTGGGAGTGGTACTGGCGGATGCGGGTTATGGGAAGGGCACGCAATTTCGCACTGAGCTCACCCAGTTGGGCCTGCCGTATACGGTAGGGATTGAATCTAACGCCACCGTCTGGGAACCTGGGCAACAACCCTTGCCGGCGCCAGCGCGCAAACCAGGGCGGGGTGCACCCCCCAAGCGCCTGCGCCGCAATGTGGACCATCAGCCCATTTCCGTAAAGCAACTGGCCCTGGGCTTGCCGTCTTCGGCCTGGAAGGAGATCCGTTGGCGCCAGGGCAGTCAAGAGACTTTGCACGCCCGCTGCGCCGCCGTCCGCGTGCGCCCTGCGCATCGCGATTACAAGCGCACCGAGCCATATCCGGAAGAATGGCTCTTAATCGAATGGCCGAAGAAAGAAAAGGAGCCCACTAGATACTGGTTCTCCACCGTACCGGAGAAGACCTCGCTGAAATCTCTGGTGAAAATAGCTAAACACCGCTGGATCATTGAACGTGATTATGAGGAACTTAAGCAGGAGTTGGGGTTGGGACACTATGAAGGACGGGGTTGGCGCGGTTTTCACCATCACGCCACATTGTGTATCGCCGCTTATGGGTTCTTGATCAGCGAGCAGAACCGCTTTTCCCCCTCAGCGCACGTTGGCAATCTTGGATTATCAGCCCCGGAGTTGCCGCCGGACTTCCGCCCGCGCGGCTCGCCGCGTCCGCCCCGAACGGCATAATCCTCAATCCATCGCCACATTGCGAATTGCCATCGCCCGCCAACTTCTCCAGCAGTTGCCTCACTGTCCCTTCTGTGGAGCCAAACCGGCCGGCTGATCCTCGGCGTCAATGTCAGCTTCGATCACACAAGATGCAGGGCGGGAATGGTTGGGTGCCGTGCGCCAAGCGTCCTCCCGTAACTTTACGCGGCTGAACTTCTCCAGCGCTGTGCAACGCCAGTTTGCCGGAGATCCCGGTGCTTCCAGCCCGCTTTCGCTTTCTCCACCATACTGGTAACACAGCACCCGAAGTTCTCCCCCTCTATTTCGGCCCAATCGATGGGGACAAAACAACCGAGGCAACCCTTTATAGACAGCCTCGATCGGACGTTTGCTCGCTATCGCCGTCCAGACCAGCTGATAAATGTCCTCAACCGTCTGAATGTTCGATCGGACGACACCCATGTCTCCTTCCAGATTAGCCGACCGGTCTCTCGTGCTGGCAAACCCAACAAGCAATGATATTTATAACACAGTAATAATAGAATGTCATCCCATAAAACACGTCACCCCGTCCCTGGACGAGCGTGGTCTGGGGATTTGCGCCATCGCTGCCCGTAAAGCTGTGAAGGGTCGTGAAGACGCCAGCGGGACTAATTTTGAATACCGTGCCGTCGCCGTTAACGCCACCGCGGTAAGTGGTCCCGTAAAAGTCTCCATCCGTGGCAAGCAGCAGACCAGTGGCCGGAGCTCCCCCGTCGCTGCCTCCCGTGAATTCGTACAGCGTCGTTAAAGTTCCGGCGCTGGTAAGCTTGAAGATGGTCCCCGCGTTGCTGGGACCGCCCGCATAAGTTACGCCATAGAAGTCCCCATTGGGAGCCTGGACAAGCGGCCCATAGGCCTGGCTGCCATTGCTTCCGTCGAGTGACACCAGCGGCGTGACGGTTTGAGCGGAAGCAACTGCCGACACAAATAGGATCAGGGTTACACTCGCTGCTACCTGCTGCTTACATCTCTTCATATGTTCATTTCTCCTTGGTAACTTGCAAGTAAATATTTGCCCGTGCCGTCAAAGTCAGGTCGAGACACGGCCGCCAGCATTGGTGCGACTTGTTTAGGTACCCGTTACCGCAATTCGGCTGAAAACAGAGACTGTAGAGTAACTTGTCAGTCCACGATCAACTCAGTCGGCCGATGGCCCCGCCGCCCCTTATCGTGGTTACGGGCCGCCTTGATCGCCAGCCGCCGAAACCGCCGATCCGAAATTCCGGTTCTCTTGCTCAACGACTCATCCTCCTTGAACGGTTCTTCAAAAATTGCCTTTCGAGGGGGAATACGGGTTTTCGAGCAGGTAATTACAGCCTGCTTGGACCATTTTTCGACGGGCCCGCCATCGCGCGAAACTGGAGCCATGAGCAGGCTGTCTTACCAACTACTCGCCGCGCAGGCGCCCGAAGTCGCGTGCCGCCGGCGATTACAAAGCTGAAGACTTCCGCGCGCAACGCGACGAGCTGGTGCGCCGCCGGCGGGAAGCCGATCCTGAGGCAGCCAACGAACCTCGCGGCGTTTGACCCGATCATCATGCGCTTATCGGGTGGATCCCAGACGGACGCGCGCTACGAGCCCAGCGTACCTGCCATCTCTCCATTCATGGCCATCGCGCACCATCCTGTGCGAAGCGCTAACCGCGGCGGTCACGGCGTGTCACGTCAGTGGCAGTATGGTCGGGCGGCGCACCGCAGATAGACGGTATAGCAGGCGGGCGGGCTGCATATCGCCGCGGCCCAATCGCTCGCACAACTCCAGCGCCATGCGCGGCCATGGCTTCGAGCGGCAGTGCAACAGGCGACTGGCGCCGGAACCGGCCAGCCGTGTTCCTGCGCCGTTCCGAGGCCGCGGCACTCGCGATGGGCCACGCCAAGCGGCGGGACGGCCGGCGCTGCATCGCGGCACTCATTTGTCGGGGAAGTGGTTCAATACCGGCCGAGCTAAACTGGGCTTTGTGTCAATCGAGCGGTCATTACTGATGTCGCCGTCTAGTCTGGTGATTTCGAAGATTGGGCCAGAGTCGGATATTCTGCTCCGGAATTTGTTCGAGCACTACATTCACGATATGGCAGAGTGGTTTGATATCGACACCAAACCCGATGGAAGCTACTCTTACGACACGTCCTTCGTATGGGAGAACGGCTACGACGCGTATTTGGCGAAGTTAGGAGATTCGATCGCCGGGTTTGCCCTTGTCGGATCGGCAGTTGAGTGGCTAGGCGACATGGGCGCCCATGACGTGCACGAGTTCTTCGTTATCCGCAGATTTCGAAGGAGGGGAGTTGGACAGAGAATGGCAGTGCTTCTTTGGAAGGAACATCCGGGCGAATGGCTCGTCAGAGTCCTCGAATTAAATGCGCCCGCCGTCCTCTTCTGGCGAACCGCGATTTTGAGCTACTCGCGTTCGTATGAAGAGAAAGGGCGGATCGTCAACGGGCGTCCATGGCGATTCTTTAGGTTCGTATCCCATGGCAGTTGACCAACTAGGGCAAGTCAGCGGGCGCTCCGTCAAGCCCACGGCAGAGGGTCAGGACTGGAGCGGCAGGCTGGCCCGGATGCCAAGCTGGCTGGGGTACATCCTGTTGCTGGTCATCTGGGCATCCGTTTGGAATGGTGGAGATACGACGGAGGGCCGTTTCAGGCCCGCTCGCAGTGGCGATCTGCGCGCTGGGGCTGCTGGTGTCCATATGGTCACGCCGGGCGCTGGGCAACGAGTGGAGCGGAGATGTCGAATTGAAGCAGGGGCACAAGCTGGTGGAACGGGGACCGTATGCTTTTGTGCGGCATCCGATCTACACGGCACCTCCTGACGGGCCGGGGGGGGCGGCCATTGGCTCCGGCCGGCTGGTTGCGTTCGCGGGGATGAACGGTTTGGTGCCAGGTAGGCCCTGCTATTACCCGGCCACGTTGGCGAAGCGTTTCGAGGATGTGGTCCGGCCTGTGCTTCAGCAAAGGTGCGGGTCGGCCTTGGCGCGCCGCCCCTGACCATGTCATCCCAAGACAAGCTGCATCTGGGAGGGAGGCGAGCAGGAGGAAAAAGGTCTTTCCGATGGTCCCTTCTGACTGGTGAGGAACTGCCGCAAATAGAGCCCTTCGAAGAGCGTCAAGTCCCAAGAACGGCCGACAGAGGCCAGCAGAACCAAACCGAAGTCGCCCCCCCGCGCAGGAGCTACTCGCGCAGGGCAAAACCTTTTTCTGAGGTTCAAGCACGAAGAGGCTCCGGATGGCGCGCTGCACGCTGCGAAGTGTTGTGTAAGTCAGCCGCGTAGGGGCTATTTTTTTTACGCCTCGTCAGGAGAATTTGTGGGTGATTTGACGGGTTTAGCGGAGTGGGTGTCCGAGGAATCGGAGGAATTTACGGCAGGTGGTATCAAAGGACCGCTGTTGTTGCTCTGAACTGACGCCGTAGATCAGCGGGCCGCCATCGTCATCGATCACATCGAAGAGAATCTGTTGGATCTGTTTCCTTCTCAGAGGAGGGTTGTCGTTCAGATTCCGGATGATCTCTCCCCCCAGCGCCCAGAGATTATCAACGTGCTTCTGGATGGTCTTCGGCGATAGATCCGCAGACGTCACCAGGTATTCGAGGAATGGCCGGAAGCAGGCCACGAGTTTCTCGCCCGGCGGTAGGTCCTTTTCCAATCCCATCCACGAGCGCGGCCAATCGTTCAGGCCACGACAGTAACGCTCCAGGTCGGCAGCCGGCACAGGAGTGGCGCGGTTTATCCTGGGAGTTCTCGCCGCTGCCTTTTCCGCCATGCTACAACTCATCACGATTTTAAACCGCTGCCATCATTTCCGGGGTTTCGTCTACCAGCATGCTGGCTTCAGTTCCGATCACAAAAGCATCGAGATCGCCGTGCGTCCGCGCAAGGGTTCGGCGGCGGTTTGTTCCCGCTGCCACCAGCCAGCGCCCGGTTATGATCAACTCGCGGAAAGGCGTTACGACTTCATCCCTTTCTGGGGGTTTCTGGTCTTCCTGCTGTACGCCATGCGGCGCGTGGATTGCCGCCGCTGCCAAGCGGTGGTTGTCGAGGAAGTTCCCTGGGGCAACGGCAAGCACCAGTTGACGAATGCCTACATGCTGTTTCTGGCCCGCTGGGCGCGGCGGCTTTCGTGGAAAGAAACGGCCGAGGCGTTCCGCACCTCCTGGGACAAGGTCTGCGACTCCGTCGAACATGTGGTCGCCTTCGGACTGGAACACCGCATGCTCGGCCAAATCGATGCCATCGGGGTGGATGAAATCCGGTACGCCAAAGGGCACAAGTACCTGACCCTGGTTTATCAGATCGATAGCGTCACCCGTTTACTTTGGGTCGGCAAGGAGAGAACCATCGAGTCTTTTCAAGGATTCTTCACTACCATGGGTGAAGAAATCACCTCCAAGATCGTGTTCGTCTGCTCGGACATGTGGGAACCCTATCTGAAAGTCATCCGCGAGAAATGCTCCCAGGCCCTGCATATCCTCGACCGTTTCCATATCGTGGCCAAAATGAACAAGGCCCTCGACGAGGTCCGCTCCGGAGAATCGCGCCGCATGGCGAGCGAAGGCCAAACACCGCTACTGAAGAAGTCGCGCTGGCTCCTGCTCAAACGTGAAGAGAATCTGAAGACCGAACAGCGGTTCCGCCTCCGCGACCTGCTCCGGTATAACTTGAAAACCGTGCGCGCTTACCTTCTCAAGGAAGCTTTTCAGCAACTCTGGGATTACAACTCGCCAGCCTGGGCCGGGAAATTCCTCGATGAGTGGTGCCGGCAGACGATGCGTTCCCGCATCGAACCCATGAAGAAGATCGCTCGCTCACTGCGCCAACACCGCGAGCTGATCCTCAACTATTTCCGCGCTCAAAAGCTTCTTTCCAGTGGGGTCGTCGAGGGCCTGAACAACAAAGCCAAAGTCACCATGAGAAAGTCGTACGGCTTCCGCACCTTCCGGGTCCTTGAACTAGCGCTCTATCACTCACTTGGCAAGCTGCCCGAGCCCGAGTCTACCCACGATTTCTTCTGACGAGTCTTTTTTACAAGGTGTTTACTCCGCCTTCACCTGAACCTGTATGACCCGCGCTAGGGTTGAATCATGCGGATGAAGAAAGCTAGTCTAACTGTTAAGTTGTTGCTGGCGGGAATGACAGCGGCATATCTGCCGGCCAGCGTTGCGCGCAGTCGATTTTTCAAAAGGTTGCAACTCCCAATGCGAATATCGACAACGACTTATTTGCCATCTCCGCGTCTTCTTCGGCCGACATCTGGGCCGTGGGCGAGTCAGCAATCCATTTTGATGGCGCCACGTGGACCTCATTTTCGGTGCCCCTGCTGCAGGGGAACAATGTCAACTCCCTGGTAGGCGTAGCGGATATTTCTCCCACGGACGCATGGACCGCAGGCAATTTATCGGGGCCGGTGGTCGAGCATTGGGATGGCACGCGATGGAAGGTGTTTCCAAGCCCTCCCTTCAACGCGCCGGGAGAGGGAGCCCTCCTGTTAGCCATGACCGCCAACTCGACGAACGATATCTGGACCCTCGGCAACGTGACAAAAGATGGCGTTGCGTTCAATTTGTTCGAACACTGGGACGGTACCGCCTGGACTCCTACTATTACGGCCTTAGGCGGCACTCTGATCGCAGCTTCCTCCGACGCCGCCGACGATGTCTGGGCGGTGGGTTTCTCGGGCGTGTCGGCCATCGACGGCAGCCCCTTTGTGGGCCACTACACCGGTACGGCCTGGCAGAGCGCGGCAAGCCCGAGCATGGGCATTTTGAACGGGGTCCTGGCGCTGGCCCCCAACAACGTCTGGGCAGTCGGTTCCTTCGTTCAGGTAAAGAACGGCCCCACGCTGACGCTGATCGAACACTATGATGGCAGCGAGTGGTCGGTAGTGCCCAGCCCGAACGTGGGGCCGAACAGTATGTCCCAATCGAACCGTCTGTTTGGGATCACCGCCGTATCGCCTACGGATATCTGGGCGTTCGGGTCCTATTTCGCCGCCAACGGCGACGGAAGCCAGAAGACGCTGTTGCTACATTGGGACGGCACCGCTTGGAGCATTGCGCCCAGTCCCAATCCCACGAAGGGGGATCTCTTGAGCGACGTTTTATTCGCCGGTGTGGCGCCATCGCCCGGCAACCTGTGGATCGTGGGTAGCGAGGCTGAATTTGTCCAAGGCGATCCGATCACAGCTACCCTGGCCCTCCACAGCACGACCGCTGCAACCAACGCGTCGAACTGAGCGGCGATCAATCGGGATTCAAGTCATTTACTAAGTGTTTACCCGGCCAGCACATGCGTGCCGGCCGCCACGACCGCCGCCTCCAGTTCGGCCCGGCGGTCGCGCGGGATGGTGTCAGAATCGAAGACCGTAATGGGCATGAATCACGATTTTCGCACTTCGCCGTGCGCCGCCCATCCGCCCGCGGCAGTCGCGGCGGTGGACAACGGGCGGTGGCGGCGGAACTGGCCGCCGGGCATCAGGCCGCCGCGAAGCGCGAACCCGGCTGCTGGGCAGCGGGCCGACCATGATCGCACCGGGTTCCAGATCTGCGCTCTTCCTCACGTCATCACCAACCACCACAATCTAGTCGCACCGACCTCCGACAGTGCCCGGCGCTCATACTTGTGCGGCGCAACCTCGTGGATCGGGCCGCACTCCAGCGTGAGCGTGGCGCCTTCGAGAACGGCGAGCGCGATCTCCCGCGGTTGATCTGAAACCAAACTGCTAAGAGCATGCCCGGCAAACAGCGAAAATCGCCCCGTCGCATGAAGCTCGCCCATGCCGGCTGCGGCCGGCGTTGCCCGCCCCACGAGAATCCTACCGCAACGTCATTGGCGTAATCACCCCTCCCTTCTTCACGCCCAGCCGCGTAGGGCGAGGGTCGCCTTTTGCCGGCACACTCACCTCCACCCAGAGTTCCTCGCCCAGAGCGCGCCGCGAAGGATCGGGAACATGTTCGGGAATAAAGAACGCGACCGGCTCGGCGAGTACCCACGCGTTGACGTTTGGCTCGGCCCCGCTTCCGACGGTTGCAACAGCTCGCTCCATGATCTGCACTGTGCCGCTGGGGTCCGGCGTTGCCACCAGCCGCCCTCCCACGACGGAGAGACGGGCGGATGTCAAGGCCGTCACCCCCTTCCGGGGCGCAGTGGCCACTGCCCTCTCCACCTGCAGGCTCAGACTCACATAGCGTCCGCGCACGAACAGATTCGGATCGAACGATATCGCCTTCGCCCACGCGCGCGGCAACCGCTCGCGATCCAGCGCGTACTTGCCGGCCACGCTCAGCACAATCAGGCATTGCAAAACTGCAACCGCTATACCGCGGTATGCCGGTTTCATAAAGCCTCCCTCGAGATATGTGTCAGGAGCCGGCGGCGCGCCCGTTCCAACACCCATCCGCCGCCTAGAAATAGAACGCCCGTCGCGATCAGACTCGCGGAGCGGCCCAACTTGTCCATGAGGTCCGAAAAATAGAACGCCATCACCGTGATTGCCAAGCCGGCGAACGCGAGGTTGACCCGTTCGACCCGCCCATCGCGGACGCCCCACACCGCCAGCCCCGCCGCGCCGGTCGCGCACCAACAGTACAAAAGAATGGACTCGTGCAGTCTAATGCCGATCGCGCCCAGCACCACGGCCCAGGCAATCGCCCCCGCGTTCCAAACGGCCCGCCGCGCATCCAGTGCCAGCGCGGCCAACAGCGGGACCAGCAGCGCTACAGCCCACGCGATCCAGCGTTCTCCCGATCCCCACAACATTCCCGTGCGTGCCCACCACCGAAACGCTGCCAGAATTGCCGCCGCCGGAAGCAATGCCAGGCCGCCCAGCCATCCCACCGCCTTGCGCAGCGGCCCATCCGCAGCCGAACGGCGCGCGCTCAGGTACGCGAAGCTCAACGCGCACAAGCCCACCCATATGGGCAATGTGGCGCGCGAATCAAGCGGCACGCGCGTGCCCCACTCGGCGGCCAGCCACCACGGAAGCAGTACGGCACACAGGGCGCCCTGCGTCCAATGGCCAAGCATCAACCATGCCAGCGCGCAGCCGATGGCCCACAACAATATGGCCGCCGGCCAGTGTTCGTTCAAGTTGAAGATCTGTCCCGCCAGTGCGATGGCCGCCCCCAGCACCACGCTGCCCACCGCGTGCAACGCCACGGAAAGCCCTGCGAAGCGGCGCGCTGCCGCCGCGCCCGAGCCGTGCAGCGCAACCACGGTGGCCACCAGCAGTGACATGCGGCCGGCGCGCGATAGCTCGTCCCAATGCGCGGACACGAACAGTAATATGCCGGCAGCCAGCAGGATCGCCCCAAATGCAAGCGCGATCCGCACCGGCCAACCCAGGCCCTGCGCGCGCGAATGCGCGCCTTCCCAAGCGCGGATGCGGCTGGCGCTGTGGGTGTCCAGCAGGCCCGCGGCCGTCCACCTGTCCAAATTGCCTTCCCAATCTCTTGTCATGCTCTCCATAACGGCATGTTTCGCGCCACGCGACCGCCATTGTGAAATCAGCAGTTTGGCCGCGTCGGCTCCGCACCACCTCCTCCGACGAAGTACATTTTCCGTATGGCTGGTATACATCTCTAGTGCGGCGCCACCGTCGCTCTTGCGGGGCATCGATCGCGGCCAGCGCGCGCCGCTGAGTGAGTCGGAAGGTGAGAAACTCAACGCTGCATGCCATGGCAGACAGGCTGCTGCAGAAACGGAGCACGGAGAAAAGCAGTGCCGTTTTGCCGCCGGATACAGCGCCGGCAGGCCAGCCGGATCCCAGCGAATCGGCGCCTGCGGGTCATGGGCGCAATCCTGCCGCTGCGTTTGGTGGCGCAAATAGGGTCGCCGTGGCACACCCTACGCGCCATTCCGGCGATACCTGCCCGGAGTGCCGCCGCGGAAAAGTGTACCCTCAGAAAGAGCCAGCGACGCTGGTGAGGTTCGTGGGGCACGCGCCGCTGGAAGCCGCTGTGTTCGCGATGGAGCGACGGCGCGGCAACGCCTGCGGGGAGGTTTTCACCGCGGACGAGCCGGAGACAGCGGGCTCGGCCAAGTACAACGAGAGGGCCGTCGCCATGATCGCTCTGCTGAAGTACGGCACCAGAGTGCCATTTAAGCGGCTGGAGAGACTGCAAGGCCAGCTGGGAATGCCTTTGCCCGCGGCCACACAGTGTGAACTCATGGGGGCTGCGGCGGAACTCCGGCGGGCGCTGGCGGAGTTGATCCGACAGGCAGCGCAAGGCCGCTGCACAACGACGATACCGGCATGCGCATTCTGCGATTGTCGCTGGTGCGGGGTCGCAGGTGATCTCGATGTTCGTAGCTGGTCCGGTGGAGGAGAAGATTGGGATTCCGAACTTCTATTTATGGAAGCGCTGCGATGCTGATCGGAATCGGCGTCGTGGGGTACTTCAAGCTGCCGAAGACTGAGAAGGCTGAATCGGCGAAGACGGGCTAGGCCGGGGCCTGGTTACCGGGGATCTAGCCCTTTCGAGGGACGTTCCCTATCGAACCGTTTTTCAAGAGCTGAATTACTCTATCTGACTTCCGATCCGCCGGGTTCCCACGAACCGTGGCGCACCAGGATTGAACGAAAAGGAGACAGCTGCTCCCAGCATCTTCAATCTTTTGTAAACGCCATTCGGTCTGTAATCACAGGAACTAGATCTACGCTAGGCCGCGCTGGAGGCGCGCATTCTTGCCATCCTAGAATCGGTAACCGTGCGAGCGACTGGCGCTGCCGTCGTGCCGCCGGGCTGGTTTCGTCGGGCTTATGATTGGGGAAGGGGCTGCCCCGAGGAAACACCGTTCCGAAACGGGGTGTAACTGGAAGGCTGGCGAAGCACCGGCTAACTAGGAGTATTCCTGAGTGTGCCAACTCCTGGGAGGGCCACCCGCTGTCCGGTGATGTCCGTTGCTGAAGTTCTAACCGAACTGCACCGCCCCGCTTCAAGGCGACGATGTGCGTTGGTGATGGCGGCAGTAATTTCCAATGAAACGCTTCTCTACAAGCGCGTTGGCTGGAATTGTGGACGGACAGTCGCCAGCCTTGATCGGGAACCCCTCGGCGGTCGAAAGCTGGTATGAAACCGGGTGCCCGTGCCGAGGCGTTTTTCGATAAGGATACTAGAAGGAAGCCGCTGGCGTTTGTGGCGGACGCTGGCTATGGGGATTGGATGGGCAGTGGGTTGCCCATCGCCAGCGCGTTGAGTTCGTGTGGGACGGTGAAAACGACGTGGAAGTAGGGCACGGCTAGGACCTCTTGTTCCCGAGCGGCCAGCCAGCGTTGGTGCAGTTGTACCTGGCAGTTCGGGCAGCGCGGGTTTCGACAAGTTATACGAGATATTTCGGTCGCCGCATACGAATATCAGCATTCGAACAATGGCCAAGGCATTTCCATTCTCCGCACTGCCGACCGCTGACCATGTTATCGATGCGTTATCGATGCGGTTTACGAAGGCGGAACGAAGGAAAACACCGCAGACGATGTTCTGCAAAAGCATGACGGTTTTATGCGAATTCACTGCGCCCAAGTTACCAATTCTTTAGCGGCCCGCGCCGAGCAGTTGCCCGCCGCATTTACACGGTAGCGGACGGCTTGCCCGGGAACGAGATCACTTGCGTGCGACAGGATTCCCGCGGCTTTATCTGGTTCGGCACAACGGAGGGAACATCCCGCTTTGACGGCTACCAGTTCCGGAATTTCGGCATCGAGCAGGGCCTGCCTCACGGTGTTGACGATCTGGTTGAGAGCCCTCGGGGCGAGTTTTAGGTAGCAACCGCAGAAGGTTTGTACCGGTTTAATCCGTCCGCCTCCGGAAGATCGTCACCCCTCACTCATTATGGACCGCCGGGACTACGCGTCAACGTGTTGTTGGCCGACGGCGCCGGAGGTCTGTGGTGTGGTACCCAAGTGGGCCTGTATCAGGTCCACCGATCGCCCGGCCCACACCTTTCTGACGCCGATCCATGGATTTTCAGCCCGGTGGATATCGGCATGCCGGCACAACACCACTCCGGCATCATAGAAGACCTGTGTTACGGCCGCAACAGCGTACTCTCGATTGCAGCGCGGAGCGGCCCTTATCGACGGTTTCCCGACGGCCGCAGTGAACGCTACACCACGGCTGATGGTCTGGCTAACGACCCATGTCATGGCCGTTCTAGAGGACCAATCCGGGACGGTCTGGGTGGGAACGTGGAGAGGCCTATGCCGCGTCTCACGCAGGCACAGGTGGCCTACAACATCCCCTGAGCACGTAATCATTGAGCAACTCGGTTTGAAAGATCGGACGGTGTAAGTGACACTTGGCAACGTTAACTCAGAAGAGACTGAAGATGAACATATCGGAAATGACATGCTAACACCGGCTAAGTCGCGTCTGGCCGGTAAACTGGCGATCGCGGCAGTTTTGTGTTTCTCCACAGCGAGCCTTACCTATGCTCAGCGGTACGTGCCGCCCGGACCGTGCCGTGCAGGCTGTGCGCAGCCGCCGGATACGCCTGATACCCGCACAACGCCATATGTGCAGCCTTCGTCCAGCGGCGTGAAGTTCACTATTCTGGACAATCTTACGGGGACCAATGACTATCCCAACGGCAGTTTCGTGCAAGGCTTCGACGGCAATCTCTACGGCACTAGCTTGTTCGGATCAGGCAACGGAACTGTCTTTCAGGCAACTCCTGCCGGCGCCGTGACGATGATCTATGCCTTTTGTCAAACCGATTGCACGGACGGAGCCGAGCCGAACCCCGACATGGCCCTGGCGCGGGACACGGAAGGAAACTTCTACGGAACCACCGCATACGGCGGCGCCAGCACACTTTCGGGGCCCTGCCAGGGCTTTGGCTGCGGCACCATATTCGAACTCACCTCCGGCGGTTCGCTGAAGACCCTCTACAGCTTCTGATCTCAACCGGGTTGTCTGGACGGCGACACCACCACCAGCGGCGTGGTGCGAGGCGCCGATGGAAACTATTACGGAACCACGCCGGGTCAGGGCGCCAACACCGGTCCCATCTGTTACGGCGGCAGTTTCGGTGTCGGCTGCGGCACGGTCTTCAAGATCACTGCGGCGGGCAAGCTCAGCACGATTTACAGCTTCTGTTCCCAGCCGAACTGTGCCGATGGCGCCACGCCCTATACGGGACTGGTGCAGGCCGCGGACGGGAACCTTTACGGCAGCACATCGGTGGGTGGCGCCAATGGATTCGGCACCATTTTCAAGGTCACCTTCGACGACGTACTGAACACCGTGCATGCTTTTACCGGGACCGACGGCAGCTGCGGCAGCTGCAGCCCGATGATTCAGAGCTCCCATGGGAACTTATACGGGAGCACCAGCGGCGGCGGAACCAACGGTGCGGGTACCATCTTCGAACTCACGCTCGAGGGCACGTTTACCACACTGTACAACTTCTGTTCCCAGGCTTACTGCGCGGATGGCAACAGCCCTTTCCCCCTCGTGCGGGCTACTAATGGAAGCCTCTTCGGCGGAACTTTCTACGGCGCCGCCGGGGCCGGAACGTTGTTCGAACTGAACAGCTCGAATGCGTTGACTGTGCTGCGAATATTCGACGGTTTCAACGGCCAATATCCTGGCGGTGAGTCGCCTTGTGGAATGGTCCAGGCGACTAACCGCGCCTTCTATGGTTTGACTGAAGGCGGCGGCTTAGAGGGCGCCGGCATCGTGTTCACCTTGCAGGCCGGGCTCGATCCGTTCGTCGAAACCATACCCGAATCGGGCAAGGTGGGAGGCGCTGTCAACATACTCGGCACAGGACTTACAGGCGCCACCAATGTCACCTTCAACTGCATCCCGGCGAAATTCGAAGTCGCCTCCGATTCGCTCATTACGGCGACTGTCCCGCAAGGCGCGACCAGCGGCCAGGTAACGGTTTCGACCAACCGGGTCTTGAAAAGCAACTCAAGGTTTCTGGTAACCCTAATCACGGGGACTGACAAAGGCCAAGATAAGTTCCAAAAGAGGGTAACTGACATGAATAACGTAAAGGTGACAAACGAATCAACATCCATCCGGCCGCGTTCGCGAGCGTCGGCGGCGATAGCAATCTGCGCCCTGCTGCTCACTGTCGTGTCCAGCGCCCAGTCACAGCAACAGACATCTCGCCATGCGCCGCTTCCCCCGTGGCTGGAAAATCATGATCCAGTGCAGGCTGCCGCCATCGCCGCCAAAAATGGGCGTTGGGCAACCGCACGCCGTCAGGGCGAGTCCTGCATCGAGTACAGGGACGCTCACCTATTCGATGCTCGCGGCGCGAGCACCAGCTTTTTCTAGGGGACGGCACGCCTGGCCATAAACGGTAGCGGAACCATTGCCGGTTATTACAATGACTCAACTGGCCTGGTGCAGGGCCTCGTGCGTACCAAGGACGGTACGCTGGCCATTTTCGATGCTCCGGGCGCTGTCAGCGGCACGTATCTTGCCGGAATCGACGAGCAAGGCAACATCGGCGGATATTATTGCGATGCGAGCGGCCTCTGTCACGGTTTCCTGCGCTCCGCTGCCGGCACATTCACCACGTTCGATGCGCCCGGCGCGGTCGCCGGGACTTATGAAACCAGTGTCGGCCTCGAGGGAGTATTGGCGGGCTACTATTGGGACGCGCAGTATATCGGCCGCGGCTTCGTGCGGTCGACCAGCGGCAAAATCGCTACCTTCGAGGTCCCCGGCGCCGCCTATGGAACTTATCCACTAACGGCAGGCATTGGGGGCGTCGCCGGCGCCTACCAGGACACGACCTTCGCCACCCAATCTTCGCCAGCGCGAATGGCCCAGCTACGACTGCCGATCCTCCCGGCCGGGTGGCGCTTTCGGCCCTTCCCTATTCCTTCGGAACCGGCATCGCTATTAACGCGTCCCGAACGATTGCCGGATTCTACTTCGAGACCATCTCCGGCAATCCCTATGGCGGCAATTACCGAGGCTTCCTGCGCTCCTCCGACGGCAGCTTCACTACATTCGATGCCGGCAGCGAGACTCCCTGCTGCCTGTGGACGTTTCCCTACGGCATAAACTCTGCCGGAGTGGCCACGGGATCCTACAACGACGACACGAACAGTAACTATGGCTTCGTGCGCGCCACGGACGGCACTATCACTATCCTGGGTGTGCCCGGAGCGCGCCGGCAATCCCTATGGAGGCACCATCTCGTACAGCATCAATGACGCCGGCGAGACCACTGGCTTCTGGGTAGACGACACGAACATCGCGAAACACGGGTTCCTGTGCCGGCCCTAACTAAAATGAGGATCCGGCCCTTGGTCCCCAACCCCGGCGAGCCTTGCTAACGACAATCGAGCAAAGCTCGCGAGGCTGGCCCGGTTGGGCTCTCCCCGGGGCTGGAGATTGTGGCTATAACCGCTTTGTGCCATTGGCGGGCAGCAAGGTAATCGGCAAAGGCAAATGTGCTAAGGAACGCGTGTCGCACTGGAGTGGAGTGCGGGTTCGTATTCAATCTGGACCCTGCGGCACGGAGGCGATGCTCCATACCTTCCGTGGGCCACCGGACGGAGGCTTGTTCCATGATCGGGTCAGCGGAGCCGGGGCCACGATTCTTACCAATATGACAATGCAGCCTTAGAGTACCTCCGCACGAGCACGAGATCAACGCGTCTGCCGCCAAATTCATGTGAGGCCGCGTACTCAAAGGCAACGCAGCCTGGTGCCCCGCCGCCCAATTCCTGGCACCAGTTCGCTGTCCGTCGCCGCGAAACTTGAATGCGGCGTATTGGGATACGCGCCGCGCTAGAGGCGCTGCATTTCTTCCCGTTCTTGAAGCGGTGACCCTCGGAGCGAATGGCGCTGGCGGCGTTCGAGCGGTATGCCGCACGTGACACGCCTCCCGCGGCGGCAGCCGTGAGCCTCTCACGATGTACCACCGGTCGGCAGCTCGACGTGGTCCATCGCGAGCGCTGCGGCTCGGCCCGGTTCTCGTCATAACTGGCTGAGATATTCGCGGAAGCGCGACGTGAGGGGCAGGCCGAGGATTTCCTGGATCGGGCGGTTCGGCTCGTTGGTCTGATCGTTCTTGCCGCGCCCGGTCGTGCGCCCCAGCAGTTGCCAGTTGGTCGCCCGGTAACAGATTCCGCGAAAACGTCCGGGATCAATGAAGGTTTTCCGCAAAGTAAATCGGGTGGCTATACATCCGGCACCAATCATCGGAAAGCGCTGCGGCCATACGCCCGAGGATGTGCGACGCCGGATGGGGAACGCGCACCCAGGGCAGAATCAGAAACCGCGTGTTATAGGCGATGAAGCGGATGTGGCGCCGCCGCGCTTCCGCGTTCCAGCCGATGTAGCGGTCCCGGCTACCCAGATGCCGCGGCGCGGAACTCCACGCCAGGCACGCCATGGGACGGCCTCGTGCCCAAGCCGGATATTTGAGCTGCTCTCCGACCGGTTGTTCGTACTTTAAATAGTGATGCTGCTCCATCAGGCTGTTGAACAGAGGTTCGTCGCCCGTGCGCCACACCTGTTGCAACTCGATGGGCCGGAGTTCCTTGAGGGAAACCTCGATCGGAGTCGTGTCGATGAGCAGCGGTGTGGGAGTGGCCCGCACCACGAACGGGTTCAGAGTTTGGAAGCGGACGGGCGGCAATTGGATTTCGCCGGCCCGGTGCAGCATGAGCAACAAGCCGCGGCAAACCATCGCGCGCAAGACGCCGTTGGCCTGTTTCCACTGCCAAAGTTCGCACAGCTTCTCGGAGAGTCTGCGCCGGCTGGCTCCCGGATTATCGGCGATCAACTGTCCAATCGAAGTGATATCGTCGGTTGTTACCACTCGTCCGCGATATCTCCACTCCGGTGCCATCTGCCGATAGTGTGGCAGAGTCGAAGACGGAACGTAAGTATTTTTGTGATTTCTTCAAACGGTCAAGGGCCGCCATACCGGTGGGGCTTCTGCCTCCGGATTGCCGGCAGACAGCAGTAGCTGAGCCGGATGCGCCCGCAGCGTGCGGGCCGGCTCCGTGCCCGTGGGCCACCACTCAAAACGCCCTTAGACAAACGCTTCTAACTCAATCCAGAGTGCAAGTGCTCCGATCGCAGCCGCGCATCTTGTACGCATCACACACCCGTTTCATCCGCTGACCGGGAAACAACTCGCTTGTGTGGGCGAACGGTGCAATCCCTATGGAAAGCGCCTGTTGCTGCAAGTTGATGATGGAACAATCTGCTCTGTTCCGCAACAGTGGACGGATCTGGCGGTTGCTGCCCCGGAGATCGTCATAGGAAAGCACCGTGCGCTCTTTCGCGTCGCGGATTTGCTGGGACTCGCACAGCTTGTCGACCAACTCAGCAGACGTGTCGGGTCGAGGGAAGGCGGCGTGTAAAAGGAATTCTGCCGCATCTGTAAAACAAAAAGATGCCGCGTGGCCACCTGATGACCGCTGCAGTAATGCATATTATGCAGATTGCGTGGACACATAACCACATTGACCTACTTGACAAGCATCCGCATGTGCGGCATAATTGCAAATACGTTCTGTGGAGTTCGATGGCCGCCAAGAGCAAAGTCGATCCCTCCAAAACCAAAGCCCTCCTCGCAGAGGGCACGCTAAACCCAACGCCCGAGAAAGTATCCGATCCGAAGTTTCTAGAAAACGAATTCTTCGATCCGCGCGACGTTGTGCAGGTCAAGTACGAAATGCTGCGCCGCGTGTCTATCGAAAAAGCGCCCGTGACCCTGGCCACCGAGGAGTACGGTGTATCGAGGCCCACGTACTATCAGAGCAAGGCCAGCTTCGACAAGGGCGGCGTCGCTGGGTTAGTGCCCAGAAAGCGCGGTCCACGTGGCCCGCATAAACTTCAGGGCGAGGCACGGGCGTTCGTTGAACAGCAACTGGTCGCAGGTGAACCTGTGCGGGCGCGCGAACTCGCCAAGCTCATTCAGCAGAAATTCGGTCTGCGCATACATCCCAGGACGATCGAGCGGGCCGTTGCTGGAAAAAAAACTCCGCGATGACCAATCCAAAGAGCGATCCGGCCGAGCGATCTACCGTCGTAACGCAATACGAGACTATGCGCAGGGCTGCTCTCGGCGACGCGTTGCCAGTTGAAGCCCGATGCGGGCTGATGCTCTTCCTGCGTCGGGGCATGTGGGGATGGGCGCGCGCCGTGGTCAGCATGAGTTCATGCCAGCCGCCAGCTGGTCCCGGGCCATCCAGCCGGAAGGCGCCAGAGGAATACAGAACCGTCATTTACATCTTTGCAGCCATGGCAATCAGGACCACCTACCAAGGAGCAACACTATGAATGAGTCACTCAAAGTTCAGGCTCACCATCTCGAGCGCAGCGCATATCTGTACATCCGGCAGTCATCCATGCGGCAGGTCCTGGAGAATGTCGAGAGCACCAAACGTCAATACGCACTGCGTAGTCGCGCCGTCGCGCTCGGCTGGCGAGAGGAACAGATTATCGTCATCGACAACGACCAGGGTGAGTCCGGCGCGTCAGCAGCCTGGCGGAAAGGCTTTCAGCAGCTGGTCACTGATGTAGGCATGGGGCATGCCGGCATCGTGATGGGCCTTGAGGTCTCCCGCTTGGCAAGAAACAATGCCGACTGGCATCGGCTGCTGGAGATCTGCGCGCTCACCGACACATTGATCCTCGACGAGGACGGCGTCTACGATCCTGCGAGCTTCAACGACCGGCTCCTACTTGGGCTCAAAGGAACCATGAGTGAAGCTGAGCTGCATGTCCTCAAAGCCAGATTGCGCGGCGGCATCCTCAACAAAGTGCGCCGCGGCGAGTATCGTTGCCCGTTACCCACAGGCTTCGTCTACGACGACGTTGGCAACGTGGTCCTTGATCCCGACGCACAGGTCCGGGAGGCTATCACTTATTTCTTCGAAACCTTCTCGCGCGTTGGCTCGGCAAGCCAGACGGTGAAAGTGTTTCGGACGGAGGGCCTTGTTTTCCCATCCCGACTCCGCATCGGCGACAGGACTGTTTTTCGGCCGCTGACGGCATCGGCGGCGATGCGCACACTGAACAATCCGCGATATGCGGGCGCGTATGTGTACGGACGTCGGCGATATCGGCGCGCCGCTGATGGCAAGAAGACAATCCAGCGAAAACGCGAGCAGGATGACTGGCTCGCTTGCATTCCAAACGCGCATCCCGGGTACATCGGTTGGGAGTGTTTTCAGGAGAACCTGAAGATCCTCGAGACTAACGGTCGTCCATACGAAGTGGCGCGTGCATCGCCGCCGCGAGAAGGCGCGGCTCTATTGCAAGGACGGGCCGTATGCGGTCGTTGTGGAAGGCACTTCCGTGTCCGATATGTGACCCGCCGGGGCAGGCAGGAGGCCTGGTATGTCTGCGACCGCGGGCACACCAGTCGTGGCGAGCCGAACTGCCAGTCGATCTCAGCAAAGCCTATTGATCAGGCCATTGGAACGCTCGTGACCGAGAGCATGACTCCCGCAGCTGTCGAACTGGCTCTGGAAATCCGGCGAGAGATCGAGGCTCGGTACGAGGAGGCCG
This sequence comes from Bryobacterales bacterium, assembly GCA_963818855.1. Classification (GTDB taxonomy): domain Bacteria; phylum Acidobacteriota; class Terriglobia; order Bryobacterales; family Bryobacteraceae; genus Bog-159. The sequence goes on along the minus strand of CAWFUH010000002.1, from coordinate 168,565 downwards.
ATCAGTTGCGCTGCCGCGCCGTTCAGCGAGCTCAGATCGAAGCTGACCTCGCGCAGCGCCGATTTATGCTGGTTGATCCGAATAACCGTCTCGTCGCCGACACCCTAGAGAGCGAATGGAACAATAGGCTACGCGCGCTGGCCAAGGCGCGCGAGGAGCGAGAGCACGCGCGACAGCGGGACCAACTCATCGTTGACGATGCGGTCCGCCAGCGGTTAGTGGCCATGACGGCGGATTTCCGGAAGCTCTGGGATGATGCGGGCACGCCGAACCGCGAACGCAAGCGGCTGCTCGACTACATCATCGAGGATGCCACGCTGATTAAGATCCGGGCAGAACGCGTTACGCGAATCCACGTGCGATTCAAAGGTGGCAAGACTGAAACGCTCACAACGCTGAACCCCAAATCATCCGCGCAACAAATCCAGACGCCTTCCGAAGTCGTCGAGTTAGTCGACAAACTTCTCGATGACCACACCTACTCTGAAATCGCGGACATTCTCAACGAACAAGGACTTCACCCTGGCGGGTCGGCTCGACCAGGCCGGAGCGATGCTCGCTTCACCGCCCTGCGCGTTGCGTATCTGGTCCACGAATACAATCTACGGCTTCGCTGCGATCGACTTCGCGATCGCGGAATGCTGACCAAGAGCGAGGCGGCCGCGCGCCTTGGCATCCACGAGGAAACAGTCGTCCGCTGGGCAAAATACGGACTTGTTACCAGGCATGCGTACAATGGCCACGCCTGGCTGTACGAACTGCCAGATCCGAACATGCCTGTTAAGCATTCCAGCCGCTGGGACCGGCTCGTTGATCGATCGCCGGCCGTCAAATCAGCCATGGCGTCAAGACCCGCCACTCCAAACGAAAGAGGTGTAGTATGAAGAGCATTAGTTGGTCGCTAGCCAAAACCCCTGCCCGTCGAACTGTGACACTCGAATGGCGGTGCCCCGCCGCGTGCGGAAGATGAACAGGAAGCCGGAAAATGGATCTGTGTTCAGTTTCTCGCGGCATAGCTGGGCGATGGCATCGATGCCTTTTCGCCCGTCAATCGCCTCCACCGCCACCAGAATCCGTATCTGCGCCGCGATCTGAATCATCCTGCCATCTCCCGCCAAGCCCGCAGGTAGACTGGCCCAATCGGGCGGCGTCGATGCCTTCCACTGGATGGGTATTTTGTGTCCACTTGGGCATTCGAAATCGATAGCGCATGCATGCTGCGCGGCCGTCTGTGGCGCGGTTAGTTCAACGAATGTCGGCTTAGTTGCCTCGCCACCGACAGTCGGAATTTCCGCCAAGCCGTTTCTTCAGCCCCATATAGTCCAGCCGCAACGGGTGTGCGACCGAATGTATGCCATACTCCCGGGCCAGTTCGACTGCAGCTTGCCACAGTGGCTCTGCCAGCTTGGTCCGCCGCGGCTGGGTGCTGCGAAACTGATCTAATTGCCGTTGCAGTTGTGCGATCGCTTCAGGGATCGGTGCTGTACTTTTCCGGTTCAAAAATCAGATGCTCCTCGGCACCTGACTGAACTTACCAGCCCGGGCTACCGGTAGTCACGCACGCTTGCCGAAATCTCACGGTCCTCACCATCATGCCAGCTTGACGAAACACTATTTCCGATGCAAAGGGCTACCGGGCATTCCCACCATTCGTCGAGTTGGCAATCGCCGCCTATCCCGGCGAGAAGAGTTGCTATCTGTTCCACATCTGCGCCGATCGACTGGCGGCAGATGCGTGGCACGAAACTCCCGACGATGCCGTACATCAAGACCGAGTGGGAGTTTGGCGTTGAGCGGGAAGAATGGACAACGCTTGACGTGCCCGAGGAATGGTAGCCGTGGAATCATTTGAGACGGCAGCGACGAGATTCCGAGCGTTTCTTGTTTCACCAGGACTATCCGCCGAATCTCCTCTGGCTGACGCCCAATGACGTTGTATTTTGGCGTTTGCGCTACTTCTTCTGGAAGGGCGATGCGTCCGAGCGCACCGGTCACGCAAAGGCGGAATACGAGAGCGGTACCGCCCGTTACGTCGGCATTTCGTTTCAGGCGCACTGCAAGACGGAGCGGTGGGCGATTTGCAGGGTTTTCGAAAGATGATGTCGATGCTCAATACCGCATGATTCCGAAGACTGGAGTCAAAATGTCCGCTATAAATGATCCAAAGCCAGCGACGGAGATCGACATTCGGTTTCAATGGCGGGTTCTGAAATGGCTTGTGCGGAAGGGTCGGCCATGTTGGGATTGAGAATGGGGTCTACTTGGGGCGCCGAGATTTAGGAATCGAAGATCTCCATGCGACCACATGCAACTCGTGCGGGGAGATTGGCAAACGGCGTCCATTCGCCTGCTATCAGGGCACGTCAACGGTCAATCCTTCTTCCGAAACCCCTTGGGATGTTTACATTCGCATGGGGTTATTAGCAAACCCGATACGACGGGCCTGCTGTGCTCGTTATGCCTCATTTGACATACGAAATAGATGCTGGAATAAAGAATTTCCAGGGTCTCCATTTCTTCTTCGGGCCATCGTTTCCAGACACCAGCAGGACCCCCTATGGATGATATCAAGCTCAGCACGCTCGAACCGCAATTCTCCCACGACCTCCTCAAAGCGTTGCATGATTGCGCTGCCGGGAAACGGGGCATGTCGGGCAGAACGACCATCTTGCCGCCGATGTACGATTGGCGGGCGCCGAAAAAGGGGTTCATCGGGCGCTTATTCGAGCGGAACATTCCCGACAGGATGGTCCGGGTTGTGCGCCTCTGGGTCTTTAGGGCATCTGACTGCCCACAACCGCCACGCCATTTGTGCTTATATCAACCGGTTTGCTCATGATTCACTCACCGCGCATTCCCTAGCACACAAAGGGCCAGTCTTGTTGTGATCTCGATTGTGGGACGCTGGTGCGTTGTCCGCATCATTCTGCCCCATCGATAGCCGTTGATGGTGGCGCATGGGTCACTTCACCGGGTTCCTTGCCGTCTGGCGTGGAGGTGGTGCGCCCGGTGCGCCTCTCAAGCTGGACTCTCGGCTCGTTGGTTAGTCCTCGACAGACTGCTTCGAATCGCTGGCCGTGTCGCCGGGGTACGCTGAGAAATCCGACTGGGACACGGATTCTATGTGACCCGGTGAAACCTTCGCAGATTTTCCTGGCGGCGGCTGTAGTTTCACGCCTGTACCGGTCTGAAGCGTGCGTGGCGTTCTGGCGCTGTCCCGCACTTCTTTGGCGTCTGCCCGGATCACGGCCAACCGGCGAAGCACGGCGTCGGCGTCCACCGTCTGGCAATGAAATATCGTTTCTGGCGTTTTGGCGGGCTGTGACGGCGCTCGGTTAGATCGGGCCGAGTTCTCACCCTCGTGACGATCTGGACTGCTGCGTAGGTTCCAAACCAAAATTCCCATAATGTGTTAGAGGCGGTGGGCGAGGGTACCATTTTGGCGGCCCACGTTTCGCCAACCTTTCGCCCCGCCTTTCCCTCTTCACCGATCATCTCAGAACGGTCCTCGCCGTCAAGGGTTCGCTGCGCCGCGCCCAACAACGGCGCGCCCTTGACGGCTCCGGGCCGTTCTGACAACACCTTCTGGACAAGAGGGAAAGGCTCATGCCGAACGGCCTACAGAGTAGGGGGCCACTTCGCCGCCAAAATGGTACCCTTTTTCGCCGCCACCGACAATAATGATCCCGCCACGCATCACATCGATGTAATAGGTGGCTTCTGCGGCTCGTTCGGCACACCGGGCGTATGACAATCACACCGGACGACCTGGGTGAAGCAGGAATTTAAGGTACAGACCAGGCTGGAAGGGCAACGGGAACTATTCGAGCAACCACGTTTGAACTGCAACATCTCCTCTTTCCGAATTCCACATGCTCAGCGGTTCTCGGTTTCCGTTCGGCCTCAGAGTTGTAGCTCACCCCAATCTCACACCTCGCTACCATTACCGATGAAGAGAAGCCGGTCAGGTTGCCTTCCCAGAATGTTCAAAGCCGAAACAGCTAATCCGTTGGCTTGTCGATCAAGCCAAACGACTAGAAGCCATCGCCGCTTGACAGATAGCAGTTCGATGCTAATCTGACAATGTAGTCGCCACTTACCGAATTAAGTGGCGTTGACTTGATTAGTAACAAACGCAATAGAGTGGCAATATGCAAAAAACAAGAGACGCATCACATTCGAAGCTAGTAGTGAGTTAGTATTGAGGGCTCTCCGCAGGAATTCGTGGTGGACCCCATTTTCATTGGGTTCGGTGATTTGGGCCCGCTGGCTTGGTCAAGGTTCGTCGGCTTCGGATGTGTGTCGTCGCCACTATTCATGGGCGTTTCGGTGAGTCTTGGAGTCCACCGCTTGCGCCTAACGAGCGGCGCCCAATTTCTCCGTTTTCAGGCTGCGCCTAATACGAGCCGGCGTCTACCTCCGTCCGATATACGGTCTGTCCCAACACTTCGCGGCCGGATGCTATGGCCACCCGGGCGGTACCGCTCCACAAAAGCGGTCGCACAATACCCAGTGAAATCAACGGTTACGCTCATTTTCGACTCGCATACGAACGCCCAAGGACCAACGGCCCGACACTCTCAAAGGCCCCAGAACTCAGCAGACCTCACCGCAGAGCGTCGTTCCTCAGGATCGGCCATGACGCGGACAATCCCAGGAAGGTAAAACGCTCAAGTCCCCGCCAATTGCCCACTTTCCCGAATTCTTGCGCAGAGCCATTAGGGCTCTCCGCAGGAATTCGTGGTGGACTTCGGCGCGCGGCAAGAGTGATCCAGCAGTGCTCGGCTGAAGTGACCCACTCCGAGAACGGGACCGAGATCGGAAACGAGATGCGGACGGCCATCATCCGCGCCGAAGGCGTGCTGCTTGGGGGAAGAGAGGGTCAGGCAATATCATCCACGCCGAAGGCGTGCGGGGCGCGTTTCCATTATCCGCGCCGAAGGCGCGCATGGTGCCGTTGATAACAATGCATCGGCAGCGCTACCGTATCGGGGCGATGCGTGCGAGCGTGTGGCGCAGATATTGGAAGTAGCCGGGACTGACCTTCAAGTCGAGCACCTCCTCGATCACTGGCAGGAAGTAAGCCAGCGAACGAACGGTGCCCAACGGCGGCGTATGGGCGGGCCGGATCAGGCGACGTACCGCCGCGAGAACCAACGCGTTTTCGATGACGCTCAGAGCCACGCCACGTTGATAGAGTTGCGCGGCCACCATCCGGTCCGGTCGGCGGACGGCTCCCATCGTACCCGGCGTTTTGCGATACGCCTCCAGGACTTGACGGACATATTCTTCCTGGCCGCGGTTGTCGTCCACTTGGGTGCCCCTCAACCTTGCAGATCGCGTAGCGACGGACCGTCGATCGTCACCGTGTGGCAGTAGTGTCGCAGGCGACTCAGCAGCGCTTCCACCTGGATTATGCACAGAGCCTGAGTCGGCACTGCCCATCTGAGGCGTGATGCCATTTGGGACTCCTGAGAATCCTGCGTTAAAACAGTAGGTCCGCGGAGTTCGCAGCTTCGCGGACCGATTCTCAGAAGCCACCCAAATGGTTAACGAACAAGAACAGAATAGCGGCCGAAGGCCCTCCAAGCAAGGGGTACGTGATGTTGCTCCGGAGCCCAATAAAATCAATGCTTGCACGCCGTATGACTTCAACGGCAAGAATCTGACTCCCTACGGCGGGCTACTGCCGGTGATCACCATGCTGGAGAAACTCGGATTCCAGTCCCTGGTGGAACAGACGGTGACCTCGAACCGGATTCCCCGTGCCATGGACCTGTACCGTTTCGTGCTGGGTATCGTGCTTGGCCTCTACATCGGCTTTGCACGGCTGAACCAGTTGCGCTTCATCGCCCGCGACCCCATCCTGACGGGCATTCTCAAAGTCACCAAGTTGCCGGTGCAGTCCACCTTCTGGAGATTCGTCAACGCGCTGCATCGCAATGTCGCCCGGCAGATGCTGGTCATCATGCGGACCATGCGCGAACGAGTCTGGGAGGCCGCCAACGTGAAACTGGAGGTCGTCACCATCGACACCGACACGACGGTGCACACGCTGTATGGCCAACAAATGGGCGGACGCAAAGGCTACAACCCGCAGCACAAAGGCAAGAAGAGCTATCAACCAATTCTGACATTCCTCGCCGAGACGCGAGAATACGTGTGGGGCGAATTGCGCAATGGCGACCGCCCTACCGGCAAACAGATCCACGATCATCTGCGGAATGTCCGGGCGGCGCTGCCGCCCAGCGTGAAGCAGATCTATGGCCGGGCCGATTCGGGTTTTTACTGCCGGGAAGCCGTCGAGGCGTATGAAGGAATTGACTCCCGGTTTGTGATTTGTGCACGCAAGACGTCCCGGTTGGTCGAAGAACTACGCCAAGCCCAGTGGAAGCCTTCGCCCAAAACCGATGCCGACGCGGAATGCGAATTCCGTTACCAGCCAGACGGATGGAACAAGTCGTATCGGTTCGTGGCCCTACGCCAGCAAAAGCCACGCGCAGAACTGGAAGCCGAGGAAACCGAGCAATACCAGTGGTTCGAAACCAGCCAGTACAAGTACCGGGTCTTCGTGACCGACATGAGCGATCCGATCTATTTCGTGGTCTGGTTTTATGGCCAGCGCGGGGGCGCCGAAAACCTGATCAAAGAGGCTAACAACGATGCCGGGCTGGCGGCGCATCCGTCCCACCGCTTTGATGTGAACGGCAATCACTTCCAACTGGCCATGCTGGCGTACAACCTGAACTGCTGGCTGATGCTGTTCAACCGCGAGCCGCAGGCGGACGCCACGGAACTGAGACACGCGACACTGGCGACCGCGCGGCTTCGGTTCCTGTTTGTGGCCGCCAAGATCTGGCGTCACGCCGGGCGCACTGGAGTGAGCTACAGCGATCACTACGAGGAGAAGGGCGTGTTCGAACGGTTGATGGATCGTTTGCGAAAGATTGCGCCGCGCGCCGGGAGATACGCACCAGTGATGCTGCCAGCCCTGCGCTGAACAGACTTGCCGCCGGGTCTCCGCGCGCCGTGCATAGAAACTTATGCACTGGCGGCAAGCTCAACGAAGCACGTAACTTCGGAGCGGGCCTTGGCGGGACTGGATTCTCGGGAGGACGATGAACTAGCGGAAATCGAACTGACCTACTCACTTCTGGATGACATCAACCAAGCGCGGCCGGCGCTCGGAAGGCCCGCCGTGTGCATAATCTAGGTTCCACCATGGGCCGGCTGCCCAAAAAGTTCGGCCACTCGTCGTATACCAGATTCGTAGTAATGATGGTGGAATGCTGGCGGTAACGCTCTTCCATCAGCTTGAAGAAGATGTTCGACTGCTCCGGTTTCAGATTCAAGTAACCTAGCTCGTCGATCAGCAATAAATCCAACCGCGCCAGGCGCTTGAGCAGTTGCCGCGTGGAGCGGTCGGCCAGCGACGCATACATCTCATCGAATAGATCCTGCGCGCGGATGAACTGGCAGCGATAGCCGTTCTCCAGCGCTTTCAGCAGCAAACCGCACGCTAATCCCGTTTTGCCGACACCGGTCTTGCCGACCAGCACGATATTCTCCGCCTTGGTGATGAACTCCAGCTCCGCGAAACCGCGGATCTGTTTGCGATTCACGCCCGGTTGTCGCGCGAAGGGAAACGTTTCCAATGTCCAGCGCTCGGGCAGATTGGCGCGCCGGATGCGCCATTCCAGCGCGCCCTCCTGCCGCGCCTGAAACTGCGCACGCACCAGGCGCGTGACGAAGTCCGAGTAGCTGATGTCGTCCTTGTCGGCGGCGCGCAACTGTTCGTCGTAGATCTCCAGGATGCGCCGCAGCTTGAGATTCTTCAGCAGTTGTTCCAGTTCTTCAGTCATCGTCCGATTCCCTATCGAGCAGAAAATACTCCCGTGTCACACGGCGCAAGATCATCCGTTCCAGCCGGTCCAGGTCGTAAAGACCGTAACGGCCGGCCTCGCGCACGGCCCCCAGCAGCGGTTCCCGTGGATACTCCCGCACCAGGCGCAACAGTTGCCGCAGGGCAAGCGTGACTAACTTGCGGCTCCGTTGCTTTAATCCCGCGACATAGTCGGCCAGCTCGGGCGCGGCTGTGACGATGGCCTTTTCTTCGGGATGCGGATCGGGACGCGCGTCCCTCTGGCCGCGGGGCGGCCGGTGCTCGGCCAGCATCACGCGCTGATGCTCGGCTTCGGCGATGCGCCGGTGCGTCACCAGGCGGCGCGCATCCAGTTGAATCTCGATCTTGTCCTTCGTCTCACGCACCTCCACGCGACGGCCGATCCAGTCCACCGGGACCGAATAGCGGTTGCTGTTCAGCGCCACATACCCTTCGATATCGACCAGGCGCTGCTGCAGCCGGTAGACTTCCGGAATCCACGCCGGCAGCGGCTTCAGGTGCAGCCGCTCGACGGCGAACAGTTCCCGCGGAACCGCCCGGATATGTTTCTTATAAGTCGAGTTGACCTTGTCGCACCACTCCCGCGCCCGCTGATTCAGATCCTCCCAACTGCGGAAGGTGCGCCCGGCCAGAAAGTTATTCTCGATGAAATGAAAGGGGTTATGCACTGCAGCGCATAACCCCTTATCAGCGCAGTTCCTGGTTATGCACAGTTAGCCGTCTCCTTGGACCTATCCACGGCGTTTGTTCCGTTGACTCCTTTGCATAATCTTTGTCCTTTCGTCCGCCGGTCAGCATAGCAACAAGTTGGTCCGGCGCACTGAATCTCCCTCTGCGAAGGGCGGGAGGGGTGAGTGCGCTGACAGCGGCCAGCTTCTCCGTCGGGTCGGCCCGAAGATACATCTCGGTGGTCTGCACGCTGCTGTGGCCGAGCCAGAGGGCAACCTTCCGAATGTCGTGTGTGGTTTGGAGCATCAACATCGCACAGCCATGCCTCAAGGTGTGTGGTGAAACGCGCTTGTTGCACAACGAGGGACAACTCAGTCTCGCAGCCGCTACATGGCATTTGAGCACGTATTCGAATCCAGTCCGTGACATGGCGCTACCGCGTGCATTGAGGAAGAGTTCGGGCACGGCCGCCTCGCCACGGATGGCAAGCCATGCACGAAGATTTGCACCGGTCCGCGTCCAGACTGGCAGCACTCGTTCGCGTCTGCCTTTTCCGAGGATTCGGACGAAGGGCCGCGGCTCAAAGGTCACGTTATCGACCCTCAGACCCACAAGCTCGGAGACTCGAAGACCTGCGACAAAGCAAACGTCCATCATGGCTCGATCGCGGATTCCGAACCGAGTCCGCGGGTCAGGGACATTCAGTACGGCCTGCATCTCGTCGAGCGTGATGTGCGCAACCAACTTCGTATCAGTCTTCTTAAGCGGTATCGCGAGAATCCGTCGTACCTGTTCCAACGCGGATGGGACTTGATACTCGACATATCGCATGAACGATTTGATGGCGGACAACCGGACGTTCCTCGTCACGGGTCCGTTTTTGCGCTCGGTCTCGATGTGCTGCAAAAATGCGACGACCAAGGGTGCGTCGATCTGCTCCAGGTCCAGTTGCGATGGATTTTTACCCAATCGCGAGGCGGCGTACTGAAACAACAGGCGGAACGCGTGCGCGTAGGTGTCGCAGGTATGTTCGCTCGCGCGACGATCAATGGGAAGCCGCTCGCGCAGAAATGCGGTGATATAAGGAGCCAGAGGCGTCACGATCGGTCTCCTTTGCAGAGAGTCTCCGACAGATCGGAGATCTGTCCCAGTACGTGGGGAGTCGCGTGAAGATACCAATAGGTACTATCGATCTGGCTGTGGCCCATATAGGTCATTAAGGCCAGCATGTTTGCATCGACGACCGTTCGGTCACCGGAGCAGGACTCGAGGACCCTGACTGCAAAACCATGACGAAGGTCATGGACGCGCGGGCCGGGTTGCCCCGGACCGGGGTGGATCCCCATCGCCCGCACGATACGTAGAAATACGGTCACGACGCCGGAAGGCCGCATGCCACGGCCACGCTGGGAGACAAACACGTGATCGTCCTGAACTGTTCCTCTGCGATCCAGATACCGCTTGAGGCCGACCATCGTCGTCGGATCCAGCGGCACCAGGCGGCTCTTCTGGAACTTTGTTTCCCGAATCACCAAGCAGTCTTCAGTTATGTCGTGGAGCCGGAGGTTCAACGCCTCGGAAATGCGCAAGCCGGTGACGGCCAGCAACGAGAAAAGCGTCGTAAAGGTCCATGGCCGGATCGATCCACCCGGTGGAAGCTTTGAGGCACGCACCAGCAATTCATGTAATTGATCGGCAGTGAAAATGAAAGGGCGATAGCGGACCCGTCGTGCCCGGAACACTCGTTCGGAGGGGACCTCATGACCCGCATCTTCGGCACGGGCGAAGCGGGCGAACACCCTGAGCATGCCCAGGCGGTTGGCACGCTGACCCTCTGACGGGGCTTGGGTTGCCCACTCTATGGCCGTGCAAGTACGGATGTGGGTTTCCCCCCGCTGGGCAGCAAAAGAAGCGAAGCCGTGGAGCAGGTACTGATGCACCTTCATGCCGAAACCAGTAGACCGCCGAAGCTCAAGATAGGAATCCACCAGTTGGCTCAGCATGGGAACACCTCCGGCCACGGAAGAGCGATGCTCCGGAGACGCTGCACGTCTACCTTGGCATAGTGCGCCGTTGTGTCGAGATACTGATGGCGGAGGACGGTGCCAACCTGTTCGAGCGTGGCGCCTTGGCGCAACATCTCTGTGGCAGCCGAATGGCGAAGTACGTGCGCGCCGCGAAATGGCGCCTCCACGCCGGCCCGGGCAATGGCACGCTCTACGATCGCGGGCACGGAAGAGACCTTGAGTGGCTTCCACGGGGCTAGCACGCGGACGAACAGACGGCTGTCCTGAACGGGCGGGCGCCCCCTTCGCAAGTACTCCAGAATGGCATCACCCACTTCTTGCGTGATGGGAAGTTTTACTTCGTAACGGGATTTACCCGACACGCGAACGCTGGCACTCACCCAATCAAGATCGCTGAGGTCCATTTTGACAATGTCACCTGCGCGCAACCCAAGCCGTGCCAAGAGCAGAATCGCAGCACGGTCCCTCAGTCCAACTGTGGTCTCACGCTCACAAGCGGCAATCACACGTTCGATATCGGCGGCCGGCAGGTATCGAGGGAGCGCGGAGAGACGCCACATCGCCAGGCTCGGCACAGCGTCGTCCAGCCCCGTCCTGCACTTACCCTCAGCAATCAGGTGACGCAAGAACATCCGCATTACCGAGGTGACCTCTTTGGCTCTCGATCGGCTGCGGCCCTTGGTCCGGCTGAGAATAAAGGTGCGGATCGATTCGGCTCGGTAAAGCCGGGGATCTGTACCGAGGGCCGCCAGCGCGTCCTCGATGACGACGCCGTATTGGCGTAACGTGCCTTCTCGGGTGCCGCGCTGGGTTCGCATCCATTCCAGGAAGGCCGCAACCAAAGGCGACGGACCGGCCTCCTGGTTCGGCGGCGGCACAGAAGTGACCACGCCGCAGCCCCGCAAATAATCCATAAGCGCCTGTGCGCCAGCCAGCAGCCTTACATCGTCGTGACCGGATAACCGCAACGGTCTGCGACAACGGCACGTGCTCAAATGTACCTCGAATTCCCCCAGCATGCTTTCATGTAGCTGTTCGATAGACCTCCCCTTGCGCTGGTTCCATTGACTAAAGTGGGCGGCCCCTTGCAGCCGTTTACGCAGAATCCAATAGCTGAATCCCTGGGCTTTCAGTCCTTCCGATATCGCTGAAAGGTGCGGACCCGCAGGGGTCGCCAGAAGTCGCGTGAGAGACTGGCGCCATTTAAAATATTCGGTGATCACTTGCTTCCTCCTTTGGGCGAGCATCGACCCGCCCCGGAAGAAAGTCTAACGATTATGCAAAATAACCTGGCTTCATTTTGGTAGTATTTCCGTTAAGAATCACCATCTTGGGCCAGGATTCGACCGTCAACTGTGCATAACCAATGACTAAGCTGATAAGGGGCGCTCGACGCGCGCGGAACGGTTCGCATTCCCAATCGCGTGCGCCACGAACTGAAAGCCCAAACGCTCTCCAAAGGCGGCCATCTCCGGCACCTGAACCATCTCGCGCCCGCTGCCGCGCAGCACCACCACGTGCGTGTTATCGATCATGGTCCGCGCTGCCGCGCCGCCGAAGTAATGTAGCGCCTCGGTGAGAAATACCTTGCAGTCGAAACGCCGGAAGGTGGGATAGCACTGGAAGAACAGCATCCGCGAATAGCACAGCACCGCCGAGGCGGTCTGTACCCGGCGTTTCTTGCCGCCCAGTTCGAGCTCGTGGGGAGACGTGTCGTGCTGCAGTTCCTTGCCGGGCGCAAAATCATACTGACCTGCCGGCACGGGCGGCGCGTAGCCGATTCCGTGCCGCCGGCAGAAAGCCGTTAACGCGGCATACGACAACTTCGCGCCGCCGGTGGCCACCAACTCCTCATGGACTCGCACGAGATTCCCCTTGCACTGGTCGAAAAGCTCCAGGATCTGTTGCCGGTGAGGTTCGGCTTTCTCCGCACGCTGCAACTCGGGCACTGTGTTGGAGTTCGAGCGGAGGACTTTGCGGACGGCCACGCGGGAGATCCCCAGCACCCGCGCAATCTCGCGTTTGCCCACTCCGCTGCGCGTTCAGTTCCAGAATCGTGCTGCGTTGCGCTTGGCTCAACATGCGGTGCTTGCTCCAGTAAGAGTTTTTCGTCGATGCGGCGGAGTTGATTTTGAACGCGAGCGATCTGCTGCCCTGCGGCTTCGCACTGCTGGCGATCCAGCTCCAGCGCCGCCGCGCCGGCCAGCCGCCGCTGAGCGCGGTTCACGATGGCGGCCACCATCTCCAGATCCCGCAACAGTTCGGCTCCGGCCTCGGCCGGGGCTTTCTCCTGCGCTTGCCGCTGCGTTTTGAAAAACAGCTCCGGCGCATCCAGGATGCGTTTGCGAATCGCGGCCGACCCCTGGCGCCAGGCGGCATACAGTTGGCTGGCTTCCCGCGTACCGCAGTGATGTTTGGCGAAGATCGCCGCCATTCGCTGGCAATCTTCCAAGTTTTGGCGGGCCACCGGCACCAGGAACCTCAACGCCACTTGCGCCAAGATCTGGCCCTCGCGCACCTGCTGCTGGATGGCTTCCGGCAGGACCTCCACCAGTGCCAGCCTCCGCGATACCCAGCTCAAGCTGCGATCAAACCGCCGCGCCAGCTCGTCTAGCCCGTAATCGAAACGCCGCTCCAACTCCGCCAGCAGCCAGCCCACCTCCAGCGCGGTCTCGTGTTCGCTTAGTCGCAGCGAGCGGTCCAGCAGCACGGCCGCGGCTTCGCTCATCGGCCATACCGCTGCCTCCACCGTGTCCCGGCCCAGTTGCTCCAGCGCTGCGATCCGCTTATAGCCGTCGATGACCACGTAACGATCCGCCCGGTCCTCCGCCGCTACTACCACGATGGGCGTCTGCTGCCCGCTCTCGGCCAGCGACGCCAGTAGCCGCCGCTGCCGCGCCGGATGGCGCACTCGCAAGTGCTCCCAGCGCCGGTCGAGCTGGTGGAACTCCAGATTCATGGCGGCTGCTCCGTGGCGTCGTCGATTCAGTATGGGGCAGGCTGGAACTGGTCTTTTTCGGCAGGAGCGGGAAGTGTATCGGAAACTTCCGACGCATCAACTATAAACGAGCGGAACTGGTCTTTCGCCGTGCGCACCAGAAGTGATCCCATAACCCCAATGAAATCAGAGCCTTTCTGTCCGAACTCGTCTTTCGCCAGATCCCAGGGAAGTTGGCTTAATGGCGGCGGCAAACGTAATGGCTCCGGCGGTTGCTCCTGCGCTCCCCGCTGCTGAATGCGGTAGCCGATACCGTACTCAGGATTCCTCGCTCGCCAGTTTGCCTGCGTCTTCTTCCGCCGCGCCGCTTGGCACTCCGGCTTACTGCAAGTGTGTTGACGTGGTCCTACTCGTGAGTTGGGATGGAACCAGTGGTGGCAGACAGTGCACGGTCTTTTCCGGGGCGCGGGCATCGTGAATCATCATCGCCATGTCCGTGGTTCGTTCTCCCGTTGGTGTCAGTGGGGGGCGGTCAAACAGGCCGGGCAATCGGCAAACCTGCGTTGTTTTGGAGCCAATCGACTGCGGCTGTGATGATGGTATGACGGAACTCATCATCCACATGGATAGGTCCATCTGGGTAGATGTTCGGAAGTCGAAAGAGCGGCTTCAACTCTTCAATCGCGCCGCTGGCCTGAACGTAGATTCCGTATACCTCACGGTAGCCTTCATACGGATCACGGCTACCGTCGGCGATCGCCTGCAAAACACCACGCGCCCTTTCAAGAGCGCGGAGCCTTCGTTCTGTCGATCGTCGATGTCTGGGAAGCACGCTCTTTCATTCTATCGGTTGAGCCATGACGACGAAACCCGACCATCGCCCAACTCGTAACCGGGCCTCTACCCCACGGATTTCAGCCCACGTTTGCCTTGGATGGGTCAGTTTTGGAAAGAGGAGACGGGTAACTTCTCCCAAGCGCCGAAGGGCTGACCCCAAGGGCCGTCGCGACAGGGCGCCGGTACCGAGCCAACCCCGTTCGAATTTGCCTGGCAACAACAATTGACCCGCTTTGGGATCGATGGCCTCGCTTTGCCGATCCAGGCATGCAATCGATTCTCGTCAATCAGAATCCAACCTACTCCTGCCGACGCGGGACGAACCTTACATAAGGCAGCGTCCCCAGAATTCTTCGTCCTTCTTCCGACAGGGTCCAGCGCTCATGCCCATCGAGCGCTTGGGCATTGCAGCCGTCAGGGGTTGCCACGTAACCGTGAAGATTGCCAGCCACGTCCGCCGCCAGGCCGACGATCTGACCACGAGAATTGATGGCGGATGCGAGCAGCAGATACAACGGCGAGTCTCCGGGGATCAGATCATTGAGGTCGCTGGCAATCCCGTCGTGCCAAATAGCCGCACGGATGTTGAAGTTCGCGGCCTGTGACAAGCCAACAATCTGTCCGGCCTCGTTGATGTAGATCGCAAAACTATCCTCATCCCCAGGGAGTGTGCCAAGGTCTTTCATCCCTTGCTGTTCGGTCCACACGAACGCATGACTAACCTGGTTTCCAGCCAGGTCCGAACCGCCTACCACTTGCCCCCGATTATTGGCTGCAACGGGTAGGTTTCCCGTGCCTTGTCCGGTTCCGCCCAGGTTACCGATGTCCATTATTTTGCCGTCCTGCCACACGACGGCGTGCAGCGGTTGAAGATTGGCAAAGGCATTGCCGTTAAAAGTTCCGCACTTGCCCGATGAGCCTACGATGGTCCCGCTATCGGTGATGAAGTAGGCGCCTCCCACATCGTCTCCGGCCAGCGTCGGCAGCTCTTGGATGTTGCCGTTGCGCCAGATGACGGGTTTGAACTGGAGTTTCTGCGTTCCGGGACAGTCCGACGCCGCAAGGGCATTTTCGGCCCAGCCGGCGACATCGCCAAAGGAGTTGGTCCCGATGGCTACGCCATTTGTTCCTCCAAGCGTCGGGAACGCACGCATCACACCGTTTTGCCACAAAAACGGCAGGCACGCGCCGCCATGGCTAGGCAGCCCGTCCGCCTGGAAGCCGCAGAAATCTTCGTCATTGGGATCCACGGTCCCGGTTTCGCTGATACCCACTACCTGACCGCTTTGATTAAGAGCCAGCCCGATGCTGTTCAATCCCCCGGACAGCGTGCCCAAGTCGAAGCGCCGCCCGAGGTACCAGAGGACCGCATGCTCGTCGTCGCCAACAAATGCGCCACCGGCGATTAATCCCCGATTCGTTATGCCAAACGGCTGCACCGGCGCTACGGTTGTCGAGGGTCCGATGATGCCCAAGTCGGTGACCGTATAACGCGGCTGTGCCATTCCACTCACAACCAGCAAATTGCTAGCAAAGATCAAACTGACTATCGACCGTTGTCTCATATCTGCCTCCACTTCAGATAGGCGCAGAACGCCCCGCTAAAACGCTCACGGGGGGCGGTATAATTTTTACGAGCGAATCGAGGGAGGCGCAAACCGGCTTTGGAAGATGTAAGCCAACTGCTCCAAGCCTGGAGCGGGGGAGATCAAAGCGCGCTGGAAAGACTCGCCCCAATCGTGCATACCGAACTGCGGCGCTTGGCGCACCGCTACATGCGAGGCGAGCGCCCCGGCCACAGCCTCCAAACGACCCTCCTGGTCAACGAAGCCTACCTGCGGCTGGTGGGCTACAAGCGCATGCAATGGCAGGATCGGGCCCATTTCTTCGCGGTTTCGGCCCAGGTGATGCGGCGCATTCTGGTTGGGCACGCGCGGCGGCAAAACCTGAAACGCGGGGCCGCCGTGCAACACCTTTCCCTCGATGAGGCAGCCCTGGTGGGCGGCGAGCGCTCCGCCGATCTGGTAGCACTCGACGACGCCATGAACGACCTGGCGCGGCTTGATCCGCGCAAGGTCCAGGTTGTGGAGATGCGCTTCTTTGGCGGTCTTACCGCCGACGAGACTGCCGAAGTGCTCAAAATCTCCCCGGCGACCGTGCGGCGCGACTTCGCCACCGCGAAGGTCTGGCTCTACGGCGCAATGACCGGTAGGATAGGCGATGGATTCGCACCGGTGGAAACAACTCGATGACCTGCTGCAACTGGTGTTGCAGCGCCCGCCCCAAGAGCGTGAGGCTTACCTGCACCGGGCCGCCGCAGGCGACGCGGTGCTGGAACGCGAAGTCCGTGGGCTTCTGAAGCTGGAGCAGGACGCCGGGAGTTTCCTGGAAAGTCCGGCGATAGAAGTGGCGGCGCGAGAGCAAGCGCGCCGGGAGAGTCACGACCGCCAGCAAGCGGGCGAGATCCCAGTCGGCGCCACCGTCTCCCATTACCGCCTCCTCGAACGAGTTGCTGGTGGCGGTATGGGCGTAGTCTACAAGGCTCAGGACCTCGAACTGGGCCGCTTTGTAGCGCTGAAGTTTTTACCCGAAGAGCTGGCTCACGATCTCGAGGCTCTCGAGCGTTTCCGCCGCGAAGCGCGGGCCGCTTCCGCCCTCAATCACCCCAACATCTGCACGATCCATGAGATCGGCAATGACGGCAAACGATCTTTCATCGTGATGGAGTATCTCGAGGGAACCACGCTCAAGCATTCGATCGAGGGCCGTCCGTTGCCTGCGGAAACTATCGTCTCACTCGCCAGCGAACTCACAGACGCGCTGGAGGCCGCCCACGCGGCTGATATCATTCATCGCGATATCAAACCGGCCAACATCTTCGTAACGTCCCGCGGTCACGCCAAGCTTCTGGATTTCGGAATAGCCAAAATCGGTCCCGCGTTCGATACCCATCCTGACTCCATCAGCGGCACAACCCACACCATGCAGGCGGAACTGACCGCCGCCGGCAGTGTCATGGGAACCGTGTCCCACATGTCTCCCGAACAGATCCGCGGCGAACCGCTGGACCGACGCACCGACCTGTTCTCTCTCGGGGTGGTCCTCTATGAGATGGCCACGGGCGCTCTGCCCTTTTCCGGGCCGCATCCGCCGGTGGTCTTCGACTGCATTCTCAATCGTGAGCCGACGCCGCCGCGGGATCTGAATCCTTCGCTTCCTTCAGGAATTCAACGCATCATTCAAAGATGCCTCGAAAAGGACCGCGAGCGGCGTTATAAGCATGCGTCGGAGATTCGCGCGGATCTGCAGGGCTTGAGCCGCGGAGCGGGGCCGGGTGCAGGTACGCTCTCCGGCTGGAGCCGACGCCGAATCCTCACTGGCATTACCACGCTGGCAGTTGCCGCGTGTGCCGCTGGCTACCTTTATCTGCACCGAGCCCCTAAGTCCATCGGAAAAGTCACCCTGACCGTCGCGGAACTCAGGAACACCACCGGCGATCCAGCGCTTGACAGCACGATCCGGCCGGAGTTGTTGGCGCAGCTCCAAGAGCCACCCTTCCAGGTGATTCCGGATGGAAACGTCCGGCGCGTGCTGGGTCTCATGCGGCAACCCGCGAACGCGCAGCTTACCGCGAATCTTGCCCGCGAGATCTGCGAGCGCACGGGGAGCGCAGCCGTAGTGGAAGGTTCTGTGGATGTATTGAGCAGCAAGCTTGTGGTGGGTTTGACTGCGAAAAACTGCCGGACGGGTGCCGTGCTTTTCGCGGAGCAACTTCAGTCCGGCAGGAAAGAAGATACGGCGGCTACGCTAGGGCGAATCGCGGCGCGATTCAGGGCACGGACTGCGGAATCGCTGGCCGCCATTCAGCGCAACTCGACGTCCTTAGCCGAGGTGACTACAACTTCACTCGAAGCGCTGAGGGTTTACACGGCGGCGCGTGACGCGGTCTCCACGAAGGATCGCACCGCGCAGCACCTGTTCCAGCACGCGGTGGAGATCGATCCTGAATTCGCCAGCGCGTACTCCTTCCTGGGAAGCATGGACATTTCATTGGGAGATAAGCCTCTGGGGCGGCAGCGAATCGCCAAGGCCTGGAGCCTCCGCGATACCGTCAGCGACCAGGAGAGGTTTTTTGTCGATCTGAACTACGAGCTCAGAGTCTTGGAAAACCTGATCAAAGCGCGCCAAACCTGTGAATTGTGGATTCAAAGCTATCCCCGAGACTCTATGCCCCACAGTCTTCTTTCCGGAACGCTATCTCTGGGTGTGGGCAAGTTCGACCGGGCGGAGCAGGAGGGGAAGCTCGCCATCGAACTGGATCCCGATGCAGGCTACGGGTATCACAACCTCGCCAACAGCTACATTGTTCGCAATCGTCCGGGCGACGCCGAATCCGTAATCAAGCGCGCCGAACAGCGAAAGCTGCATCTTCACGAATTTTTCGCCCTGAGGCTCCAGGCCGCGTTCCTGAAGGGCGACCGGCAGCAGCTGGATCAGGCGGCTGCCGCGAGTGAGGCAGGCGTGGGCACCGAACGCTGGCTCCTGGACATGTGGGGCGACATGCTGGCCTATTATGGACATCTGCGAAAAGCCCGCGAGAAGTGGCAGCAGGCGGTCGATGTAGCAGTGGGGACGCAACGTCCCGACCAGGCGGCACAGCACGAAGCCGGAATTGCCGTCCGCGAATTTCTGTTCGGCAACACGGCGGAGGCGCGGGTGGCCCTGACCTCGGCTCTCCGGCACTACGCCCAGGATCGGGACGCGGAAACCGGCACGGCCCTGGCCCTTGCCTTCCTTGGCGATCCGCGGGCCGAAGCGCTTGTCAACGACTTGGATCGGCGCTTCCCGGGGGGTACCTTTGTCCAATTCGCCCACCTGCCTTTTCTGCGTGCCCAACTGGCGTTGAACAGGCATGATCCCGCTGCCGCGATCAAGCTGCTCGATCCGGCCGCCGCATATGAGCTGGGTTGGGAGAGCTCGGCTACGTCCGGTTTCTCCGGTTCTTTGTTCGTAATCTACCTGCGTGGGCAGGCACATCTGGCCGCGCACCGCCCCGCTGAGGCCGCCGCGGAATTCCGAAAGCTCATCGATAATATGGGCGTGGTTTCGAGCGATCCGACAATCGTAGTTGCTGCACGTCTTCAGCTGGCCAGGGCTCTGGTGATGTCTGGGGATCGCCGCAAGGCGAAGGCGGTCTATGAGGGTTTTCTCGACCTCTGGAAAGAGGCGGACCCCGACATTCCGATTCTCAACCAGGCAAAAAAGGAGTATAACCAGATGCAGTCTTCTGCCGGGTCGTCCCGCACTGACCATGTGGTCCAACCGGATGCCGCGTAGACACCCCCCCGACCCGCGAAAGTGTATGCCGATCCTGGCCTGAAGTCCGGTTGTGGGAAGTTTCACCCAAGAACAGCCCACTAAGCTGGATCTCCTAACACAGGGTCATCTTCCCGAACGGCCTTATTTTAACGCCTATGAGGGCACCCCGGCAGGGTGCCTGCGGCATCGCAAAACTGTCAGAATGGTGAGTACATGGAAACGTACTCACCCACCGAACGTACACAGGTAAAGCGTCTGCCCAAACGGGGCGTCTACGATCGTGCGCAGGTCCACGCGATTCTCGATGAAGGTTTTGTCTGCCACGTAGGATTTGCCGTGGACGGCCAGCCCTACGTGATTCCGACGGGCTATGCGCGGGCGGGCGACCAGCTTTATATTCACGGATCCGCGGCCAGCCGCATGTTGCGCGAGCTGGGCCAGGGTGCCACGATATGCGTCACGGTCACGCTGGTGGACGGGTTGGTGCTGGCGCGCTCGGCTTTCCATCACTCGATGAATTACCGCTCGGTGGTGGTACTGGGGCAGGCGCGTCTGGTCGAGGATCCGGAAGAGAAGATGGCGGCACTCGGCCATTTCACCAATCATATTGTGCCGGGGCGCTGGGACGAAGTCCGGCAGCCTACCGCACAGGAACTGAAGAGCACTACGGTGCTGGTGCTGCCGCTTGACGAAGTATCCGCCAAGGTGCGCACCGGCGGGCCGATTGATGACGAAGAGGATTACGCGCTGCCGATTTGGGCAGGGGTGGTTCCGCTCCGGTTGAAGATGGGCGATCCGCTGCCGGACGCGCGGTTGCAAGCGGAACTACGCGAGCGGGAGCCGGCCAGCATCGAGCGACGGCGCGCGGCGGCGGAGGGCGGGATTTAAGTGATACGGGCGGGCGGCCTACGAGGCCGCCGCAGGCAGGGTGCCTGCCCCACAAGCCGCCAGCGCGCCGCCGCGGGATTCCAGGCAGCAATCGCCTTCGGGAATGGGGCTGCCGTGCGGGCAAGTGCGGGGATGGCCCAGGAATGTGCAGATGCGGTCGGTGACCTCCGGGCTGAGGATGTGCTCGAAGGTGCAGGCGTTCTGCTCGATGGATCCCTCGTCGCGGATGGCCAGCACGTCCATGAACAGGCGCTCGGCCAGGCGATGGCGGCGAATGACGCTGCGGGCGCGCTGCTCGCCGCGCGGCGTGAAAACCATTTCGCCGGCGCGCATTTCCACCAGGCCGATGCGCGCCATCATGGTGCAGACCTTGCGATGTTGTGCGGCGGTGAAGTGCTCGGGCTCTTCGTGGAAAGTGTCCTCACTGGCGGCCCACAACTGTTCCAGCACTTCATCGAATTCCTGATTGGCCTCCATGCTGAAGTGGGTGGTCTCGACGATGCGCCCGTGTTCCAGGTCGATGCGGATATCGGCGCAGCGGCCTACCTGCTCATCGTGCGTGACCATCAGGATGGTGCGGCCCTGCTGGTGAAGCTGAGCGAGCAGTTCGAGGACGATGCGCTGGTTGGCGGCGTCCAGGTTGCCGGTGGGCTCATCCGCCAGCACGATTTTCGGATCGTTGACCAGCGCGCGGGCAATGGCCACGCGCTGCTGCTCGCCGCCGGAGAGCTGCGAGGGCAGGTGATGCGCGCGATCGGTCAGGCCGACCCGATCGAGCGCCGCGCGCGCTTCCACCTCATCAGTCATGCTGTGGAAGTACTGCGCCAGCATGACGTTCTCAAGAGCCGTCAGGTGGGGGATGAGATGGAACTGCTGGAAGACGAAGCCGACAGTTTCGGCGCGA
This sequence comes from Bryobacterales bacterium, assembly GCA_963818855.1. Classification (GTDB taxonomy): domain Bacteria; phylum Acidobacteriota; class Terriglobia; order Bryobacterales; family Bryobacteraceae; genus Bog-159. The sequence goes on along the minus strand of CAWFUH010000002.1, from coordinate 147,080 downwards.
AAGCGGGCCAGCTCAGCGCGCGACAACGTGGACGTGTCGACCGAACCGATGCGCACGGCGCCGTGGGTCGCCTGATCGAGGCAACCGAGGATATTCAGCAAGGTGGTCTTGCCGGATCCCGACGGTCCCATGATGGCGATCCACTGCCCGGATTCCACGGTAAAGCTGACGCGGTCAAGCGCTTTGACCGGCGCTGCCCAGCCGCTGTCGTATGCTTTCGTGACGTTTTCCAGCTCGACGAATGCCATTTACTATTCTCCGCGTAAGATCACGGCCGGCCGGATGCGCCAGATGCGGGAGGCAGCGGCGAAAGTAGCTACGGCAGCCATGGTCATGGTGACGGCCGCGACCGGCAGGAACACGCCATAGTTTACACCCACGCCGGCGGCCGCGGATTCGGGGAAGATCTGGCGTCCGATTCCCCAGGCCACCAGGAGTCCCAGGGCGTATCCGGCGGCAGTGGAAACCAGGCCCAGGATCAGCGATTCGGATAGAAACAGGGCCGCGATTTTTTTCTCCGCCGCGCCGATGGCTTTCAAGACGCCGATCTCTTTACTGCGCTCGAGCACCAGGGCGCTGAAATTATTGGTGACGCAGAGCGTGGTGATGGCCAGAATCAGAGCGGTCAAAAGGAAGAGCGTAGAGCGGACCTTGAGCACGACGTTGGCTTCCGTTTCGGCGACGGCGTGGAGCAGGCGTACGTCGGCATCGGGAAGCGCCGCGGCCAGGGCAGCCTGGGTAGAGGCGAGGCGCTCGCCATCGGCACGCACTTGGATGAGGCTGGCGCGATCGCGCAGGCCCGCCAACTGCGCCGCCGCGAGGAACGGGAGGATCACCTGGGAGTCTTCCGCGCCGCCGGTCGAAACCACGCCGCGGATGACGCACGGCGCGTTTTCGAGAGGCAGCTTCTGGCCGGGATGCAGGCGGAAGTGCGCGGCTACGTTCGCGCCGGCCAGACACTCCCCGGCGCCCACCGTGCGCGCACCATCCACGCGCCAGTAATCGATCAGCGGACCGGCGCGGCCGAAATCCACGCCGGCCACTACAATGGGTTCGCCATCCACGCGGCCGACCGTATATACGAACGGGGCGGCCACGGCGGACAGGCGTTCGGCCAGCGCGACGGCAGTGAGCGGCACGGTCTGCGCGTCGCCCGCGGGGGCGATGACCATGTTCGCGCCGAAGCCGCGGAACTGGACGCGCATCTTGCGTTCGATATCGGAATAGACGGAGAACAGCGCCGTGGCCAGAGTGGCGGATACGGCCAGGGCGGCGAAAGCCAGGGCCAGGCGGCGCTTGCGGAATTGAACGGCGCGGAGGACAAAATTCCAGAACATCACTCGCCTCCCCGCAGGGTGACCGCGGGCTCCAGCATGAGGGCGCGCCGCAACGGCTGGGCCGCGCCGGCGACCGATGCGAGCACCGCCGCGCCCACCACGATGGGACCCAGGATGGCGGGCGTTTCGAGCGCGGTCTGAAATACACTGCGGCCCACCCAGGCGGCCATCAGGAGGCCCACCCAGGAGCCGATCAATCCGCCGGCCGCGCCTTCGAGCGCCACTTCGGTGGAGAGCAGGGCGGCGACCAATCCGTTGGTTGCACCGGTGGCTTGCATGATGGCGATCTCGCCGCGGCGTTCGAGTACCGTGGTAGCCATGACGCTCCAGACGGTGAGGCCGGCGGAAGCCAGCGCCGCCAGGGTGATGAGCAGCATCAGGCCGCGAATTTTGCCAAGGACTTTCCCTTCGTTGTCGGCCACGCGCCAGATGGGCCGCGCCACCGCCATGGGCAAAACCTCTTCGATCTGGTGCGCGATGGAGCTGATGTATGGCGTGCAATACCAGCGGTCGTATTCTTTGGGAGTCATCCTGGCGGGATTTTTGCGCGCGAATTCGTCCTCGGGCTTGGTGAGGGCGCCGACCTGGACGGCGTCCACCTGGTTGGGGCGGTTGACGAGCCGCTGCAAAACTTCGAGGCGGATGAACACGCGATCTTCTTCTTCGCCGCCTGTGGAGATGATTCCGGCGATGGTGAACGGCTGGGAGAAGAGCTGCAGGGTGTCGCCGGACTTGAGGTTGAGGCGGCGGGATAACGCGCTGCCTAGCATGGCATCGTTTGTGTTTGCGTGCTGGGCACGAGATCGTCTATCCAGCGGCCGTCTACTTTCCAGGTATTGTTGACGGTGCGGAGTCCGGCTTCGATCGGGGTACCGTCCGCTCCGCGCAGGGTGCGGCGGAACCAGACTCCTTCGACCGGCACGGCGCGGCCGTTGAGCGTGGCCGAGGCGCTCAATGAGGGCGAGAAGCCGGTGATATTCAATTGCCAGAAGGTGGTCTTGATCTTGGCTACCTGGTCTTCGGGGATGAAGTCCTGGGAGGAAACGGGACGGTAATTGATGCCGCCGATCTCGACCGGCAGCGAGCGCACTTTGGGAGTCACCATCAAGTTGGCGCCCAAGCTGCGGAGCTCGCGATTCACGCGGTCGCCGATATCCAGCATGACCCCGAGCATGGCGGTGGCTACCGCCGTGCCCATGGCCACCGCCGCCACCGTCATGGCTTTGCGGCGCGGCGCGCGGCGGATGGATTGGCTTACGAAGCGCAGAAACATGCGGCTAACTGGGATTGCGGAAAATTTTCTCGCCGGGAACGAGCTTGTCGCCGGAGATGACCAATTGATCTCCCTCGACCGCGGACGGGATGGGCATGGGATTACAGCCGCCGTGCACGCCGATGCTGGGAATAAAGATGGCCGAGGCGCAGTTTTTGCAAATCACGTTGGGGCCCTTCTGATAGTAGCCCTGATTGCCGCAAATTTCACACGCATCAAAGGCAGCCACCAGCGATTGATCGGGGCGGCGGATCACGATAAAGCGAACGTGCACACCGGCTTCGTCAATGGCGAAACGGTGCAGGTTGCCGTCGTTGACGTTGGCTACGGGGATGCGCACATTTCCGTTGACCAGCGAAACCGGAACTGCGGCGGACAGCTCGGTGGTGGATTTGGCGTAGATGAATTCAGCGGTGATGCTCAGGATAAACAGGCCGGTGGCGAGGCAGGAGGCGGTCATCCACAGGCGCTCGCGATGCGCGGTCCAACGGGCTTTGCGCAGGGCGGCGCCCGCGAGTCCATCGAGCGCAGGGGCGCGGCGTTTGCGGTATTCCATGAGCAGCATGACGCCGGCCAGGGCCAGGATGGCCACGAAGAAGAAAACTTCGTTGCTGACAATGGGTCCGATTAAAGCCATCTCCTGGCGGCTGCTGGGCAGCACCTGGCTTTCGGAGAGCTCATGCAGGCCGGTGATAACGAGTTGCACCACGATGACCATCAGGATGACGGTGGTCATGCGGAAGAAGCTGCGCAGATCGATGCGGATGGTGCCGCGAATGAAACTCACGCCGAACAGGATGGCGAGGCCCAGACCGAGCACAACGCCTGCAATATCGAGCACTCCGGCGGTATCGAACCTGACCGCGGTGAGCATGAGGACGGTTTCCACGCCTTCGCGGAAGACCATCAGAAACACGAAGAGAAAGATGCCCCAGCGGCCGCCCGCTCCGCTGCGTTGTTGCAACTGAGTTTCAATTTCGCCTTTCATGCCGCGCGCGTGGCGATTCATCCAGAGCACCATGGAGAGCACGAAGACGGCGCTGACCAGCAGCGTCCAGCCTTCGTATGAGTCTTCGCCGAGACCCAGCCGGGAGAACAGCCAGGCGAAGCCAAAGCTTGCAATAACAGCGCTTGCGAAGGCGCGGTGAACAGCGGGCAGGAGGTCGCGACGGCCGATCTTGCGCAGGTAAGCGATGGCGATGGCGACCACCAGGGCGGCCTCGACGCCCTCGCGGAGGGTGATGATCAGTGTCTGCAACATAGTTGCAAGTGGGGTACGAACATATTGTAATGCATTTCCCGGGTTGTAATGCATTTCCCGGGCAGAGCAGAGGCGGCTTGCCCCATGAAAGGAATCGCCGGCCGCCGCAATTCATGTGTGGCAGCTCTGTGGAACCAATTCGCCGCTGCGGCGGTCAAATTCCACTAAGCGCAGATAAAGATACGATCACCTACGAACATCTACGATAAATGGAGATGCGTCATGAAGACATGGTTCTTGCTTTTGGCGGCGCTGGGCGGCGTCGTCTGCCTGACGATGCTCGAATCTTTTCAGGGAACGGTTATGGCGGACGGAGGCGTGCCGTCCGTGATTTACGCGCACGGTGTGGTGCGGGCGTCGATTCCATATCAAGCGCCGCATGCGGGCGCGGGACAGCTTACGGTGGAGATCCTGGATCCGGAAGACCGCGTGTTGGGGCGCGTGGAGCAGCGCGTGACGGTGGATGCGGGCAAAGGAGGGTGGCGGGAAGAGATCAAGCTGACGAAGCCACTGGGGGGCGATGAACTGCCGTGGCAGCGTTTGCATTACGGCTTTGCTTACGAGGGGCAGCAGGGCAAGGCCGCCATCGAAGGCACCGAATCCATTTCGCGAATTCTGCGCATGCCGGTGGTCCACATTCTGGGGCAGCAGTCCTATTTGAGCGGCGCGGAGGCAGCCGTGCGCGTGATCGTGACGGACACGAATAATGCGCCGATCGCCGGCCCCAGTTCGGTGCGCATCGCGTTGACGCCGCAGGGCCGCAAAGAGATCGCGATCTTCACGGGACGTTTGAACGCGCGCGGTACCACGGAGGCGCAGTTCCGGTTTCCGGGCGGCCTGGTGGGTACTTATCCGCTGCGCTACGTGGCGGAGACGCCTATCGGAGAAGCGGAGTTCACCGAGCAGGTGCGGCTCGAGGATAAGGTGCAGATTCTGCTCACGACGGAAAAGCCCGTTTATCAGCCCGGCCAGACCATACACGTGCGGGCGCTGGCGCTCGATCGCGCGCATCACGAGGCGGTGGCAGCGCGCCAAATGAACTTCGAAGTGCAGGATTCGCGCGGCAACAAGGTGTTCCGGAAGGTAACGCAGACGAGCAAGTTCGGGATTGCGTCGGCCGAGTTCGAATTGGCCGATGAAGTGAATCTGGGAACTTATCATTTGCGGGCGGTGATGGGCGGCGAGGAAGCCTCCGCCAATACCGCGGAACTCGCGCTCAACGTCGACCGCTACGTGCTGCCTAAATTCAAAGTAGCGATAGATTTCGATGGCAAAGACAAGCATGTGAAGCGCGGCTACCATCCGGGTGATCACGTGACAGGCACGGTGCGCGCTAACTATTTTTTTGGCAAACCGGTGGATGATGCGGTGGTTGAAGTGAAGGCCACCGGCGTGGATGTAGGCGAGTATCGCGCGGTTTCCGAGCAAGGCAAGACGAAGGCGGGGGGCGACTACCTGTTCAATCTGCGGCTGCCGGATTATTTCGCGGGACGCCCGCACGATCAGGGGGCCGCGGCCGTGCTGGTGGAGGCCACCGTGAAGGACGCCGCGGGCCATTCCGAGACGCGCGGCGAACCGATTACGGTGAGCGAATCGCCGCTGACGATCACGGCGGTGCCGGAGGGAGGCGCGCTGGTTCCGGGACTGGAGAACCAGGTTTTCGTGGTCACGGCCTATCCCGATGGAACGCCCGCGGTGGCCGAAGTGAAAGTGCATGCCGGGGGGAGCCCGGAGCAGAGCGCTACTACCGACGAGGGCGGCGTGGCTGTCGTGCGGGTACGCCCCGGCGCGGGCCACGAGACCTTGCAGATCGAAGCCGCGGACAAAGAGGGGAACCGCGCGACGCGATCCGTGCATCCGGAGGTTCGCAACGGCGCGGACCAGATTCTGCTGCGCACGGAACACGCGGTGTATCGCGCGGGGGATCGGATAGCGTTGCGCGTGTTTTCGACCAAGAAGCGCGGGATGGCATACGTGGATGTGGTCCGCGAAGGGCAGCCGGTGCTGACGCGCGACCTGGACATGGTGAACGGGCAGGCGGAGTTGGCGCTGACCGCCACGCCGGACCTGGCGGGCACGGTGGATATCCACGCTTACCTGTTCGGGCAGGACGCGCAGGCGATGGGCGATCACCGTCTGGTTTTCGTAGAGCCGGCCAGCGAGTTGAAGATCGATGCAGTGGCGGACGCGCAGGCGCTTATAAACCCGGCGATGAAGCGCGCATACGCTTTCGCGTGACCAACGGGCGGGGCGAGGGCGTAGCTGCCGCGCTGGGCGTGCAGGTGGTGGACGAGGCGGTGTTTGCCCTGGCGGAAAAGCAGCCGGGCATGGCGAAGGTGTTCTTTTATCTGGAGCAGGAAGCCATGAAGCCGCGCTACGAGATCCACTCGCTGGGCATGCCGGAGATTGTGGAGCAGGTTCCCGAGGCGCGAGTTGAGCAGCGCGACCGGGCGGCGCGGGCCCTGTTTGCGGCCACGGAGATGGTGCGCGGAAACGAGTTCCAGGCGGAGTTTGGCCGCGCGGTTCCCATGGCGAAATACGCGGAATATTCGGAACGCTACCGGACTCGGTACCGCGCGCAGATGGAGAGGCTGGCGAAAGTCTTTACCCAGGATTGCGGGGCGGATCTGCAGACCTGCGCGGATTCTCCAAAACCCGATGCTTTGCGCGCCGAATTGCGGGATGCCTGGGGGAACAGCCTGCGGGTGCAACACGTCCAGTGGTATCCGCAAGGACGGTTGTACGCAGTGAGCAGCGCGGGTCCGGATAAGCAGTTCGACACCGACGACGATCTGATGGGCTATTTGGAGGTGCGGGGGCGGAATCAGGTGGGGCGGGCCAGTTCCGGCGCCAGCCGGATGGACGCAACCATCGAACACGATCGGGGTCCGTTCAATGGCATGGCGGAAATTATGGGAACGGTTGTGGATCAGCAAGGCGGGGCGATGGAGGGCGCTGCCGTGACGGCGCTAGGCGTATCCGGCGGAGCGCCCCGCAACACCCGGGTGAATGCCAATGGCCGGTTCACGCTGGCGGCTGTTCCGGCGGGCGAATACGATGTGAAAGTTTCCAACGGCGCGGCGAGTGTGTCGCGGCGTATCACGCTGGAGGTGCGCGACCGCGGGGTGCTTTCCGCGATGCTGCGGCAGGCGGATAGCGGAAGCATGGTAGTGGCCGTCGTCGGTCGGGGAGCGGGCGGCGGCATGGGCGCTCGCCGTGTTCGAAATTTGGACGGTCCGCTGGCTGGCATTATCGGGGGCGTCGCGGGAGGCGTCGCTGGGGACGCCATGATGCCGATGCGGGCGCAGATTGCGATGGCGGCTCCCATGGCCGCGCCAGCGTCTCCTCTACGGATGGCGATGGCGCGAAGTATGGTTACAGAGAGCGTGAGCGTGGCGAAGGTGGAGCCGGCCGCGCCCGCCGCACACATACGGTCTTACTTCCCTGAGGCGCTTTATATCAATCCGGAGATCATCACCGACCAGAACGGCGCCGCCAGCATTACCATTCCGCTGGCGGATTCGATCACCACATGGCGCATGGCGATGGTTGCTTCCACGATACACGGGTCCCTGGGCAGCGGCGTATCGAGCCTGAAAGTTTTCCAGGATTTCTTCGTGGATCTGGATCTGCCGGTCACGCTCACACAGGGCGATCGCGTGTCGATTCCGGTGGCCTTGTACAACTACTCCGCGGCGCGCGGCGACGTCCACCTGGATCTGAAGAAGGAAGATTGGTTCGCGCTAGTGGACGACAACGCCGCCAAGAGCGTGGCGGTGGATGCGGGACAGGTGGGCGGGGCGCAATTTACGATCGAGGCGCAGCGCATCGGAAAGTTCAAGCTGACGCTGGCCGCACACATGATCGGCGGCAACAATCCGGCGGACATCGTGGTGCGGGAAATCGAAGTGGTGCCCAACGGACGCGAGCAGAACGTGGTGTTCAACGGGCGCCTGGAAACCTCCGCCGAACACGAAGTGAACTTTCCGCCAGCGGCGATTGCCGAAGCCAGCAAGCTGTTCGTGCGGCTGTATCCCGGCCCGCTCAGCCAGGTGGTGGAAGGTATGGACGCGATTTTGCGGATGCCTTTCGGCTGCTTCGAGCAGACTTCGTCGGCCACTTACCCCAACGTACTGGCGCTCGATTACATGAAGCGGACCAAGAAGCTGACTCCGGAGGTCCACGCGAAGGCGGAAGGATTTATTGCCAACGGCTATCAGCGCCTGCTGACCTTCGAAGTGCCCGGGGGAGGATTCTCGTGGTTCGGCAATGCTCCCGCCAACAAGATTTTGACGGCATACGGGCTGATGGAGTTCTCCGATATGGCGCGCGTGCATGATGTGGATGCGCGGCTGATCGAACGGACGCAGCAGTGGATGGCCGGGCAGCAGCAAGCGGACGGAAGCTGGAAGCCGGACGCGAATTTCATCAACGAAGGCGCCACCAATCGTTACAACAGCGACGTGCTGCGGATTACGGCTTACCTGGGGTGGTCGCTGGAGAACACCGGCTTCAAGGGTCCGGCGGTAGAGAAGGCGAAAGAATACGTGGCCGCGCACCTGAATGGCAAGGCGGATGCGTACACACTGGCGGTCGAGGCCAACTTCGCGGCCGAATACGGGAAGGACCGCGAGTTCACGCGCCGGGCGATCGAGATGCTGCTCGATGCGCGCACGGAAAAAGACGAGCAGGCCTGGTGGACGGCGGAGGAGACCGGCGTTTTCGGCAGGGGCGAGAGCGCCGCCGTGGAGACTACGGGGCTGGCCGTGCAGGCGCTGCTGAAGGGGGGCGAGGCTTCGAGTACGGCGAGCAAGGCGCTGCATTATATCGCGGCGAAGAAAGACGCGTCGGGAACCTGGGGCAACACGCAAGCTACCATCATGGCGTTGCGCGCGCTGCTGCTGTGGGGCAACTCGCCGCAACTCTGGGAGCCCGCCAGTGGCTGGCCGTGCACGCCGGCAGTCTCGCGGGCGACCTGCTCTTCGGCTTAATGGTCTTCTTCGCCATCTGCGGCCTGCGCCGGCTCGTGCGCAAGGACATCCCGGCCGCCATCCTCGCAGCCCTGCTGCTGATGCTGTCCAACGGCAGTACTTTCTCGTCGGATTGGAAGGTTGCCGTAGCGATTTATATCGGCGTTTATTCGGTACTCGTTTTTGTGTTGCTGCGGCTCGGACTGGTGACCACGATTGCCGCCGTTTTCTACATCGACACCATGAATCAGATCACGCTGGGCACGGATTGGAAGACCTGGTATGCCCCGGCCGGACTGGCCACCTTCTTACTCCTGCTGGGTATCGCCGTCTTCGCCTTCTGGCGGTCGCTAGGCACGCGCGAGTTGTTCGGCCCCATCCCCAATCCCTAACCGAGATCAACATTGGAAATACGAATGGCCAATTCGTAGCATTGCGTACATCGCAAACCCGGTGTATAATCGGGCAAGTTTTCCTCGAACTGCCAGGCGGAACGTGCCCCGCATGTTAGGAGATAGCCGCAATGAATACAATCAAGATGCGCCATGGGGTCCTAGCCGTACTAGCGGCGTTACCTACCGTGGTCTACGCCCAAAGCGCGGACATCCAGAAGAAACTGGAATCTGAATACCCGCTCACTAAAGCCAACTACGACAAGACCGATATCGTCACCGCCGGTTCTGTCGTGGTACTGCAGAAAGACAAAGTGCTGATGCTGACGGCGTCCAGTACTAACCCTTGCCGGAATACATACAAGCGCGGGCTGGGACAGATCACCCAGAGCGGACCCTGCGCGGCAAACGAAAAGTTCAAAAAGATGCCCGGGTTGCTTAAGAGCCATATCCCGGGTGCGAGCAGTGTCCCGGATTCCCCCGGCAGCCACACATTTGTAAGCGGGGAAAAATTCTGGGTTACGAAGATTGAAGTCCGGGACAGCGGCAAGGATGCGGGTATCCTATTCAGCTTCTTCACCGACGCCATCAGCGACGTTCGTTATGGGACGACGCTGCTGGTACCCTTCGAGGGATCCATTCCGACGCCGGACGAGGCCCTGAAGCTGGCCCATGAAGTGATCACCGTGGCGCCTGCCGAAGACGCCAAGGACGCCAAAAAAGACGACAAGGGGCAGCCTGGGCCGCAAGCCGCTCAACAGGAAGCGGCGCCGGCCGGCCGGCCAGCCCCGCCGGCCGAACCCGCACCCCCTCCCGCCGCGCCGGCAGCGGAAGCGCCGCCCGCTCCTATCGAGCCTCCTCCGCCGCCCCCGCCAGACGCACCCGAAGTGGCGGAAGGCCAAACCATCGACCAGGTGGTGGCGGCCCTGGGACAGCCTTTGCGTAAGGCTAAGATTGGAACCAAGGAAATCTACACTTACAAGGACCTGAAGGTGACCTTCGTCAACGGCAAAGTGAAAGATATACAGTAGCCGCTTCGAGAACCGGTCTGATCGGAACAACTGAGGAGATTTTGAATGAAATTACGTGGACGCAATATCCTGCCCGGCCAGTCCCTGGCTGCTTTCGTAACTTTGCTTTTTTTAGCTTACCCGGCGCTCTGCGCGGATAAGCCTAAGAGTGCTCCCGCCCCAGCCAAACCTGCCGCCAAGCCCGCTACATCTGGGGCCAAGCCGGCCAGCGGCGGCGCCAGCACTTCCAAGGGACCCACCACGTCGTCGTCGCACGGTCCGACCACCAGTTCTCCGAAACCTGCCACCACTACCACGGCTCATCCATCCACTACCACGGCTCATCCATCCACTACGACGGCTCATCCCACCAGCACAACGGTGCATTCGCCCACCAGCAGCACGGCGGGAAAGACCGCCCCGAATAACGCGGGAAAGACCGCCCCGAATAGCACCGGAAAGACCTTCGGCAAAACCGCCACCCCGACTCCCAAGGGCAGCACCACTGTTGCCACCAAGAATGGCGGCACGGTTACGAAGCGGGCGGATGGACACGTCGCCACCTTGCACGATCCTAAGCGTGGCATGGACGTTCACCGCAACCTCGGCGGAGGCCGCCGCGTCGTGGTGGAGCGCCGCGATGGCTCCCGCGTGGTCGCCGAGCGGGGCGGCCGCGGCTATGTGCAAGGGCGGCCTTACATGTACCATGGCCACGAATACGCCCGTCGGTCTTACTACTATGGCGGGCGCTATTACCATGCCTATTACGGACGCTATTACTATCACGGCTTGTATGTGAATCCGTATTACCCGGCTTATTACTGGCGTCCCGCCTTCTATGGGTGGGCTTATAATCCCTGGGCCGCGCCGATAACCTTCGGTTGGGGCTGGGGCGTGAATCCCTGGTACGGATACTATGGCGCTTTCTTTACCCCGTACCCCGTGTACGCCGGCCCTGCGTTCTGGCTGACGGACTATATCATCGCGAACTCGCTGGCGGCAGCTTACCAGGCGCAAGCCGCGGCTCTGGCCAATCCTGCGCCGCTATCGCCCGAGGTCAAAAACCTCATTGCCGACGAAGTGAAACAGCAGATCGCCCTCGAAAACAACGAGGCCCAAGCCGCCTCCGCCCCGAATGCCGCGCCCGATGTCAAATCCAGCAGCATCCAGCGTCTGCTCGATGACGGCAAGCCACATGTCTTCGTGGCCGGCCAGGATCTGGATGTGGTGGATGCCGGCGGCAATGAGTGCGCTCTCAGTGAGGGTGATGCAATCCAGCTCAGCGGCCAGACCGCCCCCGACGCACAGGCCGCGACCCTCGCCGTCTTAGCCAGCAAGGGCGGCAAGGAATGCCCCAAGGGCGATACGGTCTCGGTGCAGCTCACAGACCTGCAGGAAATGCAGAACCACATGCGCCAGACCATTGATGAAGGCATGCAGGAACTGCAAAAGAAGCAGGGCACGGGTGGCTTGCCGGCCGCCCCGGCATCCGCTAAGGCCGCTGGGACGGAGAGCCCCATGGCCGCCATCGCACCGCCGCCGCCGCCGGAAGATGAAGTCAAGGGCGAGATCAATCAGGAATCGAAGGAAGCTGACAAAGCTGAACAGGAAGCGGGTTCCGGTGTAGCCGCGGCCGGCGGTCCGAACGATTCAGCACCCCCCGCCCAGCCGGCCAACGTCGAGCTCGGCTTTACTGTCGCACAGGTAGAGGCAGCTTGGGGTCAACCGGTGCACAAAGCCACCGTGGGCACCAAGACCATCTATTCCTACAAAGACACCAAAGTCGTCTTCATCAACGGAAAGGTCACCGACGTCCAATAGCATTGTTGTGGGGCAGGACTCCAGTCCTGCGGCCGGCGTCCACGCAGGCCTGCCCGGGCTGGCCTGCCTCACTCCTCCCACCGCGCGACTACCGCGCTGGCCAGGCAGTTGCCCACCACGTTAACCGACGTGCGGGCCATGTCCATCAAAGCATCGATGCCCAGTAGTACCGCCGCGCCTTCCATAGGCAGCCGAAACGTCGAGAGTGTTCCCGCTAAAATCACCAAAGCCGCGCGCGGAACGCCCGCCACCCCTTTGCTGGTCAGCATCAGCGTCAGCATCATCAGCAGTTGCTGGCCGAATGTCAGACTCACTCCCGCGGCCTGCGCCACGAAAACAGACGCCAGCGAGAGATACAGCGTGCTCCCGTCCAGGTTGAAGCTGTAGCCGGTCGGAATCACGAACGCCACAATATGTTTGGGCACGCCGAACTGCTCCATATTTTCCAGCGCCAGCGGCAGCGCGGCCTCGCTCGATGCCGTGGAAAACGCAATCAGGAACGGCTCGCGCACGGCCCGGTAAAAGGCACCCACGGGAATCCGCACCAGCAGGATCACTGCGCCGAGCACCACCACCACGAACAGCACCTGCGCCGCGTACATCGTCAGGATGAGCTTACCCAGTCCGAACAGCACCCCGAATCCTTTGGTGCCCACCGTGACCGCGATCGCCGCGCCCACACCCAGAGGCGCCAGGTACATCACATAGCGCGTGTAGCGGAACATCACTTCGGCGAGCGCTTCGCAGAAGGCCACCACGGGTTTGGCCTTGTCGCCCACCGCGGCGCAAGCCGCCCCGAACAGAAAAGCGAACACCACGATTTCGAGCACGTCGCCGCGCGCCATGGCATCGATAATGCTGGCCGGAAACACATGCTCGATGATGGCCCCCGCGCCCGGTTGCTGTGCCGGCAGCGCAGCCTCGGCCGAAGTCGGCGCCAGATGCATGCCCACGCCGGGCCGCGTCAGGTTGACAGCGGCGAGACCCAGAAACAGGGCGAACGTAGTAACGATTTCGAAATAGACGATAGCCTTGATACCGATGCGGCCCATGCGTTTCAAATCGCCGCCGCCGGCGATGCCATAGACCAGCGTGCCGAAAATCAGCGGCGCGATAATGGAACGGATCAGCCGCAAAAAGATGGCGCTGATGGGACCCAGTTGCCGCGCTACCCCGGGCGCCAGCGCTCCCAGCGCCACCCCGGCGGCCATCCCGATGAAGATCCAGGCGGTGAGTGACAGCCGCTTCAACGCTCGCCCCACTTCAACTTCTGGCGCAGCACATCGAAGAACATCATGCGCGGCGGCCGGATCAGGTGCAGCGCGTACTGCGAGCTGCGGCAAACCACGCAATCGTCTTTCTTCAGCGGCTCGCCGATCTGGCCGTCGATGGTGAGGAACACGGAAGAATCCTCGCCCCGGCAGCGCACCTCCACCTCGCTGGTTTCCGGCACCAGCACGGGCCGGTAAGTCAGCATGTGCGGGCAAATGGGCGTCAGACAGATGGTAGGCACGGAGGGATAAATGATGGGTCCGCCTGCGGAGAGCGAATAGGCCGTCGAGCCGGTCGGAGTGGAAACGATCAGGCCGTCGGCCTTGTAGGCGCAGACTAACTGGCCATCGACGTACGTATCCAGATCGATGATGCGCGCAATGGCGGCTTTGGTCAGCACCACATCGTTCAGCGCTTCGTAGCGCGATACGATCGCTTCTCCGCGGCGCACTTCGGCATGCAGCAGCCTGCGCCGGCCGATGCGATGCTCGCCGCGGAACGCCCGCTCCAGTTCGGGATACAGTTCGTCGATGGTGATAGCCGTCAGGAAACCGAGGCCGCCCAGGTTCACGGCGAATAGCGGGATCTCGCGGTTGCCTATGGCGCGCGCGGCGGAAAGCAGCGTGCCGTCGCCGCCCAGCACAATCACCAGGTCGCAGCCGGCGGGCACATCGTCGCGTTTCAGCCCGTTCGCGCGCGCGGCGTAGAAGGCCGTGCGTTCGTCGTAGCGCACCCGGATGGAGCGGGCCTCCAACCACGCGAGCAGGCTGGGGACCACCTCAGCCGCGGCCGGGACGGCAGGCTTCGAAATGATGCCGACAGTGTTAATGCGAGCCATAAATTGTGGGGCAGGCTCTCAGCCTGCGGCGGGCTCGCAGCCCGCCTCTTCACCTGTGCGCATAAAGCAAAAACTCCCGGTTCCCTTCCGCCCCCAAAATCGGACTTTCGATCATCGCCGTATCAAACCCCAGCCCCCGCGCCGCATCGTCCACCCGGCGGCACGCGGCTTGATGCAATTCCGGTTCGCGCACGATTCCTCCCTTGCCCACCTGTCCCTTACCAACCTCAAACTGGGGTTTGACAAGTATAACCATTTCGCCGTCCATTTGTAACAACGGGGTGACGGCCGGCACAATCAGCGTCGCGGAAATAAAACTGACATCACAAACGGCCAGGTCGATGCGCTCGCCGATATCTTCGGCCCGCAGGTAGCGTGCGTTCAGCTTTTCGTGCAAGACCACGCGCACATCGCTGCGAATTTTCCAATCGAGTTGGCCGGCGCCGGTATCCACCGCATGCACGCGCGCCGCGCCGCGCTGCAACAGGCAATCCGTAAAACCGCCGGTGGAGGCGCCGATATCGAGGCAAACCCGCCCCGCCACCCGAATCGCAAAGTGTGCGATCGCGGCATCCAGCTTCACTCCTCCGCGGCTGACGAAAGGCGGCTGCGCCAGCACCTCGATGCGGCTTTCCGAATCCACCGCCTGGCCGGCTTTGGCGGCTTTGCGGCCGTTCACCACCACCGCGCCCGACATGATCAGGGCCTGTGCTTTTTCGCGCGTAGGCGCCAGGCCGCGCTCCACCAGCAATCGGTCGATGCGCGGCTTCATGACTTGCGATGCACGATCAAATCGGCTAGTTCGTGCAGGTGTGCGGCGCGCTCGCCGAACGGGGCCAGAGTTTCGTGGGCACGCTCGCACTCCACATCCGCCATGCGCCGCGACTCCGCCACGCCATACACCGCCGGGAACGTGATCTTGTGCTGCTGGGCATCTTTGCCGGCGGTCTTGCCCAGCGCGGCGGAGGATTCCTCCACATCCAGAATATCGTCCACGATCTGAAACGCCAGCCCGATATGCTCGCCGTAGCGCGACAGCGCCCCGTAATGCGGATCGCCGGCGCCCGCGCAAATCGCGCCCAGGCGCAGGCTGGCGCGCAGCAATGCGCCGGTCTTCGCGCGGTGTATGGATTCGAGCAGCCGAGGCGTCGGCGCTTGGCCCTCGCCCTCCAGATCCGCCACCTGTCCCGCGATCATGCCGCCTACCGTACCTGCGGCCGCGGCCAGTTCCGCGATCATGCGCGACTTACGCTCGGCCGAAACGCTGTTCATGGCCGCCAGCACTTCGAAGGCCAGGGTGAGCAGCGAATCACCCGCCAGAATGGCCATGGCTTCGCCGAAAACCTTGTGCGAGGTCAGTTTGCCGCGCCGGTAATCGTCGTTATCGAGCGCCGGAAGATCGTCGTGGATCAGCGAATAAGTATGGATGAATTCCAGCGCGCAGGCGGCCGTGAAGTGCGCGTCGCCGGGTTCGGTCCCGCAGGCGCGCACAGCCTCCAGGCACAGAATGGGCCGGATCCGCTTGCCTCCCGCAAACAGGCTATAACGCATGGCGCGGTGAATGGTTTCGGGCGCCTGCGTTTCCGGCGGCACCAGGCGATGAAGGTGCGCATCGACCAGTTCTTGCTGCTGGGCGAGGTAGTCGCGAAGGTTCATGCTTTATCGGGACGAAAAGGCTCGGGCTGGATCTTGCCCTCCCTGCGGATCAGCATTTCGACGCGCGTCTCGGCCTCTTCCAACTGCTTGCGGCAGGTCTCGCTGAGCCGCATGCCTTTTTCGAAAAGCTCCAGCGAATGTTCCAGTGCCAGATCGCCGCCTTCCAGTTCCTTGACGACTTTTTCCAGTTCATCGAGACAGGCCTCGAAAGGCAGGACTGGGTTGGCAGGTGCGGGGGTGTCGGCCACGCAATCATTGTAACCACTGGCGCGCTTGACTTTCCCTTCTGTTCGAGGACAATAAGTCTTGGTCCAAGGCTGCCAATGCCTATTCGAACTGAATACCGCAAGTATTACGATGCCCGTTGGCGCAAGTTCCGCCTGACCATGCTGGAGGCGGCCGGGAACGTTTGCCAGATGTGCCGCCAGCCACATCGCCTGCTCAACGTGGCGCATGTCTCCAACGATCCGGCCGACCGCACACGCCTGACAGTGCTGTGCCCGCGCTGCCATTCCAAAACGAACGCGGCACAGCGCACCGCCATAGCCCGCCGTACGCGCGCCCGCCGTCGCGGCCAGCTCTGGTTGTCCGACGAGTTGGAGGTAGCGCCCGAGCCCGTGCGGCTGTGGCCCATCCGCCTGCGCCAGATGGACCTCTTCTGACTCCCGTTCGTGGCACGTTCAGATTGCTCTCCTTTGGGCAGGCCTCAATCCGTTTCCCCCACTCTCGACAGCTCGTACCTTCGCCGGATTGGGCGCAAGACGATATTGGTTTGTGGGAGAGGTCTCGGTCTCTTATCTCTGCCAGTTCTACTCGGCTTCGCTCAACTTTGATGCGGCCCTCCGGGTTTTGAACACCGGATGGTCTCCGGAGGTCCGGGTGCGGCGCCAGCTTGCTGCGTCTGGTTGTTCACCCCGTGGGCTAAGCAGGGATGTCCCGCACGACCTCAGTTAGTTTAACTGGCCGCTATTGATGTCGAAGAAGAAGCCGTAGAGCTTGATATTTTTCGGCACCGCCGCGCTGGAACGAAGCAACCCGACGTCATACTTGAGCGATTTCTCGTAGTCCATGATGGCTACGCTTTCGCGATCAAATAACGTCGAGATATCCGCGTGATGGTGGTCATGGAACTCCTCGATGAGGAGCTCAGGTGTGTAAGTCGTCGTGCCGCAGAAAGAGTGGTGAACCACGATAACGTTTTGAACGCTGAATATATAGTCCATTGGCGCCACTGACAGCAGAGCGGAGGCGGCACGGCCGCCGGCGTTTGTCTCGGCAAATAACGTTCGCGTGTTGCCAATCCGATTGCCGGCTTCGTCGAGGATATTTTCGCCCGGTAGACCTCATCCCCAAAATACTCGGCCACCTTCTGCGGGATCTCGGCCGCGCGAGGGTCAAAGCAGTGGATCACGAGGGTCTTCATCGGGATGGCTTGCTTCGCTCCCTCGAACTTGCTCTGATCGAACCCGGGCTGTGTTCTGTATTCGTACGCGCTGAACTTCGACATCTTTTCCTCCACTTGTTGCGTCGGATCGGGCAAAACGCAAAATTCGCTACCGGGGGTTCTGTCCAATCCCGTCAAGCTGATTTGCCACGCCATCCACTGGCTAAAAGGGCAAAGGCAGGGCCATAGCCAATACTCTGAGACTTCTGGGTTACTGGAAGGCAGTTGGCGGCGAACGTCCGCAATCGGAGTCGGCAGCCCGACTCGATGGTTACGGACGCGTGCTGATGCGTGAGTACGCCAGTTGATTTCGCATCGCCCCCAGTGACCCACAGATTCCTCTGACGAGGCAATTCTCCGGAGTCCTGATCAAATCGCGAGCCTTGACAGGTACGAACTCATGGGAAAGCCTAATCTGAACGCCCACCTCGCAGGCGCCCCGCGCACCTCACCGTTTCCGCACCTCCAGCGAAACCGGCCGCGCCACCGCGTTCACCGCCGGATCGTAATACTCATACACCTTCGACTCAAACGTGTGCGCGCGTATGGGATACTTGGCCCGCAAACGATACCGCAGCGTAACCGTGTCGCCCGCGCCGATCGCATCGAAATACAGAATCGCCTGCGTAGCCGTCAGGCTGAACTTCTCCATCCGCCCGCTCTTGCGCCCGGCGCTTTTCTCCTGATAACTCTGCAAGTCCTCGCTCAGCAGATCGAATCCCGGCGGAATTCCCAGATCCACCATCACCATGTTCGCCGCCTTCTGCAGATTGTTTTTCACCGTCGCCGTGGCCGTGGCGATATCGTCCTGTGCCAGGTGCGTGCGGTCGTACGCCACCTCGATCGAGAGCGGTTCGTCGGCCCCCTTCTCGCCCCACGGCACGAAGTAGCGCCCCACAATCTGGTACGCCAACCCGCCTTTGCCGTCAAACCGCAGCCCCACTTTGTGCCCGTCCCGCGCGTCCACCGGAAACACGAACTGGTGCAACAGGTCGTTGTTTTCCGGCGTGAGCACCAGCTTCTCCACCGCCTTGCCGTCGAGCGACAGTTCCACCGTGCCGCGCACATCCGCCGCCCCTTTTTCTGTGGAAGCCCAGCCCCCCAAACTGCCAGTCGGCAAACGAATCCGCCGCCACCCAAACCGCCGCGCCCACGGTGGCCCCGATGAGGATATGTGAGTTCACCTGGGCATCCAGCCAGCGTCCGGCCAGCAGCCGGCTCCAGGTGACGATGGAGTGCGGCCAGCGCGCGCGCACCAGCGGTTCCAGGGCCAGGTAGAGCAGCGCCAACGCGGCGCCCCACATCAGCCAGGTGGCGCAGTTCGCAAAAAAGAAAGGAACCATGGATTCGTCCGGCACCGCGTGCACGGTGCCCACCCACGCCACGAATCCCAGCAGGCAACGGGCAATGCCGAGTCGCAGCGCACCCTTGAGGTCTACTCGGTGGAGTCTCCAATTGCGGCGCGCGAGCAGCGACGCCGCCAACAGGCCCAGCGCTGAGAAAGCCAGCAACACTGCCCTTGCAGACGGGACGCCAGGCTGCTGGACGACGCGGCGGCCGCCACACCTTTGGGCCAATCGAAATTGATGGCCGTCTGGGTGACTCGTCCCTTCCATGATGCCAGGTCAACAGTCAAATTCAGACCCGGGATGCGGGGATGCGGCCCCTTCCAGGAATGCGTCTGGTCGGAAGCTGTCACCGGTACGAAGTTCGCGGGAACTTCCGTGAATTTCGTTATATCCAGGCCGGCGGCGCGGAAGACTCTGTCCGGCTCGACCGGCGGCGTGAGAGCTTGCGCATCCGTGTACGGATTCGCCTGAAACTCGCGCAACCTTCCGGCCCCATCCAGCACCACATGCGCCATCCCAGGCGCGGTCGGCGCGGGATTGTTGGGCGTCACATCTCCATACGGATCGGCCTCCAGCGTGGAAAGACTCTCGCGATAATCGGCCTGAATGGGCGCTTCCGCTGCCATCCAGTCGTCCCATTGTTGCGGCGCGGGGAGATGTCGCAAGCGTTCGAGCATCTCGCTGCGGTTGGCGAGCGAAATGGCGAAGTCCGCCGGGCGCTTGGGATAGCCGAATGAAGACGTCATCTCGCGCGACTGGTGGGCCAACACCTCCGGCGGATTATCGAGCGGCGTGTGCATCACGGCCGCGAATCGCTGATGCAATGCTACCGAGGCGCACAGGCAGACGACGATTCCCACCAGGCAGGCAACGGAATATCGGGGGGCCAGTCCTTCCTGTTTTCCGGCCGCCGCCACCAACTCTGGCGAAGGCATCTCGCCGGCAGCCAGGGCAGCCGCCAACGGATCGCCGCCGGGCAGTGCCGCGGCGACGGACAGGACACTCTGCGGGCGTCGCGCCGGATCTGGATCGAGACAGCGGCGAATGGCTTTCTCAACTCCCGGATCGATGTCGGCCGCGACTGACGTCATGCTGGTCAACTGCCCCGATTCCTGCTGCTGCAGCATGTCCTGCATGGTTTTAGCGTCGTAGGGCCGCTTGCCGGTGAACAACTCGTACAGCACCAGGCCGAGCGCATAAATGTCGCTCCTGGCGGTGACCTCCGCGCCTCTGAGCTGTTCGGGCGCCATGTAGGCTGGCGTGCCATTATGCACTTCCGCACCGGATAACTGATCGGCGATGGCGGCCAGTCCGAAATCCATGATGACCACGTCGCCGCGCTTGTTCATCATGATGTTCTGCGGCTTCAGGTCGCGATGGATGATGCCGCGGTCGTGCGCGGCGGCCAGGCCGGCGCACAGTTTGCGCGCGGTTTCGAGAGCCTTGTCGGCGGGCAGGCGGCCGATGCGCAACAATAACGATGCCAGATCTTCACCGTCCACATACTCCATGGAGATGAACGGCATGCCTTCCGCCTCGCCGATGTCATAGACCCGGCAGACATTGGGATGCGAGACCTGGCGCGCGATGCGGACTTCGCCGTGAAACCGCTCCAGCAGGCGCTGGTTGTGGGCGGCTTCCTCAGGCAGGAACTTCAACGCCACGGACTGGCCCAACGCCAGGTCAGTCGCGCGATATACTTCGCCCATGCCGCCCCGGCCTAAGATGCCAATGATGCGGTAGCGTCCGCTCAGTAAGGTGCCGGGGAGGAAGCGGCCCTCATCCACGTCGGAAGAGGAAGAAAGGTGCGAGATGGAAGACCGGGAAGAAGGTTCGGCCACAGTCTCGGCGAACGACGGGTCGGCGCGGCGCTCCATAACACGATTCTACTCTGGTCTTGTGAGACGCGCTCCCGAGTAACCGGTTCTCAAATTGGCGAACACCTCGCATCCAGATCGAAACCAAGGGGGCGGGTCTGGAGACCCGCCGCAGACCTGGAGGTCTGCCCCACAGCCTGCTTAGCGTGCGAACCATCTGCCGACCAGGGCCTTCAGGCGGGTATAGAGGGACGGTTTTGGCCCCGAGGGGGCAGGCGCGGGCGAAGCCGCCTTATGGCCGGCAACCTCGACGCCGGGCAGCAGGCTGCCCAATTTCTTGCACGGCTGTTCGCCCGTGAAACGCACGGCGTTGATCTGGAAAGAGTAACTGCGGCGCACGCGCTGGCCTGCCGCATTCGTCACGCACACGGAGAAACCGGCAGGGTTCGCCAGCACCGGAAAGTAGCCCTCCACGTTGCGCTGGATGTAGGCCGTCTCATAGCGGTGGCGCCGCAGGCTCCAGGTGAACACGCGGAAGCTGTCGAAATCGTAAGGATGGATGCCGCCGGCAATTGTGGTCCACAACCAGTTATGCTTCACCACTCCGCCATCGGCGACATCGGAGAGCGCGAAATACGACGTAATGCGATGGCCTTCGGCATACTGCGCCACGTCGTCGGGGATGGCCATGTAGAGCCCGCGAGTCAACACCCATCCGCTCTCGCCTTTGGCGTTGCGCACCAGGGTCCAGTCTTCTTCGGGCGGCGCATTGGCGGCACGGCTCTCCGCAATCTCCTGCTGCACCTCCGGCGGCGTTTTCGAAAGCTCTTTCCAATTCGGAGGCGGAGGCGGCGGGACCGGCAGCGGCGGCAGCGGGTATCTTTGATCGGCGTGCTTGTGCGCCGGGAGCGTCTTAGGCTTGGGCGGAATCAGGGGCTTGCGTTCAGGCGGCGTGCGCGGCGCGCTCAAGTGCGCCACCACATTCACTTTTTCCCCTTCTTTGATTTGCAGGAAACTGGGAGACAGGCGATTGGGCTGGGTGTGTACGTTCAGTTGGTCGTAAGTGCTGGCCACACCCTGCGAGGGCAGCGTCAGGGCGCGCCGTTCGACCTCCTGTAACGCGCGAATGTCTTCCGAACTCAACAACAGATAGTCTTCCACCCAGCCTTCAGCGCCGCCTGACGTGCGCACCTTCATAAAACGGCGGTGCCGTTGGACGATGGCGAGCCGCTCGCCATGTTTCACCGTAGCCACTACCGGCGATTGCCGTGGGATATCGCGGCGCAAAGGCAAAGTAGCCGGACCGGCGTAAGCTTCGCCGATGACCGCGGCGTGCGGCTCGCTGTTGCGGCAGGCTTGCGCCCAAAGCAGCACGACAAAAAGGCAGAGATACAGGTGGTGGTGCCCCATCACCCTCTCTCCGTGACGATGGGTCGGCTATACACTTGGCGGAAAGCCTCTCCCGAGCGCTCCGCGGCCCACTGCTCCAGGCTGATGTCGGCCGGAGAAGTGAGTTGCAGCACGACCTGTCCATCGCGTATGTGACAGCTCAGGGACTTGATGCGCTCTTCGTGACTGACGTCGAGATTATCGGCCAGCCGCAGCAAGGGAATCAGCAGCAGCACCACGCGCTTGTCATCCGCATTCAACGCCTGCCAATTGGAGTGCACCGGCGTGGGCATGCTTTTGCGGTGATAGCGGCATAAATTCGCAATCACCTCGCGCTCCCGATTCGTAAAGCCGGGCATGTCGGAATTGCTGACCAGATAATACGAATGCTTGTGATGGTTGGAATCGGCCACGAAATGCCCGGCATCGTGCAGATACGCGGCGGCTTCCAGCAGCTTGCCGTAATGCTGCGGCAATTCGTGCAGCGGCTGCAAGTCGGTGAACAGGGTATGCGCCAGCGCGGCTACTTTGCGCGCATGCGGTAATGCGACGCCGTAGCGCCGGCTCATCTGTTCCACTTCCCGGCGCTGCTCGCGGCTGAGCTGCGCCAACTCGCGCCCCACGCCGCGCGCGTACAAATCCGCGATAATACCGTCGCGCACTCCGGCCGCCGAATAATAAACGCACGGCAGTTGGTAATCCTCCAGCACGCGCAGCAGCACGCTCACGCCGGGCACGATGATTTCGGCGCGCTTGGGGCCAATGCCGGTAAATTTGCGACGGTCCGCCAGATCCAGCACGCTCAGTTTCTTGTACAGGCGGCGCACTTCGTGAATGGACGCGCGCATGCGATCCGCCTGGTCGCGCTTGGTGCGCGGAATGCGGTTCACCGCGCAAACCACCGCCGAAGCCGTGGCCGAAGTGGCGATCACCCGGTCCCATCGCGTATTAGCCAGCCGTTTCCCGATGCCCGCCAGCTTCTCTTCGATATATTCGTGCATCTGGTGCAGTTCGCGCGGCAACGGCGGATCGTTGCGCAGGAAGATCTCGCGCAAGCGCACGGCACCCAAAGGCCGCGAGAATGAGTCGCGCAGTTTGCCGGATTCGCCGGCGATCAACTCGGCGCTGCCGCCGCCGATATCCAGAATGAGCAGGCGACGACCCGGATGGGGCCAACGCGCCTCCACACCCAGGTGAATCAGCCGCGATTCCTCGCGTCCGGAAATGATCTCGACCGGCGCGCCGATCGCCAGCGATGCCCGTTCGATAAATTCGGCCTGGTTGCGCGCGTCGCGCACCGCGCTGGTAGCTACGGCCCGCACCCCGACTACATCCAGCTTTTGATACTGTTGGGCCATGCGCGCCAGCACCGTGCAGGTCAGTTCCAGCGCCTCCTGTGCCAGTAAGCCACTGCGAAAGACGCTCTCTCCCAGCCGCGTGACGACCCGCTCGGAGGCCAGCACCCGCATACCCGAGCCCGGCAGAACTTCGGCCGCGGCCATGCGAATGGAGTTGCTGCCAATGTCTATCGCCGCGTAACGAGGCATATATCAGTTATATGAGATTTCGCGGAGTGCATGACCGCCCCTCCGATTTTTTAGTTGCGGCCTGCGCGGAATCAGGGAAAGCGCGCGGAACGCTATCGCTGCGGGTGGCTGAACTTCACTTGCGCGGCGCCGCTGCCGGGGTCTTTGTCGTGCCACTCCAGCTGCGTATTCCAGACCATGGTTTGCACACCGATACTGAGTCCGAGGGCCGCCCCAATCAGAAAATCCACCAGCGGTGATCCTTTGGCCAGAAAGAGCACAGCCGCCAGCAGAAGTGTCACACCCACAGTCAGAATCCTTAATCCGGCAATGGGCCTGAGAAGCCTCATGCCGACAGTCTAACATTCCACGGATATCTTCTTCTTTGTTACAACATCAGGTTCCCCGGAATTCGCACGCCCCTCGGCCCTACGCCTGCCAGTCCATCGCCAGCCGCACCATTCTGCGCAACGGGCGTTGGATCGGCGAACTCTTTCACGAACATGGCGGGGGTGAACCGCGCCTCCGTAGTGACCTTTGGCCATGAAAGGCTTGCCCTCGTCCACGTTGGAAATGTGCGCAAACTCGCGAGCCGGTTATTGCACCGTGAAACTGGCCGCCGTCGTGCTTGTGCCACCCGCGGTGGTGACCGTGATCGGGCCGCTGGTGGCGCCGCTGGGAACCGTCGCCCACACGTAATTCGGGCCGCTACTGTGGACGTCCGTGGCTGCCGCTCCGTTGAAGGTGACCGACGCTTCCAGCAGATTGTTGCCCCAGATCCGCACCTTCGTGCCTGGCCCTCCGGAAGCCGGGTGGAAGTTCCTGGCTTGCGGCGCGGGTACCGGCAGGCCAAGTTCATACTCGAATATGGTGCCCACGCCACCGAGGCCGCCTGCACCCGTCGTGCCGTACAGATTGCCATCGCTGCCCTGTATCAGTGTGCAGGGGCAAATGCCTTTGTCATTATTCAAGACCAGGAGCGTGGTGTATTGGAGCGCGGGAGTGAGCATGAAGATGGTTCCGGGGCTGGCTTCCCCTCCCGAGCAGCAGCCGTTAGTGACACCATAGAAATTGCCGTCACTAGCCTGGAACATCGAACCGGGGAAGGAGCTGCGGCTCTTGGAGGGGAAGGTATAGAGCAGCGTGTACTGGCCGGAGGGAGTTAAGCGGTAGAAGGTACCGTACCCGTTGCCGCCGGTAATGGTATCGCCGTAGAAATTGCCGTCGCTCGCCTGGAACAGGCTGGGGACCCAATTCAGGTTGAAGAAGCTGCCATAAGGGAGATCAGCCAGCTTAGTGAGGATTCCAGCCGGAGTAACCTGGTAGACATATGAATTACCTTGTGGCGGGCCGAATCGGGTTAAAGAGACGCCGTAGTAGTTGCCGTCAGCTCCGGGGAACGGCGGTGTCATACTGACCTCGTTTGCGGGAAACCGGTACACTGAACTGACATTACCCTGCAGGTCCGCGATAATGAGGTTATTGTAACCGCTGGCATCGTTGCCGAACCCGAGGAGGCTCCCGTTCGGCAGGTTCGCGGTGAGGATGGCTCCGATTGCCTGGTTGCTATAGGTGATGGCCGAGTTGGGCTGCGTCGTGAAGGAAACCAGGTAATTCGCGGAGTTATTCCCGGCCTCGGTGTAGCCCCGCCCGTTAGCGGCACTTATTGGGGGGCTCACTGAACCGTTGCTCGGAGCTACCGCCAGCACGGCGGTTTGTTTGCTCTTGGTGACCGACAGGATGCCGCCGCCCGAGGCGTCCCAGAGGAAGGTGTCAGGGGTGATCTGGACGATGGCCGTAGGCTCCGCGCCGGCGCTATTGGCGCCGTTGAAGAGGATGCGGAATGTGGGGATGGAAGCACCAGTGGCGATTACCGCAACCCCGCATGTAATGGCTGCCGCCGCGGCCGCTCGAAATGATTCTCTCATGATAATTCTCCTGCAAGTATTTCCGGTTAGGAACCCCGGCGCGCGGTCCGCCGCGCCGGAACGTCTACTGGCCGTACACGATGACCCCGGACGTGAATGTGGGGAAGTGGTCGCCGAGGTTATCCGTGGGGCAATGCACCGTATTGTTCGGGCCACCCAGAGTGGTCCCGCTCGGAAGAATAGCGTCCGTCCCGAGGAAGACCTGGCCATGCGCCACCGTGGGAAGCGTAAACGAGTTAGCGCAAAAATATTGGCAGTTACTGCAATCAGCGGAGGTGGTGTTCCAGAGAATCTTGAGGCCGGATGATCCTGGGACAGCGTCATAGCCGTACAGCGTGCCCTGCGTGCGGATTGGGTCGGTCGATTCGGTGCCGTCGTAGTTGAGGTCGTTGGGGATGACCGCCCAGATAACGCCGTCCGCGCTGGTGCTGGTGCTGGACGCCACGCTAAGCGATCCGCCAGGATAGCCGGTGTTGCCCGGCGGCGGGTTGGCGTCTGGCCGCGGATTGATGAAGTAGCCCGCGTACTCCAGGCTGCCGGACGGGAAGCATCCTTGAGGAGGCCCCGAGGCCGTAACGAGCGTGGAGGGGCTAAGGACCTTTGTGATCACGGGGCAGTTTCCCCCGACCGTGCATCCGCCGCAGACGATAACGTCGCCGGCGATGACTTGCGTTCCGAAGACGGTGCCGCCGGTGAGCTGCCATTGGCCGTCGCTGGATCCCCAAGCGTCCATGGCGGTCTGGGTCCATTCGGCCGCCGTGAACGTGCCGAGAGACTGGGGCGCCCACTTTCCGCCCACGCGCGGCGAGATTTGCAGGACAGTCAGGCGCTCCAAGCCGTTGACTTGGTTGTTGGGCCAGATGGCGAGTTCGGTACAAGTACTGCCGCCGCATGCTTCGCTGGAATAGCTGTACATGGCCATGGCCATGCTGGTTGGCCGGTCGCAGTCCTGACCCAGTTGCCCGCCGGGGAAGTTCGCTAAGACATCCGGGCAGAGGAGCTTCGCCGCAGCGAAGGTAAACAGGTCTCCTGGGTCGTTGGTTTGGGCGCCTCCGAGGCTGGTAGCGCTCAGCACGTGCCCGTAGCCGTCCTTGCTGGCGGTAACCACTTTCCAGGACATGTCGTAAGGATCCTGGAATAATATCTGGCCAGCCGTGGATTGGTCCCAATCGGCGCCGTTTTCCACTAATGCGGTCGTCGTGCAGAAGGTCCACGCGGAGCTGCCGCATGTTGTGCATGGGCAGGCGCTATCCACCTGCGGAGGCTGAAGCGCGGGTGTGCACGGTGTTCCGCCGGAATAGCTGGAGAGGAAGCCGGTGAGAATAGGGCCGCATTTCTGGTTCCCGACCAGGGCGCCCGTCGACGAGTTCAGGTAGCTTCCTGTGGACCACTGCTGCTGGCCGATGGGCGTGAAATAGTCTAGCGGCGCGAATGCCGTGTACGCCGTGGAGCTGTCCTGCGAGGAATTGAGGTGGAGTAGGCTCTGGCCGATGTTCTGAGCCGCGGCGGAGCCGCCGCTTTGATTCGGACCATTACTGACGCCCACATAAATGTCGAACACGTTCGGGTTGACTTCGCCGAGGGTTTCGGAGGCGGCTATGCCCCTTGTGGATGACCATGGCGTGCCGCCATGGCCGCACTGGTTGGAACCGACCGGGAATGTGACGCCGGTCGTGTTTACTACCCCGAATGCGGAGTACCACGCCAGCCCGGCACTTTGCGAGCACCCCGGCGATCCGGTATTACCTGTTGGACCGAGGTTGGATGTGTTGACGACAAACGTGGGGGTCTGGAGAGTGCCGCCGGTGGTTTTGAAGCGAACGATCCAACCGTGAAAGTGTTTCAGTGGGTCCCCTTCGCCCACTTCGTTGAACGCGCCGAGAGCTACGTAGATCATTGGGGCGGAGCTCGCGTCGGGGACCAGGAGAAGCGCGGGTTTCTGATTCTGCACGGGGTCATCGAACTTTATCCAATAGCCGCCGCTTGGGCAGCCCATGTGTCCGGTGCAGGAGAGGCAACCATCCGCGACGTCGCTGCATGGGGAGTTGAGAGGCACGGCGGTGCTGGAGAGAACGCCGGGATTTATAGCTACCGGGACCCCGATATATCGGCACCGGTGAGGAGGTCGATGCCGTGGAGGAACCAAGCGGCTTGGATGCCCCGAGGTGCGTTGGCGCAGGCGCTGGTCAGGTACAGGACCGCCGGAGAGCTGGTGGTGTTGCTGAAGTCGATCACGCCCGTGGAGACACTTCCGAAAAAAGGCAATCCGCCGCCACTGGCAGCGACGGGACCGGGAGAGCCACCCGAGCTGCCTTTACAGTCGCCGTACCAAAAGGCGCTCGTACCCTGCCGGCTCCAGATTAGCGTGTACGTGTCGGCATCCCACGCGAATAGGGTACCGTTCAAGGTGGATGCGACAACCAGGTCACACGTGCCGCCGTTATAGCAATTGGAGCCGCTGGGCGCCCCGTTGATCTTTATGTTCGGGACGTAGAGCGGTTGGGCGTACACTGGATTTGACTTCGAATTGTTCGGAAGGCCGCTGCTGTCGACGGCCAGAACGGCATGCTGATAGACCGGATTGCTGCATGCCGGCGCGCCGTTGGCGCAGACCGTCGAATCCAGCAGCTTGGTTTCGTTGTTATTGTGGCTGTCGCGGTGGTTGTCAAAACCCCCGGTGGACCAGCAGGGGTTGCCGGGAGTGTTGCAGACTATAGTTTGCGTTTGCGCGGCCAAAGGGCAGAGCGCGACGGTTATCGCGAGCAAAGCGCAGAGTGCGGCGGCGGTGCGCGCGTTGAAGCGGCAAGAAAGCGATCTGGCCCCGATTGTCGGCATGTTTCCCCCTTGCTCCCATCGATTCGACGTGAGGCACCGACTCCGGTGATATGGGGCGGCGCCGGAGCAAAGCGACGCTGGCCGCACTTATGATCGCCTAAGCGGCCCACTTAGTCAAGCTTTTTATTGTTACGACATCATTTCGCTTTCATCGGCTCGTTGCTGCCTGAGCCGCATCCCCGCTCGAAGTGGAGCCTCGTGAGCGATCGCGGCGCGGACTTCAGCATCCCTCGGAATTCAGCACGCCCTTCATCCACTTCGAGCCGGGCCGGCTCACGATTACCTGCCGCGATCTGGAGCATCTGGTGGAGCAACTCGTCCTCGTCGCCCGGAGCGTGGATACCGATTATGAAACGTTGAAACAGCGGATCGGGCAGCCCGCGCGCAAACCACCCGGATCGGACTTGAGGAGAAGTTCCGATCCGGCGGAGCAGCCGTATTGATCGGCTATATGCCCCGGCCTAGCATTTGCACTGGCTCCGGGCAAGGCACGCGGCCCGCCGGAATGGCCACTTAGCACGTTACTATCGAGTAATGGAGATCTATATCCTGCGCCACGGAATTGCGGAGGAAGGCAAAGCGGATGCGCCCGATGCGGAACGCGCCCTGACC
Organism: Bryobacterales bacterium; assembly: GCA_963818855.1. Taxonomy (GTDB): domain Bacteria; phylum Acidobacteriota; class Terriglobia; order Bryobacterales; family Bryobacteraceae; genus Bog-159. The sequence continues at coordinate 118,350 of CAWFUH010000002.1, read as the reverse complement.
GACACCGGCCGGGAAAAGTTGCGCGCCGTGCTCGACCGCGCGCGCGACGCAGGAGTGAAACCATCGCAGATTCTGACCAGCCCGTATAAGCGGGCGCAACAGACCGCCCATATCGCCGGCCACGTACTGGGCTGCAATAAAATCGTGGAGAGCGAGGCTCTGACGCCCTCCTCCACGCCTAAGGCCGTCTGGGATCTGGTTTGCTTGCGCCGCCGCGAGCCGGCTCTGCTGATTGCCGGACACGAACCACTGCTGGGAATGACCGTCGGGTATCTGCTGGGCGCACCCGCACTGCAGATCGACCTGAAGAAGGCCGCGCTGGTACGCATCGATCAGGAGAGCTTCGGCGCCGCCCCGCACGGCGTTTTGAAATGGATGCTGACGCCTCGCTTGGTATAATCTGGCGGGGTGGTGGGTCTTGGGTGGTGGGTGGTGGCAAATACTTTGGCCGTTTGCGGTGCGTAGGCCACAACCCATAACCTACAACCCGCAACCGTCTCTCTTATGAAGATTCAAAAAGCTACCGCCCGCTACGAAGCGTGGCTTGCCAAGCAACTGACTATCGTCCCCTCCGACCTGCAGCTGAAACACGAGCAGATGTCGGCGGCTTTGTTTCCGTTCATGCGCGCGACCTACTATCGCTGGGCGCAGATCTGGCCGGAAATCTGCGGTGACCTGGCGATTGCGCCGGTGGTGCTGGGCGTGGGCGATCTGCACGTCGAGAATTTCGGGACATGGCGCGATGCGGAGGGCCGCCTGATTTGGGGCATCAACGATTTCGACGAGACATGGCATCTGCCGTACACCCACGACCTGGTCCGGTTGGCCGCCAGCGCGCACATTGCCATCTCGGAGAACCATCTGGCACTCGATCTGAAAGAAGCAGCGGATGCCATCCTGGAGGGATACGCCGAATCGCTCGCGTCGGGCGGCCGCCCGTTTGTCCTGGCCGAGCACCACGCATTGCTCCGCGAAATGGCAGTACACCGGCTGAAAGAAGTCTGCAGCTTCTGGGAAAAGCTCGAAAAATGTCAGCCGGTCAAAGGGAAGATCGCACCGGGAGCGGACAAGGTCATCACCCGCATGATGCCCGATCCGAAGCTACCGCGGCGGTTCGTGCACCGCGTGGCGGGCTTGGGGAGCCTGGGCCGCCAGCGCTTCGTGGCGCTGGCCGAGTGGCACGCGAGCCACATCGCGCGCGAAGCGAAAGCCATGGCGCCTTCGGGATGCTGGTGGGCGGCGGGCGCGAAGGGACCCGCTGGCATTCTCTACCAGGAGATCCTGGACACCTCCGTGCGTTGTTGCGATCCATACGTGAAACAGAAGGGCCGGTGGATCGTACGCCGCCTGGCGCCTGACTGTTCGCGTATTGAATTGTCCGAACTGCCGCAGGAGCGCTCGGAGAGAGTGCTGCTGCGCGCCATGGGCTTCGAAACCGCGAACGTGCATCTGGGCAGCAGGAATGCCAGGGCCATTCAGGCCGATCTGAAGAAGCGCGGCAATGGCTGGTTGGTGAAGGCCGCGGAAGACATGCTGACTGCCGTGCGCCGGGATTGGGAGGAATGGCGCAAATCTTATCCGGCGATGAAAGCAGCCAAATGATGTCGGGAGAATGAGCCGTTCATTCGATTCGCAGCGCTTCCACAGGCGCAATGCACGTGGCGCGCCAGGCCGGGATCCAGCATGCCAGAAGGGCAACCGCAATGAGCAGTGCCGCGACCGCGAAGAGCGTTGGCGGATCGGTCGGTTCGACGCCGAACAGAAGGCCGGTCATCCAACGCGTAGCGTACAGAGTCACTAACATTCCGGCTGCGGTTCCGATCAGCGCCAGTTGCAGACCTTGGCCCATCACGAGGCGCAGGACGTCGCCGCCTTGCGCGCCTAGAGCCATGCGAATTCCGAACTCGTGCGAACGCTGGCCCGCGGAGTACGCCACTACGCCATACAGTCCTACGGCGGCCAGCAGCAATGCCAGACCGGCGAAGAGCTCGAACAGAATAAGGTTCAAGCGCCGGGGCGCGACCGATTCGCCGATGCGCTGATGACGCGGGTGCGCCTATAAGGAGTTGCCGATCAAAAACTATGATATTTTGAGGCTCCGGCGTCCACTACGGTAATGTCGTGAAATCTCTATTCGTCGCGCTTGCGCTGGCCGCCGGCCTGTGCGCCCAGAGCAGCAATGCACCGAACTATACCGCCGCCGGCATCGTGAACGGCGCCAGCTTCGCTTCCGGCCTGGCACCCAATACCATCGGCTCAGTCTTCGGCACGAATCTGTCCTGGGGTACCCAGACCGTCGGCGCCAGCAACATGTCCGGCGGCGTCATGCCGACCACGCTGGGCGATGTGGAGGTCTACTTTGGCGGCTGGCCCGCGTATCTTTATTACGTATCGCCGCTGCAAATCAACTTCCTGGTTCCCTGTTCGCTGCTTCCCGGCACCTTCCAGTTCTGGGTGGACCGGCAGGGCACCATCGGCCCATACGTCACCGTGACACTGCAAAACGCGGCGCCCGCCATTTTCCAGTATCCGGCCGGAACCGCCATCGCCACTCACCTGGATGGGGCGCTGGTCTCGACGGCCGCGCCGGCTACGGCCGGTGAGATTGTCACATTATGGGCCACCGGCTTGGGCAGCACGAATCCCGAGCTCGAAGACGGTGTTCTGCCGGCGGCCGCGCAGCCGCTCAGCCAGATGAATTTGTTCGAAATCCAAATCAACGGCGCCGCCCTCGATTCCAGCGCAACTTTGTATGCCGGCGTGGCGCCGGGGTACGCCGGGCTGTACCAGGTGAACGTGCAACTGCCGGACCCGCTGCCTGCCAATCCCGAAATCCGGCTGGGCGTGGCAGGCACGCTGAGCCCGTCGGGATTGATTTTGCCGGCAAATTAGCCGCGGGGCAGCCACCCGCTTCAGCGATCCAAACGGCGTGGCGCCGGAGAAGACTCCAGGGCCGCTGCATACTTCCAGATCTTCTCATCAGGCGTGGTAAGCCAGACCCTTATCGAAGACGTGCGCGGACCCGGGGAAGAGGGCTACAAGACGGGCAACAAGCTTAGGCGAGAGATTGGCGTCGGACTTTTCCACGATTTATGGCCACTACCGACAAGGTGGATCTGTCGCGGATCACCATAGTCCGGGCCCGCGTGTCATTCCTAATTTCGCACCCCACAGCGTTCCAGAACGCAGGCGTGCCGGCAGGATGTGCTTCATCTGTCCTCTCTCAGGCGGCCCACCGCGTTTGCGGGAGCTGCTTCACTTCCCACCCCAAGATTTGCCCGCGCCGCCCTTCGCCACGGTCGCGGCGGTGGTCGGGTTACACGTTTTCGAGCCATTCACCAGTTTGTATACGCAGGCCTGCGACGCCGGAGTTTCGAAAAAACCGCCGGGCGTATTAGCCGCCGTCAGCCGTGCGGCGCGCGCCAGGTCGTCCACGTTGCGACCTCCGCCGCCGTGCGCGCATCGAACATAAAGCACGGTGTGTCCATGGCCAAGCCTACCCTGTTAACGATTGACGACGACCCCGACGTTCTAAAGGCCATCGAGCGCGATCTGCGGCGCCAATACGCGCCCGGCTATCGAGTCCTTTCTGCCAATTCCGGAACCGCCGCGCTGGAACTCCTCGATCGGCTTCGGCAGCAGGGCGATCCACTGGCTCTGTTCCTGGTCGATTACCGCATGCCGCAGATGAACGGCATCGAGTTTCTGGCGCGCGCCATCCCTCTATGCCCGGACGCCAAACGCGTCCTGCTCACGGCCTATTCGGATACGGAGGCCGCCATTCGCGCCATCAACGAGATCAAGCTGCATCATTATCTGCTCAAACCCTGGGATCCGCCAGACCAAAACCTCTATCCCGTTCTGGACGACTTGCTCGGGGACTGGATGGGATCGTACCATCCGCCGTTTGAGGGTTTGCGGGTTCTCGGCACGCGCTGGTCCCGGCGGGCGTATGAGCTGCGCGAATTTCTGGCGCGCAATCAGGTTCCCTACCAATGGCTCGACGTGGAAGCCGCCGCCAGCGATCCGGAAGTTAGCCGCGCGCTGGATATGTTGACGCCCGAGCAGCGGCATTTCCCGGTCGTTATCTTTCAGGACGGCGGCAGTCTGTGCGATCCAGCTCAGTCAGACGTCGCGGGCCGCATCGGTTTCAACACGCGTGCGGGCAAGGCATCCTATGACGTGATCATCCTGGGAGGCGGCCCCGCCGGCCTCGCGGCGGGTGTCTACGGCGCCTCCGAGGGGCTGCGTACCGTGATCATCGAGCGGGAGGCCCCCGGCGGGCAGGCCGGCCTCAGCGCGCGCATCGAGAATTATCTGGGTTTTCCGGCTGGCCTGAGCGGCGCGGATTTAGCGCGTCGCGCGGTGACCCAGGCGCGCCGTTTCGGTGCGGAGATTTTGGCCCCGCAGGAGGCCGTCGCGTTACGCATCGAGGATCCATACCGGATCGTGCGTCTGGCGGATGGCAGCGAAATCTCCGCTGAGGCGCTGCTGATCGCCACCGGCGTGGAGTGGCGTAAGCTGGACGTGCCGGGCATCGACCGCCTCACGGGCGCTGGAGTTTACTACGGCGCGGGATCGACAGAAGCGGTGACCTGCCACGACGAAGACATCTACATCGTGGGTGGAGCAAACTCGGCGGGACAGGCGGCGATCAACTTTTCCCGCTATGCGCGGCGCGTAATCATGCTGGTCCGCGGTGTGTCGCTGGCGGCGACCATGTCGCAATACCTAATCGACGAAATCGAACGGACCGCGAATATTCACGTCGAATTTCAAACGCAGGTGAAGGAAGTCCATGGTGCGGAGCGCCTGGAAGCCATCACCATCGAATGCGGGCGCACCAATACGAGCCAGCGCGCGGACGCCTGCGCAATGTTCATTTTTATTGGCGCATTGCCTGGTACCGATTGGCTGGATGGAATCGTGGCGCGCGACAAGAACGGCTTCATACTGACTGGCTCGTCACTGATGCAAGACGGCAAGTTGCCGCGCACCTGGACGCTGCGGCGCCCGCCGACCCTGCTTGAAACCAGCGTGCCGGGCATCTTCGCGGTGGGCGATGTGCGCCACGGATCGGTCAAGCGGGTGGCATCGGGGGTTGGCGAAGGTTCGATCGCAATCCAATTTGTGCATCAATATCTAAGCAAGGCCTAACATGCACACAAAACAATGGAGGGCGGGCTTTAGCCGGCACGGGGCTTTAGCCCCGCCAAAAGCTCGATCATCGAAATTGTGCAGGTTGAGCGGCCAACCCGGCTTTAACGGGGTTCCATTCAATGTACCGACGGATGCGGTGGCGCTCACTGGCGTCACGTACGATGCGATCGAAGTATTCTTGCTGCCAGAATTTTTCTCCGCGCCGTCCCAATATGCGGTTGGCCGTACAGGCCGTAGATCCTTTTACCAGGCGCATAAGGTCCCCAATCGGTGCCGTGGGCGTGCAAAGCAGATGGACGTGATTTGGCATGATCACGAAGGCATCGATCTCGCAAAGTCCGTCGGCGGCGGATTTGTACAACTGCGCCTCCACCAAAGTGGCGATCTCGACCTGCCGCAAGTAGCGGGGACCGGTACGAGCGGTGTCCAGCAAGCGGTCCCACGCTACAAACGCTTCACCGGATGTAAGGTACTCCCGTTCGAACCTACGCTCCGGCGGCAGGCTACCATGCAGCCTCCAGGTAAGAAAGACCGGCAACCCCGGCGCATCTATATGCGGCAAGCGGCGGCGATAGCTTCGCATGCTATCTTGTGTCACAGCCGCGCTACACTTCTCAAGTTAGTCCGCGGGGCTGAAGCCCCACGCCGGCTAAAGCCCGCCCTCCCATATGCTGACTGACGACTTACGCAGTGTGCCTGTGTTCGCCGATCTGGCGGACGATGATCTCGACTGGCTGGCGGCGCAGATGACGCCTGTCAATCTTAGTCCCGGAGATATCTACATTCGCGAAGGAACTCCCGCCGACCGGATGACGGTCCTCTTCGAGGGCGAGGTACGCTTACGTATCGAATCCGCGAACTCAGAGGCAGCCGTGCGGATCCTCCGCGCCCCGATGGTGACCGGCATGCTGCCATACTCGCGCATGACCCAGTTCCCGGCGACCATCCGCGCCGTCACCGCAACGCGTGTGGCGACCTTCCCTGCCGCGCGCTTTCCGGAGATGCTGGCGCGGGTGCCGGTGCTGGGGCCGCGCCTGGTCGGCTTGCTCTCGGACCGCATCCGCGATTTCACAAAGCTGCAGGACCAGCAGGAAAAGTTAGCGGCCCTGGGCAAGATATCCGCCGGCTTGGCGCATGAATTGAACAATCCCGCCGCGGCCGCCCGGCGCGCGGTGGCCACCCTGCGCGAATCGTTCGCGACCCTGCGCGAAGCCGTCGGACGCCTGGAAGCGAAAGATTTTTCCATTGAGCAGCGTGTGGCCATCTGTGCCCTGGAGCGGGAGATCGCCGAGCATGCCGCACCCGCTTCCATGGATTCGCTGGAACGCAGCGATTGCGAAGAGGCCGTCGCCGCATGCTTGCTTCGGCATGGCGTCGCGCGGGCTTGGGAACTGGCACCGGCGCTGGTCGAGGCCGGTTGCGAGGCGGCCTGGTTCGACCGCGTATACCAGCAATTTCCCGCGGAAGCCTGGCCCGATATTCTTTCACGCATCGCGGTTTCTCTGAGCATTGGCGGGCTGCTCGATGAAATCGAAAGCTCTACCGGGCGTATTTCCGAGTTGGTCCGTGCCATCAAAGAGTACAGTTATATGGACCAGGGGCCCGATCAGGAAGTGGATATCCACCAGGGTCTGGAAAGCACGCTGCTCATGCTCCATTACAGGTTAAAGCATGGCGTCACGGTAAAGCTTGATTTCGACCGTACCTTGCCGAAGATCTGCGCGCACGGCAGCGAGTTGAACCAGGTCTGGACCAACCTCATTGACAACGCTGTCGACGCTATGGACGGCAAGGGTGAATTGCACATCCGCACCGCGCGCGAACTGGATCGGATATTGGTCGAGATCGGCGATAACGGGCCAGGCATCCCGCCGGAAGCACAGGCGCATATCTTCGAGCCATTCTTCACCACCAAAGGTGTCGGGCAAGGTACCGGCCTCGGTCTCGAAACAGCGCACCGCATTATACGGCAGCACGGCGGCGAAATCGACTTTCAATCCGCACCCGGCGACACCCGGTTTCAAATTCGCTTGCCCTTGGCGCACCACAAAGGAGCTAAAACATGACCCGCTGCACACACATGGATCAGATTCAGAAAGTATCGCCGAACACGCAGGGTTGCGAGGAATGCCTCAAGATGGGCGATACCTGGGTCCACCTGCGGCTGTGCCTCATTTGCGGCCACGTCGGCTGCTGCGATTCATCGAAGAACAAGCACGCCACCAAACATTTCCACAAAACCAAGCATCCGATCATGCGCTCGCTCGAACCGGGCGAAGACTGGGGCTGGTGCTACATCGATGAGATCGAGCTGGACTTCTGATAACTGGCTACTTCTTCTCGATCAAGCGTAACTCACGTTGGCATTGTTCCGCCGCGGGAGCGACCTTACAGGCGGCCTGCAAGTGTTCCTGCGCATCCTGCGTAAGCCCCAGGTTTTTGTCGGCGATGCCTAACTCAAACTGCGCCATGTAATCGTCCGGTGCGGCGGCTACTACCGTCTCGAAGCAAGTGCGCGCCTTGGCATATAAGTGCTGCTCGACATAAGTCCCTCCCAAATCGCGCCGCGCCAGCGTATTCCCCGGATCGCGCGCCAGTATTTGGCGAAAAACCGCGGCGGCCTCTTCGAGGCGGCGGTCGTACAGCAATGCTTGCGCTCTTTCATAGAGGCGGTATTCCGCGAGCCGGTCCTTCGGATCGGGCATGGCAGTTCCCGGCGCTACGTGTGAACGGCCGGATAAGTATCCCAACGAGGCCAGCAACGATCGCGTGCGCGGTGAAGCCTCCGCGGGAGCAGCGGGTTGCTTGGGAGCGTGGCGGGTCACCAGGTTTCTTAAGTCGCTCTTGAGCGCACGCGCCCGCGCCGGTTCTTTGCCGTATAGGCTTACTTGCTCATGCGGGTCGGCGGTTAAGTTATATAATTCCGGAACGGGCGCATCTATATACTTAAAAGCTCCTTCGCGCAAGCTGCGCAGCGGTGCCCAGCCGAATCCATCGTGCGCGTACAAAGTCTCGCTATAGACACTCGCCGGGCGCTGTTCGTCTAGAAGACTGCGTCCTTCGAATGATTCCGGCGCAGCGATGTGCAGAAAGTCGAGCACGGTGGAGGCGACGTCGATCAAGCCGCCGGGCCGATCGAGGCGTGCCGGATGAGTCGGCCCGGGGGCAGGCCAGTGAATGATGAGGGGCACACGCAGCGTACTCTCGTAGATGAAGTAACCGTGACTATCTTCGCCGTGCTCGCCCAGGCTTTCGCCATGGTCCGATAACAACACTACCAGCGCACGCTGCCACCATCCGGTTTCAATGAGGGACTGTTTGAACGCACCGAGCAACTGGTCGGTGTACGCCAGTTCCGCATCGTAACTGCCGCGGATATACGGTTTGTGCAGATCGAACAGGTGTGCAAATAGGAATGCACTGGCACCGCGGTTTGCCGCCAGCCAACCGCGCGCCGCGCGCAGCACCAGGGCGCCATCCCGCCGGTCCCTGCCGGCGAACTCGCGACGGCCTACGCCGCCAAAGAACATCGAGCCAGATATAGGCGAGAAGGCTTCGAAATGGAATGGGCTATCGTACGTTTCGAAGCCTTGGTCCAGGCCCATCTCCTTCTCCAGGAAGACGCTGCCGATGAAGGCGGCCGTTTTGTATCCATGCGATTCGAACACGGACGCCAGCGTCGCTGCTCCCGATGAAACGCGTTCGGCATTTTCTTCGATCTGATTCTGAAACGGGTAAGTGGAGGTAAATAGCGATGTGTGCGACGGGAGCGTGAGGGGTACCTGGGATTCGATGTTAGTAAATAGAGTGCCTTGCTGGGCGAACGAATCGATGTTCGGCGTGCGAATGCGGCGGTAGCCGTAGGAACTCAGGTGGTCAGCGCGAAGCGTATCGATTGAAATCAGGATGACCGGTGCGTTATCCGCTGCGACGAGTGTAACCAGTGTGAGGAGTAATAAGAGCCAGCGCAGATACGGCATACGCTTCAACGGGGGACTGCCCCACAATCAAGATTTTGGAATCATTTTTCCTGGGTCTACAAAGGGCATGGGCACTACCACAGCACGCGCCGGACCTTGCGGCGTTTCTATCTCCAATTTCGTGCCGATCGCGGTGTGCGCCACCGGCAGCATCGCATAGCCGATGTTCTCTTTCAGGCGCGGGGAATAGATGGCGGACGTCACATGGCCCACCGGCTCGCCGTCTTTGCGTACCGGCCAGCGAGTCATATTGAACTCAATGGGCGCGCCCTCGATCTCAATGCCGGCCAGCCGCCGCTTTACGCCCTCGGCGCGCACTCGCAGCAAGGCCTCGCGACCCAGGAACGCGGCGTCCTTGTCCAGGTCCACCAGCCGGTCGAGCCCCACTTCGTACGGATTGGTGTCGAGCGTCATGTCCACGCCATGGTTCAGAATGCCGCCTTCGATGCGGCGAATATCACTGGGGCCAGTGGGCCGGATATTGAAAGGACGGCCCGCCTCCATGATTCGTTCCCACAACTCGTCGCCCCGGCTTGCATCGCGCAGGTAAATTTCGTACCCGATCTCGCTGGTCCATCCGGTACGCGTGACCACCAGCGGAATGCCGTCCAGATCCGTTTCCAGGAAGTAGTAGTAGCGCAGAGCCAACACGCGATCGCCCAACAGCGCCTGCACAACCTGCTTCGATTTGGGTCCCTGTACCTGCAGCGGCGAAACGTCCGGCTCGCGGATACTCACTTCCATCCCCGCATGTGCCGCCAGGCCCCTGGCGTAAAGCAGCAGGTCGCTGTCAGCGCCCGCCAGCCAGAAGTGCTGTTCGCCCAGACGCAGCAGTACCGGATCGTTGACGATGCCGCCGTCTTCAGTGGTGATCAAAACGTACTTCCCCTGTCCCACGCGGCATTGGCTCAGATCGCGCGGCGTCAGCAGGCTGGTGAACCGAAAGGCGTCGGGACCGGTGATCTCTGTGTTCCGCTCAACGGCCACGTCCCACAAGGTCACCTCATTCAGCAGGTGCCAGTACTCATTCACTGGATCGTCATAATAGCTGGGCAGGAACATGTGGTTATAGACGGTATAGGCCCGGCAGCCATAGCGCAGAGTGGCTTCGAAAAAGGGCGAACGGCGCAACCGCGCGCCGCGCTGGATCAGGCGCATGTCGAACAGTTCCGGCATAGTGAGTCAGTATACTACGCTACACGGCGAGGGAACTCCCGGCCAGTGAGCCTGCTAGACTGGTGACTAAATGATTCCTGTCGCGCTAAGCATCGCCGGCTCGGACCCGATCGGCGGTGCGGGTATCCAGGCAGATCTGAAAACATTCCATCAATTCGGCGTTTATGGCGAGGCCGTCATCACCCTGCTGACGGTGCAAAACACGGTGCGCGTAAACCGCGTGGATTGCATCCCCGCCGAACTCGTGATGGCCCAGTTGAACGCCATCCTGGAAGATATTCCTCCGCATGCCGCCAAGACTGGCGCTTTAGGCAATCGTGAAATCGTGGAAGCGATCGCCGCGGCCGCCGCCGAATTCCGCTTCCCGCTGGTGGTGGATCCGGTGATGATTAGCAAACACGGGCAGCCCTTGATCTCGCCGGATGCGGTTGCCGCCGTGCGCGAACTTCTGCTGCCGCGCGCCGCTCTGATTTGCCCGAACCTTCACGAGGCCGAAGAACTGACCGGGATTCACGTGGGAAGCCTGGAAGACATGCGGGCGGCCGCCAAGCGTCTCTGCGAAATGGGAGCCAGGGCTGCGCTGGTGAAGGGCGGCCATTTGGAGGAGAGCGCGGTGGATGTGCTTTTCGATGGTCAGGATTTGCGGGAATTCACGGGCCCGCATTTCGATACGCCGCATACGCACGGCACCGGCTGCACTCTTTCGGCCGGCATTACGGCGGAGATGGCGCGCGGCGCCGCGGTGACTGCGGCTGTGGCACGCGCGAAGAATTACGTGGCCCAAGCCATTCGTTCCAACCCAGGGCTGGGACACGGCGCCGGCCCACTGAATTTTCACGCCGCGACCGGTTTGAAAGCGAGCGCCAAATGAAATTTGCCGACCTGTTGAAATCCGCGATCCAACGTTCCGAGATACCTTTGCGCTTCGAGCCTGGCGCCGAAGAGGCCGTCGCCAAGCCAGTTATGGAACTGGTACGGGCATGGCTCGAAGCGCACCGGCCCGTCGAACCGCGTACCGATTTAGACTTAGGCAGGGATGCGCTCATCACGGAACTGGTCGATGAGTTAACGGGCACCAGGGACTTACCGACCGATTAGCCGTTTTTCCTGAGAACACCGCGCCGGTTGCGGCACTGCACAGACGGAGACCTTTCAAACGGAGATTGGAAGAGCGAGTTCCCGAAACGGAGTACTTGAGCTCCGAATTGGGAAAGCCCGGGGATAACGCCCGGGCCTTCTATTCGAAGCAGAAAGGAGGGTCTATGATCCTGATTCTAGTTGGCCTGCCGCTTCTCGGCAGCGTCACGGTCCTCATCGTCTGGCGTAAACGCCGACGGTAAATGACCGAGCGGGATCGGGGGTTCGCAGCCCCTGGTCCCGCTACTAGAATACTCCAAAACCCTGCCATTTGGGAAGTCTTTTCTCGAGGGCTGATCACCGCCCCACAACCGGCCATTCATTGTGATAAAGTCGAGCTAATGTACGTCTCCGAAGACCCCTCGCAGCATGCCGGAATTCAGTAACACGCCCATGATCGAGGCCGCCGGCCTCAGCAAATTCTATGGAGATTTCGCCGCGATTCGCGACGTGACATTCTCCATCCCGCAAGGACAAGTGGCTGCTTTTTTAGGCCCCAACGGCGCGGGTAAGTCCACTACCATGAAGATCCTCACGGGCTATCTGGCGCCCAGTTCCGGCGTGGCCCGTATCGCCGGCATGGATGTGGCTACGGACCGTATCGCGGCCTCGGAGCGCCTCGGGTACCTGCCCGAAAACGGCCCGCTCTACCCCGATATGACTCCGCTCGGCCTGCTCAAATTTTTTGGCATGGCACGCGGACTCACGGGCGCGCACCTGCGGCAACGCATCGATGCGGTGGTAGCGCGCTGCTCTCTCGAAGCCGTGATCGAGAAACCCATTCACAAACTTTCCAAGGGCTACCGGCAGCGCGCCGGCATGGCGCAGGTGCTGCTGCATGAACCGGATGTTCTGATCATGGACGAACCCACCAGCGGCCTCGATCCGAACCAGACGCGCGAAGTGCGCCAGACCATCCGCGAGTTGGGCCAGAGCAAGACGATTCTGCTTTCGACGCACATTTTGCAAGAGGTCGAAGCCATGGCGGGCCGCGTGATTTTTATCAATCGCGGCCGCGTCGTGTTCGACGGCACACCCGCCGCCATGCAGGCCGGTTACGCGTCCCTCGACGATGCATTCCACGCGCTGACCAATGGTGCGATGCAGGAAGGAGGCGCATGCACCCCCGCAAGCGTGTGATTCGCGCCATCCTGGAGCGCGAACTGGCTTCTTACTTCGCCACGCCCACCGGATACGTCTTCATTACGCTATTTGTCTTTCTGAGTGCGATGGCCGCCTTCTGGCAGGAGCGCTTCTTTGCGACCAACCTGGCCAACCTCGATCAACTCAACCGCTTCTTTCCCTACCTGCTCATCTTCCTGGTGCCCGCCATCAGCATGAGCCTTTGGGCCGAAGAAAAAAAGCAGGGTACCGAGGAGCTCTTGTTGACTCTGCCGGCTACGGACTTACAGATCGTACTTGGTAAGTATCTCGCTGCGCTGGCAATTTATACCGTGGCGTTGCTATTTTCACTAAGTCATGTGGTGGTGCTTTGCTGGCTCGGCAGTCCCGATCCCGGCCTGATGTTTTCCACTTATTTGGGCTACTGGCTGATGGGCGCGGCGCTGCTCACGGTCGGGATGCTGGCTTCGGCGCTAACCGATAACCTGACTGTCGCGTTTATCCTGGGAGCGGTGTTCTGTTCGGTACCCGTCTTCTTGAATTATGCGGGATCGATCTTAACCGGCGCCCCTCAGCGCCTGGCCGAGAAACTGTCGGTAGTGGAGCAGTTCCGCGATCTTTCGACCGGCGTGATCACGCTGGGTCCGTTGGTCTACTTTGCGTCGTTCGCCGCGGCCACTCTCTACTTGAACATGATCATTTTGGGGCACCGGCGCTGGCGCACAGGACCGGCAGCTCCGTGGATGCGCGGCCATCTGGCGGCCCGCGCAGCGGCACTTGCCGCCATCGTCGCCAGCCTTACGCTGCTGGCCTCCAACTCGCGCCTGCGCGTGGACGTAACCTCGGAGCAGATCCATTCGCTTTCCGCCGGGACAAAAGCCCTGCTGCGGTCCATTGACAAGCGCCAGCCGGTCTTCATACAGGCTTATTTCAGTCCGGATGTCCCGCGCAGCTATGTGGAGGCGCGCAGTGGGCTGGTGGCCATGCTGCGGGAGTTTCAAGCGGTTTCCGACGGCGGGGTCAACACTAAGATCGTAGAGACCGAGAAGTATTCGCCGCAGGCGCGCGAGGCGCAGGACCGTTTCGGCATCAAGCCATTTCGCGTGCCAGCCAGCGAGGAAAGCGCGCGCGTGATGAATGAGATCTTTCTGGGTCTGGCGTTTACGCGTGGGTCGGAGGAGTTCGTCATCCCGTTCTTCGACCGCGGCCTGCCGGTGGAATACGAGTTGATGCGTTCCATTCGTGTGGTGTCGCGCGCGCGGCGCAAGAAGGTCGGCATTCTGAATACGCCGGCCAAGCTGTTCGGCGGGCTGGATTTTCAAAGCCGCGCGCAGTCGCAGGAGTGGTCCATTGTTTCTGAACTGAGAAAGCAATATGAAGTGGCGCAGGTTTCTCCGGATGCCGATTACCCGGCGGACCTGGATACGCTGTTGGTGGCGTTGCCCTCCGCACTCACGCAGACGCAGGCGGACAGGCTCACGGCCTACGTGGCGAGCGGCAAGCCCGCCCTTCTCCTGGTCGATCCAATGCCGGCCTTCGATCTGGATCTCGCGCCGCAGGAGGCCGCCGCCAGCGGACCATTTGCGGCGCCGGCGGCGGCAGCCGGCGCGAAGGCCAACCTGCGCCCCCTTATGGACGTGCTGGGCATTTCCTGGCAGACCAATCGCATCGCGTGGGATAATTACAATCCCCACCCGCAGCTCCGCAGCTTGCCCAAGGAAGTGATCTTTGTGGACAAGGGCTTCAATCAGAAAGATGCCATCACCGCGGGGCTGCAAGAGGTTGTGTTGCTGTATGCAGGCGTGCTAAAGAGCCAGGGCGGCGCGCCATTCGTGCCGTTGCTCAAGACCAGCCCGGATTCGGGCGTGGTCCGCTGGGACGATCTGGTCCAGCGCAGCATGTTCGGCGTGGCTATCAATCAGGATGCGGCGCATAACCCGGACGGCGGCGATCACGTTTTGGCGGCGCGCGTACAGGGAAAGGGAAGCCGCGGGCCGGTGAGCGCGATCGTCATTGCCGATGCGGATCTGATGAGCGAGCAGTTTTTCGAATTGCGGCGCCGCGGCACCGAGAATCTCAATTTCGACAATGTCACGTTTCTGCTGAACTGCGTGGATCAACTGGCGGGCGATCCGTCCTTCATCGCGCTGCGCAAGCGGCGCCCCAAGCAGCGTACGCTCGAAGCCGTGGAGGCGCGCACGCGGACGTATGAAGCGCAGCGGCTGCACGAATCCGAACAGGCGGAGGCGCTGGCCGACCAGCGGCTGAAGGAGGCGCAGGCGCGGCTGGATCGCGCGGTGCGCGAGGTGGAGCAGCGCTCAGATCTGGACGAGCAGACCAAAGAGGTCATGATCGCCAATCTCAAATCGGCTGAGAACCGCCGGCTGGAAGTGGCGCGAACCAATATCGATGATGAGAAACAGCGGCAAATTGAAGACAGCCGTGCCGAGATGGAGAATTCCATACGCGGCATTCAGAACACCATCAAGCTGATGGCCGTGGCGCTGCCGCCCATTCCCGCGTTCATCGTATTTCTGATCGTTTCGGTGCGCCGGCTGAGGCGGGAACGGATCGGCGTGCCGGTGGATAGGCTGGTGGCAAAGGAGGCGGCAGGATGACTGAATCCGTCAAAACCGCCGTGCTGGTGGGCGCCGCGCTGGTACTGGGGATCTCCGCTGCCGTCATCGAACCGGAAGCGCGCGTGCCGGCGATCCTGAGCGATCAGGGTGCGGCTTTCTATCCAAACTTCACCGATCCGCAGTCACCGCGCACCATCGAAGTGGTGGACTACGACGAGGCCACTGCCACGGCCATACCGCTGAAGGTGCAGTTCCAGCAAGGCAAGTGGGTAATTGCGTCGCACTACAATTACCGCGTGGATATCGGCGACCGCCTGTCCAAGACAGCCGCGGCGCTGATGTATCTGAAGAAGGACATGGTGCGCTCGGATTCGGCGCTCGATCATGCCAAGTTCGGTGTGGTCGATCCGCTGGATGAAAAAGCCGGCGGACTCACGGGCCGCGGCAAGCGCGTGACTTTGCGCGACGCCAACGGCGTGGTGCTGGCCGATTATATTTTCGGCAAGCCGGCCGAGGGCAAACCCGGATATCGTTATGTGCGGGTGCCCGGGCAGAAACGTACTTATGCGGTCAAGACTGACGCGGATCCTTCGGCGCGTTTTGCGGACTGGGTGAATGCGGGCCTGCTGCGCATCTCGAGCGGCACCATACGCAAGGTGACCATCA
The DNA here is from genome assembly GCA_963818855.1 of Bryobacterales bacterium. GTDB lineage: Bacteria > Acidobacteriota > Terriglobia > Bryobacterales > Bryobacteraceae > Bog-159. The sequence goes on along the minus strand of CAWFUH010000002.1, from coordinate 102,530 downwards.
ACCGCTATAACATCGATCCAACCGGCCATATGAATGATGCGGAGACCGCGGTGCTTACGCAGGATAAAGGCGAGTGGAAGGCCACCGGCGAGAAGCTCAACCTGCCCGCCGTGCATGCTATGGCGGCCGCGCTGGATGGGCTGAAGATCGTGGATGTGCGGCCGAAGCCGCCCGGTCTGGCCGCCGGCCTGCGCCACGAAGAGCTGCAGCTTACACTCGAAACCGCGCTGTCTTTGCAGAAAGCCGGCTATTTCTTCACGCCGCAGGGCCGCGTGTATTCGAGCGAAGGCGATATGACGATAGAGACGAATAACGGGCTGATGTACTCGCTGCGCTTCGGCGAAGTGGCCGCGGGCGATGGCAAATCCGGCGTGCCGGCCGATAACCGGACTCTGTTTGTGATGGTGCATTTCGATGCGGCCAAAGCGGCGGCTTACGGAGGAGATGCGGGCGCGGGTGAGCGCGCCGCGCGGGAGTTGAACGACCGCTTCGCGGATTGGTATTACGTGATCAACGGGCGGGATTTTCAGAGTCTGCGGCTGGGTCGCGGGGCTTCCAAGCCGGCTGTTCAATCCCCTGGGCAACAAGCCATGCCTCCCGTGAATCCTCAGGCGACGCCTGCGGCTCCGCAATAGGCCCGCCGCTCAGTAACGTCTCCGGCGCTATTCGGATTCTTCTTTCTCCTTGACATTCTAGGAGACCACTTCTAGAATGGCTAGAGGAAATCGAAAATGGGCAAACCGGTCGACATCCTGCAAGGCACCCTGGACATGCTGATCCTGAAGGCCGTCTCCCTCGGCCCGCTGCACGGATACGGGATCCTGCTGCGCATCCAGCAGGTCTCGAAAGACGCGCTGCAGATCCCGCAGGGATCGCTTTATCCGGCGCTCCACCGGGTGGAGCATCGCGGCTGGATCGCCGCCCAATGGGGCGAGAGCGATAACAACCGCAAGGCCAAGTACTACAGCCTTACCGCCGCCGGGCGTAAGCAATTGAAGTCCGAGAGGCAGGAATGGAAACGTCTGGCAGGCGCCATCGCCGACGTGCTGGCCGCGGAACCGGAGGAGGTATAACATGCTGGCACAAGCGCGGTCGTGGTGGCGCGCGCTCACCGGGCAGTCGCGCCTGGCTGGAGAGATGGCTTCCGAAATGGATAGCCACATGGAGCGTTATGCCGCGGATCTGATCGCCCGTGGTGTCGGAGCGGACGAGGCTCACCGCCGGGCACGCATCGAATTCGGCAGCACCGCGGCCGCGGCCGAAGAATGCCGGGAAGCCGTCGGCATGCACTGGCCGGACGAAATCAGGCGCGACCTGCGCTACGCCGCCCGCGTCCTGCGCAAGAGTCCCACCTTCACCGCCGCGGCGGTTGCCACGCTGGCGTTGTGCATTGGGGCCAATACCGCGATCTTCAGCGTGGTGGATGCGGTGCTGCTGCGTCCCTTGCCGTATCCGCAGCCTGACCGCCTCGCCACCGTCGCCCGCCACTACAAGGACAAAGGCTCCGAAGGCGACCAGATGGGCGAGAACGGGCGCATCTGGGAAGCCGTGCGCGACCATGCCACTTATGTGGACGCGGCGGTCTACGGCGGGTTCATGGGCGTCAATTTCGCGGCGGACGGCCGCGTCGAGTATGTCCGGCAACAACGCGTATCGGCTGGTTTCTTTCGTGTGCTGGGCATCCCCCCGCTGATCGGCCGCGAGTTCTCCGTATATGAGGACCGGCCGGGTGCACGCCCCGTCACCGTGCTCAGCTATGCGCTCTGGAAGCGTGTCTTTCGCGAAGACGCCTCCGTGGTGGGGCAATCTGTTACCCTGCGCGGGGAACCGTATACCATCGTGGGCGTACTGCCGTCGAATTTCCAAAGCAACACCGCGGCCGACCTCTTCACGCCGCTGCAGGCCACCCCCACCGGCGAGGGCGGCGGCTGGAATTACGAGATCGTGGCCCGTCTGCGCCCCGGCGCGACTTGGGCCCAGGCCGATGCACAAGTCGAGGCCGTGGGCGCGCCATTTCTGCGCGCGGACGGACCATCCGACCCCGGACGTCTGCATTTGATCTCCTTCCAGCGCGGCCTGACGGATGACTTGCGAGCGCCCCTGTTCATACTGTGGGCGGCCGTAGGCCTGGTGCTGCTGATTGGCTGCGTCAATATCGCCGGGCTGTTGCTGGCCCGGTCCGCCGGACGCACCCGCGAGATGGCCACCCGCCTGGCGCTGGGCAGCGGCCGCGCAGCGCTCATCCGGCAATTGCTGGCGGAGAGCGTTTTACTGGGGATCTGCGGGGGAGCCGCCGGTGCTTTCCTAGGGTGGCTAGGGGTGAAGGCTCTCAAATCCCTGGCGCAGGACAGCCTGCACGTCTGGCAAACCGTAGAGTTGGACTGGCGCGTACTGTGCGCCACGGCTGCCGTATCCATCGCCGCCGGCGTCCTGTTCGGCCTGTATCCGGCGCTGGTCTCTAGCCGCATGCATATCCGCGAGGCATTGGGCGAGGCCGGGCGGGGCGTCGCCGGCAGCCGCAATCCCTGGCCGCGCCGCATCCTGGTCGCGGGCGAAATCGCGCTGGGCATGGTCCTGCTAGTGGGCGCCGGTCTGCTCATCCGCACCTTCGCCCATCTGAACGGTCTCAACCCGGGCTTCGATGCGCAAAACGTAATCACCGCGCAACTCTCCCTGCAGGATGCGCGTTACTCGACCAGTGAGCACGTCAACCGTCTCTTCGATCAAAGCCTGGCGCACATCCGGGAACTGCCGGGTGTCGAATCCGCGGCCGTCACGCTCAGCCTGCCTTACGAACGTGCGCTGAATGACGGCTTCCGCCGCCTGGATGGCAAGCACGTGGATAGCGAATGGCAGATCACCAACATGTTCTATATCACGCCCGAGTTCTTCCGGGTCTTGCGCGTTCCATTGCTGCGCGGCCGTGTATTTACGCCGGCGGACACCAGTACCGCCGCGCCCGCCGTGATCGTGAGCGAGGCGTTCGTGAAGATGTATCTGCCCGGCGATGATCCGATCGGCCGCAGCCTGGCCTTCGGCGGCGATGACCGCCGCACTATCGTCGGTGTGGTCGGCGATATTCAGCAGAAGAGCGGCTGGAGCGAGAACGACGCTCCGTTAGAGCCGAAGCCGGACGTTTACGTCCCCGCCACGCAGTTCGGCGACAAATTCATGCAACTGGTGCACATGTGGTTTTCCCCAAGCTGGATCGTGCGCACCACGGGATCCGCGCAGGGCGTCATATCCGGAATGCAGCGGGCTCTCCAGTCCGTGGATGCCCAGCTCCCCTTCGCAGGCTTCCACAGCATGGAGGATGTGCGCCACCGCGCAGTGGCCCAGCAGCGTTTTCAGGCGGTCCTGTTGGGGGCCCTGGCCGGTCTTGCGCTATTGCTTTCGGCCGTGGGCATTTACGGCTTGATCGCCAACTCGGTCGCGGAGCGAACGCGCGAACTGGGCATCCGACTGGCGCTGGGCGCGACCGTGCCCCAGGCGGTCCGCACGGTGGCGCTGCCCGGCGTGGCGCTGGCGCTGGCTGGCATAGTCAGCGGTTCCGTGCTCGCCGCGTTTGCATCCCGGCTGCTGCGCCATCTGGTGTGGGGCGTGCGTCCGGGCGACCCGCTCACCTTTGCCGCCGTAGCCATCGTCTTGTTGGCGGTGGCTTCCGCCGCCAGCTTTCTGCCCGCTCTGCGCGTGACGCGTCTGAATCCGGCGGAAACCCTGCGGCAGGAATGAAATAGCTCTCCGCCGCTCGCAATTCTGATCCCGCCGTAATTTTCCGCTTGACATTTTCGTTCGATAGTACTAATTTCTTAGTATGCGACCGCCGAGCAAGACCCTCACGGATCAGGAACTCGAGATCATGAAGATCGTCTGGGACCGCCAGACCGCCACGGTGCGGGACGTTTACGAAGCCCTCCTTGAGCGCCGTAAAGTAGCCTACACCACTGTCATGACCATGATGAAGATCCTGGAACAGAAGGGCTATCTGAACCGGAAACAGGTCGACCGCGCCTACGTCTACCGCCCGGCCCACCCCAAGAACCGCGTCATTGGCGCCATGGTGCGCGATTTCGTCAATCGCGTGTTCAACGGTTCCGCCGAACCTCTGCTCGTGCACCTGATCGCCGACAGCCACCTGACGCCGAACGAAATCGAGGAGATCCGGCGCCTGATCGGAGAGCGGTCATGAACGCAGCCCACTGGCTGGCTAACCTGATCGCCTGGAGCGTCCAGGCCGCGGTGCTGATTGCCGCCGGAGGCGCGGCGGTATGGGCTTTCCAGTTGCGTGTGCCGCGTATTCGCCTGGCATTTTGGCAAGCGCTGTTGGTCGTCTGCCTGCTGCTGCCCGCAGTGGAACCGTGGCGCACTTCCGTCGCCGGGGATATCGAGATCACCACCTCCGCTGCGCGGCCCGTCGCGCCCCGCCACCTCGCACCATATACGCCTCCGTGGCGGCAGGCATTGCTGTTCGTGCTCGTCTCCGGATGCGTCGCGCGCGGCCTGTGGCTCGCCGTGGGATTCGGAAAATTGCGCCGCTGGCGGCGGGAGGCGCAGACCTACACGCCGCTCTGGCCGCGCTTCGATGCCCTGCGCGCCGCCCTCGCGCCGCACGCGGAGTTTCGTCTGGCGCCTTCGCTTTCCGGGCCGGTCACCTTTGGGCTGTGGCGGCCCATCGTCCTGCTTCCCGGCCAGTTCAGCGCTTTGCCCAGCGATATTCAGGAAGCCATCGCTTGCCATGAACTGCTGCACATCCGCCGCCGCGATTGGATCGTCACCCTGGTGGAACAAGCCGTGCACGCGGTCTTCTGGTTTCATCCCGCCGTCTGCTGGCTGCTCGGCCAGGCGCAACTGGCGCGCGAACAGGTTGTCGACGGCGAGGTGGTGGCGCGTACCGGCAACCGCCAGCAGTATCTCAACGCGCTGCTGGCCATGGCTGGCAAACAGCCGGCGTTGGACCTGGCGCCGGCGGCTCTGTTTTTACGGAAACGTCACCTGAAGAACCGGGTGGCTCTGCTTTTGAAAGAGGTTACTATGTCGAAACGCCGTGTCATATCGTTCTGCGCCGCCAGTTGCGGATTGTTGCTCGCCGCCGGCTGGCTCGCACTTCACACATTTCCGCTGCAGGCCGCGCCGGTTCCCCAGGAGGCCGCACCGTCGAACCTGCTGCACAGTGTGCCGCCCAAATATCCGGAAGCCGCGCGCAAGAAACATATCGAAGGCGACGTCGTCCTGGAAGTCCACATCGACGCCGAGGGCCACGTCTCCGACGCGCACGTGCTCAGTGGACCGGAGGAACTGCGCGGCGCCGCGATCGAGGCCGTTTTGCAGTGGCACTACTCGCCGCAAGCGATGAGCCTGCCGGCCACTACCCAAGTCACCATGAATTTCACGCTGCCCAAAGAAGGACCGCCCACATCGGAGCCCGCCAACCTGCTGCCGCCAGGCAAGCACGTGACTATTAAAGCCATCTCGGTGGACGGCCTCACGGACACGGCCCGCAATGCGCTTCTGCAGCAGTTGCCGGTCCACGAAGGGGACACCGTGGATGCGGACGGTGTGCGCGCCCTGATGGCCAACGTGCACGCATTCGACGAGCACCTGAACGCGACGATGAACGTGGAGAATGAAAACGCCGGAGTGGTGCGCATCCAACTGCGGACACCGGGCGCGGCGGCCGGATCTATGGCATCACCCGTCGGATCAGCCCTTCCACCTACCCGCATTCGCATCAGCGGGAATGTCCAGCAGGCCAAGCTGCTGGTGAAGACGACACCCCCTTATCCGGCGGAGGCCAAGGCGCAGCATATCGAAGGATTGGTGCAACTCCAGGCCATCATCGGCAAGGACGGCTCGGTCGAGAATCTCGTGTTGCTGAGCGGCCCCCCGGCGTTGGCAGGCGCGGCTATGGAAGCCGTGCGGCAGTGGAAGTATCAAGCCACGCTCCTCAACGGCGATCCAGTCGAGGTAATGACCGACATCCAGGTAAACTTCACGCTGTTGCCATAAGTGGGGCAGGCCTCCAAGTCTGCAGCGGGTCTCCAGACCCGCTCTCCGCGCGAGAGAGCAGGCCGGCGTGGACGCCGGCCGCAGGACTGGAGTCCCGCCCCACACTCACCGCTTATAAATCACGCCGCCCTTCATCACGAACGCAACATTCTGCAGTACCCCGATATCCTGCAACGGATCGCCCGGCACCGCCACAATATCGGCCAGATAACCGCGCTTTATCGCGCCAATCTGGTCCTGCAACCCGAGCAGCTTAGCCCCGTTCAAAGTGCCGGCTTGCAAGGCCGCCAGCGGCGTCATGCCATACTTCACCATCAACACGAACTCGCGCGCCTGCGTGCCGTGCGGAAACGGACCCACATCGGAACCCATCGCCATCGGCACGCCCGCCGCGAGCTGCGTACGGAATTCGCGCGCGTGAAATTCCAGCATGTGCCGTTCGTTCTCCGCCTGCCGCTCCGAAGCCGCGTGATCCGCGAAGTATTCTATGATCGTGAACGTGGGCACGGCGAAGATCTGTTTCTCGCGCATCAGCCGCATGGTTTCGTCGCTAAGCTGAAACGCATGATCCACCGACGCCACACCTGCGCGCGCGGCGTATAGCGTGCCCGGCTCTCCGGTGGCATGTACAGCCACCCGCTTGCCCACGCGCGCGGCTTCCTCCACGGCCGCGCGCAGTTCGGCTTCGCTGTATTGATACGGCGTGGCGAACTTCCCATCGCGCAGCGCGTCGCGCCCCGTTTCGTAGATCTTGATGAAATCGGCGCCCTCCTTGAATTGGCCGCGTATCACCGTAACCAGCTCGGCGGCGTTATTAGCCCACGTCGCGTTGGGCAATACACGTTGCACCGGATTGTAGCCGATAGCGTCTTCATGTCCGCCCAGAATATCTACCGCATTGCCGCTGATGCGCAGCCGTGGTCCGGGCACAAGTCCCGCGTCAATCGCGTTGCGCACGGCGGTATCGGCCGAGCCAGCGCCCTCCGTCCCCATATCCCGCTCGGCCGTAAATCCGGCCATCAGGTCGGCCTTGGCCGCCAGTACCGCCAGAATGGTACGCTGCGGCACGGATTCCTGCACGGTCTGCAGATCTTCCGCGCCCGGATGCAGAAACAGGTGCACGTGGGCATCGATCAAGCCCGGCAGCAGCGTGCGGTCGCCTAAGTCCACAATCTCGGCGTCCGGCGGATGCGTCACCGCCGTGCCAACTTCCACAATGCGTTCCCCGGTCACGAGCACTTCACCCGGAGCGAGCATCTTGCCGGACTCCACATCCAGCAGCCGCGCGGCGCGCAGCACGATGGGCTTTGGGCTGGGCGGTTGCGCAAACGCCACACCGCTCGCGACCAGCAGCGCGGCGCAAAATCGAAATTTGTTCATGATGTCGATGTTAATCCGGCGGCTTCTCCGCCACCAAGCGCTCCAGCCGGATTCTTTGGCCCGGATTCCAGTCCGGGAAAGCATCCGCGTCTTCGAATCGCACGATGCGCAACCCGAGAAACAGTTTCAGTAGTTCGTTGTGGCGGTCGCTGCCGTTTTCATAAACGAAGATGCCGCCGGGCGCGAGAGCCCGCTGGATACGCGCGGCGTCGCCGGCGGTCAGCGACCGGATGTAGGTCATCACCACCAGGTCCCACTGCGCCGTGCCAAAATCAAACCGATCGTCGGTGGTGACCAGCGCGCGAATCTTCACCCCGGCCTTCGCCGCGCTCGCCTGCGCCTGTAGCACCCCTTCTTCCGAGGGATCGAAGCCGGTAACGTCCCAGCCCTGCATGGCCAGATACACCGTGTTGCGTCCCTGGCCCATGCCGATGTCCAGCGCCTTGCCAGGCTTGCGGCCTTCGATCGCGCTGGCCAGCAGCACGCTGGGCGTCTGGACAAAGATGGGATCGTGCCCGCCGTAGACCTTGTTCCAAAGCACCTTCGCGCCATCCGGACGCGTGAACGCCAGGTGGCCCAGACGGTCGGTCTCGCGCTCCGCCTCAGCCGCCGACATACCCTGTCGTATCAACTCCTCCCGGTAAGGACGCAGCAGATTCGCGGGCTTGCTGTCCGGCGGCCGTGCGCTGAGCCAGGCGAGGAACGCCTTCCACCGCGCGTCCGCATCCGGTTGCGCGCAAAGAAGCGCGGCGGTCAGCAGCAGGGTCAGCCGGCGGCTCGCGCGGGCCATCCGCCAGCAGGACGTGCCATCGAATCGTCTCACGACCGCAGTCCGCTCCATTCCTCGGCCAGCACGATGGAATTCGCGGGGTTTCGCGGGTCGTACTTTACCGTGATGTGGCCGCCGGGAAGGCCGCCCGGCACGAACGCTCTTAGCTTGGAAATATCCTGCGAGGCGGTGTATTCGACGCCCCGTACCTCGTAAGAATAAACCAGCAGGTCGTCACGGACTTCCACCAGGTTGGCATCCCCCATCTTTCCGGTAGAGAGCAGCATCCGCCGGCGGCGGCGTTCCTGCTCGTCGGGAGAGACGCGCGAACGCAGCCAGGCGCGCACACCCATAGCGATAAGCAAGGCAAGCAGGACGCAGAACAGCGCCGCAGTGATGCCTTCAGCAGCCGCTATGGACACTTTCCCCCGAAGTTAGCCGGCGACCGGGGTCTCCTGAAATACCTTGGCCCAGTCCGAAAGGAACTGATCGAGTCCCTTGTCCGTGAGCGGATGATCAAAGAGCATATTCAGCACCTTGAAGGGCAGAGTGGCGATATGCGCGCCCGCTGCAGCCGCATCCACTACGTGCGTGGGCGAACGCATTGACGCCGCCAATACCTGCGTCTTGAAACCGTGAATCTTATAGATGTTGGTAATGATCCTGATCAGTTCCATGCCGTTCCAGCCGATATCGTCCAGGCGGCCGACGAAAGGGCTCACGATATAAGCCCCGGCTTTGGCGGCCAATATCGCCTGTGCGGGCGAGAAACATAACGTGACGTTGACCCGGATGCCGTCCTTACTCAGGATCGAAGTCGCTTTGATACCATCGCGCGTCAGCGGGCACTTCACCACCACGTTGCGATGCAAGCGGGCCAGGTCGCGGCCCTCCCGAATCATCTGGCCGGATTCCGTGGATACCACTTCGGCGCTGATGTCCCCATCGACGATGTCGCAGATTAGCCGGATCTGGTCCTCCAGCGGCCGGCCTTCCCTGGCGATCAGCGTCGGATTGGTTGTAACGCCATCGACGATGCCCCAGTTGGCGCCTTTCTTCAACTCGTCGAGATTGGCGGTATCCAGGAAAAACTTCACGTATGCCTCCTCCGGTACCCTAGGATTATAGCATCCGCACTTGTGGGGGCAGACCCGTGGCAGGTGTGCCCTCAAGAATTTGAAAAATCGCAGAAGCCCAGTCGCCCCGTGCCCGCCGGTGGTAAGCTGATGTGAGAGGATGCCATGAAATTCTCCGGCGCAGTCTTCGTCGCAATTCTATCCGTTGGACCGCTCTCCGCTCAATACTACTCAGTCGGCGGCTTCGGAAATGTCGTCTTTCCGGGCTTGGGACACGCTCCGGCGGGCGGTAACCCGTGGGGTAACGTGGTGACTCCGGCGAGACCGCAGGGCGCTGCCGCCAGTTCGGCCGGGGCAAACCGTTTCGGCACACTCATCCCCGGATTCGGTTCGTACAGCGGCACGGGCTCCAGTCGCCGCCGTGGCGCTTCCGGCGTTTACGCCTATCCGGTCTACATAGGCGGCTATGGCTACGGATACGGCTACGCGCCTGCACAGCCGGATCAGCCGGTCTCCGATTCGGGCGGCGGTGCTCAGCCCGCGCCACCGCCGGTGGTGATCAATCAGTATTTCGGCCAACCGCCCGCCGGCGACGCACCGCCGCCAGAGAGCGGGGCATCCAACTATCATTATTATCAGGCGCCGGCGAACGACAATCCGGTCCCCAGCGATGCGTCTTACTACCTGATCGCTTTCAAAGACCACACGGTCTACTCGGCTGTGGCGTATTATACCGAAGGCGACACGCTACATTACTTCACGTCGGGCAACGTGCATAACCAGGTCTCGCTTTCCCTGGTGGACCGCCAGTTGACTGAGCAATTGAACCGGCAGCGCAACGTAGAGGTGAGGTTGACGCAGTAGTTCAGCCGGCCGTCGCCAGACGCTTCACAAATTCCACATCGCCTTCCAGAAAGTCGAAGCGCGGAAGTTCGTGCGGCGCAACCCATCGCATCTCCTCGAATACGCAATTCCGCGGCTCGCCGTCAAAATCGGTCACGTTATAGAAGATCAGCAGAATAGGTTGCTCGCCGGGGTAAGCGAACTGGTAACGCTCCACCTCGGCGCCGATGCGCGCATCGCTGGCCAGTTCTTCCCGCAACTCGCGGCCAAGTGCCTGCGCGGGACTCTCGCCCGGTTCCACCTTGCCACCCGGGAACTCCCATTTCAGCGCGTGCGCCTGCTGTGCCGTCCGGCGGCAGATCAGCATCCGGCCGGCTCGTTGAATCAGGGCCGCGACAACGGTTGTCAACTCAGGCTCCTTGAAGCACGTTGAAATGCTGCCGCATCAGAATCATTGGAGCATAAATGTACTCGGCGCGCCTGCTGGATCACTTCCAGAACCCGCGAAATGTAGGCGAACTGCCGCTGCCGGCGGTCACCGTAGAAGTATCGAATCCGGCCTGCGGAGACATTCTGCGATTGTCGATCCTGTTTCGGGATGGCCGTGCGGCCGAGGCCCGCTACAAGACGCGCGGCTGCACCGCCTCTATCGCGACCGGCTCCGCGTTGACCGAGTGGTTGATCGGCAAGTCGCTGGCTGAAATTGCCGCTCTCAGGCCGGCCGACATAGAGAGCGCGGTAGGCGGCCTCAGTTCCGAATCGAAGCATGCCGCGGTTCTCGCGGTGGACGCCGCGCGCGCTGGTGCTGCGAAACGCGCACTTCCGACTCCTGATTAAGCACGGTCACGCGGCGGCCTGGACTTTATTCATCTGTTTTTGCAACCACTTGCAGCGAATCGTCCGATAACGCCGCATGCTCGCGGCTTATCGTGTAGTCGAAAGAGGGAGTTCGGCCCGCCTGATTGCCTGCCAGGACAACCACCCTATCCAGCCTCGATATCCTCCCGCTCCCTCCGGAGCGTCGCTGCCTCACAGCCGAACTCTCTCTTCTCACCAAAACTCTATAACCTCCAGCTTCCACGGTGCCCGATATTCCCGGTTCAAGTAGCCGCGCGCCGGCTCCTGCGCCACCGTGAATTCGCGTTCGTCCCAATCCAGGCGCGTGCGGCTGCGCAGCGCCACATTCCCCAGCAGACAAGTGGAAGTCGAACGAAAGCATTTCTCGATGTCGCTGCCGGCCGCTGGCGCGTGCACACGCACTCGAGGAAGTTGGCCCAATGGTTCGCATTGCCGCTCGAAGTGGATTTCACGTCCGTGTGCCGGCCCCCTTTCCCTTCCGGTATCACGCGATAACCCTCGCGACCCACGTACAGGGTGGCCGCGCTGCCGTGGAACAGAATGCCGCCGCCTTTGTTGAACGTCGACTGCCCGTTGGCGTTGCGGTTTTCATAAGCCGCGATAAAGCCCGGATACTCGTAAGTCACCTGCAGCGTATCGGGCGTCTCGCGATTGTCGGTGAACCACAGCTTGCCACCCAGGCTCGCAATCGTGCGCGGCATCGCCTCGTCGAAGGCCATCTGCACGATGTCCAGCCAGTGCACGCCCAATCCGTCATCATGCCCCGGCATAGTCCCAGAACCAGCGGAAAAACGAAGTTGTCGGGGTCCACGCCGAACCGGTTGCGGTTGAAGGGACGCATGGGCGCCGGACCCAGCCACATGTTCCAATCGAGACCGGGCGGTGGATCGCTGTCCGGCGGATTGCCGATGCCTCACGCGCCGGCTTTGGCCGTGGGCTCATCCAGCTTGGGCTGGTAGACATCGCAGAGTGCTACCACCTGCAGATTCGGCTGGTGCATGGCGTATTCCAGGTTGCTCGAGCCCATGCGGCCCATGCCGATAAACGCGGCGGCCCCGCGCTCATTCGCACCTCGCAGATTGCCGGTGAATGGAGAAGTGGTCAACGCCACCCCTGCAGATTTGAGAAATCGCCGGCGGCCCGAGTCCGGATCCTCCATGCGTTGGATTCTACCACCGCGGGCCGCTCTCAATCTGTGGAGTTTTTCAGCGAAATGGGGCTCGGCAGGTTTTTTCGAAAATATTTCAAAAATAACTAGACAAGAAGGTCTCAAAGAGTTATATTGACTACATACAGACAGCATCCCTTGGCGGCGAGTCCCCTCCCGCTGCCAAACCCTCTGAGTGCAAGGCCCCGGATACCCAGCCGGGGCCTTTTGATTTGGCGCGCAAAAATTTCTCAAAAATATTTTAGAGAAGTACTAGACAAGCAGGTCTGAAAATGATAAATTAAGATCAATACAGACAGCATCCCTGACGGCGAGTCCCCTCCCGCCGCCAACCCTCTGAGTGCAAGGCCCCGGTACCCAGCCGGGGCCTCTAATTTTAGCAACCTTTTGTGGCGAAGCTTCACCGTATGCCAGAATTGAGGCTTATGCGCGGCGTTCGCCTGGTCCGGCGCCATCACATCCTATGGCTTTCCGCCGCCTTGTTCCTGTTGAACGCTGCCATCGCATGGCCGCTTTTCCGCGTCGCGTATTTGTCCCAAACCGGGACCGGCGAAAGCCTGACCATCGCGTACGCGCGCTATGCCCGCGACCACTGGCCCGACTTGGCCTGGTGCCGCTTTTGGTTTGCGGGCATGCCCTTTCAAAACGCTTACGTTCCGGGGCTGCACCTCACCGTGGCTGCTCTCTCGTGGGCCGCGCACATCAGCGCCGCGGCTGCCTTCCACCGCACGGTGGCTTTTCTCTATTGCCTCGGCCCGGTCACACTTTTTTGGATGGCCAACCGGCTGACCCGCGCAACCAGTTGGAGCTTCTACGCGAGCCTGCTGTACTCGCTCGTTTCACCCTCCGCCTTCTTCGCGCCTGAGATACGCCGCGACCTCGGCAGCCTTTTTTGGGATCAGCGCCTGCACACCATGGTGACTTACGGCGATAATCCCCATGTCGTGTCGCTTACCCTGGTGCCCCTCGCGATCCTCGCCTTGGATGTGGCCTTAGAGAAGAGACGCCCGCTCTACTATGTATTGGCCGCGCTGGCCCTGGCCGCAGTCCCGCTCACGAACTGGCCCGGCGCTATCGTGCTGGCGGGCGCCGTGCTCGCTTATGCACTATCCCTTCCCGATGACGGCAGTTTGCGAGTCCGGCTGCGGACCTGGTTGCGTATGCTGGGCATCGGCGCGCTCGCCTATGCCCTGGCAATCACCTGGCTGCCGCCTTCTACCATTATCACCACGCAGTCGGCCGTGCAGGGATTCGAATCGGCCAACCGGTTCAACTGGCACCATCTGGTTTACATCGCCTTCGTGGCGGCCGGCGCCTGGATTCTGTTGCAGATTCTTTCGCCCGCGCGCGTGCCGGCATATCTACGCTTTTTTGTTCTCTTCTTCTTCTTCATGGCCTCCGTTACGTTGGGTTGGTATTGGCTTGGCGTCATCCTGCTGGCGCAGCCGCACCGGTTTCATATGGCCATGGAGATGGGCTTCACCCTCAGTCTGATGTTCGGGATTCGCCACGTTGTTGGGTTGCAGTTCGCGCGCCTGCCGATCTGGCCGCGGCGCGCCGTTGCGGCGGTGTTTGCCACTCTCTGCGTCGTCCAATTCGTGGCGTACGCGAGCTATACGCGTCGGCTGATTCGGCCTGTGGACATCACCGCTACCAGCGAGTACAAGACCGCGCGCTGGTTCGACCAGCACATGCGCGACAGCCGCGTGATGGTGCCCGGCTCGACAACCTTCTGGCTGAATGTCTTCACCGATACGCCTCAGTTGGAAGGATGCTGCCTGCAAAGCGTCCGCACTCCCCTTATCCCCATCGCGATCTACGGAATCGATACGGACTTAACCGCGGAAAATCGCGCCTTCGAAAATAGCGTGCTCTGGTTCAAGGCGCTGGGAGTGCGCGCCGTGGCGGTCTCCGGGCCGCGCAGCACCGAGGTGTATAAGCCCTTTTATCATCCGCAAAAGTTCACCGGCCGATTGGCCGAGCTCTGGCGCGATGGCGACGATGTCATCTATGAAGTGCCCTGGCGCTACTACTCCATCGCGCACGCCATGCAACCGGGCGATCTGGTTGCGCGCACGCCGGCGCACGGCGTCGATACTGCTCCTTTGATTCCATACGTGGCGGCCATCGACCGGCCGGACGCACCCGAGTTACACGTCCGCTGGCCCGACAACGAGACGATCGCGATCAGCGGCAATCTGCAGCCCGATCAGATCGTGAGCGTGCAGGAAAACGCCCATCCCGGCTGGCATGCCGCGGTGAATGGCGCGCCGCGCCGCGTGTTCGCCGATAAGCTTGGACTGCTCACTGTCGTCCCCCAGTGCAATGGCTACTGTACGATTGATCTGCATTACGATGGCGGCATAGAAATGCGGATCGCCCACTGGATCCATGGCGCGGCCATCGTAGGTTCCGCGCTCTGGATACTGCTTGCGCGTTACCGCTCCCTCACGGCCGCGCCCCGGTAATCCGATAGGAGCAGCCGCACCCCCACTTCTCTGCCGTGCGGCACATCCAACTCCAGAATTCCGCCGGGATCGCTCTGGCCCTCCGCCAGTTCTTCGTCGTCCACCTCGATCAGATAATTCCTGCGCGGCTGTAGCCCAACCACAAATACGGGCCCCTTCCCTTCCACGTCGATCTTGAATTTCTGGGCATGCGCGCCGAACAGGATCACCGCCCGCCCCAGGTCCAGCGGCTCGGCCGGGGCCATCGCATCGAGTACGGTGATGCCGCCCTCGTGAAATATTTGCAGTTCACCGGAAAAAAATCCCAGCCACGCGGCGGATTCCTCCCAACTGGAGCGCACGAACAACCGCCCTAAAACAGTGTCGTGCATAACCAGCGGAGCCTGGAAATAGCTGAGGCCCGGTTGGTAAGGATTCGCCCACAGAAATTCGTAGGGTGCACCGAAAGTGCCGCGCAGCAGGAAGTGATCGTTCATCAGCCAGCCTTGCAGCAGCTGGCTGCCAGGGGAATTGCTATCGTAGGCGACCATGCTCAACTCGGCAGCCCGCGAGAGGGATGCCCGACGGAGGTCCGGTTCGCCGCGGGTATCGCGCGAGGCCGGAATGCGGTAGTCGTTCTCGCCCGCCGGAAAGGGCGCAGGATAGCAGCTCAGCAGTTCCACCATGGGGAGATCGGTAAAGAATTGCGGCGCGTCCTCGCGTAAATCGATCTCGAAGTTGTCGCGAACCACGTGGAGAATCTCCATCAGCGCGTACGAATCATCACGCGTCACCGCCTCTCGGCCGCCATGGATGGCCGGGACGATATCGCCCTCCCACCACTTCCGCACGATTTGTTCGATTTCTTTCTCCGGCACGTCCGGAAAGCTGCCGTAGAGAGCCACCGCCGCCAATAGACGGGAGCGCACGGCAGCGAAGGAAGCGTCGTGGCGGCTCTGCTGGATGCCCCGCGCGAGCTTGGCTGCCAGCGCTTTGGATTGCGCTTCGCCGAGCACGTCCTGGCACCAATCGAAAACCAGCGCCAATTGCCGAAGATCGGTGCCCCATCCGAGTGCCCAGGCGACAGCCAGTTTACCGCCTTCGGCGCTGCCGGAAACCTGGTAGTCGAGTGCTTCCGCGAACGCCGCCTCCGGCATGGGAGCCTTGCCGGCCATTAGAAGATGAAACTGGTTCCAGCGCAGAGACTGGCGCTGGCTCTCGCGGCGCAGCAGCCGGAGCCGGTGAGCGGTCAGCAGCAGCCGGGGGTGCGGGCCATCCGCGCGCAAAGTTTCGGCACGGGTTTCCTCCTGGCCGGAGGCTGTGCCGGTCAGCGAGACGGCGGCGAGCGCTACAGTGCAAATCCTGCAAAACCGCATCACCCCGATTGTGTCATAGCGACACAACGCCCGCCCAGTGCGCCACGTTTATCAACCCCACGCTCTCAGAAATGTTTCGCTATTTCAGCAGGATATAAAACATTGACACTTGGCCGTCCGATTGCTATTTTCGGTGATGAATTGGCGAAGTAACTTTTAACCTGCCCTCTGCTGCAACAGGCAGGCGGAAGAGGAACGAGCGCAACAAGACAACGTGCTTGCGGGAGCCGATGTCCGTTATAGTATTTGGGCTCGCCAGTCTTCCCTTGTTGGTTGCAACAGAGGGGTTTTTTATTAAGCGGTTTTATTTTCGATCTTCCCGGGGTCTCAGGTTGCGGTAATCATCTGGCATTCGTGGCGAGGAAAGTTTGGACGCGGACCTTACCAGGGATGCCGTTCCATCCAGATGTCCGCCGCCGGATCCCAGCCCAACCCGGGCGGGCCGCATCGGCAGGGTGCTCTAGCCGGTCCCCAGAGCAGTCTCCGATGCGGTTTTTCTTTTGCGCGGCCCTCATCGAGCCGCGCGCGTGAGCAAGCGGCTTCCCAAGCAACTGACCCGTACGACCCACCGAGTCGTCGTCAATTGGCAGTTGGCTTTTCCACTTGATCGATAATCAAGAAACTGACCGGCCCCCTGTCGGACGAAAGCTTCAATCCGATCTGTTCCTGGAGCGCGGCAAAGAGGTTTGGCCCGGAGTCGGAGGGTGCCGCCGGATTAGCTGCGTTCCCCGGATCGCCACCGCGGCCGCCAGGGACGCCTTGGCCTGGCATGTTGGGATCGGGCGTGAACTCCAAATGAAAATTAAACTTGCCTGCAATGCCCGTTTTATCGACGACGGTGCGGTCCACGCGCCCCGAGAGCCGCTGCGCGAATTGCGTCATAGTCGACCCGCGCACTTCGATCATCCTCTGCCCGTTCCCGCCAGGCCCCAGGGTCATGACCCCGCAGAGGTTCGGTAGGGGATCGCCCGGTTTCGGCGGCGCCGGCGGATGCGTCAGATCGAGCGGTGTGCAAGCGCCCTCGGCGAGGGGCTGCACTTTGAGGCCGCCTTTTCCGACCGTCATCGCATATACAGGCACCTCCCGCACCTCGCGATGAGTCTTCAATCGAAAGCGCTCTTCGAGAAACACCTGTAGCATCGGCCCGGCCAGCATTTCCGTGCGTACCGGTCCATCGGCCTTGGCCGACAGGCTGTAATGTTCGGACTGCATCCACGAGGGCCCGCCCTCCATATGGGGCGGCTGCGTGTTTATGCTGACGCCATTCCCGAACGTGCCGAAAGCAGTCTGGATGAGGCTTTGTAAAGTAACGCACGGCATCTCCAACCGCCCCGGAGATGGACTGAAGTTCCCGAATCTGGGCGTGTTTTCGCAGTCCTTATTGGGCTTGAGGGACGCCACTTCAAACTGCGGCCGCGCCAGCGCCCCCGATTGCTCCTGGCTCCAGATAGCGGGCCCATTCAGGATGCCAATGACGACCGGCGCAACCAGGGCTGCCATTCCGGCGACGCCCAATACGAGCTTTTTCCCAGGATTCAGTCCGATCGTGCGTCGATTTCTCATGATCGACTCGATTCGTCTCTGAAGATTCGATCCCGTTACTCCCGACACGCATGCGAGTCGAGATGATAAATACAACTTGCAAATCGCCAGGATGCTCTCTGCATAAACATTCGGCTGGCAGCCGTGGCGCAACACCTCTTCATCGCATGCCCGTTCCCGCTCGTCGAGCAGGTGCGCCCCGATCCACCACGTTAGAGGATGGAACCAGAAGATCGCCTGGACCGCCATGTGAATGGCTGCGGTCAGGTTGTCCCTGCGGCGAACATGACACAACTCGTGCGAGAGCACTGCATCCAGTTGGGTCTCGTTGAGCCGTTCTACAATGCATTCGGGCAGCAGCAAGACAGGCCGTAGAACCCCGAAGACGCCTGGTTCGATGACATCCTGCACAAACATCACCGGCACGGGTAGTTCCAGGGCGTTAGGAAGACTGACGACACGTGCAGATCTCCGCAGGGCGTGGACGCGCCTCCAGCGAAGCAACCAAAAGATCGTCATTGCCACGAATCCGCACGCCCACAAAGCCCCGGCGGCCGCTCGTAGATAACCGTGATCTGTCACGCCCGCCGCGGTGGGAACATGCACTGCAGCCGCGCCAAATGTAAAAGGTTGACTAAATTCCTGGACTGCGGTCATCCACCCTGTTCGGGCCGCCTGAACCGCCGCGCGATGGGGGACGAGAGTCCCGATCCCAACCAGCAAGGAAAATGGAATCAGGAATTTTACGGATGCCGCGAACCAGACCCAGTAGCGCGACTGGGCCCGGTTAGATCGCAAGGATAGAGCGATGAGCCACGCGATGCCGGTAAACAATGTAGACTGCCAAAGATGTGCGGCGATTCCGGGCATCATCTTTTCTCCTCTTTCGCGTCTCCTTCCTGCAGTAACAGCAGGGCCTTCTCAGCGTTCCTGACGTCATCGAGGGTGAGTCTCCTCGATTCGATCAGGTGAGCCATGACTGGCTGAAGCCGGTCGCCGAGCAACGAGAGCAGATCATCGATCAGCCGGCCTTGGGCCTCACCCCGTGAAATCGAAGACTCGAAAATGTGGGCATGGCCGATCTTCTTGACACGGCGTAGCGTCTTCTTTCCCTCCAGACGATAGACTGTGGTCTGGATTGTGGAGTAAGCCGGGCGATTACGCTTAGGGAACGCTTCCTGGATTTCGCGAATCGCGGAGGGCCCACAGGTCCAGAGCGCCTCCATGATCTGAAGTTCCAGCTTTGTCAGCTTGGGTAGCTTCACGGGCAACTATTATACCTGTATGCAATGCTACTATATGCATATGTTTTTGGCAAGTTCTTTTCTCAAGCTGACACGAATCTCGGGCCGTAGCGATATTTGGGGTCCCGCAGGTCGGGCTGGGCAAAGGCAGTGTATCGAGTACGGCAACGCGCGGTCGGCTACCGCTTCTTCAACTGTTCCGGAAAGACCGCATAACCTTCCGGCGGGGGATACATCGCGCACAGCAGTTCCAGGCGCTTGCGCAGGTACCGGCTGGGCATCTGCCGCGGGCCGGTCTCCACGTCGATATCGCAGCAGGTGCCGTGCATGTACAGCGTCAGCGTATCTTCGAAGGCTTGCCGCGCGTAATCGCGAAACAGCTTGGTCTCCTTGCGAATATTGGCCTGGCGGCGCGTCAGTGACTGCTTCAGATGCCAGCTCCGTTCGTCCACCTCGCCGTGCACTTCCGCGCTCAGCTCCTCGCGCAATTGGCGGTAGAAGCTTTCCCGTGTTTCGAACTCCCACTTGTCCGCAATGACCGCGGCGAGCGAATTGTAGAAGGTGTAATGATAATTGGCGATCTCTTCTTCCTTGGTCGCCAGCGCCAGGATGGTCATGTCGCCGGCATTCAGCCGCGAAACGGTTAGCTGTCGACCTTCGACCGGTTTCTCGAAGCTCACCAGATCCCCCGCGCGGACAGTGCCCTTCTCCAGGTACGGCACCAGCACCAGTCCGATCGTCCCCAGGTCGGAACAAAGCACCAGCGAAAGGGCGGCAATGGGGTCGTGCAAGTACTGCCGCAGGTCCTCCTCCGCCATCGAAGGCGTGCAGAAGTAGGAGAAGGTGTGGTTGACCGGAATGAATTGGCCGCGGCAGCGGGCGGCCAAGTCCGCCACCGTGAGGCGGGGCTGGCCATTTACAGTGGACATCGGCGCACCCCGATTGTATCAAAGGGGCGCTCCGCACGCGATTATACCCTTGGGGGATGTTGCGGGGTGGATGCCCCCTCCCCTTCGCCAACTGGTGAACCCGGAAGACCGTCGTTCACGTGCGAAGTCATTTCCTTACCGGCACCGGGCGGCCGAAGCGTGCGCGCCTTGCATCGCATAAAAACGCCGTGGGCTGGCCCCCGCGAATGCGACGAACTCGTGGATTAAATGAGACTGGTCGGCGTAGGCTTCGGCAGCTATTTGCGTCCAATCGCGGGCCGGCCTGCCGAGTGGATTTCCGGGCGAGGATGCGAAACTGCCCAGCATCGCCTGAAAGCGTGCCACCCGCGCCAGCCGCTTAGGCGGCAAGCCCACCCATACCCGCATTAACCGCTCAAGCTGCCGGATGCCGATGCCGCACTGCCGCGCCACTACCGCCATGCGCACCTCACCAGCCGATTCACCGATCATGCGCACCGCTGCCGCGACGCGGGGGTCGGGTGATGTGCCCGCCAGCCGCTCTGCGAGATACGACTCCAGCGCATCGAAACACGCATCCACCTCTGGCACACCCCCCAGGCGCGCGACCAGATCGGGTGCCGGATAGGCTACCCGCCGATCGACCAACTCCGACATCGGCCGGCGCCACAGCAGATGTCCGGTGCCGGGCCGCAGCCGCACGCCGGCGACCCGCGTCATGGGAGGCTTCGCGTAGTGGCCGGGCCCGCGGCGCGGTCCACTCAGGAAGATCCGCGGCGCGGCATGCCGGGTCAGTTCCACGGTGAATTGTGCGCAGCCGTCCGGCAACGTCGCCACCGCTGCCGGCGCTTCGCCAGGTAACGACCAAAAACAGCCCAGATAACTCTGCAAAGGCGGCGGCGCGCAGCGGACCAGCATACCTGTGCCGTTCAAAATCGCGCTCACCGGTTCTTCGCGCATGTCGCATTTTATCAATTCCTCCGGCACGGAGAGATGCATACTGGCATCATAATGGCATCATGGGAATCCGAGACAAGGTAGCCGTAGTCACAGGCGCGGGCGGTAGCGGATCGGGGCGCGCCATTGCCCGCAGGTTCGCGCGCGATGGTGCCGCCGTCGTCATCACCGACATCAACCAGCCCGGCGCGCACGAGACGCTCCGGCAGATAGAAAACGCCGGAGGACGCGCCGCATTTTGTCCGGCGGACGTCCGCGTCGAAGCCCAGGTACGCAACCTAATGGCATTCGCCGGCGAGACCTTCGGCCGTCTGGACATCGTCGTCAACAACGCCTCTGCACCATTCCACGGCGACACCCCGCTCGAGCACTGGACGGAAACGGTCGAAACCGACCTCCTGGGCACGATGTACGGTACGCGCGCCGCGATCGACGCCCTCCGTCGTACAGGCGGCGGCGCCATCGTGAATATCAGCTCGATCTCCGCGTTGTGGCACGGCCGCGAGAGGCCGGCACCGGCTTACGATGCCGCCAAGGCGGGCGTCCTGCGGCTTACGACTACTCTGGGGTGGCTGGGGGAAAAGGAGAACATCCGGGTGAACTGCCTGGCGCCGGGTTGGATCGCATCCGAGCAGGTGCGCACCTATTGGGAGCCGCTGACTCCTGAAGAGCGCAAACAGCGGGGGGCACCGTCGCGCTTGCTATCGCTCGATCAGGTGGCGGACGCCGTAACGCGGTTGGCCGTCGACGAGTCGCTCTATGGCCGCGTTCTGGTGTGGTGGTCGGAGGATGAGCCGAGGCTGATTCCGTGGGGCGATGTGGGCTATGCGGCGCTCCTCTGACGTCGGTCCGCCTCAGTCGTACCGCAGAGCGCGCGTGGGATCCACGTGCGAGGCGCGGTAGGCGGGCGCCCAAGCGGCCAGCATAGTGACGGCCAGCAGCGCGGGCGCGACCAGCACATATGCGAGCGGATCGCGCGCGGCCGAGTTGAATACCGTCATCACCACCTTCTCCGCGGCGAAGCTGAAGGCCAGCCCCAGAAGCAAACCAGTCATCGCCAGTTTGAAGGCCTGCCCCAGGACCATGCGCGCCACCTCCCCGCTATTGGCGCCGATCGCCAGGCGGATGCCGATCTCGCGCGTGCGGCGGGCGACCGAGTACGCCATCAGACCGTACAACCCGGCCATGGACAATAGCAGGCCGATCAGACCCATCAGGGCCACGGTCTGATTCAGGATGGCAGGCAGGGCGATGGCGCGCATGCGGTAAGACTCAGCCATGGTGCGCACGTCGTACACCGGTTGGCTGGCGTCTACGCTGCGCACCGCCTCATTGATCGGCGCCACCAGCGTGGCGGCATCGCCGAACGATTGGGCCACCAGGGTCAGGCGCGAAGCCGGACTTTGTGCTAACGGCAGGTATAGGAAGTCCACCGGCGCTTCGCCGATCCAGAGGTACTTGCCGGTTTTGGCAATTCCCACAATCTGCACCCACGGTCCGCTGGCGCCGTCCAGGCGGAAGCGCTTTCCAATGGCGTCGCGATCGGGCCAGAAGTGGCGCGCGAATTCCTGGTTAACCACGGCCACGCGCGGCGCATCGGCTGTATCCTGCGCGCCGATGCCGCGCCCGCGCACGATGGGAACTCCCATAGTTTCGAAATAGCCGTCACTCACGGTATCGGCGAACAAGTTCAGGCCATCGCGATCCTTCGGAAGCTGGAAACCCTCCGGCGCGATGTTTTCCGTATGTTGGTCCGGCGCCATGGGAATCACCCTGGTCAGCGCCGCCGATTTCACACCCGGTGTCGCGCGGGACCGCTCCAGCAACTGTTTGTAGAACTGCCGCGCCTGCGCATCGCTATAGCGCACCAGCGCGGGGTCGAAGCTCATCATCACCACGTGATCCGTGCGAAAGCCGGGCCCGTGCATCAGTTCGGCGCTGAAGCCGCGCGCTAACATCGCGGCCACCACAATCAGCACCAGCGAGAGAGCCACTTGCGCGACCACCAGTGCGTTGCGCCCCCAGAGGCGCTGTTTGCCGGAACTATCGGCATCTGCGGCCTTCAGCGCGGGCACCAGGTGGGTGCGGCTGGCCTGCAGCGCGGGAACCAATCCGAACAGCAACACGCTGGCGAGCGAGACCGCCAGACTGAACCACATCACCCGTTCATCCACCCTGATGGAGAGCACGAATGGTAGATCCGTGGGAACCCGGATGCGGCCCAGGAAAGCCGCGCCGCCGTAGGCCAACGGCAGGCTGACCAGTCCGCCGGCGATCGCGATCGCCAGACTCTCGGCCAGCAGTTGCCGGATGAGGCGCATGCGTCCCGCGCCGATCGCGAGCCGAATGGCGATCTCGCGGGTACGGGCGCGCGACCGGCTCAGCAGCAGGTTGGCCAGGTTCGCGCAGGCTACCAGCAGCACCAGACCTGCCAGGGTCATAAGCATCATGACCAGGGTGGAATCGGGCGGCGAGCGCTCGATGCGCGCCTCGATTTCGGTCGTCACCGCCACGCTCCAATCGCGGTTGGTGTCCGGGTAAGCATGCGCCAACGCTCCCGCGATCGCCACGAGCTCGGCTTGCGCGTGCGCGACGGTTTCACCAGTTTTCAACCGGCCTTTCACCGATAGCCCGCGATTATCGCGGTGTTCAAGGAGGTTGTGCGCGTGATTGCTGTCCAGGCGCGGGGCCATAGCCAAGGGGACGAACATGGCCGGCCGGAAATATTGATCCAGGCCGGTGAAACGCGCCGGCGCCACGCCGATCACGGTGAAATCGATGCCGTTCAAGCGCACCTTGCGGCCGATGATGGTGCGGTCGGCGCCCAGGTCTTTCTCCCAGAAATCGTGGCCCAGCACCACCACGGCGTCGCGGCCCGGCACTTCGTCTTCCTCCGGCAGGAAGCCGCGGCCGAGATCGGGCTCGATTCCCATGACCCGAAACAGATTGCTCGAAACCAGGTAGCCGACCTTCATTTGCGCCAAATCGCCGCGGCGCGCGCTGAATCCGAAGTTTGAAAACGTATACGCCACTAAGCCTGTGAAGCTGTGGCTGCGATTGCGAAAATCCACGTAATCGCGATAGGAGAGGTTGCCGGCCGGGTTCGCGGGGCTATGGCTGTTGATGGTAACGACTGCACCCGGTTGGGCAACCGAAAGCGGACGCAGCAGGACGGCATCGGCCAGGCTGAACATGGTCGCATTCACGCCGATGCCCACGGCCAGCGAGAGCACCGCCACCACCGCAAAACCCGGATTGCGGCGAAGCATGCGCACGCTGTAGCGTAAGTCTTGCAGCAGCGTTTCGAGCCGCGTCCATCCCCATGCATCACGGCTTTCCTGACGCAAGAGGGCCACGTTTCCAAATTCCCGGCGGGCTTTCTCGAACGCCTCGTGTTGCGGCATTCCGGAGTCCATGAATTCGCCGGCTTTTTCCTCCAGATGCGACTGGAGTTCGCGATCGAGTTCGCGGTCTTCGCGGCGGCGGCGCAGGAAATTGAGCATCCATTTCATGGTTCTACAGGCCTCATCACGCGCGAAATGCCCTCCAGCATGCGGTCGAAGCTGGATATCTGCCGTTCCAATTGCTTGCGGCCGGCCGGAGTGATTGTGTAGATGCGCACCTTGCGATTGCGCGGCGAAAGGGTCCATGCGGCGTTGACCCAACCGGCCCTCAGCATTCGTTGCAAGGCGGGGTACAAGGAGCCCTCCTCAATCTGCAGGAGGTCCGCGGAGGCGCCTTTGATCTCCTGCGCCAATGCGTAGCCGTGGCGCGGCCCGCGGCGCAGCGTCTGCAGCACCATCATCTCTAATGCGCCGGGAAAAAGATCCCGTTCTGTAGGTTGGCCCATACTATTTTAGTCTATGCCTAGAGTAACCTATCTTACGGCTCCGCGTCAAGCGGAAATCGTATGGGGCCGGTCGAACGCCACTCTCGCCGGCAAACAGCCTTTCCCGCGCGCCGTAGTCCTGTAAAATCAGTACATATCCCTCATGGACTCCGATTATTACGCGCAATTGCTCGATCTCGCCGCTCGCCTCTGGCGGATTGACCCGGAATATTGGGATATCTGGGGCCGCAAGCACATCACCTCAGACGAGACTAAGCGCGCCATTCTGCGCAGCCTTGGCGTGCGGGCGGAGAGCGCCGAAACCCTGCGCGTTTCGATCGAAGCGCACCGCCACAAAGAGTGGACGCGCCTGGCCCCTCCCTGCCTGGTGGTAACCGAGGGCGCCGCCGTCGAGTTGCCCCTGCACGCGCCCGCGGAGCTCAGCCAGGAAACGGCGCGGATCGAAATTCACGAAGAACACGGGACCAGCCGCACGTTGGAATTCTCCCTGGCCAACTATCCCGAGTGCGGTGCGACCGACCTGAATGGCCGCCACTACACGCGCAAGCAGGTGCCGCTGCCGGCGGGCCTGCCGACCGGTTATCACCAGGTCGACATCCGACTGGGCGGATTGGAGCATAGCACCCGTCTGATTGTGGCGCCGGCGCGCGCTTACGCGTCTCCCGCGCTGGCTGGGGGCGCCAAAGCGGCGGGAATCGCCTTAGCGCTGTACGGTGTCCGCTCGGCGCGCAATTGGGGCTGCGGCGACCTGCGCGACCTGCACGGCGTGGTCGACTGGGTGGCCGAGGATGCCCACGCCAGCTTTATTGCGCTAAATCCGCTGCATGCCATTTATAATCGACGCCCTTACAACACCAGTCCTTACCTGCCGGAGTGCATCTTCTATCCGAATTATCTGTACCTGGATGTTGAATCGATCGAAGATTTCCGCGCGTCGCGCCGCGCGCAGCGGCTTTGGTCGCAGCCTGAAACGCAGCGCCAGTTGGCCGCCCTGCGCGATTCCGAGTATGTGGAATATGAGCAGGTGGCCGCGTGGAAGCTGCGCTTCCTGAAACTGGCCTTCGCTGGATTTCTCCGCGAGCACCGGGAAGGCTCCGCGCGCGCTCTCGAGTTCAGCCGCTTTCTGGCCGATGAAGGCGACCTGCTCAGACGATTCGCCACCTATTGCGCGCTGGATGAATACCTGCATGCGCGGCATCCCGATCTGTGGACCTGGCCGGATTGGCCGGCGCCGTATCAGGATCCGGATTCTCCGGAAACGCAGGCTTTTCGTAAAAAACATTGGCGGCTATTTCTGTTTTACGGATACGTGCAGTGGCAGCTCTCGCTCCAGCTGGCGGCGGCCCAGAGCTACGCACGGGAACGCGGCCTGTCTATCGGGCTCTATCACGATCTGGCCCTGGCTACCGATCGCTTCGGGGCGGACCTTTGGGCCCAGCGCCGGTTCTTCGCCTCCGGGTGCCGGGTGGGTTCGCCGCCCGACGACTTCTCTCCGAAAGGCCAGGATTGGGGATTTCCGCCGCCTTGCTCGGATGCGCACCGCGACGACGGCTACCGCCTGTTCACCGAATCCATCCGCAAGAATTGCCGCTACGGCGGCGCGCTGCGCATCGATCACGTCATGCGCTTCTTCCGTCTCTTCTGGATTCCGGAGGGCACCGATGCCACCGCCGGCGCGTATGTGCGCGAGAACTACGAAGACCTGATCCGCATCCTGGCCCTCGAAAGCGTGCGCCAGCGGGTAGTCATCATCGGCGAGGATCTGGGCACCGTGGAGCCATTCGTGCGCGAGACGCTGGATCGCTTCGGCATCCTAAGCTACCGGCTGTTCTATTTTGAAAAACGCGCGGACAAGACCTTCAAGACTTTTGCGGAGTACCCCGAGCGCGCGCTGGTCTCTTCCACCACGCACGACCTGCCCACGCTGGCGGGCTTTTGGACCGGCGAGGATATTGAAGCGCGCCGCGGCGCCGGCATGTTCCCCGACGACACCGTGTACCGCCGGCAGGTGCGAGAGCGCGCCGCCGAGAAACAGAAGATGCTGGACTTGTTGCACAGCCTCGACCTGCTGCCGGGCTATGTCCCCAGATCGGCGGAGTTCCTGCCCGAGATAACCGGGGAGTTGCACAATGCAGTCATCGGATTCCTGGCACTGACGCCTTCCCAACTCCTGGCCGTCAACCAGGAGGATCTTACAAAAGAGACCGCGCAGCAAAACCTGCCCGCCACCACCTGGCAGTACCCGAACTGGAGCCGCAAGATGAAATTCACGCTGGAGCAGTTGCGCACCGAACCCGTTGCGCGCGACTTTGTGGCTATGTTCCGCAACTGGCTGGTGCGGACCGCGCGCGTGAATCGGATATGAGCGAGGAAAACCAGGGCCTACGTCTCAGGATGTCGCTCGCTGCTCGGCGGGAGGGCATAGCGGCTAATTTTATGAAGGTGTTTCCAGCGCACGAATTCCGCGAGGCCCGCCAGATCGGGAAACAGCGTGCGCCTGGAGACTCCCAGTTGCGCAAGTTCCCGCAAGACGGCATCATGATCCGATACCTTGAAGCGGACCTTTTTGACGCGCAGCTCCTCTTCCTTGCAATCGTCGTTTCGTTCCAAACGGATTTTTTCGTCCAACAGATCGCGGGCGGCTCGATGGGCATGGCGTGTTTCGGAACCAGTGCACGCGCGTCCTTGATGCGCTCGACGAGCTGTTCAATAGGGGGCACGTACTTGGAGTTGTCCTCGGAGTAAGGCAGCAGCGGCCCATCCCATTCGTCATCGCTGAGCCTGTTCGCTAGCCAGTAAGCATCAAGCACCCAGATGGCAACATAGCCATGGTCCGCATCCGTCGGTGGCGCGGTCGATCGAGACGAGGCGTCCTGTTGCCGGCTGTATTCTTCAACGGCGAAGAAAAGTCCCGCAAGGGCATTCGTAGACCAATCCAGCAGGCGCGTCGGCACGCCATGATGCCGCATGGGAAGTACCAGTCGATGGGAGTCTTTGCCTGGGACGATTCGGAAGGAGTCCATAGCTGATGAAGTCGATCTCATTTCGTGCTCCCATGTCGCCTCACGATACAGGCCGGGTTGAAGGCCATGCCCGCAATTTCGCTGGCCGCTAAACCAGACCTGTCCCACAATACGGGCGTCGTTTAGCGGAATTTCTTCGTTGCCGTTCAGCCACGTCAGAAAGCGGTTCGCAAGAGAACCGTTTCTTTAATCTGACCGGCGCGCTCGGTCTGTGGGCGTCTGTTTGCTGACTCTCTCCAACTAGACAAGACAAAGTACCACTGCGTTGAGAACCTATCAGTTGTGGGGACTCGGGTAAAGATCGAGAGCGCAGCGGCCGCCGAGGCCTTGCTATCGCGAAGTCCCGTAGCCACTCGGGCTGCCAAATATCATAAAGCTGTAACCTACATAACTCCCGTTACTTAGACAGGTGTTAAACTTCGTTCGGCGCACGCCGAAGAGTTTCAACCAACTTATACAGTAAGAGGAGAGTTCATGCACCGATGGTCTCTGCTGCTGTTGTTAGTGACAGTGCCGTGGCTTTCTACCGCTGCAGATAGCCCGGCGGAGCGCGCTCCGTTGC
The DNA here is from genome assembly GCA_963818855.1 of Bryobacterales bacterium. Classification (GTDB taxonomy): domain Bacteria; phylum Acidobacteriota; class Terriglobia; order Bryobacterales; family Bryobacteraceae; genus Bog-159. The sequence goes on along the minus strand of CAWFUH010000002.1, from coordinate 74,521 downwards.
AACTCACTTTAAAACGGGCGGTAGAGTTGGCGCTTTCCCCGGAAGGCAACACTTACATCCAGCTTTCCGACGAGAGCCTGCGGCAGGCCAAATCGCGGTCCGCCGAAGTGCGCTCCCTGTTGCTGCCCGATATAGAAGCGCAAGCCGAGCAGACCACCGCGATGCGCAGCCTGGCCGCCCTGGGTTTGGACCTGGCCGCCAGCGACACGCTGCTGGGAGCCGCGAAGAATCCTCCGCCCTGCACCGCGAGTACGCTGATCTGCGGCGTGCTGAGCACGGCCGAAGCGCCGCTGCTGACCGATATCGCGGACAAGATTCCGCGCGTGGTTGGCCCCTTCAACTCGGTGGATGTACGCGCCCGCTTGACCCAGAGCGTTTTCGACTTCAGCAGTATCCGCCGCTATCAATCCTCGCGCGCGGCCTTCCGCGCCGCCAAAAACGACCGGAACGCCGCCGATAATTCCGTCTCCACCACGGTGGCGAAAGCCTACCTGGCCGCGCTGCGGGCCAATGCCGATGTGGAGGCCTATCAGGCCAACGTGTCACTGGCGGAGGCGGTCTTGAAGCAATCCGAGAACCAGCGAACCGCCGGCACTGGTACCGGTATCGAGGTGACTCGTGCAAAGGTGCAGCTTGCCAATGAAAAGCAGCACCTGCTGGTGGTACAGAACGAACGCAACAAGGCTCAGTTGCAGTTGCTGCGCACCATGGGTCTCAGCCTGTCCACGGAGCTGGAACTGACCGACAAGCTGAGTTATGAACAGGTGGACGCCATCACCCTGGAGCAGGCGGAGGCGAAAGCCGTCGACAACCGCCCCGATGTGAAAGCGCAGGCGGAGCGGGAGACCTCTTCGCGTCTGAATGCCAACGCGGTCAAATCCGAGCGCCTGCCGAGCCTGGTCGCGTATGCGGACTACGGCACCACCGGAACCAACGGCAGCACTGTAGCACTGTTGCCCACGCGCGATTACGGCGTCTCGTTGCGCGTGCCCATCTTCGATGGCGGCCGGCGGGACGCGCGCCGCGCCGAATTTGCTTCGCAATTCCGCCAGGAACGCGTGCGCTCCAATGACCTGCACGAGCAGATTGAATTGGAGGTGCGCATGGCTCTGGACAGCCTGCATTCCGCCGAGGAGCAGGTGAAAGTGGCGGAAGCCGGACTCTCGCTCGCGCAAAGTGAGCTGACCCAGGCGCGCCGGCGCTACGACGCGGGGGTGGCCAGCAGCCTGGAAGTCACCGACGCGCAGACGCGGTTGGAGCGTGCGCGCGACAATCAGATCGCGGCGCTGTTCAACCATAATGTCTCCCGCTTCGACCTGGGTCAGGCAACCGGCACGATCCGGGAGATGGTCGAGCGCGAACCCTCCGACGCAAAGCGTCAGCCAGTCATGAACGAGCCGCCGGAGCCTGAGGCCATCGATCACCCCTCGGCTCGCGCGATGTCCGTGCGGCTTGGGGAGCCTCCCCCGCCATTGACGCCGCCCGCCGCGGAACCGCGGATACCTGCGGGCTTGGTCGCCTCCTCGCGGATGGCCCCGCCGGCGCCGCTGCCTCAACCCGCGCGATTGATGAGGGCGGCGCGCTCCGGCAGAACAGTTCCAGTGCGGAAGGTCACGGCCCGGCGGCCCTCCCGCCGCCCCGGGCGCCGGCACGCATCCGCCCGGAAAACGCGCCGGGCAACCAAAATGGCCTGATCGCCGTCCAATCGATCAGGGTATGCCGGGCGGCGGGTATTGCCGCGCCGGAGCCTGATATAATGGCTTTGGGTTCCTTCGATTTTTTGAAATAGATTGGACATATGAACAGGCGTATCAAATACTTGGTGGTTTCCACGTCAACGTGCGTCCTGCTGCTGCTGGTGCTGGGCAGCGTGCTGGGCAGAAGCGCATCAACCGACCGCCCGTATCCGCAACTGGGCGTATACACGGAGGTGCTGCACCGCATCAAGAACGAGTACGTGGAAGAGCCGGATATGAAGAGCGTCACTTTGGGCGCTTTGAACGGCCTGCTCGAGTCTGTGGATCCGTTCGCCAGCTACCTGAATGCCGACCAATATAAGGATTACCTGAAAAACAAGGACGCGCATAAAGCGAATGTTGGCCTGGTGCTCGCCAAGAAATTCGGATTTGTCGGCGTAGTGGGCGTGACTCCCGGATCGCCCGCCGCCAAGGCGGGCCTCTCGACCAACGACATGCTCGAAACCATCAACGGCGTAGCTACCCGCGACATGCCGCTGGCTTATGCCAGTATGCTGCTGGAAGGCGATCCCGGATCGAACGTGGAACTCACGGTGGTGCGGGTGCGGCGTCCCGAGCCGCAGAAAATCAAGTTGACGCGCGCTGACATTGTGTATCCAGCGATCACCGAAAAGATGATGGCGGAAAATATCGGGTACATCGATCCCAATACGCTGGCGCCGGGTAAGGTAAAGGAAGTGGCCGCCGCGGTGGAGTCTTTGCAGAAGCAGGGCGCACGGAGACTGATTCTCGATTTGCGGAACTGCGCAGTGGGCTCGCCGCAGGAAGGCATCGCACTGGCAAATCTTTTCCTGGCCAAAGGCGAGATTACTTATTTGCAGGGTCAGAAGGTGCCGCGCCAGGATTTTGAAGCGGATGCCGCAAAAGATATCACCAAGTTGCCACTGGTGGTGATCACCAACCGGGGCACGGCGGACGGCGCTGAAATCGCCGCGGGCGCGTTGCTGGACGATAAGCGCGCCGAGTTAGTCGGCGAGCGGACTTACGGCGATGCTTCTCTGCGCAAGGCCATCACCATGGACGATGGCGGCGCCATCATCCTTTCGGTGGCTAAGTACTATTCGCCGGATGGCAAGGCTATCCAGGATGTGGGCGTCACGCCGGAAACGTTGATGTCCGAGCCGGAAGCCCAGGTCGAGCTCGATGAGAATGGCGAGCCTCTGCCGGAGAACCCGGACCAGCCCGCGCAGAAGCAGCAGGAGGACCCGCTGCTGAAGAAGGCCATCGAGGTTTCAAACGGCCAGAAGGCCGTTTAGGCTCCGCTCTCGATTGATCGTAATCTTCCGCACACCAGACAGTACCGTTATTGCCCGGCGCCTGCGCCGACGTCGGCCTCACCTCCTTACAATGCTGAAGGAGGTTACCCATGCAGAAGCTGCTTCTTTTGGTTGTGAGCGTTACATTGCTTAACGTGCGCGGATTCGCTGCGCCTTGCTCTCCCGGGAGCTTGGCGAGTTATATCGCGATGGCATCCGCGGGCTGTGAACTCGGAAGTCTCGAGGTTTCGCACTTCGCCTATAGAGCGGGCGCCAGCGGAGGCGCCGCGAAGATCACGGCCGACCAGATCACCGTTACACCCTTATTGGTGCCCGTGGGCACTTATGCTCTGCAGTTTGCGGCTCCCTGGAGCGTCGAATCCGGCCAGGAGCAGGGCTCTGATATCACTTACCAGGTTGGTTCTTCGAACAGCTCGCTCCCGGTCGAGCAGGTCAGACTGGAGGGAACCGGTTTCAAAGCCGGGCTGATTGGCAACGTGGTAGTCAACGAAGCGTTCGCCACGCCCGCCGTCACGCGCACCCTGGAAGTTTATCTGAAATGCACCGACGCGTGCCGTGCACAAACATCTGCCGACGTCAACTTGACTCCGGCGGCGGGGGCGCTGGCAGTGGTGAACCGGGCCATATTGCAGTCCGGACAGGGTGCCGTTTCGATGGCCAGCTTTACGGATTGGTTTGTGGTGTGCCTGCCGTGCGTCTGATCATGGCAGCGGCCCCGGCCGGCTCTGCATGTGCCGCACGAATGCTTCGGCCTGCTGGTACCCGCTCTCTACGCCGCGGAACCGCGTCACCTGGCTCTGTAGCGCGTAGAATTTATCGGGCGCCTGTGAGGCGTGCGCATAACAAGCCAGGCGTTTGCGCGGCTCCGCAGCCGTGATGTCCACGAAGTCGGTGGGCGGGAACATCAGCGTATCCTCGCCGTCCGAGACCTCGTAATAATAGAACGCGAACTTCTTGCCGCCGGCCAGCCAGGCATCGTAGGCCAGCATCGAAATGGCGCGATGATCGCGATGCCCATCGATCGGCCAGTGCGTGAAGAGCACGTCGGGGCGTTCGGCTTCGATCAGTTCCCGGAATTCCCGATAGCGCGCTTCATCCACCACCGCGTGGCCGTCGCACTGGCCGGCAAACAACGGGCGTGCCTTCAGAATTTCGCAAGCGCGCCTGGCCTCTGCTGTGCGTACGCCGGCTCCCTCGTCCGCCGCCGTCGCCGGACAACTCTTTTCGCCATGGTTCAGATAGAGCAGCGCCACATCATGTCCTTGATCCGCATAGCGGGCCACGGTTCCGCCGCATCCGTACTCCGGGTCGCCCGGATGTCCGCCGGTGACAATTACCTTGAGTTTGCGGCCAGCCGCAGATTGCGCAAGCAAAGCGCGAATCCCCAGCGCCGCCACCGGCCCCAGAAGAGTTCTGCGCGTGATGAGCATATACCAGATTCCCCTTTCAGCGAAACTTGAGCGTAACGTCTACCACCTGTTCGGCCGGATGAACCTCCATCTCCGACTTAAACGACCTGAACTTACCGCGCAGAATCGGCATCGCCGAGGTGATAAACTCATCGATGTAAGGCTCGTTCATCGGCGCGCCGCTGGGGATCTTCCACAGCGTAGTCAGACGCTCTTCAACTATCTCCTCAAGGCCTTCGATGTGCAACTCGCCGAACAGGAATTGCGGACCCTTGGTCATCTCCAGATTCACGTCCACTATCTTGGCCGCATCTTGAAACGAGCGCACGGGATTTGACGATACCTTGAGGTAGCCATCCCGGCGCAACACCTGTTCCACGTCGTGAACCGTCGCCATGAACTGCTTCCAATCTGCCGGTTCGCCGTGCGAGAATCGGCCGGCCTCATACAAGTCGGCAAGTGGGAGAGCGTCGCCCTTGATGACTACCTTGCCCAGGCGCCACGCGGGTCCTTCATCGATAGCCGCCGTGACGGACACCTGGGACGGCCCCGCCTTCGAAATGCTCACTCGCGGAAAGGCGACGGTCAGGTGGCCGAGATCTTCATAACGTGGCCGAAGGTTGAGTTCCAGCATACGCCGAAAGGAGCGCTCCGTGTACTCCTGCCCGATGGCAACTTTGGCCATGGCGGCCTCCAGCGCGGCCGCGGAAAGCGCGGAGTTGCCCTCAAACCGAATCGCCGCGATCTGCGGCAGGCTGGCCGGACGGAACACCAGCCACATGCGGTGGGTAGGTAAGTCGCCCTCGTCTTTGGCGACGATTTCTTCCGGATGATTCAATTTTCGAAGTACAGCTTCGATAGCTCGCTTGTAATAAGCCGACGCGAGATCGTTGTCCGGCATCTGCCGGTCGATCAATCCATCTGCCGACTTGAGCTGCGGCCATAGGCGTTCGCTGTCCACGTCCGGGATATCCAATAGGACAGGAACGATGGCCGGCTGCTCTGCTACCAGAAAAGTAAGTGCGTATCCAGTGACACCCGCCGTGGTCTCCGGATCGTACCTGTAAGTGACGCTCGAGAAAAATCCGGTATCGGCCAGCTTTTTCGCGGCGGCATCGAGTTGCGCGCGCGTAGCCATCTGACCCGCACGCAAGCCGGATGCGGCGATCACGGCCGCCGCGGGCAGGCGCTTATTTCCCGCGACCTTCATCTCCATTACCGGATGTTGGGCCAGCGCCGCGGCCGGCACCAGAGCGGCGACCACGCAAACCGCTGCCGCCAGTCGAAGCCAACGCATGTTCTGATACTATCTCATGCATGAAGACGGCAGCGCTAAGGTTATTGTTCAGCTTGGTGGCATGCTTTTCGCTGCATGCAGCCGATCACATCGCGGTTATAGCCCATCGCGGCGAACATCGCGCACATCCTGAAAACACGCTGCCCGCATTTCAAGCCGCCATTGATTGCGGGGCCGATTTCTTCGAATTGGACGTGCGCACTACCGCCGACGGGCGCCTGGTGCTGATGCACGATCGCACTGTCGATCGCACCACCAACGGCGGCGGCGCGGTCCGCGAAATGACCTTCGACCAAATTCGCGCGCTGGATGCCGGTGCGAAGTTCAGTCCACAGTTCGCGGGCACACGGGTGCCGTCGTTCGAAGAGGCATTGACACTAGCGCATGGCAGAATCGGCGTATATGTGGATGCCAAGGACATCGCGCCGGCCGATCTGACGGCCGCTCTGGAAAAAGCCGGCATGCTGGACTCGGTGGTGATCTATGGAGGCGCCGGATTCCTGAAGAAAGTGCAGGCGCTCAGCCCGTCATTGAAGATCATGCCGGAAGCGTATAGCGCCGCCACGTTAGAAAAGCTGCTCACGGATTTGACGCCGCGCGTAATAGCCTTCGATGCCGGAGATTTTAATGACGCTACCATCTCCGCGGCGAAGCACGCAGGCGTTGCGATTTATGTGGACCGCCTGGGATCTGCCGATAACCCGGCCGGCTGGCGGGATGCCATCGATCGAGGCGCGGCCGGCATTCAGACAGACCTGCCGGCCGAACTAATCGCGTTCCTGCGCGCGCGCAAATTACACTGATTACTTCTTCTCAGCCGAGTCGGGCTTCTTCATGAGCGCTTTGATTTCCGCGGGCAGATCGAAGCGGCCGGCGGGAATATCGGCGTTGTGCTTTACAGTCTGAATCTTCACCACGATCTCGGCGGTGGGAAGCTTCTGGTCAATGGTGTGCGCCGTCAAAATGCCGCTCTCATCGCGATAATCGCTCATGGCCACCTCCGCGGTCACGTCGCCTTGCGGAGTAGTGATCGGCAGAATTACCTTCACCAGCAAGTTGGAGCTCTTATCGTAGTAACGCGTCTCAGCCGCCCCTGTATTAGGCGTGAGAAGCAGTTTGTAGCAGGGCTTGCCGCCTACATCTTCCGTTCCGGCAAGTTCGGCCTTCTTATAGAAATCGCGCCAGTGCGTCTCTATGTTCAGAGCGGAACTGCGCAGAGCCGCCGCGCGTTCGTCGCCTTCCTTGATGCGCGCGCCCTGCATGGCGTCGACCGCCCAGGCCACCTCGCCATCGGTTCCTTCTTCGAATTTGCCCGGCCCGGCCGAGAAATCCACCAGCGTGTAAGACTTGTTGGGCGCGGCACGATAGCTGGTAAGGGCCCCACTCATCCCCATGACTTCCACCGTTCCAGTGGCCATTTCAGTTGTAATCTTCTCATACGCGGCCCGGCCGCCGGTGGCTTCCACGAATTTGTCCAGGACTGCCTCCGGTTTGACGTCCTCGGCTGCCATGGCAACCGAGGCCAACAGCAGCACGGCCGGAAAGGCGATGCGCAAGCGGGAGATCATAGCTTTGGTTTCCTCTCGTTTCACTGTAGCTCCATTTCGCGTAACACCGCAGGGTCGACGCGGAACCCGCGTCTGTTCGCCCTGCTCATCTACCATACGATGTAAGAGTGCGGGAAGTTCAATCCTGGCGCAAAGCGTTTACCGGATCGATGTTGGTGGCGCGCCATGCCGGAAGCAGGCTGGCGAGTTGTGCGACGGCCGCCAGAAACAGGGCCACGCACGCGAAGGTCAGTGGGTCGCTAGCTTTCACATCGAACAGCAGGGTCCCCAGGAGCCGGGTCAGCAGCAGCGATCCTGCCATGCCGATCGCCAGGCCCGCCGCGGTAAGCCACAGGCTGTGACCGAGCACCAGCCACAAGATGTTCACGCCGCGCGCGCCCAACGCCATGCGCACACCCATCTCGTGGACGCGCTGCGCGACCGAATACGACATGACGCCATAGATACCGACCCCGGACAACGAAAGGGCCACGGCTGCGAAAATTTCCAGCAGGAACATCGAGAGACGGCGCCGCGCCACGGACTCCGCCATCAACTCCTGCATGGTACGGATGCGATAGACCGGTAGATCCGGATCGAGTGCCGCCACCTGCCTTTGGACGGCGTTGGCGAGCAAACGCGGATCGGCCGCGGTGTGGATTGCCAGACTCATCGAGTGGAGGGTGAACTGCGTCTGGTCGTATGGCCAGTAGAATTCCACGCGCGACGGAGATTCGAGCGTGCGGTATCGCACGTGCCGCACCACGCCCACCACCACGCGCCAAGGAGCGTCATTTCCAAAATTCTTAATACGCCGGCCGATGGCGTCCTGATGCGGCCAATAGGTTTTGGCCAGCGTCTCGTCCACGATCGCAACAGGCGCGGCTGTTTCGGTATCGCGCTGGTCGAAATAGCGGCCGTGTACGAGCGAAATTCCCATGGCTTCGAAGTAGCCGGGCGCAACGGGACGCTGATCGGCCTCCGGCGTGCGCTCCTTTTCCGGAACAGCCTGCGTATCGATGGCAGTGGTGCCGGACCAGCCCACGCCGGTGAGGGGCAGCCCGGTTACTGCGCCTGCGGCATCTACTCCGGGCAATACGCGTACGCGGGCCAGCAACTCGCGAAAGAAGATGCGGGTCTGTTCCGGCTTCGCGTAGGTCTGCTCGGGCAGGGAGACACGCATCGTTAGCACACCGCTCGGACGAAAACCGGCGTCCACGTCCTCGAGCCGCAGAAAGCTGCGGATCAGCAAACCGGATCCGGCCAACAGCGCCAGCGAGAGCGCCAATTCTCCTACGACCAGTGCGCCGCGCAGGCGTTCGGAACCGGCGCTCACACCGCCGCGGCCGCCTTCCTTCAGTGTGTCGTAGGTGGTGCGCCGGATAGACTGAAACGCCGGCGCGAGGCCGAACAAGATACCGGTCGCGACCGATACCAGCAGGGTGAACAGGAGAACTGTGGGGTTCATTCGCGTTTCCGCCACTCGTGGAAAACTGGTGGCACTGGCGGCAATCAGCAGACGGAGCGCGCCGCTGGCGAGCACCAGGCCTGCCACACCTCCGGCAAGTGCCAGCAGCAGGCTTTCGGTCAACAACTGGCGTGTGAGCCGCCAACGTCCGATGCCCAGAGCCTGCCGCACGGCGATCTCGCGTTGGCGGGCCGACGCGCGTGCCAGCAACAGATTGGCCACGTTGCCGCAAGCGATTAGCAGCACCAGCGTAACCGCGCCCAGCATCACCCAAAGCGCTACCTTGATGTCGCCGATCTGCTGGTCGAGGAGTGGGACCAGCAGCACTTTGAAGTTGTAATCTTTATAGGGGTAATCGGGATTCTGCTCGATGATGCGGCGCGACACGGCAGCCATATCCGTCCGCGCCTGCTCCAGGTTCAGACCGGTTTTAATGCGCGCAATCACGCTCAAGCCGTGGCTGCCGCGATTATCCGGCGTGAGATCGGCCGCGGAAAACGCCAGCGGCGTCCACACTTCTGCCTCGCGCGGCATTTCAAAGCGCGGCGGCAACACCCCGATGATTTCGTTGCTCTGGCCGTTCATGATCAGCTTCCGCCCCAAAACTGCGCGATCGGCCCCGAACCGCCGCCGCCATAACCCATCGCTCAGCAGCACCACATGCTCGTGGCCGGCGCGGCCTTCCTCCGGCAGAAACACCCGGCCGAGTTGCGCCGCGACGCCTAACAGCCGGAAGAAATCCACCGAAACCACAGCGGCTTGGATGCGCTCCGGCAGGCCGCCGATATTGATGTTGTAGCTGGCATCGTCGATCGCGGCGATTTCGGAGAACGATCGGTTCTGCTTCAGGTCCATGAACTCCGGGGCAGACACCGAATTCTGATCGTTGGGGATGCCGATGCCCGTAAAGCGCATCCAGAGTTGCACCAATTGGCCGGGTTCCTTGTAGGGCAGCGGCTTCAGGATGACCGCGTCGACCACGCTGAAGATAGCCGTTGTGGCGCCGATCCCCAAGGCCAGCGCGAGCACCGCGACCATCGTGAAACCGGGACGGCGGCGGAGGATGCGCAGCGCATAACGGATATCTTGGAGGACGAAATCCATGAGTAGTGTTACGGGGCGAGACGAGAACGGTCACTACGAACGGCCCGCGAGGCCGACGTGCATCTTGTCCAAGATCGGCCGCAGGACTGGAGTCCTGCCCCACAACAATTTACTGCCGGTAATCGAGCGGCGGCTTCTGCGCCTCCGGAATCTCCGACTTATATGTCTTACCCGCCATTTGCCGCAAGAAATCCTTCCTGGCATCCGCCACCAGTTGCGGATCCAAAAACAGATCCGCGCCCGTGATCGCGAGCGCCCTGGCCGCCACCAGCATCCCCTTCTGGCCCGCGCTCATGCCGGCGCACGCGGTAGCTTGCCACGTGTGCGCCACCACACCAGGAACAAACGTCGCGCCGGTGAAGCCGATCGTCGGCACATTCCAACTGACGTCGCCAACGTCGGTCGATGCCGCGGGCTCGTTCGGATCGAAAGGACGCAGGGGCTGAACGGCAGAGGTGGAATCGGGATCGCGGGCGTCTGGCGGCAGGCTCTTTTGCAATTCATCGGCAAAATGCCGTTCTTCAGGGGTGTAGCGGAAGCCGCCCACCTCCTCCAGGTTCCGCTGCGCCACCTTCGCCAGCGCATCGTTGGCCACGATGTTGGTATCACTGCCGAGTATTTTCACGTCCAGCGTGGTCTCGGTCATCAACGCGGCGCCCTGCCCGATCTTCACGATGCGCGCCCAGATCCCATCGAGTGCTTCGAGGGACGGGCTGCGCGCGTACAGGAACAACTCCGCGGTATCGGGAACAATGTTGGGGGCCGCACCGCCATTGCTGACTATATAGTGGATGCGTGCGTTGCTCGGCATATGCTCGCGCATGAACTCGATGCCCGTGCCCATCAGCATCACCGCATCGAGCGCCGAGCGGCCGCGCTCCGGCGCGAAAGCCGCATGCGCCGCGACGCCATGGAACAGAAACTTGGCCGAGGTGATGGCCAGCGCACCGCCGTTGGCGACGGAATTGCGGTCGGCCGGATGCCAGTGCAACACGACATCCACATCGCGGAACAGCCCGGCTCTCACCATGTAGACTTTGCCGTCGCCGCCCTCTTCGGCGGGCGTGCCATAGTAGCGCAAAGTCCCCGCCACGTGGTTCTTTTCCATGTACTCTTTAATAGCTACCGCGGCCAGGGCCGCTCCCGATCCCAGCAGATTGTGACCGCAGCCGTGCCCCGGCGCTCCGGCGGACACGGGTTGGCGATCCGGCACGGCGGCTTGCGAAAGACCAGGCAGCGCGTCGAATTCGCCCAGAATGCCGATGATGGGCCGGCCTTCGCCGTAAGTGGCAATGAACGCGGTGGGCTCCTCCGCCACGCCTGCCTCCACGCGGAAACCGGCGTCCCTCAGCGCGCGCTGCAGCAGGGCCGAACTCTTTTCTTCGTGATAGCCCAACTCCGCGTATTCCCAGATGGTCTTGGAAGCCTGGGTGTACTCGGCTTTGTGCTGCTCAACCAGGGTCAGGATCTGCTGGTGAACGGACGCCTGCTGTCCGGCTGCCTCAGGAAGCGAAATCGCGGGCAGCAGAACCACCGCTACCGCGATGAGAACCGAATGGATTCGTACCATCCGGATAGTCTAACTCTAACAAGCGCGTCTACTCTTGGCCGGGATCGAAGGGAACCTCCACGGTGGCGACCGCCTCAACGGCTTTGCCGGCCAGCGTGACCGGCTTATATACGTAGCTCTTCACTGCGTTCACCGCCGCCGGCACCAGTAGCGGGTGCCCGCTTATGACCGTCGTCTCCTTCACAGTCCCATCCGTCCCGATGCGCACCTGCAGCCTCACGACTCCCCCGATGCGCGCCATTTTGGCCAGCGGCGGATAAACAGCCGGCGACGATCGCAGGAGCATGCCGGCGGCAACACCCGTGCCGATGTGAACCACGTCCGCGCTAGCGGGCACTCCTGCCGCAGCATTACCAAGCCCCTCAACCCCTTCCATCAAATCGGACCACTCGCGGTTCTGCGGTTCCAAAGCTTGCGCGTGGGTGACCAGTTCGGTCGCGGTAGCCCGCAGCGCCGCCATGTCCCAATGATCGGCGCCTGTGAGCGTCTTCATCGTGGCGCCGTTGACGAATTGGCGCGCTACCGCTCCCACCAACGCCGGATCGCTCGATTCTTGCAAGGTGCTTCGGACCCTGGCGGCGAGTGCCGGGTCGTGTAATCTGCCTCCATGCGCGCCCAGGTCGCAGTTGAACTCCAACAACATGGCATCCAGCATGGCGAGCGGCCCGGTTTCGTGCGCCGGGTCCAGTTGCCGGGCGCGCTCGAGCAGATCAATTCCTTCCGCCGCGCCTTCGCCCAAAGCGCGCGCCGCATTAGCAAGTACGCGGGCATCGTCCGGGTGCAAGTTGACCTGGGCTAACCACCGGCTCCGCGCCACACCAAACGCGATAAAATCTGCACCTTTGCCTTCGCCCGGGAATATGGACGCGGACTGATAGCCATGAAGTGCGGATTCCGGATGATGATCGATCAACCACAGCACCAGCGAAACGCGCCGCTCATGCATCTCGTGCGCCCAGTAATAATGCAACAATTTCGCGCGAACCGCCTCATCCTCCGGATTGACGGCCAGTAGCTGCTCCATTTGGGCGGCTTCTTCGGCGCTGGTCAAATCCGGCCGTATTCCGTCTGAGCGAAAGCCGAACCATGTGGCGCCCGCATCCGTTGCGGGAGACGTAGCCTGGCCGCGCGCGACACTTTGCAGATCTACAGCTAACGAGATCCAGATCATCGCCGCGGCAACCGGCAGCAGGGCCGTGCATGCGGCTTTGCCCAAACGCCCGCTGGGTAGTGTGCGCAAATCCATTATGCGGCGGATACGCTGTGAGACCAGTTGTCCATTGATGGCGGAGGCGTTCCAGATCACCCGGCTCCGGAACCCTACCATGCCGGAAGCTACTTCCAGCAAGACTCGCGCATAGTTTTGGGCGTTGCCGGAGACCGCCAATGCCGCATCGTCGGCCGCATGCTCGGCCAGCACAGCTACGCGGCGCTCCAGCCACCAGGCCAGGGGATGAAACCAGAACAGGCATCTGTTGATCGCGGCCACCAGGCCAATCAAAGGGTCGTGACGGCGCGCGTGCGCCAGTTCGTGTGCCAGCACCAGTCTGATCTTGTCCGCCGGCCAGCCGTGCCAATCCCCTGGAAAAAGCACCCGCACGTGTTTCAAACCAGCCGTGATGGGAACCCGCACGCGTTCCGATTCTTCGATAAGGATATCGGTTCCCGCATCGGCCATCAGATCGGAGTGTCTCCACAGATCCGGCGCTATCGATCGCGCGCCAAGCCGCAAGCGCCTCGTCATCCACAGGCCCCAGGCGAGTTGGACGCCGAAGATTGCGACGCCGGCAACATACGCGATTCCCAGGTAGTCGGGCCAGCCAGGCGTTGGAACCGGGCGCGCGATGCCCGACGAAGCCGAACGCCCCGCCATGTGGCGCGCTATACCGACTGGCTGCGCTGCCGCAAAAGTGACGGCCGCGGCGGGCGCGGAACGGTGCAGCACGTATACATACGGCGCAGGCACGACGGAGTGCAGCAGCGGCAACGCCAGCATGCCAGCCACCACCGCGGTCCATAGCGCATGCTGCGCAGCCGCATTGCGGCGCAGAAAAAGAGCGACCAATCCAGCCATTCCCGCCAACACCACCGCGCGCACGGAAGCGCCGGCCAGGCAGTTCAATAGCTCGCGTGAAATTCCGTTCCATTCGTACCAGTTCATTTTGGACCTCCTTTTCGGCCCGTCTCGATCTCCTCGGCCAAGCGCCGCAATTGTGCCGTGTCGAGCACGTCGTTATCCACCATGCCGGCGATCAGTTGCTCGGCCGATCCGGCGCAAAACCGCGCAATGATCTGCCGCACCGCCCGGATGGCCAGGTGGCGCGGCTCGACCACGCTCGAGTACACGTAGGTTCTTCCCTCCACTAGGTGCTTGAGGTGCCCTTTTTTCTCCAGGCGTCCCAGCAGGGTGCGTACCGTGGATTCCTGCAGCGGGCGTTTGGGCAGCAGGTCCTGGCGCACCTGCCCGGCGGTCGCCGTACGGCGGCGCCAGACGCTGGACATGACGGCCTGTTCCAGGTCGGTGAAGGGGCTGCGCAACGGTTTTTGTGTGCGACGCATTGTAGTGCTACACAATGTAGCATATGGAAATGGATTCCGTCAAGCGGGGGCCAAGGCGGGTGTCAAGGCGGGCTGTTACGATATGCGGGGCAAAAACTTCGGGGGGCGGCGATGCCGCGTAGCCTGCTCGAAAGCGTACGCCAGCTTGATCAGCACCGCCTCCGAATTGGCCGCGCCGAAGAACGAGATGCCCACCGGCAGGCCAAAGGCAAAACCGGCGGGCACGTTGATATTCGGGTAGCCCGCCACGGCGGCCGGCGTGGAACTGCCGCCGGGAGCATGATCGCCGTTGATCAGGTCGGTACACCAAGCCGGGCCGGCGGTGGGCGCGACCAAAGCATCCAGGCGATACTTCGCCATCACGGCATCGATGCCTTCGGTGCGCGCCAACTGGTGATCTTTTTCGAGTGCGTCCAGATATTCCTGGCTGCTCAGCGGTCCTCTGGATTGCGCCTTGATCATGATATCCTGGCCGAAATACAACATCTCCTGGTCGCGATGGCTGTCGTTAAAAGCGATCACATCGGCCAGCGAGTGCACGGGGGCTTTCGGCCCCAACGCACCGAGATACAGGTTCAGATCGTTCTTGAACTCGTAGCTGAGCACGATGGATTCGGAATCGTCGAACTTGCCGGCGGTCGCGATATCGGCGGGATCGACGACTTCGGCCCCGGCCCGCTTCATCTCCGCAATCGCGGCGTCAATCACCCGGTCACCCTCTTCGCTGAAGCCGAAGAATTTGTCCCGGGCCACGCCCAGGCGCGCGCCGCGCAGTCCGTTCGCGTCGAGCGAAGTGGTATAGTCCAGGCCGGTGAGCGCGCCCAGAAAGATAGCGGCATCGGCGACGGTGCGCGCCATAGGACCTGCCGTATCCTGCGAATGCGCGATGGGAACGATGCCGGTGGCGGGAATCAAGCCCAGCGTCGGCTTAATGCCGACCACTCCATTGGTGGATGATGGGCACACAATGGAGCCGTCGGTTTCGGTGCCGATGGCCAGCGCGCACAGGTTCGCGGAAACTGCTGCGCCCGATCCGGAACTGGAACCGCAGGCATTGCGGTCGAGTGCGTAGGGGTTGCGCGTCAGGCCGCCGCGTCCGCTCCAACCGCTGGTAGAGTGGCTGGACCGGTAGTTGGCCCATTCGCTGAGATTGGTTTTGCCCAACAGGACCGCGCCGGCCGCGCGCAACCGCTGGGCGACCACGGAATCCCGCGCGGCGATGGAGCCGAGCAGCGCCAGCGATCCGGCGGTGGTCATCATGCGGTCGGCGGTATCGATATTGTCTTTGATCAGCACCGGAACCCCGTGCAGCGGACCGCGCGGGCCTTTGGCTTTGCGCTCGGCATCCAGGGCGGCGGCGATGGCCAGGGCATCAGGATTGAGTTCGATGACGGAGTTGAGTGCCGGTCCGCGCTTATCGATGGCGGCAATGCGATCGAGATAAGCTTGCGTCAGCGCATGCGCGGTGAGGCTGCCGGCGGTCATGCGCCTCTGCAAATCTGCTAGGGTGGCTTCTTCCAATTCGAATGCGGGCGGCGCAGCCAAGGCACCGGCTGCCAGGGCTGCGGAGCTGATCAGAGTGCGGCGGGTGAGATTCATGATCAGTCCATGATTAATCGAGGATTTCGATGCGCGGTCCTTCCTGCGGACCGATCTCGGCGATGCGCGCGATGGTGTTGCGCGCCAGTTCCAGGAAACCCGCGCCAGGCTGGCCGTCGCCTGCGTCGAGCGCGACGGGTTTACCGCTGTCGCCGCCGACACGCACGGCGGGATTGAGCGGCAATTCGCCCAGGAAATGCACCTTCATCTCGGCTGCGGTGCGGCGGCCGCCGCCGTGGCTGAATACATCGATGCGCTCACCGCAGTGCGGGCAAATCAGGTAGCTCATGTTCTCCACGATTCCCAGAATGGGTACGCGCACCTGGAAGAACATGTGGACGGCCTTGCGCGCGTCTTCGAGCGAAACGTCGGATGGCGTGGTGACCACGATGGCACCGGTGATGGGAGCGGTCTGGATGAGAGTGAGTTGCACATCGCCGGTGCCGGGCGGCAGGTCGATCACCAGGTAATCGAGTTCGCCCCAATCCACGCCGCGCAAAAACTGCTGGATCACGCTGTGCAGCATAGGCCCGCGCCACACCAGCGGCTTATCGCCCGGGTTCAGGAAGCCCATGGACATCAGCTTCACGCCGAATTGATCTAGGGGCTGGATGCGCTCGCCGTAGGCCATGGGCGTCCGATTGATGCCCATCATCAGCGGCACGTTGGGTCCGTACACGTCGGCATCCATCAGGCCGGTGGGGTGGCCTAATTTGGCGAGCGAAACGGCCAGGTTCACGGCCACGGTGGTCTTGCCGACACCGCCTTTGCCGGAGCCTACCGCGATCAGATTCTTCACTCCAGGAATAGGCAATTTGGGTGGCTGCCCCGGCTGATTCGGACTCATGCAGTCTATGGTAGCAGTGCTCGCTTCTCTCGCCGGGTTTCGGGGCCAGGGGCCGGGGGCCAGGGTTGTGTCACCCGCCATACGATGTACCCTGAGGTGGGGGGATCTTGCTGCGCGAGTTGTTCCCGCTGTTGATGGCGCTGATCGGTGCGGCGGTGGTTTATCTGATGCGCGAACGGCGCCGGCGGCGAATGCGTATTGCTCCACTGCGCCCGGACGTGACCATGCGCGACTTGTGCGACACGCCCGCGCTGCTCGAGATCGAGCGGGCCGCTCTGGCCACGGACGATCCGCGGCTGGCTTTTCGACGCGCAGCGATCGAAAATGCCGTGGCGGCCCTGTATCTGGAGACCATCGCGGAATGCGGCGTCGAGGATACGGCCGAGATGCTGGGTGCACATACGGAGACTTGGCACGCCTTGCGCGATTATTTGCGGCTGAAATACGACGATGCGGTGGCCGACGACTGGTTCGAGCATTTCACGCGCATGGCGCGGCCGTACATCCGGGAAAAAGTCCGGTTGACGCGTGAGTTCGCCTTGCATCTGGATGAGGGCGCGGAGCGCTATGCGCGCATCTATGACGAACTGTTGCGGGAGCTGGTGGAAGAAGCGCTGGCGGCCCCTCAGAAAAAGACTTTCGTGCCGCCTGATTTTTCCTACTCGTAAACGCGGGCCGCAAACTCGTCGCAGGCTTGCTGGAACTCGGCAGCCAGGCGGCGGTCTAGCGCGGGATAGTGGGCGACCACATCGGCGGCCCAGCGCACGTAGGCTACCCGGCGTGCGAAGTCCCAGTCTTTCGGCGGGCTGGCTACGACGCTGCGCACGTTAGAGATTTTGTCGGCGGCACTGAGCGCCTGCGCGCGAGCCGATTTTTCGGGTGCCTGCGCGACCTGCAAGGTTTTGCGCACTTCTTTCGGCAGAGACTTGTCGTCGGTCACTTCGGCGACCAGCGCGGCGACGTCCTCGCCGAAGAGCTCCGCGATCTCGGCGCGCGAGACGCCCACGTCTTCAATCGAATCGTGCAGCAGCGCGGCGACAATCAGGTTCGTATCGAGACGACCGGCGGTGCGCGCCAGCAGTTCGGCAACTTCCAAAAGATGATTTACGTAAGGCTCGGCCGTGCGGCCTTTGCGCCGCTGGTTGGCATGGCGCTCGGAGGCGAAGCGGGCGGCGGCGAGAATCCGTTGAACGGGGTTCAGGCAGTCGGGCATTGAGGGACCTGTTTTCATTATGGCGTCGGGGCGCGCTTTGCGCGGGGGGCAGGAGGGCCGATGCGCCCGGCTATCGTCCTTCAAGAGGAACGAGACGACATCGGTGCCGGGAACGGCCGGCCGCATGCCGCGGGATCGGTTCATCTCGCGGCCCCGCCATGCGTGTAGCGCAGTCAAGAAACTCTCGATGGATTCTCTTCCGGCCAGAAGTTGCCTGGCAGATCCGCCGGGTTGCAGGGGCTGGGGTTGTGTTTTCTTTAAGATTCCTGTGGCAGCGTATTGCACGTCAGCCAAAAGTCCTTGAGGGCTTTGACCATGTCCTCGAGCTTGCCCGATTCGGACGGCTTGGTCAGAAACGCATTGGCGCCCAGACGGTAGGCGGCCGCAATGTCCCCAGCCTCCGCGGACGCAGTCAGTATGATTACCACCAACGCCGGCCCGGGCTGTTGGCGAATCCATTTGAGGACGTCCAGACCCATCACGTGCGGCAACTTCAAATCGAGCAGGACCAGGCAGGGCAGCGGAAACTTTTCGCGGTCGGCGAATCTGCCGGCGCCTTTCAAATAGTCTATGGCCTGCTGGCCGTCGCTGGCGACCTGGATGGGGTTCGCCAAGCCCATCTTCCGCATGGCATGTTCCAGGAAGAACACGTCGTTCAGATCGTCTTCGACTTGCAGAATCGGTTTCGTCGCTTATCCCTTCTTTAGCTGAATCCAGAAATTACTGCCTTCACCCAGCGCCGACTCAAAGCCGACCTGCGCGCCCATGCGCTCGATCGCCTTGCGCACGATGGCCAGGCCAAGGCCGGTTCCCTCGAACTCGGTGGCGGGATGAACCCGCTCGAGCAGGCGGAAAACCCGATCGTGGTTTTCCGGGGCGATGCCGACACCATTGTCTTTAAACCACATTCGAATCCAATCGTCGTCAATCGCTTCCGCCGAAATCTCCACGTGCGGAACGGTTCCCGGCGAAACAAATTTTGCGGCATTGCTCAGCAGGTTGGAGATGCATTGCATTAAGAGCGTCTCGTTCCCCACAACCTGCGGCAACGTCCCTTCGATTTGAATCTCGGGCTTGACCGGCCGCCCGGACGGGAAGGCTTCCACAATGTCGCGCACCAGGCGGTCCAGATCCACCCGATCCATGGGCAACTCCGCGTGCAGAATTCTGGTGTAGCTCAGAACATCCTGTGTGAGGCGATCGAGCCGAACGGCAGAACGTACGATCTGGTGAAGGTAATCGATTCCTTGTTCATCCAGCTTGCCGCCGTATTCATCCACAAGATATTGAGCGTAGCTTTGCATGGCCCGCAACGGCGCACGCATGTCATGCGAGATGCTGTAAGAGAACGCTTCCAGTTCACCGACAGTTTCGCGAAGCTGGCCGGTGCGTTCAATGACCACCCGTTCCAGCTCCGCGGCGTGAGCGGCCAATTGGTCTTTGGCATCGCGCAGCGCGCCGTCCGTCCGCTTGCGCTCGGTGATGTCGCGATTGATTGCCAGGATTCCAGCGGGATTACCGTCCGGATCGCGCAGCAGAACCTGCCGGCTGTCAACAGTCAAGCGCGTGCCGTCGCGGCTGAAGTGCTGCAATTCTCCATCCCAGCAGCCAGCGCGGCTGAGGATCTCGTCGATTGTGCCGATGGAAATCGTGGCGCGGGTCTCGAGAAGGCGATCGATGTCTTTGCCCAGAGCTTCGGCTTCCGTCCAGCCGTACATCTCATGGGCGCCCGCGTTCCATCCTGTAATCACCCGGTCTTGACCCGCGGCAACGATCGCGTCATGCGACAGGTCGATCAACTTGGCCTGCCGTTGCAACGCGACGTGCTGTTCGCGCAGTTCCGCCTCCGCCATCCTGCGTTCGGTTATGTCTTGCGCACAAATCAACGCGGTCTTGCCGGTCGGGTCGAGATGTATCGGGGCGACGGAAACCTGGAGGCATCGCGTTTGTACACGGCCATCCACGGACAGAGGCACCCAAGCCTCCACTCGTCTATGGGATGTTCCGTTGCGCACGGTATCTAATACCGCCTGGCGGATGGCGCACTCCGCGCACGCAGGCCCGTGGCCGCATTCCCTGGGATCGGCCAAACCGTTCAGGCACCCAATTGCCCCGCCAAGCTGCAGACTCCGCATGTCCGGCACGTTCCGTCCGTCGAATTGACCGGCCAGATCGTTGGCCTTCCGCACGCGGAGCGCGTCGTCCACTAGCAGCAGCATCACCGGTGCGGCATCTTGCACCGAGGCCAGTTGCAGGTAGGCGGCGCGCTGCCGCACCAAGGCGCGCCTGAGCCGTTCAAACAATACGCTGGCGACCAGACCGGTCAGGGCCAGTCCTGCAATGTGCATCCAATCCTGGATGGTGGCGAGCCGCAGACTGCCGATTGGCTCCGTGGCGAAATAAATCGATTCGAGGGCACACAAAACGGTGCTCAGCAGTCCCGGTCCAAGCCCGCCGTACGCTGCAGACAACAGGATGACCGGCACGTATGGGATGTACGGGATTAAGGTGGGCGGATGCAGCGGTAACCGGGCCGCCTGCGCCAGAACGGCCAGCAGGATGGCGGCGCCGTACCTCAGGGCGGGCGACGGCCGTTTCAGCCACTCCTGCGGGCGCGTCCCGATTGCGGGGACGTGTGTGTCCGGAGTCCTGGCCATCTTTATATGTGGGACATCGGTGTGGAAAATCTCTTGGCGGGAGAGGCTGGTCCTGCCAGGCGTGCCCGATGGCCCGCGCCGAGCCAGTGGCGGCCGGTGAGTCGCCGGCCGCACGGCGTGTTGCATGGACAACACGTCGTTCTCATCGTCTTCGACTTGGAGAATCGGTTTCGTTACTTATCCTTTTTTAGCTGAATCCAGAAGTTACTGCCTTTACCCAGCTCCGATTCGAAGCCGACCTGCGCGCCCATGCGTTCGATCGCTTTGTGCACGATGGTCAGGCCGATGCCGGTTCCCTCGTACTCAGTGGCGGGATGCACCCGCTCGAACAATCGGAAAACCCGGTCGTGATTCTCAGGCGCGATGCCGACGCCATTGTCTTTAAACCACACTCGAACCCAATCGTCGTCAATGGCTTCCGCCGAAATCTCCACGTGCGGAATGGTCCCCGGCGAAACAAATTTTGCGGCGTTGTTCAGCAGGTTGGAGATGCATTGCGCCAGCAGCGCCTCACTCCCCACAACCGTCGGCAACGTACCTTGGATTTGAATCTCCGGTTTGATCGGCTGCCCGAAGGGGAACGCTTCCACAATATCGCGCATCAGCCGGTCCAGATCCACGCGATCCATGGGCAACGCAACGTGGGGAATTCTGGTGTAGCTCAAGACATCTTGTGTGAGGCGATCGAGCCGAACGGCGGAACGCATGATCTGGTGAAGGTAATTGAGTCCTTGTTCATCCAGCTTGCTGCCGTGCTCATCCACAAGGAATTGAGCGTAGCTTTGCATGGCCCGCAACGGCGCACGCATGTCATGCGAGATGCTGTAAGAGAACCCTTCCAGTTCAATGATCGTTTCGCGAAGCTGGCTGGTGCGTTCAGCGACCAAGCGTTCCAGTTCCGCGGCTTGAGCGGTCAATTGGTCTTTGGCATCGCGCAGTGCGTCGTCCATCCGCTTGCGCTCAGTGATGTCCCGGATGTTGCATTGGATGACTTGCCGGCCGTCTTCGTCATACACGTTGCTGACGAATTCCACGTCGTGCCGCTCGCCCGCTATGTTCTGGAGCGGCAAATTGTCGTAGCGGATGATGGTATTCCGTTGCAAGTGGCGAAATGCCGCGCGGCTGGACGCTTCATCCTTGAGCAGACCGATTTCCCAGAGTCCCTTGCCCAGCAATTGGTCGTGCGTATAGCCCAATATTTCCGACATGAACGGATTGGCGTCCGTGATTTTCCGCGTGTCGAAGTCGAGAATGAGCACCCCGTCCCGGGCCGCTTCAAAGAGACGGCGGTACCGAATCTCCGAAGCCCGCAGAGCTTGTGCCTCCTTCCGCTCGGTGATGTCGTCGATGTGCAGGATAATTCTCTGGATGCTGGCCACTTGGCAACCGCTCAACAGCACCGTGCGCCGCCCGATGGTTTCAAACTCGTGCGTCACTTCGAAGTCATTGAAAGAATTGTTCCGGGGCAGAACCTCCTCCAGGAGTGTGCGGAGTGCGGGAATGTTGAACTGGCCGTTGCCTAGCTCATATACCGGGCAATTCTCGGTCTGCGCCGGAGAGACGCAAAAATGTTTGTAGAAGGACTCGTTCGCCGTTTTCACACGCAGGTCCGCATCGAGAAGCAACTGCGGCCCGGCAGTCTCGACAATGGCTTCGGCGTAATCGTGCGATTCCTTAAGCTCGGCACGGCGTCCGGCAAGCGCTCGAAAGCGTTGCAAACCGCCCAACAGGAGGGGAGCGAGTTTTCGGGCGGCACCTCGTTTCCTTGGCGGGCTAACGTCTGTTTTCATACTGTTTGGGGACTAAATCCGCATCAAACGGTTCTCAAAAGGGTTTACCGCACCATAATTACAGGGGGAAACGTCCTAGAAAATTTCTCACATTATTTGTCTACGTTAAGTGCCATGGGCGGGGCTGAAGCCAAGGCTGAAGCCCGCCCCCCAATCAGCGGCCGGGCACAACATCGATCTGCAACATCGGATCGGCCGCCGGCACGCCGCTCAGCGGCAGCCCAAGTTCGCGCCGCACGATGTTGGCGCCCTGGGCGACGGCGCTGGCCTTGTAGAATGCGATTTCCCGATTGGCGCCCTGGCGGCCGAAACCGCAATCGCTCGATAGGATCAAACGCTCCACTGGGATGTAGCGCAGCGCTTTGCGGATCTCGGCGGCTACATCCTCGGGCCGGTCGGCCTGCAGCGTACGATGACTGACCACGCCGATGGCGATCTTCTTTTTCAAATCGTGCTTAAAGGGCTCGAATAGCTCGATATCCTGCTGGTTACGATCCTTCATCTCGAGCGTCCAGACATCGCCGCGGCAGCGCTCCAGATAGATCTCGAGCGAGTTGGCGTAGCTGGTATCCTCCATCACCCGCTGCATATTGGGGTTGCCCCAGCAGGTATGAATCCACAGCTCCACATCGTCCAGGCCCTGCACTTCGCGATTGAATGCGTCGATCATGAATTTCACTTCTTCGTGATCTTTGCCGTAGGTGTTGGCCATGAAGTGGAACGTGGGCTCTTCGATCTGCATACATCGGCAGCCGGCGGCGCGCAGCGCCAGCAGTTCCTTATTCATAGCCTCAGCCATGTCCCAAATGACTTCGCGTTTGTCGTGGTAATGCGGCGTGTGGATATCCAAAAACAGAGCCATCACCTGGGAGCAGCAGGTGCCGAATTTGACGGGCTTGCGCGTCTTCCCTTGCGCGATGCGCCAGAGCTTGGGATAGTCGAGCGGCCGGTGCTCGATTTTGCCGGTAACGTGCGGCCAGCGCCAGCCGGTGTAGATTTCGTTGAGCAGGGTGCCGGGCGGATAGTGCAGCCACGGCGCGGTGGTCTCTTCGGGCTGCAGGTAGTCGCCCTTGAATCCGGCCCAGCGCTGCAGCGGATAATGATGCCAGGCGCGGCCGGCCAGGTCTTCGTCGACGTGCAGGTCGCCATGCGTGAGAATATCGAGTCCGGCGCGTTCCTGGTCGCTGATCAGCACGGCCATGGCGTCCTGGAATTTCTCGCGGAAGCGGACGTCCAGCATGCAGGTATCGAAAGGACGGCCCCACATGCTGACATCGAACCAGCGCGGGCGGGGGAACGACCCGGTGGTGGTGCTGGGGAGAATTAGATCGGCGGTGGAGGTAAACATTCCTCCACATTGTAATGCGTGTGCTCAGTCGCTCCGCAACGCCGCCATGGGATCGATCCGGCTGGCCCGCCGCGCGGGAAGATACGTGGCGATCAGCGCGGCCGCCACCAGCACAAAGGCCACGCCGCCGAATGTGAGCGGATCGCCCGGCTGGACGCCATACAGCAGCTTGATCATCAGCCGCCCCAGCGCCAGCGCGCCAGCCATACCGGCCACCGCGCCCGCCAGGGTCTGCGCGATCGCCTGCCGGAAGACCATAAGCAGCACGGCGGCCCGGCTGGCGCCGAGCGACATGCGGATCCCGATCTCGCGCGTGCGCCGCGCCACAGCGTAGTTCATAACGCCATAGATTCCCACCGCCGCCAACAGCAGCGCGATGGCGGCGAAGATCCCCAGGAGCAGCATCTCGAAGCGGGGCTGCGCATTGGCTTGGGCCACGGCCTCGTCCATCGTCAGAATCCCGGAGACCGGCAGACTGCGATCGAACGAGCGGACGGCATGCTGGATAGAGGGCGCCAGGTCCGCGGGATTTCCGGCCGTGCGCACCACCAGCGTGATGTACGCCATGTGCGGCGCGATCAGCGATCCGCCGCCGCCCAGGAATTCGGGAGTCTGCAGCGCGGCCAGGTACATCTCCGGATCGGGCTGCGCGGCCCAATCGTACTGCCTGGAGTCCGCCACGATGCCGATCACGGTCATCCATCGCGGCGCGTTGCCGATCTCGTCGCCATTGATCGCGATGCGTTTGCCGATGGGATTCTCGCCCGGCCAGTAGGTGCGCGCCGCCCGCTGGTTGAGGACCACCACGCGACTCGCGCGCGCATCATCGCTCCCGGTGATGCTCCGGCCGGCGAGCAACGGCAGCCGCAAGGCCTCGAAATAGCCCGGCATCACGATTCGATAGACGGCGTCGGGCCATTCGCCTGGCCGCGGTTTGGGCCGGCCTTCGATCGCAAAGCTGCGATCCCATTGATCGCCGGCCAGCGGCAGATGGTTGATGCCGCCGGCAGCAGCCGCGCCAGGCAGTTTGCGGATCGTCTCGAGCAGCTCGCGATAAAAAATCTCGCGGCGATGCGCATCGGCCTCTTTGGTTCCGGAGACGGACACCACCATCGAGAGGACGTGGTGCGGATTGAATCCCGGATCAACGGCCTCCAGCGCGAAGAAGCTGCGAATCATCAGGCCAGCGCCTATTAACAGCATGAATGCCAGCGCGAATTCGGAGGCCACCAGGAAACTGCGCATACGGTTGCGCCCCACGCCATGGCTATCGCCGCGGCCGCCTTCCTTGAGCGCCGCGCTCAGATTGCCGGCGGCGGCGTGGATCGCAGGCGCCAGTCCGAACGCCACTGCCGTCAGCAGTGTGATCATGACCAGAAATAGCACCACGCGCGCGTCGATCGTCACCATCTCGACGCGCGGAATGTATGCCGGACTGAGCGCCACCAGCGCCTTCGTTCCCGCAAAGGCGAGCCCCAGACCCGCCGCGGCGCCCGTCGCGGCCAACAGCAGATGCTCGGTCAAAAACTGGGCGATCAGGCGCGCGCGGCCCGCGCCCAGCGCCACCCGCACGGCAATCTCGCGTTGCCGGTCGGCCGTGCGCGCCAGCAGCATGTGGGCGACGTTCGCGCAGGTAATCAGCAGTACAAAACCCACCGCGCCGAGCAGCATCAAGAGCGGCGCCTCGACGTTGCCGACTACATTTTCTTTGAGCGGCCGCACCATTACGCCGCGGTTGGTGGCAGGATATGCGAGCTCCAGCCGGCCGGTAACGGCCGCCATTTCCGCGCGCGCCTGCTCCAGCGTGACGCCTGGCTTCAGCCGCGCGAAGACTCGCAGATGGTTGCCGCCACGGTTATGGATCTGATCGCCGAATGCGTCCGGCACCCATAATTCCGCGTGCGTGGCCCAGAACGGCGCGAACCTGAAGCCCGGCGGCATGACGCCGACCACGGTATAGCCTTCGCCATCGAGCGTCACGGTCCTGCCCAGCACATTGGGATCGTGATTGAACGCGCGCTGCCACAGGCCATGGCTGAGAATCACTTCGTGCTCCGCGCCCGCCTGATCTTCGCCGCGGATGAACAGGCGGCCCAGCAGCGGATCCACGCCCAGCATCGGCAGCAAATTCTGCGTCACCTTCATGCCGTAGAGATGCTGCGGCGGATCGCTGTCGGTCAGATTCGGCGACCAGAAATCCGCCCCGCCCATGGCGGTAAACGAACGGCTCTGATCGCGCCAATCTATATAGTTCGCCGTCCCGACCGGGCCGGTGCCATAGTGCAGGATCGTGACCAGGCGATCGGCGTCCCGGTACGCGAGCGGACGCAGCAGCACGGCGTTCACCACGCTGAAGATCGCGGTGCTCGCGCCAATCCCGAGGGCCAAGGTCAGAACGGCAACGGCGGTAAAGCCCGGCGTGCGCGATAAGCTGCGCGTGCCATAGCGAATATCTCGCAGCAGTTGTTCGAAGCGCGGAAAGGAACGCGCGTCGCGATGCAGCTCTTTGGCTTGTTCGATGCCGCCGTAGGCGCGGTGGGCGGCCCGGCGGGCCTCTTCGGGATTTAAGCCGCGGCGCTCGAGATCCTCGGCGATCAGGGCCAGGTGCGCCTCGATTTCGCGGGCCAGCTCGCGTTCGACCCGCGCGCCGCGCCACAGATTCGAGAGTTTGGCAAAGACCCGGCGCATGCGCTCAGGCCCCCTCGGCGATCAGCTTGTCGACCAGGTCCGACATCTGGCGCCAGCGGCGCGTCTCTTGGGCAAGCGCCCGCTCGCCGGACTTGGTGATGGCGTAGAATTTCGCTTCGCGCCGGCTTTCCGTGTAGCCCCAGGTGCCCTTGATGCGGCCCTCCTGTTCGAGGCGCACCAGGGCGGGGTACAACGTGCCCTGATTCAGATGGAGCTGATGGCCGGATAGCTGATCGAGGCGCGTGGCGATGGCGTAGGCGTGCTGCGGGCCCATCGATTCGAGAGTACGCAGCACGATGAGATCGAGCGTTCCCTGCAACACGTTCAGGCGATCGGTGCGTTCACTTGGCATTCAAGTAGTCTCCGTTTTTACTATGGCGCGCTTTCACTTGGATGTCAAGTAGAACCAAAGTGCTAGTTTGATTTTTCGACCAGCGCGCGCACGGGGATGCGATGGTCCAGAATGAGGCGGCGAATTTGGCGGGGTCTCAGTTTGGCAATGCGCCGGACATCGGCGCGCTTAGCGAGCATGCGGGGCAACAGGCGCAGGGCAGCCAGGTCCGCAGTCACTACGGCCCACGCCAGCCGCAGTTTGCCGCCGAAGCCCGGGAAGCGCACCATTTCGCCTTTCCCACCCACAGCCGCGGCGATCCCGCCCGCGAGGCGCAAGGCGAAGTACAGCGGGTTCAGCAGCAGCAAGCTCCACGGGAACAGCTTCACGGCGAGCAGCACCCGGTTGCGTTCGATCAGAAAAATACGCCTGGTAGCGCCTGCATCCATGCTGGCGCCGCGATGATGCCGCACCACCGCGCCGGGCATATAGAGGCAGCGCCAGCCAGCGATGCGGGCGCGCAGCCCGAGTTCCGCATCGTCCCCGAACATGAAAAAATCTTCGTCGAATCCGCCGGTGACATCCAGCATGGCTTTGCGGTACATGGCGGCGCAGCCATCCGGCCACAGGCATTCCTCGATGCGATCGTATTGTCCCGCGTCGATCTCGCCCGTGCCGCGACCTCGGTTCTGGCCGTCGGGATAGATCAAATGGCCAACTTTGTCGATATGGCGCGGATCTTCCCACACCAGTACTTTGGCGGCGGCCATGCCGACGTCCGGCGCGGCAGCGAAGGCCCGCCGCAGGTTGGCGAGAAAATCCGGCGCAGCCTCGGTGTCGTTATTCAGCAGCGCGATGAACTCGCCGCGCGCGGCAGCGAATGCCTGATTGTTGGCGGCGCAGAAGCCCCGGTTCTCCGCGTTGGCGATCACCCGCGCGCCGAACTCCTCGCGCGCCATTTCGGCCGAACCGTCGCGCGAGCCGTTGTCCACTACGATGACTTCAAAATCAGCACCGCGCTGGGCAGCCAACGACACCAGGCACGCGCGCAAATACTCGCGCCGGTTCCAAGTGACGATAGCGACCGAAATATCGGGCGGCACGTCAGGGTGCGGGCGTGGCGGTCGCCGCGGCAGTGTGGGTCAGCGGATTCGCCAGGTGATGCTGGGCGTAATATCCCGGACGCACGCGCTCCACGATCTGCGCCACTGGCCGTTCCAGCACGGCGAAGTACGGCTGCGGATTCAGGCCGATCCAAAAGGCCCAGGCGATGAGCGGCGCGAATACCGCGATCTCACGCCACGACAGGTCGCGCAGCTTCAGGTTCTTCTCTGAAACGTCGCCCAGCATGGTGCGTTGGAACAGCCAGATCAGGTACGCGGCCCCCAGCGCGATTCCCACCGCGCCCCAGAACGCCCAATTGAAAGACATCTGGTAAGCGCCCTGCAAAATGGTGATCTCGCCGATGAAGCCGTTCAGCGCGGGCATGCCCAGCGAACTGAGGGCGGCGATCAGGAACACGATGGTGAACACCGGCATGACCTTCATCAGGCCGCCGTATTCTGAGATCTCGCGCGTGTGCCGCCGCTCGTAGACCACGCCCACAATCAGGAAGAGCATGCCGGTGGAGATGCCGTGGTTCACTTGCTGAATAATGGAACCGGAGATGCCTGCCGGATTCAGCGCGAAGATTCCCAGCGTGCAAAACCCCAGGTGGCTGACGGACGAATAAGCCACCAGCTTTTTCCAATCCTTCTGCATCAGGCAGGCCAGCGCGCCGTACACGATGCCGATGATGGAGAGCACCGCCATCACGTTTACGATGGTGGGATTCTTGGCCGATTCCGGCAGCAACGGCAGCGAGAAACGCAGGAATCCGTACGTCCCCATCTTCAGCAGGACGCTGGCCAGGATCACTGAGCCGGCCGTGGGAGCTTCGGTATGGGCGTCCGGCAGCCAGGTGTGGAACGGGAACATGGGAACCTTCACGGCGAAGCCCACGAAAAACGCCCAGAAAACCCACCATTGCATGCCGGGCGAAAGGCTGACGCGCATGAGGTCGGCCAAGTCGAAAGAATAGGTCTGAAACTGCGCGTGATATTGGGTGTAGAGCGTCAGAATGCCGAGGAACATCAGCACGGAGCCGATCAAGGTATAAATGATGAACTTGATGGCCGCGTAGGCGCGCCGCTGGCCGCCCCAGATGGCGATGATGAAGTACATCGGCACCAGCACGGTCTCCCAGAATACGAAGAACAGCAGCATGTCGAGCGACATGAACACGCCCAGCATGGCGGTCTGCAGCAGCAGGAAGAAGGCGTAGTATTCCTTCAGGCGGGTCTCGATCGCGCTCCAACTCGAGAGGATGGAGAGGAAGCCCAATACCGTGGTGAGCATGACCAGCAGCAGGCCGAGTCCGTCGATGCCGAGATGGTAGGAAGCGCCGATCGAGGGTATCCAGGAGGCCTGCTCTTCGAACGCCCACGGCTTGGTGCGGTCGAATCCGAAGACCAGCGGCAGCGACACCAGGAATCCGATGAATGACGCGATGTTGGCCCAGAGCTTGACGAGTCGCGGGTTCGACGAAGGCAGGAACATGAGGACCAGCAGGCCGGCCAATGGCGTGAAGAGGACGATGGAGAGGATGTGGTCCATAGGGCGGATTGGAGAGATTATATTAGCACCAAGCCTTGACCATACCGGCAGGTCCTGACAGCGCCTGCCAGGCAGTTACTTGCTGCGTGCGGGAACGGGCAGCAAATTCGGAAGGGCCGGGCCCGCCTGGCGTTGGTCGTCCTGCTCGATGAGAATCTCGAGTTGTAACGCATCCGCTTCGTCCGGCGCGAATGCTCCGGCGCTCTGCAGCTTTTCGAGGAGCAGTTGGATGCCAACGCGCTTCGCGGAGATGGTCGCATTCACCTGATTCCGGTAATCGGTCAGGTTGGTCCACCGAATCTGCGTGCTGGGCGCTAGCGCTTGTTTGATCGTGTTGAGGGAAAGATAGCTCAGGGCCGCTAGATACTTCAGGCAGTACTCCTGGCGATCGAGAGGCAGCACAGCGGGGCTGAAGCCCCGCGCGGGCTCAAGCCCGCCCTCCAGTACAATAGAAATATGTCCCGCTCACCGGCGAATGCCGCGGCTGCGGTCGAGCGCTTCTTCCAGTTCGCCCTGTGGGGCCTGGTGGTCAGCGGCTATCTGGCGGTGGCCGGATCCGGCTATCTGGACGCGCCCACCGTCTTGCTGACCGGCGCAGGACTGCTAGTGCGTGCGCTGCTGATCTCGGGTGCCCTGCGCCTCACGATCTCGCCGCGGCTGGTGCTGGCGCTCACCCTGGCCTACGTGGGCTTCTTCCCGCTCGATTACTTTTTCCTTTCCCGGGCATTCATCCAGTCCACCGTGCATCTCGTCTTTTTCCTGGCCGTGATCCAGATCCTGACCTCGCGCACCAATCGCGACTACTTCTTTATGGCCACCATTGCATTTCTGGAGCTCCTGGCCGCCGCCATCCTTTCCTCTAATTCGAACTTCTTCCTTTTCCTGACGCTGTATCTGTTGTTCGCCATGGCGGCCTTCACCAGCTCCGAGATTCGCCGCTCGATGCAGAAAATGCTGACCGTCGCGCGCAGTGGATCGCGCCGGTTCCATTGGCGTCTGGCAGCACTGACGGCCGTCATCACGATGGGCATTTTGGGGCTTACTACCGGTCTCTTTTTTATTTTGCCGCGCACCGATGCGGCGCTGCGCCGGCTGGTGTCCCATCGCTATTACCTGCCAGGCTTCTCAAACCAGGTTTTGCTGGGGGAGATAGGAGAGATCAAATCCACATCCCGCCCGGTCATGCACGTGCAATTCAACCTGGCCCCTCCTCCACCCAACTTGAAATGGCGTGGGGCGACTTTGAGCGACTTCAATGGGCGGGCCTGGTTTGAGCCGCCCACCGAACCGCGCTGGATTGCGCCGGTGGCCAAGGGCGAATTCCAGCTTGCCACCGCCGAGCAGCGCCGGCGCAACGGGCAGGCCGTGAATTATCGGGTCAGCCTGAACGGCCTGGATTCGGACGTCCTGTTCTTCGCCGGGAAACCGAATACGGTCATTGTCTGGCGGAAGCTGCCGTTTATCCTGGGCCGGGAGGATGGCAGCTACCGGCTGGGCCAACATCCGGCTGAAGGATTCTTTTACGATGTCTGGGGCTGGCTGGGCGATACGGGCGCGGCCGAGGATTTTCTCGCTCCGGACGAGAGAAGACACTGTCTGAGCCTGCCGCAGCAGCTTGATCCGCGCGTCGCCGCACTGGCCCGCGATGCGGTGCGCGGGCTCGA
Source organism: Bryobacterales bacterium (assembly GCA_963818855.1). Classification (GTDB taxonomy): domain Bacteria; phylum Acidobacteriota; class Terriglobia; order Bryobacterales; family Bryobacteraceae; genus Bog-159. Next base: position 43,741 of record CAWFUH010000002.1, on the reverse strand, counting down.
CGACGATACCGAGCGCGCCGTCGCGTTGGGGCGTTACCTGCGTAGTCGCTACGGCTATACTCTGGAACTCCCCTCCCGTCAGGTTGCCGATCCGCTGGCATACTTCCTGTTCACCCGCAGGAAGGGGCACTGCGAATACTTCGCGTCCGCCATGACGGTGATGCTGCGCACTCTGGGAATTCCAGCGCGGCTGGTGACCGGCTTCCAAAGCGGCATTTTCAATCCGCTCACGGGCCTGTATGTGATTCGCGCGTCGGACGCGCACAGCTGGGTGGAAGCCTGGCTTCCCGGCCGCGGTTGGACAACGTTCGATCCGACGCCGCCGGACCCGTCCCCGGGCGCCAACGCGCTGCTCACGAAACTGGCGCTCTATGCGGACGCGGCAGAAACATTCTGGCAGGAGTGGGTGGTCAGCTACGATTTGAGCCATCAGGCGACGCTGGCCGATCGCATGGAACAGGCTAGCCGGCGCGTCAGCCTGCGTTGGCTCGACCGCATCTTCGATGCAGGCGACAACTGGACCTACGCGCGCGCGTGGCTGGCCCAAACGGGCAGGTGGTGGCTGCTCGGGCTGTTCAGCGGAGCGCTCGGCGCGTGGTCGGCCCCCAGGCTGTGGCGGCTGTGGCGCATGCGGATGGGATTGCGGCGCCTGCGGCGCGGGCAAGTGAGTATCGCGGATGCCACGCTGCTCTATCAGCGTATGCTGAAGCTGCTCAAGCGGCGAGGCTACCAGAAACCCGCGTGGTTAACTCCGAGAGAATTCGCGTGCTCGTTACCTCCTTCGGAAACTCAAATGCTTGTGCTGCAATTTACCTCCGCCTACAATGCGCTGCGTTTTGGAGGTCAGGCCGACGCCGGGGTGCGGCTGTCGTCACTGCTGCAGGATTTGGAGGGCGGGCTTTAGCCGGCGGGGGGCTTCAGCCCCACACCTTACATCACGCCGCTGTCCTGGATAATTTGCCTCAGCACTCCGCCGAGCTTCAGAAACTCGTCATAGTTCGGCGGTTTTCGAAAATATCCCGCGCCCAGCGCAGCCGCCTCACTTACATCGTCGGGTGAGTCCGACGACGTGATAATCAGGACTGGAATATCTTTACATTTCGTGCTGGAGCGCAACCGCTGCAGCACCTCAAATCCATCCCTTTTGGGAAGATTCAAATCAAGCAGTAGAAAGTGCGGGCAAGGCGCGTCGGGATCCTTTTCAGCCCTGGCAATAAAATCGATGGCCTGTTGGCCGTCCGGCGCTACGTACACTTCCAGCGGCAGATTCTCCACCGCAATCGCCTCGCGCACCAGCAGCGCGTCGGGCAGGTTGTCCTCAGCCAGAAGCAGATTGAAGCGCCGCTGTGCGCGTGGTTTGGGCGTGCTGAGGAATGGTGAAGAAGAAGGTTGCTCCGTTACCGGGTTCGGATTCGACCCAGATTCGTCCGCCATAGCGCTCAACCACGCGTTGGCAGATGGCCAAACCGATGCCGGTACCGCTGAATTTCTGGTCATGATGGAGTCGCTTGAATACACCAAAGATCTTCTCCTTATATTGTGGCTCAATACCGATGCCATTGTCCTGCACTGAAAAGCACCAGAAACCGCCGCGGCTGACTGCCGAGATATGGATCTTAGGGGGCGCGGCATTCCGGTATTTCAGCGCGTTTCCGACCAGGTTTTGGAAGACTTGTTGCAGGTGCGCCTCACTCATATGCACTTCCGGAAGCGGATCATAAGTTACAATCGCCTGGCTCTCGCGCAGCGCTTCGGTGAGGCCGGTAAGTGCGTCCCGCAAAGCCACCGACGAGTCTACCACCGCCTCACTCAGTTCCGCCCGGCTCGCTCGAGTGTACGCGAGCAGGTCGTTCACCAGGGTGGCCAGGCGGCGGCCGCCCTCCTTCAGGAATCCCAGATAGAGCCGCCCGTCGGCATCTAATAAGTGATCGTAACGTTTCGCTACTATCTCGCTGTAAACTGCCACGTTCCGGATGGGCTCCTGCAGATCGTGACTGGCCGAGTATGCAAACTGCTGCAGATCCTCGTTGGCGCGCCGCAGTTCCTCTTCCTTCAGCTTCTGCTCGTGAATCTCGGTACTCGACCCGATCCACAAAGTGATCTCGCCTCTGGCATTGCGCATGGCGCGCGCGCGATTGAGATGCCACCGGTAAGCGCCATCCGCGCGCCGGAACCGGCTGGTCAACTGCAGGGGTTCGCCAGTTGCTATGCTGTGCAGCCACACGCGCATTCCTTCTTCCAGATCGTCAGGATGAATAAATTGCACCCATCCCCACTCTTTCAGTTGATCGAAGCTGAGTCCGGTAAATTCCATCCACTGTCTGTTAAGGTATATGGACTCTCCACCCGGGCCGGCGGCGAAAATCTTTTGGGGCATCGATTCCGCCATGAAGTGGAACCGCTCGCGCTCCTCTTCCACCGCGTGCAGCGCCGCCTCCCGGCCGGCCAGGGCCTTCTTCAACTCACTATCCCGTGACTGGATTCCGGCCAGCATTTCATTGAATCTGTCGACCAGTACACCCAGCTCATCACCCGATAGCTTCTGCGCGCGGATGCCGTAATCTCCGGTCTCGGAGACCGAGGTAGTGGCACTAACCAGCCGTGAAATCGGATCGGAGATCAGTGCCCGCAAGTGCGATGACAGTAGAAATGCAAGCAAACTTGCGGCAACCAGAACACAGGCTACCGTGGTTCCGTACAATCTGATCCGCTCGCGAATTTCACCGAGATCGTAAAACAGCATCAGGGTTCCGATGCGGCGGCCGTGCAGCAAGATGGGCTGCGTCAAAATCAGCCGGCTGGCATTGGATCGGACCGGTTCCCGCATCTCGCCCACCGGACATTTGAAGGCGCCTCGTTCCGCGTAACTGGCAAAAAGGACGCCGTCCGGCCGGTATATGCAAGCGGCGTCTAAGTGCGTGCGCACGCGTAACGCGGCCAGCATCTGGGCCGCCGAATCCGGATCGTTAAACTCTAATGCCGCAGTGCTGTTGTCCGCGATAATCCGGGCGAGCGCCGATAGATCGCGCTGTAGCGCGCTGCGATACAGGACGGAATCGGCCACCACAATGCCTAAGCCCGCCAGGAGCAAGGCAGACGTCGTGATCACCATGGTGATGATGGTCACCTTCTGGCCGATCGGTCTGTCGCGAAAATTACGCATCACTGCTCGTCCGTTTCACCGTGTAACTGACCTCGCCACACTCAGGAGCTTGGAGCTGAGCTTTAGCGCAGCGCGGTCCGCCGCGGACTGATTGATATCAAAACGTACGCGGTGATTGTCAATTACGAAAGCGATTATACCGCCCTCCCGCACAAAACTCTCGCCTTCGCCCACGGTGAGAACACCGGTGCCGAGGCTGCCCGGCGCCGCGGCCCGGTCTTTGCCGCTGCCGGCCAGGAAGACGACCTGGCAGGTGTGCGGCGCAGCAGCTTGGTCCATCTTTCGCACCGCCAGTTTGCGCCCACCCACGGTCTCTCCTGCTACCACCTGTTCCAGCGCGCGCCCGAACGGGTCGTTACCTAGTACGCAAATCGTGAAAGGCGCACCGGCATCGGCAAAAGCCGTGGCGGGCCATTCGATGAACTTTGTGAAATTCAGCAGGAACGCCGCTTTCACCTGATATTCGAGCGCGGCATCCGCGGTGGCGTAACGCGGCGACAGGAGCGCCCCGGCACAAACCCAAGTCCAAAAGGTGAGGCTGAGCATCCTGTTAGTGGAGCGGCCCCGCCGGCTTAGGTGCGGCGCCATGGCTACTTTCCCCAGGCCAGGCTCGCGTAGACACTGCGGACGATGGCAACCGGCCCGCCGGGGTCCGCCACATACTCCACGTGATAAGGCTGGAATAAGTTGTTACCCACTACGGAGAGCTCGAGATGCCGGTTGAAGCGCCACGCCACCCGTGCGTCGCCAGTTGAGTATCCTGGAACGCTTAGTGCCGGCAGAGCACTTACATGGCGATAGATTAGATCTACCTGCAATTTCTTGGAAATATCAAATGACGATTCCGCCGTGACTTCGTGCCGCGGACTCGACCCTTCCACGCTTTGCGGCGTATTTCCAGGCGCTGTTCCGGCCGCTTTGGAAAGGTCCATGTTCAGGTACGAATACGACCCACGCAGCCGCCAGCGGTCAGTCGGGCGCCATTCCGGGGCGATTTCGCCGCCCGCCGTGTTGCCGTAGAAGTCGTTGCGAAATTGCGCCGAAATCAGCAGGTAACTGGGCGGCGCCACCGGCGCGGCGAATGGCAGCGTATTTGCCGGTACTTCAAAGGCAACCAGATCTTCGCTGAACAGATCGTGATAGTGGTTCCAGAAACCCGAGAAATCGATGAAGAAGTTCTTAGAGATCAGCGTGCGGTATCCCAGTTCGTAGCCGTTGAGTTGTTCGGGTGCGAAATTCGGATTCGCGCCGTATCGCCCAAAAAGGGGCAATCCATCGGCCGGCCCGAGGTAACTGGAGAGATAGAAATCGTGCTCCGCTTGCGAAGGCGCGCGGATCGCGTGTGTGTACGCCGCCCAAAAGGCATGATTCTGCCCCGGCGTCCACATCAGCCGCACGCTCGGCTCGAAATTAACCCCCATGAAGTTAGTGCGGAATATCTTGCTGCCGGCCGACAGAAGCAGCTTGCTATCGACCAGAGTGATATCGTCTTCAAAAAAGCCGGAGAGTTCGTAATCCAGCCGGTTGAAAGGGTCGAATACCAGCCCTGTACTGACCTCGAGGAAGTGTCCGTCACTCGACTGCGCTTCCAATCCGTAAATGAATTCCTGGCGCGATTTCACTCTGGTGTGCGCGATAAGATCGACATCGAACGTGTTACGGGTCTCCCCGAAGTTTGGCTCGTAGCGGCTCGTGCGGTCGTAATAGGCCTGGATTTGAAGATCGTTCCCCTCGCCAAACGTGCGCGTCCAACGCGTAACCAGATTTGCGCCGGAAGCATCCGCATTGCCATCCATGGTGGTCGTAGAAGGAGGGGTATAGTTAGTCACCGAAACGCGTTCGCCGTCTTCTTGTGAGTAAATGTCTCCCTGCACCGTGAACGAATCGCGGCCGTTCGCCCAATCCGTGCGGAAGCCGCTCTGCGCGCCGCGCCAGTCGTCAAAGTTGTCGTTATCGAAATGATGTTCGGGGCCGCGGTCGTATGCCTTTCCATAAACGCGGTAGGTGAGACCATTGTCATCGCCGCCGCCGTAGCGAAAATTGGCGAAGCCTTGCTCGTTACTTCCGCCACCCGCCGAGGCATACGTGCCCCGCGTATCTTTGCTGCTCTTGGTAATGATATTGATAACTCCGTTCACCGCATTGGGGCCCCAGATCGTGCCGCCGGGGCCGCGGATCACTTCAATTCGGTCGACGTCCTCCAGTAAAGTGTCCTGCACTTCCCAGTAGGTTCCCGCAAAGAGAGGCGTGTAGACACTCCGCCCATCAATCAGCACCAGTACCGACCGCGCCAGCCGTGATCCGAACCCGCGAATCCCGATTGACCATTTGCTGCCATCGATGCGCGCCACCTCGACGCCCGGCGCCAGGCGCAGCGCATCCGCCAGCGTAGTGACACCGGATCGCCGGATGTCTTCGCCGGTGATGACATAGATGGCCACGGGTGACCGGAAGGCGGGCGTGGGTCCCTTGGAAGGCGAAGTCACATCAATTTGGGAGAGCTGTTCGAGAGTGAGTTGTTTGAGAGATTCAGGAGTAGCCTGGCCTGTGGCGTCCTGCAGCGAATTGTCAGCGGTGAGAGCCGGGATGAGCAACAGGGGCACGCATACCAGTCTGAACCGCCACCCCGCGGAGGGAATCACCATGCCGATCTTTGATTCTAGTGCAGCCCTCTACCGGACGTATGAGAAATAACTAGTGAATTGTGCGGCAACTTACACTAAGCGACTATGCGCGCGGCACTTCGCTCATCAGTGCGGCCAGGTTGCCATCCACGTCGCGAAAAAAAGCCATCCACAGATCATGATCGGGCATAGCGGCGATCAGGTGGGGCGGCCCTTCGAACTGCACGCCGCGCGACTGCAACGTAGCCGTCACCCCGTGAATGTCTGCGACCTTGAAATAAAGGACCGAGCCGGGATGGTCGAACTCCGGTCTCTCGGGCATGGCCAACATCAGTCGCAGCCCGCCGCAATCGAAGAAGGCCATCTTCGGCCCGGCCTGGAACAGGAATCGCAAACCCAGCGAGTCGCGATAGAAAGCTACGGCTCTATCCAGGTCGTGCACATTAATAGAGGCTTGCCCAATCGTAGCGGAAGAGAGATCCATGTCTGCCATATGCTCTGCCATATTTTCCTTTTAGAGTTTCATGCCGGTCCAAACGGCCTCGAACAATTGCTTCCGGGCGTCTTTGGGTTTGTCCGGCTGAAACGCCACGAACGAAAAGCTGCCGTCGCCGCCGTACGCCGTGGTAATATCGAGCCCGCGCGCGCCCGCATCGCCGGCTTCGAAATAATGGATATTGTCGCGTGTCGATGAGAGCGTGCTGATGCGGCGCGGCGCCACAATCTGGCTGCGCGTCTCCCGCATCAGAAATGGGGTCCGCGCGCCCGAATCGAAAGGCGGCGCCGCTCCGTGGACTTCAAAGTGGCGGACGCGCGCTTCGCCCTCGATCCCCACTGTGCACACGCTGGCTTGCGGATGGCAGTGCGCGGGCAGAATCGCGTGCGGCGCCATGCGCCACTGAATCACCACGAAAGGCACGCCGCGAAAGCTGGGGCCGAATTCCACTTTGGGATCGAGCCCGGCGAATGCGCCCAGTTTAGTCTCGGGCGCGGCTTTCAGGCGCACGGCCCAGGCCGCGATGCGGTTCAGATACGCATCCTGGCCGATTTCGGAGGCATCGCGGGCGAATGCGGCGGCGTCGGCCGGGCACAGGCGAATGAAATCGTCCCAATCGAGCGGTGGCACGGTGGTATCTGCGCGCGCCGGTTGGGCCGTGCGCAGCACCGCGGCGGCTACGGCCAGCGGCGCCCAGAAGATGGCGCGCCGTTCGATGCGCACACCAGGGGCGAGTTCAATGCCGTCAGGAATCCAGGTCATGCTGCCCAGATTACGCGAGCGTCCCGGACAATACTTCTCGAATCCTGCGATTCTTGCAGGCGCGGAATGCACGTGGGGAAACATCGAAGCGTCTGCGGAACAACCAACTGAACGATCCCGGGCTCTCGAAGCCTACCGCGAAGCAGATACTGGTAACGTCATCGCCGGTCGTTTCGAGCATGCGGCGTGCGGCCTGCAGGCGCATGTCCTGCAGAAACTGCATGGGCGTGCGGCCGAACGCCAGCTTGAACATCCGCTGAAAATGGAACGGCGAAACGCCGGCTACGCGCGCGGCTGCGGCCACCGTGAGCGGTTGGTCGTAGCAGGACATCAGAAAGTCGCGTCCGCGATACAACCGGCGATAGAGTTCAATACGCGTCGCGGGACGCAAACCGGGAAACGAGTCCGCCTCGCGGCGCACCTGCAGGCGCAGTCCGGTCAGCGCCTGCGCCAGCCCATACATGCGATCTTCGAGCCACGGCGTGGATGCGCGCCGATCCTGCAGGCCGGCGGCGAGATCGGCCAGCGCGCGCGCCACCGCGCCTGTCTTGGGGTAGAGCCGCTCGCAGAAATCCAGCGCCGGCGCGGCGGGATCGATATGATCCAAATGCCGCTCCCCGGATTCGCCGGCACTTGCAGCGGCTTGTTCCAGAAAGCCGGACTGGAAAAACGGGCAAAGCGTCTCGGTATGGATGCGTCCGCCGCCTTCGAATTCGAGCGAATAGCGCTGGCCGTCGTTAAGGATCAGGAACGCATCCGGTGTGAGCAGATAGTGGCCCTGCGGCGTGTGATAGCGCGCCACGCCGCGCACCACGGATTTTAGCGACAGGGTGGTGCGATAGTTGCTGACCTCGTAGTAAGTGCCATGGCCGTTCAACACCGCGGAACAGTTGGGCAGTTCCGCGCCGCGCGGGTTCAGCCGGAACCGGAAATCGGCCATGGGATGTATTGTCGCACGGAGGGCGGGCTTGAGGCGGACTCAAGGTCCCACTTCAACCACCATGTTCGTGATCCCTTCGGAGCCTTGCGCGAAGGCGCGGTAGATATGCGGCTACGGCGTTTCCTCAAGCGAACCACCCGCGCATCCCTGGCCGCGTCCACCACTTCGCGCGAAACGGGATCGCAGCGCCCCACCAGCATTGGCCGGGCAGCCATTGATGTGTCATAATAACCCGATCCGCGGCTTCATTCCCCTAACCAGGGAGGAACATACATGCAGGTACGGAAAGTGACAGGAAAAGCGTGTGTCGCGCTCGCGTTGGGCTGGTGCGCCGTCTCGGCATCGCTGGGCCAAACTACGGGCGACCTGCGCGGGAGTGTCAAGGACCCATCCGGCTTGGTCATCGTGGGCGCCGGCGTGAACGCTACGCTCGAGGGCACCAGCACCAACCGCACGGCCACTTCCGACGCCAAGGGCGATTTCGTTGTACCGTCCCTGCCCGTCGGGCCATACACCGTCACCGTCGAATCGACCGGATTCAAGAAGTTCGCACAGCACGTGGAGATCACCCTGGGACACGTGGTGGTGGTGGACGCCACCCTCGAAATCGGCGCCGTCACCCAAACCGTTACCGCCGAGGCGGAAGCAGCGCTGGTGGAAACCACCAGCACGCAGTTGGGCGCCGTGATGAATTCGCGCGCGGTGGTGGACCTGCCGCTCAACACGCGCGACACTTACCAGTTGCTGCAGCTCCAGCCCGGCGTGCAATCGCAGCAGGGCTACTCCTTATTCGCGGGCAGCGAAAATGCAGGCGTGGTTTCGGTGAATGGCGGCCGCGGGCGAGCCAACAATTTTAACGTGAACGGCGGCGATGCCAACGATCAGTTTGTGGCGGTTCCCGCAGTCGAGCCGTCGCCCGACACTATCGAAGAGTTCCGCGTGCTCACCAACACCTTCGATGCCGAGTTCGGGCGGAACTCCGGCTCCGTCGTGAACGTGGTAACCAAGGGCGGCACCAACGAGTACCACGGCGATGTCTACGAGTTCTTCCGCAACACCGACCTGGATGCGCGCGGCTTCTTCGATGCCACCCGCCCTGACTTTCACCAGAATCAGTTTGGTGGCACGTTCGGCGGACCAATCAAGAAAAACAAGACGTTCTTCTTCGCCTCCGTGGAGGATCGCCAGATTGTACAGGGCATCCCTTCCGACCTGGTCACGGTGCCCACAGCGGCCGAACGCAACGGCGATTTCTCGCAATTGCCCGGCGGACCGCAAGACACATTCAGCGGCACGCTGACAGACAATTACCTGGCCACTGCACTCAATAACCGGCCAGGCTGCGCCGGTGCCGTCGCCGGGGAAGGCGGCGCGCCGATTGCCGCTGGAACGGCTTGGTCCGCGATTTTTCCAAATAACCAGATACCGTCGCAGTGCTTCGACCCCACTGCGGCGGCGCTGTTGAGCCATTACGTTCCGCTGCCCAACAGCGGCGGCAACATTTACCAGACAGTCGCGAATCAAACCGAAAAGGGGATTCAATCCACTTTCCGCCTGGACCAGCACATCAACGATCACCACCAGTTGAGCTTCTACTACTACTTCGATAACGACACGCAGACGCAGCCCTTTTCCACCTTCGAGGCCGCCGGCGCCAATCTGCCGGGGTTCGGCGCAATCTACGGCACACGCAACCAGCAGTTCAACCTGAGCGAAACCTGGACCGCCACGCCCACGGTGGTCAACGAAGCGCGCTTCACGTACTTTCGCGAAGGCCAGCTCAATTACAACCACCCCCAGAACACGGAGCTGGTGCAAAATGTTTGCGGTTCCGCGGTGCCGGCTGCCAGTTGCTTCTCCGATCCCGCCAATCCGCAATACGGCATCACGCCCAACCTCGGCGCGAACCACGAAGGCGTGCCCTCCATCTTCACGGATGGAGGATTCTCGCTGGGCAATAATTACGAAGGCGAGCTGCCGCAGATCGGTAACAGTTTCCAATGGTCCGACAGCCTCAGTAAGGTGATGGGCACGCACTCGCTGAAATTCGGCGTGGATGTGCGCCGCATGCGCTTCGATCAGACCCTCTATTACAACGTGGATGGTTCCTACTCTTTCACCGGCGGCGGCACGAATGATGTCGGCGCCGACGATCTCTACCCGGATTTTCTACTGGGTTTGCCGAACGGCTACACGCAAGGCTCGGCGCAGCATGAGAACGTGCGCAGCACGGCGCTCTACCTATTCGCGCAGGATAGCTGGAAGATACGCTCCAATCTCACGCTCAACTACGGGCTGCGCTGGGAACTCGATACGCCGCTCACCGACATCGGCCATCACGTGCAAACGTTTCGTCCCGGGCAGGTGACCAGTATCTATCCCTGCCAGCTTGCGGCGGACAATCCTCTGGTACAGGTGTACGGGTCCACCGATTGCAGTGAGAACGGTCCCGCGAATGCGGTTTTCCCGCTCGGCTTGGTGTTTCCCGGCGATACCGGAGTCCCCAACGGCATGACGCAGACTTACTACAAAGCTTTCGCGCCGCGCATTGGCTTGGCCTGGAGCCCGTCGGCGGAATCCGGCTTTTGGCGCAAGTTGGTTGGGGCGCCTGGCAAGAGCAGCATCCGCGCCGGTTTCGGGATTTTCTACAATCCCATCGAGCAACTGGTGCTCGAGCAGTTCAGCGCCGAGCCGCCCTTCGGCGGCAGCACAACGTTGGCCAACCCCATATTCAACACGCCGTTCGTCGGCCAGGATGGCACTGTCTCGCCGAACCCCTTCAACGGAATCCTGAATCCCGTGCGCGGCCAGCCGGTGGATTGGTCGTCATTCCGGCCCATCCTGCTGTATGGCCAGTTCCAGCCGAACATGCGCACGCAGTATTCCGAGCAGTACAACTTCACGCTGCAGCACGAACTGCCCAGCGATATTCTCTTCCAGATCGGCTACGTGGGGACGCAGGCGCACAGGCTGCTGGCCTCCTACGATTTGAACTACGGCGACGCGCAAACCTGCCTCGATCTGAACTCGCTATCCACGCTGGCCAACGATCCGTCGCTCGCGTGCGGTCCCTTTTATGCGGATTCCGCATTCACCATCGCCGCGGGCGAGATTCCCGGCGGATTCACGCTGCACCTGCCATACGGGCCGCAGCCCACGGTGACCGGGCCGAATCCGAATCCGATTACGCTGGTGGGGCTGCGTAAGTATTCTTCGCCTAACTGCAATCCGCTGACCGGTACGGGGTGCCCGGCCGATGGTGTACCGGTATTCTCGAGTATCTTCACGGAGAATACCGTGGCTAACTCAAATTACAACTCACTGCAAGTCAGCGCCGAAAAACGCTTCTCGCATGGACTGCAGTTCCAGGGGGCTTACACTTTCAGTAAGTCGATTGACGATGCGTCCAGTTTTGAAAACATGCTCAATCCCCTGAATTTCCGGGACAGCCGTGCGCTGTCGCTATTCGATGCGCGCAACCGCTTCGTGTTCAGTTACGTTTATCAGTTCCCGCATGTGTCCATTCACGGCTTCGCGGATAAGTTGCTTAATGGCTGGCAGAGCTCCGGAATCGTGACGTTTCAGAACGGCTTTCCGGTGCCGATCATGTCGTCCTCTGATCTGGAGTTGATGGACAGTTCGTTTTTCCAATACCCCGGAGAGCCGAATCAAGTGGCGCCGCTCCAACGGTTGAATCCGCGGGGACCGGGGAACCCGGCCTTCAATACGGCCGATTTCCAGCAGCTCACGCCGGCCGAGTACGGCACCATCGGCGACTCGCCGCGATCGGTGTGCTGCGGGCCGGGCATTAATAACATCGACTTCAGCCTGATGAAAGATACCACTGTAAACGAGCACTACAAACTGGAATTCCGCGCGGAGTTCTTCAACATCGTCAACCATGCGCAATTTACCAAAGTGGACGGCAATATCTCGGACAGCGCGGTGGATAACAACGGAAATGTTCTGCCCGATACGGGCACGTTCGGCAAGGTGCTGCAGGTGCGGGATCCGCGATTGGTGCAGTTCGCGCTAAAGTTGATCTTCTAGAGAGAAGCCATGCGAATCTCGACCTGCATTTTCGGCATTCTCACGGTGAGCGCGTTGGCCGGTACCGCGCTCGCGCAGGCAGCCAAGCCAAAGCTCGACGTAGCCGCGGCGCACGATACCAATCTCACCAAAGGCGCGGACCTCTACCAACACTACTGCGCCGTGTGTCACGGGAAGGGCGCCAAGGGCGGCGGTCCAGCCGCGGCGGCGCTGAAAGCCAGCCCCACCGATCTGACACAGCTTGCCAAAAATAATGGCGGAAAGTTCCCGCTAGGTTCCGTCAGGCAGCTGCTGGGCGGCGGCTCGTCCACGCCGGCCCACGGTTCCGCGGAAATGCCCATCTGGGGGCCGGTCTTCCGCGCCATGAACCCGGACGAGAACATCGCCAAGCTGCGCGTGGATAACCTGCTGCGCTATTTGGAATCGATCCAGCAGAAATGATCGCATGCTCAGGCAGTGTCCAGAGTCACTGGAGCCGGCTGCCGGCCATCGATATCCCTGACGCCCAATTCCGCCGCGGCTTCGGCCGCAATGGCGACCTTACCGCTGCGATCGAGCAGCGCGGGATCGCGCGCCAGCGCCGCTATGACCCGTCCGATGAATTCCGGACTCTCGCTGTTGGATAGATCCAGCCAGCCGCACTGGCACGCTGATTGATGGCCGAAGATGATCTGAAGAGCCTTCGCCGCAACCCTCGTTTCCAGGAAATCCTCGCTGAACTCGCACATCTGCCCACAAAGACCCAAACCCAATAATCTGCTGGCGCGTCGCCAAACAGTGCCCGATCAAGCAGGCACGGCGCATCGGATTATTAGGCCAGGCGTTCTCCCGATACGGTCCTAGGCGTTCTGGGGACCTCAGACAGGGACTCCGTCCCGATGGTCGGGTATCCCGTCAATCTAATTTTTTGGGCGGAGCCGCGGGCCCCCAAGACCAGCGTTTGAGAAAAAGGGGACGGATACGCCGTGAATCAAGACCTATCCACTACACGGTGGGTAAAGCCTAGCTGATTCGCCGGGAAAGAGCCACTCGTTTCACCGCCCGTATTCCCGCAGGGCTTCCAGCAGCGAGCCGGAAACCCGAGACGAACATAGGGCCGCACGCCGGCGCGCCTCTACTGATTCAAGAGTGGAATATCTTTGACCGGAGGCGGGGCTGGGATGGTCTTTAGAAAGGCGTAGATGTCGTCGACCTGCGAGTCAGAGAGGACCTTAGCGGTGTAGGGCGGCATGCCCCCGCTCGGATGACGCACGTATGCCCGGATTGCCTCCACCGGAAGCTTCGGAGGAGCGAGGCGTGGCCCGTAGGATCCGACGGGCGCGGATGAACCGCCCTGACCTTGCAGGCCATGGCACTCGTAACACCCGTCTGCGATGTAGATCTTTTTTCCGTTCCCGGCATTGCCTGCCTTTGCGGATGACTGCCCCGCCGCAGGAAGAGCCCAAAGTGTCAGAGCTAGCATCAGTTGAGTCACGATGGACGGATTCATGAAGCGATCTCCTTAGCGCGGCTGGGTCACAACATCAATCAATACGGGTTCTCCCCGTTTAACGGTCTCAATGCCCCGGCGAATGGCGAGAGCCAGATCCCCGGGTTGGTCAATCGGCCCGATGCCCATCATCCCCATGCTCTCCGCCAGCTTTGCGTAATTGATATTCGGATCATCGATGGATGTTCCGATGTGGGCGCGGTCTATGCCGCGATTATGCCGGTTCGCGGAAACCTGGACTTCCATCATTTCCTGGTGATATGCGCGATTATTGTGCATGATGGTCAGCAGCGGAATGCGATGATGCGCCGCCGTCCAAAGTACACCGGGAGCGTACATCAGGTCGCCGTCCGTTTGGATGTTGACGGTGAGGCGTCCACGCGTCTTATTGGCCAGCGCGGCCCCAACTGCGGCTGGCGCGCCATATCCCATCCCTGCGCCACCGGAGCCTCCGATGTGCCGGTACGGTTTGTCGAAATCCCAAAGCCTCAGCGGCCAGTTACTGACAAAAGCTGCGGATGTGTTGGCAAGACACCAATCCTCATTCCTAATCTGCGCCCACAATTCCGAGCACAAGCGCGCCACGCTGACGGGAGAGGCGTCCCAGGCATAGGAGGCATCGAGGCGGGCTTTGGCCCAAATGGCCGCATGTTGTTTCGCGATCTTCGCGCCGCGAGCCTCCAAGGTCCTCCTCCGGTCGCCGTTCATCCGCTGCTTTACGGCCTCCACCAACAACGGCAGTGTCGCTTCAGCATCCGCCGCGAGGTCGAGGTCAACCGCTTGATAACGCTGAAACTCCTGGTAGTTACTTTTGGCAAGGCGATCGCCGGCAGAGATGCAAGCCAACTTCGCCTTGGTTATGAACTGGGACGAGTATTCGAGTTGACGGCTGATGCTATTCACCAACCCATAGAAGTCAGGGACCTCCAGACCAAGAATCAAGTCCGCGTTCTCAACCAGGGCGCGTGAGTTGGCGGACAGGTTGAGCCGGTGCCGGTTGGGAAAATTCATCCGCGTCCCGAGATCCACCACGGGCGACTGCAGCAGTTCCGCAAGTTCCATCAGGCGAGCCATGCCGTCATGCGTACGCGCGAGGCGGCCGGCCACGATGACCGGATTTTGCGACTCGATGAGCATGCCGGCGAGTTCGACGACCGCGGCCGAGTCCCCCGCGGGCGGAGAGGCGTGAGTGAGCTTGGGAATCGTGAGATCCATTCGTCCCACGATCGGGGTTTCGGACAACTCGGCATCGGCGACGAGAACCACGGGAGCGGACGGAACGGTCATCGCTACTTTGTAGGCCCGCACACACGACTCCGCGAATTGAGGAAGGGATACAGGGGAATCGTCAAACTTAGTGAAGTCCCGGACCAGAGAAGGCGCATCCTGCACGCTGTGAACCCAGTCTACGCTGGACCGCCGTGTGGCAGCGTTCAAGTTGTTCCCGAGTACGATGAAGACAGGGACGCGGTCGCAAAAGGCATTGTAGATCGCCATGGACGCATGCTGAAGTCCCACGGTACCGTGAGCGAACACCAGCATCGGCTTGCCTTCCACTTTGAAGTAGCCGTGCCCCATGGCCACGGAGGATTCTTCGTGGCAGCACGTGATAAATTCCGGCTTCGAATTGCTTCCGTAGTTCACAACGGATTCCTGAATGGCGCGAAACGCGGAGCCGGGATTCGCGCACACGTACTCAAACCCGAGGGACTTGAAGACGTCGATCATGAAGTCGGCGCCCGGGCGATCCGTCGTTTGAACTTCCGCTTTCGTGGATGGGGCGGATTCCCGATCGGGAGCCTGGGCTGCAGCCAGAACAACCGGGACCGAAGCAGCCATGGCCGCGGCATTCGAAAGAAACTGGCGGCGCCCGACGTTGGCATCCTCGGACATAGCAAGACTGTATCACACTGATCCAGCTAAGGAATTTGCCATAGCGTTTACTCCCGGTTGGCCGCTAGCCTCAATCGGAACCGCCTCGGCGGACGAAAGGATTTATCCCAATAGAAGTCCCCGTTGGCGGCCATCGGGCAGAGGGGTCGCTCGGGCCGAACCAGGCCCGCAGGCTGCGCAATCGCCGACTCCACGCCCGAGAAAGAAACTTCGGATGGGTTATACTAAGCGTCCATGAACAACGGCCGCGCCCTCATTTTGCTCCTCTCATGCGTTTCCTTGTTCTCCGCTGAGCCGCGACAAGACAATACCGGCGAGAGGTTGGTAGGAGCTTGGCGATTGGTTTCGGTGGAGGGCACAGACGCCACTTTTCACTTTGCTTATGATCACCCTACAGGCATTATCATCTACGATCGGTCCGGCTGGATGGCTGTCCAAATCGACGTTATGGGTAGTCGCAAGCCGTTCGTTAACGGGCCTGCCGCCGGTACCGGCGAAGAGAAGGCGACTGCCTTCGATAATTACCTCGCGTATTACGGGACCTACACGCTGGATTTGAAAGCGCAAACGATCACTCACCACTTGGAAGACGCAAGTCAACCAAACAGGCAAGGGGTCGATAATGTCCGATGGTTCGAATTTCAAGGCAAAGATCGCCTTCTCCTGATCCCCCGCGAGGACGGGAAAGGAGGAGTGATTGACCGAAAGAATGCGACTTATAAGCTTCTGTGGGAGCGCATCAAATAGTGACGTAGCCGGGCATTCTTCCTTGAAATCCAACCGCCGGGCTTTCCTCGCGACGAGCCTCGCCCCTTTATGGCTCGGCCAACTGCACCCAGAGCCGAAACTCCGTGTCCGCAGTTTTGAACTGATCCCCGCGCGGGCGACGACGCGGACAGTCTGGCTGAGAACCGATCAAGGCCTCTCCGGTCTGGCTGAAGCGTCGGATGCGTTCGGGTTCCTCAACACTACCAAGGTTCCTCAACACTACCAGGCAGGACGCGACTGCCACAGCTTCTTTGATGTGCCTCTCGCGCAGAGTGTCGCGAGAGGGCTGGAGCAATACCATCTTGCCTGGTATGAAGAGCCGGCCGCGCCGGAGCGCACCGAAGAGGCCTTGAAATCCGGCGATCGATCAAGCAGCCGATGTCCGGTGTAGAACTTCTCTTTGGGACAAAAGGCTTCGCACCGCTCACACGACTGCCGACCGTGAACGTTATCATGCCCGATTTAAAACACTGCGGGGGCCTGCTCGAAATGACGCGGATCGCGGCGATGGCCAAGGACGACGGAGTTGCAGGTGGCGCCGCACAATCCCAGCGGACCCGTCTCGACGGCCGCCAATGTGCAGGTTTGCGCGGGTATGGCAAACTTCGGGCTTCTTGAACTGCAATGGGGCGAGACCGGCTGGCGTTCGGAAATCGTGATCCCGGAGGAGCGCTTCGAAAAGGGATCTATTCAGGTTCCCATGGGCCGCGGTTTTGGAATTCAGCTCAATGACAAGGTGGCCAAGGCCCACCCGATCTGAGACGCGTCACCACCTCATTGACTTGCTGGCCGGATAGCCGACGGATGTTTCGGCAACGCGGAAAGTTGTGCGCAGATTCGGGATTGCACCCGAGATTTGGCCAAGCGTCACCGGCGGCCCAACTCAGCCTTCTGATGACACGGGCCTTGAGGGAGCCGCGGTGCGCATGCCCCGTCGGTGCGGCCGCGTCCCCTGCAAAATCCGGCCGTGAAACCGCCTTTCTTTCCGTTGGGGCGACGATCGGCAGCGCTCGGGTTTCTTTCTCCCGCACGGGGACTTTGGTGTATCGAAGAGGCGGAGGCGACGTAGAATTACTTACGGTTGCCCAGCTTGACGGCGCGGGAAAGACGCAGCCGCTGCTCGCGAAGCCGGGCATCCCAGGCTCTCGCCGAATGGCCAGCGGCTGCCCTGGAGATTACATTGGCGATTTCCTTCCTTCGCCAAAGCGATGCCAGTTTAGAAGCTGCCGGTGGGTGGGGCCGCAGTGAGGCATATGACCCTGGCACACCTACGGCCGGTCTGCCGTCATTGCCCTCCGGATGACAACCAGCGTTCCAGACGGTTCGCGTGAGTGCGGCTGGAGCGGTGTTCGGAGCCATCGGAAAGCCGGACAATGAATTCCCGATTCTCGATGGAACGCAGCTCCACGATGTTTTCCGCCCGCACGATTCGGGAACGATGGATGCGAAGAAAATTCGCCGGATTGAGCCTCTGCTCCAGCGAAGCCATGGTTTCTCGCAGCAGGTAGGCGCGGCCGTGCGCGTGGAGCTCCGCATAATCCCCGGCAGCTCCAATCCATTCCACATCGTCCGCTTGCACAATCTGTATGCGAGGCCCGGTTTGCACCGTGAAACGGGAGACAAATTTCTCTTGCGTCTGATCGAGCATCTGCAAAAGGCGTTCAGCCATCCTCGTCTTCAACGATGAATCGGCGAGCTTTCGCGCCCGGCCGATAGCGGCCGCAAAGCGCTCGTCATCCACCGGCTTCAGAAGGTAGTCCAACGCGTGAACCTCGAATGCGCGCAGTGCGTGCTGTTCAAACGCGGTCAAAAAGATTACGTTCGGCAGCTTCTCTTTTGGCACCGCGCGCAAGACCTCGAAACCATCCATGCCAGGCATCTGCACATCCAAAAAGACCAAGTCGGGCGAAAGTTCAAGTATTTTCTCCACTGCGGAAACGCCATCCCCGCATTGCCCAACGATCTCGATATCCTTGAACTTCCGCAGCCTTAGAACGACCCCGCGGCGCGCCAATGGCTCGTCATCCACGATAAGCGCTAACACGGCGATACCTCTTGCGGTTCGAGCTTCCGGATGGGCAGTTCCACGTTGACGACACAGCCGCCGGATTCCGGCCACTCCAGCCAGAATCGATGATCGTCACCGTATAGTGTCTGCAATCGTTCGGAGATGTTGCGTTTGCCGATCCCATTCTCGCCCTCCCCGTGTTTGCCGGGGCCTTGCCGTCCCGAATTCCTGACGATAATGCGTAATCGCCCTTCGTGCAGCGCGCTCTCTATCGCGATCTTCCCGCCCTCGGCAATGCTCGCCACGCCGTGGCGCACCGCGTTCTCCACCAGCGGCTGAAGTAGCATACCCGGCACCATGGCATCCAGCGTATCGGGAGATATAGTTAACGCCACTTGCAACCGCTCCCCCAGCCTGGTTTTCTCGATTGCTATGTACTGTTCCGTAAACGCCATCTCCTGTGAAAGAGGCGCCTCCAGGGCGGCTTGGCCGTTCAGGCTGGTGCGCAAGAACTCCCCGATTTGGGACAACATCTTCGTAGCCGCGGAAGCTTCACCATCCAGAACGAGCGTTGAAACGGCGTTCAGCGAGTTGAACAGAAAGTGCGGATTCAATTGATAGCGCAACGCTTGTAGCCGGGCTTCCCGAGCCTCCGCTTCGGCACGCAACAGACGTTCCCTTTCCCGCGACGATGTATGCCATTGCTTGATGCTGAAGTACAGACTGGACCAACAGAAAAGCAAGAAAGGGAAATCGGCCGAATTTACGGCCAGGTCCACGACCCTCATGTTGTGAATGCCCCTCACCGTCAGTTCATACACGAACGCGGTCGCCGCCCCGATTGTGACCGACACGCCAAAAGCCCGCAATTCAAACGCGATCCAGGAGGGGTAACGGCGCAGCAGCCACCGGCAAACAGGGTGCAGTATACAACTACCGAGGAACAGCAAACACACGACCAGCGTGTTTTCGCGAAGCGCTCCCGAGCGTCGCATAATGTCGGGAAGCGATCCCAACAGAGTCCAAGCATAGAAACAGACCCACCCCAGTGCTTGCAACTGCCAAAATGAGGTGAGCCGCAACGATTTATGAATCACCATGCGAATTCTAGCGCAGTTGCAGCGTCGCGTGGGCCCGCTCTACCGATCAAAACCGGCAACTCGCCGCATCGGTCAATCGCCCTGAGGATTCAGCCCGCCCAACTAATCCGGTAGGCGGTAATCTACTTCTGAGGAACTCGCGCCAAACGGGGCGCACCGCGCCGCTTTTCTTCAGCGGAGTTCCTCTCCGTATGGCGGCGCGAGACACGCGCCCCTTTTGAACTGTGGCAAAAGAGTCTGGAACATGAGAACCCTCCCGATGAGAAACGCACATCTACATAGAACCTCGCTATCATCCGCTTTGCTGGGGTCAATCTTGGCCGCCGGCTGCCAAGGAATCACGGTTGCGGAACAATACCCCCGGATAGCTCCCATTGAGCAGTACCTGATAGCGGATTCCGGCGCTGAAATCGCCATGGCCCGCACCGCGGCTCCAGAATCAATCACACAAGACGCAACGGTTCTTATTCTCGGCACTGATGGCTACAGAACTGCCCTCAACGGCAAGGACGGCTTCACGTGCCTGGTCGAACGGTCATGGATGTCCTCCTTCGACAGTCCGGAGTTCTGGAATCCTAAGATTCGAGGACCTGTCTGCTATAACCCGGCCGCGGTCAGAACGGTCCTTCCCTATACTTTGGGAAGGACGAAAATGTTCCTGGCCGGGTTATCTAAGGAACAGGTGCGTGGACTAATTGCGGCTAGCGTTGCCAAGAAAGAACTGCCGGCGCCGGAGGCCGGCGCGATGTCTTATATGCTTTCGAAGATGGGATATCTCGGCGACGCAGCCGGGCATTGGTGTCCTCACTTGATGATCCATGTTCCTAAGACAGGCGAGGCCAGTTGGGGCGCGAACAGTGCCGGCTCTCCAGTATTGTTTAATGACGAATTTCGCGACATGCCGGAACCCGAGACAATTTTCCTGATTCCAGTCGCCAATTGGTCAGATGGCAGCGCTGCGCAGCACTTGGGTCACTAAGAGCAATTATTTGTTAAGACTCAAGTCTTGTTGGGTTCGTAAACTTCGAAGCAGTAGACCGGCCGTTTTATTGGTGACGGCCCCACAGCATTGTAGTTCGCCTCCTCGGATCTATTAACCAGGTTCGAACGAAATCCTCACGCCATTGCCCGGCGCAAGGGACGGCGCTCGCCACAGCTCTGTTCGTCTACTCTGCACGGAGCATGTCTTCGGCCACAGGCGATGGCTTTTTTTCTATTTCGTGCCGGATGTAGCCGGCGAAATCGCCGGTTAGACTCAACCGAAATGGGGCGGCCCCTGAGTGAGGGAGCCGATTTGTCTTGAGGCTGCGCCACTTGGCTACGCGGGCACCTATTGCGGTTTTGCTCCAGTAGTAGGTCGCGGCGCAACTACGCGAGCGCGTTGACAAGAACGGCTCGGCGGCCAAGACCCGCAACTCGTCGCATCGTTCAAACGGCTTAAGGATCAGCCCAACCAACCGAAGCCGGTCAACGCTACTCTACTAGCCATATGACTGCTTCAATAAACGCCAAACTCCGGCTCGGGGCGCTGCTCTTCGGCACATTTGGAGTCCTGCTGACTGTAGGTACGGTCCCCAGCCTCGCACAATCTCTGACAACCGGCGGTGTATCCGGCAACATCACGGATGCCACCAACGCCGCGATCCCCAACGCAACTGTCACGCTGACCGATCTCGATAACGGTTCCGTTCAAACCGCGTTATCCAACAGCTCGGGAGAGTTCCGGTTTTCGCTTCTTAAACCGGGCCGCTATACGGTATCAACGACTGTCGCCGGCTTTGAAAGGATCGAACGGCCCGTCGAGGTTTCTGTCGGAAACGTGGTCACGGCCAGTCTGATTCTTCAGGTGGGACAAGCCGTGACCACCGTTGAGGTTTCGGCTGCCATGCCTCTCGTCAACGACGACCCGGCCCAAATCACCACCTTTACGCAGCAGCAGATGGAACTGTTACCCAGCGGCGGCGGCGATTTAACCACTATCGCCTACACCGCGCCCGGTGCTCTTCTCAACGTCGCGCCGGCCGGAATGAGCGGTTTCGGCAACTTCACCGTAAACGGGTTACCCGGCACTTCCAACCTGTTCACTACCAATGGCGAAAACAACATGGATCCGTATTTCAATATCAACAATTCGGGTGCATCCAACCTCACGCTTGGCTCGAACGAAGTTCAGGAAGTAACCATCACGACGAACCCTTACAGTGGTCAGTACGGTCAACTATCCGGAGCTCAGGTTTCTTATGTCACCAAGTCGGGCACCAACCAGATCCACGGCAACGCCAATTATTACTGGAACGGAAGGTTCCTGAACGCGAACGATACGTTCAATAATACGCAGGGGGCGCCCACGCCCTTCGCCAACGCGAATCAGTGGGCGGACTCCATCGGCGGCCCTATCATCAAGAACAAGACGTTCTTCTTCGTCGACAACGAAGGGCTCAAGTTCGTGCTCCCGGTCACCAATGTACTCACCGTTCCGAGTCCGCAATTTGCGAGCGCGGTGCTGGCTAACGTCACAGCCACACAGCCCATCGAGGCCCCCACTTACCAGAAAATGTTCAACCTATACCAAAACGTGCCGGGCTATAGCGGCGCGAGCGCCCTCCCGAACACTACGGCATGCGACAGTCTGACGCTGTCCGGCTTCAACCCTGCTACGGCGCCCTGCGCCCTGCAGTTCCGCTCGAGTCCCTCAGTTTTGGCTTCCGAATGGATTCTGTCCGGTCGCGTGGATCAGCGGATCGGCGACAAAGATCAGGCTTATTTCCGGTACAAAATGGATCGCGGCACGCAGCCGAGCGCGACTGACCCGGTCGATCCGAAGTTCGACGCCATCTCGAAGCAGCCTTCGTGGGATACTCAGTTCGACGAGACGCACGTCTTTAGTCCGCGTGCGACGAACTCCTTCATGGCAACGCTGAGCTACTATCGGGCTCAGTTCACGCAGGATACTGTTCAGGATTTGAGCATCTTTCCGTACGGCATCATTACTTCCGGTACGGTTCCGTTTACCGGCTTCAATGGGATATACGAGTTCCCCCAAGGCCGCAACATCACCCAATACCAACTCATCGACGATTTCAGCTACACCTTCGGGAGCCACAGTCTGAAATTCGGCGAAAACTTCCGGCGTTACGACGTCAGCGACCATAACTTCGCATTCAACGAACCGGCCGTTTACTTCGGCTACACGGGAAATGGTCTGCAGCAGTATGCCGATGGGCTTGCGTTCCAATACCGGCAATCCGACAATCTATCCACCGACGTACCGATCGCCCTGTGGGGATTAGGTCTGTACGCGCAAGACGAGTGGAGAGTTCGCCCCAACTTTAAGTTGACCATCGCCCTCCGCGGCGAGCACAACTCAAATCCGGTTTGTCAGACGGACTGCTTCTCAGCGTTCAAAGCTCCGTTCGCCAGCCTCGCTTCGACGGTTGCCGGCAACGGCAGTGTCCCTTATAGCGCCGACATTGCCACCGGTCTGCATTACGCGTACCCTGGCGTCGACACAATCGACTGGTCGCCCCGCCTTGGTTTCTCCTATTCCCCAGGTACGTCGGGCAAGACCATCATCAGCGGCGGAGCCGGCATGTTCTACGATAATGCACCCGCCGGGCTGGTAGACAACTTGAATTCGGATCCGCCCTCTACGGTTGCGATCCGTGTCCGGCCTGCCGGCGGGGTACTGCCGTTCGATCCCGCGGGTGGGGCTGCCACGTACGCGGCCTCTGCAAAGTCGTTCAACATCAATCAGAGCTTCAATCAGATCTCCTCAACTTTGCAGGGCCTCGGAGCCATCTTCGAGGCGCCTTCGTTCAACTACTTCAATGGGACCATTCACTCGCCCGTTTATCAGGAATGGAATTTGCAGATTCAGCGCGATTTGGGTGGCTCCTACGCTCTGATTCTGGCTTATAACGGGAACCACGGTATCAAAATCCCGTATGGAAATACCTGGGGCAACGCGTATGACCCCGAAGCCTTCGGGCTCCCTGGTGCGCTTTACCCGACCGTCGGCGCGATCGCGCAGGGTGCGCCGCCCAATCCCAGCTACGGCACGGTCACCGAGGTCCAGAGCGGAGCTGTTTCCAATTACAACGGTGCTACAGTTACGCTCAGAAAACATCTCTCGCACGGATTGAGTTTCGACCTGAATTACACCTGGTCCCACGGCCTCGACGACGTTTCCAACGGTGGCGTCTTCGCCATCAATACCAATACGGCCATCGGGACGCAGATCAGCCCGTACGGGCTGCGGCAGGGTAATTACGGCAACTCCGATTACGACATCCGGCACAGCCTGACTGGCGATTGGGTATATTCGCCCGCGTATCGTTTCGGCAACCATCTCATGAACTCCGTGTTTGCGGGCTGGCAATTGTCCGGCAAGGCCTACCTGCGCTCGGGAATGCCATTCACCGTCACCGATAATAATTGGAGCGGAGCCATCACCAATACGGACGCGCCGATCCTTGCTTACCCGACGGGCCCTTACACCAATAGCTGCGGGGCATCTGCAGTCAACACACCTTGCTTGAACGCTAATAGCTTTATTCAGAGCGCCTCAAGTACCTTTACGAATTACCCGGGGATTTCGCCCCAAAGCCGCAATCAGTTCCGCGGCCCTGGCTACTTCGACGTCGATATGCAGGTCTTTAAGACGTTCAAGATCGCCGAGCGGCTCACCCTCGGCGTGGGCGCCCAGGCCTTCAATGTCTTCAACCACCCGAACTACGCCGTGCCTGACAGCGGCTTCGGTGATGCCACATTTGGAAATATCCTGCAAATGGCCGGGACCCCGACCAGTCCCTATGGTAACTTCCTGGGCTTCGATTCCGCGCCCCGCCTCGTCCAGATCACCGGAAAGGTCACCTTCTAGTCGACCTCAAAATCCACCGGCGAACACCAGGGGAGCCGAAAGGCTCCCCTTTTCATGTTATCCGGAAAGACGGGCGGCTCCGCGCTTCAAGGCGCGATGTGGGTCTATCCCTCTCATGTGCCTGGCTTGCGGCGCGCGAAGAGACACGTGGCCGAAAGCTGATTTCCGGGCGTCTGCAAAGGCCCTTGCGGTCAGATTTCCTTAACCGCGTACGGTCAAATACGTCGGACCGAGAGCGACCCACCTTCCGGCACGGGGTATGATGAACGTTTTCATGAGTAATCGCCTCGATGTTGGCCTCTACCCAGTTGCACAACTTGGGATGCTTCGACTGCCACTTGTTCAACCACACGGCCAAGTCCTGCCGCGCGTGTTCCAGATCGTGGCGGTCATACAACCAGCGCAACTCTGCCAGGCAATCGTCGTTGGCTTTGCGCGCCGTAGAATTCCAGGTGAAAGACGCTTTGACGCTTGGCGATTGGGACCAACGATTCGCCACCGTAATCGACAGCGGTCTGTTCCACGTTTTGTCGGACGAGGACCGCATGCGGTACATCTCCGGGCTTACCCATGTGACCGCGCCAGGCGGACGGCTGTTGCTACTATGTTTCAGCGACGAGGAGCCCGGCACACAGGGCCCCCGGCGCGTCTCGCAGCGGGAGATTCGGGCCGCGTTTTATCAGGCTTGGATGGTTGAAGAGATCCGGTCGCGGCGCGCGGATGTGCGCCAGGACTTGGAGGATGTTTCATTCTCCGAGGGCGGGCCGAAGGTCTGGTTCATTATCATTGGCCGGAACAGTTAGAGCAGAGCTGGCCAGGAACTTCAATCGAGACCGGCGCTTGACCAGACCTGTACGCGACATACAAGCAGCTCCCGATGTGCGCCCCTTGGCTGGAGTTATTGTCGCCTAATACCTCCAACTTGTCAGATCCGATCCCGGAGGCGCCGTGGCCTGAATCCGTTGTATAATCTGCGGCACATACATCTGGTTGTAGTGCAGGCGCGAGTACCAATTGGGATGGTCCGGGTCACCGTTCCAGCAGTACTCGGCCCGCGGCCCGTAGCGGACCTCGTCCACATAAGGCACACCGTGGCCCGGAGTGCCAGTTTGCTTGAGGAAATCCTCCATCAGGTAAACCGCGTCGTTAAGAAAATAGGTGTCCTCCGCCCACAGAAATGTGGAGCTTGCCGCGCAGCTTCGGCGGGCGATTCGAGGAGGATCACGATGCCGGCGTTCACCACCCTCATCAGCGGCTTGTCATTCACCGAGTGCCCACGTTGGCGCGACAGGCGGCTCTACGTTTCCGACTTCTACACGCACCGGGTTCTGGCCGTGGCCCTGGACGGCACGGCGAAGACATTGGCTCACGTGCCCCAACAGCCCGCGGGACTCGGGTTCCTTCCCGACGGCCGGATGTTGATCGTGTCCATGCGCGACCGCAAAGTCCTGCGGCGTGAGGTCGACGGTTCACTCGTCGAGCACGCTGATCTGTCGGGACTGGCCCAGTGGCACTTGAACGACATGCTGGTCAATCGCGACGATCGCGCGTGGGTGGGCAATTTCGGGTTCGACCTAATGGGTGGTGCCCCAGCCCTTACCACCGTGCTCATCTGCGTTGAGCCCGACGGCACGGCCAAGGTGGTGGCCGACCAACTCGGCTTCCCCAACGGCATGGTGCTCACTCCGGACGGCTGCACGCTGATCGTGGCCGAATCGACGATGAACCGGCTGAGTGCCTTCACTGTCGCTTTAGGTTCGTTGAGTGAGCGTCGGACTTGGGCCGCCTTCGGCGATCTCCCGGCATCGACCAACACCGGAGAAATGTTGGGACAAGTGGCCGCAGTGCCGGACGGGATCTCTCTTGACGCGGAAGGCGCAGTGTGGGTGGCGGATGCGGCCCACAGCCGGTTGATCCGGGTGGCCGAGGGTGGACACATCCTGGAGGAACGCAAGACCGATGGAGTCGGTGTGTTCGCCTGCATGTTAGGAGGCGACGATCGGCGCACACTATTCGCCTCAGTCGCGCCGACCTTCCACGAGGCCGCGGCATCCGCGAACCATCATGCCGCGATCCTGATGACGACGGTTGAAGTGCCCCACGCCGGATTGCCCCAAAGGGTGAGGCGACCAATGTCGGCCTGGCGGCGCGGGGCCGCCCGCCTGATTTCCCCGTTGAATGCCCCCTTGTGTCGCAATATCGTCAGCGTTCCAGTAGAATAATTCGAGCGAACCGACACCGAGCTTGTATGCCATTAACCCGCCGCCGATTTGTCGAAATCGCGGCCGCCCTTCCAGTAGCGGCCTTGGGCGCAGAACGTGACTGGCCCTCCTTCCGTGGCGCCGGTGCGTGCGGCGTCGCCGACGGTTACCCTGTCCGTGCCTCCTGGAATGCCGATCCCGCTGCCGGTTCGCTAAGTGGCGTTCGTTGGCGCGTGCCTGTCCCCGGCCTCGGCCATTCCAGCCCCATCGTCTGGCGCGACCGCATTTACCTGCCCTCCGCGGTTCGCAAATCCGGCAAGGCCCCTCTGAGAGTTGGGCCTACCGGGGGGGAGTCGACCGCCGCCGAAGATAACGAGGAGCAGAGTTGGGTGGTCCTATGCTACGCCCGGCAGTCTGGGAGCCAGCTTTGGCAGAGAGTAGCGCGCAAAGCACCGCCTCGCGCGACCCACCACGAGAAAGCCACCCACGCTAACACCTCCATGACAACCGAAGGCGAACACCTGGTCGCGTTCTTCGGCTCTGAAGGTTTGTATTGCTACGATCTCGATGGCCGGTTGCTCTGGAGCCGCGACCTCGGAGTCATCAACATCAGCAAGTACGGCATCGGTTGGGGGTTTGGTAGCTCGCCTTCCATCTACAAGGACCGTCTGGTGTTGCTCTGTGACGACCCTGCAAATCCATTCATCACCGTGTTGCGTCTGTCGGATGGCAAGGATCTCTGGCGCGTTTCCCGCAAAGGCGTATGCGAGCGTAGCTGGGGGACTCCCCTGATCTGCGCAGGTGAATTCCGCACTCAGGTCATTGCGAATGGCTGGCCATGGATCACGTCCTACGACTTGGAGACCGGCCAGGAAATCTGGCGTTTGCATGGCGGCGGAGACAATCCCATCCCCACCCCGTTCGTCGCCAACGGGTGGATCTACATTACCAGTGCGCACGGCGGCAAATCGCCCATCTTCGTCGTTCGGCCGGACGCCCGGGGTGACATCTCGCCGCCTGATGAAGCTGCGTCGAACGGCGCCATTGTCTGGGATTCGTGGCAAGGCGGATCATACATCTCCACTCCCGTGGTGTATGGCGACTACATCTACTTTGGCAACACCAACCGCGTGGTCCGCTGCTTTGCGGCGAAGACGGGTAAAAAGATATACGAAGAGCGCCTGAGCCCTGACGCATCCATCTACGCGTCTCTAGTGGCCGCGGACGGTAAGATATTCTGCACCTCGGAGGACGGCGACGTATATGTATTGAAAGCCGGGCCCGAATTCCAGATTGTCTCCCGAAGCCGCATGGGCGCGCCGTGTTATGCGACGCCGGCGATATCCGAGGGTGTTCTCTACTTCCGAACGACGGAAAGTCTCATCGCCGTTGGATGAGTTTTCATGGCGGGCGGCTGTTTCGTTAAAGGCAAACCGAACGTGCGTCTCGATGAATCACGCATGATCGATATACTGCCGGACGCGCCAGTTCGTCAAGTGGCAGAGATGCGGCAGAGATGCGGGGATTGGTCTCATAGCGATACCCTGTTGTGAAGGGTTCATTGTTGAGTTCGAATCTAATCCGCTGGCTGGCGTATCTGGGCGGGTGGACGCTGTTCGCGCTGTTCTTCATCAGCGAAGATGCGGGCCGTCTTCTGTATCAGGGCCGCACCGTCGAATGGCATACCTATCTCGTAGTGTGGCTGACGACGGCGTACGCCTGGGCGTTTCTCGCTCCGTTCGTCTGGTGGCTTGCGCGGCGCATGCCCATCGAGCGAAGAAATTGGTGGCGCAGCGCCGGAATACACCTGCTTTGGAGCCTGTGTTTCGCGCTGATCGAAGAGGCCTTGTTCGCCTGGATCACGCCGGTGTTTGGCCTGCCATGGTTTCCACGGAAGTTTGCCGCAACCTTCCGCGCCGTCGTGCCGATCGATTTCCATCTGAATGTCATCATTTACTGGCTGATCGTCGGCGTTCAACACAGCGTTGGCTACTACCGGAGGCTTTTGGAACGCGAGCGATTGTCGTCGCAACTCGAGCTGCGCGCGACCCAACTCGAAAATCAACTCGCACAGGCAAAGCTGAGCGCGCTCACGATGCAGCTTCATCCCCATTTCCTCTTCAACACGCTCAACGCCATCGTCGTCCTGGTGCGGCAACATAGGGTAGAAGAAGCCGATGAGATGCTGACCAATCTCAGCGAACTCTTGCGCCAAACCCTGGCGGGATGGGACACGCAAGAGGTTCCGCTGCGCCGTGAAGTAGAGTTGATTAATCTCTATCTGGACATCCAACGGGTCAGATTCCAGGACCGCTTAACCGTCGAAACGAATCTCTCGCCGGCGACGCTGAACGCTCTGGTCCCCAGCCTGTTGCTGCAACCCCTTGTTGAAAACGCGATCCGGCATGGCGTGTCCAAAAGTTCCGCGCCGGTCAGGATCGAATTGAAATCCCGCTTGAGGGACTCGACTCTGGAGCTGCAGGTGTGCGATAACGGACCGGGACTATCGGGGGAAGGCTCGGGAGATGGCGTCGGATTGAGCAATACGCGAGCCCGTCTGCAGCAGCTATACGGCGAACGGCAGTCGCTACTTCTCGCCGGTCTGGCCGGCGGAGGAACCATCGCGACGGTCTGGCTTCCCTATCATGCCGAGAAAGGCTGCATCTGACGATGCGGCCCGCTAGTCGTCGGACAGAACCCGACGAGATTCGCACCCCACCCGACGGCCTGCGCGCTCTGATCGCAGACGATGAGACGCTGGCGCGTCAGGGGATCAGGATGCTTCTTGAACAGGATGCCGAAGTCGGTCGCATCGAAGAGGCCGGCAATGGAAAACGGGCCGCCGAATTGATGCTGACCGGCGGCTTCGACCTGATCTTCCTGGACGTCCAGATGCCGGAAATGAACGGTCTTGCCGCCTTGCGGCGGGCCGGAGTGGAATTGCCCGGCGCTGTGATATTCGTGACCGCCCACGACCACTACGCCGTCGAGGCTTTCGAGGTAAATGCGGCCGATTATCTGTTGAAGCCATTCACCCCGCAACGGTTCCGCCAGGCTCTGCAGCGGGCAAAAAACCGAATTCGCAGTGTTTCGCCAGGAACGGCTGCGCGGGTGCTGGCGGTGCTGCAGCGGATCGCGAGCCAGCCAACGTACATGCATAGGATCGCGATACGAGGCCCTGCAGGCACGAGCTTCGTGGACGCAAGAAATGTGGATTGGTTAAAGGCGGCGGAGAACTACGTGGAATTGCACGTGGGGCCGGCTTGCCATCTCGTGGAGGTGACTATGGCGGAGATCGCAAAACACGCCTCGACCCCGCCCGCTTCGTCCGAATCCATCGTTCTCTAATCGTGAATGCCGAACGTATCCGGACGGTGCAGTCCGCATCGCATTCGGAATATCTGGTGACTCTCGCCGGCGGCATTCAGCTTCGCTCCGGACGGACCTACAGGGAGACGATGCAGAGGCTCATCTCGAATCCGTTTTGACTGTTCGCCGCGGCGCGATTCCGCTTCGTCAGGCGGCACGTCCATCCGGTCAGAAGAGTCTTTCGCGCAGGAAAGTCCTGGGCTACCATGCCTCCGTGCAACGCCTTCTGATTCCCTTACTGTTCTTGTCGTCTGCAGCCGCGCAGCCGTCCATCGATTCCACGGAGTATCAAGCGCGGCAGCGAGCGGCTATGGAAAAGATTCCGGACGGAATGATCGCTCTGGATGCGTTCTCGGGACTGAAACGCTGGGACGAATCCGGGTTCCATCAGGATGCGAGCTTTTACGCGTTTACCGGTTTGGCCAACGCTCACGGCGCCATTCTGGTGTTGGACGGGACGGAGGGCAAATCGTGGCTCTTCGTGATGGGCCGTTCCAGAGCATTCGGTCCGGATCTGCGGGGCTTGGACGCGGCCTCCGTGGATACTGGTCAGGAGGCGGAGACCGCTCTAAGGATCGACCACGTCGTTCCCTGGGACACATTCATTTCCTTCATCGATTCACGCCGCAAGAGTAGCCCGAAGCTGGTGCTCTATCTCGACAGCGCCGGCCAAACGGGGGGCATGTCGGGCGACGTGAGCAATCCGCCAGGGATCGCGGCCATCGAAAACCCTCACATGCTCTGGCGGGATGCTATTCGCCAGCGGTGGAGCGATCTCGAAGTCAAGGACGCATTTCCAATTCTCGATGAGGTTCGATAGGTAAAGAGCCCCGCCGAGCTGGCGTTGCTTCGCAAGGCGGCTTCCGTCACAGCCGAAGGCTTCTGGGCCGGCGCGTACGCCATCGCCCCTGGGAGGACGCAACGGCAGGTGGAAGGCGAAGTGATCCGCGCGTGTCTGAATGCCGGCTCGGATGGCGCCTCGATTTGGCCGTGGGTACGTTCAGGACCTTTCACCATGCCTGCGACGCTCTTCGAAGCGTTCGTAGACTACCGCAACATGGATCGCGCCATGCAAGCCGGCGAAGTCGTGCGCCTCGACCTCGGCTGCGATTTCCGAATGTACAAGGGTGACTTCGGCCGTACAATCGCAGTCTCTGGCCATTTCGACGCGGGCCAAAAAGAAACAATGGAGCTTTTGAATGGCGCCTTTTGGGTATCCCCTTGACTCAGCCGACCACAATCTGTAGATTTGGGCAGTGGAGGATTACCCGCGAACGATCCAGGAGTTCGAGGAGAGGTTTTCGACCGAGGACGGTTGCCGAGCATACCTGGTGAGCCTTCGGTGGCCAGATGGCTTTCGGTGCCCGCATTGTCAGGGATCGAGGGCTGTCATAGTTCGTACCACTTTGTTCCAGTGTTGTGGGTGCCGGCGACAGACCTCGGCGACGGCGGGCACAATTTTCCAGGACACGCGGAAGCCCCTGGTGATGTGGTTCCGCGCGATGTGGTATGTGACGAGTCAGAAGCACGGAGCCAGCGCGCTAGGGTTGCAGCGTGTCCTGGGACTGGGTAGTTATGAGACTGCCTGGACGTGGCTGCATAAGTTGAGACGCGCCATGGTGCGGCCGGATCGGGATCGGCTGAAGGGCTGGGTCGAGGTGGATGAAACCATGATCGGTGGATTGGAAGAGGGTGTCTCCGGCAGGCAGACCGAAAGCAAGGCCTTGGTGGTCATCGCCGCCGAGGCCGATGGTCCGGGCATTGGGCGGATTCGCATGCGGGTGATTGAAGACGCTTCTGCCGCCAGCCTGCACCCCTTCGTCCAGGATTGCGTCGAGCCGGGAAGCATGCTCCACACCGACGCCTGGCAAGGCTACTCGGGCTTGGACAAGAAGGAGTATCAGCGGGAGATCACGGTGCTGCGGGGACGGAGGAAGGAAGCCTCCAGGCTGATGCCGCGCGTTCACCGGATCGCAGGATTGTTGAAGCGGTGGTTGCTCGGTACCCACCAAGGCGCGGTGGCACCTCAACAGCTGTCCTACTACCTGGATGAGTATACTTTTCGGTTCAACCGTCGGAAGTCGAAAAGCCGCGGCAAGCTCTTCTTCCGCCTCATGCAACAAGCAGCCAGCACCTCTCCGAAGACCTACAACACCTTAGTCGGCCGCATCAAACCTCCACAGCAGGCGGCACAACAGGTTGGGGTCGGCTGAGTGAAAGGGATACCCAGTTGGCGCCTATTTGGCTGGTGTGGAGGCGATGAAGCCCGACGCAACTCCCAACCAAGTCCGGCAGGCCTTCCGCACCTACGTGGAGGCCCATGCAGACAGCCTGCATACTCCCTTGTCACGCGAGGCAGCCGCAGGAGCGATCAAGAATCCGAACCAGCCACTGCACGGACTAGGGGTCGATATGGCGGAAGGAACTCCCAAAGTGTTTCGCGCGGGAAATGTCATCTGCTACGAGCCGGCGCTGGTCGCCGGAAATCAAGGATATTTTGTCGAGGACACAATCCTTATTACGCGCGACGGCCACGAGATTCTGAATCCTCCGTTGCCGTATGCGCCCGACGAAATCGAGCAGGACATAGCCAGGTGGCGATCGCGATGATCAAGAAACTGGTGCATCCCGGAAGCTTGATGGCCAGTGAAAGCTGAGCCTGGCAGGAACCTGATTTGCCGTCGGCGTATCGGAAGTGTTGCGGATGGTAGCAGGAGATCTCGCGGTGGCAGGCAGTCCGGCGCCGGCTGTGGCTACACCCCTCACGCTCGTGAGAAGGCTACGGCTTGGTTTCTCTACTTGTGTGGCGCTAGGGCAAAGGCTAGGTAAGCGCCTCTGATCCTGGATTGGGGGTCCGCCTGCGCTGCTGCGCAAAACACCACGTATTCGCGGCCGCTCACTTCATACACCGCGGGGATACCCTCGATTGCCTCCGGAACCTGCCTCTCCCAAAGCATTTTCCCGTTTTCCACGTCAAAAGCGCGGACCTTCCGGTCGCGGGTGCCAGTGAAAACCAGACCGCCCGCGGTGATCACCGGACCGACCTTGGGATAGTGCGTGCCGGTGTTGACGATACCCTTGGCAGCGAGTTCCGGCACCTCCCCGAGGGGGATCGACCACTTGATGACGCCTTCGTTCAAGTCGTAAGTGGTGAGCGAAGTCCACGGCGCCGCGATTGCGGATAGCCCGCCGCCGATGAGGAAACCGAAGCTGCTTACATATCGCGGCGGGCCGCCCTTTGGCTTCGCCGGATCGGATTCCAGCTTCAGTATACAGGGCAGGTCCTTGGACACCACCACCAGGATGCCGCGCGTGGGATCCACGGCGGCCCCGCCCCAATTGGCGCCGCCGTTGTTGCCGGGCATTTGCACGCTCCCGCGGAAGCTTGGCGGTGTAAACAACCCTTCGTTACGAGCGCTGAGTATCATGTCGCGGAAACGGGCGCGGTCCGCTGCGCTCAAATACGGGTTGAGATCCTCGACTGTGAATTTCTGGCGGGCGAACAGCGGCGGCTTTGTGGGGAACGGCTGCGTCGGGGATGTGCTTTCGCCCGGAACATCGGAAGCTGGGACGGGTCGTTCCTCCACGGGCCAAAGCGGCGTACCGGTGTCTCGATCAAACACCCAGACAAAGCCTTGCTTGGTGACCTGTGCGACAACGTCTACGTTCTTGCCTGCGTGGCGAACGGTCAGCAGTTTAGGAGCGGTAGCGTTGTCATAGTCGAAAACGTCATGATGCACCATTTGGAAATGCCAGATGCGGCGGCCGGTGCGGGCGTCCAAAGCCAGAAGGCAATCGGCGAAAAGATTATCGCCGTGGCGGTCCGCGCCATAAAAATTGTACTTGGCGCTCGCAGTGGGAGCGTAGATAACGCCGTGCTTCTCGTCCAGCGCGAACTCACTCCAGGCGTTGGCCCCGCCGACCGTTTTCCACGCGTCCTTGGGCCAGGTCTCGTAGCCGAACTCGCCGGGGCGCGGGACTGTGTGGAAGGTCCAGACGAGCTTTCCGGAGCGCACGTCGAATGCACGGATGTCGCCTGGGGCCGAGCCATAACCCTGATTGGTGGCCGAGCCAAGGATCAACTCGTCCTCAAAGACGCGGCCCGGCGTTGTGGACTGCACCAGCGTGATGGTTCGCGGATCGCGGTCGAGACCTTCTTTCAAGTTCACGGCGCCGTTGACGCCGAAGGAAAGAATTGGCCTGCCGGTACGCGCATCGATCGCGCGAAGGAAGTGATCCGCGCAAAAAAGAAGCCGACGGTCGGAGCCGTCCCGGCTCTCCCAATAATTGATGCCGCGATTGGTGATGATCTTGACTTCCGGCGAAGGCATGTGTGTCCAGATCTCGCTGCCGGTAGCGGCGTCGAGTGCCACGATGGAATTATTCTTCGCCAGAACGTACATGGTCTCGCCGATCACGATGGGGTTGAAGAGATAGTGCTGATCATCCCCCGTCGGGTATGTCCAGGCTAGTTTCAACTGCGCCACGTTCGACTTGTCGATTTGCTTTAGGGCGGAGTATTGGGCGGCATCCGGACTGCCGGAATAGTCGCGCCACGTGGTGTACGTCTGAGCAGACAGCCATGGACTCAAAGCGCACGCCAGCAGCGCACGCCTACACCTGTGGGAGTTCGTAGGGCCTCCTGTACTCCTTGGTGAGATAGGCATTGGCAGCCTTGTCGTCTCCGAAAGTCTCCGTCGATGGGTCGAAAATAATGGTACGCCCAAGATGGTGCGAAATGTTCCCAAGATGGCAGATCGTGGTACTCAACCGTCCCACTTCGATATCCGCATTTGGCCGCTCCCGGCTCTTCAACGCGTCCAGGAAGTTCTTCTCGTGCGAGCCACCCCCGGTATCTTTCACGGTGTGTACGACCTCGCCATCCTTGTTGTAGACGGTGTTGTAGACGGTCCAGCCGCGCCCGCCGATCACCAATGCGCCATCGGTACCATAAAACGCCGCGCCGTACTGCGCGCCTTCGGGCGGCCGGCTCTTGCTGAAGCTGCGCAGTTCCCAAACCAGCATGAAGTCGCCGTAGTCGTACGTTATCACCTGCGTGTCGGGAACCTCCTTGGCATCGTCGAGCCAGTAAATGCCGCCGCAGCCCGCTACTCGTTTCGGCAAGCAATCGTGCATGCCCCGCATCGACTGTATGCCCCACATGGCCAGATCGAGCACGTGTACGCCCTGGTTCCCGATCTCGCTATTGCCATAGTCCCAGAAGAAGCGCCAGTTGTAATGGAACCGGTTGGAATTGAATGGTCTCTTGGGCGCCGGCCCGAGCCACACATCGTAATCGATGCCGGCCGGCGGAGATCCGTCCGGCGGTCTGCCGATGCTTTCGCGCACCTGCGAGTGCCACGCCTTCACCAGGCAGATCTTTCCCAGCTTGCCCGTTGCCAGGTATTCGATGGCGCTCTTGCAGTAGTCGCTGCTGCGCCGCTGCGTCCCGACCTGCACGATCCGGTTATATTTACGCGCCGCATCCCGAATCAAATGCCCCTCGTGAATCGTCTGGGATACCGGCTTCTCCAGATAGAGATCCTTGCCGGCCTGGCAGCCTAATAAAGCAATGTGAGTGTGCCAGTGGTCCGGCGTCGCGATGATTACGCCGTCGATATCCTTGTCGTCGAGCACGTGCCGGAAGTCCGTAACGGGAGCGACCGCCTTGTTCTGCGCCTTTGCGAGCTCGGCGCCCACCTGCTGGAGAACGGCTTCATCAAGGTCGCAAAAAGTCTTGATCTCCGCCCCTTGCTGAATCGCGCGAGTGGCGTCACCGCGCCCCTGGTTGCGCCCCCCGATCAGGGCCAGCACCACACGATCGTTTGCGCCCTTGACGCGCTCGTTCCATGAAAGCAGGGAGCTGGCGGCAACCACCCCGGCGTTCTTGATGAAAGATCTGCGATTCTCTTCCATTCTGATCCTCCTAACCAGAGATCACGCACTTCCGCTATCGTTGGAGCTCGCCTTTCTCAGCAGCGCCTGGCTCGTCGAGCAACTGGGTGGAGGATGCCGGACCGAGCGTCTTCCAATCCTTGAGTGCCCAGGCGACTTTCTTGTCCGCAGTTACTTCGATCAACTGTACCGCCGTCTGGATCATGTCCGGAGCAAGACCTCCCGACCAGTTATTGATCAGGGTATTGCCGTTGGCAAGCCGCGAGACCTCCTGAACAGTGAACAATTGGATGCCGGGCAAATCGTTCTTCCCAATTTCCCAGACTGTCTCGCCATTGGAATTCACCTCCCGCACGTACCCAAGCTGGTTGCCGCTGATCAGGGTATTGCCATTCTTCAGGCGCACCGCGGCCCATGCCGAGGGAGCAGGAACGGACCATATCTCCTTCCCGTCGGACGAATACTCCACTACTTTGCCCAGATCCATGTGAGCCGCCAGAAACGTGCCGGCGGCGGTCGGGCGTACGTGACGGAACTGCCCGTGAACGCCGCGCGGGTCACGGGTTGGGATGACCATCTCCGTCTCTACTCCGTTGGTGGCTTTATGGATGACCAGCAATTTCGCCGGATCTCCGTTCTGCATAATAAGCACCTTATCCATACCGATCGGATACGCTGTGTGGATCTCAGTGCCCGGAGGCGCGTCGTAATCCCAAACGATCTTCTTGTCAGGGGTAATCTCGCTGGCCCCGTACTGGCGCGAGAAAACGATATTTCCGTTGGAGAGCATGGTGCAATCACCCAACTCTCCCTTGCGCGGGTTCGTATATGACCAGGCCACCTTCCCGTCGCGGACGATGTACATGGTCTGCTGCTCGACGCTGCGCCCCTGCCATTCACCGCAATACAGGAACGGGTGTTGGGCGAGACCCCCGCCCGGCAAATTCGGGCCGGCTTGCTGCGCCGGCATCACTCCGGCCGCCGCGCAAATCGCGAGCATCATGACGAACAGCCTGTAGGCGATGTGGACTCGCACGTTCTTAAGACATTATGAAGGAAGCGCGCAAGAAGGGGAAGGATCTGGGACGCCAGCGGGCGGAGAATAGACTCATGACCTTGAATCGACGCGACTTTATGGTGGTGCCGGCGGCCACCGTAGCCGCTTCCCTATTCGCCGCCGAGCCGGCCGTGCCGTGGCAACGGAAAATCCGTCGTGTCGGCCAGACCAACATGACCGAACACGATCCTGCGGTACTCGACGTTGAGCAGTGGGCGGACTACTGGACCAGCCTGAAAGTGGATGCCGTACTGGTCAGTGTCACCGGCATTCTAGCCTTTTACCAGACGAAGGTGCCCTACCACCGGAAAGCCAAGTTCCTCGGCGAGCGCGATTTCTTCGGCGAGTGTTGCGCGGCCGCCAAGAAACGCGGCCTGCACGTGATCGCGCGCATGAGTCCGGACCTCAATTGGGAAGACGCCCTTGCGGCCCATCCGGAGTGGTTCCAACGCGACGCGGGAGGCAGAACCGTGCATCACACCGAGGATCCCAGGTTATTCCGTACCTGCATGTTTACCACGTACATGACCGATTACATGCGGGCAATCATGAAAGAGATCAACTCGCTCTATGACGTGGACGGCCTGTTTACCAACGCGTGGCCGCCTCTGGGCGCGCTGCCCATCTGTTATTGCGAACAGTGCAAGAACCTTCCGCAGCCGGGGACGATAGCATATTGGGACAAATTCAACGAGCGCACCATCTATCTGTGGAAGCTCTACGATTCCATCGCCAAAGAGAAGAAGCCGTCGAACTTTTATTTCGCCAATCTCGGCGGCGGCATACGCAGTACGGCCGACCTGGTGAAACTCGGTGAAGTCTGCGAGTGGTTCCAGTGCGACAACCAGGGGCGCGGCGGAGACGATACGCCGATCTGGGGATGCGCGCTGCAAGGCCGGGTGTGCCACGCCGTCCAAAAGGGCAAGATGGCGACCAACGTGACGGGGGCATGGTCCACCGGCACGCCCCGCTGGCGTAACGTTTACAAATCACGGCAAGAAGAACAGATGTGGTTTAACGAAACGCTCGCCTCGGGAATGGCGCCGTATCACCACATTATCGGCGGCGAAAACGGCATGGGCGAGGACCGCCGCTGGTTGCAGCCGGCGCACGAATATTTCAATTGGATGGCCAGGCACGATATCCACTTCGTCAACAAACGCTCGATCGCAAATGTGGGCGTGATGATGGGCCAGCGGACCCACCTGTTCTACAACCCTCCGCATGGTGCGCGCATTCGGGAGTATATGGACGGGATGTATTACGCCCTGCTCGAAGGCCGTTTCCTGTTTGATTTCGTGCATGAAGACAAGCTGGAACAGGAGGACTTGGCCCAATACTCCGCGCTGGTGTTGCCAAACACGGCTCTCCTCAGCGACCAACAGTGCCGGCAGTTGCGCGGTTACGTGGATGCCGGAGGCTCCCTGCTGGCCACATTCGAGACCAGCATGTACACCGAGCGCAACGAACGACGCTCCGATTTCGGCCTGGCCGATGTATTCGGTATTCGGAAGGCCGGGGATATCATCGGCACCGTCGGCAACGCCTATCTTGCGCGTATCGAGAAACAGCATGGCATTCTGAACGGCTTTTCAAATACCGCATGGATCCCCGGAGCGGAAAATCGCGTACCCGTTGCTCCGGTGGATGGCCCGATTCTGACTGTAGTGCCCGGCTTCGTGGCTTACCCTCCGGAGCTGTCGTATCCTCTGCAGGCACGGACGAATGAACCGGCGATCGTGGTGCGGCAGAAAGGCCGGAGCCGCCTGATTTATTTCCCGGGTGATGTCGAGCGCACCATGTGGCGATCCGGTCATACAGACCTGGCGCGGCTGCTCCAGAACTCGATCCGCTGGGTCGCGGGCGGTGCCCCGCCGGTCACCATCCAGGGAGACGGTGTGATCGAGGCCTTCGCATGGGAAACGCAGGCCGGCTTTGCCGTGCACATCCTTAATTACACGAACCCCGCCATGCATCGCGGATGGATACGGACCTTCTACCCCATCGGCGGCCAGAAGGTGAGGATGTCACTCCCGCAGGGCAGGCGAGTGACGCGCGTAGAATTGTTGCGGGCGGAAGCGAACATCCCGTTTACCGGAGGCACCGGTGTAGTTGAGTTTACGATTCCCAGAGTCCTGGATTACGAAGTGGCGGCGCTGTATACCTCATGAGCCGGTGAGATCGCTGCCCACACGCCAAGAATCAGGTCGGGGTGAGGCGCATGGGCTTTAACAACGTCCACATCCCGTGGTCCATCGAATTCGTGGAAACCACAGGGACACAGGTCAGCCGGAATTCATACATCTGCTGGCATCATGGCGCGCACTACTCCAGTCGCGGCAGGTGCTCCGGTTGTACAAGCTGGCGGGCCACCGTGGATACCTTTCGAACTTTCCTGGCTGGTCCGCTCGTGGATCGATGTACTCTCGAACCCGGTAAGCTCCCGAGTCTAAAACCTCTATCCCGCTCGGAACGCGTCTTATCCCTGCCGAATACCCAACCGGGATACGTTTCGAACCGAGCTTCTGCGAACGTCCGCGGCTCCGATAGCCCGAACCAACCCAATTCGTCGCATCCGGGCCGACTGTCTCGCAGCCGGGAAGGAAGGACGTGAGCATGCCGCGTTGGAGTAAGGGCCAGAGCGGGAACCTCAAGGGACGCCCCAGGAACGATCGCACGTTTACCGATGCCTTGCGTGTTCATGGCACACCGGACGAACTCGCGGAACTGGCCTGGAAGGCCGCCCGCGAAGGCGCCCCGTGGGCTATCCAGATGATTTTCAACCGACTCGAGCCACCCACGGCTCTGGTCAATCTCTCACAGGAGTCCACCCATGCTAAATCCATCGACTACAGTCGACTCAACACCGATGAAATCCAGCAACTGGAAAGCTTGCTTGAGCGAGCCCGAAATCGAACTGCAGAGGCTGCGGGCGGAAAAGGCCCGACGCTCCCTGCATGAGTTCGTCGTACAGGCTTGGCCTGTGCTGGAGCCCGCTACGCTCTTCGTGGATGGCATCCACGTAGAAGCCATCTGCCAACATCTGCAAGCGGTCACCGAGGGTCGCATGCGCAATTTGATCATTAACGTGCCCCCCGGTCACGCCAAATCCCTGCTCACCGCGGTCTTTTGGCCTGCCTGGGTATGGATTGACCAACCCCACATCCGTTGGCTGTTCGCCAGTTACTCAGCCAATCTGAGTGTGCGCGACAGCGTCAAGTGCCGCCGCCTGATCGAGTCCGAATGGTACCAACAAAACTGGGGCGACCGCTATCAACTCACCGGCGATCAAAACCAGAAG
The DNA here is from genome assembly GCA_963818855.1 of Bryobacterales bacterium. GTDB lineage: Bacteria > Acidobacteriota > Terriglobia > Bryobacterales > Bryobacteraceae > Bog-159. The sequence continues at coordinate 3,746 of CAWFUH010000002.1, read as the reverse complement.
AACCGCTTCGACAACGACGGCACAGGCTCTCGCATTGCCACTTCGGTTGGCGGTTCAGCGACCGGGGAACGTGCCGACATCGTCGTCGTAGATGATCCACACAGCGTCGACCAGGCCGAATCGGATGCGGAGCGGCACACCGCCGTGGAATGGTTTAACGGGACCATATCCACACGCTTGAATGACTTCGCCACCGGGCACCTGATCGTGATCCAACAACGGCTGCACGAGGATGATCTGAGTGGTGACTTGCTGGCGAAGGGTGGCTTCGAGCTGCTGTGTCTGCCTGCGGAATTTGAGCAGGAACGGCGCTGTAGCACCTCCATCGGGTGGAGGGATCCGCGAGTTGAGGCCGGCGCGTTGCTCTGGCCGCAGAAGGTGACGGCCGCGCATTTGGCGGCGCTGAAGATCTCTTTGGGATGTTACCGCTACGCCGGACAATACCAGCAGCGGCCGGCTCCCGCGGAAGGGGGCATTTTCAAACGGTCGGGGTGGCGTTACTGGCGGCCGGCACATATCGATTTGGCCGCCGTACCCGTGCGTCTCCCAGATGGACGCACGCTCAACATACAAGCTATTCCGATACCGGCGCAGTTTGACACGATGATCCAATCCTGGGATATGTCGTTCAAAGACAAGGCCACCAGTGATTACGTGGTGGGGCAAGTTTGGGGGGCCAAGGGGGCGGACCGATTCTTGTTGGATCAGTGCCGAGGGCGGATGGATATGCCCGCCACCAAGGAGGCCGTGCGGGTGCTGTCGGGCCGTTGGCCCAAGACCGGCGCCAAGCTGGTGGAGGATAAGGCCAACGGCCCAGCGGTGATACAGGAACTGAAACACGATGTCGGAGGTTTGATCGAAGTGCAGCCGGAGGGCGGCAAAATTGCGCGAGCCCACGCAGTCTCGCCGCTGGCCGAGGCGGGCAACGTGTACCTGCCTCATCCGGCCATAGCGCCTTGGGTGGAAGCGCTCATCGAGGAGGCCGCCTCTTTTCCGAACGGGCGCCATGATGACCAGGTCGATGCAATGACGCAGGCGCTAAACCGGCTGAGGGATTGTGGCGGTGTCCACCGGGTTGCGGAAGAGCAAATCGTCGTGAATCCATTTACCATCCCCGAGACATGGCCGCTTGGTTTTGGCATGGCGGTTGACCCCGACGGGGTGGCTGCGCTGTGGGGCGCCCAAGACCCCAGCGGAACGATTTATCTGTATGCCGAACATCGGTTCTCACACGCTGAACCATCTCAGAACGCCCGCGCGATCCGGCAGTGCGGAGATTGGATACCGGGCATGATCAGTGCGGCCTCCCTGAAGGGGTCCCAAGCTGCACGCTACAGCATCGCTCAAATTTATCGCAAGGAGGGCTTGAATATCGCTGTGCTGCACCAACCCGAAGAGGCCGCCGTGTACCAGTTCTGGCAACTGTTAGTGGCCAATAAGATCCGCGTGTTTGGCTCGTTGGTCGGCTTTCTGGACGCCTACCGCACGGGTAACGAGGATGCGCAGTTACTTCTTTGTTGTCAAGCGCTCATCGCGGGCCGGCCTGGCATGAAGACTAAGCCCCAGCCGCGCTCAGCCCAATTCCGGCCGCGAATACCTGATAGCCCGTACGCCTGGATGGCCTAACCATCCGAGGATCACGGATGCGTTGTTATGAAAGAATGGAGTTATTGGGATTGGGGAAATCAGTGCCCGCAAGGATCGGAGAGCGCAGCCCTGAAAAGGCTGGCGTCGGCGGTTCGATTCCGTCCCTGGCCACCATAAAATCAATAACTTAGAAGTAGCCAGAAACATCGGGTTTCAGTCAAGGGAACAATAAGGGAACATTCAAACCGCAGTTCCCTGAACCTGTTCCCGCCTCTCTCCTTCCATTAGCTTCCACATCTCGCGGGCCGTACTCCCCGTCTTGGCAATGTGACTCCGGGCGAGCTTGGCGTACCGCTCCGTCATTTTGATGTTCGCGTGGCCCAGGATCTTGGCCAGTTCGTAAAGGTCTCCGCCGTTCATCATGTACCAACTGGCAAAGGTGTGCCGCAGATCATGGAAGCGGAAACCCTCGATACCGGCCAACTCCAGGATGGTTTCGAAACTCTTGTCCACCCTTTGGCGTTCCCGCTTGGCACCCGGTTCCGGTGGGAAAATCCGATCCTCCCCCAGGATCACCGGATACCGCTTGAATTCCACGGCCAACTCCGGGCACATCGGCGCGTACCGAACCTTCCCTCGCTTCAGCTTGGCCCGAACTGCGATCAGTTCTTCCCGGAATAGCAGGTCGCTCCATCTGAGCGAGAAAATCTCTGCTATCCGCATGCCCGTGGTCAAGGCCGTCAGGACGATCAAGCGCAGATGAAAAAACGTCTGGTTGATGCCCTTGCCAGCCTTGCGGTACATCTTCTCATCGAGAACGGCCTTGAGCCTGACGATCTCCTCCACACTCAAGTACCGCTCGCGTTGGTCATCCGGCCGCTTCACTTCCACGTCATCAGCCGGATTCCGGTCTATGCCGGTTTCCTTGCTCCAGATCGTGGCGGCCTTCTCCATCATGTGGTGCATGACGTTGAAGTGCCGAACGGCCGTGCCCGCTGACAACCCCTTCGCCTCCGAGAGGCCTTGGTACCAGCGTTGAATGCTGGCGCCGTCAACCTCCCGGACAAACAGGTCCCCAAGCTGGCCGCGGATTCCCTCCAGAACAGCTTTCTCGCGGTCCTGAGATTTTTTCTTACTGGCGTACTGCTCCCAGTACCGATCAATCAGCGCGGACATTCGGAAATTGACCTCCCTCTTGATATCGAGGTGGCGGTTCTCATCGCGCGCCGATAGCCGCTTGCGGAGGATCTTCCTGGCCAACTCGTGCGAGCCATGAACGCTCAGGCTTCGGTTCCTGCCTCCTTCCCTCCAGCGAATTTTGAAAACTCCGTCTTCAACTCTGTGAATAGACACTCTGCGTACTCCTTTCAGTCGATGGTTTTGATTGTGTGCTGTTCGATCAGGCGATCTAACGCCTGTTTGTCGAACCGCAACGCTCGCCCCACCTTGACGAAGGGAAGCTCCCGGAGCCGGGCCTTCTTGTAGACCGTGTCCACCTTCAGACCCAGGTATCCGGCAGCCTCCTCGACATTCAGGAGCCGCTTACCGACGCCACCATTAAACACCATTGCGGATGTGACTGGCAAGCTACTTACCTTTCTCCGAAGGATCTCCGGCTCAGGTTGAGAAGCATATCATCCAGGACGCTGTTCTGACGCGTGTCATCGTCAAGTTCCGAAAAGGATCGACGTCGTCCCTCGCATCTCGTGCCACCGATGGCAACTGCTTTCTGGAGTGCAGGGAGACGTCCACATCCTGTAGGCCGCCAGGTGCCGCGGCTGTGACATCCGCAAGGTTAATGACAAGCGGTACGGACCGGGAGCCACCCGGTAAGTTGCTTACTGGAATTGTCGGCCACGGGTTCTAATCCGCACGCCGCGAGGGGAAAGGGTGCGCGACAGTTTATCTCAGCAATTCACCACAAAATCCCACAAAAGTTTCACATGCGCGGCGATCCAACGAAGAATCTACAGAAAGTCTCAGATTTTCACCAAATTGTCTCGCCCGCAACAGGCAACCCCCATCATCAGGCGCGAAAAACACCGGTAGTGGAACATAAAGGAAACGCAACACATTTGTCCGCCCATTGGATCTTAAGAGATGCACGATCAGTAAGTTCCAGCGGGCACAGTTTAAGCCGTTTCGTGCACATTTGTGCA
>CAWFUH010000001.1:0-208758 GCA_963818855.1 Bryobacterales bacterium | reverse complement strand
CAACGAAATTACATCGAAATGAGGAGACAACATGACCAATTCACCGCAGTCCCCGCAAATCCAAATCTGGCCCATCGACAAGTTGGTCTTCTACGCCCGCAACCCGCGCAAGAACGACGCCGCGGTGGATCGCATGTGCGGTCGCATCCGCGAGTTCGGTTTCAAGATCCCGGTGCTCGCCCGCAGCGACGGGACCGTCGTGGATGGCCACCTGCGAATGAAGGCGCGCACGTAAGCTCGGGCATAACCGAAATCCCCGTGATCCTCTGCGACGAGTGGACCGAAGCGCAAGTCAAGGCGTTCCGGCTGATGGTGAATCGCTCGGTGACGTGGGCCGAGTGGGATGACGAGCTGCTCGCTCTGGAATTGCAGGAACTCACCGCGGCCGACTTCGATCTTCGCTCACCGGCTTCGACCCAAGAGAACTCGACGATCTGCTGGCGCTGCCCGACGACGACGAGCAGGCCGATGCCGCGCCGCCGCTGCCAGAGAATCCGGTGTCCCGGCCGGGCGATCTGTGGCTTTGCGGCAACCGGCGCAACCAGCACCGGGTCCTCTGCGGGGACGCGACCAGCCCGGAGGCGGTGGCGCGGCTGCTGGGCGATCGCAAGCCGTTCCTGATGGTCACCGATCCTCCCTACGGCATTGAGCTCGATTCCGAATGGCGCGACCGCGCCGGCCTGAACGGCTGCGGGCCGGCCGAGGCCAGCTACATGAAGCACCGCACCGAGGGCCACACCGAGACGACGATCTCCGGCGACACGCGCGCCGACTGGTCCGAAGCCTTCGAGCTGGTGCCGAGCCTCCAGATCGCGTACGTCTGGCACGCAGCGTTTTCACGCGCGAAGTTCTGGATGGCCTGCTGCGGATCGGCTTTCTGCATCCCCAGCAGATCATCTGGAACAAGGGGCGGACCGTTCTCACGCGCACGCACTACTGGTATCCAACACGAGCCGTGCTGGTATGTGCGGAAGAAGAACGCGCCCTGGTTCGGCAAGGCCGGCGAGAACTCGACGATCTGGGACTCGCCCGTCGCCGAAATTCATCATGGGCGGCTCGGACGAAGAGAAGTTCGACCATCCGACGCAGAAGCCTGTCGAGCTGATGCGGCGCCCGATCCTGAACCACACGAAGCGCGGCGAATTGGTTTACGAGCCGTTCCTCGGCAGCGGGACGACCCTGGCCGCCGCGGAACTCACCGAGCGCGTCTGCTACGGCATCGAGCTGGATCCGAAGTACGTCGACGTGGTCGTCAAGCGCTGGCAAGCGCTGACGGGCGGGAAGGCCACGCTCGACGGCGACGGCCGCACGTTCGAGAGATCGCCGAGGAGCGCCAGCAGGAGGCGGCATGAATCGCCCGCTGCCGCCGGAGATCGCGGCCGTCGAAGCCCAGATCCGGGCAGGGCATCCCGATTTGCAGGGCCTGTGCCTGGCGTTCGCGGACTGGGGCGCGGCACGGAGGCTGGTCCCAGAGAGGCGACCATACACAGACTCAATGTAATCAAGCACGGCGGCTTCGAGCGAAGACGCACGAATCCAGCACTTCTGAAAAACGTTGCGCCGCTCGAAACGCTGTGCGCTACCAGTGTCGGAAGGGAGGATAGACTCGGCCTATGTTCCTGATCGACAAGCACGGAAAGCGCCCGGTGTGCGCATCGTGCCACAAACTTGGACCATACATGGACGCAGTGCCGACTGTGTTCGTCTGCGATTCCTGCGTTCAGGCGGCCGACGCGCATCTTCGGGAGCTGGCGGTGACCATACCGGAATTGCGAGATCACCGGCTGAAACGATAGCGGAACGGATGCGACTGCGAACGCTGCCAGAAGCGTTCGAACCGGGCAGTATAAGGAGTTTCTAATACATGAACGGAAAATCCGGTCAGAAAGTGAGCGGAAAATCCGGTCAGAGCGTTATTGAAAAATACGCGCGCGTACCGGATTCAGTTCTAAGCGACCGCGCACTGTCGGCGACGGCCCGCTGTGTCTACGCGACTTTGTCCAGATACACGTATCAAGGCACAACGGTTAGCATTGGACAACGGCGTATAGCTGGCATCCTAGGGCTGCACCAAGAGACGGTTGGTCTTGGGATTCGGGAACTGGAGGACCGGAAGCACATCGTCATCAAGGGGAAGGGCAAGGCTCGGCGCATATACCATCTGCAATCTGACGTCTTCGGCCAAAAGCAGCGGGCTGGATTCGAAGAGGTGATCAGCAGTCCCAGCCGCACGCCGCGTTTGGCTAGCGTGAGGAGAGCGTGATGGAGGCCAGCACGATGTTCGGGACAGAAGTGGCGTTTGAGGGTGGCCCGTGGTGCCGCGGTCTGGCAGGGTGGCTTCTGGTCCGCCTTGGTCCTGGGCGGCGCAACGTGGGGCTTTGGGCCGCTACGACTGGCCAATATTCACTGTATTCTTAATGGCGTCGGCCAGTATTTTGATTTGCGTCGCGAGTTGGTTGGCTTGCGTAGCATACGACAGCACGAGCTGGACGTGGTTCAGGATCTGAGTGACTTCCGTTGCGTACGGACCCGCCACGGCGGGGCCGGGTGGGGAGCAAAACAAAAGCAACAGCAAAAGCAGGACTAAAGACTTACGCATATCGATTCTTCCTCCTTCTTAGTGGTTTCCAGACTGCGAAAGTAATCGGACCAGGTGGGGACTTTCAAACGAAGCCATTCGGTGCGCCATGTCGAGGGGTATTCGTCGATGACGCTTTGGATGACTTGGCGGTCCTCCTGGCCGCTGACGCCGAGCCAGGCCAGCGCCACTTTGCCCAGCCGCAAATCGACCAGGCGGCGGCCCAACTTACTGACCACGTAATAGTGCTGCTTGGGAACGCTCACCTGCAGCAGTTCGAGTTCCCGCTCGTTGAGTCCCAGGCGGCCATAGAACTCGCGCGAGCCGGGATTGCGCGCTTCCGCGTTGGGCAGCAGAATCTTGGTCGGGCAATTCTCCAAAACCACATCGGCGATCTCGGAGTTGGCGATGTCGCTGACCTGTTGAGTAGCCATGACCACCACGGCGTTTCTGCGGCGCATGGTTTTGAGCCAGTCTTTCAGCCGATGGCGGAAGGTGGGCTGCTGCAGGTAGGACCATGCTTCGTCAAGCAGGACCAGCGTGGGGGAGCCATCGAGTGATTGCTCGATGCGGCGGAACAAATAGAGCAGGACCGGGATGACCGCTTTGTCATCGAGCTGTAGGAGGTTCTCCATTTCGAAGGTAAGGAAGCGACCGTCGCTGAGTAAGTCGCGTTCGGCATCGAGCAAGGAACCGAGCGGTCCCGTTACAGTGAAGTGCTCCAAGGCATCGCGGATATCGGTATCCTGCACGTTGGCGGACAATTCGGTCAGCGTGCGGGTGGGCGAGAGCTGAAGCCGCGCAACAGCTTCAGCAACGGCGTTGCGGTGGCGCGGAGTGAACTTCAACCCGTTAAGCTCGCACAGGGCTTCGACCCATCCCACGGCCCAAGTCAGGTCGCTATCCTCGTCGAGCGCAGCCAACGCGAATTCCGCGGCTTGCGCCACGAAACTGTACCGAGATTGCCTGTAAAACAGAGACGGAACAGGATAAATTCTACCGCTAAATCGAGATAAGTCTCTAATCGTAAGGAAGTTATGCGCGTGGGACCATCACCGTCAGAACAGGGAATGACAGGGCCTGTTTCGACGCCTATCAGGTGTCCTGACAACAGAAAGTTCTGAATCAGATTGGCATACACGCGTCTTGGGTGGAGCAAGGTCGAGGGCAGGCATCGCAGCCCGATTCCTCGCCACTCAGCTCACCTTTCTGGTCGCGGCGGGTGAAGCTCAAGCCGGCGTTGCTGGATTGTAACTCGATTCCTCGTCACCCACTTCACCGTTATAGATTGACCACCGACTTGGAGATCGGGGTGCCGACTTACCTTTTCGGAGAGAACTGCGGCCAAACGAGCCTTCAAGTCATGGTCATCCTGCCAAGCCCAATTCCGGTGTGCTCGGGCGAGCCAGTGTGCGGCCGCCTCGATCAGTTCGCTTCTGGCGTGATGGCGGCGCGCTTTGGTGACGGCGTCCGCACTCGCGTGCGCGCGATGCTCGCGACAACAGAAGGTACCGTGCCGGTAACTGCGGCGCACCTTCGCGCCAACAAAATACCTTCCACACGGCGAGTACCTACACTTGCATAGGCGCTGCTGCCAGTCGCTTGCCAGGATCCCCACGAACAACCTGCCCGCCGCCACTTGTTGAGCGGCAAAGAAATCCCCGGCCCAGGGTCGTCCCCAATGTGGCTCCGCGATGGCCAGACTAAAACCGGTCTCTGCCGGAAACATGGACGGCGGGCTTTGCTCAACGAATTCGGATGCCACCTCCCATCCCCGCAGCGCTTTGCGGAGATCGCGGCGTGACGGCGCCTCACTTCCGTCGTGATCACGCCCCGTTGCGAGCCATTCGTCCACCAAAGCACGCAGGTGCGCGGACGTCAGTGCCGCGCCCATCGAAAGGCTTTGCGCTTTGGAGATCGTGCGGGGTAGTCTCCAGGCGTGTTTCGGGGTTGCCGCCGGGGGCTTGAAATACGGCGCGCTCGCCAGATAGTTTGTCGCGAAAGCTCCACTTCCGATTTGGCCTTCCCGGTCCGCCCACTCGCGCAGAGCAGCGCTAAACTGTTCTGCGGTACTCGGCGGCGCACCGGCAGTGGCTTTCCAATAGGCCTCCAGGAAGCGGGCGTATGCATGAGGGCTAGGCGGCCGCTGGTTAAGCACTGCGAGGACTTCAGATTCCGTGACCCAATTCTGTATCTTGACCATTTTAAACCTGCTAGACCATTATACCTGTAAAAGCTTGGCATAATTATCACAAATCTTAGCGGGAGTGACTGTATAACGGAATTAGAGAGGTGCGATTCCTTTCCTGGCGAGCCGCGAAAGGGCGGGAACCCCAGAACTATGTCCACTCACCGGCGCAGAATTGTGCAGATGCTTAACCCAGTACCGGGCGGTTGCCAGTACACCACTTACAAATCCGCTCTCCACGTTGTAATGCGAGGACGTGCCGTGTTAGAAGCCGACGGATCGGCGATGCGGTTGACCGATTCTGTACCGTACGCCCAGATTGGCGGAAGTCGCGGCGCTGAGGAGGGAGTGTTCTGTTGCCATCGAGGGAACACTGGCGGAATGGCTCAGGTCCTGGGATCTACGCTTCAACGATCCAGTCGCACGCCCAAATTCCAGCGCCCTGTAAAGCACGCACGGAACAGGAGAATTCATACCGCTAAATCGAGATACATCTCGCATCTGACGGGACGAACCGGTTGTTTTCATATTGGAACAGTGCCGTGGCTGAGAGAGCAGTACCGGGGCGCTCGCACAACTGACGGCTGCTATGCCCGGAACTTTGGTCAATGGAGGATTAGTTGAAAAAACAAGAGGGCGTAGCGGAAAGCTTGGCGGCAGCAACCTCGCAGCATCGCGCAGACCGTGTGGCCGCCCCAACGGGCCGCCTGGAGAATGCTGCTCGGGCGGAGCTTGAAGCGGGTACTGGCCAAGCCTTTACCGATTCAGAGTGGATCGCTGTCCGGGCCAGACTGTTAGAGTTTGCAGCGCTGCTTTGCCGGTGGGAGCACAAAAAAGCCGAGGTGCGCGAGAACGCCAACGTGCGTGAACCATGGCTCGAAACGGCGGCCTGATGCGAACCGGGGCTCCATCACCGGATTGGAAACCGTACGGCGGTTGCCACCGCTTTCATTTCGTTGGGCAGGATGCTTCTCTTGACCATCGTGGGCCTCGGTACACCGATTTGGCTGCAGGCGGGCCTACAGTGGTAGAGTTATTTGTTACGCAAATGTTCAGCCACTCGCATGAAACCGATGCACGCCAGCCCGATTGTGCTAGGACCTCTGGAAACGGCGGCTATCCAGTGGCACATCCAATCTGAAGGCGCGTGCCGATGATCGAGGGTGCCTGGAGCGTGCCGCGCGTACCGAGCTTGAACAACGAGCGGGCCGCACAGTCACCGATGGGGAGTGGGCGACCACGCGTGCCAGACTGTTGGACTTCAGGGGCCCTGCTTTGCAACTGGGGCCGGATGATCGGAACAATGGACCGCAGACTTGATGAGGCGGCCTGATCTTAGCGGAATTAGAATATGACTATCGTCGAACGGACACCAATACTATGAATGAGACCAAGGCACCCCACAGGCGCACGACCGCCAGCCACGGTCGAGCGCCAGTTGAAATTGATGCCCACGCGGGCGTCTTATATGCGCGGGTCTCCAGCAAGGAGCAGGAGCTGGGATACAGCATCTCTGCTCAAGAAAATCTGTTGCGGCCCTATGGAACCGAACGAAATCTGACGATCCAGGAATTCGTCGACGTCGAGAGCGCCAAGACCACCGGTCGGCCAGGCTTTAACGCCATGGTGTCCTACCTCCGAGCCCATCCAGAGTGTCGCATACTCCTGGTCGAAAAGACCGATCGGCTGTACCGCAATTTCAAGGATTATGTAACCATCGATGACCTGGATCTGCAGATTCATTTTGTTAAGGAAAACATGGTGCTCAGCAAGGATTCGCGGTCGTCGGAGAAATTCTTGCATGGCATCAAGGTATTGATGGCCAAGAACTATATCGACAACCTGCGGGAGGAGGTCCAGAAAGGGTTGCACACCAAAGCCGCGCAAGGCCTGTATCCATCCTATGCGGCGCTGGGCTACTTGAACACTATAGGGGATGGCGGAAAGCGGATTATTGTTCCGGATGCCGTGTTTGGTCCCATGATCGTCAAATTGTACACCTGGTTCGCCTCCGGCGAGTACTCGTTGAAGCAACTGGCCCGCAAGACGTATGAGGAAGGCTTTCGTTCCCGCCGCGGTCAGAACAAAATCCCGGTCACCACACTGCACAAGATCCTGCGCAATCGCATTTATACCGGTCAATTCGAGTATGCTGGCAAGACATACGACGGAATTCATGAGCCGCTCATCGATCGCACGACATGGGAACGAGTGCAGGAGATCTTGGATGGCCGGCACCAGAAGAAACACCGCAAGGTCACCCACGATTTCGCCTTTTCTGGCATCGTCAGCTGCGGGCACTGCGGGTGCTCGCTGGTAGGGGAATTAAAAAAAGCACGGTATGTGTATTATCACTGCACTGGATACCGTGGCAAGTGCCCGGAACGGTATACGCGAGAAGAAGTGCTGGCACAACAATTCGCCGCCGGGTTGCGCGGGCTCGTCATTCCCGGGCCGATCGTGGAGTGGTTGCAGCAAGAATTGGTGACCAGCGACTTGACCGAGCGAGCCGCTCATGAGCAGGCTATACGACGCGATCAGGCAGAGTTGGAGCGATGGCAAAAGCGGCTGGACATGATTTATGAGGATCGCCTAGATGGGCGCATCGATGCGAGCACGTATGATCAGAAAGCGGCTGAGATGCGCGAACGGAAGGAACGTGTCAACCGACGCATTAGCGAGTGGCAGGCCGAAACGCTGGCACCTGCCACCCAAGCAGTCGAGTTGCTGGCAGTGACGAGTAAAGCGGCTGATCTGTTTCTGCAACAAACCGCGGCAGAGCAGCGCAAACTGCTGCGTGTGGTACTTGAAAGTTCCAGTTGGAAAGGCGGCGAGTTGCGGATGTGCCTGCGGGAGCCGTTCTCGCAATTGCGACTTTCGAACCTTGCAAGCCAAACAATTGACAGCAACTTAGGCGTTTCAAGCGGCAATTCTGATATCTGGCGGAGAGGGGGGGATTCGAACCCCCGGTAGAGCTTATGACCCTACGACGGTTTAGCAAACCGCTGCTTTCGACCACTCAGCCACCTCTCCGTCTTTAACGTGCCTGATTTCAGCGCGTTGTGGTCACCGTCAGACCATTATACTGCAATTTTCGCCTTGCGCGGACAAGAAAATGCTCGATTGCCACCATTTGTTACCCATTTTGTTGCCATGTTCGAGCCGCTTCACCGCCCGGCGCTTCGCCTCCCTTTGACGTCCTTGGAATTTCCCCCCGGCGTTTCAAAGCTGATCCTTATAATTCTCCAGCGCCGTGCGCACTAACTGGCTCCGTGTGCGTACCCCGGTCTTTGAAAACAACTGCTGCAGCGTGGCTTTCACCGAGCTTTCCGAAACCTGCAGCCGGTCGGCGATCTCCTTGTTCGCCAGCCCTTCAAAAACGTAGCGCAGCACCTGGCGCTCGCGGTCGGTCAATTTCTTGCGCTGATATTCCGTCACCGCCGGCGCCATCCCCGTCAGGACCGACCGCAGGTAGCCCGGTTCGAAGTAGTCCTTACCGCCGCTCACATCGCGAATGCTTTGGGCCAGCGCGGCCGGCGAGCAGTGTTTGCGCAGGATGCCGGCGATGCCCTGCCGGATCATCTGCGCAGCCTCCAGTTCGCTGACACCCGCGGTGACCACCAGCACTCTGCCGGTGAATCCCACGCTTTGCGCTTTGGCCAGGAAGTCCGTGCCCTTTCCGTCGCCCAGGTCATAGTCGAGCAGCACTACGTCGACCGGCGTCTGCGCCACCAGCTGCAGCGCTTCGCTGGCCGAGGCGCAATGCCCCGCGATTTCGAAGCCGGGTTCCGCCGCCAGCAGCCGGGCCACGCTCTCGCGGAACAACGTGTGATCGTCCACCACCAGGATGCGGATGTGCTCGAGTGTTTCCATTATTTCAGCTTCGATTTCAGCTTCGACTTCAGCTTCAATTTTCAATCAGCGGCGCCAGCACCACGGCAAAACAACTACCGGCCGTACGCGCTTCATAGCGCAGTTCCCCGCGGAAGCTGCGCACAATGGCGCGCGATACGTACAACCCCAGGCCCGTGCCGTCCGCGCCCGGCTGAAACGGCCGGAACAACTGTTGCGGCGCGGGCACGCCGCTGCCGGTATCATCGAAGCGGATGACCACGGAGTCTTCTTCCGCGCGGGCCATGATAGTCAACTCCTGGCGCGCGCAGTTCTCGAGGGCGCGCTGGCCGTTCCGCGCCAGGTTCAGGAAAACCTGCAACAGCCCGTAGGAATCGGCCCAGACCAACGGCAGCCCGGACGCGATCTGCCATGCCACTGTCATGCCCGCGTCGCGGAAGGACGGCTCGATCAGCACGCGCAGTTCATCCAGCACGTCCGTCACATCCACGGCCATGGCCTGATCCTCCGGCGAAGCTTGCAGTTCGAGTGCCGCGATCTTCTCCAGGCCTTGGATCAGGGTTTCGAGCGCCTTGAAATCCTGGTTCCCGGTGAGCCCGTCCACGCGCGCCAGGTTCTTTCCCACCGCGGAGACCGCGCCGCACAGATTGCGGATCTCGTGCGACATGGCGCCCATCAGGATGCGCGTATTCTTCAGCAGATGATCCAGGCTCAGGTCCTCGCGGTCCCGCAGGTCTTCGGAGAGATCCACGATGATGGCCGCCAGCTTGGGCCCGGAGAGCGTCTTGTAAGTGGAAAACCAGATGGCCGCCAGGAACACTTCCCCATCGCGCCGCTGTCCTTTGCATTGCATGGTGGTGCGGAAGGCCTGCGAGCGGTGGCCGCGCGCCACTGCTTCGAGCGCGGGCAGATAATTGCGGATTGGCTCGCCGGCCAGGGGATGTCCGGATGACAGCAGTTGCCAGGCGGCCTGGTTGGCCAGATCGATGGAGCCAAAGGAATCCACGGTCACGATGGCAGCGGGGCTCGATTCAATCAGGATCTGGATCTGCTGCTCGGCGTCTTCCCGATGACGCACCTGTTCGGTCAGCGCTTGCAGATGTTCGACCACCAGTTGCCGCTTGTGCACCAACTCGGAGACGAACAGGCCAGTACCGGTGAAAGCCACGCTCATCATGGCCATGCGCGTGGCGGCGTCGGCCTGCGGAAAAGGACTGAATAATTCACCCAGGATCGCGCAGCAGATGCCCATCGCTCCGATCTGCCAGCGCGACAAGAAACCGCCCGCCAGCATAATCGGGAACAGGTACAGAAAGTTCAGCGAAAAATTCGGCTTGATCAGCCAGTCCATCGACGCGATGATGGCGACCAGCGCAGCGGCGGCGCCCAGCGCGCGCGTACGATTCTGCGGAGAGTAGAGCAGCCCGATATCCGGCATGTTTCGAAGTGATCGGCGGCATCTCTATTATCCCGCGGTGCCCATGGCACAATGGAGATGCGTGCACAAACGCTTGCCATTCGCGCTCGGCTGCTATGGGGTACTGGCCCTGCTGGCTTGGTTCACGCTGGGCAGCGCCGGGTTCTACGTGGGCGGACGGCTGGTGGAGATGCGCACGGCAGTCTGCATTTTTCTCGGCGGGCTGACGCTCAAGACCTTGATCGCCTATAAAGCAGGCTGGTAACGCGTATTCTGTCTTCTGACTCCCGACTCCTATCCCGGCTGCTCCGAAGCCTTTGCCGCATCCGCGCTCAAATACATGCGCCGGTCGTGATGGAACGCCACATTCGCCAGATGCGGAGCCGATACCGCGCTCGCGCCCACTTCCACCGGCGCGTTGGGCTGTTGCCGCGACTTCACGCAGTCCAGGAAATTCTGGATGTGTGACTCGATCGGCACGGGCGCCGCAAACGTCTGTACCGGCTCCTGGTTCTTGGGCCAAGGCTCCTTCCAAACGCGGTAACCTTCGTTGTTGATGATCAACGTCCCCTGATCGCCGCAGAAAGTGATGGACCAGTCGTTGTCATACGAGTTGGTGTAGTTCAGCGTCCAGGTTGCCATCAAGCCGCCGTACTCGAACACCGCGCAGAACACATCGGGCACTTCCGATCCTATAGTTTTGGCGATCTGCCCATAGCACACCGCCGATTTCGCCGTGCCGGAGTTGGTGAACCACTGCACTACGTCCATCAGGTGCGTGCCCTGATCGGTCATGTTCCCGCCCGAGTAATCCCAAAACAAGCGCCACGCGCGGAAACGCATGGGCTGCAACTCGCGGTCCCGGGCAGGACCCAGGAAGCGCTTCCAATCCAGCTTGCCGGGCAGCGGCGAATTATCCAGTTCGTGCGCCACATTCCAATTCCACATCGGCTTCACCAATGTGATCTTGCCCAGAATGCCGCTATCCACCAGTTGCTTCGCCTTAATGATGGATTCCGCGCTGCGCCGCTGCATGCCGATCTGAACGATCTGTTTCGTCTTGCGCACCGCTTCCACCATTTGCCGGCTCTGCTCGAGCGAGTGCGACATGGGCTTTTCCAGATAAACATCCTTGCGCGCATCGAGCGCCGCAAACAGGCACGGCGCATGCTGATGATCGGGCGTAGCCACCACCACCGCGTCGATGCCGCTCTGCGCCAGCAGGTCGTGATAATCCAGGTGCGGCTTGGCGTCCGGCGCGTCCTGCAGCGCCGCCTGCATGTTAGGCTCGTAGACTTCCGATACGGCCACGCACACCGCGCCGAGCTTTTGGAAATTGTGGTTCAGGTAGCGCCCGCGGCCGCCGGCGCCGATTAAGCCATATGCCAGGCGATCGTTCGCGCCCCATGCCCGGCGCGGGATAAATAGCGGCGCGGCAGCCAGCGCGGTGCTCAAAAACGTCCTGCGGTCCTGCTCCATGGCAGCACCTCCTTACGGGCTCACTGTATCACTTTTCGAAAAACGGGTGTCCGTAGGCGGGCGGCTTGGGCACGGCCGCGCGTATTTTGCGCATGGTGGCATCCTCAAACAGCAGCGCGGGCACCACCAGCGAAACCGGCGTGAAGTTCTCTTCGCCTTCGTTCGTAATAAAAACCTGATTGTTCCGCGGCGGCTGATAGCGCACGGTGAGGAAATTCGGCTCGCGCGATGCAGCCGCGATATCCTTGAACGACGCGGCGTTCATACCGACGAACTGCATGCCGCGCACCAGTTCCTCATGGCCGTCCGGAAATACTTTGTAGGCGAGCAGCGCGTTATTGCCGTTTCGCATGCGCCGCACCAGGATGCCGAAAGGCCGGTTGCGCTGCTTCACCATATCGAGGAACCTGGCGCGCAGATCGGCGTTGCTCAGCCCGTTGGAGGCCGTCACGATCATGTTGGATGGCGCGGCCTGCCCGGCGTGGCGGCTGCCGGTGGAATGATCGACGCCCCGCACGGGGTCGCGGGAAATCAACAGCGTCTTCAAAATCCCGTTCTCCACCAGCTTCACCTCGCGCGATGGGATGCCATCTTCGTCCATCTTTGAGTAGCCCGCCAGATGGTGATTGTGATACTCGACGAGGGCGGGATCGTCGGTGAGGCTGAGAAATTCCGGCAGCACACGCGCGCCGATCTTATCCAGAAACGGATTCTCTTCCTGGTTGGCATTCTGCGCCTGCCCGCCCGGCATACTGACCAGCGTGCGCTTAGAGCCGAGCAGGTCGGGTACCAGCTTGAACCGGACCAATTGTGCGGCGGCATCGCCTTCCACCAGCACGGGTCCGCTGTAATTCACCAGCGTGCCGGCGTCGCGCAGTTCAGTCAGATAATGCCCCATCGCCTGGATGCGCGCGGCCAATTCGGCCTGCGCCGGTATTTCCGCCAGTGAACGTCCCTGGAACCACACGAAATCGTCGAGCTGCGTCCCGTCGGCGGCTTGCGTGGCGGCATCGGTGCTGAATGTCACGTTGGGTTCGCGGCGCGTGTAGGAGGTGCCTTCGCTGGTGAGATAACGCGTATAGGTATTGAAACAGTTGAACGAGACGGAGGATGTATAGATACCCGGCATCTGCCGGAAGAGTGCCGAAAGGGCGCGCGCTTCGCTCTCCCATTGGGAAACATCCGGCTTCACGGCAGGCAATTCGTGGGTTGTGGTAGCCGGCTCCTCCTTGCTGAAATCGTCCGATTCGTCGTCGCGGCTGCGAGTTTCGAGCAAGGCGCGCTTCTTCGACAGATCTTCCGCCGCTTTCTTATAGGTCGAGTCAGTGGCCAGCCAAAGTTGGCGGCGCAGCTCCTTGTAATTGTCTTCTTGGCATAGTTCGGTGGTGCCGTTGAAGATCCGCAGGCGCGTTCCCATATCGAAATCGAAGGAGAAGAAGTGTGAGCTATCCAGCTTGTAATCGCCCACGCGCACCTCGACGGTGAGCCTGCGGGAGCGGTCCGTATCGCTGTGATTGAGTGCGCCAAAGGCGGCGTCGACGCGCACCGTATCGGAATCCACCACGCGGTAGGAGATGAAGTACGGCTTTTCCAGATTCTCGACCGTCAGCTCCTTCATGGAGCGCGCCATCTCGTCGCGCATCGCCTTCATCACCACGTCCGTCTGCGCGCACAGCCGCGTCAGCGAGACCGCCGTCGAAGCACGGGCATGACCGCGAATGCGCATGTTACTTTCCTCCTTCAAACGGCGCGGGCAGCAGCGGAATGCGCTCCTGGGATTTAGCCTTCTTCTGCACCTCGATCTGGGTGACGAAAATTCCCGGCGAAGATGCCGAGACCGGTACGCCTCCCGATTCGGCGCCGCAGATGCCGTTGAACGTGGCCATGTTCCTGTCGGCCGCCACGATCTTGCTGAACGTGGTGAGCGGCGTGCCGATCAGGTCCGCGCGCGCACCAGTTCCTCGCGGCCGTCGGGATAGATACGATAGACCATCAACGGGAGCACGTTAAAAGCGTTCGGCATCATGCGCCCCGTGAACGTGAATCCCCCTTCGATCTCGTCGAACTACAGGCCAAACGGCAAACCCTCCTTCTTGATTTCGGCCATCAACAGCTTCTTCAGATCCGCATGGACGGCCGCCGGCGCCACTTCCACGATCAGATTCGATTGGCGGGCCACGGGCGCCAGCCCCACTTGTTTGCGCCCATGACCATTCGACTGGAGGATGCCTTCGACGGGCGTGCGCGACATCAGAAACGTCTTCAGGACGCCGTCTTCGACGACGGTGACACGGCGGGCCTTTACTCCCTGATTGTCGTAGGCGTAATAACCGGCCAGATCCGTGCCCGCCAGGCGCCGCTCAGTCGGATCGAAATACACCGAAAATCCCTTCGCCAGCACCGGTTCGCCGATTTTCTGCTTGAACGTTTGTGCGTCGGAGCTTTTCTGGCGCTGCCCTTCCACACGGTGTCCGAAGATCTCGTGAAAGAATACGCCGCTGGCGCGCCCCGATAGAATGGCCGGTCCCGTGTAGGCATCCACTACGGGCGCCACGCGCAGCGCTTCCAGATCGTGGACCATTTTGTCCACCGCCTTCAGTACGGTATCGTCGCCGGGAAGGTCTTTTTCGGAGAATCCGAAATAGGATTCATAGACGGGTAGCTCCATGCCATCGGAAGCTTTGGTCGTCGCGGTGACGAACAGGTGAAAGCCCGGCTGGGACGTTTCGACCACGGTGCCCTCCGTGTTCACGAACCAACGCGTCTCCACGCTGGCCTGCAGGAAAGCACTGGCCTCGTAGATGTTCGTGTAGCGGGCGAAGGGCGCGGTGTACTTGCGAATCTTTGCCTCCCACATGGGCCGGTCCACCTGAATGTCGGTAATCGGCTCTGCATAATGTTCGGGCGCCTCATGCGAAAAATCGGCGGACTTATCGTCTTGCGCGACCTTCACCTGCACATTGGTTTTTACCTTTGTGTCCTGGCATCCGGATTGTTGTCTACCGGCACGGCGGCGGAACTGAACTGGCCGAAGTTCATTTCGCCGCGAACCTCGCGCGTATTATCCAGGCCGTAATCGCCCACACGCAGGTCGATGTCCAACTGGCGGCGCCGATTTTCATCGCTGTTTTCGATTCCGCCAAACGAGCCCCTGATCGTGATGCTGTGCGTTTCCGTGATTTCGTAGCTGAGGTAATAAGGCGGAATGGGCTGCGACTTCAGCATCGCCTGGGCGCGCGTAATCTCGGCTTTCATCGCGTCCAGGACGGGTGACGAACCTTGCTGCGCACCGAGCGGGAAAATCGCGGCAGCCAGGAGAGCGGCGCAAATGTTCACACCATGTGGCCGCAAATTCACGCTATCGAAACATCGTGGCATGATGTGGCTCCGATCAATTATAGCTTTAGGGACCCGGCACCCTGGACCGTGCTGGAGCAACCTGAGCCGGATTCTGCCGACTAGCCCGCAAAGGCGGGTGGGCGCCGCAATGCCTTTGAATAACTGCCCACGCGCCGTTTTGCGGGCTGTTACTTAGGAGTCGCAGCCTTGGTCATCTCCAGCATGGTGACGGGCAGCCTTTCGTTTGGGAATTCACGCTCCACCCGCCAGCCTTGCCGAAGATAGAAGCTGACGGCGTTTGTGTTCGACTTGATCACGCGCAGCCGGAAAGTGCCACCACCACGTTCGGCTATTTCAGCTTCGGCTTGCGCGAGTAGTCTCTTCCCAATTCCCTGTCCACGATTTTCCCGAAGTACCCAAAGATCGCCGATCCACTCCCCACTCGTCAGGACCATCCCGACGATGCGCTCGTGGACGATAGCGACCCAGGCGAGAGACCAGTCCTCTTGGCCGATGGATAGCGGTGCCGGTGCCCACAGACCGCCATAGATTTCATCTACAACGGTTTGCACCACCGATCGAACGGAATCCCGTTCACTGGCTTTGGCCCTTCGGATGACCGCCTCCCCCATTACATGTAAGTATAGTCAAGCCGTTATCACTGAACTGGAACCGAAGTAGAGATCCACGTACCGTTTAAGCCGACGCCGGTTCGAGCGCCCATGCCCACGTCCCAACAGGTGCGAAAATGCATGAAAACAGAAGCCTGACGGCCAGAAATTGGCTTTGGGCGGCACAAGAAAAGAGCGGAGCGCTATTCGGCGCGACTGCGTATACGTTTCACAATGGCGGGATGGTCTTCGAGTGGTTCCCCCGCAGGGGACGGGCAGAGGTTGGAACCAGCGCACAGCTTGGTCCCTGGAACCCTAACCGGCCCGGTCATCCACCCACTCAGAGTGTATAATCAAAGAAGCGTTCAGGCGCCAGGGGGTTCCGCCCTCCCGCACAAAGTTCCCATGTTCGATAACTTATCCGACAAATTACAGCGCGTCTTCAAAAACCTGCGCGGCGAAGGCAAACTCTCCGCCGAAAACATGGACTCGGCCCTACGCGAAATCCGCGTCGCCCTGCTCGAGGCCGATGTCAACTTCCGCGTTGTGAAACAGCTCATCGAAAATATTAAGCAGAAGGCCATGGGCGAAGAGGTGCTCATGGCGCTCTCTCCCTCCCAGCAGGTCATAAAAATTGTCCGCGACGAGCTGATCAAAATCCTCGGCAGCCACGAATCCAAGCTGCGCTTCTCCAACGAGCCGCCCAGCATCCTGCTCATCGTCGGCTTGCAAGGCTCCGGCAAAACTACCTCCACCGGCAAACTCGCGCGCTGGCTTTCGAAAAACGGCCACCGCCCCCTGATGGTCTCGGTCGACGTCTACCGCCCCGCCGCCCGCGAGCAGTTGCGCGTCGTAGCGCGGGACGTGAACCTGCCCATCTACACCGGCGCGCCCGAAGAAACCCTGCCCGCCGACCTGGTCCGCTCCGCGCGCAAAGAAGCCGTCAACACCGGCCGCGACGTGCTCCTGGTCGATACCGCCGGCCGCCTCCACATCGATGAGCAGCTCATGGTCGAGCTGCAGCAGTTGAAGGAGCAGCTCACCCCGGTGGAAATCCTGTTCGTGGCCGACGCCATGACCGGCCAGGACGCCGTCAAATCCGCCGACGAGTTCCACAAAAAGCTAGGCATCACCGGCATCATCCTCACCAAAATGGATGGCGACGCCCGCGGCGGCGCGGCTCTGTCCATCCGCCACGTCACCGGCCAGCCGCTCAAGTTTGTGGGCGTCGGCGAAAAGTTCGATGCCCTCGAGCCGTTCTACCCCGATCGCGCCGCCTCCCGCATCCTGGGCATGGGCGACGTCCTCTCGTTCATCGAGAAGGCCGAAGAGGTCATCGACAAGAAGCAGGCCGTCGAGATGCAGCGCAAGCTCATCGACAACGAGTTCACCCTCGACGATTTCCGCGATCAGATGCGCCAGTTGCGCAAGCTCGGCCCGCTCGAGAACGTGCTCTCGATGATGCCCCAGGTGGGCATTCTGAAAGATCTCAAGAACGTCAAAGTGGATGAGAAGGAAATCACGCACGTGGTGGCCATCATCGATTCCATGACCCCTAAAGAGCGCGCCAACCACATGCTTGTGAATGGCAGCCGCCGTCGCCGCATCGCCAAGGGCAGCGGTACCAGCGTGCAGGAAGTCAATCAGTTGCTTAAGCAGTATTCCCAGGCCAGAAAGATGATGAAGAGCTTCTCCGGCGGCCTGCTAGGCAAGAAAATGGGAAAATTTAAGTTACCGAATTTTTTAGGAGCGTGAATGTTAATGATTCGTTTGGCGCGTTTTGGCGCCAAGAAGAAGCCGTTTTACCGCATCGTGGTCATTGAGAAGGAACGCGCCCGCAATGGCCGCAACCTGGAAGTCGTCGGCCACTATAACCCGCTGACCGAGCCGGCTAAAGTGGATCTCAACCGCGAGCGCATTACATACTGGACCAAAAACGGGGCGCAAGTTTCCGAAACCGTCGCGCGTCTGATCAAGAATAACCCCGAGCCGGCGGTGGCGCAGGCCTAAAGCCACTCCTTTTACCCGGCCGCGGCGGTCAAGAGCGATTTGGCTTGCCACATGTGTTAAGTGTATGATCCGTAACGCTTAGCACGTAACCAAACGGGCCGGGGTAGGGCCCGCCTCTGTTACCATAGAAGTGGAGGGAGGCGGGGATGAAACAGTTGATTGAAGATATCGCGAAAGCTCTCGTGGACATCCCGGAAGAAGTTGCCGTGCGAGTCGTCGAGGGAGAACAAGTGACAGTGCTGGAATTACGTGTGGCTCCCAGCGATTTGGGCAAAGTGATCGGCAAACAGGGAAGGACAGCCCGCTCCATCCGCACCATTCTGGGAGCTGCGGGAATGAAGTTGAACCGGCGCTTTACGCTGGAAATTCTCGAGTGAGTTCCAGCGCGGCCGATCCCGACCAGGATTGGGTGACCGTCGCCATTCTGCTCCGCACGCGCGGCATCCGCGGCGAACTTGCGGCGATCCCGCTTTCGAAGCCGGAGCGCTACGCCACTCTGCGCGAGGTCTTCCTTTTTCCGGAAGGTTCGCGGCGCGAAGTGGAATCCGCCTGGTTCCACGAAAACCGCCTGATCCTGAAGTTTCGCGGCGTGGATACCATGTCGGACGCCGAACCCCTGGCCGGGTGTGAAGTACGTGTGCCGCGCGCCGAGCGCATCGAGCTCGATCCCGGCGAGTACTTCGAATCGGATTTGATCGGCTGTGAAGTTATCGAGCGGGATGGCGGCGCATCGCTCGGTCGCGTCATGGCTCTCCGGGATGGCGGGAGTTCCGGAGTGTTGGAATTGGAGGGCGGTCTGCTCATTCCGTTCGCGCGCGCCATTTGCGTGTCCATCGAACCGGAAGCTCGCCGTATCGTGGTAGAGTTGCCCGCGGGCTTGAAGGAATTGTACCAGGCGTGATCTTTCATGTGCTCACCATCTTCCCCGAATTCTTTCGCGGCCCGTTCGAGCACGGCGTGATCCAACGCGCGCGCGAATCGGGCGCCGTCGACATCCGCATACACAATCTCCGCGACTGGACCTCCGACCGTCACAAGACCGTCGACGACCGGCCGTTCGGCGGCGGCGAAGGCATGCTGCTCAAGCCCGAGCCGCTCTTCCAGGCCGTCGAGTCAATCTTTCCCCAAAGCCGGCCCGCATCGAGGACCGTGCTGCTTTCCGCCCAGGGCCGCCTCTTCAATCAGGAAGTAGCCAACCAGCTCACCGCCCTGACCGAACTCCTGCTAATCTGCGGCCGCTACGAAGGAGTAGACGAACGCGTAGCCGAGCATCTGGCCGACGACGAGCTCTCCATAGGAAATTACGTGTTAAGCGGCGGCGAGCTGGCGGCGGCCGTAGTGATCGATGCCGTCGCGAGGCTGCTGCCGGGCGTGTTAGGCAACCAGTCGTCCGCCGTTTTCGAGTCGTTTCAGGCGGGCGGCCACGCCGGCGCCATGCTCGACTGCCCGCAATACACCCGCCCCGCCGAGTATCGCGGCTGGAAAGTGCCCGAAGTTTTGCTCAGCGGAAATCACGAAGAGATCCGCCGCTGGCGCCAGCGCGCCGCCCTGGAGAAAACCGCCCGCCTCCGCCCCGACCTGTTAAGTCACGCTAGAATAGAACATTAGGATTCAAAATGACCAACCCTCTGTTGACCAAAGTCATCAACAAGAACAAACGCACCGACACGCCGGCCTTCCGTCCAGGCGATACCATTCGCGTGCACGTGAAGATCAAGGAAGGCGACAAGGAACGTTTGCAGGCCTTTGAAGGCACCGTGATTGCCCGCAACAATACCGGCATGGGCGAGAGTATTACCGTGCGTAAGGTCAGCTTCGGCCAGGGCGTCGAGCGCATTTTCCCCATCCATGCCCGCGTCATCGACCATATCGACGTCGTTCGCACCGGACGCGTGCGCCGCGCCAAGCTTTACTACTTGCGCGGATTGAAGGGCAAAGCCGCCCGCCTCCGCGAGCGCGAGTAAACCGCCGGGCTTCCCTTGCGCGCCGTACCGCCGGTCACGCATTTCCGCTGCGAAGCAACACTCGAGCGAGAGTTGCGCGCGCGTGGCTTCCAAGCCGTCGCCGGCATTGATGAAGTCGGCCGCGGCGCATTATTCGGACCCGTCGTCGCCGCCGCCGTGATCCTTTCCCCCGACCGTCCGGTGCGCGGGCTCAACGACAGCAAACAGATCGAGCCCGACCGCCGCACTGTGCTCGCCGCGCGCATCCGCGAGCGCGCCGTAGCGTGGTCCGTAGCCGCCGTGGACGCCGCCACCATCGATTGGATCAATATCTACCAGGCCTCCCGCCTGGCCATGGAAATGGCCGTCGCGCGCCTCAACCCCGCCCCCGATTTCCTGCTCATCGACGCCATGTCGCTGTCCATCCCCACTCCCCAGCGCCCCTTGATCAAAGGCGACGAGCGGTGTCACGCCATCGCCGCGGCCTCCATTGTGGCCAAAGTCTGGCGCGACGAGCGCATGCGCATCTGGGATGAAATCTACCCGCAATACGGTCTGGCCAGCCATAAAGGATACTTCACGCCGGAGCATGCCAAAGCGCTCGCGCAATTCGGTCCCACCCCTTTGCATCGCCTCAGCTTCGAACCCGTGCGCGAGCATTCCCTATTCCCCGTGGATTACGATCTGATACTGCCCGGAGCGCAACTCGAGCTCTTCGCGGGAGCCGCCTCGTGACCGAACCCATGCCCACGCCCGAGGCTCCCCGCCATCGCTGGTATCACATCGCCTGGGCGCTGATCTTCATCGTGTTCTGCATGGAGCTGGGCATTTCGCTGGCCGTCTTCCCCTGGTCCGATTTCTGGGACCGTGCCTTCTTCTCGTCGCTCTCCCCAGAGTGGCGCCTCTACTGGGACAGCACCTACCTGCGCGGCGCCGTTACCGGCCTGGGCCTCGTGAACGTCTACATCTCACTGGTGGAAATCTTCCGCCTCCGCCGCTTCGCCCGCCACTCATGAGGGACCAGCCGGTCACGAAGCACGCCTCTCGAGCGCTATCTGTATTACAAACTCTCAGCGGCATGCGTGTAAGCGTGGAGGGCGGGCTTTAGCCGGCTTTAGCCGGCGCGGGGCTTCAACCCCGCTGCATCGAACCCTTTGATTGCGGCTAAGCTGCCTTGCGGAGCTTCATTTCAGGATGATAGTACCGTTTACAAGCATTTACCTTGTACTGCCGCCAAGACCTGCCATACTACGGCAAAGGAGGCATCGATCATCATCCATGCGAACACTATGCTTCGTTCGATTCATGCGTCTGTTCTGGGCGGCGGCGCTAGTAACTCTGGGAGCCCACGCGGCCACCCGCCCAATTGCATTCAACGCTCAAAGAGTATATCCGATTGGTCCCAGACCCAATTCTGTAGCCGTGGGTGACTTCAATAACGATGGAAAGCCGGACCTGGCGGTCACGTTAGCAGGCGCCAATACCATCGCGATCCTGCTGGGCAAGGGCAATGGGGCCTTCCAACACCCGGTCAGCTATGCGGTGGGGAGCGAACCTGATTCCGTCAGCGTCGGGGACTTCAACGGAGATGGAAAGCTGGACTTGGCGGTCGCCAACTCTTCCTCCAACACGATATCCATACTCCTCGGAAATGGAGATGGCACGTTCCAGCCGCAGGTCAGCTACGCGGTGGGAAACGGACCCTCGTCGGTGATTGTGGCGGATTTCAACGGAGACGGAAAGCTCGACCTGGCAGTGGCTAACTCCTCCTCTAACACCGTTTCCATACTGCTGGGCAATGGCGACGGCACGTTCCAGCCCCAGGCCGCCAGTGATGTGGCTGCCGAACCAGTATCTGTCGTCGTGGGGGACTTCAATGGCGATCGCAGACCGGATCTGGCGGTAGCCTGCAAGGCTGGCAACGTTGTATCGATCTTGCTAGGCAAGGGCAATGGCAGCTTCCGTTCCGCCCTCGACTACGCCGCTGGAGGGCGCCCCGTTTCCGTGGCCCTAGGGGATTTCAACGGCGACGGAAAGCCCGACTTGGCGGTGGCCGACGAGGCTTCTATCGGGGATCCGGCTTTTTCCATCCTGATCGGAAAGGGTGACGGCACTTTCCATCCCGCCGTAGGCTACTTGTTGGCGGGAGGCAATGACTACGGCGTGGCCGTGGCCGTGGGCGACTTCAACGGCGATCATAAGCTCGACCTCGTGGTCGGCGGCGTCAATCCGCGCAGCGGCCTGGCTCCCTATAGTGTTTCCCTCCTGCTGGGCAACGGAGATGGCACGTTCCAGCCGGCCGTCAGCTATGGGCAGAACGGTTCCCCTGATTTTATGGTGGTGGGCGATCTGAATGCGGACGGTATGCTCGACCTGGCAACCGCCAACCTCAATCCCGACGGCGTGACGGTCCTGTTGGGTAAGGGCAACGGCACTTTTCAAACGACCGTGGCCTACGCGTTGCCGGGATCTCCGAATTGCGTTGCCGTCGGGGATTTCAACGGGGACGGCATCCCGGACTTAGCGATGAACGGTTATGGCACTTTGGTTCTGCTCGGCAACGGAGACGGCACCTTCAAGCCGCCGGTGAGCTACCCTGCCGGAAACGGGGCCGTAGCGGTAGGGGACTTTAATGGCGATGGCAAACTGGACTTAGCTGTGGCAGACTATGGCGATGGTCTGACGAACCCCGGCAACACTGTGTCGATTCTCCTGGGCAACGGTGATGGCACCTTCCGCGCTCCCATTAGCTATCGGGTGCAATTCAGCCCTTCTGGCTTAGCTGTGGGCGACTTTAATGGCGATGGCAAGTTGGACTTGGCCGTGACCAATCAAGGTTCGGGTTGCTGTGCGCCAGGCACTCTTTCAATCTTAATGGGGAATGGCGATGGGAGCTTCAAGCCGCAGGTTATCTATCCTGTGGGAGACGGGCCGTCGTCGGTGGCGGCAGCGGATTTCAACGGGGATGGCACGCTGGATCTCGTGGTGACCAACGAAGGTAACTCCTCAATTTCCAGCAACACCATCTCACTCCTCCTGGGCCGGGGTGATGGCACCTTCCAGCCGCAGGTCACTTACGCGGTAGGAACCAGTCCCATGTCTGTAGCTGTGGGGGATTTCAATGCGGATGGCAGCCTGGACTTGGCGGTGGCCAACTATTACTCCGATACAGTCTCCATTTTGCTGGGCCACGGCAATGGAACCTTTCAGCCGGCTGCAAATGTCGCGGTCTCAGGTCCGTATTCGATAATCGCGACCGACTTCAATGGCGATGGAAAGCTCGATCTGGCTGTGGCCAATGCGACGTCTTTTACGGTCTCGATCCTTGTCGGCAACGGCACCGGCATGTTCCAGGCGCCAGTCGCGTATGCAGCCGGCTCGGTACCCGCATCCCTAGCCTCCGGAGACTTCAATCGGGATGGAAGACCGGATCTGGTAGTCGCCAACTCTCGATCCAGCAACACTGCTGTGTTAATCAACACTACAACGCAGAAGTAAGAAGTTGGAATCGTGGCGCCACAACGTGGGTTGTGTGGCTTCGACTTCTGGCCTATCTTCGGCCACATCGCCAGCCGAGCGACGGCCGCCCACTCGTATGTGGCCAACGCCTGAGCTGTGGCGAGCTGTACCTGTAGAGTAATACCATATAGGTATAATCCAGTCATTCAAGGACCCGCGGGCGCGAATCTCATTGCCGGCCGGCGCGTCGTTGAACTGGCGAACCTGGAGGAGCAAGTTCGAACTCGCCTGATCCGGCTCGACTCCGCCGCTTCCCTTGAAGATCTGCGGGCACTTCGCGGCAATCGACTGGAAGCGCTGAGCGGGGGCCGTAAAGGCCAGTTCAGCATTCCGATCAATGACCAGTTTCGAATCTGCTTCAAATGGAAAGCGAACGGCCGACCGATGGCGAAATCGTCGATTACCGCTGAAAAAAAGCTGCCGCCAATTCACCCGGGCAGAATCCTGGTTGAAGACCTGAAGGACGAACAGATCAGCATCAACCATCTGGCACAGGCGATCCGCGTGCCTGCGAACCGCATCAGCCTGATCGTGAATGAAAAGCGCGGCATCACGGCGGACACGGCCGCGCGATTGGGTAGGTATTTTGGCACCTCAGCGCAATACTGGCTGAACATCCAGAATCGCTACGATTTCGACTCTATAGATTGGGACGTCATCGAGCGAGACGTTATTCCGAAGCAGGCAGCCTGAGACCTGGCCGCGTGAGCCAGTCAAGTTGGAGATGGTTTGCCATTCCACGCCTGCCGCCGTGCATTCGGTCGGATTGCTACGTTTCAAAGACCTCGTAGTGCCTGACGGCCGGTTCGAGTTCGAGCAGAAAATCCTTGTCGAAGTCGTAGTACTTCGCCCGGTCGATCCCGTCCAGCGAACCTCACAATCGCGTCGTGCGATTCCCAGAATGTGACCATCAGAAAATGAGCGCGGCCCCCTTCGACGGAGCGCAAAGCGTACGCACCCATGTTTCCCGGAACGGCCCGGTAATCTGGTATTGCCACGTTTCGCATGCGATCCAGATATTCATCCGCCTGCGCTACGTCGGTTTCCCCATGCCAAATGCGTGCGATCAAAGGCCCCTCCCTGAGTGCGACCCGCGTGCGACCGGAATGCGACGCCTGTTGCTATATCGCCAGCCGCGCCACCGCCTCCAAATGATACGTCTGCGGAAACAGATCCACCAGCGTCAAGCTCTCGATGCGGTATCCCGCGCCCATCAGTCCCGCCAAGTCACGCGCCAGCGTCGCCGGGTCGCAAGAGACAATAGTCACCCGCCCAGGCCGCAGTTGCGCCAGCCGCGCAACCATGCGCCGGCCAATCCCGGCCCGCGGTGGATCCAGCAGCACGAAGTCCGGAGCGTTCTCCAGTTGTTCCATCCAGGCTTCCGCATCGGACTGCACCACGCCCACCGCCAACCCGGCCCGCTCCGCGTTGAATTGCAGATCGCCCGCCGCCCGCGCGCTGGCCTCCACCGCCGTCACTGTGGCGAACCTTCGCGCCAGAGCCAGTGAGAACAGCCCCACGCCCGCGTATAGATCGAGCGCCGTCTCCCCTGCGGCACCGTCCAGTGCCGTCTCCACCAGCCGGTCGATCAGGAACCGGTTCACCTGGAAAAACGAGCCTCGGCTAACCCGATAACTGTGGCCTCCGGTCCCATAGTCGAGCGCACCCGCCACCAGCCCCGGGATGCGTTCCGCGCACCAATCAAAAAACCGCCGGGCCACGGGTCGCTCCGTCTCCAGAACATTAAGCTGCATCTCTGTTTCATTCGTGAACAGCTCAATGCCGCGCACAAACCGCGGCCAGCGCGGATCGCGCAGCATCTCGCCGAGCGTAGCAATCGCAGCGTTAATCGCGGGCGAACTGATCGGGCATCTCTCAATCGCACACAGCTTGTGGGACTGCGCTTCCCGATATCCCAGTTCCGCGCCCGCGATATGCAACTGCACACGATTGCGATAGCCCCACGGTTCGCCTGCGATCGAGCCAACCTCCGCCGGCGCAGCGATCTTTCCAATCCGCCGCAACTGGTCTTCCAGAATCCCGCGCTTCAGCGCAAGCTGCGTCTCATATGGCGCATGCTGGTAATGGCAGCCGCCGCACCGCTCGAAATACTCGCACGGCGCCGCCACACGTTCCGGCGCGGCCGCCAGCACCTCCAGCAATCCGGCACGCACCAGGCCCGGCTTCTCGCCCAAGCCTCGCACGCGGACGCGCTCGCCCGGCAGCACGAACGGCGCCAATACCGCGCGCCCATCCAGCCGGCCCAGACCCTCGCCGCCGTACACCAGCTTCTCCACGGTGATCTCGAAATCGCTTAGGATAAGAGTTTCTCCTTCGAATCCACCTACCATGAAAGCACGAGTCTTTTCCGGCATGCAGCCGTCCGGAAATCTGCACATCGGAAACTATCTGGGCGCGCTCAAGAACTGGGTGCGCGTGCAAGCCGATTACGAGTGCATCTTCTGTATCGTGGATCTGCACGCCGTCACCGTCTATCAGGACCCCGCCGAGCTGCGCGCCAAGATCATCGAGATCGCCGGACTGTATCTGGCCGCCGGCATCGATCCGCGCCAGTCCAGCATCATGGTGCAGTCGGCCGTGCCCGCGCATACCGAATTGGCCTGGATGCTCACCTGCGTCACCCCCGTGGGCTGGCTCGAGCGTATGACGCAGTACAAGGCCAAGGCCGCCAAACAGGAATCGGTCGGCGATGGCCTGCTGCAATACCCTTGCCTGATGGCCGCCGATATCCTGCTCTACCAGGCCGCCGCCGTACCCGTCGGTGAGGATCAGGCGCAGCACCTGGAACTCACCCGTGACATCGCCCAGCGCTTCAATTCCCTCTACGGCGATACCTTCGTCATGCCCGCCACCAGTCTGCCCGGCGTGGGCGCGCGCATCATGGGCCTCGACGATCCCACCGCCAAAATGAGCAAATCGGCCGCCGGCGCCAACCACGCCGTGTCCCTGCTCGACCCGCCGGACCGCATCCGCAAGATCATCATGCGCGCTACCACCGATTCCAATCCCGCGGTCGATTATGAAGGCGCTGACCAGATGGGCGAGGGCGTGGCCAACCTGCTCAACATCTTTCAGGCATTCGCCGGTTGGACCGACGAGCAGATGCGCGGCCACTTCAGCGGCATTCGCTACGGCGATTTGAAGAAACAGGTGGCCGAGATGACTATCTCGCAATTGGAACCGTTTCAGCAGCGGTACAGAGAGATGATGTCCGATCCGGGCTACATCCCCGGAGTTCTGCGCGAAGGCGCGGCGCGCGTCAGCCCCATCGCCAATGCCACGGTCGATCTGGTGAAGCGCCGCATGGGCCTCTACGCCGAGTCTTAGCCTTACTCAAACTCAGCGCGGCGTTTGGAGCGCGGGCTTTGGCCGGCGCGCCGCTTCAGCGCCGCTCGGAGTCCTGCATCAGCGGTCCACTGGGGGAATAACCATCGGCGCAGTTAGGGAGGGAACAGCAAGTGTATAGAGTTTCCCGTGCCTTATGATTGACAATATCCGTCTTGCAAATCACGCCATATTTGCCGCTCGCTCCACCCTGCTGGGCTGTACCGGAATTATAACCGTCATAGCCTGCCGCCATGGTGTTCACCGGCTGGGCGCCGTCCACGCAGTTGGTTTCCTCGCAGAAAGAATTGAGCTTGGTGAACTTGCACCTGTTGAGATCGTAAAGGCCGCGCCCGCGTCAGCCGCCCCACCCACCCAGGTGGCGCCATAGAGTCCGCCGTCCAGGCCCCGCACCAGTCCGGCTAGCGGCTCGGCTAGCGGGCTGTCGCAGTCCGTACCATAGAGAAACGTGTCGAGTCCCTTCGACAGGATGCGACCAGGGGGTGGCGCACTGCCTCCGCGCCTACCCCTCCGCCCAGAGTGGGTGCCGCCGCCTTCTCGCACCCGCACGCGCGGACGACTGGCAACGGGCGTCGCCGCGGCGATAGCTCTTGACACTTGATCGGAGCAATCTCTATTGCAGGCCTTTACCCACGATTCCTGTTTAGAAACGTGGTGCCGGCTGAATCAGCTGCTCGCATGGCTTCCGCAACCAGCGCAGGTGTCACCGGGAATGGTTCGTTGTGAATGGTTTCACCCGCAGCCGTGGCCCGCTGTGCGACCATTTCCAGCAGTTCGCGGCTGGGATTCGCGATTCCGACCTCTGCAAAAGTGATGGGAAGACCTACGCTTTTTGAGAAGGCAAGGACCTCCTCCACCACCGCCGCCGGCTGCGACTCCAGCATGAGTTGCGTGATCAACCCGAAGGCGACTTTTTCTCCGTGCATAAAATGATGCGTCCCAGCCGCCTTGGTGAGGCCGTTGTGGACGGCATGAGCCGCTGCCAGCCCAGAGGATTCAAAGCCCAAACCCGAGAGCAGGGTGTTCGCTTCCACCAAGCGTTCGAGCGCATGGTTCGTTTCTTTCCTGGTAAGCGCTTCGAGAGCAGCCACGCCGTCGGCCAGCAGCGTTTTGTAGCACAACTCGGCGAGGGCTAGAGCGCTTCGTGTAGAAGCTCCACCGCGCATATTCTTGATTCCTCCCGCAACGCAGACCTTGGCCTCAAACCAAGTCGCGAGTGCATCTCCCATTCCGGATACCAGATGCCGGGCGGGACTGCGCGCAATCACCGCCGTATCCACCAGGACGAGATCGGGGTTGCGGCGATAAATTCGGTATTCTTCAAAAGTCCCCGCTTCCGTGTAGATGACAGAAAGAGCGCTGCAGGGTGCATCGCTCGAAGCGATGGTAGGACAGCTAACTACCGGCAGCCGGAGATCGGAAGCGATCGCACGGGCGGTGTCGAGAACTTTGCCGCCGCCGGCTCCGATGATGACCCGCGCCTTGCGGGCGACAGCCGCCTCGCGGCCACGGCGGATTTCCGCTGCCGTGCATTCACCAGCGAACGGAAAGACCTCAAAGTTGATGCCGACATCCGCGAAGGTCTGCACCCAAGCTTCAGAGAGCAGGAGCATGGCGCTGCGCCCAGCCACGATGAAAGCCGGGCCTTCGATGCCCAGATTGTGGATTTCTGAACCAAGCTGCTGGGTGGCGTTAGGACCCTGCGTGTAGCGTGCCGGGGAGCAAAACACTTTGAGCATGCTTCTCTAATGTATCTGATCAGTCCGACGCGGATGGGCGCGGGGATCTCATAGGGCCTGGGCTTTGTGCGGCCTGAGAGCGACGTGTGCAGGATTCAAAGCCAGAACTCGCTGGCCCGCCAGCCATAGACCCACGCCGGCGGAAATGCGGCGAGCGCCTCGGGCGGCGGCGTCCCGCGAGGCAAGCAGCGTCGAGCGCGCGACTCCGTGGTGCGCCAGGGCACCATCAGACTGCAGGGGAGTGCCGGTCTCCACCGACTTTGGAGTGGGCACGTAATATGGTTTGACTGGGCCGCGCAGACGGGAATGCCGGACGCCTGCCTGCGGAACGTATAGCACGACTCGCAGCTTAGCCGTTCTCTAGCAGACTGCACTCGATACGGGGCAATTCCCGAACTTGAGCCAGCCTCGACGGCCACTCCAACGACGACATCCTCGTCCGAGTCTGCTACGTGGACAGAACGCCGGCCTGAATCCGCGCACTCGGAGCCAGAAACCGCTACCGATATCACGCGATATGCGGTCGCGCCGCTGTTCGAGCCAGATGCGCCAGGCTAAGACGGTCGTTCAACAGAGTCTTCAGTATGGTCTTTTAACGCCCCGGCTCCGCTTGACTCGCTCGGTCGCTTCCCCTATGGTAGGGCAATGGCCTCCGCCGACATCATCGGGCGCACCGTCTCTCATTACCGGATCCTGGAGAGACTCGGCGCCGGCGGGATGGGCGTCGTTTTCAAGGCCGAGGACACCCGCCTGCACCGCCTCGTCGCCCTGAAGTTCCTATCCGAAATTGATGCACCGACGGCATCGGCACATCCGAGCGCACCGCAATTCCACATCTACGAGCGCTTCCAGCGCGAGGCCCGCGCAGCCTCCAGCCTGAACCATCCCAACATCTGCACGGTTTACGACATCGGCGAGTTCGATAGCCAGCCCTTTATCGCCATGGAACTCCTCGAGGGTGGCACCCTCAAACACCTCATCGAAAGCCGCGCCCTTTCCGTGGACACCCTGCTCGATCTCGCCATCCAGATCGCGGATGCCCTCGATGCCGCGCACTCCAAAGGAATCACCCACCGGGATATCAAGCCTGCCAACATTTTCGTCACTCCGCGCGGCCAGGCCAAGATTCTCGATTTCGGTCTCGCCAAATCTACCTCGGACTACCCTGAGGGGCCGGGTGTACGCGGCGATGCGACCGTCACGGTTCACGTCCAGAATCTCACCGATCCCGGGAGCACCATCGGGACCGTCGCTTATATGTCGCCCGAGCAGGCTCTCGGCAAGGATCTCGATCCCCGCACTGACTTGTTCAGCTTTGGCGTAGTGATCCAGGAGATGGCTACCGGCCGGCCAGCCTTTGCCGGCCCCACAACTGCTGCCATCTTCGACTCCATCCTGCATGGCGCGCCGGTTCCGCCGTCCAGCGTCAATCCCGCGATCCCTCCGGAGCTCGACCGCATCGTCCAGAAGGCTCTTGAAAAGGATCGCGACCTGCGCTATCAGACCGCCGCCGAACTGCGCGCCGACCTCAAGCGCCTCAAACGCGATTTCGATTCCGGCAGATCGGGCGTCACAGCGCCCGTGCAGTCCCACTCCTTAAGTGCCGCCGTCAGCGCTGCCGTGGCAAGACCCGCTGCGTCGCGATCCCGATGGTTGATGATGGCTGCCGCCGCACTCATCGGTTTCGTCATCCTTGTCTACCTGTTGCGACCCGGGTTGCCGCCGCCCCGCGTGACCGGCTCGACCCGCGTTACTTCGGACGGCCGCGATAAGCAGCCGACTTTTACCGACGGCTCGCGTATCTATTTCTCCTCCTGCACGCCGGTCGGTTGTTCACTCTACCAGGCGCCGGCGGCCGGCGGCGATCCGGTCCAAATCGAGACCCCGCTAGCCAATCCTTATCTGGTGGATATCTCACCCGCCATCTCCGCGCTGCTGGTGATCTCCTGTCCCGATTTTCGCGGCAGCCTCCGCAACTGTCCTCTTTGGGTGCAGCCCGTGCTGGGAGGGTCGCCGCGGCGCGTGGGCAACTCGCTCGGCTTCGCTTCTTTCACGCCGGACGGAAAAGAGATCTTATCTATCGAGCACAACAGCATCTATCGGACAAAGATCGATGGCTCCGATCCGGCGAAACTCCTGACCCTCGCCAATGGAGATGCTCCGAATTTCGTCCGGCTTTCGCCGGATGGCAAGCGCCTCCGCTTCACCGTCAGCGGGACCAACCGTCTCTCGATTTGGGAAGCTGCGGCCGATGGTTCCAATCCGCACCGGCTGTTCAGCGATGCCTATTTCGGTTTTTGGTCGCCCGATGGCAAATACTTCGTCTTCACTGGCGTTCATGGCGGCGTGCGCAATGTTTGGGCAGTCCGCGAAGGCTCCAGCTTCTTGCGCAAGATCAATCACGATCCGATGCAAATCACTTCCGGACCCACCGACACTTTCGGCGCCGCCTTCAGCGTGGATGGGCGAAAACTGTTTGCGAGCACCATGCAGCCTCGCGCTGAGCTGGTGCGCTACGATACAGCCACGCATGAGTTCGTCCCGTACCTTTCTGGAATCCCGGCCATGTCTCCTCAATTCCCGACAGGTGGCAAGTCGGTCGCTTACGTCTCCTTTCCCGAGGGCACTCTCTGGCGAAGCAAGCTCCAACTGACATTCCCGCCGCTGTTTGTCCTGCAGCCGCGCTGGTCTCCGGATGGAAGCAGGATCGCATTCATGGCGCGCCAGCCCGGCCATACTTGGAATGTTTACCTGGTTGGGGCGGATGGCGGCGCTCCCGAGCAGCCGCTTCCCACCGATCATCCAGGGGGCGATCCCACCTGGTCGCCTGACGGGAATTCGTTGCTCTTCGCACGCCAGCCTGACGACTTAAAGCCGGGCGGCAAACTGCAACTGGAAATCGTCGATCTGAAAACGCACGCGGTGACCACTGTGCCCGGCTCGGAGGGACTATGGTCCCCCCGCTGGTCACCCGACGGCCGCTATATCATTGCGACTCCCCGGGCCTCTGACCGGCTGATGCTGTTCGATGAGAAGTCCCAACAGTGGAGCGAACTCCTCAAAGCAGCCGCCTCGTGGCTGGAATGGTCGCACAAAAGCGATTTCGTCTACTTCTCCGGATCGCCGGTAGCGGGCCAACCCACCGGCATCTACCGGATTCGCATCTCGGATCGCAAGGTCGAGCTGGTGGTTAGCCTGAAAGATTTCCACCAGCCTGTTGGACCCCTCGGCGGCAGTTGGACGGGCCTCGCGCCCGACGACTCCCCCCTTCTCCTTCGTGACATTGGCACCACCGACATCTACGCCCTCGACCTGGATCTCCCCTGATCCCAAGCGGGGCGGCATCCGCCCGAGGCGATTTGGCACCCCCTAAATGCCCTGTTTAGTCCTGGTCCAGAGCCATCCTGCGGCACACCCTTGAACAGCATAGCCAGTCCCGCGGCAGATGGCCCGTGAACAATCTGCCAGAGAACTATTTGAGTTTCCTTTTCTTGGCTGGTTGCTAAACGGGTTGGCGTGGCACGCAGAACTGGTCGAAGACAGCAGTGAGGATGCGGGCGATTTCCGCGGGTTCGCGGCGTTCGATCTCGCTGCGGTGCAGCATGTAGACTGGCTTTCCATCCTGGAACAACGCCATTGACGGCGAGGAAGGCGGGTAGTCGGACAACCGGGCGCGCAAGTGAGCCACCGCTGCTTCGTCGCCGCCGGCAAAAACAGTGGCCACCTTCGAAGGACGCACCGCATGTTGCAGAGCGAGTCCTACTGCCGGCCGGGCCCTCCCGGCGGCGCAGCCGCAAACGGAATTCACGATCATCAACACGGCACCGCTGTCCAGTCCCAACAGGCGGTCAACATCTTGAGGAGTTTTGGCTTCTTCTACACCGTATCGGGTGAGGTCCTGGCGCATTGCGGCGATGAGTGGTTCAGGGTAAGGCACAGTCTCATTGTAGCGCCCGTTCAGGAGCTGCCGGCAAAGCGGCGTTGTCGTTCAATATCGCGAGGTAAACCTTGTGGTGGTGACGGAACTTTCCGCGGGTATCCATTGCGTAACATCGTGAAACGATCATTGGCCAAGGGTTCCGAACGGACTGTCATCGTCAGGACGAGAAAAAGGGTTCTGCCGCTCGTGGCTGTGCGGGTGTTGTACAAATGATACCCAATGGCGCCGCCATCGGCGCTGGGGTGAGCAAGATCATGACCCTCACCCATGCTCCTTCGCTGCCCCTGTGGATGCCAGACTGGCAAGCCCATCGAGCCGGCCCCCGGGCCTTCGCGCGCCGATCGCCGTTGCGGCGCTTTGTTTCGCGGCCGTATTGCCCATGCTCGCGCAAACGCCCGGCTCGATCACCACAGTGGCCGGCTGCTGCGAGACTAACGGCGCGGGCGGGCGCAAAGGGTTACCGCGGCGATGTAACCTCCGGCGCCGATGTGCGCAACCTGATGCGCAACAATGGCGACGGTAACTGGACCTCGCTGTTTGGGCCGGGCACAGTAGCGCAGCAGTAAGTCAGTAGCTCCGGCGCACAGAAGCCTGCCCCTTTTTCCGCCGGCCGGGCAACCAGAGTCGTAACCCAGGCGCCGGTGCGCCGCCACCACCCCTGAAAGGTCTCGCCGGCGTAGCTTGCTTCCAGAGGACGCCACACCGCATCGCCATCCTGCGTCACGGCACCCCGCACCGTAATCGCCACGCAGCGCGGATCTTCCCTGAGCCCAAGAGTCAGTGCTTTAAGCACGCTTTCCTTAGCACTCCATAGCAACGCGAGGACCGCGGGCCGCAAGGCAACGGATGTCTGCGATATCAGTAACTGCTCGGCGGCGGTGAAATACTCGGTCGTGAAAGCATCGCCGCGCGGCTCGGCGACTTCGATGTCGCAGCCCAGCGCCACTCCCGGGCTGGCCACCGAGCAGACCGCTACACCATCCCTATGGCTGAGCGAAATCGTAACGGCCGCCGCCTGCCCGGAGACGAACACCTCCGGCGCTCCACTCGCTGCCGGAAGTATTTCAATGGCTGCCAGATCTTGCTGGTCAGCCGGAAGATTCAGATAGGCGGCCACCGCGAGTTTGGCCGTCCAGCGCCCCAGCCGCCAATCGGCGCGGCGTTTTGGAAACCGCATGCGGCTTAACAAGGCAGCTTCGCGGCCGCCCAGCCAATCGTCGCTCGCAGGCACGTCCGCTGCGGTCTGTTCCAGCCAGCCGGTCTGCATTACGCCGGCGCAAGTTGCAGGGCCAGTAATGGCGTCACATCCACGGCATCCGGATGCGCCACCATCTGGTATCCGCGCAGTTGGAGATAACGATTTCCAGCCCGATCGAGTACTTCTGCCTCGAAGCTGTCCCCCTTCGCATCGGACGTGACCACCGCATAGAGCGGCCCTTCGGCTAACTCGACCGGCCGCCCCAGGCAGACTTCGCCGACGTGCCGCGGCAATCCGATGC
This sequence comes from Bryobacterales bacterium, assembly GCA_963818855.1. GTDB lineage: Bacteria > Acidobacteriota > Terriglobia > Bryobacterales > Bryobacteraceae > Bog-159. The sequence continues at coordinate 175,278 of CAWFUH010000001.1, read as the reverse complement.
GGCCCTCACCGGCGACCTCGCGCAAAGCGGCGGTCTGGAAGCACAGTTCGATCAACCGCGGCGCCATGGCCAGCGGCCGATCCGCCGGCTCGTGATGCTTGGGCAGACTGTTGCAGAACTGCCCCACCGTGCGATGGTCCTCCACCCAGGCTCGCTCCAGCACCCGGTACGCCGGGCCGTGGAAGAAAACGCGGTAAATATCCGCGGACTCCACCATGGGTCCCTGGGGCTCGCCGAGAGGCATCCCGGACGCCGCTTCCAGCGGCTGTTTTGTGAGCCGGACGCGCGCCGTGAAGTGCGTGGTCACCTGCGGCGTGGCTTGGTTTGGCAGCGTGCGGCTTCCCAACAAGCGGCATTCCGCCACCACCCGATCGCCTTGCGGACGGAACACCGCTTCTACTGTCACGGTGCGGGGTTCGCCGCGATAGAACTTGAACGGCGCCAGGAAGTCCACGTCCTCAATCGCTTCGACATGCCACCCGGGCAGTATGCGGAGCGCGGCTTCCGCGAACGCCTCGATACCCATCACGCCGGGCAGCACCGGCTTACCCTCGATCTGGTGATCGTGCAGGAACGGCTGGGCCGCGGGGTCCAGCGTGGTTTCGATGGTCAGGGCGCCGTCGGCTCGCCAGCCGGCGATCTTGCCGGACATCGGCCCAAAGATGGGTCCGTGCGTCAGGCCGAGGGGTGCGGTGTCCAATCCGCCGTCCGCGTCCGGTTGTTGCAGCATGATTCCCAGCGTTCCCGCAGCCACCACTTCGCCGCGTGCGCCGCCGCTGGTCAGTTCGCGGCGGATCCACGGTACACCGACTTCGGGCGGCAGCATCGCGATACCGGCGCGTGCCATCATTTCGGGGATGGATCCGCGTGTGGCCATACCGATGCCGCCCCACGCCGTCCAATCGATGGCGAGGGCGCGGGTGTCGGGCCGTGTGGTGCGGAAGCTCGAAGCGATTTTGCAGAGCAGGTCGTTGGCGGAGCTATAGTCCGCCTGGCCGGCGTTGCCGAAGCGCCCGGCGATGGAACTGAACGCCACGGTGGCGCCCAGCGGCATGTCGCCGATGGCGTGCAACAGATTGAACCAGCCGTCGGCCTTGACGTCGAAAACCAGATCGAATTCGCGCGGCTCTTTGTCCGGCAGGAAGCGGCTGCGCTCCATGCCGGCCGCGTGCAGCAGCACGTCGATGTGGCCGCTGCGCTCGCGCACCTGGCCGATCACATTGGCCACCGCGTCCGCATCCGTCAGGTTGACGCTGAAATAGTGGGCGGTGCCGCCGGCGGCCCGCACCGCTTCGATCGCGTTGCTGGCGGCCTGCGCGCGTTCCAGGCCGGCGAGTTCCCTTTCGACCAGCGCGGGCGTGGCACGCTCGCCGCGCGCCTTGATGCGTGCATGCAGATCGCGCATCAAGCCTTCTTTATCGGTGGCCAGTCGCGGCAAGTCCGGATTGTGCGGATCGGGTTCCGGAACCATGTCCAGCAAATAGAAAGTGCCGCCCGAGGCCGCCGCCAGGTCGCTGGTGATCGCCGACACAATGCTGCCGGCTGCCCCGGTGACCAGAAAAACGGTGTTCTTGTCCAATTGCATTCCAGCTGCGCCGTCCGCGGCGGGCTGCTCGGCGAGGCTCACGGTGAATCGCAATCCGTTTTGGTAGCCGATCTCAACCGCGCCGGGATCGCGCAAGGTTTCTGCAACCAGGGCTTCGGAGATCTCCGCGGCGCTGCTGGCCGCCTCAAAATCTACGGCCTTGACAAAGGCATCCGGCCGTTCGCGTTTGTAAGTCTTCGTGAAGCCGGTTACCGCACCGCCCATGGGGGCGACGGCTCCGCATGCGTCATAGCCGTGCTGTCCCCCCAACCGCGTGGCCGAAACCAGGAACGTATCCGGCGTGGCGATCTGTTCGTAGAGTGCGCGCATGGTGGTGTAGAGCGACTTGACGCGCACGCGCAATGCTTCGCGCCACGCGGCGAGGTCCATATCACGCAGGCTACCTTCGGGGTCGAGGGCGGGCAGCCAATACACTCCGTGGACCGGTCCGGTTGGCGGAGTGCCGTCTAGCATCACGACTTCCGCGCCGGCTGCTTGCAGGCGTTGCGACAGGGCATCGGCCACGCCGTTGTGGTCCGGCATGATGGCGATGCGGCGGCCAGGTCCCAGGGTCACTGCTGTGGGCTTGCAGATCTCGAGCGGCGGGCGTAGGGTGGCAACCGGAACGCGCCTTGGGAAGTCTGGCGCTTCTGGCGCCTCCGGCGCAGGTGGTGGGGTGTGGGTTGCGGGTGGTGGGGCGGCTTCGGCCAGGTCCGGGCGATTTTCGTGTACGAAGCGGATCACGTGTGCGATCGTCGGGAAGTCTCGTAGTTTGCGGCTCTCGTCACGCGGGATATTGTAGATTGCACGGACGGAAGCGAACAGATCGGCCTGCTTAACCGTGTCGACGCCCAGATCGGCTTCGAGGTCCAGGTCGAGATCGAGCATGTCGGATGGATATCCGGTCTTCTCGGCAACTAGTTGGAGGATTCGCTCTTTGACCGGATCGCCGGCAGGCGCCTTCGGCGCCGGTCGTGGGTCGTCCGTTGTGGGTGGTGGGGCCTGAGTGGCGAGGTCCGGGCGATTATCGTGTACGAAGCGGATCACGTATGCGATCGTCGGGAAGTCGCGAAGCTTACGGTTCTCGTCACGCGGGATGTTGTAGATTGCGCGGACGGAAGCGAATAGATCGGCCTGCTTCACGGTATCGACGCCGAGGTCGGCTTCGAGGTCCAGATCAAGATCGAGCATGTCAGACGGATATCCGGTCTTCTCGGCGACCAGCGCGAGGACGCGCTCTTTGACGGGATCGCTAGCCGCCTCCGGCGGCGGCGACGCCTTCGGCGGCGGTGCTGGGTGCTGGGTGCTGGCTGCTGGCTTTGGTTCGGCTAAGTCCGGGCGATTTTCGTGGACGAAGCCGATCACGTGAGCCAGCGTCGGAAAATCGCGCAGCTTGATCTGCTCGTTGCGCGGGATGTGGTAGATCTCGCGCACGGAAGCGAACAAATCCGCTTGCTTCACGGTATCGACGCCGAGGTCAGCTTCCAGATCCAAATCGAGATCGAGCATATCCGACGGGTATCCGGTCTTCTCGGCGACGAGTGCGAGGATGCGCTCTTTGACTGGATCGCCGGCCACCGCGGGAGGCGCCGGCGCCGGCGCCGGCGGTACCGGGTGCTGGGTGCTGGGTGCTGGCTTTGGTTCGGCTAAGTCGGGGCGATTGTCGTGGACGAAGCGGATCACGTGAGCCAGCGTCGGAAAATCGCGTAGCTTGATCTGGTCGTTGCGCGAGATGTTGTAGGCCTCGCGCACGGAAGCGAACAGGTCGGCCTGCTTCACGGTGTCGACGCCGAGGTCGGCTTCCAGATCCAGATCGAGATCGAGCATGTCGGACGGATAGCCGGTCTTCTCGGCCACCAGCGCCAGGATGCGGTCCTTCACCGGGTCGCCTGCGGGCGCCTTCGGCGCAGCAGGTGGTGGGTTGTAGGTGGTGGGTGGTGGGGGCGGCGGTGGCGCCTTGGTTTCGACTACCGGCGGCGGTGGGGCGGCTGCCTGGACTGCTCCATCTTTTGCGCGCAGCGTGCGCTGCACTACCTCCAGCGCCGAACTGCCCGTCACCCGCGCCAACCACGTGCTCCACGCGGTGGTGTCGGCGATGCGCGAGGTGTAGCCCAACGCATGCGGGCTGGTGCGCGAGCCGTCTTTTGACGGCACCCAGCGCATCAGGGTCATGCTGATTTGCGAACCGAATCCGGCGCCCAGCCGCAGCGCATACTCCACCGGATAGCTGCCGCCCTGCGAAAGATTCAACCGGCCCAATTCGGGATCGGGTTCCTTGAAGTTGGGAACGGGCGGCACACAACCGGTCTCGAGGGCCTTGACGGCGACCACATCCTCAATGCCCGTGCCCATTGCATGGCCGGTAAAACCTTTGGTATTGGCGATGACGACCTGGTCCGCGTTCTTGCCGAAGACACGGCGCAACGCATGGATTTCGGCCGCGGCGCTGCCGCCGCGCGCGGGCGTGTAGGTTTCGTGCGAAACAAAGACGGTGTGGGGGGCGATTTTAGCGCGCTCGATGCCAGTGTGTGCTTCGGCTTGCGACACCAGCTTTTCCATCACTCGGCCGATGTGCTCGACGTCCAATCGCGTGCCGTGGAAAGCGCTGTTCGCCGTGACCGCACCGAGCAATTCGCAAATGGGCCGGATCCCGCGTTCGCGCGCGGCCTCCGCGCTTTCGATCACCAGGGCCGCGGCGCCCATCCCCATGATCATGCCGTGGCGGCGCTTGTCGAACGGGGTAGCAGCGTCTTCCACCGCGTCGTCGGTGGCGGCCGCGCCGCTGGCCAGGAAACCCGCGCCGAACCATTCGGTTAAATTGTCGGTGGTGATGTCATCCGCCGAAATCACGATCACCCGGCGGCAGCGGCCGCCCTGGATCCAATCGTTGGCCAGCCCGACGGCTTGCGTGGTGCTGGCACAGGCGGCGTTAAGCTGCGTGTTCGGACCGCGCGCGCCGATGTATTCGGCGAACTGGGAATGCCCCATGGACAGCACGTGGAACAGGAAACGGCGGTCAAACGTGTACGGCTCGCGTTCCAGTTCGGCGCGCAAGTCGTCGATGCGCCGTGCCATTTCCTGCCCCACGGTCGTACGTCCCTCGCCCTCCACCAGGCGGGCGTACAGGCTTTCGAGCATGCTCAACTGCTCGCGGCGTTCGTGGTCCTTATAATAGCGGGATAACTCACTGGCGAAAGAATCGAAGCCGGGAAAAACGGAGGCGAAGATGACACCGGTATCGTCGCGCATCTCGTCGGGAAGGCTCCATTGCTCCGGCAATTGCGTGCCTTTACTGGTGGTTTTGTAGCGCATGACCAGCGGAATGCCGGCGTCGCGTAGCGCATCCAGGCCCACGGCCAGCGCCAGTTGTGTGGCGCGGTCGAGGGCCGCCAACCGGTCGGCGGACACGCCGAATTCCTTTTCCAGGTCGAAGTCGCCGCCGCGTCCTGCCAGCTTGATCACCTCTTCCATCTTGTTGATAACTTCGAACGTCGGGCCGCCCTTATCGCTCTTCACCAGGCGCGTGATGTGCTTGTCGAGCATGGCGCGGCGGAAGCGGGTTTGGATGACGTCGATGAATTGCTCGCCGTGCAGAATGCGGGCAACGTTCTCATCGTCGAAGATGCGCCCATGACCGGGCAATCCCAACGCCGCACCCGTAATGGCGACGGGCTCGGTCTGGAGGGCGGGCTTCAGCCCGCGCGGGGCTTCAGCCCCGCCTTCTGTACCCCAGCCCAATCCTGCCGCATAAAGACCACACAAAGCCTGATTGAACGATACCGTGTCGCCAAACTTCGGGTGATTGGTGAACAGCGAGAGCACATCGCCCCGGCTGCCGAGCACGTCCTCGGCGAATCCCTGCAGAGCCTTCTTGGGGCCAACTTCCACAAAAACCCGGGCGCCCGCCGCGTACAGCGTTTCCAATCCTTTCACAAATTGTACGGGCGAAGCCATCTGGCGCGCGAGAATGTCCAGCATCTGGGGCACGACGGCCGGTCCCATGGGATAGAATTCGCCATTGACGTTGGCGACGATAGGCACGTGCGGCGATTCGATATGCAGCCGCTCGAGCACGCGCCGCAGCGGTTCACTGGCCGGCGCCACAATCGAAGTATGAAACGCATGGCTCACCGGCAGCGGCACCGCATCGTAGCCGGCCGTTTTGAAAATCGAAAGGGCCTGTTCTACCGCGGCGCTGGCGCCGCCAATCACGGCCTGGGTGTTGCTATTGATATTGGCGATGACCAGGTAACCATCGATCGTTTTGAGAATGCGCTCGATCTCGCCGAGCGGTGCGAAGACCGCCGCCATACGGCCGTTATCCGCCCAAGAGACGCGAGTCATCTCACGGCCGCGCGCAGCCACGGCTTCCAGGGCGTGCGCGAAGGGCATCGCACCCGACGCGACCAGCGCGCCGTATTCGCCCAGGCTATGTCCCATGGTCATGTCGGGCTGAATGCCGTACGCCGCCAACAGGCGCGTCAGCGCCAGATCGGTAGCCAGCACGGCGGGCTGCGTGATGGCAGTCTGGCGCAGTTCTTCTTCGGCTTGGGCCACGGCGCGGGCGTCGTTCCCGTCGATGAAGATGAAATCGCTGAGCGGCTTGCCCAGAATCGGCGTCATCACGCGATCGGCTTCGGCGAAGGTATCCGCGACGATCGGCTCGGCGGCGCGCAACGGTTTGAGCATGTTCACGTATTGCGAGCCTTGTCCGGTATAGAGGAATGCGACTTTGGGCGCAGGGCCATGGCCGCGAAAAACGCCTTGCGCGCGCAGTGCCCTCCACAGCGGCGGGTTGATTGCTATCCAACGCCTTCAGGGCCTTGGCGGATTTGTCCGCCAGGTCGGCGGCGTCGGCATAGTCGATGGCCAGGCGTTCGGCCGCGCCCAGATCGGCTGCCGCGGGTGGGGCGGGGACGGGGGCACGCCCGGCGGCCGCATCCTTTTGTATAGGGAGCAGCCGCTCGGCAAGATGCCGCGGCGGTAGGGGCGCCGATGACCAACGCTCCGCGCAGAGGGGCCTTGTGGGGCAGGACTCCAGTCCTGCGGCCGGCGTCCACGCCGGCCCGTTGCGCGTCCAGAGCGGGTCCTGGAGGACCCGCGCAGACCTGGAGGTCTGCCCCACGTTTCTTGCCGTTCAGCCTATGCGGAATGTATTCTTCCAGCACGACGTGGAAATTCGTCCCGCCGAATCCGAACGCGCTGACTCCCGCGCGACGCACTCCGTCACCTACCACGGACCACGGTTTCAACTCGCCGTTCACATATAGCGGTGAGTGCGCGAAATCGATATCCGGGCTGGGCCGCGCGCAATTCACGCTGGGCGGCAGCACCTTATCGCGCAGTGCCAGCGCCACCTTCAGAATGCCAGCAGATCCGGCCGCGCCCTTCAGGTGCCCTATGTTCGATTTCACCGAGCCAAGGGCCACCGTACCCGTGGGAACGTGGAAACTGCTGAGAACGTCGGTAAAGCTCTCGACTTCGACCAGGTCGCCCACTTTCGTCGAGGTGCCGTGCCCTTCGATCAACGTGGCGGTGGCGGGCGATAATCCCGCATTTTCCCAGGCCCGCCGGATGCACATCTTCTGCCCCACCGGGTTGGGCGCAGTGATGCCTTTGCCCTTGCCGTCGCTCGAACCGCCGATGCCGCGCAGCACGGCGTAGATGCGGTCGCCATCGCGCTCGGCATCGGCCAGGCGCTTCAGCAGGAAGATCACCGCGCCTTCGCCCATGACGAAGCCATCGGCGCCCGCCGCATAAGGACGAGTACCGGTGGCCGAGAGCGCGCCGACCTTGCAGAACTTCACAAACGTCTGCGCGCCCATATTGCGGTCGATGCCGCCGGTAACCGCCACGTCGAAATCGTTCTCGATCAGCCCTTCAATAGCCGCGCTGAAGGCCGCCATGGCGGATGCGCAGGCGGCATCGGTGACAAAGTTGGGGCCGTGGAAATTGTAGATATTGGCAATGCGGCCGGCGATGCAGTTGGCCAACTCGCCGGGCATGGTGTCTTCGGTGACATCGGGGATGAGCTTTTCGACGCGACGGTGCAACTCGCTGGTGATATCGCGGCGCATGGCGTCCGGCAGCGCGGCGAAGCTTTCGCTTCCGGCCAATTCACGCGCGTATTCCGGAAAGTTGAGGCGGAGGGCGGTGAGATAGTGCTTCTCCCCGGCCATGGCATTACCGAGGATCACGGCGGTGCGGTCGGTGGGGAGCGGACGCTTGGGATAGCCGTAATCTTCGAGTGCCTGGCGCGTGCAGGCGATCGCCCACTTCTGCGCTTCGTCCATGGCGTCGACCACCCGCGGCGGGACCGCCATGCGCCACTGCGCCGGGTTCCATTCGTACTCGCGCACCCAGCCGCCGATCTTGGAGTAAGTCTTGTCCGGCGCGGCGGGATCGGCGTCGAAATAAAGTGCCGGGTCCCAACGTTCCGGCGCCACGTCGCTGATACTATAACGCCCGCTCTTGATGTTTTGCCAGAATGCCTCTACGTTCGGGGCATCGGGCAGAATGGCGCCCGCCCCCACAATTGCAATCGCCCGATAGGCCGTGTCTTCCATGATGACTTTCCTCTTTTTTTGGGCGGGTCTGGACACCCGCTGCAGGCGTAGACGCCTGCCCCACGACACACAACTATGCTGCTGTAGCTACTTTTTTGGCCGTGCCGCGGTTATACAGCACGTCGGCCACTAAATCCATGTCCGCAATCAAGCCGGCTTGCGCACGGTGAATGGCGGGCAGCCCCAAGGCGGCCTCAAACGCGGCCATTTCGGCATCGCTCACGCCGCCCGCGCCTACTACCCAGCGCAAGCCTTCTTCGCCGACTTTGCGCGCCGCTTCGCGGGCGAAGACCCGGCTGATGGCTGCGAGACCTGCCGCGTCAAAGCGCTGGTTCGCTTTTTCGTGAAGCGTGCCTTCGGCCAGGCGCGCCGCCCGGTTTGCCAGGCAGCCGGCGCACTCCGCAAAGGCAATCAGCTCGCCCAGGCGCAGCAGAATATGCTGATGGCGCGTCAGGCGGGCGGCGCGCGACCGTTCCATCACTTCGGCCAGTGCATGGAAGCCCAGCGCCGCCGCGCCCGCACCAACATCCGGATGCCGCGCGTGGAGCGCTTCGCACTGACGGGCCTGCTCGTGATAATGTTGGCCCCGCGTTTTCAGATGAAGCTGCCAGCGGTCGCGGCTAATGGTCATCTCCATGATTTCGGAGGTGCCCTCGTAAATCGTGGTGATGCGCACGTCGCGGCTGATCTTCTCCACCAGGTATTCATGCGTGTAGCCGTAGCCACCGAGCGCCTGGATACTCGCGTCCGCCGCGAGGTTGCCGGCTTCGGTGGACATATATTTCGCGATGGCGCCCTCGGTATTCAGGCTGCCCTCCGCGCCCGCGTCGATGCGTTCGGCAGTCTCCTCTATAAAAGCGCGGCCGGCTTCGAGACGGGCCACGTTGGGCACGATCAGCTTGTGCGTGTAGCCTTGTTTTTCCGAAAGCGGAGCACCGGCTTGGATGCGCTTGGTGGAATAAGGTATGGCACGATCGAGGGCGGCCCATCCGGCGCCCAGGCCGAATGCGGCCACCATCAGGCGAGTGTAACCGAAGACCGCCTGCGCCTGGTTCAAGCCCTGCCCTTCCACGCCGCCCACCAGCCGGTCGGCATCCACGTAAACGTCGCTCAACGCCAGCGCCGCCGTATTGCTCAGGCGGATGCCGTGCTTGTCCTCGGGTTCGTCGTGGCTGAATCCTTTGGTGCCCTTCTCCACGATGAACCAGCTGGGACCCGCGGGCGTATTCGCCAGAATGGTGTAGGCGTCGGCGATGCCGCCGTTCGAGATCCATTGCTTGCTGCCGTTGATCTTGTAGCCCACGATGCGGTCGCCATCCATCACCCGATCGGCAGTCGTCTGCAGGGCGCCCAGATCGCTGCCCGCATCCGGTTCGGTTGCGCCGTAGGCGAATAGAATCCCTTCCTCGGCGATGCGCGTGAGCCAGATTTTCTTCTGCTCAGGCGTGGCGCCCACGGTGATCGGATCGCTGCCTAAGAACGTGGCCAGCACCGAGGTGGCTACACCCAGGTCGATGCGGGCCATCTCTTCGCAGACGACATATACGTCGAAAGCGCCGCCGCCCATGCCGCCATATTCCTCGGGCACGAACAGAAGCTGAATACCCAGCTTGTCGGGGCTGCACATATGCCGCACGATTTCGAGCGGACATTCGTCTTTGGCATCCAGGTCGATGAGAACTTCGTCCGGCAGCCGTTTCTTGCCGAAATCCTTGAGCGACTTCAGGCTCAGCTTTAAAGTCTTTTTTGCGATCATTTAGCAACGCCTCACCTTTCGCGAATCGATTGGGTCAATTCGGGTAGAAATTCCAAAATATCGGCCACAATTCCAACATCCGCAGCGCGGAATATGGGGGCCTTGGGATTTTTGTTGATGGCCACGATGAACGGATTTCCCTTGAGCCCGGCCAAATGCTGGAAAGAGCCGCTGATACCGCAGGCCAGGTAAACTTTGGGCTTCACCGTTTGGCCGGACGAACCCACTTGCCGCGATTTCGCCATCCACTTGGCGTCCACCACGGGCCGCGAGCAGCTCACCGCTCCGCCCAGCGCGTCGGCCAATTCCTGCGCGATGGGGATGTTGTCCGGTTCCTGGATGCCGCGTCCGACCGAGACCAGCACCGGGTACTTGGTAATATCCACATCGCCGGTCTCGGCGGCCACTGTTTCCACGTAGCGCCGCTTCGAAACCAGCGTGCCGGCGGAGGAGGATTTGTCCACCACCTGCCCGGCGGTGCCCCCGCCTGCAAGAGCCTTGAAGGCGCCCTGACGGATGCTGATTACCGCGCCGGATGAGATATCGCAACGAATGTGTGCGCTCAACTGGCCGCCGAATTCCTGGCGCACCAGTCTGAGCGCGGGCCCATCAGCGCCCTCGATGCCCACCACGTCCGGCACGTAAGCGGCTTTCATCTTGATGGAAAGTCCGGGTGACAGGTCGGTACCGAAGTGCGTATGCGGCAACAGCACCATCGAGCCCGCCGGGAGGACGTTCACCAGCGCCTGGCGGACCACTTCAGCGTTCGGATACGCCAGCGCTTCGTGCGCGATTTTCCAGACTTCGCCGAAAGTGGACCGCAACGATTCACACACCGCGTCCAGATCCGCGCCCCAGCCGGTCACCACCGCGGCGGGTGATTGCGCGGCATCGATCTGGCGGGCCGCGGCCGCTAATTCCGCCGCGGAATCGTCCGCCACGCCGGATTTATGGACGATATAAGCGAATATTCGTGCCATTAAGTTAGCCCTCCTTTGCTTTTCAGCAGCTCGATCAGCTTGCCGATAATCTCGTCATGGTTGCCCGTGAGCATCTCCGCGCCATGGCCCGCCGGTGGCGTGAAGTAATCGGTGCGGGTGACCCGGGCGGCGGCCCGTCCTGCGAAGCCATTCACGCCCAAATCCGCTTTCCCGAACGTGGGAATGGGAACGGAGGCGACTTGGCGTATGCCGCGCATGCCGACATACCGCGGCTCGTTGATGCCGGTCTGGATCGAAAGCACGCACGGCAGATCGATTTCGTAGAGCTCTTTATTGCCGCCCTCGATTTCCCGGCCGATTTTCAGCTTCCCACCATCCAATACTTCGATGGACGTGACCAGCGAAGCGAACGGATAGTCGAGCATGGCTGCCAGCATGCCGCCCACTTGCGCGGCCCCGTCGTCGGCTTGCACTCCGGTCAGGATCAGCTCGTAGTGGCCCTTTCTGACGAAGGACGCCAGGATGGAGGCGATGCCCTGCCCGTCTGATCCCGCGAAGGCTTCGTCTGAGAGCAGCACAGCCTGTTTCGCTCCCATGGCCATTTCGCGGCGCAGAATCTCTTCATCTTCGTCATCGCCCACGGTGACCACCGTGACGGTGCCTCCGGTTCGCTCCACGATCTCCAGAGCTTCCTCGACGGCGTAGTTATCCGCTTCGTTCACCGAATACACCAGATCGTCGCGTTCGATGTCGTTTCCCGCCGCGTTCAGCTCGATCTCGTTTTCAGAAGTATCGGGGACCCGTTTTGCGCAAACTAAGATTTCCACGTTCACCTCATCTGTTTCTCGACCAGTTCCGCCAGGTCGATGGCGGCCATCTTACCTTCCATGCCCGCGACTTTGATGGCATCTTCCATGTTCACCATGCAGAATGGGCAGGCAGTCACGATCACGTTGGCGCCGGCTTCGGCTGCCATTTGCACTCTCTTCACACCCATGCGCTCGGTTTCGGTTGGTTCATAGAACAGCGCCAGGCCGCCGCCGCCGCAGCAAAACGAACGGTCGCGCGAGCGCGCCATTTCCACGCGCTGCAATCCGGGGACCGCATCCAGCACGGCGCGCGGGGCGTCGTACACTCCGTTGTGGCGGCCCAGATAACAGGGGTCGTGGTAGGCGTACACATTGTTTCCGTTTTCGACCGGATTCAATTTGATGCGGCCCTCTTCGACGGCGCGCGCCATGAACTGGCTGATGTGTTCCACCGGCGGCATGTCTTTGTAGTCGTGCTTCAGGGCGTTGAAGGCGTGCGGATCGGACGCGACGATGCGCCGCACCCCGGACGCTTGGATGGCCTCCGTGTTGTGATCGCGCAGAGCCATAAATAATGTCTCTTCACCGAAGCGCCGCACGTCGTGGCCGCTGTCTCTCTCGGCAGCGCCAAGGATGCCGAAATTTTCGCCGGCCTTGTCGAGAATCTTTGCAGTGGCCCGCCCAATGGCCTGGATGCGGTCGTCGAAGGAGGTGATGCTGTCGACAAAATACAACGTGTCGGCCGCCTGTTCTCCGTTCAGGATTCTGACGTTGCAAGTTTGCTGGAAGCCGTTGTTCTTGATCCAATCGGCCTTCTTCTTTTCCATCTTGCCGAAGGGATTGCCGCGGCTTTCGAGAGCCTTCAACGGCTTCTGCAGCGACTGCGGCACCTTGCCGTCATCCACCAGGCCGCGCCGCAGGTCCACGATCTTGTCGATGTACTCGACCAGCAGGGGGCACTCCGCTTCGCATGCCCCACAGGTGGTGCACGACCAGATTTCGTCTTCCGAATAAATTTCGCCGACCAGCGCATGACCGTTGCCCGCAGCGCCAAACATCGGATAGTGCCGGAAGGCGTAGTCGCGCGCTTTCGTCGTAAGGAATCGCGGCGACAGCGGGCGGCCCACCGCATTCGCCGGACACTGGTCAGAGCAGCGGCCGCAATCGGCACAGGAGTAGAAATCCAGCATGTGCTTCCAAGTGAAATCTTCAAAGGTTTTCACGCCGAAGGATTTCACCTGGTCCAGCTTGTCGTCCGGAACGCCCCATCGCACCGGCTTCACGGTTCCGCGATCCAGCTTGGCGAAGTAAACGCTAAATAAGGATGTCTCTACGTGGAACTGTATTCCGAACGGGCGGTAGCAGAGCAGAAAAAAGAACGCCAGTTCATGCACCAGATACGCGCCCAGATACAGATTCGCGAGCATCGGCAGGGGGGCGGAAACCAGCGCTTTCGCGAGAATCCATGGCATGGAGAAGATTGCCAGCGATTCGGCGGGCACGCGGAGCGCGGTCTGGCTGGCTGCCAGGCTGCCCTCGAATACGCCATCGGCGGCCATCAACAGTGCGATCAGCGCCAGCAAGAAGATGGCGTCGGCCGTGCGGGCCTTGCCGTATTGGGCAGGCACCGCGTAGCGCGCGGGCTTCAGCAGCCGGCGCACGATCAGCACCATCATGCAGAGGAAGACGATGGTCGCGGCGTAGTCCGAGACCGCGGCATACAGGCCGCCGGGCATCGACGGATGCGCTGAGGTTCCGAGCGCCATGAAAAATCCGGTGTGCACCACCAGGACCATGAAACCCGCAAACAGGAATATATGGATGATGCCGGCGGCGAGGTAGCGCGGATGCCTCCACTGGCCGAACCAGAATTTCAGGAGCCTGCCCAGCCGGGTCCAGGGCCGGTCGAAGCGTGGATCGCGTTGGCCGCGGATCAGCGGCGTCAGGCGCCTGGCCACGATGAAAGCGAAACACGCCAAGCCAACGAGGTTGATGATCCAGAACAGGAAGCGGCCCTGGATCATCCAATAGGCCGATTGTGCGGGCGTCTGGATGGCGTTGAACATCGGACCTCCTGGCTCTCACTATTGCCGGCAAAGGCTTAATGCGGGCCGCCTCGCGGGCTGCCCTGGGCCGGACTGGCTGTTGAGATATTAAGTAGTAGTATACCTCAATATCCGTTTAGAGTATATGCAGCGTTTCATAACTGTTTCCGGAACCGTTTAGAACGATCCGGCGGCCATAACGCGCTCTTTGGGTTGCCGCTCGTTCAGGATGAGGCGCCGCACGGTGCGCAGATCGTTCAGAATGATGCGGCTCTTGTGCACGTGACAACCCAGGGTTTTCAGTTTGAAAATGGCGAGTTCGATGGCTTGCGCCCGGCGCGGTTGGCCTTCTTGCAACGCCGCCTGCTGATCTTGGTTGAGTTCCTTCATGGCATCCAAGACCGTGTCGGCCAGGACCTTCATGAAGTCCTGAGCGCTCTCAATCGAATCGAAACATTGTTCGGCTTCGTCTGTGGTAATCATCGGCTGCTCCAGTTCCAGGCGCGCAGTCCGCGTCACTGTCAAGAGGTTTGCGCTCTATTAGCGCACTGAATTAACTCAGTGCGTCAGACACAGCATTTGAGGGTCCAGCAGATGTTTTGTTCGCAGGCGCAGTTTGTCGCTTTCGGAACGAAAAACCAGTAGAAGCGATTGCGTTAATTCACGCAAATTTAGGGGCGTATTGCGGCAAATTCCACCCAAGCGGCCCGCCTAGCGGACTCTACCGGCGGAATTTTCGAGAACGACGCCGGAGAGCACGGCGGTATCGATTATATCCGGCAGATGCGAGCAAAACCCGATACCGGCGTAGAAGGGCCCATCGACGTGCAGGTGGATGGCCGGGCCGAATTGGTGCATTGGTTCGCCTTCCAGACTGACGAAGAGTGCAAAAGAGTCGCCCTGCTTCTCGATGCCGATGCGTTTAGCCATGACGCCGACCAGGCTGTCCGGGTTGGTGCCGCCAGCGCGCCCGCGGCCCCCCACGCGGTACTCCATATCGGTGACGCGGACGTCCTTCTCAGGACGCTCGGCCAAGTGAATCATGCCGAGACCGTGCAGCGCGGCGATGGCTTCCTTGGAATCGTCATCGAGGTCCTGACGAATCACCAGGACCGCCTTGCGGTCGCCGTAGCCGTTCGGGTCGGGGAAGCGGATATCGGCGGCCAGCGACACGTCGCCCGACATCTTCTTCCACAGAAACCGGAACTCGTCGCGCGTGTACCAGACATTATAGCCGGCGGAGCGGATGGTGTACTGCTTCGTACCGTCATCGTAACGGGCGCTGCCCGGCACCAGCGCGCTTCCAATGTCGGACTGGCCGTCAAATACGCCGATGGGAGTAGCGAAATTCCTGCTGGGCCGATGAAAGTCTGCCGGGGGCGCTACCTGTTTATGCGTTGCGGAACCCGGCTGCGCCCATCCCGGCTGCGCCGATAGTCCGGTGGCCATCAGCAAAACAAAAACAGGAACCATCCCCGCCGATCGTGCCGCGTGCATTTGTTGACAGCCGCGCCTACTCTGCGATAGCAAATAAATGCTTTGCTCCGCGGACCAGCAGCAGGTCGCCGGCCAGGGCAGGAGTGGCCAGCACGGGTTCGCCGATGGGATTTTTGGACAGCAATTCGTATTGCGCGCCGGCCTTCACCACGTATACGTCGCCATCCTCGCTGCTGATGTACAGCTTGCCCGCCGCAAGCACCGGCGAGGCTACGAAAGAGCCGCCCTCGCCTACGCGCTGCTGGTAGACGCGCGTCCCGCTCTTGGCGTCGTAGACGCTCAGGATGCCGTTGTTGCTTACAGTGTAAAGGCGCTCCTCGTAGACCAGCGGCGAAGGCAGATACACGCCGCCGCGCTGCTTGCTCCAGGCGATGGCGTCGCTCGATTCTTTGCCGTCCTTCAGGGTCAGGTCGCCGCTCGATCCCACCTTGATCGCATAAATAGGCTGCACGGGCGGATAGCCTGCGGTCACATAGATCAGGCCTGCGGCGGAGACCGGCGTGGTGCAAACCACTTCGGAGTTCGGGCTCATGGACCATAATTGTTTGCCGGTGTCGGCGTCGTAGCCGCGAATGGCCTTGGGCGCGTTGGTGGCGATCTCCGTATGGTCCTTGGCCGGCACGAGTGTGGGGGTGCCCCACGAGGGGATCTCCGCACGCGCGGTGCGCCACAGTTCACGGCCGTCTTTCAGATCGAACGCGGCAATGAAGGAATCCTTCTGGCGGTCACATAGAACGACCACCGTGTTCTTGTAGATTACCGGCGAACTGGCCGCTCCCCACTCCGAATCGGGATCGAAGAACCATCCGGAGTTCTGCA
Organism: Bryobacterales bacterium; assembly: GCA_963818855.1. Taxonomy (GTDB): domain Bacteria; phylum Acidobacteriota; class Terriglobia; order Bryobacterales; family Bryobacteraceae; genus Bog-159. The sequence continues at coordinate 159,260 of CAWFUH010000001.1, read as the reverse complement.
GTCCCAGATCTTTCTTCCAAAGCAGTTCGCCGGAGGTGGAATAGGCATACAGCCCTTCGGAGCCGAAATACGCCACTACTACCTGTCCGTTGGTCACCGGCGATGGGGAGGATTGCGACGACTTCGGATGCCGTTTGGTTTTGGGTATCCCCTGGTGGGCGATCTGTTGCCAAAGGATTTTTCCAGTCTTCTTGTCGATGGCCATGACCAGCCACTTGTGCGGCGAGCTGTCGTTAACCGGATCGGTGTCACCGTAAAGACCGGTGCGGAATGTTTGTTTGGGATCGCTGGAGACCGCCGTGGTAACGAAGACCTGGTCGCCCCAAACGATGGGGGATGAGACGGAGAGCCCGGGGATTTCGACGCTCCACAGGATGTTCGTCCCCTTGGTGGCGTCCCACTTCACGGGTGGCTTGACGCCATCGCCTACGCCCGAGCCGGCGGGACCGCGGAACTGCGGCCAATCGCCCCCGAGGGCCGTGCTTACGGCGGCTAATATCAACCCGAACCAAACCTGAGCTCGTTTCATTGCGTTACCGCCTTCTTGAACTTGAGGTTCATGCTGCCCTGCTTCAAGGTGAAGCTCGATGGTGAATCGAACTCCACCGACAGATCGGCCGGGCCATATGCGAATACCGTCGGACTCTGGGGCTTCGGCGCGAAGGCGTCCTGCCCGGTAGCCTGCATAAAAAGCTTTCCCTCTTTCACGAATACCTTGATATCCAATGGAAATGCGTCTGTCTTAAAGGTGCCGACGTAGGTTTCGAGCACCTTGGTGTCGATTACCATGGCGGGCGCCGGTTCGTGGGCGCCGGCCTTCTTCAACAGTTCGGCGACTTCTTTTTTGTTTCCGGTGAGCGCTCCTTCGTAGACGCTATCCAGTACCGACTGGCTCGGCTTACCCTTGTCCAGCACTGCCTGCACCAGGTCCGGATGGTCGGCCACCGCTTTCAGTTGCGCATCGACATTACCACCGGTTCCCTTGGCAATGATCAGCTTGGCAATGGCGTAATGCTTGCGGTCGACAACGAAGTCGAGCATGGGCGCTTTATAGAACGTGTCGGTGATATCGGTCTTGGCGCCCTTTTCCAGCAGAAACCGGACCACGTCTTCATGGCCGCTCATAGCTGCCAGATAGAGAGGCGTCTGGCCGTAAGACGTCTTGGCCTCGATGGGCGCGCCTTTTTCGAGCAGGGCCTTTACCGTGTCGAGATCGCCTTTGCGGGCGGCGTCGAGCAGGTCATCATTTGCGTCCCAGGCAAGAAGCGCCGCGGCTCCGGCGAGGAACAGACAGGCTAGTCGAAACATAATGCTCCTTGGATTAGTGTACGACGGGGCACGGGATTCGTTAGCGACGCCGCGAACTTTTGCGGCCGCCGTCAATTCTTCGGCCCGGAAATCGGGTACCCCTGCCACAGATATTCCAACGCCTCGGGCAGCGTCTGTTGTTTCACCGCGCGGTCCGTGTGGCCGGCGTTGCGCACAAACACAAACTGGTAGTGATAGCCCTTGGCGGCCAGCACCCTGGCCATGTTCTCGTTTGCCACCACCCAGTCGTGCATTTCGTCGCGCATTGAATTCGGATTGAACAGATCGCGGTCGCCGACTTCCATCCAGATGCGTAGCGGCTTGGGCGGGCTATTGGGGATGAGATGTTCATGGAATTCCCAAGCGCCGTGCGGAGTTTGGGGGTTCGGCGGCCACTGCTGGTTGACGTAGGTGCCGGAGTAGGTGAGCACACGGTGGTAAAGCTCGGGGTGGTACCACGCCATAATCAAGGCGCAGGAACCGCCGGAACTGCCCCCCATGGTCGCCCTTCCCTCGGGATCCTTGGTCACCTTCACGTTATACTGCTTCTCCACCAGCGGCAGCAGTTCCTTTTCTACGAACTCCGCGTACAGGCCGGACATCGTGTCATATTCCAGACCGCGTTCACTGCCCTGCGCGTCGCCGCTGCCGTTGCCTAACGAGATCGCAATCATGACGGGCACGCGATGTTCGGCGATCAGATTATCGAGGGCCGTAAACAATAACCGGTCAGGTCCGTCGGCCCCGACGATGAATGGCGCGACGGTGCCGGCAACGTATTGTTTCGGGACATACACAGCCACCTGGCGGGTGTAGGGAGCCGGGTGGCTGGTGGTGACTACCAGCTTGGCTGGATCATTAGGATCCGGCTGGCCAAACGTGCCGGCATCGCGCGCAATGCCGGGATAGATCCGGCTGGCGGACGACTCCATGGTGAGCGTATAGACCGCTCCCTGCGGCACACCTTCGCGCACGGTCGTCTCCAGGACGGGGTTGTGCGTGGGGCCAAGTATAAAATTTCCATCAGCATCCGCGGGCGCGTTGGCGCCGTCCGGAAGTTCCTTCGCCGCGACGTAACCGGGCGTATGGGGATCGCGGGTCGGGGGCGTGGGACGTGCCGGGCGGGGGGGCGCGGCCGGTGTCTGGGCTGGCGCTGGATGTAAGCCGGCCATCAGGCTCATCAAAAACGCGGCGGCTACAAAACGAAACATTCCGGAACCTCTCTGGATGCTATTACCGATGTTAACTGATCGCACCCGGCGCTACACTTGTGGCCATGAAATTCAATTATCGAATCGCAGGCGCGGCTGTGACCCTGCTGTTCGCGTTGGGGCTGAATGCCGCATCGCCCACGCTGCCGGTGCGGGGTCTCCACATCATGGCGCCGAAGCCGGATGAAATGGATCTGGCGGTACGCTTCATTCGCGAAGCCCTGCCCAAAGTGGGTGTGAACACGCTCGTGATGGAGTTTGACTATCAATACAAATTCATGCGCCGGCCTGAGGTAGCCGATTCCGACGCGCTTTCTAAGGATGACGTCAAGAAGATCGTCGCGGCGTGCCGCGATGCCGGTGTGCAACTGATTCCGCAAATCAACCTGCTCGGGCACCAGTCCTGGGCCAGCAACACCGGCGGATTACTGCGCTCCCATCCGGAACTGGACGAGACGCCGGGCAAGTATCCGCAGAACGCCGGGATCTATTGCCGCAGTTACTGCCCGCTGCATCCCAAAGTGCATGAAATCGTTTTCGACCTGATTGACGAGATCGCAGACGTGACCGAAGCACACGCTTTTCATGCCGGCATGGACGAGGTTTTCTTCCTGGGCGAGAACGATTGCGAGCGATGCAGAGGCGGGAATAAGGCGGGCCTGTTTGCCGGCGAGGTAAAGGCCATTCACGATCACTTGGCGCAATCCGGCCGCACTCTCTGGATCTGGGGCGATCGATTCCTGGATGGCGCTACTACCGGCATGGGAAAGTGGGAAGCCAGCGCGAACGGTACGCAGGATGCGATCCGCATGGTGCCGAAAGATATCGTGATCTGCGACTGGCATTATGAGAGGGTGCTGCCGTCGATCACGTACTTCGCGTTGGAAGGCTTCCCCGTGCTGGCGTGCCCGTGGCGCAAGCCGAACGTCGCGCTGGGACAGCTTGCCATGGTGCGGGATACGCGTGCGCATGCCACCGGGGAGATTGCCGGCCGCATGCAAGGAGTGCTCCAAACCACCTGGGTGCCGTTCGGATCTTTTGCGAAGGCGTACTTCGGCGAACAGACCGGGGACGCGCAATCGCACGAAGTAGTGCAGACCTTCCGGGCTGTGTTTGAAGAGATCGGCGCCGCGCAGTGAATTGTCGATTTTTGCGCCGGCCGTTCGATCCACTGTGGGAGACGATATGACTTATCTATTGCTAACGTATCTGGACGAAGAGGCCTGGCTGGCTTTGAGCGAGGCCGAGCGGCAGCAGGCCATGGCGGGGGTCGATCCGTACGTAAAACAGCTGATCGCGGAAGGGAAGTTTCTGGGCGGCGCTCCGCTGCAGCCGGCATCCACGGCGAACACTGTCCGCGGGCGCAGCGGCAAGCCGCTGGTAACCGATGGCCCATTCGCCGAGACACGCGAGCATGTGGGAGGATACACGCTGATCGAAGCGAGGGACCGTGACGAGGCGGTCTCCATAGCCGCCGGATTCCTGGGCAACAGCAGCCTGTCTACAATCGAAGTACGCGCGCTGGCGCCGATGGAAGGAATTCCAACGCACTGAGGCTCGCCATTTGGCGGGACGTAGACGTCCCGCGTAGGCGTGGACGCCTGCCCCACGATTTACGCAACAGGGCGGATCAATGTGTTCACCAGGGATGGATCGCTGAATTCCGTGCGCTCACCGGCCTTCTTCCCGGCGACCGGCAGCAGTCGCGCCGTCAGGGGCTTCTTCCACTTCAGGGCCAGCGTGGCCACGTCGCTGAGGATGCGTTCGACCTGTGTCTGAGGTACGCCGCCCGCCATGGGGATGGTGTCCAAGCCCGTGCCGCAAACCGCCGAGTATGCCAGCAGCGAATCGAGATTGTACGTTTCCTCGCTCCAGCGCTGCGCGAGCAGGCTATCTTCCTGTACCGGCAGCATCAAGCCGCAGAACCCGACACGTTTCACAGGGGCGGACTGCACGGCCCTGGTGATGATGGCTGCCGCCGTCATGGTGCCGCTCGTTCCGAAGGGCTCGCCCGTGAACTTCTCGATGGCGGCGCCGATGGATACCTCGCGTAAGGGCGCCGGTGTGGGGTCAAGGCCCATGTACGTCCATCCGGTCTCCTTCTCCACTTGCCGGGCGAGTTGCTCCAACGCCACGGCGTGTCCGGCCAAAACCTGGGATAGCCGCTCGGCGGCCAAAGGGGCGTTCCCCGTAGTCTGGGCGAAGACGCGCTCGACGACGTTGGCCCCTTCCGTCCCAATGGCGAAGCAGCGCCCTTGGCCCAGGTGATACGAACCTGGAAAGAACGGCGCGTACGGCGCAAGCATGGCGGTGGCGGCGAAATTGAGATTTCCGGCGCTGCCGGTGCTGTGCTCCTCTACGAACTTCACGAGTTGGGCGGCGGCGCGCAAGCTCTTCCACTGGATTCCGTCGTCGTTGGCCATCACCATGCTGGCTCTCAGGCTCCTGGTGGCGCACAGAATCTCGCCGAGCAACGCGGCGTCCGCCGGGTCGCCCCGGTCGCTCAACATCGCGGGACCGATATTCCCGAGGAAGGATTCTTTGATGGCCAGCGCATCGTAATCGCGAAAGAATCGGAGGGTCTCCGCCCGTCCCAAATCGCGCACATATTCTGGAAAAGGCTGGGTGGTAATGCGAATGGTCTCCACCTGATAACCGCCCGCTTCTAAACTGCGCTTGCCCTGCCGCAACATCCGCAGGGTGTCCGCGACCTGTTCCTGGTAGCGGGCGCGATCCAATTTGAGAAATGCCGTGATGGTCCGCACCTTGGGCCGGTCAGCCGCATCATCCGCCCGTGACAATCGCGACAAGGATGCTGCGGTAAGCAGGGCTCCAGCAAGAAAATTGCGCCGATTCGTATCCATGAGTCAGGAGTATATCAGACGCCTTGCGCGAAGCGTGAAAAGCGATACCAGAATTCTCCCGCGCTTCCCGGATTTGGCACATCAGAAGCATGTACCGGGATGTGGGCACTCTGCTCGCTTCCGCTTTGGAATGGTTTGGCGAACTGGCATTGTTCTGTGCACGGCTCGCCAAGTCCGCCGTCACTCCGCCGTTTGAGTGGCGTGAACTGCTGCGGCAATGCGACGCGATTGGCGCACAGGCCCTGCCGCTGGTCGCGCTGGCCGGAGCGGCCACCGGCGTGGTGCTCTCGCTCGAGACATGGGATAGCTTGATCCGCTTCGGCGCCAAATCGTTTTTGCCATCCATCATCGTTTTCTCGATGGTAAAAGAGACCGGTCCCATAATCACAGGGCTAGTCGTTAGCGGACGCGCGGGCGCGGGGATCGGCGCGGAGCTCGGTTCCATGAAAGTGACCGAACAGATCGACGCGATGGAGGCTTCCGCGGTCGATCCTTACAGGTACCTGGCCGCCACGCGGGTGCTCGCCTGCATCTTGATGCTGCCATTGCTTACCATAACCGCGGATTTCTGCGGGATCTTCATGGGGTGGGTCGCCAACACGTTAGCCGAACCTGTCTCGCTGCACCTGTTCCTGGAGAACGGCTTAAAAAACGTCGCGTTCGCCGACTACATTCCACCCATTCTGAAGACGGCTGTGTTCGGTGCGATCATTGGCGCGATTGCCTGCTTCCAGGGTATGCGTACCCGAGGCGGAACGGAAGGAGTTGGCCGCAGCGCCACCAGTTCCGTGGTGCTTTCATCGCTGTTCGTAATTGTGGCGGACGTGGTGCTCGTGCGGCTGATTCTGACCATCTGGCCGTCAGCGTGAGGTAAGAGGCATGGCGGGCGAAAATCAGGGATCTGCCATCGATGTTACGGATCTGCATAAATCGTTCGGCAAGCAGTCCGTGTTGAACGGGATCCGGCTGGAAGTAAAGCAGGGCGAGACACTGGTGGTGATGGGCCGCAGCGGCACCGGAAAGAGCGTCCTGCTCAAGCTGCTGATCGGCCTGGAGCCGGCCGACTCCGGCGCGGTGCGCATTGGCGGCCAGGTCATCGGTAACCTTTCCCGAAACGACTTGAACGAAGTGCGCAAGAGAATCGGGTTTCTATTTCAGCAGGCGGCCCTATACGACTCGTTGACCATCGAACAAAACGTCATGTTTCCGCTGGAGCGCCACAGCCGCAAGCCACAAGAGGAGCAGAAAGAGCGTGCGCGCGAGCTGCTGAAGAACGTGGGAATGGAGAAGGATCTGGAGAAGCTGCCGTCGCAGATTTCCGGGGGTATGCAGAAGCGTGTGGGGCTGGCGCGCGCCTTGGCTCTCGATCCCGAAATCCTGCTCTTCGATGAGCCGACTGCCGGCCTCGATCCGATTACGGCGACTGAAATCTCGAATCTGATTGCGGATTTGAAGAAGCAGCGCCACATGACCGCGGTGGTGGTGACACACGATATTCCGAGCGCGCGTATATTCGCGGACCGCGTGGCGTTGATCGACCAAGGCAAGATCGTGGTGGAAGGAAGCTTCGACGATCTGCGAAGCAGCCAGGTTCCGTTCGCGAAAGAGTTCTTCGAAAACGGATGTTAGGTGACGCATATGTCAAGGGCTTTGCGATTGGGAATTTTCATTGTGGCGGCGCTGTTGATCTTTGCAGCGGGCGTCTTTTGGATCGGGAACAGCCAGTTCCGCTTCAGTTCGACCTACCGGTTGAATGCCGATTTTCAGAACGTGGCGGGCCTGGCGCAGGGCGCGGCAGTGCGGGTGGGGGGCGTGCATCAAGGCACTGTACACCGCATCGTCCTGCCCAGCCGGCCCGATCAAAAAGTGCTGGTGGAGATGGACCTGCGGGATACCACGCGCGCGGTAATCAAGAAGGATTCCGTGGCGGCGATTCAAACCGAGGGATTGGTAGGCGACCAATACATCGAGATCTCGTTCGGCACACCAGGCGCGCCGCCGGTGAAAAACGGCGACACAATTGGCGCGGAGGCACCTCTGCAAATTTCGGACATGATCAAGAAGACGAACGCACTGCTGGACACCGCCCAGGGCGCCATGCAGAATATCAGTCAGACCACCGGCAACCTCGACGCCATCAGTTCGAAGCTGAACAGCGGAAAGGGCAGTGTGGGCGAACTCATCAACAGCGGGTCAATGTATCAGCATATCAACGCGGCCACCGCGAATCTGCAGGATGACACGGAAGCGCTCAAACACAACTTCCTGCTGCGCGGATTCTTCAAGAAGCGAGGGTATGAAGACGACGCCGACCTCAACAAGAATGCGATCGCGGAGTTGCCCGCAACGGCTCCCAGCAAGAGCTTCACCTATCGCGCCAGCAAGCTATTTGACAAGGCCGATAGCGCGAAGCTTAAGAATGGCAAGATGCTGGACGATGCGGGACACTTCCTGGAACAGAATCCTTTTGGCTTGGCCGTAGTGGCGAGTTATGCGGATGCGAAAGGCGACACGGCAAAGGAACGCCAGGTGACGGCCGCGCGATCCGTGGTGGCGCGGGACTACCTGGTAGCGCACTTTAAGCTGGATGACACCACCCGCATCAAGACCATCGGCGCGGGCAAATCGACGGACGCTCCGGATGGGGGGGAATTAGAAGTGATGGTTTATCCAGCGGGCAAGTGAAGCAACGTTCCCGACCGTGCATGGTGCGATAATCGGGGGAATGTGACCTCAGACAAACGGTTCGTTTCCACGAGCTTTCCTCGCTCTTCGCAATACCACCCCGAATGGATCCTGGCTAGCGTCAGTGGAGGGGCGAATTCGCTCTGGCTGACCGAGTGGCTCACTCGAGCACTAGATCTGCGGCCAGGGATGCGGGTGCTCGACCTCGGCTGCGGGCGGGCGGCGTCATCGATCTTCCTGCGCCGGGAATTTGGTGTTCAGGTTTGGGCAACTGACCTATGGTTCAACGTTTCGGAGAACATGCAACGAATCCGGGATGCCGGCGTTGAGGATGGCGTGTTCCCAATCCACGCCGATTCCAGACAGCTACCTTTCGGCACGGAGTTTTTCGACGTCATCGTGTGTATCGATTCCTTCTACTACTACGGGACGGACGATCTCTACCTGAACTACCTCGCAAGGTTTGTCAAGCCAGGCGGCCAAATAGGGATTTCGGGCGCTGGTCTGGTTCAGGAAATCGAAGGTCCCCTTCCTGAACAGCTTCGCCGGTGGTGGACCCAGGATCTCTGGAGTTTGCATTCGGCGTCATGGTGGCGACGGCACTGGGAACGAACGGGCATCATGGACATTGATGTGGCCGATACCATGCCGGACGGCTGGGAGCGGTGGCTCGACTGGCACCGGGTGATCGCCCCTGACAACGAACTGGAAATCAGCGCGCTTGAGGCCGATCGTGGCAGCTTCCTTGGTTATGTTCGCGTCGTGGGTCGCCGCCGAGGTCAAACGGAGTTGGCAGGTCACATCGTGTCCGTGCCAGCTCAGTACACGAAAAAGCCGTTGCTGCGAGGCGAGGAATAGCAATTCATTCGGGATTGTGGCGTCCGGAGAGATGGTGTCTCAACCGCCGGCGCTCCGTCCACATCAGCAGCACATAGAGCACGGCGAATAGCGCCACCGCCCCGCCCAGTAAGTGCCACGTATGCGCGCGCAAGTATCGCCACGATCCTTCGCCCAATACGACCCCCAGGTACGCCTCGCCGCCGTAACGGATGGCCCGCCCCAGCAGGACCACCGCCACAAACGTTCGCAACGGGGTGCCGAACGCCGCAGCAGAGATCACGAATACCTTCAAGGGCAGCGGGATCGGCAGCATACACGGTATGAAGACGGTCAGCAAGCCGTAACGCCGGAACCACTCGCGAAAGCGCCGCTTGTCTCCGGGCTGCGGGACGTCCTTTACGAAGCGCCGCGCGCCGGTTCGGGCGGCCATGAACAGCACTACGTTTCCGATCAGCGATCCCAGCACTCCCATCGCCGCGGCCGCCAGTGCATGCGATGGCGTCTTGGCGGACACCAGAATCACCAGCGCGTCCATGCCCGAGGCCACCGGAATGCCGGCGGAATCGATAAAGGCCAGCACCAGGATGCCTGGCAGTCCGTACGCGACGAGCACGGCGGTCAGCTTAGCCAGCATGGGTGGAGTTCAGATGATATCGGCGAACGACCGGCGCAGCTTGTAAAACCACGCGTGCCCCAGAATGAAAACGGCCGCCGCCGCGATCCACAGCTTCCACAGCGAGCCCCACATGGGAGCATGGCCTTCCAGAAAAATCGCGCGATAGCCGCGCACCAGCACGAACATCGGGTTCTTTCCGAGCAGCGGCAGCGCGGCTTTGGGCAGCGATGCTTCCGGGTAACAGATGGGCGTCAGGAAGAACCAGAGCGTCAGCAGGAAACCGATCACCTGACCCAGGTCGCGCACGAACACGCCCAGTGCGCCCAGAAACCAGCAAACACCCGCGGTGAAGAGCACCTGCGGCACCAGCAGCACGGGCAGCCACGCCACCGAAGCAGGCACTCGCCCGCGCGCCAGAAACACGCCGATGGTGAATAACAGCAGGGCGAAAACTTCCGTGACCAGACCCGAAACCACCAGGTTGACCGGCAGAGTTTCCACGGCGAAAACGAGCTTCTTTACGAAATTGCGGTGATCCATCATCACTGTAGGCGCGCGTCCGGCCGCTTCGCTGAACGGCAGCCACGGCAGCATTCCGGCGAGGAAATAGAGAGCGAAGCCCGCGCGGCTGGGATCGTTGCCGAAGCGCGCGTGCAGCACCATGCCGAATACGAAATAATATGTCAGCATCAGCAGCAGCGGGTTCAGAATGGTCCAGTAGACGCCGCCAAATGAGCCGCGATAGCGACCCAGAATATCGCGGCGGACCATGGTGCGGATCAGGCTGCGGTTGCGCACGATGGTAGCGATGGGCAGCGTGAAAGCCCGGCCGACCGCGCGCAGCAGATTCTCACGGCGAATGGTGCGCAGGGTCACCACGCGCACTCGTTCCAGGCGCGCGCGCCCGTCTTCGACAATCGCCTGCACGCGCAAGAACGGCCAACCCCGCGTGTAGAACCAGCAAACATCCTCGCGCATGGGTGAGATGAATACGTCGTAGCGGCCCGATTCGGGCGGCAGCGCGAAGTGCAGATCCACCGGCACGGAGCCGCCGGGTGCGACATCGGCGAGCGGCGCCTGGCGTTCGCCATCCACCACCAACGTCCCGCTGTCGGAATCGTAGATGTGGAATCCGGCGGCGAATCCCTCGCCGGGCCGCCAGGAATCGCCCGATGTGTTCCGCAGATTGAAGCGTGCTTCCACGTCGAGCGGGCCGCGCAACTGCACGTCCGGGCTTTCGAAAGCGGCGTTCGTGCGCGCGGCGCTCATGCGTACAGCCAGTCCGGAAAGCGCTCCCGTACGGCGCCCGTCTTGCGGCCCACGCAGTAGATATCGTCGCCGCGCAACTCTTTCGGCAATTCAAACTGGTCGAGCAGATTCAGCACCCAACCTTCCTCCGGGCGGGGAGTCTGACGGAAGGGACCGGTCTCGATGCGTGTCACCGTGAAACCCGAATTGGCCAGCAGCCGCTCGATCTCTTTCGGAGTGTACTCGCGATTGTGCCGGGCTTCCACCTCGCCGCCGGTGCGCGGCCGGATATACGCCGTGAAAATACCGGGATGGTAGCCGTTCAGGATGGCCGAGATGCCGTGCAGGCTGCCGATGTTCGGAGTGGTCAGCACCAGGTGGCCGCCGGGTTTCACGATGCGATTGATTTCGCTCATCAGGTGCATGGGATCTTCCGTCAGATGCTCGATCAACTCACAGCAAAGCACAGTCGAAAAGTGGAGGTCCGGGTATGGGAACTTATCTTTCTCGGCGTTGAACAGATCGATCTCGCAGTCGAACGTTTCGCCGTCGCTCGAAACGGCGCGGCGTTGATCGATCTTGCCCAGCGGTCCGTAGTAACAACCGCGCACATAGCCGTAGCCTAGTTTGGAACTGAGCGCCGGTGTGATCTGCAGATACGCGCCCATTTCGAGAATACGGTCGTCGGGGCCGCCTGGCGGAATAATTTCGAGCGTCTTCTGAAGCCGCGTCAGATGCGTTTCAACGTAGTCGACAGAGCCGGCATCGGCGGCCCAGGTCGCTATATACTCTGGGGCGACGGGCGGGTTCGGGGTGTCGTTGCGGGGGGGGCGGGGGCTGGGGGCCAGGGGCCGGGGTTGTGTCTCGTTCCACTCGGTTCGTTCAACTACGGATTTCAGGAACGACGCGTACAGGCAGGCTACTCTGTCCCAGTTGCACTGTTCTTTTACATAGCGCGCGGCTTGCTCGCCCATGGCGCGGGCTACGTCGGGGCGCGAAGACAGCAGGTTCAGGTACTCGAAGATCAGATCCTCTTCGCCCTCACCCACCGGCACCTTCAGGCAGACTTCTTCGGGAAATTCGCGAAATGCGCCCACCGCTGAAACCAGCACGGCTTTTCCCAGTCCGAGGGCACGTAGCAGGCTGCCGGAGCTTTCGCCCACCGTTGGATACCGCAAATTCAGCACGATGTCGCAGGCTCCCATGTAGCCCGTGAAGTCTTCCTTGGGCGTGAAGCCCATCACCCGCACGGCGGCCGACAGACCCAGAGTGCGAATCATCGAGGCGAGCGGAAGGTCCGGGTGCGGCTCGCCTACCAGAATCATCTTCGCCTGCGGCACCACCCGCAGCAGCCGGCGAAAAGCGCGTAACGATTCGGCGATGCGCTTGTAGGGTTTGAGAAATCCGAAGGTGCCGATCAGGGGAGTGGCTTCGTCGATGCCCAGGCGGTAGCGCCACGCGTTGCGGTCGGTCTGCGGAATCCAGGCGCCGTGTGGGATACGCGCCAGCGGCCCGCGGAAGCCCGCCGCACGCATCTCGTCCACCATGAACTGGCTGTGCACGATGATGGCGCGCGCGGATTCGAGCACGCGGCGAGTCATCGGCAGACCCTCGTAATCCGGTCCGACCTCGAGCGCTTGCACACGCCGCGCATAGGCCAGCGCCTCCGCGCCTCCTTCGTACTCACACGCGCGCAGGTACCCGTCCCAGTCGTTACGCCGAATGGTGAGATCGGCCATCAGGTGATGCAGGTTGGATTCGTGCATCACCACTACGCCGGGATGGCGCAAAGCCGTCTCGTAAATGTATTCATGATACGAGTTGTTGCCCAGGTGATAGAGCGCGACATCGAAACGCGCCGGATCGAACAGGCGGCTGCCATCCGCGAAAACCTCCAGATCCACCAGTGGTTTCAGATGTTCGATCAGCGTCTCGGAATAGTCGGCGATTCCGCTACGGCAGGGCGGCAGGGGCGAAAAAAACGCCACGCGCATTCAGCGCGCAAGCTCCATCGTCAATGTGCCGACAGCCAGCGGAGCTTTGATAATCAGCGGCGTGCGTGCAGGATCGCGCTCGAAGAAAACGTCCAGCTTGTAATCGGAGGCGGGCCCTCTAAGGTAGAGGTTGATGTGATCGGCCTGGCGTCGTTTGCCGGCCACGGTCACTTCCTGCACGCCGGCGAATTCCATCCGCGCGGAGTAAGACGCACCGAAGAGCACGTCCTGCTCCTGGGGCACGCCATGACCGGCGCCTAACTCGCGGCGCGCATAAAAGACGTAATCCAAGCCGTCGCGCGCGCAATTGTTGATGTCGATATCGGTATGGCCGCCGCCCGTCACCAAAGTCGTGCGCGTGGCGCTGCCCGCCTTATAATCGAACACCGTCTTTTCGTGCGTGTGACGCGATCCGTGGATAGTCTCTTTTTCCAGTTCCAGCGAACAAAAGTCGGCGTTGGCGCGCGAATGGTAATGATCGGTAACGCCGAAGCCGGGCACGGAAGCGTTCAAATTGAAATCAAACTGCCAGCCATGATCGCCCTTGACAGCCGTGAGGTGGGCTTCTCCGAGGCTGGCGCCGCCCGGCCAGATCAGCGTGTAATTGAGTGACTCGCCGGTATTCGGAAAGCCGTTGCTCTTGGGAGCCGCGGACTCTTTGGGCGGCGCGGCGTCATTGGGGGAAGCGGGGTTCTTGGCGTCCGCAACCTGTGCGGTCTTGGCTGCTGGAACGGCACCGGGTGTACTTTGCCATGCGCCGGCGGCCACTGCGAGAAGCAGCAGCGCCAGCGATGCGAATATAGAAACAACAATCCCTTGGCGGGACCGCTCCCTCACGGTCGCGGCTCGGTAGGTCGCGGCTCGATAAATTGCTGCCAGCATCTGAGCCGCGCGCGTCAGCAAGCGGTTGCTGGAAATAACGGTCTTGCTCATCGGTGTACAAATTCCCGGGTCGCGGCCCGATGGTGCTCCGCGACGTCGCGGTACACTTCGAGAGTCTGCCGCGCGGCGGTTCGCCAACTGAATCGCGATGCCCTCTGCAACCCTAGACGTTCCATGCGCGCCCGCAGTTCCGCATCGCGCAGCAAGTCCGCCATGGCACGCACCATCTCGCCGGCGGAATAAGGATCGAACATGATGGCGGCGCTATCGGCCACTTCCGGGATGGCCGACGCGCTGGAGCAGGCCACCGCCCGCCCGCAGGCCATGGCTTCCAGGACGGGCAATCCGAAGCCTTCATAGAACGACGGGAAAACAGACAGGTCGCAAGCGTTATACAGATGTAACAAATCTTCGTCGGGAACGTAGCCCACGAAGTGGATGCGGTCGGCCACTCCTGATTGGCGCGCCGCCTCCCGCACCTTGACACTGAACCAGGTATCTTTGCCGGCCATTACTAAGTCATGAGTCAACTGCGGATAAGCGCGCACTAACTCGGCGAATGCCGCGATCAGGCCGATATGATTCTTGCGCGGCTGCAAGTCGCCGACTGAAAGTATGAATGGTTTCGCCACGCCGAGACGCGCCCGTACGGCCGCCACGGCGCCCTCGCGCGACGTAGGCCGAAAGCCGCTGGCCGCCGCATTGGGCACCACTACGATTTTGCGCGCGCAAGCTTCCCCATACGCTTCGATAATGGCATCCCTGGAGAAATCGCTCACCGTCAGGATCCGCGCGGCGGAGCGAATGGTGCGTTCCACGGTGAACCGCAGTTGCCACGCACGCAGCTTGGGAAAGTACTCCGGATGCACCAGAAAACTGACATCGTGTACGCTGACCACCACCGGCACTGGGCAGGCTAGCGGCGCCGTGTACTGTACGTGCAGTAGGTCGGGACGGTCCTGGCGAAGCATCATGGCCAGCTGCACTCCCAACCGCAGGAATGGGTTCGGTGACACTTGCCGGGCATGAAACCGCGGCGTGGCATATTGCCAGGCATCCTCGGCGGAGAAATAAGTCACGAAGTCGGATTCGTGGTCCAGCGCCTTAAACCCACCTAGAAGGTTGCGGACATACACTTCGTTCCCGGTAAGATGGCGGCCGATGGCGTGAGCATCAATCGCGAAGCGCATCAGATCTTTCCATGGTAGCAGGATCTAGGAATTGCAAGCTTCTCCAGACAGCTTCCCAGGTAAATTCACACTCGAATAGGTACCGCCCCGCACGTCCGATCCGGTCCCTCAGCGAAGGGCTGGCCAGGAGACTGGAGACTTCTTCACAGAAGGCCGGCGCATTGTCCGCCAGCAGCAGATGCTCGCCCGCGCGGGCCGGAAGGCCTTCCGCACCTAGTCGCGTGGAAACCACAGGTACCCCCGCGGCCCATGCCTCGATAATTTTAACGCGGGTACCACTGCCGGCCAAAATCGGTACTACGGCGACTTTGCCGCGCGCCAGTTCCGTCAGCGCATCCGCGACCGGCCCGGTCAATTCAATACGTGGGTCGCCGCTGACAAACTTTGCAACAGCTTGTGGGTTCCTGCCGATCAACCGCCAGACCAGACCCGGCCAGCGTGCCCGCAGGTCGGGCCAGATTTCATTCCGGAAGTAGCGCACGGCGGAGATATTTGGATCGTACTCGAGATTGCCCGAGAAAACGATGGCGTCCTCCTCACACCTGGGCGGCAGCGGCGCTAACGGGATCGAATTGCGGTAGACCGATATATGCGACGCGGGCGAGATGGAGCGCAGCAGTTCCGCGTCGGATTCGGAAGCGGCCAGCAGCCAGGTGAAGCGCGGCAGCCATTTCTCCTCCAGACCGCGGGAGATGTTTTGAAAGACGCGATGCGCCGACACGCGGGGGCCTTTGGCGGCCTGCGCGCAGCGTGCATGCCAGATTGACTCGATGTTGTGCAGATCGAGAATGGTGGTGTCGCTTACCGCGGCGGCCTGATTCCAATAGGGCGCGCACCAGAAATGTTCTATTACCGCGACCTCGTAGCGCTGACCGCGAATGGCGGCGCCGATCTGGCTGCCGAAGCCGGCGAAGCGATCCACGAGTGGGGGCACCAGCCGAACCACGCGTCCGGCGTTGCGCGCTGCGCGGGCAAACGGATGCCGTGCATGCGCCGGGAGTTCCACAATATGCAGGCTGCGCACCAAGCCGGGCGGCAGATGAATGTGCGGATCCGGGGCGCTTGGGTCATGGAAGACGATCATATCCACGTCATAGCGGCGCGTCAGGAAGTTGAGCAGCGAGGCGCTGCGCATGGCGCCTCCGCCCGCCAGGGGGTAGGGTGCTTCGGCGGAGATGAACAGCGCGCTATTCATGAGTGGGGCAGGACTCCAGTCCTGCGGCCGACGTCCACGTCGGCCTGTGCGTGCCCGGGATTCGAAGGGCGGGTCCTGGAGGACCCGCGCAGGACTGGAGTCCTGCCCCACAATTAATATCGGCTTTGGGCTTCTTCATATATCTCGTGCGTCAGTTGCGCGGTGCGGCGCCACGAAAAATCCCCGGCGCGGCGCAACGCCCGCGTGCGCCATGGCTCAGCCCGTTCCGGATGTGTCGAGATATCCAACATCGCCTGCACTAATTCGGCATGCGAGCCGGCCTGGATCGCGGCCCCAGCCGCCACTTCCGTAATCGCCGGATCGCGCGAGGTGATCACACATGCCCCGCACTGCATCGCTTCGAGCACCGGCAACCCGAAGCCTTCGTAGAGCGATGGGTAGACGAACGCCAGCGTCCCCGAAATCAAACCGGCCAGACGTTCATCAGTAACTTCACCCATAATCTGCAACCCTGGTTCCAGCGAAAGTTGCGGCAAATCGGACCGGCAGCGCCCGGCCAGTACCAAATCTACCCCCTGCGTGCGCCGCACCTCGCGCCAAGCCGCCAACAGACCGGAAATATTCTTGCGCGGCTCGAGCGTTCCGGCATATAAGAAATAGGGCGAACCGGGGGGGAAGGGCTGCGGGCGGAAACAGGCGGAGGCGCCGTGCGGGACCGCGCGCACGCGGCCCGGATGGATGCGGAATCTTTCAATCGCCTGCTGACGCACCGCCTCGCTGGGAGTCACGATCATAGTGGCCGATCCCAATCCGATCAAGAGAGGTGTACGCTGCCGCACCCGGCCGGCGCCGGAATGCCACGCCGCATCCATCCACGGCGAAAGATCATGCAACGTCAGAACACTCGGACGGCGTGGCACATAAGGGACCGCGAAATCCGTGCCGTGGAACAGTTGAGCGTCCAGGCGTGCGAGTTCACGCTGCAAACCCCACAGCCACCAGCGGTGCTCAATCGCGTGTCGCGGCCCGCCGCCACGGTGTAGATTGGGCGGCGCCATGGGAGGCATCGAGAAGGGCTGATCAGACACCAGAAAATACTCATCCTGGGGAAAGTTCTCCGCCAGCGCCAGGCTGAGTTCCTCCGTATAGCGGTGCAGGCCGCCGGTGGAAAGCGTGAGCGGAGTCGCGTCAATGGCCACGCGCATCGATCACCGTGCGCAACTCCGTCGGGCGGTTTTCGTAATTACGGGCGTAGTAGCTGAGATACTCGCCACTGCGTACGCGCGCCACCCAAGCTGCGTGACTACGGTACCAATCCACGGTGCGCGCCAGTCCTTCGTCAAACGCGACTTGCGCCGTCCACCCGGTTTCGCGCATGAGTTTTTCGCTCGAGAGGGCATACCGCCGGTCGTGCCCGGGACGGTCCGTCACATACTCGATCAGGCTATCCGTCTTGCCGGTGGCCTGCAGGATGCGCCGGACTACTTCCAGATTCGGCAGCGAGCAGTTGCCGCCAATGTTGTAAATTTCGCCGTCCCGCCCTTGTTGTAAGGCGGCGCGGATGCCGCGGCAATGATCTTCCACATACAGCCAGTCGCGGACCTGCATGCCATCGCCGTAGACGGGCAGCGGCCGGTCTTCGAGCGCGTTTGAGATCATCAAGGGTATCAGCTTCTCGGGGAAATGGTATGGTCCATAGTTATTCGAAGCGCGCGTAATTACCACCGGCAACTTATAAGTGAGAAAGTAAGACCGCGCCAGCATATCCGCGCCGGCTTTAGATGCGGAGTACGGACTGCTGGGATTCAAAGGGAAGTTTTCATCGGCTTCGAGCGGCGCGGCCAGACTGCCGTAGACTTCGTCGGTAGAAACTTGCAGGTACCGCGCGGTATGGTGGCGCCGGGCCGCTTCCAGGAGCGTAAATGTGCCGCGCAGGTTGGTCTCGAAAACCGGGCTGGGCTCCAAAATGCTGCGGTCAACGTGCGATTCGGCAGCGAAGTGTACGATGGCATCAGGATGCTCGTCGCTGAGTACCGCATCCACCATTGACTCGTCGCAGATATCTCCGTGGACGAAGCGGTAGCGCGGGTCGGTCGCCACGGTCTCCAGATTTTCAAGATTGCCCGCATAGGTCAACTTATCGAGATTGACGATCCCCACTGACGGATCGGCCGCCAGGGAAAGACGAATGAAGGCAGACCCGATGAAGCCCGCGCCTCCAGTGACAAGCAGTTTGCTCATGTGCGCAGTCTATTTATGCTGTAATTCCCAGTCGTAGTGAATGCCAGGATCGCTATAGGGAATGCGGCCTTCGTCCTGCGGATTATAAAAGCGATCTGTCATGTAGATCAATATGGCGGGATCTTTGCCGATGACTTTATAGCCATGCCCCACTCCCGGCGGAATCAGGATCTGCCACGGCCGCAAGCCGCCCACATAAATGGTATTGCGGGCGCCGAATGTATCCGAACCCTGGCGCAGGTCTACCAGCGCCACCTGCAGCATACCCACGGCCGGCGTCCAGCAATCCGTCTGGTGCAAGTGATAATGGAACGCCTTGATGGTGTCGGGGTAATTGAAGGCCGTAGAGATCTGTGAAGTTTCGGGCGGAAACTGCGCCGCCAGGCCCCGGCCCAGGCGCTGCACTTCCAGAAAATACCCGCGATCGTCCGGCCAAATGGTCAGCGGCTGAATGCGCACGCCTTCGATCAGGTCTGTCGCTGTCGGGGAAGTAATCACCGATCCGATGCCTTTCGCGCACTCGGGATAAGCCAGTTCCAGCGATTCAGAGGAAGCGATGACCCGCGGCGCCAGCTCAGCGGACCTGCCGCTCATCGCGGGACTCCCTCGGCGGCCAGTTTCTCGGCCTCGGCCTGACGGCGCGCAGTCACAGACTGGGCCACCAGGTTCGCAGCGCGCAGCAGCGAATCGAAGGTGCCGGCATCGGTCCACCAGCCATCCAGGAAATCGAAAGTCATAGAGCCCTCCTGGATGTAAGCATTGTTAACATCTGTGATTTCGAGTTCACCGCGTTTGGACGGCACCAGCGTGCGGACCTTATCGAAGACCGAGGCGTCGTACATGTATATGCCGGTCACGGCGTAGTTCGACTTGGGGTGCCGCGGCTTCTCCTCAATATTCACGATCCGACTGCCGGAGATATCGGCTACACCGAAACGCTCGGCATCCGGAACTTGCTTGAGCAGGATTTTGGCGCCCGCTGCCTGCTCGCGGAAATCGTCAGCGGCCTTGCGGATGCTGCCTTCGATGATATTATCGCCTAGAATGACACACAGCTTCTGGCCGTCGGCGAAGTGTTCGGCCAGCGCCAGCGCATCGGCGATGCCGCCCTCGCCCTCCTGATAGGTGTAATCGATATGACTAAGCCCGAACTGTTTGCCATTGGCCAGCAGCCGCAGAAAGTCGCCCGCGTTCTTGCCGCCGGTGACGATCAGGATATCCCGTATGCCCGCATCGACAAGTGTCTCGATGGGATAGTAAATCATCGGCTTCTCGTAAATCGGCAGCAGGTGCTTGTTAGTGATCTTGGTAAGCGGGAACAGCCGGCTACCCGTGCCGCCCGCCAAAACGACGCCCTTCATAGGTCTCATGATACAATACCTCGCGATGCAGCACTACAATTGGAACCTGCTGGAAGAAGAGCCGCTCAATCCGCTGCTGGGGCGCAAGATGCTTCACGGGGGCACTATGACGGTGGCCCGCATCCGGCTGCGCAAGGGCGCCGTGGTTCCCACGCATAGCCACGCCAACGAACAGATCAGCATGCTGGAGAGCGGCGCGCTGCGGTTCGTGATATCGGGCGAAGAGCGGGTGCTGCACGCGGGTGATGCGGTGGTCATCCCGCCCGATGCGCCGCACATGGTGGAGGCGCTCGAAGACTCGCTGGCCGTGGACCTTTTCTCCCCGCCGCGCGAAGATTGGATTCGCGGCGACGATGCCTACCTGCGGGATGCCGCGCACCGCTGATCCGGCCGCCATTCGAAAGATCCTCGCGGCAGATCGCCCCTGGAGTGTATATGCGCTGGCGGACCTGGCGCGGGAGTACAGTCGATATGCCGAATGGCACATCGCAGCCGATGGACGACCGGCTTTGCTGCTGGTCTATCGCGGTTTTGAAACACCCGTCTTGTTTGCGCAAGGCGCCGTCACGGATCTGGGTACGCTGCTGCCGGAGATCTCCGGCGAGCACCAGTTCTATCTCTCCGTGCGGCCGGAAGCCGCAGATCTGCTGCACGCCAGCGGCTATCGTCTTCACGACGTAAAGAAGATGTGGCGCATGACGGCGAATCCCGTGCGTTTCGTGCCGCCGGCACGTCTTGCGGAGCGGTTAGGGCCGGCGGATTCCGAGGCATTGTCCAGCTTGCATCTGGATGGCGATGCTGCTCGGGAATCCCCTGCGTTTTTCACTACGGGTATGTTGCGGCACGGTGTTTACTACGGTGTTCGCGAAGGCGGCGCTATTGTGGCCGCGGCCGGTACGCATGTGTTGGCGGAGCGGGAGAGCGTAGCCGCTATCGGAAATGTTTACACCCGTCGAGACCGGCGCGGCCGCGGACTCGGAGCGCAAGTGAGCGGAGCGGTGGTGACAGAGCTGCTGGGGCTGGGCATCCGCACGATCGTGTTGAATGTGGCCGAAAGCAACGCTGCGGCGATGCGGGTTTACGAGCGCCTGGGGTTTGAACGCTACTGCGAATATCGGGAAGGGATTTGCAGGGCCGGCGATACAACCAGAATTACCCGCCAGCTGGCGGGTCTGGAGACCCGCCGCAGGACTGGAGTCCTGCCCCACACTCAATAAGGACGATCAGAGCCTAAGTAATTGAATCTAAAGGGCCATGCTAACGACCATGCGCCGGTGATCTTTCAAAATGCAGCGGTCCATCACGACCTCCAGGCCCGCCGCCCGCGCCCGCCGCGCAGCCTCCTCGTGCTCCACGCCTTCCTGCATCCAGACCGCCCGCGCGCCAATCCGTATGGCCGCCTCCACGATCTCCGGCACGAACTCCGAGCGCCGGAAAATATCGACGATGTCGACGCGCTCCGGAATGCTCTCCAGATCGGGATAGCAGCGCTCGCCCAGCACCACCGCCTCGAAGGGATTCACCGGGATGATGCGATAGCCGTTGCGCTGCATGTATTCCGCCACGCCGTAACTGGGGCGGAAGCGCTTGCTCGAAAGCCCCACCACCGCGATGGTGTGGCTGGTCTTGAGCAGCTCGGGGATAGTCATGGTTTAGCCGGCCTTGCCGCCTTGCGAAATCGCGCAACTTCATCGGCGGTCAAATAACGGAACTCGCCCGGCTTTAGCGGACCCAATTCCAGAAAGCCGATCTTCACCCGCTTCAGCTTCTCCACCAGCCGGCCGAAATGCTTGAACATCTCCCTGATCTGATTCTTGCGGCCTTCGGTAAGGCGCACTTCATACCAGGGATTCTGTGCGCGATACACCAGCTTCAGACCGGCGGGCGCCGTCCGACGTCCGCCTAGCGGCACGCCGTCCCGAAACTGCTGCTCCTGCTCGGGAGTCAACGGACCATTCGCCTTCACCAGGTACGTTTTTGGAATATGCGAGGCAGCCGACGTGACGGCGTTGGCCAGTTCGCCATCGTTGGTCACGAGCAGCAACCCTTCGCTGCTGTAATCCAGGCGGCCCACCGGGTAGACGCGCTCTTTGACGCCGTGCAGCAGGTCCATCACTGTCGGGCGGCCCTCGGGATCGGACACCGTGGTCATCACACCGCGCGGCTTATGCAGCGCGATCGAGATCACGTGCTTGGGATTGTGCAGCAGCTTCCCATCCACCTTGATATGATCGCGCTCCAGATCCGCCTTGCTGCCGAGTTCCGTGATGGCGGTTCCGTTCACCGTGACGCGGCCTTCCTGGATGATCTGCTCGGCCTTGCGGCGGGAAGCGATGCCGGCCCGCGAGAGGATTTTCTGGAGTCTTTCTTCGGGCATCAGCTCTCGCCCGGGGGAACGGGGTCCGGTTCGGCGGTGGGGGCGCTTTCCTCCGCGGGCAGTTTGGCGTCCGGCTCCGGTGCGGGTGCGGCCTCCGGCATTTCGCCGTCGATGGCCATGCGCCGGATCTCCTCGAATTCCTTCAGCGACGGCAATTCCGTCAGATCCTTCAGCCCGAACTGCACCAGGAAATCCTTGGTGGTTTTATACAGGATGGGCTTGCCGATCACGTTCTTGCGCCCCGCCGCCGCGATCAGCCGGCGGTCCAGCAGCGTCTTCAACACCCCGGCGCCCTGCACGCCGCGAATTTCCATAATTTCCGGAGCGGTCACCGGCTGTTTGTAGGCGATCACGGCCAGCGTCTCAAGCGCCGGCAGCGAGAGCTTGAGCAGCGGCTTCAGGCTTTTGACGAAATTGCGCACCGCCTCATGGTGCTCCGGCTTGGTGGTGACTTTATACCCACCCGCCACTTCGCGCATGGTGACGCCATGGGCGGGCTTGTCATATTCCGCCACCAGTTCGTCGAGCAGCGTCTGCACGCGCTCGCGCGGCTGATTCAAGGCCGTGGCGATCTGCGCCACCGAGAGAGGCTCCTCGGTGACATACACGATGGCCTCCAGCACCGCCTTCAACTGCACGTCTTCAGACGAAACCGGGCCCGCCTCCACTACCGCCAGCAAGTCATCGGCGCCCACCGCTTCACCCTCGGCGGGGTTCGCTCCCTCCGTGGGAGCTTCTAATTCGAGCTCATCCATCACTACCGATATTCCTTCTCGATGGCAATCTCCGGCTGATCCGCCGCAAACACCGTGTCGAACATCTTATGCTTCCGCAGCACGATCTCGCCAAACAAGTCCGCCTGCGCTACCATGACCGCCTGCTGTTTCACCAATTCCAGCACCGCCAGAAACAGCGTGATCATGGCCTTGCGGGTGCGCTGCTCCGCAAACATGCGCATGATGTAGACCGGCTCATCGCCTGCCTCCGCGAACGTGGACCTGAGGCGCTGGATCATGCCCGCCACGCTGACTTCTTCCTCGGCTACCTCGTAAACCGGCCGGTTCTTGGCGCGATCCAGCAAATCTCCGAACGCCTTCACCAGGTCGAATAGCGTGATCGCCAAGCCCGGATCTTCATCGGCGGAGGCGAATTGGGCGATCTGCGGATTGGACCACACGTTTTCCTCGAGCATGCGCTTCTGCTGCAGCATCTCCGCCGCGTTCTTGAATTTCTCGTGCTCCAGCAGCTTTTCCACCAGCTCCTGGCGCGGGTCTTCATCCTGGCTATCCGCGCCCAAGGCCGGGTCGCGCGGCAGCAGCATGCGCGATTTGATATGGATCAGGGTAGCCGCCATGTACACGAATTCCGCCCCCAGATCGATATCCAACTCCCGTGCTTTTTCCATGTATTGCAGATATTGCGCGGTGATGGTGGCGATGGGGATATCCTTGATATCAATCTGCTGCTTCCGGATCAGGTCCAGCAACAGATCGAGCGGTCCGTCATAGCGTTCCAGGTGGACGTTTAAAGGCGAAGACACCGTTTCTTCACGATATCACGGTTGCGGCTCCGGCCCGCTAACTTCGGGACTCTTCCGGCCCGCTAACTTTGGGGCTCCTGCAGCGTCTTAACTGATATGAGGACGCGAGCAATCTTGATCACGGCATTTCTGGCGGCGGGGTTGGCAATGTCCGAAAGCCGACACTTCTGCGCCGTTGCTTTAGCGCGCTCAGCGAGTGCTTTCTGCCAGTATTTTCAGGAGTTAAGACAGGAACCGTTGAATCCCGTGGAGCGCGTCGTGTTCAGCCTGGTGCTGGCCAAAGCTAAGGTTCAGCAAGATGGACCGGCACACATGCATTCGTGATGAGTTCAGAAGCGGGGCTGAAGCCCCGCGCCGGCTAAAGCCCCGCCCTCCAGTTACTAGGATTTTTTGTGGACCGTGTGGTGCACCGGCGCCACCTTTTCCTCTTTCAGGCCGGTGATTTTACCCTTCTCAACGGTGAACGTCACCATGAAGGGGTCCTTGGTGAAGGACTCGCCGATGCCTTCGAACTCGATTTCCACTCCCGTGTCCGGCTTGCCTGTTAAGGGGGCAGGGGTGGTACCATCCGCGCCCACCAACTTCAGGGTGACGTTAGCCGGTTGATCTTTCCCCTCCATGCTGACCATCAACTTCTTCGATTTCACCGCCGGATCGGCCGACACGAGCCAGCCCTTCAGCTTAGGCACGGCCGCGCCTTTCATTGAGTTGTCGAAGTACGACTGACCGTCAGGCGAGAGCAGTTGCCCCTTGATGTTCAGCCAGAGTGCCAGTTCTGGATTGGTTTTCTTCAGATCCTCTTCTTTCTTGGCGGCGACTTCAGCGGCCGTCTCGATCTTGAAATCGGCGGGGGGCATGGCATTGGCTTTGGCCAGCGCCTTGATCTCCGCCAGACCAGAAGTGTCTCCATGGTACGAGGTGTAGACCTTGGTGAGATAAGCATCAATCTTCTGCCGTCCATCGGGAGTCAGGGCGCCTTGTCCGTCATAGGTCGCGGCACGGGCGAAATGGAACAACGCCTCGGACTGTTTTTCCGGCTTCTTCTCCGCCAGGATGACAGTACCTAACCAGTACGAAAGCTGACCCGCGTTGGGATTAATCCCCAGCGCCTTCTTGAAATTCTGCTCGGCCACGTCATTGTTCTTCCGCTGCATGGCTACCCAACCCAGGGTGGTGTACGCTGCGGCGTCGGTCTGGGCTTTTGCCTTGGTCCAATCCTCATCCTTGACGGCGGCGGGCTTTTCGGCAGCTAGCAGGCCGTTGGCCGCCTTCTCCGCGGTGTCCAGCGCATCGGTGCTATTGTTACCGATGGTCGGCGTGAGGAAAGTTATCCAGTAGAGCGCCTGCAGATCTTTGGGATCGACAGCCAGGATCTCCTTAGCCGTGTCGATCATCTTGGCCGGTTGTCCGAGTTGCTGGTAAGTGGTGAGAAACAACTGCAAACGATCCAGCTTGAAATCCGAATCCGGATATTTCTCCTTCCAGGTGTTCAGCAACGCCAGCTTTTTGGTCGCGTCAGTGGCTTTTGTAACGGAGTCGAAGAGCGTGTACTCCTGCTGATCCTTATAGTTCTTCTTTTTCTCGGCCGGCGCCGTCGGGCTGGATGCCGTCTTCCCGCTGTCCGCGGGCTGGCTGGTCTGCGCCACGCCAACCACGACGCTTGCCAGAGCGATGACCGTAATCCCCGTTAGCTTTTGTAAGAAATACTGCACTTGCTGCCTCCTGGCGATGTCCATTAATTTGATCTGCAGGCTACTGGGCCGCCACTTGCCGGACCGGGCGCGTTCCGCCGTCGTCTCGTATCAGCGGGTACTTGCGGAGTATAACCGAACGACATGGCGGGCGCAACATGTTCGACGCCATTCGGCACCGCAAAGTTCCGAATTCAGAATCATAGCAGATCGTGCAACATGCGTTGGAACCGTTTGTTACTCTACTGGACCTACTGAGCCAGAAGTTCCAGGACTGCGGAGCTCATCGCCAAAACACCCGTGCGAATGGCGGGCTCCGGCAGCGGCGCGAACAGGCTGGAGTGCAGTGACGGCAGCGGGTGGCCAGTGCGCAGGCTGTCCGCCAGTTTGCCCGGGTCGGCGGCGCCCAGCCACAGCATGAAGCAGGGAATCCGCCGGCCTTCCAGGCCGAACAAGCCAAAGTCCTCGCTGACCATTGCAGATTTGCCCTCCAGCACATTCTGGCTGCCCAACTCGGCGCTCAGAGCGGTCCGTAGCCGGGCGGCCATCGCTGGATCGTTGTAAGTAACAGGCACGGATTCCGCCTGGTTGACCTGCACAATGGGGGCGCGATCTTCCGGAACGCCCGCGGCCAACGCCACGCCGCGCGCGGTGCGCTCAATCGCGGCCAGAATGTTCCGGCGCACATCCTCACTGAAAGCGCGGATTGAGAGCTGCAGCTTCACCTCGTCGGGAATGATGTTCGGCCGGGTCCCGCCGTGGATGGAGCCAACCGTTACCACGGCCGGATCTTGCGGCGCGGTCTGGCGGCTGACGATGGTCTGCAAGGCCAGCACAAATTCGGCAGCCATCACCACGGGATCCTTAGTGGTCTCGGGACGCGCGCCGTGGCCGCCCACCCCCCGCATGGTCACATCCACGGAGCTCGCGCCGGCGAGGATCGGTCCGCCGACTATGCCCACCTGGCCGGCGGCGATCTCCGGAGTATCGTGCTGCGCGATGCAAAAATCCGGTTGCCCAAACCGGGCATAGAGCCCGTCGGCCAGCATGGCGCGCGCACCGCTGACGCGCTCCTCGGAGGGTTGGCCGATCAGCATCAGGGTGCCGTGCCAGCGGTCCTTCGATGCAGCCAGCACGCGCGCCGTGCCCAAGAAGGATGCCATATGGAGATCGTGCCCGCAGGCATGCATGACGCCGACGGTTTGGCCGGCATCGCCGGTGGTGTGGACCGTACTGGCATAGGGAAGGCTGGTTTTTTCTTCGACCGGCAAGGCATCCATATCGGTGCGCAGCAGGATCGTGCGGCCCGCGCCATTCGACAGCAGCGCCACTACGCCGAACGCTGCGCGGCCATCCGCATACCTGCCGACGCGTTCCGTCACGGCGTAGCCGGCCTTGCGCAACTCTTCCGCCAGCCGGGCGGAGGTGCGCTCCTCGTGCTGCGATATTTCCGGATGGGCGTGCAGGTCCTTATAAATCGCGAAGAGATCCGGCACCTGGGCGTCGACGGCTATATGCAGGCTGTCGGCCGATGCGGCTATCAGCGGTAAAACCGTCAGGAGTACGACGAAGCTTCGCATGGCGTCTATGAGCCGTCAATCCACCAGTCCGGCGCGCACGGCAAAGCGCACCAGGTCCGTGGCGCTATGCATGTTGAGCTTCTCCATGATGCGGCCGCGGTGGGCATCCACCGTGTAGACACTCAAGTTCAGGACGGTGGCGATGTCTTTGTTGGTCTTGCCTTCCGCGATCATCTGCAGCACTTCCCGTTCGCGGCTGGTGAGCAGATCGATGGGGTCGGTTACATGCCGGCGGTAATCGTTCAGCACCGCATCGGATACGCCGGGGCTCAGGTAGCCCTCGCCGCGGGCAATGGCGCGCACGGCGGCCAGCAGATCGCTGGCGATGGATTCTTTCAGCAAATATCCGCGCGCGCCGGCGCGCAGGATCTCGCGCACGTACACCGAATCCTTGTGCATGCTCAGCGCCAGCACCCGCGAGCGGGGAGACACGCCGCCGACGCGACGCGTGGCTTCGATGCCGTTCAACTCCGGCATGGCTACATCCATCACGATCACATCGGGCTGCAGCTGGCCGGCCAGATCCAGGGCTTCGCGGCCATTGCCGGCCTCGCCCACGATCTCCATATCCACCTGCGCGGCCAGGATCATCTTGAACCCGTGCCGCACAACGGGGTGGTCGTCAACCAACAAGATGCGTATCTTTTCTCTCATGCTGCACGCTGCCGGCCGGCACGCGAACCTCGATCTCCACTCCTTGTCCTTCCTTGGAGCGCAGTGTCAGATCGCCGCCTACGCTCCGCGCGCGGGCCCGCATACCGATCATACCCATGCCGCGCGGTTCAGCGCCAGCGGCGGGCAATCCGCGCCCGTCGTCGGAAATGGAAAGACACACCTCGCCGTCGCGCGAGTCGAGGGTCACCTTGGCGTGGCGCGCGCCGGAGTGCCGTGCCACATTGGTGAGCGCTTCCTGCGCCAGGCGAAACAGGTGTGTCTCAGTATCGTCAGGCAGGCGGCCGGAAGTGTTGCCCCGGAATTCCGTCTGGATGCCCGTGCGATGCGTAAAGCCTTCACACAGCCAGCGCAGAGCTGCTTCCAGGCCGAAATCGTCCAGGATAGTCGGGTGCAGCAGTTGGGACATCTGGCGCACATTGCCGATGGATTCGTCTACCAGGCGCAGGCAATCGTCCAGCCGGGCGCGATCGCCGGCGCCGTCCAAGCCCAGGGACGACAGGTTGGCTTTCAGGGCAGTTAACGACTGTCCCAGTTCGTCGTGCAGTTCATGGGAGAAGCGCCGTGCCGTGCTCTCCTGGTCCTCCAGCATGTGCCATGAGACGCGGCTCAGCTCGCTCTCCTGCCAATCCATTCGGCGCAGCAGTCGCTCAGTCAGGCGCACGGTCAGCACCGTCGACAGCACCGCCATCAGCAGAAACGCCGCCAGAAAAGCGGCCGACTGCTTCACCAGGCTCTCGGAACGGATGTCGATCTGGTTCTGCGCCGCGAGCGCCCGGCGGTAGCTGAACTCGATGAGCTTGGCGACCACGGAGGTGAATGCTTCGTGATCGCGGAACAGGTCCTGCGAGGAAAATGTCTCCGGTTCCTCCGGCGCCAATAGCCGCCGCGCTTCGGCCGAGAAGGCCGTCGAACTGCGCCGGAGCTGGTCGTAGAGGCGCCGCTGCGGAGTCTGCGCCCCTTCCGCCACGATGCGGTCGATGTTGCGGTCGGCTTCGTCCAACTGGGAAAGAATCTTGCCGGAATCGACGGAGTCCGGATCCCGCGCCAGGATGGAGAAAACGTCGGTCAGGTTGGCCTGCTGGCGGCGCACCTCTTCGAGCAGGCGATTGGTGGATTGCTGTTCGGCGACCAGGCGCGCGGCGTTCTCCTTAATGGTGTGTATATTCCCGATGCCGATGAAGGCGCCGGCCAGCAGCAGGACGATGACCAGGCTGAAGCCGGCGATCAACACGCGCAGCAGGCTGGCATGTGTGATCCGCCGGCCCGCCGCAGGTGAATGATCTTTCACTTTCCCCCAACTCCATGATGGCGCTATGGCGGCCCCAGAGAATATCCCGTAGCGGGGCTAATCCAGCACCCGAAAGCGGGCTATGGTTCGCCCGTTTGTACGTATGGTTTCGTCCGCGCGTTAGCCTTTCGAGTCTATCGTATTCAAAGCGGTTCGGCCGGAAGATGGAATTGACGGGAGAGATAAATCCCTTCAAGGAGAATCAACATGAAAAAGAGTTTACTCGCGATCGTTTTTGCCGCCGCGGCCCTGCCGATGACGTTTGCCGCGCAGAATGCACCGGCCACCGGCCAGTCGACCAACCAGAGCACTACCGCTCCGGCGAAGAAGGCCAAAAAGCACAGCACCAAAAAGACCAGCCCGACGACGACTACCAGCACCACCAGCCAGAAGTAACTGTTCCCAGAAGTAACTGTCCTTCCCAAACGTGGGCAGGCGATGATTCCTGCCCACGTGATTTTCGGTCACCCGCGCCGTTGGCTTGCGCGCGCCTCGATACCGCACGAATTTGTGTGGCGCAGCAATCGCCCGTGCTTCTCAGGATCGCGGTAAATCTTACCTCTTGGCCGGTCGATAATCCGCTTGTTTTTGAAGTCGGCCGCCAAGGTGTTGTCGTCCGTTGCCAGGGTGCGTGCGCCGCTGGCGATCGCCAAAGCCAATACGTGGAGATCGTTTGACAGGCAAAGAGCGGCGTCGCGAAGGCGGCGTTCTTCCAGTCGGATTCCCTCGGCGTCGACAGATCGCAACCGCCCTGCCCGGTCCAACGCCACCAACTGCCGTCTTACGCTGTCGTTATTAGCCAATTCCTCCCGAAGTTTGCCAGCGGCGACCAGGCGCGGAGCGCCGCGCTCCCCGAAAAGCCAGTCGATGATCGCACCGGACTGTACGAGAAACTTGGGGGCGACGTTTGCGTCAACGATGAGGCACACGTCAGACACCCAAAAGATCGCGTTCCTCTTTGAGGAAAAACTGGCGGTAACCAGGCGGAGGGTTGGTGATGCTGCCGGTCGCGTCCAATTCCAGATTGTGAATCGTAGCGCTGGATTTGCCGCGCTCGAAGTATAGTAGCGAGACGTCCTCGGGCGTCAATAGCTTGCGACGCACCTCCATGCGGATACGATCGACAAGATAGTCGCTGTGCGTTTCGATGATGAAACGGCGCTTCTCCTTAGCCTGCCTGGCAAAGAAGCTGCCCAATTCGGCCTGCGCCTGCGGATGAAGGTGTACCTCGGGCTGTTGAAGCAGAAAGGATTGGAAGCCGGGGGCTAGCTCCAACGTATCAACCAGGATCGGAAGTGCCTGGCTTACCCCATAGCCCACATCTATGAGGTTGAACGTTCGGCCACCACTCCTCACGCCTACCTGAAATGGATCGCCCTCCGTTCTACCCTTGTTGATGATCTCGATTCTCTCAAAGAGGCCCGATTTGGAGCCAAATTCCGCCAAGGCCGCCTGTAGCGCTGTCCAATGCAGTTGTTGCGCCGAGCGAGACAATGCAGCTAGCAGCATGGGAACATGGGATCCCTCGGGGTCCGGTTCCGCGCTTATCGGATCGTATGTGCGAATGGGATTGGTGCGGATAGGTGCAAACGCGTAAGGACCAAGCAGGAACTCTTCCTGGATGCATTCAAGCGCATCATCGATTCGACTGAAGTCGAACTGGGACAAGGCCGAGGGTCCTGGCAGGTCACGTACGTTCTTAATCTCGTTTCCTATTGAATCCGCCCACTCATGGCGCAGGCCACGAGGGTACGGAATACTAGTCTTGCCGCTGTGGCTCTCCACGGATAAGTAGTCCGGTCGCTCGTGGTGGGCCCCCACGGACACGCCCTCAGCTTCCAGGCGCCACGCACGAGGCGAGGGCTGGCCATTGCGCGAGTGGTATTCTGCGCGGAGCGAGCACTGGCCCGTTTGGCTGAGTACGCTAATAGTAACTGAAAAGAACCTCGCGCGCCCCCTGCTCCCACCTCGATATGATGCAATCTGGTCGTATGCTCCTAGCCAAAACGGATCGGCGTTAAAGGGAGGGTTCCTGACTGAGCCGTTCGCGATGGCGTGGGCGATACGGCACAACGCCAGGAACGTGGTTTTCCCCGAGCTATTTTCCCCCACCAACAGCGTAATCGGGCGAATCACCGCATCCTGCGGCTCGGCGAAGCACCGAATCCCTTCAAACTGTAGATGCACACTCATTGCCAGTGCCCAGCATACCGCGAAGGCATCGCGCCTGCGCCTACAAGATACCCGCCGCCGGACGGTAGCGCGTGCTCTCCGCTCACTCCACATAGCGGCCGCGATTTGCACGGTCGGTTTGAGCCGACCCCCCCGCCATTAAAGGTCGGGCCGGCATCACGGAGTAAATTTCGAAAATGCATTAGACACAGCAAGCGGCGCGCCCACGCCCACTTTCGTGAGGACGTCCCGGTTCACCGAAGACATCGGATTTCACCGCACCGCCGGCGCCTTCATCCCCAGCGCCGCCAAATGCCCCGCGTTCACCCGGCAATTCTCCAGCTTGATCTTCTCCAGCAAATCGGCCAGGGCCGCGCGCGCGTGATCGCTCACCGGCCGCTTCTTCATATGCTCTTCCGCCGCGCCCATGCCGCCGGGCAGCGCCGCGTACGCCACGATCTCATCCCAGTGCAACGGACGCTCGAAACTCACCGGCGACGAGGTCGCATCCATTTTCTTGTACGGCCAAAATGTCCAGCCCACTTCGTTCTTTTCCAGCATCGTCCGAAACTGCGCGATCCACGTGTCCTGGTTCTCGCCGGATTCTCCCATCCAGATGGGCACCTGGTAGCGCTCGCGAAAATCCAGGTAGGGCTGGATCACGTCCGCGGTCGGCGCGGTC
The DNA here is from genome assembly GCA_963818855.1 of Bryobacterales bacterium. GTDB lineage: Bacteria > Acidobacteriota > Terriglobia > Bryobacterales > Bryobacteraceae > Bog-159. Next base: position 127,659 of record CAWFUH010000001.1, on the reverse strand, counting down.
CAGTATTTGTGGAAGGTGTAAATGGTGTTCGAATCGAAGGGCGGTCCGAATGCCGCGAAGTTGCTGTCCCACTGCGCGCCGCCCAGGATCACTGGGTGGTTCGTATCCACCTGGCGAATCGCCGCCGAAATCTCGCGGTAAACAGGCTCCAGGCGCGCGTTCAGCCGCGCCACTGCAGGTGGAATCGGCTCATTCAGCAGATCGTAACCGATCACGGTGGGTTCATCGGCGTACCTCTGCGCGATGCTGCGCCAGAATCCCACCGCCAATTCCTGTTGTTCGGCGCTTTCGAACAGCCATGGATAGCCCCAGCTATCGTCGATATTCGTGCCCGTCTGGCCGCCGGGCGCGCAGTGCATGTCCAGGATTACCCAAACATGCCGCTGGCGGCACCATGTAATGACCCGATCGAGCAGCGGGAACGCCGTGCCGTCGTCGATCAGCTTCCAGTGAAACGGAATGCGCACACAGTTGAACCCGGCTTCGTGGATGAACCGGATATCGCTATCGGTGATATAGGCGTCCCGATATTGCTTCCAAAAACGGGCGGCCTGGTCCGGGCCGATCAGGTCGTTGAGCAGCGCCGAGATCTCGCGGTACGAGGCCGGCCCCTTGTCGAAGTGAAACATGTAGCCTTCCGGCACCAGCCAATTGCCCAGATTGATGCCGCGCAGAAGCAGTTTCTCGCCGCCCGGCGCCACGATATATTTGCCGTCCGTATGTACAAATCGGGGTTTGGCGGCGGGGAGGCAAACGGCTGCCACACACGCCAGGACGGCGATTCTGAAGACGCTACGCATGTCCGTTATCATATACAAATGTGGGCCAGGCTCTCAGCCTGCGGGCGGACTGCCAGTCCGCCACAATACCCTGCCCTGCGCGCAGCGTCCGTGCGTTCCGCACAACTCATACCATGATCCGCGTCGAGCTTCTAATTCTTTCCGCCTTTTGGGTGGCATTTTATATTTACTGGCTGGTTTCCGCGAAAAATGCGAAACGGAACGTGCGCCCGAACCGAGCTCATGCGGCGTACAGGATTCTTATAATCGTTATCATCCTCTCCATTTTCTACACCGTTCGAAGGTTCGGGCCATTTTTTATCGCCATCCCCAACCCTGCTCTTGGCATGTGTGGGCTCATCCTATGCGCCCTCGGCCTGTCGCTCGCCGTCTGGGCTCGGAAGTATCTCGGAAAGAACTGGGGAATGCCGATGTCCGTCAAGGAAGATCCGGAGCTCGTGACCACCGGACCTTATCGTTACGTTCGCCACCCCATTTATTCGGGGATACTGCTCGGCATGCTCGGATCGGCCCTCGTAAGCGGCGTCCCCTGGCTGGTGGTCTTCCTCTGTTACGGAATCTATTTCGCGATCTCCGCGCGCGCGGAAGAGCGCCTCATACTGCGCGAATTCCCGCAGGAATATCCGAAGTACCGAGCCGCTACGAAAGCGATCATTCCGTTTGTCTGGTAGATGTTTCACGGTAGACTCTGATCGTGCGCGGCGGTAATGGCGGATCGCCAATCACAGCTAACCTGATTTTTTTGACCCGCGCTGTTCACGCCATACGAACCTGCACTGTTCCGAACCCGTAATCGTGACCAGCCTGCATCGGCGTGCATCGGCGTGCATCGGCGGCCAATGCCCTCGCAGCCGCCCAGCCCAATTGGCTTTGTTCGGTCGAGCCCGGCCCCGGCGAAACCGCCGTCCTTCCCGGCGAACCGGCAGGACGAAATGGAAAATCAGTGGAAACTGGCCCGCCTGGAGGCCGCCGCAGGCTGGACCTGCCCCACAGAGCGGCATAGCCGCAACCAAGACGACGCTGCAGCGGGGCTGAAGCCCCGCGCCGGCTAAAGCCCGCCCTCCAAAAGCCCGCGCTGCCAAGGGAATCATGATCGTTTCCTAACGACTTCCTTATGTGCGCCACTCTATCGTGTGAACAGGCCCAGTGATGCACAGCCGATTTCTGTTCTTACGCGAGAGCGCCCAGTCGCCGCCGGCGGAGATTCAGAGCGCCGAACAGCCGCTGCACCTGGTAGTGCTCTACAACAACCCACTCTTGACCGCCCGGGCGTTGGCCGCGGCGGCCGAATGGGCGCGCGAGTTTGAAGCCGCCGTCACGCTGATGGCGGTGTACGTCCTGCCGTACCCGTCGCCGCTCGAGTGCGCAGAGGGGATACGAAAGCGGCTGGAGACAGAACTGACCGCAGTGGCGCGCAGCAGCCCGGCGGCCATCCGCATCGAGCTGGTCTTCGCGCGCGACCGCGAGGATGCCTGCGTGGGCTTACTCCAGCGCCAGTCCGTAGTCGTGATGGGCGCGAAAGACCGCTGGTGGCCAACGCGCGAAGAGCGCCTGGCGCGCAGACTGGCGGCCCGCGGCCACAGCGTGGCTCTGATTAAGGTGAAATAAGATTATGCTCGATCTGTTTTTTGTGGTTCTCACCATTCTGTTCTTCCTCATCGCCTGGGCATATGTCCGAGGATGTGACCGCCTGTAAGCGGAGCCGTTTATGGAGTACATACTCGCCACCATCATTGCCGTCGTCGTGGGCGCTTACTTGATCTATGCGCTTTTGCGGCCGGAACGCTTCTAGGAGACTTTGCTCATGACCACCCTCGGTTGGCTCCAGATTGTCGTCTTTTTCCTGATCCTGCTGGCACTGACGAAGCCATTGGGCTCGTTCATGGCGCGCCTGTTCGAAGGCGAGCGCACTTTTCTGCATCCGGTTCTGCGCCCCTTTGAGCGCCTGATCTACAAAATCAGCGGTGTGGACGAAAGCCACGAGCAGCACTGGACTCACTATGCCGGTTCGCTGCTGGCCTTCAGCCTGGCGGGCATCGTGCTCACTTACATCCTGCAGCGCATTCAAGGAATACTGCCCTTCAATCCGCAAGGATTTGGCGGAAAGCTCATCACTCCCGACCTGGCCTTCAACACGTCCGTCAGTTTCGGTACGAATACGAACTGGCAAGCCTATACGCCCGAAACTACCGTCAGTTACTTCACGCAGATGGTGGCATTGGCCGTGCATAACTTCACCTCCGCGGCAGCAGGTATCGCTACTGCCATGGCTGTGGTGCGCGGCTTCTCGCGCCGTTCCGCTAACTCCATCGGAAACTTCTGGGTGGATACCACCCGCGCCACGCTCTATCTTCTGATTCCCCTGTCCATCATTGTTGCGCTGCTGTTCGTCTGGCAAGGTTCCATCCAGAATTTGCATCCTTACGACAAAGTAGCCACGCTGGAAGGGGCGACCCAGACCATAGCGCAGGGACCCACCGCATCGCAGGAAGCCATCAAGATGCTGGGCACCAACGGGGGCGGCTTCTTCAATGCCAACTCCGCGCACCCCTTTGAAAACCCGACGCCGTTCTCGAATTTCCTGCAGGTGCTCTGCATTTTCGTCATTCCGGCGGGCCTCACCTACACCTTCGGCAAAATGGTCAAGGATACCCGCCAGGGATGGGCGCTGTTCGCCGCCATGAGCATCGTCTGGCTGGCTGGCGTTCTGGTGGTATACGCTGCCGAACAGGGCGGCAATCCGAACATTAGCAAGCTGGGCGTCGAGAGCGCCGCCTCCGCCACGCAACCGGGCGGAAATATGGAAGGCAAAGAGGTCCGCTTCGGCATCCCCGCCTCGGCCCTGTTCGCGGTCACTACCACCGATGCCAGTTGCGGTGCGGTGAACAGCATGCACGATAGCTACACGCCGTTGGGCGGTATGGTGCCCCTGGTCAACATAGAGCTGGGTGAAGTGATCTTCGGCGGCGTCGGCGCGGGACTCTACGGCATACTGATGTACGCCATCCTGGGCGTGTTTCTTGCCGGCCTCATGGTCGGCCGCACGCCCGAATATTTGTGCAAGAAGATCGAACAGAAAGAGGTCAAAATGGCCATGCTGGCCATGCTTATTCTGGCGGCCAGCATTCTGCTGTTTTCGGCCGGCGGCATAGCGGTGCATTTCGCCAAGAATGCCTGGATCAATCCCCCCGGACCAGGCACGGGCAACCTCACCAACAACGGTCCGCACGGCCTTTCGGAGATGCTCTACGCCTTCACCAGCGCCACCGGCAACAACGGTAGCGCCTTCGGCGGATTCAGCCCCAATACACCGTTTTTCAACACCACCATGGGACTCGCCATGCTCATCGGCCGCTTCCTGATGATGATTCCCCTGCTGGCCGCCGCCGGCAGCCTGGCGCAAAAGAAAATGGTGCCGGTCTCGGCGGGCACCTTCCCCACGCATGGCGCATTGTTTGTCGGCTGGCTGGTGGCCGTAATCCTGATCGTGGGGGCGCTGACGTTTTTCCCCGCCCTTTCCCTCGGCCCGGTCGTGGAGCATTTTCTGATGCACGAGGGCAAACTGTTTTCGCTGGTGCTGACGGGATTCTGGAGCTAAGATAATGCCTGTAGTGGAACCGCCCCCTTCGACTTCCTACGTCACCGAGCCGCTGCTGATCTCAAAGAAGGCTGTCCGCGCGCGCCCGCTGCTCGATCCGCCCATTGTCAAGCGCGCCATCGGCGACTCCTTCGTCAAGCTGCACCCGCGCCTGATGATGAAAAATCCGGTCATGTTCGTCGTCGAAGTAGGCGCCGCCATGACTACGCTCGAAGTCTTCAAGGTTCTGGCTACCGGCGGCCCTGGTCTCGGCTTCACGTTCCAAATCACCCTGTGGCTATGGTTCACCGTGCTGTTTGCCAACTTTGCCGAAGCCATGGCGGAAGGCCGCGGGAAAGCCCAGGCCGACACGCTGCGCAAAACCAAGACCGAAACCATGGCCAAGCGCCTGAAGAACGGCAAGAAGTACGAGACGGTGGCCGCCACCGAACTCCGCCGCGGCGACGTGGTGCTGGTCGAGCGCGGCGATATCATCCCCGGCGATGGCGACGTGATCGAAGGCATCGCCAGCGTGGATGAGTCCGCCATTACGGGCGAGAGCGCGCCGGTGATCCGCGAATCCGGCGGCGATCGCAGCGCCGTCACGGGCGGCACGCGCGTCCTCTCGGATGAGATCAAAGTCCGCATCACCTCAAATCCGGGCGAGACGTTCCTCGATCGCATGATCGCGCTGGTCGAAGGCGCCGAGCGGCAGAAAACACCCAATGAGATTGCGCTCAATATCGTCATCGCAGGCCTGACGTTTATCTTCCTGTTGGCTGTAGTAAGCCTCTATCCCTTTGCGCAATACAGCGTGCAATCGGCCGGAGCGGGCCAGGCGCCCAGCGTCACCGTGCTCATCTCGCTGCTGGTCTGCCTCATCCCCACCACCATCGGCGGACTACTTTCCGCCATCGGCATCGCCGGCATGGATCGCGTGATGCAGCACAACGTGCTGGCTATGAGCGGCAAGGCGGTGGAGGCGGCCGGCGACGTGAATACGCTGCTGCTCGATAAGACCGGCACCATCACGCTGGGCAACCGCCAGGCCGTCGAATTCATTCCCATCGGCGACGCCACCGAAGCCGAAATGGCGGATGCCGCGCAACTTTCGAGCCTGGCCGACGAGACCCCCGAGGGCCGTTCCATCGTGGTGCTGGCGAAAGAGAAATACGCCTACCGCGGCCGCGAGGTAGCCAATCACGAAGCGCATTTCATTCCCTTTACCGCGCAAACCCGCATGAGCGGGGTGGATCTGGATGGGCGCCGTATCCGCAAGGGCGCCACCGATTCCGTAATCGAATTCGTGCACGAAAACGGCGGCACCATTCCGTCGGAACTGATGGACACCACCCAGCGCATCTCCCGTTCCGGCGGCACGCCGCTGGCGGTGGCGGATGGCGGACGCGTGCTGGGCGTCATCCATCTGAAAGACGTGGTGAAGGGCGGCATGCGCGAGCGCTTCGAGCAGTTGCGCCGCATCGGTATTCGCACCGTCATGATCACCGGCGATAATCCGCTCACCGCCGCGGCCATCGCCGCCGAAGCCGGTGTGGACGACTTTCTGGCGCAGGCCACGCCCAAAGACAAAATGGACCTGATCAAGAAGGAGCAGGCCGGCGGCCGCCTGGTCGCCATGACCGGCGATGGCACCAACGACGCACCCGCGCTGGCGCAGGCCGATGTAGGTCTGGCTATGAATACAGGCACGATGGCCGCCAAGGAAGCCGGCAACATGGTGGACCTGGACAGCAATCCGACCAAGCTTATCGAGGTGGTGGCGATCGGCAAGCAGTTACTCATGACCCGCGGCGCGCTGACTACGTTCTCTGTGGCCAACGACGTCGCGAAGTATTTCGCCATCCTGCCGGCCATGTTCATGGCCACTTATCCCTCGCTGGCTAAGTTGAATATCATGTATCTGCGCAACCCGGAAAGCGCCGTGCTGGCCGCAGTCGTGTTCAATGCGCTGATCATCATCTTCCTGATCCCGCTGGCTCTCAAGGGCGTGGCATACAAGCCGCTGAGCGCCGCCGCGCTGCTGCGCCGCAACCTGCTCATCTATGGCGTGGGTGGAGTGATCGCCCCCTTCCCCGGCATCTGGCTGATCGACCGGCTGTTGGGTTTGTTGCGTTTGGCCTGAGGATACTTTGATGAAACAAATACTGATTCCCGCGGTTGGCCTAACCCTGGTGCTTACTATAATTACAGGCTTGATCTATCCCCTGGTGGTCACCGGCTTAGCGCAGATGATGTTCCACCACCAGGCCAATGGCAGCCTGATCGTTTCAAATGGCAAGATTGTAGGATCGCAGCTGATCGGCCAGAAATTCACTAAGCCCGAATACTTCCACGGACGGCCTTCCGGAGCCGGCGATGGTTACGACGCCGCTAACTCCGGCGCTACCAACTTAGGACCTACTAACCAGGCGCTGATTAACCGTGTAAGAGACGATATCAAGAAGTTCCGCCAGGAAAACCCGACTTACACCGACCCAATTCCGGCGGATTTACTGGCGATGTCCGCAAGCGGCCTCGATCCGCATATCAGTCCGGCTTCGGCCTACGCCCAGGTCGATCGTGTCGCTAAGGCGCGCGGCGTGCCCGCTGACGTAGTGCGCCAGGCCGTCGAGCGGCACATCGAGGGCATGCAGTTCGGAATCTTAGGCGAGCCGCGTGTGAATGTGCTTCTTCTAAACCTCGACCTCGACCGCCATCCTTGATGGCGCGAGCTTACCGCGACTAGAGGTTGCGCGGCAGGCCCTGCAGGGCACCAAATGTAATGTCAACCCATCTCGTCGAGATCAGACGGATTTGTCTTCCGCGCACGGTTCCAATTACGGGTATGTGCTTGAGTCCGCCACCGATGGCGGTAGTGATTACATCCTGCTGCGCCCAAGCAGGTAGCAGCGAGGTCGTTAAGGGCGTAAAGCACGTACTAACTGACGCATAAGTCCTGCTGGCCAGCACGCACGGAACGCAGAAGCACCTTCACAGGCTTTCTGAAATGCCGGCGAGTCGCCCCCACTCTCTATCCGCGTAGAAACCGGGCGTCTCTGCTCAGAATATTTCGCTTGGCTTTAGTAGATAGTGAAATTCGAGGGCGTTGCGTGACAGATCCGCGCGAGTTTTCCCGGATGCGGTCAACACCCCCAGAAAGAAAGGTACTCCAAACGGGAGTTCATCTCCGCCGCCTACCTGAGGTTTATAAGGTGTAACAAACGCCGCAGTTGCTCGCCGATGGAGTACCGCTGCTGGAATGCGAGAATGATCCCGGCGTGCTGTCGTCCCGCGGCGATCCAGTCGTGGCCGGCGGCCTGAAGAAGTTGATCCTCGTCGCCTCTTCCGATTAACCGGCAGTCCAAGCCGGTCAAGACGTCAATGCGCCTGGCGCGTAAGGCGACGACGAGTGCATTCTGCATGGCATCCTCGTCGAAGTACAGCCGAATCCGGCTCATCGCGGGGAGCGGGATTCCGGCTCACGATCCACATTTGCAGCGAAGGCCTCTTCCTCCGCCAGGTCTGCTTCGATCTCCTCGGGATTGGCGTGATAATAGGCCAGCGCCGCGTGAACTTGAGCGAGACTCAGGTGCCCGTACTGGGTGGAAATCTCCTCAGGCGACAAGCCCATCTTGTACCAGGCCGCGACGCGCATTACGCTGACTCCCGTGCCCGCAATCTTAGGCCGCCCGGCCCGTATTGCCGGGTCGCGGTCGATCAGGCTTCCAATCTCCACGGTGCTGATCATGATCCGATTATATCCGGGCTGGGGGCCGGCAGTCGTGGCTAAGCAACCGCCGCGCCAGCGGGCTAGAATAGATCCAGTGACTGGGAAAGCCTTCTACATCGAAACCTTCGGCTGCCAGATGAATGCCCACGACTCCGAAAAGGTCATCGGCACGCTGCTGGCGAAGGGTTACAACCAGGTCGATACGCCGGAAGCGGCCGACCTGGTGCTTTACAACACCTGCAGCATTCGCGATAAGGCCGAGCAAAAGGTCTACACGCGGCTGCAGAATTTCAAGCGCGCGGCGGGCAAAGGCAAAGTCTTCGGTGTGCTGGGATGCGTCGCGCAGCAGGAGGGCGAAAACATTTTTGCGCGCGCGCCGCACGTCAGCCTGGTGGCCGGCTCCGCCAGTTACACGCGGCTGCCCGAAATGCTGGTGCAGCTCGAGGCGGGCAATCGACGCGTCACCGGTCTCAGTCTCGATACGGACGAAACCTTCGATACGCCTTTTACGCGCCGTGACAATCCGCATCGCGCTTACATCACCATCATCGAGGGATGCGACAAATCCTGCGCCTATTGCGTGGTGCCGTTCACGCGTGGGCCGGAGCGCAGCCGCACGAGCGACAGCGTGCTGGCCGAAGCGGGCCGGCTGGCCGATGCCGGTTACACGGAAATCCAGTTATTGGGGCAGAACGTCAACAGCTACCGCGACCCATCGCCCGCCGGCTGGGATTTCGCCACGCTGCTGTCGCGCACGGGAGAGATCCCCGGCATTCGCCGCGTGCGCTACACCACGTCGCATCCGCGCGACTTCATCAAGGCTATCGTAGACGCCATGGATGCCAATCCGGTGCTGTGCAATCACGTGCACTTGCCGGTGCAGTCCGGATCGAGCCGCGTGCTCGCCTCCATGCAGCGGCTTTACACGCGCGACGAATACATGCAGCGCATCGATTGGATCCGCGGCGCGCGGCGCAACATGGCGCTGACCACGGATATCATCGTCGGCTTTCCGGGCGAGACCGAGATCGATTTCGAAGAGACCCTGAAACTGCTCGACGAAGTGCAGTACGATTCGCTGTTCAGCTTCAAGTACTCGCCGCGCCCCAACACGGCCGCATTGGCGATGGAAGACAAGATTCCGGAGGAGGAGAAGACGCGCCGCCTCGTGATCCTCAACGAGAGGCAGCGCGCCATACAGATCCGCCGCAATACGGAATTGATCGGCGGCGTGGAAGAAGTGCTGGTGGAAGGCCGGCACGAGGCATTGGGCCAGTGGATCGGCCGCACATCGCAGAATCGCACGTTGAATTTCACACATGCGGGCGCCGACGGGACCATACTGGTGGGCCGATACATGGACGTGCGCGTGACGCGTTCCGGGCCGAATTCGCTGGCGGGTGAAAGCGTAACGAATGTGGTCTAATAAACTTGGAGGGTCTTATGGAAGTCGAAATGAAAATCCGCGGCTTGATGATGGACCCCGTCACGAACATGCCCATCGTGATCCTGAAGGACGTGAGCGGCAACTCGGTTCTGCCGATCTGGGTGGGTATCTACGAGGCTAACGCCATAGCCCTGGAAATTGAAAAGGTCGCCACCCCGCGGCCTATGACCCACGACCTCATCAAGAGCCTCCTGTTGGGACTCAACACCGGTGTACGCAAAGTCGTCGTGAACGAACTGAAAGAGGAAACCTTCTACGCGCTGATCTGGCTGGAGCGCGACGGCGAACTCATCAGCGTGGACTCGCGGCCGAGCGACGCGCTGGCGCTGGCCCTGCGCCTGGACTGCCCCATCTTCGTGGACGACACGGTGCTGAAGTCCTCCAAGCAGGCCGCCTCGGTTTCCGACAAGGAAAACGAGAAGGAACTCCGCCGCTGGCTGGAGAACCTGAACGACGAGGACATGGGCCGCTACAAGATGTAGCCGTGGACCTGGCTTCCGCCGGCATCCAGATTGTTTCCGAAACACCCTCGTACGCGATGTTTGCGCGCGATAATCTGATTGCGCTGGTGGAGCGCACGGCCCGGGGGTACGGCAGCATCGGCAGCACCGGCATCCTGACGGAGCACGGGCTGGCGTACGTGGTCTGGCGTGACGGGCAGGCGTGGCTGGCGGGGAAGGGCTTCGAACTGCCCGCCGCGGCGGAGCAGGTGGAAGCCATCCGTTTGTTCTCGGAAGATCTGAAGGCGGCGCTATAGTGGCCGCATGTTGAGCTTTGCCAGCCGCCGCTGCATCCTTGGCGCGGATTTTGGGGCGGATTAATGAACCCGTGAAAATATCCGGATAATCGCGAACAGGTGTTCCTGCATTACACAAAGGGAACCGAAGTTGCGCGATCCGACGCTACGCGAACTGGCCGGCTATTCCATCACTTCGACATCGATTAACATTAACCCGCGCATGAAATTCGTAGGCCTGGCGCTGGCGGAACCGGCGCGCAGTCCGCGCTATTCTTCCCGGCGATCCGGGGCAGCCGGGGCGGCCGCTGGACTCGATTCGCAATTCGTACTGGCGCCTGGCCGCCGCTACATATGCGTACGTCTTCGGTAACCTGTCGGCCATGGGAGTCGATATCGCTGGGGAATAGCAGTTTGTGGGGTATCCGACGCAGTTTCCCAGCGTCACCATGGTGGATTGGAACACGGGCGCCCCTAACGCGCGCTTTCGATTGCTCGAGTTCCTCACGTTTGAGTAACGCGCATGCTTCGCGACAGGCGGCCTGCGCGGGCCCTCCAGGACCCGCCCTTCGCGCTGGAATCAGCCGTTCCACACGCGAGCAGGCCGGCGTGGACGCCGGCCGCAGGACTGGAGTCCTGCCCCACAGGCTATGCCACGTTCTTGTGCACGTCATCCACCTGCGCCTTGAACAATCGCATTGGATAGACCCACTCCAGCAGCGGCGTGGTCATGAACGTAGTAACCAGGGCCATCAAAACCATAATGGAAAACATGGCCGGCGAAATCACGCCAATATCCAGTCCGATATTCAGGATCACCAGTTCCATCAGACCGCGGGTGTTCATCAGGATGCCGAGCGAGGCCGACTCGCGCCACGGCATGCCCGCCAGGCGCGCCGCGAACATCGATCCGCCCAGCTTGCCGGTAATCGCCACTACGATCACGATTGCGCTATAGAACCAGACTGCACGGCCGCCGCCTACCCCGATGCGGGTGCGCAGTCCGGTGTAGGCGAAGAACAGCGGCAGCAGCAGCACCACGGTCACCGATTCGAACTTGTGCAGCAGGTAGCGTACGAAATCGGGCGTTTTGGGCATGATGGCGCCCATCAGGAAGGCGCCGAACAACAGGTGGATGCCGAGCCACTCGGTGGCCAGCGCGGACAGCAGCACGAGCACGACGATCACGGCCAGGAGATCATCGCTGAGGCGGTCGCGCTTGCGGAACTGGCGTTCAAACGCGGGCAGCAGGCGGCGTACCACGAGGACCATGAATAAGACATACACAATTGCGCCGGCGATGGTCACCCAGGCCGGCCGGCCAGTGTGCGAGACGCGGACGAGCACCACGATGTAGGCCAGGATGCACCAGCCGGTAACGTCGTCCACCGCCGCGCAAGCGATCGCCAGCGTGCCCAATCGGCTGCGCACCAGGCCCCGCTCAGACAAAATCCGCGCCAGCACCGGGAAAGCCGTGATGCTCATGGCTGCGCCGATGAAGAGCGCAAATCCGGTGAAAGAGACGCCATCGTCCGAGAGCCGCGGATAGAGGTATAGGGCGGTCAGGCCGCCCAGGCAGAAGGGCGCCACGATGCTTACGTGGCTGGTGAGCACGGCGGCGTGTCCATAGCCATGCAACTCGGATGGGTTCAGCGCCAGGCCCACCACGAACATGAAGACCACCAGTCCCACCTGGCTGAGCGCGTTGAGATAACCCAAGCTGGCCGGAGGGAACAGCGCGGCGGAAGCGCCCGGCGCAAGCCATCCGAGCAGCGATGGACCCAGCAGAATTCCCGCCACCATCTCGCCCATCACCTGCGGCTGATTGATCTTTTGGAAAACGAACCCCACCATGCGGGCCGCCACCAGGATGACGGCAATCTGCAGCACCAGGTGAAAAAGATCGAGCATCAGACGCCTCGCTTTTTGGATGCCTGACGCGTGGCGTGGAAGCCCACCGGGGCACAGCCGGCGAAGTTGATCTTGCCGTCGAGGGTGCGCGCACCCTGCGTGCCGCTGATTGTGGCGGTGAACGCCCTGGTGGTGAGTGCTTCCCCGTTGATGGTACCTTCCAGAGTGGTCCCGACACCGTCACTCAACGTGATGAGGGCGTCGTTTCCGGATTGCGATACCGTGAATGCAAGTTGCCACAGGATAGATCCTGGAGGACTCGGGCAGGCCGGTTCCTTATCGACCGCCATGCTCCATTCGCCGCCGATCGAAAGCGGTGCCCGTAAACCGTGACCGGCCCGCAAAATGCCCAGCAGACCCACCAGCGGCACGCCTACCACCAGCAGGTATACCACAACTATATTGTTTTTGACGAGGTTCGCGATTCACCGATTCTAGCGCGGGCACACCGGCCGCGGCAAGGCAAAATAGTACCAGGACAGCCGCGATGGCATCGCGTTGGCGTGCGGCCGCCGCATGATTCCGTGGGCCCGAATCACCCGCACTGCGGAAGGCAGCCGGCATCCCGCTTGGGTCATTCAACTGCAACATCTGCGGAGCCCACAACCGCTCCACCGCCCTGGCGCGTGACCGCGAGGCGGCGTCCTGCTCGCGGTGCCGATCGTCAATCCGGTTCCGTTCAGTCGTTCTCGCTCTCTCTCGCGCCCTGTTTGGGATCGACCTGGAGCTGCCGGAGTGTCCTCTTCTCAAGAGCGTCCGTGGGCTCGGCATCAGTGACGCAGATACGTACTCCGCCCGTCTGGAAAATCGCTTCAGCTACACGAATACTTTCTATCGTCTCTACTGGCTTTTGCCACACTGGGCGGCTTGCTGAAGCAACCGGGTTCCTGGTTCTCACGGTTCCATACTCCCTTGAGCCGGGAACCCTCGAGCACTACCCCGAATTGGCCGAATCGGCCTTTGCGGCGACCAATGGCCGGACCGTTCTGGTGGGACGATCGTCCGATGGCGGGCATCACGTGTTCGACGAGCGTACCTTCCACGGCGGCGCCGGCTCGACCCTCGAACGCCGCATCTTCTCCGACGCAGGAATCCGAAAGGGATTAGCTGCCCCTGGATTTCTGGTCGTGCACTTCGATTCCGTGGGGAACCGCGGGTTCGCCGTAGACCTCTCCGCTCCCTGCTCGCTCCCCGTGATCGCGAGCAGGGTCCCGTTCGCGCTATGCGCCAGCGGCGTTAGTGAACTAGTGGGGCAGTTGTTGTCGGCGCGCGCCGCCTTGAACGCAGTTCGGCCGTCCCGCCGGCTCCGGATGTGGGGAGAACCTTCGGCGCCGGCCCGGACCTTGGCCCCCGGCATGCGCCAGCAAGCGGGCAGCGGTGAGCGATACGCGCGCCGGTTAGCCAGGCCTATTCGCAATACGGGGAAATGAACAGAGCGCCAGGCTGGAGCAAGGCTGGAGCAGCGGCCCGCACGAGACCTGCGCTATTTTAGTTAAACAAGGACAGCGGACACGATGGCAGCAGAGCACCGCGGAATGGGTTTGGAAGGCAAGAATGTAGTCGTTCTGGGCGTGGCGGACGAGTCCAGCCTGGCGTGGGCTATAGCCAAGCGATTTGCGGAGCATGGCGCGCACGTTTTCATCGGGTATCAGCAGAAGTTTTTCAGCCGCGTGCGCCTGCTGCTGTTGCAGAACCCTGGCGTGCAGGGTGGCCGCTGCGACATCCTGAACGACGAGGAACTCACGAATTTCTTCGCGCGCTTCGAGAGCAACCCGCTGGACGTGCTGGTGCATGCCATCGCCTATGCGCCCAATGAACTGTTTACCGAGCCGGCATCGGCTGCCAGCGCGGAGGCATTTTGCCAGAGCCTGACCGTCTCTGCGCACTCCCTTTGCAAGGCCGTGCGGTTCGCCAAGCCGAGCCTGCGGGAGTGGGGCAGCGTGATCACGCTGACCTACCAGGCGTCGGAACGCGCGGAAGCTTCCTACGGGCTGATGGGCGTATCCAAATCCGCACTCGAAAGCGCGGTGCGGTACCTGGCGCTGGAGCTCGGCCCGCAAAAAATTCGCGTGAATGCGCTTTCACCGGGACCTATCGAGACGGTGGCGGCCACCGGGATCATGGGCGCATTCTTGCGCAACCCGGATGCGTTGGAACGGCAGCGGGCGCGCGCATTTCAGGAGGCCATCGGCATGGCGCGCGCGGAAAATCATGCGGATGCGCTGGCCACCGCCAGCGCCGCCTGGAAGCATTTCCAAGAGCTGGCGGCCAAGCGCTGCGCGATTGAAGAGACTGTGTCCAAGGAGGACGTGGCGGATTCCGCGCTGTTTCTGGGCAGCGACTACTCGCGGAAGATCACCGGCCAGGTGATCCACATCGATTGCGGTCTTTCGACCGCCAACGCACTCTGAAGCGCGCCATCCAAATCGTCCCCTTCCGGCTGCGCCACCTGCCGCGCGTCCTGCGGATCGAACGCGCCAGCTTCGGCGCGGATGCCTGGCCGCGGCGATACTTCCTGGAGCTATACGGCGAGTGCCGGGATTTCTTCGTGATCGCCAAGTGCGGCGGGCGCATCGCCGGCTATGCCGTGGCGTGCGCCGAAAAACGCGAAGCGGAGATTGCGTCGCTGGCCGTCCACCCGGACTATCGCAGGCGAGGCGTGGGCCACGCCCTCATGCGCTATATGTTGCGCCGGTTGCGCGCAGCGGGTGTCCGCCGTGTGGAGTTGATGGTGCGAACCGGCAATGCCGCGGGCGCCCAACTGTACCGCTCGCTGGGCTTCCGGCGCGTGCGCCTGGCGCCCGCCTATTACGAAGATGGCGGCGATGGTGTCCTGATGGCGAGGGGGATACAATAGACAGTAAATGGCCGATAAAGATCATTTCGAATTAGTGATGCGCGACGTCAACGCCTGGAATCAGTGGCGGGATGAGAACCCGCGGGAGAAGCCGGACCTGTCCTATGCGGTCATGCGCGGCGCGGATCTGATGCTGGCCAATCTATCGGGCGCGATTCTGTGCGAAGCCGACCTGGTGCTGGCCAACCTGCGCGGTGCGGACCTGCGGCACGCCGATCTGCGCAACGCAAATCTGGTTGGCGCGCGGCTGACCGGCGTGGATCTGGCGCACGCGAATATATGCGGCGCGGATCTTTCGACTGCCGAGGATCTGACCGAGGAGCAATTGCACCATGCTCGCGGTGATGGGCAGACCAAGCTGCCGGAAGATCTGCACCTGCCGGAGAATTGGCCGAAGAAGGGCCGCAGCGCGGCACGCTAAGTAGCCGCCGTCAGTTCCTGATCCTTATATTGCAGCTGGTAGAGCTTCCAGTAGATGCCGCGCAGCGCCAGTAACTGCTGATGCGTTCCGCACTCGCGCAGGCGTCCCTTGTGCATTACCAGGATGCGGTCGGCGCGCTGAATCGTCGACAGCCGGTGCGCAATAATGATCGACGTGCGGCCTTCCACCAGGCGGCTCAAGGCTTCGCGCACGCGCAACTCGGTCTCCGTATCGACGCTCGAAGTGGCTTCATCCAGGATCAGAAAGCGAGGGTTGTGGGCCAGCGCGCGGGCGAAGCTGATGAGCTGCTTTTGGCCCGTGGAGAGTCCGCTCCCGCGCTCGCGTATGGCGTATCCGAATCCATCCGGCAGCGAATGGATGAAATCCAGCAAATTGACCTGTTCGGCGGCTTCCTCCACTGCCCGGCGCGAGATGCCCGGCGTGCCCAGCCGGATGTTCTCCTCGAGCGTGCCGGTGAACAGATAAGGGTCCTGCAAGACCACGCCAAACAAGCGGCGCAGCTCCTGCGGATCGAGTTGGCGGACGTCTGTGCCGTCCACGCGGATGGCGCCTTTCCCAACGTCGTAGAAGCGCAGCAACAGGCTCATCAGCGTGGTTTTGCCGGCGCCGGTGTGACCCACGACGGCAATGGTTTCGCCCGGATTGACCGTGAAGCTCACATCGCGCAGCACCCAGTCTTCGTCTTTATAGGCGAACCAAACGCCTTCGAATTCGATGCGCGCCGAAACTGGCGCCGGCCGCGGCTCGGCTGGCGCAAGAATTCCGGCTTCGGTATCCACCAGTTTGAAGATGCGTTCGGCCGAGGCCATGGCGCCTTGCAGGATGTTGTACTTTTCGCTCAGGTCCTGAATAGGACGAAAAAAACGCAGCCCGTACTGCAGAAACGCCACCACCACGCCGAGTGTGAGAGCGCCGCGCTGGACGCGAAAGCCGCCATACGCCAGAATACCCGCCAGCGCCAGCATGGAAAGAAACTCCACCACGGGATAGAACCAGCCATAGGCCGTGATGGCATCCTTATAAGCGTCCATGTGCTCGCGATTCACACCATCGAATTCGGCGCGGCTGCGGGCTTCGCGATTGAAGAGCTGCAGCACCACGATTCCCGTGACATGCTCCTGCAGATACGCGTTGATCTTGGCGATGGCGATGCGGATGCGCCGGTAACTCTGCGACACGCTGCGCCGGAAGATGGCGGTTGCCAGGATCACCAGGGGCAGCACGGTGAGCATCAGGACGGTCAGCCCGGGGCTCAACTTGAACATGATCGCCACGATGAAACTCAGTACCAGCACATCACTGAGGATGGTCACCAGGCCGGAAGCGAAGAGATCGTTCAGCACGTCTACGTCGGTAGTGACGCGGGTGACCAGCCGGCCTACCGGATTGTGGTCGAAAAAAGCCAGATCCAGTTCCTGCAAGTGCGCCATGAGTTGCTTGCGCAGATCGAACATGGCGAGTTGGCCGGTGTACTGCATCAGGTAAACCTGGCAGAAATCGAAAATGAAAGTTCCTACCAGCACGCCCAGGTAAAGGATTCCCACCGCCGTGAGGCCGTCCCAGGGCGTGGTGGGAAGATAGCGATCGAGAGGTGTGGGGATCCGTGTCGGACTGGGAGCGAGATAGCGGTCCACGGCGATCTTGGTCAGCAGCGGGCCAAGCACCTGCAGTGTGGATTCGAGCAGCAGAAAGAACAGCGAAAGCGCCACGTACCCGCGATAGGGGCGCATGTAGCCCAGCAACCTGCGCATCAGCCGGGAGTCATATGCCTTGCCGAGGACCTCTTCTTCCACCTGATGCTTATTTTATCGTGAGTCGTGGCGCGAATTTGAACGGCCGGCTTACGGCCGCCGAGCCAGGTCCGGAGGCGGACCGAACGGATCGTCGGGGCCCGATAGCGGATCGGAATAACCGGCACGGCGCACGCGCGGCATCGGCTTATCGCTTACGAGATAATCCGCACCGGATTCCGTGGTGGAATCGACGCCCTCGGCACCGGTGCGCCGCAGCAGTTCTTTAGCGCGTTTGACCCAATCGTCGTTGTCGCAATGCACGGACATCAGGACGCCGCCCTGCTTGATGCGTCCCTCGAAGCGCTTGGCCTCGTATTCGGGCACACCCATGCCGACTAATCCGCCGATGATGCCGCCCACGGCTCCAGCTGCACCGACGCCCGCCAAGGCCGCTACGATCGGTCCGGCGGCCACCAGCGGACCGAGACCCGGAATGGCCAACGCGCCGATACCCGTGAGCCAGCCCAGAACGCCGCCGGAAATGCCGCCTACGATGCCGCCGGCCGTAGCACCTTCGGGCGCCTTCGTATTTTTTTCATGAGCAAAATCTTTAGTGCCCTGGTTGTCCTGGAACAGCACGGAGATGTCCGTACCGCGAAACCCTGAGGCACGCAGGGCTTCCACGGCTTCTTCCACGCTGACGCGGTCGGGGTAAATGCCGAATACCGATATGTTCGCCATGATCTCTACCTCGCTGTAGAAAAGGAGCACGAGGGAAGCCAATGGATTTCAACGCACAATCGCCTAAACGGCGGGAACCGAGCGATTAGGCCATCAGGCTGCGCAAGCGGCGGGCGCTCTCCGGACGGCGCAATTTGCGCAAGGCGCGCAATTCAATTTGGCGGACGCGCTCGCGGGTGACGTCCAGGTTCGCGCCAATCTCTTCGAGCGTGTGCTCGCGGGCGCAACCGACGCCGAAGCGCAGCCGAAGTACCTGTTCTTCGCGCGGGAAGAGGGTTTGCAGGAAGGCGGAGGTCTCATTCTGCACCTCGGAGGCCAGCAGCGAATCGGATGGAGAAGCGCTCCTATGGTCTGCAATTACCTCGCCCAGTGAGGACATCTCATCCGTTCCAACCGGTGTATCCAACGAAATAGGCTCGCGCGAGATGATGCGCAGCTTACTCACCTTGTCACTGGTGGTCTTCATTTGCGCGGCCAGTTCGTGGTCCTCCGGTGGCCGGCCCAGATCGCGCTCCATTTGCCGGGAAGCCCGGAAGAACTTATTGAGCTGGTCGTTCATGTGGATGGGAATGCGGATGGTACGGGACTGCTCGCCGATGGCGCGCGAAACCGACTGCATCACCCACCAGGTGGCGTAAGTGGAGAACTTGAATCCACGGCGGTAGTCGAACTTCTCAGCCGCCCGCATCAGACCCAGGCTGCCTTCCTGCACCAGGTCGAGCAGTTGCAGCCCTCTATTCATATAGCGCTTGGCTACCGAGACCACCAGGCGCAAATTGGCATTCACCAGGTCCGACTTGGCTTGCTGGGCCTGCCGCTCGCCCCGGCGGATCCGTTGCAGCGTGGTCTGCAAGCCGCCTAATGTGGCTCCCGCCTGCGCTTCGCAATTCCTGATCTCGGCGCGCAGCATGCGCGCGCGCACCTGTCCGTCCCGTTCCGGCGCCGGGCCGATCCGCTTCAACTCGCGGTCCAGCCGCTCCAGCTCCGCGGTGCGCTGTTCCAACTCATTGCTGAACTCGGTCAATCGGCCGGGCAGAAAGGGAATCGCGCGGATGTGCTGCGCCATGGTCACACGGGCACGCAGCGTCCGGCCGGTCAACTGGCGCCGCAACGCGCGGTCGCCGGCGGGCACCGCAGCCAGCCATTGCTCGATTTTTTGAAGCTTGTTGAAGTGGCGCTTCACGCGCGAGAAGTGCGCGCTGAATTCGGTCTGGCGTTGGCTGTCGGCGGCACTTCCCTCTTCCACATCCGCGCGCTCGATGAGGCTTGCCAATTCCACCGAGCCGGCTCCCACTTGAGCCAGCAGGTCCACCACGCGGCGTTGCACGACTGCGGAGCGGCTGAGCGCTTTCTCGCGCCGAATCCTGCCGCGTTCCATGCGGCGGGCCAGATCCACCTCCTGAGCGCGCGTAAGCAAGGGAACCGAGCCAATCTCCCGCAGGTAGCGCCGCACCGAATCGTCAGGATCGGCGAACGGCGAACGGCGCTCTTCAGTGGCGGCCGAGTGCTCGATGCCGTCCCCGTCATCCTCCAAAGCTAGCGCCAATGCAATTCCTGCGCCGGGATGCGCAACGTTCAGTATTGGTGCGTCAAACTGGGTGCCCTCACCCACTCTCATGTCGTAATTCGCAATCATCATACCCCTCAACTCCCTCTCCCACTCTTAGTGGGGCAAAACATTGCGCATTCTCAGCAGCGTGTACCGGTTATATGGACATACCCACCGCTCACGAGCATTGCGGCGGTATTGCTCAGAACCGATAATTGCTGAGGTTGCACGCGAGGGTGTGCAGTTCAGGTGCCAACTTCCAGCGAGCAGAACACGACACAGGTCCTGACGGTGAAATAAGGCTTTTCTTCTGGGGGTTACTGTTGAAACTAAACAACTTATTGGGTTCGAATGGTAATCCGCAGGCAAATTTGGCGCGATCATCCCGTCATGGAGTTAATTGGCGAGCCGCAGTCTCAGCCTTGCGGACTGCTTTTTCGCGCAGGTTGTAAGCATCAATGGCCACCTGCGATGCCTCCCGCGCCATGCTGCTGCTCAGGCGCTTCTCGGCTTCATCGAACATGGCCTCCGCTTCCATGCGAACGCGGTAGGCCTCGTCATCGACCGTCTTCAGCTTCTGGGCCGCAGCCTTGATCTTCGGATCGACGTCCGCCGCCTCTTTCCTGGCCTTCTCGTACTTGCGTTTGGCAGGCGCGCCACCCTCGGCCACATCAGCCTCCGCAGCCAACTCGGCGTAGGCCTTCTGCAGGTCGCCGCTCCACCCGCTCTTGACGTCCTTTTCCAGTTCGTCGAAGGCTTCCCAGGCGATATCGGCGGTCCGCCGCACCCTTTTCTTCTCCGTGAGCCATTTCCAGACGCCCCAATCTTTGGCGACTTCCAGAAGCGACTTGGCATCTTCCACTTGGATGAGTTTGCGCATATGGCGATCTGCTGACAGTATCTTTGGGCGCGCGGGTGAAGTCAACCCGGTCTCCGCCCTAATAGCAGCTTCAGCGATGAGTTTGCTCCGGGCTTCAGAACCCTGGTCTGAGCGTCAGTCTGCGCGTCGGGCTGCTGGAGCGGTGCCGGATCTTCGAGCGGATACATAGGCGCCACCGATTTCCAGGCGGCGACCGCGTCGGTGACCACGCCCGCAACGACTGCCATGGAGACAGCGCCCACCGTCAGCCGCAGCGGGGCGCTCGACTGGTTGGGGATGTTGAATTCGCGGCCCAGGATGTCCTCGTCGCCCAAGTGCGCGGATTTGAGATAGAGCCTCGCCGCAGAGGGACTCACACCGCCGAGATGAACCGAGCTATAACGTTCGGGAAGGATGTTGTGAAAGATCAGGCTGCCGTCGGGCTTCATCAACTCGATGATGGTGCCGGGGCCGACTGGCTGCAGATAGAACTGCAGTTCTTCCGGCTTGGCATCGGTCTCGATGGTGACCGTGGCGGGAAGGTCGCGCGGGGGTTGCGGTTCCAGCTCGAGCACCAGGCCACCGAGGTCGGACGCGCCCACATCAATCCGCTGATGCGCGGCCAGCAACGGCTCCATCCCTTCCGGAGTGGCGCGATACTCCCGCATCGGGCAGCACCAACTCACCGGTGATACGCACACCTTGACGGCGCAGCATGCGGATGTTGGCCACAGCGGCGTGCGACTGACCCGGCGCGAAGTCGACCGGCACTGCGCCGCTCATAGTGGCAGCAGACGGATAAAAGGCGGCCCTGTAGCGCGGATCCTAGAAGCCTAAGCCGCCGCTGGGAGTGGCCCGCACGTAATACTGGCGGGCTGGAGGTCACCGAGCCAGCACTCACCCAAGTCGTCGGTCCAAGTGTAGACCCTCGAATCCAACTTGCGCGTGCCTTCGTGATAGACGTAGCGGCGCGCCTCGATAAAGCATCCCTCGGCGGGCCAGCCACCCTGATCCCTCACTTTGCCCGAGATCTCCCTGGCACGCACCAGGTCCACCTGCCAGTTCGCGAGCGTTTGACCGCTTTCGAACTTCACATTCTGCATGCCGGTGAGGAATCCGGCGTGGTCGGTGTGAAGCGTATAGGTTGCAGGATTGAGTCCGGTTATACTGAACCTGCCATCGGCGCAGTGACAGCTTCCGTTTTTAGACCGATGCGAAGCAGCGCGCCTGCGACGGGCTGACCGGTAGCGCGTCAATCACCCTGCCTTCCAATGTAGCTGGCGGGACCGGCGTCTGCCCGGCCAGCAGCAGAGGCGGAACGCTAAACAATAGCGCGCTCTTCATTGCGGGCCTGCTTTTGGCTGAGCGGGCGGGAGGGTGAGAAGCAAGCGCCCGGGTACAACCGCAATGTTGAATCGGCCTCCTGCCTGATGCACATTGACGGTGTAATTGCTTTGGGCGATGCCGGTGGAGACGGCGGAAATCGCGGCAGTTTCGGCAGGTGTGCCGTTCGCATCCGTCACTTCGCCCGAGATGTTGCCGCGCGGGCAGACCAACTCAACCTGCAGCGGACCTTGGCCGGCCACCCGCCGTGCGAGCTGGGCAAATTCATCGAGAGCCTCGCCAGTGTTGGCCGCATACCACTTCGCGACCATGCCTTCCATGCCTCGAACTTTATGCGGTTTGGGTAATGCGGAGCTCATATAACCGGAAACACACACGGCTCGCCCGGAAGTTCACGGAACAAAAAAGTGCGGCGGCCTGTCGATTTGAGCGTGTCTGATTCGATATAACGGTAGATCGAAGGAAGGCGCAAGGAGCAACGAGAATGACTACAAACGAAACCAACCAGGCGGGTCTGCGCGAGACGGTCCTTACATTCGGGCGCGAGCTGAAGTACGCGGTGCGCTCGTTGTCGCGCACCAAGGGGCTGGCGCTCACCGTGATTCTCACGCTGGCCCTCGGCATCGGGGCGAATTCGGCCATGTTCAGCGTGGTGCGCGGGGTGCTGCTGCGACCGCTGGCCAACCGCGACGAGAACCGGCTGATCTATATTCACCAGAGCGCGCGCGGCATTGGCGCCGACAACGCCAACTTTTCAGTACCCGAAATGCGTGATCTGTACGGCCACGTCAAATCGGTGAGCGCCTTCGGCGACTTCTCCACCATGCCGTTCAACATGGTCGGGTTGGGCGAGCCGCGGGAGATCCGGGCCGGCGTGGTGGGCGGAACCTATTTCGAAGTGATGGGGCTGCACCCGGTGCTCGGCCGGTTACTGGGCCCGCGCGACGATGGACCGAATGCGGCCGGCGCGGCGGTGCTGACTTACCGATTCTGGGCGACGGCTCTCAAGAAAGATCCCTCCGTGATCGGCAAAACCGTCCGGCTGGACACGCGCACCGCGACCATTGTGGGGGTGGTGGAACCGTCGGTGCCATATCCGGCCGAGACGGAGCTGTTCGCCAATATCGTGACCAGCCCGCATCATTTATCGGCCACCATGGTGACCGGGCGGGTCCACCGCATGACGGAGCTTTTCGCGCGGCTCGCGCCGGGCGCCACTTTGGAATCGGCGCGGGCTGAATTGCGCGTAGTGCACGCAGCCATGATGAAGCAGAACCCCGAAGCCTATCCCAAGAGCGCGGATTTCAAGATTGACGCCGTGATGCTGCGCGACCAGATCACCTCGAGCGCTAAGACCGTGCTGTGGGTGCTGCTGGCTGCGGCGGGGCTGGTATTTGTGATCGCGTGCTCCAACGTGGCCAACCTGATTCTGGCGCGTACCGTGCGCCGGGAAGGCGAATTGGCGGTGCGCGCGGCACTCGGCGCCGGATCGGTAGCATTGCGCCGCACCCTGCTGGCCGAGAGCCTCCTATTGGGCGGAGCCGGCGCGGTAGCCGGTCTTCTGATCGCCCGGCCGATGGTGGCCATCCTGGCGCGCTACGCGGCGCGTTTTTCGGTACGCGCGCTGGATCTGACGGTGGATTCGAGCATGCTCTGGGTCAGCGCGGCGTTGGCGCTGGCGGCCGCGTTGCTGCTGGCGTTCGTACCGCGGCTTCCCACGCCCGACCGGCCTGGCGGATTCGGATTATCGAGCGGCGGCGTGCGAATTACCAGCAGCACCAACCGCCGGCTGCGGATTTTTGCCGTAACCCAGATCGCCGCTTGTTTTGTGCTGCTGGCCGGCGCAGGCATGCTGCTCAAGACCTTGTTGGCACTGCAGGCTGTGCAGACCGGCTTCGACGTACGCCACGTACTGGCGCTGAATGTGCCGGCGAATAAGTACGGAAAAACACCCGAGCAAGTGGTGAACTTTTATAAAGACGCGATAGGCAAGATCGACGCGTTGCCGGGGGTGGATCGAGCGGCGATGGGCGTGGTGGTGCCGTGGCGCGATGCGGGGAACTTCGGTCCGGGCTTCCAGTTCACCGTCGAGGGCCGTGTGCCCGCGCCCGGCGAGGAAGATCCGCATGGACGGCTGCGCATGATTTCGCCGGGGTTCTTCGCGGCGTTGGGCATCCCAATGATTGCCGGCCGCGATTTCAATGACGCGGACCGGCGGAATAGCGAGCCGGTGGTGATCGTTAGCCAGAGCCTGGCGCAACGCATGTTTCCGAGCGGCGATGCGGTTAATCATCACCTGATGTGGACGGATCCGGTGATGAAGTTTGCGAACATCAGCACGGGACCGCGGCGCGTCGTGGGCGTGGCGGCCGATGTGGACGACGAAAACGTGGTGCCCGGTCCGGCGCTGACCGTGTATCATCCTTTCGAGCAGCAGGAAATCTGGGGCGGACGGCTGTTCATCCACGCGCATGGCGATCTGTACGCGTTGGTGACGCCGGTCACCCGCATCATCCGGCAGATGTCGCCCGACCAGCCGGTAGAGCGCGCCGCCACCCTGGAGGACGTTCGCACCGAAGTGCTGACACCGGACCGGTTGAACACGCTGGTATTCGGAGGTTTCGCGGCGGTAGCGCTGGCGATCGCGGTGGTGGGTGTGGCGGGCGTGCTGGCATTTTCTGTGAGCCAGCGCACGCGCGAGTTCGGCATCCGCCTGGCGGTGGGCGCGCAGCCGCAGCACCTGGTGCGGGGAGTAATCGCGCAAGGCGCTTTCATTGCGGCTACAGGAGTGGCGGCGGGTGCGGCGGGCGGCTACGCATTAGCCGGGGTGGCGGGCAGCTACTTTGAAGCCGTGCGCATGCCCGGCGCGATCGTGGTGATAGGATCGGCGATCACGCTGCTGACCGCCGCGGTGGTGGCTTCGTTGCTGCCGGCCATGCGGGCCGCGCGCGTGGATGTGATCCAGGCGTTGCGCGCGGACTGAATTCGTAGGACTCCAGTCCTGCGGCCGGCGTGCACGCCGATTTCGGCTACTCGAGGTGCGGGTCCTGGAGGACCCGCGCAGACCTGGAGGTCTGCCCCACATGTTCACGCCATCACGCGTGCCAGCCAGGCTTCCGCGATGGGTCTCGCCTTCGACGGAAACCGGTGTCCGCCTTCGAGCATGTGGAATTCCACATCGGCAGCCCGCAGGCGCAGCCGGTCAGGGTACCGTTCGGTGACTTCCGGCTTGTAAAATTCGTCCTCGCGCCGCGCGATGTGCAAAACAGCCGCTGTAACCGGTTTGTAATTCCCTTCCTCCCAGTTGCGCGGAATGCCGCCGCAAATCCCGATCACGCCGCGGATTTCGGCCGGATGCGTGGCCGCGAAACGGTAGTTCATGCCCACCGGTTGCGAGAAACCAGCCAGAATGCGGCGACCGGCTGGAATGCCGTACTCACGCCCAGCGTCGTTCAGGACACTCAGCAGCATGTCGTGATGCAGACGCACCGACGAATCCGGGTGCTTGTGGGTGGCCCAGCCGTACCCCACCTCGTTCGAAGCCGTGCCGAGATAGAACTGATTGGGACCCTGAACCGCCACGATCACGTGCCGCGGTCCCATCATGCCCGCCGTCAGGCGCAGCATCACCTCGGGATTGGCACTAAATCCGTGGAGTGTCACGGCCAGTACAGTACAGTCGTCGATGGCCTCCGGCGCGTACACCAGATAACGGCAATCCAAGCGAGCGGTAAAGCTGCAATGGCGGATGTTTTCGAGGTTCATGGCGGCAGGATTCGGCGTTGCGGTTCTTAATGAAAACTTCAACTTGTTTTCCGCAGATTTGAGGTTATCATAAGCTCTATCGGTTACGAGCGCCTCGCGGTCGCCACGTTCGCGCGTAGTGTGAGGCAACTCCAAGAACAACAAGGGGCAGGACAAAGGTAAGGCAGGTAAGCGGCAGAGATGCCGGAAAAAAGGTCTGCAATGACCGCGGGCGTGCCCTTTAGGGCGCGGCGGTTGTAGTGTGGCTGAATGGAGGACATCGAGAATGAGCTCACGTACGCGTAACGTCAGGCAGGTGGTCTTTTTCGTATTCTTCGCAATCTTCGTGCTTTCGGCGCCTATCGCGGCGCAGGACATTCTGGGCGGCATTACGGGCACCGTAAAAGACGCCACGGGCGCCGCGGTACCCGACGCGACAGTGCACGTTCAAAACGTCAACACGAATTTGGAAATTGTCCAGCACACCCAGACCAACGGGTCGTATTCGGCGCCCAACATTCCGGCCGGCGCTTACCGGGTGACGTTCACCAAGGAAGGGTTCGAGACCGAGACACACACCCAGGTCCTGGTCAACGCCAACCGCACCACCACGGTGGATGGCGACCTGAAGGTGGGCACCGTCGCCACCACCGTCGAAGTGACCGCGACGCCGCTGATGAACCAGGTGGACACTACCAACGGGTACGTGGTCGATCAACTGACCATTGAGGAGACGCCGCTGGGCACCGGTAGTTTTACACAACTGGCCATCCTGAGTCCCGGCGTCCACGCCGATTTCCTGGGCGGCGCCGGCAGCAATGCGGGGCTCGGGAATCAGGCCATCTTCGCCAATGGCCAGCGTGACACCAGCAATAGCTTCTCTCTGAACGGGATCAACACCAACAATCTGTTTAACGGCAATTCCACAAGCCAGGTTGGTGAGAACCGTTTCGTGCTCAACACCGGCGAAAACTTTGGCGCCGGCGGTGAGATCCAGACCAGCACTTCCGTTTACGGCGCCATTGGCCAGGCGCTGCCCACGCCGCCTGTGGAGGCTATCCAGGAAATCAGCGTAAACACGTCCATGTACGATGCCTCGCAAGGCGCTAACAGCGGCGCGCATATCGGAGTGATCACCAAGTCCGGCACGAATGAGATTCACGGCGGAGCATACGAGTATTTCCAGAACAGCGCCATGAACGCCGCGCCGTTCTTCTACAACGCTTCGCCGGCCATCACGACTAAGGTACCGTTCCTCGCACGCAATCAGTTCGGCGCGACCGTGGGCGGACCCATCCAAAAAAACAAGCTCTTCTACTTTCTCTCCTACCAGGGCATACGCATCGCTGACGCCAGCGACGCCACCAAGGACGCCACTGTGCCGTTGGGGCTCACCGATGACCGTAGCGCCCAAGGTATTGTTAACGCCATCCAGAGCAGCTTCGGCACCACCATCACTCCCAGCCAGATCAGTCCGGTGGCCCAAGCCATGCTGACCGCCAAACTGCCCAACGGCCAGTATCTGATCCCCAGCGCGCAGATCACCAACGCGGCCCAGGCCACCGCGCTCGGTTACGACGTCGTGGAGCAGGGCCCGAACGCGAAATCGAACGTGGATCAGGGCATCGCCAATATCGACTATGTCGTCAACGACAGGGACCGCCTCTCCGGCAAGTATTACGTCCAGGAGAATCCGACCACGAATCCGTTTGGGGCCGTCGGCTCGCTGATCGGGTTTCCCCAGCAGCTGAGCGCCGGAAGCCAGGTTGGCTCAGTCTCAAATACGATCATCCTGTCGCCCGCGCTCACCTGGGAGCAGCGCGCCGGCTTCACCCGGCTGCACGCTTATTCCAATACGTCGCAGGCGTTCTCACCGCAGGATTTCGGCATGAACCTGCTGGGTTCGAAGACTTTTCCCCAGTTGGAAATCTCCACCTCCGATCCCACCATATCCAGTGGACTGGAATTCGGCCCCAGCACCAGCTTCGGCAACGCGGGCATGTATCAGAACCAGTGGGAACTCGGGACCACGCTGAACTGGGTGAAGGGCCGGCATACTCTGTCGTTCGGCGGGTCGTGGGATCACACCCAACTGAACATTGTCAACAACAATACTTCTACAGACATAGTCGGATTCACCAGCTTCACCAGCTTCGTGGAAGGCTCTACGCGCAGCGGCGAAGCGTTCAGCGGCGCGGCGAGCCGCTATTACCGCTCCGATACGGCCGGCGCGTTTGTGAACGATAACTACAAAGTCCGCAGCAACCTCACGGTGACACTGGGCCTGCGCTGGGATTTCGACGGCCCGCTCGCGGAGAAATACGGTAAGCTCACCGGCTTCAATCCCAGTCTTTACTCGTACGATGCCGCGAGCGATACGATTACCGGCTCGGGCCTTGAGTTCGCCAGCAGTGGAAGCGATACGCTGATGAAGAACCGCCAGTGGGGTTTGGCGCCGCGCGTCGGGGTCGCCTGGACTCCGTTACCCAAGCTGACGATCCGCGGCGGCTTCGGCATCTACTATGACCGCGGCGAGTTCTTCAGCTACCTTTCGCCGAGCGCGGGCCAAGGTTTCAACGGCCCCTTCGGCGTTACCCTGGCCCCGCCGTTTGTTGAACCGATTAATGGAAAGCGGGGAGCCAGTTTCGCAGATCCCTTTGGAACAGTGGCACCCCCGCCGCCTTCCGGCAGTGCCTCCGGGTTCCTCGGCCTGTTGCCCAATCTCTCCCAAACCGAATCGGGCAACTGGCCTTCCGGAAACCTCTTTGGTCCGTTCCTCTCCGGCGGCTACGATATCTATAACAAGTTGCCCTACTCGGAGAACTGGACCTTCGACATTCAGTACCAGGCTTCCAACAGCTGGCTATTCAGCGCCGGCTATATCGGCAATCACGGCGTGCATGAAGTGCTGCCCATCCCCTTCAATCAGCCGCTGATCGCCACGCCGCAAAATCCCGTGAACGGGCAAATCTATTCGTATGGCGGATTGAGTCCGCTGAGCACCTGCAATTTTCCCAGCGGACCGCCCCTGGCTCTCGAGCCGCTGTGCCCGCCGCCGTATTATGCCGGAAATGCGGAGGTCCGCGTGCCGTATATCGGGTACGACATGAACTCCGTGCTCTACAAAACCGAGGGCATTTCCAACTACAACGCGCTGCAGTTGCAGGCTCGCAAACGTTTGTCGAACGGGCTGCAGTTCACCGCCTCCTACACCTGGTCGCACGCCCTGGACGAGCAGAGCGGACTGGGCCTCTTCTTTACCGGCAACAATCCGCTGAATCCTAAGTCAAGCTACGCCTCCGCGGATTTCGATCAGACGCATGTCTTTTTGATTAACTACAGTTACACGCTGCCCAAGGTGACTTCGAGTCAGTCCTTAGGTTATCTGGTGAACGGATGGACCATAGGCGGACAAACGGTGGCGCAGAGCGGCCAGCCGTACAGTGTCTACGATTACTCCGGGTCGGTCGGCGGTCTCTACTATGGCACCTACGATGAGATCACCAACCCGATTGTTCCCCTGGCGCCGGGCGTTACCGCGAAGCAGGCGCAGTTACAGGGCACCACGGGCGTGAATGCCGGAATGCCGGTTCTGAATTCCAGTGATTTCCTGCCCCAGTTTGTCGCTCCGGGAACCAACGGCGTGCCTCCCTGCGATGCTACCGGATGCGATCTTTACGAATCGCTTTTCGGCAACTCGGGACGCAACCTGTTCCGCGGTCCCTTCCAGGTTCGCTTCGATATGAGCCTCGCCAAGGAATTCGTCCTGAACGAACGGTTCAAGCTGCGCTTCAATGCCATGGCGTTCAATATCTTTAATCATCCCGATTTCGACACGCCCAACAACGACGTTGTTTTCTTCCCCTATTTCTCGGGGCCGCCGGTAATTCCGCCGCAGGGCAGCCTGGGGATGATTCAGCACACCCTCGGCAGTTCGCGCTTCCTGCAGTTGGCGCTGCACCTGTCGTTCTAGATTAGATACTGCGACGAGGCCTGTGGTAACGTTCGTCAGATGCGGTCCGATGGCCCCCGCACGCCGCCACTGCCGATGACAACGCCTGCGGTAGGTTTGGCTCCGTCGTTCGCGTTGGAACTCATGTATGTATCCGTGAAGTCGTGCAGCGCGCTCCTGAATCGTCTGCAACAGTATACTAGAAGCAAGTGGCGGACGATGACGTCACCTTCGATTGGGACCAAGCCAATGCCGCGCACATCGCCCGTCATGGCGTCAAGCCAGAGGAAGCGGAGCAGGCCATGCGGAACGACCCGCTGGACATGAACTATGAAGTCATCGACGGTGAGGAACGTTGGACGGCCCTCGGCCACACCGACAATTTCCGGGTCCTGCTGCTGGTCTGGACCGTGCGGCGCGATGCCTTACGGATCGTCACTGCGCGGGCTGTCGGAAGTCAAGCACGTGACACTTATTTGCGTGCCAAGGGATTGTTGACATGAAGAAACTCATCGTTCCCAAGTTCGCAACCGAAGCTGAGGAAGCGGCATGGTGGGACAACCACATGGATGTCGTTGAGGAGAACCTGCTGGAAGCCGTCCAGGATGGCACTGCCTGCCGGGGCACTGCGCAACGAGTGCTGCGAGAGTCGCGGGAATTGAAAAGCATCACGATTCGCATGCCTGAGGCCGACGTCACCCGCGCACAGCGGCTGTCGGCCAAGAAAGGCTTGAGTTCCGAAACCTATCTCCAGAGTCTCTTGCATGAAGCCCTCGAACGCGAGGAGGCGGGAGACTCGACGGGTGACAAATACTGAACCCCAAGCCTGCCCCACGGGTTACTCCGGCGGCGGGTCAGAGAATACGATGGCCTGCCGGAATCCGTTCGTCTTGATGGCCGCGTAAATCACGCCGACCGTCAACCAGATGCCGCCCGCCACCAGCGCCGGCCGGTGCAGGCTGGTCCAGATGGCGAGGCAAAATACGAAGCCCAACACCGGCGGCAGAAACGCGCCCAGGGTCCGGCGATCGCTGCGCAGAAAGTAATGTATGAACGCCGCCGCATTCACGCCCATGAATCCGATGATGGCACCGAAATTGAGTAGTTCGGCGCCCAGCTCATAAGTGATGGCGAAAGCGCCGGCCAGGGCCAGAACGCCTACAAACAGGACGTTATTGCGCGGCACGCCGTGCTTGGGCTCGATCGCGCCAAAGAAGCCCCGTGGGATGGTGTTGTCGCGGCCCATGCCGTAGAGCAGCCGCGCGGCGCCGAGTTGCGATCCCATGCCGGAGCCGATGGTGGCGACCAGCAGCGTAATGTTCACCATGTGGAAGAGCAGCGGCCCGCCGGCGCGTCCGGCCACGTAGGAGAACGCCGTGTCCACGTCGGGATAATGCCGAAAATCGGGCCATATCAGTTGTCCGGCGTAAACTTCGGCGGACGCCAGCACACCGGTGATCAGGCACGTGAGTACTGTAGCCAGCAGGATGTTGCGCCGCGGGTTGTGGGCTTCTTCAGATAGCGTGGAGATCCCGTCGAACCCGATGTAAGTCAGTACCGCCACCGAAGTGCCGGTTGAGATTCTGCTGAAGGTGAAGGTGCTCGGATCGTAAAACGGCTGTGTAAAAGAGACGCCATGCTGGTGCATGATGTAGCGCACGGCGGCGATGAAGAAATATAGAACCACCACGCACATGGCCAGCACCAGCACTTCGTTAGTGCGGGCGGTGGCGCGAATGCCGCGCAGGTTCAACAGCGTGAACAGCGTCGCAAAGAATATGGCCCAGAACATGTAAGGAATCTCCGGCACCAGGTTCAAGGCCGCCTTGCTGCACCAGATGGTGCAGATGATGGGATTCAGGATGTAATCCATGGCCAGGCTCCATCCCGTGACGAAGCCCAGCCCGGAGTGGATCTCGCGGCCCACATAGGTGTACGCCGAACCGGCGCTGGGATAGGCGCGCGCCATACGGCCGTAGCTGATGGCGGTGAACAGCATCGCCACCATGGCGATGAGCACGGTAGTGACTACGTGGCCGTGCGCCACCTGGCTGACGACGCCGAATGGCGGCATGGGCGCCGTCGGCTGGATGAGGATGATTCCGTAGAATACGAGGTCCCACAATCCCAAGGCGCGCTTGAGTCGCGGGCCGGATGGGGGCGCAGATTCCGGACGGGCGGCACTCGACATGAACTCTCGATTGTGACACAACAGAGGTGAGGGTTTGGGAAAGGCTTGAGGCGCCCGCGCGCCTCTGCGGGCTAGCTGGTGAGTACAGGTTGGTTCCATTTCCGGCATTTGCTGCTGCGGCGCATCCGCTACAGAGTCACGCGCGGCGGCGTGCTCTTTACGCTCGCCGTCGTGCTGGTGGGCTTAGCCGCTGTGGCTTCGGCCAACAATCTACTCTTTCTGATCCTGGCCACCATGCTATCCACGCTGATGGTATCGGGACTGGTCAGCCGCTTGTGCCTGGCAGGCCTGGAATTGGATTTTCTGGTTCCCGAACACGTCTCGGCGGGCCGCACAATCCCGGCGAAACTCTATGTCCGCAATGTGAAGTTCTGGATGCCGTCGTTTTCCATTCACGTGGTAGGTGTGGAACAGGAGGCCCCGCCGGTGCTGCAAGCACCCGTATACTTCCCCGTGATCCCGGGCGGCGCCACGCTCGAAGAGACCGTGCAGATCTGCTTCGCCCGCCGCGGCGAATACCGGCAAAACCACTTCGCTTTCCATACGCGCTTTCCGTTTGGATTTCTGGAGAAAACGGCGCGCGTGGTGCTGCGCCGCGAAGTGGTGGTGTATCCGTCAATCGATGCGCAGGCCGGATTCGAGGAACTGCTGGCCGACCTGGCGGGTGAGATCGAAACGCATTACCGCGGCTTGGGCCGGGATTTCTACCGCATCCGTCCCTATGAAGCCTTCGAAAGCGCGCGGCATGTGGATTGGAAAGCCACCGCCCACGTCGGCGAGCTGCAGGTGCGCGAGTTCGCGCGCGACCAGGAGCAGACCGTCGAGCTGTTTCTCGACCTGGAGACACCGGAAGGCTTCGAAGAGTGGTTCGAGCGCGCGGTGGATTGCTGCGCTTTCCTCGCCTGGCGGCTGGCAGGCAAATCTGTCGGCATTTATTTCCGCACGCAGGATTTCGATTTCCGCCTGCCCGAAGAAGGCGACATTTATACGATTCTGAAATACCTGGCGGTAGTGAAAAGCAGGCCGGGGAAACCGCCGGATGCGCCCGCGGATGAGAGCAGTTTTCCGATCGTGCTGACTCCGTCTCCGCAAAGATTCGGAGATCCGGCCTGGGGCGGCGCGCGCCTGATTGGGCCGGAGGCGCTGGCCGTCGCGCCGCCCGAGGCATCCCCTACTTGTCAGCCGTAATCACCGCGGCGAAGAAGCCGTCGCCGGGTTCGCGGCCGGGAATGCGGCGCATGGTCTGCCGCACCTGCGCAGCGGGCACCTGGGCGACGACGTCTTCGTTCTCTTCGCGTTCGACCGAGCAAGTCGCATAGACCAGCACGCCGCCGGGTTCGAGCGCGCGCCGGCCATGCTCTAACAGGGCCGCCTGGCGAGCCTGCAGCTTAGACAGGTCCGCCGGCTGGAGGCGCCACTTGATTTCGGGATTGTGTGCCAGCGTGCCCGTACCGGAGCAGGGCGCGTCGATCAGGATGCGATCGAAGCGGCGGCGGAACGGCAGCGGCTGGGCGCCATCCAACACCACCAGGTCGATTCCCAGCGCCTTGAGTGAGTCCAGGCGGCGCAGGTTTATATCGCAGGCGACCGCATGCACACCGGCCGCCAGGGCCTGCGCGGTCTTGTTGCCTGGCGCGGCGCACAGGTCCAGAAAGATCTGGCCGGGCGCCAGGTCGAGCAGCGGCACGATGGACTGCGCGCCGATATCCTGCACGCGCGCGGTCACCGGATTCAGGTAGGTCTCCGGCACGCGCAGGCCGGCGCGCGCGATGCCGGCCGCGGTCTCCGTACCATACTGCCGCTCCCATCGTTCGAGCATCCACGCCGGGTGCGAAAGTTCTATGGCGAGGTTGGGCCACGCCACCGGTCGACGATCCACCTTGCGCAAGACGGCGTTCGCAAATCCGGCTGCCGAGCGCTTGCGCGCGCGCTTGATCAGTTCCACGCTTTCGGAGACGGCCGCGTGTGCCGGCACGCGCTCCAGATAGCGAAGCTGGTAGATCGCCATGCGCAGCGCCTGCCGTACGGGCTCGTCCAATCGTGCGGCGGGTTTGGCTGAGTAATGCTCGATCAGGTAATCCAATTGCGCGCGATAGCGAAGCACGCCCAGGACGATTTCCGAGGCCAGACCGGCATCGCGCGTATCGAGCGGCGCGGCGCGCGCGGCCAACAGGTCCGCGGCATACCCTCCGCGCTCTACGTCCGTGAGAATCTGGAAGGCTAAGACGCGCGCAGGAGACACAGTTTGAATGTAACGCGTGTCGGCTGCGCGCGTGGGAAAAGCGGCCTCTCGCTACGGCTGCATATTCGTCAGCAGGTTCAAGGTATTGGTAGCGTCATCGACATAGTAGATGCCGGCCGGCGCCGTAGCCAACCCGAATAGCGCGCCATTTCCGGGCGGCGTTCCGCTGTTATCCAGCAGCCCGGACGCGACCTGATTGCCGTTTGTAGTTGTGGCCACCAGCAATCCGTTGGTGCCATTGGTTGTAAGAATCTGCTGATTGGCGGGATTGATCGTCAGACCGAGCGGATCGTTCAAGCTGGGGCCCTCGGACACGGTAGATCCGAGCCCGGCTGAGGTACTGCGATTTACGGCATTGGTTATGGCGGCGACGCGGTTGTTCAAGCTGTCGGCGACATACAAGGTGCCGTTCGCGGCGAGCCCGACTCCCGTCGGACCAATCACCAGCGCGGCCGGGTCGGTCCTTTCAGGGAACCCGGAACCGATGATAGTTCTGGAAGCCACAAATGGCATGCTGGTAGTCAACGAACCTAAATTGATGCGCACCACCGTGCCTTCGTTCACCACGTTACCCATACCTGCTACCGTGCCGTTGAGCACATTGGTGACGAACAGATCCGCCGTCGAGTTCATGTCCAGCGCCGTCATGTCCCACGGGCCGTTGATCAGGTTGCCGGAAATCGTTTCCACCACCGTACCCGAGCTATTCAATACGATCAGACAGCCGGCTTGCGCGGTAGCCGAGGTTCCGTCAGACGTGGGCAAACTGCCCACAATCACCCAGCCCGACCGCAAGACAACCAGTGCCGTCGTCAGTCCCACACCGCCGGGACACGCGCCCGGAAGAGCCCCGGCATCAATCCAGGCAAACAGAGTGGCACCGCCTTCGGGACCGATTTCCACAATGGTCGTGCCGGTACCTTGCCAGTTCATACTGTTGTTAAAGTTACTAACCAGAATGTGACCTTTAACCAGGTTGCCAACCGACACGGGCACCATGGCCACGCCATAAGGATTCAAGTCTCCGTTGGATGGTATGGTGCTGGCTACCGTCATGATCGACAGGCCGTCGGCCTGCAGTGCAGGCGCACCAGTCAGCGACAGAGCCAACGCAATCGCGACTATCCCCAAACTTGTAACATATCGTTTCATTAGAAGCTCCTCCTAGAGCCCGGATTCACTGAACCCTGCCGCATCGCACGCGCGGCTCCAGTAGGTTCAGGCTATCTCGATGTTAGCCATCGCGTGGAACGAAAGACAAGAGAAATACCATGCACTCTTGTAAAATCGAGCTCCAGAATGGGGCCGTCCAGGTGGATATGACACCATGTTACAAGATACTAGCGTTACAACTGTACCTGTAATAACGCTCCGGTAGCGCGCTCCAGCGTGCGGCCGCGAATCTCAGTTCGCCGTCGTGCCGCCATAGGGGTTCCCAGCGGATGCGGCGGCTACGGTATCATGTAGGAATTACCTATGATTGACGCCAGCATTCCCGAAGGGCTCACTTTCGACGACGTGCTGCTGCAGCCGGCCCGCAGTGGTGTACTGCCAGCCGATGCGGACACGCGCACCTGCCTCACACGCAAGATTGCTTTGCACATCCCCATCGTCAGCGCCGCCATGGACACGGTGACCGAGTCCCACCTGGCCATCGCGCTCGCCCAGCAGGGCGGTATCGGCATCATCCATCGCAACATGTCCGTGGAGCGGCAGGCCGAAGAGGTCGACCGGGTGAAACGCAGTGAGAGCGGTATGATCGTAGACCCCATCACCATCGGTCCGGACCGGAGAATCTCCGACGCCCGCGAATTGATGAGCCGCTATCGCATCTCGGGCGTGCCGGTAACGGAAGGTACGCGGCTGGTGGGCATTCTGACCAATCGCGATCTGCGTTTTGAAACCCGCTCGGATCTGCCCATCCGCGACGTGATGACCAAGGAAAATCTCATCACGGTGCCGGTGGGCACCACGCTCGAAGAGGCCGAAGCGATCCTGCATCAGCACCGCGTGGAAAAGCTGCTGGTGGTGGACGACCAGTACAATCTGAAGGGGCTGATCACGGTCAAGGATATTCAGAAGAAGTTGAAATATCCGACCGCCGCCAAGGACGAGCAGGGCCGCCTGCGGGTGGGCGCGGCTATCGGCGCCACCGACAATTTCCTGGAACGCGCGCAAGAGCTGGTGGCGCGCAAAGTGGATGTGCTGGCCATCGACACGGCCCACGGACATACCGAGCGCGTGATGGCGGCGGTGAAGGCCGTGAAGCGCGCACTGCCCGGAGTGCAACTCATCGCCGGCAACGTGGCCACTTATGAAGGCGCTTGCGAATTGATCTCGCTGGGCGTGGACGGCATCAAGGTGGGCATCGGTCCCGGATCGATCTGCACTACGCGCGTGGTTTCGGGCGCGGGCGTGCCGCAGCTTACCGCGATCTCCGAATGCTCGCGCGCCACGCGGCAGGCGGGCGTGCCGTTGATCGCCGATGGCGGCATCAAGTTTTCGGGCGACATCACCAAGGCCATCGCCGCGGGCGCGGATGCGGTCATGATCGGCAGCCTGCTGGCCGGCACCGACGAAAGCCCAGGCGAGACCATCCTGTTCCAGGGGCGCACGTTCAAGACCTACCGCGGCATGGGGTCGCTGGGCGCAATCCTGGGCAATGCCGACCGCTATGCGCAGGACCCCAACGGCAAGTTGGTGCCCGAAGGCATCGAGGGCCGCGTGGCCGCTAAAGGACCGCTATCCGATCTGGTGTATCAACTGGTGGGAGGCTTGAAATCCGGCATGGGGTATTGCGGCGCACCCGACATCCGGTCGCTGCACGAGACTGCGCGCTTCCTGCGCGTCTCTCCGGCGGGCCTGCGCGAGAGCCACGTGCACGACGTGGTGATTACCAAGGAAGCGCCCAACTACCGCATCGAGTAGCGCTCCCGCGCTGGACGCCAGTTCTACTGTTCCTTTCCCTTGTCGGTTTCCTTCTTCGGCTTTTGAGTCGGCTTCGCCGGCGGCTTTTCCTGCTGCGCCGGCCGCGGATTGGCAGGCGGAGCGGGACGCTCCGGCGGCCTTTGCTCCGGCGCGGCTTGCGGCGGACGCGGCGGTTGCTGCACCGGCGGCCTTTGCTCCGGCGCGGCTTGCGGCGGACGCGGCGGTTGCTGCACCGGCGGCCTTTGCTCCGGCGCGGCTTGCGGCGCAGGCGGCCTTTGCTGCGGAGCGGCTGGCGTTGGTGCAGCCTGCGGCGGACGCGGCACAGCGCTCGGCTGCACCGGACGCAGATTGCTCGGCGGAGCAGGTGACGCCGGCGGCGCGGCTGCCGGGGGCCGGTTTGTGGGAGCGTTCGCTCTCGCGGGCGGGGCCGGCGGGGCGGTATGGACCTGAGGCGTCACCGTCCGCGCCGGAGGTGCAACCCGCACCGTGGCGGCCGCGGGTGCGGGCCGCACTGACTGCCGAATAGCCTGCGTGTTCACGGGCCGTCCGAGATTCTGCTGGAGCGCGGATTGTTGGGCCGCAAATGGAACGGGCGGCGGCGGCGGAGTCTTCTTGGCCACCACCTGCATATTCATCGCGCGCGCGGGAGGCTGCGCCGCAGGACGCGTGCCCGCTGAGGGAGTGAGGGCTTGTTTGGCCGGCGCCACCGGAGGCGCCACGGTGAAGTGCGCGGCTTGCACCTGCGCCACTTGTGCCTTTGAAACAGAAATGCCCCCCTGTTTCACAGGCCGTCCGCTGGCAAATGCATTTTGCGGCATGGCAGTTACCGCATTGGGGGCAGCCATATTAGCGAAGTGCTGGTTGACAGTGACATTCGTAACCGTCTTGTTCACATATACAGTGTTATACACGTTAGTAATATTCACCGTATTGACTACCGTGGTGTTCGATACATTTACGCGGCGGAAGTAGTTTTGACTCATTTGATAAGAAGGCGCGTAGACCTCGCCCGGTCCCAGCGGCACCCAGCCCACCGCCGGACCGCCC
Organism: Bryobacterales bacterium; assembly: GCA_963818855.1. Classification (GTDB taxonomy): domain Bacteria; phylum Acidobacteriota; class Terriglobia; order Bryobacterales; family Bryobacteraceae; genus Bog-159. The sequence goes on along the minus strand of CAWFUH010000001.1, from coordinate 89,829 downwards.
AGCGAAAATGAGGCGCCGAACCCGCCGCCGCCGAAAAACGCGACTAACGCCGGCGCATAGACTACGGTGACCGCCGGTCCGCCGGCTGCGATGGCCATCGGGCCGGGTACCCAGCCCCAGCCGCCATTGAGGTAGGCCCAGCGGCCGTAGTGAGACGGCGCGAAGCCCCAAGCCGCATCATCCACCCAAGTCCAGCCCCATGGGTCGATCCAGGCCCAATGGCCGTCGTGATAGGGCGCCCATCCCGCAGCTACCGTGGGATACCATACCGCGCCATATCCCGGCGTGTCCCGCCAATTACCGTGGCTATCGAGTTCTTCGTATCCGATCACCCCGGGCGGCAGGTAGCGGGCGGACTGGCTGCGCGCCTCGCGCGCGTCGCGTTCCTCGCACCATCCTTCGAATCCGTCGGGCGGCGGCACAGTCCCTACGTCGTACGCGAGTTGATCGGTGCCCGAAAGCTGCGCGCTATTGCCGGCGCGCAGCGTGAAAGCCTGGCCGCCTCCAGTCACTTCCGCTTCGCCGTGGCGGACCATCACCCAGGTAGTCCCGGCATTCGGGTCGGCATTGAACCGATACTCGCCCTCGCGCAAAATGGTGATGGCGGCGTTGGGAGTGTCCACTTCGAAACTGTCGTCATCGCCCAAATGGCGGACGTGTATGAAAAACTCGCCTTGCGTGAAACGGATCTGCGCGAACGTGTCGCCCAGATTGAGAAAGCCAAGACTCGATTGCGGACCCACGCGCAGAACGGCATTATTCAAATGCAGTTCGGCCTGTCCGTCCGCATCGGCCCAGAGGTTATCGCCGGTAGTAAACGGCCGGTTCACATCGGCGGGGGCCCAGTCACCCGCGCCCGCGGGCTGAATGGAAACATTTCCGGTAACGTAGTTCAGATCCGCGACGCGCGTAGGTGGGTCATCCTGAGCATGGCATGCCAACACGAACAGACTGGAGAAAGTTGCGGTAAGTAGAAGCGATTTTAAGACTGTCGGGCTTTTTGTAGCTCTGCCGAAAAGCATGGTACCTGGCCTCCGTTATCCACTGACGTGAGCATAACAGATACTGTTGCGCGTGCAAAGCCGGATAAAACAACTTTAATCGTGTGGGCGCGGGTGTTGGATGGGTGCTTACAGTTTCGCAGGCTTTCCCATTCTTCACCTGACCGCAAATATTGACGTGAATATTCGCTATATTTTCGAGCCGGATTTTCGAGCAGGTGGGACGCGCGGCCTAGGTCATCCGCGATCTCTACATCACCATCCAAATATGCGCCAAATATGCGGCCTGCTGAAGCTGGCGGAACCATTGGTTCGTTTACCGCCAGGCGCCGGTCCAGGAGCATAACCCAGGAACATAACCAAAGACGGTACCAAAACGGTACTGATTTCTAATCTTTCAGGGCCGCATTTCATATACAATCTTAGCATGCGTGTACTGGGCGCGCTTCTTATCTGTGTCGCGGGCTGCTTTCCGATGTCCCCGGTGGAGTCGCATCTCGACCGGCAACTGAAGTCCTGGCAAAGGCGGCTGGGGATGGATGAATGGCGCCTGACCATCAGACTGGTCAGGCAGAACGAGCTCGAGAAGAATACCTTGGGCAACGCCGAGTGGGATCCTAAGGACAAGACGGGCACCATCAGCGTACTGGCGCCGGTGGATTACAACCTGAAGGGTGGCGACCTCAAACTGGACATGGAATGCACCATCGTGCATGAACTCGTGCACATCCAGGTCGGCCCATTTGATGCACCGAACGAGAATGTGCGCGAAGACGTGGTCAACCGCATCATGACCGCGCTGCTTAACCGCCCCTGCCCGAACTGATACGCGATGCTTTCGAGCGTGGCGCAAACCGCGTGGGTGCGGCTGTGTCCCCATATGGTGCACCCAGACCCACGAATGCAAGGACCAGGTAGACTCCGCCCGTATCCGGCACCGAGTTGGCCAGCGGCTCCGATTCGCCCGCATCGATCGCCAGGCCTGTGCGGCGCGCGTTGGTGGTGCCCGTCGTTGAGGGCGAGCACAAATGGCATGCGGCGATTATATCTTCTTGCGAGTGTCCGGCCGCCGGAGTAACATGGGACATTCGCGCCGCATGCGCGCCTTATGGCAGACCCCGTTCTCCAGCCGGTAGCACTTTCCGCACCCGCGGCGACACCCGCACGCTGGAGCCTTTCCGCCCGGATCCTGTTCCGCTTCACCTTCGTATATCTCGTTTTCTATTGCTGGCCCTATGCCGGAAGATCGAACCTGTTCGATGCGATTCCCAGCTTCGGACTCGGCGCCGCGAACGAAGATGATGCTTTAGGCCTGACTAAGTTCGCGGAAGCCCCCTGGCGGGCGCTCTGCCCATGGGTGGCCGTTCATGTATTTCACTTACACGGGGAAGTGACGAAATATCATCCGACCGGCAGCGGCGACACCACGCTCGATTACGTTCAGGTGTTCTGCTTCGCGACCATCGCCGCCGGTGTGGCGCTGGTCTGGTCGCTGGTTGACCGGCGCCGGCCCAACTACCGGACGCTTTACGCCTGGCTACGGCTGCTGGTGCGCTTCACTCTCGCTTTTACGATGCTGTCGTACGGTTTCGCGAAGGTGTATCCGCTGCAGTTCGTGCCGCCCTACATGACCACTCTCGCCGAGAACTACGGGGAATCGTCTCCCATGGGTATTCTTTGGACTTTCATGGGCGCATCCACCGCCTACACCAGGTTCTGCGGGATGGCGGAGGTCACTGCCGGCGTGCTTCTGTTATTTCGCCGGACTACCGTCATCGGCGCGTTGGTAGCCACGTGCGTCATGCTCAACATTGCCATGTTGAACTTCTGCTATGACGTTCCGGTGAAGTTATATTCGGTGCACCTCATCCTGATGTCGCTTTTTCTGCTGATCCCCGACGCCGTGGCCGTGCTACGTTTCTTTATCCTGCATAAGCCCGCGCGCCTCGAGGGTGTGTGGCTGCGCCCGTTCGAGCGCCGCTGGCTGCGCATCGCCGCTGTGACTCTGCAGGCGCTGGTAATCGTCTCGGTTCTCTATAACAATATTTGGGGTGGATACCGGAGCCTCAAACAGTATTCGGGCACATTCTTCAAGCACGCCCCGCTATACGGCGTGTGGAACGCCGATAAGTTCACCGCGGACGGCTCACAACCCGCGGCGGTGCCGGAAGGCGCGCGCTGGCGGCAACTGGCTATTCAACAGGCGCGATGGCTGTATCTGAGGAACGCCGAGGGCGCCCGGATTTTCTTCCAGACAACTTACGACGAAGCGAAGCACACGGTGAAGTTTAAGTCCGGGCAATCGAAGCAAGAGGGTGACTTCACTTATCAACAGCCCGACAACCAGCACTTAGTCCTGCGCGGCAATCTGGACGGTCACCCGATGGTGGTGGAGTTCCATCGATTTGATAATCAGTATCTGCTCACCACGCGCGGGTTTCACTGGATCAACGAGTATCCGTTTAATCGCTGATACAAGTCTTGGGCGGCCGGATGCGGCAAACCTGTGGGGCAGAACTCCAGATCTGCGCGGGTCCTCCAGGACCCGCAATACCATCTAAAATCTAGATGGTATTGGAGCGGAATGCAATTTGAGCCGGCGCTTCACCGCCGCGAAACCAGCCGCACCCGCCGCGACTCAATCACCGGCCGCTCCGACATAGCCTCGTCCGTAATCGCCGCCTGCTCCTCCTGATGCCGCCGTCCCGACCCGGTCGCCGGACTGGCGCTCTCTGGACGCCCCACATAGCGCAAGTCCCGCCCGCTTGAGGTCAGCAGCGGCTGCAACTGTTCCTCGATGAACCGCCAAGCCCCCATGTTGCGCGGCTCTTCCTGCGCCCACACCACCTCCGCGGTCAGCGGATAGCGCAGCAGCGCGTCGTTGGCATCGCTTTCGGCGAACGGATACAGCTGCTCGATGCGCACCAGCGCCACGTGATGCGCCTTGTGCGCCTCGCGCGCGGCCAGCAGGTCGTAGTAGATCTTCCCGGAACAATAGACCACCCGCGTTACCTGCTCCGGGTCGATCGCGGCACCGTCCGCCAGCACCTCGCGGAAGCCGCCGCTGGTCAACTCGGCCACCGTCGAAACAGCCTGGTGATGCCGCAACAGGCTCTTGGGCGTGAAGATCACCAGCGGTTTGCGCATGCCGCGCCGGTCCGCGCCGCCGTACATCTGGCGCCGCAGCAAATGAAAATACTGCGCCGGCGTGGTGCAGTTGGCCACCTGTATATTGTTGCCGGCGCACAGCACCAGAAAGCGTTCGATGCGCGCGCTGGAGTGCTCCGGACCCTGCCCCTCGAAGCCGTGCGGCAGCAGCATCACCAGGCCGCTGGGCTGCCCCCATTTGGATTCCGCGCTCGAAATAAACTGGTCGATCAGAATCTGCGCGCCGTTGGCGAAATCGCCGAACTGCGCTTCCCACAGCACCAGCGTCAGCGGATCGGCCACGCTGTAGCCGAACTCGAAGCCCAGCACGGCGTATTCGCTCAGCGAGCTGTCGAAGACTTCGAAGCGCGCCTGGTCCGGCGAGACGTGCTCGAGCGGTGTGTACTTGCGGGCGTTCTCGGAATCCACGAACACCAGGTGCCGCTGACTGAAGGTGCCGCGCCCGGAATCCTGACCGCTCAGCCGCACGGGCGTCCCTTCGAGCGCCAGCGTGCCAAAGGCCAGCGCTTCACCGAACGCCCAGTCGATGGGCCCGCCTTTCGCGATCACCTCGCGCCGCCGTTCGATGAACCCCCGCAGCTTCGGATGCAGGTGAAAATTCTCCGGGAACTGCGTCAGCGCGCGGATCACGCGATCGATGGTCGCCCTGTTCACCGACGTGCGCGGGCAAAAGCTGGCGATCTCATCGTGCGGCACCGCCGCCAGTTCCTGTCCTGCGAAATGCTCGTTGCTCTTCTGCGCCGTGTCGTAAGCCGCCGCCAGGTTCTGCGCGAAACCCTTCCGAACCTCCGCCACTTCTTCGGCGCTGAGCACGCCCTCGCGCACCAGCCGCTCGCCGTAGAGCTTGCCCACCGCGGGATGCTCCTTGATCTTGCGGTACAGGATCGGCTGCGTATAACTGGGGTCGTCGGCCTCGTTATGCCCGTGGCGGCGGTAGCAGAACATGTCGATAACCACGTCTTTCTTGAACTGCTGGCGGTAATCGAAGGCAATCTGCGCCACCCGGATGGCCGCTTCCGGATCGTCGCCGTTCACGTGGAAAATTGGCGCCTGCACGCCGCGCGCCACGTCCGTCGAATAAGGCGTGGATCGCGCTTCGTCGGGCAGCGTAGTGAAGCCGATCTGATTATTGATGATCAGGTGCACGGTGCCGCCCGTGCAGTAGCCGTCCAGTTGCGAAAGGTTCAGCGTCTCGGCCACCACGCCCTGCCCTGCGAAGGCCGCGTCGCCGTGGATGAGCAGGGGAATCACCCGCTCGCGCCGTTCGTCGCCCAGGCGATCCTGCTTGGGCCGCACGATGCCCTCCACCACCGGATCGACGGCCTCCAGATGGCTGGGATTGGGCGACACCGAAACCAGCACCTCGCGGCCGCTTTCCGCGCGGTACACGCCGCGCGCGCCCAGGTGATACTTCACGTCGCCGGAGCCCTGCGTGCTGGCCGGATCGAGTTCGCCTTCGAATTGCGCGAACACCTCCGCCACCGGCTTGCCGACCACCGTGGTCAGCACCGTCAAACGCCCGCGATGCGCCATGCCCATGACCACTTCGTGTACGTTGCCCGCGGCGGCGCGCTCCAGCAACTCGTCCAGAATCGGGATGGCGGTTTCGGCGCCCTCCAGCGCGAAGCGCTTCTGGCCCACAAAGCGGGCATGCAGGAAATGCTCGAACTCCTCGGCCTTCAGCAAGCCCTGCAAAATCCGCAGGCGCGTTTCGCGGTCCAGCGGCCAGTTGTTGGCCTGCGGCTCCATGCGGTGCTGCAGCCAGCGCTTCTGCTCCGGATGCTGGATGTTCATGTACTCACAGCCGATCTTGCCGCAATAGGTCTGGCGCAGCGTCTCCAGAATTTCGCGCAGCGTGGCCACCGGCTTCGGCCCATGCTCGCCCATCGCTTCGCTCAGGCTGCCGGTCAGGAATTCGCGGTCCAGGTCCCAAATCGTAAGACCGTACGTCGTCGGATCGAGTTCGGGATGATTGGGCGGCTCTCCTCCCAGCGGATCCAGGTCGGCGATCAGATGGCCGCGCACCCGGTACGCGTTGATGAGCTGCAATACGCCGGCTTCCTTGGCGATCTCGGCGGTGCGGCCCCCGGCCCCGCCCGGCAGCATCACGTTGCGGTCGGGTTCCCAGCGTACGGGCTGGTGCGGCATCTTCAGGTGCGCGAAAATCTCTTCGTAAAAACCGTCGGCGCCATCCAGCAGCGCCTGCGCTTTGCCCAGGAACATGCCGGATTCCGCGCCTTGTATGATGCGGTGATCGTAAGTGCAGGAAAGCGACATCACCTTGCTGATGCCCAACATCGAGCGCGTTTCCGGCGCCGCACCCTGAAATTCGGCTGGGTAATCGATGGCGCCCGCTGCGATAATAGCGCCCTGGCCGGCCATTAGGCGCGGACTGGATGCCATGGTGCCCACAGTGCCCGGATTGGTCAGCGAAATGGTGGTGTCCTGGAAATCCTGGGGCGCCAGCTTGCCCCGGCGCGCGCGGTCCACCAGGTCGTCGAAGGTGGTCACATATTGCGCGAAATCCAGCGCGCCGGCGTTCTTGATGTTGGGCACCAGCAGGTTGCGGCTGCCGTCCTTCGCCGCCACATCCACCGCGATACCCAGATTGATTTGCGGATGCACCACCCGTGCGGGCTGCCCGCCGGCCTCGCCGTAGGCATAATTCAAACCGGGGAAATCGTCGAGCGCTTTCAGAATGGCCCAGCCGATCAGATGCGTGTAGGATACTTTGGTCTTGCCGACCAACGTACGGTGCTGGTTGATAATGCGGCGATTTTCATCCATCACCTTGACGGGGATGATGCGCTGCGAGGTGGCCAGCGGAATGGTCACACTGGCGTTCATGTTCTCCGCGATTTTAGCGGCGATGCCGCGCAGGGGCTGCAGGTTTTTGGGCGGCGCAGGTGTAGCCGGCGGGGGGGCGGGCGCGGTTCGCACGCCGGGTCCGTCCTCGAAAACGTGCTTCCAGGTTTCGTCGACTGCGCTGCGATCGTTCAAATATTGCTGATAAAGCTCGTCTTCCAACCAACTATTGATGCCAAGATCCGGATCGGTTTTGAGGGGCATTTTGCGGGGAGGCCTTCCTATCCATCATACCGTGCGCCCGGCGATGGGCAGGAGTTTGGAGGGCGGGCTTTAGCCGGCGCGGGGCTTCAGCCCCGCTGCACCAAGACGTCATTCCGCGGACAGGCAGACAGAGCATCGCCGGCGGCACATGGCGCGCAGCCGGCGATGACTATGGGCGGCCAAACGCCGCCCGCGAGCCCTACTGCGGCTTAAAAGAGTTGACGAAGGTCCACGCGCTGGGCGTCCCAACACCCGTCACGTTGTCCCAACCGACCGCGGTTTTTAGCGCGGTAGGTGAGGTGCAGAGCGTGCCAAACCCTTCGGCCGATGCGTTACAATCGGTGCCGAACGAGAGTCCCAGCAACAAGCCGCCCTCGTAAGGATAGTTCCATAGAGCGCTAATGAATTCGCCCTCAATCGCACCGCCCATCACGGCCTTGGCGTCGTACTTATCCGAAACAGTACTGCTTTCCTGAATGTTGGCGAACACATTATTCACCGAACCGACCGGAACGACGTCGGTGACGGCACCCGCCGGCAGGGAGTACACATAGGATGCGGCCTGGCCCAAAGGCACGCCTGCCGCCTGATTGGCAATCGCCCACAGGCCGGAGAACATGGGGCACGATACGCTGGTCCCGCCGATGGCGAACGACTGCTGCGGAGGACTATAGCCCGGCTCGGTTTCCACCACGATCACTCCCGTAAACGGATCGGCCACCCACGAGATATCCGGAAGCAGCCGCCAGGTGCCGGGCAATGCACTTTGGAAAGTGGGTTTACCGAACACACCACTCGGCCCGCCACCCGAGCCGGCGTATAACCCCAGGTTCAGCGGGGGATCGAAGATGAACCCCGGTTCCACGAACAGAAGCTCGTCGTTGCCCCACCCGCTCTGCCAGGCGATGCTGTTGTCGGGATTCAGCGCGACCGAAACGCCGCCCACGCCGGTGGCATAGCTCCCGCTGGCCGGGCTGGAAACCGTCGGAGGTATGCCATCCGCGCTAAAGTCGCCCCCATCGCCGGTGGAGAAGTTCGCCGAGATGCCGGACACCGCGGCCATCTGCGCAATCAGATTCTCGTTGTCCAGTTCTGTCACCGCGACTTCCGATTCCGCTGCCCCATAGCTGCCCGAAATCACGCTACCCAGACCGTATATGACGATATAGGACTCAGCTTCGTCAGTGTCCTGGAAACTCGCCGAAGGCGGCACTACCAGGTTAATGTTGGCGCCCGGCGCCACCGCGTGGGACCATTCTACGTCCAGGTTGATTTCCGTATCCGGGCCCGAACATTGCGATGGTATGGGCACCTCGGTAATGGTGAAATTCGAAGAAGTCAAAGCCGGCAGGCCATACCTCTGCGAAAACGTATTAGCATCTTTTTGGACCGTAGGCGAACCGCACCAGTCTATGATCGTGATGGTTTGGCCCGCTCCGTTGTATCCTTCGTTGTACAAGCCCGTGAGATTGTATGCCGTGGCCATTTCCGCGGGTGTGTAGCCGCAGCCGGGGCTGGGATTAGTAGCGCTTCCAAAGTAAACATTGCCTCTATAGGTCCCTGTGGGATAAGTACCTTCGGTGCTGAACTCCTCGCTCTTCACACCGGGGAAACAATTGGTAGTGAAGCCGCCGGAGCCAGCGGGCTGCACGCTGGCGGTGGTCCCGGGAAAAGTCGGACGGGCCAACAAGGGATGTGAAAAGACGCTGTTGTCCAGTCCCGAGACAGCCCTCACCAGCCCAGCGGCCGGACCATCTACATATGGATCGCTGGCTGGCGCAAAGTACGTCGTCCCGCGTACGGAGTAGTTGTTGATTTGCACCTGGAATGCTTTCTCCACATTGCCCAGCGTGCCGCGCGCGCGCACGAAAAGATTACCCGGACCGACCGTGACAATACTTAGGCCGTGCGCCTGGAAAAACTGTTGCACGGCGGCCGCTTCCTGCGTGGAAGGGCCGAACTGGGCAATCAGGTCCGCTGGCTTGAGCCAGTGACGGTAATTCGGGGAAGACGGGTTGTATAACTGGGCGGCCAACGTGTCCAGCGCGCTGCGATTGTGCAGGTTCAGCCAGATGCTGACATCGATAATGGACGAAGGATTGGCGGGACCCAGGTTAGTGGCCGCGGCCACATATCGGGGCACCGTATTCGCAACTAACTGCCCGGTGGCAGCGCTGAGGGGCAATGCTGCACAAGAAATCAGAGTTAGAACGGTGGCATATCGCCCGTAGCGCGGCATTTTTTGTAGCTTCGCGTCGTCGTTTTGGAGTGTCATTATTATCCTCATGGCCGGGAAGTCGACATTCAAAGAACAGAGTGAGTCATTCCTCGGATGTTCACTGTGCGATGCTTTTAGACCCGGGCTAAGTGGCGCGGGCTTGCGTATCCCCTTCCGGCCAGCAACGATTCTACATCCGAATGCCCTGCCTTACAAGTGTTATTTCCCTTGTTTACATGCCTCAGTTCTTATCGAAATTTCCGGGCAACACTACTCAAACACGCAGGTTTTACTGAGAGATACCGATGCTTTGCCGGCGCCGTCCGACAGCCGGCTGAATGCTTTCTCTCAGATTAGTCTGTATTAGACAATACAACAAAGCCCGGTGGAGCGGGCGTCCACGCTTGCGTCGGAAGTCCACTTCCCGCCAAATAGCCGGTCTGAAGATCGCAGCGGAAAATGGCGTTTTCTGCCTTACCGTACCTGGGTCACAGCAGCAGGTGGCTTTCCGCGTTGCGCAGGTCCCCGCGCATTTCAGCCTCGAGGCCCAGGCGTGTCTACGTCTCCGCGTTTCCCGGGATCCAGGGATATGGCGCGTTCGAGCGCAGCGCTGGTGTCCGCGCCTTGGGACTGCTGAGCGGCTGCCAGCTTCGAGCACACATCGCCGGGATAACAGCCGCAATGAAGTACTTTCTTGTCAAAATCAACGCCGCGGGAGCGGGCTTGGAGGGGGGCTTTAGCCAGCTTTAGCCGGCGCGGGGCTTCGCTTGACCCGCTGCTGGTTGTGGCCAGGCTGTCCTGTGGGGCCAGTCACAAGCCTAGCCAATTTTTCTCAATCCGCGTTTCACCAAACAAACGGACTCGAGACCAGCCCTTATCGGCGTGAATCGGCGTGCATCGGCGGCTAATTAACATCTTCCTTCGCAGCCGTTCCAGCCGACGAGGCCAATCGCCGCAACGCGCAGCAATCCACCGCCCCAAAAACCCGAAGGCAAGGCGAAAGTTCGCTTCGATGCCCGTCCACGCCCGGCGCGCGGAAGCCATCATCGTCCCCGGCGAAGACCAAAATGCCTCCGGACGAAATGGAAAAAACCTGGTCGAGCAAATCGCCGTCAACCATGGGAACTGGCCCGCCTGGACGCCGCCGAGGCCGCCCTCGCCAGCCACCACTGCTACCTCACCCAGGCCCGTGTCGATCGCGCCGTCTCGAATACCATAGCCAGCCTCGAACGCTGCCGTAAAATCCGCCTGCCCGCGCCCAAGATCAACGCCCAAGATCACTCCCAAGATCAAAGGATTCAGGAAAACCGCTACTTCCGCCCAGGCATCCCCGCGTCCACCCGCGAATGCAAAATTCATTACAAAGTGCTCCCAGCTCGACGGAAAATGCCGCGAAATCCAACGCGAAATCCTGGGTGGCGGGCTTTAGCCGGCACGGGATTTAAGCCCCACCGGCCTTCTTCGCTCCCAGTACGCCCCGGTCCACCCAATTTGACAACGCTTCTCCAGGCTTTTTACAATGAAGCTTACACGCTCATCCATTCCGGTTGTTGCGCGTCCTTCAAAGGCAAGCAAGGTTTGCCTTGTCTGGAATCAAAACTATGATCAAAGTTCAGGGCTTGACCAAGAGATACGCCCGCACTCTGGCCGTCGACAATATTTCCTTCGAGGTCGAAAAAGGTCAGATCGTCGGCTTTCTGGGGCCTAACGGCGCGGGCAAAACCACCACCATGCGGGTGCTCACTTGCTTCCTGCCACCCACTGCCGGTACCGCGACGGTAGCCGGATTCGATGTTCTCGAGAATCCGCATGAAGTCAAAAAGCGCATCGGATACCTGCCCGAAACGCCTCCGCTTTATCCGGAGATGGAGGTGCACGAATACCTCACCTTCGTTGGCCGTCTGAAAGGAATCAGTAGTGCGGATATCGGCCGCCGCGTGGGCGAAGTGACCGAACGATGCGCGGTGGGCGACGTACGTAACAAACTGATCGGCAAGCTGTCGAAAGGTTACCGCCAGCGTGTGGGTCTGGCACAAGCCATCATTCATAACCCGGACGTACTGGTGCTCGACGAACCCACCGCCGGTCTCGATCCCAAGCAGATCATCGAAACGCGCGAACTGATCCGGCACCTGGCTGGCGATCACACCATCATTCTCAGCACTCACATCCTGCCTGAAGTCGAACACTCGTGTCAGCGCGTTGTCATCATCAATCAGGGCAAACTGGTAGCCGTTGACTCGGTGGAGAACCTCACCAACCGCCTGCGCGGCGCTGAAGCCGTGGCGGTGGAGGTGGCTCCCGCCAACGGGCCGCTCGACCCGGCAGCCGTCCAGCAGCGCCTGGAACAGGTAGCCGGCGTCAGCCGCGTGCTGGCGCGCGAATCCCGCGATGGGCGCCTGGCCTTCGAAGTGGAGAGCCTGCAAGGCCGTCACATCCGCGCCGACCTGGCCCGCGCAGTGGTCAATGCCGGCTGGAATTTGAATGAACTGCGCGCCGTCGGCCTCAGCCTGGAAGACATCTTCCTGCAACTGACCGGTTCGGAGAAGAAGACCGCGAAGGAGCCGGAAGCCGTGCAAGTCTAGGCGGCGCGCAATTACAAAGAGACTCGATAACCATGACCAACATTTGGATTATCTGCCGCAAAGAACTGAAAAGTTACTTCGCCTCGCCCATCGCCTATCTCCTGATGGCGTTTTTCGCGCTGATCTTCGGCTTCGCCTTCTTCAACGCCACGCGCGAATTCGTGCGCTACGGCTTCATGGCCCAGATGCAGGGCCAGAACATGCCCATGAATGTCAACGAACAGGTGATCCGCCCTCTGCTCGGATTCGCCAGCACCGTGGCGCTCTTCCTCGTCCCCATGATTACCATGCGCCTGTTTGCCGAAGAGAAGAAGACCGGCACCATCGAACTGCTGATGACCTCTCCCGTCTACGATTGGGAAATCATCCTGGGTAAGTGGCTGGGCGCGCTCTTACTCTACTTATGTGTGCTGGCTATGTCCGCCATCAATATCGGCGTGCTTTTCGCTTTCGGCAAGCCGGACTGGAAGCCGATCCTGATCGGCTACCTGGGGCTGATCCTGCAGGGCGGCACGCTGCTGGCTATCGGGGCATTCATTTCCACCACCACCAAGAACCAGATCATTGCCGGCGGCGTCACTTTCTTTGTATGCCTGCTGCTTTGGCTCCTCAGTTGGTTCACTGCGTTCGATTCGACCGGCTACGCCCAGGTAGTGGGTTACCTGTCGATTGTGACGCACTTCGAAGGGTTCGCTAAAGGCGTGCTCGACTCAAAAGACGTGATTTTCTACGTCTCCATGATATTCTTCGCCTTGTTCATCACGTCCCGTTCTATGGAGTCGCTGCGCTGGAGGGCATAAATGAAATCGGATTGGATCAAAGCAAGACAGACCAAATATTCGGCCTATGTCGCCATCTATATCCTGGTGATTCTGGCCGTACTGAGTGTGGCTAACTTCCTCGGCAACCGCTACGACAAATCCTACGACGGCACTGCCAATAAGCAGTTCAGCCTTTCCGACCAGACTGTCAAGGCCGTCAAAGGTCTGAAAAAGGATGTCAAGGTCACTTACTTCGACGAGACAAATAAGTTCCCGCAGGCCCGCGACGTGTTAGGCCGCTATTCCGACCTGTCTCCGAAGTTCAAGGTGGATTATGTCGACCCGGTGAAGAGGCCGCAGTTGGCCCGCGCCGCCGGCGTCCGCCAGTTGGGCACTATCGTGGTGAACACCGGGGAACGCACCGAAAACGCCAAGAGCCTCGACGAACAGGACATTACCGGTGCGCTGATCCGTGCCGAGAAGGGCGGCGAGCGTACCGCCTGCTTCCTGTCCGGCAGCGGCGAGCACGGTCTGGACGACACCGGCAATACCGGTTTCTCCACCTGGAAAGAAGCTCTGGAGCACAATAATTACAAGACGCGCTCGGTCAATCTGGGTAAGCCGGAGGCGCCCGCAGCGCCCGGCGCCGCTCCTGTGATCGGCCAGGTGCAGGCGGCCAAGGTCGAAATCCCGAAAGATTGCAGCGTGCTCATCTCCGGCGGCCCCAGGTTCGCTTATTCGCCTGCCGAAGCCGAAGCCATCAAGGCCTACGTCGAAGGCGGCGGCAGCGCCCTATTCCTCCTGGATACGCCGCTGCGTATCGGGCAGGAGGAAGGCATTGAGAATCCCGAAGTGGTGAAGATGCTGGCCGGCTGGGGTGTCACTCCCCAAAACGATTTGGCGCTCGACACTAGCGGCGTAGGCCAGATCTTTGGCCTCGGCCCGGAAGACGTGATGGTGACCAATTATGAGTCGCAGCCCATCACGCGCGACTTTAAAGAAGGCATCCCCACGGCCATCCCGCTCTCGCGAACAATGAAGATCGAAGGGAACAGTAAAGTAACAGACGACAAACTGATCGCGACGAGTGACAATAGCTTCGCTACATCCGGCATAGAGGGTGGTCACGTAGATCCCAAGAAAGGGGTTAAGGGGCCGCTGGTGCTGGCCGTGGCGGGAACTTACAACACTGGCAAGCCGGGTAGCTCGGGCCGCTTCGTGGTCTTCGGTTCGTCGCAATGGGCGGCGAACGGCTTTCTTGGCTCGCGTCAGATTGCCAATCGCGACCTGGCCCTCAACACCATTAACTGGCTCACCTCCGACGAAGACCTCATCTCCATCCGTCCCAAACAGCCCGAAGACCGCCGCCTGGAAATCAGCGGCAATCGCATGAGCATGATCTTCTGGTGGAGCGTGGTGCTGCTTCCGCTCAGCGTGGTAGGCGCCGGACTGATGGTCTGGTGGCGCAGGAGGTAGGATGAAACCACGCGGACTGCTCGCGGCGGTAGCCGTGCTTGCGATTTTGGGTGGACTGCTCTATTGGTCCAACCGCAAGCAGAAGGCCGAGGCGGCCAAGCCCACCACCGAGGCCACCCCTAAAATTCTCTCCATTCCTGATGATCAAATCAAGGAAGTCAAGCTGAAGAAATCCGGCGGCGATATCACGGAACTGCAGAAGGGCGCCGATGGTAAATGGCAAATCATCGGGCCCAAACCGCAGCGCGCCGATCAGGATACCGTCAAATCGCTGATCAGTGCGCTGGCCACTCTCAATGCGGATAAGGTGGTGGAAGACAAAGCCTCCGACCTTTCGCCCTATGGCCTGAACGCTCCCACGCTCGATGTCACCGTCGTCAAGAACGACGGTAAGTCGCAGGACGTGCTGATAGGCGATGACGAACCTACCGGCGGCGGCACTTATGCCAAGCTGGCCGGCGGTCCGCAGGTGTACGCCATCGCCAGTTACGTGAAGACCAGCATCGATAAAACTCCCAACGATCTGCGCGACAAGCGCCTGTTGACTTTCGATCAGGATAAGCTGACGCGCGTGGATTTACAACCGGCTGGCGGCGAGACTATCGAATTCGGCAAGAACAATCAGAATGACTGGCAGATCCTCAAGCCCAAACCGCTGCGCGCGGATGGCTCCCAGGTAGAAGAACTGATCCGCAAACTGAAAGACGCCAAGATGGACGCCACCATCTCGGATGAAGATTCGAAGAAAGCGGCCGCCGCATATGCCTCCGGGACCAAGGTGGCCACCGCCGGCGTGACCGATGCGGGCGGCACGGAGACCCTGGAGGTCCGCAAAGACAAAGACAAGAATTACTACGCTAAGAGTAGCGCGGTTGACGGTATATATAAGGTGACCGCCGACCTGGGCGACGGCCTCGCCAAGAAGGTTGACGATTTCCGCAATAAGAAGCTGTTCGATTTCGGCTGGACCGACCCCAACAAGATCGAAATCGGCAAAGCGGCTTTCGAAAAGAGCGGCGATAAGTGGATGAGCGGCGCGAAGCAGATGGACCCATCTTCGGTGCAGAGCGTGGTGGATAAACTGCGCGATCTGACCGCGGCGAAGTTCGTCGATACCGGCGGCGGCACGCCCGTGCTGGACATCACTGTGAGTTCCAACAACGGCAAGCGAGTGGAGAAAGTTTCCATTACCAAGCAAGGTGACAATTATTTCGCGAAGCGTGAGAACGAGCCCAGCATCTATCAATTAGACAGCAAAGCGGTGGAAGACCTGCAGAAGGCCGCCAACGGAGTCAAGGAATTCCAGCCGCCCAAGAAAAAGTAATGGAGGGCGGGCTTTAGCCGACGCGGGGCTTGAGCCCCGCTGGGCCACCATAGGCACTGCCCCACAATGAATGGTCTTCTAACCGACCTATACGAACTGACCATGGCCGCCGGCTACTACGAAGCCGGCAAGGCCCGCCAGAAGGCGACCTTCGAGTTGACCATCCGCCGGCTGCCCGCGCATCGCAATTACGTGATCGCCGCCGGCCTCCCGCAAGCCATCGATTACCTCCTGAATCTCAGCTTCACCACCGAAGAAATCGATTACCTGCGCGGCTTGCCGGCCTTCGCGAATGCCTCTGCCGGCTTCTTCGATTACCTGCGCGGATTCCGCTTCACCGGTGACGTTTTTGCCGTGCCCGAAGGCACCCCGCTGTTCACCGGCGAGCCCATGATGATTGTGCGCGCGCCGATCATCGAAGCGCAGATCCCGGAGACGTATCTGCTCTCCACGCTCACCTTTCAGACGCTGATCGCCAGCAAGGCCGCCCGTATGGTGGATGCCGCCTCCGGACGCTCGGTCGTCGAGTTCGGCACGCGCCGCGCCCATACTCCGGAAGCCGGCGTACTGGCTGGCCGCGCGGCCTATATCGGCGGTTGCATAGGCACCAGCAACGCCCTTGCCGGTCTGCGCTACGGCGTGCCCGTCTACGGCACCGCGGCGCATTCGTGGGTGCTTTCGTTCTGCGGCGAGAACGAAGCATTTCGCAAACTGCAACAAATTCTGGGTCCCTCTACCGTGCAACTCGTGGACACCTACGACACCATCGCCGGGGTCAGGAAGGTAGCCGCTATCGGCCCGCCGTTGTGGGGCGTCCGGCTCGATAGCGGCGATTTCGACCGCCTCTCGCGCGAAGCCCGTGCCGTCCTCGATGAAGCCGGATTGACGGACGCCAAGATCATGCTCAGCGGCGATCTCGACGAGTATGCCATACGCAACCTGGTTTCCTCCGGGGCGCCGGTGGACTCCTTCGGCGTCGGCACGCAACTGGCCACCTCCGCCGACGCCCCCGCCATGGGCACAATATACAAACTCGTGGAACTCGACGTCGGTTGCGGCATAAAGCGCTTCACCGCGAAATTGAGCCAGGATAAAACTACCTTGCCCGGCGCCAAGCAGCTCTTCCGTTTCGCGGATCACGATATTCTGGCGCGTTCCGGCGAGTGCAGCAACGGGCAAGCCATGCTGCGTCCCGTCCTGCTGGACGGAAAACTGGTCGAACCTTTGCCGGACTTGAACGCGGCGCGTGCGCGCAGGGCTGATTCGCTCGCCAAGTTACCCGCCGCGCTGCATAGCCTCGATCCCGCCGAGCCGTGGCCCATCCGGCACAGCAAAGATCTGGCCGCCCTTATCGAGCGCACCCGGGGTAACATCGTATGAACACCGTGTTCGTGGACGTGGACACCCAAATCGACTTCATGTTTCCCGCCGGCGCGTTGTACGTGCCCGGCGCGGAACAGGTGTTGCCGGCCATAGCCCGCTTGAACCACTTCGCCGCTGCGCAAGGTATTCCGTTGGTCTCCACCACCGATGCCCACGCCGAAGACGATCCGGAATTCCGCCAGTGGCCGCCTCACTGCGTTGCCGGCACGGCAGGACAGATCAAGGCCCCTGAGACGCTGCTGCCGGAGCGCCGCACGCTGGGCTTCGAACCCGGCGCCTCCATCGCACTGGCCGCGCAGATCGTCGTCGAAAAGCAGGCCCTCGATGTCTTCACCAATCCGAACTTCCGGGCCCTCCTCGACCGTCTCCAAGCCGGCCGCTACGTCGTATACGGTGTCGCTACCGATTATTGTGTCCGTTGCGCGATGGCAGGTCTGCTGGCCACCGGCAAGCCCGTGGTCCTGGTCACTGATGCCATCGCGGCCGTGAGTCCCGCCGACGGTGCAAGCACGATCGATGAATTCGTGTCGCATGGCGGCACCTTAACCACCGCCGCCGCAGTCACGAGCTAAGTGGGGCAGGCCTCCAGGCCTGCGCGGGTTCTCCAGAACCCGCTCTTCTTCCCCCCCACCCGTCGTAGAATGGCAGGATATGCAAACCCGTATCGCCTCCGTACTCCTGCTAGCCGCCGCGCTCGTGTGGCCGGCCGAACTGACCTACCAAAAACCGCCTCGCGAAATCCTGGACGTTTTGAATACCCCGCCCGCCCCCCTGATCTCGGTCAACCCGTCGCGCGACTACGCCATTCTGATGCAGCCGCTGCGCTACCCGCCCATCGCCGAGGTGGCGCAACCCATGCTGCGCCTCGCCGGCCTGCGCATCGATATCCATACCAACGGGCCGCATCTGCCGTTCCATAGCGCTACGTACATCATCAAGCGCCTTGCGGACGCATCTGATATTCGCGTCGCCGTGCCGCCCTCCGCCAAGCTCAGCGCGCCGGTCTGGAGTCCGGATGGCCGGCAGTTCGCCTTCACCAACACCACGCCTGACTCGATTGACCTGTGGATCGGGGACACCGCTACGGGCCACACGCAGCGGATCGACGCCGTGCGCTTGAATGCCGTGATGGGCCAGCCGATTGTTTGGCTCGCCGACAACCGTACGTTACTGCTGCGCACGATTCCCGATCATCGCGGCGATCCGCCCGCCGAGCCGGCGGCGCCCGGCGGTCCCCACGTGCAGGAGAGCTCCGGCCGATCCGGCCCGGTAGTGACTTACGAAGACATGCTCAACACACCCCGCGACGAGGATCTTTTCGATTACTACGCGACTGCGCAACTCGCATATATCGACGCGTCCTCGGGGAAGATTGCGCCAGTCGGAAAGCCTGCCGTTTTCGAAACAGCGGAGCCATCGCCCGATGGCCGTGACCTGTTGGTTTCGTGCGTGCACCGGCCCTATTCGTACCTGCATCCGGTGTATCTCTTTCCGGAGTCGGTGGAAGTATGGGACCGTGCCGGCAAGAAACTATACCAAGTGGCCGACCTCCCGCTGGCCGACCGGATTCCAACGCAAGGCGTGCGGACCGGACCGCGCGATTACGAATGGCGTCCCGACGAGCCGGCCTCGCTGGTTTGGGCGGAAGCCATGGACGGCGGCAATCCAAAGGAAAAAGTTCCGCATCGCGACCGCATCCTGACTCTGGCTGCGCCATTTCAATCGCAGCCGCGCGAGGTATTCGAAACCGTGGAGCGCTTCGTGAGCCTGGAGCCCCTCGCCCAAACTCCCCAGGCGCTGGTCACCGACTACGACCGCGATAAGCGCTGGGCGCGCACTATCCAGATCGCTTGGAACACGCCCAATGCCGAGGGTCGCGTGATCTTCAGCCGTAACGTGCAGGACCGCTATCATGAGCCAGGCAGTCCCGTGATGCACACCTTACCGAATGGGCAGGAAGCCATTCTGCAGCACGGCGACGACATCTTTCTGAGGGCAGCGGGCGCCAGCCCGTCAGGCGATCATCCCTTTCTCGACCGCTATAACCTGGCCACCCAGAAATCCGAGCGCGTGTTTCAGTCCGGCAAGGGCAGCTACGAAACCGTAGTCGCCGTATTGGATGACAACGGCACGCGCCTGTTGACCAGGCGGGAAGGCCCGGCCGAGTTCCCGAACTATTATATCCGCGCCGGCGAATCGGTGACGCCGCTCACGAAGATACCCGATCCCACACCCCAGGTGACCGGCATCCGCAAGCAAATTGTAAGTTACAAGCGCGAGGACGGCGTACCATTATCGTTTACTTTGTACTTACCGCCAAATTATCAGGAAGGCACGCGCCTGCCTACATTGCTATGGGCTTACCCGCTCGAATACAACGACGCCGGCACGGCGGGACAAGTCAGCGGCTCCACCGATCGTTTCACTCAATTCACCGGCGCGGAGCTACACTTACTCTTCCTGCTGCATGGTTACGCTGTGCTCGACAATGCCGCTATGCCGGTCATCGGCGATCCTGAAACGGTAAACAATACCTATGTCCAGCAGATCGTTATGGACGCCCGGGCAGCTATCGACAAAGCGGTCGAGATGGGCGTCACGGACCGCGAGCGCGTGGGCGTGGGAGGCCACAGCTATGGTGCTTTCATGACAGCCAATCTCCTGGCGCATTCCGATCTGTTTCACGCAGGTGTGGCCGAGAGCGGGGCATACAATCGAACGCTCACGCCATTTGGTTTTCAAACCGAGCGCCGCTCGTTCTGGGAGGCGCAGGATATCTACCTGAGAATGTCGCCGTTCATGCTGGCTGACAAGATCAAGACACCCATCCTGCTGATTCACGGGGAGGCGGACAACAATACCGGCACGTTCCCGATCCAATCCGAGCGCCTGTATCAGGCAATTCGCGGCAATGGCGGAACGGTACGGCTGGTTCTGCTCCCGCTGGAGTCACATGGCTATAGCGGCCGCGAGTCGATCGAACATGTATTATGGGAGGAGTTGAACTGGTTTGATAAGTACTTGAAGAAGTCGTGAGGGTGTGGTTACTGATCTTAATGCTGCTGGCGCTCCCGGTGGTGTCGACCGGCGCGGAGCCAGTCCAGCTGACAGCTCAACCGCAGAAGTTCCGCACGTTCTATTCGCTCGACGATCCCCGGCTTCCAGCCGCGCTGAAACAGCCGGGTCCAAAGCTGCGTGCGCCGGCATCCGATGGCGCCGTCTGGTACGGCGGGCAGAACGGAGTCACTCGCGTGGATGCGAAGGCGCCGCCGCGCGACCGTCATCAATACTTCGCTGGAAAGCGCTACCTGCCGGACGATGATGTGCGTCAACTCGCGCCCGATCAGGCGGCGGGTATGTGGGTACGCACTCGCACCGGTGTGTCCCACATTGAGTTCCGCGTGATGACTCTTTCCGAAAAGGCCGCGCTTTTTGAAGAGCGTATACGCCAAAGGCATGACCGGCACGGTCTGATTGCGCCATCCAACCTGCGTGTGCCCGGCGACGTCGCGACGAGCCAGACGCGCGATGACGACAACGACGGCTTGTGGACCTCCATGTACGCGGCAGCGGAATGCTTCCGCTATGCCGCCACGCATTCGCCCGCGGCCCTGGCGAACGCCCGCAAGTCCATTGAGGCGGTGCTGTTCCTGGAAGAAGTTGCCGGCAAACGCGGCTTTCCGGCCCGTTCCTACATTCGCAAAGGTGAACCCATGCCCGATAGCGGCGAATGGCATTGGACATCGGACGGCCAATATTACTGGAAAGGCGATACCAGTTCCGACGAAATCGTGGGCCACTTCTTTTTGTATGGCGTGGCTACCGATCTCTTGCCTGATGCCGTGCTGAAAAAACGCATCGCCGGCACTGCCGCGCGGATTATGAACCATATCCTCGATCACGGCTACTATCTGGTCGATGTGACTGGAAAGCCCACCACCTGGGGGCGGTGGTCGCAGGACTACTTCCGTCAGGAGCCGGGTGACAGTGCTCTAAACAGCGCTGAACTGCTGAGTTTTCTGAAAACTGCCGCGCATATCACGGGCAGTGTCAGGTATGCACAGGAATACAGGAAGGCGGCAGTTGAATTGGGCTATGCCCGGCAAGCCGCACGCTACACGGAGTTGCGCGAAGAGATCAATTACTCCGACGAAGAATTGGCGATGCTGTCGTTCTATAACCTCTTCAAGTATGAAACCGACGCAGACTTATTAGATCGCTATTACCGTCCGGCATTGAACGAGTGGTGGGAAAACATAGTGAGGGAAGAGAATCCCCTTTGGACTTTCATTTACGCTCTGGCACAGCCACACACCTCCATTGATATGCCGGGTGCCATCCGGACGCTCTATCGCACGCCGCTCGATACCATTGAATGGACAGTAAGAAATTCAGATCGTCACGACGTGCTGATAGTCGCCGCTGTTGACCGTTTTCAAAGACGCCAGTCTAAGACCCTGCTGCCACCCGATGAAAGGCCGGTCATGAAATGGAATGCCAACCCATTTGACATCGATGGCGGCTCCGGCGGGCGCGGCGAAGACGACGGGGCTGCGTTCCTGCTACCTTATTGGATGGGCCGCTATCATGGCCTGCTGCTGGGCGAGTGAGGCGCAAGGTTAAACCTACGCCGCCACCTATGTGGCTGTGGATGCGCACAAACACCCTGTCAGTCCCAACATCTACGGCGTCGCCTTCGCCGCTACCAGCGACCTGATTAAACTGCCCTCTAAAACGCAGCGGAGGTGACTCCGAAACAGTTACAACTGGCAGCTCAACTCAGACAATCGGGGAAACGACTGGTACTTTGAAAGTATCGCCGATTCGGTTTCCGCGCCCAAGCCATGCTGACCATTCCCATGATCGATTACATTGGCAGCCTGGGCCCCCACCGGTACACGGTCTGGTCTTTCTCGATCGCCAAATACGGCCCGCAGACCGGCTGGGATACTTACAATCCAGACGCCGGCAACGGCGTCAGCACGGCCCCCGGGAATCCCTACATCACCGGAAATAGCCCCGCCGACGCCAGCACTTCAACAGTCCATCCATACAAGAGGGATGGGTCCGGCATCTATTGGGCACCTGGGGCCTTGCGTCCGCTGGCGGACTCAAATACTACCTGATGGATAATGACCCTTCCATCTGGTACAGCACGCACCTAGCGTTGCTCCGTCTTAGGAGGGAGGTACGCAGTTCTTCGCGCTGAACTCAGTCGGGACAAGTCAGTTCGATCAATATCCTAACCGATGGCATCGAACGTTACCGGACAAACTGGTAAGCCTTTGAGGCGAACCAATGGCGGTACGAGTCAGAAAGCGATAACCGGCCCCATGGCGATACGCTTCCTGGAGCCCCTACGCACAGGACGGCGAGATCAGCGTCATTTGGTCACCGTCACCGTGATGGTTGCCGAGGTTGCACGTGGGTAGACCGGAACGGGCGTTCCTCCTCCGGGTGGTTCCGATGGATTGCAGCACGGGGCGATCGAATTTCCCGAGTATACTGCGGTTATCGTGTTAGCGCCCTGCGCAAGCTGCGACGCGTTGATCGGCAGACTTGCCGCCGAGGTAGTGGCGCCGGTCGGCAGCAGGGTTTGCGGTGCCAGCAGGTTCGCCCCGAGCATGAAGTTCACCGTACCGCTCGGCACACCGGCGCCCCCGGGAACGGCGGACACCGCGACCATCAGGGTGGTTGACTGATTGGGCTTGAGAGTGTAGGTCCCCGCGGTCAAATCCACGTCCAAGGTGCTGCTAGCCCCAGTGCCTTGGTAAGCGCCAATATCGATGCTTCCGTTGGTCATTCGGGGATTGCCAAGCAAGTCCGTGCTCCCATAAATCGAGTTGGGAGAATTGGGATCGCACCACCCGACGGCGCAAGTGAGGCTGGTGCCGCCCGCCCCCACGGCCGGCGAAGACGGCGTGATCACAAAGTTTGGAGGCGTGGCGCCCGCATCCACAAAGAGGGGATCCGAGTTCACGGATTCCGCATCTTCCCCGCTGGTGCTCTGCCAGTTTGCAAAACTCGTGTAGCTGCTCACGTTACCCCACGAGATCGATGTACCTTCCTGGTAACCTGCAACAGAGTAATAAAGGTTCCAATTGAGCGTGGCCGGCGGACATGGATGACTCGCGTCACAAGCAACATAGCTGTTGATCCAGATATTAGGTGAGCCGGCATAGAGCAGGTTGTTTTCGTAAATATTCCCTTGAAGTTTGCCCACCTGGTGCTGAATCTGGAATTCTCCGCTGGGTGTGCCTTCGCTTGAGTTGCCCGGCTGGGTACCGTTGTCGTAAAGAGTGTTGTTGACAAAGACGTCGTGGTAGCTGCTGCCCCCTCCGTTGCTACCGCCGCCCCTGCGCGTGGCGTACGCATAGCCCCCTATGGAGTTACCGCAGGAGTTTGCTTTGTAGAAGAGATTGTTGCGCACCGTGGCGAACCTTCCGTAACACGGATGCTTGCCTCTGGCAGCTGTTCCCGATCCCGGATTTCCGCCCGACCACTCGGTGCCATTCTCCAGACAAACCTGGTTCTCGGCGGTGGTCTCGATGCCGTAGTCCACCTGAAAGATCACGTTCCTCTCGAAGGTGACATATGCGCACCCGTCGCAATAGAGTCCATCGGCATCGTATTCGTCGCCCTCGCCCGCATTCGCTATCCCGCTGATGTTATAGATAGTGTTCCCGCTGATCTCCCCATACATAGCCTGATCGTAGCCGACCGGACCGACACCTTCGTAACCAATCGCGTCGATGCCGATGTTGTCATTGTCGTGAACGAGATTATTCGTGATTTTAAAATGCGTAACGTTTCCATCCACGTTCACCGATTCGCTTTCCCCGGTCTTCAACTGGTAGACCTCATTACCACTGATCGCCAGTTGCGTGATAGGAATCTGCGACGTGCCGTACACCGAAATTCCGAACGCATTGCCGTTCGCTTCCGACATGGTGGTGATGTCGTGCACTCGATTGTTCAGAATCTTGACCCCGGTGCCATAGCCGGTGATCCATACGCCGGACGGAGTCGCGTTCGAACTGCTGGTCGTATAGTTACGGATCTCAAATCCACTGATGGCGATGTAGCTCTGGTCGATGATATTGATGAGACCTTGAATGCCCGATGCGCTCAGGCCGGTCCCATCGATCACCGCAGTCTGACCGGGATAGCTCTCGAAGGCAATCGGCGCCGCTGCCGTTCCGGAATTGGGAAATTTAACTGACTCGTTATAGACGCCCCCAAGCACGTACACTGTAGCGCCTGCCGTGACGGTGTTTGCGGCATGTTGGATGGTCAACCAAGGCTCGGCGAGTGTGCCGGGATTGCTGTCGCTACCCTTTGTCGACACGTAGTAGGTGGACCCGGTCTGTGCGAGAAGCGAAGTCGAAGCGAACGGAACCATAGCGAACGACAGCGTCCAGAAACCAAAGAAACGAAGCGCACGGAAGGCGCCGCGGATTGTCATTTTGAACCTCCTTCTTACTCTTTCTTGGCCGGTACTGGCTGAGTTGCTCTCTCGTTGTCTGCCCTCGGTGATCATCGAACCAGCCGCCCCACACTGTGGTTTTGTTGTATCATGCCGCCCGCGCTCTGGCAACATTCCCATAGATGATCGTGTGCAGCTGTGGAACGGGCCTGACCGTGCGCGCCGCCCACAGCTGCACGGGCATCGCGGCGGCAAATTTTCCCGCATCCGAGCGCCGGCATCGCCAGCTTCACTGTGGACCGCCTCGGATCCCAGGGCGTGATTTCGAAAGTGCTGATGTTTTCGCAAAGTCTGCTGATGATTGCGAAAACCACCGTCGGCTCCCATCCGATCAACCGCATCGCCGAACTCCTCCCTCACAACTGCGTTCCCGCCCAAGTTTGATTCCAGGCTTGATCATCTGATCGAGGCTGCTGCCCCGGTGACTCTCAGCCGCTTACTGAAATTCTACGTATTCCTAAGCGATGGGCTATTTTACACTGGCACACTCGCGCGTATCCTGCCCAATCGCGAATGTGCGTCCAATGGATCTGCGCGCCGTCATCGACACACCGCGGTCGAAGAAAACGTTAACGATGTTTGCGGCCGAAGCCGACTGGGAATTCCGGAGCGCATCTCTGCGGTCAAGACAGGCCAATACCTCCATGGCGACGACTCGCCAACGTGCCGAGACGTCCGATTCAAGCAGCGCACCGCAGATCGCGCGCTTCAGGCACCCATGTGGGCTCTCGACTGAGCCCGCCCGCGGAAGCGATCAGAAGGTGAAACGACCACCGACCATCGGAGCAAAGTTGTTGTCGTAGTTATAGGGAACGCCGGGGCCATGCGGAATGGCGATGGCCAGACCGCCGCTCACGTAGGAATATGCAACTCCGGCAAAAGCGTCGAAACGCTTGGTGAAGTGATGATCCACATAGAGCGACTCCTCGTTGAGGGTGCCCGCGCAGGAACTGCGGAAACCGGCTTCGGGCGAGCAGGCCGTCGGAATACGGAAGTCGTTCTGCAGCTGATGATACCAGGACAAAGTGATGTCGGTTTTGCTGTCGAAGGCGTATTTCAAGCCCGTCCACCAGATCTGCACGTGCTTGGGAGAATCAAGATTGTCGTCTTCGACGCCGCTCATGAGATAACCGCCCTGGTCCAAGGCGCCCACGCCCAACGGGTTCGACGGGTTAGCCTGCCGGATGTATTCGTAGCCGGCAAACAGCTTGAACGGGTCCCACGTATACTTGGCAGCGAACATAATGGCGCGGTTGTCGGTCACGATGCCATATACCGTGTTGGTCGTTCCGATCAGATTGGCCCCGTTGATGGGGTTTGTATTGATGCTGTCGGTGGTCGACTGATATGACTGCGTCGGACTCTGCGGCCCCAGCAAGGGGTTCAACACGCTGGTCGCCTGGTTGTAACGTTGGTAGACGACGTCGGCGGAGAACTTGCCGTATTCTCCACCGAGGTCGAACCCATAAGCGTTGTTATGCGCCCCTTCCGGCGTACAGGTGGCGGCAGTCCAGGTTGCGGAGGCCGAGTAGCAGCCGCCAGAACCATCGGCGAATTTATACATCGCGCCGAAATGGACCGGGCCATAGGTGAGGCGATACTTCAGGGCGTCGTCCCAACGGCTGTCCTCGGTGTCGCCGCCGCCGGCCATCGTGCCGTTATACCCGATGTACGAAAAGGCATAGCCGCCGCCGGCCGGATCGTAAACGAGCATCGTATCGGTACCGAGAGAGCGCTGGCGGCCGAAGGTCAGCGTGCCGAAATGCGCGGACGATATACCGGCATAGAATTCGTCATTGAAGGGTTGGCCCGCGCGCGCGCCGTCGATGGCTTCCGAATAGCTCCTCCTGGGAAGGCCGTTGTTGGCGATGTCGGTGACCGACGCGTTGGCGAGTTGGCCGGACTGCGGATTGATGCCGGTTGAAGCGTTGAACACAACGAACCAGCCAGGCAGAAACTCTTCCTTGCCCCGGATGCCCAGGCCCGTCTGCTGCAGGTTGTTCGGTGCGACGACGAATCGATGTTGATAGCCGTTTCGATTCACCAGAGATTCGCCTTCATAGTTAACGGCGTTTTCCGGTAAGCCGTGGCTGACCCAGCCGACGCCGACGTCATACGCACCGTACAGCGTGATGCCGTGCCAGGTCAGCGTGCAATCGGTGGTGGCGAACTCATGGCCGCTCGCGCAGGCGTCGGGGGTGCTCTTCTGCATCTTGATGTCGACCGTGGCGTCCTGGCCAACCGCCAAGCCGATTCCCGCGCGCGTTTCATCGGCGAACCCTTGTTTTGCCGCTCGAATATCGAAGCGCCCGGGAGGCAGGCCGGACTCCTGAAAGCGCCCCCCGCCGTCGGTTCCGATCGTGCGAGTTGCACCTGTGTCGACGTTCTTGATTGTCATCGCGACACCGGGAATCGCTGCGCCGGTTTGGTCCGTCACCACGCCGGAAAGGCTCGCTCCCGTTTGGGCGCACGCCGGGGACGCCCCCATCGCAAGCCACAAAAGCAGCAAGAAGGGTTGGGCCAACGGCAGTGAGGCAGCCGCTGGAACGTAGCCGGCGCGCGTCAAAGTTTTCCATCGCCTCCCGTACCGGAAGAGGATCTGCGAGCGGTCAGAGCGTTTCACCATGGATCGCCTTTCCTGAGAATCCGTCTCGACGAGGCTGATACATAGACCCCAACTTAGCTTGCGCGAGATCATCATGTTGTCTTTTTAAAAGTAAAGCGTCCTTTAAAAGATACTACCGCATTCCGGATGATTAGGTAAACGATATACCCAGGGTTGTGCGTCCTCAATCGCTAATCGCCGAGTCGCTCATTGACCCGATTGGTACCGCCAAGTCCCAGTGCTGTCTCCATACAGCGGCTTGAAGTAAGTCGCACCGTGTTTGGGGCGGACGTGAGCCCCTCACGCGGGAGCGGCGCTTCCAAGAGCAAACAGCCACTCGTTTGCGAGTGGGCTTTCGGTAAGCCTGCGCCAGAAGGGCTGATCTCTTGTTGGAAATACGTGGCCCGGATTGGGCTAGCCTGAGGGGTGGCCAGCCGCGGCATTATCCCCCCGGGTGCCTTGCGGCGATCGGCGTTATTCCAGCCGGAGGGCGTCCATGGGGCTCACGTTCGAAGCCCGCCATGCGGGGATGAATGCTGCCGCGAGCGCGCCGACGGCGAGGACCAGTGCGGCGGCGGCAACGGTCGCGGGATCGGTCGCAGTGACGCCGAACAACTGGGATTGGACGAGTTTGCCCAGGGCGGCGACGCAAGGGAGCGCGATGGCGATGCCGACGGCGATCATGGCGACGGCGTCGCGCAGGACGAGGCGGATGGCGGAAGCGCCAGTGGCACCAAGCGCGAGGCGGATGCCGATTTCGCGGGTGCGGCGCGTGACCACGAACGACATCACGCCGTAGAGGCCGATCAGCGAAAGCAGTAGCGCCAGCGCGCCGTAACTGCCGGAAATGGAGGCCAGGAGGCGCTCGGTGCTGAGCGAGCGGTTGACTTGGTCGTCCAGAGTGCGGAACCAGAGGATCGGCAACCGGGGGTCGGCCTGGCGGACTATGCGGCGGATGGACGGAATCGCCTGCTCAGGGGCGGCGCGCACCTTGACGTAGAAGGTCGCGCCGGCGTCTTCGCCTTCGAACATGGGGAAGAAGGCCTGCGCGGAATCGTCGCGAAGACCGCGGTAGTTGAAGCCGGCGCAGACGCCGACGATTACGATATCGGGCTTGACGTCGGGACCGGAGCCTTCGCCGATGTGGATGCCGAGGGGATCGCGGCCGGCAAGATAGCGCTTGACGAAAGCCTCATTCACGATGACGGAGTGGTGGCCGGCTTCGCCGGGCGAGCGGGAGTCGCGGCCGTCGAAATCGCGGCCGGCGAGGATGCGAATGCCGAGGGTCGGGAAAAAACCGGGACTGACGGCGTCGAGGTTGACGTTTTCGGTTACGATGCGACGATCAGTCTGGATGGTTATGGCATTGTTCCAACTGTAGCCGGTCAGGAACGCCTGGCGGGCAGCGGCGGAGTTGCGAGTGGTGGCCAGGGCGCGGACCTCCTCGTGAAGGCGGCGGACGAGGCGCGCCGCGTCCGCGCGGGAATAGCCACTCTGCACGGGTGCGATGGCGAAGGAGAGGATACCGGAGGTTTCGAAGCCGGGGCCCTTGGCGAGCAGACCAGTGAGCGTCCGGACAAATAGTGCGGCGCCGATGACGAGGATGAGGGAGAAGGCCACCTGCAGAGTGACGATGCATTTGCGCAGGCGGACACCACCGAAGCCGGTTCCGCCGCGCTCGCGGAGCGAGCTGACCAGACTGCCGCCGCCGGCGTGGAGGGCCGGAGCAAGGCCACTCAAGAGGCCGGCGGCGAGGCTGGCGAAGAAGGCGAAGGTGAGCAGGCGAAGGTTCAGGGTGCCGCGCAGGGCGCTGGCGGCGAGGTCGTGCGGCAGGAACGCGATGAGCCCGCGGATAGCGAACGGAGCCACGGCCGCGCCAAGGACACCACCTGCCACCGCAAGGAGTAGGCTATCGACGAGTAGTTGACGGCCGATACGGCCTCGGGAAGCGCCGAGAGCCAGGCGAGTGCCAATCTCGCGGCCCCGTGCAGAGCCGCGGGCGAGGAAGAGGCCGGCAACGTTCAGGCAGGCGAGGCCGAGCAAAACGCCGGTCGCGGCGAACAGGAGCCAGAGTGGTTGGGAGAGGCTGCGGCGCAGCGGCGAATGGCCCTGGGGCGCGGAGGTGAGTTCGAGAGTGGAGGCCAGGTAGTCGCGGCGGCGTTCGGCCGTAAGAATCGGGAAGCCCGGGCGAAGCATGTTGTCCTGGAGCCACGCCTTGAACCACGGCTGCAGACCGGCCTGCGCCTGAGCGGGCTTGAGGTCTGGGCGGAGGCGGGCAAGGATCTGCATCCAAGTAGTGGGGTGGTGGAGTAGGTCTTCGGCACCGGGGATCGCCGCCGCGTACATCGACGCGGGAATCCAGAACGCCGGGACCGCACCGACATCGACGCCATGGAAGGCTGCGGCGGCGACACCGACAACCGTCATGGGGTGCTGGTTGATGAGGAGCTTGCGACCGACGATATCCCCTGCCCCGCCAAACTCGGCCTGCCAGAAATCGTTCGAGAGGACGATGACCGGACCGGCGCCGGGAGCAGCGTCATCAGGCTCTTCGATGACGCGGCCCAGAGCGGGGCCGATGCCGAGGACCTGGAAATAGCTGCCGGAGACGATTTCGCCGGCAACAGGTTTCGGATCGCCGCCTGCCGAGAGATTCACTTGGATTTCGGCGCGGCAGAGGACGCCGTCGAAGAACCGGGTCTGCTGCTGGAGGTCGCGGCAGATGGGGTAGGACATGAGGTTCCAGGAGCCGAACCCGCCGACGACCTGATCGCCGTTCCAATCGACAAGAACGAGGCGGGCGGCGTCGTGGATGGGCAGCGCGTGCAGGATTACCTGATCGACCAGCGAGTAGATGGCGGTGGTGGCACCGATGCCGAGGGCCAGCGAAAGCAGTGTGGCGGCGGTGAAGCCGGGGCTGCGGAGGAGCGATCGGGCGGAGAAGCGGAGATCGTAGAGGAAATCGCGGAACCAGCGGGTGAGCCAGACGTCTCGGACTTCCTCGCGCACCCGGGCGGGGCCGAGCTCGACGGCGACGCGGCGGCGGGCCTCGGGCTCGGGGATTCCGGCGGCGGTGAGGTCCGCGACGCAGCGATCGAAGTGATATTGGAGCTCGCGATCGATGTCGCGGTCCAGGAACCTGCGGCGGAACCAGTTGAAGAGCTGGATCATCGGCTGCCCTCCTCGAAGATCAGGTTGACGGCACCGGAGAGGCGCGCCCAGCTATCCTTCTCGACGGCAAGCTGGCGGCGCCCGGCAGGCGTAAGGGAGTAGAACTTGGCCTCCCGGCCGGTCTCCGACTGTTTCCACTCGGCCCGCAGCCAGCCTCTCTGCTGCAGGCGGTGAAGGGCGGGATAGAGCGAGCCCTGGTTAACCTGGACCACCGAGCGCGAGATCTGCTCAAGCCGCTGCGCGATACCGTACCCATGGCCGGGTTCGAGCGAGAGAATCTGGAGGATCAGCATGTCGAGGGTGCCTTGCGGGATGGGGAAACGCGGAGAGGGCATCTATACCTCAACCTTCTACAGTTCAGCATACGCCCGGATAGGTCGAAGGTCAAGGTGTGGGAGCTAAACAGCGTGTCGGCGTATCGCGTCGGCGGCCCGCCGCTTGTTCGGCTGGGTCGAAGTACGCGCCCATCCGGAAGTGATCCACGCGATCTGAAACGCGACGCGCTCCTGTGAGCTGCCGCGCTGGCACAGTCGGCTGGAAGGGCCCGCTGCAGGACAATCGCTAGCCCCGCCGGACGGCATACTCCGGCATCGCCCGGTTCTGCATCGCGAAAGTCGGTTGGGTCAAGGGTGGAAACGCCGGCGTACAGGCCGGCCCGCAACATTTTCGCCGGTTTCTTTTCGTCGGCCGCAAGTAAAGCGGGCGACTGTGCTGCGGGATGGAATTGGACCCCCAGTGCGTGGACGTAGTCCTGCGCATCACGATCAAGCGTGGCGTACCGGGCTGTTGCGAACCGGTGAGAGTGAAATCGGCGTCGCGATAAGACACGAAGCGCTCAAATGCCCGGTTCTGCTTCCGGTAGTCGAAGAAGTCGGGATACGAAAGCTGGTGTGGAACTCCGCGAGCGTCCGCGGAGCGGACTGCCATCAGCCGATCCGGCTCGACAAACGGCAAGGGACGGAGTACGACGGCATCCAGAACCGCGAAAACAGCAGTGCTCGCGCCAATTCCAAGAGCCAGCGTCAAAGCCGCCCCGGCGGTGAATCCTTTGGTCCTCGCCAGTTGGCGGCAGGCGTGTCGAAAGTCTCGGATCGCGGATCCGAACGTAGGCAGAGTGCGCATTTCTCGAAGGCTATCCTTCAGCCGGAGATCTGTTCCCAACTCTCCATTTCGCGCGCCAGTTGCTTGCGACCCGATTTGCGGATGTGTTAGTACATCACCTTCGTTCAGGCGCAACGTCTCTTCGCTGAGCTGTTCCAGGCGCCGCGCGACCCCATAGCCATGCAGAGGCCGAGCGCCTCAAGCGTTTTCCGCCCGCGACCGGCGCCCCTCTGCCTGCAAATGGCCGGCCCGCTCAAAACTGGTAATCGGTCGGCTTAATGCCCTTCATCCGCAAATACACGATGCATTGCCCGCGATGGTGCGCCGTGTGATCCACCGCAAGCAAATACAATTCCATGCCCGTCATCTTGCCTGCCGGCGAGTCGAACGTCTGCTGCATACGCTCGTGGTCCAACTTCTCGAGCGACGCGATCACGAAATCATAAGAGGTATTCAGCAGCTTCAGCACGTTGGCTTTATCGAACTCCGTCGGCTTGGGAATTGGGTCTTTCTGGCCGGTCAGCGTCGAGAAGAAGAAACTGTTGGCGCCTGCGATGTGCGCCATTTGCTGGCCGAAGCTCATTTCACTCGGATTCGGCTTGAATGTATAATCCTCGGCTGGCATCTGCTCCGCCAAAGCGATCACATACTTCTTGGAAGTTTTCCAATGATCCGTCAGTTGCGATGGAAGACCACCTTCCTGCGCCAGAACCGGCAGCGCGAGCGCCGCGCCCGCGAATAGAACCGTCGTCAATCGAAAAGTATTTGAGCGAGCCATTTCACCCTCCTCATGCTACGGTACCGCGTCGGCGGCCATCATGGGAAACCATCTACTCCCATCTACGCCCATCTACGTCAATACCGCCAACAGTTGCGGCACGCAGACGGCCTGCATGGTATATACGTTGCAAGCCTCCGCATACCCTTTCAACTGGATCTGGGATACGCATGCCAGGCCGTCCGTGAGCAAGCCGCCTAATCGCTCGCGAATCTCGTCGCCGAAAGCCAGATCGGCGTTGAGAGTGCGTGTAGTGGATTCCAGGCGGAACGCCTTGTTCACCACATCGCCTAAAGCCGTGTAGTCGGAAGTCACGCCGCCGCCGAGATTCCCAATGGAAGCGCGCCCCATGTTGACGCCCGCTCCAATCAAAAGAGGCTTGGGCAGGTTATAACGCGTTTGATATCTGGCGGCCAGATCGTGGATCGCCACCAGCGTCTCCAGCACGGTTCGCAGCAGTTCCAGTCCGGCGTTGTCTGGGGGCGCCCAGACCGCCATCACCGCGTCCCCGATATACTTCACCGCCCAGGTTCCCGAGGCTTCGAATATGGCGCCGGTTTCACGGTTGAAAGCGCCAATCACCTCCGCGATGCGCTCCGCCCCCAAACCGCGCGTGAGTCCCGTGAAGTCCCGGATGTCCACCACCAATACCGTGATGTCCCGCAGCACTAAATGCACCATGGTTTGCTGCGGGTCGATCTGCGTGGCTGCCGCGGGCGCCTTCCGGCTGCCCGCCGCGTCGGAGAAAACCAGGCTGAACGATCCTATGGAAAGCACGTCGCCATTATGCAAACCCGCCGGGCCCACCAGCCGCCGTCCATTCAGAAACGTGCCGTTGCGGCTCCCCAGGTCGAAAACCGAATATCCCCCGAATTCATTTTTTTGCACCATCGCATGGTTGCGCGAAACCATGTCGCTGGGCAGCACGATCGTGTTCTGAATGCCCCTTCCGATCCCGCAAGGCGTGCCGCCCAGAGGATACCCGAGCTTTTCGCCGCCCGCCGCTTTCAGGATCAACTCGGCGCTGCTGGTTTCCGGCATAGTTTCAGTCCATTGTAGTGCGATAAGCAATCTCGCTGGGCAGCGTTCCACCGAACGTAACCGAACTGTGACATAACTGCAATATTCGGTCCCTACGCCCCGACTATAATTTAATTGACATGAATCTGATCAGTCTGTTTCGCAACAGCGAGGCGAAGCCATTCGCGGCTGGGCAGACGGTATTTGCTGCGGGCGCCACGGGAGACGCCATGTACGTCGTGCTGGAGGGTGACATCGCCATTCGTGCAGGCGAAACGGATCTCGAGGTTCTGGGCCCCGGCTCCATCTTCGGCGAAATGGCTCTGATTGACGGATCTCCGCGCAGTGCCTCCGCGGTCGCCGCGTCGGATTGCCGCCTGGTCGAAATCGACCGCCGGCGCTTCGAGTTCATGGTGTCGCAGACTCCCTACTTTGCCCTCGCCGTCATGAAGACCATGGCCGATCGCCTGCGCAAATCGAACGCCAGAATGCAAGCGAATTGACCGTGCAATTGGAGAGCCCGCACACCTGCGTAAACTGTGGGGCAGGACTCCAGTCCTGCGGCCGACGTCCACGTCGGCCTCCTGGCGTGTGGACGGCTGATTCCAAGCGCGAAGGGCGAGTCCTGGAGGACCCGCGCAGACCTGGAGGTCTGCCCCACAAATTATGCAACACTCCCAATTTTGGGATAACTAAGTGACATTAGGCTTTAGCCCGCGCCGGGCTTCAGCCCGCTGCACTATCGCCATCACCGCGTAACAGCGTCCTCCATCCCCTCGGCCAGATAAGTGCGCGCCAACTCCTCGAAGTCCGTAGGTGTCACCAGGTGAAACCGGATTTCCATCTCTGACGACCGTCGCAAATCCTCGGTCATCTCGTCGGAAGGCAGTTCCGGACCGGCCACGAATAACTGGCCCGCCACCACCCGGAACGGCAGCACCCGCCAGCGCCGCGCCACCTCTCCCGGCAGCGCGCGCGTGGCGGACGCCGAGATCTCCGATGCATCCAGTGCGGCCAGCGGCAGATTCTGCTGCAGGCTCAGCGCCACGTACAACTCCGCTTCGCTCAGTTTGCCGCGGCGCACCAGGTACTCGCCGATGCGTTCGCCCGCGGCTTTCGCGGTCATAGCCGCATCCACATCGGCCTGCAGAACGTATTGTGATCCCACCAGTATTTGCCCCAAAGGGCGGATCTCTACGTCGAGCGCGGCCGGGTTCGGATAAGCGTGCTCCGTCTTCACCCAGACCAGCGGACGCCCATGCGCCTTGGCATTGGCGTAGAGCGCCAGCGCCCTGACCGTAGCCGCGCAGTTCAGCCAGTTTCCAATCAGCATCCGCACCGGCACTCCCATCGCGAAACGCCAGCCGTAAACCCGGCGAGAACACAGGGCGCGTACACCCATCTGAAAGCCGGACAGCACGAA
The DNA here is from genome assembly GCA_963818855.1 of Bryobacterales bacterium. Classification (GTDB taxonomy): domain Bacteria; phylum Acidobacteriota; class Terriglobia; order Bryobacterales; family Bryobacteraceae; genus Bog-159. Next base: position 55,260 of record CAWFUH010000001.1, on the reverse strand, counting down.
GGTCGCCGAGAAAAGCCATTGGAATGCCCGATGGCGCACGCCAAAAAACCAGGGATGGTGCGCGAGTTGGCTCTCGCCCCAAGTCACCGCCCCGTAGACGAATAGCAGGTTCAGCACCGGCGTCAGCAGGTTCCCGAGTATGCCCTTCCGGTCGCGCCAGAGCCAATAGATGTCCCGTGCCGGCGCCCGCCAGCCGCGCCGCTCCCACGATTGCAGTACGATTCCCATCACCCAGCGCGCGCGCTGCCGCACCGCCGTACGGAACGTGTGCGGAAAATATTCGCGTGTGGCCAGCAGGCCGTGGCCTTCCCGCCGCAGCGGTATGAATACCTGCCGGCAGCCCAAGGCATGAATACGCCAGCCGTTTTCGTAGTCTTCGGTCAGGCACTCCGGATCGAACAGGCGGTTCGAGTGCGCCGCCGCCAGTTTCTCCAGCACCGCGCGTGAGAACGCCGTGCCCACGCCGTTGCCCGGCAGGAATGCGCCCCACATCTGCCGCACCGGGATATCCTTGGTCTGAAATTCGGCGAACTCGTCGCCATACAATCCATGCACCCATTGCCCCACCGGCGTGGCCAGCGGCAGCACCGGCACCTGTACCATGTCATAGCCGCCCGCGAAATAATTGATCCAGCGCATCGATTCCGGATGGATCACATCCTCCGCGTCGTGCGTCACCACCATGTCGAAGCGCACCCCGTGGCTCTCCTCGTGCGCCAGCATGCGCTGGTAGATCCAGTTCAGGCAGTCGGCTTTGGACGTCGGCCCGTCGTGCGGGCATAGCGCCAGGTGCACGCGCGGAAACTTGCGCGCGGCGTTCCGCACCGTGGCTACGGTCTCCGCATCGTTGGGGTATGCGCCGACAAAGAACTCGGCTGCATAATACATGGTGGCTGGAATATTCCGCTCGAGCATGCTGCCGATCACGCCGTGCTCGTGCCACAGCGGCACGAAGATGGCGATACGCCGTCGCGGCGCGGCGTCGACTTCCTCCAGCGTGGGCCACGCGAACCACGGCCGCCCGAACAGGTGCAGCATCAGCCAGCGGTACACGAAGGCCAAATCCAGGAAAAGATCGTCCAGGCCGCTGATCAGGACGTATACCGCAAGCGGCACCAGCCAGGCAGCAATCCAGGCATCCAGCGTATACATCCGAATAGAAAGCTAGTGCCGGGATACCAAAAAAATCGCACGAATACCGATAATCTTTCGAGCCTTACACCCGCGACGTACCCGCGACCCTACCGACCCGCGACCCTACCGAGCCGCGACCGTAAGGGAGCGGTGTGCCCTCCCAACCCCGCCTCCGCGGCCCTACAATGAAATCATGTCCGATACCCTCACCATCGCCGGCCGCGCCTTCCACTCCCGCCTCATCGTAGGCACCGGCAAATATCGCAGCTTCCAGGAGATGGCCCGTTGCCACGAGGCCACCGGCGCCGACATGGTCACCGTGGCGGTGCGCCGCGTAAACCTCACCGACCGCTCCAAGGAATCTCTGCTCGATTACATCGACCGGTCCAAGATCTTCATCCTCCCCAACACGGCTGGCTGCTACACCGCCGACGATGCCATCCGCACGGCCCGCCTGGCGCGCGAGGTCGGTCTCTCCAACTGGATCAAGCTGGAAGTCATCGGCGACGAAAAGACGCTCTTCCCGGATAACGAGGGCCTGCTCGAAGCCACCCGCGTCCTGGTTCGCGAAGGCTTCGTGGTGCTGCCCTACACCAACGACGACGTGGTCAACGCCCGCAAGCTCGTCGATGCCGGCGCCGCGGCCGTCATGCCGCTGGCCGCGCCCATCGGCTCGGGCCTGGGAGTGCAAAACAGCGCCAACCTACGCATCCTGCGCGAGATGATCACCGCCGTGCCGCTCATCGTGGACGCCGGCGTGGGCACCGCCTCGGACGCCGCCATAGCCATGGAACTCGGCGCCGATGGTGTCCTCATGAATACCGCCATCGCCGCCGCGGAGGATGCCGTCAGTATGGCCAAAGCTATGAAACTGGCAGTCGAGGCCGGGCGCCTTGCCTATCTCGCCGGCCGCATGCCCAGGAAGCTCTACGCCAGCGCCAGCAGTCCCCTAGCCGGGGTAATCGGCGCGTAGCTTAGCGTTATTACAAATTTACAACCGCTCGGAATCCCCCCGTTATTTGGAGGGCGGGCTTTAGCCGGCGCGGGGCTTCAGCCCCGCTGCAGCTGGCATGCTAAACTAACGCCGGGTAGAGCACCGTACCGGTGCCCGCCCGCGATCCTTGAAAACCGAATAAACACGAAATTACCATTCGAACCCAACAGCCCCTTTGTTTTCAACAAAATTGCCGATAACCGAACCCAGTCCCCTCACCGACGCCACTGCCTGGCCAACTCGCCGAAATATCGGCACCCCGTCGCGTGGTGAACTTCCTCGTGGTGAGCGACAGCCCGCTGGTGGTGGATAAAGAAGCGTGGCGCGCAGATCGGTCGAGCGCCGCAAGACGCTGGATGATGTCCTGTCGATGGCCGACAGCCTGGCGCATCGACGACACCATGAGCGCGGAGTGGAAATTGATTCAAAGCGTAGCTGCTAACCCCTCCACCGCCTCGCGCACTTCGCGCGCCGTCGACGTAGCCGGCATCGGCGCACCAAACGAAATCACCACCGGATGCCGCCATCTGTGCGGCCGCTTCCCCAGAAATCGCCCCCCGCGGAAACTAAACACGCTTTCCCACAATCCGTCCAGTCGCACCGGCACAATAGGAGCGTTCAAGTCCCGCGCGATCGCTTCCAGGCCCCGCTTGAATGGCAGCAGATCGCCGGTCCGGCTGATGCCCCCCTCCGCAAAAATGCAAAGCACATGCCCGTGCTCCAGTTCGCGACGGGCCCGCTCAATCGCCCGCGCCGCGCTATGCGGCCTTTCCCAAATGGGAATCGCCTTCGCCAGCCGGAAACTCCAGGCCAAGAACTTCAGCTCATAAAACGGCTGCCATACCAGGAATCGCACCACCGGTCCGATCGAGGCGCCGATCAGGAAGGCGTCCAGATGCGTCAGGTGATTCGAAACCAGCAACGCCGGCCCCTGTAATGGAATATGTTCCCGCCCGCGCACCCGCACGCGGAACAATGCCCGCGATACCGCCCGGAAAGCGCCCCCTACCAGCAGCTCAGATAGTCCTCCCGCCATCATGGTCCCGGCGCCTTCTCCCGGTGCGGCGCGGCCCGGCGCTCGCACTCCCCGCGCGTCCCATCGAGCACCACACCCACCGACTCGGCCGGCAGCGCGTCCATCGCACCATACAGGATCGATTTGGGAATCCGCACAAAACCAAAATTACAGGCGAATTCCTGCACAGACCGCGCCAGCGTGATTGTCTCAAACTCCAGGTACACGTCCCGTCCCCGCTGCCGCGCGCGCCAATAGGCATTCAGCGCCCACATGATCCCATGATCGTGATATCGCTCCAGCCAATCGTTCCGTTTAGGTACGCCGCTATCCGACTCGCGAATTTCGCTGGCCGCCAGCCGGACGCGCAAACCCGAGTCCGGAAGCTTCAGGCTGGAGTATTCCATCTTTCCCTCCACTCGAAACGAATAATGCTGCAGAAAAATGGAAGCAAACCGATATGCCGTATGCATTCCCAGAACGACATCGTAAACCGGATCGGGCGAATCTCCAGCCTTCTGCGCCGAGCATGCGAAGATGATGGCCCGATAAATTCGATCATAGCGGCCGTAGTCTTCTAACACCGACCTGACCTCTGACAGACCCACACCGCGGATCACAATGGCGCCGATCCAATGAATCACGGTGCCGTTCTGCGGCGCGAGGCGCTGGTTCAAGGCGCTGTCGCTGATGTCCGACCGGACCAGTTTGCCGGCTGCCAGTGTGGCGGCGGCGTCCTTCGCAGCGTTAGCGGGCACCCACGCCAGTTCGCCGGAATCGAAGCGCGCCGCCGCGCCCTCTTCCATCGCCGCGACATATTTCTCATACTCGGGCAGCAGAACCGGATTGAGAACTGTAGTACAGTGCGCCGCTCCGCAAATCTGGCTCAAGGCGAAAGCCAGCACTGTGCTAAGAAGCGGTGGCTTCATCGATGCAAAGCGGCCATGCCCCGCATGAACTCGGGGTTTACGGCGAGTTTGCCCACGCGCGGTTCCACCCGCAGATATAAAAGGTAGTCGCAGCGCTCACCGACGGCCTTCCAGCCCCACTCGAATGTCTTCGTCAGGTCACCCATCGCGTAGGATACCGTGGCGAAGTAAAACGACGGCACGTACCGCGTGCGCGACATCTCCTGCAACCGCGCCAATTCCTGCCGGGCTTCCGGAAGCCTGCCGGCCGCCGCATAGGCGCTGGCCAGCGATGCCACCGACGCCGGACTGTTCGCCGAAAATGCTGCCGCCCGCTGATACTCCTCGATCGCCTCGTTGAATTGGCCCTTTTGCTGGTAAGCCATGCCCAGCGTCTGGTGCGCCAGGGGGAGGGCCGGGTCCATTTCGGTGACCGAACGGAATCGATCCACGGCCTGATCGTACTGCCGGGAGTAGTAAAGACACCAGCCAATGCCTATGTTGATGCTGGGCGAAAGCGGCTCCAGTTCACGTGCCTCGCGCATCTGCTCCGTGGCCTTGGGCATGTCCCCGGCCGCCATGAAGTAATGGCTGTACCAGTGGCGCGCGGTAGCGGAGTTCGGGTTCAGCGCCAGTGCGCGCGCGAACTCCCGCGCCGCGGCCGGCAAATCCCAGTCGTACGATAGATTCACGTAGGCCAGAGAGGTGTGCGCATCGCTCAGGTCAGGCTCCAGTTCGAGCGCCTTCTGCGCGGCGGATTTCGCCAGGGGCATCGCCTGATTCGGCGGCATGGCATCGGTCCCGATGGAACCTAACAGCGCATACGAGTCGGCCAGACCGCTATACGCCAGCGCATACTTCGAATCCAGCGCGATCGCCTGTTGAAAATATTGAACGGCGCGGCGTAAGCCATCTTCCGTCCGCCGGTTCCAGTAGTAACGTCCGCGCAGATAGGCATCGAGAGCATCGGGCCTCACCTGCCGCTCGCGCAGCCGCTCCCGGTCTTCATCCGTCAGGCTCACCTGGATCTCTCCGGCGATCGCTTCCGCCAGCGCCGATTCCAGGGCGAATACATTCCTCATGTCCCGCTCGTAGCTGTTGGCCCAGAGAACCGCCCGGCTCGAAGGATCGATCAACTGCGCATCGATGCGTACCTGGTCGCCCGAGCGCCGGATCGTCCCGCTGAGAACCCGGTGTACCGACTGGTCCCGCAGGATCGCGCTCCAGGCGGCCGCGTCTCTTTTGCCGCTGGCTTCCGAGGCCAGGGACACCACCCGCAGCTTGCCCAACCGGGCCAAACTCGTGATCACCGCCTGCGTCATTCCATCCGCAAAGTAGTCCTGCGAATCGTCCCTTTCGATGCTGCGAAACGGCAAAACTGCCAACGCTTTCCCCGAAGTGGTAATGGAGGCAGCCACGGGCGCCCGCCAGGTGTGGTTGGCGAAGGCGGCAATGGCCGCAATCGACACGAGCAGGCCAATCAGCATGCCCGCCGCCCACCGCCTTCTCTGCCCGTGGGGCAGGCTCTCAGCCTGCGGCGGCCTCTCAGGCCGCCTGTCGCGAAGCATTGCCTCAGCCTCGCTGTCTCCCGCGTTAGAGACCGGCCGCACCTCGGCCAAAAACCGGTACCCGCGCCGCGGTATCGTCTCGATGTAAGTGGCCTCTTCCCCCGTATCGCCCAGCGCCTTCCGCAGTAAAGAAATGTTACGGGTGAGAGCGCCCTCCTCCACGAATGTGTCCGGCCAGACGGCCTTCATCAGGTCGCCCTTATCCACCATCCGGCCGGCATTCTGCACCAGAACAATCAGGGTCCCCGCCACCTTGGGCGGCAGTACAACTAACTCATCGCCCCGGTAAAGCAAACGCTCGTCCGCGTCAATCCTGTACGGTCCAAACTCGTAGCCCTCGCGCGCCGGGAGAGGCATTCCTCCCGAGGTTATCACAGTCCCTTGCCGCCACGGGCCGATTCATCCAAGCCCTTCCATCAGAGTTACATCCGCGAAAGATCAGAGTTACCTAAGGACAAAAATCGAGGTGCGAACACAAACTCGTACATGAGCCGAGGAGGAGATTATGTGGAAGTTCAAAGTACTACTTTTGGTAGGTCCGCTGGTTTCATCGTCCGCGTGCGCAGTAGTTGCCCTGCATCCTCTGGTCGTGCCCGGAGATAAGGATTCCTTCTTCGAACCCACGCTGGCCGCCACCGCGTACACCATCACTGCCGAGGCCGATCAAACCCAACTGACCATCCAGGTCTTGAAAACCGGTGGCCGGTACCTGCTGGATATCTATTGTCCGAGCGCCCGACCGAAGCGCGTGAAATGAGGATTCCAGCCATGCACCGGACCAGCCAATTTGCAGCCACTCTACTCATCGCCGCCGTAACGGGCGGCTGCTCGATCAAACGCGTCGCGGTAAACAAACTGGGCGACGCCCTGGCATCGGGTGGATCCACCTACGAGAGCGATGACGATCCCGACCTGGTAGCCGAGGCCCTGCCCTTCGGGCTGAAGCTGATCGAGAGCCTGCTGGCCCAATCTCCCAAACACAAGGGACTGCTGTTAGCCGCTGCCAGCGGATTCACCGAATACGGATACGCTTTCGTGGATACGCGCGCCGACGAAGCCATGGGCGACAGCCTGGATCGCGGCAAGTATCTGCGGTATCGCGCGCGCCGGCTCTACATGCGGGCGCATGGTTACGGATTGCGCGGCCTGGAAGCCGCCTATCCCGGCATCTCGGCCGGACTCGACAGCGCGCCCGAGACCGCCGCCGCGCGCGTGCGTAAGGCGCACATCGGCTTGCTTTATTGGACGGCCGCGTCCCTGGGCCTGGCTATCTCGTCGTCGAAGGGCGACCCGGAGATGTTGGCGCAAGTCCCGGCGGTGGATGCCATGCTGCAGCGCGCGCGCCAATTGGATGAGGGTTTCGGCGCCGGCGCGATCTGGGAGGCGCTGCTCAGTCTGGAGAGCGCCCGCGCCGGGGTAAAGCCCGAAGTGCAGCAAGAACGCATGCACCAGTTCTTCGATAAGGCGCTGGCGCTCTCGAAGGGAGAGCACGCCTCCACGTTTGTGTCATACGCGGAGAACGCCAGTGTGCCGGCGCAAGATCGTGCCCGGTTTCAAGAATTGCTCGGCAAGGCGCTGGCCATTGATGCGGACCGCCAGCCGCAGAACCGGCTGGCCAACCTGATTTCCCAACGAAGGGCGCGCTGGCTGCTGGCCCGCACCGATGAACTGTTTCTGGAACCTGCCCCAACAAATTAGCCCAGGAGAAAATTATGCGACGTCACATCCTTACACCGATCGCGACACTGATCGCGTTAGCCGCGGCCGCCATCCCCATGGCCGCGCAACCAGTCACCATCAAAATGGGCACCCTCGCCCCCGAGGGTTCGCCCTGGTACGACGTGCTCATGCGCACTCGCGAACGCTGGCGCGACGTCTCCGGCGGCCGCGTGAAGCTGGTGCTCTATCCCGGCGGCGCGCTGGGCGACGAGCCGGACCTGGTCAACAAGATGCGCATCAACCAGATTCAGGCCGTGGCCCTCTCCGGCGCAGGCATGCAGGATATCGACAAGGGCGTAGCCTGCCTGCAGATCCCCATGATGTTCGAGTCCTACCAGGAGCTCGACTACGTCCGCGACCGCATCGCGCCGCGCCTGGAAAAGATCATCGAGGCACGCGGCTTCCTGGTGCTCAATTGGGGCGACGCCGGATGGGTCTACTTCTTTACCAAGACCCCCGCCGCGCGTCCTGACGAATTGCGGCGCTTGAAGCTGTTCACATGGGCCGGCTACAACGATGAGCTGGAGCTGTGGAAGGCTAACGGCTTCCGCCCGGTTCCCCTGGCGGCCACCGATATTCTCACCGGCCTGCAGACTGGCCTGATTGACGCCGTGCCCACCACCCCGCTCTACGCTCTCTGGAACCAATCCTTCGCGCTTACCCGCTACATGAGCGATATGAAGTGGGCGCCGCTGGTGGGGGCCACGCTGGTACGGAAATCCACCTGGGATCAGGTTCCGGCCGAGTATCGCGACGCCATGCTCAAGATTGCGCGCGACGCCGGCCAGGACCTGCGCGAAGGCATTCGCCGCATGGGGGACGACTCCATCGCCGCCATGCAAAAGCGCAGGCTCACCGTGGTGCATGCGGACGCAACGGTATTGGCCGAGTGGCGGAAAGAAGCCGAAGGGGTCTATCCCAAGCTGCGCGGGAAGACTGTGCCCGCCGATCTTTTCGACGAGGTCCGCCGGCTGCGCGACGAGTACCGCGCCGCGGGAGGCACGCATTGAAACTTATAATGCGACTTCTGGAGACTCCAGAAAAAGCCCTGGCCATCGCGGCCCTTTCCGCGATGGCGGTGCTGCCGGCCGCGGAGATGGTCTCGCGCCAGTTCGGCTGGCCGGGAATCCCGGGGTCGAGCGTCTTCGTGCAGCACCTGACACTTTGGGTGGCCTTCCTCGGCGCGGCCCTGGCGGCTGGTTCCGGTCGCCTGCTGGCCCTCTCGGCGAATATGTTCCTCCCTCCAAAATGGGCGCCGCGGGTGCGCATCTTCAGCTCCGCGGTGGCCGCCGCGGTCACGCTGTGTCTGGCCTGGGCGAGTCTCCAGTTCGTGCTGGCCGAGCGCGAAGGCGGCGCTATCCTCGCCGCCGGCATCCCCAAATGGGCGGCGCAATCCATCATGCCGGCTGCGTTTCTGCTGGTAGCGTTGCGCGCGGTGTGGAGTGCGTCGGACTCGGCGGCCGGACGGCTCGCGGCCAGCCTGGGGCTGGTCATCCCGCTGGTGTTGTTTCTGGCTCCCCCACCCGAAGGCCTCGTCCCGCTATTTTGCGGCATCCTGGTGGTGCTGGCGGCGGCGCTGCTGGGCCTTCCCATCTTCGCCACACTCGGCGGACTGGCGCTGCTGCTTTTCTGGAACAGCGGGGTGCCGGTCGCCTCGGTTCCCGTGGAGACTTATCGCCTGGTGGCATCGCCCATCTTTCCGTCCATTCCGCTGTTCACCTTCGCCGGATACCTGTTGGTGGAAGGCGGCGCCAGCCAGCGGCTGCTGCGCGTCTACACGGCGCTATTGGGCTGGCTGCCCGGCGGCCTGACCGTTACCACCGCCGTGGTGCTCGCCATTTTTACCTGGGCCGGCTCCGGCGTCACCATTCTGGCGCTGGGCGGATTGCTCCTGCCGATACTGGTAAAAGCGAAATATCCCGCGCCCTTTTCCACCGGCTTGATCAACGCCTCGGGTTCGCTCGGGCTGCTGTTTCCGCCCAGTCTTCCAGTGATCTTCTATGCCATGTACGCGCGCATTGGCTTCGATCGGCTGTTCGTGGGTGGGTTCCTCCCCGGCCTGCTGATGGTCACGCTGGTTTGCGTATACGGCGTGTGGCAGGGCATCCGCCACAATGCCGGACGGGCGGCGTTCTCCTCGACTGAAGCGCGCCGCGCGATCTGGGAGGCCAAATGGGAATTGGCCGTTCCCGTCATCATGCTGGTGGGTCTATTCGGCGGATTCGGAACGCTGGTGGAAGCCGGCGCCATCACGGTGCTGTATTGCTTCCTGATTGAACGCTTCGCCTACCGCGGTTTCTCCCTGCGCCGCGACTATCCCCGCGTCGCGCTCGAATGCGTCACTGTAGTCGGCTGCGTCCTGATGATCATCGGCGTGGCAGTCGGCTTAACCAATTACCTGGTAGACGCCCAGGTTCCCGGACGTCTCATCGCCTGGGTGCAGGCCAATATCCATTCGAAGTATGTCTTCCTGGCGCTGCTCAACGTGGCTCTGGTGGTGAAGGGATCGTTTATGGACGTATTCTCGGCTATCATTGTGGTGGTGCCGCTGATCACCCCGCTGGGCGCATCGTTCGGCATCGACCCCGTGCAACTGGCCATCATCTTTCTGGCAAACTTGGAGCTGGGATATCTCACGCCGCCGGTAGGTATGAACTTATGCCTGTCGGCTTACCGATTCCGGCAGCCCATGGCGGCTATCTATCGGGCCACTTTGCCCTTCTATATCATCTTGCTCATAGGTGTCTTACTGGTGACTTACGTGCCGGCACTTACGACCGCGCCCGCACGCTGGCTGGGGTACTAAGGAGGTGTCCTCATGCAAGTAATGTGGCGGCGTTTGGCCGGAGTGTTTCTCTGCGCGGCGGGAGTAGTGTGGGCGGATGTATGCGAAGGCCTGCCATCCGCTCCTACGAGCGGCGCTTCTAGCTTCCGACTGGCGAACAAAAATGGACCGTCGTTCCGCATCGCGATTCGATCCACCGGTCCATCCGCCGGCGAGATTGAGGTCAGCCGCTGCCAGGATGGAAAGCAGCTGCAGGTGCTGCCGATTACCGTCGCAGCAGCCCAGCGATTTTGCGCGCAGCTTTCATGCAGAGGACATCAACTTCGATGGAAATCTTGATTTCGCCGTGCTCATTGCTTTTGGCGGAGCCTGGGGCAGCGAGCAGTGGTGGGTCTACGATCCTTCTACCGGCAGGTTTGTCCAGAATGAGTTGACGCGCGCCATCGCGGAGCTGAAGGCGGCCGATTACACCTTCGACCCTGAAAAACATGAACTGCGTACGCGCTACCTGACAGAGCCCTGGGGCTGCGGCCCCACCGGGGATCGCTATCGCATCCAGAACAATCGCCTGCTGCTGATTCACAAAGAGAAGCCGAAGCCGGCCACCAATGCATGCCGTGTGGTGATCTCCGATTTGGTCAATGGAACCATGCGCGTCACGGCGGTGAAGCGCTACGCTGGCGGACAGCCAGTCAAATAGCAGTGGGGCAGGACTCCAGTCCTGCGGCGGGTCTCCAGACCCGCCAAGCGTTGGCTGCCCCACGCCAACCGCCCATGCCATCTGATAGCATGATGGCGGAATGCATCCGCGCACCATTTATCAGGTCCTCGAAGAGACCGCGGCCCAGTTTGGGGACGCCCCGGCCCTGCTGCAGCCCACCACCGGGAAGGACGGGAAGCGCGAGTATCTGACTTACTCGTGGAACCAATATAAGACCGCCGCACAGGAGATTGCCGCCGGCCTGCGTTCGATCGGCGTCCTGAAAGGCGATGTAGTCGCCCTCGATTCCGAGACGCGGCTGGAGTTCTACCTGGCCGATTTGGGCATCCTGACCGCGGGCAGCGTGGCCGCCGCGCTTTATCCCAGCTATCCGCCGAGAGACCTGATCCGCACGATTCAGAACTGTGGCGCGAAAGCGCTCTTCCTGGAGGATCCCAAGACTCTGCAAGCGCTGCGCGGCGCCCCGGACATGCCGCGTATTCTGCTCACTGGCGAGGCGGAGGGCGCGTTGTCGCTCGATCAACTGCGGGAACGCGGGCGCCTGGGGCTGGCCGAAGACCCCGTGTACATGGCGCGGTTGAAGACGGAAGTCACACCGTTCGACCACGCCATCCTGTATCTGACGTCGGGCGCCACGGGCGATCCCAAGATGGCACTTGTGACGCACGCCGCGATAGTGGCGAACATGGACATGGCGCCGACCGCTTTGCCCATCGGTCCACAGGATTCCACCATCGCCTTTCTGCCTTCCGCGCACATCGCGCAGCGGGTGGTGGTGGAGATGGTTCCCCTGCGCATGGGGACGCCCGTATATTTCTCCGAGAGCCTGCTGAAACTGCCGCAGGATATCCGCGCCGTGCAGCCCACCATGCTGCTGGCGCCGCCGCGCATGTGGGAGCGCATTTATTCGACGATCTGCACGGAGCTGCGCAAACGTCCGGCGGTGCTGCGCAAGGCGTTCTACGGTGGGCTGGGCCTGTCCTTGGCCGCCGCCAATTACAGACACCAGGGAAAAACGGTGCCGGCGCGCATCCGCGGACCGTTGAAAATCGCGGACAAGCTGTTCTTTCAGAAAGTGCGGGACCGCTTCGGCGGCCACATCAAAATTGCAGCGTCGGGTGCAGCCCCACTGAGCAAGGACCTGGCGGAATTCTACGAAGCGATCGGCATGCCGCTGGTGGAGGGCTACGGGCTCACCGAAGGCGGCGTGGTGGCGTTGAACCCGCTGGATATGCCCAAAGCAGGCAGCATCGGTAAAGCGCTGCCCGGCGTGGAGTTGCGCATCGCCGAACAGGATAGCGAGTTGCTCGTGAGAAGCCCCTGCCTGTTCTCCAAGTATTTTGGCGATCCGGCGGCCACTGCCGAAGTGTTGCGCGATGGCTGGCTGCATACAGGGGATATCTCGTACATCGACGACGAGGGTTTCGTCTTTATCACCGGCCGCAAGAAAGAGTTGATCGTTTCCTCGACCGGCAAAAAGATTCATCCTTCGCGCGTGGAAAACCTGTTTAAGTTCGAGCCGCTGATCAGCCAGATTATGCTCGTGGGCGACCGCCTGCCGTATCTGACGGCGCTATTTACCATCAATCCGACGGTGGCCGAAACCTTGAAGGGGATGGATGCGCTGAAAGGGCACACCACCGCCGAATTGGCCGCCGCCGATCCGGTGCAGAAGGAGATGCAAAAGGCGGTGGCGCGCGTGAACAAGCAATTGGCGCCCTTCGAGCAGATCCGCCGCTATCGCGTGCTGGGGCGCGATTTCAGCATCGAAGACGGTGAACTGACCGCCACCATGAAAGTGCGCCGGACGCGCGTGATGGAGAACTTCCGCGAGAGCATAGACGAACTTTACGCCGGCAAGGAAGTGTAAGACGGCGCACATCGTGCCGGTGTTCGGGCCTGCCGCGCTCGCCGTGTATCCCGAAGCGGACACATCCATGTGACGGTCGATGACGCCGCCTGGCACTGGGCAGACGCACGCGCTGCCCCCGGTCGCCATCAACCGCCTCGCGCCCGGGCCGCACAAAATCCTGATCCAACTGGTGAATGCCGACCATCAACCAATTGATCAAGGCACGCCTGAAGACCCCACTGGAGCGCCGCGGCTCGGCACCCAAGTGCGTTGACTTGGTTGCCCGCACAATTCCTTGTAATACTGGACGATGCAGATTTCTTGAATCCCACAAACGTCGCGGCCGCTCAATTACGGTAAAGGGAAAATGATCTTAATGGGCGGGGAATCGGATCGCGTCTACAGGCTGGCATGCATGGAACTGCGCGGCGGAAACCACTTGGCAGACTATTCCGCCGAACTGCCCGGGTTGTCGGGCTGGGTTTCGTGCCGTCCCCTGCAGCCGGCCGCGAGTGGCGGGGATCTGTATTACCTGTCAGCTTGCAGTCAAGGCGTCATTGCGCGGGTAGTGGTGGCGGATGTCGCCGGCCATGGTGAGACGGTGAGTGCTGCCGCCGTGAGCCTGCGGGACGCATTGCGGAAGCATCTCGACGATTGGGATCAGTCCCAGTTGATCCGCCGCCTTAACGACAGCATTCTCAGAGGTGCGCCGCATTCCCGGTTCGCCACGGCGTTTCTGGCCAGTTTCTACCGCGAATCCGGAGAGCTTCTGTTCACTAATGCGGGCCACATGCCGCCGCTATGGTATCGTGCCGCTTCGCGGGAGTGGACCCTATTGGCCGACTCCACGCCGTATAGTAAAGAGGTTATGGACCTGCCGCTCGGCATGATCGCAGGAACCTCCTACAGCCAGACTGCCGTGCAATTGGAGAAAGGCGATCTGCTGCTGCTATACACGGATGGCATCAGCGAATCCGTGGACGCTTCCGGCGAGCAATTGGGGCTTGATGGCCTGCTGTCCATCGCGAGCGATCTGCCGGTTGAATCCGCCGCCGCTGCCGGCCATGCTCTGCTGGCGGCCGTCGAAGGCTTCCGCGGCGCCGTGCCGCCGGCGGACGACGAAACCGTGGTGGCGCTCGCACGGCGCGGAGAATCCGTTTGAACATGCTTCCCAACGCACACTGTTTGCATCTCAAAATTGTGATGCCCAGCGACGCGCGCTATTTGCCGGTCGTACGTGGGGCTATCGGCCCTCTGGCCACAGCCATGGGTTGGGATGAGCCCGATTCCCGGGCCATCATGTTGGCGCTGGACGAGGCGCTCGCCAACATCATCCGGCACGCTTACCATAACCGTGCCGATGGCCTGATCGAATTGGAATGCCGCGAAGGCGCGGATGTATTGGAAATCACGTTACTGGATCACGGTGATGCTCCGGACAGGACTAAAATATGTGCGCGTGCCGAAGCGTGCGATCAACCGGGGGGACTCGGAACTCATATCATCAAAGATGTGATGGACACGGTGTCGTACCAGGCAACGCCGGCAGGGAACCTCTTCGCGGCCACCAAGCGCCTCAGGAAGACGATATGAGAATCTCAGTTCGGGATGCCGGAAAAGCTAAAATCGTGGATGTGGAAGGCGATGTGGATCTGGGTACCTCTCCGGACCTCCGCCGCACTCTGTTCGACGCCCTGCTGGCTGCGCCCAAGCTGGCGCTCAACCTGGCGGCTATCCGCTATATCGATAGCTCCGGCATCGCCACTCTCCTCGAGGTGCTGAAGGACTCCCAGCGCCGCAATAAGGCATTCGTGCTCTTCGGGCTCAGCCCGGCCGTGCAGCAGGTGTTCCACCTGACCCACGTCATTCGCATCTTTCGGGTGTTCCAAACCGAGCAAGAAGCCCTGGAAAGCGCTTAATGCCGTTCGTGGCGGAGGTAGGCGCCGCGACCGAGCGCAGCGTGGCCTATGTAGGCGGTTTGGCGCAGCTCTTCGGCAGGTCTGTTCGCCTGCTATTCCTCTCGCCCCTGAAGGGCAGCCGTCTGGCCCAGCGCACGGTGCATCAGGCCATGGCCGCGGGCGTCGGCGCCCTGCCCATTACTTCGCTGATTACTTTCTTCGTCGGTGTCATCATCGCATTGCAGGGTGCCTACGAGTTGCAGCGCCTGGGGGCGATGCAGTTGGTGGCCAGCCTGGTTTCGATTTCGATCACCCGCGAGCTCGGCCCGCTGATCACCGCAATAGTGGTCATCGGCAGGTCCGGTTCCGCCTTCGCCGCCGAGATCGGCACCATGCGCGTCACCGAAGAACTGGACGCGCTCGAAACCATGGCGCTCGATCCGGTCGCGTTTCTGGTGGTGCCTAAGTTCCTGGCCATGGCCGTCATGATGCCTTGCCTGGCCGTCTGGTCGGATTTTATGGGCGTTTTGGGCGGCTGCGTTTTCGGAATCGTGAGCGGCAACTTTACGTTCGGCAGTTACGTGATCGCCACGCGCGACGCGCTGGTGGCGCATGACATCACCACCGGCGTAGTCAAAGCCCTGGTGTTCGGCCTGGTGATTACCGCGGTCGGCTGCCAGGAGGGTTTTGCGACCGGCGCCGGCGCGGAAGAGGTGGGACGCTCAACCACCTCGGCCGTGGTCATCTCCATTCTGCTGGTCATCGTGATCGATCTCGTCTTTACCATTCTTTTCTACCTGGCGCGGGGGGTTCAGTAGGATGGCGACTCCCGCCGCTCCCGGTCCCGTGATTTCGGCTCGCGACCTGCGCGTGCAATACGGCGACCGCGAGGTCCTGCATGGCCTCAATTTCGAAATCGTGCATGGCGAGACCGTAGTAGTGATTGGCGGCTCCGGCTCCGGAAAAAGCACCCTGCTGCGGACTCTGGTGGGCCTCGAAAAACCGTCCTCCGGCGAAGTGCGCGTCAAGGGCGTGGATATTACCAAGGCCTCCGAGCGCGCCATGGATGACATCCGTAAGAAAATCGGGCTGGCCTTTCAGGGCGGGGCGTTAATCGGCTCGCTGTCGGTCGGCGAAAACATCGCGCTGCCTTTGCTCGAACACACCACCCTGAACCCCACCACCATCGAGGTGATGGTCCGCATCAAATTGGAACAAGTGGGCCTCAGCGGCTTCGAAAAGTACAGCCCGGCGGAGCTCAGCGGAGGCATGCGCAAGCGTGCGGCATTCGCCCGGGCCCTGGCCATGGACCCCGAAATCCTGTTTTTTGACGAACCCTCCGCGGGCCTGGACCCCATCACCGCTGCCGGCATCGACGATCTGATCCTCGATCTCAAGAAGGCTTACTCGATGACCATGGTGGTGGTGACTCACGAACTGGCCAGCGCGTTCCTGATCGCCGACCGGATCATCCTGCTCGACCGCGGCAACATCGCGGCCGTGGGTCCGGTTGAAGAAATTCGCAATAGCCGGCATCCACGCGTCCGCCAGTTTCTCGACCGCGTGGCGGATAACACGCAGGACGACGACGTGGATCATCTGCGAATATATACGGAAGGAATACGGTAGTGAGGAAAGGATGGACCTCATGCGCGAACGCACTCTGGTCGGCCTGTTCGTATTGATTGCGGTCGGCCTGTTGGTCGGAACAATGCTGGTCATCTCCGGCGGCGTAGGCACCGAGAACGTATCTCACCGCGCCTATTTCAAGTTCGCAGGCGGCATACAGTCTGGCGCTCCGGTGCGCTACGGCGGCCTGACTGTCGGCAAAGTGACCCGTGTGCGCGTGGATCCAGGAAACTCCACCCGCATCGAAATCGATGTATCGGTGGATCACGATGCGCCCGTGAAGACCGACAGCGTGGCGAAGATCTCCACCCTCGGCCCGCTCACCGACAACTACATCGAAATCGGCACCGGCACCGAGCATGCCCCGCTAGCGCCTCCAGGGTTCAGTACTGCCCTCCGTGGAGGCATTTGGCTTGCCCCAATTGGGCGACGCCGCGGGCAGCATGGTGCCCGAAGTGCGCAGCGCTCTCGAGAAGCTCAACCAGAACCTGGACGGCCTGCAGGTGACTGTCGCGCGCGCCAACGATTTGCTGAATGACCGTAACCGCGCGCACATCGGCGATTCCCTGAGCAACGTGAACCAGCTGCTCGCCGACTCCCGCCCCAAGGTCGCAGCGTCGCTGGACAACCTGAACGGACTGCTCGACGACGCGCGTCCCAAGGTCTCCGCCAGCCTCACGAATGTGCAGGAACTCACAACCAGCATGAAACCGCTTCTGGATCAGCTTAAGACCACCACGGCGCAGGCGAACGATACACTCGCTCACGTGGATGCCACACTCGCGGATAACCGGCCGGACATTCGCGCGTCGGTAGTTGGACTGCGCGATACGCTGGCCCGGTCGACCGTGCTGCTGGATCAGTTGAATCAGACAATGGATCAGAACTCAGCCAATATCGATGAACTGTTGGATAACTTGCGCATGTCTACCGAGAATTTGAAGGCCTTGACAGAGACGCTCAAGCGCGCCCCGGCTAGTTTGATCCGCGGCATAAAGGTTGCCGACCGGAAGCCCGGGAGTCCGGAGTAAGAGGGCACTTATGGATAGAGATATATGCTTCGCCGCTTCGTCCCTTCTGCTGGCCCTTCCGCTAACGGTGGTCTCGCTTGCAGGTGCAGGCTGTGCCGTTTCCAGGCCGGTGCACTACTACTCGCTTCAATCGGCCGAACCGCATACGCACCCTGAAAATCCGGCTGGCCCCACGATTTTGGTGGCCAATATCGCGGCTGCGGAATCGCTGCAGGATGCGCGCATCCTCTATCTCACGGGCGCCAACCAGGAAGGCGCGTATGAATTGCATCACTGGTCCGAGCGGCCCAGCGTGATGGTTCGCGATGGATTGATAGGGGCCCTGCGCGCTTCCGGCAAATACCGGCGCGTGCTCGAGTCGTCCAGTTCAGCCTTTGGCGATTACCTGGTGCGCGGCCGGCTTTACGAGTTCGACGAAATAGATAGCCAGGCAATTCAAACCAGGATCTCGCTGCAGCTCGAAATGATCGACAAAAAGACCACCCAGGTTATTTGGGATCATCAGTTCGAGCGCGATGAGCCCGCCGCCGGCAAATCGATCCCGGACGTGGTCGCATCCATGGACCGGAATCTGGCGCAGATCGCCACCCAGGCTGCCGCGGAGATCGAAAGATTTTTCGCGGGGCAACACTGATTCGCGCCGCGCTCAACCGGCTTGCGGCTTCGGCTGGCTCTTCAGCACCCGGACGCCGTCAGCGCCTGCCATGTGCACCTCTGTCGTTAACCCAATGAACAGCCCATGTTCCACCAGGCCCACCACGTGATCGAGTTCCCGGGCCATCGACTCCGGCGGCATCGACGGCTCGAATGCGCAGTCCAGGATGTAATGGCCGCCGTCGCTGATAAAGGGCTTGCCGTTGGCATCCAGGCGCAGCACGGGCCGCCCGCCCAGATCAGACAGCCGGCGGGCCGTAGTTTGCCACCCGAAAGGCACGACTTCGAGCGGTATAGCTTCACTAACGGCCAGATGACCGACCAACTTACTGCTGTCGACCACGATGACCAGGCGGCGGCTGGCACTCGCCACAATCTTCTCGCGCAAAAGGGCTCCGCCACGCCCCTTCACCAGGTTCAGGTTTCCCTCGTCCACCAGGTCCGCTCCGTCAATCGTCATGTCGATATGCGGGCTTTCGTCTAAATCCGACAGTGCGATTCCCAACGCTCTGGCCTCTTGAGCGGTGCGCTCGGACGTGGGGATACCGACCACATGCAAGCCCTCGCGGACACGCCGTCCCAGGGCCTTAACCGCAAGTGCCGCGGTGGTACCGGATCCCAGCCCAAGGATCATCCCCTCTGTTATCTGTGCGATCGCGGATTCGGCCGCGGCCTGTTTCAGTTGATCCGAGTCTGCTGCCATTTCGTTCGGTATCCGAAACCATAGTTAAGCACGTGTAGCGCCGGAAATGTTCTCGGTTCCGGAAGAAAATGACGAGCGAAGCTTTGGCGTCCGAATTGCGAAGTGCCAGGCATGGAACAGAAGGCTGAGAGCGAACTGATTGCGGATGGACAAAATGGAGATCAGGCTGCGATTTCCGAGTTATTCAAGCGGCATTACTCATCTTGCCTGCGCCTGGCTAATAGAATTCTACGTTCCGAAGAAGAGTCCCGCGACGTCGTACAATCGGCCTTTCTGTCGGCTTTTCGACACTTGCACACTTTTCGTGGAGATTCCACATTCAAGACCTGGCTCGGGCGCATCATCGTGAACCAGTGCTTCATGCACCTTCGCCAACCCGAGCGGCGGCTGAGTTGGGTGGATCTCGACAGCCTCTACGAGAGTGGCTGTGCCGACAAGCTCAAGTCACCGGCACTCACCCCTGAGAAACTCGCGTTTTGCGGAGAGATTGGAGCGGCGCTCGCCGATGGCGTCTCCAGGCTGCCGGAGCCGTTGCGGGAAGTATTCTCCCTTTATTCCGGCTCAGGCTTGTCTCTTAAAGAGGTGGCCGGAACACTCGGCCTGACTCTGCCTGCCGTCAAAACGCGGCTGTTCCGCGCCAATCTGCGGATGCGTTCGCACCTTCAGCCCATGTGGTCGAATTTACAAATGCATGGAACAGCTTCGGCGCAAGGCTCGCCGCATGCGTCCCGCCCCCGCCTGAACACCGCGGTGGCCTCCGTAGCGCCCGTCTGCTGATGTGCGGCCGTTGCGCCGTGTCATATGTCGAAACGGGGCGGGAGTGACACCGTCATTTTGACACGCCGTCGCCATGAATTTCCTCAGGCTGCGTGTCTAAGCCGTTGAATCGGTTGCCAGTCGTCTGTCATCAGACCAAAGGTACAAAGAGTGCATAGGCGAACGCTCAGCCAGGAGGAGATTCATGTCCAGCCTGCAAACTGGATCTTCGGATTTAATGCTCGCGCTACTCGGCGCGGGTCTCTTCGTTGCCGCGGCCGGGTGCTCCCACGGGACCGCCGGCGCGGCGGCGCCCCAGCCGCTTGAAGTCAAAGTTGTGGACGCCGTGCAGAAGGACGTCCCCATCTACAAAGAGTGGATCGGCACCCTGGATGGGCTGGTCAACGCCGACATCAAGGCGCAAGTCTCCGGCTATCTTATTGAGCAGGCCTACAAGGAGGGTTCCTTCATCAAAAAGGGACAACTGCTTTTCCAAATAGATCCGCGGCCGTTTCAAGCGACGCTGGACCAGGCGCGCGGCCAGCTCGCGCAGTCGCAGGGACAGTTGGCCCAGGCGCGCGCCCAGTTGGTGGAGGCGGAGGCCCAGGTTGCGGTAGCCGACGCCAATCAACGCCGGACGCAGTTGGACGTGGACCGGTATACGCCGCTGGCACAGCAGCAGGCCATCACCCAGCAGGATCTGGATAACGCTACCCAATACAACATAGCGGCCAAGGCGCAGGTGGAAGCGGCGCACGCGCAAGTCGAGACTACCAGGGCGCAGATCACGGCCACCGAAGCCGCCGTCGAATCCGCAAAAGCCGCGGTCGAAACCGCGCAGATTAACCTGGGATTCACCCACCTGACCTCGCCGATCGACGGCATTCCGGGGATTGCACAATTACAGGTGGGAGCGTTGGTTAATCCGTCTAGCCCCGCCATAACAACCGTCTCGACGTTGGATCCAATTAAGGTTTACTTCACGGTCAGCGAGCAGGAGTATCTCGAGTTTTCGCGCCGCTTTGCGACGGCGGAACTTCGTCAGGCTGATCTCCTCAAGCTTAACTTCGAATTGATTCTGGCCGATGGCACCACCTATCCGCATACCGGCAAGTTTGACTTTACGGACCGCCAGGTAGATGTAAGGACCGGCGCCATTCGCATCGCGTCATTGTTCCCCAACCCCGGGAACACCCTGCGGCCCGGACAGTACGGAAAAGTACGCAGAGCCAGAGTTCAACCTGGCGCTGTGCTCGTTCCGCAAGAAGCTGTCACGGAACTGCAGGGCACGCGCCTGATCGCGGTGGTCGACGGCAGCAACAAAGTGAATATTCGACCCGTGCAGCTCGGCGAAACCGTCGGCAAGGACTGGATTGTGCTCAAGGGCGTCCAAGCTGGCGATCGTGTGGTCGTCGAAGGTTTGCAGAAAGTCCGGCAGGGAATGCAGGTCAATCCAAAACCGTTCGCCACGAGGTGACCAACGATGTCGAAATTCTTCATTAGCCGCCCGATCGTGGCGATTGTCATCGCCATCGTCACCGTGATCGTAGGTGCCGTAGTTGTATTAGGCCTGCCGGTGGCCCAGTTTCCGCCAATTGCACCGCCCGAGGTCCAGATTTCCGCGATCTATGTTGGCGCGGACGCCCAAACCATCGAGCAGTCGGTCGCGACCCCCATTGAACAGCAGATGAGTGGCGTGGACAACATGAATTACATGTACTCGCTCAACGCCACCTCCAATGGGCAGTTGCGGATGATCGTCGATTTCGACATCGCCACGGACCCCAACACGGATTTGATTCTGGCACAGAGCCGCGAGACGCAGGCCGCGTCGCAACTCCCGGTGGACGTCACCAATTACGGCGTCACGGTACAGAAATCGGTGCTGGCCCCTCTGATGCTAGTCGCGCTGTACTCGCCTCACGGCACTTACGATGCCAAGTTCCTGGCTAACTACGGGTATATCAATCTGAACGACCCGCTGACGCGCGTGAAAGGGGTTGGCACTACCCAGATATTCGGCGCAGGCCAATACGCGATGCGCCTCTGGGTGAAACCCGACCAACTGGCGAAGCTGCAGATCACCGTTCCGGAGATCGTGTCCGCGATCCAAACCCAGAACACCGTCAACCCGGCGGGCCAGGTGGGCAGCGAACCAATTCCAAGCGGGCAGCCGTTCACTTACGCTGTGCGCGCGCAGGGCCGTCTCACCTCGCCGGAGGAGTTCGAGCAAATCGTGGTGCGCGAAACCCCAGATACCGGCATTGTGCGCGTGCGCGACGTCGCCAGAGTGGAATTGGGCGCGCAGGACTATAGCATAGCCGGGCAACTGGACGGCAAGCCGAGCGCGGTTATCGCGGTGTATCAACTGCCGGGATCCAACGCCGTGGATACCGCCGCCGGCGTTAGAAAGCTGTTCGAAGAGTCCAAGAAGCGCTTTCCCGACGACATCGACTACACCATACCGGTGGATACCACGCGCGCGGTGAACGAGGGAATCAAGGAAATCGTCGAGACGCTCCTGATTGCCATCGCCTTGGTGGTGGCGGTGGTTTTCCTGTTCCTGCAGGGCTGGCGGTCCACGCTGATTCCGCTCCTGGCAGTGCCGGTATCGCTGGTCGGCACTTTCATATTTTTCCCCCTGTTTGGCTTCAGCGTCAACACGCTTTCCTTGTTCGGCCTGGTCTTGGCTATCGGGCTGGTGGTGGACGATGCGATCGTGGTAGTGGAGGCCGTGGAGCGGCACATCGAGGACGGCATGGCTCCAAAGGAAGCGGCGCTTAAGGCCATGGAGGAGATCTCCGGCCCGGTGGTCGGTATCGCGCTGGTGCTCTCCGCGGTGTTCATACCGACCGCGTTTATCCCGGGCATCACCGGCCGGCTTTATCAACAGTTCGCGGTGACCATCGCCATCTCGGTGATTCTGTCGGCATTCAATGCGCTCTCCCTCAGTCCCGCGCTCGCGGCGCTTCTCTTGAAGCCGAAGAAGCAGAGTAAAGGGCCGCTGGCGCTATTCTTCGGCTGGTTCAACCGTTCCTTCAGCCGCGCGACCAATGGCTACGTCCGCGTTTCCGGGGCGCTCCTGCACAAGGGTGCGATCGCTTTAATTATGTTGGCGGGCTTCGCTGTGGCAGGCCTGTGGATCGGTGGCAAGCTGCCCAGCAGCTTCGTTCCAGACGAGGATCAGGGTTATTTCTACATGAATGTCCAGCTTCCCAATGCTTCGTCCTTGGAACGGACCACAGAGGTGCTGGCGAAGATTCAAAAAATCGTTTTGGCAACGCCCGGCGTGGAACATTTCACCAGCGTTACGGGTTTCAGCCTGCTCAGCCTGGTGCGCACTACTTACAACGCGTTCGGGTTCATCAGCATGAAGGACTGGGGCGATCGAAAAACAAGAGCGGTGCAGTTCCAGGCGATCAAAGCACACCTCAATGCGGAATTGAGCAAACTGCCGGAAGCCGTCGCCTTCGGCTTCTCGCCGCCCGCCATCCCCGGCGTCGGCACCTCCGGCGGGTTCACCTTTATTCTCGAGGACCGCTCGGGGGGCGACGTAAAATTCCTATCTGACAATCTGAACAAGTTCATGGCCGCCGCGCGCAAGCGCCCGGAGATCGCCAGCCTGAGCACCACCTTCCTGCCGAGTGTCCCGCAACAATTCGTGATGGTGGATCGCGACAAAGTCATTAAGCAGGGCGTGCCGATCAACGACGTGTACCGCACCATCCAGGCGTTTATGGGAGGGCTGTTCATCAACTACTTCAATCGGTTCGGACGCCAATGGCAAGTCTATATCGAAGCCGAAGGCGACTATCGCACCAGACCCGAAAACGTGGGTCAGTTCTACGTCAGGAACGCAGCCGGGGAGATGGTTCCGCTCTCTGCCTTGCTCAGGTTCGAATCGCGGGATGGTCCCGAGTTCACCATGCGCTTCAATGAATACCGGTCGGCGCAATTGAATGGAGGGGCCGCGCCCGGCTATAGCAGTAACCAGGCAATGAAGGCGCTGGAGGAGACCTTCGCGCAAGCCATGCCGTCCGGCATGGGTTACGATTACTCCGGTATATCGTTCCAGGAAAAGAAGGCGCAGGAAGGCGTGTCCTCGGGAGTCATTTTCGGCTTCTCGCTGCTCTTCGTTTTCCTGGTTCTATCAGCTCTCTATGAGAGTTGGACCTTGCCCTTCAGTGTCTTGTTGAGTACGCCCGTCGCGGTTTTTGGCGCCTTTTCAGTCCTGTGGCTGCGCCGCACGATCTATGGGCTTTTTGCGCCCGCATATATGGTGCAGATCGAGACCGACGTGTACTCGCAAATCGGCCTGGTCATGCTGATCGGCTTGGCCGCTAAGAATGCGATTCTGATCGTCGAGTTCGCCAAGGACGAATACGAGAAAGGCAGGCCTCTGGCGGAAGCTGCCATGGAAGGTGCGCGGCTGCGCTTAAGGCCGATTCTGATGACGTCGTTCGCATTCATCCTGGGATGCGTCCCGTTGTGGATCGCCAGCGGCGCCGGCGCCGTGTCCCGCCAGATCATGGGAACCACCGTCATCGGCGGAATGGTTGCTGCCAGCGGGATCGGCATATTCCTGGTTCCGGCGAGCTTCTACGTGGTCGAGAAGCTTTCTGGGGCCGCGGCACGCCAGCCCGCGCCGATAGTTCCGCCCGAGCCTTTGCCGGGAGCGGGAGACTAACCCATGCGCCTTCGCATTTGCCTGGCCCTGGCCACCGTTCTGCTCGCGGGATGCACGGTGGGTCCGAATTACAAACGTCCGGCGACGGATGTACCAGCGAATTTTCGCGCGCCGGCGCCGCTTCCGCCCCCACAAGCTGCTTCCCTCGCCGACCTGAAATGGTTCGAAGTCTTCAAGGACGAGAAGCTGCAGGAACTGATCCGGCAATCGCTGGTGGCCAACTACGATTTGCGGGATGCGGTCACCCGTGTGGAAGCCGCCCGCGCCAGCCTGGGGATCACCCGCTCGAACCAGTACCCGAACTTCGGCGCCAGTGGCTACGTCGAAATCAACCGGCTGTCGCGCAACGGCGCGACACCGCTGCCAGCGGCATTCCTGCCTAACCAGAATCGTAACTTCGGCTCCGCCGTGCTCGATCTGCTGTCGTTTGAGATCGACATCTGGGGCAAGCTGCGACGTGCCACGGAGGCCGCGCGCGCCAATCTCTTGAGCGCCGAGGAAAACCGCAAAGCCGTCGTCACCACCCTGGTCAGCGACGTAGCGACTTCTTACTTGACGCTGCGGGAACTCGATTACACGCTCGAGATCTCCCAACGCACTTTGCGAACACGCCAGGAGTCGCTGGTGCTCACCAAACAGCGCCAGGTCGGCGGCGTTGCCACTCGTCTCGACCTGCGCCAGGCGGAAGAGCTCGTGTACACAGCGGCGGAAACCATACCCACCATTCAGCAGCAGATCGAGCAGACGGAGAATCAGATCACCCTGTTGCTCGGACAAAATCCAGGCGGCGTGGTTCGTGGTCTCGGTCTCACGGAGCAGGGCTTCCCTCCCGAAGTACCGGCGGGCTTGCCCTCCGCGTTGCTCGAGCGGCGTCCCGATATCCGGGCGGCGGAGCAGGATCTGATCTCCGCCAATGCGGAGATCGGCGTGGCCAAGGCGGCATATTTCCCAACATTGAGTCTGAGCGGGTTCCTTGGAGGACAGAGCACCCAGTTGTCGAACCTGTTCAGCGGGCCCAGCAGCGCCTGGAGCCTCGTACCGCAAGTGACCCAGCCGATCTTCACCGCCGGACGGTTGAAATCCGGCGTCAGACTGTCCGAAGCCCAAAGAGAACACGCGCTGATCCAATACCAGAAAACGATTCAGACTGCTTTCACCGAAGTTTCGAACGCCCTGATCGCTCACCAGCGGGTGCGGGAAAGCCGCGAACAGCAGGAGGCCCTGGTAGCCGCGCTGCAAGACCGGCTGGTTCTAGCCTATGCACGGTATCGCGGCGGCGTGGACACGCAGCTCAACGCCCTGGACGCCGATCGTGATTTGTTCCAGGGGGAGCTGGACCTGGCCGGCATCCGGCTCCAGGAGCTGCTCGCAGTGGTGCAGCTTTATAAGGCGTTGGGAGGCGGATGGCAGTAATTGGAGGGCGGGCTTTTAGCCGGCGCGGGGCTTCAGCCCCGCTGCTTTAACTTATGAACCAGCAAACCTATCGCGCCGTCCAAGTAACTGAACCGGGCAAGTTCGAACTGGTCGAGCGTGCCGTCCCCCAGCCGCCGCCCGGAAAAGTCCGCATACGGATCGAAGCCTGCGGTGTCTGCCATTCGGACGCCCTCACGGTGGAAGGCGCCTTTCCGAGTATCTCTTACCCGCGCGTGCCCGGCCATGAAGCGGTAGGAAAGATCGACGCTCTGGGCGACGGTGTCTCGCGCTGGACCATCGGCCAGCGGGTTGGGGTTGGATATCTCAGCGGACCCTGTTTCCACTGCGAGCCCTGCCGGCGCGGCGACTTCGTCAACTGTGAAAACCAAGGTATGACGGGGGTTAGTTCAGATGGCGGATACGCCGAAGTGATGATCGCCAATGAACATGGTGTCGTTGATGTTCCCGGCGGGCTCACATCAGCCGACGCCGCGCCCATGCTGTGTGCCGGCGTCACCACTTGCAACGCGCTGCGCAACTCTCCGGCTCGGCCCGGGGATCTGGTGGCGATCCAAGGCGTCGGCGGTCTGGGACACCTCGGGATTCAGTTTGCGCACGGCATGGGATTTCGCGTCGTCGCCATCGGCCGCGGCGCGGACAAAGCCGCGCTCGCCGAGCGCCTGGGAGCCGGCCGCTACATCGACACGCTGACGGAAGATCCTGCCGCCGCCCTCCGCAAAATGGGTGGCGCGAAAGTGATCCTGGCGACCGCGGCCAGCAACAAAGCCATGGGCCCGCTGGTAGATGGCCTCACGCCACGCGGCCGCTTGATCGTTGTCGGCGTCGGCGCCGATGGCCCCATCGAAATATCGCCGGTGGCCCTTATTTTTGGATCTCGAACCATCGAGGGTGCCCTCACCGGCTCCACGATTGATACCGCCGACACGCTGGCCTTTAGCGTGCTCGAAAATATTCGACCCATGATCGAAACGGTCCGCCTCGAAAATGCGGCGGATGCCTACGCCCGCATGATGCGCGGCGAGGCCCGCTTCCGGATGGTGTTGCTCACAGGTGCGGATGCGGTTTCGCCGCACGGCTCTAAGTGAGCTCTAATTGAGGAGAGTGCGTGCAGACGAGCGAAATTCTGATCGGAGATGATCTCCATGTTGCGCGGCTCGGATTCGGCGCCATGCGGATCACGGGCAAAGGAATCTGGGGCGAACCCGCAAATCGGGCCAAGGCCATCCGGGTCGTGCGCCGCGTTGTCGAATTAGGCATCGATTTCATCGACACCGCCGACTCCTACGGCCCCGGTGTAAGCGAAGAAATCATCGCCGAAGCCTTGTACCCATATCCAGCCGGTTTAGTCATCGCCACAAAGGGCGGCTTCGAACGGCCGGGTCCCGATCGCTGGGTCGAAAACGGAAAGCCGGAACATCTGAGGTCCGCCTGCGCAGGGAGCTTGCGGCGGTTGCGTCTGGACCGGATCGATCTTTATCAGTTGCATCGAATCGACCCGAAGGTTCCGGCAGAAGATCAACTCGGCACGCTGAAGGATCTCCAGGCAGAAGGTAAAATCCGGCACATCGGATTGTCGGAAGTGACCGTCCGCCAGATTCAGCAGGCGCAAGCGATTGTGCCGATAGTGAGCGTCCAGAATCGTTACAGCCTGGCGGACCGCGGGTCCGAAGACGTGCTGGAATACTGCGAAAAGGAAAGCATCGCGTTCATCCCCTGGTTCCCGCTGGCGGCTGGCCGTCTCTCCGGCACCGGCAGTTCCGTCACTCGGCTGGCCGCCCAACTGAAGGCCACCCCATCACAAGTTGCACTGGCATGGCTGCTGGCGCGATCTCCAGTCATGCTGCCGATTCCCGGAACTTCCAGCGTCGCGCACCTCGAAGAAAATGTCGCGGCAGAGGGCTTGCAGATTGACGAAAACACAATGCGGATGTTAGAGAAGGCGGCCTGACGAGCGGCTGGAATACAAACTGCTGAAGAGGCAAACATGGAAGCGAAGACGAACGTAGTGGTCTTGGAGGTGCCGGCCCAGGATAAGATGAATGTTTTGCAGCCGCGTGCTCCGGAGGACTTTATGAATTCAATTGCCGAACGCGATCTCGAGAATCTATGCATCAACACCATCCGCATACTATCCGCGGACGCGGTGCAACAAGCGAACTCGGGGCATCCCGGTATGCCCATGGGAGCGGCCGCCATGGGCTACACGCTGTGGACCAAGTTTCTCAAACACAATCCCAGGAACCCGCATTGGTTCAACCGTGACCGTTTTGTGTTGTCCGCCGGGCACGGCTCGATGTTTCTCTACAGCCTTTTGCATCTGACCGGCTACGAACTTTCGCTGGACGAGATCAAACACTTCCGCCAGTGGGGCAGCCAGACTCCAGGTCACCCGGAGCGAGGGCATACCGCCGGCGTGGAGGTTACCACCGGACCGCTCGGACAGGGCTTCGGCAACGGTGTCGGCATGGCCATCGCGGAAGCCTGGCTGGCTGCCCGCTATAACCGCCCGGGACACAACATCGTAGACCACTACACTTACGCGATTTGCAGCGACGGCGACCTAATGGAAGGAGTCAGCCAGGAGGCCGCTTCGCTCGCCGGACATTTGCGGCTTGGCAAGCTGATTTACCTGTACGACCAGAATTATATTTCGCTCGCCGGCGCCACAGGGCTGGATTTTACAGAGGATGTCGCCAGGCGGTTCGAAGCCTACGGCTGGCACACGCGCAAGGTGCCGGACGGCAACGACACGGAGGATATCAGCAGCGCGATTCAAGAAGCGCGGGCGGAGAGCCAGCGGCCATCTTTAATCCTTGTCCACACGCATATCGGCTATGGGAGCCCGCATAAGCAGGACAACTTTTCCTCGCATGGCAGCGCCTTGGGAGAAGACGAGCTCATAGCCACCAAGAAAGCTCTGGGATGGCCCGCCACCGATAAGTTCTATTTGCCGCCGGAAGCCGTAGCATATTTCCGCCAGGCAGTTCCGGCGGG
This sequence comes from Bryobacterales bacterium, assembly GCA_963818855.1. Lineage (GTDB taxonomy): Bacteria > Acidobacteriota > Terriglobia > Bryobacterales > Bryobacteraceae > Bog-159. The sequence goes on along the minus strand of CAWFUH010000001.1, from coordinate 26,778 downwards.
CGCCGCGGCCGAACAGGAATGGTCCGCCAAATTCGCTGCCTATAAACAAGCGTTTCCCTCCGAGGCCGCGGAGTTCGAACGCATCGTGAGCGGTCAACTTCCCGACGGTTGGCGGTCCGATCTGCCCAAGTACGCGCTCTCCGACAAACCCATCGCTACCCGCGCGGCCGGCGGGGCGGCGTTGAACGCCTTGGCAAAGCACCTGCCGAACATCATCGGCGGATCGGCCGATCTGAACCCGTCGACCGATACGGCCCTGAAGGGTTTAGGAGACTTTCAGCCCTCTGAATCGGAGGGACCGGGAACCCTGGGCGCCGTCGGCGGCGTGTGGAGTTACGCGGGGCGCAACGTGGCCTTCGGCATTCGCGAACACGCCATGGGAGCGGCGGTAAACGGCATGGCCGCCCACGGTGGAGTGCTGCCCTTCAGCGCAACTTTCTTCAACTTCTCCGATTACATGAAGCCCGCCATCCGCCTCGGTGCGTTGAGCCGGCTCAAGGCGGTCTACGTGTTCACACACGATAGCGTGGGCTTGGGCGAGGACGGCCCCACGCACGAACCGGTGGAGCAACTCGCGGGCGTCCGTGCCATGCCCGGATTGACGGTCATTCGTCCCGCCGATCCGGCGGAGACGGTCGAGGCGTGGGCCTTCGCCGTCGAGCACGACGGGCCCACGCTGCTGGTCCTCACCCGGCAGGCGGTCCCACACCTCGATCGCAGCCAGGCCACTTCGCCGGATGTCTCCAGGGGAGCTTACGTACTCTCGGCAGGCGGCGGCGATCGCCGGATGTGATTCTCATTGGAACCGGTTCGGAAGTTCAGTGGTGCATGACGGCGCAGCAGATGTTGATCCCTTATGGAGTCAAGGCCCGCGTGGTCAGCATGCCGAGTTGGGATTTATTCGGCGCACAGGATGAGGCGTATCGCGAAAGCGTGCTGCCTAAGCGCATCAGAAAGCGCGTGACCATCGAAGCCGCGGCTACTCTGGGCTGGCATCGCTGGGCGGGCGACGAAGGCGCCATCATCGGCGTCGATCGCTTCGGCGCATCCGCGCCCGGCGAGGAGGTCCTCAAACATCTGGGCATCACTGCGGAGCACGTCGTAGCGGAAGCCCTTCGTATATTGGGTAAGAGCCCGGTCGCCGGCTAGCATCGCACATGCTCGAGCCGTGACGAATCCCGCCCGGCGTGTCGGACGGATTCGACGTGCGTCCGGTTCCAGTGTCCGGATTCCCTGATTCAAAAGGTACCGGCGTTTTGGACCCGTATCTAAGGTGTTAATAGCATGCCAACTATCGCTACGAAAGACGGAACACAGATCTACTACAAGGATTGGGGCACAGGCCAGCCCATCGTGTTTTTGGCACAGATGGCCGCTCCAGCCAGACGTGGGACGGCAACGACATGGACACTTATGCGGATGATCTCGCGGCGCTATTCAATGCGCTCGACCTCAAGCAAGCCATCATGGTGGGGCATTCCACCGGCGGTGGCGAGGTGGCTCGCTATCTGGGCCGTCACGGCACGAAGCGCGTGGCCAAAGCGGTGTTAAGGAGCGCCGTGCCACCGCTAATGCTGAAGACGGACAAGAACCCCGGCGGCACTCCCATCGCGGTTTTTGACGGTTTGCGCGCTGCCGTCGCAAACAATCGGCCGCAGTTCTACAAGGACATCACACTCCCGTTTCGAGCGACCTTGTCTGCGGTACGCTGGAGCGATGGGAGCGCGCGATTTGACCGGTGATTCATACGAAGATGTCAAGAGATCTGTCGAGGCTCTCACTCCCACTGGGCGACTCCGCCTGGTGTCCGAACTTGCGGCGAGCTTGAGCGGCCGAGCTTGACCCTCAGCCACGCCAAATTGCGCCGGCCATTCGCGCCGCCCTTCCCACTTCTCGACCAACGACTCCGCCCTTGCGCAACTCCCGGAAATTTCCCTGCTCGTGCCGGACGCTCTGCCTGAAGTCTGAAAGGTTGCGTCCTGGAATGTGGCAAGCGTCGGCAGCCTCTCCATTTGGCTATATGCTATGCTGGCGCCGAGCGAAGCTCCCGCTTACCGTCATCCAGCTTGTACATGCGACCGAACGCCGTTATCGCCCGAACCGTTGAAGCATTTGCTGGAAAGCACGTGCTGGTGGCCGGCGATCTGATGCTGGACCGCTATTGGGCAGGGGAAGTGGACCGCATCTCGCCCGAGGCTCCCGTGCCCATCGTGCGAAAGGTCAGCGCCTACGCGGTTCCAGGTGGAGCGGCCAACACGGCGTGCAACGTAGCCGCCTTGGGCGCGCGCGTGATACTTTTCGGCGTTACGGGCCAGGACGAAGCAGGCGCGGAGCTGCGCGCAATGCTGGCACAGCGAGGCATCGACGGCGCGCACATCTCCATCGCCGCGGGACGGCCCACCACGGTGAAACTGCGCGTGGTGGCGCATGATCAACAGATCGTGCGCATCGACGATGAAGAAACGGCGCCTATCGATGCCGCCCTGAGCGATCGGGTAGTGGAGCAGGCGGAGCGCCTCGTGCCCGATGTGGACGCCGTGCTGCTATCCGACTATGCCAAGGGCTTTGCCACTGCGCCGGTGGTGAAGGGAATCATCGGCGCGGCCTTGCGCCATGCCAAGCCGGTGGTGGTGGATCCGAAGAGCGCCGATATCGAACGTTACCGCGGCGCCACCGTGCTTAAGCCGAATCGCGCCGAGTTGGCTCTGCTCACCGGCTTGCCGGCGCGCCAGCACGAGGAGACGCTACGGGCGGCCAGGCGTTTGATGCGTCTCGTGGAGCCGGCTGCCGTCGTGGTTACCGAAGGCAAGGATGGCATGACGCTGCTCCCGCGGGATGGGCCGGAAGAACACTTTCCCAGCTTCGCGCGCGCGGTCTACGATGTGACCGGCGCCGGCGACACTACCCTGGCTACGCTGGCGGTGGCCCTGGCGGCAGGAGCCGCGCTGGGCGACGCTGTCTGGCTGGCGAACCTGGCAGCCGGACTGGCGGTGGGCGAAGCCGGCACGGCGGCCATATCGCGTGCGAAACTGAGCGAAGCCATGGCCGGCCTGCGCCATGAGTAAGATCCGGACCAACGACCAGGTGGATGCCTGGATAGACAATCTGCGGCTGGCCGGCCGCAAAATAGGATATACTTGCGGCGCGTTCGATTTACTGCATGCCGGCCACGTGGATTACCTGGCGCGCAGCCGCGCGCGATGCGATGCGCTGCTGGTCGCGGTCAATTCCGATTGGTCGATTCGCCAATACAAAGATCCACACCGGCCCATCTGCTCCGAATCGGAGAGGATGAGCGTGGTGGCCGCCCTCGAATCGGTCGACGCGGTAACGATTTTGAATGACGTGCGCCCGTTGTCGCAGATTCAGCGCTGGCAGCCTGATTTCTACATCAAGGGTGGCGACTATACCGCCCGCCAACTGCGCTCGGCGGAGGCGGTCACGGGAGTACGGTGGCGAGGTCATCACCGTGCCGGTCCATCACCTGGTCAGCACCAGCCAGATCGTGGAACGCATCCTGGCAGCAGACCGGCTCGCGCCGCCTTCGCCGGTGGTGAGCGCCGCGCCTACTGGCATCGTCTTTCTGGATCGCGATGGCACGCTGATCAAAGAAAGCCCTTATCTAAGCGATCCGCGCGATGCCGAATTGTTGCCAGGCGTCGGAGAAGGTCTTGCGCAATTGCAACAGGCCGGGTATCGGCTGGTCATCGTCAGCAATCAGCAGGGAATCGGGCTGGGTTATTTCTCCGTGCGCGAATTCATCGCGGTGAATGCCGCGCTGTTCCGGCTGCTGGCTCCATTTGGCGTCACCATCTCGCGGATCTATTATTGCCCGCACTCCGCGGCGGATGCCTGCGACTGCCGAAAGCCTCTGCCGGGACTGCTACTGCGGGCACTGCGCGAGTTTGATGTGGCGGCGGATCGCTGCTTTATGGTGGGGGATCGCGATGTGGATGCCATGGCTGCCGATGGCGCCGGCTGCTCTGCCGTGCTCGTGGGCTCGGGTGCGCCAGACGCTCGATGGCCTCGATTTGCCACGTTCGCACAGGCGGCTGCATGGATCAGTAGCGGTCCCCGCCTGCTTGTGCGTTGACGGCGCACATCGCACTTGTGTTGCACACCGTAACGGCTTAACCCATGGACAAGATGCTGTTGCTCGTTATACTGTGGTGGCGCCGGCATCACACCGACGGAAATATAAAGCGTCTCACTCGAAGAATCATGCTCGACGCATCGGGCACAATCTGGGCGTGCCGATCTGCGTGCCAGTGGTGCTTTTCTGTTGTCTTCACGCTTGTGTGCCCGAGCCATTCCTTCACTTGTTGGAGTGTGGCGACGGAGGCCAAGGCAAGGCAAGCGAAGGTGTCCAAAGTGAGTGTGTAGACGTGTGATGATGGAACGGCCACTGGTAATTTACCTTTGCGTCAGGCTTTGCGCGCGATGGCGTCTTTGATCGAGACGGACTCTTAGGCTTAGGGCAAGACAGCCTTATAGGCGCCTTATAGGCGCCTTGTAGGCTGCCTATAGGCTCCGTCAACTGTCCCCATTCTCAACCATTCCGCGCCAGGGCGTTGGCCTGTTCCCACCGGTTAGTGCCCAGTGACCGCCGTCGGATGGGGTCCCGTTCATTCCGCAGCGAGCCATCGCAAATGATGGGACAATGCAATCCTTACCCACCTCGCGTTTCGATTTTGGATCCGGTTCGTGAGCCAGCATCACGACTGTTGCGCTCCCGACCTTGACGCGATTCAGACGCGTTGGGAATACCCGGAAATCGGCGCGCTTGCATGTCCATTTCAGGCGTCCCTCAACGGCGTTGTGGGAGTGTCGTTTGTACAGGGTGACGGAGTTTCCCATGCTATTGTTGTGGGACAAGTGGAACTGCTCTTTTTGTATATCGCTATTTTAAATGAGATATTTTTGGCGGAAGCTAGTGGGAGTCGAACCCACCCACGATAGTTGAATACCGCACGACGGGTTTGAAGCCCGCGCCCAGCACCGGCCAAGATTAGCTTCCGTAACGATTGTATCGGTTTTGTGTTAGATACGCCGGCGAGGGGGAAGTCCGCACCCGCCTGTTCGCAATCGGGTACTAGCGGACCGCCCGGTGGGTGCTCTCCCCGTTCCCTCTCAGGATCTCGCGCACTTTGCTGGACAGGGCCGCGGGCGAGAACGGCTTCTGGATAAAGCTGAATTCACCGGGCAGCAGGCCGCTGTTGACTACGGCCTGATCGGTGTAACCGGACATGAAGAGCACCTTCATCGCCGGGCGGCGCCGCGCCAGACTGGCGGCTAACTCGCGGCCACCTTCTTTAGGCATCACCACGTCCGAGATCAGCAGATGGATGGGACCTTTGTGCGCGCCCGCAATCCGCCGGGCTTCCGCCGCGCTGGGCGCGTCCAGAAGCTTATACCCCTCCCGGTGCAGAGTGTCACGCACCAGGTTGCGCACCTGTTCCTCATCCTCCACCAGCAGGATGGTCTCGGACCCGCGGACCACCTGTGCGGTGGGCGCGTCGGTCTCCGCGGCGGCGGGCTGATCGATACTCGGCAGGTAGATCTTCACGGAAGTGCCTTGTCCGACCTCGCTGTAAACATCCACGGCGCCGCCGCTCTGCTTGATGATGCGGAATACCGTGGTCATTCCCAGCCCGGTGCCTTGACCCTGCGCCTTGGTGGTGAAGAAAGGTTCGAACAAATGCGCGCGTGTCTGCGCGTCCATTCCCGCCCCGTTGTCGCTGACCATCAACGCTACGTACCTGCCCGGCTTCACCGTCATTTGTGTGAATCGGTAGTGCTCGTCCAGTTCTACATTACAGGTTTCGAGGGTCAGGATACCGCCGCGCGGCATGGCGTCCCGTGCATTTACCGCCAGATTCATGATCACCTGCTCGATCTGGCCGGGATCGGCGCTTACCTGCCCGATCTGATGAGCGGGCGCGAAGCGTAGTTCAATATCCTCGCCTATCAGGCGCCGCAGCATGGGTTCCATGCCGGTGAGCAGATGGTTGAGGTTCAACGGTTTCGGCTGCGGCACCTGCCGGCGGCTGTAGGACAATAACTGGCGCGTGAGCGCAGCCGCGCGCTCGCCGGCTTTCATGATCTGCTCGACCGCGCTATGGTTCGGGTCCGTCGGGGAAAGGGTGTTCAACAGGATATGGCTATAACCGTTAATGATGGTCAGCAGGTTATTAAAGTCGTGCGCGATCCCGCCGGCCAGCATGCCGACCGCTTCCATCTTGGCCGACTGCCGTACTTGTTCTTCCAGCTTTTTTCGTTCCGTGATGTCCTGGAGTACGGATAGCACGGCCTGCCGGCCACCGTATGAAATGGCGTGGGACGCCACTTCGACATCGATCAGCCGGCCGTCCTTGAGGCGGTGACGCCATTGTCCGGACAATGCCAACCCGCTCGCCCGCGCAATCGTGTCTTTCAGGATCGGTATATCTTCTGGCGGCCGGATGTCGGCGATGGTCATGCTGAGGAATTCTTCGCGCGTATAGCCGTAGTGATCCAGCGCTGCGTGATTCGCTTCTAGAAAACGCAAGCTCTCGCGGTCGAATACCCACATGGGCAGAGGGTTGTCCTCAAACAGCAGCCGGAACTTCAAATCCCTCTGCTTCATTAGTTCTTTGGCAGGCATTAGTTTTGCCCGAATGGCCCTCTCACCCATCTCAGAATAGTCGACTGCGGACCGGGGTTACAACCCGGTTAACTAGTCGCCAGTGCTCGATCACACAATAAAATCGAGCCTGGCGTCTGTATAATTCCAGGCATGAAAACGCGTTGAGCTTCTCCGCATAACCCGTTCTAGTATTAACTTGCATAAATAGCAGTTAATAGAGATAATCGGGTATGTCCCGATCAAAGACGGCTGAAATACGCCTGACCGAGCAGGAAGAGCAGGTGTTGCGCGCCTGGACACGCAAGGGCAGCGGAGAGCAACGGCTGGCGGATCGCGCCCGGATCATTCTAATGTCGCACCAAGGCGTTGCGGTTGTGGAAATTGCCAGAAGGTTGCACACACGACTGGCGCGTGTTTCTAAATGGCGGCAGCGCTTCGTGCGGGACCGTTTGAATGCGCTGTCGGACGCCCCCCGCACCGGCAAGCCTCGGCGGTACGACCGGGAAACCGACCGGCGCGTGCTGGCGCTGCTCGATCAGGACCCGCCGCGCGGCTATGCGCAATGGAACGGCCGCTTGTTGGCGGAGGCTTGGGCGATGTCAGTGCGGCGCACACGTGGCGGATTTTGCGCAAGTACAAAATCCAGTTACAGCGGCGACGGAACTGGTGTATCAGCACCGATCCCGAGTTTGGGCCCAAAGCCGCCGATGTGGTGGGGATCTATCTGAATCCTCCGGAACACGCGGTGGTGCTGTCGGTCGACGAGAAACCGCATATTCAGGCGCTGGAACGCGCGCAGGGCTTTCTCCGCCTCCCAGATGGCAAAGCGGTGAACGGTTTCAGTCACTGCTATAAGCGACACGGTACCACGACCCTTTTTGCCGCCCTGAACATCCTGACCGGCCAAGTGCAGACTGGCCATTACCCGCGGCGCCGCCGCCGCGAGTTTCTGGACTTTATGAATGGCGTCGTAGCGGACCATCCGGACCGGATGATTCACGTGGTGCTGGACAACTTGAATACCCACAAGCCCAAGCGGGACAGATGGCTGCAAGCGCATCCCAACGTCCACTTGCACTTCATCCCCACCTACAGCTCCTGGCTCAACCAGGTGGAGTGCTGGTTCAGTATTATGAGTCGCGCGGCGCTGCGCGGCGCCAGCTTCACCTCTCCCCGCCAGCTCAGGGAGGCCATCGACGCCTTTGTCGAGGTTTACAATCCGAAAGCTTCGCCCTTCGAGTGGACCAAGGCTGTCGTCCACCAGACCAAGCCCCAACGTATTTACTCTAATTTATGCAAGTAGGTACTAGAGGCCGTGATGCGTGCCGCAGACCGACACGTCCAGCCCCATCTCGCGGAACATGACCGCCTTGGCGGCTAGCGCTAGATTCGCGGCTTCCGCGTCCGGCGCATAGGCTACCTGCACGTGGTTGGACTTGTGCCGCGCCATCATCTGGTCGCGCGTAACGCCATACATCACGGCGTGCATAATGGGCCACTGCGGCGTAGTGATCCGCCAGCGCCTCTCCGTCTCGGCATGCGGCAACTCCACAACTTTGGCGCGGCCCAAATCCGCCTTGAGCGCGCCGCTATCCACAAACACACGGCTCCAGACAATTTCGCCCGGCTTGCTGATGCCTTTCAGCGTGCCGCCGCCCAACCGGAAGTACATGGACGGCTGCCGCTCGCTGACCGCGCCCCGGTACCCGCCGGTGAAATGCGCGGCCGGCGCGGCACCCGAAATCTGGAACACCCAAACGAATTCCTGCTGGCCGTTCACCGGGTAAGATTCGCCATAGCGCACGTCGTGCAGGGTGGTCTCCGGTGAATATCCGAGGGCTTTCCAAACGCGGTGTGTGGCCAGCGCGTCGAAGCCGGCGCACTCGTCCACTTCGTTGAAATGCGGCAACGCGTCGTTCTCATAGAGCACTCGCCCATTACTCCGTGCGCGTACCGGCGGCCGGTCCATGTTGTTTAGCAAGCCTTCCGCGAGGTCCGAAGCCGGCGCCAGGTCCTTCAGGCCCTGCTGATACTGGATTCCGATGGCGTCGCATCCAAAGTCGTCGGCAATACGCAACGCGGCGATATACATCTTACATTGATCGAGGATCTGCGCATCGGTCAGTTCCGTCTCGGGGTCGCTGCCAGTACGAAACTGCACGCCTTTGCAGTCCAGCCAGGCGCGCACCTCGCGCGCTTCGCCGCTGCCGGTGGCGAGCATCTCCGCGTACAGTGCGGACTGGCTGAGGCGCTCCTTGAACACGCCGGTGGCATTGAGCAGTTCGTCCGGAATGATGGCATTGTACATACCCATGCAGCCCTCATCGAAGACGCCCAAGATCGCTTTGCCGCGCTGCAATTCGGCCGCCAGGCGGGCGCCGGTCTGCTCGGCATGCGTCGGCATTTTGCAGGCGGCCAGTGTCCGCACGTGGCTGGTATCGTGGTGCACAGCTTCACCCGCCAGCCATCGGCGCAAGCCCGAGACGAAGAAGTCGTCCGTGAAATCCACGCTCCATAAGGTACTGTACGGGACACCGGCTTTGGTCAGTGAGGCATTCAGGTTCAGCATCCCGACCAGGCCCGGCCATTCGCCGCTCCAATTGGCCACCGTAAGAATGGGGCCACGATGACTGAGAAGGCCGGGCAGAACGTGATGGCTGTATTGCCAAACGGCTTCGACCACCACCAGCGGAGCGTCCGGCGGAACGCCGCGGAACACCTCCATTCCCCGTTTTTGACTATCGATAAATCCGTGACCTTTGGCGGGATCGCAGGCATGGCCACGTTCGACCGCGCGGCCCAACAGCCGAATGGCGCCAGTAACGGCTTCCTCAACGCGCGCCTGCGCGGGCCAGCACTTCTGGTTGGCGGCCAGGCGCAGGTCGCCGCTTGCAATTAAGATGACAGGATCTGGCATGACCACATTCTTGCATCGCGCGCGGCGGGAGTCTACGGGGCGCCGTGTTAAGCTGGAAAGAAGTTGTGTCACGCAAGGGCCGGTAGCTCAGTAGGTAGAGCATTTGCCTTTTAAGCAAAGGGTCGCGGGTTCGAGTCCCGCCCGGCTCACCATTTAATTTTCAATAACTTACATCGAATGGTATTGACTGTAGTGTAATAGGTGTGTAACGTGGAGCTCAGAGGATCTCGACAATGCTCACACTATACAAGCGCCACACCAAGCAGTGCACCGAGGACCGCCAGAAAGAACGGGCCGGCAAGACGATCGCTCAACTACGGTCTGATCGCAATTATCGCCGCTGCGCCTGCCCCATCCACGCGGAAGGCACACTCCGGATCGATGGCTTCGTCCGCAAGGCAACCGGCGAGGTAAAGTGGCCCAAAGCTGAGGAGTGGAAGAAGAGGCGTGAGGATGCAGGCACTCTCGATGTTGGGCCGCCCAACCCGACGCCCCCCGCTCCGGAAGAGTCTCCTTCGGTTGAGCACGTGGTCGAACAATTCATGAACGACCGGAAGGCTTGTGGGCTGAGACAGGGTACGCTCAAGAAGTATCGACAGTTTGCTGACCTCCTTAGGGGATTCTGCGACGAGCGCGGCGTGGTTTACATCACGCAATTCGGTATCGATCAGGCGCGTGGCTTTCGCGAATCCTGGACTGGCTCGTCCGTGACAAACCTCAAGCGGCTGGAACGGATGAAGGCGTTTTTCTCGTGGGTCACGGCGCAGCGTTGGTTGGAAATCAATCCGGCGGAGAAGTTGAAGGCGCCGCTCACCGGCGACGCACCGGCTGACCCCATTTCGCAGGAGGATCTCGCGGACCTCATCGGGGCGATTGAACGGATGCCGACGCGCGAGAACGAGAAGAATATGAGCCATGATCGGCTGCTTGCTATGATTCTCCTGCTGAGGCATACGGGTCTGCGCATCAGCGACGTCGTCCGGTTCTCCACCGAACGGCTAAAGGGTAATTCGGCCTTGTTGCACATGGCCAAGACAGGAAACCCAGTGTGGCTGCCTCTGCCCGAGTTCCTGGTGGCGAAACTAAGGGCGTTGCCCCTGTACGACTGCAGGTACTGCTTCGCGTCCGGAACTTGCAGGCTGGAGACGGCAACCGGCAATGCCCGACGGTCCCTGCGCAAACTCTCGAAGTTGGCAAGAATTCGCACTGTTAACCCGCACCGCTTTCGCGATACGCTCGCGATAGATCTACTGCAGCGGGGAGTGCCTATCGAGGACGTGCAACAGATCCTCGGGCACGAAGACGTGAACATCACCCTACGCCATTACAGTAATTGGGTGAAGGAACGGCAGGATAGGCTCACGCGTTCGATGCAGAAAATCTGCGAGACCGCGTGATTCGCCACAGACTGATGGCCAGACGAAGGGCTGAATGGAGCCGCGAGCAGGACCTCGCTATGGGACCGGGGAGACGAAGTCATACTGTCATGATGTAACCGCGTAAGTGGCTGATATCGGGAATCTGAGTCGATTAGACCCGCCGAAATAGACCCCATCGATTTGTGGGAGAAGGTCGCCAATTGGCATCCCGCCACGGCGGCCTTTTTTCATTGGTTCCAGAATACGAGGTGTGTTGTCCGCCTCGCTGGAACCTATTCCGCGCGTGTCGGCACTGCGATCCTTGCTGCGTTTCGTGATGGCACGTCGCCAATATCGACTCGGGCTGCCCATCGGACGCGCGAACCGCAGCAGTGAACGCCCATCGCCGTTGCGGCTGGCGGGGGGACAGAAGAGTGAAGCATGACCATTCGTTTGAAGCTCAATTGTTACATGTTGGGCACGCTACCCCGCACGCCGCCCGCCCGTGGCATCCACACTCGCGATGGACTCCACACTCACGATGGACACACTGGAGATGCCGAGCACCGAGTTGCGCGCGGGCGATGTGAGCAGTTGATAGTTAGACAGAGAGTTGCATCGAGTGTGTTGATTAGGATCGGAAGAGGGAGAAAGGCGCCGTCACCGGCGGCGGCTTTTTCTTTTTCTCCCACGGAAAAACGAAATGGGCGCACGAGAGAAATTTGAATGTTCCCGCCGATTCGAGCCGCGGACGGTCCCCTCCTTACATCCTGTTCTCATCACGGCGTTCATTCCATCCGCAAGATTTTTGTTCACAGCGACGAGACGTCGTCAGAAGAGCGAGAGGGGGATCTTCTTCCACTGTCTCAAGTTCCACGCGCTTAGACAAGTGCCTTTCTTGACGCAGTGGCGTAGGCGGTACCTACGCAACTACGAGGAGCTTTGGTCATGGCGCAAGTGCAGAAAAGAGAGCGATCGCGCTGGTTAGTGATTTGGCGGTCATCCAGTAAGCCCAAGCGGGACGAGGTGGTGGCCCGCATGCCGGAAGTGGACTGGGAAGTGGCGCAGAACGTGTGCCTGCAAAAGTACGGCGCCAGGAGCACACTACTCCCCTGGTCGCTTGCTTCTCCGATGCAGAGGCGGGCCGCAGAACTGCTGCCAGTTACGTACATCCCCATGCCGGGCCAGGGCCGCGATTATGCGCGGCTGCGGAACACGCTGGTCAGTGGTGCGGGAGGTAGGTCATGATGCCGCCGCCGGCCGCCGAGCGGCCGCAGAAACGAACCTGGAAATACAAGGAGGCCGCCCAGGCCTTCCGCGAGTCGCTGGGTGATCCCCAGTACACCATGGTCTGGAACGATCAGCTAGACCACTGGATCGACAACCGACGCCTGCCAGCGTATACCCGCGGCGTTGCCTATATGCTGCGCCATGGTCCCGGCAACCTGTCCCACGTGGCAGTCGATCGCATGCCGGTGGTGGATTCCCGGGACCAGGCCCCCCGGAAGCTCACCCAGGCGGAGCTGTCCAATAGAACGGGTCTGAGCACTTCGACGTGCAGCTCGCTGGTGCGGGCCTATCGCGACGACGGCATCCTGCTGCCCGAGACGGATGGCTTCTATTTGAACCCCGGCGTCCAGCCGAGCCTATTTGCCGAATTGCGCCAAAATGGCGACGTAAGTCCTTTAGATGAGTCCCCGATTCCTGGAGTCGAATTTAGACTCCACCCCTTCGAGCAGTGGCGGGACGAGTGGCAGAAAGACCACCCGGAGCACCTCGCAGCCGTTGAGCGGGTCGACCGGGAGATCGAGGAACTCGACGAGAAGCGGCGCCAGAAACGCGACGAGCGCCACAATCTGCGGTTGGTCGAGTTGGCCGCGTACCGGGAGCATAAGCGCGTGGCCGCGCGTGCCGCGCGCAATGGCAACTCGCACTCCGCGGCCCATCCAGATGAGGAGTCCAATTTAGACTCCACCCCCGCCGAGGCTCCCGGCGATTCCCCGGAGTGCGGACAAGAATTCCGCGACTCCACCCCCAAAAACGACACTAAACCCTCTGCCATCAATGACAACGCGTCAGAAACTATTAAAGGAAGAACAGAGGCTTCGTCGTCTGGTGGTAAGGCTACAAAGAGCGCCACGACGACGACGGTTCACACTCCCGTTTCACACCACGAAGGCAGCGCAAAACCGACTCCAACCCCGGCGGTGGGCAACGAGGACACCCCTTCTAAGGCGGGCATCAGCTACGCGGAGTTCCACCAGCAACTCTCGGTGGCCTTCCGTGCTGCGCTCAAGCCCGTGCCGACGCCCTCACAGTCTGCCGCGTGTTACGCAGCGGTGTGCAGCCAGGCGGCCGGATTCCTGGCCTGGCTAGCCGGCGGTCCGGACCACGCCCCCAAGCTGCCCGTCGTGCGACATCCTGGCGTCCTGCCGTCGCTGGTAGAGGAGTTTCAAGGGTGGATTGGTGCGGAGCCACCGCCAGCGCCGCATCCACCACCAAGCGAACCGACGGAAGATCAGGAGCGTCGCCTGATGGTCGAATACGCGGAGTTCCGCGAGGCGGAGGCCCTCCGGTTGTTCGATGCGCTCCCCACCATAATGCTGCGAGGGTTGATCGACGAGAAGCATAAATTATTGCGCCGGGAAGGCCGGCTGGACAGAATGGCCCTCGATGTCCGCCAGCGCGAGGCGAAGAATCTGATATTGCTGGATATCGAGAGAGAGCAGGCGATGCCCTTCGCCAAGTGGGTCGAGATGAAACGCAAGAGTGGAACATCCCCATGATCTCTCGCCACGAAGCCCAGGTCGAATCGCCGGGTCCTGCCCTGCCTGCGCGATCTCTCTACCGCGCCATCAACCGCCATCCCCGGCGGCGGTGCACGCCTGTCGGCGAGCCCGGGCGTCGTCCGCGAAGGCCCAGGAGTCGGCCAGCGGGCCGACGGCACATCGCATTTTAGCGAACAGAGGGATCGACGAGACGTACACCCGGATTGATCGAGGTGCCGCCCACGAAAACCACATCGTAGATCTTGCCGGCGTCGGTCACCTGCATCATCCACGTCGTGTATGAAATAAAGGGCTTCCCTGCTGCGTGCAGCAGGCGAGCAGGAGGACGACGCCGACCTCGGACGACACTGTGACCGACCACGGAGAACCCGGCACAAGAAATGTGCAAGCTGCAGATGGCAGTGGGCACAGTGACCAGCATCCGGTGGCTGCCCAACCACGCCCTAGCGAGAGACTCTATCCTGGTGCCACGCCATAGGCCTCCAGCCCGCGCCCTTATATGAGCATGGGCTATGCCAGATCCTCGTCGCCCCCTTTGACGCGCCCGCCAAATTCAGCTTCACAAATCGCGGCGAACGAGCAGTGGCGGTAGCTACAAAGATTCGACGATCGGTTGGGCAGATAGATCCCCTCGCGCATGGCCTCCCGCACAAGCGGGTACAGCTTCTCCGTCATCTTGAGATCCGCCGCCGAAACCGTATATTCCAGCGTGACTACCTGGGGGCTCTTGGTGGCCACCAGCGTATCGACGCGCGCCTTCCCATTCGCACCGGGGCAAAGCCGCGCGTACGTAGCCACCTGGAACGCATAGTCGGCGCTAACGCCCGTAGGCTTGCGCGCGGCCGTCTTGAGATCGATCACGCGCCCGTTCGTGTCCAGCAAATCAACAAATCCCCGCACGGGCACGCCGCCGATATCGCCTTGTACCGACCGTTCAAGTGCGGCTGGCTCGATCTCCGGCGCCACTTCGTCGAGGTATTTTCGCGTGAGCATCGCCGCCTGGCGCTTGAGCAGATCAACGTCTTCGTCAGCCGCGAAAGCGGCGCCGGCCGCCTCGCGATCCCAGGCATCCTCAAAGCACGCCTGCAGATCGTCGGGATCGGGCGAGCCGCCTTCCAGCTTGGCGCGGAAATACGCCTCTGCCATCTGATGTACGACGCGCCCACGCACGAGCGAGCCGTTGGGCGGATCCGGCACGCCGACAGCGTATTTGTAGTACCACTTGGCGCTGCAGTCGCGGAACGTGCGCACCTGCGACGGCGAGAGCACGTCGCCGAGGTCGTTCATTGGCGTCGGTTGCGGCCGAGCCGCGGGAATTCCCCGCGGCTCCGGCTCGATAGGCGGGCTAGGCTGCATGGGCACCGCCTTGTTTCGATAAGTTGACGAACGCTGTGCCACGCCCCGCGCCAGTGCCTGCTCCAGATCTTCCACCAGGCGCGGAACCTGGAAGATGAGGGTCTCGACATCCTCGCTCTGTTGGACGGTTCCTCGCGTAGAATTTCGCCCTGGCGCTGATATTGCAGGCACCGAATTGCGAGGTTCTATGTGGCCGGCGAGGTCGGCAGGCCCTCCAGAAGAAAGCTGTCAGGGAGGGTTCCGCTGACGTTCTCCCCGCGAAAGCGATCGTCACCCGCAGGGGCCGAGACTCCGCCCCAGCCGCGTTGCGGCGACTAAAAATTCCGCGTTGCGGCATCGAAAAACGCGGAGGCTCGGTGAGCGCCAGCGAGTAGAGCCCGGTCCGCGCGCCAGCGCGGATTCGCCCAAGGTCAACTCGGCCTAAGGCGAACTTTTAAAAGCCGGAGCCCGACTTTGAGACCGTGATAACCTCCCCAGAGGCCGACGGTAATATACCCTAGCTGAAAACACCCTGTCCAAACAAGGTGTTCCCCTACCGGTTTGCAGGATTGTCCTCAAATATATCAATCCGCTCCGGACCAGCACGCCTTCAGGCGGGATTCTACCGTTATTGTCCCCAACGTTTACCGCTTTGCCGTCGTACGGAACTTCTATGATCTCGTGAACAGCCGGGGGGCTCCAATCCCGAAGAACAGGAGCGGCCCGCAGATTGCTTGTGCTTTTGGGGTAGTGCGATATCAAGCCCGGCCGCCCGATAACCCTTGAGCCTTGCTCCCGCGGGCTAATCCCTCGCGATGCCGGGCCGGAACTTTCCTTTTTAGAATTTGTTGGTCCAGATTATATATCCCATTGTGGTTAAAGGAGATTTCTAATGGCATCCTCGCGAGCATCCCACCGCCAGCGCCGCATCCAGGAACAGGTTGCGAAAGCCGATACGGCCCACCCGAGGCAAGAAGCGAGACAGGCCATGCAGGCAGGCGCGCGGATTTATCCCGCTCCGCCGTTTCCCAAGCAGCACCAAAGCAAGCCGGGGTCAGAATCCGATCTCGATCCGGCGCCTTTGTACGATGCTCCTTTTTACCTCGGGTCCCGCAAGCTCGATAAGAAAGTGGCGTTGATAACGGGCGGCGATTCCGGTATAGGCCGGGCCGTCGCCATCCTCTTTGCGCGGGAAGGCGCGGATGTTGCGGTCGCCTACCTCAACGAGCATAAGGATGCCCGAATCACGAAAGAGAAGATCGAAGCGGAAGGCAGACGGTGTCTGCTCATCGCGGGAGACGTTTCAGACCAGAAATTCTGCGACAAGGCCGTGGCGCTAACGGTCAGGGAATTCGGGCAGCTCGATGTGCTTGTGAACAACGCGGCCTTCCAGGTCCATACTTCGCGGTTCGAAGACCTGACGGCCAAGCACTTCGACGAGACGTTGAAAACCAATCTTTATGGTTATTTCTGCATGGCGCAGGCCGCCGTGAAGGAAATGAAAGCGGGCTCCGCCATCGTGAATACAGGCTCCGTCACGGGACTTCTTGGCAACGAGGCCCTGCTCGATTATTCGATGACCAAGGGCGGTATCCACGCCTTCACGAGATCCCTTGCCACGCATCTCGTGCCGCGCGGGATCAGGGTTAACGCCGTGGCCCCCGGCCCGGTCTGGACGCCCCTCAATCCCTCGGACAAGGAAGCGAAGGATGTCAGCAAATTCGGCGCGGATAAGCCGATGAAGCGGCCGGCGCAGCCGGAAGAGATAGCGCCCGCTTACGTCTTTCTCGCGTCACCGCAATGCTCCAGCTACATCACCGGCGAGATTCTTCCGATCATCGGCGGCTACAGCGGCGGATAAGATGGCACTGGAAGAATACAAGCGTAAAAGGGACTTCGAAAAGACCGCCGAGCCGCCGCCCGGCCGAATCATGGCGCGGAAGGAAGAGCTGTCTTATCTCATCCAGAAACACGACGCCACGCGCCTGCATTACGACTTTCGGCTCGAATGGGAGGGCGTCCTCCTGAGCTGGGCCGTTACCAAGGGACCCAGCTTTAACCCTGCCGACAAGCGGCTGGCGGTCAGGACGGAGGACCATCCTCTTTCTTACGGCACCTTCGAAGGCACGATCCCGAAAGGCCAATATGGTGGCGGCACCGTCATGTTGTGGGACGAAGGCACCTGGGAGCCGAAGGGCGACCCACGAGCGGGCCTGAAGAAAGGTCATTTGTCATTCACGCTACACGGCGAGCGGCTGAAGGGCGATTGGGATCTCATCCGCATGCATGGCGATGACAAAAAGGAGAACTGGCTTCTGATCAAGGCCAGGGACGCGGAGGCGCGAAACAACGGACAGGCCTCCGGTTTTCTCGATGACCTTGCCTTTAGCGTGACGAGCGGGCGTTCGATGGAAGCGATTGCTTCGGGCGAGAAACCCGCGAAGCGCGCCAGGATCGCGAATCCCGTAAAGCCCGCGAAGCTCGCAACGCTTGCGAAGACTGCAAAAAGCGCAGCCGCAGCTCAAAAAACGCTTTCCGCGCTGGTGAAGCAGTACCCGACCGTGCAGCTTGCCACGCTGGTCGAGGCTCCGCCCGAAGGCGATGAGTGGCTCCATGAAATCAAGTTCGACGGCTACCGCCTGCTTGGTTTTCTCGCGGGCGGCGAAGTATCTCTGCGCACGCGCAACGGGCTCGACTGGACCTCAAAATTTCCCTCGGTCGCGGCAGCACTGGAAGGCCTCAAGGCAAAGACCGCCGTTATTGATATGGAGGCCGTCGTTCTCGACGAAAACGGCAAGAGCGGATTTCAGGCGCTCCAGGCTGCCCTCGGGGAAGGCGGCCCGCGCGAGCGCATCGTTGCCTATGCTTTCGATCTGCTCCATCTCGATGGCGAGGATCTTAAATCCCTGAACCAGCTTGAGCGCAAGAAGAAGCTTCAAAACCTGCTGGAGAAATCGAAGCCGGGACCGGCGTTGCGGTTCAGCGACCATGTCACGGGCGGCGGCGCCGAGATGCTGGCCAAGGCCTGCAAGCTGGGGTTGGAGGGCATCGTCTCAAAACGCGCCGACGCACCCTATACGGCGCGACGCGAGAAGAACTGGCTCAAGGCGAAATGCCAGCAGCGGCAGGAATTCATTGTCATCGGCTACAGCGATTCGAAAAGCGGCGGTCGCGCCCTCGGCGCGCTTTATCTCGGCTATCATCGCGATGGCGCTTTGACCTATGCCGGCAAGGTCGGTACCGGCTTCACGATGAAAAGCGCCCGCGCGCTTACAGACCGGCTGGAGCCTCTTGCCGTAGACAAGCCCGTGCTGACCCGCACGGCGATGAGCGGCGCGGGTGCCGGTGAGTTTCGGTCGATTCACTGGGTCAAGCCGGTGCTGCTCTGCGAGGTCACGTTCACGGAATGGACCGGGGACGGCCATATTCGCCATCCTTCCTTCCAGGGTTTGCGGGAGGACAAGAAAGCCGCCGAGGTGAAGATGGAAAAACCCCAAGCCGTCAAAGGCGTGAAAACAGCAAAATCATCGGCGGGCCTTGTAACCAAGAGCGAGACCAGGGGCGAGACCAAGCCCCTCGTGCTTGAAGGGATCACCATCACGCATCCCGAACGGGTCATATCCGACATTGGCCACGTGACGAAAGGCGAGCTCGCTGAGTATCACGCTGCTGTCGCACCGTATATGCTGCCCCGTCTCCTGCGCCATCCTCTGAGCCTTCTGCGCTGTCCCTCTGGTATCGGCAAACAGTGTTTCTATCAGCGCAATCCGGGCACAGGTCTCGGCGCGGGCGTGAAGCCCTTCAAATTCAAGCACAAGGGCAAGAGCTACGAATACCTCTACATTGAGGATTCGAAGGGCCTCCTCGAAATCATCCAGATGGGTGCGATTGAAATCCACCCCTGGGGCGCGAGTGTCGATGATATCGACCACCCGGATCGGCTGATCTTCGATCTCGACCCGGCGCCGGACGTGCCCTTCGAGGCCGTCAAGCTTGCGGCGCAGGACTTGAAGCAGCGCCTGAAACATAAAGGCCTGGAATCGATGCTCAAATGCACCGGCGGGAAAGGCCTGCATGTCACGGTGCCGCTCGCGGAAAAAGATGACTGGGAGTCGGTGAAGGCTTTCGCGGCTGCCCTCGCACATGAAATGGTCGAGGCTGTGCCCACGGCCTATATCGCCACGATGACCAAGGCCAAGCGGCAGGGGAAGATCTTCATCGATTTCTTTCGTAACGGCTACACGGCGACCGCGATTGCGGATTTCTCGGTGCGGGCAAGGCCGGGCGCCCCGGTTGCGTTGCCGCTCTCATGGAGGGAGCTGGATGACCTTGAGTCAGGCAGCCAGTTTACGATGAAAGACGTACTCACGCGGCTGAAGCGGAAGAAGCCGCCCGCGATCCCCGCGCCACAACGGCTGCCCCGCTTATGAAGGCGCGCGAGCAGGTGGCGGGCCCTGACCTATCGCATCCTGGATCAGCGCCAACCCTCAGCAATGCCGAAATTGCCGACCGCCTCGCGAGCCTCGCGCAACTCCTGTCCGCGCAGAAAGAGAATCCCTACAAGATCAAGGCCTATCATCGGGCTGCGGCAAAGATCCGCACGCTTTCGGAAAGTCTCGAAGAGTTGGTTCACGACGAAGCCGACCTGACCCAATATGCCGGTATCGGCGAGGCGATCGCCGCTGCCATCCGGGAAATCGTGCAGACCGGCAAGCTGCGCAAGCTCGAAACATTGCGCGGGGAAGCGAGCCCCGCTTTGGCGAGCATCAGCCAGTATCCGCGGCTCGATCCCAAGCGCATAATGCGCATCTACAAAAAACTCGGTATCTCTTCGGTGGAGGAGCTGCGCGCGGCGCTTGAAAACGGCGCTATCGAACACGCGCTGGGCCAGCGGATGGCCCAGCATGTCCGGCAGGGCCTGACCGAAAGCCATGCCATGCTGCTCTACCGGGCGGATGATCTCCGCGCTGCGGTCGAGGAATTCCTCCTCGGTCCTTGCGGGGTGCGGCGCGCCGAGGTCGCAGGCGAGTTTCGCCGCCGCGTCGAAGTCATCGAGGAATTGGCCTTCGTCGTCGAGACGGAGGATTTTCCGGGCGTCGTCAGGCGCCTGCAGCGCTACGGCGGACACACGCCTCTTGTCTCCTCCGGGAAAGACAGCGCCCTGTTTGCTCTTTCTTCCGGTGTCAGGCTGCGCCTTCAGCAGGCAAGAAAGAAGGATTGGGGGTTGCAGATGGTCGCCTGCACGGGCTCAAAAGCGCACCTGGAGAAACTTACGCAAGTGACGGGTGCCTTGAGCAACCTCGCGGAGAAACCCTTCCTGACCGAGCAGGCCCTTTATAGAAAATTCGGTTTGCAATTTATCGACCCGGAGCTGCGCGAGGGCTACGATGAAGTCGAACGTGCGGCAGAGAAGGCTCTGCCCGTATTGGTGACGGCCCAGGACATCATGGGCGACCTTCACGCCCATTCGACGTCGAGCGACGGCAGCGATTCCATCCAGGATATGGCCGAAGCGGCGCGGGAAAGGGGTTATGAGTACCTCGGCATCTCAGACCACTCCCAGAGCCTTAAGATAGCGCGCGGTGTCTCAATCGAGGATCTGTGGGAACAGATCAGATACATCGACCGGCTCAACGGGCGTCTGAGCGGTTTCCGTATCCTGAAATCCTCCGAAGTCGACATTCTGGCGGATGGGTCTCTCGATTATCCCGACGACCTCCTGCGCGAGCTCGACTATACGGTCTGCTCGATCCACTCCCGCTTCGCTTTTAACAAGGAGCAGCAAACCGAGCGTATCCTGCGCGCCATGGATAACCGGTATTTCAATATCCTGGGACATGCCACCGGTCGCCTGTTGCTGAAGCGTCCCGGTTATGAAATCGACATCGACAGGGTGATCGCTCAGGCACGGAAGAACGGATGCTTTTTCGAGATCAACGCAAGCCCGGACCGCCTGGACCTCTCCGCCGAAAACGCACGGCGGACGGCGGCTGCCGGGGTCATGATCGCTATCAATACGGATTCTCATGGCACCGGCGAATTGCCGCTTATTCGGTGTGGCATCGATCAGGCCCGGCGCGCAGGCCTGGCAAAATTTGCAGTCCTCAACTGTCAGCCGTGGAAAAAACTCGCACGCCTGTTTAAGCGGTGATCTTAAAGGCCCCGAGGCTCAGGCCGCCTTGCGTCGTCCTGCGGTCTTCTTGCCCGTTTTCGGGGCACCTTTTCCGGTTTTCCCGGCGTCGAGGCTGCGCTTGAGGGCCTCCATTAAATCGATCACGGGCGCCTTGCGGGGTTGTTCAACCACCGAGATTTTCTGGCCCTTCTGCTTTTGCTTGATGAGGCGTTCGACGTTTTCCTTGTAAGTATCCTCGAACTGCTCCGGCTTGAACGGGGCTGTCAGGTGGCCGATGAGGCTCTTGGCGAGTTCGAGTTCCTTGGCGCTGTATTTGGCCTTGGGTGTTTCGCTCCGGTTGGCCTTGTGGAGCTCGTCCGGATAGTAAAGCGTATGGAGTATCAGACCGCCGCCGAAAGGCCGGATCAGGACGATGTGCTCACGGTTATGCATCGCAATTTTTGCGATAGCGTCCTGCTTGGTATCGGCAAGGGCCGCCGTAAAGAGGGCATAGGGCTTGGCGGTGCTGCTCTCGGCGGCGACATAGTAGGAGCTCTCGAAGAACACAGGGTCGACTTCGTCGCTGGCCACGAACTGCAGGATGTCCATGGTTGTTGCCGTCGTGGGAGCGATCTTTTTCAATTCCTCATCTTCGACGACGACGTACTTGTCCTTACTGGTTTCATAGCCCTTGACGATCTCGGAGCGCTCGATGGGCTTGTCTTCTTTGGCGCAGTACCAGACTTCCTTGACCCGCGACAGGTCCTTTTTATGCAGCATGTGAAAGTGCACCGCTTCTGCCCGCGCGGCAGAGAACAGGCGGACCGGGAAAGACACAAGTCCGAAGCTTATAAATCCTTTCCAGACGGTTGCCGGCATCGGTTAGCTCGCTTTCTGGTCTCCGTGGTCGCCCTGACCCTTGGGCACGACGGTTTTTGCCTTGCTGCGGCGGTCCGCACTCAGCGATTTTCCAACATCCACCTGGTTGCCGGTGAACTGGCCTTCGTTGTCCCGCCGGATATAACGCTTGTCGCCCTTGTTTGGTTCGATGAGTTCTCGCTTTTTCATAGATAGCCTTGTGAGGATGAATTCGGACGTAAGCTATCCAGCAGGTCGATGACCACTCCTGAAATCTGACTGGTTTTTGGAGTTAAACGTGCTGCTGGAAGTTAGGTAGAAATCAAGGGCCGTGCGCCCGTCAAAATCTTTCAAGGAGACCCAAAGGATGCTCGACTTTTTGATGTCTGAAAAACATGCGATTTCAATCCTGAAGAAGGATCACGAGACCGTGAAGGAGATTTTCGACAAATTCGAAAAAGCCGAATCGGCCGCCGAGAAGGAGACCATCATCGGCAAGGCCGTGACGGAGCTGAAAATCCACGCGGCAATCGAGGAAGAAATCTTTTACCCGACGGTGCGCAAACATGTCGGGAAGGACCTGATGAATGAGGCCGACGAGGAGCGCCATGTGGCCAGGGTCCTGATCGCCGAGCTCGATGTCACGGGCCGGGGCAACGACCATCGCGATGCCAAATTCACGGTCCTGGCGGAAAGCGTCCGGCATCACATCAAGGAAGAAGAAAACGAGATGTTGCCGAAGGCCAATGAACTCGACATAGACTTCGAGGCGCTTGGCCAGAAAATGCTTGAGCGCAAGAAGCAACTCAAGCAAGACGGTATCCCCAAGGACGCCGAACATGCCATGGTCGCCGCCGCCAAAGGCAAGGGCGATTCACCCGCCGCGAAAGCTCGAAAGACGGTCCCGGCCGCCAGGGCGACAACTCACAAAACCAGCGCTTCTCATTCCCGGTCGTCGAAGAGCGGCAACTCCCACGCCAGCCATTAAGAAAGGAAAAACCATGGCCACGAAATCTTCACATTCGCACTCCAGCTCTCGCACCAGTTCCAAAGGCGAGCGCAAGATCCATAAAGTCATGAAGGAGCACAAGAGCGGCACGCTCAAGTCTGGCAGCGGCAAAAAGGTCAAAAGCCGCAAGCAGGCAGTCGCCATCGCCCTTAGCGAAGCGCGCAAGTCCGGGGCAAAGGTTCCCAAGAAAAAAGCTTCTTAGGGGGTGCCATGCTCAGCGACGGGCCGGCACTCTTACGCGCTGCGCGGGGCCGTCCAGCCGCGTCCGGGCCTGAGATGCAGGACCGCATAAGCGGCGACCGCGGCCATCGAGATCGTTCCAAGGTTAATCAGGAAACTGCCAAGGCGAGACCACAGCACGTTCTCAGCCGGCAGGCCAACGACGGTCGCCGCCCCCAGCCAGACGGGGAAAATGGCCAATTGGACCGCCGCCGCCACGCCAATCAGATACCGGCGACCGGTGTCGTCGGCGTTCGAGAGACCTGCGGTAACGCCTATCACCGCGGAGAGGGCGAGACTGGCAAGCGGACTCTTGAAGGCGGTGAAATGAATCGGTCCCCCCTGGATCGCTGCAACGAGTGCGCCTGCCGCAAACGCAAGCACCGTGCTGACGGCGATGGCGCGCAGGCCGCGCCAGATCAATCGGCGATCCCGGCTCCAGAGGCCGAAGCTGACCGCGAGAACTTCCGCGAGAAACGGCAGGAAAAGAGCGGCCACGACGATGGAAACGGAGTTGTCGTCCAGAATCCCTGTGGCCAGGAGTATCGCGCCCGCCGCCGCGCGCGCGACATAACTGGGGGTGAGATGACTCAACTGCCAAAGGTCCTGGATAACGTCCGGGAACGGCTCGCTCATGGGACGCGTGAGGTTCGCGAGATCCTCGCCGTTCACGATGGCCCTCAATTCCCGGGAGGTCAGCGAATACTCGGCGCCGTGAAAGTCGGTGCAACCGAGGAACGCCTCCACAAAAGCGTGGGCCTTCGGCGTGGAGGTTTCCACGCTGACGACCTGGCGGCGCGCATCGGGGCCATGGACGTAAACCTCGGAGACCGCAATCCTGTCTATGCCGGCCTCGCGCGCGAGCCGCGCGGCCTTTTCGACGTGTTCCGGCAGAAGGACCGCTCTAATTTCATGCATAACGATAAACTCCCTGATACGAAATGGAGGGCCTGAACCATGGCAAACCTGTCAAAGCTTCCAGCTCATCTTGACCCAAAGAAGTGCACCTGCCGGGCCATCATAGAAACGCCGAAAGGCTGCCGCAACAAGTTTGATTATGATCCCGAGTCGGGCCTGTTCATGCTCGCCGGACTCCTGCCGGAAGGCATGATGTTCCCCTTCGACTTCGGCTTTATCCCTTCAACCCTCGGAGAAGACGGCGACCCCCTCGACATTCTCGTTCTGATGGACGCACCCGCGCATATGGGCTGCCTGATCGACGTCCGCATCATCGGGATTATCGAGGCTGAGCAAACGCAAGACGGGAAGACGGAAAGTAATGACCGGCTCCTCGGCGTCGCTATTCATTCCTACGACCATGAGGGTCTGGAAACAATCAACGACGTGAGCAAGACCCTCCTCGACCAGCTTGAGGCGTTTTTTATTTCCTACAACAAACAACGGGGCAAGAAGTTCAAAGTGACCGGCACCGGGGGGCCGAAAAAGGCCGTCAATTTCCTGAAGGTTGGAATGCAGGCCCACAAGAAAGCTAAGAAAGACTAGGCTCCGGGAAACGCAGATTGTACCGATTTTGTACGGAGAGCGTGATTTTGATGCTTTTGGTAACTTTGGTGACTTTGCAGAATCAGTAAGTTACGGTGTTTCCAAAACCTGTCAAGTTCGTGGTTCGAATCCATGCCGGGGAGCCCTTTCCAGCTTGGGCTCCCAGGATGCCTGCTTTCCAACTCCGGCATTCTCTGTTGACAGCGCCGGATCGGTCGGGCTGATTATCGTTCACAGAGCGCCTTGACCTGCGCCCTCGGGCGCGTATAAAATTTTATACAGGATGGTTGTATGGGCGATGAAAAACAGATCCTTTGGGTAGGGTCCGCCTACGACGATCTGCTGGCATTCCCAAAGGGCGCCCGGAAGGAAGCGGGCTTCGAGTTGGGGAAGGTCCAGGCCGGGCTTGAGCCGGCCGACTGGAAGCCGTTCGACGAAGTAGGCGCCGGTACAAGAGAGATTCGCATCGGGGACGCGAGCGGCATCTACCGCGTGATGTATGTCGCCAAGTTTGAGGAAGCCATCTACGTGCTGCATTGCTTCCAGAAGAAGACTCAGGTGACCAGCAAGCAGGATAAGGCTATTGCCGCGACGCGCTATCGCGCAGTGGTTAACGCGAGAAAGGAAAAGAAATGAAGATCGATACCGAAATTCGCCATGTGACAAAGCCTGGAGCGAACCTCTTCCTGGAACTGGGTTTTACCCCGGACGAGGCCAAGCGTCTGCAGGCTGCGTCCCGCAAACAGATCAATGACACGCGCTTGCTGAAGCAGCAACTGATGGAAGAACTATCCGTCTGGATCGCGAAACATCACCTAAAGCAGGCTGAGGCCGCCGAGATTCTCATGATCTCACGCCCGCGTGTATCAGACGTGGTGAACAAGAAGACGGCCAAGTTCACCATCGATACGCTCGTGGAAATGCTCAGCCGTGTTGGCAAGCCGGTCCGCTTAGCGATCAGTTGAGGCAATTCCTGGTGCTAGGCACTCTATTGTAATCAACAGGTTGCGGGCGGAGAGGTTGTTGGAAACCATGATTTTTGGGGAGCCATTACATTTCTGCCCCAACTCCGAGCGGCTGTTTTGTTGACAGGAGCGCCCCGCGTCTCCCCCGCGCGTATCCCCAACATTCCGCAGGTTTTCCCTCGACTCACGTTCTCTCCGGTTGGAAGAGGGGTATCGCGGGGGTCCAAGCTCAACCCCCAGGGTTGAGGCCGAACCCCACGTTTTCACTTGCGAATTCTCCGGTTTCTCCGGTTGACAGTGGGGCTTTTGTTGACGGCCTCGTCCAGAGCGGTGTGCCAGGAATGGCATGCAAGTGCTGTAGCTGATTCAAAGAATCTCAACTCTGCCGAGGCTGATTTCACTGCTCCGTACACTCTTTTGGAGCCTGTCTGCTTCGCCTTGGGTGCCGGACTTGGGGAGTTCCGCGCCGGTCCAGGTCCAAGGGCGTGGACAGAGCGGCGTTTACGGAAATCGTTGGCGCGTGGCCCGTGCAGACCGAGTGTCGCTCCTGTTTCATCAGCTTGCGAGCAGGATGCCTGATTCGCGTCACGTATGCACGCTGTACGGCAAAAAGAACGGCGTGAAGTGCGGTCGCCTTCGAAGACATCAAAATTGGTGAGGAGTTCTGCCCGCGCAGCATCACGCGCTGGTGCTCGGCTTCGGCGATGCGCCGGTGCGTCACCAGGCGGCGCGCATCCAGTTGAATCTCGATCTTGTCCTTGGTCTCACGCACCTCCACGCGACGGCCGATCCAGTCCACCGGGACCGAATAGCGGTTGCTGTTCAGCGCCACATACCCTTCGATATCGACCAGGCGCTGCTGCAGCCGGTAGACTTCCGGAATCCACGCCGGCAGCGGCTTCAGGTGCAGCCGCTCGACGGCGAACAGTTCCCGCGGAACCGCCCGGATATGTTTCTTATAAGTCGAGTTGACCTTGTCGCACCACTCCCGCGCCCGCTGATTCAGATCCTCCCAACTGCGGAAGGTGCGCCCGGCCAGAAAGTTATTCTCGATGAAATGAAAGGGGTTATGCACTGCAGCGCATAAC